>NZ_CP027793.1:0-5251559 GCF_003013675.1 Rhodococcus (subgen. Prescottella) equi
GTGAACGACGATCCGAACGCCTTGGCGAATGTCTGGCGCGACGTCGTTGCCGAACTGACCTCCGACGCATCCGACAGCCCCAAGCTGACGAAAGCGCAGAAGGCCTGGCTCGCCCTCGTTCGACCGCTGACCTATGCGCAGGGCTTCGCGCTGCTGTCGGTCCCGTCGCCTCTCGCTCAGGAAGCGATCGAACGCGACCTGCGGGAGCCGATACTGCGGGCCCTCAACCGTCATCTCGGCCAGAAGGTCGAGGGGCTCGGGGTTCGGATCGCCGCACCGTCCGAGGATCGTGGCGAGGACTCCGGCGACGCCGCGCCTGCGGACGAGACCGACCGCGGAGCCGCACTCGACTTCGCGGACTCGAGTTACCCCGACGGGGCGTCCGCACGCCGCAGGCACCTCACGATGAGCGAGTCCGTGGCCGTCGACCTGGCCGAACACGAGGAAGTCGACGACGACCGGGAGGCGCTCGCGAGCGTCCACGAGTCGTGGCCGTCGTACTTCACGAAGCCGCCGACCGGTCCCTCGACGAGCGCGACCGGCGGCAACAGCCTGAACGCGAAGTACACGTTCGACACGTTCGTCATCGGCGCGTCCAACCGGTTCGCCCACGCAGCCGCGGTCGCGATCGCGGAGGCCCCGGCCCGCGCCTACAACCCGCTGTTCATCTGGGGTGCCTCCGGCCTCGGCAAGACACATCTCCTGCACGCCGCCGGCCACTACGCCCAGCGCCTGTTCCCGGGACTGCGGGTGAAGTACGTCTCCACCGAGGAGTTCACGAACGACTTCATCAACAGTCTTCGTGACGACCGCAAGGTCGCCTTCAAGCGGCGGTACCGCGAGACCGACATCCTGCTGGTCGACGACATCCAGTTCATCGAGGGCAAGGAAGGTATCCAGGAAGAGTTCTTCCACACCTTCAACACCCTGCACAACGCGAACAAGCAGATCGTGGTGTCGTCGGACCGTCCACCCAAGCAGTTGGCGACGCTCGAGGAGCGGCTGCGGACGCGGTTCGAGTGGGGGCTGATCACCGACGTCCAGCCGCCCGAACTGGAGACGCGGATCGCCATCCTGTCGAAGAAGGCACGGATGGATCGGTTGGACGTCCCGCACGACGTCCTCGAGTTGATCGCCAGCCGCATCGAACGCAACATCCGCGAACTCGAGGGTGCGCTGATCCGGGTGACGGCGTTCGCGTCGCTGAACCGCCAGGCGCTCGACCTCAAGCTCGCCGAGGTAGTGCTGCGGGACCTGATGCCCGATTCGGCAGCGCTCGAGATCAACGCGGCGACGATCATGGCCGTCACCGCGGAGTACTTCAACACCTCGATCGACGACCTGTGCGGCCCCGGCAAGGCCCGGCCGCTGGCGCAGGCCCGTCAGATCGCGATGTACCTGTGCCGCGAGCTGACGGACCTGTCGCTGCCCAAGATCGGGCAGACGTTCGGCCGCGACCACACCACGGTCATGTACGCGGACAAGAAGATCCGCAAGGAGATGACCGAGCGCCGCAAGGTGTACGACCAGGTCCAGGAGCTCACCGCCCGGATCAAGCAGCGCTCCAAGAGTTGACGGCCGGTCGCCCCGCACACCCCGCGTCCGCACGGTTCACGCCGTGCGGACGTCGTGTTTCCAGGGGTGACTCGAGACACGAAACCCAAAGGATTAACACCTGTGGATAGGTATGTGTATAAGGTGTAATCGCTGTGGAGAACCGTGGGACAGTTCCGGACATCCTCGAGGTGTCCACAACGTCCCTCGATTCATCCTCGAGTACGTCCTCGAGAAGTCCCCACGCCTCGAGGAAGCCGGACCTGGGGCTTCGAGCGTTCATCCACAGATTCCACAGTGCCTATTACTGTGATTGAAGTCTTCTCGAGAGAAGTTCTTCTAAAACAGGACCTGTGAACATCTCGGCCCAGGCCTCCTGTTCACACCCCGCCTCGAGGTGTCTCGAGACGCGTTCGTCCGCTTTCCAACATGGCGTCCGAACGCTTACGGTGTCCCCTGTCCGCTGTGTCAGACTGCTAGCGCAGCCGTGTGCACTGCGGCCGCCGACCGTCCGCGCCTACCGAGAGGAACACCCGAGCGATGGAGCTTGGAAGTATGAAGTTTCGCGTTGCTCGGGAGGACTTCGCCGACTCCGTCGCCTGGGTCGCGCGCAGCCTGCCGTCCCGGCCGCCCGTCCCCGTCCTCGGCGGTGTGCTGCTGGGTGCGGACGAGCAGGGACTGACGGTCTCCGGCTTCGACTACGAGGTCTCTGCCCAGGTTCGGGTCTCCGCGGAGGTCACGACCACCGGCCAGGTCCTGGTGTCCGGCAAGCTGCTCGCCGACATCACCCGCGCGCTGCCCAACAAGCCGGTCGACGTCACCGTGGACGGCACCCGGGTGCTCATCGCCTGCGGTAGCGCCAAGTTCTCCCTGCCCACGATGCCGGTCGAGGACTACCCGCAGCTGCCGACGCTGCCGCAGCAGACCGGTTCACTGCCGGTGGACCTGTTCTCCGAGGCCGTCAGCCAGGTCGCCGTCGCTGCCGGCAAGGACGACACCCTGCCGATGCTCACCGGCATCCGCGTCGAGATCGAGGGCACCGACGTCGTCCTCGCGGCCACCGACCGATTCCGCCTCGCGGTCCGCAAGCTCGAATGGATGCCCACCGCCGGCGACGTCACGGCCGCGGTGCTGGTGCCGGCCCGCACGCTGTCGGAGTCCGCGAAGACCCTCGGCGGCAACACCCTGTCCCCGGTCGAGCTGGCGCTCGGCGCCGGTGCGTCGGTCGGCACCGAGGGCATGCTCGGCATCGTCGCCGACGGCCGTCGCACCACCACCCGCCTGCTCGACGCCGAGTTCCCCAAGTTCCGTCAGCTGCTGCCGGCCGAGCACACCGCGATGGCCACGGTGACGGTCGCCCCGCTGGTCGACGCGATCAAGCGTGTGGCTCTCGTCGCCGAGCGCGGTGCCCAGGTGCGGCTCGAGTTCAACAGCGAGGGCCTGGTCCTGTCCGCGGGCGGCGACGACGCCGGTCGGGCCGAGGAGGCGCTCGAGGCCGATTTCCAGGGCGAGCCGCTGGTCATCGCGTTCAACCCCGGCTACCTCATCGACGGTCTCAACTCGCTGCACTCCGAGCGCGTCACCTTCGGCTTCACCACCCCGAGCCGTCCCGCGGTGCTGCGTCCGGCCGGCGAGGAAGAGCTCGAGCGCGGCGAGTCCGGGACCTTCGCGGCCCCCGAGAGCGACTACATCTACCTGCTGATGCCGGTGCGGCTCCCGGGCTGATCAACGCCCGCGGCCGGCGCCTTCGGGAAACGGAGCCCAGCTCGAATCACCAACTAGCGGAGGGACATCCCAGGATGCAGCTCGGACTGGTCGGACTCGGCAAGATGGGTTTCAACATGCGCACCCGGCTGCGCGAACGCGGCCACGAGGTGGTGGGCTTCGATCCGCGGCCCGAGGTCACCGACGTGCCCTCCCTCGCGGACCTGGCGACTGCGCTCACGGCGCCCCGGGTGATGTGGGTCATGGTGCCGGCGGGTGAGATCACCCGCAGCACGATCAGCGAGCTGGCGTCCGTGCTCGAGCCCGGTGACCTGGTGATCGACGGTGGCAATTCCCGCTACACGGACGACCGCGGCCACGCCGACCTCCTCGGCGGCCGGGGCATCGGCTACCTCGATTGCGGTGTCTCCGGAGGCATCTGGGGTCTCACGGAGGGTTACGGACTGATGGTGGGCGGCGCGGAGGCCGACGTCGCGCGGGCGATGCCGATCTTCGACGCCCTGTGTCCCGAGGGCGAGCGTGCCGGCGGATTCGTGCACGCCGGACCGGTCGGCGCCGGACATTACGCCAAGATGGTGCACAACGGTGTCGAATACGGGCTGATGCAGGCGTACGCCGAGGGCTACGAACTGCTCGAGGCCGAGGACCTCGTCACCGACGTGCAGGGCGTCCTGCAGGCGTGGACGCACGGCACCGTGGTGCGCTCGTGGCTGCTCGAGCTGTTGGCGAAGGCGCTCGCCGAGGATCCGGAATTCGCCGAGATCTCCGGTTACACCGAGGATTCCGGCGAGGGCCGGTGGACGGTGCAGGAAGCACTGGACCACGCGGTGCCCGCCCCGGTGATCTCCGCTGCCCTGTTCGCGCGGTTCGCCTCGCGTCAGGCCGATTCACCCGCGATGAAGGCCGTTTCGGCACTGCGCAACCAGTTCGGCGGGCACGCCGTCCGGCCGGCCGGGCAATCCGGCGTCGTCCCGCCGTCCGGACAGTCGGGAACCTAGTGTTCGTCCGCAAGTTCTCCCTCCGCGACTTCCGCTCGTGGGACGCCGTCACCGTCGATCTCGAGCCCGGGTGCACCGTCTTCGTCGGACGCAACGGCCACGGCAAGACCAATCTGCTCGAAGCCCTCGGCTATCTGTCGACGTTGTCGTCGCACCGGGTCTCCAGCGATGCGCCGCTGATCCGGGCGGGCGCCCCGCAGGCCTACGCGGGCGCGCTGATCGCCAACCACGGGCGCGAACTGGGCATCGACATCGAGATCAACGACGGAAGGGCCAACCGCGCCAGGATCAACCAGTCCCCGGCGCGGCGGCCGCGGGAGATCGTCGGGATCCTGCAGACCGTGTTGTTCGCACCCGAGGACCTGTCGCTGGTGCGGGGGGACCCCGGAGACCGGCGGCGCTTCCTCGACGAACTGCTCACCGCACGGCGTCCGCGGATGGCCGGGGTCCGAGCCGACTACGACAAGGTGCTGCGGCAGCGCTCGGCGCTGCTCAAGACGGCAGGCGGAGCGCTCCGGCGCGGCGCCCGATCGTCGGATGGCGCGAGTGCTCTTGCCACCCTGGATATCTGGGACGGTCACCTGGCGGCACACGGAGCGCAACTGCTCGCGTCGCGGCTGCGGTTGGTGCACGACCTGGCGCCGCACCTGGTGGCCTCCTACCGGTCGCTGGCGCCGGAGTCACGTCCGGCCTCGGTGCGCTACAAGAGCAGCCTCGGAACCTCGCTACCGCCCGAATTGCTCGACCCGACAAGGGAACCCGATCCCGACGACGTCGAGTTGCTGGAAGTGAGCTTCCTGAACGAGCTGTCGGAGATGCGGCAGCGCGAGATCGAACGCGGAGTGTGCCTGGTGGGCCCGCACCGCGACGACCTGGAACTGATCCTCGGCGATCAGCCCGCAAAAGGCTTTGCCAGTCACGGTGAATCGTGGTCGTTTGCGCTGTCGATGCGGTTGGGGGCGTTCTTCCTGCTGCGGGACGACGGCAGCGACCCGGTCCTGATGCTCGACGACGTGTTCGCCGAACTGGACCGCAAGCGCCGGGCCGCTCTCGCGGGCGTGGCGGCCCAGGCCGAACAGGTCCTCATCACCGCGGCGGTCGCCGAGGACGTGCCGGCCGAGCTGTCGGCGACGCGCTTCGGCGTCGAGGCGCACGACACCGAGCGGGGGCGGCTCTCGCAGCTCACCGCTCTCGGCCGAATCAGCACGACGGGAGGAGACCGATGACCGGCGAACAGTCCGAGTCGCAGCCGGAGCCCGAACTCAAGGGCGTCGACCTCGCCCGGCGGGCGCTCGAGGAGGCCCGCGCGGCGGCGAAGGCGAACGGCAAGGCGGTGGGACAGGGGAGGAAGTCTCCGCGCGGCGGGGTCCGCGCGCTGCGGTCGCGTCGGCGTTCCTGGTCGGGTGCCGGACCGGACGACCGGGACCCGCAGCCGTTCGGTGCCCTGGTGAGCGCGGTGTCGAAGCAGCGCGGCTGGTCGACGCAGGTGTCGGAGGGCACGGTGCTGGGCCGCTGGGCCGATGTCGTCGGCCCGGACATCGCGTCGCACGCCGAGCCGACGGGGCTGCGGGACGGTGTGCTCAGCGTGTCGGCGGAGTCCACCGCGTGGGCGACGCAGCTGCGGATGATGCAGGCGCAGATCCTCGCGAAGATCGCGGCGGCGGTGGGGCACGGCGTCGTGAAGTCGCTGCGCATCACCGGCCCCACCGCGCCGAGCTGGCGCAAGGGCGAACGGCACATCTCGGGCCGGGGCCCACGGGACACGTACGGCTGACCCCTGGATTTACCTATTACCGGGTGTTACATTTACGGCTACTTCGTCGAGTGAACTGGGTCACGACGCCGCCGGCTCGAGGCGGGTCCGGCCTACACGAGTAGCTGGAGCAGTCATGTCGGTCACCTCCACAGCGCGCCCCACCGGGATCGAACCGGATCACATCCTGTTGCAGGCCCGGGACGTCGAATTCGACTGGTCGGACCTGCCGATGCACTGGATGCCGGGCGATCCGTTCACCACGCACGTCCTCAACGTCCTGCACCTGTTGCTGCCCGCCGGGGAGGAATGGTTCGTCGCCACCTACAAGGAGGCGCTGCCGCTGATCGAGGACGAGAAGCTGCGCGAGGACGTCGTCGGGTTCATCGGCCAGGAGGCGATGCACGCGGGCGCCCACACCGGCGTCCTCGAGCACTTGAAGTCCAACGGACTCGACCCCACGCCGTACACCGACCAGATGCACTGGGCGTTCCGAAAGTTGCTGGGTCCCAAGCCTCTCTCCGGTCGACGCGCGCAGAATCACCTGATCGAGCGGCTCGCGATCATCGCCGCCGTCGAGCACATCACCGCCTTCCTCGGCGACTGGGTCCTCAACGCCGACGGCCTCGACCGCGCCGGCATCCATCCGACCATGCTGGACCTGCTGCGCTGGCACGGCGCCGAGGAGGTGGAGCACCGCAGTGTCGCGTACGACGTCATGCGGTACTTCGACAAGCGCGAGTCGCGGCGGATCCGCACCCAGCTGATCGTGACGCCGATGATCGTGTGGCTGTGGGTGCGCGGCACCCGCTTCCTGATGCGCAACGATCCCGAACTGCGGAACTGGGCGCCCAGCCGGCGGCGTCCGCACTACTCCGACTTCCGTGCCGCCGGCCAACGCGGAACCCTGCCCACTGCAATGGAATTGGGCAAGCGCATGTCGACATACTTCCGGCGCGACTACCTCCCCGGCAAGGAGGGGTCGACGGCGCAGGCGGTGGCGTACCTGGCCTCGTCGCCCGCGGCCCGGGCGGCGGCCCGGTGAGGCTGCCCCGCGTCCGCGACCTGGTCACGCGCCGGGAGGAACTGACGCGGCCGGCGCCCCCGGCCGATTTGCAGGGGCGCGACCGGCCCGATCGCGCGATGACGATCGTCGAGGCCGTCGCCGACAAGTACCTGCGGGTGCTCACGGCGTACGACTACGACCCGGTCGTCGCCGGTCACAACCCGGACACCGCGATGACACTGATCGTCACCGAACGCACGATCGTCGCGGAGGACGAGAACGTCGCGGCGTTGACGTTCGCCGCGGTCGACGGCGGGGAACTGCCCGCGTGGCAGCCCGGGTGTCACCTCGACTTCCATCTGCCGTCCGGGCGCCGTCGCCAGTACTCGCTGTGCGGTGACCCCGCCGATCGGCGCCACTACCGGATCGCAGTGCGCTCCATACCGGACGGCGGCGGTGGCTCGATCGAGATGCACGGGCTGGCACCGGGCACCACCGTCACCGTCCGCGGTCCCCGCAACGGTTTCCCCTTCGTGCCCGCGGGCAGCGCGCTGTTCGTCGCCGGCGGCATCGGCATCACCCCGATCGTCGCGATGGTGCGTGCGGCCCGTGCCGCCGGAATGGATTGGCATTTCGTGTATTCCGGACGATCCCGGGAATCGATGCCGTTCCTGGACGAGATCGCGACGTGGGAAGCCGAACGGGTGTTCGTCCGGCCCGACGACGAGTTCGGCCTGCCCGGTGCCGCCGACCTGCTCGGCCGCGCGCCGGCCGGCGGCGCGGTGTACTGCTGCGGTCCCACTCCGATGCTCGACGCCGTCCGTACCGGCTTCGCCGACACCGACGCCGTCGCACTGCACTTCGAGCGGTTCGGGCCGCCGCCGGTGCTCGGCGGGGCACCGTTCGAGGTCCAGTTGGTGAGCACCGGCGAGGTGCTCGCGGTGCCCGCCGACGAGTCCGCGCTCGAGGTGATCCGGGAGCGGCAACCCGGCGTCGGGTACTCGTGCCGGCAGGGCTTCTGCGGTACCTGCAAGGTGCGGGTGCTGTCCGGCACACCGGACCACCGCGAGAACCGGCTCACACCCCAGGAACGGGAGGACCACATGCTGATCTGCGTCTCCCGGGCCGACGGTGGCCGACTGATCCTCGATCTCTGAAAACGGTTGACCGGAAGGAACTTCCATGAGTGCGCATCCAGAACCGCGGATCGTCGCGCGCGACGACGTCCGGCTCGCGGTGTACGAGCAGGGCAACCCGGCCGGCGAGACCCTGGTGCTGGTGCACGGCTGGCCCGACACCCACGACCTGTGGCGGCACGTGATCCCGCACCTGGCGGACCGGTTCCGGATCGTCAGCTACGACACCCGCGGGGCGGGCGCCAGCACCTCCCCGGCCCCGGTGTCGGCCTACGCGCTGCCCGAACTGGCGCGCGACCTGTTCGCGGTGATCGACGCGGTCAGCCCCGACGTCCCGGTGCACGTGCTCGCGCACGACTGGGGCGCGGTGGAGACGTGGGAGGCGGTGTGTGAGCCCGGCGCGGGGGAGCGGATCGCGTCGTACACGTCGATCTCGGGACCGAACCTCGACCACCTCGGGGCGTGGATGCGGCGCCGGCTCGCGCAGCGACGTCCCGCCGGCCCGCTCGCCCAGGCGGTGGCGTCGGGCTACACGGTGCTGTTCCAGATCCCCGTCGTCGGCACGCTGCCGTTCCGTCTGGGGCTGTGGCGGATCTGGCCGACCTTCCTGAAGTTCTTCGACCGCTTGGACCCGGCGCTCGTGCAACCCGCGCCGACGTTGCGTGCGGACATGATCACCGGCCTCAAGCGCTACCGGGCCAACATCCGGCCGCGGCTGCGCAGCCCGCGCGAGCGCCGCACCGACGTCCCCGTCCAGCTGATCCTCAACCGGCGTGATCTCGCGGTCCGCCCGGTCGGGTACGAGGACACCGAACGGTGGGTTTCCGACCTGCGCCGCAGCGAGCTGCCCGCGGGGCACTGGTCACCGATCTCCCACGGCCGCGACGTCGCGCGGCTGACGGCGGCGTTCGTGGACGATCTCCGCGCCGGGACTGCACCGGAGGGTGAGGCGGCCGGTTCCGCGTAGGGTTTCACCCTTCCGGGGCCGAGAAAATTCGTCTGTGAGGCAATCAGGGCTGTGTTAGGTGCCTTGTATGTCGGTGCGGACACGTAAGATGGTCGGGTAACTAGCGGCGAATCTCGACACACCGCTCGCGGTGCCTCGTTGTGCGTGGTTGCCAGAACCAGGGCCACCCTCTTTCGAAGCGCTGTGTAGAGCCGTGTCGGCACAGTACGGAGAAGGAGAGCTACCCACCCGTGGCTGCCCAGAAGTCAGACAAGAGCAACACATACGGCGCTTCCTCCATCACCGTCCTCGAGGGACTGGAAGCTGTCCGCAAGCGTCCCGGTATGTACATCGGTTCCACCGGTGAACGCGGCCTGCACCACCTGATCTGGGAGGTCGTCGACAACTCGGTCGACGAGGCGATGGCCGGCTACGCGAGCAAGGTCGAGGTGACCATGCTCGAGGACGGTGGCATCCAGGTCGTCGACGACGGTCGTGGCATCCCGGTCGCGATGCACGCCTCGGGCGCCCCCACCGTCGAGGTCGTCATGACCCAGCTGCACGCGGGCGGCAAGTTCGACTCCGACGCCTACGCGGTGTCCGGCGGTCTGCACGGCGTCGGCATCTCCGTCGTCAACGCGCTGTCGACCAAGGTCGAGGTCGACATCAACGTCGACGGTTACCGCTGGTCGCAGACCTACGAGCACGCCAAGCCCGGTCCGCTCGTGCAGGGCGAGCCCACGACCGATACCGGCACCACCGTCCGGTTCTGGGCGGATCCGGAGATCTTCGAGACCACCACCTACAACTTCGAGACGGTCGCGCGCCGCCTGCAGGAGATGGCGTTCCTCAACAAGGGCCTCACCATCACCCTCACGGACGAGCGAGTCGCCGAGGACGAGGTCACCGACGACGTCGTCCCCGTCACGGCCGAGGCGCCCAAGACGGCCACCGAGACCGAGGAGGAGGCCGCGGCGCCGAAGGCCCCGAAGGTCAAGTCCCGCGTCTACCACTACCCGGGCGGCCTCGAGGACTACGTGCGGTTCATCAACCGCACCAAGCAGGCGATCCACAACTCGGTCGTCGGTTTCACCGCCAAGGGCACCGGCCACGAGCTCGAGATCGCGATGCAGTGGAACTCCGGCTATTCGGAGTCGGTGCACACCTTCGCCAACACCATCAACACCCACGAGGGCGGCACCCACGAGGAGGGCTTCCGCGCGGCGCTCACCTCGGTCGTGAAGAAGTACGCGAAGGACAAGAAGCTCGTCAAGGACAAGGATCCGGAGCTCACCGGCGACGACATCCGCGAGGGCCTGGCCGCGATCATCTCCGTGAAGGTCGCCGAGCCGCAGTTCGAGGGCCAGACCAAGACCAAGCTCGGCAACACCGAGGTCAAGTCGTTCGTGCAGAAGGCCTGCAACGAGAACATCGCGCACTGGTTCGAGGCGAACCCCGCGGACGCCAAGACCATCGTCACCAAGGCAGTGTCGTCGGCGCAGGCCCGCACCGCGGCCCGCAAGGCCCGCGAACTGGTCCGCCGCAAGAGCGCCACCGACATCGGCGGCCTGCCCGGCAAGCTCGCCGACTGCCGCTCCAACGACCCGAGCAAGTGCGAGATCTACATCGTGGAGGGCGACTCCGCAGGTGGCTCGGCCAAGTCCGGCCGCGACTCGATGTACCAGGCGATCCTGCCGCTGCGTGGCAAGATCATCAACGTCGAGAAGGCCCGCATCGACCGCGTCCTCAAGAACGCCGAGGTCCAGTCGATCATCACCGCGTTCGGCACCGGCATCCACGACGAGTTCGACATCAGCAAGCTGCGCTACCACAAGATCGTGCTGATGGCCGACGCCGACGTCGACGGCCAGCACATCGCGACGCTGCTGCTCACGCTGCTGTTCCGGTTCATGCGTCCGCTCGTCGAGCAGGGTCACGTGTACCTGGCGCAGCCGCCGCTCTACAAGCTCAAGTGGCAGAAGGGCGCGGCCCCCGACTTCGCGTACTCCGACCGTGAGCGTGACGGTCTGCTCGAGGCCGGTCTGGCCGCGGGCAAGAAGATCAACAAGGACGACGGCATCCAGCGCTACAAGGGTCTGGGCGAGATGAACGCCAAGGAACTGTGGGAGACCACCATGGATCCGAGCGTGCGTGTCCTGCGTCAGGTCACCCTCGACGACGCGGCCGCGGCGGACGAGCTGTTCAGCGTGCTCATGGGCGAGGACGTCGAGGCGCGCCGCAGCTTCATCACCCGCAACGCCAAGGACGTCCGCTTCCTCGACGTGTAGGCACCTGCGGCGCCTGTGCGCCTTTCCGGTGGTGGGGACTACCGAAAAGGCGCACGGGCCGCGGAGCGGCCTAATACTTTTCACCAGAAAGCGAGCTCATGACCGACACGACGTTGCCCCCCGAGGAACCGTCGCACGACCGGATCGAACCGGTCGACATCCAGCAGGAGATGCAGTCCAGCTACATCGATTACGCGATGAGCGTGATCGTGGGCCGCGCGCTGCCCGACGTGCGCGACGGCCTCAAGCCTGTGCACCGCCGCGTGCTGTACGCGATGTACGACAACGGTTACCGTCCGGACCGCGGCTACGTGAAGTCCGCGCGCCCGGTCGCCGACACCATGGGTAACTACCACCCGCACGGCGACAGCTCCATCTACGACACCCTCGTGCGCATGGCGCAGCCGTGGTCGCTGCGCTACCCGCTCGTCGACGGCCAGGGCAACTTCGGTTCCCGCGGCAACGACGGCGCGGCCGCGATGCGTTACACCGAGTGCCGGATGACGCCGCTGGCCATGGAGATGGTCCGCGAGATCGACCACGACACAGTCGATTTCGTCCCGAACTACGACGGCAAGACGCAGGAGCCGACGGTCCTGCCGAGCCGGATCCCGAACCTGCTCGTCAACGGTTCCGGCGGCATCGCCGTCGGTATGGCCACCAACATCCCGCCGCACAACCTGCGCGAGGTCGCCGAGGCCATCTACTGGGCGCTCGACAACCACGAGGCCGACGAGGAAGCCACCCTCGAGGCCGTCATGGAACGGGTCAAGGGACCGGACTTCCCGACCTCCGGCCTCATCGTCGGCGGCCAGGGCATCCAGGACGCCTACCGCACCGGACGCGGGTCGATCCGCATGCGCGGTGTCGTCGAGATCGAGGAGTCCGATCGCGGCTCCACCCAGATCGTCATCACCGAGCTGCCGTACCAGGTCAACCCGGACAACCTGATCACCTCGATCGCCGAGCAGGTGCGCGACGGCAAGATCGCCGGCATCTCCAAGATCGAGGACCAGTCGTCCGACCGCGTGGGCATGCGCATCGTCGTCGTCATCAAGCGTGACGCCGTCGCGAAGGTCGTGCTCAACAACCTCTACAAGCACTCGCAGCTGCAGACCAGCTTCGGCGCGAACATGCTGTCGATCGTCGACGGCGTCCCGCGCACCCTGCGTCTGGACCAGATGATCCGCTACTACGTGGCGCATCAGCTCGAGGTCATCATCCGGCGCACCCGGTACCTGCTGCGCAAGGCCGAGGAGCGGGCCCACATCCTGCGCGGCCTGGTCAAGGCCCTCGACGCCCTCGACGAGGTCATCGCGCTGATCCGTTCGTCGCAGACCGTCGACGTCGCACGCACCGGCCTGATGGACCTGCTCACCGTCGACGAGATCCAGGCCGACGCGATCCTCGCGATGCAGCTGCGGCGCCTGGCCGCGCTCGAGCGCCAGAAGATCATCGACGAGTTGGCCGAGATCGAGCGCGAGATCGCCGATCTCAAGGACATCCTCGAGAAGCCCGAGCGGCAGCGTCAGATCGTCAAGGACGAGCTGTCCGAGATCGTCGAGAAGTACGGCGACGACCGCCGCACCCGGATCATCGCCGCCGACGGCGACGTCACCGACGAGGACCTCATCGCCCGCGAGGACGTGGTCGTCACGATCACCGAGACCGGCTACGCCAAGCGGACCCGGACCGATCTGTACCGGTCGCAGAAGCGCGGCGGCAAGGGCGTCAAGGGCGCGGAGCTCAAGCAGGAAGACATCGTCAAGAACTTCTTCGTCTGCTCCACCCACGACTGGCTGCTGTTCTTCACCACCAAGGGCCGGGTGTACCGGGCCAAGGCGTACGAGCTGCCCGAGGCCAACCGCACCGCGCGCGGTCAGCACGTGGCGAACCTGTTGGCGTTCCAGCCGGACGAGAAGATCCAGAGCATCATCCACATCAAGTCGTACGAGGACGCGCCCTACCTGGTGCTGGCCACCCGCAACGGCCTGGTGAAGAAGTCCCGGCTCGCCGACTTCGACTCCAACCGCAGCGGCGGCATCGTCGCGATCAACCTGCGCGACGAGGACGAGCTGGTGGGTGCCGTGCTGTGCTCGTCGGACGACGACCTGCTGCTCGTCTCCGCCAAGGGCCAGTCGATCCGCTTCGCCGCGACCGACGAGGCGTTGCGACCGATGGGCCGCGCCACGTCCGGCGTGCAGGGCATGCGGTTCAACCAGGACGACGAACTGCTGTCGCTCAATGTGGTTCGTGAGGGCACGTACCTGCTGGTGGCGACGTCGGGCGGTTACGCCAAGCGCACCCCCATCGAGGACTACGTCGCACAGGGTCGCGGTGGAAAGGGTGTTCTCACCATCCAGTACGACCCGAAACGTGGCACCCTGGTCGGTGCGGTCATCGTCGACGACGACGACGAGCTGTACGCGATCACGTCGGGCGGCGGTGTCATTCGGACCGCGGCCAAGCAGGTTCGCAAGGCCGGCCGCCAGACGAAGGGCGTGCGGTTGATGAACCTCGGCGAGGGCGACACCCTGCTGGCGATCGCACGCAACGCGGACGAACCCGAGGAGGGCGCTGCAGGTGCTGCGGGTTCCGATGGAGCGAAGGAGTCCTAGTTGAGCACTCCCCACGAGCCCGGCGACGGCAAGCAGCAGTCTTCGCCGCCCTCGGCCGCCGACAAGCGGCCGGGGGCGGCGGGGACGCCCGCGAAGCCGGGGAAGCCCGAGCGACCGGCGCAGAAGTCGTCTCCGGGCCCGCAGGGAAACGGCCAGGGCGCCCCCGCGGCGCCCGCGGCCGGTAAGCCCGGCAAGGGTTCGCCGGCCCCGCAGCCTGGTGCCGGGACGAAACCCGCCGCGGGTGCGAAGCCGAAGGATGCTGCCGCGTCCACCCCCGAACGGGGCGCGGACGGGGCGAAGCCGGATCCCAAGCCGGTACAGACGCCGCCGTGGCAGCGGGGACAGCAGCAGAAGGCGCCGGCGCAGGGTCCCAACGGATCCGCGCGGCCGGAAGCCCCCGGCAAGCCGCCGGCCAAGGCTCAACCGGCGCGGCCCGTCGTCACGGGCACGGCGGCCCCCAAACCGCCGCAGGGTGACGGTCGACCCGCGCGCCCTGTGGTCACGGGCACGGCGGCCCCCAAGCCGCCCGCCGCGGACCGTCGGGACGTCGCCAAGGCCAAGGCCGCGGCCATCGACGGCCCCACGCGCAGCATCGCGCGCACCGATCTGGCCAAGGACATGCCCGACCTGTCCGCGGTCCCGCGGCAGCGGCCCGCGTCCGGTTCTGCGCGCAAGGCGGCCCTGACTGCCGCCGTGACGGAGGACGGCGAGCCGCTGCGGGCCACGGTCCAGCTCCGCCGGATCGACCCGTGGTCGACTCTCAAGGTGTCGCTGGTGATCTCGGTGGCGCTGTTCTTCGTGTGGATGGTGGCGGTCGGTCTGCTGTACCTCGTGCTCGACGGCATGGGGGTGTGGGACCGGTTGAACAACGCGTTCACCGAGTTCACCACCGACTCGAGCGGCGGTGGCCTCGTGACCTCCGGGCAGGTCTTCGGCTACTCGGCACTGGTCGGTGTGATGAATGTGGTGCTCTTCACAGCCCTCGCAACGATCGGTTCGTTCATCTACAACCTGTGCTCCGACCTGGTCGGCGGCGTCCAGGTCACCCTCGCCGACCCCGACTGACCAGGCGAAACAGTGCCCCGCCGGACCCGTTTTGGTGTACGGCGCCACGGTGGGGTACTGTTCTGCCTGGTTCGAGGGCCTATAGCTCAGGCGGTTAGAGCGCTTCGCTGATAACGAAGAGGTCGGAGGTTCAAGTCCTCCTAGGCCCACTCCCACGTGCCGACGAAGGGTCACCGACATGAAGGTCGTCCTGTTCGCAGGAGCCGGATTGCTGGTGGCTCTCGGCCTCGCCAAGCTGCTGAAGAAGCGGCGCGGCGCGGATGTCTGGCACGAGGTCACAAACCACTGATTCCGGTCACGGAAGCGGTGCAAACGGGGCCTTAGCTCAGTTGGTAGAGCGCTGCCTTTGCAAGGCAGATGTCAGGAGTTCGAATCTCCTAGGCTCCACATTCGAAAGACGCCATCCCGGTCGGGACGGCGTCTTTCTGCTTGTGTGGGTAGGTGTCGGGGCAGGAACGACGCCGCGCGCGAAACCACGCCCCGCGCGAGCGATCGCCCGCGGGACGCGAAGCTGCGCGCAGCCGCGCCCAGGGGCCGGTCAGGGCCGCTCCGGGGCCGGCTCAGCCGGTGATCATGTCCTCCTGACCCCACACGGCGCGCATGCTCAGGATCTTGCCGTCGTCGTCGAACTCCATGATGTCGATCGGGGCGATCTCGATGGTCTGGTCGCCCATCTTGGTGACCAGACGGAAGTGGAAAGCGGCGGTGTTCGCGGCGATGCGCAGCGTCACCAGCTCGGCCTCCTGATCGAAGGGCTCGATGATCGCGTAGAACTCGTGGATCGACTCGCGCGTCGTCCGGACGGGGGTGCCCACGGGATCCTCGACGGTGGCGCCCTCCGCGTACAGGGCGAGGACGTCGTCGGCGGTACCGGTGGCGACGGCCTTGATGTAGCTCTCGACGGTGTTGCGGATGCTCTCGGGTGACGCGGCCATGCTGCTCCTCCAAAGTAGAACCTGTTTCAGGCGCGAGGGTATCCCAGCGACGGCGCCGCGCGGAAGGAATCCGGCACTCGTATCGAGGAGCGACGACGTGTGCGGCCACCGCGTCGAGCAACCTCACGGCGGGATGAGAGCGAGGGTGAACGTGCCGCGTGTCGATTCGGCGGCCCCGTTGGAAACCGGTGATGCTCAACGGCTTCTGAAAGCTGCCCGGAACGCGCTGGTCGTGGCCGTCAAATTGCACGCAGGTACATTCCGAGTAAAACGGTTACACGAACGTCCGTTTGGCGCTGAAATAGCTTCGTGGGTGTCGACGATCTGATGCGCGGAGCGCTGTGGAAGCCCTCCGGTGTCGTAGTGCTGCCGCGGGTGCGGGCGGGGGCAGCGGTGCCTGCACCGGTGACCGCGACGGTCGCGCGGCGGAACTCCGCCGTCCGATGGTTACGAGCCGCGGCCGGTGTTCGGCTAGGGATGCCGTTGCAACCGCCGTACGCTGGTGTCGATCTCGGGGACGTTCGGGGGCGTCGAGATCGAGCCGGGAGCGTGGCGCGGAATTTCGGCCGTTCCGGCGAGAAACAGGTTTCCGAACAGGGGGAATGGCAGTGAGTCGAACTGGTAGACAAGCAATTTCGGACGGCAGAACCAAGCAGGCCGAGAGGTCCGGTAAGCGCACGGAGATTCTCGGGGCGGCGTCGGAACTGTTCGCGGCCAAGGGGTACACCGGCACTTCGATGCGCGACATCGCAAGTGCCACGGGCATGCTGGCCGGCAGCCTCTACTACCACTTCGAGTCGAAGGAAGCGCTCGCGGCGACGATGGTGGCCGACCTCCGCGACGACATCCTGGCGGCGACCCAGCAGGAGGCGGATCCGTCGGACACGCCGATCGAGGCTCTCCGCCGGTTCGCGAACGCGGTCGCCGACGCGTCGGCTCGTCATCCCGGTGCGCTGCAGGTGTGCCTCGGTATCCCGGAGACCCAGGATCCGGAGTTGGCGGCGCTGCTGGAGGCCGAACCACGGTGGTCGGACCGCAAGTGGCAGGCACTGGTGAAGTCCACGGAGGACGCGGGCTTCCTGCGCCCCGAGGTGGACACGCGCATCCTTCGGGAGGTACTCCGTGTCGCGACCACGCACAGCGCCACCCTCGCGCCGACGGGTTTCTCGGCGCGCAAGGTGGTGAACTGCACGGTCGACCTCATGTTCGCCGGGCTGTCGAGCAAGCCCGCCGACGGCGATCTCTGCGACTCGGCACCCGCGAAGGTGGCCCGCAAGGTGATCGCGTCGTGGGATCGCGCCGACCAGGTGAGCCTGTCGGACCGGCAGGACCGCATCCTCGACGCTGCGCGGGTGGTGTTCGCGGAGAAGGGTTTCGACGCGACGACGACCCGCGACATCGCGAACGCGGTCGGTCTCACCCAGGGCAGCCTCTACCACCATTTCGAGTCCCGCGAGGCCATCCTCGTCGCCGTCCTGCAGATCTTCTCGGCTCGGATGCGCGACGCGCACGAGGCGATCGGTGAGGCGGGTGGGACACCCCTCGAGACCGTGGACGCGCTGATCCGGATGCGGAGCGCGGCGGGCAAGCGGTTCGCCGACGAGGTCACCATCCTCAAGTCGTGGGCGATGCTCACCAGCAAGGAGAACTACGACTTCCTGAAGATCGACGGCCGGAAGGTGCTGCGCGTGTGGGACCGCGCGTTCGCCGCCGGCGTGCGCGACGGCAGCATCACCATGCCGGGCTCGAGTCGGCTGGTGTTCCAGTGCCTGGGGGAGATCCTGTGGTCGACGCACACCCTGCCGCGGGTGTCGGTCGAACGGTTGACGCGGTACAACCTCGAGACCGTCCTGTGGGGCGCCTCGCCGAAGTAACGGGCAGATCGGGTCACGAACTGGGGAGGTCGGTGTGATCGGAAGGTGGTGTGCCGCAGCGGCGGCAGTGATCGGTGTGGTGGTGGCCGCGAGTCCCGCCGCGTCCGCCGATCCGGAGTTCTACCAACCGCCGCCGGCCCTCCCGGGCCAGGCCGGTGAACTGATCCGGACGGAGCCGCTGCCGTTGGTGTGGCAGCTGGGCAACGTGCCGGCCGCGGCGACACGAATCATGTACCGCAGCAACGATACCCACGACTCGGCGAACGCGGCCACCGGCGTCTTCTTCGATCCGGCCCTGCCGTGGACGGGCCCGGGACCGCGGCCGCTGGTGAGTATGGCGGCGGGCACCCAGGGGCAGGGCGACAAGTGTGCACCCTCCCGCACGATCGGGACGGTGCTGCAGTTCACGCCGCCGTCGGACGTGATCGTCTCCTACGAGGCGGTGTTCGTCGGAGCCCTGCTCTCCCGCGGCATCGCGGTGGTCCTCACCGACCTCGACGGCCTCGGCACCCCGGGCACACACACGTACGTCAACCGGGCGGCGTCGGCGCACGCCGTGCTCGACGCCGCCCGCGCCGCGAAACGCCTGCCCGGCACCGGGATCACCCCGGACGGACCGGTCGCGTTCTGGGGCTACTCGCAAGGTGGCGGGGCATCCGCGGCGGCGGTGGAACTCGCACCCGAGTACGCGCCCGAGCTCGACGTGCGCGGTGCCTTCGCCGGCGCCCCGCCCGCCGATCTCGCGGCGACACTCGACCGGATCGACGGAGCCTCGCTGTCGGGGGCCGTCGGATACACCCTCAACGGTATGGCGCAGAGCTATCCCGAGGTGCGGCCGATGATCGACGCGGAGCTGAACGATCGTGGTCGGCAGTTGCTCGCCGACGTGCAGGACCAGTGCGTGGGGGAGACCCGCCTGCAGTACGGCTTCCAACGCAGCGAGTCCTTCACGCGAACCGGGGAACCGTTGTCGACGGTGCTCGCCCGGTACCCGATCGCGGCGGAGTTGTTCGCCGAGCAGCGGATCGGGAACCGCACCCCGACGGCGCCCGTGCTGATCCAGGCGAGCGTCAACGACGACACGGTTCCGTACGGCCAGGTCCGTCAGCTCGCGAAGGACTGGTGCGGCAAGGGCGCGATGGTGCAGTTGAGCGACAACACCGTGCCGCCCATCAGTCCCGGCACCGGACTCAACCACGCGCTGCCGTATCCGCTCGGCATCGGGGAATCGCTCACCTGGGTGTCGGATCGGTTCGCCGGGGTGCCCGCGCCTAACTCCTGCGGGACGCTGTGAGAGTTACGGGCGCGGATCCGACAGCGACGGCGGCTTCGGGGCCACCGGCGGCATCTCCGGACGGCGGGTGAGCGCGAACACCGCGGCACCCACGGCGGTGACGGCCGCCCCGACACCGATCAGCACACGTCGGCGTCCACCTGCGGACGTCGGGACGGAAGCACTCTTGGTCGCACGCGTCATGGGTCCACTCTTGCACAGCGTGCACACGTGGCCCCGAACGCAATGGCACGATAGGGGGGTGACTTCACAGACTGCTACCGCAACGCTGCACACCAACCGCGGCGACATCAAGATCGCCCTGTTCGGTAACCATGCGCCGAAGACCGTCGAGAACTTCGTCGGCCTGGCGGACGGTTCCAAGGAGTACTCCACCCAGAACGCGAAGGGCGGCGCCTCCGGCCCGTTCTACGACGGCGCGGTCTTCCACCGCGTCATCGACGGCTTCATGATCCAGGGCGGCGACCCGACCGGCACCGGTCGCGGCGGCCCGGGCTACAAGTTCGGTGACGAGTTCCACCCCGAGCTGCAGTTCGACCGCGGCTACCTGCTGGCCATGGCGAACGCCGGCCCGGGCACCAACGGCTCGCAGTTCTTCATCACCGTCGGCCCCACCCCGCATCTGAACCGTCGCCACACGATCTTCGGCGAGGTGCTCGACGAGGAGTCGAAGAAGGTCGTCGACGCCATCGCCACCACCGCGACGGATCGCGCCGACCGCCCGGTCGACGACGTCGTGATCAACAGCATCACCATCGCGTAAGGACTCTCGAATGACGAACCCCGGCTGGGGTGGTGCGGCGAGCGAGGGCACCCCGCCACCTCAGCCGAGGTGCGTGCGTCACCCCGATCGCCCCACTGCCCTCTCCTGCACCCGCTGCGGCCGCCCGGCCTGCCCCGACTGCCTGCGTTCCGCGTCCGTCGGGCACCAGTGCGTCGACTGCATCGCCGCCGACCAGCGGAACACGCCCCAGGCACGCACCGTCGCCGGCGCCCCGGTGCGGTCCCAACTCCCGACGCCCGTCGTCACCTACGTGCTGATCGCACTCAACGTGCTGATCTTCGCGATCACCGCGCTGCAGGCGAAGTCGCTGATGGACAACGGCGGCGGCGTCGTGAACCGGTTCACCGGTGTCGCGACGTTCGACTCGCCGCTGTTCGGCTGGATGGTCCTCGATTCGTCCGCCGTCGCGCAGGGCGAACTGTTCCGGGTGATCGGCAGCGGCTTCCTGCACTTCGGTCTCATCCACTTGGCCGTAAACATGTTCGCGCTGTGGGTGCTGGGTCGCGATACCGAGATCGTACTCGGCCGCAGTCGCTACCTGGCGGTCTACCTGATCTCGCTGCTAGGCGGATCGGCGTCGGCGCTGATGTTCGAATCGCCGTTCGCGTTCACCGCCGGTGCGTCCGGGGCGATCTTCGGCATCATGGGCGCGCAGGCAGTGCTGCTGTTGCGAATGCGCCGCAGCGCCACCCCCGTCCTCACCGTGATCGGCATCAACGTCGTCATCAGCCTGACCGTGCCCGGAATCTCGCTGTGGGGCCACCTCGGCGGTCTCGTCGCCGGTGCCGCGGCGACCGCGGTTCTGGTGTACGCCCCGACGGGTCAGCGGACGCCGGCCGACGTCGCGCGCGCCCGCCAGCTCGGTTGGGCGGGTCTGGCAACCGTCGCCGTCGTGGTGGTCGGACTCATCGCGCTCCGCACCGTGATGCTGCGCGACCAACTGGGCATCGCGTAAAGATTCAGTTCTCCGCCGGCACCAGTCCGTGCACGGCGAGTGCGTCGAAGACGACCACCGGATCGACCCCGAGGTCCCAGCGTCCGAAGATCAGCAGGCGCTCGGTGCCGTCGGGGTCGACGGCGTCGATCTCGAGCATCGGCACCCGCCGGCCCAGCCGGGGGTACGCGACGATCCG
Organism: Rhodococcus (subgen. Prescottella) equi; assembly: GCF_003013675.1. Taxonomy (NCBI): domain Bacteria; kingdom Bacillati; phylum Actinomycetota; class Actinomycetes; order Mycobacteriales; family Nocardiaceae; genus Rhodococcus; species Rhodococcus (subgen. Prescottella) equi. The sequence continues at coordinate 21,110 of NZ_CP027793.1, forward strand.
GACCCGTTCGATGCTGTCGCGCCTGTAGACCCGTCGCCCGGTGAGCCGGGTGGCCGCGAGCGCGGGCGCGGGACCGTCCTGGACGATCGCCAGCTTGGGACGCTGTCGGCCCCCGAGAAAAGCGAGCACGAACATTCCGAGCGCCGCCAGGACGGCGAGGAAGCGTCCCGGGGCGTCGAGTCCGAGCAGGAGCGCGGCGGCGACCATGACGACGCCGCCCGCGGCCAGCGCGACCACCGCACCCAGTGGTGTGGACCACTCGAGCGACGGACCATGATCGATTTCATCCTCAGGCATGTGTACAACTACCCCTGTTATCCACAGGTGTTATCCACACTGGGGATGAATGACACGTGTGTAATTGGCGGCTGGGGATAACTCGGCTCTCCCGGTGAATATGCAGGTCACCGCCACCGCATCGTCATGATCAAGCCGACGACCATGAATCCGAAGCCGATGAGGAAGTTGTATGCCCCCAGATCGTTCATCCACGAGAGGTTCTCGCCGGCCAAGTAGTACACAATCAGCCACGCCAGTCCGACGAGCATGAAACCGAGCATCACCGAGACGTAAACCGCGCTCGACGGACCGGCCTTCACCTTCACAGGGGTGCGGTTCGCGGGATTGATCGTGTAATCGGTCTTCTTCCGGACCTTCGACTTCGGCATGACGTCCTTGTTTCGTGTGAATGGATAACGCGAGCACGATGCCCGGATCCGTCCGGGCCGCCAGGGTAGATTCGCACCTAACCTGCTGTGAGTACACGCTAACTCAAACCGACGCGGCCAGGACCGATTGTCCGCGGTGAGGAGTGATGATCGAGGGTGTCCGACGTCGGAGACGAGCCGCAGCGCACCCGGCCCCCGTTCGGCTTCTGGTCGATCGCCGTGCTCGTCGTCTGCCTGGTCGCGGGTCTGCTGATCGCCACCACCCGCGAGGTGTCCCACGGCAACGAGATCCGCGCCGCCGACTCCACCCGCCTGTCCGATCTCGTCCGGCAGGCGCAGACCGAGGTGGATCGCGCCGCCCGCACCCGCGACGAGCTGGCCGCCCAGGTCGAGGAACTGCAGGAGACGGCCGCCGGCACCGACACCCGGGTCGCGGAGGTGCTCACCGAGAGCCGGGCGCTCGCGGACGCCGCCGGCCTGACCGAGCTGAGCGGCCGCGGAGTGGTCGTGACCCTGACCGACGCCCCCCGCGACGCCGACGGCAAGTATCCGGCCGGGGCCTCGCCCGACGACCTGGTCGTCCACCAGCAGGACGTGCAGAGCGTGCTCAATGCGCTGTGGGCCGGCGGCGCGGAGGCCGTCGCGATGCAGGACCAGCGCATCGTGAACACGTCGGCGCCGCGCTGCATCGGGAACACCCTGCTGCTGCACGGGCGCACCTACAGCCCCCCGTACGTGGTGACGGCGATCGGTGACCCGGCGCGGCTCGCGGCCACTCTCGCGAACGAACCCGGCATCAAGATGTTCAAGCAGTACGCGGTCCGCTACGGACTCGGCTACACCCAGCAGCAGTCCGACGCCCTCACCGTCCCGGCCTACACCGGGCAGTTGCACACCGAGTACGCGCGACCGGTCGCGTAGCCGCAACGTACTGCGCATTACCCTTCATCTCATGCGCATTCTGGTCGTCGACAACTACGACAGCTTCGTGTTCAACCTGGTGCAGTACCTGGGCCAGCTCGGGACGAACGCCGAAGTGTGGCGCAACGACGATGCGCGACTGACCGGTGACGCCGCGATCGCGGCCGCCGCAGCCGACTTCGACGGCATCCTGCTCAGCCCCGGCCCGGGCACCCCGCAGCGGGCCGGCGCGACGATGCCACTGGTCGGCGCGTGTGCCGAGGCGAAGACCCCATTGCTGGGGGTGTGCCTGGGACATCAGGCGATCGGTGCCGCGTTCGGCGCCACCGTCGACCGTGCCCCGGAACTGCTGCACGGCAAGACCAGCCTGGTCCACCACAACGACGTCGGTGTCCTCGCCGGGCTGCCCGACCCCTTCACAGCCACCCGCTACCACTCGTTGACCGTCCTCGCCGACACCATTCCGGACGAGCTGGAGGTGACGGCCCGCACCGACAGCGGCATCGTGATGGCGATGCGGCACCGTGAGCTGCCCATCCACGGCGTGCAGTTCCACCCCGAGTCGGTGCTGACCCAGGGTGGGCACCGGATGCTCGCGAACTGGCTCGGCGTGTGCGGTCAGGCGCCGAGCGAGACGCTCGTCGCGACCCTCGAAGACGAGGTGGCCCGGTCGCTGGGAGACGCGCTCACGCGCTGACCCCCGACGACCGGGCGACCCGGATCAGCGCGGGATGCCCAGTTCGCCGACGATCACCGTCAGCGGCGCGTTCTTCGCGACGTCGCTGCCCGCGGGCTGCTGCTGTCCGAGGATCTTGCCGACCAGGCTGGCGTCGAGCGTCGACTGACGCGTCTGCGTCAGCTGGTTGGACGATCCGGTCCACCCGGCCTTGCGCAGGGCCTCGACGGCCTGCGACACCGACATCTCGGTGAGGTCGGGCATCGTGAACTGCTTGCCGTTGGACACCTGCACGGTGATGACGTCGCCCTTCGCGGCGGTGGACCCACCCGACGGGGAGGTCGAGATGACCTGTCCCTCGGGCTTGCTCGAGTCGACGGTCGCGACCTGGACCTTGAAGCCGACACCCTCGATGTTGGGCTGCGCGACGTCGATCGTCTGCCCGATCACGTTCGGGATCCGCACCTGTTCGGGTCCGGAGCCCAGCGTGATCGACACCGTGGAGTCCAGGTTGATCTTCGCTCCCGACGACGGGTCCTGCGCGGTCACCTTGTCGAGCTGCGCCGGATCCGACGGGGCCCGATCGACTTCAGGGGCGAGACGCAGCCCGACGGCGTTGAGCGCCTGCGCGGCCTCGTCCTGCGAGAGCCCCGCCAGCTTCGGCACCTGCACCTGCTCCGGGCCCGACGACACCTGCAGGGTGACCGTGCTCTTCTCGCTCACCGACGACCCCGCCGACGGCGTGGTCGCGATGACGTTGCCCTCCGCGACCACCGCGTCCGGGCGGGTCTGGATGCTCGTGTCGAGGTTCATCCCCCGCAGCTGCGCCTCCGCGGCCTGCGCGGTCAGCCCGGCGACGTTCGGCACCTCGACCTTCGCCGGGTTCGACACCAGCGACCAGATGAATGCGCCGATGATGCCGACCACGACCAACGCCGCGACCGAGAGCATCGTGTTGCGGGCGGTGTTGCTCTTCTTGGCCGGCGCCGCGGCGGGGACGGCCACCGGGGCGGCGGTCGCCGTCGACGTGCGCGCGGGTTCGGGGCGGTACCCCGAACCGGTGCCCGCGCCGCTGTCCACGGGGCCGAACATCGTGGTGCGGTCCTCGTCGGACATCACCATCGGCGCACTCGGACGTTGCCCGCCCAGCACCCGCACCAGGTCGCTGCGCATCTCGGCGGCGCTCTGGTACCGGTTGGCGGGGTTCTTGCTCATTGCCTTGAGGATCACCGAGTCCAGCGCCGGCGGCACCGCCGGATTCACCTGCGAAGGCTGCTTCGGGTCCTCCCGGACGTGCTGGTAGGCCACGGCCACCGGGGAATCGCCCTTGAACGGCGGCTCGCCGGTGAGCACCTCGTACAGCACACAGCCCAGCGAGTAGACGTCCGAGCGGGCATCCACCTGCTCGCCGCGCGCCTGCTCCGGCGACAGGTACTGCGCCGTGCCGATCACCGCCGCGGTCTGCGTCATCGGGCTCGAGCTGTCCGAGATCGCCCGCGCGATACCGAAGTCCATCACCTTCACCGCACCCGCGCGGTTGATCATGATGTTGGCGGGCTTCATGTCGCGGTGCACGATGCCGTTGCGATGACTGAAGTCCAGCGCCGCGCAGACGTCGGCGATGACCTCCATGGCCCGTCGCGGCTGCAGCGGGCCCTCGGTGCGGATGATGTCGCGCAGCGTGTCCCCGTCGACGTACTCCATCACGATGTACGGCAGCGGGCCGGCGTCGGTCTCGGCCTCCCCGGTGTCGTACACCGCGACGATCGCCGGATGGTTCAGCGCGGCCGCGTTCTGCGCCTCCCGGCGGAACCGCAGATAGAACGTGGGATCGCGGGCCAGATCCGCGCGCAGCACCTTGATCGCCACGTCGCGGCTCAGCCGTAGGTCCCGACCCAGGTGCACCTCGGACATACCGCCGAAGCCGAGAATCTCACCCAGCTCGTACCGGGAGGAGAGATTGCGCGGTGTCGTCATGGCTGTCCTTGCGTGGCCGTGGTGGTCGTGGTCTCGGCCGTGGTTGTGGTCGTGGTCGGCGGGGTGGTCGTGGTCGTCGTCGTCCGCGGCGGGGTGGTCGTCGTGGTCGTCGGCGGCTCGGTCGTGGTGGTCGTCGTGGTCGGCGGCACCGTCGTCGTGGTGGTGGTCGTCGGCGGCACCGTCGTGGTCGTCGTCCGCGGCGGAGTCGTCCGAGTGGTCGTCACCGGGGTCTTGGACGTCGTCGTCACCGCGGGCGGCGTCGACGGACCGTCCGATCCGCCGCCGAACAGCAACAGTCCCAGGGCGACGATCGCCGCCAGGGCGAGCAGGCCACCGCCGGCCCACGCGACCGCCTTCTGGCCGCTGCTCCAACCACCGCCCCGACCGTCGTCGTCGGTAGCGTCACCACCGTTGTCGCCGTCGAAGCTGCGTTGCTGCTGCGTCGACATCATCGCCGTCGCGGCGGGCGCGGCCACCGGCGGGACCATCCGTGACGCCGCGGTCGGCACCCGTCCCGGCGGCGGCGGTCGATGTCCCGCGCGCACCGCGGCGACCGCGTCCGCGAACTCGCCGCCGTTGGCGTAGCGGCCGGCCGGATCCTTGGTGAGCGTGATGTCGATCAGTTCGCGGATCGGCGCGGGCAGGTCGGCCGGCATCGGCTCGGGCGGTTCCTGCACGTGCTTCATCGCCACCGTCAGGGTGCCGCCGCCGCCGAACGGCCGCCGGCCCGACAGCGCCTCGTAGCCGACGACGCCGAGCGAGTACACGTCGCTGGCGGCGGTCGCCTCCTGGCCCAGGGCCTGCTCCGGGGCGATGTACTGCGCGGTGCCCATCACCATGCCGGTCCGGGTCACCGGCGACGCGTCGACTGCCTTCGCGATACCGAAGTCGGTGATCTTCACCTGCCCCGTCGGGGTGATGAGGATGTTGCCGGGCTTGACGTCGCGGTGCACCACGCCCGCCGAGTGCGCGGCCTGCAGGGCGCGTCCGGTCTGCTCGAGCATGTCCAGCGCATGCGGAATCGACAGGCGACCGACGCGGGCGAGCACCGCGTTGAGCGGCTCCCCGGCCACCAACTCCATCACCAGGTAGGCGAGGTTGGCGCCGGCCTCGTCGCGGGTCTCGCCGTAGTCGTACACCCCGGCGATGCCCGGATGGTTCAGTTGCGCGGTGGTGCGGGCCTCGATCCGGAACCGCTCGACGAACTCGGGATCGGACGAGAACTCGGCCTTGAGCACCTTCACCGCGACCCGGCGGTCCAGACGGCTGTCGGTCGCCTCCCACACCTGGCCCATGCCGCCGGTCGCGATCAGCCGCTGCAGGCGGTAGCGGCCGCCGATCACCGACCCGTTCGTCAACGACATGCCTCAACCCCTCTGCAATCCGGCCGCGATGACGGCTCGTCCGATCGGTGCCGCGACGGAGCCGCCCGTTGCGGCGAGTGCCCGGTCACCGCCGTCCTCCACGATGACCGCGATCGCGACCGTCGGATTCTGCGCGGGCGCGAAGCCGATGTACCAGGCGTGCGGCGGGGTGTTGCGCGGGTCGTTGCCGTGTTCGGCGGTGCCCGTCTTGGACGCGATCTGTACGCCCGGGATCTTGCCCTGACCGGCGGTGTTGTTCTCCGAGCCGATCATCAGCTGCGTCAGCGTCGACGCCACCTCGGGCGAGACGGCCCGGCCCAGCGACTTGGGGCTCGTGGTCGCCAGGTTCGACAGGTCCGGCCCCTGCAGCTGCGAGACCAGGTGCGACTCCATCCGCATGCCGCCGTTCGCGATGGTCGCCGCGATCTCCGCGTTCTGCAGCGGCGTCAGCGCGACGTCGCGCTGGCCGATGCTGGACTGACCGAGTGCCGCGTCGTCGGGGATGGAGCCGATCGTGCTGTCCGCGACCGGGATCGGGATGCCCGGGGTACCCGGCCCGATACCGAAGGCCTTGGCCTGCTCGGCCAGCGCGTCGGAGCCGGTCTTGATGCCCAGCTCGACGAACGCGGTGTTGCACGAGCGGGCGAACGCCTCCCGCAGCGATGCCGTGGCGCCGCCGCCGCACGTGGTGCCGTTGTAGTTCTCGAGCGTCGTCGACGTGCCGGGCAGCGTGATGTTCGGGGCCGCGGTCAGCTGTTCGTCCGGGTTGGCGCCGTTCTCCAGCGCCGCCGCCGTGACGACGACCTTGAACGTCGACCCCGGCGGGTACGTCGCGGACACCGCGCGGTTGAGCATCGGCCTGTCCGGGTCGGAGTTCAGTTCGTCCCACGCCGCCGACGTCTCGGCGCCGTCGTGGCTCGACAGTGTGTTGGGGTCGTAGCTGGGCGTGCTGGCCATCGCGAGGATGTTGCCGGTGCTCGGTTCGATCGCCACGACCGAGCCGGTGTAGCCCTTCGCGGTCAGCTCGTCGTACGCGACCTGCTGCATCACCGGATCGATCGTGCTGACCACGTTGCCGCCACGTGGATCGCGACCCGACACCAGATCGAAGAAGCGCTTGCTGAACAACCGGTTGTCGGAGCCGTTGAGGACCGGGTCCTCGGCCTTCTCGAGGCCGGCGCTGCCGTACTGCATCGAGTAGAAGCCGGTGACCGGCGCGTTCGCGAACGGGCTCGACGGCGCGGCCGGATTCGGCGGGTACACCCGCAGGTACTTGTAGCGGTCGTCGGTCGGGACCGAGGACGCGAGCACCTGCCCACCGGCCGAGATCTGGCCGCGCTGACGCGAGTACTCGTCGAGCAGCACCCGCGAGTTCCGCGGGTCGCCGCGCAGATCGTCGGCCTTGATGACCTGCACGTAGGTGGCGTTGGCGAGCAGCGCAGCGACCATCACCATGACGGCCAGTGCGACGCGGCGGAGGGGAGTGTTCATTGGCGACCCAGCATTTCCGTCGGGGCGTCCGCGATGGGCGCGGGCCCCTTCTTCTTGGGTGCGGCGGGAGTGCGGGCGGCGTCGGAGATCTTCATCAGCAGCGCCAGCAGCAGGTAGTTCGCGAGCAGCGACGACCCGCCGTACGACACGAACGGCGTGGTGAGACCGGTCAGCGGGATCAGCTTGGTGACGCCACCGACGACCACGAACACCTGGATCGCGATCGTGAACGACAGCCCCGCCGCCAACAGCTTGCCGAAGCTGTCGCGCACCGCGAGCGCGGTGCGCAGGCCGCGGACCACCAGGATCAGGAACAGCATGAGCACCGCGGCCAACCCGATCAGGCCCAGCTCCTCACCGATCGCGGCGACGATGAAGTCGGTCTTCGCGAACGGCACCTGCGACGGGCGGCCGCTGCCCAGTCCGGTACCGGCGATACCGCCGGTGGCCAGGCCGAAGAGCGACTGCGAGATCTGGTAGCCGGTGTTCTGGTAGTCGCCGAGCGGGTCCAGCCACGTGTTCACGCGCACCCGGACGTGCCCGAACATCTGGTACGCCAGGAAGAACCCGACCACGAGCAGGGCGCCACCGATCAGCAGCCAGCCGGCTCGTTCGGTCGCGATGTAGAGCATCACCAGCACGGTGCCGAAGACCAGCAGCGATGTGCCGAGATCCTTCTCGAACACCATGATGCCCACCGAGACGATCCATGCCACGAGGATCGGGCCGAGGTCGCGGGCGCGGGGCAGATCCATGCCGAGGAAGTGCCGGCCGGCGGTGGTGAACAGGTCGCGCTTGGCGACCAGCACCGCCGCGAAGAAGATGATCAGCAGGATCTTCGCGAACTCGCCCGGCTGGATGCTGAATCCGGGCAACCGGATCCAGATCTTGGCGCCGTTGACCTCGGAGAACCGGGACGGCAGCAGCGCCGGGATCGCCAACAGCACCAGGCCGGCGAGACCCACGGTGTAGCTGTAGCGCGCGAGCAGGCGGTAGTCCCGCAGGAAGATCAGCACCGCGACGAAGCCGCCGACGGCCAGAGCCGTCCACAGCACCTGCTGGTTCGCGTCCGGGGACGGAATCGGCAGCCCTTGGTACACGGCGTTCTCGGCGTCGGCCAGGTCGAGTCGGTGGATCAGCACCAGCCCGAGGCCGTTGAGCAACGCGACGATCGGCAGCAGCAGCGGATCCGCGTACGGCGCGTACCGGCGCACCGCGAGATGCGCGACGACGAAGACCGCGGCGTAGGTGAGCCCGTACTTCGCGAGATCCCAGGTGATGGTCTGCTCCTGGCTGGCCTCGACCAGCACCAGCGAGATCGTGGTGATGGCGATCGCGCAGAGGATCAAGATCAGTTCGGTGTTCCGCCGCGTCGACTGCGTCGGCGGGGGAGCGAAACCGCCGGGCGGACTGGGGAACGGTGCATCGGACGTGGACATCAGCTACCGGTCCTGCAGTTCTGCCCGGGGATCTGTTCGACGGGCGCGGGCGTCGGCGCGGGTGCCGCCGTGGTCGGCGCGGCCCCTTCGGGAGCCGGCGGTGCGGCCTCGGTGGTGGGTGCGGGCGACTCGGCCGGCGGCAGCGGTGTCGGGGTCGGCGTCGGCGTCGGCGTCGGCGTCGGTTCGGGCGTACACAGCGGCAGCAGGTCGCTCGCGACGAGCCGTCGCATCTGTTCCGTCGCGTCGTCCTTGGTGCCCGACGGCAGACCCGCCCGCACCTGCTCGCGCGCGGACGGTCGCAGGTCGTCGACCGTCAGCACGTGACAGTCGCTCGGTGCGCTGCCGGGGTCGACGATCCGCAGGGTGCCGTCGTCGGCGATACACCCGATCAGTGCGCTCTCCTGCAGCGAGTAGCCGAGGAACGAGCCCGGGATGCCCTGCAGCACGGTCACCCGGTCGTCGGAGGTCCCGACGTAGTAGTAGTTGCGGATCATGTTCCGGCCCACGAAGAGCCCGGCGACGAGCAGGACCACCAGGCCGAGCCCGATCAGCGTCCAGCGCAGCTTGTGCGACTTCTTCGGCGGAGCTTCGGGCGTGGGAGCGACCCGCTTGGGCGCCGCGCGCGGCGGGCGCATCGCCGCGGCCCGCCCGGCCGCCGTGTTCGGGGGAGGCGTGTCCTCCTCCTCGTCGGACGCCGCACCGCCGACGATCGGGTGACTCTGCCCGTAGTCGAGGTCGATGACGTCGGCGACGATGACGGTGACGTTGTCCGGTCCGCCACTGCGCAGGGCCAGTTCGATGAGCCGGTCGGCACACTCGTCATTGGTGCCCTCGCGCATCGTGTTGGCGATGGTCTCGTCGCTCACGACGTCGGACAGGCCGTCCGAGCACAACAGGTAGCGGTCCCCGGCGCGGGCCTCGCGCACCGTGAGCGTCGGCTCGATCTCGTTGCCGGTGAGGGCCCGCATGATGAGCGAACGCTGCGGATGGGTGTGTGCCTGCTCGGCGGTGATGCGGCCCTCGTCGACGAGGGACTGCACGAACGTGTCGTCGCGGGTGATCTGGGTGAGCTGGTCGTCGCGCAGCAGGTACGCCCGCGAATCGCCGATATGGACCAGGCCCAGCTTGCTGCCCGCGAACAGGATCGCGGTGAGCGTGGTGCCCATGCCCTCGAGCTCGGGATCTTCCTCGACGTGGTCGGCGATGGTGGCATTGCCCTCGTGGGTCGCGGCCTCGAGCTTGCCGAGCAGATCGCCCCCGGGCTCGTCGTCGTCGAGGTGCGCGAGCGCGGCGATCATCAGCTGCGACGCGACCTCGCCGGCCGCGTGCCCGCCCATGCCGTCGGCGAGCGCCAACAGTCGCGCACCGGCGTACACGGAATCCTCGTTGTTCGCGCGGACGAGACCGCGGTCGCTTCGGGCCGCGTAGCGGAGGACAAGGGTCACGGGCGGAGCTCGATCACGGTCTTGCCGACGCGCACCGGCGTGCCGAGCGGAACCCGGACGGCCGTCGTCACCTTCGCCCGGTCCAGGTAGGTGCCGTTGGTGGAACCGAGATCCTCGACGTACCAATCCGTGCCGCGCGGAGACAGCCGGGCGTGCCGCGTCGACGCGTAGTCGTCCGTCAGCACCAGCGTGGAGTCGTCGGCCCGCCCGATCAGAACCGGTTGTGTCCCGAGAGTGATGCGGGTACCGGCGAGCGCCCCCTGCGTCACGACGAGGTTCTTCGCGACCTTGGTCCGTCCGAGTGACGGCAGCACCGACGACGTACGCGAGTAACGCGGAGCGGGGCGGGCAACGCCCGCACCCGCGTAGATGTCGCTGCGCAGCGTCTTGATCACTGCCCAGACGAAGAGCCAGAGCAGCAGCAGGAAGCCTGCTCGCGTCAGCTGGAGTATCAATCCCTGCACTGCTCGACACCTCCTTCGGGGGGACGGCGGCGCGGATGCGCAACCGGGGCATTTTCAGCTGGCTGCATCATATGTTGAAGCCGGCGGCGGTGATCATGATCTTGGGCCGCACCCCGTGTCCGGGATGCGGCTTTCGCGGGGTGACGGGCGGCGTCTGCCGTGGTCAGAGGATGCGCACCAGGATTTCGGAGTGCCCGGCGCGAATCACGTCACCGTCCGCGAGCTGCCAGTCCTGCACCGGCGAACCGTTGACGGTGGTGCCGTTCGTGGAACCCAGGTCCGAGAGCATCGCGACCTGGCCGTCCCAGCGGATGTCGAAGTGCCGACGCGAGACACCGGTGTCGGGCAGGCGGAACTGCGCGTCCTGGCCGCGTCCGACGATGTTGTTGCCGTCCCGCAGCTGGTAGAAGCGTCCGCTTCCGTCCTCGAGCTGCAGCGTCGCGGTGAAGGTGCGTCCCGCCTCGGGCGTGTAGCCGGCCTGGTAGCCCTGGCCGTAACCCTGCTCGTACCCCGGCTGGCTGTAGGCCTGGTTGTATCCGGCCTGGTCGTAGTCGCCCTGCTGGTACTCGCCCTGCTGATAGTCGTAGTCGGCGTAGCCCTGCTGCTGGTCGTACTGCTGGTCGTACTGCTGGTCGTAGCCCTGCTGGTACTCGCCCTGCGGCTGGTAGCCCTGCTGGTAGCCGGGGTACTGGCCCGGGTACGGCTGTTGCTGGTCGTACCCCTGTTGATAGCCGCCCTGCTGGGGATAACTCTGGTCGTAACCGCCCTGCTGCGGGTAACCACCCTGCTGTGGGTAACCGGCGTCCTGCGGGTAGCCGCCCTGCGCCGCGCCGTACGCCTGCTGCTGGTCGTAGCGCGGCTGGGCGTAGCCCTGCGGGTAGTCCTGCTGGTAGCCGCCCTGATCCTGGTAGCCGCCCTGATCCTGGTATCCGCCCTGGTCGGCGGGGCCCTGTGCCTGATCCGGGTGGGCGCTGCCGTTACGCGCGCCACGGTCGTCGCGCTGCTCGCGACCGGGCTCGTTTCCGGAGTTCTGGGTCATGGGGCCTGCTCCTGGGGTCGGTGAAACGGGTGTCGGGGCGCGCCGGGCCCGGGGAGCGGGGCCGGATGCGCCGGCGTCGCCGCGGTGAGCATCCGGATCGACCGATCCGGTGGTTCGGAACTGCCCGGTGTGCAGTGTCGGTGACGCCTCGAATCGGACGTCGATGTCACCGTAGGTCTGCCAGCCCTGTTCTCGGATGTATCCCTCGAGGTGTCGCGCGAAAGACTTCACCGTCAGCTCGTGATCCGACGCCAACTTCGCGTGATCGGACTCGTTGATCGTGATCACGTAGCTGTTGGGAGCGAGGTAGTGCCCGCCGTCCAGTTCCTGGACGCGGTCGGTGGCCTCGCGCTGCAGCGCCGCTTCCACTTCCTGAGGTACGACGCCTCCGCCGAAGACGCGCGCGAAGGCGTCACCGACGGCCCCCTGAAGCTTGCGCTCGAAACGTTGAACGATCCCCACGGCATGAACCTTGCTGTTGTCTGTTCGCGGTCAGTCTGCGTGTCGCGGCTGCAATCAACCCGGCCGCTGCCCCTGCATGATATCCGGACACCCCGTCCCGGGGGTCCTGCTAGCCGCTTCGCGATGCGCTTTTTGCACCTCTACCTGCACGAATCGTGATTTCGGCGAAGTGCGTGCTAGTGTTTTCCACGTCGCTCGGGCGAGTGGCGGAATGGCAGACGCGCTGGCTTCAGGTGCCAGTGTCCTTCGGGACGTGGGGGTTCAAGTCCCCCTTCGCCCACAACGAGCAGTTCCACGAACTGCGGCGAACGAGGTCACGAACTCGAAAGAGTTCGTGACCTCGTTTTCGTTGGCGGGTTCGGTTGGACTGTCCACCGGATGCAGCGGCAGGGCTGCGGCCCGCAGGCAGTAGTCGGGTCACCCGAAGAGCCCGGCGGCGAGCGGGTCCGGTGAGTCCGGGCTACTTGCTGTCGACGTGACCGATCGGGTTGGTTGTGTTCGCCAAGGCCGCCCGGGCCGCGGCCCAGGCGTCGGTATCGAGCTCGAGCGCGGTGCGAAGGTACGCAGTGCTCATCCGCTGCAGTAGGGCCACCCGCTCCGGGTTTTCGTCGGTAGTCTCGGCGACCTCGTATCCGGGGATCCCGCCCAGGGCGTGCTCGGCGTCGTGCAGAGTGAGCAGGTCGGTGGCGCCGGGGCTGAAACTGTATGCGTCCGTGAACCAGTCGGGGCCGCGGCTGGACATCCGGGACTGGTCGTGGTCGCCTGCGACGACGAGTGTCGGCGTGGTGAGCTCACGGAACGACGGGTACATGAACGGGAAGTTGGCCCGCGCGAACGGATTCAGGTCCTCACCCCCGATGCCGGTCGCGGCCAGGAGGATGCCGGCCGAGACGCGGCTGTCGGACATGTCCTCCCCGACCTGCCCGTCCTCGTCCAGGATTCGGGCGCCGAGGAGTGCCTGCGCGGTCTGTGCGCCCCAGGAGTGGCCGGCGACGGCGATGCGGGTGTGGTCGACCCGTCCGGTCAGTCCGGGGACGGCGGCCTCGATGTCGGCGAGTTGGTCGAGGATGCGTTCGAGGTCGGCGATTCGTTCAGTCCAGATACTCGGGAAGCGAGGGTCGTCGAATCCGATCCCGTAGCGCCGGGAGTCCAGGTGGGTGGGCTGGATCACGACGAAGCCCCGGGAGGCCCAGAACGCGGCCAGAGGCGCGTAGCCGTCGTGGTTCCACCCGTTGCCGTGCGAGAACAGCACGACCGGCAGGTCGGAGCCGGTGGTCGGCGCGGAGACCCGCACCTCCAGCGGCAGTGCGCGGCCCGGGGCGGACAGTTCGACGGGGGCAACGGAGAGAACGGGGGTGCCGGCGCCGACGAGTTCGTCGAGGGTGGCGGCGAGTGCGGAAGACTGGACCGAAGAGGTCAAGACGGGGGTCCTTTCGAGGGGCTGTGCCCTGCCATAATGGAAAGCGGAGCACTGTTCCGAACAATACGGAGCAGTGTTCCGGATAGCAACCTGGTGCCGACGTGGAGGAGCGTGTTCTGTGACCGATGAGAGCGAGCGCCGGACGAAGCGCGCCGACGCGCGGCGGAACGAGCAGGCTCTTCTCGACGCAGCGGCGGCAGTGTTCGTGACGTCCGGCGTCGACGCGCCGGTGCGGGAGATCGCGGCGAGGGCCGGTGTCGGGATGGGGACGATCTACCGACACTTTCCGACCCGCCCCGAACTCGTGGTCGCGGTGTACCGCCACCAGGTCGAGGCGTGCGCGGACGCCGGCCCCAGACTGCTCGAGGAGAGTCCGACGCCGGAAGCGGCCCTGCGCGAATGGGTGGCCCTGTTCGTGGAGTTCCTGGTCACCAAGCACGGCCTCGCCGGCGCGTTGCAGGGCGACAGCGCCGGATCGGATGCGCTGCACGCCTACTTCGTCGACCGTCTCGTGCCGGTGTGTGCCGCCCTGCTCGACGCGGCGCTCGAGTACTGCGGCGCCATGCCCACGGTGGGCGCGTACAACCTGATGAAAGGCATCGGAAACCTGTGCATCGGGGCGGCCGCGGATCCCGCCTACGACGCCGACCGTCTGGTGCAACTGCTTGTCACCGGCGTACTCGGCGGATCCAGTCGGTAGACGAGAACAGGGACTGAGTCGTGACCCCGGTCTGCGAAGTGGAAAATCGCGGCCTTCGTCGTTCTCGAAGAAGTCGGGCCTTCTACTCTCGGCCGAACAACAACGTCTCGACGAGACCGATGCCCGGCGTGGGCGGGTCGCCGATGGTTCTCAGCAGTGTCGCGAGATCGGGTGCGACCTCGGTGGCGTCCTCGAACTCGGGTTCGGCGCCGTGCACGATCACGCCGTCGTCGCGGATCGCGAGATACGAGTACGGGCCGCGGACCGAGAGCAGGATCGGGCGGTGCCGCCTCCAGAACTCGGTGATCGCGGCCTCGTCTTCGGGGCCCGACGCTGCCTCCCGGCTCATGGTCTCGAACTCGTTCCAGGCGAACGCATCGTCGGACGGCTCCGCGTAGTCGCCGAGGGAGAGGAACCAGGTCGTGTCGTCGGGACCGGACAGGCGTGAGAACGACGACGCCCACGCCGTCTGGCCGGCCGGGGCGGACTCCAGCGGCGCAGGAACCCGCACGTGCACCGGGCCCGGTTCGAAAGACCAACCCGCCGAGCGTAAGCGGGCGATCGCGCCGACGAACTCCTCCATCGGCACCACGTTAGCGGGGTCAGCCGCAGACCGCGGTGGCCTCGACCTCGACGAGCACGTCCGGCTCGAACAGGTATTCCACGCCGATGAGCGATGCCGGGGGCATCGGCACGGCCAGTCCGATCTCGGCCGCGACCTGCTCGATGCCCGCCATGAACCCGTCGATCTTGTCGGGCGTCCAGCCCGTGACGTAGAAGGTGAGCCGCATGACGTCGTCGAAAGTTGCACCGGCGCCGGTCAATCCGGCCGCGGTGTTGCGCAGGGCCTGGGCCACCTGGCCCGTGAGATCGCCCGGTGCCACGGGAGTTCCGTCGGCGAGACGCGCGATCTGCCCGGCCACGTGGACGTGGCGGGTCCCGGATCCGATCGCGACGTGGTGATAGGGGGTCGGCCGGGTCATGCCGTCGGGGTTGCGGAACTGCACGGTCATGGTGGATGTCCTCCAGGATCGGTTGCGGAAGGTATCCAATTGATACTTGGTGTATGCAGGGCACTTCAACGAAACTAGGTGGCATGACCGATACCTACCCGGCCGTTTCCGGAGGACTCGCCGTCACCCCGGCTCATCGAGAACTGCTCGATCAGGTCCTCGACAAGTGGTCGCTGGCGGTGCTCGACCAGTTGTGCGAGCGTCCCAGCCGCTTCAACCACCTACGCCGGGCGATTCCCGCGGTGACGCAGAAATCCCTCACGGCGACGCTGCGCCGGCTCGAGCGCAACGGCATCGTCGAGCGCGAACTGCTGAGCACCCGTCCGGTCGCCGTGGAATACCGCATCACTCCACTCGGCAAGACGCTGCGCCATCCGGTGGATGTCCTCGTCGGCTGGGCGGAGACGAACCGCGCGGCGATCGAGGATGCTCGCGCCCGGTTCGACGCGGAACAGGACGGCGTCTGACGGTTCACGAGGGTGTGCGGACCCCGCCCGGCGCCACTCGTCCGGCATACTCGCGCAGCAGGTTCACCAGGTCGGTGTCGTCGACGGCCAGTCGCCCGGTGGGGCCGATCGCGGCGAGGCCGCCGACGACGGCGCGCCGGCTGTCGTGGACTGGAACGGCGACGGCGGAGCGGCCCACCCGGATCTCGTCGACCTCGCGCGCGGGTTCGCCGCGGCGGATCACCGACAGTTCCACCTCCAATGCGTCGTGGTCGGTGATGGTGCGGGCGGTGACCTTCCGCAGCGGACCGGCCGCGAGGTCGGGACGCGATGCGAGCAGCAGCTTGCCGATCGCCGACGCGTGTGGCGCCGTCACCAGTGTGCGCTCGCCGGCGAGTTCGTGATCGGGGTCGCGGTCGATCAGGCGCACCCGTCCGTTCTCGTACGACGCGAGGTACACGCCGTAGCGGACCCGGGAGCGCAGTTCCTCGAGCACCGCGCCGACGTCGACGGGTCGGTCTGCGGCCCCGGCCAATTCGCGGGTGCGGCGTCCGAGAGTGAAGCCGGAGAGATCGGCGACACGGACGAGATAGCCGTCGGCGACGAGCAGGTTCAGCAGTCGGTACGCCGTCGCCTGCGGGATGCCGGCGAGCGCGGCGATCTCCTTCGCGGAGGCCCCCGAGCCCAGTTGTGCGGCCGCCTCGAGCAGCGCGAGCGCCCGCTGCACGGCGCGCGGTTCGTTGCCGCCGAGGTCTCTCGCGGGCGCCATCAGCGAGCGTCCCGGCCGACCAGGACGGTGCGGCCGGACGCGTCGGCGGCGAACACGCCCGCCCCGGGCAGGACGTCCGCGGATTCGGCGTTGTCGAATGCCCCCATGCGCAGCAGCGCGTCCGGGTGGCGACCGCGCAGCCAGGAGCGCCACACCAGTCCGGACGACAGCACGGCGACCACCGCGACGGGCACCACGTACGACGCGTCGATCACGTTGACGTACACCAGGTATCCGAGCACCGACGTCCCGGCGACGCTGCCGAGGGTGCTCGCGGCGAGCACGCGGGGAGTCTGTTCGCCGATGCGGCTGAGGAAGCGCACCGACGCGATCGCCACCACCACGTACGCGACGATCACGGCGCCGCGCACGACCAGTCTCAGGTCGCCGAACACGACGCCGGTGCCGAGCACCGCGAACGTTCCGGCGCCGAAGACCACCACGCCGACCACGAGCGCCAGGGCCGCGTCCGGGGTGCGGAACGACGCATGCACCCGTCCGCACCAGCGGGGGAGTGCGCCCTCGACGCCGAGCGAATACACCAGCCGGGACGCGGCATTCGACGACGCCATCGACGAGGCCAGCCACGAACAGCTCAGTCCGACGTTCAATGCCACGACGATGACGGGATCGACCCCGGTCGCGGTGCCGTGCAGGTACGCGTCGACGAGGGTGTCGCTGCGCCCGGTCCAGGCCGCCCAACCGGCGAACAGGAACAGCGATCCGCAGATCAGCGGCGTGAGCAACACCGTTCGGGTGACGGTCACCAGCGGCCGCCGGGCCTCGGGTCCGAAGAAGGCGGCGCTCTCGAATCCCGCGAGCGCGAACAGTGCCGTGAGGACGAGCGCCAGCGTGCCGTGCCCCGACGCCGGCGGGACCAGGACCGGCGCGGACGCGTTGTCGCCGAACAGCATCAGGGCGACGATGAAGGCGAGCGAGCACATCTCGACGGCCAGGATCGTCACCGCCGCGAACCGCACACCGCGCACGAGGCAACACAGGATGCCCACCGCGAGCGCGAGGTACACCGGTGGTGCGGGCGGGGAGAATCCGGCGAGCCCGCACAGCGCGATCACCGCCTGACCGCCGTGATACAGCGTCATGACGGCGCTGCCGACGTACTTCACCAGCATCGCGACGGCGGCGGTGAGCGCCGCCCGGCTCCCGGATCCCCGGAACGCGAAGCTGTGCAGACCGCCGGCCGCCGCCATGCGCCGGGTGAACTGGGAGACGCAGAACGCGATGAGGGTGACGGCGATCGTCGCGACCAGGATCGTCACGATGCCGCTCACGAGGCGGTCGTGGGTGAGCATCGTGAGCGGCAGGATCACCATGGACACGGCCGGTGCGGTGGTGGCGACGGACTGCGCCAGCACCTCGACACCGGACAGTTGCCGCCGGCCGAGGGCTCGCATCGACGACAGGGCGGGACGCTCCGGCTCCCCGGTGGTGAACGAGCGCGCTATCGCGTCGGTGAGTGCGGACACGCGCGTGACGCTAGTGAGTCTGTGTAACAACGATATTGCGTGCATGCTTCCTCTGATCGCACCTGCTCGAGAATGCCACGCAACGGCACGACGCATGTTCTCAGTCGACTCCGCGAAACCGTTTCCCCCGTGACAACTCCGCGACCCGAGACGTCCCCAGGATGAGTTCCGAACTGATCACCCGGATCGCCGGGCGGACAACTGGGAGCGTGAAATGGCATTCACACGTAGAACTTTCATGCAGGCCCTCGGCGTCACGGGTGGCGCGGGCCTGGCGTACGGGGCGATGTCCTCGATCGGCATGGCCCCCGCCGCCGCCGGCGCCCCCAAGCGCTTCCAGTCGCTGTCGACCGGTGACTTCGTCGGCTCGGTGCGCGGCGATCACTCGGTGGTGATCCTCGGTGGCGGGCCTGCGGGTCTGTGCGCGGCCTACGAGATGCGCAAGGCCGGCTACAAGGTGACGGTGCTCGAGGCGCGGACCCGCCCCGGTGGTCGGGTGTGGTCGGTTCGGGCCGGCACCGAGGAGACGGATCTCAACGGCGAGACCCAGAAGTGCACGTTCTCCGAGGGGCATTTCTTCAACCTCGGGGCCACCCGCATCCCGCAGGGGCACGTCACGCTCGACTACTGCCGCGAGCTGGGTGTCGAACTACAGATGTTCGGCAACCAGAACGCCAACACGATGGTCAACTACACCGGCACCAAACCGCTGGCCGGGCAGTCCATCACCTACCGCGCCGCGAAGGCCGACACCTTCGGTTACGTCTCGGAGCTGTTGCAGAAGGCGACGAACCAGGGCGCGCTCGACGACGTCCTCACCAAGGACGACAAGGACGCGTTGTCGGAGTTCCTCAGCAGCTTCGGCGACCTGTCCGACGACGGTCGTTACCTGGGGTCGCCGCGCCGCGGCTACGACTCCGAGCCGGGGGCGGGCCTGAACTTCGGTACCCAGAAGCCGGCACTACCGATGTCCGACGTCATCCAGAGCGGCATCGGCCGCAACTTCGCATTCGACTTCGAGTACGACCAAGCGATGACGATGCTCACCCCGGTGGGCGGCATGGACCGGATCTACTACCGCTTCGCGGAGGAGATCGGCGACAGTCTCGTCTACGGCGCCGAGGTCACATCGATGAAGAACACACCCGACGGGGTGACCGTCGAGTACCGGGTGAACGGCCGGCTCGAGTCCGTCACCGCCGAGTACGCGATCTGCACCATACCGCCGCACCTGATCGAGCGACTCGACAACAACCTGCCGGCGGACGTCGTCACCGCACTGCGGGCCGCGACGCCGTCGTCGTCCGGCAAGCTCGGCATCGAGTACTCGCGCCGCTGGTGGGAGATCGAGGACCGGATCTACGGCGGTGCATCCAACACCGACCGGGACATCTCGCAGATCATGTTCCCGTACGACCACTACAACTCCGATCGCGGTGTGGTGGTGGCCTACTACAGCTCGGGTCGGCGTCAGCTCGGTTTCGAGTCGCTCACGCACCGGCAGCGGCTCGCGAAGGCGATCGCCGAGGGCTCGGAGATCCACGGCGACAAGTACACCCGCGACATCTCGTCGTCGTTCTCGGGTTCGTGGCGGCGCACCAAGTACTCCGAGTCGGCGTGGGCGTCGTGGGCCGGGGCCGGCGATTCGCACGGCGGCGCCGCGACCCCCGAGTACACCAAGCTGCTCGAGCCGGTCGACCGCATCTACTTCGCGGGCGATCACCTGTCCAACGCCATCGCGTGGCAGCACGGGGCCTTCACGTCCGCGCGTGACGTCATCACCAAGATCCATCAGCGCGTCGCCCAGGCCGCTTGAGCCCGTTCACCATTCACGAAGGAGCCATCATGACTTCCGTCTCTCGCAAGGCCATCGCCGCGGTCCTCGCAGGCTCGGCTTTGATCCTGACCGCAGCAGGTTGTTCGTCCGACACCGCCGAGGCGGAACCCGCACCCGAGTCGACGTTCGTCTCCAAGTCGGTTCTGGAAGCGGGCCAGGCGAATCCGATGATCGCGCAGGGTGTCGCGATCGGCGGCGGCGCGGCCGTCTACAAGACCAGCGGTCTGGGGCCGGCGGCGTCCAACAAGGCCGCGCCCGAGGGCACCCCGGAGTCGTACATCGACAGCCAGTTCGGCGGTGGGATGCTGCCGGCGGGGGTCACGGTCACCGAGGCGCAGGGCATCAACGTACTCAAGAAGATCCGGGAGAACCTGGAGGCACAGGGACTCACGCTCGAGGACGTCGTGACGATGCGCGTGTTCCTCGACAACGCGCCGGGCACCGATCGCGCCGACTACGCGGGCTGGAATCGCGCCTACCGGCAGTTCTTCGCCAACACGAACCTCGAGACCGGCGACACCGAACTGGTGCCGATGGGGACGGCGGCACCAGCCGCCCCGATCGAGCGGAACAGCGCGCGTCCCACCCGTTTCGCGCTCGAGGTCGGCAGCTTGCCGGTCGCGGGATGGTTGGTCGAGGTCGAGGTGGACGCGGTCTACCCCGACGGCGAGGAGCCGTCCTGATGGGCGCGCTGAGTCCCGGGCACTGGGCGATCGTGGCGGTGGTGCTGCTGGTGCTGTTCGGGTCCAAGAAGTTGCCCGACGCCGCACGCGGGCTGGGTCGCTCGCTGCGGATCCTCAAGAGCGAGGTCGGCGAACTGCAGGCCGACGATCAGCCCGGCGAGATCGGGAAGGTCGAGCCGTCCCGGCAGCTGTCCTCGTAGACGTCGACGAGCGAAGGGCCGCGCAACCAGAGCGTTGCGCGGCTTTCTTCGTTCCCGCCCGGTCACGGCCGCGGCCAGGCCCGGCCGTCGAGTTCCTCGATGTCGGTGTTGAACCGGCGCAGGTAGGCGGCGAAGGCGGCGACGTCCTCCGCGGACCAGTCGCGCATCACCCGGTCGAGGGCCGAGATGTTCGCCGTGCGCTCGGCGTCGAGTTCCTCCCGTCCGGCGTCGGTGAGCCGGAACTTGCGGGCCATGCCGCCGTCGGGGTCGGGGATGCGGTCGACGAGCCCGGCGTTGAGCATCGCGGTGGTCTGGCGGTGGAGGGTGGAGGTGTCGAGCGCGAGGGCGTCGCTGAGCTGTCCGATCGACATCGGTCCTTCCACGCTGATCCGGCTCAGGAGCGTGTACGCGCTGCGGTCGAGTCGGCCGCCGCTGCGGCGGGGGCGCGGATTGTGCAGCGTGAGGTGCCGGCCGAGCAGCATCGTCTCGAAATCGATCAGGTTCGTGGGCTTGTCCATACCGGTCCTCTCGCAAAGCCGCATCGGTGTCGCGATGCCCTCCCATTGTGCCCGCCGGAATCGGACATATCACTCCGAACTGGGATTTTGCGCGATGCAACTTGATTGCACGATACAACTTGGTTGTATGCTGCAACTACTTTGCGTAACGAAATCCATTGATCGAGAAGTTGGGAGACCCGCGTGGACAACTCCGCGCCCGCCACCCGTTCGGGGGGCATCGTCACAGTGCTGGCGGTCGCCGGCATCGTGGCAGCACTCATGCAGACCCTTGTGGTCCCGCTCATCGGCGACCTGCCGCGCATCCTCGACACCACGGCGTCGAACGCGTCGTGGGTCGTCACCATCACGCTGTTGGTGGGTGCGGTCGCCACGCCGGTCACCGGGCGACTGGGGGACCTGCTCGGCAAGCGGCGGATGCTGCTCTTCTGCTCGGTGCCGCTGGTGATCGGCTCGATCACCTGCGCGCTGGCCACGTCGCTCGCGCCCATGGTGATCGGTCGTGGTCTGCAGGGACTCGGCATGGGCATGGTGCCGCTCGGTATCAGTGCGCTGCGTGAACTGGTACCGCCACAGAAGCTCGGTTCGTCGATCGCGCTCATCAGCGCCACCCTCGGCATCGGCGGTGCGCTCGGTCTGCCGATCTCCGCGGCCGTCACCCAGAACACCAGCTGGCGGGTGCTGTTCTGGGGCTGCGCGGTGCTCAGCGTGCTCATCGGTGTGCTGATCTGGCGCCTGGTCCCGGCCACCCCGGCGATGGCCACGGGCGGCTTCGACTTCGTCGGCGCGGTCGGTCTCGGCATCGGGCTCGTGAGCCTGCTGCTCGCGGTGTCGAAGGGCGCCGTCTGGGGATGGGGGAGCCCCGAGATCCTGGGGCTGTTCGCGGTGGCGGTGGTCGTGCTGCTGGCCTGGGGCTGGTGGGAGCTGCGCACCGCGGACCCGCTCGTGAACCTGCGCCTGGCCGCGGGCCGTCAGGTGCTGTTGACCAATGCGGCGTCCGTCGTCGTCGGCTTCTCGATGTACGCGCAGTCGCTGATCATCCCGCAGCTCCTCCAGCTGCCCGAGTCCACCGGTTACGGGCTGGGCCAGTCGATGCTCGCCATGGGCCTGTGGATGCTGCCCGGTGGTTTCGTGATGATGGCCGTCTCGCCCGTGGGCGCCAAGTTGTCGGCGGCGCGCGGCCCGAAGGTCACGCTGGTGCTAGGTGCGCTGGTCATCGCCCTCGGCTACGGCTCGTCGATGCTCCTGCTGGGCTCGACGTGGGGCCTGCTCGTCGTGGTCTGCATCTCGAACGCCGGTGTCGGCCTGGCCTACGGCTCCATGCCCGCACTGATCATGAGCGCGGTGCCGCCGTCGGCCACGGGCTCCGCGAACAGCTTCAACACGCTGATGCGCTCGGTGGGTACGTCCGTCGCGGCCGCCGTGGTCGGTGTCGTGCTCGCGCAGATGAGCGTCGACATCGGCGGTGGGCACACGATCCCGACGGAGGCAGGTTTCCGTACCGGTCTGCTCATCGGGTGCGGTGTGGCGCTCGTCGCCGCCGCCATCGCCGCGGCGATCCCGGGTCGAAGGCCCGCGCCGGCGTCGGTCGAGCCCGGCGCACCCGCTGTCGCGAAGGTCTGACCAGGGCATTCGGGTGGAGTCGGGATCGCGGGATCTCGCACTCGGGCAAGAAGTTCGATCCCTGTGAGACAAACGTTCAACAAGTGCTAATGTTCGTCCTGCACTGGCCGCAGCTGACTACTCGCTGCGGCCAGTAGCTATTTTTGCAGCCGGATCCGCTCGGGGTCCGATGTTTCACGCGAAACGTGAGCCGAGTCCCACGACGACGTCCCGGATGCCGGTCCACCGCCGCGCGGTCGCGATCCGGCCCGCGACGTGCGAGGCCCGCACCAGCCGGCGGGTGGGACGGCGTCGGGCCCGGTCGTAGCGCCGCAAGGCGTCGGGCACAGCGTGTTCGGTGAGCAGCCGGCCCAGCGTCGCGGCGTCGACCATCGCCTCGCATGCACCCCGGCCCAGGTTCGGGGCCATCGAGTGCGCGGCGTCGCCGATCAGCGCGACGTTCCCGTGCACGTACGACGGCAGTTTCGGCGACTCGTAGAGGTCGTGGTGCAGCACGGTGTCCGGGTCGATCTGCTCGAGGATCTTCCGGACGTCCTGGTGCCAGTCGCCGAAACGGCTGCGCAGCAGGTCGACTCCGTCGGAGACGCCGACGGGGGACCGGACCGCGGCGAACCAGTTCACCAGGCCGCCCTCCCGCGGGGTGATGCCGAACAGGGCGCCCGGACCCCACGTCTCGGTGACCGATGCCGTCTCGCCGGGAATCCACCCGCGCCACGCCGTCAGGCCGGTGGGGACGGGGCGGTAGCGGGACCCGAACAACACGTCGCGGGTGGCACTACGGGTGCCGTCCGCCGCGACGACGACGTCGAAGTCGGCGAGGGTGCCGAGATCGGGTGCGGGCTCGCCGAATCGGACGGTGCCGGCCGGAAGACCGTCGACGAGGATGCCCAGCAGCGCCGGACGGGAGATCAGATACGCCGTGCGGCGGGCGCTGTCGACCCGGCCGATCACCGAGCCGTCCGGTCGCAGGAAGGCGGCACGCTGCTGCCGCGCACCGACGTCCCGCACGTGGGGGCCGACACCCGCGACGTCCAACGCGGAGATTGCCTGGGGCCACATCCCGAGAGCGGTCCCCGTGGTCGGCGGTGCGGGGGAGCGTTCGAACACCGAGACGTCCCATCCGCGGCGGATCAGGACGTTGGCGGCCGTCAGCCCACCGATGCCGCCACCGAGGATCGCTGCCTTGCCAGCCATGTGGGGACCGTACCCGACGTCCGGCGGCGCTTCCGGGCATCGATCCGGTGCGCCGCTCGCCCGGGTGTTTACAGGCCCGTCGACGCGGCGTCCAATGGAGGTGAAACGAAGATGCGCCGCCGTCGACGGTGTGTGAGCGCTGTCCGACTCCGGCGATTTGCCCTCTTGGAGAAGGGAAAGCGCGTGACTTCGATGTCCAGGTCCGCGGCGCTGGTGGCGGTGTCCGTGGCAGGCCTGGTCCTGTCCGCGCCGATCGTCCACGCGGACAACGTGACCGCGACCGTCCCGGTCGGTGCCGGACCTACCGAGGTGGCCGTCGCCCCCGACGGCTCCCGCGTCTACGTCACCGACTACTTCGATGCCGCGGTCACCGTCGTCGACACCGCGACCGGCACCGTCACCGCGACGGTGCCGGTCGGCGGGTATCCGACCGACGTCGCGATCGGCCCCGACGGTTCCCGGGCCTACGTCACCAATTCCGACGACGGCACGGTGTCCGTGCTCGACACCGCCGCCGGAACCGTGGTGGCCACCGTCCCGGTCGGCGCCGGCCCGGAGGGGGTCGCGGTGACTCCCGACGGTGCGCGGGCCTTCGTGTCGAACTACGACGGCGGCACGGTGTCGGTGATCGACACCCGCACGGACGCTGTGACCGCCACGGTTCCCGTCGGCCGGTTGCCCTCCGAGGTCGCGATCACCCCGGACGGCACGCGCGTGTACGTCGCCGAACAGGGCAGCAACGCGGTGGCGGTGATCGACGTCGCGACCGCGACCGTCGTCGGCAGCGTCCCGGTCGGCGACGGGCCGTTCGGGGTGGCGATCACGCCGGACGGCACCCGGGCCTACGTCACCGCGTGGGACAGCGACGCGGTGTCGGTGGTGGCGCTGCCGGTGAACGCCGTCGTCGCCACCGTCCCGGTCGGCGACCGCCCGTTCGGCACCGCGGTCACGCCCGACGGGACCCGTGCGTACGTGACGAACTATGCGAGCGACACGGTGTCGGTGCTCGGGACCGCGGTCGACGCCGTCGTCGGGAACGTCGTCGTCGGCGACAGTCCGTCCGCCGTGGCTATCACCCCGGACGGCACCCGGGCGTACGTGTCGAACTACGACGGCGACTCGGTGTCGGTGGTCGCGATCGAGCCGTGACTCGGCGGTGACGGTGCGGCCGACGATCGTGCCGATGCTGCAACTCGTCGGCCCTCCGGGCGCGAAACAATCGCTCTAGGCTGTGATGTGCACTTCATTTCCCTAGCAATGGGGAGAAAAACCACAGGTCACGGAGTGGAGAGGGGAGCCTTGCTTGCGTTTCTCCCGGGTGCGTGAATTAACCTTTTCTCAACACGGTGGACTCATAACCGTCTGAAACGCCCCAGAGCAACGTCGCCGGGGCGGACGTCAGTCCCGTGCCGAGGCTCAACGAGGAGCCATTCTCGGTCGGTGCCGCACAGTGTCGTGCAGGTACATGCTCTGCAGTTGTATGGCCATCAGCGCTGCTGGTCGTCGGTGCATCTACGCATACGAAGGCAGTAGGTATGAAGCATCTTCCCGGGCCCCAGGGGCTCTACCACCCGGCGAACGAGCACGACGCGTGTGGCGTCGCGTTCGTCGTCGACATGCACGGTCGGCGCAGCCGCGACATCGTCGAGAAGGCGATCACCGCGCTCGTGAACCTCGAGCACCGCGGCGCCGCGGGCTCCGAGCCCAACACCGGTGACGGCGCGGGCATCCTGCTCCAGGTCCCGGACCGCTTCCTGCGCGCCGTCGTCGACTTCGAACTGCCCGCCGCGGGCGCGTACGCCACCGGCATCGCGTTCCTGCCGCAGGGCGACGCTGCTGCCGACGAGGCCGCCGCCGGTGTCGAGAAGATCGTCGCCGAGGAGGGCCTGACGGTTCTCGGCTGGCGCGAGGTCCCCACCGACGACTCGTCGCTCGGCACGCTGGCCCGCGCCGCGATGCCGACGTTCCGTCAGGTGTTCATCGGTTCGGCCGGCGATTCGGTCACCGACATGGACCTCGAGCGTCGTGCGTACGTCATCCGCAAGCGTGTCGAGCACGAGCTCGGCGAATCCGGCGCCGGCGAGGACGGCCCGGGCCGCGAGTCGGTGTACTTCCCGAGCCTGTCCGGCCAGACGTTCGTCTACAAGGGCATGCTCACCACGCCGCAGCTCAAGGGCTTCTACCTCGACCTGCAGGACGACCGTGTCGAGAGCGCGCTGGGCCTGGTGCACTCGCGCTTCTCCACCAACACCTTCCCGTCGTGGCCGCTGGCGCATCCGTTCCGCCGCGTCGCCCACAACGGTGAGATCAACACCGTCAGCGGCAACGAGAACTGGATGCGGGCCCGCGAGGCGCTCATCAAGTCCGACGTGTTCGGCGACGGCGCGCTCGAGAAGATCTTCCCGATCTGCACCCCCGGGGCCTCCGACACCGCGCGCTTCGACGAGGTGCTCGAGCTGCTGCACCTCGGCGGGCGCAGCCTGCCGCACGCAGTGCTGATGATGATCCCGGAGGCCTGGGAGCGTCACGAGAGCATGGACCCGGCACGCAAGGCGTTCTACGAGTACCACTCGGCGCTCATGGAGCCGTGGGACGGCCCGGCATCGGTGTGCTTCACCGACGGCACCGTCGTCGGCGCCGTGCTGGACCGTAACGGCCTGCGCCCGTCGCGCGTGTGGGTCACCGACGACGGCCTGGTCGTCATGGCGTCCGAGGTCGGCGTCCTCGACATCGCCCCGGAGAAGATCGTGCGCCGCATGCGCATGCAGCCGGGCCGCATGTTCCTGGTCGACACCGCACAGGGCCGCATCATCTCGGACGACGTGATCAAGTCGGAGCTCGCCGCGGAGCACCCGTACCAGCAGTGGATCGACGAGGGCCTCGTCCAGATCGACGACCTGCCGGAGAGCAAGTACACATACATGACCCACGACCGGGTCGTGCTGCGCCAGCAGATCTTCGGCTTCACCAACGAAGAGGTCAACCTCCTCGTCAAGCCGATGGCCGTCACCGGCGGCGAGGCGCTGGGCTCGATGGGCACCGACACCCCCATCGCGGTGCTGTCGGCCCGTCCGCGGATGCTGTTCGACTACTTCCAGCAGCTGTTCGCGCAGGTCACCAACCCGCCGCTCGACGCCATCCGCGAGGAGATCGTCACGAGCCTGGGCGGCACCATCGGCCCCGAGGCCGACCTGCTGACGCCGTCGGCCGCGTCGTGCCGTCAGATCGTGCTGCCGCAGCCGATCCTGCACAACGACGACCTGTCGAAGCTGATCCACCTCAACGACAACGCGAAGTTCCCGCACTTCCGCAGCGTCGTCGTGCGTGGTGTCTACCCCGTCGCACAGGGCGGCGAGGGCCTGCGCAAGGCACTGGACACGGTGCGCGACAAGGTGTCCGAGGCGATCGCCGGTGGCGCCCGCATCATCGTGCTGTCGGACCGCGAGTCCAACGAGAAGTACGCGCCGATCCCGTCGCTGCTGCTCACCGCCGCGGTGCATCACCACCTGGTGCGCGAGAAGACCCGTACCAAGGTCGGTCTCGTCGTCGAGTCCGGTGACGCCCGCGAGGTCCACCACATGGCGGCGCTGCTCGGCTTCGGCGCCTCGGCCGTCAACCCGTACATGGCGTTCGAGACCATCGACGAACTGCTGCAGTCGGATCAGCTCGCCGGCCTGTCGCTGGACAAGGCCGTCACGAACTACATCAAGGCCGCCGGCAAGGGCGTGCTGAAGGTGATGTCGAAGATGGGCATCTCGACGCTCGCGTCGTACACCGGTGCGCAGCTGTTCCAGGTGATCGGCCTGTCGCAGGAACTCGTCGACGAGTACTTCACCGGCCTGCAGTCCAACCTGGACGGCATCGGTCTGGACGAGATCGCGGCGGATGTCGCTGCGCGCCATGCCAATGCGTACCTGGACCGGCCGGAGCTGCGGGCGCACCGCGAGCTCGAGGTCGGCGGCGAGTACCAGTGGCGCCGCGAGGGCGAGTACCACCTGTTCAACCCGGACACGGTGTTCAAGCTCCAGCACTCCACCAAGACCGGCCAGTACGAGGTCTTCAAGGAGTACACCAAGCTGGTCGACGACCAGTCCGAGCGCCTGGCGTCGCTGCGCGGCCTGTTCAAGTTCAAGAGCGGTCTGCGTCAGCCGATCTCGATCGACGAGGTGGAGCCCGCCAGCGAGATCGTCAAGCGGTTCTCCACCGGCGCGATGAGCTACGGCTCGATCTCCGCGGAGGCACACGAGACCCTCGCGATCGCGATGAACCGACTCGGTGGCCGCTCGAACTCCGGTGAGGGCGGCGAGCATCCGTCGCGCTTCACGCCGGACGAGAACGGTGACTGGCGCCGGTCTGCGATCAAGCAGGTCGCGTCGGGCCGCTTCGGTGTCACGTCGCACTACCTGAGCAACTGCACCGACATCCAGATCAAGATGGCGCAGGGCGCCAAGCCCGGCGAGGGTGGCCAGCTGCCGCCGCACAAGGTGTACCCGTGGGTCGCCGAGGTGCGTGGCTCCACCCCGGGCGTCGGCCTCATCTCGCCGCCGCCGCACCACGACATCTACTCGATCGAGGATCTGGCCCAGCTGATCCACGACCTGAAGAACGCGAACCCGCAGGCGCGGATCCACGTCAAGCTGGTCTCGGAGATCGGTGTCGGTACCGTCGCCGCGGGTGTCTCGAAGGCGCACGCCGACGTCGTGCTCATCTCGGGTCACGACGGTGGCACGGGCGCGTCGCCGCTGACGTCGCTCAAGCACGCCGGTGCGCCGTGGGAGCTGGGCCTCGCCGAGACCCAGCAGACGCTGCTGCTCAACGGTCTTCGCGACCGCATCGTGGTCCAGGTCGACGGTCAGATGAAGACCGGCCGCGACGTCATGATCGCGACGCTGCTCGGCGGCGAGGAGTTCGGTTTCGCGACCGCTCCGCTCGTGGTCTCGGGCTGCATCATGATGCGCGTGTGCCACCTCGACACCTGCCCGGTGGGTGTCGCGACGCAGAACCCGGTGCTGCGCAAGCGTTTCGCCGGTAAGCCGGAGTTCGTCGAGAACTTCTTCATGTTCATCGCCGAGGAGGTGCGCGAGCTGCTCGCCGAGCTGGGCTTCCGCACCCTGCAGGAGGCGGTCGGCCAGGTCGACGTCCTCGACACCACCGCGGCGCTCGAGCACTGGAAGGCGTCCAAGCTGGACCTGTCCCCGATCCTGCACCGGGTCGAGTCCGCGTTCGCGGACCAGGACCTGTACTGCTCGGGCACACAGGAACACGGCCTGGAGAAGGCGCTCGACCAGCAGCTGATCCAGCTGGCTCGTCCGGCGCTCGACAAGGGCGAAGCCGTCGCCTTCGAGTCGGAGATCACCAACGTCAACCGCACGGTCGGCACCATGCTCGGCCACGAGGTGACGAAGGCTTACGGCGCGGAAGGACTGCCGGACAACACGATCGACATCACCTTCACGGGCTCGGCGGGCAACAGCTTCGGCGCGTTCGTGCCCAAGGGCATGACGCTGCGGCTGCACGGTGACGCCAACGACTTCGTCGGCAAGGGCCTGTCCGGTGGACGCATCGTCGTCCGCCCGCCGCTGAAGACGGCCGAGGGCTTCGTGCCCGAGGACAACATCATCGGCGGCAACGTGCTCCTGTTCGGTGCCACTGCGGGTGAGGCTCTCGTCCGCGGCATCGTCGGCGAGCGTTTCGCCGTCCGCAACTCCGGCGCCACCGCTGTCGTCGAAGGTGTGGGCGATCATGCCTGCGAGTACATGACCGGTGGCAAGGTGGTCATCCTCGGAAAGACCGGCCGCAACTTCGGCGCCGGTATGTCCGGTGGTGTGGCGTTCATCTTCAACCCGGATCGTGATTTCGGGACCAACCTCAACACCGAGTTGGTCGATCTCGAGGACCTCAGCGTCGAGGATCTCGAATGGCTGCACGGCGCCGTCGAGCGCCACCGCGACGAGACCGGATCCGAGGTTGCGGCTCGGATCCTCGCCGACTGGTCGCACCAGAAGGCACATTTCGCGAAGGTCATGCCGCGCGACTACAAGAAGGTCCTCGTCGCTATCGAGACCGCGAAGAAGAACGGAACGAACGTGGACGACGCAATCATGGAGGCAGCTCGTGGGTGATCCGAACGGCTTCCTGAAGCACACGTCGCGCGAGCTGCCCATCCGCCGCCCGGTGCCGCTGCGCCTGATGGACTGGAAGGAGGTGTACGAGGACTTCTCCTCGGACACCCTCAAGACCCAGGCCAGCCGGTGCATGGACTGCGGTATCCCGTTCTGCCACAACGGCTGCCCGCTCGGAAACCTGATTCCCGAGTGGAACGACCTGGTCTACAAGGACCGGTGGCGCGAGGGAATCGACCGGCTGCACGCGACCAACAACTTCCCGGAGTTCACCGGGCGACTGTGCCCGGCGCCGTGTGAGGCGTCGTGCGTGCTCGGCATCAACCAGGACGCGGTGACCATCAAGCAGGTCGAGGTCGAGATCATCGACCGCGCCTTCGACGAGGGTTGGGTCCAGCCGGTGCGCGCGTCGCACATCACCGGCAAGAAGGTTGCTGTCGTGGGCTCCGGCCCCGCGGGTCTGGCTGCGGCGCAGCAGCTCACGCGGGCCGGGCATTCGGTGACGGTGTTCGAGCGTGAGGACCGCATCGGCGGTCTGCTGCGCTACGGCATCCCCGAGTTCAAGATGGAGAAGCGCCACATCGACCGCCGGCTGGCGCAGATGGAGGCCGAGGGCACGGTGTTCCGCACCGGTGTCAACGTCGGTGTCGACATCACCGCCGAGCAGCTGCGTGAGCAGTTCGACGCGGTGGTCCTCGCCGGCGGTGCCACCGAAGCGCGTGACCTCCCGATCCCCGGTCGCGAGCTGGACGGCATCCATCAGGCGATGGAGTTCCTGCCGATCGCGAACCGTGTGCAGTTGGGCGATCTGGCGGAGCCGACCATCACCGCGAAGGGCAAGAAGGTCGTCATCATCGGCGGCGGCGACACCGGTGCCGACTGCCTCGGCACCAGCCATCGTCAGGGCGCCGAGAGCGTGCACCAGTTCGAGATCATGCCGCGGCCCCCGGCCGAGCGCGCCGGCTCCACTCCGTGGCCGACGTACCCGCTGATGTACCGCGTGTCGTCCGCTCACGAAGAGGGCGGCGAGCGCGTGTTCTCGGTCAACACCGAGGAGTTCGTCGGTCGCGACGGCAAGGTGACCGCGCTCAAGGCGCACGAGGTCGAGATGGTGAACGGCCGCTTCCAGAAGGTGGAGGGCTCGGACTTCGAGCTCGAGGCCGACATCGTGTTCCTCGCGATGGGCTTCGTCGGTCCCGAGAAGCCGGGCCTGCTCACCGATCTGGGTGTCGACCTCAACGAGCGCGGCAACGTCGCCCGCTCGTCGGAGTGGGCCACCAATGTCGACGGCGTGTTCGTCGCGGGCGACATGGGCCGCGGCCAGTCGCTCATCGTGTGGGCCATCGCCGAGGGTCGCTCCTGCGCGGCCGCGGTCGACAAGTTCCTCGAAGGATCGACGGCTCTGCCGACGCCGATCAGCACCACCAGCGCTCCGCAGCGCTGAGCGATCGGCGGGGATCAACGTCGCTCCCTGCCGATCGTCCTTCGAAGCCCGAAGGCCCCGTTCCACGCATCGCCTCGCGTGGGACGGGGCCTTCGCCCTTTTTTCGGTCCGAAACGTGCGGAGGCACGAATTGTTTTCTGGACGTTCGACCAGAAAACGCTTCTACAACGATCTTGCAACGGCTATGGTCTGCCGCATGTGATGAGTGACACATGACCGCCGAGTCGGGGGAAAGGCGGACCTACCCGAGGAGGATCAGTGTTTTCGTCGAAACTTCGTAGAGCGGCCGGCCCGCTCGTGGCCTTGGCCAGCGCAGCCGCGCTGACCTTGGGCATGGTCGGGACGGCAGGTGCCGATCCCACGGGGCCGCCACCGTCGGCGACATCCGGTGACCAGCCAGCCGACAACCTTGGCTGGAAGACCGAGGTCGTCAGCGTCAACGGTGTGGCCGGCAACGTCGCCAA
This sequence comes from Rhodococcus (subgen. Prescottella) equi, assembly GCF_003013675.1. Classification (NCBI taxonomy): domain Bacteria; kingdom Bacillati; phylum Actinomycetota; class Actinomycetes; order Mycobacteriales; family Nocardiaceae; genus Rhodococcus; species Rhodococcus (subgen. Prescottella) equi. The sequence continues at coordinate 52,976 of NZ_CP027793.1, forward strand.
TCCCGGCGACACGGTCACCTACCGGTCGAGCATCTGGGAGAACTCGAAAGCCGGCGGCTTCCTGAATCTGGGCCGGTACATGACCTCCATCCGGCACATCGCGCCCGCCGGATTCCAGTTCCTCAACGGGAACACCACGCCGAACGGCACCGTGACGAGCGAGGGCGCAGCCGGTGTCAAGGCCGTCTGCGCCGGGAACGGTTGTACGTCCGTTCCCGTGCTCGGCACGGACGGGTTCAAGGTCATCGGCAGCACCGTGCTGACTTTCACCGTCAACTACAAGATCCCGGACAACTTCGCGCCCGGTGACTACGACAGCGGCTTCCTCTTCGACGTCTACACGTTCAGCAGCCAGCAGGGCTCCAACGCCTCCGGTGCCAAGGTTCGGGTCCTGGACAACAAGTCGGAGACCACCACTTCCGTGGCTCCCGTCGGCACGGTGGCCATGGGTAGCTCGACGGATCTGACGGCCACGGTCTTGCCGGCCGGTGCCACGGGCACCGTGCAGTTCTTCGACGGGTCCGATCCGATCGGGGCTCCCGTCGCGGTGAGCGGTGGAACCGCCACCCTGGCGCACACTTTCACCGCAATGGGGACGTACTCCATCTCGGCCAAGTACACGGCTACGGGTCTGTTCCACGATTCGGAGTCGGCTCCGGTCGAGGTCGAGGTCGGCCCGGTCCAGACCGCGACGACCGTGACCGTGCCGGCCACGGCCGAGGCAGGCGCGACGGTGCCGCTGCAGGCCACCGTCACTCCGGCCGACGCACAGGGCACCGTCCAGTTCGCGATCAACGGTACCGACGTGGGCAGCCCTGTCCAGGTCAGCGGCGGCACGGCCACGCTGAACCATCGCTTCGACGACCCCGGCAACTTCTCCGTGACGGCGAACTTCGTCGGCGGCTTCGGGGTCGCCGGTTCGGCCGCCACCGCGCAGCAGATCGCCGTCTCGTACGGTGACTGGCAGACCACGACGGTGGTCGTCGAGCCGGTGACCGCCGAGGCCGGTAGCCCCACCAACCTGATGGCGACCGTTCGCCCCATCCCGACCGGTGGCACCGTCACCTTCTCCGTCGACGGCACCGCTGTTGGCACCGTCGATCTGGGCACCGCCGACGGCGTCGCGGCTTTCGCGCACACCTTCGACACCGCCGGCACCTACCAGGTGGTCGCCGACTTCGCCGGTACCGAGGGCTTCTCGGCCTCCACGTCCGCACCGTTCACGGCCACGGTCGCCCCGACCGCGCCCGTGCTCACGGCCGTGAACGCGGACCTGACGGTCCAGGGTCTGTCGGTCGTCGGCCAGACCGTCACGCTCACCGTCGATGTCGACCCGGCCGACGCGCAGGGCACCGTCCAGTTCTACAAGGGCACCGAGGCCGTCGGCGCCCCGGTCGCCGTCGTCGACGGCAAGGCGTCCGTCACCACCACCCTCGACTTCGAGGGCACGCAGCTGATCACCGCGAAATTCGTTGCCGGTGAGGGCTTCCGTGACACGGTGTCGAACCCTGTCGTGCTGAACGTGTCGGCCGCGCCGGTGGCTCCGGAACCGGGCGCCGGCAGCCTCGGCTCGCTGTTGGAAGGCCCGCTCGCCGGGCTGCTCGCCGGATCGATCGGAGGCTGACGAGATGAGTGCAGGAGGATCGATGAGTTCCAAGCTGTACCGCTACCTCGCGCCGGTCGCCGTGGGGGCGACGGTGGTCGCCGGTGCCGGTGTCCTGGGCGTGGGAGCCGCGTCCGCGGCGACGACGACCACGCCGTTCAACAACGCGTGTCAGGCGACGCCGTCCTCGAGTCTGGCCGGTGGGCCGCAGACTCAGGTGCAGGCGGCGTCGGTGACGGTCGATGCGCCCGAAACCGTGGCGCCCGGTGAGGAGTTCGTGGTGACGATCTCGCCGCCGCCGATCTCGGTGCCCAACGATCTCGGTTCGGGCGCGAGCCTGTCGAACATCTCGCGGCTCAAGATCGACGTCGCGATGCCGGAGAACGCGCAGTTCGTCGGCGCCGAGGTGGTGGCCGGGACGTCGTCGGGCATCACGGGTGTCGCGCCGAACGTCCTCGTGGTCAACGAGAGTGGAAATCCCGACCCGAACGGCACGATCATCCGGCTGTCCGGCAACAACGAGACGATCGGAAACGGACCGAAATCCTCGAAGAGTTCCGAGGGCGGCATCAAGGCGAACGCGTCGGGCAGCACCACTACGTTCCAGTTGCCGCAGGTCAAGGCCACGCTGAAGGCCGGCGCGGCCGGTGAGATCTCGATGAAGCTGCGCACCGCAGGAAACGCCGGTCAGTTCGGCAACGACGCCAACTTCCTGACGTTCCTGCCCCGGGCCAGTGCGCCGATCGTCGGCACCGTCTGGGCGCCCACCCAGTGCTCGCCGCGGGACACCGCGAGCGGTCCCCTGAACGCCGGAGCCGGTCCGCTGGCCACGATCCAGATCCAGCGCCAGGCGGTCGCGACCGTCACCTACCTGGACGGCCCGAGCGCGGTCACCAACGGCGGCGAGTTCACGCTCAACGCCACGGTCGTGCCGACCCCGGACAGCGGACAGGTGCAGTTCACCCGCGACGGTGAGGATGTCGGTGCACCGGTCGATCTGGTGAACGGCAAGGCGTCGCTGCCGCAGTCGATCGACACCGACGGCGACTACGTCTACGAGGCGAAGTACCTGGGCGCGGAGTTCTTCAACCCGTCGACCGCGTCGAAGTCGGTCACGGTGACGTCACAGGACATCCAGACCACGACGTCGGTGACCGGGCCGGAACAGGACGCCTACCGTGACCAGCCGGTGAACCTCACCGCGAAGGTCGAGCCGGGTGTCTCGGGTGGCACGGTGGCGTTCGAGGTCGACGGAACGCCGGTCGGAACCGCCGACGTGATGGATGACGGTGTCGCGGTGCTCCCGCACACCTTCACCACCAACGGCACGCACCGGGTGATCGCGCGGTACTCGGGCGCGGACGGCATCTCCCCGTCGGTCTCGCTGCAGTACCCGGTGAGTGTCACCGAGGCGCCGGCCGCCGACGTGGCCACCACGATCACGGTCGATCCGGTCGCCTCCACCGCCAAGGGCTCGCCGGTGACGCTCACCGCGCGCCTGGATCCGGCCGACGCCCGGGGCACGGTGCAGTTCAAGCTCGGCGACGTGCTGCTCGGCGGACCGGTGCGGGTGGACGCGAACGGCGTCGCGACGCTGACGACGTTCTTCCAGAACCCGGGAGAGTTCGTGGTCACGGCCCAGTTCACCGCCGACGCCGGGTTCATCGACTCGGCGGCGACTCCGGTGAACGTCACGGTGACCGGCGATCCGGACACCGTTCCGAATCCGGGCGGTGGCACCGGCAGCCTCGGTGGGCTGACGGGACTGTTCGGTAGCTTGGGCGGCTGATCCGATCCGTCTGGTGGGCCCCCTCGCGGAAGGCGAGGGGGCCCATCGTGTTCCGGGTACGAAGAGGACGTTTCGAAGAAGCCCACCACCGCGCCCCGCTCCGGTAACGTGCGTTTACCGATCGTGCACCGTATCGACATGTGGGGCTGCCAAGATCTACCTGTCGCGTCACCCGCAGGCGTTGTCACGGGAGGGGACGTCACGACATGTGGCCATGGGGAAGTGGCCACTCGGAGCGAGTGAGTGGGGTGCCGGGTTGATGCGTGTGAAGAGGTCGCTGGCGGTGTTCGGAGCCTGCGTCGCAACGGTTGTCGGTTCGGTGGTGTCGGTGGGGGTCGGCACTGCGCAGGCTGCTCCGAGTTGCCCGAATCTGCAGGTGGTGGCGATTCCGGGAACCTGGGAGACCACGACGGATCCGGGCGCGAGCCGCGGTCCGGGTCTGCTGTCGGCGGTGACCAACCGGCTGCCGTCGTCGGTCGGTGTCGACTACGTGACCTATGTGGCTACGGCGTTCCCGTGGGAGACCGAGGTGTACGGCGCGTCCAAGCGGCAGGCCGTCGACAACGCGCGCGGGATCATCGCGGACGTCGCCGGGCGCTGCGGCAACACGAACTTCGCCCTGATCGGGTACAGCCAGGGCGCGGACGCGGCGGGTGACCTGGCAGCCGAGATCGGTACCGGGCTGGGCGTCGTCCCACCGAATCGGATTGCGGCGGTGGGGTTGTTGTCCGATCCGCGCCGGTCCGAGGGTGACAACATCGTCGGCCCGCAGGTGATCGGAAACGGGGCCGGCGGACCGCGGATCGGCGGCTTCGGTCTGGTGAACCCGCAGACGCGCACCTTCTGTGCGGCCGGTGACCTGTACTGCTCCACCCCGAAGGACGACTTCGTGACCCGCCTGGCCGGGTTCATGGCCCAGAACTCTTCACCGCTGGCGCCGCTCAGTGGTCGGTACGCGCAGGAGGCGCTCGTCATCGCGCAGGACGTGATTGCCGCGGGCGGTGTGCCCACCCTCGAATCGCAGTCCTCCGACGGCGCCAACCACGATCGGGCCGACAAGCTCCGTCAGTTCTACGAGTCGCAGGTGCATCAGGACTACTCGACCTATGTCGTCGATCGCAACGGCGCCACCGCGACGTCGTGGCTCGCGAACTGGTTGCGCTCCGTGGCCTGACGGGCGTCAGCAGTACGTCTTCTCGGCCGTCGACACGTAGATCTCCGCGATCCGGTCCGCCGGCATCGGCAAGAACTGTGCGTATGCCTTTCCGGCCGAATCGAATTCGGCCAGAACGCTCGACCGTGAATCGCCCCGTGCCAGGGCCTCGCACGTGCCCTGCGCGTACAGCACCTCGACCCCGTCCATCCCGGTCGGTGGTATGCCCGCGCCCCGCAGTGCGGCGAGGTAGCGCTGCCCACGTTCGCCCGACTCGGCGACGACCTGCTCCGGTGACCGGGCGTCGATTCCGCCGGCCGCAGGTGCGGCCGGGCGCGGAGCGGGCGGCGGCACGGTGGTCACCGGTGGTGGGGGCGCGACCGTCGTGGTCGGTGCCGGCAGGGGAGTGGACGGTTCCGTCGCCGGGGCAGGCGCGGCCTGACCGGGGGACGACGCCTGTGCCGCTGTCGACGTCGTGGGGCTCGCCGAGGTGGCGGAAGCGTCGTGTCCGGTGTGTTCCGGCGTCGAATCCTGCCCGCTACACGCGGTGAGAAGCAGTGCTCCTGCTGCCGCGACGGCGGCGGTAACTGCACGTGTGCTCGTCATGAGCAAACAGTGTGGCATGTCGAACTACTGACCGGTAGACCCAAAAAATTCGATGGGCGAAAAGTCGCGAGATTCGTATTCGGCGGCGCCGTGCTGTGATATAAACCACTCCAGCTGTTACCTTGCGTAACAGTCGAAGGCGCTCCGAGTCCGCGGCGAATGTGCAGGTAGAAGCCATTCATTCGCCGGGCTCTCGGTGCTGTGGACGACGGGGTGTATCCGCAGCACAGTTCGACTGACCGAAACTCGCGGCGAGAGGCGTTCGCCGTTGCTCACCCCTCTGTGTGCCCATAACCCGTGGATACGCACATCGAATGCTCGATAACTGAGGAGGACGTGTGAAGAACGATTCGAGAGTCACGCGGCGTCGCGGGGCAATGCGCACCGTGGCCGTGGCAGGTGCGGTGGGCGCCTCGATGGCGCTGCTGGCTCCCTTGGCGTCGGCAGCTCCGACGCCCGCCCCTGTCCCGGGTGGTGGCGTGTGCGATCCCGCAATCGCGCAAGGCTGCCTCACGGTGCTCGTCGAGAGCGGTACGTTCGCGAACAACGGCTTCAACTTGCCGATCGGGCTCGGCGACATGGTCATCGCGGGCAACGCCCCTGACGACGACTTCATCCCCCGCGACGACGGCCACAACGGTGTCTACGGCAAGCCGTTGACGGTGCCCGGCGGTGTGCTCGGGGTCGATCTCCCGTTCAACAACCTGTTCGGCTTGGCCGCGGTGACCGCGACGGTCGAGGCGGTGGAGGTTCCGGTGTTCAACGGCGACCTCTTCAACTTCGATATGACCCTGAAAACGCGGATGAAGATCGACAATCCGTTCCTGGGCGACAACTGCTACATCGGGACCGATTCGGCCCCGGTCGAACTGAACCTGCACAAGTCCAACCCGGTCGACGACCCGTCGTCCATCGGTGTCAGTGACGGCACGGAGTGGCCCGCCGGCGTCTTGGTTGCGTCCAACATCCAGAACACGGCGTCGGACTTCACTCTTCCGGGGGCGACGGGCTGCGGTCCGTTCGGGATTCTCAACCCGATCGTCAACTGGCGGGCCAAGGTGCCCAACTCCACCGGAACGGAGCTGACGACCAAGGCGACCGGCTTCATTTCGGAGTCCGCCGCCGGTGGTACGGATCCGCTGGACGGTGCGGACGACGGCACCGGTTCGAGCGGTTCGAGCGGATCCAGTGGCTCCAGCGGTTCGAGCGGCTCGGACAGCTCCAGCGCTTCCAGCGGTAGCTGATTCGCCCATGATCCGGGCGTCCTGCCGGCCCGTCGGGGGGTCGGCAGGACGTCCGTTCGTCTACTTCAGCCCGTGGAACCGGGCCATCATCTTCTCGGTGAAGGCCCGCGGCGCGAGTCGACGGACCGTGAACACGAGGGGGGCCTTGTTCCCGACCGCGTACAGCGGCTTGGGTTTGTCCGCCTCGATCGCCTTCACGACCAGTTCCGCGACCGTCTCCGCGCGGATTCCTCGATCCTCGTTGCGCTGCATGGCCTTCGACACCGTCGTGTAGTCCGCCGTGTACGGCGAACCGTCGGCGATGTACCGGGTGCGACGGTCGCCGATGCCGGTGGCGATGGTGCCCGGTTCGACGGTGGTGAGCCACACGCCGAACGGGCTCAGTTCCCGTCTGGCCGCCGTCGCGAAGCCCTTCAGTGCGCACTTCGTGGCCACGTACGACGACCGGAACGCGAGCGGGAAGCTCGCGAGCATCGAGCCCACCATCACGACGCGGCCGTTGCCGCGCTCACGCATGCCGGGGAGCAGTAGTTGTGTCAGCTGGATCGCGCCCAGGACGTTCACCTGGAACAGGCGGTCGATCGCGTCCAGTGGCAGTTCCTCGAGCGGCCCCATCTGGCTCTCACCGGCGTTGTTGACCAGGACGTCCACGGTTCCCGCTGCGCGGGCGCACGCCTCGATACTCGCCCGGTCGGTGAGGTCCAGTGCCAGGTATTCCACGCCGGGAACTCGCGAACTCGGTTGCAGCGCATCCGGGTTTCGAGTGGTGCCGAGTACCCGATACCCGCGCGAGACCAGCGCCCGGGTTACTTCCAGGCCGATGCCCGACGATGCGCCCGTCACGAGCGCGGTGCGGCTCACCCGAGGCTCCGGCCCAGCGCGCGTCCGGCCGCGCGCCCGGAGAAGATGCAGCCACCGAGGAACGTGCCCTCGAGCGCGCTGTAGCCGTGCACGCCGCCGCCGCCGAACCCGGCGACCTCACCCGCGGCGTACAGGCCGTCGAACACGCTGCCGTCGGGCCGGATCACCTGCGAGTCCAGATTGGTCTCGAGACCGCCGAGGGTCTTACGGGTGAGCAGGTTCAGACGCACGGCGATCAGTGGTCCGTGCGCCGGATCGAGGAGCCGGTGCGGCTTGGCGACCCGGATCGCCTTGTCGGGCAAATAGGTTCGCGCGTTGCGGATGGCCATGACCTGCATGTCCTTCGAGAAGGTGTTCTCCATCTCGCGGTCACGCGCGACGACCTCCCGTTCCACCTGGGCGTGGTCGAGTTTCGCGTCGGGGGTCAGCGCGTTCATGCCGTCGACCAGGTCGCGCAGATTGTCGCGGACCACGAAGTCCACGCCGTGTTGCTTGAAAGCCTCGACCGGGCCGGGCGCACCCTTCTTCACGCGTCCGAGCAGGAGTTTCATGTCCTTGCCGGTGAGGTCGGGGTTCTGCTCGGAACCGGAGAGCGCGAACTCCTTCTCGATGATCGACTGCGTGAGGACGAACCACGTGTGATCGTGCCCGGTGCCGAGGATGTGCTTGAGCGTCGCGAGGGTGTCGAAGCCCGGGAACAACGGCACCGGTAGGCGCTTTCCGGTGGCGTCGAGCCACAGCGACGACGGGCCGGGGATGATCCGGATGGCGTGATCGGGCCAGATCGGGTCCCAGTTGACGATGCCCTCGGTGTAGTGCCACATGCGATCCCGGTTGACGATGTTGCCGCCCGCGTTCTCGGTGATCTCGAGCATGCGGCCGTCCACGTGCGCGGGCACGCCGGTGATCATGTGCTCGGGCACGCGGCCCAGGCGGTCGACGGGCCAGTTCTTCTTCACGAGGTCGGGGTTGCCGCCGATGCCGCCGGAGGTCACCACCACGGCCTGCGCGCGGAGTTCGAACTCGCCGGCGGGTGTGCGGGACGACTTCACGCCGCGCGGTTCGGTCGACGGCTCGAGCACCGTGCCGCGCACCCCCACGGCGGCGCCGTTCTCGACGATCAGATCGTCCACCTGGTGCCGGTAGCGGAAGGTGACCTGTCCGCGGGCGGCGGCGTCGAGCACCGGTTCGCGGAACACCCGGACCACTTCCGGTCCCGTGCCCCACGTGATGTGGAAGCGCGGTACCGAATTTCCGTGACCGGTGGCCAGCCCACCGCCGCGTTCGGCCCAGCCGACGTTCGGCATCACGCGCAGGCCGAGATCGTGCAGGTAGGCCCGCTTCTCGCCGGCCGCGAAGTCGACGTAGGCCTCGGCCCACTGCCGGGGCCAACGGTCTTCGCGGTCGCGGTCGAATCCGGCGCTGCCCAGCCAGTCCTGCAGCGCCAGTTCACGGGAGTCCTTGATGCCCATGCGGCGCTGCTCGGGGCTGTCCACCAGGAACAGGCCGCCGAGTGACCAGAACGCCTGTCCGCCCAGGTTTTCCACGTTCTCCTGGTCGACGACGAGAACCTTGCGCCCGGCCTTGACCAGTTCGTGGGTCGCCACCAGGCCCGCCAGTCCCGCTCCGACAACGATGACGTCGGCTTCCGTTGCCACTGCCTGTCTCCTGTCCGTTAGGTACCGCTGCTGTAACTGCTCACGACGGTGACGAACAGCCGCTGACGCGCCTGCCGGACCGCCTCGTTCTCGGGTTCCATCAGCACCTGCACGGCGGTGCCGTCGTGGATCGCGACCAGTGCCCGTCCCAGGGCCGCGCGGTCGGTGGCGCGTCGCCCCGCCGCGGCGAGAGCGTCCTCGACGATCGGCAGGATCGTGCCGAGAATCGCGTCCTCCCGGGCCGCCATGACGCGTTTGAGGGCGGGGTTGCGGAGGGCGTGCGCGGTGAACTCGGCGGTGATCCGGTACCACGCGTCGTCGACCGGAATCGCGGCCAGGACACGCTCGACGGCCGAGTCGAGGGTGAGGGTGGCCGGGCGGTCGGCGAGGGCGGTGCGGATGCCGTCGAGCATGGTTGCCGAGCGCTGCTCCCACATCGCGAGGAACAGCTCGTCCAGCGAGGTGAAGTTCGAGTAGAAGGCGCCGCGGGTGAACCCGGCGCGTTCGCACACCTGCTCCACCGTGGAGCGCCCGAAGCCCTCCTCGGCGAACACGTCACCGGCCGCGTCGAGCAGCCGTTGCCGCGTCTCGGCGCGCCGTTTCGTGACGCGCTTGGGTCGCGGTGTCTCGGCCGTCTGCACTGGTCACCCTCAACTTTCCGCGTCGGACCCCGTTCGATACAAAACTGTATCCGACGAACTCCGGCGTAGCGTCGAAATCGTGCAGATCTGGTATGTGAGCTACGGGTCGAACATGTCGCGCGCCCGCCTCGACTGCTACCTGCGGGGCGGTTGTCCCGCCGGCGGCGGGCGTACCTGTGCCGGCGCGCGGGACCCGCACCCGCCGGTGGGCCGCGCCGCCGTCCGGCTGCCGGGCACGGTCTACTTCGCGGGCCAATCGGTGGTGTGGGGCGGTGGGCGGGCGTTCTACGACCCGGACCTGCCCGGCGACACCGCCGCGTGCGCGTATCTGGTGACGGCCGAGCAGTTCGACGACATCCACGGTCAGGAGCCGTCGTGCTACGACCGAGTCCTCGACCTCGGGACGCGCGAGGGGTCCCCGATGTGGACGTTCACGGCGGCGGTGGGTCGCGCCGACGTCGTGCGGACCGCGCCGTCGGCCCCGTACCTGGACACCATGGCGACCGGACTTCGCGAAGTGTTCGGCTGGAATTCCGAACGGGCGCAGGCGTATCTGCGGCGTTTACGGCTCTGACCAGGGTACCGTCGAGGTGCCGCATACTGTGGCGGCGCTCACAGAATAGGGATCCGATGTCGAATCTGCATGTCGTTGCGACAATTCCGGCCAAGGCCGGCTCCGAGAACACGGTTCGTGCCGCGCTCACCGCGCTGGCCGAGGAGAGCCGCAAGGAGGACGGTTGCGTGTCGTACGACCTGTTCGAGTCCACGTCGGCACCGGGCACGTTCGTCGTCGTCGAGGTGTGGAAGGACCAGCACGCGCTCGACACCCACATGAAGTCGGACCACATGCGTGAGGCCGCCGGCGCGTTCGGCGCCCACCTGGCCGCAGCCCCCGGCATCCACCCGCTGCGCCCCGTCTCCTGACGTTTCCCCTCCTTCCCGCGTTTTGCGCACTTGTCGCGAGTTTTCGCCCCGCGAATCGACGATAAGTGCGCAAAACGCGAGGCCGACCGGGGAGTATTGAGGTTCTCGACGCGGGGTGAGGCGTCGCCCGGAGCATGGGGAGGGCTCGGATGCGGTGGATCTCGAGGACGCTGGCGGCGATCGCGGTCGCGGCGATCGCCACCGTCGGAACGGTGGCGCCGGCGAGTGCCACCCCGGACGCGGGAGAACTCGGCGCGCAGTGGACGGCCACCGCGGACGGCCCCGCGGCGTACCCCGGCATGGACATCGCGTGGGACGTCCCGATCCGGATGAGCGACGGGGTGATCCTGAAAGCCAACGTGTACCGGCCCGCGGACGCGGACGGGCGGCCCGTCGACACCCCGTTCCCGACGATCGTGAGCATGACGCCGTACACCAAGCTCGTGTCGGCGCTCGCCGAGGCAGCGGTGTCGGCTCCGGGAATCAGCGACGCGGTCATGGACTTCGCCCGCGACATCAACTTCTCCGGAACACAGTTGAGCGGTATCACCGATCTGACGCGGGCCCTGTCCGGCGGCGGGCTGCGCACGTTCACCGTCGACCGAGAGCTGATCCGCAGCGGGTACACCCAGGTGGTCGTCGACGTGCGCGGTACCGGTTTCTCGCAGGGGATCTGGCAGGTGTTCCAGGAGCGCGAGCAGCAGGACACCATCGAGACCATCGAGTGGGCCGCGCAGCAGGCGTGGTCGAACGGCCGAATCGGCATGAGCGGGGTCTCGTACTCCGCTATCAACCAGATCCAGGCGGCGTCGAAGCGGCCCGCGGCGCTGCAGGCGATCGTGCCGATCGAGCCGGGCGGCGACCTGGTCCGGGACGTCGTGGCGCCGGGCGGGGGTGCGGGCGTCGGATTCCTGCCGTTCTGGTTGGCGGCGGTCAACGGGCTCAAGCTGATTCCCGACGTCCAGGCGTTGATGCAGGGCAACCTCGACCAGACGTGGTTGCGCGACCGGATCGCCGATCCGGCGACGTTTTTCCAGTACCTCATCCAGGCGATCACCATCCCCGACGTCGACTCCATCCCGCCGGAGCTGCAGACGCTGCTCGAGCCGGACAGCTCGCTGCGCCTGGCCTGGCTGCCGCACGCCGAGCAGATCACGGCACCGACCCTGCTCTACGGCGGCTGGCACGACATCTTCACGAACTCACAGCCCCGGTTGTACAACGCGATCCCGCTGGCGCCCGGGAAGAAGCAGCTCGTCATGGGCGACACCTACCACCTCAACCCGGGCAGCGGCTTCGGTGATCCGGGCTACCCGCCGCGGCTCGACGTCCTGCAGCGGGCGTGGTTCGACCGGTGGCTCAAGGACATCGACAACGGCATCGAGACGTACGGCCCGGTCACGTCGTATCAGCAGGGCAACGGCTGGACCACCACGGATCGGTTCCCGCGCGCGGGCGTCGAACATCGCCGGATGTATCTGGCGGCGCAGCCGTCCGGCACCACCGCGGCGTCCGTGCACGACGGTTCCCTGCTCGCATCGCCACCGTCCGGTACGACGACTCTGACGGTGGCGCCGGGGCTTTCGAGCCTGTGCTCGCGGGACGCTGCGCAGGAACTCGCGGGCCTCCTCGCCGTGATCGACGGCTGCGCCAAGGACAACCGGATCGCGGAGCGGGATGCGCTCACGTTCACCAGCGCCCCGGTCGCGGCACCCACCCAGATCTCGGGGCCGGTGAACGTGCATCTGAACACCGTGCTCGACACCACCGACGGCTACTGGACGGCCACGCTCGACGATGTTGCCCCGGACGGTACGTCGACGGTCCTGACGTCGGGCCAGCTCACGTCGTCGCTGCGGGGCATCGACGAGGCCCGCAGTGAGCGCTCCGCGAACGGTGACCTGACCGACCCGTTCTACACGCTCACCCTCGCGGCGCGTCAGCCGATCGTGCCGGGCCGGCCCACCACGCTGGACGTCGGGCTCACCGCGACGGACGCGCTGCTGCAGCCGGGGCACCGTCTGCGGGTGTCGGTGGCGGCGAGCAACTTCCCGAAGGGCATGCTGTTGCGCCCGCTGCTCAACGAGAGCCGGTTGGCGCCCCAGCATCTGGTGCTGGACCCGGCGTCTCCGAGTTTCGTCAACGTTCCGCTAGACGTCCCGATCCCCTGATCCCACGGTCCGCCCCCCTCCCGCGTTTTGCGCACTTGTCGCGCCCACGACCCCCGAAATTCCGCGATAAGTGCGCAAAACGCGAGGTCAGGGGGAGACGGGGACGGGCGCCGAGGACGCCCCGTGCACGGCCCGCCAGGCACGGTCGCTGAGCAGCGTGGCCGCGACGAGGACCATCCACCCGCTCATCGACAGCAGTTCGACGCGCTGCGCGAAGCCGAGCCAGCTGTGACTGCCGGACGGGTCGTCGACCCCGACGAGCATCCACAGGGTGCCGACGAGGAACAGCACGACGACGGCGAGCCCGGACCACCACATCGCCCGCGGCGCACGGTAGACGAAGATCGCGATGATCAACGCGACCGCCGAGACCACGGCGGCCGTCACCGACACCGTGCTCGTGACGGCGTGCCACTGGTGGGTGAGCGGAACCTGCGTCGCCTCGCAGGCCGCCGTGGAACACCGCAGCGGCAGACGGGAATCGGCGATCGTGCCCACCGCGAAGACACCCAGCGCGAGCCAGCCGACCGTGGTGAGGAAGCGTCGCGGCGTGATCGTCAGCCCCAACACCGCCGCGACGGTGAGCACGATCCCGGTGAGCAGATCGCCGCTGCGGTAGAGGATCCCGTAGCGCTGGTCGGTGGCCGCCAGCTGGCTCGCGAACCCCTCGAACGGGCCCTCACCGGAGTTGAGGAAGAACGCCAGCACCCACGACGAGTACAGCACCGCTCCGGAGATGAGTAGGGCCGCGATGGTGTACCTGCGCAATGTGAGTGACACGGCGACCTCAGTTGCGCGGCTTGGCGAACGGGAACGCCAGCGATTCGCGGATGCTGCCGCCGGTGATGAGCATGACGATCCGGTCGACGCCCATACCGAGCCCGCCGGTGGGCGGCATCGCGTGCTCGAGCGCCTGCAGGAAGTCCTCGTCGAGTTCCATCGCTTCCGCGTCGCCGCCGGCCGCGAGCAGCGACTGCTCGGTGAGCCGTCGTCGCTGGTCGATGGGATCGGTGAGTTCGCTGTACGCGGTGCCGAGTTCGACGCCCCACGCCACCAGATCCCACTTCGCGGCCACACCGGGGATGGTGGGGTGCGGGCGGGTCAGCGGCGACATCGACGTCGGGAAGTTGGTGTAGAAGGTGGGGAACTCGGTCTGACCCTCCACCAGATGCTCGTACAGCTCCTGCGCGACCGCGCCTGCGTCCCAGCTCTTCTGGTACTCGATGTCGTTCTCGTCGCACAACTTCTGCAGCACCTCGAGGGGTGTCTCCGGGCTGACGTCCACGCCCAGTTTCTCGGCGACCGCGCCGTGCATCGTCTTCACGGGCCATTCGCCGGAGATGTCGACGGCGACGAGTTCGCCGTCCGGACCGGGACGCATGATCGTCTGGCTGCCGTGTGCGGCGACGGCCGCGGCCTGGATCAGCTCGCGGCACAGCACCATCATGCGTTCGTAGTCGCTGTGGGCCTCGTACGCCTCGAGGATCGTGAACTCCGGGTTGTGCTTGAAGTCGACCCCCTCGTTGCGGAACACCCGCCCGATCTCGAACACCTTCTCCATGCCGGCCACGCACAGACGTTTGAGGAACAACTCCGGTGCGATCCGCAGGTACAGGTCCAGGTCGTACGCATTGATATGGGTGACGAAGGGGGCCGCGTTGGCGCCGCCGTGGATACGCTGCAGGATCGGCGTCTCCACCTCGAGGTAGTCGCGGCCGGCGAGGGTGTCGCGCAGCGACTTCACGATCGCGGTACGCGCCGCCAGCAGCCGCCGCGACTCGGGGTTGATCGCGAGGTCGACGTAACGCTGCCGCACGCGAGTTTCCGCGTCCGTCAGGCCCTTCCACTTGTCGGGCAGGGGGTGCAGGCATTTGCCGTTCATGCGCCACTCCGTCGCCAGCAGCGACAGTTCACCCTTGCGGCTGCGGCCGATGGTGCCGCTCACCTCCATGAGGTCGCCGAGGTCGAAGTCGGTGGAGAACTCGTCGAGCCGGTCGCCGACCGTGGTGCGTTCGATGAGCACCTGGATGTCGCCGGACCAGTCCCGCAGCACCGCGAACGCGACCCCGCCGTACGTGCGGATCCGCAACAGGCGCCCCGCGATTCGCACCCGGGTGCCCTCCGGGGACGACGTCGCGGCGGCGACGGTGTGGGTGGGCGGGTAGGCGACGGGGTACGGATCGATGCCCTCGTCGGCCAGGCGGGCGAGCTTGTCCATGCGCACGCGAACCTGTTCGGGCCGGCGCGGTCCCACCGATTCCGGGGCCGTCCCGTCCGTCCTGCCCGTGGGCGCGTCGGCCGCCGGAGCGGCAACGTCGGGCGCACTGCCGTCCGCGTGCAGGACACCGGAGACGGCGAGTGCCGCCGGCACCGCGGCGCGGGTCCCGGTGTGCGTGGGCGCCTTCGCCCGGTGCCCGAACGTGGGCAACGTCAGGAAACCCTCGGCGATCGCCGACGCGATTCCGACGCGCGGCAGCTGCCGGTTGTCGTCGAAGCACAGGTACCGCGGCGCCCATTCGGGCTGGTACTTGACGTTCGAGCGGTACAGGGCCTCGAGCTGCCACCATCGGGAGAAGAACAGCAGCATCGACCGCCAGACCCGCAGGATCGGACCGGCACCGATGCGCGCGCCCTCCTCGAACGTGGAGCGGAACACCGCGAAGTTGAGCGACACCCGCACGACGCCGAACTCGTCGGAACGGGTCGCGAGTTCGGTGACCATCAGTTCGACTACACCGTTGGGGGCGTCGGGGTTCCGGCGCATCAGGTCGAGCGATGCGCCGTTCGGACCCCACGGGACCAGCGACAGCATGCCCAGCACCGTGCCGTCCTCGCCGAGCGCCTCGACCAGGAGGCAGTCGCCCTCGAGGGGATCGCCGAGCCGGCCCAGGGCCATCGAGAAGCCGCGCTCGGTCTCGGTGTCGCGCCACGCATCTGCACGCGCGACGACGTCGGCCATCTCGGCGGGCGGGATGTCGCGGTGGCGTCGGATGCGGACGGTGACGCCCTGCTTCCGGACCCGGTGCACGGCCTGGCGGACCTGCCGCATCTCGCGGCCGTTCAGATTGAACTCCCGGGTTTCGAGGATCGCCTCGTCGCCGAGCTGGAGCACCGACAGACCGGCCCGCTTGTACGCGGTGGCACCGGCCTCGCTCGCTCCCATCACGGCGGGCGCCCAGCCGTACTTGGAGCACAGGGCGAGCCACGCGTCGATCGCGTGCGGCCACGCCTCCGGGTTGCCGATCGGGTCGCCGCTGGCCAGGCACACGCCGATCTCCACGCGGTAGGTGACGGCGGCCTTGCCGCTCGGAGCGAAGACGACGGCCTTGTCGCGGCGGGTCGCGAAGTAGCCCAGGGAGTCGTCGGCACCGAAGCTGTCGAGCAGGCCGCGCAACGCCGATTCGTCGTCGCCGGTCAGCGCGTTCGACGCCCGCTGGGAGCGGAACAGCGTGATCACCGCCGCGAGCAGGGCGAGCGCCCCGAACAGTCCCAGCAGGGTGTTGACGAAGACGTGGGGGTGGCCGTCGAACTGTTCGTTCTCGACCACGACGAGGGCGGTGACGCGGTTGAGGGCCCACAGGAACCGCTGACCCGACGGCAGCGTGCCCGGGAACAGCTCCACCAGCCCCCAGCCCAGCAGGGTGCCCACCGCCAGGCCGGACACGAGGACGCCCAATGCCTTCCACGCGGCGCCGCGGCGGACCCGCGTGTAGAACTCCTTGCGGGCCGCGATCAGGATCCCGACGACCGCGAGCTGCACGACGCACGCGACGGCGGCGTTGACGTTCTCGTCCGCCACCGCGGTGACCGCGTTGAGAACTGCGAAGAGGGTCAGGTAGATCGTCAGCAACCACCACGCGATCCGTTTGCGGCTCGCGAGTGCGGCCGCCACCAGACCGACCACGACGGCCCACGACAGGCTCGTGTCGGGGGCGTCGAAGTAGTAGTCGTCGATGTACAGGCGCGGCGTGTGCACCAGGTAGCGCAGCGCGGGCGACAGGCTCCACAGGAACACCAGCACCGAGAAGACGCCGAGGACGAGGCCCGCGATGTGCGGAACCTCCGACAGCCGCCCGCGTTTCGGCGTCACCCGGGTCTGGTGGTGGTCCCGCCTGTCCGTGGTGTCCACAGGGCTACCGGTACTCGTGGCCATCGAGGTCCTTCCAGTGACTGTCGTCTCTCCGAGTCCAGTGTGAGGCGTCGATGGGCCGTTTGGGGCCAAGGAGGAAGATGGAGGCATGTCTGACGCTGTGGACGAGGTCCCGATCCGCGACGAATCGATCCGCCTGGGTCAATTCCTCAAGCTGGCCAATCTCATCGAGTCGGGTGCGGAGGCGAAGGTCGTCGTCGCCGAGGGTCTGGTCAGCGTGAACGGCGAGGTGGAGATCCGACGCGGTCGGCAGCTGCGGGACGGGGACGTCGTCGAGATCGGTGGCATGTCGGCGCGGGTGAGCGCGCCCGTGTCCTAGCGGCCGGCAGATCCCCGTCGGGACCCATCCGCCTACCCGGCCGGCGCCGAATACTCGGACGTAGCCGGAAGGAAAGCGGGGGACACATGACGACGCGTGCACTGTCGGGGATACTCGCGGCCGCGGTCGTGCTCGGGATCGGCCAATTGGTGTCGGTGCCGATCGGGCCCCCGTCGTCGCCCTTCTTCGCGGTCGGGTCCACCACCGTCGACCGCAGCCCAGCGTGGGCGCGGGAGTTCGCGATCACGACGTTCGGCACCAACGACAAGCCTGCTCTGTTCGTCGGGATGACGGTGCTGATCGTGGTGCTGGCGGCGGTGGCCGGCATGGTCGAGCGACCGCGCCGCCCGTACGGCAGCGCGATCCTCCTGGTCCTGGGGCTGGTCGGGGTGTACGCGGCCGTCAACCGGCCCGGGGCCACCGCGTCGTACGCACTGCCGACGATCGTCGGTGTCGCCGCCGGGATCGTCACACTGCGGGTGCTCACCGCGCGTGCGCCGGTGCGGACCGGGTCCGGGCAAGACGCGCCGGGGATGGCGCGCCGCCGGTTCCTGGTGCTGGCCGCGACAGCCGCCGCCGTCGCCGCCGCGGCGGGGGCAACGGGACGCTATCTCGCCGACCGGGTGGCGGGCGCGGTCCGTAACCGCGACGGCCTCGCCCTGCCCACGGTGCCCGCCACCGACCGCGCGCCGGCCCTCGCGCCCGGAACCGACGTCGCGGTGCCGGGCGCCACCCCCTTCGTGACCCGCAACGGAGACTTCTACCGGATCGACACCGCGCTGCAGGTGCCTATGCTCACCACTGACGAATGGCAGCTGCGGATCCACGGCATGGTCGATCGCGAGATCACCCTGAGCTGGGACGACCTGATCGCCCGCACGCCGATCGAACGCGCGATCACGCTGACGTGCGTATCCAACGAGGTCGGCGGCGAACTCGCGGGCAACGCCACCTGGGTCGGGTACCGGATCAAGGATCTGCTCGACGAGGTGGGCGTCGCGTCCGACGCCGACATGTTGCTGTCCACCAGTGCCGACGGCTTCACGGTCGGCACCCCGGTCGAGGTCCTGCGCGACGGCCGCGACGCGATCCTCGCGGTCGCGATGAACGGCGAACCGCTCCCGTTCGAGCACGGCTATCCGGTGCGTCAGGTGGTGCCCGGGCTGTACGGGTTCGTGTCGGCGACCAAGTGGGTGGTCGACTGGGAGCTGACCCGCTTCGACCGCGCCGAGGCGTATTGGACCCGACGCGGATGGGCGGCGCAGGCACCGATCAAGACTGCGTCGCGCATCGACGTGCCCGCCGCGTTCGGGAAGATTCCGTCCGGCCCCACGATCGTCGCGGGGACCGCATGGGCGCAGCACCGCGGCATCGAGAAGGTCGAGGTGCGGGTCGACAACGGCGTGTGGCAGACCGCGACGCTGGCGCCGCAGTACTCGATCGACACGTGGCGGCAGTGGACGTGGCAGTGGGACGCGCCTCCCGGTGTGCACAGCCTGCAGGTGCGTGCCACCGATCGGGCCGGCAACACTCAGACCGAGGAGCGGGCGGCGCCGATTCCAGACGGCGCGAGCGGGTGGCACTCGCGCACGGTGACGGTGTCGTGAGGCGGCCTCGCGGGACCTAGGCCGGATCGGGTGGCGCCGCTGCGGGTTCCGCTTCGCCGCCGAGTGCCGCGGCCAGCCGCTCGCGGGCCCGGGACAGGTGCCCGGTCAGCACTGCGACGGCGCGCTCGCCGTCTCCGTCCGCGAGTGCCTCCAGGATCTGCCGATGCTCGGCGACGATGCTCGACGTGGTCAGAAGGTGTTTGCCCTGCACCTGCACCATGCACAGGCGCACCTCGGACACCAGCGTCCGGAAGATCCGGCTCGTTCGGGGGCTACCGGCGGCGTCGACGAGTGAGGTGTGGAACCGCATGTCGGGTTCGACGACGGACAACGGGGCACCGTCGGTGAGCGTCGCGATCTCGCTGTTCGCGGCCACCGCGTCCGCGGGAACCACGTTGTTGCGGGCGAGTTCTCGGAGCACCTGGGACTCGAGGCCGGCTCGGGTGCGGTAGATGTCGCGCACGTCGTCGGGACCCAGTTGCAGCACCCGCGCGGTCTTGTGCGCGCTGCGCTGCAGCAGTCCCTCGCCGACGAGTTTCTCGATCGCGGCCTTGGCGGTGGGCCGGGCGACCTCGTACGTGCGGGCGACCTCGGCCTCGGTGAGCGCGTCGGAGTGCGTCAGGTCCCCGGAGAACACCCGCTGTCGGAGTTCGGCGGCCAATGCGTCGACGATCGACAGCGCCTCGACTCTGGCCACGGGTCCTCCTTGCTCGATTCCGGTCGATCCTCCCACGGGCCGTCTGCCGTGCACACCCGTTCGTCGGCCGTTCTTGACTTGCATGAATACTTGTCAAACAATCGAGTTTGATCCTGCTCTCGGACGGATGGTTCTGCATGACCCTCGATGGCGTTTCCCCCGCTGCTGCCGACCTGACCGAACGGCTCGGCGCCGCGGTCGTCACCGACCTGGATCAAATGCTCGCGTATCGCCGGGACCAGTCTTTGCTCACGCCCGACGGGGAACCGCTCGCGGTGGTGCGGGCGCGCAGCACCGAGGACGTCGTCGCGACCATGCAGATTGCGCACCGCCGCGGCGTCCCGGTGGTCACCCGCGGAGCCGGCACCGGATTGGCGGGCGGGGCGAACGCCATCGACGGGTGCATCGTGCTGAGCCTCGAGCGGATGAACGAGATTCTGCGGATCGACGAATCCGCGCGCCTCGCGACCGTGCAGCCGGGTGTCATCAACGGGGACCTCGCCGCGGCGGTCGCCGAGAAGGGGCTCTGGTACGTCCCGGATCCGGGCAGCCGGGCGATCTCCTCCATCGGCGGCAACCTCGCCACCAATGCGGGCGGCACCTGCTGCGCCAAGTACGGCGTCACCGCCGACCACGTCGCGCGCATCAAGGCGGTCCTCCCGGACGGTCGGATCATCCACACCGGTGCCGAGACCCGGAAGAACGTCGCCGGGCTCAACCTCACGCAGGTGCTGGTCGGCTCCGAGGGCACACTGGCGGTGATCGTGGAGGCCACCGTGCGGCTGCGGGCACAGCCGTCGGCGGCGTCGACCGTGGTCGCGAGTTTCCCCACCACCGCGCTGGCGATCGACGCGGTCCTGGCGATTCGCCAGGTGGCCGACCCGTGCCTGCTCGAGCTGATGGACCGCACCACCATCGCAGCGGTCAACGACCTGACGAGGATGGGTCTCGACGACACGGCGGGCGCGCTGCTGCTGATCCAGTGCGACGGCGGTGACGCGGCCGCCGAGGCCGCCCGCTGTGCGGCGGCGTGCGCCGCGGCCGGCGCCACCGAGGTGTACGACACCGCCGATCCGGTCGAGGGTGAAGAGTTCATGCAGGCCCGGCGGGTGGCGCTCACCGCGCTCGAGCGCAGGGGCAGCACCCTGCTCGACGACCTCGCGGTACCGGTCCCGGCGCTGCCGCGCATGCTGGCCGCGATCGAAGAGACCGCGGCCCGGCACGACGTCCTGATCGGAACGTTCGGTCATGCCGCCGACGGAAACCTCCACCCCACCATCGTGTTCGACGCGTCCGACGCGCCGATGACGGCCCGCGCCCGGGCCGCCTTCGACGAGCTCGTCTCGGCATGTCTCACGCTCGGCGGTTCCATCACCGGCGAGCACGGCGTCGGCGTGCTCAAGACGCCGTACATGGAGTCGATGGTCGGCGCGACCGAACGCGAGCTCATGGCGGGTATCAAATCCGTCTTCGATCCCACCGGCATCCTGAATCCCGGGCGCGGTTTCTGAGAGAGGTGGGGGTGGGGAGGACACGTCTCGAGTGACAATCGGCGCGGGGCTGACCGTCGCGGGGAAGGCAGAGGATCTCCATCTAGTTGTTCTGCTCGACGGTGACCTGAATCGCGCCGGAGTCGGCGGGCGTGCTCATCTGCCGGCTTGGACGTCGTCGACCAGTAACTTCTTCTGCACCTTGCCCATCGCGTTTCGCGGCAACGAGCTGACGACACGAATTTCTCGCGGTCGCTTGTGGATCGACAGGGTTCGGGCGACGAAGTTGGACAGCTCTACCTCGTCGGTGCAGTCGCCGACCACGTAGGCGACGATGCGCTGCCCGAGATCGGTGTCCGGGACGCCGATCACTGCGGCCTCCTCGACGCCGGGGTGGGCGAGCAACGCCTGTTCCACCTCACCGGCCCCGATCCGGTAGCCACCCGACTTGATCATGTCGATCGACTCCCTCCCGACGATGCGGTGGAAGCCCTGTTCGTCGACGACGGCGATGTCACCGGTCTTGAACCATCCGTCCTCGGTCATCGATTCGGCGGTCTTTTCGAAGTTGCCCAGATAGCCGTCGAACAGGGTTGCGCCCGCGATCTGCAACTGCCCCAGCGTCTCACCGTCGCACGGCACCGGATTGCCCGCCTGGTCACGAATGCGGGTGTGGACGCCACGGATCGGTGATCCCACCCACCCGGGTCGACGTTCGCCGTCGAATCGGGTGCTGAGCGTGATGAGGGTCTCGCTCATTCCGTAGCGTTCGATCGGCGCCGAGCCGGTGAGCGCCTGCATGCGTTCGAAGACCGGGACCGGCAGCGGAGCGCTGCCCGACACCAGGAGCCGGGCGGATCCGAGCGTTCGTGCCGCTGATTCGTCTGCGCACACACGGGACCACACGGTGGGGACACCGAAGTAGAGCGAACCACTCGCCGCTGCATACGATTCCGGGGTGGGGCGCACGGTGTGCACCAACGGCGACCCGTGCCGCAGGGCGCCCACGACTCCGAGGATGAGCCCGTGCACGTGGAACAACGGTAGTCCGTGGACCAGGGTGTCGTCCGGACTCCAGTCCCAGGCCTCGGCGAGCCCGTCCAGTCCCGCCGCGATGGCGGAACGGGCGAGCACGACGCCCTTCGGGGCTCCGGTCGTGCCCGAGGTGTACATGATCATCGCGGTCGTTCCGGGATCGGGCTCGGCATATGTCGAGCCCGATCGTGCGCGGGCGTGGATCGGGACATGCGGGAGTGTGACGTCTTCCCGCCGACCGCCGAGCCAGAGCTGCGCGCCCGAGTCCTTCAGGATGTGATCGCGTTCGGCGGGCCCCGAGTCGGGTGGTACAGGCACTGCCGGCACACCGGCCATCAGGCATCCTGTGACCGCGATGACCGTTTCGAGTGTTGCCGTCGCATCGATGGCAACGCTTGTGGCGCCGCTGATCTCGTCGGCAACGGCGGCCCCCGCCGCGATCAGGTCGGATCGGGTGAGTGCGCCGTCGCCGACGCGGACCGCGGGCTGGTCGCCGGAGCCGTTTCCCGGATCGACGAGCGAAGTCAGGAGTGGCCGGGGCATGAGGGTGGTCATCGGTGAAGGGTCCTTTCTCGAAGTCCCTACTGAACGGAGTCGGTCCACAATGTGGACCGCCGTGCTACGATGTGGTCCGGCTAACGTATAGCCCTCCATGCTCGACGTCAACAGACGTGTGTGAAAGGTCTTGAATGAACAGCGTTCTCACCGCGCTCCGGGTGTTCGAGGAGGTGGCGTCGGCGCAGCCGATCGGCTTGTCGGAGCTCGGTAAGCGGCTCGACGTCCCGAAGAGCACGGTTCAGCGCTGCCTCAGGACGCTGGCGGATGCGGGATGGCTGCGTCCCGCGACGAACGATGCGGGACGATGGGTGATCACCGGTAAGGCTTTCAGCCTGGGCAGCATGATGGCGGCGGGCGACGACCTGCGGGACGTGGCACTTCCGGAGTTGAGCCGGCTGCAGGTGGATACGGGTGAGACCGTTCATCTGGCGGTGCCCGACGGCGAAGAACTGGTGCTGATCGAGCGTCTCGACAGCGCACACCAGCTACGGGCGTTCCTGCCGTTGGGGACGCGCCTGCCGCTGCATGCCGCGTCGAACGGCAAGGCCTACCTTGCGTCGCTCCCGGATTCCGAGGTGGAGCGGATCCTCGCGTCCGACCTGGCCCCTTCGACCGGTCGCACCGTCACCGACCCGCAGGTGTTGCGGCAGGAGATCGAGGAAATCCGACGGCGTGGCTATGCGGTGACCGACCAGGGTCTGCACGACGGGATCGCAGCGGTCGCGGTTGCCCTGCGGGGCAGGGGGGGCGTCGTTCGGGGCTGCTTCAGCGTGTCCGGCCCGGCCTCTCGCCTGACGCCGGACCTCTACCAGGAGTATGGCGAGAAGGCGCTGGCCGCCGGGGCTGCGATCGAGCGCCTGCTGTCCTGAACGCGCTGGCCCGGGTTGTGTCCGAGGGCTCGCCGGCGGAAGCTACTCGGCCAGGACACTCCGGACCGGTGGCGGCATCGGTGAAAGCCGCCGGCGTGCCGGATAGCTGTGCGACACCGGTAGTCGTGCTTTCGTCGGCAGAACAGGGCAATCGCCCGATCTGGCGCGAGTTCCGAGGCGGCAGGCACCTCGTCGGCAGGCGTCGACTCGCAGTGTGGGCCGCATCGCAAAGGGATACTCGGTCCCAGGGAGGTGCTGCCGTGAGCGAATTGAACGTGCAGAGCAACCGGTTGGTCTTGCGATTGTCCGGTTTCGAGAAGATCGCCGCGTTGCACGGGGACGTGGCGATTCCCGTCGACCTCGTCCGTGACGTCGACGTCGTCGCCGATCCGTTCGCGAACACCCGCGGCATGCGGGCTCCAAGCCTGGGCATTCCCCGACGTCTGCGTATCGGGACGTGGCGCGGCGGGGGCGTACGCACGTTCGTCGTGGCGAGCGCCGGGGTTCCCGCGGTTCGGGTGCGCACCCTCGGCCGGACCGCCGGCGCGGAGTTCGACCAACTGCTCGTGAGCGCGCGGGACGCCGTGCAGGTCGCCGACCGGATCCGCGGGGTCGTCGCCGCCGGGCGGCCGGGGGTGTCCGAGCGGGAGGTGACCTTCCGGTCGGGCGACGGGACGGTCCTGGCGGGCACGCTCACCGTTCCGGCGGGGGCCGAGACCGGTCCGGTCGCGGTGATCCTCACCGGGTCCGGGGAGATGAACCGCGACGGCGATCACGCGAAACTTCCGATCGGCGTGAGCCGCGCGCTCGCGGAGGCGTTGGCGCGCAACGGAACCGCGTCGCTGCGCTACGACAAACGTGGGGTTCCGAAGTCGGGGGGCGACTACCTGTCGACCGGGCTGTCCGACAACCTGGCCGACGCCGCGGCGGCCGTCGAATGGCTCCGGACGGCAGGGGGTTTCGTTCGCGATGCGGTGGCGGTGATCGGGCACAGCGAGGGCGCCTGCCTGGCCGTGGCGCTGGGCGCCGACCGCGAGGTCGATCCCGCCGCCGTCGTGCTGATCGCGTGTCCCGCGGTGACCGGACGCGAGGTACTGCTGTGGCAGTCCGCGAAGGCTGCCGACAGTCTGTCGGCGCCCGTCCGCAGCCTTCTCCGGCTCCTGCGGATCGACGTGAAGGCGCAGCAGCGCAAGGCACTCGACAAGATTGCCCGGTCGACCGGCGACACCGCGCGGATGGGATTGCGCCGCGTCAACGCCCGCTGGCTCCGGGAGTTCCTCGACTTCGATCCGAAACCGCTGCTGCGGGAGATACGTTCGCCGGTTCTCGCGATCACCGGGGCGAAGGACCTGCAGGTGGACCCGGACGATCTGTCGGCTATCGCCGATCTCGTGCCCGCGGAGGTCGACACCGTTCGGGTACCCGACCTGACGCACCTGGTGCGGCGTGACGCCGGACCGCCGTCGTTGCGCGCCTACCGGCGCCTCGTCCGCGAACCCGTGGACCCGAAGGTCCTGTCGCTGGTGGCCGACTGGACGGCCGGCCACCTGCCCAGGCGCTGACGCACCCGTGCGCCTTTCTGGTAGTTCTGGCTACCGAAAAGGCGCACGGGTGGCGAAGCCGCCTACCGGACGACGACGCCGTCGTCGTCGCTGTAGACCGTCTCACCCGGGTTGAAGGTGACGCCGCCGAAGGAGACGGGCACGTTCTTCTCGCCGGAGCCGGTCTGGGTGCTCTTGCGCGGGTTGGTGCCCAGCGCCTTGATGCCGATGTCGAGGGTGCGGAGGATCGCCGAGTCGCGGACCGCGCCGTTGACGATCACGCCCGCCCAGCCGTTGGAGACGCCGCGTCCGGCGATGATGTCGCCGACGAGGGCGGTGTGGACGCTCGCGTCGCCGTCCACGACGAGGACGCCGCCGTTGCCCGGCTCACTGAGCGTCTGCTTGACCAGCAGGTTGTCCTGGAAGCACTTGATGGTGGTGATCGGGCCGGAGAAGACCGCCCGGGCACCGAACTGGATGAATTGGGTGTCGCAGCTGCGAATGTCCGGACCGATCTCGTCGGCCAGATCGGCGGTCGCTACCTGCTCACTCATGGTTTCTTCCCTTCGTCGGTTCGCCCGTCAACCATAATTGACCCGCCGGTAACTTGCGGTGGTCAGGCGCGTCCGTGGCGACGTTCGTAGTCGTCGCGCACCCGGTCGGCGCGGCGCTGCGCCTTCTCGGCCACCAGATCCGGATCGAGTCCGTGGCTGTGCAGCCGATGCCGCCGGTACACCTGCATCAGGGCCACCGCGAAGTACACGAGCGGGATGAACAGCAGCGCCATCATCGCCAGCGGAACCCAGATCGGCCCGGGGATCAACAGGAAGAGGGCGAGGATCGGCAGCACCGGCAGGGTGAACCGGATCAGGTACCGCGCCGACGCCCCGGGGCCCACCAGGTCCCGGCGGACCCAGTCCTGCAGCGAGTCCGGGAGCGTGCGCCCGAACTGGTAGCCCACGTACTGCCCGAAGGTGGGGCGCGAAGGTGCCGACATGAGTCCAGGGTAGAGCGGGCCGGTTCCCGAACTGCGACGCGGATCAGTGCCGGGCTTCGATGCCTTCCAGGAAGACGGACACCACGGAGTCGGCCAGGTGGTCCATGCCGAACTCGGCGGTGGGCGAGAACCAGCGCAACGACAACCAGACGGCATCGCGGATGAGGCCGTACAGCACCTCGGCCGGCAGGTCCGCGCGGAACTCGCCCGACGTGATGCCGGATTCGATCACCGTCATCCACGCGTCCTTGGTGGTGCGCGCGGCATCGCGGATCTTGCGGTGCGACTTCAGCTTGCGCAGATAGGTGCCGTTGTTCTGGTAGATCTCGGACGCGTGCGGATGCGCCTGGCTGACCCGGAACGACGCCTTGACGAGGTCGTCGAGGCGTTCTCGTGGTCCGTTCGACGACGCGAGGATCGCCTTGTACTCGTCGACGAGGGCGTCGAGATACTGCGTGACGATCAGTTCGGCTATCGCGTCCTTGGACGGGAAGTAGTGGTACAGGCTGCCGGAGAGGATGCCCACGCCGTCGGCGATGTCGCGGACCTTGGTCCCGGCGATGCCCTTCGTGGCGAACAGGGCGGCGGCCTGCTCCATGATCAAGGTGTGGCGCTCCGACCACTCCATGCCTACCTCCGAAATCGAAACGGCCCGGTGCTCGGGCAGTCGTGTTGTCCAAGTCGACTCTATCGGCAGCAAACATTTGCTTCCGAAGGGTGGTTCCACGCGCGCTCGCCGGGACGGTCCGCGTGCCGGAGGAGCTTCGACGCAGCGTAGGCCTACCTCCGGCGCGCCGATCTGATCAGAGCTTGCTCGCGTAACACCAGGCCTGGGCCGCGAGCCGCTCGGCCTGGGCGCCGAAGCTCTCCGGCGAGCGGTCGCTCGCGCCCATCGCGCCGCCCAGTGTGCGGGTGTTAACGCCTTCGACGATGCACGCGATCTTCCACCAGTTGTAGGCGACGTAGAAGTCGATGTCGGGCACCGTGTCCGGTCGGACGGCAGCGAGATACTGCTCCACCAGGTCGTCGCGCGTCGGAAATCCCGGCACCCGGGTGGGCGGATTCTCGAGCGCGCACACCTCGTCGTCGGGCTGCGCCCAGTACGCCAGTAGCTGGCCGAGGTCGGCGAGTGGATCGCCGACCGTGGTCAGCTCCCAGTCGAGAATCCCGCCGATCGTGCCGTCGGGTGTGAACAGGCAGTTGTCGAGGCGGAAGTCGCCGTGGACGATCCGCGCCGAGCCCTGCCGGGGAATACGTTCGAGCAGGCGGTCGTGGGCGCGTCCGATGTCGTCGAGGACGCGGACGCGGTCCTGTGCCCAGTTCGTCGACCAGCGCCGCAGCTGCCGGGCCAGATAGTCGTCCCGGTCGGCGAGGCCGCCCCAGCCGACGTCGCGGGGATCGACGGCGTGCAGGGCGGCCAGGGCGCGGACCAGTTCGGCCGCGACGGACGGCCGCCGGTCGGCGGGCACCACCGACGTCACGGTGTCGGGATCGCGGAGCACGACGCCGTCGAGGTGGTTCATGACGAAGAACGGCGCGCCGGTCACGGCATCGTCGTCACAGGTGCCGACGACGACCGGGACCGGCACCGGGGTGCTGCGCAGGCGCTCGAGCACCTCCGCCTCGCGGAGGACGTCGTGGGCGCGTGAGCGCGCCATCCCCAGGGGTGGGCGGCGCAGGACCCACCGGGCGCCGTCGGCGCCCTGTACCAGGTAGGTCAGATTCGACCGGCCGCCGGCGATGCGCTCGAAACGGAGTGGTCCCGTTGCGTCGTCGACGTGCTCGGTGAACCACCGGGACACCGCGTCGTCGCGGATCCCGGGGTCGGTGGTGCTGGTCATCGGCTGCCTTTCCGGTAGGGGCAGAGCCGGCGCTCGGCGTGTGCGAACCGCCGGTACGAGAGCGAGACTATACGGCGCATCAAACATTTGCTACATTCCGTTTGCACCACGATCTCGGCATTGTCACCTGCTCTGCGACAGGAGGATTCGTGCAGCACTCTCCCTCGATCACGGATGTGGACCGCCGGTCCGCGCTCAGTGTCTGTCTCGCGGCGACGGCCGACCTTCCGCTCGGGGAGTCGTTGGCGATGCTGCGCCGCATCGGAGCGGACCGCTTCGGGGTACTGGCGGCGACCATGGCCGGTCAGGGCTGGAACGAGTCGGTCGAGACGATCCGGGCGTCCGGCCTGCGGCCGGAGTTCATCGCGGGTGGTTGCCGCGCGATGCACGACGGTGGCGGATGGGAACGCGTGTTGTCCACGCTCGAACGAGCGGTCGACGCCGCGGCGGAGATCGGCGCCCCCACGGTGTGTTTCACCTCCGGTGGATCGGGCCGTCTCTCCTGGGAGGAGGCCGCGGACGCGGCGGTGGACCGGTTCGGTCCGCTCGTGGAGTACGCGCAGGAACGGGGCGTCGGTCTCGCGCTCGAGAACACGATGTCGATCCGGTCGGCGATGAGCTTCACCCACAGTGTCGCGGACATCGCTGCGCTGGGCCGACGGTTGGAAGTGGGGCTCATGGTGGACCTGTGTTCGGCCTGGCAGGAGCGGGGTTTGATGCAAACCATCGGCGACAACCTGGACGCCATTCGGATCGTGCAGATCGGCGATCGCCACGTCGACGCGACGTCGGTGCCGAACCGCCGGGTTCCGGGGGAGGGGAGCATCCCCCTCGACCGGATGGTGTCCGAGGTGGGCGCGCTCGGATACACCGGGTTGGTCGATCTGGAACTGCTCGGCCCGGTGATCGACGAGGAGGGGCCCGAGAACGCGATGGCTCGGGGACTGGAATGGATGCGGATCTACGTGCCGTGATCCCGCGGCGACAGGTAGCAAATGTTTGATACGCGAGGACCCGAAGGGACGCGGGCCCGCAGTCGGGACGCATACGAAGGATGGATCGATTTGTCGGACAAGAGAATGTCGGAGAAAGAGGCGGTCGGCCGGTTGCGGTCCGGTATGACCATCGGAATCGGCGGCTGGGGATCCCGCCGCAAACCCATGTCGCTGGTGCGGGAGATCCTGCGCTCGGACCTCGACGATCTCACCGTCGTGTCCTACGGCGGCCCGGACGTCGGCCTGCTGTGCGCGGCGGGCAAGGTGCGCAAGGTCGTGTTCGGGTTCGTGTCCCTGGACTCGATCCCACTCGATCCTCACTTCCGCGCCGCACGTCAGGGCGGGCGTGTCGAGGTCGCCGAGTACGACGAGGGCATGTTGCAGTGGGGGCTGTACGCGGCCGGCATCAGACTGCCGTACCTGCCGACGCGGGCGGGGCTCGGATCGGACGTCATGCGTGTCAACCCCGAATTGCGCACGGTCACAGACCCCTACGGCGACGAGACCCTCGTCGCGATGCCGGCGATCCCGCTCGACGCGGCGCTGGTGCACATGAACCGAGCCGACGTGCACGGCAACGCGCAATACCTGGGCCCGGACCTGTACTTCGACGACCTGTTCTGCATGGCGGCCGAGCAGGTGTACGTCTCGTGCGAACGCATCGTGCCGACCGCCGAACTCACCGCCGACGCGCATCCGTCGACGATCCGGATCCCCCGCCTGCTGGTGTCCGGCGTGGTGGCCGCGCCCGGCGGCGCGCACTTCACGTCGTGTGTGCCGGACTACGCCCGCGACGAGGCGTTCCAGCGGGAGTACGTCACGGCGGCCAAGGACCCGGAGAAGTGGCAGGCGTTCGTGGACCGCTACCTGGCGGTCCCGGAGGCGGAGTACCAGCGCGCGGTGCGCGGCGCGCGTGAGGAGGCTTCGGCATGAGTGCAGCGACGCGGGCGGAAGTGTGTGCGGTGGCGTGCGCCGAGGCGTATCGCGGCAACGGCGAGGTGATCGCCAGTGCCTTCGGCACCATCCCGGCGATCGGCGTCCGCCTCGCGCGGCACACGTTCGAACCCGACCTGGTGGTGTCGGACGGCGAGGCCGCGGCGGTGCGCGGGACGTGGGCGGTCGGCGGCCCCGCCGACGGCGAGGTCGAGGCGTGGCTGCCCTTCAACCAGATCTTCGATCTGGTGTGGAACGGCAAGCGCCACATCATGATGATCCCGACCCAGCTCGACACGTACGGCAACTGCAACATCTCCGCGATCGGGGACCACGACCGGCCGTCCGTGCAGCTTCTCGGTGTCCGTGGTGCCCCGGGAAACACCGTCTACCACCCGACCAGCTACTGGGTGCCCAAGCACAGCACCCGGGTGTTCGTGCCCAAGGTCGACATGGTGTCCGGTGTGGGCAACGACAACGCCCGCAAGGCCGGACCGGCGGCCACTCGGTATCACCAATTGCGCCGAGTGGTCACGGATCTGGCAGTCCTGGACTTCACCCCGGACTCGGGGCGGCTACGCCTGCTCTCCGTGCACCCGGGCGTCACCGTCGACGACGTCGTCGCGGCCACCGGGTTCGATCTGGTGATCCCGGACTCGGTGCCGCAGACACGCGCCCCGAGTGCGGAGGAGCTGGAACTGATCCGCACCGTGATCGATCCCCGCAACCTGCGCGACAAGGAGGTTCCCGCGTGACCACCGTCGAATCGAGCCGCAACGCGCTGCACACCCGGGTCTGCGACCTGTTCGGCGTGAAGTACCCGATCGTGCAGACCGGCATGGGCTACGTCTCCGACGCCAAGCTCACCGCGGCCACCGCCGCGGCGGGCGGTCTCGGGATCATCGCCGGCGGCATGCTGAGCTACGACGAACTCGAGCAGGCGATCCACTACGTCAAGGACCGGACCGACGCGTCCTTCGGTGTCAACCTGCGCGCCAATCAGGAAGACATCGACAAGCGACTCGATCTGCTGATCCGGTCCGGGGTCAAGGTGGCGTCGTTCGCGCTGGCCCCCAAGCGGGACCTGATCGCGAAGCTCAAGGACGCCGGACTGGTGGTGGTGCCGTCGATCGGTGCCCGCCGGCACGCGGAGAAGGTCGCCGAGTGGGGCGTGGACGCCGTCGTCGTGCAGGGCGGCGAGGGCGGCGGCCACACCGGCGCCGTCCCGACCAGCCTGCTGCTGCCGCAGGTGGTCGACGCGGTCGACATCCCGGTGATCGCCGCGGGCGGTTACTTCGACGGCCGCGGCCTGGTCTCGGCCCTCGCGTACGGCGCCGACGGCATCGCGATGGGCACCCGCTTCATGCTGACCAGCGATTCCCCGGTAGCGCAGGCAGTCAAGGACGTCTACCTGTCGAAGTCGGTGAACGACACCGTCGTGACCCTCGAGATCGACGGGGTTCCGCAGCGCGTCCTGCGGGCCGGGACGATCGACCAACTCGAGTCCACCCGCGGTCCGCAGCGCGTTCTGCGCGCGATGCGTAATGCCGTTGCATTCCAGCGACTGTCGGGGACCCCGTGGAAGGACATGATCCGCGAGGGCCTGGAGATGAAGAAGAGCCACGAACTCGGCTGGCGGCAGGTGGTCATGGCCGCGAATGCGCCGATGCTCTACCGGTCGGCGTTGGTCGACGGCAACGCAGACATCGGCGTGATGGCAACCGGGCAGGTGGTGGGCCTCATCGACGACGTCCCGAGCTGTGCCGAACTGATCGACCGGATCGTGCGGGAGGCGGAGTCCGTACTTCGCCGGCTCACCGCTGTGGACGAGCGCGCCGAGCGCACAACCGAACTCACACTTCCACGAGGAGACATCTGATGAACCAGTTGAAGGATCGAGTGATCGTGGTGACCGGTGCCGGTCGCGGTATCGGTCGCGAGCACGCGCTGTTGGCCGCCGCCGAGGGCGCCCGGGTGGTCGTCAACGACACCGGCGCCGGGCCGGACGGCAAGGGCGCGGACCCGTCGCTCGCGCATCAGGTCACGGACGAGATCACCACGGCAGGCGGTGCCGCGGTCGCGAACACCGCGGACGTCACGACCGTCGAGGGCGCGCAGAGCCTGCTCGACACCGCGCTCGGCAGCTTCGGTGAAGTGCACGGCCTGGTGAACAACGCCGGTGTGCTGCGAGATCGCATGTTCGTCAACATGAGTGAAGACGAGTGGGACGACGTCATCACCGGGCAGCTGCGGGCCACGTTCGCGCCGTGTCGCGTGTTCGGCGCGCACTGGCGCGACCGGTCGAAGGCCGGAGACGACGTCAAGGCGTCGATCGTGAACGTATCGAGCACGTCCGGGCTGCTCGGCGCGGTCGGGCAGAGCAACTACGGCGCCGCCAAGGCCGGCATCGCGTCGCTCACCGTGATCCTCGCGCAGGAGTTGGAGCGCTACGGGATTCGTGCCAACGCCATCACCCCCGTGGCCCGCACCCGGATGACCGAGAACGTGCCCGGCATCAAGGACATGGTTGCGAAACCCGCCGACCCGAACGAGTTCGACGTCTACCACCCCGGGAACGTCTCGCCCGTCGTCGCCTACCTCCTCACCGAACAGTGCCCGGCGAACGGATCGGTGTTCTACGCCAAGGGCGGCGAGATCCGGCAATTCCTGGGCTGGCAGTACGGGAAGGTCCTCGACAAGGGCGCCCGCTGGACAGTCGACGAATTGGTGCAGGAGATGAGCGGACTCGTCTGAGTCCGAACCCGACCGACACAACCCATCTGGAGAGAACATGGCAAACGCAGATGCCGTCGGAGTCGAGGGCGTGCCGTTCGACCTCGACGTCGAGCGGGGCAAGGTCCGCGAGTTCGCACGAGCGACGCACTCGACCAACCCCGACTATCTCGAACGTGAGGACGCGGTCTCCCCGCCGACGTTCCTCACCACCACACTGCACTGGCAGCCGCCGGAGGGAAACCCCTGGAAGGCTGTGGAACTCGACGGCAAGCGTGGTTTGCACGCCGAGCAGCAGTACGAGTTCTTCGGCCCCCCACCGAAGGCCGGCACGCGCCTGCGGTGCACCTCCCGGATCACCGACGTGTACACCAAACAGGGCCGGCGCGGCGGTGAGATGACGTTCGCGGTGATGGTCACCGACTTCGTCGACTCCACAGGCACACTCGTGGCCCGCGCGACCATGACCGGTGTCGAGACCGCCCGACCCGCGACGGAGGCATGATGACCGCGACCCTGACCGTTCCCGAGCCCTGGACCGTCGGACCGGTGACCCGCACCGACTTTGTTCGCTACCAGGGGGCGTCCGGGGACATGAATCCCATCCACCACGACCAGACCTACGCAGAGGCGGCCGGCTACAAGAGCCCGTTCTCGGTGGGCATGTTCCAGGCCGGGCTGCTGGCCACTTATGCCACGGACTGGCTCGGCGCCGAGAACGTTCGGTCGTTCCGCGTGCGCTTCCTCGAGCAGGTGTGGCCCGACGACGTGCTCACCTGCACCGCGCAGATCCTGCGGCGATACGAGGAGGACGGTGAGAGCAAGGTCGACCTCGAACTCGACTGTGCCCGTCAGACCGGCGGGCTCGCGGTCAAGGCGTGGGCGACGTTCGTGGCTGGAGCGGCGACGTGAAGGTGCAGCTGTGTGAAGTGCTCGGTGCTCCGGAGGTGCTGCAGTACAGGGACATCGCCGATCCGGAGCCCGGTCCGGGCGAGGTGCTCGTCGAGGTGCACGCGGCAGGCGTCAACTTCCCCGACGGGCTCGTCGTGTCCGGGAACTACCAGACCAAACCGGCTCTGCCGTTCGTGCCGGGATCCGAGGTCGCCGGCGTCGTCCGGGCCCTCGGCGCCGACGTCGACGGTGTCGCTGTCGGCGACCGGGTGCTGGCATTCTGCGGGATGGGCGGCTACGCGGAACTGGTGACGGTGCCCGCGACGATGGTGTTCCCGATCCCGGACTCGATGTCGTACGTCGACGCCGCGGGCTTCGTGGTGACCTACGGGACGTCGTACCACGGGCTGGTCGACCGGGCCGACCTCGCGGCCGGGGAGACGCTGCTGGTGCTGGGCGCGTCCGGTGGTGTCGGTCTGACCGCTGTCGAAATCGGAAAGGCGTTGGGCGCTCGCGTGATCGCGGCAGCGTCCAGCCCGGACAAGCTGGCGCTGTGTCGCGATCACGGTGCCGACGAGTTGATCGACTATTCCGCCGACGACCTGAAGACGCGACTGGCCGACGAGGCGCCCGGCGGCATCGACGTCGTGTACGACCCGGTCGGTGGGGAGCACGCGCAGACGGCAGTGCGCGCGTTGTGCTGGGGTGGAAGGTATCTCACGGTCGGATACGCGTCCGGTGACATCCCGAAGGTGGGGATGAACCGACTGCTGGTCAGTGGCGGCGCCCTGCACGGTGTCCTGTGGGGGGCGTGGGCCAAGCGCAACCCCGAGCACAACGCCGCGAACATGCGTCGGCTGTTCGATTGGTACGACCGCGGCGCGCTCCGTCCACACGTCAGCGAGACCTATCCGCTGGCGGACGCAGCCGCGGCGCTGGACGTGGTGATGGGCCGCCGCGCGCGCGGCAAGGTCGTTCTCACGAGTGGGAGGAGCTGACGGATGGACCTGTCGCCGAGCCCGGAAGCCCGGGACATCGTCAAGCGCCTCGAGGCGTTCATGGACGAGTACGTGTACCCGGCCGAGCCGGTGTACGCGGAGCAGCTGGAGGCGTCCGGGCCGCGCAGCCACGTGCTGCCGCCCATCGTGGAGGAACTCAAGGCCGAGGCCCGCCGGCAGGGCATGTGGAACCTCTTCCTGCCCGCACTCTCCGGGCTGACGCACCTCGACTACGCCCACATCGCCGAGGTGACCGGCCGGTCGCCGTACATCGCACCGGAAGCCCTCAACTGTTCCGCGCCGTCGACCGGCAACATGGAGATCCTGCACATGTTCGGCACGCCCGAACAGAAGCAGCGGTGGCTCGAACCGCTGCTCGACGGCCGCATCCGGTCCGGCTTCTCGATGACCGAACCGGACGTCGCGTCGTCGGACGCCCGCAACATCTCGACGTCGATCGTGCGCGACGGTGACGAGTACGTGATCAACGGACGCAAGTGGTGGACCACCGGCGCCGCCGATCCGCGGTGCGAGATTCTCGTGGTGATGGGGAAGACCGATCCGGATGCCGCACCGCACCGGCAGCAGTCGATGATTCTCGTCCCCGTTGCGACGCCCGGTGTCGAGATCATCCGTTCGCTGCCGATCTTCGGCTACCACGACCAGCAGGGACACGCGGAGATCCAGTTCACCGACGTCCGGGTTCCGCTGACCAACATGCTCGCCGGTGAAGGCGAGGGCTTCGCGATCGCCCAGGCCCGGCTCGGCCCGGGCCGCATCCACCATGCGATGCGCTGCATCGGTATGGCCGAGCGCGGACTGGAACTGATGGTGCGACGCACGATGGCACGCAACGCCTTCGGCGGTCCGATCTCTGACCAGGGCGTGGTCCGCACCTGGATCGCCGAGTCCCGCATGGAGATCGAGCAGGCTCGACTGCTGGTACTCAAGACCGCGTGGATGATCGACCGGGTGGGCGCCAAGGGCGCGCAGATCGAGATCGCCGCCGTGAAGGTGATCGGTCCCCGCGTCGCCAGGTCGGTGCTGAACCGGGCGATCCAGTGCCACGGCGGCGGCGGTGTCACCGACGACTTCCCGATCGCACGTATGTGGGCGAGCGCACGCATCCTCGGCATCGCCGACGGGCCGGACGAGGTACACATCCGGAGCGTCGCGCGGCAGGAGCTGCGGAAGTACAGGTAGGCATTCACGGTCCGGTGGCAGCGCCGACGAAGGGTGTGAGTGCAACCGATCGTGACCGACCGTACGGGTCGATCGAGACTTCTCAGGAGGATGTCGATGACGGGCATGACGAGGTAGCGACCAGTGACCGGACAGCAGCTTCGCCCAGGTGGGTTCGCCGAAGTACCCGAAGACTACGCCGACGTGCCGATCAGCGACGTGGTCCGGGAGTGGGCCCGGCAGATCCCCGACCACCCCGCGTTCGTGACACCGGGTCGGACGACGACGTGGGCCGAGTACGACCGCTCGGCCGATGCGGTGGCCCGCGGACTTCGCGTGACCGCCGGCGGGTTCCGCTCCCGAGCGGCCCTGCTGTTGCCCGACACGGCCGGCGTCCACGCGGCTCTGTGCGGGTGCTACCGAGCCGGCCGCGTGGCGGCGGCGATCGGGGCGCGGTCCGGCGTCCGGGAGGTCGCTCACATCATGCGGCGCACCGGCGCAACGGTTCTCGTCACGGCACCGGATATCCGTGGCCGGTCGTGGCGGGGACTCGTCGAGGAGTTGCGCGAGTACGGGGTATTTCCGACGGATGTTGTCGTGGTAGAGGAAGACAGCGGTGTCGTCGACCGTCATCGTCTCAGCAGCCCGGGCGTACCCGGTGCCGCGGCGCCCGCAGGTGCCGCGTTCACCACGTCCGAGGTGACGATCCTCAATTCGACGTCCGGAACGACGGGGTTGCCGAAGGTGGTTGCCCACGACGAACGCAAGTGGGTCGAGTTTGCGCGGGAGGCGATGCTGGGCGGCCGGATCGGGCCGGGCGACGTCGTCTGCTCCGTCGTTCCGGCACCCTTCGGCTTCGGGTTGTGGTCGGCGCACTTCCTCCCGGCGCTGCTCGGTGTCCCGGTGGTGGTGACCGCCCGGTTCGACGTCGACGAGATGGCGACAATGATCGAACGCGAACGGGTGACCGTACTGTGCTGCGTCAGTACCCAGTTCCGGATGCTGCTGCGTTCCGAGGCGGCCCGGCACCGGGATCTGTCGAGTCTGCGTGTCCTCTACACCGGGGGTGAGCCGGTGCCCTACCGGGATGCCCGCGCGTTCGAGGAGCGCACCGGCGCCAAGGTGCTGCAGTTCTACGGATCCAACGAGGCCGGTGTCGTGAGCCGCACGACAGTCGACGACGACGTCGAGACGAGGTTGCGCACGTGCGGCCACGTGCTCGGGTCGGCGAACGTGCGGGTCCTCGACGACTCCGGCGCCGAGTGTTCGGGGCGTCCGCGGCGCGGTCGGCCCGCCGTCCGCGGTCCGCTGGTGTCCGCCGGGTACTGGTCGGATCCGGCCGCGAACACCGAGTTGTACACCGAGGACGGCTGGATGATGCTCGGCGACATCGTGGAGATCGACGAGCACGACCGGGTTCGGGTGGTGGGCCGCACAGCCGATTTCGTGATCCGCGGCGGCAAGAACATCTCGATCGTCGAGATCGAGGAACTCGTCGGCGAGCATCCGTCGGTGTCGGAGGTGGCAGTGGTCGGTGTGCCCGACGAACTGTTCGGCGAACGCGTCTGCGCCGTCGTCGTTCCCGTCGCCGGCGGTGAACTCGATACCGAGACGCTCGCACGGTGGCTGCGATCGCGCGGTGTCACCGCCGAATACCTGCCGGAGTACGTCGTCACCGTCGCGAGGCTCGACGTGGGGCCGGGCGGCAAGACCGACCGCCGGGCCGCGAAGGCGACCGCGCTGGAGTCGCTCAGCCGTACAGCTCGCTGATCCGATCCGAGAAGTTGTCGACCACCTTCTTGCGCTTGAGTTTCATGCTGGGAGTGATCTCGCCGTTCTCGACGGTGAGCTCGCGCTCGAGGATCGTGAAGCGCTTGATCTGCTCCCACCGGTTGAGCCCGGCGTTGAGTTGGTCGACGTACGCGCTCATCATCGCGACCGTGGGACCGGCCGAGGCGATCTCGCGCAGCGGCTTGTCACCCATCCCGTTCTCCACCGCCCACTCGGCGATGGACTCGCCGTCGAGACTGATGAGCGCGACACAGTACGACTTCCCCTCGCCGTGCACGATGATCTCGCCGACGTACGGGCAGATCCCCTTGAACGTGGCGGCGATGGCCGACGGTGCCACGTACTTCCCGTTGGAGGTTTTGAACATGTCCTTCTTGCGGTCGGTGATCCGCAGGAACCCGTTCGCGTCGACCGTCCCGATGTCGCCGGTGTGGAACCAGCCGTCCGGCTCCAACGCCTCCGCCGTGGCCTGCGGATTCTCGTGATACCCGCTCATCACACCGGGACCTTTGATCAGGATCTCGCCGTCCTCGGCGATCTTCACGTCGGTGCCGGGGATCGGCCAGCCGACGGTACCGAACCGGTAGGCGGACGGCCGGTTCACGAGCGACGCCGCGCTGGTCTCGGACAACCCGTAACCCTCGAGGACCACGATTCCCACCGCGTCGAACCATTGCGCCACATCACGATCCAACGCCGCCGAGCCCGAGATGAAGAACTTCAGCCGACCGCCGAAGCGGTCTCGGATCTTCTGGAACACCAAACGGTCGGCGATCGCGTACTGGGCCTTCTGCATGCGGGACAACGAGTTTCCGGACTGCCGCGCCTTGGATGCGGCGAGGCCCACACCCATCGCCCAGTCGAAGATCTTCTCCTTGATGCCGCCTTCCGCCCGCACCGTCCCCTCGATCCGGGCGTGCGCCTTCTCGAAGATTCGCGGCGCCGCGCCCATGAAGGTCGGCCGCACGACGGCGAGGTTGTCGACGATCCTGTCGACCCGGCCGTCGACCGCCGTCGCGAACCCGATCTGCAGCGGCAACGTCAGCAACACCTTGCCGAACACGTGGGACAGCGGCAGCCACAGGTACTGGAGGTCGTCGGCGTCGAGGATGCCGGTCGCGTCGATCGCCGCGGCCTCGTACGTCCACGCGGAGTGGGGCAGCCGCACACCCTTGGGGCGGCCGGTGGTGCCCGACGTGTAGATCAGTGTGGCGAGGCTGTCGGGGGAGATGCCGGCGATCCGCTCGTCGACGACGTCGGACCGCTCTGCCAGCAGACGCTCACCGAGGGCGGCGAGTTCGTCGAACCCGATCACCCAGTCGTCGTCCGGAACGGTGCCGTCGAGCAGGACGACGCGAGCGACGTCGGGGATCTCCTCGCGGTGTTCGCGCAACTTGGCCAGCTGCGCATCGTCCTCGGCGACGACGATCCGGCTGCCCGAGTTCGCGACGATGAACGCGACGTCGGAGGCAGTGGTCGTCGGATAGACGGTGGTGGTGGCGGCGCCCGCGCACATCACCGCGAGGTCCGCGAGCACCCACTCGTAGCGGGTCGCAGAGGCGAGTGCCACCCGCTGTTCGGACTGCACACCCAGCGCGATGAGACCGGCCGCGAGTCGTCTGACGCGTTGGCCCACCTCCGACCACGTCACGCTCACCCAGCCCTCGCCACCCGGCCCGGGGTGACGGAACGCCTCGGACCCCGGTGACGCCGCCACCCGATCGACGAACATCCGGGCGACCGTCGGCGCCCGCTCCTCGATCCTGGACCAGTCCACGACCTCGTCTGACGCGCGCGAAGCTGTCATGGTCCCGAGTTTAGGAACCCCGGGGCAACCCCCGAACGGGAATTCACGGCACGGTTCGGTCTCGAATGCGTACCGTGGATTCCCGTTCGCGGGGCTGGTCGGGAGGGATCACATGACGGGGGCTCAACGCAGGTCCCGCCGGCGCAGTGCCGCGAGCCCGACGGCCAGCAGTGCCGCCGCGATCCCCAGCAGCCACAGGATCGGCGCCGCCTGGAACTCGGCGCCCGGCAGCCGCGGCAGGTGCAGGAACGGGACGAGATCGAGCAGCGGCTGTGGCAGGTCCGCGACCATCCCGAACACGTAGAGCGTCATCATCGCCGCGAACACACCCCACGCGGCGGGGGCGAAGCGCGGTACGAGGCCGAACATCGCGACGGTGATGCCGGTCAGCACCCACACCCCCGGCAGCTGCACCAGTGCGGCGGCGAGGATGCGGGGCACCTGACCGCCGACGTCGCCGATCGACGCGCCGTACGCGAGTCCGGCCGCGAGCCCGGCGACTGTGAGCGCGACGGCCGGCCCGGCGAGCGCGAACACGACGTGGCTCGTCGCCCAGCGCACGCGGGAGATCGCCGCGGCCAGCACCGACTCGGCGCGGCCCGTCTCCTCCTCGTCGTGCAGCTGCAGGGTCGCGGAAACGGAGTAGGCGCCGGCGACGAGCCCGAAGATGGTGAACCCCAGCGCGATGAACGAGTCCTCGATCGCCTGTGTGCCACCGAGCCGGGCGAGCGCCTGGAGGACCGTCTCGCTGCTGCCGAGCTGGTCGCTGACGCCGTGGGCGGCACCACCGATCACGAGTGCGAACATCGCCAGCCCCACCGTCCACGCGACGAGCGGCCCGCGCTGTGTGTGCCACGCCAGTCCGACCGGCCCGGACAGCGACGGTGGTGACGTCGCCGGACCGGGCCGTTCCGCGATGAGGCCCGCGCCGAGGTCGCGGCGGGCGAGCGTTCGGTACGCGACGGCGGCGAACACGACAGCGGTGACGGCCGGCAGCAGCAGCACCCACCAGCGTTCGTCCGCGTAGGGGCGCACCTGCTGCGACCACCCGATCGGCGACAGCCACGACAGTGTTCCCGATCCGGCGTCACCGACGGCGCGCAGCAGGAAGGCGACCGCGAGTACCCCGAACGAGATGCCCCGAGCGAGACGGGCCGACGTACTCACCTGCGCCGCAACGGCCGCGACGCCGGCGAAGACGGTCCCGACACCGAGCACGGCGGCACCGAACGCGACCGCCCCGGTTCCGCCGAGCCCGATCGCCGCCAGCCCGACGGCAGCGACGACCGCGCTGACGACGGCTCCGGACCCGGCCACCAGAAGCGCCGCCGTCAGTCCCGCGTATCGCCCCACCGCCGTCGAGTCGAGCAGCTCGGTGCGTCCGGTCTCCTCCTCGGTCCTCGTGTGCCGCACGACCGTGAGGATCACGGCGACGGCCAGGAAGGTGAACAGGTAGCCGGCACGCCACGTCGTCAACGCGCCCACACTGGACCCGAAGATCGGACCCACCAGGGCGATCTCGGATTTCAGTGTGGCCGTCGAGGCCGCGAAGGCGTCGAGCTGACTCTGGGTGGTGTACAGACCCATGATCGCCTTGCCGTAGACGGTCGGGAGCAGTCCGATGACGACGGCCCACAGCGGCAGGACGATTCGGTCGCGCCGCAGCGCCAGGCGCACCAGGGCGGCGGTGCCGGTGAACGGGGACCCGACCGGTACGGCCGCGTCGGCGACCGCCGGCGTCGCGGTGGTGGTCATACCCGCACCTCCTCCGAGAGTTCGTAGTGCCGCAGGAACAGCTCCTCGAGCGTCGGCGGGGTGCTGACCAGGCTCCGGACGCCGATGTCGCCCAGCGTGCGAATGAGCATGCCGAGGCTGTCGGCATCCACCTGGCAGTGCAGTTTCCGGCCGTCGAAGCGGATGTCCTCGACACCTGGGATCCGGCTCAGATCGCCTGCGTTGCCGAGGAGTTCGGCTGTGATGGAGGTTCGGCTCAGATGCCGCATGGACGCGATGGACCCGCTCTCCACCGCTCGCCCGCCCCGGATGATGGTGACCTTCTCGCACAGCGCATCCACTTCGGACAGGATGTGGCTCGACAGCAATACGGTCACACCGCGGGCACGGGCCTCAGCGATACAGTCGCGGAACACCTTCTCCATCAACGGGTCCAGGCCGGACGTGGGTTCGTCGAGCAGGAGCAGCCGGGCGTGCGACGAGAACGCCGAGATCACCGCCACCTTCTGCCGGTTGCCCTTCGAGTACGACCGCGCTTTCTTGCGGGGGTCGAGGTCGAACTGCTCGATCAGATCGGCCCGACGTGCGGCGTCGAGTCCGCCGCGCATCCGCGCCAGCAGGTCGATGATCTCGCCACCCGTCAGCGACGGCCACAGCGTGACATCGCCGGGCACGTAGGCGACCTCGCGGTGCAGGGACACGGCGTCGCGCCACGCATCGCGCCCGAACAGCGTCGCGGTGCCGCTGTTCGCCCGCAGCATGCCGAGCAGCACCCGGATCGTCGTGGACTTGCCGGCGCCGTTGGGGCCGAGGAACCCGTGGACCTCACCCTCGCCCACGGTCAGGTCCAGGCCGTCGAGGGCCCGGGTGGTGCCGAACGTCTTCTGCAACTGGGCGACTTCGATGATCGTGGTCATGCCGGCTCCTCCGAGGTTGCGTGGTGGGTGTAGGCGTCGAGCATCGAGGAATCGGTGAACAGCCCGTCGGTGTAGAGCTCGAGGGCGGGGAGCATGATCTCGTCGGTCATCTCCCGGATCGCACCGGCGACGTCCACCGAACCGTCTGGAGCCGTGTGCATCTGGAGATACAGCAGTGTCGAGCCGAGGCTGTTCATCGCGAGGTACCGGGCGCGCGCGGTGGGGGTGCGACTCGGCCGGACCCGACCTTCGTCGACAGCCGCCTCGAGGTAGCCCTCGACACCGGCCACCATGTGCTCGAACAGGGACGCGGCGAGGTGGCCGCCGGCCTGGAACGACCGGACGAGATAGGCGACCAAGGGTGCGTACCGCTCGATTTCGCCGAGCGCCGCCAGCATCCGCGCCGGGCCGCTCGCAGTGAGCACCTCACGCTTCTCGGTGACGATGACGTCGAGGACGTGCGCGTCGCACACCGCCCGTAGCCCCTGCTTGGAACCGAAGTGGTGGTTGACCAGGCCGGGGGACACACCGGCCGCGGTGGCGACGGCGCGGACACCCGCATCGAACCCCTGCGCTCCGAATACCCGGATCGCCGCGTCGCGGATGCGCGCACGGGTGTTGAGGTCCCGATCCGCCGGCACAGCCATCGCTGAACACATGTTCAAAGCATTGCTCGCCCGTTCAGGGCCCGGCAAGGTGCCCGACCCGGTCTTGACAGGATCTTGACGGCCCACCGAGGCAACGGTTTCGACCCTGTCGAACGCTCGTGCGCTGGCCGTCCCGGGTGACATGGGCAGGTGGAGGAGGGCGGCGCGATCTTCCCGCATTCCGCGGTCGGTGGTTCTCGCGTCTTCGATCCGACGGTCGCCGACCGGCAAGGCCGACCACCGCTGGGCCGAGGAGATCGTGTCGGCGGGCTGAACGAGCACTGCCCCGCGTCCGGCGCGGAGTTGCACACGAATCTGGACAAGCGTCCGAATGTTTGTTGAAATGGGGCGCTTCGCGTGCAACGTGACCACCGTCTCGTTTGCCCGGGGTCCGTAATCCTCATCGAAGGGCGAGCATGCGCAAGGCGACAGCGGTGTTCGGCGCCGCAGCCGTGGTGTCGGCGGTAGTCGTGCCGGGATCGGTCGCCGGTACGGCCATGGCCGCGACCGACGGTGCCACCGACGTCACGTTCACGGTCGGGGGTCAGGAAGGGCCTCTCGAACTGTTCGTTCCGAGAAGCGCTCCCATGCTCTGGGCGAACGGACAGGACGACGTCACCGGCACGGTGGCCGTGTCCGGCGTCCGGGACCGGCGCAGCGGCACGGGCCGATCGGTCACCGTGTCCGCCTCGATCTCGAACGTCACCAACGGGACCACGACCATCCCGAGGTCCGCCGTGACCTACACGGCGACCGGCGGAACCATGGGATTCGTGAGCACCGGCCCACAGTCGCTGGACTCGATCAAACCCGTGGTGGGGATCGCCCGCCACAACTGGCCCGACGTCACGTTCCTGTGGACGCCCTCGCTCTGGATCGACGTCTCCGACGGCGTGACGCTCGGCAACTACAGCGCGACCCTGACCCACTCCGCGGTGTAGTCCGCGTCCCGCCACCATCGGCATCTCACGAAAGCGTGTCCATGCGTCCTCTGTTGCGGAACCTCCTTGCCCTGCTGGCCCTGATCGCGTCGTTCACGGCGGCGTCGACGACGGTCGTCCACGCCGAAACCGGGTCGGGCGGGATCGGTATCGGGCTGGTGAACCCGCCGTCCGACCCGGCCTTTCCGAACTGGGAAACCGAGATCGTCGGCACTCTCGCCCCGGGCAGTGGACTGCAGCGAACGGTGCGGGTCGTGAACGGCGACTCGACGACTCGAACAGTGGACGTCAACGTCGGTGCGGCCTGGATGCGAAGCGGCGTCTACACGATCGGGGAACCCGGCAGTACCAACCGGCTCACGTCGTGGACCGGTCTGGACAAGCAGCGAGTCACACTGGCACCCGGCGCGGGAGCCGACGTGAAGGTGACCGTCAACATCCCGGCGGACGCACCCACCGGGGACCGCTACGCGACGGTGTGGGCGCAACCTGCCGCCCCCGGCGGTGGCGGGGTGGTGTCGACGTCGCGCGTCGGCGTCCGCATGGACGTCCGGGTGGGGCCCGGCGCCGGAACGACCGCG
This sequence comes from Rhodococcus (subgen. Prescottella) equi, assembly GCF_003013675.1. Classification (NCBI taxonomy): domain Bacteria; kingdom Bacillati; phylum Actinomycetota; class Actinomycetes; order Mycobacteriales; family Nocardiaceae; genus Rhodococcus; species Rhodococcus (subgen. Prescottella) equi. The sequence goes on from NZ_CP027793.1 coordinate 96,880, forward strand.
GACTTCACGATCGACGGTCTGACCGCCGAACGCGACGCCGCCGGCCAGGCGGTGGTCGTCGCCGACGTCCGCAACACCGGTGGCTGGGCCACCGAGGTCGGCGGCGAACTCACGCTGACCGAGGGGCCCGCCGGCAGGACCCTCGGGCCGCTGTACGCCGACGAGGTGGTCGTCGCCGCCGGAGCCGGCGCGAAGGTGCGATTCCGCATCCCGGACAGCGCCGAACTACCGGCCGGGCCGTGGCGCGCGCACGTCGCGCTCGAGAGCGGTGCGGTCGAGCGCGAACACGACGGGGAGATCACCTTCCCGGCGCCGGATTCCGGCGGCAACGGCTCGCTCGGCAGCCTCGGATCTTCCGGCGCGGGATCGTCGAGCTCCCCGCTGATGTGGGTCGGTATCGCGGGCGCTGCCGCGGCGGCCATCGGAGCGATCGGGTGGACCGTGCTGCAGCAGCAGAACCCGCCGGGGGTTCGCTGAGCTTCGGTGTGCCGGGCCCGCTCGGCGAGAACGTGGATCGCGCACCGATTCCTGTGACGATGGCCACGGACGGGGTAGGTTGTGTGTAACTCGAAATCTACTCACCAGTAGGAGTACGAAGATGCCCGCTCCGTCTGCGGCGACGTTCGCCCGCCTCGCCGCTCTCATCGCCATCCCGGATGCCGCGGACCGCCCGACGCGCCCGGTGGTCGAAGCGTTCACCGGGCGTGAGCTCGCGACCGTCCCGGTCGGTACCGCGGCCGACGCGCTCGCCGCGATCGAGCGGGCCCGAGTCGCCCAGAAGGCGTGGGAGAAGCGGTCCCCGGTCGAGCGGGCCGAGGTGTTCCTCCGCTACCGCGACCTGGTTCTCGAGCACAAGGACGCGCTGATGGACATGGCGCAGGCCGAGACCGGCAAGTCCCGCGCGTCGGCACAGGAGGAGGTCCTCGACATCGCGATGACCTCCCGGTACTACGCGCGCCTCGCGCCGAAGCTGCTGCGCCCCAAGCGGGTCCAGGGCATGCTGCCGGGGCTGACCAAGACCGTCGTCCGGCACCACGCGAAGGGCGTCGTCGGCGTCATCTCGCCGTGGAACTACCCGATGACGCTCGCGGTGTCCGATGCGATCGCCGCGCTGCTCGCGGGTAACGCCGTGGTGATCAAGCCGGACAGCCAGACGCCGTACTGTGCGCTCGCGTGTGCCGAGCTACTGTACCAAGCAGGTCTGCCCCGGGAGCTGTTCGCGGTGGTGCCCGGTCCCGGTTCCGTCGTCGGCACCGCGCTCGTCGAGAACACCGACTACCTGATGTTCACCGGATCCACCGCGACCGGACGCCTGCTCGCCGAGCAGGCCGGCCGGCGGCTGATCGGCTTCTCGGCCGAACTGGGCGGCAAGAACCCGATGATCGTCGCGAAGGGCGCGGACCTGCGCGAGGTCACCGATGCCGCCGTCCGCGCGTGCTTCTCGAACTCCGGCCAGCTGTGCATCTCCGTCGAGCGGATCTACGTCGAGGAGGCGATCGCCCCCGAGTTCATCCGCCAGTTCGGCGAACGCGTCCGGAACATGACCCTGGCCCCCGGCTACGAGTTCGGCATCGAGATGGGCAGCCTGGTGTCCGAGGACCAGGTCAAGACCGTGTCGGGACACGTCGACGACGCAGTGGCCAAGGGTGCCACCGTCGTCGCCGGCGGCAAGGCGCGGCCGGACCTCGGGCCGCTGTTCTACGAGCCCACGGTGCTCACCGGGGTCACGCCCGAGATGGAGTGCTACGCGAACGAGACGTTCGGGCCACTGGTGTCGATCTACCCGGTCGCCGACGTCGAGGAGGCCATCGCGCGCGCCAACGACACCGACTACGGGCTCAACGCGAGCGTGTGGGCGGGCAGCCACGCCGAGGGCGAGGCCATCGCGGCCCGCGTCATGGCGGGCACCGTCAACGTCGACGAGGGCTACGGCCCCACCTGGGGCAGCACCGCCGCCCCGATGGGCGGCATGGGGGTGTCGGGCGTCGGCCGCCGCCACGGCGCCGAGGGTCTGCTCAAGTACACGGAGGCGCAGACCGTCGCGACCACCAGGGTGGTCAATCTCGGCGGTCCGCGGTGGCTGCCGGCCAAGGTCTGGGCCAAGCTGCTGCCGCCCTTCATCAAGGCCATGAAGTACGTGCCGGGACGCTGACCCGTCCGCCGATCGGCCGAGCCCGCCCGCGTGGTCTCGGCCGATCGTTCGTTAGCCACGCGCACTACCTTCTGCGCGGAGATTCGACCCATTAGTCTCTTTCCTGTGAAAGAAGCTGCGTGGGTGCGTCGGGCGCTGGTGGTCGAGGACCAGCCGCTCATGCGCTCGCTCGTGGCCGACGCGCTGCGGCACGCGGGATTCGAGGTCCACGACCGCCCGTCCGCGGCGACCGATCTCGCCGATCTCGACGAGATCGACCCGGACGTCCTGGTCACCGACATCGACCTCGGGTCGCGGCCCAACGGCATGGAGATGGCGACCATCGTGCATGCGCGGGCGCCGCACTGCGCGACGGTGTTCCTCACGAACTATCCGCGGGCGAGCATCGCACCGGGCGAGGGCGTTCCGGCGGGCTCGGTGTTCCTCGACAAGGTGGCGCTCGAGTCCGTCGAGCAACTCGTGGCGGCGGTGGAATCCGCATTGGCGGAGAAGCCGCTGCCGCCTCGGCACCTTCCCGACGGCCCGGATGCCGCCCTCGGTCACCTCACCCGGACCCAACTCGATGTGCTGCGCTGTATCGCGCTCGGATGGTCCAACGCCGAGATCGCCCGGCGCCGGGCGTCGAGTCTGCGCAGCGTCGAGAAGATGGTGACCCGCACCTTCGACGCGCTGGGGGTCAACCACAACCCCGACATCAACCCGCGGGTCGCGGCAGCGCAGTTGTACGTCCGCCGCTTCGGATTGCCGGCGGAGTCCGATTGATTCGTCGGTTTCCGTGGCTGGCGCGCATCGGCGGCAGCTCCGCCGTCACCCGCTGGTCGTGGATTCTGACCGCCCCGTTCGCCGTCACGGTGATGGGCAGCTACATCACCGCCCGCAGCCCCCGGGACTGGCCGACCTACTTCGGTGTCGCGGTCATGGTGCACCTGATCATGGGTCTCGCTCTGCTGGTCGCGTGGCTCACGGTGTTACGTCCGGACCGTCCCCGGCACCGCCCGGTCGTCTCCCTGATCGTGTTCGCGGCGCTGGGGGCGTGCCGGCCGTTCCTGCTCGACGCGCTGTTGGTGTTCAACGGTTTCGCCACCGACGACCGGTCGCTCTGGGCCAGGCTCTTCATCAACATGACCACCGCGGTGGTGGCGCTCTCGCTGATCGCGATCCTCGTCGACTCCGTGCGGGAGCACGACGCCACGATGCGGCGGTTGCGGGCTGCTCGCACGGCGCTCGACGAGCAGCGGCGCGTCGACGAGGAGTACCTGGCCGGATTGGGGCGCCGCTACGCCGACGATCTGGCGGCGCAGATCGATTCGGCGCTCGCCGCGACCGACAGGGCCGGCATCGACTCCGCGAGCGGCGCGCGTCTACTGCGCGGCATCTCGGAGGAGATCGTCCGGCCCATGAGCCACGCGCTGTTCGACGACGTCACGCCGCCGCCGCGGCCCAGCGTCGCGCTGCCGGTGTTGACCCTGCGCGAACGTCTGCACGGAGTACTGCAGGCGGTGCGCCCGGCCCCACTCGTGCTGCCGGTGCTCCTGTACACCGCGGTCGTCCTGACGTATCTGGTCACGAGTTACGGCGTGCGTGAAACCGTCCTGCAGGTCGCGGCCGGGCTGGTCGTGTGCGTGTCGGGTAGCTGGGTCGTGGCGAAGGTGGCGGTGCGGATCGGGAACGCGGCCGCGCGGACCGGGTTTCTCGCGGCCGCGTACAGCGCCGTCGGCGCCGTCACCGCGGTGGCGTTCTGGCTGATCCTCGGCGGCGTCGGGTTCCCCCCGGCGTTCGTCGTGCCGGGTATCGCGTTCTATCCGTTCGCCGCGCTCGCGATGTGCCTGATCCGGGCCGCCAACGAGCAACGCGCGCTGGAGGAGCAGCAACTCGCCACGGCGCTCGCGGAACAGAGTCACCTGTCGGCGGAGGTGCACGGACGGGTGGTGGCGGCCCGTCGCCGGCTCGCTCACGTCCTGCACTCCTCGGTGCAGGGCGAATTGGTGGCCGCGGCCCTCACGATGCACGGCGCGGCCACGCCGGCACCGATGCGTCCGGCCGATCGTCGTTCGGTGGAGGGAACCGTCTCGGAGATCCTCGGCCGGGTACTCCGAGAGGTGGCCGACGAGAAGTCACGTCCGCGGATCCCCACCTCCGACGCCCGACAGCAGATCACCGAGCTGGTGGGGATGTGGTCGGCCGCGGTACCGGTCCGCAGCGACATCGATCCCGACGTCTGGCCGTTGCTGTCGGCGAGCCCGGTACGCCTCGAGCATGCGATCGACGTCCTGTCCGAGGGCTTCACCAATGCGATACGGCACGGAACCGGCGGGACCCTGTCTCTGACGATGGTCGTCGATCCGCGGACATCGTTGATCTGCATCGGAATTCGCTCGCCGGGACGGATCTCCCGCGACGGCTCGGACGGGGTGGGCCTCACCGCTCTGGCAGCGAAGGTCGGCACGGCCGAACTGGTGCAGGAGCACGACTCGGTGCTTCTCTCCGTGCGCTTGGACTGACCACCTCTCGGGTGGTGTGCCCGCCGTCACGGCGTGATGTCGCAATACCCGAACGTCCGCCGCGACCGCCGAATCGGCGCTCCTAGTGTTCCCCTCGGATGCCGGCCGGGACCGACCGACGAGCTGACGGACAGCTCCCGCATCCCGAGCGTCGAAGGGACGTGAGCCGAGATGGGACACACAGCGGGACAGATCATTCCACTCGCACTGGGCATGGTCGTCAGCCCTATCCCGGTGGCCGCCCTGATCGCGATCCTGCTGTCCGCGCGGGCCAGGACGAACGCGTTCGCCTTCACTGCCGCCGCCGTGGCGGCCTCGGCCGTCGTCGTCGGTATCACCGCCGCGACGACCAGGACGAGTGCCGCGCACGCGGGCCGTGCCGCCCACCCCACCCAGCTGATCTTCGCCACGTTGTTCGGGCTTACCTTCGTGGTGCTGGCCGTCCTCACCTGGCGGGGGCGCCCCCGGAACGGCGCGCCCGCCGTGATGCCGACGTGGATGGCGCAGATCGACACGATGGGACCCGGCCGCGCCGCGGTGCTCAGCCTGCTGCTGACCGTGCCGAACGCCAAGAACCTGCCACTCGAACTCAAGGCCGGAGCCCTCATCGCGGAAGGGCATCTGCCGCCGAGTCACGCCGCCGCACTGACGGCACTCTTCGCCGTCCTCGGCGGCACCGCTCTGATCGTCCTGGCCGTCCTCGCCGCCGTTCCCTCGAAGCGGGTCACCGCGGCGCTGGGTGTGGTCAAGGAGGAGTTGATCCAGCACAACGCGGCCATCATGACCGTGCTGTTCGTCCTGCTTGCGGGACTGCAGGTCTCGCACATCGTCACCGCGCTCACCGCGTGAGCGCACCGAACCGAAGGAGGAGAGACATGACTTACGCTGCCCCCCGAACCGATACGGCCATCATCCAGACCACCTACGGGCCGGTGCGTGGCACCCACTGCGGGCCGGTCGCGGTGTGGAAGGGGATCCGCTACGCGGCCGCCCCGACCGGTGATCGTCGCTTCCGCGCTCCGGTGCCCCCGCAGCCGTGGGCCGAGGTGTTCGACGCCGACCGATTCGGACCGGTGGGCCCGCAGAGCGCGATGCCGGGAATGTCACTCGGCGACGACGTTCGGCAGGACGAGGACTGCCTGTCGCTCAACGTGTGGGCCCCCGACGCCGGCGCGACGAAGAAGCCGGTGATGGTGTGGATCCACGGCGGAGCGTACTTCCGCGGTGCGTCGAGTCAGCCGGTGTACGACGGACGGGCGCTGGCCGAGGCGGGAGACGTCGTCGTCGTGACGATCAACTACCGACTGGGTGCCTTCGGCTTCGTCGACTTCTCGTCGCTGAGCAGCGACCGTCACCGGTTCGACACCAACGTCGCGATGCAGGACATGATCGCCGCCCTGCGCTGGGTGCAGGCGAACATCGCGGCCTTCGGTGGCGACCCGGACTGTGTCACCGTGTTCGGTGAGTCGGCCGGCGGCGGCGCGGTCACCACCTTGTTGACGATGCCGTCGGCGCGGGGACTGTTCCACCGCGCGATCGCCGAGAGCTCACCGGCCACGTCGGTGTACAACCAGGAGAGGGCCGCGCACGTGGCGCAGTTGTTCCTGGAGATCCTCGGCGGCGCAGACGATCCCGTCGATCGTCTGCTCACCGCGAGCACCGACGAGTTGCTCGCCGCGTCGGACGAGCTGTTCTCACGCATCCCCACCGACACCCCCGGGACACTCGCGTTCGGGCCGGTGGTGGACGGCACGCTGATACCGGACTACCCGGTCAACGCGTACTGGAACGGCACCGCGCTGCGAGTCCCGTTGCTGATCGGTACGAACAAGGACGAGGCCTCACTGTTCAAACTGATGAAGTCGCCGCTGATGCCGCTCGACCCGGACGTCATCCGCGGCATGTTCGCCGAGATCGCCGCCGAGCACCCGGACGTCGAGTTTCCCGATCAGGCCCGCATCGAGTCGGCGTACTCGGGACTGGCCACCAGGAACGACGCGATGGGCCTGACCCGCGACTTCGGATTCCGATTGCCGACGCTGTGGATCGTGGAGGCGCACAGCCGCTACGCCCCCACGTGGCTGTACCGTTTCGACTACGCGACCCCGATGCTGAAGGCACTGAAGATCGGTGCCACACACGCGACCGAACTGCCCTACGTGTTCGGAAACATCGCCCACGGTCCCCGGGAGATCACCTATCTTCTGGGCGGATTGTCCACGGCACGAAGGGTGTCGGAGCGGATGCAGCACCGTTGGTTGGCCTTCGCCGAGGCCGGGACCCCACTCGGGCTCGAAGGCGAGCCCGAGTGGCGGGCCTACGACCGCGACGGCCGCTCGACCCTGGTGATCGACAAGCACGACACGGTGGTTGCCGATCTCGACGGACCGCTGCGCGCGGCGTGGGGGGAGCAGGTCATCGCGTTCGCGTGAACACCCTGCGCGGTGGGCGTCGAAAAAATCGTTCGAAAGTTTGAAATGACCGAATCTGCAACGGATTTACCCGTCGGGGCAGCGTCGGCTCTGGTGGAATCGCGGTAGCGTCGTATCGAGACGCGCCACCGGGAGAAAGGCGCACACCATGACCGTGGAATCGCTCGAGGACGAACCGCGGGTAGGCCGCCGGGAGTGGATAGGGCTCGGCGTCCTCGCCGCCGGTCTGTCGCTCATCGTCGTCGACGGCACCATCGTCAACGTCTCGCTCCCGGTGATCATCGACGAACTGGGTCTCGACCTCACCGACGCCCAGTGGATCAACAGCATCTACTCGGTGGTGTTCGCAGCACTGCTGCTCACGGCCGGCCGCCTCGGCGACCGGCTGGGCCGCCGGATGCTCTTCGTCGCCGGTGTCGTCGTGTTCATCGGCGGCAGCCTGATGGCGGCGGCGTCGGAGTCCTCGACGGCGCTGATCGTCGCCCGCGTCGTGCAGGGCGTCGGCGGCGCGCTGGTGCTGCCGTGCACGCTGTCGACGGTCAACGCCACGTTCCGCGGACGCGACCGGGCCATCGCGTTCGGAGTGTGGGGCGCGGTCATCTCCGGCATGGCGGCCGTGGGCCCGCTGCTCGGCGGCTGGCTCACGACGTCGTTCACGTGGCCGTGGATCTTCCTGGTGAACGTGCCGATCGGCATCCTCGTCATCATCGGCGCGTTTCTCACGGTCCCCGAGACCCGGGCGAAGATCACCGTGCCCGGACTCGATGTGGTGGGTCTGCTGCTGAGCGCAATCGGTTTCGGCGCGTTGATCTTCGCGCTCATCGAGGGCCAGACCATCGGCTGGTGGAAGCCCATCGCGGATCTCCACGTGTTCGGGGCGACGTGGCCGTCGACGGCGCCGATCTCGGCCACCCCGGTCGTCGCCGCCGTCGGCGTCGTCGCACTCGTCGGATTCGTCCTGTGGGAGCGGCACCGGGCGCGGATCCGGTACTCCGCCATCCTCGATCTGGGGCTCTTCCGGTTCCACACCTTCAGCTGGGGCAACTGCACCGCGATGGCGGTCGCGATCGGCGAGTTCGGTCTGCTGCTGGTGCTACCGCTGTTCCTCGTCAACGCGTACGGGCTCAGTACACTGGGCGCCGGCTACGTGCTCGCGGTGATGGCGCTCGGCGCGTTCGCGTCCGGAGCGGCCGCGCGTCACGTCACCGCCCGCTTCGGTGCCCCGCGCACCGTGATGCTCGGTCTGGCACTCGAGGTGGTCGGCGTCCTGGCGTTCGCGCTGTACCTGCGGCCGTCGTCGGCGGCGTGGCTGCTGGCGCTGCTGCTCGCGATCTACGGCCTCGGGCTGGGGCTCGCGTCGGCGCAGCTCACCGGCACGGTTCTCGTCGACATCCCGACGTCGGAGTCCGGCCAGGGATCGGCGACGCAGAGCACGGTCCGTCAGCTGGGCGCCGCGCTGGGCACTGCGATCCTGGGGACCGTGCTCTCGCTCGGGCTCGCGCACGCCCTCACCGACCGCCTCGAACCGGTGGCGCTGCCGCCGCAGGTGGAGTCGGGACTCGTCGACAGCACCCGTGACTCGGCCGGCGGCACCATCCCACCGATCCGGGAGCAGGGCGACCACGGCAGGCTCGGCCCGGCCGGACCCGAGACCGCCGACGCGCTGTCCGAGGGCTTCGCCGACGCCACCCGCTGGTCGCTGTTCGTCGCGGCCGGATTCCTCGCCGTCGGACTCGCAACCGCCACCCGACTGCAGCACCGACGCCCGGAGGACGACGACGCAGCGGCCACCGCCCCGGCGTAGGCGGCGCGTCGGACAGGCGCCCAGCGGCGAGCGCCGGACGTGGCTGCGGGCGGGAAAGGTCACTCGTCGGTGGGCGGGAGGATCTGCCACAGCAGCATGGTGGCGGCGACACCGAGCGCGCACGCCACCCCGAACGCCGCCGCCAGCAGGAACGATCCTGTCAGCGACAGCGTCACCGCGATGACCAGTACCGCCAGCACCGCGACCCCGACGGTCTGGATCGCCCGCACCGGCCGTCGACCGGGGTGTTCGTGCACTACCTGTGGTTACCGCGCCGGGTCATCGCCATCGCCATCCCCGCCGCGCCCAGCACGACGACCACGGCACCGACGACGACGTTCGACAGGATCATCCCCGTACTCGTGCTCACGCCGGAGACGAGCCACGGCGACACGATCAGCCACACCCCCAGAAGCGGTGCGACGAAAGCGATCCCGTGCGTGCGGCCGTACGTGGTCGCGTACCCGGCGGCCAGCAGTGCCACCGCGAGACCACAGATGAGATTGCTCATCATGAGCGACGTCTGCCCGCTGAATCCGACGATCCACGACGACGCCGCCGCGTAGAGACCGGCCAGCACCATCAACCCCTCCGCAACCTGGAGGGCCGGACCTCCGCCGAGTTCGTCGTAGCTGTTGCGGAGCGCGACGATGTCCGGGTGGGTTTCCATCGACATGTTCGGTGTGATCGACATGGCGAATCATCTCCTCGGCCTGTTCGACCTGTGTCCTTTCGACACTAATTGCCCGGCCGGGCGGCGTACAGGGCCTGTCCGGATCGCCCGGCGGAACGACCGGAGCGGGCGACGCCCCGACGGCCGCCGCCCGCTCCGGTGCGCTGTCGCGCCAATCAGTTCGGGCGGAAACCGAAGTCCGTGCCCGCGACGCTGTCCCAACGTGACGTCACGTACTTCGGACGCGTGTAGAAGCTCCACGATGCGTTGTTCAGGCCGGTGTCGCCGTAGGCGGAGTCCTTCCAGCCCTGGACGGCATACGCCGCCACGGGGACGGGGATGGCGACGTTGATGCCGACCATGCCCGCGGACGCCCGGCGTTCGAACTCGTTGGCCGCGGCCCCGTCCCTGGTGAAGATCGATGCCCCGTTGCCGTAGCGGTGATTCGCGATCAGTGCGAGACCGTCGTTCAGCGAGTCCACCCGCATCACCACGAGTACCGGGCCGAACAACTCGTCCTGGTACGCGGGCGAGGACACGTCGACGTCGGCCAGCACGGTCGGCCCGATGAAGTATCCGCCTTCGTATCCGGCCACGACCTCGGTGCTGCGGTCGACCACCGCCCGGGCACCGGCCGCGACCGCCTCCTTGACGGCGGCCTGGATGCGCTGCTGCGACTGGCGGTTGATCACGGGACCGACCTCGGTGTCCGGGGCATTGCCGGCGCCGAGGCGCACCTGCTGGGCGCGGCCGACGAGCTTGTCGAGCAGGGGCTCGGCGGTGTCGCCGACGACCACCGCCACCGAGATCGCCATGCACCGCTGGCCGGCGGCGCCGAAGCAGGCGGAGGTGAGCTGGTCGGCGACGACGTCCAGGTCGGCGTCGGGCATCACGATCATGTGATTCTTCGCGCCGCCGAAGGCCTGCACGCGTTTGCCCGCGGCCGCGGCCCGCGAGTAGACGATGTGCGCCACCTTGCTCGAACCCACGAACGACACCGCCTCGGTGTCGGGCGAATCGATCAGCTGCTCCACGGTGTCCTGCCGACCGTGCACGACGTTGAGCACGCCGTCCGGCAGACCGGCCTCCCGGAACAGCTCGGCGATACGCAGGCAGACGCCGGGATCCTGCTCGCTCGGCTTCCAGACGAAGGTGTTACCCGCCGCCAGGGCCACCGACACCATCATCATGCCCATCATCGCGGGGAAGTTGAACGGTGTGATGCCCACGCAGACACCCAGGGGATGCAGCACCGACTTGGTGTCGATGTTCGGACCGGTCTGCAGCGACGTGCCGCCGCGGGCCAGTGCCGGTCCACCACAAGCGAGTTCGACGGAGTCAGCCGCTCGTGAGATCTCGCCGGCGGCGTCGTCGAGGGTCTTGCCGTGCTCCTCGGTGATCATCGCAGCGAGCTCGGAACGGTTGGCCAAGAGCAGTTCACGGAACCGGTACAGCACGTGGGCCCGCTTGGACAGGGGCGTGGCGGCCCAGCCGTCGAAGGCGCTCGCGGCAGCGGCGATCGCTGCGTCCACCGTGGCTGCGTCCGCCATGGGCACGGTGGCGACCGGCTGGTCGGTGGCCGGGTCGAGCACATCGATGGTGTCGGAGCCGCCCGCGACGGGGGCGCCGTTGATCCAGTGGGGGATGGTGCGCATGGGTGATGAACCTTTCAGGGGTAGAGCAGAATTCACAGGGAAGTGCCGAAGCGGGCGCGGTGTTCGTCGTCGAGCGCGGCCAGCGAGGTGCCCTTGGTCTCGCGCATGAACAGGACCGCGACGATCGAGATCAGTCCGGCGACCGCGACGTAGATCGCGATCGGAACCCAACTGTCGAAGGTGCGCAACAGCATCGTGGCGATCACCGGGGCGAGGGACCCGGCGAAGATCGCGGTGACCTGTGCGCCGAGGGAAACACCAATGTAGCGCATGTGCGTGGGGAACATCTCCGAGAGGAGCGCCGGCTGCGGTGCGTACATGACGGCGTGGATGATCAGGCCCACCGTGATCGCGCACAGGATGAGCGCGTCGGACTTGGTGTCCATCAACGGGAATGCCACGAAGCAGTACACCGTGGCCAGAGTCGCGCCGGCGAGGTAGACGGGGCGGCGGCCCACCTTGTCGGACATCCAGCCGAACACGAGGATCATCGCGGCGTGAACGATGTGCGAGATCAGCATCAGAGTCAGGATGGTGGAGGTGTCGACGTCGAGCTGCACCTTCAGGTACGTCAGCGAGAAGGTGACGACCATGTAGTAGAGGATGTTCTCGATCACCCGGGCGCCCATCGCGGTGAGCACCTCGCGGGGGCGTGCCTGGAAGACGCGTTTGATCGCCTTCCACGTGCTCTCCGCCTGCGGCTGCTCCTCGGCGGCGTCCTTGAAGATCGGTGAGTCCTCCACCTTGGTACGGATGAACCAGCCGATCAGAACGATGAAGGCGGAGAAGAAGAACGCCACACGCCAACCCCACGAAAGGAAGGCGGCCTCGGGAAGCGCGAAGGACAGCACCAGGAGCACCACGGTCGCCAGGACGTTGCCGAGTGGCGCGCCGACCTGCGGGAAACTGGCCCAGAACCCACGCTTGTCGTCGGGGCTCTGCTCGGCGACGAGCAGCACGGCGCCGCCCCACTCGCCTCCGATCGCGATGCCCTGCATGAAGCGGAGCACCACGAGGATGATCGGTGCCGCATAACCGATCTGGTCGAAACTCGGGATCGCGCCGATCAGGAAGGTCGAGACACCGATGACCAGAAGCGAGACCTGCAGCAACTTCTTGCGGCCGAACTTGTCGCCGTAGTGCCCGAAGATGATGCCGCCGATCGGACGGGCGACGAAGCCGATCGCGTAGGTCAGCAGAGCGGCGATCACACCGTCGAGCGGATTGCCGGTCGCCTTGAAGAACACGTCGCCGAAGACGAGCGCGGCCGCCATGCCGTAGAGGAAGAACTCGTACCACTCGGCGACCGTCCCGGCCATGGAGGCCGCGACGATCCGGTGGAAGCCGGCGGGGGTCTTCTGCTTGGGCGTCTCGGGAGCCGGGTCGGTCAACCGTGCGGTCACCGGACCCCCTCCCGGGCAGGCTCGATCTCGATCGTGCCGTCGACGAGGCGGATCAGGGCCGAGAAGTCGAGGCCGCCGAAACCGTTGTCGGCGAGCAGGTCCAGTCGTCGGGCGACCTCCGCGGTTGCCGAGGCGTCGATCCCGTGCGAGGCCGCCGCGTCGAGCGCGAGGCCGAGATCCTTGCGCATCAGGGTGACGGCGAAGCCGCCCGTGAAATCCCTGCTGGACGGTGCGGACTCCACGGCGCCGCCGACGGGGTAGTAGCTGCGCAGCGCCCAGCTGTCGCCGGTGGAGACACCGGCGATCTCGATGACCGTCTTCGGTGCGATACCCAGACGTTGTGCCAGTGCCGCGGCTTCACAGGTGCTCTGCATGTTCGCGGCCAGCATCATGTTGTTGAGCATCTTGGCGCTCTGGCCCGCGCCGAGGTCGCCGGCGTGGAAGACGCGCGTGCCCATGGCCTGCAGGAGTGGGCGAGCCTCGTCGAGGTCCGCTTCCGCGCCGCCCACCATGAACGTCAGCGTCGCGTTCGCGGCGCCGGCGGTGCCACCGGAGACCGGGGCGTCCAGGAAGCGACGACCGGTCGCGGCCACGGCCGCGGCGATGTCGACGGCCTGGGCGGTGGCAATCGTCGAGGAGTCGATCACCAGCGCGGCCGGAGCGGCGACGGCGAGGGCGCCGGAGTCGAGCAGGGCTGCACGCACGTGGTCGCCCTTGGGCAGCATGGTGATCAGGACGTCGGCGTCCGCTGCGACGTCGACGGGCGAATCGGTGGTGGGGATGCCGTGGGCTGCCGCGTCGTCGCGGGCGGCGGACGACAGGTCGAAACCGACCAGTTCGAACCCCGCACTGTGCAGATTTGCAGCCATCGGCAACCCCATGTTGCCCAGGCCGATCCAACCGATCTTCATGGTGGTGCCCTTCCGTCCAATGTCGAGCTGTAGGTGTCTACGTCGACCGTGGGACAAGAGTGAGCTAGATTACAGCGCCGGAAAAGGCCCTATTCGACACACAAGCTGTGCAGCAATGCACAGGCGAGCCGGGAGTCAATATGCGTGCGGACGATCTCGTGGTGCTGCTGGAAATCGCCCGGTGCGGCTCGCTCGTCGGGGCCGCGTCCGCCCTCGGGCTCAACCACGCGACGGTGTCGCGGCGGATGTCCGCGCTGGAGGCGGAACTGCACGCGCCGGTCCTGGCGCGGGGCGTCCAGGGATGCGAACTGACCGACCTGGGTCATCGGTTGCTGAGGTCGTGTGAGCAGATCGAATCGGCGCTGACCGATGTGCGCGATCTGGCCAGCATCACGCCCCGCGAACGGGAACTCTCCGGGCTCGTGCGGATCGCCACGACGGAGGCCTTCGGTTCGTACTTCATCGCGCCGCTGATGGCCGACCTGCATCGCATCAACTCCGACCTTCTCGTGGAGATCGTCACCCAGACACGGCTCAGCGCGTTCGGGGCCGGCGCCGACATCGAGATCGGAGTGGGCGAGCCGGTCTTCGGGCGACCGGGCGCCGAGAAACTGACGGACTATCGGCTGGGCCTGTACGCATCCGACGCGTATCGGGCCGAACGCGGCATGCCGACGTCGCTCGAGGACCTGGAGGGGCATTCGCTCGTCTACTACATCGAGGGCCTGCTCCGGGTGGAGGACCTCGATGTACTGACGAAGCTCACCGGCAACCACAAGGTCACCTTCGGCTCGACCAGTGTTCAGGCGCAGACCGCGGCGACACTGGCCGGTGCCGGGATCGGACTGCTGCCCGCGTTCGTGGCCGAGCGTGAGCCGACGCTCCAGCGAGTGCTGCCGTCGGACGTCGCCATCACCCTCGAGTTCTCGGCGTGCCTGGCGCCGAGACGGCTGCGCCGACCCGCGGCGGCCACGGTGCTGCAAGCGATCCGGGAGATGGTGGCCGACAGGCAGTCCGAACTGATGCCGCAGTGGTGAGCGGGCCGGTCAGCCGCCCGACGCGAACCTCCGGTGCCGGGCGGCGTCGGCGCGCTCGGTGCTGATCGCGTCGATCAACCGGGTCAGACGTCCCAACGTCGGGCCCATCCGCCGCGGCCGGTGGACGATCGCGTCGCAGACGACCCGGCCCGCCTCCTCGGGGCTGAGCGCCGCGGCCTTCAGGTACTGATTGTTCGGGGCGACCATCGCGGTCCGCACCAGCGGCATGTAGATCGACGTGAACGTGACGTTCTCACTGAGCGTTTCGGCCTGGAAGCTGGCGCACACCTCGTCGAGCGCGGCCTTCGACGCCACGTACGCGCTGTAGCCGGGTCCGCCGAACAGGTTCGCGGCCGACAGCACGTTGATCACCTGCCCGTAGCGACGCTCCCGCATCCCCGGCAGTACGGCCAGCATCAGGCGCACCGCAGCGAAGTAGTTGAGCCGCATGGTCCGTTCGAAGTCGTGTGCCCGGTCGTAGGACTGGTCGAGTGGCCGCCGGATCGAGCGGCCCGCGTTGTTGACGAGAATGTCCACGCCGGCGTGCTCGTCCAGGATCCGAGCGATCGTCGCATCGGTCGCGTCGGCGTCGTTGAGGTTGCACGGGTAGGCGAACGCCTTCCCACCGTGGGCCTCGATGGTTCGGACGACCTCGTCGAGTTCGGCCTCGCGACGGGCGAGGAGCAGCACCGTCGCACCGGCCGCACCGAGATCGATCGCGGCGGCCCGGCCGATCCCCGACGACGCCCCGGTGACCAGGACCCGGCGTCCGGCCACCGCGTCGGCGAGCGAGCCGCGCCGACGGCGCGGAAACGGCCCCCGAGTGTCGAGCGCGTGCTTGGCCCGGAACCACCACCCCGTCGAAGTCACGATCCCGAATATTAGTGCCGACCTCGGCGCCCCAGCTGCGAAAACGATCAGAGTCGGTGCCCGCCAATGCCATCGCCGGGTGCCGTCCGGGTCGAGAGTCGCGAAAACGGCAAAACAAACAAACGTTCCGGGTACCGTCCGAGCCGAGCAAAATAATTCGATTCCCCTACTGGACACTTGACCAACTGTCGAGTATCAATAGTCGACCCCCGAATCGGGCCGTTTGGTTCTGTTCGGTAACGGGCTGCTGTCTGTTCCACCCGAACATCCCCCCGAAGAGGAAACATGCGCAAAGTAACGCTTCTCGCCGCCGGCTTGGTCGCTGCCGCCGGTCTCGTCGTCCCGGCCACCGCCGCGAACGCCGCCAACGACGCCAGCACCACCGTCAATTTCTCCATCCTCGGAACCGAGGGTGGTGGCCTGTCCGTCACTGTCGCCGGTGGGCTCGGCACCGTCACGCCTACGGCCGGTAAGGCCAGCGGTCTGTTGACCCTGGTTTCCGTGAGTGACAGCCGTAACCAGGCGCCGCGCGGGTGGGTTGCCAGCGCATCCTCGACGGACTTCGTCGGCACCAACGAGACCATCCCGAAGAGCGCGGTCACCTACTCGGCCTCGTCACCCGCGGGCAAGGTCGGTGGGGGCACGCTCGCGTCGACCGGAGAGCAGACCCTCGACTCTCCCAAGACCGTCGTCAGCCGGACGGGCCTGACGTGGCCGTTGGAGGTCGCGACGTGGAGCCCGACCCTGACCGTCAACTACCCGGACGGCGCCTCCATCGGCAGCTACACGGGCACCATCACCATTTCGGTCGCCTAGAGCTCGGTACCCATCGGCCGGGGACGCTTCCTGCGTCTCCGGCCGTTCGGCCAGAAAGTGATCCATGCGTTCCCTCCTCGCGTTCCTCGTGGCCGTCATCGCGGCCGTCAGTGTGCCCGCGCCGGCTCTTGCTGCCCCGGATCAGGCCACCCCCGACGGATCGATCGGCGTGCGCCTGCTCGACGCGCCGGTCGCGCTGAAGGACGATCCTCGGGCACTGCGCTACATCGTCGACAACCTCCCGCCGGGCACCACTGTCACCCGACATGTGATGGTGTCCAACGACACCGGCGCGCCCGCGCAGATCGACGTCTACGCCGGTGCCGCACGAGTCGCGGACGGGACATTCGCGCTGGGGGAGCCGGGCGAGACGAACGCACTCTCGTCATGGATTTCCGTCGACCGGCCCACGGTCGACCTAGCCGACGGCGAACAGGCCGAGGTGGCCGTGACGATCGCCGTGCCGCAGGATGCGCCGGAGGTCGAGCAGTACGCCGTGATCTGGGCGTCCCACAAGGCGCCGGCGTCGAACGGCATCACCAACGAATCACGCGTCGGGGTGCGGGTCTACCTGTCGGTGGGGCCGGGCAACGGTCCGCCCGCCGACTTCACGATCTCCAGCCTGACGCCGCGTCGCACGGCCGACGGGCTCGCGTCCGTCGTCGCCTCGGTCACCAACACGGGCGGACGAGCGGTCGATCTTGCCGGGACCCTGAACCTTTCGGGCGGCCCCGGGGGACTGTCCGCCGGCCCCATCGACAGTGCGGTCGCCACCATCGCGCCCGGGGAGGACGGCGAGGTCGTCATCGCCGTACCCGACAGTGTCGCGTTGCCCGCCGGTCCGTGGAAGGCCGACGTCAAGCTCGAGAGCGGCATCATCAAGCACGACACGTCGGCGACGCTCACCTTTCCCGACAAGGGTGACGGCGAGTCGGTCGGCGCGTCCGACTCGACGTCGTGGCCGCTGATCGCCGGGATCGTGGTGGCGGTGCTCGCCGTCGCCGGAGTCGGCGGCTACCTGGTGGTGCGGAAGCGTCGCCCGTCGGGATCGGAGCAGTAGCCGTGTGGCGCAACACGATGCCGCGAGGCCTCCGTCTGTCCCTGGCCGCTGTCGGGGCCCTGGTCGTCGTCGGCGCGCCCACCGCGACGGCAGCGCCGTCCGATGGGGCGAACGAGGTGACGACGACGGTAGCGCCGACGACCACGACGGTAGCGCCCACCACGACGGCCGCGCCGACGACCACTCGCGAGCGCTACGTGTCCCGGCGGGACTCCGAAGAAGGCACGTCGACGACCACGACGGCCGCGCCCCCCACGACGACCACCACAACGACTGCGGCCGAGGAACCGTCGATCCCGACGACGAGCACGATCACGCCGACACCGCCGAGCGGCGCCGGAAAGCTCGCGGCAGCAGCCGCCCGGTCAGGCCTGTCCATCACCGTGTTCGGACAATGGGCGACCATCGTTCCCGGTGCGCAGAGCGCGAACGGAACCCTGACGCTCATTTCCGTCTCGGACAACGCTCTCGGCTCGGATAAATCGTGGGTCGCGACTGCGTCGTCGACCGACTTCGTCGGGCCTTACGGCACGATCCCGAAGAGCGCCGTCACCTACGAGCCGACCGCTGTTGCAGGCAAAACTCTGGGAGGGACTCTGAGTGTGCAGGGGCCGCAGAGCCTCGGCACACCACAGACAGTCGTTGAACGCACGGGCTTGGACTGGCTCGAGACGATTACGTGGACCCCAAGGCTCCGCGTCAACTACCCCGACGGCGCCGCGGTCGGTTCCTACACCGGAACGATCACGATCTCGGTCGCCTGATCGCAGGTCAGGCGGTGGTCGCGAGAGCCGCGGCCAGCCCGAATGCGACTGCCATCGTGGCCGATTCGCCGACGGCTCGACGCAGTGACGCGTCGGCGTCGATCCGGTGTGCGGCCGCCGGGCCCACCCACGTGCGGCGCAGCCACCACCCGGCGGCGAGCAGCCCGGCCAGCGCGACGACCTTCGCGAGGACCACGCGGCCGTAGCCGGTGGTGACCAGCGGAGCGATGCCGCCGAGCCGGACCGCCGCGTTGATCAGGCCCGTTGCGGCGAGGACCCACACACACCGCCACGCGATGGTCGAGTAGCGGGGGAGCAGGGACGCCCACGCGCCGCGTGAGCGGGCCGTGAGGGCCAGGGCGGTGAGCATCCCGAACCACGTGGCCGCCGCGAGGACGTGCGCGGCGTCGAGCAGCGAGCCGAGGGTCTGCTGCGACATGTGCCCGCCGATCGGGCGGGCGATCAGCGCCAGGCCTGTCAGCGCGAGTACCGGCGCGGCCGGCCACGGCAGGCTGCGGCGGTAGGCGACGGCCGCGATCAGCGTCACCAGTGCCGTGCAGGCCACGGTGACGGCACCGAGACGTCCGGCCCCGACGACGCGGACGAAGTCGACGACGGTGCCCGGCGCCACCGCGAAGTGCGACCGCCCCTCGGTCTCGGCGGCCTCGAGAACCACCAGTACGCACTCGGCGATCGTCCAGGCGCCCGCGACGGCTGCCAATGTCCGCCACAGCAGTCCGGCGTCGAGCGCGGGGCGACGCTCGTCCCGCTGCAGCCACTGCCACGCGGCCAGCCCGAACACGGTGGCTCCCAGCCCGACGGCCAGCACCCGCACCGCGGCGGTGGGGGACGGGCCGTCGGGGGTGGCGAGCAGCCACGCGAGCGCCACCCCGGCCAGCGCGGTGGGGACGGCGAACAGCAGCCGGCCCCGGCCGATGTTCGCCGTCCTCATCGGGGTACCGCTCGGCTCAGTTCTCGCCGCGCGGCTTGCGCAGCGCGAACCACAGGCCGCCGCCGAACACCACCACGGCGACACCGACGATGACCCAGATGATCATGTTCGAGTCGGAGTCGCCGTCACTGCTGCTCGACGCGTCCTGACCGCCCGCCTTGGGGCCGGGGACGCCGGTGCCCTCCTGCGTCAACGTGAACACGCGGGTGCCGCTCACCGGATGGCCGTCGGCCGAGGTCACGCGGAACGCGATCGTGTACTCGCCCACCGGGCCGAGGCCCTCGAGTGGGACGCTGGCGGTGTCACCCTGGATCGTCGGGTCGCCCTTGGACCACAGGTTGCCGTCGGGGCCGACGACGGTGAGGGACGCGAACTTCTCCTGCAAGGCCTCGTTGAACTGGAGGCTGACCCGCTGGGGCGCGGTCGCGATCTGGGCGCCGTTGTCGGGGGTGCTGGCGATCACCGCGGAGTGCGCGGACGCCGTGCCGGCGCCGAGCAGCGTTGCGAGCATCGCAACGAAACCGACGGCGACGACGCGGAAACGTCGGATCAGGTGCGGGCTCATGAGCGGCGCCCCCGCAGCGTCGCGCCGATGCCCAGGGCGGCGCCCAACGCACCGAGCACCAGGCCGATGCCGCCGAGCCAGCGGGCGGTGGTGTCGGTGGTGTTGGTGGTCTCGTCGACCGAGACCGTCGCGTCCACGGTGCCGTGGCCGTCGCCGCTGCCCGCCGCAAGCGTCAGCGACGGAGCCGGCTTGTCGGGTTCGGATCCGTCCGGGCCGGGCTTCTGGTCCCACTGCACGACGTTGCCGTCGCTGTAGGTCTGGGTGGCCGGGAACTCGACGGCCTCCTGCTCGGGCAGCGGGCCCGCGGAGAGCACGAACTGCTGGAACTGGCCGGGGCCGACGCTCACGCCGGGGTCGGCCGTCCACGTCACGGACGTCGCGACGCCGGATGGGTCCTTCTGCACGGCGGACGTCCAGCCGGGCATGGGCTCGGTGCGCGCCGACTTCAGGCCCGGCAACTGCACGGTGAGTGCGGTGGTGCCGGCGGTGTCGGACTCGGTGGGGACGCGGAAGGTGAGGACGGAGTAGCCGCCCTGCTCGGCGCCGGGGGCGGCGACCGAGACGTGCGCGGAGGCCACGCCGGTCGCGAGCAGCAGCGCGCTGCCGGCGGCGCCCACCGTGAGGAGGACGCGCGTGATGGTCTTCTTCATCTGGTTCGGGTGTCTTTTCTGTGCGGAGGTACCGGTTCGCGGGTCAGGCGAACAGCGGAGGTCCGCGGCGGGACAACCCGGTGGCGAGCACCGTCAGGCGCGGCGCGCGGCGGTCGAGCGGTCGCGGCGCGCACACGGGTGCGGATGCGACACCCAAAACGGGTGGCGCCAGAACGGCCCGGAGGACACGGGTGATCGGCCCGTACAGGCGCTCGGCGCCGAGGACCAGACCCGCGCACACGACGGTGGCCGCAGCATGCGCGGCGAGCATCGCGACGACCGGTACACCCTGGTGGAGGTGCCCGTCGGCGGAGACGGTGAGCGCGAGGTGGCCGGCGCCCTGCCCGGCCGCGAGGGCACCGAACAGAGCGGTCCGGCTGCGGCTCAGCACGGGGACCCCGCCCGCCGCGGCGCCGACCGCGGCGCACGCGGCCAACAGCAGCGTCAGGGCCGGCGACCCGGGGAACCCGCCGCCGGCGACGCCGTGCGCCGCGACCGCCAGCGCCGCCGCCAGCGCGCCCACGGCACCACCGCGAAGCGCGGCGGTCGGGGCGGGGCGGGGAGCGGACACGGCGGTCGGGGCGGGACGGTCAGCGCACGCCGAGGCGCGCCAGGATGTCGGCTTCGACGCCGTCGAGCTCGGAGGAGATGGCGTGGTGCGCCTGCTTGCGGCGGGCGGGCGGCATCTGCTCGGAGGCGTGGACGGCGGTCTCCAGGTCGGTGAGCCGGGCCCGGATTGCGGTCGCGAACTGCTGCGTCTCGGCGTCCCCGGGGTGCCGGCTGACGATCTCGGCGACCGACTTCTCGGCGCCGGCGATGCGGGCACTGAGCTTGGCGCCGTGGCCGGTGTACTCGCCGAGCTGGTCGACGGCGATACCCATGCGCTGGGCACGCTGGGCGTCGAGCTGACCGCGCAGCGCGGTGGCGCCGCGGTATGCCAGCGGCACGACGACCGGCGCGAGCAGGCGGGCGACGCCCATGTAGCGGCGCAGCTGGGCGACCGTCAGGCCCTTCTCGGCCGCCTTGGCGGCGGCCTTCTCCTGCGCCTTCAGCGCCGAGATCTGGGCCTTGTCGACCTTCTTCTGGGCCTTCGCATACGACCGGTGCTTCTTGCGGTCGTTCTTGGCGCCGAGCTTGGCCTCGAGCTTCGCCTTGTGCTTGAGCGCCTTCGCCTCGGCCTTGCGCGTGGCGCGCCGCTTACGTTTCTTGAACAACCCCACTGGAAAGGCCCCTCCATCTGGTGTTTCGGCGCGGCGACGGACTGCGTCACAGCCTATCCGCGTTTGCTCGGGCTCCGCCGCTTTCGGCTTTACCCTAGGTGAGCACATAATCTTCCACATCGTGTGTTCCCCCAACGGCCCGCAGGACGGCGCCCCCGTGCTTCTCGAGCCCGGTGCGCTGACGCGGTGCCGCCACCGCGTCCATCTCGATGCCGCCTACCCCGATCTGCTGGCGGCGGCCCCCGAGAACACCGGAGTGAAGCAGCGGCAGGAGGCGGCGGCCGCGCAGCGCGAGGCGGTCCGCGTCCGCCTGATGGACGCCGACCCCGACGCGTGGGTGCGGATCGACCCCGACGGCCCGGCCGGGCAGCGCGCCCGCGCCACCCTCGAGGCGTGCCGGAACGGTGCCGACAAGATCTGGGGTGCGGTGCTGCCGTCCGAACGGGACACCGGCCGGCGGGGGCGGGTCGAGATCCTGCTCCGCGACGTCGAGCGCGGCGGCTACCTGCCCGTCATCGTCGTCAACCACAAGGTCACCGACCCCGGAACCGGAGCGGTCACGACCGGGTTGTTCGAGTGGGCGCCCACCGTCGACGAGAAGCGGAAGGTGCGCGCCCAACTGCGAGACCAGATGCGGCTCGCCCAGGTGTACCGGATGCTCGAGCGGCACGGTCTGGCGAGCCCGGCGCTGTCGGGCGGTGCCATCGGCTACGGCGCCGACTGCATATTGGTGCACGACCTGGCGAACGTCCTCGACGACTACGACGAACGTTTCGCCGACCGCATCGCCGTCGCGCGCGGCGAGATCGCGACGGTGCCGTCGCAGATCGGCGAGTGCCGCTCGTGCCCGTGGTGGCCGGGCTGCCGGGAGAAGCTCGAGGAGACCCAGGACGTGTCGCTGGTGGCGTCCGGGTCGCGGGCCGACGTGCTGCGTGAGCGTGGCGTGCGCACCGTCGAGCAGCTCGCCGCGTGGGAAGGCGATGCCCCGGAGGAGTGGCCGCACAACTCTTTCCACGACACCGTCGTCACGGCGAAGGCGTGGATCGCGTCGGTGCCGCTGGTGCGGCGCCACGAGACCGTGACGGTGGCCCGCGCCGACGTCGAGGTCGACGTCGACATGGAGAGCTATCAGGAGCACGGCGCCTACCTGTGGGGCACGCTGCTCAACGTCGCGGGCACGTCGGTGTACCGGCCGTTCGTGAGCTGGGATCCGCTACCGACGGTCGACGAGGCGCGCTCGTTCGCCGAGTTCTGGACGTGGCTCATGGCCGAGCGGGCCGGCGCGGCCGCCGTCGGCAAAACCTTCGCCGCGTACTGCTATTCGCGATCCGCCGAGGACAAGTGGCTGCTCGACTCGGCGCGTCGCTTCGCCGGCATCGACGGAATCCCCAGCGTCGCCGAGGTCCGCGAGTTCATCGACAGCCCGCAGTGGGTGGACATCTACCAGGCCGTCAGCGACAACTTCGTGTGCCCGAACGGCAAGGGGCTCAAGAAGATCGCGCCCGTCGCCGGATTCCACTGGCGCGACGCCGAGGCCAACGGCGAGGCCTCGATGAGCTGGTACCGCGAGGCCGTCGGCTACGACGGCGACCCCGACCTCACCCAGCGTCAGCGTCTCCTCGAGTACAACGAGGACGACGTCATCGCCACCAAGGTGCTGCGCGAGTGGATGAGTGAGCGCGCCGCCGCCGAGATCCCGCACGAGTCGGAACTGTAGACGCTTCGCGCCTGTGCGCCTTTCTGGTACCTGTCGCTACCAAAAAGGCGCACGGGCGCGAAGCGCTCCGGGCGATGAGTTCTCGGCAGGGTCCGGGTCTGTACTTGTGACAGCACCCCACGAGACGGGAGACCCCCATGACCGCGCAGCTGCCCGCCGCCCAACTCGACCGCCGATACAGCGACGAGAAAGCGCCGGCCTCCACGTGGCCGCAGGTGACGGCCGCACTCGACGCCGCCGAGGTGTTCTGGCTGTCCACGGTCCGCGCCGACGGCCGACCGCACGTGACGCCGCTGATCGCTGTCCGCGTCGACGACCGGATGCACTTCTGCACCGGGCCCGACGAGCAGAAGGCGCGCAACCTCTCCGAATCCAGTGCGTGCGCGCTGACGACCGGGGCGAACGCCCTCGGATCCGGACTGGATGTCGTGATCGAGGGGCGAGCGGTACGGATCTCGGATCCGGAGTCGCTGACCGGGATCGCCGACGCCTACCGCGCGAAGTACGGGTCGGACTGGAGCTTCGACGTCACGGACGGACGGTTCGTCAACGCGGCCGGCGGGCCGGCCACGGTGTTCCGCGTCGAACCGTCCCTCGTCTTCGCCTTCGCGAAAGGCGTCTATGCGCAGACGCGTTGGCGATTCTGACCGGACGACGAAAGCCCCGAGGCGCTCGCCCCGGGGGCGTCGGGCCTCTACCGCGGCGCCATGCGTAGCGCGCCGTCCATGCGGACCGTTTCGCCGTTGAGGTAGTCGTGCTCGACGAGGAACTGCGCCAGCTGCGCGTACTCGTCGGGCTTGCCGAGGCGCGACGGGAAGGGAATGCCGGCCTCGAGGTTGGTGCGGTACTCGTCGGTCACGCCGGCGAGCATCGGGGTGTCGATGGTGCCGGGGGCGATGGTGTTGACCCGGATGCCGACCTGCGCGAGGTCGCGCGCGGCGGTGATCGTCATGGCATGCACGCCGCCCTTCGACGCGGTGTAGGCGATCTGCCCGATCTGCCCCTCGAACGCCGCCACCGACGCGGTGTTGATGATGACGCCGCGCTGGCCCGAGTCGTCGACGGTCGGCAGGTGCTGCATCGCGTTGGCGGCCAGTCGCATCACGTTGAACGTGCCGAGCAGGTTGACGGTGATCACGGTCCGGAACAGTTCGAGGTCGTGCGGGCCGTTCTTCGACAGGATCCGGCCCGCCCAGCCGACGCCGGCGCAGTTGACGACGGTGCGCAGCGGAACCCCCGACTCGCCGATCTTGTCGACCGCGCCCTGGACGTCGGCCTCGCTGGTGACGTCGGCGGGAAGGAACGTGACACCCGCGGGCACGTTGTCCCCGGCGCGTTCGATCGACTGCGCGAGGTCGAGCCCGAACACGGTGGCGCCCGCGTCGGCGAATCGCTTCGCGGTCGCGGCCCCGAGGCCGGAGGCTGCGCCGGTGATCAGTGCCGCGGTTCCCTGGATTTCCACTGCGGTTTCCCCTTCGCGTCGGGTCGACCCCTCACGGTCGGCCGTGTGACCTGCACCATAACGCGCGGTCGGGACTGTCGCTGGGGTGTGCGCGCTGTTCGTCGGCACGTGTCCCGGGGCGGGCTATGGTCGGCCTGATCCGTTGCTGTCGACCTCAGAGGAGGCACTCGATGTCGTTGACCGAGGTGTCCGCCGACCACCCCTACAGCCCGGCGTTCGTCGCCGCCGGCCTCGTCTTCGTCTCGGGCGCCCTGTCCGTCGACGAGAACTGCGTTCCGGTGCCGGGCCGTACGGAGGCGCTCGACGCCGCGGTCGACCGGATGGTCGACCGGCTCGCGACGGTCGGCGGCGAACTGAGGGACGTCGTGAAGGTCACCTACTTCGTCACCGACCTGTCGCTGCGCGAGGAGGCGAACCGCCAATTCGAGCGGATCTTCGACGCTCCCCGTCCCGCCCGCACCTTCGTCGAGGTGAGCGGGCTGCCCTACGGCGCGACGGTGGAGATCGACGCGGTCGCGACGGCCCGCACCGGCGGCTGAGTCCGGGCGGCCGGTGCGTCGGCGTCGACGGATCGGGCCGAAAGCCTGGCCACACCCGCGCAGATGAGTGACACTGGAAGTGACACATACCTGGGGAAGGGTGCAGCGGTGGACCGGAATACGCAGTACGACGCCGTGATCGTCGGTGCCGGCTTCGGCGGGATGGGTGCGGCGATCGCCCTGGGTCGGCTCGGGCTGACCAACCTGGCGATCCTCGAACGCGAAGACGACCTCGGCGGCACGTGGCACGTCAACCGCTACCCGGGTCTGGCCGTCGACATCGCGTCGGTCACCTACTCGTACTCGTTCGAGCCGAATCCGCACTGGTCGCGGTTGTTCGCGCCGGGCGCCGAGCTCAAGCGGTACGCCGAGCACGTCGCCGACAAGTACGACCTGCGCCGCCACATGCGCTTCGGGACCGTCGTCACCGGTGCGCGCTGGGACGAGGACGCCCGGCACTGGGTGGTGTCGATCGACGGGGGCGGGCAGGTCACCGGGCGCTACCTGCTCACCGCGACCGGGTTCCTGTCGCAGCCGCAGCTACCGGCCATCGACGGCATCGACACGTTCGCCGGGCGGGTGCTGCACACCACCGCGTGGGAGGACGGTATCGACCTGGCCGGGTCGCGGTCCGCGATCATCGGTACCGGCGCCACCGCCGTCCAGTTGATCCCCGAGGTCGCCCGCAAGGCGCGGGAGCTCACCGTCTACCAGCGCACCCCCATCTGGGTGGTGCCGAAGCTCGACATGCCGATTCCCGCTGTGGTGCAACGACTCTTCTCGCGGGTGCCGGTGACGCAGTGCGTGGCCCGGGCGGTCAGCGACGCCATTCTCGAGGGCATCATGGTGAGCGCGGTGCTGCACTACCGGCAGGCGAAGATCCTCAACAAGGGCGCCGCGGCGGCGTCGAAGCTGTTCCTGCGCGCGCAGGTGCCCAACGCCGATCTACGACGAAAACTGACGCCGCACTACGACTTCGGCTGCAAACGGCCCACCTTCTCGAACCACTACTACCGGACGTTCACGAAGAAGAACGTGAAGTTGGAGACCACCTCGATCGCGCGTATCGAACCGGACGCCGTCGTCACCACCGACGGCCGGCGCACCGACATCGACACGCTGATCCTGGCGACCGGCTTCAACCTGTGGGATGTGAACTTCCCGGCCATCGAGGTGATCGGCCGGGACGGCCGTAACCTCGGGAAGTGGTGGCGGGACAACCGCTTCCAGGCATACGAGGGGGTCGCGGTGCCGAAGTTCCCGAACTTCCTCACCCTGGCGAGCCCGTACTCGTACAGCGGGCTGTCGTACTTCACCACCATCGAGTCGCAGATGGCGCACATGACCCGGCTGTTCACCGAGATGCGACGACAAGGCGCCGACGTCTTCGAGGTGACCGAGGACGCCAACACCCGGTTCCTGGACCGGATGACCGCGAACCTCGACGACTCGGTGTTCTACGGCGGCAGCTGCAGTTCGGCGCGCTCGTACTACTTCAACCAGCACGGCGAGGCGGCCCTGCTGCGTCCGACGTCGACGGCCAACGCCTTCGCGGAGGCGCGGAGTTTCCCGCTGGACGACTACCGGATGGAGTCGGCGAGCGTGTGAGGGCCGGGGCACCACCTCTCGCGCGGAGTCGAGCGCCGTCGGCCCAGTATCCTCGAAGGTCGCCCCACAACTCGAGGATCATCCATGCCTGACATCCACCCTGCCGCGACCGACGCCAACTTCGAGCTGCTGCAGACCGACCCGTTCTTCGATGTGGTGGTCGATCTGATCGCCGGCTACCTGGCGTCGGCGTTCGACGATCCGGCGTCGGGTGAGGTGGACGAGTGGACTCTGAGCTGCCTGCCGACGACGAACAAGACCGCCGAACGCGAACGTCTGTTCACCCTCAACGTCGGGCCTATGGAAGTGCTGTACGTGGAGCGCTACACCGAGAACGGTGAGACCGTCGACTTCCGCACCGTGCTGTACACGTCGCTGTCGGCGCTGCAGCGCAGCACCGGCTACAGCCTCGACGGGCTGGCGCTGGCCAATCCGCTGCTGCGCTTCAAGAAGACCGACAATGCCGCTGCGGACGGCGACGGCGTACTCATCGACTGGTTCCTGTCCGACGAGGGTGCCGACGAACAGTTCTTCGAACTGCCCCTCGACGAGACGACGATCCGTCCGCTGGCGCAGGCGCTGGTCGGCAAGGGGCGCGGACCGTACGCGCAGTACCACAATCGTTCGTTCGCCCAGCATGTGCTGGACGTGATGAACGAGGATGACTGACATGACGATTCGGCTCCCGAAGGTGCTCGTGGCCGACGACGACGGCGCCGCCGTCGAAGTCCTGCGGAGGTACTTCACCGAGCCGCTCGTCAAGACCGGGTATCTGCGCAGCGGTGCCCGCTGGGACACCTGGGACTCGACCGGGACCCGCGGGCGAGACGCCGACACTTTCACGGCGGACGATCTTGTGGCGGTCACGATGCTGTCGGTCGACGTGTCTCCGGATGGCGCGCAGATCCTGTTGCGGGAGCGTGTCGACGAGTTCGGCGAGTTGCTGGTCGCGGTGGGGCCGGACCGTGACCTTGCCGACGAAGCTGACGAGCTGACCCCCGAGTCGCCGGTGTGCCGGCTCGAGGCGGCGCTGTGGACGGTGCCGAGCATCGGCCGCACCGTGGCGTCGAAGCTGATCGCGCGGAAACGACCGCGGCTCTTCCCGATCTACGATCGCGTGATCGGTGAGGTACTCGACACGAAGCAGGCGCACCTCGAGCCCGTGCGGACAGCGTTGCGTGCAGACGACGGCGCACTGCAGCGCCGCCTCGTCTCACTGCGCGAACAGGCTGGGTTGGACGAGGCGATTCCGGCGCTACGGATCCTCACGGTGCTCGCGTGGATGCAGCTCAAGTCCCCGCAGTGATCCGGCGACGATGAGTTTCGCGCCCCCGCCCGGTCGATACCAGTGAGACGACATTCGACGGACGGAGGCACTCATGACGACCGAGTACGACCTGGGCCCGGCGTCGATGCAGGTGGCGCGGGTGGCCGCCGGGGTTCGTGACGAGCACCTGGGACTCCCGACGCCCTGCACCGATTGGTCGGTGGCCGACCTGCTGCGGCATCTCCTCGAGCTGACGACCGCGTTCGCGGCCACTGCGCGCAAGACCCCGTACCCCGGGGACGGGTCGGCGCGGCCGACAGAACTGCCGGTGGACTGGCGGGAGCAGCTCGAACGACAACTCGAGGCACTGCCTGCCGCGTGGCGCGAGCCCGGAGCCTGGGAAGGCGAAGCGGCGGCGGGCGGCGTGACGATGCCCGCCGCCGTCATGGGCACCGTGGCGATCGACGAGCTCGTCCTGCACGGCTGGGACCTTGCACGCGCCACCGGTCAGCCCTACGAATCCGATCCGGCCAGCGTCGAGGCGAGCCTGAGCTTCGCGGCCTCGATGTCGGTGCCGGGGGAGGAGGCGGGCCGCGAGGGGCTCTACGGGCCGGTGGTTCCGGTCCCGGACGACGCCTCCGATCTGGACCGGCTCCTCGGATACGCCGGACGCGATCCGCGATGGGCGGCGTCCGGGCAGATGGTGGGCGACTAGCCGGCGCGACCTTCGGGGATCATGGTTCGGCATGCGGTAGCGCCGAGCCCTGATGGAGGAACAGTGTCCGATACCCGGCAGCCCCACGGCGACGTCGCGGGGGCGGTCGTCAGTGCCCTGCCCGACGCGGGACACCGGGGTGTGAACCGGTTGAGCGTCGCAGTCGTGACCGAGGCACAGTCCTTCGATGCGCTGCTCGCAGCGTTCCGGGAAATCGAGGCGGCCCATCGAAACGACGGCCGGTGCTTCCTGACGCTGGACGACCCCAACCAGTGCCTCTACACGAGCGGCCACGCGCGCGGTAAGCACGATCTGGACGGCGACGTGGAGTACCCGGACGACGAGACCGACGAGGCCGTCCTCGCCTACGACACCGCGGTGTTCGAGTCGGCCCGGGCGGTG
Source organism: Rhodococcus (subgen. Prescottella) equi (assembly GCF_003013675.1). Classification (NCBI taxonomy): domain Bacteria; kingdom Bacillati; phylum Actinomycetota; class Actinomycetes; order Mycobacteriales; family Nocardiaceae; genus Rhodococcus; species Rhodococcus (subgen. Prescottella) equi. The sequence goes on from NZ_CP027793.1 coordinate 126,055, forward strand.
CTCGCGGACCCGGATCGTGCGGTGCGATGGGAGGACGTGTGCGGTTCGCTCGTCACCGCGCCGAGCGACATCGAGGCACTGATCGCGCTCAATCGCGATCCCGGTCTGGTGGTGGACGACGTGCACGTGGTGCAGTGCCTGCCGACCGAGGTCGACATCGACCTGCTCGCCGACCTCCCGAACGGCTACTTCGCCGGGGACTGGACGCCGTTCGAGAGTTGCGCGGTGGCGCGCCGGATGCGGGAGCGGCACGGGTACGAGCTCGTCGGGATCGGCGCGTCCACAATGGGGTTCCTGAGTGTCCTCGATCCCGAGCAGCGTGACGTCGACGCGCTCATCGCGGATCTGCGGGAGCTGTACGGGCAGCGCGACGCCGACGCCTGGAACGAGCTCGGCGCCGTACTGCGGGGCTCGTCGGTGCTGCTGCTCGGCTACACGGAGAACTTCGCGGACCTCATCGAGTCTTAGACCGCGCCGGCGAGCGGCTGCGGGTCAGCCTCCGCTCTCCGTGAACCGCTGCGCGTTCGACTCCTCGGTGGCCGCGTAGTTCGCGGCGATCTTCTCGAACACCGACCGCATCTCCTCGACGACGGTGATGTGGTCGGCGAGCGCCTGATCTAGCGGATACTCACCGCCCGACGCCTTCTGTTCGAACTTGCGGGCCAAGGCTGTGCCGGAGGGGAGGTGGCCGAGGCCGTCGACACGTGCGAGGCGTTTGGCGTCTCGCTGGAGTGTGATCAGTTCACGGTTCAGTTCGGCGCAGCGGGCCGCACATTTCTCGGCGACGCCGACCTCGAGGAAGAGTTCGCCGGAATCGGCCATCGCACCGAGTTCACTCCATGACGGGGTCGTCCACATGATCGAGCCTTTCGGTCAGCGAGGCAGGGCCGGTTCGAGAAGCTGTGCGTTCTCGACCGCAAGAGGACAGGGGCTTTCGGACGGTGGCAGGCCCTTTGCGTAGTCGGACTGCAGCATCAATGTGTCCGGCCCGGCGGCGAGGACGACGTCGCAGTGCTCGTTGCGCTTGTCCGATGTCTCACGAACTGTGAAGGCCTCGCGTCCGTTGATCGCGACAGGTGTGACGTCGGTGAATCGCTCATCGGTGAGGATCGAGTCGAGCGGCCTGCCCGTGGCGAAGATCGTGACGAAGAAGGAGACGTCCGGGTCGTTCCAACTGCACAAGCTCCAGCCCGGCTGCTTGACGTCCTGGATATCCCGCGCTTCCGAGGCCGGATCCAGCCCGATCGCGCGCAGCACATCCTCCGGAATGCTGCACGGATCGAATGCCGGCTCGCCGGCCTCGGGCTTGGCGGTCTCGGCCTGCCCCTCCACGCTGGTCGACCCGCAACCGGCCAGTCCTACGACACCGGCCACTACGAGAACAGCCATACCCCACCGACTCACTGACCTCACGTTTCCCCCTCAACCGCCCAGACGACTCGCTCATTGGATCAGACGCAGCGAGACCGCACCCGGTTCCATCGCATGATCCGCCGGGAAGGTCGGTGACCCACGCCACCCTTTTCAAAGATACGATCACGATATATCGTGAGTGTGTCGGAAAACGATGAAAGGAAGAACCGATGAGGAACATCAATCACCGGCGAGGGCCGGAACAGATGCACGGACACCCCGCGTGGGGTGAGGAGATGGGCCGTCAGCGCCGCCATCACCGCCCCTTCGACGGCGAGGACCCCCGCATGCGCGGTGGCCGGGGCCGGGGGCGCGGACACGGAGGACCCCGCGGACGCGGTGGCATGGGTCGAGCAGGTCGCGGCGACGTCCGCGCAGCCGTCCTGCTCCTGCTGAAGGAGGACTCGATGTACGGCTACCAGCTGATGCAGACCATCACCGATCGCACCAACGGTGCCTGGCGCCCGAGCGCCGGCGCGATCTACCCGAAGCTCCAGCAGTTGGAGGACGAGGGCCTGGTGCAGACGACCGCCGAGGGCGGACGCAAGCTCGTCACCCTCACCGACGCCGGACGTGAGTTCGTCGAGCAGAACGCCGAATCCTGGGGCGACCCGTTCGCCTTCGCGGGATCGGGACCCGATCTACGCGGACCGCTCCACGACCTGCACGGCGCCGCCCGTCAGGTCCAGATGTCCGGGACCGCCGAGCAACTCGCCGCGGCGGAGAAGGTGCTCACCGACGCCCGTCGGGCGCTGTACCTGATCCTGGCCGGAGACGAGCAGGACGCGGGCTCAGGCGACACCACCACGGAGTCGTGAACACCGGCGTGACCGGCAGTCCGGTCACGGCAGGCGCTGCGCGTCGAGCGGTTCGAGGTCGAACTCGTTCTCGCCGAACAACTCCACCGACTCGGCGCGCAGCACCGTCACCGCCGCATCCAGTGAACGTCCGAGCAACCGCAGCGAGTTCATCCCCTGCGAGCAGTACACCGGGAACTCGCCGTGCTCGTCGCGAGCGGCGGTGTCCCACACCAGCACGTCCCCGTTCTCGCTGATCGCGAAGACGTGCAGCGAGTCGATCAGCGACCAGGCGCCGTCCGGTTCGATCATCCAGCCGAAATCCTCGGCGTGACCGTCGCGGTAGATCTCCTGTAGCCGCTCGGTGAGGATGCGGCTGCGGGCCTGCCAGCCGTCCGCGTAGCCGTCGAGTACGGGCGGATACACCAGCCACAGCCTGAACAGTCGTCCCCAGCCGAAATTTCGCACGAAGTCGCGATACGACGCCGGGAGCCCGCCGCCGTCGGCGAACGTGAAAGTCTCCAGCAGCGCGAGATCGAGATGTGAGACCGTGGGCGTGCCCTGCACGCGGATCGAGGAGAACCCGGACATCCGTCAGCGAATCCCGTCCCGCCGCAGGGCGATCGAGACCGCAGCGGCCCGCGAGTCGACACCGAGCTTGGCGTAGATATGCGCGAGATGGGTTTTCACGGTCGCCTCGCTGATGAACAGCCGTTTGCCGAGTTCCTTGTTCGTCAGACCCTCCGCGAGCAGGCTCAGCAACTCGGCCTCCCGCGCCGTCAGCGCCTGATCGGGGCGTCGCATCCGGTCCAGCACCCGCGCCGCCACCGGCGGCGACAGCACGCTGCGTCCGGCGACCGCGTCTCGGATCGCGCCGAAGATGTCCCGCGGCGCAGAGTCCTTGAGGAGATAGCCGATCGCGCCGGCGTCGAGCGCGCGCACCACGTCGGCGTCGGTGTCGTAGGTGGTGAACACCAACACCGGCTGATCGGGCCGCGCCGTGCGGATCCGTCGGATCGCCTCCACGCCATCGATTCCCGCGCCGAGCGCCAGATCCATCATCACCACGTCGGGGGACCGGTCCGCGGCCATCGCGACGGCGTCCTCACCGGTGTCGGCCTCGCCGATCACCTCGACGTCCGGCTGCGAATCCAACAGCGCTCGCAGCCCGGCCCGCACCACGAGATGGTCGTCGACCAGCAGCACCGAGATCACGGCGCGCCCCCGACCGGGATCTGCGCCGCGACGACGGTGCCCTCACCGGGCGTGCTCTCCACCGAGAACGTGCCGCCCAGCGCCTCGACCCGCTGGCGCATCGCGGGCAGGCCGAATCCGCTGGTCTCGCCCACCACGAACCCGGCGCCGTCGTCGAACACGTCCAGGGCGACGGCGTCGGGCAGATACGTCAGGGTCACCCCCACAGTGTGCGCGTTCGCGTGCCGTCGGATGTTCGACGCCGCGCTCTGCACGATCCGCAGCAGCGCGTGCTCGACGTCCGACGGCAGCTCCACCGATTCACCGATCACCCGCAGCTGCGCCGACGGCACGTACCCGCGGACCGCGGCCAGCAGGGCGGCGTCGAGCGTCTGCGTCTCGAGGTCGGGGGAGCTCAGGTAGTGGACGAGATTGCGGGTTTCGGCGAGGTTCTCGCGCAGCGAGCGGGTGGCCACCCGCACCTCGTCGCGGGCCCGCGCGTCGCCCTGGTCCCACACCGCGTCGGCCGCTTCGAGGTGCAGCAGCGCGCTGGTGAGGCCCTGGGTGACGGTGTCGTGGATCTCCCGCGCGAGACGCTCGCGCTCGGACAGCACGCCCGCCTCCCGCTCGGTCTCGGCGAGCCGCGACTTGGCGTCGACGAGCTCGCCGAGGAGGCGTTCGCGCTCGGCGCTGTCCCGCTCCACCTGCCCGTACGCGAGCACGATCAGCGCACCGGTGCACAGCGGCGCCAGCAGCACGGCCCACTCGGTGCGGCCGCTGAACGACGCGAACTCGATGCCCGCGAACACCGCGAGTGCCGCGACGATGAGGTAGGCCGCCCAGCGCGGGAACGCACGTGTGCACAGGAAGAAGATCGGGAACGCCGTCCACGCGAAGCTCGGCGCCAACCACACCAGCGCCACCCACGACGTCAGCACCGGCCACACCCACGGTTGCCACGCACCGCCGCGCCGGGACAGCACCACGATCACCGCGTACAGCCCGGCCAGCACGACGATCAGACCGGCGACCACGAGCCACCGCCCGCTCACCCCGTGATACGTCAGGTAGCGGGCCGTCGACGCCGCGAGCAGCACGTAGAACGAGAGGTGGATCGCGACACCGAGCGGTCCGCGGAAGGCGGCGTTGTCCGCGTTTTCCCGGTTGCCCTGCATCGGGCCGATCCTACGGACGCCGCAGCGACCCGGGATCGGCCATTCGGATGATCCGACCGTGGCCGCGCGGCCGATGTCGCGAACCCGGTGCCGGCGTGAGGGTGGAAGCACTCGTTTCCCCCTCGTTTCGAAAGGCTCCCGATGAACATCTCCCGCCGCCTGCCCCGCGCCCTCGCGATCACCGTCCCCGCCGTCGCCCTGCTCGCCGCAACCGCGTGCGGTTCCGGCGAGAACACGACCGCCACGTCGACCGCCACCGAGGTCACCCCGGTGGCCGTGTCGTCGCAGAAGCCCGGCGACGCCGACAAGGGAACCGTGGCGGCCAACCGGCTGTCGGTAGCGACCGCGGGCCGCGCCGCGCAGGCCGCGCTCGCCAAGTGCCAGGCCGACGGTCTCGGCTTCGTCACCGTCTCGGTGGTCGACCGGTTCGGGAACGTGCAGGCGATGCTGCGCGGTGACAATGCTGCCGAGCACACCGTCGAGGCGGCGCGCGCGAAGGGCTACACCGCCGCCGCGTTCGGCGCGAACACCAGCGATCTCGCCGGACGCGTGAAGGGCGACGGCCCGACGATCGCCGACCTGCCCGGCACGCTGTTCCTCCCCGGCGGCGTGAGCGTCAAGGTCGGCAACGTGTCGATCGCCGGCATCGGTGTGGGCGGGGCGCCCGACGGCAACGCCGATCAGGCCTGCGCGGCGGCGGGTCTCGCCGAGATCGCCGGCAGCCTCCAGTGAGAGCGGCCGTCCTGGTGGCCGCCGTCGCGCTGACGGCGGGCGCCTGCGGCACCGCCGATGTCGCCCTGACGCCCACCCCGACTCCCCCCGCCGTCACCTCGGCAACCGTGGAAGCCGCGGACGCCGTGCCGCCCTCCACCCCGGACCTCGAACGCCGCCTCGTCGCGGCCACCAAGGCGAACGAGGTCGCAGAAGCGATCGCGCTGATCGAGGCCGGGGCCGACGTGAACGCGAAGGACGCCATCGAGGATTCGGCGTTCCTGTACGCCGGTGCGGAAGGTCTGAACGACATTCTCGTCGCGACGCTCGAACACGGCGCGGACGTGCACTCCACCAACCGGTTCGGCGGTACTGCGCTCATTCCCGCGGCCGAGCACGGCCATGTCGAGACGGTTCGCATCCTCATCGCGGCCGGCGTGCCGGTGAACCACGTCAACGACCCGGGGTGGACGGCGCTGCTCGAGGCCGTCTTCTACGGCGACGGCTCGGCGCGCTACGTCGACGTCGTCGGGCAACTGCTGGACGCCGGGGCCGACCCGTCGATCCGGGACGCGCGCGGGCGGACGGCGCTGCAGCACGCGCAGGCCCGCGGCCAGCACGACATCGTCGCGCTCTTTACCGCGGCCGAGGCGAACTGACGGGTCGTCAGACTGCGTGGTGGGCGAGGAGATCGGCGATCCGGGCGAACGGTTCGCGGGGGCCGACGGTCACCACCGCGAGGGCCGCGGCGGCTGCGGCGAGATGCTCCGGCAGTGTGGCGGGCTCGACGAGGATCAGCGTCCGTAGCGCCGGAAAGGCGAGGGCGTCGGCGGTGAGCGGGCTCTGCCCGTCGACGACGAGCACCCGGGCCGGTCCCGACGCCTGTGCACCGGGGCGGGCTGTGTTCGCCAGTGTGGTCTCGAGGTCGCCGGACAGCGTCACGTACGACACCGCGGAGCGGTAGTCGGACAGGGTGAGTCCCTCGTCGGCGAGCGCCCGGTGCAGCCGCAGCATCGGCATCGCGATGACGACGGTCGACCCGCCCGCCGGTACCACGGTGAGCGGTTCGGGCAGGTCTTCACCGCCGAGCACACCGTCGCCGAGTTCCTCTGCCGCGGTAGCCCAGAACGTGCCGTCGGCGGCCAGATCGGCGGACACCGTGCGGACGGAATCGAGGAACGTCCGCTCGATGCGACGCAGCGCGCGGTCGCCGGCTCCTCGGGTGTCCCGTAATGCTGTCGCGTACGCCGCCGCGAGCGCCCCGAGGACGCGCAGCGACGGTGCGAGCATCTGCCCGGCTCCGGTCTGCAGATCCACCCAGTCGACGCGACCGGCCCGCCGATCGACGCGCAACTCCGTCAGGTCGCCGTCGCGGGCGATCACCGCCGCGCCGTCACCCGCGAACGGAGGATTCGACCACCGCCCCGGGTAAGGGAGCGCCCGCACCTCGTCGGTCAGGTGCGCCGTGATGTCGGCGTCGTCGATCATCCGTGATTGCCTTCCGTACCGGACGATTCCGCGTTCAGGCCGGGTCCTGGATGCGGGCCCACGGCTTGGCCGCCTCGAGCTCGTAGGCGAGTTCGAGGAGCGTGCGCTCGTCTCCGTGGTTCGCGGAGAAGTGTGACGCCAGTGGCAGACCGGCCGAGGTCTGGTGCAGGGGCAGGGAGATGGCGGGTCCGCCCGTCGCGTTGTTGAGTGGCGTGAAGGCCGCGTAGTTCACCAGGCGTTCGAGAAGAGTGTCGAAATCCTGTGCGGGCGAGAGGTAACCGATCTTCGGGGTCGTGTGACTCAGGACCGGCGACAGCACGAGGTCGTAGTTCCGGAACATTCTCGAGTAGGCGTTCGCGCTGCGTCGAAGCCGATAGAGCATGCGGGGTGTCTGCGCCAGGTGTTTGCGGTACAACGCGTCGAGGCCGCGGCTGAGGTTGTCGGTACCGGTCCGCTCGAACGACGGTCCGAACATGCGCTTTCCGCCGGTGAGGACGGCGAACGACAGGAATCCCCAGTAGAGACGGAAGTCGTTCATGAACGTGGCGTCGACCGGTAGCGACGCCTCCTCCACGTGGTGGCCGAGCGAATCGAGCAGATCCGCGGTGGCCTGCACCGACTTCCGCGTCTCGTCGTCGGTGGGTACACCCGTCACGGAGTCGACGATCACTCCGATCCGCAGGCGCGCGGATCCGGGGCCCTCGACGAGCCGGATCGGTGGCTGCTTCGGGTTGCGGTAGTAGCGTTCGGCTGCCGCATAGAACCGCGCGGAGTCGCGCACCGACCGAGTGACCACGCCCTGGGAGATGATGCGGATCGGCATCGTCTTGTCGGTCGCGTCGGCCACCGTGCGTCCGCGTGTCGGTTTGAGCCCGACGAGCCCGCACGCCGCAGCCGGGATCCGGATGGAGCCGCCGCCGTCGTTGGCGTGCGCGAAGGGCAGCGCACCGGACGCCACCAGCGCCGCGGATCCTCCCGACGACGCGCCCGACGAGTAGTCGGGGTCCCAGGGATTACGCACCGGATCGGCGTCCTCGTATTCGGTGGACGCGCTGAATCCGAACTCCGGGAGCCGGCTCTTGCCGATCGACACGGCGCCGGTGGACAGGAACTGGTCGACGAAGTCGCTGTTGCGGCGTGCCGGGGAGGGGGTGAACGCCGCGCTGCCGTGCCCGGTCGGGGCACCCGCGACGTCCACGTTGTCCTTCACGATGGTGGGGACGCCGGCGAAGACGCCCGGGCGGGGGGTGTCGGCATGCCGCAGCGCGCGCTCGAAGTCGGCGAACTGGATGCCGTTCAGGGACCCCTGCACCAGTTCGGCCCGCTCGATCGCGGCTTCGACCACTTCACGCGCCGACACCTCACCCGACGCGATCCGTGCTGCGACACCGGTCGCGTCGAGATCGCCGAGGGCGTCGTCACGGAACGCGTGCACACGCGAACTGTCCGTCATGCCCGGAGTGTAGGACGACACGACGCCCGCGGGGAACAGTCGCGTCGCGAAAGGGTCAGGGTGCGTCGGAGCGATCGGCGATGGCCGCGCGGATCGCGCGCATCTCGGTGCGCAGCGAGTCCAGTTCGGACCGGATGTCCTGGACGTCGTCCCCTGCCTTCTCGGACGGCGTCGGATCCGAGGCGACGGACCGTTCGGGAACTCGCTTCCGCTTGGGCGGGGGCGGCGGGGCCGCCGCCCCCGACGGCGGCGGGACGAAGCCGTTGAGGAACACCGTCGTGAGCGTCTCGGTGAGCGTGTCGATGTCCTGGCCGAGCGTCTTGCGGTGCCAGCGCACCGACATGAACACGCACTCGCGCATCATTCGCTGGAACTCGAAGATGTCTATACCCGAATTGAATTCGCCGTCCCGGACGCCGTCCTCGACCACGCTGTACCACGCATCGTGCGACGCCTGGACCGCGTCGGCGATCTCCGGGTAGCCGGGCAGGGACCCGAGGTTCGCGAAGTCGTTCTGGTAGATCTCCGTCGCGTACGGGTGCATGTCGGCGATCTCGAGCGAGGCGCGGACGATGCCGACGAGACGGGCCCGCGCGCTCTCCGGTCGGGCGACGACCGCGCGGTACCGCTCCACGAGGTCCGTCAGAAAGCTGACCAGGATCTCCGAGACGATCGCGTCCTTGGACTTGAAGTAGTGGTACAGCGTGCCCGAGTTCAGGCCCACGGCCTCACCGATCTCCCGGATCGTCGTGGCCGCGATGCCGCGGTCGGAGAACAACCGCGCCGATTCTGTCAGGATGACTTCGCGTCGACCCGCTGACGCCACACGTACTCCTCATTGTCCAGGTATTCGGTTCGACCGAGTATCACCGAAGGCTAGCAGCGGCGAACTGGACGATTGATCGACGAAGCGCTTGCTCGGTGGCTGCCTCAGAGCGGGAGCCCCTTCGCACTGGCCGGTGCGGGCGTGTACTTGTGCCCCCACACCGCTCCCTCGGTGATCCGATAGGTCGGTGCCGGGCCCTCGATCTGCTCGCCACCCCAGCCGATCTCGGTGGCATGACCGTCGGGGGAGTAGACGTAGAACGACAGCATGCGGTCGTTGGTGTGCTTGCCCAGCGACTGCATCATGGGGATGCCGAGCCCGTCGACGCGGTCGAGTGCCTTGCCGACGTCGTCGATGTCCGCCGTCTCCACCATGAGGTGCAGCAGGGCCGGCCCCTGGGCCGGATTGAGTCCGAGCGTGTGCTGGCGCGCGTTGCAGCCCAGGAAGTAACTGGTTCCCCCGGGGAGCTCGAGCGAGTTGCGCTCGGCGAATCCCAGTACGTCCACGTAGAACTCGTACGCCTTCTCGGTGTCCACCACGTTCAGGATGACGTGGCCCATGCCCTGATCGCCGGTGACGAAGCCGGACACGTGCGGGAGTTCGACCGGACGATGACTGAGCACCGGTCCGTAGAACAACTCCACCCGGTTGCCCGAGGGGTCGTCGAACCCGGCGAACCCCGAGACCTGCCGCAGCGCGCACTCCTCCGCGGTGCCGGCCCGGGTCTCGATCCCGGCCGCCTCGACGCGGGCCACCAGTTCCCGCAGATCGCCACGGTCGAGGACTTCGAATCCGACCGCCTCCAGACCGGGCGTCGCGGACTCGGTGACCACCAGCCGTGGCGGGTAGTCGTCCATGCGGTAGTGCTGCGAGCCCGGCAGCGGGCCGTCCACGGGCATCATGCCCAGGAAGTCGGCCGCAAAGGGCTTCCATCGCGCCGCCGATTCGACGTTCAGGCGCAGGTATCCCAGCGAGAGAACAGGCATTGCGTACTCCTCGGATCAGTAGAGGGTGCCGGGGTTTCCGGTGAGCAGGTATTCGCCGTACTCGTGATCGGACCGGTCGGGCAGATTGACGGCGTGGTGCTGACCGGCGTGGACGTCGCGCCACACCGCCTGCAGCGCGCTCGCCGTGGAGATCGAGCGGGGGCCACCGACCTGGTAGGCCTTGTCGGCGGCCGAGACAGCAAGCCGGACAGCGGCGATGTGGTCCCGTCTGGTGTGCTGACGGACCTCCATCGGCACCTGGTCGCCGCGTTCGACGGCGGCGTAGGCGTCGGCGAGGTTCGCCTGCAGGATCCGGTACGCGGTGTCGACCTCGAAGTCGGCCTCGGCGAGGCGGGTGAGGGAGGCCGGGTGGGGGAGCTTCGACGCGTCGACGGCCAAGCGGGACTGGTGGATTCCCACGGCCTCGTCGAGCACCCGACGCGACATACCCACCAGTGGCATCACGACGGCGTTGACGAACAGCGTGTACCACGGGATCCGGAACAGGCCCGCGGTGTTCACCTCGTTGCCGGGGTAGCGCTGGGCGTACAGGTCCGCGACGTCGAGTACACGATGGTCGGGCACGAAGGCCCCGTCGACCACGATGTCGTTGCTGCCGGTGCCCGCGAGCCCGGACGTGAACCAGACGTCGTCGATCGTGTAGTCGGCGCGGGGGAGCAGCAGGTGCACCTGCTGTCCGGTGCGGCGCCCGTCCGCGTCGGTGACCATCGCACCGACGAACACCCAGTCACAGTGATTGCTGCCCGACGAGAAACCCCAGCGCCCGGTCAGTTCGTAACCGCCGGGCACGATCCGGGCGGTGCCGGCTGGGCTGTACGACGAACTGATCCACGTGTCGGGGTTCTCGCCCCACACGTCGTGCTGCGCCCGATCCGGGTACAGACCCAGGTGCCACGAGTGGACGCCTACGACGCCGGTCACCCAGCCCGCCGAACTCGACAGCCGGGCGATCTCGTACATCGCGGCGTTGAATACGCCGGGGTCGGCCTCGAAACCGCCGTAGCGCCTGGGCTGCAGGAGCCGCATGACACCCGCGTCGCGGAGGATCTTGGCGGAGTCGTCGGCGAGCTTGCGCTGCTCGACGCACTCGGATTCCAGGTCGCGCATCCGGTCGCCGGCGGCGCGGACAGAATCGATGGCTTCGTGCTGAAACTGCATGGTGAGGAGCACCTTTCGTCAGCGTGGAGCGGGGACTAGCGGGTCAGGAATTCCGTGACGAGGGACTCGAAGTCGTGCTTGCGCTCGACCTGTGCCCAGTGCCCGCACTCGCCGAGGATGTGCAGGTCCGCCTTGGGCATCCGGCGCAACGCGAACAGGGCCCCGTCCGGTGGCAGCATGCGGTCGTCGCGGCCCCAGGTGACGAGCGTCTTGTGCGGGATCTCGTCGGTGCGCGCCCACAGCGGCGCCTTGCCGGGCAGCCCGAGCGACGCCATCACCGCGCGCATGCGCTCGATCGCCCGCGGTGCGGTGGCGTTGGCCCAGCGCTCGTCGAGAAGCTGCGGGGTGATGGTGGCCGGGTCGTAGACCATCGAGTCGACCCACGCCTCGAGGGCTTCGCGCGTGGGATCCACCAGGAAGGCGTTGAGGCGCCGCGCCCCCTCGCTCATCATCGGACCGAGCAGCGGCGCGTACAGGCCGCCGGGGCCCATCAGAGCCATCCGGTCCACCCGGTCCGGGGCCAGTGCGGCGGTCTCGAGTGCAACCCAGCCGCCCATCGAATTGCCCAGCAGGTGCGCCTTCTCGATGCCGAGATCGTCGAGCAGTGTGACGATGGTTTCGGCGGCGACCTCGGGGTACGGCCGGTCGTACTCCATGTCGGGGCTCGCGCCGAACCCCGGCATGTCGACGACGATGGTGCGGAAGTCGCGCGCGAAGACCGGCAGGTTCTTCGAGAAGTTCGACCAGCCGGACACGCCCGGACCGGAACCGTGCAGCAGCACGAGCGGGTGCCCCTCGCCCGCCTCGTGGAAGTGCAGCTTGTCGGTCGCGGAAGGGCCGCGGGTGGTGTCGGCGTAGTCGAGCGTGTCCATTCTGGTCCCATCCTCCGTGCGGTTTCGTTGGCGAAGAGCAAGAAGCCTTGAGCGCGAACCGATCTCGGTAACAGTTCGAATTCCGATACTGGATCGTGAGCCTACGGTCACTCCCGAGTTCAATCAAGCGATTGAGTGATTCTGGTGACCGCATGTTCCACCAGGCAGGAAGTTCGTTGAATAGAACTGAAATGTTCGTCTGACCGAACTCGAGCTAGTCTGACGGCAATTCATCGACGAAAGGTGACCAGAGATGCCCGATTACGTTCTTCCCGACCTGGCCTACGACTACGGGGCGCTCGCACCCGCGATCTCCGGCGAGGTGATGGAGTTGCATCACGGCGCACACCACGCTGCATACGTGAGGGGCGCGAACACCGCAGTGGAACAACTCCAGGAGGCACGCGCGTGTGGCGACCACTCGGCGCTCGCGGGACTCGAGCGTGCCCTCGCCTTCAACCTGTCCGGCCACGCGCTGCACTCGATCTTCTGGCGCAATCTGTCGCCGACGGGTGGCGACCGGCCCGACGGCGAACTGGCGGCCGCGATCGACGAGTTCTTCGGGAGCTTCGAGGGTTTTCGTGCAGAGATGTCTGCGGCGACGGCCACGGTGCAGGGATCGGGCTGGGGCGTGCTGGCCTGGGATCCGGTGGGCGCCCGACTCGTGGTGCACCAGTTGCACGACCACCACACGAACTTCGCGATCACCAGCACACCGCTGCTCGTCTTCGACGCGTGGGAGCACGCCTTCTACCTGCAGTACCGGAACGTGAAGGCCGACTACATCGATCGGCTGTGGTCGCTCGTCGACTGGTCGGATGTGGGACGCAGGTTCGAGGCGGCGCGCGCCGGACGCGCGTTCGACCTACGGGAGGCGATCGGCGGTGAGTGACCGCCTGGTCGATCGGGTTCACGCGATCAACTGGAACCGGGTGCCCGACCCCAAGGACGCCGAGGTGTGGGACCGACTCACCGGCAATTTCTGGCTGCCCGAGAAGATTCCGCTGTCCAACGACCTGGCCTCGTGGGCGACGCTGACCGACACCGAGCGAGAGATGACCATCCGGGTGTTCACCGGGTTGACGTTGCTCGACACCGCGCAGGCCACCGTCGGAGCCGTCGCGATGATCGCCGATGCCGTCACCCCACACGAGGAGGCCGTCCTGACGAACATGGCCTTCATGGAGTCGGTGCACGCCAAGAGCTACAGCTCGATCTTCTCGACGCTGTGCTCCACTCGACAGATCGATGCGGCGTTCGAGTGGTCGGAGCGCAACCCGCACCTGCAGCGCAAGGCGCAGATCGTCGTCGACTACTACCGCGGCGACGACGCCCTCGCCCGCAAGGCGGCGTCGGTGATGCTCGAATCGTTCCTGTTCTACAGCGGCTTCTACCTGCCGATGTACTGGGCAAGCCACGGCGAACTCACCAACACCGCCGACCTGATCCGGTTGATCATCCGCGACGAGGCAGTACACGGGTACTACATCGGATACAAGTGCCGCAAAGCGCTCGAACGGCTCGACGCGAGCGCGCGCGACGCGCATCGGCGCTACACCTACGACTTGTTGGAGACGCTCTATGCCAACGAGGTCGCGTACGCCGCCGATCTGTACGACGAGGTGGGATGGACGGCAGAGGTGCTGTCCTACATGCGGTTCAACGCGAACAAGGCGCTCGCCAATCTCGGATACGAGCCCATGTTCCCAGTGTCCGAGTGCCAGGTGAATCCGGCGATCCTGTCGGCCCTCGATCCCGGGGCCGGAGAGAACCACGACTTCTTCTCCGGCTCCGGCAGCGCATACGTCATCGGGAAGCAGAAACCCACCGAGGACGTGGACTGGAACTTCTGAATCCTCAGTCCGCCCGGCGCAGTTCCGCGCGCAGGTGATGAGTCATCGGCACCGCGTCGAATGTCATCCACATGTCGTACGCGAGCACCGTCCCGCCCTCGAGAAGCTCGAAGCGGCGCCGGATCTCGTGGACCGGCTTGGCGTCCGGGGAGGCGTCGAGCGCGTGCGAGACGAAGTCGAGAACCCCGTCGGACAGGGTGGCACGGTGGATCTCCACGAAACCGGTGGGCTGCGCCACCAGGAGTTCGACGCCATCGCCGGCCCGCCGCAGGTAGCCGGTCTCGGTGTGCATCGGCATGCCGCCGCCGGGCTTGCGGGTGCGGGACCGGTAGAACAGGAACGGCTTGCCGCTCGGCGCGAGTTCGATCTCCTCGTCGTACGCGAAGTCGTCGATCGTGGGGTAGTGGCCGGAACCGCCCCCCACCCAGCGTCCGGCGAACGCGGTGAGATCACCGAGGGGCGCGAGCAGTTCGGGCTGCGTCTGATCCATGCCGTCAGTCTAGGAAGTGCGCGACCGGTCGGGCTGATCGGCGGACTCTTCGAGTGCGGGACGGCCCTTGGTCAGGCGTCGAACGCCGGCGCCCACAGCGGCGACCGCCACCACCGCACCGGCGGTGATCGGGCCGGCCGGGCTCTCGGGGAAGAGTCCCTCGAGGACGAGCCACGCGCCGAAGGCGAAGAACAGGACCGCCGCGCCGATCCGGACGACCGCCTCGGGCAGGTGCTTGCCGAGAACCGCGCCGACGACGATCGCGAGGGCGTCGGCCGCCACCATGCCGACTGTGGAGCCGATCCAGACGCCCACCCAGTCGTTGTCGGCTGCGAGCGTGACGGTGGCCAGCATCGTCTTGTCGCCGAGTTCGGCGAGGAAGAACGCCGACGCGACCGCCAGGAAGGCCGAGCCGGTGACCTTGCCGGCCTTGCTCTCCTCGTCGTCGGAGAGGCTGTCGCCGCGCAGGGTCCACAGACCGAAGATCACGAACGCGATGCCGCCGACGATCGAGATCGCCGTGGTGGGCAGTGCCGCCCCGAGGAAGTGGCCGACGCCGACCGAGACCAGGTGCACGACGGTGGTGGCGACGGTGATGCCCGCGATCACCACCCACCAGCGGTAACGCAGGGCGAATGTCATTGCCATGAGCTGGGACTTGTCGCCCAGTTCCGCTACGAAGATGACGCCGAAACTCAGCAGCATCGCGGCCAGCATGTGGAACCTCCTCCGGACTTCTCGTTCTCGGAGGATGTCGGGAAACCTTCCTCCGGCCCCGAACGCGGCGCGCTCGCGGGCCGAAGGTCTCGCCCACCGGTACGGAGACCGGTCCGCTGAGCCGGGCGGGCACTTGGTCGTGCCGGCCAGTATGTCGACCCAGCGATTGGGGGCTACTCCCCTTCGCTGACGCAACGATAACCGTGGATTGGTGAAAGTGCAAAGGCTGCAATAAGTTTGGAATACCGAACTTTTCTCTTTCGGTGCCGGTCACGCCGCGAGCAGCATTGCCAGAACTGCGGTGTCGGGATCGCTGATCGGGTCGATTCCCACGCGCGAAATCATCGATGTGACAGTGCCGTCCGCCTCCGCCTCGACCCATGCGGCGCGATGCTCGAGCCCGAGATGCGGCAGTCCCGGCAGCAACAGGCAACCCGACGCGGCGCCCGTGCACTCCGGCAGCGACGGGACCGTCTCGGCCGGCGGATGCAACATCATCAGGGCCGGGGGCTGGTGTTCAACGAAGCGACCCGGCGACACCGCGGAGTCGCCGAGGACGGGACCCTCCGCGATGATCAAACCGACCGTTCCCGGTGCCGGATCGTCCGGGACCTCTTCCCGGGCTCCGAACACGGTGGACGTGGGCAACAGTCCCGGCAGCGACGCGATCCGCACCGCGAGTGCCAGCAACTGCGCCCACTCCCGCGTGGTGTCCGGCCAACGTCCGGAGATGACGAAGCCGCGCAGGTCTCCCGAGGCGTGGAACGGCGCGATTCCGACGAAGTCGTTCTCGTTCATCTCGGCCTCGATTCTTCCCGCGCGGTACCCGTCGACGACGGGAGCGCCGGGCGAACCCGATGTCGGGCCCGCCCGGCGCGCGTCGTTCACACCTCGTTGGGTACTACGAGCATGCGCCGCGGTAGTGCTGGCACACAAGGGGTCTCGAGTGCCAGCCCGGCGTCAGAGGCCCGCGCCGGGCACCGCGACCCGCATGCGCCGGATCGCGCCGCCGCCGAGCCGCAGGGCCTCCTCGGGGACCCAGGTGTCTGCGGTGCAGACGAACAGATCGCGGCCGTCGGCGCCGCCGAGCGCCACCGCGTACGGGTGCGGCACGGAGACACGATCGAGAATCGCGCCGTCCGCGCCGACGCGGATGACCTCTTCGCTGAACGGCGACGCCACCCAGACGGCCCCCTCGGCATCGAGCGCGATCCCGTCGGGCATGACCCGGGGATCGTCGAACTCGACGAGTGCGCGGCGGTTCACCAGGCTGCCGTCGGCCTCGATCGTGAACGCGGACAGGCGTGCCGGTGTCGCGCGGGTCTCGGCAACGATGAGTGTCGAGCCGTCCGGGGTGATCGCCATGCCGTTCGCGAACATCATCTCCGTCGCCACGATGTGCGCGGTACCGTCGGCCTCGACCATCGCCAGGTCGGCCGGGAACGGCGGTTCCGGGGGTGCGCTGGCATCGCCGTAGTTACCGATGTACGTCCGGCCGTGCCGGTCCACCGTCATGTCGTTGAGGTGCCAGGTGGCGATGCCGCTCAGGTTCGCGTGCGGCCGGAGCGTGCCGTCGGAACCGAGACGATAGATCCTGCGTTGCTCCACCGACGCGACCAGGAGATCGCCGTCGGGCAGAAACCCCAGGCCTGCGGGCTGACCCGGCACCTCGACGACATGCTCGACGTCCCCGGTGGTGGGATCCAGCCGCAGGACCACACCGCGGTAGATGTCGGAGAACCACAGGCGGCCGTCCCGCCACCGAGGGCATTCGGGGAACGCCAGACCGGTGGCGAGGGTGTCGAGTGTGAGGTCCG
Organism: Rhodococcus (subgen. Prescottella) equi; assembly: GCF_003013675.1. Taxonomy (NCBI): domain Bacteria; kingdom Bacillati; phylum Actinomycetota; class Actinomycetes; order Mycobacteriales; family Nocardiaceae; genus Rhodococcus; species Rhodococcus (subgen. Prescottella) equi. The sequence goes on from NZ_CP027793.1 coordinate 143,026, forward strand.
TCATAGTGGCCAGACTACGTACTGAACGCTTGCTCGGCGAGACGGAGCAACCTCCCAGGTTCACCGCAGGTCCACTCGAGGTTCACCCGATGAACTGGTGCCGCCCCCGAGAGAAAGGCTGCACCGACCATGTCATCACCCGGTTCGCGCGGACTCGCCGCGCCCTCCGGCTACCTGCAGACCGCCAGCTCACTGCACGCGTTCAACCGCTACGAGATCAAGTATCTGGCGGAGGAACGCGACGTGCCGCGGTTGCGGGAGGCGCTCGCCGCCCATATGGCGGCCGACGAGTTCAGCCCCGTGGGCGGGTATCCCGTCACGAGCCTCTACTACGACACCCGGAACCTGCGGTTCTACTGGGAGAAGATCGAGGGGCTCCGCTTCCGGCGCAAGCTGCGTGTCCGGCTCTACGGCCGGCCGTCCGAGGCGACCGACGCGACGCCGGTGTACGTCGAGATCAAACAGCGGGTCAACCGCGTGACGCAGAAGCGCAGAATCCAACTGCCGTACGCGCAGGCACGACAACTGTGCGACGAGCGTCGGTCGATCGAGCACGACGACCGGCAGCGGGCCTTCGTCGGCGAGGTGTCGACTCTCCTCGGCAATCTCGACCTGGTGCCGACCGTCACCACCGGATACCTGCGCGAAGCCTTCGTCGGCACCGAGGCGGACCTGGGCCTGCGCGTGACGATCGACCACCGGGTACACGGCCGCGACCGGGACTTCCACTTCGCGTCGACGTCCGAGAACCGCTTCATCATTCCGCCGCACCTGTGCATCGTCGAGATCAAGGCCAACGAGCGTGTGCCGTACTGGGTCACCGACCTCACGGCACGACTGGACATGTCGGTGGTGCGCGTCTCCAAGTACTGCCAGAGCGTGGAGGCCTTCGGCCTGGCGCCACGGTCGCGCCTGCACGGACTCCCCGAAAACCTCACCACCGCACCGGCCGACGTGTTCGACACTCGGTTCGCCCCGACAGGAGCATGATGAACTTCGACCTCCAAGACCTCAGCGGTACGTTCTCCACGTTCGACATCATCGTGTCGTTGTCGTTGGCGTTCGTGCTCTCCGCGATCATCGGCTGGGTCTACCGGCTGACCCACAAGAACGTCTCCTACAGTCAGTCCTACGTGCAGACCCTCGTGCTCGTGGGCATGGTCATCAGCCTCATCATGCTGGTGGTCGGTTCCAACATCGCGCGAGCCTTCGCGCTCGTCGGTGCGCTCTCCGTGGTGCGATTCCGCAACGCCATCAAGGAAACTCGTGACGTCGGGTTCATCTTCCTGGTAATGGCGATCGGCATGACCACGGGTACACGGTTCTACGTCCTCGCGATCGCCGCGACCGTCGCGATCTGCCTCGTGCTGGTGCTGATGAGCCGGTTCAACTGGTTCAAGCTCGACGTCCAGCGTCAGGTCGTCAAGGTGCAGGTGCCGCCGGAGCCCGGCTACACCGCGGTGGTCGAGGACATCCTGGTCCAGTTCACCAAGGAGTTCGAACTCGTCAGCACCGAATCCGTTCGCGCCGGCGCGCTCACCGAGCTGTACTACACCGCGCAGCTGAAGCCCGGGAAGAAGCCGGCCGAGTTGATCGCCGCGCTCAGCGAGGTCAACACCGGTCAACGCGTGACGGTCCTGACCGGGTACGACCAGACCGATATCTGATGACGACCGATAACGGTTCCGGGGGCCCGCCGCGGCGACTGCGGCACCGCATTCCGGTGTCGCTTCGGCAGCACTGGCCGCTCGTCGCCGTGTTCTGTGCGTTCGTCCTCGTCGCCGCAACGGTATTCGGGTCGACGCGCGTGCGTCCCTACATCACCGGCAACGCGAGCGTCATCGCATCGGACATCACCGAGAACATCGCAGGAACCGTCGACTTCTTCGATGCCGAGCAGGACCACACGGTGAATCTCGATTTCTCGCAATCGGATTACGACCGGATGATCGCGGCCTACCAGGACGAGGGCGAGAAGGAGTGGATCACCGCCGACGTCACCGTCGACGGCACGCTGATCACCGACGTCGGGGTGCGGCTGAAGGGCAACTCCACGCTGATGGGGCTGCGCGGCGGGACGGAGGGACCCGGTGGCATGCAGATGCCGGAACTGCCCGAGGGGATGGAGCTTCCGGAAGGAATGGAACTTCCGGACGGAATGGGACTTCCCGAGGGGATGGAGATCCCGGAGGGGTTCGCCCCACCGGGCGGTGGCGGCCCGGGCGGCATGGTGTCGTTGTCCGTGGACGACCCGACCTCGCTGCCGTTGCTGATCCGGTTCGACAAGTTCGTCGAGGGCCGGGCGTACCAGGGGATGACCGAACTGTCGGTGCGTCCCGGATCGCCGGTGCTGAACGAGGCCACCGCGCTGTCGCTCACGGCGGAGTCCGGGCAGGCGACGCAACGCTACAGCTACGCGACCTACTCGGTGAACGGCGGTGCGACGCAGACACGTCTGCTGCTCGAGCATCCCGACGACGGCTACGCCAACTCACTGTTCGACGACCCCGGCGTGCTCTACAAGGCCGACGCCAACTCGTCGTTCACGTATCAGGGCGACGACCAGACGACGTACGCCGACCAGTTCACGCAGGTGAACGGTCAAGGCTCCCAGGACCTGCAACCGATCATCAGCTTCCTGAAGTGGATGGACGGCGCGAGTGACGACGAGTTCGCCGCACACCTGTCCGATCACGTCGACGTCGAGTCGTTCGCCCGCTACGTCGCGACGCAGAACCTCCTGGTCAACAGCGACGACATGGCTGGGCCCGGACGCAACTACTACCTCTGGTACGACCTCGGAACGAAGAAGCTCACGGTGGTCTCGTGGGATCTCAACCTCGCGCTGTCGTCGAACTCCACTGCCGGACCCCATGATTCGATCGGCATGGGAGGCATGGGGGGACCCCCCGGTGCCGCGACCACCGAGGTTCCGACCGCAGACACCGCCGGTGAGCCGCAGCAGCGCGGACCGAGGATGGGTGGACAGCGGCAGGAGCAGGGCGCACCGGTTCAGCAGGGAGGTCCGGGTCGGCAGGGGGCGCCGGCGATGGGCGGCGGGGGGATGCGTAGCGGAAATGCCTTGAAGGAGCGGTTCCTCGCGTCCGGCGCGTTCACCGGCATCTACGAGAACGCCTACAGGGAGTTGTACGAGCAGCTGTTCGCGAGCGGCCGGGCGATCGAGATCCTCGACGAGATCGCCGACTCCGTCCCCACCAGCGACTCGCTCACCGCCGACGCCCTGGCCGAGCAGGTCGAGACGCTGCGCACGCGCCTGCAGGCCCGCACCGACGCCCTCGCCGACCACGAGGTCATCGTCGGATGACCCCCTCAGCTCCCGCGTTTTGCGCACTTGTCGCGCTCCCGGACCCCGAAAACGCGCGATAAGTGCGCAAAACGCGGAGGGGGCGAGGCGCGGGGAGGGGAGGGGAGGGGTGGGGCGGGAATGCGCGACGGCGCCGCACCCCCGAGAGGGGAGCGGCGCCGTCGGATGTTCCGGAGCGCTGACGCGCGTCGGATCAGGCGGGGACGATGAGTCCGGTGGTCTGGGTGCGTGCCTTGGTGAAGCGGTCGGCGACGTCGGCCCAGTTGACGATGTTCCAGAAGGCGTTGACGTAGTCGCCCTTGACGTTCTGGTAGTCGAGGTAGAAGGCGTGTTCCCACATGTCGAGCATGAGCAGGGGGGTCAGGCCGATGCTGATGTTGCCCTGCTGGTCGTAGAGCTGGACGATGATCAGGCGCTGGCCGATGGAGTCCCAGGCGAGGATGGACCAGCCGGAGCCCTGGATGGCGTTGGCGTTGGCGGAGAAGTGGCTGCGGAAGGCGTCGAAGCTGCCGAACTGGTCGTCGATGGCGGCTGCGAGTTCGCCTTCGGGCTTGTCGCCGCCTTCGGGGGAAAGGTTGTTCCAGAACACGGAGTGGTTGGTGTGGCCGCCGAGGTGGAAGGCGAGGTTCTTCTCGTGCAGGTTGACCACGGGGGCGAGGGCGTCGGCCTCACGGAGCTCGGCGAGCTTGTCGAGGGCGGTGTTGGCGCCGGCGACGTAGGCGGCGTGGTGCTTGTCGTGGTGGAGCTCCATGATCTTGCCGGAGATGTGGGGCTCGAGAGCGGCGTAGTCGTACGGCAGATCGGGCAGCGTGTAGACAGACACGAGAATCCCTTCTTTGCGGGCGTGGTGCCCTGACGTGTGTATTCGTGAATCGTGCTCGGGGATAACCCAATCTCATTGGTACACCCTGCGCAACCAGACCGCTCAGGTGGGAAGGCCCTCACAAAAAAGTTCGGCCACCCTCAATTTGGTCGATTTCGCGTGTGTCGGACATTACGGTCGGCGCCCGAAATTGGAACGCGAAGTGAACGGAACACTAATATCGAGCGGTGCCTTCCGTGACGCCCGCTTCATCCCCGGGTGTCGAGAGGGCGCCACGTGTCGAACTGACCGGGGCAAATCTCCTGCGCGCCATCGCGGTGCTCGCCGTGATCTATTCGCACATCTCCTTTTATCTGATCGACGACCTCGGTGACGGCTGGTGGTTGATCGACGGCGTCTACGCGGTGTTCGTCGAGGGACTCGGTCTCAATCAACATCTGTCGTTCGTCGGCGTTGCGATCTTCATGGTGTTGACGGGCGCGGTGATCACCAGATCCGCGATCCGGCACGCACCCGGCCGATTTCTGCTCGACCGGATCGGCCGACTGCTCCCCGCGTTCTGGGTCGCGATCGCGGCCGCGATCCTGCTGGTCCGCTTCGGTATCAACGGGATGTTCAGTGGGCAGCAGGGGGTCTCGAACGTCGAAGCCGCGCTCAGTTTCGTGCTCGGCGGCTTCTTCCTCAAACCCGAGGTCGCGGTGCTCGGGGTCACCTGGACGCTGGTCGTGCAGGTGCTGTTCTACGTGTACTGCGTCGCGATGCGCCCCGTGCTGCGGACGCGGCCGGTCGCCGTCCCGCTCGTCGGCGCCGCTGCGTGCGCGCTGGTGCTGCTCTACAACCTCTACGCGCCGCACCCGTACACCGTGCCGATGCTGTCGAAGGTCGCAGCCACGCTGCCGGCCGTCTTCCTCGGGCAGCTGATGTACATGTGGTGGGCGCGGCTGACGACGTGGCGCTGGATCGTCGTCGGCGTCCTCGCGCAGATCGAGGTGGTGCGCCTCGCCACCGACATCCGGGTCTACTGGGCCGGCGACCGCTACCTGTGGACGATCACCGCGGTGACCGTGCTGGTGGTGGCACTCGGACGGTGGCGCGGCAGCCCGACACGCTGGACGGTCGTCCGCTGGACCGCGACCCGCAGCTACGCGATCTACCTCGTGCACACGCTGATCCTGTACCGGGTGTACGAGAACGCCGTCGGTCCACTGGGCCGGACGGGGGCGGTGGTCGCCTTCCTGGTGGTCACGGCTCTGGTGTCGGAGGCCCTGTACCGGTGGGTCGAGGTACCGGCCGCCCGGTGGTTGACCGAGCGCACCAGACGTGGCGCCACCACCTCGACCCAGCCGACCGAGCCGACCGGGCGGACCGAGCCGGCCGGGCCCACGGAGCCCGCTGACGATCCGGTGGCGAACCGCGACCGCGCGTAGCATCGGATTATGTCTTGGTTCGATGACCTCTTCGCCCCTGCCGGTACGAAATCCGTGATGGTCACCCAGGATCAGGCGCTTCCCGGTCGTGACGCCGTGATGCCCGTTCCCGATGCCCACTACGTCAACGGGCACCCGTTGCGGCCGCCGTTCCCCGACGGCATGCAGACCGCCGTCGTCGGCATGGGTTGTTTCTGGGGTGCGGAGAAGGAATTCTGGGAATTGGACGGCGTGTATTCGACCGCCGTCGGTTATGCGGGTGGCTTCACACCGAATCCCACCTACGAGGAGGTGTGCTCGGGCCGTACCGGACACTCCGAGGTGGTGCTGGTCGTGTTCGACCCGGCGAAGATCTCGTACGAGGGCATCCTCAAGCAGTTCTGGGAGAACCACGACCCCACTCAGGGCATGCGTCAGGGCAACGACCGCGGCACCCAGTACCGGTCGGTGATCTACACCGAATCGGACGAACAGGCCGAGACCGCGCGAGCCACGGCGGAAGCGTTCGGCAAGCGGCTCGCGGCCGCCGGCTACGGCGAGATCACCACCGAGATCGCCCCGCTCGACACCTTCTACTACGCCGAGGACTACCACCAGCAGTACCTCGCCAAGAATCCCGGCGGTTACTGCCCCGTCCACGCGACCGGCGTGAGTTGTCCTGTGGGACTGGGAGCCTGAGCCGGGGTTTCCTGATCCGTGGAACCGGCGCCGAGGGAGTCGGCGCCGGTCCCGTGCGGGCGCTGATCAGGCGGCCACGACCGGTTCCCTGGTGGGGACCTCGGCGGCCGTCTGGGCCGCGACCTGCTCGGTGATCTGCTTGCGACGGCGGTGCAGGGTCAGCACGATGACGATCGCGACCAGCGACGACGCGGCCGAGATCAGGTAGGCGACGCTCATACTGCCGTCCGTGTAGAAGCCGTACCCGTCGACCGCGGTGGCGACGTTGGAGTTCAGCACCGCGAACGCGATGACCGGCATGATCGAGGCGATCAGCGTCTGCGACGCCTGGACCATGCTCGACATCGACGCCTGGACCGACGGCGGCACCGAGGCGATGGTGAGGTTCGGGATCGACGCCGTGGTGGCGCCCATACCGAGGCCGAACAGCAGGATGCCGAAGAGGACCTCGACCTTGCCGACGTGCCAGAACGCCGTGAACACGGAGCCGAGCAACAGCAGACCCGCACCGCCCGCAAGGGTGAGGGTGGGGAAGGTCCTGCGCAGGATTCGGCCGACGACGATGCCGGCGATGACGCTGCCCAGGCCCATCGGGATCTGGAGCAGACCGACACCCTTCGCGTCGACACCGAAGCCGTAGCCCAGGCCGAGCACGGACGGCGTCATGCACATGATCGGGACGAGTGTCGCGTACAGGGAGATGGTGCCGTACGCGAATCCTGCGGAGAGGCAGATGCGCAGCATCGGGCCGTGACGGAAGAAGCGCAGATCCACGATCGGGTCGGTGGTACGCAGTGCGATCGGCACCCAGATCGCGATGAGCGCGAGGCCGCCGAGGAGCATCAGCAGCGTGCCGCCGTCGGTCCAACCCCACGACGGGCCGAAGCTGATGCCGGCCAGGATCGTGGCGAGGCCACCGCCGAGCAGGGCGCCACCGAGGTAGTCCAGGCGCGCGTTGTTGCGGACGGGCGACTCGGGGGTGGTCAGCATGACCAGCGGGGCGAGCACCGCGAGGGCGATCAGCAGGAACCAGAACAGCGAGCGGAATCCCCACGCATCGACGAGCAGGCCAGTGATGAACGGCGACGGAATCGTCATCAGTCCCATGCCGCCGGCCGCGATGCTCACCGCGAGCGCAAGGGTCTTGGGCGGAAAGACGTCTCGCATCAGCGAGAAGCCCAGGAACATGCAGGCGATGAGCACGCCGAACAGGCCACGGCCGATCACGAGGACCAGGAAGCTGGGAGCGACCGCGGACATCAGCGCGCCGACGGCGGCAATGGCCATGGCGATCAGGAACACCTTGCGCTTGCCGTGGATGTCGGCGAGCTTGCCGGCCAGCGGGCAGGCCACTGCGGCGGCGAGCAGGTAGGCCGTCGTCACCCAGGCGACCTGATCGGTCTCGAAGTGTTCACCGATGGGCATCATGGCGACCGCGGCCATCGTCGAACTGAGCGAGACGATTTCGAGGACGAGCGCGATCGAGACCAGGGACAGGGCGAGCCGCGGGGTCCAGCCGCTTCCGGATGCGGCGCGCGGGTTGGTGGCCGCGGTGCCGAGAGTTCCTGACATGTAACGCCTTTCTGCAAAATGTGGTCCGAGTCACACGAATGACGTCCCATTACAGATGGCGCGGACGAGATCACAGATAGCCCTCCCGTTCAACGGAACACTTTGTTCCGGGGGGCGGGGAAACGGCGAGGTGCGCACCCGACGGATCCGGATGCGCACCTCGTGTGGTGCTTCGGTGACGCAAAAGCCTTGCGGCCGTTGCTGTGCCCGATTGGTGAAGTTGTCGGTCGGTTGTTCGTCGGTCGGATCAGCCGATCTGGGGCATGACCTCCGACGCGACCAGTTCGATGTGGTCGAGGTCGGCCAGATCGAGCATCTGCAAGTAGATGCGCTGCGATCCGGCCTCGCGGTAGCGGCCGATCTTGTCGACGAGTTCGGCCGGGGTGCCGGCCAGCCCGTTCTCGCGCAGCTCGTCGACCTCACGGCCGATGCGCGCGGCGCGGCGGGCGATTTCCTCGTCGTTGCGTCCGCAGCACAGCACCAGCGCGTTGGAGTAGACGAGCGCATCGGGGTCGCGGTCGATCGCCTTGCACGCCTCCCGGACTCGCCCGAACTGCGCGACGGTGTCGTCGACCGACACGAAGGGCAGGTTGAACTCGTCGGCGTAGCGGGCCGTCATTGCGGGCGTGCGCTTCTTGCCCATCCCACCCATCACGATCGGCGGACGCGGCGACTGCACCGGCTTGGGCAGGGCGGGCGAGTCGGTGATCGGGAAGTGCTTGCCCTCGTGAGTGAACGTCTGTCCCTCCGGCATCTGCCACAGTCCGGTGATGATCGCGAGCGACTCCTCGAGGCGGTCGAAGCGCTCTCCGAGCGGCGGGAACGGGATGCCGTACGCGCGGTGCTCCTCCTCGTACCAACCGGCGCCCAGGCCCAGTTCGATCCGTCCTCCGCTCATCGCGTCCACCTGGGCGACCGAGATCGCGAGCGGACCGGGGTAGCGGAACGTCGCCGACGTCACCAGCGTGCCGAGGCGAATCGTCGACGTCTCGCGCGCGAGTCCGGCGAGTGTGATCCATGCGTCGGTCGGACCGGGGAGGCCCTCGACGTTCATGGCGAGGTAGTGGTCGGACCGGAAGAAGGCGTCGTACCCGCACTGTTCGGCGGCCTGCGCCACCGCGAGAAGATCGTCGTAGGTGGCGCCCTGCTGCGGTTCGGTGAAGATTCTCAGGTCCATGCAGTCCACTGTGCCGCACCTGCGAGTGTGACGTGCGTCGGACGCCGAGGGAACCGATTCGCCCGCCGCCGCGTCAGAGCAGATGTCGGGATGGGAGCGTCCCGACGGAGGGGGGAGGCCGGGCCGGAACTCGGGGGCGGGACGTGGGCACGCGTCCCGGGTGGGAGTTCCGGTCCGCGCCGGCTCGCGGCAGTCCGCAGAGGGGGTGAATCCACACAGGCTGTGGATTGCCGCGAGTCCCACGGTGCACAGTTGTCAGCGAATCACCCACAGCATGGCGCTGACCTGTGGATGATCGCCGCGAAAGTTGTTCAGAACTGTGGATGAGCCTGTGGAAACTGTGGATAACTCCTCAGCGCAAGTGGTGCAGGTCACATTTGAATACTCATTTCGGTGCTGTGATCTCCACTACAGTCTCGGTCCGGTCACGAACCCGACCGTGGCGTAACGCCGGACGCGCCTCCTGCGACGGGGGGTCGTGCCAGAATCGACGGTGTGACCTCTCCACACGTTCCGACAGTGCACGTGACGGACCTCCCGGTGGAGCGCGACGGGACCGTCGTGCTGCTCGACGTGCGTGAAGACGACGAATGGTCACTCGGCCACGCGCCGGGTGCGCAACACATCCCGGTCGTCGATCTCCCGGCCCGCATGGACGAGATCGACATCGACGCCGAGGTGTACGTCGTGTGCCGGCAGGGTGGCCGCTCGATCGTCGCCGTCGAGTTCCTCAACTCCGTCGGTTTCGACGCCTATCACGTCGACGGAGGCATGGTGGCGTGGCAGGTCGCGGGGCTCCCGCTGACGTCGGACGACCATCCCAATACACCGAAGATCTTCTAGATGACCGTCGTCCAGGTGTGCGCCCGGTGCGCGTCGCAGTGGCCGGTGGCCGGTGCGCCCGCACAGTGGTGTCCGCGCTGCCAGGGCGTCCTCCTCTCTCCCGTCGACACGCGGCGACCGGCGCCGGTCGCCGGCCGCAACTTCCGCTGGGTGGCTCGCAGCCCGTACCCACCCGAAGTGCGTCGCCGGACTGGCACGTCCCCCGGCCCCACCCCGCGGTACCGCCAGATCCCGCGCTGGGGCCTGCTGGATGCGCCGCCGGACGAGCGTGAGGCGCCGGCCCGCCGCACCGACGCCGTCGCCGACCTCGCGCCCACCCTGCTCGCCTGCACGGCCCTCGTGTTCGGCCTCGCGACCCTCGCCGAGGCTTTCCGTTACGGGCTGCTCGTCTTCAACCGCGTCCGGCTCGTGGATCCGCTCACCCTCGCGATCTCCGACGCGATGGTGTGGTCGACGCAGCTGTCCGGGCCGCTGGTCGCGGTCGCCGCGGCCGTCGCGGTCGCCTGCCGGCTGCACGTCGAACGCGCCCGCGTCTTCGCCGACCGCGGCCTCACCGATCCCCGCCCGCTGCGTGAAATTCTCGTCGGCGTGCTCGTGCCCGGCCTCAATCTGGCGATGCCCGCCGTGTACCTCCGCGAGATCGCCGGCGACGATCGCCGCCTGCGGCGCGCGATCCGCCTCTGGTGGACGGCCTGGGTGACCGGCGGCGTCCTCGTCGTGGGAAACGTGGTGTGGCGCAACCAGGACTCGCTGCAGGCGCGCGCGGACGGTGTCGTGCTGGCCGCGGTCACCGCGGCCGTCGGCGTCGCGACGGCGCTGCTGGCGTTGCTCGTGATCCGGCGGCTGGACGGGCGTGACCTGTTGGGTCGGCCGCACCCCGTCACCCGCTGGATCAACGTCCCGCGGCCCGAGGAGGCGATGGCCGGATGAGCCCCGACCGCCGTGGACCACTCGTCGTCGCACACCGCGGCGCCTCCGCCTCCCGCCCCGAGCACACCCTCGCCGCGTACGAACTGGCCCTTGCCGAGGGCGCCGACGGACTCGAGTGCGACGTGCGGCTCACCCGCGACGGCCACCTGGTGTGCGTCCACGACCGCCGGGTCGACCGGACGTCGTCCGGCACGGGTGTGGTCAGCGAGATGACACTGAGCTCGCTCGGCGAACTCGACTACGGCGACGGCGACGAGCCCGCCGGCCTGTTGACGCTGGCAGACCTGATCACGCTGGTCCTCGACTGGACGTCGCGGCCCACCAAGCTGTTCATCGAAACCAAGCATCCTGTCCGCTACGGGGGTCTGGTCGAGAGCAAACTGCTCGCGGAACTGGCCCGGTTCGGACTGGCGGCCCCCGCATCCGCCGACCACTCGCGGGCCGTGGTGATGTCGTTCGCGGCGAGCGCGGTGTGGCGGATCCGCCGATCCGCTCCGCTTCTCCCGACGGTCCTGCTGGGCGACGCGTCGCGCTATCTCGGCGGCGGCGCCGCCACCACCGTCGGGGCCACCGCGGTGGGGCCGTCGATCAAGACACTGCGCGAGCACCCCGAAATCGTCGACAAGGCGGCCGCCGCCGGCCGCGCCACCTACTGCTGGACCGTCGACGATCACCAGGACGTCGCGCTGTGCCGGGAACTCGGGGTCAGCTGGGTCGCCACCAACCATCCGGGACGCACCAAGAATTGGCTGGGCGGCTGAGCGAACCGTCGCGTCCGTGTAGGTTTTGGCCTCGTGGGTAAGAAGAGCAAGAGAAACAGTGGTCCCAAGCCGGGCAGCAACCGAGCCGAGAAGCTCGAGCAGCGCCGCCTCGAACGCGAGGCGGAGGTCGCCGCGCCGACCCGCCCGTTCGAGGGCCTTGCCGTCGAATGCGATCTCGTCGCGCTGCGCGAGTTCGTGCCGTCCGCGCTCGTCGAACTCCCGGTCCGTGACACCGCCACCCCGGTGACCGCGGCGACCGTCCTGCCCGGTGCCGTCGCCGCGCTGGTGCGCGACGAGGCCGGCACCGCCGGCCGCTACGTGGGCCTGCAGGTCCAGGCGCACACCGCCGACCCGGGTGCCGACCTCGGTGCCGCGGTGACGTGGGCGCAGACCGCCGAGCCCGGCACGTCGCTGGCCTTCGCCGACCCGCAGGCCGGCGGCCCGCGCCTGGCCGATGTCCTCGTCGCCGACACGCTCCCCGAGATCACCGTCCACCAGACCTTCGACTGGTGGATCCCCGAGGGCGTCGAGCCGACCCCGGACGTCGCTGCCACCGTCGTGCAGGCGAACCAGGCGATCATGCCGTCCGCGCGTCTCGAGGCCGACGGCGTCGTCGCCGCGTGGTGGGTCGACGCCGGCGAGAAGGCCCACCTGCGCTGGGTGCGCCCCGAGGACGAGGACGATCTGATGCTCGCCCTCGCTCGCGTGCACGCTGCCGGCGCGCTGCATCTCGGTGAGGGTTCGCGGTTCGCCGGGTCGTTCCGTACGCACGGCCTGCTGGTCCCGGTCTTCGACCTCGATCCGGAGAAGCACGTCAACGAGTGGGCGGCTGCGACCGCCGAACTGGGCGAGCGTCTCGCCGAGGCACTGGCCACCGACGCGCCGCTCACCGTGGCGGAGCGCGGAGCGCGGGACGGCCTGCGCAGCCGTCAGGTCACCCTGCGCTGAGTTGTTTCCGAACAGCTGAAGGGTCCCTTCGTGCGCTCAGAGCGCATGAAGGGACCCTTCAGCTGTTTCGACAGTTAGATGGTGCCGCCGGCGGCCGGAGGGGCGCCCGAGGCGTCGTCGACGCTGCGCATCTCCCGGGCCACGAAGTCCTCGAGATCGAACAGGTTGGACCCGGCCCGATCGGCGATGGTCAGCAGCGTCGTCATGCGCGCGACCTCCTCGACCTGCTCCTTGAGGAACCACTGCATGAACTGTTCGCCCAGATAGTCGCCGTCGTCGCGGGCCGTCCGCGCGAGGGTCACGATCTGTTCGGTGACGGCCTTCTCCTGGGCGAGGGCGAGCGCGATGGGCTCCCGGGCGCCGTCGAAACTGCACCGCGCGGGGTCGACCCCGGTGAGTTCGACAGCGATGTCCCGATCCAGGAAGTACTGGATGATCATCATCGCGTGATTGCGTTCCTCGTTGCCCTGCTTGTAGAAGTGGCGGGCCAACTGGGGAAGATCGGCATTGTCGAAATACACAGCGGTCGCGAGGTACTGATGCGACGCATTGAATTCGTTGCGGATCTGGTCGTGGAGAAGTGCGTGGAATTTCGTCCGATGCGAATCGTCTGCAGCACTCATGGAGCCACGATATAGGCGCGTGGATCGAATTGTCACCCAAGCGGAACCTAATTAAGCCTAGTATTGCCTCAATTAGTGTTGCCTCAATTCGGCGGACTGTCCCGGTGTTCGGTTTCGCTGCAATTGCCGGGGATGTCGGCAATTGCAGCGAAGGGGTGTCAGGCGCCCGAGCCGGCGATCCGGGGCGCCGTGGAGTCCGCCGTCACCGCGGAACTCATCTCGCGGGCCACGAAGTCCTCGATGTTGAAGTAGTTGTCACCGGCGCGATCGACGATGGTGAGCAGCGTCGTCATGCTGGCGACCTCCTCGACCTGCTCCTTGAGGAACCACTGGACGAACTGCTCGCCGAGGTAGTCGCCGGTGTCCCGGGCCGTGCGGGCGAGGCGCGTGATCTGCTCGGTCACGGTCTTCTCCTGCGCGACGGCGAGGGCGACGGGTTCTCGGACGGACGCGAACTCGGTGACGACGTCGTCGACGCCGGGCACCGTCACCGGCAGGTCGTTGTCGATCAGGTACTGGATCATCATCATCGCGTGGTCGCGTTCCTCGGCGGCCTGGCTGTAGAAGCGACCGGCGAGCTGCGGCAAATCATGCGAATCGAAGTAGACGGCGACCGCGGTGTACTGCTGGGAGGCAGTGAATTCGTTGCGGATCTGGGCCTGTAACAATCGATGGAACTCGCTGGTGTGTGCCGCGTCAGTCATATACGGAACATTACCGCCCGCAATGCTGCCGTAGTGCCGTCGCTGTCGGGACAGCGACGAGCATCACGGTGCGCCGGTGAGGAGGCTCGGGGGAACCTGTCGGTCATTTGCCAGAGCTTCGAAGAATTCCGACGCCTTTTCCCGGTCCCACAGGAGCACGTCGCCCCAGCCGTCGACGACGTCGAAGCCGCCGACCGGGACCGTCGTGGTCACCATCCTGCCGCGCAGCGCCCACGCCAGGCCGGCGAGATTCCACAGGTGATCGCCTTCGGCCACCTGCAGCGAATTGGCCGTCTTCGTCATCATCGGCCACAACCGCAACGGGTTGACCAGCGTCCACGGTGACGTCGCCTTCTTCAGCAGGGCGCTCATGAACGCCCGCTGGTTGTTCATCCGGTCCAGGTCGGCCATCGCCGTCGCGCGACTGCGGACGAAGCCGAGGGCCTCCGGGCCGGTCAGTTCCTGGCAGCCCTCCTGCAGGTTGATGCCTGCCAGCGGGTCGTCGATCGGATACGGCACGCACATGTCGACGCCGCCGAGCGCGTCGACGATGCCCGAGAAACCGCCGAAGCCGATCTCGGCGTAGTGGTCGATGTGCAGACCGGTGGCCTCCTCGACCGTCTGCACCAGCACCTGCTCGCCGTCGTCCTGTGAGAACGCGGCGTTGATCTTGCCGCGACCCATGCCCGGGATGTTCACGTACGAGTCGCGCGGGATCGACACCATCGTGGTGGCGCCGCTCTTCGGAATGTGCACCAGCATGATCGTGTCGGTGCGCTTGCCCTCGATGTCACCGCCGGCGGCGAGTTGCCGGTCCTCCTCGGCCGAAAGGCCGGCGCGACTGTCCGAGCCGACCAGCAGCCAGTTGGTACCCGGGGTGTCCGCGACGCGGCCCGGGTAGTCGGCGAGGGCGTCGACACGGTTCAGTTTGGTGTCGAGGAAGACCACACCGCCGACCGATGCGACCAGCAGCACCACGAGCGCCAACGCGACGCGGCGCAGCCACGTGCCGCGCTTGCGTGGTCGGCGCTGCTTCGGGGGTTCGGCCGGCGCGGCCGGGGGCCGAGGCGGCGCAGGCGGCTGCGGATTGCGCGGCGCCGGCGGGATCCGGCGTGGTTCGGCGTACGGGCGCGGCGTCTGGGTCGGTGCGTGACCGGATCCGCGGGACTGCGAGTACGCCTGCGGTTCCGGTGCCTGCGACCAGGCGCGGGCCGGCTCCGGACGCGGAGCGGGACCGCCGTGCCGCCCGTCGCGGCGGATGATCTGGGTGCCCTCGGGCTGCTGTGGGTGACGCTGCGGCGGCGGCCCGCCCCGACGCGGCGGCGGGGGCGGGGGGACGTTGCGCGGTGGCTGGGGCCGGCCGCGGTGCGGCGGGCCCGGCTGACGTCTGTCGGGGGTCTCGCCGTTCACGACATCCGAGAATACGCACGACGACGGCGAACCGGGGTCAGGGCAGCCACGACAGGTGCCCGCGCAGCAGTGCGTAGCCCACGAAGGCGACGGCGTCGATGAGGGCGTGCGCGATCACCAGCGGCCACAGTTTGCCGGTGCGCTGCCAGTAGCGGCCGAAGATCAACCCCATGACTATGTTGCCGAGACCGCCGCCGAGTCCCTGGTACAGGTGGTAGCTGCCGCGCAGCAGCGCCGACGCCAGCAGTGACGAGTTCTCGCTCCACCCGAGCCGGCGCAGGCGCGAGATCAGGTACGCCACGACGAGGATCTCCTCGGCGGCCGAGTTCGCGATCGCCCACAGCACCAGCACCGGCAGGCGCCACCAGTGGTCGTCGATGGTGCTCGGCAGGACGGTGAGGTTCATGTCCAGCGCGACGGCGGCGAGATAGAACGCCAGCCCGGGCAGCCCGATCAGGGCGGCGAGCCCGACGCCGGGCAGAATCCCGCCGCGCAGCTGCGACCGCCCGAGACCGATTCGGCGGGGGCCGAGGCCGCTGCGCCACAGCAGGTACAGGCCCAGCGCCGCCCACGCCGCGAGCTTGACGACACCGAGCAGCTGCCGGGCCAGGTCGATGAACGACTGCGTCGACCGGGACGAGTTGAGCGCGACCGCCTGGTCCGAGAGACCACCCGGCTGCAGCGCCGACTCGAGCAGCGACAGGATGCTGTAGACCCCGTTGAGCCCGAACGTGACCAGCAGCACGATGGTGATCTCGAACCAGAGGGCGCGGCGTTCGCGGGCGCCCAGCGGCGGTGCGGACGGAGTCGGCGAGGCAGGCCGGAGCCACGAGTCGACGGTCGTGCGGGTGATCACCTCGCCGACGCTAGCCGCTATCGGTGTCAGAGGTTGTCAGAGGTTGTGGGCGAGCGATTCGGCGCGGGCGCCGAGGCTCGGCAGCCGCAGGTCCGCGAACGGCGTCACCGCGTTGCCGAGCCGGTTCGTCACGAAGGCCACCGACAGTCCGGTGTCGGGGTCGGCGAAGGCGCCGGACCCGCCCATGCCGTAGTGCCCGAACGCGCCCGAGTGCTGAGTGCGGGCCGCGACCAGCGCGGCGTGGTAGCCGAGCCGCCAGTTCATCCGGATGCCCAGCACGTAGTCGCGCGCACGGGTCTGCACCTCGCTGAGCTGCGCGATCGTGTCGGGTTCGAGGAATCGGATGCCGTCGACGACGCCGTCGTTCGCGAACGCCGCGTACATGCGGGCCAGCGCGCGGGCGCTGAACACCCCGTTCCATCCGGGCATGACGAAATCGTGGATCGTGGGGTTGCGCACGAGCAGGTCGAAGCCCTCCGGCATGCCGGCGTCGGCGATGTCCTTCAGGCGCGGCACCCGCGACAGTGTCAGCGACGTCAGCCCCCACGGCACTCCGAACGGGTTGATGTGCGGAAAGACCTTCGCGATGCGCGCCTTCTCGGATTCGGGAACCTGGAACCAGAACTCGGGGATGCCGAGCGGTTCGGCGACCTCGGTGCGGACCAGTTCGGTGAACGGTTTGCCCGCCACCCGTGCGGTCAGTTCCGCGATCAACGTTCCGTAGGTGACGGCGTGGTAACCGGGCATCTTGGTGCGGCGCGGGTCCGGGACGGCCGCGGCGAGGGCCGCGGTCACCCGGTCGTGGTCGAGCAGCGCGAGTCGGCCGGGCACCAGGCCGCGGATCCGGTGCAGTCCGGCGCGGTGACTGAGCAGTTCACGGACGGTGATCGATTCCTTGCCGGCCTCCCCGAATTCGGGCCAGTAGGCGGCCACCGGGGTGTCGTAGTCGACGAGCCCGCGCTGCGCGAGGCGGTGCAACACCGTGCTCGCGACACCTTTGCCGGTCGAGAACGACAGCGTGACGGTCTCCGAGTCCCACTTGCGGATCGGTGACGCCCACCCGGCCCACACGTCCAGGACCGGCCGGCCGTGCAGGTACACGGCGAGGGCGCCGCCGCCGTCGCGGGTGCGATGGAACAGGTGGAAGAACTGTGTCGCGAGCGCCTCGAAGCGCGGGTCGACGAGCATCGTCGTCGGCGGTCGATACGCCGGCTCGCCGGGCTTCCGGCGCGGATCCCCGTCCGAGGCGCGCCGAGGTACTGCGGCAGTCATGACGAGTGCACTTCCGATGGTCGTTCGAGATCGCCGAGTGCAATCTCGATCTCATCCGTAAAACACCCGGGGTCCGGCACAGATTCCGGATGCGCGAGGACGCCGAAGTCGACGCGGTCGGCGTACCGGCAGATCGTGATGTTCAGCCCGGTCCCGTCGAACACGATCGACAGCGGGTACATGTGCTGCAACTCGGCGCCGTTCCAGAACAGCGGAGCCCCGGGACCGGGAATGTCCGAGATGACGACGTTGTAGCTGGGCGGCAACAGGTCGCCGAACGGCAGGATACGTGCGACGTTCGATGCGAGCGTCGGGATCGCGGCGATCACGGACGCACCGGCCCCGGCGGCGCGGACGCGGCGCTTCGCGTCGATCATGGAACGGCGGATCCGGTCGAGGCGTTCGTGCGGGTCGTCCAGATCGGTGCCGAGGTTGCACAGCGCCAGTCCGAACGCGTTGCCGCCGGTCGCGTCTTCCCGTCGGCGCTGCGCGATCGGGACCAGACCCACCAGCGACGACGTCGGCAGGGCGTCCCGCGTCACCAGATAGCTGCGCAAAGCGCCCGCGCACATCGCGAGGACGACGTCGTTGCCCGTCGCGCCCGTCGCGCGTTGCACTGCCCGCAACCTCTTCTTGGGCCAGGACCGGCCGGCGAAGACGCGTTCCGGGCGGATCCTGCCGTCGAACACCGTGTGCGGGGCGCGCATCGGCAGAACCGTCGATTCGGTGGTGATCGCGCGGCCGATCCAGTCCGCCGCGCCGACCGTGGTGCGGCGTGCCAGGCCCGCGGCGTCGGCGACCGCGGTCAGACCGCTACCGACCAGGCTCAGTGGATTCCGTCGACGCCGGGCCTGCGGTGCGGGTGCGGCCTCCGGGGCGAGAAGGAGCGGCATGTCGCGGCGGGACGGGTCGGTGGTGAGTGACTGCTCGATCATCCGGATTCCGGACATCCCGTCCAGCGTCGCGTGGTGGATCTTCCCGTAGAGGGCGAACCCGCCGTCGGCGAGACCCTCGATCAGGTAGCCCTCCCACATCGGCCGGGACCGGTCGAGGCGGTTCTCGTGCAGTCGGGCGACCAGTGCGAACAGTTCGGTTTCGCCCCCGGGGTGCGGTAGAGCCAGTCGCTGCAGGTGCCGGCCCATGTCGATGCGCTCGGCCGATCGCCACACGGGGACGCCGCCGGTGCTGTACGAGAGGACGGGCATCTCCATCAGCGCCGACTGCGCGGACTCGGCGAGGAGCGCCTTCCGGTAGGCGTCGGCCGCGACGCTGTCGGACCCGTCGGGGGAGGGGCCGAAGATCAGCAACACCCCGATGTGCAGCGTTCGGGAACCGATCTCCCCGACGAGGAGCGCCAGATCCACCGGCTGCATCACCGTCATCGCGCACCGCTACGTCCGCTCACAGATTCTCTGTACACCCGTGGCGGCGGATCGGCTGCGGGTTCGGTCTCCGGTGACCGACCCGCAAGGAACTAGTGCCTCGCCCGCAACCCGTTCACGAACGGGCAGCCGACGAGGATCCGCAGCGCCCGGCTCAGGGCCATCGCGTCACCGACCGGTTCGGTGAAGTCGAGACGGACGTCGTGATCTCCGGACGCGCCCTCGATCCGCAGGCGGACCCCGTACCGGTCGATGCCGAGCGGACGCACCCGACCGGTGCGCAGGGTCGACGGCAGGCGCCGGGCCAGCATCTCGACGAGGTCCGCGTGATCCTCCTCGAGGTGCTGCAGCCACACGGTCTCGACGTCCTGGAACGGGTCGGGTGCGGCGGCCAGGAGGGCGTCGATCGCGACGGACTCGGCGCCGCTGCTGTCGGCGACGACGGCGGACTCGAGCCGCAGGGTCAGCAGTGCGGCGCCGTGCCCGAGGTCGAGCAGGGCGGGATCGGGGTGCTCGGCCGCGACGGCGTCGGCGAGCTGCCGGGCCCGCTCGTCGGGCAACGCGACCAGGTTGCCCCGCAACCACACGAGCGAGCGCACGGGTTCCCGCAGTGCGAGCGGCGCGTAGTCGGTGAGTTCGAGGACCGCCGGCAGCCCGCCGGGACCGTACTGCCAGGCCAGCGCGGTGACGGCCGCGTCGGACGGGGCCACGACGACCACGGTGCCGTCGCCGCGCAGGTGGTGCAGCGAGGTGACGACGGGGTCGGTGCCGGCGACAGCGAGGACGGCGTCGGTGGCGCGGGCGCTCGCGCTGCGTACGCGTTCGGCGGTGGACGGTCCGGTGGTGCGGGTCATGACGGCATCCTTCGGTTCGTGGGACGCGAGCTCGGTTTGTTTAGGTAAACCTAAGCTAATTCCTCGGGTGGTGATGGGCAACCCCCAGGCGCGGAAGCGGGAGTTGTCGCCGGTCCGGGCTAACGTGGTGGTGTGTCGATCCCTGTGTCCCTGTCGATGCCGACTCTTCCGTCCCGCAACAGCGAGCCGCAGCCGCTCGTCGCGGGGCTGCTCCATCAGCGGCGAGAGGCCGCCGTCCCGGCCGCCGTTCGCAACTCCGTCACGGCCGGCCACCCGATCGTGGCCGCGTCCGTGCTCACCTCCGCGGTCGGTACCGACGCAGATGCGGGCACCCTGGTCGTCGAGCTCGACGTCGAACCCCGGGCACTCGAGAGCTCCATCGATCACCGCGCCGTCCGGTACCACGTGGACTGCACCACCGAGCAGGTCGACGACGCCCTCCAACTCAGCCTGTCCGCGCCGGTCGCCGTCTTCGTCGCGCCCGACGAATCCGGCCCGACGCTCGCCGAATCGGCGCAGCTCCTCGCCGACGCCGGGCACAGCCCCGGACTCGTCGCCGGTCAACCGGCCGACGTGGTCGCCGACTTCCTCGCGGTGCTCACCCACACGTCCGTCGGGTTCGTCGCCCGCGCGAACGACGGCGCCGAGGTCCTCGCGTTGCTCGCCGGTACGGTCGCGTCGCTGCGCGGCGACGACGTCCGGACCGCCCTCGCGGCACCGGATGCGACGGCGTTGGCTGCACTGAACCCGGAGGCGGCCGAGGCAGTGCGCGGCGTGCTGCTCGGCATCGAGGTTGCCGATGCGGACGAGGTCGACCGCGTGCTCGCCGACGCCGGTCTGCTGTAACGGAACCGGGACCGATCGCGGAAGTGCGCCGCGGCCGAGTGCGTAATCTCGTAGGCGTGCCACGTATCGCGTACTTCGGACCCACCGGAACCTTCACCGAGATGGCCCTCGCCCAGCTCGAGGCTGCCGGAACGTTCGACGGAGAGGTCGAACGGATCGCCGCCGTCAGCCAGCCCGCGGCGCTGGAGATGGTGCGCCGCGGCGAGGTCGCCGGCGCCGTCGTCCCGATAGAGAGTTCCGTCGAGGGATCGATCCGGCCGACGATGGACGCGCTCGCGCTCGGCGACCGGCTGCAGATCATGGCCGAGACCGAACTCGACGTCGCCTTCACGATCGTCGGACGCCCCGGCACCACGCTCGACGACGTCCGGACCGTGCGCGCGTACCCGGTTGCGACCGTCCAGGTGCAGGGCTGGCTGGACCGGAACCTGCCGAACGCGGTGGTCGAACCGGCGGCATCGAATGCCGGCGCGGCCGAGGACGTCGCGGCCGGTGTCGCCGACGCGGGGGTGTCCACCGCGCTGGCGGGCGAACGGCTGGGGCTGACGGCGCTGGCGTCCGGTGTCGCCGACTACGAGGGGGCGCGCACGAGGTTCGTGCTCGTCACCGAGCCCGGCCCGGCGCCGGCACGCACCGGCAACGACCGCACCAGCGTGGTGCTGCACCTCGACAACGTGCCGGGTTCGCTGGTCCGCGCGATGACCGAGTTCGCCACCCGCGGCATCGACCTCACTCGGATCGAATCCCGGCCCACCCGTAAGGAATTCGGGACCTACCTGTTCCACCTGGACTGCGTCGGGCACATCGACGACGGCCTTGTCGCGGAGGCGCTCAAGGCGCTGCACCGCTTCAGCGACGTCCGGTTCCTCGGGTCGTGGCCCTCGGCGGTGCCCGGAGGCGGCGCACCGATGCCGGATGCCGACGACACCGCCTGGCTCGAGCGGCTGCGCCGCGGGGAGGCCGGCGCATGAGCGGGCGGCTGATCCTGGTCCGGCACGGTCAGACGGAGGCCAACGTCGAGCGTCGGCTCGACACCCGGCTGCCCGGGGCGCGGTTGACGGACCTGGGGCGGACGCAGGCGCAGTCGCTGGGCTCGCGGCTGGCGCTGCGCCCGCCGACGGCGCTGGTGTCGTCGCAGGCGCTGCGCGCGCGGGAGACCGCGGGATTCGTGGAGACCGAGTCGGGCATCACGCTGCAGGTGCGCGAGGGGCTGCACGAGGCGCAGGCCGGCGAGCTCGAGGACCGCTCCGACCTCGAATCGCACCGAATGTTCGCGAAGGTGTTCCACACGTGGCACACCGGCGATCTGTCGGCGCGCATCCCGGGTGGAGAGTCGGGCTACGACGTCGTCGAACGCTATGTCCCCGTGATCGACGAGTTGCGTGGCGAGTACCTCGACGGCGGGGCCGGTGGCGACGTCGTGGTGGTCAGTCACGGCGCCGCGATCCGGCTCGTCGCCGCCTATCTGTCGGGTGTGCCGGGCGCTTTCGCGGCGGACCGGCACCTCGAGAACACGTCGTCCGTGGAGTTGGTGCCGACGGACATCGGCTGGCAGTGCGTCCGCTGGGGCACCTACGATCCGCCGTTCGATGCCACCCCGCAGCGGCCGTGGTTCGAGCCCGAGGCGGCCGCGGCCACCGACGACCCGATGGGCTGACGGCTCAGACGAGTTCGTCGAGCAGGCCGACCAGGGCCTGACGCAGCCGTCCGGGGTGGCCGGGGCTCAGCGACGTCCAGCGGCTCCCGTCGGCGGCGATGCTGGTGGTGCCGACGATCCGCCCGGCCGCGGTGTCGAATACCGTGACCGGCCCGTGCATCAGGTCGGGGCGCCCGTCCTCGTGGACGATGCCGACGATCTCCGTGAAGACGGGGCACCCGGCCAACGCCGGTCCGATCATCGCGGCGTCCGCGGCGGGCACCCCGATTCCGGCCAGTTCCGCGGCGGCCCGATCGGGGTCGGCGAGACGGTCCAAGGCCGCGCCGAGCACCTCCGTGGGCCGATTGACCACACCGAAGGCGAGGGCATCGGCGGTGCCGAGGGCCTGTGCGACCGGCCCGGCGAGGTCGTGCTGCACGTGCTGCAGGGTGAGCGAGTCGCCGCTGCGCAGCGCCAGCACGGCGCCGTCGTCGTCGAAGGCCAGGCACAGCCGCGCGATGGTGCCGGCGGCGAACCGGCGGGCCGCGATCTCCCCGCGAGGCCGGGCCAGGACCCGCAGCCACCGCGCCAGGTCCGGGTGCACGGACCCTCCGTCGAGCAGTCCGGCCGTGGTGAGCGTGGCGTGCGCGCGGTCGAACGCGGCGTCGCGTGCGGGCACCGAGTCGAAGCGCGAGCCGGCATCGAGCACCACAGGCAGCACGTCGACGTCCAGCAGATGGACCAGCAGATCGAGTTCGTCGACGGTGAGTGCCGCCGACGGCAGCACGGTGCCCACGGGGTCGATGCCCAAGTCGATCACCGCCCGTCCTCGTCCGCGTCGGCGCCGATCACCGACGGGATCACCGTGCGGCCGTCGGTGAAGTGCTCGAAGCTCCGCAGGTAGTCCGGAGTGTTGTGGGCGGGGTCGTCGGCGTCGGCCGCTCCGCGCGGCGCCATCGCCGGGGCACCCGCGGCGGCCTGGTTCCGGGCGGTGGTAGCTGCGGCGTCCGTGCGGACCGTGTCGGAGGGCGCGACGGATCCCGGCCCCGCGGCCGCCCCGCCGTGGCCGGTGCCGCCGCGGGCACCCGAGCCGTCGAGCTGCCCGGCCTGCGTCCACCCTTCGGGCAGGGCGGCACCTGCTCCGCTGCCGACCCCCGCGGCCCGGGATGCCGCGGGACCGAACGGGCCGGACGCACCGGCAGCGCCGGATCGGGATCCGGCCGGACGCACGTCCCCGGTGGTGCCGGCCGGGCCGGTGCCCGACAGCGCGGGTGCGCCCCCGCTGAACCCGCCGAGGACCGCACCACCGATGTTGGCGGCCGCCGACGTGGCGGAGGAGACGGCACCGGCGGCGGAGCCGATCTGCGAGGCCGCCGTCGCCGCGCCCGGGCTCTGCGCGAACGCGGTCGCGACCGCCGCGACCGTGCCGACCGGGTCGGTGCGGAAATCGTCCTCGAGCCGGCGCCGAGACACTTCGCCCGCGTCGCCGGCGTCGAGCCCGGCAGTCGCACCATTGCTGAGCGGCGGTGGCTGGGTGAACGTCTCCGGTGTCGTGACGATGCTCGACGCCGCCTCGTACACCTCCATCACCACGCCGGCCCGGAAGTCCATCGCGCGATCGGCAGCCTCGGCGGCGGCCGCGGAACCGTTGACCACCCCACCGGTGCTGTACGCGGCGGTCTTGGCGGCCTTCACCGCAGTGATCTCCGGCAGGCTCGGCATGGTCATCGCCGCGGTCGTGTACGACCCGGCCTGGGTGGACGCCTTGGTCGACGTCTCCGCGGCGAGCGCGGCGGACTGTTCGACCCACGCGGTGAACGGTGCGAGCCGGGCGAGCGCGGCGTCGGCGGCCACCCCCTCCCAACCCGCGCGCAGTTCCGTCATCACCCGGTTGAGCGTGGCGCCCGCGTCGGCGAGGCTCGCCGACAGCGCCGCCCAGGCCGGGCTCGCCGCGCCGAGTGGCACCGGGCCGGCCCCGGCCGAGAGTGTGGTCGAGTTGACCGTTGCCCCGCGCGGCATCCAGACGACGCCGGTGACACCGATGGTCATGCTGCGTTTCTCCTCGAGATCGACTGTGGGGTGCGGCGTCACATGCCGGTGATGAGCGAGGTGCCGAGTGTCCGGTCCTCTTCGCGATAGGCGGCGGCCTGTGCCCGGAGCATCGCGGCGGCTGCGGCCAGTTCCTCGATCCCGCGGCTCGTAGCGGCGCCGAAGCTGCCCGCCAGCCGGTTGAAGTAGCCGGCGGCCAGTACCGACACCTCCTCGGCGCCGGACGGCGCGACGTTCAGCGCGGGGGAGTGGACGGCGAGCGAGGTCTGCAGGCGCGTGACGAGCGCCTCGATTTCTCCGGCCGCTGCGAGGAGGACGTCGGGGTCGACATACACGTGGTCCGACATGGCGGTGGTCTCCTCGGCTCGGGACGGCGGCAACCGGAACCAGCGGCAGGCTTGTTCCTCGATTGGTTGGACGCCGGAGGAGGCCGGTCGGTTCCATGTGAAACCGACGAAAACTCGTCCTGGGCGGGGGTCAGCCCCAGCCGAGCTCGTGCAGGCGGTCCTCGTCGATGCCGAAGTAGTGCGCCACCTCGTGGATCACCGTCACCATGACCTCGTGCACGACGTCGTCGTCCGTCTCGCACACGTCGAGGATCGCGTCGCGGTAGATGGTGATGGTGTCGGGCAGCGCGCCGCCGTAGTGGCTGTCGCGCTCGGTGAGCGCGATGCCCTGGTAGAGCCCGAGCAGGGTCGGTTCCTCGTCGTTGCGCGGCTCCACCAGCACCACGACGTTGTCGATCGCGCGGGCCAACTCCGGCGGGATGAGGTCGAGCGCCTCGGAGACCAGCTCCTCGAAGCGGTCGGCCGTCATGGTCACCGTCATGTCAGCCGCCGGGGGCCGGCAGCGGCGCCGCACCGGGCAGCGGGGTGGGCACCGAACGTCCGTCGGGGGCAGCGGGCGGCGGGACCGGCGCCTGACCGTTGATCAGGATGTCGCCCTTGGCGCTGCCGACGATGGTGGCGAAGCCGGTGCCGTCGACCTCTTGGCCGATCGAGCAGTTGATCTTGCGGCTGCCGACGAGCCAACTGTCGAGGTCCAGGTTGTCCCAGAACAGGGTGAGCGTCTTGTCGCGCAGCACATCGGGCGACCCGAGGTAGCCGGTACTGGCGTCGGTGCACGCCTTCTCGAGGAACCGGTCCTGGTCCTCGACCGACGGCATGCCGCCGGGGAACTGGCTGGCCAGGTCGATCACCCCGACCACCTCGAAGGCATGGGGCTGGGCGCAGTCGACGGGGTCGGACGGCACGTTCTGGTTGATGCCGACGCAGGTACCCGTCTCCCACACCTTCGACTGGTCCTGCTGCTCGACCAGGCCCTGGAACGGCAGCAGCGTGCCGGTGACGCCGGAGAACTGCAGACCGCAGCGGATGGTCCGCTCGCCGGCCGACCAGCCGGCCTCGCCGGGATTGATCAGTCCGACGCTGAACTTGCCCTTCGGGTCGAAACGCCCGTTCAAGTAGGTGTTGACGGCCGGTGCGCACTGCTCGTCGCGCAGTTCGGAGAAGCGCAGGACGCCCGGGAACTTGGCACCGGGGCCGAACTCGATGCCGGGGTACAGGCTGAGGTCGATGTCGGTGGCCACCTCGAACTGGTGCGGTTGCGCGCAGTCGACCTGCTCGAGGTCGCTCGCGTCGGCCTCGGACCATGTGAGGCAGTCACCGGTCGTGGCCGAACCGAACGCGTCACCGGCGACGGCGCCGGTGGGCTGCGGCCCCACCGTGCTGGTGTGCGCGGGAAGCTTCTCGCCCCGGTCGAAGCCGCCGGCCAGGAAGATCGTGGCGATCGCGGCCAGGACCGCACCGATCGCGACGAGCGCGAGAGCGCGCCTGGTCACGGGCGCGGACAGGTGTCGGCCCCGCTCCGGGTGTGGAGTCGGCTGCGGTTGCTCGTCGGACATCGCCTACATAATGCCCGCATCGGGCGCGGTTGCCGAAGTTTCGGCGTAGGTTCGTGCGGCATGAGTGAGGAATCTCCCGATCGGCGCGACGGCGGGGAGCCCGCGGACGTGCAGGAGCTGGCGGGTCGATTGTTCGACATGGCCCGCACCGGCGACGCGGCCACGCTGGCGCAGTACGTGGACGCCGGTGTCCCGGTGAACCTCACCAACGGCAGCGGCGACACGTTGGTGATGCTCGCGGCGTACCACGGGCACGCCGACACGGTGCGTGCGCTCGTCGACCGCGGTGCCGACGTCAACCGACCGAACGACCGTGGGCAGACGCCGCTGGCGGGCGCGGTCTTCAAGGGTGAGGACGGCGTGGTGGCCGCCCTCGTGGCCGCCGGAGCCGACGCGGCGGCCGGTCAGCCGTCGGCGCTCGACGCCGCACGCATGTTCGGACGCGAGGACTATCTGCGGATATTGGGGCAGCAGCCGGAATGAGCGCGGCGTAACCAAGTAGGGTTTGTGGTCGTGATTGACCTCAAGTTCCTTCGCGAGAACCCCGACGCCGTCCGCACCTCGCAGCGCACCCGCGGCGAAGACCCCGGTCTGGTCGACGCGCTGCTCGAGGCCGATGCATCCCGCCGCGCCGCGATCCTGGCCGGCGACACGCTGCGCGCCGAGCAGAAGGCGTTCGGCAAGAAGGTGGGGCAGGCCTCACCCGAGGAGCGTCCCGCACTGCTCGCCGGCTCCAAGGAACTGGCGCAGAAGGTGAAGGACGCCGAGGCCGCCCAGCACGAGGCGCAGGCCAAGCTGGACGAGGCGCACCGCGCGATCTCCAACATCGTGCAGGACGGCGCCCCGGCCGGCGGCGAGGACGACTTCATCACCCTCGAGACGGTCGGCGAGATCCCGACGTTCGACTTCGAGCCGAAGGACCACCTCGAGCTCGGTGAGTCGCTGGGGCTGATCGACATGGAGCGCGGCGCCAAGGTGTCGGGCTCGCGGTTCTACTTCCTCACCGGCTTCGGCGCGATGCTCCAGCTCGGCATGCTGCAGCTGGCGGCGCAGAAGGCGATGGCCAACGGATTCACCATGATGATCCCGCCGGTGCTGGTGCGCCCCGAGGTCATGCAGGGCACCGGCTTCCTCGGCCAGCACTCGGACGAGGTCTACCACCTGGCCGACGACGACCTGTACCTCGTCGGTACCTCCGAGGTCCCGCTCGCCGGCTACCACTCGGGCGAGATCCTCGACCTGTCGAAGGGCCCCAAGCGGTACGCGGGCTGGTCGTCGTGCTTCCGCCGCGAGGCCGGCAGCTACGGCAAGGACACGCGCGGCATCATCCGCGTCCACCAGTTCGACAAGGTGGAGATGTTCACCTACTGCAAGCCGGAGGACGCCGACGCCGAGCATCAGCGCCTGCTCGCGTGGGAGCGCGACATGCTCGACGCGATGGGGCTTCCGTACCGCGTCATCGACGTCGCCGGTGGCGACCTCGGATCGTCCGCGGCCCGCAAGTTCGACTGCGAGGCTTGGGTTCCCACGCAGCAGGCCTACCGCGAGCTGACGTCGACGTCGAACTGCACCACCTACCAGGCGCGCCGCCTGAGCGTGCGGTACCGCGACGAGAACGGCAAGCCGCAGACCGCGGCAACCCTCAACGGCACCCTCGCCACCACCCGCTGGCTCGTTGCGATCCTCGAAAACCACCAGCAGGCAGACGGTTCCGTGCGTGTCCCGGCTGCACTCGTGCCCTTCGTCGGGCGTGAGGTGCTGACGGCGCCGTAGTTTTCCGCCTACAAGCTGAAGGGTCCCTTCATGCGCTCGCAGCGCATGAAGGGACCCTTCAGCTTGTAGGGCGCGGGTAGTCAGCGCAGGATCAGGCAGGTGGTCGACGCCGTCGCCAGCAGTCGGTCCCGGTCGTCGCGGACCTCGGCGCGCGCGGTCGCGGTGGTGCGACCTGTGTGCTCCGAAAAACCGTGCACCCGAATCGATCCGCCGTCTCCCTTGATGCCGCGGATGTAGCGGACGGTGATGTCGAGGGTGGTGTAGCCGACACCCGCCGGTAGCGTGCTCGACACGGAGAACCCCATCGCGGTGTCGATCATCGTGGCGATGACGCCGCCGTGCACGCTGCCGACGGCGTTGTAATGCCACTCCTGCGGTTCCGCCGTGATCTCGACGAAGCCCTCGCGGGCGTCGGTCACGCGGAACCCGAGAGTCGACGCCGTCGGGTGGTGGGGGACCGTGCCGTCGACGAGTCCGCGGACGAACTCGAGGCCGCTGAGGCTGCGGTTGGCCTCCGCGATCGGGGCCGGGTCGTTCCAGGAATAGGTGCGCTGACGTTCGGTGGACACCTACCGGACGGTACCCGGTCGGCTTCCCCGAGCACTCGCGCGAATATTGGAATTCAATTCAGAAATGGAATTCGGACCGTATTGTTTTCGATGAGAATTTCGGTTCGAGTCGTGTCCTGAGGGTGTTGCGTGCTGAGCCGATCGGGCGTCGGCCCGCCGCTCGGGCAACGAAGCCCCGGACTTCGGCTAACTGGAGCGCGGTGGGGTTAATCGAGGGGTGAAAGATCTGCGTGGATCTGTAAACCCAGATTCGGACATGGTACTGGACTAGTGTCCATCAGAGTAGGTGCTGTTGAAGGCCGTGAAGCTCGGCGCTCCGGGTGGCACAGGCCGAGCCGACGGGCCGGCCTAGGTTACTGGTCGGTAGTCTGACTTCGCACGGAGCTAACTGTCAGCAACATTTGGACGTTTGATTCGCAAAAGCGATACGCGGATGTAACGGCGCCGTTATGGTGTGTCGACCTATGCGGATTCCCTCCCCCCATCCGCAACTTCTTACAAGGAAGTGGTGCATGAAAAATCCAATAGTTATGCGCTGTGCCGCCCCCATCACAGGCGCAGCGCTCGTGGCCGGCGTGATGTTGGTGGCCGCTCCCACCACCGCATCCGCGGCGAATACTCCGGTCACTACGGTGACCAACTTCAAGACGTCGTGCCGAGCGAACAACTCGCTGGCGCAGGTCACGAAGTATCAGGACACGTCCGTGTCCGTGACGGCACCGACGCAGGTCGAGCCGGGCGAGACCTTCACCTACCGGATCCAGTCGGGCCCGGCTGCCTACCCGAACTCGGACTCCGGCGCGACGACCACGAACATTTCGCGCATCAAGTTCGACTTCATGATTCCCGACAACGCGACTTTCGTCAGCGCCGCGGTCGTCGGCGCGGGTATCAACCTCGACAACGTCGCCCCAGGCGTGCTGCGTGTCGACGACTCAGGAAACCCGTCGTCGACTGGTCAGATCCTGCGACTGTCCGGCAATAATCAGACGGTCGGTAACGGGCCTTCGTCCAGCACCAACAGTGAGGGTGGCATCCGGGCACCCAAGCTGAAGAAGAACCTCGACGGCACGACGAACGGCAGCGGCGACAGCTGGTTCCAATTGCCTGCCGTCGATGTCACAGTCGTTGCTGGTGTCGCCGGCACGCCTATCACGCCGAAGATTCGTACGGCTGGCACGGCCGGAAATTGGAACGCCTTCGAGAACTTCAACACGACCTTGCCGAAGGCGTCGCTGTTCGGCACTCAGTGGGCGAACACTCGATGTGTGCCTCGCGACACCGAGAACGCAGCCCTCAATGCCGGTGCCGGTCCGCTTGCGACCATCAATGTCGTTGCTGCGCAAGAGTCGACCACCACGACGCTGACTGCCCCGGCGACGGCCGAGACCGGTACGTCGGTCACGCTGACCGCGAACGTCGCGCCCAACAACGCGACGGGCTCGGTGCAGTTCAAGGACAACGGCACCGACATCGGTTCGCCGGTGGCAGTGTCCGGCGGCGTGGCCAGCCTGGACCACACCTTCACCTCGGCCGGTTCACACTCGATCACCGCGGTGTTCACCGCCACCGGTAGCTTCGCCGGATCGACGTCGGCGGCCTCGACGGTGACGGTCTCCGATCCGACTCCCGTCGACGTCGAGACCACGCTGGGGCTGACGGTTCCGCAGACCGCGGAGACCGGTGCGGCTGTCGATCTGACTGCCAACGTGACCCCGTCGAATGCTCAGGGCACGGTCCAGTTCAAGGACAACGGGAACAACATCGGTTCCCCGGTGACCGTGGCGGCCGGTGCGGCGACGCTGTCCCATCCGTTCGCGGCGGCCGGTTCGCACAGCATCACCGCCGAATTCACGGGCGCACCGGGCTTCGCAGGTTCGACCGCGGTTGCGCAGACCGTGACGGTCACCGATCCGGTGGTGCCGGACACGGAGACCACCACGTCGGTGTCGGTTCCGGCTGACGCCGCGACGGGCGCCTCCGTGACCCTCACGGCCAACGTGGCGCCCGCAAACGCGACCGGCACGGTTCAGTTCACCGCCAACGGCGTCGACATCGGATCGCCGGTGCCGGTGTCCAATGGTGTTGCAACGCTGCAGCACACGTTCACGGCCGCCGGTGCCCAGGCGATCGGTGCCGTGTTCTCGGGTGACGCCGGATTCGCCGGCTCCACTGCGGCGCAGACGCAAACCGTCACTGTGACGGATCCGGATGTCGCCACCACGACGTCCCTGACGGTTCCGCAGAGCGCGGAGACGGGCACCGCCGTCGATCTGACGGCAAATGTGCTTCCGGCCGGCGCGACCGGCACGGTGCAGTTCCAGGACAACGGTGCCGACATCGGTGCCGCCGTGACGGTGTCGAACGGTGTCGCGACCCTGTCGCACGCCTTCACGACTATGGGCTCGCACAGCATCACCGCCAGCTTCAGCGGCGGCGCAGGATTTGCGGGTTCGGTGGCTTCGGCACAGACCGTGACGGTGACCGACCCGGCCGTGCCGGACACGGAGACCACGACGACGGTGTCGGCGCCCGCTACCGCTGAGACCGGAACTTCGGTGACGCTGTCGGCGGCGGTGGCTCCGGTCCCCACCGGTGGCACGGTGCAGTTCAAGGTGGCCGGCTCCGACATCGGTGCGCCGGTGAACGTCGACGTCTCGGGTCACGCAACCATGCCGTACACGTTCAATGCTTCTGGTGCGTACGACGTTTCGGCTGTCTACTCGGGTACCACCGGGTTCGCGGCGTCGACCGCATCCGCGCAGACGGTCACGGTGTCGGATCCGACCCCGTCGGATGTGGAGACCACTCTGGGACTGCAGGTTCCGCCCAACGCCGAGACCGGTGACGATGTGGATCTCACCGCGACGGTGACTCCAACCAATGCTCAGGGCACGGTGCAGTTCTCGGTGGACGGTACCCCCGTGGGTGCTCCGGTGACGGTGTCGGGTGGCGCTGCGACGCTGTCGCACGCCTTCGCTTCGGCCGGCACGAAGTCGGTGACGGCCGCGTTCACCGGCGGTGCCGGGTTCGCGAACTCGACGGCGTCGGCGCAGACCGTCACGGTCTCGGACCCGACCCCGATCGATGTCGCCACCACGACGATGCTGGTAGTGCCGGGCAACGCCAAGACCGGTGAGGCCGAGGACCTGTACGCAACCGTGTACAACTCCACGACCTCGGATGTCGTGCCGAGCGGCGGCACCGTCGATTTCTTCGACGGCACAACCTCGCTCGGCAGTGCACCGGTGATCGACGGTGTCGCCACGCTGTCGCACACCTTCACCACCGTCGGCACGCACGACATCACCGCGACGTTCAGCGGCGCAACCGGATTCATGGGCTCCACCGCCGCGGCCAAGCAGGTCGTGGTTACGGTCCCGACGCCGGCGGATGTGGAGACGGCCACCGTCCTGACGGTGCCGGCCAACGCGGCCAAGGGTGCGGCGGTGCAGCTGTCGGCTCAGGTGACCGGCGCCGGTAATGCTCCGGTCGACGGCACGGTCCAGTTCTTCGACGGGGCCACCCCGATCGGAGACGCGGTGCAGGTTGTCGACGGCGTCGCGGTTCTGAACCACACCTTCACCACGGCGGGTGCCCACAGCATCCACGCGGTGTTCAGCGGCGGCCAGGGCGTCGCGGACTCGACCTCGGGTTCACGGACGATCCAGGTCTCCGGTGGCGGCTCGAGCGGCAGCTTGGGCAGCCTGAGCGGAATTCTGG
The DNA here is from genome assembly GCF_003013675.1 of Rhodococcus (subgen. Prescottella) equi. Taxonomy (NCBI): domain Bacteria; kingdom Bacillati; phylum Actinomycetota; class Actinomycetes; order Mycobacteriales; family Nocardiaceae; genus Rhodococcus; species Rhodococcus (subgen. Prescottella) equi. Next base: position 175,110 of record NZ_CP027793.1, read on the forward strand.
GCGGCCTGCTCGGCAACCTGCAGTTCGGCTCGTAATCCCCACTGGTAAGCAGTAATTCGCGACCCAAGCGGGGCTCCGTCCATCCGGACGTGGCCCCGCTTGTGGCCGTTCCCCGCCGTCTGCGCGACGGTTGCGGGCCGCCGGAAAAGTAATTGGACGATTGATCAGAAACGCTGTTCGACACGCTCCGGCAACGACTAACGTCACGGCGTGCGAGTGCAGACACGAAACCGCCGAGTCGGGGGGCGGGCTACCCGAGGAGGATCTGTGCGTGTGTCAACCTTTCGCCGATTAGCGGCGCCGCTCGTGGCGGGCGTCGCCGCCGTCGGCCTGATAGTGGCCGGCTCCGGCACTGCCATGGCGGCTGATCCGCCGCCCGCCTGGTCGGGCGACAAGACGGCCGACAATCTCAGGTGGAACCTGAGCTTGTCCGCCGTGAACGGGGCGGCGGTCGACCGCACCCAGGTCGGGGTCAACGTCGTCTACCCAGGCGACACCGTGACCTACACCGCCAAGATCTGGAAGAACAGCGGAATAGGCCGGTACATCACCACGATCCGACAGATCGCGCCCGCGGGCTTCCAATACCAGTCCAACACGGTCAGCAAGCAGTCGACCGTCACCAACGAGGGCACCGCCGGCGTCAAGGCGACCTGTTCCGGAGGCGGCTGCAATTCCGTGCCGGTCCTCGGCAACAAGGGCTACCTCGACAACGTGGACTTCGCTGTCACCTACAAGATCCCCGACACGCAGGCTGCTGGCGACTACAACGCCGGCTTCCTCTTCGACGTGTACTCGTTCTCCACCGGGCAGGGCACCAACCCCGCCGGCGCGTGGGTTCGTGTCGCCGACCCGGTCCCCACGACAACGACGGTGCAGACCCCGGGGTCCGCGACGACGGGCGAACCCGTAACCCTCACGGCGACTGTGGATCCAGTCAACGCCGACGGCCAGGTGCAATTCAAGGACGGCGCCTCGAACATCGGCTCTCCGGTCACCCCGGTGAACGGTGTCGCGACGCTGACACACACCTTCGACACAGCAGGCTCGCACGCCATCACCGCTCAGTTCACCGCGGGTAGGGGCTTCGACGATTCGACGTCGACGGTGCAGACCGTTGCCCTGTCGAACCCGGATGTGGCGACCTCGTTGTCGCTGAGTGCGCCGGCGTCGGCCGAAACGGGTTCGTCGGTAGACCTGACGGCGACCGTCACCCCGGCGAATGCCCAGGGCTCGGTGCAGTTCACCGACAACGGGGCTCCGATCGGATCTCCCGTCCCGGTGGCCAATGGTTCTGCAACACTGCCGCATACGTTCACATCCGTGGGCACGCACAGTCTTGCCGCGAACTTCACTGCTGCAGCGGGTTTCACGAACTCTTCGGCGACCGCGCAGAACGTGACGGTTGTGGACCCGGATATCGAGACGACGCTCTCGGTGACGGTGCCGGGCACAGCCGAGACGGGGCAACCCGTCACGTTGTCGGCTGCGGTGACTCCGCCGACAGCGCAAGGCGATGTGCAGTTCAAGGTCGACGGCAACCCGGTGGGTGCGCCGCAGGCGGTGTCCGGCGGCTCCGCGAGCCTGCCGTACACGTTCGATGCTGCCGGTTCGTTCGAGGTGACGGCCGACTTCACGGGTGCGAGTGGGTTCACGAACGCGTCGGCCGCTGCTCAGACCGTCACGGTATCCGTTCCTGACGTGGTGACGTCGTTGACACTGGACGTTCCGGCGACCGCGGTCACGGGAACCCCGGTGGATCTGGCGGCGACTGTCTCGCCGTCCGGTGCGCAGGGCACGGTTCAGTTCACCGACGACGGTACTCCGATCGGTGCCCCCGTTGCTGTGGTGAACGACGTTGCCACGCTGCCGTATACATTCACCGATGCAGGCTCGCACAGCGTCGGTGCGTCGTTCACCGCTGGTCCGGGCTTCACGGACGCAGCAGCCTCGTCGCCGGCGTCGGTCGTGGTCAGTGATCCGGATCAGCTGACGACGACCACGGTGACGGTGCCGGGCGCCGCCCAGACGGGCACGGCGGTGATGTTGGAGGCGACGGTGGCCCCGATTCCGTCCGCCGGCACGGTGCAGTTCCAGATCGGTGGTGTGGACGTCGGTGCCCCGGTGACGGTGTCAGGCGGTGCGGCGAGCCTGCCGTGGACGTTCGACGCCGCAGGCTCGTTCGCGGTGACCGCCGTGTACTCGGGCGCAACCGGTTTCGAAGGTTCGACTTCGGCTCCCCAGTCGGTGGCGGTGTCCGATCCGGACGTGACGACGTCGCTTACGGTTCAGGCCCCGGCTACTGCGGTCACGGGTACGTCGGTCGATCTGACCGCGACGGTGTCGCCGTCGAACGCGCAGGGCACTGTGCAGTTCGAGATCGACGGCGTGCCTGTCGGATCGCCGCAAACCGTGTCCGGTGGTGCGGCCTCGCTGCCGTACACATTCAATGCTGCCGACACCCATGCGGTGACGGCGGAGTTCACCGGTGCTGCCGGGTTCACGAATTCGACGGCGTCGGCGCAGACCGTGACCGTGAGCGATCCGGCGCCGGTCGATGTCGCGACGTCGACATTGGTCGGTGTGCCGGGGTCGGCGACGACGGGTGCGCCGACCACGTTGTCAGTGACGGTGCAGGCGCAATCGGGGTCGGCGGTGCCGACGGGTTCGGTGCAGTTCCGCGAGAACGGCAGCCCGATCGGGTCACCGGTGGTTCTGGTGAACGGTTCCGCCTCGGTCGACCACATCTTCACCGTGGTGGGCACACGCCAGGTCTCGGCGGTGTACACCGCCGATGCCGGGTTCGTGGGGTCGGCATCGGTCGATCGTCCGGTGGTGGTGTCGGCTCCGAACCCGTCGGATGCGGTGTCGTCGGTGGTGATCGTGTCGACGCAGTCGCCGACGGCCGGTGCGCCGTACGTGTTGAAGGCGCAGGTGATCGGTGCGCCATCGTTGCCGGGAACGGTGCAGTTCTTCGACGGTGGTGTCGAGATCGGTGCTCCGGTTCCGGTGGTCGACGGGGTTGCTGAGCTCACGCACACGTTCACGCAGAGCGGGCCGCGTCAGATCCATGCGGTGTACTCGGGTGGCACGGGCGTGGCGGGTTCGACGTCGGTGACGCAGACCCTCGACGTCGTGCAGTCCGGTGGAGGCACGGGTGGCACCGGGTCGCTGGACCTCGGATCCTTGGGCAGCCTGAGCGGATTCCGCTTCGGGTTCTGACTCGAGAGGTGAATCAGGCTGTGGCCCTCCGCGCTCCTGTGCGGAGGGCCACGGCCCATTCTCACCAATCGTCCTCGACTTGGACGTTCGTCCGATAGAGTTCGACTCGCATTTCAGACGCGGAGTCGGGCTGCGGATTGGCTGCAGGGGGTGGCGTGGGCCCTGCAGCGCGCCCCGAACTCGATACTCATCGGCGCAGTGTCCCAGGTCGAAACCTGATCCGTTGAGCTGACGACCGATCGTCGTCGTCGAGAGGGAAGTGCATGGTTGGCAGGGGATTACGCCGAATAGTCGGCGGAGTGAGCGTTTTCGCAATGGCTGCGGGATTCGCGGCAACGGTGGGTGTCGGGTCGGCAGGCGCGGCGGCCGCATCGGTGAACTGGTCGGACGGCAGCAGCGCATTCAAACGGACGGTGAGTAACTCGACGCCGTCCGTGGGCGAGACGATCTCGATAACCACCGATTTCGACCGCACCGGTGGCGTCGTGGAGTACATCCAGGCCGTGAAGGACATTCACCCGCCGTGTCTGACATACGTCAGCGGCAATCGTTCCAGTCCGGAGGTCGCGGCGGACTACACCCGCGTAACGGGCTCGTGGCCGGTGTATCCCAACATCTCGCCGAATATCCAGACCTTCACGTTCAACTACCTGGTGACGGCGAGTTGCGCTCGCTCGACGCCGCTGATGACGACGATGCACTACTCGGGCAGCCTCGGCAGCGGCACCTACTCGGACAAGGGCCCGACGATCACGGTGTCGAAGGACACCACCACTACGACCTTGGCGGCGGTGCAGACACCGATACTGACGGGGCAGTCGGTGACGTTGACCGCGACGGTGACCGGTGCCGCGCAGGGCAACGCGGTGGAGTTCTACGACGGCGCGACGAAGCTCGGGGAGGGCCCGATCAATGCCTCGGGCGTGGCAACCTATGCGTGGACGCCGACCACGGCGGGGGCGCGGAGTCTCACGGCGAAGTTCGCGGGCACGGCGATCGCGAACTCGTCGCAGTCGGCCGCGCAGAACGTTCAGGTGAACGCCCCGGTGACGACGGGTACGACGGTGTCGGTCCCGGGTACGGCCGTGACGGGTACGCCGGTGACACTGTCGGCATCGGTGACCCCGGCGAATGCGGTGGGCACGGTGCAGTTCAAGGACAACGGCGCCTCCGTCGGTGCGCCGGTGACGGTCACCGCCGGCCAGGCAACGCTGCCACACGCGTTCACGACCGCGGGCGCTCACAGCATCACCGCTGATTTCCTCGCAGGGTCCGGGTTCGTGAACTCGTCGGCGCCGGCGCAGACGGTGACGGTGAACGCCCCGACAACCACGACGCTGCAGGTTCCGGCCTCCGCGACGACGGGCGCACCGGTGACGTTTTCGGTGTCGGTGATGCCGGTGAATGCCGCCGGGACGGTGCAGTTCAAGGACAACGGTACGGCCATCGGATCACCGGTCGCCGTCGCAGCAGGACAGGCATCGGTACAGCACACGTTCGGTGCTGCCGGATCGCACAGCATCACCGCGGAGTTCAGCGGTGGTCCCGGATTCGCTTCCTCCGCAGCCGCTGCGCAGACCGTGACGGTTGCCGATCCGGATGTGGAGACCTCGCTGTCGGTGTCTGCTCCTGGTTCCGCGACGACAGGTGCGTCGGTGGACCTGGCGGCGACGGTGAGCCCGTCGACTGCGGTCGGGTCGGTGCAGTTCAAGGTGAACGGGAGCCCGGCGGGCGCAGCGGTTCCGGTATCCGGTGGTGAGGCTGTGCTGCCGTACACGTTCAATGCTGCCGGCTCGTTCGCGGTGACGGCGGAGTTCACGGGCGGTGCCGGGTTCACGAACTCGAGTGCGTCGGCGCAGAACGTGGTGGTCAGCGATCCGGATGTGTCCACGTCGTTGTCGGTCACTGCTCCCGAGTCGGCGACGACGGGTAGCTCGGTGGATCTGTCGGCGACGGTGAACCCGTCGAACGCGGTCGGCTCGGTCCAGTTCACGGACAACGGTGCGCCGATCGGGTCTCCGGTTGCGGTGGTGAATGGTGTTGCGGCGCTGTCACACACATTCACGTTGGCGGGCGGGCACAGTGTTGGCGCCGATTTCGTTGCCGACGCCGGTTTCACGAATTCTTCGGCTACGGCGCAGTCGGTGACGGTGGCTGATCCGGATGTGGAGACGTCGCTGTCGGTGACCGTTCCGGCTTCTGTGACAACTGGTGAGTCGGTGAGCTTGTCGGCTCAGGTGACGCCGGTGAGCGCTCAGGGTTCGGTGCAGTTCAAGGTGAACGGGAGCCCGGCGGGCGCAGCGGTTCCGGTATCCGGTGGTGAGGCTGTGCTGCCGTACACGTTCAATGCTGCTGGTTCGTTCGCGGTGACGGCGGAGTTCACGGGCGGTGCCGGGTTCACGAACTCGAGTGCGTCGGCGCAGTCGGTGACGGTTGTGGATCCGAATGTGACGACCTCGTTGTCGGTCACGGCGCCTGGGTCGGCGACGACGGGTAGCTCGGTGGATCTGTCGGCGACGGTGAACCCGTCGAACGCGGTCGGCACTGTTCAGTTCACGGACAACGGTGCGCCGATCGGGTCTCCGGTTGCGGTGGTGAATGGTGTTGCGACGCTGTCACACACGTTCACGTCGGCGGGTGCGCGCAGTGTCGGTGCTGATTTCGTTGCGGGCGCGGGTTTCACGAATTCTTCGGCTGCCGCGCAGTCGGTGACGGTGGCTGATCCGGATGTCGCGACGTCGCTGACGGTTCAGGTGCCGCCGACGACCACCTCGGGCGCTGAGCTGAACCTCGTCGCGAATCTGACACCCACCAACGCCCAGGGCTCGGTGCAGTTCAAGGTCGACGGTGACCCTGTCGGGTCCCCGGTTCCGGTGTCCGCGGGTGCGGCGATCCTGCCACACACGTTCAATGCTGCTGGTTCGTTCGCGGTGACGGCGGAGTTCACGGGTGCTGCCGGGTTCACGAACTCGAGTGCGTCGGCGCAGTCGGTGACGGTTGTGGATCCGAATGTGACGACCTCGTTGTCGGTCACGGCGCCTGGGTCGGCGACGACGGGTAGCTCGGTGGATCTGTCGGCGACGGTGAACCCGTCGAACGCGGTCGGCACTGTTCAGTTCACGGACAACGGTACGCCGATCGGTTCTCCGATTGCGGTGGTGAATGGTGTTGCGACGCTTCCGCACACATTCACGTCGGCGGGTGCGCACAGTGTCGGTGCTGATTTCGTTGCGGGCGCGGGTTTCACGAATTCTTCGGCTGCCGCGCAGTCGGTGACGGTGGCTGACCCGGATATCGCGACGTCGCTGGCGGTGACCGTTCCGGCTTCTGTGACAACTGGTGAGTCGGTGAGCTTGTCGGCTCAGGTGACGCCGGTGAGCGCTCAGGGTTCTGTGCGGTTCAAGGTGAATGGTTCTACGGTGGGCGCCGCGGTTCCGGTATCCGGCGGGGCAGCGAGCGTACCCCATACCTTCAATGCTGCTGGTTCGTTCACGGTGACCGCGGAGTTCACGGGTGCCGCCGGGTTCACGGATTCGACTGCGGAGCAGAGCGTGACGGTCTCCGATCCCGATGTGACCACGTCGCTGGCGGTGACTGTTCCGGGTTCGGCCACGACCGGTGAGTCGGTGAGCTTGTCGGCTCAGGTAACACCGGCGACCGCTCAGGGTTCTGTGCAGTTCAAGGTGAACGGTTCTCCGGTGGGGCCTCCGGTTCCGGTGACCGCGGGTGCGGCGACTCTGCCGCACACGTTCGACGCTGCCGGCTCGTTCGCGGTCACGGCCGAGTTCACCGGCGCCGCCGGCTTCACGAGCTCGTCTGCGCAGGCGCAGAACGTGACGGTTTCCGTTCCGGTTGTTCCCGATGAGGACACCACCATCACGGTGACCGCTCCATCGACTGCGGAGACAGGCCAGCAGGTGACCCTGTCGGTGGCGGTGTCACCGGTTCCCACCGGCGGCACGGTCCAGTTCTCGGTGGCCGGCACCGATGTGGGGGCTCCGGTCTCCCTGGACGGCAGCGGTCAGGCGAGCATGCCGTACACCTTCGGTGCGGCCGGTTCTTTCTCAGTGGCGGCCGTGTATTCCGGCACAACAGGTTTCGCTGGTTCGACCGCCGCGGCCCACACCGTCGTGGTGAGCGACCCGGCACCGGTCGATGTTGCAACGGCGACGCTGGTCGGAGTTCCGGAATCGGCGATAACGGGTGCGCCGACGACGCTGTCGGTGACGGTGCAGGCGCAGTCGGGTTCGGCGGTGCCGACGGGTTCGGTGCAGTTCCGTGACAACGGCAACCCGATCGGATCCCCCGTGGTTCTGGAAAACGGCTCCGCCACTGTCACTCACAACTTCGGCTCTGCCGGGACACACCAGATCACAGCCGAGTACCTGCCCGGTGCCGGATTCCTCGCGTCTACCTCGACGCAGTATCCGGTGGCGGTGTCGGCTCCGAATCCGTCGGATGTGGTGTCGTCGATCTTGATGTCCTCGGCTCAGTCGACCACGGTCGGAACCGCCTTCACCCTCGAGGCTCAGGTGACCGGTGCGCAGACGTTGCCTGGGACAGTTCAGTTCTTCGACGGTGGCGTCGAGATCGGCTCGCCCGTGGCTGTGGTGGACGGTCTCGCCACAATCGTGCACACATTCACGTCGACCGGGCCGCACCATGTTCATGCCGTGTACTCGGGTGGCACGGGTGTGGCCGGTTCGACGTCACCGGTCCAGGTGTTCGACGTGAGCGAGGCCGGCGGCGGCACCGGTGGTGGTGGGTCGCTGGACTTCGGATCGCTGGGGAGCTCGAACGGGTTCCGCTTCGGCTTCTGATCCATTGACCGACGGGTGGCCCCTGCCGTGGAGGCAGGGGCCACCCCTCGTTTGGGGGGGGCGTCACACTCAACTGGACATTTGTCCGGCAAAACTGACACGCGTTGCAGTTTTCCGGTCTATGGTGACTCACTCGGAGCGCTGTATCCATAGCGCCGGTCAAACCGTTGTTTCAGGGAGTCAGATGAGTTCCTCGTTACGGAGGCGCTGCACCGTGGCGTTCACCGGGTCCGCGTTGATCGCCGGATCGTTCTTGGTTGCCCAACCGGCCACGGCCGCGACGACGACGGTCGACTTCACGACGACATGCCGTGCGTCCGCGACGATCAACGTCACCAAGACCCCTGCCGCGTCGGTGACCGTCGCTGCTCCCGACACGGTGGCCCCGGGGGAGACCTTCACGTTCCGGATGCAGACGAACGCGCAGTCGTTCCCCGACTCCGATTCGGGCGCGAGCACGACGAACCTGTCGAGGCTGAAGAACGACTTCGAGATCCCGTCGAACGCAACCTTCGTCAGCGCGGTGATCGTGCCGGGCTCCTCGGCGAACCTGAGTGGGGTCGCGCCGAGCGTCATCCGCGTCAACGACAACGGAACCGCCGACGCCAGCGGCACGATTCTCCGGATCTCGGGCAACAACGAGGTGATCGGCAACGGAGCGTTCACCAGCACCAGTAGCGAAGGCGGCATCGTCGCGCCCAAGCTGAAGAAGAACATCGACGGTAGCAACAACGGGAGCGGTGATTCCTGGTTCCGGCTGCCGGCGATCGACGTGACGATGGTGGCCGGCGAGTCCGGTGTCATCCAGCCGAGGATCCGAACGAGTGGAGCGGCGGGCAACTTCAACAACGACAAGAACTTCAGCACGCAGCTCGCGAAAGCCTCATTCCTGGGCGTGCAGTGGGCGCCCACGCGCTGCAGTCCGCGCAACTCCGAGAGCGCCGCCCTCAATGCCGGCGCGGGCCCGCTGGCGACCGTCCGGATCGCAGTACCGGACACCGTCACCTCGACGACGCTGAGCGTGCCCGACTCTGCGGCGACCGGCACTGCCGTGCAACTCGCCGCGACCGTGGCGCCCGCAGGGGCGTCGGGCACGGTGCAGTTCAGGGACGGTGGCGCGAACATCGGTGCTCCGGTCCCCGTGATCGACGGGTCCGCAAGCCTGTCGTATGCGTTCGGATCGCTCGGCGCCCACAGCATCACGGCGGTGTACTCGGGAGGGGCGGGATTCGCGTCGTCCACGTCGGAGGCACGGACTGTGACGGTGACGCCGCCGGTCGTGGCCACGTCGACGACGGTCACCGTACCGCCGACCGCCACGACGGATCTCGCAGTGGACCTGGTCGCCGCCGTGACCCCCGTCGGCGCCAGCGGCACGGTGCAGTTCAAGGACGGTGCTTCCGAGATCGGTGCACCGGTTCCCGTCACCGGCGGAGTCGCGACGCTCCCGCACGCCTTCACGACAACTGGCGCCCACAGCGTCACCGCGGTCTACTCGGGCGGCGCGGGTTTCGGGCCGTCCACCTCGAGTGCGCGGACGGTGACCGTGTCCGAGCCCATGCCCGACGCCGTTGCCACCGTCACCACGTTGACGGCCCCCGGCGCCGCAGAGGTCGGAAGCCCGGTCACCCTCTCGGCCACGGTGTCTCCGACGCCGGTCGACGGTGCCGTTCAGTTCCGGGACGGAGCGACGAATCTCGGTTCTCCGGTGCTCGTTTCGGGCGGAGTCGCAAGCCTGTCCCATACCTTCACCCGGGGTGGCTCGCACGTGATCAGCGCGGTCTTCAGCGGTGGATTGGGGACGCTCGGTTCCTCGGCTGCGCCGGTGACCGTAGCCGTCACCGCGTCGAACATCGGTACCGCCACCCTGTTGAACGTGCCCGGTGAGGCGAAGTCCGGCCGGCCGGTCGACCTGTGGGCGAGTGTGTTCGACTCGGTCGACGGTGTGCCGGTGCCGGCCGGTGGAACCGTGCAGTTCCGCGACGGCGCCTCGGCGATCGGCAACCCGGTAGCCGTGATCGACGGTTTCGCCAAGCTGACACACGTTTTCGATGCGACCGGTGCGCACTCGATAACGGCCACGTTCTACGGAACGGGCGCCTATACGGCGTCGAACTCCGACGCCCAGGACGTCAACGTGGCGCTCGCTTCGGTCACGGACCTCGCGACGGCCACCGAGTTGGTGCTGCCCGGTGGTGCAGTTCCGGGAACGCCGGTCAGCCTCTCGGCGCGCGTGGTCGCCCCACGGACCCCGCACGGCACCCTGCAGTTCTTCGACGGCGACAAGCCGATCGGCGAGGCAGTCGATCTCGTCGACGGGCGGGCGAGTCTTACGCATTCCTTCAGTGGAACGGGGTCGCACACGATCGTCGCGAAGTACAGCGGTGCAGAGGGATTCATCGAATCTTCCTCGATCGCGGGAGTGCTCGTGATCGCTGAACCCGGCGGACCGACGGGCGCCGGCACCGGCAGCCTCTCCTTCGGTTCGTGAGGGCGGGAACGACCATGCGACAGCGAAACGCCGACATGGCGAGAGAAGAACGGACGATCAGCATGACGAGCAGGACGGGGCGGAGATTGGCCGCCGCTGCGGGGGTGGCCGCGTTGACAGTGGGTCTCGTCGGAGCCGGCGCAGGATTGGCCGGTGCCGCTGCGGATTCGACGATGTGGCAGGACGGAAGCAGCAAGTTCACTCGAACCGTCAGCGACACCACCCCGAATGAGGGCGACGTCGTCACTGTGTCGACGAAGTTCGAGCGAACCGCCATTCCTGGCGAGTACATCTACACGGTCAAGGACGTCCATCCGACGTGTCTGACGTATGTGGACGGTTCCGCGAAGGTCAACGGCTCCACACGGGCCTTGGAGAGCCAAGGCGCCGACTTCGCGCGCGTCAAGGGAACTGTGACGGAGTGGCCGGTGGGCGCTCTGATCGGTGGAAAGCCACACACATTCGAGTTCTCGTACCGGGTCGGCGCGGACTGTGCGCGAGGCGTGGCGTTGCCGACGACGATGCACTACACGAGCAGTCTCGGGAGCGGCACCTATTCCGACAAGGGACCGGCTCTCACGGTCGGCAAGAACGTGTCGTCGACTTCGTTGGCGGCGGTGCCGGCTGCACAGGTCGGCAAACCGGTGACGCTCAGCGCGACGGTGACCGGCGGCAAGCAGGACGATCCGGTCGACTTCTACGACGGCTCGACGAAGATCGGCACGGGTCGACTGAACGCATCAGGTGCGGCCACGTCCTCGTGGACACCCACGACGGCGGGTACGCGGTCGGTGCAGGCGCGGTTCGCGGCCACGGCGTTCGCCAACGGATCGGATTCCGCGGTGCAGTCGGTCCAGGTGGCGGAGGCCGACGTGGTCACGTCGCTGACGCTGCAGGCGCCCCAGTCCGCGCTCACCGGAACACCGGTGACGCTGTCCGCCACCGTCGACCCGAGCTCGGCGTCGGGCACGGTGCAGTTCAGGGACGGGAACACGAACCTCGGTGCGCCTGTTGCCGTCTCGAATGGTGTGGCCATGTTCCCGCACACGTTCACGACGGCAGGTGCGCACTCGATCTCGGCGGTGTTCACGGGTCCGGGCTTCGTCTCGTCCACGGCACCTGCGCAGACGGTGACCGTCTCGGTTCCGGACCTGGCCACGGTCACCACGGTCGACGCGTCCGTGACGGCGCAGACCGGAGCGCCGGTGATGCTCTCCGCGTCGGTCACCCCGGCGCCGAACGGTGGAACAGTCCAGTTCAAGGACGGCGTCGCCGCGATCGGCGGAGCGGTCGAGGTCGTCAACGGAACAGCCACACTCGAGCACACGTTCTCATCCGTCGGCAGTCACTCCATCACCGCGACATACTCTGGTGCAGCAGGATTCGAACCTTCGACTTCATCGGTCCGGTCCGTGTCCGTCACCGATCCGGTGGTGACGCCGCGTAGCACGGTGACTCTGCTGAGCGTCCCCGGTGAGGCCAAGACCGGCGCAACCACCGACCTCTGGGTGACCGTGCGCGACTTCTCCGGAGCTGCGGTCGACGGCGGTACCGTCCAGTTCCGCGACGGCGGGCAGGATATCGGCGACCCGGTCGCGGTGAGCTCGGGTGTCGCGCGGCTTCCGCACACCTTCACAGTGGCGGGAACGCACTCCGTCTCTGCGGTCTTCTCGGGAGTCCCTGCGTTGGACGGCTCGGTGGCAGCGACCCGGAACGTGAACGTGACGGTTGCGGCCCCGACCGACGTCGAGACCGCGACGGCGCTGACTGTGCCGGCCTTGGCGACCAGTGGCACCGAGGTGACGTTGTGGGTATCGGTGGTGTCGTCGGGTCCGGTTCGCGGGACGATCCAGTTCTTCGACGGCGCCACCCCTATCGGTGAGGCTGTGGAACTGGTCGACGGTGCTGCGACGCTGCAGCACTCGTTCGTCACACCCGGTGCGCACCCGATCACCGCGGTCTACTCGGGAGCGGAAGGATTGAGTGGATCCACCTCCGAGGCTCGGACCGTCCAGGTCGCAAGCGTCGACTCGACGCCGGGTGGTGGCACGCGAACCGGAAGCCTCAGCGGACTGCCCTTCGGTTCCTGACGGGTCGGGGCGGGCGCGCAAGCGGCCGCCCCGGATCCGCTGTAGCGAAAACCGTCCGAAGTTGGACGTTTGTTCTATAAGGTCCGAAAGGCTCGGTGCGCCGTGATCGTGGGACGCCGGGCCCTGTCGGACAACCGGAGTCGGGCCGGATGCCGACAGGAACGCACAAGCATGCGTACTGCGCTGTGTCGGTGGGACGTCCATCGGTACACGAACGCTCTGGAAGGAGTCGGAATGGCCCGATCGGTCATGCGGCGAGCTGTGTCGAAGGTACTCGTGGGCGCAATGGCTGTCGCCGCGCTCGGAGTCGGGCAGGCCGTTCTCGGCAGCGGCGTCGCGTCCGCGGCGCCGGTGTCCCAGACGGTGACTACGTCGAATATCAGCGCCACCAAAACCGTCGACAACGCAAACCCTTTTCCCGGAGACACCGTGGTGTCGACTGTGACGTTGAGTGCCAGCGGAGTCGACCGCTACATGCAGACCTTCACCGATCTTCCGCCGACGAACTACATACTCCAGAGCGTCAACGCCGACGTGTGGCGCGGTGACGGTGTATCGGGCGGCCGCAACAAGTCCGGGCCGTTCGACGGCACCGCGTCACAGGATCCGGTTTCGGGCGCCGTGCGGCTCGACTGGAAAGGTTCGGGCAACTGTGTCGCCGCGTGGTGCCGGCTGGGCCTTCTGAACAAGAACGCAACGCTGACGTTCACCTACAAGGTCGCGGCCAGCGCCCAGCCCGGACCGCGAAGCACCGGTATGGAATTCGACATCTACTCCTTCCAGACGACGCAGCGTTGGAACCCACTCGGTGAGCTGAGCCTGTCCGTCCAGCAGGCGTCTACGGCTACCAGCACCACGGTGACGGTGCCGCCGAGTGCGAAGACGGGTGAGTCGATCCAGCTTTCGGCCTCGATCTCACCGGTGAACGCGACTGGCACCGTGCAGTTCAAGGACGGAACTGCGAACATCGGGGCGCCGATTCCGGTGGTCAACGGAATCGCCTCGACTTCGCACACCTTCGCGACTGCGGGGTCCAAGCCGATCACCGCGACGTTCGCCGGCAGTGGGGGATTCTCCAACTCGACCTCGGCCGGACGCATCGTGGACGTATCTGTTCGTGGGCAGGACGACGTGGAGTCCAACACGATCATGACGGCGCCCCAATCCGCGACGGTCGGCGTGGCGGTGCGCCTGTCTGCGCAGGTCTCGTCGACTGCACTCACCCTGCCCGGCACGGTGCAGTTCTACGACCGTGGCTCACCGATCGGACCGCGGTTGCCCGTCGCGAACGGTGTCGTCGCGCTCGACTACGTCTTCGACAGCGCGGGTGCGCACGAAATCAGCGCTGCCTACACCGGTGGCGTGGGAGTCGACGGGTCGGCGTCCCTTGCCCAGACCATCCAGGTTGCCGATGCCCCGACAGTCCCGGGTCCGGCCGGCAGCCTGGGTAACGGAAGTGCGATGTTCGGTTCCTGATCGGCAGTCGAATCGAGGCCCTCACGTCCCGCGTGAGGGCCTCGATTTACGTTTGCGCCATTTTCGATCCGACTTGGACGCACGTCCGATACAGTGAGTCGCGTTTCGCTCGATGCACGCCGTCGAGGCGAAACGACCAGGTGATGGAGTCGGGCCGCCACCTGTGCGTAGACCCGTGCAACCGGTGGGCAGGTGGGCCGGAACCGCGGGACCGTGCTCTGGAGGGAGTCGGAACATGGCCCGATACACGACGCCATCGGCGACATCTTTCGGATCGGCATTCATCGAAGGTCGGCGTCGAGAGGAATTGCATGTCTGACAGGAATATCCGTCGGGTCGTCGGGGGACTCAGCGCATTCGCGGTGGCAGCCGGATTTGCGGTCACAGCCGGTGTGGGGATCGCAGGTGCGGCGCCGGGTTCGGTGACGTGGACCGACGGCAGCAGCAAGTACACGCGGACGGTCAGCAACACCACTCCGAACGAGGGCGACATCATCACGGTGTCGACGAAATTCGAGCGGACCGGGATTCCCGTCGAGTACATCTACGCGGTCAAGGATGTGCATCCCACCTGCCTCACCTACGTCGAGGGATCGGCCAAGGTGGACGGGTCGCCGCGCGGCCTCCAGAGCAAGGGGGCCGACTTCGCGCGGATCGAGGGATCGTCGATCGATTGGCCGGTGTACCCGAACATCAATCCGAAGTCCCACACGTTCGAGTTCTCTTACCGCGTCGGCGCGGATTGCGCTCGAGGTACGGCGCTTTCGACAACGATGCATTACTCGGGGAGCCTGGGGAGCGGCACCTACTCGAACAAGGGGCCGTCGATCACCGTAGGTAAGAACGTGACGTCGACGATCCTGGCTGAGGCCACGAGCGCACAGGTCGGTCAGGTCACGAACCTGGTGGCGACGGTGACAGGCGGCGCCCAGGGCGACACGGTCGAGTTCTTCGACGGCGGCGCCAAGATCGGATCCGGCACTCTCGACGCCAACGGCACCGCGACGTACGCGTGGACGCCGGGGACCCGTGGCGCGCACACCCTCATGGCGAAGTTCCCGGGAACCACGCGGGCCAACGCTTCTCAGTCCGGCCAGCAGACCATCGACGTCGCTCAGGTCGACACGGTGTCGAGCACCACGATCGGCGCGGTCGCAGGTGCCCAGGTGGGGCGTGCTTCCACTCTCGAGGCCACCGTGTCGCCTGCAGGCGCCGGCGGAACCGTCGTGTTCAAGGACGGCTCCGAGGTGCTGGCCCAAGTTCCCGTCGACGGCGCCGGCAAGGCCACGTACCAGTGGACGCCGACGAGCGAGGGCAGCCGTACGCTCGTCGCGGTCTTCTCCGGTCGCGACGGCGTGGCCGGGTCGACCGGCACCGCGACCGTCACGGTGGCGGCCAAACCCGTCGGCAACATCGAGTCGGCCACGGCGATCGCGAACGTCGTCGGAGCGAAGGTCGGTTCGCCGCAAAGCATCTCCGCACAGGTGACCCCGGGCAACGCCGGCGGAACCGTGACGTTCAAGGACGGCGACACTGTCGTCGGAGCGGCGACGGTCGACGGCAGTGGCGTCGCCACGGTCAGCTGGACTCCTGCGGTCGAGGGGCAGCGTGTGATCCGCGCCGAGTACTCGGGGGCCGGCAACGTCAATGCGTCGTCCGATGCCCTTTCCGTCAGCGTCGCACCCGCCTCCACCGGCGGTGGTGACGGTGGTACGGGCGGGGGCACCGGAAGCCTCGCGTCCCTCGGCGGCTAGTCCTCTTCGAAGTCTCGACCCTCGTCCGGCCCGTCACTGACCTCGCGGCCGGACGAGGGGTCCACCAGTCGATCGCAGAACGGCCGGCCACGCCCGCCGTCGGAGGGAACCTATGTCTGACAGAAGAGTTCGCTGGATGGCGGCAGGCGCGACGGCCGCAGTCGCCGCCGGGTTCGTGGTGGCGCTGGGGACGGGCTCGGCCGGCGCGGCGTCGGGTTCGGTGACGTGGGAGGACGGGAACAGCAAGTTCACTCGGACGGTGAGCAACACGACGCCGAACGAGGGCGACATCGTCACGGTGTCGACGAAGTTCGAGCGCACGGGGATTCCGGTGGAGTGGATCCAGGCGGTGAAGGACCTTCACCCACCGTGTCTGACCTATGTCAGCAGCAATCGGTCGGGCCCGGAAATCGCTTCCGATTATGTTCGGGTGACCGGCAATTGGCCGGTGTATCCGAACATCGATCCGAAGTCGCAGACATTCGAATTCTCGTACCGGGTAGGTGCCGATTGTGCCCGTAATGTGCCGTTGACGACGACGATGCATTACAGCGGTTCACTCGGCAGCGGCACGTATGCGGACAAGGGACCGGCGATCACCGTCGCCAAGAACGCCACCACGACGACACTGGCGCCCGTATCGGCTCCGGTGACGGCGGGCCAGTCGGTCACCCTCACCGCGACGGTGACCGGTGGTGCGCAGGGTGATGCGGTCGACTTCTACGACGGCACGACCAAGGTGGGAACCGGAACCCTGAGTGCTTCCGGTGTCGCGACGCTCGCGTGGACACCCACCACAGCGGGAACGCACCCATTGCAGGCGAAGTACCTGGGCACCGCGAAGGCGAACCCGTCGGATTCGGCGCCGCAATCGGTTTCGGTTGTCGTTCCGACGTCGATGACGGTGTCGGCGCCGTCGACAGCTCTGACAGGTACCGCGGTGACGTTGTCGGCGACGGTGACACCGTCGAATGCGGTGGGCACCGTGCAGTTCAAGGACAACGGGACGAACGTCGGGTCGCCGGTGCCGGTGTCGAACGGCGCGGCGACGATGCAGTACGCCTTCACGACGGCAGGCAACCGCAACATCACGGCGACCTTCACTTCCGGTTCCGGCTTCGCGGAGACGACGTCGGCGCCCCAGCCCGTGGCCGTCAGTGCTCCCGCCGTGCAGACGACGATCGCGATGCAGGTGCCTCCCACCGCCGAAACCGGGACGGCGGTGACGTTGACCGCCAATCTCACCCCGGTCGATGCCTCCGGAAAGGTGCAGTTCAAGGACGGCAACGCCGACATCGGCTCGTTGGTCACCGTGTCGAACGGGAAGGCGCAGCTCAGTCACACCTTCACCAACCCCGGAAATCACTCCATCTCCGCCGTCTTCACCGGTGAACCGGGCTTCCTCGGATCGACGGCGACAGCGAAACCGGTGATCGCGACCGACCCACAGGTTCCCGATGTCCAGACCACCACGGCGTTGACGGCCCCGACGACCGCCCAGACCGGGGTGGCGGTGGCTCTGACCGCGAATCTCACCCCGGCCGATGCTTCCGGAAAGGTGCAGTTCAAGGACGGCGACGATCCGATCGGCTCGCCGGTCGACGTGGCGAACGGTGTCGCCGCTATCCAACACACCTTCCAGGCCTCCGGGGTGCATTCGATCACCGCCGTCTTCACCGCCGGTACGGGCTTCGTCGGTTCCACTTCGTCGCCGCAGTCGGTCCAGGTGTCCGACCCGGCGCCGGGTGACGTGGTGACGTCGACGGCACTGACGGTTCCGGGCAACGCCACGGTCGGGCAGCAGGCGACCCTGTCGGCGCGGGTCACGGGCAACGGATCACTGACCGGCACGGTCCAGTTCTACGACGGGGCAATCCCTCTCGGTTCCGGTGTGGCGCTGCAGAACGGTGTGGCGACACTTCCGCACACCTTCACGTCGGCAGGCCCGCACGAGATCACTGCGGTCTACTCCGGTGGCGCGGGATCCCAGGCGTCGACTTCGGCGCCGCGAACCGTCCAGGTTGCCGCCGCAGGGGGTGGCAACGAGGGAGGCGCGGGTCCACTCGGCTCGCTGAGCGGGTTCGGTTCCTGAACCGCAGTCGTTCATTCAGTTCGAAACTCCCGCGCTCGGGGTCGGGCCGGCGTGGAAGGTGTCATCCGAGTCGATCACTCGAACGGTCGGGAATCTTTGAATCCGATGGGCCGCAGAGTGCTCTGGAGAAGGGGAAAGCGATATGGCCCGATCGAGAACGCGGACAATCGTGGCGGCGGGTGCCGCAGCCGCAGTTGCCGCGGGGTTCGTGGTGACGCTGGGCGCGAGTCCGGCTGGTGCGGCACCGGGATCGGTGACGTGGAGCGACGGCAACAGCAAGTTCACCCGGACGGTGAGTAACACGACGCCGAACGAAGGTGACATCGTCACGGTGTCGACGAAGTTCGAGCGCACCGGCGGCGTGGTGGAGTGGCTGCAGGCCGTCAAGGATCTGCATCCGCCATGCCTGACCTACGTGGGTGGTGCCCGGGCGACTCCGGAGATCGCTGCTGACTACGCGCGCGTCACGGGTTCGTGGCCGGTGTACCCGAACATCGATCCGAAGTCGCAGACCTTTGACTTCCAGTATCGGGTGGGAGCGGATTGCGTGCGTGGTGTGCCGTTGACGACGACGATGCACTACAGCGGAACCCTCGGCAGCGGTACGTATGTGGACAAGGGCCCGACGGTCACGGTCGCCAAGAACACGACGACCACGACACTGGCAGCGGTGGCGGGTCCGGTCACTGCGGGTCAGTCGGTCACCCTCACCGCGACGGTGACCGGTGGTGCGCAGGGTGATGCGGTCGACTTCTACGACGGCACGACCAAGGTGGGAACCGGAACCCTGAGTGCTTCCGGTGTCGCGACGTTCACGTGGACGTCCACAACGCAGGGTTCGCACTCGCTGCAGGCCAGGTACTTGGGCACCGCGAAGGCGAATCCGTCGGATTCGGCGCCGCAATCGGTTTCGGTGGTCGTTCCGACGTCGATGACGGTGTCGGCGCCGTCGACAGCTCTGACAGGTACCGCGGCGACGTTGTCGGCCACGGTGACACCGTCGAATGCCGTGGGCACCGTGCAGTTCAAGGACAACGGCGCGAACATCGGTTCGCCGCAGTCGGTGTCGAACGGGACGGCGACGTTGCAACACACGTTCGCCACGGCCGGTAGCCACAGCATCACCGCGGAGTTCAGCGGCGCCGGCTTCGTCAGCTCGTCGGCCCCCGCGCAGACGATCACGGTCAGCGTCCCCGACCTGGCGACCACGACCACGCTGACCGTCCCGCAGACTGCACGGACCGGCACCGAGGTGACCCTGTCGGCCGACGTCGCGCCGAACCCGGGCAGCGGCACGGTCCAGTTCAAGGACAACGGGGCGGAGATCGGCGCACCGGTCGCGATCTCGAACGGCACCGCGCAACTGCCACACACCTTCTCGTCCGCGGGCCAGCACAGCATCACGGCCGTGTTCTCCGGTGCGCCCGGCTTCACGGCCTCGAGCGCTGCCGCGCAGCCGGTGACCGTGAGCGTCCCGGACCAGGCGACCACGACCACGCTGACCGTCCCGCCGACCGCGGAGACGAATCAACAGGTCACCCTTACGGCGAACCTCGATCCGACCAACGCTTCCGGCACGGTGCAGTTCAAGGACAACGGGACGAACATCGGCTCCGCGGTTGCCGTGGCCAATGGTGTCGCCGCCTTGCAGTACTCTTTCGCGACGGCCGGAAACCACAGCGTCACAGCAGCTTTCGCCGGCAACGCGGGCTTCTCGAACTCCTCGGCGGCGGCGCAATCCGTCACCGTGACCACCCCGGTGGTCCCGGACGCCCCGACCACCACGACGCTCACCGTGCCTGCAACCACGGTCAAGGGCACGGCGACCACACTCACCGCCACCGTCACCCCCGCCAACGCGTCCGGCAGCGTCCAGTTCCTGGACGGCCAGACACCGATCGGCGGGCCGGCCACAGTCACGAACGGAACCGCTTCCGTGCAGCACTCGTTCGCGACGTCCGGTAACCACAGCATCGGTGCCGTGTTCACCGCCGGCGCGGGCTTCCTGGGTTCGACGGCGACGGCCAAGTCGATCATGGTGACCGATCCGGTGGTCGTCGACGTCACGACCACCACCACGCTCACCGTCCCGCCGACCGCGGAGACCGGCCAGCAGATCACGTTGACGGCGAATCTGGATCCGTCCAACGCCGCCGGCTCGGTGCAGTTCAAGGACGGCGCCACCAACATGGGTGGACCGGTGGCCGTAGTGAACGGTACGGCGACCGCGCAGACCTCGTTCACGACAGCGGGCGGCCACAGCATCACCGCGGTCTTCACCGGAAGCACCGGCTTCAAGAGCTCGACGTCGTCGGCGCAGACGGTGACCGTCAGCGCACCGGTGGTCCAGACGTCGCTGACGCTGTCGGCGCCGTCGGACGCACAGAGCGGGTCCGCGATCACCTTCACCGCGGCGGTGACGCCCGCCAACGCGGCCGGCACCGTGCAGTTCACGGTCGACGGCAACAACATCGGGGGAGGCGTCACCGTCTCGAACGGTATTGCCACGCTGCCGTACACGTTCTCCGCTGCGGGTGTACACAGCGTCGGCGCCTCGTTCGCCGGCGCGGCGGGCTTCACGAACTCGTCGGCCACGTCGCGGACGGTCCAGGTGTCCGTCCCGACCCCGGCGGACATCGTCACGACGACGGCCGTGACCGTGCCGTCGACGGCCACCGTGGGACAGCCGGTGACGCTGTCGGCGGAGGTGTCGGGCGGCACGAATCTGCCTGGCACGGTGCAGTTCTTCGACGGTGACGTCCCGATCAGCGGCAACGTCGACCTCGTCGACGGTGTCGCGACGGCTCAGCACACCTTCGCTACCGACGGCGCGCACGCGATCACCGCGCGCTACTCGGGTGGCCAGGGTGCCAAGGCGTCGGCCTCGCCGGTGCAGTCCGTCCAGGTGTCCCCGGTCGACAACGGCGGTGACGGTGGCGGCACCGGCAGCCTGGGCTCGCTCGGGAACCTCTCCGGTTCCCTGAGTGGCGTGGGGCGTTCGGGCTTCGGGTCCTGATCGGCGACCCGAGTCGACAGCCGACGAGACCCCCGACCGTCAGGTCGGGGGTCTCGTGCGTGTTGTGCCGGATCGAACGGTTTTCCCACCTCGTCCCGGCTCGCGTCGATACAGTGTGAGCGCACATCACTCGTCGGGGCAGTCGGGGTGAAGCGTGGCAGGCGCGTTCGCAGTCGGGATGCGTCGGCCGAGTTCGGCAAACGTGTTCTCCTGAGCGCGGTTCCGGCACGCGTCATCCCCGGTCCGCACTCTCCTGCGAAGAGAGGAGTGCCAGTGAGCCGATCCTTCACGCGACGACTGGTGTCGACAGTCGTGGCAGGGGCTTTGGCCGCCAGCGCCGTAGCCGCCGGCCAGGTCCTGTGGGGAGCCGGAAGCGCCTCGGCCGCAACGGTGTCGCAAACCGTCACGACCGACAACATCATCGCCACCAAGACGGTGAGCCCTGCCGTCGCGCATCCCGGTGAGACCGTCACGTCCACCATCACGTTCAAGACGTCGTCCGGGTTGTTGAGCGTGGACCGGTATCTGGAGAACCTGACCGACTTCCCGCCCGCCGGCTACGTGTTCCAGGGCGTCAGCGGCAACGTGTGGCGGGGCGCCGGGGCGAACCTGAACGGTCCGTCCCTGTACGACGGTGCCGCCGTGCAGAATCCGACCAACGGCTCCGTGACGATCAAGTGGACGGACGCCACCCTCGCACTGGGCCTCATACCGGGGCAGGGCAACGGCAGCAAGAACCCGACGCTCACGTTCACCTACAAGGTCGCGGACAACGCTCAACCCGGACCACGCTCCACCGGAATGGGCTTCGACATCTTCGCGTTCTCGAGCTATCAAGCCTTCAACCCGATGTCGAACCTGGCCGTCTCGGTCGAGCCGGTCGTCACGTCGACCACCGTGACAGCTCCGGCCACCGCGGTCGCCGGAACGCCGGTGACGCTGACTGCCGGCGTGACACCGCCGACCGCCACCGGTTCCGTCCAGTTCCGCGACAACGGCACCAACATCGGTGCCCCGGTCCAGGTGTCCGGTGGACAGGCCCAGATGTCGTACAGCTTCCCGGCTGCCGGCTCGCGCAACGTCACGGCGGTGTTCACCGGCACAACGACTTTCGCGAACTCGACATCGCAGCCACGAACGGTCTCGGTGACAGCGGCGGATGTCCAGACCACGACGACGCTCACCGCGCCGAGCGACGCCAAGACCGACACGTCGGTGCTGCTGTCCGCAACGGTCGCACCGTCGAATGCGGCGGGAACGGTGCAGTTCCGCGACAACGGCGCCGACATCGGTGGACCGGTCCCGGTGTCCGGGGGTGTCGCGAGTCTGCAACACACCTTCCCGACGGTGGGCTCGCACAGCGTCGTCGCGGTTTTCACCGCCGCAAGCGGCTTCGTCGGGTCGACGTCGCCCGCACGCACCGTCGTCGTGACTGCACCGACACCCGACGACGTCGCGACATCGACGACGCTCTCCGTGCCGACATCCGCAACGGTCGGCCTGCCGGTGCAACTGTCGGCGCAGGTCTCGGGACCCGCGACGTTGCCGGGCACGGTGCAGTTCTACGACGGGGCGACGCCGATCGGGACTCCGCAGACAGTGTCGGGCGGCGCCGCCGCGTTGACCTACACCTTCCCGACGCCGGGAGTGCGCGACGTCAGGGCCGTCTACTCCGGGGGCCCCGGAGTGATCGGGTCCTCGTCGGCGCCCCAGACGATCCAGGTGACCGGGTCGGACACCGGTGGGGGCGACGGCGGTACCGGCAGTGCCGGATCGCTCGGCGGCGGCGCACCGATGTTCGGGTCCTGATCCGCTGATCGCGACCACGGTCCCCCGCCGCACCACGGTGGGGGACCGCGGTCGTGTCCGGGCCGTGGCCGACGACGCGAAGTGCGCCCGGCCACACCGCGCCGACTACGCTGCACACTGTGGAACCCTTCTACCGAACGATCATCGGCGTCGCCCGCACAGTGTTCGCAGGCCAGGGACTGAAATTCACCGTCACCGGCGAGCAGCACATCCCCGCGACCGGGGGCGCGGTGATCGCGATCAACCACACCGGCTACATGGACTTCACCTACGCCGGGCTGCCCGCCCGCGCCGTCAAGCGGTACATCCGCTTCATGGCGAAGAACGAGGTGTTCGTCAACAAGGTGTCCGGCCCGATGATGCGGGCCATGAAGCACATTCCCGTGGACCGGGCCGCCGGTGCCGACTCGTACCGCGCAGCCGTGCAGGCGCTGCGGGACGGCGAACTCGTCGGCGTGTTCCCGGAGGCGACGATCAGCCGCAGCTTCGAGCTCAAGGAGTTCAAGTCCGGCGCGGCGCGCATGGCACTCGAGTCCGGCACCCCCATCGTGCCGATGGTGATCTGGGGTTCGCAGCGGGTGTGGACGAAGGGCTTCCCGAAGCGTCTGGGCCGGACGAACACCCCCATCTCGATCGCGGTCGGCGAGCCGATCGCGCCGTTCGAACCTGCGTCGGAGATGATGGCGTTGCTGCATTCGCGGATGGAGGAACTGCTCCGCGGCGTGCAGGCGAACTACGAGCACCCGGCCGGTGAGTACTGGGTGCCCGCCCGGCTCGGCGGCGGCGCCCCGACGCTCGAGGAGGCCAACCGGATGGATGCGGAGGAGGCCGAGGCCAAGGCTGCGGCCCGCCGCGCCAAGGAGTCCGGCGGGGCGTAGATCGGCGGCCGGCCCGGTGAGTTAGGGCTCACCGGGCGTACGGAGGGGCCGATTGTCACCGGAACGGGGCAGAATGGCCCGGTGTCCACCGAACTGCCCAGCCTCGTCGCCAGCGATGTCGACGGCACCCTGATCGACGACGACGAACGCGTGACCGCGCGCACCCGCGCCGCCGTACGGGCCGTCGTCGAGTCCGGAACGCCTTTCGTCCTGGCCACCGGACGACCGCCGCGCTGGCTCGCCCCGGTGGTCGACGGGCTCGGGTTCGCTCCCCTCGCGGTGTGCGCGAACGGCGCGGTGCTCTACGACGCCGCCACCGACCGGGTCCTCAGTGCGTCGACCCTGTCGGTGGAGACCCTCGCGTGGCTGGCCGATCTCGTCGACTACGAACTGCCCCGGGCCGGGCTCGCGGCCGAACGCATCGGTACCAGCGCGCACGACACGGCCACCGCGCAGTTCGTCAGCGCGCCGGGCTACGAACATGCCTGGCTCAACCCCGAGCACACGGAGATGGCCCCCGAGGATCTGCTGTCCGCGCCGGCCGTGAAGATGCTCATCCGCCTGCCCGGAGCGAGCAGCGCCGACATGGCCGCCAAGCTGCGTCCGTTGGTGGGGGAGAGGGCCGATCTCACCTACTCGACGAACAACGGCCTGATCGAGGTGTCGGCGCCGGGGGTGACCAAGGCGTCGGGACTGAAACTGATGGCGCAGCACGTCGACGTGCTCCACGACCGCATCGTCGCGTTCGGCGACATGCCCAACGACATCCCGATGCTGGCGATGGCCGGTCACGGCGTCGCGGTCGAGAACGCACACCCCGAGGCGAAGGCGGCGGCCGACGAGGTCACCGCCACGAACTCGGACGACGGCGTCGCCCGGGTGCTCGAAAGGCTTTGGCGGAGCTGAGTTCCCGCTCCCCGCGAGAACGAAAAAGGCCTGCCCTCCACGAATCCGTGGAGGGCAGACCTTTTGCGTGGGACGGTCAGTTGATAGCGACCGGAGCCTCGGACACCGCGTCCGCCGGAGCGGGGGCCGCAGCCGGAGCTGCCGCGTCGTTCATGATCGTGGTGACCTGGCCGGTGACCTCGTCGAAGATCATCGAGCCGCGCTCGAAGTCGGAGCGCTTGCCGCCGTCCACCGAGTACTCGTCGCTGATCGGCAGGCCGATGTCGCTCATCACGCCCCCGGCTGCGGTCCACTGCTCGAAGATCTTGCCGATCATCGTGACCACGCCGCCCAGCGGCGAAGTGAAGATGCCGCCGTTCTGGAAGAACGCGTAGAGCTGGCCGGTGGCCGTGGTCAGCAGACCGGTGATCGCGTCACCGACCATGCTGCGGTTACCGCCCATCGCGAGCCACTGGCGCGCGATCGGGTTGGAGTCGGCGATCGACAGGATGCCGTTCACCACTGCCGGGATCTGCGCATTGAGGTCGAGCGACCCGACCGGGTTGGCGCCACCGTTGTTGCCGCCGCCGTTGCTGGGGTTGGTCGGCGGCGTGCTGCCGCCACCACCGGTGTTGCCGCCGTAGTTGGCTGCGGCGATGTTTCGGATCTGGTCCATCTGGGCGTACGCGGCGCTACCGGGGCACTCGGTGTAGCCGACATCGCGGTGGGCGAAGATCGTCGGCAGGACCACACGCTGTCCCAGCGGGTACTTCGAGTACTGCGTGCCCTCGGAGTACATGGTGACCTGGCCCTTGGGGTTCAGGTTCGCGAGCTTGAGCCGCCAGCCCAGGTACTTGCCGACCGACTCGATCGTCGCCGCCGGCGCCGGCTCGTTCACGAAGTTGCCCATCATGGCGATACCGACGGTGTTCTCGTTGAAGCCACCGGCGTGCGCGCCCTGGACGGGACGGTCGAGGCCTCCGAAGCGACCCTCGAAGATCTGACCGAAGCGGTCGACCAGCACGTTGTAGCCGATGTCGCACCAGCCGAGCGACTGCGCGTGGTAGGCGTAGATGCCGCGCACGATGCCCGCGGACTGCTCACGCGTGTAGTTGTTGGTCTCGGCGGTGTGGTGCACCGTGGCGCCACCGGTGGAGTCGTCGTAGGTCGGGTTCTGGCAGCGGATGCCCTCGTTCGCGCCCCACGCCTTGCGGGAGATGATGTTGACGCCGTTCACCGAGGTCGGGGTGGCGATGTCGGCGAGGTTCGCATCCTGCGGCCCGCTACCCGGATTGATCAGCACAGCCGCGACGTCGTTCGCGGTGAGCGTCGCCTGTCGCAGCGGCTTCGACACCGCGGCCGGGGTGTAACCGAGCGGCTGGGTTGCGTCGGATTCCTCCTGCGGTGCAGGCGCTTCGGCGGCCGGCGCTTCCGGAGCCTCGGCAGCACCCGGAGCGCGGAGTGCCGGGTCGGTGGGATCCGTGACGGCCGGCGCCTCGGTGGTGCCTGCAGCGCCCGCCGCGCCGTCCTTCGGGGTCACGAGGATCTGCACGGCGTTCGTGTCGCCGACGAAAACCGGCTCGGTGCCCTGCTTGCCGTTGCTGCTGCCGTCGATGAGATCCGGCGTGATCCACTCGCCCCACGAGCCGTCCGCGAGCTTCGCGCGCAACTGGGTGACCGACGACTGGAGATCGGCAGCGGTGACGCCGACCATCGAGAACGGCGTGTCCTGCGTGACCTCCTTGACCGTCGCACCGAGGGTCTCCGGGGAGACCTCGCCCGGTGCGGGGGCAGCGATGTCGCCGGGCGCGGTCGACGGCGCCGTGGGAGGTGCCAGCGGCGTCAGCGACGGAAGCGTGAGCGTCCCACCACCCGGCAGGGGGATCTCGTGCGGGAGCGGCAGGTCACCGAGGCGCAGGTCGGGCAGGTCCAGGCCCGTCAGTTCCTTCAGCGGGATGACGATGTCCGGAACGGACGCGAGAACGACTTCCGCGATCTGCGTCTCGATCGTCGGGGCCGAATCGCTCGCCGAGAGGACGTCCGAAGGCTCGCTGTTCAGTGCCTGGACAGCGAACGGGGTGGCGACGGCGACTGCTGCGACTGCGGCCAGGACTATCGAGTTCTTCGGTCGACGGTGCGGCAAGGCGAATCTCCTCGTGGTAATGCGCGGGGTGTCTTCGTGCGCTGCGAGCGACCTCTCGGCCGGCCGATTCCGGGCGGTTCGGTTTCGGACTGAATCCTGGGGGCTCCCCCGGGAGGAAGTCCACAGTTCATCCGAGGATGTCTGCAACTTGTGATGCAGATGTTACTGCTGTGACTGAAGTTACTTCAGTGGCGGATGTTGCCAACAGCAGTCACAGTTGCCACACTAGTCGCAACATCCATAACGCTCAACCTTAGCTTGAGCCTTTTGATGACTGTGCAGGTCGGGGCTGCTTCGCTCCCGTTCCATCGCCCGTTCCGGACTTCGCACAGGCCCGCACGACCCCCAGAACCCAGTGATGAGGAGCGAGCCTATGGCGACCCCCCGCCTTCGCATTTCCGCAGATCGTGTCCTGCGTCGCCGACGTCCGGGCAGGCGCCCGTCGCGTTCCGTGGGGCGCCTCGCCGCCCTCGGTCTGGTGCCGGCCCTCGCCGTGGGCGCCGCGGTCGCGCTGACGGTCGTCGATCGCGGCCCGGACTCGGAGATCGCGCCCGCCGTCGCCGCCGATACGCCCGTCACCCTGTACGGGCACGGCTACGGGCACGGCCGCGGCATGGGGCAGTACGGCGCCTACGGCTACGCGAAGAACTTCGGGTGGACCGCGGAACGCATTGTCGGGCACTACTACGGCAACACCCAGCTCGGTCAGGTGGCGGATCCCTTCGTCGCGGTACGTCTGATCGGCCGTGACGACAAGCGCCTCGACGTCTACGCGCAGGCCGGTCTCAACGTCGCGGGCCGGTACTTCGGGCCGAACTCGGCCGCGCACCTCGTCCCGACGCCCGGCGGTGCCGACGTCACCGTCACCGAAGGGTGCACCGGCCGGGAAATCTGGCGGGGCTCCACCAACCATCCCTGGGTCGACCCGGTCAACCTCGGCGCCAACCGTCCGGCCAACGAGCATCTGCGCCTGTGCGACGGCAACGTCCCGTATCGCGGCGCGATGAACGCCACCCGGGACGGCAACGGCGCCTGGCGCACCGTGAACCGTGTGCTGATGGAGGACTATCTCTACAGTGTCGTTCCCTCCGAGTCGATCCCGTCGTGGGCCGACTCCGGTGGCAGGGAGGCGCTGCGGGCGCAGGCCATCGCGGCGCGCTCGTACGCCGCGGCCGAGCGCCGCTACGGCTACGCGCAGACCTGCGACACCCAGTCCTGCCAGGTCTACCGCGGATCGTCCAACGAGGACTGGCGGACCACCGAAGCCGTCCGCACCACGAGCGGAACCGTCATCAAGCGCGGCAACCAGATCATGGCGGCCGAGTTCTCGTCGTCCTCGGGCGGATTCACCGCCGGCGGCGTCTTCCCGGCCGTCGTCGACGAGGGTGACGTCGTCTCACCGAACCGCAACTGGCAGCAGACCGTCACCGCCGGAGCCATCGCGAACGCGTACGGCGTCGGCGAGCTGATCTCCTTCGACGTCATCGGTCGCAACAACCTCGGCGCCGACGGCGGTCGCGTCACCCGCGTCAAGGTGGTGGGAACGGCCCGCACCGTCGAGGGTTCGGGCGACGAGGCCAGGTGGAAGCTCGGGCTCAAGTCGGACTGGTTCACCGTCGGTGGCCCCGGCGCGCCCGGGCCGATCCCGGGCCTGCCGCTCCCGCCGGGCTCGCTCGAGTCGCTGCCGCTGCCGGAGTTGCCGCCGCTGCCCGAGATCACCCCGGGGTCGGTGGAGTCGCTCCTGCCCCCGTTGCCCCCGCTGCCGCCGGGCTCGGCCGCACCCCTCCCGTTCGCTGCTGCAGCGGGTGACGCGATCGCCGAACCCATCGCTGCTCCCGTGGAGCAAGCTGCCGCCCCGGCGGAGGAGTCGCCCATCGACGCCAAGTACCGGGAACTCGGCGGCGCGGCCGGCACGCTGGGTGAACCGACGGGACCCGAGCTGATGCTGGTCGACGAATCGGGCAAGTTCCGGACCTACGCGGGCGGCACCATCGTGTGGACGCCCGCGCTCGGCACGCGGGTCGTCGACTCGAGTGTCGTCGTGCAGCCGGCGCCGGCGGAAACGGACGTCGTCGCCGGATAGGAAATCCGCAGGACCCGAGAAGGGGCAGGGCCACCGCACAGCGCGGTGGCCCTGCCCCTTTTCTCGTCGAGCGGGGAATTCCCCTTGACCTTGACGCTGCGTCAACCTGCAGGCTGGTGGTACCGACGCACCGAGGAGGCGACATGAAGCGGACCGGAGAGTGGTCGATCCAGCAGCTCGCGCGGATCACCGGGACCACGAGCCGGACGCTGCGGCACTACGACAGCATCGGTCTGCTCGCCCCCAGCCGGATCGGGACGGGCGGCTACCGCCACTACGACCAGGCGGCGCTGATGCGACTGCAGCGGATCCTGCTGCTCCGCGATCTGGGGCTGGGGCTGACCGCGATCGCCGAGGTGCTGGCAGGAGACATGGACACCCTGTCCGCGCTCACGACGCACCTGGAACTGCTCGAGGAGGAGCAGGAGCGACTGCGGCGCCGCATCGCGTCGGTGCGAACCACGCTGGACAGGACGAGAAGAGGAGAGCCACTGATGGCCGAGGAGATGTTCGACGGATTCGACCACACGCGCTACGAGGAAGAAGTGGTCGAACGGTGGGGCCGGGACGCCTACGACCGCGGCGACCGCTGGTGGCGGACCCTGTCGGATGCCGACAAGACCGGCTTCCAGCAGGACCAACTGGACATCGCCGCCGAGTTCGGGCGAGCGCACGCGGCCGGCCTCGCACCCGACTCAGCCGAGGTGCTGGCGATCACCCGACGGCACTACGAGTGGGTCGCGGCAGGCTGGCAGGACCGGCGTCCCACCGCCGACGCCTTCGCGGGCCTGGGGGAGATGTACGTGTCCGATCCGCGGTTCGCGAAGCACTACGACCGGCACGGCCCAGGCACCGCCGAGTTCGTACGGGACGCGATGCTCGCGTTCGGGGTGGCCCTGTAGGCGCTCCGCGCCCGTGCGCCTTTTCGGTGGTTCGCGCCACCGGAAAGGCGCACAGGCGACGGAGTCGCCTACCCTGTTTTCCGTGACTGCCCAAAACGCGCCCCAGCCGTCCGCAGGTCAGTACGACCTCATCATCGTCGGATCCGGATTCTTCGGACTGACGATCGCCGAAAGGGCCGCGACGCAGCTCGGTAAGCGCGTGCTAGTGGTCGAGCGCCGGCACCACCTCGGCGGCAACGCCTACTCCGAGGCGGAGCCCGAGACCGGCATCGAGATCCACAAGTACGGCGCCCACCTGTTCCACACGTCCAACAAGCGGGTGTGGGACTACGTGAACCAGTTCACCGAGTTCACCGGCTACCAGCACCGCGTCTTCGCGATGCACAAGGGCCAGGCCTACCAGTTCCCGCTGGGTCTGGGCCTGGTCTCGCAGTTCTTCGGCCGGTACTTCAGCCCGGACGAGGCCCGAGCGCTCATCGCCGAGCAGGCCGCCGAGTTCGACGTCAAGGAAGCGGCGAACCTCGAAGAGAAGGGGATCGCGCTGATCGGCCGCCCCCTGTACGAGGCGTTCGTGCGCGACTACACGGCCAAGCAGTGGCAGACCGATCCGAAGAACCTGCCCGCCGGCAACATCAGCCGCCTGCCCGTCCGGTACACGTTCGACAACCGCTACTTCAACGACACCTACGAGGGTCTGCCCGTCGACGGCTACACCGCGTGGCTCGAGAACATGGCGAAGGACGACAAGATCGAGGTCCGGCTGGACACCGACTGGTTCGACGTCCGCGACGACATCCGCGCCGCCAGCCCCGACGCCCCGGTCGTGTACACCGGACCGCTGGACCGCTACTTCGACTACGCCGAGGGCGAGCTGGGCTGGCGCACCCTCGACTTCGAGACCGAGGTCCTGCCGACCGGCGACTTCCAGGGCACCCCGGTCATGAACTACAACGACGCCGACGTGCCGTTCACCCGCATCCACGAGTTCCGCCACTTCCACCCGGAGCGGGACTACCCCACGGACAAGACGGTCATCATGCGCGAGTTCTCCCGGTTCGCGGAGAACGGCGACGAACCGTACTACCCGATCAACACCCCCGAGGACCGGGCCAAGCTCGAGGCCTACCGGGTGCGCGCCAAGGCCGAGGCCGCGGAGTCGAAGGTGCTGTTCGGCGGACGCCTGGGCACCTACCAGTACCTCGACATGCACATGGCCATCGCCAGCGCGCTGTCGATGTTCGACAACACGCTGCGGCCGCACCTTGAGTCCGGCGCGCCGCTGGCCGGAGAGCTCGCGTGAGTGCGCTGCTCCAGCGGGTCCTGCTGCCCAGGCCCGGCGAGCCGCTCGACGTCCGCAGCCTCTACGCCGAGGAGTCGACGACCAATGCCCGGCGGGCGCACGCGACGTCGCGCACGTCGCTGTCGATCGGTGCCGAGTCCGAGGTGTCGTTCTGCAGCTACTTCAATGCGTTCCCGGCCAGCTACTGGCGTCGGTGGACGGTGCTCGAGTCCGTCCTGCTGCGACTGGAGCTGACCGGGCACTGCCGCGTCGACGTCTACCGCTCCAAGGCGGACGGCTCGCGAATCCACGTGGAAGGCAAGGAGTTCCGCGAAGGCGCGCTCGAGTTCGAGGTGGATCTGGGCCCGTTCGAGGACGGCGGTTGGATCTGGTTCGACATCACCACCGACACCGAGGTGGAACTGATCGGCGCCGGTTGGCACGCACCGGTGGACGCTCCCGGTGAGGGGCGCGTCGCCGTCGGTATCCCCACGTTCAACCGCCCCACCGACGCCGTCAAGGCGCTCGCCGCGCTGGCGTCCGACCCGCTCGTGCTCGACGTGATCGACGCCGTCATCATGCCGGACCAGGGCACCCGCAAGGTGCGCGACGAACCCGGTTTCGCGGAGGCCGCGGCGATCCTCGGGGACCGCCTGGCCATCCACGACCAGGGCAACCTCGGCGGTTCCGGTGGCTACAGCCGCATCATGTACGAGGCGCTGAAGACGACCGACAGCCCGTACATCCTGTTCATGGACGACGACATCGAGATCGAGCCGGATTCGATCCTGCGCGCGCTCGCGATGTCGCGGTTCGCGAAGAGCCCGATGCTCGTCGGCGGTCAGATGCTCAACCTGCAGGAGCGCAGCCACCTGCACACCATGGGCGAGGTCATCGACCGCTCCGTCACGATGTGGGCCGGAGCGCCGAACGCCGAGTACGACCACGACTTCTCCCGGTATCCGCTCAGCGACCGCGAGCACTCGAAGAACCTGCACCGCCGGATCGATGTCGACGGCAACGGCTGGTGGATGTGCATGATTCCGCGCGTGTGCGCGGAGGAGATCGGGCTCCCGATGCCGCTCTTCATCAAGTGGGACGACTGGGAGTACGCGCTGCGCGCCCATCGCGCCGGCTACCCCACGGTCACGGTGCCCGGCATCGCGATCTGGCACATGGCGTGGAGCGACAAGGACGACGCCATCGACTGGCAGGCGTACTTCCACCTCCGGAACCGCCTCGTCGTCGCCGCGCTGCACATGCCGGACAGCATCACCGGCCTGGTCCGCCACACGGTCAAGGCCACCGTCAAGCATCTGATGTGCCTCGAGTACTCGACGGTCGCGATCCAGAACCTCGCGATCGAGGACTTCCTCGCCGGGCCCGAGCACGTTGCCGACCTGCTGCCCACCGCGCTTGGCACCGTCCACGCGCTCCGCAAGCAGTACCCCGACGCCGTGGTGCTGCCGTCGTCGACCAGCCTGCCCGAGCCCTCGCGCGCCGACGTCGGCGACGTCGGCCTGCCCACGGGCAAGGTGGCCATCGCCACCCGCCTGGTCAAGGGTTTGGTCCACAACGTCAAGAAGACCAAGCGTGAGCACCTCGACACGCCGCAGCTGAACGTCCCGACGCTCGACGCCCGCTGGTTCCTGCTGTCGCAGGTCGACGGTGTCACCGTCACGACGGCCGACGGTCGTGGCGTCGTCTACCGCAAGCGAGACCCCAAGGTTGCCGCGCGCCTGTTCAAGGAGGCGCTGCGCCTGCGCCGGGAACTGGCCGAGCGGTTCCCCGAGCTCGCCCGTGAGTACCGTGCCGCAGCGCCGGACCTGACCAGCAAGGAAAGGTGGGAACGTGTCTTCGGCATCTGAGGTCCGGATCCTGCAGACCGTCCAGGGCACCATCGGCGCCGCGCCGGCGGTCGTCAAGGCCGCGCGGGGCATGTCGCACTTCGGTGAGCACGCCCTCGGCTGGGTCGCCGTCGCCGGTGTCGGCGCCGCGCTCGACAAGCCGCGCCGCCGCCGCTGGGCAGGTGTCGCCGTCGGCGCCCTCGGTGCGCACGCGGCGTCGATCGTCATCAAGCGCGTCGTCCGCCGTCCCCGCCCGAACGACCCGTCCGTCCAGGTCAACGTGTCGACGCCGAGCAAGCTGAGCTTCCCGTCGTCGCACGCCACGTCCACGACCGCGGCGGCAGTGCTGCTCGGCCGGCTCACCGGGCTACCCTTGCCTGCGGTACTGATCCCGCCGATGCTGCTCTCACGCCTCGTTCTCGGAGTGCACTACCCGACCGACGTGCTCGCGGGGTCGGCACTCGGCGCCGTGTCCGCGGCTGCCGTGCTGCGGGCCGAGCAGAAGTTTGGAGTGAAATGAGCGAGGAGCCTGCAGTCGTCACCGGGCCCCCGAAGACCCTGGCCGGCGGCATCGTCAAAGCCGTCCGCCCGCGTCAGTGGGTCAAGAACGTGCTCGTCCTCGCCGCGCCTCTCGCGGCCGGGTCCGTCACCGAAGCCGACGTGCTGTTGCCGGTCGCGCTCGCGTTCGTCGTGTTCTGCATGGCCGCGTCCGGCATCTATCTCGTCAACGACGCAATGGACGTCGAGGCCGACCGCGCGCACCCGACCAAGCGTTACCGGCCCATCGCGGCCGGTGTGCTGCCGGTCAACATGGCGTACGCCATGGCGGTCGTGCTGCTCGCCGGCTCGATCCTGCTGTCGTTCGTCGCGAACTGGCAGTTGGCCGTGGTCATGGCCGTGTACATCGGGATCCAGCTGGCGTACTGCTTCGGGCTCAAGCACCAGGCCGTGCTCGACATCTGCATCGTCTCGTCCGGCTTCCTGCTGCGCGCGATCGCCGGTGGCGTCGCCGCCGAGATCCCGCTGTCGCAGTGGTTCCTGCTGATCATGGCGTTCGGTTCGCTGTTCATGGCGGCCGGCAAGCGGTACGCCGAGCTGCAGCTCGCGGAGCGCACCGGTGCGAAGATCCGCAAGTCGCTCGAGTACTACACCGGCACCTACCTGCGGTTCGTGTGGACGTTGTCCGCGACCGCGGTCGTGATCTGCTACGGCCTGTGGGCGTTCGAGCAGGATCGCGCCAACGACACCAACTGGTTCGCCATCTCGATGGTGCCCTTCACGATCGCGATCCTCCGCTACGCGGTCGACGTCGACGGTGGCGAGGCGGGCGAACCGGAAGAAATTGCACTGGGTGACCGGGTGCTCCAGTTCCTCGCGATTGCCTGGATCGGAGTAGTAGGTGTCGCTGTCTACCTCGTCTGAGCCGACTTCTGCCGCCGACGAGACCGACACCGAGTCGCGCCCCCTGGGGGAGCGGATCTCGCGTGCGGTCTTCGTCGGCGGTGTCGCGCTGACGGCGCTCCTCTTCGCGTGGGGGGCGTGGCAGCGACGGTGGATCGCCGACGACGGGCTGATCGTGCTGCGCACGGTCCGCAATCTGCTGGCCGGCAACGGCCCCGTGTTCAACGCGGGCGAGCGGGTCGAGGCGAACACCAGCACGTTGTGGACGTACCTCGTCTACGTCGTCGGATGGGTGACCCAGGCTCGGCTCGAATACGTGGTGCTCGGCATCGCGCTCGTGCTCTCCACATCGGCGATCGTGCTGGCGATGGTCACGGCGCGGCGGCTCTACCGGGGCAGGATGTCCGGCCCCACCGTGCTGCTGCCTGCCGGCGCGCTGGTCTACATCGCGCTGGTCCCCGCGCGTGACTTCGCAACGTCCGGGCTGGAAACCTGCCTGGTCATCTTCTGGATCGCCCTGCTGTCGCTGTTGCTGTTGCGGTGGGCGCAGGCGTCCGCGCCGTCGACGTCGTCGATCCTGGTGCTGGCCTTCGTCGCCGGACTGGCACCGCTGGTTCGGCCGGAGATGGCGTTGCTCGGTGCCGGGGCGCTCCTGATGGTGCTACTGGCCACCGGCATGAGCCCACGGCTCAGGGTGGCCGTGATCGTCGTCGCCGGTGCGGTGCCGGTGGCGTACCAGATCTTCCGCATGGGTTACTACGGGCTGCCCTACCCGAACACCGCGGTGACGAAGGAAGCCGGCGGCTCCAAGTGGGGCAAGGGCTTCGAATACCTGCAGAACCTGGTCGACCCCTACAAGCTGTGGGTCCCGATCCTGCTCCTGTGCGTCGCCGGGCTCGTCGTCTGGCTCCTGCGCCGTCCGGTCCCCTCCCGGGAGCCCGCCGCCCCCGATTCTGCGCACTCCTCGCGCGTGCACCGGTTCCGGACCTGGCTGCGCAGTCCCGGTGCCGCGGTGGCTTTCATGCTCGGCAGTGGGATCGTGTCCGCGGCGTACTCGATTCGCGTCGGTGGCGACTTCATGCACGGCCGGACGCTGCTGCCCGCCCTCTTCTGCCTACTGCTCCCCGTTGCCGTCGTGCCGGTGCGACTTCCGACCCGCCGCGATCGGGAGGACCGCCGCGCGATGATCGTCGGTGTCGTGTCGCTGGCGACGTGGGCGGGCGTCGTCGGATGGGCGCTGTGGGCGGCGAACTCCGACGGCATGCCGAACGGCACCGTCGTGGGCCGCAACGGAATCGTCGACGAGCGGGCGTTCTACTCGCTCGAAACCGGCCACGCGCACCCCATCCGCGCCGAGGACTACCTCGACTTCCCGCGGGTCCGGGCCATCGCCGAGTCGATCGCCGCCAGCCCCAACGGCGGCGTCGTCATCTCCGCCGGCAACCACGACTTCATGTACGTCGTTCCGCCCCCGGGTGTGCCGCCGGAGGGCGGCGCCGGGCACACCGTCTTCTTCCCGATGCTGGGGATGGCGTCGATGAACACCTCGCTCGACGTGCGGGTTCTCGACAACATCGGCCTGGCGAACCCGATTGCGGCGCACACCGATCGAATCGAGGACGGGCGCATCGGTCACGACAAGGATCTCGCGCCGGACTGGATCGTCGCCGACGCCGGCATGGTCGGACTGCACCCGTGGATCCCGCCGTTCATGGACGAGCGCTGGGTGGCCGACGCCCGGGTGGCACTGACCTGCCCGCAGACCCAGGACCTGCTCGCCTCGTACCGGGCGGACCTGACGTGGGCGCGATTCAAGCAGAACCTCCGCCGGTCGTTCGAGTTCGCCGACTACCGGATCGACCGGGTGCCGGCCTACGAGATCCAGCGGTGCGGTCTCGAGGTTCCGCAGCCCTGATCGCCGCCGACCGTCGTGTCGGACCAGCGGATTTGTCTCTTTTGTGTAACGCCGAGCCCACCGGAGTCGATGATCATCCAGTGGCGCGACGGCGGCATCGGATGCCGCCGTTGTCGTTTCGAGGGCATTTGTCTATGTGCACCGCGTGACATAAAGTCCTCCGAGCGCAGTGTGACCTGAAACAGGATCGTTATCTCCCTTGCGGTGGTGCGGCCCTGCTTCCCCGACGGAATCGGGTCGGCACGCTCCTCGAGCGGTGCCGCGGACGAAGACGAAGAGAGAGCAGTATCCATGCGTTTTGATCGACAGAGGCTTACCCGGCGCCTCAAGCAGCGCCTGCTCGGTGTGTCCGCCGCAGCGCTGGTCCTGCCGGTGGTTGCCGGAATCGCCGGCACGGCCGTCGCAACGGCAGCGCCTGCCGTGCACCGTGCCCCGGCCGGCGGATACGAGGAAGTCTTCGTCGACTCGAGCATGGGCCCGATCAAGGTTCAGATCCAGTGGGCCGCACGGGGTGGCGACGCTGCCCTCTACCTGCTCGACGGCCTGCGGGCCCGCGACGACGCGAACGCGTGGACCTTCGAGACCAACGCGCTCGAGCAGTACCGCCTCGACAACCTCACTCTCGTGATGCCGGTCGGCGGACAGTCGAGCTTCTACACGGACTGGTACGCGCCCAGCAACTTCAACGGGCAGAAGATCACCTACAAGTGGGAGACGTTCCTGACCGAGGAACTTCCCGCCTACCTCGAGACCCGTGGCGTCTCGCGGACCAACAACGGCGTCCTCGGACTCTCGATGGGTGGCTCGGCGGCCCTCACTCTCGCTGCGTACCACCGCGATCAGTTCAAGTTCGCCGGCTCGCTCTCCGGTTACCTGCACATCTCGGCGCCCGGCATGCGTGAGGCGATCCGCATCGCGATGCTCGACGCGGGCCGCTACAACGTCGACTCGATGTGGGGTCCGCCGTGGAGCCCGAACTGGCTGCGCAACGACCCGTTCGTGTTCGCGCCCAAGCTCGAGGGCCTGTCGATGTACATCTCGGCCGCCAGTGGCCTGCCGGGCAAGTACGACAACCCGAAGAAGGCGATCGACTACTACAACGCCGCGAACGCGATGGGCCTGGAGGCGCTGTCGCTGGTCAACACTCGCGCCTTCCAGCTCAAGCTCGCCTCGCTGAAGATCCCCGCGACCTACAGCTTCCCGGCCAACGGCACCCACGCGTGGGGCTACTGGTCCGAGGAACTGTGGAAGGCCCGCGGCCAGATCCTGAACACTCTGAACGCGTGGTGACATCCCATGACGTGACGTGAGACGCCTTCCCCCGCACAGCTCGTGCGGGGGAAGGCGTCCCGCGTTCGGGCGCAGGTGACTGCGCCCGGCCCGGATCGAAAAATTCACTTACCGCCCCAGCGAGGCAACCCCGCATCGTCCCTTCCGCCGTGTAGTAAGGAAGCGACGTTCTCGGCCCCGAGGGGCGCCCGCCACGACGAAGGAGAGTTGTCCCCATGCGATCAGGTCTCGAGCGGTCGTCGTACCGCGCCGGCACCGAAGGTAGGTGGCGAAGGAGGGCGCTCAGCGTCGCCGCAGCCGCGCTTGTCATGCCGATCGCGGCGGGCATCACCTCGGTCGGTACCGCCGGTGCACAGTCCCTCGGCACCCCCGGTGGCACCGCCACCGTGCAGGCGGGTGCGCCGGGAACCATCAGCAAGGTCGACTGGCTCACCGACCGTCGCGTCGCGGTGTGGGTGAACTCGCCGTCGATGGGTGTCCCGATCCAGGTGCAGCTGCTCCTCGCGCGCGACTGGAACGCCAAGCCCGACGCCAAGTTCCCCGCCGTCTACATGCTCGACGGCATGCGAGCGCGGGACGACGAGAACGGCTGGACGCTCGAGACCGACGCCGAGGCCTTCTACGCGGACAAGAACGTCAACGTCGTGATGCCGATCGGCGGCCAGTCCAGCTTCTACGCCGACTGGCTCGACCAGAACAACGGCCACAACTACCAGTGGGAGACGTTCCTCACCAAGGAACTTCCGCCGATCCTCGAGAACGAGTGGCGCACCACGCAGACGCGTGGCGTCGTCGGTCTGTCGATGGGCGGCACGTCCGCGATGATGCTGTCGGCACGCAACCCCGGCTTCTTCAAGTTCGCGGGCTCGCTGTCGGGCATCCTCACGACCACCACGCTCGGTATGCCGCAGGCCATCTCCTACGCGATGAGCGACGCCGGCGGCTACGACGCCGACGCGATGTGGGGCAACCCCACCAACGACGCGTGGGCCGCCCACGATCCGTACCTGCTGGCCGACAAGCTGAAGGGCATGAGCCTCTACGTCTCCAGCGGTAGTGGCACCACCGGCCCGTACGACCAGCCGTCCGGCATCCCGGGCATCAGCACCAACTACGCGGGTATGGGTCTCGAGATCCTGTCGCGTCTGACGTCGCAGACGTTCACCACCAAGCTGCGCAAGCTGAACATCCCCGCGACGGTCAACTACCGTCCGTCGGGCACGCATTCGTGGCCGTACTGGGAGTTCGAGCTGCACCAGCTGTGGCCCCAGCTCGCCCAGGCGATCGGCGTCGACGCCGACAAGCCGGGCTGCGGCGTGGGCGGTGCGATCGCGCCGGTCGCGAACGGCAACAACTGGCTCGGCGACTGCCTCACCGGCGAGTACTCGGTGCCCGGCGGCGTCGCGCAGGACTTCCGCTTCGGACGCATCTTCTTCTCGCAGGGCTCGGGCGCACAGCCCGTCGCGGGACGTATCGGCGGCGCCTACCAGGGCGCGAACGGACCGGGCGGCGCGCTCGGGTTCCCGACCACCCCGGAGAACGGCACCCCCGACGGCCGCGGCCGCTTCAACCACTTCCAGAAGGGCTCGATCTACTGGACGCCGCAGACCGGCGCCCACGCGGTGAGCGGCCCGATCAGGGACGAGTGGGTCAAGCAGGGCTACGAGACGGGCCCGCTCGGTTACCCGAGGGCCGACCAGAAGAAGCTGCAGGGCAAGGACGGCCTGGTCCAGGACTTCGAGATCGGTTCGATGTACTGGAGCGAGCCGACGGGTACGCACTCGGTCCAGGGTCTGATCATCAAGAAGTACGGCGAACTCGGCTGGGAGGGCGGCTGGCTCGGTCTGCCGCTGACCAATGAGATCGGTATCCGGGACTTCGGCGCCTTCAACCGCTTCCAGGGCGGCAACATCTACTGGAGCCCGGCGAGCGGTGCCTGGTCGGTGAAGAACGGCCCGATCTTCGACGCCTGGGCGAAGGAGAATTACGAGAACGGACGACTGGGCTACCCGATCAGCGACCAGTTCGACGTTCCGGGCGGCGTGCAGCAGAAGTTCCAGCACGGCGTCATCACCGTCAAGGACGGAAAGGCGACCATCGCCTGACGATGGTCCGACTACGCGCGGGGCGGTGACCGGATCGGAGGATCCGGGCGCCGCCCCGCATCGTATGTAGCCTGTTTCAAGACATTGTTTCGACACAGCAAACTCGAGGACTGACATGTCGCACTTCTCCCGTACCCGTTCCGCGCTCGCACGCACCGTCGTGACTAGCGCGCTCGTAGTCGCCGCCGGCGGGCTGCTGGTCGCCTGCGGCGACGACGATTCGTCGGCCACGGGGGAGCCGTCGACCACGTCCGCCGTCGCGTCCACCACCACCAAGGCGCCGTCGAGCAAGACGACGGGTGACGCCGCTACGCCCGCTCCCTCCGGCGGCGGCAGCCAGGCCACGACCGACGCCGTCGAGCAGCAGCAGCCTGTGCCGAGCGGTTTCCCCGGCCCCACCGAGGTGCCGATCGACCCGCGCGGTCAGGCATTCCTGGACGGTCTGAAGAAGGAGGGCATCACGCCCGCCGGTGACGGCCAGATCGCCGTCTCGACCGCCGACTACATCTGTGCCGCGAAGGAACAGGGCAGCTCCAACGAGGAGATCTCCACGTTCGTCACGGCCGCCGTCGGCAGCGAGGCGACCGCGTCGGGCCAGGACATCACGCCCGAGCAGGCCGGCAAGAACGCGGGGATCTACATTCAGGTCGCCCAGGCCGAGTACTGCCGGTAGCCGCGCGTGAGTGTGAGCGGCCGCGGAACGCGGAAGGTCGGGAAGAACCGGGGGCGTAGGCGCTTCGGGATCGTCGCAGTGTTCGCGACGATCCTGGTGCTAGTCGTCGTGGCGGTGTGGTACCTGCTGGCCGGGCGAGTGCCCGAGCCGGGGCCGCCGACACCGCCGGGTCCGACGCCACCGGCGGCCCAGCCGGCGGACTGCCCCGACGTCCAGGTGATCTCGGTGCCCGGCACGTGGGAGTCCAACGCTGCCGACGACCCGTACAACCCGACGGCCAATCCCGCGTCGCTCATGCTCAACGTGACCCGGCCGCTGCAGGAGCGCTTCTCGCCGGACCGCGCCGACGTCTACACGGTCCCGTACGTCGCGCAGTTCTCCAATCCGATCGCGCTCCCGCCGGACGGCCAGGAGTCGTACAACAATTCGCGTGCGGCCGGGACCGCGGCGACGATCGACCTCATCGAGCGCCGGCACGCGGAGTGCCCGCTCACGACGTATCTGTTGACGGGCTTCTCGCAGGGCGCCGTGATCGCGGGCGATGTCGCGGCGCGGATCGGCGCCGGGGACGGCCCGGTGTCGCCGGATCTGGTGCTGGGCGTCGGCGTGATCGCCGACGGCAGGCGTGATCCCGCCGCCGCGCCGACGATCGGGCCGCCGGTCGCCGGTGTCGGTGCGGAGCTGTCGCTCGCGGGGCTGAAGCTGCCCGGGATCACGATGACCGGTGTGCGGCCGGGAGGCTTCGGAGCGCTGGCGGATCGCGCGGTCCAGATCTGTGCCCCCAGCGACGGAATCTGCGACGCACCCGCAGAGGCGCTCAAGGTCGGCAACTGGCTCAGCAGCGCGTCGAGGTTGACCGAGTACTACAACAATCCGATCCATGCGATGTACAACACATTCGTCGTGGACGGCAACGGCACGACCGCCACGCAATGGATCACGAACTGGGCCGCGGACAAGATCGACGCAGCTCCAGCGCCTGCGCACGAGTGATCCGCCGAAAGTCGTAGGCCGAACCGACTCCTCAGTAGCCTCACGAGCGGTAATGTCCGTGCTCGCGACCCGATCACGGGTCAAGGGGGTGGATCCCTATGCTTGATTGGTTGTGCCGGAACAGGCAGGGGGCTGCATGCGTGAACGAGGAAGAAGGCTTTGATGGGTTCCACCGACGTCTCGGACGTCTGCGCGCCGCGCAAGTTCCGGTTCGCGGCCGGCGGCGAGGGTAATGCCGAAGAGGGTGGTGCTCGTCGATTTCTCAAGCTCGCGCAGAAGGCCGAGGAGTTGGGCTACGACAGCTTCATGATCCCCGATCACCTGGGCAACCAGGTGGGGCCGATCGCGGCACTCGGCGCGCTCGCCGTCGCGACGGACAGGATCCGACTGGGCACCGCCGTTCTCGCGAACGGGTTCCGGCATCCCGCGGTGCTCGCCAAGGATGCCGCCACGATCGACGTCCTCTCGGGCGGCCGTCTGGAACTCGGCATCGGTGCCGGATGGATGAAGGAAGAGTTCGACAAGGGCGGCATCGAGTACGAACGCCCCGGTGTCCGAATTGCGAAACTCGAGGAGTCCCTGCAGATTCTGGACACGCTGCTGCGTGGCCAGGAGTGCAACTTCGAGGGCGAGCACTACCGGATCAGCGGCCTCAAGGGCAGTCCCCGTCCGCGGCAGGGCCCGCGTCCGCCGATCGCGGTCGGTGGCGGAGGCCCCAGGATGCTGGCCCTGGCAGCCAAGTACGCCGACATCATCTCGGTGGCAACACCCACCAGTAAGGACGGTCGTCTTCTGCTGTCGGGTATCACGATGGAGAAGACCATCGAGCGGGTCGAACGGATCCGCGACGCCGCCGGCGACCGGTTCGACGACATCGAGCTGAACTGGACCATCACCACGATCATGGTCACCGACGACCGGGAGCAGGCCGCCGAGATGGCGCTGGCCGCACTCGACCAGGGTTTTCCGCCGAACATCGAGGTCGACACCACGTTGTCGGTGCAGGAGCTCCTCGACTCGCCGTACCTGGCGATCGGCACGCACGAAGAGATCGCAGATCAGATCCGTAACGTGCGGGAGAAGACGTCGATGTCATATGTGGGCGTCTTTCCGACTCAGATGGAAGCATTCGCGCCGGTGATCCCATTGCTCCGGGGCGAGTAGACGATGCGCATCTGTAACATGTTGCTGGTTTCGAGTCGATGGACCGACTCGTAGGCGTGTCGTCTACGTCCCGCAAGTTGCGAGTGGCTACAAAGGGAAAGGGTAGTCACGGGCAACGACAAGAAGCAGGCCACGACCGACGAAACAGAGAACTAACGATGAATCCGCGCGGCGAAGGAAGTCTGGGGCGCAACCATGTCGGTTGATGGTTGTGTGATCGCTTCGACAGGAGAAGGAATGAACGCGATGTTCGACGACTACCTCGACGAACACGGCCACATCCGGCTCACGCCGGGGCACACGCTGATCGACTACGTCGACGAGCACACGCGCAACAACGCAGGCGACCTGGTGTACCGCTACGTCGACTACTCGCGCGAGCGTGACGGCGAAGCGCACGAGTTGACCTGGGGCCAGTTCGGTCTGCGTCTTCGTGCTGTCGCCGCCCGTCTGCAGCAGGTCACCGAGTACGGCGACCGCGTCGCGATCCTCGCGCCGCAGGGCCTCGACTACGTGACGTCCTTCTTCGCGGCCATCCACGCCGGTCGTATCGCGGTTCCGCTGTTCGATCCGGACGAGCCCGGCCACACCGACCGCCTGCACGCCGTTCTCGGCGACTGCGAGCCGGCCGCGATCCTGACCGCGACCTCGTCGGCGGCCGGTGTCCGTCAGTTCTTCCGTTCGCTGCCCGCCGCGAAGCGTCCCCGGATCATCGCCGTCGACGCGATCCCGGACAGTGTCGGCGACACCTGGGTCCGTCCCGCGATCGAACTCGACGACATCGCCTACCTGCAGTACACGTCCGGTTCCACCCGGACGCCGGCCGGTGTCGAGATCACGCATCGCGGTGTCGCCACCAACGTGCTCCAGATGGTCGATTCGCTCGGCCTGAGCGAGCACTCGCGCGGTGTCACCTGGCTGCCGCTCTACCACGACATGGGTCTGCTGACCGTGATCCTGCCCGCGCTCGGTGGCCAGTACATCACCATCATGAGCCCGCGCGCGTTCGTCCAGCGTCCCTACCGCTGGATCAAGGAACTCGCGGCGATCGCCGACGGCGCCGGAACGTACGCCGCGGCCCCCAACTTCGCGTTCGAGCACGCGGCGATCCGCGGTCTGCCCAAGGAGGGCGAGCACCTCGACCTGAGCAATGTCATCGGCCTGATCAACGGCAGCGAGCCGGTCACGGTGTCGTCGATGCGCAAGTTCAACGAGGCGTTCGCGCCGTACGGCCTGCCCAAGACGGCGATCAAGCCGTCGTACGGCATGGCGGAGGCCACGCTGTTCGTCTCGACCACGCACCCGTCGGACGAGGCCAAGGTCATGTACGTCGACCGCGACGAGCTCAACGCGGGCCGCATGGTCCAGGTCGACCAGGACGCCCCGGGCGCGGTCGCGCAGGTGGCGTGCGGCGCCGTCTCGCGTAGCCAGTGGGCCACGATCGTCGATCCCGAGACCGCCGCCGAGCGTCCCGACGGCTACGTCGGCGAGATCTGGCTGCACGGCGACAACATCGGGCAGGGGTACTGGGGTCGCGAGCAGGAGACCGCCGAGACGTTCCACAACAAGCTGCTCCAGCGCCTGCCCGCGGACTCGCACGCCGAGGGCGCGCCGGACGACGCGAACTGGCTGCGCACCGGCGACTACGGCGTGTTCGTCGACGGCGAGCTCTACATCACCGGCCGCGTCAAGGATCTGGTGATCGTCGACGGCCGTAACCACTACCCGCAGGATCTCGAGTACTCGGCGCAGGAGGCCAGCTCGGCGCTGCGCCCCGGGTTCGTCGCCGCGTTCGCCTGCCCGGCGAACCAGCTGCCGCCCCAGGTGTTCGAGAACTCGCATTCCGGACTGGTCTTCGACCAGGACGACGCGTCCGAGCAGCTGGTCATCGTCGCGGAGCGTGCGCCGGGTGCCGGCAAGGCCGACCCGCAGCCGATCGCGGACGCCGTTCGCGCCGCGATCTCGGCGCGGCACGGTGTCACTGCGCGCGACGTGCTGCTGGTTCCGGCCGGCTCGATTCCTCGTACGTCCAGCGGCAAGCTTGCCCGCCGCGCGTGCAAGGCGGCGTACGTCGAGGGGACGCTGCGTGGCGGCCACACCCAGACCGCGTTCCCGGACGCCGTTTCCGACTAGATCCTTTTCTGACGGATAGCTTGGTGAGTTGATGGCTGAACACGAGATGACGGTCGCGCAGTTGCGCGAGTGGATGCGCAACTGGATCGCTGAGGCCACCGGGCAACCGGCGGCGGCGATATCCGACGATCGGCCGTTGGAGGAGTTCGGTCTCTCCTCCCGCGACGCGGTCGCGCTGTCGGGG
This sequence comes from Rhodococcus (subgen. Prescottella) equi, assembly GCF_003013675.1. NCBI lineage: Bacteria > Bacillati > Actinomycetota > Actinomycetes > Mycobacteriales > Nocardiaceae > Rhodococcus > Rhodococcus (subgen. Prescottella) equi. Next base: position 219,755 of record NZ_CP027793.1, read on the forward strand.
GAGATCGAGGATCTCGTGGGCGTCACGCTCTCGGCCACGGTCGTCTACCAGCATCCGACCATCGCCTCGTTGGCCACCCGCATCATCGAGGGTGAGCCGGATCTGCCTGCGGACGGCGACGACGCCGCGTACTACCGCGGGGGCGTCCCGGGCGGGCAGTCGCACGACATCGCGATCGTCGGCCTCGCGACGCGCTTCCCGGGCGCCGGGCACACGCCGCAGGAGATGTGGAAGCTGCTGATCGAGGGCCGTGACGCGGTCACCGATCTGCCCGAGGGCCGCTGGACGGAGTTCACCGCCGATCCGTATGTCGCGGCCGCCGTCGAGAAGGCCGCCACCAAGGGTGGTTACCTCGACGACGTGCACGGCTTCGACGCCGAGTTCTTCGCGATGTCGCCGCTCGAGGTCCAGAACGTGGACCCGCAGCAGCGGCTGGCGCTGGAGCTGACGTGGGAGGCGCTCGAGCACGCCCACATTCCGGCGAGCGCGCTCAAGGGCCGCGACGTCGGTGTGTTCCTCGGCTCGTCGGCCAACGACTACCAGCTGCTCGCGGTGAGCGATCCGGCGTCGGCGCACCCGTACGCCCTGACGGGCACGTCCACGGCGATCGTCGCGAATCGTGTCTCGTACTTCTACGACTTCCGCGGCCCGTCGATCGCGCTGGACACGGCGTGCTCGTCGTCGCTCGTCGCGGTGCACCAGGCGGTCCGCAGCCTGCGCTCGGGCGAGTCCGAGATCGCGCTGGCCGGTGGCGTGAACATGCTGCTCGCCCCGCCTGCGACGCTCGGCTTCGACGAGGGCGGCGTCCTCACCGAGGACGGCAAGATCAAGGCCTTCTCGTCCGACGCGAGCGGAATCGTCCGCGCCGAGGGCGGCGGCATCGTCGTGCTCAAGCGGCTCGAGGACGCCGAGCGCGACGGTGACACGATCCTCGCGGTCGTCGCGGGTTCCGCGGTCAACCAGGACGGCCGCTCCAACGGCCTGCTCGCGCCGAACCCGGACGCGCAGGCCGACTGCCTCCGCCACGCCTACCGCGACGCGGGCATCGCGCCGTCCGGTGTCGACTACATCGAGGCGCACGGCACCGGCACCATCCTCGGCGACCCGATCGAGGCGGACGCGCTCGGCCGCGTCGTCGGCCGCGGCCGGGACGACGACAAGCCGGCGCTGCTCGGATCGGCGAAGACCAACTTCGGTCACCTCGAGGCCGCCGCGGGCGCGGCGGGCCTGATCAAGGTCGTGCTCGCGCTGCAGGAGGACGTCATCCCGGCGTCGCTCAACTACGCGGGCCCCAACCCGTACATCCAGTTCGACAAGGCGCACCTGCAGGTGATCCCGGAGGCGACGGCGTGGCCGCGCTACACGGGTCAGGCCGTCGCGGGCGTGTCCGGCTTCGGTTTCGGTGGCACCAACGCGCACGTCGTGGTCCGTGAGTACACGGGCTCCGCGAAGACCGACGAGGTCGCGGCGGAGCCGATCGACCTCGACAACGAGAACACCACCATCGAGGCCGAGGCGGAGCGGATGCTCGCCGAGGCCGCCGAGTCGGTCGGGCTCGATGCGGCGTCGGACGCCGTGGAGGTCGCGGAGACCGCGGTCCTGCTGGCGGTGTCGGCGTCGATGCCGTCGCGCCGTCGTCGTGCCGCCGAGGACTTGGCCAACTGGCTCGAGACCGAGGAGGGCAGCCGCACGCCGCTCGCCGACGTCGCGCGCACCCTCGCCAAGCGCAACCACGGCCGCTCCCGCGCCGTCGTGATCGCGAAGAACCGCGCCGAGGCCGTCACCGGCCTGCGCGCCGTCGCCGCCGGCAAGCCCGCCCCGGGCGTGCTGACCGCCGACGCGCCCGCCGCGAAGGGCCCGGTCTGGGTGTTCTCGGGTTATGGCTCGCAGCACCGCAAGATGGCCAAGCAGCTGTACATCGAGAACTCGGTGTTCCGCGCGGCCGTCGACGAGGTCGACGCGCTGATCGAGGACGAGGCCGGCTACTCCATGAAGGAGAAGTTCCTCGACGACTCGATCGACTACGACGTCGAGACGTCGCAGGTCGGCATCTTCACGATCCAGGTCGCGCTCGCCAAGACGCTGCGCCACCACGGGGCCGAGCCGGCCGCGTTGGTCGGACATTCGATGGGTGAGGCCGCCGCCGCATACGTGTCGGGCGGCCTGTCGCTCGAGGACGCGGTCCGCGTCATCTGCTCGCGGTCGCGGTTGATGGGCGAGGCCGAGGGCCTGCTCGAGGGCGACGACATCCGCCTGATGGCGCTCGTCGAGTACAGCTCCGAGGAGATCGAGAAGGTTCTGCCGGACTTCCCGAACCTCGAGGTGTGCGTCTACGCGGCCCCCACCCACACTGTCATCGGTGGCCCCGAGCCCGAGGTGAACGCGATCGTCGCGCGCGCCGAGGCCGAGGAGAAGCTGGCTCGGGTCCTGCAAACCAAGGGCGCGAGCCACACGTCGCAGGTCGATCCGCTGCTCGGTGAGCTGGCGGCCGAGTTGGCCGGCATCGAGCCGTACAAGCTGAAGGTCGGGCAGTACTCGTCCGTCGATCAGGACGCGTACTACCCGGCGGGCCACGCCCCGATCCACCCGGTCGAGTACTGGACCAAGGGTCTGCGGCACAGCGTCTACTTCACCAACGCGGTGAAGGCCGCCGTCGACGCCGGACACACCACGTTCGTCGAGCTGGCGCCCAACCCGGTGACGCTGATGTCGGTCGCCGCGACTGCGTGGGCCGCTGGTGTGGCCGACACCCAGCTGATCCAGACGCTCAAGCGCAAGGAGGACGAGCCGCTCGGCGTGCTCACCGCCCTCGCGCAGCTGTATGTCCACGGGCACTCCGTGGACCTGCCGTCGCTGCTCCCGGCCGGCGCCTTCGCCGACCTGCCGCGCACCGCGTTCCTGCGCAAGCGGCACTGGATCGAGGCGCGGGTCTCCACGTCGGGCAACACCCGCGTCCCGGGTGCGCACGTCGCGCTGCCCGACGGCCGGCACGCGTGGGAGGTGCAGGCCTCCGCCGTCACCGATCTCGGTGCACTCGTCACCGCGGCCGCGGAACAGCTGTTCGCGGACGTCGCGCTGACCGGCGCCGTTGCGCACGGCGACGTGCCGGCGGCCGGGACCCTGACCACCACGCTGGTGCCGCATCTCGGTGGCGCGTCGGTGCAGGTGCACGCGAAGTCCGATGCCGGGTTCGCGCTGGTGTACGACGCGGTCGTGTCGTCCGGTGAGGCGCTGCCCGAGCCGGTGGTCGCCGCGGCCGTGACCGAGCCCGCGGTGTCCGACGAGGTGTCGACCAAGTCCGCGGAATCGTTCGGCGATCGTTGGGATCCGGAGAGCTCGCAGTCGCTCGAGGACCGGCTGACGATCATCGTCGCGGAGTCGATGGGCTACGCGCCGGAGGATCTGCCGGGCGAGATCCCGCTGATCGAGCTGGGTCTGGACTCGCTGATGGCGGTCCGGATCAAGAACCGCGTCGAGTACGAGTTCGACATCCCGCAGCTGCAGTTGGCCGCGGTGAAGGACGCGAGCCTGCACGACGTCGCGAAGTACCTGCGCTACGCGGTGGAGAACCGCGAGGAGGTCGCGGCGATGGCCGCGCAGCAGCAGGCGGACAAGGACGCCGGCGAGACGGTCGAGGCTGTCGCGGCCCCGGTCGCCGAGCAGCAGACGGCGAAGGCTCCGGCCGAGTCCGGCGAGGTCGACGTCCCGCCGCGGGACGCGGCCGAGCGTCTGACGTTCGCGTCGTGGGCCGTCGTCACCGGCAAGTCGGCGCCGGGCATCTTCGGGACGCTGCCGATCCTGGGCGACGAGGACGCGGAGAAGCTGGCGGCTCGTCTCACCGAGCGGTCGGGCGGCGAGATCACCGTCGACGACGTGCTCGACGCCGAGACCATCGAGCAGCTCGCCGAGACGGTACGTCAGCACCTCGAGGACGGCCTGAAGATCGACGGACTGGTGCGCACGCTGCGCCCGCGCGCCGAGGGCTCGGACGCCGTGCCGGTGTTCGTGTTCCATCCGGCCGGTGGGTCGACGGTGGCGTACGAGCCGCTGCTCAAGCGCCTGCCCGCGCACACCCCGATGTTCGGTCTCGAGCGGGTCGAGGGCCCGATCGACGAGCGCGCCGCGGCGTACGTGCCGCTGCTGCGGGAGATCCAGGGTGACGGCCCGTACGTGCTGGCCGGGTGGTCGCTCGGCGGCGTGCTCGCCTATGCGGTGGCGCGGCAGCTGCGTGAGCAGGGCGCCGACGTCCGCGTCGTCGGCCTGATCGACACCGTCATGGCCGGTGAGAAGGTCGAGGACACCCCGGACGAGATCCGGGCCCGTTGGCAGCGCTACGCGAAGTTCGCGAAGAAGACGTACGGTGTCGATGCACCCCTGCCGTTCGATCGGCTCGCGGAGGCGGGCAGCGACGAGGAGCAGATCGGGATCCTGATGGATCTGCTGAAGCTCAGCGGCGCGAAGATCCCCGGCGGCATCATCGAGCACCAGCGGACGTCGTGGCTCGACAACCGGGCCATCCAGACGGCGGATCCGCAGCCGTACGACGGCGATGTCGTGCTGTACATGGCGGACAGCTACCACGAGGACGCGATCAATCTCGAGCCCTCGTTCGGGACTCGACAGCCCGACGGCGGCTGGGGTGACGTGGCGAAGAACCTGGAGGTCGTCTACATCGGTGGCGACCACATCCAGATCGTCGACGAGCCCTACATCTCCAAGGTCGGCGCGGACCTGTCGAACAAGCTGGCCGAGATCGAGAAGCGGAGCAACTGAGTGAGCACCACCACCGCAGAAAAGCTTGCGGAACTGCACGAAAAGCTCGAGCTGTCGAAGGCCCCGGGTAACCCCAGAGCGATTCAGAAGCGCAAGGACAAGGGTCTGCCGACGCCGCGCGAGCGGATCGAGATGCTGCTCGACCCGGGCACGTTCGTCGAGATGGGCCAGTTGGCCCGTCAGCCCGGCGACGACTCCAATCCCTACGGCGACGGCGTCGTCACCGGCCACGGCCTGGTCGACGGGCGGCCGGTCGCGGTGTTCGCGCACGACCAGACCGTCTTCGGCGGCGCGGCCGGCGAGATCTTCGGCCGCAAGGTCGCCGCGGTGAACGACTTCGCCATCAAGATCGGCTGCCCGGTCGTCGGTATCAACGAGTCCGCCGGCGCCCGCATCCAGGACGCGGTGACCTCGCTCGCGTGGTACGCCGAGATGGGCCGGCGCCAGGAGCCGCTGTCGGGCATGTGCCCGCAGATCTCGATCATCCTCGGCAAGTGCGCCGGCGGCGCCGTGTACGCGCCCATCAACACCGACATCGTGATCGCGACCGAAGAGTCGTACATGTTCGTCACCGGGCCGGACGTCATCAAGTCGGTCACCGGCGAGGACGTCAGTCTCGACGAGCTCGGCGGCGCGCGGAACCAGGCCGAGTACGGCAACATCCACCACGTCGCGCCCGACGAGAAGGCGGCGTTCGAGTACGCGCGCCAGTACCTCAGCTACATGCCGTCGAGCTGCACCGAGAAGCCCCCGATCATCAACCCGGGCCTCGAGCCGGAGATCACCGAGGACGACCGGTCGCTCGACGCGTTCATGCCCGACGCCGACAACGCCGGCTACGACATGCACGACGTCCTGCTCAAGATCTTCGACGACGGGGAGTTCCTCGAGGTTCGGAGCCAGTCGGCGCAGAACCTCATCACCGGCTTCGCGCGGGTCGACGGCCGCCCGGTGGGTGTGGTCGCGAACCAGCCGATGCAGCTGTCCGGTGCGCTCGACGCGGCGGCTTCCGACAAGGGCGCTCACTTCGTGCGCGTCTGCAACGCCTACGACATCCCGCTGGTGTTCGTCGTCGACACTCCGGGCTTCCTGGTCGGTGTGGAGCAGGAGAAGGTCGGTGTCATCAAGCGCGGCGGCCGCTTCCTGTTCGCGTACGTCGAGGCGACGGTCCCCAAGGTGACCGTCGTGGTGCGCAAGGCGTACGGCGGCGCATACGCGGTGATGGGCTCCAAGCAGCTCGGCGCCGACGTCAACCTCGCCTGGCCCACTGCACGCATCGCGGTCATGGGCGCCGAGGGCGCGGTGAACCTCATCGGCCGCAAGCAGATCGAGGCCGCCGGCGACAACGCCCCCGCGGTTCGCGCGCAGCTCATCAACTTCTACAACGAGCACGTCGCGACGCCGTACATCGCGGCCGAGCGCGGCTACATCGACGCCGTCATCGAACCGTCGACCACCCGCCTCGAGATCCGCAAGGCACTCACCCTGCTCCGCGACAAGAAGGTGTTCAAGAACCCGCGCAAGCATCATCTGCTTCCGTTCTGACCTCTTCGTCTCCAAGCTGAAGGGACCCTTTGTGCGCTCGCAGCGCATGAATGGTCCCTTCAGCTCTTCAGTGGGTCGGCCGGGGCCGCATGCGGAGCGGTGGCCGCGGTCTGGACCGCGCCAGTTCGTAGTGCGCGCGCAGGTCTGCCAGCGCGCGTTCCGGGGAGTCCCGCAACTGCCGTGGGATGACGGCGAGCACGATGATGCCCTCGCTTTGCATGCGTGCCCGCCGTGCGAGCGTGGCGTCGTACTCGTCGGGTGACAGATGCCAGTCGAGCGAGTCGATTTCCCACGCGAGGGCGACCTCGTCGATCCAACCGTCGGGTCGTGCCACGAATGTGCCCGCCCTCGTCTCGATCTCGCGGTTGAAGTGCATCGGCGGAAGACCGCTTCGGAGCCACAACTGTCGGGCGTCGGCCTCGGCCACGGAATGGATGTCGGCGCTGACCTCGCGCAGAATTTTCCTGGGTAGTGCCGATCCACGATTGCTGCCCGACTCGAGTTCGTCTGCGAGCGTGGCGGGCGAGACATCGCCACGCTGCACTGCCTCCGCAAGTAGCGCCCGTGCTGCAGAGGTTGTGGTGCATCGTCTGGCGGCATCGAGCAGCGCTCGGGGTAGCGGGCTGCAGGCGAGTCCACTCCGATCCACCGGCGTCGGTAGCCGGGTCGTCCGCTCCACCACGAGGAAGCCTGTCGACTGCATCCGCCGCGAATGGTCGAGGAGCACATGCACGTCGGAGAACGATTCGGATGATCGGTATCCGTGTTCGGCCAGCGCCGCGCGCCCGGTCAGCATCGAGCCGGTTCCGCAGTAGAGCAACGCCGCGGTGCGCCGCTCGCGCTGACTCGGTACGCCGTTGTGCATGAGCACGAGGCCGGGCAGTATTCGTTGCCACGGCCCCTCGGGCCTGCATCGAAAGCTGATCGCCGAACCGGACATCCCGGCTTCGAGAAGGTCTCGCACCCGCACGATGCCGCTGACCGCGAAGCGGCGGAGCTCGCGAAGTGCGTCCGCGCTCCAATGTCGTCGTCCCATGCGCACAGCTTGGTGGACGGTCCGGTGGGTCAGAGCTGACGAGCGACGCGGATGCGTCCGCCTGTGGATGAACGTGCGGCTGTGGATAAAGCTGAAGGGACCCTTCATACGCTGGGAGCGCATGAAGGGACCCTTCAGCTGAGAAGAAACCAGCCTACGGCTCGTACACCCGCATGGTGCCTGGCGACCAGAAGCCGGATCGGGTGACTTCGCGGGTCTCGACGGTGGTGGGCTGGGCGTCGGGGTAGTGCCGGTCGTACCGTTCGAGCGAGCCCCAGTCGCGGCCCCAGTCGTGGTTCAGGTAGGTCGGGATGGTGGTGGCGCTGGAGAGCATTTCGGTCCAGCCGAGGGGGCCGCCGTTCTCGAGGGACTGCCAGGTGTCGGTGGAGCTGACCGCGAGGGGCCGGTCCGGCAGGATCCGGTACTCGGGCATCTCGGCGACGCCGTTGAGGTGGTCGAACGGGCGTTGGCACGGGAACTGCAGTCCGACGGCCCAGTCCAGCAGTACGGGTCGTTCGTTGCCGACGACGGTGCCGAGCGATTGGAGCTTCGGGACGCGGGGCGGCGTGAATGCGAGCCACTGGTCGCCGGTGAGGTTGGGGTCGCTGGCGTTGATCCGCACGACGTCGGTGTCGGCGGGCAGTTCGTCGATCGGGACGCGCAGGTTGCGCCACGACGGGGCGGGGCCGATGTCGCGGGGCACGTAGGTGCCTTGGACGTCGACGGTGCCGTCGGCCTGCCGCTTGCCGTATTCGACGACGAGGGACTGGCCGTAGTTGGTCTGTCCGCTGATCTGGTCGACGGAGAAGATGCGGCCGGCGGCGGACAGCACGACGAGCGGGGAGTCGTCGCTGCGTTCGGGCAGCTGGTACCAGCTGGACACGACGGACGCCGACTGCTGGATGCCGTCCTGGTAGCTGCCGAGGACGGGGGTGCGGGCCGGGTCGAGTCCGAAGGGCAGTTTGACGGTGCTGCCGTTGACGCCGAGCGCGCCGACGCCGCCGGTGGTGCCGGAGCCGGAGCCGGTCTCGAAGCTCGGTCCGATGCTCTGGCCGTCGGTGTTGCCCATGCCGGCCTTGACCTCGACGTAGTCGGCGGTCAGGTCGTCGGGCACGCCGTTGGGGGTGAAGCCGACGGGCTTGCTGCCGGCGAGCGGATCGCTCGGGTCGGCGAGTGGGTTGGCGGGGTCTGCGATGGGGGTGAGCGCGCCGTCGTTGGGGTCCGATTCCACCAGCACGTCCTCGGCGAGACCACAGGTCTTGCCGGCGAGGGCTTCGACGTTGGAGCGGCCGAGCGAGTACGCGGGGTACTGCGACACCGCGCCCTTGAGCATCGACAGGACCTCGAACAGCACCATGGCGCCGGCGACGACGGTGAGAGGTGCGGCCGCGAACTTGCGGATCCGTCGGCCCTTGGCGGTGCCGGGCTTCGCCGGCGGCGGCGCGTAGCCCTCGCGCAGGTACTGCCATGCGACGAGTGCGACCGACAGGCCGAACAGCACCAGGAACAGGGTGCTCGATTCGCGGCCGCTGAGCTGCACGGTCTTGTCGAACCACGGGACGCCGTAGCTGGAGACGTACCAGTAGCCGTTGATGCCGGAGAACGACAGCGCCAGCACGAACAACAGTCCGGCGAGGAACATTGTGCGGTTGCGCCGCGAGCGCAGTGCGCTGGCGGACACGACGACGGCGGTGAGCGCGGCCAGTGAGCCGGCGATGCCCGCGTACGCCCCGAAGTGGTGGGTCCACTTCGTGGGGTTGAACATCATGAAGAACATCGTTCCGAAGACGATGCCCATCAGACGCCACGACGGACCGGCGGCGACGCCGGGGATCCGCTTACGGCGCAGGAACACGAACAGCACCGTGAACAGGCACAGCAGCATCGTCAGGAACGCGAAGCGGCGGGCGAGCGAGCCGTCGGTGGTCTGGACGAACAGGAAGTAGTAGCGCTGGTAGTCCTGGAACCACTCGAGGTTCGGGCCGATGATCGTGCGGACCCGGGTGGCTTCCATGACGGTGGAGAACGTCTGGTCGGCGAAGACGACGACCAGGACCAGCGTGCCGGCCGCGGCGAGCGGCAGCAGCTGCGAGAAGGTGCCCACCTGGCGGCGTCGTCGGACGATGAGCCGGGTGATGGGGCGCAGACCGGCCAGCAGCGCGGCGATACACATCAGTCCGGTGGGGGCCGCGGCCAGCGTGAACGCGCCGACGAGGGCGGCGATCGCGGCGGGCAGCAGACGTCGGGTGCCGATGGCACGTTCGATCGAGCACCAGGTCAGCAGCGCGCCGACGGCGACGATCGGTTCGGGGCGCAGACCGTTGTTGTAGGGCAGCCAGAACGCGAGGAACACCAGGCCCGCGGTCCACAGCGCGACACGGTTGTGGCGTACCGCCCGTCCGAGGCGCGGGATCACCTCGCGGCTGATGACCATCCAGCACAGGATCGCGGCGAGGAGCGCGGGCAGACGCATCCACGGGCTCGCGGTGGAGATCTTCGCCATGAGGGCGAGGACGTCGTAGTACCAGCCGAACGGGGCCTCGGGGACGCCGAACCAGCGGAAGTAGTTGGCCATGTAGCCCGAGTGCTCGGAGGCGCGGGCCATCGTGAGCAGGTAGCCGTCGTCGGCGGTGTTGGCGCCGAAGAAGTGCCAGCCGACGAGGGTGCCGACGACGACGCCGTCGACTGCGGTGAGCTTCCACCAGCGGGACGGCAGGAAGCGGCGGGCCCGACGGCCGTCCGCGCCGTCGAGGCGGTGCAGGGCGACGAGCGAGATCAGGGTGGCGAGGATCGCGCCGATCATCGCGATCAGCTTGACCGCGGTGGGGCTCGACGAGAACCGGGAGTCGATGTCCATCGAGAACTGCAGACCCGGGACGCTCTTGCCGGCGAGGTCGGTGAAGATGCCGACGACCTGCGGCCGGTAGTCGAATATCATCTCGCCGACGAGGGGCTTGCCGTCGTCGTCGGTGAGGCCGACGAATTCGGCGGTGGTGCCGTTGACGTCGGAGGCGATCGAGATCTCGCTGCAGCCGGATTCGACGTCTTCGCGCGGCGCGGTGGCGATGACGACGTTCCGGTTGAGGACGTCGACGGACTCGCTGGACACGCGCACGAACATCGCGTTGACGGGCGCGTCCTCACCCTGGGCGGGCGCGGTGGCGAGCAGGATGCCGCCGGCCTCGGGCATCTCGGCGACGGCCCGGCAGGGGATCGTCGCGGACAGCGACGTCGGTACCTGCGACATCAGCGGCGCCTCGACGTTGGCGGCGACGCCGTTCTCGGGCCACGACACGCTCGCTGCGGTCTGGGTGACCGGCAGGAACGGCGTCGCCAGCGCCAGCAGTAGGCCGACCAGGCCGGTGACGACGGCGATCAGCCGAGCGTTGCGGAGATCCGCTTTTCGGGGTCGGGAAGCCGGCGGCGGTGAGCCTGCTTCGGGTCCGGGAGCGGGGACTGTCACAACGTCGGGCACGGTGTTCGATCGTAGGCGAGATGTTTTCGTTATCCGAACGAGGTCACCGGCTCTCAGTTACTTCACAGGCTGGTCAAGCGGGTGGGGTCTCCCGGATCGGGCCCGGCGACCACAGGCCCGACCGGTTGATCTGCTCGACATCCACCTGCGCGGGCTGCGCCGATTCGACGATCGGGGTGAATCGTTCGAGGGAACCCCAGTCCCGCCGCCAGTCGCCGTCCAGGTAGGTCGGGATGGTCTCGGCGTTCAGCAGCAACGGCGTCCAGCCGAGCGGTCCGCCACCGATCGCGTCCTGCCACGCGTTGGTGGCCTGGGCGCCCACCCGGTCGGGCAGGATGCGGTACTCGGGGATCTCGGCGACGCCGTCCCGGTGCGCGAACGGGCGCTGGCACGGGAACGCCAGGCCCACCGACCAGTCGAGCAGCACGGGTGCGCTGCTGCCGACGACGGTCTGCAGGGTCTGCATGCGCGGTACGCGCGGCGGGGTGACGGCCAGCCACTGGTCGGGGGCGAGCCCGGTGTCGGACGCGACGAGCCGGACGGCGTTCGCGCCGGCGGGCAGCTGGTCGAGCGGCACCCGCAGGTTCCGCCACGACGGTGCCGGTCCGATGTCGATGGGTGCGATGCGGCCGAGGGCCTCGACGCTGCCGTCCGCCTGCCGGGTGCCGTACTCGACGTCGAGTAGCTGGCCGTCGGTGACGATGCCGTCGGGATCGACGGAGTGGATGCGTCCGGCCGCCGCGATCGTCAGGATCGGGGCGTCGTCGCTGCGGTCGGGGAGGCCGTACCAGCCGGTGACCAGTTCGGCGGACTCCTGGGCGCCGGACTGGTAGCTGCCGAGCACCGGGGTGGTGGCCGGGGACAGCCCGAACGGCAGGGACACGGAGCTGCCGTTGACGCCGGTGGACGCCTCGGTACCGCCGCCCGTGCCGGCGCCGGTGCCGGTGGTGCTCTGACCCGAATCGGAGTCGGCGTCGACGGAGTTGGCGCCGCCGGTCGCGACGGTCTCCTTGTCGGCGGTGAGGTCGCGGGCGACACCGTCCGCGGTGAAGCCGGTCGCCGCGGTGGCCCCGAAGGCGCCGGCACCCGCGAGATCGGTCGGCTGGTCCAGCAGTCGCAGCACGGAAGCGTTCGTGTCGTCCTCGACGAGGACGTAGTCGGCGAGCGCGCACGAGTTTCCGGCTGCGGAGCGCAGGTTCGCGTGCGCGATCGAGTACGACGGGTACTGCGCGACGGCGCCCTTGAGGAGCGAGAGCACCTCGAACAGCACGACGGCGGCCGCGGCCAGCGTCAGTGGCGCGGGCGACCACCGGCGGATGCGGGCGAGCCGGCCGTTGCCGTTCGGTGCGGCGGTCCCGGCATTCTTCGCGTCCCTGGCGCGCTCGTACGGTTCGCGGATGTGGAACCAGGCCGCGAGCAACAGCGCGAGGACCGTCAGCCCGAGCAGTGCGGTCGAGAAGCCCTTGCCGCCGATGGACGGCGGCTTGTCCCACCACGGCACGCCGTAGCTGGACACGTACCACCAGCCGTTGGGGCCGGTGAACGACATCGTCAGGATGAACAGCACCGCCGCGGCGAACAGGGTGCGGTTGCGCTTGGAGCGCAGGCTGGCGCCGGCGACCGCGACGGCGGCGAGCGCGGCGACGGATCCGGCCAGGCCCGCGTACACGCCGAAGTGGTGGGTCCACTTGGTCGGTGTGAAGCTCATCAGCAGCAGTGACGCGAAGATGATGCCGAGGATGCGGCGGGACGGGCCGATCGCGGTGCCGGGGATCTTCCCGCCGCGGCGCAGCAGCATCAGGATGCACACGATCAGGCACAGCAGCATCGCGAAGACCGCGAAGCGGCGCGCCAGCGAGCCGTCGGGGGAGACGTTGAGCAGGGCGTCCCAGCGGACCCGCTCGTCGAACCAGGCGACGTTCGGGCCGACGGCGGTGCGCACGCGCGTCGCCTCGAGCACCGAGGCGAGGGTCTGGTCGGCGAACACGGCGACGAGTACGACGGTGCCGGACGCGAGAATCGGCGCGATCTGGCCGACCACGCCGACCTTCGGTGCGCGCCGGACGGCGATCTGCACGATCGACCGGGCGCCGGCGATGAGTGCGGCGATCGCGATGAGCCCGGACGGTCCGGCGGCGAGGGAGAACGCGGCGATCAGCACCGCGACGGCGGCGGGCAGCATGCGTCCGGTTGCGATCGCGCGTTCGATCGAGCACCACGTGAGCAGCGCGCCGAGGGCGATGATCGGTTCGGGCCGCAGTCCGTTGTTGAACGGGAGCCAGAACGCGAGGAACACCAGGCCCGCGGTCCACATCGCGACGCTGTTGCGGCGGACGGTGCGGCCGAGGCGGGGGATCACCTCGCGGCTGATGATCATCCAGCAGAGGATTCCGGCGATCAGCGCGGGCAGGCGCATCCACATGCTGGCGGTGCTCACCTTCGTGAACAGCACGAGGACGTCGTAGTACCAGCCGAACGGCGCTTCGGGGACGCCGAACCAGCGGAAGTAGTTGGCCATGTAGCCGGCGTGCTCGGAGACGCGAGCCATGTTGAGTAGATAGCCGTCGTCGGACGTGTTGGCGCCGATCACGTGCCACAGCAGCAGTCCACCGATGACGACCGCGTCGATGCCGGTGAACCGCCACCACCGGGCCGGGAGGAAGCGGCGGGTGCGGCGGCCGTCGATGCCGTCGAGGCGGTGCAGGGCGACCAGCGAGACGATCGTGGCGAGCACTGCACCGATCATCGCCACCAGTTTGATCAGCGTGGGGCTCGACGAGAAGCGCGAGTCGAGGTCGGCGCGGACGTCGAGCCCGGCCGGCGGGGTGCCCTGCAGATCGGTGAAGACGCCGACCATCTGTGGACGGACGTCGCCGTCGACGACGGTCGCCTCCTGGTCGGGGATTCCGGCGACGGCGGCGGTGGTGCCCTGCGAGTCGGACGTCACGACGATCTCGGTGCAGCCGCGCAGGTCGTCGAGGGGCAGCGAGAGAAGCGCGGTGTCGCGCAGGATCGCTCGCAGCCGGGCGGGTTCGCCGTCGGACGCGGCGTCCACCTTGATCACGAGGCCGTCGGCCTCGGCGCGTCCGGCGGACGTCGGGACCGTCGAGACGAGAGCGCCGCCCTTCTCGGTCAGCTGGCCGACGGCGGTGCACGGGATGCTCACGTGCAGTTGCTGCGGTGTGTAGGAGACGAGCGGCGCCTCGACGTTCGTGAGGCTGCCGTTCTGCGGCCAGCTGATCGACGCCGCATCCTGCTGCACCGGCAGGAACGGGGTGGCGAGCGCGAGGATCGCGCCGAGCAGACCGGTGACGATCGCGACGAGGCGAGCGGTTCGAACCCCGCTCGCCTTGCGGCTCGAGTCGACCTGGGCGGGGGCTGTCACGTCGTCTGGCACGAGACTCGACTCTAGGGGAGCGCGCGGGTCACGTCAGATTCCGCACGTCCCAGGCCCAGACGCCGTCCACCCAGCGGCCGTCGACGCCGAGGAGTCGTTCGAGGGTGGTGTGCAGCGCCTGCTGGTTCTTCCCGGGCGGCAGCACGACGACGTCGGCGTTCCAGAACCGCAGGTCGTCGAGTGCGGTGGCGCGGGTGGTGTCGTCGACGGGCGGCACCACGCCGGTGCCCTGCGCCTTGGCGAGCAGCAGCGCGGTCGGGCGGTCGTCGGGGCCGTACTTGCCCTTGTCCTCGGGGCCGGCGGGGCCGACGAAGTAGCCGCCGGCGATGGGATACCCGAACTTCTGCCCGACCTGCCATTGCAAAGCCTTGGCATCCTCGGGCCGGGGGAGCGGAACCGTGACGACGGATCCGTCGGAGACGTAGGAGCGCCACGTGCCGTCGGCGAAGAACGCCGGAGTGGGGGCCCGGTGCGCCACTTCCAGCGGGGCCGGCGCGAGCGGCAGCAGCGAGACGGCGAGCCAGCCGAGCCACAACAGGGTCGTGGAGCGCTGGCCGACGCGTCCGGCGGCGATCGCGCGGTCGGTGCCGAGCGCGAGCAGGATCGCGATGGCCGGGATGCAGCCCATCGCGAAGCGGGATTCGAGGACGGATTCGAGCAGCGGCAGTTTCGCGAACCAGGCCCACGGCAGCGTGATCCCGGTGTCGGTGTGCGCGACGGTCAGTTCCACGCCGAGCGAGAGGACGCCCATCGCCGCCACGGTCGCGGCGGCGGCACGGGCCATCGGCACCAACCACAACCACACTGCGGTCATCGCGACCAGCAGCAGCAGTGGCCAACCGAAGAACGCGTTCTCCTCGGTCGCGTTCATCGACAGTCCGGCCGCGGACCCGGGATCGCCCGCGAGGGACTGGGTCGGGAAGCGGGTGAAGGCGTTGACGTCGTTGCCGACCGGGCCGTGTTCGATCGAGTGGTAGCTCTGCGGTCCGAGGAACTGCCACCACAGCGGGACCGCGACGATCGCGAGCGCGACGACGCCGGCCACGCACAGCCCTTTGACGCCGCGCCTGGCCGCCGCGATCGCTTCCCCGGGTCGCGACGCGCCGTAGGCGATGCCGAAGACGACGAACGCGATCGAATAGATCAGGAGCGGCTCTTCGCCGAGGAAGATCTGGTACGCGACGGCGAGGCCGAGCATCACACCGTTGCGGATCGGTCGTTCACCGCTCGCGAGCCTGATGACCAGCAGGGCGATGAACGGCAGCAGGAACAGCGCGACGAAGTTCGGGTGGCCGTTGGTGTGCGAGATCATCGCGGGCGCGAAGCCGCAGAAGACGCCGCCCACAGCGGCCGCGAACCGGGACTGCACGACGTGCCGTGACAGCACCCAGTACCAGGCGGTCGCGGTCCCGGCGAGGCCGAGCGTGAGCGCGAGCGTGAATGTCACGCTGGGGCCGAAGATCAGGGTGATCGGGGCCAGCGGGACGCTGACGCCGAACATCGCGGTGTTGGCCATCAGATTCACGCCGAGCGGATAGTTCTGCAGCGTGCTCGACAGCGGATTCTCGAAGTTCGCGAGGGAGTGCGCGGTGACCGCGAAGAACCACTCCCACATCGTCTGGTCCTGGCCGCTGCGGATCAGATAGCCGTCGCCGAGGTGCTTCCACTGACGTCCGAGGACGAACACGGCCAGAGCGAGGAACGATGCGGTGGCGACGAAGTCGGCCGGTGCGATCCGAATCCGCCCGGCGCGGGTGGTGGCCGGTCGGGTCGTCGTGGTCGTCGTCGCCGGGGACGACGCGCTCCCGTCTGACAGTTGCAGAATCTCGCTCACATCGCCCCTTTCCGTAATGCTGGACGGTGGGGCGTGGCGCCGCGCAGCCGTCGGTTGGCCGGAGGCGAGAGTACCGCAGCTACCTGGGTCCTACCTGTGAGAAGTGGTGGGACGCGGGGGCGTAACGGGCATAGGGGATAGGTCGGTCGGAGCTTTCGGTGCCGTCGAATTGATGCAACCGGGGGGTTGCGCTGGGCCAGCGCAGGTGCAACCCTGAAGTTGCAGTTATTCGCCGAACCGGAGGGATGGGACCGATGGACGCGCTGGACCGAATCGAACGAACCGTGGAGATCGACGCCCCGGCGTCGCGGGTGTGGAAGCTGATCAGCGAACCCGGCTGGTACATCAACGACGAACGGATCGTGGAGCACCGGATCGAGCGTCGCGTTGAGCTGGACGTCGTGCACGACCCCGTGCACGGCGAATTCGCCTTCGCGACCGTGCACCTGGACGAACCTCGTTACGCGGCCTTCCGCTGGCTCGCCGACCCCGCCGTAGCCGACAGTCCGTCGACGCTCGTGGAGTTCACGATCGCGGAGGTGGCGCCGGGGCGGGTGACGCTGACGGTGGTCGAGACGGGATTCGCGGCGCTGCCGGGCACCGAACTGGAGCGTCGCGAGAAGTACGACGGAAACGTCGAGGGCTGGGCGATCGAGATGGCGCTCGCGAAGAGTCACCTGGAGGCCGTGGATGCCGTCGGGTGACCCCTCCGCTGCTCCCGTGGTGTTCGCGGCCCTCGCCGACGACACCCGGTGGGACATCCTGCTGCGGCTCGGACGGCATCCGGCGTCCGCGTCGGCGCTGGCCCGGGAGTTGCCGGTGTCGCGGCAGGCGATCGCCAAGCATCTCGCGGTGCTGCAGGACGTCGGTCTGGTCGTGCCCGAGCGGGACGGCCGGGAGGTGCGGTTCGTCGCGGTCGGTGCGCGGCTGAGCGAGGCGGCCGCTCAGCTCGAGCGGATCGCGTCCGGTTGGGACCGTCGCCTCGCGCGGATCAAGATGCGCGCCGAGGCGCCCGATCGGGACTGACCGCGCCGGGGTCGAGGGCGGCGGCGATGTCGTCGAGGGAGATGTCGAGGACGCGCGCGACGGCGGTGATGGTGAAGAACGCCGGCGTCGCGATGCGCCCGGTCTCGATCTTGCGCAGCGTCTCCACAGAGATCCCGGCGTCCAGCGCCACCTGCACCATGCTCGTCTCGCCTCGCGCGGATCGCAGCAGCTCACCGAGTCTCTGTCCACGTTCGAGTTCCTCCGCCGTCAACGGCACACGCACCATGCTGCATATAGTAATACCGGTATAGTTATTCGAACCGGAGGTGTGTGGTGGTCGAACTCAAGACCGAATCCGAGATCCAGGGGATGCGAGCGGCGGGCCGCGTGGTCGCGGACGCGCTCGCGGCGGCGCGTGCTCACGCGCAGGTGGGGGTGAGTCTGCGCGAACTCGACGCCGTGGCCGCCCGCGTCGTCGCCGATGCCGGCGCGGAGCCGCTCTTTCTGAACTACCGGCCGAACTGGGCCGCCACCCTGTTCCCGGGGGTGCTCTGCACGTCCGTGAACGATGCTGTGGTGCACGGTATCCCGTCGGGCTACCGGCTTCGCGACGGTGACCTGGTGAGCATCGACGGCGGCGCGAGGCTGAACGGCTGGTGCGGCGACTCGGCGATCAGTTTCGTCGTCGGCGCCGCGAACCCCGCCGACGAGGCGTTGGTCGCGGCCACGGACGAGGCCCTTCGTCGCGGGATCGAGGCCGCGCGAGTCGGGAACCGTCTCGGCGACATCGGCGCCGCGATCGGTACGTTCGCCCGCAGTCGCGGTTTCGGGCTGCTCGCCGACCACGGTGGCCACGGCATCGGCCGGGTCATGCACGAGAGCCCGGACGTGCCCAACGAGGCCCGCGCCGGACGGGGCATGCGGCTGCGCGCCGGTCTGGTCCTCGCGATCGAGCCGATGCTCATCGCCGACGGGTCCGACGACTACCGGCACGACGCCGACGGCTGGACGTTGCGAACCGTCACGGGGGCCCGCGCCGCGCACAGCGAGCACACCGTCGCGATCACCGACGACGGCCCGGTGGTGCTCACGGCGCGGCACTAGGCTGCACCTATGCCGGACTGGACGCCGATCTCCGACGCGCTGCGCCGCGCGGGGGTGCGGGACGTTCGCGCCGACGGCACCACCCGGGCGATGTACTCGTCGGACGCGTCGCTGTACCGGGTGCCGCCCACGACGGTGGTCTTCCCCCGCGCGGTCGACGAGGTCGCGGCGGTGCTCGACGTCTGCCGCGCCGAGGGGGTGCCGCTCACTGCGCGCGGCGCGGGTACGTCGGTCGCGGGCAACGCGGTCGGCCCGGGCGTGGTCCTCGATTTCAGCCGGCACCTGGGCCGGGTGCTGGCGGTCGACCCGGAGGCCCGCACCGCCGTCGTCGAGCCGGGTGTCGTACAGGCGGTGCTGCAGCGGGCGGCGGCGCCGCACGGGCTGCGGTTCGGTCCCGACCCGTCCACCCACAACCGCTGCACCGTCGGCGGCATGATCGGCAACAATGCCTGTGGCGCAAGAACTCTCGGCTACGGCCGCACGTCGGACAACGTCGCCGGTCTGGAGTTCCTCGCCGGAACGGGTGCGGCGCTGTCGTTGCCGGCCGCGACGGGCTCACTGATCCTGGACCGGCTCCGCGACGTCACCCGTGCCGGATTGGCCACGATCCGAACCGAATTCGGCCGTTTCGGTCGGCAGGCGTCGGGATACGCGCTCGAGCATCTCCTGCCGGAGAACGGCTTCGACGTCCGGAGGTTCGTCGTCGGCAGCGAGGGCACGCTCGGGATCGTCACGCAGGCCACCGTGAATCTGGTGCGGGATCCGGCGCACCGTGTGCTGGTCGCGTTGGGCTACCCCGACATCGCGTCCGCGGGCGACGACGCCAAGGCCGTCCTCGGTTTCCGTCCCACTGCGTGCGAGGGCATCGATTCGCGTCTGGTCGACGTCGTGCGCGATCGCCGGGGGCCGCAGGCGGTGCCGCCACTGCCGAACGGTGCGGCGTGGCTGTTCGTCGAGATCGCGGGGGAGTCCCGCGACGACGTGCTCGACCGGGCGCGAGCCCTGGCCGGCGGCTGCGGTGCCGTCGACGCACTCGTCGTCGACGACCCGGCTCGGGCCGCTGCGCTGTGGCGGATCCGGGAGGACGGCGCCGGCCTGGCCGGACGCAGCCCCACCGGTGCCCCCGCCTATGCGGGTTGGGAGGACGCGGCCGTCCCGCCCGACCGAATGGGCCCCTACCTGCGTGACTTCGACGCCCTGCTCACCGACTTCGGTATCACCGGCCTTCCCTACGGTCATTTCGCCGACGGCTGCCTGCACATCCGCCTCGATCTGCCGCTGGACCGGCCCGACGGTTCGGCCGTCTTCCGACGCTTCCTCACCGCCGCTGCGGAACTGGTCGCCCGCTACGACGGATCACTGTCCGGCGAACACGGCGACGGCCGCGCCCGCAGCGAACTGCTACCGCTCATGTACTCGCCCGAGGCGCTGCGGCTCTTCGGTGCGGTCAAGCACATCTTCGATCCCGGCAACGTCCTCAATCCCGGCGTCCTCGTCGACCCGCGGCCGGTGGACGCGGACCTGCGCGTCCCCCGGACGGCGCCGCTGCGCCGGGGCCTCGCCCTCGCCTACCGCGACGACGACGGCGACTTCGCCCAGGCCGTACACCGCTGCACGGGTGTCGGGAAGTGCCGCGCCGACACCACCGGCGCCGGCGGTGTCATGTGCCCCTCCTATCTGGCGACACGAGAAGAGCAGGATTCGACGCGCGGACGTGCCCGCGTCCTGCAGGAGATGGTGAACGGCAGCTTCGTGCGTGACGGCTGGCGTTCAGCGGAGGTGCACGACGCCCTCGACCTGTGCCTGTCCTGCAAGGGCTGCGCGTCCGATTGCCCCACCGGCGTCGACATGGCTTCCTGGAAGGCGGAGGTCCTGCACCAGAGCTATCGGAGACGGCTGCGCCCGGCGTCGCACTACTCACTCGGCTGGTTGCCCCGGTGGGCGGCCCTCGCCGGGCGGGCGCCGCGGCTGGTCAATGCCGTCACCAGGCTTCCTGGCGTGGCGCCGGCCGCGCTGACTCTCGGGGGAGCGGACCGGCGCCGGCACGTCCCGCAGTTCGCGCCCGTGTCGTTCCGGCGCTGGTTCGCGTCCACGGCCACCCAGCGCCGCGCTACCGGCGACCCGGTGCTGCTGTTCGTCGACACGTTCACCGATCACTTCACGCCCGAGGTCGGTATCGCGACCGTCCAGGTGCTCGAAGACGCCGGCTTCCGGCCGCAGCTCACCCCGAAGCAGCAGTGCTGCGGTCTGACGTGGATCACCACCGGTCAGCTCGACACGGCCCGGCGCATCCTCGGCCGCACCGTCACAGCGCTGGCGGAAGCAGGAGCGCCGATCGTCGGGATGGAGCCGTCGTGCACGGCGGTGCTGCGGGCCGACGCCGTCGAACTGCTCGACACCGACGACGCCCGGGCCGTCGCCGAATCCACCCGCACCCTCGCCGAGCTGCTCGCGGGCCGCGACGGCTGGTCGCCGCCGGACCTGTCGGGCACCACCGTCGTCGCGCAACCGCACTGCCACCACCACGCCGTGATGACGTGGAATGCGGACGCACAGTTGTTGCAGCGCGCAGGCGCACAGGTGGAACGCCTGGGCGGCTGCTGCGGACTCGCCGGGAACTTCGGTGTCGAGAGGGGGCACTACGACGTGTCCGTCGCGATCGCGGAGCACCAACTCCTACCGACGATCGAGAGGATCCGCCCCGAAACCGTCGTCCTGGCCGACGGCTACTCGTGCCGAACCCAGATCGCCGATCTGGGTCGGCGCCAGGGCACTCACCTGGCTCAACTCCTGGCCGATCAGGGAAAACGCGGCTGAGGCACAATCCAGGCATGCTCTCGACTCCGGTCCTCGTCACGATCGTCTCCGTCTGTATCGGGTTCGTGCTGTTCGTCCTGGCGGCGAGCGGTGCACGTGGGCAGTGGGACAAGCGACTGGTGATCGGCCTGTTGGTGGCGGCGGTGCTGTGTCTGACGGCCGTGCCGCTGTCCGTCGCGCTGAGTGCGGCGGTCTGACGCCGATGGGTACCAGTTGGCCCGCCGAATGGCCTACGACGCCCCGGCAGATCGCGGTGACGACGGACGCCGCCATCAACGCTGCGCGGTCCGCCGACGGTGAGCAGTTCGTCGAGGAGATCGAGAACCTGACACTTCTCCCGTTCGAGCAGGTGACGCTCGTGCACGCGGGTGTGATCCGGGCGCTGCTCGAGGACCTCCACCCCGACGGCTTCTCCGGTGACGACATCCAGGACGCGCTGACGCGAGTTGCCGGCGCCGCCCTCGTATGGCTGCCCGGTCTCGACATCTCCGCTCTCGCCGCGGTTCTCACCGGATCGCTGGGGCTGACGGAAATGAGCGACGACGCGCAGCGCATCGGCCAGTCCGAGTACCTGCGAAGTGCGGTCCTGGTGATGACCGATCTCCTCCTGACGGCCGACGCCTCGTCGCACGGCTATCTGAAGACCGCGATCGCAGAGATCGCCCGGGCGGAGACCGTCGAGATGCCCTAGCCGAGGCGCGGATGTCACGTATCTGCACCGGATGCACATAGTTCGAGGCGTTGACCAGCCGATTTGGCAATCGCCGAACGGTTCGCGTAACCTATTCCAGGTCAGAGCGACACGGACACCGACCCGGCCGCGACCTTCACTGGTCAGCGAGGGAAAACGAGGTTGTACGGGGAGCGCCTGGCGGTTGCCGATACTCCTTCCGGTCGCCGATTTGCGTCGGTGTCGGGTGCGGGTTAGGCTGGAACGGTTGCCCCGGAACGAGAAACTGTGTGTTTCGAGTGATGGTGTGTGCGTGTTCTTTGAGAACTCAACAGTGTGTCGATGAATGTCAGTGCCAATTTTTGGTACTCCATCACTTTTTGTGGTGGGTATTTGCTGATTGTCTCATTCTTCCGTCTGGGATGGTCAGCGCAAACAGCTAGTTTGAGTTTATTTTGCTAGTGATTTGACTCGATGTCTATGACTGATTGCCGGTTTTGCCGGCCAATCTTGAGTCTTCAACGGAGAGTTTGATCCTGGCTCAGGACGAACGCTGGCGGCGTGCTTAACACATGCAAGTCGAACGGTAAGGCCCCTTCGGGGGTACACGAGTGGCGAACGGGTGAGTAACACGTGGGTGATCTGCCCTGCACTCTGGGATAAGCCTGGGAAACTGGGTCTAATACCGGATATGAGCTCCTGTCGCATGGCGGGGGTTGGAAAGGTTTACTGGTGCAGGATGGGCCCGCGGCCTATCAGCTTGTTGGTGGGGTAATGGCCTACCAAGGCGACGACGGGTAGCCGGCCTGAGAGGGCGACCGGCCACACTGGGACTGAGACACGGCCCAGACTCCTACGGGAGGCAGCAGTGGGGAATATTGCACAATGGGCGAAAGCCTGATGCAGCGACGCCGCGTGAGGGATGACGGCCTTCGGGTTGTAAACCTCTTTCAGCAGGGACGAAGCGAGAGTGACGGTACCTGCAGAAGAAGCACCGGCCAACTACGTGCCAGCAGCCGCGGTAATACGTAGGGTGCGAGCGTTGTCCGGAATTACTGGGCGTAAAGAGCTCGTAGGCGGTTTGTCGCGTCGTCCGTGAAAACTTGGGGCTCAACCCCAAGCTTGCGGGCGATACGGGCAGACTTGAGTACTGCAGGGGAGACTGGAATTCCTGGTGTAGCGGTGAAATGCGCAGATATCAGGAGGAACACCGGTGGCGAAGGCGGGTCTCTGGGCAGTAACTGACGCTGAGGAGCGAAAGCGTGGGTAGCGAACAGGATTAGATACCCTGGTAGTCCACGCCGTAAACGGTGGGCGCTAGGTGTGGGTTTCCTTCCACGGGATCCGTGCCGTAGCTAACGCATTAAGCGCCCCGCCTGGGGAGTACGGCCGCAAGGCTAAAACTCAAAGGAATTGACGGGGGCCCGCACAAGCGGCGGAGCATGTGGATTAATTCGATGCAACGCGAAGAACCTTACCTGGGTTTGACATATACCGGAAAGCCGTAGAGATACGGCCCCCCTTGTGGTCGGTATACAGGTGGTGCATGGCTGTCGTCAGCTCGTGTCGTGAGATGTTGGGTTAAGTCCCGCAACGAGCGCAACCCTTGTCCTGTGTTGCCAGCGCGTAATGGCGGGGACTCGCAGGAGACTGCCGGGGTCAACTCGGAGGAAGGTGGGGACGACGTCAAGTCATCATGCCCCTTATGTCCAGGGCTTCACACATGCTACAATGGCCGGTACAGAGGGCTGCGATACCGTGAGGTGGAGCGAATCCCTTAAAGCCGGTCTCAGTTCGGATCGGGGTCTGCAACTCGACCCCGTGAAGTCGGAGTCGCTAGTAATCGCAGATCAGCAACGCTGCGGTGAATACGTTCCCGGGCCTTGTACACACCGCCCGTCACGTCATGAAAGTCGGTAACACCCGAAGCCGGTGGCCTAACCCTTGTGGAGGGAGCCGTCGAAGGTGGGATCGGCGATTGGGACGAAGTCGTAACAAGGTAGCCGTACCGGAAGGTGCGGCTGGATCACCTCCTTTCTAAGGAGCATCTCCCCACACACCCCGAAGAGTCGGGGAGCGTGTGAGGGCAGAGCCATTTCGGATTCACATGTAATCCGGTGGTGCTCATGGGTGGAACACTGACAAGTATTCTTCTTCACTACTGCCGGCCCGAGTGCTGGTGGGAAGAGAGTTATATCGGCATACTGTTGGGTCCTGAGAGAACACGTGAGTGATCTTCTCGAAGGAAGGAACGACAAGACCTGGGCGTGGTCATACCGCGGTGCGAGAGTGCCGGCTGGTGCCACATGAGTTCGGGTGTTGTGTGTTGTTTGAGAACTGCACAGTGGACGCGAGCATCTTTGTTGTAAGTGTTTAAGAGCGTACGGTGGATGCCTTGGCACCAGGAGCCGATGAAGGACGTAGGAGGCTGCGATAAGCCTCGGGGAGCTGTCAACCGAGCTGAGATCCGAGGATGTCCGAATGGGGAAACCCAGCCACAGTGATGTGTGGTTACCCGCGCCTGAATATATAGGGCGTGTGGAGGGAACGTGGGGAAGTGAAACATCTCAGTACCCACAGGAAGAGAAAACAACATGTGATTCCGTGAGTAGTGGCGAGCGAAAGCGGAAGAGGCTAAACCATGGGTGTGTGATAGCCGGCGGGCGTTGCATTCGTGGGGTTGTGGGATCCGTCTTGTCAATTCTGCCGGATTGGCCGACAGTGAGAAATCATCGTGTTAGTCGAAGTGGTCTGGAACGGCCTGTCGTAGAGGGTGAGAGTCCCGTAGACGAAAACATGGTGACTGTCGTGACGGACACCCGAGTAGCAGCGGGCCCGTGAAATCTGCTGTGAATCTGTCGGGACCACCCGATAAGCCTGAATACTCCCTGGTGACCGATAGCGGACTAGTACCGTGAGGGAAAGGTGAAAAGTACCCCGGGAGGGGAGTGAAATAGTACCTGAAACCGTGCGCTTACAATCCGTCAGAGCCTGCGCCACTTTGGTGGGTGGGTGATGGCGTGCCTTTTGAAGAATGAGCCTGCGAGTTAGCGGCATGTCGCGAGGTTAACCCGTGTGGGGTAGCCGTAGCGAAAGCGAGTCCGAATAGGGCGTTTGTAGTGGCATGTTCTAGACCCGAAGCGGAGTGATCTACCCATGGCCAGGGTGAAGCGACGGTAAGACGTCGTGGAGGCCCGAACCCACTTAGGTTGAAAACTGAGGGGATGAGCTGTGGGTAGGGGTGAAAGGCCAATCAAACTCCGTGATAGCTGGTTCTCCCCGAAATGCATTTAGGTGCAGCGTCGCGTGTTTCACTCTGGAGGTAGAGCTACTGGATGGCCGATGGGCCCCACAAGGTTACTGACGTCAGCCAAACTCCGAATGCCAGAGTGTGAGAGCGCGGCAGTGAGACTGCGGGGGATAAGCTTCGTAGTCGAGAGGGAAACAGCCCAGATCGCCGGCTAAGGCCCCTAAGCGTGTACTAAGTGGAAAAGGATGTGGGGTCGCGAAGACAACCAGGAGGTTGGCTTAGAAGCAGCCACCCTTGAAAGAGTGCGTAATAGCTCACTGGTCAAGTGATCCTGCGCCGACAATGTAGCGGGGCTCAAGTACACCGCCGAAGCCGCGGCATTCACATAACACCCATGCGGGTCTACGGGCCTGTGTGCAGTGGTGTGGATGGGTAGGGGAGCGTCGTGCAGCCATGGAAGCGCCGGAGTGATCCAGGTGTGGAGGCTGCACGAGTGAGAATGCAGGCATGAGTAGCGAAAGACGAGTGAGAAACTCGTCCGCCGAATGACCAAGGGTTCCTGGGCCAGGTTAATCCGCCCAGGGTGAGTCGGGACCTAAGGCGAGGCCGACAGGCGTAGTCGATGGACAACGGGTTGATATTCCCGTACCCGTGTGAACGCGCCCCTGGTGAATCAGTGATGCTAAGCGCCCTGAAGCCGCCTTCGAACCTTCGGGTTCTCCGGTGTGTGGATGCGCGTGAACCGATCTGGTAGTAGCCAAGCGATGGGGTGACGCAGGAAGGTAGCTGAGCCAGTCAGTGGTAATACTGGTGTAAGCGTGTAGGGCGTGACCTAGGCAAATCCGGGTCACATACAGCCTGAGACGTGATGCGTAGCCGATTGAGGCGAATTCAGTGATCCTATGCTGCCGAGAAAAGCCTCTAGCGAGCTTTCACACGGCCCGTACCCCAAACCGACACAGGTGGTCAGGTAGAGAATACTAAGGCGATCGAGATAACTGTGGTTAAGGAACTCGGCAAAATGCCCCCGTAACTTCGGGAGAAGGGGGGCCTCGTCTGGTGACGGAACTTGCTTCCTGAGCTGGGTGGGGCCGCAGAGACCAGAGAGAAGCGACTGTTTACTAAAAACACAGGTCCGTGCGAAGTCGTAAGACGATGTATACGGACTGACGCCTGCCCGGTGCTGGAAGGTTAAGAGGACCGGTTAGCCAGTAATGGCGAAGCTGAGAATTTAAGCCCCAGTAAACGGCGGTGGTAACTATAACCATCCTAAGGTAGCGAAATTCCTTGTCGGGTAAGTTCCGACCTGCACGAATGGCGTAACGACTTCTCTGCTGTCTCAACCACAGACTCGGCGAAATTGCATTACGAGTAAAGATGCTCGTTACGCGCGGCAGGACGAAAAGACCCCGGGACCTTCACTATAGCTTGGTATTGGTGTTCGGTTCGGTTTGTGTAGGATAGGTGGGAGACTGTGAAGCGGGCACGCCAGTGTTCGTGGAGTCGTTGTTGAAATACCACTCTGATCGTATTGGACATCTAACCTCGGACCATGATCTGGTTCAGGGACAGTGCCTGGTGGGTAGTTTAACTGGGGCGGTTGCCTCCCAAAATGTAACGGAGGCGCCCAAAGGTTCCCTCAGCCTGGTTGGCAATCAGGTGTCGAGTGCAAGTGCACAAGGGAGCTTGACTGTGAGACTGACAGGTCGAGCAGGGACGAAAGTCGGGACTAGTGATCCGGCACCGGCAAGTGGAAGCGGTGTCGCTCAACGGATAAAAGGTACCCCGGGGATAACAGGCTGATCTTCCCCAAGAGTCCATATCGACGGGATGGTTTGGCACCTCGATGTCGGCTCGTCGCATCCTGGGGCTGGAGTAGGTCCCAAGGGTTGGGCTGTTCGCCCATTAAAGCGGCACGCGAGCTGGGTTTAGAACGTCGTGAGACAGTTCGGTCTCTATCCGCCGCGCGCGTTAGAAACTTGAGGAAGGCTGTCCCTAGTACGAGAGGACCGGGACGGACGAACCTCTGGTGTGCCAGTTGTTCCGCCAGGAGCACTGCTGGTTAGCTACGTTCGGAAGGGATAACCGCTGAAAGCATCTAAGCGGGAAGCCTGTTCCAAGATGAGGTTTCTCACCCCCTCGAGGGGGTAAGGCCCCCGGCAGACCACCGGGTTGATAGGCCAGAACTGGAAGCACAGTAATGTGTGGAGGTGACTGGTACTAATAGGCCGAGGACTTACCACAAAGAAGCTACGCGTCCACTGTGCGGTATCTGAAACAACACACAGATACCATTCACCCCCACCATCTTTCGGGTCTTCGGACCCCGGGGATGGGTTCGGGTAGGGGTGTTGAATGTGTGACAGTTTCATAGAGTTACGGCGGCCATAGCGGAGGGGAAACGCCCGGTCCCATTCCGAACCCGGAAGCTAAGCCCTCCAGCGCCGATGGTACTGCACTCGACAGGGTGTGGGAGAGTAGGACACCGCCGAACACCCGTTAACCGGAAGGCCCCCACCAGCATTGGTGGGGGCCTTCCGGCATTTCCACATGTCCTTCACCTGATCGATCACGTTTCGCAAGACAGCGGCCGGCTCCGCGGGCCATCGGAATGCAATTCCTGTGCGCTGTCGCGTGCCCGGCAACGCCGAGGTCGGCTCGACGACCGCCCGTGCTCGTTACAGTGGTCGGATGCTCAATTCCGTCGACGTCATCGACGTTCTCGACCCGATGCCGCGGCTCGTTCCCGTCGGGGACGCAGCCGGACGGTTCGTGCAGTGGCGGGACGGGGCGGTGCATCTGCTCGACGACAGGCTCTCCGAGATTGCACGGCGAGATCTGCCGCTGGCGGACGACGTCTGTGTCCTTGCGGCATCCAGCCTCGATCGGATCGTGCTCGACTTCGCCGGCGGGCTCGCCATCGCGGGCGACGAAGTGATCACTGTGCCTGGACTGCGTGCCGATGCTGCAGCCTTCCTGGGGCACCTACTTGTCGTCGCGGTCCCGGACGGCCAGAGACACCGGCTGCTCGCGCTCGACCCTGCGACCGGGGACCTCCTGCACGAGCAGGACGTCGACGCCCCCGATGCGCGCGCATTCCTGCATCCGCATCCGACGGGAGATACGGCCGTACTCGAGCTCGCCATGGGACAGGACGGCGTACTCGCCTACCGCGTAGACGTCGATGGAATGCGCGTACACCTGGCCGAGATCCTTGCTGGAGAAGATCCCGTGATCGCGGGCTTCAGTCCTTCCGGCACCGGACTGCTCGTCACCCCGTACCCGAGCGATCCGGAGACCGTGCGGATCCTGGCGTGGCCCAGTCTGAAGGAGACCGCGCAGCTCGACGCGAGTGACGTCGGGGCGGCATACGGGTTCGGGCTCGCTGGGTGCTGGCTCGACGACGAGCTGGTTGCTGTTTACGCGACCGAAGACTCGTTGATCGTCACCGATTCGCACTTCGACTCGGTCGAGAGGGTCGCATTGCCGATCGACTTCCGCGAAGAAGGAGAGATCGAGAGCCTCACTCGACTGACTTCGGGTGACGTCGCCGTCGGTGCGTGGACACCGGCCGGTCGACTCACCTTGATTGCGCGCATCATCGACGGAAAGCGCACTGAATGACAGCGCCACTGCCTGCCCCGCCTCACCGCCGGCCGTAGCGAGCTGCCCGACGGGGCTGGCGCCCGTCTTCGCGAAGACGCTGCTGTGCGCGCTACATGATGTGGCGTGTGGACTGAAAATGTCTGAAGCCAAGCATGATTCATGAGCGGTGTGGCAGACCGGCCCCCCAGCGATGGAGCCGCAGTGAGAGCTGCGTCGCCCGAGCCGGCTGTCCACCGCCCGACGGGCGAGAGTCGAGGGACTCTGGAGGAGCGCCCTGGGTGAGGCTGCCGACGTCGTGGGAGCTGTGTCGTCCCGTCGGCGCGCCCGACTCCGGTGACGTCCTGTCCGTCACACTCCTGTCGGGGCCGTCCCCTATCCGGAGCTGCCTTGTCCCGTCGAGTTCCGCTGCGGCGAAGGCGAGATGGCTCTCCGTCCTCGGCCAGGGGGGGCGTCTGGACCCACTCCTCTGCGACCAATCGCCGGGAGTCACGAGGGCAACCGAAGGACAGAGATTCGCAGGGCGGACCGGACCGTATGCGGCTGGCCCAGACGTCCGGCGAAGCAGGGGCTCGTTGCCATCTCTGGGTCTACCGAGCGGTCTACGGACGGTGGCCACTATCCATGCGGTCAGGGAAGTCGACTGTCTCGACGCGTCCTCCCTCCGCCCCTGTTCTTCGAATGCGGCTCATACCCGCGCCGGAAAGGGGCGGTTCGATGCAAGGCCGGGGAACTGCAAGTCCGTGCCCGTCCGCGGGTCGGATGGGCCCGACCAGCCAGCGGTTGTTTCAGCTACGGCCACACGCCGCCACGTCCCGCCGCGATCGCGCAGCGAACGTACGAGCCGGCGTGCCGTCGGCGTAGACGGGCGTCCGGGGCGGCCGACAATTGGTTGAGCCGTGCGCCCCACTTTTCACGGTTGCTCCCCTCGACCTGACATACCCCCGAAGGTGCAGTGAAAGCCGGCAAGTCGAGCGGCCGCGAGCACGTCAATGGTCGAGCCGGGGGAGCGCGGGGGCACCGGTTCGTACAGTGCTCCGCTGAACTCGATGGATGGGCCGGGTCGATGCGTCCGCTTGTGATGGTCTCCCTCGCGAGGTCGATATCCGGTCCAGCGTGCGGGGCCAGAGCCCGGAACGAGGCTCGGGTTCGGTTTGTCGCCGCCATTTGCCCGCGTCGGAGTGGCCGGGGAGTGAGGAGGGCCGACCGCTGCCCGCAACCCTCGCGATGACACGCATCCCCCGCCGGCTGATGGAATGAGCCACGGACCAAGGGGCTCGGCGATCGTCGCCGCGGTGCCGGGCGCCTGGCCCCGAGCCGAGGGGGTGTGCGCGCGTCGTGAGCTGTGCACCTGTTCCGGAAACAGGCGATTTGGTGTTCTGCGGGAGGATCGCGTAACTTATTCCGAGTCAGAGCGACACGGACACCGACCCGGACGCGATCTTCACTGGTCAGCGAGGGAAAACGAGGTTGTACGGGGAGCGCCTGATATTCCCGGAAGTTGGTCGACGATCCTGCCGTGTGTAGGGTGGTTGTACCGCGTCCGGGTGGCCCGGAAGGGAAGCGAGTTTGCACTCGACTCTCGGGTGGGCTAAGCTGGAACGGTTGCCCCGGAACGAGAAACTGTGTGTTTCGAGTGATGGTGTGTGCGTGTTCTTTGAGAACTCAACAGTGTGTCGATGAATGTCAGTGCCAATTTTTGGTACTCCACCACTTTTTGTGGTGGGTATTTGCTGATTGTCTCATTCTTCCGTCTGGGATGGTCAGCGCAAACAGCTAGTTTGAGTTTATTTTGCTAGTGATTTGACTCGATGTCTATGACTGATTGCCGGTTTTGCCGGCCAATCTTGAGTCTTCAACGGAGAGTTTGATCCTGGCTCAGGACGAACGCTGGCGGCGTGCTTAACACATGCAAGTCGAACGGTAAGGCCCCTTCGGGGGTACACGAGTGGCGAACGGGTGAGTAACACGTGGGTGATCTGCCCTGCACTCTGGGATAAGCCTGGGAAACTGGGTCTAATACCGGATATGAGCTCCTGTCGCATGGCGGGGGTTGGAAAGGTTTACTGGTGCAGGATGGGCCCGCGGCCTATCAGCTTGTTGGTGGGGTAATGGCCTACCAAGGCGACGACGGGTAGCCGGCCTGAGAGGGCGACCGGCCACACTGGGACTGAGACACGGCCCAGACTCCTACGGGAGGCAGCAGTGGGGAATATTGCACAATGGGCGAAAGCCTGATGCAGCGACGCCGCGTGAGGGATGACGGCCTTCGGGTTGTAAACCTCTTTCAGCAGGGACGAAGCGAGAGTGACGGTACCTGCAGAAGAAGCACCGGCCAACTACGTGCCAGCAGCCGCGGTAATACGTAGGGTGCGAGCGTTGTCCGGAATTACTGGGCGTAAAGAGCTCGTAGGCGGTTTGTCGCGTCGTCCGTGAAAACTTGGGGCTCAACCCCAAGCTTGCGGGCGATACGGGCAGACTTGAGTACTGCAGGGGAGACTGGAATTCCTGGTGTAGCGGTGAAATGCGCAGATATCAGGAGGAACACCGGTGGCGAAGGCGGGTCTCTGGGCAGTAACTGACGCTGAGGAGCGAAAGCGTGGGTAGCGAACAGGATTAGATACCCTGGTAGTCCACGCCGTAAACGGTGGGCGCTAGGTGTGGGTTTCCTTCCACGGGATCCGTGCCGTAGCTAACGCATTAAGCGCCCCGCCTGGGGAGTACGGCCGCAAGGCTAAAACTCAAAGGAATTGACGGGGGCCCGCACAAGCGGCGGAGCATGTGGATTAATTCGATGCAACGCGAAGAACCTTACCTGGGTTTGACATATACCGGAAAGCCGTAGAGATACGGCCCCCCTTGTGGTCGGTATACAGGTGGTGCATGGCTGTCGTCAGCTCGTGTCGTGAGATGTTGGGTTAAGTCCCGCAACGAGCGCAACCCTTGTCCTGTGTTGCCAGCGCGTAATGGCGGGGACTCGCAGGAGACTGCCGGGGTCAACTCGGAGGAAGGTGGGGACGACGTCAAGTCATCATGCCCCTTATGTCCAGGGCTTCACACATGCTACAATGGCCGGTACAGAGGGCTGCGATACCGTGAGGTGGAGCGAATCCCTTAAAGCCGGTCTCAGTTCGGATCGGGGTCTGCAACTCGACCCCGTGAAGTCGGAGTCGCTAGTAATCGCAGATCAGCAACGCTGCGGTGAATACGTTCCCGGGCCTTGTACACACCGCCCGTCACGTCATGAAAGTCGGTAACACCCGAAGCCGGTGGCCTAACCCTTGTGGAGGGAGCCGTCGAAGGTGGGATCGGCGATTGGGACGAAGTCGTAACAAGGTAGCCGTACCGGAAGGTGCGGCTGGATCACCTCCTTTCTAAGGAGCGTTCTCCAGTGGAGGGGCAACAGAGGTTGTCTTCTTGCTGGCAGAGGCCGTTTAGTCCCCAATCGTGGGACTGCGGTTGCTCATGGGTGGAACACTGACTACCTCATCCGCGTTGGGTCGGCCCGAGTGCCGGCTGGTGGGTGATATATCGGCATACTGTTGGGTCCTGAGAGAACACGTGAGTGATCTTTCATGGAAGAAACGACAAGACCTGGGCGTGGTCATACCGCGGTGCGAGAGTGCCGGCTGGTGCCACATGAGTTCGGGTGTTGTGTGTTGTTTGAGAACTGCACAGTGGACGCGAGCATCTTTGTTGTAAGTGTTTAAGAGCGTACGGTGGATGCCTTGGCACCAGGAGCCG
This sequence comes from Rhodococcus (subgen. Prescottella) equi, assembly GCF_003013675.1. NCBI lineage: Bacteria > Bacillati > Actinomycetota > Actinomycetes > Mycobacteriales > Nocardiaceae > Rhodococcus > Rhodococcus (subgen. Prescottella) equi. The sequence goes on from NZ_CP027793.1 coordinate 251,990, forward strand.
ATGAAGGACGTAGGAGGCTGCGATAAGCCTCGGGGAGCTGTCAACCGAGCTGAGATCCGAGGATGTCCGAATGGGGAAACCCAGCCACAGTGATGTGTGGTTACCCGCGCCTGAATATATAGGGCGTGTGGAGGGAACGTGGGGAAGTGAAACATCTCAGTACCCACAGGAAGAGAAAACAACATGTGATTCCGTGAGTAGTGGCGAGCGAAAGCGGAAGAGGCTAAACCATGGGTGTGTGATAGCCGGCGGGCGTTGCATTCGTGGGGTTGTGGGATCCGTCTTGTCAATTCTGCCGGATTGGCCGACAGTGAGAAATCATCGTGTTAGTCGAAGTGGTCTGGAACGGCCTGTCGTAGAGGGTGAGAGTCCCGTAGACGAAAACATGGTGACTGTCGTGACGGACACCCGAGTAGCAGCGGGCCCGTGAAATCTGCTGTGAATCTGTCGGGACCACCCGATAAGCCTGAATACTCCCTGGTGACCGATAGCGGACTAGTACCGTGAGGGAAAGGTGAAAAGTACCCCGGGAGGGGAGTGAAATAGTACCTGAAACCGTGCGCTTACAATCCGTCAGAGCCTGCGCCACTTCGGTGGGTGGGTGATGGCGTGCCTTTTGAAGAATGAGCCTGCGAGTTAGCGGCATGTCGCGAGGTTAACCCGTGTGGGGTAGCCGTAGCGAAAGCGAGTCCGAATAGGGCGTTTGTAGTGGCATGTTCTAGACCCGAAGCGGAGTGATCTACCCATGGCCAGGGTGAAGCGACGGTAAGACGTCGTGGAGGCCCGAACCCACTTAGGTTGAAAACTGAGGGGATGAGCTGTGGGTAGGGGTGAAAGGCCAATCAAACTCCGTGATAGCTGGTTCTCCCCGAAATGCATTTAGGTGCAGCGTCGCGTGTTTCACTCTGGAGGTAGAGCTACTGGATGGCCGATGGGCCCCACAAGGTTACTGACGTCAGCCAAACTCCGAATGCCAGAGTGTGAGAGCGCGGCAGTGAGACTGCGGGGGATAAGCTTCGTAGTCGAGAGGGAAACAGCCCAGATCGCCGGCTAAGGCCCCTAAGCGTGTACTAAGTGGAAAAGGATGTGGGGTCGCGAAGACAACCAGGAGGTTGGCTTAGAAGCAGCCACCCTTGAAAGAGTGCGTAATAGCTCACTGGTCAAGTGATCCTGCGCCGACAATGTAGCGGGGCTCAAGTACACCGCCGAAGCCGCGGCATTCACATAACACCCATGCGGGTCTACGGGCCTGTGTGCAGTGGTGTGGATGGGTAGGGGAGCGTCGTGCAGCCATGGAAGCGCCGGAGTGATCCAGGTGTGGAGGCTGCACGAGTGAGAATGCAGGCATGAGTAGCGAAAGACGAGTGAGAAACTCGTCCGCCGAATGACCAAGGGTTCCTGGGCCAGGTTAATCCGCCCAGGGTGAGTCGGGACCTAAGGCGAGGCCGACAGGCGTAGTCGATGGACAACGGGTTGATATTCCCGTACCCGTGTGAACGCGCCCCTGGTGAATCAGTGATGCTAAGCGCCCTGAAGCCGCCTTCGAACCTTCGGGTTCTCCGGTGTGTGGATGCGCGTGAACCGATCTGGTAGTAGCCAAGCGATGGGGTGACGCAGGAAGGTAGCTGAGCCAGTCAGTGGTAATACTGGTGTAAGCGTGTAGGGCGTGACCTAGGCAAATCCGGGTCACATACAGCCTGAGACGTGATGCGTAGCCGATTGAGGCGAATTCAGTGATCCTATGCTGCCGAGAAAAGCCTCTAGCGAGCTTTCACACGGCCCGTACCCCAAACCGACACAGGTGGTCAGGTAGAGAATACTAAGGCGATCGAGATAACTGTGGTTAAGGAACTCGGCAAAATGCCCCCGTAACTTCGGGAGAAGGGGGGCCTCGTCTGGTGACGGAACTTGCTTCCTGAGCTGGGTGGGGCCGCAGAGACCAGAGAGAAGCGACTGTTTACTAAAAACACAGGTCCGTGCGAAGTCGTAAGACGATGTATACGGACTGACGCCTGCCCGGTGCTGGAAGGTTAAGAGGACCGGTTAGCCAGTAATGGCGAAGCTGAGAATTTAAGCCCCAGTAAACGGCGGTGGTAACTATAACCATCCTAAGGTAGCGAAATTCCTTGTCGGGTAAGTTCCGACCTGCACGAATGGCGTAACGACTTCTCTGCTGTCTCAACCACAGACTCGGCGAAATTGCATTACGAGTAAAGATGCTCGTTACGCGCGGCAGGACGAAAAGACCCCGGGACCTTCACTATAGCTTGGTATTGGTGTTCGGTTCGGTTTGTGTAGGATAGGTGGGAGACTGTGAAGCGGGCACGCCAGTGTTCGTGGAGTCGTTGTTGAAATACCACTCTGATCGTATTGGACATCTAACCTCGGACCATGATCTGGTTCAGGGACAGTGCCTGGTGGGTAGTTTAACTGGGGCGGTTGCCTCCCAAAATGTAACGGAGGCGCCCAAAGGTTCCCTCAGCCTGGTTGGCAATCAGGTGTCGAGTGCAAGTGCACAAGGGAGCTTGACTGTGAGACTGACAGGTCGAGCAGGGACGAAAGTCGGGACTAGTGATCCGGCACCGGCAAGTGGAAGCGGTGTCGCTCAACGGATAAAAGGTACCCCGGGGATAACAGGCTGATCTTCCCCAAGAGTCCATATCGACGGGATGGTTTGGCACCTCGATGTCGGCTCGTCGCATCCTGGGGCTGGAGTAGGTCCCAAGGGTTGGGCTGTTCGCCCATTAAAGCGGCACGCGAGCTGGGTTTAGAACGTCGTGAGACAGTTCGGTCTCTATCCGCCGCGCGCGTTAGAAACTTGAGGAAGGCTGTCCCTAGTACGAGAGGACCGGGACGGACGAACCTCTGGTGTGCCAGTTGTTCCGCCAGGAGCACTGCTGGTTAGCTACGTTCGGAAGGGATAACCGCTGAAAGCATCTAAGCGGGAAGCCTGTTCCAAGATGAGGTTTCTCACCCCCTCGAGGGGGTAAGGCCCCCGGCAGACCACCGGGTTGATAGGCCAGAACTGGAAGCACAGTAATGTGTGGAGGTGACTGGTACTAATAGGCCGAGGACTTACCACAAAGAAGCTACGCGTCCACTGTGCGGTATCTGAAACAACACACAGATACCATTCACCCCCACCATCTTTCGGGTCTTCGGACCCCGGGGATGGGTTCGGGTAGGGGTGTTGAATGTGTGACAGTTTCATAGAGTTACGGCGGCCATAGCGGAGGGGAAACGCCCGGTCCCATTCCGAACCCGGAAGCTAAGCCCTCCAGCGCCGATGGTACTGCACTCGACAGGGTGTGGGAGAGTAGGACACCGCCGAACACCCGTTAACCGGAAGGCCCCCACCAGCACTGGTGGGGGCCTTCCGGCATTTCAGCATCTCCTTCACCGACCATTCTTTTACCGCCGCCGGCCCCGGACGAGGCGGGCGAGTCGAATGCCTACGGGCGCTCGGCGTCGTCGGAATTTCGGGCGATCCGGCGCAGGAGGCCGGCCAAGAGCGCACGCTCGTCGTCGTCGAGTCCTTGCAGCAGTTGCCGATCCCGCTCGACCCGGCGCGGAAATTCCTCGTCGACCATTGCGCGGCCGGCGTCGGTCACCCTGAGCAGGACGACGCGACCGTCGCGCTCGAAACGCTCCCGCGCCACGAGCCCCAGCTTCACCAGCCGATCGGCATGCTTGGTGGTGGCAGCACCGCTCACCATCGTCACCGCGGTCACCTCGCTGGCACGGAGCGGGCGCTCGCTGCGGGCAAGTGCGCAGAGCACCTCGAACTCGGCGCGCGACACTCCGCTGGGGCCCAAGGCGCGGTCGAGTCGGTGCAGAGCCTGTGAGCTGATCCGAGTGATCCGTCCGAGCACCTCGATCGGAGACGTGTCGACGTCCGGGTAGGTCGATGCCCACTCCAGACGGACTTTGTCGATGAAATCAGGCTCGGCGCTGACGGTCGGATCCACTTCCCCATCCTAGCCGCGAGCACTGTTCACTTCATTAGTATTTTACTAGTGAACTAGTGCGCGTACACTGGTTGAAGTGACGGCGCTCGAGACCCCCGACCCCACCCGGTTCGACCACGCCCGCGGAGCCTTGGCGCACGCGGTCGCACCGAGCACCTGGCGCCGGGCGTTCGACCTGCGGGCGGCCGACGCGACGATCGCGCCGGCGCTGCGGGTCGGTTTCGCCACGGCGATCGTGTTCGTCGTGGCCGGCCTCCTCGGTTATCGGGAGTTGGCCGGATTCGCGGCGTTGGGTGCGTTGGCGTCGGCGTTCGGCCGATACGAGCCGTACCCGCGTCTGGCGGGGAAGTTGTCCCTCGTCGGTCTGGCGCTCGTTGCCTTCGTCGCGTTCGGTGGTCTCCTGGGCGCGGCAGCGCTGCCCACCGTCGTGCTGATCGGCGTTCTGTCGGTGGCGGCGGGCCTTGCATCGGCCTTCATGAACACCTTCCAGCTGATCGGGCCCGGCCCGGTGATCCTGATCTTCGCGGCAACCGGGGCGGCCGGCTACTCGACGGCGTCGGGCGAAGTCCTGTCGGTGACGACGGCCGCCGCCGTGGGCGTCGCGGTCGGCTGGGTAGCGGCGATGCTGCCGGGCCTGCTTCTGCCGTTGGGTCCGGCTCGGCTGGCGGCCGCGCGGGCGCTGGTGGCCGTCGGGTCACTCGAACATACGGGCGCCGAGCAGGTTTCGGCGGCGCGAGCGGCCGTGGGGCGCGCCCGGGATATCCTGGCCGCCAGCGGACACTCGCGCGCGCGGCGCGGGCACGGCCACGATCTCGCGCTGCTGCTCGACGCCGCCGCAGATGCGATCGACACCTGGGTGGCCGAGGGTGACCCGACCCGGATTCGTGAGATCGCCCGGCACGAACGTGAACTCCGCAAGGTCAAGAGGTCCGGACGTCTCGGCGGCGTCGGTGACCGCCCGACACCTCGCACCGAACTGCCGGCCCCGGCCCGAATGCTGCACGTGGCACGGATGAACGTTCGGTCCGCCGCGCTTCGGCACACCGCCTATCGGGTTGCCGCGGCCTCTGCCGCCGCGGGTTGGCTCGCGTGGGCGTGCGGGCTCGCACATCCGCTATGGGCGTCGATGGGCGCGATCGCGGCTCTGCAGGGCCTCAACTTCACGCAGACCGTACAGCGGGGTATCCAGCGACTGGTGGGCAACATCGGTGGTGCCGTCATCGCGGCCGGGCTCATCGCCCTGTCCCTGGGATTCTGGCAGGCAGTCGTCGCTGTCATCGTCCTGCAGACCGCCGCCGAGCTCATGGTGCTGATCAACTACGCGCTCACGTCGCTCGTGGTGACACCGATGGCTCTGGTGCTCACCGGGTTCACGTCGCCGATCACCCCCGAGGCCGGTATGACCCGAATCCTGGACACACTCATCGGCGTCGTGGTCGGTGTGCTCGTGGCGGCGGTGACGGTCAGCCGGGCCGACCGTCACCACCTGGTCTGACTCAGCCGACGCGCGTCACGATCGCGAACGGTCCCACCTCGTCGACGGTGAAGCGCGGGTCGTCGAACAGCGATTTCGGGAAGGAGACGCTGTAACGGCGGACGTTCGGATCGTTCGGGTAGACGTCCTCGGCCAGGCGCAGGGTGTAGCCGTCGGCGCTCTTGCGGAAGACGAACACGTCCGGTGCGCGCCAGGGCAATTCGTCGAGCGCAGCGACGAGCTCGTCCGGCGTCTCGAACTCCGTCCAGCTCTCGATCGCCTCCGAGCGCTCGCGGAACTGCGCCAAAGGATTCGCGTAGTGCGACGTCAGCGCCTGGAATCCGTAGTACGGGTAGAAGCTGAGGAAGCTGGTGTCCGACGTGAGCACCACCGTGTCGTGGCGCTCGCCGGGGCGCCGCTCGAGGATCGTCCGGTCGATGTCGCCGTAGTAGGAGGCCGCGCCGGGCGGGCGCTGGTCGCCGCGGGCACCGTCGCCGTCCGTGTCGGTGTACGCGACGGTGATGTCGTTCGACAGCACCTGGGGGATGTTCTGCGCGAAGGCGATCAGACCCACGAGTCCGATCACGACGACGGACGCCTTCACTCGCGGATTATCGCGAGTCGCCAGGACGAGCCAGCGCGCGAAGTCGAAGAAGCCGAACACGCCGGCGGCCCCGAGCAGCAGGATGAGCACCGGTTCGAGGCGGAAGGACAGCAACGTGCCACCCACCGCGGTGAACGCCATCGACATCAGCGACCACAGGTAGATCGCCACCACGCCGATGCCGAGCGCTTGGGCTCGACGTGACGAGGTCACCCGGAACACCAGCCAGATCGTGCCGAGCAGACACAGCGCCCCGGAGAGCGAGAGCTGGAGCATCGGAAGCGGCAGGCGCGCACCGGCGTCGGGGAGGTAGTGCGTGGCGGTGCCGCTACCGGCGGGCACACCGTGCAGCGCCTCGAGCAGATAGGGCAGCCAGACGGTAAGCGCGATCGCGATCGCGATCGCGGCGATGACGGCCAACCGAACCAAGGGGGCGACCGCTCCGCGCCACGAGCCTTGCGCCCGGACGGCGAGACCCGCCGCGACCAGGGCCATGAGCGTGATGGCGAATGCCGAGAGTCCGAGGTACAGCGTGTAGAACGCGGCGGCGACACCGAGGAAGATGCCGGTGCCGACAACGGCGCCCCATCCTCCGCGGCCGGTCCGATCCGGACGGTGCAGTCCGCCCCACGCCAGCACGAGGACCGGCGGAATCAGGACGGCGATTACGGCGCCGTACGGCTCGGACGAGGCGTACGCGACCGTCAGCGCGGCGGTTGCCAGCGCGGCCACGATCGCGCGGTCGGTGCGAATCAGCTTGGTCCACAACACCAGCGCGACGACGGCGGCTACGGCGATCGAACCGATCGCGTACGGCTTGAAGGTCTCCCAGCCGTCCATGCCGAGCAGGTTCGCGACACGTCCGCCGATCCAGAACCACCCGGCCGGGTAGTACGGCGGCAGATCCGCGTACGTCATGTCGTGCAGCGCTGCGGAATCGGTGAGGCGCGTGAGATATTCGGTGCGGAACTCCTGGTCGACCGAAACGCCGTGCAGGTACAGCTTCGTCGCGCTCAGCGGCATGCCGAGCGTCACCGTCACGAAGCCGGACAGCCCGGCCCACGACAGTAGGGTCGCCGCGCGGGTCCACCGTCGGGCGCGGAAGAGGGCGACACACAGCGCGAGAACGGCGATCGTGACGACCTGCCCCACCGTCGTGACGGCCTGTGTGACGTTCGACGACGGAAACGCCGGCCACGACACCCGACCGAAGGCGAACAGTCCCACCGCGGCGACGATCGCGGCCACGAAGGCCCCGAGGATCATCTCGACAGCGGTTCCACCGGCCAGTCGGGCAGGGGCGACTCGCGACGTTGCGAGGGGGGCTGCACCTGATTGCGACACGGCCCGAGCTTACTTGGGCGCGGGTCCGGGACCGGGGTTCAGTAGGTTCGAGGAATGAGTGACGAGCACGCGCAGACTCCGCAGTGGTTCCGGGAGGCGCTGGCTGCGCCGGTCGAGACCGGCGAGGTGGACGTCGACGGCGCTGCCATCCGATTCCGCGCGTGGGGCGCAGCGGGGCAGCCGGGTCTCGTGCTCGTGCACGGCGGGGCGGCGCATTCGCGGTGGTGGGACCATATCGGCCCGCAGCTCGCGGGCGATCGCCGCGTCGTCGCACTGGACCTCAGTGGGCACGGTGACAGCGACACCCGTGAGCACTACTCGCTCGACCAGTGGGCGCACGAGGTGGCGGCGGTGGCATCGGCGTCGGGCATCGAGGGCCGTCCGGTCGTGGTGGGCCACAGTATGGGCGGCATCGTGTCGTTCGTCGCGGCGGACCTCCACGGCGACCGGCTCGCCGGCGTGCAGATCGTCGACTCGCCGATCCGGCAACGCACCCCCGAGGAGGATGCCGCGCGCCGCAAGGCCGCGTTCGGACCCAAGAAGGTGTACCCGACGCGGGAGGAGGCGCTCGCCCGCTTCCGATTCGTGCCGCCGCAGGAGGCGGCGGTGCCGTGCGTTCGCGAGCACGTGGCGGAGACGTCGCTCATGGCCGTCGAGGGCGGCTGGTCGTGGAAGTTCGACCCCGCCATGTTCACCCGCTCCGGCGGTGACACGCTGGCCGTCGCCGTGCCGCGCTGCCCGATTGCGTACTTCCGTGCCCAGCACGGCATCGTCTCCGACGAGTTGATGGAGCAGATGCGGGAGCGGTTCGGTCCGTCGGCGATCGTCGCCGAGATCCCCGACGCGGGCCATCACACGATGATCGACCAGCCTCTCGCCCTGATCACCGGCATCCGCACGGTCCTCGCCGCCTGGGCCGCCGCCTCCTCCTGACCGCGTTTCGCGCACTTGTCGTCAGAATCCGGCCCTCCGGAGCGCATCAAGTGCGCAAAACGCGGGGGATCAGGGGGCGGGGTCGGTGCGGGTGATCGCCCGCGTGAGCGCCGCTGCCGAGAACTGCGCGAACTCGTCGGAGTCGAGGTAGGACGCCCAGTTGTTGACGATGCTGGCGGCGACGCCCTGCATGCCGGACAGCAGGAAGGGCAGCACCGCGGCCTCGTCGCGTAGGACGCGCCCCTCCTTCGCTGCCGCGTCGGTGACAGCCTCGAGTACCGCCTCGTCGTAGCGGCTACCCGAATCATGCACTGCGCGAAGTGATTCACGCTCCGCGTCCGCGGGCCGCTCGGCGTCGCGCCAGATCTGGGACATGCGACCGAGGCGACCCCACCGGCGGGCGGACTCGTCGATGATGGCGGCGATCAGCGCGGCCACGCCGCGGTCGCGGGGAAGCGCCGCGACGGCCCGCGTCGACTCGACGATGTTCTCGTCGAGCAGCGCCATGAAGATGTCCTGCTTGTCGGCGAAGTACTGGTAGATGAGTCCGGTGCTCGTGCCGGAGCGCTGAGCGACCGACCGGATCGTCAGTGCCGAGTACCCGCCCTCGTCCAGCAATGCCGCGGCAGCGTCGAGCGTCCGGCGTCGCCGGGCCTCCGCATCGCCGTAGATCGACCCTCCGCTCGCTTCACCCACCGCAACACCGTAGCGGGGCGGATCGCCGACCACCAAGAATGAACAATGTTCGTTTTGGGATTGAACATGGTTCATTCTGTGGTTACAGTCACTCCCATGACCACTCGTGCCGTGACCCCGACCACATCCGATTCTGCTTCCGCGTCGGGAGCAGACTCGCTCGCCGCGGTCGAAATCGCCACGGAGGCCGGGAAACTGCTGCTCGATCTGCGTGAGGGTCTGGCGACTCCGGGGGTCGACGCGGTAGAGATCCGGGCGGCGGGCGACCGACGGAGCCACGAGCTCATCACCGGACTCCTGCGGGACCGGTTCCCGCAGGACGCGGTGCTCTCCGAGGAGGGTGCCGACGACCTGGCCCGCCTCGACGCCGAGCGCGTGTGGATCGTCGACCCGCTCGACGGCACCCGAGAATTCGGGGAGGCCGATCGCGCCGACTGGGCGGTGCACGTCGCCCTCGTCGAACGCGGCGCCCTCACCGTCGGGGCCGTCGCGATGCCCGCGGCCGGCGTCACGTACTCGACGATGGACGGGCCGGTCGACCTGCCGCCGCTGCGCGTCGTACCTCGCGTCGTCGTCAGTCGGACCCGACGGCCGGCGCCCGTCATGGAGTTGGCCGCTGCGCTCGACGCCGAACTGGTCGAGATGGGCTCGGCCGGCGCCAAGGCGATGGCGGTGGTCCGCGGCGACGTGGACGTCTACGCGCACGCCGGAGGCCAGTACGAGTGGGATTCGGCGGCGCCCGTCGCCGTCGCGCGTGCTGCCGGACTTCATGTTTCACGTATCGACGGGTCCGAACTCGTCTACAACCAGGAGAACCCCTGGTTGCCCGATCTACTGATCTGCCGCCCCGAGTGGGCGGACAAAGCACTGGAGGTACTTGCACGATGACCCGTGCGCTGACCCACCTCGAGAGACTCGAGGCCGAGAGCATCCACATCATGCGCGAGGCCGTCGCGGGGAGTGAGAACCCCGTGATGCTGTACTCGGTCGGCAAGGACAGCGCGGTGATGCTGCACCTTGCCCGCAAGGCGTTCTACCCGTCCCGGCTGCCGTTCCCCTTGCTGCACGTGGACACCACGTGGAAGTTCAAGGAGATGTACAAGCTGCGCGACGAGTCCGCAGCCGCAGGTGATTTCGATCTCCTCGTTCACCAGAACCCCGAGTGTGTGGAGAAGGGCATCAATCCCTTCACGCACGGTTCGTCGACCCACACCGACATGTGGAAGACCGAGGGCCTCAAGCAGGCACTCGACCACTACAAGTTCGACGCCGCGTTCGGCGGCGCGCGCCGCGACGAGGAGAAGTCCCGCGCCAAGGAGCGCGTCTTCTCGGTGCGCTCGGCGGAACACCGCTGGGATCCCAAGCGCCAGCGTCCCGAACTGTGGCGGATGTACAACGTCCGGCGTTCTCCCGGTGAGACGCTGCGGGTGTTCCCGTTGTCGAACTGGACCGAGCTCGACGTCTGGGAGTACATCCGGCAGGAGGACATCCCGATCGTGCCGCTCTACTTCGCCGCGAAGCGGCCGGTCGTGGAGCGGGACGGCACCCTCATCATGGTCGACGACGATCGAATGCCGTTGCGTCCCGGCGAGGTTCCGGAAATGCGGAGCGTACGGTTCCGGACCCTGGGCTGCTACCCGCTGACCGGCGCCGTCGAGTCGACCGCCGCCACCCTCACCGACGTGATCCAGGAGATGCTGCTCACCACCACGTCCGAGCGGCAGGGGCGCGTGATCGACCACGACAGCAGTGCCTCGATGGAGAAGAAGAAGCAGGAGGGGTACTTCTGATGGCCCACGCATCCAATCTGATCGCCGACGACATCGAGCAGTACCTCGAACGGCACGCGAACAAGTCCATGCTGCGCTTCATCACGTGCGGCAGCGTCGACGACGGCAAGTCCACCCTGATCGGGCGTCTGCTGTACGAGTCCAAGCTGGTGTTCGAGGACCAGCTCAGCGCACTCGAGAACGATTCGAAGAAGGTCGGCACCCAGGGCGAGGGACTCGACTTCGCGCTCCTGGTGGACGGGCTCGCGGCAGAGCGCGAGCAGGGCATCACCATCGATGTCGCCTACCGCTACTTCACCACCGAGCGGCGGAAGTTCGTCGTCGCCGACACTCCGGGGCACGAGCAGTACACACGCAACATGGTCACCGGCGCCTCGACGGCTGACCTCGCCGTGATCCTGGTCGACGCCCGCAAGGGTGTGCTCACACAGACCCGCCGACACTCGTACCTGGTGTCGCTCCTGGGGATTCGGCACGTGGTCCTGGCCGTGAACAAGCTCGATCTCGTCGACTACTCGCAAGAGGTGTTCGAGCGCATCGCCGGCGAGTACGCGGACTTCGCGGCCGAGATCGGGCTCGAAAACGTGGTACCGATCCCGATGTCGGCGTACGTCGGCGACAACCTCACCGAGCACAGCCCGAACACCCAGTGGTACACCGGGCCGACGCTGATCGATCACCTCGAGACCGTCGAGATCGAGGACGCGGTGCAGACCGCACCGTTCCGGATGCCCGTGCAGTGGGTGAACCGGCCGGACCTCGATTTCCGTGGCTTCTCGGGGCAGATCGTGAGCGGCATCGTGCGCCCCGGGGACCGGGTGCGCGCGCTGCCGAGCGGGCGGGAATCGACCGTGGCGCGGATCGTGACGATGGACGGCGATCTGGACGAGGCCGTGGCCGGCCGGTCGGTCACCATCACCCTCGCCGACGAGATCGACATCAGCCGCGGTGACGTCCTCGCCGGTGTCGACGCGCTGCCGTGCGTCGCCGACCAGTTCGAGGCGCAGCTGGTGTGGATGGGTGAGCACGAGATGCTGCCCGAGCGGCCCTACCTGTGCCAGATCGGCACCGTGACCGTGCAGGCGCGAATCACCCGGCCGAAGTACAAGGTGAACGTCAACACTCTCGAACAGACCGCCACCAACACGTTGGCCCTCAACGAGATCGGCGTCTGCAACATCAGCTTCGACCGGCCGGTGCCGTTCGATCCCTACGCCGACAACCGCGATACCGGTGGCTTCATCCTCATCGACCGGCTGACGAACACCACCGTCGGGGCCGGAATGATCGCGCACTCGCTGCGCCGTTCGGACAACATCCACTGGCAGGCCGTCGACGTGAACGACGAGGCCCGTTCGCTGCTGAAGGGCCACCGCCCCCAGATCGTCTGGTTCACCGGACTTTCGGGCTCGGGGAAGTCGACCATCGCCAACGAACTGGAACGTCGGCTGTACACCCTCGGGTGCCACACCTACCTGCTCGACGGCGACAACGTGAGGCACGGTCTGGGTCGCGACCTCGGCTTCACCGAGGCGGACCGGGTGGAGAACATCCGCCGGGTCACCGAGGTGGCCCGGTTGATGGCCGATGCCGGCCTGATCGTCCTCGCGTCGTTCATCTCGCCGTTCCGTGCCGAACGCGATGCTGCCCGCGAACTGATCGGGACCGATCGATTCTGCGAAGTGTTCGTCGACACGCCCATCGAGGTGGCCGAGGAGCGCGATCCCAAGGGGCTCTACCGGAAGGCGCGACGTGGGGAGCTCGCCAACTTCACCGGCGTCGATTCGCCCTACGAGACGCCCACCTCACCGGACGTCCGGATCGACACCGCCGAGCTGACCCCGGAACATGCGGCCGACCGCATCGTCGAGGTCCTCCGCGAACGCGGCGTCATCTCCTGATCCGGCCCGATCCTGCCAATCACACCCGAGGAGCGTTCCCTGTGCCTACCCGAGACGAAATATGTTCGGTGATCGATTCGTACGTCAAGCATCTCGGCAATCACGATGTCGACGAACTGGTGGCGTTGTTCGCGACCGACGCGGTCCAGCATGAGCCGCTGGGTGTCCGGACCTACCGCGGCATCGACGAGATCCGCGAGTTCGACACCGCGAACGCAAAGGTGGCGTTCACGGTGAGCCGTCACTCGCCGATCGTCGTCTCCGGCCGGTATGCCGCGATGCAGTTGCGCGTGCAGCGAGAGGGCATGCCCGACTTCCTTGCCAGCGATCTCTTCGAGTTCGACGACACCGGCAAGATCGTCTCGCTCAGCGTTGTTCTGGATCCGGAGGCGCAGGTATGACGTTGGGATTGCAAGCACCACAGCAGATGCCGGCGCTGCTCGACGGGAAGGTCGTGGTCGTCTCCGGTGTCGGGGCGGGGCTCGGGCGCTCGGTGGCGGTCCGCGGCGCGCTGGCCGGCGCCCGGATCGTCCTCGCCGCACGGACCGAGTCGCGGCTGACCGAGGTCGCCGAGGAGATCCGAGAACTGGGCGGTATCGCGCTGTCCGTGCCGACCGATCTCACCGACGATGCATCGGTGACGAACCTCGTCGACGCGGCACTCGCGGAGTTCGGGGCGGTCGACGCGGTGGTGCACAACGCGTTCGTGCAGCCACCCCACGAGCGACTACTCGACGCCGACTTCGATATGGTGCGTCAGGGTCTGGACATCAACCTGCTGGCAGCGCTCAACCTGACCCGGAAACTGGTGCCCGCGCTGGAGAAGTCGCAGGGGTCGGTCGTGATGATCAACTCGATGGTGCTTCGGAACCAGTTGCCGAACTTCGGGGCCTACCGGGTGCAGAAATCCGGGCTGCTGGCTCTCGCTCGCAGTCTCTCGGTGGAGATGGGCCCGATGGGTATTCGGGTGAATTCTGTTGCACCGGGTTATATCTGGGCGGAACGAGTCCAGCGGATGGTGGAGAAGCAGGCCGATCAGCGCGGAGTCGAGCCGGCCGAGGTGTACGCCGAGATCGCGGCCGACACCGATCTGCGTCGGCTGCCCGAACCCGACGACATCGCGAATGCGGTGCTGTTCCTCGCCTCCGACCTCGCTCGCGCGATCACAGGGCAGTGCCTGGACGTCAACTGCGGCCATGCCCACCACTGATCCACTCTCACAAGGATGTAGGAATGACTGAGGATTACGACGGAATCGGTTCCATCGAGGACCTGCACGCGCAGGCGTCTGAAGAAACCGGTCTGGACGATTTCGGTGGCGACGAGCACCTCGAGGGTTTGCGGGTTCTGTTGGACTCGTTCGCGAACGAGGCCGACCTCACCCCGCAAGGGCGAGTGGTCGCCCGGAAGATGATCGTGTCGGCGCTCAGAGGCAGGCTGATCAGCGAGGCTGCGTTCGCGCGCAACCCCGGGCATGTCGATGTTGCGATCGAGCGGCCGATCTTCATGTGCGGACTGACCCGTACGGGCACCACCGCGCTCCATCGCCTTCTCAGCGCAGACCCTGCCAATCAGGGTGTCGAGATGTGGCTGGCCGAGGCTCCGCAACCGCGTCCCGCCCGCGAGACCTGGTCCGAGAACCCCGATTTCCTCCGCTGCGACGCCTTCTACCGGGCCCGTCAGGCGAACGAGGCCGACCTGATGAAGGTGCACTTCATGGGCGCCGAGGAGGTCGAGGAATGCTGGCGACTGCTCCAGCAGACGATGCTGTCGACCTCGTTCGACACCATCGCGTACGTGCCGTCGTACACGGAATGGCTGGCGAAGCAGGACTGGACCGACACCTATGCCCGGTACAAGAAGAACCTGCAGCTCATCGGTATGAACGATCGTGATCGCCGCTGGGTGCTCAAGAGCCCGAGCCACGTCTTCGCGATCGACGACATCCTGAAGGTCTTCCCGGACGCGCTGTTCGTTCGCACCTTCCGTGACCCGCACACCTCGATGGCGTCGACCTTCAGCCTCGCCGAGCAGGGTGGTCACGGTATGTCGAAGGCCTTCGACCGCAAGACCATCGGACGGACCCAGCTGGATCTGTGGGCGCGCGGGAACGCGAACTTCCAGGAGGCCCGGGCTCGCCACAACCCCGAGCAGTTCATCGACATCGACTACCGGGACTTCGTGGCCGACCCGATCGGGACGGCCGAGAAGGTCTACACCCAGTTCGCGATGCTGTTCTCCGACGAGGCGCGCCGGGCGATCGCGGATGCCCACGAGGCCAGCCTCGCCGACCACCGCCGTCCGTCGCACAAGTACTCGCTCGAAGACTTCGGAATCACCGCTGCTGAGGTCGACGCCAAGTTCGCCACCGTCTGACCCCCACCTGGATAGGAATCCACAATGAACGCCACCTGGGAAAAGTTCTGCACCGACCTGCTCGACGTGGGCAAGATCTTGTCGGACCCGATCGTGCCGCAGGATCCGCTGACGCAGGCCGAGGGCGCCCGCTACCTGTCGCGCCTGCTGCGCTACTCGACGATCAACTGCGTCGAGTACACCGATCCGCGCTGGCCCCAGTTCACGTCGGCGCCGAACCCGAACATGATGACGAAGATCGGCGCCGACAACCCGGACAACATCTATATGCGCGCCAACATCTCCGGCAAGTACACGTACCGGATCACCGGCACGCGCGGGACCATCCCGCTGATCACGTTCGGTTCCCGCGTCAATCGGTACCACATCGACGGCACCATGCTGCAGACCGGCGACCTCCACATCCACGACCTCGAAATCGACCAGCACGGCCGGTTCGAGTTCATTGCCAGCGTGGACAAGCCGGCCGAAGGGGCATGGCTGCCGCTTTCCGTGGACAGCAACCTGATTTCCGTGCGGCAGACCTACGCGGACCGCCGCAACGAGGTGCCCGGTGAGCTGTCGATCGAGTGCCTGAACCCGGACGGTGACTTCGTTCCACTGACCGAGGAAGAACTCGGAGAACGTTTCGACCGTGCGATCGGCATGCTGAAGGGGTCGGCAGCGACGTTCCTCGAATGGTCGCGTGAGTTCATGCCGCAAGCCAACGAGATCTTCGACCGGGGCCAAGAGCAGTTCCAGAAGGCCGGCGGTGACCCGACGATCTTCTACTTCCACGGCTACTGGAAGCTCGCCGAGGACGAGGCGTGGGTGATCGAGACCGAGGTCCCGAACTGCGAGTACTACAACTTCGTGCTGCAGAACTTCTGGGTGGAATCGCTCGACTACCACCGCTCGAACATCTACATCAACAACCACACCGCCAAGCTCAACGACGACGGGACCCTCACGATCGTCGTTGCGGCCAAGGACCCCGGTTACGGCAACTGGATCAGCACCGATGGCCACACCGAGGGCACGTGGGCAATGCGCTGGATCAAGGCCGACTCGCACCCGATCCCGACCGCCAAGGTCGTGAAGATCTGAGTCACAGCGCTTTCCGTACGGTCCGTCCGCGCCGCTCGTCGCGGACGGACCGTGCTCGTGAGTCGACCGATCCGACAACGGAGGACAACGTGCACAACCAGGCCTTCCGGCCCGCTCGACTGTTGGTGGGCGGCCTCACTGCGGTCGCCGTCCTGCTCGCGGGATGCGCGTCCGGGAACTCGGATGCCACCGCTGCGTCCACGTCCCCACGGCAGGCCGGTTTCGTGGGCGAGCAGCCAGACGACGCCGAACCCGCCGCCGGTGGCTCGCTCACCTTCGGGTCGTACTCGCTGCCGACCGTTCTCGACCCGGCACGGACCCAGGCCGCCGCCTCGACCGGCGGAACCGAGATGGCGGCAATCTACGACACCCTCCTCCGGCACGACTTCGACAGCCGAACATTCGTTCCACAGCTGGCGGAGACGTTCGAGGGCAGTGACGACCTCACGACCTACACCGTGACGTTGCGTCCCGGCACCCGTTTCAGCGACGGGAGCGTCCTCGATGCCGACGCCGTGAAGTGGAGTATCGAGCGCTTCGTGACGGCGAAAGGCGATGCATCCCAGACCTGGACGAACGTCGTCGACACTGTCGACACGCCGGACGAGTTGACCGTCGTGTTCCGGCTGAAGCGGCCCTGGAGTGATTTCCCCGCCCTCCTCAGCCTGGGGCCGGGAATGATCGTCGGAGCCGGATCCGACACGGGCGGCACGTTCACCCCGGTCGGCGCAGGACCGTTCACGGTCACGAAGTTCGCGCCCCGCGAGGAGCTGCTGCTCTCCGCGCGTGCCGACTACGTGGATGGGAAACCACTCTTGAACACATTGCGTTTCGTTCCGACGGCGGGCGCGCAGGCCCAGTACGAGTCAATGCGCAGCGGCCAGTTCGACATGACGTTCATCCTCCGCGACGAACGGGTCATCGATCAGGCACTGGCCGACGGGTACACCGGATTCCTCAGTCCGACCGGCCAGAACGGAATCGGCGTGATCAACAGCCGTCCGGGACGGCCGGGCGCGGATGTCCGGGTGCGCCAGGCCATCGCCTACGGTGTCGATCCCGAGGCGATCAATCAGCGCGCCAACGCAGGATTGGGTACCGCCAGCTCGGAACTCGTTCCCGAAGGTTCGCGGTGGTACAGCGGCGCCGAGGGACTCCGGTTCGACCCGGAACGGGCCCGAGAGCTGCTCGACGAGGCGAAGGCCGACGGCTTCGACGGGCGCATCTCGTATCTGACGACCCAGGATCCCGGCCAGCAGGCGACGGCGCTCACGGTCCAGGCGATGCTCCAGTCGATCGGGTTCGACGTCGCCGTCGACTATGCGACCGACACCACCGATCTGGTTCGAAAGGTCTACCGGGACCACGATTTCGATCTGACCCGGGGCGGCGCACCCATCGGGGAGGAAGCGCCGTTCCTGAACCTCTACGGCAGCATGGGAAGCGACTCCCGCAACAATGCAACGGGATTCGCCGATCCCGAGATGGATCGCCTGCTGCTCGCGGTGCAGACGGCTCCCACCGACGACGCCAAGCGGGATGCGATAGGTGACGTCCAGCGCTACGCGAACGAGACCGTGCCCTACGTGCTCTGGGGGCCGGCGGCCGTCCTGACCGCGTGGGAGCCGACGGTGCACGGCGTCAAGCGCACCGTCACCGACATCATGCTGTTCGACGACGCCTGGAAGTCCGGGCCCTGACCCGTGCAGGTTGCGCGGGACGAGCGGTAGTGGGTGAGGAGTCGAGGGTGAGCGATTCGGACCCCTCGGGTGCCTGGTGGCGGTCCCGGGCGGACGCCACTGTTGTAGGTGTCCACCCGGACCCCGACACAGAAGGACCCTCTCAGATGATCTCTCGCACCGTAAAGACGCTCGCCGCTTCGCTTCTCGTCGCCGGCGGTGTGGTCGGCGCCCAAGCCGCAGTTGCCCACGCCGAGATTCGTACCGCCCCCGACGGCACCCAGACGACCGTGTGCGTCTACGACGGCAAGGACTACAGCGTCGGCAGTAAGGTCTACCACCCGGACGGCACCTACCAGACCTGCAAGAGCGACGGCACGTGGCAGCGCGTCAAGCCCAACACCGGCAACGACATGCGGGCCGTCCCCGCCCAGCCCCGCTCGGCGATGTAGTCCAGAGCGAAACGATCAGGCCCACCGCAGTGCACTGTGGTGGGCCTGATCGCGAATGCTGTTCCTAGACGGGCAGCTTGCGGAAGATCGCGCGGGGGATGTGCCGCAGCACGACCATCACGAACCGGAACGGGCCCGGTGCCCAGACGATCTCCTTGCCCTTGTCGGACGCGGCGACCGCGAGCGCGGCGACGTCCTCCTTGTTCACCGTCAGCGGCGCTTCCTTGACGTGCGCGCTGAACTTGGTGCGCACCATGCCCGGTCGCACGACCGTGACCTTGGGTCCGAACGGGGCGAGTGCCTCGCCAAGTCCGAGGTAGAAGCCGTCGAGACCCGCCTTGGTGGAGCCGTAGACGAAGTTGGCGCGCTTGACACGCTCGCCGGCCACCGACGACATCGCGATGATGCGGCCGAAGCCCTGTGCCTTCATCTTCTCGCCGACGAGGACGCCCACCGAGACGGACGCGGTGTAGTTGACGTTCGCGATCAGCACGGCCTTGCGCTGGTTCTGCCACAACTCCTCGGCGTCACCGTCGAGAGCGAACGCGACGATCGCGACGTCGACGTCGCCCTTGGACCACGCCTCGTCGATGACCTTGGGGTGGCTGTCGGTGTCGAGCGCGTCGAAGTCGATGACGTCGACCTCGGTGGCTCCCGCAGCCTTCATCTGGGCCACGGCCGCCTCGCGGCCCGGATCGTTCGGCAGCGCAGCGAGAATCACGCGCAGCGGCGACTTCTTCAGGTACTCCTCGCAGATCGCGAGCCCGATCTCGGACGTGCCACCGAGGAGCAACAGGGTCTGGGGATTGCCGACGGCGTTGATCACTGCAGTTCCAACCTTCTGGACATGTCGGAGGCGAAGACGCCTGTGGGGTCGACGGATCGGCGAACCTTGATCCATTCGTTGATGCGCGGGTACATCGCGTGGAACGTCTCGGCCGTGGTCCGCGAATCCTTCGCGGTGTACAGGCGGCCACCGAATTCGAGCACCCGCTTGTCGAGTTCGGTGACGAACTCGTTCAGGCCCGGCTTGATCCGGAAATCGACGCAGATGTTCCAACCGGCCATCGGGAAGCTCAGCGGCGCCTTGTTGCCCTCGCCGAACAGCTTGAACACGTTGAGGAACGAGTAGTGCCCCGACGACTGGATGTCGCGGATGATCTGCTTGAACTCGCCGACGGCCTCCGGCGGCACCACGAACTGGTACTGCAGGAAACCGTTGGAGCCGTACGCGCGGTTCCACTCACCGAACATGTCGAGCGGGTGGTAGAACTGCGTCAGATTCTGGACCTTGCCGCGGTAGTTGCCGGCCTTGCGGAACCACACCTCGCCGATCGCCGAGAAGTTGAACTTGTTGGCCAGACCGTTCGGGAAGATGTCCGGGAACGTCAGCAGCGTCGGCGCGTCGAACTTCAGTGGGTTCTTCTGCAGCTTCGTCGGTAGCTGGTCCAACTTCGCGAGGCTGCCGCGGGAAATCGCGGCGCGGCCCAGCTTGGGCTCGGGCGCGATGGCGTCGAACCACGCGCTCGAGTAGTCGTAGTTGTTCTCGCTGCCGTCGCTGTGCAGGGCGATGGTCTCGTCGAGCGTGTGGGTGACGTCGCCGTCGGCGATGAAGTACGCCGTCTCGGTCGGCGTCATCTCGATGGTCGCCTTGAGGATGATGCCCGTCAGACCCATGCCGCCGACCGTGGCCCAGAACAGCTTCGCGTTCCGGCCGGCCGGGGTGAGGGTGCGGATCTGGCCGTCCGCGGTGAGCAGATCCATCGAGCGCACGTGATTGCCGAAGCTGCCGGCGCTGTGATGGTTCTTGCCGTGGATGTCGGACGCGATCGCGCCGCCGATGGTGACCTGACGGGTGCCCGGCAGCACCGGAACCCACAGGCCGAAAGGCAGCGCGGCACGCATCAGCTGATCCAGGTTCACACCGGCGTCCACCGTCACCAGACGGGTGTTGGAGTCGATGTTGTGGATGCGCTTCAGCGCGTTCATGTCGACGACGAGCCCGCCCGCGTTCTGCGCCGGGTCACCGTACGAGCGGCCCATGCCGCGCGCGATGACGCCGCGTCGCAGATGCGACGGCTTCGACTCGTTCTGCTCCGCCACCTGCGCGACCGCCTTGGCGATCAGCTCGACGTCGGGCGTGGACAACACCTGTGCGGTGGTGGGCGCGGTGCGTCCCCATCCGGTGAGGGTGCGGGTCTGCGTGGGGAGCGGCTCGTGAACCGTCTCTTCTGCTGTCTCGGACATCGGGTACGAGGTTACCTGGCGGTAGTGGACGACCCTCGGAAAGCGTGCGCCGTTCCACATCTTCTTTACCCGCGTTTTGCGCACTTATCGCGGGAATTCCGGGGTCCGGGAGTGCGATAAGTGCGCAAAACGCGGGAGTGGGGGACGGGATCAGGCGGGGACGATGAGTCCGGTGGTCTGGGTGCGTGCCTTGGTGAAGCGGTCGGCGACGTCGGCCCAGTTGACGATGTTCCAGAAGGCGTTGACGTAGTCGCCCTTGACGTTCTGGTAGTCGAGGTAGAAGGCGTGCTCCCACATGTCGAGCATGAGCAGCGGGGTGAGGCCGATGCTGATGTTGCCCTGCTGGTCGTAGAGCTGGACGATGATCAGGCGCTGGCCGATGGAGTCCCAGGCGAGGATGGACCAGCCGGAGCCCTGGATGGCGTTGGCGTTGGCGGAGAAGTGGCTGCGGAAGGCGTCGAAGCTGCCGAACTGGTCGTCGATGGCGGCTGCGAGTTCGCCTTCGGGCTTGTCGCCGCCTTCGGGGGAAAGGTTGTTCCAGAACACGGAGTGGTTGGTGTGGCCGCCGAGGTGGAAGGCGAGGTTCTTCTCGTGCAGGTTGACCACGGGGGCGAGGGCGTCGGCTTCGCGGAGCTCGGCGAGCTTGTCGAGGGCGGTGTTGGCGCCGGCGACGTAGGCGGCGTGGTGCTTGTCGTGGTGGAGCTCCATGATCTTGCCGGAGATGTGGGGCTCGAGAGCGGCGTAGTCGTACGGCAGATCGGGCAGCGTGTAAACGGTCATGACGTTGATCTTGCAACCTCGAGTGCACTCGAGGTCCAGGGCCCTGTGCGGGATGTCACGCCGGTGTGCCCGGCGCGGGTCGCCTAGTCTCGTTGCGTGTCCGGAAGCCCCCACGCCCCCGATCCGCATGCGCCGCTGCCCGTCGAGATCCCCGTCACCGATTCCCTCGCGGACGAGTCCCTGGACCTCAAGACGCAGATCGTGCGCTTCGTGCTCACCGGTGGCCTGTCGGCGGTCGTCGACTTCGGGCTGTACCTGCTGCTGCTCGCCGTCGGACTGCCGCTCAACCTCGCCAAGGCCATCAGTTTCATCGCCGGCACCACCACCGCGTACCTGATCAACCGGCGCTGGACGTTCAAGGCTGAGCCGAGCCGGGCTCGCTTCGTCGCCGTGGTCGTCCTGTACGGGCTCACGTTCGCCGTGCAGGTCGGACTCAACGGACTGATGGCCCACGTCTTCCCGGACGAGTGGTGGCGCATTCCGCTGGCCTTCGTGATCGCGCAGGGCACCGCGACAGTGATCAACTTCGTCGTCCAGCGTGCTGTGATCTTCAAGATTCGATAGCTGTCTGGACAGCTGTCTGTAGAGTCTTCCGATCCGGAGTGGAACCGGTTACATTTCCTGGTACCGACCACCCCGGAGGAGTCAGATCGTGCGCTACGGCATCAGCCTGTTCACCAGTGACCGAGGCATCACTCCCGCGACCGCCGCACAGGCCGTCGAAAAGTGCGGGTTCGACGCGTTCTACGTGCCCGAACACACCCACATTCCGGTCAACCGGGCGTCGAACCATCCCGGCACCGGCACCGACGCGCTGCCCGACGACCGCTACATGCGCACCCTCGACCCGTGGGTCGCGCTCGGCACCGCGGCGTCGGTGACGTCCCGGATCCGGCTGGGCACGTCGGTCGCGCTGCCGCTCGAACACGACCCCATCACGCTCGCCAAGACCATCGCGTCGCTCGACCACCTGTCCGGCGGCCGCGTCACGTTCGGTGTCGGCTACGGCTGGAACGCCGAGGAACTCGCCGACCACGGCGTCGATCCCAAGAAGCGCCGCACCGCGCTGCGCGAGTACCTCGAGGCGATGCAGGCGCTGTGGACGCAGGAGGAAGCGTCCTACGACGGTCAGTTCGTGAAGTTCGGTCCCAGCTGGGCGTGGCCCAAGCCGGTCCAGCAACCCCGCCCGCCGGTCCTCGTCGGTGCGGGCGCGTCGGAGAAGACGTTCGGGTGGATCGCGCGCTCGGCGGACGGCTGGATCACCACCCCGATCGAGCAGGACATCGAGGACAACGTCACGTTGCTGCGCAAGATCTGGGCGGACGCCGGCCGCACCGGGCAGCCGGAGATCATCGTCCTGGCCGGCAAACCCGACGCCGACAAGCTCGCCCGCTGGCAGGACCTCGGCGTCAGCGAGGCACTGTTCGGCATGCCCGACGCCGACGAGGAACAGGTGCTCGCCTACCTGCAGCGCCTGGCGTCCAAACTGGGCATCGGCGGCTGATCAGCGCGGCGGACCTTCCGTCAGCACCATCGAGCCCGACCGCTGCGCGCCGGTGGCGTCGATCCACGCGACGTCGACGACGTCACCGGGGTGCAGCGCGATCATCCGGACCGTGAGGTCGGACGCCGTCCGGATCGGGACGCCGCCGAACTGCACGATCACGTCGCCGCGCGCCAGGCCCAGCCCGTCGGCGGGGGAGCGGTAACTCACCTGCACGATCTGCGCGCCGGCCGGAGTCCCCGCCTGTGGTTCGACGTGGTCGCGCACGCTCACGCCGAGCTGCGGGGTGGGGCCGATGTGCACCGAATCCGACGGGCGTCCCGCGAGGATCTGGTCGACCACCTCCAGCGCCGAGTCGATGGGGATCGCGTACGACTTCGGTGCGGGGGCCGACGGCTCGTCCCGCTGGACGGCGTTGCCCGCGCTGCTCACGCCGATCACCTCGCCGAACGCGTCGACCAATGGCCCACCGGAGTCGCCGGGCCGGACGTCGGCGTTCACCTCGATGAGCCCGGCCAGCTCGTTGCGGGAGCCGTCGACGGAGTTACGGGTGAGCACCGTGACCCCGAGCCGGGTGACCGCGCCCGGCGCCGACTGCGGGACACCACCGCCCTCTGCGTTTCCGATCGCGGTCACCGGATCGCCGACACCGGCGTTCCGCGACGACCCGAGCGCGGCGGGTGGTAGCGCCGCGCCGCCGGGCAGGCGCAGAACCGCCAGGTCGCGGGAGCTGTCGTAGCCTAGAACCTCGACCGGGTAGGGGGTGCCGTCGCGCATGCTCTCGGCCGTGATGTCCGTCCCGCCGTCGATCACGTGATGGTTGGTGAGCACGATGGCGGCAGGTCCCGCCGGACGCAGCACGATCCCGGTGCCCGCCGTCGTGCCCAGTCCCGTCCGCGTCGTGATGGTGACGATCGTCGGGACGACGCGCTCGGTGATCTGCTGCGGGGCGAGGGGGACGGGTGGCGGTGGGGGCGGTGGCGCGAGGGCCGTCGTCGCCTGCGCCTGCTTCGGGACGTCGAGTGTGCCGTGTTCGAGAGGAATTGCCAGGAGTGCGAGGCCCACTGCGGCGAGCACTGCGATCGCAGCGCTGACGCGGCGCACCCCGAAGGCACTCATCGGCTCACTCGTGGCCCTCCCGGTAGACGGGCAGCAGACCCGCGTCGCGAGCCTGCTGAAGTGTCGGCGCCGCCAGGTCCTTGTCCGACAGCGTCCACTGCAGTGAGCTGCCGTCGCGGCCGACGACCGGCCAATCGATACCGATGCCCGGATCCAGCGGGCTCACCTCGTGCTCGCGGTCCGGGGCGTAGCCGGTGGAGCACAGGTAGATCACCGTCGAATCGTCCTCGAGGGACAGGAACCCGTGGCCCAGCCCCTCGGAGATGAAGACGGCGCGGCGGTCGACGTCGTCGAGCAGCACCGAATCCCACTGTCCGAACGTCGGCGAGCCCACCCGCAGGTCGACGACGACGTCGAGGATCGCGCCCCGCACACACGTGACGTACTTGGCCTGGCCGGGCGGGACGTCGGCGAAGTGGATGCCGCGCAACACGCCGGCCGCCGACACCGAACAGTTGGCCTGAGCCAGATCGAGGGTGCGACCGACGTTCGCGGAGAAGCCGGGGTCCTTGAACCATTCGAGGAACACCCCGCGGTGATCGCCGAACTGTCGGGGCGTGATCTCCCACGCCCCCGGAACCTTCAACTCCCGATAATCCATGGTCACCATTCTCGGCCGCGGTCGAGCAACCCCAGCAGGTACGTGCCGTAACCGGACTTGACCAGCGGTTCGGCGCGCTCGCGCAGTTCGTCGTCGGAGATGAATCCGCGCCGCCACGCGACCTCCTCGGGCACACCGATCTTGAGGCCCTGCCGCTGCTCGATGGTCCGCACGTAGTTCGACGCGTCGAGCAGGGAGTCGAACGTGCCGGTGTCGAGCCAGGCCGTGCCGCGCGGGAGCACCTCCACCTGCAGCCGTCCGGCCTCGAGATACGTGCGATTGACGTCGGTGATCTCGTACTCGCCGCGCGCCGAGGGCGTCAACTCCCGCGCGATCGTGACGACGTCGTTGTCGTAGAAGTACAGCCCCGGCACGGCGTAGTTCGACCGCGGCACCGCCGGCTTCTCCTCCAGCGAGACCGCGGCGCCGGTGTCGTCGAACTCGATGACGCCGTACGCGCCCGGATCGGACACCCAGTACCCGAACACCGCGCCGCCCTTGACGTCGTGGAAGCGGGTGAGCGTGGTGCCCAGGCCGGGACCGTAGAAGATGTTGTCGCCCAGGACGAGGGCCACCGAGTCGTCGCGGATGTGGTCGGCACCCAGCACGAACGCCTGCGCCAGACCGTTCGGCTCGCGCTGCACCTGGTAGCTCAGCGAGATGCCGAACCGGGAGCCGTCGCCCAGCAGATTGCGGAACTGTCCGGCGTCCTGCGGGGTGGTGATGATCAGGATATCGCGGATTCCGGCAAGCATGAGCGTCGAGAGCGGGTAGTAGATCATCGGCTTGTCGTAGACGGGCACCAGCTGCTTGCTCACGCCCAGCGTGATCGGGTGCAGCCGGCTGCCGGTACCGCCAGCCAGAATGATTCCGCGCATGTAGAGCAGTGTTTCACGGGCGACGGCGGGAGATCGCGGGAGTGACGAGGCCGGTCGGCTACGACGCGATTGTCGGGGTGCGCCGCTCCTCCGCGCGCGGGCCCGCCGCTCGTTGTGCCAAGCGGAGTCGGACATGTCCCGTTAGCGTCGAAAACGACCGATGAAGAAGGTCTGCCTACCGCAGACCCCACGTCTGAAGGGGCCCTACGCATGCAGGAATCGACGTACGGTCCCGCGCGCCAGAAGACTGGCGGCGCCACCGAACCGGGCGCTGACGTGGACCAGCGGACGCTACGCAAGGCCATCGCCGGCTCGGCTATGGGCAACGCGACCGAGTGGTTCGACTACGGCGTCTACGCCACGACGGCCACCTACCTGACCCAGAACTTCTTCCCGGGGCACCTCGGCTCGATCGGCACGATGCTCGGCTTCGCGGTCTCGTTCGTGCTCCGTCCGCTGGGCGGCATGATCTGGGGTCCGCTGGGCGACCGGCTCGGCCGCAAGGCTGTGCTGGCGACGACGATCCTGCTGATGTCGGGCGCGACCGCGTTGATCGCGGCGATCCCGTCGTACGCGTCGATCGGCATCGCGGCACCGATCCTGTTGATCCTGCTACGCGTGGTCCAGGGCTTTTCCACCGGCGGCGAGTACGGCGGCGCGGCCACGTTCATGGCCGAGTACGCGCCCGACGACAAGCGCGGCCGGTACGGCAGCTTCCTGGAGTTCGGCACCCTCGGCGGGTTCGCCGCCGGCACCGCCGTGGTGATGCTGTGCGAGCTGATGATCTCCGACGACGACATGGCGTCGTGGGGCTGGCGGATCCCGTTCCTGATCGCGCTGCCGCTCGGGTTGGTCGGTTGGTTCCTGCGCAGCAAGCTCGACGAGTCGCCGGTGTTCGACGAGGTGGACGCGCAGGGCGACAGTCAGAACTCGATCCTGGGTGGTCTCGCCGATCTGCTGAAGAACTACTGGCGCCCGATCCTGGTGCTGACCGGCATGGTCGTCGCTCTGAACGTGGTCAACTACACGCTGCTCACGTACCAGCCCACCTACCTGGAGTCGACGCTCGGCCTGAGCACGCAGTCGACGACGGTGATCATCCTGATCGGCGAACTGGTCATGATGGCGTGCATCCCGTTCTTCGGGCGCTGGTCGGACACGCTCGGCCGCAAGCCCATGTGGTGGGGCTCGCTGATCGGCTTGCTGATCGCTGCCGTGCCGATGTACTGGCTGATGGCGCAGGGATTCGGGTGGGCACTGCTCGCGTTCGCGGTGCTCGGGCTGCTCTACCTGCCACAGCTGGCGACCATCTCCGCGACGTTCCCGGCCATGTTCCCCACCCAGGTCCGCTACGCCGGCTTCGCGATCGGCTACAACGTCTCGACGGCCGTCTTCGGCGGCACCGCCCCACTCGTCAACGACGCGGTCATCCACTCGACGGGCTGGAGCCTGTTCCCCGCGATCTACATGATGGGCGCGTGCGTCATCGGCCTCGTCTCGGTGGCCTTCCTCCGCGAGACCGCGGGTGTCTCCCTCCGCGGCACGTCGATCCCGGGCGAGGAGGAGCAGACGCCGGAACCGGTGCGGGCATGAGCGGTCCGCGACCGTCGGTAGTCTCCCCGGTATGAGGCTGCTCGTCACCGGTGGCGCCGGGTTCATCGGTGCCAACTTCGTCCACCAGACCGTCGCGGAACGGCCCGACGTCCGGGTCACGGTCCTCGACGCGCTGACGTACGCCGGCAACCGGGCCTCGCTCGACGCGGTCGCCGATCGGATCGACTTCGTGCACGGCGACATCGCCGACGCCGACACCGTCAACCGCCTGGTGGCCGATTCCGACGCCGTCGTGCATTTCGCGGCCGAGTCGCACAACGACAACTCGCTGGCCGACCCCTGGCCGTTCGTGCGGACCAACGTCGTGGGCACGTTCACGCTGCTGCAGGCCGTGCGGGACCACGACGTCCGCTACCACCACATCTCGACCGACGAGGTGTACGGCGACCTCGAGCTGGGCGATCCGGGGCGCTTCACCGAGGCCACCGCCTACAACCCGTCCAGTCCCTACTCGTCGACGAAGGCGTCGAGCGACATGCTGGTGCGGGCCTGGACGCGATCGTTCGGGATCCGGGCGACGCTGTCGAACTGCTCCAACAACTACGGCCCCTTCCAGCACGTGGAGAAGTTCATTCCGCGGCAGATCACCAACCTGCTCGACGGCGTCCGCCCCAAGCTCTACGGGCAGGGCCGCAATGTGCGCGACTGGATCCACGTCGACGACCACAACCGCGCCGTGTGGACCGTCCTCGAGAAGGGGCGGATCGGGGAGACGTACCTGATCGGTGCGGACGGCGAGGTCGACAACCGCACCGTCATCGCGATGCTGCTCGAGATCTTCGGGCGATCCGCCGACGACTTCGACTTCGTCCCGGACCGGCCCGGCCACGACCTGCGGTACGCGATCGATTCGACTCGGCTGCGCACCGAGCTGGGGTGGGAGCCGCGCTACCGGGACTTCCGCAGCGGTCTCGAAGCGACCGTGCAGTGGTACCGCGAGCACCCCGAGTGGTGGCGTCCGGCAAAGGCCGCGACCGAGGCCGGATACGCGCGCACCGGGCAGTAGCCGCAGCCTGCGCGAAGCCGTCGATCCGGCCACGGCGACGGACGTCACGCGGTAGCGTCACCAGCATTCGCGTCGGGATCTGTCGCTCAGGGGACGAACCGGAGGGGGCGCTCGTATGCGGGCCGGACCGAAGAACACTGCCGCACCGAACAACACTGCCGCACCGAACAGCACTGCCCGCCGGCGTCGTGCGTGCCGGGCACTCGTGGTCGCATCCGCGCTCGGGGCGGTGGCCCTGGGCTCCGCCGGCACCGCCGCCGCCGACCCGGTCGCGGGCGCGCCGGCCTGCGCGCCGTTCCGGGTGGAGGGACTGCTGGCCAACGCCACGGCCACCGTCGCGCCGGGCCTCGAACTTCCCGTGCCGTGCCAGGATGCGGTCGGCGTCGGCTACGTCGGACCCGCCGAGATCCAGGCCGGCGCCATCGGTTCGGCTGTCGCCGCCGGACTCGGCAGCCTGGGCCTGCTCGCCGCGAGCAGCATCGACTGGAACAACATCGGCCCCGACAACACCGGCTCCTTCAACCTCGGGTGGGCCAACACCGGGTCCAACAACGTCGGATCGGCGAACACCGGCTCCGGCAACGTCGGGTCCGCGAACACCGGCTCCGGCAACGTGGGGTCGGCGAACACCGGCTCAGGCAACCTCGGGTCCGCGAACACGGGGTCGTTCACCTACGGCTCCCTCAAGACCGGCATCGGGTCGATCGCCGCGGGTTCGCTCGGGATCGGCACGCTGAGCTGACATCGGGGCGCAGGGACCCGCGCGCGGTAACCCCCTAAGCTGGGGGTGCCCGGCGTACCTGCGGCGGCGGCCTCGCAGGGTGCGTGGGTTTATCGAGGAGATTGTCGAATGCTGTTGTCCGTCGTGGTGCCGTGCCACAACGAAGAGAGTGTTCTCGAGGAGCTCGTCCGGCAGGTTCTCGACACCCTCGAGGACGCGGACGTCGAGGCGGAACTCGTTCTCGTGGACGACGGCAGCCGGGACGACACCGTCCGGCTGATGCGCGAGATCAACGCGCGCGATCCCCGTTGCCGTTTCATCAGCTTCAGCCGCAATTTCGGCAAGGAAGCGGCGATGCTGGCCGGGCTCCGATACGCACGCGGCGACGCCGTCGTGATCATGGACGCCGATCTGCAGCATCCCCCGCATCTGCTGCTCGACATGCTGCGCCTGCACGGCGAGGGGTACGACCAGGTGATCGCCCGGCGCACCCGGGAAGGGGACGCGTTCGGCCGCACCCTGGTGTCGCGGCTGTACTACCGGCTCGTCAACTCGCTGGTCGACGTGAACATGGAGGACGGCGCCGGCGACTTCCGCTTGCTGAGCCGCCGCGCGGTCGACGCTCTGCTGCAGATGCGCGAGTACAACCGGTTCTCCAAGGGCATGTTCTCGTGGATCGGATTCCCCACTGCGACCGTGGACTACCACAACGTCGCACGTCAGGGCGGTGGTGAGAGCAAGTGGAGCTTCCGGAGACTGCTCAACTACGGCATCGACGGCATCATGTCGTTCAACAACGCGCCGCTGCGGCTCGCGGTCTACCTGGGCGCGGTCGTCACGGCGGTCTCGTTCGTGTACGTCGTCGCACTGGTCATCGCCGCCCTGGTGCACGGTGTCACCGCGCCCGGCTACGTCACGCTGATCGCCGCGATCACCGGTATGGGTGGTCTGCAACTGCTGTTCCTCGGCATCATCGGCGAGTACGTGGGGCGGATCTACTACGAGACCAAGCGGCGACCGCACTTCCTGGTCGCCGAGACCGAGCCGGGCGGCCGTGAGGTGGAGTCGCAGTGATGCGGCACATCCTGCGGTTCGGGGTGGTCGGGGTCGTCAACACCGGCGTCTACTACGCGCTGTATCTCGTGTTCAACACGGTGATGCCGTACCTGGCCGCGCACCTGCTCGCGATTGCGATCTCGATGGTCGGCTCGTTCTTCCTGAACTGCTACTGGACGTTCAGGACGCGGCCGACGTGGCGCAAGTTCGCGCTGTTCCCGCTGACCAACGCCACCAACTACATCGTGACGACGGTCGGCATGGTGCTGCTCGTGACGTTCCTCGGCGTGGACGACCGGATCGCCCCGCTCATCGCTGCGGTCGCGGCCATCCCGGTCACCTTCCTGCTGTCGCGCCGCATCCTCACGCATCAGCCGGCGTCGACGGTGACGGTGGTCGAGACAGCCGACGGTCCCGGCGCGAACTCGGCCGGAAGCCCGACCGAGCGCCACTGACGCGGTCCCCGACGATTCCGGAACCCGCTCGTCACTGACTTATGCTCGCCCGGATGTCTGTGAGGGGTACGAACCAGTGACGGCAGTGACGACGCAGAGGAGCACGGTGGACGGCGGGCGGGCGACGGGCCTTCGGCGGCTGAACGACCGCTTACCGGACTGGGCCGTCGCGATCGGCGTCGGACTCGTCACCGCGGTGGTCGCCTCCATCGCCCAGTGGCGGGGAAGCTTCTTCTTCTACGTCGGCGACCAGCACGAGCAGTTCGCGCCCATGTGGCACATGTTCGGCGAGAGCCTGCGCGACCGCCAGTGGCCGACGATGGACCCGTCCGGCTGGATGGGCGGCAACTACGCCGCCGAGGGGTTGGACGGTATCTGGAACCCGCTCAACTGGGCGAACTTCCTCCTCGTGTCGCGGTTCGACAACCTGTCTCTGGCCGCGTTCGTGGTGATGATCGAGATCCTCGCGATCCTGGCGGCCGGTGTCTTCCTGCTCGCACGTGAGTACGGCGCGCGTCGCAGCGCAGCGATCATGGTGGCCGTCGCCGTCCCGGTCTCCGGTTTCACCCTGTGGTACGAAGCGTCGGGGTGGCCGGCCGGGCTGATGGCGTTCACGTGGATCACGCACTTCTGGTGGGCGACCCGCCGCTTCTCGCGGGGCGGCACCAATCCGCTGGTGCCGTTCCTGTTCGGGTTCCTCGCGATGACCACCGGAAACCCGTACGCGACGCTGGGCGCGATCGTCGTGCTCGCCGCCGTCGGCATCGAACTGCTGCTCGCCCGGGGTTACGGGCGCCTGGTGCAGGTCGCGGTGATGGGCGCGTGTGTGGGTGCGACGGCGCTGCTGGTGTTCCTGCCGCTGCTCGGCAGTAGCGACGTCACGACCCGGGACTCCCTGGCGGCCATCGCGAACGACACCTTCCTGGTGCCGGACCTCGGTGACATCGCCGCGAGCAGTTCGCCCACCTACCTGCCCTCGATGTCGACGTGGGCCGGTGGCCGTCTCGAGGCCAACCCGACCACGTATTTCGTGTGGTTCGCGCTGCCCCTGCTGCCGTGGATCCGGTGGCGGGAGCTGCGGGCCCGCACGGTGGGCGCGGTCAGTGTCTTCGTCGTCGGCGGCTTCTATCTGGTGGCGACGCTCGCGCCGTCGAACGTGTGGTTGTTCCGCTGGCCGGTGCGGTTGGTCGAGTACCTCTATCTCGCGGGCGCCATACTGCTGGCCCTCGGGCTCTCGTCGGGCCTGGCCCGTGACCACGTGCGACGCCGGGCCGTCACGACCGCGGTGATCGTCGCCGCGGGCGCGTACCTGTCCTGGGCCGTGCGTCCGGACGAAACCTCGACCCATCTGCTCGGACTGGCCGTCACGGCCCTGCTGGTCACGGCGCTGCTGGTCGCGTTCCGGCGGGCCGGCGCCGCAGCGGCGGCGTCCGTGGCCGTCGTCGGTACCGCCGCAGTCCTGTTCCTGCAGTCGAGTCTGCTGCCCGCACCGGCCCCGAAACCGGACCAGCCGCCGGCACCGGCGACGGCGGCGCCGGCCTTCGATCTCCCGCGGGTCGCCGCGGGCACCTCCGGTTATCGCGGCACCGTGCTGCAACTGGCCGCGCTGGACCGCACCGGACCGGAGGACGCCCGCAACGGCGAGATCCTGTTCGGCAATCTGCCGCGCGCCGCGGGCGTCGAGGCGATCGCCAGCTACACCGGCATGGGGTTCGCCGAGTTCGCCGAAGAACTGTGCATGGACTATCGGGGCGCCACCTGCGCCGCGGCCTACGACCGGCTCTGGCAGTCGGCCGACGATCGGACGCCCGCCCCGTTGATCGACGTCATGGGCGTCTCGACTCTGGTGTTGCAGCGGGCGCTGCTTCCCGAGGTCGCGGCCGGTGACCCTCCGCCCGGCTGGCACGTCGCCTACGACACCCCGGTCCGGGTCGTGTGGGTCCGCGACGTCGTTCTGCCGGAGGCCGGGCGGGTCACGTGGGCGTCCCCGGGGGTCGAGGTGACCGCGGAGTCTTCGGCGCCGGCCCGCGCGGAGATCCGGTTCTCGGCCGACGAGCCGGGACACATCGTGTTCGCGCGGCTGGCGTGGCCGGGCTACACCGCGGCCGTGGACGGCCGAAGTGTCGATCCGTCCGACGGCCCCGCCGGGTTGCTCGCGGTGGACGTGCCGGCGGGGGAGCACACCCTGGTCGTCGAGTACCGGTCGCCGGGACTGAGGTTCGGCGTCGCCGCAGCTCTGGGCGCGTTCGCCGTCGTGCTGGTGCAGACAATTCTCTGGTACGTACGTCCCCGGCGGCGGTCCGCGAGTCCGGAGCCGTCGGACGCCGCTTGATACCCTCGAGCGACGGAACGGCCGGGTCCGGACCGGAACAGTCGTGGGAATGTACATGTAGGAGCGGGATGAGCGAGTCGGCGTCGGTGGTACCTGTGGACGGGAGCACGGCAGCTGTTCGCAGCGCCCTCCACGAGCATCCGGCGTCGGGTCGACTGGTGGTGCAGCGAGGCGTCTTCACAGGACCGACGCCCCGGGTGAAGGACGAGCTCTACGCCTCCATCACGTCGGGGTCGGCGCATCGGGAGCGTTTCGAGCTGCGGCTGGACAAGGGTGCGGTCGTCGACACCGACACCTACTTCGGGCGTTTCGCGGCCAGCTACTACCAGCGATGGACCACGGTCACCGAGGTCGAGGTGTCGTTCGCGTACGACGCCGCCGGTGTCTCGCTGGCGTTGCTGCGGGGATCCGACTCGGGCGGCAACACCCGGACCATCGCGACCGTCGAGGTGGACGGGGCGGGAACGGCGCGTCTGTCCGCGAAGCTCGACATGTTCCTCGACGGTGGCTCGCTGTGGCTCGAATTCCGGGCGGTGGACGGTCCGCTGGGCGTCCGCGAGTGTGAGTGGACCGTGCCGGCGCCCGCCGTCATCCGGCCCGCCGCGATCGCCATCTGCACGTTCAATCGTGCGCAGGATTGCGCGGACACGGTTGCCGCCATCGCCGGCGACGAGCAGATGTGCGCCGGGATCGACGCCGTCTACGTCGTCGATCAGGGCACCGACCACGTGTCCGAGCGTGAGTCGTTCGCCGCCACGGCGGACAAGCTGGGCGACAAGCTCGTCTATCTCCGACAGCCCAATCTCGGTGGGGCGGGCGGCTTCACCCGCGGCATGTACGAGGTGACGGCCGTCAACGAACACGCCAACGTCATCCTGATGGACGACGACATCCTGTGCGAGCCGGAGACGGTGCTGCGGATGAATGCGTTCGCGAACGTGACGACGGAGCCGACCCTCGTCGGTGCCCAGATGCTCTATCTGATGAATCCGCAGAACCTGCACGTGAGTGCCGAGGAAGCGGATCTGGGGAAGCTGCGTGCCGGCCGCTGGGCGGCGAATTCGCTGCACGACGCCAACCTGATCAAGAAGCGTCAGGAGAAGCGCGTCGACGCCGGGTACAACGCGTGGTGGTCCTGCCTGATCCCCGCCGAGGTGGTCTCGCGCATCGGACTGCCGATTCCGATGTTCTTCCAGTGGGACGACATCGAGTACGGAATCCGCGCCCGCGCAGCAGGTTTCGTCACCGTGACCCTCCCGAACGCCGGTGTGTGGCATGCGGACTTCCACTGGAAGGATCGGGACGACTGGGCCAAGTACTTCAGTGTGCGCAACTCGCTCATCGTCGCGGCCCTGCACAGCGACTTCGACACGAAGTCCTTGAGCGTGACCCTCGGCCGGGAGATCAGCCAGTACCTGGTGTCGATGCAGTACGGCCTGGCGCACACCACGTTGCGCGGTATCGAGGACTTCCTCGTCGGCCCTGACGTGCTCCAGGACGGCGGGCAGGCGGTCCTCGGTGCGATCCGCAAGGAACGTGCCCGGTTCCCGGAGACGGTGAAGCACCCCGCGAACGACGTCCCCGGTATCCGGTCGTCGGATCTGGTGACCCGGGTGGCGGGCCCCGAACCCGATTCGGCCCGTGAGGACCTGGTCCTCGCGAAGCGCGTCGCGATGCAGTGGCTGGGGCGCACCCAGCACGGCATCGCGAACATCCCCGCCGCCGACGCGCACTGGTGGCACGTCTCGCTCTTCGACCACGCGGTCGTGACCGATGCTTCGCAGTCGGGGGTGCGTGTCCGTCGCCGCGACAAGGACCTCGCGAAGGAGATCACCGCCCGGATGGCGGCGCTGCTCAAGCAGTTCCGGGAGCAGGGTGCGACCGTCCAGCAGCGTTACCGCGACGCATTGCCCGAACTGACCGCCCGGGAGAACTGGGCTCGGCTCTACGGAAAGTAGTTCGCCGCAGTCCTATTCGCGGATGCGGACCACGACCTGTTCGTGGTCCGCGGTGTAGGCGAGGTAGTCGAACGGGACGCCGGTGCGCTCGACGAACTCCGTCCACGCCCGGTGTTCGTGGTTCTGCCAGCCCGGGTAGTTGAAGTACTCGTCGAAGACGAGGACCGAACCGGGCACCAGCCGGTCCTCGAGGAGGTCGAGCACCGCCCGGGTCGACGAGTACAGGTCGGCGTCGAGGTGGGCGAACGCGACCGGCCCGGGATGCTCGTCGAGGAAACCGGGCAGGGTGTCCTCGAACAGTCCCGACACCAGTCGTGCGCCCGGCACCGTCGGCTGGGACTCCTGTGCGAACTCGCCGGCCGGGAAGCCGGTGCGCCACGCCTCGGGCAGGCCGGTCCACACGTCGAAGCCCCACACGTCGTGCCCCGTGGCGCGTAGGGACTCGCTGACGATCCGCAGCGTGGTGCCGCTCGCGACGCCGAACTCGAGCGCCAGGCCGTCGACCTTGACCAGCTCCAGCGCGTACCGGAGCGTGTCGTGCGGGTGCCAGAACACCGGTGCCGTCGGCATGTGGTCGAGCACGAACTGTGCGCTCTCCGCTGTCGCCCGGATGTCGAGAGCGTGCGTGATGTCGCGGCGGGCGCGCTGTTCCAGGACGTCGAGTCGTTCGCTGATCGCCGCTACCTGGCCGCGGGTCTGCGCGAGCTCGTCGAGGACCCGCCGGGTCTCCGCGTTGTGTGCGGTGAGCTCCGCGAGTATCTGGTCGTGTCTGTTCTCGTGCTCGATCCGCGCCTGGCGGTCGGACTCCCGCACCACCTCGGCGACCGCCCGCTGCATCTTGAGCCTGGCCGATTTCCGGAACCGATCGAACATGCGTGGGAACCCCTCTCGCGTGCGTACGTCGAGTTCGCACTCATGCTGCCAGGGTCGGACGGACCTTGCCGGGATGAATCTCGGGGTGAGTCGGGTCGCCGGCGGGTCAGGGGCGCTGGAACCGCTCCCGCCGGCCCAGCCCACGCAGGCGCATCCACTCGACGAAGCCCTTGGGGTCGCGCCGGTTCACCAGGAAGTACCAGCCGAATCGCGCGTACTCCTGGGGCAGCAGCCGGCGCATGCCCGGCTGGGACATGAGGTAGCCGCGGTTGCGGTACGTGAAGAAGCGTTTGGTCTCGTTGTCCGGGTACTGCGTGTGCATCCGGCCGCCGAGGATCGGCTTGAACTCGTCGGCGCCGTCGGGATGCACGTAGGCGGTCTGCAGGCACGTGCCGAACGGCAGCCCCGACCGGACCAGGCGGCGGTGCACCTCGACCTCGTCGCCGCGCACGAACAGGCGCAGGTCCGGGACACCGACGGTGTCGATCGCGGCGGCCGAGAACAGCGCTCCGTTGAACAGCGACGCGATGCCGGGCAGCAGATCGTCGTCGCCGAGTTCGGAACGCAGCCGCTTCCACTCGACGCCGCGGCGGAGCGGAAACGCCAGCCGGTCCGGGGCGTCGATGTCGCACACGACGGGGGAGACCTCCGCCAGGCCGTGCCGCTGCGCGCACGCGAACAGCGTCGCCAGGACGTCGGGGCCCTCGGGGCGACCGTCGTCGTCGGCGAGCCACACCCAGTCCGCGCCCAGCGACAGCGCGTACAGGATGCCGAGCGCGAAACCGCCCGCCCCGCCGAGGTTGTGCTTGGAACCCAGGTACGTGGTGGGGACGTCGGCGCTCTCGACCAGTTCGCGGACGTCGGCCTCGTCGGCGTTGTCGACGACGACCAGGTGATCGAGGGGGCGCGTCTGCCCGGCCAGCACCTTCAGGGACTGGGCGAGCAGCTCGCGGCGCTTGTGGGTGACGACGACGCCGATGATCTTTTCGCTGTTCGTGTCACCGATCGTCTCGGTCACGACGCCCGCTCCTCGTCCTCTTCTCGCTTCATGTCCGCGATCACCTGGCGGACATGGTCGGCGGCGTCGTCGCCCTCGTAGGCGCGGACGACGTCCTCGATCTCGCCGTGCTGGCGCACCTGGCCGTGGTCGATCCACATCGCGCTGTCGCACAACTGCGCCAGGAACTCGTTGGAGTGGCTGGCGAAGACGAGGATGCCGGAGCGTTCCACCAGCTTCTGCAGCCGGATCCGGGCCTTCTTCATGAACTCGGCGTCGACGGCGCCGATGCCCTCGTCGAGCAGCAGGATCTCGGGGTCGATGCTGGTGACCACGCCCATCGCGACGCGCACGCGCATGCCCGTCGAGTAGGTGCGCAGCGGCATGCTGAGGTACTCGCCGAGTTCGGTGAAATCGGCGATCTCGTCCATCTTCGCGAGCATCTGCTTACGGGTCTGCCCCAGGAACAGGCCGCGGATGATGATGTTCTCGTAGCCGGAGATCTCCGGGTCCATGCCGACGCCGAGGTCGAACACCGGCGCGACGCGGCCGCGGACGCGGGCGCTGCCACGGGTGGGTTCGTAGATGCCGGACAGCAGCCGCAGCAGCGTCGACTTGCCGGCGCCGTTGTGGCCGACCAGTCCGACGCGGTCGCCCTCCTTGAGGGAGAGGGTGATGTCCTTGAGCGCCTCGACGACGATGACGTCGGAGTCGTTGCGGCCGATGGATCCGCCCGCCTTGCCGAGGAAAGCCTTCTTCAGCGAGCGCGACTTGGCGTCGAAGATCGGGAAGTCGACGCACGCATTCCGCGTCTCGATGCTCACGTTGCCGGTCATGTCAATTACTCCTCGGACCCCTAGACCCAGTAGGCCACGCGGGCCCGGTACTTGCGCAGCGCGAACAGCGCGATCGCCCAGCCGACGGCGGTGATGGCCAGCACGATGTACCAGTGGTAGGCCTGCTGATCCTTCCCGAGCATGGGCGCGCGGACGATCTCGAGGAAGTGGAACAGCGGATTGAGCTCGGCGATCTTCGCGCGCTCGGCGACCTGCCCGCCCTGGGCCTTGAGGGCCTCGGTGGACCAGAAGATCGGGGTGAGCACGAACAGCAGCAGCGTCAGGCTGCCGAGGATCGGTGCGATGTCGCGGTAGCGGGTGGCGAAGATGCCGAACACGATCGACACCCACAGCGCATTGAGCACCAGCAGGGCGAGAGCCGGGATCGCGGCCAGATCGGGCCAGGTCAGGTTCCGCCACACCCCGAACGCGACCAGCATGATCACGTAGATCAGCAGGTTGTGGGCGAAGAACAGGATCTGCCGCCACACCAGTCGGTAGACGTGCACACTCAGCGCCGACGGCAGCTGCTTGATCAGGCCCTCGTTGGCGATGAACACCTCGGAGCCCTCGAGGATCGACGCGCTGATCATGGCCCACACGATCAGGCCGACGGTGACGTACGGCAGGAACTCCTTGATCGACATCCCCAGCAGCGCCGAGTACAGGATGCCCATCGCTGTGGCCTGTACGCCGGTGGCGATCGTGATCCAGAACGGACCGATCACCGACCGGCGGTACCGCTGCTTGATGTCCTGCCAGCCCAGGTTCAGCCACAACTCGCGCTGCGCGAAGCCGTCCCGGAGGTCCTTGAACGCACGACGGAACGTCTGCGAATCGGACACGACGACGTCGGTGTCGGCGTCGGACGCCGGTTCGTGATCCAAGGCTGCTGCTGACACGAGTTCCGAGCCTACCGCTCGCGTCGGAAGAACCCGCGTGACCGTCGCGTCGGGTTACAGGTACTGACCGGTCCCCCCGGGAGCGGGACCGTCGTCCGGGACCTGCATCCGGTGCTGCGGACCCATGCTCATGCCGGGCGGAAGCGCACCCTGCCGCATCTGCTCGAGCTGCGCACGTGCCGCCATCTGCTGCGCGAACAGGGCCGTCTGGATGCCGTGGAACAGTCCCTCGAGCCAGCCGACGAGCTGCGCCTGCGCGATCCGCAGCTCCGCATCGGTGGGCACCGAGTCGTCGGTGAACGGCAGCGTGAGCCGCTCGAGTTCCTCCCGCAACTCGGGTGCCAGACCCTGCTCGAGTTCCCGCACGGACGACTTGTGGATCTCCCGCAGCCGAGTGCGGCTGGCGTCGTCGAGAGGCGCCGCCCGCACCTCCTCGAGCAGTTGCTTGATCATGGTGCCGATTCGCATCACCTTCGCCGGCTGTTCCACCATGTCGGTGAGCGAGTCGCCGTCCGCTCCCTCGGGGGCGGCCGTCTGGGCGCTCCCGTCCTGGGTGGGCCCGGCAACGGGCACGGGGTGGCCGTCGGGGCCGATGACGAGCACACGTTCGTTCTCCGGTTGCGTCATGGCTCCATCTTGTACGGTTCCGTAGCGGATTGGCGAGGGCGGGTTGGTGGTGTCGAAAGTGTCGTGTGCTAGCACGCATTCCGAAAAGTCGGATCTGAATCACAGGGTGTTGACATCGGGTCCTAGAGTGTCGGGCATGGCTTTCGACGTTGCCCGGGTACGGGGACTGATCCCGTCGTTGGGCGACGGATGGGTCCACCTCGATCCACAGGCCGGCATGC
The DNA here is from genome assembly GCF_003013675.1 of Rhodococcus (subgen. Prescottella) equi. NCBI lineage: Bacteria > Bacillati > Actinomycetota > Actinomycetes > Mycobacteriales > Nocardiaceae > Rhodococcus > Rhodococcus (subgen. Prescottella) equi. The sequence continues at coordinate 291,020 of NZ_CP027793.1, forward strand.
AGATCCCCGACGCGGTGTCGCGCACCGTGTCGACGGCCTTCCGCGCATCCGCGTCGTCGGCCGGTGGGAGGCACGTGTCGTCCCGGCGCAGCGCGGCGATCGTCGCCGCCGCACGCGAGGCCGTCGCCGATCTGGTCGGCGGTGATCCCGCCGGTGTCGTGCTCGGGGCCGATCGGGCGGTGCTGCTGGCGTGGCTCGCGGAGTCGCTCAGTTCACGGTTGGGACTGGGCACCGGACTGGTGCTGTCCCGGCTGGACGAGGAAGCCAACGTCGCCCCGTGGCTGCGGATCGCGAGCCGCTACGGCGCGCAGGTCCGTTGGGCCGAGGTGGAGATCGAGACGTGTGAGCTGCCGAGCTGGCAGTTCGCGGAACTGATCCAGCCGACGACCCGGCTGATGGCGCTCACCGCCGCATCGCCGATCGTCGGTTCGGCGCCCGCGGTCCGTGTCGCGGCCGACCGGATCCACGAGGTGGGGGGCCTGCTGGTGGTCGACGCCGTCGGCGCCGCGCCGTACGCGCACCTCGACATCAACGAACTGGGCGCCGACGTCATCGCGGTGAGCGCGCCGTCGTGGGGTGGCCCGCAGGTCGGTGCGCTGGTGTTCCGCGATCCGACGCTGCTCGACCGCATCCCGGCGGTCTCGCTCAACCCGTACGCCCGCGGCGCCGAGCGAATGGAGGTCGGCGGTCACCAGTTTGCGCTGCTGGCCGGGCTGACCACGTCGATCGACTTCCTCGCCGGGCTCGAGGAGACCGCGACCGGCAGCCGTCGGCAGCGCCTCGAGACGTCGATCAGTTCGCTGCAGGCCTACCACGACCAACTGTTCGACTATCTGTTGCGCTCGCTCGACGCGCTGCCGCAGGTGACCGTGATCGGCCGGTCGCCGCTCCGGGTGCCGACGCTGAGCTTCACCGTCGCCGGTGTACCCGCCGACAAGGTGGCGGCGCACCTCGCCGACAACCGGATCGCGACCGTGAGCGGTCCCCAGAACGGCGGCCGGCTGCTCGACGCGCTGGGCGTCAACGACGAGGGCGGCGCGATCACCGTAGGCCTCGCGCCGTACACCACCCGTTACGAGATCAACCAGCTCGTCAAGCACCTGTCGGCGCTGGGCTGAGCCGCCCCGTCAGTCCTCGCCGACGGTGAGGACCACCTTCCCGACGGTGTCGGGGGAATCGAGCAGCTCGTGCGCCGTCGGCGCCTCGGTGATCGGCAGTTCCGCCGACACCACGGGCACGACGATGCCGTCGCCCACCAGCGGCCACAGCTTGTCGCGCACCGCGGCGATCACGGCGGCCTTGCTCGACGGCCCGGTCTCCGGACGTCCCCGCAGGCCCGTCGCGAGCACGCGGGCACGCTTACCGAGCAGCTTGCCGATGTCCAGTTCGCCCTTGCGGCCGCCCTGCATGCCGATGATCACCAGCTGGCCGTCGGGCGCGAGCGCGTCGATGTTGCGATCCAGGTACGACGCCCCCATGTTGTCGAGGATGATGTCGGCGCCGCGGCCACGGGTGGCTTCGCGCAGCACCTCGACGAAGTCGGCCTCGCGGTAGTTGATCAGGATTTCGGCGCCCAGTTCGGCGCAGCGCTCGAGCTTGTCGGCGGATCCGGCGGTGACGGCGACGCGAGCACCGAGCGCCTTACCGACCTGGATCGCGTGGGTGCCGATGCCCCCGCCGCCGCCGTGGACCAGCAGCACCTGGCCGGCGTGCAGACCGCACTCCATCACCAGGTTCGACCACACGGTGCACGCCACCTCCGGCAGCGACGCCGCGGCCCGCAGGTCCAGCCCCTCCGGCACGGGCAGCAGTTGAGTGGCGGGAACCGTGACCTTCTCGGCGTAACCGCCGCCGGCGAGGAGCGCGGCGACGCGGTCGCCCACCTTCCAGCCGTGCACGTCGGGGCCGATCTCCGCGATCACTCCCGAACACTCGAGGCCGATGATGTCGCTCGCGCCGGGCGGCGGCGGGTAGAAACCCTGCCGTTGCAGCAGATCGGCGCGGTTGACGGCGGTGGCGACCACGTCGAGGAGGACCTCGCCGCGGCCGGGCGTCGGATCGGGAACCTCGGACCAGGACATCACGTCGGGTCCGCCGGGCTCGGAAACTGTGATCGCGTACATGTCCCCGACGCTAGTCCGGTCGCGCCGTCCCCACCGCGCGAGTGTTCCCCGCACCGGCACGGCGCCCGACATGCGGTTCGATTCCGAACGGACAAACCGTGGTGGGCAAGGTAACTCGTCGTCCTGCAGCCCCGACGTCCGAGGACCGAACCGGTCTCCTCTTTTCGTCCGAAAAGTGTTGTCCACGAACAGGAAGAATGCGCGCGTGTCGGGAATGTCGTTGGCGGAACAGGATCCGGAGAATGGGGTCGACCGGTTTGACAAATCTCACGAAACTCGCGCGAGTGTGCTGCACACTGTCGAACGACCGATAGCACTACGATGCATTCGTGACAGCAGATGCTCGAGTAACCACGGGTGCCGGGGTGGCGTGGCTCGGTGCCGAGGAAATGCGCGCGTGGCGCGGTTTCATCGACGGCAGTCAACAACTGATGGCGGTGCTGAACCGGGAGTTACAGTCCGCGCACGACATGTCGCTCGCCGAGTACCGGATCCTCGTGATGCTGTCGGAGTCGCCGGACGGCTCGCTGCGCATGAGCGACCTCGCCGACGGTGTGCTGTCGTCGCGCAGCCGACTCACCCACCAGATCCGCCGGATGGAAACCGAGGGCATGGTCGAGCGCAGCCAATGCGTCGAGGACGGGCGCGGTGTGCTCGCGGTCATCACCGACGAGGGCCGGCGCCGTCTCTCCGAGGCCGCGCCGACGCATCTGGCCGGCGTCCGCCACTACCTGATCAACCTGCTCGACAAGCAGGAGATGCGGGTCCTGGCGAACGTCTTCGACAAGGTCGACAACGCCATCGGCGACCGCGCCGTCGGCTGAGCGGTTTCACGCGCCACCGTCCGTGCGGTTAGGATCCCCCACGGAAGCGTGGCAGAGCGGCCGAATGCACTCGCCTTGAAAGCGAGCGTGGCGTTAAACCCACCGGGGGTTCAAATCCCTCCGCTTCCGCCAAGAGCCCCTCGCCTGCACCGCAGGTGAGGGGCCTTTTTGTGGTGTGGAGAAGCGCTAGCCGGCGCATCCGATGCACGTGCGGGCGCCGGGCAGGGCGTCCAGCCGCGCCTCGCCGATCAGGTTTCCGCAGCGGGCGCAGACCCCGTAGGTGCCGTCCTCGATCCGTTGCACGGCCGCGTCGAGTTCCTCGAGTTCGCGGCGTGCGTCGGCGAGCAGAGCGGCCACTTGGGCGCGCTCGAACGCGATGGTCGAGCCTTCGGGATCGTGTTCGTCGTCGTCGGTAGTGAACTCGGAACCCGCGACGATCGCGGTGAAGCGTGCCGAAAGGGACTCGATGCGTCGTTCGGTATCCGCTCGTTCGGCGGCGATCCGGGCGCCGTGATCCGGAGCGGACATCGGTGAACCTCCAGCACGAGGACTGACAGGGAAGAAGAAGAGCGGACCGATGCGCTCGGTCGCCTCACGGCGAAAGGCGCAACGCGGCTCCAGCCGAACGGAACTCCGCGAAGGCAGATAATTGAGCCCGGGGGACACGGAGCGCATCGATCCGAACAGGTCAACGCCGTCCCCTGTGGGGGTATTCCGGACGTTCAGAGTGATGTAGGCCACCCGTCGGCCGTTGCCCGGCGGCGGCTCGGTTCCGTACGTACCGTGGGTGTCCACCGATACCCAGGGGGAGGGCGGAGGAACGATGGGTCGAGCAGCAACGACGGTCGCGGGGGTCGTCCTCGCGCTGTCGATGTCCGGGCCGGCGGTCGTGGCACAGGCCGCGCCCGTCCACCAGGCGCCGCCGGTGGCCGAGGCGGCTGCGCGCGTCGACCACGTGGTGAGGATCGACGACCGGCGCACCGCACTGTTCGTGTTCTCGCCGGCGATGGACAAGATCGTGCAGGTGCAGATCCTGCATCCGGACGGGAACGCCGAGCGGCCGTCGCTGTACCTGCTGGACGGCGTCAGCGCCGGATCCGAGTCCGACTACACCGAGAGCACCTGGACGCAGAAGACGGACGTCGTCGACTTCTTCGCCGACAAGAACGTCAACGTACTGCTCCCGGTCGGTGGCACGGCGAGCTATTACACCGACTGGGAGAGAAACGATCCGGTGCTGGGCACGATTCGGTGGGAGACGTTTCTGACGAAGGAACTCCCGCCGATCGTCGACGGACGCTTCCACGGCAACGGGACCAACGCGATCGCGGGACTGTCGATGGGCGCACAGGGCGCGATGACGCTCGCCACCCGGAACCCCGATCTCTATCGCGGCGTGGCCGCGCTGAGCGGCTGCATGGACACCGGCCGCGTCGAATCGCAGGCGGCGGTGCGGGGCACCGTCGCGTCGAAGGGCGGCGACGCCGACAACATGTGGGGGCCGTCCGGCGACCCCGCATGGCCTGCGCACGATCCGACGGTGAATGCGGAAACACTGCGCGGCAAGGACATCTTCGTCTCGACCGGCAACGGCCTCGCGGGTCCGTACGAGCTGGGCGCGCCCGACGCCGTCGAGAAGGTCGTGGTGGGTGGACCGCTGGAGGCGGCCTCCAACTCGTGTACCCAACTGTTCGAGGCGCGCCTCTCCCAGCTCGGTATTCCGGCCACGTTCCTGTTCCGCCCGTACGGAACCCATTCGTGGCCGTACTGGCAGGACGACCTCCACGAGGCATGGCCGACGTTGGCCCGGGCGCTGGGAGTCTGACGAGCGTCAGTCGAGCTCGCCGGACAGCATCGCGAGGTAGTCGTCGACAGGCCCTGCGGTCAGCAGTCCGCTCGCCGCGCCGGCGATCTGCCCTGCGGCCGGAGCCAGCGCGGCGTGGCTGCGCCTCATGAGGGCGGTGTCGTGTACTTCGACCGCCGCCGTCGCGGCGAGTGCCCACAGTGCCTCGGCGAGGTGGTCCGCAGGCGGGTCCGGGAGGGATCGCGCCGCAGCTGCGGCCTGCTCGCGACGGCCGTCGGCGAGGAGGAGCAACGGGCGTGCCCACGGCGCGTACGGGCCCCAGTCGATGTCTCGGTCGAACTCGATCGGCCGCCTCTGCCACACGCGCAGACACAGCACGGCCAGCGGCAGAATTCCCCGGTCGACGCCGGTCATCCCGGCGTCCTCGAGGCTCGCGGAGGCACTCCGATACGCGGATTCAGCCTCCCTCCAAGGGATCCCGCTCGCCGCTCGCCGCATCGCGCGGTACCACGTGGCGAACGGCGCCACCAGCGGACGCTCGTGCAGCGCGCCGAGCGCTTCCACCGCGTCGGCCTGGTGGTCCGCGTCGTCGAAGCGTCCCAGCCCGCCGAGGGCCTGCATGCGGATGAGGTGGCCGAGGACCTCGAAGTTCACCAGCGCGTGTCGACGCGCGAGCCCGAGAATCTCCCTCCCGATCGAATCCCGCTCGGGTGCAAGGCCGCAACGGTGGAAAGACTGCATGAAGACTCCGCTCAGGGCATGTGCCAGCAGGGCCGGATCGTCGAGTGCTCGCGCCAGACGCTCGGATTCCGCGGCGGCATCCATGGCGGCCGGGTCGCGGGTGCCACGCGACTCCATCGCGACGACCGCCAGCAGCCGACACCGCACGCTGTCGTTGCCGTCGGGAAGGGCGGCCAGCGCGCGCCGGGCGGCGGCGACGACGTGTGCAGCCTGCTCGGGATCGTCGGAACGTGCCCAGACGCCCGGTACGTCGTAGCTCCCGATCACCCGGGCGGTGAGCACGGGATCGTCGAGTTTCTCCGCTGCGGTGATCGTTGCGAGTCGTTGCTCGCGGGCCGCGGTCAGTCCGGCGCCGCCGGTCACCGCGAGGCTGCGCAGCAGGCTCACCGCGGACTCGAGTCGGGCGCGCGAGCCGCCGCCGGCGACCCGCTCGTAGGCCGTGGCCGCGGCGGTGAAGACCCGCGCCGTGTCGGAGTCGTCTCGGCCGCGATCCAACTTCGGACTCTGCTGCAGCACATCGATTTCCAGTTGTCGCAGCGCCGGAGACGGGTCGATTCCGAGCTCGTCCGCGAGCCGTGCCCGCGCGCGCCGCAGCACAGCGAGGGACTCGCCCTGCCTGCCGCAGCGGTAGAGCGCGAGCCCGAGAAGCCGCCATCCCTCCTCGCGCCACGGATGCTCGGTGACGTGCGCGTCGAGTTCGGGGACGGCGTCGACCTCCAGACCGAGCGCCAGAAGGGTCCCCGCCCGGCGTTCGACGGCGACCAGCCGGAGCTGCTCGAGGCGTACGCGTTCGCTTCGCGCCCAATCCATCTCGTCGAAGTCGGCATAGGCGGGCCCGCGCCACGTCGCGAGAGCGGCGTCGAGTAGTTCGCGGGAACGATGGGGCGGCATGCCGGCCGACTCGACGACCATCCGCTCGAAAGCCCAGGCGTCGACCGCGTCCGGGACGGGACGTACCGCATATCCGGGTCCCTCGGTGACGAGCAGAGTTGCCGGCGCACGCGGCGGACGGTCCGGCTCGAGGGAGCGGCGTAGTGCGGCGACGAACGTGCGAACGGCAGCGGCCGCACCGTCCGGCGGCGTGTCCCAGAGATCGTCGATCAGCACGTTCAGCGGGACGACGCGGCCCCGCGCCGCGAGCAGGCGGGCGAGGACGGCGCGATGACGTGGCCCCTTCAACGCGACGGGACGACCGCCGTCGTCCCACGCCGCGGTCGGGCCGAGCACACCGAACGTCGTCGACACCGGTGCTCGCCCCTTCCCGTCGCGTGCTCATCGATTGCTCATCCGTTCCCGCCAGGGTGGACAGCGCATCACCGACAGCGAAAGGACCGACACATGTCTGCAGTGCACTCCGGGCCCACGATTCCCGGCTTCGACTACCAGCGCGTGACCGTGGCCGACGGCGTCGACCTCAACGTCGCCACCGGCGGAACGGGCGACCCGATCGTACTCCTGCACGGCTTCCCGCCAGACCCACCTCATGTGGCGTCACGTCGCCGGTGCGCTCGCCGACGATCACACCGTCATCTGCCCCGACCTGCGCGGATACGGCGCCAGCGACAAGCCGGTGGAGGCGGACCGCGACGTGTACTCCAAGCGCACCATGGCGGCCGACGTGGTCGCCGTGGCCACCGCGCTCGGCCACGACCGCTTCGCCCTGGCCGGCCACGATCGGGGTGCGCTGGTCGCGATTCGCGCCGCGCTCGACTATCCCGAGACCGTGACGCACGTCGCGAGTCTGGACGTGCTGCCCACCCTCGACATGTGGGACGTGTTGCACGGCGCGAACGCGGCCGTGGCCTTCCACCTCTATCTGATGGCCCAGCCGCCGGGGCTTCCGGAGCAGATGATCGAGGCGACCGCCGACGCCTTCTTCGGCTACTTCCTTGATGCGTGGACGCCGAATCCCGACGCGATGCCCGCCGAGATTCGGGCCGAGTACCTGCGGGCGTCGCGGGAGGCCGTGCCGTCCATCGTCGCCGACTACCGGGCCTCGGCGGGTATCGACGTCGAACACGACCGCGCGGACCGTGAGTCGGGGCGACGGCTCGCGATGCCGGTCACCGTCGTCCAGCAGAACTGGGGCGACGCTCTCGGCTACGACGCGGTCGCGCTGTGGCGGGCATGGGCACCCGACCTGGTCCACCGGACGACCGACGCCGGTCACTTCATGGCGGAAGAGTCGCCGCGGGAGATCGTCGCAGTCCTTCGCGATCTCCTCGTGCGATAGTCGCGGAAGATGCCGCACAACGACGCCCTCTACCGACGCATGCGACCCGATCAGGAGATGCCCGGACCCGGCGACATGGAGGGTTTCATGCATGGGCCGCAATCGGTTCCGACGCCGTGGCTCGAGCCTGAGGGTTTTCGTGGACGGCGGCAACGCCGGCCGCGTCACGGCCGGGACATCTCGACCCGGCGTGGAGACGTGAGGTGGCCAAGAGTGGTTGCGGGCGCATGCCCGCGAACGTGAGGGGTACGACCGAACTCGGGTGATCTGTGGTCGTGGGGTCGAGCGCCGCATCGAACGCTCGACCCCACGGCCGGTGGCACCGAGCTCAGGCGCCGAGTGATCCGCTGAAGAAGTCGAGAGCGCCGAACAGATCGGAGAAGGCGCCGAAGAACTCGGACAGGTAGCTCAGGTCCATGGGAGAAAAACCTTTCGGTCGTAACGGGTTACGCGGTTGCGCATTGCCATGCTGCACACCCCGGCTGTGGGCCGGCTTGAATCCGTCTGGCAGTTCTCTGGCAAACCCGTGCCGCACCGGGTGATGTCAGTTCGGGGCCGCGATCGCGATGCGTCCAGGTGCGGGCGGTGCGACGGGGGAGTGGGCTTCGAGGTACGAGGTGAGGGCTTCGAGATCGTTTCCGGCGGAGGCGGGTTCGGTTCCGCCACGCAGAGCGGTGAACCCGTCGCCGCCGTCGGCCAGGAACTTGTTGACCGCAACCCGGTAGCGGCCGTCCGGGACGACGGTGGTGCCGTCGACCCGCAGATCGGCGATGCGGGCGCCGACAGGCGCAGCACGGTCGATGCGGTAGGTCAACGACGCCGACGGCGCCAGGATCAGCTCGAGAGTCGAGCCGTCCGGTCTCGTCTGGAACTGTTGCTCCAGAACTTCTTTCAGCTGCGCGCCGGTGAGGGTGCGCACTTCGAGCGAGTTCACGAACGGCTGCACCTGGTAGGCGTCGCCGAACGTCACCGTCCCGTCGGCGCCGCGGAGCAGGTCGGTCCGCACGCCGCCGGGATTGGTGAGAGCGATCTGCGCGCCGCGCCCGCGCGCGGCCGCGAGTTGAGCGTCGGCGATGAGGTCGCCGAGCGGGCTCTCGCCGCCCGGTCCCGGCTCGCGGGTGATGTCGGCGGTGATCGCGCCGACGGGTCGCTGCGCCACCTCCGCCGACTGCACGCCGGCGCGGGCCACCAGGTCGGCGACGGTGGGATCGGGCGGGATGTCCTGCGTCACGATCTGGTTGAAAGCCTGGGTGCTCGGCCGGTCGACCTCGCCGGTGGCCCGGTCGAGCGTCATGTCGACCACCGAGACGATCCGGCCGTGGGAGGCCGCCTGCATCACCGGCCGTGGGTCGCCCGCCGGGTCGTCGACGCTGCAGTTGTACTGGGCGTGGCTGTCGGCGGTGAAGATCGCGTCCACCAACGGCGTCGCGCGGGTCGCGATGGTGCGGACCGGGCCGTCGGCGAGGTCGCACGAGTTGGGCCCGCCGACCGTCGGCTCGTCCCCGCGGTGCAGCAGCACGACGACCGCGTGGACGCCGAGGAAGTCCAGTGTCGCGGCGGTCCGGTCGATGGTGGCGAGTTCGTCGCCGAACTCGAGTCCTGCGACACCGTCGACCGCCACCTTCGCCGGGGTGTCGGAGGGCATCACCCCGATCACGCCGACCGGGACGCCGTCGACGTAGTCCACCGTGAACGGGAGCGTCGCGGGGGTGCCGTCGGCGAGAGCCATGTTCGCCGCGAGAATGGGGAACTTCGCGCCCGCGAACTCGGGTTCGAACTGGCAGCCGTCGACGGTGTGGCAGCCGCCGGTCTGCATCCGCCGGAACTCGCCGAAGCCCTCGTCGAGTTCGTGGGTGCCGACCGAGGCGGCGTCCACGCCCATCGTGTTGAGCAGGTTGACGGCCGGTTCATCGTGAAACAGTGCGGATTCGATGGGGGAGGACCCCCAGTTGTCGCCCACCGAGTAGAGCAGCGAGTTCGGCGCCTGCCCGCGCAGCTGCCGAATGTACGCGGCGAGGTACGCGGCCCCGCCGGCGTCGACCGGTGGGCCGTCGGGACGCAGGATCTGTGCCCGCGCCCCCTGCGGCGGTTGCAGGCTGCCGTGCAGGTCGTTGATCGCCAGCAGGCGGACGGGCACCTTGTCGACGTCCGGCGGGCGCGCCTGCGCGGTGTGGATGCCGACGGTCAGCGACGTGCCGAGCGCGGCGGCGAGAACGATCGCGGGGCCGCGTCGGCGGCGTCCGGACAAATCGCTTCCTGGTCGGCACACCGGGACGAGTTTGCCAACGAATCGGTGGTGGCGGACCCGTCGACCGATAACGGTTGGATTACACCGTGGGCGACCCGGCCGGGATCCCGGCCAGTTCCTGCGCCGCCGGCGACGTCGCGAACGCGAGGAACGCGTCGTTCTCGTGGGGATCGCCGATCGTGATCCGCACCCCGTCGACGCCGTACGGGCGGATCAGCACGCCGGCCTCGGCGCTCGCCTCGCCGTACGCGGCGGAGCGGTCGGCCAACGGCAGCCAGACGAAGTTGGCCTGCGACTCCGGGACGTCGTAGCCGGCGGCCCGGAGCGCGTCGCGGACCCGGTCGCGCTCGGCGACGACGTCGTGCGTGCGGCGGAGCAGTTCGTCCCGCGCTCCCAGGCACGCGATCGCAGCGGACTGCGCCACCGCGTTGACGCTGAAGGTGATGTGGACCTTGGCCAGCGCGGCGATGATGGCCGGATCGGCAACCGCGTACCCGACGCGCAGCGCGGCCAGGCCGTACGCCTTGGAGAAGGTGCGCAGCACCACGACGTTGCGGCGGGTGCGGGCCAGGTCGATGCCGTCGACGCCGGACCGGTTGTACTCGAAGTACGCCTCGTCGAGCGCGACGACGACCCGGGCCGGGACGGCGTCGAGGAAGCGCTCGAGCTCCTCTCGGCCCAGCGCGGTCCCGGTGGGGTTGTTGGGGTTGCACACGAAGATCAGACGGGTGCGGTCGGTGATCGCGGCCAACATCGCATCCAGGTCGTGGCCGTGCTCGGGGGTGAGCGGCACCGGGACCGAGACGGCGCCGGCGACCTTGGTCACGACGGGGTACGCCTCGAACGAGCGCCACGCGTAGACGACTTCGTCGCCCTCGTTGCACGTCGCCTGGACCAGTTCCTGGCACAGCGCCACCGAGCCGCAGCCGGTCGCGATGTTCTCGGCCGGTACCCCGAGCGACTCGGACAGCGCGCGGATCAGCGCGGCCGACGTGTTGTCGGGGTAGCGGTTCGCGACGGACGCGGCGTCCGCGATGGCCTGCGCCACGCCGGGCAGCGGACCCTGGGTGGTCTCGTTGCTGGCCAGCTTGATGGCCCCGGGATAGCTGCGGCCCGGCACGTAGGTCGGGATGGATTCGAGGTCTGCGCGGGTCACGGGGGTCACGATGCGATTATGCGCCCCGCGATCGCGTGCACTGCCGCCGTGGTCGTGCCAAGGTTGATTCATGCCGGGGATCTTCCGGGACGACGCCCCCTTGCGCTCCGACGTCGACGCCCCCGTGGAGTCGGAGGAACGCGTGCCGCTCACCGCCGTCGAGCCGGATCGACCGGCCCGCGGCGGCATCGTGCTCCTGCACGAATCCCGAGACTTCGCTCCCGCGCTGCTCGATCTGATGCGCGCGCTCGCCGCGGAGGGCTGGGTGGTGGCCGCCCCGCATCTTTTCCACCACGAACCCGCGCACAGCGACAGCGAAGTGTTCGGCGAGACCCTGTTCGCGGCCTTCGACGCCACCTTCGACTGGCTGGTCGGACGTGGTATCTATCCGGACTGTGTGGGCGTCCTGGGCTTCGACGACGCCGGCACCGCCGCGTTGCTCGTCGCGACGAACCGCCCGGTCGGGGCCGCGGTCAGTGTGTCGGCGCGCGGCATCGTGGCACCGCTCACCGACGACACCCCCGCGCTCGTCGACGCGGCGCCGTCGCTCCGGGCGCCCTGGCTGGGCCTGTACGGCGAGGACGATCCGCGAACCCCGCCCGAGCATGTCGAGCGACTGCGGGATGCCGTGGCGAGGTCGGACGCGCCCACCAACATCGTCAGCTACGTCGGACTCGCGCACCGCGCCGACGAACCGCCCGTCCCGGAGCCGTCGGCGGACGACGACGATCCGCTCGTGGTCGCGATCCTCGACGCCCAACGCCGGATCTTCGACTGGTTCGACAGCAACCTGAGATAGGAGATGACGCTGACCAGGCGTTTTGCGTTTGCTGGCGAACTCTGTGTAATGTTTCGCCCGGCGGATCGGAAACGAGCCGGCCCCCAAGGAGGCGTGCCAGAGCGGCCGAATGGGACTCACTGCTAATGAGTTGTCCCCCTTAAAGGGGACCGGAGGTTCAAATCCTCTCGCCTCCGCCACACTGGTCCTTTCGCGGGTCCAGTACAACTGAAGATAGAACATGCGCCCGTAGCTCAACGGATAGAGCACTTGACTACGGATCAAGAGGTTAGGGGTTCGAATCCCTTCGGGCGCACATCAGAAAGACCCCCACCTGCAGTGATGCAGGGGGGTCTTTCTCGTTCCCAGGAAGAGGGCATTTGCCGCCGTTTGGTGATGTGGGCGGGCTCACGCCTCGCCGTCGACGGTGCCCTCGAACCGATGTGCCGTGTAGGCGTCGGCTGCGGCGACTGCGCCACTGTTGATCCATCGAGGTCGCTCGCTCGCGCCTTCACGACCCGCCGACATCGCCTGCCAGAGGTCGCGTGCCAGTCGCTGGATCTCGTCCACTCCGACGTCGTTGCGTTCGACGACGTCGAAGGCGACGATTCGCATTGCCATGCCGTCGTCACCCCTGTCCGACGAGTTCGGCTGGAGAGTCGAGGAGCAGGGCCATCTGTCGGTATCCGTACGCGGTGTCTGCGCCCGGCTCGACGATGGCGATGTCGATACGACTTCCGTTGCGGCCGTCGACCCTCATGACTCGGCACGGCTGGCCGGGCTCGGGGCCGGTGACGTCCAACCCGTCGTCCGAGTCGATCTGGCGTTGCATCGCGCTGACCGCGTTCCAGTCGAAACGGATGCGCGCGACAGGGCCGAGTCTCGGGGTGAGAGCGACGACGAGGTCATGGAGTTCGATGCTCAGGTTCTGGGTGCGCGGCCACCACACCGCTTCCACCTCACCCAGGCTTCCGGTGCTGAACAGCAGCCTGGTGATGCGGGTCGGGGCAGAGAAGGGCTGGCCTCCGTCCCCCGGCGGAGATTCCCGGCGAAGGTCGAAATGGGCAGGAGTTTGCGTCATTCGAGACGCTCCTTAGCGTGGCCGCGAATCGGCCTTGATTTCCAAAAGCGGCCCGCACGGGAGTGCCGATGCGTGGATAGCTGCGATGACTCGACCGTACACGTCACGAGTCTGCTGAACGCCCGGGCTCGCGACCGGGCTGTTTCGTGCGCCCCGCTTCCTCGAGCCACCGCGCCGGGACGTGTGACGCGTAGGCTGAAGGTATCGACGTGCTAGGTCGCCGGCGGTTCTCGTACGGCAGTGCATCGGTCGGACAAGGATCGGTTTCGTCCTCCGATGAAGGAGCGGCAGGAGTCATGACACGACAACCGGATCTGGTCAACGGCCTTCTTTACGAGGTCGAGACCGCGGACGGCCTGCAGCCGTTCCCCGTCCCGACTCGTACTCCACGACTGGTCCTGCGTGGGCAGAAGTCGGGGTCCGGCCAGATCGCCGGTGCGTGGTGGCCGTGGACTTCGAACCTCACCGCTCAATTGCACGACCTGATCTCGGTGCTGGCACCGCGAACGGGGCCGATCGAGCGGATCGCATTCGATTGGGACATGCTCAGCATCAACCAACGTCGAATCGACAACACCGATGGGATCCGGTTCACCGAACCGCTGCCGGGGCAGCCCGCCGGGGTCATGTGCCTGATCGGCACGGATAGGCGCGGCACCCTCCTGGTGGTGATTCCACCGACGACCCAGCCGCAACGCGCTTACGACGACATGCGATCGATAGTCGACGACGGCTACCGGGTGGCATAGACACTCGGCGTCGAGGCGACCGGCTGATCAGGCGCACGCCGAGAGTTGTTCGTCTGCAGGTAGATTCATGCACCCTGCTCGGTCGGCGGCGGCGGGGTCTTACGCTGTTGCTCGGCGCGTGCGGTGTCGGCCCGGTGGATCTGGTCGAGTTCGTTTCGGGCGGCGCGCCCCCGTCGGGAGGACCGCCGGGCTCCGGCCAGAAGTAGCGCGAGGCCGGCCACGCCGACCGCGCCGACGACGACGCCGAAGAGGAAGAGCGTCCCGGTCGATCCGGTCACGTGGTAGCCCAGGATGGAGAAGTCATCCGTTATCGCGTGCTCACTACCGCCGTTGGTCAGGACTCCCGCGACCGCGATCACGATGGCTGCGATGAGGAGAATCAATCCGATGATCACAAGCATGTCGACTCCAGTCGGAAGTGGGTGTTCAGGGGCGTGGGACGTATACCCGTTCCTGGACCTCTTCACACCAATGCCGTGCCGTACGGTCGGACGATCCTGACGTTCCTCCGGATCCGACAGCCTCCTGAGTCATGCGCGAAGCGCGACAACACGATTGCGAGGTATTTCGTCGTTCCCATGTCTCTCTCGGGGGAGGACACTCGGAGAATGAGGCTCGGAATCCACTCCCCGCCGAATCACAGCAGGGGTGTCTGTTGCACTGCTGCGGTCCGCGTCGACGGCCGCGGCCGATGAACCCCGGGGACCGGGCCTGGGATCTCGGGTATGCGGCAGGTTGGCGGTTGGTGCGCGCCCTGCCGGAGCGGTCGGCGAGGCGACTGTTCGACTTCGCGGCTGATCGCGCGGCCCGGGGCGGCGGCCCGGACCAGCTTCGTCGCAATCTGGCCCGGGTGCTGTCCACGACGCCTGCGCAGGTGCCGGACGATCTCGTGCGGGCAAGCCTGCGTTCCTACGCCCGCTACTGGTGCGAAGCCTTCCGGCTCCCGACGATGGATCCGGTGCGGCTGGTCGAGGAGATCGAGTCGTCGGCCACGGGGCTCGGCAACATTCACGAGGCGGTCGAGCGCGGCAGGGGTGCGGTTCTGGCTCTGCATCACAGCGGAAACTGGGACATGGCCGGTGTATGGATCGCGCGACGCGTGGGTCCGCCGGTCGTCGTCGCCGAGCGCCTCCGGCCCGAATCGCTGTACCGCCGGTTCGTGCGATTCCGGGAGGGGCTCGGATTCGAGATCATCCCCCTCACCGGCTCCGCGCAACCACCGTTCGAACAACTGACCACGCATCTACGCCGCGGGCGGATCGTCGGGCTCCTCGCCGAACGCGACGTGACCGGCACGGGCGTGCCCGTCACGTTCTTCGGCGAACCGACTCGCATGCCGGCCGGGCCGGCGCGGCTGGCGCTCGACACCGGTGCGCCCCTGCTACCGGTCAACTGTTGGTTCACACCCGACGGCTGGGGGTTCCATGTCGGGCCGCCGATCGACACCAGCGGTGGACTGCAGCCGACGACTCAGGCGATGACCAGCCGGTTCGCGGCGGGGATCGCCGCACACCCGGCCGACTGGCACATGCTGCAACGGGTGTGGACCGCCGACATCCGGGTCGATCGGTAGCACGCGGTATGCACTGTGCGTCCACGTATTTCGTCGACGGCTACTCCGACTCCAACCACCGGTGCAGCGCGCTGCGTGACTGCGCGATCTTGTCGTCCCACGCTGCGCACTGCTCGCACTGTGGATAGGCGAGACCGTCCGGCCCTACCCCGGGCTCCCGGTCGGCCCGGGCGATCCGCATGCCCGCCGGGCAGTCCAGGAAGTTGTGGTACACCCGCGCCGCCCCTCGTCGAGTCGAGAAATACGGCAGGAACTTCCTCACACTTCTTCACCCCGGGATGCCGATCGAAATCCGATATGCCCTGACGATGCCGTCGGAGGTCCCCATTCGGATAGGGGACAACGCCCCGTCGCTCCAGGGGCTTTCGTCCTGGACGAACCCGAATGGAAACGCCGGACGCCCCCACCTGCGGTGTGCGGGTGAGGGCGTCCACGGGTGACGGAGGGTCTACGAGCCGAACGGCAACTCCAGCGAGCCGAAGGAGAAGCCGGACGAGCCGGCGGACGAGCCCGTCGATCGGCGCCACGGCCCGCGGATCGCGACGGTGATGCCGGGGCTCTGGATGTTGGCGTACAGCGTCTGGCCGTCGTGGCTGAACGCCGGACCGCAGAACTCGCTGTCGTTCAACTCGTTCCGGGCGACGGAGAACGGCTCGCCGCTCTCGGTCACGCCGATCAGGTGGCTGATGCCGTCGCCGTCCTCGGCGAGGATGAGACCACCGTGCGGCGAGACGGTGATGTTGTCGGGGCCGTCGTAGTTACCGGTGTCGACGGACGGGTCGGGGTTGACCCCGAACAGCGTCTTCAGTTCGACGGTCTGGGTGGCCGGGTCGTAGAACCACACCTGTCCGTCGTGCTCGGCGACGCTGCCGTCGCTGGTGCGGGCGAAGCTGGCGACGAAGTACGCGCCGCCGTCGCCCCACCACTGCCCCTCGAGCTTGCGGCTGCGGGTGACCTGGTCGTTGGTGAACTGCTTGCGCACCGAGGTGGTCTTGGCGTCGCGGTCGGGGACGTCGACCCACTGCACGGTGTACTTGACCCCCGGCGTCGCGGCCTGGGCGAGGTCGGGCACGTGGGTGCCGTCCTGGAAGCACTTCATCGCCTGCAGGCTGCCGGCGGTGTCCCCGCCCGGCGACTGTGCGAGCGCGTGGAACGCGCCCGGTCCGCCGACGAAGCCCTGCGGCGGCGTCCACCGGAAGAACAGGCCGTTGGGGCTGCCCGCGTCCTCGGTGAGGTAGACCGCGCTCGACGACGGGTCGACGGCCACCGCCTCGTGCGCGAACCGGCCGAGGAACTTCAGCGGGATCGGGCTCTTGCCGACGTTCGCAGCCTGGCTCGCCGGATCGACCTCGAAGACGTAGCCGTGGGCCTTGGTGAAACCGTTCGACCCGGCACGGGCCTCGGTCTCCTCGCACGTGAGCCAGGTGCCCCACGGGGTGATGCCGCCCGCGCAGTTGTTCACGGTGCCCGCGACACTGACGTACTGGGCCTGACGCGCGCCGCTGCGGTCGAGCGTCGTCGTGGTGGTGCCGCCGCGGGCGCCCGGGTCGTAGGTGAGGCCGTCGACGGCCGGGACACCGAACGGCTCGCTGCCACCCACCTCGTGGTTGGTGACGATCGTGGTGCCGTTGCCGGCCGCGAACACGCCGTTGGCGTCGGGATCGCTGGGGAACGGGACGCCGCCGTCGAGCAGCGTCTCACCCGAGCGGGAGACGATCGTGTACGAGAAACCCTTGGGCAGGGCGAGGATTCCGGCGGGATCGGCGACGAGCGGGCCGTAGCCGATCGCGGCACCGGGGGCGGCGCCCGCGACGGCGGGGCGGAACAGGGTGCCCACACTGCCGGCGAGCGTCACCCCGATTCCGGCGAGGGCGGTGCGCTCGAGAAACGTGCGGCGGTTGAGCGGTGACATGGGCACGATGCGGCCTCCCTGTTGATGATCAAGGTCGGGAGGAAGGTAGGACGGCAACCGCAACGACAGAATGCGGCCGGATGGCCGGCCGGTGAACCGGGCCGGAACTTCCGCGTACCGGCGCCGGATCGTAAGCCGCGCGTGTGATTGCGGGCCGCGCAAACGAAAGTCCCCCACCGGATTCGCCGGTGGAGGACTTCCCGTTGCGGAGGACCGCGGTGTACGCGCGGCCGCGCTTCGGGTCAGCTGAAGGAAGCCAGCGTTCCCAGCACACCGAGGATCGTGGCGACCGCGGTGAGTGCGCCGGCGATGCCGCTCACGACCGGCTTGACCTCGGCGACGGACGTGGCGAACTCGGAAGAACTCATGACTGCTTCCCATCCATTTGTTTGTTTGATTGCGCAGATCGCGCGCTCGCAAGTTACCCCAAGGTAAGGCCGGGGTGTGCACCCTCCCCGGAATTCACCCGTGGATTCAACCGGCCCGGTCGGCCGGGTCAGTGACTCCAGCTCGAGGGCAGGATTGCCGCGACGGCGCCGAGGGCGAGGCCGGTGAAGACGACGAGCCAGAAGATCGCGAAGAGGGACCGGCCGAGGGCGAAGGCGATGGCGCCGGGAATCAGCGACAGCAGCACGAATGTCACCGCCACCGCCAGCCGCGACGCGGCCGTGTGCGCATGCGCCCGACCGCGGTGCGGTCCGTTCGGAGAAGCACTCATGATCTCGCCCCGCTCGGAACACCCCTATCGACTGACCCTACGCCGGATTTCGTCGGCTCAGCCGTCGGGCGTTTCAGGTCTCGCGAATATTCGGCAGGTGGGGGAGCAGGTCGTCCGCGTGGATCGGCAGTTCCCGCACGCGTGTCCCGGTCGCGTTGCAGACGGCGTTGACCACGGCGGCAGCGCTGCCGACATTTCCGATCTCGCCGGCGCCGCGGGAACCCATCGGGGTGGCGCGCTCGTCGACGTCGTCGAGCCAGATCGCGTCGATGTCCCGGACGTCCGCGTTCGTGGGGAAGTGATATGTCGCGAGATCCTGCGTGACGACGTGCCCGAACCGCCCGTCGCGGACGCTCTCCTCGAACAGCGCCATCGAGATCCCGAACGTCATGCCGCCGAGTAGCTGCGAGCGGACGGTGCGCGGGTTGACGACCCGGCCGATGGAGAACACCCCGAGCATGCGGGGAACGGTGATCTCGCCGGTGTGGATGTCGACCCGAGCTTCGACGAAATGCGCTCCGTAGGAATTGATTCGATAGTCGTCGTGGGGTTCGGTGTCCGCTTCCGCGGTCACTTCGGCTCCTGGGAGGGGATCGTCGCCGAACTTGGCGCGGAACTCGCGTGCGGCCGTCAGGATCGCCCCACCCCACGACGACGTCCCGGACGATCCTCCCGCGACGGTTCCGTACGGCAACGCGGTGTCGCCGATCTCGAGTGCGATGCGTTCGGGGTCGCAACCCAGGGCGTCGGCGGCGATGAGCGTGAGCGTGGTCCACGTGCCGGTGCCGATGTCCACGGCGCCGATCTGCACGCCCAGCCGACCGTCCTCGCGCAGTCGGATCGTGGCCTTCGAACCCGGATTGATCATGTGTGGGTAGGTGGCGCTCGCCACGCCGAATCCGACGAGCGTGTTCCCCTCGCGCCGACTCCCGGCCGGCCGCGGCCGCGTCTCCCACCCGAATCGGTGGGCGCCCTCCCGCAGGCAGTCGACCAGTCGGCGCGACCCCCACGGTTTGCCGCTTTCGGGGTCGACGGGCGGATCGTTGCGGACCCGCAGCTCGATCGGATCGATCCCACAGGCGTCGGCGAGCTCGTCCATCGCGACCTCACCCGCATACATTCCGGGGGCCTCGCCCGGGGCGCGCATCCAGTACGGCACCGGGACGTCGAGTGCCACGGCTCGGTGCGAGGTGCGCCGATGCGGCGCCGTGTACATCGACCGCGACGGGACCGCCGTCTGCTCGACGAACTCCTTGGTGTGCGAACTCTGCGAGTACGCATCGTGCACCAGCGCGGTGATGCCGCCGTCGCGGTTCGCGGCGATCCGGATGTGCGACGCCGTCGGTGGGCGATAGCCGACGAAGACGAACATCTGCTGCCGCGTCACCGGGAACTTCACCGCTCGGCCGGGCAGTGTCATCGCGGCCAGGGCGGCGAGCACGTCGTGCGCGTGCGGGGCGCCCTTGGAGCCGAATCCGCCACCCACGTGCGGCGCGATCACCCGGATCTGTTCCGGGGACAACCCGAGTATCGGCCCGAGTGTGTCCGCGACGCCGTGCGGCCCCTGGGTGGAGTCGTACAGCGTCAGTTCCTGTGCGTCCTCGGCCCACAGCGCGACGGTGGTGTGCGGCTCCATCGGATTGTTGTGCTCTTCCGGGGTGGTGTACCAGCCGTCGACGATCACCCCGTCGGCGCGGGCGCGGGCGAACGCAGTGTCGGGATCACCTTCCTCCGTGGAGGTCTCGTAGCCGCCGTTGGCGGATTCGGGGAGGTACATGCCCGCTGCGTCCGTACGAAACGTTGTGTCGTGAGCCCGGACGTCGTACTCGACGCGCACGAGCGTCTGCGCGTGACGCGCCTGCTCCGGGGTCTCGGCGATCACGGCACCGATCGGTTGCCCGCGGAACGCCACCTCGAGGCCCTGCAGCAGGCGGTACTCACCGTCCGAGGTGTCCTCCAGGCGCGGCGCATTCCACGGTGTGAGCACCGCCAGCACGCCGTCGGATCGTTCGGCCGCGGTGCTGTCGATGTCCACGATGGAACCGCGTGCAATCGTCGAGGTGATCGGGTACAGGAACGCCGGGGCGGCGACCGAGTGCTCGTACGCGTACGGCGCCGTTCCGGTTACCTTGGCGGGGCCGTCGATGCGCGCGAGGGATGTGCCGATGGCATTCACTGTGTCGCCTCCCCGGCAAGCTCCCGCAGCACGGCAACGGTGGCGCGTTGCAGCAGTGGGACCTTGAATCGGTTGCCGTCCAGGGGATGTGCCGACGCCAGTTCGGCGTCGACCGCATCGGCGAACGCGTCGACGTCCGCGGTGCGCCCCCGCAATGCCGCCTCGGCGCGCGTGGCCCGCCACGGCTTGTGCGCCACGCCGCCGAAGGCGATGCGGACACGGGTGACGACTCCGGCGTCGAGTCCCAGTTCCGCGGCGACGGAGACCAGCGCAAACGCGTACGACGCGCGCTCGCGCACCTTCCGATACGTCGACACCGCACCGGGCGCCGGCGCCGGCAGTTCGACCGCGAGGATCATCTCGTCGGGTTCCAGCACGGTGTCGATGTCGGGGTCGCGTCCCGGAAGCCGGTGGAAGTCTGTCACCGGGATGCGGCGCTGACCATCGGGCCCCAGCGCCAGCACCTGGGCGTCGAGCATTGCGAGCGCCACCGCCATGTCCGACGGGTGGGTCGCGACGCAAGCGTCCGAGGCGCCCAGAATGGCGTGATGCCGGGTGAATCCGCCGACCGCCGAACACCCGGTGCCGGGCTGCCGCTTGTTGCACGGCGTCGACACGTCCTGGAAGTAGACGCAGCGCGTGCGTTGGAGCAGGTTTCCGCCCGTCGTGGCCAGATTGCGCAACTGTGGTGACGCGCCGGCGACAAGTGCGCGCGACAACGCCGGATACCGTTCGCGGACAACGTGGTGGGCGGCCAGATCGCTGTTGCGCACGTTGGTCCCGATCCGGAGTCCGCCGTCGTCGGTCGGCTCGACGGAATCGAGTGGAATACGCGAAATGTCCACGACGAGTTGGGGGGTGGCGATGCCGAGCTTGAGGTGATCGACCAGGTTGGTTCCGCCGGCCAGCAACTTCGCGCCCGGGTTCTCGTGCAGCAGCGCCACCGCCGCGGGCGCGTCGGCGGGTCGCTCGTAGCGGAACGGGATCACGTGTCCGCAGCCTGCTCGTGGGCGACCTGTCGGACCGCGGCGACGATGTTGGGGTAGGCGCCGCACCGGCACAGGTTGCCGCTCATCCGTTCGCGGATCTCGTCGTCGGTCAACTCCGGTGCGGAGGTGAGGTCCTCGGTCACGTGACTGGGTGCCCCGTCCGCGGCTTCGGTGAGCATCCCCACCGCCGAGCACACCTGGCCGGGCGTGCAGTAGCCGCATTGGAACGCGTCCTGATCGATGAACGCCTGCTGGACAGCGTGGAGGCCGGAGTCCGACAGTCCGGACGCCGTGACGATGTCGGCGCCGTCCTGCGCCACGGCGAGCGACAGGCACGTGGTCACCCGTCGGCCGTCCAGCAGCACCGTGCAGGACCCGCATTGGCCGTGGTCGCAGCCCTTCTTGGGCGAGAAGACGCCGAGGCGGTCACGGAGTGCGTCGAGCAGCGTCGTGCGGGTATCGACGGTGCAGGTCCGTTCGGCGCCGTCCACACAGAGGGTCACACGCATCTCCATGCCCAGGGACTACCCCCGGATCGCCGGGCGGAAACACCCACCGTGCGGAACCGGGGCGCCACTCCCGGTTCCGCCTTCGCCGTGGTCAGGCCGCGGTGCCCGCGGAGGGCATCAGCCGCGCAAGGACGTCGGCGAGGGTGATCAGTCCGATCAGGTGGCCGGCGTCGTCTCGGACGACCGCGATGTGGCTGCGGGTGTTCCGCATCGTCGCGAGCGCCTCGTAGACCGGTGTCGCAGCCTGGACGGTGAGCACGTCGCGCATCAGATCGCGGGCCCGGGTCTCGGACGCCGCGCCCAGGCTGTCGCGGACGTGCAGGACGCCGACGACGTCGGTGCCGCTGCGGACCAGCAGGCGCAAGTGCCCACTGGCATCGGCGGTCTCGCGGATCCGTTCGACGGGCGCATCCGCGTCGACACTGCTCGGCCGGTCGTTGGGGCGGACGATGTCGCCGACGGTGAGCGACTCGAGTTCCAGCGCGCTGGTGAGATGCCCGTGGTAGCGCTCGTCGAGCGTGCCGACGGTCGCCGAGTGCTCGACGAGGTGTCGCAGGGCCTCGGGATCCTGGCCCGACGCCACCTGGTCCACCGGCTGCACGCCGACCTTGACCAGGCACCAGTTCGCGGCCCGGTTCAGGATCACGATCAACGGCCGTGTGAGCCACATGAATCCGCGCATCGGGATCGCGAGCAGGGTGGCCGACTTCTCCGGGTGGGCGATCGCCCACGACTTCGGCGCCATCTCGCCGACCACCAGGTGCAGGAACGTCACGATGAGCAACGCGAGCACGAAACCGGCGACATCGGCCAGCCACAGCGGGGCGCCCCAGTTCGCGAACGCCGGCGTGAGCCAATGGTGCACAGCCGGTTTCGTCACCGCACCGAGCGCGAGGGTGCACACGGTGATGCCGAGCTGCGAGCCGGCGAGGAGCACCGACAGCTCGGACGCGCTGCGCAACGCGGCGCGGGCCGAACGGCTGTTCGGGGCTGCGTCCTCGAGACGGTGCCGGCGGGCGGCGATGAGTGCGAACTCCACCGCGACGAAGAACGCGCTCGCGGCGATCAGCAGGACGGTGACGGCCAGGACGGTCCACGGGTTACTCATCGACGGCGTCCTTCCGGTCGGTGTGGACGGTCGCGAACAGCGCCGACGGCACGTGCTTGTCGACGGCCCGGACCTCGATGTCCAGATACGTCGGTGGCGGCGGTTCGTCGGCGACGAGGTCGGCCGGATCGGCGGGCAGCTGGACGGTCACGGTGTCGCCCACCCGCGGGAGCCCGCCGAACTCGGCGATCACGAGGCCCGCGAACGTCTCGTAGTCGTCGTCCTCGGGCAGGTGCTCGTCGAGCACGCGGGCGACCTCGTCGACGTGCACGCCGCCGGGGATCAGCCAGCCGCCGGCGACGGCCTGCACCTCGGTCTCCACGTGGTCCGGATCGTGCTCGTCGGCGATCTCGCCGACCAGCTCCTCGGCCATGTCCTCGACGGTGACGACACCGGCGAAGCCGCCGTACTCGTCGATCACCAGCGCCATCTCGTCCTTCGCGGCGGTCAGCTGGGCGAGGACGTCGGGCAGCGGCAGCGTCGTCGGGACGATCACGGCGGGCCGGGCGTGGTCGGCGGCGGTGCCGCCCGGGTCGGCGCCGAGGAGGTCGTGCAGGTGGACGACGCCCAGCAGGTCGTCGCTGGTGGCGCCGACGACCGGGTAGCGGGTGTGCCCGGCGCCCATCGACGCCACGACGGCCGCGATCGGTTCGGCCGCGCGGATCACGTCGACCCGGGCCCGCGGGATCATCGCGTGCTCGGCGGTGCGGGTGGGGAAGTCGAGGATGCGGTCGAGCAGCGTCGACAGCTCTCGCGGCAGTTCGCCCGCGTCGCGGGACTCGGCGACGATGTGCTCGAGGTCGCGCGCGGTCGCCGAGTGTTCGACGTCGTGCACGGGCTCGATCTTGAGCGCACGCAGCAACAGGTTCGACGACTGGTCGAAGAGCCAGATCAGCCAGCCGAACAGCTTGAGGTAGAGCGTCGTGGACAACGCGAGGCGTCGGGCGACGGGTTCGGGTCGGGCGATGGCGAGGTTCTTCGGGAACAGTTCGCCGAAGACCATCTGCACGACGGTGGAGAACAGCACCGCGAGGATCGCGCCGACGGCGATGCCGACGCCGGTGGGGATCCCGATCCCGCCCATCAGTTCGCCGAGCCCGCGGCCGATGAGCGGTTCGGCGACGTAGCCGACGAGCAGACCGGTGACGGTGATGCCGAGTTGGGCGCCGGACAGCATGAACGAGGTGCGGCGGGTGACGCCGAGGGCGCGGGCCGCGGCGCCGTCGCCGGATTGGGCGCGCGCCTTCAGGCGGGACCGGTCGACCGCCATGTAGGCGAATTCCTGCGCCACGAAGTAGCCGGTCAGCGCGGTGATCGCCAGGACGACGGCGACACCGGCGACGATTCCGAGCAGGGTCAGCACGTGGACACCTCCACAGTGGTGGTGTCAGTGATGATCACACGTCGGACGACGGGTCTTCGAGGTTTGCGGGGCCTGCGTTTCATAGCCTTCTTTCTCTGTTGGTGGACATGTCCTACGAAAATAGGACGAATCACCCATGGGGATGGTTCCCGAGGTCTGCGATCCGACGCGAGGACGCCTAGCCTCGGACCGAGATCCGGACGCCCGGGTCGTGCCGTGTGAGGAGAATCCGTGACGACGACGCCGACGCCCATCGCGCTGGGACCCGAGCCCGACGACCTGCTCGTGGACGCCGTCGTCCGCGGGGGCGGCCGCGTCGCCGGCCTGGCCGACGCCGAGGCTCTCGTGTGGGCGGGCGACGACACGACGCGCTTCCCGGACTCGCTGCCGGACTCGATCCGCTGGGTGCAACTGCACTCGGCCGGCGTCGAGCACTGGTTCGACGCCGGGGTGATCCAGCGGCACCCCGACGTGGTGTGGACGTCGGCGGCGGGCGCATTCGCCGCGACCGTCGCCGAGCACGCATTCACGCTGTTGCTGGCGGGGGTGCGGGCGCTGCCCGAGCACCTGGCCGCCACCACATGGCGGCAGCGGGAGTTCTTCGACAAGGTCGGCACGTTGCGCGGGGCCCGGGTCGCGATCGTCGGCGCCGGCGGGATCGGTCGCGCGATGATCCCGATGCTCACCGCGGTGGGTGCGACGGTCGTCGCGGTCAACCGCTCCGGCCGGGAGGTGCCCGGCGCCGCCGAGGTCGTCACCGCCGACCGGGTCGACGAGGTGTTCGGCCGTGTCGACCACGTCGTCGTCGCGGCTCCGGCCACCGCCGACACGCGGCACCTCGTCGGGGCTCCGCAGCTCGCGAAGCTGGGGCCCCGGTCGTGGGTGATCAACGTGGCGCGGGGTCCGCTGGTCGACACCGACGCGGTCGTGGACGCTTTGCGGGACGGTCGGATCGGCGGCGTGGGACTCGACGTGACCGACCCGGAACCCTTGCCCGACGGTCATCCGCTGTGGGCGCTGCCGAACGCGATCATCACCCCGCACGACTCGAATCCGCCGTCGGTCCGCTCGGCCGCTTTCGCCGATCACGTCGCGGAGAACGTGCGACGCTTCGTCGGCGGCGACGAGTTGGCGGCGCAGATCGACCCGGCGGCCGGCTACTGACCCGTCTCATCGCTAATTTTCTAGTCGAAATATCTCGTTCAACGGTCATCCGCGGGATGCGACCGGCGCCGCCGATCTAGCTTCGGCCGCATGACGCAGACATCCAGCCAGACCCTGCCCCTGCACGGGAAGAGTGCACTGATCATCGGTGGTGCAGGGGGCATCGGCGGCGCCGGCGCCCGGGCACTGCTCGCCGACGGGGCATCGGTCACGATCATGAGCCGGGACGAGGCGCGCATCGCGGCGTTCGCGTCCGAACTCGCGGCGGTGGCGCCGGCCGGTGCATCCGTCCGGCACATCGCCGGAGACTCGTTGGTCGAGGACGACGTGGCCGCGGCCGTCGCGCACGCGAGTGGGGACATCGGCCTGGACATCTGCGTCAGCACCGTCGGTCGCGGCAGCACGACGCCGTTGTTGCTGGGCGACGCGGAGAGCTTCACGAACGAACTGCGGATCAACGTCACCAGCGCGTTCGTCGCGATCAAGGCGTGCGTCCCTGCAATGGCCGCGGCCGGCGGCGGGTCCATGGTGTTCACGTCGTCGGTGATCGCCGCCCAGAGCTTCCCGTACATGAGTGGCTACTGCGCCGGCAAGGCTGGTCTCGAAGCGCTCGTCCGCACGGCCGCAGACGAATTCGGGCACCTCGGGATTCGTGTCAACTGCATCAGGCCGGGGTTGGTGAACTCGCCCGACAACCCCAAGGTGGCCGCGAGCTTCGAGGGTGACAGGCCCGCCGCCTTCCTGGAACAGACGCCGCTCGGCCGCCTCGGGGTCCCGGCCGACATCGCCGGAGCTATCCGTTTTCTCGCCGGCCCGGAGTCGTCTTGGGCCACCGGCACTTTCGTCACCGTCGACGGCGGCGCCCACCTGCGCCGGGCCCCCGACGTGCAGCAGCGGCTGCGTCAGGAGCTCGGCGACGACGTGGTCGACACGATCCTCGCCGGACGAATCCCCGGACGGGACAGCTAGGCAACAGCTTTCGCTTCAAGGTGCGGTCACCGGCAGTACCGTGCCCTGGGCGACGGCGCACAAGCGGGGGCGGCCGTCGTCCGCGATCATCTCGAGGCTGCACGTGCACACTGCGCGGCGGCGCCCGGCATGGGTGACCCGCGCGGTGGCGCGCAGCGTGCGGCCCTGCGCCGGGCGCACGTACTCGATCGTCATGCCTCCCGTGAGCACACCCGGCCCGAGGGCCGTCCCGGCCGCGTAGGTGAGCGCGTTGTCGGCGGCATAGGCGAGCACCCCGCCGTGCAGGAAACCGTTCTGCTGCAGCAGGTCCGGTCGGGCATCGACCTCGAGCACGGCGCCGTACTCGTCGAACGAGACCAGTCGGGCACCGAGCAGCACACTGAACGGTTGTGACGCCAGGTGGGCGCGGGCCTCGTCGAGATCGAGTCGAGGGGCGGTCACGATCGCACCGCCTGCAGCGGCGACCAGTGGTCGAGCAGCGCGCTGAAGGTCTCGCACGCGGAATCGGAGAGTCCGTACGGCGCTTCCAGGTGCACGCTCAGCGGGAACCCGAGGTCGCCGACGCCGTCGAGGATCCGACGGTAGAGGTCCACGAGGTCGGTGCGGCGTCGCTGCGGTGACCTCGCGGCGAGGCGCGCGACGAATGCCTGCTCCGGTGCCACGTCGGCGTTGCCGTCGTCGTGGAGCAGCCAGTCGATGAGGCGAACCCGTGTCTCGACGCCGGGGACGAAGCCGAACGACAACAAAATCTCCGGGCGGTGTTCGGAGCGGGCGGCGAAGGCGCGGAGGAATCCGACGATCCGGTCGGAGTAGAGCATTTGGGTGAGCGCGAACGTCGCGCCGTGCGCGCACTTGGTCTCGAACCGATCGAGTTCGCCGCGGCGTGTGGGCATAAGCACCACACCGCGGTGCGCGACCTGGCCCCGGAAGCGGGTGAGCGCCTCCTGTGGCGTGGGCCCCGGCGTGTCGGCGACCGGGGACCCGTGCGGTTTGCCGACGAAGACGACACCGTCCATCCCGGCACCGACGAGTTTGCGGACCCGGTCGGCCAGCGCCGATTCGGTCTCGAAGACGGTGACCTGGGTGCACAGACCCGACACGGGCGCGAGCGCGGGCCGGAGCGCGGTCCAGACGTCCAGAATGTCCATTCGCGGGGTCAGCGGCACCGGGCGCGCCCCGTCCTCGGGGATGATGCCGGGAACCAGCACATGCCCGAGACGCTCGAGCAATCCGTGCTCGTGACAACGTTCGGCCACGGCCCGTGCCGCCTCGACCGCCGACGCGGTCAGCTCCGGCGGGGCCAGTTCCAGGGCCACCGTGCGCAGGGCGCTCAAGTGCGTTCGGCCGTCGCGAGCCAGGCCGGCACGAGCAGTCGGCCGCGGTCGTCGACCTGCATGTCCGCAGCGGCCGCGGCGACCGGGGAACCGGGCTGCGTCATCATCTCGTCCCGAGTGAAGGCCGTGGTGTAGGTGGTCGGTTCGATGCGCTGCACCGTCCACCCCGCCGCGGTGAGGGTGTCCCGGAGATTGTCCTCGGTGATGCGGTACGGCCCGGGAAAGCCGTCCGGCACCCGGTCCGAGAAACAGACCACGTGCAGGCGGGCCTGCGGGCGGCACGCCCCGAACAACGACGCTGCGTAGCGGTGGCGCTGGTCCTCGGGGAAGCAGTGGTAGAGCGCGCTGTCGATGACCGACACGAATCGGTCGGCATAGTCGGACAGATCCGTCGCGTCGGCCACCTCGAACTCGACCCCACGCTCCATACCGCGCTGTCGGGCGCGGTCGCGGGCGATGTCGATCGCGGCGGGTGCGGCGTCCAGTCCCCACACCCGGTAGCCGCGCGAGGCGAGGAAGAGCGCGTTCTCGCCCGGTCCGCAACCGATGTCGAGCACCTCGCGGGCGAACTGGCCGCTCGACTCGAGCGCCCGCACCGCCGGTTGGGCCTCGCCGATGTCCCACGGCACCCGATCGAACGTGAATCCGGGAGCGGTCGGCTCGGCGTCGGCATTGACGGCGGCGAAGTCCCCGCGATAGAGCGCGTCGAAATCTCCGACCTTCGGCGGGGGAGTCGATTGGGGAACATCGGCATTCATGAAATGCTCCTTCCTGCTCTGGTCTCTCCCGATCGGGTCGGCGCAGAGCTTGCGCAGAGGCGGGCGAGTTGCCGGGCAGCGCGTCCGGATACCCGTCCGGCGGCGGCGCACGGGCGGACAGTCCGTTACCGATGGTACCGAGAAAGCCGACGATGCCTCCGCCGATTACTCGACGGAGGCATCGATTTCGCCTCGGCGGCCTACTTCTTCGCGGCCGGGGCAGGCAACTCCAGGCCGCGCTCGGTGAGGACGGTGCGCAGACGGTCCGGCCGGTCGGTGATGATTCCGTCCACCCCGAGGTCCATCAGCACGTGCATGGTCTCGGGGTCGTTGACGGTCCACGGGACGACATCGATGCCACGGGCATGTGCTGCTTCGACCATCTCCTTTGTCACGTACAGGGTGAAGCCGGGATCGGAGACTTTGCCGCCCTGCGGGTTTCCCTGCACGGGGGAGTATGCGGACGCCCCGAACGTGGCGATCGCCGCGATCGCATCGCCGCCGAAGTCGTCGATGTCGAGTCCGCCCAGCCAGGGCGAGGCGCCGTCCTTGCCGACCTGCAGGAAGTCACCGTTGGTGAGCGCGACGGTGGGTACCGACGGCTCGAGATCGCGGGTGAGCATCAATGCGCCCCAGTCGAAACTCTGGATCGTCACCCGATCGAGCATGCCGGCGTCGCGGATCGTGTCCAGGACGGTACGGACGAACTTCTCGCGGGGAGCGGTCTCGGACGGTGCGCCGGCCTCCACTTTGGTCTCGATGTTCATCTTCACGTCCGGAGCGTTGTACGACTCGACGAGGTCGAACACCGCGGCCAGCGTCTGGATCTTCGCGCCGGGGACGGTCTGCTGCTCGAGGTGGTCAGCCAGTTGCAGTGAACCGCAGTCCATGGTCTGGATCTGGGCGAGCGTGAGGTCCTTGATGAACTTGCCGACATACGGGAACTCGGGGTCGCCGGTCGTGACGGGCGCGGTGTCCTGGCACTTCTTGTTCGAGATCTTGCGGTCGTGGGTCACGACGGCGATCCCGTCCTCGGTGATCTGGGTATCGAGTTCGAGTGTGGTGACGCCCATTTCGAGCGCGTTGGCGAACGCTTCGAGGCTGCTCTCGGTGAACAGGCCCAGACCTCCGCGGTGAGCCTGGACGTCGAAGACTGCATCAGTCTGTGAACCGGTGCTGCCCAGCGAGCCGCTCCAATCGAGGCTGCCGGTGGCGGACGCGGTGGCCGGGGTCAACGCGGCGAGGGGCAGGGCGGTGAGGGAAGTGACGGCGATAGTGGACAGTGCCCGACGGATATTCATGCCGCGAAAACTATGCGCAGGCCGTGGCCGCCCGATGGTCGGAAGGTAAACGAAAGGTAATGATCTGAGCTATTTCGATCGCGCCACATCGTCTCTCGGTGCCCGTCCCGGGGTAGCGCACACGCCACCCCGAGACGGTCCTGTGGGCTACAGAGATTCGCGGCTGCACGCCGTGAAGTGGAGGCATGACAACTGCACCGCCCGTTCCGACATCGGTAACCGACCGTGACCGTTGCGTGCGCAGGCGCGGAGTCGGCTGGTTCCTCGCCCTCGCCTTCGGGGCGTCCTGGATTCCGTGGGCGATCGTCTGGGCGGCCGGATACTCCCTCGACGACCCGATCGTCCAACTGCTCACCGCGGCATTCGTGCCCGCGCTCGCCGCGATCGTCACGCGCCGCTGGATCACCCGTGAAGGGTTCGCGGACGCGGGGCTGAGGCCACGTCTGTCCGCTGCCTGGACCTCCTACGTGATCGCCGCGCTGCTGCCGATCGGGATCCTCGCGACCGCGTCGGCGTTGGCGGCGGCCACTGGGGTGTGGGACGTCGCCGCGTGGCAGTTCGGGCGGGACGATCTGCTGTTCGTGGGGTTCGCGCTGGTGGTGCCGGTGGTGGCTGCGCCGATCTTCTGGGGCGAAGAGTTCGGTTGGACCGCCTACCTGCGTGACCGGTTGGTGCCGGGCCGGCCGGTCGCGACGACGTTCGCGACCGGCCTGATCTGGGGGGTATGGCACTGGCCGCTGCCCTGGGTGGGGTACTTCGGGTCCGGCGGCACCGCGAGCGACGCCGTCGTCGCGATGCTGTTGTGGCTGCCGCTGTCGGTGCTCCTGGAATTCGTGATCGGTTGGCTGTGGAGCCGGAGCCGATCGGTGTGGCCGCCCGCGATCCTGCACGGCGGCAGCAACCTGGTGGTGGCCGTCGGCCTCGAGCGTTTCGTGGGCTCGGGTGGTCACGCGAGTGCCGCTACCCTCCTGATGTGCGCTGCGTACGTACCGGTCGTTCTCTGCATCGTGGCAGCGTCGATCATGCGTGAGCGTCGGAAGGCGGGGGTGGAGCAGTGACGGACAGTGTCGGGGCGGCCCTGCGCACCGGCCCGCGCTACCTCGGTACCCGGTGGCCGTGGCGGTCGCTCGCGTGCCTCGTCGTCGCGGGCATCCTCTCGTGCGCCACTGTGATCGGCATCGTCCCGGTTCTGCTGATGGGGCTCACGCGGCGACTGCGCACGGCGTTGTGGGAGCCGATGCTGCGAGCGCACTGCGCGCGGCTGCGGTTGATCGACCCGTCGGTCGCGGAACGTGCGGACGCGGAGGTGCGGACCTCCGCCGACGAGCAGCGGGTGCCGACCGTGCGGCACGTGGCCTATGTGCTGGCGGCGGCGGTCTCCGGCGGTGTCGCCGCTCTCCTGGCGGTGTTCGCCGTCGTGATCGTCGGGGTGCTCCTCGCGGCACCTCTCGTCGTGCGGGACGACCGCTTCGACCTCGGCGCATGGACCGTCGAAACCGTCTCGGGTGCTTGGGGACTGGCGTTGTGCGGCGTGGTGGTTCTCGCCCTCCTGGCGGTGGTCGCCGGTGGTTGGGCGGCTGCGGAGGCGCAACTGGCCCGACTGCTGCTCGGGTTCGATGCCGACCCGTGGCGTCTCGAGGCCGCCCGACTGGAGACGACGCGATCGGCGCTGCTCGACGCGGAGGGATCCGAGCGGGCGTTGCTCGAATCGGAACTGCACGACCGGGTCCAGCACCGGTTGGTCGCGCTGTCGATGAGCCTCGGGTTGGCGGAGGCCGCCGACGCGGACGGGCCCGCCGGCCGGCTCGCCGCCGACGCGCATCGTCAGGTGGACGAGACGCTCGCCGAACTGCGCGCCGTACTGCTCGGGTACTCCCCGCGGGCGCTGATCGAGCGGGGGCTCGCTCCCGCGCTCGCGGATCTGGTCGCGGACGTCCCGCTGGACGTCGACGTCCGACTCGACGGGCTGTCCGATCGGCGGCTGCCCGCGCCCGTCGAGCACATGTCGTACGTGCTGGTGTCCGAGGCCCTGACGAACGCGGTTCGGCACGCTCGGGCGCGGCACGTCACGGTCCGCGGAGGCCGCGTCGGCGGCACGTGGGTGTTGACCGTCGCCGACGACGGCGTCGGGGGCGCACAGCTCGCGGCCGGGCGCGGTCTCGACAGGCTGCGTGGTCGCGTCGGCGCCGTCGACGGAACCCTCACCGTGACAAGCCCCGTCGGGGGACCGACGACGATCCGGATGGAGTGCCCGGTGTGACATCGACGGAACGGCCGCTGCGGATCGTGCTCGCCGAGGACAGCCCGCTGCTCAGAGCGGGCGTGGAGAGCGTGCTCGCCTCCGCCGGACACGACGTGTGCGCCGCCGTGGGGGACGCCCCGACGCTCCTGCACGCGTGGGAGGCGTACCGGCCGGACCTCGTCGTCACCGATGTCCGGATGCCGCCGACCAACACGGACGACGGGTTGCGGGCGGCCGCCGCGATCCGGAAGCGGGAGCCCGCACTGCCCATCGTCGTGCTGTCCCAGTACGTCTCGGTGGCGTATCTGGACGAGCTTCTCGACGACGACGCGGAGGGCGGTGTCGGGTACCTCCTCAAGGAGCGTGTCGGTCACGTCCGCCAGTTCCTCGACGCGGTGGCCCGGGTGGCGCGCGGCGAGGCGATCATCGATCCGGACGTCGTGCGGGCACTCGTGAAGGCGACCAGGAGTCGGGGTCCACTCGCGGCACTCACCCCGCGCGAGCGGGAGGTCCTCGCGCTGGTCGCCGAGGGGCACACCAACACCGGCATCGCGCAGCGGCTGACGGTGTCCGAGGCGGCGGTGCGCAAGCACATCGGATCCATCTTCTCCAAACTGCCGTTGGAGGACGGCGATCGGCGAGTGCAGGCCACGCTCGTCTACCTGCGCTCGCTCGGATGACCGCCGACGGTCGCCCGCAGCCCGCGTCAGCCCGACATCCCCATCCGCCACGACGGATACTTCGGCACCCAGCCGAGGTTGCGCGCCTTGACGTTCGACGCGCCGCGGCCCGCCCCCGGGCTCAGCCCGGTCGGGGTCTGTCCGCCCACCCAGCGGCAGAACACCGGCAGCCACTGGTCCGGACCGGCCGGTTCGTCGTCGACGACGTTGACGATGCCTGCGGGCCAGCCGAGTGCGGCGACGGTGGGAGCGACGGTGTCGGCGATGTGCAGGAAGCTCTCGATTCCGTTGCCGCTGAACACCCCGTCCCGGGCGGCACGGCCGAAATCGCCGTCCGGGGAGTACCACGTGCCGGGGCCGTACAGCTTGCCGTAGCGCAGGATCACGTGGTCCGGGATCTCCCTGGCCGTGTGCTCCATCGCGACCACGCCCTCGATGGTGCGCGCGCTGGGTCCGGTGGCCTCGCGCAGCGGCACCGTCTCGTCGGCCAGGCCGTCGCCGTCGGCGTAGAGCCACGCGATGCTCTGGGTGATCAGGCGTTGCACGCCGTATCGGCGCATCGCGTCGACGAGGTTGCGGGTGCCGACGATGCGCAGTTCGGCGTTGGCCTCGAGGTCGACGGCGGAGAGGTCGGTGAGCTGATGGATCACCGCGTCGGGGCGCGCCTCGGCGATCGCGTGCTCCACCGACGCGAGGTCGAAGGCGTCCATCCGGACGACGGTGGCACCGGCGTCGTGCAGTTCGGGACGGGAGTCCGGATTGCGCGAGGTGCCGATCACGGCGTGGCCCTGCGCGATCAGTTCCCGGGTCAGTGGCAGTCCGACGACGCCCCCGGCGCCGGCGACGAGGATCCTCATGTCGACGAGCCTAGGAAACTCGCGGCGTCCACACCGGTTTCGCGGCCGATTCGAGACCGACCGATCACGCGGCCCGCAGTGCCGCCTGCACCCGATCCGCCGCTTCCGTCGGGTCCTCGTGTTCCCAGATCCGCACCACCGTCCAGCCCGCGTCCGCGAGCCGGGTGTCGGTGTCGCGATCGCGAACGACGTTGGCGGCCAACTTGTCCGCCCACCATTGCGCGTTGTTCTTCGGGGAGGTGGCGTGCTGTGGGCAACTGTGCCAGAAGCAACCGTCGACGTAGACCGCGACGCGGCGGCGGGGGAACACCAGGTCGGCGCGCCGTCGCAACCCGCGTAGCGGTGCCCGATCGACGAAGAACCGGGCCCCGCGGCGGTGCAGTTCGCGGCGCAGTGCCACCTCCGGCGCGGTGTCGCGGCGGCGTTGCGCCCGCATCCGGGCGCTGGTCAGGGGATCGGTCGAGGGCATCGACACCATCCTCGCACCGCGATCAGGCAACCGCTTCGGGGTAGCCGCCCATCCGGTCGAGGTGGCTCTCGACGTCGTCGAGGAAACCGGGCACGAACCGCAGGCTGCCGGTGCGGGCGCGCTTGAGGAACCCGGCCGTCGCGCGCGCGGACAGCAGCTGCGAGTGCTCGAGGAAACCGCTGAGGTCCTCGTACGGTTCCTGCACCGGCCAGTGCGACTCGTGCACCCGGAACGCCTGCCGGTTGCGGCCCCACGCCGCGCTGGGCCACGCGTCGCCCGGCTTCAGCGGGGTCTCGTGGTCCGGGCTGTACGCGATGCGGTCGACGAGGCGTCCGCCCACCCACTCGGCCATCCGCACGCTCACCGCGTTGCCGACCAGGCGCCAGCGGTGCCCGTTGCGGATGCCCTTCAGTTCGGTGGCCGGGGCCGTCCAGTCGGGGTCGAAGCCCTGCAGGCGTTCGGCGTCGATCAGGCCGGGCGTCACGATCTCACCCGACGGCAGCCGTACCGCCGGGGGAGAGGCGATCCCCACCGTCGACCCGCCCTTGAGCGTGGGCACCGCGTTGACGGCCCAGCCGAGCCCGCGGATGCCCTCGGTCCAGTAGAAGCCGCACGGGAACTGCGACGGGTCGCCCTCGTCGGGCAGGCCCGCATCCTGCCCGAACAGCACCTCGCGGGGGTCGTCGGTCCGCGAGGCCAACATCAGCACCCGCTGGCGGCGCTGCGGCAGCCCGAACGCCCGGGCATCCACCACCCGGTACGCCCACGTGTAGCCGAGGTCCTCGAGCGCGTCGGTGATGTGCCGCATCGCGGCACCGCGGGAGAGGTTGAGCATGAACGGGACGTTCTCGATCAGCAGCCAGCGCGGCCCTTTCTTGCGCTTGACCAGACGGAACACCTCGTCGACCAGGCCGGAGCGGGCGCCGGTGATGCCGGCCGTCCTGCCGGCCTGGGACAGGTCCTGGCACGGGAAACCCGCGGCGACCAATTCCGTGCGCTGCGGCAGCGAGCGCAGCCGGGTGACGTCACCGTGCAACTCGACGTCCGCGAACCGGGTACGCAGAACCTGCTGGGCGCCCGGGTCGATCTCGCACAGCAGCTCGGTTTCCCAGCCGTGACTGCGCAGGCCCAACTCCACCCCGCCGATGCCGGCGAACAGCCCCACCATGTTCCCCGTCGACGTCACAGCACCCTTCCTCACGCACAGATACAGGAGCACGTTACTCGAGTCCTCCGGCGTTGCCGCGTCACACTCTCTGTAGCAGCGCTGCCGTGGTGGACGGGGTGATGATGGGATGAAGGCAGGCTCGCCGACCGTGATGCGGCGCATTGTCACCCTCTGGCACGACTCGGTCGTCGCCCGCACAATGACCGCCTTTCGGCATCGGTGAACGCGCCGGCTTCGGAATGCGGTACCTGTGAGGTTGCTGGGCGATTCCCCGACAGGCACCGGCCGGGACCGCCATGATGAAGGCCGCACCGGACTCGAGTGTCGGCTCCGATCGAACGAAAGACCCGCACATGACGACCGTCTCTGACTCACTCGGCGCGGCGGCGGCGATCACTGCGTTGAGTGCTGCCACCCAAACACTCGACGACCTGACCGAGCTGCCTTCAACCTCGGGGCTGTACGCGTGGTGGGCGGCCCCCACCGTCCTACCGAGCCTGCCTGGTCCCGCTCACTCACGCGAGCGGAATCTACGCCTGCTTTATGTCGGGCTCGCTTCGAACCTCCGGCGCCGCATCATCAGTAACCATATGCGGCGCAGTGGAAGTTCGACCCTGCGCCGGACAGTCGCCGGGCTACTGCTGACTGAACAGGGGTATCGCACCGAGCGCACCGATCGTGTCGTGCTGATCGCCGAGGACGAGGAGCGGCTCACCGACTGGATGCGCGCACACCTGCGCTTGACCTGGTGTGAGCACGCCACCGCGCGAGCCGTCGAGCCCGCCGTCATCGGGCGGTGGGCGCCGCCGCTGAACATCGATCACACGACCGGCGCGGTACGTGAGCTCGTCAAGGCTGCCCGGACCGCCTACAACACGAGCGCCTGACGGGCTAGCCGCTATCGCGGATTGCGACATCATCTCGGCCGGCATCAGCTGGCCCACGACGCCAGAGTGATCGCTGAGTGGGAGCTCGAGCATCTCCCGGTGCCACGCAGCAAACAGGCTCGGCCCGAAGCCTGACGTGGCTTCGGGCCGAACACAGTCGAATGCGGAGCGCAGGATTAGCGGGCGGTGAAGAAGCTGGGCTTACCCGTGAAACCTGCAGATACCGACCACAGTCCGTCGGCTCCGGCAGGAACAGCGACGCAGGTGTTCCCCTCCGCGACACCGCCGGGATAGACCTCGTCCACATCGTTGAGATTATCGGGGATCACGCCGCACCTGTCGCTGTACGCCTTGTTATCCGAGCCGACGAACTTGATTGTCAGATCGACCCATGCGGTCCCAGTGTCATCACCGGTATATGTCGCCGTGACCGGCACGATCCAGAATTCCATTCCTGGCTTCGGAGCGTCGTTGAACTGGTTTTCGGCGCTGACCTCACTGCCGGCCTCGCGGGGAGTGCCGAGGACGATGTTCCAATCGTTGTTGACGACCATCGCGCCGATCGGAAGGGGGTTCTCCCGGCTGCCCATGGCGCCTTCGTTGTTGCCGCTTGTCACGGACCCACCGCCGGAGTTGGGTTCGACTGCCGACAGATCTGATTCACTGAATGCGTCGTCGACAGCATCTGTGACCACGGCGAAGAAGACGATGAAACCGACAATGGTGCCAACGACCGCGACGATAACCGCAGCAATGCTTGTGCCTTTGACTTTGCCGGATTGGCATAGCCCCACGATGCCGAGGATGAAAGCGATTGGGAGCAGGACCCACCCCACGATGAGGGCGCCAGGAATGCACGCGAAGACGAAGCCGGCCGCCGCCGTGATGACAGCAATCAAACCTATGGTGTTCTTCTGCTTCATCGGCTGCTCGGGCATCGCCGGGTAGGGGGCATATCCAGGCGGAGGCATGTTCATACTCGGGTTCTCCATCGGTGTCATGTTTCTGTCGCACGGCGAAGTCGCCTGCGCGCAGAGGGATTCAGTTCAACTTAATAGGGCATCCACCCTGAGGCTGTCCTTTTCGAGGTGAATGCTCCGAAGTATCTGCTCAGATATAAGCAGACGCCACTGACAAATGCGAAAACGCGGCCTGGATGTGAGCATCGGCCGCGCTCGATCCCTGCACCCTGCAGCGACAACACCCGCCGTTGGAGGTCGATCTCGGCTCGCGCGCTCGCGCAACGAAGTGCACGGAAGGTGACCTCCCCACTTTCGAATGGGCGATCTGAGTGGGGAGCGGCGGTGTGCAGACGAAAAGGGCAGCACAGGTGAACAAGCGAACGCGTGATGAGGGAAGCGGGGCACTCTGCGATCCTTTCGGGATCGCGGAAGCCGCAAGAGTGGGATGCACGAGTCGGCAGGTACCGGAACTCGTCAAGAGTCCAAACCGGTCATGCTGACGCGGTGCGAGGAGTTCCTACAGCACGGCGCTCGGCCGGATGATCCGGCCGAGCGCCGTGCACGAGCGGGAGATCAGGTGTCCGACGACGCCTTCTCCGGTTCGGTCGGCAACGAGCCCTCACCCTTGCCGGGATGCACGACGCCGAGTTCGAGGCCGCCGTTCGCGGACACCCTCACGATGTCCTCCGGTTCGAGTTCGCCGGACAGCAGCAGCCCGGCGAGCCGGTTGTCGAGCTCCTTCTGGATGGTCCGCCGTAGTGGCCGGGCGCCGAACTCCGGCTGGTAGCCCTTGTCGGCCAGCCAGTCGACGGCCTCCTCGGTGATGTCGAGTTCGACGTTCTGCGCGTGCAGCTGGCGTCGGGTGCCGTCGAGGATGAGCTCGATGATCTGCCGCAGCTCGGTCTGGTCGAGGCGGTGGAAGACGATGGTCTCGTCGATCCGGTTGAGGAACTCGGGCCGGAAGTGCGCCCGCAGCCGCTCCATCAGCGTCGGCACCAGGTCTTCGACGTCCTCACCCTTCGCGCCGAGGATCAGATCGGAGCCGATGTTGCTGGTGAGGATCACGATGGTGTTCTTGAAGTCGACGGTGCGGCCCTGCGCGTCGGTGACGCGGCCGTCGTCGAGCAGCTGCAGCAGCACGTTGAACACGTCCGGATGGGCCTTCTCGACCTCGTCGAACAGCACCACCGAATACGGCTGCCGCCGCACCTTGTCGGTGAGCTGACCGGCCTCCTCGTAGCCGACGTATCCGGGCGGGGCGCCGACGAGGCGGGAGACGGTGTGCTTCTCCTGGAACTCGCTCATGTCGAATCGGATCATCCGGCCCTCGTCGCCGAACACGGCCTCCGCCAACGCTTTCGCGGTCTCGGTCTTGCCGACACCGGTGGGTCCGAGGAACAGGAACGAGCCGATGGGACGGTTCGGGTCGGACAGCCCGGCCCGGGACCGGCGTACCGCCTCCGCCACCGCGGTGACGGCCTCGTTCTGCCCGATCACCCGGGCGTGCAGGACGTCCTCGAGCTTCATGAGCCGCTCGCGTTCCTCCGACGTCAGGTCTGCCACCGGGATTCCGGTCTGCCGCGACACGACGTGCGCGATGTCCTCGACGGTCACCTCCGGGGTGGTCTCCTCCGCCGTCTCGCCCAGGCGTTCCTCGGCCTCGGTGATCTGCCGCTTGAGGGCGTTGGCGCGCTCGTAGTCCTCCTGCCCGACGGCGGAGTCCTTCTCCCGCTTGAGCCGGGCGATCTCCTCCTCCGCGGCACGGGTGTCGACGTCGGGTGTGCGGGTGCGCAGCCGCACGCGGGCCCCGGCCTGGTCGACGAGGTCGATTGCCTTGTCGGGCATGAACCGGTCGGTGATGTAGCGGTCGGACAGTTCGGCCGCCGCGACGAGCGCCTCGTCGGTGTAGTGCACCTGGTGGTGCGCCTCGTAGCTGTCGACGAGACCGCGCAGGATCTCGATGGTGTCGTCCACCGACGGCTCCGCGACCAGCACCGGCTGGAAACGGCGTTCGAGCGCGGCGTCCTTCTCGATGTGTTTGCGGTACTCGTCGATGGTGGTGGCGCCGATGGCGTGCAGCTCACCGCGGGCCAGCGCCGGCTTGAGTAGATTGCCGGCATCCATCGCACCCTCGCCGCCCGCTCCGGCGCCGACGATGGTGTGCAGCTCGTCGATGAACAGCACCAGTTCATCCGAGTGCGCCTTGACCTCGTCGAGAATCTTCGTCAACCGCTCCTCGAATTCACCGCGGTACTTGGTGCCCGCGACGAGCGAGCCGACGTCGAGCGCCACGACGCGTCGGTCGGTGAGCGTCGACGGCACGTCGCCGTTGACGATGCGCTGCGCGAGACCTTCCACGATCGCGGTCTTGCCGACACCGGGATCGCCGATGAGG
This sequence comes from Rhodococcus (subgen. Prescottella) equi, assembly GCF_003013675.1. NCBI lineage: Bacteria > Bacillati > Actinomycetota > Actinomycetes > Mycobacteriales > Nocardiaceae > Rhodococcus > Rhodococcus (subgen. Prescottella) equi. The sequence continues at coordinate 330,291 of NZ_CP027793.1, forward strand.
ACCGGATTGTTCTTGCGGCGGCGGGACAGGATCTCGATGGTCTGCTCCACCTCCTTGGCGCGCCCCACCACGGGGTCGACGTTGCCGGCGCGGGCCTCGGCGGTGAGGTCGCGGCCGTACTCGTCGAGCGTCGGCGTGGAACTCGGCGGCGCCGACGACTTCTCGCCTTCGATGGTGGCGCCGAGCAGCGCCTTGCCGGCGGGGCTCTCGGAGTTCGCGGCGATGCCGATCAGGATGTGCTCGGGGCCGATGTAGCTGCTGCCGGATTCGCTGGCCTGCTGCTGCGCCGTCCGGAGTGCGAGCTTGGCCGCCGGACTGAGGCTGGGTGCACCGGGTGTCGTCTTCGGCGTGCCGTGCTTGTCCAGGTGCGCGGCCATCTTCGACGCCAACTCGTCCGGGTCCAGATTGATGCTGCTGAGCACGCCACGCGTCGGATCGTTCTGCGCCGCCGCGTACAGCAGGTGCTCGGGGGTGATCTCACTGTTCCCCCATTCGCTCGCCGCGTCGCGCGCGGTGGCGATGAGGCGCCGGGCGTCGTCGTTGAGCAACCGCCCGAGATCGACGCGCTGCACCGGGGGCTGGGACGACAGTCCCGATCCGAAGAACCTCGCGAAAATGTCGTCGAAGGGACTGTCCATGCGTCCCCAACCTTCGGTCATGTCCTATCCTCCAAATCTCTGCACACAGCTATCTGGTTCGGACTCGTCCGCACTCTCGGTGGACTCACCCTCAACCTTGCGGCCACCGTGAGGGAATGTAAAGAGTCTTCGTACCCCGTCGCCGGCGCCGGCCGTCGACGACGACCGAAAGGGTTTGCGCCGCATGGCGACAATCAGCACGCCACCCGAACGGGCGTCCAGGGTTCGGAATCCGAGACTGTTGCGTGATGCCCAGGCCGGTGCGTTGGTCGAGGCGTTCGTCGTCATCGGGATCCTCACGATCCTCGTCACACGCGCCTACCTGCACGCGACGGGGTACCCCCAGATCGGTGGTTCCACGCTGCACATCGCGCACGCGCTGTGGGGCGGCCTCGGCATGGTCGTCGCGCTCGTGGTGGTCTTCTCGTTCCTGGGCGCGCTGCCGCGGATGGTCGCGGTGGTGGCCGGCGGCATCGGTTTCGGGCTGTTCCTCGACGAGGTCGGCAAATTCGTCACCCAGACCAACGACTACTTCTTCCAGCCCTCCGTCGCGATCATGTACGTCGTCGTCGTGGCGCTGCTGTTGGTCAACCGCTGGATCCACGACAACCGCACGCAGTCCGCGGCGGAAGACCTCGCCAATGCCGCCGGCACCGCAGCGGACGGCCTGATCCACGGCCTCACCCCGGAGCGTCTCGCGCGGGCGCGGCGGCAGTTGCGGCGGGCTGCGGCGGCGGGCGTCGACCCGGGCGCGATCGCGGGCGTCGAGGACCTGCTGTCGCGGTGCGCGCCGCGCCGCAACGGGCGGCTCGACGCCACCGGAACGTGGCTGCGCGTGCACCTCTCCCGAGTGTTCGACGGCCCGCGCGCGGTGTGGGTTGCGGCGGTCGCTCTCGCCCTGTTCTCCACGGCCGGCGTGGTCAATGCGATCGTCACGCTCGCCGAGGATCTCGAGGGCGGTACCGGCACCGACATCACCACGATCGGTCAGATGTGCGGGTCGACCGTCGCGTTCGTGCTGTGCTGGGTCGCGATTGCCCGACTGCGCGGCGGCCGGATCTGGCCGGTGCGGATGCTCCGGATCGCGGCGCTCGTGACGATCCTGCTGACGGAGATCTTCAACTTCGTCGCCGAGGAGTTCGGCGCGCTCATCAACGTCGCGGTGGGCCTGAGCGCGCTGGTGGTGTTCTCGCGCCGCATCTCGGTCCTCGAACGCGAACAGGTCGAATTGTCCGAATGACGACGCGGGCGAACCAATCTCACCCGCCGTCCCCGCCTGGACGGCCGTCGTCGCCTAACGTAGAAGCCGTGAGCAATCCGAGTCCTGCGTCGCACTGGCCTGCCGTTCTGACGTGGCGTGCCCACTCCGCGCCCCGCATGGAGTCCGTGCGCGTGCAGATGAGCGGGAACCGGATCAAGGCCACGGGCCGCATCGTCGGTGGCGCGTGCCCCGAACATCCCGCGTTCAGCGCGTCCTACGACCTGGTGACCGACGAGAACGGGGTCACCCGCCGACTGTCGCTGCACACCGCCCTCGCCGCGGGGGAGCGGCACATGTCGATCAGCCGCGACGAGGAGGGCGTCTGGATGGTCGAGACCGGCACCACGCACCTGCGGTCCGGATTCGCCGGAGCCAAGGACGTCGACGTCGTGCTGAGCCCGTTCTTCAACACCCTGCCCATCCGCCGCTTCGGCCTGCAGCACGAGTCCGAGGACATCCAGGTCCCCGTCGTGTACGTCAATCTGCCCGACCTCGCGGTGCAGGAGGCCTCGCTCACCTACAGCAGCGGCGCCGACGGCATCCATGTGCTCTCGCCGGTGTCGTCGTCGTCCATCAAGGTCGACGCGGACGGTTTCGTGCTCGACTACCCGGGACTGGCCGAACGGATCTGACGGGTCACCCCGCCGCGGCACAGTCGCTTTCCGTCGGAATCACACACGGGTTCCCCGGTTCACACATGTGTTCGCTGCCGAGAGCGTGTGTGAACCCTGCAAAGGGGGTGTGATCCGCCTGACGGGCGAGAGGTCAGCCCACCGCGAGCGCGCAGGCCAGGGCCGCGGACTCCGCGGGGTGCGACCCGTGCCCGCCGGCCGTGGTCGGCAGCCCGATCACCTGGATCCCGATCGGATCGCCCTCCACCCCCGGTGCCGGTACCGAGATGGCCGGAATGCCGAGCGCGTTGAACGGGATGCACATGCGCAGCAACGGGGTTCGGGCCACCGCCGGATCCGCCGAGAGCGCCTGCTCCTGGGAGACCGCACGCAGAGGGGTGGTCGCGGTGACCAGTGCGTCCAGCCCCAGCTCGCCGCGAAGCCGGGAAAGCGCTTGGCGGCGAAGGCGTTCGATGGTGCGGGCGGCGTGCAGGTACTCGACGGCGGGGCGATCCTTCTGTGCGTCAAGCAGCGCGGCGGTGGCCGGTTGATACCGCTCGGGTGCGTGCTCGAACCACTGCCGGTGCGTCTCGTACGCCTCCGAACCCGTGATGATCGGGTACGCCGCGAGGAACTGCTCGGTCTCGGGCAGTTCGACGTCCAGTACCTCGGCGCCCGCGTCCACCAGCGCCCGGCAGGCGGCGTCGACGGCGGCCGCGATCGCCGGATCCGCCACGTCCCAGTTGGCGCCGCGCAGCCGGCCCACCCGCAAACCGGCGACCGGGGTACGCACGTGCGCGATGCCGGGCAGTGCACCCCACGCGAGCGAGACGTCCAGCACGTCGGCGGCCAGTAGACCGATGTGGTCGAACGTCGTCGACAGCGGGAACGCCCCCGACGTGGGGAGCGCGTCGAAGCTCGGCTTCATCCCGACGATGCCGCACAGCGACGCGGGAGTTCTTGTGCTGCAGCCGGTGTCGGTGCCGATCGCGATTGGGACGACGCCCTTGGCGACCAGTGCCGCCGACCCCGACGACGAGCCGCCCGGGACGAGGTTCGGGTCGTGCGGGTGTGCGGCCGGACCGGAGGCGTTGATCGCGCCCGTCGGGCCGTACGCGAACTCGTGCAGGTGCGTCTTGGCGACGACGATCGCGCCGGCTTCCCGCAGGCGCGCGACGATCCGGGCGTCGTTCGCGGCCGGCGGGGCGTCGGCGAGTACCGCGCTACCGCAGCGCGTGGGCATCCCGGCGACGTCGATGTTGTCCTTCACGGCCACCGCGATGCCGTGCAGCGGGCCGATCCAGTCGCCGGCGGCGATCGCCTCGTCCGCCCGCGTCGCGGCGGCGAGCGCGGCGTCGTCGTTGCGGGCCGCGACAAGGTTCTCCCACGGCGTGCCGAGCAGCCCGTCGAGGGCGTCGAGCGTCGCGCGGACGTGTTCGGTGGCGGACATCTCGTTCTTGGCGAGCAACTGGGCGACGTCCCGCAGCGTCGGCATGCTCACGGCCGCAACATCCCGCCGCGGCGTCCGGCGTCGCGCAGTCGCTCGCGCCAGTTCTCGGACCCGGGTTCGATGCCGGTGATCGTCCAGCGTTCGCGGTCCTCGTAGCGGCGACGGGCCTCGAAGCCGGGCCCGACGAGCCCCGCCAGGGTGCCGTGATCGGCCAGTTCGGCGCGCGCCCGGGTGAGGACGTCCAGCGTCTCGTCCAGCGCGTTCAGCAGCGCGTCCCGGTTGCCCTCGCACATCGCCCGCACCAGGGCCGGCGCGCTGCCGGCCACGCGGGTGCCGTCGCGGAACGACCCGGCGGCCAGTCCCAGCGCCAGATCGCCGCCGGCCGCGCCGGACAGCGCGAGCGCCTCGGCCAGCACGTGCGGCAGGTGCGAGATCCGTGCGGCGGCGGCGTCGTGCTCGACGGACTCGGCGGGCACCACCACCGACCCGCAGTCCAGCGCCAGCCGCACCACCTGCGACCACACCTGCGGGTCCACCCCGTCGTCGGCGCTCACCACCCACACCGCGTCGCGGAACAGTTCGGCGTCGCCGGCCTCCCACCCGGACTCGCTGGTTCCGGCCATCGGATGCCCGCCGACGAACCGGTCCTGCAGACCGTGCCGGGCGACCGCCGCGGCCACCTCGGCCTTGACGCTGACGACGTCGGTGACCGGACAGTCGGGGGCGTGCTCGGCGATGGCCGCGAGCGTCGCGTCGACGGCCGGCATCGGCACCGCGACCACGATCAGGGCGCGCGCGGCCCGGGCTCGGCGCAGCACCGCGGTCAGGTCGGTGTCGGCGTCGAACCCGTCGGCGCGTGCGGCGCCGACGGTGGGTGCGGACCGGTTCCATCCCCAGCCGTCGCGGCCGGCGGCGACGGCCGCGCGGAGCAGCGATCCACCGATCAAACCCAGGCCGAGAATGCAGACGGGCGGTGCGGAGACGGCATCAGACACCACATCAGGTTGGCACATTCGTCGCTGGACTTCTGTTACCGGCACCGCGCGGGCTACCGTTGCGCGCATGGGTGCACAGCGCGCGAACAACAACAGCGCCTCCGCAGGCTCGATGGAGGATCTGGACGGCTTCGGTATCGCCGTCGTCCGTGAGGAAGGCCGCTGGAAGTGCACCCCTTTGACGGGCGATGCGCTCACCAGTCTGCGGGTCGCGGAGAAGGAACTGCTCGAGCTTCGCAGCTCCGGTGCCGTGTTCGGTCTGCTCGACGTCGACGAGGAGTTCTTCGTCATCGTCCGGCCCGCGCCCGCGGGCACTCGGCTGCTCATCTCCGACGCGACGGCGGCCATCGACTACGACGTCGCGGCCGATGTCCTCGACGCCCTCAACGTCGAGATCCCGGACATCGACCCGGACGAGCTCGACGACGTCGAGCCGTGGGAGGAGGGCGACCTCGGCCTGCTCTCCGACCTGGGCCTGCCCGACGCGGTGCTCGGTGTGATTCTCGCCGAGACCGACCTGTACCCGGACGAGCAGCTGACGATGATCGCGCAGCGCTGCGGTTTCGAGTCGGAGTTGTCGGCGGCGCTCGACAAGCTTCCCCGCTGACCGCCCGGCGTCCGGCGTGACCCTGCAAGACGACGAGCGGATGATCCGCGCCGCCCTGTCCGCGGCGGCCGCGGCCTCGGATGTCGACGTTCCGGTGGGCGCCGTGGTGTTCGACGCGGACGGCGTCGAACTCGCGCGTGCCGCGAACGCGCGGGAAGCCACGGGCGACCCGACGGCGCACGCCGAGATCCTGGCCCTGCGCGCGGCGGCCCGCGTGCACGGCGACGGCTGGCGTCTCGAGGGCGCGACCCTGGCGGTGACGTTGGAGCCGTGCACCATGTGCGCGGGTGCGCTGGTGCTCGCCCGCGTCGAGCGGGTGGTGTTCGGGGCATGGGAACCCAAGACCGGCGCGGTCGGTTCGCTGTGGGACGTGGTGCGCGACCGCCGACTCACCCATCGCCCCCAGGTGCGCGGCGGGGTGCTCGAGGGCGAGTGTGCGGGCATTCTCGAAAGTTTCTTTCAGGGCCAGCGTTGATGTCCTGACCAGGTGTAATGGCTGTTTTTCGGCGTTCGGCGGACGAAGTTCCCCGGCACGATTGCGCAGATCGTGGTGTCGTGGAGGTAGGTGCTCGTGTGGCACCGGGACCGCATGGTCATTCACAGATTCACGGAGGTGACTCGTGGGAATCGGAGACAAGGCCCAGAACAAGGCTCAGGACCTCGGTGGCAAGGCCAAGGAGGCTGCCGGCAAGGCAACCGACGACGAGGATCTGAAGAACGAAGGCAAGGGCGATCAGGTGCAGTCCGCCGTCAAGGACGCGGGCGAAAAGGTCAAGGACGCCGCCTCGACGGTCAAGGACAAACTCACCGGAAAGTAGTGCTGACCAGCCGATTTCTTGCTGAACGCTGACTCCGGTACAGTTCTCGGCGGTGGCGTGTCCGAGCGGCCGAAGGTGCAGCACTCGAAATGCTGTGTACGGTAACCCCGTACCGAGGGTTCAAATCCCTCCGCCACCGCCAAAGAGCCTCCCATCTGCTTGCAGGTGGGAGGCTTCTTTTGTTTCGGTTGGCGGTCGCGCGCGTCAGCTCAGGGCCGCGAACAGGTTGAGCTCGCTCATCGAGCCGTTCTCGCTGACGAAGAGGTCGACGAAGCTGCCGAAGGCGAAGCCGAGCAGGTCGAGCGCGGACAGAGATCCCATGTGATTACCCCTTGGACGAATGCGATTGGACTGCAACGAGTGCCGAGACCGAACGGTCGACCGTTCCGGAACGTGGCAGGTTGCGACATGAAGCTAGCTGCCGCGCCCTCCGCTTGTCGTCCCGAGACCTGATGAAGGAGCGGGTGATTCGGAGTTCTTGACGCATCGATTGAGTCCGTCAACTTCACCCGATCGACAGCGCATGTGATTCGGGACACGGTAAGTCCCGGTGGTCGGGAACTTCCCGCAGGCCCCGATGTGATCGACGTTACTTTTCGGACCGAATTGCCGGTTTCGTGGAAGGGGCGTCATGTCAGGACGAGTAGCCGGAAAGGTCGCGTTCGTCACCGGTGCGGCCCGGGGGCAGGGGCGCAGTCACGCGCTCCGGCTGGCGGAGGAGGGCGCCGACATCATCGCCCTCGACATCGCGGACGGTATCGACACCGTCACCCCGCTCTATCCGCCCGCCACCGCCGAGGACCTTGCCGAGACGGTGCGCGGGGTCGAGGCCCTCGGACGTCGGATCGTCGCCGAGAAGGCCGACGTCCGCGATTTCGACGCCGTGCGCGCGGTGGTCGACCGCGGTGTCGCGGAGCTGGGCCGCATCGACGTCGTGGTGGCGAACGCCGGCATCTTCATCAGCGGCGAACCCGCACACCGGATCACCGAGGCCGAGTGGGACGACGTCCTCGACGTCAACCTCAAGGGCGTCTGGCACACGTGCAAGGCCGCCATCCCGCACCTGATCGAGCAGGGTGACGGCGGATCGATCGTCATCACCAGTTCCACCGCCGGGCTCAAGGGTGCGGCTCGTACCGCCGCCTACGGGGCCAGCAAGCACGCCGTCGTCGGACTGATGCGCACCCTCGTCGGCGAACTCGGCGGGCACCGTATCCGGGTCAACACCGTCCACCCGGGCGCGACGGACACCGACATGATCATCAACGACCGCTGTTTCGGGCTCTTCCTGCCCGGCGTCGAACACCCCTCCAAGGAACAGGTGGCCCCGTTGTTCGCGGGCGCCAACGCGATCCCCGTGCCGTGGGTGGAGCCGGTGGACGTCTCTCATGCCGTGCTGTTCCTGGCCTCCGAGGAGGCGCGGTACGTCACCGGCACCGAACTCAAGGTCGACGCCGGATTCACCACCCGCTGAAAGTGAAGGAGTCTCGATGACAATGCAATTGGAGTCTCCGGAGGTGGACGACGCCGCCGTCGCAGCGGTGGCGCAGCAATGGCTGACCGGGTTCGCGGAGTTGCTCCGTGCGGGTACGGGAGCCGAGGCGGTTCTGCACACCGATCTGTGGTGGCGCGACCTGCTGGCCTTCACCGGCGACCTGCGCAGCCTGCACGGCGCCGAGAGGATCGGTGCCGTGCTCGACGTCGGCCGCGCACAACAGGTCTCCGGCGAGCGGCTGGATCCGGCCGCGCCACCGGTCCTGCTCCCCGGCGCGGCCGGTGCCGGTTCGATCCAACTGTTGTTCCGCTTCGACACCCGGCTCGGGCACGTGCGTGGCGTCGCGCGCCTGGTGGTCGACGGCGGCGCGTGGCGGGCCCGGAACCTGCTCACCGCGCTCGACTCGCTGGCCGGGCGCGAGGCGGCGATCGGCACCCGACGGCCGGAGGGCACCGAGATGCCCGCCGATCGGGTCGAGTACTGGTCGGCGCGCCGGGAGCGTGAGCTCGACTGCCGTGACGGCGATCCCGACGTTCTGGTGATCGGCGCGGGACACTCGGGTCTGGCCCTCGCTGCTCAGCTCGGCGTGCTGGGGGTGCGGACGCTGCTGGTCGACCGGTCCGATCGGGTCGGTGACAACTGGCGCAGTCGGTACGACTCGCTGGTGCTGCACGACGCGGTCTGGTCGAACCACCTCCCGCTGCTGCCGTTCCCGGCGAACTGGCCGGTGTTCACGCCCAAGGACAAGATGGGGGACTGGCTCGAGATCTACTCCCGGGCGATGGAACTCGACGTCTGGAACAGCACCGAGGTCGTGGAATCGACATTCGACCCGGACCGTCGGCGGTGGACCGTCGTCGTGGACCGCGACGGGACCCGGCGCACCCTGCACCCGCAGCACGTGGTGCTGGCCACCGGGCTCAGCGGCACCGAACCGGTGATGCCCGCGTTCCCCGGTGCCGACGATTTCGCCGGGGAACTGCTGCATTCGAGCGCGTACCGAACCGATCCGGCGCGACGTGGTACCCGGGTGGTCGTGATCGGTACCGGCAACAGCGGCCACGACATCGCCCAGGACCTCCAGGAGGCCGGGGCCGAGGTCACGCTGGTCCAGCGCGGTCCCACGCACGTGGTCAGCGGGCAGGCGCTGGCGCGGCAGGCGCGCCGCAGGTACGCCGAGCACATTCCCACCGAGGTCGCGGATCTGCTCGACGCCGCCACTGCCCGGCTGGATCCGCAGTTCGTCGCCGGACTGCGGATGGGTGTGGGCATGCTCGCCGAGCACGATCGCGAAATGTTGGACGGGCTCACCGCCCGCGGTTTCACGCACGACGGCGGACCGGACGGGACCGGCGTGATGATGCTGTTCCTCACCCGCAACGGCGGCTACTACATCGACGTGGGTGCCTCGCCGATGATCGTGGACGGTCGGATCGGGCTGGTCTCCGGGACGATCGAGCGGCTCGACGCGGACGGACTGGTGATGTCGGACGGCACCCGCGTCCCGGCCGACACCATCGTGTGCGCCACCGGGTTCCGCGGCATCCTCGACACCGCGCGCCGGGTGCTCGGTGACGCGGTCGCGGACGCCTGCGGACCGGTCTGGGGGCTCGACGACGAGGGCGAGCTGCGTTCGGTGTGGCGGCGCTCCGGCCACGACCGGTTCTGGATCCACGGCGGCAATTTCATGCTGGTGCGCAATTACAGCAAGTACCTGGCGCTGCAGATCCAGGCGGACCTGGCGGGCGTCGACCTGCCCGCGCTCGGCTGTCGTGTTTGATCGAGGTTCGACGGGACCGACAGTGGGAGGACGTTCGATGACAGGCAAGCAGGCACGGCTCGATCTGGAGACCGCGAGGCGCGCGGCGGACGCGGCGATCGCGGCGGCCCGGGAGGGCGGCAACCGGGTGAGTGTCGCCGTCGTGGACACCCGTGGCCACGACCTGCTGGTGGTCCGCGACGACGGCGCCGCGTGGTTCACCGCCGGGGTGGCGCGGGCCAAGGCCGCCACGTCCGCGCTGATCGGCATCCCCACCACCGCCTACTCGGGGCTCGCCGACGCACATCCCGCGCTCGCCGACCTGATCGACAGCCAGGCCGCGCAGTCCCTGACGACCCTGCCCGGTGGCCTGCCCTTCGTAGTGGACGGTGACGTGGTCGGCGGCATCGGCGTCAGCGGCGCCCAGCCCGACGAGGACGTCAGCTACGCGAAAGCGGGCCTGGCCGCAGGCTGATCCGGCTGCCCGCCCTCGGTTCAGCGTCCGGTCGCGCCGTCGATCAGTTCGCGGAGGATGTCGACGTGACCGGCGTGCCGGCCGGTCTCCTCGATCATGTGGGTCAACGCCCAGCGGACACCCGGGGCGTGGTCGTTGGGCGTCGGTCGCGGGACCGGCGCCCCGAGGTCGGTGCATTCGTCCAGGACGAGGTTCGCTTCCCGGGTGGCATTGCGGTAGCGGGTGGCGACGTCGGCCACGGCAGCGGTGGGCGGCACGTGAAACGTCTTCTTCCAGTTGGTGACTCGTTCGCCAAGGAAGACCGAGCGTTCGACGAACGTCAGGTGGTTCAGCAGACCGAGCAGATTCGTGCCCGACGGCACCGCGGCGGTCCGGACCTGCGGTTCGGGCGCACCCTCGACCTTGGTGAGCACGGACGCCCGAAGGTAGTCGAGGAAGGCGCGCAGGGTCTCGGACTCGCTGTTCCCGGCGTGAGGGGGCGGGGTGTCGGCGCGTCGCGCGATGCGTGAGGTCGGCATGGTCTCTCCTTCGTCGCTGACTCGGTCGCCCAGTCTGGCCGCGCACTGGACGGTTCGGCACGAGAACTTGCGGTTCTGGCAACCTGATCGGATGGACCCCGTAACGGAGGACGTACTCGGCGCGGTCGGGCCCCGGCTGCGTGCGCTGCGGCGTCAGCGCGCCATCACGCTCGCCGAGCTCGCCGCGGAGACCGGCGTGTCGGAGAGCACCCTGTCCCGCTTGGAGAGCGGGCAGCGCCGGGCCACACTGGAGTTGCTGCTCCCTCTGGCCCGCACCTACGACGTGCCGTTGGACGATCTCGTGGGCGCGCCGCGCACGGGAGACCCGCGGATCCATCTGAAACCGATCACCCGATCCGGGATGGTGTTCGTCCCGCTCTCCCGACGGCCCGGTGGGGTGCAGGCCTTCAAGATGATGATCCCGGCGCAGCCGTCGCCGCCCGTGCCCGCGCCGAAGCGGCACGAAGGATTCGAGTGGCTCTACGTCCTCGACGGACGCCTGAGGCTGGTGGTCGGCGACCGGGACGTGACGCTGCCGGCCGGCGAGGCGGCCGAATTCGACACCGCCCTGCCGCACTGGCTGGGCAGTGCCGACGGCGGCGCGGTCGAGTTGCTCATCCTGTTCGGGATGCACGGAGTGCGGGCCCATGTTCGCTCCGATCGGCTCGGGCCGACCCGCGGGGCGCCGACGCCGAGAAATCCGGAAGGGTAGGAACGTCCGGTTTCCGGATGCGAGTGCGAATCGCGGTGCAGCGCGGCAACGGCCCGTTGCCGATAGCCTTGGACGGCATGGACAGGCCTACGCGACCGCTGCTGCAGTTGCGTCTGGCCGCCGCCGGGTACCGCTTTCGGGAAAGCCTGTTCGCGCTGCCGACGGTGCTCGTTGCGGTGGGGGTGGCGCTCGCGGAAGCCACCGCCTATCTCGATCGCGCCCTGGACGACGACGGCCCCGTCGGATGGGGCGTGCAGATGAACAGCAACGGCGCGACATGGTTGCTCAGCACCGTGGCGGGCGCAACGATCACCACGGCCGGCGTGGTCTTCTCCCTGACCGTCGTCAGTCTCCAACTGGCCAGCAGTCAGTTCTCGCCCCGCGTGATGCGTTCGTTCATCCGTGATCGGGTGAGCCAGACGGTCATCGGAATGTTGGTGGCCACGTTCGTCTTCTGTGTGCTCACGTTGCGGCACATCAGCGGCAACGCGACCGATCCCGCACCGCGGATTCCGCTGACCACAGCGCTGATCCTCACGGTGGGCACCGTCGTGCTCATCATTGCGTACCTCGGGCGGCTCGCCCGGGGGCTGCAGGTCGGCGAGGTCGTGCGCACCATCGCCGCCGAGGCGGACGGCGTGATCGGCGCCGCCTCCCACGCCGCCCAGAGGGAGACCACGGGTGCGACGGTCCCGGACATTCCGGAAGGAAAGCCGCAGTTGATCGTTCGAGCGGTTCGCGACGGATGGGTCACGCAGGTACCCACCGAGCAGATCCTCGCCGCGGTCCCCGCCGCAACCGTGGTGCGACTGGAGACGCGGACCGGCGCGTACATCCACCGCGGCGAGGTGCTGCTGCGCGTGTCGCCGATCCCGCGACGAGACGACCGGGTGCGGCGGCGGCTCGAGTCTGCGGTCGATATCGCCGACAGCCGCACCATGCAGCAGGACGTCGACTTCGCGCTGCGTCAACTGGTCGACATCGCGCTACGCGCTCTGAGTGCGGCGATCAACGACCCGACCACTGCCACAGAAGTGGTGCTGCGGCTGGGCAGTCTGCTGCGGACGCTTCTGGTCACGGACATGCCGCCGGTCGCGGTGTCGGGCCGGGACGGCCGCACGCTCCTGCGACCGTGGTTGCTGTCCCCGCCTGAGTACGTCGACCACGCCTTCGACCAGATACGGCAGGCGTGTCCGCGTCAGCTGCACGTCGCCGTCGCGCTCGCCCGAGTGCTGCGCATGCTGATCGACCACGTCACCGAATGCGGTCGCCGCGAACATGTCCCGTCTCTGCGTCGGCAGCTGCGGTTGCTGGTGGACGGGGTGAGCGCGGAACCGGGGCTCCACCCGGAGGATCTGCAGCGGTTCCTCGCTGTGGCCGAGTCGACCGTCGACCCGGCCGAACACGACACATCGAACTGAGGAGTGCGAATCCGATGTCCAACCTGCCAGCTGCGGTGCTCTTCGATATCGACGGCACCCTGGTCGACTCGAACTACCTTCACGCGGACGCGTGGCACCGTGCATTCGTGGACGCGGGACTGACCGTGCCCACGTGGCGGATCCACCGCGCCATCGGCATGGACGGCTCCACCCTGATCCGTGACCTGTGCCCCGGTATCGACGATGCCACCGCCGATCGTGTGGACGAACTGCACTCGCGTTTCTACAAGAACGAGGCGGATCAGTTGCGCCTGCTGCCGGGGGCGCGGGAGATCCTCGAGCAGTTGCACGACAGTGGCCTGCGAGTGGTGTTGGCAACGTCCGCGCCGGCTGACGAGTTGGCCATCCTGCGTCGGCTGCTCGACAGTGAATCCGTGCTGTACGCGGTCACGAGTGGAGAGGACGTCGACACGGCGAAGCCCGACCCCACCATCGTGAAGATCGCCCTCGAACGTGCCGGAACCGAATCCGGCAGAGCAGTTTTCGTGGGCGACAGTGTCTGGGACATGCGTGCGTGCCAGGCTCTGGGGGTGCCCACCGTGGGTGTATTGAGCGGCGGGATCTCGCGCGGGGAACTGACCGAGGCGGGCGCCGATCACTGCTGCGACGACGTCGACGCGCTGCGCCGCGAACTCGACCGCAGTCCGTTGGGCCGCCTGCTCTGACGTGGCGCCACGAGCCAGAGGTCTGTTGCCAAGCGGGACCTCCCTGGGTCCGGTATACGGGAAGTATGACGTCTGCACATTCGCTGTCGGTCATCGTGCCCACCTTCAACGAGGAGAACTACATCGGCGCATGCTTGGAGGCGCTGCTCCGGTCCGAGGACGATCTTCACGAGGTTCTGGTCGTCGACAACAACTCCACCGACCGCACCGTCGAGATCGTCGAGCGGATCGCCGCGTCCCACCCCGTCGTCAAGTTGGTCCGTGAGGCCACTCCCGGCGCGGTGCACGCCCGCAACACCGGCTTCGACGCCGCCACCGGCGACATCCTCGGCCGCATCGACGCAGACACCCGCGTCGGCGAAGGGTGGGCGCGGATTGTTCTCGACTACTTCGCTCGACCCGACACCCAGGCGGTGGGTGCCGTGACCGGGCTGAGTAATTCGTATGACTCGCCGTACCGGGGGCTCAAAGGTTGGTACCTGCGTCGCCTCGTGTCGAAGGGTGTGCTCGGCAACGAGCAACGGATTCGGAATCTGCACGGCGCCAACATGGCTCTGCGCCGCACCACCTGGGAACAAGTGAAGTCGGCGACGAGCGTCGATTCCGACGTCCACGAGGATGCCGACCTGGCGCTGTGCATCTGCGACGCCGGCGTCGAGATCGTCCAGCTGTCGGAGCTGTGTGCGGATCTCTCACCCCGCCGGGCACTGACCCCGCCCCGCGAGTTCTCGGACTATCTGCGGGCCGGTATCAAAACCCTCGAACGGCACGACGCCATGACGCCCCAGCACCGCCGGCTCCTGCGCCTGCACTGGTTCACCCACCTCGGCGCCTACCTGGCATACCGTCCATACGATCCGGATCGGCAACGGTTCACTCTGCGCCGCTTGATCTTCGGCGGGCCGCCTCGCACGATGCCGGTCTCCGCCGCCGTGGCGTAGCCCCGGTCGGTTTACCTGTCGGCGCCGCCGGGTAACTCCCGAAGATGACAGCTCGCGACGACCGACAAGCCGCGCGCCCGACCGGGCGTGCGGCAGAAGAGGTGGTCGAGCCGGAATCACCGGACGACCTCACCAAGCGTTCCTGGATGTACGTGTTGCGCAAGACGGCGCGCGAGTTCGGCACCGACCAGTGCACGGACCTCGCCGCAGCGCTCACCTACTACGCCGTTCTGGCGCTGTTTCCGGCGCTGCTCGTGATCGTGTCGCTACTCGGTGTCTTCGGCCAGGGGCAGCGCACGGTGGACGCGGTGATGGAGATGGTCGGGCAGCTCGGCCCCACCAATGCCGTGGACACGCTGCGGGAGCCCGTCGAGCAACTGGTCGCGGCCCCCTCCGCCGGGATCGCGTTGGTCATCGGTGTCCTCGGTGCGCTGTGGTCGGCCTCCGGCTATGTGGGCGCCTTCGCCCGGGCGATGAACCGCATCTACGAGATCGAAGAGGGCCGGCCGATCTGGAAGCTTCGCCCGCTCATGTTCGTGGTGACTGCGTTCTGCCTCGTGGCTGTCGGCGCGTCCGGCTTGATGCTGGTGATCAGCGGACCGGTCGCCCGCTCCGTCGGGGACGTTCTCGGACTGGGTGACGCGGCCGTGACGGCATGGGACATCGCCAAGTGGCCGGTGCTGCTCCTCGTCGTCGGCGTCCTCGTGGCGGTGCTGTACTACGTGACGCCCAACGTGTCCCAGCCGAAGTTCCGCTGGATCAGCCCCGGCGCGGCCATTGCGATCGTCGTCTGGATCGGGGCGTCGGCGCTGTTCGCCGTGTACGTGTCGAACTTCGCCAGCTACAACAAGACGTACGGTTCGCTGGCCGGTGCGGTGGTGTTCCTGCTGTGGCTGTGGATCACCAATCTCGCGCTGCTCTTCGGGGCCGAATTCGACGCAGAGCTCGAGCGTGGCCGGGAACTGCAGGCGGGACTTCCCGCGGAGAAGTCCATCCAACTGCCGCCCCGCGATACGCGCGACATCGAGAAGCGCGAGAAACAGCGCAGCAAGGACGTCGAGGACGGTCGCCGCCTTCGGCTCTCCCACTCCGCGGCCTCGCCGACACAAGGGAAGGAAAGTGACGATGCCTGACGCGATGGGTCCTGGAGAAGCCGACCCGCACGAATTGTCCACAGCCCAGCTGACCGAGCGCCTCGCCGGCCAGGTCTCGACGCTGGTCCGCACGGAAGTCGCCAGCGCCGTCGAAGAGGTGAAGGCCAAGGGCACCCGGATGGGAATCGGTGTCGGGATATCCGGTGCCGGCCTGATGTTGATCTATCTCGGTGTCGGGGCGCTCATCGCCACCGCCATCCTGGGGTTGGCGACTGCGGTCGCCCCCTGGCTGGCGGCGTTGATCGTCTCCCTGGTGGTGCTGGCCGTCGGGGGAATTCTCGCCGCAGTGGGCGCTGCGCGCGCCAAGAACGCCGCACCCCCCGTGCCCGCCGACACCGTCGACAGCGTCCGCCGCGACGTACAAGCTGTGAAAGGAACAGTGCGATGACCGGACCCGGAGACAGCGACGAATCGCAGATCGACGTCGAACGGCAGCGCGCCGAACTCGCCGAGACGTTCGAGGAACTCACCCACCGGGTGGATGTGCCGGCACGGACCAAGGTAGCGGTCCACGAGAAGTCCGACGCCGCGGTCGAACTCGCCCGCCGGAGAGCACCTGCCCTGGCCGTCGTGGCCGGTGTGGGCGTCGTGCTGATCTTCCTGGGCGCTGTGCGCAGGAGACGCCGACGGCGGCACTGAACCGGCCGTACAGCTGGGCCCCCGGCGATCTCGCCGGGGGCCCAGTGCCGTGAATCCGAGGTCGGAAGCTTAGACCGGGTTCTCCACGGAGGTGTTCAGCTGGAAGCCGGCGGAGCCGACGCGCAGACCCAGGTTGAGGATGACGGCGAAGAGATCGTTGACACTCAGCATTTCGATACTCCCTGTATGACAGTGGAACTGAACCGAATGGACGGCTCGAAACTTATCAACCTTTTGGTTCGGTTTCACGGCGGGGTTCCATCGGCGATGGTCTCGGGCACGGAAGGCGACGTCTCCCTCGCATTCGATTTCGGTCATTCCCCAGTCCGGGCGCAGTTCGCGGTGATATTCGTCCGTCGTGAGCGACGGTGCGGATGTGGTGGTGACCTCGGGCCGCAGCCTGGCGGGCCGCGTAGCACGATGTTCGGAGCCCTCGAGAGGTCGAACCTGCAAGCGGGACGTCCACCCGCCGGAGACCGTCGAGGCTCTCTACGAAGCCGCGCGGCGGTCCACGACCTGGCAACCGTGATCCGCGTCGGATTGTGTGCCGGGTTGTCCCGTAGGCTTCCGATGCAGCTTGGTTGGTGAACCTCGGGAGTAACACGTGGCACAGAAGGTAATTGTCGAGCTCATCGATGATCTTGATGGTGAGCCCATCGATGCCGGCGGCGAAACGATCAGCTTCGCGGTCAACGGCGTCGAGTACACCATCGACCTCAACGACAAGAACGCCACCGAGTTCCATCGCAAGATGGACTACTACATCCGGCACGCGAGCAAGGTCGGCGGTCGTCAGAAGCCCCGCGCCGCCGCCACCCCCTCGACCGACGGTGCGAGCACCCAGGAGATCCGCGAGTGGGCGTCCCGCAACGGCTTCGCCGTGTCCACCCGCGGACGCATCTCGCGTGAGATCGCCGAGGCGTTCGCGGCCGCGCACTGACCCATGACCACCGTCAGTGACAACGAGGCGGCGAACGCGGCCGCTCCGGATGCCGATCCGCAGACGATCGAACCCGCGCCCACCGCGCCGGCGGCCGACGACGCCGCCGATCAGGCCTCCGACTACTCGCACGGCGACCCGATCCGGGTGTTCCTCTACGACATCCCGAACGACGGCGGCGAGTGGACCGCCCGCTACGAGCAGGGCATCACGCGGATCCGCGCCAAGAAGGTGAGCCCCGGGGTCTACCTGGACCTGCTGCACCGGGTGTTCCCCAAGCACGAGGTGCTCGTCAAGGGCGAACTGCTCAGCGTCAAGAACCGGCCGCACCCCGACGACCCGAAGGTCCTCACCGAGGTCACCCTCCTCGTGTACCTCGCGACCGAGGTTGCGCTGTTCAAGGCTTTCCTCGCCTGGGCCGGCGGCGATGTGGCGCCGATCCGGATCACACCCGACAAGCTCGACGACGTGGCCCGCAAGATCCACAACGACGTCTACCGCATCCACCTGTTCAAGCAGCGCCTCGTGACCGCGGGGATCGAGGATCCGGCGGAACTCGACGAGGACGTCGCGCGCCCGCTCGAGGTCATCAAGAGCGAGATCGACGCCATCCAGGATCTGCGGATCTCGGTCAAGCGGTATCGCGACCGGGTGGTCCAGGCCAAGCGCGAACGCGTCGTGAAGGAGAGCCAGAACCTCGTCGGCAACATCGAGATGGCCACGTGGGACTCGGTGCAGCGTCGCGAGGAGATGGTCGTGATGCGTGAGTGGGTGGACAACCAGCAGCGCGTCCTGCCGATCGGCAAGGCCGTCAAGCTGACCTGATCCCCGTACGTAAGCCGCGCAGGGCCGCTCCGATCTCGATCGGGAGCGGCCCTGCTTCGTTGGGCCCGGGGGTCGGTTGCAGGGGTGCGCGATCACCACCCTCGGGTGTATGCTTGCCGACAAGCAAGTAAATTGGAGGGTGGCTGTGACGAGCCTGTTCGACGACGACGAAGTGTCCCGGCTGCGGGTCGCGCTCGGCCGCATCTCGCGGCAGGTCGATCGCCAGACGTCGGCCGGTGAACTGACCAAGACGCAGTTCTCGATCCTGACGACGGCGGTGCGGCGGGGACCGATCCGGGCCAGTGAAATGGCCGAGATCGAGACCCTCAACCCGACGATGCTCTCGCGCATGATCGGCAAGATGGAGGCCGCCGGGCTGCTGATGCGTTCGGCGCACCCCGACGACGGTCGCGCCGTGGTGGTGGCCGCCACCGCGGAGGGGATTGCCCTGCATGCCGAGTTGCGTGACAAGCGGACCCGGCTGTTCGCCGAGTACCTCGGCCAGCTTCCCGAGACGGAGACCCGTAACCTGCTCGACGCCCTACCCGCCCTCGAGGCGCTCGGCGAACGGATGTGTCAGGCCCGGGCCACGGCCCGCTCATGACGGCGGCCGCGAAACTCGGGCGCCAGACCTTCGCCGCGCTGGCCAATCGCAACTACCGGCGTTTCATCGGCGGGCAGGGCATCTCGCTCGTCGGCACCTGGATGCAGACCGTCGCGCAGTCCTGGCTGGTCCTCGAGCTCACCGGATCCGGTACCGCGATCGGTGTCGTCGTCGCGCTGCAGACCCTGCCGATCCTGCTCCTCGGCCCGTACGGTGGCGTCATTGCCGACCGGACGGACAAGCGCCGCTTGATGATCGGGCTGCAGTCCATCATGGGTGTGCAGGCGCTGCTGCTCGGCATCCTCACGATCACCGGCACCGTGCAGTTGTGGCACGTCTACGTGCTGGCGCTGCTGCTCGGGCTGAATCAGTGCTTCGAAAACCCTGCGCGGCAGTCGTTCCTGCTCGAAATGGTGGGCCCGGAGGATCTGCGCAACGCGGTCAGCCTCAATTCGACCCTCGTCAGTGTGTCCCGCATCGTCGGGCCCGCGGTGGCCGGTGTGACCATCGCGGCGGGCGGCCTGGGCGTGTGCTTCCTGATCAACGCCGCCAGCTTCGTCGCGGTGGTCAGTTCGCTGTTGCGGTTGGATACTTCGGCGCTGCATCGATCCGCTCCGGCGGAGCGGGCCCGTGGTCAGCTGCGAGAGGGGCTGCGCTACGTGCGCGGTAACCGGAACCTCGCGGTGCCGCTGCTGATGATGGCGTTCATCGGCTGCCTCGCGTTCGAGTTCCAGGTGGTGCTCCCGATCGTCGCCGACCAGACCTTCGGTGCGGGTTCGCAGGCCTACGGTTTCATGACGGCCGCGATGGGCATCGGCTCGGTGTGCGGCGGTCTGCTCGTCGCGACCTGGGGGAGGACCGGAACGCGGGTACTGATCGTGGCCGCAGCCGCCTTCGGGTTCGCGCTCGTCGCGGCCGCCGCGGCTCCGACGCTCGCCCTGGAACTGGTTGCGCTGGCGCTCGTCGGTGCGGTGAGCATCGCGTTCAACTCGACCACCAACAGCACGCTCCAACTCGAGGCCGACCCGCAGATGCGGGGCCGGGTCATGGCGCTGTGGTCCACCGCGTTCATGGGGTCGACGGCGATCGGGGGTCCGATCGCCGGTTGGGTCAGCCAGCAGTGGGGTGGGCGCGCCGGTCTGCTGCTCGGCGCGATCACCTGCCTCGTCGTGGCGCTGGTCGCGTGGATCGTGATCGGCCGCGGCAAGGACGTGACCGCCCGGACCGAGCCGATAACCGAGGACCCGGAGGAGCACACCGTCGAGAACCCGGTGGTCTCCGAGGACCCGACACTGACGGACGCCGAGGCACGACGCCGGGCGGCTTGACCTTCGACCTGCTCGAAACTTCATGATGTCCGGGTGAGTGCATCCGGGCCAGACGACCTCGTCACCATCGGTGTCTTCGCGCGGGCCTGCGGGCTGACCCCGAGCGCGCTGCGGTTCTACGACGACAGCGGACTGCTCTCGCCCGCGCACATCGACCCGGTGACGGGCTACCGGTACTACAGCACGACCCAGCGCGACCGCGCCGCGACCATTCGACGGTTGCGGGAGATCGGCGTCCCGCTCGAGGCCGTGACACGGATCCTCTCGGCCGATCGGGTCGAGGCCGCCCGCGTGCTCGACGAGCACGTCCGCCTTCTGCACGAGCGCGCCGCCACGGCCGCCGCCGTTGCCGCGGAGCTGAAGGCCTCGCTGCCGGTGCAGGATCGTGGGAGTGCCGTGACCCTGTCGGCGCGTCTGCTCGCGGAGGCCGTCCGGCAGGTGCGGCGTGCCGCGGCCGCCGAGGCGGAGTTCCCGATCCTCACGGGGATCCTGATCGAGGTCGGCGACGGCGCCGTCGTGCTGACGGCCACCGACCGCTACCGGCTGTCCACCCGGAGCCTGCCGGCTCACACGCCCGACCGTGCTTGGACGGGCGTGGTGTCCGCGTCCGAACTCGACGCGATCGGCGCAGCCCTGAGCCCCGACGCTGCGGCGATCCTGCGTCCCGATTCCGGTGCCGTGGACATCGCCACCCCCGGCCTCTCTGCCCGGTTCGCTGTGCTGGAGGGCGAGTACCCCGACTACCGGACGATGCTCGACGCGTTGCCTCCGGCCCGTACCCGGGTGGTCACCCGCCGCGACGAGTTGTTCGCCGTCGCCGAAGGCCCGGCGGACGACACCGTCCGCCTCGTCGGCGCGTCCGGACAACTGACGGCGAGTGTGCGGGACGGTCCGCCGCAGGCGGTGGCGGCCCGTGTCGACGGACCCGACGTGACCCTGACCTTCCGTCGTGGAAACCTGCTGGCCGCGTTGGAAACTGCCGTCGGCCCGGACGTCATGCTCGACATCTCCGCCCCGGACCTGCCCGTCGTGTTCCGCTCCGCGACCGACGGCGACCTCACGACGCTTGCGATGCCGACCGCGTCGGACATCTAGAGCGACAGGACGATTCCCATGACCGCACCCGACCCGACGATGGACGCCATCACCCGAGCGGTGACCGTCGGCCGCGACGGCGACGCCGAGGCCGCGAGATCGGCGCTGGTGGAGCTGTGGGCCGAGATCACCCCGATCGGGGATCCCTTCCACCGGTGCACGCTCGCGCACTACCTCGCCGATCTGCACGACGATCCGGCGCAGGCGCTGGTGTGGGACGTCCGCGCGCTCGACGCGGCCGATGCCCTCACCGACGACCGCGCCCGGCAGCACCACGCGAGCCTGGAGGTGCGCGGGTTCTACCCGTCGCTGCACCTCAACCTGGCCGACAACTTCCGCCGTCTCGGCTCCTTCGATGCCGCGCGTGCGCACCTCGATGCCGCCGCCGGGTACCTCGATGCGCTCGGCGCCGACGCGTACGGGGCGATGATCCGGGCGGCACTCGACGAGGTCGCCGCCGACATCGGCCGCGGATCCACCGCCCGCCGGGCGTCGGCGCCGGGATCGTAACTGTGGCGCATCCACCGCCCCGCTCATAGTCTGTGCCCGTGAAGAAGTGGTGGATCATCGGTGGGGCGGTCGTCGTGGTACTCCTGGGGGTCCTCGCCGGCCCCTGGATCTACGGCAAGTTCATCGCCGAGGACGACGCCCCGGCCGCCTCGGTGTCGACCGAGGGCGCGCAGGCCGCGTCGGGGTCGGTGGACGGGCAGTGGGCGGTGGGTCCGGGGGAGGGCGCCAACAAGACCGCCGCGGGTTACACCGTGTCCGAGATCCTCAACGGCGCCCGGGTCACCGTCGTCGGCACCACCGACCAGGTCAACGGGAACGCCACCGTCGCCGACCAGAAGTTGACCTCCGCCGAGGTCGTCGTGCAGGTCGCCGGCATCGCCACCGACAACGCACGGCGGGACGGCCAGTTCCGCGGCAACGTGATGGACACCGAGAACTTCCCGACCGCCGTGTTCAGGCTCACGACGCCGGTCGACCTCGCGACCCTGCCCACCGACGGCACCGCCGCCACGGTGAAGGCGGACGGAACGCTCACACTCAAGGACCAGACCCGGCCGGTGAGCGTCGACGTGAAGGTGCTGCACACCGGCGACACGCTGGTCGCGTCCGGCGCGGTGCCGGTCACGTGGTCGGACTACGGAATCACGCCGCCGTCACTGGGATTCGTGACCGTCGACGACAACGGCACGGTCGACTTCCTGGTGAGCCTGGTCCGCGCCTGACGGCGCCCATCCGGGCGGCCCGAAGACGTAGCCGAGGCGGTCGCGCCACGACTGCGCGGCCCGGACGTCGCGTCCGATCGCGGCGTACTCGTGCGTCTGCAACTTCCAGATGTCGTAGGTGCCCACCGGCTTCGTCAACCCGTAGGTGGGGCGTTGCTGCTCGGCGCGGAACGTGCCGAACATCCGGTCCCAGACGATGAGGATGCCGCCGTAGTTGCGGTCCAGGTACTCGGGATCGCAGCCGTGGTGGACGCGGTGGTGCGACGGGGTGTTGAACACGTACTCGATCGGCCGGGGCAGCCGGTCGACCCGTTCGGTGTGCACGAAGAACTGGTAGACCAGGCTCACCGAGAAACCCACGAAGATCATCCACGGCGGAATGCCGATCAGTGGCAACGGAATCCACATGAGAATCTCGCCACTGTTGTTCCACTTCTGGCGCAGTGCCGTCGCGAAGTTGAAGTACTCGCTCGAGTGGTGCGCCTGATGTGTCGCCCAGATCAGCCGGATGCGGTGCGCCATGCGGTGATACGTGTAGTAGAGCAGGTCGATGCCGACCAGCAGCAGCACCCAGGTGTACCAGGCATTCGCGGGCAGGTGCCACGGGGCGAGGTACACCCAGATCGCGGAGTAGCCGATGAGCGCCAGGAACTTCCAGAACGCGGTGGTCGCGATCGACACGAGTCCCATCGAGATCGATGCCCGCGCATCCCGGAACTCGTAACCGGCCGTCGGCGGATAGGCGCGCCCGTCGCGGATCTCGGTCTCCTCGAGCTTGCGGGCGGCGAACCACTCGAGCCCGAGGAACACGACGAACGCCGGGATCGCGAGGGTGACCGGGTCCCCGAGCGGTTCGAGCAGCGATCCCCACGCCGTGGTGAGGGTCTCCCACATGTTGCCTCCGAGCTGTCATGCGTACCTGCCTGGAAATCTACGCTGCCCGGTGACCTGGGTCACCAGGGTCGCGAACCTGGGTAACGTCTGTGCCGAGTCGAATCGGATCAGGAGGACGGGTGCACATCTCGGCACGGGTGGACTGCGCGGTGCGTGCCCTCGTCGACCTCGCCGCGGCGGACGCCCCGGCGCTGGTGAAGGCCGACGCGTTGTCCGCATCGCAGTCGGTCGCACCCAAGTTCCTCGAGGCCGTGCTCGCCGACCTGCGCCGCGGCGGACTGGTCGACAGTAGGCGCGGCCCCGACGGCGGCTACCGGCTCACCCGACCGGCCACCGACGTCACGATCGCCGACGTGATCCGCACCGTCGAAGGACCGCTCGCGTCGGTGCGCGGGGAGCGGCCCGAGGACGTCACGTACGACGGCGCGGCCGAATCGCTGCAACAGGTGTGGATCGCCGTTCGCGTCAATCTGCGCACGGTGCTCGAGGGCGTCACCATCGCCGACGTCGCCGCGGGCGCGCTTCCCTCCTTCGTCGACGAGCTCACCGCCGACCCGGGAGCCTGGCGCCGACGCTAGTGGTGCACCCGCAGGTCGGCACGCATCTGGGTGAACAGGAACAGTCCGGCCTGCCCCGACACCTCCTCGTACGCGCGAACCCAGTCGTCGAGGAAGTGCGGCCGGTCCTGGGGCGCCAGGCGTCCGGTCCATGCGTCGGCGCCGTTGCTGCACCACGCGGCGAACGCGTCGTGCGTGCCGAAGTCCCACGTGACGTCCTGCACCGACAGATCGGTCACGCGTAGGCCTGCCGCCGCCGCGAGGTCGGGATAGCCGTCGGGGTCGACGTGGACGAACGGGGGAGCGAATCCGGCGAACCGGTCCACCCAGCGGGGCGAACCGGCCACCTCCATCGCGACGGTCTCGAGACTGGGCCGGTCACCGGCGCACACCACCTGGATCAGGACGCGGGCGTCGGGCCGGGCCGCCGCCGCGATCGATCCCAGTGCGCGCTGCTGTTCCACCACCCAGTGCAGGGCGTTGAATGACACCACGACGTCGAACTCGGCACGGAACGGCAGGTCGCGGGCGTCGGCCAGCACGAACTGCACATTCGACGACGCCGTGTCGGCCTTCGCGATCATCCGCGGCGACGCGTCGACGCCCACCGCGCGGCCCTCGGGCAGGCGTTCGGCGAGCAGCCTGGTGACGTAGCCGTCGCCGCAGCCGACGTCGAGCAGGCGGTCGTCCGGTTCCAGGTCGAGGCCGGCGACCGCGCGGGTGGCCATCGCCCGCTGCAGATCGCTGGTCTGCGCATACTGCTCGCCGTCCCAATCGGGCATTCTCGCCGCCGTTCCGTGGTCCGCCGGGTGTGCGATCAGCGTATGCCGAGGGGCGCCGGGCTGTGGCCCCGATCACCCACATCGAAACAGTGTGCCGAATGCCACAAAGGTGCACTCGGCTGCAACATTGCAGAGGTCTGCAATTTCGGTACCTTCGATGGAGTGGGAGAAGAACTCGGACTCCGGGACCGCAAGAAGGCGGCAACACGGATCGCGCTCAGTGAGGCCGCAGCACGCCTCGCGATGGAGCGCGGGATCGAACTCGTCACCGCGGACATGATCGCGTCCGAAGCCGGCGTTTCCGTCCGCACGTTCCACAACTACTTCTCCTGCAAGGAAGAGGCTGTTCTGCACCACCTCGAGGCCGACGTCCTCGAGTGGGCCGACTGGCTGCGTGAGCGGCCCGGCGACGAACCGATCCTCGATTCGCTCGAGCACATCGTGCGGAGGGCTCTTCTCGAGTCCGACCACGAACTCGAGAAGATGCAGGCGCTCGCCGACCTCATCGACTCGAGCCCCACTCTTCTGGCCAAGAAGATGGAGATGCACGTGCGCCTGACCCCGATGCTCGACGAGGTGATCGCCGAGCGCACCGGCGCCACGGGCCTGTATCCGAGTCTGCTGCAGACCGTGGTCGGTGCCGCCGTCAAGGCATCCCTCGACCTGTGGATGAGCGGTCGGTCGTCGGCCGCCGGCCCCGAGCAACTCGTCCACGAGGCGTTCGACCACCTGCGCTCCGGCCTCGCCGTACCCGCCAGCTAGACCCGCACCCGATCAGAAGGAGCCTTCCATGGCCACCTACCTATATCGGATCGGCCGCTTCGCCTACCGGCGAAAAGGCACGGTCCTGTCCATCTGGCTGGCCATCCTCGTTCTGATGGGGGTCGGCGCCGCGACGCTGTCGGGTCCGACGAACGACTCGTTCTCGATTCCGGGAACGCCCGCGCAGAAGGCGCAGGACCTGATGGCCGAGCGGTTCCCTGCCTCGGCCAAGGATCCTTTCAGTTCCATCTCCGCTCGGTACGTCTTCGCCGCCCCCGAGGGCGAGACGCTCGAGAGCCCGGAGAACCAGGCCGCGATGGATGCCACCCTGGCCCAGATCCGCGGCATCGACCTCGTCGACTCGGCCGCCAAGGTCGACCCGGCCACCGCATCTCCCGAGGCAGCTCAGGGTGCGCTGGTCAACCCGGTGGTCGCCGATGCCAGCCTGACCCAGATGGTGACGGCGCAGGCAGAGCAGGCGGGAACCCCTCTCGACGTTGCGTTGGCGAACGCGGCGGCGCTGTCCCCGCTGAGCCCGGACAAGACTGTCGGCTACGTCGAGGTTCCCTTCGCCGGCACCTTCGAGGACGTCGACGTCGAACTGACCGACAAGGTCGCCGCCGCCGCTCAGGTCGCGCGTGACGCCGGGCTGACCGTGGAGCTCAGCGGCAGCGCCGCGCAGGCCCCCGAGATGCCGGGCGGTTCCGCCGAACTGATCGGCCTGGCAGTTGCCGCCGTCGTGCTGCTGCTCACGTTCGGTTCCCTCGTCGCCGCCGGCCTCCCGCTGATCGCCGCGATCATCGGTGTCGGCATCGGCAGCCTCGGTATCACCGTCGCGACCGGATTCACCGAGCTCGGGTCGATGACGCCGACGCTGGCGGTGATGATCGGCCTCGCCGTGGCCATCGACTACTCGCTGTTCATCGTCTCCCGCTTCAAGCACGAGGTCAGCGTCAGTGGTAACCGCGAGGAGGCCGCGGGCCGTGCGGTCGGCACCGCCGGTTCGGCGGTCGTGTTCGCCGGCCTGACGGTGATCATTGCGCTCGTGGCGCTCCGCGTCGTCGGCATCAAGTTCCTCAGTGACATGGGTATGGCGGCGGCGTTCGCGGTGTTCGTCGCGGTGCTCGTCGCGCTGACGTTCCTGCCGGCGTTCCTCGGTCTGCTGGGCCGCAAGGTGTTTGCGGGCAAGGTCCCGTTCGTCAAGGCTCCGGACCCGGAGGCGGCGGACGCGGTCCCCGGTCCGGCCGCCCGCTACGCAGGCTGGGTCGCCCGCAAGCCCGCGATCCCGTTGATCATCGGTATCGCGATTCTGGGCGCGCTGGCGCTGCCGGCAACCGGACTGAAGCTGGCCCTGCCGTCGGAGAGCACCGGTGACCCCGCGACCAGCTCGCGGCAGGCCTACGACCTGGTGTCCGACGCGTTCGGTCCCGGCCGCAACGCCCCACTGCTCGTCGTCGTCGACGCCAAGGACGCCACCGTCCCGGCGCCGGAGGCCTTCGGCGAGGTGGTCCGGACCATCTCCGCGCAGGACGACGTCGTCAACGCACAGATCGTGGCGATGAACCCGGAGGGAGACACTGCCCAGGTCCTGGTGACCCCCGGCAGTGCACCGACCGACGAGAAGACCATCGACCTGATGCAGTCCATCCGCGACGGCGAGGGCGCGCTCAACGAGCAGATCGGCGTCCACTACGGCGTCACCGGACAGACCGCGCTCGAGACCGACGTCTCGGACCGACTGCTCGAGGCCCTCGTGCCGTACCTGATCATCGTGGTCGGGCTGGCGTTCATCCTGCTGATGCTGGTGTTCCGCTCGATCCTGGTGCCGCTGACCGCGGCCCTGGGCTTCCTGCTCAGCGTCGCCGCCACGTTCGGCGCCACCGTCGCGATCTTCCAGGAGGGCTGGGGCGGGCTGATCTCCAACCCGCAGCCCCTGGTCAGCTTCATGCCGATCTTCCTCATCGGTGTGGTGTTCGGTCTCGCGATGGACTACCAGGTGTTCCTGGTGACGCGGATGCGCGAGGAGTACGTGCACGGCGCGTCCGCCAAGGGCGCCATGACGATCGGCTTCAGCCACGGTGCCCGCGTGGTCGCCGCGGCCGCGCTGATCATGATCTCGGTGTTCGGGGCGTTCATGCTCGAGCCCAACTCGTTCATCAAGTCGATCGGGTTCGCGCTTGCCGCGGCGGTGCTCTTCGACGCCTTCATCGTCCGCATGGTGATCATCCCGTCGGTGATGGCGCTCATGGGCGACAAGGCGTGGTGGCTGCCCAAGTGGCTCGACAAGATCCTGCCGAACGTCGACATCGAGGGCGAGAAGCTGGCCCGCTCGCTACCGCGGGACAAGCAAGAACTCGAAGACGCCCCGGTCTCCTGAAAGAGACTGTGAACATTCGATGAAGAGGGAGGGATCGGGCCCCGAGAAATGGGCCTGATCTCTCCTTTTTCGTCCTGCAGATTGGTAACCTTCGCAAACCATGCTGATCAGACTCCTCGGCACCTATCTGGGGCCCTACAAGCGCGACCTCGCCGGCGTCATCCTCCTCCAACTCGTCGCCACCGGCGCTGCGCTGTATCTCCCCAGCGTCAATGCCGACCTGATCGACAACGGAGTGGCGGCCGGCGACACCGGCTACATCATGACGGCGGGCGGCAAGATGCTGCTCGTGACGCTGGTGCAGATCATCTGCTCCATCGGGTCCGTCTTCTTCGGTGCCCGCGCCGCGATGGGCTTCGGCCGCGACGTGCGCGCCTCGATCGTCAGCCGCGCCCGGTCGTTCTCCTCCCGCGAGTTCGGGCGATTCGGCGCGCCGTCGCTCATCACCCGCAGCACCAACGACGTGCAGCAGGTGCAGATGATGGTGGTGCTGAGCGCGACCATCCTGGTGATGGCACCGATCATGTGCGTCGGCGGCATCATCATGGCGATCCGCGAGGACGCCGGATTGTCGTGGATTCTCGCGGTGAGCGTTCCCCTGCTCGCGCTCACCATGATCGTCATGATCACCAAGTTGGTGCCGTCGTTCCGCACCATGCAGACGCGGATCGACGCGGTGAATCGCGTTCTGCGCGAGCAGATCACCGGCATCCGGGTGGTGCGGGCGTTCGTGCGCGAACGCTCCGAGGCCGAACGCTTCGACGAGGCCAACGGCGCTCTCACCCAGACCGCACTGCGCGTCGGCCGGATGACGGCGCTGATGATCCCGCTCGTGATGATGATCGCGAACCTCACCAGCGTCGCGGTCATCTGGTTCGGCGGCCACGAGATCGACAACGGCAGCATGGGCATCGGCTCGCTGACCGCGATGCTCAGCTACATCATGCAGATCCTCATGGCCGTGATGATGGCGTCGATGATCGCGATGCTCGCCCCCCGCGCCGCGGTGTGTGCCGAGCGCATCACCGAGGTCCTCGACACCGAGCCGTCGGTGCTCGCGCCGTCGAACCCGGTCACGGTCATGGACCGTCCCGCGCTCGTGGAACTGCGCGACGCCGAGTTCAAGTACCCCGGCGCCGACGAATCGGTGCTGCGCGGCATCAGCTTCACCGCCGAACCGGGCAAGACCACCGCGATCATCGGTGCCACCGGCTCCGGCAAGACCACGCTGCTCGGCCTGATCCCGCGGCTGATCGACGTCACGTCGGGCGCGGTCACCGTGTCGGGCACCGATGTCCGTGAGCTCGATCCCGGGCTGCTGCGCTCCCACATCGGCCTCGTGCCGCAGAAGGCGTTCCTGTTCTCCGGCACCGTCGCGAGCAACCTGCGTTACGGCAAACCCGACGCCACCGACGACGAGTTGTGGCGGGCACTCGAGATCGCCCAGGCCGCCGACTTCGTGCGCGCCATGCCCGAGGGACTGGAAACCCCGATCTCCCAGGGCGGCACCACTGTCTCCGGCGGACAGCGACAGCGCCTGGCGATCGCCCGCGCCCTCGTGCGACGGCCGTCGATCTACCTGTTCGACGATTCGTTCTCGGCGCTCGACCTCAGCACCGACGCCCGCCTGCGTGCGGCGCTGCGACCCGAAACCGAGGATGCCTGCGTGATCATCGTGGCCCAGCGCGTGTCGACGATCGCCGACGCCGACCAGATCGTCGTCCTCGAGGAGGGCACGACCGTCGGTATCGGCACGCACGAGCAGCTGCTCGAGACGTGCGCGACGTACGTCGAGATCGTCGAGTCCCAGCGTTCGGTTCAGGAGGCGCTGTGAGCACCGCGACCCAATCCTCGCCCCCCATGCCCGGTGCCCCGGGGGCGCCCGCCGCGAAGGCGGAGAACTTCGGCGCATCGATGAAGCGTCTGCTCGGGCGGCTCGGTCCGCAGCGGGTGGCGGTCATGTTCGTTCTGATCCTCGCGGTGTCGAGCGTCGTGCTGTCGGTGATCGGTCCGCGCCTGATGGGCCATGCCACCAACATCATCTTCGACGGCGTCATCGGCCGGCAGTTGCCCGAGGGCCTGACGAAGGACCAGGCCGTCGAGGGACTGCGGGCGGCCGGGCAGAACCAGTTCGCGGACATGGTTTCCGGCATGGACGTGGTGCCCGGTGTCGGCATCGACTTCACCGAGGTCGGCCAGGTGCTCGCGCTGGTGTTGGCCCTGTACCTCGGGTCGGCGCTCGTGTCGTGGGCGGCCGCCTACCTGCTCAACAACATCGTGCAGGGCGTGGTGCGGCAGCTGCGCAACGATGTCGAGCGCAAGATCAACCGTCTTCCGCTGCGCTACTTCGACTCCACGTCGCGCGGTGATCTGCTCAGCCGCGTCACCAACGACATCGACAACGTCTCGCAGAGCCTGCAGCAGACGCTGAGCCAGCTGGTGATCGCGGTTCTGAGCGTCATCGGCATCCTGGCGATGATGATCGTCATCTCGCCGCTGCTGGCCCTGATCGCGGTGCTCACCGTGCCGCTGTCGGCGATCGTCGCCGCCAAGATCGCAAAGCGGTCCAAGCCGCACTTCGCGGCGGTGTGGAAGACCACCGGTGAGCTCAACGGACAGATCGAGGAGTCCCTCACCGGACACGAGCTCGTCACCGCGTACGGCCGCGGCCGCGAGGTGCAGGCCGCGTTCCAGGAGAAGAACGAGCAGCTGTACCAGTCCGGGTTCAAGGCGCAGTTCATCTCCGGCATGGTGATGCCCGCAATCATGTTCCTGGGCAACCTGAACTACGTCGCGATCGCCGTGATCGGCGGCATGCGCGTCGCGTCGGGCACCATGAGCCTCGGTGACGTGCAGGCGTTCATCCAGTACTCGCGCCAGTTCACGCAGCCGCTCACCCAGATCGGTTCCATGGTCAACCTGCTGCAGTCGGGTATCGCATCTGCGGAGCGGGTGTTCGCCGTCCTCGACGAGGAGGAGGAGTCCGACGATCCGGACCCCGCCGCGACCCCGGCGCAGGCCCGCGGCCGCGTGCAGTTCGAGGACGTCCGCTTCGGCTACGACCCGGAGACCCCGCTCATCGAGGGACTCTCGCTCACCGCCGAGCCGGGCCAGATGGTCGCGATCGTCGGCCCCACGGGTGCCGGCAAGACGACACTGGTGAACCTCATCATGCGGTTCTACGAGCTCGACGGCGGCCGGATCACCCTCGACGGCACCGATATCGCGCAGATGACGCGCGACGACCTGCGGTCGCGGATCGGCATGGTCCTGCAGGACACCTGGCTGTTCGGCGGCACCATCCGCGACAACATCGCGTACGGTCATCCGAACGCGACGGACGAGCAGGTCCGCGAGGCGGCCCGGATGAGCTACGTCGACCGCTTCGTGCACATGCTGCCCGACGGCTACGACACGGTCATCGACGAAGAGGGCAGCAACGTCAGCGCCGGTGAGAAGCAGCTCATCACGATCGCGCGGGCGTTCATCGCGCAGCCGTCGATCCTGATCCTCGACGAGGCCACCAGTTCGGTCGACACCCGCACCGAGCTGCTGGTGCAGCAGGCGACCGCGCAGTTGCGCAGCGACCGGACCAGTTTCGTGATCGCGCACCGGCTGTCCACGATCCGCGACGCCGACCTGATCGTCGTCATGGAGGACGGCCACATCGTCGAGCAGGGCGGCCACAGCGAGCTGCTCGAGCGGCGCGGGGCGTACTACGACCTGTACAACAGCCAATTCGTGGGAGCGGTGGACTGACATGACGATGAAGCCGCTGGACCTGTTCGGGATCGACGCCCTCCTCTCCCACGAGGAGCGCGACATCCAGGCCACGGTCCGGCGGCTCGTCGACGAGCGGCTGCGCCCGCAACTGCCCGAATGGTTCGAATCGGGAACGCTGCCGAAGGAGATCGCACGCGAGCTCGGCGGCCTCGGACTGTTCGGCATGCATCTGCAGGGCTACGGGTGCGCGGGCACCAACGCCGTCAGCTACGGACTGGCGTGCCTCGAGCTCGAGGCCGGCGACAGCGGACTACGCAGCTTCGTCTCGGTGCAGGGCTCGCTGTCGATGTTCTCCATCCACCGCTACGGCTCGGAGGAACAGAAGCAGGAGTGGTTGCCGCGGCTGGCGTCCGGTGAGGCGCTCGGCTGCTTCGGGCTCACCGAGCCCGACTTCGGCTCCAACCCCGCGGGCATGCGCACCCGTGCCCGCCGCGACGGTGCCGACTGGATCCTCGACGGAACCAAGATGTGGATCACCAACGGCAGCCTCGCCGACGTCGCGACCGTGTGGGCGCAGACCGACGACGGGGTGCGCGGCTTCGTCGTCCCCACGGATACACCCGGTTTCACGGCGAACACCGTGCACGGCAAACTGTCGATGCGGGCGTCGGTGACGTCCGAACTGGTGCTCGACGGCGTCCGGCTGCCGGCGTCGGCGCAGCTGCCCGAGGCGCGGGGGCTGGGCGCGCCGCTATCGTGCCTCAACGAGGCCCGCTTCGGCATCGTGTTCGGCGCGCTCGGCGCGGCGCGGGACAGTCTCGAGACGGCCATCGCCTATGCCGGGACGCGCGAGGTGTTCGACCGCCCGCTCGCCGGCTACCAGCTGACGCAGGAGAAGCTGGCGGACATGACCCTCGAACTCGGCAAGGGCATGCTGCTGGCAATCCAGTTGGGCCGCATGAAGGATCGTGGCGAGATCAGCCCCGACCAGATCAGCGTCGGCAAGCTCAACAACGTCCGCGAGGCCATCGCGATCGCCCGCGAGTGCCGGACCATCCTCGGCGCCAACGGGATCACGCTCGAATACTCGCCGCTGCGGCACGCCAACAATCTCGAGTCGGTCCTCACCTACGAGGGCACCAGCGAGATGCATCTGCTGTCGATCGGGCGGGCACTCACGGGGCACGCGGCGTTTCGCTGAATCCTTCGGAACATTTGCGGTAATCCCGTCAATGTGAACGAAAACCCCTGGGCAACGAAGCACTTCGTGCGATACCGTACTGGCTGAGGCCTTCTGCTGACTATCACCCGGAATCCCCCGACGGCACCTACCGCGACGGGGTGACCCGCCGGTGGAGGTGTAGAGATGGCCCACAACACTGTCGAACGAGCCGGCGAGGAGCCCCCGTCGCGGCGCTCGCCCATGAAGATCTCGAAGACCTGGGCGCAGGCAGTCGCGCTGGTCATGATCTTCGGATTCTTCGTGCTGGGATTCCTGGCCTATCGCACCTATTCGGATTCGATGCCCAAACCGGTGCGTGTAGTGGACAGTTCGGGCGAGGTGGTCTTCGACGGCAACGACATCACCGCGGGCCAGGAGCTGTTTCTGAAACGTGGTCTGATGCAGTATGGGTCGATCGTCGGGCACGGGGGCTACCTCGGGCCCGACTACACCGCCGACTACTTGCGCCGTTCAGCGTCGACGGTGCGCGAGGATCTGATGCGGGAGGGCGTGCCCGATCCGAACGCCGCGATGCTCGAGGAGTTCCGCACCAACCGCTACGACGAGAACACCGGCGTTCTCGTGCTCACCGATCGTCAAGTGAAGGCGTTCGGCGAGGTGCAGAAGCACTACGCCACGTTCTTCGGTCCGGACGCGGACCGCAACGGTCTGCTGCCCGACGCGATCACCGACCCCGGTGAGATCCGCCAGCTCACCTCGTTCTTCGCATGGACGGCGTGGGCAGCGGCCGCCGAACGCCCCGGGGTGGACTATTCGTATACCAACAACTGGCCGCCAGAACCGTTGGTGGACAACAAACCGACCGCCGACACCGTGGTGTGGAGCGTGCTGTCGCTGATCGCACTGCTCGGCGGGACCGGCGTCCTGTTCGCGGTCTACGGGCGGTGGAGCCAGAAGATCGGGTGGCGCAGCATCGACGCCCCGACGATCTCGTTCCGTCAGCCCGGCGAGGTGCGGATCACTCCGGCGCAACGGGCCTGCGCGTGGTTCTTCCTCGTCATCGCACTGCTCTTCCTGGGGCAGACGTTGGTGGGCGGCGCGACCGCGCACTACCGCTCCGACATTCTGAGCTTCTACGGATTCGACCTGGCGCAGTACCTGCCGTTCAATCTCGCCCGGACGTGGCATGTTCAGCTCTCGATCCTGTGGCCGGCCGCGGGATTCCTTGCCGCGGGAATCTTTCTCGCTCCGTTTATTTCCGGAAGGGAGCCGAAGAACCAGCACCTGTTGGTGTACGGCTTGCTGGGTGCGGTGGGGTTGGTGGTCGCCGGCAGCATGACCGGGGAGGCGCTGTCGATCTACGGTGTGGAGTGGTCGGTGGGCGCGCCGTTCATCGACCAGCAGTGGGAGTACATCGACCTGCCGCGGGTGTGGCAGATCCTGTTGGTGATCGGCCTCTTCATCTGGATCGCGATCATCTACCGCGGCATCCGAGCCCGATTGAAAGGCGAGTCGCGCGGAAACATGCCCTGGCTGTTCTTCTACTCGGCCCTGGCGATTCCGGCGTTCTATGCGGTGGGCCTGCTGGCGAGCACGGAGACGCACCTCAGCGTCGCCGACTTCTGGCGCTTCTGGGTGGTGCACCTGTGGGTCGAGGACTTCCTCGAACTGTTCACCACGGTGATGGTCGCGTACGTCTTCGTGATGCTCGGCGTGGTCCGCGAGCGGATCGCGCTCGGGATCATTTTCCTGGACATCATTCTGTACTCGGCGGGCGGCGTGATCGGAACGATGCACCACGTGTATTTCTCCGGGACACCGGTGGAACACATGGCACTGGGTTCGTTCTTCTCCGCGCTCGAGGTCATCCCGCTGACGTTCCTCACGGTGGAGGCGTGGAGCTTCCTGCAACTCGGTGCCAGGCAGCAGTCCCGCTCCGCCAGACCCTTCCCTCACCGGTGGGCCGTCATGTTCCTGGTGGCCGTCGGCTTCTGGAATTTTCTGGGCGCCGGTGTGTTCGGCTTCCTCATCAATCTGCCTATCGTGTCGTACTTCGAGATCGGAACGGGCTTGACGGCCAACCATGCGCACGGCGCGATGATGGGCGTGTACGGCAATCTCGCGGTCGGGCTGTCGCTGTTCGCCCTGCGCTACCTGATCCCGCCTGAGCGATGGCCCGACAAGCTCGCGCGCCTGTCGTTCTGGTGCCTCAACCTCGGACTCGCGTGGATGGTGTTCGCCTCGCTGCTCCCGCTCGGTGTGGTGCAGTTGTACGAATCCGTGGCCAACGGTTACTTCGAAGCCCGCTCACTCGGTGAGCTCACACAACCGGGCAATCTCCTCCTCGAATGGATGCGGTTGCCGGGCGATCTCGTGTTCATCATCGGTGGCGTGCTGCCGTTCCTTTGGATCTGTTGGCTCGGTGTGCGCTACAAGATCAAGGCCACCACCCACGAGCATCCCCAAGACGTGCTGTTTGTCGAAGTGCAGCCCGCTGACGGGGAGCGCGAGCCGTGAGCGGCGTCGACCCGTGGGTGTGGATCACCGGAGGCTACGCGGCCTTTCTGGTCGCGGTGGCGTACGGGCTGGACTGGCTGGCGCGGCGGATCGCGCGTCGCGCCGGGGACTGGACGCACGGTGCGTTCATTTACCACCGCGACCACGACGCGTGGGAGTGTCCGGAGAACCAGTGGCTGTGGCCCACCTCGTTCGACCCGGAGAACCGGGTGATGCGTTACCGGGCGAGTCCGGCGGTATGCAATAGCTGCCCGGTGAAGTCGTCGTGCACCACGTCCGAGCACGGCCGGGAGGTGACTCGATCGCTCGACCCGTGGCCGCACTCGGAAGCCGGCCTCTTTCATCGGGGAATCGCCTGCGTCCCTGCGGGACTCGCGGTGGTGTTCCCGATCCTTGTGCTGATCGGATTCCACACGCCGGTGGAGTCGGCGCTTCTCGTCGGGTTCGCCCTGTTCGCTGCCGTGTGCTCGATCCCGCTCACCACGCATCTGCGCCGCAACCCTGCCAACTTCGACATGCCCGATCCTGCTGTACCCGAGAACAATCCAGGGGAGGACGCCATGCCGCACGACCGCTATCGAACTCGTTGGGGTGGTTTCGACCCAACGCCTACGGACGGCAGTCCGCCGGCCGGCCGGAGCCGGGTGAGGCGGTCATGACCGCCGCCGTGATCGTCACTGTGGTGATCGTCCTCGCCGCCGGGCTCCTCACGTTGTCGATTCGCGTGCTGCGCGAGTACGAGCGCGGCGTCGTCTTCCGCCTTGGGCGGGTGCGTCCCGCATGCGGGCCTGGCCTGCGACTGCTCGCCCCCGCGCTCGATCGGATGATCCGCGTCGACCTACGTGTGGTGACGCTGACGATCCCACCGCAGGAGGTCATCACCAAGGACAACGTGCCCGCGCGCGTCAACGCTGTCGTCCTGTTCCAGGTGACGGACCCGGTGCGGTCGGTGACGGCCGTCGAGAACCATGCGGTGGCAACGTCACTGATCGCCCAGACCACGCTGAGGTCGGTGGTAGGCCGAGCCGACCTCGACACCTTGCTGGCGCATCGTGACGAACTCAATCAGGACCTGCGGGCGAGCATCGATGCGCAGACCGAGCCGTGGGGTGTGCAGGTCCGAGCCGTCGAGATCAAGGACGTCGAGATCCCCGAGGCCATGCAGCGGGCGATGGCGCGGGAGGCGGAGGCCGAACGCGAGCGTCGGGCGAAGGTGATCAACGCGCACGGGGAGTTGCAGGCGTCGGAGGAACTGCGGCAGGCCGCTGAGGTGCTCAGCCGTAATCCGGCGTCGCTCCAGTTGCGGTATCTGCAGACGCTGCTGGAACTGGGCGCCGACCAGAACTCGACAGTGGTGTTCCCGCTACCCATCGACATCGTCGGACCGTTCCTGTCGGGCGCTGGTGGCGCGTGGTCGCAGTCGGCTGCGGCGTCCAACGGCGCATCTGCGGACGGGCATTGGGGCTGAGTCAATCTGTCGAAAAGCGGCTTCCCGACCGCCACCCGCATGTACCAGGACTGCGCGACGAAGAACAGCAGCGGACCACAGAACAGCAACGCGTTGGTGGTGAGATCCGTTGTCCGTGGTCCGGGTGCCCGATAGAGAGTTCGTCGCCCACCGCGATCGCTAGCAGTCCGGCGACCGCCAGCATGAGCGTGTACATCGCGTACCGGCTGACGCGCACCGGGGATTCGTGGTCGAGCTGTCGACGGGCCGACCAGATGGGGGCGTGGCGAAGAGCCGGCCCCAGGTTTCGAGAGGAGTGGCCTCCTGCTGGTCGGGCCTCTTCTGCAGTGACCGGCTTCCATCAGATGTCATCGAACCTCCAGCGATCGGCCGCCGACATCGATCGTCTCGCCGATAGGCTGGACAAGCACCCGGACCGAGTCGATCAGGAGAGTGCGTCATGGCCGTCGCCACCGCCGAAAGCGTCACCCGCGAGCAGTTGCTCGAGTTCGTCCGCCCCCGCCATCGTGCTGTGCTCATAACGCACAAAAGGTCCGGGGGACTACAGATTTCGCCCGTCACCTCCGGTGTCGACGAGGAGGGTCGGATCGTGATCTCGACCTACCCGCAGCGCGCGAAGGCCACGAACGTGCGCCGGGATCCGAGCGTGAGTGTGTGCGTGCTCTCGGACGACTTCAACGGCGCGTACGTGCAGATCGACGGGACCGCCGAGGTCCTCGACATGCCCGATGCGCTCGAGCCGCTCGTCGAGTACTTCCGGTGCATCTCGGGTGAACACCCGGATTGGGACGAGTACCGCGAGGCGATGCGCAAGCAGAACAAGAGCCTGATCCGGATCACCGTCGACGAGTGGGGGCCGATCGCGACCGGCGGCTTCCCGCCGCAGCTCACACGGGACTAGCCCGGTCGGTCGTCAGCTGGCGGGGTCGTAGTGGAACGCGCGCACTTCCTGCGCGCACCGGCAGGCGTCCGCGAGTTTCGCGGCCCAGTCCAGAGCCGCCTCGCGAGACGGCACCTCCAGCACCGTGAAGCCGCCGTCCAGTCGGCTCGTCTGCTGGTACGTATCCTCGGTCACGGTGCCGTCCGCGGTGACCCGCACCGGCGGGACGGTCTCGTCGATTCCGCCACCGAACACCCACACGCCGGCCGCCTTCGCCTCCTCCACCACTGCGTGCGCCGCGTCCGCCGACGCCTGCAGGTCTTCGGCCGAAAGGTTCATGGCGGCGCTGGGGAACGAGATCAGATACTTCGTCATCGTCTGCATTCCTTCGTTTCGGGGGTTTCGGGACGGGGATCGAAACTATCCTTGCCGATATGGGCGCTGCTGTGACGAAAACCGTTTACCGCCTGGCTCTCTGCGCGGGAATCGCGGGGTGTTCGGTACTCGCGTCCGCGGCGGTCGCCTCCGCCGCGGTGACCGTTCCGTTCCAGATCGCCCCGGCGCCGTACGGGAATCCGAACGGCAGCTTCGATGCGCCCGCGGTGCGCTGTGTGGCCGTGGTCGGTGAACAGTCCGGCGCGGCGACGATCACCGGCGGCAACTCGGGCGGGTGGGGATGCCTGCTCTCGTCCGAGGTGCACTGGCTGAATCTGTCCACCGGGGCGTCGGGCTCGGCTCGACTGTCGGACGGGCTCAACGGGATCCCTGCGGCAGTAACCCTGCAGACCGGACCCGGACAGATCGCCGTGGCGGTCCTGTCCGCGACACCCGGGCCGATCACCCCGGGTGTCGCGACCTTCGCCGTGCAGTAGGAGGCGGAAAGGGAACACACTCCAGTCGCTGGCGGTGGTGGTTCACATCCTCCCGTAGCGCGCCAGGACGAAGCAGTACGCGCCGTAGGCGATGACACCGAGCCCGGCCGCGACGAGAAGGACCTGGCCGAACGGGGCCGCGCCGAGCGTCTTGACGGCGCCGTCCAACCCGGACGCCTTCGAGGGGTCGGTCGTGAACGTCGCGACGACAACGAGGACGCCGGCGCCGACGATGGCCAGTCCCTTCGCGATGTAGCCGACCACGCCGAGGGGTGTGGCCACTCGCGGAAGCCCGCCCCGGTGCAGGTCGTCGAGGAACTTCTTCTTGGCGCCCTTGTAGACGTGGTAGGCCCCGATACCGATGATTACCAGGCCGGCGACGACGAGAACGGTCTTGCCGCCGGCGGACTGCATCAGCCGGGCGCTGAGGCTGACGTTCTGCTCGGTGCTCGACTTTCCGCCGCCGCGAGCGAACTGGAACGCCGTGAACGCCAAGGCGAGGTAAGCCACCGCGACGCCCGCGGTCTTCGCCCGGTCGAGCGCGGACGGCTCCTCCACGTCGGATCGCTTCCCGACGAACGCCTCCACCGCCCGCCACGCGGCCAGGGCGGCCAGGGTCACGGCCGCCACCCACAGCGCCACGCGTCCGCCCGGTTGCGAGGCGAGAGCCGTCAGGGCGCCCGACTGATCGGCGGTACCACTGTCGCCGAACGCCAGCCTGATGACGATGTAGCCGATGAGTAGGTGCACGACGCCGCTCGCGGCCTGGCCGACTCGGGCGATCTTCTCGAAGGCGGGATGCTGGGCGGAATTCGCGGTTCCAGCCTTGGTGCGTGGTGTCACGCGCAGGCCTCCCTCTTGTGCGGTGGTCCTTGATTTCGTGCGCTGGTCGCTGACTCGAAAAAGCGTATCGCCGCGGCGCACCCCCCGCCCGGGACCACCGGAACCGCACGTCACGGGCGCGCGGGGTGGCGAAATCGTTCCCCCGGGGTGGGTTGTCGGGCCCGGGTCCTCGGCGCACGCTCGAACCATGAGCGAATCACTTGTAGCCAGAGAAGCCGATCGAGCCCTCAAGACCAAACATCGGGCGGTGTGGGCGTCGGGCGACTACGCGGCCGTCGCGGAGGACGTCATCCCGGATCTCGGTGCGGTCCTCGTCCGGGCGTCCGGTGTCCACGACGGGCAGCGGGTGCTCGACGTCGGCGCCGGCACCGGCAACGCCGCGATCCCCGCCGCCCTCACCGGGGCCGACGTGGTGGCGTCGGATCTCACTCCCGAACTCTTCGACCGCGGCCGCGAACTCGCCGCCAAGCGCGGTGCGCACCTCGACTGGCGGGAGGCGGACGCCGAGGCGCTGCCGTTCGCCGACGACGAATTCGACGTTGTTCTCTCGTGTGTGGGGGTGATGTTCGCGCCGCACCACCAAGCCGGCGCCGACGAGATGGTCCGGGTGTGCAAGCCGGGCGGCACGATCGGTCTGCTCAGTTGGACGCCGGACGGGTTCATCGGCCGGATGTTCGCCGCGATGAAGCCGTACGCGCCGCCGCCCCCGCCCGGGGCGCAGCCTCCACCGCGCTGGGGCGACGAAGCTCACGTGCGCGAACTCCTGGGCGACCGGGTCACCGACGTCACCGCGCAGCGCGACACCGTCCGCGTCGACCACTTCGACGGACCCGACGCGTTCCGTGACTACTTCAAGGCCAACTACGGGCCGACGATCGCGGTGTACAAGGCGATATCCGGCGATCCGGACAAGGTTGCGGCGCTCGATCGCGACCTCGCTGACCTGGCCCGAGAGTTCGACGTCGGTGACGGCTCGTTCGCGATGGACTGGGAGTACCTGCTGCTCACCGCGCACGAGCGCGCCTGACCCGGAGGCGCGGTGTCGCGCCTCGCCTGTGACACCATGGCCAGGTGAGTGATGTTGTGCCGACCCCGCCCGACCCGTTCTTCACGGTGGGCACCCGCCTGCCCGACCGGTTGGGCCGCACCGGCACCATCCATACCCCGCACGGGGACATCCGGACGCCCGCGTTCATCGCGGTCGGCACCAAGGCGACCGTCAAGGCGGTGCTGCCGGAGTCGATGAAGGACCTCGGCACGCAGGCCGTGCTCGCCAACGCGTACCACCTGTACCTGCAGCCGGGACCCGACATCGTCGACGAGGCCGGCGGTCTCGGCAAGTTCATGAATTGGGACGGCCCCACCTTCACCGACAGCGGCGGCTTCCAGGTGATGTCGCTCGGCGTCGGGTTCAAGAAGGTGCTCGCGATGGAGGCCGTCGGCGTGCAGTCCGACGACGTCATCGCCGAAGGCAAGCAGCGCCTCGCGCACGTCGACGACGACGGCGTCACGTTCAAGTCGCATCTCGACGGCTCGCCGCACCGGTTCACCCCCGAGGTGTCGATGCAGATCCAGCACCAGCTGGGCGCCGACATCATGTTCGCGTTCGACGAGCTGACCACGCTGCTCAACACCCGCGGCTACCAGGAGCAGTCGGTCGAGCGGACGCAGGCGTGGGCCGTGCGCTGCATCGCCGAGCACGAGAAGCTCACCGCCGAGCGCGCGCACCGCCCGTACCAGGCGCTCTTCGGTGTGGTGCAGGGCGCACAGTACGAGGACCTGCGCCGGCAGGCGGCCCGCGGACTCGAATCCATCACCGGCGTGAGCGGGCGCGGCTTCGACGGCTACGGCATCGGCGGCGCGCTCGAGAAGCAGAATCTCGGCACCATCGTGCGCTGGGTCAACGAGGAACTGCCCGAGCACAAGCCGCGGCACATGCTCGGCATCAGCGAGCCCGACGACATGTTCGTCGCGATCGAGAACGGTGCCGACACGTTCGACTGCGTCAACCCGTCCCGGGTGGCCCGCAACGCGGCGATCTACCACCCGGACGGCCGCTTCAACATCAACACCGCGCGCTTCCGCCGGGACTTCACACCCATCGACGACGAGTGCGACTGCTACACGTGCGCCCACTACACGCGCGCGTACATCCACCACCTGTTCAAGGCGAAGGAGATGCTCGCCTCGACGCTCTGCACCATCCACAACGAGCGGTTCACCGTGCGTCTGGTGGACCGGATCCGGGAGAGCATCGAGGGCGGCTACTTCGACGAGTACAAGGCGGAGGTGCTGGGCCGGTTCTACGGCAGCAAGCCGTCCTCGACCGGCGCATAGCTCGGTTCGCGCTTCTTGACGTACGCGATCACCCGGTACGTCACCGGCATCACCAGGATCTCGACGAGGGTCTTCCAGACGAAGCCGACGATCAAGTAGTTGATGAAGTCTTCCCACGTCGAGATGCCGATCGCGCCGGCGGCGATCGAGCAGAAGATCAGGGTGTCGGCGAACTCGCCCACCACGGTCGAACCGATCAGGCGCGCCCACAGGTACTTCTCGCGGGTGCGTTCCTTGATGAGCACCAGCACCGCCGAGTTGAGCAACTGGCCGACGAGGTAGCCGGCGAGACCGGCGATCAGCAGCCGCGGCACCACGCCGACGACGGCGTCGAACGCGGCCTCGTTCTCGTAGAAGTCGGCCGAGGGCAGTTGCTGGGTCAGCCAGAAGCTGATCGCCGCCAGCAGCAGCGAGCCGAAACCGATGTAGATCGCGCGGCGGGTGGCCTTGAAGCCGTACACCTCGCTGAGGACGTCGCCGACGACGTACGCGAGCGGGAAGAGGAAGAAGCCGCCGTCGGTGATGATCGGCAGGATCTGGAACGGGCCGACCGAGACGTCCTGGTCGACGAAGAACGCCACCCCCTTGGTGGCGCAGATATTGGAGATCAGCAGAGTCGCCGTGAACAGGGCCACCAGGGTGGCGTAGTAGCCGCGGTGGACGGGGGCGAAGGACGCCGGATCGGACGCGTGGGGCGGGGACTGTACTGGCTCTGTCACCGCGCAATCCAAGCATCCGCGGTGGTGTGACGCCGATTCGCACCCCACCCTCGCCCGTTTTGCGCACTTGTCGCGATTCCGGGGGGCTCCCCGATCGCGACAAGTGCGCAAAACGCGGGAACTACGGGGCGACGGGCCCGCGAACGGTGACGCGGTACGCGTAGGTGGACGCGATGATCGAGACCGGGATGGTCACGAGCAGGCCGACAACGCACAGCAGCACACCCAGGACATTCAGGAAGAACAACGTGATCGCCAGGAGCAGCAGCGTGCCCCAGTTGGACGAGATCGCGCGGAAGCTGGACTTGATCGCGGTGATCGCATCCTGATCCTGGTCGACGACGAACTCGAGCGTCCACCAGGTCAGGAACATGAGGATCAGACCCGGGATGACGAGCAGGACGAAACCGACCGCGGTCATCAGACCCACGAGGAAACTCGCGATGATGATCGCGCCCACGTTCTTGAACTCGAAGAACGACCCGAAGGCGGGCGGACGGCCGTCGACCTCGTGCAGCGCGCCGCGGATGAGAGCGGCCGAGATCAGGTAGCCGACGATCGCGGTGACGACGTTGCCGATGATCTGCCACACGCTGAACGACGACGTCGCCAGATCACTCCAGTCCTCGATGTCGCGGTTGCTGCCGAAGCTGAACGGCAGCGACACCACGACGGAGATCAGGAAGGCGACCGCGAGGATGCCGATCCAGACGCCGGGATTGGCCTTGTACCGGTTCCAGCCGTACGACAGCGCATCGCCGACCGTCACCT
The DNA here is from genome assembly GCF_003013675.1 of Rhodococcus (subgen. Prescottella) equi. Classification (NCBI taxonomy): domain Bacteria; kingdom Bacillati; phylum Actinomycetota; class Actinomycetes; order Mycobacteriales; family Nocardiaceae; genus Rhodococcus; species Rhodococcus (subgen. Prescottella) equi. The sequence goes on from NZ_CP027793.1 coordinate 373,180, forward strand.
GGCTGGGCGGCGGCCCGGCCGGGCGCTGACCGTAGCCGGAGTCGAACGCCGGCGGCGGCGGAGGATAGTTCCCCGGCGGGGGCGGGAAGCCGCCTTGCGGAGGCGGATATCCGCCGCCCTGACCCGGAGGCGGGTAGTTCCCCGGCGGCGGGTAGCCGCCACCCGGCCCGGGCGGAGGCGGATAGCTGCCCGGCGGAGGCGGGTAGCTGCCGGGCGGAGGCGGGTAGCTGCCGGGCGGCGTGGCGCCGGGCGGGGGTGGGTAGTTGCCGGGCGGGGGCGTGCCACCCTGTTGCGGCTCGTTGCCGCCCTCGGGATTCTGGTTCGGATCCTGTCCACCACTGGTCATGTGTGTACCTGGTTCTCGTCGTCGGGGTATTGCTCACGGCGATGATGAATCTTTCGTCGTGACCCTACGTCGCGAATGGTCTGTTTTGTATATGCGCCGGCGGAGATTCACACGACGTAAACCCACGGGTCCAGGGGGAGCGCCTTCGGATCCCAGCGATCGAGGAGTTGCGGCAGCGTCACGGCCTCGCGGGCGCCGGCCATGTGCAGCGACCGCGCGAGCATGCTCAGTACGTCCTCCGGGGTGTGCCCCTGCGCGGCCTGGTCGGCCAACGTGACCGCACCGTCACGCTTGGCGAGCCGTTTGCCTTCGGCGTTGAGGGCGAGTGGCACGTGCGCGTACGTGGGCGCGGGCAGCCCCAGGAGCCCCGCGAGGTACGCCTGACGCGGCGCCGACGACAGTAGATCGTCGCCACGCACCACCTGGTCGATGCCCTGCGCCGCGTCGTCGACGACGACGGCGAGGTTGTACGCAGGGATGCCGTCACCGCGGCGGAGGACCAGGTCGTCGACCGCGCCGGTGTAGTCGCCGTGCAGGACGTCGTGCACGGTGAATCGATCGGTGCCCGCCAGCAGCCGGACGGCCGGAGGGCGCCCGCTCGCCCGACGCTCGGCGCGCGCGTCCTCCGAGAGGTTGCGGCACGTGCCCGGGTAGGCGCCCGCCGGGGCGTGCGGCGCCGACGCCGCCTTCAGGATCTCCCGCCGGGTGCAGAAGCACTCGTAGGTCAGACCGGCGCGCTGCAGGCGGGCGATCGCCGCGTCGTACAGCGGCAGTCGCGTCGACTGGTACTCGACGTCCTCGTCCCAGTCGAGTCCGAGCGCGGCGAGGTCGGCGAGCTGACGTTCCGCCGCGCCGGGCCGCACCCGGTCGAGGTCCTCGACGCGGACGAGGAAGCGGCGCCCGGTGGATCGGGCGAACAGCCACGCGAGCAGGGCGGTGCGCAGGTTGCCGAGGTGCAGGTCGCCGGAGGGGCTGGGGGCGAATCGTCCCGCTTGCGAAGATGGGTCGACCTCTTTCGGCATTGCTGCAGCTTATCGAGGGCGTGGCGGCCCCTTTGCGCCCGGTGGAGGTGGACGAATCCCGTAGCCAACGATGGGCCGGAGGCGTAGCGTCCACAGTGCTGAGCTTGTGCCGGTTGCCGTGTCGAAGCGTCGAGCAGGCCGCGACCGGTCACGTCTCGACGAGGGAGCGCGCCCGGAGTGCGGGGCGTGCGGTCAGGAGGACCGGTGGCCACCGTCGCATCCGAACCCGTTGCCGTTCGCCCGTATCCGGCGAGGTTCGCCCGTAAGGGCAGTCTGATCTACCGGGTGATCACGACGACGGATCCCAAGGTGCTCGGAATCATGTACCTGATCACGTCGTTCGCCTTCTTCATGTTCGGTGGTCTGCTGGCGCTGCTGATGCGCGCCGAACTCGCGGTGCCGGGAATGCAGTTCCTCTCGAACGAGCAGTACAACCAGCTCTTCACGATGCACGGCACGATCATGCTGCTGCTGTACGCGACGCCCATCGTCTTCGGTTTCGCGAACTACATTCTCCCGCTGCAGATCGGCGCGCCGGACGTGGCGTTCCCGCGGCTCAACGCCTTCAGCTACTGGGCCTATCTGTTCGGTGCCCTCATCGCGTCTGCGGGCTTCATCACTCCGGGCGGTGCCGCAGACTTCGGGTGGACCGCCTACACGCCGCTGAGCGACGTCCTCCACTCGCCGGGCATGGGCGCCAACCTGTGGATCATGGGCCTGGCCCTCAGTGGCCTCGGCACGATCCTCGGCGGCGTCAACATGATCACCACGGTCATTTGTCTGCGGGCACCCGGCATGACGATGTTCCGGATGCCGATCTTCACGTGGAACATCTTCATCACCAGCATCCTGATCCTGGTGGCGTTCCCGATCCTCACCGCGGGACTCATGGGCCTGTTCGCCGACCGGGTGGTGGGCGCCAACGTCTACGACCCGGCCACGGGCGGAGTCCTGTTGTGGCAGCATCTGTTCTGGTTCTTCGGACATCCCGAGGTGTACATCGTGGCGTTGCCGTTCTTCGGCATCGTCTCGGAGATCTTCCCGGTGTTCTCCCGTAAGCCGATCTTCGGTTACACCGGCCTGGTGTACGCGACGATCGCGATCTCCGCGCTGTCGGTGGCGGTGTGGGCGCACCACATGTACGCGACCGGCGCGGTGTTGCTGCCGTTCTTCTCCTTCATGACGTTCCTCATCGCGGTCCCGACCGGTGTGAAGTTCTTCAACTGGATCGGCACGATGTGGAAGGGGCAGTTGACGTTCGAGGCGCCGATGTTGTTCGCGGTCGGGTTCCTCGTCACGTTCCTGTTCGGCGGACTCTCGGGTGTCATCCTCGCGAGCCCGCCGCTCGACTGGCACGTCACGGACTCCTACTTCGTCGTCGCGCACTTCCACTACGTGCTGTTCGGAACGATCGTGTTCGCCACCTATGCGGGCATCTACTTCTGGTTCCCCAAGATGACGGGACGGTTCCTCGACGAGCGGCTGGGCAAGTGGCACTTCTGGCTCACGTTCATCGGCTTCCACAGCACATTCCTGGTGCAGCACTGGCTCGGTGCCGAGGGCATGCCGCGCCGGTACGCCGACTACCTGCCCAGCGACGGTTTCACCGTGCTGAACTCGGTGTCCACCGTCGGCTCCTTCATCCTCGGCGCGTCGACCCTGCCCTTCCTGTGGAACGTCTTCAAGAGCTTCCGCTACGGCACGGTCGTCACGGTCGACGACCCGTGGGGTTACGGCAATTCGCTGGAATGGGCCACCACGTGTCCGCCACCGCGGCACAACTTCACCGAGCTACCGCGAATCCGTTCGGAGCGGCCCGCTTTCGAGCTGCACTACCCGCACATGATCGAGCGGATGCGGGCCGAGGCACACATCGGCCCGGGGGTGGCCAAGCAGCAACTGACGGAAGTGACCGAGAGCAGCGACCGGGAGGCGGACAGCGATCGCCGACCGCCACCGGAGGAGGAACGGCGTCGGACGCACCGACGCAGCGACGACACATGACGTCGCCGCCGCGCGTGGCGCGGTCAGGACGAGCGCCCCAGCGTGGCGAGGATGCGTGTCTGCCGATCGGCGTCCACGGGCACGTCGAGGGCGGGCCCGCACACGCCGTCCATACGGAGCGAATCGCCCAACTGCGCGACGACGGCGTCGAGCAGGTCGAGATCGACGTCCGGGATCGTCTCGTCGAGCCCCGCTGCCCGGGCGATGTCCCAGCCGTGAACGACGAGGTCGAAGCAGTAGAAGGTGCGCATCGTGGCGGCCAGATCGGTGCGCCCGAAGTGCCCGTCGTACTCGAGCGAGGCCTTCGCGGGGTCGTCCAGGATCGCCTGCACGGCGTCGCGGGTGTGCCGCCACGCCGCAGCCGGATCGTGTGCTGGGGAGGGGCCGTCGGGGATGGACAGTCCGACGACGCCGACCATGTGCGACTGCGTCTCGACGACGTGGGTGAGGACGTCGCGGGCGGTCCAGCCCTCGCACGGCGACGCGGCCTCCCAGCGGTCGGCGGGCACCGCGTCGACGCGGTCGGTGAAGGCGGCGGCCAGCCGCCGGTACAGGTCCGGGGTGGATTCGGTGGTGATCATGCGGCCGATTCTCCGTCCGTCGCGGCGGTGCGGTCTTGTACGGATCGGACTCCGGCGTCGAGCACCGACGCGTCGCCGTGCCAGTCGGGGGCCTCGCTGTCGAGTAGTGCGGTCGGTGTCAGTGATGCGATTCGCCGGCACTCCCGCGACAGGTGGGCCTGGTCGCTGAAACCGGCTTCGGCGGCGAGGGACGCGAGGCCGCGGTGGCGGCCGGTGCGGGCCGACGCCATGAAGCGCTGCAGGCGCAGGATCGACCGCAACGTCGACGGCCCGTACCCGAACGCCTCGTTGCAGCGTCGGTGCAGTTGCCGACTGGTCATCGACGACGCGTCCGCCAGGCTCTCCACGGTCCACGAGCGGACGGCGAGCGCCGAGGTGATCCGGGCCGCCAGCGGGTCCGGCTCGTGCCGCGCCGCCAGCCAGCTCCGGCCGGTGTCCTGCAGGATCGTCAACCGTTCCGCGGTGTCGTGCGCGTGCTCGAGCCGGTCCACGAGCACCCGTTCGGCCGCGGCACCGAGCACATCCGCGAGCGAGACGCGGATGTCACGGATCTGTGCCGCCGACGTCCGCAGTACGTGCGGCGCCGCGCCCGGGCGGAACCGGATGCCGAACGACTCACTGCCCGGCGGCAGGGTGAACGACCACGCCGACGTCTCCGGGCCGCAGACCCGGACGCCGACACCCGCTATCCACAGCACGTCGACGCAGCCGTCCGGCACCAGCAGGTGCCGCCCCTCGGCGTTCGCGGACCATGCGCACACGAGTGCCTCGGACAGGTCCGGTGCGACGGTCGTCGGCGTGTACCACCCCATGACGCTCAGGGTAGGAGCCGCCACCGACAACCCGGGCCCGAATCGGGCCGGGCAGGACACACGGACGGGAGTAACGGCATGAGAAGAATCCTGGTGATCTCGCTCTCCGCGGTCGCGGTGGGGGCCGCGCTCGTCGGCTGCTCCGACAACGACGATTCCGGCCCCGCCCCGTCGTCGACGACGATGCCGTCCACCGTGCCGGCCGCGGGGCCGGTGTTGACGACGGGGGAATCGAGCATCGGTCAGGTCGTGGTGAACGTCGACAACATGACCGTCTACGCCTACGACCGGGACGAACCCGGCACCAACGCGAGCGCGTGCGACGCGGTGTGCCTGCAGATGTGGCCGCCCGTGACCACGGACGAGTCCCGGCCCGAGATCGCGGGCGTCTCCGGCGTGATCGGCACCATCCCGGGCCCGCAGGGCGGCAAACAGGTGACGGTCAACGGGATGCCGCTGTACCTGTTCGCCGGCGATCCACGCCCCGGATCCGTTGCGGGACAGGGCATGGACAATCTGTGGTGGGCGCTCAACCCGGCGGGGGAGAAGATCACCGACGCCCCGGGTGGGTGACGCCGGAACTCACTGCGATCGTCGGGGTTTCGCGAGGAACTTGTGTGCGGCGGCCTTGACGGATCCCGGCAGGACCGCCCCCGCCGCGGCGAGAGCCTTGGACTTCCAGGAGGCGGCCACCACCTTCCGCCGTCCGTCCTGCATCGCGTCGTAGCCCTGCCGGGCGACGTCGGCGGGATCGTCCTTCGGCATGCGCCCCATCACCGAATCCTCCAGTCGCGCTCGACGAAAGAAGTTCGTGGCGGTGGCGCCGGGCATCAACGACGTGACGGTGATGCCGCTGTCCTTCAGTTCGGACTGCAGCCCGGCGGTGAAGGACTGCAGGAACGCTTTCGAGGCGTTGTACACCGTCTGGTACGGCCCGGGCAGCGTCGCCGCGACGGACGAGGTGACGAGCACCTTGCCCGCGCGGGCCGAGGCCATTGCGTCGAGCACGATCTTGGCGAGGTGGACGGTACCGCGCACGTCGAGGTCGACCACGTCGAGTAGCTCGGTCACGTCGGTGTCGAGGAAGGTGCCGCCGCGGCCGATGCCCGCGTTGAGTGCCGCGGCGGCCGGCGGACGCCCGTCCGCGGCGAGCGCCTTGCCGACCGTCTCCACGCCCGCCTCCGTGCGGAGGTCGGCGACGACGGCGTGCACCGTGCCGGGCCCGGCGGACAAGCCGGCGGCAACCGCCTCGAGGTCGGGATCCTCGGCGACGGCGACGACGTCGTAGCCGTCGGCGACGAAGAGCTTCGCCAGTTCCAGTCCGATACCGCTCGAGGCCCCGGTGACCAGGGCGAGCGGTGCGCGAGTAGTCATCGGAACGTCTCCTCTGCTGTGGCCGCCGGAGGCACTACGGCGACGGCATGCCACCGTTGACGTGAAGGGTGGATCCCGTGACGTAGCTCGACTCCGGTGAGGCGAGGTAGACGTACGCGGGAGCGAGTTCCGTCGGCTGCCCCGCGCGTCCCATCGGGGTGCTGTGCCCGAACTCCGGCAGCGCCTCCTTCGGCTGCCCGTCGCTCGGTTGCAGCGGCGTCCAGATCGGTCCCGGAGCCACGGCGTTGACGCGAATTCCCTTGTCGGCGAGCTGGTTGGCGAGCCCCTTGGTGAAGTTGTTGATGGCGGCCTTCGTCGACGCGTAGTCGAGCAGCGTCGGCGCCGGCATGTACGCCTCGACCGACGTGGTGTTGATGATCGAGCTGCCGGCCGGGAGATGGGCGAGGGCGGCGCGCGTGGTGCGGAACATCGCCAGGATGTTCGTCTGGTACGTCTGCTCGACCTGCTCGTCGGACAGCTCACCCAACGTGTCGGCGACGATCTGCTTGCCCGCGTTGTTGACCAGGATGTCCAGGCCACCCAGCCGCTCGGCCGCCTCGTCGACCATCCGTCGGCAGAACTCCGCGTCGGTGAGGTCACCGCTCACGGTCACCGCCGTTCGGCCACTCTCGGTGACGATGCGGGCGACATTCTGCGCGTCGTCCTCCTCGGCGGGCAGGTAAGCGATCGCGACGTCGGCGCCCTCCCGCGCGAACGCGATCGCCACAGCCGCGCCGATGCCCGAGTCGCCGCCGGTCACCAGCGCTTTACGCCCTTCCAGACGCCCGGTGCCGCGGTACGAGAACTCGCCGATGTCGGCCCGGGGCTGCAGCTCGCTGTCCAACCCCGGCTCGGGCTGATGCTGCTTAGGAGGTTCGATCACCGGGTACCGGGTCACCGGGTTCTGGAAGACAAGTTGATCGGTTCGTGTGGTGTCGGCATCGGCGTCGCCCACCGGATCTCCTTCCGTCGTGCGGCCGCGGCGGCCGCGTCTCGCTTCCTCGACCGAATGCCCAGATCGCGGCTGCGGCAAACGCCGGACGACGGGCTCCGGCACGACTGCGACGGAGGTCACGGCAAGACGGAGGTCACGGCAAGACGGAGGTGACGGCAAAAGGAACAAGCCCCCGGTGACATGTCACCGGGGGCTTCCCGTGGCGGAGGATAGGGGATTTGAACCCCTGAGGGCGTTAACCCAACCCGCGTTCCAGGCGAGCGCCATAGGCCACTAGGCGAATCCTCCGTGGGGGAGCCTACCTGTTGGAGGGGTGGGAATGCCAAACGGGGTCCGCGGGAGGGGTGGATCACCGCGATTCCCGATCGTCCGGTTACACTCGTAGGCGGATCCCGCGCGGCGCGCATCCTGTGAACTCCCCCAGGGCCGGAAGGCAGCAAGGGTCAACGGGCTCTGCCGGGTGCGCGGGGTCCCCTATCTCTTCCCGTCCCCGACCGGTCGTGTCGGTGAAAGGCCGCCCAGATGCCTGTGCAAACCCAAATCGGGTTGATGAGCCATGAAGAACTTCGCGCCGAACTCGAGCGTCAGACCGCGAAGTACGAGCAGCTCAAGGCGGAGAAGCTGAAGCTGGACCTCACCCGTGGCAAGCCGGCACCGGAACAGTTGGATCTGTCGAACGGTCTGCTCGCGCTTCCGGGTGAGGACAATTTCCGGGACGGCGACGGTACCGACTGCCGCAACTACGGCGGCCTGACGGGTCTGCCCGAGCTGCGCGCGATCTTCGGCGAGCTGCTCGGTATTCCGACGGCGAACCTGATGGCCGGCAACAACGCGAGCCTCGAGATCATGCACGACACCATCGTGTTCTCGCTGCTGCACGGCACCCCGGACTCCGCGCGGCCGTGGTCGCAGGAGTCGGTTGTCAAGTTCCTGTGCCCGGCGCCCGGCTACGACCGGCACTTCGCGATCACCGAGTCGTACGGCATCGAGATGATCGCGATCCCGATGCGCGACGACGGCCCGGACATGGCGAGGGCCACCGAGCTGGTGGCGTCCGATCCGCAGATCAAGGGCATCTGGTGTGTGCCGACGTACTCCAATCCGACGGGTGCGGTGTACTCCGAGGACGTCGCCCGGGCCCTGGCGTCGATGCCGGCCGCGGCCCCCGACTTCCGCATCTACTGGGACAACGCGTACGCGGTGCATCCGCTGGTCGCGGACTGCGCGCCCGCGCACGACATCCTCGGCATGGCCGCCGCGGCCGGTAACCCCAACCGTCCGCTGGTGTTCGCGTCCACGTCGAAGATCACGTTCGCCGGTGCGGGTGTGAGCTTCTTCGGCAGCTCCGACGCCAACCTGGCGTGGTACCAGCAGCATCTGGGCAAGAAGAGCATCGGTCCCGACAAGGTCAACCAGCTGCGTCACCTGCGCTTCTTCGGCGACGCCGCCGGTGTCCGCGCGCACATGGACAAGCATCGCGAGATCCTGGCTCCCAAGTTCGCCAAGGTGCTCGAGATCCTCGAGGACCGTCTCGGTGACACGAAGGTCGCGTCGTGGACCGAGCCCAAGGGTGGCTACTTCATCAGCCTCGACGTCGTGGACGGCACCGCGAAGCGCGTCATCGAGCTCGCGAAGGAGGCCGGCATCGCGCTCACCGCGGCCGGTTCCGCCTTCCCGTACAAGCAGGATCCCGAGGACAAGAACATCCGCCTCGCCCCGAGCTTCCCGTCGATGGACGAGCTCGCCAAGGCGATGGACGGCGTCGCGACCTGCGTGCTGCTCGCCGCGGCGGAGCACGCGCTCACCAAGCAGTAGCCCGTCGAACGCCACAGTGGCCGGTCACCTCGCGGTGACCGGCCACTGTGCATTTCCCCCCGGGTGGCGTTACTACGACAGCGCCGCGACGATCCGGTCGACGACGTTGTTCGCGCTGTAGAAGTCCAGGCGGAAGCTGTCGAAGTCGAGCGGAAAGACTGCGCCGCGCTGCACCGACGGCACGGCGGCGAGCGTCGGATCGGCCTTCAGTCTGTCGGCGCCCGGCTGCTGCGCGTTGATCACGAACGTCGTCGCGCCGGTGAGCGCGCGGGGCAGGTTCTCCATGTTCACGCTGACGATGTCCGAACGTCCGGCAGCCGCGCCGCTACCTGCGATCTCGGCGGGCAGTTCGCCGACGGTGAGGCCGAGTCGGGAGATCAAGCGGCCCTGTGCCGATTCGGCGGTGAAGATCTTCGAATCGTCCGGCGAGTTGTACGCGAGGATGTTCACCGGGGCCGCGCCGTTCTGCAGTGCCGGTGCGATCGCCCTCTTGGCCTCGTCGATCCTCGCGTCGAACTCGGCGAGCAGCTCGGTCGCCCGATCCTCCTTGCCGACCGCGGCGGCCAGTTGGGTGGTCAGGTCCTGCCACGACTTGTCGGAGTAGTCGAACAGCAACGTCGGTGCGATCTGCGACAGCGTGGCGACCTGCTGTGCGGCCGAGTCGGCGCCGCTGGTGGAGACGACGATGAGGTCGGGGGCGGCCGCAGTGATCTTCTCGACGTTCGGCTGGCCCTGGTAGAGCACCTCGACGTCACGTTCGGCGGCGACGTCGGCCCACTGCGTGAACAGTCCCTGATCGTTGGTGACCGTGCTCTTCGGCTGTGCACCCGTGCCGATCAGCGGTGCGTCGAGGGACAGCAGCGACCCGGTGAGCGTGACGCTCGTGGAGACGATGCGCTGCGGCTGGGCGTCGAGCGTGACCGGGCCCGTGGCGGTGTCGACGGTGCGCGGCCACTCGTCGGACTGGGTGGTGGTCGCTGCCGCGGCGTCCGCGGAATCGCCGTCCGACGAGCAGGCCGCCGTCGACATGCCGATCGCGAGGGCGCCGAGGGTGACCGCGATCCGGGTGCCGACCGAGCGCCGACGAAGGGTTGTGGATAGCAAGGGGGGTCCTCCTGAGGGGTAGGTGGCCCGACTTTACTATTAGGAAAGCGTCACCTAAGTAAGGGGTACCTATGTCCGATGTCGAAGCGGTCGACGACCTGCAGCGTCGCCTGCAGGTGGAGGGTGGCCCGTTGATCGATCCCGGGCCGCCGGGGTTCGCGACCGTGACGTTCGTGTGGCGGGCGCCGGCGGGGTCACCCGTGCGGCACGTGTATCTCGAGGCGAACGGCGTCACCGACCGCCGAGATCCGGACGCGAACGCGCTGCGGCGGTTGCCGGGCAGTGATCTGTGGGTGTTGTCGCGGCAGGTGCCCGAGGCGTGGCGCGGCGGCTACGGATTCCTGCCTCGCGTCGACCCGATCACCGAACCCGCTGCCGGACAGACGGAATGGGAGTGGTGGCGCGGCGTGCTCGCCGGTCTCGTCACCGACGAACTGAACCCGCTTCCGGTTGTGGCGTCGATGGGGTTGCCTGCGCGCTCGGAGGCGGTGATGCCGGAGGCGCCCGCGCAACGGTGGTGGGTTCACGGGGTACTGCCACGCGGGCACATGACCGAGGAAACGTGCTCGCTTGCCGGCGTGGAGCGGAGTATCTGGCTCTACGAGCCGCCGGGGATCGCCGACCGGGACCGTCCGGTGCTGGTCGTCTTCGACGGCCGGGTGGCTGCGGTCGAGATTCCGCTGGCGCCCGCGCTCGACCGGTTGGGAGATCGTGGCTACCGGGTGCCGCTGGTGGTGATGATCGACAGCATCGAACCGGGGCTGCGATCACGTGAACTACCCTGCAGTCCAGACTTTCTCGACGCACTCACCGGCGACCTACTGCCGCATCTGCGTGAGCGCTGGGGCGCCACCGGTGATCCCTCGTCGGTGCTGGCCGGCGGGTCCAGCTACGGCGGGCTCGCCGCCACGTACGCGGCGTTGCAGGCCCCCGAACATGTCGGCGGAGCGGTGAGCCTGTCGGGATCGTTCTGGTGGCCGCGGCCCCCGATGGTGGGGCGCTCGATCCAGCAGCGGGTCGCGGACCTCGACCCGGGCGGATCGCGCTTCTGGATGGCCGCCGGGCTGCTCGAGCCCCGACTGATCGAGGAGAATCGCGAGGTACGGGACCTACTGCGGGCCAGAGGGTTCGATGTGACCTACCGTGAGTTCTGCGGCGGCCACGACTACGTCCAGTGGCGGGACCTACTGGTCGAGGGTGCGTCGGCGCTGCTGGGTCGTTCCGACGTCTGATCGGGGTTCCCGTTCCGGCGGAAAGCTGACATACTCCGGCCAGGGTCGCCGCGCCGGTCGCGGTGGGTTCGAAAGTGGTGAGTGTCTTGGCCACCCCGGCCGTTGTCGAGGGGCGTGGACTACCGACGGCGTCGTCGCGTCCAGCGGGCTGCCTCGACGTCTTCCTTCTGGCACTGAACATTCCGGACAGGCCGGACGACTCGGCCGAGCGTTCGGAGCTGGCGGGAGGCTGCGGGTCCGGGCCGTTCCTCCCCGCGTCGAATCCCGACCCGGTGAGCGTGTCGTTGCCGGTGAACCTGCTCGCCGTACGGGAGTGCGTCGAGTTCACGGCAGACCCGCTGGTGTTCGGAAACGGCTCGGCCCCGATCCATGTCGGACCACCGGCGCACTGCCTGTCGCTGTGGGCGGTTCCCGGTCACGGGGTGGTGCTCGCGTGCGAGGACTGGACCGCCGATCCGGTCGAGGGGCTCGCGGACTGGCGTGCGAGCGGCGTCGACGGCGCGGTCGACCGCTTGCTCGCGTCCTTCGGGTTCACCACCGCCACGCGTCTGCGTGACGTCTTCCCGGACGCGCACGCTGTGCTGCCGAATGTCCGGCTGGCCGATCTGGTCGCGGGTACCGGGCACGAACGCGCGTCGGCCGGACTGGTCGTCGAGGTGCGCGGCGACGGCGGTGACCGCATCCGGCAGGGCGTGGGTGGGCACGGAACCGACGTCGCCGGGTGGCGGTGGGAGCGCGTGGCCCTCGCCGAACGGCCCGCGCGGGAGGGTGCCGTCGTCGCCGTACGGGAGGACGCGGGCGCGATCCTGCTCGACCTCGAGGCGGTCGCCGCAGATCACGATCACGCCGTGTTCGGGGTGAGCGAGATGATCCGGGCCTTGGTCCCGTGGGTCGCCGTCCGGGCGCGGCACGCCGCCGACTACCGGTTGGTGCTCGATCATCTGCGCGATCACGCGGCACTCGAGGATTCGCGCCTGCTGGCGGCCCTCGACGACGTCGCGGCCGTGCAGGCGCGGCGCATGGAGCGAGTGCTGCTGGTCGCCGAGGCGCGGCACGACGCGGCGGCACTGGCCAGGATGGCGCCCGCACAGCTGCGGACGATGCTGGTCCGGCGGCTGTCGACGGAGATGGCAGCGCTGGACGCCGAACTGGGGGAGGCGACGCGAGTGATCGAGCGGGCGTTGCTGCGCAGTGCCGAACGTCGCGGACACCGGCACTCGAGGATCGCGCAGGCGTGGTCGGTCGCGGCCGGTGTCATCGCGGTGGTTGCGGTGTTCGCTGCGCTTGCGGCGGTGCCGGCGGTGGATCAGCCGACGCTGTTCGGGCACTGGCTCGAGGCGCTGGCCGCGACGATCGCCATCACCGCGGGCGTCATAGTCGTCGTGGTCGCCTGGCGGCGACCGCCCGGCCGGTGACGGCGATGGTCGTCTGCGGAACCCTCCCGGATGGCAGGATCGGGGTATGGCCCTCACCTTGAACCTCGTCGGTGACCCCGAAGCGGACGCCCTGCTGGCGTCGGATCCGCTCGCGCTGCTGATCGGCATGCTGCTCGATCAGCAGGTGCCGATGGAGACCGCCTTCGCCGGACCGAAGAAGCTCGACGACCGTCTCGGGGGCCTCGACGTCCACAAGATCGCCGAGATGAGCCCGGACGACTTCATCGCGGTGTGTGCGCAGCCGCCCGCGGTGCACCGGTTCCCGAAGTCGATGGGGGAGCGCATCCAGTCGCTGTGCGGCTACATCGTGGAGCACTACGACGGCGACACCGCCGCGATCTGGACGTCGGGCCGGCCGAGCGGCAAGGAAGTGCTGAAGCGGCTCAAGGCGCTGCCCGGGTACGGCGACCAGAAGGCCCGAATTTTCCTGGCGCTGTTGGGTAAGCAGATCGGCGTACAGCCGGAGGGCTGGCGTGAGGCGGCCGGAGCCTACGGTGACGAGGGCTCTCGTCGGTCGATCGCCGACGTCGTCGACAGGCAGACACTGCTCGAGGTGCGCGAATTCAAGCAGGCCGCCAAGGCTGCCGCGAAGGCGGCGAAGGAGAAGTAGGCGGTCGGCACCTCGGTACAGGTGAGGGAGCTGCCCGGGGCGGTCCCGACCGGCGACGGCGGTGAAAATGGCTGTCTCCGAGCATCGGTCGTGTGGTACACACCGGTGACCGTGAACTGCCGAGAGGATCCGTCATGCACATCGCCGATGCCATTGCCGCCAACCGTGCGAACTGGAACGAGCGGGCGGACGTTCACGCATCCTCACAGATGTACGACGTCGACGGGTTTCTCGCCGACCCGGAGAGGATCTCGACTGTCGTCCGCAACGACCTGTCGGTCCTGGAACCGCACCTTTCGGGGACGGGCGTCCGAGGTCGAAGTCTCCTTCATCTGCAGTGTCATATCGGGACCGACACGATCTCGTGGGCACGACTGGGAGCGGTGGACGTGCACGGAGTGGATCTGTCGCCCAACTCGTTGAGGCACGCGAGCCGGATCGCAGACGCGGACGGCCGTGAAATCCGTTGGTTAGAGGGCGATGTGCGTTTCGCATCGAGCCTCGTGAACCGTAGCTTCGACGTCGTCGTCACGAGCGTGGGAACGATCGCGTGGTTGCCGGAACTGGGTGACTGGGCGCGATCGATTCACGATCTCCTGGTTCCGGGCGGGGTGTTCATGATCCGCGACGATCACCCCATCCTGGGGGCGATGGACCACGAACCGTGGTCGATCTGCGACGACTATCTCGGCGGTGACGGGTACCGCAGCTACGACGATTCGGGCTCCTACACCGAGAACTCTGCCGGTCGGATCAGTCAGGTCACGAACTACGAATGGCGGCACGATCTCGGCGAGGTCGTCGGCGCGCTGCTCGACGCGGGGCTCGTGATAGAGGCTCTGGCCGAGCTGCCGTACATGGATTGGCCGGCGTTCGAGGATCTGGTGCCCTGTCCACGAGGCTGGGAGTTGCGGCAGGGCGCGCCCCGGATTCCGCTCAGCTTCGCTGTCGTGGCGCGGCGGCCGGCGGCGTGAGGCTGGACGACGGGCGCAGGATGGATGCCATGGCACACGTGAAACGTTTCGACCATGTCGGCATCACCGTCGCGGACCTCGACACGGCGACGGCGTTCTTCGTCGGTCTCGGACTCGAGGTGGAGGGCACCGGATCCGTGGAGGGGGAGTTCGTCGAGACGGTGTGCGGCATCCCCGGCGCGCACTGCAACATCGTGATGCTGCGGCCGCCCGGCGCGGGGGCCCGGCTGGAACTGTCGTCGTTCGTCACACCCCCTCACGTGCCCGGGTCGCCGGCGGCGATGGCGAACGAGCTCGGGCTGCGCAACGTTTCCTTCGAGGTCGGCGACCTCCAGGCGGCCGTCGATGCGGTCGCCGCGGACGGGTACGGGCTCGTCGGTGGCATCGGCGAGTACGAGAGCAGCGTGCGCATGGCGTATGTGCGTGGGCCCGAAGGGATCATCGTGTCCCTGTTCGAGCAGCTCGGCTGACGTCCCCGCGCCCCTGTCGTCGCGTGTGACCGATGCGGTCCGCGGCGCGCTCGGTGGTGCGCCGGTACACGGCTCGGGCGGTCGCCGGCCGCGTGGGGCGTCCGAACACCACCTGCATCCAGCGTCCACCGCCGTCGTGCAGCGAGACGACAGCCTCGGGTTCGCGTAGTGCGGCGTGGGCGATGAATCCGAAGATCATCATCGTGGTGATCATCGAGGTGCCGCCCGCGGAGATCAACGGCAGCTGAAGTCCCGTGACCGGTATGAGGCCGACGACGTAGGCGACGTTGATGAACGCCTGCAGCACAATCCACGTGGTGGACGCTGCCGCGAGAAGACGCAGGAAGGGATCGGTCGAGCGCTGAGCGATCCGCATGCCGGTCAGGAGCACTACCACGAACAGCCCGATGAGCATGGCCGCGCCGACGAAGCCCAGTTCCTCACCGATGACCGCGAAGATGAAGTCGTTGTGGGACTGCGGCAGGTAGCTCCACTTCGCGTCCGACTGCCCCAGGCCCTTGCCGAACAACCCACCGTTGGCGAGGGCGTACTTGGCCTGGATGGTCTGGTAGTTCAACCCCTGCGGGTCGAGGTCGGGATTCATGAAGGCCTTGATCCGGTCCGAGCGGTAGCCCGCGGTCAGACCGAGGACCACCGACGTCGAGACGGCGGCGACGGTGATCGTGGCGACCGTGCGGGTGCGGAATCCGCCGAACCACAGCATCGACATCAAGATGATGCCGATCGTGATCATGGTGCCGAGATCGCGCTGGAGCACGACGAGCGCCATGACCGTCACGCTCACCACGGCCAGCGGTTTGAGTGCGGTGTTCACGTCGGCACCCGCCGACTGGTAGTTGGCGATCAGATGCGCACACCAGAGCACCAGCGCGACCTTCGCGAACTCCGATGGCTGAAAGGAGATTCCGCCGACGACGAACCAGCTACGGGCGCCCATCTGCTCGACACCGATTCCGGGAACGAGGACGAGGACGAGGAGCACCCCGGCCATTCCGAGGAGCCACGGCGCCCACGTGCGCAGCGTCCTGGTGCCGATGCGCACGATGGCGACGAAGGCGACGGCTCCGATGGCCGCATACATCGACTGGGGAAGGAACCGCGCATAGGGCGATCCGGAGGTCACGAACGACTCGACGCTCGACGACGACAGCACCATGGTCAGCCCGACCGTCACCAACAGGGCTGTCACGCTGAGGATTACATGGAAGTCGAACAGCGGTCGCGCAAGCCACACACCGAGCCGAGTTCTCGGCACCGGACCGGCCTCCCCGGCTCGCGGTGTCGTCTTCGTCTTGTCGCGGCGGGTGGAACTGGGGACGTTCCGCGAACGGGATCGAGCCCGATTTCCCGCCGGATCCATCTCCGGCTGCGCTCTCACGCCTCGATGCTCTCATGAACCTCCTGAATCTCATCAATCACAGAAGGTGGCGTCCGAGACCCGGGCACGCGCAATTCGACTCGGAAGCAGTCGGGTTCAGCCGAGTGGTGCGAAGAACTCGAGCGCGATGTTGTCGGGATCGCGAAAGGACAGGCCCGAGCCGTAGGCGGCGGTCCGGATGCCGCCGTGGGCGATGCCGAGTTCGTCGAGGCGGGACTTCCAGAAGTCGAGTTCTTTTGTGTTGCAAGTGAAGGCGACGTGATCGAGCCCGATGTTCCGTTCGTCGAAAGCGGTGTCCGGGTTCGACCCGGTGTGGGTGTGCAGGCCGAACATCGTCCCGCCGCCGAGCGCGAACACGGCGTGATGAAAGGCGCCGGATTCCTCGTCCTCGTCGAGTACCGGCGGCGCCCCGAACAGACGGGTGTACCACTCGGTGCTGACGGCCATGTCGGACACGGTGACGGCGATGTGGGTGAGGGCTGGGAACGGTGCCACGAGAGACCCCTTCCTCGGGAATCGCTGACGCCGCCAAGCCTATCGCCGCAGGGCTCCGACCGGGGCGGTGTTGGTCCGGCCGACACCCTCGAGTTAGGTTAGCGTCAGTTAACCTCTTGGGAAGGTCTTTGCTGTGACTGTTCGTCGGCGTTCGCTCGCGCTCTCCCTCGTCGCCCTGGCCGGGACGTTCTCTCTGGTCGCGTGCAGTTCCGACGCCGCGACCGATGACGGTGCCGCGTCCTCGGGGGACGGGGCGTTCCCGGTGACCATCGAGCACGCGTACGGCTCCACGACCGTGGAGGAAGCGCCCTCACGCATCGTCACGGTCGGATTCAACGATCTCGATTTCGTGCTGGCGCTCGGTGAGACGCCTGTGGCGACCCGCGCCTACTCCGGGTACGCCTACAAGGATCGGCCGTGGGCGGCGGGCTATGCCCGCGACATCCCCGAGGTCGGCGAGATGGATCTGCAGTACGAGAAGATCGCGGAGGCGAATCCGGATCTCATCGTCGGCACGTACTCGCTGACGGAGAAGTCGGGCTACGACACCCTGGCGGCGCTCGCCCCGACGATCGGGGACCTGAACGGGGCGAGCGGTGGCTCCGGCTCGTGGCAGGATCAGCTCGCCACGATCGGCCGGGCGCTCGGCAAGGAGACCGAGGCGCGCGAACTGCAGCAGTCCGTCGAGTCGGACTTCGCAGACGCGAAGACGTCGAACCCGCGGTTCCAGGGCCGCACCGCCGCGGTCGCGATGTACATGGACGGCGATTTCTACATCTTCGAGGCCGGCGATCCGCGTGGCGACTTCTTCACCAACCTCGGATTCTCGACGCCTGCGCAGACCGGTTCGATCAGCGCCGAACAGCTGGCCTTGCTCGACCAGGACAACCTGATCGTCCTCGGCGCCACCAAGGAACAGCTCGCGTCGAACCCGGTGTTCGCGCAGCTCGGTGTCGTGAAGGAGGACCGTACCGTCTACCTCGGCGAGTTCGGCACGGACGTGCCCGCCGCGCTCGGGTTCGCGAGCCCGCTGAGCTTGCCGTACCTGATCGACGCCACCGTTCCGGCGCTGGCCGCCGCGTCCGACGACGATCCGGCGACCTCCGTTCCCACTGTCGGCTAGGGGCGTCCCGTGTCCGCGATCTCGACAGTTGCCGAGCTGGAGGCGATCTACGGCGAGCAGCCGCCGCTCACGCTCGAGAAGTCGATCTCGGTGCTCGACGAGCACTGTGTCGCCTTCCTGTCGTTCGCGCCGTTCGCCGTACTGGGAGTGCAGGGGCGTTCGGGCGCACAGCATTCGGTGGTCGTCGGCGGCGATCCCGGGACCCTGACGGCGGAGCATGCGACGGCGCTGCGCGTCGACGTGGCCGGAGGCGTCGTGCCGCCGGACGTCGAAGACGGCGCGCCCGCAGGGCTGGTGGCGCTGGTACCCGGGTACGGCGAGACGCTGCGAGTGAACGGGCGGGTGCGGCGCGACGGCGAGTCGGTAGTCCTCGACGTCGAGGAGGCGTTCCTCCACTGCGCGAGGTGCGTCACCCGCTCGAAACTGTGGCGCGACCACCAGCCGTCCGAACTTGCTCCGATCACCATGGAGGACAGCGGGTTCGATGACCCGCATGTGCTGGCGTTCCTGGGAGCGACTTCGTTCCTGACGCTGTCGAGCACCGACGCCGGTGGTCACGGCGACGTCAGCCCCAAGGGCGACGACCGCGGCTTCCTCGTGCCTCTGGACTCCCACCTGATCGCGTTGCCGGACCGACCCGGGAACCGGCGCACCGACACCTTCCGAAACCTCCTCGCCAATCCCGCCGTGTCGCTACTCGCCCTCGTCCCGGGAGACGACCGCGTCCTCGAGGTGCGCGGTACAGCCCACGTGACCACCGACCCCGCCGTGCGCGCACGGGTGCAGGGCGGCGGCGCGCTTCCCGAACTGGCGCTCCTGATCGACGCCGAACGGGTCGACCTCCGGCACGAGGACTCCCTGCAGGCGTCGGGTCTGTGGCGTCCGGACCGTCGGATACCGAAGGGCGCCCTGCCGACAGCGGGTGCGATCTGGACCGCCCACGTCGGCGCCTCCTGAACCCTTGCGCGACGTCGGTGGTCGCCCGGTCGAGCCGTCGTGTCGGTGGTTCAGCGGGACGTCGCCGGGCTCGACAGATGGGACTCGAGCAGCCGAATCATCGAGTCCCGCAGGGCGACGCGGCTCACCGGATCGCCCGGCCGGGCGATCTCGTGCAGCGTGAAACCGTCTATCAGGGCCACGAACTGGCGTGCGGGTAGCGCGGGGTTCTCCACCCCGAACATCTCCAGGGCGCGTTCGGTGGCCTCTTCGATTGCGCCCATGATGCGATGGACCGCCTCCGCGAGTTCGGGTCGCCGTCGCGCCGCGAGATATGCCTCGAACTGTGCGACGGAATCGTCGTTGTCCTGCCCCGTGACGAGTTCCACCAGGGCCTCGGCCAGTTCGTCCCGGCCGACCGTCTCGGACCGAGCCGCGGTGAGCAGCGTGGCCACCTTGTCGGTGACCGCGTCCGCGATCTGTGTGATGGCCGCGTCGATCACGTCGGGGACCGAGTCGAAGAAGTAGCTGGTGGTGGAGGCGGGGAACCCGGCCCGGTCGGCGACGGCTCGGAATGTGACGCGCTCGAGCCCCTTCTCGGCGATCACCGCAATTGCCGCGGCGACGAGCTCCGTGCGTCGTTCGCGTCCGCGTGCGTAGTGCGAGCGACGTGAGGGGTTCATGGGACGAGGATACTTATCGAGCAAAGTCTGGCCATTTGGCCAAACTTTGCCTAACGTGTCTCCCGCGACCGTCGGTCGGTGCGGCCGTCGGATCGGTTCGACGGCCGGCGCGGACGGAGCCGAGAGTTGTTCGCAGTCGAGGAGTGGGGGAGGTGACCGTGGCATCGACAACCGATGTGATCGTGGTCGGTGCCGGATTGGCGGGGCTGACGGCAGCCCGTCGACTCGTGGACGCCGGACTGGCCGTGCAGGTCGTCGAGGCGCGTGACCGGGTCGGTGGACGCACGCTCAATCACGACCTGGGCGACGGCCGGATCGTCGACTCCGGTGGCCAGTTCGTGGGCCCGACCCAGGACCGGGTCCTGGCGCTGGCCAAGGAGCTGGGGGTCGAGACCTTCTCGACCTTCGATCAGGGGCTCAGTACGTACGTCAAGAACGGCACGGCCCGGACGTTCACCGGTGACGTTCCGCCGGACCCCGCCGCGCTGGCCGACGTGGGTGCGCTGATCCTCCGGGTGAACCGGGCCGCCAGGTCGATCCCGGTCGACGAGCCGTGGAACGCGCGTGGGGCACGCTCTCTCGACTCGCAGTCGCTGACGAGTTGGATCCGGCGCGGCGCGGTCACCGACGGCGGACTGGACCTGCTCAACGTCCTGCTGGGTTCGGCGTTCGGTGGGTCCGCCACCGACGCGTCCGCGCTGTTCGGCCTGTGGTACGTCGCCGGTGCGGGCAACGAATACACCGCCGGTACCGTCGAGCGGATGATCGGAGTGCTTGGGGCAGCGCAGGATTCGCGGTTCCACGGCGGTGCCCAGATGCTCTCGCTGCGGCTCGCCGACGAGCTCGGGGATGCGGTGGCGCTCGGCGAGCCGGTGCGGAGGGTCGAGCAGGATGGACGTGGCGTGCGGGTGTTCAGCGACAACCGTGAATGGTCCGCGAGCCGGGCGGTCGTCGCTGTGCCTCCCGCGCTGGCCAGCCGAATCGCGTGGGATCCGCTGCTCCCGGCCCAGCAGGACGCACTCTTCTCACGCATGGCACTCGGCACGCTCTGCAAGATCGAGGCCGTCTATCCGGAACCGTTCTGGCGCAAGGACGGACTGTCGGGTCAAGGGGTCTTCCGGGATCCCACCTCGCCGGTGTGCTCGATGTTCGACAACTCCCCACCGGACGGCGGCCCCGGCATTCTGATGGGCTTCGTCGGCGGCGCCCAGTGGCGGCGATGGGTGTCGCTCCCGGCCGGTCAGCGCCGAGGAGCGGTGCTACGGGCCTTCGCCACGGTCGTCGGGAAGCAGGCGCTCACACCCGTCGAGTGGATCGAACAGGACTGGACGAAGGAAGAGTGGACGCGCGGCGGCCCGACGTCGGTGCTCGCGCCAGGCGTGGTCACCGAACTGGGGATGTGGCGGGACGTGCCCTTCCAGCGAGTGCACTGGGCCGGTGCCGAGCACTCGCCGTACTGGAACGGGTATCTCGACGGTGCCGTCCGTTCCGGTGAATCATCTGCAGCCGAAGTCATTGCGGCCGAAGGGAAGATGTGATCATGCCCAATCGCTTCGTGATCAGCGCACAGCGCGTTCTCGCCGCCACGCTCGACGAGGTGTGGGAGCTGACGTCGGACACCGGGCGCTACGGCGACTGGGTGGTGAGTGTCCGGGAGGTGACCTCCCACCACGGTCCCGCCATCGTCGGCAAGTCGTATCGTGAACGTGTCACGTCGGTGGGTCCGCTGACGTCGCGCGCCGAGTGGACCGTTCGCACCCTCGAACCCAAGACGCTGCGAATCGATTCCGGTGTGGGCCTTGCGCCGCTGCGCGACGTCGTCAACATCTTCCGGTTCGCGCCGGTCGGCGACGCCGCCACCTCGATGACCTATGAATTCCACTTCACGCTCGGGCCGGCCCCGCTCGGCGCCCTCGTCCACAAGATCCTCCGTTCCTCGATGGCCGCCGCGTTCGACGAATCGATGCGCGCACTCGAGACGGTGATCCTCTCCGAACGTCCGACACAGCAGGAACTCCGGGAAGGGAACGAAGTCCGGTGACGACAACGAATGCGGCAGATTCCGTGCGGGCGATGATGTTGGGCGTGCATGTGCTCGACACCCTGGTCCGGCCGGTGGAGAGCATTCCCGAGGGCCAGGGCGGTGCCCTCGTCGAACAGATCGCGATCTCGCCGGCCGGCACGGCGGGTGGGACGGGCCTCGTCCTGTCACGTCTGGGAGTGCAGGTGCGCGCCGCCGGAGCGATCGGCGACGACGTGGTGGGCGAGATGCTCACCATGCTCCTCGAACGCGAGGGCATCGATACCTCACTGCTGCACCGGATCACCGGTGCGCAGACGTCGGCCTCGGTTCTTCCCATCCGCCCGGACGGCTCACGGCCGGCACTGCACGTGGTGGGCGCGAATCAGTTCCTCGGCGAGCATGTTCCGTGGGAGGACCTGGCGGGTGCCGACTTCGTGCACCTGGGGGCGGTGGAGTTCTACGGCGGCGACCTCGGTGCGCAGATCCTCGAGCGGGCACACCAGCACGGTGCGATCACGTCGGCGGACAGCCTGGCGCAGGGCCTGCCCGGGGTCCTCGACTACATCCGGGCGGCGTTGCCGCACATCGACTACCTGCTGCCCAACGACGAGCAGGTGATCGGCTGGACCGAGGCGTCGTCGTTGCGTGAGGGCTGCGAACGCCTGCTGGAACTGGGCGCCCGGTGCGTCGTCGCCACGGCAGGAGCGGAGCCGACGGTGGTCGCCACCGCGGACGGCATCACGGAGGTGCCGGCGTTCCCGGTCGACGTCGTCGACACCAGCGGGTGCGGTGACGCGTTCTCGGCCGGGTTCCTGCGCGGCATCTCCCTCGGACTCGACGTCGTCGGCGCCGCGGAGTTCGGCAACGCCACCGCCGCGCACACCGCGCAGGGGCTCGGCAGCGCCTACGGGACGTACGACGCGGACACGGTGCGCGCCTTCATCGCGGCACGGCGCCCGGCCGAGGATCTCGGATGACGAGCCCCGGTGCGTTCACCGAGCTGCGCGCGTCGGTCGCCGACACCGCCCGGCAGGTCGCGGCGCGCGGACTGGTGCTCGGGAGCGCCGGCAACGTCAGTGTCCGCGACGGCGACGCGGTCGCGGTCACCGCGAGCGGGGTGCACCTGATCGACGCGACCGTCGACGACGTCACCGTCGTGCACCTGGACGGCCACGTGATCGAGGGCGGGTTGCGCCCGACCACCGAACTCGAAATGCACCTTGGCATCTACCGGTCGACCTCGAATAGCAGTGTGGTGCACGCGCACTCGACGTCCACCGTTGCGCTGTCGTTGGTGACCGACGAGCTGCCCCCGGTGCACTATCAGCAGCTGCTGCTCGGGGGCGCCATCCCCGTGGTCCCGTTCGCGGCGTTCGGGAGCGAGCAACTCGCCACGTCGACGGTCGAGGCGCTGGCGCACCACAACGCGGCGATCCTGGCGCACCACGGCTCCGTGGCGGTGGGCCAGTCGCCGACCGAAGCGCTCGACCGGATCGTGCTGTTGGAGTGGCTGTGCGAGGTCTACCTCCGCGCCGCGGCGGTGCGCCGGCCCCGCGCGCTCACGCCCGACGACCTACAGGCCGTGATCGAGATGGCGATCGCGACGCAGTATGGGGAGAAGCGCCGCGTGTGAGCAGCGGGCGCGTCAGCCGGGCGGTGCGAAGAACTCGAGTGCGATGTCGTCCGGGTCGCCGAAGGGCAACCCGACGCGAAGCTCGTCACCCTCATCGTGCCCCGCGGTTGTTCCGCGGGGCACGAAGTCGCACACATTGCTGCTCCAGTTCGCTTCGGTCAACCGCGCAGTGGCAGAATGGAACCCATGTCCCTCACCCTCGATGCGGCCTTCTGGCGCCGCGTGTATGCGGATCGGCAGCGGGTGGAGGACGAGCGGGCGAGGGTGACCAGGACGGGGCACCGCCGACCGGTCGGGGATGATGCAGTGCGGGCGGTCCCACTCAGTCACACCGCTGCGATGAAGTCCGCGCGGGCAGAGCTGACCAGGGTGGCGCGTGCTGCGGAGAACTTGCACGGGGTCGTTCACCCATAAGCAGTAGCTCCGCGCCGAACGGGTCCGCTTCGGGATGGTGACCCGGCGTGTGTACGAAACACGTCGGGGCTCGCCCCCTTGCATAGGAGGGGCGAGCCCCGACGTGGCCTCACATCCCCGCGAGGGGGACGAGCGGGGATGGATCAGATGACGGTGATACCGGTCGCCTGGGGGCCCTTGGCGCCCTGGCCGATCTCGAACCGCACGTGCTGGTTCTCTTCGAGGCTGCGGAACCCGCCGCTCTGGATCTCCGAGTAGTGAACGAAAAGGTCAGCGGAACCGTCCGAAGGTGCGATGAAGCCGAACCCCTTCTCCGAGTTGAACCACTTCACGGTGCCTTCTGCCATGTGTATTTCCTTTTCTCCTGCTGTACGGCTCTGCCGAAAAGGGGCAGAGTCCGGCCGATATCGCATGACGAGAAGATTTTCCCGGACAGGAGATCCAACCGCACGCAACAGAGAATTTGCGAGCGCGGTAAACGCGAACAAAGACTACGACCAAGCACAGTCAACCACAGATCCGATGGAAAGTCCCGCACCCGAACCCGCGATCCAACGTGGGGACGCGTTCGGGAACCTCGGAAACGTTGTCGCAGTGGACTATCGAGTGCTGAAGAGTTCGCGACTTATCTCCTCGCTGCTTCTCGGCATGGGGAGAGAAGCGGCAGGGATGCGGTCGGTGAGTGCTTCGGCCGCAGTGCGGTTGATCCCGCAATCGCCGTCTGCTGTGTCCCACGGGTCGTAGAAGAGTCGTCCGTTGACCGGATCATGCGTGCTGTTCACAAAGTGTCCTTCTGTCTGTCGGCACAGCGCGGAGGGACCGATTCCAGGTCGGTCGGGATGCCGCGCCGCGAAAATGTCGTTGGTCCGTACCCGCGACGTCTGATGTGGCGCGGCGGACTCGGGTATTCGGTCACCCAGTGGTGGCCTGGGTGCGAAGAGATCGTCGGGGCAGAGAAGGGGCCCCGGGCACCGTCCCCACTGTACGGCTCGCCCGAGGTATCGGCAGCCCGGCCGGCTTCCTTCGCCTTCCGCGCATGAACCTGCGCGCTTCGACGCGGGCCTCCGCCTGCGCACGCAGAGCCGACAGCAGCCCGCGCCGGCGCCCGGTGGTGGCGTCGATTCGCAGCGCCCCCGCGATTCGCGAACCATTCGTGTGGAATTTGCGTTCCGACGAGGTCTCGGGCGCGTCGTCGGAGGTGCGCTCGAGGAAGCGGTCTGGCAACGCCAGCTTGTGGATCGTCCGCAGCGTCAGCAGGTATTGCCTGGTCAAGGGTCCCGTCGTATATGGCAGGTCGTATCGGGTGCACAGCGCCCGCACCCGCTCGGCGATCTCGGAGTACCGGTTCGACGGCAGGTCCGGGAACAGGTGGTGCTCGATCTGGTAGCTGAGATTTCCGGTGAGGAATCCCATGATCGGGCCGCCGTCGATGTTGGCACTGCCGAGCATCTGGCGCAGGTACCACTGCCCGCGTGTCTCGGTCTCGAACTGCTCGGCGGTGAACTTCTCTGCGCCGTCCGGGAAGTGCCCGCAGAAGATCACCGCGTATGCCCACAGATTCCGCACGAGATTCGCGGTCGCGTTCGCGGTCAGCGTGTGCTTCCACGCCCGGCCCGTGAGGGCCGGAAACAGCACAAAATCCTTGCCGACCTGTCGGACGATCTTGACCGCGAACTGTTTGTTGGGCGCCGAGTTCCACTGCATGGGGTCGACGCCCTCACGCTTTTGCTGCGCTTCGAGGTCGTGCAGGGCGATGCCCCACTCGAAGGTGGCGGCGAGGATCACGTTCGCAATCGGCTGCAGTAGGTTGATCGGACGCCATTCCTCGTCGCGGGTCATCCGCAAGATCCCGAATCCGACGTCGTCGTCCATACCGACGATGTTGGTGAAGGTGTGGTGGGCGTAGTTGTGCGCACGCTTCCAGTGCTCCGACGGCCCGGTCTGATCCCATTCCCATGTGGTGGAGTGGATCTCCGGATCGTTCATCCAGTCCCACTGCCCGTGCATCACATTGTGCCCGAGCTCCATGTTCTCGATGATCTTCGCCAGTGAGAGCATTGCGGTCCCGACCGCCCACGCCGGCCGGCGGCGGCTGCCGAACAACACCGCCCTCGCGCCCAATTCGAGGGCCCGCTGGAGGCCGATGACTCGCCGAATGTAGCGGGCATCGCGAATGCCACGAGACTCCTCGACGTCGCGCCGAATCTCGTCCAGTTCCCGCCCGAGGGCGTCGATGTCGTCGGCGGTGAGATGAGCGAACTCGTTTATGTCGGTGATGGCCACCAGGGGTCCTCCGTTGGACTCGATAGGTTCGCCGGCGTCAACTGGCGACGCAGTTCACCAGGCGCAGGGATACGAGACACCGCGCCTCGGCTGCGTAGGGCGTCGGGTGGAAGCGCTCGCAGCGAGGTAGCGAGTCCTTGTTCTCGGCGAATTTTCGTTAGAAGTAGTTGCTGCACAAAAGAATTGGGCGCAGTCATTCGATCATCGAACCAGCGGCGAGCGGCTGCGTCGAGCTCGGCCGGGTTCTGGGGAGAATGAAGAACTCCGTTCGGAGAAATCGATTGGTGCGGTAATGGTGAGCAGGCCGCCTGAGTCCACAATAGCCTTTTCGGACTGAGAGATCGCTGAGTGTGTTCGATCAGGCACCTTGCGTAAGCAGGTGTGGGATACCGTCACATGTCGAGGTTCGCTCGCGGGAGCCCCTGACTGCCTGCCGAGGCGCGCACTGGACCCGGCCTGATCCGCGTGTGCCTCGGTCCGCTCGGGATAGATACGTTCAGCGGGAACAGTGCAGGGTCAAATTCGTTCAGGCTTCTCCGAAGTTCGTCAGACTGCGTCGGACTCCGGCTCCGGCCGCGGCCGCTCGTGCTCGCGCCCGAACAGCCCGGTGGGCGCGCCGTGGGCGAGGACCGCGTGCTCGTAGGCCGACTCGGCGTGCAGCGCGAGGTCGATGCCGGACGTCTCCTGTTCGGCGCTGACGCGGAATCCGACGACCCGGTCGATCAGCTTGCCCACGCCGTACGTGACCCCGAACGCGTAGAGGCCGACGACGGCGACCGCGAGCACCTGCTTGCCGAGTTGGGCGAATCCGCCGCCGTAGAAGAGGCCCTCGACTCCGCCGGTCATGACCTCCGACGCCAGCAGTCCGATGAGCACGGTGCCGACGACGCCGCCGACCAGGTGCACGCCCACGACGTCGAGCGAGTCGTCGTAGCCGAAGCGGAACTTCCAGCCCACCGCGAACGAGCAGACGGCACCGGCGACGACACCGATGACGGCGGCGCCGACCATGCCGACCCACCCGCACGACGGGGTGATCGCGACGAGACCGGCGACGACGCCCGACGCGGCGCCGAACGTGGTGGGGTGGCCGTCGCGTTTCTGCTCGACGAACAGCCAGCCCAGCAGGCCGGTGCAGCCGGCGACCAGGGTGTTGAGGAACACCGCGGCGGCGGTGCCGTCGGCGGCCATCGCGGAGCCGGCATTGAACCCGAACCAGCCGAACCACAGCAGGCCGACGCCGAGCAGCACCATCGGCAGGTTGTGCGGGCGCATCGGCTCGTTGCGGAACCCGATCCGCGGGCCGAGCACCAGTGCCAGGGCCAGGGCGGACGCGCCGGAGACGATCTCGACGACCAGGCCGCCCGCGTAGTCGAGCACACCGAGCTTCGAGATCCAGCCGTCCGGCCCCCACACCCAGTGCGCGACCGGCACGTACACCAGCAGTGCCCACACCGGCACGAAGAACATCCACGACGAGAACTTCGCGCGGTCGGCGATTGCGCCGCTGATCAGTGCGGCGGTGAGGATTGCGAACGTCAGCTGGAAGGTCGCGAACAGGAACTCGGGAACGCCGGAGCGCGCGGTGTCCGGGGTGATGCCGGCCATGCCGAGGTGTTCGAGTCCGCCGATGAGTCCGCCGCCGAGGTCGTCGCCGAACGCCAGGCTGTAGCCGGCGACCAGCCACACCACCGTGACCAGCGCGATCGAGATGAAACTCATCATGATCATGTTGAGGACGCCCTTGGAGCGGACCATGCCGCCGTAGAAGAGGGCCAGGCCGGGCGTCATCAGCAGAACCAGCGCGGTGCTGATCAGCAGCCACGCGGTCGTCGCGGGATCGATCGTCTCGAGCATGTGAACTTCTCCTCACCGGCGGGGTGTCACCGCACGCGAGAAATGACGATCGCGTCCTGCAGTTTCGACGACGGGACGCTCGTGTTGCTTCTGTGTTTCGGAAATCTCTCGGCGCCCGCCGGCCGGGATCGGCGCGGGTCGTCACTCCGGCGACCGACTGTCGCCGGTCGCCGGTAGTCTTTCGCCGTGGCCCTGTACCGGAAATATCGACCAGCTTCGTTCGCGGAGGTGGTGGGTCAGGAGCACGTCACCGAGCCCCTGAGCACCGCACTCGACGCCGGACGCATCAACCACGCTTATCTCTTCTCGGGCCCGCGCGGCTGCGGCAAGACGTCGTCGGCCCGCATCCTGGCGCGCTCGCTCAACTGCGTGCAGGGGCCCACGTCCACGCCGTGCGGTGAGTGCGCGTCGTGCATCGCGCTCGGCCCGGGCGGCGCCGGCAACCTCGACGTGATCGAACTCGACGCCGCCAGTCACGGCGGTGTGGAGGACACCCGCGAGCTGCGCGATCGCGCTTTCTACGCGCCGGCCGAGTCGCGGTACCGGGTGTTCATCGTCGACGAGGCCCACATGGTCACGACGGCGGGGTTCAACGCGCTCCTCAAGATCGTCGAGGAGCCGCCGGAGCACCTCATCTTCATCTTCGCGACCACCGAGCCGGAGAAGGTGCTGCCGACCATCCGGTCTCGCACGCACCACTACCCGTTCCGGCTGCTCGCGCCGTCGACCATGCGCGGGCTGCTCGAGAAGATCTGCGCGCAGGAGCACGTCCCGGTGGAGGACGCGGTGTACCCGCTCGTCATCCGCGCCGGTGGCGGCTCGCCGCGTGACTCGCTCAGCGTGCTCGACCAGCTCCTTGCCGGCGCCGGCGAGGAGGGCGTCACCTACGCGCGGGCGCTGGCACTGCTCGGCGTCACCGACGTCGCGCTCATCGACGAGGCCGTCGATGCGCTTGCCGCGAACGACGGCGCCGCGCTGTTCGGGACTGTCGACAAGGTGATGGACGCCGGGCACGATCCCCGGCGCTTCGCCGTCGACCTGCTCGAGCGGTTGCGCGACCTGATCCTCATGCGGGCCGTCCCGGACGCCGCCGAACGCGGGTTGGTCGACGCACCCGGCGACGTGCTGGACCGCATGCGTGAGGAGGCCGAGCGAATCGGCCCCGCCACCCTGGCCCGGTACGCGGAGCTGGTGCACGACGGTCTCGGCGAGATGCGCGGTGCCACGGCGCCGCGCCTGCTGCTCGAGGTGATGTGTGCTCGGATGCTGCTGCCGTCGGCGACGGACGCGGAATCGGCTGTGCTGCAGCGACTCGAGCGGATCGAGCAGGGCGTCGTGATCGCGCCGACGTCCGGCGGTGCGCCCGCGGGTGCACCCGCTGCGGCGCCGCGCCCGGCCGCCACCGAGCCGCCGCCGTCCGGGCCCGTCTACCAGCGCCCCTCGCAGCGTCGCGAGACCGAGTCTGCCCCGCCCGCTCAGCCGGAACCACCCCGGCAGCCGGAACCACCCCGGCAGCCGGAACCACAGCGGCAGCCGGAACCACAGCGGCAGCCGGAACCACAGCCCGAACCGGTGGCGGAGCGCCCCGCGGTCGAGGTTCCGCCGCCGCCGGCAGCGCCGGGGCCGACCCCGCCCCAGGCGCCGCCGCAACAGGTGGCTCCCGAACCGGTCCGGCAGGCCCCGGCGCCTGCACCGGTCCCGCCCGCCCCCGAACCGGAGCCTGTGGCCGCTGTCGAGCCGGAACCCGTTCCGGCGGCGCCGGTTGCGTCCGGCCGCCCGGATGCTGCCGCAGTCCGCGCGGTGTGGTCCGAGGTGCGCGCCAAGGTGCGGGAACGGAGCCGCACCGTCGAGGTGATGCTGTCCGGTGCCACGGTGCGCGGCATCGACGGTGATCGGCTGGTCCTCGCACACGACTCCGTCCCGCTGGTCAAGCGGCTCGCCGAACCGCGCAATACCGAGGTGATCCGTGCGGCGATGCACGACCTTTTCGGCGGCGAATGGGACGTGACGTGCGAGCACGGTTCCGCGCCCGTGCAGCAGGCGCCCACTCAGGCGGCTCCGCAGGCGAAAGCTCCTGCAGCACCCAAGTTCTCGCGTCCCAGTCAGGGGCGGGCGCCGGCCGCTGCGCCGCAGCGACCGGCGGCTCCCCGCGACGACGACATCCCGCCGCCCGAGGCTCCGGACTACCCGGACGATCCGGGGCCGCCGCCTGCGGACTACGACTACGACGCGCCGCCTCCCCCCACCACGCCGGAGGACGAGGCGGAGATGATGGCGGAGGCCGCGGTGCCCGTCGATCAGGCGAGCCGACGCGACCCCGAGGAGATGGCGGGCGAGATGCTCGTCGAGGTGCTCGGGGCCCGGAAGCTCGACTGATCGCTGGATCGAGGCAGGTTCCGGAAGTGCCTCCGCGGTGACCGACCCATACCTTGCTTGGAGTAGTGAACGGACCGAGCGGGTACTCAGAGGCATGACGATGGACGAGCATCTGCAGCCAGGCCGGCTCGGTGCCGCGGAGGACATCTCGGTGCTCCTCATTGCGGATCCAGGCGAACCAGCGGCGCTTGCCGCCCGCATCGCAGAATTCTTGCCGCAGCGACTGCGCAGCCCTGACACGGGCAGCCCTGGCGGGGACGAGCGTCGGTGGACGACCTGTGTACGCCGGAAGCCGTACCTCCCCGACGAGCAAGCGGAACTCGCCGAGGTCATAGACGCGGTCGATCCGTCCTCCGAAGAAGAAGACATCGTCGTCTACCTCACCGATCTACCGCGCCGCGAGGACACCATGCCCGTGGTGGCCGACGTCAGCGCCGACCACCGATTCGCGCTCATCTCCGTCGCCGGAGTGGGTGGCCTCCACGTCGAGCGCCGCGTCCGTGCCGTCACCGAACTGGCTATCGCCTGCATCCTCGGTGAGCCCGAGCTCGTGCCCTCCGGCGCCGCGCGGAGGTTCCCGTCTGCTCCGATCAGTGGGGGGATCCGGTACTTTGCGCCGTCGGGACTGTGGCGACTGCGATTGCTGTCGGGGATGGTGCGGGCAAACCGGCCGTGGCGACTGGTCACTGGACTGTCGAAGGTCCTTGTCGGCGCCTTTGCCACGGGTGCGATCGCGCTGGCAACCAGCACGATCTGGTTGTTCGCCGACACGATGGGGCCTTGGCGTACGGGAGCCGCGACGGTCCTGTCGATCGTGGCGATGGTTCTCTGGCTGATCCTCGACCACGGGCTGTGGGAGCGGCCGGACTCACCGGAGGCGCGTGATCGTTCGGTGCTGTACAACACCGCGACGGTGGTCACCTTGGCCATCGGGGTCGTCGTACTGCACGTGGCCCTGTTCTGCCTGGTGCTGCTCACGGCGTGGCTCACTCTGCGCCCGGAAGTGCTGGCCCGAACCCTCGGGCACGACGTGAAGTTCTCCGACTATTTGACGCTCGCCTGGTTGCTGGCGTCCATCGCGACCATCGGTGGGGCGCTCGGGTCGGGTCTCGAGGACGACGCTGCCGTCAAGGACGCAGCTTACGGGGTCAGGCAACGGCAGCGCCTCGAGGAGGCGGAACACCCGTCGAACAACGAGGCGGGGTGAGCTCGGCGAGACCACCTTCGGCGCCCGGTCCTGTACGTCCAGGGTGGGTCCCCATCTGACGGCAGGCTTGGACCAGGATCAGGAATGCACACGTACGCCCGAGCTGACCTTGTGGTGTCGCCGACTCAGATCCACTGCCCGCTCTGGATGGCGAGCAGTCGGTCCATCGCCTCGGCCGACCACGTGGCGGCGGGCGGGCTCGCTGCTCGCCGTGCCCGGCGCGGCTGCCCGAGTTCGGGGTGAAGGGTGCGGGAGACCTCGCGCGCCGCGTCCGCCACCAGCGGTGCCACGCGCTCGAGTGGTGCCGTACGCGCCTCGCCGCACAGCGAGATGGCGGCGACCGGGCCCGCGTGTCCACGGACGGCGACGCCGACGCACGCCACTCCGCGAACTGACTCGCCGCTCTCGAATGCCATCCCGCGCCGCTGCCGGATGCGGTTGAGTTCCTGGTGCAGCGTCGAGAGGCCGGAGATGGTTCGGTCGGTGCAGGGGGCCAGCCGCTGCTCGTACAGGCTGTCGACCCGCTCGGGGTCGAGCCACGCCAACATCGACTTGCCGCCCGCCGTCGAGTACGCAGGGCCGCGTCCGCCGACTCGCGACGGAAGGGTCGAGGCGAAGCGACCGCCGATCTTGTCGAGGTAGACGCTTTCGGCTCCGTCGAGGACGGCCAGGTGCACCACCATGCCGGTCTGCATGTGCAGTTCGTGCAACAACGGGGCTGCGGCAGCACGGATTTCGCTGTGGCCGCCGTCGCCGCCGGCGAGTCCGAGCGCTCGGCGGCCGAGGCAGTAGCCGAAAGAAGCGTGCTCGACCCAGTTCAACCGCACCAGCTGCAGGAGGATGCGGTGCACCGTCGAGCGCGGAAGCTGCGCTCGGTACGTCACCTCCTCCAGCGTCAGGCGCGAGGTCCGACTGTCGAATGCGCTGAGGACCAGGGTCATGCGCTCGATCATCGACGGTGGCAGATCTCGGCGCGGGGTTGCGACGGCATCGCCGGACTCGACGACTGTCATCGACACCTCCAAACAACTTCCGCACCCCTGGTCGGACCGGCGGAGGCGGGAAAACTGTGATCAAGTCCGACACGCTAGCAGGTGTGTCCCGCTGAACGGGAGGCTTCCCAACAAATGTTTGTCTGAATTGGGCGTCGCCACCATACGTGGGTCCCACGCGACTACGCACCCCGGTCGGACGTGTCCCCCCGGTCCGCCGCTGTCAGGGCGTCGGGCGAGTCATCCTCGCGGCGTCTCGACCATCGAGAAACGCAGCAGGTTGGATTCGCGCGGGACGAATCCGAGCTTCAGGTAGATCCGGTTCGCGGCGACGCGCGAGTCGCGGGACGTCAGATCGACTGTGCGGGCGCCGAGTTCGTCAGCGCGGGCGAGGGCGGCTCGGGTGAGTGCGGCTCCTACCCGGCGTCCTTGCGCGGCGGCGTCGACCACGACGTCCTCGATCCAGGCCCGAGTGCCGGTAGGGATGGGGGACACGACCAGGGTCAGCGTTCCGACGATGCAGCCGTCCAGCCTGGCGACGAAGAGGGTGTTGGTGGGGCAGCCCACGACCTGCTCGAGGTACGCCGCGGTGATCGGCGGTGCCGACGTCGACAGTTGCGGTATGAGCATCGTGCACGCCTGTACCAGCTCGTCGGTGACCTCGGAGGCCTCGTGGATCGTGACCGTCATGTACTGCTCCTCGGGCGTGGGGTTCCGAGTCAGCGTACGCAGGACGGCGGTGCCGAACGGCGGATCAGCGAACCTCGACCGCAGGACGACACGGCTCGATCGTGAGCGCGAAATCGTAGACCGCCCTGTCGATCCCGTCAACGCCCGGACGGGGGTCGAGGATCGCGGACTCGGGTGCGTCGTGCCGGATCCACGCGTCCCGTCGGAAGTACAGCCTGGCTGTCGCGGTGCGCGTGTGCGGAGACCGCACCGTGATGTGGAGGTGCGCCGGCCGCCACGGACTCCACTTCTCGTTCACGATGAACCACCCGGTAGGGCCGTCCGTCGGAATCTGGTAGGGCACAGGAGTGATCGTCGAGATCGCGTAGCGGCCGTCGGTGTCGGTCGTCACCCGGGCCACCGTCGAACCGGCGTGCGCACCGCCGGATCCGTCGCTGCGGCGGACCTGGACCGTGGCACCGGGGACCGGCCGTCCGTCATCGTCGACGGCGCGGCCGGTCAGAATCAGTGGGCCGCCGGGGTCCGGGGAGGCAGGGGGAGCGGCGGCGGGCACACGGGTGGTGAAGCGGGACACGACGATCACGATGATTCCTTCGGGTGGGCGGATCAGGAACTGCGGAGCGCCGCGGAGGGCGACGTGCCGAAACGGGTGCGATAGGCCGCGGCGAAGCGGCCCGAATGAGCGAACCCCCACCGCAGCGCGACGGCGGCGACGGTGTCACCGGGTCCGGCCGCGTGCAGGTCGTCGCGGGCCCGGACCAGACGGATGTCGGTGAGGTACTCGGTGGGACTGCGGTCCACGTACTGCCGGAAACCCTCCTGCAGTCGCCGCACGCTCACCCCCGCCTTCTCGGCCATCTCCGCGGCGGTCCAAGCGTGGGCCGGGTCGTCGTGCAGGGCGTCGATCACCCGCTTGACGATCCGCGGCCGCGTCGCGGCGGTTCCCTCCGCGTCGTCAGGCACGGCCGCGAGGACGAACGCGGTGGTGACAGCGCTCAGGATCTGGCTCGCCACCAGATCGTTGTGCAGCAGGCACCGCGGTCCGTCCATCTGATCGGACAGCGATTCCACGAATCGAAGCCACGTCGTCCCGGCGGACGTGGACAGGTTCACCTGGCTCGGCAGCGGCCGACCGGCACGCCCCAGGATCCGGTGCATCTCGCGTTGCAGGTACTCGTGATCGAAACGGACGCCGATGATTTCGCACGACGACGTCCAGTGCGGCATCAGTGTCGTGACATCCGGCGGGCACACGGTCGCAGTGCCCGGCAGCGACGACACCTCCTTCCCGCCCACCACCGAGTCCAGCCGACCGGTGAGCGGTATGTTCACGCCGTAGGCACCAGGGTGCTCGGACTGCACCGACACGTCGGCGCCCCACGCGAGGCGGGCGATGCGGACGGGACCGGTTCCGGTTTTGCGTAGCGAGACGTTCGCCGCGGGGAAGCGGGTACTGGGCGTGAGGGTGTGCGGGAAGTAGGCGTCCGCGACCGCCTGGGAGACCTCATCCCAGTCTCTCGACGCGAGTCCGTCGGCCGGCTTCGACATCGCTGCTACCTCCAAACCCGTGGTCGAAAGGGCGTGTCACGGGTGTATGAGCCAATTGAACGCCGCCGGCAGGCGCGTGGAAAGGGCCGGCCGCCGGTCGGCGGTGGTTTTCCGCGCGATGTGGATCGAACTCGCGTTCTCCGGATCTTGTGTTCGGTCCTCTAATCTCGTCGTCATGCTTGTTGTGACGACTAACGACATTCCCGGCTGGGAGATCCAGCGGGTGATCGGCGAGGTGTTCGGACTGACCGTCCGGTCCCGGAACATCGGGTCGCAGATCGGCGCGGGCCTCAAATCCCTCGTCGGCGGCGAATTGCAGGGAATGACCAAGAACCTCACCGAGAGTCGGAACGAGGCGATGAGCCGTCTCGTCGCCGAGGCAGCCCAGCGGGGCGGGAACGTCATCGTCGCGATGCGCTTCGAGACCTCCGACCTGGGAGGCAACTGGTCCGAGATCTGTGCCTACGGGACCGCCGCGTACGCGGTGCCGGTCACGGACGCCGCCCGGCAGACCGCAGCGGAACTGGGGTACGGCCCGCGCTGACTGCTGTCCCGGGTACTCGGGACAGCAGTCCCTGGTGCCCGGGATGCCGGGCGTCGGAGCCTGACTGGCGAACGCGGTGACCGTGTTCCGGTGACGTCGCCCGACCGGGTGGGCGCACCGCGACCCGCAGGAGCAGCCCGTGAGTGCAGTCGAGATATCGGAGTTGTCGCCCGCCGGGGAACCGGCCGCTGCCGGACACCGGCCCCGGACGTGGGCGTACGTCGGTGTGGTGGCCGGGCTTGCCGGTGTGATCGGTATCCAGGCCAGCGGATTCATCGACGCCGCCTACGCGGAGGGCGTGGCCGGTGACGCGGTGGCGATCGCGAACCGCCTGGCCGACCAGCGCACCGCCGTCGTCGTGATGCACGTGTCGTTGATGATCGCGGCGCTGTTGATGTTGGTGTTCGCCGCCGGACTGGCGCGCCGGCTGTCCGATCGTCTGCCCGAGGGCACGCTGCTGCCCGCGGTAGCCGGGGGCGGGCTGGTCCTCACCAGTGCGGCGTGTCTGCTCGGGACCGGTTTCACCACCGAACTGATCTTCGGACTCGGTCACCTCGACGAGGTGGTTCCCGAGTACGCGGTCGTCGGGGCGCACTGGATGGGCACCATCCCGTGGCTGTGGGCGGGCGTCGGTGTCAGTGCGCTCGCGGTGGCATCGGGGATGCTGCGCCACGGCGCGGGACCGCGCTGGATCGGCTGGACGTCGCTGGTGCTCGGCGGGCTCACCGCGCTGTTCGGCGTGTCCCCGCTGCAGTACTTGGCCGGCTTCACGGGGCCGGTGTGGGTGCTGGTCGTGGCGATCGGATTCGCGTTCGGTGACCGGGTGCGGGGCTAGCGGTTCATACTCGCTAGCGATTCACATGCCGGGCGGATCGGACGACACGGGAGGGTGCATGGTCGAGCGGATCGCGGGAGTCGGTGCGCCGGTCGCGGCCGCCGCGGTGGCGGTGACCTGCTGGACGCTCGTTGTGCTGTCGCTCGTGACCTTCCTCGTCGCCGACCCCGGCGTCGACTCGAACCAACTGTTCTTCCTCGTCGACGTCGTCGGCTCGGCCGTCTACGGCACGGTCGCCGGAGTGGTGCTGGCCCGGCGCGTGCACCCCGTCCCGATCATTCTGGGGGCGGCGGCGATCGGCATCGGACTCGCCGCCCTCGGCTACGCCTACTCGCAGTGGGCGGCGGTGCGGCCGGACCTGCCGTGGGTGGACGTCCTGTCGCCGCTGCAGAACACCGCGTGGATTCCGGGGACGCTGGCGCTGTTCCTCGTGATCCCGTGGCTGGTGCGCGACCACCGGTTGGACGACGCGGCGCGAGTGGGACTCGTCGCCGGCGCACTGGTCACCGCGTGGTTCTTCCTGGCGCGCACCTTCACCGACGTCTCGGAGGTGCCGTTGCTCGCGCCCGTCGTGGCCGTCGGATTCGTGGCCGCCGCCGACGTCGCCCGGCGGTGGCGGTCCGGCCCGGTCGACGAGCGGGTCGGACTGGGTTGGCTCGCGCTGGGGACCGCACTCATGGCGCTGTCCTTCGTGCCGCTGATGCTGCCGGCGACGGTGCCGGGATTGTGGATGATCACCCCCGTCGCGCATCTGGTGGTGCAGCCCTTCTTCCTCGGTGCGATCTTCGTCTCGATACTGCGGCAACGCATGTGGGGCTTGGATCTGGCGGTGAGCCGGGCCGTGCTGGCGGGCAGTCTCACCGCGCTGTTGATCGGGCTGTACGTCGTGGTGGCCACCGTGCTGGCGGGCCTGCTGCCCGACGGAGGTTCCACCGGCGCGCAGTTCGTCGCCGCGGCCGTTGTGGCAGTCGCGGTACAGCCGTCCCGAATGTGGCTGCAGCACAGGGTGCACCGGTTGGTCTACGGATCGGGGAGCGAACCAGGGCACGCGGTGCGGGAACTCGGTCGGCACTTCGGGAGCGCCGAGTCCCCGACCGAACTGCTCGAAGGCCTGGCCGCGGGGGTCGGTCTGGGACTGCGGCTCGAATCGGTGACCGTGCATCGCGCCGACGGCGCCGAGTCGGTGTGCTGGGGGAGGGCCACCGGTCCGGCCGAAACCGTGGACCTGGTGCATCGCGGCGCCCGCGTCGGAAGCCTCGCGGTGACCGCACCACCCGGCGAGTCGCTCGGCCTCCGCTCGCGGAAATCCCTGTCCGAGTTGGCCTCTGTGGTGACGGCTGGTCTCGTCGTCGTCCAGTCCGCCGAGGACCTGGCGACCGCACGACGTCGACTGGCCTCGGTGCGGGCAGAGGAACGCCGGGTGATCCGACGTGAACTGCACGACGGGCTGGGCCCGTCGCTCGCGGGAATTCGGCTGGGACTGCAAGGCGTCCGCAACCTGCTCGTCGCCGACCCGCAGGCCGCCGCGAAGTTGCTGGACTCGCTGCAGGAGCAGCTCGACCACCAGGTCGACGGCGTGCGCTCGCTCTCGCGCAACCTCTTCCCGCCGGTCCTCGACGAACTCGGTCTCGGCGCTGCGCTCGAGGAACTCGCGACCGGATACGCCCGCAGCGGATTCGATCTCGACGTGGTGGCCGACGTGCCCGCCGACATCGGTGGGCAGGCCGGTGCGGCGGCCTACGGCATCGCGATCGAGGCGGTCACCAACGCGCGACGGCACAGCGGCGCGCCCGGATGCCGGGTCGAGGCGTCCTGCGGCACGGACGGTGCCGGACTGCCGGTCCTCACCCTGGTGGTGCGTGACGCTGGCCGGGGATGCGACCCGTCCGCGCCCATCGGCATCGGGACGCGGTCCATGCGCGAGCGGGCGGACGAGCTCGGCGGCACCGTCACCATCGAAACCGGTTGCCCCAGAGGTACCGTCGTCACGGCACGGCTTCCGCTGGTGGCGTCGTGAGCGGGATCGCCGTCGCCGTCGTCGACGATCACCCGGTGTTCCGACTGGGCATGGTCGCACTGCTGTCGACCCTCGACGGCATCGAGGTGGTGGCCGAGGCCAGTTCGGCCGCGGAGGCGCTCGACGTGGTCACCGCGGACGTCGACGTCGTGCTGATGGACCTGGAGCTGGGGGACGGATCGGGGCTCGACGCCACGCGGGCGCTGTGCGCCCGGTACCCGCACCTGCGGGTGCTGGTGGTGACGATGCACGAGGACGAGGATTCCCTGCTGGCATCGCTGCGTGCCGGGGCGCGTGGCTACCTCGTCAAGGGCGCCGACCCGGCCGAGGTGGAGCGGGCGATCCGCGCGGTCGCGAACGGCGACATGATCGTCGGCGCCGCGGTCGCGGCCAAGGCGATGACCGCGGTCGCCGCACCGCGGGCCCGGTCGAGTGTGTTCCGTGAACTCACCGAACGCGAGCACGAGGTGCTCGACCTGATTGCCCGCGGCCACGACAACGCGACCATTTCCCGACGACTGGTGCTCAGCCCCAAGACCGTTCGCAACCACGTGTCGAATGTCCTGACCAAACTGGGCGTGCCGGACCGATCGACCGCGATCGTCCGGGCACGGGAGGCCGGTATGGGGCTCTGACGACGCTCGATCAGACCGGAGCGGTCGCCGTCGTCGGCAGGAAATGGAATCCGAAGCCGACGTTGTCGGTGTTGGTCGGATCCGGTCCGGGTCCGGGAGTGGTCGCCTGCACTCGCGGGATGTCGCGCGGTGCCGGGGGAATCGTGGGCGCCGCCTGCCAGTCGGGGCGGGCCGCCTGCAGTTCCAGCGCGATCTCGATGAGTCCCTTCTCGTCCCACGGGCGTCCGCCGATCTGGACACCGAAGGGCAGACCGGTGGCCGAGGACCGACCGGCGGGCGTGCAGACCACCGGCGTACCGGTGAGGTTGGCCCACCGCACGTCGCCCGTGGTGCCCCCGAACACCGAGACACCGGCGATCTCGATGCGCTTGGCCCCGTCCATCTTGGAGCCCGGCACCAGGACGGCGTCGAGGTCGTTGTCGGCGAACATCCGGTTGTAGTCGTGCTGGTACACCATCCGGTTCCGGGCGGACGTCATGTAGTCGATCGAGGGGACCGCCAGCGCCGCGAGCGTGCCGGCGACCGTCGCCCCGTTGTCGAGGCGGTAGTCGCCGAGTCGGTCGGAGAACTGCCGGTGGTAGCTGCCCATCTCGGCGGAGTCGCCGGTCAGCAGGTCGGGGGCAGCGATCGGCAGGGAGACGTCGAGGACGGTGCCGCCGAGACGGCGCACGAGATCGAGGAACTCGCCGAACAGCGTGCCGAGCGTCGCGGGCAGGGCGTCGGCGCTGCGGCGGGCCACGCCGAAACGCTTGCCGGCCAAAGGCTGTGCCCCGCCCGTAGCGGCGAGGGGATAACCCTCCGCGGGAACGGAGGGGGCGGCGTACGTGGCGGGGAAGTTGGGATCGGCGCCCGCCATGTGACCGAGCAGAAGTGAGGCGTCGGCGATGCTGCGGGCCATCGGACCCGGATGATCGCGCGTCCACGTCAACGGAATCACGCCGTACGCGCTGCACCGGCCGAACGTCGGTTTGATCGAGGTGATGCCGCACGCGCTCGCGGGCAGCCTTAGGGATCCGCCGGTGTCGGTGCCGGTGGCGAGCGGGACGAACCGTGCCGCGAGCAGCGCGGCGCTGCCGCCGGACGAGCCACCCGGCGAGAACTCGGTGTTCCACGGGTTGCCCACCTGTTCGGTCGCGACGCCGATCGCGAACTCGTCGGTGTGGGCGTGGCCCATCAGCACCATGCCCGCGTCCCGCAGCTGCCGCCACACCGTCGAGTCACCCGCCGCGATGTTGCCGGCGAGCACCCGGCTCGACGCGGTCAGGGGCAGTCCGGAGACGGCGAACAGGTCCTTGAGGGCCAACGGGATTCCGCAGACCAGGGG
Organism: Rhodococcus (subgen. Prescottella) equi; assembly: GCF_003013675.1. Classification (NCBI taxonomy): domain Bacteria; kingdom Bacillati; phylum Actinomycetota; class Actinomycetes; order Mycobacteriales; family Nocardiaceae; genus Rhodococcus; species Rhodococcus (subgen. Prescottella) equi. Next base: position 412,929 of record NZ_CP027793.1, read on the forward strand.
CGCGTCGCCGTTGGTGCTGCGGCTCTTCGCGGACAGTCTTTGCGCCGCGGCATCCGCGGCCTCGTAGGCCATCTCGGGATAGATCCGGATCCAGCCACCGATTTCCCCGTCGAGGGCGGCGCTTCGGGACAGGCAGGCGTCGAGCAGTTCCCGGGGGTGCAGGCGGCCGGAACGGAGCAGGCTCGCGGCCTCGACCGCGCCGAGCAGCGCGGGATCGGTGACCGTGACGGAATCGGGCGACGGCAGGGTGTGCGAGGCGGCTGCGGTGTGACGGATTGCCGATCGGGCCGCAGCGGTGCCGGTGGTCCCCAGCGTCGCGGCTCCGGCGGCGCCGAGCGCGGCCGCGCCCAGGAACCCTCGTCGTGACAGACCGGTTCTCCGCTCGATCGCGGGTTCACCCATCGAAACGCCCCCTCTCGAGCATGACTCTCCCGTGGAGAGGTTAGCGGTCGACCGCCGGGAGCAGCGTGGGCAGGGCGGGTTTCGGCGGGTACCGGTGATCGCCTCGGTCACAGACGGGGATCGCTTCGGTCCTTCCCGCTAACTGGAACACGTTCTAAGGTGGGGGCAGCCGAGGTGTGTGCCGTGTATAGGCAGGTTTGCCGCGCGGCACGCAGACGTGAACAGGAAGGAACACCGTGACCACAGAGGCATTCATCTATGAAGCCATCCGGACCCCGCGTGGCCGGGGCAAGCAGAGCGGATCGTTGCACTCGGTCAAGCCGATCTCACTGGTCACCGGCCTGATCGACGAGCTGCGCACCCGCTTCCCGGACCTCGACGAGGACCGCATCTCCGACCTGATCCTCGGCGTGGTCAGCCCGCTCGGCGACCAGGGCATGGACATCGCGCGTATCGCGGCCACCGACGCCGGCCTGCCCGACACCGTCGGCGGCGTGCAGATCAACCGTTTCTGCGCGTCGGGCCTCGAGGCCGTGAACATGGCCGCGCAGAAGGTCCGTTCGGGCTGGGACGAGATGGTCATCGCCGGCGGCGTCGAGTCGATGTCGCGCGTGAAGATGGGCTCGGACGGCGGGCCGTGGGTCAACGACCCGGCCACCAACTACGACAACTACGTGGTGCCGCAGGGCATCGGCGCCGACCTCATCGCGTCGATCGAGGGCTTCAGCCGTGACGACGTCGACGCGTACGCGGTGCGCTCCCAGGACCTGGCCGCCAAGGCGTGGGCCGGTGGCTACTTCGCCAAGTCCGTCGTCCCGGTTAAGGACATCAACGGCATCACGATCCTCGACAACGACGAGCACATGCGTCCCGGCACCACGGCCGAGAGTCTTGCGGGCCTGGCGCCGGCGTTCGCGATGGTCGGCGACATGGGCGGCTTCGACGCCGTCGCGCTGCAGAAGTACCACTGGGTCGAGAAGATCAACCACGTCCACCACGGCGGCAACAGCTCCGGCATCGTCGACGGTGCCGCGCTGCTGCTCGTCGGCAGCGAGGACGCCGGCAAGGCGATGGGTCTGACCCCGCGCGCCCGCGTCGTCGCGACCGCCACCTCGGGTGCCGACTCGACGATCATGCTGACCGGTCCGACGCCCGCGACGAAGAAGGTCCTCGCGCAGGCCGGTCTGACGATCGACGACATCGACCTGTTCGAGATCAACGAGGCGTTCGCGTCCGTGGTGCTGAAGTTCCAGAAGGACCTGAACATTCCGGACGAGAAGCTCAACGTCAACGGTGGCGCCATCGCGATGGGCCACCCGCTCGGCGCGACCGGCGCCATGATCACCGGAACCATGGTCGACGAGCTCGAGCGCCGCGGCGCCAAGCGGGCCCTCGTCACGCTGTGCATCGGCGGCGGCATGGGTGTGGCCACCATCATCGAGCGCGTCTGACGCTCACGAATCAACCAGGAGAGACGAAACAGTGAGCGATCAGAACATCATCAACTGGGAGCAGGACGCGGACGGCATCGTCGTGCTCACCATCGACGACCCGAACCAGGGCGCGAACACCATGAACGACCGCTACATCTCGTCGATGCGGGACACCGTCGACCGGCTGTACGCGGAGAAGGACTCGATCACCGGCGTCGTGCTGACGTCGGGGAAGAAGACGTTCTTCGCCGGTGGCGACCTCAAGAACCTGATCAAGGTCGGCCCCGAGGACGCCGAGCAGATCTTCGAGCACTCGCTCAACCTCAAGGCGGACCTGCGTCGCCTCGAAACTCTCGGTAAGCCCGTCGTCACGTGCATCAACGGTGCCGCTCTCGGCGGCGGCCTCGAGATCGCGCTCGCGACGCACCACCGCATCGCGGCCGACGTCAAGGGCGTCAAGATCGGTCTGCCCGAGTCCACGCTGGGTCTGCTTCCGGGTGGCGGCGGCGTCGTCCGCACCGTCCGCATGTTCGGCATCATGACGGCACTGACCCAGTTCCTGCTCCAGGGCCAGCAGCGTGGTCCGCAGCAGGCCAAGGAGGTCGGGCTCATCGACGAGGTGGTCTCCTCCGTCGAGGAGCTGGTCCCCGCCGCGAAGGCGTGGATCAAGGACAACCCGGAGTCCGGTGTGCAGCCGTGGGATGTCAAGGGCTACAAGATCCCCGGTGGCACCCCCGCCACCCCGGCGTTCGCCGCGAACCTGCCGGCCTTCCCGGCGAACCTGCGCAAGCAGCTCAAGGGCGCGCCGATGGAGGCTCCCCGCGCGATCATGGCCGCGGCGGTCGAGGGCAGCCAGGTCGACGTCGACAACGCGCTGCTGATCGAGTCGCGCTACTTCACGAAGCTGGTCACCGGCCGCGTCGCGAAGAACATGATCCAGGCGTTCTTCTTCGACATGCAGGCCATCGGGTCCGGTGCCTCGCGGCCGAAGGACATCCCCAAGCGTGAGATCAAGAAGGTCGGTGTCCTCGGTGCCGGCATGATGGGCGCGGGCATCGCGTACGTGTGCGCCAAGGCCGGAATCCCGGTGGTGCTCAAGGACGTCACGATCGAGGCGGCGGAGAAGGGCAAGGCGTACTCCGAGAAGATCGAGGCCAAGGCGCTCTCGCGGGGCAAGACCACCGAGGAGAAGTCGAAGGCACTGCTGTCGCTGATCACGCCGTCCGCGGATGCGGCCGACTTTGCCGGCGTCGACTTCGTGGTCGAGGCGGTCTTCGAGTCTCCCGACCTGAAGAAGAAGGTGTTCCAGGAGATCGAGGACATCGTCGAGCCCGACGCGCTGCTCGGCTCGAACACCTCGACGCTGCCGATCACCGACCTCGCGACCGGCGTCAAGCGGTCCGAGGACTTCATCGGCATCCACTTCTTCTCGCCGGTCGACAAGATGCCGCTGGTCGAGATCATCCGCGGGGAGAAGACGTCCGACGAGACCCTCGCCCGCGTCTTCGATTTCGTCCAGGCGATCCGCAAGACCCCGATCGTCGTCAACGACTCGCGCGGCTTCTTCACCTCGCGTGTCATCGGCACGTTCGTCAACGAGGCCATCGGCATGGTCTCCGAAGGCATCGAGCCGGCCACCATCGAGCAGGCGGGCATGCAGGCCGGCTACCCGGCCGCGCCGCTGCAGCTCTCGGACGAGCTGAACCTGACGCTCATGCAGAAGATCCGCGCCGAGTCGAAGGCCGCCGCGTTGGCCGAGGGCAAGGAACTTCCGGCCGACCCTGCGGGCGACGTCATCAACTACCTCGTCGAGGACAACGATCGTAAGGGCCGCCTCGGCGGTGCCGGGTTCTACGACTACGCGGACGGCAAGCGCACCGGCCTGTGGCAGGGGCTGCGCGACCACTTCAAGTCCGGCTCGGCCACCCCGCCGCTGCAGGACCTGATCGACCGCATGCTGTTCATCGAGGCCATCGAGACCCAGAAGTGCTTCGACGAGGGCGTCATCACGTCCACCGCCGACGCCAACATCGGCTCGATCATGGGCATCGGCTACCCGGCCTGGACCGGTGGCGTCAGCCAGTTCGTCGCCGGATACCCGGGCGGCAAGGCCGGATTCGTCGCTCGCGCCGAGGAGCTCGCCGCCAAGTACGGCGAGCGCTTCACCCCGCCGGCGTCGCTGAAGGGCTAGTCACACAGCTCCACCCACGGCACCCCCGCCCGGCCCCGGGCGGGGCTGCCGTTGCGTTCGGGACATCCGGGTTTCGAACCGCGCACGCAGATCGGGGCTCACACAGCGGGAAGACTGCAGACGGAACGCCTTCGCCCGGCCTAGATTCGGAGTGACGCAGACCACAGGCGGGTGAGAGCATCTTGGCGAACTGGACGCACCACCGTGCACGAATCAACGGGCTCGACATGCACTACGTGACAGAGGGGGAGGGCCCGCTCGTCGTCCTTCTGCACGGCTTCCCACACACGTGGTTCAGTTGGCGTCATCAGATCGGTGTGCTGGCCGACGCGGGATACCGGGTCGTGGCACCGGATCTGCGCGGCATGGGGCAGACCGATGTTCCCGATCGCCTCGAGGACTACCGCGTCGACAACGTCGTCGCCGACATCTGCGGGCTGCTCGACCACCTCGGTCACGACAGCGCCGTGTTCTCGGGTTTGGACTACGGACAGTTCATCGCCTACGACGTCGCGATCGAGCACCCGGAGCGGGTGCGGGGCGTGATCGGTCTACAGAATCCGTTCTACGCGTCCTACGACCGACTTCCCAGCGAGGTCGAAAGGGAGCGCGGGCGAGAGCATTTCAACCACATGTCGTACTACCTCGACGACCCGGAAGGGGCCCGCCTCGATCTCGACGGGAATCCACGCGAGATCCTCACGAAGATCTTCCACGTCCTCTCCGGCGACGGTGACTTCGCACAGGTGTGGCAGTATCCGCCGGGCACCACATATCGACAGGCGTTGCCGCAGCCGCCGGCCCTGCCGTGGTCGTGGCTGTCGGAATGGGAGTTGGAAACCTACGTCTCGGAGTACTCACGCAGCGGTTTCGCCGGCGGGATCAACTGGTACCTCGCCGCGGACATGAACTGGACGTACCGCAGGTCCCGCCCCGACAACATCACCCGAACGCCCTTCTACTTCCTGTGCAGCGCGTCGGACGTCGACCTCCTGAACTGGCACGGTGACGACCCGATCGACAAGCTGCAAGAGCATCACGCCGACGTTCGTGCGGTCCGCACAGTCCCGGGCGGCGGGCATCTGCTCGCAATGGAGAACCCGACCGAGGTGAACAAGGTGCTGCTCGATTTCCTCGGGGACCTCGACAGGTCGCCGTCGACCTGACGATGACGACCTGTCGAGATCGCCACGGGCATTAGCCGAGAAGTCGTTCGGTGTAGGCCGCTGCCCGCTCCTCGAGTTGTGTCACACGCTGGGCCGGTGTCACTCGCGTGGTCTCAGCCGGGAGCGCCGCATCGAGATCGGCGAGGTCGACGAGGCGGGCGGACCGTACCGTACGTGACAGTTCGACGTCTGCAGGGGCCGACTGCCAGCGGATCGCGTACATCCCTCCGTCGATCCCGTTCGTGTCCAACCAGTTCCAGACTCCCGGATCCCCGGCGGAAATGACGTAGGTGATCGTCCCGTCCGGGTTGGGCCGGGCCTGGGCCTGGTTGAGGCTCCCTGGCCGATCGACGTACTCGCGCGCGACGCCCCACGGATCGGTCAGCTGGAATCCGAGGTAGCGCGCACCGACCGGATCGAGCGTCACGACCAGCGCCTGATCGGGGCCGAGCGCGAAGTGCCCGCTGGTCGCGAATCCGAAGCCCGAACCGCGGACTGCAGGAGCCTGAATGTCGTTGGCCGCCTTGGAATAGATGAATGTGTTGTCCCAGTCGAGCCAGTACCGACCGATCGTGCGGAGCAGATCTGCGGTTTGTTTCGCCAACTGCTCGGGCGTGCGGGAGGCGTGGGCCGTGGGGCCGGCCGTGCGCTCGATCTCGAGCCGCGACGGCTGCTCCTCGGCCCAGTTGTTCAGCGAGTCCCGTGCGATGAGGAGTCTGGCCGCGGCGGTGGTGCGGATGTGGTTGGGGCGTCCGTCCGCGGGCTCCGAGTCGACGGTGATCGTGAACGATCCGTCTGGATCGATCTGCATCCGATCGGAGGTGAGCGAGCCCAGGACGGGCGCGCCCTCCTTCGTCACCGCTCCGGTTCCGGGGAGCTGGCCGTAGAGGACGAAGGACAGCTGAGCGGGGCGCCGTTCCGGCATGCGACCGTGAATGACGAACGACGACTGGCCGTCGACGGCTGTGTGGCGATACACGTTGTCGGGGTTGTCGATTCCGTAGCCGGAACGGTGCACCTCGAATCCGTGCCAGCAGTGCGGAGCCGTCACCATCCACGAGAACCTGGGGTGACTCGGATCGTCGGTGACCACTGTTTGCGCCCCGGCCCGGGCGATCGAGTCGACGGCCTCTTCCAGGGTGGCCTGGCCGGCGCGGGTGGTGCCCTGTGGGTCGGCGCGGTACATCGCTGCGACGTCGGCCTTCGCTGCACGCACCAGCGGATGCGCCGCCACCTCCTCGACCGTTCTCTCGAATGCGAGCTGACCGGGGGTGTCGAGCGCGGCGCCGGGCGCGAAGCTCCGGTCACATCCGCCGTCGGAGCTTCCACCGGCAGAACTGCCGGTCGAAAGGCTGCCGGTCGGTGAGGAACCGAGTGGACCGGCGCCCGACATCGTGGGCAGGAGGACAGTGACGGCCGCTGCCATCAGTCCCGCGGTCAGGATGCGTCTGTGTACTGGCATGGAATCTCCTCGTTCATCGCTTCCCCGTGTCGAGGGTCGCGGCTTCGGGGTGCCTGCGAGCGATACCCCGGAGGTGGGGAACAGGCTGTGTACGAACTGGTTCGGGCCTACTGGGTGGTTCTGCAGCCAGTGGCGGTCCGGACGCAGGATCTGCGCCGTGCTGTGGTTGATTTCACAGTAGACGACCGTCTACTGTCAAGGGGTGAGCGAAGGCGAGGTGGCCGACAAGGCCTGGGGCAGAGACGAAGTGCGCAGAGCGGTACGAATGGCGGCTCGCAGGCTGCTCGCCGCGAAAGGGCTGTCCTTCAGCATGCGTGAGCTCGCGGCCGACGCCGGCGTGAACCTCGGGTTGATCCACAAACACGTCGGGAACAAGGACGACGTCGTTCGGGCGGTGCTCGCGCGAAGTCACGAGAAGTCGGCGGCGATCGTCGCGGGGGTCGACTCGCTCCCCGAGGCCGTGCGTGCGTTGTTCATGGTGGGAGTCGCCGACCCCGAGTACGTGCGAATCGTCGCGTGGTTGAACCTGCACGGACGTTCGGATCTCGTTCCGAACGAGGACATGGACGCCTTCGAGGCGCTCACCCGGTCCTCGGACGTCTCCGTCGACGATCGGGTTCGGCAGATGGCAGTGCTGGCTGCGATCTCCGGCTGGTCGTTGTTCGGGAGCGGGATCCTGCAGTCGTCGGAGGTCCCCGACGCCGAACGGGAGTTCTACGAGGCGCGGATCGCCGATCTTCTGGCGACGATCGCGAAAGGGGATGCACCGCCGAGCGGCGCCTGAGGCGTGAACTGGCGTTTCTCGGGAGGCGGGAAAGAGTCTGGGCGGATCGCGGAGCCGGAGATAGCTTCTGCCCGGTGTGGCGCGGGACACATTCGGTCCCCGCTGCGCCGCGTCCGGCCTCCGGTCGGCGCGGACACTCAGGAGAACGGAGAATCGCTATGTTGGCGTTGACTTTTCCCGACGGCGTAGCCCTGATCTTCGGTGGCAGTGGCGGCATCGGCCGCGGCGTCGCCGAGCAGTTCGCACAGGCGGGGACGGCCGTGGCCGTCTGCTACAACTCCAAGCGCGACGTGGCCGAGGAGACCGTTTCAAAGCTGCATGCGCTCGGGGTGAAGGCGAGCGCGCATCAGGTCGACGTTCGTGACGCGGCGGCGGTCGTGGCCGTACTCGCCGACGTCGCAGCCGAGTACGGCCGAATCCACACGCTGGTATGGGGCGCCGGGCCGGTGGTGGAGCAGATCGCCGTCGCCGAGACCAGCCCGGCGCAGTACCGTCGGTCCGTCGAGATCGAGACGCTCGGGATGTACACAGCCGTTCATGCCGTGCTCCCGCACTTCCGCGAACAGGGCGGTGGATCGATCGTGCACCTGGGATCGGCCGGCGACCGTTGGTTCCCGCAGCTCGACGGGTTGTCGGTGATCCCGAAGGCCGCCAACGAGGCGCTCGTCCGGGGAATCGCGAAGGAGGAGGGCGCTCACGGGATCCGGGCCAATTCCGTCCTTGTGGGCGTGATCGAGGCCGGAATGTTCCTCGAACTCCAGGCGCAGGGCGTGTTCGACGAGGAATGGACCCGTGAGGTGCACAAACTGGTCCCATTGAAGCGCTGGGGCAAGCCCGCCGACATCGGTTCGGCGGCCGTGTTCCTCGCCTCGGAGCAGGCCAACTATATTACGGGGCAGCAAATCTCGGTGTCAGGTGGATTCGGTGTCTGACCTGCTGCCCTAGCAGAGAGGACGCGGCCGTGTCAGATGACCGTGAACAGGCTCCGGCCACGTCGATGCTCGACCGGATCGAACTGGTGCTCGAGGCACTCGACGACAACGGTTACCTGACGCTGAGCGAGACCACCCGGCTCACGGGAATCCCCAGCTCGTCCGCGCACCGTCTCCTGGAGAAGATGGTGTCGATGCGGTGGCTCAACCGGGACGGATCCCGGTACGAGCTGGGGATCCGCCTGTTCGAGCTGGGTTCACGGGCGATCCGCAATCACTGGTTCCACCGGGTGTCGCTGCCGATCATGCAAGAACTGCATCGCAGTACGGGGTCGGTGGTCCACCTCGCGTTCCTCGACGGCGCCGACGGCGTCTACTGGGAGAAGGTGTCGGGATCGTTCGGGGCCAACGTGCCGTCCCGGATCGGCGGACGCTACCCGGCGCACCGCTCGGCGGTCGGCAAGGCGCTGCTCACCCAACTGCCGCCCGAGGCGCTGGACGGTCCGGTGTTCGATCATCTCGAGACCGGTATCGTCGGCGGCCGCCGCGCGCTGCGCGAGGAACTCGACCGCGCGGTCTCCGAGGGTGTCACGTACGACAGGGGCACGTTGTCGCCGTCGCTGGGGTGCGTGGGGGCGGCCGTGTCGAAGGGGATCCCCAAGCCGGCGGCGATCTCGATCTGCGGTCCGGTGGACCGGATCACGACGGACCGGCGCATGATCGAGGCCGTCCAGCGGGCGGCTGCGGCGATCGAGAAGGCAGCGCGTCAGGTCGACGTCGCCTCTCGCACCACGTGACGGAGGGCCGCCGTCCGAGTGGACGACGGCCCTCCGGGTCTCGGTCGGGTCAGCCCTTCCACCACGGGCGCAGCGGCACGTCCGCCTCGCCGTTCGGGCCGAGCTTGACGGCCAGCACCTGGTGGAGCTGAACGACGTTGCGCTCGAAGCCCAGTCGCGAACCTGCCATGTACAGGCCCCACACCTTCGCGGTGCCCTCACCGACCTCGGCGACGCACTTGTCCCAGTTGTCCACCAGGTTCCGGCACCAGCCCGCCAGGGTGAGCGCGTAGTGCTCGCGCAGGTTCTCCTCGTGGCGCACCTCGAGGCCCACGTTCTGGATCTCACTGATGATCCGGCCGGAGCCGGTGAGCTCGCCGTCCGGGAAGATGTAGCGGTCGATGAAGTAGCCGGCTTTCGCGCCGCCGCGGTTGCCGGGGCGGGTGATGCAGTGGTTGAGCATCCGGCCGCCGACCCGCAGCTTGTCCTTCATGAACCCGAAGTACGACGGGTAGTTGTGCACACCGATGTGCTCGGTGAGACCGATCGAGGAGATGGCGTCGAACCCGGTCTCCGGCACGTCGCGGTAGTCGGAGAAGCGGACCTCTGCCAGATCTTCCAGGCCCTCCTCGCGGATCGCCGCCTGCGCCCACTCGGCCTGCTCGCGGGACAGCGTCGCACCGATGACCTTGACGCCTCGACGTGCCGCGTAGCGGACCATGCCGCCCCAGCCGCAGCCGATGTCGAGGAGGCGATCGCCCTCCTTCAGCCCCAGCTTGTCGAATACCAGGCGGTACTTGTTCTCCTGCGCGTCCTCGAGGCTCTGGTCCTCGGACTCGTAGGCGGCACACGTGTAGGTCATCGACGGGCCGAGGACGTACTCGTAGAAGGTGTTGGAGACGTCGTAGTGGTGGTGGATCACCTCGGCGTCGCGAGTCTTGGAGTGCCGCAGGCCTTCCGCGAAGCGGCGCCAGCGGGGCAGGTGTTCCTGCGGCGGCGGCGCGATGGGGCGCAGGTTGTCCCATCCGATCGAGCGGGTGATGGCCGCGAGTTCCTTCGCCGACGGGCGGTGGAAGTGCAGGTCGGTCATCGCCTTGAGGATCTCGTAGGGATCACCGGGGTGGACACCGATGGCCTCGAGTTCCCCGGAGACGTAGGCGCGGGCCATGCCGAGGTCGCCCGGGGCGGTGGCCAGGTAGGTGGTACCGCGGGTCGAGTTCAGGTGCAGCCCGTACGGCGCGTCCTCCGGGCCCGTCGCACTGCCGTCGTAGGCGGTGAAGCGCAGCGGAATCCGGCCGTCGGAGACGGTATCGACGATCTCCGCGATCGTGAGCCTGTGCGGGTCGGATTTCGTCCTGAGGGTCGTCACTTTCGTTGCACCGCCTTCGAATAGAGGTCCAGTAGACGTGAATCGGGGTCGTAGCGCTTCTTGATCTGGGTGTAGTGGTCGCCGCCGTACAGCAGCGCGAAGTCGTCCTCGGTGTAGAACGACTCGGAGTAGAGGGACTTGTGGCCGTCGAGCTCGCTGACCTTCTCTTCGATCCGCCGGTTGGCGGCGCCGACGGGCTCGCCGGGCACGATCGGCACCGAGGACCAGAAGCCCACGTTGACGTAGGTGCGTCCGGGGTCGAGGGGATACAGGGGCCACGGCCGCGGTGCGGCCTCATGATCCGGCCGCGGTGCGGCCTCGGTGGTGGATGCGGGTTGCGCGGGTTCGCGGAGCCGCAACGGGCACAACCACAGCGGTTCGATCGGGATCTCGTCGAGGAACCAGCTGAGGAACTGCTCGCAGCGGTCGATCGGCACCTCGATGTCCTGCACGACCCGTTCGCGCGGGGGCCGACCCTTCCGCGCCTCGAGCCGGTCGCCGATGTCGTACTTCTGGTCGAGTCCGATGAGCTTCCAGTAGAAGCTGCTGCGCAGGTACCGCTTCGGCCAGAATCGGCGGATCTTCGGGTTCTGGGTCCCGAAGGCGCGCGAGCACCAGAACCAGTCGGTGTCCCAGCGCCAGAGGTAGTCGCGGATGGTCAACCGGTCGGTCTTGGGGTGGTTGATCGATTCGTGTTGGATGGACCGGTAGTAGATGTCCATGTCCGTGTAGTCGCTGACCGGGCCCGGCTCGTCGGTCTGCACGCCGAGCGTCAGATAGGCCTCGGTGGCGGTGAAGACCGTGCCGTCGAGGTAGTCGACGTCGACGCCGTCCCACGTGCGGTCGGTGACGATGCGCGCCATCGTCTCCTCGAGCTGCTTCAGGTCCGTGAAACGCAGATGCCGCAGCGAGACGAACCGCTTCACCGGTTCGAGCTCGATGCGGATGCGCGTCGAGTAGCCGAGAGTGCCATACGAATTGGGGAACGCATGGAACAGGTCCGCGTACTCGTTGTCGGGGGTTGCGGTGACGATCTCGCCGTTGCCGGTGAGGATGTCGATCTCGAGGACCGATTCGTGCGGGAGACCGTTGCGGAACGACGTCGACTCGATGCCGAGACCGGTCACGGCGCCGCCGAGAGTGATGGTCTTGAGCTGCGGCACCACCAGCGGCGCCAGCCCGTACGGAAGTGTCGCGTCGACGAGGTCCTCGTACGTGCACATCCCCTGCACGTCGGCGGTTCGCGCGTCCGGGTCCACCGAGATGACGCCGCTCAGACCGGACACGTCGAGGCCCGGGGCGGTGCTTTTCGCCCGCGCGCGGAACAGGTTGGACGTCTTCTTCGCCAGGCGCACGTTCGCGCTCGGCGGGATCGCCCGGTAACTGGACAGCAGGCGTCGGACCCCCGCACTGTGCGCGGCAAGCCCGATTTCGCGGATACCACTCTTTGAGTCGGCCACGCACTGACGCTATCGCTAGTCGGATCGGTCGGCCATCGATATCCCGGTGAGTCAAAAATATATAGCTATGCTAACGACCGCGCGGGGCGTCCCGGAGCACCCGGGACGCCCCGCGTCGATCACTGTCCGACCCAGGCCTGGTCGAGCAGCATGATGTTGTCCGCGTTGCGCTTGACGCCGTGGACGTTGCTGTCCCACGCGGTCAGCACCTTGCTCGGACCCCACACCGCGTACGGGATCGTCTCGTTCGCGCGCGTCTGCACCTTGGCGATGGCGGCCTTCTTGGCGTCGTCGGTGGTCGCGGTCTTCACCTCGACGAGCAGTGCGTCCATCTGCGGGTCGGCATAGCCGGCCGCGTTGTTGCGCGAATCGCTGCCCATGCCGCCGTACAGGCGCAGGTAGGGCGCCTCGTCCATGAAGGCGAACGCCGCACGGGTCAGGTCGAAGTCGTGCTCGACATACAGCTTGCGCACCAGGTCGGTCGTGCTGTTGACGTACTCGATCTGAACGTCGAAGCCCACCGAGTTGAGCGATGCCTGGGCTGCCAGTGCGGCGGCCTCGGCGCTCTTCTCGCTGGTCGCCAGGTACTTCAGCTTGCCGTCGTAGCCGTCGGCCTTGGCCTCGGCCAGGAGTTGCTTCGCCTTGTCGGGGTCGAACGCCACGCCCTCGGCGCCCGACGACCAGCGGGAGCTGTCCGGCACGAGCGTCGAGGCGGCGATGCCCAGACCGTCGTTGGCGCGCTGATTGATCGCCTGCGGGTCGACGCCGTACGCGACCGCCTGCCGCACGCGCACGTCGGCGCCCGGGCGGCCTTCGCGGGCGTTGATCATGCCGAGTGCGCCGAGTCCCTGGATGTCGAGGTAGCCACTGAAGCCGGCGTTCACGGCGTCCCGGATCGTCGCCTCGTCACGCAGGATGTAGGCCATGTCCAGCTGGCCGCTCTGCAGCGACTCGAACTGTCCGCGAGCGCCGTTCGTCGGAACGAACCGGAGCTTGTCGAGGTTGGGGCGACCGTTCCAGTAGTCCTCGCGCGGGCTGAGCACGATCTCCTCGTTGGGCGCGAAACGCGTCAACGTGAACGGGCCCGCGCCGATCGGGGTGAATTTCCCGTCCGCCTCGGAGTTCTTCGAGACGACCATGCCGGGGCCCATCGCCAACAGCACGGGGAAGTCGTTCCACGGCGCGTTGAGCGTGAAGGTCACGGTCTTCGCGTCCGGGGTGGCGATCGAGGTCACCGAGTTGGCCCACACCTGCGAGACGTCGGCGCGTGCGGCGACGAAACGGTCGATGCTCCACTTGACGGCGTCGGCGTCGACCGGCGAGCCGTCGCTGAACGTCGCGCCCTCGCGCAGCTTCACGGTGAACTGGGTGTAGTCGGCGTTGTGCTCGAGGAACTCGGCGAGCTGCGGCTCGAAGGTGCCGGACTCGGCGTCGGTGCGGATCAGGGTGTCGTAGATCGCGGCCATCTCGGTGCCGCCGGTGGAGCCCGCCGCCTGGGTCTTCGTCGGATCGAGCGCGTTCGGGAAGGAATACGAACCGAACGTCACGGTGCCGCCGCGGACCGGATCTCCGGCGTCCTGGGCGACGTTGACCGGGCCGGTCGTGACGGCCGATCCCTCGTTCGACTGGCCGTCGGCGGACGCGCATCCGGCCACGAGCACGGCTGCCGCCGCACCGAGCGCGGCCAGTCGGATGCCCGACCGGAACCACAAGTTCTTCAAAGCTCACCTCGCTGTTCGTTGTTTCGAGGCGGAGATTAGGACAAATGCCCCATGTCTGTGGCGTAGGTCTCAGTGAGTGAAAACGGTGCTTTGGGTCACTCCGCGGGGCCTGGAAGCGGGGCCGGTCGAGCAGGCAGGATGGAGGAAACCCCGAGCAAGGAGACGTATCAGTGGCACAGGTCAGCGCGAGCAGTTCGATCACCCTCACCGCGACGCCGGAGCAGGCGCTCGGTGCGCTCACGGACTACGAGACGATGCGCCCGCGGATCCTGCCCCAGCAGTACCGCGACTACCAGGTCCTCGAGGGCGGCCAGGGGGGGGGGACCGTCGCGCAGTGGACGTTGCAAGCCACCGAGAAGCGGTCGCGCAACGTCAAGGCGACCGTGACGGTCTCCGGCAACACGATCACCGAGCGCGACGCGAACTCGTCGCTCGTCACCACCTGGACCGTCGCTCCGTCCGGCGCCGGGTCCACGGTTACCACCTCCACCGAGTGGAAGGGCGCCGGCGGTATCGGCGGCTTCTTCGAGCGCACCTTCGCTCCGCTGGGGCTGCGCCGGATCCAGGAGGCCACCCTCGCGAATCTGCAGCGCGAGCTGGCCTAGGGCCGACGGACTACGCTGGCGAACCGACCCGAAGAAAGGACCAGTCCCGTGCAACCAGGTGGACAGCCCGACATGCAGCAGCTCCTCGCGCAGGCGCAGCAGATGCAGCAGCAGTTGATGGCGGCGCAGGCCGAGATGTCGCAGGCCGAGGTGACTGGCCAGGCGGGTGGCGGTCTGGTGACCGCGACGGTCAAGGGCACCGGTGAGGTCGTCGGTCTCACGATCGATCCCAAGGTCGTCGACCCGGAGGACATCGAGACGCTGCAGGATCTCGTGATCGGTGCGATCGCCGACGCGTCGAACAAGGCTCAGGAGATCGCGGCGAGCAAGCTCGGCCCGCTCGCCGGCGGCCTGCCCGGACTCCCCTTCTAGAGGCGCGCCTTGTACGAAGGTCCCGTCCAGGACTTGATCGACGAGCTCGGCAAGCTGCCCGGCATCGGACCCAAGAGCGCCCAGCGCATCGCGTTCCATCTCCTCTCGGTCGAGCCGCCGGAGATCGACCGGCTCCAGGCGGTTCTGCAGAAGGTGCGTGACGGCGTCCAGTTCTGCGTGGTGTGCGGCACGGTCTCCGAGGAGGAGAAGTGCCGCATCTGTTCCGACCCGCGCCGGGACCGGACGATGGTGTGCGTCGTGGAGGAGCCCAAGGACGTCCAAGCGATCGAGCGCACGCGCGAGTTCAAGGGGCGATATCACGTGCTGGGCGGCGCACTCGACCCGCTCAGCGGTATCGGCCCGGACCAGTTGCGGATCCGGGAGCTGTTGGCGCGCATCGGAAACCAGGAGGACGGCGTCGACGTCAGCGAGGTGATCATCGCGACCGATCCCAATACCGAGGGCGAGGCGACGGCGACCTACCTGGTGCGGATGCTCCGCGACTTCCCGGGACTGACGGTGTCGCGGCTGGCGTCGGGCCTGCCGATGGGCGGCGACCTCGAGTTCGCCGACGAACTCACCCTCGGCCGCGCGCTCTCGGGGCGACGGACGCTGTAGCTACCGCTCTTCCGGTGTGCCCCTGATCTGCTGCGGCGGATTCAGGGGCACACTGCTGTCCGCGGTCACGGTGTGGCGAAGCGACTGCACGAGGCTGGCCAGTCCGGGCGACGACGCCGCACCGCTGCGGACGATGCCGCTCACCGGCACCCGCAAGCGGTTGTTGCGCTCTCGCATCACGCACAGGCCGGTCCCCGGGACCTCGGCGACCGTGCTCGCGTACAGCACCGTCCACGCGCGCGGGTTCGTGATCACGTCGAGGATCGCGGTGTGGTCGCGGGCGAGCGGCGGGCCCAACTGGACCCGTCGCCCGACGTCGACGAACGCGTTCTCGACCACGGTGTGGATCAGGATCTGGCTGTGCCGGGGCGGCAGCAGTAGCGGGTAGGGGGCCAGTTCGCTCAGTTCGACGGTGGAGAACGCCGACACCGGGTGGTGATTGGACGTCGCGATCATCAGGTCCTCGACGCCCAGTTCGACGGTCTCGAGCCCGGGCCGGTCCACCTCGCCGCGGATCAGTGCGATGTCCGCGTCACCGGCCGACACCGCGTCGATGCGGTCGGTGAAGTTCTTGATCACGAACTCGATGTCCAGGCCGGGGTGTTTCTCCCGGACGTCGGCGATCGCGGCGAGGCTCTGCGGCGCGAAGCTCATGCTGGCGGTGATCCTGATGCGGTTACGGGGCTCCTTCGCGACCGCGAACGCCCTCGTCTCGAGGGTCAACACCTCCTGCGCGATGGGCACGAGCCGGGAGCCGGCCGGGCTCAGCTTCACCACCCGGGTCGAACGTTCGAACAGCGGCGCACCGAGTTCCTGTTCGAGCTTGTTGATCTGGTGGCTGATGGCAGATTGCGAAATGAAGCAGCGTTCCGCCGCCCTGCTGAAGCTGAGCTCCTCGCTCACCGCAAGGAAGTAGCGCAGCTGACGAAAGTCCATGACCCCATCCTACTTATGAGCGATCGAGATAACTGTTCTCCGAATATCCCTGATTACTGGCGTAAATGTCCTTAGCGCTCCTACGGTGTCTCTCATACATCTCGACAAGGTCTCTCGAAAATCTCGAGAAGGAGGCAACCGTGAGCGAAGCAGTTATCGATCGGACCGAAGTTGTGATCGTCGGTTCCGGATTCGGTGCCCTCGCCACGGCGAAGAAGCTGGCCAAGGCCGGCAAGCGGTTCGTCCTCATCTCGGAGACCACCGAACATCTCTTCCAGCCGCTGCTGTACCAGGTGGCCACGGGTGTTCTCGCCGCCGGTGAGATCGCCCCCTCGGTGCGCGCGATCCTCGCGAAGTACCCCAACGCCGACGTCCGCCTCGGCCGCGTCGTCGACGTGCACCCCGAGGAGAAGGAACTCGTCTACGAGGCCGCCGGCGAGCGTCACACGATCGGCTACGACTCGCTCGTCGCCGCCACCGGTGCCCGGCAGAGCTACTTCGGGCGCGACGAGTTCGCGAAGGTCACCTACGCGCTCAAGACCGTCGAGGACGCCGAACGCCTGCGCGCCCAGATCGTGCGCTGCTTCGAGGAGGCCCACACCACCACCGACCTCGAGCGACGCAAGAACCTGCTGAGCTTCATCGTCATCGGTGCCGGCGCCACGGGCGTCGAGCTCGCCGGTCAGATCAAGGAGCTCGCGGGCCGCTACTTCGAGCAGTCGATCCGCGGCATCACCGCCGACGACGTCACCGTCACCCTCGTCGAGGGCGCGGGTGTCGCGATGCCGGCGTACGGCGGCAAGCTCAGCGAGTACACCAAGGAGTCGCTCGAGAAGTCGGGTGTCGAGGTCGTTCTCAACACGCTCGTCACCGACATCGACGAGCACGGCGCCACCCTCAAGGCCCACGGTAGCGAGACCGGTGAGCGTCGCACCGCCGAGACCGTCATCTGGTCGGCCGGCGTGCAGGCCAACGACTTCGCGGCGGCGCTCGCCGAGCGCACCGGCTGCGAGACCGACCGCGCCGGCCGTCTGCTCGTCAACCCCGACCTCACCGTCGGTGGCCGCGCCGACATCTTCGCGGTCGGCGACATGACGTCGCTGAACAAACTGCCCGGCCAGTCGCCCGTCGCGATGCAGGGCGGCCGCCACGTCGCCGCCACCATCCTCGGAAAGACCAAGCGCGGCACGCCTTTCAAGTTCCGCGACAAGGGCTCGATGGCGATCATCAATCGCTTCCGCGCGGTCACCAAGGTCAAGAGCATCGAGCTCACCGGCTTCGTCGCGTGGGTGCTGTGGCTCGCCGTCCACATGGTCTACCTGGTGGGCTTCCGCAACCGCTACGTCGCGGTGATGTCGTGGTTCGGTTCGTTCCTCGGCCATCGGCGTCCGCACTTCTACTACGCACAGGAGATCGGGCCGATCCAGGCGCCCGACGCGCGCGTGACCGACGACGACCAGCCTGCGAAGGTCGCCGCCTAGCTTCGCCGACGACGGGCGGTTACTGCGCCATCGGCCGAGAGCCGAACGCAGTAACCGCCCGTTTCGGCTATGCGAGAGCGCGCAGTGCGGCGTCGCGCAGGTCGTGCTTCTTGACCTTGCCGGTGGCCAGCCGCGGCAGGTGGTCGCAGAACTCGATCGTCTTCGGCACCTTGTACTTGGCGAGGTGTTCGCGGACGTACGCCCGCAGCGCCTCCGCGGTGTCGTCGTCGCCGGGCACCCCGGGATCGAGTTCGACGACGGCGTGTACGTACTCGCCCATCTCCGGGTCGGGCAGGCCGAACACCGCGACGTCGGCGACGTCGGGGTGCGCCGCGAGACACGACTCGATCTCGGCCGGGTAGATGTTGACGCCGCCGGAGATGATCATGAACGACTTGCGGTCGGTCAGGAACAGGTAGCCGTCCTCGTCGACGTAGCCGACGTCGCCGACCGTGGACAGGCGTGGATTGCTCGGGTGCCGGGAGTCGGCGGTCTTGTCGGCGTCGTTGTGGTACTCGAACGGCACGACGTCGCGCTCGAAGTACACGGCACCGATCTGACCGGCGGGCAGCGGCTGCCCCTCCTCGTCGCACACCACGGGGGTGCCGAGCACCGGGCGGCCGACGGATCCGGGGCGCTCGAGCCACTCGTCGGCGGTCAGGAATGTCATGCCCATTCCCTCTGTGCCCGAGTACAACTCGCTGACGATCGGACCCAGCCAGTCGATGGTCGCCTGCTTGACGGCGGGCGGGCACGGCGCCGCGGAGTGCAGGAAGTCCTGCAGCGACGAGACGTCGAACGAGGTGCGCTCGTCGTCGGGCAGCTTGAGCAGCCGGACCATCATCGTCGGCACGACCTGGGTGTGGGTGACCGAGTACTTCTCGATGTTCGCGAGGAACTCGCGGGCGTCGAAGCGGTCCATCAGCACCACGGTGGCGCCGAGGCTCTGTGCGCCGGCGGACCACTGCAGGGCCGCCGAGTGGTACATCGGAGCCGGGACGAGATACGTCGACTCGTCACTCATGCCCAGCAGCGTCTTCGCGAAGTGCCCGACGTTCATCCCGCGCGGGTCGTCGATCGTGATGCCGGTGAGCGGGCGTCGGATGCCCTTGGGGCGTCCGGTGGTTCCCGACGAGTACAGCATCATGTCGCCGCGGGGCTGCTCGGCGAGCGGCACCGGGGCGAACTCGGCCATCGACTCCTCGTACGACTCGAAGCCGACGACGACACCGTCCATCATGAACACGTGCGGCCGCTCCGTCAGTTCGTCCACGACCGCGGACGCGAGGTCCGCGAGGCGGAAGGTGGTGACGAGAAGCTTTGCCTGGCAATCGGTGACGATGTAGGCCGCCTCGTCTGCCGTGAGATGCCAGTTGACGGCCGTGATGTACAGGCCGGACCGCACGGCGGCCCAGTACACCTCCAGGAATCGTGGATGGTTCTCCGCGAGGATCGCCACGTGGTCACCTTTGCGGAGACCGAGCGCGAACCATTGTTGGGCAAGCTGGTTGGAGCGGTCCTCCAGCTCGCGGTAGGTCACCACCTCGCCGGTGGGTGTGAAGACGACCGCCGGTCGCTCGGGCGCGGTTGCCGCGTGGATGCCCGGGTACATCTCGAGAAGCCTCCTGGGTGTCTGAGTCGTGGTGCAGGGATGCACGGTGACACTCGACGCGTGTCCGGTGTCACAGTGGACGGGACCTCGCGCCGATGGAACGAGAATCTCGTTCAGCGGGACCGGTCGGGCCGCGACGCGACGTACCACGCGGTGGCGACGACGGTCGCGCAGCCGACGAGCTGCAGGGTCGACGGGCGTTCGCCGAGCAGCGCCATCGCGGCCGCGATCGCGAGCACCGGTTGCAGGAGCAGCAGCGTGGCGCCTACCTCCGGCGCGAGTCGGGGGAGCGACCGGCCGAGCAGCATCCAGCCGAGGACCTGCGCCGACACGGCGAGGGCTGCGAGCCAGCCGAACGCGGCCCATCCGGGCGCCAGGTCGACGGTGCCCCACACGGACCCCAGGGCGGAGCCGACCACACCCGCGGCCGCGGTGGAGACCAGGACCTGGGTGCCGGCAGTGGCAGCCGTGCCGCGCCCGCCGACGACGAAGATGTAGCCCGCGTACGCCACCCCGGACAGGAGGGCCAGAAGCGTCCCCCACAACAGGTCCGGACTGGTCGCACCGTCGTCGACGACGCCCGCCGTGAGTGCGATGCCGGCGAACAGCACCGGGATCGTCGCGACGAAGCGGGCCGGAATCCTGGTGCCCAGGAACAGGAACGACAGCAGCGGCACCACCGCCACCTGAATGTTGACGAGCACCGTGGAGATGCCCGCCCCGACGAGCATGATGGCCTGCGACCACAACGCGAAGTCGACACCGAGCAGCGCCCCGGCGACGGCGAACCGCACCGCGTCCGCGCGGCTCGTCCGACGGCTGCGCCGGTGCTCTCGCCACGCGAGCACGGCCAGCGGCGGCAGCGCCAGCGCGCAGCGGAAGAACACCGACGTCGCGGGGGAGACGTCGGCGAGGCGGATGAACACCGCGGTCAGGGAGATGCAGGCCGCTCCCGCCACGGCCAGCGCGCGCGCGTCGGTGACGCGGCCGGCGGCGAGGGGAACGCTGCGAACTTCGACGATCTGCACGGGCTCAATTGTTGGGTCTACCTGCACAAACAACAACTAAGAAGTATTTCTCGAGATTCGGTAGTGTTGCTTCCGTGTTGAACCTCGACCGCGTCCGGGCATTGTGTGCGGTGGCCCGCTCCGGGTCCGTCGCGGCGGCTGCGCGGGTTCTGCACGTGACGCCGTCGGGCGTGTCGCAGCAGTTGGCGAAACTCGAGCGTGAAGTCGGGGTCGCACTGCTCGAACCGGCGGGGCGCGGGGTGCGTCTGACGCCCGCGGGAGAACTACTGGCGCGCCGCGGCGGCGAGCTGTTGGCCCGCGCGTCCGGCGTGGAGGCGGAGATAGCCGCGATGGCCAGCGAGGTGGTGGGCCCGCTGCGGTTCGGTGCCTTCGTGACCGCGTCGCGGCTGGTGCTCCCGTCGGCGGTGGGGACGCTTCTGTCCCGGTATCCGCTGCACGTGACGGTGACCGAGGCCGAGACCGAGGTGACCCTCGAGTCCGTCGCCCGCGGCCGTATCGATGTGGGTGTCGTCGACAGTTGGGAATCGGCGCCGGTCGATGTTCCGGCGCACCTGGAGTCGCGACTGATCCACCGCGACACCGCCGATCTCGCGCTGTCCGTCGATCATCCGTGTGCGCGGGACGCCGAGGTGCGGTTGTCGAGTCTCGCCGACATGCCGTGGGTGGCCTGGGGGTCCGGCACCGCATTCCACGAGTGGCTGGTGGTCACCCTGCGTCGGCAGGGTTTCGAGCCGCGCGTCGATTTCGAGGCGTCGGACGTCTCGACACACCTCGCGTTCGCGGCGGCAGGACTCGCGGCCGCGCTGGTTCCCCGGCTGGCAATGGACCGCACGCCAGAGGGGGTGGCGCTGGTGGCGACCGAACCGCGCCTGCACCGCGACATCTACGCGGTGTGGCGGGCCGACAACGCCGGCCCGGCCGTGCGCGCGGGTATCGACGCGGTGGAGGACGCGTTCGGGGGTAGGAGAACGGCGTAGGAGAACTCAGTTCGCCCGTTGCGGGTGATCGTGCTCGACACCCAGGTCGCGGGGGCAGTAACCCACCGGATAACCGGGATAGGTGCGATTGTCCGGGTCGGTTGCCGCCGACGAAGTCCGACGTTTGGGTAGCAGGCGCACCACCGCGGACCGCGCACGCAGGCCCGCCTCGGCCACCGCTCGCACCCTGGGCGACCCCTTCGGGAACCCGAAAGCGAGCGACATGCGTTCGTCGATCAACGCGTACACGGCTGTGGCGACGGGTCTGGCGAGGAAGCCGGGGTACCACGACTGGAACAGCTCGAGCGTGTACGTGCCGATCCGATGATTGTCGTCGCTGTAGACGAACTTCTCCCGCTCGTAGTCCATCTTGAACCGATGGAATTCCTGGTAGGAGTCGGGGATGTGCTTGATCCCCATGCGAATTCCCACCTGACGGTAGAAGTGGAACGAGGCGAGCCGCTCGTGTGGGTGCAGTCTGCGCCAGCCGTAGCGGTCGATCCAGTCGATCGGGTCGTACACGAACGTCGACAGCACGTACAACATGTCGTCGTTCGAGATCGTGTAGCGGCCGTGCATGCGGTTGATGTTGCGCAGGGACTCCCGGCCGCGGGGCGAGTCGTAGCCGTGCTCGACCAGTTCGCTCATCAGGAGGGCGGTGTCGTCGTAGCGCTTCTGCGGTCGCTTCTCGAACTCGCCCGTGCGGGCCAGGAGTTCGGAGATCGACGGCACGCAGTAGGTGCGGAACAGGGCGAACTCGAGCGATCGTTGGTAGTCCCACGGGAACTCGTACCCCGAGGTGATCCGCAGGATGTCCTGGTGCCGGGTCACCGGATCGAGGCCCTCGACGACCTTCACCCACCCCCGCCGCCCCGGTCGTGGTCGCGGATCGCGGTCCGGGCCGGGGAAGCTTCCCGCGCGGCGTCCGTTCGTCAGGGTCATCGCCGTCACCGCCCGTGCCGAGCCTTGAGCATCCACGCGGAGATCTTCATGTCTCGCGCCGATCGCTCGAGCGTCAGCAGATTCAGTGGCGCCGAGAACTTCTGGACGGTCACGGCCTTGGGCCGGCTGAACTCGCGCAAGCCGTCGGCGCCGTGGATGCGCCCGAACCCGGACTCACCGATGCCACCGAACGGCAACGACGGGATTCCGGCGAAACCGAGAACCGAGTTCACCGACACCATGCCGGTGCGCAGACGGTCCGCTATGTCCCTGCCGCGACTGCGGTTCGACGTGAAGACGGATGCTCCGAGGCCGTACGAGGTGGCGTTCGCGCGCTCGATGCCCTCCTCGATGTCGCGCACCCGGTTGACCACGACGGTCGGACCGAACGTCTCCTCGCACACCGCCGACGACGATTCCGGGACGTCGGTGAGGATCACCGGCTCGACGAAACGCTCGTGCACCGAGTCGATTCCGCCGGTCACTGCGCGAGCGCCCTTCTCCAGAGCGTCGGCGATGTGGTTGCGGACGACGTCCACCTGGCGCGGCAGCGTCATCGGTCCGTAGGTGTCGGCGTCGGACCCGCCCGGTCGGACCCGCTCGACCGCGGCCGTGAACTTGTCGAGGAACTGGCGGTACACCGGTTCGGCGACGTAGATGCGTTCGACACCGGCACATGTCTGGCCGGCGTTGCCGAACGCGCCGAACGCGGCGAACTCGACCGCCTTGTCGAGGTCGGCGTCCTCCGCGACCAGCATCGCGTCCTTGCCGCCGCATTCCGCAACGAGGGGAGTGAGGGTTTCGGCGCAGACCGCCATGACCTTGCGGGCCGTGGGGCCGGATCCGGTGAACGCGATCTTGTCGACGCCGGCGCGACACAGGTCTGCACCGGTTGCGCCGAGGCCCGTGATCACCTGGAGCACGGGTTGGGTGGGGGCGAGCGAGTTCCACTTGGCCTCGAGCCACTTTCCGACACCCGGGGTGAGCTCACTGGGCTTGAAGACGATCGCGTTGCCGGCGGCGAGGGCGTACGAGATCGATCCCATCGGGGTGTACACGGGGTAGTTCCACGGTCCGATGACCCCGACCACCCCGAGCGGCTTGTAGCCGAGGGTGGCCGATTGGTTGGCGCTCACCAGTCCGGACGGGACCCGGCGCGGTTTGAGTACCTTCTTCGCGTTGCGGGCGGCCCAGTCCAGATGCTCGACGGCGAGCATCACCTCGAGCAGGGCGTCGTCGTGCGGCTTGCCGGTCTCGGCCGAGATCACCCGTGCCAGGTCGTCGCCGTCCGAGGCGATCGCCTTCTTGAATTCGAGCAGCCAGTCGCGACGGCCGCGGAAGCCCTGGGCGTCCCACCAGCGCGCCGCGCCGCGCGCCCGCTCGACGGCCGCTCGGACGTCGGCGGCGGTGGCGACCGGGTATTCGGCAAGCGTTTGCCCCGTCCGCGGATCCAGGCTCGCGAAGGTCGTCGCCGCGTCCTGCGCGGCGGGTTCGACGGTTGATCCGGGTGCAGCGTCGCTCGAAGACAGTTCTCGGGTCATGTCGGGCTTCCTTCGTGCCGGGGATCGCATCACATATATGTGATGTGATTTACTGTGTTGACGCTCACACTATTGGTCCCGGCAGACGGGGACAACCCCACGCGCGGTATCCGCGGCCGATCGTGGCGTTCGAGCCCTCGCTTCACTCGACTCTTCGCAGGCAGGAGCACATCAGGTGACGATCGACTTCACCGCCGAGCAGCAGGCCTTCGCGCAGGCCGTGGCGGCGTTCTGCCGCAAGGAGTGCGGCACTCGCGAGCAGCGTGACGCCCTCACCGGTCGCGGCGAACACAACCACAACCAAGACCTCTACCTGAAGATGGCCGACCTGGGCTGGCTGGGCATCACGGTGCCCGAGGAGTACGGCGGTTCTGCCGGCACCGCAGTCGACATGTGCATTCTGCTGGAACAGGCGGCGCGGGGGATGGCGCCGATCGGCGGGGTTGGCCCCACGCTCATCACCGGCGCAGCGTACGCCAAGTTCGGCACCGACGCCCAGAAGGAGACCGTGCTCGGTGGCATCGTCCGGGGTGCATCCGAGTCGATCTCGATGTCCGAACCCGAGGCGGGCTCCGATGTGGGGAATCTCAGCTGCAAGGCCGAGAAGGTGTCCGGCGGCTGGCTGATCAACGGACAGAAGACGTGGTGTTCCAACGCGCATTTCGCCGAGAACATCCTGTTGGTGGCCCGAACCGATCGCACCGGATCGAAGCACGAGGGGTTGACGATGTTCCATCTGCCGGCCGACACGCCGGGACTGAAGATCAGCGGCATCGCAACGATGGGTGGCAAGGAGGTCAACGACCTCTATCTCACTGACGTGCTGCTCCCCGAGGACGCGGTGGTCGGCGAGGTGGGACAGGGATGGACGCAACTGATGACCGGCCTCAACATCGAACGCCTGATCCTGGGCGCCATGATGCTCGGCACGGCCCAGCGGGCATTCGACGACGCGCTCGAATTCGTCACGCAGCGAAAGCAGTTCGGACGGCCGGTCGGAACCTTCCAGGCGCTGCGGCACCGTATCGCCGACCTCGCGACCGAGATCGAGTGCACCCGGCTACTGGTGTACAATACCGCGCGACTGGTCGACGACAACCCGACGAAGATGTTCCCGCGCGAGGCGTCCATGGTGAAGCTCAAGGCCACGGAGACCGCGAAGAAGGTGGCCCTCGAGGGAATGCAGATGATGGGCGGGTACGGCTACGCCACCGAATTCGACATGGAGGGCCACGTCCGCAAGACCCTGGTCGCGTCGATCTACGGTGGTACCAACGAGATCCAGCGCGACATCATCGGCAAGACGTACGGGCTGTAGGGGGTGCCATGGCTGCGCCGGTTCGGCCCACGCGGCCCCTCCGCCGGACCCAACTCTCCGACGACGTGGCGGCGCACCTGCGTGGTGCCGTCATGTCGGGCCGGCTGCGGACCGGCGCATTCGTCCGCCTCGACGAGACCGCGGCCGAACTCGGGGTGAGCGTCACCCCGGTGCGGGAGGCGTTGCTGACGCTCCGGGGAGAGGGGATGGTCGAATCGGTCCCCAACCGTGGATACGTCGTCTCGCCGCTGGATCGAGACGACGTGTACGACATCTTCTGGCTGCAGGGCCGGATCACGGTGGAACTGGCGGTGCGTGCCTCCGGTTCGGCGGACGCCGACGACCTGGCGCGGCTCACCGATCTCAACGCGGTTCTCCACGACGCGGTCGGCGCGACCGATGCGGAGCGGATTGCCGAGGCCGAGTACGAGTTCCATCGCGAACTGTGCCGTATCGCGGGCGGCCCCAAGCTTGCCTGGTTCCTGGCCGGCGCGGCCCGGTACACGCCGCATCAGCTGTACGCGGCCGACCCGGAGTGGGGTGCCCTCGCCGTGCGCGCCCACGCGGATCTGATCGCGGCGATCGCGGCCCGCGATGGTGCCGCGGTCGTGCGGCACACTCGGATCCAGTTCGACGACGCGGCCGACCGGCTCGTGGCGCACCTCGAGCGGAGCGGGATCTGGCAATGACCGACCACCGTCCATCACCCGACGAAAGCGACGACCGATGACGATCGATGCCACCACGCGGCCGCGCCGCGCGCTCCCGGACTCCCTGGACCCGCCCGCCGGATCACTGGACCTCGCCGATTTCGTGGGCGAGTCCATGCTGTTGATCGGCGCCGGAGCCACCGTGTTGTTGCAGTTGGCGCTGCCGGGCGTCGGCCGTGGAGTCGCCGAGCACAGCTCGACCCTCGAGCGTCCCCTGGACCGGTTGCGGACGACCATGACGTACGTGTACGCCGTCACCCTCGGCACTCCCGAGGAGAAGCAGGCGGTGGTGCGGCTGGTCAACAAGGCGCACGTCCCGGTGCGGTCGGAGCGGTACAACGCATTCGATCCCGAACTGCAGCTGTGGGTAGCGGCAACGTTGTACCGCAACGGTTCCGACATGTACCGCCGATTCTTCGGTGAACTCGCTGACGCCGACGCGGATCGGCTGTACCGACAGTCCGCGGTGTACGGGACGGCGCTGCAGGTCAGGGACGACATGTGGCCGGCCACCCGTGCCGAGTTCGACGCCTACTGGGACCGGATGATCGAGAGCGCGGAGGTCGACGACCAGGTGCGCGCGTACGTGCGCGGACTGCTCTCCGGCGGTAAGGCCCCGCTACCTGTCCGCTTGACGATGCCGCTGCAGCGCTTCTTCACGATCGGCCTGCTGCCGCCCCGGGTGCGGGACCAGTTCGCCCTGCCGTGGAGCCCGCGCGATCAACGGCGATTCGATCGGCTCATGACCGTCCTGCCCGTCGTCTACCGGCGGGTGCCGCGACCGATACGGCAGGTGACAGCGACGTTCTACCTGTGGGACATGCGCCGGCGCCTTGCGGCACACCGGCATCTGATCTGAGCATCGCCGTCGCGCACGGACGCTGCGGTGTCAGAGTGCGACGTCTCGCTCCAGCCCGAACCAGAAGTGTTCGCCGCCGTCGAACACCAACGTGCCCTTGCCGTTCATGACGCCGATGACGGTGTCGTCGTCGACCTTCTTGAAGTGGTCGGACACCGGCATGCCGTCGTAGACCATCGTCGCGGTCACCTCCCCGCGGAACACGACCTCCCACAGGCTGGCCTCGCCGTGCCCGGTTCCGATGTCGGAGAACAGCTGTCCGTCCTCGCTGCGGCACAGCAGAGGCTGCACGTCGGACTCGCTGGCGAATGCCTTGCCGTACCAATGCGCTCGACGGAGGAGCCCACTCGTGCGATGTCCGGTGTCGAAGTCGAAACCCCGCCAGCGGTACCCGATCAGATCCACGGGCCGACACGGGGCCAAGCGGTCCCAGATCGAATCGAGTTCCCGCGGATCGATCCGGTCGGTGCGCGCCCGCAGCGCGGCGACCTCGTCTCGTACGTTCATGCTCGTCCTCCGGTGTCGTTGTCCGCGAACGTGAGTACCGCCTTGACCACCTCTCCGGACCGTGTCGCGGCGATCGCGTCGTCGATCCGGTCGATCGGGAACGTTCGTACCAGCTTCTCGACCGGAAAGCGACCCTGACGCCACAGGTCGACGAGCATCGGCAGGAACGTCAGTGGATCGGCATCGCCCTCGATGACGCCGGTGAGGGTGCGCCCGTTCAGGAGATGGCTCTGGTCGATCGTGATGGGATTACGTCCGGGCAGTAACCCCAGTGTCGCGCAGACTCCGGGCGGGCGTAGCGAGGACAGTGCATGACGGACAACCTGTTCGGTTCCCACGGATTCCACTGCGAAATCCACACCGCCACCGGACTCGCGGCGAACCGCCCGCCCGACGTCGTCGACGTCGACGGGCGACAGCGCCGCCGTCGCCCCCAGTTCCAGCGCCAGGGTTCGGCGGGCCGAGATCGGGTCCACGGCGATGACGTTCCCGCACCCGGCTACCCGCGCGGCCATGATCGCCGCCATCCCCACGGCGCCGAGCCCGAACACCGCGATCGCCGATCCGGGATCCGGGCGCAGGACGTTGAAGACGGTCCCGGCCCCGGTCTGGAGTCCGCAGCCGAGCGGACCGGCGAGCGCGACCGGCACGTCTGGGGGAAGGCGTACCGCGTTGCGGGCAGAGGCCACCGCGTGTGACGCCATCGAGGATTGACCGAACCAGTTGCCGTGTAGCGCAGTACCGTCGGTGCCGGTCAGCGTGGTGGTCCCGTCGAGCCGGGTTCCACCGTGGTTCAGGGCGGTTGCGTTCTCGCAGTAGGCCGCCCGCCCCCGGCCGCAGTTGCGGCAGGATCGGCACGAGTCGAAGCCGAGGACCACGGGGTCTCCCGGCGTGAGTCCGGCGACACCGACGCCGACGGCCTCGACGATCCCGGCACCCTCGTGGCCCAGAACCGCCGGAAGAGGGAACGGGACACCACCGTCTGCGGCCGTCAGGTCGGTGTGGCAGATGCCCACTCCCTGGATGCGCACCAGAATCTCGTCGTCGCGTATCTCGGGTACCCGGATGGGTTCGAGGCGGAGTGGTCCGCCGTGGGCGCGTAGCACCACTGCGGCCGCTCCGCTCATGCGTCGCTCGTCTCACCGAACAACGTCGCGAGCATCAGCTGCCGGACCCGGGCTTCATTGGCTGCGGTTGACTCGAAGTGCATCACCCGCCCGACGTCGAGTACCAGGCTGAGCGCCGCGTGGACGAGGAAGCGACATTCCGCGACGGACAGATCGGGCCGAGCCTCGCCGAGTAGCAGAGCCCATTCTTCGACATTGAGGCGCTGCGTGTTTCGCAGCGAGGTGCGCTCGGGCGCCGGCAGGCTCCCGATCTCCGCGAAGTACACGCTCATGAGCTCGGACTGGGCGAACGACAGACGCACGTAGACCTCGACCAGCGACTCGAGAGCCTGTCGGGGGGTGTCGGAATTGCCCAGTGCGGTGCTCACCGCGACGGCGAGTCGCTCCGCCGCGCGATGAAAGGTCGCTGCCAGCAGATCCGACTTGCTCGAGAAGTAGCGATACACCCCGGAGGCGTTGATACCCGCGGCCTGGCCGATGTCCTCGATGCTCACCTCGTGGTAGCCGCGCGCCTCGAAAAGCAGGATGGCCTCGTTGAGCACGACTTCGCGCTTGTTGGCCAACGGGATTCCGGCGTTCCTCGGGTGGACTCCGGTGGATGGCGTCTCCGCGGGGAGTTCGGCGCGAGCGATCGATCGGCACGCGCCGAGCAGGAGTCGCTCGAGTCGCCGCGCCGGCAAGGCGGCCCGATGAACGGTGATGCTTCCGATCGCTCCGAGGATCGCGACGCAGATCTGTACCGAGTCCCGGTGGGTGATGTCGGGCCTGATGTCCTCGAGCGTCGCGCCGATGCGACGGTTGACCGCTTCGACGGCTCCCCGGACCGCCGCCCTGTCCGGCGGTTCGAGATAGCGGCTCTCCCACCTATAGAGCCCGGCCGTGCGGCGATGGGCGACGGTGGTCCTGACCGCCGCGAGGATCTGGTGATCGAGCCGATCGACGGGGTCGCCGACCACGTCGGCGTCGTCCTGTGCGACGGCATTCTCCAGGGCTTCGGCGAGATCGGTCGCGGCCTGCGAGAACAGTGCGTACTTGTTCGGGAAATGGCGGTACAGGGCAGGACCCGAGATACCGACGGCCGCGGCGATCTCGTCGATACTGACGCCGTGATAGCCGCGCTCGGTGAAGGCCTCGGCGGCCACCGCGGCGATCTGGGCCTTCCGGTTCTTCGGCCGGCGTCGAATCTCGCTGGTGGGCAGATGCTGCACGTCGATGCGAACGCGCCCAGTGCGGGATCCGGTCTTCGTCCGCTCCGTCACCGAACCTCCTGACGTGTAAGGACTGGTACCGGAAGCATAGCCGAGAGGTGAGTGCCGGTGTCTCCGGTTTCGCTTCCGGATTCGACCGGCGGTCAAATCAATTCGCCTGTAGGTAAGGGGTTGACAAACGAGTCGATCGACACAAAAGTTAACGCCGATTCTCGTACTGATCCGGCCCGATCGCGTTGCCGGACGCTTCACCCCTCGGCTGTTCTCCGGCCACAGCACTGCACCAGGCTCTCGAGGCTCTTGTACCTGTTCCAGGGATCCGAGGAGGTCCATGTGAGAACCCGCTTCACCGAGATGTTCGGAGTGCGCCACCCCATAGTCCAGGGCGGAATGATGTGGGTGGGTCGTGCCGAGTTGGTAGCGGCGGTGGCCGAGGCCGGTGCGCTCGGGTTCCTCACCGCGCTCACCCAGCCCACGCCGGACGCCCTCGCGAAAGAGATCGAGCGCACGAGGCGTCTCACCGACGAGCCGTTCGGTGTCAATCTCACTCTTCTGCCGTCGATCTCGCCGCCGCCGTACGCGGAGTACCGGCAGGTGATCATCGACGCCGGGATCGGGATCGTGGAGACGGCCGGGTCCAACCCCGTGGAGCACCTACCGCATTTCGAGGACGCGGGCGTCAAGGTCATCCACAAGTGCACCAGTGTGCGGCACGCACTCAGAGCCGAGCAGATCGGCGTGGACGCGGTCATCGACGGCTTCGAGTGCGCCGGCCATCCCGGTGAGGACGATGTACCCGGGTTGGTGCTCATCCCTGCCGCCACCCGCAGGCTGAGTATCCCGGTCATCGCGTCCGGAGGTATCGCGGACGCGCGGGGTCTGGTCGCGGCACTCGCGCTCGGCGCCGACGGCGTCAACATGGGTACCCGCTTCATGTGCACAGCGGAATCGCCGGTCGCCCAAGAGGTCAAGGAACGGATCGTCGCCAACAGTGAGCTGGAAACGCGATTGATCTTCCGGACACTCGGGAACACGGCTCGGGTCGCGGCGAACACGGTGAGCGCCGAGGTGATCGACATCGAATCCCGCGGTTGCGAATTCGGCGACATCGCGGATCTGGTCGCCGGAGCGCGGGGCAGGCGGGTGTTCGAGCGGGGTGAGCTGGACGCGGGCATCTGGACCGCAGGCCAGAGTCAGGGATTGATCGAGGACATTCCCAGTTGTGACGACCTGGTTCGGCGGATGATCGGAGAGGCCGAGGCGATCATCCGCGACCGCCTCGCCGGTGCGATCGAGGAAGGGGTTCGGGTATGACCACGACGACGGGCGACGGCCTGCGGCGGGAATTGAAGGACTCCGTTCTCGAGCTGACGATCTCACGACCGGAACGGATGAATGCCGTCGACATGTCGACGATGCGGGAGCTCGGTGCCGCGATCCGTGAGGCAGGGTGCGACCCGAGCGTGCGATCCATCCTGATCACCGGGACGGGGCCGGCGTTCTGCACGGGCGCCGACCTGGCTGCCGGTGCCGTGAATCCCGCCGATCCCACGGTCGTCATGGACGTCGCCAACGAAGTGATCCGCGCGATCGTCGAGGTGCCGGTCCCGGTTGTTGCGGCGGTGAACGGTCCGGCCGCCGGGGTCGGGGTGTCGATCGCGCTCGCGGCCGATCTCACGTACGCGGCCGAAAGTGCGTACTTCCTGCTCGCGTTCGTCGGTGTCGGCCTCATGCCGGACGGTGGGTCGAGCGTGTTGGTGTCGGCATCGATCGGACGGGCGAAGGCAGCAGAGCTGGCGCTGCTCGGGGAGCGGCTGTCCGCTGCCGAGGCGGATAGCTCAGGCCTGGTCTCGAGGACGCTGCCGGACGGCGACTTGCTCGATCATGCTCGGGACGTGGCCGGCAGGCTTGCCGCGGGCCCGCGTCGCGCACTGGAACTGACCAAGCGGGCGCTCGCGGCCGCAACGCTGGCGGCACTCGACGACGCGCTCGAGCGAGAGAAGATCGGCCAGGCGGAGCTCCTCGCTTCTCCGGACTTCGCGGAAGGTGCCGCAGCGATGCTGCAGAAGCGGAAGCCGCGATACAGCGGCTAGCGGAATTCGCATCCACTTCCGCCGCCCCTGGACCGGCCGCTACGTCGCGGAGACGAGGCTACTCGCGCGTGCGAAAAGCGCAGGAAGCGAACCGAGTCGGAGTGAACCTGGGGTTCCGGTCGCCACATCGCCGGCACGGTCGACCGCACGAGAATCGCAATTAACAAAACGAGCCTCGAAACCACTCAAACCATGTAATCTGCATCACATCGAACCATGGGTCCGGTCAGGTCGGGAGGACCCGCCACGCACGAGAGGAACCCTCGATGGTCACTTCCGCTGCTGTGCCTGCCGCCTTGCTCGAGGCGCAGCGATCGCGTCGAACCAACTGGAACAACCAGGTGGCCCGGCACGCTCGCATGATCCCGGATCGTCCGGCGCTGCGTTTCCAGGGCGCGTCGATCACGTGGTCGACGCTGCACGAGCGGGTCGAACGGCTCGCCGACGCGCTTTCCCGCCGGGGCGTCGAGTTCGGCGACCGGGTGCTGATCCTGATGTTGAACCGTCCCGAGTACCTCGAGGCCGTGCTGGCGGCCAACGCTCTCGGTGCGATCGCGGTCCCTGTGAACTTCCGCATGACCGTTCCCGAGGTGGCGTTCCTGGTGCGCGACAGCGGCGCCCGTGCTGTCGTCGCCGATACGACGCTGGCCCCGCTCGCCGCGGCCGTCCGGGCCGAGACCGGCAGTCTGGAGCTGTCCGTCACGGTCGGAGGGGAGACGACCGGCGACACCCTCGGGTACGAGGAGCTGATCTCGGAGGTTGGCACTCCCCGCGTGCCCCTGGATGTTCCGGACGACACGCCGGCGCTCGTCATGTACACCTCCGGCACCACCGGTCGACCCAAGGGTGCGGTGCTCACCCACAGCAACATGGAGGCGCAGGCGCTCACCTGTATCCGTGCGTTCCAGCTCAACCGCTCCGACGACATCGGGTTCTGCGCGTCGCCGATGTTCCACATCGCGGCGCTGGGGTCGATGGCCCCGAGCCTCATGCTGGGTCTCACCACCGTCATCTACCCAGTCGGCGCGTTCGATCCCGGCGCACTCCTCGACGTTCTCGAGGAGGAGCAGGTCACCACGCTGTTCCTCGTCCCGGTGCAGTGGCAGGCGGTATGCGCGGTGCAGCAGGCGCAACCGCGAAAGCTGAAGTTGCGCGGCATCTCCTGGGGTGCGGCGCCCGCCTCGGACACCGTGCTTCGGGCGATGGCCGAGACGTTCCCCGACGCGTCCAACGTCGCGGTGTTCGGGCAGACCGAGATGTCGCCGATCACCTGCGTGCTCGACGGTGACGACGCGCTGCGCAAGCTGGGTTCGGTCGGTCGGGTGATTCCGACCGTCCAGGCCCGGGTCGTGGACGACGACATGAACGACGTCGCCCCGGGCGCGGTGGGTGAGATCGTCTATCGCGGCCCGACGATGATGCTCGAATACTGGCAGAACCCCGCCGCGACCGCGGATGCGTTCCACGGCGGATGGTTCCACTCCGGAGATCTGGTTCGAGTGGACGACGAGGGGTTCGTCTACGTGGTCGACCGCAAGAAGGACATGATCATCTCCGGTGGTGAGAACATCTACTGCGCCGAAGTGGAGAACGCGCTCTTCGCGCACCCGAAGATTCTCGAGGCGGCCGTGATCGGGCGCCCCGACCCCAAGTGGGGCGAGATCCCGGTGGCCGTCGTGGCACTTCGGCCGGATGCGGGTGGCGAACTCACTCTCGAGGAGTTGCAGCCGTTCCTGGACGAGCAACTGGCCCGGTACAAGCATCCCAAGGCTGTTGTCTGTGTGGAAGCGTTGCCGCGCAACGCGAGTGGAAAGGTCGTCAAGGGCGATCTGCGGGGCGGGGCGTCGCCCGTCGTCCAGGGCTGAGTGCGGGGTCCGGCGCCGCGCGGCAGGGGCGCGTCGTCAGGTCGAGGGTCGAAACGGAACTGGGGAGGGCCGGCGCATGACCTACGAACTACCCCCCGCGAAGGGGCCGGTGCAGGACGTCGCGCTCCAGGGCGGGTACCTCATCGGCTTTTCCGTGCAGGCGATGGTGTCGTTGGCCAGAGCTCTCCTTCGCGGTCGGCTGTCGCTCGAGGAGACCGTGAAGCAGACCCTGTTCATCGGCAGGGTCAGCACCGGTCCTTCTCTGCTGCTGATGGTGCCGATCGGTGTGTTCGTCGCGGTGTCGGTCGGTGAGCTCGCCGGGCGGATCGGTGCCGGCGGCTATTCCGGTGCGGTGGTGGCGTTCATCATCGTCGGGCAGGCCTCCGCGCTGGTCTGCGCGCTGATGATGGCGGGGGTGGCCGGCTCGGCGATCTGCACGGATCTGGGCTCACGGAAGATCCGTGAGGAGATCGACGCCATGGAAGTCATGGGTATCGACGTGGTCGAACGGCTCGTCGCCCCGCGACTGCTGGCTGCCGTGGTGGTCTCGGTGGCGCTGTGTGCGATGGTGACCTTCGGTGGCGTGATGGCGTGCTACCTGTACCACATCTACGTCCAGCACCTGCCCGCCGGAACGTTCCTGGCGACATTCGGTCAATACGGCCGGACAGCGGATTTCGTGATGGCGCTCGTGAAAGCCGCGATCTTCGCTCTCACCTCTACGCTCGTCGCGACGTTCAAGGGGTTGCACGCGAAGGGTGGTCCGCGCGGTGTCGCCGACGCCGTCAACGAGGCCGTCGTGATCGCCTTCGCGCTCGTGTTCGTCGTGAACACCGCGTTGTCCGCGCTGTACACCGTGATCGTCCCGGCCGTGGGAGCGTATTGATGGTTGCCTTCGACACCCGGGTGCGCCTGCGCCGGGCGATGCGGCCGGCGTCCGCCGTGGTCGACGGACTCGCCGACGTCGGCCGGCACGTCACGTTCTTCTTCCGCACCCTGGTTTCGCTGCCCTACGCGGCGACGCGGTATCGCAAGCACGTGTTGGCGCAGATCAGCGAGGTCAGCTTCGGAACCAACTCTGTGCTCTCCGGCGGCGGAACCATCGGGATCGTGTTCGCGATGTCACTCGCCGCCGCGATGATGCTCGGAGTCGAGACGCAGCGCGGACTCGAACTGGTAGGCATGACAACCCTTTCCGGGATGTTGTCGGCCATCGCCAACACGCGGGAACTCGCGCCGGTGGTGGTCGCGATCGCGCTCGCCGCGAAGGTGGGCACCGGGTTCACCGCGCAACTCGGGGCGATGAGGATCTCCGACGAGATCGACGCACTCGACTCGATGGGGGTGCGGTCGATCCCGTTCCTGGCCGGCACACGGGTGCTGGCGGCAATGGTGTGTGTGCTCCCGATCTTCATGATCGGACTGCTCGCCAGCTATCTGTCGACCCGTCTGGTGATCGTGGTGTGGGGTGGCGCCTCGGCGGGCACCTACGACTACTTCTTCCACCTTGCGCTGTCGCCGGTGGACCTCGTCTACGCCGCGATCAAGGCCATCGTGTTCGCGGGAGTTGTTGCACTGGTGCACTGTTCGTACGGATACTTCGCCTCGGGTGGACCGGCCGGTGTGGGTCAGGCGGCGGGACGGGCGCTGCGTACCGCGATTCTCGCGATCGGGGTGTTGGACGTGCTCATGACGTTCGCGCTGTGGGGGCTGGTCCCGACGATCCCCGGGATGGGGGTCTGAGATGGACGTCTACTCGCGGCGTCGAACCGCCTTCGTTCTGCGGGGCGCCGTGGCCGTGCTGGTCGCGGTGGTGGCGGGAACGGCGATGGTGCTGCGGGGAACCGGCCAACTACATCGGGACCCGGAGGTGCTCGTCGCGATACCGGCCTCCGCGGGGCTCGTCAACGGCGAGGCGCCGGTCCGTTACAGCGGCGTCGATGTCGGTCGCATCGCCGGGATCGACTCGGGGACCGAATCGTCGGTTGTCCGACTTCGGATCGACTCGGATTCGATCGACCTGATCCCCGCCGCCGTACTGGCGCGAGTCGTTCCCCGTACCTTCTTCGGGGACATTTACATCCAGCTCGTCGACGATCCCGTGGGACAGCCGCAAGGGAGCCTGGCCGACGGCGACGAGGTGCGGGCCGACACCGGTCCGGACGCGGTGGCCCTGTACGCGGTCTACACCCGTCTGGTCGACATCCTCGACCGGATGCAGCCCCAGAACATCCAGGTCGCGCTGTCCGCGATCTCCCATGCGCTGGACGGTCGCGGAGCCATGGTCGGCCGGATCGTCGATCGACTCGACGGGGCGTCGCAGACGTTGGCCCCCGCGGTGCGGACGTTCCTCGACTCGACTCCCGACTTCCGATCCGTGCTGCAGACGTTGCACACCGCCAGCCCCGACGTGCTCGCGACGCTGTCGTCGTCGACGAACGTGTCGCAGAGCATGGTCGACAATCGGCAGGCGCTCGACGAAACCATCGAATCCGCAGCGCGTTTCGCGCCGGTGTTCACGGGATTCGTCGGTGAGCAGCGCGACCGCGTGGTGACAGTGGTCGATTCGGCCGGCACGATTCTGGCCACTACCGCGGCGAACCCCGCCGGCCTGGTCGACACGCTCGAGGGCGCGCGCACCTTCGGTGCCGCGGGTGCCCGTGTGTTCGCCACCGGTCACTTCGACATCACCGCCGTCCCGACGTTTGCCGACCCCATGCCGTACACCGCCGCCGACTGCCCCGCCTACGGCGGGCAACCTGGCGACTGCGGTCCCCCGTCCGTCGCCGGGGGAGCGGACGAGCAGGAGGCCTTCCGGCTGCTGGAGGAACGCTTGCTCGGGGACACTGCCGTGGCAGCACGGAATCCGGCCTCCACCTTCATGCTGGGTCCGCTCGTCCGGGGAACCGAGGTGCGGATCCGATGAAGCTCGGGTGGGTTCCGATCGCGAAGGTGCTCGGCTTCTGTGCAGTGGGAGCGGCGTGCGCGTCGCTGGTCGCCAACACCCTCTCGGTTCCCGTACGTGGGGACAGCGAGCGGTACACGGTCGAGTTCACCGACGTCGAGGGCCTGCACGAGGGAAACCCGGTGACGATGGCCGGGGTCCGGGTGGGCCGCGTCGATTCCATCGCCTTCGCCGATGCGGGCGGCGGGACCAGCAAGGCGGTCGTGGGGATCGAGGTGTCGTCCGACCACTCGCTCGACCGGAACACCACTGCGGCCGTGCGCTACGGCGACATGCTCGGTGCCCGGTACGTAGCCCTCAGCCCTCCCGACGATGTCGCCCTGCAACCGGACGCCGGCGTCGCGTCGGACACCCTCGAGCCCGGGGGTGTGATCCCCCTCGACCGCACCACTCCGCCGGTCGACCTCACCGCACTGATGAACGGATTCGCGCCGCTGTTCGACGCGTTGGAGCCGGCCGAGGTCAACACGCTGACCCGAAGTTTCGTCGAAACCTTCGACGGGCAGGGCGCCACCGTGGCGGCCCTGCTCGACCGGATCGCCACCCTCTCCGGTGATCTCGCGGACCGGAGCGGAGTGTACGAGCAACTCCTCACGAACATGAACGCCCTGATGACTTCCGTCGACCGGCGGCAACCGGAACTCGAGCAGCTCGTCACCGGTCTGCGCGACCTGAGCACGTCGGTGGTCGGCAGCAACGACAGGCTGGCCGTCCTGCTCGACGACGGTAATCGTGCCGTCGCCTCCCTCGCCGCGGCGTTGACCCGCTCGCAGGGTGCCTTCGGGGCATCGGTCACCGATCTGAAGTCCTTGACCGACACCTGGATCGCCGGCACTCCCGCCTTCGAGCAGTTCGTCGCGAAGATGCCGCAGTTCGCGGACGGGGTGAACAGCATCAGCGCCTACGGCGGCTTCGTGAGTCTCTATCTGTGCAATTTCGTCCTGAAGGCCGGCGACGCCGAAGCGAACATCTTCGGCGGCACCCACTCGGAGGTGTGCCGATGATGTTCGTGGTCAAAGTGATCGACGTCGTCGTCGGCGCGTGGCTGTTCCTGTTCCGTGGTGAGCGTCGCCCCGGATACGGCGCCCCGCTCGCACTCGGAACCGTCGGCATCGTGTTGCTCGTGGCCGGTCTCGCCGCGGCGATCGGAATCCCGAAGCTCTGGTACCTGTCCCGAACCAGTCCGTACTCGGCCGAATTGGCGAACGCCAGTGGGCTGTCCGACGGCGACCCCGTCTACGTCGCCGGTGTCCCCGCTGGTCGGGTCGAGGGAATCGATATCGCGGGGGACCACGTGCGGGTGGACTTCCGGCTCGACGACGGGCAGCCCCTCGGTAACCGGACCACCGCCTCGGTGCGTCTCGAAACCGTGCTCGGCAAGCGCTACCTCGAGGTGGTCCCGGCCGGCGTCGTCACCTCCGAGAATGCCGATGCGACTGCGGCGAACGTCATTCCGCTCGCGCGCACCACGGTGCCCTACAGTCTCGACGACATCAGCCGTGATGCGACCGACGCGGCCACCGAGATCGACACCGCATCGCTGGAAGCGATGATGAGGACGCTGTCGGAGGTGATGCCGGACGACCCCGAGCAGCTCGGCCGGGTTCTCGCCGGAGTCAGTGGGGCGTCTGCCGTGGTCTCCCGGAACGCCGAGCAGATCGACCAGCTCCTGGAGATGTCCAGATCGGTGTCGGATCTGGCTGTTCGGCAGGGAGATTCGCTGTCGACTACGGTCGCCAACGCGCAGACGATCGTCCGCACGCTCGCGGTGCGCAGGGAAGTCCTCACCGAACTGGTCGAGAATCTGCGGTCGGTGCTGTCGACCCTCGCGTCCACCTACACCGAGCACGAGGAGGAGTTCGGGCAGATGACGACGAACCTCGTCGACGTGACGGACACGTTGCAGCGCAACGCCGATCACATCGGACAGATACTCGACCGGCTCCCTCGGGCCCTGCGAGCGGCTACCGACGCGACGGGCAACGGGGCGTGGACGGACGTCACCGCCCCGGCGGCGGTCGTCCCGGACAACCTGCTGTGCGCACTCGGTGTCATGCAGGGGTGCCGATGACCGCCCCGAGGACTCCCCGCAGAATCGGTAGAACCGTCCTGGCGTTCGTCCTGGTGGCGGCAGTCGCGGCGGGTGCCTGGTACGTCTTCGCTCGAACAGACCGCACCACGACCGTCCGGGTCGACTTCGCCTACGTCAACGGCCTCTACGCCGGCAGCAATGTGACGGTGCTCGGCGTCCCGGTCGGCACCGTGGAGAAGGTGGAACCGATGGGCACGTTCGTGCGCGTGACCGCGTCGGTGCCTGCGTCGGTGGAGCTACCGGCGGACGTGCACGCGTATGTGCTCAACCCGTCCGTGATCAGCGACCGGCACCTCGAGTTCGGCCCGGCGTACCAGGGCGGTCCGAGGCTGCAGGACGGAGACGTCGTCCCGCTCGGCCGCAGTCACGCTCCGATCGACTTCGACGGCCTCATCGGCAGCCTCGCCACCCTCGCCGAGGCGCTGGGGCCGGAAGGCGGGAACGCCGGCGACCTGCTGTCGCGTGCCGCGGCCGGCCTGCAAGGGCGCGGCGACGACTTCAATCGCGCCGTACGGGACCTCGGTGCCGCGACCGGTGTCGTGGGAGCTCGGAGCGAGGACATCGGTGCCGTCGTCGAGAACCTGAACACCCTGATGGCGCAGCTCGACGACCGCCAGGTCAGCCTCGACGCGCTCGTGTCCGATCTCGCTGCGCTCGGCGACGAGTGGTCCACACGGGATCTCGATCTGTCCGAGCCGCTGCAGGACCTGGCGACGGTCTTCGACCAGATCGACCGGTTCACCGCGGAACACGGGGACGATGTGGGGGCCGTCGCGCAGAACCTGACGGCACTCGGCGGCACACTCGTCGCGAACCGGTCGGGCCTCGCCGAGTTCATGGATCTGGTGCCGCTGTTGATGCAGAACCTGTCGCAGACCGTCGGGCCGGACGATCGCGGTCGCATCCGGCTCAACGTCTCCACTGCGCTCACGCAGTTCGCGGTGGCTCAGCCCCTGTGCGAGCAGTACCCGATGCCGCTGTGTACGGGCGCCGGATTCACCAACCCGATCTCCTTCCCGATCAGTGCCTCCGACCCGCTCGGGTTGGCGACGCTGCTCTCGGGTGGGATGGCCCCGGCCGGAGGGAACTGATGCGGCGCGCAGCGGTGGTCGTCGGGGGAGCGCTGGTCGGCGCGGTGCTGGTCGCGGGGTGCGGTGCGGGGATCCAGGACCTGCCACTGGGTCGCTCCGTGCCGGGGGACACCTACACGGTCCACGTGCAACTCGCGCACGCGGACGGCCTGCTGACGGGTGCCGACGTGCGGAACGGTCAACGCGTCGTCGGACGGGTCTCCGACCTGTCGACCGACACTGTCGGTGCAATCGTGGATCTGAATCTGTCGTCGTCGGTCGCACTTCCGGAGAACGTCGAGGTGGCGGTCGAACTCCCGTCGGCTCTCGGAAGTCCGTTCATCCGCCTGCGTGCGCCCGAGCAGCCGTCCACCGAGATGCTCGCCGACGGCGACGTGATCGCCGAGTCGCGCACCGAGGTCGGGCCACAGATCGAGAGCGCGCTCGCGGCACTCGGCACGATCCTCACCGGCAGCGGCTTCGATCAGTTGCAGACCGTGCTGGACGAGCTGAACGTCGCGTTCGCCGGCCGTCCCCGACAGGTGCGGGACCTCCTCGGCACCGTCACCACGCTCACGGGGACTGCGATGTCACATCGGCAGGAGTACGACACCGCGATGGAGTTGGCTGCGGACATCTCACGCCGATTCGCGGCCCAGCAGCAGACGATCGACCAGTTCCTCGACATCGCGCCGGAGGTGACGAACGTGCTTGTGGGGCAGCGGGAGCGAATCTCGACTCTGCTCGACTCGAGTGCGGCGCTCGCCGGTCACCTCGACTTCGTGCTGTCACAGGCGTCGACGGGGCTGGACGCGATGCTCGGCGACACCGCCACGGTGTTGGCGTCGCTGAGTTCGTTCAACGCGAGTATCGGCGAAACCCTCACCACCATGAACGGTTTCCTCGACAACTTCGGCGGGGCCGTCGAGGGTGACTACCTGATGTTCGACGGCACCCTCGACATCCCCGGTTCCATCGAGAACCTGCTGACGGGCGGTACGGCGCCCCTGCCGGCCGAGGCCGGGTCGCTGGAGTCCCTGCTGTCGGGAGGAATCCGATGAGGCGAGTCGTCCTGGTCCAGTTGGTGCTCTTCGCGATCACCGCCGCCGTGGTCGTGCCCTTCGGCATCGCCTACGTCGCGGGCCCGGGCGCATTCCGGGATCCGATCCGGTTGCACGCGAACATGTCCAATGCTCTCGGGCTCACCGCGGGAACCAGCGTCACCTATCGCGGCGTACAGGTGGGGAAAGTGGCCTCGGTGGTGCTGGTGCCCGATCGGGGCGGCGCCCGGATCGAGTTCGATCTCGATGCGGGTACCCGGATTCCGCGGGACAGCATCGCGAAGGTCGGAATGGGGACCGTCGCCGGCATCCAGAGCGTGGACATCTTCCCGAACACCGACACCGGACCGTTTCTCGCGGACGGCGACGAACTCGCGGCGCCGCAGGATCTGCAGCCGGTCCAGATGGACCGATTGATGGGCGATGCCGCGAAGCTGCTCGACGGCATCGCCCCCGACGCGGTCGGCACGCTGGGCACCGAGCTGGGGGCGTCGTTCGAGGGTCTCGGCCCGACCCTCTCCGGATTGATCGAGGACGGAGACCGGATCAGCACGCTGCTGGGCGAGCAGGCCCCACAGTTGCGGTCGCTGCTCGTACGCAGTGCGAACCTGCTGGGCACGATGTCCGCCACCGGGGATTCGTTCGTGCGCGGGACCGGCGCGGCCCGCACGTTCACCGAACAGTTGGACACCAGCGGTCCCGTGCTGGTCTACCTCCTCGACCAGTCGCCCGCCGCGCTGAACCGGACCCGGGACCTGTTCGATCGCTATCACGATTCCTTCGGTGCGCTGCTCGCGAACCTCGCCACGGTCACTCCGGTCATATCCGACCGAAGTAACGCTCTCGCGGCCGGACTCGACGAGATCCCCGAGGGACTCGGCAAACTCGAGTCGATCGTCAAGGGGGATCGTGCGCAGTTCGCGCTCGTCGCGACGCAGGGACCGGTGTGCAACTACGACACCGCCCGGCGTGCGGTAGGCGACCTCACTCCCGCCGAGCCGAACCTCACGTTGTACTGCCCGCCCGGAGAGAACATCGCCCAGCGCGGATCGCGAACGGCCCCGCGCCCCGACGATCTCGGGTTGCAGAACGCGACCACTCCGGGAACGGTCATCGGTCCGCCGATGGTGGCGGACCCGATCCTCGTTCCCACCGGGGCCGAGGCGCTCGACCAATGGAATCACCTCCTGGAGGAGCTCGGAAGATGACGGAACAGAAGCGGGACGCCGCCAACGCCGCCGCACCGGTCACCACGCTGCCGGAACCCGCGCCGGAAGGCGTCGCCACGGAACCGCGCGAAAAGCGACCTGCAGCGAAGGTCGCCCGAAGCTTCGGCCCGGTGCCGGTTGCAGTGCTCTGCGTGCTCGCCGTCGTGTTCGGCGCACTCGCCGGCTGGCAGTGGTGGGAGCGGCGGCAGCTCGACACGCTGCGCGACCAGGCCGTCGAGACCACCCGCGACTACGCGCAGACCGTGGCGTCGTTCGACTACCAGAATCTCGATGCCAACCGCGACAAGATCGCCGGGATGTCCACCTCCGAGTTCACCGGCCAGTACAACAAGATGGTCGATGCGCTGCGGAGCCTCGTCACCGACGGGCAGGGGCAGGCGACGGCAACCGTCTCGAACATCGGTGTCGAGAGCGTGGACGAATCCAGTGCGGTCGTCCTGGCCTTCGTCGACCAGGAGGCGAAGAATGTGGTTGCCCCCGAAGGTAAGTCGCAGAAGTACCGAATGGTCGTCACCCTCGAACGAGACGGTGACCGTTGGATCGTCGACAACGTCGAGACCAAGTGACCGCGGACGACGGAGGGGATTCATGCCGACCCGCTACCTCGACCTGCCCGGCGCCGAACCGCGCCTGACGAACGAGCGCACCCGGATCCGCATCGCGACCACTCCTCGCCGCGGCGGACGGCCGGCGCGGATCGCCGACGCGCTCGACTTCTGGTCGTTCGCGGGCGGCGCGGCGAACGTGGTGATGCAACTGTCGTGGCCGGAGGTGGGCCACGGCGTAGCGGAGAGCAAGGTCGAGTCCGGCAGCCTGGCCAAGCATCCATGGAAGCGTGCTCGCACCACGTTCACCTACCTGTCGGT
Organism: Rhodococcus (subgen. Prescottella) equi; assembly: GCF_003013675.1. Lineage (NCBI taxonomy): Bacteria > Bacillati > Actinomycetota > Actinomycetes > Mycobacteriales > Nocardiaceae > Rhodococcus > Rhodococcus (subgen. Prescottella) equi. The sequence goes on from NZ_CP027793.1 coordinate 455,707, forward strand.
GGCGATTCTCGGCTCGGACGACGAACGCCGGGCATACCGGGAGGCGGTCAACGGAGCCCACCGGTACGTCCGCTCCGACGAGAACAGCCCGGTGTCCTACAACGCGTTCAACCGAGAGTTGCAGTTGTGGGTGGCGGCGTGCCTGTTCATCGGGTTCGAGGACACACACCAGCTGCTGCACGGCAGGATGACACCCGAGCAGGCCGAGGAGTTCTACCGGTCGTCGTCGACGCTCGGCACGACATTGCAGGTCACCGAGGACATGTGGCCGGCGACGCGAGCCGATTTCGACCGGTACTGGAACATCGCCTGCGAGCGCGTCGCGATCGACGAGACCGTCCGGGACTACCTGAACGATCTGCTCGCGTTGCGCATGGTTCGCCCGCCTCTGCGTCTCGTGTTCGGTGACCTGCTGAGGTTCCTCACGACGGGCTTCCTGCCGCCGCTGTTCCGCGAGCAACTCGGGATGGAGTGGAACGAGGACGATCGCCGCCGCTTCGAGCACCTCTTCGTCTTCGTGTCTTTCGTGAACCGGTTCGTGCCCCGATTCGTCCGGCACTTGCCGAGTCGGGTGCTCATGCGGGATCTGCAACGCCGGATCCGCTCCGGGAAGCGGCTCGTGTAACGCACAGGACGCGAAATCCGGGGCGCGGTCACAACTCGGAAAACTGGCGCCGGAAGCATTGCAGGGCGCTACCGGCGGGCGTAGTTTCAGTAGTGCGGATCGAGTAAGTAATCGGAAACGGTGAAAGTCTCGTGAAACAGAGATGCGGCCGAGGATGTGAAAGCATTCCCGGCCACACCCCTGTTCGGGGCAGTTTCGCTCCCGGCTCGTAGCGCGGCACCTCGGTGGCTGCGCCGGCCCGACCGACAGTCCGCCCTGCTAGTGGTCTTCCTCCCCGATCCGGTGCACGTGGATCAGGTTGGTCGAGCCTACTGTGCCCGGCGGGGAGCCGGCCACGATGACCACGAGGTCGCCCTTGTTGTAGCGGCCGAGGGAGAGCAGCGCGTGGTCGACCTGCGTGAACATCTGGTCCGTCGAGTCGACCGGGTCCACGATGAACGTCTCGGTACCCCACGACAGCGCCAGCTGGCAGCGCACCGACTCGAGCGGCGTGAACGCCAGCAACGGCAGCGGCGAATGCAGCCGAGCGAGACGGCGGACCGTGTCCCCGGACTGGGTGAACGCCACCAACGCCTTCGCATCGAGCCGCTCACCGATGTCACGGGCCCCGTAGGAGATGACACCACGCTTGGTCCGCGGGACGTGAGTGAGCGGCGGCACGCGCGCGGGATCGGTCTCGACCGCCTCGAGGATCCGCGCCATCGTCTGCACGGTCTCCATCACGTACTTACCGACCGACGTCTCCCCGGAGAGCATCACAGCGTCGGCGCCGTCGAGGACGGCGTTCGCGACGTCCGACGCCTCCGCACGGGTGGGCCTCGAGTTCTCGATCATCGATTCGAGCATCTGCGTCGCCACGATCACCGGCTTGGCGTTCTCGCGGGCGATCTGGATCGCCCGCTTCTGCACCAGCGGCACCTGCTCGAGGGGCAGTTCCACACCCAGATCACCACGGGCGACCATGACCGCGTCGAACGCCAGGACCACGGCCTCGAGGTTCTCGATCGCCTCGGGCTTTTCGAGCTTCGCGATCACCGGAACCCGGCGACCGACCCGATCCATCACGTCGTGGACCAACTCGACATCGGCGGGCGAACGCACGAACGAGAGCGCGATGAAGTCGACTCCCAGCCCGAGCGCGAACTCGAGATCCTCGATGTCCTTCTCCGACAGCGCCGGCACCGACACGTTCATCCCGGGCAACGACACACCCTTGTTGTTGCTCACCGGACCGCCCTCGGTCACCCGGCACACCACATCGTCACCGTCGACGGCCTCGACGACGAGCCCGACCTTGCCGTCGTCGACGAGCAACCGGTCACCGGGCTGCGCGTCCTGCGCGAGCTGCTTGTAGGTGGTCGACACCCGATCGTGGGTTCCCTCACAGTCCTCGACCGTGATCCGGATCTGTTCACCCGTCTCCCACCGCGTCTTGCCCTCGACGAACCGGCCGAGACGAGTCTTCGGTCCCTGCAGATCGGCCAGGATGCCCACCGCGCGGCCCGTCGCCTCCGACGCCGCCCGCACACGACGGTAATTGTCCTGGTGATCAGCATGTTCACCGTGACTGAAGTTGAGTCTGGCTACATCCATTCCGCTCTCGACGAGCTCGCGAACGCGGTCGCCGGATGCAGTAGCAGGGCCAAGAGTGCAGACAATCTTCGTGCGTCGCAAGGACTCGGCAACGCTCGGGGACAGGGGCGTCACGGGTTCGATGGTTCTTCTCCTCGAAAATCGACGGTCAGGCCGAGGCCGATGCCGTCCCAGGTGGTCAATCGAACGGTCCGATCTCGTTGTTCGACAACGGCTTCCAGTGTGCGACCGCGGCCGTGTCCGTAAGCTGTCATACCGCTCAGGGTTAGCGCCGCAACGGTGGTGGACACGAACGTGTGCACCACGGCCGGCTCCGCGGCAGGGAAGTCCACCTCGACCACCCGCTCCGAATGACGTTGCGGTGCAGCGAGATGATCGGCGACACGTCGGCGTGCATCCGCGAGATCGCGAGCGACGACAGTGACCGGTCGTCGGCGGTCGGGCAGGGGTGCGGGTTCGTGGATCCCGGTCGGCAGCGAGAGCGCCGACCAATCAGGCTCGGCGACAGCGAACGACGCGACGGCCGACCACATCGCGGTCAGCGAATCGGTCACGACGGTACGGCCCGTGGGGGTGGACACCGTCCAGCCGTGCCCAGTGGCCCGCACCCGTGCCGACCGGGTGTCGGCCATCCGGGCCACCGCCTCTCGTTGGGGGTGGGTGCGGACGACCAGCCCGAGCCAGTCGTCCACCCGCCCTCCCGGGCACCCGCCGCACATCAGGGCATCACATCGCCGCTGTTCGGGCCGAGAGTCTGCCCCACGTAGAGGTTTCCGCCGGGATCCGACGCCAGCAGGACCGCCGTCGGGGCGACCTCGGAAGGCAGCCCGAAACGACCGAGCGGAAGTTCTCGTCGCTTGGCCTGTTTCCACTCGTCGGTGATTCCGTCGACGAGTGGAGTTTCGATCGGCCCCGGCGCGATCGCGTTCACGAGCACATTGTGTCGGGACACTTCGAGCGCCAGCGACTTCGTCAGTGCGATCGCACCCGCCTTCGCGGCCGCATAGTGGGTGAGGCCGACGCCGCCCTTGATGCCCAGCTGCGAGGCGATGTTGACGATCCGTCCGCTCCGGGCGGCGATCATCGCGGGGACGGCGGCGCGGCACATCAGGAAGATCCCCGTCAGGTCCACGTCCAGGGTCCTGCGCCACATGTCGAGGGACATCTCGCTCAGCAGCGACTCCTCCAGGATTCCTGCCGAGTTGACGAGAACGTCGACCGCACCGATGGCACCCACGGCGGCGGCGTATGCATTTTCCACCGACTCCTCGTCGGCGACGTCGACTGCGACGGCACCGTCGGCCGCCATCGCGCGAGCCGCGTCCTCGGCGGCTGTGAGATCCCTGTCGGCGATCACCACGCGGGCGCCGGCATCGACGTACGACTCCGCAATCGCGCGTCCGATTCCACTGGCGCCGCCGGTGACCAGCGCGCGTCGGCCCTCGAGAACTCCCACGGTCGCTCCTAGTCCTGCATCTTGGTGGTGAGCCCGCCGTCCACGACGAGCGATTGTCCGGTGAGGTAGCGGGATTCGTCGCTCAGAAGGAAGCGGACGACGGTCGCGATCTCGTCGGGCCTGCCGACACGTCCCCACGGGATCTTCGCGCCCGCGGCGACGAGTCCGTCGGGGCCGAGAGAGTTCACCGGATCCGACGACTGTGGCGTCTCGATGAGTCCCGGAACGATTGCGTTGGAGCGGATCCCCCGCGGGGCGAGTTCGACCGCCAACGCGCGACTGAGTCCGAGAACGCCCGCCTTCGCCGCCGAGTAGTGAGCGTGATCGCCCCATCCGTAGACGCCGCCTGCGATCGACGAGATCGACACCATCGCGCCCGGGCCGGTCATACGGGTCGCTGCGGCGCGAAGCGTCCGCATCACGCCGGTCAGGTCGACCTGGAGCATGTCGTCCCAGGCGGCATCGTCGAGTTCTGCGATCGAATGCTTGCGGAGGACACCGGCATTCGCGACCGCGAAGTCGAGGCGTCCCCACTCGACCAGCGCTCGCTCGGCGAACGCGTCCACTTCACCGGTCGACCGGACGTCGACCTCGTGGACGACACCTGTGCCGCCTGTCTCCTGCACGCGGCGCAGGGTCTCGGCCGGATCGTGCGGATCTCCGGGGAACGTGCCGATCACGACCCGGGTTCCGACCTCGGCCAGGGCCACTGCGGCCTCGAGGCCGATACCGCTGGCAGCACCGGACACTATCGCGACCTTGCCGCGCATGTGCTCGTAAGGGTTGTTCATCTGTCGTGATCCTGTCTTTCGAGAGTCGGTCGGTGCGTCACCCGGACGTGACCGCGACCTTCTTGGCGAGCAGCATGACCAGACCGGAGGCGAAGGTGCCCACGGCGCCGACCCAGAAGGCGGCGGTCCCGAAGCTGATACTGGCGGAGACCATCGCGGTCAGGAGGAAGCCGCCGATCACCGCGCCCGGCTGGCTCATCGCACCGATGAAGGTGGCACCGGTCGCGCGACAATCCGTCGTGTAGCACTCGGCCATGAAGAAGTTCATCGCCGAGTACGGGCCGAGGAGGAAGAAGAGTCCGAACATGTAGGTCGGGAGCACGAAGGCTGCCGACGACGGCCCGAGGAGCATGAGCGAGAACAGAATTCCGCCCATCATCCACCCGCCGACGATTGCGTTGCGCCGGCCGAACCGGTCGCCTATCCAGCCGTGGAACAGGTAGCCGAAGATGCCGACGATGTTGGCGAACACGACCAGTAGCAGGGTGAAGTTGCCCGAGAACCCCTTGCCGTCCTCGAGGACGGTGGTGCCGAGGACGCTGAACGTCTGGATGCCGAACCAGTTCACCATCCAGGCCAGCGACAGGACGATCGTGTTCCGTCGGTTCGCGCCCTGGAAAATTCGTTTGAGGGGTGTGGCGTCGGAATGCTCGATGCCGTACTCGGCGGCAAGGGTTCGTGCTTCCTCGACCTTGCCCGCCTTGCGCAGGCGGCGGATGCGGTCCTGCAGGTCGAACTGGGGAGATTCCTTCAGCCGCGCACAGACGAAGGCGATGACCAGTGCGGGCAGCGTCGCGACCAGGAACACCAGGCGCCAGTTGTCCGGTCCGACGATCGAACCCATGAGTGCGACGAACCCGGCGGCGAGCAAGGCGCCGAGAGGCCACCCGGTCTGCACGAACGAGTAGAGGAAGCCGCGGTGCTTGCGAACAGCGTCGCTTTCGGAGACCGCGTAGATCTCGTTGAGATACGTTGCGTTGACGGCCTGTTCGGACAACCCCATGCCGCCGACGGACTTGGCGGCGACGAGGCTGAGAGCGCCGCCGGACGCAGCAGTCGCTGCGGACGAGAGCGCGGTACCACCGACGGTGATCATCATGCCCTTGCGCCGACCGAGTCGGTCGACCACCGGGCCGACGCCGAGCACGACGACAGCGGTGCCGATGCTCACGAAGGTGGAGATGAGCAATGCATGTGAGCTACTCCATCCGAAGTCTTCCTTCACGCGGGGCAGGAGCGTGCCGAAGAGGATGAAGTCGTAGACAGCGACCGTCCAGGCCAGGAAGGCGATGATCGTGGACTTGCGGGTCTCCCGAATGCTGAAGCGCGGGAGTTGCTTGGTCGGTTGCGCGGAAGTTTGCGATAGTGGATGTTCCTCGGCCGTCTGGCTCATAGGTGTCCTTCCCGGGACTGATGATGTCGGAGGCTGGGGCGACGGTGGGAGCGCGGGCCTTGCGCTCCCACCGTTTTCGTGCGCTGGAGAGGTCAGTTCCGGCGCGGGAACCGTTCCTTGAAGTCGTCGGCCATCTGGTCGAACGTGACCCACTCGACGCCGTCGTGCTTGTTGATGTGCTCGATGAGGCGCTCGAGCATGAGCAGGGACTGCGGACGGCCGGACACGTCGGGATGGATGGTGATCGGGAAGATCGCGTAGTCCATCTCGCGGTAGACCCAGTCGAACTGGTCGCGCCACATCTCCTCGAGATGCCGCGGGCTGACGAAACCGTGGCTGTTGGGGCTGGACTTGATGAACATCTGCGGCGGCAGATCGTCGAGCAACCAGTTCGCGGGAATCTCGACCAGGTCGGTCTCCGCGCCACGCTCGAGCGGCTTCATCCAGGTCGCGGCCGGCTGGCTGTAGTCGATCTTGGTCCAGGAGTCGCCGACACGCACGTAGTAGGGCGTGAAGTCGTTGTGCATGAGCGAGTGGTCGTACTTGATGCCGCGCTCGACCAGCAGTTCGTTGGTCACCTTGGAGAACTCCCACCACGGTGCCGTGTAACCGGTGGGCTTGCGGCCCGTGAAGGACTCGATCAGCTCGATGCAGCGGTCGAGGACCGCGGTCTCCTGCTCACGCGTCATCGCGATCGGGTTCTCGTGGCTGTAGCCGTGGATGCCGATCTCGTGGCCGGCGGCGACTACCTGCTCGATCTCGCGCGGGAACGTCTCGATCGAGTGGCCGGGCACGAACCAGGACGTCGTGATGCCGTACTTCTCGAACAGCTTGACCAGCCGCGGAACGCCGACCTCTCCTGCGAAGAGGCCGCGGGAGATGTCGCCGGGCGAGTCCTCGCCTCCGTACGACCCGAGCCAGCCGGCGACGGCATCGACGTCGACACCGAAGTTGACGTAGATCTTCTTGGACATGCGTACCTCTTTCATCGGTGGGACGAATGCGACGTGGCCGGGGCGGCCACGGTTGGATGTGTGTGGGAGCGAACGATATTCGCGATCTCGGATACGGGAGCGACGGCCAGGGCAGACGCCAGCAGGATGCGAGCCTGGGCCGGGCGAAGCAGCCCGGCCGGAAGCACGCCCCTATCGGCGAGGTCGGCCCCGCCGCCGTTGCCGTACCGGGCGACGATGTCGCCGTTCGGCACCCGGGTGCCGACGATCACGGGGATCCCGGCCGCGATGCAATCCTGCGCGGCGGCAACGAAGCTCGGATTCGCATTGCCGACGCCGGTGCCGACGATGACCATTCCACGGGCGCCGGCCTCGACGGCGGCATCGAGGAGAGTGCGGTCCGCCCCGGGGTGCACCGCGACGATGTCGACCCGGGGGAGGGCGTCGGGCAGCGGCAGTGGCTGCGGCCGTTCCGGACGGTGGTCGATCGCGACCACTCCGTCGCGCACGTGACCGAGGACTCCGCCCGCTCCGTTGTCGAAGGCATCGAGCGCGGTGGTGTGGCACTTGCGAGTTCCGGCCGCGGGCAGGATCCGACCGTGGAAGACGATGACGGAGCCGATCCCGCGCGCGGTGGGAGCCGCAGCGACCACCACGGCATCGCTCAGATTCCGGGCGCCGTCCCACACCTCGGAATCGGCGGCCAATTGCGCGCCGGTGAACACGACAGGCCGATCGCCCGCCTGGTGGAGATCGCACAGGTACGCAGTCTCCTCCATGGTGTCGGTTCCGTGGGTGACGACGACGCCGCTCACGTCCGGATCGCTCGAGGCATCGGCGATCGCGCGGAGGATCGTCAACTGGTCGTCCGGCGTGAGCAGGTAGCTGCCGGTGGTGAGGACGTCGCGGCCTTCGACACGGATGCCGCTGGGTGCGACGGACGCGAGCAGCGAGGAGACGTCGTCAGCCGCGACGGCATTTCCCGACGAATCGTTGCGGGAGGCGATGGTCCCGCCGGTGGCGAGCACGACAACCTTGCTCATGACGTCCCTTCAGAGATTGCGCAAACGTTTGGGCCAAACGTTTGCGCTCATTAGAATGGTGACCGCGGCCACGTGTCAAGAGGGAGCGGGCTACGTTTCACAGCGTTTACATGGCGTGGAAGGATCGACTGTCGTGGGGAACCCGAAGAAGCCGCGGGCTACGTTGCGGCTCATTGCCGACGAGCTCGGCGTGCACGTGTCGACCGTCTCGCGTGTCCTCAACGGAACGTCGGCGCCCGGCACGCGCACCGCGTCGGCGGCAACCGCCGAACGCATCCGGACACTCGCCGACAGCCTCGGCTACCGTCCGAACCTGCACGCCGCGAGCCTGCGGACGAACCGCACGAACCTCATCGGCGTCCTCGTTCCCCGGTTGTCCGACTACGTGCTTGCCACGATCTACGAGGGGATCGAGGAGGCTGCCGAGGAGTCCGGTCTGTCGACGTTCGTCACGAACTCCCTGGACAATCCGGAGAACCAGTCGACGCGAACGGAGATGCTGCTTGCCAGAAATGTCGACGGGCTCATCTTCGGTGACGCCCATCTCGATCACCGTTTCCTCGACGGTGTCGCCGAACGCGGGACACCGTTCGTCCTGGTGTCCCGGCGTGCGGGGGGCCACCCGTCCGTGACGTGTGACGACTGCGCGGGGGGAGCCCTGGCCGCGGAGCACCTGCTCGCCCGCGGGCACCGTCGGGTGGGGGTGATCGCGGGTCTGCCGTTCGCGAGTACCACGGTGGACCGCACCAGTGGGTTCGTGGATGCGTTCGCCCGTGCGGGTCACGCCGTCCCTGCCGACGACATCGTCTACACCGGGTTCGACGCGGCCGGTGGTCGTCAGGGGGCGACCGCGCTCCTCGAACGATCGCCCGACCTCACCGCGATCTTCGCCACCAACGACTTCGCGGCGATCGGTGCCTACGGGGCGCTGCGCGACGCCGGCAGGGAGGTGGGCCGCGACGTCGCGGTGATCGGGTACAACGACGTGCCCCTCGCCGCGGAGATGACGGTCGCGCTCACCACGGTGCGCTCGCCGATGCACGCGATGGGGCGGGAGAGTGTGCGCATGCTGGTGTCCATCCTCGGAGGAACCGAGGTGGACTCGGAAAGACTTGCGCCCGAACTCGTTCCGCGCGCCTCCAGTGACTTCACCCTGTGAGGCGGAGACGGTTCCGACTCAGCGCACCCGCAACCGCTCGCGGCGCAGCAGATCCACTTCGGGCAGCTCGAGCGGCGCGAGTTCGTCCACACCCAGGGCGCGCTTCAGTAGCAGGTCGGCCAGTTCCGGGTTCCGGGCGAGCACCGGTCCGTGCATGTACGTGCCGATCACCGAGCCCTGCGTGACACCCTCGAGTCCGTCGCCGACGCCGTTGCCGACACCGCGGGTCACCCGCCCCACCGGCTTGGCGTCGGGGCCGAGTGTCGTTCCCCCTCTGTGGTTCTCGAACCCGGACAGTGGTGCGGTGAGGCCGTCTATCAGCGGTGTCGTGACGACCTCGCCGATCGAGCGCGTCGCCTGCGGGGACGTGGTGGCGTCGAGCATCGACACGCCCTCGACCCGCTCGCCCGACGACGTCTCGTACCAGTGCCCGAGAACCTGGATGGCCGCGCAGATCGCAAGCACAGGGGCGCCGCGTTCGGCGGCCTTCTGCAGGCCCGGGTAGGTGGTGAGGTGCCGCGTCGCGAGGCGCTGCGCCGAGTCCTCGGCGCCACCGAGGGTGTAGACGTCGAGCGACTCGGGGACGGGATCGCCGAGCGTGATCTCGACGACCTCGGCGTCGTAGCCGCGCATGCGCAGGCGCTGACGCAGGATGAGGGCGTTTCCGCCGTCGCCGTAGGTGCCCATGACGTCGGGCAGGACCAGGCCGATGCGGACCGTCGACTCAGACATCGCGGCTGTTCTCCTTCGCGATCGCGGTGTTGAGGTCACGGAACGCCGTGTAGTTCGCCAGCACCTCGACCCGTCCGGGCGGGCACGACGCGATCGCACGCATCGGGTCGTGCTCGAGCGTGTGCTCCACGCCCGCGTAGGTGAGCCGGACCGCGAGGTCGGTGCCGCGTTCGCCCGCGGCGACCACCTTGACGCCCTCGAAGTGCTCGAAACGCACGTCCCACAGCCAGGACAGGTCCTCGCCGTCGGGGACCTGGCCGTTGACGGCGATGACGAGGCCGTCGACGCTGTGGTCGATCATCGACAACGCTTCCTGCCAGCCGGCCGGGTTTTTCGCGAGCAGCATGTGCACGGAGTGCGCGCCCACCTGGACGGTGCTGTACCGGCCGGCGACCTCGTCGACGATCGATGCGGCGGCGACCGCGTCCTCGGCTCTCGCCCCCATCGCGACCGCCGCCGCCACGGCCTGTGCCGCGTTGCCGCGGTTCGCCTTGCCGGGCAGTGTCAGCTTCATCGGGATCACGAGCCCGTCCGGGCCGTACAGATTGTCGTCGTCGAGCCACCAGTCCGGCGTGGGGCGCGCGAAGTCGGACCCGGTACTGCGCCAGTGCGGCCCGTCCCACACGATCGGTTCGCCGGTGCGTGGGCAGCTCACCGAGTCGTTGGCCCACCCCCCGCCGGCGGCGACCCACACGACGTTCTTGCAGTCGTACGCGACGGAGGTGACGAGAACGTCGTCGCAGTTCGCGACCACGACGGCGTCGGGGTGCCTCTGGAGTCCGGCGCGCAGCGCGCGCTCGATCATGTTGATCTCACCGACCCGGTCGAGCTGGTCGCGGCTGAGGTTCAGCAGGACCACGACCTCGGGGTTCACGGCGTCGGACACGTGCGGTACGTGCAGCTCGTCGACCTCGAGCGCCGCCAGCGGCGCGTCCGGGCGGGCGGTGAGCGCAGCGACGATGCCCGCGTCCATGTTGGCGCCGTCCGCCTGGGTGGCGACCTCGTCGAGCGTCGCCAGCGCGGCGGCCGTCATCCGGGTCGTGGTGGACTTGCCGTTGGTGCCGGTGATGACCACGCTGCGCCGTCCGCGACCGAGCTGCTGCATGAGCGTCGGATCGATCTTCAGCGCGATGAGGCCACCGATCATCGACCCCTTGCCGCGTCCGGCCTTCTGCGACGCCCAGGCCGCAGCGGCGGCGGCGCGCATGGCGAGGCGTCCACGCAGGTTGATTCGAGTGCTGGTTCCCACGTGACGAGTTTTCCACAGGCCCGAGCGGGCCGTCGCCCTGCGCTGCGGTGCCGCTCCGTGAACGGCGACGCCGCGCCCCCGATCGGGAGCGCGGCGTCGTGAAGAGCGGAGCGTGTGACCGGGTCAGCCCGCCAGCGCTTTGGCCTTGAGCGACTCGAACTCCTGTTGCGTGATGGTGCCCGCGTCGAGGAGCGCCTTCGCGTCGGCGATCTGTTCGGGGCCCGACTTGCCCGCGACCTGGCGGATGTAGGCGTCCTGCGCGCTCTGCATGTCGTGGGCGGCACGAATCGAACGCTTCGTCATGTTGTCGCCGTTGACGATGAGATAGATCAGCGCGGTGATGAACGGCAGGATGATCAGGAAGACCACCCAGATCGCCTTGACCCAGCCGGACGTCTTGTGGTCTCGGAACAGGTCCGTGATGATCGAGAACAGCAGCATCAGGTACGCGACGAACGCGAAGCTGACGAGAATCACCCAGAGAAAATCCCAGAAAGAGTCCATCGGTAGAGCTCCATTCACGTGTCCTGACGAAAGTGCACCTGACTTTGACACATCGGACGCCACAATTGGCTCATTCGCCGCGGATGAAATTCACGTCACTCTCTCCCGCGTTTTGCGCACTTATCGCGCGTTCCCGCCTCCGCACACCGCGTTTTGCGCACTTATCGCGCTCCGGGAGGGCTCAGGCCCGCGTTTTGCGCACTTAGCGCGGGGTGCGGGGCGGGCGTGTGGCGCCGACGTCCCATCCTCTTCCGGGCGTTTCGGTACGAGGAGCCCCGCCGACGTCGCGGCTGCGATAGACGATGTAGGGCCGGAAGAGGTATTTCACCGGCGCGCTGAAGGCATGGACGAGTCGGGTGAAAGGCCACAGGATGAACAGCACGATGCCGATCAATGCGTGCACCTGGTACGTGAGTGGCGCCGATGCGATCAGGTGAATCTCCGGCTGTAGGATGAACAGGCTGCGGAACCAGGGCCCGATGGTCTCGCGGTAGTTGTAGCCCTGGTGCAACGAATTGGCGGCGACCGTGGTCCACAGCCCCGCGCAGATTGTGGCGACGAGGACGAGATACATCATCTTGTCGTTGCGGGTGGTGGCCATGAACACCGGGCCCTTGGTGCGTCTGCGGTACAGCAGGATCGCGATCCCCACGAGGGTGCAGAAGCCGGCGAGGCCGCCGAGGACGTAGGCCACGTAGTGGTACCGCGTCTCGGTCACCCCGAGCGCGGCGGTCCACTCGTCGGGGATGATCAGGCCGAGGACGTGGCCGGCGACGACGAACACCAGACCGAAGTGGAACAGCGGGCTGCCGATCCGCAGCAGCCGGGACTCGTACAGTTCCGACGACCTCGTGGTCCAACCGAACTGGTCGTACCGATACCGCCACGCGACGCCGGTCACGAAGATCCCGACCATCACGTAGGGGAGCACCGCCCACAGCAGGATGTCGGTGAGGCTGCTGTCGGTCATCGGGCACCTCCGGTCGGGAACGGTTCCAGTCCCACGTCTTCCTGTGGAGGACCGCTGCGCGCCAGCGCGAGTACCGCGTCCCGGTCCTCGGCGGTGGGCCCCGGCAGTGTCGACAGCAGCGCATCGAGCACCGCGAGATACGGGCTGTCCACCTCGAGGAGACCGAGCCTGATCAACTGCAGTCCCAGCACGTGCCTGACGAGCAGCGAACGGTCACCGGTGGCAGCCGCGAACTCGAGGACGACGGGCAGGAAGTCGGGCAGGTCGGCGGCGGCGAACTCCACACCGGCCCGCCGGTAGTACTGCTTGAGCCGGACCAGGGTCACCCCGCGTCTGCGCGTGTCGCCGTCGGCGTAGTAGGTCAGGTACAGGCAACTCTTGCGCCGCAGGTCGAAGGTTTCGACGTAGTGCCGGGTGAGATCCGGGAGCGGCTGTGTCCGCAGGTGGCCGACGAATCCGGTGAGCGATCGCGTTGCGGCGGTGCGCGGCAACTCCGACAGTGCCTGCTCGACGGCGGGCAGCCGTCCCGACAGGGCAGGGGTGGGGTAGTCGAGGAACAGTGACGACGCCTGGTCGAGGACGCGCAGGTCCGCGGCCCTCATCGCCGGCCGCCGTTCCGGTCGTCTCCGTCGCGCTTCGGGAACATGCCGTCCACGACACCCTTCCCGTCCCAGTTGAGGAGGTTGACGCGCGCCGACCGGTCCTGCGCGTCCGCGACGTCGTCGGCGGTCTGCCGGTGTTTGAGTGCGTGGAACGTCTCGACCGCGACGGGGACGGGGCGGCCCGACGCCTCCCCGAACGGTCCGCTGTCCAGCATGCCGGGGCCGCCTTCGAAGTCGAGACTGCAGCCGAGTTCCTCGAGTTGATGGGCCTGTTCGGCGTGGGCGGTGGGGATGACGTACCGCTCCTCGTACTTCGCGATCGCGAGTAGGCGGTACATCTCGTAGACCTGTTCGCCGGTCATCCCGACCGCCGTCGCTGTCGACTCGTCCGGTTCGTCGGCCAGATTGAGGTCGCGCATGTACGAGCGCATCGCCGCCAGCCGGTGCAGCACCGCGGTGACGGGCTCGGGGTCGCCCGCACTGAACAACCTCGCGAGATAGTCGACCGGGATACGCAGGGTATCGATCGCCCCGAAGAGATTGTCGAGATCCTCTCCGTCGTGGCCCGTTTCGCTCAGGACATCGACGACGGGGGACAGCGGCGGGACGTACCAGACCATCGGCAGCGTGCGGAATTCCGGATGCAGCGGCAGCGCCACCCGGTACTTCTCGATGAGTGCGTATACCGGCGATCGGCGGGCGGCGTCCATCCAGTCCTCGGGGATTCCCGCGGCGCGGGCGCCCTCGATCACTGCCGGGTCCTCCGGATCGAGCAGCAGGCCGCGTTGGGCGTCGTAGAGATCGCGTTCGTCGGGTGTGGACGCCACCTCGCCCACGCGGTCGAGGTCGTACAGCACGATCCCGATGTACCGCAGACGCCCGACGCACGTCTCCGAGCAGACCGTGGGCAGCCCCACCTCGACGCGCGGATAGCAGAACGTGCACTTCTCCGCCTTGCCGGTGCGGTGATTGAAATACACCTTCTTGTAGGGACATCCGGTGACGCACATGCGCCAACCGCGACACTGGTCCTGGTCGACCAACACGATGCCGTCCTCGGCGCGCTTGTACATCGCGCCGGACGGGCACGATGCCACACACGACGGGTTGAGGCAGTGCTCGCAGATCCGGGGGAGGAAGAACATGAAGGTCTTCTCGTACTCGAGCCGGACCTTCTCGGTGGCCTCCTCCCGCATCTGTTCGAGGATCGGATCGTGTGCCTCGGTGGCGGCGGTGCCGCCCAGGTCGTCGTCCCAGTTGGCGCTCCACTCGATCGGCATGGGTTTGCCGGACAGGAGCGAGATGGGTTGCGCCACCGGGAAGTCGTCGCCGAGCGGGGCCTTGGTGAGGGTGTCGTAGTCGTAGGTCCACGGCTCGTAGTAGTCGCGGATGTTGGGTAGCAACGGGTTCGCGAAGATCGACAGCAGCTTCTTGACCCGTCCGCCGGCGCGCAGCGTCAAGCGTCCGCGCCGGTTCAGTGCCCAGCCGCCCTTCCACAGGTCCTGGTTCTCGTACTTGCGTGGGTATCCCTGCCCCGGGCGGGTTTCCACGTTGTTGAACCACACATACTCGGTGCCCCCGCGGTTGGTCCACGTCTGTTTGCACGTCACCGAACACGTGTGGCAACCGATGCACTTGTCGAGGTTCATCACCATCGCCATCTGCGCTGCGACCTGCATCAGTACTGCACCTCCTGGCTGCGGCGGCGGATCACCGTGACCTCGTCGCGTTGGTTGCCGGTGGGGCCGAGATAGTTCCACGCGAACGACAGCTGCGCGTACCCGCCGATCAGGTGGGTCGGCTTCACCAGCACGCGGGTGAGCGAGTTGTGGATGCCGCCGCGCCGGCCGTCGGTCTCCGACTTGGGCACGTTGATCAGCCGTTCCTGGGCGTGGTGGACGAACACCGTGCCCGGTGGCATCCGGTGCGTGACGACCGCCCGGGCCACCAGGATCCCGTTGCGGTTGACGGCCTCCACCCAGTCGTTGTCCGCCACCCCGATCGCGGCGGCGTCGTCGACGTTCATCCACACGTTCGGCCCGCCCCGCGACAGTGACAGCATCAGCAGGTTGTCCTGGTACTCGGAGTGGATGGACCACTTGGAGTGCGGGGTCAGATAGCGCACCGACAGGGCCTTGCCGTCGGACTCGCCGAGACGCGTCTCCCCGAACAACCGTGTGATGTCGAGCGGGGGCCGGTAGATCGGCAGCACCTCGCCGAACTCGCGCATCCATTCGTGGTCGAGCACGAAATGCATTCGGCCCGTGAGGGTGTGCCAGGGCTTGAGTTCCTCGACGTTGATGCTGAACGGCGCGTACCGCCGGCCCCCCGCTTCGCTGCCGGACCACTCGGGACTGGCCAGTGTGGGCACCGGCCGAGCCTGTGTGTCGGCGAACCGGATCCGGCTTTCCTCGTTTCCTGCCGCCAGATGGGTCAGCGGCCGGCCGACCCGCCGGGACAGTTCCTCGAAGCCGGCGAGCGCCAGCCGGCCGTTCGTGGTCCCGGACAGCGCCAGGATGGCCTCGGCCATCTTCGCGTCGGTGTCCAGCGCGGGGCGTCCGGCGCCCGCACCGGACGACATCACGCCGCACGTTCGTGCCAGTTCCGCGACCTCCTCGTCCGGGTGGAACGTGACGCCCTTGGTGTTCAGCCCCGCCTTCTCCGCCAGTGGACCGAGGGTGGACATCTTCTCGGCGATCGCGGTGTAGTCCCGTTCGACCACCTGCAGTCCCGGCATTGTCCTGCCCGGGAGCGGATCGACCTCGCCGGCTCGCCAGTCGCGTACCTCGCCGAACGGCTGCGCGGTCTCGCCGGGTGTGTCGTGCCCGAGAGCGGTCGCCACCAGATCGTGGCGGGTGCCGAGATGAGTCTTCGCGAGTTCGCTGAAGCGGCGCGCGATCTCGGTGAACGCATCGAAGTCGCTGCGGGCCTCCCAGGGCGGATCGACGGCCGGCGTGAACGCATGCACGAAGGGGTGCATGTCGGTGCTCGACAGGTCGTACTTCTCGTACCACGTCGCGGCCGGCAACACGATGTCCGACAACAGCGTCGAGCTGGTCATCCGGAAGTCCAGCGACACCATCAGATCCAGCTTGCCGCGGGGTGCCTCGTCCCGCCACCGCACCGACGTCGGGCGGTTCTCGGCCGGCGTCTCGTCGGCGCGCAGACTCGAGCCCGCACCGAGGAGATGTTCGAGGAAGTACTCGTTGCCTTTCGCCGACGCGCCGAGCAGGTTCGCCCGCCACAGCGTCAGTACGCGCGGCCAGTTCTCCTCGGCGTCGACATCTTCGACCGCGAAGTGCAGTTTCCCACTGCGGAGTTGGTCCACCACGTAGTCGCCCACGTCGACGCCCGACGCCGCCGCGTCGTCGGCGAGGTCGAGGGGGTTGCGGTCGAATTGCGGATACGACGGCATCCAGCCCATCCGTGCGGACTGCGCGATGGTGTCCGCCGTGTGCTGTCCGGCGAGACGTCCCTCCGCGAGCGGGGAGGCGAGCGCGTCGGCTCGGTAGCCGTCGTAGCGCCACTGGTCGGCGTGCATGTACCAGAAGGCGGTGCCGATGGCCTGTCGCGGCGGCCGGGACCAGTCGGTGGCCATCGCCATCGTCGCCCACCCGGTGATCGGCCGCACCTTCTCCTGGCCCACGTAGTGCGCCCAGCCGCCGCCGTTCCTGCCCATGCTGCCGGTCAGCATCAGCAGGGCCAGCACCGCGCGGTAGGTGGCGTCGCCGTGGAACCACTGGCAGATGCCGGCACCCATGATGATCATCGAACGTCCACCGGATCTCTCGGCGGAGCGGGCGAATTCGCGCGCGATCCGCAACACCGATCCGGCCGGCACCGACGTCAACGATTCCTGCCACGCCGGGGTGTAGGGCTGGTCCGGATCGTCGAAGCCGGCGGGCCACGTTCCCGGTAGGCCGTCGCGCCGCACCCCGTACTGCGCGAGCATCAGGTCCAACGCGGTCGTCACCAGATGGCCGCCCACTTCGCGGACCGGTACGCCTCGGCGCATCGTCGCGCCCTCGCCGACATCGAAGCGCGGCAGCAGGACCTCGACACTCTCGGCGTCGCCCAGTGCATCCCGCACACTCAGCGCCGGGACGGTGTCGCCGAGGTCCAGGTTCCACTGCCCCACACCGGACTCGGTGTGCCGAAATCCCATGCTGCCCCGGGGGACGACGGCCGACCCGTCCCCGGAGTCCAGCAGCACGGTCTTCCAGTCGGCGCCCTCACCGTCGTCACCGAGATCCGACGCGCGCAGGAACCGTCCCGGCACGTACGCGCCGTCGCGTTCGGTGAGTGTGACGAGGAACGGCAGATCCGTGTAGCGCGAAGCGAAGTCGGCGAACATCGGGACTCGTCGGTCGGCGTAGTTCTCCTGCAGGATCACGTGGCCCATCGCCATCGCGAGGGCGCCGTCGGTGCCGGGCTGTGCGGGCAGCCACGCGTCGGCGAACTTGGTGGCGTCCGCATAGTCGGGGGAGACCACCACCACCTTCTGGCCGCGATAACGTGCCTCCGCCATCCAGTGGGCGTCCGGGGTGCGGGTGACCGGGACGTTGGAGCCCCACATGATCAGATAGGCGGCATCCCACCAGTCGCCGGACTCGGGCACGTCGGTCTGGTCGCCGAACACCTGCGGTGACGCCACCGGAAGGTCGGCGTACCAGTCGTAGAACGACGTCATCACCCCGCCGAGCAACTCGATGAAGCGGGACCCCGCCGAGAACGACACCATCGAGAACGCCGGGATCGGCGAGAATCCCGCCACCCGGTCGGGACCGTACTTCGCGATCGTGTGTACGTGTGCGGCGGCGATCATCTCCACCGCGTCCTCCCACGACGCCCGGACCAGCCCGCCCTTGCCACGTGCGCGCTGGTAGCGGGCCCGCCGGCCGGGATCGCCGACGACGTCGGCCCACGCCAGCACGGGGTCGCCCAACCGCTCACGGGCCTCCTGGAACATCTCCAGCAGCAGTCCGCGCACGTACGGGTAGCGAACCCTGGTGGGGGAGTAGGTGTACCAGGAGAAGGCGGCACCACGGGGGCAGCCACGAGGTTCGTATTCGGGACGGTCCGGACCCACCGAGGGATAGTCTGTCGCCTGCGTCTCCCAGGTGATGACGCCGTCCTTGACGTACACCTTCCACGAGCAGGATCCGGTGCAGTTCACGCCGTGCGTCGACCGGACCACTTTGTCGTGACTCCACCGGTCCCGGTAGAAGGCGTCCCCGTCCCGCCCGCCCGTCCGGTACACCGCGCGCAGGTCTGCGGACACGGTGGAGCGGGTGAAGAAACGCCCCGTCTCGAGCAGGGCCGCGCCGAACGGACTTTCGATCGGTGCGGGTGGTGGCGGGGCGGAGCGATCGGGTTCGTCGGTTGCACGCGACATGGCTGCCTCCCTCTGTCGAGGATGGCGCATACGGCCGAGGCGCGCAGCGAAACCCGAGCGGAACCGTCGAATCGGGACCGGCCGCCGCCCGACACGCGCATCATGGGGAGGTGTCCGACGGCCCGGGTGTGAGGACGAGAACCGGCCGCGCGCTGACCGCCATCCCGGCCGGGGCAGGCGCTGCGGCGATGTCGACGGGCATCGTGTCGGTGGCCCTGCATCTCGTTGGATTCGAGTGGTTTTCCCGGTTCTGGTTGATTGTCGGAGCGCTGATCTGGGCACTGCTCGTGGTGGTCTTCGTCGGTCGGTTGTTCGACGACCGCGCGCGCTGGGTGAACGAAGCCGACACCCCGCCGGCGCTCACCGGAGTAGCGGCGACGTGCGTGCTCGGCGCCCGATGCGTGCTGCTCGGCTGGAACCATATGGGCGCCGTGGCGCTCGGCATCGCGTTCGTCGCGTGGCTGGTGCTGATCCCGGCCGTGGTGCGGCACTGGACCTCGCCCACCGTCGGTGTGCACTTCCTGCTCTGTGTCTCGACCCAGGGGCTGGCGGTGCTGGGCGCCTCGCTGGCGGTATCGGCGCCGGCGCACTGGATCGTCGGACCCGCGTTCGTCGCGTTCCTGCTGGGGCTGTTCTTCTACCTGATGGTCCTCATCCGGTTCTCGTTCGACCAGTTCCGGGTCGGCGCCGGCGACCATTGGGTGTTCGCGGGTGGCCTCGCGATCAGTGCTCTGGCCGCGGGGAAGCTGGCGCCCGCGGCAGTCGCGGCAGGGTGGCCCGAGGGTCTCCACGACGCGATCCGCGTGGCCGGGGTGGTGATCGTGTGCATCGTACTGATCGACTACGTGGTGCTGGTGGTCTCCGAGATCAGATGGCCGCGACTGCAATACGACGTGCGCCGCTGGTCCACCGCCTTCCCGATGGGCATGACGTCGGCGGCGTCGCTCACGGTCGCGGTGTCGTCCGACGCCGACTGGTTGCGTCCGATCGGTGAAATCCTGGTGTGGCCGGCCGTCGTGGTGTGTCTGATCCTGCTCGTCGGGTCCGGGCGGCACCTGACGGCCGAGGCGCGTCCGGCGTCGACCTGAGCGAGCGCCGCGTCCGAAACCCGCCAGCGTCACGCCCGGGCACCGAGAAGTGTGGAGCACGGCCCGGCCGGCTCCTTCCTGCACCTCTCGAAAAGGACTAACGCATGTCTGCACGTCTGGAAAACAAGGCCTTCATCGTCACCGGCGGATCGTCCGGCATCGGGTTCGCGGTGGCTCGCCGTCTCACCGCCGAGGGCGCCGCGGTGGTGATCGGCAGCCGCCGCAAGGATGTGGGCGAGGCGGCGGCCGAGAGCCTCCGCACCGCCGGTGGCACAGCGATCTTCGTACCGGCCGACGTCACGATCGAGGACGACGCCGTCCGACTGGTCACCGCTGCAGTCGCAGAGTTCGGGCGTCTGGACGGTGCGTTCAACAATGCGGGCGGAGTCAACGCGTCCGGCCCGATCTCGACCGTCGACGCGGACACGTGGAATGCGGAGCTGACGCAGAACGTCACCAGCGTCTTCCACTGCCTCAAGTACCAGATCCCGGCCGTCCTGGAGACAGGCGGCGCGATCGTGAACAACGCGTCGAACATGGGTGTCGTCGCTCTGCCCGAGGCGGCCCCGTACGTCGCGGCCAAGCACGCGGTCGTGGGTCTGACGCGGTCGGTGGCGCTCGAGGTGGCCGACCGCGGCGTGCGGGTGAACGCGATCACCACCGGCGGCGTCGACACGCCCTTGGCGCGCGGATCGATGGCCACCACACCGGAGGCGCTGGCCTACATCGAGTCGTTGCACCCGGTGAAGCGCATCGCACAGCCCGACGAGATCGCCCCGTTCGTGGCGTTCCTGCTGAGCGACGAAGCTTCGTTCATCACCGGCGCCGCCCTCGCGATCGACGGTGGGTTCACCACGCGCTGAGCAGTATTCGACAAAGACGACGGCCGGCCCCGACGTGAACTGCGGGGCCGGCCGTCGACTGCGAGATCAGATCTCGGTGGCAACCTTCCACGCCGAGTGCATCGCGCCCTCGATGTAGTCGACCTCACCGGCGTCACCGACGACGCGGACGTCGACACCGGCGCGGGCCAGCTCGTCGGCGAGCGGCGCCGCCGCCGAGACGCCCGAGGCGACCACGACCATGCTCGCCGGCGCGGACAGCGACTTGCCGCCGGAGGCGAACTCGACGGTCTTCTTGGTGATGCGCTCGACGGTCGCGTTGCGGTGGATGTCGATGCCCAGCTCCTTGGCGTGCTTGACGGCGGTCCAGCGACGCGGCATCGCCATCGGGACACCGAGCTGCTGGCCCTCCTCGATCAGCGTGACCCGGCTGCCGCGTTCGGCGAGGAATTCCGCGAGCTCGAGACCGACCAGCGACCCGCCGATCACGACCACGTTCTTGCTCATCGGCAGGAACTTGAGGAACTTGCGGCTGAGCGTGCGGATCTTCTCGGGACTCTTGGTGATGCCGACGAGGCCGCCCAGCTTGCCGGCGATCCGCAGGAACAGCGCCTGATCGGAGACGTCACCGGTGCCGGTCATCAGGCCACGCAGGCTGTCACCGGTGTGCACGTGCGGCAGGTTGCCGCCCGGCACGCTCGGTCGCGCCCGCACCGCGCCCGTGGCGACGACGACGGTGTCGGGCGCGAGGGCCTTGATCGTCGCAGCGGTGGCGTCGGTCTTCAGCCGGACGTCGACCCCGGCGCGCCGGATCTCGTTGCTCAGCCAGTTCAGCAGCCGCTCGTTGTCCGGGGTGGTGAGCGTGGAGAACCACAGCGTGCCGCCGAGCCGGTCGGTCTTGTCCAGCAGCGTGACGCGGTGACCGCGTTCGGTGGCGACGCGCGCCGCCTCCATGCCGCCGGGGCCGGCGCCGACCACGACGACGTGCTTGCGCTTGGTGGCGGTCGGGAACGGCAGCAGCTTCTCGTTGCCCAGTGCCGGGTTGACCGCGCACAGCGGGGTGTCGTCCCAGAAGTTCTCCTGCACGCACACGTAGCAGTTGATGCAGGGGCGGACCTGCTCGCTGTGGCCGGCCTTCAGCTTGTCGACCAGCGCGGGATCGGCGAGAAGCTGGCGGCCCATCGCGACGAAGTCGGTGTGGCCCTCGGTGATCATCTGCTCACCGACCTCGGGCAGCATGCGGCCGACGGTGATGACCGGAATCGACACAGCCCGCTTCACGACGGCGGCGTTCTCGGTGTAGTAGCCGACCTTGTTGGGCAGCGGGCCGTCGGTGAAGTTCGCAAACGCGTTGAGCGCGGTGCCGGTGACGTGGATGGCGTCGGCACCTGCCTCCTCGAACATCGCGGCGGCGCGGGCTGCCTCGTCGGGGGTCAGGCCTTCGGACTCGCCGTACTCCTGGCCGGCCAGACGCACGATGACGGCGAGGCTGTCACCGACCTCGGCCTTGACCGCGCGGATCACCTCGCACGACAGCCGCGCCCGATTCTCGAGCGATCCGCCGTACTCGTCGGTGCGCTGGTTCGAGTAGCGGCTCAGGAAGCCGCCGAGCACGTAGTTGTGGGCGGCATGGATCTCGACGGCGTCGCCACCGGCGGCCTTGACCCGGCCCGCCGCCTCGGCGAACATCCGCACGAGCCACTCGAGGTCCTCGTGGGTGGCCTCGTGGTAGGTGGCCTTCTTACCCTCCTGGATGGCGGCCATCTTCCCGAGCTCCTCGGGAGTGCAGTCGATCATCGCGCTCATGTCGCCGGGGGGCTTCGGGATGGACGGCACCAGCTGCGGGCGGCCGTCGAGGGTGTCGATCCGGGCGACCTTGCCGTGGTGCGTCATCTGCACGCACAGCTTGCTGCCGGCGGCGTGGACGGCGTCGGCGAGTGCCTTCAGACCGGGGATGAAGCGGTCCTCGGACAGGCCGGGTTCCTTGCGGCTGGTGCAGCCGGCTGGGTACGCGACCGCGCAGCAACCGGTGATGATCATGCCGGTCCCGCCCTCGGCGCGGCTCGCGAAGTGGTCGATGTCGCCCTGGTGGATCTCGCCGTCCTCGCAGAGGTTCATGTCCATCGCCGGGAGCACGACCCGGTTGTCCAGCGTGATCGGCCCGATCTTTCCGGGCGAAAGGAGTCGGGGGAACGTCGTCTGCTGTCGGATCGTCACGAGCCGAAGCTATTTCGCAACGCTCGTCGCTTGGGACGCCTTCCCGCTGAGCGGGACTTCCGGCCGGGGTCGGACACCCGCGACCGGGTGCCGCGCGGAAGGCGGCGCACGCGGGAAACGTCCAGGTCAGCGCGTGGAGCGGCCGCGGTTGATCCACCAGATGCTGCCCGACAACACGGTCGCGAAGGCGCACCACACCGCGTACGGGGCGAGCGCAGCGCCGGCGGCCGGGCTGGTGCGTGCGGTGCGCCGGACGAGGTCGATGCTGCTCGCGGTGAGCACCCCCGCGACCACGGGCGCGGCCCACAGTCGGTGTGCCCGGAAGAACACCCAACTCCAGCTCGCATTGATGGCGAGATTCGCCGCGAGCGCACGCTGGTAGGCGGCCGCGGACCGGGGGTCCTCCTCCCGCAGCCGGGCCAGGGCGGTTGCCGACGTGACGGCGATGTCGGCGTACAGCGCGGTCCACACCAGTGGGAACGCGACCGGTGGAGGCTGGAACGACGGCTTGCGCAGGTCCGTGAACCAGTCGTCCTCCGCAGGGCGACGGGTGGCGGCCGAGCCCACCAGCGCGGTCCCCGCCGTGAACGCGCCGGTGCGGCCCAGCGATCTGCGCAGGCGTCCGCGGATCGGATGTGAGGTGTGGCTGCGTGTCATCGTCGCTCCCGTCCGTCGGTGGTGGCAGTCAGGCTGCGCCGGCCCTCAGCCCGGCCAGACGGGCGGCGCTCTCGACCCACTGATCGGTGCGGTCGAGTTCGGTGATGACCGCGTCGAATGCGTCGATCAGCCAGAACCGCTGGGCGCGGGCGAGGACGCATTCGGGGTCGTGTCGATGGTCACGAAACTGGACCTGCCAGGAGTCCTCGCCGGCTGCGTCGAAGCTGTGCGTGGCAAGTACGTGTCGCCGGAAGGCGAAGTCCACGCGCACTGCCGATTCCGACTGGAAGCAAACGATTTTCGTCGGGCGGTGCGTGAGGATGGACAGCGCGTGGACCGCGTCGTCGAATCGGCGGTCGTGGACAGGGTCGGTGCTCTTCGATGCGCTCATCGCGCTCTCTTTCTGCTCCGGGAACGAAAACTTCCGCTGTTCCCGGTGTCGTCGCGCTCGAACCCACAGGACGAAAAACCTGCTGGAACCCGAGGGAACGGGGCCCGGCGCCGTGCAGACGGATCTCTGATCCGCGTCGTTCATCGCGGCTTCGTCGGCCGCTTCGATCCAGCCTAACCGACCGGGTGCCCGGCGCAACGTGAGTCGGGTGCGACATGCACCGAGCAGAAGGGCCCGCATCCGTACGGATGCGGGCCCTGGGGCGTCGAAATCTCGGTGCGCCCGAACCAGGGGCGCCCGAAGTCAGTGCGCCCGATTCACCGCCGAGACCACGGCGCGCAGCGACGCGGTGGTGATGGAGGTGGCGATGCCCACACCCCACACGACCTTGCTGGTGCCGTCCGGCAGCGTGACAGCGCACTCGACGTACGCGGCGGCCTGCGCGTCGTCACCGGCGGACATCGCGTGCTCGGAGTAGTCCAGGACCCGGACGTCGAAGCCGACGGTGCCCAGCGCGTCGACGAACGCCGCCAGCGGACCGTTGCCGGCACCCGAGATCTCCTGCTCGACGCCGTTGACCTTGACGACCGCGGTGATCGCGTCGGTGCCGCCGTCCTCCTCCGCCGCCGTGACCTTCTGACGCATGCGCTCGAGCGGGCTGACCGGGGACAGGTACTCCTCGGCGAAGACGTCCCAGATCTCCTTGGGGGAGACCTCGCCGCCCTCACCGTCGGTGATCTTCTGGACGGCCTGCGAGAACTCGATCTGCAGGCGGCGCGGCAGCACCAGCCCGTGGTCGGCCTTCATGATGTAGGCGACGCCGCCCTTGCCGGACTGCGAGTTGACCCGGATGACGGCCTCGTACGTGCGGCCCACGTCCTTGGGGTCGATCGGCAGGTAGGGAACCTCCCACACGATGTCGTCGACGTCGGCGTCCTGCTGGTCCGCCGCGACCTTCATCGCGTCCAGGCCCTTGTTGATCGCGTCCTGGTGGCTGCCCGAGAACGCCGTGTAGACCAGGTCGCCGCCGTACGGGTGGCGCTCGTGTACCGGCAGCTGGTTGCAGTACTCGACGGTGCGACGGATCTCGTCGATGTTCGAGAAGTCGATCTGCGGGTCGACGCCGCGAGTGAACATGTTCAGACCCAGCGTCACCAGGCACACGTTGCCGGTGCGCTCGCCGTTGCCGAACAGGCAGCCCTCGATGCGGTCGGCACCGGCCTGGTAGCCCAGCTCGGCGGCCGCGACGCCGGTGCCGCGGTCGTTGTGCGGGTGCAGCGACAGGATGATGCTCTCGCGCTGGGCCAGGTTGCGGTGCATCCACTCGATCGAGTCGGCGTACACGTTGGGCGTGGCCATCTCGACGGTGGCGGGCAGGTTGATGATGACCCGGTTGTCGGGGGTGGCGCCCAGGGTCTCGACGACCGCGTCGCACACCTCCTTGGCGTACGACAGCTCGGTGCCGGTGTACGACTCGGGCGAGTACTCCCAGCGCCAGTTGGTGTCGGGGTGGTTCTTCGCCTCCTCGAGCACCAGCGCGGCGGCGTCGGTGGCGATCTTCTTGATGGCGTCCTTGTCGGCGCGGAAGACGACACGACGCTGCAGGATGGACGTCGAGTTGTAGAAGTGCACGATCACGTTCTTCGCGCCGTCGCAGGCCTCGAACGTACGCTTGATCAGCTCGGGGCGGGACTGCGTCAGCACCTGGATCGTGACGTCGTCCGGGATCGCGTTGTCCTCGATGATCTCGCGGACGAAGTCGAAGTCCGTCTGGCTCGCCGACGGGAAGCCGACCTCGATCTCCTTGTAACCCATCCGCACCAGCAGCTCGAACATGCGGCGCTTGCGCGCGGGGCTCATCGGGTCGATCAGGGCCTGGTTGCCGTCGCGCAGATCCACGGCACACCACTGGGGAGCGCGGTCGATGACCTTGTCGGGCCACGTGCGGTCCGGCAGCGACACCGTCTCGACCTCTTCACCGAACGGGCGGTAGCGGAAGGTCGGCATGGAGGAGTTCTTCTGGGTGTTCCAGGACGGCTGGTCGGCAGGCGCCGGCTTGGACGGCGGCGTGATGGTGCGCGAACCGGAAGTGAAGGCGTCAGCGGGGGACATGGGAATCGATCTCCAGGTTGGTTGTGGACTGTAGAGAGCCCGACAGCTGAGGCGACCGGCGCACGGAGAGGACCCGCGACGGGTGGCCAGTCTGGATCAGACCCCGCCGCGGCACCCAAGAAGGAGCGCGCGCTGCATAGAAAGCACTGTACCCCTGCCCCCTCTCGGCCGGTGAGAAGTGGGGAGCAAATTCACACTCGGGGTGGGCGTGGCGTGGTCGACTGTGCGCATGACAGCACAGCTCGACGCGGCCCGAACCTACGTGGCCGCCCTGCTCAGCCACGACGGCGACTCCGTGCCCTACGCCCCCGGCGCAGTGCGCTACGAGGTGGGCCTGAAGACCGGGTTCTCGGGAAATCACTTGCGCCGCAGCCTTTCGCGGGGTCCCCAGTTCCGGGTGATCCGGGCGATCCGCGACGAGACTTACCGGGTCGAGGGCGACCGGGTGATTGCCGACTACCTCATCGACGCCGGCCTGTTCGGCCGGACGCTGGTCACTGCGCGTGTGCACGAGACGTTCCTCATTCCTGCCGACGACCCTCGCATCCACCGGATCGAGGCGAAGATCGGACTGGTCGGAAGGTAGCGGCGCCGCACCGGAGGCGAGTCAGTCCGGGAGCCGCCGCATCTCGACCAGGGTGAGGCCGAGGGCGTCGAAGCGCGCGAGCATGCCGCGCAGTTCGGTGGGGCTGCGGACCGGACCGTACAGAGTGGTGTGGGCGTGCGCCGTCTCCGAGACCTGAAGTTCGGGGAAGGCTGCGAGGACCCGATCGGACAGTTCGCCGCCGACGAGAAACGCGTATCGCACGGTGGCGGGCCAGGCCGGGTCGGATGTGGCCATGACGTCTCCCCTCAGTCGATCGCGTGCCCACGTGATCTGTCGAGGATGCCGCCCGCGGGCGGAACGTGCCTCACCCGTCGATGGTGAATCCGGATCTCACAGCAACCCGTGGGTGTGTGCGGCCGTGACGGCGTCCCGCCGGGTGGTGACCCCCAGCTTGCGGTAGATGCCGCGCAGATGGGTCTTGACGGTGTTCACCGACACGCACAGGTCCGCCGCGATCTCCTCGGCGGTACGCCACGTGGGCAGCTCCGCGAGTAGTTGCAGCTCGCGCCTGGTGAGCTTCTCTGCGGTAGCCACCACGGTCCGCGGCAGCGACGCCCAGACTTCGTTCGCGAACCGGTCCCGGGATCCGAAGCGTCCGCGACTGGCGGTGAGTAGCTCCAGACTCGCCGGAGCCATGTCGTGGAACGGCCGCAGCACACGCTCGGGCTCGGCGAGGCGCAGCGCCTCGCCCAGCGCGTCGTGCGCCCGGGCCTCGTGCGCGCGACGGCGAGCGATTTCGGCCTCGACGAGCCACGCCGTGACAGTGTTCGTCGCTGCGACGCAGGGTGTTTCGCCGTCGAGCACCGGTTGCAGGATGGTCCGCGCCCGCTCCAGTTGATTACTGCACAGGTGCAGGACGGCCTCGAGAATGCACACGTCGCCGACCGGCCCCAGTGCCGACGACGCGTTGGTGACCAGTTCGCGAGCCCACGTCGTCTCTCCGATGTGCAGGTACGCGAACTGGATCGACGGCAGGCACACCGCGACCAGCCCCGGAGGATGCGGGGCGGGACGTCCCGCCGTCGTGGCGGCGTGCAGCGTCGCCACCGCGGCGCGGCGGTCCGGCGCAGTGTCGATGCCGAACAGGGCTGCGGCAACGGCGCTGTCCGTGGGCAACGGAGAGTCGGCGTCGACAGTCGCCGTCGCCAGTTCGACGGCCCGAGAGGTGTCGTTGCGGAGATAGTGGCACAGCGCCTCGAGCATGGTCGCGGATCGGTTGCCCGCGGAGGGGGAGGCGTCGGCAGCGGGCGACGCCGCACGGCTCTCGACGGCCAGGCTGTGCGCGTCGCCGAGTAGACCCCTCGCGACCGCGACCACGCCCAGACCCGCGGACGCCTGGGCTGCAAGTCTCGCGGTGTCGAGTTCGCGGGCGTGCGCCCGAGCACGGCCCAGATTCTCGACGGCGCGGTCGAGGTATCCGAGATGCAGGTCTCGGAACCCACTGTGCAGGGCAGCGAATGCATCGAGGAGAAGATCACCCGAAGGCGTCGCGGGCTCGGTCCGATATGTGAGCAGTGTGTCGGAATCGCCGGTGCGTACCGCGAGTTGGAGGCGCAATGCCCGTTCGAGAAGTGCAGTGCGCGCGTTGTTGCCGTCGTCGCGCAAGTGTAGTTCGGTCCCTCCCATGAGTCCGTCGGCGAGTGTCGGATGGCCGGCGTGCAGGTACGCCGCCGCGCGCACCAGGCCGGCGATGGGGCTGCTCCGGATCGGAGGAGGACTTGCGGCGAGCAGGCGCTCGATGGTCTCCCCGTGGCCGTCCAGGACCAGCGCGAGGCCGGATTCGGACAGTACGTCCTCGACGTCGGACGGATCGCCCGCGGTTACGCTGTGTTCGAGGGAGAGCAGCGCGTCGCCGAACCGGGCGTACCAGCGCGCGGTCACGTGCTCGAGTTCGGCCACGGCGCGGCGGCCGAGCAGGCTGATCTCCGCACGAAGATAGCTGCGCAGCAGTGGGTGGTAGCGGAACCGGGTGGGGACGCCCTCGATCCGGCTGATCAGGAAGTTCCGGTGCTCGAGCAGGTCTATGACGGCATGGGCGTCGGCGCATCCGGTGAGTTCCTCGGCCAGGGCGGCGGAGAACGTCTCGGGAACCGACGTCTTGACGAGGAATTGTCGGATCTCGTCGCTCTGTCCTGCCAGGACCTGCTCGATCAGGTAGTCGGCCACCGCCCGGCGGCACCCGCTGAAGTTCTCGATGAGGGCGCTCGGGGCGGGGTGGCCCGCCAGCGACATGCCGGCCAGTCGGATTCCGGCTGCCCAACCCTCGGTGCGCTCCATCAGGGCTGCGAGGTCGTGGTCGTCGAGTTCCACGTCGTGCTCGGCGAGCATGGCCGTGGCCTCGTCGGGAGTGAAGGCGAGGTCGCCGAACGTCACGTCGAGAACCCGGCCGTCGAGCCGCAGCTTCTGGAAGGCGAGCGGTGGTTCGAACCTGCAGCACACCACGACACGCAGCCGTTTCGGTGGTGGCGCCCGAAGCAGCATTTCCAGCTGGGTCAGCGCGTTCCGCTCGTGGAGCAGGTGTGCGTCGTCGACGACGAGCCAGACCGGCTCGTCCACGCCGTCGAGTGCGGATTCGAGCGTGAAATCCTGTGCGCGAGCATGATCCACCGAGTTCTCGCAGTTTTCTCGCAGGCGGGGGTGACCCGCGCCGGCCAACGCGCGAGCCAGTTCCGTGCGGAGGGCGTGGGGTGCGTTGTGTTCCTCGTCGACCGAGGCCCACGCGACGACTGGGGCGCCGGCTTCTTCGCGGGTCCGGTGTGCCCAGTCCGCGAGAAACGTCGTCTTTCCCGAACCCGCTGGCGCACAGACCAGTACGACGGACACGGAGTCGTTCGGATCGGCGAAGGCCGAATGGAGCGCGTCGAACAGGCGGGGACGGAACACGACACGGTCACTGCGTAACACCGGAATCTCGGTGCTCGCAGCGAAACTCCCGCCCTGCGCGATAGACACCCGACATGCCTCCCACATAAACGAGTAATCATCCGGGACAAATGGACGAACCGCCTGCAGCGGGGAAAGTCTAACCCGCGCAGGCGGTTCGTGTCGGCTGTATCGCGTCAGTCGCGCGCCATGGCCGCTTGCATGTGCTTCTCGACATCGATGTACGCGTCGTCGGCGATATCGAATACCACCTTTGCTATTTCGCCTCCCCGGAACTCGAAACGAGGCTCCGGGTAAGCGCTCGAAACTGGGTCCGCACCGTCGTATCCGATGCACAGACCCTCACCGCACAGCGAGAAGTGTCCCAGCACCGTGCGGATCTTCTGCTCGCCCACCTGCTTGTCGTCGATGTACAACCGCAGCGGGCCGATGCCCTCGCGGTTGGGGCCTATGCCCTCCTTCGTGAACTCCACCCCGATGACGTGCCTGCCCGACGTGGGGACGGGCGCCGAGATGCGATCCTCCGGCGGGATGCCGAGGAAGTTGTATGCGTACGTGACGGTCCCGTCCTTGACGAACAGGCAGTGCCCACCGAATCGTGAGCCGAGTGCGAAGATGACGCCCTGGGAGGCGGGAGTGAGGTCGACCTCGGCAAGAATCTTGTACGACACACCGTGTACGTTGGCCGCGGACCGCTCCGGCACCTCACTGGTTCCCGGGTAGTAGACGTACTGACCGCTCGGTGGCACCGGCTGGTGGAACTCCATCCCGATGAACGTCTCGAAGTCCTTCGGGTTACCGATGATCTGCAGGTCGTTCAGGGGCAGCACGTTGTTCGCCTTCGCCTCCTCCATCCACAGCGCCTTCAGCTCCTCGAGTTTCTCGGGATGCTGAGCTGCCAGGTCGTGGGCTTCGGCGCGGTCGACGTCCGCGTGGTACAGCTCCCACACGTCGTCGTCGAAGTTGCCCATGCCCGACACCGGGCCGTGCACCGAGACGGCCTTCCAGCCCTGATGCCACAGACCCCGCTGTCCGAACATCTCGTAGTACTGCGTCTGCTTCGCCGTCGGCCCCTCTGCGGGCGCGTCGAACGAGTATCTCATCGACACGCCGGACAGCGGGGTCTGTTCCACGCCGTTGTACGTGTCCGGCATGGTCACGCCGCACGCCTCGATGATCGTCGGCACGATGTCCGTCGAGCGGTGGTACTGGTGCCGTATCTCACCCCGCGCCTTCATCCCCGCGGGCCAGTGGATGACCAGGGGGTCGCAGACACCGCCCTGGTAGGTGTACCGCTTGAACATCTTGTACGGCGTCGAGAAGGCCGCCGCCCACCCGGTGGGGTAGTGGTTGTAGGTGTCCGGGCTCCCGAGCTTGTCGACCATCGTGAGGTTCTGGGCCTCGTCGTCGGGGTAGCCGCCGAAGATCTTGCCCTCGTTCACCGAACCGTTGGGGCTGCCCTCACCGGACGCCCCGTTGTCGGCGCAGTAGATGATGAGGGTGTTGTCGAGCTGACCGGACTCCTCGAGGTAGTCGACGATGCGGCCGACCTGCGCGTCGGTGTACTCGGAGAAGCCGGCGAAAACCTCCGCCATGCGGCTGAACATGTGCTTCTCGTCGTCGTTCAGGTCGTCCCACGGGCGTACCTCGTCCGTGGGGGAGAACGTGCCGTCCGGCATCGGGTTCAGTGCCGTCAGGTCGGTGTCCGCGGGGAGGACGCCGCGCTCGATCATGCGGGCGAGGACCCACTCGCGGTAGGCCTCGTAGCCGTCGTCGAACATGCCCTCGTACCTGGCGATGTACTCCTGCGGAGCGTGGTGCGGGGCGTGATTCGCGCCGGGGCAGAACCACAGGTACCAGGGCTTCTCCGGCTCGGTCTGCTTGACGTCGCGAATCATCTTCAGTGCCTGGTCTGCCAGGTCCTTCGACTGGTGGTAGCCCTCCTCGGGGGTGTAGGGCTGCTCGATGTAGCGGTTGTCCTCGGCGAGGGACGGGTACCAGTTGTTGGTCTCACCGCCTATGAATCCGTAGAAGCGGTCGTAGCCCTGCGTGAGCGGCCAGTTCTTCTTGGACGCGCCCGCGGTCCACTCGTCGATCGGGACGTTGTGGTTCTTGCCGACCCAGAACGTCGCCCATCCGGCGTCGCGCAACAGATTCGCCATCGTGACGTTCGACCGTGGGATGTGCGAGTTGTATCCGGGGAAGCCGGTGGACGATTCGGAAATCGACGCGAAACCGTTGAGATGGTGATTTCGTCCGGTCAGGAACGTCGAGCGCGTCGGCGAACACAACGCGGTGGTGTGCCACTGGGTGTACGTCAGGCCGTTCTCGGCGAGGCGGTCCATCGTCGGCATCGAGATGCGTCCCCCGTACGGGGTTCACGCTGCCATCCCGGTGTCGTCGTACAGCACGACGCGAACGTTGGGGGCGCCCTGCGGCGCCTTGTCCGGGAGAAAGGCGTCCCAGTCCGAGACCGAATCCCGTACGTCCAGGTTGATGGTGCCGTCGAATTCCTTGGCCATTCCCGATCCTCCGTTCCCTGCGCGAAGCGTGATGCCCTCATCGTCGGAATCTGCGACCGTCCGCGCTTCACCCACCGCGTGTGAAGAACGGCGGGCCGGAACCGGACACGATGGCGACGTGACGCCCCCGACCCGGAACTGGCCCGTGTTCACCTCGCTGCAGCACTATCGGCGAGGCTGGATCAGGCCGGACGTGGTGGCGGGACTGACGGTGTGGGCCGTGCTCGTCCCCGAGGCGCTCGCCTACGCGTCGATCGCCGGTGTACCACCCGTCGTCGGTCTCTACGCTGCCGTTCCTTCCTTGATTCTCTATGCGGCCGTGGGTAGTTCACGATATCTCGTCGTGGGGCCGATGTCGGCGACCGCGGCGCTGTCGGCGGCGATCGTTACGCCGCTGGCCGGCGCGGACGGCGGCAGGTACATCGCGCTGTCGGCCGTCCTGGCGATTGCGACCGGCCTGGTCGGCCTGCTCGCCGGCTTGATCCGGCTGGGCTTCGTCGCCTTCTTCATCTCCGAACCGGTGCTGAAGGGATTCATCGTCGGCCTGGCGCTCACGATCGTGATCGGCCAGGTGCCCAAGCTCTTCGGGGTCGAGAAGTCCGGCGGCAACTTCTTCGAACAGGCGTGGGGCGTCATCACCCGGCTCGGAGACACCCAGTGGCGCACCCTCCTCATCGGTGTCCTCAGCCTGGCGGTGGTGCTCGGTTTCAAGCGTTGGCTACCTCTCGTGCCCGGCTCCCTGCTCGCCGTACTGGTGGGAATCGGGGCCGTGTCCCTGCTCGGCCTCGACGACAAGGGCGTCGACATCGTCGGTCACATCGACGCCGGCCTGCCGGCCGTGGGCCTGCCGGACGGTATCGGGTTCGACGACTACGTCGACCTGCTCGGTCCGGCGGTGGGCGTGCTGCTGATCGGGTTCGCGGAAGGCCTCGGGGCCGCCAAGACGTACGCGGCGAAGGCCGGCTACGAGGTGGACGCCAACCGTGAACTCCTCGGTCTGGGCGCATCCAACGTGGGCGCCGGGCTGGCGTCGGGCATGGTGGTCAACGGCAGCCTCTCCAAGACTGCCGTCAACGGTGGTGCCGGAGCGAAGTCGCAGGTGAGCGGCCTCGTGGTGTCGGTGCTGACGATCCTGACCTTGCTGTTCCTCACCGGACTGTTCGAGAAGCTACCCGAGGCGACTCTCGCGGCCGTCGTGATCGCGGCCGTGATCGAACTCGTCGACATTGCCGCACTGCGCCGGCTGTACGGGGTGTGGACGGCGCGCCTGGGCCGGATCTACGGCCACGCGGCCAGGGCGGACTTCGCGGCGGCGATCGCGGCGATGGCCGGAGTGCTGTTCTTCGACACCCTGCCCGGACTGGTGATCGGCATCGGGGTGTCGATGCTGCTCCTGCTGTACCGCGCCTCCCGGCCGCACGTCGCGCGCCTCGCCAAGCAGGGCACCCTGTGGGTCGACACGGAGAGGCACCCGGAGTTGCCGACCCGCCCCGACGTGCTCGTCGTGCGTGTGGAGGCCGGACTGTTCTTCGCGAACTGCGATCACGTCAAGGACCGGATCGAGGACCTGTGCACCGAGCGGACGCGTTTGGTGGTGCTGGACGCCGAGACATCGCCCTACGTGGACGTCACCGCCGCCGAGATGCTGGTGCAGCTGCGTAACACCCTGTCGCAGAGGGGGATCGACCTCCGGGTCGCCAGGGACATCGGCCAGTTCCGTGACACGCTCCGGCGAAGTGGCTCGGTCGGCGTCTACGCGACCGTCGCCGACGCGCTGGCCGACAGCGCAGTGGGCGAGAGCCCGTGACGGCAACTCGGGAGACGGTGCTCGCGCCCACGCTCGTCGGTTATCGGAGGACGTGGCTCCGCGCGGACCTCGTCGCGGGCCTCAGCGCCGGCGCGGTGGTGATCCCGCAGGCCATGGCGTACGCGACGATCGCCGACATGCCGGTGCAGATCGGCCTCTACACCTGCTTGGTGCCGCCCTGATGACGCTGACGCTGATGGTCGGTCTGATCCTCAGTCGCAGCTCGCGTGCTGCGACTGGGCGCGATCATCGAGAACATCAGCGAGGCAACGATGTCCGGAATCAAGGCCGGAGTCGGGTCGACCGTCGCGGCGAGTCAGCTGCCGAAACTGCTCGGGGTACCCGGTGATCCGGATGCCACCGGCTTCTTCCACGTGCTGAACGGGGTGCTGCGGCAGGTCGGCGACGCCAACGGTGCGACGGTGGTGCTGTCGATCGTGTCCGTCGCGGCGCTGCTCGCGATGGGGCGGCTGGTGCCGCGTGTTCCGGGTCCGCTCATCGTGGTGGCGGCCGGTATCGCGCTGATCGCTTTCACTGGCCTCCGTGATCGAGGTGTCGCGCTCATTGCCGAAGTTCCACAAGGGATCCCGCTTCCTGGGGTACCCTCACTGCACGATGTCGTGGATCTCCTGCCGGGGGCGCTGGCGATCTCGGTGATGGCGTTCCTGGAAACCGTCGCGGTGGCACGAGGGGTGCGACGGCCCACGGAACCTCAGAACGACAGTGGTCGCGTACACCGCGATCGGCGGCGCGGCATTGCTCGGGGGCGCGACCCACGACACGTCGCGCTCCGGAGACGTCAGTCACTGGGCGGGTCTGGCGTCGGTCTGATCTTCGTCGCCTTCGGTGTGGGACAACTGGTCCGGCGACGGTCGCCGTCGGACATCGGGCCGGAATGGATGCAGCAACTCTCCAACGCGAAGCCGCGCGGAGCGTTCATCATGGGCGCCGCCCTGTCGATCGTGAACCCGAATCTGGCGATCATGATCTCCGGAACGACCGTGATCGCCGTCGCCGACACCACGCCTGGGACGGCGGTTTTCGGGACGGTGCTTCTACTTTCTACTCCTCGCGGCGGGCCTCGACTTCCTCGTCCCGGTCGGCGTCTACCTGGCGTTCGGAGACCGTGCGAAGAGCGCGCTCTCCGCGGTCAAGGAGTGGATGATCACGCACGAGCGGCCGCTCACGCTCACTGTCTTCTTCGGTTTCGGCGCGTTGTTCGTGGTGCGGAACGTGGTGGCCCTGATCTGACGCTCAGGCTCGGATGGTGCGTCGACCCTCCGCGAACGCGCGCGTCTCGTAGGCGATGAGGAGTAGCAGCACCGCGGTGAGGATGCCGAGCGTGACGAGGGCCGGTAGGTGCCACACCACCGGGATCAGCGCCACCAGGACGACGACGGTGACGGTCCGCGGAACGCTGAACGCGCCCACCCCGTACAGCTTGAAGACGACCAGCGCCGCGAGGTACAGCGCTGCACCGCCGAACAGGGCCACGAGCGGCCAGCCCTGCAGCGGGTCGGTGAGCCGGTGGTGGTTGCCGTCGCCGACGTAGTAGAGGATCTTCTTGAGCCCGAGGGAGAGCATCACGACGCCGATCACCATCGGCAGGTGGGCGTAGCTGTAGCAACGCTGCGCGATCTGGATGCGGCGCCGGCCTCGAGCCTCCTCGAACGCGTGCTCGACCATCAGCGACGTCACGTCGAAGTACGCCCACCACAGCAGTGACGACACCGCGAGCCCGAGCAGTGACGCGACGATGATCGCCCAGGTGATCGGCAGGGTCGCCACGCCGATGCCGATCGAGACGATCGACTCGCCCAGCGCGATGATGACGAACAGGCCGTGGCGTTCCGCGAAGTGGCTCACCGAACGCAGCCGCCAGTCGAGCCCGCCGACGAGCGTGCCCAAATAGTCGCCGGCCAGCGCGAGGAACCACAACACCGTCTGCCACGGTCCCGTGACCTGCGACGCGATCAGCAGGAACGTCGTGCCGGTCAGCATCGACGGCACGAACCGTTTGACCTGCCCGCGCAGCTGCGCATCGTCCTTGCTGATCACCAGGAACACCAGGATGTGCAGCAGTCGGACCGCGAAGTAGCCGAGCGCGAAGACCATCGGGCCGTCGAGTCCGCCGGGCAGGTCGTCGAAGGCCTCCGGAATGGTGAGCGCGACGACGAACACCGCCGACATCGCCGCGAGCATGACCAGCCGGACGACGCCCTCGTCGGCACGCACGAGATTGGCCACCCAGGAGTAGCCGACCCAGCTCCACCACAGGACCGCCATCACCAGGATGCCGTGCAGGAGGTTGATGCCTGTGGGATCGTCGGCCATGAGATCGGTGACTCTGGTGATCGCGAAGACGAACACCAGGTCGAAGAAGAGCTCGAGAGGTGAGACGGATGCGCGCTCCTCGGTGGGGCGCGTGGTCAAGCGGCGGGTGATGTCCACGGCGGCGATGCTGCCACCTGTCCGCGGCAGTCGTCGTGCGAACGCTCGGTGAGGACGCCCTGCACTGACCCGGACACCCCTCGGTAAGCTCGACAACTGGACTGCATCAATCCATCTAACCGGAGGTACACACGCGTGGCTCTCGTCGTCCAGAAGTACGGGGGATCCTCGGTCGCGAGCGCCGAGCGCATCCGACGCGTCGCTGAACGGATCGTCGAGACCAAGAAGGCGGGCAACGACGTCGTCGTGGTCGTCTCGGCGATGGGCGACACCACCGACGAGCTGCTCGATCTGGCGCAGCAGGTGTGCCCGGTGCCGCCGGCTCGCGAGATGGACATGCTGCTCACGTCGGGTGAGCGCATCTCGAACGCACTCGTCGCGATGGCGATCCACTCGCTCGGCGCGCAGGCCCGGTCCTTCACCGGCTCGCAGGCCGGCGTCATCACGACCGGCAGCCACGGCAACGCCAAGATCATCGACGTCACGCCGGGCCGTGTCCGTGCCGCGCTCGACGAGGGTTCGATCGTGCTGGTCGCCGGATTCCAGGGCGTCAGCCAGGACAGCAAGGACGTCACCACCCTCGGCCGTGGTGGTTCGGACACCACCGCCGTCGCGTTGGCCGCGGCGCTGAAGGCCGACGTCTGCGAGATCTACACCGACGTCGACGGTGTCTTCACCGCCGACCCGCGCATCGTCCCCGACGCCCAGCGCCTCGACACCGTCTCCTTCGAGGAGATGCTCGAGATGGCCGCCTGCGGCGCCAAGGTGCTCATGCTGCGCTGCGTCGAGTACGCCCGCCGCTACAACGTGCCCGTGCACGTCCGCTCGTCATACACGACCAAGCCCGGAACGATCGTGTCCGGATCGATGGAGGACATCCCCGTGGAAGAAGCCCTGATCACCGGTGTCGCACACGACCGCGGCGAGGCCAAGGTCACCGTCGTCGGCCTGCCCGATACGCCGGGTCACGCCGCCAAGGTCTTCCGCGCCATCGCCGAGGCCGAGATCAACATCGACATGGTTCTGCAGAACATCTCCAAGGTCGAGACCGGCAAGACCGACATCACCTTCACGCTGCCCAAGGCGGACGGCCCGCGCGCCGTGGAGAAGCTGACGGCCCTGCAGTCGGAGATCGATTTCACGCAGATCCTGTTCGACGACCTCATCGGCAAGGTGTCGCTCGTCGGCGCCGGAATGAAGAGCCACCCGGGCGTCACCGCCAAGTTCTGCGAGGCCCTCGCCGAGGCGGACGTCAACATCGACCTCATCTCGACGTCGGAGATCCGCATCTCGGTGCTGGTCAAGGACACCGATCTGGACGACGCCGTGCGCGCCATCCACGCAGCTTTCGACCTCGGCGGCGAGGAAGCGGCCGTCGTACACGCAGGAACGGGACGGTAATTCGAATGACCACCATTGCTGTCGTCGGTGCCACCGGGCAGGTCGGCATCGTCATGCGCACCCTGCTCGAGGAGCGGAACTTCCCGGCCGACAAGGTCCGGTTCTTCGCCTCCGCTCGTTCGGCCGGTAAAAAGCTGCCGTTCCGCGGCGAGGAGATCGTGGTCGAGGACGTCGCCGCGACGTCCGACGAGGATCTGAAGGGCATCGACATCGCGCTGTTCTCGGCCGGTGCGGCGCTGTCCCGGGCACAGGCCCCGCGCTTCGCCTCGGCCGGTGCGATCGTCGTCGACAACTCGTCGGCGTGGCGCAAGGACCCCGAGGTCCCCCTCGTCGTCAGCGAGGTGAACCCGGAAGCGTTGCAGAACCCGCCGAAGGGCATCATCGCCAACCCGAACTGCACCACGATGGCCGCGATGCCGGTCCTCAAGGTGCTGCACGACGAGGCCGGCCTGCAGCGCCTGATCGTCAGCAGCTACCAGGCGGTGTCGGGCA
Source organism: Rhodococcus (subgen. Prescottella) equi (assembly GCF_003013675.1). Classification (NCBI taxonomy): domain Bacteria; kingdom Bacillati; phylum Actinomycetota; class Actinomycetes; order Mycobacteriales; family Nocardiaceae; genus Rhodococcus; species Rhodococcus (subgen. Prescottella) equi. Next base: position 493,642 of record NZ_CP027793.1, read on the forward strand.
GTGGCATCGCCGGTGTCGAGGAGCTCGTCGGCCAGGTGCGCGCCGTCGCCGACGACGCCGAGAAGCTGGTGCACTCCGGTGCGGCCGCCGACTTCCCCGCGCCGGACAAGTACGTCGCCCCCATCGCGTTCAACGTGGTGCCGCTCGCCGGTGCGCTCGTCGACGACGGTAGCGGCGAGACCGACGAGGACCAGAAGCTCCGCAACGAGAGCCGCAAGATCCTCGGCCTGCCGGACCTGCTGGTGTCGGGTACGTGCGTGCGCGTCCCGGTCGTCACCGGTCACTCGCTGGCGATCAACGCCGAGTTCGAGCGTCCGCTGTCGGTGGAGCGCGCCGAGGAACTGCTCGCCGATGCCCCCGGTGTCGAGCTGGTGGACGTGCCGACCCCGCTCGCGGCCGCCGGCGGCGACGTGTCCCTCGTCGGCCGGATCCGTCAGGACCCGGGTGCACCCGAGGGCCGCGGTCTGGCGCTGTTCGTCTCGGGTGACAACCTGCGAAAGGGCGCTGCGCTCAACACTATTCAGATCGCCGAGCTGCTCGTCTAGCTCGCCCGGTCCCTTCCTGCGTGCGCGCTCGCACCGGCCTTCCGTCCGGGGCGTGCGCGCACGCGGCGTCTCGGCACCCGGACGGGCGGGGACGCGATCCGGCTCTCGGTTTGCCGACGATTGTTCGAATCGTCACTGACGTGGAACGAAATCGCAGGTCGGAACGATCGCGTGGGACCGGTGCCCAGCACCTTGCCGTCATCTGTGTTTGCCTCGGTGACAAAGTTCGCCGAGGCCGCCGACTCGTGTGCAGGCCCGGCTCGACGCACACGCTGAAGGGACCGACGTGGCAGCGATACGAGAAGCCTGGCGAGGGTTGAAGAAGCCGGTGTTCGTGCCGGCCTCCCTGGTGATTTTCGCGATGATCGCCTTCGCGGTCGTCTACTCGGGCACCGCGAGCGACGCGTTCGGCAGCCTGAACACCGCCATCACCGACGGCGTCGGATGGTGGTACGTGCTGGCGGCGACCGGATTCGTACTGTTCGCCCTCTACTGCGGGCTCTCCCGGATCGGCAACATCCGGCTCGGTGACGACGACGAGAAGCCCGAGTTCGGCATGCTGTCGTGGTTCGCGATGCTGTTCAGCGCCGGCATGGGAATCGGTCTCGTCTTCTACGGGGTCGCCGAACCGCTCTCGCACTATGTCGATCCGCCCGAGGCGGGGCGTGTTCCCGGCTCCACCGATGCGGCCGCCAACCAGGCGATGGAACTGACGCTGTTCCATTGGGGTCTGCACGCGTGGGCGATCTACGTCGTGGTCGGCCTCGGCCTGGCCTACATGACTTACCGCAAGGGGCGGCCGCTGTCGATCCGCTGGCTGCTCGAGCCGCTGCTGGGACGCAAGCGCGTCGAGGGGCCGATCGGGCACGCCATCGACGCGATCGCGATCGTGGGCACCCTGTTCGGTGTCGCGACGTCGCTGGGCTTCGGGGTGCAGCAGATCTCGGCAGGCCTCGAGTATCTGGGCTGGGTCGATCCCGACAACTGGTTCGTCGTCGGGCTCATCGTGCTCGTCACCGGACTTGCCACCTTTTCGGTCGTCACCGGCGTGACCAAGGGGCTGCGGTGGCTCTCGAACATCAACATGGTCCTCGCCGCCGGCCTGGCGTTGTTCGTCCTGCTGCTCGGTCCGACGCTGTTCCTGCTGCAGTCGTGGGTGCAGAACCTCGGCGGCTACACCCAGGCCTTCCCGAAGATGATGCTCCGCACGTCACCGTTCGCGGACGACGGGTGGGCCGGAACCTGGACGATCTTCTACTGGGGCTGGTGGATGAGCTGGGCGCCGTTCGTCGGCATGTTCATCGCCCGCATCTCGCGGGGCCGCACCGTCCGCGAGTTCGTCTTCGGTGTCCTGCTGGCGCCGACACTGATCGGGTCCCTGTGGTTCACGGTGTTCGGCGACTCGGGGATCCTCCGTCAGCGCAACGACGGCGACATGCTCGCGGCCGACGGCTCGGTCGACACCAACACCACGCTGTTCCATCTCCTCGACGGCTTGCCGTTGGGGACGATCACCAGTGTGCTGGCGATCGCCGTGGTCGTGTTCTTCTTCGTCACGTCCGCCGACTCGGGCTCGCTGGTCATCGACATCCTCGCCACCGGTGGGGATCTCGAGACCCCGAAGGTGACCCGCGTGTACTGGTCGGTGCTGGAAGGCGTCGCGGCCGCGGTGCTGCTGCTGGTCGGGGGCGCCGGATCGCTGACCGCCCTGCAGACCGCCTCGATCGCCACCGCGGTGCCGTTCTCGATCGTCATGGTGCTCGCGTGTGTGTCGATGCTCAAGGCGTTCCGCTACGAATTGGCCACCACTCCAAGGTATCTGCGGGTGTCGACTCGCGCCGGTGCGGACGGTGAGCACGTGCTTGCGGCGCCGAACGCGGACGGTGCGTCGCGTCGTCGGCCCGCCGGGGTGTCCGCGACGCTCGCCGGGTTGCCGCGGTCGTCCCGGGCCGGCGCGGGACCGGCGCCCGAACAGCATTTCGTCGTCGCGGTCCACGAACTGCCGTCGCACGCCGTCGAAGTGGACCCCGACACCGGCCGCCTGCACCACGCGGAGGCCGACGCCGTGCGGGACCCGCTGCCGCAGTGAGTGCCGCCGCGTGCGCTCGCGCGGCGGCGTCCGGCGTAGCCCCTCGGGGGTTGGTCGTCCGCCGTTTCCGGTGAGCGGGGGCGTCTGTTGCAGGCCCCCGCGTTCCTTCGTACATTCACCTCGCCGGTCGTCGACGTGACCCGGCTCACTCGGTGTCGAGGAGGGTCGAGGGTGAATGCGGGAAACGGCGCCGACTGGGCGCCGCTGCTCGAGCAACTGGCCGAGCGGAGGGCGGCGGCCCGGGCGATGGGCGGCGCCGACAAACTCGCGCGGTACCGGGCGACGGGGCGCCTCGACGCCCGCAGCCGTCTCGCCGGTCTGCTGGATCCGGAATCCTTCGTCGAGTTGGGGCCGCTCACAGGTGATCCCGCGATTCCCGCGGACGCCTTCGTCGCCGGGTCCGGGACGATCGACGGGCGGCCGGTGATGGTCGGCGCCGAGGACTTCACCGTCGCCGGCGGGTCGATCGGCACCGCGGCCGCATCCAAGCGCACTCGAGCCGCGCAGCTCGCGCTGCGCAACCGGACGCCGCTCGTGATGATGCTCGAGGGTGCCGGACATCGCGCCACCAACGCGCTCGAGCGGAACCGTCCCGCGCCCAACGACCTTCAGGCGATGGCCGATCTGTCGGGGCTGGTGCCCACCGTGGCGATCGTGACGGGTCCGTCGGCCGGACACGGCGCGCTCGCTGCGCCGCTCTCGGATTTCGTGATCATGGTCGGTGGGCACGGCGCGCTGTTCACCGCGGGCCCGCCACTGGTCGCCGCTTCCACCGGCGAGCAGATCGACAAGCAGACGCTCGGCGGTCCGCGGGTCGCGATCGACACGTCGGGTGTGGCGCACAACCTCGCGGAGTCCGACGACGCCGCGCTGGCGCTGGCCCGCCGGTACCTGTCGTATTTCCCGAGCAGCGCGTGGCAGCGGCCACCGTGGGTGGGGCCGGACGGCGGCAACCACGACGTGGGGGAGCGGGCACTACCGGAACTGCTCGACCTGGTCCCGGTCAACCAGAAGCGACCCTACGACATGCGGGCGATGCTCGCGGCCGTCGCGGACGCGGGCACCGTCACCGAGATCCAGCCGACGTACGGGACGTCGATCATCACCGCGCTGGTGCGCATCGGTGGACATGCCGTCGCGGTCGTCGCGAATCAGCCGACGGTGACGGCGGGCGCGGTGACGGTGGCGGCCGCGGACAAGGCGGCGGCCTTCCTCCAACTCGCGGGCGCCTTCCACCTGCCGGTGCTGTTCCTCGCCGACAACCCGGGTGTGATGGCGGGCAGCGCATCCGAGAAGGCCGGGATCCTCAAGGCGAGTGCTCGCATGTTCGCCGCGCAGCACCGGTTGCGGACACCGAAGTTCCACGTGACGGTACGCAAGGCGTTCGGGTTCGGCAGTTCGGTGATGGGCGCGAATCCCTACGACAACCAGACGATGACGCTCGCCTTCCCCGCGGTCACGCTCGGCGGCATCCCCGCCGACGTCGGTGGACGCACCGCGAAGGAGGACGACGACACCCGCCGGGCTCTCGTCGAGAACGAGGCGTCGGGGCCGTGGGCGTTGGCGCAAACGCTGTTCTACGACGACGTGATCGACCCGCGGGAGTTGCGGAACATCCTGCTCCGCGGCCTGGACGGGGCCTTCCGGGGCGGCGCGGCCGAACCGGTGGCACACCACGGCTACCTGCGCTGACCTCGAATCCTGCGCTGACCTCGAAACGAAAGGAACACGACATGTCGACGAATTGGGAAGAAGAGTACGGCTATTCGAACGCCGTGCGCAGCGGAGACCTGCTGTTCTGCTCCGGCCAGGTCGGACTCGAGGCGGACGGCAGTGCGCCGGCCGATCCGGAGCGGCAGTACGACCTCGCGTTCGCGACGCTCGCGAAGCTGCTCGCCGAACACGGCGCCCGGCCGTCGGATCTGGTGGAACTCACGAGTTTCCACGTGGACTTCCCCCAACACATGACGGAGTTCATGGCGGCGAAGACACGCTTCCAGAACGGTGCCCGACCCGCCTGGACCGCGGTGGGCGTCACGGCCCTCGGGATGCCGGGCATCTTGGTGGAGGTCAAGGCGACGGCCCGGATCGGGACTTAGTCCCGACGATCAGTCGATCCCCCGCCCGTCGCGGGGCGCAGGTTGCCGTCCCGGTCAGGGCCGCGCGGTGAACGTGCTCTGCGCGGACGCCGCGACCCCCGACAGCAGCGACACGATCGCGATGCCGACCACGAGGTAGATGGCACCGCTCGCGATCTGCGACTTGGTGGTGGCGTCGACGCTGAACGGCCACAACGCGAAGGCGGCTGTCGCCAGGATGCCGATCCACGTGAAGAAGGTGGAGGCGCGTGGCGTCGAGATCACCAGCAGGTGCAGCAGTCCGGTGGCGATCAGGGCCGCGATCGCGGCGTAGACCGCCACCGTGGTGACCTGTGAGTCCCACGGCGTGTGCGGCGGCGAGATCACAGGGGTATCGATGGGGCCGTGTACGGCCAGCACCCCCACCACTCCGGCCAGCGCCGCGACGATCGCAGTCGCGACCCCGCCCGCCCAGAGTCGTTTCCAGTTGACTGCCGTGCGAGTGACGCGAACCGTCGATTCCGTGCTCGTCGAGTGGCTCATCGAGTGCTCCTTACGGATCTCGAACCGGATGTGCCGTGCTGTTCAGGCTATGCCGGGAGCCGTGGTTCGCGGGCGGGCTCGGGGAGAATCGTGGCCGGACCGAACCGAACGTTGCCGACGGGTGAAATCGGAGGGTGAAATCTGTCCGGTTCGAGAGTTTGGGTGGGATCGAAAATCATTGCCTCTCTTGGCCGGATCCCGTTGACCCGACAGTCGTGACCCGTGCAAACTTTCGCAGCGGCGCGAACGACGGGGACGCGCTTGTCACCGTGGGTGGCATCGTTTCGATCGAATCGAGAACAGTGAACATGAAGCGCATCGCTCTGGCCTCCCTCGCGCTCGGCGTGGGCCTGGTTGCGGCTCTTCCGGGAATCGCGTCGGCGCGGTCGGACGACTCGGTCGCGGGAACGTTGGTCAACACCTGTGACCCGATGGGGAACGCCGGAGGCATCTGGGTCGAGCTGTGGGACGACTCGGGCCGACTCGATTCGGTGACCACCGACGCCGAAGGGGACTATGCCTTCGTCGACCGGGCGCCCGGCAACTATGTCGTCAAGCCGTACATCGGTGCGGGCTGCGGTGCCTTCCCCGGAACCCGGGCGGTGGACACCACCAACGGACCGGCCTACGACGTCGATTTCCGTGTCACCACAGTTCACGACATCACCGGAGCCGTGACAGGGTGCCCGCAGCCCGAGGGAGTGGGCGCGCCCGGAGTGACGGTGAACGTGAGCGACGACAGCGGCCTTCTCGCGACGACCGAGACCGACGACTTCGGCTTCTACTTCTTCCAGTGGCTCGAGGCGAAGACGGATTACACCGTCGAGGTGGTCGCGCCGGCCGGCTGCGGGGCCGACGACCCGACCCGCTCGGTCGATCTGGATCTGGGCGATGCGAATCGTGTCGACTTCCAGCTCGTGCCGCAGTACACGGGCTCCTTCCAGAGCGTCTTCTCCGGATTCGCATTCGGCAGCTGACCACCGGACTCCCTGGGGAGGGAAAAGGCGCCGACACCCGATCGGGTGTCGGCGCCGCCCAGGGAAGCGCGAAAGGCTGCGTTACTGAGCCGGGGCCGTGGAGCCGAGGGGCAGACCCGCGAGCAGATCGCCGAGATCGGCGGGGAGCAGATCCTGGAGGCTACCCAGGTCGAGGTCGGCCGGCAGCAGGCCCTGCAGGCTGCCGAGGTCGACGCTGCCGAGCAGGCCGCCGACGGGCACGATCTGCGGGTCGCCCACGGCGGGCAGTTCCGGGTTGGTCAGCGAGATGCACTCGCCCACAACCGCGTACACGCCGTCCTGGAGATCGGTCGTGAACGTGTCCTCGGCGCCCGCGCCGACCCGCTCGGCCACATCCGTCTGCCACGCCAGGAAGCCCGGTTCCGTGATCTTGCTCGGATCCGCTTGCAGCGCAGGAAGCTTGGTGGCGTCGAGGGCGAAGGCGCCGCAGCTGGTGGTGGGATCTTCGTTGGTGTTCGCCACGGTGACCGAAAGCGTGTTGCCGTCGACGCCGGTCGTCACCGTCGGGCTGGCCAGCTCGACCGGTTCGGCCGAGGCCAGGGCGGGTGCCGCGAGCGCTGCCGCGGCGACGATCGCAGCCCCGCCGAACGCGTGACCGAGAGTCTTCCGATTACGCAACTGCATGTTCATCCCCTTCCAAATGTGAACCATCGGAACGTGATCGAGGCTGTCGCAGTCCGAAGACCAAGATCACCCCTCCACCATTGACGCAGTGGGACGGGGCTGCAACAGCAAAGTCGGTCGAACGGGGCGAATCGGTCGAGGGATCGAGGCGCGGCCGGAGGTCGGAGGCGCGCGGACAGCGCTGCGAACAGGGCAAACCGAGCGGTCAGTCGCCGCGGTAACGATGCTGTAACGGTATGAGCTGGACGGGTGATCGCTCTTTGCCACGCTTCGGGTTTCGCGCCTCACCGCGAGGCGAGCTGGGCGCGTAGCCGGTTCAGCGCCCGGTGCTGCGCCACTCGGACGGCGCCCGCCGTCGTGTTCAGCACGCGCGCGGTCTCGGCCGCGCTCTGATGCTCGACGATGCGCAGGCGGAGGATGGTGCGTTCGCGCGCGGTGAGGACATCGATCAGCGACCACGCATGTTGCGTGTCGTGGGCCCGCATTGCGTGCTCCTCGGGCGTATCGAACTCCACGGGGACCTCCGGAACGATATCGACCGGAACCGATTTGTCGCGACCGAACGCGCGTAACGCATCGACGATCTTGTGCGAGGCGATCCCGAACACGAACGCCGTGAATCTGCCGCGGTCCTCGTAGCCCGGGAGTGCACGCATCACGGCGATGCACACCTCCTGGGTGACGTCCTCGGCCGACAGGCAGCGCGACCCGCGCAGCCTCGACCTGCAGAAGCGCAACACCATCGGCCGCACACGAGCCATCAGCTCCGCCATCGCGTCGTCGTGCCCGGCGCAGGCGGCGGCCGCGACGGCATCGAGGTCGACGGCGCGGACCGGAGGAGGAGTGAAGGTGGAACTCACATCCGACAGGTAACCCGCGGAAGCTGGCGTCTTCCTTCAGCGAATCATGGAAGTCTCTGTGAGTGGTTCCCCCGGACCGCGCAGGTAACGCCCGACCGGTCCCTCGTCGAGGGCCAGTGCCTTCGTGATCACCGAGGCGCCGACCACGATGCCGCACGCGACGAACATCCACCCGATCGCGGTGAAGACCAGGCCGAGATCCCCGAACTTGGATTCGGCGGTCGCGACCGTCCGCGGCAGGACGACGTTGCCGCCGATCCGCAGCACAGTCAGACCCGCCGCGGTGATCAATCCGGTCGACCACAGGACGCGCGCCGACAGGCGACGCTCGGTGAGCAGATACGGCACCAGGGTCCACAGCCCCGCCCAGACCGCGAACTGGGCGACCAGGACCAGGGAACTGCCCAGGTACGGAACTCCGAGGAGCACCCGTGTGGCACCGATCAGCGCGGCGCACGACGCCACAGACAGCAGCACCGCGATCCACCGCCACCAGCTCGCGAACTTCAGCGTCGGCACGTGCCACACCCGCCCGTACATCCGGCCGAGGGCGCGGGCGAAGGACGTCCCGCCGAGCAGCACCATCAACAGACCGACGATCCCGAAAGCCGCGAACGAGGGTTCGTCGACGCCGAGGCCGTCGGTGCTCACGTCGACGCTGTCCATGTCGATGCCGAACTGGTCGAAGAAGCCCTTCGTGAACGTGTCGTGGCTGCCGATCGTCGAGGCCACGATCACCACCGGCAGCACCGACGTGAACGATTGGGCCGCGAGCGTCATGGACCGGTCCGCCCATTCGATGTCGACGAAGCCCGACAGCATGCGCTGAACCGTCCGTCCCGGAGCGGTGCCGCGCAACCAGCCCTGTGCGGATTCGGACCGGGCGGCGAGCGCCTCCCGAGCCAGCGCGACATTGAACCTCGACGACCGCACGGCATCCCCTTCGGAACGAGCAGCGCCGGGGAGGCGGTCGCCACCCGACGGATTCCGACAGCGTAGGCGAACCGGGCGTGGCTGGTGGGCAGGCGAATCGGATGACGCACCGGGTGCCACGTCGGCGCAGTACGGTGACGAGGCGCCCGATCCCGAGTCGTCGGAGGCGCCGTTGCAGGACGAGGAGCGCGACCAGGAACGCCCGGACGCCCGCGTGATCGCGCGCGAGGCGATGCTCGCCCTGTTCGTCGGAGTCGGGGCGACCGCGATGCCTGTCGCCGTCCTCGCCGTCGCGCGCGCGGTCGCGGACTTCCTCTACGAGACACTCCCGAGCGCGCTGGGGTTCGCCGGCGATGCCCGCTGGTGGATCGCGATCGTGCTGACGGTCGCCGGCATCACCGTCGGCCTGGTCGTGTGGCTGGTGCCCGGGCACGCCGGCCGAGACTCGGCGACCGCGGGTCTGATCGGACCGCCGATCCCGCTGCGGGTGCTGCCGAGCCTGCTGCTCGCGCTGGTCGTCGCGCTCGGTGCCGGCGTCGGTCTCAGCCCCGAGAACGTCCTCATCTCGGTCAACGCCGCCCTCTCCGTGTGGGTGGTGGCTCGGGTGGGGCCCGCGATCGCGTCGGACCGGGTCGCGGCGCTGGCGACCGCCGCGACGATCGGCGTGCAGTTCGGTACCCCCGTCGCGGCCCCCCTGGCGTACCTGGAACTCACCGGGCGGCGCGTACAGGGCAACCTGTGGGACGCGATCCTCGCACCGCTGGTCGCGGCCGGGGCGGGGGCCGTGACGATGGCGGTCCTCGACCGGCCCGTCCTCGCGCTCGACCTGCCGGGCTACGCGACGGTGACGGTGTGGGCCGTGCTCGGCGGGGTCGCGATAGCGACGGTCACCGCCGTGACAGTGCTCGGAGCGGTGTACGCCTACCGCATTCTGCACGCGTCGTTCCACCGCCTTCGGAACCCGGTCCTGATGACGGGGCTGGGCGGCGTCGTGCTCGGTCTGCTCGGGGCGCTCGGAGGCCGGGAGTCGATGTTCCGGGACATCGGGACGATGCGCGACGTCGTGGCGTCGGCGCCGGAGACGTCCGTTCCCCGGCTGCTCGTGCTCGGCGGGTGCAGTCTCGCGGCCTTCGCGGTAGCTGCCTCCAGCGGGTTCCGCGGAGGACGCGTCATCGCGTCGGCAGCCGTCGGCGTGACCGCGGGAATGATCGGGCACGCGCTCGTTCCGGGGGTGCCGGTGCCGCCCGCGATCGCGTGCGGGGTACTCGGCGCGATCGTGGTCGCGGTGCGTAGTTGCTGGCTCGGGATCTTCGTCCCGGTGGCGATGGTCGGCTCGGTGACGGTCCTGCCGATCCTGTGCCTCGCCGTGCTGCCGGTGTGGCTGCTGGTGAAGAATCGCCCGACCATGACCGTTCGCCTTCCCCGCGGGTCACCCGACGATCGGTGACCCGCGGAGACGGCTGTCGATTACGTGCGGTCGCGCAACAGGAAGGAGAGCACCGACGCCAGCCAGGCGTCGCGGGCCTCGATCATGGTCCAGTGCCCGCAGTTCGGGAACACGTGGAACTCGGCGTTGGGGATGTCGCGCATCGGCAGCAGACCCATGTCGACGGGGCTGACGCGGTCGTCGCGTCCCCACGTGATGAGGGTCGGGGCCTTGATCTTGCCGAGCTTCGCCCAGTACGGGGTGATGTCGGCCTGCGCGGCCGCGGCGGCCATCGCCTTCATCGCGTTGCTGCTGTACATGCGGCGGGCGATCTCGAGGGTCTTGGGCTCGGTCGCGAGCGCCCAGCGTTCCTCGATGAGCTGCTCGGTCACCACGGCCGGGTTGTAGACCATCGAGTGCAGCCAGCGGATCAGACTCTCGCGGGAGGGATTGTCCGTGAACTCGGTGAGCAGCTTGATGCCCTCACCGGGGAAGGGGGACACGACGTTCTTGCCGATGCCGCCGATCGAGACGAGCTTGTTCACCCGCTCGGGGTGGGAGATCGCGATGTTCGCGCCGACACCGCCGCCCATCGAGTTGCCGATGATGTCGACGGTGTCGAGGCCGAGCCCGTCGAGGAAGACCGGCACGGCACCCACGGCCTCGACCATCGGGTGGCCGTCGCACGGGTCGGAGACGCCGAAGCCGGGGAACTCGAGCACGTAGCAGGTGAAGTGCTCCGCGAAGTCGGCGAGGACGCCGCGGTAGTTGCGCCAACCGGTGACGCCGGGACCGGAACCGTGCAGCAGCAGCAGCGGAGGACCGTCGCCGGCCTGGTGGTACCGGAGCACACCCTGATCGGTGTGCAGTTCCCGCTTGGAGTCCTCGTAACTGATCTCAGTAGTCATCGTCCGCCTCTGTTGGTCGCGAATGTCATCCGGGTCACCAGCCTGTCGTGAATCTCCACCGAGCACCACATCACCTCCCGCGCAGTGAAAACCTTTCGCGGGGCGATTCGCCCGGGTCGCCGGAAATCCGCCGGTCGATCCCGGTTGATCCACGCAAAGCGCCAGGGCGGCAGTCGGTTCCGGCGTACCGTCGGGCGGGCGTGCTCCGGCAGGGCGACCACGGGGGAGTGTGACGTGACATGAGCGGACGGATCTCGCGACGCGCGTTCAATCGAGGACTGGTGTGGACGGCCGGGGCGATCGGGGCCGGTGCTGCGGGAATGGCCGCGGTGCGCGCCCAGGATCTCGGCGATCTCGGCAACATCGATCCCGCGCGTCCGCTGCTGTTCGCATCGCCCGAGCTCGAACCGTTCGTCGATCCGCTACCCCGGCTCCCGGTGCTCACCGGCTCGCAACTCGAGCTGCGGGCCGCGAGTACCAGCCACCGGTTCCACCGCGACCTCGCACCGTCCCCGGCTCTCGCGTACGGGGGAATGGACTACCTCGGCCCCACCGTCGAGGCACATGCCGGAGACGCGATGACCGTCGCCTACCGCAACGAGATCGGCGTGCACCCGCTGGCGGCGGACTTCGACACGACACTGCACGGCGTCACCGAGCAGGACCGGACGTCGGTGCCGACGTCGATGCACCTCCACGGGGCCGTCACGCCGCCCGAACACGACGGTCATCCAGCGTTCCTGCAGCGTCCCGGGCAAGGGCACGTGCACCACTATCCGAACGGGCACGAGGCCACCCAGCTCTGGTATCACGACCACGCGATGGGTATCACCCGACTCAACGTGTACGCGGGGCTGGCCGGCATGTTCCTGCTGCGCGACGAATTCGACACGGGCACAACCTCCAACGCGTGGGGATTGCCGTCCGGCGAGTTCGAGCTGCCGCTGGTTCTGCAGGAGAAGATCTTCACCGCCGACGGACGGCAGAGCATCCGAGCGACGCCGGTGGTGCCGCAGGGACGCTGGGACGGCGGCACCCCGGGCGACGTCGGCGTCGTGAACGGCAAGATCTGGCCCGAACTCGAGGTGGCGCGGGGAATGTACCGGCTGCGCCTGGTCAACGCGGCGTCGTTCAGCGTGTGGAACCTCTTCTTCGGCAACCGGATGCGGTTCTGGGTCTTGGGCATGGAGAGCGGCATGCTCGCCGCTCCGGTACCCACGACCCGGATACGCCTCGCGCCCGGTGAGCGCGCCGACCTGCTCGTCGATTTCGGCGCGGTGGAGCCCGGCGGCACCGTGGAGTTGTGCAACGACGAACCGCCGCCGCTGGCGGCGTCGCAGCGCGGGGCGCGGGCCATGCCGTTGTTCTGCCGATTCCGCATGGCCGACGGGCGCGGATTCACCGCGGCCGTCCCGGAAACCCTGCGCGGCGGGGCCGGACAGCCTTCGGACCTCGAGCCGGTCCCGGCGCCACAGGTGCAGCGGACCGTCACCGTCATGCAACTGCCCGATCCGTCGACCGGCAGTGTGCTGATGTCGCTCAACAACCTTCGCTTCGGTGACGCCGACATCGAGATGCCGCGGCAGGGTGCGGTCGAGCAATGGGACATCGTCAACGTCACACCCGAGCCGCATCCGATTCATCTGCACCTGGTCAACTTCCGGGTTCTCGGGCGGCAGGACTTCGACGTGGCGCGGTACACCCGGGAGAACCCGGCACCACCGGTCGGGACCAAGTGGGCCCCGCCCGTCGACGCGTTCGTCACCGGACCGCTGATTCCGCCGGAACCGTGGGAGGCCGGTCCCAAGGACACCGTCGTCGCGAATCCGGGAACCGTCACCCGGATCGTCGCGGTGTTCCCCACCGCCGGCCGGCTGGGATTCGACCCCGACGCGACCTTCGGTGTCGGCGAGCTCGCGGCTCCGGTGCCGCCGCAGCACGGCGGCCACGGCACGCCCGCCCACGCCGGGCACGATGCGGCACCGGCCGCGTCCGGCCCGTTGCAGGGGTACGTCTGGCACTGCCACATGCTCGACCACGAGGACCACGACATGATGCTCGGTTTCCGCACCGTCGCCGAGTGACCCTACGGACGGCACCCCGGTCGGGAGCGGTGATTCGATCAGTGTCAATATAGATACATGTCGAATCAAGAGCCCGTGGGGACGTGCTGCGCCCCGCTCGGGGTCCGGCCGCTGGCGGAGGACCGGGCGAACGATCTCGCTCGGATGTTCAAGGCGCTCGGCGATCCGGTACGTCTGCGGATGCTGAGTCTGATCGCCGCCCACGAGGGCGGCGAGAGCTGTGTCTGCGACATCTCGCCCGCGTTCGACCTGTCCCAGCCGACGATCTCCCACCACCTGAAGGTGCTCCGGGAGGCGGGTCTGCTCGACTCGGAGCGGCGCGGAACCTGGGTGTACTACCGCGTGATTCCGTCGGCCCTGGAGCAGCTTTCGACGGTGCTGTCCGCGGAATGGGGTGGCGTCGCCGGCTCGGCCTGCCCGCCGGTCGTGGAGATCGTCCGGTGACCGACACGAGCAACCGGACCGCGGTGGTCGGCAAGCTCTCGACGCTCGATCGGTTCCTGCCGGTGTGGATCGGCGTCGCGATGGTCGTAGGCCTGCTGCTGGGGCGGACGGTGCCCGGCCTGGGCGATGCGCTGTCGTCGGTGGAACTCGACGGCATCTCGCTGCCGATCGCCCTCGGCCTGCTGATCATGATGTACCCGGTACTGGCGAAGGTCCGCTACGACCGCCTCGACACCGTCACGGGTGACCGGCGGTTGCTGCTCGGATCGCTGCTGCTCAACTGGGTTCTCGGTCCGGCGCTGATGTTCGCGCTCGCATGGATCTTCCTGCCCGACCTGCCGGAATATCGGACCGGCCTCATCATCGTGGGCCTCGCCCGCTGTATCGCCATGGTGATCATCTGGAACGACCTTGCGTGTGGCGACCGGGAGGCAGCCGCGGTACTCGTGGCGCTCAACTCGGTGTTCCAGGTGATCATGTTCGCGGTGCTCGGCTGGTTCTACCTGTCGGTGCTGCCCGGCTGGCTCGGCTTGGAGCAGACCACGATCGACACCTCGCCGTGGCAGATCGCGAAATCCGTTCTGATCTTCCTCGGAATCCCACTTCTGGCCGGGTTCCTCACTCGATACTTCGGTGAGAAGTCCAGGGGCCGAGCGTGGTACGAGTCGGTCTTCCTGCCGCGAATCGGTCCGTGGGCGCTCTACGGGTTGCTGTTCACGATCGTGATCCTCTTCGCGCTGCAGGGCGAGCAGATCACCTCGCAGCCAATGGACGTGGTGCGGATCGCGATCCCGCTGCTGGCGTACTTCGCGATCATGTGGGGTGGCGGCTACCTGCTCGGCGCGGTCGCCGGACTGGGCTACGAACGCACCACCACGCTCGCGTTCACCGCGGCGGGCAACAACTTCGAACTCGCCATCGCCGTGGCCATCGCCACCTACGGCGCCACCTCCGGTCAGGCGCTCGCCGGCGTCGTGGGCCCGCTGATCGAGGTTCCAGTGCTCGTCGGACTCGTCTACGTCTCCCTGGCGTTGCGTAAGCGGTTCGCGCGCCCCGCGTTCGCGCAGGCGTCGTCGAAGGAGGCCTGAACAGATGACCGTGCCCAGCGTGCTGTTCGTCTGCGTGCACAACGCCGGCCGGTCCCAGATGGCCGCCGGATTCCTGGCTCACCTCGCGGGGAATCGGATCGAGGTCCGCTCCGCCGGCAGTGCACCGGCCGACCAGATCAACCCTGCAGCCGTCGAGGCGATGGCCGAGGTCGGCATCGACATCTCGGCGCAGTCCCCGAAGATCCTCGACGTCGGCGCGGTGCAGGCATCGGACGTCGTGATCACGATGGGCTGCGGCGACACCTGCCCGGTCTTTCCTGGAAAGTCCTACCGCGACTGGGTGCTGGACGACCCGGCCGGGCAGGGGTTGGCCACCGTCCGACCCATCCGTGACGAAATCCTCGTCCGGGTGAAAGCGCTGATTGCCGAACTCCTGCCCTAGTCGGTGGGTGCCGTGCCGGAGGATGGGCAACTGAAGGTTATTACCGCTGGCGCGCTTTGCATCGGGGGTCTCTTTTATCGATTGCGAAGACCTTTCCTCTGCGCCGCACCAGGTGGGAATTTCGAATCTTCATTCGGTACTCGCATTCGATCGGTGCGGTCGCAGGTCGAACGCGGCCGGGCCGGGGTGGCACTGCGGGCTCGATGAAGTCGCAGTGGCACCCCGGCCCGGTTGAGTAATCGCCTAGCCGAGCAGTTGGCCGGCAGATTCCGCGGATCCGGAGAAGAAGCTCAACGCGCCGAACAGGTCGGCAGCAGCGCCGGCGAAGTCGGCGATGAAGTCGAGGTAGGGAATGAACTCGGCGGAACCCATCAGTGATCTCCTATGTATCGGTGGTGAATGGGGAAATCCCTCGAACAGCTTCCGGAATTCGGCGATCGATGGCAAGAGAATGTGTCCCGCACCACTCGATATAGGAATGTATTCACATTTGGCGATATCTCTATATCGAACGGTGCGGGTGAGAATGGGCGGAGGAGAGTGCTCAGCAGCAGGAGGATTCGTTCTCTGTATCCGTTCCGCAGCACACGTCGCCCTGGGCTTCCCGTGGGCCGCCCAGATGTTGCGGGCTGGCACCGAAGGTCTCCGAGTCGGCGAGCACGGTGTAGACCTCCCACTTCTCGCCGGCCGGCCCGGTGACCCACACCTTGTCCTGCGTGGCGAAGCAGCAGGTGGTGCCGATCTCCTCGTCGGTGAACAGGCCCTCGTCGGTGAGCCGCGCGATCTCCGCGTGGACCTTCTCCGACGATTCGACCTCCACGCCGAGGTGGTTGATCGTGCCGCCCTTGCCCGGGTTTTCGAGCAGGACCAGCTTGAGCGGCGGTTCCGCGATCGCGAAGTTCGCGTATCCGGGCTTCAGTTTGGCGGGCCGGGTGCCGAACAGTTTCGAGTAGAACGTGACCGCCTCTTCGAGGTCGTCGACGTTGAGGGCGAGTTGAGCGCGTGACATGACGGTTCCCACCTATGCGATATATGTCGAATTGCCTACCTCTACAGGTTGCCCACCTCTTCGACATAAGTCAAGGGGCTGCGTAGGATCGTCGTCATGCCGAAAGCCCTGCCGGTCCTCGACGTCAGTGCGCCGATCTGCTGCGCGCCGGTGTCTGCCGCTCCCATGGGCGACGACGAGGCGCTGCAGGTCGCGCTCCGATTGAAGGCGCTCGCGGATCCGGTCCGGATCAAGCTCGTGTCACTCCTGCTCACCGCGGATGCCGGTGAGGTCTGCACGTGCGATCTCGCCGTCGGCGTCGGGCTCGCGGAGTCCACCGTCAGCCATCATCTGGGCCAGCTCCGGAAAGCCGGCATGGTCGAGTCCACTCGCCGGGGCATGAACGTCTACTACCGGGTGCGCGGTGAATCACTGGACGCCCTGCGGCTCGTGCTCGACCCCAACTGCTGCGCAGAGTCGCGGTAGCGCCGTTCGTCCCCACTGTGCAAGGTTGCGGGCGGATATCAACATGCCAACGAACGCCGCAAGGTGTGTCTCGGCGGGGCCGATGGTGCGAACACTGATTCGGGCGCCCGGTTGAAATCCTGGCGGCCGGGGTAAGCATCGACGAGTCGGTCGTATGCGGAGGTTGCGCATTCCCGGAGCACTGGCCGACGGACAGGGAGGACCCTGGATGAGCGGGCGCAAGCTCGGTGTCGAGGAGGAGTTCCACCTCATCGACGCCGAGACCAGGCGGCTCGTCACGCGTGCGCCGGAACTGCTCGAGCAACTGCCCGGCGACGTGTACGTCGAGGAACTGCAGCGCTGCGTCGTCGAGGTCAACAGCGGCGTCTTCCTGCATCTGGCCGATCTACGCGCCGACCTGACCCATCGGCGTCGGGTCCTCGTCGACACCGCCGCGGAACTCGGTGTCGGGGTGGTCGCCGCGGGGGCGGTGCCCCTCTCGGTGCCCGCCGAGATGGCCGTCACCGAGACACCGAGATACCGGCGGATGCTGGCCGACTATCAGCTCCTTGCCCGCGAGCAACTGATCTGCGGCACCCAGGTGCACGTCGACGTGGTGGACCGCGACGAGGCCGTGCGCATCGCGAACCGGGTGGTCCCGTACCTGCCGATCTTCCTGGCGCTGAGCGCGAGCTCGCCGTTCTGGGCCGACGGCACCGACACGGGGTACGCCAGCATGCGGTCACTGGTCTGGAGCCGCTGGCCCACCACCGGGCCCGCGGCGCCAGTGGAGTCCGCCGCGGAGTACGACCGACTGATCGCCGACCTCGTCGCGAGCGGGGTGATCAGCGGACCCGGGATGGTCTACTTCGACCTGCGGCCGTCCGACCGCTACTCGACGCTCGAGCTGCGGGTGTGCGACAGCTGCCCGTCGGTCGACACCATCGCGCTCGTTGCCGGCCTCTTCCGCGCGCTCGTCGAGCGCGAGGCCGAGGCTCTCGACGCCGGCAGGCCGGGGCTGCAGGTCTCGCCCACACTGGTGCGGGCGGCCATGTGGCGGGCGGCGCGCTCGGGCCTCGAGGGCGAGCTGGTCGACGTGGAGGCGATCGCGCCGCGCCCCGCGCCGCACGTGGTGGACGGCCTGATCGGTTCCCTGCGCCCCCAGCTCGAGTCCTCCGGCGACTGGGACGTCGTCTCCGGGCTGGCGGCGACCACCCTGCGGGTGGGAAGTTCGTCCGCGCGGCAGCGCCGGACCCTGCTACGGCGGGGTCGATTGACCGACGTCGTCGACCTGCTCGCCGCCGAGACGGCCGGTCGCTTCGACCTGGACGCGGGTCTTCCCGACCCGAACGCGTCGCGGCGAGGTGGCCGGGACACCTGGACCGTGACCGGGAACGACATCCCGGGAGGAGTAGCCGAACATGTGTGGCATATGCGGTGAGGTGCGATTCGACGGGAGGCGGCCCGACGTCGGCGCCGTCGCCCGGATGTCCGACGCGATGGTGACGCGCGGACCGGACACGTCCGGCGCGTACGCGCAGCAGTCGGTGGCGTTCGGTCATCGCCGCCTGTGCATCATCGACCTCTCCGCCCGCGGCGGGCAGCCGATGGTCGACAGCGAGCTCCGCCTGTCGCTGGTCTTCAACGGCTGCATCTACAACTACAAGGAGTTGCGCGAGGAGCTCCGTCAGGCCGGGTACCGGTTCTTCTCGACCGCGGACAGCGAGGTGGTGCTCAAGAGCTTCCACCGTTGGGGCCCCGACTGCGTCCACCGCTTCAAGGGCATGTTCGCCTTCGCGGTGCACGAGATCGACTCCGGGGTGGTGACGTTCGCCCGCGACCGGCTCGGGATAAAACCTCTCTACTTCGCGCAGACGCCGGAGCGGTTGCGGTTCGCCTCGACGTTGCAGGCGCTGTTGCGCGGCGGCGGCGTGGACACGACGATCGATCGTGCGGCGTTGCACCACTACCTGAGCTTCGCGGCGGCCGTGCCGGCCCCGCTCACCATGTTCGAGGGCGTCCGCAAGCTGCCGCCGGCGACGATCCGGGTAGTGCAACCGGACGGTAGTTCCACCGAGAGGCGCTACTGGGAGCCGAGTTTCGAACCCGCCCCGGATCGGGCGTCGTGGACGCCGCAGCAGTGGCAGACGGCTCTGATGGACTCGCTGCGCACCGCCGTCTCCCGCCGGATGGTCGCCGATGTGCCGGTCGGGGTGTTGCTCTCGGGCGGTATCGATTCGAGTCTGCTGGTGGCACTGCTCGCCGAGCAGGGGCAGCGGGACCTCGCCACCTTCAGCATCGGATTCGATTCGGCCGGAGGAGAATCCGGAAACGAGTACTTCTACTCCGACCTGGTCGCCCGAACGTTCGCCACCGACCACCACCAGATCCACATCGACCCGGCCCGGCTGCCGGCGGCGGTTCCTCGCGCGATCGAGGCGATGAGCGAACCGATGCTCAGCCACGATTGCGTCGCCTTCTTCCTCCTGTCGGAAGAGGTTTCCAAGTCGGTCAAGGTGGTGCAGTCCGGCCAGGGCGCCGACGAGATCCTCGCCGGCTACCACTGGTATCCGCCGCTGGTCGGGGTGGCTCGGGAACAGTCCGCCGAGGCGTACGCCAAGGTGTACTTCGACCGGACCCACGACGACATCGCGATGATGCTCGGGCCCGACTACCTTGTCGATCACGACGTCAGTACGGAGTTCGTCGTCCGGCACCACGATGCTCCCGGCGCCGACACCGCCGTGGACGCGGCGCTGCGGCTCGACACGACAGTGATGCTCGTGGAGGACCCGGTCAAGCGGGTCGACACGATGACGATGGCGTGGGGGCTCGAGGCCCGCGTGCCGTTCCTCGACCACGAGTTCGTCGAGTTGGCCGCCACGTGTCCGCCGGACCTCAAGCTGGACGGAGGCGGTAAGGGCGTGCTCAAGGAGGCCAGCCGCGGTCTGCTCCCGGACGCCGTGATCGACCGGACCAAGGGGTACTTCCCGGTCCCGGGCATCCGGCACCTCGAGGGCGGGGTCCTCGATCTGGTGCGGGATGCTCTGCGAAGTCGCAGTGCCCGTGAACGAGGGTTGTTCCGGCCCGAGTTGATCGACGCGTTGTTCGCTGCTCCCAACGACATCCGGACCGCCCGCGGTGTCAACACCATGTGGCAGGTGGGGCTGCTGGAGATGTGGTTGCAGGCCATGGAGCGGTTGTGACCGCTGACCGGCCGGCCGAACCGTCGCGCGGACAGCACATCCGCTTCACGTCGGGTGCGTCGGTGTCGCCGGACGCGACAGGTTTCGCGCACCTCGTGGACGACGGTGGCTATCCCTGGGCCGTTCAGCGGTTCCTGACGGGGCGGCACGGCAGCACGGACCGTCGGGTCGAGCTGCCGGTCCCTGGCCCCGTCACGAAGATCGTGCACTCCGCGGACAGCGGATGGCTCGCGTGCCAGGTGGCCCCGCACGCCGGCAACCGCACCCAGGTGTGGGTGGTGCGCACCGACCCGCTGGACCGCTCGGCCCGCCGCGTCGGGGCGCAGGACGCTGTCTCGGCCGAACTCATCGGGTGGGACGGGAACCGGGTCGCGCTCACCGCGACCGACGAGGAAGGCGTCGCGGAGGCGCGGTTGGTCGATCCGCAGACGCAGGAGGCCGTCACGCTCGACCGCCGCGTGGGCTCCTTCCTTGTCGACTCGTGGGCCGGAGCGGCACTGTTGCGGGTGGGCCCTCGCGGACACCGCGAACTACTGCTCCAACGGGACGACGGAACTCGTATCCCTCTGCTGCCGTCCGACTTCGGATCCACCACCGACATGGGCGTCCTGCTCGACGACCACCGACTGCTCGGCGTACTCGGCCGGTACCGGTCGCCGTGGGCGTCGAGCGAGGGGGAGCCGGACCAGTACATCCGGGCGCTGGTACGCAGCGACAACGGCGCGGAGTTCGCGCGGCTGCTGGGGGTCGCGGTCTCCGCGGAGGGCGTCTCCTACCGAGTGCTGGCCGAACGGGACTACTGCGGCCTCGACGAGTTCGTCGTCAGTGACGACCACACCACCGTGGCGTTGCTGTGGAACTACAAGGGGCTGAGTGAGTTACAGATCCTGCACCTCGCTGACGGCACGCTCGACTCGCCGATCCAGCTGCCCGGACTGGTGGCGTCGGAGCTGAGCATCAGCGCCGACGGGTCGCTGCTGGCGGTCACGGTCGAAGGGCCCGGGATGCCGCCGTCGGTGGAGATCGTCGACCCGCGGACGGGCGAGTGGGGTCCAGTGGAGCCCGCGCGGACGCGAATCGCCCGGGCCGACGCCCCGATCCTCGCCGAGTTCACCGCGCGCGACGGGCTGCCCCTCAGTGGATGGCTGTACCGGGCGGCGGGGGAGGGCCCCGGGCCGGTGATGCTGTGGTTCCACGGCGGACCGGAACTGCAGGAGCGCCCCGGCTACAGCGACTACTTCCCGGCCCTCGTCCAGGCCGGCATCACGGTTTTCGCGCCCAACGTGCGTGGTTCGGGCGGATTCGGGCGCACCTTCGTCCACGCCGACGAGCGGTACGGCCGGTTCGCCGGTATCGACGACGTGGCGGACTGCGTGCGTTACGTCGTCGACAACGGTGTGGCCGACCCGGCGCGGATCGCGTGCGCCGGGCATTCGTACGGCGGCTATCTGACGCTGGCGGCCCTGACGTTCCACCCCGACCTGTTCGCGACGGGCATCGCGGTCTGCGGGATGAGCAATCTCGAGACGTTCTACGCCAACACCGAGCCGTGGATCGCGGCCGCGGCGTATCCCAAGTACGGGCATCCCGAACACGATCGGGAACTGCTTGCCGAGCTGTCACCGATCCACCGTGTCGACGCCCTGACCGCACCGGTGCTCGTGGTGCACGGCGCGCACGACACGAACGTTCCGGTCAGCGAGTCGGAGCAGGTGGTGGCATCGGTTCGGGCCCGCGGTGGTGTCGCCGAACTGCTGCTGTTCGACGACGAGGGCCACGACATCGTCAAGCGGGAGAATCGGGACGCGCTCGCCGAGAAGATGGTGACCTGGCTGACCAGCCGACTGGCCCGATCCGACGCCCCGGTGTCGGCGATCTGACGGGGTGGCGCATGGGTATCGATCACGACCGGCTCGTTACCTGGCGACGGGATCTGCACGCCCATCCCGAACTGTCCTTCGAGGAGTTCCGGACTACCGACCTCGTCCACGATCAGCTTCGCCGGGTGGGGCTCGATCCGGTGCTGCTGCCGAGCGGCACCGGGTTGTGGTGCGACGTCGGCCCGGACACCGCCACCTGCCTCGCGTTGCGGGCCGACCTCGACGCGCTCCCGTTGACGGAGACCACCGGAGCGCCGTACGCGTCCACAGTCGACGGGGTGTGTCACGCCTGCGGGCACGATGCGCACACCGCGATGCTGCTCGAGGCCGCGACCGTTCTGGCGGCCGAGCCGCCCCCGCATCGGGTGCGCCTGATCTTCCAGCCGGGGGAGGAGACGACACCGGGGGGTTCCGTCGGAGTCGTCGCCGCCGGTGCGCTCGAGGGCGTCTCGCGGATCTTCGCCCTGCACTGCGCTCCACAGCTCGAGGCCGGCAAGATGGCCACACGGGCCGGCCCGATCACTTCGTCCGGTGCCATGCTCACGGTCCGGCTGTCCTCTCCCGGAGGCCATTCGGCGCGCCCACACCTGACGGGTGATCTGATCTTCGCTGCCGCCGTGTTGGTGACCGGGCTGGCGTCGGTGCTCGACCGCCGCCTCGACGCCCGCACCGCTACCGTGTTGACGTGGGGCCGGATCCAGGCCGGACGGGTCCACAACGCGATACCCGAGTCCGGGGAGCTGGTGGGCACCCTGCGCAGCGCGTCGCATCGGACGTGGGCCACGGTGGAGCCGCTGGTGCGGCGAGCCGTCACAGACCTTCTCGCGCCCTACGGCGTCGAGCACGAACTCGAGTACGTGCAGGGCGTGCCGCCGGTGGTCAACGACCCGGAGGCGACGGCCGAGATGATCTCCGCGATCCAATCCGTCGTCGGGCTGGAAAACCTGGCCGAGGCCGGGCAGTCCAGCGGCGGCGAGGATTTCGCGTGGTACCTCGAGCACGTTCCCGGTGCCATGGCGCGGCTGGGCGTCTGGGACGGCATCGGTCCGCGGCGCGATCTCCACACACCCGACTTCGACCTGGACGAGCGTGCCCTCGTGGACGGGGTGCGGACTTTCCTCGCCCTCGCCTACGGTGGGGACGTCGATCGGTCGGGGGAGTGAGGAACGGGAGGCTGTGGTGGGGTTCTACGCGGATCGGATCGTCCCGCGCCTGGTGGACGTGTCGTGCGGGATGTCGCTGACGGAAGCGTCCCGGAGGCGGGCGTGCGCGGGCCTGCACGGTCGCGTGCTCGAGATCGGTTTCGGCTCGGGCCTCAACATCCCCTTCTACCCGGACGCGGTCGAATCCGTCAGCGCCGTCGAACCGGCCGACGAGGCATGGAAGCTCGCCGCGAAGCGCCTGGCCCGGTCCCGCGTCCCGGTCGAACGGTCCGGCCTCGACGGTCAGGCCCTGCCGTTCGCCGACAACACCTTCGACACCGCGCTGTCCACCTGGACGATGTGCACCATCCCGGACGTCGACGCGGCATTGCGTGAGGTGCGACGTGTCCTGAAGCCCGGGGGGACACTGCACTTCGTCGAGCACGGGCTCGCGCCGCACGACAAGGTTCGGCGTTGGCAGCGCCGCTTCGAACCGATCCAGAAGGCGGTCGCCGGTGGCTGCCATCTCACGCGCGACATCCCGGCGCTCCTGCGCGGGGCGGGCTTCGAGGTTCGTGATCTGGACACCTTCTACGAAAAGGGCGCGCCGAAGATCATGGGTGCGCTGTCGTTGGGCGTCACGGAGCCGGTCGCAGGTTGATCGGCGGCGCCGGGGTGTGGGTCGCACCGTCTCGACGCATCCGGAGCGACCGGGTGGCTCGGGACTTCATCCGAAAGGTGTGAGTTCTCGCGAGGGTTCAGCTTCTACGGTGCTGACAGGGCCGATCCGGCTCTCGATCCCGAGGAGATGATCATGGCAGGAACACTGACTGTCTGGAAGTTCGCGTCCCCCACCGGAGCCGATACCGCCGTCGCGACGTTGGAAGACCTGCGCAAGCAGGAACTGCTCACCGTTCACGATGCGGCAGTGGTGAGCTGGCCGGAGGGCCGCAAGAAGCCGAAGACCCGGCAGCTGCACAATCTGGCCGGCGCGGGCGCACTCGGTGGCGCCTTCTGGGGACTGCTCTTCGGCATTCTGTTCTTCGTCCCCCTGATCGGCGTCGCCGTCGGGGCGGCCGTCGGGGCGCTGACCGGGGCGCTGACCGACGTCGGAATCGACGACGACTTCATCAAGCGACTCAAGGACCAGATCACCCCGGGGACGTCGGCGCTCTTCGTGCTCACCTCGGATGCGACGCTCGACCGAGTGCACGACGAGTTCCACGGCCAGCACGCCGAACTGATCTCCACCAATCTGTCCCACGAGCAGGAGGCGCACCTCCGGGAGGTGTTCGCGGACTGACCGGTAACCCACTCTCGGTCCGGGAGGGACGATGACCCGCTCACCCAGAACTCGATCCGACCGGACCGCGCCCGCGGTGCCGGTGCCCACCCTGACGCCGGCGCCGTGGGCGATCCCGCGCGGGCTGATCGTGCTCCTCGCCGGCGCGGGCGCCGTGGTGTCGATCGCCGGGATCAAGGTCTTCGCGGGGATCCTCGGCCCGGTGTTCCTGGCGCTCATGCTCACCGTCGCGGTGCAGCCGATCCAGTCCTGGATGCAGCGTCGCGGGCTTCCGGCGTGGATCGGAATGATCACCACGGTGCTCGTGGTGTACCTGATCCTCATCGGGCTGATCGCGGCCCTGGCGGTGTCCGCCGCGCAACTGGCCACCCAGCTGCCGCAGTATTCGGACACGGTGGACGACCTGCTGGAGGACGTCCGATCGTTCCTGGCCGGGGCGGGTGTGAACTCCGAGCAGATCCACAACATGCTCAGCAGCGTCGACGTCGGTAAGGTCGTCGGACTGATCGAATCGGCGCTGCAGGGTCTTCTCGGGGTGTTCTCCAACCTCTTCTTCATCCTGGCGCTGCTGTTGTTCATGGCGTTCGACGGGATGAGCATCGGCAGGAAGATGCAGATCGTCGCCCGAAGTCGGCCCGAGATCGCCTACGCACTATCGACTTTCGCTGCGGGAACCCGTAAGTACCTGGTCGTGTCCACCGTGTTCGGCCTCATCGTGGCGGTGCTCGACGGCGGGGCGCTGTGGCTGATGGGAGTGCCACTTCCGGTGCTGTGGGCGCTGCTGTCTTTCATCACGAACTACATACCCAACATCGGATTCGTGATCGGCGTGATCCCGCCGGCATTGCTCGCACTGCTCGACGGCGGTCCCGGCCTGATGGTGTGGGTCATCGTGGTCTACTGCGTGATCAACTTCGTCATCCAGTCGATCATCCAGCCGAAGTTCGTCGGCGATGCCGTCGGGATGAGTGTGACGGTGACGTTCCTGGCGTTGGTGTTCTGGGCCTGGGTACTCGGCCCGCTCGGCGCGTTGCTCGCCATTCCGATGACCCTGCTCGTCAAGGCCATGCTTCTCGACATCGATCCGGCCAGCCGATGGGTGAACGTCCTGATCGGAGGGGACGTGCGGAGCGTTGCGGTTGCGGCGGAGGTCGACCCGCCGCCTCCCGCACCGGACACCGACCGGCGAGAACCGGACCCACAGCCCGTCCTTCCGGCCACCTGACGGGGTTCCACCGAGCCGTCTCGGGACTCGTCCCACGTCCGGTTCCATTGCGCCACGCGGTGAATGAGCTCGCGGCCGCGCGACGCTCACGCAGACCGCTGTGGCGTGCGAACCGCCCTATACTCGGCGGGGTGGACAGCGCAGCAGATGCCTCCGAGCCCACCGGCCGGCTGACGTTCCGGACCGTGTACGGCGGCCCGGACGTGCCCGGTGAGTGGATCGCTGCGGTCACCCGCATGAAGCGCCGGCTGGGTGGGCTCCGCTTCTCCTACGACCTGGACGTGCTGCTGCACGTCGGGGGATCGATCTCGTCGACGGACGGGCCGACCGGGCTGCGGAACCCGCGGGTCTCGGTCGCGAAGCGCTCCGTGACTGCCCAGATCCACATCGGTCGCGCCGATGTCGAGACGGCGGAGGACCCCGATGCGTTCGTGCGCGAAACGGTCGCTCGTGCGGTCGGGGAACTGATCGAGCGCATCGCGGCCAAGGACGGCGGTGTGGATGCGGCGGCAGAGGAGTCCAAGCTGGGAATCCTGGCCGGGGCAGAGGGAGACTAGCCCCTCCGTAGCCCGGTTCCGGTCACGCGTCGACCAGGTCAGCGCGTCGGGACGTGCTCGTCGAGGAACCTCTGTGTCGACTCGGCAATCTCCGCCGCGTGGGCGTGGAAGAGATAGTGGTGACCGTCCATGACCGCGACCCGCTGGATCGACGGGTTGCTGATCGCGGCGCGGTGCGCGGACTCCCACTCCGGCTCCACTTCGAGTGAGGAGGAGGCGAGGAACGACAGGGCCGGCAGCGTCGGCGGGAACACCGCGCCCTCGGCCGCCTGCACGTTCTGTGCGCCACGAGCCATCTCGTCCAGTACGGTCGGATTCAACACCCACGAATACGCCCGCAGGTACAGGTCCTGTTGCTCGGAGGTGAATTCGGCGGCGTCGCCCAGACTCTCCCGGTAGTCGGCTACCAGTCCCAGGTAATCGGTGCTCTTGTCCAGCGCGATGAGATCCCGGGTGCCTCCTGCGGCGTTCACGATGGACATCCAACTCGGCCAGTCCGGCGAGCCGTGGGCGGCATCGGTGGTGTAACGCTCGTCGTCGAGCCCCACCACTGCGGCAACCTCGTCCGGGTAGTGGGTGGTCCACCACATCGCGTACAGCCCCGAAACGGAGTGCGGCATGAGGACGTACGGGCCGTCGAATCCCAATTCTGCTACCGCGGAACGAGTCTCGTCGACGATCATCTCGCTGGTGCGGGGAGCGTCGGT
Source organism: Rhodococcus (subgen. Prescottella) equi (assembly GCF_003013675.1). Lineage (NCBI taxonomy): Bacteria > Bacillati > Actinomycetota > Actinomycetes > Mycobacteriales > Nocardiaceae > Rhodococcus > Rhodococcus (subgen. Prescottella) equi. The sequence goes on from NZ_CP027793.1 coordinate 520,156, forward strand.
GCCGTCGCTGAGTCCCGTGCCGAAGGGTTCGACGGTGACTACTGTGTTGTGCTCTGCCAGACGCTGTGCGAGAGGGTCGAAACCGATGATCGGCTCCGGGGTGGCCAGGCCCGGCATCAGGACGATGGTCCGTGGTCCCGACCCTTGCACCGCGACGCTCATCCGGTGTCCGTCCACGTCGACGTACCGGTGTTCGGGGCCGATCAGCTGCTCGATGGCCTGCTTGTCGCGCGGCGTCTGCCACCAGTGGAAGGCGGTCGAAATCGCGACTGCCGCAACGATGAGCACGGCCAGCCCCGCGAAAGTCCACCCCGCCGCACGAATCAGCCGGCGTCGTCGTTTCGGGGGCGGTGATTCCTCTGTCTCCCAATATGTTTCGCAGTCGCGCCGCTCGTCCGAAAGCGCTCCGGCGACGGATGGATCAGGCCTCCCCGTAATCCCCATGGGGTCAACCTATCCGACGAGCGGTCTGCCGCGGGCCCTTTTTACTACATTGCGTAGTAATGGTGTCGGGCCGGCCAGGTCAGGCGGAGAGCAACTGCACCGCTGCGGCGAGAGCCGTGGCCACGACCCGTCCGGTCTCGAGAACGAGCGGCGCGCATCGCTCGAGCCGCGGGGCGTCCGCGGACCCGCCGCACAGGGACACCGCGGCGACAGTCCCGCCGTCCACCCGGACCGGTGCCCCCACGCACATCACGCCGGTCGTCGACTCGTCGCGGGCGAACGCCACACCGCGCCGGGTCCGCACGCGACCCAGATCGCGGTGCAGTGCGGGCAGATCCGCGATCGTCCGATCGGTGCAGCGCCGCATCGGCGTGCCGGCGTACTCCTGGTCGATCTGCTCGGGGACCAGGCTTGCGAGGATCGCCTTGCCCGCGGCGGTGGCGTGTGCCGGGACCCGGCCCCCGACACGAACATTCGACGGCGAGTCCGGCCGGGCACCGATCCGGTCGAGGTACAGCAGGTCGGTGCCGTCCAGTACCCCGAGGTGCACGACCAGGCCCGTGCGGTGGTGCAGGTCGTTGAGCGCCGACGCCGCGGCCGCGCGGATCTGGCCGTGGTGCCCCTCGCCGCCGCCGAGCCGGTGCAGGCGCGGCCCGAGGTGGTAACCGCCGGGGGAATGCTCCACCCAGCCCAGGCGCAGGAGCGAATCGAGAATGCGATGGACCGTCGACCGTGGCAGCCGGGTGCGCCGCGCGAGTTCCTCGAGCGGCACCCGTGAGGAGAAACCGCCGAAGGCGTCGAGGATGACCGTCATCCGGTCGACCATCGACGGCGGCACCGCGCGGTCTGTGGGGGAGATGTCAGTCGGCCGACCGAACGTCGTCACGATCGCTCCTTTCCTGGCCGCGGCCGAATGATGTTGCGGACTACCAGCTCTGATCGCCGCGGAGGACCGCGTCGGCGCCGCCGTCCACGAACACCACCTGACCGGTGACGTGCGTGTTCGCGGGGGAGGTGAGCCACGCCAGCAGCGGCGCCACCTGCTCCGGGCGGGCGTGACCGTTCAGTGGCATCGGCACGGCACCGTCGATCGCCCGGCGTCCGGCTTCGGTGTCGAGCATCGCCTGGATCATCGGCGTGACGATCGTGCCCGGTGCGATCGCGTTGAGCGGGATGCCGGCCTTCGCCCACTCGGGCGTGATCGCGGTGCGGCGCACCCATCGCGCGATCGCGGCCTTCGACGACGCGTAGACCTGCGCCCCGTCGCCCTGCGCCACGGCCGCACTCGCAGCTGCGACGGCGGCCGCCTCGTCTCCGGCGAGAGCGGCGTCGACGATCGCCGGATCGGACGGATGCAGCGACGCGACCGACGAGATCACCACCGCGCGAGGATCGGTCCCGGCCGCCAGGAGCGGGCGCAGGCCCTCGAGCGTCGCGACCGCGCCGAAGTAGTTGACCTTGATGGTGAGCGGATCGAACAGCGCCACACCGGCGCACGCGACGACGCCGTCGAGACGTCCGCCGGTGAGCTCGCGGGCCTGCTCCACGAGGGCAGCGCGGCCCTCGTCGGTGGCGAGGTCGGCGGTGATGTCCGCGTCGCGCAGGTCTGCGCCGATCACACGGTCGCCCTGTGCGCGCAGGTGCGAAGCGGTTGCGGCGCCGATTCCGGAGGCGCTGCCGGTGACGAGGAATGTGCGGGGCATGTCCTGCCCTTTCGAGTCGAGGGAGGCGGTGTCGGGTGATCGGCACCACTCTCCGTGTGCCAATCTGTGCCAGGATGCCAGTCTGTGCCACCCTGCTACTGTGTGTCAAGACACATTCGGAGGTGCTTGGTGAAACGCGACCAGCGTGGTTTGGCCGAACGGCGACGCGACGCCGTGCGCATGGACATTGCGGCGGCCGCCGCGAAACTGTTCATCGCCGACGGCTTCGACGCGACGTCGGTCGAGGACATCGCGCAGGGTGCCGGAATCTCCGTGCGGACGTTCTACCGGCACTGTGAGGCCAAGGAGGACACCCTGACGGCGGTGCTCACCTCCGGCATTCGAGACTTCGCGGAGAACCTCGCCGCCCGCCCGTCGACGGATTCCGTGGCGACCGCCGTGCACGAGGCGTTCGTCGAGTGTGTGCGTCAGGACCGGTACGCCTCCCTCGTCTCCACGCGCGACCTCTTCGTCATCATGACGTCGGTGCCCGGCATCCGCGCCCGGTGGATGGTGGCGGCGCACGACCTCGCCGACGACGTGCGGCCGCACCTCGCCGAGCGGGCGGGCCTGGACCCGGCGGGCATCGAGGCCCGCCTGCTGTCGCACATGCTGCTCGGCGCCCTCACCGTGGCAATCGAGTACTGGGTGACGTGCGATCCGAACGACCCCGGCGGGCCGGCCGACGTCGGTGAGCTGGCGGCGTCCGCGCTGTCGGTGCTCCGCCTGGACGTCGACCGGTCGCCCCGAAACGTTTGACCCCACCCCCATCGGAAGAAGCTCTACAGCGGAAACGGAGACACACATGGCTCGGTCACTCGTACGCAGCATCGTCGTCGCGGCCGACGCGGACAGCGTCTGGTCCCACATCGGCGCCTTCGACGGCCTGGGGGTCTGGCACCCCAGCGTCCCGCCGGCTGAAATCGAGGGCGATCCGACGCAGGTCGGCTCGATCCGCACCTTCTCGGTCGACGGCCGCGTCGTCGCCCGCGAGGAACTCGTCGCCCGCGATCCCGAGGGACACAGCTACAGCTACGAGGTGCTCGACCCGATGCTCCCGATCAGCGACTACGTCGCCACCCTCGCGGTGATCCCACAGGGGGACAAGTCCGAGATCCGTTGGAGCGCAACCTACGAGTCCGAGGACGACGCGGTCGCCACCGTCGAGCAGATCTTCGGCGACGGCGTCTACGTCGCCGGACTCCAGGCGGTGCAGGCGCACTTCGCCTGATCCGCTCCGACGCACGAGCTGAAGGGTCCCTTCATGCGCTGCCAGCGCACGAAGGGACCCTTCAGCTGTTACTCGGGGGGTGTCGGCGGCGGGAGTCGGAGGCTAGCAGGTATCTGCCCGAACGGGGCCTTTTCTGGATCTAATCGTTATCTTGACTAATTCCAGAAAAGGGGCATACTGGGGTCATGCAACAAGGAGAGCACGACTTCGACCCCCGCGCCGAGCTGCGCGGCGCTGGTCTGCGGGTCACCGCTCCACGCGTTGCGGTTCTGAACACCGTTGCCGCCAATCCGCATTCGGATGCGGACCAGGTCGCCACCGAGGTGCGTCGTCAGCTCGGGTCGGTTTCGACGCAGGCGGTCTACGACGTGCTCGGGGCCTGTGTCCGCGTGGGGTTGTTGCGCCGCATCGAGCCCGCGGGTTCGCCGGCGCGGTACGAGACCCGCACCGCGGACAACCACCACCACCTGGTGTGCCGCTCGTGCGGCACGGTCGTCGACGTCGACTGCGTCGTCGGCCACGCTCCCTGCCTGGAGCCCTCGAGCAACCACGGCTTCGAGATCGACGAGGCCGAGGTGGTGTTCTGGGGCCTGTGTCCCGATTGCCGACACGATTCGGCGAAAACCGGGGCACAGTCCGTTACCAGCTCACAGAATCAAGACGATGTGCCCGGATCGGGTGGGTCGATCACTTCGAAGACAGCCACAGCCCGTCAGCGCCAAGGAGGCTTCGCACAATGACGTCCATTCAGCCACGTCCCACGACGAACGACTTCGGGATTCCCGTCAACAGCGACAACGAATCCCTCACCGCCGGGACGCAGGGACCCATTCTCCTGCACGACCACTACCTGATCGAGAAGCTCGCGCACTTCAACCGTGAGCGGGTGCCCGAGCGTGTCGTGCACGCCAAGGGTGGCGGCGCATTCGGCGAGCTGGTCATCACCGGAGACGTCAGCAAGTACACGAAGGCGAAGTTCCTTCAGCCGGGCAAGAAGACGGAGTCGCTGGTGCGCTTCTCCACCGTCGCCGGCGAGCAGGGCAGCCCCGACACGTGGCGCGACCCGCGCGGCTTCGCGATGAAGTTCTACACCGAGGACGGCAACTACGACCTCGTCGGCAACAACACGCCGGTGTTCTTCATCAAGGATCCGATCAAGTTCCCGGACTTCATCCACTCGCAGAAGCGGCTACCCGGGTCCGGTCTGCGCGACCACAACATGCAGTGGGATTTCTGGACGCTGCGTCCCGAGTCCGCCCACCAGGTGACGTGGCTGATGGGCGACCGCGGCATCCCGAAGACGTGGCGTCACATGGACGGTTTCGGTTCGCACACCTACCAGTGGGTGAACGAGGCCGGTGAGCGGTTCTGGGTGAAGTACCACTTCAAGACCGATCAGGGCATCGAGTTCCTCACGCAGGCCGAGGCCGACGAGCTGGCCGGTTCCGACCCCGATCACCACCGGGCCGATCTGTACGACTCGATCGAGCGTGGCGAGTTCCCGAGCTGGACCATGAAGGTGCAGATCATGCCGGTCGCCGAGGCGGAGGGCTACCGCTTCAACCCGTTCGACCTCACCAAGGTGTGGTCCCAGAAGGACTACCCGCTGATCGAGGTCGGCAAGTGGACCCTCAACCGCAACCCGGAGAACTTCTTCGCACAGATCGAGCAGGCATCGTTCGAGCCGTCGAACGTGGTGCCGGGCATCGGCTTCAGCCCCGACAAGATGCTGCTGGGCCGCGTCTTCTCGTACGCCGACGCGCACCGCTACCGGATCGGAGCCAACTACGCCGAGCTGCCGGTCAACCGCCCCAAGGCCGAGGTGAACTCGTACTCGCAGGACGGCTCCATGCGGTACACGTTCAACTCGCCGAGCACCCCGGTGTACGCGCCGAACTCGTTCGGTGGGCCGCACGCCGACCCGACGGTGGCGGGCGACGAGGGCATGTGGGGGTTCGACGGTGAGGCCGTGCGTGCCGGGTACATCGAGCACCCGGAGGACGGCGACTTCACGCAGGCCGGAACGCTGGTCCGCGAGGTGCTCGACGACGCGGCCCGCGAGCGGCTGGTGAACAACGTCGTCGGACACGTGCTGGGTGGAGTGAAGGAGCCCGTGCTCTCCCGCGTCTTCGACTACTGGAAGAACGTGGACGCCGAACTCGGCAAGAAGATCGAGGAAGGCGTGCGCGCCGGCCAGCAGTAGGCCGATCGCACGAGACCCGGGCCCGTCGAATCTCGACGGGCCCGGGTCTTCGTTCTTCCCGCGTCCGATCGCCGCACTGTTTCGGTGCTGCCCGGCATGGGTAGTTCGGTCGGCAGAACCCGAGCGAGGAGGAATAACAGTGCCGGAAGAACCTGATCGCCCCGATCTCGACGATGTCATCGAGCCGACCGTCGCCGCCCCCAAGGACCGACGGGAACACGGGAAGTTTCCGGATCGGCACGAGGACGACTACCTCGAACATCGTGTCCAGCAGGAACGCGTCGCGGCAGGACTCGCGGACTACGACCCGGACGAGGTCCCGCCCGCGAGTGAGTAGCCCGCTGCTGCGGCAGCGCGAGCAGACCATCCGTCGAACGGGAAGGAAGTGCGGAGATGGCGACGTCCGACGAACACGACGAGCAGTCCGGCCGAGCAACCGCCGGTCAGTCCGGTCAGCCCGGTGAGCATCTGGAGCATCTGGTCGACGACATGGAGAAGAAGGTGGAGGAGGAACGCGACGAGCGCGGAGTCGAGGGCAGCGCCACCGACAGGCACCGGCGCGCGCCCATCGACACCGGCGACGAAGCCCCCGACTGAGCGGGGCCGTCCGGCTAGGGCAGCAGCCCCCACCAGTAGATGAGTGTCGCTGCCAACCACAGGAGCAGGGTGTCCATGATCGCCTCCCGAGAACTCGACGCCTGACTCCATCATGCGCCGTCCACGTCGGGTCTGCGACGTCGGTCCGGGCACTCGACCTCGTCGCGTCCGGCTCGTCAGGGCTCGAGGAACCGGGCGAGGAACTCGATCAGCAAGCGCTCGGCGACCGCGGGCGGAAGCTCCTCGACGAGCGCGAGGATGTCCGCCTTCGGGCCGTCGAGCCCCGCCCTCGGATCGAGCCCGGCCAGCGCGAGGACGCCCGCACTGATCTCGCTGGTCAGCTCGGCCGGATCGATGTGCGCGGCCGCCGCGACGAACTCTTCCGGGGCGCTCGCCCCGGCGACGCCTCGGACACGATCGGCGGCCTTGGCGAGGGAGGTGATCAGATCGTCGATTACCGCCTCGGTGACCGGTGTGATCGTCAGGTGCGTCGTGCGTGGCAGTACGGTGCCGTCGGACTGGGTGTGGCGCGGCTGCGGCTGCAGCGCCCATCCGTCGTCGGCCGCGGCGTCGGACCAGCGGTGCGGATCGACGCGTCGCTCCGGCGGTGCCGTCTCGTCGGTCGCCACCGAGAGCAGGGGGCCCACCGGCTCACCGACGACGCGCAGACCCTCGAGGTCGTCGATCGCCTCCCGCAGGCGCTGCGTGGCGCGGGCCATCGGGGCGACCAGTTCCCGGAACCCGCACTCGCCCAGGGCTTGCGCGACGGCCCATGCTGCCGCGGTCGGCATCGCGCTGCGCGAGCCCAGCAGTGTGGGATTGACTACCGCGTAGCCGGGCCAGCGGGTGGTCGCGAACCAGTGCGCGCGGTGCCGATCACGGTCGCGGAACAGCAACAGCGACACACCCTTCGGCGCGTACCCGTACTTGTGCAGATCCACCGACAGGCTCGACACCCCCGGCACCGTGAGATCCCAGCGGCGGTCCTCCAGGCCGGGCCACCAGGGCAGCACCCAACCGCCGATGCAGGCGTCGACGTGCAGAGCGACGTCCTGGGCGGAGCACATCTCGGCGATCGGCGCGATCGGATCCAGGGCGCCGTGCGCGTACGACGGCGCGCTCACGACCACCAGGGCGATGTCGGGCGACAGGGCGGCCGCGACGTCGTCGGGGCGCACCCGCGCGGTCACCGGATCGACCGGCAGCACGTGCAGTTTCAGATCCAGGTGGTGCGCCGCCTTGTGGAACGCGGCGTGCGCGGTGGCGCCGACCAGCAGCGTCGGTCGGTGCTCTGCGCCGGTGCGGGCCCGCCACACGTCGCGCGCCGACCTCACTGCGAGCATGCAGCTTTCGGTACCGCCGCTGGTGACGCTGCCGACCACGTCGGGATCACCGCCCGCGAGTACGTCGCGGCCGAGTGCGACGAGGTCCCGCTCCATCGCCGCGATCGACGGAAACGTGGTGGGATCCAGCCCGTTGAGCGACTGCGCCCGCAGGGCGGCCGCGCCCGCGAGATCGGTCAGTTCGGCGACGCCCGGGTCGTACACGTACGACAGCAGGCGCCCACCCGACGTCGGGGCGTCGGCGGCGCGCAGCGCGTCCAGCCGGGCCAGGATCTCGGCGGGCTCGTTCCGCAACTGCATCAGTGGTTTCCGTTCTGTGCGTGGGCCGTCTCGGCCTCGAGTCGGTAGCGCAGCAGCGCGACGATGCTGAGCGCGGTGAGCACGGCCGGGGCGGCCGAGATGGCCAGGACTATGCCGTCGATCGCGGTCTGCGACTGGGTCACCTGCGTGTCGTCGGTGGACGAGACGAATCCGGTGACGGCGAGGATCACCAGCACCAGTGCGGGACCGAGTGCGAGGCCGATCGTCTCCACGGCCGTCCACACGCCGCTGAATGCGCCCGCGCGCACGGTGCCGCCTTCCCGGCGTTCGTGATCGCTGATGACGTCCGGCAGCATCGACATGCCGAGCATCTGCATGCCCGCGTATCCGACGCCGGCCACCGCCACCACCGCGTACACCCACCACCCGACACCGACGAGCAGACCGAGCAGCGCCACCCCGGCCGCGAGGAACAGACTCGACGCCAGCAGGTAGGCGCGGCGTTTGCCCCAGGACCGGACGAGCCGCGACCACAACGGCATCACCGCCACCGCCGGGCCGACCAAGGCGGCGAACAGGAACGACACCGAGCGCTCGTTGCCGAGCACGTAGGTCGCCGCGTACTGCGCGGAGGCCAGCATCGTGCCCGTCGCGAAGGCCTGCAGAGCGGACGCGGTCACCAACATCCGGAACGGGCGGCTCGACCGGACGACCCGCAGCGACGCCGCGAACGACGCCTCCTCTCCGGTCGTGACCTCCGCGGGAGCCTGGCGGGGAGCGATCCTCGACGCCGCGAACATGCCCAGTCCCAGGAGCGCGCCCGCGACGACACCCATCACGAGGTACCCCCAGCGTCCCCCGCCGCCGAGTTCCCGAAGCTCCGGTCCGCCCGCGCCGAACAGCAGGATCGCGATGCCCAGCACGGCGACCCGCCACGCCATCAAGCGCGCCCGCTCGTGATAGTCGTCGGTGAGTTCGGCGGGCATCGCGATGTAGGGAACCTGGAAGAGACTGAAGGCCACTGCGGACGCGATGAACGCCACGCCCACCCACACCGCGCCCACCGTCGCGTCGACACCGTCGGGCACCGCGAAGGTGAGCGCGAAGAAGACCGGGAGCAGCGCGGCGCCGACCCGCAGGAACAATTGCCGGCTGCCCGTCCGGCGGGCCCACGAATCGCTCAGCGTGCCGATCGCCGGATTGAGCACCACGTCGAGCGCCTTGGGCGCGAACACCACGAACGTGGCGACTGCGGCCGCCACGCCGAGCGTGTCGGTGAGGTAGTAGGCGAGGACCAGTCCGGGCAGCGTCGAGAAGCCGCCGGTACCGACCGATCCCAGTGCGTAGCCGCGGATGGTCGCGGGGCTCAGCCGTGTCGCCGGCGGCGCGGAGGTGCTCGTCATGGCGTCAATCTAGGTGAGTATCCCGGCCTGAGCAGGCGGTTCGAGCGGCGTGTCGGTGGGCGTTGCTAGCGTCTGCTGAGAGGGGTCCGAGGCTGCCGCGTCGGGCCCCTCAGTCATAGATGGTGTGTTGTTCGTGCTCGAAAGGTGCTGTCCCAGATGGTGATGGGTGCAACCCATGCAATGTCCGGTGCCGCGGTCGGTCTCGCCGTCGCGGATCTGCTTCCGACGGACTGGGGCGGGCCCACCTCCACCGCCGAGACGTTCGCATTCGCGGGCGTGTGCGCGGGTGCCGCGCTGCTGCCGGACCTCGACACCACCCAGTCCACCGTCGCACGCTCGTTCGGGCCGATCTCGAAGGCCCTCGCCGCGGGGATCGACACACTCTCGCTCGGCGTGTACCGGGTGACGAAGGGCCGCAAGGACGCGAACCGGCGCGGCGGGCACCGTACCTTCACCCACACCGCGCTGTTCGCGATCGGCCTCGGGGCCGGAATCTCGGCGCTGGTCGGGCAGTTCGGCCGCCCCGCCATCATCGTCACGCTCTTCTTCACGTTGGGACTCGCGCTGCGAGGGCTGTTCGGGAGCTGGGCGCGGGACAAGGGGTGGCTGATCGTCACCGCGGTCTCCGCGTTCCTGTCGGTCCTCACCTGGCAGTGGTTTCCCGACCAGGTGGGGTCGACGGGCCTCGGTGTCGCCGTCGCGCTCGGATGCGCGACGCACTGCCTCGGCGACATGATCACCAAGGAGGGCGTGCCGTTCCTGGCGCCGTTCGTGCCGCTCGGCGGACGCCGGTGGTGGGAGTTGCGGTTGCCGTCGTTCCTCGCGATCCGCGCCGGCGGCGGGTTCGAACGAGCCTTCCTCGGGCCGGCGTTGACGCTCGTCGCCGTCGGTCTCGCGTTGTGGTCCGTCGACGGTGCGCCGGAGGCGATCACCGACGCGCTGCGCAACTCGGTGCAGGCGTCCGAGTAGCGACCCCGGAGGGTGGCTTCCGGCGATCGGCTGTCCGGGCCTATGCCCGCGCGCCGTCGAAGTAGCCCTCGAACCCGCTCGGTGCGTGGGGGCCGATAGCGAGCTGTTCGAGGACGCCCAGGCCCTGCCGGTCGCCCCACTGCACCCGCACGACCTGCTGGACGTGGATGTTCTCCGGGGCCGTGTTGTCGAGGTCCTCGACGGCGAACTCCTCACCGCCTACGGCGAAGTCGCCGTGCCAGTTGCCGTGGCCCCAGGTCGGGTGGGAATAGCCCACACCCCGCTGTCGGAAGGTGAGCAGCGGCTCGAGCTCGATTCGACCGGCGTCCCCGTCTCCGCCGCGGACCTGCAGCGTCGCCCCCTCGGAACGTCGAAGGCCGGGTGCCCAACGGATCTCGTGCTCGACGTGCACGTGCGTGACGGGCAGGTTCGCGCCGACGACCGGACCGTCGTCGCCGATCACCGGCAGCACCACCGACGTCTCCGCCCAGCGGGAACCGCGTTCGTCCTCGAACACCATGTAGTGCAGGCACTGGTCCTCGAAGTGCAGCGGAGCGTAGAGGAAGAACACCTGGTGCTTGCGGGCCTGCGGTGCCGCCGGTGCGGGCTGGCCGACCGGTCGGATGCCCCACGAGCGGTCCTTGGTTCCGAAGACCGGACGGTCCAGGGAGATGTCCTCGTCACCGCTGCGCAGCGTGCCGCTCCAGGTACCGAGTTGAGTGAGGCGGGTGACGTCCATCATCAATGACGAACCGGAATGCATTGTCTGCCGAGGCTCTTCGTGGGCCGACGTGCGGGCCCGGTAGGTGAGGTCGGCGACCAGGCCGAACTCCTCGGCGTCCACCCTGACGCGGTTCACGCGCAGTGGCTCGACGACCTCGATGCTGATCGGCCCGATCTTGGTCTCGGTGCGGTCCAGGGGAGCGAGTCCGGAGGCGAACACCGAGCGCTGCACCCCGTTGTGGACGACGCTGAACGACGCGTCGATGATGCCGCGGTTGGGGTAGACCCCGAGTCCGACCGCGAAGTAGACGTCCTCGGCGTAGCCGTTGAACCAGTAGCGGTCGTAGTGGTTGGGGTGCCCGTTGCCCGCGTGCGCGACCGGCAGCGGGGTCTGGTGGATGGGGTAGTCGTCGAAGGGCGTCAGCACAGCACGCCTCCGGCCTCGACGAACGTGCGCTCAGCCGTCACTGCTTCTCCCTGGAATCAGGTTTCACTTTCTGCGGACAGTAGTGAGGGTGTGTGACGCCGTCAACGCCCAGGTCTCACCGAGCCGACGAGAATTACGGAACCACTGGCATTGAAATCGAACTTGTTCTAGTTTGACTCCCAGAGTGCGCGGCGAGCCGGTGTGGCCGCCTCCCCGACGAGACGAGCGGAGTCGAACCTGTGGAAGCTGGGCGGAGCGAGAGCGTAGGGAGCAAGCCGCGTAACGAGGTGTCCCGCAGGGGATTTCTCGGCCGGGCCGCCGGTGTCGCGGCGGGCGCCGCGGCGCTGACCGGGATCGGATGGACCCCGGCGTTCGCGTTGCCGCCGGCCGGATCCCTCGGTTCCGCCGGCGGGCCGGTGTCCAACCTTCCGGTCCCGCCCGCCTTCCCGCAGGACATCCCACTGGCCCAGCAGGGCTACGTGAACTGGGCCAAGGACATCCGCTTCGACGCGGTGTGGACCGCCACCGCCCGCACCCCCGACGACGTCGTGCGGATCGCGAACTGGGCCAGAGACAACGGCTACCGGGTCCGCGCCAAGGGCACCATGCACGGGTGGAGCCCGCTCACCGTCGTGCCCGGAGAGAACGTCGAGAAGACGTTGCTCGTCGACACGATGACCCACCTGAACGGGGTGAGCGTGAACCCGAACGGCACTCCGGCGACCGTGACGGCCGGTGGGGGCGCAAGCCTCGAGGCGATCCTCACCGCGCTGCAGGGACACGGCCTGGGGTGGGCGAACTCGCCGGCGATCGGCGATCTCTCGATCGCCGGTGTCCTCGCGATCGGCGCGCACGGCGCCACCTATCCGGCGGCCGGGGAGACGGTCACGCCAGGCCAGTCGTTCGGGTCGCTGTCGAACCTCGTCACCGCGATGACCGCGGTGGTGTGGGACGCCGCCGCCGACCGCTACGTGTTGCGCGACTTCACCCGTGCCCATCCGGAGATCACGGCACTGCTCACGCATCTGGGCCGCAGCTTCGTCACCTCGGTCACCCTGCAGGCCGGCGCCAACACCCGCCTGCGCTGCCAGAGCATCATGGACATCCCGTGGCAGGAGATGTTCGCGCCCAAAGGATCACCGGGCCGGACGTACGAGCGGTTCGCCGAGGAGTCGGGCCGCGTCGAGGCCATCTGGTTCCCGTTCACCGACAAGCCGTGGCTCAAGATCTGGTCGCCGACGCCGGTGAAGCCGCCGGAGTCACGAGAGGTCTTCGGCCCCTACAACTACTTCTTCACCGACAACCTCCCCGAACCGCTCACCGACCTGCTGGGCCAGGTCGCGGGCGGGATCCAGGCCGCGACACCGGCATTCGGAGTGGGACAGCTCGCGGCGGTGCAGGCCGGGCTCGCGCTCACCGACACCGACGACCTGTGGGGTTGGTCCAAGGACGTGCTGTTCTATCTGCGGCACACCACGATGCGTGTCACCGCCGGTGGCGGTGTGGTCGTCACCGAGCGCGCGAACATCCAGCGGGTCGTCAACGAGTTCACGACCTGGCACAACAGCCGGATGTCGGAGCTCGCGGCGCAGGGGAAGTACCCGATCAACGGGCCCTTCGAGGTGCGGATGTGCAAGGTCGACGACGATGCCGAGGTGCTGGTCGAGTCGGCCGGCCCGCCGAACCTCTCGGCCGTGCGCCCGCGTCCCGATCACCCCGAGTGGGACACCTGCATCTGGATGAACGTCGTGACCCTGCCCGGCACACCGGGCGCAGCCGAGTACTTTCGGGAGATGGAACGCTGGATGGCACAGCACTATTCGGGCGACTACGCGACGTTCCGGTCCGAGTGGGCCAAGGGCTGGGGCTTCACCGATCAGGGTGGCTACCGTGACGACGAGTGGCTCGGCCAGACCCTTCCGGCCGCGTACACGACGGGCATCCCGGCGTCGGGCAATTTCGCAGCTGCCCGTGCGTCGCTCAATGCGCACGATCCGCATCGTGTCTTCGCGAACAGCTTCCACGATCGGTTGCTGCCGTAGTTCGGCGGCCTATTCGGCTGCAGCGGCGGCGTGGCCGTAGTAGACCAAGGGGTATGGAACCTTTCCGAATTGCCCGGATGGTCTCGCTGCCGGCCCTCGTGCTCGCCGCCGCGGTCTGGGGTGCCCCCTCGGCCGCGGCGGATGTCACCGATCTCGAGGTCCTGCCCGGCCTGAGCGTCGGAGCGGCGACCCCGTTCGGCGCCGGGTGCACGTACCTCGTCGTCGCCGAGACGTCGGACTCGGTCGGGACGCCGAGTGACAAGGGCGTCGGGATAGTCGACTACAACCGGGCCTCGTCCTTCCCGCTCCAGGAGTTTGCGTGGGATCACATCTCGCCCTTCTGGCAGAACCCGGTGATCTTCGACCACGCCTTCATGCTCTGGACCCCGACGGCGCCCGGCGAACACGCGCTCATGGCGTACCAGACGTCGGCGGGTGGGCCGGTGGAGAAGGTCATGGTCAACCCCGCGCTTCCACTGGGTCCCCTCTGTTTCGTCGCGCCCTGAGCCGGCGCCCCACACATCGCAGGTGGAGAGGATCCGAGCGCCGATGCACCAGCGGCCACAGCCCGCCCACGGTGTTGAAGAGGCCGTGGGCCTTGGCCAGTCCGAGTCTGCTGGGCGGGACGTTCGGTGGAGCTGTCATACCGCGCCGCTTACCCGTTCCTAGGTCGGTGAACCGTGCCTGTCGCATGGTTCGTCGTCGCGATCGGGGGGTATGCGTCGGTCCATGGTCGAAGACAACGCGTCGCACGCGGGGCACCTCTCGACGTTGGCGCTGTACGGGCTCTCGGTCGCCGCGACCGTCGGGGTGGCCACCGTGACGAAGCGCCCGCTGCCGGGCCGGATGCGAATGCGGGATCTGGTGGTGGCTGCCGCGGCCGCACAGAAGCTCTCGCGCACCGTGACCAAGAGTTCGGTGACGCGGCCGTTGCGCGCGCCGTTCGCCGAGCCTGTGGACGGCGGCGGTCCCGGCGAGGTCGCCGACGTGCCCGCCGGGAAGGGGCTGCGGTCGAGCATCGGGGAACTGCTCACCTGCCCGTTCTGCATGGACGTGTGGGCGATCTCCGGGCTCACCGCCGGGCGGGTGTTCGCCCCGGCGGCCACCGGAGTGGTCACGGACGCGCTGGCGGCGCTGGCGGGTGCGGACTTCCTCCAGCTCGCCTATGCGCGGGCACAGCAGGCGGCGGAATGACGGGCCGGTCGAACGACGAGATGGAGGGCACAATGCCGCCTGGCGAGCTCGAGTCCGTAGTCCTGCACGGTGACGTACTGCGATTCGTCGACGTCGGTTCCGGGCCTCCGGTGGTGCTGGTACACGGTCTGCTCGGTTCGCACGAGTCGTGGGGCCCGCAGATCAGCCAGCTGTCCCGGAAGTACCGGGTGGTGGCACCGGACCTCTTCGGTCACGGGGCATCCGACAAACCGGCCGGTGACTATTCGTTGAGTTCCCACGCGGCCACCCTCCGGGACCTGGTGGAACATCTCGGAATCTCCTCGGCGTCGTTCGTCGGCCATTCGCTCGGTGGCGGAATCGTGATGCAGCTGACGTACTTGTTTCCCGAACGGGTCGATCGCCTGTGTCTGGTGGGCAGTGGCGGACTCGGAACGGAAGTGAGCCTGCTGCTCAAGGCCGCCACCCTGCCCGGGAGCGAGCTGGTGCTGCCGGTCCTGGCGTCCGACTGGGTGCGGCGCAACACCGAGGGCGTGCTCGACCAGCTGGGCAGACACCTGGGCCGGTTCGGATTTCCGGCGCAGCCGAGTCGCAGTGCCGCCGAAACCTGGCGGACGTTCAAGACGGTGTCCGACAAGCCGGCGAGGGACGCCTTCCTCGCGTCCACCCGCGCGGTCGTGGGACTGCGCGGGCAGACGGTCAGCGCCAAGCAGCACTTCGCGAGGTTCGAGTCGCTTCCGTCGCTTCTGGTGTGGGGTGGCAAGGACCGGATGATTCCCGCCGCGCACGCCGACAACCTCCGTCGCGTCGTCCCCGGGAGCCGCGTCGAGATCTTCCCCCGAGCAGGTCACTTTCCGCAGCTGGACGAACCGGAGCTGTTCCTCCGCGCACTCGACCGGTTCCTGGAAGAGGATGCGGCCGGTTAGTGGAGAGCCGAGGATGTGCAACGACGAGGCCCGGCACCGAAATCGGTGCCGGGCCTCGTCGTGAATGGAACGGTTACTGCTTGCTGCCCAACAGGTTCTGCAGATCATCGAGCACGATCATCGCGCCGGTGGGGCCGAGCGCGAGGAACCACGTCTCGTCGGACACCGGGACGGCCTTGCCGTTCTTCACCGCGCTCATGCCGGCCCACAGCGGACCGCCGAGCACCTGCGCCTCGGCGGTGGTGTCGGGCTTGCCGTAGGTGGAGTAGAAGATCCAGTCGCCGTCCGCCTGCGTGATGGTCTCCGGGCTGACCTCGACGGCCAGTTCCTCGATGTTCTGGATGTCGGGGCGGCGCAGTCCGACGTCCTGCAGGATCACGCCGATGAACGACAGGTTGCCGTACAGGCGGGTCTTGCCGGACATGAAGCGCACCAGCGAAATCGACGGATCGCCCTGGATGCTGTCGCGAACCTCGGTTGCGCGGGCCTGGTAGTCGTTGAGCACCGACTCGGCCTTCGTCTCCTCACCGACCGCGTCGGCGACCAGTAGGAAGTTCTCCTTCCACGGGAAGCCGGGCCGGATGCTGAACACCGTCGGAGCGATCTCCGCCAACCGCGGGTACGTCTTGTCGGCGCGCAGCTTGCTGCCGAGGATCAGATCCGGTTGCAGCGCGACGATGGCCTCGAGGTTGAGGTTGTTGGTGGTGCCCACGTCGGGGACGCCCGCCAGCTTGTCCGCGAGATACGACGGCTGCCCGGCGAGGCCCTCGGGGTTCGCGATCCCGACCGGCGTGATGCCGAGCGAGAGGACGTCGTCGAGTTCGCCGCCGTCGAGCACGACGACGCGCTCGGGCTTCTTCTCGATGACGGTCTCGCCCAGCGCGTGCTTGACGGTGCGCGGGAACTGACCGGGCTGCGCGTCGCTGCCCAACTCCGCGGTCGCGGTGTCGGCGGTCGCGAACAGGCGGCCGCCGGTCGCGACCTCGGTGTTGCCGGCCGGGCCGTCGGCGGCGGTGTCGGAGGAGCCGCACGCGGTGGCGGCGAACACGGTCGCGAAAGCGACCATCGCGATACGAACCGAGGTCCGCTTGCGCAGAGAGGATCGAACGAACATTAGGCCAGGCTAGCCTGCGGGCTCGGTGATCTTCGTCTCGGGTGTCACCGGACCTCGAATACGAATTCCACCTCGACCGCCGACCCGCGGGGGAGTTCGGCCAGTCCGATCGCCGACCGGGCATGTCGCCCGGCTTCCCCGAACACCTCGACGAGGAAGTCCGAGGCGCCGTTGATCACCACCGGCTGCTGGGTGAAGCCCTCCGCGGACGCCACGAAGCCGACCACCTTGACGGCCCGCACGACGTTGTCGATACCGACCAGATCGTCGACCGCGGCCAGAGCGTTGAGAGCGCACAGGCGGGCCGCCGCAGACGCGTCCGCGACCGACACCGTTCCGCCGACCTTTCCGGTGCAGGTGCACGTTCCGTCGACGAGGGGGAGTTGGCCCGACGTGTAGACGAGATCACCCGTGCGCACAGCGGGCAGGTACGCGGCCGCGGGCACGGCGACCGGAGGTAGTTCGGTGCCGAGTGCGTGCAGACGTTCGGTCCACGTACCGGTCGTTGCGCTGTTGGTCATGGTTCTCTGAACTCCTTCGGTGTGGAAAGGGTTACGCCCTACCGGCCGGCAGGATGTGGGGATTGAGCAGGTGCGCAGGGTCCAACGCTGTCCGGATCGACCGCATGACGTCGAGGTCCACCTCGGTGCGACCGAGACCGATCCACAACGCCTTCGCGCGTCCGACGCCGTGCTCGGCGCTGATGCTGCCGTTGTGTCGGGTGACGCGCCTGAGCACCAGGTCGGTGATCGCCTCGCGCTGGTCCACCGCCACGTCCAGGAGGTTGACGTGGATGTTGCCGTCGCCGAGATGACCGAAGCAGATGGCGCGCACGGACGGGGCCGCGTCGGCGAGATCCTCGCCCAGCGCCGTCAGGAACGATTCGATCTCCCGCAGAGGCGTGGAGAGATCCAGCTTCAGTGGGGGCGTCGTCGATTCGGCACCGACCGACTCCGTGTGCCCTTCGCGGTACCGCCAGAGCCGGTGCGCGGGACCCTCCTCCACCACCGCATCGAGGACGGAATCCGCGGATTCCTGCAGGACACCGAACAGCACGTCCTGCGCCGAATCCTGACCCGACACCTCGACCAGCAGGTAGAAGGGTGCATCGGCGTCGAGGGGAGCCCGGAGTCCGCAGTGGCTGCGGACCAGGTCGACGCCGGCCCGCGTCATGAGTTCGGCAGCCTCGAGCGTCAGACCCGCCCGCCGGACCGCCGCCGTCACCTCGAGTGCCGCGCCGACGTCGTCGACACCGACGAGAGCCACCTGCGTCTCCCGGGAGGGGACGACCAACCGCATGAGAACCCGGGTGATCACCGCCAGCGTCCCTTCCGCCCCGGCGAGCAGTCCCGGCAGGTCGTACCCGACGTTGTCCTTGGTCAGTTCCTTCCACCGAGTCAGGACCCGGCCGTCCGCCAGCACCGCTTCGATTCCGAGCAACTGGTGACGGGTGTTGCCGTTCTTGATCATTCGGATTCCGCCGGCATTCGTGGAGACGATGCCGCCCAGGGTTGCCGTGTCGCGGGATGCGAGATCGATACCCAGATCCAGGCCGATCTCGCGAGCGGCCTGCTGGGCCCTGGCGACCGTGACCCCGGCCCCGGCGGCGATCGTCAGACCCACCGGGTCGACCTGTTCGATCCGGGTGAGGCGCGCGGTGCTGAGCACCACTTCGCCCTCCATCGGCACGGAACCCCCGACCAGTCCGGTGTTGCCGCCCTGCGGTACCACCGCGACACCGGCGCGGTGGCACACCCTCAGCACGGCGGCCACCTGCTCGGTGTCGGCGGGACGCACCACGGCACGGGTCCGGCCGACCCAGTGTCCGGTCCAGTCGATCACGTACCCGGCGACGACGTCGGGGTCGGTGAGCACGTGGGCTCGGCCCACGACGGCCGCCAGCGCGTCCACGAGTTCCAAGGTCTGCACTGTCTTTCCTCCTACTTGCTTCGGCTGACGAGGCGGCCGGCCCGCGCGCCGGTGACCTTGCCGTCGAGGACGGCGGGCGTGCCGTTGACCAGCACGGTCCGCACGCCGCGCGCGAGTTGCCAGGGATCGTCGAACGTCGAGGCGTCGTCGACGGTGCTCGGGTCGAAGACGACGACGTCGGCTGCCGCACCCACTGCCAGGACCCCGCGATCGTCGAGTCCGATGCGGGACGCCGGCAGGGATGTCATCTTCCGGATCGCCTCCTCGAGGCGGAGCGTGCCCTGCTCGCGCACGTAGCGGCCCAGCACGCGGGGGAACGTGCCGAAACTCCGTGGGTGCGGGCGGCCCGCGCCGGTGGGGGTGAGCACCCACCCGTCGCTGGCGACGGCGACCCAGGGGTGTGCCAGCACGGTTCGGACATCGTTCTCGTCCATGGCGTGGTTGACGATCGCGACCGAACCCTGATGGGCGGCAAGCACGTCGAGTGCGGCCTCCGCGGCGTTTGTGCCCCGCTCCGCACCGATCTGCGAGATCGACATGCCGATGCAGGTATCGAACTCACCCGCCGAGAGGTCCGCGATCACCACACCGTCCGGATCGATGTCGCGCCCGAATCGGGCACGCAGCTCGTCGGCGATCCGGGTGCGCTGCACGGGATCGGCGAGCCGAGCCAGGAGCGCCTCGCGTCCGCCGTCGACCGCCCACCGGGCCAGTCGCGACGAGAGGTCCGTACTCGAAGCGGTGTACGGGTACACGTCCGCGGTCACGTCCACACCACGCGCCCGGGCGGCGTCGATCAGTTCGAGTGCACGGTCGACGGCACCCCAGTTCTCGGGTCCCATCGCCTTCAGATGGGAGATCTGGAGGCGGGCGCCCGCGGCCTCCGCGACACCGATCGCCTCCTCGACCGCTGCGACCATCCCGGACGTCTCGTCGCGCATGTGCGTCGAATACAGCAGTCCGGATGAGGCGGCCGCGGCGACCAGGGCCCGGAGCTCATCGGTGCCGGCGAACAGTCCCGGCATGTAGATCAGGCCCGTCGAGAACCCCACCACACCCGGCGCGCCGGCCGAGTCCCGGACGATCCGGCACATCTCGTCCAGCTCGGATGCCGTCGGCGGCCGGTTCTCGGCGCCGACGACACTGCTGCGGAGCGCGTTGTGCCCGAGCTGCAGCCCGACGTTGACGGCCGGGCGGGTGGCCTCGAGGGCCGTGCCGAATCCGCGCGCGTCGGTCCAGTCGCAGGGGAGGGGGGTCTCGGTGAAGACGGTGGCGAGCTCGGTCTGCGTGGGATCCGGGAGCGGGAACGGGGAGTGCCCGCAGTTGCCCGCGATCAGCGTCGTCACACCCTGTGCCAGTTGGGTTTCCGCGGCCGGATGGGCCGGAAGCGTGAAATCGGCGTGCGAGTGGAGGTCGACGAATCCGGGGGCGATCACGGCCCCGGACGCATCGATGGTTGTGCGAGCGGTGAACGGCCCCTCGCCGATCGCCGCGATTCGCCCCGCGGTGATCGCGACGTCGGCGCGCCGCGCGGGCGTACCCGTTCCGTCGACGACCAGTCCGCCCGTGACGGTGATGTCGTAGTCCACGAGTGCTGTCTCCTAACGGGTTTCGACGAACATGATCACGGCGTACATCACGGTCGCGGGCACGAGCAGGCACCAGCCGGTGATCAGCATGTTCCGCAGACTCGTCGACTGTGCGAGGCCCAGTGCGCCGAACTGGTTGGCGTTGGGGAAGGGGCCGTACGTGTCGGCCTTGGACGCGAACAGCAGCACGATCACCCAGGTACTCGCACCGACACCGACACTCGTCGCGATGTCGCCGAACAACTTGTCGAGCAACACCACCTGGGCGGCGGTGGCGCCGGGCACTCCGACCCAGCCCAACAGCGAGATCGCCACCGCGAACGGGAACGGGCCCATGTCCTGCAGGCTCGCTCCGTAGGACTCGATGACCACGGTGAACGGGTCGATCAGGTTCACCGCGTTGAACAGCACGGCCAGCAACCAGAACATCAGGAAGATGTTGACGAGCGTGGCGGCGCCCCGATAGATGTGCTCGGCGATCTCGGTGGGCGTCAATCCGCCGGCGACACCGGTGACCATCGCGAGCACCGGAAGCGCCAGCAAGGGGAAGGCCGTGCCCGCGGACGTGACCGTGGCATAGACGACGCTCGCCAGGAGTGCCACGGCGAAGACCGCGGTGGCGCGGACGGAGTGGGCCGCCTCGGACGAGCCGTCGTCGGTGAACATGTCGTCGCTGTAGAAGTCGTCACCGTCGCGCTCGGTCCGGCGCTGCATCCACGGCACCACGACCAGACCGAGGACGAGGGACAGCACCGCCAGCGGCCCGGCGCCGTAGAGGACGTACTGGAGGTAGCCGACCTCGGCGGCGTCCATGATGGCGATGTTCGAGCCGGCGAACGGGGCCAGGGCCAGGCCGGCGCACCCGCCGATGAACAGTGTCGATGCGGTCGCGCTGCGCGTGAAGCCCATCCGGGCGGCGATGGGCAGCAGCAGCGGCGCGGCGATGGCGAGCGCTCCGGCGAGCGTGCCGAGGGCCGCAACCAGGATCAGACAGGAGATCATCATCCCGAAAGTGACTGCGGCGCGGCTGCGGTCGCCCGCCACACGCATCACGGCCCGCACGATCTGACCCGCCACACCCGTCGCGCGCAGCACCTCGGCCAGGCCTGCGCCCAGCACGATGATCAGTCCGATCATCGTGATCTGGTCGCCCACCGACTCGCCGAGGATGTTCGCGGCCGCAGCCGGCGCCGGCATCAGGATCAGCAGCGCGGAGGCGATCGCGACCACGGTCGCGACCATGATGTCCATGCCGAGGAGCGCGAGCAGTGCGTACAGGCCGATGGGGAGCAGTCCCCACTGGGTGGGGCCGTCGACGACGATGCCCGCCGCCACGGACAGGGCGAGTCCCACGGCGGCCAGCACGGAGGCCGGAAGGGGGGTGCGTGGCCGCGGAGGAGCCTGCGGAGTCGGCGCGGTCACCGGCGCGGTGACGGGGGTGTCCTGGGGCATTTCACTCCTCGAAGTAGTGAAAGTCCGTCGTGACAGACGAACGGGTGGGGGAGAGGAGGTCAGCTTCCCCCGGGCCCCGGCGACACGTCCAAGTCGCATTTGCGAACGTGTGATCGTTTTTTCTTATAGTCACCGGGTGAACCTCCACAGGGCCCGATATCTGGTGTCGGTTGCGAACCACATGAACTTCACCCGCGCGGCCGCCGACCTCAACGTCGCGCAGTCGGCCCTCAGCCAGCAGATCAAGGTTCTCGAACGCGAGATCGGGGTGACCCTCATCGATCGGCGCGGACCGCGGATCGGCCTCACGGAAGCCGGTCGGGTGGCTGTGCAGGAGGCGCGGTACCTGATCGTGGCCGCCGATCGGGCGGTGGCACGGATCCGCGCGGCCGCGCGGGACTCGGGAGAACTGCGGATCGCCCACACCCGGTCGTGGGCGGGGGGCTCGATCGCGAGCGCCATCCGTGAGTTCCGGGCCCGCTATCCGGACGTGGCGATCGACGAGCACCGGGGGTTCACCGCGCGCAACCTCGAACTCGCGTCGGAGGGCGTGGTCGACGTCGCGGTCGTGCGTCCCCCGGTCGATGGCGCACACGACCTGGTGGTGCGGGTGATCGATCGGGAGGAGTTGCTGCTCGCGGTGCCGGCGTCGCACGAGTTCGCGCGGCAGTCGTGGGTGGCGCCCGAGCAACTGGCCGAGCAGCCGGTGGTGTTCTGGCCCCGCGTCAACGGTCCCGGAATGTACGACGCCATCGTCGAGCAGTTCTGGTCCGGGACCGGACCCCGCGTGGTGCGCAACGAGGCCGACGACGAGCAGGTGCTGCACGCGGTCGCGGCGGGGGTCGGCATCGCGCCGATGCCGGCCGGGCGGGCCGCCGCCTTCCGGGTCTGCGGCGTGCACCTGTGCACGGTGGCCGGACCGCCCAAGTATCTGGACGTCGGCATCGCATATCGGCGCGACAACCCCAACGTCGCGCTGCGGAGCTTCCTCGAGCTGTGCCGACTCGCGGCAGAGGAGAACTGACGAGAAAAGACCCCGTCCGAACGAGCCGGACGGGGTCTTTCTGTTCTTCACTGGTCGGGGTGGCGGGATTTGAACCCACGACCTCTTCGTCCCGAACGAAGCGCGCTACCAAGCTGCGCCACACCCCGGTGTTGAACCTCGGATAGCTTACAACACTGTTTCACCGGGGGTTAAATCGGCTGGTCAGCGACGCAAAACGGCACTTTCGACGGCGGCGGAACCGCGACCGGTCGCGGTCTCCTCACGCGGCGCGGGGACGAGCGTGAGCAGGGTCGCCTCCGGGCGGCAGCAGAACCGCGCCGGTGCGTACGGCGACGTGCCGACGCCGGCGGACACGTGCAGGCGCGTGTGCGCTCCCCACCGTGACGGCCCCTTCACACGCGAGCGGTCCAGCTGGCAGTTGGTCACCAGGGCGCCGTAGAACGGCAGGCACAGCTGGCCGCCGTGCGTGTGGCCGGCCAGGATCAGGTCGTAACCGTCGTCCGCGAACCGATCGAGGACCCGCGGCTCGGGGGAGTGCGTGATCCCCAACTTGAGCTGCGCCAGCGGGTTGGGCGGACCGGCGATCGTGTCGTAGCGATCACGCTTCAGGTGCGGGTCGTCGACGCCTGCCGCGTCGATCCGCACGCCGGCGACCTCGAGTTCGCGGTGCACGTGCGTGACGTCGAGCCAACCACGCTCGGTGAACGCCGCCCGCAGATCCGCCCACGGCAGCGGCGCGCCGAGCACGCGGCGGTGCTCCTTCTTGAAGTACTTCATCGGGTTCTTCGGCTTGGGCGCGAAGTAGTCGTTGCTGCCGAAGACGAACAGACCGGGGCGGGCCAACAGTCCGCCCATCGACTGCACGACCGCCGGAACGGACTTCATGTGCGACAGGTTGTCGCCGGTGTTGACGACCAAGTCGGGATCCAGCCGGTCCAGCTCACGCAGCCAGTTCTGCTTGAGCTTCTGGTTCGGCATCATGTGCAGATCGCTGATGTGCAGCACCCGCAGCGTCGCTGATCCCGGTGCCAGGACGGGCATCGTCGCCTCGCGCAGGGCGAAGGCGTTGCGCTCGATGAGCGAGGCGTAACCGACGCCCAGAGCGGCGGCGCCCGCGGTGGCCAGCGCGGCCCGGTTCAGGGTGCTGCGGGCGGGGAAGCGGCGAGACAGATCAGACACCATTTCAGAATACGGGTGTCCGCAATGAAGGTGCAGGACACCGCGTCGGGCGCGTACCGTTCGGCGCATGGCCGATACCGCACCCACCCTCAAGTCCACGCTCCGCGCCGACCTCACCGCCGCGATGAAGGCCAAGGATCAGCTGCGGTTGTCCACGCTGCGCATGATCATGGCCGCGATCCAGACCGAGGAGACGTCCGGTAAGGAGGCCCGCGAACTCACCGACGACGAGGTCATCAAGGTGCTGGCCAAGGAATCGAAGAAGCGGGGCGAGGCGGCCGAGGTCTACACCGAGGCCGGACGCGGCGAACTCGCCGCCAACGAGCGGGCCGAGGCCCAGGTCATCGACGAGTACCTGCCGACACCGCTCACCGACGCGGAACTGGCCGACGTCGCGGACACCGCGATCGCGCAGATCGCCGAGGAGATCGGGGAGCGCCCCGGCATGCGGCAGATGGGCCAGGTCATGAAGGCCGCCACCGCCCTCGCCGCCGGCAAGGCCGACGGATCCCGGATCTCGAAGGCCGTCAAAGACCGCCTGTAGCGCCGACGGATCGTCTTTCGATCGTTTCTGTCCGTAACGACCGAATCCCCGTGCAAGATCAACTTCATGATCGGGGGCCGTCAAGGCTCTCCACGGGGAGGAGATCGGCATGGGGTGGATCGGTTCGAAGACGGCACGTTCGTTCGCGGTGGCGTTCGGTGTGGCCGCTGCCGTCGCGGTGGCCACACCGGCGACCGCGTCGGCCGCGGTGGTTCCGGGTGAGTTGGTGCAGGTCGACTGGCTCGCTACCAATGGCGGTGCGAAGGGCATCTCCGAGTTCGCGTTTCCACTCACTGTCGACGAGATCGGAGTGACCGCTCCGGGGCAGCCGCTCTCCGTGGGCCAGCACTTTCGGTTCCAGAACTGGCAGAACGGCTATATCGGACTGGAGATCGAACGCCCGAGCGCCGACGGACCGCTCCTCGCCCGCACGGTCTTCAGCTATTTCGGTTCCGACGTCCAACAGGCCGGTTGCGGCCCCATTCATCCCGGGCCCGGCGGGATGACCTGTCGCGGTGAGATCTTCGGCTTCGCGCTCGGCCGGACGTACACGATGCGCGTCGAGCAGACGGGATCCAACTACTGGCAGGCCTACGCCGAGGACGGCACCACGCAGCGGTCGCTCGGGGGCGTCCAGATCTGGAACGAACTGCGCCGCATGATGCCGTTCGGCCACCAGTCGGTCGGCTACTACGGTCCGACGGGATCGTGCGCGGACGTTCCGCGCGCCCGCGTGCAGGTCGGGACGCCGACGGCGTATGCAACGCCGATCGACCACACGGGTGCGCCCGTCCTCGTGGCTCCGCGGCGACCGAACCTCACGTGCTTCGGTGCGGTGGCGAACGACGTCGTCGCCGTTCCCGGTGGGGTCTCGGTCACCGTCGGCCGGGGTTAGCTCTCACACCCGCGACGCAGCGGACGAGAACACGTCGACGATGGCCTCGCAGAACGCGGGCAGGTCGTCCGGGTTGCGGCTCGACACCAGGGTGCCGTCGATGACGACCTCGCGGTCGACGACGTTGCCGCCCGCGTTGCGGATGTCGGTCCGCACGCTCGGATACGACGTCAGGGTCCGGCCTCGAACCACGTCCGCCTCGACGAGCGTCCACGGCCCGTGGCAGATGACGCCGACCGGCTTGTCGGCTTCGACGAACTCGCGCACGAAGGCGACGGCCTTCTCGTCCTGCCGCAAGTGGTCGGGGTTGGTGGTCCCGCCGGGCAGGATGAGGGCGTCGTAGTCACCGACGGACGCCTCCTCGACAGTGAGATCGACGTCGTACCGTCCGGCCTCGTGGACATCGCCGTTCATGGCCTGGATCTGGCCGCCGGACAACGAGATCAGACGCACGTCGGCACCCGCCTCGACGACGGCGGCGCGGGGCTGGACGAGTTCGACCTCCTCGACCCCGTCGGTTGCGAGGATAGCGACGGTACGGCCGGTAAGTGCTCGGGAGTCTGTCACCGGTGCTCCTTCCTGTGCAGTCCGGCGTGGGCGAAATGCCCGTCCGCCGATTCGGTTTCGTTGCGGGTATCGACATCGGCGAGGACGGGGTCGAACGCCGGTCCGTCGTTGGCGGGGGTCATCGCCAGGCCGGCGCCCTGCCCGAAGACCAGGTGCCCGCCCAGCGCACCACCGGCGCCGACGGCACCGAGTGCGGCCATCGACAGGCCCGTCGCGACGACGTCGCGGGCGGCGGGATTTCGCCGGCGGCGGCGGAACGACGCGAGCATCAACACGATTCCCGTCGCGTTGGCACCCGCGTGCACGAGGCCGACCCGCCGCTGTCGCACGTCACGTTCGCTCCAGTCGGCCCACCCGGTCGCCAGTGCGGGCGGTGTCGTCAGCAGACCGAGTCCGATGAGCCGACGGGCCGTCCGGTGGTCGCGGAGGACCGTGTCGAAGGCCAGCGATGCCGTCCACATCCCGATGGGAGCGGCGACGAGTCCCGGGTGGATCGGGTGACCGAGCCAGTCGCCGCGCAGACGGTCACCGACAGCGGTCCGGCCCAGCCCGGCCTGGATTCGCTGCTGCAGGGCTGCGCTGACACCGTCCAGGAACGACGCGGACTCCACGCGGTTGTAGAGATGTCGAAGGTTCATACGGGACTGCTACCCGCGAGCGGGTGCCCGTAAACCCCGCACACCCCCGACCGGACGCTCGGAGAACGCGCGCGGCGATCGGGTCAATACCAGTATCGGCGTCCGCCGACCGCCCGACCGGTCGCACCCAGAATCGCCAGGATGACGCCGATCACGAGCAGGATGATCCCGATGGTCCACAAGATGGAGATACCGGTCAGGAACCCGACCACAAGCAGAATCAAACCGAGAACAATCATGACGGACCTCGATCCGGCCTGGGGGACCCGGCGGGTCCCCACAGAGGGATGGATACCCCGCGCGCGGAAACCGTAAACCGTCGCGGTGTGGATCTAGCCGCCGGGCGTCGAGGTGCGCGGTGCGGCCGAACCGGGCGGCGCCGCCAGCACCGAACCGTCACTGACGTAGATCGTGATCGCCGAGCCCGGAACCGCCAGGCCGGACGGCGCGCTGCCGGTGACGTTGCCCTTCGGCGCGTCCGACTTGGTGCTCACCGGGTTCACCGCGAACCCGGCCGCCTTCAGCGCCGCCGCCGCTGCGTCCTGGGTCATCCCGACGACCTCGGGCACCTGGGCGTTCTGGGATCCCCGGACGTACTTGTCGTCCACGGCCGGCAGCGTGGTGGGACCGAAGTTGCCCACCACCGGCATCATCGCGTCGAACCACGTGCGGGCCGGTTCGGTACCGCCGTACAGGTTGCCGTCCCCACACGGGCGCAGCGGGCCGGAGCAGATCTCGCCGGGAGTGGGGGAGTCACCGTAGACGAGGACGCTCGCGGCGAAGTTGTTGGTGAAGCCGAGGAAGCCCGAGGACATGTGCGACTCGGTGGTACCCGTCTTGCCCGACATCGGCAGCTTCCAGCCCGCTGCGCTCGCGGCGCCGAACGAGGTGCCGCCGGGGGCGTCGTCCTTGCTCATCGCCACCGCGAGCGTGTCAGCCAGACCGGGGTCGACCACCTGTTCGCAGGCCTGCTGCGTGAGCGACACCGGCTTGCCCTCGCGGTCGGTGATCGAGTCGATCGGAGTGGGCGGGCACCACTTGCCGTGCGAGGCGAGGGTGGCTGCGACGTTCGCGAGTTCGAGCGGGTTGACCCATGTGGGGCCGAGGGTGAACGAGCCGAGGTTCTGCGACTTCTGCATGTCCGCCATGCTCTGGTCACCGAAACCGGACGAGCCGGTGGCGGTGTACGAGCGCAGGCCGAGTCGCACCGCCATGTCGACGGTGGGGGTGACGCCGGTGGACTGGATCAGTTTGACGAACGCCGTGTTCGGTGACTGGGCGAGCGCGTCGGTCACCGACATCTTCGCCGGGTAGTTGTTGGTGGCGTTCTGGACGCAGTAGGTGGCGGCGGGGCAGCCGCGGGCGCCGCCGTTGCCCATGCCGCGCGCCTCGAAGCGCTGCGGGACGTCCAGGACGGCGCTCGTGCCGAGCCCCTTCTCCATCGCTGCGGCCGTCGTGAAGATCTTGAAGATCGAGCCGGCGCCGTGACCGACGAGCGTGTACGGCTGCGGTTGGACGGTCTCCTCGTTGGAGGTGTCCAGGCCGTACGTGCGGCTGGACCCCATCGCGAGGACGCGGTGTTGATCCTGGCCCGGTTGCACCACGTTCATGACGTTCGCGATGCCGTCGAGCTTGGGGTCTGCGTTCTTGACCAGAGCCTTCTTCACCGAGTCCTGCACGACCGGGTCGAGGGTGGTCTTGATCGTGTAGCCGCCCTTGTTGATCTGCTCGCGGCTGATGCCGGACGCGGCGAGGTACTGCAGCGCGTAGTCGCAGAAGAAGCAGATCGAGGGCCGGTGCCTTCCGCGGCGGGTTCATCGCACGCCCTGCTCGGTCAGCCGCTCGGCCAGCTCGTAGAGCCCCCCGAGGTCGACGCCGTCCACCAGTGCCGGCAGATGCATGCGGGCCACCTTCACCTCGTCGAGTCGATCTGCGCTCTCGTCCTGCGCGGCCAAGGTGGCCGCGTGCTCGATGGTCTCGGTCAACAGCCCCGCGAAGTCGTCGTCGGACAGCTCGATCCCGGCGGTCGCGAGCCCGGATCGGACCGCGTCGGCGTCGATCCGTCCCTTCGCGGCGTCGGCCTGTGCCTCCCGCGGCAGGAACCGGCTGTCGTTGCGGTTGACGATCACCGTCCCGAGATGGAGGTCGGCGGCGCGCAGTTCGGTCACCGCATCCGCGGTTTCCTGCACGGGCAGCGCCTCGAGCAGCGTCACCAGGTGCACGACGGTCTGCTCCGAGTGCAACAGCCGCACCACACCCTGGCTCTGCGAGTGGATCGGCCCGCCCTTCGCCAGCTCCGACATCGCGCGGGTGACGTCGAGGAACTTGCCGATCCGGCCGGTGGGGGGCGCATCGACGACGACGGCGTCGTAGACCGGGCGGCCGGCCTTGTCGGTGCGAACCACGCACTCCTTGATCTTGCCGGTGAGCAGCACGTCGCGCAGGCCCGGCGCGAGCGTCGTGGCGAACTCGACGGCGCCGATCTTCTTCATCGCGCGGCCCGCGAAGCCCAGGTTGTAGAACATGTCGAGGTATTCGAGGAACGCGGTCTCGAGATCCACCGCGAGCGCGAACACCTCGCCGCCGCCCTCGGCGGTCGCGATCTTCGTCTCCTGCGGCGGCAGCGGGGGCACGTCGAACAGCTGCGCGATGCCCTGCCGACCCTCGACCTCGACCAGGAGGACGCGTCGGCCCCCGGCGGCCAGCGCGAGCGCCAGTGCCGCGGCCACGGTGGACTTCCCGGTCCCGCCCTTACCGGAGACGAAATGCAGGCGCGCCGCGTCGGCGACGGGCGGCCAGGCCTGCCCCTCGGCGTCGGGCCGCTCCTGCGCGGCTGTGTCTGTCGGTGCTGCCACGGGGACGAGCCTATAAGTCGGAGGGCAGGAATGTGCGGGGGATAGGCTCAGCGTCATGAGCGAATTGACTACCTGGGGGGTGACGAGTGCTCGAGCACCATCTCGTCGAACGTGCGCCGCATGTTCAGCATCATCGCGTGCAGTTCCCCGGTGGAGCCGGGGGCGAGCTGCACCAGCTGGGGCTCGTTGTCGAGGTCCTGGACCCCGAGTGCCTGAGCGAGCCGGCGAGCCGGATCGATCGTCAGCACCGCGACGCGTCGACCCTGCTCGGCGGCGCGCAGAGCCATCGACGCGGCGGTGGTCGTCTTGCCCACACCGCCCGCGCCGCAGCACACGACGATCCGGGTCTTCGGGTCCGTCAGGACCGTCTGTGCGGCGTCCTGCACGCCGAACGAGCCGTTTCCGAACGGGACGAGGTTGAGATAGCGCGTGAGGATCTCGTCCTTGGTCAGCTTCTTGTCGAGGGTGAGGGCCATCCGGATCTCGCGGATCTTGCGGGCCGGGGTGGTCTCGATCGCGGCGCGGCGTTCGGCGTCGTTCCGCGCGACGACCAGGAGTTGGTAGTTCTTCACGTACTGCTGGTCGATGGTCGATGCGCCCTGCTGGACCTCACCGCTGGTGGTGTTGGTCATCGCCGCGCGCAGCGTGCCCTGCCAAGTATGCGACCGTGCCGCTGCTGACGCACGCGACGAAGGCGATCCTCGATCAGTGGGGTGGAGACGGCTGGGAGCTGGTCACCGTCCTGCCCGGCCCGACGGGCGAGCAGCACGTCGCGTACCTCAAGCGTCCGAAGGGCTGACCCGGGTGACCGACACTGCACAGTCCTGGACCGCGCGACTGGCCGAGCTGGGCATCGAACTGCCGCCCGTCGCGGCCCCGGTCGCGGCCTACGTGCCTGCGGTCCGTTCCGGAGATCACGTCTACACCTCCGGCCAACTGCCGTTCGTGGACGGCAAGCTGCCGCTCACCGGCAAGCTCGGCGGGGGCGTGTCCGACGCCGATGCCAAGAACGCCGCGCGTACGTGTGCGCTCAACGCGCTCGCTGCGATCGACGCGCTCGTGGGACTCGACGCGATCGTGCGGATCGTCAAGGTCGTCGGCTTCGTCGCCTCGGCCGAGGGGTTCACCGGCCAGCCCGCGGTGATCAACGGTGCCTCGGAATTCCTCGGTGAGGTCTTCGGCGACGCCGGCATCCACGCCCGCTCGGCCGTCGGTGTGGCGGAACTGCCGCTCGGCTCGCCCGTCGAGGTGGAGATCATCGCCGAGGTGCGCTGAGCGCGCCCCACGCCGACTGAGCCGCATCCCCGGAAAGGGGATGCGGCTCAGTTGTTTTCGACGGCCAGTGCCGGATGGTCCAGCAGTGTGCGCATGCACCGCTCGGCGAGATCCGCGGGACCGCCCGGTCCGGTGGTGGGTGCGTCGGTTGCCGCCCACGTCTCGACCGCGATGCGCATCGCGGCGTTCACGGCCGCGGCGGTGAGTCGGACGACCATGGGGTCCGCGTCCGGGTCCATCCGCGTCGCGAGGGCGCCGACCAACCCCTCCTCCGAATCGTGTTGCACCCGAAGCCACACCGCGTGCAGTCCCGGTTCGTCGTGCACGGTCCGCAGGAGCCCGCGGGTCCAGTGCAGCATCTCCTCGGCCACGTCGTCGGCCGGGGTGAGGGCGCGTCGGGTCGCGCTCTCGATCGCGTCGCGCACCGACGACCCGGCAGCAGGGTCCGAGTCCTCGGTGAGGTAGGCGATCCAGCCGGTCACGCCGCCCGCGAGCAGGGGTGCGACGGCCTCTTCCTTGGTGCGGAAGTAGCGGTAGAACGTGCGCAGTCCGATGCCGGCCGCAGCCGCGATTTCTTCCGCGGTCACCGCCGACGCACCCCGCGCGGAGAACAGTTCGGCCGCGCGCCGGGAGATCTCGAGTTGTGTGGCGGCCTTGCGTCGCTCGGTCAACGACGGCACGGGCTGCAGGCCGGTCATATCGGGTCCTCCGCTCGTATCGAATCGCAGACTACCGGTTCTGTTCGGAACTACTGCGTGACACAACGTGCCATAAAGGCTTACTGTGCCAGTGGGCTGCACCACACCACTGTAAGCGAACAGGAGAGAACATGAAGCGATTCGAAGGCCGCCGAGTCCTCGTCACCGGAGCCGGGTCCGGCATCGGTCAGGCCACCGTCGCCCGCATCCTCGAGGAAGGCGGCACCGTCGTCGGCGCCGACGTGTCCGAGGCCGGGCTGGAAGTGACGCGTGAGCGCGCCGTCGCGGCCGGCACCGCGGAACGGTTGACCACCACGGTCGTGGACATCTCGAACGAGCACTCGGTGCGGGAGAACATCGGCGGTGCCGTCGAGACGCTCGGCGGACTCGACGTCCTGGTCAACGCAGCCGGCATCCTGCGCGCCTCGCACACGCACGAGACCACCCTCGACTTCTGGAACAAGGTCGTCGGGGTCAACCTCACCGGCACCTTCCTGGTCACCCGCGAGGCGCTGCCCGCGCTGCTCGAGTCGGGCAAGGGCGTCGTGGTGAACTTCAGCTCCACGTCCGCGCACTTCGCGCACCCGTACATGGCCGCATACGCCGCCACCAAGGGCGGCATCCGCTCCTTCACGCACGCGATCGCGCTCGAGTACGCCAAGCAGGGTCTACGCGCCGTCGCCGTCGAACCCGGCAGCATCGCGTCCGGCATGACGAGCGACCCGGGCTTCCCCGAGGGTGTCGATCCGAGCCTGATCGGCAAGCTGTACCCGTGGATCGGCGAGGGCTTCGCGCCGCCGGAGGACGTGGCCGGCGTGATCGCGATGCTGGCCTCCGACGACGGCAAGTTCGTCACCGGCACCGAGATCCGGATCGACGGCGGCACCCATATGTGAGTGCACCTGCGCCGCACCAGGTGTCGGGTGGCGCGACCGGCAGCGGTCCGAAGTCGTACAGTGATGTCGGTTTCGAGTGCCCGGATTCTCCGGGTCCGCTGTCGGTCCGTCACGAAAGGCGCGCCCATGACGCTCCAGCACCCCGCGTACGCCCAGCTGCGCCAGGTCACGCCCGTCGCCGCCGTCATGCTCGAGCAGAATCCGAGCATGTACTCGCTCGACGGCACCAACACCTGGATCCTGCGGGTCCCGGGAGGCGACGAGTGCATCGTGGTCGACCCCGGTGACGACGACCCCGACCACCTGGCGCGGGTCGCCGGCGTCGGGACCGTTGTGCTGACGCTGATCTCGCATCGTCACCACGACCACACCGGTGGCATCGACCGGTTCTTCGAACTGACCGGTGCGCCGGTGCGTGCCGTGCACGAGGAGTTCCGGCGCGGCGGTGGCGGCGGTCTCGACCACGACGAACTGATCGAGGCCGCCGGGCTCACCCTGCGGGTGCTGCGTACACCGGGACACACCGCCGACTCGGTGTCGTTCGTGATCGAGGGGGAGGGATCGGTGCTCACCGCCGACACCATCCTCGGCCGCGGCACCACGGTTCTCGACGCATCGGACGGCAACCTGCGCGACTACCTGGCGTCGATGCAGACGCTCATCGACCTCGGACCGGGGCGCACCGTCCTGCCCGGGCACGGCCCGGAACTGCCCGACCTCGAAGCGGTCGCGAAGTACTACCTCGCCCACCGGGAGGAGCGTCTCGCCCAGGTCCGCGGTGCGCTCGACGCGCTCGGCGCCGATGCCGACGTCCGCGCGGTGGTCGAGCACGTCTACACCGACGTGGACGAGACGTTGTGGCCGGCGGCCGAGCAGTCGGTGCGCGTGCAGTTGGAGTACCTGCGCGGCTGACGGTCAGCGCGCCGTACTCGCGGTGTCCTCCCGCTCAGCGCGAGACAGACGAGCGGGCTCCGAAGAACGTGGCCGGATCCAGCGAAGCGACGGGAGTCCAGCGCGCGGGAGGCCCGGCGCTCTCCGAATCGCTCGGTGCCGCGGTCGCGTAACCCTGCAGATCCAGAGCGAGTCGCGGATTCTCGTCCACTCGGCGGGCGATCTCGTAGAGGACCGCGAGCACGTGCAGGCAGGTCGCCGTGCGCGCCGAACACGAGCAGTCGGTGTCGACGAGAACCGGCGCGAGGGTGATGCCTGCCGAGACGATCGCGCGATACGTGTCGTCGGTGAGCATCGCGGTGTCCGGCGCGATCTCCGACACCGCAGTGATCGACGCCCTGTCGAGCGGAGCCACCTCGAGTCGTGTCACCGACGCCGCGCCGCCGCGATGGATGGAAGCGTGCACGACCCGACCCTCCACCGTGGCCTGCACGAGGTTGTTGCGAGCGAGGCTGCGGGCGCGCGGCAGCTGCAGGCGCACTGACTCGCTCTGGCGCAGCGGTTGGGCCAGCCGCACCCAGTCCCGTCCCCAGAGGGTGTAACCGAACTCGTTGTCCGCCATCATTTCTCCCTCTTGCGGCGCAGGATCTCGATCAACTGGTCGTCGTCCAGGCCGGCGAGTGCCGCGATGCCCGCCGCATCTTCGAGGTCCGTGAGCGCCGCCTTGCGACCGTGCATGCCGGCGATGTGCTCCTCGACGGTGGTGGTCGAGGTGAGTGTGGTGACGGTGACCGTCCGGGTCTGACCGATCCGGTGCGCGCGGTCGGACGCCTGCGCCTCGACGGCCGGATTCCACCAGCGGTCGAAGTGCACGACGTCCGCGGCACGGGTCAGGGTCAGCCCGGTGCCCGCCGCGCGCAGACTCAGCACCAGTACCGGTGGCCCGTCCTCGGACTGGAACCGGGACACGATCTCGGCACGCTCGGACTGTCCCAGCCCACCGTGCAGGAAGGGGGCGACGACGTCGAACTGCTCGGCGAGATGACGCACCAGCATCTCGCCGGTCCGGCGGTACTGGGTGAAGATCAGTGTCGGACTGCCGGTTTCCATGTTGGTGGCCACGATGTCGGTACACAGGTCGAGCTTGCCCGACCGGCCTGCCAGCGAGTCCATCTCGCCGGTGATCAGTCCTGGATGATTGCAGACCTGCTTCAGTGCGGTCAGCACCGCGAGAACGCGGCCGTGACGTTCGATACCGGCGCCGAAACCGTCGTCGACCGCCTCCGCGAGCAACACGTCGTAGATCTCCTCCTGCTCGGCTGTGAGATCGCACAGCAGATCGTTGTGGATCTTGGGCGGTAGCGACACGGCGACCTGAACCTTTCTGCGTGCCAGCACGATCGGCTCGATCGTGTCGCGCAGGCGGGCCGCCGCTGCCACCGAGCCCTCCCGGACCGGCTGGACGAACCGTCGCCGGAACTGTGCCCGATGCCCGAGCGCGCCCGGGGACACCAGGTTCACCAGCGCCCACAGCTCGTCGAGGTGGTTCTCCACCGGCGTGCCGGTGAGCGCCACCTTGGCCGCGCTGTCCAGGGCCCGTGCGGCCTTGGAGATCTGGGTGCGCGGGTTCTTCAGCGCCTGCGCCTCGTCGAAGACCACCGTGCGCCAGCGCTGTCCCGCCAGCGTGGTGGCGTGTGTTCGCAGAGTCGGGTAGCCCATGACGACA
The DNA here is from genome assembly GCF_003013675.1 of Rhodococcus (subgen. Prescottella) equi. Lineage (NCBI taxonomy): Bacteria > Bacillati > Actinomycetota > Actinomycetes > Mycobacteriales > Nocardiaceae > Rhodococcus > Rhodococcus (subgen. Prescottella) equi. The sequence goes on from NZ_CP027793.1 coordinate 554,855, forward strand.
ACGGTTCCCGGATCGTCGGGGATGTTCCCGCCGCGCCACACCGCCGGGTGCAGTCCCGGCGCGAACCGCCCGATTTCGTGCGTCCAGTTGCCCACCAGTGACGTCGGGCAGACCACGAGCTGGGGTTCGGTCTCCGCCCGGCCGAGCAGGAAGCCGATTGCCTGCACGGTCTTGCCGAGTCCCATCTCGTCGGCGAGCACCGCTCCACCGTGCGTCCGGACGGTCTCCCGCAGCCAGGCTGTGCCCCGGGCCTGATAGGGCCGCAGTTGTGCCTGCAGGCTCGCACCCAACTCCGCGGCGACGGCTTCGGCCGCGCGCAACACGCGGTAGGCGTGACCGGCCGACACGATCGCGGTGCCGGAGGCGTTAGGCACCGCATGGGCTGCGATGGGCAGCGGCGGTGTCGTGCCGTCCGCGTCGGCCGGGAGTTCGGCGGCGCGCACCGCGTCCCGCCAGAGCGCCACCGATTCGCCCGCCGCTTCGACGGTCAGATCACCGAGGGAAGCAACCTCCACGAGCCTGGCATCCACCTCTGCGGGCTCGAGCGCGCCCCCCACCCCTACCGGGAGCGCGAGCGTGAGGGTTTCGCGGTCGCCGGGTACGCCGGGGGCCCGGCCGGCGGCGCGGCCCGCCCACGTCCAGAGCGCGAACATGTGTCGATCCGGCAGATAGGTGGCCTGTGTGCTGAGCAGGGGAACCCCTCCATGTGGCGTATGGTGTACGGAGTTCTGACAACGTACACCGTACTGGATTTGTTCCGAAGGGCCTCCGTGAGCGAAGAGAGTGCCGCTGAGCAGGCGAGACAGCTGGTGGACCTGCTGTGGCGTCACCACCTGCCGCCACGGCCGACCAGACGCGGCCCCAAGCAGGCCGTCAGCGTCGACGCGGTGGTCGACGCGGCCGTCGCCCTCGCGGATCGGGACGGCTACGCGAGCGTGTCCATCCGCGCGGTCGCCGCCGAGTTGGGGCTGCGACCGATGAGCCTGTACACCTACATTCCCAGCAAGGATGCCCTCACGGTCCTCATGGTCGATACGGTCGCGGGCGAGGACGCCCCGATCCCGGGCGCGCTCCCGCCCCGTGAACGGATGGCCGTCATCGCCCGCCGGATCCGTGCCGAAATCATCGCGCACCCGTGGCTCCTGGAAGTGCCGCCCTGGCGGCTGGTTCTCGGACCCGGGAGCATGCGGCGTTACGAACTGCAGCTGGCCGCCATCGAGGGCATCGGCCTGTCGGACGTCGCGATGGACCGGGTGATCGCGGTGCTGTCGGAGTTCGCCACCGGCAACGCCCGCGTCGCGGTCGCGGCGATGGACGCCGCCCGGCAGCTGAGCGACGAGCAGTGGTGGGAGGTGCACGGGCCCATGTTCGCCGCGGCGGTACCGCCGGACCTGTTCCCGGTGTCGTCACGAGTGGGTTCCGCGGTCGGCGAGCTGTACCAGGCGCCCGCGGATCCGGACGGGGCGTTCGAGTTCGGGCTCGCGAAACTGCTGGACGGGATCATGAGTGAGCTGTCGGAGCGCTGAAGGGCCTGCTGTTCGATCGTCCTGCCGGGACGTATGTCGATGAGGGCATGGCGGAAGGCCATTTTGGCATTTGTTCGGTATGGATTCGGGCTCGACGATTGAGCCATGACTTCAACCCTCGACGGCTGGATCCGTAACTTCGTCGACGGCACCTTCGTCGACCCCGATCCGCGACGCGGATTCGACCAGGTCGATCCCGCGACCGGGCGGGTCCTCGCCCAGGTGCACGAGGCCGACCAGGCGCTGGTCGATCGCGCCGTGAACGCCGCACGCCGGGCCCTCGACAACGGCTGGGCCGACACCCCGGTCCGCGAGCGCACCGCGTTGCTGCGCCGTGCCGCGGACCGTATCGAGGAGCGCTTCGAGGAATTCGTCGCGGCCGAGATGGCGGACACCGGCAAGCCGATCACCCAGGCGCGGGAGCTGGACGTGGCGCGGGCGCTCACCAACTTCCGGACGTTCGCCGACGTCGCGGCCGCCGCCGGCCAGGAATCGTTCATGACCGATCTGGCGGGCGGGCGGCAGGCGCTGAACTACGCGGTCCGCAAACCGCTCGGGGTGGTCGCGGTGATCGTGCCGTGGAATCTGCCGCTGCTCCTGCTCACCTGGAAGGTGGCGCCCGCTCTGGCGTGTGGCAACGCCGTGGTGGTCAAGCCCAGCGAGGAGACTCCCGCCACCGCGACGCTGCTCGCGGAGGTCCTGGCCGAAGTGGGGTTGCCTGCCGGCGTGTACAACGTGGTGCACGGCTTCGGCGGCAACTCCGCCGGTGAGTACCTCACGACCCATACCGGGATCGACGGCGTCACCTTCACCGGATCCTCCGCGACCGGCTCGCACGTGATGAAGACCGTCGCACCGCGCGTGCGCCCGGTGTCCTTCGAGCTCGGCGGCAAGAATGCGGCGATCGTCTTCGACGACGTCGACCTCGACGAGGCGCTCACCGGGCTCACCAAGTCCGTCTTCACGAACACCGGCCAGGTGTGCCTGTGCACCGAGCGGGTGTACGTGCACCGCTCCATCTTCGACGACGTCGCGTCCGGTCTCGTCGAGCGGGCCCGGCAGCTGCGTCTGGGCGATCCGAAGGACGAGAGCACCACCACCGGGCCGCTGATCTCACAGGGGCATCGCGACAAGGTGATGAGCTTCTTCAAGATGGCCGAGCAGGCCGGCGCCGAAGTCCTCACCGGAGGCGGGATCCCGGATCTGGGGCAGGAGTTCGCGTTCGGCTCGTGGGTCGAGCCCACCCTGTGGACCGGGCTGACCAACGAGGATCCCGTGTTGCGTGAGGAGATCTTCGGGCCCGTCGCCGCGCTGGTGCCCTTCGACACCGAGGCGGAAGCGATCGCCCTCGCCAACGACACCAAGTACGGACTGGCCGCGTCGGTGTGGACCAACGACCTGCGCCGCGGACACCGTGTCGCGCAGAAGATGAACGTCGGAATCTCCTGGGTCAACACCTGGTTCACGCGCGAACTGCGATCTCCCTTCGGCGGTGTCGGGCTCTCCGGCATCGGGCGCGAAGGCGGCGAATCGTCGTTGCACTTCTACACCGAGCCCACCAACGTGTGCGTGGCGCTGTAACCCACAGGAGTCGATAACAGTGACATCGAATGTATTGAGCAGCAACGAGATCGAATCGCTCGCCGAGCGTCTCGACGATGCGCAGGCGGGGGTGCACGACACCCTGAGCCTCGCGGACGACGTCGAGCTCGGTATCGACGACGCTTACCGCATCCAGGAGGCGCTGGTCGCTCGGCGCCTGGGCCGCGGGGAGACCCTCGTGGGCGTCAAGCTCGGCTTCACGAGCAAGGCGAAGATGGCCCAGATGGGGGTGTCCGACGTGATCGTCGGCCGGCTCACCGATGCGATGTGCGTCGAGGACGGCGGCCGCGTCGATCTGCACCGGTTCATCCACCCGAAGATCGAGCCCGAGGTCGCGTACCGACTGGCGCGGGACATCGATCTCGACGACCCCGCCGTCGACATCGAGTCCTGCGTCGACGCGGTCGCTCCCGCGATGGAGATCATCGACTCCCGCTACCGGGACTTCCGGTTCACCTACACCGACGTGGTCGCCGACAACACGTCCGCAGCGGCGTACGTGATCGGACCGTGGCAGTCCATGCGGTCCGCCGGGGACCTCGCGGTGCGCCTCGAGGCCGGAGGGCAGGCCGTCGACGGCTCGACCGCCGCGATCCTCGACGATCCGGTCAACGCGCTGCACGCGCTGCTCGACATGTGCCGACGTCGGCGTATCCCGTTGCGTGCCGGCGACGTCGTCCTCGCGGGCGCCGCGACCGCCGCCATCCCGTTGTCGGCCGGTGTCGCGCGTTGCGAGATCGCGGCGCTGGGCAGCGTCACCGTGGAGGGAATCGCATGAGCGACAACGCAGCCAAGGTCATCGAACGCCTCGCGACACCGCGTGGGCGCTTCCCGCACGTCAAGGTCGCGGGCGACTTCGTCTACGTCTCCGGGACCAGCTCGCGCCGGCCGGACAACACGTTCGTCGGCGTCGAGGTCGACGAGATGGGTACGACGAACCTCGACATCCGCGCCCAGACGCGTGCGGTGATCGAGAACATCCGGTCGATCCTCGCCGAGGTCGGCGCGGATCTGAGCGATCTCGTGCAGGTCACGTCGTACCTCGTGTCGATGAACGACTTCGGCGGATACAACGAGGTGTACGCCGAGCTGTTCGACGAGACCGGTCCCACCCGCACCACGGTTGCGGTGCACCAGCTTCCGCATCCGCACCTGCTCATCGAGATCCAGGGCGTGGCATACGTGCCCGCCCACCGCCGTACCCACACCGCCGACTCGGAGGACCGCTCATGACCGTCATCCCGCCCGTCATCGACTTCCAGAAGTGGATCGCCGAGAATCGGCACCTGCTCGCGCCGCCGGTCAACAACCAGACGATGGCGCTGGGCGACGACTTCATCGTGCAGGTCGTCGGCGGACCCAACCAGCGCACCGACTACCACCTCGACCCGTACGAGGAGTGGTTCTACCAGATCGAGGGCGACATCCACGTGGACGTGATGACCGAGGACGGCCCGCAGCGCGTGCACATCCGGGAGGGTGAGACCTGGCTGCTCCCCGGCAATCTGCCGCATTCGCCGCAGCGTCCCACCGCGGGTTCGATCGGACTGGTCATCGAGCGCGTGCGCCGCGAGGGCACCCTCGAGAAGTTCCAGTGGTACTGCCTCGAGTGCAACAACCTGATCCACGAGATCGAACTGCAGGTGCGCGACATCGTCGCCGACCTGCCGCCGGTGTTCGTGCAGTTCTACGAGGACGAGCAGGCCCGCACGTGCGACAACTGCGGCACCCTGCACCCCGGGAAGGGCTGACGTGAGCGGCATCATCGACGTCCACACCCACTACGTCCCCAAGGGGTGGCCGGACCTGACCGCCGACGCCGGACCCGACGCCCCGTGGCTGCGGGTCGAGAGCGAGGCCGAGGCCGTCATCATGATGGGCTCGAAGGAGTTCCGCCGGATCCAGGCCGACGCCTGGGATGCGCAGACCCGACTGCACGACATGGACGCCGACGGCGTCCGCACCCAGGTGGTCTCGCCGACACCGGCCTTCTTCAACTACGGCCGCACCGGCGCGCAGGCCGAACGGATCGCACGCATCTTCAACGACCTCGCGCTCGACATCGTCGCCCCCGCCCCGGACCGGTTGATCCCGTTCTGCCAGGTGCCGTTGCAGGACGCCGACGCCGCCTGCCGTGAGGTGGAGCGCTGCGTCGCCAACGGACACCGCGGAGTCGAGATCGGCAACCACGTCGGTGACCGTGACCTCGACAGCGAGGGCGTGGTGACCTTCCTGCAGCACTGTGCGTCGCTGGACGTCCCGGTGTTCGTCCATCCCTGGGACATGGATTCGTCGCCGCGCCTGAACCGCTGGATGGCGCAGTGGCTCACCGCGATGCCCGCCGAGACGCACCTGTCGATCCTCGCGCTGATCCTCGGCGGCGTCTTCGATCGCATCGACGACCGGTTGAAGATCGGGTTCGCCCACGGCGGTGGGTCGTTCGCCTTCTGGCTCGGCCGGATGGAAAACGCCTGGCATCGCCGCAACGACGTGATCGGCACGTCCGAGATGCCGCCGTCGCACTACCTCGGCCGCTTCTACGTGGACTCCGTCGTGTTCGACGACCGCGCGTTGCGTCTGCTCGTCGACACCGTCGGTGTGGACCGGGTGATGGTGGGCAGCGACTACCCGTACCCGCTGGGGGAGCGGCCGGTGGGGGAGGTCGTGCGCAAGAGCGAGTTCCTGGACGAGGCCTCGCGGGATCTGATCCAGCGCGGCAACGCGGAGCGCTTCCTCGGGCTCTCGTAACGCCCGAGGCATAGCCGAATTGAGATACCCGGCGGCCGATTCGGCATTTGTGAGTCATGTCTCACGGGTACAGAATCTTCCGTACGAGGCCGACAAGGCCGCCGGATTCTCCTGGCGAAGAACGGATCTCGGATATCCGACCGCCTCCCCCGACACCGATAGGTATCTGCGATGACCGACAGCACGACACGAGGCCGGGGCCCTGCCCCCGCCGCGGCCGCGCGCAGCCGTGTCGCCATGGCGACCCTGGCCGGCACCACGCTCGAGTGGTACGACTTCTTCCTCTACGGCACCGCCGCCGCACTGATCTTCAACAAGCAGTTCTTCCCGAGCCTGAGCCCCACGGCCGGCACCCTCGCCGCGTTCAGCACGTTCGCGGTCGGATTCATCGCCCGCCCGCTCGGCGGCCTGGTCTTCGGCCACTTCGGCGACCGCATCGGCCGTAAGGCGACGCTCGTGGTCTCGCTCGTGATGATGGGCATCGGCTCGACCCTGATCGGCCTCATCCCCAACTACGACGCGATCGGAGTGTGGGCGCCGATCCTGCTCGTGGCGATGCGCGTCGTACAGGGCATCGGGCTCGGCGGTGAGGGTGCCGGGGCGACGTTGATGTCGATGGAACACGCCCCCGCCGGGAAGAAGAACCTCTACGCCGGCTTCCCCCAGATGGGTACCCCGGCCGGGCTCGTGCTGGCGAACGGCATCTTCCTCACCATCAGTTCGGTGATGTCGGACAGCGCGTTCGCGTCGTGGGGCTGGCGGATCCCGTTCGTGCTCAGCTTCGTTCTCGTCGCGATCGGTCTCGTCATCCGCCTGCGGGTCACCGAGTCGCCGTCGTTCACCGGGATCGTCGAGAACAACGCGGTGTCGAAGTTCCCGCTCCGTGAGTCGCTGAAGGTCGGTTTCCCCCGCCTGTCGCTCACCCTCCTCGCGGTCCTCGCCAACTCCGCCGTCGCGTACGCCTTCATGGTGTTCTCGCTGTCCTACGGCAGTCAGCACCTCGGCTACGACAAGCAGTTCCTGATCCTGTGCGTGACGGCCGCCGCGGTGCTGTGGTTCGCGTCGATTCCGGTGTGGACCAAGGTCGCCGACAAGCACGGACGCCGCACGATGTTCATCGCCGGCTCCGCCGCGATCCTGGCATGGTGCATCGTGTTCTTCCCGCTGCTGAACACCGAGAACTCGGTGATCGCCGTGATCGCGTTCCTCGGCATGGGCCTGATCGTCCCGGTCACGCACTGCGTGCAGGGCAGCATCATCGCCGACACCTTCCCCGCGAAGGTGCGCTACTCGGGGTCGTCGCTGATCCTGCAGAGCGGCGCCATCCTGGGCGGCGGCCTGGCGCCCATGATCGCCACCGCGCTGCTCGACGCGACCGGATCGTCCGTCGGCGTCACGTGGTACCTCGCAACCGTCTGCGCCATCAGCCTGGTGGGCGCGATCGCCCTGTTCCGGGTCGTGCCGGACTCGTCGCGCGGCCTGCAGCACGAAGAACCCGCAGCCGTCCCCGCCTGATCGCTGTCGGGGGAACCGGAGCCGTCCACCACCCGGTGGGCGGCTCCGACTCGTTCGGCGTGTCAGTTGCGGGCGGGCGCGATCTCGGCCGCGAACTCGGCGAGGAAGTCCACCAGCGCGGACGCCGACGGGCTGAGGGTGCGTCCGGCCGAGAGCGTGATGCCGACGCTGTGGCCGATCGGGTCCAGCGTGATCGGCAGCGTGGTGAGACGGACGTCGTCGCGGGGAATGAGGCTGGGTAGGACCGCCACCATGTCGGTCTCGATGAGCAGCTGACGCACGGTGAGGAACGACGTGGCCTCCACCCGGTTCTCGGGCAGCGCGAGACTGTTGCGGGCGAAGAACTCTTCGAGTTCGCGGCGCAGTGCCGTCTCGACACCCGGCAGGATCCACGGGTACTGCGTCAGATCACCCAGCTCGATGCCGCTCCGCCCGGCCAGCGGGTGCCCCCGTCGCGTCACGAGTTCCACCGATTCGGCGTACAGCGTGCGCCGCACCGCCATCTCGTCGGTGGGTGAGGTGAGCCGGCCGACGATGAGATCGATACGCCCCGACTGCAGTTCGGTCAGCAGCACCTCCGGGGTGCCTTCCCGGACCACCACGGTGAGCAGTGGACGTTCCCTCTTCAGCCGCGCGATCGCACCGGGCAGGAGGACGTTGGAACCGGCGAGATGTGTTCCCACGACAACGGTTCCGCGGTCGGCGTCGGCGAGTTCGACCACGTGTCGACCGGCCTGCGTCAGCTGCGCGATCACCGCCCGGGCGTGCGCTGTGAACGCCTCCCCGAAGATCGTCGGCGTGATGCCGCGCGGACCCCTGTCGTACAGGGAGACACCGAGAATGGACTCGATGTCGTGCAGGCTGCGCGTCGCGACCGGCTGGGTGACATGCAGGGCCGCGGCCGCCGCGACGACACTGCCCTGGCTGGTGAGTGCGTCGACGAGCAGCAGGTGACGGAGCTTGAGGCGCCCGTCCAGCAGTTTGGGCATGTCCATGGGGGAATCCTAGCGACGGCCGAATCCCACGTATACCGTCAGCGATTTGGTGGTTGCAAAGCGCAACCGTATTGCGGTGAAGTGGATTTCGCGGGTCCGACTATGCCTGCTCGAGTCCGGCGAACAGGCCGAGCAGAGCGCGGCCGAGCGCCGAGTCCGGCTCTGCGAGATCGAGGAAGATGTCGTAGTGATTGCGGTCCGGGACGACCAGCAGTTCGCTCTCGGACCGCCGCGCCCACGCCTCGTGGAACTTCCGGCTCTGCTCGAGGAACCCCACGCCGTCGTGCTCGGCGACGGCCACGACCGCACGCGGGCCCACCCGGTCGGTCTGCAGCATCGGACTGAGCGCGCTCGCGCGCGAGTCGTCCAAACCCAGCCACTCGTTGGCGAACGAATCGACCAGCGGTCGGATGTCGAACAGTCCGCTGATCGGCATCGCCGCGCGCACCACGTCGTCCGGAAGCCCGAACTCGGCCTGCCACCCGGACACCATCGTGGTGGCGGTCAGATGACCGCCGGCGGAACTGCCGCCGACGACGATCCGGTTCCGGTCGAGACCGTGCTCGGCGCCGTGGTGGTACACCCAGGCGACGGCGGCCCGGACCTGCCGGACGATCTCCTCGAGCGGTGTGTGGGGTGCCAGTCCGTAGTCGACGGCGACCGTGGCGATGCCCGCGTCGGCGAGCATGCCCGCCATGAAGGCGGTGTGATGCCGCGACAGCGCCCGCCAGTACCCGCCGTGGATCGCCACGAACACCGGGCGCAGGGCGCCCCCGACTCCCCAGACGTCAAGCCGTTCGGTGCTGTCGGGGTCGAAGCGGACATCGGCGAAGCCGTCGAGACCGTCGACGGTCTCCCGTGAGCGCTGTCGGTACTCCTCGACGGTCGCGTCGAACAATTCGGGGGAGACGGTGTTGCGGACGTTGTAGTCCACGTCGATCTGCGGGTCGGTCACCGTTTCATCCTCTGGGGCATACCGAATGCCTGTCGAATGCGAAATTCGGGTCGAGATATGCCCAATTGCGCATAGCGCGGCGTCCGGCGAACGACGAAGCCGCCCGATCCCATCGCGGGATCGGGCGGCGTCGAGTCGTTCGGTGCTGTCGCTCGCGCGATCAGCGGGCGCGGCGCGCCAGACGCTCCGAGTCGGAGATCAGGACGCTCTTGCCCTCGAGGCGCAGCCAGCCGCGGTGCGCGAAGTCGGCCAGTGCCTTGTTCACGGTCTCGCGCGAAGCGCCGACGAGCTGGGCGATCTCTTCCTGCGTCAGGTCGTGGGTGACGCGGAGCGAGCCGGCCTCCTGCGTACCGAAGCGCTGTGCGAGCTGCAGCAGCGCCTTCGCGACACGACCCGGGACGTCGGTGAAGATCAGGTCCGCGAGGTTGTTGTTGGTGCGACGCAGGCGGCGCGCGAGGACGCGCAGCAGCTGCTCCGCGATCTCCGGACGCTGGTCGATCCACGACTTGAGGGCGTCCCGGTCCATGCTCACGGCGCGGACCTCGGTGACGGTGGTCGCGGTCGACGTGCGCGGACCCGGGTCGAAGATCGAGAGCTCGCCGAACATGTCGGACGGGCCCATGATCGTCAGCAGGTTCTCGCGGCCGTCCGGCGAACGACGGCCGAGCTTCACCTTGCCGGAAACGATGATGTACAGCCGGTCACCGGGCTCACCCTCGTTGAAGATGACGTGCCCGCGCGGGAAATCGACGGGCTGAAGCTGCTTGACCAGTGCAGCCACCGCCGAGGGCTCGACTCCTTGGAAGATGCCGGCTCTGGCCAGGACCTCGTCCACGTGCGCTCCTTTGGGAAAAACTGTTCATCGATGCAAGTTGCTGCACATGACTGGAGTCTCATGCAACGAGTACGCACACAAAGTCTACTTGCCGCGCCTGTGTGACGAGTCACGGACACCACGGAGAGTTCTGCGAGTCGGTGTCCATGTCGCGTCCACGGAGCCGACAAGAGCCGGCGGACCGAGCGTACGGGGTTCCGGGACATTCCATCACGTCTCCGCGTCCTTTTCTCGGTCGGCGGCCTGACGTCGCTCGACCTCCCTGCGCCCGTACGTCGCGCGGAGGATCTCGGTGCGGTCCGACGTCGTCGAACCCACCGCACCCGCGGCGATGCCGAGCGAGGCGGCGAGCCATGCGAGTTTGACGTAGGTCGCGAGGGTCGCCGGCGCGCCGAGTTGCTCCGCGAGATAGTCGTCCGGCACCACGACCACGGCGGCGAGCATCACCGCGAGCAGGAGCAGCCCGTACATGCAGACCGCGCCCGCCACCACCGTGCCGAGCGTGGCGGAGTTGTACAGCACGCGATCGGCGCGGGTGCTGCGGAAATTCGGGCGCTCCCAGAGTCCGTTCGGCACGATCAGCCAGGTGCTGACCGCCACCAGGACGGCCAGTGTCACCAGCGTCAGCCGGGTGACGCTCATCGATGCCGCCATCTGCCAGATGCTCGCGTAGAAGACACCGAACGCCGATGCCGCGCTCGCCGCGCCGAAGGCTCCCGACAAGGCCGGGATCAGCCGCCACGGACGATTGCCCCGCACCATCCCGGCCACCAGCCGCACCCGGCCGAGCGGAGACGTCGACACCAGCCGGCCGCCGCCGTCCGCGTCGGCGACCCAACGGGTGCCCGCCGGTGCAGGCCCGGACGCGCCCGTCCCGAGAAGGTGCGGCAGCAGGTCCGCGACGGTGCGCAGCAGCCGACGCGAGGTCCCGAGCACGCCGAAGGACGGCGTGTAGAACACGCACATCCGGTCGCGGAAGACCTCGGCGACGACGGCCCGGGACGCCTGTCGCCGGGGCATCTCGGAAACGACGAGGACCAGGTCGAACTTGTGCTGCAGAACGTCGAACCACTCGTCGAGCGCAGGGGAGCCGTCGGTCGCCGGCGGGAGGGTCAGCGCGACGTTCTCGACCTCGACCTCGGCGGACGCGTCGAGTGGCGTCGCCCGCAGCAATTCGGGCAGCCGGTCGGTGAGAATCTGCGCCAGCCGGGTCGAGAAACCGGGATCCGCGACGACGCCGACGATCACGACGTCACCTCCGGGTCGGTGCGCCGCGACCGGAACCGGGCCAGGGCATACAGGCCGAGGCCCAGTGCCAGAAACACCGCGCCCCGCAGCCACGTGGCGGCGCTCTGTTGCGTCAGGAGCACGACACACGTCAGCAGCGCGAGGATCGGTAGCACCGTCGGTGTTCGGAAGTGAGGCTCGCCCACCCGGTCGCGGCGCAGGACCAGAACCGCGACGTTGGTGCTCACGAACACGAACAGAAGGAGAAGGACGACAGTCTCCGCCAGGGCATCGAGAGAACTCGTCGTGCACAGCACCATCGCCACCGCCGTCGTCGCGAGGATCGCCACCCACGGGGTGCGGCGCCGCGGCAGCACCCGCCCGAACATCGACGGCACCAGACCGTGCGAGGCCATGCCGTACAGCAGGCGGCTGGCCATGATCATCGTCAGGAGCGCGCCGTTGGCGACGGCCACGAGTGCGATCGCACCGAACAACCGGTCCGGCACGCCCAGGTTCGTGGCGGACACGACCTCCAGGAGTGGGCCCGTCGACGCGGCCACCTGTTCCGGCGGCAGCACGATCGAGACCGCCATCCCCACCAGCACGTAGACGGCGCCGGCCGTGAGCAGCGCACCGAACAGCGCCCGCGGGTACACGCGACGGACGTCGCGCACCTCCTCGGCAATGTTCGCCGAGGTCTCGAAGCCGACGAACGAGTAGTACGCCAGCAGCGCGGCGGCAAGCACTGCCATCGCAGGGGCTCGGTCGGCATCGAACTCGAGCAGACGGCCGGGCTCGCCGTCCCCGCGGGCGAGCACGATCGCCGCCAGCACCACGACGAGGACGAGCCCGCCTACCTCGATCACCGTCATCAGCAAGTTCGCGCGCAGCGACTCGCGGATGCCTCGGGCGTTGACCGCCGCGACGACGGCGAGGAATCCCAGGGCCGCCAGCAGGACCGGCAGGTCGACGAACGTCCCCAGGTACTCGCCCGCGAAGGCGTGCGCGAGTCCGGCAGCGCTCGTGACGCCCGCCGCGAGCATCGCGAAGCCGACCAGGAAGGAGATCGTGTCCGAACCGAATGCGCGCCGGGCGAACACCGCGGCTCCACCCGCCTCGGGATACTTCGTCACGAGTTCGGCGTACGACGCCGCGGTCGTGAGGGCCATCGCGAGTGCCACGAGCAGGGGCACCCACACCGCCCCGCCGACCTCGCCCGCCATCACCCCGACGAGGGCGTAGATCCCGGCGCCCAGCACGTCGCCGATGATGAACACGAACAGCAGGACGCCACCGACCGAGCGGCGCAATTGCGGGGACGGTGCCCCGGTGGTGGTCGGTGGGGCGTTGGTTCCGGTCACGAGACCGCGGATACCCCGTCGGAAGGAAAACCTACCGTCGGCACGTAATGGGCCGACCGGAGGCGGAGGCCCGTCTAGCTGGCGCGGCGGGCGGGCAGGTCCTCGTCACCGTCGTCGCTGCGCCGACGCCGGCGGTTGAAACGGGCCAGCGCGTGCGGGAACCCCTCGGACGCGAGCGTCGCCACCTCCGACTGGCTCGCCTGGTCGAGGAACTCCTCGACCTCCTGCTCGCGGACCGTGAGTCGGCGGAGCCGGAACTCGACGCGCTCCATTGCCAGTGCGAACAGCATCAGCAGCACAGGAAACAGCACCACAGCCAGACCTTGCATATGCGGAAGTAAACACAACGAAGGTCTCAGAAGCGACACGGTCCGGAATCCGATCGGACGCTGAGTCCGTAGAGTTGTCGGGGTGCATGCGACCCCAGCCGGCGGACCGAAATCGGACGCAGAACCTGTCTCGTCGGGTGAGTCCAGGCTGGCGTTGGTGCGCCGGGCCCGGCGTATGAACCGCCGCCTGAAGGACGCCTTCCCGCACGTCTACTGCGAGCTGGACTTCACCACGCCCCTCGAGTTGACGGTCGCGACGATCCTGTCGGCACAGTGCACGGATGTGCGGGTCAACCAGGTAACTCCCGCCCTCTTCGCCCGCTACCCGGACGCCCGCGCCTACGCCGAGGCCGATCGCGTGGAGCTCGAGGAGTACATCCGGTCGACCGGTTTCTACCGGAACAAGGCGACCTCGATCATCGGCCTCGGCCAGGCTCTGCTCGAGCGATACGACGGCGAGGTCCCGAACAAACTGAAGGACCTCGTGACGCTGCCGGGCATCGGCCGCAAGACCGCCAACGTCGTTCTCGGTAACGCTTTCGGCGTGCCCGGAATCACAGTCGACACCCACTTCGGGCGGCTCGTCCGACGCTGGAAATGGACCGAGGAGACCGATCCGGTGAAGGTGGAGCACGCGGTCGGCGCGCTCATCGAACGCAAGGAATGGACCGATCTGTCGCACCGCGTGATCTTCCACGGACGACGGGTCTGCCATGCGCGCAAACCGGCGTGCGGGGTGTGCGTGCTCGCCAAGGACTGCCCCTCCTACGGCACCGGCCCCACCGACAAGGTCGCGGCGGCCGCGCTCGTGAAGGGCCCCGAGACCGAACACCTTCTCGAACTGGCAGGTATGTGAGCAGTATGCGGATGTCGAGTGGTGCGCGCTGGAGCCTCGTCGCGCTCGTGGTGGTGGTGGGGCTGATCGTCGCCATCTGGCCGCGCGGCGACGACGAGGCCGTCGACGTCGGCGGCTACCCCGGTGCGGACCGATCGGCGTCGCAGCAGGAGCGGCGCGCCGCCGACACCCCGGAGGCGCTGGCCGCGGCCCGCGCCGACGCCGAGTTGGAACCGTGCCCGGCGCCCGGCGGTCCCGCCCCCGACGGCTCGGTGCTCGAGGGCATCACCCTCGAATGCGTCGGCGACGGTAGCCGCGTCGACCTTGCCGCCGCACTGGCGGGCAAGCCGGTCCTGCTCAACCTGTGGGCCTACTGGTGCGGACCGTGCCGGGAGGAACTGCCGTATCTGCAGCAGTACGCCGACCGGGCCGGTAGCGCGGTTACCGTTCTCACGGTGCACACCGATCCAAACGAGGCGAACGCCCTCGCACGCCTCGCCGAGTACGACGTCCACCTGCCCGGGGTCCAGGACGGGTCGGCACGCGTCCAGGCCGCCGTCGGATCACCCGCCGTGTTGCCGGTGTCCGTGCTGATCCGTCCCGACGGCACCGTGGCGAAGATCCTGCCGCAGCCGTTCCGCAGCGTCGACGAGATCGCCGACGTCGTCCAGCAGTACCTCGGCGTCGCCGCATGAGCTTCCGATCGCATCCGCCGCTGAACCCCGCCGCCGCACCCGAGTGGTTGCGCGGTGTCACGCACACCCCGCCCGCGGACCCCAACCGCGTCAACCCGGTGCTCGACCGGCGCGCCCCCGACGGCGCCGCCGTGCGGCCCGCCGCGGTGCTGGTGCTGTTCGGTGGCTCGCCCGAGTCCGATCCCCTCGCCGTCGGCGGACTGCCCGCCGACGCCGACGTGCTGCTGACACAGCGGGCGTCGACGATGCGCCAGCACAGCGGCCAGGTGGCCTTCCCCGGCGGCGCGGCCGACCCGGAGGACGACGGCCCGGTCGACACGGCTCTGCGCGAAGCCGAGGAGGAGACCGGTCTGGAACGCAGCGGCGTGCAGCCGCTCGTGACGCTGCCGCAGCTGTTCATCCCGCCGTCCGGTTTCGACGTCACGCCGGTGCTCGCCTACTGGCGCGATCCCAGCCCGGTCGGCGTCGTCGACGTGGCCGAGGCCGAACGCGTGGTTCGGGTGCCCGTGCGGGACCTGATCGACCCCGACAACCGGTTCCAGGTCCGGCACCGCGCCGGCTACCAGGGCCCGGCGTTCGAGGTGGACGGAATGCTCGTGTGGGGTTTCACCGCCGGCGTGCTCGCGGGACTGTTCGCGGTGTCCGGTTGGGAGATCGAATGGGACCACCGCGACGTCCGTGACCTCGACGCGACGCTCACCAGGGTCGCGACCGGGATGGACGACAACGACGGAACCCTCGGACACCAGGCCCGGAAGGGGGAGCGGTGAGCGGATCCGCATGGATCGACCTGGCGGTGATCCTGATTGCGCTGCTGGCCGCGTCGTCGGGCTGGCGGCAGGGTGCGGTCGCGTCGGCACTCGCGTTCCTCGGCGTCGTGCTGGGCGCGGTCGCCGGCATCCTCATCGCGCCGCACGTGCTGGTCCACGTCGACGAGGGGCGCGCCCGGGTGCTCGCCGGCATCGCGCTGATCGTCGTGCTCGTGGTGATCGGCGAGGTCGCCGGCATGGTGCTGGGCCGCGCGGCCCGCAGCGGCATGCACAGCCCGGTCGCGCGGTCGGTGGACAGCGTCGTCGGCGCCGGACTTCAGCTCACGGCCGTCCTGGTCGCGGCGTGGCTGCTCGCCATCCCGCTGGCCACCTCGACCCAGGCCAACGTGGCCACCGCGGTACGCGGATCGAAGGTGCTCAGCACCGTCGACGACGTCGCACCGGACTGGCTGCGCAACGTGCCGAGCGAGTTCTCGGCGCTGCTCGACACGTCCGGTCTGCCCGACGTCATCGGGCCGTTCGGCCGGACGCCCATCACCAACGTCGAGCCGCCCGACGCCAGCGTGCTCGCGAGCCCGGTGGCGCAGCAGCTGCAGTCGAGTGTCCTGCGGATCCGCGGCGCCGCGCCGAGCTGCCAGAAGGCGCTCGAGGGATCCGGCTTCGTCGTCGGCCCCGAACGGGTGATGACCAACGCGCACGTCGTGGCGGGTACGTCGTCGGTGACCGTCGATACGGCCGCGGGCCCCCTCGATGCGAACGTCGTGCTGTTCGATCCGGCGGTGGACGTCGCGGTGCTCGACGTACCCGGGCTCACCGCGGAGGTGCTGCAGTTCGCGCCCGAGAAGGCACGCACCGGCGACAGTGCGATCGTGCTCGGATACCCCGGCGGTGGCCCCTACACGGCCAGCGCCGCCCGGATCCGTGAGGTCCTCGACCTGCGCGGACCGGACATCTACCGCTCCGGCAACGTCGAGCGCGAGGTGTACACGGTGCGCGGGTCGATTCGTCAGGGCAATTCGGGTGGACCGCTCGTCGACGAGCAGGGACGCGTCCTGGGCGTCGTCTTCGGTGCCGCGGTCGACGACAGCGACACCGGTTTCGTCCTCACCGCGGACGAGGTGTCGCGCCAGCTCGAGCAGGCCGGGCAGTCCCGCGCCGCCGTGGGCACGGGCGTCTGCATCACCTGACCCGGCTCAGGGCCGGGTCAGGTGATGGTCAGCGTGACGCGAGGGCGAAACGCAGCAGTTCCGCGGTCACCTCGGCGGGCGCCTCCTGGTGCGCGAAATGGCCGACCTCCGGGATCGAGTGCAGTTGCTGGCCGGGCGCGAGCCGGGTGGACCGCTCGACGGTCCGCTTCGACACGTACGGGTCCAGGTCGCCGTGGATCTGCAGGACGGGTATCCGCAACGTGTGATCCATCGCCGTCATGAAGCGGTGGCCGTCGGGGCGGAACTGGCTGCGGAACGCCCACCGCTGGTACTCCAGCGCCGAGTGGGCGACGCGTGGGATGCGGATCGCGGACCGTAGTCGGCGGACCACCTCCGGGAACTCGTCGGACTGCACCCAGGCCGGCCCTGATCGGGCGCGCAACAGACGCTCCACCTCGGCGCCCTGGTCCTGCAGCAGCCGCCGCTCGGGACGCCACGGCACCTGGTAGCGAAGGAACGTCGGCAGCAGGGCCCGCCGCTGACGACGGTCGCGCAGCACGGCGTCCTTGAGCGCGATCGGGTGCGGCGAACTGACCAGGCCGATGGAGCGCACCAGCCGGGGGTGCAGGAGAGCGGTGGCCCAGCAGACGAGGCCACCGTCGGCGTGGCCGACGAGGGTCGCGTCGGTGTGGCCCATCGCGCGGATCAGGCCGGCGATGTCGCCGGCGAGGGTCCATCCGTCGTAGCCGCGGGGCGGGGTGTCGGTGTCGCCGTAGCCGCGCAGGTCGACCGCGACGGTCCGGAAGCCGGCGTCGGCCAGCGGGGTCAGCTGGTGGCGCCACGTCCACCAGAAGTCGGCGAAGCCGTGCAGGAGCACGACGAGCGGGGCGTCGGGGTGGGACGGGCCGGCCTCGGCGATGTGGATACGGATGCCGTTGGCGTGGATGTCCCGATGGGTCCACGGTCCGTCGAAACGGACCGTGGACGGATCTGGTTGGGTCACTGATCGGGCCTCGGCAACGATCAGCCGGCGGTGCCCGTTCCGGTGCCGAGCGGGGAGCCTGCCTCCGGACGCTGGCCGGGCAGCACCGTGGCAGCCTGCTTGAGGGAATCGATCGTCTTGTTCGGTGCGCGGAGCTTGCGGACCCGCAGGTAGCCGAGCAGCGCGAGCACCCCGGTCACGACCAGCATCAGCGCGAAGACGATGAGGAACGACGCCCACCGGTCCAGCCACACGCTGAGCAGTTCGGCGAGGAAGAAGAAGAAGAAGAACGCGCTGAAGACCAGCACGGACAGCGCGAGGATGAAGAAGAGGCTGCCCTGCACGCCCTTCTTGACCTCACTGGTCACCTCGGCCTTCGCGAGTTCCACCTCGGCGCGGAACAGCGTCGAGACCTGGGCGGTCGCGTCGCGCACGAGGGTGCCGATCGAGGCGGTCTCGGGGTTGTGGGGATCGGTCAGGGGGATCGAGGAGATCGTCGTCGGGACCCCGTCGCCCATCGCCCGGCTGCCGTTTCCGGTGACTCCACTGCCGTTGGTGACACTCACTTCTCGACCCCTCCAGGTAGCTCTGACGCGCGGGTAGCTGTGACGTGCGAGTGGGCCTCACACATCGGTGGCAGCGGCGCGGGCCTGATGGACCCGTCCGCGTCGCAACAGTAGCGCCGATCCGATCAGTGACGCAGCCAACGACGTCATGAGCACCGCGGCCTTCGCGATGTCCGCTTCGCTGCCGTCGCCGACACCCGCGAGAGCGAGATCGGCCACCAGAAGGCTAACCGTGAACCCGATGGCGCCGAGCACCGACAGGGCGAACATGTCGCGGAAACCGAGCGAGCGCGGCTTGGTGGCGATCCCGAGCCGGATCGCCAGCCACGAGATCCCGAAGATTCCGACGGTCTTGCCGACCAGCAGGCCGAGGATGATCGCGAGCGAGATCCGGTCGGTGAACAGCGCGCCGAGGACCTCCCCGTTGATGGGGACACCGGAGGCGAACAGCGCGAACAGCGGCACGCACACGGCCGCGGACCACGGCTGCAGACGATGCTCGAGCCGGGCGGCGGGGGAGTACTCCTCGTCGGGATCGGTGCGGACCCGGGTGAGCAGGCCCAGTGCAACGCCCGCGAGCGTCGCGTGGATGCCGGCCTCGTGGACGCTGTACCAGGTCAGCAGCGCGAGCGGGACGTACAGGAACGGCGTGGTGATCCGGCGGTGCTGCGCATACCAGTAGACGACCAGGCACACGACCGCTGTGAGGATCCACAGCATCGCGATCGACGCGGTGAACAGGACCGCGATGAGGATGATTGCGAGAAGGTCGTCGACCACGGCGAGGCTGAGAAGGAAGACGCGGGCGCTGGCCGGGATGCGTGAACCGGTGAGGGCGAGGACGCCGAGCGCGAACGCGATGTCGGTGGCGACGGGGATCGCCCAGCCGCGGTCCATGCCGGGCGCACCGGCGCCGACGACGGCGGCGATGATCGCGGGCAGCAGTACGCCGCCGCACGCCGCGATGATCGGCAACAGCGCCTTCTTGCGGTCGGCGAGCTCACCCACGACGAGTTCACGTTTGAGTTCGAGGCCCGCGACGAAGAAGAAGATCGCGAGCAGACCGTCCTGCGCCCACGTGCCGAGCGACAGGTTCAGGTGGATCGCGCTGGGCCCGATCTGCCAGTCCCGAAGCGTGGTGTAGGCGTCCGAGAGGGGAGAGTTTGCCCACAGGACCGCAACCGCGGCGGCGATCAGGAGAATTGATCCGCCGACCGTCTCCGTGCGGAGATAGCGGCCGAGTTCGGAGCGTGCGGCAGAAATCAAGGAAAGCCTCTCACCAGGAGTTTCGACGGGTACGGCAGAACATCGCCGACCAGACTTCCCGGCACACCTCCATAGATCTTAACGCGCTCTTTGCAACCGATCAGTCCGTCGTCCGTGGTTGCGACGTGTCCGCGCGACGTGTTCAAATCCTACGGTTTGGGATGGGCTTCCACTGAGTGGAAGCCGCCGTCGGGGCCCGTGGGGGACAGTGGTGCAGGAGAAAGTCGCGTGAGCAAGGGTGTGGAGTCCGCCGAACGCGGGCAGGACGAGTTGTCGGCGTCGCCCGACGACGGGACGGTGGCCGGTGTGCCGCGCAGTCGCATCGTCGTGGCCAGCATGGTCGGTACGTCGATCGAGTTCTACGACTTCTACATCTATGCGACGGCCGCGGTATCGGTCTTCCCGCACCTGTTCTTCCCCAAGGGCAACGACACGACGGCACTGCTCGCGTCGTTCGCGACCTTCGGACTCGCGTTCGTCGCCCGTCCGCTCGGCTCGATCCTGTTCGGCCATTTCGGTGACCGGATCGGCCGTAAGGCCACACTCGTCGGCTCGCTGCTCACGATGGGCATCGCGACGTTCCTGATCGGCCTGCTGCCCACCTACCACGCGGTGGGACTGTGGGCGCCTGCGCTGCTGGCGCTGATGCGCTTCTGTCAGGGTCTCGGCCTCGGCGGAGAGTGGTCCGGTGCCGCGCTGCTCGCGACGGAGACCGCGAAGAGCGGCAAGCGTGCGTGGGCCGCGATGTGGCCGCAGTTGGGTGCCCCCATCGGCTTCTTCTTCGCCAACGGCCTGTTCCTGCTGATCACGTTGGCACTCGGTTACACCAGCAGTTCGAACCCGGACCTCGACAGCGCATTCCTCACGTGGGGCTGGCGTATCCCGTTCCTGCTCAGCGCGCTGATGGTGATGATCGGTCTCTACGTGCGTCTCAAGCTCGAGGAGACGCCGGTGTTCGCCCGCGCGGTCGCGAACGGCGAGAAGGTCAAGACTCCGCTCAAGCAGGTCTTCAAGACCAGCTGGCGTCAGCTGATCATCGGCACGTTCGTGATGCTCGCGACGTACACGCTCTTCTACATCATGACGACGTGGGTGCTCAGCTACGGCACCGGCAAGACCGCCGCCGACGGTGGGTACGGCGCGGGCTTCCAGTACCGGGACTTCCTGGTGCTGCAGCTGGTGGCGGTGCTGTTCTTCGCGGCGACGATCCCGGTCGCCGGCTGGCTCGCCGACCGCTACGGCCGACGCATCACCCTGCTGGTCATCACCGCCGCCATGATGGTTTTCGGTCTGACCTTCGGAGTCCTGCTCGCGGCCGAGGGCATGACCGACGCCCGGATGCTGGTGTTCCTGATCATCGGCATGGTGCTGATGGGTCTGACGTTCGGCCCCATGAGCGCGGTGCTGCCGGAACTGTTCCCCACGAATGTCCGCTACACGGGTTCGGGTATCGCCTACAACACCGCGAGCATTCTCGGTGCGGCGGTTGCACCGTTCATTGCGACGTGGCTCGCCGAGAGCTACGGCGTCGGCTGGGTCGGCATCTACCTGTTGATCGCGTCGGCCCTGACGTTCGTGTCGCTGCTGGTCATGCGCGAGACCAAGGACGAATCGCTCGACGACGTCGCCTGACGCCGGAGCTCGGACGGGCACGCTTCCGCACTGCGGGGGCGTGCCCGTTTTCGTCGTGTGTGGGTGTTTTTCCGGGAATCGGAAAACTGTGAGCCGATTTCATTCGCGCGCGTCGAGTGCGGATATCCAGTATGTTCCGAAACGCTTGTAATGCGCGGCATCTGAGTTCGAACCCGTTTTGTCCTCGTGTGACGAAAAGGAGTTTCCAGAGTGCGTAATCCAGTTCTCCGGATTTCGGCCGTCGGCGTGCTCACCGCCCTGGTCGCCCTGACGACGGTGGTCACCGGCCCGCCGAGCATCGCCCAGCCTCCCGCCGGCGTCCTCACGCTCGCGAAGTCGGCGTCGCCGGAGACGGGGCTCGCATCGGGCGACACCGTCACCTACACATTCGTCGTGACCAACAGCGGGACGACGGCGGTCTCCGGAATCGCCGTGGAGGAGACTGCCTTCACCGGTTCGGGCGGGGCGCCCGGTGTCACGTGCGAGTCGGACACGGTGGACCCGGGGCAGTCGGTGACGTGCACCGCCGACTACGAGGTGACCGACGCGGATCAGGCCGTGTGTCTCGTCACCAACACGGCCGTGGCGACCGGCGACGCAGAGGGAACGCCCGTCAGATCGGCGCCGGACGCCGCGCGAGTCGTCACGGACTGCGCGGGCGACCTGGCCGGAAGCGCGATCCTGCCTGCGGCACTGGGGTCTGCGGACGCCGGGTCACTGGGCATCCTCGCCCCGCTGGCTCTGGGGTCGTTGGGTGTGGGGTCGCTGGGCTCGTTGGGTGCGCTCGGTGGCCTGATCGGGGTGGCGCTCACCACGCCGTACCAACCGGCCCCGGCCGCCCAGTGCCTGAACCCGCCTTTCCAGAACGTGCCGTTCCCGTACGTGCCGGGGCTGACGTCGCCGTGCCCGGGTGAGCAGAACGGCGGTCGGAACCCCGAGGGCCCCTGATCGAAGGGCCGATTCGAGAGGCTCGAGACAGGCGAGTGGCTCGGGACGCGCAGTCCCGGGCCACTCGTCCGCGTCGAGGTCTCGTTCTCACTGGCGGACGAACAGCGGATACCGCTCGCCGGCAATCATGCGGTCGTAACGGACGCGGGCGCGCTTCTCGCTCTCGTCGAGGGCTCCCGCGATCCAGGCGTACGTCCACGGCCCTTCGTCGAGGGCGACGATCGCGATCGTGTACGGCGTGAAGTCGGTGCAGTTCCGGCTGGGCGAGACCTCGATGACAGTCCACGAGACGATCGATCCGCTGCCGGCAGAGGGTGCCCGGCTGATGTCGGTGCCGCGGCACGACGAACAGATCGCCGCGTCGGGTGCGAGCAGGGCGTCGCAACTGTCGCAGCGGCCGATGGTGAAGGTGTCCACATCGGCGGTGGTGCGGGTGAGTTGAGCGTGCATCGGGAGACCTCGACTTCGTGAAGCTTGGGTTGTCCGGCTCCCACAGTTCCAAGACGGACGCAAGGCCACGACGGTAGAAGTACGCGTAGGCATACCTGTTTCCCGTGCACAGGTACCCGCGTGCGGCGAAGTCCCAGGTCAGGCCGACGCGTCCTAGGTCTCGTGACCCCGTTCGACGACCCACGCGGCGATCTGGGTCCGCGAGTTGAACCCGAGTTTCGCGAGGACGTGTTCGACGTGGCCCTGAACGGTGCGCAGGGAGATGACCAGCTTCTCGGCGATCGCCTTGTTGGTCAGGCCCTGTGCCACCAGTTCGGCAACCTCCTGTTCGCGCGGCGTCAGATCCGACGCCGCGCGCTCGGTCGGGGCTGCCTCGGGTAGCCGGTCGGCGACCGCGAAGTCGACCACCTCGTCGAGCGTCAGCTCGCAGCCGCGGCGGACCGCGGTATCGAAGGCGCGGGAGCCGAGGGCACCCTCGCACAGCGTCCGGGCCTCGTCACGGTTGGACCGGAGCGCGGGGATCACCACACCCGGATTGCCGGCGGCGGACCACAGGGCGTCCGCCGCTCCCAACAGGATCGCCGACCGCTCGAACTGGCCCGCCGCCGCGGCGGTCCACGCAAGGGCCTCGACGGCGATCGCCGTCCCGAGCAGGTCGTCGACGTCGCCGCTCAGCGCCGCCGCCTGCGCGAAGTCCGGGCGGGCTGCGGCCGGGTCGTCGTGCCATTCGGCGAGGCCCCGCATGCACAGCGCGTACGAGCGGTAGATCGACTCGCCGCGGGCGCGGGTGATCTCGAGGACCTCGTCGGTGTACCGGGCGGTCTCCTCACGCCGCCGCAGGACCGCCGTTGCGGTTGCGAGGCCGAGCACGGTGGAGATGTATCGCAGAATGTTGTGTCCGGAGCGGACGGCGTCGACGATGCTGTCGAGCAGGCGGATCGCTTCGGCAGGATCGTCTGCGTAGATCTGGACGTGTCCGGCCGCATGGGTTGCGATGATCTCGGCCAGGCGATCGTCGAGCCGGGCGGCCTCGTCGCGTGCCTCGCGGACGAGCGCCTGGCCCATCGGGACGTCGCCCTGGTTCGCGGCCAGAATCGCCGACGCAGCCAAAGCCTTCACGCGCTCGCGGGTCGGCTCCCCACCCTGAGCGGCGAGCACTCGTGCGAGCCAGAGGCGGCCTTCGTTGAGCAGTCCGCGCGAGATCCAGAAAATGTACAGAACATTCGCGATCCGCAGACCGTTCTCCGCCTCACCGGGTTCGGTGAGGCAGTACTCCAGCGCCGCCGCCAGGTTGGGGCGTTCGCGCTCGATCCTCGTGATCCACGACGACTGGTCCGGACCGATCCATTCCGCCTCCGCCCGGTCCAACAGCATCAGGTACCAGTCCCGATGGCGTCTTCTCAGCTCGGGGAACTCGCCTGCCTCGTGCAACCGCTCGAGTCCGTACTCCCGCAGGTTGTCGAGCAACCGGTAACGCACCACGCCCGGATGCTCCTCACGGATGAGGATCGACTTGTCGACGAGGGACGCGACGACGTCGAGCAGGTCGTGCGACGTGTGCTCCTGCGCGGCGACTGCCTCGGCGGCGTCGAGTTCGAACCCGTGGGTGAACACCGACAGCCGACGCCACAGCTCCCGCTCGTCCGGATTGCACAGGTCGTGGCTCCAGTCGATGCTCATCCGCAGCGTCTGCTGGCGGTCGGGCGCCGATCGACTGCCGCCCGTGAGCAGCCGGAACCGGTCGGTCAACCGTTCGAGGACCTGATCGACCGACATCGCCCGCAGCCGCGCCGCGGCGAGTTCGATGGGCAACGGTAGGCCGTCGAGTTCGGTGCAGATCGCGACGACCGAGTTGCGGTTCTCGTCCGTCAGCTCGAAACCCGGTACGGCGGCGGCCGCGCGCTCGGCGAACAGGTTCACCGCCTCGTACTGGGCGAGCGCCCGTAACGGCGTCGACTCGTCGGGAATCGGGACGGTCATCGGCGGCACCCGCAGCACCATCTCGCCACCGATCGCGAGGGGTTCGCGGCTGGTCGCGAGGATCCGCAGGTCGGGGCTCGACCGCAGCAACGTCTCGGCGAGCTTCGCGACGTCGTCGATGAGGTGCTCGCAGTTGTCCAGCACGAGGAGCAGGTTCCGGGAGGCCAGGTAGTCGGTGAGGACCCGCGTGGTCGGCACCGCCGACTGCTCGCGAAGACCCAATGCCGCGGCCACGGACTCCGCGACGAGCTGCGGATCGCGGCGTTCCCCGAATTCGACCAGCCAGACGCCGTCCGCGAACGATCGCTGCGAGTCGGCTGCCACGCGCAGCGCCAGCCGGGTCTTGCCCACCCCTCCGATGCCGGTCAGCGTCACCAGCCGGGACGCGCCCAGCGCCCGCCTCGTCTCGGCGACCTCGCGGCGCCGGCCGACGAAACTGGTCAGATCGAGAGGCAGGTTGCCGACCTTGCCTCGCACGGCGGGTGCCATCCGTGACCTTCTTTCGGTCTCCTCAGGTCACGGTACGCCTGCTCACGAGGCCGCCGCCGTCACTCGTCGGCCAGCCATCGCTCGACGGCGGCGGTCCCGGCGCCGAGTCGGTCGAGGCTCGCCGCCCGGCTGGGCGATTCCAACGGCGAGGCGCTGAACCGTGTGGCCGCCCGCGGGGCCAGGTAGGTCTCGTTCTCGGAGTCCAGAACCTCGTGGAAGAAGTCCACCGCGGTGAGATGCTCGTCGTCGAACAGGTCGTCGACACTGGAGATCGGCATCGCGGGGACGTCGAGTTCGTCGAGGATCTTCAGCCAGTCCTCGGTGGACCGCTTCTCGAGCAGTTCCTCGAGGAGGACGTACAACTCGTCGATGTTGCGGTTCCGTGCCTCGACGGTCCGGTAACGGTCCTGGTCGAGCAGCTCGGACCTGCCCACGAACTCGAGGAACCGGCGCCAGTGACCCTCGTGGTAGACGACCACGGAGATCAACCCGTCCGACGTCCGATACGGCCGACGATGCGGCGAACGCATCCGCGCGTAACCGGTGGGGCCTTCGGGTGGGACGAATGCACGTCCACCCCACTGCTCCATCAGGGTGAATCCGACGAGGGTTTCGAACATCGGGACCTCGATCGCCTGACCAGAGCCGGAGCGCTCCCGCCAGAACAGCGCCGCGGTGATCGCGTTCGCCGTGGCGAGCCCGGCGACCTTGTCTGCGATCGGGGACGACATGTACGAAGGCTGCTGCGCGACAAGGGTTTGCAACCATGCCAGCCCTGACGCCGCCTGGATGCAGTCGTCGTAGGCGGGACGTCCGGCGTACGGACCGTCGCTGCCGTACCCGGTGACGGCTGCGTGGATCAGCCGGGGGTTGATCTCCAGAGCGGTGTCGGGCCCGATGCCGAGTCGGCGGGCGGCCGTGGGGCGCATGTTGTGCACCAGGCAGTCGGCCCTTCCGATCAGGGCGCGGATGGTCGCGCGCGCCTCGTCGGACTTGAGGTCCAGTTCGATGCTGGACTTGTTCCGGTTGCTCGCCACGAAGACGCTCGCCATGCCAGGGGTCCTTGTCGTCCCGAGGCTACGGGTGATGTCACCCCCCGGCGCCTCGACCTTGATGACGTCCGCCCCCATCTCGGCGAGCAGCTGTGTGCAGTACGGCCCCGAGAACGTCGTGGTGAAGTCCAGTACGCGGATGCCGCCAAGTGGGCCGGTGCCACCACTCATCGCGGGTCGCCCGAAACGATCGGCTTGCTCGGCTTGGTGTCCCAGGCGGCTTCGCCCTTGCGTCCCATCGACCACATCTGGACGCCGCGTTCGATCTCGACGGCCGCGCTCCACGGCACTCCGGGCTGATCGAGCTCGAGTCGAGCGCTGTTCTTGATCCGCCGGGCGAGGAGGGGGTCGCGGGCCGCGATCGCCACCAGTGCCTCTGCCTCGGCGAGGATTTCGTCAGGTTCGGCGGTGTCCCAGGCGAGGCCGCGGCGCACGGCATCGGTGCCCGAGAGTGCCGCACCGAGCACGCCCATCGCGAGTGCCTGTTGGCGCCCGACGGCCCGTCCGAGCAGCGCCAGGTGGCCGCCGCCGGGATGAATGCGCCGCGCGAGGAAGCCGCTGTCGAGCACTGCGTCGGGGGTGACGAGCATGACGTCGGTCGCGAGCGCCAGGTTCAGGCCGGCACCCACCGCCCCGCCGACGACCGCGGACACCGTCGGCACCGGCAGATTGCCGATACGCACGAAGGCGCCGTATACGGCCGAAACACGCGCCACCGCCTCGGACGAGGCCGGCGCGGCGGATGAGACGGCGAGATCGCGGGTGTCCGCGCCGCTGCAGAAGTACGGGCCGACGGAGGCGACGACAACCGCGCCGATCGACTCGTCCTGTTCCACTCGGTCGCAGCATTCGCCGATCTGTGCGGCCATCTCGAGCGTGATCGCGCCTTTTCGGTCCGGGTTGTCGAGGGTGATCCGCGCAATGGAGCCCTCGACGGCGAACAGCACTCGAGGGGTGGCTGGGGACTCGGTCATGGGCAACCTCGCAGACGTCGATTCGGTGGCTCCCGCGCGATCGGAACGCCCGGGTTCGATCAGAATGCAGCACCAAAGATTGGATTACAAGATTGGATCCAATCTGTTGACAAAGTGGCAGGCTCCCTCTTGAATGAAGGCTCGGTAGGGCGAACGATGTTCGCCGACTTACCTTCCCGGATCCCACGCCGCCATCGCGGCGGCCGGGGCCGGTGCCGGAGGCCGCGCGCACGCTGCGCAGCCCAGGACGGCTGATCGGAGCGGGCGGGCACGGTGCGTTGTCGGAAGGTAGTTCATTGCTCACATTGGCAGCAGTAGGTGGCGTCGCCGACGAACTCGTCGCGCTGCGTCTCGAGGTTCGCGAGTTCCTGCGGGAGGAGATCGAGTCCGGTCGTATCCGGACCGAGGCCGACGCGTGGATGTCGGGAATCGACATCGAATTCAGCGGGCGGCTCGCTGCCCGCGGGTGGGTCGGCATGACCATCCCGGTCGAGTACGGAGGTCACGGTCTGACGGCCCTGGAGCGCTACGTCGTCACAGAGGAACTGCTGGCCGCGGGTGCGCCGGTGGCCGCGCACTGGATCGCCGACCGGCAGATGGCGCCGGGAATCCTGCGGAACGGAACGGAAGCGCAGAAGCGCTCGTGCCTACCGGGAATTGCCAAGGGGGAGAGGTTCTTCGCGATCGGAATGAGCGAGCCCGATTCCGGCTCGGACCTGGCGTCCATCCGAACCCGGGCGGTAGAGGTGGAGGGCGGCTGGAGGCTGTCGGGCACCAAGGTCTGGACGAGTGCGGCGCACGTCGCGACCGACATCGTCGTCCTGGCCCGAACGGATCGCGGTGAGTCCCGACACGAGGGTCTGTCGCAGTTCCTGGTCGATCTGCCGCACCCGGACATTCACATCCGGCCGATCGTCACGATCGACGGTGAGCATCACTTCAACGAGGTCGTGTTCGACGATGCCGTGATACCCGCAACCAGTCTGCTCGGCAGGCGTGGCGACGGCTGGCGCCAAGTGACCACGGAACTGTCGAACGAACGCTCGGGTCCCGAGAGGATCCTGAGCACACTCCCGCTGCTGACGGCGTGGGCGAGCCGGGAATCGACCGAGGCGTCGCCGGTCGAACGGCTCGAGATGGGCCGCCTGGTCGGCCGTATGACGGTGTTGCGTCAACTCTCGCTCGCAGTTGCCGACCGCTTACGCGCCGGGAAGAACCCGGTGGCGGAAGCGGCCTTGGTCAAGGATCTCGGCACCCAGTACGAGGGCGACGTCGTGAATGTCGTCCGGCGACACATCCCCTCGGGGCCGGACGCCACAGGCGACACCCTGACCAGGCTCTCGACCCAGTCCGTACTGCACTCGCCGGCTTTCACCCTGCGGGGCGGAACGAACGAGGTGCTGCGCTCGATCGTGGCGAAGGGACTGTGACAGCGATGCGCGAACATCATGCCGAACTCGGGGACGCCGTGCGGGCGGTCCTGGGCACTCGCCGCCGAACCGACTCCCGGCCGGTCGACGAGGTGGACCTTTCGCTGTGGAACGACCTCGAACAGCTCGGTTTCACATCGCTGACCGTGCCGCCCGAGCTGGGTGGATCCGGGGGAGATCTCCTCGACGCCGCCGTGATCCTGCGGGAGTCCGCAACGGCTGCAGTGCCATTGGCGGAGGCGCTCTTCCTGGCCGGCCCGCTGCTCGCGGCCGCCGGACTGCCGTTCCCGCGGGGGCCGATAACGGCCGCGGCCGCCGAGAACGTGGAGCTCGGTCGAGACGGCGACGGGTGGCACCTGTCGGGTGCGGTGCGCGCGGTGCCCTGGATCCCGGGAGCCGACCACGTCGTGCTGCTGGTGCGGCGTGGCGGGCGCGGCGCGGTCGCCCTCGTCCCGACCGGGGAAGCCGGGTTCACGGTGGTCGAGGGCCGCAACCTCGCCGGGGAACCGCGCGGGACCGTCCTGCTGGAACGGGTCCGGGTCGCCGCAATCGAAGACCTGGGGGAGACCGACTGGTTCCGGAGGTTCGAGATGCTCGGCGCCGCCGCGCGGGCCGCCCAGATGGCCGGCGCTGCCGGCGCGGTCCTCGCCGCGACCCGTGAGTACGTCCACGTGCGACACCAGTTCGGTCGGCCGCTGGTTGCCTTCCAGGCCGTCCAGCACCAGTTGGCGCGTCTGGCCGCGGATGTCGTGACGGTCGAGGTGTCCTCGGATGCCGCCGTCATCGCGCTCGTCGACGACGATCCGCACGCTGCCCTGCTCGTCTGTGCTGCCAAGTCCGAGGCGTCCTCGCTCGCCGGGCCGATCGCGTCCGTGGCGCACCAGGCACACGGCGCACTCGGGTTCACGATGGAGCACTCGCTCGGCGCGTTCACGACTCGCCTGTGGGCGTGGCGCGAGGAGTACGGAAACGAACTCCACTGGTGGAACCGAATCGCCGATCTGGTGCGCGAGTCCGACGGCGATCTGTGGGGGTTGGTGACAGGAACGGCACAGATTCGTCCGGGAGATGGACGAATCGATTGGCGGGTCGGTAGTGGCGAGCAAGGCTGACATGACAGCGGAGCTCGCCGCGGACACGGACGACCGGGAGGAGACGACGGTGCTGCAGTGGGACGAGGACGTGCGGGCGGTGCTCGCGGCTCGGCGCGCGAGGCCGACGTTGCAGGAACTCGGTGTCGAGCGGTCCCGCACCATGCTCGAACAAGCCCCCCGGCCCAGCGGGCCCGAGATGCGCAGCGTGCGGTCGACGGAGTTCGACGGGCCGCACGGTCGCGTGCCGGTCCGGATCTACACCCCCGAGGGCTCTGTTTCCCCCGCGCCGGCGCTGGTCTGGTTCCACGGCGGCGGCATGATCATGGGCTCCCTCGAGTCGTGGGATCACCTCGCTCGGGCGCTGGCCGTCGCGTCGGGGGCCGTCGTGGTCAACGTCGGGTACCGCCTCGCGCCGGAACACCGGTATCCGGTAGCCAACGACGAGGCGTATGCCGCCGTGGAATGGGTTGCCGCGCAGCATGTCTCTCTCGGCGTGGATCCCGCGCGCATCGCGGTCGGCGGCGACAGTGCGGGTGGATCGCTCGCCGCCGCGACAGCCCTGCGTGCGCGCGACGCCGGGGGGCCGACGCTGGTTCAGCAGGTCTTGGTGTATCCCGGTATCGAGCGCCGGTCGCCGCGGCAGTCGATGGTCGAGTTCGCGGACAGTCCCTTCCTCTGCGCGACCGATGTGGATTGGATGAAATCCCTCTACCTGGGCGACGACCCCACGGCCGACGATCAGTACGGCGTTCCGGCGCTGGCCGACGATCTGTCGGGTCTGCCGGCCGCAATCGTCGTGTCCGCTCGGTTCGACCCGCTGCGCGACGGTGTCGAGGAGTTCGGCGTGCGGTTGCGCGATGCCGGGGTCGCCACCGCGCTTCTGCGCTATCCCGGTGTGGGGCACGGCTTTCTCGTGCAGGTCGGATCCTTCGCCCGCGCCGATACCGCGGTCGCCGAGATCGGGGCCCTCGTGCGTGCGCGGTTCTCTCGTCCACCTGCTTTCGCCGAAACGCATGCCACCACGTCGGAGGTGCATTCGTGACTGTGCCGGACTACACCCGCAAGAGTCTGTTCATCGGTGGTCGGTGGCACACGCCGCGATCGACGGACTTCCGGCCCGTGCACGAGGCCGCTACGGGGGCGCTGTTGGGCACCGCGCCTCTGGCCGGTCCCGACGACATCGACGCCGCGGTGGCGGCGGCGCGTGCCGCATTCGACAAGGGTCCGTGGCCGCGGATGTCGGTGTCCGAGCGCGGCGCGGCGTTGCGGGCACTGGCCGCGGAACTGGACAGGCGCGGTGACTTCACCGCGGAACTGGTGAGCCGCGAGAACGGTATGCCGTCCGTGATGTCCCGAGGCGCCAACGTCGCGGTTCCGGTCGCACTTCTGCACCGATACGCCGATCTCATCGAGACCGGCGGGCTCGAGGAGGTGCGTTCGAGCCCGCGCGGAGCAACCATCGTCCGCAGGGCTCCGGTGGGTGTCGTGGCGGCGATCGTGCCCTGGAACTTCCCACAGCTGATCGCGATGGCGAAGATCGCGCCCGCACTCGCGGCCGGATGCACCGTGGTGGTGAAACCGTCTCCGGAGACCGCGTTGGACGCCTATGTCCTCGCCGACGCGGCCGAGGCGGTGGGTCTCCCCGACGGCGTGCTCAACATCGTTCCGGCCGAGCGGGATTCAAGTGCCGCCCTGGTGGCTCATCCCGACGTCGACAAGGTGTCCTTCACCGGCGGGACGGCCGCGGGTCGTCATATCGGTGAGGTGTGCGGTCGGCTGCTCCGCCCGGTGACGCTCGAGCTGGGCGGCAAGTCGGCTTCCATCGTCCTCGACGACGCCGATCCGGACGTGTTCGCTGCGCAGCTGGCAGCGACCTCCTTCATCAACAACGGACAGGCATGCGTGCTGCACTCGCGCATCCTGGCTCCGCGGTCACGATACGAGGAGATCGTGAGGATCGTTGCCGAGCAGGCACGCTCACTCGTGGTGGGCGACCCCCTGGACCCCGGCGTCACTTGCGGACCGATGGTCTCGCAGGAGCATCGCGACCGTGTCATGGGGCATATCGAGGCGGCCCGCGCATCGGATGCGCGACTGGTCGCCGGCGGTCGTGCGCTGGACGGGCCGGGTTGGTTCGTCGAACCGACCGTCTTCGCCGACGTCGATCCGCGTAGTCGCCTGGCCCAGGAAGAAGTTTTCGGGCCTGTCGTCGCGGTGATCCGCTACGAGGACGACGACGATGCGGTCGCGATCGCGAACGACAGCCCCTA
This sequence comes from Rhodococcus (subgen. Prescottella) equi, assembly GCF_003013675.1. Taxonomy (NCBI): domain Bacteria; kingdom Bacillati; phylum Actinomycetota; class Actinomycetes; order Mycobacteriales; family Nocardiaceae; genus Rhodococcus; species Rhodococcus (subgen. Prescottella) equi. The sequence goes on from NZ_CP027793.1 coordinate 586,532, forward strand.
CGGGTTGGCCGGAGCGGTCTGGACCCGCGACGTGGAGCGCGGCGTGGAAATTGCCCGTCGAATCCGGACGGGCACTTTCGGAGTGAACTACTACCAGATGGACCTCGGAGCGCCGTTCGGTGGAACCAAGGCGAGTGGCCTCGGCCGCGAACTCGGTCCCGAAGGACTCGATGCGTTCGTCGAATACCAGTCGATCTATGTCGGCACCTCGGAACGGAAGGTCGGAGTATGAAAACTCGCGCTGCGGTGCTGTGGGCGCCCGGAAAGCCTTGGTCGGTCGAGGAGATCGAGCTGGACGAACCCGCCGCCGGTGAAGTGCTCGTCGAACTGACCGCCAGCGGTCTGTGTCATTCGGACGAGCACTTCCGGGACGGGACGAGCGTGATCGGGTACCCGTTCATCGGTGGTCACGAGGGGTCCGGGATCGTTCGGCGGATCGGTCCCGGGGTCACCGAGCTGGAGCCCGGGGATCATGTCGTCTTCAGCTTCATCCCTGCGTGTGGGAGGTGCCGTTCGTGTGCCCGGGGAATGTCGAGCGTGTGCGACATGGGTGCGCACATCGGAGTAGGAACCCAGATCTCCGACGGCACCTCTCGTCACCGTGTACGCGGTGAGGATGCGCGCTTGATGTGCGTCGTCGGAACGTTCGCCGAGCACACGGTGGTGAATCAGGCGTCGTGCGTGAAGATCACACCCGACGTGCCGCTGGACAAGGCGGCCCTGGTGGGCTGCGGAATCCCCACGGGCTGGGGATCGTCCGTATACGTCGGGAAGGTCACGTCCGGTGACTCGGTGGTCGTTCTCGGCATGGGTGGAGTCGGTTGTGGCGCGGTGCAGGGCGCCGCTCTGTCCGGGGCACGGCACGTGGTGGTGGTCGATCCCTCTCCGTTCAAGCGGGCGGAGGCGAAGAGGTTCGGCGCCACGCACACCGCGGAGACCGTCGAGGAGGCCGGAGCTCTCGTCCGTGAGTTGACCTGGGGGGCCATGGCCGATGTCGTCGTCATCACGGTCGGGGTGATGACCGGTGGACTGCTCGCTCCTGCGATGTCGCTGCTCGGCAAGGGCGGAACCTGTGTCCAGGTCTCCGTCGGCGACCCGGCAGAGACCGCAGTTCAACTGAGCCTCATCGATCTGACGTCGATGCGGAAGACGATCACCGGGTCCTGGTACGGCAACGCCAACCCCCGGTCGGATATCCCGCTCCTGTTGCGTATGTACATGGAGGGCAAGCTACTTCTGGACGAGATGATCACCCGGACGTACACGTTGGACGACATCAACGTCGGATTCGAGGACATGCGCCGGGCCGAGTCGGTTCGCGGAATGATCCTGTTCTGACATACGGCCGGTGCGCCCGGGACGAAGGTCCCGCCCGGTGACGTATGTGGCCACTGGACGGGAAAGCGCTATCCCCCAATGGAACCGGCACTCCTAACGTGGTCGATGCCCGGCAGGTCCGGGGCAGTGTCGTGCAGTAGTGGAGAAGGACGTGGTTTCGTGAATCCGACAGAAGCTCATTTCGACGTCGTCGTCGTAGGTGCCGGCGTCGCAGGTATGTACGCGGTGCACCGTCTGCGGCAGCGAGGACTGACGGTATGCGGGTTCGAATCGGCTGCCGGAGTGGGTGGAACCTGGTACCACAACCGCTATCCCGGGGCGCGGTGCGACGTGGAGAGCGTGGACTACTCGTTCTCGTTCGACGACGACCTGCAGCAGGACTGGACGTGGAGCGAACGGTTCGCCACTCAGCCCGAGATCCTCGCGTACCTCGAACACGTCGCCGACCGGTTCGATCTGCGCAGCGCGTTCCGATTCTCCACGCGTGTGGGGTCGGCGATCTTCGACGAGACCGAATCGTTGTGGCACGTCACCACCGACGGTGGCGACCGGGTCACGGCGCGCTACTGCGTGTTCGCGACCGGGGTTCTCTCCGCAACCAACGTCCCGGACATCCCGGGACGCGACGCGTTCGCCGGTGAGTCCTACCACACCGGAGAATGGCCGCACACCCCGGTCGAGTTCGCGGGCAAGCGCATCGCGGTGATCGGTACCGGCTCGTCCGGCATGCAGTCGATCCCGATCATCGCGCAGTCGGCCGATCATGTCTACGTCCTGCAGCGCACCGCCAACTACTCGATCCCCGCAGGCAATCGACCGTTCCCCGAGGACGAGATGCGCGAAATCAAGGCGAACTACGCGGACCGGCGCCGTCAGGCCTGGTCGAGCGGAGGCGGATCACCGTTCACCGCCTACCCCAAGGGTGCGCTCGAGGTCTCTGCCGAGGAACGTACCCGCGTCTACGACGAGTGGTGGCAGCGCGGTGGTGTGCTGTTCAGCAAGGCGTTCCCGGATCAGTTGTCGAATCCGGAGGCGAACGACACCGCCCGGGAATACTGGGAGAGTCGGATCAGCGAAGTCGTCGAGGATCCGGAGCTGGTCGACAAGCTGACACCGAAGGACCATCCCATCGGAACGAAGCGAATCGTCACGGACAGCGGATACTACGAGGTCTTCAACCGAGAGAACGTGACGCTCGTCGATCTGCGCGAGACGCCGATCGTGTCGATCACCGAGACCGGGATCCGGACCACCGATCGCGACTACCCGCTCGACATGATCGTCTACGCCACGGGATTCGATGCGATGACGGGATCGTTGAGCCGCATCGACATCCGTGGCCGCGATGGCCGCGAGCTCCGAGCCGAATGGGCCGGGGGTCCGCGCACCTACCTCGGCCTGGGAGTCGACGGCTTCCCGAACATGTTCATCCTCACGGGTCCCGGCAGCCCCGGGCCGCTCGCGAACATGGTGCTCGGTGCGGAACAGCACGTCGACTGGCTCACCGGTCTGCTGGACCGCGCGGAGGCGGACGGCGTAGTCACGATCGAGGCGAACGCCGACGCGGTCGAGAGCTGGGTTCGCGAGTGCAACGCTCTGGCCGAGAAGACGCTCTTCCTGCAGGCGAACTCGTGGTATCTCGGCGCCAACATACCGGGGAAGCCGCGGGTCTTCATGCCGTACATCGGCGGCTTCGCCGTCTACGGCCGAATTCTCGAAGATGTTGCCGCCGACGACTACCGGGGGTTCACGCTGGCGCGTGCGGACGGTGCGGACGGTGGGGACGGTGCGGACGGTGCGTACGGTGGGGACGGTCAGGTCCGGCAAGCCGCGCCCCTAGCCGCGAGTTCCCGGGGGCGTCTCGCGTGAGCGCGCACCCGACGCGGGAAGTCCACGACAACCCGGCTTCTCCGACGCCGGTGTTCACCGCGTCTGTGCGTGAGCCCATCTGGGCGAGGGTGCGGAACACCCTCGCCGCGACCGAATACCGATCCCGGGAGGGAACACGATGACAAGCTTCGCGCTCGACGGCCGGACCGCCCTCGTCACGGGTGGGGGCCAGAACACCGGTCTGGGAATCGCCCGGACGCTCGCGGAGGCCGGGGCACACGTGATCGTCAACGACATCACCGCCGAGCGGGCCGAGGCGGGTGCCGCCGCCGTCCGGGAAGCGGGAGGTGCTGCGACGCCCGCCGCATTCGACATCACCTCGTACGAGGAAGTGTCCGCTGCGACGAAGAAGATCGGTGAAGAGATCGGCGTCGTCGACATCCTCGTCAACAATGCCGGCCTGCCTGCCGGCGCTCAGATGTTGCCGTTCCTCGAAACCCCGCGACACGAGTGGAACCCGTACATCGACATCAACATCTTCGGCTCGTTGCACATGATGCATGCGCTGCTGCCCGCAATGGTCGAGCAGGGGTGGGGTCGCGTCGTCCAGATCTCCTCGGGGTCGGGATCGGTCGCGAGCCGCGGGTTGGGCGGCACCTTCTACGGCGCGAGCAAGGCCGGTATCGAAGGAGCGGTACGCCATATCGCCACCGAGGTCGGTCCGGGGGGCGTCACCGTCAACACCCTCGCCCTCGGTCTGATGGAGAAGCTGCGGGACGCGATCGAATCCAAGTCCTCGCCGATGCTGAACGCGATCTGGGAGGGCAACGTCATGCAACGAATCGGTACCGGTGACGACGTGGGGGCGGCCTGTCTCTGGTTGTGTTCCGGTGCCGGTGAATTCGTGTCGGGCCAGACGATTCACCTCAACGGCGGCTCCTACTCGGGCCGTTGAGGGGTCGGAACCACGGGTGAGCGAGATCCGGCTGTGGTTCGTTTCCCGCCAGCCGGACGTTTGGACTCGATCCCGGAAAGGGGCGGCCCTAGCGTCGCTGGGGTCACTGTCAGGCCGATCGATCGGCCTATTCTTCTGAAGGAGCATCCATGACCACACTCGAGCGGCATCCGATGACACCCGTCGCGCCTCCCTCGGTGATCCAGGACTTCTACACGCCGGAAGAGCTGGACACCATCTTCGGAGTGATCCGCGACAACGGACCCTGGCGCCTGATTCTCGCGCATCACTTCGCGTCGACGGAGGAGTACCTGGCGGTGTCGGGCGGCAAGGACCGTAAGGCCGACGCCCGCCTGTCCGACTTCACTTCACCGGTCTTCCGGGGGTTCCTCGCCAACGACGGGGTCGTGTTCCACCCCGAATTGAACGACATCTACTTCGGACGCAAGCTCCTCGACACCGCGCTCAGCCTCCACGGCGCGAAGTACGGCATGGCGCACAATCTTCTGTTCAATCTGGGTGGGCCGTCACACAGCTTCGATGCCGGCCATTTCGATACCGGAAGCTTCCGCGGCATGGGGCTCCACAACACACCGCTCTGGCTGATGTCGGTGATGGCCAAATCGGGTCTGTTCGATGCGTGGGAAGTGAAGACCGCGCAGGTGATCACCTACTTCTACAAGTCGGACTTCGCAGGCGGCTTCACGTACTGGCCCGACGGACCCGACGGGGACCCGCAGCGCCTGCGCCCGCCCTTCTGGAACACCGCGACACTGACCGACAACTCGCGGATGTATCACCGCCGTGAATCCAACGGTCCGGTCGAACGGCGGGATTGCCCCGAACTGGAGATGACGTCGCTGCTGCACAGCCTCCCCGACGGATCGTGGTCGGTCCGCAACGGTGACAAGGAGATCGCCCGATTCGACGAAGCCGACATGCGAATGCTGGTGCACTACACGGCGCTCCTGTTCGACGACATCGACGACGTTCGTCGGTACCAGAACCATACGGACGACATCGACGCAGAGCGGGCGATCGGAATGCTGGTCTCCGACATGCGCGCGAAGGGCGCCACCGTCGAAATGCCGGGCGACCCCATGGCCGATCCGGCGTTCATCGGGCAGTTGACCGAGTTCTACGCGATGGCGCCGAGCCGGTATCCCGCTGAGGCGCCGCTCGAGGTCGTCGGCCGCTAGACCGGCCGATGTGGTCGGCCGTATCGACTCGAAGATGCCGCGGATCGTAGGCGGCGGCCCGGAAGCGCCCCCCGCTCTCGGGCAATGAAGGGATTTGATCATGACTTTGACCTGGACGTCCGGCGGTTCTGCCGGTGCGCAGGAGCGTGTGACGGAGGCGGACCTGGGCGCGGCGATCGATGTCGCCGACCCGGGTGCCCTGCTGATGACGATCGTGCATGTCACCGGCGACCTGTCGTTGCTGGACGAGTTCGAGGCGAAACTGGACGACGCCAAGCGTGCGCGCGGTGCGGACAGCGCCGCATCGCAGACCCATTACGGGGCTCAGTCCGGTGCCGACGCGGTGCCACCGGGGCAGTTCCCGCCGGAGATCTCGGAAGAGGTCCGATCGCGTGCCAGGACTGTGCTCACTGCGGACCTACCGGTCCGGTTGGGGTCGCTGGATCCGGAGATCTTCCGACGGATGGCTGCGCTGTGCACGGCGAGCGCGGTCGACGAGGAGTTCGTCCCCCTCCTGTTGGAACAGGCCGGGTTCGAGAAGTCCCGCCGCTGTGTTCCGGTCACGACGCGGCCGCCGGCGGACTTCGATGTCATCGTCATCGGTGCCGGGATGGTCGGCCTCAACGCCGCGATCAAGCTCGAGGAAGCAGGTTTCGCGTACACGGTGTTCGAAGCCGCCGAGGGAATCGGCGGAACGTGGTGGCGCAATACCTATCCCGGCGCGGCCGTGGACACCCCCAGCCACTACTACTCGTACTCCTTCGAGTTGAATCCGAACTGGACCAAGTACTACCCACCGGGTCCCGAGTATCTCGAGTACATGCGCGGCGTCGCCGAGAAGTACGACCTCTACCGGAACATCAGACTGTCCACGTCGGTGCTGTCGGCCGACTGGAACGAGGACGACCAGCGTTGGACCGTGGTGACCCGCTCGGCCGACGGGACGGTCGAGCGGCATCGGGCGAGGGCCGTGGTCACCGCTCTCGGGATGCTCAATGCGCCGAACATTCCCGATGTCGAGGGCCTGGCCACCTTCGAGGGCGAGATCGTGCACACCGCCGAATGGGATCCGCAACTGGACCTGACCGGCAAGCGTGTGGTGATCCTCGGCACGGGATGCACTGCGGTGCAGGTGGTTGCGAACATCGTCGACCAGGTCGAGAGCCTCGACGCCGTGGTGCGCAGCCCCCACTGGATCGTGCCGGAGAAGGCCGTCGTGAACGACGTTCCGGAGGGTGAGCGGTGGGCGATGCGCCACCTGCCCTACTACCAGGAATGGTTCCGGCTCAAGGCCTACTGGCTGGCATCCGACAATCTGTACCCGATGCCGCGCATCGACCCGGAATGGGCGGCCACGCATCTGTCCGCGTCGCAGTCGAACGACCGCGTCCTGCAGACTGCGCTCGCGCACCTGCGAAACTCCTTCCCGGATCGACCGGATCTCATCGACAAGCTCACCCCGGACTTCCGTCCGTACGCGAAGCGCATCGTCAAGGATCCGGGATTCTTCGCCGCACTCAATCGAGAGCATGTGGCCCTGCACCGGGCCTCGTTCGCACGTGTCCACCCCAACGGTGTCACCACCACGGAGGGGGAGTTCATCGAGGCGGACGTCATCATCTTCGCAACCGGCTTCAAACTGCAGTTCGCCTCCTACATCGACATCACGGGCCGCGGCGGGCACAAGCTGGCCGACGTGTGGGACGACGGTGACGACCCGCGTGCCTACCTGGGTATCCAGGTGTCGGGGTTTCCGAATCTGTTCGTCACGGCCGGCCCCAACAGTGCACCGAATCATGGTGCCGGGCACAACATCCTCAGTGAAGAGCAGGTTCACTACATCGTCGAGTGCCTGCAGCATCTCGTCGAGAGCGGGAATGCGTCGATGGACGTGTTGCCCGAGGTCCAGGAGGACTACAACCGGAGGGTCGACGAAGCGCTCGATCTCACCGTGTGGGCGCATCCGGGTGAAACCGCGACCGGCTACTACCGCAACAAGAAGGGTCGCGTCGTCGTGTCGTGTCCGTGGCGACTCGTGGACTACTGGACCATGTTGCGTCAGCCGGCCGTCGAGAACTTCCACTTCGTACCGGAGCCGGCGCACCGCGCTGAGTGACCCGATGGGTCGGTGGGCTCGCCTCCGGGGTGAGCCCACCGACCGGTCACTGGCCGATCACCACCCGGTCGACGGCACAGAAGGTGTGGCACACCCGGTCGCGAACCACTACCTCGGGACACTCGGGGTCGAACCAACGATCGACGACGGCCCAGTGGACCGGGTGGTCGAGGTACTGGCCCGTCACGTCACCGACCTCGCGAAACTCCTGCTCCCACACGTGCGTCCATGAAACTGGACCCGTGGATGTCTCGACGGGGGACAGCCTCCACGCCCGCATCGACGAGATGTGCCGAGGCATGGAGAGGATGTCGCTCTCGAATTGTTCCAGGGATTCCTGGGTCGCTGACGGGTCGACGCGAACCAGCAGTGCGCGGTAGAGGGTGCCCGGGTCGGCGCCGGGCGCACGACCCGTGGTGCCGCAGTGGTACTCGACGCCGTACACCTTCTCGACGGAGGGCGACGCGAGGATTTCGTCCACACTCGTGCGGACGCGCAACCATTCGTCGCGGTCGGCGAACTGCAGATGAGCGATGAGGTCTCCGCCGTTGATCGCTCCCGGAAGGGTACGCCCCACGACGGTGACGGCCGTGCCGATCGCGTCGACGGTTGTGCGCAGACGGGTCTCGAAGTCGTCCGGGTTCGCGCCCGCGACCAGATGGACGATTCGCGTGAGGTTAAACATTGCAGAGCTCCTCGACGTCGGCGGCCTCGCCGGCCATCGAGCGCGAGCGTTCGACGATCAATTCGTCCACGCTGTCCCACCACTGTGCGAGCGTGACGTCGGGCCGACCGAGTCTGGTCATGTTCCACCAGGCTGCGACGTCCTCGAGCGACCATACGATCGTGACGACGTTGGACGTCTCACCCTGCCAGATCGGCGGACTGACGAGGATGTGCTCGAGCGTCATGCCCCGGGACCGCCCGCCGGGTACGTAGGCGGTCGTGTATCTGTCGACGAACTCGCGACCACGGCCCGGCGCCGTGACGACGCGGTCGACAACGAGTGCTTTTCCTGACATGTAACGAGAAGCTAGTGTCGGCGGACTCGTTTGAGAAGTCGATATTTCCGTTGCACGGGAACAGAATTCGGCTGGCTATCGGTCGTCCGGTGCAGGCCCCCGGAGGCCGAGGACGAGATTCGCGGTCTGCTGTCCGCCCTCGCGATGGTGCTCCATCAACTCGACGAGCCGTTCGTTGTCGTGGGCGCGGAGGGCGTCGAGCATCTCGTCGTGTTCCCGGACCACTCGTGCTCGTCCTTCGGCTTCGTACAGATACACCGCGTGGTACGGCATCGCGAGCGTCCACAGGCGACGCAACTCCTGCACGACGAGGTCGAGTCCGGACTGCTCGAAGATCGCGAAATGGAAGTCCTGGTTGCACAGCCGCATCCCGAGGAAGTCCCGCACCTCGGCCGCTGCCTTGACCTTCTCGCCCAATTCCTCGATGCGGTCGACGGCTTCGGCGTCGATCGTGGGCAGAGCGCGGAGCGTCTCACGCTCGAGTACCGATCGCATGAGGTAGATCTGTTCGAGTTCGGACTGGTCGAGGCGCGCGACGGAGTATCCGACGTTGGGCACGTGCTGGACCAGGCCGTCGGACGTGAGTTGGCGCAGGCTTTCCCTGATGGGGAGACGGCTCACACCGAGGCGTTCCGCCATCGTCTCCTGCCGGATCTGCTGCCCGGGCAGCAACTCGCCCGAGAAGATCATGCGCTTGAGCTCGTCGAGCACCTGTGCGGTCGCGCGCCCGGACGAAGTCGCTGCGGGAGTCTTCACATCACTTCGCTTCCGGATCCGACGTCGTGGCGGCCAGTGCCACCAGGCAGGCCGCGGCCAGTGTAGCGGCTCCGGATATCCAGAACATCGCGGCGAACGCGTCGAAAGTCGGGAGAACTCCGTCGACGGTGCGCACCGCCCACGCGGTGGCGACAGCCGCCATGGTGGCACTGGCGGTGGACGTCCCGATCGAGCGCAGCAGGGAACTGAGCCCGTTCGCCGAAGCGGTTTCCGACGGCGGTACGGATCGCATGATGAGAATCGGTATCGCGGCCTGAGCCAGCGAGAGCCCGATCCCGACGGCCGCGGCGCCCACCAGCACCTGCCACAGTTCGGTGCTGAGGTAGACCCGCGCGACGAAGACGATCGCCATCTCCACGGTCGCGATCAGCAGTGTCGTCCACGCGCCGTACCGGGTGATCGCCCGGGCCGCGACCGGAGCCATCGCGACCCCGACGAGCGTGGGCGGAATCATCCACAACCCGGCTTCGAGGATGCCGAGGCCGAAGCCGAAGCCGGCCGCGCGGGGCGTCTGCAGCAGCTGGATGGACACGAGGACGTTGCTGAACAGCGCGAATCCGACGAGCGCGGACGACACGTTGACCAGCAGGACCCTGGGCCGTGCGGCAACCCTCAAGTCGACCAGTGGCGAACGCGACCGTAGTTGGAGCGGCACCCACAGCGCGATGAGGAGGCCCCCGGTGCCGACCAGCGCCGTCGTCGCCGGCCACCCCCACTGCGCGCCCTTGGACAGCGCCAGCAGCAGCGATGTCAACGCGCCCGCCAAAAGGAGCGCTCCCGCACAGTCGAAGCGCGCCCGCGAGCGGAGTGAGGTCTCCGGCACGATGCGTGCCACCGCAGCGGTCAGCAACACGCCGCATCCGGCCGTCACCCAGAAGATCCCGCGCCAATCCAGGTAGTTGACGAGTACACCCGCCAGGGGGAGGCCGGCCGCCGAGCCGATCGCCAGCGAGGCGCCCATCGCGGACACGCCCCCGGGGACGCGTTCCGCTGGTAGCACGTCTCGCATCGTCGCGATCGCCACGGGAACCAGGGCCAGCCCGCAGCCCTGCAGGATGCGGGCGATGACGAGGGCCGGGAGGGCGGTGAAGAGGCCGCCCATCGCCGAGCCCACGACGACGACCACCAGCGTGAGCATGATCATCCGCTTCTTGCCGAACATGTCGGCGAGACGGCCGATCAGCGGGGTCACCACCGCTCCGGTCACGAGTGTGGCGGTGACCAGCCATGAAGCGCTGCCGGCGGACACCCCCAACAGCCCGGGAAGTGCCGGCAGCACCGGCAGGATCATCGTCTGCTGGAGGGTCATCACGGTGCCGCAGATCGCGAGGATCGCTATCACCCGATTCGAGAAGCCGGTGCGGCTCGGTGGGACGGGAGGACGTTCGGCGACCGGCGAGAGCAGCTGGCGTGTCGGGGTTTCGTGCTCAGGCACGCGAAGCGCTGGTTCCGCGACGCAAGGTCCGGGAGCCGCCGACCGTGACTTCCCCGAACGGTGGGGCCTGCGTGTACGACGGGCCACGGCCGCCGGTGGACAAGACAATCCCGTGTCGCATGGTCAGATGCTGGTGCGGGGACCGGTGCAGGCCAAGCGATTGTCTCACTCGATGGACACTTCCGTCCGCGAAGCTCCTGCTAGCCCTACGGATGGTAGCCGCTGTCCACCCAGCGGGAAATGCCTGTTGTCGCGCCGAGTTCGAAAGTGCGCTAATCCGGTGCCGGGGTGATCCGGACCACACCCTCCCTCGGCGCAGCCTTCCCGGCTCGATTGCCGATGTGCCAGTTCGAACTTCGAGGATTCAGATGACCAACGCCACCCGGTTCGCCTTCACGAAGGTGTTCGTGACCGATCTGGACGCGCAGGCGTCCTTCTACAAGTCCGTGTTCGAACTGAGCGAGAAGGCCCGGATAGTGGGGAGGGTCGGCGCGGACGCCGTCGAGGAGGTCCTGCTCACCACGGGGTGCGGTGACGATTCGACGCTCGGCCTGTGGTGCTACCGCGACCGACCCGCACCTGCTCCGGGCGAGGCGACCCTCGGATTCGACGTCCGCGATGCGCACGAAACGATTCGACGGGTCGAGCACGCCGGTGGTGCCGTCGTCGAATCCGTCAAGGGCATACCGGAACACGGCGTCCTCGTCGGCTTCGTGGCCGACCCCGAGGGTCACCTGATCGAGGTCGTCCAGACCCTCTGACCGCACCCCTCCCATTCGGAAGCTTCACCCAATCGAGGAGTCTTCATTGACAGCCCGAATCCGCACGACCGCAACCGTTGTCACCGGCGCCGCCTTCGCACTGCTGATCGCCGGTTGCTCAGGCGCGTCGACCGCGACCACGAGCGGTCCCGCCGGGGAACCGCAGCGAGGCGGCACCCTCGTCCAGGCCTACAACACGGATGCGCAGTCCGTGGATCCCGCGACGTGCGCGATCGGAATCGGTGTCGCCCCGTGCCAGGCGGTCTACGGCGCGCTTCTCTACTACGATTTCGAGACCGGTGAGATCACGCCCGGCATGGCCGAGTCCTTCACGTCGGACGACGGCAAGGTGTGGACCCTGAAACTGCGTCCGGGCCTGACGTTCACGGACGGAACGCCGTTCGACGCCGCTGCCGTCGCCTTCAACTGGGACCGCATCCTCGACCCTGCGCTGCTGTCGCCGAGTAGGGCTGCGGCCCAGACGATCACGTGGAACGTCGTCGACGAGACCACGCTGACGGTCACGTCGAACGAAGTCAACCACCAACTGCCGTTCCAGCTCACCGAGTCCCTCGCGTTCGTGGCCTCACCCACCGCGATAGCGCAGAAGGGCGCGGATTTCGCCAACGCGCCCGTCGGCGCGGGACCGTTCCAGCTCACTTCGTGGGCTCGTGGCACGCAGATCGAGTTCGACCGCAACCCCGGCTACTGGGACGCCCCGCGACCGTACGCGGACAAGCTCGTGATGAAGACGATCGCCGCCGACGACCAGCGCTTCAATGCTCTGCAGGCCGGCGAGATCAATGTGATGACGGTCGTCGGGGACAAGTATGTCGAGCGGGCGCGCGGGGCCGGGATGAATATCGTCCAGTCCCAGCAGCTCGGCGGAAACGGCGTGCGCCTGAACTTCCGTGGACCGCTCGCGGACGCCGGATTGCGCACGGCGGTCGGCAAGCTGATCGACAACGACCAGATCATGGCGGCCGCCTTCCCGGACGATCCGGGAGCTACGCACTTCATGCCCGACGACAGCCCGCTCTACGACGAGCAGGCGGTATGGCCGGACAAGGATGTCGACGGAGCCCGAAAGCTCGTCGACGAGTACCGGGCCGCCCACGGCGGCGCCGACATCACGCTCACCTATGTGACTACCGCCGGCAGCCCCGTTCTCAACCGTGTCGCCGAACTCCTGCAGTCGCAGATCCAGCAGGTGGACGGACTGAAGCTGGACATCAAGTCGCTCGACGGCGCCGGTTTCGCGTCGGCAATGACGTCGGGGAACTACGACCTCATCATCAGCTCCCTCGGCGGGGCTCACCCCGAGAACCTCTACAAGGTCTTCCGCACCGGAGCCGCGGGCAACAACTCCGGGTACTCCAACCCGGTCGTGGACCAAGCGTTCGAGATCACCCACAGCTCGAGCGATCCTGCGGTCGTGAACGAGGCCTACAAGACGGCCATTCGGCAGATCGTCGCCGATTCGGCGTACCGATTCTGGCGTCCCAGTGAGTCCACCCTCCTGTCGGCGGCCTCGGTGCAGGATGTTCAACCGGCCTACCAGTACTGGTTCCGCCCCGAACTCGCCTGGATCCGGTAGCCGTGGCAGCGACGACGTCGTCGATTCGTCGATCGAACGCCGCCAGGGTGAGGACGAGAAGGGTTTCGGTGGCTGCTGCCAAGCTGATCGCGGTGCTGACGCTCGTCAGTGTCGTCACGTTCCTCCTTCTCGAGATGATTCCCGGTGACCCCCTTGCGGTGATGCTCCCGGAAGGGGCGTCGCCGGAGATGCGGGCGGCGGCCGCGGAACGCTTCGGCCTCGACGGTCAATTGGTGCAGCGTTATCTCGAATGGGTCGGCAACGCCCTGCAAGGGGATCTGGGCAGGTCGATGCAGACACAGGTCCCGGTGACCGATGCGATAGTCGAAAGGCTCCCGGTCACTCTGGAACTCGCGGGACTGTCGATTCTCGTCGCGTTGCTGATCGCCCTCCCGTTGGGCGTGTACTCGGGCTACCGCCCGGGCGGAATCGCCGACCGCATCGTCACACTCGTGTGTTCGGTGACGCTGTCCATTCCGAGCTTCCTACTCGGCGTTCTGCTGGTGTTCGTGTTCGCCGTGACGTTGCACGCGTTGCCTGTGACCGGATGGACTCCGTTGTCGGCCGGCCTGGTTCCGCACCTGCGGAGTCTGGTTCTTCCGGTCGCGACGCTGGCGGCGATCGAGGCCGTGGCCTTCATCCGGCTTCTGCGTAACGACATGGCGGCGACCCTGCAGCAGGACTTCGTCCTCTCTGCCCGGGCCCGGGGTATCTCGACGCCTCGGATCCTCGTCGTCCACGCCCTCCGACCGTCGGCCTTCTCGCTCGTGACGGTGCTGGGTGTGTCGTTGGGCAGACTCATCGGAGGCACCGTCATCGTCGAAACCCTCTTCTCTCTACCAGGATTGGGATCGCTCGTGGTCACCGCCATCAACGGCCGCGACTACCTCCTGGTGCAGGGAATCGTGCTGGTCGTCGCGGTCGCGTACGTGCTGCTCAATTCCCTGGTCGACCTGGCCTATCCGTTGCTGGACCCGAGAGTGAGATCAGCATGAGTACGACGACCGACGTGTCGCTTCGCGGTCCGGACGCCGGGAAGGGCGATCCACCTTCTGCCCCGGCCGGATCGTCGATCCGTGCGACGAAATCTCGCCGTCGTCGCCGCGGGCGCAACGTCGTAGCGGCCCTCGGGGCGGCGTGGCTCGTCCTGATCGCCGGCGCCGCCGTCCTCGCGCCGGTGTTGCCATTGCCGGCGCCGGACCACGTGGGCGACCAGTATTCCCTGGCGCCCTTCCGGACGATGACCCATCTGCTCGGCACCGACCAGCTGGGCCGGGACCAGCTCAGCCGGGTCGTGTTCGGTGCTCAGGTATCGCTCGCCGTCGCGGTCGGGGCGACCCTTCTCGCCCTCACGGTCGGTACGGCCGTCGGACTCGCCGCCGGATACTTCCGCGGCGTGACGGATGTGGTCTTCGACATCACGACCAACACGACGTTGGCCTTCCCTCCGTTGATCCTGTTGGTCGCGCTCGTCGCCGTGATGCAGCCGAGCGTGACGACGTTGACCCTCGGTCTGGGAATCGTCGGGGCCCCGACGTTCGCACGCATCGCGCGCGCGAACGCCATCTCGTTCTCCGGTCGTGAGTTCGTCACGGCGTCGAAATCGTTGGGCTCGAGTACGTTCAGGATTCTCCGTCGGGAAATCCTGCCGAACATCCTCTTGCCGGTCTTCTCCTTCGCGACCGTCGTGGCCGCGTCACTCGTCGTCGCGGAAGGATCGTTGAGTTTCCTCGGACTCGGTATTCCGCCACCCACGCCGAGCTGGGGCGGAATGATCGCGGCGGGTCGGGAGAGCCTGTACGACCACCCGCACCTCGTCCTGGTGCCCGGGTTGTTCTTCTTCTTGACGGTGCTGTCGCTCAATCTCATCGGAGACTGGGCGCGAGATCGAGTCGGACGGGAGTCCTCGCTGTGAATACCGCTGTCCGCCCAGAACAATCGCTGACCGCCGACGTCACGACAGATCCTCCGGCACTGTCCGTCGCCGACCTGCGGGTGTGGTTCGACACGCCTCGTGGACCGGTCCGGGCAGTCGACGGGGTGACCCTGGACGTGAAGCCGGGACGCACGCTGGGAATCGTCGGCGAATCCGGCTCGGGCAAGTCCGTTCTGTCCAGAGCAGTGATGAACATCCTGCCGCCGAACGCCATGGTGCGGCCCGGATCGCGTGTCGAGGTGGAGGGTCGCGACGTCGCGACGCTCACCCGAGGCGAAGCGAAGTCGCTGTGGGGTTCGCGCATCGCCATGGTGTTCCAGGATCCGATGACGTCACTGACCCCGGTCCTGACCATCGGACACCAGCTCACCGAGACACTGCGGCGGCACCTGCCGTTGACGAGGGCCCAGGCGTCGGCCAGGGCCGAGGAACTGCTCGGGTGGGTGGGTATTCCCGAACCGCGGAAGCGTCTGGGCCAGTATCCGCACAGTCTCTCCGGGGGCATGCGCCAGCGGGTCGTCATCGCCCTGGCTCTCGCCTGTTCGCCGCGGCTGTTGATCGCCGACGAGCCCACGACAGCGCTGGACGTGACGGTGCAGCACCAGATCCTGAATCTGCTGGCGCGCCTGCAGGAAGAGTCGGGGATGGCGCTGATCCTGATCACCCACGACCTCGGTGTCGTGGCGGGACGAACGGACGAGATCGCGGTGATGTATGCCGGCAGGGTCGTCGAGCAGGCGCCCACCAAGGCTCTGTTCGGGGCTACCCGGCACCCCTACACGCGGGCGCTGTTGCGGTCGATCCCACGGATCTCCGATCCGAGCCATACTCGCTTGGCGGCTGTTCCGGGCCGTCCGCCCACCGTGATCGATCCACCGCCCGGCTGCTCGTTCGCGCCGCGATGTCCACACGCGCAGTCGCGATGCCTCGAGCAGACGCCGGTGCTGACCGACGATCCCACCGCGGGCGACCGGCACCGGATCGCGTGCTTCTACCCCGTGGGCACCGTCGAAGGCGAGTCCGCATCAGCTGCCAACGTCGCCGTCGGCGTCACCGCCGCCGGTCTTCCCGTCGACGCGAGGAGCGTGATCTGAGATGGCCGGAACAGGAACGGCGCATCTACGCGACGACGAGGTCGTGCTCAGCGCGCGCGATCTCGTCGTCGAGTACGACACCGCAGGCGCGGGCAAGGTGCACGCGGTGTCGAACGTCAGTCTCGACATCCGGCGCGGGGAGACGCTCGGCCTGGTCGGCGAATCCGGCTGCGGGAAGTCGACACTCGCGAAGGCCATCATGCAGCTACCCCGGCCGACATCCGGGGTCGTGATGTTCGAAGGTCGTGACCTCACGACACTCGCACCTCGCGAGTTGCGTTCGGTGCGCCGCCCGGTGCAGATGATCTTCCAGGATCCGATCTCGTCGCTGAACCCGCTGCGCAAGGTCCGGGACATCGTCGGGGAGGGTCTCGACGTCGTCGGAGGGCGTAGCCGTCGAGAGCGGGATGCGCTTGTCGACGACATGCTCGAAGTGGTCGGGCTCGACCCGGAGACGGCCGGCGACCGTCGGCCTCACGAGTTCTCCGGGGGACAGTGCCAACGGATCTCGATCGCTCGCGCGATGGTCGTGGAGCCGGACCTCATGATCTGCGACGAGCCCGTCTCGGCGCTCGACGTCTCGGTCCAGGCTCAGATCCTGAACCTGCTCGAAGACATGAAGGAACGGTACGGACTGACGCTGCTCTTCATCGCGCACGATCTGGCGGTCGTCAAGAACATCAGCGATCGGGTGGTCGTGATGTACCTCGGCAAGATCTGCGAGGTCGCGGATCCGAACGAGATGTATGTCGCGCCGTTGCACCCGTACACCGAGGCACTGCTCTCGGCCGTCCCCGAGCCGGATCCCGAGGTCGCGCCGTCGGAGTCGAGCCTGTCCGGGGACCTGCCCTCGCCCCTCGATCCTCCGTCGGGCTGCCACTTCCGGACCCGGTGCCCGCGCGCCGCCGCGCTGTGCGCGGAGAGTGAGCCCCGGATCCGGGAGGTGCGACCGGGGCATTTCGTGGCCTGCCACTTCCCGTCGACGACATCTACGTGACGAGCGTCCGCACAGTGGGAAAACGCTCTTCATCAACGGCCGGGTCAGCGGCGATCCTTCGCAAGAGCGGCGAATCGACCTCCGGTGGTGACAGATCGAGCGGCCGCACCGGTCCGAACGCCCGAAAGGAACGCGCATGACGGCATCCGCCTGCCACCCCACGACACCTCGTGTGCCGCCGCAGTCCGTCGGCGTCCTGGGCCGGGCCTGGGCCGTCACTCCAGCGGATCACCCGGGAGGGGCTGCCCCCGAGTCGTTCGGGGCGGTGTGAGGGAGACGCCCGGGGGAGCGAGTTCGGGTCCGGACGACGGGGACGGCGTTCCCGGCGCCGTTCTGGACCGGGCCGTGCTCGTGCTCGGAGCATTCGACAGGGGCGGGCAGTTGACTCTGACGGACGTCGTGAGGCGCACGGGACTCCCACGCTCGTCAGCCCATCGGATGATCGTGCGTCTCGTCCGGATGCGGTGGCTCCGCCGTGACGGCCGACGGTATTCGCTGGGACTCGGGTTGATCGAGCTCGGTTCGCTGGCTCTGCACCAGGACAGGCTCCGTGCCGCTGCGCTTCCCTTCCTGCACGAGCTGCACCGGTCGACGCGACTGGTGGTTCATCTCGCGGTTCTCGCAGGTCGCGACGTCGTTTGCCTGGAGAAGCTCGGGCGCTGCCCGGCAGAACCGGTGCCGACCCGTGTCGGAGGGCGATGTCCGGCCCGCGACAACGCGATCGGGCGCGCCCTTCTGGCGAACACGCTCGGTGGGGAGCGCGAGTACGAAGGGATCCGCCGCGCCGGCGCGGCCTACGAATGGGACGACCGGAGGGGATACGGCGCCATCGCCGTCCCGGTGGGGCCTCCCGGTGCGTTCGCCGCGGTCGGGATCTCCGGTCCTCGCGCGCACGTGCACTTCGACTCTCGACATGTCGCACCTCTTCGGGCTGCCGCGAACAGCATCTGGCGTTCGACCGATCCGGTGTGGAGATCGCGGGATCGGACCAGGTACGGCGCGAGCGAGGCGGCAGTTCGAGGCGTCCCCGCCACCCGGTTGTTGTGATGCGCGTCACCGTGTGGCAGGATCTGCCAAACAGACAGGAACTGCCTTGGAGGTCGTGTTGACTGTGATCAGCCGCGATGATTCCCCCCACGCCGTCGTCGACCGAGTGATCTCGGTCCTGAGTGCGTTCTCCGGATCCGAGGCGCTGACCTCGTCGCGGATCGCGCATCGGACGGGCCTGCCTCGGTCGTCCGTGCATCGGCTGCTGCAACGGCTGGTGGAGTTGGGCGTGATCAGGCGGGACGGGTTCGACTACCGGGTGGGGCTCAAGCTCTTCGAGCTCGGCAGTGTCGCTCTCGCCCAACACGAGGTCCATCAGATCGCGATGCCCTACATGTCGAGGCTCAGCCGCGCGACCGGGATGAGCGTCTATCTGGCCACTCTGTCGGGTCCCGACGTGGTGTTCATCGACGAGGTGTGGACTGACTGGGCCGCCCCGTTGCGTCGGGGAATCGCGCATCCCGCCCACCAGACCGCGTCGGGGAAGATGCTCCTGGCATGTCTTCCGGCGGAGGCACGGCCGGGCATCGATTTCACCGGGGTGACCCCGAAAACCCGGTACAGCATCACCTCTCAACAGGGTCTCGATCGCGAACTCCGGCGGATTCGGGAAACCGGTATCGCCACGACCCGCGAGGAGTACTACCTCGGATCGATGTCGATGGCGGTACAGGTCGGCCCTGCCGATCACGCCACCACCGCGTTGTCGCTGTGGGGGCCCGTCGAGCGGATGCGTCAAGCCGAACTCGTCGTACACCTGCGGCAGGCCTCCCGTGCCATCTGGACCGCGGCACAGCAGGGCCCCCGATGGGAACGCCGGAACTCGGTCTCTCGTCCCGTCGGCGAGTCCGGTGCCGCGCCGGGACAGCCCGTGGGCCGGTGAAGGGGAGCCGAGCCTGATGTCGGCGCGCTTCCTACTGCAGCAAGGAGTTCCGATGCTCACCAGCGGTTCCGCGGGTTCCTCGTTGCACCCTAGAATGGGCGACGTTCGTCGGCGGGCTTCGGCCGACATGTCGAACCGGGCATCCCGCCCGGGATCGCCGGCTCACGGTCCTCCGGCGGAAACGAGGGCGGAAGGAATGACAATGCAGGGTGGCCGGGCCGCGACACTCGTCGAACGTCGGCATGCCGACGTCCGCTTGGCCGTCGCGACGGCGGCACGGGATCTGTTCGTCGAGAATCACTCGACGTCCGTGACCGTGGAGGCGATCGCGCAGCGAGCAGGGGTTTCCGAACGCACCTTCTATCGCCACTTCCCCACCAAGGCGGACATCGTCATGCCGCTGCTGGAACGGTCTATGGACCGTCTCCTCGGTGCTCTCGCCGAGTCGGCAGGGGCGAGCACCGGCGTCGTGGACGCGCTGGTGGACGCTCTGACCGAGGAACTGGCGACCGATCTCGAAGATCGGCGAGAACTGCTCGAACTACTCATTCGGACGCCCGAGTACCGCCTGCGGTGGGAGAGTGTCGACGACTGTGTCGTCTCGGTACTCGCCGACTGGCTTCGCGAGAGGTCGGTTCATCCCGGCGACGACTTCACCCGCAGGACGACCGCCATCCTGATCCTGACGGCGTCGCGAGCGGCGTACACCGAGTGGATTCTCGCCCGGCCGGACACGGGGGTCGACGAGTTGCGCAGGCTCCACATCAGGGCGCTCGAGGCGATCGCCGGGGGATGGCGCAGTCACTGCGGCCACTGAGGTGGGGACGCGAAAGGAGGGGCCGCGTCCGGTTCGGACGGGGCCCCTCCTATCGGTGATGCGCGTCGGTGACGCGAACGTGCCTACAGCAGAGCCGCGGGTAGCTCGCCACCCGACAGATCGTGGCCCCAGTAGCTGTCGGCGGTGATCTCCTCGGACGTGTAGAACGTCTCGTCCACCAGGTGCCCGTCGGTGCCGAACTCGACGTCCCAGCCGCCGGGCGCACGGACGTAGAAGGACACCATCTTGTCGTTGGTGTGGCGGCCCAGCGTCGAGGACACCGGGAATCCGCCCTTCACCACGCGGTCGAGGGCCTGGCCGACGGCGTCGAGCGAGTCGACCTCGACCATGACGTGGATGAGACCGGGCGCCCCTTCCCTCGGCGCCGGGATCAACGCGAGGCTGTGGTGCCGCTGGTTGACCCCGAGGAATCGAACGCGGATCGGCCCGTACTCGGGTGGGGCAGGCAGGCGGAAGGCGCCGCGCGGCAGGAAGCCGAGGACCTCGGTGTAGAAGTCGAAGGTGCCCTGCAGATCGGTCACCGGTAGTACGACGTGGCCGAGACCTTGTGCGCCGGTGACGAACTTGGCGCCGAACGGGGTGACGACCGGACTGTGGTCGAGAACCGCGCCGTGGAAGATCTCGAGCGTGGCCCCGCCGGGATCCTGGAAGGTGATGACCTCCTCGACGCGGCGGGCGTCGGCCTCCTCGACTGAAAGGGGCTTGACCGCGATCCCGGCCGCCTCGACTGCGGTCCGCACTCGGGTGAGGGCGGCGTGGTCGCGGACCTCCCAGCCGACGGTGACGACGCGGTCGTCCGCTCCGGGTACGACCACGATGCGGGCGGCGCGCTCGTCCATGCGCAGGTAGAGGGCCTCGGGGTCCGGCCCGGAGCCCTCCGCGAAGCCGAGGACGTCGAACGCGAAGGTGCGCCAGCGCTCGATGTCGTCGGTCTGGACGGTCACGTAGCCCAGGGCGCGGATGTCGGTGCCGAAGCCCCCGACGATGGGGTTTGTCATGGATTGTCTCCGTTGATGTTTCGGAATCTCTGTCAGATCATCATTCGGAGCGGGCCCTGCGGGTCCACTCCGAGGTTCGCCAGCGAGGCTGCGTGGAAGGTGGTTCCGGGCACGTGAATGCCGTGATGCAGGCCCGCATGGGCGTCACGCCAGAAGCGCTGCATCGGCTTGTCCATGCGCAGCGCGTTTCCGCCGCAGCGGGCGTAGACCTGGTCCATCGCCGTGACGGCCTGCCAGGCCGCGTTGACCTGGGTAAGCCTCCCCTGCGCGCGCTGCTCGAACGTCGGGGTCCTGCCGGCTTCCACCAGATCCCACATGCGATCGACGTTGGCCAGCAGCGAGTCCCGGGCCGCACGCAGCTGGGCGGTGGCCTCACCGACCGCATACATCGTGTACGGGTCGTCCTTCATCGGGGCCCCGGTCGGGCTGATTCGTTCGCGCTGATACTCGTTGGCATGGTGAAGCAGGCCCTCGCAGATGCCGATCGTGGCCGACGTGATGCCGAGCGGGAACATGTTGGACCACGGCATCAGGTAGAGCGTCTCGGTGCGGCCGTACTTGCGCACCGCGGTGCCGTCCATGACCTCGGCGGCGTTCATGACGCGGTAATCCGGCACGAACGCGTCCTCGATGACCAGATCCTTCGAGCCGGTGCCGCGCAGACCCACGACGTCCCAGGAGTCCTCGATGATCTCGTAGTCGGTGCGCGGGATGATCACGTGCAGGCCGGTCGGGGGCATCACCATCCGGCCCTCGTCGTCGGCGAGCCAGGCGCCGAGAAAGGCCCAGTCGCAGTGATCGGTGCCGGAGGAGAACGACCAGCGGCCCGAGAGCCTGTACCCGCCGTCGACCGGCACGCACATGCCGCCGGGCATGTACGGCGACGCGAGCCACGTGTCCTGATCCTCGCCCCAGACCTCCTGCTGGACCTTGGGATCGGCGAAGGCCAGCTGCCACGGGTGCACGCCGACGATGCCGTGGACCCAGCCGGCCGACGGATTCAGCGACGCCGTGCGCATGACGGTCTCCGCGAATTCGCGCGGATGGACCTCGAGGCCTCCGTGCTCCTTCGGCTGGAGCATCCGGATCAACCCGGCTTCCTTCATCTTCTTCGCGGATTCGTCCGCGAGTCTGCCCAGCCGATCCGCTTCGACGCCTTCGGCGAACAGGTCGTCGGCCATGGCCTCGACCCGCGAAAGTACTTCGTACGTCATGTCTTCAGGTCTCTTCTCGAATGTCGTTCTACTCGGCGGCGCTGCCGGTACGCAGCGCGATGTTCTCGGCGACTTCCTTCTTCCAGCTCTCGACCGCCCGGGTGGTGTCGATCTCGAACTCGAAGCGCTTGGTCATGTCTTCCGTGATGTCTTCGACATCGACGTAGAACTGCTGGTACCAGCGGCGCAGCTGGTAGACCGGCCCGTCCTCCTCCGACAGCAGCGGGTTGTCGATGGGCGCCTTGTTCTTCCAGATCTCGACGTCCTGCTCGAATCCGATTTCGACGCCCTTGGCGAACTCCGCGGCCACGGCGGCGGTTTCCGCGTCGGACAGTCCGGGGATCTTCTCCACGATGACGCCGTACTGGAGGACGAACGAGTTGTCGGTCACGGGGTAGTGGCAGTTGATGAGGATCGTCCTCATCGTGTGTCCGGCGGAGTCGTTCTCGAGCCAGTCGATCATGTACGAAGGACCGAAATAGGATGCTTCCGAACGCCCTTCGGCGTCCGGGTTCCCGTCGTAGTTGGTGCCGAGCATGACGTCGCCGCGCGGCTGTGAGCGCATGTACTGCGTCGCGATGTGTCCTTCGAAGACGTTCTTGAAGTACTTCGGGAAGGCGTAGTGGACGTAGAAGAAGTGCGCCATGTCGACGACGTTGTCGACGATCTCCCGACAGTGTGAACCCTCGATGCGGATCGAGTTCCAGGTCCAGTCGGTCCACTCGTCGGTGCCGTACTCCGCGATCTCGGGGATCGTGACGTCGGCCGGCGGCGGGTTGCCCTGCGGGTCGTTCCAGACGTACAGCTGGCCGTTGCGCTCGAGCGTGGTCCACGCGCGGGTCTTGGCGACCGGGGGAACGCGCCGGGCGTAGGGAATGTCGGTGCACTTGCCCTTGCCGTTCCAGCGCCAGTCGTGGAACGGACAGGCGATGGTGTCGCCCTTGATCTCGCCCTGGCTCAGGTCGCCGCCCATGTGGCGGCAGTACGCGTCGAGGACGTTGAGCTCGCCCTTGCTGTCGGCGAACACGACCAGCTTGGTGCCGAACGCCTCGATCGAGTGCGGCTTGCCGTCCTTGAAGTCCCGGATGAGACCGAGGCAGTGCCAGCCGCGCGCGAAGCGGGTGGGCGCCGCGGCGGCCTCGATCATCCGGACCTCTTCGGTCTGCGGCACATCTGTCGCGTCTGTGGTCATCGTTCCTCCGTTTGCATGTATGCGCCGGTGACACGGCTGTTGATCCGCATGATCCGGCCGGCGGCCCTCCGGTGTGAAGGGCATGTGTTCAGTGGATGGACAGGTCGGCGTCGCCCGAATTCGCGCCCGGCCCGGGCGGCCGCGGGCCTCTGCGTCGCAGGCCCGGGCGGTGCAGGTCGCGGAGTATCGCTACGGCCGTTTCCCGGACTGCGGCGCGGGCCTGTGTGGCGAGGGGGGAGAGGCGGGACGGGGTACAGACGGACACTGCGGCCGTCGTGCCACCTCGGGGAGCGACCCGGGCGACGATGTGTGCCAGTTCGCCGTCACCGCCATCGATCTGCGATGTTGTCTTGACAGGGTGGTGGGCCCCGGCGTCGGCCCAGCCGAGCAGTGCCTCCCCCAGCACGCTTCCTGCGGCGGGCACCCGTAAACCCGTGCGTGTCGGCGACAGTCGGTCGAGGGTGTCTCCGACCTTGCGGAGGTAGACGACATCGGTGCCGTCGAGGACGGCGAGGTGGACCACCAGCCCGGTCCTCCGATGGAGGCGAAGCAGGTGCGGCTCGGCTGCCTGCGCGAGGGGGTCCTGATCGAGGGCCAGCGAGCCGAGTTCCACCAGACGGGTTCCCAGGCGGTGCGTATTACCCTCCCGCTCGAGCCATCCGATCGCTACGAGTTGTTCGAGGATCCGATAGGTCGAGGTGCGTGGAAGGCGGGTGGAGTCCATGATGTCGCAGCCGGTCAGGGGGCTGTTCGATCCGAATGCGTCGAGGACCGTCCCGATCCTGTCGAGCAACGTCGTTCGGGCGACAGTGGTCGAACGGGAGGTGTGCGGGTTCTTCATGCTGCTCCGATCCGCGCGACGTGAACGGTGGGCCTGCTCGGCGACAGGAGAAGGGCGCTGGAGACGAGGTCGCATCTCCTTGGCAGCTTCTGTCTAGGTGGCAGAGTCTGCCACACGCTGGTGTCGAACAAAAGCCCCCGTGGCGAGGGTGCCGGGGTGACCCGGAGGAATCTCGTCCGCTGAGTGGACAGCAGTACTGGGCGCCTCCCCGGGCCGCGGACGATGCTGTCGCTCAACAGATTGTGGAACTGCTCGGGCGTCGACTCGCGTCACGTGGAGAGCGATCTATTGGTGTGGAGGAAGCATGGCGCCGTCGTTGACAGGTAGGACTGCCCTGGTCACGGGCAGCAGCAGGGGAATCGGACGTGCGGTGGCTCAGCGCTTGGCGGCGGAGGGCGCGACCGTGGTGGTGACCGCGCGATCCCGGGGGGTGTCGGAGTCGGTCCGGGCAGGCCGCAAGGCGGCCGTCGCGGGCAGTCTCGACGAGACGGTGTCCCTCATCGAGGAGGCCGGCGGTCGGGCCGTCGCCATTCCCGCGGATCTCGAGGACGCACAGGCGCGGGATCAATTGGTGGACAAGGTTGTCGACAGTGTCGGCAGCATCGACATATTGGTGAACAACGCGGGATTCGCCGACTACTCGTTGGTCGAGGAGATGGAAACGGCGACGTTCGATCGCACGGTCGACCATTACCTTCGTGTGCCTTTCGCGCTGTCGCGTGCCGCCATCCCGCACATGCGAAAGCAGGGGGCGGGCTGGATCGTCAACATCGGATCCGTGACCGGGCTGGCCCCTATCCGCCCGTTCCGGGAGTACAACAAGATCTCGGGTGACGTGATCTACGGCTCGATGAAGGCGGCTGTCCACCGCTTCACCCAGGGGCTCGCAGCCGAGGTCCTCGACGCCGGCATCGCGGTCAACGCGGTGGGCCCGTCCACGGCGATCATGACGCCGGGTGCGGCGTCCCTGATCCCGGAGGGCTACGAGACGGAGCCCGTCGAATACCTGGCCCAGACGGTGTTGGCGATGTGCACGTTGCCTGCTGCGGAGCGAACCGGCCACGTCGCCTTCAGTCTCCACTACCCGTGGAGCCAGAACCTTCCCGTGATGACGCTCGACGGCCGAACCGAACTACCCCGCCGGGAACCGCCGGAGTGGGCCAACCCGAACATCCTGCCGGCAGGCCTTTGATCGACGACGAAAGAGGACACATGAGTCAGCTGGAGATTGCGCCCGAGGCCGTGGCGCAGACAGTGGCCAAGTGGTGGTTCCACTACGACGAGTGGACCCCCGACGTGCTTCGCGCCATGGCGACCGACGACTTCCACTTCGTGTGTCGAAGCGATACGGGCGCCACCGACTACGAGGACTTCATCCGCGCGGACCTGAACGGTGTGGACGCGGTCATGGCCTGGCAGGAGGCGCACCGCAGAGACAGTCCGTATCCTCTGCGGCACAACGGAACGAACGTCTTCGTCACCGGCTTCGACGGCACGGAGACCACCTTCTCCTCCTACATCTTCGTCACCAAGATTGTTGACGGCAAGCCCTTCAACTTGTCGAGCGGCATCGTCCGAGGAGCGATACGTGCGGGTGTCGACGGTGCGCCGCGACTCAGCGAGCTCGAGGTGGTACTCGATACGCGTGACTCCGTCCGCTATGCGGATCTGTCCGCAGGAGCTTCGGTGGGGGTGGGAGACGATCATGGCGCTCACGGCTGATGCTCAGCGCTTGATCGACGGCATCGCGGCCGACATGAAGTTGCCGATGCACACCTCCTCCGTGGGAGAACTGCGGGCTTCCTATGCGGCCCGGATGACCGCACCGACGACCGAGATCCATTCCGTGCGTGACGTGGTCGTTCCCTCAGCGGCCGGTGGGGTGCCGGTGCGCGTCTATCGACCGACGGACGAGGAGTCGCTGCCGGTCGTCATGTGGCTGCACAGCGGGGGATGTGTGTTCGGTGGTCTGGATCAGAACTCCGAATACCTGCGGAAGCTGAGCCTGGCGGCGGGCGTGGTCGTCGTTTCGGTCGACTACCGATTGGCACCCGAGCATCCGCACCCGGCCGCACTCGAGGACTGCCGGATCGTCTGGGACTGGCTGGTGTCCGGGCCTCCGGAGGTGCCCGCCGATGTGACACGTGCGGTGGTTGCGGGTGAGAGTGCCGGCGGCACACTCACCTTCGCCCTCACCCAACAGTTGCGTGACTCGGCGGGTTCGCTGCCCGTCGCGCAGGTGAGTTTCTACGGCGCAGCCGAGATGCGTGTGTCGAACCCGGAGCAACGGTGCCTGATCGCGTCCCCCGAAGACTGCGAATGGTTCTGGGACCTGTACGCGCCGGACCCGCAATCGCGACAGTTTCCGGACGTCAGTCCGGGTCTCGCCCGCGATCTCACGGGTCTGCCGCCCACCTTCGTCGTCACCGCGGAGGTCGATCCGACCAGAGACGCGACGGAGGCGTATGCGCAGCGACTCGCCGCCGCAGGTGTCGACGTGAACCTGATGCGCTACGAGGGTGTGATGCACGGCTTCGCGACCATGCTCGGGGCTCTTCCTCAGGCGCGCAACGTCTTCGACCGCACGGTGGCATTCCTTGCCCCGATCCTGGCGAGTCCGCGCGCCGGGACGTGACCGGTCGATTGCAAGCAAACCCCGGCCGGTACCGCCTGTCGGAGCACAAGAACTAGGAGGGGCAGTGTCCATAGCCCAGGTCAGATTCTCGACGGGCACAGCAGTCGTCACGGGTGGCGCCGCGGGGATCGGCGAGGGGTTCGTCCGACACCTTGCCGGTCTCGGCATGACGGTCGTCATCGCCGACATCGACGAGAGTCGCGCGGCAGCTGTCGCGGCGGACGTCGAGAGATCGGGAGGCGTCGCGGAACACTACCGACTCGACGTGACGGATCCGGCCGCCGTCGACGCGATGGCGGCGGACGTCTTCGCGCGGCACGGCACCGTCGAACTGCTCGTGAACAACGCGGGAGTGGAGAATGCCGGGCTCCTGTGGGAAGTCGGGGTCGAACGCTGGAAGCGCGTCATGGAGATCAATGTGGACGGTGTCTTCTACTGTCTGAGATCCTTCGTTCCACGCATGATCGCGGCCGACGCTCCGGCGTGCATAGCCAACCTGTCTTCGGTGGGCGGCCTGAAAAGCGTTGCGGTCCAAGCTCCGTACATCACCAGTAAGCACGCCGTGCTGGCGATGACCGAATGTCTCCATCAGGAATTGTCCCTCGTGGACGCGCCGATCCAGGTGTCGGCGGTGCTGCCGCACTCCATTCGGAGCCAGATCTTCCTGGCTGCTCAGGAGGCTTCTCCGTGCGAGAACGACACCGCCAACGCCGTCTTCGAGGCGATGCAGCGCGACAACGTCGAATCGGGGCTCGACCCGGTCGAAGCGGCCGCGCACATGACGGAGGCCATCGCGCGTGGAGATTTCTGGGTGTTCTCCGACGACGAGAAGTGTGCCGCGGTCGCGGCGCAGAGGGCCGGCCAGTTGGTCGGACTGACACCGCCACCGGATCCTCGGGAGATGCTCACACGGATGGGGATCGAGGTGAGTGCGTAGTGGCACCGGTTGCAGCTTCGCGCGCGGGACGACTGACTGCGCGGCACGCTCCGGCGCTGGTGGCAGCTGCTGTGTCCACCCTTCTCCTCGTGAGCTGCGGCACTGCGGATCCCGCCGAGTCGGACGGGGCGGACGAGCCGTACCGTGTGCTCGTCACCGGCGGGATCAGCGCGCAGGGGGCGCTCGCAGCCAACGCGCAGACGTCGATTCTCGCGGCGAAGGCCGGCGCGCAGGTGCAGAACGAGGCCGGCGGCATCGGTGGCCGCCGGATCGAGCTGACCGTCGTCGACGACGGAGGGGATCCGACGAAGGCCGTCACCGAACTGCGCAAGGCGATCACCGCGCAGAAGCCGGATCTGTGCCTGAGTTCGGGCCCGTCCGCGGTGAGTGCCGCGGTTCTGCCGATCCTGAACCAGAACGACATCCTTTCGTTCGGGGTGGCACCGACCTCGGATTCGACCGACCCGTCGAAGTTCCCGCTCAACTTCGACGTCGGTGTGGGCCCCACCGAAAGTGCGCGGGGGATCGTCGGTTTCGCGAAGGAGAAGGGTTACGACGACATCGGTGTGGTGCACGGCAGCACCGCGTACGGAGAGTCGTTCGGCAAGGAGATGACGAGCGCGCTGAAGGATGCGGGTCTCGAACAGGCCGGTAACGAGGAGTACGAGGCGACCGCCCTCGACATGACCGCGCAGCTGCAGGCCCTGAAGAACGCCGGTGCGAAGGCGATCGCGTTGGATGCGTACGGCGCGCCGCTCGGCTACGTACTGCAGAGTATGCAGCGGCTCGACTGGGACGTGCCGTTGATCGGGAACATCTCCGTCGGCGCGACGAACCTGGTCGCGAACGAACCACCGGCAGGCGTCCTCGGCACCCCGGCGAGCGAGAACCTCGTGGTCCAGGTGTTCGGCAGCACGGTTCACGACACCGACGCCGAGACGGTGAACCGGATGGTCGACACGATGGCGTCGCTCGGCACGATCTCGTCGACGCTGGTGATCGCCGGCCAGTACGACGCCTTCCCACTCGTCGCGGCCGCGGCCGAGTACGCGGGAACCACGACCGATGCCGCGAAGCTTGCCGAGGCACTCGAGACCGAGGAGGTCCAGGCGAACGCGTCCACGGCGTTCTTCTCGCGGTACCACTTCACCGCGGACGACCACGGGCCCAACCCGGATCAGGACGAGATGCGGTTCGTCGCCCCCACGAAGGTGCTCAACGGCCAGTTCGGCAATCCTCGCGCGTGAATTCGCCGACGACGAGACAGTGGAGGACGGAACGGATGGATACCAAGTCAGAGGGGGTCGTGGTGGGGACGGACGGGATGCCGCCGGCCGAGCAGGCAGCGGCGATCGAAGCGATCCGACGCGTCTTCTCCTCCCGGCTCCGCATCATGGACACCAAGCAGTGGGATCTCTACGGCAGCGTGCACACCGAGGACGTCGTCAGCGAGACCTTCGATCCGGACAATCCGGTGATCGGTCGGCAGGCGCTCACCGAGGCGATTCGGGCCGTGCTCGACGGCAACGTCTCGGTCACGTCCGTTCATCACGGTCATACTCCGGAGATCACGTTGACATCGGAGACGACTGCCGTGGGTGTCTGGGCCATGGAGGACATGCTGTGGTGGACCAACGGCGCGAGCGAGGAGCATCTGCACGGCTACGGGCACTACCACGAGGAGTACCGCAAGGTCGGCGACGACTGGCTGATCAGTCGTCGCCGGTTGACCCGCCTGCGGGTGGATCTGACCCCCGACTTCTTCGCGTATCGGGAGGAGTCCGCACGCATTCCGTGACCGGAGTGCGAACGCGCCGAGAAGGGCTGTGGCCCCGAGGATCGATCCTCGGGGCCACAGCCCTTCTCGTGCCTGCGCCGCGGATCTACCTACCGCGAATCGCGTCGAACACCTTGGGATCGACGAGGGTCGAGGTGTCGCCGAGATCGCGGCCCTCGGCGACATCGCGCAGCAGGCGGCGCATGATCTTGCCGGAGCGGGTCTTGGGCAGCTCGGGGACGACGGTGATCTGGCGTGGCTTGGCGATCGGGGAGATGTCGGTGGAGACCTGCGAGCGCAGCTCGGCGATCAGAGTGTCACCCGTGTTCTCGGCGCCTTCGCGGAGGATCACGAACGCGACGATGCCCTGACCGGTGGTCTCGTCGGCGGCTCCGACGACGGCGGCCTCGGCGATGGACGGGTGGCCCACCAGCGCCGACTCCACCTCGGACGTGGAGATACGGTGCCCGGAGACGTTCATGACGTCGTCGACGCGGCCGAGCACCCACAGGGCGCCGTCCTCGTCGTACTTGGCGCCGTCCCCGGCGAAGTACCAGCCCTCCTCGGCGTATCGGGACCAGTAGGTGTCCTTGTAGCGCTCCATGTCGCCCCAGATGCCGCGCAGCATCGCCGGCCACGGCTGGTCGAGGACCAGGTAGCCACTGCCACCGGGGCCGAGTTCGTGGGCGTCGTCGTCGACGATCTTCGCGGAGATGCCGGGCAACGGCGCCATGGCGGATCCGGGCTTGGTGGCGGTGACGCCGGGCAGCGGCGAGATCATGATCGCGCCGGTCTCGGTCTGCCACCACGTGTCGACGATCGGGGCCGTGCCGCCGCCGATGACGTCGCGGAACCAGCGCCACGCCTCCGGATTGATGGGCTCACCCACCGAACCGAGCAGCCGGATCGACGACAGGTCGTGGGCGTCGGGGATCTCCCGACCCCACTTCATGAACGTGCGCACCAGCGTCGGCGCGGTGTAGTAGATCGTGACGCCGTACTTCTCGATGATCTGGAAGTGCCGGTGCTCGTCGGGGGAGTTGGGGGTGCCCTCGTAGACCACCTGCGTGACGCCGTTGCTCAGCGGGCCGTACACGATGTAGCTGTGTCCGGTGACCCAGCCGATGTCGGCGGTGCACCAGTACACGTCCTGTCCGGCCTTGTGGTCGAACACGTTGTGGTGCGTGTACGACGCCTGCGTCAGGTAGCCGCCGGAGGTGTGGATGATGCCCTTCGGCTTACCGGTGGTGCCGGACGTGTAGAGGATGAACAGGGGATGCTCGGCATCGAACGCCTGCGCCTCGTGCGTGTCCGACGCCTTCTCGACGGTGTCGTGCCACCACAGGTCACGGCCGTCGGTGATGTCGACGTCGATGCCGGTCCGCTTGACCACCAAGACGTTCCGGACGGAATCGGCATCCGCGACGGCCTCGTCGACGGCGGGCTTGATCGGGGCCGCCTGGCCGCGGCGCCACTGTCCGTCGACGGTGACGACGAGCTTGGCGGCGGCGTCGTCGATGCGCGAGCGCAGCGCGGTCGCCGAGAATCCGGCGAAGACGACCGAATGGGTCAGGCCGAGCCGGGCGCACGCGAGCATCGTCACGATCGCCTCGGGGATCATCGGCATGTAGATGGCGACGCGGTCACCGGCGACGAGGCCCAACTCGGTGAAAGTGTTTGCCGCGCGGCTCACTTCGGCAAGCAGGTCGTTGTAGGTGATGTCGCGGCTGTCGCCCGGCTCACCCTCGAAGTGGATCGCGACGCGGTCGCCGTTGCCCGCCAGCACGTGCCGGTCGACGCAGTTGTACGCGACGTTGAGGCTGCCGCCGACGAACCACTTCGCGACGGGGGCGTCCGACCAGTCCAGGACCTCGGTCCACGGGGTGGCCCAATCCAGGCGCCGGGCCTGGGCGTCCCAGAAAGCCAGCCGGTCGCGGTCCGCCTCGGCCTGCAACTCGGGCCCTGCGTTCGCTGCCGCCGCGAAGGCCGCGCTCGGTGGGTACACCTGGGGTGCGTCGGTTGCACTGCTCGTCATCTCGGCTTGCCTTCTTTCCGGGTCGAAATCGACGGTTGTCGCACGTGTGAGGGTAGTCACACGCGGCCGTGGCCGCACGATTCGCTCCCGTGGAGTGGTCGCTGTGTGCGGCGATCGGTCGAAACGGTGCGACAGGCGGTCGCCGCACGGCGGGGACGTTGCGATCGGGCCTCGAACGGGTGCCGATCCGGTCGGGGAGCGCGGGACTGCGGCGGCCGGCGCCGGCGCTGTTTATCGTCGCAGGAACCAACCGAGTGTTTCGGGAGGTGGCGGTGACTGTTCGGCGGAGCTGGGCGGCTGCGGTGGCGTCGACGCTTGTCGTGGTGCTGGTGTCGGCGCTGCTCGCGGCCTGCGCCGGAGCGACGGCCCCGAGCGCGCACACGGTCTATGCGTGGAGTGGTGAGCCGCAGAACCCGTTGATCCCCACCGACACGGGCGAGAACACCGGCGGCCGGGTGCTCGACGCAATCTTCGCGGGCCTGGTGTCGTACACCGCGGCCGGCGACGTGGAGAACGAGGTCGCGCAGTCGATCGAGACGGTCGACGGCCGGCGGTACACCGTGACGCTCGAGGACGGCTGGACGTTCACCGACGGCACGCCCGTCACCGCGCACTCGTTCGTCGACGCATGGAACTACGGCGCGCTGTCCACCAACGCGCAACTGCAGTCCTCGTTCTTCGACCCCATAGAGGGCTACGACGAGGTGGCCGCGTCGAACCCGACCGCGACGACGATGTCCGGACTCGAGGTACTCGGCGACAAGACCTTCACGATCACGCTGAAACAACCGGAGGCGGCGTTCCCGAAACGCCTGGGATTCGCCGCGTACTACCCGTTGCCGCGGTCCGCGTACGCCGACATGGCCGCGTTCGGGCAGCACCCGATCGGCAACGGCCCGTACCGGTTCGCGGGCGACGACGCGTGGCAGCACAACGTGCGCATCGACCTCACGGTGAACGCCGACTACCGGGGCCCGCGGACGCCGCGGAACGAAGGGGTGACCTTCGTGATGTACAGCAGTCTCGACACCGCGTACACCGACCTGCTGTCGAACAATCTCGACGTCCTCGACGGCGTCCCGGCCAGCGCACTGGACACGTTCGAGGAGGACCTGCCCGGGCGGACCGTGAATCAGCCGTCGGCGACGATCGAGACGTTCACCATCCCGGAGCGGCTGCCGCACTTCGGCGGCGAGGAGGGGCGGCTGCGGCGGCAGGCGATCTCGCAGGCGATCGACCGCGACCGGATCACCGAGCGACTGTTCGCGAGTACGCGCACACCGGCCCGCGACTTCACGAGTCCCGCCGTGCCCGGTTGGTCGCCGGACCTGCCCGGATCCGCGAACCTGAGTTTCGCCCCCGACCGCGCGCGGGCGTTGTGGGCGCAGGCCGACGCCATCGCGTCGTGGAGCGGGACGTTCGCGATCGCCTACAACTCCGACGGTGGCCATCAGGACTGGGTGGACGCCGTCTGCAACAGCATTCGCAACACGCTCGGCATCGACGCGCACGGTGCGCCGTACCCGACCTTTGCGCAGTTGCGCACCGAGGCCACCGAGCGGACGATCCGGACCGCGTTCCGTTCCGGTTGGCAGGCCGACTACCCGCAGCAGTACGGGTTCCTGGCGCAGAACTACCAGACGGGAGGTAGTTCCAACGACGGCGAGTACTCCGATCCCGAGTTCGACGCTCTGCTGCGCGCGTCGGCGGGGGCGACCGATCCGGTCGAATCGCAGCGGCTGATCGACGACGCACAACAGATCCTGTTGCGCGACCTGCCGGCGGTGCCGAACTGGAACCGCAATGCGTCGGGCGGCTGGTCCGAGTACGTGACGAACGTCCGGATCGGGTGGGACGGTGTGCCGCTCTACTACCTGGTCGAGAAGGACTAGCCGTGCTGCGGTACACCGGGCGCCGTGTGCTGCAGATGATTCCGGTGTTCATCGGAACCACGTTCCTCATCTACGCGTTGGTGTTCCTCCTCCCCGGAGACCCGGTCGCGGCACTGGCCGGGGATCGGGCACTCACCCCCGCGGTGACCGAGCAACTGCGTGCCCGGTACCACCTGGATCAGCCGTTCCTGGTGCAGTACCTGCTGTACCTGAAGGGGCTCCTGACGCTCGACTTCGGCACGTCGTTCTCCGGACGCCCCGTCGGAGAGGTTCTGGCGCAGGCTTTTCCGATCACGTTGAAGCTCGCTTTCACGGCGATCGTCATCGAGACGGTCCTCGGGATCGGGGCCGGACTGATCGCCGGCCTCCGGCAGGGCGGGGTGTTCGACGGCACCGTCCTGGTCCTGAGTCTGGTTCTCATCGCGATACCGGTGTTCGTGCTCGGCTTCCTGGCACAGTTCTTCGTCGGAATCCGTTGGGGGCTGGCGCCGCCCACCGTCGGCGCCGACACCAGTCTGTCGCGCCTGCTGCTGCCGGCGTGTGTGCTCGCCGCGGTCTCGTTCGCGTACGTGCTGCGGCTGACGCGCACGTCGGTCGCGACGACGCTCTCCGCCGATTTCGTGCGGACCGCGACCGCAAAGGGTCTGTCCCGGCCGCGGGTCGTGTGGGTGCACGTGCTCCGCAACTCTCTGATCCCGGTCGTGACCTTCCTGGGCGCCGACCTCGCGGCGCTGATGGGGGGTGCGGTGGTCACCGAGGGCATCTTCAACATCAACGGGGTCGGCGGCACGATCTATCAGGCGGTCATCCGCGGCGAGGCGCCCACGGTCGTGTCGTTCGTCAGTGTCCTCGTCGTGGTCTACCTGATCGCGAATCTGTTCGTCGACCTGCTGTATGCCGTCCTGGATCCGAGGATTCGTTATGCCTGAGGCGCGCGGGATGTGGGGATCGGCGTGGCGACGGCTGCGGCGGCGCCCGATGTTCCTCGTCGCGTGCGTCATCCTGGCCGTCGTGGCCGCGGTCGCGCTGTTCCCGTCGGTGTTCACGAGTGTCGACCCGCGTTACTGCAACATCGCCGACAGCCTCGCACCGCCGCGGTCGGGGCACTGGTTCGGCTTCGACCGCCAGGGCTGCGACGTGTACGCGCGCACTGTCTACGGCGCTCGCCCGTCCGTCACCGTCGGGGTGTGCGTGACCGCGTCCGTGCTGGCGATCGGTGTGCTGTTCGGCGCGCTCTCCGGCTACTACGGCGGCTGGGCCGATTCGCTGCTGTCCCGTGTCACCGACATCTTCTTCGGGATCCCACTGATCCTGGCGGCGATCGTGCTCATGCAACTGTTCGCGCAGCGGACCATCTGGACGGTGGTGGCGGTCCTTGCGCTGTTCGGCTGGCCGCAGATGGCGAGAATTGCTCGCGGAGCGGTCATCTCGGCCAAGTCACGCGACTTCGTCCTCGCTGCCCGCGCCGTGGGCATGTCGGGGCCGTCGATCCTCGTCCGGCACGTGCTGCCCAACGCGCTCGCACCGATCATCGTGGTGGCGACGATGTCGCTGGGGACCTTCATCGTCACCGAGGCGACGCTGTCGTTCCTGGGGATCGGGCTACCGTCCACCACGGTCTCGTGGGGCGGCGACATCAGCACCGCGCAGGTCACCCTGCGCCGCGGGTCGACGATCCTGTTCTATCCGGCCGGCGCGCTCGCGATCACCGTGCTCGGGTTCGTCCTGCTCGGCGACGCCCTGCGCGACGCGCTGGATCCGACGCGAGCGAGACACCGGTGACCGCGCCGCTGCTCGAGTTGGACGGGCTCGAGGTGACCTTCGGCACCGGTACCGGCGCGGTGCGTGCGCTTCGCGGCGTGGATCTCACGGTGCAGCGCGGCCAGACCGTCGCGATCGTCGGCGAGTCCGGTTCGGGCAAGTCGACCCTCGCGCACGCGCTCGTCGGGCTGCTGCCGGGCGCAGGCCGGGTGACGGGCGGCCGCATCACGTTCGAAGGGCGCGACCTGGCACACGCGTCGGAGCGAACTTTCGTCGGAATCCGGGGGAGCGGAATCGGGTTCGTGCCGCAGGACCCCGCGACCAATCTCGACCCCGTCTGGAAGATCGGGTTCCAGGTGCGCGAGACGCTCGCCGCCAACGGGATCGCGAAGGGGCGGGCGGCCCACCGCCGTGCGGCCGAACTGCTCGCGCAGGCGGGTCTGGACGACGCCGAGGCCCGCGCCGGGCGCTACCCACACGAATTCTCGGGTGGTATGCGTCAGCGGGTCCTCATCGCGATCGGGTTGGCCGCCCGGCCACGACTGCTGATCGCCGACGAACCCACGTCGGCGCTGGACGTGACCGTCCAGCAGCGCGTACTCGACCATCTCGAACGCCTGACCGACGAACTCGGGACTGCACTGCTGCTCATCACGCACGATCTCGGGGTCGCCGCCGAGCGTGCCGAACACGTCGTCGTGATGCACGCCGGTGCCGTCGTCGAATCCGGCTCGCCGGAGCAGATTCTCACCGCACCCGAACATCCGTACACTCGCCGGCTCGTCGCGGCGGCGCCGTCGCTCGGGGCCACCCCGACCCGGCAACCTCCGAACGCGCCGGCCGGCGCGCATCCACTCCTCGTCGTCGACGGCCTGCGAAAGCTGTTCCACAGCAGACGCGCCGAGGTCATCGCCGTCGACGACGTCTCGTTCACCGTCGACCGCGGCACCACCACCGCGATCGTCGGCGAATCGGGTTCGGGTAAGACGACGGTGTCGCGGATGATCCTGGGGTTGCTGCCTCCCGACGGCGGCTCGGTCCTGTTCGACGGCACCGATCCGGCGGCACTCGGCCGCCGCGAGAAGGAGTTCCGACGCCGCGTCCAACCCGTGTTCCAGGACCCCTACGGCAGCCTCGACCCGACGTACTCGGTGTTCCGGATCGTCGAGGAACCGATGCGGGTGCATCGGATCGGTGATCGCGGCGAGCGTGCGAGGCGGGTGCGTGACCTTCTCGAGCGCGTCGCACTGCCCGCCGATCTGTCCCGTCGCTTCCCGGCCGAGTTGTCCGGCGGGCAGCGGCAGCGGGTGGCGATCGCCCGGGCCCTCGCTCTGGCACCCGAACTGCTGGTGTGCGACGAGGCGGTCTCCGCTCTCGACGTCGTCGTACAGGACCAGATCCTGCGTCTGCTCGACGAACTGCAGCGCGACCTGGGGCTGACGTACGTCTTCGTCAGCCACGACCTGGCCGTGGTCCGGCGGATCGCCGACCGCGTCGTGGTGATGCACGGCGGCCGAGTGGTGGAGGAAGCGGCCGCGGAGGACGTGTTCGAGCACCCCGGACACGAGTACACCCGGCGCCTGCTCGACGCCGTACCGGCGCGGCGCCGGCGCCGCAGAGACGGGTAGCGTCTGACAGCGTGACTGATCCCTTGCAGCCGCTGCTGGACCTCCCGGGTGTCGTCGACGCCGCGGATCGCGCGCGCGACGCGTTGGGCGAGGTGCACCGACACCGGACCAACCGCCGGGACTGGCCCAAGACGGCCACCGAGGCGTCGGTTCGCGCTGCGCGCGCGTCGGCGTCCATCGACGGCGGATCGACCGAGCTGCCGGTGCCGGGAACGGTCGGCGACCCGGTGCTGTCCGGTGCGTTGCGTGTGGCGCAGGCGCTCGACGGAGAAGCGCTCACGATCATCCTGCCGACGTGGCAGCGAGCGCCGCTCCAGGCGCTCGCCCGGTTGCACCTGCTCGCCGCGGCGGACCTGGTCGACGACGCCGCCACCTTGGGGCGGCCGCGGACCGATCCCGGGGTCGGCGAGCGTCTCGACATGCTCGCGCAGTTGGTGACGGGGGGCACGAACGCGCCCGCACCGGTGCTCGCGGCGGTCGTGCACGGTGAGCTGCTCGCGCTGCGACCGTTCGGGGTGGCCGACGGCATCGTGGCCCGTGCCGCATCCCGACTGGTTGCCACGTCGACGGGTCTCGATCCGCACAACCTGGGCGTGCCCGAGGTGAGCTGGATGCGTCGCGCGCCGGCCTACCGTGACGGCATCGCCGGGTTCGCGTCCGGCACGGCCGAGGGCGTGGGCAGTTGGGTGATCCTGTGCTGCGGCGCCCTGGAAGCCGGTGCCCGCGAGGCGATGTCGATCGCGGATGCCGCAGCGGCGGGCTGACGAAGCGCGCGTTCCGGGTCTCGCGTTCCCGGAAGTCGCGGGTGCCCGCACATGCGAAGCGGGTGGTGTCACCGACCGTGGTCGGCGCCGCCACCCGCTAGCACGGATTCCGGGTTACCAAGCGTGCAAGGTGGGTTGTGTGTCAACGGCCTCGGCGTGGTCTCGGGCGGTGCCGGTTCGTCCCGTGCAACGTGTGCAGGGTCCTTGCCGTCAGTCATCCGAGTCACGCAAGCCCACAACGCTTCTGCCCTTATAGTGGCTTGTGCTCCGCGTGGGTACCTGGTACCCGTGCTGGGAAGTCCGGTCGGGGAATCGGTCCTTCTCTTCCGGATCGATCCTGGCTTTCCGGCCTTCCGTAACTCCTTTGTACCCTGTGCCCCCACCCACTTCAAGTGGCAATTTTCCTTTGTGGCAGATGCAGGTTCAGCGTTTGCGGCGACGCATCCCGTAGGTGAAGGCGCCGGCCACTGCGGCGCTCGACAACACGGCGGCCGCCGCGGTGACCGTCGAGCGGGAGGGGGACTGCAGTCGTGCACGCAGTGAAACGGGGTTGGAGAAAGACAATACGGGCCAACCATTTTCGGCGGCAGCGCGGCGCAGTCCGCGATCGGGATTGACTGCGGTGGGGTGGCCCACTGCCTCGAGCATCGGCAGATCCGTCACCGAATCCGAGTAGGCGTAGCACTGGGCGAGGTCGTAGCCCTCGCGCTCGGCGAGCTCGCGCATCGCCTGGACCTTGCCGTCGCCGTAGCAGTAGAACTCCACGTCACCGGCGTACCGGCCGTCCTCGACCACCATTCGCGTTGCGCAACTGTGGGAGGCGCCGAGCGCGTCGGCGATGGGTGTGACGACCTCCTCGCCGGAAGCCGACACGATGACGACGTCGTGCCCGCGCAGCTTGTGGTCGGCGATGAGGTCCGCGGCCTCCGCGTAGACGAGTGGATCGACGATGTCGTGCAGGGTCTCGGCGACGATCGCGCGGATCTGTTCGACATCCCACCCGGCCGTCATGCTGGTCAGGTGGCTCCGCATCCGCTCCATCTGGTCGTGGTCGGCGCCGGAGAGGATGAAGAGGAACTGTGCGTAGCTGCTCTGCAGGACCGATCGCCGCGTGATCAGCCCTTGGGCGAAGAACGGCTTGCTGAAGGCCAGCGCGCTGGACTTGGCGATGATCGTCTTGTCCAGGTCGAAGAACGCGGCGGTGCGTCCGCGGCGGGTGAGGTCGCTCGGGTCGGCGGTCACCCGACCAAGAATAGGGGAGAGACCTCGTCTTCGGCCCGGTACCGGGTACCGGACGTTCCCGACGATCCGGGCGGATTCCGGCGATCGCTGAACTTGCAATTATTCCTGCACCTGGGTGTAGTATTGCTTCTACCTGGACGCGATCCAGGCGTGTTCAGCCCGACCCCCCGGGGCTGAACTCTGACGACCCCCGCCTCCTCCCCCCCTGGCGGGGGTCGTCCCATATCTCGGCCCGGACGGCCCCGGTGCCCCTCATTTCCCGTGGTAGAGCTGCCGGGACAGTTTCGTTCCGCCGAACTGGTACGAACGTACGAAAATTCATCCACACCCCGCGGATCTGTGCACATTCGACGTATCGACGTGCCGGCGGCGCGTCCCGGTGCCGCAGGCTGGCCGACATGACCACCGCATCCCGTGCCACCCCCGCTCTCGGCAGCCGCGGGGTAGTCGCCGCCGTCGGCGAGCGTGCCGTGCTCGAGATCCTGCGCTCCGTCGCCGCGGCGACCGATCAATCGTTTGCCGAGTCGGCCGCGCCGGTCGGCCGCAGCGTGTGGATGTCGGCGGACCTGGTGGTGCTCGACGCCGCCGCGGCGCGCGAGTGCGCCGCGGGACTGCCGCGCCGCGACCGAGTGGTGCTCGTGTGCTCAGGCGTTCCGGGCATCGCCGATTGGCAGGCCGCCGCAGAGGTGGGCGCCGACCGGGTATTGGGTCTGCCGGCGGACGAGGACGTCCTGGTCGCGGTGTTCGCCGACCGCAACACCCGACGCGAGGCGGGTGGCGCGGTCGTATCCGTCGTCGCGGGCAGCGGTGGCGCGGGCGCCTCGACGATGGCGGCCGCGATCGCCCTCGCCGGCGCGCGGGCGCGGAAGACGGATCGCGCACCCGGGGTGTTGCTGCTCGACGCGGACCCTCTCGGAAGTGGACTCGACCTACTGCTGGGCGTGGAGAGAGCGCCGGGGCTACGGTGGTCCGGCCTCGCTGTCGAGGGTGGGCGGGTGCTCGCCGACGCGCTGCATGCCGCGTTGCCCGCGCAGGCCGGGGTCAGCGTGCTGGCCTGCGATCGAGACAGTCGTACGGGCGGGCTCACACCGGCGGCGGCCACGGCCGTGGTGGAGGCCGGCCGACGGGCGGGGTGCCTCGTGGTGTGCGATGTCGCCCGACATCCCGGCGAGGTCGGCGAGAGCGTCGTCGAACTTTCCGATCTCGTCGTCGTGGTCGTCCCCGCCACCGTGCGCGGTGGCGTGGCGTCCGGGCGGGTGCTGTCGTGGATCACGCAGCGGAACCCGCACCGGGGCATCGTTGTTCGCGGACCCGCCCCGGGCGGGCTGCGGGGGACGGACCTCGCGGAAACCCTGGACGCGCCGGTGATCGCCGTGATGCGGCCGGCGCCTCGTCTCGACGCGATGCTCGAACGCGGCGGGCTCGATCCGGGGGAGCGCTCGCCGCTCGCAGCGGCGGCACGGTCGGTGCTCGACGTCCTCGCAGCCCGCCCCCGCTCGGGGCGGTGGGCGGCATGAGCGCGTTGTTCTCCACCGACCTGCTCGACCGGGTGCGCGAGCGGCTCGCGACCGCCGACGGCGACCCGACCCCGGCGACCGTCGCCGCCGCCATCCGCTCCGAGTCGGGTGGCGTACTCGGCGACACGGATCTGCTGGCGGCGCTGCGCGTGTTGCAGACCGAGCTGACCGGCGCCGGCCCGCTCGAGGCGCTGCTTGCCCAGCCGGGCGTCACCGACGTACTGGTCACCGCCCCCGACGCGGTCTGGGTCGATCGCGGTGCCGGGCTCGAACGAGTCGACGTGACGTTCGCGGACGAAGCGGCAGTGCGCAGGCTGGCGCAGCGGTTGGCGTTGTCCGCGGGCAGGCGACTGGACGACGCGCAGCCGTGGGTCGACGGCCGACTCCCAGCGGCGGGCGGCGGGGACCTGGGTGTCCGACTACACGCGGTACTCGCCCCGGTCGCCCAGGCCGGGACCTGCCTGTCGCTGCGGGTGCTGCGGCAGGCGACGCAGGGGTTCGACGATCTGGCCGCGTCCGGTGCCCTGCCCGGTGACGCGCGCTCGCTGCTGGAGCGCATCGTGCGCGCACGGCTCGCGTTCCTGGTGACGGGCGGTACCGGGGCTGGGAAGACCACGATGCTGGCGGCCCTGCTCGGGCGAGTCGATCCGGGCGAGCGCATCGTGTGCGTCGAGGACGCCGCCGAACTCGCCCCGGCCCACCCGCACGTGGTGCGTCTGGTCGCGCGAGTGGCCAACGTCGAGGGCGTCGGTGCGGTGACGGTGCGCGACCTCGTCCGCCAGTCCCTGCGTATGCGTCCGGACCGCATCGTGGTCGGCGAGGTGCGGGGCGCCGAGGTGGTCGATCTGCTGACGGCGCTCAACACCGGTCACGACGGCGGTGCGGGCACCGTGCATGCCAACTCGCCCCGCGAGCTCCCGGCGCGGCTCGAGGCGCTCGCCGCACTCGGCGGGCTCGAC
The DNA here is from genome assembly GCF_003013675.1 of Rhodococcus (subgen. Prescottella) equi. NCBI lineage: Bacteria > Bacillati > Actinomycetota > Actinomycetes > Mycobacteriales > Nocardiaceae > Rhodococcus > Rhodococcus (subgen. Prescottella) equi. Next base: position 627,749 of record NZ_CP027793.1, read on the forward strand.
CGGGCTGCACTGCACAGCCAATTGGCGGCCGCGGTCCAGGTGGTGCTGCACGTCGAGCGGGACACCTCGGGGCGCCGGCGCCTCGCGGAGATCGCGGTGCTGCGCCGCGACCCCGCAGGGACGGTGGAGGTGGTACCGGCCTGGACATTCGGTGGGGGAGTTCATGCGGCAGGGAAAGTGCTGCAGGACATGCTGCTTCGACGGGGTGAATCGTGAGCGCGGTCGCCCTGGCGCTCGCGGCGGCCCTCCTGATGGTGCCCCGCAGGGGTGCGCCGGCCCGTCTGCGGTCCGCCGCGCCTCCTCGCGGCGGGGGTGCGCCGCCGTGTCGGCCGCGGTGGCGTCGAGTGTCGCCGTACGATGCCGCCTTCGCGGCGTGCGTTCCGCTCGTGGTCGTCGGTGCGATCGGCCCGGCGCTCGCCGCGGCGGTAGTCCTCGCCACCGCGCGCCGGCGGCACCGACGGCGCGCCGAAGTCGAGCGGCGTCACCGGGAGCGTGCGCAGGTGCTGGCCGGGCTCGAGGCCGTGATCGGCGAACTGGGGGTCGGCGCGCACCCGGCGGCGGCGTGCGATGTGGCCGCGCAGGAGTGCCGCGGCGACGCCTCGGTGGCGCTGCGCACCGCAGCGGGGCGAGCGCGCCTGGGTGGGTCGGCGGCCGGTGGACTCGTTCTGCCGGGCAGTGTCGTCGCCGACGAACTCTCCCGGCTGGCGGAGGCGTGGTCGGTGGCCGAGTCCCGTGGACTCCCGCTCGCCGAGCTGCTGCAGGCGGCGCGCACGGACCTGCAGGGGCGCAGCCGGTTCCGTGCCAGAGCTGATGCCGGACTGGCCGGCGCCCGGGCCACGGCTGCGGTTCTCGCTGGCCTGCCCGTCCTCGGGATCGGGTTGGGACAGCTCATGGGAGCCGCGCCCGTGCGGGTACTCGCCGGGGGCGGCCTCGGCAGCGCGCTACTGGTGGCGGGAACCGTGCTGGGCGCACTCGGGCTGGCGTGGACCGACCGAATCGTCGACCGGGCGGTGCCGTGATGTGGACGTCGGCGCTCATGCTGGCCGCCGCGGTGCTGGTCGTCCCCGGCACGGACCGCCTCCGACGACGGCTGCGTGCTTCGGCCGAGGCCGCCGACACGACCGCGGGCGCCGACCGTGCCACCAACGACGCGCCGTCGACGCGGCCGGACCCGCTCGCCGTCGCGGGCACCTTCGACCTCCTGGCAGCGTGTCTGAAAGCAGGCCTGCCGGTGCCGGACGCCGTCGCCGCGGTGGCTGCGTCGGCGCCGGATCCGCTGGGGGAGTCGTTGCGGCGCACCGCGGACCGGCTCGCGCTCGGTGCGGACCCGGCCACTGCGTGGGACGTCGTGGCGTCGGAGCCCGCGACCGAGGCGTTGGCCCGGATGGCCCGACGGTCGGCTCGATCGGGCGCCGCGCTGTCGTCGGCGATGGCGGACCTGGCGACACAACAGCGGACGGAGGCCGAGGACCGTGCGATCGCCGCTGTCGAGAAGGCCGGCGTGCTCATCGGCGGACCGCTGGGGCTGTGCTTCCTGCCGGCGTTCGTGTGCCTGGGCATCGTCCCGGTGGTGATCGGGCTGGCCGGTCGGGTGCTCGAGGGTGGGCTGCTCTGACCGAATCCGAAGGACCCCGGCGCGGGTACGCCGCGCCGGCATCTATGAAGGGGGAAAGCAATGTGGTCGAGGATGTTTCGAGGGGTTCAGGCCCGGATCATGACGGCTGCGACGGGGGACGACGGCATGTCCACCGCCGAGTACGCCATCGGCACCATCGCGGCCGCGGCGTTCGGCGCGGTGCTGTACACGGTGGTCACCGGCGATTCGATCGTCTCCGCGCTCACCGGGATCATCGACAAGGCACTCGCCACGTCGGTGTGACCGGGCGTCCCGGCCCGCGCGGCGACACCGGTGCGGTCACGGTGGAGGCGGCCATCGCGATCGCTTCCATCGTCACCGTGGTGGTGCTGTGCATCGGGGCGATCGTGGCCGTGTCCACACAGGTGCGATGCATCGACGCAGCCCGGGAAGCCGCCCGCCTCGCCGCACGCGGCGACCGCCCCAACGCGGCCGTCGCGGCGGGTCGGGTGGCCCCGCACGGGGCGGAGATCGAGATCCGGGACGACGGTGCGTTCGTCGTCGCGACGGTTCGGGCGCGGGCGACACTTCTGCCGGTGGTCGAACTGTCCGCGGAGTCAGTGGCGGTGAAGGAACCGGAGCAGGACAGCGGATGAGGAGGAGGATACGAGCACTGGCGCGTGACGAGTCCGGCGGTGCGACAGTGCTCGCCTGTTTCACGCTGGCCGCGCTCGTCGTGGTCACGGCTGCCCTCGTGCACGTGGGCGGGGTGGTCGTCAGCAGGCACCGGGCGCAGTCCGCGGCCGACCTCGCGGCGCTCGCCGCCGCCTACGCGCTCGACGGTGGAGGTGAATCAGCCTGCGCTGCCGCGTCGTCGATCGCGGATCGGATGCGGGTCGAACTCGCGGATTGTTCGGTCGACGGCTGGCAGGTCGTGGTGGCGACGACAGTGTCGGCTGCGGGTTCGGGTGTGCTGCCGATCGGTCCGGCCCGTGCCGTCGCTCGGGCCGGACCCCTCGAATGATGCCGTCACACCGCGGGATCCGACGGGGTCACGGCGCCGAGGATCGCGGTCAGCACCCGCACGGCGCCGTCCTTGTCGAGCGGATGGTTGCCGTTGCCGCACTTGGGGGAGTGCACGCACGACGGGCACCCGGCCACGCACTCGCACGCGTCGATCGCCTCCCGGGTCGCGCCGAGCCAGCGGACGAGTTCGTCGTGGCCGCGGTCGGCGAAGCCGGCGCCGCCCGGGTGGCCGTCGTAGACGAACACGGTGGGGAGACCGGTGTCCGGGTGCAGCGCGGTCGACACGCCGCCGATGTCGCCGCGGTCGCACGTCGCCACCAGCGGAAGCAGGCCGATGGCGGCGTGTTCGGCGGCGTGCAGCGCACCAGGGACCCGGTCCGCTCCGATGCCGTGTTCCTCGAGCAGTTCCGGCGTGACCGTGTACATCACCGCGCGGGTGTGCAGCGTCTGCGCGGGCATGTCGAGTTCCACCGAGTCGAGTACTTCGCCCGACGACAACCGGCGCAGGTATCCCACCACCTGATGGGTCACCTCCACCTGCACCAGCGCGACGCCGACCTCGCCGTACCGCTTGTGTTCGGCGACGTCGGCGATCGCGATGTCGGTGACCTCCCGGGCCGAGGTGGTCCAGTCCGGTTCCTCCGGGTGGACCAGCGCGAGACCCTCGTCGAGGTCGAGGTGGTCGACGACGAACGACTCACCCTGATGGATGTGCACCGCGCCCGGGTGGGCGGTGGCCGGGGCCCGCCCGGCGTCGACGGTCCCGAGGAGCCGGCCGGACTCGCTGTCGACGATCGCGATCTGGGCGCCGATGCCGCCCCGGATGTCGAGCGCACTGTGCGGATCGGATTCGGCCGTGACGAACCATCCGTGTGCACGACGTCGGATCAGGCCCTGCGCCGCGAGTTCGGTCAGGACTTCGGTGGCGCCGAAGTCCGCCACCTCGGCGTCGGACAGCGGCAGCTCCAGTGCCGCGCACAGCAACTGAGGTCCGAGCACGTACGGGTTCGTGGGGTCGGTGACGGTCGCCTCGACCGGGCGGTCGAGCAGCGCGGACGGGTGATGCACGAGATAGGTGTCGAGTGGGTCGTCGCGCGCGACGAGCACCACGAGGGAGCCTTGACCGCGGCGTCCGGAGCGCCCGGCCTGCTGCCAGAACGATGCGACGGTTCCCGGGAACCCGGCCACCACCACTGCGTCGAGCCCGGCGATGTCCACCCCCAGCTCCAGGGCGTTGGTCGTTGCGACGCCGAGAAGCCGGCCGTCCGCGAGGGCGGACTCGAGGTCGCGGCGATCCTCGGCGAGATATCCGGCACGGTAAGCGGCGACACGATCGGCGAGGTCGGGGTCCACGTCGGCGAGGGCCCGCCGCGCGCCGATCGCGGTCAGTTCGGCGCCGCGCCTGGACCGGACGAACGTCAACGTCCTGGCGCCCTCGACCAGCAGGTCCGCCATGATGCGCGACGCTTCGGACCCGGCCGCCCGCCGCACCGGGGCGCCGTTCTCGCCGGTGACCGACGCCAGTAGCGGGGGCTCCCACAGCGCGATCGTGCGGGGGCCGTGTGGTGATCCGTCCTCGGTGACCTGCGCGCACGGCGCTCCGATCAGCCGCGACGCGGCCGCTCCGGGGTCGGCGGTGGTGGCGCTGGCCAGGACGAATGTCGGATGGGCTCCGTACCGGGCCGCGATGCGGCGGAGTCGGCGCAGGACCAGCGCGACGTTCGATCCGAAGACGCCGCGGTACGAGTGGCACTCGTCGACCACGACGTAGCGGAGGTTGCGCAGCAGGTGCGACCACCGTTGGTGCGATCGCAGGATCCCGAGGTGCAGCATGTCGGGGTTGGTGAAGATCCAGCGCGAGTTCGCGCGCGCCCACTGCCGAAGTTCGATGGAGGTGTCGCCGTCGAACAGGCAGGGATGGATCGACCGCAGATCCGGCTCGGACTCGGTGAGTGCCGCCGTGGCGCGCAGTTGATCGGCGCCGAGCGCCTTGGTCGGTGACAGATACAGAGCGGTGCCGCGGGATTCGCCGGCGAGTGCAGTCAGGACGGGAAGCTGGTACGCCAGCGACTTGCCCGACGCCGTCCCGGTCGCAACCACCACGTGCTCACCGGCGGCCGCGATGGAAGCGGCCTCGGCCTGGTGGCTCCACGGCTGAGGGATGCCGGCTGTGCGAAGGGCCCGGACCACGGCCGGGTCCGCCCATTCCGGCCATTCCGAGTAACTGGACACGCGGGGCGGTAGATCCGCGGTGAAGGTCAGGGGGTGCTCGCCCGGAGGAGTGCCCGCCAGAATCCGGTCCAGAAGCATCCGGCCGAATGAGTCGTCGCCGTTTCCGTCGGGTCGACCGGGATGGGGCGGGGGATTCACGGGGGCCTCTCCGGAAACTCGTCGGTGTTGCGTTCTGGGTGACTGCTACGCGTCGGACCTGGGCTTTTCATCCTATCGACGGCCTGTCGGAATTATCCGCGTGGGGTGTACCGGAGAGTAGCCGGAGTGGCACTGCGTGCAAGATCAACTATTTGCAGTTTTTGTTCGTCTTTCGACTGTTGCGCGCGGGTCGGACGTGGTTGACTATGACCTGGTCGCAGCTTCTGTGTTCGTTTACACGCCCGCAGGATCGATGTTGCGAGCGCGGTGCTTGTGCGTTCCTGAGGGGGAATCGAGAAAGTACAGCGGTCGGAACCGGCCCGGTGGACCGGAAGTGCTGTCCATCGAATCCGGTGTAAGAAAGAGAAGGAAAAGCATGGCACAGGGCACTGTGAAGTGGTTCAACGCGGAAAAGGGCTTCGGCTTCATCGCTCCCGAGGACGGCTCCGCTGACGTCTTCGTCCACTACTCCGAGATTCAGGGCAGCGGCTTCCGCACCCTGGAAGAGAACCAGCGCGTCGAGTTCGAGGTCGGCCAGGGCACCAAGGGCCCGCAGGCCACCGGCGTTCGCGCCATCTGATTCGTTCACCAGCTGAACGTCAGAACTGAACGACAGGCAGAGCCGGCCGTCACGACCGGTGCCTGACGTCGTCCCCCACTGCCGACTCGGCAGTGGGGGACGACTGCGTTGAGGGGTGATCCCGCCGGGCTCCGCGGTGCAGATGCACGAAGAGCGCGAACAACGCGAATCCGTGGCCTAGTGTCCACTTGTGGCCCAGCTGTCGTTCTTCTCCGCCGAGTCGATGCCCCCCGCGGTGACCGACCTCGGCGGGCTGCTCGCGGCGCAGGGGCAGGTGGCCGTCTCGAAGGACGGCGCTCGGGTGTCCGTCGTCGTCGACAGTCTGTGGCGGGCCGAAGCGATCGCCACGTTGATGGCCGAGGCGGATCTCGAGCCGGAGATCGGTACTTCGGAGGAAGGACGGCCGCTCGTTCGGACGGCCTCGGTTCCGCATCTGATCGATCTCGCCGCTCGATGGACGCGGGGGGCGGTCAAGTCCGTGCCCCCGGGTTGGATTCCGGGCGCGCGTGAACAACGGGCGTGGGTCCTGGCCGCCGGACGCGTCGAGGCCGACGGCCAGCGCTATCTTCTCGGCCTGGACCCGCATGCGCCGGACACCCACGTCGTCCTGGCCCAGTCGCTCATGCGGGCCGGCGTCGCACCGACAATTGTCGGAATCAGGGGGTCCACTCCTGGATTGCGCATTTCCGGGAGAAGGCGCCTGATGCACCTCGCGGAGAATATCGGCGAAGCCCCCGACGATCCGGACGCTCGCCGCAACTGGCCGCACATTTGAGCGAACGGACCGGGACGGATCTACGTGATCGGCTTACCGGTGTGACACCCTGTTACTGACCGGACCCGGTATAACGGGGTCGAAGGCGAGATTCGCATCAGGTGCACACGGTGGCACTGATCGAGCAGGAAGGTGCGGACAACAGGTGGCATCACGGGAGAAGAGCACGGCGGACGGAGCGTCCGGCACGCGCCGCCTCGTCATCGTCGAGTCACCGACGAAGGCCAAGAAGATCGCGCCCTACCTCGGGAAGAATTACGTGGTGGAGGCGTCGGTCGGCCACATTCGCGACCTCCCGCGAGGCGCTGCGGACGTGCCCGCGAAGTACAAGGGTGAGCCGTGGGCGCGCCTCGGTGTGAACGTCGACCACGACTTCGAGCCGCTGTACGTCGTCAGCCCGGAGAAGAAGTCGAAGGTCACCGAGCTCAAGAGCCTGCTCAAGGATGCCGACGAGCTGTACCTCGCCACCGACCCCGACCGTGAGGGCGAGGCCATCGCCTGGCATCTCCTCGAGACGCTCAAGCCCAAGATCCCGGTCCGCCGAATGGTGTTCCACGAGATCACCGAGCCGGCCATCCGCGCCGCCGCCGAGGACACCCGCGACCTCGACAACGACCTGGTCGACGCACAGGAGACCCGACGCATCCTCGACCGTCTCTACGGCTATGAGGTCAGCCCGGTGCTGTGGAAGAAGGTCATGCCGAAGCTGTCGGCGGGCCGCGTGCAGTCCGTCGCGACGCGCGTCATCGTGCAGCGCGAGCGCGAGCGCATGGCGTTCCGCTCCGCGGAGTACTGGGACATCTCGGCGACGCTCGACGCCGGTGCCGACGCCAGCCCCCGCGCTTTCGGTGCGCGCCTCGTCTCGGTCGACGGCTCCCGCGTCGCCGCAGGACGGGACTTCGGGCCCGACGGCAAGCTCAAGTCCACCGGCGTGACGGTGATCGACGAGGCGTACGCCCGTCGGCTCGCGGAGGCCCTCGAAGGCGTCGACCTGGTCGTCTCCTCGGCCGAGGACAAGCCGTACACGCGCAAGCCGTACGCGCCGTTCATGACGTCGACGCTGCAGCAGGAGGCTGCGCGCAAGCTGCGCTTCTCGTCGGAGCGCACCATGCGGGTAGCGCAGCGTCTGTACGAGAACGGCTACATCACCTACATGCGAACCGACTCGACCACGCTGTCGCAGTCGGCGATCTCCGCGGCGCGGGCCCAGGCCACCGAGCTGTACGGCGCCGAGTACGTACACGCCACTCCGCGCCAGTACACCCGCAAGGTGAAGAACGCGCAGGAGGCACACGAGGCGATCCGTCCGGCCGGTGACGTCTTCCAGACGCCGGGTCAGCTGCACTCTCGTCTCGAGAACGACGAGTACCGCCTGTACGAGCTGATCTGGCAGCGCACCGTCGCCTCCCAGATGGCCGATGCCCGCGGCACCACCCTGACGCTGCGGATCACCGGCACCGCCGGCACCGGCGAGGAGTGCACGTTCTCGGCGTCCGGCCGCACCATCACGTTCCCGGGCTTCCTGAAGGCGTACGTGGAGAGTGTCGACGAGGAGGCCGGCGGCCAGTCCGACGACGCCGAGTCGCGCCTTCCGGTCCTGACGCAGGGCCAGGAGGTGACCGCTACCAAGCTCGACCCGGACGGTCACTCCACCAATCCGCCGGCGCGCTACACCGAGGCGAGCCTCATCAAGGCTCTCGAAGAGCTCGGCATCGGTCGTCCGTCGACGTACTCCTCGATCATCAAGACCATCCTCGACCGCGGTTACGTCTACAAGCGCGGCAGCGCGCTCGTTCCGTCGTGGGTCGCGTTCGCGGTGATCGGGCTGCTCGAGACGCACTTCGGCCGGCTCGTCGACTTCGACTTCACCGCGGCGATGGAGGACGACCTCGACGAGATCGCCGGCGGCCGCGAACAGCGCGGCAACTGGCTGTCGAGCTTCTACTTCGGTGACGCGGCGGCCGCGGACGACTCGATCGCGCGGGCCGGTGGCCTCAAGAAGATGGTCGGTCAGAATCTCGAGGACATCGACGCCCGCGAGATCAACTCGATCCGCCTGTTCGACGATGCCGAGGGCCGCGAGGTCCATGTGCGGGTCGGACGCTTCGGTCCCTACCTCGAGCGGATGGTCCAGAACCCGGACGATCCGGACGGCGACCCGGTCTCGCAGCGTGCGAACCTGCCCGACGACCTGCCGCCGGACGAACTCACTCCCGAGTACGCCGAGAAGCTGTTCTCGACGCCGCAGGAGGGACGGAAGCTGGGCGTCGACCCGCTGACCGGCCACGAGATCGTCGCGAAGGAAGGCCGCTTCGGCCCGTACGTCACCGAGATCCTCCCCGCGCCGGCACCCGAACCGGAGCCGGACATCGTGCCCGTCGAGGCGGCGGCCGACGGCACCACCAAGACGAAGGCCGTCAAGAAGGCGCCGGCGAAGAAGGCCGCGAAGAAGGTGGCCGGCCCCAAGCCGCGCACCGGATCGCTGCTCAAGTCGATGGACCTGGCCACCGTCACGCTCGAGGATGCCCTCAAACTGCTGTCGCTGCCGCGCGTGGTGGGTGTCGACCCCGAATCGAAGGAAGAGATCACCGCGCAGAACGGCCGTTACGGGCCGTATCTGAAGAAGGGCACCGATTCCCGTTCTCTGGAGAACGAGGATCAGATGTTCACGGTGACGCTCGAGGAGGCACTGAAGATCTACGCCGAGCCGAAGCGGCGCGGGCGTCAGGCTTCGGCGGCTGCTCCGCTGCGGGAACTCGGCAACGACGCGGCCACCGGCAAGCCGATGGTCATCAAGGACGGCCGCTTCGGCCCGTACGTCACCGACGGCGAGACCAACGCCAGCCTGCGCAAGGGCGACGAGGTCGAGTCGATAACCGACGAACGCGCGTCCGAACTTCTCGCCGATCGTCGCGCTCGCGGCCCGGTCAAGAAGAAGGCCGCCGCGAAGAAGGCACCGGCCAAGAAGGCGGCGGCGAAGAAGACTGCAGCCAAGAAGGCGCCGGCCAAGAAGGCCGCGGCGAAGAAGTCGTGACCAGCCGCGCCGTCGCCGTCGGCAGGGACAGTTAGGCTCGGCGCGTGGCGGGTGTTTTCGATCGACTGGTCGGCCAGGAGCACGTCGAGGCAGAGTTGACGGCTGCTGCGACGGCGGCGCGCGGCGGCGACGCCGGTTCGCGGATGACGCACTCGTGGCTGTTCACCGGTCCGCCCGGGTCGGGCCGGTCGGTTGCCGCGGTGTGCTTCGCCGCGGCACTGCAGTGCACGTCCGACGGAGTCCCGGGCTGCGGCGAATGTCAGGCCTGCACGACGACGATGGCCGGCACGCACGGCGACGTCCGTCGGGTCGTGCCCGAGGGGCTGAGTATCAGCGTCAGCGAGATGCGCGGCATCGTGCAGACCGCCTCGCGTCGACCCAGCACGGGCCGCTGGCAGGTCGTCGTCGTCGAGGACGCCGACCGTCTCACCGAGGGCGCGGCGAACGCGCTGCTCAAGGTCGTCGAAGAACCGCCGGAGCGGACGGTGTTCCTGCTGTGTGCGCCGTCGGTGGACCCGCAGGACATCTCGGTGACGCTCCGTTCCCGGTGCCGGCACATTCCCTTGGTGACGCCGAGTGTGGACGCGATCGCGCAGGTGCTGCGGGAGCGGGATCACCTCGACGCCGAGACCTCGGACTGGGCGGCCTCCATCTGTGGCGGGCATGTCGGGCGGGCCCGGCGCCTCGCGCGGGACGAGGACGCGCGCAGCCGACGCAAGCGTGCCCTGGCTCTGGCGGGCGCGGCGCTTCGGCCGGGCACCGCCTACGCCGCCGCCGAGGAGTTGGTGCAGTCAGCGGAACTCGAGGCCCGAGAACTGACCGCCGAACGCGACGAGCGGGAGACCGAGGAGATGCGGACCGCGCTCGGCGCGGGCGGCACCGGCAAGGGCGCCGCCGGAGCCCTGCGGGGCTCGGCCGGCGTGCTCAAGGAACTCGAACGTCGTCAGAAGTCTCGCGCCACCCGAACCGGGCGCGACTCACTCGATCGCGCGCTCATGGATCTCGCCGGTCTGTACCGCGACGCATTGGCCTACTCGTTCGGGTCGTCCGCCACTCCCAATCATCCCGACATGGCGGAACAGGCGGCGGACCTCGCGGGTCGCACGTCGCGAGAGGGCCTGTTGCGGTGCATCGAGGCGATCCTGGACTGCCGGGAGGCACTCGATCAGAACGTCAAACCCAAGTTCGCCGCCGACGCACTCGTCGCCCGCCTGGGCGCCGAGTTCAGGTAGAACGAGCCCGATTTGCATTTGGGCCGGGGGGACGGGATAGACTCGCGTGCGCCGAAAGGCACGCTGCCTTAGCTCAGTCGGTAGAGCATTTCACTCGTAATGAAAAGGTCGCGAGTTCGATTCTCGCAGGCAGCTCCGAGAGGGCCCCTCACCACCAGGTGAGGGGCCCTTCTGGTTTCGGCGACTCGGTGGCCGATCCGGCGCGGTCGCCGAAACCTCGCGGTACGGCCCCGCGGGGAGGACGATGAACCGTGGGACGGGCGGTCCCGCCGGCACTCCATGGGAGAAGGTGACTCATCGTGTGGATGGAGATCTTCTGGCTCATCCTCATGGTCGGCGCCCTGGTCATGTTGATACCGATCGCACGACAGGTGTTCCGTCGATCCGACGACGACCGGGATCACCACGATTCGTGACGGCAGGTCTCGACAGGGCTGCGAGCGAGGCGGCATGCTCGGGAGGTGAGTGATTCGCTGAAGACCCGCGTTCGCGAGAAACTCCTGCGCCAACTCTCCGAGAACGGGGGTCACCCGGTGGAGGAGGTGGAGAGCGACGATCCGCGTCTTGTCGCGATCGACTCCGACCTGGCCGCTCTCGACGAGGTCGCCGAGGACGATCCCCTCGTGGAGGAGTTGGCCACCAAGTACTGGGTTCCCTGACCCAGCCGGTCCGGACGGCCACGCGGCGTACATGACCGTGCTTTCGACGGCCTGATCAGGCGATTTGGCAATCGCCGAACGGTTCGCGTAACTTATTCCAGGTCAGAGCGACACGGACACCGACCCGGCCGCGACCTTCACTGGTCAGCGAGGGAAAACGAGGTTGTACGGGGAGCGCCTGGCGGTTGCCGATACTCCTTCCGGTCGCCGATTTGCGTCGGTGTCGGGTGCGGGTTAGGCTGGAACGGTTGCCCCGGAACGAGAAACTGTGTGTTTCGAGTGATGGTGTGTGCGTGTTCTTTGAGAACTCAACAGTGTGTCGATGAATGTCAGTGCCAATTTTTGGTACTCCATCACTTTTTGTGGTGGGTATTTGCTGATTGTCTCATTCTTCCGTCTGGGATGGTCAGCGCAAACAGCTAGTTTGAGTTTATTTTGCTAGTGATTTGACTCGATGTCTATGACTGATTGCCGGTTTTGCCGGCCAATCTTGAGTCTTCAACGGAGAGTTTGATCCTGGCTCAGGACGAACGCTGGCGGCGTGCTTAACACATGCAAGTCGAACGGTAAGGCCCCTTCGGGGGTACACGAGTGGCGAACGGGTGAGTAACACGTGGGTGATCTGCCCTGCACTCTGGGATAAGCCTGGGAAACTGGGTCTAATACCGGATATGAGCTCCTGTCGCATGGCGGGGGTTGGAAAGGTTTACTGGTGCAGGATGGGCCCGCGGCCTATCAGCTTGTTGGTGGGGTAATGGCCTACCAAGGCGACGACGGGTAGCCGGCCTGAGAGGGCGACCGGCCACACTGGGACTGAGACACGGCCCAGACTCCTACGGGAGGCAGCAGTGGGGAATATTGCACAATGGGCGAAAGCCTGATGCAGCGACGCCGCGTGAGGGATGACGGCCTTCGGGTTGTAAACCTCTTTCAGCAGGGACGAAGCGAGAGTGACGGTACCTGCAGAAGAAGCACCGGCCAACTACGTGCCAGCAGCCGCGGTAATACGTAGGGTGCGAGCGTTGTCCGGAATTACTGGGCGTAAAGAGCTCGTAGGCGGTTTGTCGCGTCGTCCGTGAAAACTTGGGGCTCAACCCCAAGCTTGCGGGCGATACGGGCAGACTTGAGTACTGCAGGGGAGACTGGAATTCCTGGTGTAGCGGTGAAATGCGCAGATATCAGGAGGAACACCGGTGGCGAAGGCGGGTCTCTGGGCAGTAACTGACGCTGAGGAGCGAAAGCGTGGGTAGCGAACAGGATTAGATACCCTGGTAGTCCACGCCGTAAACGGTGGGCGCTAGGTGTGGGTTTCCTTCCACGGGATCCGTGCCGTAGCTAACGCATTAAGCGCCCCGCCTGGGGAGTACGGCCGCAAGGCTAAAACTCAAAGGAATTGACGGGGGCCCGCACAAGCGGCGGAGCATGTGGATTAATTCGATGCAACGCGAAGAACCTTACCTGGGTTTGACATATACCGGAAAGCCGTAGAGATACGGCCCCCCTTGTGGTCGGTATACAGGTGGTGCATGGCTGTCGTCAGCTCGTGTCGTGAGATGTTGGGTTAAGTCCCGCAACGAGCGCAACCCTTGTCCTGTGTTGCCAGCGCGTAATGGCGGGGACTCGCAGGAGACTGCCGGGGTCAACTCGGAGGAAGGTGGGGACGACGTCAAGTCATCATGCCCCTTATGTCCAGGGCTTCACACATGCTACAATGGCCGGTACAGAGGGCTGCGATACCGTGAGGTGGAGCGAATCCCTTAAAGCCGGTCTCAGTTCGGATCGGGGTCTGCAACTCGACCCCGTGAAGTCGGAGTCGCTAGTAATCGCAGATCAGCAACGCTGCGGTGAATACGTTCCCGGGCCTTGTACACACCGCCCGTCACGTCATGAAAGTCGGTAACACCCGAAGCCGGTGGCCTAACCCTTGTGGAGGGAGCCGTCGAAGGTGGGATCGGCGATTGGGACGAAGTCGTAACAAGGTAGCCGTACCGGAAGGTGCGGCTGGATCACCTCCTTTCTAAGGAGCGTTCTCCAGTGGAGGGGGCAACAGAGGTTGTCTTCTTGCTGGCAGAGGCCGTTTAGTCCCCAATCGTGGGACTGCGGTTGCTCATGGGTGGAACACTGACTACCTCGTCTGCGTATCGGATGGTCACATGGCCGCCGGCAGGCGATATATCGGCATACTGTTGGGTCCTGAGAGAACACGTGAGTGATCTTTCAAGGAAGAAACGACGAGCGGGAAACGCAGGTCATACCGCAGCGGGAACTTCGGTTCTGGTTGGTCCGGTGTCTGCACGGGTTTTCTGTTTGTGTGTTGTTTGAGAACTGCACAGTGGACGCGAGCATCTTTGTTGTAAGTGTTTAAGAGCGTACGGTGGATGCCTTGGCACCAGGAGCCGATGAAGGACGTAGGAGGCTGCGATAAGCCTCGGGGAGCTGTCAACCGAGCTGAGATCCGAGGATGTCCGAATGGGGAAACCCAGCCACAGTGATGTGTGGTTACCCGCGCCTGAATATATAGGGCGTGTGGAGGGAACGTGGGGAAGTGAAACATCTCAGTACCCACAGGAAGAGAAAACAACATGTGATTCCGTGAGTAGTGGCGAGCGAAAGCGGAAGAGGCTAAACCATGGGTGTGTGATAGCCGGCGGGCGTTGCATTCGTGGGGTTGTGGGATCCGTCTTGTCAATTCTGCCGGATTGGCCGACAGTGAGAAATCATCGTGTTAGTCGAAGTGGTCTGGAACGGCCTGTCGTAGAGGGTGAGAGTCCCGTAGACGAAAACATGGTGACTGTCGTGACGGACACCCGAGTAGCAGCGGGCCCGTGAAATCTGCTGTGAATCTGTCGGGACCACCCGATAAGCCTGAATACTCCCTGGTGACCGATAGCGGACTAGTACCGTGAGGGAAAGGTGAAAAGTACCCCGGGAGGGGAGTGAAATAGTACCTGAAACCGTGCGCTTACAATCCGTCAGAGCCTGCGCCACTTCGGTGGGTGGGTGATGGCGTGCCTTTTGAAGAATGAGCCTGCGAGTTAGCGGCATGTCGCGAGGTTAACCCGTGTGGGGTAGCCGTAGCGAAAGCGAGTCCGAATAGGGCGTTTGTAGTGGCATGTTCTAGACCCGAAGCGGAGTGATCTACCCATGGCCAGGGTGAAGCGACGGTAAGACGTCGTGGAGGCCCGAACCCACTTAGGTTGAAAACTGAGGGGATGAGCTGTGGGTAGGGGTGAAAGGCCAATCAAACTCCGTGATAGCTGGTTCTCCCCGAAATGCATTTAGGTGCAGCGTCGCGTGTTTCACTCTGGAGGTAGAGCTACTGGATGGCCGATGGGCCCCACAAGGTTACTGACGTCAGCCAAACTCCGAATGCCAGAGTGTGAGAGCGCGGCAGTGAGACTGCGGGGGATAAGCTTCGTAGTCGAGAGGGAAACAGCCCAGATCGCCGGCTAAGGCCCCTAAGCGTGTACTAAGTGGAAAAGGATGTGGGGTCGCGAAGACAACCAGGAGGTTGGCTTAGAAGCAGCCACCCTTGAAAGAGTGCGTAATAGCTCACTGGTCAAGTGATCCTGCGCCGACAATGTAGCGGGGCTCAAGTACACCGCCGAAGCCGCGGCATTCACATAACACCCATGCGGGTCTACGGGCCTGTGTGCAGTGGTGTGGATGGGTAGGGGAGCGTCGTGCAGCCATGGAAGCGCCGGAGTGATCCAGGTGTGGAGGCTGCACGAGTGAGAATGCAGGCATGAGTAGCGAAAGACGAGTGAGAAACTCGTCCGCCGAATGACCAAGGGTTCCTGGGCCAGGTTAATCCGCCCAGGGTGAGTCGGGACCTAAGGCGAGGCCGACAGGCGTAGTCGATGGACAACGGGTTGATATTCCCGTACCCGTGTGAACGCGCCCCTGGTGAATCAGTGATGCTAAGCGCCCTGAAGCCGCCTTCGAACCTTCGGGTTCTCCGGTGTGTGGATGCGCGTGAACCGATCTGGTAGTAGCCAAGCGATGGGGTGACGCAGGAAGGTAGCTGAGCCAGTCAGTGGTAATACTGGTGTAAGCGTGTAGGGCGTGACCTAGGCAAATCCGGGTCACATACAGCCTGAGACGTGATGCGTAGCCGATTGAGGCGAATTCAGTGATCCTATGCTGCCGAGAAAAGCCTCTAGCGAGCTTTCACACGGCCCGTACCCCAAACCGACACAGGTGGTCAGGTAGAGAATACTAAGGCGATCGAGATAACTGTGGTTAAGGAACTCGGCAAAATGCCCCCGTAACTTCGGGAGAAGGGGGGCCTCGTCTGGTGACGGAACTTGCTTCCTGAGCTGGGTGGGGCCGCAGAGACCAGAGAGAAGCGACTGTTTACTAAAAACACAGGTCCGTGCGAAGTCGTAAGACGATGTATACGGACTGACGCCTGCCCGGTGCTGGAAGGTTAAGAGGACCGGTTAGCCAGTAATGGCGAAGCTGAGAATTTAAGCCCCAGTAAACGGCGGTGGTAACTATAACCATCCTAAGGTAGCGAAATTCCTTGTCGGGTAAGTTCCGACCTGCACGAATGGCGTAACGACTTCTCTGCTGTCTCAACCACAGACTCGGCGAAATTGCATTACGAGTAAAGATGCTCGTTACGCGCGGCAGGACGAAAAGACCCCGGGACCTTCACTATAGCTTGGTATTGGTGTTCGGTTCGGTTTGTGTAGGATAGGTGGGAGACTGTGAAGCGGGCACGCCAGTGTTCGTGGAGTCGTTGTTGAAATACCACTCTGATCGTATTGGACATCTAACCTCGGACCATGATCTGGTTCAGGGACAGTGCCTGGTGGGTAGTTTAACTGGGGCGGTTGCCTCCCAAAATGTAACGGAGGCGCCCAAAGGTTCCCTCAGCCTGGTTGGCAATCAGGTGTCGAGTGCAAGTGCACAAGGGAGCTTGACTGTGAGACTGACAGGTCGAGCAGGGACGAAAGTCGGGACTAGTGATCCGGCACCGGCAAGTGGAAGCGGTGTCGCTCAACGGATAAAAGGTACCCCGGGGATAACAGGCTGATCTTCCCCAAGAGTCCATATCGACGGGATGGTTTGGCACCTCGATGTCGGCTCGTCGCATCCTGGGGCTGGAGTAGGTCCCAAGGGTTGGGCTGTTCGCCCATTAAAGCGGCACGCGAGCTGGGTTTAGAACGTCGTGAGACAGTTCGGTCTCTATCCGCCGCGCGCGTTAGAAACTTGAGGAAGGCTGTCCCTAGTACGAGAGGACCGGGACGGACGAACCTCTGGTGTGCCAGTTGTTCCGCCAGGAGCACTGCTGGTTAGCTACGTTCGGAAGGGATAACCGCTGAAAGCATCTAAGCGGGAAGCCTGTTCCAAGATGAGGTTTCTCACCCCCTCGAGGGGGTAAGGCCCCCGGCAGACCACCGGGTTGATAGGCCAGAACTGGAAGCACAGTAATGTGTGGAGGTGACTGGTACTAATAGGCCGAGGACTTACCACAAAGAAGCTACGCGTCCACTGTGCGGTATCTGAAACAACACACAGATACCATTCACCCCCACCATCTTTCGGGTCTTCGGACCCCGGGGATGGGTTCGGGTAGGGGTGTTGAATGTGTGACAGTTTCATAGAGTTACGGCGGCCATAGCGGAGGGGAAACGCCCGGTCCCATTCCGAACCCGGAAGCTAAGCCCTCCAGCGCCGATGGTACTGCACTCGACAGGGTGTGGGAGAGTAGGACACCGCCGAACACCCGTTAACCGGAAGGCCCCCACCAGCATTGGTGGGGGCCTTCCGGCATTTCAGCACCTCTTTCACCGATCCACGCGCGATACCGCCGGCACGCACGAGTGCAGGATTCGAAGACGCCAGAAATCCAGGAAGCCCGCCACGACAGCGTCGGGCGCGGCCCTCGCCGTCGACGGTCAGTGCTTCTCGTTGATCTGGAACGGAGCCCGTCGGCCCTGCTCTCTGCCGAGGGCGACCAAATGAGATCAGACGTCTGAGGTCTGTAGACTCCCTGTGGGAGGTGACGGTGATGGCCGGACAGATGCTGCGAAACGGGCCGTTGGTGCCGCAGCTCGAGCAGGTTCTGCGCGGGCGGATCGACTCCGGTGAATGGCCGGTGGGCCGTAGGCTGCCCAGCGAGGCGGAGTTGGCCGCGGAACTCGGGGTGGGGCGTTCGTCGGTTCGGGAGGCGGTGCGTCTGCTGGCGCGGGACGGGTGGCTCGACGTCCGGCACGGCGTCGGAACATTCGTCGCAGAGCCGCCTGCCGCGGCGGCACTCGAGCAGCTGCTGCGCCGTTCCCGGGTTCTCGAGGTGCTGGAGGTCCGTCGTGCCCTCGAAGTCGAGGCGGCGCGGCTGGCCGCCGAGCGCGGCCACTCTGAGGCTCTGGCCGACCTCCGCCGGCAGGTCGAGGAACGGCACGCGAGCCGGTCCGCGAGTGCCTCCGAGTTCGTGTCGGCGGATCTCGACTTCCATAGATCCGTCGTCGTGCTCGCCGGCAATTCGGTACTCACGGCATTGTTCGACTCGGTTCGGCCTGTTCTCCACGCCGCTCTGGTCGACATGGTGGAGAACGAACCGGCGCTGCCGGACACCGGCG
This sequence comes from Rhodococcus (subgen. Prescottella) equi, assembly GCF_003013675.1. Classification (NCBI taxonomy): domain Bacteria; kingdom Bacillati; phylum Actinomycetota; class Actinomycetes; order Mycobacteriales; family Nocardiaceae; genus Rhodococcus; species Rhodococcus (subgen. Prescottella) equi. Next base: position 645,588 of record NZ_CP027793.1, read on the forward strand.
GCGCCCACGACCGCCTCGTCGCCGCGCTGGAGCTCGGGGACGGTGCGGCCGCGGTCGACGCGACGACAGCAAACCTCGACCCTATGATCGCGAGCCTGCGTGACGGAAGGAACGGCCAGTGAGTACCGGTACGGATGACAAGGTGGTGCTGAGCACCGAGGGCGTCGATCTGATCCGCGACGGGCGAAAGATCCTCAGCAGCATCGACGTCCGCATCGAGCAGGGGCAGCACTGGGTGCTCCTGGGCGCCAACGGAGCCGGCAAGAGCACGCTGCTGAGTCTGCTCGGTGCCGTCACGCATCCCACCCATGGAACGGTCCACGTGCTGGGGCATCGGCTCGGCCGGGTGGACATGCGTGAGCTGCGATCGCACATCGGGCACGTCAATCCGCGGCACGCGATCGAGCGTCCGCTGACGGTGCACGACGTCGTGCTCACCGGACTGACGAACACTCCCGAGTTCGCGCAGCGGTGGCAGCCGACCGACGCGGACCGGGCGCGGGCCGCGGAACTGATCGCGATGATGGGAATGACGTCGCGTATCGAGGCACGCTGGCCCGTTCTGTCTCAGGGCGAACGCGGCCGGGCGTTGATCGCGCGGGCGCTGATGCCCGATCCGCCGGTGCTGCTCCTCGACGAGCCGGCCACCGGCCTCGACCTCGCGGCCCGCGAGCAACTTCTCACCGCGCTCGACGAGATGCGGGCGCAGCACCCGTTGATGGCGAGCATTCTCGTCACGCACCACATCGAGGAGATCCCGACCACGACCACGCACGCTGTGCTGATTCGGGAAGGTCGCATCACCGCGCAGGGGGATGCGGAGTCGGTGATCACCACCGCGCGCATCAGTGAGTGCTTCGACCACCCCATCAAGATCGTGCGCCACGGCGGCCGGTATTCCGCGCAGTCCCGCACGGCCGTCCCGCCGTCCGCGGACTGACCCCGCCCGCAGGCAGATCTTTCGCAAGGCGTATAAATACATCTTGTGTCTAAGTTGTACTCAGCAGCCGAGTCGGCCTACCGCGAGGTCAAGGAACTGATCCTGTCCGGCGCACTGCCGGGCGGCGAGCTGATCAGCGAGGGCGAGATCGCGTCGCGCATGGGATCGAGCCGAACGCCGGTGCGAGAAGCTTTCCTGCGACTCGAGGCCGAAGGTTGGATGCGCTTGTACCCGAAGCGTGGTGCGTTGATCGTTCCGATCGCCGACGGTGAGGCCGAGCACGTCGTCGATGCCCGCCTGCTCGTCGAGGTGCATGCGGTGGAGGCCGTCGCGTCGAACCCGCGGGCGCGGGATGCGCTGGTCGCGGCACTACGGGAGAACCTGGTGCGCCAGCGCGAGCTGGTGTCGACAGGCGGCGACGCGCCGCAGTTCAGTGCGCTCGACGCGGACTTCCATCGGACGCTTGTGCGTGCGGGAGGAAACCCGTTGCTCGAGACTTTCTACGACGGCCTGCGGGAGCGTCAGCGCCGGATGACGGCGTCGTCGCTCGCTCGGGACCCGGAACAGATCACCAAGATCGTCGAGGACCACTCCCGGCTGACGGACCTGATCGCGGCCGGCGACGCGGCCGGCTTCGCGGCCGCGGTCCGCCGCCACATGCGAGAGGTCCACGCGCTCGGAGAGGGGAGCCGGCGATGACAGCCGTCAGGGAAGACGCAGTCGTCGACCCGCGCTCCGCCGCCCGCCTGCGGCACTGGACGCTGGTCGCGGCGGGGATGTTCGCGGTCGCGTGGGGCGGCAACGAGTTCACGCCCCTGCTGGTGATGTACAAACTGGACCACGGCTTCACCCAGGTGGTGGTCGACACCTTCCTGTTCGCGTACGTGCTCGGCATCGTGCCGGCGCTGCTGATCGGCGGTCCGCTGTCGGACCGGTTGGGGCGGCGTCCGCTGATGATTCCCGCGCCGTTCATCGCGGTCGCCGGTTCACTGGTGCTGGCGACGGGGCCGGACTCGGCGGCGTGGCTGATCGTCGGACGCGTGTTGTCGGGTGTCGCGCTGGGGCTGGGGATGGCCGTCGGCGGGAGCTGGCTCAAGGAACTGTCCACACCGGATCGCGATCCGGCTGCCCGGCCGGGGGCCGGTGCCCGCCGTGCCGCGATGAGCCTGACGGCCGGTTTCGGCATCGGTGCAGGTGTGGCCGGTATCCTGGCGCAGTGGGCGCCGTGGCCCAGTGCGCTTGCGTACCTGGTTCATTCGGCGCTGTCACTGGCGGCGGGCCTCGCGCTGCTGCGGGCGCCGGAGACCCGGCCCGCAGTACCGAAGGCCGAGCGTCGTTCGCTGGCGCGGGATCTGAAGATTCCCGCCGTGGGGCACCGGCGCTTCCTGTACGTCGTCGCGCCGGTCGCGCCGTGGGTGTTCGGGGCGGCCGCATCCGCGTACGCCGTGATGCCGGCGCTCATGACCGGCCGCAGCGGCAGTGCCCCCGTGGCGTTCTCGGCGTTGCTGTGCATGATCGGGCTCGGATCCGGCTTCGCGATCCAGGCCGTCGGCCGCAGGATCGACACCCCGTCGAACGCCCGTGCCGTCGCGGTCGCTCTCGCGGTGCTCGTGCTGGGAATGTCGGTGGCGGCCGTCGCATCGAACGTGCTGACTGTGCCCATGTCGATGATCGCGGCCGCGATCCTGGGCTGCGGTTACGGACTGGCGCTGGTGTCGGGTCTGCAGGAGATCCAGCGGATCGCCGGCCCGGACGATCTGGCCGGACTCACCGCCGTGTTCTACTCGCTGAGCTACCTCGGCTTCGCGGTGCCGGCCGTGATGGCGATGATCGCCGAATCCACCACCTCGCTGACCTATCCGATGATGTTCGTGTTCGGTGCTGTGGTCGCCGCAGCCAGCCTGGTGCTGGTCCTCGTCAAGTGGCGCCGGCACCTGCCCGAGGTGTCAGAGCGCGGGTAGCGGTTTCGCCCCGAGCCAGCTGTCCCACAGCGCCCGCAGCGGCCTGTCGGTGAAATGCGCTGCCAGATCGGTGAACTGCTCGGTGGACACCGTCGCGTGCCGATACTTCGCGGTCCACTGCTGCAACAGGCCGAAGAATGCGTCGTCCCCGAGGTGCTGCCGCAGCGCGTGCAGTGTGAGGGCGCCGCGCTTGTAGATGCGGTCGTCGAACATCAGTTCCGGTCCGGGGTCGCCGAGCAGGATGTCCTGCGGCTTGCCGGCCAGACCTCGATGCGCCTGCGCGGCGTGGGTGTGGGCGTCGGGCCCGCCGGAGTTCTCCGACCACAACCATTCGGCGTAGCAGGCGAAACCCTCGTGCAGCCAGATGTCCTTCCACTGCCCGAGCGTGAGGCTGTTGCCGAACCACTGGTGCGCGAGTTCGTGGGCGACCAGACGTTCCGAGCCCCGTCGGCCGTCGCAGTGGTTGGCGCCGAAGATCGACAGGCCCTGCGCCTCGATCGGGATCTCCAGGTCGTCGCCGGTGACGACTACGGAGTAGTCCTCGAACGGGTAAGGGCCGAAGAGCTTCTCGAAGACCTCCATCATCTGCGGCTGCCGGCCGAAGTCGTGGTCGAACCGGTCACGCAGATCGGGGGGATGCACGGCGTGGATCGGGACCCGGCCGTGGCCGACGCGTCGGCGCTCGTACGGGCCGATCTGCAGCGTCGCCAGGTACGTCGACATCGGCTCGGTCTGTTCGTACACCCACGTGGTGTGGCTGGCCTTGGTCTGCTTGCGGACGAGTTTGCCGTTGGCGAGGGCGTGATACGGCGAATCGGTGGTGATCGAGATGCGGTAGCTGGCTTTGCAACTCGGGTGGTCGTCGCACGGAAACCAGGACGGCGCGCCGTTGGGCTGGCTCGCCACGAGTGCGCCCTCGGTGAGTTCCTCCCAGCCGACGTCGCCCCACTCGGTCACGATCGGTTGCGGGTTGCCCGAGTACTGCACGGAGATCGTGAGCACGCCGCCGGCCGGGATCTTCTGCGCCGGCGCGATCGTGAGCTTCCCGTCGCGGTGGGTGTACTTCGCGACGCGGCGTCCGTTCACCGACAGCTTGGCCACCTGCATCGTCGGCGCGAGGTCCAGCGAGACGCGGGGGCGCACGTCGGTGGTGGTCGCGGTGATCGTGGCCTTGCCGGACAGTCGGTTGCTGTGCACCTTGTAGGTGAGTTCGAGGTCGTACCGGGACACCCGGTAGCCGCGGTTGCCGTTCCGCGGCAGGTAGGGGTCGAGCGGCCCCTCGGACGTCTTGCCGGGCTTCACCTTGCGGCTCCGTCGGCCGCCGAATCGTTCCACGGCATCGAGTCGTTCCACGGCGCAATCGGATTACCCTGCCATCGGGTGGACGCCGGGACGACGTCGCCGCGCATGACGAGCGACGCGGGGCCCACGGTGGCGCCGTCGCCGAGTCCGGCGGCAGGCAGCGCGACGCAGTGCGGGCCGAGGGTGGCGCCCGCGCCCAACGTGACGGTGTCCATGGACATGATCCGATCATGGAACAGGTGCGTCTGCACGACGCACCCTCGTTCGACGGTGGCGCCGTCACCGAGCGTCACCAGGTCGGCCTCGGGCAGCCAGTACGTCTCGCACCACACGCCGCGGCCGATGGTCGCGCCGAGACCGCGTAGCCACACGTTCATGACGGCCGTGCCGTTCGCGGCGCGCGCGAACCACGGGGCGGCGACGGTCTCGACGAACGCGTCGGACACCTCGTTGCGCCATACGAAAGAACTCCACAGCGGATGCTCGACGGCGCCGATCCGGCCGACGACGAGCCACTTCGCGGCCACCGACACCGCGCCCGCCACGGCGCCCGCGAGCATCAGGACCACGCCGCCGCACACAGCGGCGAGCGGGAAACCGCCCACCGAGACCAGCCACGCCAGCGTGAACAGGACCCCGAGGCCGATCCCGAACGTCACCATCACCGGGATCAGTCGGCACGTCTCGACGAACGCGCGGGCGACCTTCAGCCGCAGCGGCGGCTCGAAGGTGCGGGACGCGTCGGACTCGGTGGCGGCCCTGCGCAACCGGACCGGCGGGCTGCCCAGCCACGACGACCCCGACTTGGCCTTGCTCGGAGCGGCCGACAGCACCGCGACGAGCCCGTTCTTGGGGACCCGTCGGCCGGGACCGGCCATGCCGGAGTTGCCCAGGAACGCACGCTTGCCGACCTTGGCGGGTTCGATGCGCATCCAGCCGCCGCCGAGTTCGTAGCTCGCCACCATGGTGTCGTCGGCGAGGAACGCGCCGTCCGCGACGGTGGTGAACTTGGGTAGCACGAGAGCCGTGGAGATCTCGGTGTCGCGGCCCACCTTGGCGCCCAGCAGTCGCAACCACAGCGGCGTCAGCAGACTCGCGTACAGCGGGAACAGGAACGTCCGCGCCGAATCCATGAGGCGCTCGGTGGCCCACGCCTGCCAGCCCACGCGGCTGCGGACCGGGTGGTAGCCCTCGGTCAACCCGATCGACAGCAGGCGCACGGCGATCACCGTCAGTGCCGCGAAGACGAACAGGCTCGCCAGTGTCGCCACCGGCAGGATCACCAGCGCGCGCCGGAAGGCGTCGCCGAGATCGGCGGCGCCGCGGACCCGCAGGCCGACGAGGAGCAGGCCGGCGGCCAGACCGAAGATCGGCATGCCCGCCAGGACGACGGAGGTGACACCGAAGATCGGTACCCAGTGCGCGGCGCGGCGCGGCGGGTGATCCGGCCACGGGTGCGTGGCCTTGCCGACCTTGACGGCGGGCGATCCGGCCCAGTGCTGGCCCGCCTTGACCTTCCCGAACACCGCGGAGCCCGGTGCGACCTCCGCTCCCCGGCCGATCCGCGCGCCCGGCAGCAGTGTCGACCGAGCGCCGACGGCGGCACCGGCGCCGATCCGGATCTCGCCGATGTGTACGACGTCGCCGTCGATCCAGTGCCCCGACAGGTCCACCTCGGGCTCCACCGAGCACCCGTCGCCGAGCACGAGCATGCCGGTGACCGGCGGCAGAGTGTGCAGGTCGACGCCGCGGCCCACCCTCGCGCCGAGGGCGCGGGCGAAGTACAGCATCCACGGCGCGCCGGACAGATTGTCGGCGCCGCTGGCCTCCACGAGTCGCAGCGCGATCCACAGGCGCAGGTGTTCGGGGCCGCCGCGCCGGTACGTGCCCGGTTCCAGGCCGCGCAGCAACAGCCGGGCCCCGGCGACCGCGATGGTCATCCGGCCGAACGGGGTGATGAAGAGGACGAACGCCAGCGCCACCCACCACCAGGACAGCGTCGGCGCCCAGTCGACGTCGAACCACGCCAGCACGTTTCCGGTGATCGCCAGCCAGGTCACCCACTGCAGTCCCGTGAGCGTCATGAGCGGCACCGTGACCGCGATCTGGGCGGCCTGGGCACGGCGGGACATCGGGGTGACGTGCCGGGGCGCGGTACTCGCGGCGGGGGAGAGTTCGTCGAGGAAGGCGGCGAGGGAGCCCAGCCGCGGATGGTCGTACAACTGCGCGACGGTCACCTCGGGGAAGCGCTCGCGCAGCGCCGTCACCAGTTGGGCCGCGGAAAGCGATCCGCCGCCGAGCTCGAAGAAGTCGTCACCGGGTCCGGTGATGCTCGCGCCGAGGATCGACGCCCACAGACCCGCGACCCAGGCCGCGGTGCCGTCGAGGCCCAGTGCTTCGCCCGGATCCTCCGCCGCGCCGGGCAGCGGCCACGGCAACGCGTTGCGGTCGACCTTGCCGGACGTGCGGGTGGGGAGTTCGTCGACCAGCGCGAGTCTGGGGACCAGGGCGGCCGGTAGCTGCTCGGCCAGCTGGTCGCGAGCCGCCTTCAGGTCGAAGTCGGGGTCGGTGCTGGCGAGGTAGCCGACGAGGACCGATGTCCCGGCCGCCGTCTTGCGGACCGCGGCGGCGGCGCCACTGACACCGGGAAGGTGCTGCAGCGCGTTGTCGACCTCGCCGAGTTCGATGCGGCGTCCGCCGAGCTTGACCTGGTCGTCGGCGCGGCCCTGGAACAGCAGACCGGCGGTGTCGAGGCGGACCAGGTCGCCGCTGCGGTACGCGCGGTCCCAGCCGAGCGTCGGCATCGGGGCGTACTTCTCGGCGTCCTTCGCCGGATCGAGATACCGGGCCAGCCCGACGCCGCCGATGACGAGCTCGCCGACCTCGCCTTCGGCGACCGGTTCACCGGACGCGTCGACCACCGCGAGATCCCAACCGTCGAGCGGCAGGCCGATCCGGACCGGACCGGTGCCGTTCATGCGCGCTCCGCACGCGACGACGGTGGCCTCGGTGGGGCCGTACGTGTTCCACACCTCGCGGCCGGGGATGGCGAGACGTTCGGCGAGCTCCGGCGGGCACGCCTCGCCGCCGAAGATCAACAGCCGCACCGCCTCGAGTGCCTCCGCCGGCCACAGGGCAGCGAGCGTCGGAACGGTGGAGACGACCGTGACGTCGCGGGAGACCAGCCACGGTCCGAGATCCATACCGCTGCGTACCAGCGAGCGTGGTGCGGGCACCAGCGTGGCGCCGTGCCGCCACGCCAGCCACATCTCCTCGCACGACGCGTCGAACGCCACCGACAGCCCCGCCAACACCCGGTCGCGGGGGTTGATCGGATTGCCCTGCAGGAACATTCGTGCTTCCGCGTCGACGAACGCGGCGGCGTTGCGGTGCGTGACCGCGACACCCTTCGGGGTGCCTGTGGAACCCGAGGTGAAGATGATCCAGGCGTCGTCGTCGGGGGTGGGCGGGCGGACCTGCGGCACCTCCGTGCGGCGAGGTGCGGTGCCGGGCCGCACGCCGTCGGCGGTGAGGATCGCCGCCACCCGGGCCTCCCCGAACACCAACTCGGCGCGCTCGTCGGGGTCGTCCGCGTCGACCGGCACGTACGCCGCGCCGGCCGCCAGGACCGACAGGATCGCCACGTACAGATCGCGCGAACCCGACGGCATCCGCACGCCGACCCGGTCGCCCGCGCCCACTCCTGCGTCCGCGAGGCCGCGGGCGCCGGCATCGATCTCTGCGAGCAGCTCGCGATAGGTGAGGGGGGCCGCGCCGTCGTCGATCGCGGTCGCGTCCGGGTGTTGCGCGGCCGTCGCCTCGAGGATGTCGACGAGGGTGCGGGGTGCGGGCGCGAGGCCCGCCCGCAGGAACTCGGCGGGTATCCGGTGCGACAACTGCTGGTCCGACTGGTCTGTTGCTTGCTGGGCAGACAATCCGGGACGTCCCTCTCTGTGCCTGGTCGGGCGGACATCAGGTTCTCTCACGTCCAGGTGTCCGGAGGATGAACACCCGCCCGGCCGGGCGAATCGCTTCTTCCCGGAGATTCTCCCCCGGATGTGTCGAAATCGGCGCGCCCCGCACGTCGTGTTGACGAAAGCGGGGTACTCGGCCCCGCGTCGGAGGGAGATGACGACATGTACTACTTGGCACTGCTCGCCGCCGAGGAGGGCGGACCCGCGTCGGTACCCGGGACCGACGAGTACGCCGCGTCGATGCAGCGGCATCAGGAGTTCTGGACCAGGGCGCAGGAGGCCGTCGCAGGTGGCGGGCTGTATCCGGGTTCGGAGGCCGCGACGATCCGGCACGACGGCGGCGGGAACGCGGTGGTGACGGACGGGCCGTTCGCCGAGGTCACGGAGGTGGTCGGCGGCTACTACGTGTTCGACGCCGCCGACCTGGACGCCGCGCTGAGCATGGTGCGGCAGATTCCCGAGGTCTCGACCGGGCACGTCGAGTTGTGGCCGATGGTGTTCTGGAACTCCCAGGACGAGCCGATGGACACGTGGTGGGCCGCACTGCTGCGCGAACCGTCCGGAGCCGCGAACGAACCCGGATCGGCCGAATGGGAGGCGCGGGTGACCGAGCACAAGCGGTTCGGTGAGATCGCGGGCGCCCGAATCAAGGGATCCGGCGCACTGTTCCCGCCGGCGTCGGCGACGACCGTGCGGCTGCGCGACGGGGAGATGCTGCTGACCGACGGACCGTTCACCGAGGCCGACGAGATCGCGAACGGTATCTACGTGCTGTCCGCTCCCGACCGGGACGCGGCGATCGCGCTCGCCTCGCAGATTCCGGTCGGGTCCAAGGGGTGCGTCGAACTCCGGCAGATCGTTGCCGGCTGACCGAGTCGCGGCCGAGGTGGCGACGGTGGGGCTCACGCGCCCGAACGGCTGCGCGGCGACCGCGAGGTGGACGCGTTCCGGCAGAAGTTCGAGGACTTCGACGAGGAGATGCCGTCCGTCGCGGACGACCAGTTGCGGTTGATCTTCACGTGCTGCCACCCGGCGCTGTCCGCGGAGTCACAGGTGGCGTTGACGCTGCGTCTCGTCTGCGGACTCACCACCGCCGAGATCGCGCGCGCGTTCCTGCGGCCCGAAACCACGGTGGGACAGCGACTCAGCCGCGCCAAGTCGAAGATTCGGAACGCGGGGATCCCGCTGCGGCTACCGTCCGACGAGCAGTTCCCCGAGCGGCTGCCCATCGTCCTCGCCTGCGTGTATCTCGTTTTCACCGAAGGCTACTCGGCGACGGCGGGGGAATCCGCGGTCCGGGCCGAGCTGTGCGACGAGGCGCTGCGGCTAGGGCGTCTGCTGTGCGTACTCGTGCCCGCGGAGCCCGAGGTGTGGGGCCTGTCGGCCCTGATGTGCCTGCAGGACAGCCGACGTGACACCCGTGTCGACGCGACCGGACGGGCGGTGCCGCTCGACGAGCAGAACCGCGGTCGATGGAACCGCGAGCGGATCGCGGAAGGCTTGGCGTGCATGACCGTTGCCGGTGAGAGTGACGGCGGACGGTATGCGATCGAGGCGTCGATCGCCGCCGCGCACGCTGTCGCACCGACCTTCGCGGACACCGACTGGGTCGGCATCGTCGGCGCGTACGACCGGCTGCCGGCACTGCGGGAATCTCCGGCAGTGCGAATCAATCGTGCTGTGGCGGTGAGTTTTCGGGACGGACCCGACGTCGGGCTGCGGGTGGTCGACGAGCTGGGGACCCCCGGCGCGGATCGGCTCGAGCACGTGGTGGCGGCGGTTCGCGCCGATCTCCTGCGGCGGGCCGGGCGGCCGCAGGAGGCGGCCCAAGTGTGACCACCGTCTCATGTTCGAAGGGTTGACGGTGGGTTGACATCGCGAGGACGGCTCTGCCATTCTCGTTGCCAGGTCACGAGTACCAGCGTCAAGCCCCGGCTAGCTGGTCGGCAACCCTCCAACCGCGGTGGGGTGCTCCGGGTGACGACCAGGTCATGGTCCACAAGGACATGGCAAGCGCGGACTCCGATGGCGTCGACTTCCACTGCCGACGAGTCCCAAGACTCGAAGGATTTGTGATGACCGCTGTACTGACCGCCGACGCCTGCGCCACCGCTCCGATCGCCCGGGTGTCCGGCTGTGACTTGCAGGTTCCGCTCGTCGGGGGTGGAACCTGCGTTTACGCAAACTTCGACTACGCAGCCAGCGCCCCGGCGTTGTCGCAGGTCACGGACCGCGTCCAGGAGTTGCTGCCCTTCTACGCCAGCGTCCACCGCGGTGCCGGCTACGCCTCGCGGGTGAGCACCGAGGCCTACGAGAACGCCCGTGGATCCGTCGAGCGCTTCGTCGGCACTGACACCGACCAGGTCGTGGTCTTCACCCGCAACACCACCGATTCACTCAACCTGCTCGCCAGCTGTGTTCCCGGCGACGTCGTGGTCCTCGACATCGAGCACCACGCGAACTTCCTGCCGTGGAAGAACTCTCGCGTCGTCGAGGCCGCCGACACGGTGGCCGAGACCATCCGCCGCATCGTCGCAGAGCTGTGCGCCAAGCCCGCTGCCCTCCTCGCGATCACCGGCGCCTCCAACGTCACCGGCGAGGTCCTCCCCATCGCCGAACTCGCCGAGGTCGCCCACCGCTGTGGTGCCCGCATCCTCGTCGACGGCGCACAGCTCACTCCGCACCGCCGCGTGAACCTGGCCGAGAGCGGTGTCGACTACCTGGCGTTCTCCGGGCACAAGCTGTACGCGCCGTTCGGGGCCGGCGTCCTGGTCGGCCGTCGGGACTGGCTCGACGAGGCCGAGCCCTACCTCGCCGGTGGCGGCGCCGTGCGCGAGGTGACCGTCGACGAGACCTGCTGGGCCCCGGCCCCGGCCCGCCACGAGGCCGGCAGCCCCAACGTCCTCGGTGTCGCGGCGCTCGCTGCTGCGTGTGATGCGCTGGCCGCGTTGGACTTCGACAAGGTGGTCGAACACGAGCAGGTGCTCGCCTCCCGTCTCGCGGAGGGGCTCGCGGAGATCGACGGCGTGCAGTTGCTGCGCCTGTGGTCGGACGCCCCGGACAGCGTCGGCATCGTCACCTTCACCATCGACGGCTACGAGCCCGGCCAGATCGCCGCATACCTGTCGGCCGAGCACGGCATCGGTGTGCGCGACGGTCGATTCTGCGCCCACCCGCTGCTCAACCGCATCGGTCACGCCGGCGGTGCGGTGCGCGCCAGCCTCGGCCTGGGCACCGGCTCCGACGACGTCGAGCGGCTGATCGCCGCCGTCCGCCGGCTGGTCGCCGGCGAGCAGACGTGGAACTACGGCAAGACCGACGGCCTGTGGAACCCGGTTCCGGAGACGCGTGGCTTCTCCAGCAGCACCGACGGTGCCGCCGAGTGCGTCTGACCGTCTCGGAATCGGTCTGATTCGAACTGTGGTGGGGGACAGGATCGGGGGATAGCGTGACGCGCATGCAGTCGACGCACACGCACGGGCAGTGGTCCCGCCGTCATGTCGATCTGTGCCGCACCTCCTCGGACAGCTGTACGCGCTGACGCCCCGCGCCCTCCATCAGCTGTCTTCTTCCGAGGAGTTCGTCATGTCCCACTCCGTTTTCGCCTCCGTCCCGTCCATCGCCCCGCGGCGTCCGCTGCGGGTGGCCGTCGAACTGACCGGTGCCGGGCATCATCCCGCCGCATCGCGGATCGCCGGCAACGTCCCGCTCACCGGGCCCGACTACTGGGTCGACCTGACGGTTGGCCCCGACATCCTCGACCTCGCCGCCCGGCCCGCCGTGGTGCAGCGCATCCAGGCTGCGGATCTGCGCGACGCGCAGCAGGCCCGCGAACGGATCCGCGCCGAGGTCGCCGCCGAGGGGCGGGATCCGAACAGCGTCACCGTCCTCGTCGACATCGAGGTCCTGATCGCGCCCGATTCGCGAAGCGCGCGTACCGAACTGGCACTGCTCGACGAGACTCTCGGGGTGCCGCACCAGTCGTCGTCGCTGACGTACGTTGGGACCGCGGAGGGACTCGGGAGCCTGCTCGCCGACATCCGTGCCGCCGACGTAGCGGACGGCGTCACACTGCTGCCGCTCGCCCTCCCGAAGGTGCTCGAGCGCATAGTGGACGGAACCCTGCCCTGGCTGGAGCGTCGTGGCTTGGCGACCGCGTCGGACGCCGTCGACGAGGCGCTTTCCCGGTTCGGGCGGACTCGCCCTGCTCGCGCGTCCTGAGTTCGCCCCGTCAGCCCGGTTTGCGGGCCTCGATGAGGAACCGGGTGGAGTGGGCGACGAACGACCCCTCCGCTCGGATCCGCCGGTCGAGGTCCCGTAACCGGCCACGGTAGGCGTCGACGGTGAAGCCGGGGACGATCCAGATCACCTTCCGCAGGAAATAGATCGCCGCGCCGACGTCGAAGAACTCCATGCGTAGCCGCTCGAACCGCAGATCCACGACCTCGAGTCCGGCGGCGTGCGCCTCTGCCACGGCCGTGTCCGGATGTCGCAGTTCTCGCGCCTCGGGCTGCGGACCGAGGAAGTACTCGGTGAGTTCGAAGGCGCTCGCCGGCCCCACGTGTTGCGCCAGATAGGTGCCGCCGGGGGCGAGCACACGGGCGATGTCCGGCCACGAGACGACGTTGGGGTGGCGACTGCTGACCAGATCGAAAGCGTTGTCCGCGAACGGTAGTGGCGGCTCGTCCGACGCGTGCACCACCACCACGCCGAGCGGGTGCAGCATCTCGGTGGCCTTCGCGAGGTTGGGCGGCCACGATTCCGTCGCGGCCGTGGTGGGAGCGATCGCCCCCGCGCCGGCGAGGACCTCTCCGCCTCCGGTCTCGATGTCGAGCGCGGCCGACGCTCGCGCGAGACGCGCACCCAGCAGACGCTGGTAACCCCAGGTCGGGCGCTCCTCGGTGGCTCGCCCGTCGAGCCACGAGAACTCCCAGCCCTCCGTCGGGGCGGCCTCCGCCTCGGCGACCAATTCGTCGAATGTGCGCTCCATGACAACGAGTTTCCCAGAGATCAGAGGGTTTTGATCAGTCCGCCGTCGATGACGAAGTCGGCTCCGGTGACGTTGCTGCAGCGATCACTGGCGAGGAACAGCACCAGATCGGCCACCTCGTCCGGGCGGGTGAATCGTCCGGTCTCGGAGCCGGCGGCGGCGGCCTCGACGACCGCTTCGGCGCTGCTGCCACTGACACGCGCGACGGTGGACGCCACCCCGTCCTCGGCCAGCCACAGCGCCGTCGTCACCGGCCCCGGACTGACGGTGTTGACCCGGATATTCTGGCCGGCAACCTCTTTGGACAGTGATTTGCAGAAGTTGGTGAGCGCGGCCTTCGCCGCGCAGTAGTCCACCACCCCGGGATCCGGAAGAAGCGCGTTGACCGAGCTGACGGTGACGACGGCTCCGCCGCCGCGGCGAACCATCTGGGGGAGCGCCGCACGGGTGGTGCGCACCGCGGACAGGAACGTCACCGACAGAGACGCGATCCAGTCTTCGTCGGAGACGCTCGTGAAACCACCGGTGCGTGGCGTGACCGCCCCGGCGTTGTTGACCAGGATGTCCACTCCGCCGCGTTCGGCCGCAGCCTCGACCAGCGTGACCGGGCCCTCCGCCGTGGACAGGTCACACGGCACGAACGTCACATTTCCCTGGGCCTCCAGCGATTCGAGTTCGGGAGTGCGAGTGCGAGATCCGGCGACGACGTGGCAATCCTCGGATGCCGATGCGCGCGTCACCGCCAGCCCGATGCCCTTGCTCGCGCCCGTGACCACGACGGTCTTCCCGGCCAGATGCAGGTCCATCACTTCTCGATCCTGTGGATCGGACGGTGTCGGATCCCATGCTACCGGCGTCCTGCCGAGCCAGAGGGCGCTCTTCGCGACGACAGGTGCGTGAGCGGTCCGGTTCGGGAACACTGCCCTCATGGTGGAAGTGCGTGCCGGAATCAAGAGGCAGGTCGGGGCGGTCGTCGTGCTGGCACTGACATCGGTGTTCGTGGCCGGTTGCGCACGCCCTGTCACGTGTGACGGCACGGTCACCGCCCTGCATGCCGATCCGGGTCCGTGCCTCCGATTCGGGGTGAGCACGCCCGGCGGGTCGACGGCAGTCGACGAATTCCTGACAGTTGCCCGCACCGTCGGCAAGGCGCCCAGTGTCGTCCTGTCGTTCTCCGACTTCGCTACGGCGCCGCCCATCGCCGGACTCGATGCCGTGAGCGCGTTCGGTGCCGATCCGATCGTCACGTGGGAGCCGTGGAGATGGATCGAGGGTGGCACCTACGATTCGAGCGGATTCGCGCTGCAGTCGATCGTCGACGGTGTGCACGACGACTACCTGTACCGGTGGGCGGACGAGCTCACCGCGTGGGGGAAGCCGGTGTATCTGCGGTTCGCGCACGAGCCCAACGGCACCTGGTACCCGTGGAGCGTGGCCGCAGGTACCCCCGCCGATGTCTACGTCGCGGCTTGGCGGCACGTGCACGACCTGTTCGCGACCCGACGCGCCCACAACGTCAAATGGGTGTGGTCTCCAAATGTCTCGTTCCCGGGCAGTAGCTCGACGGGCGCGACCTACCCCGGAGACGACTACGTCGACGTGGTGGGTGTGGACGGCTACAACTGGGGAACTTCGCAGCCGTGGAGTCACTGGATCGCGCCGACCGACCTCTTCGTGCCGACCATGGACGAACTGCGCCGGATCGCTCCGGGGAAACCGCAACTCGTGACCGAAGTGGGCAGCGCGGAAGCCGGAGGGTCCAAATCCGAGTGGATCCGGAATCTCGTCCGAATGATCGAGAGTCGACGCGACGTCGCCGGATTCGTGTGGTTCGATCATGACAAGGAAGCGGATTGGAGTATGGCGAGCACCCCGGAATCGGCAGTTGCACTCGCCGAGGCGTTGGGGACGAGGTATCGCTGATGACGACTGTCGGGGCGGGGATTCCGCCGGAGCTGGAACGCGACCGGCTGCGATCGCTGAAGCAACTCGAGCTCATCGACACCCCGCGCGAGGAGCGGTTCGAACGGCTCACCCGCATGGCCCGTCACGTGTTCGGTGTGCCGATGTCGAGTGTGTCCTTGATCGACCAGGATCGGCAGTGGTTCAAGTCGATTCAGGGATTGCCGTTGTCCGAGGTGCCCAGGGAGCGGACGGTGTGCCAGACGACCATCGCCCGCAGCTACGACCACGCCGAGGATCCGGCTCTCGTGTTGGAGGACGCGGCCGCGGATCCGGACTTCGCTTGGATCCCCGGTATCGGTGGCGACGGCGGTATCCGGTTCTATGCGGGGTACCCGCTCTACGGACCCGGTGGCCACCCGGTCGGCACCTTCTGTCTGTACGACACCGTTCCCCGCACGCTCGATGCCGACCAGGTCGCCGCCTTCTCGGAGTTGGCGGCGATGGTGCAGCGCGAACTGCAGTGGGCCGACGATCTGGAGCGGGCCGCGGCGATCCAACGCCAGTTGTTGCCGCGGCCGCTGTCCGGGATCGACGGCGTCGACGTTGCGGCCGTGTGCATCCCGGCGTTCGTCGTGGGGGGAGACTTCTACGACCACTATCCGATCCGCGGTGGTCTGGTGGTGACGGTCGCCGATGTGATGGGCAAGGGGATGGGCGCGGCCATCGTCGCCGCGGGCGTGCGGTCGGCCTTCCGGGGCGCGTCCCGACTGTTCGGACGGATCGACTCCGACGGTTCCGTCGCTCTCGACGCCGGGACGGCGACCACGGCTGCGGCCGAGCATCTCTCGGAGGATCTCGAGGACACCGGAACCTTCGCGACGGCGTTTCATGCTGTTCTCGACTGTGAGACCGGCACGGTGACCTACGTCGACGCCGGCCACGGCCTGTCGATGGTTCGCCGCAGTGACGGCACCGTCGAAGCCCTGGGCACGGTCGGATTACCGCTGGGCGTCGTGCAGGGCGATTCGTGGTCGGCTGATCGCATCGTGCTGGAGGACGGGGACATGCTGGTGGTGTGCTCCGACGGATTGCTCGACCTTCTCGACGGAGGCAGCGACTGTCGCGCGGTCCACCGCTTCGTGGCGGACAAACCGAACGCGTCGGCCCTCGTCGAGGCAGTTCGAGCCGTCACGGCCGACGCCCCGCCCCTGGACGATGTCACGGTTGTCGCGATCCGCCGGGGAGGCCGCCGATGACGGCGCTCGACACCGATGCCGCGAAGGCCACCTACCCGTCCTTCGGGTTGCGCGCGCTGATCGTGCTCACCGCCGTCCTGGGTCTGAACTACATCGTGTGGCGATGGTTGTTCTCGGTGAACTGGTCTGCTTGGTGGATCGCCGTCCCCCTGGTCGTGGCCGAGACGTACAGCCTGATCGACTCGTTGCTGTTCGGCTTGACGATGTGGCGGCTGAAGCGGCGGAAGGCGCCGCCCGAGGCCCCGCCCGGCGTGACCGTGGACGTGTTCATCACGACTTACAACGAGCCGCTCGACCTGGTTCTCGGCACCGCGGAAGCCGCGCAACGCATCCGGTACCCGCACACCACGTGGATCCTGGACGACGGAGATCGACCCGAACTCGCCGCCGCTGCAGCACGACTCGGGGTCCGCTATCTCACCCGTTCGGCAGTGTGGGCCGACAAGCCGCGGCACGCCAAGGCCGGAAACCTGAACAACGCCCTCCTGGCCACCGAGGGCGAGTTCCTACTCGTCCTCGACGCCGACCAGGTTCCCGATCCGGAGATCCTCCACCGCACGCTCGGCTACTTCCGGGACGAGAAGATGGCGTTGGTTCAGACGCCGCAGTACTTCGTGAACGTTCCACCGTCCGATCCGCTCGGCAGCCAGGCGCCGCTCTTCTACGGGCCCATCCAGCAGGGCAAGGACGGGTGGAACGCAGCGTTCTTCTGCGGATCCAATGCGGTTCTGCGCCGAGAAGCGCTGATGCAACTGGGGATCACCGGCTACGTGCGGGCGGTCGAGGACGGCGTCCGCCGGACCCTGCGCACCGCGAGCAAGGTGCTCGATCGCGCCCGGATCGAGACCGACGAACCGTCTGTGCAGGCCGCTCTGGACTCGGTACGTGCGGCGGTCGTCCGCGCCCGCGAGGATCTGCGCGCCGAGATCCCGATCGCCGACGTGACGTTCGAATTCCAGCAGCGGGTGGATGCTGCCGCCCGCGCCGTCGTCGAGGCCGATGCCGATGCGATGCGCGCCGACCTGGCAGCCATCGAATCGGTACTGGGGGAAGCGGATCCGGACGACGCGTCGGGGGTCCTCCTCGACGACACCGTCCTGCGACGACTCGCGGACCGCGACTGGTCTCCGCTGGGTGCGATCGAGTCGGTGCGCCGCATGATCCGCGCGGTCGACGTCGGCCGGGACGACGAAGCGCAGCCCATGCTCCCGCTGGCGACGATCTCGGTGACCGAGGACATGGCCACCTGCATGCGGCTGCATGCGCAGGGCTGGCGGTCGGCGTACCACCACGAGGTCCTCGCCCACGGTCTTGCTCCCGAGGATCTCGGCACGATGCTGACCCAGCGGTTGCGGTGGGCGCAGGGGACGATCCAGGTGATGCTGCGCGAGAACCCGCTGGTGCAGCGGGGCCTGACACTCGCGCAGCGGTTGATGTACTGGGCCACGATGTGGAGTTACCTGTCCGGGTTCGCCGCCATCGCCTACATTGCGGCACCCGCGGTGTACCTGATCTTCGGCGTCATGCCGGTGGACGCCTACAGCTGGGACTTCTTCGGTCGGCTCGTACCGTTCCTGGTGCTCAACCAGTTGCTCTTCTTCGTCGTCAGCAGGGGGACGCCGACGTGGCGCGGCCAGCAGTACAGCCTCGCGCTCTTCCCGGTATGGATTCGCGCGTGTACGACCGCGTTCGACAACGTGGTCCGCGGGAAGTCGCTGGGATTCGCAGTGACACCCAAGACGCGTCAGGAGCAGGGCGCGCTGCCGTGGCACCTGGTCCGCTGGCAACTGGGCGCGATGGGAATGCTCGTGGTTGCCTCCGTGACCGGGCTCGTCCAGCTCTACTTCGGTGCCATCTCGGTTCTCGGTGTCGGCGTCAACCTGTTCTGGGTGCTCTTCGACCTCGTGATCCTGAGCGTCGTGATCAAGGCGGTCCGCTACCGTGGGCCGGATTCGGAAGGAGTCAGATGAAGCGGTTCGACATCCGAACCACGGACGCGGGCGTCGTGGTCATCAGTCCACAGGGTCGTCTCAACATGACGGCGGCGCCGATCCTCCGTGAACAGTTGCGCGAACTCGTCGAGGCCGGGTCGACCAGGCTGGTTGTCGACCTGGGCCGGACCGATTTCATCGACTCATCGGGACTCGGGGCTCTGATCTCCGGCCTGAAGACAGCCCGTCAGGCCGGCGGTGACCTGCGTATCGCTGCGCCCACCGCGCAGATCGAGACGGTGCTCGAACTCACGAATCTCAACCGCGTCCTCCGCAGCCACGACAGCGCAGACAGCGCGTTCGATGCCCGGTGAGAGCTCCGGACCCGACGCGGGGAGCAGCAGCGGTGCCGGGCGTTCGCTGAGGCTGGTCACGGCCTCGGACACCCTCGACCGCATCCATGCGTTCCTGGACGAGGCGCTGGCCGGCGAGCCGGTCGACGATCTGGTGCGCATGCAGTTCGAGATCGCGGTGGCGGAGATCGCCGCGAACATCGTCGAACACACAGCACGGGACGCGCCGGTCGGTGTGCATCTGGAACTGCGCCTGCTGCCGGACCGACTCGAGGCGGAGTTCCGGGACGACGGCAGACCTGTTCGGGTCGACTTGGCGTCGGTGGCCCTCCCGGACGACCTGGCCGAACGCGGACGCGGCTTGGCGATAGCGCGCGGGGCGCTCGACGAACTGTCGTACCAGCGCGACGGCGACACCAATCGTTGGCTCCTCGTCCGGCACCGGTAGCCGGGACACCAAACCGACGGACGTCAGTCGATCGGGGTGGCCCGGTGGTAGCGGCCCTCGTGGTACAGCAGGGGAGCGGCGGAGGCCTCGGCGTCGTTCTCGTTGTGCAGGCGGGTGATCAGGCCGATCACCAGGGTGTGGTCGCCGGCCGGGATCAGCTGATGGATGGTGGTGCGCATCCAGATCGGGGTGCCGTGCAGCACGGGCTCGCCGGTCTCGAGGCGCGACCACAGCGACTCGTCACTGAACCGCTGGTCGGCGCTGCGCGAGAACCGCTGCGAGAGGTGCTGCTGGTGCTCCCCGAGCAGATGCACGACAACCGAGTCGGCGGCGTGGAGCGCATTGATGCTCGACGAGTTCAGTGCGATGTTGAACGAGATGAGCGGCGGATTCATCGACAGCGACGCGAACGACGTCGCCGTGAAGCCGACCGGACCGTTCTCCGAATCGAGAGTGACGATGGTGACGCCGGCCGGGTGGCGGCGCATCGCGGCCTTGTACTCCTCGTTGCTGATGCTCTCCACGCCATCGGCGGGGACGACAGCAAGCTCGGACGCATTCTCGACAGACTGTGACAAGGCATTCTCCGATTCGAACCTGGTGGACTGCCGCCACTATAAGGCCAGGCTCACCGGGCAACCAGGTTCTCGTTCACTGAGCGGGCAACTGCTGTTCCCCTTGCTCCGTCCGGCATCCGACCGATCAGTCCATGTCGACGGCCAGACCGGCCGTGACCCGCAGAAGTTCGGGAAACGTGCTGCGGAAGACCGTGTCGGGATGCCCGGCGGCCGCCCACAGTTCCGGGTGGGCGGCGAGCGCGGAGTCGAGATATGTCGGCAGGTTGGTGGGGTGTCCCAGCGGCGCCACACCACCGATCGGCTGCCCGGTGACCTCCTGCGCGAGATCGAGCGGGGCGCGCGTCAGGGTGCCCTGCAGACGAGCCCCGGTGGCGGCCAGGTCCACCTCGTGTGAGCCCGAGACGAGCAGCAGCACCGGCTCGTCGTCCAGGAGGAAGATGAGCGACTTCACGATCGCGCCGGGATCCGCGCCCAGAGCTTCCGCAGCCTCCAGGGCGCTGCGGGTCGGTGCCGGCTGGGTGACGATGACGCCGTGGTGGCCGCGCGCGATCAACGTGTCGGCGACGTGCGCCGCATTGGGATGCAGCAGCCTGGGCATGGGTTCAGAGTAGGACTACTTCGCGGCCGGGGCAGCCGTATCGGCACTCGAACTGACGGTCCTCCGTGACCGCCACGCCGTGAAGCCGAGGAGCAGTACGGCCCCGACAGCCGTGTACAGCGCCAGCGCCACCGTGGGCTGTCCCAGCCCGACGTTGTCGAAGTACACGATGCTGCGCACCCCCTCGGTGCCCGCGCCGGGCGTGATCCACTTACCGATGGCCGCGTAGAAGCTCGGGATCACGTTGGCGCCGAACGCGCCCCCCGCGCTCGGATTGCCGAGGACCACGAACACCGCGATCGCGAGCGGCACCGCGAGGATGCCGACCGCCGCCCGCAGGCCCAGGGTGAACAGGCCGGTGGCGAACACGACTCCCGTGCCCAGAATCCACAGCGGGAACCAGTGTCCGGCAAAGGTTCCCAGGACGTGTGTCGTGATGAGTGCGCCGAGGGCGCCCGAGACGACGGAGTATCCGAACATCACGGCGACATGTGCCCATGCCTGCCGGAGCGTCGCAGGTGCTCCGATGATCAGGCCGATCGCCGCCGCCAGCAGGTAGCCGCCGACGACCCAGCCGATCGACAGGTAGAAGCCCGACAGTCCGCGGTTGTCGTGCGCCCCGACGGGGATCTCGTCGCGCACGACCAACTGGCGGTCCTGGCTCTGCGCGACCTGTCCGAAGACCGACTCGAGTGCCGAAGCGATGGAACTGCCACCCGCGCTCGCGGTGATGAGGGTGTCGGTGCCGTTCGGTGCGATCACATACGCACCCTGGATCTCGCGCTCGCGGAGCAGCTGCCGCACCTCGGCGGTGTCGACGGCGGTGCGGGCGTCGACCGGACGTCCGTCGAGCGCGTTGAGCTTGTCGACCGATTGCTGCGGTATCCCGGCGGGCACCCCCGGTCCGGCGACGACGGCGACCGAGATGTCCCGCGGTGTCGGCTGGTGGAAGGCCGCGACGTAACTGAGGATGAATCCGAGTTGCAGAGCCAGCACGCCGACGACGAGCGCGGCCATCACCTTGCGGGAGCCGAAGCGCTCGAGCGGACTGGCAGGCGCCTGGGGGACGGCGGGGGTGGTGGCGGACGACGTCGGAACGTCGGCTGTCTCGGTGGCAGGTGCGGTCACGGGTGTCCTCGGTGTCTGAGTGGTTTCGCGGTCTTGTCGATACCGTGGGTATTGAATACCCTAGGTATCGTGACTGGTAGTCGTCAAGACGAGTTGTCCGCGACTGCGCGGCCGGGGCGGGACGTGGTGCGGGCGCGGATCCTCGAGGCCGCCGCCGACGAGTTCGCCGAACAGGGCTTCGCCGGCGCCAAGCTCGCCGAGATCGCCCGCCGCGCCGGCTTCACCAAGGGGGCCGTGTACTCGAACTTCGAGTCGAAACAGGATCTGTTCGCCGAGTTGTTCGCGCAGCGCTCCCTCGACCTCGCCGGCCGCGTCCTCGCCGAGATCTCCGGCCTGGACCTCGCCCACGCGGTGGGTCGCGGCGGTGCGGAGATCGCGTCCGCGCTCACCGCTGACCCGGGATGGTCGCTGCTGGTACTCGAGTTCGGTGTCCAGGCCGGCCGCGACCCGGTCGTGAAGCAGGCATACCTGCGCGAACGTCGTTATCTGCGCGGCAAACTCGTCGAACTGATCGGCGACCGTGCTCGGGAGTGGGGGGTGGACCTCGACGTCCGCACCACCGCCATCGCCTTGATGGCCCTCATCTCCGGGCTGGTCCTCGAACACTCCGTCGACCCCGAGGAAGTGGACCAACGCGCGATGGGTGAGGTGGTGACCACCCTGTTCGCCGGAGCCGTCGCGCGGGCCACGCGGTCTCAGTAGTCCGGAAACCCGCCCTCCGGCCCCAGCATCCGTTCCAGCCGGGTCCGTGTGATCCGCGCGAGTTCCGTTGTCCGGACTTTTCGTTCGGTGTCGACGTCGTGGGTCATCCGCGCCGTCAGGTCGGCCAGCAGCGCGCGTCCGTCACGCCCGTCGGAGAACCACACGTACCGGAAGCCGAACAACTCCTCGTACGCCGCGGCGGCGTCCTCGAGGGTGTGCATGACGGCGGCATCCTCGACCCACACGGCGCACTGCTCACGGAACGAGGGTCGGCTGCGGGCCCGGGAACCGATCCGGGGATGACCCTGCAGCGCCTGCTCGATCTCCGGCTTGGACAGCGCGTGCAGTTCCGCGTCCGCGGCCGCCAGAAGCTCGGTGTACGTCCGGTATTCGCGGCCGTCGGCGATGCGCGTCGACCACGACAGGCAGCAGCAGCACTCGAAGAGCGCGTGCACCGCCCGGCGGCGGGGCAGCTCGTTGAACCGGTCGAGGCCGATTCCCTGATGCATGAGCATGTGCAACCCCTCTCGACATCGTGCCACCTGCGGGTACTCAGATCATGCGCGTGTCGCGGCGTGGAACGGGTCCGTGGACGGGGGAATTTCCGCACATTTAACGACCCGCCACGGTTGCCGAGGGTGGGCCGCGCACTGGAATCGCGACTCCGGAGCGCCGGGCCGACCGAACTGGGAGTATCGAGTACGCCCGCGACGCGATGGGACAGGAGGACGACATGCGCGTCACTCGCATAACGGCCAATCTGCATGTCCCCGAGGTCGATGGGGCCAAACGGTTCTACGCCGACTTCCTCGGATTGAGCACCGAGGAGTTCGACATGGGTTGGGTCACGCGCCTCACTTCTCCCGACACCGGCGTGAGCGTCCAGCTCGTCACCGGCGACGCATCGGCGCCCGAGGATTCGGTGGTGTCGGTGCACACGACCGACGTCGACGCCGCGTACGCCGAAGCGCAGGCGGCCGGATACGAGATCGTCCATCCGCTCACCACGGAACCGTGGGGGGTGCGCAGGTTCTTCGTTCGCGCACCGGACGGCAACGTCCTCAACATCGTTCGGCATCACGAATGACGGCACTACATCCGCAACAGAGGAGCGCACATGAGTTCGGTGAATCTCGGCAAGCAGCACCCGGACGCGTACAAACAGTTGATCGCGCTCAACGGGCAGGCCGACGCCGCGGTCGAAGCGTCGGGTCTGGGCCCACTGGTCGGCGATCTCGTGAAGATCAGGATCTCTCAACTCAACGGCTGCGCCTTCTGCCTCCGGATGCATACCCGCGACGCCCTCGAGAAGGGAGAGACCACCGATCGGGTGGCCGTACTGGCGGCCTGGTGGGAATCGCAGTACTTCTCGCCGCAGGAACGGGCGGCGCTCGCGCTGGCGGAGCAGGTGACACGACTGTCGGTGCCGGACGCCCGGGCGTGGGACGACGGATCCCTCACCGACGAGCAGGTGTCGGCGATCAGTTGGCTCGCGATCGTGATGAACGCGTGGAACCGCGTCGCGATCACCAGCCACTATCCCGTCGCGCCCTGACTCTGGTGCGCCCGAGGCCGTCAAGTTACTCTTCGGTAATGACGGAACAGCAGAGCTGGAAGGCGTTCACAGTCGAGCGCAAGGACCACGTCGCGCAGGTGACGCTGATCGGACCCGGCAAGGGCAATGCGATGGGACCGGACTTCTGGGACGAGCTGCCCGGCATCTTCGCCGAACTCGACGCCGACCCCGAGGTGCGGGCGGTCGTGCTCGCCGGATCCGGCAAACACTTCTCGTTCGGGTTGGACCTGCCCGCGATGAGTGGAGGCTTCGGCGCCGTGCTCGCCGACAAGGCCCAGGCCGGGCCGCGCACCGACTTCCACAACCTCATCAAGCGGATGCAGGCCGGTATCAACGCTGTCGCGGACTGCCGCAAGCCCGTCGTCGCCGCGATCCAGGGCTGGTGCATCGGCGGCGGCGTCGACCTGATCTCGGCCGCCGACATCCGTTACGCGAGCGCCGATGCGAAGTTCAGCATCCGCGAGGTCAAGGTTGCTATCGTCGCCGACATGGGCAGCTTCGCCCGCCTGCCGGCGATCATCGGCGACGGGCATCTGCGTGAACTCGCGCTGACCGGCAAGGACATCGACGCCGCCCGCGCGGAGAAGATCGGACTGGTCAATGACGTGTTCGAGGACGCCGACGCAGTACTCGCCGCGGCCCACGCGACCGCCGCCGAGATCGCGGCCAACCCGCCGCTCGTGGTGCAGGGTGTCAAGGACGTGCTCGACCACAGCCGATCCGCGGCGGTGAACGACAGCCTGCGTTACGTGGCCGCGTGGAATGCGGCCTTCCTGCCGTCGGAGGACCTCACCGAGGCCATCACGGCGGTGTTCCAGAAGCGTCCACCCGAGTTCCGGGGACGCTGACCGCGATGTGACGAGCGACGGCGGGGGCCGGACATGACCGAGGAACCACGAGGTACCGATCCCGCCGTCGCCCCCGGGCAGCAGGCGACCTTCAGTCACCGTCAGATCCTGGCGATCCTCAGCGGCCTGATGCTCGGCATGTTCCTCGCCGCGCTCGACCAGACGATCGTCGCGACCGCGATGCGCACCATCGCCGACGACCTCGACGGCTACGCGCTCCAGGCGTGGGTGACCACCGCCTACCTGATCACCGCGACCCTCGTCACCCCGCTGTACGGAAAACTCTCCGACATCTACGGCCGCAAACAGTTCTTCATGGCCGCGATAGTCCTGTTCGTCATCGGCTCGGTGCTGTGCACCTTCGCGCAGTCGATGTACATGCTCGCGGTGTTCCGGGCGATCCAGGGCCTGGGCGCGGGCGGCCTGTTCTCCCTCGCCCTCGCGATCGTCGGCGACATCGTCTCCCCGCGCGAGCGAGCCCGCTACCAGGGCTACTTCCTGGCCGTGTTCGGCACGTCGAGCGTCCTCGGCCCGGTGATCGGGGGCCTGCTGTCGGGGCAGCCGTCGATCCTGGGAATCGCCGGTTGGCGGTGGGTGTTCCTCGTCAACGTCCCCATCGGACTGGTCGCGCTCGCCGTGGTGTGGCGGGTCCTGCACCTGCCGCCCGTGCACCGGCCGATGCGGATCGATTGGTGGGGCGCCCTGGTCCTCGCGGTAGGCCTGGTGCCGATTCTCGTGGTCGCCGAGCAGGGGCGCGCGTGGGGCTGGACCAGTCCGGAATCGTTGACCTGCTACGCGATCGGCGTCGTGGGCGTGCTGGGATTCGTCGTCGTCGAGTACTTCATGAAGGACGCGGCACTGTTCCCGCTGCACTTCTTCCGCGGCCAGACGTTCGCGCTCGGCGTGCTCATCAGCTTCCTGGTGGGTGCGGTGATGTTCGGCGCGATCACCGTCATTCCGCAGTACCTGCAGGTGGTGCAGGGCTCGAGCCCGACGCTCGCCGGATTCCAGATGCTGCCCGCAGTACTCGGCATCGCGATCGGCTCGGTGGTCTCCGGCCAGTTGATCGCCCGCACCGGCCGCTACCGGATCTTCACGATCGTCGGCGCCGTCCTCATTGCGGTGGCCGCGCTGCTGCTGCACTCGGTGACCGCGCACACCAGTCTGTACGTCTTCATGACCTTCATCTTCGTGCTCGGGCTCGGGCTGGGAAACCTGCTGCAACCGTTGACCCTCGCGATTCAGAACGCGCTGCCGCCCAAGGACATGGGCGTCTCCACCGCATCCGCAACATTCTTCCGGCAGATCGGCGGCACGCTCGGCGTCGCATTGTTCCTGTCGATCCTCTTCGCCCAGCTGACGCCGTCGATCACCACGCAACTGCAGGACGCCGCCCGGTCACCCGAATTCCAACAGGCGGTCGCGGCCGGTGCGAGCAGCCCGAACCCGGTGGAGGCCGAGATCGCTCGCGGCCTGATGAGCGGGGACCCGAGCGCCGCGAGCGCCGCGATGAACGACACGTCCTTCATCGAACAGCTGAACCCCACGCTCGCGGCCCCGTTCAAGGACGGATTCGCGATCGCCTTCGAGGCCGTCTACCCGCCGATCGTGGTCCTCGCCGTCGTGTCGCTGGTGCTGATCCTCATCTGGCGGGAAGTCCCGCTTCGGCAGAAATCGGGTGTGGACGCCGACGAGTCCGTCGACAGCTGACACGTCGGCGGCGGTTCGTCCGTCATCGGCCCTGGATGCCGATACCGTTGAGCTTCTGCGGGTTACGGACGAAGTCGATCGAGGTGACCAACCCCTCGGTGATGCCGAGCGCGACGACGCCGTCCAAAGCGTCGCCGACGAAGACCAGGAGTGCCGGGTTGTGGTTGACGACGGTGGCGCGCATGGTCTTGTGCGGTCCCTGCGCCGCGATGCCGGACAGGAAGGCGGCGATCGCCTCGGCGCCGAGGACCGGTTCGAGTGCGGCCCGGACGATGCCGCCACCATCGGCGGTGAGGACGGCATTCGGATCGAGGACACGCAGCAGCCCTTCCAGATCTCCGGACGTCGCGGCCTCGGCGAAGGCGTCGACGACACTGCGGTGCACCGTGGGATCGATCGTGAATCGTGGCTTGCGGGAATCGATGTGGTCGCGAGCGCGCGAGGCCAGTTTCCGACAGGCTGCGGGGTTTCGGCCCAGCGCCGTACCGATCTCGGTGAACGAGAGCCCGAACAGGTCGTGCAGGACGAACGCCGCGCGCTCGGCCGGGGCCAGCGTCTCCAGGACGACCAGCATCGCCCACGAGATGGAGTCGGCCAGGCTGACCGCGTCGGCCGGATCGGCTGCCGTCTCCACCGGCTCCGGCAGCCAGGGGCCGACATAGCTCTCACGCCGGCTCCGCGCCGAGCGCAGCACGTCCAGAGCGAGGCGGGAGGTCGTGGTGACCAGCCATCCGGTGAGGTCGTCGATCTCGTCGAGGTTGCTGCGCTGCAGGCGGATCCAGGCTTCCTGGACCACGTCCTCGGCCTCGGTCACGCTGCCGAGCAGCCCGTAGGCCACGCCGACCAGGCGTGGCCGCAGGGCGTCGAACTCGGATGCGACGGACATGTCAGCCCCACTGACCGGGGGTGTAGCCGCCTGCCGGCGTGGCCGCGATGACATTCATCCGATTGTAGGAGTTGATCAACGCGATCAACCCGACCAGCGCGGCGAGTTGGTCCTCGTCGAAGTACTTGGTGGCGTTGGTCCAGACGTCCTCCGGAACGCCGCCCGCGGCGTCGGCGATGCGGGTGCCCTGCTCGGTCAGCTCGAGCGCGGCGCGCTCCGCATCGGTGAAGACGGTGGCCTCTCGCCAGGCTGCGACGAGGTTGAGGCGCAGCGCCGACTCGCCGGCGTGGGCGGCGTCCTTGGTGTGCATGTCGGTGCAGAAGCCGCAGCCGTTGATCTGGCTGGCACGGATCTTCACCAGTTCCTGCGTCGTGGCGGGCAGCGTCGAGTCGCCGATCACCTTGCCCGCCGAGTTGATGTACTTGGTGAACTTGGCGGCAGTGGCGTTGCCGAAGAAGTCGAGTCGAGCGTTCACGGTACTTCCTCCTGATGCGTTGTTTCGCGGTCGGAGGGAGGACGGGGCGGGCGCGACTTGTGTGACCTGTTGTGAGGCAGGTCACAACATAGCCGGCCTCGTGGGGCGGCGGCTCGGCGGGCGTCAGATCCGCCGCATCACCGAGACCACCTTGCCGAGGATCACGGCCTCGTCGCCGTCGATGACCTCGTAGGCGGGGTTGCGCGGCTCGAGCAACACGTGCCCGTTACTGCGTCGCAGCACCTTCACCGTCGCCTCGCCGTCGATCATCGCGGCCACGATCTCGCCGGAGTGCGCCTCCTCCTGGCGGCGCACCACCACGGTGTCGCCGTCGCAGATCGCGGCGTCGACCATCGATTCGCCGCGCACCCGCAGCGCGAAGACGGTGCCCGAGCCGACCAGCTCGCGCGGCAGCGACAGCATCTCGTCGGCGTGCTCCTCCGCGAGGATCGGAGCGCCGGCGGCGATGTCGCCGACGACCGGGACCGTCACCGTGTTCTCCGTGGACCGTCCCGGCGCGGAGCCGGTGAGGAACGGGCGCACGTCCAGCTGTCGGGTCATCGACCCGCCCCGGCGCAGGAAGCCCTTGTCCTCCAAGGCCTTCAGATGCTTCGACACCGTCGATGTGGACCGCAGCCCCACCGCGTCCGCGATCTCACGGGTACTCGGCGGGCACCCGTGCCCGTCCACCCAGTCCCGGATCGTCAGCAGAATCCGCTGCTGACGCGGCGGCAGGGTGGAGGCGTCGAGGCCGCCGAACATGTCGAGATCGTCGTAACCGGTCACCCGCCGAATCGTAGTGGGGGCGTCGGACGGCGCCGGAAGGCAGCAGAAACAGCGAGGGGCGGGACCACCATCGTGGCCCCGCCCCTCGCAGACGAACTCAGTGTCCGCCGTTGGCCTTCAGGCGCTCGACGGCTTCCGTGATGACCTTCTCGGCCTCGGCCCGACCGACCCAGTCGGCGCCCGTGACGTGCTTGTTGGGCTCGAGATCCTTGTAGTGCACGAAGAAGTGCTTGATCGCGTCCAGCTCGAACTGCGCGACATCCGCCAGATCCTGGATGTGATCCCAGCGCGGGTCGCCCGCGGGGACGCACAGCACCTTGTCGTCGCCGCCGGCCTCGTCGACCATCTTGAACATGCCGACCGGGCGGGCCTCGACGATGACGCCGGGGAAGACCGACTCGGGCAGCAGCACCATCGCGTCCAGCGGATCGCCGTCCTCGCCGAGGGTGTTCTCGATGTAGCCGTAGTCGGCCGGGTAGCCGAAGGAGGTGTAGAGGTAGCGGTCCAGCTTCACGCGGCCGGTCTCGTGGTCGACCTCGTACTTGTTGCGCTGGCCCTTGGGGATTTCGATGGTGACGTCGAACTCCACGTCATGTCCTCACTGTCTGGGTCTACTGGCTGTCTGCCTAGCCCGCCTGGATCGACGGTTCGGGAAAAGGGTAGCCGGTCGGCGATACTGTGTGATGCGGGCGCCGGAAGCAGTGGGAACTGCGCGCGAGACGATCTGGATGGTCCGCGGAATCAGCGGCGAGAGATTTCGGAGGGACGTTGGCGGGCGACGGGAAGAAGAAGATCGGCGCACTGGCCGGACGCCGCCGCCGAAATGTCCGGATCCTGATGTCGCTGGTCGCCGTGCTGATCGTCGCAGCCGCGGCACTGACGATCGTCCTCGTCCAGAAGGACACCTCCACCGCGGCGGACGGCGCCACCACCACGTCCGCCGAGCCGTCGCCGGTCACCGCGACGCCGCAGGTGGCACCGGTTCCCGACGACGCGCCGATGCCGACTCCGGCCGCGCTCGGTGCCGTCCTCGCCCCGCTGGTGTCGAATCCCGCGCTCGGCGCCTTCACGGGTGTCGTCGCCGACGCCCGCACCGGCACCACCCTGTGGAGTCAGAACCCCGACACTCCGATGACCCCGGCGTCCACCGCCAAGATCCTCACCGCCGCCGCCGCGATGCTGTCCCTGTCACCGGACCATCGGGTCGAGACCCGCGTCGTGCAGGGTTCGCGACCCGGCGAGCTCGTGCTCGTCGGCGGCGGCGATCCGACCCTGACGGCCCAGCCGGTCGGCCAGCCCAGCTACTACCCGGGCGCGCCCCGGATAGCCGACCTCGTCGAGCAGATCCGGCGCGCGGGTGCGGAGGTCGACAGCATCGTCGTCGACATCAGCGCCTACGCCGGCCCGACGATGGCGCAGGGCTGGATGCCCGAGGACGTCGCCGCCGGCTACATCGCGCCCATCGAGTCCGTCATGATCGACGGCGCGCGGAGCGACCCGTTCGCCGAGGAACCGCCGCGCAGCGCCACCCCGGCACTCGACGCCGGTCGTGTCCTCGCGCAGGCCCTCGGCATCGATCTCGCCCGAGTCACCGTGGGCAAGGCCGAATCCGGCGCCGCCCCCGTCGCGAGCGTGCTGTCCGCGCCGTTGCGTGACCGGCTCGGGCAGATGATGCGTCGCTCCGACAACGTGCTCGCCGAGACGATCGCCCGCGAGGTCGCGGTCGCGAAGAACTCCGAATCCTCCTTCACCGGTGCGACGGAAGCGATCGGGAAGACGCTCTACGACGCCGGATTCAAGACCGACGGGCTCACCCTCCACGACGGCAGCGGGCTGTCCGTCGACGACCGGGTCCCGGCCCGGCTGCAGGCCGACATCCTCACCGCGGCGGCGGGGGAGACCAAGCCGCAGCTGCGGCCGATGCTCGACGACCTGCCCGTCGCCGGTGCCACCGGCACCCTGTCCGACCGCTACGCGTCGGGCGACCGGACCGGCGCCGGCTGGGTGCGCGCCAAGACGGGAACGCTCTCGGTCGCCAGTGCGTTGACCGGGTACGTCGTCGACGTGGACGGTCGGGTACTGACGTTCGCGCTGATGTCCAACGATCGTCCGCCGGAGGTGAGCCGTCCCGCACTCGATGCGGTGGCGGGTGCGCTGCGGCTGTGCGGCTGCAGGTGAGGTAGCAGGTAGCAACCGGAAGTGGGTCGAGAGGTGACGGAGCCCGAGCACGGATTCGCGAACGCAGTGGACTGGGGTGTCGCCGCGCGCGCCGGTGCCCGCCTGGCCCCGGCCGGACCGGCCACGTCCCGCTACACCGCGGAGAGCGTCGTCGCCGAACTCGCGCAGGCGTCGATCCGCGCCGAAGGACCGGTCCGCGACGTCACGAGGCTCGCCGACGGGCTGCCGATCCCCGAGGCTCAGGTCCTCGATCGGGCCGGCTGGATCCGCGCCGCCGCGCAGTCGATGGCACAGCTCACCGGTTCCGATCTCGAGGCCGGGCAGAAGACGCTGCTGGCCGGCAAACCCGGCGGACTCCAGGCCGGGGCGATGCTGGCGTTCCTGTCGTCGGCCATCCTCGGCCAGTACGACCCGTTCACCGGTGAGCACGGCGCACTGCTCCTCGTCGCCCCCAACGTGTTGCAGGTGGAGCGCACGCTGCGGGTTCCGCCCAGCGACTTCCGGCTGTGGGTGTGCCTGCACGAGGTCACGCACCGGGTCCAGTTCTCGTCGGCGCCGTGGATGGGCGACTACATGCGCCGGTCCGTCGCCACGCTCGGCGAGGCCGCCGACGAACCGATGACCGAGATGGTCACCCGGCTCGCGGGTGCGCTGCGCGAACGCCGCCGCGACGACCTGCCCCCGGACCAGCGCGGCATCGTCGGACTGCTGCGCGCGACACAGGCCGAGCCGCAGCGGCAGGCGCTGGACCGGATGCTGATGCTCGGCACGGTGCTCGAGGGTCACGCCGACCACGTGATGGACGCCGTCGGACCCGACGTCGTGCCGTCGGTGGTCCGCATCCGCAAGGCGTTCGACGCGCGCCGTCACCGCAAGAGCAACCCCGTCCAGCGCGTCGTCCGTGCGCTGCTCGGGATCGACGCCAAGATGGCGCAGTACGTGCGCGGCAAGGTGTTCGTCGACACCGTCGTCGCCAAGGTCGGGATGGACGAGTTCAACGCGATCTGGTATGGCCCCGACGCGCTGCCCGTCACCGCCGAGGTCGATGATCCGGACGCGTGGATCGCCCGGGTCCTCGGGTGAGCGCACCGTCCTCGCCGCCGCTGCTCCCGGAGGAGCCCGCGATTCTCGAGGTCAGGCACGCGGTGCGCGCCTGGCTGGCCCGGCACCACCCGGCGGGAGGTGTCGTCGTGGCGCTCTCCGGCGGCGCGGACTCGCTGGCGCTCACGGCGGCCGCGGTCGCCGAGGCACCGTCGGTGCGGGCCGTGGTCGTCGACCATCGCCTGCAGGACGGGTCCGCCGAGGTCGCCGCCGCCGCGGCCGCCCGCGCACTCGAGTTCGGTTGCGCCGGCGCCGACGTCGTGCCCGTCGACGTCACCGGACCCGGGGGGCTCGAGGCCGCCGCCCGCGCTGCCCGCTACGCAGCCCTCGACGCCGCGCGCGCCGGGCGCCCGGTACTGCTCGGCCACACCCTCGACGACCAGGCCGAGACCGTGCTGCTGGGCCTCGCTCGCGGCTCCGGTGGCCGGTCGATCCGCGGGATGGCCGGCTACGACGCGCCGTGGGGCCGCCCGCTGTTGGGGGTGCGCCGCGACGTCACCCGTCGGGCGTGCGCCGAGCTGGGCCTGGCCGCGCACGAGGATCCGCACAACGCGGACCCGGCATTCACCCGGGTCCGATTGCGCACCGAGGTGCTGCCGCTGCTCGAGGACGCCCTCGGCGGCGGTGTCGCCGAGGCGCTCGCCCGGACCGCCGAACACCTCCGCGAGGACGGCGAGGTCCTCGACACACTCGCCGAACGGGCCGTCGCGTCCGCACGTGACGGAAATGACCTCGTGATCGAGTACCTGGTCGACGTTCCGGTCGCCGTGCGGCGCCGCGTCCTGCGGCTGTGGCTCCTCGACCTGGGAGCGAAGGCATTGACGGACAAGCAGTTACGTGCCGTCGACGACCTCGTCGGCCGCTGGCGCGGGCAGGGCGGCGTCGCGCTCGGCGGCGGGAGAACGGGAGTCAGGTTGGTTGCATCCCGGCGGCGTGGCAGGCTGTCCGCGGGGTTCGTGAACGACTGAAGGGAATGCTCCGTGTACGAGGGCGACATCGCATCGGTACTGATCTCCGAGGAGCAGATCGAGGAGCGCACAGCCGAACTGGCCGAGGCCGTCGCCGCGCGCTACGCCGACGAATCGATGCAGGACGACCTGCTGCTCGTGGGTGTCCTCAAAGGCGCGATCTTCTTCATGACCGACTTCGCGCGGGCCCTGCCGATCCCCACCCAGATGGAGTTCATGGCCGTCAGCTCGTACGGCTCGTCGACGTCGTCGTCCGGCGTGGTGCGGATCCTCAAGGATCTCGACAAGGACATCGCCGGCCGGCACGTGCTGATCGTCGAGGACATCATCGACTCCGGACTGACGCTGTCGTGGCTGATGCGCAACCTCCGCACGCGCAACCCGGCGTCGCTCGAGGTCGTCACACTGCTGCGCAAGCCCGAGGCGTGCAAGGTCGACGTCGACGTCGCGCACGTGGGCTTCGACATCCCCAACGAGTTCGTCGTCGGATACGGCCTCGACTACGCCGAGCGCTACCGCGACCTGCCCTACATCGGCACCCTCGACCCCAAGGTGTACGGCGGATAGGTCCCCTGGGACACGACGCGTTCGAGTGCCCGCAGATCCTCCTCGAGCAGGCGGAACAGCCAGTACACGAAGACGAACGCGATGACGCCGCCGACGCACAGCACCCGGACGGCATAGATCACGACGGAGATCTCGTCGGGGGACAGGAACGTCACCCCGGCCACCCCGACCAGCGGCACCGACGCGGCCACCGCCAGGTACATGGTGCTGCGCCGGTCCAGTCCGCGGAGTCGTCGCTCGTCGCTGCTGCTGGTGATGCCGTGCGGCAGCAGTGACGGGTACAGGCAGCGCACGGCGTAGAACGTGACCAGGAAGAACGGGTACGCGACGGCGATCGCGCCGCACACGATCTGGGATCCCAGGAAGTGCACGTACGCGCCCTGCGGGATGCTGCCGGCCGCGATCTGCAGCGACACCGGGAACACGATGCCCGCCACCAGCCACAGCGCGAACACCACGGCGACGATCCGGTCGCCCATCAGCAGCGTGTCGGCGCGGGCGCGGGCGAGGGTGGCGGCGTCGTAGGTGCGGCCCTTGCGCAGACCACGGGGCACGGAGATGACGTAGCGGCAGAAGTAGACGATCAGTACGAACCCGAGCGGGAACAGCACGCTGTTGATCACCCGCGACACCTCGACGAACCGTTGCTGCGCCTCCGCGGACAGTTCGCTGATGATCAGCGTCTGGTTGTGGTGGTAGTTGTACATCGCCGCCAGCGCGTTCGGGACCCCCGCACCCAACGCGACGATCGGGATCATCCACGGCCGCAGCCGGTACCGCCAGCTGGTCGGGGGCGGGTCGACGAGGTCGCGGGCGCGTGCGTCGAGGCACAGGTCGAACTGCTGCGCCAGCTCGGCCCCGGTGGCCCATCGACCGTCGGGGTCGGGGGCGAGGCACGTGAGCAGGACGCGGCGCAGCGCGGCCGGACAGTCGTCGGGCAGCTCGTCGCGGAACTGTGGGTCGATCTCGCGGCGGCGCAGCCCGAGCATCCGCTCGAGGGAGGTCGCCGACTCGCCTGCGCCGCTCTCGTCCGCGAACGGACGCCGCCCGGTGAGCAGCTCCCACAGCATCACCCCGAGCGCGTAGATGTCGCTGCGCGCGTCCAGATCGGCCGCCGATCCGCACATCTCCGGGTGGCAGGCCTCGAGCTGCTCGGGGGACATGTAGGCCAGCGAGCCGCCGAAGTACGCGACCGGGCTGGTGCCCGCCACGCGATCGCTGAAACTGATGTTGAAGTCCGCGAGCTTGGGCACGCCCTCCGACGTCAACAACACGTTCGCGGGTTTGATGTCGCGGTGCAGTACGCCGTGCTGGTCGGCGTAGTCGAGCGCGTCGGCGAGACGTCGGCCCAGCCACGCCACCGTCTCGGGCCACGTCAGCGTCGCGAGCTCGTCGCGCACGCTCGAATCCGACGGCCGGATCTCGCCCTTGCGCTCGAGAACCGCATCGATCGACTCGAGCAGCAGCCGCCCCGTCCGGGGATGCCCGGGCGGGTGTTCGCGCACCCGGCGCAGGACGTCCAGCAGGGTGCCACCCGGCACGTACTGCATGTACAGCAGCTTCAGCTCGCGGTCGGCCAGTTGGCGTTGGTCGAACACCCGCACGATGTAGTCGTGGTCGAGCTGGGCCAGTGTCTGCGGTTCGGTGCCGTGGTCGTGGGAGATCTTCACCGCCACCAGCCGCTGCATCGACCGCTGCCGGGCCAGGAAGACCCGGGCGAACGATCCGCGGCCGAGCCCGGTCAGCAGGTCGAAGTCGTCGATGTGGTCGCCGACCTCCACCTGGTCGAGCGCATGCTGCGCGCCCGGCTGCGCGACGAGGGTGCTGCGGTAGTCGCCGGCGCCGTCGAGCACGTCCGTCAACCGGTCGGCGTGCTCCGGGAATTCCCGTGCGTACTCCGCGACGTCGACGGTGTGCCCGCCGCGCCGGCGCAGGTGGAAGTCCTCGTAGATGAGGTCGGGGGGCAGCGGCTTCGACCGCAGTTCGGGGAACTCCTCGCAGTACGACGCCAGCGATCTCGGTCGGTCGGCGCGCAGCAACCGGTACTCGAGATCCACCTTGATCAGCTCGACCAGCGCCGCCCGGCGCAGGGCGTCGCCCACCGGCAGACCGCCGGGGAGGAAGTACTCCAGGTCCGGCGGAGTGCCGTCGCCGGGTGCTTCCCATGCGGACGCGAAGCGGGCCACGACATCGGCCAGGAACGACACCGTCCGGGTTCCGGGTTCGGCCGGCTGAACACCGGTGACCGTCGACGCCGCGGCTCTCGTGGCGCCGGCGGTCGATTCGACTGAACCGTCCATCACTCGTCACCGTCCGAAGATGGGGAGTGCAGAAGGGTGGGTACAACTCACCCCTCGGGGTACTCGAAATCTTATCGCCGACGGACGGATACTCGGCAGGTGCGAGATCATCTGGTCGAGGAGTTCACCGCCACGTCGATCGCAGCCCGGGTCCGCGCGGGTGAGCTGTCTCCCGTCGCCGCCGTCGAGGACGCGCTAGGCCGGATCGAGCAACGGGACCCCCGGATCAACGCCTTCGTACGGGTGATGCGGGACCGCGCGCTCACCGAGGCGCGCAGGCTGACCGAACGCGAGGATCTCTCCGATCTGCCGCTCGCGGGAGTGCCCGTCGCGATCAAGGACAACGTGGAGGTGGCCGGCGAACCGATGCGGGACGGCTCGGTGGCCACCAGCCCGATGCCCTCGGCCCACGATCACCCCACCGTCGCGCGGCTGCGGGCGGCCGGGGCGATCCCCGTGGGGCTGACCGCGGTCCCCGAACTGTGCGTGTGGGGCGCCGTCGACTCCCCGGGGCGGATCACCCGCAATCCCTGGAATCCGGCGCTCGTGCCGGGCGGATCGTCGGGCGGCTCGGCCGCGGCCGTCGCCGACGCGATGGTGCCGATAGCGCTCGCCGCCGACGGGATGGGATCGATCCGGATTCCGTCCGCCGCGTGCGGCGTCTTCGGTATCAAGCCGGGCCGGGGACTCGTCCCGGCCGAACTCGGTGTGCACTCGTGGTTCGGGATGTCGGAGAACGGCCCCATCGCGTCGACCGTCCAGGACGCGGCCCTGATGCTCGCGGTGCTCGCCGATCGGCCGGACCTGGCGCAGGTGCCCGCACCGCGGCCGCTGCGAATCGGGGTCGCGACCAACACGCCGTCGCCGATCGTGCGGTTGGACGGTGAATGGGCCCGGGGTGTGGAGGCGACGGCGGCGCTGCTGGGCGCGGGCGGTCACCACACCGTCGGCACGAAGGTGCCGTATCCGCCGAACATGACCGCGGCGTTCGCCCGCTGGTTCGCCGGCACCGCGGCGGATGCCGCCGAGTTGGACCCGGCGTTGCTGCAGCGGCGGACCCGACGCCACGTCGCGATCGGACGCGTGGTGGAGCGGGCGGGCCTGGTCCGCGCCTCTCAGGTGGAACGCCTGGAGGCGCGGATGCGCCGGTTCTTCGACGAGCACGACGTGGTCCTGACGCCCTCCCTCGCGCAACCACCGCTGCCCGCCATCGAGTGGAGCGAGAAGTCGTGGGCGGCCAACGTCGTCGCAAATGTACGATATGCCCCGTTCAGTGCGCTCTGGAACGTCCTCTGCTGGCCGGCCGCGAGTGTTCCGGTCGGTATGCACAGCGGGTCGGGAACACCGCTCGCCGTGCAGATAGCCGCGCCTCCCGGAGGTGAGTCGCAGATTCTCGCGGTGGCCGCCGAAATCGAGCGTCGTCAGGGATGGTCGCGGCACCCCGGTGTGTGAGATGCGGCACGAAACGGGTGGCCACGGCCCCCGATCGGCTCCGGCCGGGAACCAGGACGGCACCGTCGTGCGTTGAACGCAATGACCCCACTTCTCGGAGTGGATGGCTGCTACCAGGCATCGAGCATCATCGTTCGCGGTAATCTGAGATGTCCGGACAGCCGGGAGTTGATTTGTCCGGTACGCCGGACTGATGACCCGTGAACCTGCACGAGCGTAGCCCGCACTACCGAAAGGACCGGCCGCCGTGGCCGAACCTGTATGAACCGCAAGACTGTGTTCCGCAACCTGGCGATAGTCGCCGGCGTCCTGTTGGTGATCTACGCCTTCAGCTACTTCGGTAACGACACGCGCGGCTTCAAATCGGTCGACACCTCCGTGGCGATCGCCCAACTCGACGCCAAGAACGTCGACAAGGCGCAGATCGACGACCGCGAACAGCAGGTGCGCCTGTGGCTCAAGAACGGCGACGACGCCACCGACGGCAAGACCGAGATCATCGCGAAGTACCCGAGTGCCGCCTCCGAGCAAGTGTTCGACAAGGTCGCCGGGTCCGGGGCGGAGCAGTACAACACCAGCGTGACGCAGGAGAGCTGGCTGACGTCGATCCTGCTGTTCGTGCTGCCGATGATCATCCTGCTCGGCATCTTCTTCTTCGTCATGAACCGCATGCAGGGCGGCGGGCGCGGCGGAATGATGGGCTTCGGCAAATCGAAGGCCAAGCAGCTGTCGAAGGACATGCCGAAGACGACGTTCGCGGACGTCGCGGGCGCCGACGAGGCGGTCGAAGAGCTGTACGAGATCAAGGACTTCCTGCAGAACCCCGCGCGCTACCAGGCGCTCGGCGCCAAGATCCCCAAGGGTGTGCTGCTGTACGGGCCCCCCGGCACCGGCAAGACGCTGCTGGCGCGCGCCGTCGCGGGCGAGGCCGGCGTGCCGTTCTTCACGATCTCCGGTTCGGACTTCGTCGAGATGTTCGTCGGTGTCGGCGCATCCCGCGTGCGCGACCTGTTCGAGCAGGCCAAGCAGAACAGCCCCTGCATCATCTTCGTCGACGAGATCGACGCCGTCGGCCGCCAGCGTGGCGCCGGACTGGGCGGCGGACACGACGAGCGTGAGCAGACCCTCAACCAGCTGCTCGTCGAGATGGACGGTTTCGGTGACCGCCAGGGCATCATCCTGATCGCCGCGACCAACCGCCCCGACATCCTCGATCCGGCCCTGCTGCGCCCGGGCCGCTTCGACCGGCAGATCCCGGTCGGCGCCCCAGACCTGGCGGGCCGCCGCGCGATCCTGAAGGTGCATTCGCAGGGCAAGCCGATCGCGCAGGATGCCGACCTCGAGGGCCTCGCCAAGCGCACCGTCGGCATGTCCGGCGCCGACCTGGCGAACGTCATCAACGAGGCGGCCCTGCTGACGGCCCGCGAGAACGGCACCGTGATCACCGAGGCGGCGCTCGAGGAGTCCGTCGACCGCGTGATCGGCGGCCCGCGCCGCAAGAGCCGGATCATCTCCGAGCACGAGAAGAAGATCACCGCGTACCACGAGGGCGGCCACACACTCGCCGCCTGGGCGATGCCGGACATCGAGCCCATCTACAAGGTGACGATCCTGGCTCGCGGGCGCACCGGCGGTCACGCCATGACGGTGCCCGAGGACGACAAGGGTCTGATGACGCGGTCCGAGATGATCGCCCGCCTGGTGATGGCGATGGGCGGACGCGCCGCCGAGGAACTCGTGTTCCACGAGCCCACGACGGGTGCGTCGTCCGACATCGACCAGGCCACCAAGATCGCTCGTGCGATGGTCACCGAGTACGGCATGAGCGCCAAGCTGGGTGCGGTGCGGTACGGCCAGGAGCAGGGCGATCCGTTCCTGGGTCGCTCGATGGGCATGAACTCCGACTACTCGCACGAGGTGGCCCGCGAGATCGACGAGGAGGTGCGCAACCTGATCGAGGCGGCGCACACCGAGGCGTGGTCCATCCTCAACGAGTACCGCGACGTCCTCGACATCCTGGCGCGCGAACTGCTCGAGCGCGAGACGCTCACGCGCAAGGATCTGGAGGAGATCTTCACGTCCGTCGAGAAGCGTCCCCGGATCACGGCGTTCAACGTGTTCGGCGAGCGCACGCCGTCGGACAAGCCGCCGATCAAGACGCCGCGCGAGCTCGCCGTCGAGCGGGGCGAGACGTGGCCGCCGGTTGCCGAGCCCACGCAGGCGATCCCGCAGCCCGCGTTCGCGCACCGGGAGTCGACGGCTCCGGTGAACGGGCACGACGCGACGGATCCGAACCGGGCGCCACGGCCCGAGCAGTCCTACCCGCCGGGCCGGCCCCAGGCGCAGCAGCCGCCGCACGGCACGATGCCCGACTACGGTGCCCCGGCCGGCTGGTCGGCGCCGGGTTGGCCGCCGAAGGAAGGCGCCGACAGCCGGAATCGGCCTCAGCACGGTGGCTGGCAGCAGTACCCGCAGTGGGAGCCCCCGAATCCGCAGCCGGGCGGCCAGGGTGCCCGACCTGGGACTGAAGGGACCGGACGGTCTGATGACGATGCTCGGACGCAGGCATGGGAGGGGCCGAGCGGCTCGCAGTAGTCGGCTCGCAACTAGGCTTGGCCCTGGCCCACTCCTACCTGGGTGGGCCAGGGCAGTCAGCCCCGATACTGGAGGTGCGGTCGGTTGTCGGTGAATCAGCTGGGGAGCGAGTCGGTCGCCCTCGCCACTGGGAGGCCTTTCGATCAGGCGCGCGCGGAAGCGGCTGTTCGCGAGTTGCTGCTCGCGGTCGGTGAGGACCCCGACCGCCCGGGTCTGCTGGACACCCCGGCGCGCGTCGCACGCGCGTACCGCGAGGTCTTCGCGGGTCTGTACACCAACCCCGACGACGTCCTGAACACGACCTTCGACGAGGGACACCAGGAGCTGGTCCTCGTCCGCGACATCCCCATGTACTCCACGTGCGAGCACCACCTGGTGTCGTTCCACGGTGTCGCCCACGTCGGCTACATCCCGGGTCCGGAGGGTCGCGTGACCGGCCTGTCGAAGCTCGCCCGGTTGGTCGATCTGTACGCCAAGCGTCCGCAGGTGCAGGAACGGCTCACCAGCCAGATCGCCGACGCGTTGATGGCCAAGCTCGCTCCGCGTGGCGCCATCGTCGTCGTCGAGGCCGAGCACCTGTGCATGGCCATGCGGGGCATCCGCAAGCCCGGCGCCAGCACGACGACGTCGGCGGTGCGGGGACTGTTCCAGTCGAACTCTGCTTCGCGTGCCGAGGCGCTGGATCTGATCCTGCGCAAGTGATCGCCTTACCGCGCCCCGGCCGCCCCGTCGTGATGGGCGTCCTCAACGTCACCGCCGATTCCTTCTCCGACGGTGGGCAGTTCCTCGATCGGGACGCGGCCGTCGCGCACGGTGTGCACCTGCACCGGCTCGGTGTGGACATCGTCGACGTCGGTGGCGAGTCCACCAGGCCGGGTGCCGCCCGCGTCGATCCGAAGATCGAAGCGGAGCGCGTGGCCCCGGTCGTCGCGGCTCTGGTGGACGAGGGTGTGACCGTAAGCGTCGACACCATGCGGGCATCGGTTGCGCAGGCCGCGATCGAGGCGGGCGTCACCATCGTCAACGACGTCTCGGGTGGGCGTGCCGACTCCGACATGGCCCGCGTCGTCGCCGACGCCGGGGTGCCCTGGGTGCTGATGCATTGGCGGCCCGCGGGCGAGTTCGTGCATGCCGGCGGCTCGACCCACTACGACGACGTGGTGCGCGACGTCCGCGACGAGCTGATGGTCCAGGTGGACGCGGCGATCGCGGCGGGGGTGGATCCGTCGGCGCTGGTGCTGGATCCCGGTCTCGGCTTCGTCAAGGACCCCGACCACAACTGGCAGTTGCTGCACGCGCTTCCGGAATTCGTCGAACTCGGCTTCCCGGTGTTGATCGGGGCGTCGCGGAAACGTTTTCTGGGATCGCTGCTCGCCGACGCCGACGGGGTGGTGCGGCCGCCGTCGGGGCGGGAGACGGCCACCGCGGTGATCTCGGCGCTCGCCGCGATGCACGGCGCGTGGGGCGTACGTGTGCACGACGCGCAGGCCTCGCTCGATGCGATCGCGGTGGCGTCGGCGTGGGCGCGAGGTGCCCAGAGTTGATTCTCGTTTGTGCCAGGAGGTGGCGGTGAGCGGTGGCGGTAGTGGCCCGGATGTCCCGGAAGTCTCGGGTGATCGCATCGAGTTGCGGGGACTGAAGGTCCGCGGCAACCACGGGGTGTTCGACCACGAGAAGCGGGACGGTCAGGACTTCTACGTCGATGTGACGCTGTGGATGGACCTCGCTCCCGCGGCGGCGTCGGACGATCTCCAGGACACCTTCGACTACGGCGACCTGGCGCAGCGCGCCGCCGCGATCGTGGGTGGCCCGGCGCGGGATCTGATCGAGACGGTCGCCGCCGAGATCGCCGACGACGTCATGCGCGACGACCGCGTCCGCGGCGTCGAGGTGGTGCTGCACAAGCCGTCCGCCCCGATCCCGCTGACCTTCGCCGACGTCGCGGTCGTGGCGACCCGCTCGCGCGCCGGCGCCGGGATCCGCCGATGAGCCGGGCCGTCCTGTCCATCGGATCCAACATCGGTGACAGCCTCGCCCACCTGCAAGGTGTGGTCGACGGTCTCCGGGAACACGTGGTGGCGGTCTCCCCGGTGTACGCGACGGCCCCGTGGGGCGGCGTCGAGCAGCAGGACTTCCTGAACGCGATCGTCGTGGTCGACGACCCCGGCACCGATGCCCACGGCTGGCTGCGGCGCGGGCAGGAGCTCGAGGCTTCGGCCGATCGTGTCCGCGAGCAACGGTGGGGCCCCCGCACCCTCGACGTCGACGTCGTCACGTGCGACGGCATCCGCAGCGACGACCCGGAACTGACACTGCCGCACCCGCGGGCACACGAGCGTGCCTTCGTCCTCGTGCCGTGGCTCGCCGTCGAACCCGATGCGACGCTCGACGTCGACGGGGTGGACGTGCGGGTGGACGAGCTGCTCGCGCAATTGGACGCGAGTGAAAGGGACGGAGTTCGGCGGACGACGCAGCGACTGGAACTACGGTAACTGTGATGAAGCCGACCCGGATCTGGGACCTGTTGTCACTGTCGCTGCTCGCGGCAGTGGCGACGTGGCTTCTGCTGCGGGTCGCGTACGGCTCGCTTCCCCCGATCCCGGTCTATGCCGGGGCGTCGCTGTACCCGGTTGCGCTCATCGAGACGATTCTCGCTTTCGTCGTCCGCTCACGTGTGCGCGAGCACGCGATCGGTGACGGGCCGAGGCAGCTGCACCCGATCACCGCGGCCCGGGCGGTCGCGCTCGCGAAGGCATCCGCACTGGTCGGAGCGGCGAGCGCGGGTGTCTGGGCGGGGTTTCTGGTGTTCCTGTGGCCACAGAGGTCGCACCTGCGGGCGGCCGTGTCCGACAGTTCGGGCGTCATCGTCGGGTTGATTGCGGCCGTTTTGCTGGTGGCTGCCGCACTGTGGCTCGAGCACTGCTGCCGCACGCCCGACGACCACCCGGACGAGCCGGCGCATTGAGCGGCACACACCTCGGATCAAACGGGCATAACGGATTGTTGCCACCGTTGTGTCCGGAGCTGGGAACTCTCCCGGTCCGGCTACCCTGATCGCATGACGGTTCCCGGTCGCGCCAAGCAAGTACGCCGTAATCGGCGTAGTGCGAGCCAGATGATCGTCGCCGGCCTCGTCGTGCTCGCCGTGGTCGCGTCGCTCCTCTTGATTTTCAGTGAAAGTGTCCAGCTCCTGCGCGTGGGGCTGGTCGTCGCGCTGTGGGCCGCCACGCTCGGTGCCATCGCGATGACGAAGTACCGCCGTGAGTCCGCGCTCGACAAGGCCAAGGTTCGCGACCTGCAGAAGGTGTACGAACTGCAGCTCGAGCGCGAGATCACCGCACGCCGCGAATACGAACTCGGTGTCGAGGTGCGAGTTCGCGGAGAACTGGGCGCCGAGGCCGAGACCATCGCGGCGCTGCGCGAGGAACTCGCGGCGCTGCGCAAGAACCTCGAGGTCCTGTTCGACGGCCGCCTGCCCGAAGACCGCGTGGCACTGCGCGCGGAGTCGATGCGCGTCCAGGAAATCGCCGGCGGCTACCAGCCCGCCGCGTCGGGACTGTTCGTTCCCGGGGCGGAGAAGCCGGCACGTAACGACAACCAGCCTCCGGCCCCGCGGGGACCGTCCTTCGCGACCCCGTACGACGAGCCGATGACGGCCGAGACGACGGTCGTGCAGCCCGAACCCCTCGATGTCGAGGCTGTGGACGACGAGGCGGAGAAGGTCGAGAAGGCCGAGAAGACTCAGCCGCAGCCCGCGCCCGAACCGCAGCCCGCGCCCGAACCTGAGCCCGAACCGCAGCCCGTGCAGGAGCGGAAGCCGGAACCCGAGCCGGAGCCGGAGGCGGAGTCGCAGTCCGAGCTCGACGACTCCGCACGTCCCACCTCGCGACGCTCGCGCCGCCTGTCCGAGGACGCCGAGCCCGCGGGTGCGCACTCGAGCGGACTCTCGGTCGCTGAGATCATGGCCAACATGAAGTCCGCGGAATCGAGCGGGAGCGCGCCGCGCCGGCGCCGGCGGGCAGAGTAACCGTTCTGCGTCGCACGCGAGTGAGCTGTAGATCACGTCTGTAGCCCGTGGCGGCGCCTCTTCGCGCGGCGCTATCCTCTCCGCAGGACGTCTGGTACCCGCCGAGCGGGACTGGAACGAACGAGAGGACAAGTGTGACCTCTTTCGGGATCACCAATGGGCCTGCGCCTGCGCGATTGACGGTCGGAATCGTCTCCGCGGGTCGGGTCGGCACAGCCGTAGGCTCCGCTTTGGAGCGAGTCGGTCATCTGGTCGTCGCCTGTTCCGCGGTGTCCGACGCTTCCGTCCACCGCGCCGAGACGCGACTGCCGGACAGCGAGATCCTTCCGGTTCCCGAGGTCGCGGCCCGCGCGGAGCTGTTGGTCCTCGCGGTTCCCGACGACGAACTCGCGGGACTGATCAAGGGTCTCGCCGCGACCGAATCGGTACGCCCCGGCACCATCGTCGTGCACACCTCCGGCGCCAACGGCATCGGTATTCTCGAACCGCTCACCGCGCAGGGCGTCGTCCCGCTGGCGATCCATCCCGCGATGACGTTCACCGGCCATGCCGAGGACACCGCACGGCTGTCCGACGCCTGCTTCGGCATCACCGCCGCCGACGACATCGGCTACGCGATCGG
This sequence comes from Rhodococcus (subgen. Prescottella) equi, assembly GCF_003013675.1. NCBI lineage: Bacteria > Bacillati > Actinomycetota > Actinomycetes > Mycobacteriales > Nocardiaceae > Rhodococcus > Rhodococcus (subgen. Prescottella) equi. Next base: position 689,745 of record NZ_CP027793.1, read on the forward strand.
CCAGTCGCTCGTGCTCGAGATCGGCGGTGAACCCGTCCGGGTCCGGGAGGACGTCCGCCCGCTGTACCACGCCGCGCTCGCGCACGGCAGCAACCACCTGGTGACGCTGGTCGTCGACGCCGTGGATGCGCTGCGTGTGGCGCTCGAGGGGCAGGAACTGCTCGGCCAGGAACTGGTCGGCTCCGATCCCAACGGGCTGCCCGAGCGGGTGCTGCAGCCGCTGCTCTCGGCGGCGCTGGACAACGCCCTGCGGCGTGGACAGTCCGCGTTGACCGGCCCCGTCGCCCGGGGAGACGCGGCCGCAGTCGCGAAGCATCTCGAGGTTCTCGAGGGCGTCGACCCGCAACTGGCCGCCGGCTATCGCGCCCTGTCGCGGCGGACCGCGCAACGCACGGGATCCAAGCCCGAACTGATGGAAGTACTCGAGGACCGAAGGTGAGCACTGTGACCGAAGCTTCTGCACTGCAGGGCGGATACAAGCGCGGCGAACTGACCGTGCACCACGACCCCGCGATCCTGACGCGGGTGTCGAAGGCGCTGCGCGGCGTCGGCCGTCAGGTCGCTCTCGTGCCGACGATGGGCGCCCTGCACGCCGGGCACATCGAGCTGGTCCGACAGGCGAAGCTGACCGGTGCTGTCGTGGTCGTGTCGATCTTCGTGAATCCGCTGCAGTTCGGCGCGGGCGAGGACCTCGACGCCTACCCGCGCACCCTCGACGCGGATCTGGAACTACTGCGTGCCGAGGGTGTCGAGTTGGTGTTCGCGCCCACCGCCTCCGCGATGTACCCGGACGGGCCACGGACCACGGTGCAGCCGGGTCCGCTGGGTGCCGAACTCGAGGGCGGGAGCCGTCCGACGCACTTCGCCGGCATGCTCACCGTCGTCGCGAAGCTGCTGCAGATCGCTGCGCCCAACGCCGCGTTCTTCGGTGAGAAGGATTACCAGCAACTGACGCTCATCCGGCAGATGGTCCGCGACCTCAACTTCGACGTCCGGATCGTCGGGGTGCCGACGGTGCGCGAACAGGACGGCCTGGCGCTGTCGTCGCGCAACCGCTACCTCGACGCCGACCAGCGGCAGCTGGCCACCACGCTGTCGGCGGCGCTCGTCGCGGGTGCCCACTCCGCGGCCGGTGGTGCGGAGGCGATCCTCGGCACCGCCCGTGCCGTGCTCGACGCCGTCCCCGCGATCGAGGTGGACTACCTCGAAGTTCGCGGCGTCGATCTCGGGCCGGCCCCGGAGCGCGGCGACGGTCGTCTCCTGGTCGCCGCCCGTATCGGCACCACCCGGCTGATCGACAACGTCGGTGTCGCAGTCGGCACCGGGTTCCTCGAGCGCGACACCCAGCCGGGCGACCCGGCCGTCGCGGACATCTACTGACCTCCTCCCACAGACACACCGAAGGGCCGAACATGTTGCGCACCATGATGAAGTCGAAGATCCACCGGGCGACGGTCACGCACGCCGACCTGCACTACGTGGGTTCGGTGACCGTCGACCAGGATCTGATGGAGGCGGCCGACCTGCTCGAGGGTGAGCAGGTGACGATCGTCGACATCGACAACGGCGCCCGCCTCGAGACCTATGTGATCACCGGCGAGCGCGGCTCGGGTGTCATCGGGATCAACGGTGCCGCAGCGCATCTGGTGAACCCGGGCGACCTCGTCATCCTCATCGCCTACGGCGTGATGAACGAGGACGAGGTCCGCGAGTACGCGCCGCGCGTCGTGTTCGTGGACGGCGACAACAAGCCGGTCGAGCTCGGCTCGGACCCCGCGCACGCGCCCGAGGGTTCCGGTCTGATCACGCCCCGGATGCTCTCCAGTCTGGTGTAGGACGGTGCTCCTCACCGTCGACGTCCGGAACACCAACATCGTTCTCGGGCTGTTCACCGGCAGCGGCTCGCACTCGAAGCTGGTGCAGGACTGGCGGATGCGCACCGATCCGCGGATGACCGCCGACGAGTTGGCGCTCAAGTTCCGGGGCCTGCTGGGTGCGAACGCCGAACAGGTCACCGGTGTGTCGGCGCTGTCGACCGTGCCGTCGGTGCTGCGGGAGATCCGGGTGATGCTGGGCCGCTACTGGGACCACGTACCGCACGTCGTGGTGGAGCCCGGGGTGCGCACGGGGGTGCCGTTGCTGGTCGACAACCCCAAGGAGGTCGGGGCCGACCGAATCGTCAACAGTCTTGCGGCGCATCATTTCTACGACGGTGCGTGCATCGTCGTGGACTTCGGGACGTCGACGTGCATCGACGTCGTGTCGGCGAAGGGGGAGTTCCTCGGTGGCGCCATCGCGCCGGGCCTCGAGATCTCCACGGATGCGCTGGCGTCGCAGTCGGCGGCGCTGCGCAAGGTCGAACTGATCCGCCCCAGGTCGGTGGTCGGGAAGAACACCGTGGAAGCGATGCAGTCCGGCGCCGTGTTCGGATTCGCCGGCCTGGTCGACGGTCTGGTGCGCCGAGTTCGCGCGGAGCTCACGGCATTCGGTGGCGCGGACGTCGCCGTCATCGCGACCGGTGACAGTGCGCCGTTGATCATGCCGGAGTGCGAGACCGTCGAACACCACGAGCCCGAGCTGACGCTCGAGGGTCTGCGTCTGGTGTACGAGCGCAATCTCGCGCGTCGTGGAGCGCGTCGCAGCGAGATCTGAGGCGAAGTTGCGCGTCGCCACGCGTGTTCGGGGTTTCCCTGTCGGCGATGTTGTGTCACACTGTTCGACATGTTCCGTTGCATGAGCGCCCAGGAGTGTTGTCGAGGCTGAACGCTGCCTTGACCAATTTCACTTCCTGGAGCTTTGCTCATGCCTTCTTCTTCTTTCGGCGTCTCCACGTCTGCGCTCGACCTCTCCACTCACCCCGACGTCCGTCGTCTCGGATCGTCATTGCCCACGCGACTGCGTCCCGCCGACCTGCTCCGGATCACCGACCAGGGTGCCGCCGACGTCATCGAGGGTCGGCACGACCACCTGCTGCCCGCGGCGTTCCCGACGCACGAGCGCTGGTCCACGCGGCTGTCCTCGGACGACGACGTCGACGTCTGGCTGATCAGCTGGGTTCCGGACAAGTCCACCGAATTGCATGACCACGCAGGATCTTTCGGTGCGCTGACCGTGCTGAGCGGCAGCCTCGCCGAGTACCGGTGGACGGACGGCGATCTGCGTCGCCGCACCCTCGACGCCGGCGATCAGGCTGCCTTCCCGCTCGGGTGGGTGCACGACGTCATGCGTGCTCCCGGCCCCGCCACCGACAGCACCGAACCCACACTGAGCGTGCACGCGTACTCGCCGCCGCTCACCGCCATGTCCTACTACGAGGTCACCGAACACGGCGCGCTGCGCCGCACCCGTACCGAGCTGACCGATCTGCCCGAAGGGGGCTCCAAGTGACCATCGACCAGATGCTCGAGGACGCTCGTTCCCAGCTCGACCGCATGTACGTCTTCGAACTCGTCGAGGCTCACCGCCGCGGCGCGATCTTCGTGGACATTCGCCCGCAGGCGCAGCGTGCGCGTGAGGGCACACTGCCCGGGGCGCTCGCGGTCGAGCGCAACGTCCTCGAGTGGCGGCTCGATCCGTCCAGCGACGCGCACCTCGCGCTCGCGGTGGACCACGACGTCGAATGGGTGATCGTGTGCTCCGAGGGTTACACCTCGAGCCTTGCGGCGGCGTCGTTGCGGCAGCTCGGGCTGCACAAGGCCACCGATCTGGTGGGCGGCTACAAGGCGATCAAGGCGGCGGGTCTGCTCGGCGCGTTGATGGGCGAGCGCCACTGCACCCGTGAACTGGCATCGGTGTCGGCGCACTGACCCCCGACGTCCGGCGGATCCGAAGGCAAGACGTGATACCGGCGCCAAGCTCGACGAGCGCCGCCCTATAGTCTTGTACCCCGTGAGTGAAGCACCCGCGCAGCCAGTAGACGACACCCCCGAGCAGCTCCGGATCCGCCGCGAGAAGCGGGAGCGTCTGCTCGCCCAGGGGCAGGAGCCGTATCCGGTCTCCGTGCCACGCACTCACAGCCTCGCGGAGATCCGTGCCAAGTACCCCGATCTCGAGCCCGACTCGAGCACCGGCGAGCAGGTCGGCGTCGTCGGCCGGGTCATCTTCGTCCGCAATACCGGCAAGCTCTGCTTCGCGACGCTGCAGGAGGGCGACGGCACCCAGCTGCAGGCGATGCTGAGCCTGGCGAACGTCGGTGAGGACGCCCTCGCGGCGTGGAAGTCCGACGTCGACCTCGGCGATTTCGTGTTCGTGCACGGCGAGGTCATCAGTTCGCGCCGCGGTGAGCTCAGCGTCATGGCCGACACGTGGCAGATGGCGGCGAAGTCGCTGCGCCCGATGCCGGTCGCGCACAAGGAGATGAGCGAGGAGTCGCGCGTCCGTCAGCGCTACGCGGACTTGATCATCCGTCCCGAGGCCCGCGACATGGCGCGCAAGCGTGTGGCGGTGGTGCGTGAGCTGCGTAACGCGCTCGAGCGCCGTGGCTTCCTCGAGGTCGAGACGCCGATGCTGCAGACGCTGCACGGCGGCGCCGCCGCGCGTCCGTTCGTCACGCACTCGAATGCGCTAGACATCGACCTGTACCTGCGCATCGCGCCGGAGCTGTTCCTCAAGCGCTGCGTCGTCGGCGGTATCGAGAAGGTGTTCGAGATCAACCGCAACTTCCGTAACGAGGGTGTCGATTCGACGCACTCTCCGGAGTTCGCGATGCTCGAGACGTACGAGGCCTACGGCACGTACGACGACTCCGCGAAGATGATCCGCGAGCTCGTCCAGGAAGTCGCGCAGGCGGCGTTCGGCACGCAGGTCGTCACGCTGGCCGACGGCACCGAGTACGACCTGAGCGGCGAGTGGAAGACGATGGAGATGTATCCGTCGCTGTCCGCCGCGATCGGCGTCGACGTCACTCCCGACACCACGGTCGAGGAACTGCTGGCGCTGGCCGAGCGGGTGGGACTCGAGGTCCCGAAGGACAAGGGCTACGGCCACGGCAAGCTCGTCGAGGAGCTGTGGGAGCACCAGTGCGGTGATCAGCTGTTCGAGCCGACCTTCGTGCGGAACTTCCCGGTGGAGACGTCGCCGCTGACGCGTCAGCACCGCAGCCTGCCGGGGGTGACGGAGAAGTGGGATCTGTACGTCCGCGGATTCGAGCTGGCCACCGGCTACTCCGAGCTGGTCGATCCGATCATTCAGCGCGAGCGTTTCATGGATCAGGCGCGCCTGGCCTCGGCGGGTGACGACGAGGCAATGGTTCTCGACGAGGAGTTCCTGGCGGCGATGGAACAGGGTATGCCTCCGACCACTGGAACAGGTATGGGAATCGATCGTCTGCTCATGGCGCTGACCGGATTGGGAATCCGGGAAACGATCCTGTTCCCAATTGTCCGGCCTTCCGCGCGCTGACCGGCGGCTTTATATTAAATTCCAATGCTGAGTCATCGAATTCGGTGACTCGGGGTACTATTGCATTCGAGTCGCCGACAGGCGGTTAGCGTCCGAGCAGGTCGCAAGATTCGGAAGGAATTGACCCCATGGCAAAGAAGGTCACCGTAACGCTCATCGACGACGTCGATCAGAACGCGACTGCCGATGAAACTGTCGAGTTCGGCCTGGATGGGGTTCTGTACGAGATCGATCTGTCGTCCGATAATGCTGCGAAACTGCGCGAGCAGCTCGAGGTGTGGGTTTCGCACGCACGCAAGGTGACGAAGAGTCGTCGCGGCGGAAAGAGTTCGGCCGCCGCCGGCGCCACGTCCTCGCGACCGTCCGTCGATCGGGAGCAGAGTGCGGCAATTCGCGAATGGGCGCGTCGCAACGGGTTCACGGTCTCGTCCCGTGGGCGCATCTCCGCCGAAATCACCGAGGCGTACAACAAGGCGCACTGATCACGGGCCGAGCACGGCTCCCGCGAATCGGGTCCACCTCCGCTGACTCGCTGATAACGTCCGCGATGTGCAGACGAGGTGGATCTTTGCGGGCACGCAGCCCGAGAAATTACCGCTGAATCGTGCTTCGGACGTTCCGCAAGAAGACCGTCCGGTTTTCTGTGACGCTGCGGGAATTTCGCTGATTCTGGGCAATCCCGGTGGGTCGTCGCGCTGCTCGGACGGCTGGGCGGGTAATCCGTGGGCAAGCCATTCGAGCGCGGAAGTGTCGGTGCGACGCGCCGGTGGTAAGTCGTCGCAGAGTAATTGGTCGGCCTTCCTGTCGGTGTCGATCGTCGAGGGCTATTGCGCCTTCCGGTCGCGATACTTCGCTATGCATGATCTCGAGTGGCCGATTTCTGCCGGCGGTGGTATGAAGCGTGTCGAGCCGTGCGTCGCGAAGTCACATCATTTCCGTGCTGGATCGCACGACGCCCCCGTGCCGACCGATTACGCGGTCGGCGCCGTTACAGGTGTGCCTGTAAAAGGCGGGTGGATCCGTAATCCCCGAGACGCGTGTACGGACTTCGCTGTCGGGCCAATCGTCGGAGGCCGACCGGACGGCGGCCCGTCGGACCCTCAGAGACGCATTAATTTGCGTCGGTAAGGTTCCCCGACGGTGACCGGCGGGCTGGAAGGAGTACGCGAGTGCGAACCGTTCCGGAAGCAGGCACGGGCGACCCGACGGCGTTGTCGGACACGCCGCGGAACCGTTGGTGGCCGCTTTCCCCACGCCGGGTTCTCGCCGTCGCGGCGGCGCTCGTCGCTCTTCAGCTCGTGGTGCGAGGCATCGTCGCGTTCGCGGGGGACTTCTACTGGGACGACCTGATCCTCGTCAGCCGGTCGGGGCAGTACTCGGTGCCGTCCGGCGCGTTCCTGTTCTACGACCACGACGGGCATTTCATGCCGGCCGCGTTCCTGGCTGCCTGGCTGGCTACGGCTGTGGCGCCGCTGAACTGGACGGTTCCGGCGATCATGCTGATCGTGCTGCAGGCGGGCGCCTCGCTCGCGGTGTTGCGGGTGTTGCGACTGCTGCTGGGCACACGCGCCGTCCTCTTGCTGCCGCTCACGTTCTACCTCTTCTCGCCCCTGACGCTGCCGTCCTTCGCGTGGTGGGCGGCCGGTCTGAACTCGCTGCCGATGCAGATCGGTCTCGCCTGGGTGGCGGGCGACGCTATCCGGCTGTGCCGGACCGGGCGGATGCGGTTCGCGGTGTCCGGCGCGATCGTCGCCGCGCTGTCGCTGGCGTTCTTCGAGAAGTCGGTGCTGGTGCCGATCGTCGCGTTCGCAGTGGTGGTGTTGATGTACCGCGTCGACGACATCGACCACCCGGTGCGCACGGCCCTGGCGAAGGGGCGTGCGCTGTGGATTCCACTCGCCGCGGTCGTCGCGTGCTGGGCGGCGTCGTACCTGGTGTTCACCGAGTCACGATTCGTACTGCCGAGCGCGACGCAGACCGCCGGTCTGCTGCATCACGGAACCTCTCTCGGTGTGATCCCGACGCTGCTCGGAGGTCCGTGGGCGTGGGATCGCTGGCCCCCCAGTCCGCCGTGGGCGACCCCTCCGCTCGTGCTCGTGGTGTTCGGGTGGGTTGCGGTGGCGGCAGCGCTGGCGTGGTCGTTGCGGTATCGCCTGCGCACCGGCGGAGTGTGGATCGCGATGGTCGCCTACGTCGCGGCGTCCGAGGCCGCGATGGTGCTCACCCGATCCGGACCCGACACGGCGTACGAGCTGGCGCAGACGCTCCGGTACGTCGCCGACAGCGCCGTCGTGCTCGCCATCGGCTGGGCGCTCATCGTGCGTGCGCCGCGCCGCGAAAGCGTCCGGCCACTGCCGAAGGTGCCGCCGGTCGCCGTGGCGGCGCTGACGACGCTGTTCGTCGCGAGCAGCCTGTGGTCGACGGTCACCTTCGTGCAACGTTGGCGCGACAACCCGACCGTCGACTACCTGGCGCACGCCCGTCAGTCACTCGCCGCGAACCCGGACACGCTGCTGCTCGATCAGCCGGTCTCGATCTGGGTACTGCTGCCGGTCGCCTACCCGCACAACACCACCAGTCACCTCTTCGCGCCGCTGCGGGACCGTCCGGAGTTCGCCCGGCACACCGACTACCTGCAATTGCTCGACGACTCCGGACGCCTGATCCCCGCCGCGGTGACGCCGACCCGGAATCTCGGCCAGGGCCCCGAACCGGGCTGCGGGTACCGGGTGGAGGGAGGCGGTGCGATCTTGCCGCTCGACGGTCCGCTGATCGACTGGGAGTGGACGGCGCAGCTGAACTACTTCGCGAGCGCGGACGGTGTGGTCGCGGTCGGTCTCGATCGCAGCGACGACACGGTGACGGTTCCCGTCGAGGCCGGACTGAACCAGGTCTTCGTGCGGCTGTACGGCGCCGGCGAGGGGCTACGGCTCACACCGGAGACGCCCGGACTGGAACTGTGTGTGGGCGCGGGACCGGTCGGTTCCGTCGTCGGCGCACCGAAGGCCGGGTCGTGAGCGAGGCGGGCTACATTCGGTCGCTGACGGGCCTGCGGGCCGTCGCGGCACTGCTGGTCGTCGGCGCCCACGCGGCGTTCTGGACCGGCCGGTACACCCCCGATCTGGCCGGTGGCGCGTTCTCGAGGCTCGAGATCGGGGTCGCGATCTTCTTCGTTCTCTCCGGATTCCTGCTGTTCCGGCCATGGCTGCTGACCGCGGCGGGGGAGCGCGCCTTGCCGTCGACGCGGACGTACCTGTGGCATCGCGCCCGCCGCATCCTGCCGGCGTACTGGATCACCGTCGCCGCGACGTACGCGATCTACCTGTTCCGGGACGACGCTGGCGAGACCGGGCTGGGCTGGTCGGGCTTCCTGCGGAACATGACGCTCACCCAGATCTACGGTCCGGGCCATCTGCACACCGGTCTCACCCAGATGTGGAGTCTCGCGGTCGAGGTCACGTTCTACCTGCTGTTACCGGTGATCGGCTGGCTGCTGGTGGTCGTCGTCTGCCGGCGGGAGTGGCACCCCATGCGCCTCGCGATCGCACTGCTCGCCCTCGTCGCGGTCTCTCCGCTGTGGACGTCGATCACCCACGGCACCGACATCACGTTCACCGCCCGGCTGTGGCTGCCCGGATTCGTAGCATGGTTCGCGGGCGGAATGCTGCTCGCGCTGGCGTCGGTGACGATCAGGCGCTGCAACCCGTACGGAACGGGTTTGCTCGCGCTCTACTTCCTGCTGCTCGCGTGCACCCCGCTGGCCGGGGAGGCGACCATCGTGCCGTCGAACGCGACCGAGGCGATCAGCAAATCCATGCTGTACCTGCTGTTCGCGACGGCGCTGATGGCGCCACTCGTGATCGGCGATCGCCCCGGCCCGCTGGGGCGGCTGTGCTCGTCGGGCCCGATGGTGTGGCTCGGGGAGATCTCCTACGAGATGTTCCTGGTGCATCTCGTCGTCATGGAATTCGTCGTCGACATGCTCGGCTACCGGACGTTCCAGGGCTCGACGGTCGGCGTATTCGTCGTCACCGTCGCGTTCTCCGTCCCGATCGCGTGGGCGCTGCATCGGACACTCGAACGCGTGATCCCCTCGGGCCCCCGGGTGGAGCGCCGGCCGATGACGGTGGTGCGGCGTGGAGCCGACCGGGTGCCCACTACGAGTCCGGTCGACTGAGGGGCGGAGAGTTCGAAGGCTGTGTCACACCTTCCCTCCGGCCGGTGTCTCCATGCCGAGTGCACGTGATCCGAGTGCACACGAGCGGAGGAGGAATCATGACCAGCAGAACCCGGATCCCCCGGGCCGAGTTGACCGGAATCTGCGGCGCGGTGGTCAAGCGCATGTCGCGCAGGATGCTCGGCGACGTGGCCGAACCGGTGGAAGTGACCTGGCACAACCGGACCACCCCCGACGTCGCGGACGACGTCGAGCTGGCCGAGAACGTGTCGATCGCGATGCTGACGGTTCTCGAGACCCTCGGGCCGGTCGAACGGGCGGTGTTCGTGCTGCACGAGGTCTTCGAGATGCCGTACGCGGAGATCGCGGAAGCGGTGGGCCGGAGGCCGGCCTCCGTGCGGCAGATCGCGCACCCGGCGCGCGAGCACGTCGGGGCACGCCGACCGCGGATGCAGGTCGACCGAGCCCAGCAGCAGGCGGTGGTCGAGAAATTCCTGGCCGCCGTCTCCACCGGTGATGTGCAGGCGCTGGTCGACGTGCTCGCTCCGGACGTCGTGGTGGTCGCCGACGGCGGCGGCATCGCGACGGCGGCGCGCAAGCCCATCGTCGGCGCCCGCCGGGTGGCGGTCTTCCTGTCCAAGGCGGCATCGCTGCCGGGTTTCGCGACGACCACGACCTGGCTCAACGGGATGCCCGGCATCCGAATCGACGTCGACGGCGAGGCCACCGCGGTGAGCGTGGTCGTCGAGGACGGCCGCATCACCCGCGTCTACGCGATCCGGAACCCGCACAAGCTGGGGTCGCTGGACAGCGTGTGGGATCTGCGGCGGTGACCGAGTGCGGTGATGTTCGCTTCAGGCGTACAGCGTCCGGGAAACGTTTCCGCGACCTGCGGCGTTGAGAACTTTATGCAGGTCCGCTCCGCACGTTTGACGGGTGGAGGAGCGGCAGGTCGCAAGGCAGCCCACTAGAGTATGAGGTGGGGTCGTGGAACCTTCGTCGGTTCCGGAGGCCGTCAGCCTGTTGTGCCGGAGCGAAACGCGGCGGGAGGACCGAGACGCAGGTCTCGGAACTGATTGCCGGAGAGTGTGAGGGAGAGCGATGTTCGAGAGGTTCACCGATCGCGCGCGGCGCGTCGTCGTCCTGGCTCAAGAAGAAGCCAGGATGCTCAACCACAACTACATCGGCACGGAACACATCCTGCTGGGTCTCATCCACGAGGGTGAAGGCGTGGCGGCGAAGTCGCTGGAGTCGTTGGGTATCTCCCTCGAAGGTGTCCGCAGCCAGGTAGAGGAGATCATCGGCCAGGGTCAGCAGGCCCCGTCCGGACACATCCCCTTCACTCCGCGTGCCAAGAAGGTCCTCGAGCTCAGCCTCCGTGAGGCGCTGCAGCTCGGCCACAACTACATCGGCACCGAGCACATCCTGCTCGGCCTGATCCGCGAGGGTGAGGGCGTCGCCGCCCAGGTCCTCGTGAAGCTGGGTGCCGACCTCAACCGTGTCCGCCAGCAGGTCATCCAGCTGCTGTCGGGTTACCAGGGCAAGGAGCCGGCCGAGGCCGGCGGCAGCCGCGGCGAGGCGGGTACCCCGTCGACGTCGCTGGTCCTCGACCAGTTCGGCCGCAACCTCACCCAGGCCGCCCTGGAAGGCAAGCTCGACCCCGTCATCGGCCGCTCGAAGGAGATCGAGCGCGTCATGCAGGTGCTGAGCCGCCGTACCAAGAACAACCCTGTCCTGATCGGTGAGCCGGGCGTCGGCAAGACCGCGGTCGTCGAGGGCCTCGCGCAGGCCATCGTCAACGGCGAGGTCCCGGAGACCCTCAAGGACAAGCAGCTGTACACGCTGGACCTGGGTTCGCTGGTTGCCGGCAGCCGCTACCGCGGTGACTTCGAGGAGCGCCTGAAGAAGGTCCTCAAGGAGATCAACACCCGCGGCGACATCATCCTGTTCATCGACGAGCTGCACACGCTGGTCGGTGCGGGCGCGGCCGAGGGCGCTATCGACGCGGCCTCGATCCTCAAGCCGAAGCTGGCCCGCGGTGAGCTGCAGACCATCGGTGCCACCACCCTCGACGAGTACCGCAAGTACATCGAGAAGGATGCCGCCCTCGAGCGCCGGTTCCAGCCGGTGCAGGTCGGTGAGCCGACGGTCGAGCACACCATCGAGATCCTCAAGGGTCTGCGCGACCGCTACGAGGCGCACCACCGCGTCTCGATCACCGACAGCGCGCTGGTCGCGGCGGCCACCCTGGCCGACCGCTACATCAACGACCGCTTCCTGCCGGACAAGGCCATCGACCTCATCGACGAGGCCGGCGCCCGAATGCGCATCCGCCGGATGACCGCACCGCCGGACCTGCGCGAGTTCGACGACAAGATCGCCGACGCCCGCCGCGAGAAGGAGTCCGCGATCGACGCGCAGGACTTCGAGAAGGCCGCGAACCTCCGCGACAAGGAGAAGACCCTCGTCGCGCAGCGTGCCGAGCGGGAGAAGCAGTGGCGTTCGGGTGATCTGGATGTCATCGCCGAGGTCGACGACGAGCAGATCGCCGAGGTGCTGGGCAACTGGACCGGCATCCCGGTCTTCAAGCTCACCGAGGAGGAGACCACGCGTCTGCTCCGTATGGAGGAGGAGCTGCACAAGCGGATCATCGGCCAGGAGGACGCCGTCAAGGCCGTCTCCAAGGCGATCCGTCGTACCCGCGCCGGCCTGAAGGATCCGAAGCGTCCGTCGGGCTCGTTCATCTTCGCCGGCCCGTCCGGTGTCGGTAAGACCGAGCTGTCCAAGGCGCTCGCGAACTTCCTGTTCGGCGAGGACGATGCCCTCATCCAGATCGACATGGGCGAGTTCCACGACCGGTTCACCGCGTCGCGTCTGTTCGGTGCCCCTCCCGGCTACGTCGGCTACGAAGAGGGCGGCCAGCTCACCGAGAAGGTGCGCCGCAAGCCGTTCTCGGTGGTCCTGTTCGACGAGATCGAGAAGGCACACCAGGAGATCTACAACACCCTCCTGCAGGTGCTCGAGGACGGCCGTCTCACCGACGGTCAGGGTCGTACGGTCGACTTCAAGAACACCGTGCTGATCTTCACCTCGAACCTCGGTACCTCGGACATCTCCAAGGCCGTGGGTCTGGGCTTCTCGGCGGGAACGGGCAGCGAGTCGAACTACGAGCGCATGAAGCTCAAGGTTCACGACGAGCTCAAGAAGCACTTCCGCCCCGAGTTCCTCAACCGTATCGACGACATCATCGTCTTCCACCAGCTCTCGCAGAACGAGATCATCCAGATGGTGGACCTGATGATCGGTCGCGTCGAGGCGCAGCTGAAGAACAAGGACATGGACATCGAGCTGACCGAGCAGGCCAAGTCGCTGCTCGCGAAGCGCGGCTTCGATCCCGTCCTGGGTGCGCGACCGCTGCGTCGCACCATCCAGCGCGAGATCGAGGACCAGCTGTCGGAGAAGATCCTCTTCAACGAACTGGGCCCGGGCCAGATCGTCCTGGTCGACGTCGAGGGCTGGGACGGCGAGGGCGCCGGCGAGAACGCGAAGTTCACGTTCCACGGATCCCCGAAGCCGGTCAAGGTTCCGGACTCGCCTGCCGAGGCGCTGGCCGGTGCCGGTGACTCCACCCCCTCCGAGGGCGGTTCGGCCGAGTAGGTTCACGTAAAGCGACGCCCCGCGAGCGAAAGCTCGCGGGGCGTCGTCGTGTCACGAGGCCTGAGTCCGAATCTCGGTTCCGGTGAGGGCAGAGCTCGTCGACACCGTGACGTGGGCGGCGCGCCGGGTGCGGTCCGGTCCGAACAGCGCCGATTCCTGCCGCGCCCACCGGTCCCAGTGCGGGCGGAATATCTCGCCGTCCCGTTCCAGTGCCCGACGCATCCGGTCGTCCGGGTGGGCGTCGACGAAAACCCGGACCGCGAAGTACTCCCGGGCGACGCCGCACGTCGACCCGGCGCCCTCGACGACGAGGTACCGGTGACGGCGGACGGCACGCCACTCCGCGTAGTCGCCGCGGTGCCAGTCGTACCGGCGGTACCGCGGGATCCGGCCGTGCCGGGCCGGGGAGAGGACTTGTCGGACCAACCGCGGAACCGCGGCGGCGAGGCCGTCCCAGCCGGGGTACAGGTCGTCCATGCGAACTGTCGGGGCGTCGTCCAGCGCCGCGGCGACCCGCGCGGCAAGCGTCGACTTGCCGCCGCCGGATGGTCCGTCGATGCCGATCAGGATCGGTCCTCGTCCGCGGTGCCGGAGATGGCGCCTGTGCGCGGCGTGCGCGAGCGCGACGATTCGGGCCGTGCTCTCGGCGAGCGCCGGGAGGTCGGTGTCGACGGTCATGGGCAGCACGCTATGCCAGATCCGGGGCTCGCCGGCGCAGCATCGGCATTTCGGGCCACGCACCGGTCGGGATGGTGTGGACTGGCCGGATGACATCCGCAGCGGCGGGGACTCGTCCCGCTCGGGCCCCACTCGTCCTGGCGGCGCTGATCCTCGTCGCCGCTGTGGCGAACCTGAACCTGGCGGTCGCGAATGTCGCGTTGCCGGACATCGGCAAGGCGTTCGACGCGAGCCAGACGCAGCTCAACCTGATTGCCGTCGGCTACTCGGTAGGACTTGCAGGTTCGGTGCTCTACCTCGGAGCACTCGGCGACCGGTACGGGCGCAAGATGATGCTGGTACTGGGGATGGCGCTGTCCGTGCCGGCATCCGTCATCGCCTCGACGGCGCCGACCGTCGAGGTGTTGATCGTCGCCCGACTGCTCGGTGGCGTCGCGGCCGGCATGGCCTTCCCGACCACTCTCGCGTTGATCACCGCGCTCTGGTCGGGGCCGGGACGGACGAAGGCGATCGCGTTGTGGTCCGCGATCGGTGGCGGTATCTCGTCGCTCGGCCCGCTCGTGTCCGGGGCCCTGCTGAAGTCGTTCGAGTGGGGCTCGGTGTTCCTGGTGACGGTCCCGTTGGCGCTGGTGGCGCTGGGCGCGGCGGTGGTGTTCGTGCCGAGCCACGTCAACGAGTCCGCCGACCCGGTCGATCATCTCGGCGGCATCGTCTCGGTGATCCTGGTGGCGGCGCTGGTGCTGGGAATCAACTTCGCCCCCGTCGCCGGAATGCGTACGACGGCACTGTCGATGTTGTCGGTGGCTCTGGCCGCCGGGGTGGCCTTCGCCGTCCGGCAGCTACGCGCGAGGTTCCCTCTCTTCGACCTGCGGGTGGCTCGCCGCCGCATCTTCTGGGTCGCGGCGGTCGCGGGCATAGTCGTCTTCGGAACGCTCATGGGGACCTTGTTCATCGGACAGCAGTTCATGCAGAACGTGCTCGGGTACTCGACGTTGGCGGCAGGATCGGCCGGTCTGCCCGCCGCAGCCGTCATGGTGGTGGTCGCCCCGCAGTCCGCGAAGCTCGTCGAGTCGCACGGTGCCAGATTCACGTTGCTGCTGGGGTACGCGGCGATCGTCCTGGGACTGCTGGTGGCGCTGTTGTTGTGGAAGGAGGACGCGCAGTACTGGAAGATCGCGCTCGGCTACATGTTGCTCGGAGCGGGTGTGGGTCTGGCTGGTACGCCCGCCTCGCATTCGCTGACCGGGTCGGTGCCGGTGTGGCGGGCGGGAATGGCGTCGGGCACCGCGGACCTGCAGCGCGACCTGGGCGGAGCCATCGTGCAGTCGGTGCTCGGCGCGCTGCTCACCGCCGGGTACGCGGCGTCCTTCGCCGCCGCGATCGCCGCCGCCCCGCAGTCCGGTGACGTCGGTGACCAGACCCAGGCGGCGCTCGAGAAGTCCTTCGCCGGCGCCGAGAACGTGGCGGAGCGGTACCCGCAGTACGCGGACGCGATCACCGCTGCCGCCCGCGCAGCGTTCCTCGACGGGGACTCCCGGGCATACGTCGCGGCCATCGTGATCGTCCTGGTCGGCGCAGCGCTGGTCTTCTTCGCCTACCCGCGCCGCGACGGGGAGCGGGAACTGCTCGAGCGCTATCGCGAGATCGACCGGGCGGCAGCCGAGCGCGCCGAGTCGCGGTCCTGAGCTCCGTCAGTCCCCGGCGCCCGTCGCCACCCGGGGCGACGACGGCCGCATCAACAGTGCCGCGGCCAGGAAACACAGCGCCCCGATCAGTGTGCCGAGGTTCGCGGCCGTCGCGCTCTCCGGCCGATGCGTTCCGGGGACGAGCAGGGCGCCCGCCGCGGACACCCCGAAGGCGACCGAGCCGATCGCGCCGAGCCACGTGCTGCCCCAGTTCCGCGCGTGCGGATCCCACAGCCCGTCGACGTCCGTGGTGGCGACGACGGCGAGCGCTGAGGCCACGAGGAAACACAGCGAACCGAACACGTCCGGTTGCCAGACGAATTCGCGGTGCTCGGGCAGGGTCAGGCTGTGTACGAGGGCGGCGCCGGTGCTGACGTTGAACAGCAGGGTGCCGACGAACTGCACGAAGGCCGACCACCAGTCGTACCGGTCCACCCGTGATGTCGAGGCGGTGGGAATCAGGCGTCCGCTCAGCCGGAGTTGGATGAAGGCGGCAACGGTGAAGAACAGAGAGCCCACGAAGTACGTGAGGTTGTCGGCCTCGCTGCCCACCCTCGTCGCGTAGCCCGGGAGCGCGCCCACTGCGAACAGGATCGAGCCGATCGCGAAGCCGAGCGATTCGCGGCGTAGCCCGACCTTCTCCAGCTGTCCCATGCAAGTACACGATAGGGGGTAGTTTGCGAGGAGGACGTGGACCTACCGACGAGAGGGGATCTGCACATGCCCACACGCACCGCACGTACCGCCTGGAACGGGACACTCGAAAAGGGTTCGGGTCAAGTGGAACTCACCAGTTCGGGAGTCGGCACGTTCGAAGTGTCGTTTCCGAAGCGGGCAGCGGACGATGCCGGGGGTACGACCAGTCCCGAGGAGCTGATCGCGGCGGCGCACTCGTCCTGCTATGCGATGCAGTTGTCGGCGTTGATCGGGGAGGCGGGCGGTACCCCGCAGAGCCTGGACATCCGCGCCGACGTCTCGCTCGGGCCGGACGACCCCGGATTCAAACTGACCGGCATCGTACTCACGGTGCGCGCAGAGGTCGACGGCCTGGACGCTGCGGGGTTCGCCCGCGTCGCCCAGGCCGCCAAGGAGTCCTGCCCGGTGAGCAAGGCTCTGACCGGCGTCGCCATCACGCTGGACGCCGCGCTCGAGTAGCCCCCTGGTTGTGAGCGCTCGAACGTACTGGGGCGGAAAGGTTCCCGATTCTCAGGTGCGTTCGAGCCTCGCCCGGATCTGTTCCATCTTCGCGCGTAGTTCGTCCTGGCTGACGATGCCGCGATCGAGGAAGGTATGCGCGGTGGTGATGGCCGACCGCGAGTGCACCGGGAACTGGCTGTAGATGGTTTCGCCGAGTTCGTCCTCGGTGTGGCGGCGTTCGAGGTTGTCCCACGATCCGCGCCACGACAGGCACTCGCAGGTGGCCTGCATCGCCGACTCCCAGGGATCGGGCTTGCGGTCGGTGTCGTCGAGGTCGCCGGCTCGTTCGTTCCCCGGTTGCAGTGTTCGCAGAATGACCTCGTAGCCCTGGGTTGCGGTCATCGGCCGCCTCCTGCCGACGGTGCCTTCGATGCGTCCCAGTCCGCCGTGGGCAGTGCCACGCCGATCATCGTGTCGCGGGTGACGATCTTCTGGAGTTGTTCCTCCGTCCAGCCCTCGGTGCCCTCGGGTCGCATCGGCATCACCATGAACCGGGACTTCTGGTTGGAGTCGTGCACGCGCACTTCGACATTCGACGGGAAGTGCAGGCCGAACTCGGCGAGTACCTCGCGGGGACGGCGGACCATGCGACGCCGGTAGTTCGGCGTCCGGTACCAGTCCGGCGACATGCCGAGCACGGGCCGCGGATAGCACGAGCACAGGGTGCACACGATCACGTTGTGCACCTCGGGGGTGTTCTCGAGAACGTAGAAGAACGTGTAGTCGCTCGGTGTGCCGCTGCCGGTCGGGTCACGCCAGTCGATACCCACCTCCTTGCACGTCTCGGTGCCGTTCTCGAGCAGTCGCTTCTTGAACTCGGGGTCGGTCCAGGCCTTGGCTACCAGCTTGGAGCCGCCTGACGGCCCGATGGATTCGGCCCACTCGGAGAATCGGCGGTGGTCCTCGGCCGAGAAGAGTCCCTTCTCGATGGCGAGCTCGCGCAGGGCGAGCTCGAGGACCTCGAACTCACTGATCTCCTCGGAGGCCTGGATGGGCTTGTGTGGATCGCTCACTTCTCCTCCTCACTCGTTCGTCCCGGCAGGCCGAAGCCAACCTTCTGCGCACTCGGTCTCGAGTGTGTCGACGGGGAACCCGGTGTAGCGGGGCCACAGATCGGTCTGCTTGAAGCGGACGACGTAGAAGGGTTCCTTGCGTCCGGTCTCGAGCTTGTCGAACGCCTCGTCCTCCGGTATCACCCACTCGGGGCGGTGTTCGACGACGGTCCCTTCCTGATTGCGCACGAACGCCTGTGTGCGGGTGTGGAACAGGCTCGTCTGGTCCTTCACGACCACGCGGTCGCCCACCTTGAACTTGGGGGTCATTTCCGTTCCTCCTGAAGCCGGGCGCGCACTTGGTCGACGCGGTCGCAGAGTTCGTCGAGGGGGATGAGGCCCTTGTCGACCATCACCTTGGCCGCCACGGTGAGCCATCGGGCGTAGTACGGATAGCCGAAGTACTGCGTCTCGCCGAGATCGACCTCGGCCCGCCGACGCATCTCCGCATTCCACGAGCCCCGCCAGGCCAGGCACTCGCAGGTGACGTAGGTGTTCAACTCCCACGACTCTTCGCCCTTCTCCAGGTACGGGACCGAGAGCGCGGGCTGCCCGCCGACGTCGTGGAGGACGTGCCGCAGGACGTCGTACCGTGCGTTGGAGATCGTGTACGGCGAATCCTGGACGTCGTGCTCCGCTGGTGCGATCTTGGCCAGACCATCGGTGAGCGTCTGGAATCGGGCTTGGTTTTCGGTGGTCATGGAGGTCTCCCTTCCATGTGGGTTCGGGGTGCTTGTGCGGTCGTTTTCGAAACCTCGCCAGTGCCCCTCCTACGGTCGCGCTGTGCCGGTCGTCGTCGCGTCGTACACGGCAGTGGGAACCGGCCCGTGCGTCGCCCTGCGCTGTGCGCGTTCGGTGAGGAATGCGAAGGTGAGGCCGAGGCACAGCCACAATGTCGCCTGGGTCGCCAGCGACGAGATCCGGAACTCCCACAGCAAAGTTGCGGGGAAGTCGTCTCCCACCTCGTTCACACCCGGCAGCAGGAGGTAGCCGACCGTCACGATCACCAGGAACGTGAGGATCGAGGCGCCGACCCTGATCGTCCAGTACCTCTGGGAGACAAGGATCTTCGCCGTGTACACCGTCGCGCTGACTGCGAGCAGTCCGAGCGCGAGCGCCGCCAACCACAGCCAGGTGCGCTGGTCGATCGTCTCCGGGTCGCCTACCGCGGGTGGGTTCGCCGGGTACTTGAAGAACGGCACCGCCTCGACCGCGAGCCAACCTCCTGCGGCCAGACCGAGTGCCAGCAGCGGACCCGCCACGGTGGTGAACCGTCTCGCGTAGTGGGTGACGACTCCGAATATCGCGCCGATCGCGATACCGGCGAGAGTGGTCGCCAGGAACAATCCCGCGCGCTGGCCGTCCCGTGAGACGAGCGCATCGTCACCGTGCGAGTGTGTCGCCGTCCCGGCTTCGTGGTCGTGTGATCCTGCGGCGTCGGCGGCGGGAGCCGACTCCTCGATGGCGATCGCCGCGGCGACGTGTGGTTCGCCGAGTGCGAAGGCCACGGCACCGGTCAGCACGCCGGCGATCAGTCCCGCGAGCAGGCCGCGGAGCAGCAGACTTCGCAGCGATCCTGCTAGTGGCATGGGAGCCCCAGGAGGTGCCGGCCGTCGTGCATCAGTTCGTGCATGTACATTCCGCTGCGCGAGATCGCGCCCTGATCGAATCCGACCAGGTAGAGGGTGAGCAGGGCGAGGAGCACGACGCCGACCGCGACGAGCGCGATTCCGAGCGATTCGATTGCCCTGTCGGGACTGTGGACGAGAGTCATGTTTCCTCCTGGGGTGCGCCCCGGAGCGGGTGGGAGAGAGGGGCGGATCCGGCACCGAGGCCCAACCGTGCGAGCGGCCCGGCGGATCAGGATCCGAAGGCGGCGTGCAGTCTTGCCCGACGACGAGCCGACGGGGGTCGAGTGGCCTGCTCTTCGGCGTCGGATCGAGGGCAGTTCCGACGCTACACGCGACGGTTCCACGCCTGCACGCGGTTGTGCTGATCGCACAACCGCGGGGACGGACCGGACACCGTGAGAGTGGCGGGGCTCGGCGACCCCTCGACGCCGAACCCCGCCGAGCACGGGACCTGCCGACAACTACTGCAGCAGAATCGATTCACCGCCCGAGAAGACTGAATCGTGTACTTCGAGCACTGCGGGGACGGTTCCGGCGGGCACGTCGAACACGATCGTGGCGTCCACGGAGTTGCCGGGATTGATCTGTTCGAACGGCACACCCTGGTCGAGGGTGAAGGTCGCCATGTCGTCGACCGAATACTGCCGTCCCTGTGCGTCGACCATCTTCTGTGCCGAGGTGGTGAAGCTCTGCTCCCGATCGCCGATGTTGCGGACGGTCATCCGTACGAGGACGAACTGCCCCTGCGCCTTCTCGGTGAGGTACTCGTTCGTCCCGACCGTGGGAACTCCGGCTTCCACCCCGTGCACGACGAACTCGAACTTGCCGTCGCGGACAGGGGTTCCGATCCGGGCATCCGACGGTCGTTCGACGGCGGCGCCGGCCTCGCGGGCTTCCCGAGTGGGGCCGTCGCCCGATCCTCCGGTGGCCGCGACGATCGCGATGATCGCGACGACGGCGACGCCGAGCGAGGTCAGTACCTTGTGTCGGCCGAACCAGTTCTTCTTCGCGGGTGGGGGAGGCGTGTAGCCGGGCTGCTGCGGATGCGGGAACTGCTGCGGAGCGCTCACCGAGCTTCCTTTCGATGTTCGTGGCGCGCAGTCGGGTGGCGGCGCGCGTCGTGCTGTGACGAGCACATCGCAGTGGTGCCGTCGGCGTCTTCCTCCTCACGGACCGATCGTCTCCTCATTTCGTACTGTTCGCGCCTGCGACGATCCGACCTCCGTCGGATGCCGCGGTGTCGGTCGAATTGCGTACCGTCCTCCTCGTGAATCCCGAGAGAGCCGTGCGGATCCGGCGTCGAGTGTGGACCGTGCTCGCGGTGTCGTTCAGTGCGTTCTGCTCGCTCATGACCGTCGGGCTCGCGTCGATGTCGGCGAACACGCCGGCGTGGAACCACGGGGTGGGACTCGTCCTCAACCTCGTCGCCGCGGCGGCACTGGTGTGGCGGCACGAGCGTCCCTGGCTGGTGCTGGCGATCGCGCTGGTCGGCCCGATCGTGTTCGAGACCGATGCCACCGCCGCTCTCGTCGCGCTCTTCGCAGTAGCCGGGGTTGCACGCGGATACCGGTTGGCCGGTGCGGCGGTCGCGGTCTGGGTGGCGTGCGCGGTGTCCCTGCTGTACGACGCGCATCGCCTGCGTGAGTACTCGGTTCTCACGATGGCCTCGGAGAAGCCCGAGGACGGCAGCCCGATGCCCCAGTACGTCGTCGCGGCGTGGATCCCGCTGCTGGTCGCGGCGATCGTCGTCGCCCTGGTTCTGGCGTCGGCGACCGTGGTTCGTACGCGGAGCGCGCTGGTGGAGGCGGAACAGGTGCGAGACGCGGCGACCGAACGCAGCGACGTGATGCGCGACGAGATGATCCGGGCCGAGGAACGGACCCGGATCGCTCGGGACATGCACGACACGCTGGCCGCCGGTCTGAGCCGCATCTCGCTGTTCGCGGGAGCCCTGCAGGTCAATGCTGCCGACGATCCGGAGAAGGTCGTCAACTCGGCGGCACAGATCCGAGCCACCGCCCACGAGTCGCTCGACGATCTCAAGAGCATCGTGGGGGTCCTGCGCGGCACCGGTGGTCCCCAGCAGTCGGCCCGGCACCAGGGAATCGACGCGGTGCCCCAGTTGGTGCAGGCGGCCCGTGCCGCCGGCATGCACTGCACACTGGCCACCGACCTCGCACCGGGTGACGTGGGTGTGTTGTCGGGGCACGTCTGTTTCCGCGTGGTGCAGGAGTCGTTGACCAATGCCCAGAAGCACGCGTCCGACCAGATCGTCGCGATCTCCCTCGAAGGTGCACCCGAGCGCGGGATCCGGATCCTGGTCCGGAACGCGTTGAGCAACAGTGTCACCGAAGTCGGAGTCGGATCGAGGACCGGGTTGCGCGGGCTGGCGGAGCAGGCGCGGGAGATCGGGGGGTCCTTCGAGGCCGGGCGTATCGGATCGGAGTTCGTGGTGAGTTGCTGGGTTCCCTGGACTGCTTGATCGGCCGGAAATGTCGGTGTCGGCCGCTAATCTGTCCACACTATGGAAGACCTTGGGGGAATTACGGTTCTGATCGTCGACGACGATCCGTTCGTTCGACGGGGGGTAGCGGACATTCTCGAGCCTGCACAGGACATCGTGGTGGTGGGGTGTGTGAGTGACGGCGACGAGGTGCCTGCCGCGGTGGCGTCGCTGCAGCCGCACGTGGTGCTGATGGACCTGAAGATGCGCCGGACAGGCGGTCTCGAGGCGACGCGCAGCCTGATGGAGCTGGAGTCGCCGCCGAAGGTGATCGCGATGACCGCGATGGACGTGGACGACCTCGTCGTGCAGGCCGTCGCGGCCGGTGCGCACAGCTTCCTGAGCAAGGACGAGGCCCCGCTCACCTTCCATCAGTCGGTCCGTGTGGTGGCGTCGGGAAACACGCTTTTCAGCCCGGAGGCCCTGCGGCGCATAGTGTCCGAGAGCGAAGGGACGGCTGGTTCGACGCCGGTGGTACGCCCCGATCTGAGCAGGCTCACCGAGCGGGAGCGGGAAGTCCTGACCGTGCTCGCCGAAGGTGAATCGAACGCGGACATCGGCCGCCGGCTGTTCCTCGGCGAGACCACGGTGAAGTCGCACGTATCGGCGATCTTCGAGAAGCTCGGTGTGCGCAATCGTGTCGAGGCCGCCCTGCAGGCCTACCGAGCAGGCCTGGTCGTCTGACCTGGACACTTGCCCTACTTCGTGGGATTCGTCTGATTTCCGCAGGTCGTGCCCTATCCGATGGTCTGCGACTCGCGCAAGTAACCCGACCGTGATAAATCTAGTGACATAGATCACACATCCAGTGGAGTGACGGCTGTCGGGGACGTCGGATCGTGAGACCAGGGAGGGCACATGGGGAGCCTGAAGATTCACCCTCAGATCCGCATCGACGAATACACCAAGTCCGGTGTCTGGACTCAGGACACCGTCCAGCAGTTACTGGCCGAAAGGGTGCGAGATCGAGGCAGTCAGCTCGCGGTCGTCGACCCGGTGGACAAGTCCGAGTACGTGGACGGGGTCCCCGGCCGGGTCACCTGGGCCGAGTTGGACGCCGAGGTCGATCGGCTCGCGGCGATGCTGTTGCGCGCCGAGGTCCGTGCCGGTGAGGTCGTCGGTGTCCAGCTGCCCAACACCGTCGAGCAGATCGCCGTCGTGCTGGCCGTCTGGCGGATCGGGGCGATCGTCTCGCTGCTCGCCGTTCACTCGACCGAACCCGAGATCGTCGAGGTGTGCAACGAATCGTGTGTGAGCGCCTTCGTCACCGCGGCTCGGATCGGCTCCAATCACGTTGCCGAACGGGTGATCTCGGTGCGAACGCAGATCCCGACGCTGCGGACCGTTCTCTCGTACGGCGTCGGCGTGCCGGACGGTGTCGTCCGGATAGGCCACGGCGTCGCCACCGCCGCGGACATCGCAGAGGTTGCGGCGCACGTCGCGGCCGACAGTCCCGCGGCGGACGACTGCATCGCGATCTGCTGGACGTCCGGCACCGAGGGGCGGCCCAAGGGCGTTCCACACGCGCACTGCGAGTCCCTCGCCCACGCGCGTGGTGTCGTCGAGGCGGCGGGCCTCACCGCCGACGACGTGATCCTCAACCCGTTCCCGATGATGACGTCGGCGGGGATCATCGGGACGATGCTGCCCTGGCTGTCCACGGGATGTGTTCTGGTGCAGCATCAGCCGTTCCGTTTGGACGTGTTCGTGCGGCAGATCGCCGAGGAGAAGGTCACGTACACGGCCGGACGCCCGTCGATGCTGGCCGCCGTCGACGTCATGGAGGGGCCGTCCGTCGACCTGTCCACCCTCACCCGGATCGGGGTGGGCGCGGGGCCGCTGGACCCGCAGACCGTGCAGCGCTGGCGGGAGCGGTACGGCGTGGAACTGGTGAACTTCTTCGGCACCATCGAAGGTGTCACGCTGCGGTCCGACCCCGACGCCCGCTCGGACGATCGGCCGCACGCGATGCTGTACCCGCGTTCCGGTCACGGGCGGGGCACCGTGCTCAAGCTGGTCGATCAGCAGACCGGTGCCGAGATCGTCGATCCCGGTGTGCTCGGCGAACTACGCGTCAAGGGGCCGACGGTGTTCTCCGGGTATCTCAACCCGGCGCGCGACCGCGACCCGTTCGATGCGGACGGTTTCCTGATGACCGGCGATCTGTTCGTGATCGACGGCCCCGACGACGCCTATCTGCGCTTCGTCGACCGGGCGTCGGACATCATCCGGCGGGGCGGCGTGCGGATCGGGTCGGTCGATCTCGAGACGATGATCGCCGAGCATCCGGCCGTCTCGGAGGCTGCGGTGATCGGCTGCCCCGACGGTCGGCTGGGTGAGCAGGTGGTCGCCGTCGTGGCGTGCCGGCCCGGCGCCGCCATCAGTCTCGAGGAGATCGGGCAGTTCCTGGTGGATCGCGGTATCGATCCCGGGGAGACGCCGCAGCGCCTGGTGATTGCAAAGGGGTCCGCGGGGTTGCCCCGCAGCAGCACCGGCAAGGTGCTCAAGCGCGTCCTGAGGGAGGAACTGGCGCGGCGCTGACCGGTCGGCGGCGGGCGCGGAACAAGTCGCGTCCGCCGTGTGTTCGAATGCGTCGTGACCATCGAGAGCAATGTCGGCGCCGAGCCCGCCGAGAACGAGCCCGCTGCGCCGACCGCCCTGATCGAGGTGTGGTCGGACGTCGCCTGCCCCTGGTGCTACATCGGTAAGCGCCGCTTCACGGCGGCCCTCGACCGGTTCGAGGATCGGGATCGGGTCTCGGTGGTGTGGAGGTCGTACCAACTCGCGCCGGACACCCCGGTCGGCGCGCGCCGCGGCGAACTCGAGGCGCTCGTCGAGCTCAAGGGGATGCCCGCCGACCAGGTGCGTCAGATGTTCCAGCACGTCGCCGCGACGGCGGCGGCCGACGGGCTGGTCATGGACTTCGACACCGTGATCGCCGCCAACACGTTCGACGCGCACCGCTTGCTGCATCTCGCGGGGGAGCGCCGGGATGCGCTGCTGGAGGCGCTGTTCCGGGCCCACTTCACCGACGGGAAGGTGATCGACGACCGGAACGTGCTGGCCGACCTCGCGGCGAGCGTCGGGATGGACGCCGCCGAGGCGGCGGCCGCACTCGCCGGCGACGCCGGCGCCGACCTGGTGCGGGCCGACCTCACGGCGGCCGGGCAACTCGGGGTCTCAGGGGTGCCGTTCTTCGTCGCGAACCGCCGCCTCGCGGTGTCGGGGGCGCAGCCGCAGGACGTGTTCACGGAGTTGCTGCGGCGGGCCGTCGCGGACGCCGACACCGAAGGTGCGGACAGCGGTGCAGCCCCCGGCGGGGATGCCGAGGGCTGCGCCGACGATTCGTGCGCGGTCTGAGCTAGCGGACCGCCCGCCGGGCCCCGCGTTCGGTGAGGAAAGCGAAAGCCAGGCCGAGTGCCAGCCACAGTGTGGCCTGGGTGGCGAGAGACGAGATGCGGAACTGCCACAGCAGGGTGGCGGGGAAGTCCTCGCCGACCTCGTTGATTCCGGGTAGGGCGAGGTAGCCGATCGTGACCACCGCGAGGAACGCGGCAACCTGTCCGATGACACGGGTCGTCACCAGGTCCTGATCCCGCAGCGCACGCCCCGCGTAGACGGCCGCCGCAACGGCGAGCAAGCCGAGGAGCACCGAGGCGAGCCACAGCAGGGTCCGCTCGTTGATGGTGTCCGGGTCGCCGACCGCCGGCGGGTTGGCGGGGTACTTGAAGAACGGCACGGCTTCGATTGCCAGCCAACCGAATCCAGCCACCGCGATGGCGAGGGGGGTGCCCGCCATCGCGGTGAACCGGCGTGCGTAGTGCACGACTACCGCGAAGATCGCGCCCAGCGCCAGGCCGGCGAGCGTCGTCGCGAGGAACAGGCCGAAACGTTGCCCGGTACGGCTGACGAGGGCGTCGTCGCCGTGGGAGTGTCCCTCCGGCTCAGCGGCTTCCGCACTGTGATCGTGCGGAGCGGTCTCGCCCACGTGGTGGTCCGGTTCGGCCGGTGCGGCGGATTCCTCGATCTCGATCGCGGCCTGCACGTGCGGCTCACCGAGCGCGAATGCGACGACACCGCCCAGCAGACCGGCGATCAGGCCGGCCAGTAGTCCGCGCAGAAGTAGGGTCCTGAGGCTTTCGGTGACGGGCGTCAGCGTGTTCAGTGGCACGGCAGGCCCAGCAGGTGTCGGCCGTCGTGCATCAATTCGTGCATGTACATGCCGCTGCGGGAGATTGCGCCCTGGTCGAACCCGACCAGGTAGAGCGCGAGCATGGCGAGCAGCACTACTGCCGCCGCGATGAGTGCGACAGCGGCCGAATCGGCCGACTTGTCGGGTGAATAGGCGATTGCCATCGGTGCCTCCTGGGGATTACGCGTCCCGCTAGGTCCATGCGATGGCCGGGGTGTCTGGCTTTCGAGGGCAGACCCTCGATCACAGTGGCGCGACCGCTCCGGAATGGCACCGGATTACCGTCGATCCATCGCTCTGTCGAGCGAACTCTGGCATCCCGAAGTCACGGTGTCAATCGGATGATCGACACCGTGACCGATTTGTCCGTTACCGGCTCGGTTCGTCGTCGAACCGGATGCGGTGGATCAGGATTCGGGCTTCGCCGCCACGTCGAGGACCACCTCGAACTCGAGCAGCGAGGCGCCGGTCGCGACGGGCTTCGCGCGCTCACCGGCGTGCGCCTCGCGGGCGGGCCCGCTCGCCCACGCCTGGAAGGCCTCGTCGGATTCCCACTGCGTCACCACGAAGTAGCGGCCCTCGCCCTTGACCGGACGCAGCAGCTGGAACCCGAGGAACCCGGGGGAGTTCTCCACGGCGTGCGCGCGGTTCGCGAACCGCTTCTCCAGTTCGGGTCCGGCACCCTCGGGTACCTCGATTGCATTGATCTTCACGACTGCCATGCTCGCGAGGGTACTCCGGGCCCACGCGGGTTCTCCCCGAGTCGCCGGGGGTTCGGCTACCGTCGGATCCGTGTTGCACGACGAGGGTGGGACGGGGCGGCCGATACTGCTCCTGCACGGGCTCATGGGCAGTGCCAGGACGTGGTCGCGGCACGTGTCGTGGTTGCGCGAACACGGCCACGTCTACACGTTCGACGCGGCCGGGCACGGGCGGCCGATCGACGGGGAGCCGACGACGGAGCTGTTCGTGGCCGACCTCGCCGCTGCTGTCGCCGGACTGGACGAGCCGCTCACCGTGATCGGGCACTCGATGGGGGCGCTGCACGCGTGGTGCTTCGCCGCGTCGCACCCCGATCGCGTACGCGCGTTGGTGCTCGAGGACATGGCGCCGGACTTCCGGGGACGCACCGCACAGGACTGGGCCGCAATGGTTTCCGCGTGGCCACAGCCGTTCCCCACCGAGGACTCCGTGCTCGAGTACTTCGGTGAGGTTGCGGGCCGCTACTTCCTCGATTCGTTCGAGCGGCGCCCGGACGGCTGGTATCTGCACGGTGACGTCGAGACGTTCCGCGACATCTCGGAGGAGTGGGGCACCCGCGATTTCTGGGCGCAGTGGGACGCCGTCCGCGCGCCCGCGCTGCTCATCGAGGGCGAGTTCACGATCACTCCCGAGGGGCAGATGCGTCGCATGCTCGACGGCCACGACGCCCGGTACGTGTGGGTGGCGCAGGCCGGCCACCTCGTCCACGACGACCAGCCCGAGCGGTATCGGACCGCGGTGGAGGAGTTCCTGACGTCGCTGCGCTGACGGTGGTCAGCGACTGCCCTCGCCGGCCAGCGCGAACATCCCGTCCTCGGTCTGCTCGATCAAGCCGTCCACCAGCAGCGAGTCCAGCGCGCGGTCGCGTTGTCCGGGATCGCTGAGCCACACCAGGTCCAGCTGGGCGCGTTCGACCGGGTGCGCGCTGCCGCGCAGTACGTCCATCAGCTTTCCGCGGACCTGGCGGTCGGTGCCCGCGAACTTCTGCACCTTGCGGGGTTCTCCGGTGTACGCGGGGCGCCCGGCCTCCACCCACGCACAGCGCGGCAGCGGGCAGTTCGCGCAGTCCGGGGTGCGGGCGGTGCAGATCGTCGCTCCCAGCTCCATCAACGCCGCGGAGAACCGTGCCGCCCGTTCGCGGGAGCGGGGCAACAACGCGTCGACGTCGGCCATGTCGCGCTTGGCCGCCGGGTTGCCCTGATCCGCCCGGCCGTGCACCGCACGCGCCACGACGCGTCGAACGTTGGTGTCCACCACGGGAACCCGCTGTCCGTACGCGAAGCAGGCAACCGCGCGGGCGGTGTAGTCGCCGATGCCGGGCAGGCTCAGCAGTACGTCGACGTCGGCCGGGACCACGTCGTCGTGCTCACGTGCCAGCACGCCCGCGCAGTCGTGCAGGCGCAGTGCCCGCCGCGGGTACCCGAGCTTGCCCCACGCGCGTAGGACGTCGGCCTGGCTCGAGGCCGCCATGAGCGAGGGCACCGGCCAGCGGCGCACCCACTCCTCCCAGATCGGGGCGACGCGGACCACCGGCGTCTGCTGCAGCATGATCTCGCTCATCAGGATGTGCCAGGCCGTGACGCCGTCCCGGCGCCACGGCAGGTCCCGCGCCTGCTCGTCGTACCACCGCAGCAGCGCCGCGCCGTCGACCGACCCGGAAGACACCGAAGACCCCGAAGACACCGAATCCCTCATCCTTCTCCGTTCACCACTCCGGGCTTTCGTCATCGGTCCAATCGAGACGGCAGGCGGCGGAGGGTGCACAATTGCCCCATGCCCAATTCCAACCCGATCTCCGCTTGGAAAGCCCTCAAGCAGGGTAACGAGCGTTTCGTCAGTGGTACCCCGCTGCATCCGAGCCAGGGTATTGCCGACCGTGCGAAGCTGGTCGACGCCCAGCATCCAACCGCAGTGATCTTCGGCTGCGGTGACTCCCGAGTCGCCGCCGAGATCATCTTCGACCAGGGCCTCGGCGACACGTTCGTCGTCCGCACGGCCGGTCACGTGATCGACAGTGCCGTCCTCGGATCCATCGAGTACGCCGTCGCGGTCCTCAATGTCCCACTGATCGTCGTGTTCGGCCACGACAGCTGCGGCGCCGTCAAGGCCACACTCGACGCCCTCGACAACGGTGCCATTCCGGCCGGCTTCATCCGTGACGTCGTCGAGCGCGTCTCGCCGTCGATCCTGATGGGGCGCCGCGAGGGCCTGAGCACCGTCGACGACCTCGAGGGCCGTCACGTCGTGGAGACCGGCTCGCTGCTGATGCAGCGGTCGCGGATCATCTCCGAGGCCGTCGAGGCCGGTAAGTGCGCCATCGTCGGCGTCACCTACAAGCTCGCCGAGGGCGACATCAAACTGCAGAGCGTCGTCGGCGACGTCGGCGAGTCCGTCGACTGACACCTCCGTCACAGCGGCCCCGGAGCGATATCGGCTCCGGGGCCGCCGGTGTGCGCGGAGCCGGGGCGGCACTTCTTTAATGCATGGTCCGGCAGCTTCGGGGGAGCGACACGCCGAGGCTGCTCAGGCGGGTACCGGCCGGGGCCAATTACGGTTGAGTCGTGCTTGAACCGAACGGACCGTTGCCCCCGGAGATCTACTGGCGCCGGCGGGCGCTCGCCATCGGCGCCGCCGTCGTGGTGCTCGCGCTGATCGTCTGGATCGTCCTGTCCATCGGCGGCGGTGACGACGACTCCGAGTCGACCGCCGCCGCGGCCACGTCCGAGCTGACGGAATCGAGCGAGGCGCCGACGACGTCGCAGGCCGAGGATCCGTCGGGAACCTCGGGTGCCGACTCGTCCTCCACGACGACGGCGAGCAGCACCACGTCGGCCAACCCGTCCAAGGACTGCGCCGACCAGTCGCTCGCGCTCAAGGTGACCCCGGACCAGCCGCAGTACAAGGCGGGTGACGAGCCGGGCTTCACGATCGCCATCACGAACATCGGCACCAACGCGTGCGAGCGCGACCTCGGGTCGGGCCTGCAGCAGGTGCTCGTGTACTCGCTCGACGGCGCGAACCGCCTGTGGTCCAACGTCGACTGCTTCCCGTCGTCGGAGCCGGAGGTCCGGACGCTGGAGCCGGGCGGCCAGGCACGCTTCACCGTCAAGTGGTCGGCGAAGACGTCGGCGCCGGGCTGCACGGCGCCGCGCGAGCCGGTGGCCCCCGGCGGATACACCGTGGTCGGGCAGCTGGGCTCCCTCAAGAGCAACCCGGAGCCGTTCAACATCGCATGAGCCGACGGCACCGGCCCGACGGACCGGCCTAGTCGTACGGCCCGTTGATCGACGCCTCCGCGAGTCGCGACAGGCCCTCCCGGATGTGCCGGGCCCACAGGCCGCCGATGCCGTCCACCGACTGCAGGTCCGCGGCAGTTGCGGCCAGCAGTCCCTGTAGCGTCCCGAACGAGCAGACCAGCCGGTGGATCTGCATGAACTGCAGCCGCGGAACCCTGGTGAGCACGCGATAGCCGCGCGGACTCATCGGCGCATCGAGGGCCTCGATCGTCCCGGGGTACCCGAACGCGCGGGCAAGCGTCGTGAGGTCGAGCAGGTCCACGTCGGTGAGCTTGTCGAGCGCGGCGAGGGTGCTATCCACCGCCGTCGCCGAGGCCGGCTCGCTGCCGGCCAGGTAGTCGCGGACCATCAGCTGCCGGACGGCGTCGTTGTCGCCGACGAGTTCCTCCAGCTGCAGTGCCAGCTGCCGGCCGTCGGTCCCCAGTTCGAGGACGTCCTGCTCGATCTCGACCGAGACCCGGCGCACCATCTCGAGTCGCTGCACCACGGTCAGGGCGTCGCGCAGGGTCACGAAGTCCTCGATCTCGACCACCGACAGCTGCCTGGTGACCTCGTCGAGGCGGGACTTGTAGCGCTCGAGGGTGGCGACGGCCTGGTTGGCGCGCGAGAGAATCGTCTCCGACGCGTTGATGACATGCCTGATCCCGCCGACGTACACACTGACGATGCTCATCGACTGGCTCACCGACACCACCGGATATCCGGTCTGGATCGCGGTCCGTTCGGCCGCACGGTGCCGGGTCCCGGATTCGACGGTCGGAATGCGATGGTCCGGCACCAGCTGCACATTGGCGCGCAGGATGCGGGTGCCGTCGGTGGACAGCACGACGGCGCCGTCCATCTTCGACAGCTCGCGCAGCCGGGTGGGCACGAAGTCGACGTCGAGTTCGAAGCCGCCGTCGCACAGTTCCTCGACCTGGTCGTCGTAACCGAGCACGATCAGCGCGCCGGTGCGTCCACGCAGGATCCGCTCGAGGCCGTCGCGGAGGGCGGTTCCGGGCGCGAGCCGGGCGATGGTCTCCCGGGTGTCGCGTGCAACCGTCGACGCGGGCACATCGTTCATCGCGGATCCCCCCAGGTGCGGTCGACGTCACATCTTGCCGTGCCGCATACGGGCCGCGGTCGGGCCGCATCTACATTACCTAGTTGTGAGCAGTACTTGGATCTTGCCCGATGACCTCGTTCTTCCGGAGGTGCCGGACTGGTACCCCGCTCCCGGGGAACCGCTCCCGCAGCACTGGTCCAAGTGCTTCGGCTGCGGCGACGACCAGCCCGCCGGTATGGCCATGACCTTCCAGGCCGGCGAGGACCTGACCGTCACCGGTCGGCTCGAGGTGGCGAACCGCTATCAGGGCGGACCGGGTGTGATCCACGGCGGCATCCTGTCGACCGCGTTCGACGAGGTCCAGGGCATGGCGTGCATGGTGCTCGGCGGCCCGGTCGTCACCGCGCACCTGGAGATCGACTTCGCCCGGCCCATCCCGCTCAGCTCGGTGCTCGAGTTCCGTGCGCGGATCGAGGGCACCGTCCGGCGTAAGGCCTACACGACGTCCGAGGCGTTCATCGTCGAGGGGCCGGGCACCGACCCGAACACCCCGGTCGCGACCTCGCGCGGGCTGTTCCTGACGGTCGACCCGGAGCATTTCGCGCCCACCGCGGCGTTCGTCGACGGTCAGCCGACGTCGCCGTTCGGCACTTCCGCGGTCTGACGCTCAGCGAAGACTCAACGCCCGCAAGGCATCTCCGACGTTCGCGACCTCGATCGCCCGGATGCCCTTCGGTAGTTCGCCGGAGTCGACCGGAACCACCGCGCGCGTGAAGCCCAGGCGCGCGGCCTCGGCGACCCGGCGGCCGACGCCGCTCACCCGGCGGACCTCGCCGGCCAGGCCGACCTCGCCCAGCACGACGGTGCCGGCCGGGATCGGACGGTCCTTGCTGCCCGACGCCACCGCGATCGCGAGCGCGAGATCGCACGACGGGTCCGTCATCCGCATGCCGCCGACGGTCGCGGCGTAGACCTCCTTGTCGGAGAGCTTGATCGAGTGCCGGCGCTCGAGCACGGCCAGCACCATCGACACGCGCGCCGAGTCGAGTCCGCTCACCGCCCGCCGCGGCGACGGGTTGTGGGTGGGCGCCACGAGTGCCTGCACCTCGCCGAGCAGTGGACGCTTGCCGTCCATCGTGACGGTCACGGCGGTGCCGGGCACCTCGTCCAGTCGGTGGTGCAGGAACAGGCCGGACGGGTCGCTCACGCCGACGATGCCGTCCTCGCGCAGTTCGAAGCAGCCCACCTCGTCGGCGGCGCCGAACCGGTTCTTGATGCCGCGGATCATGCGGAGGGTGGAGTGCTTGTCGCCCTCGAAGTGCAGCACGACGTCGACCAGGTGCTCGAGCGACCGCGGGCCGGCCACCGCGCCGTCCTTGGTGACGTGGCCGATGAGCAGCACCGGCACGCCGCTGGCTTTCGCGAGTGACGTCAGCGCACTCGTGATGGCCCGCACCTGCGTGACACCGCCGACGACACCGTCGACGTCCGCCGCGAGCATGGTCTGCACCGAGTCGACGATGAGCAGCGTGGGGCGGACCTGCTCGACGTGACCGAGAACCGTCGCCAGATCGGACTCCGCGGCGAGGTAGACCCGCTCGTGCACCGCGCCGGTGCGGTCCGCGCGCAGGCGCACCTGTCCCGCCGACTCCTCGCCGGTGACGTACAGCGCGCGGTCGTCGGCGCTGCGGGTGGCCCACCGGTGGACCACCTCGAGCAGCAGCGTCGACTTGCCCACGCCGGGTTCACCGGCGAGCAGCACCACCGATCCGGGGACGACTCCGCCGCCGAGGACCCGGTCGAGTTCGTCCACGCCGGTCGCCTTGGCACGCGTGGTCTTGCCGTCGATCTGGGTGATGGGCGTCGCAGGTGTGGACGGGAGCAGTGCCGCCGCGCCCGCGCGGGCCAGCGAGGCTCCGGGGCGGGACGTCACCGCTGCCAGGACCGGGGCCTCGTCCATGGACCCCCAGGTGCCGCACTCGGGGCAGCGGCCGACCCACTTGGCAACCGTGTGCTGACACGACGAACACCTGAAGCTGGATTTGGGTTTGGCCACCCGGGAATCCTAGTGGCTGCCACAGACAGGAAGGCCCGGGCGACACTGTCGCCCGGGCCTTCCTTCACGTGCTGTGGGTCAGTGCCCCTCGGACACGACGGGGGACTTCTCCGACTCGTGGCGCTCGGTCTTCGGGCCGGCGTCGACCGGGACCTGCACGACGATGTCGCCGGCGTTCTCGAACGTGAAGATGACCGGGAAGGTCAGGCCCGGACGGACGCCCTCGCGGATGTCCTGGAGGGTGACGTCGATCAGGCTGACGTGCTCGGGCGCCTCCTCGGGAACCGAGACGTCCGGGTTGCCGGCGCCGAGCGCGAACTGCGGCTTGATCTCGAGCGTGCCGTCCTTCTCGTCGATCTTCACCGAGCCGGCGTAGTCCGTCTTGATGGACTTCAGGCGGTCCGACTTCGACTCGCTGAGGTTGACAGCGGTGAACGCGAGCTCGGCGTCGCCGCCGGGCTCGATGCTGAACTCCTCGGAGTTCGGGTACACGACGTGCACGTTGCGCAGCGCGATGTCACCGCTGGTGGCCTGGTTGCCGTTGATGGCAGCGACCTGGGTCGCGGTCTGCGAGATCTGACCCGCTCCGCACGCGGACAGCATGAGCGTCGCGCCGGCGGCGAGAGCGACGGCGGCCATGACTCGGCGAGTCGGCGACGCAGTGAGAGCAGTCACGGGTTGTCCTCCATGGGTCAGGTTCACAATCCACTAGGCAGAGTAGTAGTCACCCTCGAGGCGCCGCACTCTGGGTACTCGTTACGAGGTCGTGTCGGGCGCGCAACGGTTGGCGGAGTACAGGATCGGGCGTCCGCGGGGGTGCTCCGGAGGGGTCTCCGAGGGGGGTCGAAATGCACGGTTGGGGCACTCTGTCAACCCCTAAGATCAGGTAACGACGCCCCTGACCTGCGCCGTTGATGGGACGATCGTTTGGTCACGTGTTAAACTCGAAAGATCGAAAGGGGCACGGGACAGATGATTTTCAAGGTCGGAGACACCGTCGTATACCCCCATCACGGAGCGGCGTTGATCGAGGCGATCGAAACCCGCACCATCAAGGGTGAGCAGAAGGAATACCTCGTTCTGAAGGTCGCGCAGGGTGATCTCACCGTCCGCGTTCCCGCGGAGAACGCCGAGTACGTCGGCGTGCGTGACGTGGTCGGTCAGGAGGGTCTCGACAAGGTGTTCCAGGTGCTTCGTGCGCCGCACACCGAGGAGCCGACGAACTGGTCTCGCCGTTACAAGGCGAACCTGGAGAAGCTGGCCTCGGGTGATGTGAACAAGGTCGCCGAGGTCGTGCGTGATCTGTGGCGGCGTGAGCAGGATCGCGGCCTGTCGGCCGGCGAGAAGCGGATGCTGGCCAAGGCGCGTCAGATCCTCGTGGGTGAGCTGGCCCTGGCGGAAGGTACGGACGACGCCAAGGCGGAGATCATCCTCGACGAGGTCCTGGCCGCAGCATCCTGACAGTGAGTGACAACGGGGGGCCGGTCGTAGCGCTGGTCCCTGCAGCCGGACGTGGTGTTCGGCTGGGTGAGCCCGTGCCGAAGGCGTTCGTCGAACTCGGTGGGCGCAGCATGCTGCGCCGCGCCGTCGACGGACTCCTCGGTTCGGGCGTCGTCGACACCGTCGTGGTGATCGTTCCCGACGAACTCGTCGAGGCGGCTCGGGCAGACCTGCCCGCGGGAGTGCTCGTCGTCGTCGGTGGTGAGGAGCGCGCGGATTCGGTCCGTGCGGGTCTCGCCGCGGCGCCCGAAGCCGGTCTGGTGCTGGTGCACGACGCCGCGCGGGCACTGACGCCGCCGTCGTTGATCGCCCGCGTCGTGGCGGAACTGCAGGCCGGTCGCACTGCGGTCGTGCCGGTCCTGCCGGTGAGCGACACCATCAAGACCGTCGACGTGCTCGGCACCGTCACGGGCACACCGCCGCGTTCGGAACTGCGAGCGGTCCAGACCCCGCAGGGCTTCGACGCCGACCTGTTGCGTCGGGCGTACGAGGACGTGAACGGGGACGCGACCGACGACGCCGGCCTGGTCGAGCGGCTCGGCGAGCCGGTCCGGACCATCGTCGGCGAGCCCGAGGCATTCAAGATCACCACCCCGTGGGATCTCGCGCTGGCCCGGGTACTGCTCGGGCAGGCCGGACCCGAGTAAGGAGCCCGAGAGCGTGCGAGTCGGAATCGGTACGGACGTCCATCCCGTGGAGAAGGGCCGTCCGTGCTGGATGGCCGGTCTGTTGTTCGACGACGTCGACGGCTGCGCCGGGCACTCGGACGGTGACGTCGCCGCCCACGCGCTGTGTGACGCACTCCTCTCGGCGGCCGGTCTGGGCGATCTCGGTTCGGTGTTCGGCACCGGCCGACCCGAGTGGGACGGGGTTTCCGGTGTGCGGATGCTCACCGAGGTCCGACGTCTGCTCGGTGACGCCGGCTACACCGTCGGCAACGCATCCGTGCAGGTCATCGGCAATCGGCCGAAGATCGGTCCGCGCCGCGAGGAGGCCCAGCGGGTGCTCGGTGACGTCCTCGGTGCACCGGTCTCGGTATCGGCGACCACCACCGACGGACTGGGGCTCACCGGTCGCGGCGAGGGCATCGCCGCGGTGGCGACCGCGCTGATCATCCCCGCTGCTAGCGCCCGGTAGAATCGCTCGTCGTGACCCTGCGCCTATACGACACCGTGACACGGGCTCCGCGTGACTTCGTCCCGCTGACCCCCGGACATGCCTCGGTGTACCTGTGTGGCGCCACCGTCCAGGGCGAACCTCACATCGGCCACGTCCGCAGTGGCGTCGCGTTCGACGTGCTGCGCCGCTGGCTGCTCGCGCACGACTACGACGTCGCGTTCGTGCGAAATGTCACCGATATCGACGACAAGATCCTGAACAAGGCCGCCGAGGCGGGCCGCCCCTGGTGGGAGTGGGCCGCGACGTTCGAGCGTTCGTTCGACTGGGCCTACCGGCAGCTGGGTGTGCTGCCGCCGTCGGTGGAGCCGCGGGCGACCGGGCACGTCACCCAGATGGTCGAGATGATGCAGCGGCTCATCGACAACGGCCACGCGTACGCGTCGGGCGGCGACGTCTACTTCGACGTCCGGAGCTTCCCCGAGTACGGGCGGTTGTCCGGGCACAAGCTCGACGACGTCCACCAGGGCGAGAGCGCCGGTGCGGGGAAACGGGATCCGCGGGACTTCACGCTCTGGAAGGCCGCCAAGCCGGGCGAGCCGTCGTGGCCCACACCGTGGGGTCCGGGCCGGCCCGGATGGCACCTCGAATGCTCGGCGATGGCGGTGTTCTACCTCGGCCAGGCGTTCGACATCCACTGCGGCGGACTGGATCTGGTGTTCCCGCATCACGAGAACGAGATCGCGCAGGCCAAGTGCGCCGGTGACGACTTCGCGCAGTACTGGCTGCACAACGGCTGGGTCACCAAGTCGGGCGAGAAGATGTCGAAGTCGCTCGGCAACGTGCTTTCGGTGCCGAACGTACTCAAACTCGTTCGCCCGCAGGAACTTCGGTACTACCTCGGCAGCGCCCACTACCGGTCGATGCTCGAGTACTCCGAGGAGGCGCTGCAGGAGGCCGCCGCCGGGTACCGGCGTTGCGAGTCGTTCGTGCAGCGGACGGCCGAGCGGGCCGGCGAGGTCCAGGTCGGCAAGTGGACCGAGGAGTTCGCGGCGGCGCTCGACGACGACCTGAACGTGCCTGCGGCCCTTGCCGAGATCCACGGCCGGGTACGCGAGGGCAACATCGCGCTCGAGTCCGGTGACGCGGACGGCGCGCGGGCGCTCGCCGGCCAGGTCCGGGCGATGCTCGGGATCCTGGGCGTCGATCCGCTCGACGAGCAGTGGACCGCTGCGTCGGACGACGCGGCGGCGATGGGCGCACTCGACGTGCTCGTGCAGGCCGAACTCGACCGGCGCCAGCAGGCGCGGGCCGACAAGAACTGGGCGGTGGCCGACGAGGTCCGCGACCGGTTGGCTGCGGCGGGCATCGCCGTGACCGACACTCCGAGCGGACCCGAGTGGTCGCTCGAGCAAGCTTCTTCCAACGAATCGGGTAAGTGATGGCGGGTAATTCGAGCAGGCGCGGTGCGATCCGCAAGGGTGGCACCAAGAAGGGCCAGGTCGTCGGATCCGGCGGCAAGCGCAGCAAGGGCCTCGAGGGTCGCGGTGCGACGCCGCCCGCCGAGGCGCGCACCAAGCATCCCGCGGCCAAGAAGGCGCGGGCGGCGGCACGCGCGGCGGACCAGCGGCAGATGCAGCGGGCGGCGGCGATCCGTCGGGCCGACGACTCGCCGGAGATGGTGCTCGGACGCAACCCCGTCGTCGAGTGTCTGCGCGCGGGTGTGCCGGCGACGGCGCTGTACGTCGCGGTGGGCGCCGAGACCGACGACCGGCTCAAGGAGTCGGTGCAGCGGGCGGCGGACGCGGGAATCTCGATCCTCGAGGTGCCGCGCACGGACCTCGACCGCATGAGCGCCAACGGCATGCACCAGGGCATCGCGCTCCAGGTGCCGCCGTACCGGTACGCGCATCCGGACGACCTCCTCACCGCGGCGCGGTCCCGGCAGGAGCCGGCACTGCTGGTGGCGCTCGACAACATCACCGATCCGCGTAATCTCGGTGCCGTCGTGCGCTCGGTGGCCGCGTTCGGTGGCCACGGTGTCGTGATCCCGCAGCGCCGCAGCGCCAGCGTCACCGCCGTCGCGTGGCGCACCAGCGCCGGTGCCGCCGCACGGCTGCCCGTCGCGCGTGCCACGAATCTCACCCGCACCCTCAAGGACTGGCAGAGCAAGGGCGTCCAGGTCGTCGGCCTCGACGCGGGCGGCGATACGAGCCTCGACAACTACGAGGGCACCGGTCCGGTCGTCATCGTCGTCGGCTCGGAGGGCAAGGGCCTGTCCCGTCTGGTCCGCGAGACCTGCGACTCGATCCTCAGCATCCCGATGGCCGGCGAGGTGGAGTCGCTCAACGCGTCCGTCGCGGCGGGCGTCGTGCTGTCCGAGATCGCGCGCCAGCGCCGGAGCTGAGCGTCAGAGAACCTTCCGGAACCTGATCCGACATCCCGGCCGCAGCTGCGCTGCGGCCGGGATGTCGTCTTCGAGGACCACCGCGATCACCGGGTAGCCGCCGGTCACCGGATGATCGGCCAGGAACAGCACCGGCATTCCGTTCGGTGGCACCTGCAGGGCTCCGGAAACCATGCCCTCGCTGGGCAGTTCGCCGGTGCGGGCGCGGTGCAGCGGGCCCGTACCGTCCAACCGAGCCCCCACCCGGTCGGTGTCGGTCGTGACGGTCCACAGTCGTTGCACCAGTGCGGAACGCGAGGCCGGTGTGAACCAGTCGGCGCGGGGCCCCATCCGGACCCGGAGTTCGACGGGGTCTGCGGCGGTGGCCGGCGGCGGGATGAAGTCCTCGGCGGGCAGTTCGCGGTGCGCGTCGCCCACGGGCAGGCGGTCCTCGGCGCGAACCGGTGCCGGACCGATCCCGGAGAGCGTGTCGGTGGCCCGGCTGCCGAGCACCGGCGGGACGTCGATGCCGCCGCGCACCGCGAGATAGGTGCGCAGGCCGGCCGGCGCGATGCCCAGCGCGATGTCGTCGCCGTCCCGGAGGTGGAGGCGCGAGAAGAGCGGTCGGGGTACGCCGTTCACTGTCAGCGGCGTCGGTGCGCCGGTGACCGCTACGGTCGCGTCTCCGTGTAGCCGTGCTCGCAGACCGCCGAGCGTCACCTCAAGGGTGGCGGCGTCGGGACCGTTTCCGACGAGGCGGTTGGCGGCATCGTGAGCGACGACGTCGGCCGCGCCGGATGCCCCCACTCCCAGGGCTGCGTGTCCGGGCCGGCCGCGGTCCTGGACGGTGGTGCGTGCGCCGGCGCGCAGGACTTCGAGCCATGCCATGCGTCGATTGTCGCGCATTTCGGGCGGTGGTCACTACGATCGATCGATGCTGACAGCTGCGCTGTACGGTCTCGGAACGGCTCTGCCGTTGTTGTTCGGGGCGTGGATCGGATTGCGCTACAACCTGCCCAGGCCGCTGCTCGCAGCGTTGATGGCTTTCGGTGCCGGCACGATGGTTGCGGCGGTGTCGTCGGAGCTGTTCGCGCCGGCGTTCGCGATCGAGGGAGTGTGGGTCGCGGGCACGGCGCTCCTCGCGGGTGCGCTCGTGTACGTCGTCGCGGATCATCTGGTCGAGAACAAGCTCGGGCCGGCCGCGTTGGGTTGGGCGCTGATGCTGGGGTCGCTGCTCGACGGGATCCCGGAGAACACCGCGCTGGGCGTCTCGCTCATGGAGGGCGGGGGAGTGGTGCTGCTCGTGGCGGTTGCGGTCGGCAACGTCCCCGAATCCGTTGCGGGCGCGGCGTCGATGCGTAAGCAACCCGGGTTCGATTCGCGTCGGGCGTTCGGGGTCTGGGCGATCACCGCGGCGGTCCTGGTGTTGGTGGTGGTCGGCGCGAACGCCGTCTCCGACAACATCTCCGACGGCGACATCGCCGTCATCCAGGCCTTCGCGGGCGGCGCGACCATCGCGGTGCTCGCCGACTCGCTGATGCCCGAGGCCTATCGGGAGGGCGGCTGGTGGGTGGGGGTCTCCACCGCCCTGGGCTTCCTCGTCGCCTTCGCCCTCGGCGCCTGACCCGCGTTTTGCGCACTTGTCGCGACAATCCCCGCCCCCACCCCGCGTTTTGCGCACTTGTCGCGAGAATCGCGGGGCGTGGGGCGCGATAAGTGCGCAAAACGCGGGAGCCGGGAGGGTGCGGCCGGGAGGGGTGGGGCGGAGGGGCGGGATACGGGGGCGGATCAGACGGCGCGGAAGGTGACGGCCGCTCCCGGCTGCAGGAGGGCCGGCGGATCACGGTCGACGTCCCACATCGGTTCGGCGGTGCTGCCGATCAGTTGCCAGCCGCCGGGGGAGCTGCGCGGGTAGATCCCGGAGAACTCCCCGGCCAGCCCGACGGCGCCGGCCGGGACCGTGGTGCGGGGTGACGACCGGCGGGGCACGTGCAGGCGGGAATCCTGGCCGGCCAGATATCCGAAGCCTGGGCTGAAGCCGACGAACGTGACCGTCCACGTCTGCCCGCTGTGGGCGGCGATCACGCCGTCGGCTCCGAGACCGGTGAGCGCGCCGACCTCGTCGAGATCCGGGCCGTCGTAGCGGACCGGGATCTCGACGGGCGCGGTGGGCGGCAGCGTGTCGGCGGTGATCGGGTCGGTCGAGCGCACCCACGCCGCGACGTGGTCGGGGCGGACTCCGCGGAACCGCACGAGCACGGTGCGTGCGGCGGGCACCAGATCGGTGACCGCCGGGTGCGGGTCGGCGGTCATGCCGCGGAAGTGGGCGAGCGTCGCGTCGAGTCCGTCGAACTCGACCAGCAGCGCCCGGTCCCCCATGTCCAGGATGCGCATCAGACGAACGGTTTCACGTGAATCTTCTCGGCGTCGAGCAGCTTGCGGATCGCCGCGGCCATCGCGACCGCGGCGGGAGTGTCGCCGTGGACGCAGATCGTCTCCGCCGGGACGACGATCGGGGTGCCGTCGATCGCCTCGATCGTGCCCGTCGTGACCAACTGCAGCACCCGCTTCGCGACGACGTCGGGGTCGTGCACGACGGCGCCCGGTTCGGTGCGGGGGACGAGCGTGCCCTCGGGGGTGTAGGCGCGGTCGGCGAAGGCCTCGGTGACGACACGGAGTCCGGCGCTCTCCGCCTCCTCGAGGAACGCGGACCCGGGCAGGCCGAGCACCGGCAACGACGGGTTCACGGCCCGCACGGCGTCGACGACGGCCCGCGCCTGATCACGGTGGTGGACGATCGCGTTGTACAGCGCGCCGTGGGGTTTGACGTACGTGACGGCCGATCCCGCGGTGCGGGCGAGGGCGTCGAGGGCTCCGATCTGGTAGATCACATCGGCCGTGAGGTCCGCGGCGGAGACGTCGATGAAGCGGCGACCGAACCCGGCCAGATCGCGATAGCCGACCTGGGCGCCGATCCGGACGTCGCGCGCCGTCGCGTCCCGGCACGTGCGCAGCAGCGTCGCGGGATCGCCGGCATGGAATCCGCCGGCGACGTTCGCGCTCGTCACGAGGTCGAGCATCGCCGCGTCGTCGCCGAGGGTCCACGCGCCGAAGCTCTCGCCGAGGTCGCTGTTGAGATCGATCATCGCCACGCCTCGATCCTAGTTCCGCGCGATGCGGTACCGGCCGCCCGCGACGGGTTACCGGGCGGTGGGCCGCACCGTGAGGATCTGCGACGACGTTCCGATCGGGCCGCGCACGCCGCTGACGGTGCTGTGGGTCAGTCCGATCCCGGAGGCGCCGAAGCTGACGGACGTGTCGAACCCGACCCACTCGCCGTCCGGTTCGGCGAACAGGTGCAGGGTGAGGTCGAGGTTGGGGAACGCCACCTCGGCGGGGCTGACCCGAGTGGCCATACCGTTGGCGATGTCGAGCACACCGGCCGTTCGGGCGACGGCGCTGACCGGCTCGTCTGCGACCAGCGGGATCGGGGTGCGCACCCAGAACGACGCGCGTCCAGGTTCGACGTGGTCGCGGCGCACGTCGACGGACTCGATGAACCCACCCGGCCAGACGGTGGTCGCGTCCCACGTCGGCATGGCGTCGGGTGCGGCGATGGACGGGAAGGGGGTGCCGCCGAACGGTGCGGTCTCGAAGGACTGCATCAGCCAGGCCCGCGCCACCACGGCGGGCCGGCCGTCGTGGCTGAGTGTGGCCTCGACCAGTTCGATCGTGCGCCCGGCACGCAGTGTCCGGACGGCCGTGTCCACGACGCCGATCGGGAGGGTGCCGAGGATGTCGTAGGACAGGCGGCCGATGGCCGGACGGTCGTCACGGCGCCGGTCGCGGTCGGTTTCGATTGCGTGCGCCAGTAGTCCGAGCGCGGGTGCGATGTGCTGTTCCTCGGTGTTCCACGCGCCACCGGTGTGGTTGGTCGCGCGGAAGCTCGTCTCGGAAAGCCGTTCGAAGTAGTGGATCGTTCTCTCCCTGCGCACTAGTGCCTGCCGACGATTCGATTCCGAATCTAGGGCGACGGCCCCATATTCGGGCACCCCCGATCGGGGGTGAACGGGTGTCTACGGCGCGCTGCAGCCGTTGCCGTCGTGCACGACCACCACCAGGACGGCCCGCGTCGGCGACACCGATCGGACGCGGTGTGGGGTGTTGGCGTCGAAGTACAGGCTGTCGCCCGCGTCGAGGGTGATGACCTGATTGGGAATGCTCACCTCGACGGTGCCCTCCTTGACGAAGACGAACTCCTCGCCGGGGTGTTCCATGTAGTCGGAGCGGGGCTGCGTCGTGGGATGAACGATGAACGGCTGCATGGCCTTACCGATCATCCGGGTGGCGATCGCGTCGTAGACGGCGCTGTCGTCGTCGGCATCGACCTGCGCGCGCTCGGCGTGCCGCTCGATCGCCATCACGCTGTTGTCGGGGGTGTCGGAGAACAGTTGGCTGACGTCGGCGTCCAGGGCGCGGGCGATCTCGAGCGCCACCGCGATCGAGGGTGTGCTGATTCCCCGCTCGACCTTCGACAGGTAGCTCTTGGTCAACCCGGTGTCCTCGGCCAGTGCCTCCAGCGTCAGGCCTGCCCGGCGTCGATGCGACCTCAGTAGCGCCGCCATCCGTCGAACCTCTCTCTCGCTCCGCGCACGGCGTGGACCGACGTCCTCGCGCGCCCTCCCACCCTAACGATCGATCTACTCTGTTGCACAATAGGACACCTTGTGTCATATAGTGCTCGATGTGTCACTCACGCGTTTCGGTTGAAGGGAGCCACGAGGATGGCGACGACGATGAAGCTCGGTAAGGCCGAGTTGATGAAGACCGCCGAGAAGGCGATGCTCACCGAGGTGTCGACGGCGCAGTGGACGGATCGGCAGAAGATCGCCCTCACGTGCCGTGCGCTGTTCGACGCCGGTCACGACTCCGGGCTCGCGGGTCAGATCTCGGCGCGCGGTCCGCGGCCGGGAACCTTTCTGACGCAGCGGCTGGGGCTCGGGTTCGACGAGATCACCGAGGGCAATCTGCTGCTCGTCGACGAGGACCTGCAGGTTCTCGAAGGGAGTGGAATGGCGAACCCGGCCAACAGGTTCCACAGCTGGATCTACCGGGCGCGGCCGGACGTGAACTGCATAGTCCACACGCATCCGCTGCACGCGGCGGCGTTGTCGATG
The DNA here is from genome assembly GCF_003013675.1 of Rhodococcus (subgen. Prescottella) equi. NCBI lineage: Bacteria > Bacillati > Actinomycetota > Actinomycetes > Mycobacteriales > Nocardiaceae > Rhodococcus > Rhodococcus (subgen. Prescottella) equi. The sequence continues at coordinate 733,255 of NZ_CP027793.1, forward strand.
CTCGAGATCCCGCTGCAGATCTCGCAGATGGACACCGCGCCGCTCTACGACGACTGCGCGTTCCTGCCCGACTGGCCGGGGGTGCCCGTCGGCAACGAGGAGGGCGAGATCATCTCCGCCGCACTGGGAGACAAGCGGGCGATCCTGCTCGCGCACCACGGACAGCTGGTGGTGGGGGCGACGATCGAGGAGGCCTGCTCGTCGGCACACCTGATCGAACGCGCGGCCCGGCTGCAGTTGCTCGCCATGGCGGCGGGCGAGATCAAGCCGCTCCCGCCGCGGCTGGCGAAGGAAGCGCACGACTGGACGCTGACCCCGCGGCGCAGTGAGGCGAACTTCGGCTACTACGCCCGCCGGGCGCTGCGCTCGCACCCGGACGCGATCGACCACGACCTCTCGAATCCGACCGCCGAACCCGATTGGACTGCACGGTGACCCACATCAGCGGAATCGTCGCGTATCCCGTGACCCCGTTCGACCTCCGCGACCCCGCCCGGATCGACGTCGACGTCCTGCAGCTGCTGCTCGACCGCATGATCGAGGCGGGAGTCGACGCGATCGCTCCCCTCGGAAGCACCGGCGAGAGTGCTTATCTCGACCGAAACGAGTGGATCACGGTCGCGGCCGAGACCATCCGGCACATCGACGGCCGGGTGCCGACCGTCGTCGGAGTGTCCGACCTGACGACCGCCGGCACGGTCCGTCGCGCCCAGATCGCCGAGCGGCTCGGGGCGACGGCAGTGATGGCGCTGCCGATCTCGTACTGGCGCCTGACCGAGGCCGAGCTCCGGCAGCACTTCACCACCCTCGCCGACGCCGTCGGCATCCCGGTGATGGTCTACAACAACCCGGCCACCACGGGTATCGACATGTCCGCGGAGTTCCTGTTCGACCTCGTCTCGACGGTCGAGAACATCACGATGGTGAAGGAATCCAGCGGGGACATCGCCCGTATGCACCGGCTCGCCGACCTCAGCGGCGGCACGCTCCCGTTCTTCAACGGCAGCAATCCGCTTGCGCAGAAGGCATTTCGGGCAGGGGCCGTCGGGTGGTGCACGGCGGCGCCGTGTCTGATCCCCGACCGCATCGTCGAGTTCCGTCGCGCGGTCACTGCCGGTCGGGACGACGAGGCCGCCGAGATCTTCCGCCGGATCCGCCCCTTCCTCGACATGATCGTCAGCCGCGGACTCCCGACCACCATCAAGTCCGGTCTCCGCAGCATCGGTGTCGAGGCCGGTGTTCCGCGCCTGCCGCAACTTCCCCTCGGGGAACCCGAATCCACTCGTCTCAGGGACCTGATCGCCGCCGCCACCCGGTAGCGGGACGGTCCACCCACATCGCACGACTCTCGACCACCGACAGGAGCACGACCATGGCAACCACGACGAAGATCCGGTTCCTCCTTCCCGCCGACGAGGCCCGCTGGCGGGTGCTGTTCCGCGCGTACCGCGAGTTCTACGAACTGCCCGAATCGGAGGAGGTCGTCTCCCGCGCCTGGGGTTGGTTCATGGATCCCCGGCACGAGTGCAAGGCCCTCGTCGCGGAGGTGGACGGCGAGATCCTCGGGTTCGCGCACCACCGCCGCTTCTCGTCGCCGTACACCGGAACCACCGGCCTGTTCCTCGACGACCTGTTCACCGATCCCGCGGCCCGGGGCCGGGGTGTGGGAAGGGCTCTGATCGGCCGGCTCACCGAGATGGCCGCCGCGGAGGGCCACGCGCTGGTGCAGTGGGTGACCGCCGAGGACAACCACCAGGCTCAGGCGCTCTACGACACTCTCGCGAAGCGCACGAACTGGGTCACCTACGAGGCGCTTCCCGCCGCGACGTAGTACTACCTCCAGAACGTGAAAGCGCTACCACCCGCGGGTGGTAGCGCTTTCACGTGGGGGCTCGACTCAGGCGTGCAGGTGCTCGCCGGCCGGGACGACCGCGCGTCCCGCCGACCGCCGCCGCGACGCGCCGATCGCCCGGCACACCAGGTAGATAACGAACGAGATCGTGGTGACGAACGTCGAGACCGGAACACCCGGCGCAAGCGAGAGCAGGATGCCGCCGACGGCGGCCAGCTCGGCGAACAGCACGGCCAGCACCGTCGCCTTGAGCGGGTTCGCGGTGACGTGCCCGGCGGCGGCGGCCGGGGTGATCAGCAGCGCCATGACGAGCAGCGCGCCGACGATCTGCACACCCAGCGCCGCGGTGATGCCGACGAGCACCGCGAACACGATCGACAGGGCGCGCACCGGAACCCCGCGGGCGGCGGCGACCTCGGGGTCGGTGCTGGCGAACAGCAGCGGCCGGTAGATCACCGCCAGCGTGCCGAGCACGACGACCGCGCAACCGAACAGCAGTGCCAGACCCGAGTTGCCGGGGGCGACGATCTGTCCCACCAGCAGGGAGAAACTGGTGCCGGTGCGGCCGTCGTACGCCCACAGGAACAGCACCGACAGACCCAGACCGAACGCCATGATCACGCCGATCACCGAATCGCGTTCGCGTGCCTTGGTTCCCAGTAGGCCGAAGAGGACGGCCGCGACGACGGACCCGACCACGGCACCGATGCCGACACCGACGCCGATGAGCAGCGCGGCCGACGCGCCGGTCAGCGACAGCTCCGACGTCCCGTGCACCGCGAACGACATCTGCCGACTCACGATCAGCGGGCCGATCACGCCGGCCAGCAGGCCGAGGATCGCGCCCGCGATCAGCGCCTGCTGGACGAAGTCGTAGCGCAGCAGGTCCGCGGTCGCGGAGAAGTCGAGCAGGTGCGACATCGCGTCGGTGAACTTGTTGCTCATGCGTGGTCCTCGGTGTGGTGGACGCCCTCGCCGGGGCGCGGGCCGCCGCCGCTGCCGAGCGCGTCGATGGCGTCGCCGGTGCCCACGACGACGAGACGGCCGCGCACGTGCAGCACCTCGACGTCGGTGCGGTACAGCTCGGACAGCACCTCGGAGGTCATGACCTCTTCGGGCGTCCCGATCCGGAACTTGCCGTCGACCAGGTAGAGGACGCGGTCGACGAGCGGCAAAATCGGGTTGATCTCGTGCGTGACGAACAGAACCGCGGTGTCGTGGTCACGGCGTCGACGGTCGATCAGTTCGGACACCCGGTGCTGGTTGGCCAGGTCGAGACTGAGCAGCGGCTCGTCGCACAGCAACACCTTGGGGTCACCGACGAGGGCCTGCGCGATGCGCAGCCGCTGCTGTTCGCCGCCCGACATCGAGCCGATGGGGGCGTCGGCGTACGCCTGCGCACCCACCTGCGCGATGGCGGAGTCGACGATCGCGCGCCGTCCGGCGCGGCCGAACAGGCCGGTGCCCCAGCGGTGTCCATCGACGCCGAGACCGACCAGGTCGCGTCCGCGCAGCGGCAGACCCTCGTCGAGGGACTTCTGCTGCGGCACGTATCCGACGTGGGCGTTGCCCGCCCGCGCCGGGGTACCGGCGATGCGGACTGTGCCGCACGTCGGAGCCAACTGTCCGAGCAGGACCTTGAGCAGCGACGTCTTTCCGGAGCCGTTGGGGCCCAGCACGGCGATGAACTCGCCCTGCTCCACGGTGAGGTTCAGGTCGGACCACAGCGTGCGCTCACCGAACGACAGGCAGGCGTCGCGCAGTTCGACGGCGGGGGTACTGCTCACGACGCACCGTTCAGGGCGTCGGCGAGCGACTGCGCCGTAGCGGTCTGCCACTGCACGAAGTCCATGCCTTCGGGGAGCGTCTCGGTCACCTCGACGACCGGGATGCCCGCGTTCTCGGCGTTCTCGCGGATGTTCTCGGTCACCTTGTCCACGGTCTGCGAGTTGTAGACCAGGACACGTACCTTCTTGTCCGCCAGCAACTGTCGCGTCTCGGCGATCGACGCCGGCGACGGGTCGGTGCCGTTCTCGACGGCGCTGGTGAACGCCGCGGGGGTGACGTCCTTCAGCGACGCGGCCTGCAGCAGGTAGTGCGCGATGGGCTCGGTCTGCGCGATCGGCGCGTCGCGGTGGGCGGCGGCGATGCCGGCCGTCGTCTCGGACACCTGGCGCAGCCGGTCGCGGAACGCCGCGGCGTTGCGGTTGTAGACGTCGGCGCCCTCGGGGTCGAGCTTGCCGAGTTCCACGGCGATCGCGTCGGCAGTGGCGTCGACGGTGGGCATGTCGTACCAGACGTGTTCGTTGACCGACCCGTGCGAGTGGCCCGCATGCTCCTCGGCGGACTCGGTGGCGTGGGTGCCGGTGCGCTCCTCGTACAGATCGAAAGCGTCGACGGCCGGTTTGTCGCCGGCGGACTTCAGGACGTCCTCGACGAACTGGTCGTAACCGCCGCCGTTGAGGACCACCAGGGACGCATCGGTGATCTTCGCGGCGTCGGCCGGGCTGGCCTCGTAGGAGTGCGGGTCGGCCGACGGTTCGGTGACGATCGAGGTGACCTCGAGTCGGTCGCCGGCGACGGCCTGCGCGACGCTGCCCCAGACGTTGGTGGACGCGACGACGCGGATCTCGCCGTCGGAGTCGGGGGAGGTGCCGCACGCGGTGAGTGTCAGGGCTGCGAGGGCGGCGCCCAACGCCGCCGCTGTGGTTCGAGTGGAACGGAACCTTCGGGGCATGCGCACTTCTTCTCTCCTGATCACGACTCGGAAGATCGTCGGCCCGGGACCGGGCCCAAACGTTATTGGTAATCGTTTCCGTTTCACTTTAGCGGAAACCGTGCAGGTCGCATCGGTCCGGGGCGGGTTCCAGTTCGCCCTGACGCGTCCGAACCGCTACCGTCCCGTTATGCCAAGGTCTCGACAGCCACGTCGCCAAGCCACTCTGGCGTCGCTCGCCGCCGAGTTGAAGGTCTCGCGGACGACCGTCTCCAACGCGTACAACCGTCCCGACCAGCTGTCGGCTGAACTCCGCGAACGTGTGCTGCAAGCGGCGAAGCGCCGAGGCTATCCCGGGCCCGACCCGGTCGCCCGCTCGTTGCGCACCCGCCGCGCCGGTGCCGTGGGCCTGTTGCTGACCGAGGCCCTCAGTTACTCCTTCCGCGATCCCGCCGCGATGAGTTTCCTCGCGGGCCTCGCCGAATCCTGCGAAGCCGCCGGCCAGGGCCTGTTGCTCGTTCCGGCCGGGCCCGGGCGCGACGACGTCGACGCCGCCGCGGTGGTGCAGCAGGCCGGTGTCGACGGTTTCGTCGTGTACTCCGTGGCCGACGACGACCCCTACCTGGCCGCGGTGCGGGAGCGGCACCTGCCGACCGTCATCTGCGACCAGCCCCGGGAAATGTCGGGCGCGTCGCTCGTCGGGATCGACGACCGGGGCGCCATGCGGAAGGTCGCCGACTACCTCATCACGCTCGGACACGTGGAGATCGGCGTGCTGTGCATGCGGCTCGGTCGGGATCGCGCGGACGGCGTCGTGCAGGGGGAACGTCTGCACGCCCCCAACTTCCACGTCCAGCGCGAGCGGATCGCCGGCGTCCGGGACGCGATGTCCGACGCCGGTCTGGACCCGTCGTCGCTCACGGTCGTCGAACGCTTCGAGCACACCGCGCAGTCCGGGCACTCCGCGGCCGCGCAGGCCTTCGCGGTCAACCCGAAGATCACGGCACTCGTGTGCACCACCGACGTGCTCGCGCTCGGTGCGCTGGACTGGGCACGCTGCGAGGGCCTCGACGTTCCGGGCCGAGTGTCGATCACCGGCTTCGACGGGATCGAGGAGGCACTACGCGAAGGCCTGACCACGGTGCGTCAACCGCAGGAGGACAAGGGCCGCCGCGCCGGCGCGCTGCTGATGTCCGGGTCGGACTCGGGCGTCACGACAGTCGAGATGCTCGAGACCGAACTGGTGCGCGGGCACACCGCGGCCTCCCCGCCCGAGCCCTAGCGAACCTTCGCGTCCGCACTCAGCAACTGTGCGCACCGCAGCAGGCCCAGGTGGCTGTACGCCTGCGGATGGTTGCCCAACGAGCGCTCGGCCACCGGGTCGTACTCCTCGGCCAGCAGGCCGGTCGGGCCCGCCGCGTTCACCAATTGCTTGAACAACGCCTCCGCGTCGGAGCGCTGCCCGATCAGCAGGTACGCCTCCACCAGCCAGGCGGCGCACAGATGGAAGCCGCCCTCGATGCCCGGCAGTCCGTCGTCGTGGTGGTACCGATACACGGTCGACCCGCTGCGCAACTCCCGCTCCGTCGCCAGCACCGTCGCCGCGAACCGCTCGTCCTGCGGGTCGATCAGCCCGGACAGGCCGATGTGCAGGGTCGCGGCGTCCAGGTCGCTGCCGTCGTAGGCGGCGGTGTACGACTCGACGTCGGCGTTCCACCCCTTCTCGATGACCTCCTCGGCGATCTCGTCGCGCAGCGCCGGCCACGACTCGCCCGCCCGACGGCCGAACTTCTCGGCGAGGGTGAGCGCGCGATCGACGGTGAGCCAACCCATCACCTTCGAGTACACGTGGTGGCGCGGGTTGTCGCGGATCTCCCAGATGCCGTGGTCCGGTTCGCTCCAGCGACGCTCCACGGCCTCGACCATGGCGGAGACCAGTTCCCAGTCGCGGTCGGTGACCGCATCCGATCCGGCCATGCCCTTCTTCTGCCGGGCCAGGGCTAGATCGGAGATCAGGTCGACGATCGGACCGAACACATCCAGCTGGACCTGCTGGTTCGCGGCGTTGCCGACGCGCACCGGACGGGAACCCGCGTATCCGGGGAGTGAGTCGATGACCGCCTCGGGCGGTAGGCCGGTTCCGTACAGCGTGTAGAGGGGGTGCAACCGCTCCGGGCCGTGGAGCGTCTCGAGCACCCCGTGCACCCATTCGAGGTAGTTCTCGGCCTCCTCCAGCGATCCGAGGCTGACGAGGGCCGACGCGGTGAGTGCTGCGTCGCGCAGCCAGCAGTAGCGATAGTCCCAGTTACGAACGCCCCCGATCTCCTCGGGCAGCGATGTCGTGGCAGCTGCGAGGATCGATCCGCTCGGTGCGTGCACCAGTCCGCGTAGCGTCAGGGCCGACCGCTTCATCAGGTCCGGTTTGAGGGGCGGCAGATCGAGCGTGTGCGCCCAGTCTCGCCAGTAGGACTCGGCGATCTCCCGGCGCTCGGGCTCCGACAGTAGGGATGGGCTCAGATCCTCTGTACCGCAACGCAGTTCGAGAACAATCGGGCCCTGCGACGGGTCCACGACCGCGTGTGCGGTCTGCTGGGTGCCGTCGCTGGTGATGTCCCAGTGCACGCCGGGGGAACGCAGCACCATCGGCTCGCTCGTGCCCGAGACCCGCAGCCCGTCGGTGTCGGGTTCGAGTTGTACCTGAACCTGACCGAACTCCGGGCGGGGTGCGAAGCTGACGACCGCTTTCGCGCGCCCGGTGATGACGCGGGTCAGGTCGGTGCGGCTCGGCTGGACGTCGTGCGGCAGGTAATCGGTGACCGTGAGGCTGGCCCAGCGGGTCTGTACCGTCATGGTGCCGTCGAGGTACTGCTGGCTCAGCGGCAGCGCCTCTCGCTGTGGGCCGACGCTGAAGTGGCCGGCCTCGGTGCCTCCGAGTAGGTGTGCGAACACCGCCGCCGAATCCGGTTCGGGATGGCACAGCCAGGTCATGTTCGCGTCGGGCGTGATGAGAGCGACCGAGCGAGGGCTGGCGAGCATCGTCAGGCGTTCGATCGGTGGAGCGTCGGCTCCCGAGAGCCACGTGCGCCGTTCCTCGAGCAGGAACGCCAGCGCGGCCGCGACGTCTTCGGTGGATTCGACGCGGTACTGGGCGCGGGTCTCGCCCTCGCCCACCTTGATGCCCAGATCGGGACCCTGGAGGCGCCCGAACGCCTTCTCGTCGGTGACGTCGTCGCCGAAGAAGACCGCAGCTGTCGCGGCCTCCTGGTGGCGCAGGATGTCGAGCGCGTTGCCCTTGTCGGTCGCGACGACCGCGAGCTCGATGACGGCTTTGCCCTCGGTCACCTGCACGCCGGTCCACAGGGCCGCCTCGGCGTGCACAGCGGCGAGTGCCTTCGCACCCACCTCGGGACTGGCGTTGCGCACGTGCAGCGCGGCGCTGGCCGGCTTGGTCTCCACGGTGACGCCGGGATGCAGGTCCGCGATCCGCGACAGCTCCGCCGTGACCTCGCCCAGTAGCTTGCGGGCATTCGCGTCGATCGCGTGCACGAAGCCCACGTCGAACTCCGAGCCGTGGCTGCCGACGAGCTGCACCTCGGCGGGCAGGCGGGACAGCGTCGCCAGGTCCTTGAGTGCGCGTCCGGAGATGACGGCGGCCGTCGTGGCGGCCAGGCCGGCCAGCGCGCGCAGGGCCCGCACCGACTCCGCGTGGGGATAGGCCTTCTCGGGGTCGCTGACGATCGGCGCCATCGTGCCGTCGTAGTCGGACGCGACGAGCAGGCGAGGGGTCCGGGCCACGGTGGACAGGGCCCGGCGAAGTTCGATCGGCAGATCCAGAGCGCTCACAGCTTCAAACCTAAGCGATTGCGGACGGGCTGGCGCGCTGCGTTCGGGTTGCGGCCGTCGGATCCGGTCAGAACGGGGTCTTCGACCCGTCACCGAGGAGCAGCTCGACGGTCAGTTCGAGGCGCTTGGCGACATCGGTTGCCGACGAGCGACGAGTGAGCCACGCCACGAGATTCGACAGCCATACATCGCTGATGACACGGGCGACGGCAAGCTGTTCCTCGGTGGGCTCACCGTCGGTGATGGCCCGCGCGAACAACGTGTCCATGAGCTTGCCGACCTGATCGACCTCCGCCGCCGCGGACGCGTCCGCGAACATGAAGGCGCGCGTCATGGCCTCGGTGAGGAGGGGATCGCGCTGCATCGCCTTGGTGATCTGGCCCAGGATGAGCTGCATCCGCTCGAGCGGGCTGTGGCCCGGGGGGATCTTGCCCTTGGACTCGATGCGCTCGAACTCGCGCGCCAGGGCCGACACCAGCAGGTGCACCTTGGAGGGGAAGTAGCGGTAGAGGGTGCCGACGGCGACGTCGGCGCGCTCGGCCACCGCACGCATCTGCACGGCCTCGTAGCCGCCCTTGGATGCGAGGGTGAGGGTCGCGTCGAGGATCCGCTTGCGACGCTCACGCTGAGCGTTGGAGCTGAGATCGTCTTCGCTGAGGGTCGAGACCGTACCCCCGGTGGAGCGGGATCGAGATGAGGTGGTCATCGACAGTTTCCTTCACGCCTTGACTCTTGACGGCCGAGCATATTAGAACACGTTCTAAATGAATATGTCATCCACGAAAGGTGGGTAGCCGTTGTGACAATCGCCACGAGTGACGAACAGAAGGCCGTCCAGGAGTCGATTCAGGCGTGGGCGCGCTCGGCGGCCCCGATAGCCATTTTACGCGAGGGACCTGCGGACTTCTGGCGCCAGACCTGGCCGTCGGTGGCGCAGCTGGGGCTCTTCGCCGTGGGTGTTCCCGAGTCGGTCGGCGGGGTCGGCGGACAGGTCGTCGATCTGGCCGCGATGTTGGAGCAGTCGGCCGTCGAACTCGTCGGCGGTCCCGTTCTACCCACCGCGCTCGCGGGCCTCGTGCTCGGGCGCTGCGACGGTGCCGCGGCGAAGGCGTGGGCAGGGCAGATCGCCGAGGGTGAACTGCCGGTATCGGTGGTGCTCGACGCCCCGGCGCTCGAGGCGACGCCCGACGCGGACGGCGGTCTCGTGCTCGCCGGCGACGCGGGCAACGCCCTCGGCGGTGAGCCGGGCGTCGCCGTGCTCGTCCCCGCACGCTCCGGTGCCGACGTCGTATGGTGCCTCGTGGACGGTGCGGCGACAGGCCTGACGGTCGAGTCGCTCGACATCCTCGACAAGAGTCGCGCCGTCGCCCGGATCCGGTTCGACGGCGTCGCGGTGACGCCCGATCGGATCGTCACCGGCGTCGCGCCGGACCTCGTACGCGACCTCGCGGCCACACTGGTCGCTGCGGAGGCGGCCGGGGTGGCGGGCTGGAGCCTGCGGACCGCGGTCGAATACGCCAAGATCCGCGAGCAGTTCGGCAAGCCGATCGGCTCGTTCCAGGCGATCAAGCACCTGTGTGCCGAGATGCTGTGCCGCGTCGAACAGGCGCGTGCCGTCGCGTGGGATGCGGCCGTCGCGGCAGAGGACGCGCTGCCGGACCCCGACACCGGTCGTTCGGGCACCTCCGAGCTGCCCGTCGCGGCTGCGGTGGCGGCGGCCGTCGCGCTGGACGCGGCCGTCCAGAACGCCAAGGACTGCATCCAGATCCTCGGCGGTATCGGCTTCACCTGGGAGCACGACGCGCATTTCTACCTGCGCCGCGCGGTCTCCAACAAGCAGTTCCTGGGCGGCAGCAACGTCTGGCGCGCACGGGTGACCGAGCTGACCCGCGCCGGAGCACGCCGCCACCTGACGATCGATCTGTCCGACCTCGAGTCGGAGCGGGCCGCGATCCGCGACGAGGTGGCCGCGCTCGCCGCGGTACCCGAGTCGGAGCGGCGTGTCGCGGTCGCCGAGTCGGGGTACGCCGCGCCGCACTGGCCGCGTCCGTACGGCCGCGGGGCGAGCGCCGCCGAGCAGATCCTGATCGCGGAGGAGATGGCGGCGGCCGGCGTCGAGCGTCCCGATCTCGTCATCGGCTGGTGGGCGGTCCCGACCGTCCTCGAGCACGGCAGTCCGGAGCAGATCGAACGGTTCGCGCTCCCGACGCTGCGCGGCGAGATCACGTGGTGCCAGCTGTTCTCCGAGCCCGGCGCGGGCTCGGACCTGGCATCGCTGCGGACGGTCGCGGAGAAGGTAGACGGCGGCTGGAAGCTCAACGGCCAGAAGGTGTGGACGTCGCTCGCCCGCGAGGCGGACTGGGGCATCTGCCTGGCCCGCACCGACAAGGATGCGCCCAAGCACAAGGGCATCACGTACTTCGTGCTCGACATGAAGACCCCGGGCATCAGGATCTCGCCACTGCGCGAGATCACCGGCGACGCGCTGTTCAACGAGGTGTTCCTCGACGACGTGTTCATCCCGGACGACTGCGTCGTCGGCGAGGTGAACGGCGGCTGGAAGCTGGCCCGCACGACACTTGCGAACGAGCGGGTCGCGATGAGTGGCGGGTCGTCGCTCGGCAAGGCCGTCGAGGATCTGCTCGCGCTGGCGGGCGAGCCCGACGCCGTGACTGCAGACCACCTGGGCGCGTTGATCTCCGAGGCGCTCGTCGGCTCGCTGCTCGAGCTGCGCACGACGCTGCGTCAGCTCGACGGCCAGGACCCCGGTCCGGCGTCGAGCGTGCGCAAGCTCGTCGGTGTCCGCAACCGTCAGGGGGTCGCGGAGTTCGCCGTCGAGCTCGCGGGAGAGGCCGGCTGGGTCGAGGGCCCGCTCACGCGCGAGTTCCTCAACACCCGCTGCCTGTCCATCGCGGGTGGCACCACGCAGATCCTGCTCACCGTCGCGGCCGAGCAGTTGCTGGGTCTGCCCCGCGGCTGACGAAGGATCGACGCTGCGAACGACACCCGCCCGGCCGCTCCGGGCGGGTGTCGTCGTATCGGCCGGGTCCGCGGTGGTGGCGTGTCGACTCGGTCACACCGACCCGTCCGCGAGCGGGTCGACTCCGAACAGGAGTTGTCGGGCAGCGGCGGCGGACCGGCGGGGTGGCTCGTCGGCCCAGAGATGGTCGCCCACGGGGCGGTGGCGGAGGTGAACATGTTCTCGATCGTGTAGGACTTTCTCCGTTACCCTGCAGGTGATACAACTGGAACACGTTCTAAATCGTAGGCGGGATCGGCAACGTGGATTTCTCTCTGGATCAGACACAAGAAACGGTGGCGGAGATCGTCGTGGGCCTGCTGGCCCGCGAGCACACCGATCCCGCCGACACCGGCGGCTTCAGCCCCGAGTTGTGGCAGGCGCTCGCGAAAGCGGACCTGCTCTCCCTCGCGGTGCCCGAGCGGCTCGGCGGCGACGGCCTCGGCGTGCTCGAGGTCGCGACGATGCTCACCGAGATCGGACGCGGAGCGGCGCCGGTTCCGGCGCTGGCGACCCTGGGGTTCGGCGTGCTGCCGGTGCTCGCGCTCGGCTCGGCCCAGCAGCAGGACGCGCTGCTCGACGGCATCGCGGGCGGACGCGTGCTGACCGCAGCACTGGCCGAGCAGGGTGCCGCGTTCCCGTCGGTGCCCTCGACGACGGCCGTCGCGGACGGTGACCACGTCGTCGTGACGGGCCACAAGATCGCGGTGCCGTTCGCCGACATCGCGCACCGCATCCTGGTGCCCACCGACGCCGGCGTGGTGCTCGTGGCACCGGACGCGCCGGGCGTCACGCTCACCCCGAGTGCCACGTCGTCCGGCGGACCGGAGTTCTCGCTCCGGCTCGACGCGGTCCGTGTCCCGGCCGGGGACGTTCTCGGTGACGGCATCGACGGTGTCGCGACGCTGAACCGGATCGCGCTCGCGAGCATCGGCGCGTACGCCGACGGCCTCCTCGCCGGCGCCACCGCCCTGGCCGCCGACCACCTCACCACGCGTGAGCAGTTCGGCAAACCGCTCGCCGCGTTCCAAGCCGTGGCGCAACAGATCGCCGACGTCTATGTGACGTCGCGGACGCTGCACGTCTCGGCGCTCGCGTCGGCGTGGCGGGTCGCCGAAGGGCTCGACGCCGCAGACGATCTCGACGTACTGGCGTACTGGATCGCCTCGGAGATCCCGGCGGCGATGCGCACGCTGCACCACCTGCACGGAGGCATCGGCGTGGACGTCACGTACCCGATGCACCGCTACTTCTCCATCGCCAAAGACCTGGCGCGCCTCGTCGGCGGCGCGTCGTACCGACTCGACCTCGTGGGGGCCCGGTGTTCATCGATCTGACGCCCGAACAGCGCGAGCTGCAGGCAGAACTGCGTCGCTACTTCTCCGGACTGATCTCGCCGGCCGAGGCCGAGATCATGCTCACCGAACGACACGGCCCCACCTACCGTGAGGTCATCCGCCGGATGGGCAAGGACGGCTGGCTCGGAGTCGGCTGGCCGGTCGAGTTCGGGGGCCGCGGCTTCGGTGAGATCGAACAGCAGATCTTCGTCAACGAGGCTGTGCGCGCGGATGTCCCGCTGCCGTCCGTGACACTGCAGACGGTCGGTCCGACGCTGATGACGTACGGGACCGAAGAGCAGAAGCGAAAGTTCCTGCCCGCCATCCTTGCCGGTGAGGTGCACTTCGCGATCGGCTACTCCGAGCCCGACGCCGGCACCGACCTCGCGGCGCTGCGTACCACGGCCGTTCGCGACGGCGACGACTACGTCGTCAACGGCCAGAAGATCTTCACCACCGGTGGTCACGACGCCGACTACATCTGGCTCGCCGTCCGCACCGGCGAGGCCGAATCGCGTCACCGCGGCATCTCCATCCTCATCGTGGACACCAAGGATCCGGGGTTCTCGTGGACCCCGATCATTACCGCGGACGGCGCGCACCACGTCAACGCCACGTACTACTCCGACGTCCGGGTTCCGGCGAGCATGCTGGTCGGCGAGGAGAACAAGGGTTGGAGGTTGCTGACCACCCAGCTCAATCACGAGCGCGTCATGCTCGGACCGGCCGGGCGTGTGGCGGGTCTCTACGAGAAGGTGTACGACTGGGCCGCGAAGCGGGAACTGCTGGACCTGCCCGACGTTCGTCGCGGACTCGGCGAGATCCACGCCACCTACCGCCTCAACGAATTGCTCAACTGGCAGGTCGCGGCGGCCACGGGTGACGTCGACATCGCGGACGCGTCGGCCACCAAGGTCTTTGCGACCGAGCGCATCCAGCGGGTGGGCCGGATCGTGGACGAGATCGTCGGCGCGCACGGCGATCCGGGCGATCCGGAGACGGCGGCGCTCATGCGCTGGCTCGACGTCCAGGTCAAGCGCAACGTCGTGATCACCTTCGGGGGTGGTGTCAACGAGGTCATGCGCGAACTGATCGCGGTGGCCGGACTGGGATTGCCGAAGGTGCCGCGATGACCGAGAACGACGTGACCGCACAGATTCTCGCCGGTGCCGAACAGATCAAGGCGGGCGGCGCGAGCAAGCCCCGCGCGGGCCGTGACCCGATCAACATGCCGATGATCCGCAACTGGCTCGAGGCGATCGGCGACGAGAACCCGATTTACGTGGACGAGGACGCCGCCGTCGCCGCCGGCCACGGCGGGATCGTCGCGCCCCCCGCGATGGCGCAGGTATGGACCATGCGCGGTCTCGGTGCGGTGCGCGAGGAGGACGATCCGCTGGGGCGGATGACGCAGATCCTCGACGACGCCGGCTACACGTCGGTGGTCGCCACCAACTGCGACCAGATCTACCACCGCTACCTGCGTCCCGGCGAGGAGGTGACGATCGAGTCGACTCTCGAGGAGGTCGTCGGCCCCAAGCGAACCGGACTCGGTGAGGGCTGGTTCTTCACGACACGCAACTTCTGGAAGGTCGCTCGCGAAGACGGCACCGGGGAAATCGTCGCCGAGATGATGTTCCGCATCCTCAAGTTCATGCCGCCGGCCAAGGACGTTCCTGCATTCGAAAGTGCTTCGGTTCCCGAGGATCTCGATCCGACGCGGATGATGCGGCCCACGCCGTCGCGCGACACCCAGTTCTTCTGGGACGGGGTGGCCGCGCACGAACTGCGGATCCAGCAGCGGCCGGACGGTTCACTGCAACATCCGCCGGTGCCCGCGCTCTGGAAGGACAAGGCCGAGACCACCGACTACGTCGTCGCGTCCGGCCGCGGCACGGTGTTCAGCTTCGTCGTCCACCACGCCCCCAAGGTGCCTGGGCGGTCGCTGCCGTTCGTGGTGGCGCTCGTCGAGCTCGAGGAGGGCGTGCGCATGCTCGGCGAACTGCGCGACGTCGACCCGTCCGAGGTCGTGGTCGGCATGCCGGTACAGGCACAGTTCCTGGACTTCCCGGGCGATGACGAGACCGGTAACGAGCCATGGACGCTGTACGCGTGGCGTCCGGTGAAGGAGTCGTGAGATGACCAGCGCCCTCGACATCTCGGTCGGCGATCAGCTGCCGGGCCTCTCGATCCACGGCGATCCCAAGTTCATCGTCTCGACGGCGTTGGCCACCAGGGACTTCCAGGACGTGCACCACGACCGGGACAAGGCCCAGCAGCGCGGGTCGAAGGACATCTTCGTCAACATCCTCACCGATACCGGCCTGGTGCAGCGGTTCGTCACCGACTGGGCGGGCCCGCGAGCCCGCCTCACCTCGATCAAGTTGCGCCTCGGTGTGCCGTGGTACGCGTACGACACGCTCCACCTTTCCGGTGAGGTCGTCGCGGCGGAGGACGGTCTGGTCACGGTCAAGGTGGTCGGCAAGGACAGTCTCGGCGATCACATCACGTCGACGGTCACACTCGTGATGAACGACGATTCGGACGGAGGACGGGCATGAGCGGGTTGTCCGGGAAGGCCGCGATCGTCGGCATCGGGGCCACCGACTTCTCGAAGGATTCGGGCCGCAGCGAGCTGCGCCTGGCTGCCGAGGCGGTGCGGGCCGCGCTCGACGACGCGGGTCTGAAGCCGTCCGACGTCGACGGTCTGACGTCGTTCACGATGGACACCAACACCGAAGCAGCCGTTGCTCGTTCGGTGGGTATCCCGAACCTGAAGTTCTTCAGTCGCATCCACTACGGTGGCGGCGCGGCGTGCGCCACCATCCAGCAGGCCGCGATGGCGGTCGCGACGGGCGTCGCGGACGTCGTGGTGGCGTACCGCGCATTCAACGAGCGCTCGGGTGCGCGCTTCGGCCAGGTCAACACCGGGCTGGTGCAGCAGGTGAACTCGTCGGGCACCGACAACGCGTTCTCCTACCCGCACGGTCTGGGGACCCCCGCGTCGTTCGTGGCGATGGTCGCGCAGCGCTACATGCATGTGTACGGCGCCACGAGTGAGGATTTCGGCCGCGTCGCGGTCGCCGACCGCAAGCATGCAGCGGTCAATCCCGACGCCTTCTTCTACGGCAAGCCGATCACGCTCGAGGATCACCAGAACTCGCGATTCATCGCCGAACCGCTGCATCTGCTGGATTGTTGCCAGGAGACCGACGGCGGCATCGCCATCGTCGTCACCTCGCCGGAGCGGGCCGCGGATCTGCCGAACAAGCCGGCCGTGATCGCGGCGGCGGCGCAGGGCAGTGGGCCGGACCAGTACATCATGACGAGCTACTACCGTGACGGCCTGACGGGTCTGCCCGAGATGGGCCTGGTCGGCGATCAACTGTGGGAGCAGTCGGGACTGCGGCCGTCGGACATGCAGACCGCGGTGCTCTACGACCACTTCACGCCGTACGTGCTGATGCAGCTCGAGGAACTCGGTTTCTGCGGCCGCGGCGAGGCGCGCGACTTCATCGCCGACGGTGCGATCGAACTGGGGGGCCGGCTGCCGATCAACACACACGGCGGTCAACTCGGCGAGGCGTACATCCACGGTATGAACGGCATCGCCGAGGGCGTCCGTCAGATCCGGGGTACCTCCGTCAATCAGGTGCCGGGTGTCGAGAACGTCCTCGTCACCGCCGGAACCGGCGTTCCCACCTCGGGACTGGTGCTGACCGCGTAGGACACGAGAGTTTCCCGCACGCTGGGACGCCGGTATTGCGGGCGTCCACGCGCTGCTGAAAGGTGGCGTCGCGAGGAGTCGGCTCAGCCCGGTCCGGCGGCCGTGTGACTGCCGCCGAGTCGAGCCGGTTGCGTGACGAGAGAGGAACTGTGACGTGGCAGTGGATCGCCGACCTGATTTGCACCCGGACGTGGAGTCCATGCTTGCTGTGCTCGAGGCAGGATTTCCGGACGTCACCAAGTTCCCGGCGGCGGAGCTTCGTGAGGTGATCGCTTCTCGCCGGGCACCGTTGGCGTACCAGCCCGACATGGAGACCGTCCGCGACGTCACCATCGACGGACCGGGCGGGGACCTGAAGCTGCGTGTCTACGTACCGCATTCGGAGTCGAACGACCCGCTGCCGGTCATCGTCTTCGCGCACGGTGGCGGGTTCGTGTTCTGCGACCTCGATTCCCACGACGAGTTCTGCCGGTCGATGGCGGACGCCGTGGACGCCGTGATCGTCTCGGTCGACTACCGGCTGGCGCCGGAGCATCGGGCGCCCGCCGCGATGGAAGACGTCTACGCCGCCCTGGTGTGGACTGCGGACAACGCCGGCGAGTACGGGGGCGACCCCACCCGGATCGCTCTCGCGGGCGACAGCGCGGGTGGAAATCTGGCCGCCACGGTGGCGCTGGCCGCGCGGGACCGGGGAGCGCCCCGGATCGCGGCACAGATCCTCGTCTATCCGGTCATCGACGACGACTTCACGACCGAGTCGTACACGAAATACGGAGTGGGCTACTACAACACGACCGATGCGATGCGTTGGTACTGGGATCAGTACGCGCCTGAGGACCGGTCGAGCGAGTACGTGGTTCCCACCCGGGCGGCGACGCTCGCGGGGCTGCCCCCCGCACTGGTCGTGACGGCCGAACTCGATCCCCCGTGTTCGTCCGGCGAAGACTACGCGCAACGGCTGGCGGCGGACGGGGTGCCGGTTGTCGCGCACCGATTCGACGGCCTCTTCCACGGCTTTCTCACCTTTCCCAAGCTGTCGCTCACCGGTCCGGCACGGCTCGAGCTGTGGCAGATGATCCGGGACGTCCTGAAGGTGGGCGATCCGTCCGCCCGGTGAGGCCCCGCAGTCGCTGCAACGGCCCCCGAACCGTCCGGTTCGGGGGCCGTTCCTGCGGGTGTCCGGATGCGGCGGGTGTCCGGATGCGGATGGAGACTCGCGATCAGTGCTCGGCGAGGTGACTGCGGAGCGTGTCACCGGCGTACTTCTTGCGGAGCAGTCCGCGGTCCTGGAGGCGCGGGACCACATCGTCGACGAATTCGTCGAGCCCGGTCGGTAGATCGGCGGGCAGCACGATGAACCCGTCAGCGGCGCCCGACCGGAACCAGCGCTCGAGGTCGTCGGCGACGGTGTCGGGGGAGCCGACCAAGGTGCGGTGTCCGATGCTCAGGCCGACGCGCTGTGCCAACTGCCGGACGGTCAGCCCCTCGCGCAGCGCGATCTCGGTGAAGAGCTTCGGCCGCGACACGCTCGCGTTGGCGGGCAGAGACTCTCGTAGATCGGGGAAGGGCCCGTCTAGGTCGAATCGGGACAGGTCGATGCCGCCGAACGACTGGTTCAGGAATTTCAGTGTGGTCCCGTCGTCGATGTGGGATCCGAGTTCGATCGCCAGCTCACGGGCCTCGGCGTCGGTTCTGCCGACGATGGGCGTCACCCCCGGAAGGATCTTCACGGCGTCGGTGGTCCGGCCTGCGGCCGACACCAGGCTCCGCATCCGGTCGGCGAATTCCCTCGCCTCGGACAGTTCGTGCTGGGTGGTGAACACGAGGTCCGCGACACGCGCGCCCAGTCGCATGCCGGTGGGGGACGATCCCGCTTGCGCCAGAGGGAGCCGGCCCTGCGGGGACCGAGGGATCGTCAGTGGGCCCGCGACCTCGAAGAACTTGCCCCGATGATCGATGCGGCGAACCTTGCTCGGGTCCGCCCACACGCCGGACGCCCGGTCGCCGACGATGGCGTCCTCGTCCCAACCTTCCCAGAGGGCCCGGACCACGTCGACGAACTCTTCTCCGCGAGCGTAGCGATCCTCGTGGTCCGGGAGCTTGGCGGAGCCGTAGTTCTCGGCGGCGGCGGGAATCGCGGTGGTCACGATGTTCCAACCGGCCCGCCCGTTGCTCAGATGGTCGAGAGTGGCGAACTGGCGCGCGACGGTGAACGGATCGTTGTACGTGGTCGAACTGGTGCCGATCAGACCGATCTTCTCCGTGACGGCCGACAGCGCCGCGAGCACGGCGATCGGATCGGGTCGGTCGGTGGCGTCGGCGGCGATCGCGGGGGACAGGTTCAGCGCATCGGCGACGAAGAAGGCGTCGAAGCAGCCCCGTTCGGCCGACCGGGCCACCGCAGCCCAGTGGTCGAGCGTGTGCATGTTCGCGGGATCTGTTCGTCTCGAACGCCATACGGACTGTCCGACGCCGACGCCTTGCGCGAAAACGGCGAGATGCATCTGTCTGGTCATGGGACGTGTCGCTCTCCGCGATGCGGCTCGGTCGGCCTCCGGTCATCGCTTGGTCGGGGTGGTTCGCTCGGACCGTCGAGCAGCGCGAGTTCGTCGGCAGACAACTCGAAGGTTGCCGCTGCAACGGAATCGACGACGGATTCCGCCCGCGAGGCACCGGGGATGGGGATCACCACCGGCGATCGGTGAAGCTGCCATGCGAGTGCGACGCGGTGGGGGCTGACGCCGCGAGCTCGTGCGATCGCTTCGAACGGAGAGCCCGCTCCGCCAAGGCTCTTCGCTTGTCTCATACCCCCGAAGGGGCCCCAGGACAGAAAGGCGAGACCTCGGTCCTCGCAGGCTCGTATCTCGACCTCGGCGGATCTGGCGCTGGGGGAGTACTCGTTCTGTACCGCCACCAGAGCGTCACCCAGGATCTGCTGCGCGATATCGATTCGGCGGACGTCGGCGTTGGAGATACCGACCCGCGCCACCAAACCCTCGTCGTGGAGGTCACGGAGCGCGAGCATCGACTCCTCGTACGGAATCTGGGGATCCGGTCGGTGGTGTTGGTAGAGGGGGAGCGGGTCGAGTCCGAGTCGTCGGATCGACGCGATGCAGGCCTTGCGCAGATGCTCGCGGCGACCGTCCGTCCACCAGGTGTCGGTCTCGGCGAACCGCAGGTGGCCCCCTTTCGTGGCCACGACGACGTCGTCGAGCGGGCCCGGCCATCGCCGTAGCGCATCGGCGAGTGCCAACTCGTTGACGCCGTCGCCGCCGCGCGCGGGCCCGTACACGTCGGCGGTGTCGAACAATCGGACGCCGACGTCGAGTGCGGTGTGCACCGCCCGCCGACCGCGCTCGACGTCGTACCCCGGAACCTGCGTGATGGTCATGGAACCGAACCCGATGGCAGGCAGGAGAAGGTCGCCGAGTCGACGGACCGGAAGGCGGGTGGTGATCATTTGCCGACCGCCGTCCACCCACCGTCGACGGGCAGGCACACGCCGGTCACGAAGCTCGCGTCGAGCGCGAGGTACTCGATCGATCGCGCCATCTCCTCGGGCTCGCACATGCGATCCAGCGGCGTGCGTTTCACAGTGGCGGACACGTCGTAGCCCTGATCGATCATCTCCTGGACCATCGGCGTCAGGGTGTGCCCGGGCGCGACGCTGTTGACGCGAAGAAGAGGTGCCCACTCGATTGCGAGATTCTTGCTCAGTTGCTGGACAGCGGCTTTCGCCGGGCCGTAGTCGGCCTGCCGTTCCCAGCCGCCGCACGCCGTCGTCGACGAGATCGTCACGATCGACCCGGGCCTGCGGGCCTCGACCAGCGGGCGTGCGAACGCCGAGGCGACCAGTAGGGTTCCCATGACGTGGACGTCGAAGACTCGTCGCACACGTTCGGGATCCATCTCGAGCGCGAGAACGTAGGCCCCGCGGATTCCGTGGCAGGTCACGAGTACGTCGGGCTGCGGCGCCCGAGTGCTCGCGCGGAGCATCGCCGACTCCACGGCGGTGCCGTCGGTCGCGTCCACCGTGTAGTAGTCGACGCCCTCCACGCGTGCGGCAGGTACGTCGAGATCGAACACGCTGACTCGTAGTCCCCGCGCGAGGAACCGGTCGACGACGGCCGCCCCGATCCCGCTCGACCCGCCCGTCACCACGGCATGCCGGGCATCCATCACAAGCCTTCCTGCGGAGCGGCGAACCGCGATGCGAACGCGTGGATGCTGGCGACGACGTGGTCGAGTTCCTCGTCGCTCATGCCGTGGCTCATGCCGAGCGACATGCCGCGCTCGAACACCTCGTCCGCGAAGGGCAGCCCGCCCTCGGGGATGCGGTACTCGACATTACGCATCATCGGGTGCCGGGTGACGTTGCCGCTCCAGACCGTTCGGGTATCGATGCCCGCAGCTTCGAGCGACTCCTGGAGTTGGGAACGGCTGAACCCGGCGTTCTCGCGGACCGTCACCGGGTAGCACAGCCACGCAGTTCGGAATTCCTCGAGCTGCCTCGGCAGGCGGAAGAGGCTCGGGTAGGCACCGAAGGCCGCCGAGAAGGCCTCGAAGATCTGTGCTCGCCGTTTGTAATTGGTGTCGAGCTTGCTCAACTGGACCAGTCCGAACGCGGCACCGAGCTCCGACGGCTCGAAGTTCCACGGCAGGACGTCGAAGATGAAGTCGTTGTCGTACGCGACGCCGTCGAGGTCCTCACGGAAGACGCGCCCGGTGCGAGCCTGCTCGGACCCGAACAGGTGCGGCTCGGACCGCCGCCCCCAGCGGCGCAGCATCAGGCCCTTGTCGCGCAGCTTCTCGTCGTCGAGGCACACCATGCCGCCGTTGCCGGCGGCCGTGATGATGTGCGCCATTGCGAAACTGGTGACCGTGATGTCCGAGCGCGAGCCGGTCTTGGTGCCGCGCAGGGTGGTTCCGATGCAGTCGCACGAATCCTCGATGACCTCGAGGTCGTGCTTGTCGGCGATCTCGCGGATGACGTCCCAGTCGGGGGCGTTGCCGGCGAGGTTCGGCACCAGGATCGCCTTGGTCTTGTCGGTGATCAGCTCCTCGATCTTGCCGACGTCGACGTTGTAGGTGTCGGGCTCGACGTCGACGAACACCGGGATCCAGCCGCCCCGCACGATCGGCGAGACGTCCGTCGAGAACGTCAGCGGCGAGGTGATCACCTCGGAGCCCTTGGGCAGATCCAGCAGCTCGAGCGCCAGGTACAGCGCGGACGATCCCGAGTTGCACATCAGGCCCAGCTTCTTGCCGTACAGGTCGGCGACCTTGCGCTCCATCTCGGCGACGTTCTTGCCGATCTTCAGCGCGAACGGACCACCACGCAAGACCTCGAGGCAGGCCTCGATCTCGCGCTCGTCGTGGACACTGCGGGCGTAGACAACCCTGGTCATGGAATCTCCTCGTCGGTCGAAGTGTCTGCGGTGGTTGACGGTCGAGTGGGTTCAGCGAATGGTCGATCCGGCGTCGACCGGCAGCGAGATGCCGGTGACGTACCGCGCGTCGTCGGATGCGAGGTACATGAGCGCGTTCGTCACGTCGGACGCATCGATGCGTTCGACGGGCAGCGAATTGACGAAGATGGGGGCGAGGTCGGGACGCTCGGCCAGCAGTTCGGGAAGTACCTGCGAGTGCCCCTGTGGCGTGTCGACCCCGGTGGGGTTGATCATGTTCACCCGTATGTTCCGGTCGGCCAATTCGAGCGCCAGCGACCTGCACAGGCCGGTGAGGGCGTGCTTCGCCGCCGTGTATGGCGCGTAGAACGGCAGCCCGACCGTGCTCGCCGTCGACCCGATGACGACGATGTTCCCTCCGCCGGTGGCTTCCAGGTGCGCGATGGTGGCGGCGCAGGTGTTCCACACGCCGGTGAGGTTGACGTCGAGCGTCGTTCTCCAGATTTCGTCGGTCACGTCCTCGTGCCGTTGCACCGTGCAAATGGAGGCGTTCGCCACGACGACGTCGAGTCGGCCGAGCTCGTCGACGCCTTTCGCGACGGCCCGCTCGAGGGCGGTTCGGTCCCGCACGTCGACCTCTGCAGCGTGCACGCGCCGGCCTGCCGCTTCGATCAGGCGAGCAGTCTCGGCAAGTCCTTCGGAGGTTCCCATCGGGTAGGGGACGAGATCGATCTGTCGGCAGATGTCGAGCGCGATGACGTCGGCCCCCTCGGATGCCATCGCCACGGCGTGACTGCGTCCCTGGCTCTGCGCCGCCCCGGTCACCAGCGCAACTTTGCCGTGCATTCTCATAAAGGCCCTCCGGACGTGAATTCTTTTTGTTCCATTGAGTGGTCACCGATGTTCTGTAATGGTTCGCGGCTGTGCTATTTCGCCGGCGGTCCTGTGCGTCATCGAGCGTCGTCGAGCCGGGAGGCCAACCGTGCGGCGGTCTCAGCGTCGAGTAGTTCGATGGTCAGCCCCAGTGCGTCGCGGTGATAGGCGGTGCCGACCGGGCACCGACCGTCACCGAGCCCGCCCATCCACAGTGGTGCCCCGCGACGTGCGAGGGCCGCCGACGCCGCGGCCAGGTCGTCGACCACGAATCCGAGGTGATGTACCCCCGAATGGGGCTGCCATACGGAAGTTTCAGGGATTTCGCGGAGCAACTCCACGTGTGGGGGGCCGTCGATGCTGAGTCCGAGGCGCTGGACCGTCGAGTGCGCGATGCCGTCGATCCGGCAGTGGTAGTGCGACTCCGGCAGCAGACGTATCGGGAGGCCATAGAGGTCTTCGAAGTGTTGCACCGCGGCTTCGGAGTCCGGCACGACGATGCCGACGTGATGCAGCTTTCCGAGTCCGAAATCGACGTCGGGTACGGCGAACGGTCCCACCGGAATCCTCCTTGTAGTTGCGTCACAAGTGCGAGTGCGGGTTCGGATCTCGAGATGAATGATCGTTCAAAGCTGCGTTCGGACTCAAGGATCTGTTCCATGCAGTGAACACTTGACCGGCCGAAAGTGCGTGTTAGCATTCGCTGAATGAAGGTTCAATATTCGATATCGGTCGGGATCCGCGGGTGTGAATCGAATCTTCTCGATGCTGTGGTCGCCCCACTCGCGAACCCGGGCCGTCCGTTCGCCGCGTCTCTCGTTCCCCGCGTCGCATCACAGTGAGGCAAACCGCCATGCGCTCAGCTCCACCACCGTCCACGCTGCTCGATCGGGTAGCCGCGGTGCTGGGCGCGTTCGATACGGGCCGTGGCCAGATGACGCTGGCCGAGCTGGCCGCGCACACCGGAATCCCGCGGACGTCGTCCTACCGAATTCTCGAGCGCTTGGTGGCGATGAAGTGGCTGCAGCGTCACGGCAGTGCCTACGAGCTCGGTCCCCGGCTGATGGAGCTCGGATCGCTTGCCCTGCAGCGCAACAGTCTGAGCGTGGCCGCGACGCCGATCGTCCACTGGCTTCACCGCACCACGGGGCACGTCGTCTTCCTGGGAGTTCTCGACGGCCCGGACGTCCTGTACCTGGAAAGGGTGGGAGGGAGCCTGGCGCAGCAGCTTCCCAGCCGGCCGGGTAGCCGTCAGCCTGCCCACCGGTCGGCGATCGGGAGGAGTCTCCTCGCGTCCAGCGCTCAGGGCCTCGCCTTCGAGTCCAGCGGGGAGGGTGGGGGCATCAACATCATCGCGGCACCGATCGACACCCGTGGCGAACTGCGGGCCGGCATCTCGATCTGCGGGCGGCCCTCTCGTGTCCAGTTCAGTCAGGCGCACGGCGCGCCGGTGCGTCAGGCTGCCGGCGCGATCTTCCGGGCACTCGAGCAGGCCCGGAGGGCCCGTGCGCCTTTTCGGTAGTGGGGACTACCAGAAAGGCGCACGGGCGCGAAGCGCCTAGTGCGTCGCCAGCGCCACGCGCCGGCGCTCGTCGGCCGTCTCGGGACGGCCCTCGCCCGGGAGGTCGACGCGGACGTGGTGAAGACGCCCGGTGAACGCGAAGCGGCCCACGATGTCCTCGCACACCGGGCTGCCGCGGTTGACGCCGATGTCCAGCTGTTCGTTCATGCTGAAGATCGCGCGAGTCGTCTGCTCGACGCGGCCGCTGCCCACCTCGACGTCGTCGACGAACAGTCGCGCCACTCCGCCCAGACCGATTCCGCCTCCGTCGTAATCGAATTCGAGGCGCACCTCGCGGGTGTCCGCGGTCAGCTCCACGTCCGGTCGCACGAACGTCGTGCCGCCGCCGCTGAAGTTGTAGCAGAACACCGGCTTCGACGCCGCGACGTACAACGCCAGGCCGCCGAAGCTGCCCCCGACGCTTGCCAGCACACCCTCGCACGGCTCGCCGCCGGTCTCGAGGGACGCGGTGAGGACGTACGACCGGTTGAAGAACGGCGGTGCCGCCTTCTCCGGCAGGCCGTTCATGTGCGGGTACAGCGTGATGCTCGTGCGTCCGCGCAGCGGATGCGGCGGCCGGTCCGCGGGTGCGGCGTTGCGGGTCACGGTGCGGTCGTCGAGCGGCAGCACTTGGTACCGGGCCGCCTCGACGAGGAACTTCTGCTGGAGCTCCGCGAGCTTCTCGGGGAACTCGTCGGCGAGGTCGCGAGCCTGCGACCAGTCGACGCTGGTGTCGTACAGCTCCCACCGATCCTCGTCGAACGTCGGCAGTTGCAGCCCGTACGTCGCCATCAGCCACGGGGCGCGGTGCAGCGTCACCGCCGTCCAGCCGTTGTCGTAGATGCCGCGGTTGCCGTAGATCTCGAAGTACTGCGTGGTGTGCCGGTCCGCCGCGTTCGCGTCGGTGAAGGTGTAGTTCATCGCGACACCTTCCATCGGCTTCTGCGGCACCCCGTCGACCGAATCGGGAGCGGGCACACCGACAGCCTCGAGAATGGTCGGCGTGATGTCCACGCAATGGTGCCACTGGTGGCGGAGTCCGGCCTCGCTGATTCCCTTGGGCCAGTGCGCGATCAGGCCGTTGCGGGTGCCGCCGTAGTGCGACGCCGCCTGCTTGGCCCACTGGTACGGAGTGTCGAGGGCCAGCGCCCACGACGCCGGGTAGTGCGGGTAGCTGGTGGGGGTGCCCAGCTCGTCGAAGCGTTCGAGCACCTCGGCGGTGGTCTGC
Source organism: Rhodococcus (subgen. Prescottella) equi (assembly GCF_003013675.1). NCBI lineage: Bacteria > Bacillati > Actinomycetota > Actinomycetes > Mycobacteriales > Nocardiaceae > Rhodococcus > Rhodococcus (subgen. Prescottella) equi. Next base: position 758,819 of record NZ_CP027793.1, read on the forward strand.
TTGTAGCCGTTGAGTCCGGCGAGGTAGTTGAACGAGCCTTCCATGCCGCCCTCGGCGGAGGCGCCGTTGTCACCGAGCATGTAGAGCACCAGCGTGTTGTCGAGCGCGCCCGACTCCTGCAGCCGGTCGACGAGACGTCCGACCTGATCGTCGGTGTGCTCGAGGAATGCCGCGTACAGCTCCATCAGGCGGGCGGAGACCTTCTTCTGGCCCTCGTCCAGGTCGTCCCAGTGCGGCAGATCGCCCGACCACGGCGCCAGTTCGGTCTCCGGCGGCACCACACCGAGCTGCTTCTGCCGCTCGAGCGTGATCTCTCGCTGCCGGTCCCAGCCGTGGTCGAACTCTCCGCGGTACTTGTCGAGATAGCTGTCCGGAACTTGCAGCGGCGCATGGCAGGCACCGAACGGCAGGTAGCAGAACCACGGCTTGTCGGGGTCCATGGTGCCGACGGACTCGATCCACTCGATCGCCCGGTCCACCAGGTCCTCCGACATGTGGTAGCCCTCCTCGGGCGTGCACGGCGGATCGACGACGGTGAAGTCCCGGTACAGCACCGGCGCGAACTGGTCCGACTCGGCGCCGAGGAAGCCGTAGAAGCGGTCGAATCCCTCGCGGGTGGGCCACCGGTCGAACGGGCCGGCCTCGCTGATCTCCCATGTCGGTGTCTGGTGCATCTTGCCGAACGCGCCCGTCGCGTACCCGTTGCCCTGCAGGATGCGGGCAACCGTGGCAGCCGAGTCGGGTCGGGTGCCGTTGTAACCGGGCGCCGCCGTGGCTTGTTCGGCGATCACGCCGAAGCCGACGCTGTGGTGGTTACGTCCGGTGAGCGTCGCGGCCCGCGTCGGCGAGCACAGCGCGGTGGTGTGGAACCGGGTGTACTTGACGCCGTCGGCGGCCAGTCGTTCCGCGGTGGGGGTACGGCACGGCCCGCCGAACGCGGACGGGGCACCGAATCCGACGTCGTCGAGCATCACCAGCAGGACGTTCGGTGCGCCGGACGGCGGACGGACGGGCTGCGGGCGGCTGAACGGCTCCGTCTGGTTGCGGTAGTCGACCGCCGTGGAGATCTGTGGATCGGTGCGGACGATGGGGATCGAATGACGGTTCATGGAGCACCTCTCTGGGGGTGTGGAACGAGTGCGGAACGTCGTATTCATTGCGGCGGAGCCCATTTCGAGGCACATACTCTGCGAGGCTTCGAGGGGGCGGGCCCGACGTCGCCGGATCTGCGGGGGAGCGTACCCGCTGCGCCTTGACCCTTAAAGCGCCGACTTACTACGCTCTCGGCGTGTCGAATCCCGGAAGCGCGAAGAGCGCGATGATCGAGGTCGCCGAGCGGATGTTCGCGGAACGTGGCATCGACGGCGTGTCGATGCGTGACGTTGCCGCCGCGGCCGGTCAGAAGAACAATTCGGCCGTGCAGTACCACTTCGGCGGGCGCGACGGTCTCGTGCTCGAGGTCTTCCGGCGCCGGATGCGCGAGATCAATCGCAGTCGCGCGGCCTTCCTGTCCAAGCTGGACGAGGAGGGCCGCGGACAAGACATCCGAGGTCTCGTCGAAGCTGTCGTCGTGCCGCTCGCCGACTACCTCCGCACGTCGGGAACCGACTCGTACTACGCGCAGTTCATCGCCCGGGTGTCGCCTTCGGTGGACATCGCGAACGCGGAGCTGTCCGACGTCACCGAGGTCAGTCGCGAGGTCTCCACGCGGCTGATGCGGGCGCTCGACCACCTCCCACGACGGGTCGCGGTGATTCGGGTGGACCTGATGCTGAACATGGCGGTCTCGGCCCTCGCGGTCTTCGAGCAGCGCCGAAACGGCGGCAACACCCTGGTGGACGTCGGCTTCGACGAGACCGTGCGTCATCTGATCGACATGTCGGTGGGGGCGCTCGAGGCACCGGACTCGACCTCGGCGTGACCGCCCGCGACGCGCGGTGACTGCAGGCCGCCGGTGGCAGGCCGACGTCCGTGCTTCATCACGAGAGCGACCACGACGCCGAGGAGTCCGACGGCGGCCGCGTAGAGGAAGCCGCGGGAGAGCGCCGCGTCCGCGTACAGGACGGCGTGGGTCTTCGGGTCGACCGCCTGCACGTGGTGCGACATCACCACACCGGTGACCGTCACGGCGATCGCGGAGCACAGCTGCATCGTCACCCCAGCGATGGCGGTTCCCACGCCGCTGGTCTCGGGCGGTAGTGCGTCCTGCACCAGATTGGCGTTCGACGAGTGCAGGAAGCCGACCGCGAAGCCTGCGATCGCGCTGAGCAGCGCCACCTGCCACGGCAACGTCAACAGCTTGCTGCCCAGGAACATGGTGATCAGGAAGAAGATCCCGGAGCCGAGCAGAACCTGGCGGGCACCGATCCTCTTGGCGAGGAACCCGCCGAACGGCCCGGCGAACATGGCGGTGATACCGAGCGGGCAGGTCCACAGTGCGTACTGGGTGGCGGAAAGTCCGGCGCCGTAGGAGATTCCCGGGAGTCCGGCAGGTGTCTGCAGCAGCGTCGGCATCAACATCGAATGTGCGTTCATCATGTACGCGAGCCCGGTGACAGCCAGCACGGTGGGACCGAACCTGCGGCCGAAAAGGATTCCCAGGTCGATCAGCGGGTGCGGCGCGATCCGCTGCCACGCGACGAAGGCGACCAGCATGACGACGCCCACCAGCAGTAGCCCGCGGGTACTGGTGGCCGACCAACCCCACGAACTGCCCTTCGTGATGCCGAGGAGCAGGACGGCGACGCCTGGTCCGAGCAGGGCGGTGCCGAGGTAGTCCACAGGACGGTCGGTGCGGACGGGGCTCTCCGGAACCACCGACCAGTACAGCGGAATCAGTGCGGCGAGATAGACGGCCATGAACCAGAAGATTCCGTGGAAGCCGAATCCGTCGATCAGCCAGCCCGCGATGAACGGGCCCGCGACCGCGGACATTCCGATACCGGTCGCGACCATGCCCAGTGCGACGGGAACGAAATCGCGCGGCATGATGTCGCGCACGAGGCTGTACGAGAGCGCGACGATTCCGACCAGGACGCCCTGCATGGCTCGGCCGGCGAGCAGCACGGGGAACGTGGTCGCCGTCGCGCACACGACGCTGCCGAGCACGAATACCGCGGCGAGGCCGAGGATCACGCGCTTCTTACCGAGCCGGTCGGACGCCTTGCCGATGAGTGGCATGAGCGTGGCGCCGGTGAGAGTGACGATCGAGACCACCCACGCGATGTTCAACGTCTGGAACGCCGGTGCCATGTGCGGCATCGCCGGGTACACCATGAGGATCTCGAAGGTTGCGATCTCGGAGAAGAAGATGATCACGGCGAGCACGGCGAAGATGCGAGCTCGTGGAATCTTGCCGTGAACAGGAGTGAGGGCTAGCGCCATCGTGGTCCTTCGTTTCGTATATCGAGCGGCGACGGCCGCGCAGGGCAGCACTGAGGCGCAGATCGGCTCGTCGTCGTGAGGAAGTCGTGAGGGAGGTGCCTGGCGGTGGCGTTCGCGACGGAGTCGGGGTGGTGGCGAAGTCGCCCCGGGGAAGGGACCTTAGTCCCACCCGGACGGCGTCCTGTGACGCGGGTCCCACTCAGTGGGTGGCGGGGCTGGCTGCCTCCGTCCCGCCGCTGACTTCTTCAATGCTCTTTCCAGACAGCATGTTTCGACAGTTTAAGTCAGTGTCTTGACGATTTAAGTCGCTGACTGATACTTTGCCGGGGACGTACTCGTCGGCTCAGCCGAACGGACGCGTCGGCGGTGGTGTGTTCGGAGCGGGATCCCTCGAAAGCCAGGAGACTTGCATGGCAACGCTGACCAGTAGTCGAACCGTCGAGATCGGCGGCCATTCGATCGAGTTCGGACCGCGCGGGATGCGCAGGTGCGCCGACGGTTTCGCGTCGGAGCCCTACACGCAGTTCGAGGTGCGGCCGATGACGCCGTTCATCGGTGCGGAGATCCACGGCGTGGATCTGCGGGATCCGAGTCCGGAGGCGATCGAAGAACTGCGCCGGGCCCTGCTGGAATGGAAAGTCGTCTTCTTCCGTGATCAGCAGATCACCGGGACCCAGCACCGCGACTTCGCGCGTCACTGGGGTGAACTGGAGGTGCATCCGCTGCTTCCCCAGGGTGAGGTTCCCGAGGTGGTCCACTTCGAACGAGGCGAGGACAGTCCCGGAACGGAGAACATCTGGCACGTCGACGTGACGTGGCAGAAGCGGCCGCCTCTCGGGTCCGTCCTGCGGGCGCTGGAGGTGCCGCCGGCCGGTGGCGACACGCTGTGGGCCGACATGGGGAACGCCTACGACTGCCTGTCCGACGAGGTGAAGGAGAAGATCGAGGGACGCGTCGCGGTCCACGACTTCGTTCCCTCGTTCGGTCGGTCGATGAGTCCCGAGAAGCTTGCGGCGATGCAGGAACAGTTCCCGCCGGTGGAACACCCGATCGTCCGGATCCATCCCGAGACGGGCCGCCGGACGTTGTTCGTCAACAGCCTGTTCACCACACACATCCCGGACATGGACCCGGTCGAGGGCGAGGCACTGCTGCGCCACCTCTTCGACCAGGCCAAGGTGCCCGACTTCCAGTGCCGGTTCCGGTGGCAGCCCAACTCGATCGCGTTCTGGGACAACCGTGCCACGCAGCACTACGCGGCCAGCGACTACTTCCCGCACCGCCGCGTGATGGAACGTGTCGCCATTCTCGGCGACGTGCCGGCCTGAGGGGGCGCCGTGCAGGCTCCAGACGAGCGCCGGCGGCGCAACGAAGATCTCGACGCGGCGTGGCAGGGGTTGTGCGACAACCTTTCCCGAGCTTCGAAGGTGATCGCGGGCGACCCGCGGTCGGACGACCCCGCGATGCGGGCGGCGGGCTACCGGTACCTGCTCAACCTGCTCAACGCCGGCCTCGAGCAGGTGGTTTTCAGCGCCGATCCGGACTACCCCGAGCTAGGACACCTGCAGGACAACACCAAGCGGTACGCGACGGAGTCCCCGGACTGCCTGTTCGGCCACGCGGTGCTCGACCCGGCAGGGACGTACCGGCTCACCGGAACCGGTGGGCGAGCCCGCTACATCGGACTCACGCTGTACGACACCGTGACCCTGTACGAGAAGGCGCAGTCGGACGGCGACCGGCCGAAGGACTTCCGGGCCGCGTTCCAGGCCGCTACCGGGTCGACACTCGGTGCGATCTCCAACCCTGGCGGAATAGCGTTGCGCGACAACGGTGATTTCGAGGTGATCATCAGCGCCGAACCGCACGACGGCAACTGGTTGCCGATGCCGCCGGCGACGAGGGACATCATCACCCGCCAGTACTTCTACGACTGGAACGCCGAGGATCCGTACCACCTGTCGATCGAGCGGATCGACGTCCACGGGTCCGGCCCGGTCACCGAGCCGGTCACCGTGACAGCCCAGGTGGAATCCGTCGGACGTTTCGTCGACGGCTTCGCCGAATACTGGGCGGCGATGTACAGCCTGCGCGACGGCGACCGCAACGTGCTGCGCACCCAGCCGGCGGTGAGCTCGTCGTACGCCGGTGACGGTGGGCACATCGCATACGGCGGTGGCACTTTCGAGATCGCACCGGACGAGGCTCTGATTCTCGAGGTGACGCCGCCGGAATGCCACTTCTGGAACATCCACCTCGGTGACTACTGGGGACAGTCGCTCGACTACACCTACCGGCAGACGTCGCTCAACGGACACCAGGCGGTGCTCGACCCCGACGGTGTGTTCCGGGCCGTGGTGGCGCACCGTGACCCCGGCGTCGCGAACTGGCTGGACACCGCGGGCAACGAGTTCACCCGGTGCGTGTACCGATGGTGGCTCGCCACCGGCACCGATCTGCCGACGCCGACGGTGCGTAAGGTGAGGTTCGACGAGGTCCTCGCCGAACTGCCCGCGACCACGGAACGGGTCGACGCGGCCCGGCGCCGTGCAACGCTGGCGCGCAGGCGCGCGGCCGTGTTGAAGCGTTACGTTCGGTGACACGATCGCCGGGGCACGAGGAGGAGCAATCACGATGACGACGCGCGGGTGGAGGCCCAGGGCTTTCCGGGAAGGGGAGGATCCGGACCCGCGCTTCACGCTCGCGAACGAACGCACCTATCTCGCCTGGGTGCGCACCGGGCTCGGCCTGATCGCCGCCGCGGTCGGCCTCGAAGCGTTCGGAACGGACGTCGTGGGCCCCACCGTGCACACCGTCCTGGTGGTCGGCCTGCTCGTCGGCGCGGTGTTGCTGGTGGTCTTCGCGTTCCTCCGATGGATGGGGGTGGAGGCGGCGATGCGCACCGGTCGCAGCCTTCCGGTTCCGGCGATCGCGGCCGTCCTGGCCGGGATGATCGCCGGCGCCGGCGTCACACTGCTCATCGTGGTGCTTCGGTGAGCACGGCGGCCGCGGGGCAGCGGGATCCCGGCCTGCAACCCGAGCGCACGACGCTCGCATGGGTGCGCACGGCCGCGAGCCTCGCCGCGGTCGCCTTCCTCTGTCTGCGCTACGTGCCCGGATCCTCGGTGGTAATCCAGGTCCTCGGTACGTGGGCGATCGTGTCGGCGTCCGTCGTCGTGGTGACGGCCCGCCGCCGGTACGAACGGGTGAGCGAGCGCTTCGACGCAGGTCGTGCCGTCTATCCGTTCGCTCTGCTGCTCGGACTGGCCGTCACCGTCGTCGCCCTCGCGGCGGTGTCGGCGGCCGTCATCCTCGTCGACGGACGGTGACGATCGCGTCGCATTTCGCGATCGCGGCGTCGAATGTGCTTCGGTGGGGAGCGTGCAGGAGCCTCCCGCTGGGCGGGACTTGTGGCCGTAGTCACATCCCTGGCGGGTAGTGATAGTTGCGGACCCCGTGTGTCGTCACGGTCCCCGATCTCGAGGAGAGCAGCAGTATGGAGGAGTTCGAAGGCAAGGTCGCGCTGATCACCGGCGGAGCCCGGGGACAGGGACGGTCGCATGCCGTGGCATTCGCCGAACGCGGCGCCGACGTCGTCATCTGTGACCGGTGCGAGGACAGCGACTCGGTGTTCTACCCGCTGGGCACCGAGGAGGACATGGCCGAGACCGTGCGCCTCGTCGAGGCGACCGGCCGCAAGTGCATCGCCGTCAAGGCAGACACCGCCGACCGCGCCGCGATGGACGATCTCGTCGCGCGCGCCGAGTCCGAGTTCGGCCGCGTCGACATCGCGGTCGCGAACGCCGGTGTCTCGGTTGCCGCCCCGGTGCAGTCGATGACGTCGGCGCAGTGGAACGAGGCCATCGGTTCCAATCTGACCGGTGTCTTCAACACGATCGGCGCGGTCTCGCCCGGCATGATCGAGCGGGGCTACGGACGCATCGTCACGATCTCCTCGATGCTCGGTCGCGCCGGCAACACCAACATGGTCGCGTACGCCGCATCGAAGTGGGGCGTCATCGGCATGACGAAGAGCGCCGCGCTCGATCTCGCCCAGAACGGCATCACCGTCAACGCCATCGCGCCCGGCAACATCTCGACCGGGATGATCCACAACAAGGCGCTCTACTCGATGATGCGACCGGATCTCGAAGAACCGACGATGGACGACGTCGCCCCGGTCTTCCAGTCCCTGCACGCGCAGCCCGTGCCGTGGCTCGACCCGTTCGAGATCACCCGTGCAGTGCTCTTCTTCGCCGCCGAAGCCAGCGCCCACATCAGCGGCACCGTGCTTCCCATCGATGCCGGTAATGCCGCCCGTGTGACCGGGTGACAGTCGATCCCCCGCCCGCTCCGCGCACCGCGCGGAGCGGGCTCGTCATCGGGGTACTGAGCCTCAGCGGGATCCTGGTGGCGCTCCTCCAGACGCTCGTCGTTCCCGTCCTGCCGGCGTTCGCGGTCGACCTCGGCGTCCCGCCGACCAGCGCCTCCTGGCTGGTCACCGTCACGCTGTTGACGGGCGCTGTCGGCACACCCCTGATCGGCAAGCTCGCCGACATGTTCGGCAAGCGCGCGATGATGCTGGTGTGCCTCGGGCTGATGATCGCCGGATCGGTGGTCGCGGCCGTCGGTTCGGGCTTCGTGACGGCGGTCGTCGGTCGCGGGCTGCAGGGCTTCGCCATGGCGCTCATGCCGGTCGGCATCAGCATGATGCGGGACGTCCTTCCGCCCGAACGGCTCGGCAGTGGTGTCGCCTTGATGAGCGCGACGATCGGCATCGGCAGCGTACTCGGGATGCCGCTCGCCGGCGTCCTGCACGAACATCTCGGCTGGCAGTCCCTGTTCTGGGTGCCCGCAGCGTTCGCGGTCGTGATGGCGGTGCTGCTGCCCTTCGTGGTCCCGGAGTCGAACACCCGCGCCGCGGGCCGTTTCGATTACGCGGGTGCGGCGCTGTTGACGTCCGCCCTGAGCGCAGTGCTGCTCGCGATCTCGAAGGGCGGCACCTGGGGGTGGGGGAGTCTGCCCACCGTGGGGCTCGCGACTGCCGGTGTGATCGGGCTGGCGGTGTGGATCCCGTTGGAGTCGAGGGTGTCCCATCCGCTCGTCGATCTCCGGACATCGATCCGACGGCCGGTCCTCGTCTCCAACCTGTGCGCGCTCCTTCTGGGGTTCGCCATGTTCCTCAGCTCCTACGCGTCCACGCAGGAACTGCAGGTGCCGAGGTCGGAGGGGCACGGCCTCGGGCTCAGCGCCGCGGCAGCAGGTCTCGTCATGCTCCCGGGCGGCGTCGTGATGATCTTCCTCGCCCCGGTGTCGGCCGCGATGATTCGCGCGTGGGGCGCCGGCGTCACCCTGGCCGTGGGGGCGGGCGCGATCAGTCTGGGTTTCGTCGAACGCGGCGTGTTCGGCAGCAGTGTCCTCACGGTGGGAATCAGCGCGTTCGTCGTCTCGGTGGGCGTCGCGTTCGCGCTCGCCGCGATGCCGGTCCTGATCACGATGGCGGTGCCACTGGACCAGACGGCGTCGGCGAACAGCGTCAACAGCCTGGTTCGCGCGGTCGGAACCTCGGGTGCGAGTGCTGTCGGTGCGGCTGTCCTCGCGGCTTCAGCGGTGATGGTCGGCGCCACCGCGGTGCCCTCGCCGATCGGGCTGGATCGGCTGTTCTGGCTCGGCGCGGCGGTCTCGGCGGTCGCGTTGATCGTCGTCGTCTGTGTTCCGCTGCGGCTCCGGACCGGCACCGCGCGGGTGGACGCGGACGCCCCGGGGCCCGACCCGGCCCGCGTCAGCTGACCGCTACCAGCCCATCCGGCCGCGCTACCAGCCCATCCGGCCACGGTGCCAGTTGTCGTCGTACCCACCGTGCGAGATCCACACCGCCGCCATGACGATGTACGCGATCGCGAGCAGCACGAGAATTCCGCCGAGGATCCACAACGACAGCTGCCCCAGTTTGCGGACCCGATCCGACGCGTACTGCGCGCCGGCGTAGTCGCCGCGCGCCCACCTCGGATACACCTCGAACGCGTTGCTGAACGCCGCGAACGCGAGGGGCCAGAACGCGACCAGGGAAGCGACCGCCCAGCCGGCGTTGGCCGGAGGTGGAGCCGGGGGCTGCTGGTGTGGTTGCGGACCCCCCGCGTACCCGGTCGTGGGTTCCGTCGGGCCGGTCGGCGGCGGGGGAGGAACAGGATCCGGATTCGTCGATGTCATGACAGCACTCCCTCGTTCGCGACTGTCACCGATCACTTTCGACGGTACGCCGACGGTGCCTGCCCGGCACACGACGACGCCGGTGGTGCCCGAGCGGTTACTCGGGCACCACCGGCGTCGGTGGAACGGTTCAGGCGGCCCTACGGAAGCAGCTTGTCCATGAATCCGTTGGTGAACACGCGATGCGGGTCGATCTGGTTGTACCGAGCGCGCGCGGTGTCCCAGTTCTCGGTCGTCGGGACACCTTCGATGTAGGTGGCGCGCATCTTGTTCGTGACGATGTCGTTGTCGGTGTACGGGTCGGGACCGAACGCCCACCCCTTCGACCACTCGGGCCGGAAGGTGGCGTCGTCGTTGTTGTAGTGGCTCCGCATCCACTGCTCCATCTCGCGGTAGAACTCGAACATGCCGGGGGTGCCCGGAACACCGAGAACGTTCAGCCAGATCGCGACGTCCCAGTCCGGATGATCCGGACGCGGACGGGTCGCCGAGATGGTCGGCGGGCCCACCGACGGCACCTTGACGTCGGCTGCCTGATCGAGCCCGCAGCAGCGGATCTCGACCGGACCGTTGAGCGGGAACTCGCCCTTCGCGCGGTAGAACTCGATGCGCTCGTGGAACCACTCGGTGAAGTCGTTGATCACGGTCGCGATGTTGGCGCGGCTCGTGACGACGGCGCCGCCGCCCTCGGTGAGTCGCAACGTCGTGGCCTTGATGTAGAACTGGACGTCCTTCGACCAGCCCCAGATGTCGTTGGCATTCGTCGCGGCCAGCCCGAGCTTGGTGATCTCGTACATCGCCGGGCCGAACAGCGGTGCGATTCCGGGGTTTCCGGCGTTGATGGCGCCGATCATGTCGGTGATGGGCTCCGGCAGGTTGTCGGAGAAGATGTAGTTGTACGGGCCGGAGACCTCACGCGCCTGCGGAGGCTTGCCGACGAGGGAGCCCGCCGAGCCGAGGCTTCCGACCTCGTTCGACGAGTCCGGCTTGGTCGGCGAGACCGTCCACACCTTCATCCACGGCTTCTCGGTGAACGGGTACCAGATCGCCTCGGCGCCGCCCGATTCCGCGACGAACTTCTCGAACGTGCGGCCGTCGGCGCCCTTCGGCGCGAACAGTTCCCGCCACGGGATGTCGGTGTAGCTCTGGCACCGCTGACGGAAGTTGGGGCCGGCCTGCATCGTCACCGAGGTCAGGAAGCAGCGCCCGAGGTTGGTGAGCAGTGGGGTGATCCGAGGATCGTTGCGCTGGTACGTCTCGAGTGCGTAGGTGGTGCCGTTCCAGACGACCGCGGTCAGTTCGGTGACCAGGTTGCTCAGCGAACCGTAGGTGTGACCGGGCAGCGTGGTCTGGCCGACGGCCGGCAGCGCCGCACCGTGCGCGTTGACCGCGAGGGCGCCACCGATCGACAGCACACCCGGAGCGGGGAGGTTGGCCCAGCCGAGGTTGTGCTTCTGCAGTTCGGTGACGATCGCCTCGATGCTGGCGCCGGCACCGGCGGTGACGGTGGCCACGGGGCCGCTCGTGTTCACCGTGATGCCGTTCAGATGCGTCATCGTGTCGGCGAGGAGCACCTTCTCGACGTTGGCCCCCTTCTCCACGGTGAGCGGGGTCCAGCCGTGCATCGCGCCGCGCGGGCGGATCTTGTAGTCGTGCTCGTGCGCCCAGTTGGCAAGGCGAACGACATCCTGTGGCGTCTTGGGCGAGCAGACCCAGGTGGCGTCCAGCATGATCTCCTTGGACCAGTTCTGGTACGCCTGCTGGAACAGTGCGATGTCGTTCGGGAAGTTCGGCGGCGTCGGAAGCGGCGCGACCGGCCCGGTCGATCCGAGCGATCCGAGGGAGCCGGCGGAACCGGCAGGGACGGCGAAGGCCGGGGTCCAGCCGCCGAGTGCGCCGGCTGCCAGCACGCCGGCGCCCGCAGCGCCCGCGGTGAGGAATCCTCGCCGGGACAGCCGTAACTGCTCGTCGTTGAGCGTCATTCGTGTACTCCAAGGTGTGTGAGGGGAAAGAAGTACGGGTGCAGATATTCCCGGTCGGGTCGGCGTGGACGCCGACCCGACCGGTACAGCTGTGTGCGGACGTCGCTAGGCGACAGTGAGCACGACGTCGGCCAGGGCCGGTGAGTCGTCACGCTCGGGAACGGTTGCGGAGATCAGCAGCTGGTCGCCGTCGCGCCACATTCGCGTCCGGAGGCTTTCGCCGGGGAAGACTACCCCGGCGAAACGAGCGCGAAATCCCTTGACGCGGCTGGCATCACCGTCGAGGACGGTGTCGGTGGCAGCCTTGCAGACGATCCCGTAGGTGCACAGTCCATGCAGAATAGGCGCCGGAAAGCCCGCAGCGGTCGCAAATGCCGGATCCGAGTGCAACGGGTTCCGGTCACCGCACATCCGGTACAGCAGCGCCTGCTGCGGCAGGACCTGCGAAATCGACTCGAAATCCGGTGTCCTGTCGGGGAGAGCGACCGATTCGGACGGTCCGCGCTCACCCCCGAAACCACCCTCGCCCCGCGCGAAGATCGACGATCGGGCCGTCCACAACGGCGACCCGTCCAGCGCGACCGTAGTGGATTCCTGCACGATCACCGCGGCCTTGCCCTTGTCCCACACCTCGGCGATCCGAGTCGTGGTCTGCGCCGACCCGCTGGCGGGGATCGGCGCGTGGACGGTGACCTCCTGGCTGCCGTGGACGACCTTCGCGAGGTCGATCTCGACGCCCGGGAACGACACCCGCGGCGCCTCGGTCGCGTGGATGTTCGCCACGACCGTCGCGAACGTCGGCAGCACCTGGGGCTTGACGTCGTCGAGGTAGGCGAGCTCCCGGGGATCGAGTGGGCGTGCGCCCGCACCGATTCCGAGGTGGTACAGCTGCACGTCCGAGGGAGTCCAGGAGAACTCCTGAGCCTGTAGCTCGGCTCCGATCGCGATCGACGGATCGATGGGCACTGTCGTCTCCTGTCAGTTCGTCACGGACGGCGCTGCGGCACGGGCACGGTCGGCGATGTCGAGCACCGCGAGGTACGCGAACGTCATGGCGGGACCGATGGTCGCGCCCGGTCCGGCGTACGTGTGGCCCATGACCGGAGAGCTGCAGTTGCCGGCCGCGTACAGGCCTTCGATGACCGAGCCGTCCTCGCGCAGCGCGCGGCCGTCGACGTCGGTGCGAATGCCGCCCTTGGTGCCGAGGTCGCCGGGCACCATCTTGATCGCGTAGAACGGCGCCTTGCTGATCTCGGCGAGGCTCGGGTTCTTCAGCCGCGGATCGCCGTAGTAGTGGTCGTAGCCACTGTCGCCGCGCCCGAAGTCCTCGTCCTTACCGTTGCGCGCGAAGCCGTTGAACCGCTCGACGGTTTCCGTGAGCGCGTGGGCCGGCAGCCCGGCCTTCTCCGCGAGTTCGGCGATCGTGTCGGCCTTGACGACCACTCCGGCCTTGAGCCAGCGTCCCGGGAACGGCGAGCGCGGCGTGATGCCGGCGAAGGTGTACCGGTTGCGGTAGCGCTGATCGAGGATCATCCAGGTCGGAATGTTCTCGCCCGGACCCTCGCCCTGGCCGTACTTGCCGCCGTACATCATGTGAGTCGCCTCGACGTACGGTGCGGCCTCGTTGCCGAAGCGCTGGCCGCGGGTGTTGACCATCATGCTGCCGGGCAGCGTGCGCTCCGACAGCGCGAACCAGGGGCCGCCGGTGAGCGGGATCGACGGACCCCACCACGCGTCCTCCATGAACTCGACTGCCGCACCGAGCTTCTGGCCGGCGACGATGCCGTCACCGGTGTTGGCCGCGGCACCGACGGTCCATTCGGTACCGATCGGGGCGCGCTGGTACTTCTTGCGCATCTCGTCGTTGTGCTCGAATCCGCCCGAGCCCAGGACGACGCCGTGGCGGGCCCGGATGATCTGCTCGGTCGGTCCGTCGGGGCCGTCGACGAGTGCCTTCACGCCGCGCACCGCGCCGTCCTCGGTGTACAGCTCGGTGAGCGGGGTGTTCAGCAGGATCGGGACCCCGGCGTCGCGCAGGCCGAGTCGGAGGCCGGCCATGAGGGCCTGCCCGCGGACCAGGAGATCCTTGCCGCGCGCCTTGGCCGCCAGGAATCGCATGCCGACCTTCATGGCACGCAGCGGTCCGCGGCGGTTGCGCATGAGCAGGTTGAGCCAGCGGTAGTCAGCCTGGGTGATGACGAAGTTCTGTGGGGCCTTGACGTAGTCGGGCTCGAGGTTCTTGCGGTCGTCACCGAGCCGATTGCCGTCGAACGGGACCGGCTCGACGGAGCGTCCGCCGAGCCGCCCGCCCGGCGCCTCCGGGTAGTAGTCGGAGTAGTCGGGCACCCACTGCAGCTCGAGGGCGCTGTTCTCCATGACGAACGACAGCATCTCGGGTCCACGGTCGATGTAGGTGTCGATCTTCGCGGGATCGACGACGTCGCCGATGATGCTGTGGAGGTAGGTGCGCGCCGCGTCGACGGTGTCGGTGACACCGTCCCGCTTCAGTACCTCGTTGTTCGGGATCCAGACACCTCCGCCCGACCGTGCGGACGAGCCGCCGTAGTGGGCGGCCTTCTCGATCACGACCACACACAGCCCCTTGTGTGCCGCGGTGAGGGCTGCGGTCATGCCGGCTGCGCCGCTGCCGACGACGACGATGTCGTATTCCTGCTTGCTCATGTAGAACACGTTATAGAACTAGGTGCATGACAGTCCATGCTTTCTGCCAGGAAGTATTGCCGGGTCTTTACACCGGCCTCGGTTGCAAACGAACACGTGTTGCAGTCAAGTCGGCGAGAGGGTGGAGAGGCGGGCCGGCCGGGCGCGGCGAGGCCCCGAACCGTTGCACGGTTCGGGGCCTCGCGGTGGGCGCTGGTGAGTACGTCAGCCGGCGGAGTCGGTCCGCCGTTCCTCCGGGACCTCGAGGATGCCTTCCATCACCGCGTGCTGGATGCTGCTGAGCAGTCGGGGGCACGTCTGACGCGACCCGGCACGCCCGCCGGCGGCCGTGAACTCCGGGCACACCTCGGCAGGGTTGCCCTGCCACTGGATGCTGGTGTGCTTGAAGCTGTTCTTCTGGACGAGCACGCATGTTCCGCACGCTCGGCACTGCACCTCTTGCAGCCCCTGCTCGAGGTAGTTGTGCTGGTCCACTGCGGTCTGTGCGCGGACGGCCTCGACCCGGGCCGGGCTGTCGGCGTAGCTGGGGGCCTTGGCCCAGGTCGAGGTCATCTTCACACTCCCGTCTTGTGTTCGGCGGCCGACTCGGCCGCCGCCTTCTCCTCCGCCTGGCGTGCCAGGTTCGCGTCGACCTCACGCTGCCAGGCCTCGACGGCCTTGCTGGTGTCGATCTCGAACTCGAACCGCTGTGTGGCCTTCTCGTCGACGTCTGCGACGTCCACATAGAACTGGTCGTACCAGCGTCGCAGCTGATAGACCGGGCCATCCTCCTCGCAGAGCAGCGGATTCTCGATCTTGGTCTTGTTCTTCCAGATCGCGACGTCCTGCTCGAAGCCCATCGCCACACCCTCGGTGAACTTGGTGGCGAGCTTGTCGCTGGTGGCGTCGTCGAGCCCCTTCGGCTTCTCCACGGCCACGCCGTACATGAGCACGAAGGAATCCTGGGTCACCGGGTAGTGGCAGTTGATCAGGATGCTCTCGACCTTGTAGCCGCTGTAGTTGTTGTGCAGCCAGTTGACCATGTACGACGGACCGAAGTACGACGCCTCCGAGTCCAGGACCGAATCGCCGTACTGGGTCCCCATGCTGCCGACGTCGGGCCGGCCGTGGTTCTGCAGGTACTGCGACGCGACGTGGCCCTCGAAGACGTTCTTGAAGTACTTGGGGAAGCCGAAGTGGACGTAGAAGAAGTGCGCCATGTCGACGACGTTGTCGACGATCTCGCGGCAGTTGGAACCCTCGACCAGGATGCGGTTCCACTTCCAGTCGGTCCACTCGTCGGTGAACACCTCCGGCAGGCGCGGAATCGTGACGTCGTCCGGCGGCGGGTTGCCCTCGGGATCGTTCCACACGAAGAGCTGCTTGTTCTCCTGCAGCGTGATCCACGAGCGGGTCCGTGCGATCGGCGGCACTCGACGGGCGTACGGGATGTCGGTGCACTTGCCGTTGCCGCCCCAACGCCAGTCGTGGAACGGGCAGGCCACCGAGTCGCCCTTGATCTCACCTTGGCTGAGGTCACCGCCCATGTGCCGGCAGTACGCGTCGAGAACGTGGAGCTTGTTCTGGCTGTCCGCGAAGACGACCAGTTTGGTGCCGAACGCCTCGATCGCGTGCGGCTTTCCGTCGAGGAACTCGCTCTCCAGACCGATGCAGTGCCAACCGCGTGCGAAACGCGTCTGCGGAGCTCCCACATCGATCTCACGAATCTGCGCCATCAGTACCTCACATCCCTTGTAGCTGTTGCTAGAACACGTTATAGAACTTCGACGGATTTCGCTAGATTTCAGGTGCTTGTGATCGGCAAAGACTTCGTATGACCAGTGGAATTGCCGTTTTCTCGACATGGAAGAGAACGTGTTCTAGTCTCAGGGCAAGTCAACATCGAATTACAGACGGGAGCGTCCAGTGGGTGACCATGACAGCCACGAGGTGATGCAGCGGATCGACGCGCTACTGCCGGTGCTGCGTGAACGCGCGCAGGAGACCGAGGATCTGCGCCGCATCCCCGACGAGTCCATCAAGGCGCTCCAGGAGACCGGCTTCTTCCGGTTGGTGCAGCCGAAGCAGTGGGGCGGTCTCGAGTCCGATCCCGTCACCTTCTACACCGCGGTCCGCAACATCGCGAGCGCCTGCGGCTCCACCGGATGGGTCGCCGGTATCCTCGGCATCCACAACTGGCACCTCGCCCTGTTCGACCAGCAGGCGCAGGAAGACGTGTGGGGCAAGGACACCGACGTCCGGATCTCGTCGTCGTACGCGCCGATGGGCGCGGGCGAGGCGATCGAGGGCGGCTACAAGGTCAACGGCGCCTGGGCATGGTCCTCGGGCTGCGACCATGCGTCGTGGGTCGTCGTCGGTGGACCGGTCATCAAGGACGGCCGCCCCGTCGACTTCGGCAGCTTCCTCATTCCCCGTGAGGACTACGAGATCGACGACGTCTGGAACGTCGTCGGCCTCAAGGGCACCGGCAGCAACACCGTCGTCGTCAAGGACGTCTTCGTCCCGCGGCACCGGTTCCTGAGCTTCAAGGCCATGAGCGACCTGACGGCACCGGGTCTGCAGCAGAACACCGCCCCGGTCTACAAGATGCCGTGGGGAACCATCCACCCCACCACCATCTCCAGCCCCATCGTCGGCATGGCGTACGGCGCCTACGAGGCCCACGTCGAGCACCAGGGCAAGCGTGTTCGTGCGGCGTACGCCGGCGAGAAGGCCAAGGACGATCCGTTCGCCAAGATCCGGATCGCCGAGGCGTCCAGCGATATCGATGCCGCGTGGCGTCAGCTGTCGGGCAATGTCGCCGACGAGTACGCGCACCTGCTCGCCGGCGAGGAGGTGCCGATGGAACTGCGCCTGCGTGCTCGCCGTGACCAGGTTCGCGCCACCGGCCGCGCGATCGCCTCGATCGACCTGCTGTTCGAGAATTCGGGTGCCACGGCGCTCGCGAACGGCACTCCGATCCAGCGCTTCTGGCGCGACGCGCACGCCGGCCGCGTGCACGCCGCCAACGACGCCGAGCGCGCGTACGTGATGTTCGGTGGCGCCGAGTTCGGCCTGCCGCTCACCGACACGATGGTCTAGGGGCGGAACATGACGGCAACCGAGGAGCTCACGTACGAGTCGACCTCGCGCTTCGCGCAGGTCCGCGACGACCTGAAGCTGCACTACCACGAGGCGGGAGTCGGCAACGGCCCCACGATCGTGCTGCTGCACGGCGGCGGTCCCGGCGCGTCGTCGTGGTCCAACTTCGCGAAGAACATTCCCGTTCTCGCGCAGCAGTTCCACGTGATCGCGGTGGACCAGCCCGGCTACGGCCGGTCCGACAAGCCCACCGAGCACCCCCAGTACTTCCGGCACAGTGCGTCGGCGCTGAAGGATCTGCTCGACACGATCGGTATCACCGAGCGCGTTCACCTGCTGGGCAATTCGCTCGGCGGCGGTGCCGCGGTGCGGTTCGCGCTGGACTACCCCGATCGCGCCGGCCGGCTGGTGCTCATGGGCCCCGGTGGCCTGAGCGTCAACCTGTTCGCGCCGGATCCCACCGAGGGCGTCCGGAATCTCGGCAAGTTCGCGTACCAGCCCACGCGGGAGAACCTCGAGGCGTTCCTGCGCATCATGGTGTTCGACCAGAAGCTCATCACCGACGAGCTGATCGACGAGCGGTTCGCCGCCGCCAGTGCGCCCGAGTCGCTGGCGGCCGCCAAGGCGATGGGTAGGTCGTTCTCGAGTTCGGAGTTCGAGCTCGGAATGTTGTGGCGCGACGCCTACAAGCTGCGTCAGCGGGTGTTGTTGATCTGGGGTCGCGAGGACCGGGTCAACCCGATCGACGGTGCGCTGGTGGCGCTCAAGATGATTCCGCGGGTCCAACTGCACGTCTTCGGCGGCTGCGGACACTGGGCGCAGCTCGAGAAGTTCGACGAGTTCAACCGGCTCGCGAGCGACTTCCTGCTCGACAGCGACATCGCCCGAGGCTCCGCCCGAGAAGGGGGTAAGTGATGAGTATCCGTTCGCTGGCGTACCTGCGCATCGAGGCGACCGACATGGCCGCGTGGCGCGAGTACGGGCTCAAGGTGCTCGGCATGATCGAGGGCAAGGGCTCCAATCCCGACAACCTGTACCTGCGCATGGACGACTACCCCGCGCGCCTGGTCATCGTTCCCGGTGAACGTGACGGCCTGTACGCCACCGGCTGGGAGTGCGCGAACGCCGAAGGGCTGCAGGAGATCCGTGAGCGCCTGGCCAAGGCCGACTGGGAGTTCGAGGAGGGCACCAAGGAGGAGGCGGCCGAACGCAACGTCGTCGAGTTCGTCAAGTGCCGGGACGCTTCGGGGTCGCGCCTGGAGATCTTCCACACGATCGCCCTGCAGCACCGCCGCATCGTGAGTCCGTACGGGCACAAGTTCGTCACCGGCGAGCAGGGGCTCGGGCACGTCGTGCTCGCGACCAAGGACGACGCCGCGGATCTCGAGTTCTACCGTGACGTGCTCGGATTCAAGCTGCGCGACTCGATGCGCCTGCCTCCGCAGGTCGTGGGGCGTCCGGCGGACGGTGACCCGGCGTGGCTGCGCTTCCTGGGCTGCAACCCGCGCCACCACAGCCTCGCGTTCGCGCCCCTGCCGAACCCCTCCGGCATCGTGCATCTGATGGTCGAGGTCGAGAACTCCGACGACGTCGGGCTCTGCCTCGATCGCGCGCTCCGCAAGAACGTGAAGATGTCGGCGACGCTGGGCCGCCACGTCAACGACCTGATGCTGTCGTTCTACATGAAGACGCCGGGCGGATTCGACGTCGAATTCGGTTGCGAGGGCCTCGAGGTCGAGGACGACACGTGGATCGCCAAGGAGAGCACCGCCGTGAGCCTGTGGGGTCACGACTTCACGGTGGGGTTCAAGTAATGTCCGCGCACGAGACGGCTGGTGCGGGGACCGGCGCGGAGATCGATCCGCGCCAGTTCCGGACCGTGCTCGGCCAGTTCTGCACCGGCGTCACGATCATCACCACGATCGACGACGACGCCCCGGTCGGGTTCGCCTGCCAGTCGTTCGCGGCGCTGTCGCTCGATCCGCCGCTCGTGCTGTTCTGTCCCACCAAGGCGTCGCGCTCGTGGGCGGCGATCGAGCGCTCCGGTCGCTTCGCCGTCAACGTGCTCGCCGAGGAACAGCAGTCGACGTGCGCCCGGTTCGGATCCCGAGAGCCCGACAAGTTCGCCGGAATCGACTGGACTCCATCGCCGTTGGGTTCGCCGATCCTCACCGGATCGCTCGCGCACATCGACTGCACGGTCGAGACCGTGCACGACGGTGGCGACCACTACGTGGTGTTCGGGCGCGTGCATTCGATGAGCGAGATCAAGACCGAACGGCCGCTACTGTTCTATCGCGGCCAGTACACCGGCATCGAACCGGACAAGACCGTGCCGGCGAAGTGGCGGGACGATCTCGAGGCGTTCCTCACCACCGCCAGCGAGGACACCTGGTTGTAGCAAGCTTGCCCCGGGGGAGGAAAAAGGGCTGAAGGGTCCCTTCGTGCGCTGACAGCGCGTGAAGGGACCCTTCGTCTGTTCGAGGCCCTTCAAAACCGCAGGATGCCGGACTAGGATCGAAAGTGATGCTCGTGCGGATGCCGTGTTGTGGATCGTGAAAGCGACTGCGCGAGCAGTCCATCGGCGCGGGTGCGCCAAACTCATGCGTGACGCGTCGACCATTGTCGCGAGTCGAGGATGTGAGATTCATGGCCAAGACGCTGCGGACGGACGAATCCGTCGTCATCAATCGTCCGCTTCCCGAGGTGTTCGAGTACTTCACCGATCCCGTGCACGCGCTGGAGTGGGGAACCAACATCAGCGAGTACAAGATGCTCTCGGGTGCGCCCGACCAGGTCGGCTCGGTGGCATCGCTCG
The DNA here is from genome assembly GCF_003013675.1 of Rhodococcus (subgen. Prescottella) equi. NCBI lineage: Bacteria > Bacillati > Actinomycetota > Actinomycetes > Mycobacteriales > Nocardiaceae > Rhodococcus > Rhodococcus (subgen. Prescottella) equi. The sequence continues at coordinate 778,976 of NZ_CP027793.1, forward strand.
ACGCACGGGTTGCCGGCGCGAAGGTTCACGCCACGGAGGAGATCACCGCGTACGAGAAGAACAAGCGGATCGGCTTCGCCTCGCGGGAGTCGAAGATCGGGTACACGCGTGAGCTGGATTTCGACAGTGACGGCGACGGCGCCACCAAGGTGACGTTTCTACAGGAGGGCGAGACCGGCTCCGGTCTCTTCAAGTTCGCCGATGCCATCGTGCAGAAGCTGTACGCGCGAGACGTACGGGGAAACCTGGAGAACGCCAGAGAGATTCTGGAGAACCCGAACGGCTGAAGGGTCCCTTCGTGCGCTGTGAGCGTACGAAGGGACCCTTCAGCCGGTGAGGGAGCTAGCGGACGGTGAACTCCGCCGAGGTTCCGGTGAAGGCGAACACCGCCCCCTCCGGGTTCTTCCAGTTGCCGAAGTGCTGGATGCGGTAGGTGCCCGACGGCGTGCCGGGGGGCACGTCCCACGTGATGCGTGCGACGGAGGAATTGAGGCCCTCCCGGCGCCAGCGGTACTTGGTGGCCCAGTCGCCGTCGTCCGCGTGCCGGGTCCACCGGTCGCCGTCGCGCCGTTGCACCTCGAAATACGTTCCACGACGGTGCAGGTCGTTCTTGGGGTGGCCGGTGACGAACTCGACGGCCACCTGCTCGCCGGTGCCGATGCTGCCCGCGGGCTGCACGACGACGTCGCCGAAGTCGCGGCCGGGTAGCGGTGCGTCGAAGGGGAACTCGCGTCCGAAGCCGGGCTGGAAGCCGGACAGATCGCGCGGCGCCGGGCCGCGCGGGACGTCGGCGCCCGCCTTCATCGCTGCCGCGAGGGCCGCGAAACCCTGCTGGTACGCGGGAAGAGTGTTGCGGCCGAACAGCGTCGAGCCGCCCTCGTACTGCTGGGCGTCGTACTCCTCGGGCGTGGTGCAGTAGCTCGAGTACGCGTTGGCGTAGCCGTTGAAGATGACGTTCTCGAGCGGGACACCCAGTTCCTCGGCGACGGTGCGGCGGATCCGCAGGCCCGAGACGATCGTGAACTCCGCCGGGCCGCCGACGACGTAGACGTCACCGATGCGGATGATCTGGATCTTGAGCACGTGTGGCACCCAGCCGTCCGGGGGCAGCAGGCCCACGGGCACCAGCACCAGCTTGGGGGCCTGCGCGTCGGACAGCCACTGCGGGGTGGGGGTGTCGATGCCGCCGAGCGCGTCGATCATCGGGTTGCGAGTGCCCTCGGTGAAGATCTCGATCGCCGGGCCGTCCTCGGTGCTGCCGGCCGCCATCGCCGCGCCCACACAGGCCGGGGCGGTGCGACGGACCTGGCCGTCGGAGGTGTACTTGCCGTCCACCACCTGGTTCGCCATGTCCAGGTACATGATTCGGCTGTCCACCGTGGTCGATGCCAGCGGCGTGGCCTTCCTGAACGCCTCGCGGGCGGCCGCCACCTGCCGCTCGCCGATGATCCGGGTGTTCTCGAATTCGTCGGCGGTGGGACCGTGGCCGGGCTTCAGATCCAGGTTGGGGGACATGTCGCCGGTGTTGGTCTGCGGGAAGCACGCGACGAACCCGGGCTTACCGTCGAGGTAGCGCACCCCGGCGACATCGTGCTCCCAGAAATACGCGGCGGCGCCCTTGTTGTCGCCCGAGATCAGGTGGTTCTTGTTGGTCAGCGACGCGCCGTGGGTAGGGAACCAGCCGATGCCGCCGACGTTGTCGCCGCCCTGGCTGATCCGGAGCACGCGCATCGCGGTGTCGATGCCGAGCGGGTAGTAGTCCTTGTCGCCTTGCGGGTTCCGATCGAAGGCCGCCCTCGACCGGTTCACGCTCGCGTCCTTCAGTTCGCTGCGCCCGTACGCGACGGTGCCGGCCGCGAGGTTGTCGTGCGCCGCGACGATGGCCTCCACGACGCCGTCGACCTCGGCGTCGAACACCTGCGGCTGGAAGCCCAGCGTCGCCAGGCTGTAGGCGTAGTCCTGCGACGCGCCGCCGCACGCCGCGTGCGAGTGCACCGCCGTGAGCATCACGTTCTTCTCGGTGTACAGGTCACCGTACTTCGCGGCGAGTCGGGCGAGCACGGCGTCGTGCACGGCCTGGAACACCATGCACGTATCGGCGCAGGTGTAGACGACGCGGTTGTCGTCGGCGTCGGCGAAGACATAGGCGCGCACCCGGGTTCGCTGGTGCAGGCCCTCGGCGCGCTGGTCGAACTGCGAGTAGCCCATCATGCCGTTCTCGGCGACCGGGCCGGTCATGTCGGACAGGCCGACTCCGACCCGGAACCCGCGATCGGGCGCGGCTCGGTGGGCCGGGGCGGTGGCCGAGCGAGGCTGAGCTGAAGCGGTCGAGCTGGCAATGGCTGCGAGCGCCGGTGCGGCCACGGCTCCGGCCAGCACGCTGCGTCGACTGATCGTCACGACGTAATCCTTTGCGCGAAGTGGAGAATCGAACTTGAGCAAGCGTCCAAGTCTCCAGCACACACCAAGCGGTCTGGATTCGCAAGGCCCGGCGCGCCGCGCGGTTCGGGGGATCAGACGGCCGACGCGTCCCCGAAAGTCATCCGCAGGTCCGGGATCGTGGTGGTCGCCAGGGCGCGGCGGGGCAGCCCCAACGATCGCAGTTCGTCGGCGATCGGGTGGTCCCCGAGGGTCAATTCGGCTCCCCCCAATCGCGTCCGGACTCCGCGCGGGTTCATGTCCCACGAGGTGCGCCGGGTGACGCCGTCGAGGTGGGAGTAGGCGTCGAGCGAGGTGTTGGTCCCGCGTCCGGGCATCGGGATGCCCTGCTTGACGGTGAGTTCCGCGATGAGGCGCCCGTCCTGGCTGACTCTGCCGCGGCGGACGTCGCTGACGTGGTCGGCCTCGAAGTCCGCCATAATCTTCGGGAAGCCCCAGATGCCGCGGCCGGCGGCGAGGGTGAACTCCCCGTCGACCGGGAGCTGGTGGATGAGGGCGCCGGCCTTGCCGCGCGCCAGGGAACGCAGATCCCGTCGCACGTGGTTGAAGCCGCGCTGCTCGTGATCGCGCACCATGAACGTGACGCCGAATTCGTTGTAGGGACCCAGGTCGCCGTCGATGTAGTCGACGAACACCAGCCCGCACAATCCGCGCCCGCCGCGCCACTGCAGGATCTCGAGGCCCGTATGGTCGACGAGTCGCTGCGCGGCCTTCGTGGGGACCGAGTACATCGCCATGAACGCCGACGCCGTCCGGATCTCGACCGGCATGTCGACCTGCTTGCCGAGCACCTGATGTGAGCTCACTGCGACACCACTCCTCGTAGTCCGTCGGCGCCGTAGACCTGTTCGAGCATCGACGTGAAGTCGGGTCCGCGCCGGAGCATCTGGCCGCCGTCGACGTTGATGACCTGTCCGGTGATCCAGGTGGACTGCGGGCCGAGCAGGAACAGTGCGAGCGCAGCGATGTCCTCGACCTCGCCGACCCGGGCGAGGGGAGTGCACGCCAGATAGTCGTCGAGGATCGGGCCGCCATCGGTGATCATCGCGACCAGGTCGGTGCGGGTGAGGCCGGGACGGATGCCGTTGACGCGGACGTTGCTGGCCCCCAACTCGTCGGCGGCCAGTTGCACCAGGTGGTCGACGCCCGATTTGGACACCCCGTAGGCGCCGAACCAGCGGTGGGTGTTGCTGGACGCGATCGACGAGATCGCGACGATCGCTCCACCGCCGCCCGCGACGAGCGCGCGGGCGCCGTGCTTGATCGTCAGCATCGTGCCGGTGACGTTGAGTTCGACGGTTCGGCGCCACGCGTCGGCGTCGAGTTGCGTGATGGGGGCGATGGTCTCGTTGCCGCCCGCACAGGCGACGACGCCGTCGAGGCGTCCGCTGGTCTCGATCGCGCGCGCGACGGCACCCTCGACGTCGCTCTCGACGGTGACGTCGCCCGCGACCGTGGAGACCGACCCCCCGGATGCGAACGCGCCGGTCGCCGCGATCTTCTCGGCTGCTGTCGTCAGCTTGTCGGCGCTGCGTCCGCAGATCGTCACGTGCGCGCCGGCCGCGACGAGATCCTGCGCGATCCCGAACCCGATGCCGCTTCCGCCGCCTGTGACCAGGACCGATCTGCCGGTGAATGCGCCGGCGTCCGCCTCCGAACCCATCACGTCTCCCCTCGTGTGACCGATACCCCGCCGATCGTAGGAACAAGTTCTACTATCGGGGCAGGTTTGGGTGATTGTCGAGGCTTTCCGGTCCATCCGTTCGGATGAAGGAGCACGCGCATGACGATCGTGGACGACACCGATCTGCTCGACGGCCGCTTCTATGCGGGCACCGAAGGCGACCCGCGCGCGGCGTACGCGTGGATGCGAAGCAATCAACCGGTGTTCCGGGATCGGAACGGGGTGGCGGCCGCGGCGTCGTACGCCGCGCTGATCGCCGCGGAGCGCGACCCGGCGCTGTTCTCCAACGCGGGTGGGATCCGCCCGGAGACCGGTCCGCTGCCACAGATGATCGACATGGACGATCCCGCGCACCTGCAACGCCGGCGCCTCGTCAACACGGGCTTCACCCGCAAGAAGGTGGAGGCGAAGATCGGGCGGATCCGCGAGATCTGCGACCAACTGATCGACGCGGTGTGCGAGAAGGGGGAGTGCGACTTCGTCGCCGATCTGGCCGCACCGCTGCCGATGGCGGTGATCGGCGACATGCTCGGCGTCCGGCCCGAGGAACGCGACGTGTTCCTGCGGTGGTCGGACGACCTGGTGAAGGCGCTGGGCAGCAACGCGACCGAGGAACAGCTGAAGGCCATGATGGACGCGTACGTCGCCTTCAACGAGTACACCTTCCGCACCATCGCCGAGCGGCGCGAGGAACCCGCCGACGATCTCATCAGCATCCTCGTGCACGCCGAGATCGACGGGCAGCGGCTCGACGACCAGGAGATCGTCAACGAATCGCTGCTGATCCTCATCGGCGGCGACGAGACCACCCGGCACGTCCTCAGCGGTGGCATGGAACAGCTCATGCTGCACGAGGATCAGCGCGACCGTCTGGTAGCCGACCCGTCCGGCGTCCCGCTCGCGGTGGAGGAGATGCTGCGATGGGTGTCGCCGATCAAGAACATGGCCCGCACCGTCACCCGCGACACCACATTCTTCGACACCGACCTGCGCGAGGGCGAGAAGATGCTGCTGCTGTTCGAGTCCGCCAACTTCGACGAGACGGTGTTCGACGCCCCGGATCGCTTCGACACTCGGCGGTCGCCGAACCCGCACGTGGCCTTCGGTTTCGGCACCCACTTCTGCCTCGGCAACCAGCTCGCGCGGCTGGAGGGCGCCATGATGTTCGAGCGCCTCCTCGCGCGACTGCCCGACATGGCGCTCGCGACGTCCGAGCCCCTGCCGCGGCGGCCCGCGAACTTCGTGTCGGGTCTCGAGGAGATGCCGGTGAAATTCACGGCGGCGGCGCGGCGCTGACCGCTCAGCCCGGTTCGCCGTTGAAACGCGCTGCCATCGCCGGGGACAGAGTGATCTGGTGCTCGATCCGCTCGGTGACCGGCAGCGCGTGGATCGCGGTGATCGCGTCCCACTTGAACGCACCGCACTCGCCCGTGGGCAGCCACGGCGGGCGCATGCCGAGTCCTTTCTCATCGACCAGCCAGACGATTGGCGGTGTCGGCTGACCCGTTAGACAGGTCAGCTCGTCCGGCGGTGGTTCGGAGGGCAAGCGATAGCCGGCGAGTACCGCGGTCATGTCGCCCTCACGGTGCTCCTCGACCCATGTCACCGCGTGGTCGACGACCTCGGCATCCGCCCCGTTGTTCCAGGCGCCCTCGCACGTGACAACCCTGACGGGCTCGAAGCCGTCCGGGATCGGCATCGGGTCGGGCACGGACGGGCGGGCCTGCGGCAGATCGGAGAAGCCGAGCAGATTGCCCGCCAGGCAGGTCGGTTCGACCAAGCCCGCGATGTCCGCCCTCGGCGTGGTCGCGGCAGTGCTGACGTCGGTGCTGCCCGACGAACCGCAACCCGCGGCCACGCCGACGGCCAATACCCCCACACAGATTCTCGAAGCCCCCATAGCGGGCACCCTACGTACCGGACGGGACGCGCGTGGGCGAACCGCCGTCCTCAGGTAGTGGTCGTCAGGCGGTAGGGGCGAGCCGCATCGCCGGCAGCGGCGGCAGGTTCTCCGGGTCGAGGCGAAACTGTTCGTCGATGCCCTTGCGGGACTTCGAGGCCGACTCGGCGATCGCCTCGTGCAGCGCAGTCCCGTCGAGTCCGCGGGCGCGGTAGCGGGCGGTGATCTGTTCCCACGTCATGTTGGGGTCGGTGATCTCGAGACCCAGTGCGGTGATCCGGTCGGACATGACGACTCGGGTGTAGGTCCGCAGCGCATTGCGCATCTCGAACAGGACGCGTGAGCGCACCTCGGCCGGGACCCCGATCGCCCTCTGAGTGTCGTTGGCACGAGCGATCTCTCGTTCGCCGTAAAGGTAGACGATGCGGGCGTCGCGGGAGTCCAGGGTGCCGGGGAGGTAGAAGGGGACCCCCGGGATCTCGACGGCCGCGGATCCGGAATTCGGTGCGCCCGGAGCCGTCATGACCTCTGCGACTGCGGTGCCCGGCAGCAGCAGGGCGAGGGTGCTCAGTATCGCGGCAGCGGCCGCGCGGCCGAACGTCTTCACGTGGTCCTCCCGAAACGACCGACTGTTCGGTCGCAGTCGGCGAGTTGTCGGGAAGACTACCGGGCGGACCTTCGACATCGATTGCCCGTTCCCTGGATGGATGTTTCTTAGTTTCAGAACGGCGGGGCGCCGTCGTAGTCGATGGTCCCAACCGGACAGGATGTGCGCGGGGCGGGCCGTCGACGATGGCGTGCGGGGATCAGGCTGTCGAGTAGATAGTCGAGGTCGCCTTCGGCTGTCGAGTAGTTGAGGCGCGCGAGGGTACGGGCATCGGTGAGTCGAGCCGTGAGCCGGTCGTCGAGTCCGGCCGTCAGGTCAGGTCCGGCTGCATCTCCGGATCGGCGAACGGTCCGCGCGGATGCGTGATCGTGGCCCGGCCGGTGGGATCGAGCCATTCGAGACGACCTTCACCGATCTGACGGACGGACCAATAGCCGAGCGTCTCGAGTCGGTGATGGGTCCGACACAGGCAGGCAAGATTCGATTCGGTGGTGAGCCCGCCCCGCTCGGGGTGATCGTGGTCGAACGGAATCGTGTGGTCGAGGTCGCAGGTGGCGGCCGCCGCGGCGCAGTTCGGGAATCGGCACACACCATCTCTCGTGCGGACGATCTCGGACAGTCGGCCGCTCGGCCGATAGGTTCTTTCCTGCAATCGCTTTCGCGTTCTCGCCGTGACCGTCGGCGGAGAGTGCTTCGGCGCCGGAAGGGGTGGGCCGCTGCCGAGCACCGGTCCGCTGAGTGAGCCCTCGGCCAGTCCGGCCAGTCCGGCCCGATCGGCTGCGGACAGCATGAGGATCCGCTTCCACGTTGCATCCGCGGCGAGTTCGCGGGCGAGGTCGGCGTCTATGGCCCCGTATCCGGACAGGTAGCCGGGCGCGTCGTCGAACCCGAGGAGGGTCGATGCATTCACTCCGACGAGCAGCTGGACCTTCATGCCCGCGCCCTTGGTGACGGTGCCGGGTTCGGCCGTGCAGTCGGGGCGGCCGCAGCGACATGCGAGGTGGGTGTGGCCGGCGGCTAGGGCGACGAGTGCATCCGCGCGGCGTTGAGCCTGCGTGCGTGGATCGTGTGCGCAGACGTCGAATGCCATCGCGCGGAGTCGCATCGCGAGGATGCGGCCGCCTTCGGCGGGCAGTAGACCGTCGAGATGCGACATCGCGTTGTCACCGGCGATTACTCTGACCAGATCGATCATGCGTCGTGCCGCGGATTCGGTGAGCCCGAGGATGCCGGCGACCTCGACGTGCGCGAACTCGCCGTGACGCGCCTCGTTCCGTCCCGCTCGCGCATCCTCCTCGCAGCGGATTACGAACAGGGTCGTCACCCAATCGATCTCGCGGAACTGCTCGCGGGCGATTCGGGCGTGCTGCTCGGCGAGTGCGGCGGACGCATCCGCGTCCACCGTCTCTCCCGCCGCCACGGAGTCGAACATAGTTTCGATAGTAGCGGAGCCCTCTGACAGACTCGGGTGACTACGCGCAGCCCGGCGCGGGTGCGTCCTCCGACATCGGCTTGCCCGTCGGAAGCACGTAGAGCACGTGCAGGACCATCGGGGCCGGACCGAGGTTGCGGCCCATGTGGACGTAGCCGTGTCCACTCGGTTCGACGATGGTGCCGCCGACGTTGTAGATGCCGTCGGTGGTGCAGTCGGACTTGTAGTGCGTCAGCGTGCCTTCCGTGACGATGCCGTACAACATGCCGTCGTGGAAGTGCCAGCCGGTGGTGCCGCCCGGTGCGATCGTGACCTTCCGGAGGATGTAGTCCTGGTCGCCGACGGTGGCCTGCGCGATGATCTCGCCGGTGACGCCCTCGCTCGGGGTGGCTGCGGCGACCCCCGGGGCCAGGCCGAGGGCCACCGCGGCGGAGACGGCGGCGAGGGCGAAGCGGTGGCGAGCGCGCATGTCTGGTCCTTCCCCGAACCGGTCTAGGTGCGGGACCATCGTGCGGGAAGTGGGCGGCAGCCGCGGCGTTTTCGCGAATCTTCCGCGATCGGCCTAGCTCGGCGCTCCCAGGTTCATCTCGTCCGGGTGGAACCCGACGCGCACGCCGTCGTCGAGGGTCGCGATGTCGGTCAGGTCCTGTTCGGTCAGTTCGAAATCGAACACGTCGATGTTCTGCGCGATGCGATTGTCGTGCACGGACTTCGGAATCACGATGAGGTCGTTCTGCAGGTGCCATCGGATGAGAACCTGCGCGGGGGACTTGCCGTGCGCGTCGCCGATACGGGTGATGACCGGGTCGTCGAGCAGCGTGTTGGGCTTGGACGCGTCCCCCCATCCGGAGTTGCTGGTGCCGCCGAGGGGACTCCACGACTCGACCGCGATTCCGTGGAGGGCGGCGAAGTCGCGAATGGCGTGCTGGGGGAGATGCGGGTGCAGTTCCACCTGGTCGACGGCCGGGAGCAGGCCACCACGGTCGACCAGTTCCTGGAGGTGGTGCGGTTCGAAATTGCACACCCCCACCGCCTTGGCCCGCCCGGATTCGGCGATCTTCTCCATCGCGTCCCATGTGCGCAGACGAGTGTCCTGGTCCTGCAGCGGCCAGTGCACCAGGTAGAGGTCGACGTAGTCGAGCCCGAGGCGCGACAGGCTCGTGTCGAACGCGGCCAGCGTGGGTTCGTAGCCCTGGTCGGAGTTCCACAGCTTGGTGGTGACGAAGACCTCGTCGCGGGGCACGGCCGACTTCGCGATGCCGCGGCCGACGCCCTCCTCGTTGCCGTATGCCGCGGCGGTGTCGATGTGCCGGTAGCCGGCGTCGTCGAGCGCGAAACGGACAGCGTGCTCGGTCTCGTCGTTGGTGGCCTGCCATACGCCCAGGCCGAGTTGGGGGATGACTGTTCCGGAATTCAGGGTGATCTCGGGAGTGGTCATGGATCCAGGCTAGGAGCGTTCGAGGTCCGCTGCAGGGAAGTCAGGCGCCCTTCGCCGGCGGCTGTGCCCACTTGTGCGCGAGGAACTCGAAACTCGGGACATCGTCGAGCGAGATCATCGACTCGTAGATCCGCTCGTACGACGTGCGCGTGATCCGCCAGCGGCCGTCGTCGTCGCGGCGATAGCCGTCCCGGTAGTAGCCCGCGCCGCGGATCAGGCACCGATGCTCCGGGATGATCACGGTGTCCTCGAACGCCCACGACCCTTCCGCCGTGGATCCCACGACCGTGATCTCGGGGTGATGGGCGAAGTGCACCGAGGTGACCGCAGGGGTGAGCGCCTTCCGCATGAAGCCCACCAGGGCGTCGCGGCTCTCGAACACCAGCGGCCTGCTCAAGGCGTGCGTTCCGTACTCGGCGACGACGTCGTCGGCGAGTGCGTCGGCGAAGTCGTCCCAGCGTTTGAGGTCGAGCGTGCGGAAGTACCGGTACTTGAGCTGCCGGATGTCCTCGAGCGCATCGAGTTCTTCGGGGGAACGGACCGTCATCCGCGGAGCATCACACAGCGGCGCGGCGCTGTGGATCGATTCCACGGAATTCGTTTGCACACCGTACATCCCGGTCGCCGGGAGTCGGAACCCGTTGAGAACGACGGACTGTCACCATGTGCTCACTGTCGGAGTGGACGGAGGACGCGATGGACCTCGGTGTGGAACAGTTCGGGCTGGGCGGTCGCACTGCCCTGGTGACCGGTGCCGGCCGGGGCGTCGGGGCCGGTATCGCGCGCGTCCTGGCCGCAGCGGGAGCGTCGGTGGCGGTCAACGATCTCCATGCCGATCGCGCCGAGTCGGTGGCCGAGACGATCACGGAGGCCGGTGGACAGGCGGTGGCCTGCCCGTTCGATGTCACGAACGTCGACGCCACCGCCGACGCGCTCGCCCGGACGACTGAGCAGGTCGGCGACATCGACATCCTCGTCCACAACGCCGGCGTCCCCGACGGCGGCGGCCGGCCGAACAAGTTCGTCGACATGCCACCCGCCGACTGGCAACTGCAGATCGACCTCAACCTGGCGGCGACGATGCGCATCGTGCAGGCGGTGCTGCCCCGCCAGATCGAGAACGGGTGGGGCCGCATCGTCCAGATCTCCTCGGGAGCGTCGTCCCGCGGACTGCCGATCGGCGTCGGGGCGTACGGCGCCGCGAAGGCGGGCTCGGAGGCGCTGATCCGACACCTCGGCGTGGAATGCGGACCGCACGGCGTCACTGCCAACGCGTTGGCGCTGGGGTTGATGGAGGGGCTGGGGCGCGCCGACGATCCCGCCGTGCAGAAGATGATCCGCGGGATTCCGATCGGCCGACTGGGTACCGGTGCCGACGTCGGTGCGGCGATCCTGTGGCTGTGCAGCGAGGCCGGGGGTCTGGTGAACGCTCAGGTGATCCACCTCAACGGCGGCACCGTGTTCGGGCGTTGAGGGGTCACGGACACGACTGGCCACCAGGCCACAGCCGCGCCGCATCGCCCGCCTGGGATCATCGACACGTGACGGGAATCAGACTGGTGGCCTCCGATCTCGACGGCACCCTGCTGCGGTCCGACCGGATGGTGTCGCCGCGCACGGCGCGGGCGATGGCTGCGGCGCGAGATGCAGGCATCGAGGTGGTGTGGGCGACGGCGCGGGCCCGTCACTCGGTGGACGCCCTGGCCCGGTCGTGCGGTTTCCGCGGCGAGGCGATCTGCGCCAACGGAGCGGTCACCCTGGACCTCGCGGACGGCACGCCCGAGATCACCGGCACCGTCTCGATCGAGGTCGCCGAGGCGCTCGCCGCCATGGACCGCGTCCGCACGCTCGTACCCGGCGTGGTGTTCGCCAACGTCGGGCCGACGACGTTCGTGGCCGAACCCGAGTACGCGGCCCTGTGCGACTACGCCGACCACCACCGGACACTCGACGAGATGATTCTCGAGGAGCAACTGCCGCGAGTGGGGGAGCCGATGGTCAAGATCGTCGCCCGGCATCCGGAGGTGCCCAGCCGCGAGCTGTACCGACTCGCAGTCGAGGCAGGGGTGGACGGTGTCGAACTGACGCACTCGGGTGCCCCGTACGTCGAGATGGCGGCGACCGGGGTGTCGAAGGCCAGTGCGCTCGCGCGACTGTGTGCGGCGAGAGGCATCGCGGTCGGCGAGGTGGCGGTCATCGGTGACGCCGTCAACGACATCCCGATGCTGACGTGGGCCGGTACCGCGCTGTGTCCCGCGAACGCGATACCCGAGGTGCGAGCCCTCGCCGGCCGGGTGCTGCCCTCCAACGACGACGACGGTGTCGCGCACTACCTCGAAGAATTGGCAGGTCGAGAGGAGCTCGTCGAAAATAACTCTGGTCGGATTCCCCTCCGTCGGCAATGATGCTTTGCGTCGGAACACGTCAGACGAAGGGTGCGGCTTGATGCTCAGGCAGGAACGGGCGGTGATCACGCGGCAGCAGATCGTCAACGGTGCGGCGGAGATGTTCGACCGCGTCGGATACGAGCGGGCCAGCCTCGCCGAGATCGTCGAGTTGTCCGGTATCACGAAGGGCGCGCTGTACTTCCACTTCAAGTCGAAGGACGACCTCGCGAGTGTGGTCATCGACGAGCAGCACGCGATCTCGATGAAGGCCGTCGAGGCGATCACCTCCTCGGGTGAGCCTGGACTCGACCAGTTGGTGATGCTCTGCTACGAGATGGGCCGGCAGATGCTCGAGGACACGATCGTGCGGGCCGGGATCCGGCTCACCCTCGAGATGAGCGCCGAAGGCGGGCCACAGAGGCCGTACGAGGACTGGGTCGATGCCTGTGAGCTGGTGGCGCGCGCCGGGATCGAGGAGGGCGACATCGTCGACACGGTCGTCCCGGAGGAGCTGGGCCGCTTCATCGTCGGTGCCTTCACCGGCGTGCAGATGGTCTCCAACGTGCTCACGGGACGGGAGGATCTGTACGAGCGCATCGACCAGATGTTGTCGTTCCTCCTGCCCGGCATCATGGCGCCGCGACGCCGGCACAAGGCCGCGCGCATCCGCGAGGCGCGCTGGATCCCGCAGACCGAGGACTGAACCACCCGATGTACGCCGAGGGCCGGCCCGAAAGATTCCGGGCCGGCCCTCGGGTGATCGAGAGGCAGATCAGGCGGGCAGACCCGCGAGCGTCTCCATCTCCTTGAAGAACTCTTCCGGCTGCCCCAGCAGCTGAGCGCTGCCGTGGGCTCGCTTGAAGAACAGGTGTGCGTCGTGCTCCCACGTGATCGCGATGCCACCGTGCAGCTGGATGGCGTCACCGGTGACCGCGAGGAACGCTTCCGAGCAGTACGCCTTCGCGACCAGCGCGTCCGCGGCGGCCGTCGGCAGACCCTCGCTCAGCGAGTGCACGGCCGCGTACGACGCCGAGCGGGCAGTCTCCACCAGGAAGTACAGGTCCGCCATGCGGTGCTTGAGCGCCTGGAAGCTGCCGATCGCGCGACCGAACTGGACGCGGTCCTTGCTATAGTCCACCGTCATCTGCATGCAGCGCTCGGCGGCACCGACCTGCTCGGCGGACAGCGCGACGATCGCGATGGTGCGGACCTTCTCGAGCGCCGCGGTCGCGTCGTCGGCGGTGAGCCGCACGGCCGGGGCGGAGTCGAATTCCACCAACGACATCGGGCGGGTGAGGTCCATCGTCGGCAGCTGACGGCGCGCGACGCCGGCAGCGGTCGGGTCGACCTCGAACAAACCGATGACGCCGTCCGAGCCTTCCACGGCCGCGGCCACGATGAGCACGTCGGCGTGCGCACCGTCGAGCACGTAGTGGGCGGCACCCGACACGGTGTAGCCGGCGGCGTCGCTGCCGGCGGCCGTGCACGCGACGTCGTCACTGCGCCAGTGGCCCTCGGGGCCCACCCAGCAGAGTGCCGCGATGGACGAGCCCTCCGCGATGCCCGGCAGCAGGCGCTCGCACGCCTCGTCGTTGCCGGTCGCCAGGATCGCCTGGGCGGCGAGGACCGCGGAGCCGAACATCGGCGACGGCGTCAGCGCGGCGCCGAGTTCCTCGAGCACCAGGTGCTGCTCGACGAGGGTGGCGCCGAAGCCGCCGAACTCCTCGGGGATCGCGAGCGCCGCGACACCGACCTGCTGGCACAGCACGTCCCACAGGCCGCGGTCGAACGCCTCGCCCGATTCGAGCGTCTTGCGCAGTGCGGCCGCGTCGGCGCGCTTGGCCAACAACTGGGCAACCGTCTTGCGGAGTTCGATCTGCTCCTCCGCGAACACTCCGACCCCGCTCACAGCGCGCTCGCAATCCGTGCGCGGTGGGCCGAGGCGGTGCCCCACGCGGACTGCAGGGCCCGCGTCTTGGTGAGCCACAGCGACAGGTCGCACTCGAGGGTGTAACCGATCGCGCCGTGGACCTGCAGCGCCTTGCGCGACGCCACGTACGCGGCGTTCGCGGCAGCAACCTTGGCGGCCGACACGTCGCGGGCGATGGTGTCGGATCCCTCGGCGATGGAGATCGCCGCACCGTACACCAGCGGGGTCGCCATCTCGACGGCCACCAGGGCGTCGGACATGTGGTGCTTGACGGCCTGGAAGCTGCCGATCACGCGACCGAACTGCGAACGGTTCTTGGCGTAGTCGGTGGCGGTCTCGATCATCGCGTGGCCGGCGCCGATCAGCTGCGCCGACGCGGCCAGCACCGCGAGGTCGTACGCCTTCTCCGCGGCGGCGGCCACGTCCGCACCCTGCGCGAGCGTCTCGACCGACTCGACCTCGAACAGGCGCCGGGCCGGGTCGACCGACTCGAGCTGCGTGGTGGGGCGGACCAACTCGAGGGTGTCACCGGAAACCCGCAGCACCGGCTCGGCGACGTCGGCGTCGAGGGCACGCGGCGTGGACGGCTCGAGGACCAGCGACGCGAGGTTGCCCTCGGCGATACCGGGCAGGAAGCGCTTGGCCAGCTGCTGGTCGTTCAGCGCCGACAGCAGTGCGGGGACGGCGGCAGCCGTCTCCAGGACGGGGCCGGGAACCGCGGCACGGCCCAGCTCGATGAACGCGACGGCCAGGTCGGCCGGGTGCGCGCCGATACCGTCGAACTCCTCCGGCACGGCGAGCGCCGTCACGCCGGTCTCGGCGAGCTGCTGCAGCAGGGCCAGTCCGGCGGCGGTGTCGTTCTCACCCCACGACCGGACGACGGCCGGGGTGTTGGCGTTGGCGAGCAGGCCGCGGAGGCTCTCCGCGAAATCGCGCTGCTCGGTGGACAGAGAGAATTTCATCGATCCGCCTTCGGGAGTCCGAGCATCCGCTCGGCAACGATGTTGCGCTGAATTTCGTTGGTGCCGGCGTAGATCGGGCCGGACAGCGAGAAGAGGTACCCGTCCTGCCACTTGCCGGCGAGCTCGCCGTCGGCGCCCATCAGGTCGAGCGCCGTCTCGTGGATGCGGACGTCGAGCTCGGACCAGAAGATCTTGTTGATCGAGCCCTCGACGCCGAGGGGTACACCCTCGAGCATGCGGGTGACGGTGCCCCAGGTGTGCAGGCGGTACGCCTCGGCGCCGATCCAGGCGTCGACCACGCGGTCCCGCGACGCTGTGTCGGCGGGGTCGGTCTCGGTCTTCCACACCTCGATCAGGCGGTTCACCGCGGAGATGAAGCGGCCCGGGCTGCGCAGGGACAGGCCACGCTCGTTGGACGCGGTGCTCATCGCGACGCGCCAACCGTTGTTCACCTCACCGACGACGTCGGTGTCCGGGACGAAGACGTCCTCGAAGAAGATCTCCGCGAAGCCGGGCTCGCCGTCCAGCTGCGGGATGGCGCGCACGGTGACGCCGTCCTGGTTCAGCGGGAACATGAAGTACGTCAGGCCCTTGTGGCGTTGCGCCTCCGGGTCGGTGCGGAACATGCCGAAGCCCCAGTCCGCGTACACGGCGCGCGAGCTCCAGGTCTTCTGACCGTTGAGGATCCAGCCGCCCTCGGTGCGGCGGGCCGTCGACCGGATGCCCGCCAGGTCGCTACCGGCCTCCGGCTCCGACCAGGCCTGAGCCCAGATGTCGTCGGCGCGGGACATGCGCGGCATGATGCGCGCGAGCTGCTCCTCGGTGCCGTGCTCGAAGAGCGTCGGCGCGAACAGGAAGATGCCGTTCTGGCTGACGCGCCCGGGCGCACCGGCCTTGTAGTACTCCTCCTCGAAGAGAACCCACTCGATCATCGACGCGTCGCGGCCGCCGTACTCTGCCGGCCACGCGACCGTCGACAGGCGTGCGTCGGCGAGCTTGTGCTCCCACTCGCGGTGGGCCTCGAAGCCCTCCGCGGTGTCCATCGACGGCAGCGGTTCCGCCGGGACGTTGGCCGCGAGCCATTCGCGCACTTCCAGCTGGAAGGCGCGGGCCTTTTCATCCAGTTCGAGATCCACTATTTCGCCTTCGCTTTCATACTGTTGACGTCCATTCCACCCAGCGAGTCCCTGCCCACCTCGGCGTTGTGCGCGTGGGCGAAGTGATGCAGGCCGAACACCGAATCCATACCTGCGCGCTGTCCCATGAGGTCCTCGCACTGGTTGACGGCTTTCTTGGTGAGGGCCAGGCCGAACCGCGGCATCTCCGCGACGCGGGCGGCCAGCGCCAGGGTCTCGGTCTCGAGGTCGGCACGCGGCACCACCCGGTTGACCATGCCCACCTCGTAGGCGCGCTGCGCGGAGAAGCGATCGCCCGTGAAGAGGATCTCCTTCGCGAACCGCGATCCCAGCACCCACGGATGTGCGAAGTACTCGACACCCGGAACACCCATGCGGACAACGGGATCCGAGAAGTACGCATCTTCCGACGCGACGATCAGGTCGCAGCACCACGCGAGCATGAGGCCACCGGCGATGCAGGCGCCGTGGATCTGCGCGATCATCGGCTTCGGAATCTCCCGCCACCGACGGCACATGCCCAGGTAGACCTCGGTCTCGCGCGCGAAACGCTGGTCGCCGCCCGCCTTGCCGAGGTGGTCCCACCACAGCGCGGCCTTGTTCTCGTAGTGCACGTGGTGGTCGCGGCCGGGCGTGCCGATGTCGTGGCCGGCGCTGAAATGCTCGCCGTTACCGGCGAGCACGATCACCTTCACGTCGTCGTCCTCGACGGCCCGCTCGAACGCGGCGTCGAGGGCGTACGTCATCACCGAGTTCTGGGCGTTGCGGTAGTCGGGGCGGTTCAACGTCACGAACGCGACGTGATCCCGCACCTCGTAGGTGACGACCTCTCCCTCGTCGGGAAGCTCGCCCCCACCGGGAACGTCGTGGGGGACGGTCATGCCTTGCCCTCTCGCAAATCGTTCTTGAGCACCTTGCCC
Source organism: Rhodococcus (subgen. Prescottella) equi (assembly GCF_003013675.1). Classification (NCBI taxonomy): domain Bacteria; kingdom Bacillati; phylum Actinomycetota; class Actinomycetes; order Mycobacteriales; family Nocardiaceae; genus Rhodococcus; species Rhodococcus (subgen. Prescottella) equi. Next base: position 795,811 of record NZ_CP027793.1, read on the forward strand.
GACGGGTTGCGCGGAAGCGCGCCGACGATCTTCACCTCGCGCGGAATCTTGAAGTTCGCCAGACGCTCCTTGCAGAACGCGATGACGTCCTCCGCGGTCACGTCGACGCCGGCCTTCGGCACGATGTACGCACGACCGACCTCGCCGGCCCGCTCGTCCGGGATACCGATGACGGCCGCCTCGACGATGGAATCCATTCGCGCCAGCGCATTCTCGATCTCGGCGGGGTACACGTTGAACCCGTTGGAGATGTACATGTCCTTGAGGCGGTCGGTGATGTCGAGGTAGCCACGCTCGTCGAGCACGCCCACGTCGCCGGTGTGCAGCCAGCCGTCGGCGTCGATGGTCTTCTTCGTCGACTCCGGGTCGTCGAGGTAACCGAGCATGACGTTATCGCCGCGCACCAGGATCTCCCCGTGCTCGCCGATCTTGACCTCCATGCCGGGGATCGCCCGTCCGGACGAGGTGGCGACCGTGACCGGGTCGTCGTCGGTGCGGCACATCGTCACCACGACGGCCTCGGTCTGGCCGTAGGCGGTGATGACGGCGTCGTAGCCGAGTTCGGCCTGCATCCGCTCCACCAGCACCACCGGAATCGCGGCCGCGCCGGTGATCGCGACGCGCAGGCTCGACAGGTCGTACTCGTCGCGGGTCGGGAAGTCGAGGATGGTCTGGTGGATCGTCGGGGCCCCCGGCAGGACACTGATCTTCTCGTTCGCGATCGTCGTCATGATCGTGGGGACGTCGAAGACGGCGGCGGGCACCATCGTGGCGCCGCGCAGGATGCACACCATGAGACCGGCCTTGTAGCCGAAAGTGTGGAAGAACGGGTTGATGACCAGGTAGCGGTCGTTCTCGTCGACCTCGGCGCAGTCGGCCCACGCGTCGGCGATACCGACGGTCTGGCGGTGCGCGGTCATGACGCCCTTGCTCTTGCCGGTGGTGCCGGACGTGAACAGGATGTCGGCGACGTCGTCGGGGGAGACGGCGCGGGCGCGAGCGTCGGCCTCCTCCACGGAAACCGGCTCGGCTGCGGCGGCGAGCTGATCCCATTCGAGGATCTCGCCGCCGGGGAACTCGGTGGTGGGGGCGCCGGAGGTCGGGTCGTCCGACGGCGTGCGGAGTACGAGCTGCAGCGACGGGATGCCGCCCGGGCCGGCGGCCTTGAGGACGTCGGCGAGACGGTCGTTCTTGAGGAACCGGTCCGGCACGACCAGGACCTTGGCGCGGGTGCGCTCGAGCAGGTCCAGGGCCTCGTGCCCGGTGTAGCGGGTGCTGATCGGCACCAGCGTCGCGCCGGCGTACTGCGCGGCGAGGAAAGCCTCGATCCAGTGGTGGGTATTGGGTGCCCAGACGGCGACGCGGTCGCCCGCTTCGACGCCCTTGGCCATCAGTGCGCGGGCGGCGAGGCGCACACGCTCCAGCAGTTCGGTGTAAGTGGTGCGGTCGGATCCGTCCGCAACAGCCTCGTTCGATCCGAATTGTTCAACGGCGCGCCACAGCGCGGCCGGGGTCGTCCGGGGCTCGGTGGTCACATTCGTGCTCACAATCTCTCCTAAGGCGAGGCGGAACCTCTATACAAAGCAAGTGCTTGGTAGGGTACCGTATCGCTGTGGACGTTAGCCAGGGTATTGAGACCAGCGAGCAGGCAGCTGCTGACGAGGCCTTTGCGCGGGAAATTCGCGAATGGCTCGAAGAGAACCTCTCCGGGAAGTTTGCCGAGCTGAAGGGCCTCGGCGGGCCGGGACGTGAACACGAGGCGTTCGAGGAACGCCTCGAGTGGGACCGTCACCTGGCTGCCGCCGGCTGGACCTGCCTCGGGTGGCCGAAGGAGTACGGCGGTCGCGAGGCGACGCTGAGCCAGCAGATCATCTTCCATCAGGAATACGCACGCGCGAATGCGCCTGCGCGCGTGAGTCACATCGGTGAGGAGCTGCTCGGCCCGACGCTGATCGCGTTCGGCACCGAGGAGCAGAAGCAGCGCTTCCTGCCGGGCATCAAGACCGTCACCGAGCTGTGGTGCCAGGGTTACTCCGAGCCGGGCGCCGGCTCCGACCTCGCCAACGTGTCGACCACGGCGCGACTCGACGGCGACCAGTGGGTGGTCAACGGCCAGAAGGTCTGGACGTCGCTCGCGCACCTCGCCGACTGGTGCTTCGTCGTCGCGCGCACCGAGCCGGGCTCGTCGCGCCACAAGGGTCTGTCGTACCTGCTGGTTCCCATGAACCAGGAGGGTGTCGAGGTCCGCCCGATCATCCAGCTCACCGGCACCTCCGAGTTCAACGAGGTGTTCTTCGACAACGCCCGCACCGACGCCGACCTGGTCGTCGGTGGCGAGGGCAACGGCTGGGGCACCGCGATGGGCACGCTCACCTTCGAGCGCGGCGTCTCGACCCTGGGGCAGCAGATCGGCTTCGCCCGTGAGCTCGAGTCGATCGTCGAACTGGCCGAGCGCAACGGTGCCGCCGAGAATCCGGCGATCCGCAACAAGATCTCCCGCGCGTGGACGAGCCTGCAGGTCATCCGTGCCCACGCGCTGCGCACGCTCGCGAGCGTCGACGCCAGTGCCAACGGCGGCGAGGCGTCCGTCGCGAAGCTGCTGTGGGCCAACTGGCACCGCGGGCTCGGCGAGCTCGCGATGGAGGTCCAGGGCGCCGCGTCGCTGATCGGTGTGGAGAACACCGAGCCCGGCGAGGAGCTGAACGACCTGCAGCGACTGTGGCTGTTCACGCGCGCCGACACCATCTACGGCGGATCCAACGAGATCCAGCGCAACATCATCGCCGAGCGTGTGCTCGGCCTTCCCCGAGAGGCACGCCCGTGACCGCCACCATCAAGTCCCCGCTCGCCGTCGCTCCCGAAGAGGTCGCGGGCCACGACCTGCTCAAGGGCAAGAAGATCGTCGTGACCGCCGCGGCCGGCACCGGCATCGGTTTCTCGACCGCGCGCCGCGCGCTGCTCGAGGGCGCCGACGTCCTCGTCTCGGACTTCCACGAGCGTCGTCTCGGTGAGACCGTCGAGAAGCTGTCGGCCGAGTTCGGCAGCCAGCAGGTCGAGTCGTTCGTCTGCGACGTCTCGAGCACCGAGCAGGTCGACGCGCTGATCGTCGGCGCTGCGGAGAAGCTGGGCCGCATCGACGTTCTGGTCAACAATGCAGGCCTGGGCGGCGAGACCCCGATCGTCGACATGACCGACGAGCAGTGGGACCGCGTCGTCGACATCACGCTCACGAGCACCTTCCGCGCCACCCGCGCCGCGCTGCGTTACTTCAAGGAGGCCCCGCACGGCGGCGTCATCGTGAACAACGCCTCCGTCCTGGGTTGGCGTGCGCAGCACTCGCAGTCGCACTATGCGGCGGCCAAGGCCGGCGTCATGGCGCTCACCCGCTGCTCCGCGATCGAGGCCGCCGAGTTCGGTGTCCGCATCAATGCGGTGTCGCCGTCCATCGCCAAGCACCCCTTCCTGGCGAAGGTCACCAGCGACGAGCTGCTCGACAATCTGGCGTCGCGTGAGGCCTACGGCCGCGCGGCCGAGGTGTGGGAGATCGCGTCGGTGATCGCGATGCTCGCGAGCGACTACACCACCTACATGACCGGCGAGATCGTCTCGGTCTCGAGCCAGCGCGCGTAGGTAACCTTCCGTGCTCGTGGTGGCCGAATGTCACATCGGTGCAGTCCGACTGAACCGATGTGACATTCGGCCGCGGCACAGGAGTGTCCGCTGGGCGAAATGCGCCGATACCCTAGCAATCGCTTGGTTGGTAGGATGTCCGGCATGACTCCACCCCGAGGCGCCGACGAGTCTTCGAACAAGTCCGGGCGCCGCGCCGAGCTCCTCGAACTCGCTGCGGGCCTGTTCGCCGAACGCGGCCTGCGGGCCACGACCGTGCGCGACATCGCCGACGCGGCGGGCATCCTCTCCGGCAGCCTCTACCACCACTTCGACTCCAAGGAGTCGATGGTCGACGAGATCCTGCGCGGCTTCCAGGACGACCTGTTCGGCCGCTACCGCGAGATCGTCGCCGCCGGCATGGGCTCGCGCGAGACGTTCGAGGCTCTCGTGATCGCGTCGTTCGAGGCCATCGACGCCTCGCACAGTGCGGTCGCGATCTACCAGGACGAGGTCAAGCACCTCGCGTCCAACGAGCGGTTCGCGTACCTCGCCGAGCGTAACCAGGAGTTCCGCGACCTGTGGGTCGGGGTGCTCGAGGCCGGTGTCGCCGACGGCAGCTTCCGTCAGGACCTCGACGTCGAGATCGTCTTCCGTTTCATGCGCGACACGGTCTGGGTGGCCGTGCGCTGGTACCGGCCGGGCGGCCCGCTCACCGCCGAGGCCGTGGCCAAGCAGTACCTCTCCATCGTTCTGGACGGGCTCGCCAGCCCCGACTCCCACAAGTAATCCGACCCAGGAGCTGTTCATGCCCGAGGTTTACATCGTCGACGCCATCCGTACCCCGATCGGCAAGAAGAACGGTGGCCTGGCCCCCGTTCATCCGATCGACCTGGGCGCGCACATCATCAAGGCGCTCGTCGAGCGCACCGGTATCGACCCGTCGAACGTCGACGACGTCGTGTTCGGTTGCGTCGACGCGATCGGTGGCCAGGCTGGCAACATCGCGCGCCTGTCGTGGCTGGCCGCGGGCCTGCCGCAGCACGTGCCCGGTGTGACGGTCGACCGCCAGTGCGGGTCGAGCCAGCAGGCCATCCAGTTCGGCGCACAGGCCATCCTGGCCGGCACCGCCGACCTGATCATCGCCGGCGGCGTCCAGAACATGAGCCAGATCCCGATCTCGGCCGCCATGATCGTCGGTGAGCAGTACGGCTTCAGCACGCCGACCGCCGAGTCCAAGGGTTGGGCCGAGCGCTACGGCGACGAGGAGGTGTCGCAGTTCCGCGGCGCCGAGATGATCGCCGACAAGTGGGACATCAGCCGCGAGGAGCTCGAGAAGTGGGCTCTGCAGAGCCACGAGCGCGCCAAGGCCGCGATCGCCGAGGGCCGCTTCGAGAACGAGATCGTTCCCTTCGGTGACGTCACCACCGACGAGGGCCCGCGCGAGACCAGCCTCGAGAAGATGGCGAGCCTCAACGTGCTGGTCGAGGGTGGCCGCCTGACCGCTGCCGTCGCCAGCCAGATCTCCGACGGTTCGAGCGCGCTGCTGCTGGCGTCGGAGGAGGCCGTGCAGAAGTACGGCCTGAAGCCGCGAGCCCGCATCCACCACATGAGCGCCCGCGGCGACGACCCGATCTTCATGCTGAGCGCGCCGATCCCGGCGACCCAGCACGCGCTGGAGAAGACGGGCCTGACCCTCGACGACATCGACCTCGTCGAGATCAACGAGGCGTTCGCGCCGGTCGTCCTCGCGTGGATCAAGGAGCTCGGTGCCGACCCGGCCAAGGTCAACGTCAACGGCGGCGCGATCGCCCTCGGCCACCCGCTGGGTGCGACCGGCACCAAGCTGATGGCGACGCTGCTCAACGAGCTCGAGCGTCGCAACGGCCGTTACGGCCTGCTCACCATCTGCGAGGGCGGCGGCACCGCCAACGTCACGATCATCGAGCGCATCGAGAACTAGTCCTCCCGCTCACGAATGCCCTGCCGGTTCCCAGTGAATCGGCAGGGCATTCGCCGTTCCCGTCCCCCCGCGTTTTGCGCACTTGTCGCGACTCGGATGCCCGGCGGAGCGCGACAAGTGCGCAAAACGCGGTTGCTGGGGCGGCCTCAGGGGCGTTTGCGGGCGACGCCGGCGATCTGGGTGTTGACGGGCAGGAAGGGCGAGCGCAGGCGGTAGGCCTCGATGGCCGTCTCGGTGAATCCGGCGGCCTCGACGACGGCCTGCAGGTGGCGCTCGCAAGAGCAACCCTCGAAGGTCCAAGCCCACGGCCTGCGTGCGGCCCGCTGCAGACGGCGCAGCGAGGTGCCGTCGGGCGCGGCGACGTGCTCGAGGAACGCGTAGCGTCCGCCGGGGCGCAGGATGCGGTGGACCTCGGTGAGGACGGCCGCGGGATCTGCCACGGTGCAGAGCACGAGGCTCGAGATGACCGCGTCCACCGACGTGTCCGGCAGCTCGAGCCGTTCGGCACCGGTGGTGTGCAGTTCCAGATCGACCCCGGCACGCGCGGCCCGCGCACGCAGGCGCTCGTGCATCGCCGGGTTCGGCTCGACGCCGATCAGCCGGGTGCCGGCGCGGAGGTAACGCAGGTTGGCGCCCACTCCGGGCCCCAGTTCGACGACTGTCCGTGGCAGGTCGTCGAAGAGGGACTGTTTGTGCGGTCGCAGCAGGTGATCCAGATATCGGTCGAGGGCGCTGAAGAACAGGGCGTTGAACGGTCCGCGGAGCGGATGGAACCGGAAGGCGCCGGGCGCGGTCGGCGCCGACTCCTCGGGTTCGCGGGACATCACATCGTGGCTGGCCATCGCTTGCGCTCCTTTCGAGGTTCGCGTCGGTCGATGTGACTACGAGCCTCGCGGAGCGGCACCGCCGCGGATAGGAGGGAACTACCCCTGCCGGTACCTCAATCCGGTACCTCGACGTCGGGAGCCGGGCCGGCCGAGACGCTCCGGGCCCACCAGGCGGCGACCTGGGCGCGGGACGAGACCCCGAGCCGGAGCCGGATGCGCTCGACGTGTCCCTCGGCGGAGCGCTCCTCGATGCCCAGCCGCTGCGCGATCTGCCGGTTGGTCATGCCCTCCGCGACGAGCGCCGCCACCTGCAGTTGCCGCGCGGTCAGCGCGTCCGGCGGTTCCGGGGGAAGCGCGGTGGTTCCGTGCCCCAGGAATTCGAGCATCGCGTGCACGACGGCGGCGGCGTCGCCGACGTGCGGGAAGTGGCTGCGGCCGGGCAGCGATATCAGCCGCGCGCCGGGGATTCGTGCAGCCAGTGTGCGGCCCGCGCGGTAGGGGATCGCCCGGTCGCCGCGCCGGTGTACGACGAGCGTCGGGGCGCCGACCCGGTCGAGCAGGTCGGTCACGTCGATCTCGTAGCACTGCGCGAGCAGGTCGGCGGCCAGTTCGGCTGGTGCGGCCTCCTTCTGCAGCCGAGTGAACAGCGCCCTGGTCGCGGCATCGGCGTCCGGTATGAAGATGTCGGCCAGCATCTCCGAGCCCAGCCCCCAGTGCGCTCGGATCATGCCCAGCACGGCGGTGCGAACCCCCGGCGCGGCGACGTCCGAGCCGTCGGCGTAACCGCCGTACAGGATCAGCCGGTCGACCCGCTGCGGGAAACGTGCCGCGAAGGCGATCGACACCGGCGCGCCCAGGGAGATGCCCAGCAGATCGAAGCGTTCCAGACCCAGGTGGTCGGCCAGAGCCTCGAGCAGCGTCAGATCGGCCGCCAGGCCCGCGGGCCCCGGCATCTGATCGGACAGCCCGCAGCCGGGCCGGTCGTATTGGACGACGGTGCGAACCGCCGACAGCGGTATGAAGAAGTCGCGGTAGGCGCGGTCCTGCCACAGCAACTCGAGGTGGCTGATCCATGCCGCCGGGACCAGGAGCGGCTTCCCTCGGCCGGTGTGGGCGTAGGCGATCCGCGCACCGGTCGGCGCCGTGAAGAAGCGGACCGGACGGCGCGTATCCCGCGCGGACGGTTGACCCATGACGGGCCTCCAGCTCGAGCTCTCTACCTCACACCATCATGCCCGAGCGTCCGAGCCGCGGCCGTCGCGTCCGGCATCGGCCCAGGTGCCGACTCAACTATTTTCGGCAGCCCGCTCGGTTCGCTCCTGGGCCGTCTCGGTCGTCGCGGCCGGCGTGCCCCGGCTGATCAGCCAGCCGACGGCCGCGGCGAGGGGGAACATCACGACGCCGTAGACCGCGCCCGGGATCGCGATGTCGACGCTGTCGAGGACGCTGATCGAGATCGCGATGGCGAGAGTGCTGTTGTGGACACCGATCTCCATCGAACACGCGATGGACTGCCGCCTGCCCGCGCCGAGTACCTTCGGAACCCAGTAGCCGACGGCGAGGCTCGCAAGGCAGAACAGCGTGGTGATCAGTCCGACGTCGGCGAGGTAGCTGCCCACGTTCTCGTTCTCGGCGGCGATGGTGCCGATGATGACGAGCACCAGCACGACGGCCGACGCGATTCGCACGGGCTTGTCCATGCGGTGTGCGAAATCGGTCCACCGGGCACGCACGAACATGCCGACCGCGACCGGGATCAACACGATTGCGAACACCTGCAGCACCTTGCCGAACTGCAGCCCCATCGAGGTTCCCGTATCGGGATCGAAGTAGCCGAGGGCGAAGTTGGTGACGACGGGCAACGTGACGACCGCGATCACCGAATTGACCGCCGTCAGAGTGATATTGAGGGCGACATCGCCGCGGTAGAGGTGGCTGAAGAGGTTCGCGGTGGTGCCGCCGGGGGAGGCGGCGAGAACCATCATGCCGACCGCCAGGAGCGGTGGCAGGTCGAAAAGGAGCACCAGGCCGAAGGCGATGGCAGGCAGTATCAGCAGTTGGCAGGCGAGTGCGATGGTCACGACGCGCGGATGTCGTGCGACGCGAGCGAAGTCCGCGGTCGTCAGCGACAGACCCAGGCCGAACATGATGATCGCGAGGGCCGCCGGTAGTGCCACGGTGGCCAGGGGAGAGTCCATGTCGTTCGCCGTTCCTCGTCTGCGGGTGTGACGCGCACGGTAGCGGCAATGACGCAGGGGAATGGCCGAAATGCCGGAATATGTTCTCCGTCGTCAGATCCGACGCCGGCGCAGCGACAGTGTGAAGCCGACCGGCATGAGCGTCAGACGCTCCTGGATGCGGAGCTGGTAGTCGGGGTCAGCGGTGAAGTCGTAGCGCCGCAGGATCGTGCCGAGGACGAGGACGGCCTCGTGGATCGCGAACTGGCGTCCGATACAGGCTCGTTCGCCGGTCCCGAACGGTTTGTAGATGTGTGGGGCGCGGCCGCGAACACGCTCGGGAGCGAAGCGGTCCGGGTCGAATCTCTCGGGGTCGGAGCCCCACGCGGAGTCGCGGTGCAGTGACGGGATGAGGACGAGTACCCACTCGCCGGCCCGCATCGGATACCGGTTCGCGAGTACCGTGTCCTCCCGCGCCTCGCGCGCGTAGGCGGGCGCCGTCGGCCACAGGCGCAGCGTCTCGTCCAGGACACGGCGGACGTAGCGTAGCTTCGCCACCTGCTCGAAGGTCGGGGTTCCGTCACCCCACACCGCGTCGACCTCGGCGCGCGCCTTCGCCAGTATCTCCGGATGCTGCGCCAGATAGTGGAGCGCGAACGACAAGGCGCCCGAAGTCGTTTCGTGGCCGGCAACCAGGAAAGTCACGACCTGATTCCGAATGTTCACCTCGTCCAGACGATTCGGGTCGTCCTCGCGCGCCGCCCGCAGCATGATCTCCAGCAGATCCTCGGGCCCCTCCGCGTCGCTGTCGCGGCGCTGCCGGATCACCTCGTCGACCACCTGTGCGAGATACGCGGTGTCCTGTTCGTTCTGCCGATCGGACTTGCGGTACAGCAACTTCGACACGAGCGGCACTTTCCGGAACGTGCGCCGCTGGGCGTGGGTGAGCGCGCGGACCATTGCCTCGACGAACGGGTGCGGCCGCTCCCTGCGAAACGAATCGAACGAATAGCTGAACCCCGCCCGGCCGATGGTCTCGAGCGTCAGCTTCGTCATGTCCGACGACACATCCACCGGCGCCCCGTCGACGTGGGTGTCCCAGTGCTCGGTGAGTTCGCCGGCCACCGCCACCATGATGTCGTGGTACGAGCGCATCGCCGCCTGCGTGAACGCCGGACGCAGCAGGTTGTGTGCGCGAGCCCAGTTGGGCTCCTCGTTGTATGCGGTGAACAGGCCGTCGCCGCCGATTCCCCGCAACTCGGCGATCCCGGGGGCGACGTTCTTGGCGAAGCGGGACTCGTCGGACAGTTCCGCGACCATGTCGGCGCCCGACACGAACACGAACCGGTGCCCCAGCGCCTTGCGTTCGAAGATCGGGCCCAGCTGCCGTTCGAGTCGCATCGAGTCCTGCACCGGGGTGTGCAGAGAGACCCCCAGGACGTCGCCCACGAGGGGCAGACGCCCGGGCGGATGCGGGACGGACACGGTTGTGGTGCTCGACTTCTCTACGACGCGCATCGTTCCCCCGCGGTGCCGGTCCGGTGTGTGGTACCGAAAGTACGCCCTATGTTCGCTACCCGACACCCTTTCGGGGGTGCCGGCGCGGGATTACCGTTCGAGGCATGTGCCGAAACATCACCGAGTTGCGCGGGCTCGAACCGGCTGCCACCGCCGAGGAGATCGAGGCTGCCGCGCGCCAGTACGTCCGCAAGATCAGTGGCGTCCACAAGCTGTCCGACGCCAACCGCGACGCGTTCGAGAAGGCCGTCGAAGAGGTCACCGCGACGACGATGGAACTGCTCGCCGCGCTGCCGCCACGTCGGCAGCCTCCCAAGACGGTCCCGCCGCTGCGCCGGCCCGAGGTGCGTGCGCGCATGGCCGCGGCGGAGGAAGCCACCGTCGGATCCTGACTCCAGGGTCGTGCGGTGCCGGTCGGCCCCTGCTGTTACTCTGCGGGCTGACCAAGCACCGACCGGGGGGAACCGGATCGGCGGGGGACGTTCGTGATGGGGGCGGCAGGTTGCCGAGGGGGATGAGCGCGCATCGGTGTGCGCGCTTTCGAGTCGTGGCGGGCAGTGCTGCCCTCACATCGCTTGCATTCCGGGCATTCCAGACCGAGGCATCGGCGTTCACCGCGTCCGTGGACCAGCGGCCGCTGCGGCACTGAAAGAACGCGACGTCTCAGTCTCGAATCACCAAGGGGGATCCTTCGATGGGCAAGCACCGCAAGAGCCGGGTCGGCACGATCGCACGGATGGCGCTGGTCCCGTCCGCCGCGGCCGCAGTGGTCGTGGCAGCGTCGGGCGCGGCGTCCGCGGCGCCGAACCAACTGCCCCCGCAGGGTGGGGTGACGACGGCACCGCCGGCGCAGGGTGGCGGCACCGATGCGCCCCGGACCCAGGGCGGCGTCACCTCCACACCCACCACACAGGGTGGCGTGACGACGGCACCGGCGCAGCCCGAACCCGTGTACTGGGTCGCGCCGCCCGCGCAGTACGAGAACGTCGAGTACCAGCCGCTCGACAACTACGACTACGACACCAACACCTACAACGCGCCCGACGACTACTACGTCGCTCCGCTCCGGGTCGAGGAACTGCACCTGCCCACGTACGTCGAGCCCACCGCGCCCATCATCGCGCCGCGCGAGACCCTGCGCCTGGGCACTTACCATGTGGCGCAGCCCAACTGGATCACCGACGGCGACCTCGCGCGTACCAACAACACCTCCGCCGTCATCGAGGCCGAGGTGTCGACGTTCTGGCGTTCGCTGGGCGTCGAGACCACCCGCGCAAATCGGCTCGCGGCGGCGCAGCTGGGTATGGGTGCGGCGGGTGCGATCACGGGTGCCGCGGCTGTCGGCGGCTTGGGCGCGCTCGCCGGAGGCGCCATCGGAACCCAGGTCGGTCTGGCTACGGGGCTCGGTACAGAAGGGCTGTTCCTTCCCGGGGTCGGTTTCGTGACCACCGTGGGTACCGCGGTCGGTGCGGCCGCCGGCGGTATCCCGGGTGCGGTCATCGGTGGCGCGGGCGGTGCTGTGCTCGGCGCGGGTGCGGGAACCATGTTCGGCGCGGGCGACCTCGGTGAACCGCAGGAGCTTCCCGATGATGTCCGCAGGTTCTTCAACGACGTCGACCAGCCCGCGGTCACCACACAGACGCAGGACACCCTCGCTCAGTGGGACACCAACCCGGTCGGCGGAGCTGCCGCGTCGGCGGTGCGGAATGGCGTGGCCGCTGCACCGGAGATCGACCGTCAAGCACGTGATTTCGTGGCAGCACAGCCCGGCGGTGCGCAGCTGCTGGGGCAGGTCGACGCCGGACTCACCGCGTTCGTGCAGGAATCGTCTCTCGGTGTCGCCGCGAACATGATCGGTGAGGCCGTCGGGGCCGGCGTCCAGGCATGACCACCGGTGGGGCGGGAACGATCCCGCCCCACCCGCGCACCATCGCGGAGGAGAAATGGCGACCGACAACCGGAACGGACCCGCACTGTTCCCGGACGTGACCGAGCACTACGAATCGGAGCCTGCCGAAAGCGCTGTGGCGCCGTCGGTTCCGATCCCGGCGGCAGATGCGGTCTCGGTAGCTCCGACCCCGGAGGAGTCGGCGCCACAGGAGTTGACGCCCGACTTCGAGCACCGACCCGCCTGGCTGGCCGACCCGCATGTCGAACCCGAGCCCGAACAGCCGGCGCGTGCGGCGCGCCGGCCCCTCGTCGTCGCCTCCGCTGCGGTCTCGGTGCTGGCGGTCGCGGCGGCCGTGACCGCGGTCGTTCTGACGGGCGGCGACCGCGAGACCGCCGGGTCGGCCGTGCCGGCGGCGGGAGCATCGGCGACGGCACAGGGCACCGCTGCCGGCGCATCGGTGACCGGGGCGGGTTGGTGCGCCGAAGAGGTGAGCGACGGCCGGAGCGTCGGCCGCGGCCCGGGCACCGTCGACAACGGGCCCGGCGTGATCCGCGCATTCGACCACGCGTACTACGCCCAACGGGACGGCGGCCGGGTCGCGTCGCTGATGCTCACCCCGAACCCGGTGCCGGAGATCCAGAAGTGGATCGATGACGTCCAGGTCGGTACCGAGCACTGCGTGACGATCGCGTCCACCGCGGATCCGAACGCCTACATGGTGGACCTCGTGTTGCGGATGCCGGACGGCACGGACGGCACGATCCGCCAGCGCATCACCGTTGCCGCGTCACCCGACGGCTTCAAGATCGCGACGGTGGAGGATCTGCGATGAACAACGTGGTGTCGCTGCGCCGGGTCCCGAAAGTGGCCGAACCCGAACAGGTGTCGGCCGTTGTCGTCGCCGGTTCCGGTGGTGCCGCGGCCACCACCACGGCGTTCGGGCTCGCCACGGCCCTGCGGCTGGGCACCGGCAAGGAGGTCTCCGCGGTCGACGCCACCAGCGACGGTGGCAACCTGCTCTCCCGCACCGGTATCGGGGCCGTCGACGCGGCGCGCTCGATCCGCCAGTTCCGGGCGCACATGGCACTGACGTCGGCCGGCGTGGTCGTGGTCGGCAACGGCGGCGGCCAGCCGAGCGATGCGGCCATCGTCGACGAGCTCCTCGCGGCCCGGCACAGCGCCCGCATCCACGACGTCGGGACCGCGCTGCGTTCACCGCGACTGGCGCCGCTGCTGCGGTCCGGTGCCGCGCTGGTGGTGGTCGCATCCGCCCGCGCCGAACCGCTCAGCCGGATGCGCGACGCGCTCACCTGGGTGATGTCCACCTACGGCGCCGAGGTGCTGGGACGCACCATCGTCGTCGTCTCGCACCAGATGCCGGACGCTCCCGTGGATCTGGCGCCGATTCGCTCGGCGCTCGCGCCTCGGGTCGCCGGGCTCGTCGAGGTGCCGTTCGACGCGGCCCTGGCGCAGCCCGGTGTGCTCGACCACCGCCGGCTGGCGTCGGCCACCCTCGACGCCTGGACCGACGCCCTCGACGTCCTCGGTGCGCTGTCGAGCCGGCTCGGCCGGTCCGATTCGGGGGAGTCGAGCAGCGAACTGGCCTGAAGCGGAAGAAGGGACCCGGCATGCGCTGGTGGCGCATGCCGGGTCCCTTCAGCGGAGAACCGGGAAGCCGGTCAGGCCTTGAGGTCTCCAAGTGCATCGATCCGCTTCACGGCGTCGGCCATGATGCGGTCGATCAGTTCCTGGCAGCTGGGCAGGTCGTCGATCATGCCGACCACCTGACCGGACGCGAGCACGCCGGCCTCCGTGTTGCCCTCGACCAGACCGGCCTTGAGCAGCATCGGGGTGTTGGCGGCCATGATGATCTGCTGCCACGTGCGGTCGCCGGACTTCTTCATGGCGAGCCCGTCCTTGGCGAGGGTGGACCACTTCATGCCCGTCATTGCCTTGAACTTCATCGCGTTCTTGGTGGCGGCGACGAGTCCCTTTGCGTAGCTCGACTTCTCGAGCGCATTCACCAGCTCGGTGTTGAGGACTCGGTGCGGCATGCCGTCGACCTTCACGGACACCGTGGTGTCGGTCAGGCTGCGCTTGAGGTACTCCTGCTTGACCGAGTCCGGCACCGCCGAGTCGCGGGTGAGCAGGAAGCGGGTGCCCATCGCGACGCCCGCGGCACCGTACGACAGCGCCGCGGCCAGGCCACGACCGTCGAAGAACCCGCCGCCGGCGACGACCGGGATGTCGACCGCGTCGAGCACGGACGGCAGCAGCAGCGTCGTGGCGACACCACCGGTGTGGCCGCCGCCCTCACCGCCCTGCACGACCACCGCGTCGGCGCCCCACGAAGCCACCTTGACGGCGTGCTTGGCGGCACCGATCGACGGGATGACGACGATCCCGTTGTCCTTGAGCTTGGCGATCAGGTCCTTCTTGGGGGCCAGCGCGAACGAGGCGACCTTGACGCCCTCACGGATCAGCAGGTCGCAGCGCTTGGAGGCGTCCGACGCGTCGGCGCGCATGTTGACGCCGAACGGCTTGCTCGTGAGCTGCTTGGTCTTCTTGATCGCAGCCTCGAGCTCTTCGTACGTCATCGTCGCCGAGGCGAGGATGCCGAGGCCGCCCGCGTTGGCGGTGGCCGCGGTCAGGCGCGGGCCGGAGACCCAGCCCATGCCCGTCTGCACGATCGGATGCTCGACACCGACGAGTTCGGTGAACGGCGTCTTCAGGACGGCGGTCACGCCGAAACCTCACGGTCACGCAGGCTCTTCGGGTCGATGACCTCGCGGATCAGGCGCAGCTCTTCGGCGGTGGGCTCACGGGTGACGCCCGCCGAGTCCAGGTCGGCGATCTCGAAGGAGGTGTTCGCCTTGACGTCCTCGGCCGTGACGCCGGGGTGCAGGGTGACCGCGCGCATCGTCTGACCGGGGCCCTGGAAGTCGAAGACGCCCAGGTTGGTGACCACGCGGTGGTTCTTCAGGAAGCGGAAAGCCGGGTTCTCCGGATCGACCTTGTCGTAGCCGACGCCGCACACCACATCGACCTTCTCGGCGAACACCCGCGAGGAATGCTTGCCGACCCAGTAGCTGGTGGCGTGGTTGATGGTGTTGCCCGGAGCGCCGCGCAGGCCGAACATCTGGCGGGTCGGCTTGTCCAGCGGACCGAACGCCGAGAGGTTCTGGTTGCCGTACTTGTCGATCTGGTTCGCGCCCATCACCACGTGGCGACGGCCGGAGGCGACCACGTCGAACACCTTGGAGAAGGGGATGTAGCCCTCGATCGGCGCGCTGGCGCCGATGGCCGGAGCCTCGGCCAGGATCAGGGCCTCACCGTCGGTGATGATCAGGTCGGGCTCGGTGGTGAGCTTGGCCAGGCGCGCGCCGATCAGCGGCAGCGTCGCCATGGGGGAGGCGAAGATCTCGCCGGCGTCGGCGAACAGCTCGGCGCAAGCGACGGCGCAGTACTCCGCGCGGGTTACCTCGGTCATGACTTCTGCTCCTCTGCGAACTTGCGCACGGCGGCCTGGTAGTCGTCCTCGCTGCCGGACAGGTAGGTGTCGGCGAAGGCCTGCCAGGCCTCGGGGGTCTTGGCGGACTCGGCGTAGTGGCGCTGGAACTTCTCGTCGCGCTTGTAGCTGCCGGCGAAGGTGAAGTGGGCGCCGTTCGGAGCCTCGGTGACGGTGTCGACCATCGACCGGTTCAGGATGAGAGCCTGATTCGGGACGGACTTGACGAGTTCCTCGGTCGAGACGATCTTGTCGGCGCTGAGGATGCGCTGCTCGGCCGCGAGGCAGAACAGGTCGTCGAAGTACGGGTCGACACCGGTGTAGGCGGCGTTACCGCGCTCGTCGGCGAGGTCCAGGTGGACCAGGGCGGCGTCGAGCTTCAGCGCGGGCATCGCGATGAGGGTCTCGGTGCGGCCGTCGGCGTCCGGGTACGGCGACGCGACGGTCTTGAGCTCGTCGCCCCAGACGGTCTGCGCGTCCGAACCGAGGCCGGCACGGATCGGCATGAACGGCAGGCGCGCCGCGGCAGCCTGCAGGCCGGCCTTCACCATGCCCTCGTCCATCTCGCGGGACTCGATGGTCCCGGCGACACGGGCCTGCGCGAACCACGGGTCGTAGAACGGCGCCGAGTCCAGGGACACGAAGCCGTAGTAGGCGCGCTTGACCTTGCCGGCGGAGATCAGCAGGCCGAGGTCCGGGCCGAGGTACCCGACGACGGTCAGGTCCTTGACGTCGCTGCGCAGCAGTGCGCGGACGAGGGCCATCGGCTTGCGCCGCGAGCCCCAGCCGCCGATGCCGATGGTCATCCCGCTCTGGATACCGGCGACTGCCTCATCCAGTGAGCGGCGCTTGTCGCGCTTCTCAGCCATTACTTGCTGTCTCCCTTGGGTGCGGTGGTGTTCGACTTCGGCTTGCCGGTGGCGACGAACTCGTCGCGGTGCTCGTCGGCGACGCCGGCGAGGTTGAGCTCGAACGTGAAGCCCTGCTCGATCCGGTAGCTGGTGTGGACGTCCATCACGTCGATGCGGTTGATGGCTTCCTTGGCGCGGCGGATGACGCGGGTGTCCTTGGCGGCGATCTCGCCGGCGATCTTCAGCGCGCAGGCGTCGAGCTCGGCGCGCGGAACCACGTCGTAGACGGAACCGAAGTGCTTGAGCGTCTGGGCGTCGACGTTCTTGGCCGTGTAGTACAGCGTGCGCATCATGTGCTGCGGCACCAGGCGCGCCAGGTGCGTGGCCGCACCGAGGGCGCCGCGGTCCACCTCGGGCAGGCCGAAGATGGCGTCGTCGGACGCGACGATGACGTCCGCGTTGCCGACCAGGCCGATGCCGCCGCCGACGCAGAAGCCGTTGACGGCGACCACGACGGGGACCTCGCAGTCGTAGACCGCGGAGAACGCCGCCGCGCAGCCGCGGTTGGCGTCGATGAGGGCGCCGTGGCCCTCGGTGGCCTGCATTTCCTTGATGTCGACGCCGGCATTGAAGCCGCGTCCCTCGGCACGCAGGATCACCACATGGGTCTCCGGATCCTTGCCCGCCGCCAGGATGGCGTCCGCCAACTCGAACCAGCCCTTCGAGGGGATGGCGTTCACCGGCGGGTAGTCGACGGTGACCGTGGTGATCCCGGCACCGTCCGAGGTCGAAGTGATGCCCATGGCATGTTCCTTACGTCTATTGACCGAACCAAGCGATTGCTTGGTAAGTTATCACAGACGGGTACGAAAGACCCGTGCCGCTTCAGGGAGGAACAAGGTGGATCTCGGTCTCGAAGGCAAGGTCGTACTGGTGACCGGCGGGGTGCGCGGAATCGGTGCCGGAATCAGCCGGTCCTTCCTGCGTGCGGGCGCCACGGTCGTGACGTGTGCCCGTCGTCCGGCCGACGAGGCCATCGAAGTCGACGGCCGCGGTGTCGACTTCATCGCGTGCGACGTCCGCGACGCCGAGCAGGTGCAATCGATGATCGACCGAATCGTCGCGAAGTACGGCCGCCTCGATACCGTCGTCAACAACGCCGGCGGTGCGCCCTTCGCGATGGCGGCCGACGCCGGCCCCAAGTTCCATTCCAAGATCGTCGAGCTGAACCTGCTCGCGCCCCTGCTGATCTCGCAGATCGCGAACGCGGTCATGCAGAAGCAGGAGGACGGCGGATCGATCGTCATGATCTCCTCCGTCAGCGGCAGTCGGCCGTCGCCCGGCACCGCGGCGTACGGCGCGGCCAAAGCCGGCATCGACTCCCTCGCGGCGAGCCTGTCCGTGGAGTGGGCGCCCAAGGTGCGGGTCAACTCGATCGTCGTCGGACTGGTCCAGACCGAGCTGAGTCACCTGCACTACGGCGACGAGGCCGGTATCGACGCCGTCGGCGCCACCGTCCCGCTGGGTCGGATGGCCCGTCCCGAGGACATCGGCAACTGTGCGACATTCCTGGCATCACCGTTGGCGGCCTACGTCAGCGGTTCGACCCTTACCGTCCACGGCGGCGGCGAGCGCCCGGCCTTCCTGGCCGCGGCTACTACTTAAGGAGAACAAGTGAGCGGTTTGCTTGACGGCCGAGTCGTCATCATCACCGGCGCCGGCCGTGGAATCGGTCGCGCCCACGCGCTGGCCTTCGCGGCCGAGGGCGCCAAGGTCGTCGTCAACGACATCGGTGTCGGCGGCGACGGCTCCAACACCGGCGAGACCCCCGCGGAGCAGGTCGTCGCGGAGATCAAGGCAGCCGGCGGCGAGGCCGTCACCAACGGTGACGACGTCGCGTCGTGGGAGGGTGCCCAGAACCTGATCCAGACCGCGTTGGACAATTTCGGCCGCCTCGACGTCCTGGTCAACAACGCGGGCTTCCTGCGTGACCGCATGCTGGTCGGCATGAGCGAGGAAGAGTGGGACGCGGTCATCCGCGTGCACCTCAAGGGGCACTTCGCCCCGCTGCGCCACGCCGCCGCGTACTGGCGTGCCGAGTCCAAGGCCGGACGTCCGGTGGACGCCCGCATCATCAACACCAGCTCGGGCGCGGGCCTGCAGGGTTCCATCGGCCAGGGCAACTACGCCGCGGCCAAGGCGGGCATCGCCGAGATGACCATCCAGGCCGCCGCCGAGCTGAAGAACTACGGCGTCTCCGTCAACGCCATCGCCCCCGCGGCCCGCACCCGGATGACCGTCGGTGCCGGTGGCGCGATGGCCGAGGCGATGGCCGCTCCGGAGGAGGGCTTCGACGCGATGGCGCCGGAGAACATCTCGCCGCTGGTCGTGTGGCTGGGCTCTGCGGAGTCGAAGGACGTCACCGGACGCGTCTTCGAGGTCGAGGGCGGCAAGATCACGGTCGCCGAGGGTTGGCGCCACGGCCCCACCCAGGACAAGGGTGACCGTTGGGATCCCAAGGAGCTGGGCCCGGTCGTCGCCGACCTGCTGGCCAAGGCCGAGGTTCCCACCCCGGTCTACGGCGCGTAGGCGGCTCCGCCACCCGTGCGCCTTTTTGGTAGCTCCGGCTACCGAAAAGGCGCACGGGTGCGAAGCGCCTAGGCCGGCGTGCGGACGATCAGCACGGTGCCCGGGAAGTACGCGGCCAGTTCGCTGCGTGCCTGCTTGAGCGCGGCGGTGCCGTAGCCCTGCTTGCGCGACTCGGGGGCCACCCAGATCGCGACGTCCACCTCGTTGCCGGTGAGTTCGCCGAAGATCAGGCCGACGCCGTTCGGGGCGTCGCCGGTCGTGCACTCGGCGACGAACCACGCCGCGGACTCGTCGTCGATGCGCTTCAGGCCGTGCTGGCGCTCCCGCTCGACGCGCTCGTCGTCCCACGGCTTTCCGGACTCGTCGAACTGCTCGGCGGAACGCTTGCGGAACAGTGCCGCGTCGTCGTCGGAATCACTGAACGGGCGCAGTCGAACTCCCGCCCCCGTGCTGTACGGACGCTGCTCGGGCAGCCATTGCAGCGTCGCGTCGAGATCCTCGAGTTCGGTGCGGATGCGGTCGCGCTCCTTGACCGTGAGGCGGTCGAATCGCAGACCCAGCACGGCCTCGGCGCAGAAGTCGGACGTGTCGAGCAGGTCGCGGACCGCCGCGACTGCGGCCGCACGATCGTTGCTCTCGACGATGGCGTCCAAGACCTCGTGACGACGGTCGAGCGCCTTCAGCAGGGCTGAGGCGATCTCGCGTCGGTCGATCACCTGGTCGTGGTTCTTCACTGTCATATCGCGACATTCCTCCTCGAGAACCGGTGTGCCCGGCGCCGATGTGCCGGGCGTCGGCCCCCATTATTCCCGTTCGACCTCGCGCAGGGGAGGGGCGAAAGTTATTCGCAGATCACCACGGGAATCTGCCGATCGGTCCACGACTGGTAGTTGTCGAAGTCGGCGTACATGTCCACCAAGCGGGGCCACAGTTCGGCACGCTCCTCGTCGGTGGCCACCCGTGCCCGCATCGTCCGGATCCGCGACTTGATCTGAATCGTCACCTCGGGGTTGGCGCGAATGTTGAGGTACCACATCGGATTCTTGGGCAGCCCGCCCTGCGAGGCCACCAGGATCACCCGGTCGCCGTCCTCGAGGAACAGCAGCGGGCTGACCCGGGGCTGACCGCTCTTGCGGCCGGTGGTGGTGAGCAGGCAGACCGGGATCCCCCACGGGAAGGCGCTGCCCACACGCCACTTGCCACCCAGACGCCCGCCGGTGGCCCGATACAGCTTGACGTTGGTCTTCGACATCCACTTGATGATGTCGACCGTGTACTTGGAATCGAGCCCCGACGGGCGCTGCGTGGTCATCGGTCAGAGGCTCCGATCAGATCCGCTCGATGATGGTGCCGGTGGCCAGCGCGCCACCCGCGCACATCGTGATGAGCGCGGTGGAGGCGTCGCGGCGCTCGAGCTCGTGCAGGGCGGTGGTGATCAGGCGGGAACCGGTGCTGCCCACGGGATGTCCGAGCGCGAGAGCGCCGCCGTTGACGTTGACCTTGTCCATGTCGGGACCGTGAACCTGCGCCCACGACAGCGCCACCGATGCGAATGCCTCGTTGACCTCGAACAGGTCGAGGTCGCCGATCTTCATGCCGGCCTTCTCGAGGACGCGGGACGTTGCCTGGACCGGGCCGTCGAGGTGGTACTCGGGCTCGGCGCCGACCAGCGCCTGGCTGACGATGCGGGCGCGCGGCTTCAGGCCGAGCGCGCGGGCGCGGTCCTCGTCCATGAGCATGACGGCGGCGGCGCCGTCGGAGATCTGCGACGACGTTCCGGCCGTATGGGTGCCGCCCTCGAGGACGGGCTTGAGCTTGGCGAGGGACTCGGCGGTGGTGTCGCGCAGGCCCTGGTCGCGGCTGACGACGTTCATCTCCGACGTGGGCTGCTTGTCCTCACCGATCACCGGGGCGGTGACGGGGACGATCTCGCGATCGAAGCGACCCTCCTCCCACGCCTGCTTGGCGCGGGCCTGCGACTGCACGCCGAGCACCTCGAGGTCCTCGCGGGTGAGGCCGCGGCGCTTGGCGATTCGCTCGGCGGCGTTGAACTGGTCGGGCATGTCGATGTCCCACGACGCCGGACGACGCGGACCCGCCGCGGTACCGACGTTGGAGCCCAGCGGCACCTGGCTCATGGCCTCGACACCGCACGCGATGCCGACGTCGATCGCACCGGTCGCGATGAGACCGGCGATGAGGTGGTTGGCCTGCTGTGCGGAACCGCACTGGCAATCGATGGTGGTCGCGCCGACCTGCCACGGGAGGCCGGCCGCGAGCCAGGCCGTGCGGGTGACGTTGTTGGACTGCGCGCCGGCCTGGGTGACACACCCGCCGATGACCTGCTCGACCAGCGTCGGATCGATGCCCGCGCGGTCTACGATGCCCTTCTGTGCGGCTCCGAGGATCTCGGCCGCGTGCAGACCGGACAGCCAGCCACCGCGCTTTCCGATCGGGGTGCGAACTGCCTCGACGATTACTGGTGTGCCCACGGCGGGCTCCTTTCACTCTCTACTTCGAAAAGTAGAACAAGTTCTCCCCGTCGGGCAAGGACCCGGTGGGTTGATATTTGCCTAGTCTTTCCCTGATCGACGCTCTGTGATTCAATGCATGTAGAACGTGTTCCACATCACTTCGCGGACCTGACCGCGAGGGCAGGAGACAGCAGTGGCGCAGCCCAACATTCCCGCAGGGTTCGACTTTACGGACCCTGACATCTACGCACACCGGATCCCGGTCGCAGAGCTCGCCGAGGTTCGGAAGACTCAGCCGGTGTACTGGGTCGAGCAGCCCGACGGCGTCGGTGGTTTCAACGACGGCGGCTACTGGCTCGTCACCCGACACGAGGACATCCGTGATGTCTCGCAGCGCAGCGACGTGTTCTCCACCTGGGAGAACACCGCTATCCCGCGCTTCAACGACGACATGGAGCGTGCGCAGATCGAGCTGCAGCGCTTCGTGCTCCTCAACAAGGACGCGCCGGAGCACACCAAGCTGCGCAAGCTCGTCGCCCGCGGCTTCACGCCCCGTGCGATCAACGGGCTCAAGGCAGAGCTGAAGTCGCGCGCCGAGGCCATCGTGAAGGCTGCCGCCGAGGAAGGCAGCGGCGACTTCGTCACCCAGGTCGCCGCGGAGCTGCCGCTGCAGGCCATCGCCGAACTGATCGGTGTGCCGCAGGAGGATCGCGGCAAGGTCTTCGAGTGGTCCAACCAGATGACCTCGTACGACGACCCGGAGTTCGCGGACATCGATCCGGCTGCCGCGTCGATGGAGATCCTCGGCTACGCGTACCAGATGGCCGAGGAGCGCAAGAAGAACCCGGCCAACGACCTCGTGACCACGCTCATCGAGGCGGACGTCGACGGCGACGAGCTCAGCGCCGAGGAGTTCGGCTTCTTCGTCATCGTGCTCGCGGTCGCCGGCAACGAGACCACTCGCAACGCCACGACGCACGGCATGAAGGCATTCATGGACAACCCCGAGCAGTGGGAGCTGTTCAAGAAGGAGCGTCCGAAGACGATGGCCGACGAGGTCATCCGCTGGGCCACCCCGGTCGCGTCGTTCCAGCGCACGGCGCTGCAGGACACCGAGATCGGCGGCGTCGCGATCAAGAAGGGCCAGCGCGTGGTGATGAGCTACGTCTCGGCCAACTTCGACGAGGAAGTGTTCGACGATCCGCACAAGTTCGACATCACGCGCGATCCGAACCCGCATCTGTCGTTCGGCGGCACCGGTGCGCACTACTGCCTGGGTGCCAACCTCGCCCGCATGGAGATCGAGCTGATCTTCAACGCGATCGCGGACTTCCTGCCGGACATCACCGAGGCCGGGGATACCCGCCGCCTGCGCTCCGGCTGGCTCAACGGCATCAAGGAGTACCAGGTGGACTACAAGACCGGCGGTTGCCCGGTCAAGCACTAGCTTCGACGCACACCACAGGCGCGGTGGCGCCGGCGAGTTCCCTCATCCCTCGTCGGCGCCACCGCTCTGTGTGGGGACGAATTCGGGGCGAGACGGTGCCGTGAACAGGGGAGTGGGACAACGAGAGTGGGGCGGTCACCGAATCGGTGACCGCCCCACTCTCGTCGTGCGGTATAGCTCAGAGTTTTTTGAGCGTCTTCATCGCCCGCTCGACCTCCCAGAAGGCCCGCAACGACTGCAGTTTGCCCTCCGCGTCGACGCGGTAGACGAAAACGCCTTCGGCATCGATCTGGTTGCCGGCGACGACTGTTCGGATCGTGCCGATGTTGACGTTCTCGTCGCCGCACACCAGCGAGTCGTTCACGATGAACTCGAGCGAGTCGGTGTTCGCGATCGTCATGTCGTAGAACTTCGAGATGGCCTCCCGGCCGTGGTGGCCCTTGCCCTCGGGATCGAAGCCCGAGGGGCCGACCGGGTCCTCGACCCAGCCGTCTTCGGCGAACAGATCGAGCCACTCCTCCTTGCGCTTTCCACTCGCGGCGGACTGTGACGCCTTCGCGGCGATGCGCGCAGGATGCTCGGTTCCGGTTGTCGTCATACCGTGCTCCTAGTGGATGTACTGATCGGCGAACTTGCGCAGCGAATCCTGCTTGGCCTCGAGCGGGGCGTCGAATCCGAGGCCGTCGAAGATCCACGGGACGACGATGCTGTCCGTGATTCCGGCCTCGGCCATCTCGGCGTAGCCGTCCTTGCCGAACCGGTCGATGCACACCGCCTGGATCTCGAAAGGCAGTTCTGCGCGGCCGTATTCGGCACGGAGTTCGTCGAGGCGGGCCATCGTGGCGACCAGGTCGTCGAACTTCATCATCGCCGACGTCCAACCGTCGCCGATCCGGGCCGCGCGCTTGAGCGCGACCTCGGTGTGGCCACCGACGTAGAACGGCACCGGCTTGCTCGGTGCCGGGCTCATCTGCAGGCGGTCGAAGTCGAAGAACTCGCCGTGGTACTCGACCATGCCGCCGTCGAGGACGAGCTTGATGATCTCGATCATCTCGTCGACACGAGCGCCGCGTTTCTTGTAGGGAGCGCCGCACCACTCGAACTCCTCCGGTGCCCAGCCGATTCCGACGCCGAACCCGAAGCGGTTGCCGGTGAGGTTCGCCACCGAACCCACCTGCCGCGCCAGCAGCAGGGGGTTGCGGGAGCCGAGCTTGAGGACGTTGGTGTAGAAGCCGATGGTGCTCGTGACAGCGCCCATCGCGGCCGCCGCGATCAACGGGTCCACCCACGGTGTCTCGGCATTCCACATGCGCGAGCCGTCGGGGGTGTACGGGTAGTCCGCGGCGGCCGTCTCCATGAAGAACAGGGAGTCGGGCAGCGCGATGTTCGCGAAACCAACTTCCTCTGCGGTCTGTGCCAGGGCGGTCAACTGGTCCAGCGGGCTCATCGCGATACCGACTGTGAACTTCATGGGGAAACCTCTCTAGTTGGTCGGACGGTCGGCGCCGACCACCCACATCGCGAAGTACTGCGAGCCGCCACCGTAGGCGTGGCCGAAAGCCTTACGGACACTGTCGACCTGGTGGTCGCCCGCGCGTTCCATGACCTGCATCGCGGACTCGGCGTAGCGGATCATGCCGGACGCGCCGATCGGGTTGGACGAGAGCACACCGCCCGAGGCGTTGACCGGAAGGCGTCCGCCGAGGGCGGTCTCGCCGGCCTCGGTGAACTTCCAGCCCTCGCCCTCGGGCACGAACCCGAGGTTCTCGAGCCACATCGGCTCGAACCACGAGAACGGCACGTAGATCTCCGCCTCGTCGATCTCGGTGAGTGGGTCGGTGATGCCCGCGGCCTTCCACAGCGCGGCCGACGCGTCCCGGCCGGCCTGCGGATTGGCGACGTTGCGGCCGGCGTACGACAGCGGCTCGGTGCGCATCGACGTGGCGTGGATCCACGCCACCTTGCGGCCACCCGCGACGACCTCCTCCGCGGCGGCTTCGTTGCCGATGACGATCGCGCAGGCGCCGTCCGACGACGGGCACGTCTCGTCGTAACGGATGGGGTCCCAGAGCATCTGGGACGCCTGCACCGACTCGACCGTGATGTCGGGCTGCTTGAGGTGTGCGTACGGGTTGAGGGCGCCGTTGCGGCGGTCCTTGACGGCAACCATCGCGCCGATGTGGTCGGGGGCGCCCGACCGGCGGATGTACGAGCGCACGTGCGGGGCGAAGAAGCCGCCCGCGCCCGCGCCGACCGGCATCGTGAACGGCACCGGGGTGGACAGCGCCCACATCGCGTTCGACTCGGACTGCTTCTCCCACGACACGGCGAGAACGCGCTTGTGGACACCGGCCTGCACCAGGCTGGTCGCGACGTTGCCGGTCGACGCGCCGACCGAGCCGGCGGTGTGCACACGCAACAGGGGCTTGCCCTGCGCGCCCAACGCATCCGACATCGCGAGCTCCGGCATCATCGAGCCCTCGAACAGGTCGGGGGCCTTGCCGATGACGATGGCGTCAATGTCGTCCCAGCCCACCTGGGCGTCGGCCATCGCGCGGTCGATCGCCTCGCGGACCAGGCCGGCCATCGTGACGTCGTGACGCTTGGCGACGTAGTACGTCTGGCCGGTGCCGAGGACGGCGGCGAGTTGCTTGGCCATATCAGTTGCGTCCTTCCATGACGGCGACCAGGTTCTGCTGCAGCACAGGGCCACTGGTGGCGTGGGCGAGGACGCGCTGCGCGTCGCCGCTCATGATCGAGCGGGCCGCGTAGCCGATCCGCTCGAGTCCGCCGGAGAACAGCGGGTTACCGGTGAGGGGTCCACCCGACGGATTGATCGTGGTGGTGTCGGTCAGGCCGATCGCCTCGCGCAGGATGATCTCCTGATGCGTGAACGGTGCGTGCAACTCGGCGACGTCGATGTTCGACACGTCGCCGCCCGTCGCGGCACGAGCAGCCGACGCCGTCGACGGCGACGTCGTCAGATCGCGCGAGCCGATGTTGGGCGAGTCGATCCGGTGCTCGATGCCGGTGATCCACGCCGGTCGCTCGCACAGCTCGCGGGCACGGTCGCCGCGGGCCAGAATGATCGCGGCCGCGCCGTCGGTGATCGGCGCGCAGTCGTGGGCCCGCAGGGGATCCGCGACGTACTCGGAGGCCAGCAGCGTCTCGATGTCGACGTCACCGGAGATCTGAGCGTCGGGGTTGGACTTCGCGGCAGCGCGGCTGCGCTGGGCGATCGCCGCCATCTCCTCCGCGGTCCACTTTCCGGACTCGAGGCCGAGTCGGGCCTGCAGGCCCGCAACCGACACCGAATCCGGCCACAGCGGTGAGACGAGGTACGGATCCATCTGCATCGCCAGGATCTGACGAAGGTTGCCGGCCGAGGACTTGCCGAAGCCGTACACCAGCGCGGTGTCCACCTCGCCGGTCATGAGCTTGACCCAGGCCTCGTACAGCGCCCAGGCGGCGTCCATCTCGACGTGCGACTCGTTGATCGGCGGCACGGCGCCGATCGAGTCGATCGCGGAGATGAACGAGAAGGAGCGTCCGGCCAGGTAGTCGGACGATCCGGAGCACCAGAAACCGATGTCGGACTTGGTGATTCCGAGGTCGGAGTACAGCTCCTGGAAACAGGGGACCAGCATCTCGACACCGTTGGTGGTGCCGGTGGTCTCGCGCACATGGGGGGCCTGTGCGAAGCCGACGACTGCAATGTCTGTCATGTTCTCGAGGCTCCTAGAGATGGTGCTTGTAGCTGTCGTAGTCCGCGTCGGGCTCACCGCTCGGACGGAAATGGGAGACGTTGCGGAGCGAGTACTCCCACTCCTCCTCGGGCCGCCACACGGCTTCCACGCGCATGCCCATCCGGACCTCGGCCGCGTCGACGTCGAGGATCAGGTGCAGGAACGGGATGTCCGCGCCGTCGAGCAGCACGTAGGCCGCGACGTAGGGAGGCTTGATCTGCTGGCCGAGGAACGGGACGTTGACGATGCAGAAGGTCGTGATGGTGCCCTTGTCGGACACCTCGACCTGCTCCTTGGTGGGCATGCCGTCGGTGGGGTTGGCTCCGCGCGGCGGCACGTAGACCTTGCCGTTCGCGTCGGTGCGGCCGCCGATGATCTTGCCCTCCATCAGGCCGCGCAGGTAGTAGGTCTCCTCGAACGACGCGGTGTGCGTGTAGTGCAGGTCGATCGGGGTGACGATGTCGGTCACCGGATCTCCGGTGGAAACGGTTGCGGTGGAATCGGTATCGCTCTCACCGGGCTCGAAGCACGCGATGTCCTGGATCCGGCCGGTGCGCTCGTCGGCCCACCGCACCCGCACCCGCATCCCGGTGCTCATCGCCTCGGGGGAGCCGGCGTCCACGGCGTGCAGGATCGAGGTGTCCGCGCCGTCGAGCTTCACCAGCGCCCAGGCGAACGGGTGGCTCAGCGGCTGGCCCTCGATGGGCTCGGGCATCCACGACCAGCTGACGACCGTTCCGGTGTCGGAGACGTCGACGAAGTCGGTCATCGGCTCGTGCGTGGCCGGGTCGAATTCCGGTGGCGGCACGTGGACGCGGCCGTCGGAACCGCGGGCGCCGATGACCTTTCGGTCACGAAGAGCCGTCACGAACGCTCCGATGGTCGGCCCCACCGATCGGGTGTAGTCGAATTTCAGATTAAGTGGTGCTCTCAGTGGCTGCTCGGCCACTCCGCTCTTTCCAGGGGTCACGGAATCGAGTAGAACAGGTTCTTATTAATGTGGCAAGGGACACATTCGTTCTGGGAAAACACGGAGGCGCTCGATGAAGTTGGGGTTACAACTCGGGTACTGGGGTGCGCAGCCGCCGGCCAACGCGCAGGAACTGGTGAACGAGGCCGACGCCTCCGGATTCGACGCGGTCTTCTCCGCCGAGTCGTGGGGTAACGACGCCTTCACCCCGCTCGCGTGGTGGGGGTCGAGTACCGACCGGATCCGCTTGGGCACCTCGGTGGCTCAGATGTCGGCCCGTACCCCGACGAACTGTGCAATGCACGCCCTCACCCTCGACCACCTCTCCGGCGGCCGGGCGATCCTCGGTCTGGGTGTGTCGGGCCCGCAGGTCGTCGAGGGCTGGTACGGACAGCCGTTCCAGAAGCCGCTCGCCCGCACCCGTGAGTACGTTTCGATCGTGCGCCAGGTCCTCGCACGCGAGGCTGCGGTGCGGGGCGACGGACCGCACTACCCGTTGCCCTACACCGGTTCCGGCTCGATGGGTCTGGGTAAGCCGCTCAAGCCGATCACGCACCCGCTGCGCGCGGACCTGCCCATCTGGCTCGGCGCAGAGGGGCCGAAGAACGTTGCGCTGACGGCGGAGATCGCGGACGGTTGGCTCGCGATCTACTACACCCCGCGGCTGGCGCCGATGTACAACGAATGGCTCGACGAGGGCTTCGCCCGCGCGGGCGCGCGACGTAGCCGCGAGGACTTCGAGATCGCCGCGACGTGCCAGGTGATCGTCACCGACGACCGACAGGCCGAGATCGACAAGCTTCGGCCGATCACCGCGCTGTATGTCGGCGGTATGGGTGCGGCCGAGATGAACTTCCATGCCCAGGTGTACACCCGAATGGGTTACGGCGACGAGGTCAAGGAGATCCAGAAGCTCTTCCTGTCCGGCCGCAAGGCCGAGGCGGCGGCGATCGTGCCGGACCAGATGGTCACCGACACGATGATCATCGGCAACCGGGACGAGGTGCGCACCCAGGTCAAGGAGTGGGAGGACGCCGGAGTCACGATGCTGCTGGTGACGTGCCGCAACGTCGAACACATGCGCGAGCTCGCAGAGGCCGTCGGAACCGTCTGATCCGGCCATGTGAAAAGGCGCGGCCCGTGACGTATCACCGTCACGGGCCGCGCCGTTCGCTGTTGTGCTCCGAGATCAGCGCGGCGCCATACGGATCGCGCCGTCGAGGCGGATCACCTCGCCGTTGAGCATCGGGTTGGAGACGATGTGCGCGGCGAGCGAGCCGTACTCGGCGGGATCACCCAGGCGCGACGGGTGCGGAACCTGCTTGCCGAGGGACTCCTGCGCGGGTTCCGGGAGTCCGGCGAGCAGCGGGGTCTTGAACAGGCCCGGCGCGATGGTGACGACGCGGATCAGCATCGACGCGAGGTCGCGGGCGATCGGCAGCGTCATGCCCACGACGCCGCCCTTGGACGCGGAGTACGCCGCCTGGCCGATCTGCCCGTCGAACGCCGCGACGGACGCGGTGTTGATGATGACGCCGCGCTCGCCCTCGATCGGGTCGGTCTTCGCGATGCGCTCGGCCGCCAGGCGGAGGACGTTGAACGTGCCTACCAGGTTGATGTTGACGACGCGCTGGAACTCCGCGAGCGGGAAGGCGCCCTGCTTGCCGACCGTCTTGATGGCGTTGCCGATGCCGGCGCAGTTGACCGTGACGCGCAGCGGGCCGAGGGATTCGGCGAGATCCAGCGCCGCGACCACCGAGGCCTCGTCGGTGACGTCGCCCGCCGCGAAGCGAACGCGGTCGCCGAGTTCCTTCGCGACGACCTCGCCGTTCGACGACGGCAGGTCGAGGATGACGACGCTGGCCCCCTGGT
Source organism: Rhodococcus (subgen. Prescottella) equi (assembly GCF_003013675.1). Taxonomy (NCBI): domain Bacteria; kingdom Bacillati; phylum Actinomycetota; class Actinomycetes; order Mycobacteriales; family Nocardiaceae; genus Rhodococcus; species Rhodococcus (subgen. Prescottella) equi. Next base: position 825,253 of record NZ_CP027793.1, read on the forward strand.
CGTGCAGGGCCTTGACGGTGGCCAGGCCGAGGCCGGAGGCGCCGCCCGTCACGAGTGCAACGCTGTCCTTGACGATCATGCGTGTTCCTTTCGGATCTGCTTCTGTTTCAAAGTCGTTCGATGATGGTGGCGTTGGCCATGCCCGCGCCCTCGCACATGGTCTGCAGACCGTAGCGTCCGCCGGTCGCTTCGAGGTGATTGACGAGCGTGGTGAGCAGCCGTGTCCCGGACGAGCCGAGCGCGTGGCCGAGTGCGATGGCCCCGCCCAGTGGGTTGAGCTTGGCGGGATCGGCGCCCAGTTCGTGCGCCCATGCCAGCGGGACGGGCGCGAAGGCCTCGTTCACCTCGTAGGCGTCGAGATCGTCGATGCCGAGCCCTGCCCGGTCTAGGACCTTGCGTGTCGCGGGGATCGGCGCCGTGAGCATCATCAGTGGATCGTCGCCGAGTACCGCGAACGAGTGGAATCGGGCGCGCGGCGTGAGATCGAGTTCGGCGGCGGCCTTCTCGCTCATGATGAGCACCGCGGACGCGCCGTCGGTGAGCGGTGAGGAGTTCCCGGGCGTGATCTGCCAGGGCGCGTCGGGGAAGCGGGCGGCGAACTCGTCGGTGCGGAACGACGGGCGTAGCCCGGCAAGTCCGTCGGCGGTGGTGGAGCCGCGGACCGTCTCGTCGACGCGATGTTCGGTTCGGCGTCCGTCGGCGTCGGTGACCGCGATCGGCACGATTTCACGGTCGAAGGCACCGCTCGCGGCGGCCGCCGCGGCGCGCTGGTGGGACTGTGCGGCGTACGCGTCGAGGCTCTCGCGGTCCAACTTCCACTTCGCGGAGATCAGTTCTGCCGAGATGCCTTGGTGTACCAGGCCTTCGGGGTAGCGGGCGGCGATGCCCGGCCCCGATGCGTCCTGGCCGATGGGTGAGGTCCCCATCGGGATGCGGCTCATGGACTCGACGCCGCACGCGATGACGATGTCGTAGGCGCCGGCGATCACGCCCTGCGCGGCGAAGTGCGCGGCCTGCTGGCTCGATCCGCACTGCCGGTCGATCGTGGTGGCCGGCACCGACTCGGGGAAACCCGCCGACAGCAGGGCGGTCCGTGAGATGTTGAGGGCCTGTTCACCGACCTGCTGTACGCAGCCGCCGATGACGTCGTCGACCCGGCCGGGGTCGAGACCGTTGCGGTCGACGATTGCGCGCAGCACGTGCGCGAGCAGTTCCACCGGGTGGGTTCCGGACAGGGCGCCACCGGGCTTGCCCTTTCCGGACGCGAGTCGAACCGCGTCGACGATGACTGCCTCGGCCATGGGCCCATCCCTTCCTCGAATCCCGCTTACTTATCGCTCGCTAAGTGGGTACCACGTGAGAACGTGCCAGGTCAACGGTTGGCGCGGTCAGCGCGCGGGCGCGACCATCTTCGCTGCGATCGCGGCGTACTTGGCGGCGACGGCCTCCGGGCCGAGCTCGCCTTCCGCGTGGTACCAACGGGGAATCGCCTGGCACATGCCCAGGACGGCGCGCGTGGTCTCGGCGGGGTCGTCGACGTCGAACGCGCCGGACTCGACGCCGTCGCGCACGACGTCGAGGACGATCGTCTCGATGCCCTTGCGGACGGTGCGGTACCGCTCGTAGTTGTCGCCGGTCAGATACCGGGCCTCGCCCTCGATCGCGGCCAGGCGGGCCCGGTCGGTCATCCGCAGGACGATCGCGGTCACCACGTTCGCCAGGCGACGGGCGGGGTCGCCGTCACCCGCCTCGTCGGCGGCCCGGGCGCGGGCGAGGACGTCGCCGGTACCCAGTTCGACGAGCGCGACCAGCAGGCCTTCCTTGCTGTCGTAGTGGTAGTACAGCGCGGGCACCGTGACACCGACGCGGCGCGCGATGTCGCGGACGGAGGCGCCGTGGAAACCCTTCTCGTAGAACGCATCGAGGGCAGCCGACAGGATCGGCGACAGTTCGAGGGGTTCGAGCCGCCGCCATTCCGGCCGGGACTTCTCACCTGCGGCAGTGCCCATCGGCCGTCCCACCTGTCGATCGTCGGTCAGTGCCCGTCGACAATACGCGGGTTCGTCCGCCCGTCCCCGCAACGGCTGAAGGGTCCCTTCGTGCGCTCACAGCGCATGAAGGGACCCTTCAGCTGAAAGTGGTGGTGCTACTTACCGGTGAACTTGGGGGCCCGCTTCTCGGCGAACGAGCGCGGACCCTCCTTGGCGTCGTCGCTCTTGAAGACGGCCATGCCGATCTGCGCCTCGAGTGCGAAGGCCTCTTCCTCGTGCATGCCCTCGGTGACGCGGATCGTCTTCAGGATCGCCTGGACCGCGATGGGGCCGTTGGCGGCGATCTGCTCGGCGATCTCGAGCGCCTTCTCGAGAGCCTGGCCGTCGGGGACGACGTGCCCGACGAGGCCCAGCTCCTTGGCTTCGGGGGCCGGCACCGTGCGGCCGGTGAGCAGGATCTCCGCGGCGAGGGTGTACGGGATCTGACGGACCAGGCGGACTGCGGATCCGCCGAGCGGGAACAGTCCGAGGCGGGCCTCGGAGACGCCGAACCGGGCGCTCTCGCCGGCGACGCGGATGTCGGTGCCCTGCAGGATTTCGGTACCGCCCGCGATGGCGGGGCCTTCTACGGCTGCGATGAGCGGCTTGGTGAGCCGGCGGCCCTTCAGCAGTGCCGGAAGTCGGGTCACGTCCATCCCGCCGGTGAACTTGTCGCCCGGAGCGTTCCGGTTCATCTCCTTGAGATCCATTCCCGCGCAGAACGTGCCGCCGGCGCCGGTGAGGATCGCGACCCGGATGTCGGGATCGGAGTCGATCCGGTCCCAGGCCTCGACCATGATCTCCATCATCTCGCCCGAGAGGGCGTTGCGCGCCTCGGGGCGGTTCATCGTCACGATCAGGACGTGGCCGCGCTTCTCGACCAGGCAGTGGGGCGATTTCGCCGAAACGTCTGTATTTACCGCGGTTTCGGTGGACACTGGTGGCTCCTGATATGTGTGTGAGCTGAGTCTCTAATTGGGTCTTGTCAGCGACAGTAACACGTTCTACTTTGTTGACGTGGCCATTAATATCGCAGACCTTGTCGAACACTCGATCGATCTCAATCCCGATCGCCTCGCCCTCGTGGACGCCGATCGCGAGCTCACCTTCGCGCAGCTGGAGGAGAAGGCCAACCGTCTGGCCAACTACCTGCGGGATCACGGTGTCGGGCCCGGCGACAAGGTGGGTATCTACAGCCGGAACACGATCGAGGCGATCGTGTCGATGGTCGCCATCTTCAAGGCGCGCGCGATCATGGTCAACGTCAACTACCGGTACGTCGAGAACGAGTTACAGTACATCTTCGAAAACTCGGACATGGTCGCGCTCATCCATGAGCGCCGCTACAGCGACAAGGTCGCGGGCGTCCTGCCGAACACCCCGCTCGTGAAGACGGCCATCGTCGTGGAGGACGGCACTGATCTGGACTACTCGTCGTACGGCGGGGTCGAGTTCGAGCAGGCACTGTCGCAGGGCTCGCCCGAGCGCAACTTCGGCGAGCGCAGCCCCGACGACATCTTCATCCTCTACACCGGTGGCACCACGGGAATGCCCAAGGGCGTCATGTGGCGGCACGAGGACTGGTGGCGTGTGCTCGGCGGCGGCGTCAACTTCGTCACCGGTGAATACGTCGAGGACGAATGGGAACTGGCGAAGCTCGGCGCCGCGCATCCGGCGATGGTTCGCTTCCCGATTCCGCCGATGATCCACGGGGGCTCCCAGTCCGCGGTGTTCCACAGTCTCTTCGGCGGTGGCACGCTCGTCATGCACCCCGAATTCGACGGTCACGCCGTGTGGCAGGTCATCGACCGCCACAAGGTCAATCTCATCTTCATCACCGGTGACGCCATGGCGCGTCCGATGATCGACGCGCTGATCGCCGGCAACCCGGAGACCGGTGAGCCGTATGACCTTTCGTCGCTCTATGTCATCGCGAGCAGCGCGGCCCTCTTCTCGCCGGCGCTCAAGGAACAGTTCCTCGACCTGCTGCCCAACCGTCTGCTCACCGACTCGATCGGCTCCTCCGAGACCGGCTTCGGTGGTCTGGCCACGATCACCAAGGGCTTCGAGCACACGGGCGGTCCGCGCGTGAAGATCGACGCCGCCACCGTCGTCATCGACGACGAGGGCAATCCCGTCACCCCGGGCTCCGGCCAGGTGGGCCTTCTCGCCCGCAGCGGACACATCCCGCTCGGCTACTACAAGGACGAGGAGAAGACCAAGGCGACCTTCAAGACGCTCAACGGAGTTCGCTACTCGATCCCCGGCGACTACGCGACGGTCGAGGAGGACGGCACCGTCACGATGCTCGGCCGCGGCTCGGTCTCGATCAACAGCGGCGGCGAGAAGATCTACCCCGAAGAGGTCGAGGGTGCGGTCAAGTCGCATCCCGACGTCTTCGACGTCCTCGTCGTCGGCGTGCCCGACGAGCGCTGGGGCAACCGTGTCGCCGCGGTCGTGGCGCCGCGTCCGGGCACCCGGCCCAGCCTGGCAGACATCGTCGACGCGGCCCGCAAGGAGATCGCCGGCTACAAGGTTCCGCGCAGCCTGTGGCTCGTCGACGAGATCAAGCGCTCGCCCGCCGGCAAGCCGGACTACAAGTGGGCCACCGCGCAGACCCAGTCGCGCGAGGCCGACGACCACTACACCAACGGCAAGGACGCCTGATGCACACCGATCTCGCCGAGAAGTTCGGCATCCAGTACCCGATCTTCGGCTTCACGCCGTCCGAGCACGTCGCGGCGGCAATCAGCCGCGCCGGCGGGCTCGGTGTCCTCGGGTGCGTGCGGTTCAACGATCCGGAGGAACTCGAGGCCACCCTCACCTGGATGGACGAGAACACCGACGGCAAGCCGTACGGCGTCGACATCGTGATGCCTGCCAAGGTGCCCACCGAGGGCGCCGCCGTCGATCTCGACAAGCTCATTCCCGCCGAGCATCGCGCGTTCGTCGACCGCACGCTGGACGAACTGGGTGTCCCGCCGCTGTCCGACGACGTCGAGCACGCTACCGGCGTCCTCGGTTGGCTGCACTCGGTGGCACGTTCGCACGTCGACGTCGCGCTGAACCATCGCATCGCGTTGATCGCCAATGCCCTCGGCTCGCCGCCGAAGGACGTCATCGATCTCGCGCACGAGAAGGGTGTGCCGGTGGCCGCGCTCGCCGGCGCGGTGGATCACGCGCGCAGCCACGTCGAGAACGGTGTCGACATCGTGATCGCGCAGGGCTACGAGGCCGGCGGGCACACCGGTGAGATCGCTTCCATGGTGCTGGTTCCCGAGATCGTTGACGCGATCGGTGATTCCGCGGGCGTGCTCGCAGCCGGCGGCATCGGCAGCGGACGCCAGGTCGCGGCGGCCCTCGCCCTCGGCGCGTCCGGGGTGTGGATGGGGTCGTACTGGCTCACGACGAGCGAGTACAAACTCGGCAGTGCGGCCGACGGACCGTCGTCGATCCAGCGCGCCCTGCTCGGCGCGACGTCGGCCGACACCGTTCGCTCCCGGATCTACTCGGGCAAACCGGCCCGACTGCTCAAGACCAAGTGGACCGACGCCTGGGCCAAGCCCGACGCACCCGACCCGCTGCCGATGCCGCTGCAGAACATCCTCGTCAGCGAAGCGCATCAGCGCATCTCGGCGGGAGACGATCCCGAGGTGGTGGCGATGCCGGTCGGCCAGATCGTGGGCCGGATGAACGAGATCCGCCCGGTCGCCGAGATCATGGCCGAACTCGTCGCCGGGTTCGATGCGACGGTCTCACGCCTCGACGGACTGAAGAGCTGACCAGAGCCCGACGCGACAGCGCCCCCGGAACCATGTTCCGGGGGCGCTGTCGTCGTGCCGGGAGATCGTGCGATCAGGCGTCGGCGGTCTGACGTTCGAGCGTGAGGGCGAGTTCCGGAGTGAGCCGCACGAACTCGTCCTGACCTCGATCGCGCAACCACACCGGCTCGGCGCAGTGCCAGCGTTCGGCGCTGAGCGTGCGCGTCACGACCTTGAACGTCGCGGTCCGCGGGAACTCCGAGCACACCCGCACCAGCGTGGGCCGCTGTTTCGGGCCGAGATCGGGCTGCTCGTCCAGGAAACGAGCGAACGCGGTCGGGTCGAAGTCCTCCGCGTCGCCGGCCGGGATGACCGCTGCCATCACCCGGTCGCCGACCTCGCGGTCCGGCACGCCGTATACCGACACCTGCGCGAAGCCGCGGTAGCGGAGCAGGATCCGCTCGATCGGTGCGGCGCCGAGATTCTCGCCGTCGACGCGCAGCCAGCCCGAGCTGCGGCCCGCGAAGTAGACGAATCCGTCGGCATCGCGGTACGCCTGGTCGCCGCTCCAGTACATGCCGTCGCGCAGGCGTTCGGCATCCGCTTCCGGATTCTTGTAATAGCCCGCGAACGCGCCCGGACCCGTCACGTTCACCATCTCGCCCGTGGCCTCCTCGGCGTTGAGGAGACGGCCGTCTGCGTCGAACTCGGCAGGGGGACACACAGTTCCGGTGTCGGGATTGCGGATCTCGACGGTCGGCGGCAGCATGCCCAGCGCGCCGACCGGAGCGTCGGGGTGCGCCGAGATGGACACGCCGCCCTCGGTGGAGCCGAAGCCGTCGACGACGCGGGTACCGAAGCGCCGGGCGAACTCACGGGCGACCGGGGCCGAACCCTCGTTCCCGTACATGACCCGAAGGGTGTTGTCGGCGTCGTCGGACCGCTCGGGGGTTGCGAGGATGAACGACAGCGGCTTACCGACGTAATTGGCGTAGGTGACACCGTAGCGACGGACGTCGGGCAGAAATCCGGATGCGGAGAACTTGCGACGCAGGGCGATTGCGCTCCTGCCGCTCAGCGCCACCGACCATGCCGCGATCATCGCGTTGGAATGGAACATCGGCATCGCCATGTAGACGGCGTCGTCCGTGGAGAGCCCGAATCGCTCCGCCAGCATGATGCCCGGCTCGGTGAACTTTCGGTGAGTGCAACGCACGGCCTTCGGATCACCACTGGTGCCCGATGTGAAGATCAGCATCAGCAGGTCGTCGAGGTCCGCAGTCGGCGCGATCGCGGGAGACCCGGCGAACGGCCGCAGGAGGTCGGGCCACTCGGGCGAGTCGACGTTGATCACGCGCACCCCGCCGAGATCGATCCCGTCGAGCAAATGCGCCTGGGTGTTCTCGGTGAACACGACCTGGCAGTCGGACAGTGCGATGTCCCGGGCGAGGGCGTCACCGCGGCGGGTGGTGTTGAGGCCGGCGAGGACAGTACCGGAGTATGCCGCCGCGCCCAGGAGGGAGGAGAACTCGGGGATGTTGTCGAACAGCACGCCGAAGTGGCGCGGACGATCGGCGTCGAGCAGCTCGTCGAGAAGCGCCGCACGGTCGTACATTCCGTGGACGTGATCGGTCCACGGAATGTACGACTCCTCGAATCGGATTCCGTGCGAGTCGACGTCGCGAAGCTGCTCGAGCAGATCCGCGACGGTGGGTGTCACTGTCATGCCCACATCATGACCTGTGTGACGCCCGTCATGCTCGACCATTTCACTGTGTGGGACTGCTTGCGCGCGTGTCGGTTACGCAGGCATGGCGGCAAGCTCGGCGCCCAGTCTGCGCAGCTGGTCGGATGCCGAGCCGAGCAGGAATTCCTGACGCTTGGCGGCGAGGAAGTACCGGTGCACGGGGTGGTCCTCGTCGAGTCCGACGCCGCCGTGAACGTGCACGACCGTGTGCGCGACGCGATGGCCTGCATCGGAGGCCCAGAACTTGGCCGTCTCGATCTCGCCCTCGATGGGCAGGCCCTCGGCGAGGCGGAAAGCGGCCTGCCACAGCGTGAGTCGTACACCCTTGACGTCGATGTACCCGTCGGCGAGGCGCTGGGCGACGGCCTGGAAGCTTCCGATCGGCCGGTCGAACTGGATGCGCTCGCGGGCGTACTCGGCGGTCATCTTCAAGGCCTGGTCGAGTACGCCGAACTGGAAGGCGCTCGAGCCCACGGAGCCACGGCCGACGATCCACTCGACGATCTCCGTCCCGCGCTCGACCGATCCGAGAACACGGTCGCCGTCCACGCGGACATCGGCCAGCTCGACCATGCCGGTGCAACCGAAGTCTGTCGTCTGCTGGCGGGTCACCGTGACTCCGGCGTCGTCGGCTCGGACGAGGAACACCACGGTGCCGCGGTCGGTCGCGGCCGGGACCAGGAACAGGTCCGCGACCGGTGCACCGTCGACGACGATCTTGGTGCCGCGCAGGGTCCAGCCGTCGGCCGTCCGCTCCGCCCCGGTGACCGGTGCCGCGGGGTTGTCGTTGAGTTCCTCGGCCAGGGCGGCGGCAAGGATCTTCGCGCCCGCGCCGGCCGGTGCTGTCCACTCCGAACGCTGTGCGTCCGAGCCGAACTCCGCGATTGCTCCCGCTGCCATGACGATCGACGACAGATACGGGACCGGGGCGACGCCGCGCCCCAGCTCGATCAGGATGCTGCACTGCTCGAGGATGCCGAAGCCGTCGCCGCCGACGGATTCGGGCAGGGCGGCGCTGAGTACGCCGGAGGTCGCGAGCGTGTCCCAGAGTTTGCGGTCGAAACGATTCTCCGCGGAATCGAGTTCGCGCAGACGCTCGTTGGTGACGATGTCGGCGACGATGCCGTTCGTGAGGCCGGCCAGGTCCTGCTGGGCCTCGGTGAGGGTGAAGTCCATGTCGGTCGTCCTTCCTTATCGCTTCGAGGCCGGCTGGCCGAGGGCGGTCATCGCGATGATGTCGCGCTGGACCTCGTTGGTGCCGCCGCCGAAGGTGAGGATCAGCGCCGAGCGGTGCATCCGCTCGAGGCGGCCGCGGAGCTGGACGCCGGGGGAGTTCTGCCGGATCGTGGCCGACGGGCCCATGATCTCCATGAGAAGGCGGTACGCCTCCGTCGCGAACTCGGTGCCGAACACCTTGTTGGCGGACGCGGCCTCGGGGCCGGGGGCGTGGTCCTCGGCGGAGGCGATCTCCCAGTTCATCAGCTTCAGATACTCGGTCTTGGCGTGCACGCGGGCGAGATTCATCTGCACCCACTCCTGGTCGATCACGCGACGGCCGTCGGCCAGCTTGGTGTTCTGTGCCCATTCGCGCACTTCCTGGAGTGCGGTCATGACCGGTCCGGCGGAGGTGAGCGCGACGCGCTCGTGGTTGAGCTGGTTCGTCACGAGGCGCCAGCCGCCGTTCTCCTCGCCCACCAAGGAGGTCTGCGGCACGCGCACGTCCTGGTAGTAGGTGGCGCTGGTGTCGGGGCCGGCCATCGTGTGCACCGGGGTGTACGAGAAGCCCTCGGCGCTGGTCGGCACGATCAGCATCGAGATACCGCGATGCTTCTTGGCGTTCGGATCGGTACGGCATGCCAGCCACACGTAGTCGGCGTACTGGATGAGGCTCGTCCACATCTTCTGGCCGTTGATGACGTAGTCGTCACCGTCCTTTACGGCGGACGTGCGCAGCGACGCGAGGTCGGTGCCCGCTCCCGGCTCGGAGTAGCCGATGGAGAAGTGCAGCTCGCCGGCCGAGATCTTGGGCAGGAAGAACGCCTTCTGCTCGGGTGTGCCGAAATGCATGATGGTCGGCGCGACCGAGTTGATCGTCAGGAACGGCACCGGAGCGCCCGCGATCGCGGCCTCGTCGGTGAAGATGAGCTGCTCCATCGGGGAACGCTCCTGGCCGCCGTACTCCTTGGGCCAGCCCAGAGTGAGCCAGCCGTCCTGGCCCATCTGCTGGACGACCTCGCGGTAGACGTTGCCCTCGCCGTACTCGCCGGTGGTCGCGGCCAACGCCTCGCGGCGCTCGGGGGTCATCAATTTCGCGAAGTAGCTTCGCAATTCCTCCCGCAGCTGCTGCTGCTGCGGGGTGTAGGTGATATCCACGTGCATTTCTCCAATCCAGGACTATCGTCGGCGTCGATTTCGACCGATACGACCCGGATTTCTGGAATGATCGCGGACACTGCTGATCGTGTACGAGGCTGTGACAGCGGCCTTTCCGTGACCGGTGCGGACCGTGCGGTCGGCGCCTACAGGAGGGTTGTCCGAATCATTGCACAGCAGTGAAACGGGTTCTAGTCTTATGGCGAAGTCTCGTGGCGCCACAGCCCGGCGCGTCAGGCTTCGGTCCGGTCTTTCGAACGAACGTGAAATGAGGAACCGTCATGGAGGTAAGGGTCGACAGGGACCGCTGCGAGGCCAACGGTGTCTGCGTCGGAATCGCTCCCGACATCTTCGATCTGGATGACGACGAGGAGCTGATCATCTCGGCCGCCGTCCCTCCGGCCGACCGGGAAGCGGACGTGCGTTCGGCGATCGCGCAGTGCCCGCGCGCCGCGCTCACCGAGCACTAGAGCCACCCTTGCGGCCAATGTAGAACACGTTCTACATTGGCCGCTGTCGTCGACAGCCGCGGCGATGAGGCACCGACCGGCGCGAGGCCGGTCGACGTCACGGTTACGGGAGTGCGTAGATGAGTGCAGGCAGCAATCGCGAGGTCAGCTTGGAGGGCAAGGTCGCGATCGTGACCGGGTCGGGATCCGGTCTCGGACGGGCCGAGGCGATCGGTCTGGCCCAGTCGGGCGCTGCCGTGGTCGTCAACGACCTCGCGATCAACGACGCGGTCGAGTCCACGCTCGACGAGATTCGTACCCTCGGTGGCAAGGTCGAATTCGTCGCGGGTGACGTGGGCGAACGGTCCACGGCGGATGCCCTGATGTCGGCGGCCCAGGGCCTGGGCGGCGTCGACATCGTCGTCAACAACGCGGGAATCGTCCGCGACCGCATGCTTTTCGGCATGTCCGACGAGGAGTGGGATCTCGTCCTCAAGGTGCACCTGCGTGGTCACTTTCTTCTTTCCCGGAATGCGGCCACCCTCTGGCGCGACAAGTCGAAAGCCGACGGTGCCCCCGTCTACGGCCGACTGATCAACACGTCGTCGGAGGCGGGGCTGCTCGGGCCGGCCGGGCAACCGAACTACGGCGCCGCGAAGGCCGGCATCACCGCGCTGACGCTGTCGGCGGCGCGTGGCCTGTCGCGCTACGGCGTGCGGGCCAACGCCATCTGTCCTCGCGCGCGGACCTCGATGACGGAGTCCGTCTTCGGTGACGCCCCCGAGGGGCAGATCGATCCGCTCTCGCCCGAGCATGTCGCGGCGCTGGTCTCGTACCTGGCGTCCCCCGCCGCGGACAATGTCAACGGGCAGGTCTTCGTCGTCTACGGCCCCATGGTCGCGCTGATGGCCGCACCGGTCGTCGAGCAGCGCTTCGACGCGGACGCGCAGTGGACGCCTGCCGGTCTCGCCGACGAGATGGGCGCGTACTTCGACGACCGCGATCCCGAGCGCATGTTCTCGGCCTCCGAGGCGCTCAAGTCGCTGGGCTGATCGCGCCCTGCCCGGATTCGGACGATCCCGCAATTCCCCGCGTAACGGGGGATTGCGGGATTATCGATACAGCCGGTAGGAAAGGCGACAAGATGGGCTGGACGCCGGTGTGTCCCTCGGCGTCGCTCGGTCGGCAGCCGCTCCGGCGACGGTTCGCTGTGGAACGCTGTACTGGTGTCTAGAACCTGTTCCAGTTGGATGATCGCGACGAGATCTCGGAACGATAACCGAGGCTGCCGAGGCGCTGCGGTCGGTCATTCATCGTCGGTGCCGGCGCGGGCGCCTTCGACCTTCGCGCCCAACTCGTGTCCGTCGACGAAACTTCGCGCGTCTGCGCAGCTGAATGCGGGTGATCGTCCACCCTCGGTGAGCGTGCGAGAGCGCGCGGTCCGTCCCGCTCTCGGTGTCGCCCGGCCGCTTCTGCGTGGACTCCCGGCCGACTCCGGCCCTTGCTTGCGGTCGGTTTCAGGACGTGCCGTCGAAATCTTTGACAGGTGAACACGTTCTAGTTAATATGACCTGGGTCACAGAGCGTTTGTCCTGTTCGGACGCCCTGGGGGGTGCGTCGTGTCGCGAGTGCTCGCGGCCACGCATCGAACGTCCATGACAAGGATTTGTGAGGAGGGAAACGTGGTCGACCTCCTCGAGGTACCCCTGCGGGCGGCAGGCGGATTCTTCGCGATGTCGGCGGACACGCTGCGCGCGGTCTTCTCGCGCCCGTTCCAGCGGCGCGAGTTCGTCGATCAGGCGTGGTTCGTCGCGCGGGTCTCGATGGTTCCGACGGTGCTCGTCGCGATCCCGTTCACCGTTCTGGTGAGCTTCACGATCAACATCCTGTTGCGGGAGATCGGCGCGGCCGACCTCAGTGGGGCCGGTGCCGCTCTCGGCGCCGTCACACAGGTCGGCCCCATCGTCACGGTGCTCATCGTCGCGGGTGCCGGCGCCACCGCGATCTGCGCGGATCTCGCGGCCCGAACCATTCGCGAAGAGATCGACGCCATGCGCGTGCTGGGCATCAATCCGATCCACCGCCTCGTGGTGCCCCGTGTGCTCGCGTCGACCGTCGTCGCCCTGCTGCTCAACGGTCTCGTCTGCACGATCGGCATCCTCGGCGGCTTCCTCTTCTCGGTGTACGTCCAGGACGTCAACCCGGGTGCGTTCGTCAACGGCATCACGCTCCTCACCGGTTTCGGCGAACTGATGATCTCGATGCTCAAGGCTGGATTGTTCGGCATGATCGCGGGACTCATGGCCGCGTATCTCGGCATGAACGTTCGCGGTGGAGCGAAGAGTGTCGGTGACGCCGTCAACCAGACCGTCGTGTTCTCGTTCATGGCGCTGTTCGTGGTCAACGTTCTCGTCACCGCTGTCGGCATCAAGTTGACGTCCGGGTGAGCGACAGGGTGGTGAAGTAGATGGCTCTGGTGGCATCGGGACGTTTCGTCCGCACTCGACGGCGCATCGCGCGCACATCGCGCTCGGTGGACCGCGTTGGAGAGCAGGCGTTGTTCTTCTGGCGCGCGCTCGTGTGGGCGCCGCGCGCGCTCGTGCACTACAAGAAGGAAGTGCTGCGACTGATCGCCGAGATCAGCATGGGCACCGGCGCACTCGCGGTCATCGGCGGCACCGTGGTCATCGTCGGGTTCCTGACGCTGTTCACCGGTGGCACTATCGCCGTCCAGGGCTTCAGCTCGCTCGGAAACATCGGTGTCGAGGCACTCACGGGCTTCTTCGCCGCGTTCATCAACGTGCGTATCGCCGCACCGGTCATCGCTGGTATCGGACTGGCGGCCACCATCGGCGCGGGCTCGACCGCGCAGCTCGGTGCGATGCGTGTTTCCGAGGAGATCGACGCGCTCGAGTCGATGGCGATCCCGTCGGTTCCGTATCTGGTGTCGACCCGCGTGATGGCCGGCATGATCGCCATCGTCCCGCTGTACTCGCTCGCCGTGATCGCGTCGTTCGTGGCCAGCCGGTTCGCGACGGTGTTCCTCTACGACCAGTCACCCGGTGTCTACGACCACTACTTCTCGACCTTCCTGAACCCTACGGACATCCTGTGGTCGTTCGCCCAGGCCATCGCCATGGCGTTGGCCGTCATGCTCATCCACACCTACTACGGCTTCAACGCGAGTGGCGGACCGGTGGGTGTGGGCGTGGCGGTCGGCAACGCTGTCCGGGCCTCGCTCATTGCAGTCGTGACAGTGACCCTGTTGATCTCGCTGGCCATCTACGGCCAGTCCGGCAACTTCAACCTTTCGGGATAAGGCGGAGGAACGATGCCCGAAGCAAGGTGGAAGACGAAACTCGCGGCGGCCGTGATGGTGCTGAGCCTCGTCGCGATCGTCGTGGTGGCACTGACGATGTTCGTCGGTGGATTCACGAAGAGTGAGTCCGTTCTGGTGACGGCTCCACGTTCGGGTCTCGTGATGGATCCTGACGCCAAGGTGAAGATGCGTGGGGTGCAGGTAGGCAAGGTCGGTTCCGTGTCCTACACGGGTGACGGCGCAGAGCTGCAGCTCGACATGGACCCGTCGATGATGTCGAAGATCCCTGCCAACGCCACCGTCGAAATCGATTCGACAACGGTCTTCGGTGCCAAGTTCGTCAACTTCGTCGTACCTGAGGACCCGTCGCCGCAGTCGCTGCAGCCCGGCACCGTGATCAGTGCCGACAGCGTGACCGTCGAGTTCAACACGCTGTTCCAGCACCTCACTGAAGTCCTCGATCAGGTGCAGCCCGAGAAGCTCAATGCGACGCTGGGTGCACTGTCCTCCGCTCTGCGAGGCCGCGGCGAAGATCTCGGCATCCTGCTCGAACAGGGCGACCAGTACTTGAAGACGATGAATCCGACTCTGCCTCAGTTGGAGTACGACGTCCGAGCAACCGCAGAAGTCTCGAACATCTACGCGGACACCGCACAGGATCTGCTGAAGGTTGTCGAGAACGCGACCGGTACAAGTGGATCGATCGTCGAGGAGCAAGCGAACCTCGATCTCTTGCTGATGAATGTCACCGGGCTCGCGAACACGGGCAACGCTGTGCTTCGGGAGAACGAGGCCAACGCGGAGGCCGCGCTCGATTCGCTCACCCATACGACGACGCTACTGGGCGAGTATTCGCCCGAGCTGACGTGTTTCATCACCGGCCTGAACCAGGCTCGAATCAAGTTCGAGCCGATGACGGGTACCGGCAAGTACGCGTCGCTCATGCTCAGCACCAACTTCCTGCTGGGAGCGAAGGCGTACGAGGCGCCGGAGGAACTGCCGCGCGTCGCGGCGTCCGGCGGGCCGAACTGCTACGGGCTGCCGGGCTTCGACCCGAAGCGTGACGGAAATGCTCCGTTCGTCGTTGCGAACACCGCGCCCAGCCCTTACGTCCCGAGCGAACAGGCAAGCCTTTCGGTACCGACTCTCTTCCGGTTCCTGTTCGACGGCTACACCGAGGCGGATCAGTGACATGAGAGCCACAACAGTCAAGCTCCTGATCTTCGCCACCGTGATGGCGTTGATCTTCGCGGGTCTCGCAATCGTGTTCAGCCAGTTCAGATTCAGCAGCTCGGACGGCTACCACGCAACGTTCGCCGATGCCTCCGGGCTCAAGTCCGGAGACAAGGTTCGAATTGCCGGCGTACCTGTGGGATCGGTGAAGTCCGTCGATGTCGACGACGACAACCACGCCGAGATCAAGTTCTCGGTCGACTCGCAGTACACCCTGCTCTCGAGCACCAAGGCGACGGTGCGCTACGAGAACCTCGTCGGCGACCGGTACCTCGAGTTGCTCGAGGGGCAGGGCTCGGTGGAGCCGCTGCGTGCCGGTGGGGCTATCCCTCTCGAGCAGACTGCGCCGGCCCTGGATCTCGATCTTCTTCTCGGAGGGTTCAAGCCGTTGCTGCGCGGCCTCGATCCGAAGCAGGTCAACGACCTCTCGGCCGCGCTGCTTCAGGTGTTCCAAGGTCAGGGTGGAACACTCGTCTCGCTGCTCGGCAGTACCAGTTCCTTCACGAACACGCTCGCCGATCGGGATCAGCTGATCGGTGAGGTGATCACGAACCTGAACACGGTTCTGGGCACGATCAACGACAAGGGCGATCAGTTCTCGACCACAGTCGACCAGCTGCAGCAGCTCGTGAGCGGGCTCGCGCAGGATCGTGGCCCGATCGGTGAGGCGATTCCTCAGATCGCTGACGCGACAGGCTCGCTCGCAAGTCTGTTGCAGGGCACCCGCCCGGATATCCAGGCCATGATCGAGCAGACGAACCGGACGGCGAATCAGCTGGTCCTCGGCCAGGACGACATCGACAAGTCCCTGTCCCGCCTGCCGACGGACTACAAGAAGCTGATCCGGGTCGGTTCCTACGGTGACTTCTTCCAGTTCTTCCTGTGCCAGAACACCTTCAAGTTCACCGCGTCCGACGGATCGACGGTTGTTCTGCCTACGGCGGAACAGACCACGGGGAGGTGTGCAAAAGTCGAATGAGCCCACATCGTGAACGAAATCTGGTGCGGATCGGCGTCATCGGCGTGGCGGTTTCCGCTGCGGTCGTGCTGGCGACACTGCAGTACGACCAACTCCAGTTCCTCTCCGGTGGAGTGCGGTACTCGGCAGCCTTCTCGGAAGCGGGCGGTCTGACCGTCGGGGACAATGTCACCGTCGCCGGCGTCGACGTCGGCAAGGTCGACAAGGTCGAACTGGACGGACAGCAGGTACTCGTGACCTTCACGGTCTCGGAGGGCATCGTGCTGGGCGACGCCACCGGCGCCGACATCAAGACCAATACGGTGCTCGGCAAGAAGTCGCTCGCGGTGGCGCCCGAGGGTTCGGGAACCCTGCGCGTGGGTGAGACGATTCCGATCGAGCGCACCAACTCGCCGTACTCGCTCACCGATGCGCTCGGCGACCTCGGGAGCTCGATCTCGGAGCTGGACACCGATCAGCTCGACAAGTCTCTCGACGCGGTCTCCGGTGCGCTGCAGGACACCCCGCCCGAACTCCGGGCGGCGCTCGACGGCGTCTCGCGCCTTTCGAAGAGCATCAACGAGCGGGACGAGAGTCTGCTCGAGCTGTTGAAGCGCGCCGAGGGCGTCACCAAGGTGCTATCCGACCGCAGCGATCAGATCAACTCGTTGATCGTCGACGGCAACGAGCTGTTCGGTGAGCTGGAACGCCGCCGGGACGCGATCAACGAATTGATCGTCAACACGTCCGCGGTCTCACGTCAGTTGTCCGGTCTGGTCCAGGAGAATCAGGCGCAGATGGGGCCCACGCTCGACAACCTGAACCAGGCTGTGGCAGTTCTCCAGCGCAACAAGCAGAACATCGCGGACGCCCTCGACGGCCTGGGCCCCTACATCGGCGCACTGGGTGAAACCGTTGCCAGTGGACCGTACTTCAAGGCGTACGTATCCAACATCCTGCCGAGCATGTGGTGGAAGACCGCGCTCGACGCCGGGCTCGCACCCGACCAGTTGCCCCAGGACCTGCAGGATCTGATCCCTGAATCCAAGCCGTACACGAGGGAGCCGGGGCAATGATCTACGACTCGACAGGACCTTCGGAATCGACAATGGCCGAGGACGACGACGTGAATGCCTCGACGGAGTCCACGCCGCCGACGGAATCGATCGAGGACACGAAGGCCGAGCGGCCAGCGTGGCGCAAGTGGTTGGTGCCAGGTCTCGTGATCGCGCTCGTGGCCGCAGTCGGGCTCGGTGCTGCTGTCTTCTTGCTCCCGGGGCTCGGGAAGAACACCGTGTATGCACACTTCGTCTCCACGACGGGTCTTTACGAGGGCGACGATGTCCGGGTACTCGGGGTCAATGTCGGCACGGTCGAGAAGATCGAGCCCGGCGAGAACGACGCCAAGGTGACCATGTACGTCGACGACGACGTGCGTATACCCGCTGATGCGAAAGCTGTGATCGTCGCCCAGAACCTGGTGTCGTCGCGGTTCGTCCAGTTGACGCCCGTGTACGACGGAGGTGACGAAATGGCAGACGGTGCAACCATTTCGATCGATCGCACCGCCGTTCCGGTGGAGTGGGACGAGATCAAGACTGAGTTGACGAAACTCTCCACGGCACTCGGGCCGGAGGGGCTCGACGACCAGGGATCGCTGGCTCGGTTCATCGACACGGCCGGCGCGAACCTGGACGGGAACGGAGACGCGCTGCGGCGGACGCTGCGTCAACTGTCAGACACTATGCACACGCTGTCCGAGGGCCGCACCGATCTGTTCTCGACCATCCGAAACCTGCAGGCGTTCGTGTCTGCGCTGTCCTCGAGCAACCAGCAGATCGTCCAGTTCGGTGGCCGGCTCGCGTCGGTGTCGGACCTCCTCGCGACAAGCTCCGACGAGCTGGGAACCGCACTCAGCGATCTCAACCTGGCGGTGGGCGACGTGCAACGCTTCGTCGCGGACAACCGTGACGGGCTGTCCGAGTCCGTGCAGCGCCTCGCCGATGCGACGCAGGTTCTGGCGGACAAGCGTCCCGAGATCGAGCGGGTGCTTCATTCCGGCCCGACTTCGCTCGCGAACTTCTACCAAATCTACAAGCCGCAGCAGGGAAGCCTGACCGGCGCGATTGCCTTCAGCAACTTCCGTAACCCGATCGCGTGGGTCTGTGGTGCGGTGGAGGCCGCTGCTACTTCCACCTCGGAGCGGACCGCGGATTTGTGCAAGCAGCAGTTGGGTCCGGTGTTGGAGTCGATGACGATGAACTACCCGCCGATCCTGACGAACCCAGCCACCGGTGAGTTCGCTGCTCCCGGGGACATTCAGTCGACGGAACCCGGCCTCCCTACCGGTGCAGGCGTTGCTGCGGATGTGAAGAGTCCGTTGGACATGGCGCCCACCGCGACGGTGCCGAAGGATCTGACCGGGCTGATGCAGCCGGGAGGTGGACGATGAACACGTTCTCTACCACACGCCGGGCCGGTCTCACGGCGAGCTTGCTCGCCGCGACGCTCGTTCTGTCCGGATGTGAGTGGTCGGGCCTCAACTCGGTGCCGTTGCCCGGAACACAAGGCCGCGGCGACGGCGCTTACGAGGTCGAGATCCAGATGCCGAACGTGACTACGCTGACCCAGAATTCGCCGGTCCGTGTGGGGGACGTGACGGTTGGCAGTGTCTCGAAGATCGAGGTTCAGGGCTGGCACGCGCTGGTCACCGCGTCTCTCAACGGGGACGTCGATCTTCCGGCGAACTCGACCGCGAAGATCGGCCAGACCAGCCTGCTCGGCTCGGCTCATCTGGAGTTGGCTCCCCCTGCCGGGGAGGCGCCGAAGGGCAAGCTTGCCGACGGCGACGTGATCCCGCTCGAGCGCGCGGGTGTGTACCCGACCACAGAGCAGACCTTGTCGTCTCTGTCCGTGGTGCTCAATGGTGGTGGGCTGGCGCAGCTGCAGGACATCACGTCGGAACTGAACAAGGCACTGGACGGTCGTGAGGATTCAGTGCGAGACCTATTGCCGCAGTTGGATACCTTGGTCGGCAGTCTCGACCGCCAGCGCAACGAGATAGTGTCGGCGATGGAGGGGATCAACCGTCTGGCGGGTACCGCAGCAAAGCAGACCGACACCATCTCGAAAGCGCTGGACGAGATCCCGCCGGCGCTCGAGGTACTGGTCGATCAGCGGCAGGACATCACGAACGCATTGGTGTCGCTCGGCCAGCTCAGCGACGTCGCGAACCGTCTGATCGAGAAGAGCGGCGACGACTTCGCGACGAATGTCCGCGCACTCGTCCCGACACTGGCTGCGCTCGCCAACTCCGGGGAGAATTTGACCGGGGTTCTCGGAGTTCTGCTGACCTTCCCGTTCCCGCAGGCCGGACTCAACAACGTCATCCGTGGTGACTACACGAATCTCGCGATGACCATCGATCTAACGGCCCCGCGTCTCGAGCGGAACTTTTTGTTCCGAACCCCGATGGCGGGCCGTCTCGGCGGTCCCGAGGGCATTCTCGCCACCGCCGCGGGTGTCGCCGGACAGGCGCAGGACCCGCTCCGCGGGCCGCTGCAACCGCCTGCCGAACCCGCCGAATCCGAGGCGCCGGATGCGCCTGGGGCGGGCGGAATTCAGATTCCGGGCTTGCCTCCGATCAACATTCCAGGTCTACCGTTGGGGGAGCCGGCACCATGATGCTCTCGAAGTTCGTCAAGATTCAATTGGTGATCTTCTCGATCCTGACCGTGATCGGTCTGGTCGTGATGGCCACCCAGTACGTGCGGCTGCAGGACATGGCCGGTATCGGGCGGTACAAGGTGACCGTGGAGCTTCCCTCGACCGGCGGTCTGTACCGCAATGCGAACGTCACCTTCCGCGGAACAACCGTCGGTAAGGTCGAGGAAGTCAGGCTATCGGACAGTGGAGTCGAGGCGGTGCTCAACGTCGACTCCGCCTATGACATTCCGGCGAACGTCAACGCCGACGTCAGGAGCGTCTCTGCGGTCGGTGAGCAGTTCGTCGATCTGGTCCCGCCGGAGGACTCCAGCAGTAGCAATCAACTTGCGGGCGGGGACGTCATCCCCGTCAGCCGCACCAGCGTGCCGCAGGATGTCGGCGTGATGCTGGACCAAGCCGACGTATTGTTGGCGAGCATCTCGGACACCAGGCTCCGGACGGTGATCGACGAGTCGTTCAAGGCGTTCAACGGTTCCGGACCCGACCTGCAGCGTCTGATCGACTCCGCCCGGTTGTTCGTCGAGGAGGCGAACAAGAACAGCGACGCCACCAAGACGCTCATCGAACAGGCCGGTCCGTTGCTGGACACGCAGGTGGTGAGTAGCGATGCGATTCGTTCGTGGACAAAGGATCTGGTGACGTTCACGAACCAGCTCCGCACGAGCGATCGGGATCTGCGGGCCGTGATCGAGAAGGGGCCGGGAGCGGCGCAGGAGGCCAACCAGCTTCTGCAGGAGCTCCAGCCGACGTTGCCGCTCCTGCTCGCTAATCTCGTCAGTGTCGGAGAGGTCGGTGTCATCTACAACGCGGGCATCGAACAGATTCTCGTCCTGTACCCCCCGTTGACGGCGGCCCTGGCAACGTCTGCGGGAGGTGGCAATCCGAATGACGGCGCCCTTGTCGACTTTCATCTCCAACTGAACGACCCGCCGCCGTGCACGACGGGCTTCCTTCCGGCAGATCAGTGGCGCAGCCCAGCCGACGAGAGCCCAGCAGACACTCCCGGCGACCTGTTCTGCAAGATCGATCAATCCGACCCGAACGCAATTCGTGGTGCCCGGAACCTGCCTTGTATGGAGTACCCAGGTCGCCGGGCGCCCACCCCGGAGGCCTGCCGTAATGGATACGTGCCATTGGGCACCAACCCCTGGCAGGGGCCGCCGCAGCCCGTGGCATCCACTACCGACAAGCCGGCTGCCGGCCCTGTTTCGACAGGTGCCACGACGGCCGCCCGCCGGTACGATCCGGTGACGGGCACGTACATCGGCCCCGACGGAAGGACCTACTCGCAGCCGAATCTCGGTGGCAATGCGAGTCAGTCGTTGGAGGATCTGATGAAGGGCCAGCAAGGGCGATGACGATCGACAAGGCTGCTGAACGCGAGGTCGGCGGGCGGCAGAGCCGCCGGCGCGCTTCGCGTCCGGCGGGTCCCTCCGGGGCCGAGCCGACGAGTTCTCAAGTGACCACACCGGCGACCACGACACCATCGGTGCCGGAACCGGGCCGGACGGCGGAGAATCCGGCAACCACCGTGCCACCGCAGGGGACGGTGGCCCAGACACCTGAGCCGACTACCGTCGGGTCAGGCGTCACCGCCGCGGGCGAGGCGTCGTCGGCGGCGGCCGAGACCGATCCTGTCCCGAGCGAATCGCTCGGGAAGCGTTCGAAGGGACAGTTGGTCCTGGGCGTGTCGGCGGGCATCGTGATCATTGCGCTCGTCGCCGTGATCACGGTTCTCCTCGTGGATCGCAAGCAGGCATCCGACCTGGCCGCGGAACGGGAAAGGTACGTGGACATCGCCCGCGCCACTGCGATCAACATCAGTACGTTGCGCTCGGACTCGGCCAAGGAGGACCTCGACAAGCTGTTCGAGGGGACCACCGGCCCGCTGCGGGCGGACCTCGACGCGCGTCTCGAGGACTTCGCGAACGTGGTTTCCCAGCTCAACGTGAGCACGACCGGTGAGGTTGTCGAGGCGGGCCTCGAGAGCGAGGACGGCAACTGCAAGACGTCGCTCGTCGCCGTGAAGGCCAATCAGAAGAATGCCGACGAGGCCCCGGTGGACAAGTCGTTCCGGTTGCGCGTCGTGATCTGTGACGAGGGCGGCAAGCTGCTCGCATCGAATGTGGAGTTCGTGCCGTGAAAAGCAATGTGACGCAACTACAGAAAATCTTGACCGTCGTCGTCGCGATCACCGTCGCGGTGCTGGCGGGCGTGGCTGGTTGGCTGTACTGGGGCCCCGGCGGGATGCGCGAGACCGACGCGACCGAGCGGGCGCGCAGCGAGGTGCTCGACATCGTCGACGGCAAGGTCGTCGCAATGCTCGGGTACAACCACAACACTGCCCAGGACCAGTTGCACGCGGCCGCAGAGGGACTCACCGACGGATACAAGGCCGAGTACCTCGAGCTGGTCGACAAGACCATCGCTCCAGGTGCGAAGGAGAAGGCCATCGACGTCCAGGTGACATCGTCGGCCAAGTCCGTGGTCGAGGCGAGCCCGGACCGCGTCGTCACCTTGCTCTACCTCAACCAGATCACCACGAGTTCAGAGTCTCCGGAGGCTGTCAGCAGTGGCAGTCGTGTGCGAGTCGAGATGGTCAAGGACGGCGACGACTGGTTGATCAACTGGCTGACCCCGATCTGATCCCGATCTGACCTCGAACCGAAATGGGCTCCCGCGCAACGCGGGAGCCCATTGTCGTCGGTGCCGGGGTCCTACTCGGTGTACTCGCCGTCCGCGGGCAGCAGTGCCGGTCCGGCCACACCCTGCTGGGAGAGTGCGTCGAGGAACGAGCGGGCCCAGCGGTCCACGTCGTGCGCGAGGACCTGGCGGCGCAGGGCACGCATGTGGCGTCGACCGGCCTCCTTGTCCTGGTTCAGTGCTTCCTCCATCTTGTCCTTGACGTCGTCGAGGTCGTGGGGGTTGCACAGGAAGGCTTGACGGAGTTCGGCTGCGGCGCCGGTGAACTCGCTCAGCAGCAGCGCTCCGCCGAGGTCGCTGCGGCACGCGACGTACTCCTTGGCGACCAGGTTCATGCCGTCGCGCAGTGGTGTCACGAGCATGACGTCGGAGGCTACGAAGAACGCGATCAGTTCGTCCCGGCCGATGGGGCGGTGGATGTAGTGCACCACCGGTCGCCCCACCTCGGCGTACTCGCCGTTGATGCGGCTGACGGTCTGCTCGATCGCGCCGCGCATCTGCACGTAGCTCTCGACACGCTCGCGGCTGGGCGTTGCCAGCTGCACCATGACGGTGTCGGCGGGATCGATGCGTCCCTCCTGGAGGAGCTCGTACAGCGCGTCGAGGCGCACGTCGATGCCCTTGGTGTAGTCGAGCCGGTCGACGCCGAGCATGATGTGCTTCGGGTTGCCGAGTTCCTTGCGAATCTGCTTGGCGCGGTCGCGGATCGACTTGCGGCGCGACAGCTCGTCGAGCTTGCCGGAATCGATGGAGATCGGGAAGGCGCCGACGCGGACGGTGCGGAATCCGACCTGCACGACGCCGAGCTTGGAGCGGACACCGACAGTGCCCCGGGAGGTTTGCTGGCCGGCGAGGCGGCGGGCCAGGAACATGAAGTTCTGGGCGCCGCCGGGGAGATGGAATCCGATGAGGTCGGCGCCGAGCAGGCCCTCGACGATCTCGCGCCGCCACGGCATCTGCATGAACAGCTCGACCGGCGGGAACGGGATGTGCAGGAAGAACCCGATGGTGAGATCGGGGCGGAGCATCCGCAGCATCTTCGGCACCAGCTGCAGCTGGTAGTCCTGGATCCAGACGGTGGCGCCCTCCGCGGCGGCCTTCGAGGTGGCCTCGGCGAAACGCCGGTTCACCTCGACGTAGGCGTTCCACCATTCACGTCGGTACTCCGGCTTGACGATCACGTCGTGGTACAGCGGCCACAGAGTGGCGTTGGAGAAGCCCTCGTAGTAGTCGGCGACCTCTTGACCGCTGAGCGGCACGGGATAGAGGTCGAGACCGTCCTCGACGATGGGCTCGAGGTCGACGTCGGGGACGCCGGGCCAGCCCACCCACGCACCCTTGTTGCTGCGCAGGATCGGTTCGAGGGCGGTGACGAGCCCGCCGGGGCTGCGCTTCCAGCGGGTCGTACCGTCGGGAAGTCGTTCGAGGTCGACCGGCAGGCGATTGGCGACCACGACGAAGTCGGAGCCTCCGTGTACGGGGCCGGACTGGTCGGCGCCCGTCGCGCCCTCGGAACTTGTCGATAATTCCGAAGGCTCAGCCACGGATACCCCTACTCTTTCCTCGGTTGTGATGCGTCAGTCGAGCTTGGCGGTCGGTCCGATGCCGAGCATCGAGAGCAGCATGCGGCACTCGTCGGCATCCGTGGCGTAAGCGGCGACGACGCGCTGAGCCTGTCGAGCGGTCTCGTCGGCTACGGGTTCGAGGTCCTCGTCCGCGATGTCGTTCTCGGCGGTCGTCTTCGCGGCCATCTTGTTCCTTCCGGCTTGCTGCTTCACTAGCAGGTAGTTCCTGAGTGCGACTCTATGAGAACCGCACCGGTCGGCGCCACTCACCGCCGGGTTAGGGTCTACTTACCTACGCTGTTGTCGAGGGCTGGAGGGTTGATGGCAGGTGGTACCGCGGTTCTGCGCCGCACGCTGGCACGGAACCGGGGGCGTCTGCTCGCGGGGACGGCCCTGGTCAGCCTGCACCAGGTCGCCGAGACGGCGGTGCCGATCGCTATCGGTGTGATCGTCGACCGCGCGGTCGAGACCGGGGACGTCACAGCTCTGATCGTGTGGCTGTCCGCGCTCGCCCTCCTCTTCGTCGTGCTCACGTCGGCGTGGCGGTTCGGAGCGCGCTTCATCGTGCTGGCCGTGCAGCAGGAGGCACACCGACTCCGGGTGGAGGTCGCGGGCCGCATCCTCGACCCCCGCGGCGTGCGGACCGACCTGCGGGCGGGCGAGCTGTTGACGGTCTCGACGTCCGACGCCGACAAGGAAGCCTGGATCCTCGACGTCGTCCCCCGCGTCGCCGCGGCGCTCACCGCGATGGTGGCGTCGGCGATCGCGCTGCTGTGGATCGACGTGACACTGGGTCTGGCGGTACTCGTCGGCACACCCGTCATGCTCGGTCTGCTGCAGTTGGCGGCGCCGCTGATCACGCGCCGGGCGTCGGCGCAGCAGGCGACCACCGCACGGGCGGCCGGGATGGCCACCGATCTGGTGAGCGGCCTGCGCCCGCTGCGCGGGATCGGGGCGGAGGCGACGGCGGCGCGGCGCTACCGCGACGTCAGCCGCGACGCGTTGGCCGCGACGATGCGCGCCGCGAAGGCGACCGGCGTGTTCGTCGGGGTGTCGATGACGGTCAGCGCTCTGCTCGCAGTGTCCGTCGCCGGGTTCGCGGGCTGGTTCGCGCTCGACGGCCGCATCTCGGTCGGTGAGCTGATCACCGTCGTCGGACTGTCGCAGTTCATCGTGGAACCACTCGGGATGCTGTCCCGCGTCCCCGGCTTCTACGCGAACGCGCGGGCGTCGGCGGACCGGCTGGCGCTGGTGCTCGACGCCGAACCGCTGCTGCCGGCCGGCGGTACCGAGCCGTCGGGCGCGAGCGACGTGGAGCTGCGGGCGCTGTCCTACCGGTCGCTGGCCCGTGTCGACCTCACCGTCGCGCCGGGGGAACTGCTGGGCGTCGTGGCCTATCGGCCGGAGGATGCGGAAGCGTTCGCCGAAGTCCTGTCCGGACAGATTCCCCCCGATCGGTACGAAGGCGAGATCCGGGTGGGCGGCGTCGGTCTGGTGGATCTGGGGCTGCCGCACGCACGCCGTACCGTGCTGGTCGAACCGCACCACACCGACCTGTTCGCCGGGACAGTCCACTCCAACATCACCGCCGGGTCCCCGGACGCCGACCACGACGCGGTGCGGCACGTGCTGCGGGCGTCGGCAGCGGTCGACGTCGTCGACGCGCATCCTGCGGGCCTCGAGCACGAAGTGACCGACCGGGGCGCGAGCCTGTCCGGTGGGCAGCGCCAGCGTGTCGCGCTCGCCCGGGCGCTCGCGGCGCAAGCTCCCGTCATGGTGCTGCACGATCCGACCACCGC
This sequence comes from Rhodococcus (subgen. Prescottella) equi, assembly GCF_003013675.1. NCBI lineage: Bacteria > Bacillati > Actinomycetota > Actinomycetes > Mycobacteriales > Nocardiaceae > Rhodococcus > Rhodococcus (subgen. Prescottella) equi. Next base: position 850,916 of record NZ_CP027793.1, read on the forward strand.
GGTCGACGCCGTCACCGAACACACGATCGCCGACGGCATCGCCGGCAGCCGGCACGGCGGTACCCGCACGCACTCGACGATCCTCGTCACCAGCAGCCCCGCCCTGCTGTCGGTGACCGACCGCGTGGTGGTCCTGGACGGCGGCCGCATCGTCGCCGAGGGCACCCACGCCGGGCTGTCCGCGTCCGACGAGAACTACCGGAAGGCGGTGCTGCGATGAGCGCGCCGGAGCAGCAGTTGCTGCCGATCGCGTCGGCGTCGGACAGTTGGCGCTGGCTGCGCGACGCGCTCGCCCGTCGGAAAGCTCTGGCGGCGCTGACGCTGCTCGCCGGACTGATCGCGGCGGGCGCCGCGGTGGTGCCGGTCTACGTGTTCGGCGTCCTGGTCGACCGGGTGCGTGAAGGGGCTCCGGCGTCGACGATCGTCGGCGTGGTCGCGGTCATCACGATCGCCGCGATCGTCGCGGGCGCGCTCACCGGACTCGGGTCGTATCTCATCGCCAGGCTGGGGGAGGGCGCGCTCGCCGGTCTGCGCGAGCAGGTGGTGGGGCGCGCGCTGCGCCTGCCCATCCCCACGATCGAACGGGTCGGCAAGGGCGATCTGCTCTCGCGCGTCGGCGACGACGTCGCGGTGATCGGCAAGGCCGTCGCGGACGTCGTCCCGAGCCTGGTGTCGTCGCTGCTGTTGGTGACGCTGAGCATGGCGACGATGGTGGGCATCGACTGGCGGCTGGGCTTGGCGGGCATGGTGGCGCTGCCGATGTACGTGCTCGCGCTGCGCTGGTACCTGCCCCGCTCGGGTCCGCTGTACGCGCAGGAGCGCGTGGCGATGGGCCGGCGGTCGCAGGCCCTCGTCAGCAGCATGCAGGGCGTGCGCACGGTCCGCGCGTACGGCCTCGAGGAACGACATCTGGCGGACATCGATCGGGCCTCGGGCGATGCGCGCGACCTCTCGGTGGGCGTGTTCGGATTGTTCACGCGCTTCGCCGGACGTGGCAACCGCGCCGAATTCGTGGGGCTCGCAGTAATTCTCGCGGTCGGTTTCGCGCTGGTGAAGCAGGACGTCGTGACCGTCGGCCAGACGACGGCGGCGGCGCTGCTGTTCCATCGTCTGTTCAACCCGATCGGTGCGCTGCTGTACACGTTCGACGAAGTGCAGTCCGCGGGTGCGAGCCTCGCCCGGCTCGTCGGCGTGCTGGAGATCCCGGAGTCGGAGGACGTCGGCACGGGCGCGGAGCCCGCCGACGCGTCCCTCGAACTGGCCGATGTTCGGCACAGCTACGACAGCGGCCACGAGGTGCTGCACGGCATCGACCTGCGCATCGCGCCGGGGGAGCGGGTGGCGCTGGTCGGATCGACGGGCGCCGGCAAGTCGACCCTCGCGGTTCTCGCAGCCGGATCGCTGCCACCGACGTCGGGGACAGTGCGGATCGGCGGGGTGCCGCTGGGCGAGCTGGGCGCCGGGTCGCTGCGCCGACATGTCGCGATCGTCAGCCAGGAGGTGCACGTGTTCGCGGGGCCGTTGGTCGAGGACCTGCGCCTTGCGCGCCCGGACGCCTCCGACGCGGAGGTGACCGATGCGCTCGACACGGTCGGCGCGTCGTCGTGGGTGAACGCGCTCGACGACGGACTCGACACCGTGGTCGGCGAGGGTGGTCACACGCTCACCGCGGCGCAGGCGCAGCAACTGGCACTCGCCCGGCTGGTGCTGGCCGACCCTGCCGTCGCGATCCTGGACGAGGCGACCGCAGAGGCGGGCAGCGCCGGTGCCCGCGAACTCGAGCGCGCCGCGGACGCTGCCACCCGGGGCCGGACGACGCTGGTCGTCGCGCACCGGCTCACCCAGGCGGCGTCCGCCGACCGCGTGGTGGTGCTCGAACGGGGCCGGATCGTCGAACAGGGCACGCCCGCCGAACTGGTTTCGGCGGGTGGGCGTTACGCGCAGCTGTGGGCGGCGTGGCAGGGCGCGGACGAGCGGGCCGTCTCGGCCACCTAGCGGTCCTCGGAAACGTGGTCCAGAAGGTCGTCGAGGGAATCGAACTCGACGACCTCGGCGTCGTCGTCCTTGTCGTCGATGCAGACCCCGTCGACCGCGAGTTGCTCGTCCAGCTGTACCCGGATCCAGCTGTCGGGGAACTGCTTCGGCGCGGCGAAGGACAGCAGGAGCGCGTCGTGGAAGACGACGGTGGACGTCAGCGACAGGTCGTCGCGCAGGTCGGTCGGTTCGTGGACCGGCGCATCGCCGACCGCCTCCTCGATCTCCTCGGCGACCGAGTCGACGATCCGGAGCCACTGCTCGGGCGTGACGGTCAGGAGTCGGTCGACGGCGGCCAGGAGCACACCGGTGTCCGGGACGGGCCGGTCGTCGAGTTCGGGGTCGACGTTGACGGTGACCTCGGTGCCGGCGGCGGCCACCCGGGCGGTGCCGAAGACGAATCCGTCGCCCACCTGCGGCGCTGTGAGCAGTCCGCTTCCGGCGATCTCGTCCCGCAGTCGGGCAATCGAATCCATCGGGCCGGGCCTTTCGAAGATGCCGGGGTCAGACGAGCAGTCGCGCCCGCAGGGTGTCGATGGTCTGCTGATCGACGCCCAGCCCCGTTCGCACGTAGTTGTCGACCCCACCGTACAACCGGTCGACCTGAGCGAATGCGGCGTCCAGCCACGACTTCTCGACGGCGTCGGCGCGGCCCAGGTACGTGTTGCTGGCCAGGAAGTCGTGGTACACCGTGGCCTTCGGGACACCGAGCAGGCTGAGCAACACGGCGGTGCCCCAGCCGGTGCGGTCCTTGCCCGCGCTGCAGTGGAACACCGTGGCGCCGTCGGCGTTGCCGGCGATCGCGGTCAGCAGGTCGCGGAAAGCGACGTCGGCGCCGCGGTAGGTGACCATGAACGGGTAGCCGATGGACTGGCCGATGTCCGAGGAGCCGGTCACCGCCGCGTCGATCAGCGCACGTCCCAGCGTGAGTGGCACGAACTCGTGGAACGCGATGCCGTGTTCGAACGAGACGACGTCCGCCACCTGGTAGCGGACGCCCTCGGGGAGCCGGTCCGGGTCGTCCCTGCGCTCCCACATGTTCCGCAGGTCGACGTCGAGGGTGACGTTCGCGGCGGTGAGCTTCGCGAGGTCGGCGTCGGTGAGGGAGCTCAGCTTGTTGGCGCGGTAAACCAGCCCGGAGCGGACGGTCCTGCCGTCGGACGTCTCGTACCCGCCGATGTCGCGGAAGTTCTTCGCGCCTTCGAGGCGGAACGGGGTGGGGGTGACGGGATCGGCGGACGCGAGCGGGGCGGTGACGGCTGGTGCGACGAGCGCCAGCAGGCCGATGAGAAGCAGCAGGAAGCGGTTGAAGGCGGTGCGTGTGGATCTCATGGGCCCTCGTCGGTGCTGGTCGTGCGAACGGCCCGGTGCCGCCGCGGATTCGCTGGGAGGCTAGCTGCTCTCGGCCCGTTCTGTCCGCGGAACGGGCGAGTCCCGCCGTCAGCCGGAGTGGCGGGCGAGGATCGTCTCCACCGCAGCGCGATTCGGCAGCACTCCGGACGCCGACTCACGATCCCCGGCTCGGGTGTGCCTGATTTGCGATGTTCATTCCTTCTTCACCGGAAGGACCGCTCGCGCGCACCGTCTCGTGCCCGCGCCGACCTAACTTGATTGGTCCAGACCAATTGGAGATCTGGTTCCGGTGACCCGGCCGACGACAAGGACATCCCGTGAGACGCACAACTCTTGTGATTGCTGCAGCGACCGCCGCGCTCGCCGCAACCGGCACAGCGCAGGCCGACCCCGTGTGGGGTAGCGCCGGAAGCCTCGGAAGCGAGTGGGGCAGCTCCGTCGGAGACAACGACACGGTGCCCGCCGCGCCGGGCGTCAGCGTTCCCGGTGGACGCTACGAACACCCCGTCGAGTTGAAGTTCGACACCGAGCGAGGAGTAACGGTCCGCTACACGCTGGACGGCACGACGCCGACCGCGGAGAGCCCGGCCTACGTCCCGGGGCGCGCGCTCCGGATCGAGTCGGACACCAACGTGAGCGCGGTGGCGTTCCGTGGTGAGAAGGCCAGTGCGCCGGTCTCGTTCGGGTACCTGATCCGCACGCCGGAGAAGCCGATCGCGCAGGTGGTCGTCATGTCGGACGTCCACGTCGGCGGCTACGAGAACAACACCGAGAAGTACCGGAGCTTCTTCGACACCATCGGATCGATCTTTCCGAAGCCCGATGCGATCCTGTCCAACGGCGACATGATCAACGACAACTGGGACGGCAAGGGCGCGGACCACAAGATCGTCTCGCGGATCTTCCAGGAGAACCTCGAGCGCAAGGGCATGACCGACACCCAGGTCCTGATGTCGTACGGCAACCACGACGCGTACCTGGACGACGTCCGGGCCGGATATCCACGGGAATGGTTCGCGGACACGGGCGGCGGTTACTACGAATCGAATGTCAACGGTGTGCCCGTCTTCACCGTGAACACCGAGACCTACAACGGTGACACCGCTCAGCGCGACTGGCTGAAGGGCCGGCTGGCGGAACTCACCGCCGATCCGGCGAACGTCGCCAAACCCATTCTCGTGCAGGGGCATCGTCCCACGAGCGGCACCACGATGGACGGTCAGCAGGCATCCAATCCCCGGCTGGCCGAGGACCTGAAGGCCTATCCGCAGGCCATCCTGTTCTCCGGGCACTCGCATCTCAACAACAACGACGACCGGTCGATCCATCAGCGCGACTTCACGTCGGTGAACGACGGATCGATGTCGTACATCGAGATCGACCACGGATACCAGATGATCACCGAGTCGGGCCTGGCGAACCGCTTCGAATCACCTACCGCACAGGCATTGTTCGTCGACGTCTACAAGGACCGTACCGAGATCGGCCGCATCAACATGGCCGCCGACAAGCACGACATCTACACCGGTGGGCAGTGGTCGGCGAATTGGCAGCCCCCGTACGCGAGTGCGGGCACCCTGAGCGGCTCGAGCTGGACGGTCGAGCTGAAGGGGTCGACCAGCGAGCAGATCAAGGACAACTTCCGGTACACCTCGGCGGCCCGGAACACGGTGGCGCCGGAGTTCGCGACGTCGACGCCGCTGTCGCTGGTGAGGAGCGAGGACGGCGCGACGGCGGTCCGGATCGCTCAGGCGCGGGACGACCAGATGGTCCACCACTATCGGGTCGACATCACCGACGCGACGACCGGTGTCAAGGTCGTGGCGTCGAAGGTGTTGTCGGACTTCTACTTCATGCCGCGGCCGAACAGTCTCGACATCCCCGTTCCGGACGCGGCGGCGGGTACCACGTACGAAGCGAAGGTCGTTGCGGTGGACGCCTACGGCAACGCCTCACCCGAGGTGACGGCCACGTTCACGCGCTGATCGGGCGGGCGGGGGTGGCGGGCGATGTGTCCGCCATCCCCCGTCCGGTGAAGACCACCTTCGAAGGTGCACCGCTCGTGTCTGCGGGTGACGTTTGCCCCCCCGCTCAGCGATCGGTGGACAGGACGTCGCGAGTGATCTCGAGTTGCCCGAGGTGCTGTGACAACTCGCGCACGATATGCAACAGCATCCATGTGGCGCTGGCGGTTCGGGCGGTGTCGCCGCGGGTGGTGCCGGTGGGCGTCCGGTCGCGGACTCCTTCGGTCAAGGCGATCGCCACGTGCTGGGGCAGCTCGTTGCGGATGCGCGTGAGTTCGGCGCACAGTTGCTGCGGATCGCCGTGCGCGCGGAACTCGCTGTCGCGGTCACGGGGGATGCGCAGTCCGGCAATCAGCGAGCCGCCCCAGTAGTCGGTCATGCCGACGCAGTGGGCGCCGATCGCGTACGGGCTGTTGGCGCCGGGCAGGTCCGGGACGCGGTTGGCCTGCTCGGCGGTCATGTCCGAGAGGATCGCCTGTATAGCTGCCAGGGACTCGTCCGCGACGGACACCACGGCTTGATACGTATCGGAGTCGTGATGGCGTGTCATGGAGGCAGGGTAGGGGAGCCGACGACGGATTTCGCGCGGAGGCGTTCCGCCGGGCTCAGCGCCCCAGGTACCCGCCGCCGTGGGGGAAGAATTCCTGGCCCGACATCTCGGTGCCGTCGTCGAGGCGGACGCGCTCGATCACCAGGCCCTTGTTCGTCCCGGTGCGGGCGTCGGGTCCGGCGACGATCACCATGCCGTCGCCCTCGTGGATGAAGACTCGGCCGGGGGTGCCCCCGTAATTGCCTTGGGACACCGACGACTTCAGTACCCGGATCCGCTGACCCTTGAACGTGGTGAACGCGTTGGGGTACGGGTCGGACTGTGCGCGCACGAGGCGTTCGATGGCGTCGGCCGGCCACGTCCAGTCGATGCGGCTGTCCTCGTCGGAGCGCTTGTGGAAGAACGTGGCCTGCGTGCGGTCCTGGGGCGTCCAGTCGGTGCGGCCGGACTCGATGAGGGCAAGGGCGTCGAGGGTGATCGGGCCGATCATGTCGACGGTGCGGTGGAACAGGTCGGTGACGGTGTCGTTCGGTCCGACCGGCGTCGAACGCTGCAGGACGATGTCGCCGGCGTCGAGTTCCTCGTCCATGAGATGCGCGGTGAGGCCCACCTCCTCCTCGCCGTTGATGAGCGCCCAGATCAGCGGCGAGAAGCCGGTGTACTTGGGCAGCAGCGAGTCGTGGATGTTGAGGGTGCCGTAGCGCGGGGCGTCGAACACGTCGCGTGGCAGCCACGTGCGCCAGTTGTTGGCGACGATGATGTCGGGCCGGGCGGCCTTCAGAGCGGCCTTGAAGTCCTCGTCGGGCTTGTTCGCGATGTGCACCGGCACGCCGTGCTCGGTGGCGAGGTCCGCGACGGAGTCGGCCCACATCTTCTCGTAGGCGTGATCGCTCTTGGGGTGGGTGATCGCGAGGACCACCTCGTGATCCGAGTCGAGAACGGCCTGCAGGGTACGGTGGCCCCAGGTTTGGTAGCCCAGCGTGGCGACTCTCAACGCGATCCTCCGGGACGAGTTGGTCAGGTTCAGCCGCCGGTCGCGACGACCCAGGAGTTTTAGGTTACCCAACCCTATTTGCTGCAGTTCCACCGCCGTGAGGAAGGCCGACATGCCCACCGCCACCATCAACGGGATCCCCCTGAACTACCAGGTCAAGGGTGACGGCGATCTGGTCGTCCTGATCATGGGTACGGGAAGTCCCGGTCGGGTGTGGGACCTGCATCAGGTGCCCGCGCTGGTGGCGGCCGGCTACCGGGTGTGTACGTTCGACAACCGCGGCATCGCGCCGTCGGGGGAGAGCGTCGACGGGATCACCATCGAAGCGATGGTGGCCGACACCGCGGGGCTGATCGAACTGCTCGGCGGCCCGGCGCACGTCGTCGGTACGTCGCTCGGGGCGCGCGTCGCACAGGAACTCGCGCTCGCGCGACCCGACCTGGTCCGCAAGGCCGTATTCCTCGCCGGACATGCCCGGATGGACCAGTTCCAGCGCACCCTCAACGAGGGGGAGCGCGAACTCGAGGCCGCGGGCATCGAGTTGCCGGCCAAGTACCGCGCCGCGGTCACCGCGGTCATGAACCTCTCCCCGGCGACGCTGGCCGACCAGCACGCCGCCCGCGACTGGCTCGACGTGTTCGAGTTCTCCGGCGGCAAGACGTCGGCGGGCGTTCGGGCGCAGCTCGCGATGGATCGCGAGTTCGATCGGGCGCAGGCCTACCGCGCGATCGCCCGTCCGTGCCTGTCCGTCGGGTTCGCCGACGACCGGATGATCCCGGCCTACCTGTCGAAGGAGGTCGCCGACGCGATCCCCGGCGCCGTCTACCAGGAGATTCCGGACACCGGGCACTACGGCTACCTCGAGCGCCCGGAGGCCGTGAACAAGGTGGTCCTCGACTTCCTCGCCGACTGAGGTGACCGGCTGACGGCGGACGGGCGAGTTAGCCTATCCTAAGGGGCGCACGATGCGTCCGACTCGCGCGGTCGCGCCACGACGGACGATCGGATTTGTATGTCTGCGGATCACCTGCCGGCTGCCCCCATGCTCGACGACGCCGTCGCCGGGCTGCCCGTCACCGCCGCGCAGTCCGAGATCCTCGTCGCGCAGCAGCTCGATCCGCAGAGCACGGTCTACAACCTCTCGCTCGTCGTGGAGGCCACCGGGCCGATCGACATCGAGCGGGCCGCGGAGGCGATCCGCCGGACCGTCGAGCACGCCGAGGCACTGCACGTGCGGTTCCGGCTCGGCGAGGACCGGACGATCCGCCAGGTGCCGGCGTCGAACGACGCCTGGCCGTTCGAGGTGGTCGACGTCCGCGACGCCGTCGATCCGGAGGCCGCGGCGCAGGACTGGATGGACCGGGATATCGCGACGGTCGTCGACATCACCGGCGACGACGCCCTGTTCGGGCACGCGCTGATCCGTCTCGCCGACGACCACACGCTCTGGTACCAGCGCTACCACCACAGCATCATCGACGGCTTCGGCATCTCGCTGATCGTCGCCGACATGGTCACCCGCTACGACGACCCGGACCTCGCGTCGACGGCCGGGGCGTGGGCGCTGCAGGACCTGATCGACGCCGACATCGACTACCGGGCCTCGGCGCGCTTCGAATCGGACCGGGACTACTGGCTCGCCGAGATCCTCGACGCCCCCGAGCCGCCGCAGATCTGCGCGGCCGGCGCCGACTCGTCCGCCGCCCCCGAATCCACGACGGTCACGATCGACGGCGAGATCGCCGACGCGATGTACGGGTTCGCGGCCGCGGCGGGTATCCGCCGCACCCGGTTGCCGATGGCGCTGATCCTCGCGTACCTGCACCGCATCTCGGGGCTGCGGGCGCTCACCGTCTCGGTCCCCATGGCGGCCCGCGTCGGCCGCGCGATGCGCCGCACACCGGGCATGGCGTCGACGATCCTGCCGGTGACGTTCCACGTGGATCCGGCGGCCACCGTGGGCGACCTGGCCCGCGCGATCGACGCACGACTGGTCGCAACGCTGCGGCACGGCCGCTTCCGCGGCGAGGACCTCGCCCGCGAGGTGCGCGCGATCGACCCCGACCGTCGCGTGTTCGGGCCGGGCATCAACTCGATGATGTTCGAGCACGTCCTCGAGTTCGACGGCAACCCCGCCCGCATCCGCGGCTCAGTCACCGGGCCGGTGCACGATCTCGACTTCTCGATCCAGGGCGGCGAGGACGGCGAACCGATCCGGATCGACCTGCGTGCCCCGGCCGGGCAGCGCGAGGAGCTGCTGCGCCACGAGGAGCGGTTGGCGCACTTCGTGTCCCAGTTCCTGCGTAACCCCATGTCCACCGTCGGCGAACTCGAGCCGATGACCGACGAGGAGCGCCGCCGCGTGCTGCTCGACTGGAACGACACCGCCGAGCCGCAGCCGTCGCACACCGTTCCGGAGCTGTTCGCCGACGCCGTCCGGCTCGACCCGGACGCCGAGGCGCTCGTGGCCGGAGACCTGCGGTTGACCTACCGGGAGCTGGCGGAGCGGGTCGCGCAGCTGGCGCACCACCTCCGCGACCGTGGACTCGCACCGGAAGAGGTTGTCGCGGTAGGCCTTCCCCGCTCGGCGGAGATGGTGGTCGGACTCCTCGCGGTGTTGTGCGCCGGCGGCGCATTCGTTCCGCTGGATCCGTCGTGGCCGCGGGAGCGCCGCGACTCCGTCCTCGCCGACGCCGGGGCCCGGCTGGTGCTCACCGGACCGGGCGGCGTGGACGCCGGAACCGACGCGGTGCACGTCGATCTCGCCGACTGGGCGCACGGCGACCAGCCGTCCGACCTGCCGGAGGACACCTTCGACGGTCGCAGGCTCGCCTACGTGATCTTCACGTCCGGCTCCACCGGCCGGCCGAAGGGTGCGATGATCCGCCACGAGGCGATCTGCGCCCGGCTGCTGTGGCAGCGCGAGCGGGTGCTCGGTTTCGGAACCGACGACGCATCGCTGTTCAAGGCGCCGCTGTCGTTCGACATCTCCGTCAACGAGGTCCTGCTGCCGCTGGTCTCGGGCGGCCGGCTGATCGTCACCGAGCCCGGTGGCGAGCGCGACCCGCAGTATCTGCTCGATCTCATCGCCCGCGAACGGGTCACGTTCGTGTACCTGGTGTCGTCGATGCTCGACGTCCTGCTCGACCTCGCCCGGGGCACCGATCGACTGTCCGGGCTGCGGCACGTGTGGTGCGGCGGCGAGGTGCTCACCCCGGACCTGTTCGAGCGGTTCCGACGTCAGCTGTCGACGACGCTGTACCACGGTTACGGCCCCGCCGAGGCGACGATCGGGGTCTCGCACGTGATCTACCGCGACGACGCCGCCCGCATCGCGACATCGATCGGTACGCCCAACCCCAACACCCAGCTGTACGTGCTGGACTCGCAGCTGCGTCCGGTGCCGGAAGGCATCGGTGGTGAGCTGTACGCGGGTGGCTACCTGCTGGGTCGTGGCTACGTGGGCGCGCCCGGACTCACCGCGTCACGCTTCGTCGCGAACCCGTTCGGCGACGACGGTTCCCGCCTCTACCGCACCGGCGACCTGGCGCGCTGGAGCGCGGACGGCAGCCTCGACTTCCTCGGCCGCGCCGACAACCAGGTCAAGATCCGAGGCATGCGCCTCGAGCTCGAGGACGTCGAGGCGGCGCTCGCGGCCAACCCCTCCGTGCGGCACAGCGCGGTGCTGGTCCGTAAGACCCCGGTGGGCGCCAACTATCTTGCGGCGTACGTGGTTCCGGATGGTGACGATGGCCTCGACGCCGACAGCCTGCGGGCGTGGGCCTCGGACAAGCTCCCCGAGTACATGGTGCCGTCGACGTTCGTCGTCCTGGGAGCGTTCCCCCTCACCCCGAACGGCAAGCTCGACCGCCGTGCCCTGCCGGAGCCCGACCTCACCGCGGCGAGCGAGCACGTCGCGCCGCGCACCGAACTCGAGGAGACCCTCTCGGACCTGATGGCCGGCGTCCTCGGTCTCGAACGGGTGGGTGTCACCGACGACTTCTTCGCGCTCGGCGGCGACAGCATCGTCGCGATCGCCCTCGTCAACCAGGCGCGGCGCGAAGGCTTCTCGATCAGCGCGCGCGACGTCTTCCAACTGCGCACCGCGGCCGCGCTCGCCGCGGCCCTCGACGGTCGGGTCACCGATGCCGTCGACACGAGCGACGTGGCGACGGGTGTCGTCGAACCGACTCCCGTCGTCGCCCGTGTCTGCCCCGCGGGCACCGACGTGCGGACCTTCCACCAGTGGGTGCTGCTGCAGACGCCGACCGGCCTCGACGAGGTCACCGCGACCGCGGCTCTGCAGGCGGTCGTCGATCGTCACGACGCGCTGCGCGCCCGTTGGGACCGCTCCGGAGGAACGCTCACGGTCCCCGAGTCAGGGGCGCAGCCGACGATCCTCGTGACCGACGTCGACGGCGACCTCGACGTCGCGGTCGCCGCCGACCGGCAGGCCGTCGCCGACCTGCTCGATCCCGAGGCCGGAATCATGTTGCAGGCCGCGCTGTTCCGGCGTGCGGGCGAGCCGGGGCGCCTGCTGCTGGTGGGCCATCACCTCGTCGTGGATGCGGTGTCCTGGCGAATCGTCGTCGAGGACTTCGCGCGGGCCGCGACCGCGCTCCTCGCCGGCGAACCCGTCGATCTGCCGGCGGTCGGTACCTCGCTGCGCCGCTGGGCGGAATTGCAGGGCGAACGCGCTCGCGCCGGTGCGTTCGACGACGAACTGGGCCACTGGCGCGCGGCCACTGCTCCCGGCGCACTCGAGATCGGCGCGCGCCCGGTCGATCCTGCCGTCGACACGTGGGCCACCGCGGAATCGATGACCGTCGAGACGGGCGGAGACGTCGCTGCGGCATTGCTCGCCGACGTCCCGGGCGCCTACCACGCGGGCGTCGCCGACGTCCTGGTCGCCGCACTGACGCGCGCGCTGCGTCGCTGGCGCGGTGGTGCCGCGGAGGTACTGGTCGACCTCGAGGGGCACGGCCGCGAGGAGCACCTGGTCCGCACCCCCGGCACCGCGCTCGACATCTCCCGCACCGTCGGCTGGTTCACCACCGTGTACCCGGTGCGCCTGGACGTCCCGGACGGTTCGGTGCCCTCGGCGCTCAAGTCGGTCAAGGAACAGCTGCGCCGGGTCCCGAACCATGGATTCGGGTACGGCGCCCTGCGCTACCTGAGCGCGGCCGGTGCGGAGCTCGCTTCCGGCAGCGCCGCTCCGGTGCTGTTCAACTACCTCGGCCGTGTCGCCGCTGGCGCCGGCATCGACTGGCTGCCTACCGCGACCGGCGGATCAAGTGATCCTGCCATGCCGCTCGGCCACGCCCTCACTGTCGACGTGCTCGCCGCCGACACTTCCGACGGGCCCACGCTGCGCACCACGCTCACGTGGGCCGGGCGGGTGCTCTCCGCCGCCGAGGCCGACGAGTTCGCCGGGTACTGGGATGCCGCACTGCGCGATCTCGCGGCGGCCGCGCCGGACGGCGGGCACACCCCGTCCGACTTCCCGCTGGTGCCGCTGGCGCAGAGCGACATCGATCGGCTCGCCGCGACCGCGCCGACGATGTCGGACGTCCTGCCGACCACGCCGCTGCAGGACGGCATCTACTTCCACAGCGTCTACGAACGCGACGGTGCATCGCCCACCGAGCCGGACCCGTACGTCGTGCAGCAGGTGGTGGAACTGAGCGGCGAGGTCGACGCCGTCGCGCTGCACCGCGCGCTGCAGGGCGTCGTCGACCGGCACGACGTGCTGCGGGCCGCGCTGCGCCCGCTGTCCGACGGCCGGGTGGTGCAGGTGATCTCGTCCCGCGCCGACGTCCCGATGACGGTTCTGGACCTCTCGACCGATCCGGACCCGACGTCCACAGTGGACCGGATGCTGGCCGAGGACCGGCTGCGCGGCTTCGACTTCGAACGCCCGCCGCTGGTGCGCTACACCCTCGTCCGCGTGGCGCCGGCGAAGTTCTTGCTGCTGCAGTCCATCCACCACGTCGTCGCCGACGGCTGGTCCGTTCCGGTGATGCTGCGCGAACTGCTGGCGCTGTACAGCCCGGCCGGGGAACCGCTCGCGCTGCCCGCACCGGCCGCGTATCGGAACTACCTGAGCTGGTTGGCGTCCCGCGACCGTGGGGCATCCATCGACGTGTGGCAGCGGGCGCTCGCAGGGTCGGGCGAGCCGCCCGCCCTGCCCGGCGTCCCCGCCGCGGGAGAGCGCGGCGTGCGCAGCAAGATCGTCGCGCTCCCGGCGACGGAGACGAGCGAACTGAACCGGCTCGGCCGCGAGCGCGGTCTCACCGCCAGCACCCTGGTGCACGGTGCGTGGGGCCTGCTGCTCGCGCGGCTCACCGGCCGGCGCGACGTACTGTTCGGCTCCACGGTGTCGGGTCGCGGTGGCGACCTGCCCGGCATCGAATCGATGGTGGGCCTGTTCATCAACACCGTGCCGGTGCGTCTGCGACTCGATCCGGACGAGGCGACCGTGGACGTGCTCGCGCGCTGGCAGTCGGAGCAGTCGGCGCTCCTCGAACACCAGTACGTGGGGCTCGGCGAGTTGCGCCGGATCACCGGGCTGCAGGAGCTGTTCCAGACCCTCGTCGTGGTGGAGAACTACCCGATCGGCGACACCGCGATCACCGACCCGTCGGGCACCCTGTCGCTCAGCGGTATTCGGTTCGACGAGCACCCGCCGTACCCGCTGACGCTGATCGCGGTCCCGGGCGACGAGCTGCGCCTCGAGGTGAAGTACGACGCGGCGAGAGTGTCCGACGCGACCGCCGCGCAGATGGCCGACGGCATGCTCACGATCCTCGCCGGTCTTCCGGCGACGGTGGACGGGCCGGTTGCGGCGATCGAACTCGCCCGCATCCCCGAGCGCGTCGACGTCGTCGACACGGTCGACTTCCCGGCGACCACCGTGACCGCGCTGCTCGAAGACCAGGCCGCCCGCACGCCGGACGCGACCGCGGTGGTTTGCGAGGGGCGCAGTCTGTCCTACGCGCAGCTGCACGACCTCGCGAACCGGCTGGCGCACGTCCTCGTCGACCGCGGCGTCCGACCCGAGACGAAGGTGGCCGTCGCGCTGCCGCGTTCGATCGAACTGATGGTCGCGCTGCTCGCGATCGGCAAGGCGGGTGGTGCCTACGTCCCGCTCGACACCGGCTACCCGGCCGAGCGCCTGTCCTACATGCTCGAGGATTCGGACCCGGTGTGCGTGCTGACGTCCGCCGATGTCGCAGCCGCCTTGCCGGACAACGGAATCGAACGCATCCTCGTCGACGACCTGGACCTGGACGGATGCCCGGCCGATCCCGTGTCCGTCGGCCTGCACCCGCAGCATCCGCTGTACGTCATCTACACGTCCGGGTCGACGGGGCATCCGAAGGGTGTCGTCGTCCCGCACTCCGGCGTCGTGAACCGCCTGCTGTGGATGCAGGAGTTCCGGCCGATCCTGCCCACCGACCGGGTGCTGCAGAAGACGCCGTCGAGCTTCGACGTCTCGGTACCGGAGTTCTTCGGTCCGCTGCTCGCGGGTGCCACGCTGGTGCTGGCGCGGCCGGACGGACACCGCGATCCGCAGTATCTGGCGGAGTTGATCGTCGGCGAAGGGATCACGCGCGCCCACTTCGTGCCGTCGATGCTCGAACTGTTCCTCGACGAGCCGACGGCAAGCGCCTGCACGGGCCTGCGAGTGGTCGCGGCCAGCGGCGAGGCGCTGCCGTTGCCGGTCGCCCGACGCTTCGCCGATGTGCTGCCCGGTGCGGTGCTCGACAACCTCTACGGGCCCACCGAGGCCGCGGTCGAGGTCAGCTACGCCGCCGCGGTGCAGGCGCTGCCCGCGGACGCGGCGACGGTGCCGATCGGGCTGGCCGCCGCCAACACCGCGCTCTACGTGCTCGATCCGTACCTGCAGCCGGTCACCGATGGATCCGCGGGCGAGCTCTATCTCGCGGGCCCGCAGTTGGCCCGCGGCTACCTCGGCCGTCCGGGGACGAGCGCGGACCGTTTCGTCGCCGACCCGTTCGGGACGTCCGGCGCTCGCATGTACCGCACCGGCGACGTCGTGCGACGGAACGCCGACGGCGCCGTCGAATACCTGGGCCGTGCCGACGACCAGGTGAAGCTGCGTGGATTCCGGATCGAGTTGGGCGAGATCGAGTCCCGGCTCGCCGAGCACCCCGACGTGGCCCGGGCGGCCGCTGTCGTGCGGGAGGACGTGCCCGGCCACCAGCAACTCGTCGGGTACCTCGTCGCAGCCCCCGGCGTGGACGTGGACGCCGTGCGCAGCTTCGCGGGGAAGACCCTGCCGGAGTTCATGGTTCCGACCGTCCTGGTGGTCGTCGAGGCGCTACCGCTGAGCCCCAGCGGCAAACTCGATCGCCGTGCGCTGCCGGCGCCGGCCGTCCCCGCCGCCACGGCGCCGACCGAGACCACCCCCGCGGCCGGGCGCGCCCCGGCGGTCGCCTCGCTGATAGCCGAGGTGCTCGGCCGCGAGCAGGTGGGCGAGGACGACGACTTCTTCGCGCTCGGGGGCGACAGCATCCTCGCGATCCGGCTCGTCAACCTGGCTCGCCGCGAAGGCATCTCGATCACGCCCCGGCAGATCTTCGAGCAGCGGACGCCTCGTGCGCTCGCGCGGCTGATCGGTGACGTCGACGCGCCCGCGACCACCTCGGTCGCGGCACCGGTGGTCGCCGCGACCGGCGACCTGCTGCCGATGCCGGTGGTGCACCGCCTGTCGGAGTGGAGCGGCGGGACCGATCGCTTCAACCAGGCCGTGCTGCTCCACACCCCGGCCGAGATGACCACCGAGACCCTCACGGCCGCACTGCAGACCGTCCTCGACCATCAC
Organism: Rhodococcus (subgen. Prescottella) equi; assembly: GCF_003013675.1. NCBI lineage: Bacteria > Bacillati > Actinomycetota > Actinomycetes > Mycobacteriales > Nocardiaceae > Rhodococcus > Rhodococcus (subgen. Prescottella) equi. The sequence continues at coordinate 866,719 of NZ_CP027793.1, forward strand.
GACGGACTGCGCCAGCGGCTGACCCGGCACCTGCCGGGCGTGTGGTCGCTGCACATCGCCGAGCGCGGGTCCGTCGCGCCGTCGCTGCGCCGCGTCGACGTCGCCGGACTCGACGACGCCCGGCTGCGTGCGGTCATCGAGACCGAGTCGTCCGCCGCTGCGGACCGCCTGACCCCCGAGTCCGGCGCCATGGTCGAGGCCGTCTGGTTCGACGCGGGCGAGAACGTCCTCGGCCGGCTGCTGCTGGTCGCCCACCACCTCGTCGTCGACGGGGTGTCGTGGCGGGTGCTGCTCGAGGACCTGCCGATGGCGTGGGTCGCGGCGCAGGCCGGCGAAACCGCCGCGCTGGATCCCGTCGGTACGTCGCTGCGCGAGTACGCCGACCTGGTCACGGCGGAGGCGCAGCGGCCCGCCCGGCTGCGGGAACTCGACCACTGGGTCGAAACCATCGCTCCCGGCGGCGAACTGGTGCCGAACGCGCATGGTGATGCGACGATCGGGACGGGTGCGAGCCGGACCGTACGACTGTCCGTCGCCGAGACCGAGGCGGTGCTCACCGCCGTGCCGGCCCTCGCGCACGCCGACGTCACGGACGTCCTGGTGACCGCACTCCGGATCGCCGTCACCCGCTGGTTCACGACGCAGGGCCGAGCATCGGACCTGCTGATCGATCTCGAGCGGCACGGCCGCGAGGAACTCGCGGCGGGTGTCGACCTGTCCCGTACCGTCGGCTGGTTCACCAACATCACGCCGGTGCGCCTGCCCGGCGGTACCGACGGCGTCGACGCGCTCAAGTCCGTCAAGGAGGCGCTGCGCGCGGCTCCGGACGGCGGCATCGGCTACGGCATGCTGCGTTACGCCAACGCCCGCACCGCGGGACTGCTCGCAGCGGGATCGCCCGCGCAGGTGCTGTTCAACTACCTCGGCCGGATGCCGGCGGGCCAGTCCGGACCGTGGACAGGCGCAACGGAAACCGATTCGCTGGCAACCGATCCCGACACCGATATGGGTGGCCCCTACCGGCTGCTCGTCAACGCGCTGTGCGAGGACACCCCGGACGGACCGGTACTGCGCACGGTGTTCGGCTGGTCCGAACCGGACCTGTCCGCAGACGATGCGCACGCGATCAGCGACGGATGGGTCGCCGCACTGCGCGAACTGGTGGCGTCCGCCGCGCGGCACGACGGACGCGTCGCGCTCACCCCGTCCGACGTCCCGCTGGCACCTCTGACTCAGGCGGAACTCGACGTCGTGGTCGCGGCCGCGCCGGGCGAGATCGAGACCGTCTGGCCGCTGTCGCCGCTGCAGGAGGGCCTGTACTTCCAGGCCGGCATCTCCGACGGTGCCGACATCTACACCGCCCAGTTCTCGCTCGACTTCGACCGGCACCTGGACCTCGACCGACTGGCCGCGGCGATGCGCACACTGCAGCGTCGCAACCCGACGCTGCGGGCCGGATTCGTCAGCGCCGGACTGACCGCGCCGGTGCAGTTCGTCAGCGCCGGGCTCGACGTCCCGATCACCGAGGTCGATCTGACCGACCTCGACGAGGTCGCCCGCGAGGAGCGGGCCGCGCAGGTGATGCTCGACGATCGGCTAACTCCGTTCGACCTCACCGCCCCGCCGCTGTGGCGGGCGACGGTGCTGCGCCTCGGCGACAGCCGCGACCGGTTGGTGATCAACCGTCAGTTCCTGCTGTGGGACGGCTGGTCGAACGGCCTGGTCGTGAGCCAGTTGCTCGCGCTGTACGAGACCGGCGGTGACGACACCGGATTCGTCTCGCCGGACGGCGGATTCGACGACTACCTGTCCTGGCTGGCCGACCGCGACGGTGCCGCGGCCCGCACCGCGTGGCAGCGGACGCTCTCCGGTCTCGCCGAGCCGACGCTGCTGGCCCGGCGCACCGGTGCACCCGCCGGGTGGCCGGACCGCCGCGACGCGGTGCTCTCCCGGGACCTCGGTGAGCGGCTGCGCGCGCAGGCCGCCCGCACGGGCGTCACGTTCCACGCGATCCTCAACGGCGCGCTCGGGCTGGTCCTGGCCGGCGCGACCGGACGCAGCGACGTCGTGTTCGGCACCACCGTCGCCGGACGGCCGCCGGAGGTGCCGGGCATCGAGTCGGTGGTCGGCATGTTCCTCAACACCGTGCCCGTACGGATGTCGTTGCGGCCCAACGAGTCCGTCGCGGACCTGCTGCGCCGGACGCAGTCCGAGCGGCTCGAACTGATGCCGTACGACTACCTCGGCCTCGCCGCGATCCAGCGGACGAGCGAGCACCGCGAACTGTTCGACGTCCTGTACGTGCTGCAGAACTTCGTCGACGAGAACCAGGTCTCGGCGCTGCACTCCGCGCACGACATCAGCGGCGGCGACAGCATCGACCACACCCACTACCCGCTCACGGTCGTCGTCACGCCCGGCGCCGAGACGAAGGTGAAGTTCGAGTTCCACCCGGACAAGGTCACGGCGGCGGACGCCGAGCGGATGCTCGCGTCCTTCGTCGGACTGCTCGAGCGGTTCGCCGACGACGTCGACGTGCTCGTCGGCCGCACGAGCACCCTCACCGACGCCGACCGCGCGCTGCAGTCCTCCCGACTGGCCGAGACCGCGCATCCGCTTCCCGAGCGGACGATCGCGGACCTGTTCGCGGACACCGCGCAGCGGATCCCGGAGGCCACCGCGCTGGTGTTCGGCGACGACACCGTCAGCTATGCGGACCTCGACGCCAGGATCAACCGTCTGGCCCGAATCCTGCTCGCGCACGGCGCAGGACCCGAGCAGATCGTCGCGCTCGCGCTGCCGCGGTCGGTGGAGACCGTCGTAGCGCTGTTCGCGGTGCTGCGCACCGGGGCCGCGTACCTACCGCTCGAACTCGACCACCCCGTCGAGCGTCTGGTGGGGATGCTCGACGATGCCCGCCCGGTCACGATGCTGACGACGGCTGCCGTCGCCGAAACACTTTCGGCGGCAACCGTCGACACGATCGTCCTCGACGATCCGGCGGTCCCGCTCGACGGTGACGGCTCCGCGCTCACCGCGGCCGAGCTCGGACGATTCGCGCCCGGCACGCCCGGACGCCTCGACCACCCCGCGTACGTGATCTACACGTCCGGTTCCACCGGGCGCCCCAAGGGCGTCGTGACGCCGTACCGCGGCCTGACGAACATGCAGTTCAACCACCGCGAAGCGATCTTCGAGCCGGTGGTGCGGGCCGCGGGCGGGCGCACGCTGCGCATCGCGCACACCGTCTCGTTCGCGTTCGACATGTCGTGGGAGGAACTGCTGTGGCTCGTGGAGGGCCACGAGGTGCACATCTGCGACGAGGAACTGCGCCGCGACGCGCAGGCCCTGGTGGCGTACGGCGACGCCCACGAGATCGACGTCGTGAACGTGACGCCGACGTATGCGCGGCACCTGCTGGACGAAGGACTGCTCGACGGCGGACCCGGCCGGCACCGGCCCCCGCTGGTCCTGCTCGGCGGCGAGGCCGTCTCCGACCAGGTGTGGGACGCGTTGCGCGACACCGACGGGACCTGCGGCTACAACCTGTACGGGCCCACCGAGTACACGATCAACACGCTCGGCGGCGGCACGGCGGACAGCGTCACGCCCACTGTGGGGCAGCCGATCTGGAACACCGTCGCGCACATCCTCGACGGTTGGCTGCGTCCGGTCGCCGACGGAGTTCCCGGTGAGCTGTACATCTCCGGTGTGGGGCTCGCGCGCGGCTACCTCGACCGGTTCGGTCTCACCGCCGAGCGCTTCGTCGCGGACCCGATCGTGGGCGGCGGCGCGCGGATGTACCGGACGGGTGACCTCGTCCGGCGGGCACCGGACGGCAACATCGACTTCCTCGGCCGCACCGACGACCAGGTGAAGATCCGCGGCCACCGCGTCGAACTGGGCGAGGTGGAATCGGTTCTGGCCGCGCACGAGTCGGTGCGTCAGGCCGCGGTGATCGCGGACGCCGGACCGGGCGGGATCAAGCGCCTGGTCGCGTACGTGGTGGGCGCCGGCGCGCCCGTGAGCGCAGTTGGTAGCCAGGACCTCGCAAAGTACGCACGGGCAGTGCTGCCCGACTACATGGTGCCTGCCGCGGTCATCGCGGTCGACGAGCTGCCGATGACCGTCAACGGCAAGCTCGACGTGCGGGCGCTGCCGTCCGCCGAGTCGGTGCTCGGGCGGGGCAGCGGGGAGTCCCGGGAACCGCGCAACGCCCTCGAGGGGACGCTGTGTCGACTCTTCGCCGAGGTGCTGGAGCTGGAGGTCGATCTGGGAATCGACGACAGCTTCTTCGACCTGGGCGGGCACTCGTTGCTCGCGACCCGACTCATCAGCCGGGCTCGGGCAGTGCTCGCCGCCGAACTGACGATGCGAGACCTGTTCGAGGCGCCCACCGTCGCGGAGCTCGCCGAGCGGGTCTCCGGGCGCGACCGGTCGACCCGGCCGCTGCTGGTGGCGGGGGAGCGGCCCGAACGGCTGCCCCTGTCGCCGGCGCAGCAGCGGCTGTGGGTGATCCAGCAGATCGAGAGGGACACCGCCGGTTCCTCGAGTGCCTACAACTTCCCGATCGTCCTGCGGCTGCGCGGCGACCTCGACCCGGAGGCGTTCACCGCGGCCCTCGCCGACGTCATCGCCCGCCACGAGGTGCTGCGCACGGTGTTCGGCGAACACGACGGCGAACCGGTCCAGCTGATCCTGGGCTCGGCACGGCCCGACGTCACCGTCGTCGACGCCGCAGCCGACGAGGTGCCCGCGCTCGTGGCCGCAGCGGTGGGACGCCCGTTCGACCTCGCCACCGAGATCCCCGTGCGGGCCACGGTGATCCGGGTCGGGGAGGGCGAGCAGGTGCTGGCGCTGGTGCTGCACCACATCGCGACCGACGAGTGGTCGGACCGGCCGCTGCTGCGCGACCTCATGGTGGCGTACGCAGCCCGCGTCCAGGGCGCGGCACCCGAGTGGGCGCCGCTGCCGGTGCAGTACGCGGACTTCACGCTGTGGCAGCGAGCGCTGCTCGGCGAGCCGTCCGACGCCGACTCCCTGATCACCCGCCAGCTGGACTACTGGCACGGCGTCCTCGAGGGCGCCCCGGAGGAACTGGCGCTCCCGGTCGACCGCACCAGGCCGGCGCGCCCCAGCTTCGCCGGTGGCGCAATCGAACTCGACCTCGACGTCGCGACGACCCGTGCGCTGCGGACGCTCGCCCGCGCGCACGGCGCCAGCATGTTCATGGTTCTGCACGCCGCGTCGGCGGCGCTGCTGCAGCGGCTCGGCGCCGGCGACGACCTGCCGCTCGGCGCGCCGGTGGCCGGGCGCACCGAACAGGGTCTCGACGACCTGATCGGCTTCTTCGTCAACACCGTCGTCCTGCGCACCGACGTCTCGGGCGATCCGACGTTCGCGGAGCTGCTGGCGCGGGTGAAGGCCCTGGACCTGGCGGCCTTCTCGCACGCCGACGTGCCGTTCGAGTCCGTCGTCGAACGGTTGAACCCAGCACGCTCCCTGGCCCGGAACCCGCTGTTCCAGGTGATGGTGGGCTACCACAGCCGCACCGCCGATCCGGTGCCGTCGCCCGACCTGACGTTGGCGCCGGTGGCGATCGAGGAGCGCACCGCCAAGTTCGACCTGGTGTTCAACTGGACCGAGTTCCTGGACGAGGACCGCGTGCAGTTGCGGCTCGAATACAGCGCTGACCTGTTCGACCGGGACACCGTCGACCGCATGGCCCGCCGCCAGGTGGCGGTGCTCGGCGCCGTCGCGGCCGACCCCGCGACCCGCGTCTCGGACGTCGACGTCTTCCTGGACGGCGAGCGTGAGGCGGTCCTTCGGGAATTCAACGACACGGCACGGCCGGTCGAGGAGTTGACGCTGCCGGAGGCGTTCGACCGGTGGGTGCAGGAGACTCCGGATGCCATCGCCGTCGCGGACTCCGGCGGTGAGGCCACGTTCGCCGAACTCGACAAGCGTTCGAGGAGTATCGCGGCCGTGCTCGCGACCCGGGGTGTCGGCGCGGAAAGCGTGGTGGGGCTGGCCGTTCCGCGCTCGATCGACATGGTGGCGTCGGTGCTCGGCGTGCTGCGTCTCGGGGCGGCGTACCTGCCGCTGGACCTGACGCACCCCGCCGACCGCATCTCGTACATGCTCGAGGACTCGGGTGCCCGGATCCTGCTGTCGACGGAAGCCGAATCGAAGCGTGTGGTGGCGGACGGCCTCGATCGCCTTCTGCTCGACGACCCGCGAGTGATCGCCGCTCTGTACGGTCGTGCTGCGGACGAGTTGCCCTCCCCGCCTGCGGGTCTCGATCACGCGGCGTACGTGATCTACACATCCGGTTCGACCGGCTGGCCCAAGGGCGCGGTACTGCCGCACGAGGGCATCATGAGCCTGGTTGCTACGGCCGAGGACCGGATGAAGCTGACCACCGGGTCGGTCGTCATGCAGTTCGCGTCCGTCGGCTTCGACGTCGCCGTTTTCGAGCTGTCGATGGCGCTGTGCACAGGTTCGACGCTGGTGATCATCCCGGAGCAGGCCCGCGTGGCCGGTCCGGAACTCACCGACTTCATGCACGAGCGGAAGGTGACGCACGCGATCCTGCCGCCGTCGCTGATGGCTGCGCTGCCCCCGGGATGCACCGTGCCGGAGGGCTGCACCGTCCTGGTCGGTACCGAGACGGTGCCGCCGGACCTCATCGGCCGCTGGGCCGAGCGGCTCAACCTGCTGGCGGCGTACGGGCTCACCGAGGCCACCGTCAACAACACCCTGTGGCAGGCGCAGCCCGGTTGGACGCAAGCGGTGCCGATCGGCATCCCCGACCCCAACGAGCAGGCCTTCGTGCTCGACGACCGGCTGCGCCCGGTGCCGCCCGGCATCGCGGGTGAGCTGTACATCGCCGGGCGGGGCCTGGCCCGCGGCTATCTGGGCCGACCCGACCTCACCGCGGGCCGGTTCGTCGCGAATCCGTTCGGGCCCGGTCGGATGTACCGCACCGGCGATCGGGCGCGGTGGCGCACCGACGGGAACCTCGATTTCCTCGGCCGCGTCGACGACCAGGTCAAGATCCGCGGTTTCCGCATCGAACTCGGCGAGATCATCGCCGCGCTCGCGAGCCATCCCGCGGTGAGCCAGGCCGCGGTGGTGGCCGACCGCGACGGCGAGATCACCCGACTCGTCGGCTACGTCTCGCCCGAGTTCGAGGACGACGGGGTCACAGCCGCGGTCGTGGATCCGTCCGAGGTCCGCGCGCACGCGGCACGGACGCTGCCGGACTACATGGTGCCGACGCTGGTCGTCGCGCTTCCCGGTGCGCTGCCGCTCACTCCCAACGGCAAGCTCGACCGCAAGGCGCTGCCGGCACCGGACTGGTCGACACTCGGCGGTGACGGAGTGCCCCGCGACGAGGTGGAAACCGAACTGTGCGAGGTGGTCTCGGAGGTTCTGCACCTGCCGTCCATCGGCATCCACGACGGGTTCTTCGACCTCGGCGGTCACTCGATGGCGGCGATGAAGCTCGTCGGCAGAGTCCGGAGCATGTTCGAGGTCGACATCACGATCCGCGACGTGTTCGACGCGCCGACGGTGGCCGAGCTGGCCGAGCTCGTCCGCAGCGGGGAGCGGTCGGCGCAACCGGGAATCGCGGTCACCGGCGAGACCGGACCGGTGCCGCTCGCGCCGTCGCAGCGGCTGCACTGGCAGCGGCACCGCTCGTCGCGGTCCCGGGCGCAGTCCGATCACGCGCTGGCGCTGCAGTTGCAGGAGCCGATCGACGCCGGACATCTCGCACTCGCCCTCGACGACGTCGTGGACCGGCATGTACCGCTGCGGACGGTGTTCGCGCCGGACGGTACCGAGGTGTACACATCGGACGGGCCACGTCCGGGTGTCGATGTCATCGACGTCGGTGACGACGATCTGCATCGCCGGGTGTTCGAGATCGCGCAGCTGCGGATCGATCTCACCGAGGAGGCTCCGCTGCGGGTGCACCTGGTGTCCGACGACTCGGGCACCCAGGTGCTGTTGCTGACGATGCACTACGTGGCCGTCGACGAATGGTCGGTGGTGCCGCTGCTCGGTGACCTGCTCACCGCGTACGTGGCTCGCGCGGGCGGGGCGGAACCGGAGTGGACGCCGCTCGCGGTGGAGTACCCCGACTACGTGCGCTGGCAGATCGCCCGGCTCGGTGAGCCCGCCGATCCGGAGAGTCTGCACGCCCGTCAGCTCGACTACTGGCGGAACCGACTGGCGGACATGCCGCCCCGTCTGCACCTTCCGGCGTCGGCCGGCGTGCGCGAGGCGCGCCGTGAACTGGTCCCCATCGAGATCGACGCGGACCTGCACTCGGGCATCGACCGGATCGCCGCCCGCACCGGCACCAGCATGTTCATGGTGCTGCAGGCGGCGCTCGCGTCCGTGCTGACGAGAAGCGGTGCGGGCAAGGACATTCCGATCGGCTCGCTCGTCGCGGGTCGGTCGGAGGACGTGCTCGCGCCGATGATCGGGTGCTTCTTCAACGTCGTCGTGATGCGCACCGACACCAGTGGCGATCCGGGCTTCGACGAGTTGCTGGCGCGGATCCGGGAGTCGAACCTCGAGGCGCTCGAACATCAGGACGTGGGCTTCGCCGATGTCGCCGCGGAGATCGGGCTGCGTGCGGGCCGGCTGCCGCAGGTGCTGCTGGTGCATCATGAGCAGGCCCGGTTCGACGCGCTCGAGGGCGTGCTCGGCGGCTTCCTGCCGGTTCCGGTCGGCATGTCGACGGCGGAACTGACGCTGAGCTTCTACGAGCCGGTCGGCGACGGCCCGGTACACGCGTACTTCGAGTTCTCGACGGGGGTCCTCGACCAGGACGTCGTCGCGGGCTGGGCGCGGGAAGTGGTGGCGTTGGTGCGGTCCGCGCTGTGACGAGGCGCACGTGGCCGAGTCGGTTGGTAGAGTCCCGAAGAAGGTTAGCCTTTGCTATCTTCGGCAACGAAACACTGCGGGACCCGTTCCGGGTCGGTGCCACGAGGACGGACATGAGCGATGACTGAAAGTCAGCGGACGGCGAGCGAGAACTCGCTCGGGCCGGAGGAGACGCTCGACCTGATCGGGATCGGGTTCGGGCCGTCGAACCTCGCGCTCGCGATCGCGATCGAGGAGCACAACGCCGACTGTGCGCCGGCCGACCGGGTCCGTGCCCGCTTCTTCGAGAAGCAGCAGGCGTTCGGCTGGCATCAGGGCATGGTGCTCGACGGCGCGACCATGCAGATCGCCTTCCCCAAGGACCTGGTCACGTTCCGGAACCCCCGTAGTGGCTACACCTTCTTCTCCTACCTGCACGAGCGCGGCCGCCTCGTCGATTTCGTCAACCACCAGACCTTCTTCCCCACCCGGGTGGAGTTCCAGGACTATCTGCAGTGGGCGGCCGCAAAGGTCGACGCCGATGTCGACTACGGCACCACGGTCGCCTCGGTGGAGGGGGTCGACGAAGGCGGTGCCGTCGAGAGCTTCGAGGTCGTGCTCGCGGACGGTCGCACCGTACGTGCCCGGAATGTCGTGGTCGGTGCCGGACTGCGGGAACGCCTGCCCGAGTGGGCGACTCCGTCGTCGCGGTGCTTCCACAACCATCAGTTCCTGTTCCGCCTCGCCGAGATGCCGGAGCCGGAGCATCAGCGCTTCGCGGTGCTCGGCGCCGGCCAGAGCGCGGCCGAGGTGGTGCAGTACCTGCACGCCAAGTACCCGCGGGCCGAGGTGCACAGCGTCTTCTCGCGGTTCGGATTCAGCCCCGCCGACGACAGCCCGTACGCCAACCGCATCTTCGATCCGGGCACAGTGGACGAACTGCACGCCGCACCCGCCGCGGAACGCGCACGTCTGCTCGAACTGCACCGCAGCACCAACTATTCGTGTGTCGACATCGAACTGATCAACGAGCTGTACGCCACCGAGTACCAGGAGCGGGTGCGCGGCGAGCGGCGGCTGTTCATGCGGCGGGCGTCGGAGATCAGCGGCGTCAGCGAGAGCGACGACGGCATCGAAGTGTCGGTGTACAGCGCGCTCGACGGGCTCACCGACACGCTCATGTGTGACGCATTGGTCCTGGCTACCGGATTTGTCCCGACTCCGCTCGACTCGCTCTTCGGCGACTCGCTGCCCCACATCGGTAACGATCGTGGGGTGGGCCGCGACTACCGACTGGAGGCGGGTCCGGGCGTCCGTGGGGGGATCTACCTGCAGGGTGGTACCGAGAAGACTCACGGACTGACGGCGTCCCTGCTGTCCAATGTCGCGGTGCGCGCAGGAGAGATTCTCGATTCGATTCTCGCTCACCGAGATATCAGCGGTCACCTTGCTAGGCTGACTGCAGACAACCCGTACGCGACAAGCGAGGTTAGATGAGCACCAATCCGTTCGACGACGAAGACGGCCGCTTCTACGTGCTGGTCAACGATGAGGACCAGCACTCCCTGTGGCCTACGTTCTCCGAGGTCCCGCAGGGCTGGAGGATCGTTTTCGGTGAGGATTCGCGCCAGGCATGCGTGGAATACGTCGAGAAGAATTGGACCGACATGCGGCCGAAGAGTCTGCGTGAGGCCATGGAGCAGGACCAGAAGAACGCCGCAGAATAAGCTTTCCGGGCCGACTAACTCACTTTCGGAGTGACGGAGCCGGCCCCAGAATTGCTCATCACCACGCTGCGCCGTCCGAATCTCGGGCGGCGCAGCGTCGTGTTTCGGCGCATTCGCGGCGGGCGGCGCAGCGTCCGCGCGCCCCATTCGCCCAGGGTGACACCGGCGGCCAACGCGCAGCCGATACCGAACGCGGCCAACAGTGCCGTCAGCCCGATGATCACGTCGTTGTTCAACATCGCGTACAGGCCCCGGTACAGGGACAGGCCCGGCAACAGCGGCGTGATGCCCGCGACGGCCACGACCAGCGGCGGGGTCAGCGCGCGGCGCGCCATCAGACCACCCGCGAAACCGATCACGGTCGCGGCGATCGCCGACGAGATCACCGGTCCGATGCCCAGGCTCTGGGCGAGCACGAAGAACAGCAGACCCGCGGCACCGCCCAGCCCGGCGGCGGTGAGCGCGCGCCGCTCGGCGTAGCACGCGAGCGCGTAGAACATCGACGCCAGCGCGCCCGCGATCACCTTCAGGGGCAGCTGCGTCAGATCGGGTTGCGCCTCGTTGCTGATGACCGGAAGGTCCGCGCCCAGTGCCGAGGCGACCCGCAGCGACAACGCGACACCGGCGATGATGCCGCCGGTCATCATCACCACCTCGAAGAATCTGGCGGCCGCGGTGATGGGGGCGCCGGTGATCGCGTCCTGCACGGAGCCCACCAGCGACAACCCGGACAGCAGCACGACGACACCGGCCGCGATGATCTGGGACGGCCGGATCGTCACACCCAATTGGTCCTGGACCATGTAGAGCGCTGTCGCCGGCGCGGCCGCGATCAGGCCGCCCATCATCTGCTGGAAGAAGTACGGCAACCCGAAGCGGTTGAGCACCCGATTGACGCGGTCGATCACGACGGTGGTGAAGAACGAGACCGCGATGATCAGCGGCCCACCGCCGAGCAGCACCGCGACCGCAGCCGCCAGGCCTGCCCAGCCGAGGGTGGCGATCCACCGGTTGTAGGGGTGCGGCGCGGAGACGATCGCGTCGAGCGCGGCGTGCGCCTGCGCCGGGGTGATCGCCTCGAGCCGGATCCGGCGGGTGAGCCGGTCGGCGGCCGCGAGACGCGTGAAGTCCATCGACCGGTAGTGCACGATCCGCATCGTGCTCGCCGGCGGAATCAACGGGCCACGATGCGCCGACACGACGATCGAGTTGTACGTGACGTCCACGTCGCACTGCGCCAGTCCGTACGTCGCGGCGATGAACTTCACCTGCGTCGCGGTGTCGATCGCCGACGTGCCGGACGCCAGCAGCACCTCACCGACGCGGACCGCGAGGTCGAGAACTTCGGCGACCCGCGCGTCGTCGGTGAGATCGATCGGCTGCAGCGGGGTCGGCGCGGCGGTGACCGCGTCGGCCGTCGCCCGGCGGTCCTTGACGAGACTGCCGAGCGATGCTGCGAACCTGCGCATGTCAGACGTCGGTGACGAGATCCTTCTCGCTGAGATCGGTGGCCTCCAGTGCCTCTTCGAGAGTGTCGTGCCGGAAGACGGCAGTCACCTGGTCGTGAACCACGCGGAAAGCGGTGGCGACGGATTTGGTCACGTCCGGCTCGGACGACCAGGTGGCCTGTTCCTCGACGACGACGACGCCGTCGTGCATGAACATCCGGCCGGGAACCAGTGTAGGGGCGGCCGTCGTGGCCCACTCGCGTAGAGCGGTGAGGCCCTGCGCGGCCCCTTCCGAACCGGCCAGTTCGATGTCGTCGCTCGAGACCGCCAGCAGCGTGTCGATGTCGGACGAGTTGAGAGCGTCGTGCCACGCGAGGATCGTGGCGATCTCCGAGATACGCATGAGACAACGCTAACGAAAGCGGACGGCGGCGGCACGGTTACGCGCACCACTGTGGGCTATGGATATGATGGGCGCGCTCCACTGCCTCCTTAGCTCAGTGGTAGAGCACTCGCCTTGTAAGCGAGCGGTCGTCAGTTCAATCCTGACAGGGGGCTCCGAAAAACGAATCCCCTCGCCGTTCACCGGTGAGGGGATTTTTTCGCCGCGCAATGGCCGTACTCGCGTTCAGAGCGCGAAGCCGTCACCACTGTTCGCGGCCGCCACGGTGAACGTCGGGACCTTCTCATCGGCGTCGTGCTTCAGCAGTTGGACGCGGACGCCCGATTCGCAGCGACGCTTTCCGACGATGCGGCCGAAGCACCAGTTTCCGCTGTCGAGCGAAATCAGGGTCTTACGTCCGCGCCGCATCATGGTCGTTCTCCTCCGAAGTAAGTCGTGCCGGTGTGACTACTCCAGGTTCTCTCGCACGGGGTACGCAGACCACGTCAGAATTACCCGTTCGACTACCTGTGTTCGGCGTGGGGGCCCCGGCCCGCACCGCAGCGGACGGCGCAACAGCGTCGACCCTCCCGCCCCGAATTCGGGCGAGAGGGTCGACGTCGTGTTCCGAGACTGTTGTCAGGCAGCGAGTTTCGGCCCGACCTCAGAGGGCGAAGCCGTTGCCGCCGTTCGCGGCGGCGACGGTGAAGGTCGGCACCTTCCCGTCCGCGTCGTGCTCGAGGAGTTGGACTCGGACGCCGGATTCGCAGCGACGCTTTCCGACGATGCGGCCGAGGCACCAGTCCCCGCTGTCGAGCGAGACGAGCGTCTTGCGTCCGCGGCGCAACATGGTCTGCTCCTCGAAGTAGTGCCGATGTGACTACTCCAGGTTCTCTCTCCGAGGGGTACGCGGGCCACGTGAAAACTACCTGTTCGACTACCTGTGTTGGTCCCGGCGGCTACCTGGTGGCGGGGTCAGGCGGTGCGGCGGGCGCGGACCACGCTGTCGTGGATGGTCATCTCGTGGTCGTCGTGGGTGACGGTGCGTGAAACCGACTCGGCCGTGTCCACCGTCCACTTCTGTGGGTCGAGCAATGCCACGACCTCGTCGGGCGTGAAGAACAGCTCCGGCCGGGGCGGGCGCGGGACGCCGGACTCCAGATCCGACGGGTGATGGCCGACGATCAGCAGCGTGCCGCCGGGGGCGACCAGTTCGGCGAGGCGGGTGTAGAGGACCTCCCGCTCGCCCGACGGAAGGTGCACGTACTGCGACGTCACCAGGTCGTACCGCGTGGTGCCCGGGTCCCATTCGAGTAGGTCGGCGGCCTCCCACGTCACCCGGTCGGCGATGCCGTCGCCGGCTTCGGCAGCGTGCTCGGCGGCCCGCTCGATCGCGACGCTCGACAGGTCGATGCCGTGCACCGTCCAGCCACGGCGGGCCAGCCAGATGGCGTCGGCGCCCTCGCCGCAGCCCACGTCGAGTGCCGTGCCGGGCGTCAGTTCCGACGCCTCGTTCACGAGGTTCGCGTTGGGGTTGCCGCTCCACAGACGGTGGCTCGAGCGGTAGCGCTCGTTCCAGAACTCCTGGTCCAGTACCTCGGGCAGATCGGTCATCTCTGGGGTCCCTTCTCGTTCTGCGCGCGGCGTTCCGCCACGGCGCGTGCGGTGTCTTCGGCGATGAGGTCGTTGTTGATGGCGACGGCGGCCGTCGCGGCGCCGGCGGCGGCCGCCAGCACCTGCGCCTTGACGTCGGTGACGTTGCCGGCGACCCACAGTCCGGGCACCTTCGTCAGCCCCGACCAGTCGGACGGTACGAACCGCCCACCGCTCATCGGTTCGAGTTCGGTCTCGACGCCCAGCGAGGTCAGCGCGTCGACGCGGGCGACGAACCGCGGCGCCACCACCAGTGCTCGGCGGTCCACGACCGTGCCGTCGTCGAGGCGTACCCCCGCGAGGCGGTCGTCGTCGATCACCAGCTCGGCGACCCGGCCGGTGACGATTCGGATCCCGCGGGCCGCCAGTTGCTCGCGCTCGTCGTCGGTCGGCTGCGGGGCGGTGTGCAGGAACAGCGTCACGTCGTCGGTCCACTGTCGGAACATGAGCGCCTGGTGCACGCTCATCGGTCCCGTTCCGAGGACGCCGACCGGTTCGTCGTTGATCTCCCAGCCGTGGCAGTACGGGCAGTGCAGGACGTCGCGTCCCCACCGCTCGCGCACTCCGGGGACGTCCGGCAGTTCGTCGGTGAGGCCGGTCGTCACCAGCACGCGCCGGGCGTCGACGCTGCGGCCGTCCGCGAGTACCAGCGAGAAGCCGTCGTCGACGCGTCGGATGTCGGAGACGGCCCCGTCGGCGATCTCGCCGCCGTAGCGCCGGACCTCGTCGGCCCCGAGGCGGGTCAGGTCCGCGGGCGCGATGCCGTCCCGGGACAGGAATCCGTGGACGCCTTCGGCCGGCGCATTGCGCGGCTCGCCGGCGTCGATCACCAGCACGGACCGTCGCGAGCGCGCGAGCATCAGCGCACCCTCGAGACCCGCGGCGCCGCCACCGACCACCACGACGTCGTACCGGTTGGAAAGTTGTTCGCTCACCTTGATCCTCCCCGTCGTTCGTTCGGTGACCACCATGCCGACGGCGTCGCGAAACCCGCAACCTTTGTTGCCGAAGTGGCAAGCTGGGGTGATGGACGACGCAGACGACATGGATCGAATCCTCGACGCGGTGGGTCCGCGGCTGCGGGCGCTGCGCCAGCAGCGAGGCACGACGCTGTCCGACCTCGCGGCCGACACGGGGATCTCGGTGAGCACGCTGTCGCGGCTGGAGGCCGGCCAGCGGAAACCGAATCTGGAACTGCTGTTGCCGCTGGCGAGGGCGTACGGCGTGCCACTCGACGAACTGGTGGGGGCGCCGGAGACCGGCGACCCGCGAATTCACCTGAAACCGATCACGCGGGGCGGAAAGACGATCGTGCCGCTCACCCGCCGGCCCGGCGGCATTCAGGCGTACAAGCACGTGATCCCCGGGGCACGCGGCCCGCAGGTACCGGACCTACGGGTGCACGAGGGGTACGAGTGGCTCTACGTCCTCAACGGCAAGCTGCGACTCGTCCTCGGGGAACGTGACATCGTGATGCTGCCGGGTGAGGCGGCGGAGTTCGACACTCGCGTACCGCATTGGTTCGGGTCGGCGGACGAGGAGCCGGTCGAATTCCTGGGGTTGTTCGGCCGCCAGGGCGAACGCGCCCATATACGCGCGCGCCCGGCGCGGGACTGAACGAGGGGCCGGCCTCACTTCTCCTGGTGGGCGGCGGGGGCGTCTCCGAACATTGCCGCGATGCGCGACTTGATCTCTTCGGTGCTGATGGATCCGGTGCGGATTCCGTTCGCGGTGGTCTGGCGAGTGTTGGAGATGGTGTTCATTCGACTGCTTCCGTGCCCTTTCAGGTACTGGGGCCGTCCGGCGCCTGCGGCGCTGGATATCCGGCGGTGCCGCATCCGTCGCGGAACATCGGCGCCAACGTCAGGCTAGCCACGAAAACCCTGCCCGGGCGGTCGTCGGCGACTTGGTTACCCAACCGGAATGAACGGGCTCGAAAGGCTGTCGAATCGTTACCGATGGCGGGTGGGACAGGGACGAAAGGTCCTAGTCTTCGAGCATGTCGATGGTGAGTGTTCCGACCGGCCAGGGCCCGATCGACGCGGTCCTCGAGACACCGGACGGAACCGGCCCGTGGCCCGGCGTCGTGGTGGTCCACGATGCGCTCGGTATCGGGCGCGACATCCGCGACATCACCGCTCGGGTCGCCGCACACGGGTATCTGACGCTGACGCCGGACCTGTACACCCGTGGCGGACGCACCCGGTGCGTGGTCGGGACGTTCCGAGATCTGATCCGGCGCCGCGGCCGGGCCGTCGACGATCTGCTGTCCGCCCGCGACCTGCTGGTGGCCCGCCCCGACTGCACCGGCCGGGTGGGCGTCATCGGTTTCTGCATGGGCGGCGGATTCGCCCTCGTGCTGGCCCCGGAGGGATTCGACGCGGCGGCGCCGTTCTACGGGCCGTTGCCGCGCGACATCGAGGAGGCGCTCGGCGGGTCGTGCCCGATCGTCGGAAGCTACGGCGCACGGGACCCGATGCTGCGGGGCGCCGGCCGCAAGCTCGACTCCGCACTGACCCGCCTCGGCGTCGAACACGACGTGCAGACCTATCCCGGCGTCGGGCACAGTTTCGCCAACCGCCTCGCGACCGGCCGCTACACCGGACAACTGCTGCGCGTCACGGGGATGGGCTACGACGACGCGACCTCGCAGGACGCCTGGCGTCGGGTGTTCGGGTTCTTCGGTTCACACCTGTCCGGCGGGGCCGAGGGGTAGGTCCGGGCCCCGTCCACTCTTGAGCCAGCGGCCCGGCAGGCGTCCGGCCAGATCACCGAGCGGTCCGACGGCGGCGCTGAGCACGCCGACGGTCTCCTGCAACAAGTCGATGCTCGCACTCATCCGCTGCAGGTTCGGGGCGAGGGCGGTGAGCGTCTCGGACAGCGCGACGATCTGGTCGAGCGGACCGCCCTCCGCGATCAGACGCTCGAAGGCGCCGTCCTCGGCAAGCAGCGTGTCGAGGATGCCGTTCTCGGCCAGGGCCTTGTCGACGATGCCGTCCTTCTTGGTCAACCGTTCGACCGCGCCGTCCTCGGCGGTGAGACGCTCGAGCGGGCCGTCCTCGGCGGTGAGGCGGTCGAGCAGCCCGCCCGGCGCGAGCAGACGTTCGAGCGGGCCGTCCTGCGACAGGATCCGATCCACCGGGCCGTCCTCGGCCAACACCCGCTCCAACGGGCCGCCGGGGGCGAGCACCCGCTCGATCGCCCCGCCGGGCTCGAACAGCCGCTCGAGGGTGCCGCCGTCGGAGGTGAGGCGGTCCACGACGCCGCCGGGTGCGAGCAGCCGATCGAGCGGCCCGCCGGGCTGCAGCGCCTGTCCCAACGGTCTGTCGTCGGACGCGAGCGCGGCCACCTGCTGCACCAGTTGCAGTGGCCCATGCGAATTGGTCAGAGTCGCGGCACCGACGCTCGTGACGGTGGTGCTCGACAGTGCCAGCCGCGTCGTGGCCAGGGCCGTCTCGGCCACCCCGAGTGCCGCGTCCGTGACGGCGAGACCGGCCCGGACCGGGAACATGATCGCTGACACCAGGTTCATTCGATAACTGTAACCTGCGCCACACAGTCAAACAGGCGGCTACGCCACCCGTGCGCCTTTTCGGCTATCCCGGCTACCAAAAAGGCGCACGGGCGCGAAGCGCCTAGTGCAGAACCTTCAGCCCGATCACGCAGCCGACGATGCCGAGGATGAGTAGGATCTTGACGATCGAGGTGCTCTCGGCGCCGGTGAGCATCGCATACGCGACGGTGAGGGAGGCGCCGATGCCCACCCAGATCGCATAGGACGTGCCGGTCGGCAGGGTGCGCATCGCGTACGCCAGCCCGGCCATGCTGAGCACCAGACCCACGCCGAACACGAGCGAAGGGGTGAGGCGGCTGAAGCCTGCGGACTTGCCGAGGGCGGTCGCCCAGACGGCTTCGAGCACACCGGAAATCACGAGCACGATCCACGCCATGACGGTTCAACTCTCCCAACACCGTCTTGTCGCTGGCCGGGTACGGTGTGCTCGTCCGGGTGTCGTCCTGACTGGTACCAGGGTACCGAATTCGCCGACCGATGCCGCCGGTGGTGGCCGGTCTCACCGTGTCTCGGGGCCATTCACAGGAATCTCCCAGGGAACGTCCAGCCGGTGACCAGGTGGATCGGGGATTCTGGTGGAGTGAGTGAAACGCCGCAGGTCCGGGTGCTGATCGTCGACGACGAGCCTTCACTCGTCGAATTGCTGTCCGTGAGTCTTCGCTTCCAGGGCTTCGAGGTGGAGACGGCGACGAACGGCGCCGAGGGCCTCGACAAGGCGCGCGCCTTCCGGCCCGACGCGCTGATCCTCGACGTGATGATGCCCGGCATGGACGGGTTCGGGATGCTGCGCCGACTGCGCGCCGACGGCGTCGACGCACCCGTCCTGTTCCTCACCGCCAGGGACGCCGTGGAGGACAAGGTGACCGGGCTGACGATCGGCGCCGACGACTACGTCACGAAGCCGTTCAGCCTCGAGGAGGTGGTGACCCGGCTGCGCGTGATCCTGCGCCGCGCCGGGCACTCCGACGACAAGCAATCGGCCCGCGTCACCTTCGCCGATCTCGAGTTGGACGACGACACCCGCGAGGTGTGGAAGGCGGGGGAGCCGGTGTCGTTGTCGCCCACCGAGTTCACGCTGCTCCGCTACTTCATGGTCAACGCCGGCACCGTGCTGAGCAAGCCGCGCATCCTCGACCACGTGTGGAACTACGACTTCGGCGGAGAGGTGGGTGTCGTCGAGTCCTACGTGTCGTACCTGCGCCGCAAGATCGACACCACCGAACCGCGGCTGATCCACACGTTGCGCGGTGTCGGCTACGTGATGCGCGAACCGCGGTAGGCGGACGGATGAGTCGTCTGCGCGCATTGCCGCTGCGGGTCACCCTGGTCGTGGCGCTGCTGCTGCTGGCGGCGGCCGGGCTGCTGGCGTCCGGTGTCGCCGTGACGTCGGCGATGCAGTCCTCGCTGATCGAACGCACCGACCGGCAACTGTTCGACGCCGCGCACGGGTGGGCGAAGCCGCGTGATCCGTGGCCTCTGCCGCCGGTGTCCGCGCCGGGGCCGAGCCGGCCACCGAGTGCGTTCTATGTCCGGACCACCGAACCCGACGGCACCGTGCGGCTCGAGGTCAACGACGAGAGCACCAATGCCACACCGGAAATCAGCGACGATCCAGGTCCGGTGACGGTGGGATCGGTGGGTGGCGAGGACATCCGGTGGCGCGAGCTGACGGTGGCGACGCCTTCGGGTACGACGACCGTGGCGGTGAAGCTCACCGACATCGACGCGACCGTCGAGCGCCTGGTGGTTCTGCAGATCGGGATCGGCGCGGTGGTGCTCGTCGCGCTCGGGTTCGCCACGTACTTCGTGGTGCGGCGCAGCCTGCGTCCGCTGCGGGAGGTGGAAGAGATCGCCGCCGACATCGCGGCCGGAGATCTGCATCGCCGGGTTCCCGAGTGGGATCAGCGCACCGAGGTGGGACGTCTGTCGTCCGCGCTCAACGGGATGCTCGCGCAGATCCAGACCGCGTTCGCCGCGACCGCGGCATCGGAGGAGTCGGCGCGCCGGTCCGAGGAGCGCATGCGCCGCTTCGTCGCCGATGCCAGTCACGAACTGCGGACTCCGCTCGCCACCATCCGCGGATTCGCGGAGCTGTACCGGCAGGGAGCGGCGCCGGACCCCGAGATGGTGATGAGCCGGATCGAGGATCAAGCGCAGCGGATGGGACTACTCGTCGAGGACCTGCTGCTGCTGGCGCGTATGGATGCGCAGCGGCCGTTCGAACGGCACGCCGTGGATCTGCTCGCGGTCGCGGCGGACGCCGTGCACGATGCGCGGGCCCGCTCCCCGCAGCGGCGAATCATGTTGGAAGTACTGCCCGGTTCGGCGCCCGCCGAGGTGCTGGGCGACGACGCCCGGCTGCGGCAGGTGGTCGGCAACCTGGTGGGGAACGCCCTCGATCACACCCCGGCGGAGGCCGATGTCACGGTGCGGGTGGGCACCGACGGCGCGGACGCGGTCGTCGAGGTGGCCGACACCGGGCCCGGACTGGCGGAGGGCGACGCGGCCCGGGTGTTCGAGCGGTTCTACCGCGCCGACGCGTCGCGCACACGGACGAGCGGCGGCAGCGGACTCGGACTGTCGATCGTCGCGGCGATCGTCGCCGCACACGGCGGGACGGTCGACGTCGACAGCGCACCCGGGAACGGGGCGACCTTCCGGGTGCGTCTGCCGAGAGGGTGACAGGTCAGGCGGACACGTGCTCGCCGTGGCCCAGTTCACGCAGGGCCGACTTGATCTTGGCGGCCGCCTCGTCCATCGACTCCGGGGACGGGTTGGGGTCCGCGCCGCTGATGTCGAAGTTGCCCATGCTGTAGGCGGGGAACACGTGCATGTGCAGGTGCGGCACCTCGAGACCCGCGATCAGGAAACCCGCGCGCGGCGCGTCGAACGCCTGACGGACGGCGCGGGCCACCTTGCGGGACACCGCGGTGCACTTGTCGAACAGCTCGTCGTCGACGTCCTGCCACTGGTCCACCTCCTTGCGCGGCACGATCAGGGTGTGGCCCTGCGTAACCGGGGCAATCGTGAGGAACGCGACGACGTCCTCGTCTTCCCACACGAAGCGGCCCGGCAGGTCTCCGGCGATGATGGCGCTGAACACAGAAGGCATACCGCGAGGATAGGTGGCGGCGACGACCACCGGTACTCCGCCCACGGGGCGCGTCCGCCGAACCGCGACACGCGTCGTGACCCCGCAGTATCACGGAACGACACACGCGATCTCGTGATGCGGGTCACACTGATACGCGACTTCCACATTCGGTCGGGGGATCCGATACCGAGGAGTGCTGTGTCGCCACATTCGTTACGTCCCCGTCGCCTCATCGTTCCCGCCCTGATCGCCGCGGCGGCTGCCGCGATCGCGCTGCCCGGCCAGGCCGCCGCCGAATCGTCGCTCGACGTCGTCGACGCGCTGTCGGTCACGACCCTGGTCAACGGGGCGCTGTCCGTCGCGGGCGGGTGCCAGAGCCCGGATCGGGACCGCATCGTCGCGTGCACCCGGATGGAGACCCTGACCACGCAGGTCCCCGTGATGCTGGCCTTCAACCCGCTCACCACCAACATCGTGGTGCTCGGTGCCGGTCTGTACGCGGACGGGACGATGCGCCCACTGCTGGTGTCCCGTCTCCAGGCCGCACTCGCACTGGCGCAACGTTTTCCGTTGTCGCCGATAATCGTCACCGGCGGCGTCCCGCAGTCCGGGGTCACCGAGGCACAGGCGATGCGGCAATGGCTCGTCGCGAACGGTATCCCGGCGTTCCGGATCACCGAGGAGAACACCTCACGCTCGACCGTCGAGAACGCCGTCAACACGAACCGGATCCTCGCCGGCCGCGCCGCGAGTGGTGCGGTGGTCGTCACCAGCCCCGATCACCTACAGCGGGCGATGGTGGACTTCCGGGTCGCGGTGGCGGGACGTATCCCGATCGCGGGGGTGGTCGCACCCTTCTGATGTCCGAAAGGATTCGTATGTACGGTTTTTGGTAGCCAGTACGACATCCGGAGTGCCCGACCCGAGGGTTACCAGGAAGCTCACAGCTCCGTTGCAGCCGGACCGCAGGCGCGCTCCGCACCCTGAGGGACATGACGATCGAATCCCGGCCCTCGGCGGGTGTGCAGCCGTCCACGGTGATCACCACGGCGCCCGCGCTCGACATCGTCGTACCCGTGTACAACGAGCAGGCGGCGCTCGAAGGATGTGTGCGCCGACTTCGCGGCTATCTCGCCTCCGAAGTGCCGTACACCGCGCGGATCACCATCGCGGACAACGCCAGTAGTGATCGCACTCTGCCCATTGCGCAGGCGTTGGCGGCCGAGTTCCCCGACGTGCGGGTGCTGCATCTCGACGAGAAGGGGCGCGGGCGCGCGCTGCGAACGGCGTGGGGCCGCTCGGACGCGCGGGTTCTGGTCTACATGGACGTGGACCTGTCCACCGGCCTGGACGCGCTGATGCCGCTCGTCGCGCCGCTGTTGTCGGGGCACTCGGACGTCGCGATCGGGTCCCGGCTGGCCCGGTCGTCCCGGGTGGTGCGCGGGCCGAAGCGCGAGTTCATCTCCCGCAGTTACAACTTGATCCTGAAGGGCGCGCTGCATGCCCGGTTCTCGGACGCGCAGTGTGGATTCAAGGCTGTCCGTGCCGACGTGGCCCAGACGCTGCTACCGCTCGTCGAGGACGGCGACTGGTTCTTCGACACCGAACTACTCGTCCTGGCCGAGCGTGCCGGCCTGCGCATTCACGAGGTACCCGTCGACTGGGTCGACGACCCCGACAGCCGCGTCGACATCGCGGCGACCGCCCTCGCGGACCTGCGCGGCGTGGTGCGGGTGGGGCGCGCGCTGGTGACCGGTGCGCTGCCGCTCGCCGCGTTACGGGACAGTCTCGGCCGGCGTGAACTCGCCGCGGGGTCGGAGCCGGCGATGCTGGGCCAACTGGCGCGGTTCGCGGTCGTCGGCGTTGCCAGCACCGTGGCCTATGCCCTGCTGTATCTCGCGTTCCAGGAGTCGGTCGGGGCGCAGTGGGCCAACGCCCTCGCACTGCTCGTCACCGCGGTCGCGAACACCGCGGCCAACCGGGCCTTCACCTTCGGGGTCCGGGGGCGTCGTGGCGCTGCGCGGCACCAACTGCAGGGTCTGGTCGTGTTCGCCTTCGGACTCGCGATCACCAGTGGCTCCCTGGCCGCTCTGCACCGGCTCACGCCGGGCGCCTCCCCACACCTCGAACTCGTCGTTCTCGTCGTGGCGAATCTCGTTGCCACACTGTCCCGTTTCGTCGGACTGCGCTGGGTCTTCCGGGACGGCGCAGCGAAAGGAGTGACCCGGTGAGCGTCACGATCGATCGGCCGGTGGCGGCGCCGGAGCCGGCCGCTGCGCCGAAACGCCCCCGCGAGTACTGGGCGCTGGCTGCGCTGCTCGTCGGCACCGCCGTCGCCTACCTGTGGAACCTCGGCGCCTCCGGATGGGCCAACGCCTTCTATTCGGCGGCGGTGCAGGCGGGATCGGTGTCGTGGAAGGCGTTCTTCTTCGGCTCGTCGGACGCCGCGAACTCGATCACCGTCGACAAGCCACCCGCATCGCTGTGGGTGATGGAGTTGTCGGTGCGGGTGTTCGGGCTGAACTCGTGGAGCATCCTGGTTCCGCAGGTGCTGATCGGTGTCGCGTCGGTGGCGTTGCTGTGGGGGACTGTGCGCCGGTACTTCGGAGCCGCGGCGGGCCTGCTCGCCGGCCTGGTGCTGGCGCTGACACCGGTGGCCGTGTTGATGTTCCGGTTCGACAATCCCGATGCGCTGTTGGTGCTGCTGATGATCGCGGCGGTGTGGGCGACGTTGCGCGGCGTCGAGGACGGGCGCACCCGGTGGATGGTGCTCACCGGCGTGTTCGTCGGGTTCGGGTTCCTCACCAAGCTGTTGCAGGTGATGCTCGTCGTGCCGCCGTTGGCGCTGACATACCTGATCGCCGGGCCACCGAGGCTCGGCAAGCGGGTCCTGCAGTTGTTCGCGGCTCTCGGCGGGCTGATCGTCTCGGCCGGATGGTGGCTGCTCACCGTCGAGCTGTGGCCGGCCGATTCGCGACCGTGGATCGGCGGCTCGCAGAACAACTCGATCCTGGAACTGACATTGGGCTACAACGGCTTCGGGCGGCTGAGCGGCAACGAGCGGGGCAGCGTCGGGGGTGGCGGGCCGCGCGGCGGGTTCCCCGGTGGCGACACCGTGCCCGGCGGCGCTGCGGGCGGCGGCATGTGGGGGAGCACGGGGATCACGCGGTTGTTCGAGCCGGCGCAGGGTGGTCAGATCGCGTGGCTGCTGCCGGCGGCACTGGTCCTGCTCGTGGCCGGGATCGGGCTGTGTGGGCGGGCTCCGCGAACCGACCCCCGGCGTGCCTCGTTCGTGGTGTGGGGATCCTGGCTCGTCGTCACCGGCCTGGTGTTCAGCTTCATGGCCGGCATCTTCCACGCGTACTACACCGTCGCGCTGGCACCGGCGGTCGCGGCGCTCGTCGGCGCGGGGGCGGTGACGCTGTGGCGCGGCCGGCGCCGGTGGTGGGTTCGGATCGTCGCCTTCGCGGCGATCGCCGTCACGGCGTCGACGGCGTGGATCCTGCTGGCGCGCAGCCCTGACTTCGTCCCGTGGCTGCGGTGGGCGGTCGTGGTGGTCGGCGCCGTCGCGGCCTTCTCGATGGTGGTGCCGCGCGATCTGCGGACGCGGGGCGTCGTCGTCGTGATCGCGGCGACGCTCTTCACGGGTCTCGCCGGGCCGGCCGCATACGCGGTGAACACGATCGGCACGGCCCATACCGGATCGATCCCGTCGGCCGGGCCGCGCGTCGAGGGCGAGATGGGTCGCGGCGGTCCGGGCGGCATGCCGGGTCCGGGGGAGCAGCGGAAAGGCGTTCCGACACCCGGTGGCCGGGGGAACGGTGAGGGCGCGTTCGAGATGCCGGTAGTGCCCGGCGGATTCGGCGGCGCGGGTGGCGGCCTGCTGGACGCCGGCGAACCCGGCGACGAACTCACAGCCCTGCTGCGGGAGCGAGCGGACGACTACACCTGGGTGGCTGCGGCGATCGGTTCCAACAGCGCAGCGGGCTACCAGTTGGCGACCGAGCGCCCGGTGATGCCGATCGGTGGGTTCAACGGCAGCGACCCGTCGCCGACGCTCGAGCAGTTCCAGCAGTTCGTCGCGGACGGGCGGATCCACTACTTCCTCGCCGGGGGTATGGGCGGCCGCGGCGGCGAGGGCACGGCGGCGGCGATCTCCGAATGGGTGCAGGCCAACTTCGCGCCGACGACCGTCGACGGGGTCGTCCTCTACGACCTCACGCAGTGACCGGACAGGTTCGCCCATCCGGTTTACCCTGAGGTGGGAGGCGCAACATGACCGAACACGACATCATCGACAACATCGACGAACTGGTCCGTGAGGAACGAGAATTGCGTTCGCGGGCCGAGGGTCAGGGGCTGTCGGAAGACGACGGCGCCCGTTTGACCTTTCTGGAACAACGGCTCGACCAGTGCTGGGACCTGCTGCGGCAGCGTCGTGCGCGTGCCGAATTCGGTGAGGACGTGGAGCAGGCCGCTCCGCGTCCCGTGGACGAGGTGGAGTCCTACCGCCAGTAGTCGGTGAAAGCGGCTGCGCACCAGGAAATCCGGTGCGCCGTCGTGGTATGTGATCGATGCGGCGGGTGCTTACCGCGACAGAGTGAGAAGTGAACAGGTTGGTGGTGATTGCCATATGACATTGGTGGAAGACGTGTACACGACCCGGGTTTCGGGTCGGCCCCGAGTGATCGACCGCCCGGACCCGGTGTTCTGGGGGCGACCGGACACTCCGGAGTACGCGGATTTCGACCGACGGGGATTCCTCCAGCGGGAGGCGGTGATCGACGAGGACGACGTCGCGATCTGTCTGACGGAGATCGACCGGATCCAGCGCGACCCGGCGCTGCGCGACGACGAACGCATCGTCCGCGAGGCCGGCTCCGACGCGGTGCGCTCGATCTTCGAGATCCTCGAACTGAGCGACGCGGTGCGCCGCGTCGTCGAATCGTCCGGTGCCTACGACATCGCGCGCGAGATCCTCGGCTCGGACGTCTACATCCATCAGAGTCGGCTCAACTACAAGCCGGGGTTCCAGGGCGGCGCGTTCTACTGGCACTCGGACTTCGAGACCTGGCACGCGGAGGACGGCATGCCGCGCCCGCGAGCGGTGAGCGCGTCGATCGCCCTCACCGAGAACACGTCGTACAACGGGCCGCTGATGATCATGCCCGGCACGCAGCGGTACTTCGTGCAGTGTGCCGGAGCCACACCGGACGACTTCTACCGGGAATCGCTGGTCACCACGACGCCCGGTGTCGGCGTGCCGTCGGAGGAGGTCATCACCGACATGTGGCAGCGGCACGGGATCGAGGTGCTGACCGGGGGCGCGGGGTCGATGACGATGTTCGACTGCAACGCACTCCACGCGTCGGGCGGCAACATCTCCCCGATGCCGCGCGCGAACGTGTTCGTGGTGTTCAACAGCGTCGAGAACGTGGTGCAGGCGCCCTTCTCTGGGTCGGCGCCGCGTCCCTCGTTCCTGGCCAGGCGACCGGAGTGACGAGGTAGGGGTGGTCGAGGCGTCGAGGTTCGGCCCGTAGGCTGACACCCGTGCGCGTACTCGTGATCGGCTCCGGAGCCCGTGAACATGCCCTCCTGTTGGCCCTCGCCCGTGACCCGGGCGTCGACAAGCTGATGTGTGCCCCCGGCAACGCCGGCATCGCTCGCATCGCCGAGACCTATGCGGTCGACGTCGCGTCCGGCGACGCCGTCGTCGATCTCGCGAAGTCGCAGGCCGCCGACCTGGTCGTCATCGGCCCCGAGGTGCCGCTGGTCCTGGGTGTCGCCGACGCCGTCCGTGCCGCGGGTATCGCGTGCTTCGGCCCGTCCGCCGAGGCCGCCCGCATCGAGGGCTCCAAGGCGTTCGCCAAGGACGTCATGGCCGCCGCCGGCGTGCGCACCGCGCACGCCGAGGTCGTCGACAACCCGGCCGACCTCGATGCCGCGCTCGACCGTTTCGGCCCCAATTGGGTCGTCAAGGACGACGGACTGGCCGCCGGTAAGGGCGTCGTGGTCACCACCGATCGCAGCGCCGCCCGCGACCATGCCGCCGAGTGCCTCGAGATCGGCCACCCGGTTCTGCTCGAGTCGTTCCTCGACGGCCCCGAGGTGTCCCTGTTCTGCCTGGTCGACGGCGAGACCGTGGTCCCGCTGCTGCCCGCGCAGGACCACAAGCGCGTCGGCGACGGGGACACCGGGCCCAACACCGGCGGCATGGGCGCCTACACGCCGCTGCCGTGGCTGCCGGCCGACGCCGTCACCCAGATCGTCGACGAGGTCGTCAAGCCCGTCGCGGTCGAGATGGCCAAGCGTGGCTGCCCCTTCACCGGTCTGCTGTACGCGGGTCTGGCGATGGGCAAGAGCGGCCCCGCGGTCGTCGAGTTCAACTGCCGCTTCGGCGACCCGGAGACACAGGCCGTCCTGGCGCTGCTCGAGTCGCCGCTCGGCGAGGTGCTGAACGCCGCCGCGACCGGCACCCTCGCGTCGGTCCCGCCGCTGCAGTGGCGCGACGGCGCGGCCGTGACCGTTGTCCTGGCCGCCGAGAACTACCCGGCCACCCCGCGCACCGGGGACGTCATCACCGGATCCGACGCCGACCAGGTCCTGCACGCCGGCACCGCCGCCCGCGAGGACGGCACCGTCGTCTCGGCCGGCGGCCGGGTGCTGAGCGTCGTCGGCATCGGCGCCGACCTGACCGAGGCCCGCGAGGACGCGTACGCGCGTCTGGCCGAGGTGAAGTTGCCGGGCGGACACTTCCGCAGCGACATCGGTCTGGCCGCGGTCGAGGGCCGGATCTCCATCTGACCTGCCGCTCCACTCTTCGTGACGCCGCGCCTCCGACCGGGGGCGCGGCGTCGCCGTTTTGCAGAGCGGCGGCGGTGGGCACCGGATTCGGGCGGCACTGATCTGCGCGCTAACGTCGAAGACGTGCGCAGCGACTCCCAGCGATCGACCATCCCCGCCTTCCACGTCATGGACGTGTGGAAGGCCGCGAACGAGCGGCAGCGCACCCACGGTGACGTGCTGTCCCTCGCCGCCGGGCAGCCGTCGACGCCGGCGCCGCAGCCGGTGCTGCGCGCGGCACGGGAATCGCTGGACAACCATCTGCTCGGCTACACCGAGACGTTCGGCATCGAGCCGCTGCGGCGGGCGATCGCCGACTACCACCGCGGCCGTTCCGGCTACGACGTCCACCCCGACGAGGTCGTCGTCACCACCGGGTCGTCGGGCGCGTTCACACTGCTGTTCCTCGCCGCGTTCGACGTCGGGGACACCGTCGTCGTCGCGCGCCCGGGTTACCCCGCCTACCGGAACACGTTGACGGCCTTGGGCTGCAACGTCGTCGAGATCGACTGCGGCCCCGAGACCCGCTTCCAGCCGACCGTCGCGATGCTCGAGCAGATGGACACCCCACCCGCGGGCCTGATCGTCGCGAGCCCCGCGAATCCCACAGGCACCGTCATCGATCCGGCCGAACTGGCCGCGCTGGCCCGCTGGTGCGAGGAGCACGACACACTGCTGATCTCGGACGAGATCTACCACGGCATCGAGTTCTCGGGCGAACTCGCCGGGGGCCAGCCGACCGCGTCCGCGTGGGAGACCTCACGCGAGGCCGTGGTGATCGGATCGGTGTCGAAGTACTTCTCGATGACCGGGTGGCGGCTGGGCTGGATGCTGGTCCCCGAGCACCTGCGCCGGGCACTGCAGCGGCTCTCGTCGAACATGACCGTCTGTCCGCCCGCGATCTCGCAGTACGCGGCCGTCGCGGCGTTCACCGACGAGTCCCGCGCCGAACTGGACGGCCACGTCCAGCGGTACGCCGCCAACCGGGAACTGCTGCTCACAGGGCTGCCGAAGCTCGGTCTCACCGAGCTCGCGCCCGCCGACGGCGCGTTCTACGTGTACGCCGACATCGCGCACCTCACCGACGACTCGACGTCGTGGTGCGCGCGCCTGCTCGCCGACACCGGGCTCGCGCTCGCTCCGGGGATCGACTTCGACACCGCGCACGGCGACCACACCGTGCGGATGTCGTTCGCCGGCGCCACCGCGGAGATCCGGGATGCCCTGGTTCGTCTCGAACGGTGGTTGCCCGCGCCGCGTTAGGGGGCGTTCTTCCCCCGATTCCGCCCAGGTGGGCGGTGGCCGGCTGGCACCATGGGCGGATGACCTCTGCCGCCACACCCAAAGGTGAGCGGCGACGGCAGGCGCTCGTGACCGCGGCCGCGGACCTCCTCCTCGAGGGTGGCTTCGACGCCGTCCGGCATCGGGCCGTCGCTACGAGGGCCGGGCTTCCACTCGCCTCGACCACCTACTACTTCGGGTCGCTCGACGAGTTGATCGCCCTCGCCGTCGAACACAACGGCAACCGCGAGCTAGACGCGATGCGGGAGCGTATCGACGACGTCACCCAGCGCCGACGGGGCGTCGAAGCCACGGTGGACCTGATCGTCGACCTGCTGGTGGGGCCGGACGACGAGGGCGACGGCGCCCGCGAGCGGCTGATCGCGCGGTACGAGCGGTTCGTCGCCTCCGCCCGGCATCCCGGACTGCGCGAGGTCCAGTTGCGGCTGCGGGCCCAGCTCGACGACCTGCTCACCGAGGTGTTGCGCCGCTCGGGGCGCGAGGTCCGCGAGACCCAGCTGCGTCGGCTGGTGGCCGTCGTCGACGGCGTCGTAGTGGGTGCGCTCAGCGAGGTCGACCCGGACCCGCGGGGGATGGCGCGGGCGATGCTGTCGGACCTGATCGACGACTTCGCGCCGCCGAGCACGCGCTGACGAGGGCGTTCGGGTGCGCCATTAGACTGAGATCTCGTGAGCCGCATCCCGAATGTCCTTGCCAACCGTTACGCCAGCCCCGCCCTGAAGGAGCTGTGGTCGCCGGAGCACAAGATCGTGCTCGAGCGCCAGCTGTGGCTGGCGGTGCTGCAGGCGCAGGCCGAGCTCGGGATCGACGTTCCCCAGGAGGCCGTCGCCGACTACGAGCGCGTGCTTCACCAGGTGGATCTCGACTCGATCGCCGAGCGCGAGCGGGTCACCCGCCACGACGTGAAGGCGCGCATCGAGGAGTTCAACGCGCTCGCCGGCCACGAGCACGTCCACAAGGGCATGACGAGCCGCGACCTCACCGAGAACGTCGAGCAGCTGCAGGTGCTCCGTTCGCTCGAACACGTCTACGACCACGGGATCGCGATCGCTGCCCGCCTGGCCGAGCGTGCCGCCGAGTACACCGGCATCGTGATGGCCGGCCGCTCCCACAACGTCGCCGCGCAGGCCACCACGCTCGGCAAGCGTTTCGCGTCCGCCGCCGACGAGATGCTCGTGGGGCTCACCCGTGTGCGCGAGCTCATCGATCGCTACCCGCTGCGCGGCATCAAGGGCCCGATGGGCACCGCGCAGGACATGCTCGACCTCCTGGGCGGTGACGCCGCCAAGCTCGAGCAGCTCGAGGCCAAGGTCGCCGAGCACCTCGGCTTCGCGCACGTGTTCACCAGCGTCGGCCAGGTCTACCCGCGCTCGCTCGACCACGACGTGCTGTCGGCGCTGGTCCAGCTGGGTGCCGCGTCGTCGTCGATGGCGCACACCATCCGCCTGATGGCCGGCCACGAGCTGGTCACCGAGGGCTTCCAGCCCGGCCAGGTGGGCTCGTCGGCGATGCCGCACAAGATGAACACCCGCTCGTGCGAGCGCGTCAACGGCCTGCAGGTGGTGCTGCGCGGCTACGCGTCGATGGCGTCGGAGCTGGCCGGCGCACAGTGGAACGAGGGCGACGTGTTCTGCTCCGTCGTCCGCCGCGTTGCTCTGCCGGACGCGTTCTTCGCGATCGACGGCCAGATGGAGACGTTCCTGACGGTGCTCGCCGAGTTCGGCGCCTACCCGGCCGTCATCGAGAACGAGCTCACCCGCTACCTGCCGTTCCTCGCCACCACCAAGGTCCTCATGGCCGCGGTGCGTGCCGGTGTCGGACGCGAGACCGCGCACGAGGCCATCAAGGAGCACGCCGTCGCCGTCGCGCTCGCGATGCGCGAGGAGGGCAAGGAGCCCGACCTGCTCGATCGTCTGGCCGCCGACGACCGGCTGCCGCTCGACCGTGCCGCGCTGGACGAGGCGCTGGCCGACCGCTCCGCGTTCGTCGGTGCCGCCGGTGCACAGGTCGACTCGGTGGTCGCCGAGGTCCAGAAGCTCGTCGACGCCAACCCCGAAGCTGCCCGCTACACGCCGGGCTCGATTCTGTGACAACGGGTTCCGTCGCAGTCGGTGACCTGACCGCCTACCTCGCGCAGCCCGAGGGCGGTAGCGACACCGTCATGCTGCTGCTGCCGATGATCAACGGCATCGACGCGCAGGTGCGGGAGTACGCCGACGACGTCGCCGCATCCGGGGTCACCGCCCTGGTGTGGGATCCGTGGCACGGACCGAGTCTCGACGACACCGCCAAGGAGCGGCTGTTCGAGCTCATGGGCGAACTCGACGACGAGGCGTGCCTGGCCGAGATGGGTGCGCTGCTCGACTACGCGCGCCGCGAACTCGGCGCACGCCGGGTCGGCGTGATCGGCTGGTGCCTGGGCGGGCGGTTCGCGCTGCTGCTCGGCGCCCGCGACGCCGCTCTTGCGAATGTCGTTGCGTACCATCCGTCGATCTGGGATCCGGCCGCGGCGAATCACGACCTCGACGCGATCGCGCTGGCCCCGACGATCGCCGCCCCGGTGATGGTGTTGCACGCCGGCGCCGACACCATCCTGTCGACCGGGAGCTTCCAGGCCCTGCAGGCCGCGCTGCAGTCCCGCGAATCCGGCGCGACCATCGTGCACGCCTACCCGGGTGCCGCGCACGGCTTCAGTGCCCGGGCGCGCCACGACGATCCGGTGAACAAAGCGGCCTGGGAGATCTCCTGGCCGCAGGCGCTGGCCTTCGTGAAGGCGACGCTGGCGCAGTAGTCGGTCTCGAACGGGAATCCCCGGCACGGTCTCGGACTCCGAGCGTGCCGCGGATTCCCGTTCGGCGTTTCCGGGGTCAGCAGCGGTCGTCGGCGGTGAGCTTGTCGAGGATCCGGCTCAGCTCGACGCGGTCGTGGTCGTCGAGTCCGGCGAAGAAGTCGGCGGCCTGGGCGTCGCGGGCGGCGGACATCTCGTCCAGAAGCCGGCGACCGCTGTCGGTGAGCCGGACGCACACCGCGCGACGGTCCACGTCGTCGGCGACGCGTTCGACGAGGTCGCGCTTCTGGAGTCGATCCACCACCTCGGTGGCCGAGCGGGGTGCGATGCGCAGGGCCTTGGCGACGTCGCCGAGGCGGGGGCGGCCGCCGGCCTCGCCGTCGATCACACGCAGTGCGCGGAACTCGTGCGGGGACAGCCCCCACGGTTCGAGGGCCGAGAACCAGCGTCGGCGCAGCCCGCGCGACGTGGAGATCACGAGGTCGCGGAGTTGCTCGGCCGATACGTCCGTCATGCTGCTGAAGCCTACCTCACTTGACAGTTACCTCATGTTGAGGGAACCTCAGTAAAGGCTTGCCCCGACATCTGAGAGGGGTGGTGCAATGACAAGCCTTCCATTCGGCGGACCCGGCGGTGGTCCGATGCGAACCCGCAAGGTCGACCCCGCCGACCGCGCCCAGCTCGAGGAATCCCCGGTCAGCCTGCGCCGGATCGGTGCGCTCTTCGCGCCGTACCGGTGGCAGATCACGGTGGTTGTCGCGCTGATCGTGGCGTCGTCGGCGATCTCGCTGGCCAACCCGTTCCTCGTGCGTGAGGTGATCGACCGGGCGATCCCGGAACAGAACGTCACGCTGCTCGTGTGGGCCGTGGTCGCGATGCTGGCGATCACCGTCGCGACGGCGGTGTTCGGCGTGGTGCAGACGTGGATCTCGACGACCGTCGGGCAGCGGATCATGCACAACCTGCGGACGCGGGTGTTCACACACCTGCAGCGCCAGTCGCTCGGCTTCTTCACCCGCACCCGCGGCGGTGAGGTCCAGTCCCGGCTCACCAACGACATCGGCGGCATGCAGACCGTCGTGACGTCCACGGCGACGTCGATCGCGTCCAACGTCACGACGGTGATCGGCACCGCGATCGCGATGGCGGTACTCAGTTGGCGGCTATCATTGCTGTCGTTGATCGTGCTGCCGCCCGCGATCTGGCTCACCCGCAAGGTCGCGCTCATGCGGCGCGAGATCACCGCGCAGCGGCAGAAGGCGCTGGCGGACATGCAGACCCAGATCGAGGAGGGGCTGTCGATCAGCGGGGTGCAGCTCGGTAAGACGCTCGGTGCCGGGCCGGCGCTGTCCGAGCGTTTCTCCGAGACATCCACGCGGCTCGTCGATCTCGAGGTCCGCTCCCAGCTGTCCGGACGTTGGCGGATGGCGACGATGAGCATCATCTTCTCGGCGATCCCCGCGCTGCTGTACCTTGCGGCCGGGCTGCCGGCGACGTCGGGCGGCATGACGATCGGCACCCTGGTGGCGTTCACCGGGCTGCAGACCACGCTGTTCCGTCCGCTGATGGGCCTGCTCGATGTCGGTGTGTCCGTGACGAGTTCGCTCGCGTTGTTCAGCCGGATCTTCCAGTACCTCGATCTGCCGGTGGAGATCGACGATCCCGAACGCCCCACACCGATGCCGCGCGAGCGAGTCGACGGTGCGGTGCGGTTCGAAGACGTCGGGTTCCGTTACGAGAATGCCGACCGCGATGCGCTCGCCGACGTCACCCTCGAGGTGCCCGCCGGGTCGTCGCTCGCGCTGGTGGGCGAAACCGGCTCCGGCAAGACCACGCTGGCATCGCTGGTTGCGCGTCTGCACGACCCGACGTCGGGCCGGGTGACGATCGACGGTGTGGACCTGCGCGACATCCGGCTCGCGGAGCTGTCCGAACTGGTCGGCGTCGTCTCGCAGGAGACGTACCTGCTGCACGCGACGATCCGGGAAAACCTGCGGCACGCCCGGCCGGACGCGTCGGACGCGGAGATCGAGGATGCGGCGAAGGCCGCGCAGGTGCACGAGCTGATCTCGTCGCTGCCCGACGGCTACGACACCGTCGTCGGCGCACGCGGCCACCGGTTCTCCGGTGGCGAGAAGCAGCGCATCGCGATCGCGCGGACCCTGTTGCGGGACCCGCGGATCCTGGTGCTCGACGAGGCCACCAGCGCGCTCGACAACGAGACCGAGCGGGCCGTGCAGTCCGCGCTCGACGTCGTCAGCCGCGGCCGGACCACGATCACGATCGCGCACCGTCTCTCGACGATCCGGGACGCGGATCAGCTCGCGGTCCTCGACCACGGCCGGGTCGCCGAGCGCGGCACCCACGAGGAGTTGCGCGCGCTCGGCGGCCGCTACGCGTCGCTACTCGCCCGAGGCCGCGACGCCGGCCCGACGGCCGAAGAAGGTGCCGTCACCGAGCGAGGTGCCGCTGATGTAGCCCCACGAGTGCAGGCCCGACGTCGCGCGTCCGGCAGCGAAGAGGCCGGGGATCGCGTCGTCGTCGAGGTCTAGGACCCGGCCGTCGACGGTGGTGCGCAGGCCGCCGATGGTGAACACCTCGGCGCCGCCACCGCCGGTTCCGCCGTCGCCGTACTCCGGCGGCGCCATGCCACGCTGGACGTCGATGGCCGCGAACGGCGACTGCAGCGGACGCAGCCAGCGCGCCGACTTGCGGAAGTAGGGATCCTCGCCGTGCTCGGCGAAGCGGTTGTACTCGCCGACCGTGTTCTGCAGTGCGCCCTCGGGCATGCCGATCTCGCGCTCGAGCTCCTCGAGCGTCTCGGCGACGAAATGCGGCTGCACGCCCCAGCGTTCGTCGACCGGAACCTCCTCGTACGCCTGCTCGTCGAGGATCACCCACACCTTCAGGTTGTGTTTGAACAGTGCCGCCTGCCCGACCAGGCCGGGGTAGACGTCCTCGTTGATGAACCGCTGGCCGACACTGTTGACGATCATGCCGCGCACCATCATTCCGGGCACCAGCGAGATACCCACCTGACCGGCAGACATGTGCTTGACCGCTGCGCCGACGGCCTGCGCCATCACGATCCCGCGGCCGTCGTCGCCGCCGTCGCTGTTGACGCCCAGACCCACCAGCTGCGGCGCGTGCTGCGCGAGCATCTCCTTGTTGTCGGCGAACCCGCCGGTCGTGATGACCACGCCGCGTCGGGCACGGTAGGTGACGGTCTCGTTGAAGTGTCGGGCCACGACGCCGACGACGCGGCCGTCCTCCATGATCAGGCGCAGGGCGGTGGTGTCGGTGTGGACGCCGATTTCGGTCTTGGTGACGGCCTCGCTGAGTACCGCCATCAGAACCTTGCCGCCGAAACCGTCCGAGGTGACGCGGTGCCCACGGGGCGCCGGTTCGGCGATCTCGTAGAACGGATAGGCGTTCTCACCCATCCACATCAGGCCGTCGTCGGTGGGCGGCACCCAGGTGGGGGAGTCCCACAGCGACGGCTTGAAGGGGACGCCGTGGTCGACGAGCCACTGGTAGTGGGCGACGCTCTCGCGGCTGTAGAGTCCCACCTTCTCCTGGTCGGCGTCCGGGCCCAGGGCGGCGAGCAGGAACTTCTCCATCTCCTCGGCGGTGTCGGTGAAGCCGCACGCCTCCTGGATCGGGGTGCCGCCACCGAGGTACATCTCGCCCCCGGACAATGCCGACGACCCGCCGCCACCGCTCTGTCGCTCGAGCAGGACCACGTCGGCGCCCGCGGCGTCGGCCTCGAGTGCGGCCGACGCACCGGCGCAGCCGTAGCCGATGACGAGGACGTCGGTCTCGTGGTCGTAGGCGGTGATCTCCGCCGCGTCGATCGGGGTGACGGGTACGCGTGCGCTCATCCGGTTCTCCTGTCGTGACACTGGCATGACTGTGGTGCCGGTCACAGTAGGGTCGCAGCGCGGGACCGTGAAGGTGGTTGTCCGGTGAGCGGGAAGCTGGGGGTGCGCACTCCAATCCTTCTGGGTCAGCGGCGGTTCAGTTCCAGTGGCAGCGATCGATGGCGGCGCACCAACAGGCTCGGCACCCATTCGGCTCCGCCGTCGGCGATCGTGAACGACGTGGTGCGCTCGAGCAGCGTCGTCAGCGCGGCGAGTGCTTCCATCCGGGCCAGCGCCGATCCGACGCAGAAGTGGATACCCTTGCCGAACGCGAGGTGGCCTTTCAGGTTCGGGCGGTCCAGGCGGGCGGTGTCGGGGTCCACGAACCTCGCCGGATCGCGATTCGCGGCCCCCCACAGCAGCAGCAGGTGGCTCCCGGCGGACAGTCGGACGCCGCCGAGGGTGGTGTCCGTGACGACGTGTCGGTGATGCCCGCGGAACGGTGATTCCAGCCGGAGTGCCTCGTCGAGGAACGGGTCGATCAGTTGGGGGTCGCGCCGGAGCCGGTCCTGCAGTTCCTGATTCGTCGCGAGGATTCGGGTGGCGTTGGCGATCAGGCCTGCAGTCGACTCGCCGCCAGCGCCGACCAGTTGCACCAGGACGAGGACGGCGACGTCGTCGGTGAGATCGCCCTCGTTGCAGGCGTGGGCCAGTGCGCCCAGCAGATCTGTCTGCGGATCTCGCTTGGCGGCAGTGAATTCGGTGTGGAGGTAGCCGGTGAGTGCGGCAGCCGAAGCGACCAGCGTCGGTAGACGGCCCTCGGTGACGATCCCGCCGAGCATCTCGGTGCTGTCGTACGACCACGAAAGCAGTTGCGGGACGTCGCTCTGCGGCAGTCCGATCAGGCTCGCGACGAGGGCGAGGGGCAGTGCGTCGGCCATCTCGCGCGCCCACTCGAAGGTGTCGTCGGCGCGCAACCCGGCATCCCAGAGTTGATCGACGAAGGCCCGCACCGTGGGTCCGAGGGTGCGGATCCGCTTGGTGAGTTGCGCGAGAACGAGTTTGCGGTGCACCGCGTGCGAGGGATCGTCGGCGGTGGCGAGCACGTGGACCGCGCGACCGCCGCCGTCCATGTCGAACGTGACGGGTGGACCGTCGGCTCGCTGCACCATCACCCCGGTGAGGTTCGACGAGAAGTCCTCGGGACGTGCCAGTGCCTCGGTCACCAGTTCCCACGACGACACGAGGTGGAAGTCGGTGCCGGGGACGCGGTGGACGGGGTCGCGCTCGCGCAGCGTCGCGTACAGCGGGTAGGGGTCGTCGAGGTGTGCGGGGTCGAAGACGCCGAGCCCGTCCATACGTGTCCTGGTCACGGATGATCTCCCGTCAAGCGGTCGGAACCTGGTGTGGTGATGCCACCGTCCAGCCCGCGGCGACGCGGTGTCAAGGGGTGCCGGGAAACTGAGAGAACCCTTTTGACGTGCGCGAATGGGCTGTCTCGAGGCTGTGGCCGGTCGTCGGTGTCGCCGCAGGTGGCGGCAATTCCACGATGTAGACGAAACTGCCTCTCTGTCTCACAATGAGACCGCAAGTCATCGGTGATCGGAGGGGCGCATGGCGCGAACGGACGACTGGCTGGCCGGTGGGAACCGGCGGGAGGTTGCGGTCGCACGGATCACTGCGGCCGCGACGGACCTGTTCCTCGAACGCGGATTCGATCGGGTCGGGGTCCTGGACGTCGCCGAGCGCGCGGGATGTTCACGGGCGACGCTGTACCGGTACGTGGGCGGTAAGCCCGCGATCGTCGCAGCCGTGGTGTCCTCGGCCGCAGCGTCGGTCGCCGAGGACGTGGCGTGCGCGGTGGCTCACCTCGACGGTGCCGATCGAGTGGTCGAGGCGATCCTCACGTCCGTGGCGGCGGTGCGTGCGGACCCGGCGCTCTCGTACTGGTTCGCGCACAACCGGACCGGGGCGGCGAACGGCTACCTCGCGTCGTCCCCGGATCTGGCTCGGTTCGCGACGACGCTCACAGGTGCCGTGGCCGACGACCTGGCGGGTGAGTGGATCGTCCGGGTGGTCCTCACGCTGTTGGCGTGGCCGGGAGCCGACGGCGACACGGAACGACATATGGTGCGGCACTTCGTCGCGCCGGCGTTCGCCACATAACATCGACGAGCATGAGCCACTGCGTCTTCTGCGCCATCGTCGCCGGCAAGGCGGAATCGAGTCTCGTGTACGAGGACGAGCACACGACCGCGTTCATGGACATTCGTCCTTTCACCCCCGGCCATCTGCTGGTGGTACCGAAGACGCATGCGGCGGGCCTCGCCGAGTTGGATCCCGAGGACGGGGCGCGCTTGTTCCGTGTGGGGCAACGGATCGCAGGCGCACTGCGGGCAAGTACGGTGGGTGCGGAGGGGGTGAACTTCTTCCTCGCTGACGGAGTGGTAGCTGGTCAGGAGGTGTTCCACGTGCATCTTCACGTCGTTCCCCGGACGGCGGGTGACGGATTCGGTCTGCGCGGTCGCCCGACCGTGCCGCCGCGACCGGACCTCGACTATCTCGCGGGATCGATCCGCGGACGGCTGGGCGCTGCCGATGCCTGACGTGACGACGGCCTCTCCATACCTGCATCAGCGTTTTCCGGAACTGGCGAAATCCCTTCCGCACGTGCGGCTGGGGACGTCGCCGACACCCGTGCGCAAACTCGAGGGACTCGGCATCGGGGACCGGATCTGGCTCAAGGACGACAGCCGCTTCGGCTCCGGTGGGTGGGGCGGCAACAAGGTTCGCAAACTCGAGTGGATCATCCCCGACGTCCTGGCGCGGAAGTCGAAGCGCATCATCACCGTCGGCGGTCTCGGGACCAACTGGGGTCTCGCGACCGCGTTGTACGCCGGCCAGTTCGGGATCGAGACCGCGCTGGCGCTGATCGACCAGCCGGTCGACGACCACGTCCGTGCTCAACTCGCTCGGCTGCAGCGTTCCGGTGCCGCCCTGCACTTCACCCGCACCAAGGCCCGCACCTTCGCGGTCGCGCCGTGGCTCATGGTTCGACACATGAAAGGCGGCCGGCTGCCCTACTACCTGCCGCCGGGCGGCTCCTCGCCGATCGGCGCGCTCGGCTACGTCGAGGCCGCGCTGGAACTGGCAGCCCAGGTCGACGCCGGCGAGATCCCCGAACCGGCGCACATCGTCGCGCCCGTCGGCTCCGGCGGCACCGTCGCCGGACTGCTCCTCGGGCTACGGCTCGCCGGTCTGCGAACCGGCGTCGTCGCGGTGGTCGTCAACGACACCCTGCCGTTGGGGCAGCGTGAGATCCGGGATCTGGCGGGACGCTCCGAATCGTTACTGCGGCAACGCGGTGCCGACCTCGGCGACATCGACCTGCGTTCGGCGCCGCTGACCGTGACGCGCGAATACCTCGGCCCCGGTTACGGATACGCCACCGCGGAAGGGCGGGCCGCGCAACGTGTCGGGCACGAATTCGGCATCCCGCTCGACCCCGTCTATACCGCCAAGGCGTTCGCCGGCCTGCTCGAGATCGATGCGCACACGCGCGGTGGGGACGGCCCGATCGTCATGCTCGACACCTTCGGTCCGCGCCCGGACTGAGGTCGCTACGAAAGGCTCCGGCCGACCGGACGCGGAATCGAGGGGTGCCCGAACCTGCGCAGGCAGACCTTCCGGAGTCGCTCGTCGAACTCTCGGGGCGTGATGCCGAACGTCACGAAGATGTCCTCCCGCCGGGGGCCACCGTACGGCTGCCACCGCACTGCGAACGTGATGATGTGGTCGTCGTCGGCGTCCATGGTCTCGCTCCTCGCTCGTCACGCGTCGGAAATCGTTGATCAGTGGTTCTGCTTCTGCGTTGCAGAACGGCCGGTAGCAAAGCGAGACCGGCGCTCGGATTCGGTGAGCCCGCCCCACACTCCGTGCCGTTCCTCGTGCTCGAGCGCGTATGTTCGGCACTCGACGAGGACCGGACATCGTTCGCAGATCTTCTTCGCAGCCTGCTCCAGACGGATCCGTTCTCCCCAGGTGCGCGTCCGCTGCGGGAAGAACATGTCGGTTGCAGACGCGC
Organism: Rhodococcus (subgen. Prescottella) equi; assembly: GCF_003013675.1. NCBI lineage: Bacteria > Bacillati > Actinomycetota > Actinomycetes > Mycobacteriales > Nocardiaceae > Rhodococcus > Rhodococcus (subgen. Prescottella) equi. Next base: position 906,351 of record NZ_CP027793.1, read on the forward strand.
GACATCGAGCCGAGGCCTGCCAGGTCGCGTCGGATATACGTCGAACTGCGGGGATGACGTCGCGATGTGCGGTCACGGCCGGAGTGAATCCTTCCTGGAGGGGAATCGGTCCGCGGGAAACTCGTGCCAGGGTGGGCGCACCACCACCATTTATCCGGTGATGCGCCCACACCCGCGCGTCAGATCGCTGCCGAACCGCCGTCCACCGGCAGATTCACTCCGGTGATGAAACGGGCCTCGTCGGACGCGAGGAAGAGGACTGCGTTCGACACATCCACCGGTTCCACCCACGGTGCGGGCAGCGCCAGCAGAGTCGACGACGCCTCGGCGAACTCGTCCGCGGTGGGGTTCTCGCGATCCGGCCGGAACAGGCGCCACACCGCGTCGTTCTGGATCATGTCGGTGTTGCAGTTGGTCGGGGAGACGACGTTGACGCGGATCGAATGCGGCGCCAGTTCCATCGTCAGCGACTTCATGAGCCCGATGACGCCGTGCTTCGACGTCACATAATGGCCGAACCGTGCGAAGCCCTTCGTCCCGGCGTCCGACGACGTGATCACGACCGTTCCGCCGCGTCCGCCCCGGATCAGGTGTGGCACAGCGGCTTTGCAGGTGTTGAACACGCCGGTGACGTTCACGTCGATGACGTCCGCCCAGTCGCCGACGCGGATGTCCTGGACGTCGTCGCCGAACTGGAAGATGCCGGCGTTCGCCGCGACGATGTCGAGCCGCCCCAACTCCTCCACTGCCGCAGTCAGTCCGGCTTCGAGGGCGTCGTAGTCGCGAACGTCGGCCTTGTAGGCCACGATTCGACGCCCCTCCTTCTCGACCAGTCGCACGGTCTCGGCGAGATCCTCGTCCGTGGCCGGTGCGTAGAAGTCCGACGTGCGTCCCACGTCGCCGCAGACGTCGACGGCGATGATGTCGGCGCCCTCCTGCGCGAGTCGAACCGCGTGACTGCGGCCCTGCCCGCGAGCGGCGCCCGTGATGAATGCAACCTTGCCGGCGACCCGACCTGTCATGCCCTGCTCCAATTCTCGTGCTGTCGTGGTCACTGCGCGATCTCCAGTTCGCCCATCCGTGACCACTCGGTTCCGGGAACCTCGGTGTTGATGATTCGGGGGGTCTCGCTCAGCGCGGGACGCATGGATTCGAGGCCGCGACGGAAATGGTCCGCGGCGACGTGCTCCGCGCCCGCCTCCGCGTCGCGGAAGGCCTCCACGAGCACGTACTCGGACGGGTCGTCGACGCTGCGTGACCACTCGTACCAGAGGTTTCCGGTCTCCGAGCGGGTGGCGTCGGTGAAGTCCTTCGTGATGGAGAGCCAGTTCTCCTGATGTTCGGGGAGGACCTTGAACTTGACGACGATGAAGATCATCGGGGTACTACCTCGTTCTGATGGTTCGATCGAATACCGGTGCGCACGAGGGTGCGGACCGGGGTGGGAGGTATGGCGAACGGAGCCGAGGTCCGTCGATGGGCCCCGACCTACCGTGGTGGGATGGTGTTGTGCGAAGAGCTGCCGGTCGTCAGGACGGCGAGTACTCGTACGAGACCTTGTGCATCTTCAGTTCCATGAAGGTCTCGAACTCGCGGACGCCGCCGATCTCCGGGATCCGCTTGTGCAGCAGATCGTTCAGGTGATCGTTGTCGCGGCAGACCAGCTGTACGTACACGTCCGCGTGCCCGATGCACGTGGACACGTAGGTTGCTTCCTCCCAGGCGGTGAACTCGGCGACCACATGATCGTGGTGGCCGGGTTCGACCCGGACGAGGAGGAAGGCGAGAACGCGGTAACCGAGTCGGAACGGGTCGGCGATGGCGACGATGTTGAGCACACCGGACTCCTGCATCCGGCCTGTCCTGATCCGCACAGTGCCTTCGGAGACACCGAGTTCGCGTGCGATCTGGCGGTAGGGCATGCGGCCGTCGCCCTGCAGCAGGCGCAGGATGCCACGGTCGATGTCGTCGAGGCCCTCGACCGAGATCTCGGATCCTCCCATGGACTCCGCACTCCCCGTGATCGTCATCTTGCGCACCGGATCAGTCTATGTGCTACGCAATCGTCATGGTCGGCGACTCGCGTCGACATGTTCCGTAATCCTCACGCGGTCGGCGCGAAGTCCGCGTCCGGAACCAGAACCGCACGTCCGCGCACCCTTCCGTGGTGCAGGTCGTCGAGCGCCTTGGCGAAATCCGAGAACGGGTACTTGACGGTGTGCAGGTGTACCCGGCCCTCGGCGGCGAGCGCCATGAGCTCCACCAGATCGTTGTAGGTGCCGACCAGGTTGCCGACGAAGTTGATCTCGGTGCTGATCACGTCGATCGTCGGGATGTCGAGGTTGCCGCCGTAGCCGATGACGTAGTACGAGCCCGCGCGGCGCAGCATCGCGACGCCCGCAGCGATCGCGGTGCCCTCGCCGACGAAGTCCAGCACCGCCTCGGCGCCCGCTCCGCCCGTCAGTTCGAGCACCCGCTCGGCCTCGGTGCCGTCGGCGACGACGGTGACGTCGGCGCCGATCTCCTCGGCCAGCTGCAGGGCGGCGGGCGACTGGTCGACGACGACGATGCGTGCCGCGGTGAGTGCCTTCAGAACCTGGATGCCGATGTGGCCGAGCCCGCCGGCGCCGATGACCGCGACGGTCTGTCCCGGGCGCAGGATCTCGGCGGCCTTGCGGGCCGCGTGGTACGCGGTCAGCCCGGCATCGGCGAGCGCCGCGACGTCGGCCGGTGCGAGCGACGGGTCGAGCTTGACCACACTGCGCGCGGACGTTCGCAGGTATTCCGCCATGCCGCCCTCGGCGTCGATGCCGGGGAAGTCGGAAGCGGTGCAGTGCACGTCGTCGCCGCTCCGGCAGGCGTGGCACAGGCCGCAGGTGGCGAGCGGGTGGAGGATGACCTTGTCGCCGACCGCGACGTTGGTGACGGCGGAGCCGATCTCGGTCACCGTGCCGGCGTTCTCGTGGCCGATCGTGTACGGGAGCCGAACGCCGCTCTTGTTCTGCCACTGGCCTTCGATGATGTGCAGATCGGTTCGGCACACACCGGCGCCCTCGACGCGGACGATGACGTCGTGCGGGCCCTGCAGGGTCGGCGCGGGCACCTCGTCGAGCGTCGGCTGCTGGTCGTATTCGTGTACGCGGACTGCCTTCATGTCAGCTCCTGGTCTCGGTGGGTAGTTCGGCGCAATCGGTCTGAACGGTTGCGCCGTCGGCCGGATCCGGATCCGGATCGGTGGGGTCGGGATGGTCGTCGCCTCGGACGCGCCATTCGATGGAGGTCTTGTCCTGGACGCGCTGCCGGTAGTACCAGAGCACGCAGGCGATCATGAGAATGCCTATGCCGGTGATGGTTTCGCTCAATCCGCCATAGCCGGTCAGGCCGGGGTTGAGGATGCCGACGCCGATCGCGAACGCGTTGATCGCGAACAGGATGCACGCGATCGGGATCCACGGCCGTGCCAGCCGGATCGGCCGGGGGATGTCGGGGCGGTCCCGGCGCAGCAGTACGAACGCGCCGACCGCGAGGGTCACGGCGGTGAGGTAACCGAGGTTGCTCGCCAGCAGGATCGCGATCGGCTCGCCGAGCACGATCAGCACGACGACGTTGATCATCATGTCAGTGGTGAGGGCCCGTCCGGGCACCCCGTATCGGTTGAGTACGCCGAGTTGCTTGATCGTCCCGCCCGAGCGGGAGATCCCGTAGAGCGATCGTCCGCCGTCGGCGGTCGCGGTCATCATGGCGATGATGAACGCGGCCATGATCGGTAGCTGGCCGAGCCACGAGTAGCTGCCCAGGATCTTGTCGAAGGCCAGGCCGATGTAGTTCACGGGGTTGGCCCCGATGGTCTCCTCGCCGAGCGCGCCGACCACGACGTAGGGAACCACGAGGTAGATGCCGAGGATCATCGCCGCCGAAGCGCGAAGCGCCCGCGACGTGTCCTTGACCGGATCCTTGTACTCGGCCGCGAAGCTGGCGCACACCTCCGTGCCGTACGTCGTCCACGCGGTGATGTAGAACCAGACGACGATGATCTTCCAGTCCAGGGGGGAACTGGCGCCGCTCCACGTGATTCGACTCATGTCGAAGTCGGCTCCGGAGGACACGAACGGCCCGACGACGAGGACCACCAGTCCGATGACGAGCAGGGCACCGGTGACCCGCGCGACGCCGGCGGCGATCTTGACGCCGAAGTAGTTGAGGGCCCACGCGGTGACGATCGCGCCGATCGCGATCAGATAGGGGAGCCCGAGTTCGTGGCCGATCGGAAGTCGTACGGCGATGTCGTTGTCGGGGAAGAACGCCTGCTCGATGAGTGTGCCGAGCACGACGCCCTCGACGGACAGGGACAGGGACCAACCCATCCAGTAGCCGAACGCTGCGATGGCGCCGAGGGGTGCGAAGTGACGCTTCCAGCCTTCGTAGGCGTAGACGGAGATGCCGCCGGATTTGTTGGGGAACATCGCGGCCATCTCCGCGAAGAGATGGCTCTGGAGGAACGCCAGGGTGCACGCGACTCCCCAGATCGCGATGGCGGTCCATCCACCGATGGCGCCGACGGTGTATCCGAGAGTGAGGAACAGGCCGATCGGCATGTTCAGAGCGAAGACCATGCCGTCACGCCAGGTGAGCGTGCGGACCATGGACTCGCTGTGGGCTGCCGCATGGGCAGGTTCGTGGCCGCTCTGTGGTGGCCGTGGTAAATCAGCTGAACTCACTGGATTTCCCTCCAGAGTTGCTGGTGCCGTGTCGGTCGGTTTCGGGGGCAGTCGCTGCCTGGGGCTTCAGGCGGTGGCGTCCTGCCATTCGGGAATGCTCCCGATTTCGGTTCGGTCTGCGATCCATTTGCGGCACTTGATCATCAGGCGGGGCTGACCGACGATGCAGGCGCCGACGAGTCTGCCGTCGCGCGAGTAGAGGGCCGCGAGATGGCCGGGCGTTCGGGAGAGGAACCGCACGGTGGCGTCACCTGTGGTGTCGCCGATGATGTCGATTCGACGCCCGAACTGGTCCGACCACACGTAGCCGACGGAATCGAGAGTCCGCTTCTCGTCCTCGATGAGATTGTGAGCCACGATCCTGGCCTGCTCCGTCGCGGATGTCCAGTGTTCGTGGCGGTGCAGGACGCCGTTGGCGTCCGCCCAGCACGCGGCGTCGCCGACGGCCCATACCCGGTGGCCGGCGCGCCCGGTCGGATCGCAGTGCACGCCGGCCGCGGAGGTGTCCAGGCCGGACCCGTCCAGCCACTCGACGTTCGGCACCGCGCCGACACCGACCAGGACGAGATCGGCGTCGATCGCCTGGCCGTCGTCGAGAACGACTCGTTCGATCCGGTCGGTTCCTTCGAGGTCCGCCACGGATCGTCCGCAGATGAGACGGACCCCGTGGTCCCGAGCAAGATCGCCGAGAATCGGCGCGACCGAGGCGCCGAGATTCCGGGAGAGGGGGATCTCGGCGACCTCGACGACCGTGACGTCGACACCCGATGCGCGCGCCGATGCCGCGACCTCGAGTCCGATGAACCCGCCACCGATGACGACCAGGTGGCGGCACGAGCGCAGCCGCTCCCGCAGGAGGTGGGCGTCGGTGAGCGTGCGCAGGGTGAAGACGCCGTCGCGGGCCTTCGGGAACGGATTCCGTGGCCGGGCGCCGGTGGCGATCACGAGGTCGTCGAACTCGATCTCGCTCAGCGTCGTCCGTAGCGATCCCCGCTGCGGGTCGAGGTGCAACGCACGCTCGCCGAGGCGGAGGTCGATCCCGTTGTCCGGGTACCAGGACTCGGGGTGGAACGCCAGGGTCTCGGCGGACTCGCCCTTCGTCAGTGCCGACTTCGACAGCGGGGGCCGGTCGTAGGGGAGGTCGGCCTCGTCGCCGACGAGGGTGATTGCGCCATCGAATCCCTTGTTGCGCAATCCTTCTGCTGTGCGGACGCCGGCGAGGGATGCGCCGGCGATCACGATGCTCGTCATTCGACTCACATCTCCAAGCTCAGCGCCGCGGCCGGACACGACCGCACGCCCTCTTCGACCTCGGCGAGCTGGTCGGGCGTGACCTCCCGGGTCAGGAGGACGACCTTCCCGTCGTCTCCGAGGTCGAACGCGTCGGGGGACGTCACCACGCAGTTCGCGTAGCCCTGGCACTTGCTCAGGTCAACCTTGATAGTGGCCATCTCGAGTCCTTCGAATGTCTGGTCAGGACGACAGTGCGGTCACCGCGGTGCGCATGAAGCTCTGCAGCGGGCTCTCGCTGTCGAGCAGGAGGCGGCCGGCGGGCACGCGGCCCGAGTTGTAGCCGATCTGCTGGATGTCGGTGGCGCGCTTGTCCTCGATGAGGGTGCGGTCCCACATGTCGAGCCATTCCTTCACGACCACCGGGTCGGCGCCGGGCTTGGCGTACATGTCCACGAAGGCCCAGCACTTCTCGGGCGAGACCGGCTGGACGCTGCCCACGAAGCCGACGTAGTCGTCGAGCGCGAAGAACGACGAGGGGAAGGTGAACGCGAACCGGAAGCCCTCCAGTCCGGCGGGGTCGACGCCCGACGGGAGCCACTTGATGGGGCCCTGGTGCCAGATCGTGTTCGCGTCCGAATCGATCGCGTAGTCGTCGGGGTTGGTGTGGTACGTCTTGCCGAAGCTGGTGTTGTGCAGTGTGGGGCAGTGGTAGCACTCGACGGCGTTCTCCGCCCAGAGCTTCCAGTTGCACTCCATGTCGTACTCGTAGCGCACCTGGAATTCGTACTCGCGCAGATCGGTGTTGATCTCGGCGGCCCGTTCCCGGATCCCGGCAGTCACCGTGGACAGTGGGGCTGCGGCGGGGTCGGGGTTGACGAACACCCACTGGTCCCAGCGCTCGACCGAGACGGGCTCGAGCGAGATGGTCGTGCAGTCGAAGTTCGGCTCACGCTGCGAGCGGGGTGCCGTCTTGAGCCGACCGTCGAGGCCGTACGTCCATCCGTGGTACGGGCACTGCAGGAGCGGCTTGTTGCCGTTCTCCTCCGCGATCGCGTGCAGGCGGTGCCGGCACACGTTGACGAATCCCCGCAGCTGCCCGTCCTTGCCGTGCGTGACGATGATCGGCACCGACCCGGCGCGGGTGACCGCGTAGTCGCCGGGCTTCGCGACCGCGGATTCGTGGCACGCGTACTGCCACGACTTCGCGAAGATCTTCTCCTGTTCGAGTCGATGAATCTCGGGTGCGTAGTAGAAGGGCGCCGGAAGGGTCTCTCCCGCGTCGAGTCGGGCGAGCATCTCGTCGGTCGACGGCAGCCCGTACTTCGTCCGAACGTCTTCCATCTGAACCATCACTGGTCACAAGTCCTTTCGCTGTTGCTCAGCCGGGCCATGTAATGCAGCTCACAACCCGTTGCGTAACAGCATGCGGTCTTGGATACGCAAAGTCAACAGATAGTGCTCTATTGGCTACGCATTGCGTTGTCCTTGCGTGACTGTTGTGCGGGATGCGTTCCTCTGTGTGCGGAACTCGATGTACTTTGTCGCCATGAAGTGGTGGCTGCTGGTGGGTGCGATCGTCTGCGAGGTCGTTGCGACGTTGTCGTTACGCGCGGCCACCGACCATCCCTCGTGGTACGCGCTGGTGGTGATGGGTTACGTCGCCTCGTTCGGGTTCCTGTCCGCCGTTCTGCGGCGCATGGCCGTCGGGGTCGCGTACGGGATCTGGGGCGCCTGCGGAATCACGATCACTGCGGTGGCTGCGGCGGTCATCTTCGGGGATGCGCTGACCGTGCTCATGGGGTTCGGGATCGTCCTCGTCATCGCGGGGGTTCTGGTGGTCGAGCTGGGTGCGCAGGCAGCCGAAGACGAGCGCGCCGCGGGTGGCGCGGAGCGTCGGGAGTCGGCGCAGTGACTTGGATCCTGCTCGTTGCGGCGATCGTCGTCGAGGTCGCAGGAACGTTGTGCCTCAAGGCTTCCGACGGTGGTCGACGCCGGTGGTGGTTGTTGCCGACGGCCGCCGCCTACGTTGCCGCGTTCGGGCTGATCGCCGTCGTCCTCGATCGCGGCATGGCGGTCGGGGTCGTGTACGGCATCTGGGTCGCGTGCGGGGTCGCGTTGACTGCGATCCTGGGTCGCGTGATCTTCCGTGACCCGCTCACGCCCCGAATGGGACTGGGCATCGCGCTCATCATCGCCGGCGTGCTCGTGATCGAACTCGGCGCGGCGTCGGCCGCGTAGTTGCCGGAACTTCTGTCTCGGTCAAGTTCCATGCAAATGGACTCTTGTCCAGAAAGGTGTCGACCACCGCGAGTCCGGCGTGGTAGAACATGTTCCAGTTTGCTACTGGTTCGTGGCGGGTGTGGCCGATTGAGGGCGCTGTACCGGCCGCGCTCGCCGAAGGAATCCCATGCACTGGTACACCGGCAACACCGTCTACGACACCGTCCTGACCTGCGCATTCGCCTTCGCGGCGTTTGTGATCGTCGGCGGTTTCTTCGCCCAGAGTTCGTACGGCCGCTTCTCGTCCACCAACCTCGGTTTCAACCTGAACCCGAAGCTGGGGTGGTGGCTCATGGAGATCCCCGCGACCGTCGTCTTCGCGGTGTTCTATCTGAGCGGCCCCAATCGGTTAGAGCCCACGTCGCTGGTGCTCGCCGCGGTGTGGCTGCTGCACTACGCGAATCGCGGCTGGTTCTTCCCGCTGTCGATCCGTCAGGTCCCGGGCAAGCGCAGCACGTTCAACGTCTCGGTGATCGCGATGGGCGTGATCGTGACGTCGATGCACGGCTACCTCAACGGCGCGTTCTTCAGTCACGACTACATGCACCAGTACGACACCGCGTGGCTCACCGATCCCCGCTTCCTGATCGGACTGGTGGTCTACCTCGCCGGTTTCGCACTACTGGTGAATTCCGAGTCGATCGTCCGCAACCTGCGCGACAAGGACAACCCCGGCGCCACCGAGTACCGCATCCCGATGGGCGGCGGCTTCCGATTCGTCTCCAGCCCCGCGTATCTCGGTGAGTTGATCGCGTGGGCGGGTTTCGCACTGCTGACGTGGTCGCTCGCGGGTGTGGTCATCTTCCTCATCACCGCCGGCAACCTGATCCCCCGCGCACTCGCCACCCACAAGTGGTACCGGGACAAGTTCGTCGAATATCCCGGCGACCGCAAGGCGTTGATTCCCGGACTGGTCTGACTCGGCTTCCCGCTCCCGCCAGGGGAGCGGGACCACCGCTCAGTCGCCCCGCGCGCGGTCCGCGTGCCCGAGATTCCGGTCCGGGACGACGGCGTCGCGCACCAGTTTCTTCAGCGTCACGATGTCGGGAAATCCTCCGTCGCGCTTGCGATCCCACACCAACGTGTCGCCGGCGGTGACCTCGAAGATCCCGCCGGTACCGGGGATCATCGCCACCTCGCCGAGTTCCGTGCCGAAGGTGTTCAGCAACTCCTGGGCCATCCACCCGGCGCGGAGTAGCCAGTTGCACTGGGTGCAGTACGTGATGGTGACGCGGGCGGGGGAGGTCATCCCTCCAGGATCGCAGATCGGCGCCGGGCGCCGTGCCACTCGGTGACCGGACGACCCGCGACGAGGTGCTCGTCGACGAGACGATCGATCCGGTCGGCGGTGAGCCCGCAGTACCAGGTGTCGTCCGGGTACACCGCGACCACCGGTGCCTGCGAACACGGGAACATGCAGCCGGTCTGGGTGACGAGGACGTCGTCGTCACCAAGCCCGCGCGCCTCGAGCGCGTGGTCCAGCGCCTCCGCGGTTTCCGGGCCGCCGCGCGCCGAACACCGCGGTCCGCGGCACACCAGCACATGTCGGGTGAAGCCGGGCACCTCGTCCCATGCCGGTGACGTGAGGGGCGCGGTGGTGGTGCGGGCCGGTGTCGTTGCTCCGCTGATCGCGGCGTCGAGCAAATCCGTGTAGTTCGCGGTGTCGGACAGCGGCGGAGCCAGACGGACGTCGGGTGCCCCTGCCCCACGTTCGCGGAGCCAGTGTCCGACGACCCGTCTGAACCACGCGTCGATCTTGCGGTCCAGCACGGTCTGCGCACTCACCACCACGATCTCGGCGGCCCCGGACGCGGCGGCCTCGTCGAGGGCGCCGGTGACCGACGTCCCCGACCCGCCGAGCACCGCGGTGCGGAAGACGGTGTCGGGATGGCGCTCCCCGAGCGCGTGCAGTGCGGCGCGGACCTGGTCGCGCGGGTCGTCGCCGCGATCGGTGGGCGCGGTGACGACCACCCAGCGACGCGGACGAATGTCGTTCATGAGGAAAGCCTTTCGATTTCGGCGCCGGTCGTGCCGCACAACACCACCATGGGGCGTCCGGTGCGTGGATGCGGCTGGACGATCGCGTCGATGCCGTAGACGTCGGCGAGCAACTGTTCGGTGAGGACACTTTCGGGGGTGCCCTCGGTGACGACGCGGCCGCGGTCCAGGACCACGAGGTGATCGCAGTACATGGCGGCGAGGTTCAGGTCGTGCATCGCGGCGACGGTGGTGAGGCCGCGCGCGCGAATCAGGTCGAGCAGTTCGAGCGACGCGGAGACGTCGAGGTGGTTGGTGGGCTCGTCGAGCAGCACCACACAGGGACGTTGCGCAAACGCCCGTGCCAGTTGGGTCTTCTGTTTCTCGCCGCCGGACAGGCTCTGCCACAGGCGGTGTCGCAGGGCGGTGATCCCGGCCATCGCCAGGCTCTCGGTGACGATGTCGGCCGTCCCGGCGGCGGCCGGCCGGGCCCACCCGCCGCGGTGCGGAATCATGCCGAGTTCGACGATCTGTTCGACGGTCAACTCCAGTTCGGTTGCCGAATGCTGCTCCACGAGGGCCACCGTGCGGGCGAACTCGCGGCGGTCGATCTCGGCTGCGGGTTCGTCGCCGACCATCACACGCCCGGAGTCGGGGCGGGTGAGGCGGGCCATCGCGGACAGCAGCGACGTCTTCCCGGAGCCGTTCGGCCCGATGAGCCCGGTGACCCGTCGGGAGGGCGCGTGGCAGCTGACGCCGTCGAGGATCGTGGTGCCGTCCACCGACCACGTCACGGCCTCGGCCCGGATCTCGGGGGAGTGGTGGCTCATGCGCGGGCCCCTCGGCGTCGCAGCAACAGGACGAACACCGGCACACCGACGACCGCAGTGACGATGCTGATTGGTAGTTCACGACCGGGCATCACCGTCCGCGCGGCGATGTCCGCCCAGACCAGCAGGACGGCCCCTGCCAGTGCGACGACGGGCAACAGCCGAGCGTGCAACGGGCCGACGAGCATTCGGGCGGCGTGCGGGACGACCAGCCCGACGAACCCGATCACGCCGGACTGCGCGACCAGCGCGGCGGTGCACAGCGACGCGATCCCGTAGAGCACCCAGCGGGAGCGTTCGACGTCGGTGCCCAGGCTCGCGGCGGCGCGCGCACCGAAGGCGAACGAGTCGAGCACCCGCGCGTGCGCGAGCAGCACGCCGGTGGTGACGACGACGACCGCGGTGATGGTGACGAGGCCCGACCAGCGGGCCCCGGCGAACGAGCCGAGGGTCCACTGCAACACGCGGTGGGCGGCGTCGCGATCCCCGAAGAACACCAGCGCGGAGGTCAGTGCCGCCGCGAACTGGCCGACCGCGATGCCGGCCAGCACGAGGCGGCCGGGCAGGAGCGCGCCGGAGGGGGAGGTGGAGATGAGGAAGACCACCAGCAGGCTCGCCAGGGCCGCGACGAAGGCCGCGACCGACACCGCGCTCATGCCGAGCACACCGACCGTGCCGACCCCGGCCGTCAGCGCGAGTACCGCGCCGAGTGAGGCTCCACCGGACATGCCGAGGAGGTAGGGGTCGGCGAGCGCGTTGCCGGTGAGCGACTGCAACACCGCGCCGCACAGCGCGAGTCCGGCGCCGACCAGCGCCGCCGCAAGGACCCGGGGCAGCCGCAGGTCCACGACGATGTGCGTGGTCAGCAGGTCGGTGCCTGCTCCGACACCGAGACGTCCGGCGATCGCCTCCACCACGGTCCCGATCGAGAGGTCGGCGGCGCCGATCGCGACGCCGGCCGCGCAGCTCACCACGAGCAGCGCGGCCAGTGCCGCCGTCCAACCGGTGGCCGTCGTCGTTCGTACCCGGGCGGGAACCCGGGCGCTCACGCTCATGCCCGGCCGCCGCCCAGCTGCTCGGCGACGAGAGTTGCCCCCTCGATCAGACGCGGGCCGGGAGTGCTCGCCGAGAACGGCACCACGACGAACGCGTCGTCGCGGACGGCCTTCAGATCCTTCAGCGACGGATCGTTGCGGAGGTAGTCCTTCTTCGCCTCGGCCGTGTCCCACGACGCGTCGGCGAGAACGATGACGTCCGGGTTCGCCGCCAGCACGGTCTCCCAGCTGCCGTCCAGCCAGGCACCGTCGGAGCCGGCGAAGATGTTGGTGCCGCCGACCGCGTCGATGATGAGCTGCGGTCCGCCGGCATTGCCGCCGATGTACGGGGTGTCGGTGCCGCTGTCGTACCAGAAGACGCTGCGGCCGTTCGCCGCTGCGGTGGTCTCGATCCCGCTCAGCGTCTGGCGCATCTGCGCGACGACGGCGTCGGCGTCGGCCTCGCGCCCGAAGAGCGTGCCGTAGTCGGTGATCTCGGTCGCGATCGAGTCCCAGGACACCGCCGGACGCGTCGACTTGTCCTTGCAGGCGAACGGCGAGACGTAGGTGGCGATGCCCAGAGTGTCGAACGACTCGTGGGTACCGACGGCCTTGTCCTCGAACGCGCTCGAATACGACGCCAGCACCAGGTCCGGCTTGGTCTCGAGGAGCGCTTCCCGGCTCGGGTAGTCATTCTCGTCCAGCGCCGGGATCTGCGCGTACGCCGCCTGCCACTGCGCGGCGATGGTGTCGTCGAGGTACGCGGTGCCGGCCATCTGTCCCTCCGCGCCGATCGCGAGCGCCGACTCGGTGGCGCCCTGGTTGAGGGTGACGGCCCGCTCCGCCGGACCGTCGAGAGTGACGGTGCGGCCGCAGTTCTGCAGGGAGATCGACGCGGTGCCGGCGTCCTCGTCGGACGACCCGCCGCAGGCGGTGAGGGTGAGGGCTGCGGCGATCGACACCGCTGCTGTGGAGATGACTCGGCGAGAGATAGGGGTACGCAAAGCGACCCGCCTTCCATGACTCGTGGAAAACGTGCAGGTATGCGTCACGGCCGGTCTCCTGGCTCGGCAGGGATGACCGCCGACTACGCCTTCCCGGATGCGTGAGCATCCAGTGGCTGGGGTCGAACCCCTAGTAGTCGACGTACCTGCCCACAGTGGCGAGTACCGCGCCGGCTTCTACCGGACTTCCCGAACACCGTGACGACATCGTGAAGAATAGACGACCGGTGCCCGGGCAATGGTCGGCCTTGTCGGTTTCGTGCTGTTCGGCGGTCGAGGGCGCGGAAGGCGGTGCGGACCCCTCCGGGGTCGTCAGCGCATTACCTGGACCTGCTCCGCGATGTCGGCGGCGAGCGCCATCGCGGTCAGTGCCAGACCGCTGTTGAGGTCGTACCGCAGCTGCCCGACATGACCGTCTCGGACCGCGCGCACCCTTTTCCACGTCGGCGACTGGGCCTCGGCGGCGTCGGGATTCTGCAACAGGACGAAATCCGCCTGCTCGAAGATGTCGAGTTGTTCGAGCGCGTAGAAGGTGATTCCCCTGTTGTCCGCAGACGCGTTCGCGGGATCGGTCAGCACGTCCAATCCGAGATCGCGCGCCACCGACACCGCGAACGTGTCGTTCTGCAGCCAGAGTTGTCCCTTGTCCGCACCCGCGATCGCGATGGTCTTCCCGTCGAGAAGCCCGGCCATCGCGGCACGCGCCTGCGCCAGTTCGGCGTTGTAGCGAGCAACCACACGGTCGGCGACATCGCGTCGATCGAGTGCCGTCAACTGCTCGGTCATCGCTCGCTTCCACGTCGATCCGGGAGTCCCCTGGTCGACGACGAGAACCGGTGCGATGTCGGTCCCCAGGAGCTCCCGCTCCCGGTAGTAGTCCCACCAACCCTGACCCACGACCAGCAGATCCGGTTCGTAGCCGAGAATCGCCTCGGCGTTCGGTTCGTTGTTGGTGCCGCCGAGACGCTCCGTCCCGGCGGGCACTCGCTGCATGAGTTGCGACCTGTCGTCCCAGTTGGTGGCGACGATCGGGTACTCGGCGAGCAGGGCGAAGTCGAGCGCGGCTCGGGCCTCGAGCACCACGACACGCTGTGGGTCACGCGGGAGCCGGTATCGCTCGTCGCCCACCGCGATCTCGACCGACGCGTCGGACGTCGCACTGTTCCCCGGTCTGGTCGAGCACGCCGACAGTGCGCCCAGGGCGCCGAGCGCGGCCGCGCCGGTGAGGAAACCGCGTCGGGTCAGGGCATCGACGAGAGTGCCGAATTCACGGTCCATGCCTCGTGTGGTGCGCGCGGACGTCGGGCGGCGGACGTCGCCGTTCCAGTTTCCGAGGCGGGCGTCGGTCTTCGTCGATTCGATCACGGGCATGGATACGGCGCTCCGTCCGATAGGTCGGTCAGGGAAGGCCCCAACCTATCGACTGCCGGTGCCGTGTGGTTTGCCTGAAAAGGCCATCGGATAACGGGATTCGGCCACGCCGTCGTAGCCCGGTCAGCCGTCGAGGGCCTTCTCGGCCCGCGGCATCAGCGCCGACGACACCGTCAGCAGCACCGCGATGCCGAGGATGCCGACGAACACGAGATGGATCGCGCCCGAGAGGGCCGTCGGGTCGGGCTCTGCGGTGTCTCCGACACGGGAGTTGACCAGCGCGCCGAACACCGCGACGCCGACGGCACTACCGATCGAGCGGGCGAACATGTTGGTGGACGTGACGACGCCGCGCTCGGACCAGTCGACGCTGGACTGCGCCGCGATGAGCGTCGGCGTCGCGATCAGGCCCATGCCGGAGCCGATGACGAAGCACGTCGCGCCTACCTGCCACACCGGGGAGCCGTCGCCGAGCAGCAGGAGCAGCGCCGACCCGGCGAGCACGAGGACGCTGCCGATCAGCGCGGTCGTCCGGAACCCGACGCGTAGATACAGCCGTCCCGCCTGCGACGCGGCGATGGGCCAGCCGATCGTGAGGACCGCGAGCGCGAAGCCTGCGACGAGGGCGCCCGTGCCGAGGACGCCCTGCACGAACGTCGGCACGTACGACGTCAGGCCCATCAGGATCGCGCCGACGGACAGCGACACCAGGCTGCTCGCGACCAGCACCCGGCGGGTGAGCATGTGCAGCGGCAGGATCGGATCGGCCACGCGTCGTTCGACGAGGACGAACGCGACGAGCAGCAGCGCGCCGGCCACGAACACGCCTATGCCGGCCGGCGACACCCACGCCCAGGCCTGGCCGCCCTCGAGAAGTCCCAGGATCATCAGCGCCGCGCCGCCCGTGAGGAGGATGGCGCCGGGGTAGTCGATGCGACTGCGGCGTGTGATCTTCTCCTCCGCGAAGTTGCGCATCAGCATCCACGCCGCGATCGCGCACAGCGGCAGGTTCACCAAGAAGATCCACCGCCACGACAGGTACTCGGAGAACACGCCGCCGAGCGTCGGGCCGAGTACCGCCGACACGCCCCACACGCTCGCGATGTAACCCTGGACCTTGGCGCGCTCCGCGACGGAATAGATGTCACCGGCGATCGTCAGACTCATCGGCTGCACCGCGCCGGCGCCCAGGCCCTGGACCGCCCGGAACACGATCAGCGCGGGCATGCTCCAGGCCACGCCGCACAGCAGCGATCCGATCGCGAACACCGCGATGCCGAACAGCATGATCGGTTTGCGTCCGAAGACGTCGGCCAACTTGCCGTAGATCGGCACCGACACGGCCTGCGCCAGCAGATAGACGGAGAAGAGCCACGGGAACTGGGTGAAGCCGCCGAGGTCCCCGACGATCGTCAGGACGGCGGTCGCGATGATCGTGCTGTCGAGCGCGACCAGTGACGTGGCGAGCATCAGCGACAGCAGGATCGGGCCGCGCTCCGACCGTAGTCCCACCGATGCCCTCGAGGCGGTCTCGGTCGCCATCACTCTCCCGCCGATCGATAGTCAAGTCCGAAACAAGGCTAACGATCTCCGGCCGGTTCCTATTCCCGTCCGTTTCCACCCGCCCGCTTACCCCGGCGCCCCCACCTACCCCGGCGCCCCCCGCCCTCGCGTTTTGCGCACTTATCGCGCATTCGGGGACCGAATTCGTGCGATAAGTGCGCAAAACGCGGGAAGGGGGAGGGGAGTTGATCATGAGAAGCGGGGTTCTGCGGACAGATCGGGGCAGACGCGTGTGGCGAGATGCGCCGATCCGGGCGACCGATAGGGTTGGGGACGTGCGTCCTTCACTCGAGTCCTACACCCACCTGGCCGGCGGCAAGGTCCGCGATCTGTACACGATCGACGACGAGCACCTGCTGCTGGTCGCCAGTGACCGGATCTCGGCCTACGACCACGTGCTGAGCACGCCCATCCCGGACAAGGGCCGCGTGCTCACCGCAATGAGTGTCTTCTTCTTTGAGAAGCTCGGCGGCACCAACCACCTCGCCGGAGACCCGCTCGACGAGCGCATCCCCGAAGAGGTGCTCGGCCGCGCGCTGGTCGTGCGCAAGCTGAACATGCTCCCGGTCGAGTGCGTCGCCCGCGGCTACCTCAGCGGGTCGGGTCTGGCGGACTACAACAGCACCGGCGCGGTGTGCGGCGTCGCGCTGCCCGAGGGCCTGGTCGAGGCCAGTCAGCTTCCCGAGCCGATCTTCACGCCGGCCAGCAAGGCCGAACTGGGCGACCACGACGAGAACATCGACTTCGCGACCGTCGTCGACAAGGTGGGCCAGGACCTCGCGGTCAAGCTGCGCGACGACACCCTCGACATCTACTTCCGGGCCGCCAGCTTCGCGCGGGACCGGGGGATCATCCTCGCCGATACCAAATTCGAATTCGGTCTCGACGCCGAAGGCAACCTGGTGCTCGCCGACGAGGTGCTGACGCCCGACTCGTCGCGCTACTGGCCGGCCGACGGCTACGAGCCCGGCAAGGTGCAGCCCAGCTTCGACAAGCAGTTCGTACGGAACTGGCTCACCGGCCCGGAGTCCGGCTGGGACCGCGCGTCCGACACGCCGCCCCCGCCGCTGCCGCAGGACATCGTCGACGCGACCCGCGCGCGCTACATCGAGGCGTACGAGCGCATCTCGGGCCTGTCGTTCGAGGACTGGGTGGGCTGAGATGACTGTGCCCTCTACGCCGACTACGCCCCCGGTCGCCAAGCGGGTTCCGTTCGAACGGACGCATCACGGGGACACCTTCGTCGATCATTACGAATGGCTCCGCGCCAAAGAGGATCCGGAGGTCATCGCGTACCTCGAGGCCGAGAACGCGTACACCGCGCAGCAACTCGAGCATTTGGAGCCCTTGCGGGAGAAGGTGTTCCAGGAGATCAAGTCGCGCACGCAGGAGACCGACATGTCGGTCCCGACGCGACTCGGTGACTGGTGGTACTACGCGCGCACCATCGAGGGCAAGCAGTACGGCGTCAACTGCCGGTGCCCCATCGCCGGGCCGGACGACTGGACACCGCCGGAGCTGTCCACCGACACGGCGATCGAGGGCGAGCAGGTGCTCCTCGACGGCAACGCCGAGGCCGAGGGACACGACTTCTTCTCGGTGGGCGCGTTCTCGCTCAGTCACGACGGCACGCTGCTCGCGTACTCGGTGGACGTGATCGGCGACGAGCGGTACACGCTGCGGTTCAAGAACCTCGAGACCGGCGAGCTGCTGCCCGACGAGATCCCGAACACCGCGCCGGGTGCGACGTGGGCGATCGACCATCGGCACATCTTCTACCTGACGGTCGACGAGTCGTGGCGGCCGGACACGGTGTGGCGGCACAAGCTGGGCACCGGGCAGGCCGAGGACGTCCAGGTCTTCCACGAGCCGGACGACCGCTACTGGGTGGCGGTCGGCTCGACGCGCAGCGAGAAGTACCTGATGATCTGGCTCGGCTCCAAGGTCACCACCGAGGGCTGGATCCTCGAGTCGGCTGACCCCGAGGGCGAGTTCCGGGTGATCCTGCCGCGCCGCGAGGGCGTCGAGTACTCGGCCGAGCACGCAGTGATCGCCGGCGAGGACCGCTTCCTGATCCTCCACAACGACGTGGTCGACGGCGAGAAGGCCGAGAACTTCGTGCTCGCGCAGGCGCCCGTCACGGATCCGGCGGCGATGGAAATCCTTGTCCCGCATCGCCATGACGTTCGGCTCGAGGACATCGACACGTTCTCCGACCATCTCGTGCTCAGCTACCGGCGCGACGTGCTGACCCGGCTGGCGATCTGGCCGCTCACCCCCGAGGGGTACGGCGAGCTCACCGAGATGGAGTTCGACGAGGAACTGTTCTCGGTCGGCCTCGGCTCCAACCCGGAGTGGGAGCAGCCGACACTGCGGATCGGTTACACGTCGTTCATCACGCCCTCTCGGGTGTACGACTACCGGCTCGCGACCGGCGAACTGCTGCTGCGCAAGTCGCAGCCGGTGCTCGGCGGCTTCGATCCGGCGGAATACGAGCAGCACCGCGAGTGGGCGGTCGCCGACGACGGCACCCGCATCCCGCTCTCGATCGTGCGGCGCAAGGGGATCGGCGGCGACCCGGCCCCGACGCTGCTGTACGGGTACGGCTCGTACGAGGCCAGCATGGACCCGGCGTTCTCGGTGGCGCGGCTCTCGCTGCTCGACCGCGGCATGGTCTTCGTCGTCGCCCACGTCCGCGGCGGCGGCGAGATGGGGCGGCACTGGTACGAGAACGGCAAGACGCTCACCAAGAAGAACACCTTCACCGATTTCGTCGCGTGCGCAAGGCATCTCATCGCCGAGGGGCGGACGACACCGGGGCAGTTGGTGGCCGACGGCGGCAGTGCGGGCGGTCTGCTGATGGGCGCGGTCGCGAACCTGGCCCCCGAACTGTTCGCGGGCATCCTCGCGAATGTGCCGTTCGTCGATCCGCTCACGTCGATCCTCGACCCGGATCTGCCGCTGACGGTGATCGAGTGGGACGAGTGGGGCAACCCGCTCGAGGACCCGCAGGTGTACGAGTACATGCGCTCCTACAGCCCGTACGAGAACGTCGAGGCCAAGGACTACCCGGCTATCCTCGCGATCACCAGCATCAACGACACTCGCGTGCTCTACGTCGAACCCGCGAAGTGGGTTGCGGCGCTGCGCGCGACGAAGACGGGCGACTCACCGCTGCTGCTCAAGACCGAGATGAGCGCCGGGCACGGCGGTGTCAGCGGCCGGTACGAGAAGTGGAAGGAAGTCGCGTTCGAGTACGCGTGGGTGCTCGACACGGCCGGCGCCGTCTGAGCCGGTCGGCTGCTCGCCCACCGGCTCGTCGGCGGCCTTCGCGATCGGTGCCCTTGCGGTATGGGCGATCAGCCGGCGAGAACCCCCGCCGTCGCCATCCCGGACAGCACGTGCGCGGTCGGGGTCACCACGGCGCAGCGCGCCGCGGCGTAGTCGAGAGCCTGTCGATGCTCGGCCTCCGAGAAGTCGGCCAGTCCGTCCGCGACGAGGAACATCTCGACGTCCTGCATGAAGCCGTCGAGCGCGGTGGTGAGGCAGCCGATGTGGGCATACACGCCGGTCACGATCAGTTGGTCCCGGCCGAGGTCCGACAGCCGCTGCCGCAGATCGGTTCTGGCGAACGCGCTGTAGCGCCACTTGGTGAGCAGGACGTCGTCCGGCTCCGGCGCGAGGTCGGCGATGATCGCGGTCTCGGCGGGGTCGGAGGACAGGCCCGGGCCCCAGAAATCGGTGAGCAACGCCCGGTGCTCGGGATCCTGGTCGCCGGGCTGCGCGGTGTACATGATCGGGACACCCGCGACCCGGCAGGCGGTGCGGATCGCGTCGACGTTCGCGATCATGGTGCGGATCGGGTCGGCAGTGCGGTCGAATGCGCGGATGAAGTACTCCTGCGCGTCGTGGACCAGCAGCACCGCGCGGGCCGGGTCGATGCGCCACGACGCGCGATTGTCGGGCAGCTGGGTGGGCATCGGGTAGGAGACGGAGCGGGGAAGGGACATCTGATGCCTAACTGTCGGTAGCGGTTTCGGTGACGAACGTGGATTCGAGGGCGCGTCGCAGCTCGGTGCGGCTGACCTTCCCGACTCCGGTGACGGGGAACTCGTCGACGAACCGGAAGCCGTCGGGGATCTTGTAGGCGGCCAGTCCGCGTTCGCGGAGGAACACGCGCAGTTCGACGGCGCGCGGCGGGGTGCCCTCGCCGACCACGAAGGCGAACGTGCGCTCGCCCAGGTAGGCGTCGGGCTTGGAGACGACGGCGACATCGCGCACGGCGGGGTGCGCGAGCAGGTGGTTCTCCACCTCCTCGGCCGCCACCTTCTCACCGCCCCGGTTGATCTGGTCCTTCGCACGGCCCTCGACGACGATGTGCCCGGTCTCGGTGAGGCGCACCCGGTCACCGGTGCGGTAGAACCCGTCCTCCGTGAACGACGCCCGATTGTGCTCCGGCGCAGCGTAGTAGCCGCGGATCGTGTACGGGCCGCGGGTGAGGAGGTGCCCGACCACCCCGACCGCGACCGGCCTGTCGTGGTCGTCCACCACGAGCACCTCGTCGTCCGGGCTGATCGGCCGGCCCTGCGTGGTGACCACGACGTCGTCGGGATCGTCATGGCGCGTGTAGTTCACCAGGCCTTCGGCCATCCCGAACACCTGCTGCAGCCGGCACCCGAGTTCGTCGCGGACGCGGCGAGCCGCTTCGGCGCCGAACTTGGCGCCGCCCACCTGCAGCAGTTCGAGACTCGACAGGTCGTGCTTCGCGCGGGCCGGCGACGACATCCAGGTCAACGCGAGGGGCGGGACGAGCGACGCGATCGTGATCCGCTCGCGCTCGATCAGTTCGAACGACGTCGACGGCGTCGGGTCCGGGGCCATCACCACGCGCCCGCCCGCGTGGAGCACCCCGAGGATGCCGGGCGAGCTCATCGGGAAGTTGTGTGCGGCAGGCAGGCTCACGAGCATCCGGGTGTCGGGGTCGAGGCCGCAGATCTCGGCGGACGCGCGCACCGAGTACAGGTAGTCGGTGTGTGTGCGGGGGATGAGCTTGGAACGCCCGGTGGTTCCGCCCGACAGTTGCAGGAACGCGACGTCGTCCGGTGCGGGTTCGGCGCGGTCACCCGGGTCCGGTGTGGCGGTCCGCAGCTCGGAGAGCGGGACGAAGCCGGGGTCGTCTCCGGCCTCGCCGACGACGATCACCAGCGGCGGACGCTCGGATCCGGCGACGATCTCCCGCGCCAGCGTCCGGTAGTCGAACCCGGCGTGCCGGTCCGCGATCACGTACGCGGCTGCGTCGGTGAACTCGCAGAAGTAGCCCACCTCGGCGCGGCGATGCGCGGGCAGCGCGAACACCGGCAGGGCCCCGATCGTGAAGACCGCGAACAGCATCTCGACGTACTCGGGCATGTTCGGCAACTGCAGCACGACCCGGTCGCCGGCCCGCACCCCCAGTCGCAGCAGACCCGCGGCGAGGACGTCGGCGTTGTCGCTCAGCTGACGGTACGTGAGGGTGCGCACGGCGTCGCCCTCACCCGCGCCGGTGACGGCGACGCGGTCCCCGAACTGCTCGGCACGGGCGGGCAGGAAGCGGGCGAAGGTCTCGTCGGTCCAGTATCCGGCGTCCCGGTAGCGCTGCGCGAACTCGGCGGGATACGGCGTGGCGGGGACCAGTGGACTGCGCCGTAGGGCGGTGCTCACGGCGTGCTCCTTTCGGGTGATGGGCGAACGCGGCAGGGCGGCAACGGGTGTCAGGCCCGCAGCGTCGCGCCGCCGTCGACGTAGAGTGCCTGCATCGTGATGTGCCGGGCGCGCTCGGACAGGAGGAACTCGACCGAGTCGGCGATATCCTCGGCGGCGGCGATGCGCCCCAGCGGGATTCCCACCTTGAAATCCGCGAGACTGCCCTCGATCGCACCGCGGGCACCGGTGTCGTCGGCAGGGTCGGGCCAGAGGGAGCGCTGCATGTCGGTGTCGGTGGAGCCGGGCGCGACGACGTTGACCCGGATGCCGTGGTGCGCCAACTCGAGTCCGGTGACCCGCGCGATCATGGTCGCGGCGGCCTTCGACGCGCCGTACGCGCCCATTCCGGTTCGCGGTACTCCCGCCGCGTTCGATCCCACCACGACGATCGCCCCGGCCCCGCGTGCCCGCATCGCTCTGCCGACGGACCGGACCACGTTGAGGAGTCCGGTGACGTTGACGTCGAACACGCGCTGCCACGAGTCGGGTTCGCTGTCGAGCACCGAGCCGGTCTCGAGTACTCCGGCGACGTGCGCGAGCCCGGTCAGTGGTCCGTGGAGGGATTCGATCGTGGCGACGGCGGCGGCCACCGCGTCGCCGTCGCGGATGTCGACGGCGTGGGCGGCCACGCACGCCACGCCGACCAGTTCCCCGGTCCGCTCGAGGGACTCGGCGTCGCGGTCGAGCACCGCCACGCGCCATCCGCGTTGTGCGAGGGTGGCGGCGGTGGTGCGGCCGATGCCCCGTCCGGCGCCGGTCACCAGACACAGAGGTGCGGTCATGCGGTCACTCCGAGGGCGTCGAGAATGGTGGTGAACTTGGTTGCGGTCTCGGCCAACTCGTCTTCCGGGACGGAGTCGGCGACGATGCCTCCGCCGGCGTACGCGGTGATCCCCGTACCGTCGGCGTCGATGCGGGCGCAGCGGATCGTGACCATCCACTCACCGTCGCCGCGCTCGTCGCACCACCCGACCGCGCCGGCGTAGAAGCCGCGGTCGCCTTCGAGTGCGCTGATCGTCTCGTATGCGTCGCGGGTGGGCGTACCGCAGATCGCGGGGGTGGGATGAACTGCGAGGGCCAGGTCCAGCGCCGTCATCGACGTGTCGGCGAGCATCCCCCGGATCGGCGTCCCGAGATGCCACAACTGCGGAGTGTGGGTGAGTGTCGGGCGCTCCGGGACGTCGAGTTCGGTGCACAGGGGCGCGAGCCTGTCGCGGATGGCGTCGACGACGTAGCGGTGCTCGTCGAGGTTCTTCGCGGACTCACCGAGGGTCCGCCCCGATTCCCAGTCGGCCAGCGGGTCGTCGAGTCGTCGTGCCGATCCCGCCAGCGGATGGCAGCTGATCGCCCGTCCCTCCTTGCGGATCAGCACCTCGGGGCTGGATCCGACCAGCCACTGCCCGGCGCTGGCGGATCCGGCGGCGGAGAGGTCGACGCAGTAGCCGTTGCCGGCGGGATCGGCCGCGACCAGGTTCCGGAGCAGAGCCTCGGGGTCGAGGCGATCGTGCGTGCGCAGGCGCAACATCCGAGCGAGGACGACCTTTCGGAGCGGATCGGCGTCGTCCCGCAGCCGGTGCAGTGCCGTCCGGACGCGGGCGAGGTGCTCGTCCTCGGCGGGGAGGCGTTGCTCCACCTCGCAGTGGGGCAGGTCGCCGGTGGCGACGCTGCGCCACGGCTTGTCGCTCCGCCACAGCAGACCGGGCTCCACGAACGCGGCGGGGGTGTCGGGATCGAACGGCAGGGCGCCGGTCAGAGCGGTGACGTCGCCGGCGCGCAACGCGTCGGCGGCCTCGACGGCATCGTCGAAGTGACGAAGGACACCCTCGGCACGGATGCTTCCCTGGGGCCGGGACAGTACGAACGGGTTCACGGCGACGGGTCCGGCACGGTGTGGGGTGATCGCTGCGACGACCGGTGCAGGCATGAGCGCTCACCTTTCGATGGCGGTGACGTGGGACGAATCGGCGGAGATGCGCCGACCGGAACGACGATATACGGTTAGCCTAACCTTTGGTACTCTTCGATCTTGATCCGGTCGCCGACATGGCGGCGTGAAGCGTTGCGGCGCAACCGGATTCGCCTACGGAACAGGAGATGGTCAGTGTCCTCGATCGGCCCGTCGACCTCGGTATTTCCACTGACCCGAGCTCAGGCCGGCGTGTGGTTCGCGCAGCAGCTGGACCCGGACAACCCGATCTTCAACACCGCCGAATGTATCGAACTTCGTGGCGACGTGAGCATTCCGGCGCTCGTCGGTGCGGTGCGCGACGCTGTCGGTGAGGCCGAAGTGCTCACTGCTGCAGTCGAGGTCGCGTCGGACGGCTCGGCGTATCTGCGTCCCGGCGCGCACTCGTTCGACGCCGTGCCGGTGCACGACCTTCGCGACCACGACGATCCGGAGGCGGCGGCCCGGGACCTGATGGAGGCCTGTCATCGCACGGTCGTCGACCCGCGTGCCGAATCCTGTGTGCGCGCTGCCGTTCTTCAACTGGACGATCGTATAGTTCTGCTGTACTTGGGTATTCACCACCTCGTGATCGACGCGTACGGCTTCGGTCTGCTCATGCGGCGGATCGCGGAGATCTACACCGCGGACGTGCGGGGGGAAGAGCGTCCGGCCTGCAAGTTCACGTCGCTCGCACCCGTCGTCGCCGAAGAGGCCGCCTACCGGGAGTCGCCCCGGTTCGAGGCCGATCGTGTGTTCTGGACCGACTACCTCGACGACGCATCGGAGGCCGTCACGCTCGCCGGGGGCGGAGCCGGAATCGCGCGTGCGTCACGCGGAATGCGGCTCACCCTCAGCGCCGAACAGCAGCGGGGCCTGTCCGCGGTCGGCAGGGCGGCCCGCGCCAGTTGGGGCGACGTCCTCACCGCGGCGGTCGCGATCTACCTGCGCGGGGCGAGCGGACGTGGTGACATCGTCGTCGGGTTCCCCGTGATGAACCGTCTGGGTAGTGCGGCGTTGGCAGTGCCGATGTCCGCGGTCAACGTCGTTCCGCTGCGGCTGGAGCCGGCCCCGTCGACGACCGTCGTCGACCTCGTCGGGCAGGTGCGCAACGCCGTCGCCCGGTGCCGGGATCACTATCGCTACCGCGGCGAGGACATCCAGAACGACCTGCGCCTGCCGTCCGGATCCCGCGGCGTCGTGGGGCCGTCGGTGAACGTCAAACCGTTCGGTGACCGGCTGCGTTTCGGCGACCTGTACGCGGCGGTGCACTCGATCGCCCGTGGTCCGCTCCAGGACCTCATGGTGACCGCCCGCCCCCTCGATCACGTCGGTGGGCTCGAGGTGTGGGTCGACGTCGACGCCGAGCGCTACACCGCCGACGAGCTGGCCACGCACACCGGTCGTCTGGCCCACCTGCTGGATTCGCTCGCGGCGCTGGAGGATCCCGGCGCGACCGCGCTCGCCGGGGTGTCGATCCTCAGCTCCGACGAACGGCGGACGCTGCTCGCGCGTGCCGCGGGCAAAGCCCTGACCGTCCCCACCGGTCTCACCCTGCCGGACCTCCTCCAGGCCCAGGTGGAGCGTGATCCGGACGCGCCCGCAGCGAGCGACGGAACGGCGTCCCTGACCTTCGGTGAGCTCGCGTCACGGGCGCGCCGGCTCGCCCGAAACCTGCTCGCCGGCGGACTCGGGCCGCACCGGCGGGTCGCGGTGGCGCTCCCGCGTGGCGTCGACACGCTGGTCGCGCTGTTCGCGGTCCTCGAGGCCGGCGGCACGTGCGTGCCGGTCGATCCCGATCACCCGGCGGACCGGATCGGCCATGTGCTCGACGAGACCGGGCCCGGGTGCGTCGTCACGAACGGTGCTGTGGCGCAGCGCCTGCGCGAGGTGACGGGCACGAGCCGTGTCGTCGACATCACGGTCCTCGACCTCTCGGTCGGCGAGGACCATCCGGTGTGCGCCGCCGAGCGTGGCCACCGGATGCACGACCTCGACATCGCCTACGTGATCCACACGTCGGGTTCGACCGGACGACCCAAGGGCGTCGAGGTGCCACACCGCGGCGCGGTCAACCTCTTCCACAGCCATCGGGATCGGGTGTTCTCCCGCGCGTGTGCCGTCGCCGGGCGGGATCGCCTGCGGGTGGGGCACGCGTGGTCGTTCGCGTTCGACGCGTCGTGGGGGCCGCACCTGTGGATGCTCGCGGGGCATGAACTGCGGCTGGTGGACGAGGAAACCCAGCGCGATCCGGAGCGGCTCGCAGCGCAGGCCCGGGCCGAGGGGTGGCACTTCGTGGAGCTGTCGCCGTCGCAGCTCGAGCACATCGTCGACGCCGACCTGCTGCCCGCCGACATCGTCCCCACCCTGGGGTTCGGCGGCGACGCGGTGAGCGAGAACCTGTGGCGACGCCTGCGGGAGCGGGGTGGCACCGCGTTCAACTTCTACGGCCCCACCGAGGGCACGGTCGACGTCGTGGTCGCCGAGATCGTCGACGCCACCGAACCGGTGATCGGGGTCCCGGTGGCGAACCTGGCTGCCTACGTGCTCGATTCGGGGCTCGAGCCGGTGCCGGACGGCGTTCCCGGCGAGCTGTACGTGGCGGGCCCGGGTGTCGTGCGCGGCTACCTCGGTGCGGCGGCGGTGACGGCGGCACGTTTCGTCGCGAATCCGTTCTGCGCCGATCCCGCCGGCGACGACGCGCGTCTGTACCGGACCGGGGACATCGTGCATCGCCGGCCGGACGGACAGATCGTCTACCGCGGACGCACGGACGACCAGATCAAGATCCGGGGTTTCCGGGTGGAACTCGGCGAGGTGGAGTCCGCGCTGCTGCGCCTGCCCGGCGCCACCCGGGCCGTCGCGACGACGCGCCCCGACGCCACCGGATCGGTGCGACTGGTCGGGTACGTCGTGGGCGCGGCCGGCGACCCGATCGGCGCTCGTGAGCTGCTCGCGAACTGGTTGCCGGCGTACATGGTGCCGTCGGCATTCGTGTTCCTCGACGCGCTACCGCTGACGTCGAACGGCAAGGTCGACCGGAAGCGTCTGCCGGAACCCGACTTCGGTGCGGTGGTGTCGACGCGTGAGCCGTCGACCGAGCTGCAGCGGGTGCTGTGCGCACTCGTCGCCGACGTGCTCGGCCTCGACGCCGTCGGCGTGGACGACGACTTCTTCCTGCTCGGTGGTCACTCGTTGGCCGCCGCGAAGCTGATCGCGCGGGTGCGCGACGCCGTGGGCGTCGAACTCGCCATCCGCGCCGTGTTCGACAATCCGACCGTGCTCGGGCTGGCCGAGCAGTGCGAGGTCGCGACGGGGGCCGGGCGCCGGCCTCCCGTGCTCGCGGTGGACCGCGGCCCGGTCTCGCCGCTGTCCGCCGCCCAGCAGCGGCTGTGGTTCCAGTTCCGGCTCGAGGGACCGAGTTCCACGTACAACATTCCCGTGGCGCTGCGCCTGCGCGGTGTGCCCGATCCCGCGGCACTGTCGGTGGCAACCGACGCGTTGCTGCGCCGGCACGAGGTGTTGCGCACCCTGCTCGAGGACGTCGACGGCATCGGTATGCAGCGGGTGTGCCCGGTGCCGGACACGGTGCCGTTCGAGGTGGAACACGTCGCCCCGCACGAGCTGGACGCGGTTCTGGCGGCCGCGGCACGTCACCCGTTCGACCTCGATCACGAGTTCCCGATCCGGCTGCGCTTGTTCGTGACCGGCACGGAGTCGGTGCTGTTGGTGCTGACGCACCACATCGCGAGCGACGAACTGTCGACGCCCGTACTGATGCGCGACCTGGGCTCGGCGTACCGCGCTGCGGTCGCGGGGGAGAACCTCTCGCTCACCGACCTGCCGGTGCAGTACGCGGACTACGCACTGTGGCAGCGTGATCTGCTCGGCGAAGGTGACGATCCCGCTGCGCTCACGGCGGTTCAGCAGGGGTTCTGGCGCGCCCGGCTGGCGGGTGCCCCGGAGGAGATCGCGCTGCCCGCGGACCGCCGCCGTCCGGCGGTCCCGACGTTCGCCGGGGGAGTCGTCGAACGCGCCGTGAGCGCCGGGATCACCGACGACCTGCGTGCGTCCGCGCGGGCGGCGGGAGCATCGATGTTCATGCTCTCGCACACCGCCCTGGCCGTCGCGCTGGCGGGCAGCGGGGCCGGACACGACATCGTGGTCGGCACTCCCACGGCGGGCCGGCCAGCCGCCGAACTCGACCAGCTCGTCGGCTTCTTCGTCAACCTCGTGGTGCTGCGCACGGATCTCTCGGGAGATCCGACGTTGACCGAACTGGTCGGCCGGGTGCGCTCCGACGACCTCGAAGCCTATGCCCATCAGGATCTTCCGTTCGACCGGCTGGTGGAGGCCGTCAACCCGGAGCGCTCCGTGTCCCGGCACCCGCTGTTCCAAGTCCTGGTCCAGCACCGGATGCCGCCCGTCGTCGACGAGTTCGCGGAGTTCGCCCCGAGCGTCGTCACGCTCGACACCGGTGCCGCGATGTTCGATCTCACCGTCGACGTCGTCGAAGTGCCCGGCGACGGCCTGCGGGTGCGGATCGAGTACGCGCAGGCTCTCTTCGACGCGGCCACCGCCGAGGCGCTGGTGGACCGGGTGGTGCGCGCCCTCACCGCGTTGGCCCGCACCCCGCAGTTACGACTGTCGGCGGTGGATCTGCTGTCGGCCGACGAGCGCGTCCGCCTGACCCGCGGTGCGCTCACTCCGGCAGTGATCGCCGACGTCCCGACCGCGGCCGCTGCGTTCGACCGGCAGGTGGCACGCACACCGAACGCTCCCGCCCTGGTCGACGCCCGCACCGAACTGACCTTCGCGGAGCTGAGCGTGCGGGTCAATCGTCTCGCGCGGCACCTGATCGCGCACGGGGTCGGACCGGAAACGGTGGTGGGACTGCAGCTTCCCCGCGGTACCGACATCGTGATCGCCGCCCTCGCGGTGTGGCAGGCCGGTGGCGCGTACCTGCCGATCGACCCGGCCTACCCGGCCGACCGGATCGCGCACATGCTCGCCGACGCCGCCCCGGTCCTGGTGCTCGACGAGTACGCGATCGCCGCGGTCGACCCCACCTTGCCGTCCGGTCCGCTGGCGGTGGGCGAGCGGACCGGCACTCCGTGCGCGGACAACGCCGCGTACGTCATCTACACCTCCGGATCGACGGGTGTCCCGAAGGGTGTCGTCGTACCGCACCGTGGCGTCGTCAATCTGCTGGCGACACAGCGCCGACGGACGTTCGGACCGGCGGACGACCGTCGGCGGCGGGTCCTGCTCACGTATGCGCTGGCATTCGACTCGGCAATCGACCCGCTGCTGTCGATGCTGTCCGGGCACACGCTGCACGTGCTCGGCGCGGACCTCGCCGCGGATGCGGCCGGCATCGTCGAGTACGTGCGTCGCCACCACATCGACGCCGTCGACTGCGTGCCGCTGTTGATGGCGGAGTTGCTGCGCGAGGGCCTGCTCGATGCCACCGCCGCGCATCGCCCCGGCCTGCTCGCGGTCGGCGGCGAGGCGGTCCCCGCCGAGCTGTGGTCCGCACTCGCCGGCGCCGACGGCATCCACGCCACCAACATGTACGGCCCCACCGAGTGCACCGTCGATGCCACGATCGGCGACATCACGGGATCGGCCGCGCACATCGGTTCCCCGGTCGACGGGGCGAGGGCGTACGTGCTCGACGCGAGGATGCGCCTGGTTCCCCGCGGGGTCCCCGGCGAGTTGTATGTCGGAGGGCCCGGCGTCACGCGCGGCTACCTGAACCGTCCCGGCCTCACCGCGGAACGCTTCGTCGCCGACCTGTACGGCGGCTCCGGTGAACGGCTCTACCGCACGGGCGATCTGGTTCGCTGGACGTCACGCGAGGGAGCCTGGGTACTCGAGTACCTGGGCCGCACCGACGACCAGGTGAAGATCCGCGGGTTCCGCATCGAACTCGGCGAGGTCGAGTCGGTACTCGACGCGCACCCGGCGGTGACGGCCGCAACCGTGGTCGCCCGCGAGGACGATCCGGGACGCCGCCGATTGGTCGGATACGCCGCCGTGAGGGCGGCCACCGACGGAGAAGCGCTTCGCGAGCACCTGGCGGCGCGACTGCCCGCGCACATGGTGCCCGCCGCGATCGTCCTGTTGGACGCGCTGCCGGTCACACCGAACGGCAAGGTGGACCGCCGGGCGCTGCCCGCGCCGGACTTCGCGGCGTCGGGCTCCGCGCAGGACGCCGGCAGCGACCTCGAACGCCGCCTGTGTGCAGTGGTCACCGACGTGCTGGGGGTCGACGACGTCGGCCCGGGTGACGACTTCTTCTCGCTCGGTGGTGATTCCATCGTCTCGATCCAGCTCGTCTCCCGTGCCCGTGCGGCCGGGATCCGGTTCACCGCGCGTGACGTGTTCGAGCACCGCACCGTGGCGGGCCTGGCGGCGGTGGCCGAAACGGATGCCGAGGTGGCGCCGGTCGACCCGTCCGCCGCGCTCGGGTTCGTGCCCGCGACCCCGATCGTCCACGACCTGCTGGACCGGGGCGGCCCGTACCGCCGGTTCGCACAGTCCCGCCTGTTGCGGGCGCCGGACGGACTGACGCTCGCGACGCTCACGCGCGGGGTGCAGGCGCTGCTCGCCACCCACGACGCCCTGCGCGCGTCCTTCGACGACCGGGACCGGGTGTTCGACGTCCCGCCGCCCGGAACCGTGCCTGCCGAGGGCGTGCTGACCTGCGTCGACATTCGAGGCGCGGGTACCGACGCGCGGCGGGAGGCGGTGCGGCGCGCGACCGATGACGCGTACGGACGGCTCGATCCGGCTGCCGGAGCAATGTTCCGGGCCGTGCTGCTCGATGCCGGCGAGACGGAGTCGCTCGTACTGTTGGTGATCCACCACCTCGTCGTCGACGGTGTCTCGTGGCGGATCCTCGTCCCGGACCTCGCGGACGCGTGTGCGGGAAAGTCGCCGGCGGCGCCCGGTACACCGCTGCGAACGTGGGCACGTGGCCTCGTCGGAACCGCGGCACTGCGCCGGGACGAGCTCGCGCTGTGGCAGGCGGCGACCGTGTCGGATCGCGAGACGATCGGACGCCGCGCCGTCGACCCGTTGCGCGACAGGATGTCCGGCACCGAGACCCTGGAGGTCTCGGCACCGGTGGAGGTCACCGAGGCACTGCTGACCGCCGTGCCGGACCGGTTCAACGCGCGGGTCGACGACGTGCTGCTCACCGCGCTGGCTCTGGCCGTCGCCCGAATCCGGGGTCCGGGTGCGCTGTCGATCGACCTCGAGGGCCACGGGCGGGAGGAACAGGCGGTGCCGGGCGTGGACCTGTCCCGCACCGTCGGCTGGTTCACGACGCTGTATCCGGTGCGGCTCGACGTGGCGGGGGTGGATCTCGTGGACGCATTCGGTGGCGGCGGGGCTGCCGGTGACGCGCTCAAATCCGTCAAGGAACAGATGCGTCGGGTCCCGGACAACGGGATCGGTTACGGCGTGCTCCGCCACCTCGATCCGGTCGCCGGACCTGCGCTGGTCGCCGGGCCGGCCCCGGAGATCGGCTTCAACTACCTCGGTAGGTTCACTCTGGGTGAGGGCGCAGGTGGGGCGTGGACGAGCGCACCCGGATCCGGCACCCTCGGTGGCGCGGCGGACGGGGACATGCCCGTCAGTCACGCGATCGAGATCGGCGCGGTCACAGAGGATTCCGTTGACGGGCCCATACTGCGGGCCACGTGGGGATACAGCCCGGACGTGGTCGACGCCGCGACCGTCCGGAGTCTGGCGACGGCCTGGGTCGACGCCCTGCGGGCGCTGTCCGGGCATGCCGCGAGCGGTCACGCGGGTGGGCTGACGCCGAGCGACCTGACGCTTACAGACCTCGACCAGGCCGAGATCGACGAGTTCGAGTTGGAGTTCCTGTAGAGCCGCTCAGTGGGCACCCTCTTGGAACGGCCATCAGGTTCGGTTAGCCTAACCAATCGACTCGAGCGACCGCTCGGAATGTGACGAAGGAACCAGGGGAGACACTGAGATGCAGGTGAAGATGGGCTGGGCCCGCCGCGCCGCCGTGATCGGCGCCGCTGCGCTGCTGAGCGCGGGACTCGTGGCGTGCGGCAGCGACGACGACAAGGGCTCGGATGCCGAGACCACCGCCGCCGCCACGACCCGCACGTTCCAGGCCCAGAACGGTGCAATCGAGATTCCCGGCGATCCGCAGAGCATCGTCGCCTGCGGTTACGCCGTCCTGCCGCTGATCCAGTCGGGTGCCAACCTCTCCGGCATCTGTGAGTGGGGTCGTGAGGACGACAACATGGACGCCGACACCAGGAAGGCCTACGACGCCCTGCCGAAGGTCGGCCCCGACGGCGCGATCAGCGAGCTGAACTACGAGGCGGTCACCGCTGCCGACCCGGATCTGATCATTCTGGGTGTCCCCTCCCGCGCGCAGTCCCAGGTCGACATGGGCAAGCTGCAGGCACTCGCACCCGTCGTGTTCCTCGGTCCCACGACGCCGGCCGACTGGCGCACGCTCGGCGAGCAGTTCGCGGACGCAGCGAACGTATCCGACTTCTACGGTGCCTTCATCGAGCAGTACGACGAACGGGCCCAGGAGATCTCGAAGAAGTACCAGGACAAGCTCGGTGGGCTGAAGTTTGCCGGTGTGTGCAGCGTGTGCTTCCCCGATCCGGGCGAGTTCGTCCGCGAGTACAAGTCCTCCTACGTGACGAACCTGTTCGACGACCTGGGTCTGCAGTTCCCCGGCCGGCCGGACAACCCGGAGGACGGCCACGCCGAGTACGTCGCCTTCGAGCGGATCTCCGACAAGCTCGGTGACGCCGACGTCATCGTCTACGGCGTCGAACTCGACGGTTCCGTGACTCCCGAGATGCAGGAACTGATGGCGTCGCCGCTGTGGCAGAACCTGCCCGCGGTGAAGGCAGGCAACCTCGTTCCCGTCAAGCACGCGCAGGCTGCCACCCACCAGACCGCCCTGCTCGCGCTCGACTCGATCGACGAGGGCCTCGGCGCACTGCCCGCCGCGAAGCAGTAGTCCCACCTGCGGCTCGAACACGGCCCCCGACAACATATTCGGGGGCCGTGCTCGTACCCGCACCCGTTTCGACCGGAAGTAGATCCCCTGCATGTCCAAGCTCGAAGACGTCGTCCCGCTGTCACCGCTGCAGCAGGGGCTGCACTACCTCAGTACTGTCGCGGCGCCGTCCGAGACCGAACGCGACGAGCCGCAGGTGGATCCGGACGCCTACACCGTGCAGTCGGTGTTGCGCCTCACCGGTGACGTCGACGCCCGACGCCTGCACGCCTCGGCGCAGGCGCTGCTGGACCGGCACGCGGCACTGCGTACGTGTTTCCGTCCGCGTAAGGACGGGCGGGTCGCGGGTCTGGTAGTCAAGGACATCGAGGTGCCCTGGCGCAGAGTCGATCTGAGCTCGACGGCCGACCCGGAGGCGGCCCTCGCCGATCTCCTGGACACGGACCTGCACACCTGGTTCGACCTCACCGACCCTCCACTGGTCCGCTGGACCCTGATCCGACTCGCCGCAGACGACGTGCGCCTGCTGCTCACCGCGCACCACACGGTCGTCGACGGCTGGTCCACACCCATCCTGGTGCGTGAACTGCTCGAGATCTACGCGGCCGGCGGCAGCGCGGCGGCGCTGCCGGCCGTCCGGCCCTACCGCGACTATCTCGCGTGGCTGGGACGGCAGGACCACGATGCGGCGCGCGAACTCTGGCGGCAAACGCTGGACGGCCTCGACGGACCGACGCTCGTCGCCCCGCCGGGTTCCACTCGCGACGCGCAGGGCACCGCCGCGATCGACGTCGAGATTCCCGCGGATCTGACGGAACTGTTGACGGGTCGGGCGCGCGACACCGGTGTCACCCTCAACACCGTCCTGCAGACCGGGTGGGCGCTGCTGCTCGCCGGTCTGGTCGGCCGCCACGACATCGTCTTCGGCGCGACGGTGTCCGGTCGCCCGGCGGACCTTCCGGGTGTGGAATCGATGGTGGGCCTGTTCATTAACACCGTCCCGGTCCGGGTGCGGCTCGACCCCGCGGCGACCGTCGCCGAAACGCTCCGACGTGTCCAGACGGAGCAGGCCCGGACTCTCGACCACCAGTACCTGGGACTGGCCGAGGTGCAACGCGAAACCGGTCTGGGTGAACTGTTCGACACGCTCACGATCTTCGAGTCGTATCCCGTCGATCGCGATGCGCTCGACCGCGCCCAGCGTGCCGGCGGGGTCGGGATCGCGGGCGTCGACGCGGTGGACGCCACCAACTACCCGCTGGTGCTCACCGCGGGCGTCGCCGATCGACTGATCGTCCGACTCGACTACCGTCCTTCCCTTTTCGCCGCGGCCGATATCGCGACTCTGGGGCGGCGCCTGGTCACGATCCTGAGCGCGCTCGCCAGCGGGCCGCAGACGAGGGTCGCGGCGCTCGCGGCGCTGTTGCCGTCGGAGACGCGGGCCCTCGGGACGTGGTCGACGACTCCGGCAGCCGAGCCGTCCGGCATCGTCACCGACCTCCTCTCGCATCGGGATCCCGCAGTGCCCGCCGTGATCTGCGACGGCGAGCAGCGCACCTTCGGCGAACTGGTCTCGAACTCGGCACAACTGGCACGGCTGCTCATCGGCTCCGGTGTCGGCCCCGACGTCCGGGTGGGTCTGGCTCTGCCTCGGTCGGCGGCGATGGTGGAGGCCGTCACCGCGGTCCTCTCCGCCGGGGGAGCCTACCTGCCGCTCGACCCTTCCTATCCGGCGGATCGACTCGCGCACATGGTCGCCGACTCCCGGCCGGCCGTCGTGCTGACGACGGCGGCCGTCGCGGCGTCGCTCGGTGGTGTCTTCACGCAGTCCCGGATCGTGATCCTCGACGATCCGCAGGTTCGTGACGCGGTGTCGCGACAGTCCAACCGACCCGTCACCGACAGCGATCGGATCGCGCCGCTGCGCCCGGCCAACGCCGCCTACGTCATCTACACGTCCGGGTCGACGGGCCTGCCCAAGGGCGTGGTCGTCACACATTCCAACCTCTCGGATCTGCATGCCGCGCAGCGCGAGACGATGATGCCGGTCGTGGCGGAGCGCCCGCGCCGAGTGCTGCTGACCTACCCGTTCGCGTTCGACTCCGCCGTCGCGTCCCTCACGTGGCTGTTCGACGGCCACACCGTGCACCTGCTCCCCGACGACCGGCGTACCGATGCCGACTACATCGTCGACTACGTGCGGACCCGTCGCATCGACCACGTCGACTGCGTACCGGCCCTGATGAACCAGCTGCTCGACGCCGGACTGCTCGACACGGCCGCGCACGTGCCCGCGCAGCTCACCGTGGGCGGTGAGGCCGTGTCGCAGACGCTGTGGCGCAGGCTCGGGTCCGCGTCCGAGCGCGGCGTCACGGCGTTCAACTGCTACGGCCCCACCGAATGCACCGTCGACGCCACCGCATCCCGGATCTCCGGTGAGGCCGTCGTGATCGGTGGGCCCACCCCGGGCACGCGCGTGTACGTCCTCGATCGCTGGCTACGTCCCACGCCGCCCGGCGTCGACGGCGAGTTGTACGTGGCCGGTGGCGGCGTCGCCCGCGGTTACCACGATCGGCCCGCGCTCACCGGATCCCGTTTCGTCGCCGATCCGTTCGGAGCGGCCGGTGAGCGGATGTACCGCACCGGCGACGTCGTCCGGTGGACCCCCGACGGGGTCCTGGAATTCGCGGGCCGCGCCGACGATCAGGTCAAGATCCGCGGGTACCGTGTCGAACTCGGCGAGATCGAGTCCGTGCTGGCCGCTGCGTCGGGTGCCGGGGAAGCTGTCGTCGCGGCGCACACCGACGACCGTGGTGTGACGCGACTGGTCGGTTACGTGATCGCAGACGTCGACCCCGGCGCGGTGCGTGCGACGATGAGCGGGCGCCTGCCCGACTACATGGTTCCCACGGCGATCGTGCCACTGCGCACCTTCCCCCTGACCGCGAACGGGAAGGTGGACCGGAAGGCTCTGCCGGAACCCGATTTCGGTGCGCTCGTCGGCTCGGGTGAACCGCGCACCGAGACCGAGGCGATGCTGGCGGCCGTGGTCGCCGAGGTTCTCGGTCTCGACCGGGTGGGTGTCGACGACGACTTCTTCACGCTCGGCGGCGACTCGATCGTCTCGATCCAACTCGTCACCCGGGCCCGCGCGGCCGACGTCCGGATCACCGCGCGACAGGTCTTCGAGCTGCGGACCGTCGCGGCTCTCGCTGCGGCGCACGACACTCCGGCCGACACCCTCGGCGACTCGCGCGTCACCGCCGCGGCCACCGGAGACGTGCCGGCGACCCCGATCGTCCGAGACACCGTCGCGCACGGCGTGCCACTCGACCGCTTCGCCCAGTCGCGTCTGCTGATCGCGCCAGACGCGCTCTCCGAGCCCGCTCTGCGCTCGGCGGTGGCCGCGCTGCTCACCACGCATCACATGCTGCGTTCGGTGTTCGCGGTGGTGGACGGACACCCGCAATGGGAAGTGCCGGAGCAGATCCCGGAGACCTCTGCGCTGGTGCGGCGGGTCGCGGTCGCGGGGAGTTCGTGGCCGGAGGTGTTCGCTGCCGAACGCGAGAGGGCGTATCGAGCCTTGCGTCCCGATGCGGGCGTGATGGTGCAGGTGGTGTGGTTCGACTTCGGACCGGGCCGTGCCGGGCGGGTGTTCATCGCCGTCCACCACCTGGCGGTGGACGGGGTGTCGTGGCGGATCCTGGTACCCGACCTGGCCACCGGCGTCGAGCAGGCTCTACGCGGGGAGACCATCGCCCTCGCGGACGCCGGAACGTCGTTCCGGGACTGGGCGGTCGGGCTCACGGAAGCCGTCGAGTCGGACCGGATCCGCGGTGCGCTGCCGTTGTGGCGGGAGATCTCCACAGCGAGCGAGCCGGCGCTCGGGGTGCGGGCGCTCGATCCCTCGCGTGACACGGTCGCGTCGGCTCGATCGATCGAGGTGCGGGTACCGCCGGCACTGACCCGGAGCGTGCTGACCACCGCGCCGGCCGCCTATCGGGCAGGGGTCGCCGACGTGCTGCTCACGGCACTCGGTCTGGCCGTCGTCGGAGAACGCGGGGGCGACCGTGTCCGGGTGCATCTCGAGGGCCACGGCCGCGAGGAGCACGTGGTCGCGGGCGCCGATCTCTCGCGGACCGTCGGTTGGTTCACGTCCCTGTACCCGGCGGTCCTCGACCTCACCGGCGTCGATGTCGCCGGCGCCTTGTCCGGGACCGAGGCCGCCGGCATCGCGCTGGCGCAGGTCAAGGACGGCCTGCGACGAATCCCGGACAGCGGCATCGGTTTCGGGATGCTGCGCCGCCTCGGCGAGACCGCCGGCCGATTGGACGGCTGTCGGGCCCCCGATGTCATGTTCAACTACCTCGGACGACTGACGCTGGGGGAGGAGTCCGGACGCGCCTGGACGGGTGCGCCCGAATCCGGTGCCCTCGGCGGTGCGGTGCATCCGGCGACCCCGCTCGAACACGTACTGGACGTCAACGCCGTCACCGAGGACGGCGCCGACGGTCCCGAACTGGTCTGTGAGTTCACGGCGGCTGACGGGATCCTCGACGGCGCCGCCGTCTCGCGGATCGCCGCCCGCTGGATCGATGCGCTGCGCGCCCTCTCCGAACACACGTCGGCGCTCCCCACCGCGACGCGCACCGTCGCCGACCTCACATACCGCGGACTGGAGTATCCGGAACTGCGTTCCCTGGCAGATCGACTCGGCCCCGTGGAGGACGTCGTGCCGCTGACTCCGCTGCAGCGTGGGCTGTTCTTCCTGGCCGAACTCGACGCCGACAGCGACGTCTACGCCATGCAGACCGTGCTGGACCTTCGTGGTGACCTCGACCGCGACGCGCTTCGTCGCAGCGCCGACGCCCTGCTCGCCCGGCACGCGACACTGCGCACCGGATTCCGTGCCTCGGCCGCCGGCGAACCGATCGGTGTCGTGCTCGAGGCCCCCGAATTGGTCTGGGCCGAGGTCGATCTCACCGACCTGCCGGAGGTGCAGGCGGGCGAACGCAGTGCCGCCGTCGTCGCCCGGGACCGGGTCACCCGCTTCGACGTCGGTGCGGCGCCGCTGTTGCGGTTCACTCTGATCCGGCTGGCACCGCGGTTGCACCGCCTCGTGTTCGCGGCGCATCACCTGCTGCTCGACGGCTGGTCGTCGCCGCTGGTGATGCGAGAGTTGTTCACGCTGTACGGCGCGGGTGCCGACGTCGCGGTACTGCCGCCCGTTCAACCGTTCACCGACTACCTGGCCTGGCTGTCGGAGCAGGACACCGACGCGGCGCTGCAACGGTGGAACGACGTGCTCGACGGCGTCACCGAACCGACGCTGGTGGCGCCCGCCGGATCGTCGCTGCGGGCGGATCTGCCCGGCGAGCACTCGATCGCGGTACCCGACGGCCTGGCCGCGGCCCTGCAGCGCCGCAGCCGCGACCTCGGAGTCACCGTCAATACCGTCGTTCAGGCTGCCTGGGGACTGCTCCTCGGTCACCGACTCGACCGCGACGACGTCGTCTTCGGTGCCGTCGTGTCCGGTCGTGTCCCACACGTGGCCGGGATCGAGACGATGATCGGCCTGTTCATCAACACCGTGCCGGTGCGGACGACCCTGCGTCCCGGCGAGCGCACCGACGAATTCCTGCGGCGCGCGCAGGACCTGCAGAATCGCACTCTCGACGACCAGTACGTGGGTCTCGCCGACATCCAGCGTCGCGTCGGGATCGGTGAACTGTTCGACACCCTTCTGGTGTTCGAGAGCTACCCGATCGACACCGAGGCACTGGCCCGCGCGCAACGATCCGGCGGCCTCGAGGTGAGCGACGTCCGTGGCCACGACGCCACCAACTTTCCGCTCGTCCTGGTCGCTGCGCTCGACGAGGAACTGACTCTCACCCTCGAGTACCAGCAGTCGCTGTTCGACGGCACCGATGTCGAGGTGCTCGGGCAACGGCTGGTCCGGGTGCTCGAGCAGCTCGCGGCGCCGGACACGTCCACCGTCGCCCGCGTCGATCCACTGTCGGACGTCGAACGGGGGTTGTCGGTCGGGGACCGGGCGGCCACCGTGCCCGCACCCGCGACGGGCTGCAGCACGGTCGCGGAGTTGCTCGCCGCTCGCGTGGCGGCCTCCCCGGGCACCACCGCAATTGTGTTCGGGGACAGCCGTCTGACGTTCGGCGAACTGGGTGCGGCGTCGGCTCGACTCGCCCGCCTGCTGATCGCGTCCGGTGTGGGACCCGACACCGTCGTCGGACTCGCGCTGCCCCGTTCGGAGCGGATGGTGGTGGCGATCTTCGCGGTGATCGCGGCGGGTGGCGCCTACGTCCCCATGGACCCGTCGTATCCGGCGGACCGGCTGGCGCACATGGTGGCCGATGCGACACCGACCGTCGTGGTCACCGACGGCACGGTCCGTGCCGCACTGGACGCGGTCCTGCGCGGCACTGCGGTGACGGTACTCGACGATCCGGAAGTCGAAGCGGCACTGGCTGTCCTGCCGGACGCCCGGGTCTCCGATGCGGACCGGCTCGCCCCGTTGCGGCCAGACCACTGCGTGTACGTCATCTACACGTCCGGCTCGACGGGCCGACCGAAAGGCGTGGCCGTCACCCATGCGAACCTGCTGAACCTCTTCGAGAGCCACCGAGCCGACCTCTACCGGCCGACGGTCGAGGCCACCGGACGCGAGTGCGTCGGTGTGGGCCACGCCTGGTCGTTCAGCTTCGACGCGTCGTGGCAGCCCACCCTGTGGCTGCTCGACGGCCACACCGTCCACGTGTTCGACGAGGACACCATGCGGGACCCGGAGGCGATGACCGACTACGTCGTCGACCGCGGGCTCGACTTCCTCGAGGTGACCCCGTCGTTCCTCGACCGGATGCTCGCCGCCGGACTGTTCGACCGCGAGCACCGGCCCGCTACGGTCGGTTTCGGCGGAGAGGGCGTCAATCCGGCGTCGTGGCAGCGACTTCGGGAACTGACCGACGGTCGCGCGTTCAATCTCTACGGTCCCACCGAGTGCACCGTCGATGCCCTCGTCGGGCAGGTCACCGACGCAGACGAGCCGTGCCTGGGCCGTGCCGTGCACGGCGGCCGCGCGTACGTCCTCGACCGATGGCTGCGGCCCGTCCCCGCGGGCGGCACCGGTGAGCTGTATCTCGCCGGCTCAGGCGTCGCACGCGGCTACCTCGGCCGACCCGATCTCACCGGGGCGCGGTTCGTCGCCGATCCGTTCGGTGCCGCGGGGGAGCGGATGTACCGGACCGGTGACACGGTGCGGCGGGGCGCCGGGACCCTCGAGTTCCTCGGGCGCGGCGACGACCAGGTGAAGATCCGCGGGTTCCGGGTGGAACTGGGGGAGGTGGAGGCGGCCCTCGCAGCGGTTCACGGGGTGCGCGACGCGGTCGTCGTGGCGCACACCGACACCCGGGGTGTGGTCCGCCTCGTCGGCTACGTCACGCCGGACGGGCACGTCGATCCCGCGGCGGCACGCGCCGTCGCCGCAGAACGCCTGCCCGACTACATGGTTCCCGCCGTGGTGCTCGTGCTCGCGGAGTTCCCGGTCACCGCGAACGGCAAGATCGACCGCAAGTCGCTGCCGGAACCGGATTTCGGTGCGCTGGTCGGATCGGGTGAGCCGCACACCGACACCGAGGCGATGCTGGCGGCGGTGGTTGCCGATGTGCTGGGCCTGGACCGGGTCGGTATCGACGACGACTTCTTCGCGCTCGGCGGCGACTCGATCGTGTCCATCCAGTTGGTGACCCGGTGCCGGGCGGCCCGACTGGCCGTGACCGCGCGGCAGGTGTTCGAATTGCGCACGGTGGCAGCGCTGGCCGCCGCGTGCGAGCAGACGCCGGATCCCGGGAGGAACGAGGCAGCGGCGGCCCTCGCGGCGATCGCCGCGACGGGCGAGGTGGTGCCGACGCCGATCGTGT
Source organism: Rhodococcus (subgen. Prescottella) equi (assembly GCF_003013675.1). NCBI lineage: Bacteria > Bacillati > Actinomycetota > Actinomycetes > Mycobacteriales > Nocardiaceae > Rhodococcus > Rhodococcus (subgen. Prescottella) equi. The sequence continues at coordinate 947,010 of NZ_CP027793.1, forward strand.
GGGAGGCGGTGCACTGGGGCACCGACCTCGGCCGGTTCTCGCAGGCGCGGCTGCTGGTGGCACCCGACGGGCTGACGGTCGAGGTGCTCGAAGCTGCAGTCGCCGGGCTGCTCACGACGCACCCCATGCTGCGTTCACGCTTCGCCGTGGTGGACGGCGTGCCGGAGTGGTCGGTGCCCGAGCGGCTGCCGGACGCCTCGCAGGTGGTGCGCCGGGTCGACGTCTCCGGCTGCTCCGACCGCGAGTGGGGCGACGTCTTCGCCGCCGAACGCGAGTACACGTACGCGGCGTTGCGTCCTGCGGACGGGATCATGGCGCAGGTGGTGTGGTTCGACTTCGGCCCCGGGCGGCAAGACCGCGTGTTCGTGGCCGTCAATCACCTGGTGGTGGACGGCGTCTCGTGGCGGATCCTGGTCCCGGACCTCGCGACCGCTGTCGCACAGGCGCACAACGGTGAACCCGTCGCGCTGACGGACGCCGGCACGTCGTTCCGGGCCTGGACGCGAGGACTGGTCGACGCGGCTCGCAGCGAGCGGATCGCCGCGACGGCAACCTACTGGCAGCGCGTCGTCGACGCCCGTGAACCGGCGCTCGGCGCCCGGCCGCTCGATCCGGCGCTCGACACGGTCTCCACTCTCCGGTCCGTCAAGCGAGTGCTGCCGACGGAGGTCACCACGCACACACTCGGCGGTGGTGCCGTCGACGAGACCCTGCTCACGGCACTGGCACTCGCGGTGGCGAAGGTCCGTGGCGGCGACACCGTGCGGGTGGAACTCGAGGGCCACGGGCGTGAGGAACAGGTGGTTCCCGGTGCGAACGTCGACCGCACGGTGGGCTGGTTCACGTCCATGTATCCGGTCGCCTTCGACCTCGGCGGCGTCGCCGTCGACGAGGTACTCGCGGGCGACGTCCCCGCGGACGAGGCCTCCGCGCGGGTGCGTGCTGCGCTGCGCGCGGTGCCGGACAACGGGATCGGTTTCGGCATTTTGCGCAGGCTGACCGGTGAGGATCCGTTCACCGGCTACACGCGCCCGCAGATCGTCTTCAACTACCTCGGTCGGATGACGTTGGGGGAGCAGAACGGCGGACCCTGGTCGGGTGCACCCGAGGGCGTCGCGTTGGGCGGCTCGGTGGACTCGGCGACACCGCTCGACCACATCCTGCAGGTGGACGCCGTGGTCGAGGACACCGCGGACGGACCGATCCTGGACTGCCAGTTCGCGGCGTCCGCGGTGCTGGACGACGCCACCCTCGACGCGATCGCGTCCGCCTGGGAGCAGGCGATGTCGGCGCTTCTCGGCGTCGCGACGCACGCCGTGCCCTGATCCGACGAGACCTCAGCAAACAAAGGGAGATAGAACATGTCACTCGACCGCGACACGATCCTCGCCGACACGGCGCAGATCCTGGAGGTGGACGTCGCCGAGATCGATCCGTCGGTGAGCCTGGTGGACCAGGGCCTCGACTCGGTGCGGCTGATGGCGCTCGTCGAACGCTGGCGAGACAGCGGCGCCGACGTCGACTTCGTCTCGCTCGCATTCGAACCCGATCTCGAGCAGTGGTTCACACTGCTCGCGCCGCGGTGACCCGCCCGTGGCACTCCTCGGGAAGCTGACTCTCGACCTCGACCCGCTGCGCACCAGTCGGGAGTTCCGCTACATCTTCACCGCGCGGGTCGTGTCGCTGTTCGGGCTCGGCTTCCTCATCGTCGCCGTGCCGCTGCAGGTGTACGAGATCACCGCGTCCACCGCCCACGTCGCGGCGGTGTCGACGGTGCTGGGGCTCACGACGTTCGGTGCGACGTTCGCGGGCGGCATCCTCGCCGACCGGTACGACCGGCGCCGCGTCATCGCTCTCGCGCGCGGCTGCGCGGGTGTCGCCTTCGCAGTGCTCGCGATCAATGCGTTCCTACCGGACCCTAGGCTCTGGGTGGTGTATCTCGCCGCGATCGTCGACGGGATCTGCGGTGGTATCTCGGCGACCGTGCTGATGTCCGTCACCCCGACCCTGCTGCCTCGCAACAAGATGGCCGCGGCCGGAGCGCTGATGGCGCTCACCGGCGACCTGGGGGCGATGATCGGGCCGGCGCTCGGTGGTGTCGTGATCGCTTCCGGTGGTGTCGGGCTGGCGTTCGCGCTCGCCGCGGCCACGACGGCGGTCACCACGTTCTGCATCACCCGCCTGCCGGCATTGCCGCCGCCGCGCTCGGCCGGGGAATCCCCGCTACGGGCCGTCGCGAGCGGATTCCGCTATGCGGCGGGTCATCGCGTCATCGGTGGTGTGCTCGTGTGCGGGTTCGTCACGATGCTGCTCGCCGGGTGGTCGGTCCTGATTCCCGAGTACGCCGCCGAGGTCCTGGGAGTCGGAGCCTCGGTGACGGGTCTGCTCTACGCCGCACCGGCCGTCGGTGCCGTGCTCGGCGCACTCACCAGTGGGTGGACCGGGACCGTGCGCTGGTCCGGCCGCGCGGTGTTCGTGGGCATGCTGCTCTCCGCCGCGGGCCTCGTCGGGGCCGGGACGACCGGAGCTGTCGTCGTGACCGTGGCGGGTCTGGCTGCGCACGGATTCGGCGAGGCGGTCGCCGACATCCTGCGCTACGCGATCGTGCAGAAGCACACCGCCGAGGAGTACGGCGCCCGCATCGCGGGCGTGTGGTCGGCGCAGGTCACCGCCGGGGCGTCGGTGGGCGCGGTCGCGGCCGGTGTGGTGGCCGCGCTGGTTCCGATCGATGCCGCGCTCGCCGTGTACGGTGCCACCGGTCTGGTCGCGACGGCAGTGCTCGCCGTGACGCTGAAGCGGTTGCGCCGCTTCGACGAACACGCCCAGCCCCTTTCGGATGCCGCGCACGTCGAGCAGCCGACGTCATGAGAAAGGAGTTCTACGATGGCAGCGACCGTTCGTGAGGTCGAGGTGTTTCCGATCTGCATCCGCGAGGTGGAGGTACTTCGCGTCGAGGACGTGACACCGGGAATGCGCCGGGTGATCGTGGGCGGTTCGGCGATGGACAGTCACGTTCGTGACGGTGTCCGACTGCCCGCGGTGTGCACCAACGGTTTCGACGACGACGTCAAGCTGCTCCCGGTCGATCCGCAGACCGGTGCACTGCCGTTCGACACCCCGCGGAACACCGACACCGGTGCGGTCGACTGGCCGGCCGGATCGTTCCAGTACAGCCGGACCTACACGGTGCGCAGCTACGACGCCGACACCCGGGAGATGGCGATCGACTTCGCCGAGCACGAGGGAGGTTTGGCCTCGGACTGGGCGTACCGCGTCCGCCCGGGCGAGACGATCCTCATGGCCGGCCCCAAGCACTCGGCGAGCCTGCCGCGGGAGGCCGAGTGGATGCTCGTCGCCGGCGACCAGACTGCGCTGCCCGCCATCGCCCGCTGCCTCGAGATGCTTCCCGCGGACATGCCCGCGACGGTGGTGATCGAGGTGGCCGAGCCTTCGCACCGTCAGGAACTGAAGTCCGAGGCGCCGGTCGAGATCACGTGGTTGTTCCGGTCCGAGAACGGCGGAAAGTCGCGGCTGGTCGAGACCGTCCAGGCGGCGCGGTGGCGTCCGGGTCAGCCGTACCTGTGGGTCGCGGGCGAGGCGCTGACGATCAAACCGCTGCGGCGGTGGGCGAAGCAGGACAGGGCGATCCCCAAGCAGTTCGTCGAGATCACGGGGTACTGGCGGCAGCGTGAGGTTCCCCGGACCGAAGGGACGTCCGGTGAAGGCGAGGCGACGCCGGACGCCTACAGCGAGCTTCACGAGATGTCGGAACTGTTGCCGCCGTTCGTGATCAGAACGGCGGTCACCGTCGGGGTGTTCGCCGCGATCGAGGCCGGAGCGGCGACCCCGGCGCGTATCGCGGCGGTGTGCGAGACCCACCCGGATGCCACCGCGAAACTGCTGCGCCATCTGGTGGCGATGAACCTCCTGACGGTCGACGGTGACCGGTTCGGCCTCACCGAGATGGGCGAGATCCTCGCCGACCCGGACACCTTCGCCAGCCAGGCGTTGCACTTCGGGAAGATTCACACCCGGCTCGACATGGCGTTCCTGGGATTGCTCGAGGCCGTGCGGACCGGTGCGCCCGCCCCCGGGCACGGATTCGCCGACAAGGCACGGGAGCCCGGCTTCGTCGAGGACTTCCACGAGGAGGCGGCGGCGGGCGCGGTCTACCGGGCGCCGGCGCTGCCCGACGCCGTCGACCTCGACGGCGTACGCACGGTCGCGATCTACGGAGAGGGCGCCGGCGTCTATGCCGACACCCTCGCCCGCGTGCGGCCCGACCTCGACATCGCGCTCGTCGGACTGCCCGCGGCGAACGACCGGAACATCGCGGACGTGGCGCAGTCCCGGCGTGCTCGGATCCGGCGCGTCGACCGGAGCGAGTTCACGCCGCTCGACGACGTCGTCGACCTGGTCGTGGCGGTGGACGTCGTCGACGCTCACCCCGATCCGGACGCGCGGATGCTGATCGGCGTGCTGGGCGCCTCGGGCCGCCGCGTGGTGCTCGTGACGGATCTACTGGATCCCTCGACGGACGACGACCACGAGACCGAGAGCGATCTGCTGCGGTTGTGCCTGTACGGGTCCGGCCGACGCACCGAGGCCGAGATCCGGGCTCTGGTAGTCGATGCGGGCTGTGGGACAACGCGATTCGGGTCGATCGGCTGGGGGTCGACCGTCGTCGAGTTCGCCGGCGTGCAGTGACGGAGGGGCGGTGCCACCCGATCCGGTGTGGCACCGCCCCCCGCTGTGTGGTCAGGCGTTCGCGACGAGATCCTGGTCGGTGCCGACCGCCACCGCGCGCTTCTTGGCGAGCGTCTCCTTCGACAGGTAGACGGCGAGCGCGGATAGCGCGGTGAGCGCGACGAAGTACCACGCGATGTTGCTGGTGCCACCGTCGTTGCCGAGGCCGAACAGCCAGTTGCACATCAGTGGGGCGGTGCCGGCGCCGAGGACCGAGCCCATCTGGAAGGTGAGCGAGACGCCCGTGTAGCGGTCGGCGGTGTCGAACTTCTCGGCGAGGAACGCGCCGATCGGGCCGTACATCGACGCCTGGATGATCGGGTTGCCCACCAGGAAGCCGATCGCGACGAGCCAGTAGCTGCCCGAGTTGAACAGCGCGAACATCGGGAACACCAGCACGATCGAGACGGCCGCACCCGCCAGCATCACCTTGCGGCGGCCGTGGCGGTCGGACAGCCACGCGAAGAACGGAATGGCGAAGATGTGCACGAAGCTCGAGAAGGTGAGCATGTACAGCGCGTCCTGACGCGGCATCGTGCCCTGCGCGGCGATGTGCGGCACCATCCACACCGCCAGCATCGCCTGCATGAACAGCGGTCCGGCCGACGCGAGGATGCCGTACACGGTGGATGCGGGGTACTTCCTGAGGACGCGCAGGATCGGCGTGCCGGTGTGGACCTCGCCCGCGGCACGGGCCTTCGCGAAGTCGGGGGACTCGGTGACGCGGTAACGCATGAACAGGCCGACGATCACGAGCGTCGCCGACAGCAGGAACGGCACACGCCAGCCCCAACTGAAGAAGGCGTCGTCGGGCAGACCCGAGAAGAGAGCGAGCACCAGCGTCGCGAGGACGGAACCGGTGGGACCGCCCGCGACCGCAATCGACGCCGCGAAGCCGCGCTTGCCCGCGCCCACGTGCTCGGCCGCCATCAGCGTCGCACCCGCCCACTCGCCGCCGACCGCGAGACCCTGGACGACGCGGAGCGCGACCAGAATCAGCGGCGCGGCCACGCCGATCGAGGCGTAGGTCGGCATGAGACCGATCGCGACGGACACGAGACCCATCATCAGCAGCGTGATGACGAGAATGTTCTTGCGGCCGAACTTGTCGCCGAAGTGTCCGAACAGGACGCCGCCGACGGGCCGTGAGATGTAGCCGGCCAGCAGGATGACGAACGAGAGCGTGGATCCCAGAACGGGATCCATCGTGTCCGGGAAGAACAGCTTCGGAAACACCAGGCCGGCCGCTGCTCCGTAGAGAAGGAAGTCGTAGTACTCGACCGTCGATCCCAGGAAGCTGGAGATCAGGGCACGGCGCGAGTCCTTCGGAGCCGGCTCCGTATACGTCGTGTCTCGAGGTTGCATTGCGCTCCTTCAGCAGGCGACCACGTCGGTCGACGGCTGAAAGCGTCGATTGCGGTGTGCGTCACATCAACGAGGCGTTCCGCACAACGGCACGGCCCCGTTTGCCACCTGCCGGAACGGACACTTACGACATTCGGCAGGCGCGGGTACGGTTCCCTCTCCGGCGTCCGGATTTCGCTAGGTTGGGGCCATGACGACTCCGTTGCAGAACCTCGAAATCAACACCCTCGGCGGCGTGCCGACCAGCCTCGGCGAATACGGCGGGCGCGCACTGCTCGTGGTCAACGTGGCCTCCAAGTGCGGGCTCACCCCGCAGTACACGGCCCTCGAAAAGCTGGCGTCGGAGTACGCCGAGCGCGGCCTCACGGTCATCGGCATCCCGTGCAACCAGTTCATGGGCCAGGAACCGGGCACCCCCGAAGAGATCCAGACCTTCTGCTCCACCACGTACGGCGTCACCTTCCCCCTGATGGAGAAGGTCGACGTCAACGGCGAGAACCGGCACCCGATCTATGCCGAGCTGACCGAGACCGCGGACGCCGACGGCGAGGCCGGCGACATCCAGTGGAACTTCGAGAAGTTCCTCATCGCGCCCGACGGCACCGTCGTCAACCGGTTCCGTCCGCGCACCGAACCCGACGCCCCCGAGGTGATCGCGGCGATCGAGGCCGTGCTGCCCCGATAGGCGGCTGCGCCACCCGTGCGCCTTTTCGGTAGCCAGAACTACCAGAAAGGCGCACGGGCGCGTAAGCGCCCGTTCACCTACGGGTGCCACCCTCGAAGACATGACCGGACAGGTGATCGTGTCGGTGTCGGGGATCAGGGACGAGACGGTGCAGGTGGTCGCCGACTTCGCGGCCGAGATGGACCGCAGATCGGTTCCGCTGTCGCTGCTCGTGGCGCCGCGACTGAAGGACAAGTACCGGTTGGTCTCGGACGCCGTCACGCAGGACTGGCTGCGCGGTCGACGCGACCGCGGTGACGCCATCGTGTTGCACGGCTACGACCAGGCCGCGACCAAGCGTCGGCGCGCCGAGTTCGCGGTGCTACCCGAGCACGAGGCGCGCCTGCGCCTGCTCGCCGCCGACCGGGTGCTCGAGGAGGTCGGTCTGCGCACCCGACTGTTCGCGCCGCCGCGCTGGGTCGCCTCCCCGGGCGCCGTCGCGGTGCTGCCGAACGTCGGCTTCCGGTTGCTGGCCGGCATGACGAGTGTCCGCGACCTCGCGCACGACACCGGGGTGCGCAGTCACGTCATCGGGGTGGGCGACGGCTTCCGCGCCGAGCCGTGGCGGTGCCGGGCGATGGTGCTCGGCGCCTCCCGCGGCGCCCGACGTGGGCGCCTGGTGCGCCTGGCGGTCTCCGCGAAACAACTCGGCAGGCCAGGGCCGCGGCAGGCCGTGCTCGACGCCGTGGACCTCGCGCTGCACCACGGTGCCGTCCCCGGCGTCTACCGGTGGCCACTGGTCGAAGGGGTGCGCGGGGCGGCGTGAGACGTCGGCGCTACTCGTCCGACGACCCGTCCCGCGCGGCGTGGACGAGAGGTTCGAGGGCGTCCAGCACGCGCTCCAGCCCGAACTCCCAAGCGAACTCGGGGCTGTACGCCGAGTTCATCGCCTGACCGGCGGCCTCGCCGACGCGTTGCGCGAGCGGGAAATCGTCGCCCAGATACCCGGCCAACCGTTCGCCGGCGGTCGCCCAGAGTTCCGCCATGTCGGCGGCGCGGGGGTCGGGGCGCCGTGCTCGCGCGGACGCGCGCACGAAGTCGGTGACGAACGTCAGTGCGGCGTCCCGTTCCAGGTCGGTGATCCCCGTTCCGTCGAACGCGTGCAGTTCGTGGTCGTACTTGGCGATCGTTCCGGGGCCGAACGCCGTCCGTTCGTCGGTCACGTCCAGTAGCCACCAGTGCTGCGTGCACAGCGTCATCTCCGTCTCGGCGACCTGCCGGACGCGCTCCCGCCACTCGTCGCTGGTGTACGCCGCGCGCGGGCGGGTCCCGTGTACCGCGTCGACCATCAGGACCAGCAGATCGTCGCGGGATCCGACGTGCGTGTACAGCGCCATCGCGGAGATGCCGAGGTCGGCGGCGAGGCGCCGCACCGTGACGGCCTCGAGTCCCTCGGCGTCGGCGATCGCGACAGCGGCCTCCACGGCCTGACCGGTGCTCACTTTCGCTCGCGGCCCGCGAGTCCCGCCGCGTGGCGCGTCGGGGTGATCGCGCCACAGCAGATCGATCAGGTCGCGGGCCACCGGCCACCTCCGTGGGTGGGAACAAACGAACACCTGCCATACGTTATACGGTGCATAAGGTTTCTCTCGATCATGGAGGTGTGCATGAAGATCACCGGCACTGCGCTGTCCCTGAACGTCGCCGATCCCGCCGCGTCGGCTGATTTCGCCGAGACCCACTTCGGTTTCACCGAGGCCATGGCGAGCGACGGCTTCGTGTCGCTCGAGCATCCGAGTGCGGGAATGAACGTGATCTTTCTGCGCACCGGCCTGGAGACGTTCAAGCCGGCCGCCGTCGCCGGTCCCGCCGGGCAGGGCCTGCTGATCGTGTTCGTCGTCGAGGACATCGATCGCGAGTTCGCGCGCATCGCGGCCGCGGGGGCCACCGTCGTCACCACACCGGAGACCGAGCCGTGGGGCGAGCGCTACTGCCAGTTCGTCGACCCCAACGGGATCGTCTGGCAACTGGTGCAGTGGGTGTGAACCGGACGTCGGGTCAGGACACCTCGACGCTCGACTCCTCCGGCAGCACACGGAACTCCGTTCCGCCCGGGCCCATCTCGGTGAGCCGGCCGTAGTAGATGCCGCGAGCCTCCTGCGCCACCACCCCCTGGTGGATCGGGACCGCCACGCGCGGGTGCACGGCACGCAGGTAGTCGACGGACTCGGAGATCTTCAGCCACGGTGCTGCGGCCGGGACCGCGAGCACGTCGACCTTCTGCTCCGGCACGAACAACGAGTCGCCCGGATGCATCAGCTTGGCCGGGTTCTCGGCGTCGCCCAGCAGGTACGCGGTGTTGTCGATCAGCGGGATCTCCGGGTGGATCACCGCGTGCGTGCCGCCGGTGCCGGTCACCTGCACCTCGCCGACGTTGAACACGTCGCCCGGGTACACCGCCGTCCACGCGTCGCCGAGCAGCGCCGTCGTCTGCGGATCCGCGTACAACCCGGCGCCGGGGTTCGCGTCGACCAGCGCGGGCAGGCGCGCGGGATCGGCATGATCGGGATGCTGGTGCGTGATCAGGATGGCGTCGAGACCCGTGATGCCCTCGAACCCGTGGGAGAAGTTCCCCGGATCGAACAGGATCTTTGCGCCGTCGAGTTCCACCAGGACACAGGAATGGCCGAAGTGCGTCAGTCGCATGAGACGAGTATGCGGGATCACACCCGACGGTGGGGGTGGCGTCCGACGTCACTCGGTGCGGGAGCGGGCCGGGCTGCCCGGTAAACTCCTGGATGCCCGGTGCGATCCCGGGCGGAAACCAGCCATAGCGAGGAGCAGCACGTGGCCCGTGTCGTTGTCGATGTCATGCCCAAGGCCGAAATTCTCGACCCGCAGGGGCAGGCCATTGTCGGGGCGCTGTCCCGACTCGGTCATGCCGGCGTGTCGGATGTTCGCCAGGGTAAGCGATTCGAACTCGAGGTCGACGACACCGTCAGCGACGACGAGCTCGCCACCATCGCCGAGTCGCTGCTGGCGAACACGGTGATCGAGGACTGGAAGGTCACCCGAGTCCAGTGAGTGCACGCATCGGAGTCATCACGTTCCCGGGCACGCTCGACGACGTCGACGCGTCCCGCGCGGTTCGTCTCGCCGGCGGCGAGGCCGTCAGCCTGTGGCACGGCGACGCCGACCTGAAGGGTGTGGACGCGGTCATCGTGCCCGGTGGCTTCTCCTACGGCGACTACCTGCGATGCGGCGCCATCGCCCGCTTCGCGCCGGTCATGGGCGAGGTGGTGAAGGCCGCCGCGGGTGGCATGCCGGTCCTCGGCATCTGCAACGGCTTCCAGGTCCTGTGCGAGGCCGGGCTGCTGCCGGGCGCCCTGACCCGCAACGCCGGCCTGCACTTCGTGTGCCGCGACCAGTGGCTGAAGGTCGAGTCCAACTCGACGGCATGGTCGTCGCGCTACGAGGCGGGCGCCGAGATCCTGGTCCCGCTCAAGTCCGGCGAGGGCCGCTACCAGGCGTCCGAGCAGGTGCTCGACGAGCTCGAGGGTGAGGGCCGCGTGGTGTTCCGCTACGCCGGTGACAACCCCAACGGCTCGCAGCGCGGCATCGCCGGCATCGCGTCGGCCAACGGCCGCGTCGTCGGCCTCATGCCGCACCCCGAGCACGCCACCGAGGCTCTCACCGGCCCGAGCGACGACGGACTCGGCATGTTCTACTCCGTCCTGGAGAGCGTCCTGACGGCCTGACCGGCACGACGTCCGGCCCCGAGCCCTACCTGCGGTCGCCGCAGCCCACTCGATACCGAGCGGCTGCGGCGACCGTGTCGTTTCCGGGGCCCGTCCCGGGCTCCTCCGGGGCTCGCCCTGGGCTCGCGCTACCGGATCGGACCGGAAGACGCCGCCCAGGTGTACCGCACCTGGGGACGCCCGGCGCGACCGTACTCGGTCTCTCGTGTGAGCACGCCGTCGTCGGCGAAGCGCTCGAGATAGCGCCATGCCGTGACCCGGGAGACCCCGACGACGGCGGCGACCTCCGCCGCCGTCAACGCCCGACCGGCGTCGCGCACGCACGCACTGATCAGGTCCGCGGTGTGCGGGGCGACACCCTTCGGGGCGCCGGCGCGCGCATCGGTGGTGCGCAGGACGGCCATGGCGCGATCGATGTCGCGCTGACTCACCGCCGTCCCACCATCGGGGAGGGCGGCGCGGAACTGTCGGTAGTGCTCGAGCTTCTCGCGGAGCGCCGCGAACGTGAACGGCTTGAGCAGGTACAGCACCACACCGCGCGCCACCGCGGTCCGCACGACGTCGAGATCGCGGGCGGAGGTGACGGCGATGATGCCGGGGCTGGGGCGCACACCGCCGAGCGTGACCGCCAGATCGAGACCGCTCGCGTCGGGCAGACCGATGTCGAGCAGGACGAGGTCCACCGGCTCCCCGGCGGCCGCGGCGTCGGCCACGGCCCGCATCGCGTCCTTCGCGGTGTGTGCCACCGCGTGCACCGAGAAGCCCTCGGCCCGTTCGACATACGAACGGTGCGCCTCGGCGATCAGCACCTCGTCCTCGACGATCAGCACCCGGATCATCGATCCTCGACCTCCCCGGAATCGTGACGTCGCGCCCGGCGCGGCAGCGGGACCTCGACCACCAGCATGCCCGCGAGCGAGGGCTCGGTGTGCAGACGGCCACCGTGTCGCGTGACGATCTGCGCGACCAGCGCCAGCCCCAGACCGCGCTGTCGGGCCGGTCGTCCGTCCACCGATTTGGTGGAGTACCCGCGTGTCGTCGCCTGGGCGAGGGCGTCGGGATCCATACCCGGGCCGCTGTCGGCCACCCGGATCACCAGCATCGAATCCTCTTCCGTCACCGTCACTTCCACCCAGGGGCGGGCGTCGCCCTCCGATCGAGCGGCGTCGATCGCGTTGTCCACCAGATTGCCGACCACCGTGACGAGTTCGAGTGGTCCGAGCGCCGTCGCCGGTCCCAGCGCGGTGTCCTCGGTGACGGTCAGTTCGACACCCTGCTGCGCCGCCTCGGTCACCTTGCCGAGCAGCAGCGCGGCCAGCGCGGGTTCGTGTACGGCCGCGGTGAGCCGGTCGATGAGGTGCTGTGAGGTGGTGAGTTCGGCGGTCGTGAACGCGACGGCCTCGTCGGTGCGGCCCAGCTCGACCATCGTGACGATCGTGTGCAGGCGGTTCGCGTACTCGTGCGCCTGTGCGCGCAGCGACTCCGCGACGCTGCGCGCGGAATCGAGTTCGCCCAGGACACTTTGCAACTCGGTGTGGTCGCGCAGTGTCACCACGGTCCCGATCCGTCGACCCTCCCACAGGACGGGAGCCCGGCCCACCACCAGCAGCCGGTCGGCGGTCACGTGCACCTCGTCCTGTTCGCCGTCGGCGTCGGGGCCGATGCGCCGCAGCGTCTCGGGCAGCTGGTCCGGCGTGATCGGACCGTCGGGCAGCCACAGCAGGCGTCGCGCCTCGTCGTTCACGACGTCCACGCGGACCCGCCCGTCGCGATCGCGACCGAACACGATCAGGCCCTCGCCGATCGACCGGAGCACCGCGTCGTGGTGCTCGTACAGTCGGCGCAACTGGTCGGGGTCGAGTCCGAGGGTCTGCCGGCGCAGGCGACGGCTCACCAGAGCGGCGCCGACGGCCGCGATCACCACCGCGATCGCGGCGATCCCCAACATCGAGGGCACCCCCTGTGCGAACTGCTCACCGACGCGCTCACGCGTGACACCCACCGACACCAGACCCACCACTTGCCCGTCCGACTCCACCGGAGCGACCGCGCGGATCGACGGCCCGAGCGAACCGGTGTACGTCTCGGTGAACGTCTCGCCGGCCAGGGCCTGCTCGATGTGGCCCTCGAAGCGCTGCCCGATCAGCGTCGGGTCCGGGTGCGTGAAACGCGTGCGGTCGGGGGCCATGACGACGATGAAGTCCGTCCCGGTCGCCTCCCGGATGCGTTCGACCTCGGGCTGGAGCGCTGAGGTCGGGTCGGGGCCACGCAGCGCGGCGATCGTCGCGTCGGACAGTGCGAGGGTCTCTGCGACGTGTGTCACCTCGCGGCGGGTGGCGCCGTCGGAGTCCCGCCGTTCGTCGATGATCGCGAACGCCGATCCGGCCGCGATGACCAGCGCCAACACCACCAGCTGCAGGAGGAGTAGCTGACGCGCGACGCTCATCGGTCGGCGGGAGGTGCCGAGGGGCACGTGAATCCTCTCGTGAAACTAATGAACACAAACTTCTCCGCGGCCTCGTCGGGTACCAGCATTCACAAGCGAGTCGGCGTGACCCCGATCACTCGAAGATCAACCGAGTCGACTCGTCGCGCAATCCATCCGACCAAGAGGACACCGCATGAGCACGAGTGCAGCAGGGACGCCGGGGCCGGCGCAACCCGTCGAGAGCAAGAAGACGCGTGACCGTACGCACTGGCTCTACGTCGGCGTCGTGGTCGCCGTCGTCGCCGGTGTACTCGTCGGCTGGCTCGCGCCGGACGCGGGCAAGTCGCTCGGCGTGCTCGGCACGATGTTCGTGGACCTGATCAAGATGATGATCAGCCCGGTGATCTTCTGCACCATCGTGCTCGGCATCGGCTCGGTGCGCGCGGCCGCGAGCGTCGGCAAGGTCGGTGGCCTCGCCCTCGCGTACTTCATCGGCATGTCCACCGTCGCGCTCGGTATCGGCCTGGTCGTCGGCAACCTGCTCAACCCGGGCAGCGGGCTCGACATCACGCCGGACACCGCGAGCACCGGGGCCGCGCTCGCCGAGAAGGCACACGCGGCGGGCGGCACGATGGACTTCGTCGCGTCGATCATCCCGACGTCGCTGCTGTCGTCGCTCACCGCGGGCAGCGTGCTGCAGACCCTGTTCGTCGCGCTGCTCGTCGGCTTCGGACTGCAGGCGATGGGCAAGCAGGGCGAGCCCGTGCTCCGCGGCATCGGCTACGTGCAGAAGCTCGTCTTCAAGGTGCTGTCGATGATCCTGTGGCTGGCGCCGATCGGTGCCTTCGGCGCGATCGCCAACGTCGTCGGGCAGACCGGACTCGGGGCCGTCGTCCAGCTCGGTGCGCTCATGCTCGGCTTCTACCTGACGTGCCTGATCTTCGTGTTCGGCGTCCTGGGCAGCATCCTGCGGGCTTTCGCCGGGATCTCGATCTTCAAGTTGGTGCGCTACCTCGCCCGCGAGTACCTGCTGATCTTCGCGACCTCGTCGTCGGAGTCCGCGTTGCCCCGGCTCATCGCGAAGATGGAGCACGTCGGCGTCGAGCGCACCACCGTGGGCGTCGTGGTGCCCACCGGGTACTCGTTCAACCTCGACGGCACCGCGATCTACCTGACGATGGCGTCGATCTTCATCGCCGACGCCATGGGACAACCGCTGGCCCTGCCCGAACAGCTGTCGCTGCTGGTGTTCATGATCATCGCGTCGAAGGGTGCGGCAGGCGTCAGCGGCGCCGGACTGGCCACCCTCGCGGGCGGTCTGCAGAGCCATCGACCCGAACTCCTCGACGGCGTCGGCCTCATCGTCGGTATCGACCGCTTCATGTCGGAGGCCCGTGCCGTCACCAACTTCTCGGGCAACGCCGTCGCCACCCTGCTCGTCGGCACCTGGACCAAGTCCGTCGACACCGAGCGGGTCCGGGCCGTCCTCGACGGTGAGATTCCGTTCGACGAATCGACCATGGTGGACGACCACGACCCGCAGTCGCCGGCGGACGAGGCGCCGGCCCGGCCGACCGTCGTGCCCACCACGGCCGCCGATCGCGAACTGGCCAGCGCCTGACGTATGCCCGAACCGGTCACACGGCGTACCGACCTTCGCTAGCGTGCCGCGCATGATCACCACCGCCGTCTGGGGCACCGGCAACGTCGGACGCGCGGCGATCCGCGCCGTGCACGCCAATCCCCGCCTGCAGTTGTCCGCGGTCGTCGTGCACGACCCCGCCAAGGTGGGCCGCGACGCCGGCGACCTCGGGGACGTCGGCGTCGACACGGGCGTGTCGGCCACCGACGACGTCGAGGCGGTCCTCGCGTCCCGGCCCGACGCGGTCGTGTACGCGGCGTCCGGCGACATCCGCCCCGACGACGCGCTCGCCGACATCGTCCGCATCCTGCGCACGGGCGCGGTGGTGGTGACGCCGTCGGTGTACGCGCTGTACGACCACCGCAGCGCGCCGCCCGAGGTGCGGCAACCGGTGCTCGACGCGATCGGCGCGGCGGGCGGGTCGCTGTTCGTCTCCGGGGTCGATCCGGGCTGGGGCAACGACGTCCTGCCGCTGTTGCTCAGCGGTCTGGGGTCCGTCGTGGACGTGCTCCGCTGCCAGGAGATCTTCGACTACTCCACGTACGACCAGCCCGACTCGGTGCGCTATCTCGTCGGGATGGGCCAGCCGATGGACTACGAACCGCCGATGATCGCGCCGTCGGTGCCGACCATGGTGTGGGGTGGGCAGATCCGGCTGATGGCGCGGGCGCTCGGTGTCGATCTCGACGAGATCCGCGAGACCGTGCAGCGGCGGCCCCTCGAGTCCGACGTCACCACCGCGACGATGGGCGTTTTCGCGGCCGGCACCCAGGGCGCGCTGCGCTTCGAGGTGCAGGGCGTCGTCGGAGGAGTGCCGCGGATCGTCGTCGAGCACGTCACCAGGATCCACCCCTCGTGCGCGACCGACTGGCCGATGCCGCCCGACGGTGGCGCCGGAGCGCACCGGGTGATCGTCGAGGGCCGGCCGCGGATCGAGGTCTCCGTGGAGGCCACCGACGAGGGCGGTAGCCGGGCCGCGGGCGGCAACGCGACGGCTGTCGGACGCCTCGTGGGCGCGATCGACTGGCTCGTCGAAGCCGAACCGGGACTGTACGACGCCCTCGACGTGCCGCTACGGCCTACGCCCGCACTGGGATTTTCGGCGACAGGACCCGCCGCGGCGGGCACACTGGGGGCAACCGGAAGGATCGAGCAATGAGAATCGACATTCCCGAGGGCAAGGACCCCGTCGGCTACGTGTGGGGCGAACTGGTGCCCGAGATCGGCATCCCCGCGTCCAAACTGTCGCTGGCGGTCTACGCGAAATCCACACTGGGACTGCGCGAATTCGAGGCCGCGCGGCTGCGTATCGCCCAGATCAACGGCTGCATCGTGTGCATGGACTGGCGCACGGACCGCGACGGCGAGAAGGTCGAGGACGGATTCTTCGAGGCCGTCGAGAACTGGCGCACCACAGATGCGTTCGACGACCGGACCCGCCTGGCCGCCGAGTACGCGCAGCGGTACGCGCTCGATCACCACAACCTCGACGACGAGTTCTGGGCGCGGATGACCGAGCACTACAGCCAGCGCGAGATCGTTGAGCTGAGCATGTGCATCGGGTCGTGGATCGCGTCCGGGCGCCTCAACCACGTCCTCGGCCTCGACACGGTGTGCGCGCTGCCGGAACTCTGACGCTTGTCGGACCCACGCGCTAGCGTCCGGTCATGGCACTCACACTCGGCATGATCACGATCGACTCCACCGACCCCGGACCGCTCGCGAAGTGGTGGGCGGACCTCACCGGCGGCACGATCGAGCAGGAGAACGACGGCTGGTTCTACATGGTCGGAATCCCCGGCTGGAACCAGAAATTGGGCTTCCAGAAGGTGGACGACCCCACCCCCGGCAAGAACCGCCAGCACATGGACCTCGGTTCGGGCGATCTCGACGCCGAGGTCGAGCGGGTCCTCGCGGCCGGCGCCACCGAGGTGCACCGCGAGAACATGGACGGCTTCCGCTGGGTCACGTTCGCCGACCCCCAGGGCAACCAGTTCTGCGTCTCGGGAGCCCACTGAGTCGTCTCGGGAGCTCACTGAGTCCGGAACGCGGTACTGCCATGATGGTCGGTATGCCATCGATGACACAGGCAGACGCCCAGGGATTGTGTTCGTTCGTCGACGCTTCGCCGTCGCCGTTCCACGTGTGTGCAACGGTGGCGTCGGAGCTGTCCGCGAACGGCTTCACCGAGTTGCAGGAGACGGACGCGTGGCCGTCGGCGCCCGGCCGGTACTACCTGGTCCGCGGCGGTTCCCTCATCGCGTGGAGCACCGAGGGCGTGTCGGCCGGCCCGGCGTCGCCGTTCCGCATCGTCGGCGGGCACACCGACAGCCCGAACCTGCGGGTCAAGCAGCACCCCGACCTCGTCTCGGCGGGCTGGCTGCTGGTCGGCCTCGAGCCGTACGGCGGTGCGTGGCTCAACTCGTGGCTCGACCGCGACCTCGGCATTTCGGGGCGACTCAGTGTCCGCGCCGGTGACGCCGTGCAGGAGGTGCTGGTCCGTGTGGACCGGCCCATCCTGCGGGTGCCGCAGCTGGCGATTCACCTGTCCGAGGAACGCAAGGGTGTGCAGCTGGATCCGCAGCGTCACCTCAACGCGGTGTGGGGCACCGGCAGCGAGCCGCGCTCGTTCATCGGGTTCCTCGCCGACGAAGCCGGGGTGGCCGCCGACGCGGTCCTCGGCTGGGAGCTGATGACCCACGACCTGGCGCCGTCGACGGTGGTGGGCGAGGACGCGTCGCTGGTGAGTGCGCCGCGCCTCGACAATCAGGGCACCTGCTACGCCGGGACGCAGGCATTGCTCGCCGCCGTCGCCGAGCCCGGCGACTCCACGCCGGTCCTCGCGCTCTTCGACCACGAGGAGGTCGGCAGCATGTCCGACCGGGGTGCGTTCTCGGACCTGCTGAACTCGGTGCTCGAGCGCATCGTGCTGCTGCGCGGCGGCGGACGCGAGGACTTCCTGCGCGCGATGTCCGGGTCGGTGTGTGCGTCGGGCGACATGGCGCACGCGACGCACCCGAACTACCCGGATCGGCACGAGCCCGCACACCGGATCGCGATCAACGGCGGGCCGGTGCTCAAGGTCAACCAGAGCCTGCGTTACGCGTCGGATGCGGCCGGCGCAGCCGAATTCGCGCTGGCCTGCGATCGTGCCGGGGTGCCGCTGCAGCGGTACGTGCATCGTGCGGACCTGCCGTGCGGGTCCACCATCGGTCCCATCACCGCGTCGCGGACCGGTCTGTCGACCGTGGACGTCGGGGCGCCGCAGCTTGCGATGCACTCTGCCCGGGAGTTGATGGGTGCCCGGGACGTCGGGATGTACGCCGACGCCCTCGCGGCTTTCCTGACGCCGGTGCGCTAGCTCTGCCGGTCCGGTCGGGGCGGCGTGCGCGACGGTGCGCGGTGGGTGCGCAGCGCGTCGGCGCCCCCGGCTAGACTTTGCCCTGGCAGCCCGCCGCCCGGCCTGCCCATTCGATCCCAGAGGGAAGGGACCACACGCCCCGTGTCTCCGCAGGTAGATACCGTCACCAACGCTTCCGCGACTCCCGACGTCGCTCAGCCGTTCAAGGAGCTGGGCCTCAAGGACGACGAGTACGCCCGCATCAAGGAGATTCTCGGCCGCCGTCCCACCGACGCCGAGCTCGCGATGTACTCGGTGATGTGGAGCGAGCACTGCTCGTACAAGTCCTCGAAGGTCCATCTCAAGTACTTCGGTGAGACCACGACCGACGAGATGCGCGCGTCGATGCTCGCGGGGATCGGCGAGAACGCCGGCGTCGTCGACATCGGGGACGGCTGGGCGGTCACGTTCAAGGTCGAGTCGCACAACCACCCGTCGTACATCGAGCCCTACCAGGGCGCGGCGACCGGCGTCGGCGGCATCGTCCGCGACATCATGGCGATGGGCGCGCGTCCGATCGCGGTCATGGACCAGCTGCGCTTCGGTGCCGCGGACCACGCCGACACCCGCCGCGTCGTCGACGGCGTCGTGCGCGGCATCGGCGGCTACGGCAACTCCCTCGGCCTGCCCAACGTCGGCGGCGAGACCGTGTTCGACTCCTCGTACCAGGGCAACCCGCTCGTGAACGCGCTGTGCGCGGGCGCGATGCGCGTCGAGGACCTGCACCTGGCATTCGCGTCCGGCGCCGGTAACAAGATCATCCTGTTCGGTGCACGCACCGGCCTCGACGGCATCGGCGGCGTCTCCGTCCTCGCGTCCGAGACGTTCGACGACAGCGCCGGCGGCCGCCCCAAGAAGCTGCCCGCCGTCCAGGTCGGCGACCCGTTCACCGAGAAGGTGCTCATCGAGTGCTGCCTCGACCTGTACCGCGAGAAGCTGGTCGTCGGCATCCAGGACCTCGGTGGTGCCGGCCTGTCCTGCGCGACGTCCGAGCTGGCGGCGGCCGGCGACGGCGGCATGCACATCGACCTCGACCTGGTCCCGACGCGTGCCACCGGCATGACCCCCGCCGAGGTGCTCTCCAGCGAGTCGCAGGAGCGCATGTGCGCGGTCGTCGCCCCCGAGAACGTCGACGCGTTCATGGAGGTCTGCAAGAAGTGGGACGTCCTGGCCACCGTGATCGGTGAGGTCACCGACGGCGAGCATCTCGTCATCGACTGGCACGGCGAGACCGTCGTCGACGCCCCGGCCAACACCATCGCCCACGAGGGCCCGGTGTACGAGCGCCCGGTCGCGCGCCCCGACACGCAGGACGCGCTGATCGCCGACACCACTGCGAACCTGAAGCGCCCCGAGACGGCGGACGAGCTGAAGGCCACGCTGCTGAAGATGATCTCCTCGCCGGCGCTGTGCAGCCGCAAGTGGATCACCGAGCAGTACGACCGTTACGTGCGCGGCAACACCGTGCTCGCGGAGAACGCCGACGGCGGCGTCGTCCGCATCGACGAGGAGACCGGACGCGGCATCGCGCTCGCCACCGACGCATCGGGCCGTTACACGATGCTCGACCCCTACGCCGGTGCGCAGCTCGCGCTGGCCGAGGCGTACCGCAACGTCGCCGTCACCGGCGCGACCCCGAAGGCCGTCTCCAACTGCCTCAACTTCGGTTCGCCGGAGGATCCGGGTGTCATGTGGCAGTTCCAGCAGGCCGTGCGCGGCCTGGCGGACGGTTGCGCGCAGCTCGGTATCCCGGTCACGGGCGGCAACGTCAGTTTCTACAACCAGACGGGTTCGACCGCGATCCTGCCGACGCCGGTCGTCGCCGTCCTCGGTGTGATCGACGACGTGCACCGTCGTATCCCGACCGGCCTGGGCCTCGAGCCCGGTGAGACGTTGATCCTGTTGGGGGAGACCCGTGACGAGTTCGACGGCTCCATCTGGGCGCAGGTCGAGCACGGTCACCTCGGCGGTGTCCCGCCGAAGGTCGACCTCGAGCGTGAGCGCCTGCTGGCGGACATCCTGCTCGCGGGGTCGCGGGACGGCCTGATCTCGGCCGCACACGACCTGTCCGAGGGTGGTCTCGCACAGGCCGTCGTCGAGGCCGCGCTGGCCGGCGAGACCGGCTGCCGGATCCTGCTGCCCGAGGGCGAGGACCCGTTCGTGACGCTGTTCTCCGAGTCGGCCGGTCGCGTGCTGGTCGCGGTGCCGCGCACCGAGGAAACTCGCTTTACCGGTATGTGCACGGCCCGTAACCTCCCGTGGGTGCGTATCGGTGTGGTCGACGAGGGTTCCGATTCCGTCGAGGTCCAGGGTCAGTTCTCGGTGACCATGGCCGAGCTGCGCGAGGCACACGAGGCGACGCTTCCGGCACTGTTCGGGTGATGCGTGACGGACTCGGGGATCGAACGGGAGGCGGTCGCTGAGCTGCGGGAGGACCCGCAGCCCTCGACCCCTGCCGTCCCCGGGTTCGACCAGCGCCACCCGTTCGTCCTCTGGGCGTGGGGCCTGCTGAAGCTCGATTTCACCGGCATCGCCTTCGCGTCGCTCTTCTTCTGCTGGTCGTTGACGCCGTCGCTGCTGCCGCGCGACTGGCTCTATCAGGGGCTGATCGGCGGCATCAACGCCGCCTTCGGCTACGCGGTCGGCACCGCGATCGGCTGGCTCGTGTACGAGTTCGGGCTCGCGCGCCGGCCGTGGTGGCCGCTTCCGGACCGGTACATGCGCGCCATCAAGGTGCTGGTACCCGTGGTGTCGGCGCTCGCCGCGATCACGATGCTCATCTATTCGGCCGGCTGGCAACGGGAACTGTCGGCGCTGATGAACGCCGAGGGCACCACCACCACCGGCTACATCCGCACCGGGGGACTGAGTCTGCTGGTGGCGGCGGCACTCATCTCACTGTGGCGCGTGCTGCGCGACCTCGTCCGCTGGGTCGCCCGCCAGCTCAACAAGTGGCTGAAGATCCCGCGGCCCGCCGCATCGGCGGCCGGGTTCGCCGTCGTCCTGGTGCTCGTGTTCATGTTGGTCGACGGCATCCTGCTGCGGGTCGGATACGGCGTCGTCAACTCGATCTTCAGTCTGCAGAACAACGAGACGCGGCCCGGCGCGGTGCAGCCGATCCTGCCCGAGAAGTCGGGAAGTCCGGCGTCGGCCGCGCCGTGGGACACCCTCGGGTTCGAGGGCCGCAACTTCGTCTCCGGCGGTATCGACGCCGACGCACTCACCGCCGCCAACGGCGCACCCGCCAAGGAGCCGATCCGGGTGTACGCGGGTCTAGAGACCGCCGACGACACGGCCGCCCGCATGGACGTCGTGCTGGACGAGCTCGAGCGGACCAAGGCCTTCGAACGCAAGACGCTCGTCATCATCCCGACCACCGGAACCGGCTGGGTCAACCCCACCGCCGCGCAGGCGATCGAACTCGTCGAGAACGGCGACAGCGCTCTCGTCGCGGCCCAGTACTCGTACATGCCGAGCTGGATCTCGTTCGTCGCCGACCGCGGCCGGGCCGCCGTCGCCGGCAACGCGCTGATCCGGGCGGTGCACGACCGGTGGCTCACCAAACCGGAGGCCACCCGCCCCAAGTTGTACGTGTACGGCGAGAGCCTCGGCACCCAGGCCGGCGAGGGCGCGTTCGACGGCCTCGCCGACATCCGGGAGACCGTCGACGGTGTGCTGTGGGTGGGCCCGCCCAACGCGAACCCGCTGTGGAGCGCGCTCACCGAGCGCCGCGACCCCGGCACACCCGAGGTGCAGCCGGTGTACGCCGACGGGCTCGTCGTACGGTTCGCCGACGACGCCGACGCGATCCCCGGCAGCCCCGGACCGTGGCTCGAGCCGCGAGTGCTCTACATCCAGCACCCGTCGGATCCGGTGGTGTGGTGGTCGCCGGACCTGGCCTTCTCACGACCCGACTGGCTTTCGGAGCCACCCGGTTTCGACCGGTTGCCGTCGATGAAGTGGTTCCCGTTCGTCACGTTCTGGCAGGTGAGTGCGGACCTCGCGAACGCGGCCGGCGTCCCGGACGGGCACGGCCACAACTACGGCACCGTCATCCTCGACGGCTGGGTCGCGGTCACGTCCCCGGACGGCTGGACGCCGGCCGACACCGAACGGGTGCGTGGCGTGCTCGAGTCGTTGCGTGGCCACGACGGGCCCGAGAAGTGAGACGCGCGGCGGCGCTCGGGTTCGGCACGGCGCTCGTCGCCTGGAACAACGGTGTGTTGCCTGCGCTGCGGCTGTCGTCGCGGCACCGGGCGATCGCGGGCACGGTGGTGGCCGCGGGCGCGACAGCGGCCGGGTCCGCCTGCGGTCTGCGCCGGGACGAACTGGGGTTGGGCAACATCCGGGCCGGGTTGCGCTGGGGGAGTGCGGCTGCCGCCCTCCCCGTGGTGGGCTACGCGGTCGCGCTGGCGGTGCCGTCGCTGCACGACCGTTTCGCCGTTCCCGACGACGTGCGGGACGACTTCGCCGAATGGGTGTCGGCGCACATCCCGTTCGGCACCGTCGCGACGGAGGAGTTGCTGTTCCGCGGACTGCTCACGGCGGTCACCGAACGGGCGTTCCCGCCGGCGGGGGCGACCGCGATCCGCGCGGTCACGTTCGGGCTGTGGCACGTACATCCTGCGCACGTCGCGGACGACTCGGTGCCGGGCACCGTCGCGTTCACCGCGGCGGCGTCCCTCGTGTTCGACTGGCTGCGCGCCCGCAGCGGCAGCCTGCTCGCGCCCGCGCTGCTGCACCTGGCCGTCAATGCCGGCGGCGCGCTGCTGCTGCGCCGCATCCAGGTGACCACCGGGGCCCGCGAGGTGCCGCTGCCGCCGGTGTGACGGGTGTCAGGGCAACTGCGCCATGCCGTACACGCGGTCGGTGCGGACACGCAGCACCTGCCGGCGCTCGTCGACCATGGCGCGCCGGAACTCCTCCCAGTCCTCGTGCTCGCGCCCCGTGGCCGTCCGGTAGACGTCGACGAGTTCGTCGGTCGCGGCGTCGTGCGGATCGGCGGCCACCGCGGACAGGTCCGCATCGCCCTCGACGACGGCGTAACTCCAGAAGTCGGGTGCACTCACGTGCAGTGACACCCGGGGATCGCGCGCCGCGTTGCGAGTCTTCGCGCGATCGGCGGTGACCGAGACCCGGGCGATGCGGGTGTCCGGATCCCACGCGTACAGGACGTTGGACAGCTGCGGACGGCCGTCGTGCTTGACGGTCGCGAGGACGGCCTTGTTCTGTGACGCAACGAGTTCGAGAAGCGGGCGTTGCGTGTCGACGTCGGTGCTCATGGCTCGTGCAACCGCGGTGTCGGCGGGGTTGTTCCGGCCGGTAGATTCGGTGCCCATGCCAGCCCGTCGTGCCGTCGATCCCGCCGAACTCCGCAGCGCGTTGCTCGCCGTCGGCCCGTGGCTGCGCGGTGAGTCCCCGGACGAGCCCGCCCGCGCCGAGCTCGCCGCCGCGGTCCGCCTCAGCGCCCGGACCCTGGAACAGATCGCACCCGGATCGAGCGTCGAGGTGCGGGTGCCGCCGTTCGTCGCGGTGCAGTGCGTCGAGGGGCCGCGGCACACCCGCGGCACACCGCCGAACGTCGTCGAGACGGACCCGCGGACCTGGCTGTCGCTCGCCACCGGACTGCTCGGATTCGACGACGCGGTCGCGAACGGATCGCTCGGTGCGTCCGGCAGGCGGGCAGGGGAGATCGCGCACTGGTTGCCACTGCTCCGTCTGTGACTCGAGTCTCATCGGCGTGATCCTGTGCACCGATCGTCGATCTCGCGCCGAGCGGTAGTTAGAATGGGGCACGCCCCCCGCACCGAATCCCCTTAGGGAGCGCTTGCCGTGACTCGTGCCGAACTGTCGGTCAACAGTCGGAATCTTCTCGCTACGACCGCACCAGACGAGGACGAGAACGAACCTCGCGAAGAGTGCGGCGTCTTCGGTGTCTGGGCGCCGGGCGAGGACGTTGCCAAGCTGACGTACTACGGGCTCTACGCCCTCCAGCACCGCGGCCAGGAGGCCGCCGGTATCGCCGTCGCCGACGGCTCGCAGGTGCTGGTGTTCAAGGACCTCGGTCTGGTCAGCCAGGTGTTCGACGAGCAGACCCTGGGCGCCATGCCGGGGCACGTCGCCGTCGGCCACTGCCGTTACTCGACGACCGGCTCGACCACGTGGGAGAACGCGCAGCCGATCTTCCGCACCACCGCCGCCGGCACCGGTGTCGCGCTCGGCCACAACGGCAACCTCGTCAACACGGCCGAACTCGCGCAGCGCGCGCGGGAGGCCGGTCTTGTCGACGAGAAGCGTCCGGGTGCCGCGACGTCGGACTCGGACATCGTGGGTGCGCTGCTCGCGCACGCCGCGGCCGACAGCACGATCGAGCAGGCCGCGATGAAGCTGCTGCCGACGCTGCGCGGTGCGTTCTGCCTGACGTTCATGGACGAGCACACGCTGTACGCGGCACGCGATCCGCACGGCATCCGTCCGCTGTGCCTCGGGCGCCTCGACCGCGGCTGGGTGGTCGCGAGCGAGACCGCCGCACTCGACATCGTCGGCGCGTCGTTCGTGCGCGAGATCGAGCCCGGTGAGCTGCTCGCGATCGACGCCGACGGCGTCCGGTCCTCGCGCTTCGCGAACCCCGAGCCCAAGGGCTGCGTGTTCGAGTACGTCTACCTGGCCCGCCCCGACAGCGTGATCTCCGGCCGTTCGGTGCACTCGACGCGCGTCGAGATCGGTCGCCGCCTCGCCAAGGAGCACCCCGCCGAGGGCGACCTGGTGATCCCGGTGCCGGAGTCCGGCACCCCCGCCGCGGTCGGTTACGCGCAGGGCTCGGGCATTCCGTACGGCCAGGGTCTGATGAAGAACGCCTACGTGGGCCGCACCTTCATCCAGCCGTCGCAGACCATCCGTCAGCTCGGCATCCGGCTCAAGCTCAACCCGCTCAAGGAAGTCATCCGAGGTAAGCGCCTGGTCGTCGTCGACGACTCGATCGTCCGCGGCAACACCCAGCGCGCGCTGATCCGGATGCTCCGCGAGGCCGGTGCACTCGAGATCCACGTCCGCATCGCGTCGCCGCCGGTCAAGTGGCCGTGCTTCTACGGCATCGACTTCGCGTCGCCCGCTGAACTCATCGCGAACGGTGCCGAGGGCAGCGGCGTCAACGCCACCTTCGACGAGATGCTCGAGGGTGTGCGCCGGTCGATCGGCGCCGATTCGCTCGGCTACATCTCGATCGACGGCATGGTCGCGGCTACCGAGCAGCCCCGGTCGCGTCTGTGCGCTGCGTGCTTCGACGGCACCTACCCGATCGCGCTGCCGGAAGGCGGCATCGGCAAGAACGTCCTCGAGGGGATGTTGGAGTCGGCTGCGGGCGCCTCGTTCAGTCACGACAACGACAATGCGGACGCGCTGTCTCGCCCCTAGTTCGCAGGACGCTGCCGGAGTGCGCATCGCACTCCGGTAACGTTAGGGCGCAATCGAGGTGATTGCGCCTGTACACGTATGCCCGACGACGGCTGGCGCCGAAGTCGGGCATTCACCGAGATCAAGGCTGGAGCCAGAAACCGATGACCGAGGACAGTACCCGCACGCAGGGCGCTTCGTACGCCGCCGCCGGAGTGGACATCGAGGCGGGCGACCGGGCAGTCGAGCTGTTCGCCCCGCTGGCGAAGAAGGCCAGCCGCCCCGAGGTGATGGGTGGCCTCGGCGGGTTCGCCGGCCTGTTCTCGCTCAAGGGCGACTACAAGGAGCCGCTGCTCGCAGCGTCCACCGACGGTGTCGGCACCAAGTTGGCCGTCGCGCAGGCGATGGACAAGCACGACACGGTCGGCCTCGACCTCGTCGCGATGGTGGTCGACGACCTCGTCGTGTGCGGTGCCGAGCCGCTGTTCCTGCAGGACTACATCGCTGTCGGGCGCGTCGTGCCCGAGCGGGTGGCGGAGATCGTCGGCGGCATCGCCGAGGGCTGCATCCAGGCCGGCTGCGCGCTGCTCGGTGGCGAGACGGCGGAGCACCCCGGCGTGATGGCCGACGGTGACTACGACATCTCCGCGACCGGCGTCGGCGTCGTCGAGGCCGATCAGGTCCTCGGTCCCGACCGGGTCCGTCCGGGCGACGTCGTCATCGGAATGGGCGCGTCGGGCCTGCACTCCAACGGCTACTCGCTGGCCCGCAAGGTGCTGCTCGAGATCGACCGGATGTCGCTGACCGGCCACGTCGACGAGTTCGGCCGCACCCTGGGCGAGGAGCTCCTCGAGCCCACCAAGATCTATGCCAAGGACTGCCTGGCCCTCGCGGCCGAGACGGATGTGCGCACCTTCTGCCACGTCACCGGCGGCGGTCTCGCGAACAACCTGGCGCGCGTCATGCCGAAGGGTCTCGTCGCCGAGCTGGACCGCGGCACCTGGAGCCCGGCCCCTATCTTCACGATGATCGCGCAGCGCGGCCGTGTCGAGCGCGCCGAGATGGAGCAGACGTTCAACATGGGCGTCGGCATGGTCGCGATCGTCGCGCCCGAGGACGTCGACCGCGCGATGGCGGTGCTCACCGCACGCCACATCGACTGCTGGACACTCGGCACCGTCAAGAAGGCATCGGACGGCGACGCCGCGCGTGCGCTGCTGCTGGGCGATCACCCGCGTTTCTGACGCATCTCTACACCCCGTACGTCCCCGGCGCCTCGAAGGAGGAGCCGGGGACGTCGTGTTCTCGGTGTCGTTCCGGACGGCCGGTGCCGTCGGCGTCGTTCCGGAGCGCTACGGCCACCGCCGGATACCACGAAATGAGGGGGAGCCGGGCGGCTCCCCCTCATTGCGAGGTGTGTCAGGCGACGTCAGTACGACAGTCAACGACGCCAGTCGTCGTAGTCGTCCTCGTCCCAGCGCGAGCGAGAATCCTCGTCGGCGCGCTTGTCCGCGATCACTCCGCCATTGCGGGGTGAGCCAGATGCTCCGCCGTTCGAGAGCTCTCGTTGCAAGCTGTCGAAATCCGTGGACGGCGAGCTGTATTTGAGCTCCCGTGCAACCTTGGTCTGCTTTGCCTTAGCCCGGCCGCGGCCCATGGCTGACCCCCTCGCGCTTTCGCGGGGCGGCCTGGGGAATTTGGCGGCCCCGCGTTGAGTGTTGATGTTTTCCTGACCCACACTCTAGCGTGCAAAACTCGCTTCCGCCTCCACGTATGGTCCCCAGCGGTGTCTGATTAGTCTCACCGGGCCTGTGAGCTGCCGCTATGTCCGATTTGTGCAGGCTGGAACACGCCGGGAACGGCGCGGATCGTGCCGACCCGGGCGCTTCCACCCAGCACCGGCTGCGAGGCCAGCGCGGCGTGGTCCTCGGACCAGTTCACCCCGAGTCGGTGCAGCAGCGCGGCGGTCAGCGGCAGGCGGGCCCGCTCGTGCCCGTCGTCGATCTTGAAGGCGAAGGCGGTTCCGTCCTCGAGTGCGCCGGCGTGGACGCCGTCCGCTCCGGCCTTGCACAGCAGTCCGGGGACGGCGGGCATCAGTCGTGCGTCGTCGCGTCCGGTCCCCGAGATCACGTGCGGGTGCGCGCGGATCGCGTCGGCGACCGCACGTTCGGGAGTTCCGGGGTCGGCGGTGACGAGACGACCGAACGCGCGCGCGAGGTTCGTGAGGGAGACCGGGATGATCGGCAGACCGCAGCCGTCGATGCCGAGTTCGGTTTCCGGTTCGCCGGTGAGATCCGCGATCGTTTCGATGACGACCTGTTGCAGCGGGTGCGTCGGATCGAGGTAGGAGTCGAGCGGCCAGTCGTTCGCGACGCACGCCGCGAGCATCGCCGCGTGCTTGCCGGAGCAGTTCATGTAGACGGCCCGGCGCGGGGCGCCGGCCGCGAGGACCTCGGCCCGGGCCTGCTCGTTCCCCGGCAGGTCCGGCGGGCACAGCAACCGGCTCTCCTCGAGCCCGGTGTGCTCGAGGAGGCGCTCCACCAGTTCGACGTGCGCGGCCTCGCCCTCGTGCGACGCCGAGGCGATCGCCAGTTCCTCGGTCGAACGCGGCACGAAGCCGGCGCGCAGCAGGGCGACCGCTTGCATGGGCTTGTTCGACGAGCGCGGGTAGATCGGGGTGTGCACCTCGCCGAGTTCCACGCTCGTCGTGCCGTCGGGGGCCAGCACGACGAGCGACCCGCGGTGTACGCATTCGCGGAACCCGGATCGGACGACTTCCACCAGTTCGACGCTCACGACGGCACCTGTTCCTCGAGACGGTTCAAGAACTTGCGGATGCGGGTGGCCGCCCCGTCCGCGAGATCTCCGGGGGCGGCCAGGAGTGCGCGCAGCCGGGCCGGGTCGGCGCCGGTGAACACGTCGCGGACGGTCACCCCGTGCTCCGGGACCGACACGATCTGCACCGGGTCGCCGGCCTGCAGCCGGCCCGGCGTGAGCACCCGCAGATAGGCGCCGACGTCGGCACGTCCGGTGAAGCGCTTGACCCACTGCGGCTCCCCGGTCCAGTGCGCGAAGGTCCCGCACGGCACGCGGGGTTCGGTGACCTCGAGCTCGGTGGTCCCGATACGCCAGCGGGTGCCGATCACCGCGTCGGTCGTCGCCACGCCGGTAACCCGCAGGTTCTCCCCGAACCAGCCGGCCGGCAGTTCCCGACCCAGTTCGTCGCTCCACCGCCCGGCTTCCTCCGCGGAGTACGCGTAGACGGCCTTGTCGCGGCCTCCGTGGAACTTGGTGTCGCACACGTGGTCGCCGGTCAGCCCGCCGGTCTCGACGCGTACCGGGCCGATCACCGGTCGCTTGTCGATGGCTGTGCGCGGCGAGCGCCGGCTGGGTGCGTCCAGCTCGGCGAACACGACGCACACCGCCTCTACCCGGCCGGTCACCCGCGCCCGCGTAGCCGATCCACGGCGGCGCGGCCGGCCTGGACCTCGTCGTGCTGCGGGACCGAGTCCGCGTCGATGGCGGCGGCACACGGGCCCGCGTCGAGCGCGGTGTCGACCGGCACCGATCGCTTCACGAGGGCGAGCGCGATCGGCCCGTCCTCGAAGTGGTCGACGACGGTGCCGACCCGGCCCACGGCGCGACCGGCGGCGGTGAGGGTCTCGCCCACCTCGGGGCGGCCTTCGGCCGAGCCGTCGAGGTGCAGCATCACCAGGTGGCGCGGCGGCTTGCCGAGGTTGTGGACCCGCGCAACGGTCTCCTGGCCGCGGTAGCAGCCCTTCTCGAGATGCACGGCGCCGTGCTCGGCGGGGCCCCCGATCCAGCCGACCTCGTGGGGGATGGTGCGGTCGTCGGTGTCGAGTCCGATCCTGGGCCGGTGCGCGGCGACCCGCAGTGCCTCGAACGCCCACGTCCCGGCCGGGCGGGCGCCGGCGTCGACGAGCCGGGACCACCATGAAGCCAGATCGGCGCGCGGGACGAGCAGATCGAACGCGTCGTCGGTGGGCCAGGGCATGCGCCGGACGAATCCGCCTCCGGCGAGCGGCACGGCCTCGTACACGCCGGGCAGCGCGGCCACCCCGAGGGCTGCGGTGAACGCGGGCGACGCCGCGACATCGGGGCCGAGCAGGCTCAGCACGGCCAGTTCGTTGCCGTCCCGGGGTTCGGCCTTCGACCAGAACACCATCTTCTGCAGGAAGCCGAGCAGGTCGGCCCCGCGGCCCGCCTCGGTGTCGATCCACGTGACGCCGTCGATGTCGGTCATCACGAAGTGGTGCTCGACGCGGCCGTTGAGGTCCAGGCTCAGGTTCTCGGCGCTCGTCCCATCCGGCAGGGACGCCACGTGCTGGCTCGAGATGGTGTGCAGCCACGTGAGTCGTTCCTCACCGGAGATCGCGATGACGAACCGGTGGGAGCGGTCCACGACGGCGGCCGCCCGAACCGCGGCGCGCTGTTCGGCGAACGGATCGCCGTAGTGCCAGGCGACACCGGCGTCGGGTGATCCGTCGAGCGGCGGCACGGCACCGGGGGAGGAGAGGAGCGGACTGGGTGCGGCGAGCGGAGTGTCGGACACGGACCCATTCTAGAAGCGACGGGGGATGGGGCAGGGCTGGGCGGGTGTGGAACTGCTGGTGGTGACCGGTTCTGGCTATGGTGGGCGCATGGCTGAGCAGGTTCTGGTGACGCTCGACGGGCAGGTGCGGGACGCCGCGGCGCCCTTGCTCCACGTGGACGACCTGGCGGTGATCCGCGGCGACGGGGTCTTCGAGACGCTGCTCGTGCGGGACGGCCGGGCCCGCAAGCCGGCCCTGCATCTCGACCGACTGGAGGCGTCGGCGCGGGCGCTGGACCTGCCCTGGCCGGGGCGCGGCCTGTGGACCCGGGCCGTCGAGGCTGCGGCCCGCGAATGGGGCGGTGACCGCGAGGGCTGGATGCGCCTGGTGCTCAGCCGCGGGCGGGAAGCGGGTGGACCGCCGACGGCCTTCGTAACGGTCGGCGCGGTGGCGGAACGGGTACTGCGGGCGCGGCAGGACGGGGTGTCGGCGCTGACCCTGCCGCGGGGCTATTCGGTGGATCTGTCCGCGTCGGCCCCGTGGCAACTGTTGGGCGCGAAGACGTTGTCGTACGCGACGAACATGGCGGCCCTGCGGCACGCACAGGCGCAGGGTGCCGACGAGGTCGTCTTCACCAGCAGTGAGGGCCGCGTTCTCGAGGGTCCGCGGTCGACCGTCGTGATCGCCCGCGGTAAGACTTTGATCACTCCGCCGCCGGAGCAGGGCATCCTCCCGGGCACCACTCAGAAGGCGCTCTTCGAGGTCGCTCCGGACAAGGGGTACTCGTGTGAGTACGCCCCACTGTTCCCCTCCGATCTCATTGCAGCAGAGGGTGTTTGGCTCGTCTCGAGCGTCACGCTCGCGGCGCGTGTGCACACCCTGGACGGGCTCACGCTGCAGTCCTCACCGGCCGCCGAGGACGTGGCCTCCCTGGTCGAGTTGGCGGTGGAGACGATCGGTTCGGACTGACGCGGACTAGGTTTGTGCCGACGGGTCTACTACATTCCGTAGTAACAAATAGCTGCGGTGAGCTTCACGCCGCAGTAGCTTTGTGAACAGGGATCGAGCGGACGCCCACGTCTCGACCCCGAAGCCTGTCCTAGGGGCCGAGTTTTCGGAGTAGCCATGGATGTCTTGGATGTCTCGCGGTGGCAGTTCGGAATCACCACCGTCTACCACTTCATCTTCGTTCCGCTCACGATCGGACTGGCACCGCTGGTCGCGATCATGCAGACGATGTGGGTGATCACGAAGAAGGATCACTGGTATCGCCTGACCAAGTTCTTCGGCAAGTTCTTCCTGATCAACTTCGCCCTCGGCGTTGCGACCGGCATCGTCCAGGAGTTCCAGTTCGGCATGAACTGGAGCGAGTACTCGCGGTTCGTCGGCGACGTCTTCGGCGCACCACTGGCCCTGGAGGGGCTCGTCGCCTTCTTCCTCGAGTCGACCTTCCTCGGGCTGTGGATCTTCGGTTGGGGCCGGCTGCCGAAGCTGGTGCATCTCGCAACCATCTGGCTCGCGGCCATCGGCGTCAATGCGTCGGCCTTCTTCATCATCGTCGCCAACTCGTTCATGCAGCACCCGGTAGGCGCGCGGTTCAATCCGGACACCGGGCGCGCCGAACTCGAGAGCATCTGGACGTTGCTGGGCAACAACACTGCGTGGGCAGCGTTTCCGCACGCCGTCGCCGGAGCCTTCCTGACCGCCTCCACCTTCGTCGTCGGCATCGCCGGTTGGTGGATGGTGCGCAACATGCGCAAGGCCAAGACCGCCGCTCCGGAGGAGCGCGAGGTGTTGGAGAACGATGCGCGTGGAATGTTCCGACCCGCCGCCCGGATGGGCATGCTCGTGATGATCATCGCGGGTATCGCCGTGATCTACACCGGTGATGTCCAGGGCAAGCTCATGTTCCAGCAACAACCCATGAAGATGGCGTCCGCGGAGTCGTTGTGCCACACCGAAACCGATCCGGACTTCTCGATCCTCACCGTGGGCACCCACAACAACTGCGACAGCGTCACCCACGTCCTCAAGGTGCCGTACGTGCTGCCGTGGCTCGCGGAGGGCAAGATCAGCGGCGTCACGCTGCAGGGTGTGGAAGACCTGCAGGCCCAGTACGAGGAGCAGTTCGGCCCCGGTAACTACCGGCCCAACCTCTTCGTCACGTACTGGTCGTTCCGCGCGATGATCGGCCTCGCCGCCGGCTCGGCCGCGCTGGCGCTGGCCGGGCTCTGGGTGACCCGCAAGGGCAGGGTCCCGGACCAGAACTGGTTCAAGTGGTTGTCGCTCATCGCGATCCCGACGCCGTTCCTCGCGAACAGTGCGGGCTGGATCTTCACCGAGATGGGCCGTCAGCCGTGGGTGGTGCACCCCAACCCGACCGGTGTCGACCTGATCAGGCTCACCGTCGACCAGGGTGTCTCCGACCATCCGACAGCGCTGGTCGTGACCTCGCTCGTCGTCTTCACCGTTCTGTACGGCGCGCTCGGCGTGGTGTGGTTCTACCTCATCCGCCGGTACGCGATCGCGGGTCCGTCGCCGCACGACATGCATCCGCCGGGTGAGGGCCCCAAACCGAAGACCGGCGGCCCGGGCGAACCGGGCGAACCGGAATCCGACGAACAACTTTCGTTCGCCTACTAGGAGACCGACATGGGACTGCAGGAATTCTGGTTCATTCTCATCGCGGTGCTCTTCGTCGGGTACTTCGTGCTCGAGGGATTCGACTACGGCGTCGGGATGCTGCTGCCGGTGCTCGGCAAGACCGAGATCCGCAGACGGGTCGTCATCAACACCATCGGCCCGGTGTGGGACGGCAACGAGGTGTGGTTGATCGTCGGAGGCGGTGCGTTGTTCGCGGCGTTCCCGGACTGGTACGCGACATTGTTCTCGGGCTTCTATCTACCACTGCTGTTGATTCTCGTCGCCCTGATCCTGCGGATCTGCGCCATCGAATGGCGCGGCAAGATCGACGACGACAAGTGGCGCTGGCGGGCGGATCTCGGGATCATGATCGGCTCGTGGGTGCCGGCGGTGCTGTGGGGCGTGGCGTTCGCGAACATCGTTCGCGGCGTTGCGATCAACGCGGACAAGAAGGTCACGTCGGGCTTCTTCGATCTCCTCAATCCCTATGCGCTGCTCGGCGGTATCACCACCGGCCTGGTCTTCGCCCTCCACGGTGCGGTGTTCATCGCGCTCAAGACCGCGGACGACGTCCGGATCGATGCCGCGGAACTGGCGAAGAAGCTGGCCATCCCGGCGGTACCGGTCGCGGGTGGGTTCGTGCTGTGGACCCAGTTGGCCTACGGCAAGGGCTGGACGTGGATCCTGGTCGCGCTCGCCGCGGTGGCGGTGCTCGCGGTCGTCTTCTTCACCCGCTTGGAACGCGAGGGGTGGGCGTTCGTGTTCACCACGCTCGCGATCATCGGCGCGGTCGTGCTGCTGTTCGCGTCGCTGTACCCGAACGTGATGCCGTCCACGATCAGTGAGGCGTACAACCTCACGATCGAGAACGCATCGTCGAGTCCGTACACCCTGAAGGTGATGAGTTGGGCCGCAGTGATTCTGGTGCCCGTCGTGCTCGTCTACCAGGGCTGGACGTACTGGGTGTTCAGCAAGCGGATCTCGACGAAGCACATCCCGCCGTCGATCGGCCTGCCCACGAAGATCGGATGACTATCGAGTCCGATCGCCCCGCCCGCGCGCAACGCCGGGCGGGGCGCGGGGATCGTCGGCGGTCGGGTCCGGTCGATCCGCGGCTGTGGAAGTACTCGGCGTCGGCGCGCGGCTACCTGATCCTCACGGTCGTGCTGTCCGCGGTGAACGTCGCGATGGTGATCGTCTCCGCGGTGCTGATCGGCACGATCCTGGCCGGCGTCATCACGTCCGACAGGCGCAGCATCGCGGACTGGCGAACGGACCTGCTGTGGCTGGCCGCGGCGGTCGTGGTGCGGGTGTCGGCGGCGTGGTTGCACGCCCGCTACGCCCACCGCGCCGCGAACCGCGTCGTCGCCGAACTCGAGGTCGAGGTACTCGAATCAGCGACCAGGATGTCGCCACGGGATCTCGACCCACGGCGCGACGAGATCGCCACGGTCCTCACCCGCGGTATCCGCGGCCTGGCACCGTATCTCACCGGTTACCTGCCGGCGTTGATCCTGGCGGCGACACTCACGCCGGCGACGTTCGTCGTGATCGCTCTGCAGGACCTCACGGCGGCGATGATCGTGGTGATCACGCTGCCGCTCATCCCGGTGTTCATGATCCTCATCGGTCTGCTCACCAAGGGGAAGTCGGAGGCGAACCTCGGCGCGATGACCCGGCTCTCCGGTCAGCTGATGGATCTGCTGGCGGGCCTGCCGACACTGCGCGCCCTAGGCCGCGAACACGGTCCGGCCGCGCGGGTGCGGGAACTCGGCGATGCGCACCGCAAGACGACGATGTCGTCGCTGCGGGTCGCGTTCCTGTCGTCGATGGTGCTCGAGATGCTCGCGACGCTGTCGGTGGCGCTGATCGCGGTGAGCATCGGCCTGCGCCTGGTCTTCGGCAACATGGAGCTCGAACCGGGCATCGTGGCGCTCATCCTCGCCCCCGAGGTGTATCTGCCCCTGCGCATGGTGGGCATGCAGTTCCATGCGGCCGAGGACGGTCTCGCCGCCGCCGACAAGGCCTTCGCGGTGATCGACGAGGCCCCCGCTCGTCGGGAGGCGGGAACCGGTTCCGAGGTACCCGCGGACAACTCGGTCGAGCTGGTCGGCGTCAGCGTGCACTCGCGGTCCGGGCTCGCACCGCACCGGCTGGACGTCTCGTGCAGGCCCGGACAGGTGACGGTGCTGACCGGTGCCAACGGCTCCGGGAAATCCACGGCGCTGCAGGTGATCCTGGGTCTCGCCGAGCCTGCCGAGGGCGCGGTGCGGGTAGGCGGCGTCGACGTCGCCCACCTGGACCGGACCCGGTGGTGGGACCGGATCGCATGGCTCCCACAGCATCCGGTGCTGGTGCCGGGCACTCTCGGCGAGAACCTCGCGCTGGTCGGACCGGTGGATCCCGGTTCCGACGCGCTTCACCGCGCCTGTCGAGCAACCAGATTCGACGCGGTTCTCGCCGAGCTCCCATGCGGGTGGGACACCGTCGTCGGGGTCGGTGGCACCGGCCTCTCGCTCGGCCAGCGGCAGCGCCTCGCGCTGACCAGGCTACTGGTGTCGCCGCGCCCGGTGCTGTTGCTCGACGAGCCCACCGCGCACCTCGACGACGACACCGAACGCACCGTGCTGACTTCCCTGCGCGATCTCGCCGGGGAGGGCCGCACCGTCGTGGTGGTCGGCCACCGGCCGACCGTGCTCGCGGCGGGCGACCGGGTGGTCCGGGTGGAGGCGCAGCAGGAAGTCGGGGCGCAGCAACATGAATCGTGATCTGGTGCGGGCGATCCGCCTGCTCGACCTCGAACCGCGCCGGGTCCTGGCCGCAATCGCCGCCGGCGTCGCAACGCTCGGTAGCGCACTCGCGCTGGCGGCGCTGTCGGCGTGGTTGATCACCAGGGCATGGCAGATGCCGCCGGTCCTGGACCTCACCGTCGCGGTGGTCGCGGTGCGAGCGCTGGGCATCTCCCGGGGCCTCTTCCGCTACCTCGAGCGCCTCGCGACGCACGACGCCGCGCTGCGTGGCACGACGTCGGCGCGGACCATGATCTACCGGCGTCTCGCCGACGGCGACCCCGCGGCAGCAGCGGGGCTGCGCCGCGGCGACCTGCTGGCTCGTACCGGCGCCGACGTCGACGCGCTCGGCGACGTGGTCATCCGGGCGCTGGTACCGATCGCGGTCGCCGTCGTCATGTCCTTGTCCGCGGTGATTCTGTTGGGGCTGATCTCTCCGGCCGGGGCGCTCGTTCTCGCCGTCGCCCTCGCGGTGTCCGGGATTCTGGCGCCGTGGCTGTCGGCGCGCGCGGCGCGTCTCGCGGAATCCGAGAGTGCCGCGGCGACGGCACTGTTCAGCGAGACTGCCGTCACCGCGTTGGACCATGCGGCCGAACTGCGCGTGGCCGGACGCCTCGACGACGTAGTCGCGCGAGCGGAGGCTGCCGACGACGAGGCGGTCCGCGCCGCGGACCGGGCGGCGAAACCGGCCGCGTTCGCTGCCGCCGCCACGCCCCTCGCGATCGGCGCGAGCGTGCTCGGCTCCCTGCTCATCGGCATCACGCTGTACGGGACGGACGGGGGCGCGCCGGGCGCGATGACTCCGATGTCGTTGGCGATTCTCGTGCTGGTTCCGCTCGCGGCTTTCGAGGCGACCGGTGCGCTTCCGGCCGCCGC
This sequence comes from Rhodococcus (subgen. Prescottella) equi, assembly GCF_003013675.1. Taxonomy (NCBI): domain Bacteria; kingdom Bacillati; phylum Actinomycetota; class Actinomycetes; order Mycobacteriales; family Nocardiaceae; genus Rhodococcus; species Rhodococcus (subgen. Prescottella) equi. The sequence goes on from NZ_CP027793.1 coordinate 983,266, forward strand.
CGTCGCTCTGACCCGTGCCCGGATCGCGTCCACCCGGATTCTCGAGCTGCTCGACCGGGCGGGCGAGGCCCGGCCCGGCGGCAACCGCACGCCGCCCGATCCGGCCGACGTGCGCGCCCGGGACCTGCGTTGCGGCTGGCCCGACGGCGACAAGGTGACCGCACCGCTCGACCTCGATCTGCCGCCGGGCGCACGCATCGCAGTGGTCGGGGGCAGCGGCGCGGGCAAGACCACACTGTTGATGACGGTGGCGGGACTGCTGCCGCCGGTCAGCGGAACCGTGACCGTCGACGATGTCCCGCTCGCCGACTTCCGGCCGGACGATCTGCGGCGCGAGATCGGGTTCTTCGCCGAGGACGCGCACCTGTTCGACACGTCGGTGCTCGAGAACCTGAGGGTTGCCCGGGGTGATCTGACCGAGGACGACGCTCTCTCGGCGCTGCGAACCGTCGGACTGGGGGAGTGGGTCACGCGCCTGCCGCGGGGGGTGCACACGTCGCTGGGTGGTGGTGCGCGCGCCATCTCGGGTGGCCAGCGCCGCCGCTTGCTGTTGGCGCGGGCACTCGTCTCGCCGGCTCGGGTACTGCTGCTCGACGAGCCGACCGAGCACCTCGACGCGTCCGACGGCGCGCAGATCCTGCGCGAGCTGCTCGACCGCAACGGCTCGCTGGTCGACGCCACACGGACTCTGATGCTCGTCACGCACCAGTTGCCCGCCGATGCACGTCCGGATCGGATCGTCACCGTGGGTGAGGCGCCCGCCGACGCGGGCGACGGTGTCAGTCCGGGTGAACCGATGGGTGCCTCGCAGCGGCCCTGACCACGGGCGATGTGAACTGCACCGCGCGGCCGTCTGTGTTGCAACACGTTCTAGTGATCTCGTGATCGTTCGCGCGTTCCGTCGCGTTACGAGCGGCGATTCGTCGAAAAGTGCCCCCGACCTCGGTGCTAGTTTTCTGGACGTACGTCCGAATTACTAGCTACTATGTGATCGACTTCACGACGAAATAGGCAACTCGGCGGAGTTGTGCACTCGATACTGAAACGCGTTCTACCATCCCCCTCAGGCCGGCCCCCCAACCCACTGAACGGAGCTGTTCATGTCACGTCGCTCGCTACGACACGCCGTCGCCGCCACCGCCTCGATGGCGATCCTCGCCGCCGGCGTCACCGTCGGACTCGGAGCCACCACGGCGCAGGCCGCTCCGGCGTGTGCCACCAAGCAGTCGGTCACCGACGATTGGCCCGGTTCCGTCTGGACCCCCTACACCATCAGCAAGGAGATCGTCGGTGACGGCACCGCCGCTCCCGGGCACACCGTCACCTACCTCACGAAGGTGTCCGGCTCGGGTGCGCTCGTCGGCGAGATTCGTGACTTCCACCCCGCCGGCTTCGAGTTGGTGAAGGCCCGGGTGAACGTGAAGTGGGTGATCGGGGGGCAGCAGTGGGAGGACGTCACCGGCACCGCCGTCGTCGGCAACAACTCCGTCAAGGCCACGGGCGCCGGGTGGACCACGGCGGGCGGCGGAGTCGTCGCCTTGGAAACCACGTACAAGATCCCGGACAACGCCGTGGTCGGTAGCAAGCTGGACAGCGGTGCCGGCACCAACATCCTGCTCGCGGGCGGAGACTGGAACATCAATCCGATGGGCGTCTGTGTCACGGTCCGTCAGCCGAACCCGGTGGAGGCCGGTTCGGGCAGCCTCGAGGACCTGGGCATCGGTGGTCAGGTCTTCGGATCGCTGACCGACCCGCAGGGTTCGATCTCCAACGTGGTCGGCGGAATCCTGGGCAACGTGCTCGGCAACATGAGCTAGTTCCCGTCCCACCCGAACCACACGCGAGCCCCGTCCCGGCACTGTCCGGGGCGGGGCTCGTTCGCTGCGTGAAACACGTCACCGGATAATCCGTTGCCGAGCGCTTCCGTCGAGCGTAGCTTCGGGTCTACACGAGGAAGGAGGTGGTCTGAAGTTGAATGACAAACGGACACGTGAGGTGGCTGTCCGCTAGCCACGATGCTTTTCGGGTTCACTGACCGCAGCGCGGCTGGCGAATCCCAGACAGCTACCCGACCCCCGAGCCCTCCGGCCACGTCCAGGCCGGAACTCCACGAACGACGAAACCCCCGGGCTTCGTCACGTGGACGGGCCCGGGGGTCGCTGTCGTTCGGGGGTCAGCCGATGTAGCGCTGGAGTCGTGCCGAAAAGCGAGGGGCGAGAGGCCCGTCGGCGACGACGCGCTCTTCGACGTACGCCAGATCGCCGCCCTCGACGATGCCGTACAGACGCTTGGCGCCGCCGATGAGTTCGCCGGACTCGCTACGGATCACGACGTCGGTGGCGAGTTCCCACGAAGACTGCGTGAGGGCCTGGCCGTAGAACAGTTCGACGACACCCGACGAGTGCGTGAGGAGGAGCTCGACAACTTCCTCCTTGGTGCTACCGGGGATACCGTCGCCGGCGACGCGCCAGTAGCCGCTCTCGCGCTGATCGGGGCCGACATAGGCGCCGTCCGCGTCCAGACGCCACGTGCGGGACTCCCAGACCAGGTAGTTGCCACCGTCGTGCGACACGACGATCTGCTGGCCGAACGGGTAGTCGTCGCCGCTCTCCGCATCGTGACCCTCGCCCTCGCCGCGCCACACGCCGACGAGCGGCAGGAGCGCGAGCATTCCCGGGTTGAGGTCCGGCCCGAGCCGCAGATTCGCGGTGTCCTCGGGCAGGGGGAGATCGGGCAGTGTCGGGATGTTGCGACCCGCCGTTTCCTTCGCACGCTCTTCTGCAGCCGCGACCGCCCGGTCGCCGCTGCCACGAACTACGTGCGACTCGGTGTCGTCAGGCTGCGAACCGCCTGCGCCGGGATCCTGATTCACGGCTTGTCGGTGACCAGCCGGTACACGACGTACAGCGAGAACCAGGTGATCAGGATGGCGGCAAGTACCAGGAGAACCTCGAAGAAGATGACCACGGGCTCATCTTAGACCGCGCCCCCGCGGCGTTCGAAATCGGACGGGACCGTGCCGCCGGGTGAATCGATCCGGCCGAATCGAGCTCGACGCCCGTTATGCGGGAGTACGGTGCTCCCGGATCGCCAACGGAACAAGATCAGCACTGGGTGCGAACGTTCGGAGGTGTCGATGGGACGCAGGGTTGAGCGGATGGTCGGAACGGCTCTCGGTGGGCTGGTCGCCGCCGCGACCCTGTTCGCGTCCGGTGGTGTCGCGGCGGCGGAAGGGTCGTCGGCGCCGGGGTCGGCCGGGGCGCCCGTCGTCGACCCGAACAACGGCGGTGCGGGGTGCCCCGACCTTCTGGTGGTCGCGGCGTCGGGCGCCGGTGATTCCACCGTGGACCGTGACCCGTTCGCCGACATGAACCAGCTGCCCGGGGCCAACTGGCTGAACCGGATCACCGTGTCGCTCGGCCAGGCGAACCGGGATCAGCCGGGCACGGTGGGGTGGATGTACGTGCCCTATCCGTCGACCTACGGCGTGGGACTGCTGGCGGACGTGCCGACCTACCAGGACTCGGTGGCCGCCGGCGTGGCATCGGCGAACCGGATACTCGACGAGAAGAAGGCGCAGTGCGGCGCCGCGACCCGGTTCGTCCTGCTCGGCTACAGCGTCGGCGCCGAGATCACCGAACGGGTCGCCCGGGACATCGGCCACCGGGACGCGTCGGCAGCCGTGACCGCCGACGACATCGCAGGCGTCGCGCTCGTCGGAGACCCCTACCGCCCGGCCGGGACGCCGTCGCTCGGCGAGCCCGGACCGGCCGGCGGGGGCTTCATGGCGTCCGAGCCGGCCGATTACGGCGCGCTCGCCGGCCGGATCCTCTACGACTGCCGCCCGATGGACATCGCGTGTGACGCCCCGCCGGACATCGCGCTGCTCGAACTCGCGCTCGGTGTGCTCGGACAGGTGCGGTTCACGATCGTGAACCCGGTGCAGACGTTCGCCGACTTCGGTCGCGTGGCATCCGACATGTCGGCGCGCGCGATCGCCCATATCGTCACCCGCGAGGACTGGTTCACCTCCGACGAGTCGCTGCTCGACGTGCTGCGAACCGTCGCCGACCAGACCTACCGTGACGATGCGGCGATGGCGGCAGCGACACCGGAACGCATTGCGGCACTGGATGCCTGGGCGCGTGGACCGGGGGCCGACGTGGTCCGGGCCAAGCTCGGCGCCGAAGGAGCCGGATTCCTCGAGGACAACCGCGGCATCGTCGATCTCATCGTCAAGCCGTACCTGTTCCTCGGACCGCTCCAGCACGTCCTCTACTGGCTTCCCGGCCCCGCACCACTCCTCGGCGACAGTGAACGAGTTGCCGAGTGGATCGACGGACTGCCACGCGGTGGCGCCTAGGCGACGAAAGGGGCGCCACTCCGAGTGGAGTGGCGCCCCTTCGTGTCTGGTGTCGAACGACCTACTTCGCGACCGTCACGTCGACGGCGTAGACGCCGGCGCTGTCCGGGGTGATCGTCACGTCGCCGTTGCCGGTGCTCGACAGGGCGCGGACCTTCCAGGTGCCGGGTGCGGCGAAGAAGCGGAAGTCGCCGGTCGCGGACGCGACGACCTCGGCGGTGAACTCGTCGGTGCCGTCGAGCAGGCGGACGAACGCGCCACCCACCGGCTGGCCGTCAGCGGCCAGCACGCGGCCGGTGATGACGGTTTCCTTCTCGACGTTCACGCCCGCGGGCAGGGTCTGGGTCTGAACAGGTGCTCCGCACATTTTCCTTATGCTCCCAACTCGATCGGTGCGCCGACCAGCGAGCCGTACTCGACCCAGCTGCCGTCGTAGTTCTTCACGTTCTGCTTACCGAGGATCTCCTGCAGCACGAACCAGGTGTGGCTCGAGCGCTCGCCGATACGGCAGTAGGCGATGGTGTCCTTGGTCTCGTCGAATCCCTTGTCCGCGTACAGCTTCTCGAGGTCGGCGTCCGACTTGAAGGTGCCGTCCTCGTTGGCGGTGGTGCTCCACGGGATGTTGATGGCGCCGGGGACGTGGCCACGCTGCTGAGCCTGTTCCTGCGGCAGGTGCGCCGGCGCGAGGATCTTGCCCGAGTACTCGTCGGGGGAGCGGACGTCCACCAGGTTCGCGGAACCGATCGCGGCGATCACGTCGTCGCGGAAGGCGCGGATCGAGGTGTCGGGCGCTGCGGCCTTGTACTCGGTGGCCGGGCGGGTGACGGTCTCCTTCGACAGCGGACGGCCGTCGAGCTCCCACTTCTTGCGGCCGCCGTCGATCAGCTTGACGTCCTGGTGGCCGTACAGCTTGAAGTACCAGTACGCGTAGGCCGCGAACCAGTTGTTGTTGCCGCCGTAGAGGACCACGGTGTCGTCGTTCGCGACGCCCTTGGCGGACAGCAGTGCGGAGAACTGCTCCTGGTTCAGGAAGTCGCGGCGGACGCCGTCCTGCAGGTCCTTGCGCCAGTCGAGCTTGATCGCGCCCTCGATGTGGCTGGCGTCGTATGCGGCGGTGTCCTCGTCGACCTCGATGAAGACGGTCTTGGGAGCATCGAGGTTCTGCTCTGCCCAGTCTGCCGAGACCAGGACGTCGGAGCGAGCCATGAAGTGTCCTTTCGATGATGGAGCGCGGGTGTGAATGCGTGGAGCGAGGCGGGCGGGACCGGTGCGAGCACGGTCCCGCACGGGGGAGACGGGGTCGGTGGTCAGGCTGCGCTGGGTGTGCCGCCGCGCAGACGCGCGACCAGCGGATAGATCTGGCAGCCGAGGCAGATGCCGAAGGCGGCGTTGAGCAGGGCGGCGAACAGGGCGAACCCGGTCGCGATGCCGCCGACGATGCCCGCGCCGAGCAGGAAGGCAACCGCGCCGACGGCGGCGAAGGTCAGCCCGACGCCCTGCGCGAACCGCAGTGGGGCGACGGGCTCGCGCTCGACCGTCGGGCTCAGCCGCGGCGCGACGAACGCGGCGAAGAGTTGGCCGTACGGGCTGCGGCGCGGTCCGGCGACAGCGCCGATCGCGAACACCACGGCCTGCGCGGTGAGCAGCAGGCCGGCGGCGAGAGTGGAGACGGTCGAGAGCAACAGCACGAGGACGAGGACGCCGGTCGTGACCCACGCGGCGAAGCGCGGACCGCGGACGTCGACCTGCTGGGCCGGGTGCGTGGACGTGGGAGTTGCCATTGTGGGGTGCTCCTGCGGACTACCGATTGTTGACGTGCCGACGTGGAGATGCGGCAGGGACCGGACTCGGGGGGATTCACCGATCACGGACGGGGGTCGCAGCGAGAGACGCTGGGCGAAGAGAAGAAGACAGCCGTCTGCGTGATCAGCAGCAGGGACAGCAACAACCACCGAGGCGGCACAGATCGACTGCGCGGCGACGGGTGAGCATCAGCTCATGGTTGGCGTACACGTGGTGCAGCGTACCCGGTTTTTCAGGAATTGGGGCGCCCGGTTTCGAGCAGGGGTGCGAGTGCGGTCTCGAGGTCCGGTGCGGACGGCACACCCGAGATGCGGAACCGCTCGGTGAGCGCGCCGTCGAGGATGAACGTCGTGGGCAGCGACAGGACGCCGAGAGTTTTTGCCAGAGCGGGATGTTCGTCGATGTCGACCTCCGCCTCGGTGGCGGCCGGAGTGCCGTCGGGGTCCGCCTCGAATCGGGCGAGGACCTGTCCGACCACGCGGCGGACCGCAGCACACGGGCCGCACCAGTCGGCCGAGAAGTGCAGCACGATCGGGCCTCCGGTCGCGGTGACACCGGCGGCCGCGAGCTGCGTCGCCCGCTCGTCGTCGACGGCTGCGGTGGCGGCCGGGGCCGTGGCGCGCACCTTGCCGGCGCGGGACTGCAGTATCAGCCCGACGGCCACGGTCGCGGCGATCGCCACGACGAGGATGATCAGCGCGGTCACAGCTGCGCCTGCAGTTCGTCGAGGTTGATGACGAGGTTCTCGCCGGTGCCCTCGACGACGATCTGCGAACCCTGCGCGTACACCTCGGTGGGCATGATGCCGAACGGCAGCGACTGCGGGTCGATCGTCTTGGTGAAGCGGTCGAGCACCTGCTGGCGCAACGGGGCCGGCACCGTGAACTCGGCCTCGCCCTCGGGGCCGAAGTTGAAGTCGGTGGCCACGATCATCAGCTGCTCGCCCCGCAGGACCAGGTCGGCCTGCACACTCACCGTGGTCTGCAGCGGCCCGACCGGAACCGTGCCGGTGAGGACGATGCCGCCGTCGTCGGTGGTCGAACCCGATCCGCCGGAACCACCGGTGCCGTCGGACTTGCTCGCCGGCGGAGCGGAAACCTGCAGGTCCGGGATGCCGAGGAACTTGCCGAGGTCGGTGGCGTCGATCTTCATCCGGCCGTCGAGGTAATCCACCGGGACGGTCTGCACCGAGCCGTCGAGCAGCGCGGACGCCGGGACGACCACTCCCTTGAGGGACGCCTCGATCGTGACCTCTCCGATCATGTCGGCCTCGACCTGCTGCGCCCGGATCTCGACGTTGTCGTACTTTCCGTTCCACGCCTGGGTGAGGAAGGGGAAGCCGTGGATGGTCACCTCGGGGTCCGCGTTGAGCGAGCCGCCCTCCCGCAGCGCGCGCGAAACCCGGAACTCGGAGTAGGCGGCAGCGCCGAAATCGACGACGACGGCGAGTCCGACGAGGCACACCAGGCCGATGATGAGTTTGCGCACCTCACCATTCTTACCGAGTCCGTCGGGCACCGGTGCGACGGTCCTGCCTGACCTCGCGCTAATCTGTCCCCGAAACATGAACGTCGGTCCACTCGGTGTCGGCCCCTGCGTCGGCACTCGCGACGCAGAGAGGGAGGTTGAGTGGAGCTGCTGCTTCTGACCTCCGACCCCAATCCCGATACGGTGCTGCCCTCGTTGGCATTGCTGTCCCATTCCGTGCGCCCCGCTCCGACAGAGGTTTCGTCGCTGCTCGAGGCCGGCGCCGCGGATGTGGCACTCGTCGACGCCCGTAGCGACCTGGCCGCAGCCCGCGGCCTGTGCCGACTACTCGGCAGCACAGGATCGGCGATTCCGGTCGTGGCCGTACTCACCGAGGGCGGCCTTGTCGCGGTGAACTCCGACTGGGGGCTCGACGACATCCTGTTGCCGTCGACCGGGCCCGCGGAACTCGACGCGCGACTGCGGTTGCTGGTCGGCCGCAACGGCGGGGTGGCCAGTCCCGAGGCCACCGGCAAGATCACGCTCGGAGAGCTCGTGATCGACGAGGGGACGTACACCGCGCGACTGCGGGGACGTCCCCTCGATTTGACTTACAAGGAGTTCGAGCTCCTGAAGTACCTCGCACAGCACGCCGGCCGGGTCTTCACCCGCGCCCAGTTGCTGCAGGAGGTGTGGGGTTACGACTTCTTCGGTGGGACTCGAACCGTCGACGTCCACGTGCGACGACTACGCGCCAAGCTCGGCTCCGAGTACGAGTCGCTGATCGGCACCGTCCGCAACGTCGGTTACAAGGCGGTCCGCCCGGCGCGGAACGCCGGCCGGGGCGGACCCGTCGGCGATACGGGCGAGGCGGAGGACACCGACGACACGGATCTCACCCCTACCAACGGATCGGCGTACTAGATGACCGTGCAGCAGCTCGACTGGATCGATTCACCGCCGGTCGAGGCGGTTCGGGCGATGATTGCCCGTGCCACCGTGGCCGACGGCACCGCGCCGATCTCGGAGCAGGCGGTGCATGCGCTGGCGGCCGACGGTCCGTCCCGACACCTGGTCTGCACGGTGGAAAACCGTCCAGTGGGCTACGCGCACCTCGAGCCCGGCCACGGGGACCATCCCGCCATGGCGGAGGTCGTGGTCGACCCGGCCGAGCGCGGGGCCGGTGTCGGTGGCCGACTGGTGGCCGCGGTGCTCGAGGCGGGCGGACCCGGCACCCGGGTGTGGGCGCACGGCAACCTGCCTGCCGCGGTCGCGGTCGCGCGGCGGCTCGGTCTCACCGGCGCCCGGGAACTGCTGCAGCTGCGTCGCTCGCTCGCAACCCCGGACCTGCCCGACGTCGTGGTGCCGGACGGCGTCACGCTGCGGACCTACCGTGGACCCGAGGACGACGCGGAGTTGCTGCGCGTCAACGCGGCCGCCTTCGCGTGGCACCCCGAGCAGGGGACGTGGACGCAGCGCGAGATCGACGAGCGTCGCGCCGAGCCGTGGTTCGATCCCGCGGGGCTGTTCCTGGCCTTCCCGTCGGAAGGGGACCCGAATCGTCTCCTGGGCTTCCACTGGACCAAGGTGCACGCGCCCGAGAACGGCGACCCCGCGCTGGGGGAGGTGTACGTGGTCGGCATCGACCCCGACGCGCAGGGCCGGGGCCTGGGCCGAGTGCTCACGCTCGCCGGCCTGCACCATCTGCGTGACCGTGGGCTGGGCACCGTGCTGCTGTACGTCGAGGGTGACAACACCGCCGCGCTGCACACGTACGAGCGCCTCGGATTCGAGCGGTTCCACGTGGACGTCGCTTACGCCGCACAGCCCTGACCTGGCCGTTCGGACGGTGTGACCCACGTCTCGGTCGAATTCTCGCGGGTGTTCATCTTCCGTTCACCGAACCGGGTCCCGTTGGCTACCGGGCGCCCCTACCTTTCTGGCCTGGGTGACAGAACGTCGCCCGGTGCGGGCTTGCGTCCCGCACCTACCGTGCCGCCCGACCGTGGGCGTGACGCTAGACCAGCGGAGGACCAGGGTGAATCTCGACCGCAAGGGCGCACTGCTCGGAGTGGTAGCTGTGGGTGCCGTGACGGCGATGTCGCTGACCGCGTGCGGCAGCGACAACAACGCCGCGTCGTCGACCGTCGACACGTCGGCGTCCACGGCCCTGTGCGACGGCAAGGACAAGCTCTCCGGCGCCGGATCGTCTGCGCAGAAGAACGCGATGGACGAGTTCACCTCGACCTACATCGCGGCCTGCCAGCAGAAGGGCAAGAGCGTCAACGTCGCGTACAACCCCAGCGGCTCCGGTGACGGCCGCACGCAGTTCATCGCCAACCAGATCGACTTCGCCGGCTCCGACTCGGCGATCAAGGGTGAGCAGGCCGAGCAGGCCAAGCAGCGTTGCCAGGGCAACGACGCCTGGAATCTGCCGCTCGTGTTCGGTCCGGTCGCGATCGCCTACAACCTCGACGGCGTCGACGGACTCGTCCTGAACGGCGAGACCATCGCCAAGATCTTCAACGGCGGCATCACCAACTGGAACGACCCGGCCATCGCCGCGCTGAACTCCGGCGTGAAGCTCCCCGACGAGAAGATCAGCCCCATCGTGCGCTCGGATTCCTCCGGCACCAGCGACAACTTCCAGCAGTACCTCGAGGCCTCGTCGAAGGGTGCCTGGACGCAGGGTGCCGGTTCCGACTTCAAGGGTGGCGTCGGTGAGGGCGCGAAGGGCTCGGCGGGCGTCGCTCAGGCCGTCGCGTCGGCTCCCGGCTCGATCACGTATGTCGAGAAGTCGTTCGCCGATCAGCAGAAGCTCCCGGCCGCGCAGATCGACACCGGTTCCGGCCCGGTGGAACTGACGCAGGAGACCGCGTCGAAGGCCATCGCGAACGCGTCGTTCAAGGGCTCGGGCACCGGTGACCTCACGCTCGACCTGAAGTCGATCTACGGCACCCAGGAAGCCGGCGCCTACCCGCTGGTTCTCGCCACCTACGAGATCGTCTGCTCCAAGGGCTACGACGAGGCCACGGGCAACGCGGTGAAGTCGTTCCTCACCAGCGCCGCGAACGAGGGACAGCAGACGCTGGCCGACCAGGGTTACGTGCCGCTGCCGGAGTCGTTCCGCGCCAAGATCAACGAGTCGATCTCCGCGATCGCCTGATCGGAACGATCGTCCGACGGACCGCCCATCTATATTCAGACGGAGAATGTGAGCGCAGATGACTGACGCGAGCACAAGGTCGACACCACGCGCCTCCGACCCCGCGGACGGCGGGGCCGGGGTGGGCGGTCCGCACGGTAACCCGGAGGCCCCGATCACTACCCCACAGGCCACGAAGAACAAGACGGTCACCCGTCCCGGCGACCGGATCTTCGGATCACTCGCATCGGGATCGGCGGTCTTCATCACGCTGCTGGTAGCTGCGGTCGGCATCTTCCTGATCTGGCGTGCAGTCCCCGCGTTGCAGCGCAACGAGGTCAACTTCCTCACCAGCCGGGTGTGGGACACCGACAACATCAACGCGATGGCGTTCGGCGTCCTGGACCTGTTGCTGGTCACGGTGATGGTGTCGGTGTTCGCGCTGGTGCTGGCGATGCCGGTGGCGCTCGGTATCGCGATCTTCCTCACCGAGTACGCGCCGAAGAAGCTGTCCCGGCCGCTCGCGTACGTGATCGACCTGCTCGCCGCGGTGCCGTCGATCGTCTACGGCCTGTGGGGGCTGCTGGTGTTCGCTCCGGCCATCGCACCGCTCGCGGTGTGGCTCAACGAGCATCTCGGATGGATTCCCATCTTCGCCGACGGCAGCGGCTCCATCCGCGGTGGCGGCACAATCTTCACGGCCGGCATCGTGCTCGCGGTGATGATCCTGCCGGTGATCACCGCGGTGACCCGCGAGGTGTTCGCCCAGACACCCAAGGCGCACGTCGAGGCCGCGCTCGCGCTCGGCGCCACCCGTTGGGAAGTGGTGCGCACCACGGTCATTCCGTTCGGCAAGTCCGGCTACATCAGCGGCTCGATGCTCGGTCTGGGCCGCGCGCTGGGCGAGACCATGGCGCTGTACATGATCCTGCGCACCACGTCGCAGGCGTTCAGTGGATCGCTCTTCGACAGCGGTTCGACGATCGCATCGAAGATCGCCCTCGGCTACGCCGAGTTCAACAACAACATCCAGGCGGGTGCCTACATCGCCGCCGGCCTGGTCCTGTTCGTGCTCACCTTCGTGGTCAACGCGGCAGCGCGTGCCGCGATCGCCGGAAAGCGGGACTGACCGATGACCAGCGTCCTCGACAAGCCGATCAAGGCGCCCGCCTTCCAAGGTGTCGGATTCCGCCGCCGCTCCACCGATCTCACCGCCACGGTGCTGGTGACCCTGTCCGTCCTCATCGCGCTCGTGCCGCTCGTGTGGGTGCTGTGGACGGTGGTGGTCAAGGGCATCAGTGCCATCATGTCGCAGACGTGGTTCACCCATTCGCTGAGCGGACTGTCGGCCTCGGCCGAGGGCGGCGGCATCTACCACGCCCTCATCGGGACGCTGATGCAGGGACTCGTCTGCGCCGCGCTGTCCGTCCCGCTCGGTTTGTTCGTCGCGGTCTATCTCGTGGAGTACGCGGGTAATTCGCGGCTCGGCAAGCTCACCACGTTCATGGTCGACATCCTCTCCGGTGTCCCGTCGATCGTCGCGGCCCTGTTCATCTACGCGCTGTGGATCGCGACGTTCGGCTTCCCCAAGTCGGCGTTCGCGGTGTCGCTCGCACTGGTGCTGCTGATGGTTCCGGTCGTGGTCCGCAGCACCGAGGAGATGCTGCGGATCGTGCCGGACGACCTGCGTGAGGCGTCGTACGCGCTGGGCGTGCCCAAGTGGAAGACCATCGCCTGCATCGTCGTTCCGACCGCCCTGCCCGGCATCATCACCGGCGTCATGCTGGCCCTGGCCCGCGTCCTCGGTGAGACCGCGCCGCTGCTGATCCTGGTGGGCTACGCGCCGTTCATCAACTTCAACCTGTTCGGTGGAGAGATGGGGACGCTGCCGGGCGTGATGGTCGCGGAGATGAACAACCCCACCGACGCCGGCTCCAACCGGATCTGGGGTGCGGCCCTGACCTTGATCCTCCTCATCGCGGTCCTCAACATCATCGCGAAGGTGATCGGCCACTTCACCACGGTGCGCAACAAGTGAGCACCGAACAAGCGGCGATCGGCGCAATCGCCGCAACCCCAGAACCTCGTAAGCACATACTCGAGCTGACGCTCGCACCAGTAGGGAGCCGATAATGGCCAAGCGTCTGGATCTCAAGGACGTCAACATCTACTACGGCAAGTTCCACGCCGTCGCCGATGTCGGGCTGTCGGTGCCCCCGCGCAGCGTCACCGCGTTCATCGGGCCGTCGGGCTGTGGCAAGTCGACGGTGCTGCGTTCACTCAACCGCATGCACGAGGTCACCCCGGGCGCCCGCGTCGAGGGCTCCGTGCTGCTCGACGGCGAGGACATCTACGGCTCGTCGGTCGACCCGGTCGGCGTCCGCAAGACCATCGGCATGGTGTTCCAGCGGCCCAACCCGTTCCCCACGATGTCGATCCGCGACAACGTGGTCGCCGGGCTCAAGCTGCAGGGCATGCGCGACAAGAAGAAGCTCGACGAGATCGCCGAGCAGTCGCTGCGCGGCGCGAACCTGTGGAACGAGGTCAAGGACCGCCTCGACAAGCCGGGCGGCGGTCTCTCGGGTGGTCAGCAGCAGCGTCTGTGCATCGCTCGCGCGATCGCGGTCTCGCCGGACGTTCTGCTGATGGACGAGCCGTGCTCGGCGCTGGATCCGATCTCGACGCTCGCGATCGAGGATCTCATCACCGAACTGAAGAAGGACTTCACGATCGTCATCGTCACGCACAACATGCAGCAGGCTGCGCGCGTGAGCGACCAGACGGCGTTCTTCAACCTCGAGGCCACCGGCAAGCCGGGCCGGCTCATCGAGATCGACGACACCGAGAAGATCTTCTCCAATCCCACCCAGAAGGCGACCGAGGACTACATCTCGGGCCGTTTCGGCTGATCTACTTCCACGACGAGGCCCGGTGCGTATCGACGCACCGGGCCTCGTCGTGTCCCGCTCGTACGGTCGTTCGCGTCAGGTCGGTTCAGCTCCGATCGGCGTCCGTGTACCGGATCACGCCGCGAATGTTCCTGCCCTCCAGCATGTCCTGGTAGCCGTCGTTGATCTCTTCGAGCCGGTAGGTCTTGGTGATGAGATCGTCGAGGTTCAGCTTGCCGGAGTGGTACATCGACAGCAGTGACGGGATGTCCTTGCGAGGGTTGGCCCCGCCGAAGATCGTGCCGCACAGCTGCTTCTGCAGCATCGACAGCTGGAACAGGCTGAGTCGGGTATCCATGTCGGTGACCGAGGCCAGGCCGATGACGACGCACCTTCCGCCCTTGGCGGTCAGGATCATCGCCGGCTCGATGTCCTCGCCGTGCACCACGCCCATCGCCAGCATCACCTTGTCGGCCATGCGGCCCCAGGTGATCTCCATGACCGGCTCGATGGCTTCCGCCATGGAGGCGAACGTGTGGGTGGCGCCGAAGCGCTTGGCCTGGTCCCGATGGAACTCGACCGGGTCGATCGCGATGATCCGCTCGGCGCCGGCCGCTGCCGCGGCCTGAACCGCATTGATGCCGATGCCGCCGACGCCGGCGACGATCACGGTTTCACCCGGGCGGACGTCCGCGATGTTGACGGCCGATCCCCATCCGGTGGTGACACCGCAGCCGACGAGCGCCGCCGCCTCCAGCGAGATGTACGGCTCGATCTTCACCACCGAGAACTGGTTCACGGTCACGTACGGCGAGAACGTGCCCAGCAGGCACATCGGGATGACGTCCTTCCCTCGCGCCTGCACGCGGTGGGTGCCGTCGGAGATGGCCTGCCCGGTGAGCAGATACATGCCGAGGTCGCAGAGATTCTGGTGGCCGGTGGAACATTGGGCGCACTGGCCGCAGGCGGGGATGAAGGAGAGCACCACGTGATCGCCCTCCGCCAGCCCCTTGACGCCCGGGCCCACCTTGCTGATCACGCCCGCACCCTCGTGCCCGCCGAGCGCGGGGAAGCTCGGCAGCGCGATGTCGCCGGTGACGAGGTGGTGGTCCGAGTGGCACAGGCCCGACGCGGCCAGTTCCACCTGGACCTCGCCCTCGCGGGGATCGCCGAGGTCGATCTCCTCGACCGACCACGGTTCGTCGAGCCCCCACAGAATTGCGCCCTTGGTCTTCATGTTGCGGATTCCCCTCTACGAGACGACGTTGCGATGACGAACTTCGAAGTGAGTGCTGCACATGGATCTGCGGTCGAGTGGTGGACCGACCCCGCTCGGAATGCTCACACAATGGCACTCGCTGGACGGCGTGTCAACGAAATCCGTGACGCCCGCGGCGGTAGACATGTCGGTACCGGAATGTCGTGCACGCGGGTGCGTCAGACGTTTGACCGGCGTCCGTTCGTTCTGTCGATTGCTTTGGCGGGGAGGGGATCTGGCCGGACGGGAAACGGAACTTACGAGCCGTCGGTGCGCAGCCGGACGTCGACGAGCAGGCCGTGATGGTCGGATCCGGCGATGTCGATGCGTTCCAGATCCGTCGCAACGGCACCCTTGGTGATGACGCGGTCGATCCCGGTGACGGCCGGATACCAGCGCGCCGCCGGCATCGTCGGAACCAGCCCGGCGCCCAACTGATCGGCCGCGTCGGCGTAACCGTCGGTGAGCAGCGCGCGGTACTGCGGCTGGGTGTAGCTCGCGTTGAAGTCACCGCTGACGACGACGTTGTCGCGCCCGGCGAACGAGCGCATCTCGTCGTGGATGCCGCGCAGTTCGGCCGCCCACAGTTGCGCCGGGAACAGATACGCGGGTGCGGGGTGAACCGCCAACAGCGTCAGCGGTTCCCGCAGCCCGACGTCGATGTCCGCGGTGAGGTTCACCGAGAAGAAGTCGGGCAGGTTGTGGGTGTTCGACAGCGGGAATCGGCTGTAGACCCCGCCGCCCTGACCGCCCGGACCGTACGACACCACGAATCGGTGGGGCAGTACGTCGTCGAGTCCCGCTCGTTCCAGCGCCTCGATCGACTCGTCGGTCAGCTCCTGCACGGTCAGGATGTCGACGTCCCGGTCGCGGACCGTCCGCACGAGTGCATCCGGATCGGCCTGGCCCACCTTGACGTTTGCCTGCATGACGCGAACGGTGGGGCCGGTGGCAGACGCGGGGGACACGCCGTCTGCTCCGGGGATGAACAGCGGTGCGAGCAGCCAGGTCCCCAGAGCGCACACGGCGAGGCAGGCGGCGGACGCACGCCATCGTCGGCCCACGGTGGCGACGATCGCGCCGAACAACGTCAGCAGCAGCAGGGACGGCGTCCGGCCCGCCAGCAGGACGACGAACCGGTTCTCCACCGGGACGGTCGACGCGAGCAGACCCACCGTCCCGTACGCGGCGCACAACACTCCGACGATGCCGGTCGATCGCTCGAGGTGTGGAGGCAGGCGCACGTGTCGATCATGCCCTGTCCGACGCGAAGCGCCCGCTGGGAAGGAATCCCGACGGGCGCTCGGTGTCCGTTCGCTACAGCTCCGGATAGGTGGTGAGGTCGTCGGACTCGTTGCTGGGCTCGACGGGCATCTTGCCGGTGACGAGGAAGATCACCCGGCGCGCGACCTCGACGGTGTGGTCGGCGAAGCGCTCGTAGAAGCGGCCGAGGAGGGTCACGTCGACGGCGGCGGCGACACCGTGCTTCCATTCACGGTCCATGAGCACGCTGAACAGGTGGCGGTGGAGGTCGTCCATCGCGTCGTCCTCTTCGTGCATCTTCGCGGCACGTTCGGGGTCGCGGGTCTCGAGGACCTCCTTGGCGCCCGCGCCGAGCGCGACGGCGATGCGGCCCATCTCGGCGAAGTACCCGTTGACCTCCTCGGGGAGGACGTGGTTGGGGTGCCGACGGCGGGTGATCTTGGCGACGTGCAGCGCGAGAGCACCCATGCGGTCGATGTCCGAGACGATCTGGATGCCGCTGACCACCGACCGGAGATCCCCGGCGACCGGGGCCTGCAGCGCGAGCAGCGCGAAAGCCCGCTCCTCGGCGATGACGCTCAGCTCGGTGATCTTCTCGTGCTCGCCGATGACCTGCTCAGCGAGCCCGAGGTCCGCCTGCAGGAGTGCCTGGGTTGCCTTCTCCATGGCCGCTCCGGCCAAGCCCGCCATCTCGCCGAGGGTGTCGGCGAGCTCGGTCATCTGTTCGTTGTAAGCGACGCGCATGAGGTCACAGCCTACGGCGTGCCGGAAACCAAGTCACCACGGTCGGGTGAACGGCGGGTGAATGACCGGGACAGTTCCGGGCTCAGGCGCAGGGGTTGTCGGTGGCGTTCGTGACGGCCAGGTCGGCGGGCAGTTCGGCGTCCTCCTCGACGGAGATGCGCGTGGGACCGGAGTCGACGGGCGTGCCGGGTGCGGCCGGTGCGGTGAGCGTGCCGTCGAACTCGGTGCCGAGCACCACCTCGACGATGCTGCCCAGCCCCGACGTCGACTCGAGCACGGCGCCCGGTATCGCCGACGCGAGAGTCGCGGCCTCGGCCTCGAGGCCGGGGGCGAAGCGCACGATCGTCTGGCGGCTGGTCGAGCTGTAGTTGCCGACGCTGTAGATGCCGAAGCCGTAGGCGGCGAGCCGATCGGCCGTGCCGGCGGCCAGGCCGGAGACCCCGGAGCCGTTGGAGACCTGCACCGACAGCTCCTCGGGGGCCGACGCGAGTTCGGTGATGTCCGGTGCGGGCGCCGGCGTGGTCTCCTTCTTGTCGCCGGACGTGCGCTCCTCACCGGGCAGCGGCTGGTCGTCGATGATGGCCTGGAAGATCGCCTTGATGTCGTCGAGTCGCGGGATCTCGTTGCCCCAGTCGTTGGTGCCGGCGGTGGGGACGGTGATGAAGGTGACCGCTCCGGCATCGACGTTGCGCAGTGACTGCCCGAGCGTCAGCAGCGACCGGGTGTCGACGCCCTCGACGAACGTGGCACGGGTGAAGGCGTTGATGAAGCCGTTGAGTTTGCCCGGATCGAACAGCACCTTGCTCGACATCGCCTCGCGCAGCAGCGCCGACAGGAACAGCTGCTGCCGCTTGATCCGGCCGTAGTCGCCGTTGCCCTCGGCCTCCACGTGGCGGGCACGGACGTAGTCGAGGGCCTTGCGACCGTCCAGCGTCTGGTTGCCGGCAACGGGCAGGACGTTGCCGAGTTCGCCGTCGATCAACGGCTGCGGGATGCACACGTTCACGCCGCCGACCGTGTCGACCATGCTCTCGAAGCCCGCGAAGTCCATGCCGACGAAGTGCTTGATCTGTAGTCCGGACATCTTCTGGATGACCTTCACGAGGCACTTCGGTCCGCCGAGCGCGTAGGTCGCGTTGAGCTTGTCGCCGTCCGCGGCCGGGTACGTCTCGTCGGTGTAGGTGCCGGTGTCGTTGTCCCAGGCCTGGCACACCGGACGCTCGACGTCCAGGTCGCGGGGGAACGAGACCGCGACGACGCGGCTGCGGTCGGCCGGCACATGGACCAGCATCACGGTGTCGGAGCGGGCGCCCTCGGCGTCCTCGACGGTGCCGGCGCCGATCGCGCCGGACGCGCCGGCACGGGTGTCGGTACCGACGATCAGGTAGTTCTCGTCGCCCATCTGACCGCCGGGGTCGACGATGTCCGCGGAGTCGGTGTCGAGTGCGGCGATCTGCGAGAAGCGGCCCTCGGCGGAGCGGAGGTAACCCCACACCGTTCCGGTCGCGAGCAACGCCATGACGGCGACGAAGGCGACCATCGACCGCCCGACAACGAGCGCCTTGCGGCGCTTACGGGTCTTGTTCTCGGCGAGGCGGGAGCGGTTGGGGGTGCCGACCGCTTGCGGGGACGCCGTCGTGACGGCCTGCTCGACCCAGTTGGGTTCCTCCGGTTCCGGCGCGTGGCCGGACCAGGAGTCGGCGGGTGGCGCGTCGGTGACGGCGGGAATGATCTCGGTGGCTTCGGCATCGAAGCCGGGAGGGGACTGCGCCTCCGGTTCGGCGATCCCGGGCGCCTCGTCGATCTCGTCGACGTCCTCGGCCTCGTCCGGCCGCGCTCGGCGGCCCCCCGAGGCGACGGGGGCGGTGCGCCCCATCTTCTGCATGAGTTCGGCGACGGACAGCTGCTCGCTGGGGTCGTCGTCCAGGGCCCGGCGACCGGACTCGCCGTCGCGGCGGCGGCGGTGACCGGTCGCTTCGCGATAGTCGGGGTCGGCGATGGGGCGTTCCCAGGGGGCCCGGCCTTCCGGCGCGGCGTGACCGGGATTGTGCTCGTCACCCACCTGTTCGCCCTGACCTCTCCGCCTCCAAAAAAGATACCGTCGCTCGACGACGTCGCAATGATACTGATCGACGCCCTCCGGGGCATCAGTGCGCGGTGGGGAAGTTCGGCATCGCCGGTATCGGAAAGATCAGTGGCGGCTGTCCCAGCGGTGCGGATCGCACTCGAGTGCGGCCCGGTCCCACCCGCCCCGATCGGCGGCCGCGGCGTAGGTGGTCTGCAGAAATTGCTGCAGCGTGGCGTCGGGGTCCGCAGCGGTGCGGACAGTCTCGTAAGGCAGCAGGAACTGGCGGAAATCCGGGCTGTAGAACGCCTGCCCGGGCGCTACCGGGTAGTCCGCGAAGCCGTCCGGCTCGGGATACGCGTACGCGTAGAACGCGCCCTCCTCGCCGCCGCCCGGCCAGAAACCACAGCTCGACAGCTCCCGCGAGTACCCCTCGACCATCACCCAGTCGCCGCAGTTGGGGGCGCCACCCGGATGCGGGGGAGCGGCCCGTCCGGAGAACCGGGTGCACGCCAAGTCGAACGAACCCCAGAAGAAGTGCACCGGGCTGACCTTGCCGATGAAGTACGACCGGAACATGTGCAGGCCGCGATCGGCCTGGATGAGCTGCTTCCAGAACAGGCTCACGGCAGCGGGGTCGTACGAGTCGTGGACCGTGTCCTCCGCGAACGGGACGGCGTCGGGCACCTCGTTGGGCGTCGGCTGGATGTGCGTCTCGATGCCCAGCTCGTCGAGGATCCGTAGGACGCGCGCGTAGAAATCTGCCACCGGCATCGGTTCGAGCGGAAACTCGCGATGCGCGCCGCTGCTGTCGCGGATCGCCAGCCGGTGGCCGGACAGGTCGAACTCGATCTCGAACACACGGGTGCGGTACGGGATCGCCGACGTCGTCAGTCCCCGCGCACTCACGTACAGCGGCACCTGCCACCAGTGATTGACCAGCGGAGTGTGCGCCATGCGGACCTTCCCGACGATCTGCGTCCACATGTGCAGGGTGTCGCGGGTGGGCTGCCAGTCGTCGACCCGCAGTGCGGGCCAGGGGTCCGAAACTGCTGGGGAAGCGGCCACGACGTCTACCTCCGGAAGAATCCTCGAGGAACTGCAGGCTTCTTCGGAGTGTAGGCGCGGGCTACCCGCGGCCGGGGCTATCCGCCGGAATGCATGACGTCGGCGCCGGCGGGGACGAGCGTGTCCTCCGGGTCGTCGAGCCAGCCGTCGGGGAGGGCGACGGTGCCGGGCGAGCCCTGTCGACCACGCGGGCCCTCGGCGTCCTTGGGGAACGGCACCGTCGGATCGAGCTGGCCGAGGAACCCCTCGAGTTCGGCCAGGGACGACACCCGGGCCATGCCGTTCCGCAGCTCGGAGCCGGCCGGGAAGCCTCGCATGTACCAGGCGATGTGCTTGCGCATCTCGCGCATGCCCTTGTCCTCGCCGTGATGATCGGCGAGCAGTCGCCCGTGCCGCATCATGATCGCGGCGACCTCGCCGAGGTTCGGCGGGACCGGCATCTCGGTGCCGTTGAGGGCAGCGCTCAGCTCGGCGAACAGCCACGGTCGGCCGAGGCATCCGCGTCCGACCACGACCCCGTCGCAACCGGTTTCGGACATCATCTTCTCGGCGTCCTCGGCGGCGAAGATGTCGCCGTTACCGAGCACCGGGACGTCGGTGACGTGCTCCTTGAGCCGTGCGATCTCGGACCAGTCGGCCTGGCCGGAGTAGCGCTGGGCGGCGGTTCGGCCGTGCAGCGCGACGGCAGCGGCCCCCTCCGCGGCGGCGATCCGGCCGGCGTCGAGGTGGGTGTGGTGTTCGGCGTCGATGCCGACCCGCATCTTCACGGTGACGGGGATGTCGGTGCCCTCGGTCGCCTTCACCGCGGCTGCGACGATCTGTCCGAAAAGGCGGCGCTTGTAGGGCAGGGCCGAGCCGCCGCCCTTGCGGGTGACCTTGGGGACCGGGCAGCCGAAGTTCATGTCGATGTGGTCGGCGAGGTTCTCGTCGACGATCATCTTCGCCGCCTGGTACGTGATCTCCGGGTCCACCGTGTACAGCTGCAGCGACCGCGGCGTCTCGGTGGGGCCGAACGTGGTCATGTGCATCGTCACCGGGTGACGTTCGACGAGCGCGCGGGCGGTCACCATCTCGCACACGTACAGACCCGACGTGCTGCCGGCGCGTTCGAGTTCGAGTTCGCGGCACAGTGTGCGGAACGCGACGTTCGTGATGCCCGCCATGGGGGCGAGAACGACGGGGCTGCCCAGCTCGAGCGAACCGATGCGAAGGGGTGACATGAAGACCTCGGGATAATTCTTCGGGAGAAAAGACTGTGCCCGGCACCGAATCCGGTACCGGGCACAGGATAGCTGCAACGGAGCAGGTGGCGACCTGTCAGGAGGCCTTCTCCGCACGCGCGGCGTCCCGCGCGAGCGCGCGGTCGCGCATCTCCTCGAACTTGGTGGCCTGCTTCTCGAGACCCTCGAGGAAGGTGGCGAGTTCCTCGCGGGTGTCCTCGCCGCGTGCGGTGAAGTCGGTGCGTTCGAAGACGTTCCACTTCCGGAGCACCGGCATCACGACCTCTTCGAGATGCTGACGCAGGTCGTAGATGCCGTGCTTGGCCATCAGCACGCCGTTGCGGCGGAAGTTCGGCATACCCGCGCCGGGCATCTGGAAGTTCTTGATGACATCGGTCACGGCGCGCAGGGTCTGGTCCGGCGCCACGTCCATACCGGCACCACAGATATTGCGGTAGAAGATCATGTGCAGGTTCTCGTCCGCGGCGATGCGCTGGAGCATCTTGTCGGCGATCGGGTCCTGGCAGGCCTTGCCGGTGTTGCGGTGCGAGACGCGCGTCGCCAGTTCCTGGAACGTGACGTAGGCGACCGAGGTCAGCAGACCCGAGTGCGGGCCACCGGGGGCCGTGTAGCCGTTGGTCATGTGGACCATGCGGGCGTTCTCGAGTTCCACGGGGTCGACGCCGCGCGTGACGACGAGGTAGTCGCGCATCACGATGCCGTGCCGGTTCTCCTCGGCGGTCCAACGGCCGACCCACGTACCCCACGCGCCGTCCTGCGAGAAGTTCTCCGCGATTTCCCGGTGGTACGACGGCAGGTTGTCCTCGGTCAGCAGGTTGGTGATCATCGCGGCCTTCGCGACCTCGTCCAGACGGGACTGTTCGGGATCCCAGTCCTCGCCGCCCATCGCCGCGAAGTTCCGACCCTCGTCCCACGGGACGTAATCGTGCGGATGCCAATCCTTTGCCATGGAGAGATGTCGATTGACGTTCTCTTCGGCGACCGGCTGCAGCTCCTGTAGCAGCTCGAGCTGAGTGAGGTCTCTCGACATCGGTATCTGCCTCCGTGAAAGTTGTTGACGCTGAATGCCTGTGGCGCTGTACTTCAGGATCGTGCTGACAACCTACGGTACCGTAGGTTTGGCGGTGGGAATGGGTTCGGAACATACCGATCGGTGTCTCCCGGACGCCCCCACGCCGGTTGCGGTGCACGTTCCCACCCGCCGTGCAGATGCACCGTCACCCGTGTGGCGAACGTTACACGTCGGTGACCTGGCTGGGACCCGATTTCGGCGGTTCCTCCCGCTGTGAGTCCGCTGTGAAACGCAGGAATCGGTCCGCTACGGGCGGCAGCGGACGGCTTTCGGCCCGGATCATGCCGATCTCGCGCCCGGCGCCGCGCAGCGGGACGAGGGTGACGCCGTCAGGCCACGAGCGGGGCTCCTGCCACGGCATCACCGCGACACCGAGCGACGCCGACACCAAGCCTCCGATCGTCGCGAGTTCGCTCGACTCGAACACGACCTCCGGCACGACGCCGGCCTCGGCGCACAGGTCGTCGAAGATGCGGCGCATCCCGTAGTCCTGGTGCATCCCGATGAACTGCTCGTCCGCCGCGGCCCCGAGGTCGAGGTCGGCGCGGGAGCTCAGCGGATGTCCGGACGGCACGGCCAGGGCGAGGCGCTGGTATGTCACCGGGGTCCAGTGCACCTGGGACGTGCGCGGTCGGGGGGAGACGAAGGCGAGGTCGTCGCGTCCCTCGACCACCCGGTCGACGAGCGTTCGAGCGGCGTCCTGATACAGCGTGAACGCCACGCGCGGGTGCGCCTCGCGGTAGGCGCGGAGCAGGTCCGGGACGAGCCAGGTGCCGAACGAATGCAGGAAGCCCAGCCGGACGGTGCCTCGATCCGGGCTGTCGAACGCGTCGATCTCGCGCTGGGCCGCGGCGAGTTCCGTGGCCGCCCGGCGGGCGTGCTCGAGCAGCACCCGGCCCCGGTCGTTGAGTTCGAGGCGTCGGCCGTGCCGGTCGAACAGCTCGGCACCGATGTCCCGCTCGAGCCGGGCCAGGCGGCGCGACAGCGTCGGCTGGGAGATGCGCAGCATGTCCGACGCGGCCGTCACCTGCTCGGTCTCGGCCAGCGCGATGAACCAGCGCAGACCCTCGATCAATTCCACCCGATCAGCTTATGCACAAGACGTATCAACAACTGTTGACAGATGCATTTCCTTCTCGTCGGGTGTCTCGCGAGGATGGTTCGTGGAGGAAACGCATGGATCACACGCTCACGAGCGAGACGCCGGCGGAGGCGACGACGCGCGACGTCCGGCCGACTCGGGGTACCCGCGAGTACCGGGCCGTCACCGTCGCGCTGTTCGCGGCCGGACTGACCACCTTCGTCTCGATGTACTCGGCGCAGGCGCTGTTGCCGGCGCTGACCGACGAGTTCGCGGTGCCGCCCGCAGTGGCCGCGCTCGCGGTGTCGGTCACGACCGGGATGGTCGCGCTCGCGATCATCCCGGCGAGTGCGCTGTCCGAACGGTTCGGGCGCACACGGGTGATGGTGGCGTCGGCGGCGGTGTCGAGCGTGCTCGGCGTGCTCCTGCCGTTCAGTCCGACAATCGAGGTGCTGCTGATCGGACGTGCGCTGCAGGGTGTCGCGCTGGCCGGCATCCCCGCGGTCGCTATGGCCTACCTGGCGGAGGAAATCCATACCCGTGACCTCGGCGCGGCGATGGGCCGCTACGTCGCCGGAACCACGATCGGCGGGCTGGTCGGCCGCCTGGTGCCGTCGACGGTGCTCGACGTCGCGTCGTGGCGCTGGGCGATGGAGGTCGCCTCGCTCCTGGCGCTCGCACTGGCCGTCGTGATGACCCGCAAACTCCCGCCGTCGCGCCACTTCCGCCCGCAGCGGGTGAGCCCGCGGATCGTGTTGTCGAATCTAAGCGGGCACCTGCGCAATCCGGCGCTGGCGCTGCTGTTCGTGCTGGGGTTCCTGCTGATGGGCGGTTTCGTCTCCGTCTACAACTTTCTCGGGTTCCGACTGCTCGACGCCCCGTTCTTGCTGCCGGAGGCGCTCGTCGGCCTGGTGTTCCTGCTGTATCTGTCGGGGACGTACACGTCGGCCGCGGCAGGTGCGGCCGCGGACCGGTTCGGTCGGGGCACGGTCCTGCTCGGCGCGGTGCTCGCGATGGTGACCGGGCTGGTGGTGACACTGTGGGCCGTGCTCCCGCTCGTCCTGGCCGGCATGTTGCTCTTCACCGGTGGGTTCTTCGCAGCCCATTCGGTGGCCAGCGGGTGGGTGGGTCTTCTCGCGACCGAGCACCGCGCCGAGGCGTCGTCGATGTACCTGTTCGCGTACTACCTGGGTTCGAGCGTCGCCGGTGCCGCGGCGGGGATCGCCTACGCGCACGGTGGCTGGCCGGCGACGGTGGGCTTCGTCGGGGTGCTGTTGGCGATCGCCGCGGTGGCGGCGTCAGCGATGTTCCGGCGGGCGCGGCGAGGCTGACGCGGCGACCGCCCCCCGCGACACCGTCTCGTCGAAAAGCTTGCGGCCCGGCACGCGGGGGCACAGAATCGCGCCATGGTCGCGAACATGACTCGGCTGCAGCGGATCGTCGACGAGCTGCCCGAGGCGGTGCGGGTCGACATCGAGGAGTGGGGCGGGCATCCCACGTTCCGCGTCCGCGGCAAGAATTTCGTGTTCAGCGACCCGGACGCGTCGAGCTTGTCACTCAAATTGCCCCGCGACGAAGCGGCGGCGGTTGTCGCCACCGAGGCGGGTGCGGGGCCCGCCGGGTACGGGCTCGGCCGGCACGGCTGGATTTCGCTGACCGTGCCGCCATCCGGCCGGGACGACTGGTGGGACCAGTTACGGGAGTGGGTGCGCACGTCCTACACCCTGATCGCACCCAAGACCTTGGCGCGCGTCGTCCTCGCCGAGGACTCCGCGCAGACGACAGGAGGCACATCGTGAGCGACACTTCCACGACCTCGCCCGCGAAGTCCGGCCTGCCGGCCTGGGCGCGCAAAGCGATCTGGGCTGCCGTGATCGCGGTGGCGTTGATCGCTCTCTATTTCATCCTGGCCGCGTTCCTGCCCCGCTGGTGGTCGCAGAGTGTGGGTTCGCTGTCGTCGGGTAGCTTCTCCCGCGGCATCATGTGGGGCCTGCTGTACGGGGTGGTGTGCACCGCAGTTCCGTTGCTGCTGTTCTACTTCGCGTGGCGATCCCGTCACCGCACGCACGCTCGGATCTGGGTGATCTCACTTCTCGTGCTCGGCATCGTCGTCGCGATCCCGAACCTCCTCACGCTGTCGGTCGTGCTCGGCAACAGCAGCGCCGCCCATGCGGGCGAGCGCACGCTCGACGTCGACGCGCCCGGCTTCCGTGGCGCGTCGCTGTGGGGCGCGATCATCGGCGCCCTACTGTTCGCCGCGGCGGTGTTCCTGGATGTCCGGTACCGCAAGCGCGGCAACGAGCTGACGAAGCTGCGTGGTGACCTTCACCAGCGTGAGCCGCAGTCACCGGGAGAGTCGCCCGGCCCCGAGATGTGATCCGACCCGTCCCGCGGGTCCCGCGGACCTTGCGTCGGGCTCGTCGTCGGCGAAGGCTGGGACAGGGGCCGCGAGCCGGGGGAGGACTTCCTGCGAGGCCGGACATGGACACCGAGGTCACCGAGATCGCCGCCGACATCTTCCGGCTCTCGACGTTCGTCGACGAGGCGGACCTGCCGATGAACCAGTTCCTGATCCGCGGCGACGAGCCGCTCCTGTTCCACACCGGGATGCCGATGCTCTACCCCGTCGTCTCCGCCGCCGTGTCGAAGCTGTTGCCGTTGGACACGTTGCGCTGGATCACGTTCGGCCACGTCGAGGCCGACGAGAGCGGGTCCATGAACCGCTGGCTGGCCGCCGCTCCACGAGCTCAGGTGGCGCACGGAGCGATGGGCTGCTTCGTGCAGATCGGATATCTCGCCGACCGTCCGCCGCGGCCGCTCGACGACGGGGAGGTCATCGACGTCGGCGGCCGGCGGGTACGTCGCATCGAGACTCCACACGTTCCCCACGGTTGGGACGCCGGACTGATGTTCGAGGAGACGACCTCCACGCTGCTGTGTGGTGACTTCTTCACCGCATTCGGCAGGTCGATGTCCGAGACAGACCACGACATCGTCGAGCCGGCGCTGGACGCGGAGGACCGCGGACACGCGACGGCGCTGACGCCGGCGCTGGGTGCGACGCTACGCGGGCTCGCAGAGCTGGAGCCGGCAGTGCTCGGGCTGATGCACGGCCCCGCCTATCGTGGCGCTTGCTCGGTGGCGTTGCGTGAACTCGCGGCCGCCTACGACGACCGGCTGGATGCCGAACTCCAACGGGTCCGCGGCTGAACCGAGTCGAAACCGAGTCGAAAAGTAGGTCCTTGGTCCCCGATCCGTGGGCCGTTGCGCCCGTTCTCGGCTCCGGAGCTTCCGGCACGTGCCGCAGTGTGGTGATCTGGTGATGCCTCCCCGCGCGGGGGCCGGCCGTCGGCTACGGGTGCTGTCGACAGTCCGCTGAACGCCCCGTCTGTCTGGAGGCGGGGCGTTCACAGTCTTCTTCCTTTCGAGGGGCCTTCGTCGAATCCTCGGGGGAGGGTGGCCGTCGGCGCCGGTGGAGCACACTCTCCTGCACCGAGCGCCGACGGCCGAGTGCCGCTGGGCTGCCCGAACGCGGCAGGTGAGATGTCGTGTCGGGGCGCAGTTTCCTCCGGCCGGTCGATCCCACTAGACTCTGCCCGCACGCCCCTATAGCTCAGTTGGTAGAGCTACGGACTTTTAATCCGCAGGTCGTAGGTTCGAGCCCTACTGGGGGCACCACCCCTCACCAGGCGATAAGCCGGGTGGGGGGTTCTGCATTTTCGGAACGTGCCACCCGCGTGCCAAACTCACCGCCTTTATCGCTCGTGGTCAGCGATGTGACTCGCCCGCAGAGTTGTCCATCTGGACAAACGAAATCGCGCTGTGCCAAGATCGCTGCACAACAACAAAATGAGACCCCGGCGAGCGCGCCAACGCTCCCGGGGCATGGTCCGACTTGCTAAGGAGTCGAACAGTGTCCGAGCATACCCATGCCTTGGGTGGGATTCGGCGAGGCCCGCGCCGCGCTGACCACTTCACCATCCTCTCGAATGCCGTCCTCAACGACAGCCGCTTGAGCTTCCGCGCTCGCGGTGTCCTGATGTGGCTCCTCTCCAAGCCCGCCGACTGGCGGACCCGCTCCGAATCCATCGCTGGCCAGTCTCCGACCGAGGGCCGCGACGCCATCCGGACCGCCATGCGCGAGCTTGAGTCGCTCGGCTACCTCGTCCGCCAGAAGGTTCAGGACGACCGCGGCCGCTGGCACACACTGCAGACGATCTTCGAGGAACCCGTCGATACGTCTGCCGGTCCGGGGCCTGAGAAAGCGACCCACGGTCAGTCCGACAGCGGCGAGCCCGTCGCTACCCAAAGGACTGAGTCACGAAGGACTGAGACCAACCACCCCACCGCCTCGACGTCGCCGATGCAGCGCGCGCCACGGCGCACGGGGGTGGTGGTGTCCGCTCACGCTGAAGGTCGGTTCGACGCCATCGCGGCCGCCTGCCGCGACAAGGGCCTGGCCGCCCGCTGGGATGCGCTGAAGGCCGCCGACGTCGACGACATCACGCGGCTGCTCGAGACCCACGGTGTGCCCGCACTCGTCACCGCTGCAGTGTCGGCGCACCAGCCTCACAACCCGACCCGGTACGCGCAGGGCTGGATCGGCGCCTGGTCCGCGCTCCCACTCCCGCGTCGTATCCAAGCTCCGCGGCCCTCGTGCGGCGAGTGCGTCGAAGGATGGATCGAAGACCCTGCCGACGGCCGCCCGATCCGTCGCTGCACCTGCCGGACTGCGGTCGCCGCATGAGCCACCTGCAGACCGCAGTCGCCTACCGCGAGCGCTACCCACGCACCTCACCCGAATACGCCGCCGTCGACGGACTCATCGACGTACTGATCGAGCACTGCATGTTCGACTACGCCACCGCCCACGAGCTCGGCTACCGGAACGGAATCCAGCGATGACCCGCCACCTACCCGCCGCAGCGACGTACGCGATCGCTGTCCTCGCGTTCGCGCTGTCGTACTCGAACCTCGCCGCGCTGGCTGGCCGCGCCGGATACGGGCCCGTCATGGCGCACGTGTGGCCGCTCGTCGTCGACGGGCTCGCCGTCGTCGCGACCGCCGCGGTGATGCGCCTGCCCGCGTCCCGCGTCTACGCCTGGTCGCTACTCGCGGCCGCGACCGCCGTGTCGATCGTCGCGGGCGCCGCAGCACACCTCCTGCCCGCGGGGCCGCTGCCCGGGTGGGCGGGCGCGGCCGTCGCAGTCGTCCCGCCGCTATGCCTGCTCGTCGCGCCGCACCTCGCAGTGCAGCTTCGTCGCAACGCAGCCGATACGTCGACGGCGGACGTCCTCGTCGTCGAGGCCGTGACACACCGCGACGTAGCGACGCCCGTCAAGTCTGCGACTGTTGCGGCACCCGTGACACCTGCGCGCGACAACGGCGCTGACCAGGATCGACGCAACGCGACGCAGCCCGACGCGCTGTTCGACGTGCCAGCGCCGGACGATGCGCCGGCGCCGATGACCCGCGACGAGATGAAAGCCGAAGCGCTCCACTTGCTCGCGACAACCAACATGTCGCAGCGCGCCGTCGCCGCACGCCTCGGCACCTCCGAAGCGTCAGTGCGACGGTGGCGCAAGGAAGGCGACGCAGCCGACGCGACACCAGCCCTTGCCGCGGTCGGCGGGTGACGCAACCGACCGGTTGGTGCGCTGGCATGATCCGACGCATGAAGAAGAAGATGATGATGATCGTTGTTGCGGCCTCTGCATCGGTGCTCGGGCTCGGGGCGTGCTCGAGTACCGATGCCGATGCGACGGCCTCGTGCCCGGCCTCGAGGCCGATCGACAACCCGGACTTCGCCGCTGCTGTGCAGGCGGTGCAGCTTCCTGATGGCGCGACCGTCACCGCGGGCCGGTACACGCCAATCGGGAGCGACACCGGCATGTTCGGTGCTGCGATCGACATCTGCGACCCATCGGTCACCTCGGCCGACGATCTGCGGGAGACCGCGACGGCATACGCGAAGGCATTGAAGGCGTCCCCGATCGCTGGGCAGATCGACGCTGTCTGGGTGTCGAGCTACCAGGTTGACGGCGAGACTGTCGTGAACGAAGTGAAGCTGAAGGACCCGGACTTCCAGATGCGCCTGTGGAACGGGATGCCGTCAGCAGAAGCTGAGCAGAAGAACTGGGATGTGCTGGCCGGCTGATCAGCAGACCGTAACGCCCCGAGTGATTCTCGGGGCGTTCGTCATTTCTGGACCTGCCCGGACTTTGCACTCCAAAAGTGTTGCACGTTGATTATCGACAGTGTATAGTCATAGTTACAACAGCAGAGAGGAGGTGAGCGGATGACCGAAAGCCGAATGGCACTGGTCGTGGGGATTCTGACCCTGATCACGAACATCGTGATGGTGATTCAGAACCGCAAGGCCAAGCCCAAGAGGCGAGGCAGGCACCGCAAACGGTGACCCTCAGGTGGGGATCGGAACGCAGCGCACGCGCTCCGATCCCCACCGGAAAGGGTCTCACGAAATCACCCCACGGAGAAGGAGAGGGATCATGCTTGACGTCATGCGACGCAACTACGACATCGTCGGCACAGCCGCCACCGGCGGCGCGCTGTGGGCGCTCCACGCGCCTTGGCCGTTGTGGGCCGTCTGGGGCGGGATCATCGTGTTCATCACCCAGGACCGAATCCGGGCCGCGCGCCATGCCTGAGCGTCCCGCGGTCTACATGTCGCGCGTCGAGTTCGCCGAACGGATCGGAGTCCAGCCCGGCGCGCTGAGCCGGTACAAACTGCCGCCGCCCGACGTTGTCGTCGGGCCGCTCAACGACGACGGCACCATCCCGCGCGGCACCGTGCGCGGATGGTTGCCCGCGACGATCGACGAATGGAACGCGAACCGCCCGGGGCGTGGCGCTCGAACCGACTTGAAAGGCGACGGATGAGACGGCAAACCGCATCAATCGTTCTCTGGTCGCTTGTCGTACTGGGCGTCATGGGGGCAATCGGCTGCATCAACAACACCACCTACATGGCCGCCGCGTTGTGGGCGATCATCGGGCTCGCGGCCGCCGGCGGTTTGGCCCGCCGGCGAATCCGCGCGGTCCAGGCCGAGCGTGATCGTGTCGCCGCAATCGCAGCCCGCGCCGACAACCAGAACAGCGCCTACCTCGGCGGCGACCCATCGGGCGTATACGGCGAGTTCCGCCCGTAGGCGGGGCGCCGGCTTCTACTCGGGGATGAGGTCGTCGGGCTTCATCGGGAAGGGGTAGGCGCCGGGTGCGTCGCCTACCGGTTCGATGGTGAGGCGCCCGTAGTCGTCGGGACCCTCGGTGATAGTGAAAACCGTTGCGCCGCCGGGACGAATACGGACGCGGTCGCCGACCTGCATGATGCTGCTACCTCTCGAAGAACTCGACTGGACCCTATCGCTCACGCTTCCGCCGCCAACGGTCGCCGTAGTCTCGCCGCCCCCAGTGGGGTGGGCGGTAGATGACGGCGCCGCATTGGCGGCAGTCGTAGGTGCGATGGCCGCCGCGTTCCGTGCAGCTGCAGGCGAACCATCCGACGAGCACGCGACCAGGCCCGAGCGGGTGCCCGTTCGGGCACTGCTTGGGTGCACGTTCGTAGCTCGGCACCCACCCATTTTCGCACACACGTTCGATTCTGGTGTTACGCTCCATGCGGTTGCCGAGCGAGGGAAGCGCACGGCAACCCCACCGGGCGCCCCATCCGTCCCCCCTTTTGGAAGGGGCGCCCGGCCACACATTCGGGAGGCCATGATGGAAGCGTTCGGAGCGCACGACTTCGTGAACAACTACCCGTTCAGCGAGCTGCTGCCGCTCGGCTGGCGAGTCGAGCACGTCGATTCGCCCAAGGATCGCGGCAACGGCGAGGGCATCATTCGAGTCGCGCGCTTCGTCGATGGATTCGGCCGCTACATGGTGTTCGATGTGAACGCGGCCGGCGGTATGAGTCTGCACGCGACCTACATGCCGAACGACTCGTTCACGGTGGTAGCGAACTACGCAGCTGCTGCACTGCGGCTGGCGGCATCGTCACCCTTCGCCTCGGCCGAGGAGTTGTGCGCGCTTCCCGGCGTCGAGTTCGGACACCGCTTCGTCGAGGTGTAGCTCACGGCGGTTCCTGCCCTTGCTCCCGATAGTGCTGGTCCATCTCCAGCTGCCAGAGCGCCAGATCCCACGCCGCCGTCTCATCCATACCGGGTTCGACGCGGAAGGTCTGCGGTCGGTTCCCGAAACGACGAAAGGCCCCCACCCTCGGAAGGGTGGGGGCTTCGTCATGGCTCGGCGATGTTGATGAAGGTGTCGGCCCCGGGCATCACGTAGCGCTGCGACGAGAGGCTCGTCGAGGTCAGGATCCACACTGAGAGGACGTCGCCTGGATTGACCGCGACGGCGTTGAGGGTGCGGGTCAGGACGGTTGTCGAGCCAGGGAACTCGACGTTGTCACCGAGGGCGACATCGTTCAGAGTCACGCGCACCGACCGCGACAGGGTCGAGGTGCTGATGATCCGCAACGAGACGGAGACGTCGACCGTGCCGCTGCCTGTGACGACGAGACCGTTCGTCCCGGCCTGTCCGAGCGAACCGTCCGCGAGCTCCCATCCGGTGACCCGCGTCCATGTGTTCTGCGGGTAGGGGAAGTTCGGACTCAACTTCACGACCCGGCTCGGGAACGCGTGCTGCACAACCGTGGTCACAGACGCCGCGCCGTCCATCGACGCCGCGGCGGTCGCAGACGTTACCGGGACGCTGACCGCTGACGCGTTGCCGTTCATCGACGCTGGCGCTGTCGCGAACCCTGCGATCGATACGGAGGCGGCTGCGTCCATGCTGACGACCACTTCGGCGACGCTGATTCCAGCGATCTCCCCGACAGTGTCCGCGAAACCGTCCATCGTGGCCCCGGCTGTACCGCTGTAGACCGGAGTAATCGCCGCGGAAGCGACGGCATCGATCGTGATGGCCGCATCGATGTTGCGGAACACGAACGCTGTGCCGTCCATCGACGCCGGCGCGGAGACGCTCACGGCGGGGACGAACGTCGCTGACGACGTGCCGTCCATCGACACCAGGGCGGTTCGCCACGGGAGCACCTGAGACACCGCGGACGCGACGCCATCCATCGACGCGGCAGCATCTCGGAGTGGAATCGGCGGTGGAGGAAACGCGACAACTGCACCGTCAGCGGACGGGAAGTCGGTCGCCGCAGTGTCCGGGCCCGGTAGCCGGGTGAACCCCGTGTCCGGGGCCGGAAACTGCACGGCTAGGTCCAGGCGACGTAGTTGGCGTTGTACGAAGGTGTCACCTTGATCTGGCCCGCCGGGGTCACGGTCGCGTCGACGGTATCGATGATGTCCAACAGGGTGGTGCCATTCCATCGGCACATGTGCGTGACGGTGCCCATGAAGTTGAACGTCATCTGCGAGCCCGTCACCACACCGCCAGACGCGGACCCGAACGTGGTGGACTGGCGCGCGTACCCGTTGCCGGACGCTTCGTTCGCGGTCCCTGCCGCGCCGGGATTGCCGGTGTGCAGGCTGTAAGTGGCGCCGAGCGACGCCCAGTGATTCGCGAGCGCGTTCGCGGTCGCAGCGACAGTGTTGGCCATTGGGGCTCCTTAGAAGTCCTGTGTTTCAAAGTAGTTGGTGCGGATGGACCAGCCGCCCATCCAGACGTAGTCGTCGGTGGTTCCGGTGGCCTCGTTCGGGTAGCGCACCAGGATCTCGAACGCGGTGCCGTGTGGAATGACGGCCGCCGAGCACTCGGCGGCTTCCTTCCGCCACCGCACGGTCGCGCCCTCGATCTCGCCGGGCCACGTGACGCCGTTCGCCCACACGATCTCGATGACCGTGTTGGGTGGAATGCCTCCAGCCCGGTTGGTGCGCTCGAAGATCCAGTCGCCGTTGGTGAGTTCGATCGTCTCGTCGATCGGTGTCCAGCCAAGCGTCATGGCGCCTCCGGTTCATGGGTAGTCGGCGCGTACCCGAAGGCCGCGTCGAGAAGCGGATTGAGCTGCTCGTCTACCGCGCGCTGAAGATCTCCACTCCACTGCTCGACCCAGGCTGGTGAAGGGCCAGTCATCAGCAGTACCCAGCCGTCGGGCACTGCGCTTGCATCGTCGGATCGATCGACGCGAGTCTCGCCGGTTGCGGTGTTGAGCAGCCACAGATGCTTGGCGATCGGTTGCACTGCAGTGAGGGAGACGAACTCGTCGAGCTCGTCGGGAGTGACGTGCAGACGTCCGTCGATGCTCATCATGATGAAGCCCCCACTGCCGCCCACATGATCTTGCTGTTGTCGTAGTTCATCGAGTTCATTCCGATCGTCATCGGTAGCGCGTCGACGTTGTTGATGTAGGCGTGCCGCGCCAACGGCACCGTGCCCGCCTGCTCGGAGATCCCGGTCTGGAAGACGCACCCGATACCGCGGGGGCGCTGCGCGAGACCAGGGGCGATCTGCAGTGTCGCGACGGCGAGGAGTTGGTCGTTTGCGGCCGACTGAGTCATGTTCGTACTCAGGTGGTATCGCATGCGCTGACCGGTGAGGACGTTCAGCAGGTTCCCTGAGTTCCACAGCAGCTGCATTCGGTTGTTCGGTTTGTCGTAGACGTAGATTCCGACGTACCAAGCGTCGATATCGAAGATGCCGGTGTCGGCGCCGGTGATGATGCGGACCACTTCGAGTGGCGTCGGGGTGTCCCGGCCACCGCGTACGAACGCGAGATCGAGAGTCCTTTTCGCCTGCGAGAACGCTGGAATCTCCGACAGTGCGTACGCGTTCCCATCGAAGTACCGAACGCGATTCATCATCGAGTCCGGAAAGGAGACGAGGTCATAGCCCCCGGTGGACGACCAGATTGGTGTGGTCGTCCCGGTGCCGACGAAGTCCTCGAGATCGGCGATCTGCTCGCCCTGCGTCTCGATGAGCTGGTTGTGTGCGCGGACCTGGTTTCCGAGAAGGTTGAAGTCCGAACCGAACAGCTTCACACCGTTGTACCGATCATTCACCTGGCCGTAGAGCGAGGCTTTCCACTGCGCCTCGGTCCTCTTCGCGTGCGCGGCCAGCCCGCCGCCGCCGGATACGCCACCAGACGGCACGCCACCATTGGGCGCTGTCATCGATTCACCTCCTTGTGCTGGATCCGCCACACGACGAGCAGCCGGTGAAGGAGGGTGAGGACCAGCGCGAGCACGACGATCGCCCTCACCTCGGCGCGGCCCGGATAGTCCCCGAAGATCCAGACCGAGGCGAGTTGCGCACCGATCAGCCCGAGAGCGACGGACGTCGCCATGACCGACCTGCCGGCCTGGGTTGCGCGCCAAGGTGACCGGGTGCCGTAGACGATCGCGAAGGTCCAGGCGAGCACCGTCATCGAGACGAGCAGGATCCGGGCTTCCGTCTCTGGCGGGTAGACGGCAATGACCGCGGCACCCAGCAGTGCGGCGACGGTGAGTGCCACCTTGATCATGCGTGTCTCCTCTTGCCCATTGCGATCTCGATGGATTCGCCGAAGTGGTTGCGGCGGCGAGATTCTTCGATTCGCGTCATCACCGCGTCGACGCGCTTCTCGCGCGTGCATTCATCCACGAGTGCGGCCTCGACCCGCTCGAGCTGCTCGCGCTCGTGCTTGATCCTGCGCAGCCACCGCATCAGCGCTCACCGCCAGACCTATCCGGATCGGTCACGGACTGGATCTTGGCGAGCGTCTCGGCAGAGGTTTCCGCACTCGGCAGCAGCCGGTCGATCTGCCCATCCCGCTTGGACAGGAGCTCCTCGAGCTTATCGATGCGCTGCTGCTGCAGGCCGACGATGGTCTTGTGTACCGGTCTCGGGATAAGGGCACCAACCAGGATGAGCAGGACTGCCAGTGTCAGCAGTCCTGTCAGTCCCAGGTCGGTGACCGCGATCCCCGCGATCTGCTCCACCGTCACCGCCTGATGAACGGGTCGACGTACTGCTCTCGAAGTTCGACGGCAGCCTTCTGCAGCTGCGCCTCCGCGGTCTCGATGGCCGGCTGCGCACGCGTCGCGTAGGCGTCGAGTGCGTTTGTGATCACCTGCACCCCGTCGGCGGAGATCGTCGCGGGCTTCGGAGAGAGGTTGCGTCGCGCGAGTTCGCCGCCACCGAGGAGCGCCAGGCCGCCGATACCGGCGATGATCCGGTCGAGGCTGCTGGTGATCTGGTCGCTGGTGGCCTGGTCGACGATCCCTGTCGCGACCAGGACGACGAGGGCGGCTCCGAGCACGACCTGCGCGACGTACACCCACTTGCGGGTGTTCGGGCTGTTCAGCATTACTTGCCCTCCAGGAGTTGGTCGAGCTTCTTCTCGATGCGGACCTGTCGGGCCGCGATGGTCTGCACCAGCGCGACCAGCGACCGGCCGACGTCGTCGGGCACGTCCGCATACTCGGGGCGGATGTCGTAGCCGTCCCACACGGTTTCGTTCCACACGTCCGCCCACATCGCGTACGGCCACGCGTTTTCCGGGTCGCGGGTGGACTCGTTGACGTTCTGCGGCCGGTTGATCTTGCGGAGCAGTCCCGGGTGCGGGCGCAGCTGGAGCGCGCCCTCCTCGACGACGTTTGTCATGGTTCCTCCAGCGGGGAGTAGTGCGGCGCCCATGTCGAGGCACCGCTGATAGCGGGTGGATCGGTCGGCGATGCCGTTCAGTCCGCCGTTGATGGCACGGGTGGCGTCCTGGAGGTTGCGGGCGTCGGCGAGCGCGTTGAGCTGAGGACGGGCTGCCGTCCAGTACCAGACCGCGCCGACGAAGCCGTGGCGGTCGGACGCGAGCTCGTCCGGGTTGTCGACGAAGAATGTCGGCGACGGGACCATGCCGCGCTCGTGCGCCCACCGGGACAGCGCGGTGTAGTTGTCGCGGCCGGTGACCTGGATCGGTCCACGGCCGCGGTACTTGAACCCTTCGCCTGGCCCGTTCCCCATGCGCCCGTCGTAGGTGCGCTGGTCCGACGTCGGACCCCACAACTCCGACATGTACTTCAGCCCGACCGATTCGTGGCCGAGCTGCGCACACCACATCGCCGCCCGCTCGACCGTCGTGCACCCGGCCTCTCGCATCGCCTCGGTGAACGCCGGCAGTAGCGCGGCGTACCGCTCACGCGAGACCGTGCCGCCCATCGCCTGCGCGAGCGCGTCGACGTCCATCCCGCTCGGCGCCGGCGGAGGCGCCGACGCCGGCGGAGGTTCGACGTCGGCGAACGCGTAGCCCTTCGGCGGGATCAGTGTCGCGAGCTGATCGAAGCCGAGCCAGTAGCCGAACGGGCTGAAGCCCGAGTCGGCGATCCACACCGAGCGCTGCTCGTCGTCGTAGCCCATCACCGTCATGTAGTGGTAGACCGTGCCACCCGAGTAGGCGGGTGAGATCGTCGACGGAGCGACGGCACGCGGGTAGTTCGACGGCGGGGCAACGATGTTCACGATCACACCCCACCCGGCGTCGATCGACCGCACGATGTCGCGCCACAACCGGGCACACTGCTCGGCGGTCGGCGGATCATTCGGCATCTGCACTGACGTGTACCGGGCATCAGGCACCCGGGCGTCGAGTACCCGCTCGATCTGCCCGATGAAGTCGGTGCCGTTCCATGTCGTGCCCATCTCGCGCGCGAGAACCGCCTCGTCGACGTGGATCCCGCGCGAGTTGAGGACCACCTGCGCCGACGCGGGCCCGCACCAGTAGCCGGTCTCCTGCCGGACGATGCTGCGGTCATAGGGCAACTGCTTCGCAGTCACAGCTCCTCCTGTCTTGGCAGCAGGCCACGGTCGCGCAGCTTCGCCTCGTACTCCGCCTGCTGTCGCGCCGCGAGACGCGCGTACAGGTCCTGCACTGGCTCGGGTTCGTCCTCGGGGTTGTCGTACACCCATCGGCCATACTCGAGGTGCTTGATCGGTTCTGCGCTCGGTCGGGCTCCGAGTTCCCACAGCTGTTTCGAGATCTGCCGGTAGTAGTCCGGGCCCATGATCATCGACGCGCCGTTCACGCCGGGCAGGCCGACGAACATCCACAGAAACGCTTCTTCCGGGTTGTTCGGGTCGCAGTTCTCCCTAGTGGGTAGATCTTCCATTTCAGAACACTCCCAACGTCTTTCCGATTTCCTTCAGGTTTGCGACGCGCGCGGCCATCTCGACGAGCGGATCCTCGTCCTGTTTCGGCCCGACTGCGACGGACCAGTTGCCACGAGTGCCGCGGGGACGCTCGTAGTCGATCTGCGACACCCGGTTGACGATGACCCGATCGGACAGCTCCGCGCCGAGGTCGGTGATGATGCGGTCACCGACCCAGAAGTCGCCGGTGCCAGGCCAGCCGATGACGTACGGCTCGGCGGCCTTGATCGACATCGACGCGGATGTGTACGCCCGTGTCTCCCACATCGCCTGCCGGATCACCATGAGCGACGACAGGGTGTAGGCCTTGCCGGGCGACTCGATCGTCTTCTCCCAGTAGTGGGAATCGCCCTGCTCGGCGATGCGCTGCGGAAGTTTGACCGAGATCCAGGCGGCGACCGTGTCCTCGTAGAAGGGCCGCAGCAGGGTGTCGATGGATCCGCCGATGGACCCGATGAACAGTGCATTGCCGACGATGTCACCGATCGCCTGGATGCCGGCGCTGATCGTCTCGTTCACGCCAGGCATCGAGTGGCCGCCGGTGTTCATGATGACGCCCCTCGACGTCGCGTCGGTGAA
The DNA here is from genome assembly GCF_003013675.1 of Rhodococcus (subgen. Prescottella) equi. Lineage (NCBI taxonomy): Bacteria > Bacillati > Actinomycetota > Actinomycetes > Mycobacteriales > Nocardiaceae > Rhodococcus > Rhodococcus (subgen. Prescottella) equi. The sequence goes on from NZ_CP027793.1 coordinate 1,021,409, forward strand.
CACGGTTTCGACTGAGCCCGGCGAGTCCGATGGGTAGTAGACGTGGGGCCACGCTTTGTTCGTTCCACGGCCGGGCACGAACAGGTCGGACGTCGGACCGCCGGTCAGCAGCGATTCCGTCGTGTCGAGGAAGTCCGCGGTGAACTCCTGAATCGTGCGGAACAGTCCATCGAAGATGGTGCCGCCGTGTGACGTTCCGGTCATAGCTCCGGACTTGTCGACGATGTCGACAACGAGCGCGCCATCCTTGATGTCCGCGCCGAGCCACGGGTCCGGATCACCCGTACGCCACCGCCGGCAGACGACCGTCAGTTCCGAGTCGGCGAGGATCGGCGCCGCGACATCGTGCCAGGTGCCCCACCGGGACGCGAACACGCACCAGGGCGTGCCGGCCGCCATGTCCTGGAAGAACGTCGTCGGGTTGACGACGATGTCCCAGTTGGACATGTCCAGGCCGTCGAGCCACGTCGACGGGTTCATCGGATCGTCGGGGATCTGCCAGATCGACGAGTTCAGCCGCCACAGGTTCACGAACAGCGCGGTCTTCAGCGCCCAGATCGCGGGCCCCGCGAGGATGAACATGCGCGGGAACTGGAAGATGGCCGGCAGGAACGGGTTCGGCCAGCAGTCGATCCACTTCAGATTCTCGTAGTCATGCAGGAAGGTGAGGCGCACGTACCGCCGGCCGTCCGTGCCGCGCTCAACCTTCGGCGGCTCGGCGCGGCCGGACCAGCGGGCACCGGCGATCTCGATGTCGATGTGGATGTTGGCGCCCTCGCCACGCGCCCGCCGGCCGTCCTTGTCGATGACCCAGGCGGCCACGTAGTGGTCGACGTCGAGGAGGAACGAGGCCTGCCCGGTGTTGTTCTCGATCTCCGAGAACTTCAGATCCTGGACGTCGAAGAGCAGGTACCGGATCACCTGGTTGCCGTCGGCCAGCTTGATCAGCGGGTCCGCATTGCGGATCTCCCAGTCCTCACGCTCAGCGTCGAGCGTGGCCTGCCAGATCGCCTCGCACTGCTCCTCGAGCGAGGCGTTCAGATCTACTGCCATTCCAACCCCCACGCCCTGGACCAGAGTCGGTCCATGTGCAGCTCGGCCCGGGCACCAGTAGCGACGGGAGCACCGACCACGGAGATCGGCAGCTCCTGCCGCGGTGTGTACGGCGGGATGACATGTCGGAGCCAATTGCCCTGCATGCGGGCCTCGTACGGTGTTCCGGTCGCCGAACGGGCGTGCTGCTTCGACCGGTCCATCTGGATCGTCACGCCGCCGTCAGCGGCGGTGATCTGCGGCAGCGTCACTGTTCGCGTCGGCATCGCCCCGCCAGGTGTGCGGTGATTCGGCTTCCCCGACCACGTCGGGTCGGGGAGGGTCCAGGTCCCGCGCGTCAGTTCCCATCGCTGCAGTAGCGGCCGGTCAGTTGGGTTCCACACCTCGATCGTTCCGGTGCCCGATGCGCCCGTTGACTCGAAGAACGTCATGTCCGGGCGTGATCGCCACATCGGCTGGTACGCGCGGAGCTGGTACGCGACGATGAACATTTCATCGTTGAGTGGGTCGACGGTCAGGTCGACGTTGGGGGCCTCGTTCAGCCACACCTCGATCGTTCGGACACCCGAGAGCCGGGTGACGACCTTGATCCGGGTGGGTCGGAAATCGGGATTCCAACGGTCCGGCTCATGGCAGAACGCTTTCCGCAGCCGCGATTCCAGATGTCCGCCAGCGATCAGGCCGCGGGCTTCGTCCTCGAAGGCATAGAACCGGAGGACGATGTCGCGGACTTCGTAGTCGACACCGCGTAGCGTGCCGCCGACCTGCATCGGCGTCGAGTCGTCGATGACCTTGACCGGGGCGTCGAGGATGCCATCGATCCCCTCTTCGGAGATGATGACACCCTCGGTGCCCGCGTACCGGCCCGCTACCGGCCACACCGACTCGTCGCATCCGAGGATCGTGATGCCGACGACGTCTCTCACTTAGGCCACCTCCCGAGGTGCTGCTTGGAATTGAGCCGCTGGTTCTGTGCCTGGCGGCGGTAGTACTCGTCCTCGTCTCGGAACGTGGCGTTGGTGATGTACGTGTTGCCGCCGCGCGCCGGTGCTCCGGCGCCGACGAGCTCATCGACCTTCGCGATGTTCGCCTCGGCGATGTCCCAGTGCTCCGGCTTGAGGATCGGCTCGGGTGTGCTCAATGCGTTGAAGGCGAACGAGTTCGGCATCAGCCAGCCGCCGGTGTCGAACAGGCCCGTACCCTTCATGAACGCATTCAGGTCCGCGATCCACGGGATGATGTTCGGGTCGCCATCGACACCGTTCTCGCCAGTCGTCGGCGCAGCTGTTGCCGCGCCCGCGGTGGCGTCGGGTGTGATCGTGTACCGGTCCGCGAGGTCCAGCCACTCACCGGCGCCGAGCATCTCGACTGCAGCGTCAGCCCAGATCCCGCCGATGTCCGAGCCCATCTGCTTGATGCGCTCGCGACCCGAGAACGCCTGCTGCGGCTGTGCGACGCCAGCGGCGGCCGGGTCGGGGAGTGCTGTGCCGAGCGCCGCACCTGCGCCGCTGTCGGTGGGGAACCCGGTCAGCGGGTCGAGCTGCTGCACGTTCGGCTGGATCAGCTGCGCCACAACCATCGGCAGGTGCGCGTGATCGGTGAACATCGGGTCGTTGGCGCCGGCGGCCGGTCCGCCGTACTGGCCGTTGCCGCGACCGCCGCCCATTTCGAAGTTCACGTTGTTCGGCAGCGTGGCCGCGGTGTGGCCGCCGTATGGTCCGCCGTTGAACCAGCCGACGTTGAGCGATCCCGACGGGCCCAGGCCCGGCTTGAACCCGCGAGCGAGGAGCTCGGCGCCTTCGGTCATCGTCGCGAACCGCGACCCGAATGGGTCCCGGCCCGTCGCGTAGTTCGCCAGCGCGGAGACAGCACCAGAGCAGTCGCCCCAGTTCACTCCTCCCCACACGTACGGCTTGCCCTCGACGCCCTTCGCGAAGTTGACCAGCTGATCCGGCGACACCACGGCGCCACCCTCAGCGAACCGCGGCAGCCGTGAGATCACCTCGCGAAGCGCGAGGACCGAGCTGACGACCGGGTGGTCCTCTTCGATCCCGAACGCGTCACGCAGATTCCCGGTGTAGTCGCCGTCCGCGATCAGTGACCGAGCGCCGAGCGCGCCGGCAACGAGCGGTGAGTCCTCCTCGATCCCGAACGGGTTCGATCGGAACTCACCGCGGGTGAGGCCGTGCAGGAACTCTGCGGACGGCGTCCATCCCGCGTTGATCGCCTGCAGCAGTGGCAGGTTCTCGGCGGTCGCCTGCGCGTTTACGACGAACTCCCGAGTCGACACCAGCGCGGTCGGTATCCCGTACGCGTCGACGCCGAGGATCGAGTCTGAAGTCGGAGTGCCCGGACCCCACAGCATCCCGTCCTTGCGTCGGCCAGCGAGACCACCTGTCGCGAGGAGCGGCAGATCAGGCAGGCCCAGGGTGAATCCGTCCCACTTGATCGGGCCGACCTCGAAGCCGGGGATGCGGAACTCGATCGCGTTCCAGGCCTGGATGATCCAGTTGATCGCGCCCTTGAACGCGTTCTTGATGCCGTCCCACATCCCGGACGCGGCTGAGCCGATTCGTCCCGGGAGCCCGGTGACGAATCCGACGACGTCGTTCCAGCGGGCGACGATCCAGTCCTTGACCTCGCCGACCTTGTTACCGACGGCGCCGAAGGCGTCCATGAGCCCGTTGAATCCGGCCTGCAGGACGCCCCACACCCAGTCCCACGCCGCCTTGATCGCGTTCCAGACGGTGTCCCAGATGGTCTGGAACCACGTTGTCTTGGTGGCGATGAGCACGACTGCGGCGACGAGTCCGGCGATCGCGGCGACGATGAGGCCGATGGGGTTCAGCATCATCGTGCCGTTGAGGATCATCTGGGCGACGTTCCATGCGACGGTCGCGATCTGGATGATCTTCACGGTCGCCGCGTAGCCGGCGAGTGCGCCGAAGAACGGTGCCGCCACCATCGCAAGGGTTGTCAGGGTGTCGGCGTTGTTCATCACCCAGGTCGCCATGTCGGCGAGCGCATCGGTCAGGCCGCCGGTGATGGTGTTCTTGAACTGCTCGAGCGCGTACCCGGGACCCGAGTTAAGGGTCTCGCCCATCTGCTCCGACGACCCAGCGAACCCGGCCATCTGATCTTCGGCACCGGTAAGTGATTCGAGGAACAGGGGATCTGGTCGACAGACATGTCCTCGAGCGGTGCGCCGAAAAGGGCGATGGCCGCGTTCGCGCGGTCTGCGGGCATCTCGATCTCGAGCAGCCCCTTCGCGGTGTCCTGCAGTGCGATCTGGGCGTCGCGCCCACCCATCGCGATCATGTTCGCCATGTCTTCGGCGTCGAGGCCGATCGACTTGAACACGTCCGTCGACGACTTCGACATATCGGATCCACGGATGCTGAATTCCTTCAGCGCGTCACCGGTCTTGTCGAGCGCGAACTTGCCTTTGCCGGCGGCCGAGACGAGGAGGTTGAACGCCTCGTCGCCATCGAATCCGAGCGCACGGAAGTTCGTTCCGTACTCCTGCAGAATCTCTGGCAGCTCACCCTGCATGGCCTCAGGGACCCGCTGGAAGGCGGTGGTCATGAGATCGAACGCTTCGGTTGAGTCCTTCGCGAGTCCGTTCGTGACGAGCAGCGAAGCCGTGTTGACGGACTCGGCGACGTCGGTGCCGAATACCTTCGAGAAGTTCAGTGCAGACTCGGCGATTTGGTCGACCGACTTCTCGCCCTCGGAGCCCGCGACTACGAAAGACGATGCGACGACGGAGACGGCGTCGGCTGCTTCTTCCATCGAGGACGCGATGGCGTCCCTGTAGAGGCCGCCGGCCATGTCGCCGTACTCCTCGGCGAGGCCGCCGGTGGCGCCGAGCTTCGCGGCGAGGCGGCTCTCGACGTTCATGTTGTCGAGGGCCTGCATTCCGAGATCGATCGCACCGCCGATACCTGCGGCGGCGATCGCGAAGTTCTTCAGCGAATCGATGCCGCTGTCGACGCCGGAGCCCATGTCGTCGACCGAGTTCGAGAAGTTCAGCAGCTTCCTGCTCGACTGGTCGGCTTCGTCACCGGCCTCCTGCGTGGCCCGGGTAACGCGCTCCTGCGCGTTCTCGAGCTGCTTCAGCGCGGCCTCGCTCGCGCCGACGGTCTGGTTGTGCTTCTCGCGTGCCTGTCGAACCCGCTCCTCCGCGGCGGCGAGCTGGGACGTCTTCGCGTTGCCCTTGTCGCGGAGCTCCTGCAGCTTGAGCTCTTCGATGTTCAGCTTCGCGGCCGCCGTCATCTCGGACTGCCGCGCCTGCTCGATCTTCCGCGACGCTGTCTTGACCGCGGCCTCCGCCTGCTTCAACCCGTCGGCGATGCCGGCGCCGAGCTGCTGCCCGGCCTGCTGGCCGGCCTGCTGCATCTGTGGCCCCAGCTGCTGGGACACGTCCCGGCCGATGCCCGGCACCACCGGAACGATCTGGACCGAGCACCAACCGATAGAGGTCGTCACTCTAATTGCCTCCGTTCAGCTTTCGTTGCCGCTCGGCGAACCGGGCCTGACCGCGCGCGATCCGCTCGTCGGAGAGCTGCGTGCTCTTCTTCGCCGCGGCGGGACGGCTCGGGTGATCGACGAACTTCGCGCCCCGCGCCTTGCCGGCGTTCGCGCGCTGCGCCCACAGGTCAGCGATGAGGTGGTCCTCGATCGACCACGGCATCCGGCCGCCGTTGGCGTCCTTGGCGAGCGCCGATTCGCGGGGGAGTCCCAGGCGTAGACGGACCCACAGCTGCCGCAGCGTGAGCAGCGGCAGGCCGTGGTCGTCTCGCCGCCACAGGTCGCGGATGTCGCGGTGATAGAACAGGTCGAGGTCGACCTCGACGAGGTCTGTCTTCGTGGCGATCAGCTGCAGGAGGCCGATCAGTTTCCCGAGTCGCCGACCCGACTTCCTGGCCGATCAGATCCCACAGCGTCTTGATGGCGTCGATCGGCTTCATGCCTTCCGCCTGCGCGGCGAGACAGAACCGGGCGAACCCTGTGCGGCCGAGGACCTGCACGGTCATCGCGGGCAGGTTGCCGACAGCTTGGGCTTGGAAGAACGCCCAGTCGTCCTGCAGTGCGCCGCGGCGAACGCGGAACTCCTCACCGAACACGGTGATCTGGAGTTCGACGTCTTCGACTTCGGACTGCTGTGCGGGCTTCTTCGGGAGCCGGTCCTGCGGCGCCGGCACGTGCGCGGGGATCGTGGCGCCGGGGCGGCCGCGGTTCTCGCGCTGCCGCTTCTTCCGTCCACTGTTGCTGTTCGTGCGGGGACGCTCGCGAGGGGCGGGATCGTGATCGAAGTCGTCGAAGTCGTCGAAGTCGTTGTCAGGCATGAGTGTGCAGCTCCTACTTGGTGGTGTCCCGCCAGACGGCGGGTGCGATGGCGGCGACGATGCGGTCGGCTGCCGTGGTGGTGAGTCCTGCCTCGGTGAGCAGGGTGTGTGTGGATGCGAGCGTGGCCGCGAAATCGGGACCCGCGTCGTCGTCCTCGTTGTCATCGAGGGTTGCGGCGACCTGGATTGCGCGCATCGTTTTCGCGCGGTCGCGGGTCCTCATGCGGCCGCCGCGTTCGGGGTGCGTCGGCACGCCGAGCATGTGGCCGGCGGCTGTGACGTCGTCCGGGTGTGGGAGGTCAGGCACGGCGGGTCCTGTTCGTGTGCAGCAGAGATGGGACCGGCCGCCCGCGGGCTGCACACACGGACGGCCGGAGACTGTGGAGAGAGCGTCAGTAGTGAGCGACTACGGGCGGGGGTCCGACACGGTCGCCGACCGACGTCACGGGCATTCCGGTCGCGTCTGTTCCGCCGGATCTGCGAAGGTATGCGCAGGGCCCCTTTCCAAGGCGAGGTGCCCCTTCTGTGTCCATAGCAAGTGCAGGATTGGGGTAACTCGTTGGGGAACGTCGATAGGCCACATATCACTTTTGAGACTGAGCCGACACCAAATCTCGGTCGGATCGACCTACGCTGCGCCCGCTGCGGTCAGCACAATCCCGGGATGCGCTCCGTCGGGATACCTGAAGGAGCGATGGTTGGTGGATTGAAGTGGACCTGTCCGCGTTGCCAGTACCAAAATCAGGTCGACGGCACGTACGAGGCGGCAGTCGTCGACGGGCGAATACAAGCCATTCTTCACGACATGACGCCCGCCGAACTGCTCGCACTTCGCGAATCGGTCGCGATGGCTCTGCAGGCGCCCGGATCTTCTGTCAACGAGATGGCCAGCGCGATTGAAAAGCATTCCGGCTGGCTGGCAACTCTCGTCCGATCGAAGGAGAACCGCGCTGAGGTCTACGCGATCCTCAGCGTCCTCCTTGCCGTCATCTCCATTCTCTTGTCAGTGCATCAGTCCGGATCTGCCCCGACTCCGCCACAGATCCATCAAACGATCTACGACGTTCAGGTTGGGCAGTATCACGACTTGCCCATCCCGCGCCGAGGCCCGTGTTTCTGCGGCAGCGAGAAGCGGTACAAAAACTGCCACGGCAAGGCGCCCAGTCAAGCCGAGATTCAACGCTCCATGAAGGCGGTTCGGGGTGAATCTCGCTAGAGGTGAAGCGGCTAGGCGGCAAGAAGTGACCGCAATCCACGCAGGATGTACGTCGCGAACACCGCCTGCCCCGCCTCGGTGGGGTGGGATCCATCGGACGACAGCAGCGCGTCACGGTTGCCGTCTCCGGCCATCGCGCCCGCCCTACCGGTCCCCGTGAACCACGACAGTGAATCCCAATCCGACTGAGCGAATGTTGCCGGTGCGGAAGCGATTGCCATGCGGGCGCGATAGACGCCACCCTGATAGGTAACTCGCGTGCCCGCGCTGTATGCCGCGCCGGTTGCGTAGGCGGCCATGCCATCCACAGCGCCGACGGGATCGATGAACCCGAGAACGTTCGGGGCCGCGTCAGCCGCGGCCTTCACGGCACGCAGAACCTTGGCACGCGTCGCATCAAGAGACTGGGTGTGGTCCCGAGGCATCGCGCCAACCGCCACAATCGGCACACCCGGCAGCGCTGCGGCTAGCTTGGAGTACAGGGACGTGGCCGCCGCCGTGAGGTCAGTCTCCGATGCTGCGGAGTCATTGCCAGAACTTCTACGATGATCAGATCCGGCTTCCATCCGGCCACTGCCGCGATGCGTGCCGGATTGTCGTACGGCGTAGAGATCGTGTAGCCGGATCCCGAGATCGCACTCTGCAGCACCTCGGTGTCGGTGAGCTGCGCGAACCGCCACGGCCACGCGGTCAGTTGGTCGTAGCTGCCCGCATACCCCCACGAGAACGACGCGCCGATACAGGCGATGCGTGCACGCTTTGCGGGGGTCGGGATGGCGGCCGACCCTGTGGGAACGCGAAGGTGAAGAATCCCATTTTGCGGGCGAGGACCTTGATTCGTCGCATCCGCGTACTGGTGAACTCGAGCTTCATGTAGCAGGTACCAACGCCCGTGGTGGGTGTCTGCGGTTCAGTGGTGACTGGGCGGTCGTCGACGAAGATGTGAACACGGGCGGAGGCGGCAAGCTGCTGAAAGGTGGCCTCGAAGACGGGGCCGTACCAGTCGATCTCAAATCCGTAGGCGCCATCTTCCGAACTACCTCCAGCCGAGGAGTTGATGAAGTACGCGCCCTCGGGCTTCGGGACCCATCCGAGCATCCGCATCACGCCGGAGTCGTGGGTGTATTTGATCGCCGGCGTGACCGCTACGGCCGTCCCGAACGTCACAGTAGGAACGTCTGTGGTGACTGGTCCAGTAGATCGAGGCTGGTCGAGGACGGACAGGAGCGAAGCGAGGCGCGCAGGGGCATAAGTGGCGCTAGCTTCCTCTTTCGTGACGAGGTCGCTTATATCGCCAAGTGCGTCGATAGCTTCGTGCGCCCGGGCGACACCGTCCTCGATGTGCTCGATCGCCTCCGGCGTGACCGGTGTCCGCGGATCTGGCCTTCCGAACCACTTCTCGCGGAACTTGCTGTAACCCATGATTTCTCCAAACGAGTAGCGCGGGAAGGGAAGCCTTCACCAGCCCCACGCCCTCCCGCAGACCTATCCGGGGAGGGCGGTGTTGCCCGGCAGGAAGCCGGGCAACAGGGGGCCTAAGGGACCGGGGTGACGCGACCTGACCGGTCGGCGTGAGCGAGGCAGTCGGCGAGGACAGTACGCCACCATCCGGAAGCTCGACCGTCCAAGGCCGCCGTTCGGACCGGTCACCGTGATGGTCCCGGCACCAGGCGGGAGGATCGACTCGATCGCACCCTTCACCGCGGTGCTCGCAGCGTTGTACGAGACGCCGACGACCGTCTGATCGTTGAGCCGCAGCGCGAAGGACCCAGCGGTCGTGCCGGACGGCACCGTCACCACGTAGGAAGCCGGGCCAGCCGTGGCCTCGTCGACCTTGCGGAGCACACGCCCCTCCGCGTCACCGAACAGATCCGCGGTGATCGGGAACGTGCGGACACCGGACTCCGACTTAGTCCAAGCACCGGTCGTCAACAGTGCAGGCCGCGTGGTGACCTCGATCTCCTCGACGTCGTCCTCGCGGGTGATGATCAGCAGATGCGCCTTGAAACCCTTCGGCAGCGACACATAGCCGTCGTGCTTGCCGTACGCGATGCGCTTGGTGACCGTGTTCTGCTCGAGAGCATTGAACGACAGCTCCATCGTGCCCTTGCTGGTCTTGCCCTTGAACCGGGGATGACCCCAGCCGTCGTAGAACGTCTTCTCCAGACCGGGCGTGTACGTGACACCCTCCGTGCCAAGCAGACCCGCATCGAGCCACTCAGGGCCCGGAACCTCGCCGGGCGCCGGAATGACGTCCTCGACCGAGCCCGTGTAGTTCCAGTCGAGGAGGTAGACCTCACCCTCATCGAACACCGACGCGTTGTCGGGATTGATCACAGCCATGACAAATAGCCCCTCTCTCCGGGGTAGGTTGCCCGCCGCGCGGGCGGTCAGAACGATTGAGTTCGTGCGCGACTGCGCACCGTGAATCCCGCGATGAATCCGCGGGTGTCGGGATCCCGGTCGACGAGGATGCCCGTGCCGGGCCGGATACCGACACCCGGAACCCGCAGCGCGAGGAGCCATCCCATGCACCGCGCCGCGAGCGCGCGCGAGCCTGCGTTCGGCCCGCCGCGTACACCGTGATGCGGATCTGCTCGCGGTGTAGACCGGCCACTCGTCCACCGAACCGGGATCGGATTCGACGACAACAGCGGGCGCCGACGACGGCTCCCACCCGTCCGGGAGGTTCTGGCCGGCCGAAGCGCCCGACGGATCGCCGGCGAGCCGCGCGACGAGGAACTCCTTCACCGGCGCAACATGATCGGCCGGCACGCGGAGAACCTTCACTTCGCCTTCACCTCCAAACCGACCATGCCAGCGGCCCGGGTGAGCGTCCCGCGCTTGAGCTGCATCCGCTTACCGCCGGGGTGCTTGATCGCCACCGACGCGACGTGCCGGTCCGAGACGAACGTGTCGACCTCGACCGGCACGTCGTCCGGCAGCGACTTGCGTGCGTTGTCGGCGACCCGCGCCGCGAGGTCGTCGACGACTGCGGCGACCGCCGGCGACTTCAGCAGCGCCTCGACACCGGCGTGATCGAGCTGGAAGCCCTTCGGTGCCGCCATCAGCCCGTGCCCCTCGACGCGGTGAACACCGGCCCCGACAGGTCCGGATCGTCGTCGATCCACTCGTCCGCGAAACCATCGATGCGCCAGACCTTGCCGCGCACCACGACCTCGTTGCTCGCCCGGATTTCGTGCGGCCCGGCCCGGGCGCGCCGGATCCGCCGCACGTTGCCGTTGCGCGTCGTCGTGGCGGCCTCGTCGCTGCCGAGTGGTTCGATCACGCAGCCCTCGATGTCGAACGGTACGCCCGACCCGGGCACCGGATCGTTGTCGCCGTCGAGCACAACACCCGGGCGGACGGTGACCTTCTCACCATCGCTCACAGAACCCTCCGTCCCCGAACGTCGCGACCGGCAACGCTGACTGTGAGATGCCGAGCTGGTCCTTCATCCAGTCCAGCCACACGAGCGCAGCGTCCGGGTTCGAGAGCGTGCCCGACTTCGACCGCGGGCCCAGCGCACGGGAGAACGACACATAGCCTTCGTGCTCGCCCGCGATGAGTGCGTTCTTCACGACCGCGATCGTCACGATCTTGGCGTCGGGATCGTCGTCGGCGATGTCCGGGCGCTTCCGCCGGATCCACCGCTCGGCGGCCTCGAGGAGGAGTCCAGCCCAGCTGGACTCCTCCTGCTTGAGGGGACGCCAGTTCTCCGTCAGCTCTGTGGGTGTGGGCGAATGGCATGACGCCCCCTCACATGTCAGTCGTCGGCAGCGTCGACCTGGCGATGACCGCGTCCTTGTCGGTCAGGCCGTCGACGTTCACGCCGACCGCCTGCGCGTACGCGATCCACTTCTCGATGGTGGCCCGTGGCGCGCGGGCGACGCGGGGCGTCCGCCGCAGGATCGGCCGGCACAGGAGCAGGGTCGTCGCCAACCGGCTCCGACTGAGGAGCGGTCGACTCCGGCTCAGGCCTGGTCGAACACGCCTGCCGCGGTGCCGCGCTCGATCTCGGCGTCGGTGAGGTCGACGGTGTCACCGAAGTAGCCGCGGCGCCGCTTACCTTCGTCGGTGTGGTACTCCCACACCGCGACCCGAATCTTCTTCAGCGCCATGCTCAGCCCGCCAGTCCGGTGAGCTTCTTGATCGAGTACGGGTTGGTGACGCCCATGATCGGCTGGACGTAGGACTGGACCCAGTTCTTGCGGGTCTTCTCCTCGCGCCAGGTCTCGGTGGTCAGGCCCTGCTCGTAGTCGAGGAATCCGACCTGGCCGCGCGCGACCGCGTAGGCGGTGCCGGCGGCGACGCGGTTCGACGGAAACAGCTCGAGCCCGGCGTCCTTGAGGATCTCATCGAGATCGGGGCCGTACGCGATGCGCAGGTTCGCCTTCTCCTGCGGGTTCACGATCCACAGGTCGTAGACGACGCCGAGCTCCTCGCGGTCCGCGGCGAGCTGAACGTTCGCGAAGTCCGCGAACGGGCGAGCGTTGTTCGGGGTGGGCGACGTACCGGTGAGGGTGACGTTCGACCAGTCGTGACCCGGGACGACGCCCGCGCCGCCGAGCGCGGTGATCGCGGCGTCAAGGGTCGCGACCGCGCGCTGGTTGACCTTGCGGACGATCGTGTTGGCGAGCTGGGTGACCTGGTTGTCGAAGTGCGCGACGTCGTTGCGCGTCTTCGCCTGGTCGGTGATCCAGAACTTGCCGCCCCAGTCCTCGGCCTTCGCGACGTTGGGGTCGCGGCGCTCGGAGCCGACGATCGTGTACTCGGCGCCAGCCGCGCGCTCTTCGACGTCGCGGTCGGTGTAGAGGTCGTTCGAGACGACCTTGTCGTAGATCACGGCGCCGGACGCGACGCTCGCGCCGGACGACGCGAAGATCTTGTCGACGATGAACTTCTGCAGCGTCAGGTCCGCGATCCGCTTGGTGATGCGGCCCGGCTGCTTGAGCGCGGTGTCGACGGTCAGCTTGCCGCCGGAGATGGTCGGCGCGCCCAGCGGGTACGCCACAGGTGCGGGAGAGGTCATAGTGGTGACCGCCTTTCAGTAGAGGCTGATCTCGGCGTCGGTGCCCGACGCTGCAGCGGTGACGGCGTAACCCACGGCTACGCCCGAGGCCTTCTTGACGGCCTGGCCGTTGGCGCCGACCTCGACCTCCTCGAACGCGGCGATCGCGCCGCCGGCGGTGACGAAGGTGACGCGGTCCTTGCCGCGCTTGACGTCGACCAGCTCGCCGACTGCGGCGTCGCGGCCGGAGACCCCGCACACGCGGCCCGCGGCGTCGGCATGCGCGACGGCGATGTTGCCGCCGCTACGGTTGCCGGAGATTTTGAGGAAGCGCTTGCCGGTGACTGCGGTCGATGCGCGGCCGGAGATGTCCGTGCCGGGCTCGTACACGCCGATGTTTTCGTTCGCCATGATCAGGCTCCCTTCGAGTCAGTGCTGAACCAGCCGAGATCCTGCGCCGCGTTCTCGGTGCCGACTCCGTGGCCGAGCTCCTCGACCGGCACCAGTCCGGGCGCGAGGGACGCGAGAGTCGCCGCAGCACCCTCAGGGTCTGCGGTGAGCGCGGCGAGCCAATGGTCCTTGCGGGCCGACGCGATGCGGCCGTCCTTGATGGCAGCGGATACCAGCGCCTGGCGGGCATCGGTCTCCTGCTGCGCACGGGCCTGCGCGCCGCGCTGTGCGTCCCGCCGCAGACCCTCGAGAGTCGCAGCGTCGACGGCGACGACACCGGCCGGCAGCTTCGCCGACGTGCCCGGTTCTGCCTCCGGATCGGCCTCGGGTGCGGTCAGCTTCTCGAGCACCGCATCGAACACTTCCTGATCCTCGGTGTCCTCGGGGAGGCCCAGAGCCTCACGGAGTTCGCCGACCTGCTCGTCCGTGAATGCCACGTCCGAACCTCCTTCTTCGGTGGAGTTGGCCGCTCCCGCGGATGCGGGCGCGGAGTTGCTCGCCTGCGCGGCGAGTGGCTTGGGCGCCGGTGCCGCGTGGCGCCCGGCGTAGTTGAAGATCGACAGATCGAACGACGCGGAAGTGTCGTCCTTGTCGCTGTCCTTCTTCTTCGCCTCGACACGATCGGCGAGCCCGGCGGCGACCGCCTCGTCGGCGGAGTACCAGACTTCGTCGCGCATCACGTCGCGCCACTCCTCGGTGGTCGCGTCGGTGCGGTCGGCGTAGATCGAGGCGATGTTGTCGCTGACTCGGTCGAGTTCGTCCGCGTACTTGCGGACCTCGGCGGCGTTGCCGCCGCAGTACCCCACGCGTCGTGGATCATCATCTCGGCGTTGCGGCACATGACGATCTCGTCGCCGGCCATTGCGATGAAGCTGGCCGCCGACGCTGCGATGCCGTCGACGTAGACGGTGATGCGGGCCTTGTGGTTCCGCAGCGCGTTGAGGATCGCGATGCCCTCGAAGACGTCACCGCCCGGACTGTTGAGTCGGACGGTGATATCGGTGGCCTCGACCGCGGAGAGGTCCTTCGCGAATGACTTCGCGCTGACACCTCCCCACCAGCTCGAGCCGATCTCGTCGTAGATGAGGACCTCTGCGGGCGTATCCGTGGTGTCGGCGTTGCGGATCGTGTACCACTCGCGCTGCTGCCCGCCTTGTGCTGCGGGCGCGCGCCGATGTGTGCGGTTCACGCGGGATCTCCTTCAGTGGGTGCGCTCTCCGCGCTGGTCTGTCCGCCGCCCGGAATGCCGAGCGACTGGCGGACGGTGATCTTGACGACGTCGTCCGGGTCGAGCAGGCCCGCGTTGACGAGCAGCGCGAGCGCGCCGGCAGTGGCGTCCTGCCGAGATCCGATCTCGTCGAACACGATCCGAGGTGCGGGCTCGTCCTCGCCCCAGTTCACGTCGACCAGGTCCTCCACGATGTGTGCGGTGGAGGTGTCGGCGATCGCTTCACCGAGTGTCTGCACCGATTGCACGAACGTGTCTGCTTGCACCGATGCCAACGCGTACGAACCGCCTCGGTCGAGATTCAGGAAGTGCGCCAGGCCCGCGAGTGCGATCTGCTTGTCCTGGTAGTCGATTGCCTGCTGGATGTCGGGCAGGTTGCCCTGCACGCCGAGGAGCTGCAGAGTCTGCCCGTTCGCGAGACCGACACCCGAGTTCATGCCGCCCCGGAATCTCGAGGCGATCTCGTGCATGCGCGCGACCTCGTCCTGGTCGTCAGGCTTCGCTGCTGTGCCGACCGGGACGCCCATGCCGTTGCGGCGGGCGGCGGCGGCCTGGATTCTCATGAACTCGTCCTTGAGGATCCAGTGCTTGTACGCGGGCCGCAGAATCGATTCGCCCTGCCACTGGCCGGCTTCCGGTTCGTGGACGTACGCCACGAGCCGGTTGACCGGGATCGTGAACCCGTCCGGCAACATCGACGCCACCGTGAGTGGTCCGGACGGTGGCGACTGCGTGATCGATTCGAGCCCGCCGTCGAGCGCGACGCTGATCCTCGAGATCGTCTTCTGTGGCCGCGGCGCCAGCTTCCGCAGGTGCGTTCGATCGTTGTCGTCGATCCAGTACACCTGCTCGAAGTAGCTGTGCCCGTATCGGATCATGAGCAGCGCCTGCTGCAGGTGACTGTTCCACGAGAACCGACCTCGGGTGCGTGCTGTCGGCGCCGCATCAGTTCCGACGATCGGTAGCCCGAGCTCGCGGGCGATGAACTCGACGACCTCGTCACGCGCGCCGTTCGGATCGATCCGCCACGCCGTCCGCCGGATCGGCAAGCTGATTGCTCGAAGGAGCGACGACACACGGCCGTCTTCCTTGCCCATCCGGCTGTAGACGTGGACGGACTCCGGCCATTGCAGTTCCGGGACCTTCTCGTCGATATCCCACTGCTGCCACTCGGTTCGGTCCCCGTTGACGTACCCTAGTTCCGTCACCGGTCGGGCAGCCTTCACTTCGGCCACAGGCCACCTCCTCAGAACGCGACAGAGAGCGCGTCGAACTCGTCGTCGTGGTTGATCGCGCGGGACTCGGGGAGACCGTGTCTGTGACAGGGGTTGCCGACGCGCCGGTTGCACGGGACTCGAATGTCACGAGCGCCCACCGCGCGACCACCACCGCGAGCAGAGGTGCGACAGCCGGATCGCCGGCCGCGTCGACGACCCAGTCGCCGCGCGGAAGCAGCCGCTTCCCGGCCGCCTCGAGTGCGACGTCCAGAGCACGCTGGCCGGTGTGGCTGATCAGGCCGTCGTCGGCGTCGTCGACGAACCCGCTTCCCATCAGTGCGGCCTGGCTCGTCGACGACTTGATCAGCTCGATGCCGGCTTTCTTCAGCAGCGGCTCGATCACCGCCGCCGGTGAGCGGGCATCGGTCGCGATGGCGCACGGCTCGAGCGCATCGTCCAGGCGAACAATCAGATCGACGATGTCTGGGTTCGCTGCGATCCGCAGGTACCCGACCTCGACGTGGATCCGGTCGTCGTCCGTGCGCTGCGCTGCAGCGACCACCCACTGCGCGCCGACGCGGGCGATACCGATCGCGCGCGTGCCGACGAGCTCCGGATAGTCGACGAGGCCGTGCCACTGGCCTTCCTTGACGATCTGCCACGTCAGCGACGCCGCATCGACTTCCTTTGGCCAGTCACCCCGACCGAGAATCTCGACGTCGAAGCTCTTGCGCCCGGCCTGTGTCGCGAAGCCGCGCATCAGCTTCCGGATCTTCTTCGCAGTCTGGATCACGCCGTACGACGGGTTCGCGTACCGCCACGTCTCCTCGTCTTCGCGATCCATGTCGTCAGGGGCCATGTATTCGGCGTAGTAGAGCTCGGCATCGCCAGCGAGTCCGCGGTCGCGGATTTTCGACAACACCAGCCCGTTCGAGTGCTCGTCCTGGTTCACCGCCGACGACGTGTAGATCGTCTGCGGATCGTCCGCCGCGAGCTGCGCAGGGCCGAGTGCGGACATCTCGCTGTCGGTGAGGTTGTACGCCTCGTCGTAGATGACGAGGTCGAGTTTCGTCAGACCGCGCCCGGCATCCGCAGAGCGTGTGGTGAACACGACCTTGTTGCCGTTCTTCATCTCGATGACGCCGCGCCCCTGCGAGCACGTGTGCTTCAGCACTCGCTCCCGCAACGACTTACGTGGCTCGATCAGGGCCCACGTGCGCAGGTAGATGTCCTCGGCCGTCGTCCACCGCTGCGCAGTGAAGATGATCGTCTCGCCGAGCTTGAACAGTCCGTAGAGGATCCTCAGCGTGAGGATCAGGCTCTTGCCGTTCTGGCGGGGGCAGATGATGCACGCGTCCGGGTGCGTCCACGTCCCATCCGCGCTGCGAGTCAGCAGTGCGTGCAGAGTGTCCCGCTGCCACGGCATCGGCTTCGAACCGATCCGACGTGACAGCTCGGATGCCTTCTCGCCGAGCGTCGTGTCACCTTCGAACACCGACAGCGCATGCGGGGTCTGCCGACCCGTCAGCGTCGGCCAATCAGAGTCCAGCGAGGTCGTCGCCCTCACCGCTGTCGGAGTCGCCGTCACTCGCGCGCCTCCTCTCGATCTCCGCCAGCATCTGGCGGAACACCGTCGCGAGCTGCCGCGCCTCCTGCGCAGCCGAGTCGACGCGAATCTCGAGCACCTCGGTGTCACCGCGTGACGGAATGAGTCGAAGCCACAACTCCTCGTCACCGATCAGAATCTGGTGGAGGCAGTCGAGTCGATCCTTCATCCGAGCGGCCTCGACGATCAGCGCGGTCACCTCGAACGGGTCGTCGTCCTGGGTCAGCTCATCGAGCAGTTGCCGGCCGCCGTCGGCGAGGTCTTCGCGCACGTCACACCGCCTTCGCACGTGAGTTTCGACCGCCCCTGTAAAAAAGCGAGACTGGCGGCCGAGGAGTCCACATCCCCCTCCCCCTCGATAATTTCGGGGGAGGGGGGTCAGGCGTCGAGGAGTGGGGTACGGCCTCGCGTGGTGCGGCGGACGGTGTCATGGGAGGACCAGAAGCCTGCGGCGACGAGCGCTTCGTGACGGGCTTGTGCCGCCCGGAGTGTGTTGCAGCGTCTGCAGGCGGGCACGAGGTTGGGGTGGCGGTTGTCGTCCCCAATGCCGTTGAGGTGGTCGACCTGCAGTGCATCGTGAGCCGTCCTGTTGGCTTCCCATCTGACCTGGGTGCCGCACCAGTGGCAGTCGTGGATACCTGGTCCGATCTTGTCGTGGAGTGCGACGCGGTGTTCGTAGGCCATGCCTCGCTTGCCTGCTAGTGGATGCCCGGGTGTGTACACGGTGCGGTATCTGCGGCCGTGACTGGCGGTGGCTTGCGATGCGGTGGCGACTCGTTCGGTGGATCCGTGCCGGTACCAGCGGTGGTAATGCATCTTGCACCAGTCGGCCGAATATGAGCGCGCTTCCTTGGTGCAGCCGTCCACCGTGCAGGTAGGCTTCGGCATGTCGACTCCTGTTCAGTCGGCAAAGCCCCGGGAGGAGTGGAGTCCTCACCGGGGCTGTCTGCTTAGGGGTGGGTCTGGCTAGGGCCAGGGGATGAGGCGGATGCCGAGTTGGTCGTCGGCCTCGCGAGCGGTGGCGATGTCTATGCCGGTGACAGCTGGACGCAGGTGGTCGTTCGCGCCGTCTTGTCGGCTGGCATTGCACCGTTTATGGAGAAGGCGGTCAGCCACAGTGCCGCCATGAGAACGTGCCTGCGAGTGGTCGGCTTCGAGGGGGTGTCCGTCCCAGTTCTTGGTTGGATCGCGGAACATCGGGTGCGAGCACCACCAGCACGGCGATCCGTCGACGTGGTTGCGGAGCAGCCGTTCTCGTTGCTGGCGGTGGGCGTAGCCGAGACCGCGGGCGGCTGCGGACTTTTGAGTCGTCACGGTCCCTCGCGTCCAGGTCTGTGCCTTGCTTTGTGTCGGGTCTAGGTCTAGGGCTTGACAGGTTCCGCCCACCCGGTGAGCTCGCCAGCTGGGTACCGGGTGGGCGGAAGTGTGTGCGCCCGCCCCCAAGGGAAGTGGGGGCGGGCGCGGTTCCCCTGGGCGCCGATGGCTGCACCGAGGGGCCGGGACTGCCACGTGGTGGCTTGCCGCGCGCTCGGGTGGGCTGCTGCGGCTGTTGGTGTCCCGGAGGTTGATAGCCCGCATCTTGTACCGCGGCGGCGTGTGGCCGATGCGAGCAGGGGATGCGGGTGTTGGTGCTGGCCTGGAAGGACTCGAACCTTCAACCGACGCCTTAACAGGGCGCTGCTCTGCCTCTTGAGCTACAGACCAATGGGCCGCCGCTCGACCGCTGGATTCCGGGTCCAGTTGACGCGGCGGGTATTCAGTTGTCGGCTACGGCGCCGTGTTGGCGGTCCGTATGTCTATGCGGCACGTCGGGCTTTCTCGCGTGTGGCGCGTTCGGCTTTCGCGACGTCGATGAGCTTGTAGAGCTTCCGTCCGCGGGGGTCGATGCCGGCTGCGGTGAGTGTGCCGCGGTCTGCCCATGTGCGGATGGTGGATGCGCTGACGCCGCAGAGGGTGGCGGCTTCGGTGGTGTTGATGAGGGAGTCGATGCCTTCGGGTACGAGGACCGCGGTTCCTGCCATGTGTTTCCTCCTGGACAGCAGAAAGCCCCTCGCCGGTGGTGTCTTGGCTCGGGGCTTCTGCGGATACACGTCTGTCAGTGCGTCTAGTGTCTCACGAGACGTTAACGGGCGCAACTTGTTCGATGATCGAGTCGAGTGCGGAGCGGATGAGCTGTGGGTAGTCGGTGTCTCGGATGGTGTGTCCGCAGGCTTCACAGAGTATGAAGTCGGCTTGTCCGGACATGGCTGCGGTGCGGGTGAGTGTGCGGAGCCCGCAGGTGATGCATGGGGTGGGTAGTACGTAGCGGGGTCGGGTGTGGCCGAGGGTGGTTCGGATTTTGTTGTGGAGTTCGCGGATTTCGTCGGCTGCGTCTTGGCCTGCGTAGTCGAGGAGGGCTGCGGTGCGGGGGTTGAGGTAGTGCCAGGCGGCTTTGACGCGTGCGGTTTCGGATGTGGCGGCGGTTGGTGGGGTTTCGTCTAGGTGTTCGGCGAGGGCGTCGTGCCATCCGTGGAGTGTGTGGGCGATGAGGGCTGCTGTGTCGGAGGCCCATTCGGCGGGGTGTCCGTATTCGCGGGTGGGTGCGGCGCGGCCGGCGGTTGTTCGTCGGGCGGGCATGGGGAATGTGGTGGCGAGTGTGAGCCAGTCGAGGGTGAGCCAGTACAGGTGGAGTTGGAGTCGGTGTTCAGTCACCGTTGTCCTCTCGTGTGCGATGGAACCCGAGCCGCGAGGTGAGGGTGCGGATGCGGTCCTGGACGGCGCGCATGTCGTGTTCTGCGAGGTACAGCGCGGCTTCCCATGTGGATGCGTGTCCGACGAGCCTCTTTCCGCAGTCGGTACGCCAGGACTGGTGGGCGTGTTTGTGGATCCGGTAGCGGCCGTCGTCGACGTCGTAGGGGCCAAGCGTCTTCACAGCTTCTCCATATCGTCATGGCCGAAGGCGCTAATGAGTGCGACGGTTTCGACGTTGTCGCGTCCGTTGTCCTCGCGAACGTAGATCCAGCCCTGGTGTCGCTCGACCTGACCCCGGAACGTGTAGGCGTAGATCTCTGCGAAGTCGAATCGCTCGTTGTCGTCGGTCACGATCACGGTGGACGGTGGAAGCGTCGAGAGTTTGGTAATGAGTTCTCCGACGGTCATGGCTGGCCCCGTGGTCATGTTCGGCTCCTCTCTGAGATCTGCGCGGCGAGCGATCGGCATTCGGCGATGAGCTGGTCGACGGTCCACTGTCGCGACAGGCTCGGGCATTTCTCGGCCATCTCGCGTTCGAAGCGGTTGTATTCGGCGCCGCCGGCCGAGACGTGCATTCCGACGCGGCTGCGGAGTTCGTCGAGGTCCCACCAGTCGCCTCCATGTGTGGTGTCGAACCCGATCCATCCGCCTTCGCATATGCCGAATCCCCATGTGATGCCGCCGTGCACGTCGAGCTCGTCGACGTTGATTGCGGCGCCGTCGGGGATGCGTGCGTATCCGTTGAGGGCGCAGCCGAGCGGTGAGCTGTAGATGCACCAGGGGATGCCGTGGGCGAGGCCCTTGTAGAGGCGGTCGCGGGCAGGGAACGGCCAGTCGGATGGCAGGACGTCGGGCAGCCCGAGGATGCGGCGCATTTCGTCGTACGGGATCTCGGTCATCGGTTCTTCCTTCTGCCGTTGATGTGTCCGATGGTCATGAGGGCGGCTGCGGTGGTGGCGAGGATTGCGATTCCGGCGAGGTGGTGGCCGGTGGCGATGAGTGCCCATCCGGAGACTTGTATGAGGGTGAGGCCGGTGATGGCGTGGATCATGGTCGGTCCCTTCGTGGGTGGTGGCGGTCGCAGTACCAAATCCAGGCGCCGCGGTATGCGATGGCGTCGCTGGTGGGTTGGCCGCAGTCGTTGCAGTAGTGGCGTTCGGTCATGGCCGACCGGGCATCCGGAGTACTCGCTGTTTCATGCCGCCTCCCACGGGCCGACGAGGCGGTGGACGATCCCGGTTTCCGTGCTGCGGGCGGTTAATCCCTTGGCCCACTCCAGGGCCTCGGCGGCGGTGCTGAAGACGTTGGGATAGGCGATGCTGCCGCGTCGGACGGCGTACTCCCACCTTTCGGTCCTGACAGGCCCGTGGTAGCCGGCAGCCAGGATCGCGTCGGCGACTTCGCAGGGTGAGCAGATCCGGCCTTCTCGGTGTGCGTACTCGGCGACTTCATCGATCAGGTTGGCCAGTTCATCTCGCGTGCTCACAGAGTCTCCTTCGGGGCGGCCACGGCGGCCGGATTCTCTTCGCAGACAATCCAGCCGTTGCGAGCGTGCGCCCAGTGGTGCTCTGCGACAGGGTGTGGCATCTCGTAGATCGGCTTCCCGCAGTGCTTGCAGTCGTTCATTGGGCCTCCTAGATCTCGGTCGTGGTATCGGTGACGACGGGCTGTGCGGGATGCTGGCGTTCGTCCGCGGCTTCCGGCACCTCCCATGTCACTTCGAGCCACATAGCGGCTCCTGCGCCCTTCTGGGGCTCGTCGAGGCGGGGCATGTGCTTGGTCATCAACTCGGGGATGTCGTCGGTGACGAGGCCGTAGTCGACGAGTCCGTCGCAGAGGGCTTTGAGGACCGGCATGAGGTTGTCGGTGTCGCGTCGTCGTCGGTCGCGGGGCCGGTATACGAGTGCGACGGTGACGTGGTCGAGGCCGGTGGGGAGGCGGTTGCGGCAGGCCAAGATGCCAGCCTCGGCGCGGATTCGCTTGGTGAGTTTCGCTTTCTGCGCCCAATGCATTCGGTCGTTCATCGACATAGGTGGCCTCGTCCACGGAAGTTCGAGGACCGCGGTGATGATGCTCATGCGGGCACCCCCACCCTGTGGATAACGGTGTGGAGTGGAGTTCGGGGCGTGTGTGCGGCCGCGAGATCGTTCTCAGGTCGGCCCGGATGTGTGTCGAATCCGCCTGCCCCCCTGCGCGCGTTGCTTACGGAAGAACATGCATCAGGGGTGAGTAGTTCTTCGTTAGTACCGTCCGTCCGTCCGTGGATCTGCTCCAGCCTCTGCTTGCGAGCACATGCTTGAGCATTGCTACCGCGCATTGCTCGCCTCCTCTCCAGACGCGGCCGCTGCCAGGAGATCTGCCACCTCCATGCCGGCCGGAATCACGTAGCATTCCTTCCATCCACCGCCTGCATTTCCGAGGTATTTCGCGGCGTCCGCGGCAGATGAAAAGGCCCGCTCACATAGCCTCAGGAGCGCTCCATGCGCCCATGATTCGAAGTCGAATGCGTCGGTAACTGACTCGAATTCGATGAGATCCACGACCTCGGCACCCCTCAGGACGAATGGGCGCCACCTCTGCCGGTCGCTGTATCCGACCTTCACGATCCGGTCCGCAGCCCACGCGACGACGTAGATCGTCGGGGCGGTCTTCTTGTAGCCCATCAGGCCCCCTTCTCATTGGCCCAGCGCTTCTGTGCGGCTTTGCGGGCCTTGTCGCTTCGGGCCTTCGCTTCGTCGTCACTCACCTGGTATTCGTCCCAGCCGTTGATGCTCCAGCCGCCTTCTGCGAGGTGCCAGAGCCCGACCTCGACGAGCTTCTTCGCATCGTTCGGCAGACCGCCGATGACTCTCAGTGCGGCGCGAGGGATGAATCCGTCGAGGCCATGTTTGCCGGTGTAGGTCATCCCTGAGAGGTGCACCACGATCGCGCGGTGCTGCTTCTCATCGGCGAGGTAGAGCATCTTCGGGTGGTCGAATGTAGTTGTGTCCAGCCGAATCCAGGGCAGACCCATCGCTGCGTCCTCCTTCCTCTTCGTCGTCTTCTGTTGGGCACCAGCGCCCACTCATGGGGCGGTCGCCTCTGCCGCTTCGCCCGAGCGACACCCATACGGCGAGCAACCATCTGGGTCGCCGTACTCGCTGATTTCGTCGTCGATCGTCATCTGGGCGTCGGCCCATTCCCGTGACGTCACGCGCCCGATCGGCGCGATCGACAACGGCACACGTGACCGATGTAGGAAGGCCTCGCCGTCGAGCGGCTTCGCCGACGCACCACCCTTGCGGATGCGTTCGTCGAAATCGCAAGCGTCCGCCCACTGCTCGGGGTGCTGGTCGCGCATGATCCGCCACTGCTGGTTGCCGTGGAATGGGCAGCCGATGCACGCGCTCTTGGCGGTGTGGCCCCAGCCCGAGGCCTTGAGCCAGCGTTCACACGCCTTCCGATCCATGCCCAGCTCGAGGAGCGGGTAGCGGGGCCGCTCGTACTGCACATCGAGACGGTCGCGGACACGGTGCACCTCGTCCGTGGAGAATCCGATCCACTGCTCGGCGTACACGCCGCGGGGCACGCGGATCGGGTGCGGGTATCCGAGGAGCTCGCGAACCTGCTTCTTGATCGGCTTGAGCTTGTACTCGCTGGTGCACTGCCGGCGGCCCATGCCGTCGCTGCCGTCTGCGTTCCGAGTGAAGTACGGCACCGATACGAATCGACGATCCGGATCGAGGAAGTCGGACCGCAGGTTCCCGGACGTCACCCGGTGCAGCGGGATGCCGGCGCGGTCGAACTCGGCTTGCAGTCGGTCGACCTGCTCGTAGACAGCGGGTGGCTCCCAGCCGGTGTCGGCGAAGATGGCTGCGTTGAGGCCAGGCAGCGTGCCGTCACAGGCCATGAGCGCGAGGACAGTCGACTGCACACCGGCGCCGAGGGACAACACTCGAATCGCTGGTTCGCTCATGCCTTGTCTCCGTCCACACGCACAAACGGAGCCCAGCGTTCGACCGCCCAGTCCGGGTGGGTGTTTGCGAACTCGACGCCCGGACGCCATTCGGTGATCCGCTGGCCGTCCCGATTCACGAACACCGGGCTCTTATCGCCGTACCGGGTCGATCCCTGGTAGCGCACACCGTCCGGCACGTCCTGCCATGTCGGCCAGGGCTTCCCCGGTGTGCCATCCGGCCCACTGTCCGGGTGGTCGCTGGGATCGTCGCAGTCGCCCGTGTCGGCGAAGCAGCCATGCTCGTGCGGTGATGCATCGCAGTCGCCGGCGCCCGTGCACCGCCCGCTGTCCGGGACGGGCACAGCAGGCGGGGTGTCGTACGGGTTGAGCGGCGGATCGTTCGGAATGCCTCCGGGCAAACTCTGATTCCCGGCGAAATCGAATCCCTCCTCGAACCCCTCGTCCCACGCCTGTGCCGCGCCCGTCCCGCCTTCGGGGAGTAGACGCCCATCAGCCGCGAGGAACGCGAGGATGAACTTGACGTACTGAATTCGCCGCTCTTGCTCACTCGTCGACAGGTCGTGCCACTGGTTGTATCCGCCGAACTCTTCCTGGACGAGTCGCTTCGCAAGCTGGAGAACCTCAACCTCGCGGGCTGCCTCGGCCTCCCAGGCCTTCACTGCATCGCGAACGATGAACAGTGCGGAGAGGCTGCCATCCGGGCCGATGTGCCCTGACTGCTCGAGCGCGTCGAGTACGCGGTGTGCCAGCTCGGGTGTGATCGTGGCGTTCATGCCTCACTCCTTGGGGTTGCAGTGGTCCCGCCGTCGGCACACTCGGCGAGGTGGGTGCCGCGGTGCACGAGCTTCGGTGCCACGCGCCGGCGGGGCATCACGTAGACGGGCAGATGGCAGTGCTCACAGGTGTCGGTCATCGGATCCCCCTGACTATTCGGTCGGCGACCGCGACGACATCGCCTGCGGCCAAGACGATTGCGGCAGCGACGCCGGTCGCCGTCAGAGCGACGGCGAGGACAGCATCGGAAAGTCGGCGAGTCATGCGGCACTCCGATCACGTTGGATCTGGCGTTCGGACACTCCGAGCTGGTCGGCGATCGCGCCGGCGGACAGGCCCTGGGCGGTCAGATCGGCGACCTGCTCGACGCGGTCCGCGCGTGCACCGCTGCGATCGGCGGTGGTGCGGGCGGACCGGGGTGGTGTCACCCGCGGGTCGTCGATGTCGTAGCCCTCCCACTCGAACGGGTTCAACCAGCCCTTGCGGGCCGCAGACGCGCGCGCAATCTTCGACGGGCCAGGAGTCGCCGACAGTGCTTCGTAGACGTCACGGATCCGGGCCCACGTCCGGTAGTCGATGCGCGTGCGGCGTTGCATGGCGGTGAGCGCGGTCGCCTCCATGCCGATCCGGTCGCCGATGTCTCGCGCGCTCCAGCCGAGGGCCTGCAAGGCGCGAGTGCGTCGCAATGCGCCGATCGTGAGGACGGTCCGCTGATTCGGGTGCGGCAGTGGCTGCACCCGTGTCAGCCGCTCAGCCACCCACACCCGCGTCTGCTGATGGACGCCGTCACGGATGAACCGGACGGTGGTGTCGGGCACCCCGGCCTGCCAGGCGATCATCCGCGGGTTCATGCCGAAGCCGAGGAGTTCGAGGACGTGCGCCCGAACCGGGCCGGCGTCGACGAGGGTGTCGACGCCGGCCGCCGCCATCTTGCGTTTGCGGGCGATCGAGTGCTTCGTGCTCGGCGCCCAAGCGATCTGCGATCGAGGGTGTGCGCGGGTGCTCACTGTGGTTCCTTCAGGTCTGCGAGGCGGCCGTCGATGACGGCGCGCACGGTGGTGCAGTCTTCGTCGGCGAGGGCTGCGGCCTGCTTCCACAACTTCCGGAGGGCATCGACGTCGGGGGCCTCTTCGACGGCGGCAAGGAGCGAGCTCGCGTCGGCTTTCACCGCAGGCTTCGAATCCGTCTGCGACGCTGCGGGCATCGGCTCCACGATGTACGGCGCACGCTTCCCACGGGTCACGGTGAGCGCCAACTGGAGGCGCTTGTCGATGTGGGAGAGGTGGCTGACGCGGATCCCGCCGACGTCCTGGCCGCCGAACCTGACAGCGGGGTCGCGGAACAGGGTCATCCGCCGGCCCGCGTAGCCCGACGCGTCCGCGCCCCACGCGGCAACCAAGATGCGCCGCACCGTCTTGCTAGGCCGGAACGGCCGGCCGGGGAACTCCACGAGATGGACGTTCACCGGCTGCTCAGCTGAGCCTTTCGTGACCTTCTCGACCGTGACGGTGCGAGGGCCGCTGAGAAGGTCTTCCGCATTGAGCTGGTCAGACCTCGGTGCAATCGATTCTGTGAGATCCATCGTCAGACCACCATTTCCATCTCGATGATTCGTTCCGTGAGGGGGAATCCGACGACCGACTCCGCATAGAGGCGGATCATCTCGGCGGCATTCGCTTCGAACGCGTGAACCGCGGCCGTGATCGCGTCGAACCACCGCTGATCCGGGTACACGCGCTTCACCCACAGGTGCATGCCGCCGGAATAGCTGATGTAGTCGATCCACTTCCGACCGGACACCAGCAGCCCGCACTGCAGTTGCGCCATGTTCTCGGCCGGCGGGTGACCAGATATGACGGTCTCGACCTGCTTCTTCTGTCGACGGGACTTGATCTCGATCAGTCCGTCGTCACCGACCAGGCCGTCGGGCGAGTAGCCGATCCGGACGCCGTTGTCGTCGCGGATCATCATCCCGATCTCCCGCACGGGCGCGAAGTGCTCGCTGTAGATGTCGCGGGCCCGGGGTTCGTCCTCGATTCCGCGGAGCATGTCGTCGCTGACATACGTCGGGTCGGTCCAGTTGGTGATGCGTTCCGCGACGAGATTCGCTGTGACACTGCGGGCTGTGTCGTTCCTGGCGGTCTCGAACACGATGCTCGAGCTGCCTCGACGTGCGGCCTCGGCGCGCTCGGGGTGCAGCGTCTTGATCGTGGCGCCGGCCTTCATCTTGCTGCGGCACGGATCGTTCGCGGGTGCGTCGCAGGCGGGGCAGGCGTAGTCGATCGCCGACAGCGACCGAGTGGTGATCAGGTTGCCGACGACCGACGCTGTGACGATCCCTCGGCGCTGGGCGTGCCACTCGTCCGTCCCTTGCAGTAGGTCTGGGAGTTCGATCAGCTTCGGGCCGGTCATGCTGTCTCCTCGAGGTAGTCGGCGGCCAGCTCGTCGCGGGACGTGAGATCCGGTGCGAATGTGTGGATCCGGCCGAGGGTGTTGAGCCGGTCGGGGCTGTAGCCGGTCCAATGCATGTCGCCGGCCGTGACGACAGGGAGGGCCTTGTAGCCGAGTGCAGCGACTGCCGCGGCCGCGTCCGGGTCAGTGGTGACGTCCCGATACGTGTGCGGGGTGCCCTGCTTGTCGAGGTGCCGGACGGTGAGCTTGCAGCCCTGGCAGCCCGGTTTGCCGTAGACGGTGACCGCGACAGGCTGGTTCGGGAAATCGGTAACAGTCATTCGTCGTCCTTGGGGTCGTCCATCATCTCGCCGATCTGGTGCCACTGATCGCGAGTGAGCTGGAAACCGAGCTGCACCTCGTCCTGCTCGATCAGCAGGAGGACAGCGCGCTGGTTCGTAGGGAATTTGAGGGTGGGGCGGGCCACCAAACTGGTGTGCCCGTCGCGGATTTCGATCACGGTCGGCTCCTGTAGTGCGCGATGAAGAAGGCGGTTTCGAACCGGTCGTCGTGCGTGAACTCGGTCCGGTAGGTGGGCAGCCCGTCCCGTCGGGCCCGCGCGTACTCGTGCGAGCCGACCTGCTGCCACGGGCTGAACCCGGCTGGTGTCGGTGGCATCACTGCCTCCCGACGATCGCGTTGGCAAGCTGGTGGTACGGGTCCGCTTCCCACTCGGCTTGAAGGTCTTCGATGCGCCGGCGCTCGGCAGCGAGTCGCTTCTCGCGGACGGTGCGGTGGTCCGGGCCGGAACACACCGGGGTGCACGGGGCTTCACGCCACATCAGATGTCGGTGGCAGTACCACCAAGACGGGGGGATCATCGGCCCTCCAGTTGGTCAGCGATCCGGTTGTCGCGGGCCCGGTCCCATGCGTCAGCCGGGTCGGCGAGCGGATCGAACAACTTCGGCGCGTTGGGGTCGTCGTAGCGGATGCGCTCGATCGGATCGGTCATGGCGCACCCCAGCCGATTGCGGCGAACATCGCGACCACACCGATCACGCAGCACCAGACGAGGAGCGTCGTCCACGCGTGACGCCGGCAGTCACACCGAAACTCGTCGGCCGTGTCGAGGATCCGGTCGTCGTCGTCGTCGTGCTGCTGCGCTGCAATGTGATCCGGCCAGAAGTTGCTGTGGTCGGTGTCGGTCATGCGCCACCGCCGTCAGGGGCAACGCCCCAGCGCGCCGGGATCTCATCGAGCCAGGCCTGGAGCCGGGCGACGACGGCGCGCGCCTGCTCCTCGTTGAGATGCACATGACCGGGTGAAGTTGTCTCACCCGACTCGACTGCCAGCCATACGTGCGGACCGCTTGCCGCCGAGGACTCGTAGACGTCGACGGTGTGCCCGTACGTGGTCGCGACGGGGGTTCCGTACCGATGGAATCCGCGTGGAGTAGTCGTGATCTCGATGTCGCTCATGCCATCACCTCGGCGAGGAGGAACGCCTGGAACACCGAGACGGGGATGCCGTCGCGGTGGCAGCCGCGGCCGGTCGGCGGATAGTCGACGCCCATACGGGCGTACAGCTCTTGGATCGTCATGAACCCTCCACAGGGTGTAGTCATCTGCGCAGCAACCCATCCAGGGGTTTCGCGTCGAAAGAAGTGGGGCCGGTGGTGGCAGGCGGGTGCGGCCATCTGGACCGCGAACAGGAACCCCAGTCGGGGCCCGCCACCACCGGTGGACTAGGTGGTCGCCGCGATGATGTCGGCGGCCAGGGCGCGCGCCTCGGCGTGGGACAGAATCAGCAGCGCCGGCAGTGCACCAACCGGAGCACCGAGGATTGCGATAGCCTCCGGGCTGATCGGAAGCACCTGCGGACCAGACGGCTCGGGTGGCCGCGCACACGCACGGTCCGCGGCGAGAATCTCTTCCGCAGCTCGCAGTCGCCGGGCGGCAGTCTCATCCATGCAACTCATGCCGCCTCCTCGTTCCAGCGGGCCAGATTCCGGGCGACAGCCTCGGCGCCGGCCGGGGTCAGCAGCAGCGTCTGCTGCACCTCGCCGTTCACACGCGGCGCCTTGTGCAGCGGCCGCAGCCGGAAGTACGACTTCTTCTCAGCGAACGCCCGGTACTGGTGGATCGTCTCCTTGCGGCCCTTCGAGTTCGACCAGCGGCTACCGGTGACCCGGTAGATCCAGCGGTGCTCGATGAGGGTTTCGCGGAGCGCGGCTTCGCCGATCTGCAGCTGGTTCGCGAGAGTACGGAACTGGATCAGGTCTTCGTCGGCGACGAACTCGTTGACGTACGCGGCCTTCGGTGCGAGCTCCGCGATCGTCGCGTCCTTCGCTGCGAGGACCTGCTTGGCTTCGACGAGCGCGCGAGCCATCAGCTCGGGGCCGGTGAGTGCCGGCGTCCCGTAGGCGCCGGTGCGGCGGATGGTCGGCAGCACCTCTGCGGTGATCCACCGCCGGAAGCGCGCGGCCTCCGGCTTGTCCGAGCGGATCACGACCTCGTACATGCCGGGCTCCGACACGAGGATCATCTGCTGCGGACCACCCGAGGTCTGAAGGGTGTGAGTCTGACTCACCCCCTCCGCCAGGCGATCTCGGACGCGGGAGGGTGTGCCGAGTCCGAGGACTCGACACAGATCGGTCAGGACGAACCAGGGTTCGCCGTCGATGTCGAGCACACGTACGCGCTCGTTCTCGTACTGGAAGGGGACGAGTTGTGCAGTAGCATCTGACACGTCTACCTCCTTCTGGGTGTTTGGTTGGACATCGGCCGCCGGCAGCTGGTACCTGCTGGCGGCCTTCTCGTTTCATCCGCCCCACGAACGAGGGGGCGGGAATGGCCTGGTGGCATCGGTCGTCAGAGTTGTCTCCGCCGCATGGAATACGACGGGTTCGGCACCTTGAAACCAGAGGCAGGTGTATGAGCTGACGCGCTCACCAGGCGAAACATCACGCTATGAAGGTGTGAAAGGGCGACCCACGTGGGAGCGTGGGGTGAAGATGTGATGCGGGAGCGGCCTAGATCAGGCCAGGGGAGTGTCTACGCTGTGCGCAGACGTCGACGCTTGCGCGCCTTAGGGTTTCGCATGTACTCGTCGATATCGTCGCGATGAATGCGCCAGGAGCCGTTTCGTCCGGCGGCCTGGAATCCGACGAGCTGTTCGGTGTGGAGAAGGTGCAGGACGGTCTGCGGGTGGCGGCGCATGTACTCGCCTGCCTCCTTGACCGTCATCCACGGGCTGCCGCTGGTCATTTCGAACCCACGTCCCGTTCCGGCAGGAACTCGCTGACTTCTCGATTGAGCGCGTTGGCGATGAGGGCGAGTTGGTCGACGTCGAAAGGTCGAGTGGCCTTGAGTCGGTGTCCTAGAGTGGTCCTTGGGATCCCGGTCTTGACCGCGACCGAGTGGAGGTTCTCCCCGGCCTGATCGATAGCGGCTTGGACTGCTTCCGCTATCCGGGTGCTGAGCTTGTCCATACGGACAACTCTATTGCCCAAACGGGCAAATTGCAAGGGTAAATCACAAGCGTATCGTTTGCCCGAACGGGACGTAGGTTCGCCCAAAGGGATTGCCCTTGTGTCCATATGGACATATGTTGTAACGCATGGACACGGATACGACCCGCGATGCCATTCGTAACGCCATCGGCAATGAGATACGCGCCGCACGTGCGCGCCGGGGTATTACACAGAACGAGCTGGCGGACCAGTCCGGAATCTCGCACACAACGATCGTTCGTCTCGAGTCGGGGAAGAGGACTGTCGACGTCGTTCAGCTATTCGCGATCTGTAAGGTCCTGGACGTCGACCCCGGCGTGCTGCTCGACGCAGCCCAGTCGGCGCAGGGCGCCGAGGAGAGCTGACGCGCGGACGCGGAGCGTGTTCGCCTCGGTGACGACTTCGTCAATGTCCGGTACTGCCATGTAGATCCTCCCCGTTCGAACAAGTATTCGAATGATAAAGGGAAACCAGACCAACCGCCAGCATCTAGCAAACGACGCGCCGTAGTAGACAGGGGGACGACGTGGCATCGGTGAGACAACTCCCATCCGGCAAGTGGCAGGCGCGCTACGTCGACAGCGCCGGCCGTCACCGATCCGCCGGCAGCTGGCCCAACCAGAAGATGGCACTCGGCAAGGCGCAGGCCGCCGAGGACTCCGAGCGCATCGAGCCCACGAGTGCCGAGGCGGCCCGGATGACATGGGGCGAGTGGAAGCCGCACTGGGAAGCCGGCAGGCGAGTCGCAGCTGGCACCGCAGGACGCGATCGTGGCCGACTCGCAAAGCATGTGGACCCGAAGTGGGGCGACGTCAAGCTGAACAAGATCACGGGGCACGGAATCCAGGTGTGGCTCCGCGAACTCGAGGACGCAGGACTGTCCGCATCATCGGTTCAGAAGTGCTTCCACCTGCTCTCGTCATCGCTCCGCGCTGCCGAGTTCGCGCGCATGATCCCGTCGAACCCGGCCAAGGGGGTGAAGCTCCCGAAGGGCGGCAAGAACGTCGATCGATACCTCACTCGCGATGAAGTCGCTGACCTGGCCGGGGTACTCGACGACGCCGATCGGCTCGTTGTCGAGCTGCTCGTCGGAACGGGGCTGCGTCTCGGGGAGGCTCTCGGATTGCACTGGGAATCCGTCGACCTGTCGCGCCGAACGATTCACGTCGCGCGGTCATGGGATCCGGTCGGCGGATCCATGAAGCCCCCGAAGTCGTGGCAGCAACGGACGGTCCCGATATCCCGCTCCCTCGCGGAGTTGCTCGAGAAGGAGCTGCGCGGTCGAGGTCCCGGATCGCCGCCGGACGTCGAGTACCACCGAGAGGTGCGCGCGCGGTCCGGGCTGGTGCTGCCGGCCCGCCGCGGCCACGGGCCGCTGGGGGAGAAGCATCTACGGTCACGATGGAACGACGCGTTCGCACTCGCTAGTGTCGTCCGCACGAAGCGTGGCCAGGAGCCCATCGCCCCCGCACGTATCCACGATCTCAGGCACACCTACGCCTCATGGCTGGTGCAGGACGGCGTCTCGATCTACGAACTGAAGAACCTTCTGGGGCACGAGTCCGTGAAGACGACGGAGCGCTACGCGCACCTGGCGCCCACGCAGTGGGATGCGGTTCGGGCGGCACTCGGTGACCCGCCCGCCGGCCGTGCCAAGAAACGTGCCAACTAGGGGCACATTCAGACACTCGCAGAGACTGCAGTGAGGGCGAGGAAGTTGGCGAGAGTTTGCTGGTAGAGGTGCGATTTACGCACGCTCACTCACTCTGACTCGGATACCGAGATCGCTCTTTTAATCCGCAGGTCGTAGGTTCGAGCCCTACTGGGGGCACCACCCCTCACCAGGCGATAAGCCGGGTGGGGGGTTCTGCATTTTCGGAACGTGCCACCCGCGTGCCAAACTCACCGCCTTTATCGCTCGTGGTCAGCGATGTGACTCGCCCGCAGAGTTGTCCATCTGGACAAACGAAATCGCGCTGTGCCAAGATCGCTGCACAACAACAAAATGAGACCCCGGCGAGCGCGCCAACGCTCCCGGGGCATGGTCCGACTTGCTAAGGAGTCGAACAGTGTCCGAGCATACCCATGCCTTGGGTGGGATTCGGCGAGGCCCGCGCCGCGCTGACCACTTCACCATCCTCTCGAATGCCGTCCTCAACGACAGCCGCTTGAGCTTCCGCGCTCGCGGTGTCCTGATGTGGCTCCTCTCCAAGCCCGCCGACTGGCGGACCCGCTCCGAATCCATCGCTGGCCAGTCTCCGACCGAGGGCCGCGACGCCATCCGGACCGCCATGCGCGAGCTTGAGTCGCTCGGCTACCTCGTCCGCCAGAAGGTTCAGGACGACCGCGGCCGCTGGCACACACTGCAGACGATCTTCGAGGAACCCGTCGATACGTCTGCCGGTCCGGGGCCTGAGAAAGCGACCCACGGTCAGTCCGACAGCGGCGAGCCCGTCGCTACCCAAAGGACTGAGTCACGAAGGACTGAGACCAACCACCCCACCGCCTCGACGTCGCCGATGCAGCGCGCGCCACGGCGCACGGGGGTGGTGGTGTCCGCTCACGCTGAAGGTCGGTTCGACGCCATCGCGGCCGCCTGCCGCGACAAGGGCCTGGCCGCCCGCTGGGATGCGCTGAAGGCCGCCGACGTCGACGACATCACGCGGCTGCTCGAGACCCACGGTGTGCCCGCACTCGTCACCGCTGCAGTGTCGGCGCACCAGCCTCACAACCCGACCCGGTACGCGCAGGGCTGGATCGGCGCCTGGTCCGCGCTCCCACTCCCGCGTCGTATCCAAGCTCCGCGGCCCTCGTGCGGCGAGTGCGTCGAAGGATGGATCGAAGACCCTGCCGACGGCCGCCCGATCCGTCGCTGCACCTGCCGGACTGCGGTCGCCGCATGAGCCACCTGCAGACCGCAGTCGCCTACCGCGAGCGCTACCCACGCACCTCACCCGAATACGCCGCCGTCGACGGACTCATCGACGTACTGATCGAGCACTGCATGTTCGACTACGCCACCGCCCACGAGCTCGGCTACCGGAACGGAATCCAGCGATGACCCGCCACCTACCCGCCGCAGCGACGTACGCGATCGCTGTCCTCGCGTTCGCGCTGTCGTACTCGAACCTCGCCGCGCTGGCTGGCCGCGCCGGATACGGGCCCGTCATGGCGCACGTGTGGCCGCTCGTCGTCGACGGGCTCGCCGTCGTCGCGACCGCCGCGGTGATGCGCCTGCCCGCGTCCCGCGTCTACGCCTGGTCGCTACTCGCGGCCGCGACCGCCGTGTCGATCGTCGCGGGCGCCGCAGCACACCTCCTGCCCGCGGGGCCGC
Source organism: Rhodococcus (subgen. Prescottella) equi (assembly GCF_003013675.1). Classification (NCBI taxonomy): domain Bacteria; kingdom Bacillati; phylum Actinomycetota; class Actinomycetes; order Mycobacteriales; family Nocardiaceae; genus Rhodococcus; species Rhodococcus (subgen. Prescottella) equi. The sequence continues at coordinate 1,055,236 of NZ_CP027793.1, forward strand.
TGCCCGGGTGGGCGGGCGCGGCCGTCGCAGTCGTCCCGCCGCTATGCCTGCTCGTCGCGCCGCACCTCGCAGTGCAGCTTCGTCGCAACGCAGCCGATACGTCGACGGCGGACGTCCTCGTCGTCGAGGCCGTGACACACCGCGACGTAGCGACGCCCGTCAAGTCTGCGACTGTTGCGGCACCCGTGACACCTGCGCGCGACAACGGCGCTGACCAGGATCGACGCAACGCGACGCAGCCCGACGCGCTGTTCGACGTGCCAGCGCCGGACGATGCGCCGGCGCCGATGACCCGCGACGAGATGAAAGCCGAAGCGCTCCACTTGCTCGCGACAACCAACATGTCGCAGCGCGCCGTCGCCGCACGCCTCGGCACCTCCGAAGCGTCAGTGCGACGGTGGCGCAAGGAAGGCGACGCAGCCGACGCGACACCAGCCCTTGCCGCGGTCGGCGGGTGACGCAACCGACCGGTTGGTGCGCTGGCATGATCCGACGCATGAAGAAGAAGATGATGATGATCGTTGTTGCGGCCTCTGCATCGGTGCTCGGGCTCGGGGCGTGCTCGAGTACCGATGCCGATGCGACGGCCTCGTGCCCGGCCTCGAGGCCGATCGACAACCCGGACTTCGCCGCTGCTGTGCAGGCGGTGCAGCTTCCTGATGGCGCGACCGTCACCGCGGGCCGGTACACGCCAATCGGGAGCGACACCGGCATGTTCGGTGCTGCGATCGACATCTGCGACCCATCGGTCACCTCGGCCGACGATCTGCGGGAGACCGCGACGGCATACGCGAAGGCATTGAAGGCGTCCCCGATCGCTGGGCAGATCGACGCTGTCTGGGTGTCGAGCTACCAGGTTGACGGCGAGACTGTCGTGAACGAAGTGAAGCTGAAGGACCCGGACTTCCAGATGCGCCTGTGGAACGGGATGCCGTCAGCAGAAGCTGAGCAGAAGAACTGGGATGTGCTGGCCGGCTGATCAGCAGACCGTAACGCCCCGAGTGATTCTCGGGGCGTTCGTCATTTCTGGACCTGCCCGGACTTTGCACTCCAAAAGTGTTGCACGTTGATTATCGACAGTGTATAGTCATAGTTACAACAGCAGAGAGGAGGTGAGCGGATGACCGAAAGCCGAATGGCACTGGTCGTGGGGATTCTGACCCTGATCACGAACATCGTGATGGTGATTCAGAACCGCAAGGCCAAGCCCAAGAGGCGAGGCAGGCACCGCAAACGGTGACCCTCAGGTGGGGATCGGAACGCAGCGCACGCGCTCCGATCCCCACCGGAAAGGGTCTCACGAAATCACCCCACGGAGAAGGAGAGGGATCATGCTTGACGTCATGCGACGCAACTACGACATCGTCGGCACAGCCGCCACCGGCGGCGCGCTGTGGGCGCTCCACGCGCCTTGGCCGTTGTGGGCCGTCTGGGGCGGGATCATCGTGTTCATCACCCAGGACCGAATCCGGGCCGCGCGCCATGCCTGAGCGTCCCGCGGTCTACATGTCGCGCGTCGAGTTCGCCGAACGGATCGGAGTCCAGCCCGGCGCGCTGAGCCGGTACAAACTGCCGCCGCCCGACGTTGTCGTCGGGCCGCTCAACGACGACGGCACCATCCCGCGCGGCACCGTGCGCGGATGGTTGCCCGCGACGATCGACGAATGGAACGCGAACCGCCCGGGGCGTGGCGCTCGAACCGACTTGAAAGGCGACGGATGAGACGGCAAACCGCATCAATCGTTCTCTGGTCGCTTGTCGTACTGGGCGTCATGGGGGCAATCGGCTGCATCAACAACACCACCTACATGGCCGCCGCGTTGTGGGCGATCATCGGGCTCGCGGCCGCCGGCGGTTTGGCCCGCCGGCGAATCCGCGCGGTCCAGGCCGAGCGTGATCGTGTCGCCGCAATCGCAGCCCGCGCCGACAACCAGAACAGCGCCTACCTCGGCGGCGACCCATCGGGCGTATACGGCGAGTTCCGCCCGTAGGCGGGGCGCCGGCTTCTACTCGGGGATGAGGTCGTCGGGCTTCATCGGGAAGGGGTAGGCGCCGGGTGCGTCGCCTACCGGTTCGATGGTGAGGCGCCCGTAGTCGTCGGGACCCTCGGTGATAGTGAAAACCGTTGCGCCGCCGGGACGAATACGGACGCGGTCGCCGACCTGCATGATGCTGCTACCTCTCGAAGAACTCGACTGGACCCTATCGCTCACGCTTCCGCCGCCAACGGTCGCCGTAGTCTCGCCGCCCCCAGTGGGGTGGGCGGTAGATGACGGCGCCGCATTGGCGGCAGTCGTAGGTGCGATGGCCGCCGCGTTCCGTGCAGCTGCAGGCGAACCATCCGACGAGCACGCGACCAGGCCCGAGCGGGTGCCCGTTCGGGCACTGCTTGGGTGCACGTTCGTAGCTCGGCACCCACCCATTTTCGCACACACGTTCGATTCTGGTGTTACGCTCCATGCGGTTGCCGAGCGAGGGAAGCGCACGGCAACCCCACCGGGCGCCCCATCCGTCCCCCCTTTTGGAAGGGGCGCCCGGCCACACATTCGGGAGGCCATGATGGAAGCGTTCGGAGCGCACGACTTCGTGAACAACTACCCGTTCAGCGAGCTGCTGCCGCTCGGCTGGCGAGTCGAGCACGTCGATTCGCCCAAGGATCGCGGCAACGGCGAGGGCATCATTCGAGTCGCGCGCTTCGTCGATGGATTCGGCCGCTACATGGTGTTCGATGTGAACGCGGCCGGCGGTATGAGTCTGCACGCGACCTACATGCCGAACGACTCGTTCACGGTGGTAGCGAACTACGCAGCTGCTGCACTGCGGCTGGCGGCATCGTCACCCTTCGCCTCGGCCGAGGAGTTGTGCGCGCTTCCCGGCGTCGAGTTCGGACACCGCTTCGTCGAGGTGTAGCTCACGGCGGTTCCTGCCCTTGCTCCCGATAGTGCTGGTCCATCTCCAGCTGCCAGAGCGCCAGATCCCACGCCGCCGTCTCATCCATACCGGGTTCGACGCGGAAGGTCTGCGGTCGGTTCCCGAAACGACGAAAGGCCCCCACCCTCGGAAGGGTGGGGGCTTCGTCATGGCTCGGCGATGTTGATGAAGGTGTCGGCCCCGGGCATCACGTAGCGCTGCGACGAGAGGCTCGTCGAGGTCAGGATCCACACTGAGAGGACGTCGCCTGGATTGACCGCGACGGCGTTGAGGGTGCGGGTCAGGACGGTTGTCGAGCCAGGGAACTCGACGTTGTCACCGAGGGCGACATCGTTCAGAGTCACGCGCACCGACCGCGACAGGGTCGAGGTGCTGATGATCCGCAACGAGACGGAGACGTCGACCGTGCCGCTGCCTGTGACGACGAGACCGTTCGTCCCGGCCTGTCCGAGCGAACCGTCCGCGAGCTCCCATCCGGTGACCCGCGTCCATGTGTTCTGCGGGTAGGGGAAGTTCGGACTCAACTTCACGACCCGGCTCGGGAACGCGTGCTGCACAACCGTGGTCACAGACGCCGCGCCGTCCATCGACGCCGCGGCGGTCGCAGACGTTACCGGGACGCTGACCGCTGACGCGTTGCCGTTCATCGACGCTGGCGCTGTCGCGAACCCTGCGATCGATACGGAGGCGGCTGCGTCCATGCTGACGACCACTTCGGCGACGCTGATTCCAGCGATCTCCCCGACAGTGTCCGCGAAACCGTCCATCGTGGCCCCGGCTGTACCGCTGTAGACCGGAGTAATCGCCGCGGAAGCGACGGCATCGATCGTGATGGCCGCATCGATGTTGCGGAACACGAACGCTGTGCCGTCCATCGACGCCGGCGCGGAGACGCTCACGGCGGGGACGAACGTCGCTGACGACGTGCCGTCCATCGACACCAGGGCGGTTCGCCACGGGAGCACCTGAGACACCGCGGACGCGACGCCATCCATCGACGCGGCAGCATCTCGGAGTGGAATCGGCGGTGGAGGAAACGCGACAACTGCACCGTCAGCGGACGGGAAGTCGGTCGCCGCAGTGTCCGGGCCCGGTAGCCGGGTGAACCCCGTGTCCGGGGCCGGAAACTGCACGGCTAGGTCCAGGCGACGTAGTTGGCGTTGTACGAAGGTGTCACCTTGATCTGGCCCGCCGGGGTCACGGTCGCGTCGACGGTATCGATGATGTCCAACAGGGTGGTGCCATTCCATCGGCACATGTGCGTGACGGTGCCCATGAAGTTGAACGTCATCTGCGAGCCCGTCACCACACCGCCAGACGCGGACCCGAACGTGGTGGACTGGCGCGCGTACCCGTTGCCGGACGCTTCGTTCGCGGTCCCTGCCGCGCCGGGATTGCCGGTGTGCAGGCTGTAAGTGGCGCCGAGCGACGCCCAGTGATTCGCGAGCGCGTTCGCGGTCGCAGCGACAGTGTTGGCCATTGGGGCTCCTTAGAAGTCCTGTGTTTCAAAGTAGTTGGTGCGGATGGACCAGCCGCCCATCCAGACGTAGTCGTCGGTGGTTCCGGTGGCCTCGTTCGGGTAGCGCACCAGGATCTCGAACGCGGTGCCGTGTGGAATGACGGCCGCCGAGCACTCGGCGGCTTCCTTCCGCCACCGCACGGTCGCGCCCTCGATCTCGCCGGGCCACGTGACGCCGTTCGCCCACACGATCTCGATGACCGTGTTGGGTGGAATGCCTCCAGCCCGGTTGGTGCGCTCGAAGATCCAGTCGCCGTTGGTGAGTTCGATCGTCTCGTCGATCGGTGTCCAGCCAAGCGTCATGGCGCCTCCGGTTCATGGGTAGTCGGCGCGTACCCGAAGGCCGCGTCGAGAAGCGGATTGAGCTGCTCGTCTACCGCGCGCTGAAGATCTCCACTCCACTGCTCGACCCAGGCTGGTGAAGGGCCAGTCATCAGCAGTACCCAGCCGTCGGGCACTGCGCTTGCATCGTCGGATCGATCGACGCGAGTCTCGCCGGTTGCGGTGTTGAGCAGCCACAGATGCTTGGCGATCGGTTGCACTGCAGTGAGGGAGACGAACTCGTCGAGCTCGTCGGGAGTGACGTGCAGACGTCCGTCGATGCTCATCATGATGAAGCCCCCACTGCCGCCCACATGATCTTGCTGTTGTCGTAGTTCATCGAGTTCATTCCGATCGTCATCGGTAGCGCGTCGACGTTGTTGATGTAGGCGTGCCGCGCCAACGGCACCGTGCCCGCCTGCTCGGAGATCCCGGTCTGGAAGACGCACCCGATACCGCGGGGGCGCTGCGCGAGACCAGGGGCGATCTGCAGTGTCGCGACGGCGAGGAGTTGGTCGTTTGCGGCCGACTGAGTCATGTTCGTACTCAGGTGGTATCGCATGCGCTGACCGGTGAGGACGTTCAGCAGGTTCCCTGAGTTCCACAGCAGCTGCATTCGGTTGTTCGGTTTGTCGTAGACGTAGATTCCGACGTACCAAGCGTCGATATCGAAGATGCCGGTGTCGGCGCCGGTGATGATGCGGACCACTTCGAGTGGCGTCGGGGTGTCCCGGCCACCGCGTACGAACGCGAGATCGAGAGTCCTTTTCGCCTGCGAGAACGCTGGAATCTCCGACAGTGCGTACGCGTTCCCATCGAAGTACCGAACGCGATTCATCATCGAGTCCGGAAAGGAGACGAGGTCATAGCCCCCGGTGGACGACCAGATTGGTGTGGTCGTCCCGGTGCCGACGAAGTCCTCGAGATCGGCGATCTGCTCGCCCTGCGTCTCGATGAGCTGGTTGTGTGCGCGGACCTGGTTTCCGAGAAGGTTGAAGTCCGAACCGAACAGCTTCACACCGTTGTACCGATCATTCACCTGGCCGTAGAGCGAGGCTTTCCACTGCGCCTCGGTCCTCTTCGCGTGCGCGGCCAGCCCGCCGCCGCCGGATACGCCACCAGACGGCACGCCACCATTGGGCGCTGTCATCGATTCACCTCCTTGTGCTGGATCCGCCACACGACGAGCAGCCGGTGAAGGAGGGTGAGGACCAGCGCGAGCACGACGATCGCCCTCACCTCGGCGCGGCCCGGATAGTCCCCGAAGATCCAGACCGAGGCGAGTTGCGCACCGATCAGCCCGAGAGCGACGGACGTCGCCATGACCGACCTGCCGGCCTGGGTTGCGCGCCAAGGTGACCGGGTGCCGTAGACGATCGCGAAGGTCCAGGCGAGCACCGTCATCGAGACGAGCAGGATCCGGGCTTCCGTCTCTGGCGGGTAGACGGCAATGACCGCGGCACCCAGCAGTGCGGCGACGGTGAGTGCCACCTTGATCATGCGTGTCTCCTCTTGCCCATTGCGATCTCGATGGATTCGCCGAAGTGGTTGCGGCGGCGAGATTCTTCGATTCGCGTCATCACCGCGTCGACGCGCTTCTCGCGCGTGCATTCATCCACGAGTGCGGCCTCGACCCGCTCGAGCTGCTCGCGCTCGTGCTTGATCCTGCGCAGCCACCGCATCAGCGCTCACCGCCAGACCTATCCGGATCGGTCACGGACTGGATCTTGGCGAGCGTCTCGGCAGAGGTTTCCGCACTCGGCAGCAGCCGGTCGATCTGCCCATCCCGCTTGGACAGGAGCTCCTCGAGCTTATCGATGCGCTGCTGCTGCAGGCCGACGATGGTCTTGTGTACCGGTCTCGGGATAAGGGCACCAACCAGGATGAGCAGGACTGCCAGTGTCAGCAGTCCTGTCAGTCCCAGGTCGGTGACCGCGATCCCCGCGATCTGCTCCACCGTCACCGCCTGATGAACGGGTCGACGTACTGCTCTCGAAGTTCGACGGCAGCCTTCTGCAGCTGCGCCTCCGCGGTCTCGATGGCCGGCTGCGCACGCGTCGCGTAGGCGTCGAGTGCGTTTGTGATCACCTGCACCCCGTCGGCGGAGATCGTCGCGGGCTTCGGAGAGAGGTTGCGTCGCGCGAGTTCGCCGCCACCGAGGAGCGCCAGGCCGCCGATACCGGCGATGATCCGGTCGAGGCTGCTGGTGATCTGGTCGCTGGTGGCCTGGTCGACGATCCCTGTCGCGACCAGGACGACGAGGGCGGCTCCGAGCACGACCTGCGCGACGTACACCCACTTGCGGGTGTTCGGGCTGTTCAGCATTACTTGCCCTCCAGGAGTTGGTCGAGCTTCTTCTCGATGCGGACCTGTCGGGCCGCGATGGTCTGCACCAGCGCGACCAGCGACCGGCCGACGTCGTCGGGCACGTCCGCATACTCGGGGCGGATGTCGTAGCCGTCCCACACGGTTTCGTTCCACACGTCCGCCCACATCGCGTACGGCCACGCGTTTTCCGGGTCGCGGGTGGACTCGTTGACGTTCTGCGGCCGGTTGATCTTGCGGAGCAGTCCCGGGTGCGGGCGCAGCTGGAGCGCGCCCTCCTCGACGACGTTTGTCATGGTTCCTCCAGCGGGGAGTAGTGCGGCGCCCATGTCGAGGCACCGCTGATAGCGGGTGGATCGGTCGGCGATGCCGTTCAGTCCGCCGTTGATGGCACGGGTGGCGTCCTGGAGGTTGCGGGCGTCGGCGAGCGCGTTGAGCTGAGGACGGGCTGCCGTCCAGTACCAGACCGCGCCGACGAAGCCGTGGCGGTCGGACGCGAGCTCGTCCGGGTTGTCGACGAAGAATGTCGGCGACGGGACCATGCCGCGCTCGTGCGCCCACCGGGACAGCGCGGTGTAGTTGTCGCGGCCGGTGACCTGGATCGGTCCACGGCCGCGGTACTTGAACCCTTCGCCTGGCCCGTTCCCCATGCGCCCGTCGTAGGTGCGCTGGTCCGACGTCGGACCCCACAACTCCGACATGTACTTCAGCCCGACCGATTCGTGGCCGAGCTGCGCACACCACATCGCCGCCCGCTCGACCGTCGTGCACCCGGCCTCTCGCATCGCCTCGGTGAACGCCGGCAGTAGCGCGGCGTACCGCTCACGCGAGACCGTGCCGCCCATCGCCTGCGCGAGCGCGTCGACGTCCATCCCGCTCGGCGCCGGCGGAGGCGCCGACGCCGGCGGAGGTTCGACGTCGGCGAACGCGTAGCCCTTCGGCGGGATCAGTGTCGCGAGCTGATCGAAGCCGAGCCAGTAGCCGAACGGGCTGAAGCCCGAGTCGGCGATCCACACCGAGCGCTGCTCGTCGTCGTAGCCCATCACCGTCATGTAGTGGTAGACCGTGCCACCCGAGTAGGCGGGTGAGATCGTCGACGGAGCGACGGCACGCGGGTAGTTCGACGGCGGGGCAACGATGTTCACGATCACACCCCACCCGGCGTCGATCGACCGCACGATGTCGCGCCACAACCGGGCACACTGCTCGGCGGTCGGCGGATCATTCGGCATCTGCACTGACGTGTACCGGGCATCAGGCACCCGGGCGTCGAGTACCCGCTCGATCTGCCCGATGAAGTCGGTGCCGTTCCATGTCGTGCCCATCTCGCGCGCGAGAACCGCCTCGTCGACGTGGATCCCGCGCGAGTTGAGGACCACCTGCGCCGACGCGGGCCCGCACCAGTAGCCGGTCTCCTGCCGGACGATGCTGCGGTCATAGGGCAACTGCTTCGCAGTCACAGCTCCTCCTGTCTTGGCAGCAGGCCACGGTCGCGCAGCTTCGCCTCGTACTCCGCCTGCTGTCGCGCCGCGAGACGCGCGTACAGGTCCTGCACTGGCTCGGGTTCGTCCTCGGGGTTGTCGTACACCCATCGGCCATACTCGAGGTGCTTGATCGGTTCTGCGCTCGGTCGGGCTCCGAGTTCCCACAGCTGTTTCGAGATCTGCCGGTAGTAGTCCGGGCCCATGATCATCGACGCGCCGTTCACGCCGGGCAGGCCGACGAACATCCACAGAAACGCTTCTTCCGGGTTGTTCGGGTCGCAGTTCTCCCTAGTGGGTAGATCTTCCATTTCAGAACACTCCCAACGTCTTTCCGATTTCCTTCAGGTTTGCGACGCGCGCGGCCATCTCGACGAGCGGATCCTCGTCCTGTTTCGGCCCGACTGCGACGGACCAGTTGCCACGAGTGCCGCGGGGACGCTCGTAGTCGATCTGCGACACCCGGTTGACGATGACCCGATCGGACAGCTCCGCGCCGAGGTCGGTGATGATGCGGTCACCGACCCAGAAGTCGCCGGTGCCAGGCCAGCCGATGACGTACGGCTCGGCGGCCTTGATCGACATCGACGCGGATGTGTACGCCCGTGTCTCCCACATCGCCTGCCGGATCACCATGAGCGACGACAGGGTGTAGGCCTTGCCGGGCGACTCGATCGTCTTCTCCCAGTAGTGGGAATCGCCCTGCTCGGCGATGCGCTGCGGAAGTTTGACCGAGATCCAGGCGGCGACCGTGTCCTCGTAGAAGGGCCGCAGCAGGGTGTCGATGGATCCGCCGATGGACCCGATGAACAGTGCATTGCCGACGATGTCACCGATCGCCTGGATGCCGGCGCTGATCGTCTCGTTCACGCCAGGCATCGAGTGGCCGCCGGTGTTCATGATGACGCCCCTCGACGTCGCGTCGGTGAACACGGTTTCGACTGAGCCCGGCGAGTCCGATGGGTAGTAGACGTGGGGCCACGCTTTGTTCGTTCCACGGCCGGGCACGAACAGGTCGGACGTCGGACCGCCGGTCAGCAGCGATTCCGTCGTGTCGAGGAAGTCCGCGGTGAACTCCTGAATCGTGCGGAACAGTCCATCGAAGATGGTGCCGCCGTGTGACGTTCCGGTCATAGCTCCGGACTTGTCGACGATGTCGACAACGAGCGCGCCATCCTTGATGTCCGCGCCGAGCCACGGGTCCGGATCACCCGTACGCCACCGCCGGCAGACGACCGTCAGTTCCGAGTCGGCGAGGATCGGCGCCGCGACATCGTGCCAGGTGCCCCACCGGGACGCGAACACGCACCAGGGCGTGCCGGCCGCCATGTCCTGGAAGAACGTCGTCGGGTTGACGACGATGTCCCAGTTGGACATGTCCAGGCCGTCGAGCCACGTCGACGGGTTCATCGGATCGTCGGGGATCTGCCAGATCGACGAGTTCAGCCGCCACAGGTTCACGAACAGCGCGGTCTTCAGCGCCCAGATCGCGGGCCCCGCGAGGATGAACATGCGCGGGAACTGGAAGATGGCCGGCAGGAACGGGTTCGGCCAGCAGTCGATCCACTTCAGATTCTCGTAGTCATGCAGGAAGGTGAGGCGCACGTACCGCCGGCCGTCCGTGCCGCGCTCAACCTTCGGCGGCTCGGCGCGGCCGGACCAGCGGGCACCGGCGATCTCGATGTCGATGTGGATGTTGGCGCCCTCGCCACGCGCCCGCCGGCCGTCCTTGTCGATGACCCAGGCGGCCACGTAGTGGTCGACGTCGAGGAGGAACGAGGCCTGCCCGGTGTTGTTCTCGATCTCCGAGAACTTCAGATCCTGGACGTCGAAGAGCAGGTACCGGATCACCTGGTTGCCGTCGGCCAGCTTGATCAGCGGGTCCGCATTGCGGATCTCCCAGTCCTCACGCTCAGCGTCGAGCGTGGCCTGCCAGATCGCCTCGCACTGCTCCTCGAGCGAGGCGTTCAGATCTACTGCCATTCCAACCCCCACGCCCTGGACCAGAGTCGGTCCATGTGCAGCTCGGCCCGGGCACCAGTAGCGACGGGAGCACCGACCACGGAGATCGGCAGCTCCTGCCGCGGTGTGTACGGCGGGATGACATGTCGGAGCCAATTGCCCTGCATGCGGGCCTCGTACGGTGTTCCGGTCGCCGAACGGGCGTGCTGCTTCGACCGGTCCATCTGGATCGTCACGCCGCCGTCAGCGGCGGTGATCTGCGGCAGCGTCACTGTTCGCGTCGGCATCGCCCCGCCAGGTGTGCGGTGATTCGGCTTCCCCGACCACGTCGGGTCGGGGAGGGTCCAGGTCCCGCGCGTCAGTTCCCATCGCTGCAGTAGCGGCCGGTCAGTTGGGTTCCACACCTCGATCGTTCCGGTGCCCGATGCGCCCGTTGACTCGAAGAACGTCATGTCCGGGCGTGATCGCCACATCGGCTGGTACGCGCGGAGCTGGTACGCGACGATGAACATTTCATCGTTGAGTGGGTCGACGGTCAGGTCGACGTTGGGGGCCTCGTTCAGCCACACCTCGATCGTTCGGACACCCGAGAGCCGGGTGACGACCTTGATCCGGGTGGGTCGGAAATCGGGATTCCAACGGTCCGGCTCATGGCAGAACGCTTTCCGCAGCCGCGATTCCAGATGTCCGCCAGCGATCAGGCCGCGGGCTTCGTCCTCGAAGGCATAGAACCGGAGGACGATGTCGCGGACTTCGTAGTCGACACCGCGTAGCGTGCCGCCGACCTGCATCGGCGTCGAGTCGTCGATGACCTTGACCGGGGCGTCGAGGATGCCATCGATCCCCTCTTCGGAGATGATGACACCCTCGGTGCCCGCGTACCGGCCCGCTACCGGCCACACCGACTCGTCGCATCCGAGGATCGTGATGCCGACGACGTCTCTCACTTAGGCCACCTCCCGAGGTGCTGCTTGGAATTGAGCCGCTGGTTCTGTGCCTGGCGGCGGTAGTACTCGTCCTCGTCTCGGAACGTGGCGTTGGTGATGTACGTGTTGCCGCCGCGCGCCGGTGCTCCGGCGCCGACGAGCTCATCGACCTTCGCGATGTTCGCCTCGGCGATGTCCCAGTGCTCCGGCTTGAGGATCGGCTCGGGTGTGCTCAATGCGTTGAAGGCGAACGAGTTCGGCATCAGCCAGCCGCCGGTGTCGAACAGGCCCGTACCCTTCATGAACGCATTCAGGTCCGCGATCCACGGGATGATGTTCGGGTCGCCATCGACACCGTTCTCGCCAGTCGTCGGCGCAGCTGTTGCCGCGCCCGCGGTGGCGTCGGGTGTGATCGTGTACCGGTCCGCGAGGTCCAGCCACTCACCGGCGCCGAGCATCTCGACTGCAGCGTCAGCCCAGATCCCGCCGATGTCCGAGCCCATCTGCTTGATGCGCTCGCGACCCGAGAACGCCTGCTGCGGCTGTGCGACGCCAGCGGCGGCCGGGTCGGGGAGTGCTGTGCCGAGCGCCGCACCTGCGCCGCTGTCGGTGGGGAACCCGGTCAGCGGGTCGAGCTGCTGCACGTTCGGCTGGATCAGCTGCGCCACAACCATCGGCAGGTGCGCGTGATCGGTGAACATCGGGTCGTTGGCGCCGGCGGCCGGTCCGCCGTACTGGCCGTTGCCGCGACCGCCGCCCATTTCGAAGTTCACGTTGTTCGGCAGCGTGGCCGCGGTGTGGCCGCCGTATGGTCCGCCGTTGAACCAGCCGACGTTGAGCGATCCCGACGGGCCCAGGCCCGGCTTGAACCCGCGAGCGAGGAGCTCGGCGCCTTCGGTCATCGTCGCGAACCGCGACCCGAATGGGTCCCGGCCCGTCGCGTAGTTCGCCAGCGCGGAGACAGCACCAGAGCAGTCGCCCCAGTTCACTCCTCCCCACACGTACGGCTTGCCCTCGACGCCCTTCGCGAAGTTGACCAGCTGATCCGGCGACACCACGGCGCCACCCTCAGCGAACCGCGGCAGCCGTGAGATCACCTCGCGAAGCGCGAGGACCGAGCTGACGACCGGGTGGTCCTCTTCGATCCCGAACGCGTCACGCAGATTCCCGGTGTAGTCGCCGTCCGCGATCAGTGACCGAGCGCCGAGCGCGCCGGCAACGAGCGGTGAGTCCTCCTCGATCCCGAACGGGTTCGATCGGAACTCACCGCGGGTGAGGCCGTGCAGGAACTCTGCGGACGGCGTCCATCCCGCGTTGATCGCCTGCAGCAGTGGCAGGTTCTCGGCGGTCGCCTGCGCGTTTACGACGAACTCCCGAGTCGACACCAGCGCGGTCGGTATCCCGTACGCGTCGACGCCGAGGATCGAGTCTGAAGTCGGAGTGCCCGGACCCCACAGCATCCCGTCCTTGCGTCGGCCAGCGAGACCACCTGTCGCGAGGAGCGGCAGATCAGGCAGGCCCAGGGTGAATCCGTCCCACTTGATCGGGCCGACCTCGAAGCCGGGGATGCGGAACTCGATCGCGTTCCAGGCCTGGATGATCCAGTTGATCGCGCCCTTGAACGCGTTCTTGATGCCGTCCCACATCCCGGACGCGGCTGAGCCGATTCGTCCCGGGAGCCCGGTGACGAATCCGACGACGTCGTTCCAGCGGGCGACGATCCAGTCCTTGACCTCGCCGACCTTGTTACCGACGGCGCCGAAGGCGTCCATGAGCCCGTTGAATCCGGCCTGCAGGACGCCCCACACCCAGTCCCACGCCGCCTTGATCGCGTTCCAGACGGTGTCCCAGATGGTCTGGAACCACGTTGTCTTGGTGGCGATGAGCACGACTGCGGCGACGAGTCCGGCGATCGCGGCGACGATGAGGCCGATGGGGTTCAGCATCATCGTGCCGTTGAGGATCATCTGGGCGACGTTCCATGCGACGGTCGCGATCTGGATGATCTTCACGGTCGCCGCGTAGCCGGCGAGTGCGCCGAAGAACGGTGCCGCCACCATCGCAAGGGTTGTCAGGGTGTCGGCGTTGTTCATCACCCAGGTCGCCATGTCGGCGAGCGCATCGGTCAGGCCGCCGGTGATGGTGTTCTTGAACTGCTCGAGCGCGTACCCGGGACCCGAGTTAAGGGTCTCGCCCATCTGCTCCGACGACCCAGCGAACCCGGCCATCTGATCTTCGGCACCGGTAAGTGATTCGAGGAACAGGGGGATCTGGTCGACAGACATGTCCTCGAGCGGTGCGCCGAAAAGGGCGATGGCCGCGTTCGCGCGGTCTGCGGGCATCTCGATCTCGAGCAGCCCCTTCGCGGTGTCCTGCAGTGCGATCTGGGCGTCGCGCCCACCCATCGCGATCATGTTCGCCATGTCTTCGGCGTCGAGGCCGATCGACTTGAACACGTCCGTCGACGACTTCGACATATCGGATCCACGGATGCTGAATTCCTTCAGCGCGTCACCGGTCTTGTCGAGCGCGAACTTGCCTTTGCCGGCGGCCGAGACGAGGAGGTTGAACGCCTCGTCGCCATCGAATCCGAGCGCACGGAAGTTCGTTCCGTACTCCTGCAGAATCTCTGGCAGCTCACCCTGCATGGCCTCAGGGACCCGCTGGAAGGCGGTGGTCATGAGATCGAACGCTTCGGTTGAGTCCTTCGCGAGTCCGTTCGTGACGAGCAGCGAAGCCGTGTTGACGGACTCGGCGACGTCGGTGCCGAATACCTTCGAGAAGTTCAGTGCAGACTCGGCGATTTGGTCGACCGACTTCTCGCCCTCGGAGCCCGCGACTACGAAAGACGATGCGACGACGGAGACGGCGTCGGCTGCTTCTTCCATCGAGGACGCGATGGCGTCCCTGTAGAGGCCGCCGGCCATGTCGCCGTACTCCTCGGCGAGGCCGCCGGTGGCGCCGAGCTTCGCGGCGAGGCGGCTCTCGACGTTCATGTTGTCGAGGGCCTGCATTCCGAGATCGATCGCACCGCCGATACCTGCGGCGGCGATCGCGAAGTTCTTCAGCGAATCGATGCCGCTGTCGACGCCGGAGCCCATGTCGTCGACCGAGTTCGAGAAGTTCAGCAGCTTCCTGCTCGACTGGTCGGCTTCGTCACCGGCCTCCTGCGTGGCCCGGGTAACGCGCTCCTGCGCGTTCTCGAGCTGCTTCAGCGCGGCCTCGCTCGCGCCGACGGTCTGGTTGTGCTTCTCGCGTGCCTGTCGAACCCGCTCCTCCGCGGCGGCGAGCTGGGACGTCTTCGCGTTGCCCTTGTCGCGGAGCTCCTGCAGCTTGAGCTCTTCGATGTTCAGCTTCGCGGCCGCCGTCATCTCGGACTGCCGCGCCTGCTCGATCTTCCGCGACGCTGTCTTGACCGCGGCCTCCGCCTGCTTCAACCCGTCGGCGATGCCGGCGCCGAGCTGCTGCCCGGCCTGCTGGCCGGCCTGCTGCATCTGTGGCCCCAGCTGCTGGGACACGTCCCGGCCGATGCCCGGCACCACCGGAACGATCTGGACCGAGCACCAACCGATAGAGGTCGTCACTCTAATTGCCTCCGTTCAGCTTTCGTTGCCGCTCGGCGAACCGGGCCTGACCGCGCGCGATCCGCTCGTCGGAGAGCTGCGTGCTCTTCTTCGCCGCGGCGGGACGGCTCGGGTGATCGACGAACTTCGCGCCCCGCGCCTTGCCGGCGTTCGCGCGCTGCGCCCACAGGTCAGCGATGAGGTGGTCCTCGATCGACCACGGCATCCGGCCGCCGTTGGCGTCCTTGGCGAGCGCCGATTCGCGGGGGAGTCCCAGGCGTAGACGGACCCACAGCTGCCGCAGCGTGAGCAGCGGCAGGCCGTGGTCGTCTCGCCGCCACAGGTCGCGGATGTCGCGGTGATAGAACAGGTCGAGGTCGACCTCGACGAGGTCTGTCTTCGTGGCGATCAGCTGCAGGAGGCCGATCAGTTTCCCGAGTCGCCGACCCCGACTTCCTGGCCGATCAGATCCCACAGCGTCTTGATGGCGTCGATCGGCTTCATGCCTTCCGCCTGCGCGGCGAGACAGAACCGGGCGAACCCTGTGCGGCCGAGGACCTGCACGGTCATCGCGGGCAGGTTGCCGACAGCTTGGGCTTGGAAGAACGCCCAGTCGTCCTGCAGTGCGCCGCGGCGAACGCGGAACTCCTCACCGAACACGGTGATCTGGAGTTCGACGTCTTCGACTTCGGACTGCTGTGCGGGCTTCTTCGGGAGCCGGTCCTGCGGCGCCGGCACGTGCGCGGGGATCGTGGCGCCGGGGCGGCCGCGGTTCTCGCGCTGCCGCTTCTTCCGTCCACTGTTGCTGTTCGTGCGGGGACGCTCGCGAGGGGCGGGATCGTGATCGAAGTCGTCGAAGTCGTCGAAGTCGTTGTCAGGCATGAGTGTGCAGCTCCTACTTGGTGGTGTCCCGCCAGACGGCGGGTGCGATGGCGGCGACGATGCGGTCGGCTGCCGTGGTGGTGAGTCCTGCCTCGGTGAGCAGGGTGTGTGTGGATGCGAGCGTGGCCGCGAAATCGGGACCCGCGTCGTCGTCCTCGTTGTCATCGAGGGTTGCGGCGACCTGGATTGCGCGCATCGTTTTCGCGCGGTCGCGGGTCCTCATGCGGCCGCCGCGTTCGGGGTGCGTCGGCACGCCGAGCATGTGGCCGGCGGCTGTGACGTCGTCCGGGTGTGGGAGGTCAGGCACGGCGGGTCCTGTTCGTGTGCAGCAGAGATGGGACCGGCCGCCCGCGGGCTGCACACCACGGACGGCCGGAGACTGTGGAGAGAGCGTCAGTAGTGAGCGACTACGGGCGGGGGTCCGACACGGTCGCCGACCGACGTCACGGGCATTCCGGTCGCGTCTGTTCCGCCGGATCTGCGAAGGTATGCGCAGGGCCCCTTTCCAAGGCGAGGTGCCCCTTCTGTGTCCATAGCAAGTGCAGGATTGGGGTAACTCGTTGGGGAACGTCGATAGGCCACATATCACTTTTGAGACTGAGCCGACACCAAATCTCGGTCGGATCGACCTACGCTGCGCCCGCTGCGGTCAGCACAATCCCGGGATGCGCTCCGTCGGGA
Organism: Rhodococcus (subgen. Prescottella) equi; assembly: GCF_003013675.1. Taxonomy (NCBI): domain Bacteria; kingdom Bacillati; phylum Actinomycetota; class Actinomycetes; order Mycobacteriales; family Nocardiaceae; genus Rhodococcus; species Rhodococcus (subgen. Prescottella) equi. The sequence continues at coordinate 1,071,827 of NZ_CP027793.1, forward strand.
TACCTGAAGGAGCGATGGTTGGTGGATTGAAGTGGACCTGTCCGCGTTGCCAGTACCAAAATCAGGTCGACGGCACGTACGAGGCGGCAGTCGTCGACGGGCGAATACAAGCCATTCTTCACGACATGACGCCCGCCGAACTGCTCGCACTTCGCGAATCGGTCGCGATGGCTCTGCAGGCGCCCGGATCTTCTGTCAACGAGATGGCCAGCGCGATTGAAAAGCATTCCGGCTGGCTGGCAACTCTCGTCCGATCGAAGGAGAACCGCGCTGAGGTCTACGCGATCCTCAGCGTCCTCCTTGCCGTCATCTCCATTCTCTTGTCAGTGCATCAGTCCGGATCTGCCCCGACTCCGCCACAGATCCATCAAACGATCTACGACGTTCAGGTTGGGCAGTATCACGACTTGCCCATCCCGCGCCGAGGCCCGTGTTTCTGCGGCAGCGAGAAGCGGTACAAAAACTGCCACGGCAAGGCGCCCAGTCAAGCCGAGATTCAACGCTCCATGAAGGCGGTTCGGGGTGAATCTCGCTAGAGGTGAAGCGGCTAGGCGGCAAGAAGTGACCGCAATCCACGCAGGATGTACGTCGCGAACACCGCCTGCCCCGCCTCGGTGGGGTGGGATCCATCGGACGACAGCAGCGCGTCACGGTTGCCGTCTCCGGCCATCGCGCCCGCCCTACCGGTCCCCGTGAACCACGACAGTGAATCCCAATCCGACTGAGCGAATGTTGCCGGTGCGGAAGCGATTGCCATGCGGGCGCGATAGACGCCACCCTGATAGGTAACTCGCGTGCCCGCGCTGTATGCCGCGCCGGTTGCGTAGGCGGCCATGCCATCCACAGCGCCGACGGGATCGATGAACCCGAGAACGTTCGGGGCCGCGTCAGCCGCGGCCTTCACGGCACGCAGAACCTTGGCACGCGTCGCATCAAGAGACTGGGTGTGGTCCCGAGGCATCGCGCCAACCGCCACAATCGGCACACCCGGCAGCGCTGCGGCTAGCTTGGAGTACAGGGACGTGGCCGCCGCCGTGAGGTCAGTCTCCGATGCTGCGGAGTCATTGCCAGAACCTTCTACGATGATCAGATCCGGCTTCCATCCGGCCACTGCCGCGATGCGTGCCGGATTGTCGTACGGCGTAGAGATCGTGTAGCCGGATCCCGAGATCGCACTCTGCAGCACCTCGGTGTCGGTGAGCTGCGCGAACCGCCACGGCCACGCGGTCAGTTGGTCGTAGCTGCCCGCATACCCCCACGAGAACGACGCGCCGATACAGGCGATGCGTGCACGCTTTGCGGGGGTCGGGATGGCGGCCGACCCTGTGGGAACGCGAAGGTTGAAGAATCCCATTTTGCGGGCGAGGACCTTGATTCGTCGCATCCGCGTACTGGTGAACTCGAGCTTCATGTAGCAGGTACCAACGCCCGTGGTGGGTGTCTGCGGTTCAGTGGTGACTGGGCGGTCGTCGACGAAGATGTGAACACGGGCGGAGGCGGCAAGCTGCTGAAAGGTGGCCTCGAAGACGGGGCCGTACCAGTCGATCTCAAATCCGTAGGCGCCATCTTCCGAACTACCTCCAGCCGAGGAGTTGATGAAGTACGCGCCCTCGGGCTTCGGGACCCATCCGAGCATCCGCATCACGCCGGAGTCGTGGGTGTATTTGATCGCCGGCGTGACCGCTACGGCCGTCCCGAACGTCACAGTAGGAACGTCTGTGGTGACTGGTCCAGTAGATCGAGGCTGGTCGAGGACGGACAGGAGCGAAGCGAGGCGCGCAGGGGCATAAGTGGCGCTAGCTTCCTCTTTCGTGACGAGGTCGCTTATATCGCCAAGTGCGTCGATAGCTTCGTGCGCCCGGGCGACACCGTCCTCGATGTGCTCGATCGCCTCCGGCGTGACCGGTGTCCGCGGATCTGGCCTTCCGAACCACTTCTCGCGGAACTTGCTGTAACCCATGATTTCTCCAAACGAGTAGCGCGGGAAGGGAAGCCTTCACCAGCCCCACGCCCTCCCCGCAGACCTATCCGGGGAGGGCGGTGTTGCCCGGCAGGAAGCCGGGCAACAGGGGGCCTAAGGGACCGGGGTGACCGCGACCTGACCGGTCGGCGTGAGCGAGGCAGTCGGCGAGGACAGTACGCCACCATCCGGAAGCTCGACCGTCCAAGGCCCGCCGTTCGGACCGGTCACCGTGATGGTCCCGGCACCAGGCGGGAGGATCGACTCGATCGCACCCTTCACCGCGGTGCTCGCAGCGTTGTACGAGACGCCGACGACCGTCTGATCGTTGAGCCGCAGCGCGAAGGACCCAGCGGTCGTGCCGGACGGCACCGTCACCACGTAGGAAGCCGGGCCAGCCGTGGCCTCGTCGACCTTGCGGAGCACACGCCCCTCCGCGTCACCGAACAGATCCGCGGTGATCGGGAACGTGCGGACACCGGACTCCGACTTAGTCCAAGCACCGGTCGTCAACAGTGCAGGCCGCGTGGTGACCTCGATCTCCTCGACGTCGTCCTCGCGGGTGATGATCAGCAGATGCGCCTTGAAACCCTTCGGCAGCGACACATAGCCGTCGTGCTTGCCGTACGCGATGCGCTTGGTGACCGTGTTCTGCTCGAGAGCATTGAACGACAGCTCCATCGTGCCCTTGCTGGTCTTGCCCTTGAACCGGGGATGACCCCAGCCGTCGTAGAACGTCTTCTCCAGACCGGGCGTGTACGTGACACCCTCCGTGCCAAGCAGACCCGCATCGAGCCACTCAGGGCCCGGAACCTCGCCGGGCGCCGGAATGACGTCCTCGACCGAGCCCGTGTAGTTCCAGTCGAGGAGGTAGACCTCACCCTCATCGAACACCGACGCGTTGTCGGGATTGATCACAGCCATGACAAATAGCCCCTCTCTCCGGGGTAGGTTGCCGCCGCGCGGGCGGTCAGAACGATTGAGTTCGTGCGCGACTGCGCACCGTGAATCCCGCGATGAATCCGCGGGTGTCGGGATCCCGGTCGACGAGGATGCCCGTGCCGGGCCGGATACCGACACCCGGAACCCGCAGCGCGAGGAGCCATCCCATGCACCGCGCCGCGAGCGCGCGAGCCTGCGTTCGGCCCGCCGCGTACACCGTGATGCGGATCTGCTCGCCGGTGTAGACCGGCCACTCGTCCACCGAACCGGGATCGGATTCGACGACAACAGCGGGCGCCGACGACGGCTCCCACCCGTCCGGGAGGTTCTGGCCGGCCGAAGCGCCCGACGGATCGCCGGCGAGCCGCGCGACGAGGAACTCCTTCACCGGCGCAACATGATCGGCCGGCACGCGGAGAACCTTCACTTCGCCTTCACCTCCAAACCGACCATGCCAGCGGCCCGGGTGAGCGTCCCGCGCTTGAGCTGCATCCGCTTACCGCCGGGGTGCTTGATCGCCACCGACGCGACGTGCCGGTCCGAGACGAACGTGTCGACCTCGACCGGCACGTCGTCCGGCAGCGACTTGCGTGCGTTGTCGGCGACCCGCGCCGCGAGGTCGTCGACGACTGCGGCGACCGCCGGCGACTTCAGCAGCGCCTCGACACCGGCGTGATCGAGCTGGAAGCCCTTCGGTGCCGCCATCAGCCCGTGCCCCTCGACGCGGTGAACACCGGCCCCGACAGGTCCGGATCGTCGTCGATCCACTCGTCCGCGAAACCATCGATGCGCCAGACCTTGCCGCGCACCACGACCTCGTTGCTCGCCCGGATTTCGTGCGGCACCGGCCCGGGCGCGTACACCCGGATCCGCCGCACGTTGCCGTTGCGCGTCGTCGTGGCGGCCTCGTCGCTGCCGAGTGGTTCGATCACGCAGCCCTCGATGTCGAACGGTACGCCCGACCCGGGCACCGGATCGTTGTCGCCGTCGAGCACAACACCCGGGCGGACGGTGACCTTCTCACCATCGCTCACAGAACCCTCCGTCCCCGAACGTCGCGACCGGCAACGCTGACTGTGAGATGCCGAGCTGGTCCTTCATCCAGTCCAGCCACACGAGCGCAGCGTCCGGGTTCGAGAGCGTGCCCGACTTCGACCGCGGGCCCAGCGCACGGGAGAACGACACATAGCCTTCGTGCTCGCCCGCGATGAGTGCGTTCTTCACGACCGCGATCGTCACGATCTTGGCGTCGGGATCGTCGTCGGCGATGTCCGGGCGCTTCCGCCGGATCCACCGCTCGGCGGCCTCGAGGAGGAGTCCAGCCCAGCTGGACTCCTCCTGCTTGAGGGGACGCCAGTTCTCCGTCAGCTCTGTGGGTGTGGCGAATGGCATGACGCCCCCTCACATGTCAGTCGTCGGCAGCGTCGACCTTGGCGATGACCGCGTCCTTGTCGGTCAGGCCGTCGACGTTCACGCCGACCGCCTGCGCGTACGCGATCCACTTCTCGATGGTGGCCGTGGCGCGCGGGCGACGCGGGGCGTCCGCCGCAGGATCGGCCGGCACAGGAGCAGGGTCGTCGCCAACCGGCTCCGACTGAGGAGCGGTCGACTCCGGCTCAGGCTGGTCGAACACGCCTGCCGCGGTGCCGCGCTCGATCTCGGCGTCGGTGAGGTCGACGGTGTCACCGAAGTAGCCGCGGCGCCGCTTACCTTCGTCGGTGTGGTACTCCCACACCGCGACCCGAATCTTCTTCAGCGCCATGCTCAGCCCGCCAGTCCGGTGAGCTTCTTGATCGAGTACGGGTTGGTGACGCCCATGATCGGCTGGACGTAGGACTGGACCCAGTTCTTGCGGGTCTTCTCCTCGCGCCAGGTCTCGGTGGTCAGGCCCTGCTCGTAGTCGAGGAATCCGACCTGGCCGCGCGCGACCGCGTAGGCGGTGCCGGCGGCGACGCGGTTCGACGGAAACAGCTCGAGCCCGGCGTCCTTGAGGATCTCATCGAGATCGGGGCCGTACGCGATGCGCAGGTTCGCCTTCTCCTGCGGGTTCACGATCCACAGGTCGTAGACGACGCCGAGCTCCTCGCGGTCCGCGGCGAGCTGAACGTTCGCGAAGTCCGCGAACGGGCGAGCGTTGTTCGGGGTGGGCGACGTACCGGTGAGGGTGACGTTCGACCAGTCGTGACCCGGGACGACGCCCGCGCCGCCGAGCGCGGTGATCGCGGCGTCAAGGGTCGCGACCGCGCGCTGGTTGACCTTGCGGACGATCGTGTTGGCGAGCTGGGTGACCTGGTTGTCGAAGTGCGCGACGTCGTTGCGCGTCTTCGCCTGGTCGGTGATCCAGAACTTGCCGCCCCAGTCCTCGGCCTTCGCGACGTTGGGGTCGCGGCGCTCGGAGCCGACGATCGTGTACTCGGCGCCAGCCGCGCGCTCTTCGACGTCGCGGTCGGTGTAGAGGTCGTTCGAGACGACCTTGTCGTAGATCACGGCGCCGGACGCGACGCTCGCGCCGGACGACGCGAAGATCTTGTCGACGATGAACTTCTGCAGCGTCAGGTCCGCGATCCGCTTGGTGATGCGGCCCGGCTGCTTGAGCGCGGTGTCGACGGTCAGCTTGCCGCCGGAGATGGTCGGCGCGCCCAGCGGGTACGCCACAGGTGCGGGAGAGGTCATAGTGGTGACCGCCTTTCAGTAGAGGCTGATCTCGGCGTCGGTGCCCGACGCTGCAGCGGTGACGGCGTAACCCACGGCTACGCCCGAGGCCTTCTTGACGGCCTGGCCGTTGGCGCCGACCTCGACCTCCTCGAACGCGGCGATCGCGCCGCCGGCGGTGACGAAGGTGACGCGGTCCTTGCCGCGCTTGACGTCGACCAGCTCGCCGACTGCGGCGTCGCGGCCGGAGACCCCGCACACGCGGCCCGCGGCGTCGGCATGCGCGACGGCGATGTTGCCGCCGCTACGGTTGCCGGAGATTTTGAGGAAGCGCTTGCCGGTGACTGCGGTCGATGCGCGGCCGGAGATGTCCGTGCCGGGCTCGTACACGCCGATGTTTTCGTTCGCCATGATCAGGCTCCCTTCGAGTCAGTGCTGAACCAGCCGAGATCCTGCGCCGCGTTCTCGGTGCCGACTCCGTGGCCGAGCTCCTCGACCGGCACCAGTCCGGGCGCGAGGGACGCGAGAGTCGCCGCAGCACCCTCAGGGTCTGCGGTGAGCGCGGCGAGCCAATGGTCCTTGCGGGCCGACGCGATGCGGCCGTCCTTGATGGCAGCGGATACCAGCGCCTGGCGGGCATCGGTCTCCTGCTGCGCACGGGCCTGCGCGCCGCGCTGTGCGTCCCGCCGCAGACCCTCGAGAGTCGCAGCGTCGACGGCGACGACACCGGCCGGCAGCTTCGCCGACGTGCCCGGTTCTGCCTCCGGATCGGCCTCGGGTGCGGTCAGCTTCTCGAGCACCGCATCGAACACTTCCTGATCCTCGGTGTCCTCGGGGAGGCCCAGAGCCTCACGGAGTTCGCCGACCTGCTCGTCCGTGAATGCCACGTCCGAACCTCCTTCTTCGGTGGAGTTGGCCGCTCCCGCGGATGCGGGCGCGGAGTTGCTCGCCTGCGCGGCGAGTGGCTTGGGCGCCGGTGCCGCGTGGCGCCCGGCGTAGTTGAAGATCGACAGATCGAACGACGCGGAAGTGTCGTCCTTGTCGCTGTCCTTCTTCTTCGCCTCGACACGATCGGCGAGCCCGGCGGCGACCGCCTCGTCGGCGGAGTACCAGACTTCGTCGCGCATCACGTCGCGCCACTCCTCGGTGGTCGCGTCGGTGCGGTCGGCGTAGATCGAGGCGATGTTGTCGCTGACTCGGTCGAGTTCGTCCGCGTACTTGCGGACCTCGGCGGCGTTGCCGCCGCAGTACCCCCACGCGTCGTGGATCATCATCTCGGCGTTGCGGCACATGACGATCTCGTCGCCGGCCATTGCGATGAAGCTGGCCGCCGACGCTGCGATGCCGTCGACGTAGACGGTGATGCGGGCCTTGTGGTTCCGCAGCGCGTTGAGGATCGCGATGCCCTCGAAGACGTCACCGCCCGGACTGTTGAGTCGGACGGTGATATCGGTGGCCTCGACCGCGGAGAGGTCCTTCGCGAATGACTTCGCGCTGACACCTCCCCACCAGCTCGAGCCGATCTCGTCGTAGATGAGGACCTCTGCGGGCGTATCCGTGGTGTCGGCGTTGCGGATCGTGTACCACTCGCGCTGCTGCCCGCCTTGTGCTGCGGGCGCGCGCCGATGTGTGCGGTTCACGCGGGATCTCCTTCAGTGGGTGCGCTCTCCGCGCTGGTCTGTCCGCCGCCCGGAATGCCGAGCGACTGGCGGACGGTGATCTTGACGACGTCGTCCGGGTCGAGCAGGCCCGCGTTGACGAGCAGCGCGAGCGCGCCGGCAGTGGCGTCCTGCCGAGATCCGATCTCGTCGAACACGATCCGAGGTGCGGGCTCGTCCTCGCCCCAGTTCACGTCGACCAGGTCCTCCACGATGTGTGCGGTGGAGGTGTCGGCGATCGCTTCACCGAGTGTCTGCACCGATTGCACGAACGTGTCTGCTTGCACCGATGCCAACGCGTACGAACCGCCTCGGTCGAGATTCAGGAAGTGCGCCAGGCCCGCGAGTGCGATCTGCTTGTCCTGGTAGTCGATTGCCTGCTGGATGTCGGGCAGGTTGCCCTGCACGCCGAGGAGCTGCAGAGTCTGCCCGTTCGCGAGACCGACACCCGAGTTCATGCCGCCCCGGAATCTCGAGGCGATCTCGTGCATGCGCGCGACCTCGTCCTGGTCGTCAGGCTTCGCTGCTGTGCCGACCGGGACGCCCATGCCGTTGCGGCGGGCGGCGGCGGCCTGGATTCTCATGAACTCGTCCTTGAGGATCCAGTGCTTGTACGCGGGCCGCAGAATCGATTCGCCCTGCCACTGGCCGGCTTCCGGTTCGTGGACGTACGCCACGAGCCGGTTGACCGGGATCGTGAACCCGTCCGGCAACATCGACGCCACCGTGAGTGGTCCGGACGGTGGCGACTGCGTGATCGATTCGAGCCCGCCGTCGAGCGCGACGCTGATCCTCGAGATCGTCTTCTGTGGCCGCGGCGCCAGCTTCCGCAGGTGCGTTCGATCGTTGTCGTCGATCCAGTACACCTGCTCGAAGTAGCTGTGCCCGTATCGGATCATGAGCAGCGCCTGCTGCAGGTGACTGTTCCACGAGAACCGACCTCGGGTGCGTGCTGTCGGCGCCGCATCAGTTCCGACGATCGGTAGCCCGAGCTCGCGGGCGATGAACTCGACGACCTCGTCACGCGCGCCGTTCGGATCGATCCGCCACGCCGTCCGCCGGATCGGCAAGCTGATTGCTCGAAGGAGCGACGACACACGGCCGTCTTCCTTGCCCATCCGGCTGTAGACGTGGACGGACTCCGGCCATTGCAGTTCCGGGACCTTCTCGTCGATATCCCACTGCTGCCACTCGGTTCGGTCCCCGTTGACGTACCCTAGTTCCGTCACCGGTCGGGCAGCCTTCACTTCGGCCACAGGCCACCTCCTCAGAACGCGACAGAGAGCGCGTCGAACTCGTCGTCGTGGTTGATCGCGCGGGACTCGGGGGAGACCGTGTCTGTGACAGGGGTTGCCGACGCGCCGGTTGCACGGGACTCGAATGTCACGAGCGCCCACCGCGCGACCACCACCGCGAGCAGAGGTGCGACAGCCGGATCGCCGGCCGCGTCGACGACCCAGTCGCCGCGCGGAAGCAGCCGCTTCCCGGCCGCCTCGAGTGCGACGTCCAGAGCACGCTGGCCGGTGTGGCTGATCAGGCCGTCGTCGGCGTCGTCGACGAACCCGCTTCCCATCAGTGCGGCCTGGCTCGTCGACGACTTGATCAGCTCGATGCCGGCTTTCTTCAGCAGCGGCTCGATCACCGCCGCCGGTGAGCGGGCATCGGTCGCGATGGCGCACGGCTCGAGCGCATCGTCCAGGCGAACAATCAGATCGACGATGTCTGGGTTCGCTGCGATCCGCAGGTACCCGACCTCGACGTGGATCCGGTCGTCGTCCGTGCGCTGCGCTGCAGCGACCACCCACTGCGCGCCGACGCGGGCGATACCGATCGCGCGCGTGCCGACGAGCTCCGGATAGTCGACGAGGCCGTGCCACTGGCCTTCCTTGACGATCTGCCACGTCAGCGACGCCGCATCGACTTCCTTTGGCCAGTCACCCCGACCGAGAATCTCGACGTCGAAGCTCTTGCGCCCGGCCTGTGTCGCGAAGCCGCGCATCAGCTTCCGGATCTTCTTCGCAGTCTGGATCACGCCGTACGACGGGTTCGCGTACCGCCACGTCTCCTCGTCTTCGCGATCCATGTCGTCAGGGGCCATGTATTCGGCGTAGTAGAGCTCGGCATCGCCAGCGAGTCCGCGGTCGCGGATTTTCGACAACACCAGCCCGTTCGAGTGCTCGTCCTGGTTCACCGCCGACGACGTGTAGATCGTCTGCGGATCGTCCGCCGCGAGCTGCGCAGGGCCGAGTGCGGACATCTCGCTGTCGGTGAGGTTGTACGCCTCGTCGTAGATGACGAGGTCGAGTTTCGTCAGACCGCGCCCGGCATCCGCAGAGCGTGTGGTGAACACGACCTTGTTGCCGTTCTTCATCTCGATGACGCCGCGCCCCTGCGAGCACGTGTGCTTCAGCACTCGCTCCCGCAACGACTTACGTGGCTCGATCAGGGCCCACGTGCGCAGGTAGATGTCCTCGGCCGTCGTCCACCGCTGCGCAGTGAAGATGATCGTCTCGCCGAGCTTGAACAGTCCGTAGAGGATCCTCAGCGTGAGGATCAGGCTCTTGCCGTTCTGGCGGGGGCAGATGATGCACGCGTCCGGGTGCGTCCACGTCCCATCCGCGCTGCGAGTCAGCAGTGCGTGCAGAGTGTCCCGCTGCCACGGCATCGGCTTCGAACCGATCCGACGTGACAGCTCGGATGCCTTCTCGCCGAGCGTCGTGTCACCTTCGAACACCGACAGCGCATGCGGGGTCTGCCGACCCGTCAGCGTCGGCCAATCAGAGTCCAGCGAGGTCGTCGCCCTCACCGCTGTCGGAGTCGCCGTCACTCGCGCGCCTCCTCTCGATCTCCGCCAGCATCTGGCGGAACACCGTCGCGAGCTGCCGCGCCTCCTGCGCAGCCGAGTCGACGCGAATCTCGAGCACCTCGGTGTCACCGCGTGACGGAATGAGTCGAAGCCACAACTCCTCGTCACCGATCAGAATCTGGTGGAGGCAGTCGAGTCGATCCTTCATCCGAGCGGCCTCGACGATCAGCGCGGTCACCTCGAACGGGTCGTCGTCCTGGGTCAGCTCATCGAGCAGTTGCCGGCCGCCGTCGGCGAGGTCTTCGCGCACGTCACACCGCCTTCGCACGTGAGTTTCGACCGCCCCTGTAAAAAAGCGAGACTGGCGGCCGAGGAGTCCACATCCCCCTCCCCCTCGATAATTTCGGGGGAGGGGGGTCAGGCGTCGAGGAGTGGGGTACGGCCTCGCGTGGTGCGGCGGACGGTGTCATGGGAGGACCAGAAGCCTGCGGCGACGAGCGCTTCGTGACGGGCTTGTGCCGCCCGGAGTGTGTTGCAGCGTCTGCAGGCGGGCACGAGGTTGGGGTGGCGGTTGTCGTCCCCAATGCCGTTGAGGTGGTCGACCTGCAGTGCATCGTGAGCCGTCCTGTTGGCTTCCCATCTGACCTGGGTGCCGCACCAGTGGCAGTCGTGGATACCTGGTCCGATCTTGTCGTGGAGTGCGACGCGGTGTTCGTAGGCCATGCCTCGCTTGCCTGCTAGTGGATGCCCGGGTGTGTACACGGTGCGGTATCTGCGGCCGTGACTGGCGGTGGCTTGCGATGCGGTGGCGACTCGTTCGGTGGATCCGTGCCGGTACCAGCGGTGGTAATGCATCTTGCACCAGTCGGCCGAATATGAGCGCGCTTCCTTGGTGCAGCCGTCCACCGTGCAGGTAGGCTTCGGCATGTCGACTCCTGTTCAGTCGGCAAAGCCCCGGGAGGAGTGGAGTCCTCACCGGGGCTGTCTGCTTAGGGGTGGGTCTGGCTAGGGCCAGGGGATGAGGCGGATGCCGAGTTGGTCGTCGGCCTCGCGAGCGGTGGCGATGTCTATGCCGGTGACAGCTGGACGCAGGTGGTCGTTCGCGCCGTCTTGTCGGCTGGCATTGCACCGTTTATGGAGAAGGCGGTCAGCCACAGTGCCGCCATGAGAACGTGCCTGCGAGTGGTCGGCTTCGAGGGGGTGTCCGTCCCAGTTCTTGGTTGGATCGCGGAACATCGGGTGCGAGCACCACCAGCACGGCGATCCGTCGACGTGGTTGCGGAGCAGCCGTTCTCGTTGCTGGCGGTGGGCGTAGCCGAGACCGCGGGCGGCTGCGGACTTTTGAGTCGTCACGGTCCCTCGCGTCCAGGTCTGTGCCTTGCTTTGTGTCGGGTCTAGGTCTAGGGCTTGACAGGTTCCGCCCACCCGGTGAGCTCGCCAGCTGGGTACCGGGTGGGCGGAAGTGTGTGCGCCCGCCCCCAAGGGAAGTGGGGGCGGGCGCGGTTCCCCTGGGCGCCGATGGCTGCACCGAGGGGCCGGGACTGCCACGTGGTGGCTTGCCGCGCGCTCGGGTGGGCTGCTGCGGCTGTTGGTGTCCCGGAGGTTGATAGCCCGCATCTTGTACCGCGGCGGCGTGTGGCCGATGCGAGCAGGGGATGCGGGTGTTGGTGCTGGCCTGGAAGGACTCGAACCTTCAACCGACGCCTTAACAGGGCGCTGCTCTGCCTCTTGAGCTACAGACCAATGGGCCGCCGCTCGACCGCTGGATTCCGGGTCCAGTTGACGCGGCGGGTATTCAGTTGTCGGCTACGGCGCCGTGTTGGCGGTCCGTATGTCTATGCGGCACGTCGGGCTTTCTCGCGTGTGGCGCGTTCGGCTTTCGCGACGTCGATGAGCTTGTAGAGCTTCCGTCCGCGGGGGTCGATGCCGGCTGCGGTGAGTGTGCCGCGGTCTGCCCATGTGCGGATGGTGGATGCGCTGACGCCGCAGAGGGTGGCGGCTTCGGTGGTGTTGATGAGGGAGTCGATGCCTTCGGGTACGAGGACCGCGGTTCCTGCCATGTGTTTCCTCCTGGACAGCAGAAAGCCCCTCGCCGGTGGTGTCTTGGCTCGGGGCTTCTGCGGATACACGTCTGTCAGTGCGTCTAGTGTCTCACGAGACGTTAACGGGCGCAACTTGTTCGATGATCGAGTCGAGTGCGGAGCGGATGAGCTGTGGGTAGTCGGTGTCTCGGATGGTGTGTCCGCAGGCTTCACAGAGTATGAAGTCGGCTTGTCCGGACATGGCTGCGGTGCGGGTGAGTGTGCGGAGCCCGCAGGTGATGCATGGGGTGGGTAGTACGTAGCGGGGTCGGGTGTGGCCGAGGGTGGTTCGGATTTTGTTGTGGAGTTCGCGGATTTCGTCGGCTGCGTCTTGGCCTGCGTAGTCGAGGAGGGCTGCGGTGCGGGGGTTGAGGTAGTGCCAGGCGGCTTTGACGCGTGCGGTTTCGGATGTGGCGGCGGTTGGTGGGGTTTCGTCTAGGTGTTCGGCGAGGGCGTCGTGCCATCCGTGGAGTGTGTGGGCGATGAGGGCTGCTGTGTCGGAGGCCCATTCGGCGGGGTGTCCGTATTCGCGGGTGGGTGCGGCGCGGCCGGCGGTTGTTCGTCGGGCGGGCATGGGGAATGTGGTGGCGAGTGTGAGCCAGTCGAGGGTGAGCCAGTACAGGTGGAGTTGGAGTCGGTGTTCAGTCACCGTTGTCCTCTCGTGTGCGATGGAACCCGAGCCGCGAGGTGAGGGTGCGGATGCGGTCCTGGACGGCGCGCATGTCGTGTTCTGCGAGGTACAGCGCGGCTTCCCATGTGGATGCGTGTCCGACGAGCCTCTTTCCGCAGTCGGTACGCCAGGACTGGTGGGCGTGTTTGTGGATCCGGTAGCGGCCGTCGTCGACGTCGTAGGGGCCAAGCGTCTTCACAGCTTCTCCATATCGTCATGGCCGAAGGCGCTAATGAGTGCGACGGTTTCGACGTTGTCGCGTCCGTTGTCCTCGCGAACGTAGATCCAGCCCTGGTGTCGCTCGACCTGACCCCGGAACGTGTAGGCGTAGATCTCTGCGAAGTCGAATCGCTCGTTGTCGTCGGTCACGATCACGGTGGACGGTGGAAGCGTCGAGAGTTTGGTAATGAGTTCTCCGACGGTCATGGCTGGCCCCGTGGTCATGTTCGGCTCCTCTCTGAGATCTGCGCGGCGAGCGATCGGCATTCGGCGATGAGCTGGTCGACGGTCCACTGTCGCGACAGGCTCGGGCATTTCTCGGCCATCTCGCGTTCGAAGCGGTTGTATTCGGCGCCGCCGGCCGAGACGTGCATTCCGACGCGGCTGCGGAGTTCGTCGAGGTCCCACCAGTCGCCTCCATGTGTGGTGTCGAACCCGATCCATCCGCCTTCGCATATGCCGAATCCCCATGTGATGCCGCCGTGCACGTCGAGCTCGTCGACGTTGATTGCGGCGCCGTCGGGGATGCGTGCGTATCCGTTGAGGGCGCAGCCGAGCGGTGAGCTGTAGATGCACCAGGGGATGCCGTGGGCGAGGCCCTTGTAGAGGCGGTCGCGGGCAGGGAACGGCCAGTCGGATGGCAGGACGTCGGGCAGCCCGAGGATGCGGCGCATTTCGTCGTACGGGATCTCGGTCATCGGTTCTTCCTTCTGCCGTTGATGTGTCCGATGGTCATGAGGGCGGCTGCGGTGGTGGCGAGGATTGCGATTCCGGCGAGGTGGTGGCCGGTGGCGATGAGTGCCCATCCGGAGACTTGTATGAGGGTGAGGCCGGTGATGGCGTGGATCATGGTCGGTCCCTTCGTGGGTGGTGGCGGTCGCAGTACCAAATCCAGGCGCCGCGGTATGCGATGGCGTCGCTGGTGGGTTGGCCGCAGTCGTTGCAGTAGTGGCGTTCGGTCATGGCCGACCGGGCATCCGGAGTACTCGCTGTTTCATGCCGCCTCCCACGGGCCGACGAGGCGGTGGACGATCCCGGTTTCCGTGCTGCGGGCGGTTAATCCCTTGGCCCACTCCAGGGCCTCGGCGGCGGTGCTGAAGACGTTGGGATAGGCGATGCTGCCGCGTCGGACGGCGTACTCCCACCTTTCGGTCCTGACAGGCCCGTGGTAGCCGGCAGCCAGGATCGCGTCGGCGACTTCGCAGGGTGAGCAGATCCGGCCTTCTCGGTGTGCGTACTCGGCGACTTCATCGATCAGGTTGGCCAGTTCATCTCGCGTGCTCACAGAGTCTCCTTCGGGGCGGCCACGGCGGCCGGATTCTCTTCGCAGACAATCCAGCCGTTGCGAGCGTGCGCCCAGTGGTGCTCTGCGACAGGGTGTGGCATCTCGTAGATCGGCTTCCCGCAGTGCTTGCAGTCGTTCATTGGGCCTCCTAGATCTCGGTCGTGGTATCGGTGACGACGGGCTGTGCGGGATGCTGGCGTTCGTCCGCGGCTTCCGGCACCTCCCATGTCACTTCGAGCCACATAGCGGCTCCTGCGCCCTTCTGGGGCTCGTCGAGGCGGGGCATGTGCTTGGTCATCAACTCGGGGATGTCGTCGGTGACGAGGCCGTAGTCGACGAGTCCGTCGCAGAGGGCTTTGAGGACCGGCATGAGGTTGTCGGTGTCGCGTCGTCGTCGGTCGCGGGGCCGGTATACGAGTGCGACGGTGACGTGGTCGAGGCCGGTGGGGAGGCGGTTGCGGCAGGCCAAGATGCCAGCCTCGGCGCGGATTCGCTTGGTGAGTTTCGCTTTCTGCGCCCAATGCATTCGGTCGTTCATCGACATAGGTGGCCTCGTCCACGGAAGTTCGAGGACCGCGGTGATGATGCTCATGCGGGCACCCCCACCCTGTGGATAACGGTGTGGAGTGGAGTTCGGGGCGTGTGTGCGGCCGCGAGATCGTTCTCAGGTCGGCCCGGATGTGTGTCGAATCCGCCTGCCCCCCTGCGCGCGTTGCTTACGGAAGAACATGCATCAGGGGTGAGTAGTTCTTCGTTAGTACCGTCCGTCCGTCCGTGGATCTGCTCCAGCCTCTGCTTGCGAGCACATGCTTGAGCATTGCTACCGCGCATTGCTCGCCTCCTCTCCAGACGCGGCCGCTGCCAGGAGATCTGCCACCTCCATGCCGGCCGGAATCACGTAGCATTCCTTCCATCCACCGCCTGCATTTCCGAGGTATTTCGCGGCGTCCGCGGCAGATGAAAAGGCCCGCTCACATAGCCTCAGGAGCGCTCCATGCGCCCATGATTCGAAGTCGAATGCGTCGGTAACTGACTCGAATTCGATGAGATCCACGACCTCGGCACCCCTCAGGACGAATGGGCGCCACCTCTGCCGGTCGCTGTATCCGACCTTCACGATCCGGTCCGCAGCCCACGCGACGACGTAGATCGTCGGGGCGGTCTTCTTGTAGCCCATCAGGCCCCCTTCTCATTGGCCCAGCGCTTCTGTGCGGCTTTGCGGGCCTTGTCGCTTCGGGCCTTCGCTTCGTCGTCACTCACCTGGTATTCGTCCCAGCCGTTGATGCTCCAGCCGCCTTCTGCGAGGTGCCAGAGCCCGACCTCGACGAGCTTCTTCGCATCGTTCGGCAGACCGCCGATGACTCTCAGTGCGGCGCGAGGGATGAATCCGTCGAGGCCATGTTTGCCGGTGTAGGTCATCCCTGAGAGGTGCACCACGATCGCGCGGTGCTGCTTCTCATCGGCGAGGTAGAGCATCTTCGGGTGGTCGAATGTAGTTGTGTCCAGCCGAATCCAGGGCAGACCCATCGCTGCGTCCTCCTTCCTCTTCGTCGTCTTCTGTTGGGCACCAGCGCCCACTCATGGGGCGGTCGCCTCTGCCGCTTCGCCCGAGCGACACCCATACGGCGAGCAACCATCTGGGTCGCCGTACTCGCTGATTTCGTCGTCGATCGTCATCTGGGCGTCGGCCCATTCCCGTGACGTCACGCGCCCGATCGGCGCGATCGACAACGGCACACGTGACCGATGTAGGAAGGCCTCGCCGTCGAGCGGCTTCGCCGACGCACCACCCTTGCGGATGCGTTCGTCGAAATCGCAAGCGTCCGCCCACTGCTCGGGGTGCTGGTCGCGCATGATCCGCCACTGCTGGTTGCCGTGGAATGGGCAGCCGATGCACGCGCTCTTGGCGGTGTGGCCCCAGCCCGAGGCCTTGAGCCAGCGTTCACACGCCTTCCGATCCATGCCCAGCTCGAGGAGCGGGTAGCGGGGCCGCTCGTACTGCACATCGAGACGGTCGCGGACACGGTGCACCTCGTCCGTGGAGAATCCGATCCACTGCTCGGCGTACACGCCGCGGGGCACGCGGATCGGGTGCGGGTATCCGAGGAGCTCGCGAACCTGCTTCTTGATCGGCTTGAGCTTGTACTCGCTGGTGCACTGCCGGCGGCCCATGCCGTCGCTGCCGTCTGCGTTCCGAGTGAAGTACGGCACCGATACGAATCGACGATCCGGATCGAGGAAGTCGGACCGCAGGTTCCCGGACGTCACCCGGTGCAGCGGGATGCCGGCGCGGTCGAACTCGGCTTGCAGTCGGTCGACCTGCTCGTAGACAGCGGGTGGCTCCCAGCCGGTGTCGGCGAAGATGGCTGCGTTGAGGCCAGGCAGCGTGCCGTCACAGGCCATGAGCGCGAGGACAGTCGACTGCACACCGGCGCCGAGGGACAACACTCGAATCGCTGGTTCGCTCATGCCTTGTCTCCGTCCACACGCACAAACGGAGCCCAGCGTTCGACCGCCCAGTCCGGGTGGGTGTTTGCGAACTCGACGCCCGGACGCCATTCGGTGATCCGCTGGCCGTCCCGATTCACGAACACCGGGCTCTTATCGCCGTACCGGGTCGATCCCTGGTAGCGCACACCGTCCGGCACGTCCTGCCATGTCGGCCAGGGCTTCCCCGGTGTGCCATCCGGCCCACTGTCCGGGTGGTCGCTGGGATCGTCGCAGTCGCCCGTGTCGGCGAAGCAGCCATGCTCGTGCGGTGATGCATCGCAGTCGCCGGCGCCCGTGCACCGCCCGCTGTCCGGGACGGGCACAGCAGGCGGGGTGTCGTACGGGTTGAGCGGCGGATCGTTCGGAATGCCTCCGGGCAAACTCTGATTCCCGGCGAAATCGAATCCCTCCTCGAACCCCTCGTCCCACGCCTGTGCCGCGCCCGTCCCGCCTTCGGGGAGTAGACGCCCATCAGCCGCGAGGAACGCGAGGATGAACTTGACGTACTGAATTCGCCGCTCTTGCTCACTCGTCGACAGGTCGTGCCACTGGTTGTATCCGCCGAACTCTTCCTGGACGAGTCGCTTCGCAAGCTGGAGAACCTCAACCTCGCGGGCTGCCTCGGCCTCCCAGGCCTTCACTGCATCGCGAACGATGAACAGTGCGGAGAGGCTGCCATCCGGGCCGATGTGCCCTGACTGCTCGAGCGCGTCGAGTACGCGGTGTGCCAGCTCGGGTGTGATCGTGGCGTTCATGCCTCACTCCTTGGGGTTGCAGTGGTCCCGCCGTCGGCACACTCGGCGAGGTGGGTGCCGCGGTGCACGAGCTTCGGTGCCACGCGCCGGCGGGGCATCACGTAGACGGGCAGATGGCAGTGCTCACAGGTGTCGGTCATCGGATCCCCCTGACTATTCGGTCGGCGACCGCGACGACATCGCCTGCGGCCAAGACGATTGCGGCAGCGACGCCGGTCGCCGTCAGAGCGACGGCGAGGACAGCATCGGAAAGTCGGCGAGTCATGCGGCACTCCGATCACGTTGGATCTGGCGTTCGGACACTCCGAGCTGGTCGGCGATCGCGCCGGCGGACAGGCCCTGGGCGGTCAGATCGGCGACCTGCTCGACGCGGTCCGCGCGTGCACCGCTGCGATCGGCGGTGGTGCGGGCGGACCGGGGTGGTGTCACCCGCGGGTCGTCGATGTCGTAGCCCTCCCACTCGAACGGGTTCAACCAGCCCTTGCGGGCCGCAGACGCGCGCGCAATCTTCGACGGGCCAGGAGTCGCCGACAGTGCTTCGTAGACGTCACGGATCCGGGCCCACGTCCGGTAGTCGATGCGCGTGCGGCGTTGCATGGCGGTGAGCGCGGTCGCCTCCATGCCGATCCGGTCGCCGATGTCTCGCGCGCTCCAGCCGAGGGCCTGCAAGGCGCGAGTGCGTCGCAATGCGCCGATCGTGAGGACGGTCCGCTGATTCGGGTGCGGCAGTGGCTGCACCCGTGTCAGCCGCTCAGCCACCCACACCCGCGTCTGCTGATGGACGCCGTCACGGATGAACCGGACGGTGGTGTCGGGCACCCCGGCCTGCCAGGCGATCATCCGCGGGTTCATGCCGAAGCCGAGGAGTTCGAGGACGTGCGCCCGAACCGGGCCGGCGTCGACGAGGGTGTCGACGCCGGCCGCCGCCATCTTGCGTTTGCGGGCGATCGAGTGCTTCGTGCTCGGCGCCCAAGCGATCTGCGATCGAGGGTGTGCGCGGGTGCTCACTGTGGTTCCTTCAGGTCTGCGAGGCGGCCGTCGATGACGGCGCGCACGGTGGTGCAGTCTTCGTCGGCGAGGGCTGCGGCCTGCTTCCACAACTTCCGGAGGGCATCGACGTCGGGGGCCTCTTCGACGGCGGCAAGGAGCGAGCTCGCGTCGGCTTTCACCGCAGGCTTCGAATCCGTCTGCGACGCTGCGGGCATCGGCTCCACGATGTACGGCGCACGCTTCCCACGGGTCACGGTGAGCGCCAACTGGAGGCGCTTGTCGATGTGGGAGAGGTGGCTGACGCGGATCCCGCCGACGTCCTGGCCGCCGAACCTGACAGCGGGGTCGCGGAACAGGGTCATCCGCCGGCCCGCGTAGCCCGACGCGTCCGCGCCCCACGCGGCAACCAAGATGCGCCGCACCGTCTTGCTAGGCCGGAACGGCCGGCCGGGGAACTCCACGAGATGGACGTTCACCGGCTGCTCAGCTGAGCCTTTCGTGACCTTCTCGACCGTGACGGTGCGAGGGCCGCTGAGAAGGTCTTCCGCATTGAGCTGGTCAGACCTCGGTGCAATCGATTCTGTGAGATCCATCGTCAGACCACCATTTCCATCTCGATGATTCGTTCCGTGAGGGGGAATCCGACGACCGACTCCGCATAGAGGCGGATCATCTCGGCGGCATTCGCTTCGAACGCGTGAACCGCGGCCGTGATCGCGTCGAACCACCGCTGATCCGGGTACACGCGCTTCACCCACAGGTGCATGCCGCCGGAATAGCTGATGTAGTCGATCCACTTCCGACCGGACACCAGCAGCCCGCACTGCAGTTGCGCCATGTTCTCGGCCGGCGGGTGACCAGATATGACGGTCTCGACCTGCTTCTTCTGTCGACGGGACTTGATCTCGATCAGTCCGTCGTCACCGACCAGGCCGTCGGGCGAGTAGCCGATCCGGACGCCGTTGTCGTCGCGGATCATCATCCCGATCTCCCGCACGGGCGCGAAGTGCTCGCTGTAGATGTCGCGGGCCCGGGGTTCGTCCTCGATTCCGCGGAGCATGTCGTCGCTGACATACGTCGGGTCGGTCCAGTTGGTGATGCGTTCCGCGACGAGATTCGCTGTGACACTGCGGGCTGTGTCGTTCCTGGCGGTCTCGAACACGATGCTCGAGCTGCCTCGACGTGCGGCCTCGGCGCGCTCGGGGTGCAGCGTCTTGATCGTGGCGCCGGCCTTCATCTTGCTGCGGCACGGATCGTTCGCGGGTGCGTCGCAGGCGGGGCAGGCGTAGTCGATCGCCGACAGCGACCGAGTGGTGATCAGGTTGCCGACGACCGACGCTGTGACGATCCCTCGGCGCTGGGCGTGCCACTCGTCCGTCCCTTGCAGTAGGTCTGGGAGTTCGATCAGCTTCGGGCCGGTCATGCTGTCTCCTCGAGGTAGTCGGCGGCCAGCTCGTCGCGGGACGTGAGATCCGGTGCGAATGTGTGGATCCGGCCGAGGGTGTTGAGCCGGTCGGGGCTGTAGCCGGTCCAATGCATGTCGCCGGCCGTGACGACAGGGAGGGCCTTGTAGCCGAGTGCAGCGACTGCCGCGGCCGCGTCCGGGTCAGTGGTGACGTCCCGATACGTGTGCGGGGTGCCCTGCTTGTCGAGGTGCCGGACGGTGAGCTTGCAGCCCTGGCAGCCCGGTTTGCCGTAGACGGTGACCGCGACAGGCTGGTTCGGGAAATCGGTAACAGTCATTCGTCGTCCTTGGGGTCGTCCATCATCTCGCCGATCTGGTGCCACTGATCGCGAGTGAGCTGGAAACCGAGCTGCACCTCGTCCTGCTCGATCAGCAGGAGGACAGCGCGCTGGTTCGTAGGGAATTTGAGGGTGGGGCGGGCCACCAAACTGGTGTGCCCGTCGCGGATTTCGATCACGGTCGGCTCCTGTAGTGCGCGATGAAGAAGGCGGTTTCGAACCGGTCGTCGTGCGTGAACTCGGTCCGGTAGGTGGGCAGCCCGTCCCGTCGGGCCCGCGCGTACTCGTGCGAGCCGACCTGCTGCCACGGGCTGAACCCGGCTGGTGTCGGTGGCATCACTGCCTCCCGACGATCGCGTTGGCAAGCTGGTGGTACGGGTCCGCTTCCCACTCGGCTTGAAGGTCTTCGATGCGCCGGCGCTCGGCAGCGAGTCGCTTCTCGCGGACGGTGCGGTGGTCCGGGCCGGAACACACCGGGGTGCACGGGGCTTCACGCCACATCAGATGTCGGTGGCAGTACCACCAAGACGGGGGGATCATCGGCCCTCCAGTTGGTCAGCGATCCGGTTGTCGCGGGCCCGGTCCCATGCGTCAGCCGGGTCGGCGAGCGGATCGAACAACTTCGGCGCGTTGGGGTCGTCGTAGCGGATGCGCTCGATCGGATCGGTCATGGCGCACCCCAGCCGATTGCGGCGAACATCGCGACCACACCGATCACGCAGCACCAGACGAGGAGCGTCGTCCACGCGTGACGCCGGCAGTCACACCGAAACTCGTCGGCCGTGTCGAGGATCCGGTCGTCGTCGTCGTCGTGCTGCTGCGCTGCAATGTGATCCGGCCAGAAGTTGCTGTGGTCGGTGTCGGTCATGCGCCACCGCCGTCAGGGGCAACGCCCCAGCGCGCCGGGATCTCATCGAGCCAGGCCTGGAGCCGGGCGACGACGGCGCGCGCCTGCTCCTCGTTGAGATGCACATGACCGGGTGAAGTTGTCTCACCCGACTCGACTGCCAGCCATACGTGCGGACCGCTTGCCGCCGAGGACTCGTAGACGTCGACGGTGTGCCCGTACGTGGTCGCGACGGGGGTTCCGTACCGATGGAATCCGCGTGGAGTAGTCGTGATCTCGATGTCGCTCATGCCATCACCTCGGCGAGGAGGAACGCCTGGAACACCGAGACGGGGATGCCGTCGCGGTGGCAGCCGCGGCCGGTCGGCGGATAGTCGACGCCCATACGGGCGTACAGCTCTTGGATCGTCATGAACCCTCCACAGGGTGTAGTCATCTGCGCAGCAACCCATCCAGGGGTTTCGCGTCGAAAGAAGTGGGGCCGGTGGTGGCAGGCGGGTGCGGCCATCTGGACCGCGAACAGGAACCCCAGTCGGGGCCCGCCACCACCGGTGGACTAGGTGGTCGCCGCGATGATGTCGGCGGCCAGGGCGCGCGCCTCGGCGTGGGACAGAATCAGCAGCGCCGGCAGTGCACCAACCGGAGCACCGAGGATTGCGATAGCCTCCGGGCTGATCGGAAGCACCTGCGGACCAGACGGCTCGGGTGGCCGCGCACACGCACGGTCCGCGGCGAGAATCTCTTCCGCAGCTCGCAGTCGCCGGGCGGCAGTCTCATCCATGCAACTCATGCCGCCTCCTCGTTCCAGCGGGCCAGATTCCGGGCGACAGCCTCGGCGCCGGCCGGGGTCAGCAGCAGCGTCTGCTGCACCTCGCCGTTCACACGCGGCGCCTTGTGCAGCGGCCGCAGCCGGAAGTACGACTTCTTCTCAGCGAACGCCCGGTACTGGTGGATCGTCTCCTTGCGGCCCTTCGAGTTCGACCAGCGGCTACCGGTGACCCGGTAGATCCAGCGGTGCTCGATGAGGGTTTCGCGGAGCGCGGCTTCGCCGATCTGCAGCTGGTTCGCGAGAGTACGGAACTGGATCAGGTCTTCGTCGGCGACGAACTCGTTGACGTACGCGGCCTTCGGTGCGAGCTCCGCGATCGTCGCGTCCTTCGCTGCGAGGACCTGCTTGGCTTCGACGAGCGCGCGAGCCATCAGCTCGGGGCCGGTGAGTGCCGGCGTCCCGTAGGCGCCGGTGCGGCGGATGGTCGGCAGCACCTCTGCGGTGATCCACCGCCGGAAGCGCGCGGCCTCCGGCTTGTCCGAGCGGATCACGACCTCGTACATGCCGGGCTCCGACACGAGGATCATCTGCTGCGGACCACCCGAGGTCTGAAGGGTGTGAGTCTGACTCACCCCCTCCGCCAGGCGATCTCGGACGCGGGAGGGTGTGCCGAGTCCGAGGACTCGACACAGATCGGTCAGGACGAACCAGGGTTCGCCGTCGATGTCGAGCACACGTACGCGCTCGTTCTCGTACTGGAAGGGGACGAGTTGTGCAGTAGCATCTGACACGTCTACCTCCTTCTGGGTGTTTGGTTGGACATCGGCCGCCGGCAGCTGGTACCTGCTGGCGGCCTTCTCGTTTCATCCGCCCCACGAACGAGGGGGCGGGAATGGCCTGGTGGCATCGGTCGTCAGAGTTGTCTCCGCCGCATGGAATACGACGGGTTCGGCACCTTGAAACCAGAGGCAGGTGTATGAGCTGACGCGCTCACCAGGCGAAACATCACGCTATGAAGGTGTGAAAGGGCGACCCACGTGGGAGCGTGGGGTGAAGATGTGATGCGGGAGCGGCCTAGATCAGGCCAGGGGAGTGTCTACGCTGTGCGCAGACGTCGACGCTTGCGCGCCTTAGGGTTTCGCATGTACTCGTCGATATCGTCGCGATGAATGCGCCAGGAGCCGTTTCGTCCGGCGGCCTGGAATCCGACGAGCTGTTCGGTGTGGAGAAGGTGCAGGACGGTCTGCGGGTGGCGGCGCATGTACTCGCCTGCCTCCTTGACCGTCATCCACGGGCTGCCGCTGGTCATTTCGAACCCACGTCCCGTTCCGGCAGGAACTCGCTGACTTCTCGATTGAGCGCGTTGGCGATGAGGGCGAGTTGGTCGACGTCGAAAGGTCGAGTGGCCTTGAGTCGGTGTCCTAGAGTGGTCCTTGGGATCCCGGTCTTGACCGCGACCGAGTGGAGGTTCTCCCCGGCCTGATCGATAGCGGCTTGGACTGCTTCCGCTATCCGGGTGCTGAGCTTGTCCATACGGACAACTCTATTGCCCAAACGGGCAAATTGCAAGGGTAAATCACAAGCGTATCGTTTGCCCGAACGGGACGTAGGTTCGCCCAAAGGGATTGCCCTTGTGTCCATATGGACATATGTTGTAACGCATGGACACGGATACGACCCGCGATGCCATTCGTAACGCCATCGGCAATGAGATACGCGCCGCACGTGCGCGCCGGGGTATTACACAGAACGAGCTGGCGGACCAGTCCGGAATCTCGCACACAACGATCGTTCGTCTCGAGTCGGGGAAGAGGACTGTCGACGTCGTTCAGCTATTCGCGATCTGTAAGGTCCTGGACGTCGACCCCGGCGTGCTGCTCGACGCAGCCCAGTCGGCGCAGGGCGCCGAGGAGAGCTGACGCGCGGACGCGGAGCGTGTTCGCCTCGGTGACGACTTCGTCAATGTCCGGTACTGCCATGTAGATCCTCCCCGTTCGAACAAGTATTCGAATGATAAAGGGAAACCAGACCAACCGCCAGCATCTAGCAAACGACGCGCCGTAGTAGACAGGGGGACGACGTGGCATCGGTGAGACAACTCCCATCCGGCAAGTGGCAGGCGCGCTACGTCGACAGCGCCGGCCGTCACCGATCCGCCGGCAGCTGGCCCAACCAGAAGATGGCACTCGGCAAGGCGCAGGCCGCCGAGGACTCCGAGCGCATCGAGCCCACGAGTGCCGAGGCGGCCCGGATGACATGGGGCGAGTGGAAGCCGCACTGGGAAGCCGGCAGGCGAGTCGCAGCTGGCACCGCAGGACGCGATCGTGGCCGACTCGCAAAGCATGTGGACCCGAAGTGGGGCGACGTCAAGCTGAACAAGATCACGGGGCACGGAATCCAGGTGTGGCTCCGCGAACTCGAGGACGCAGGACTGTCCGCATCATCGGTTCAGAAGTGCTTCCACCTGCTCTCGTCATCGCTCCGCGCTGCCGAGTTCGCGCGCATGATCCCGTCGAACCCGGCCAAGGGGGTGAAGCTCCCGAAGGGCGGCAAGAACGTCGATCGATACCTCACTCGCGATGAAGTCGCTGACCTGGCCGGGGTACTCGACGACGCCGATCGGCTCGTTGTCGAGCTGCTCGTCGGAACGGGGCTGCGTCTCGGGGAGGCTCTCGGATTGCACTGGGAATCCGTCGACCTGTCGCGCCGAACGATTCACGTCGCGCGGTCATGGGATCCGGTCGGCGGATCCATGAAGCCCCCGAAGTCGTGGCAGCAACGGACGGTCCCGATATCCCGCTCCCTCGCGGAGTTGCTCGAGAAGGAGCTGCGCGGTCGAGGTCCCGGATCGCCGCCGGACGTCGAGTACCACCGAGAGGTGCGCGCGCGGTCCGGGCTGGTGCTGCCGGCCCGCCGCGGCCACGGGCCGCTGGGGGAGAAGCATCTACGGTCACGATGGAACGACGCGTTCGCACTCGCTAGTGTCGTCCGCACGAAGCGTGGCCAGGAGCCCATCGCCCCCGCACGTATCCACGATCTCAGGCACACCTACGCCTCATGGCTGGTGCAGGACGGCGTCTCGATCTACGAACTGAAGAACCTTCTGGGGCACGAGTCCGTGAAGACGACGGAGCGCTACGCGCACCTGGCGCCCACGCAGTGGGATGCGGTTCGGGCGGCACTCGGTGACCCGCCCGCCGGCCGTGCCAAGAAACGTGCCAACTAGGGGCACATTCAGACACTCGCAGAGACTGCAGTGAGGGCGAGGAAGTTGGCGAGAGTTTGCTGGTAGAGGTGCGATTTACGCACGCTCACTCACTCTGACTCGGATACCGAGATCGCTCTTTTAATCCGCAGGTCGTAGGTTCGAGCCCTACTGGGGGCACCGCTCGACCCCCGTCTGGCCCCTTGGGTCCGGCGGGGGTTTCTTGTATGCCGAGGATCATCCGGCCGGGATGCGGGTGAGAAGTTCGACACGCTTCGCGATGGCAACAACGTCCCGTGGCTTCGTCCGGTCCGTCTCCCTCCCTGGACGAAATCCTCGTCGACCACGCCGAAAGCTGGCTCGTTGTCGATGGTGCAGAGTTTTCGTTCTTGATCGCCGAGGAGGTGACGGAGGGCTCACGTCAACATTCTCTCGGTAGCGGTCACTCTGTTGCCTCGGGCGGTCATGGTGGTAGGCGATCCACAGTCTGCTCGAGTCGATCGCCATCAGGGGTGGCCGAAGTGACGGCGTCACCCTGCTCCATGAGCGGACGCTTCGCCGTCCAATCGCGGCTTCCAGACCTACCGCCGACTGCGACGCCCTGCAGTCTCATTTCGACATCCCGGGCCGGGCCTGTCTCGTTCACGAATGCGAGCACGAATGCGAGCAACTGCCCGCGTCCGCGATAGACGCTCCAGGTCATGACATCTGCTTCGGTTGGTGAATCTGGCGATCACACCGTAGGAGACGAGGGTGACTCGGCGGCGGATATCACTACCGCGTCGACTACTGCTGGTGGTGTGCGACGAGCGGACTCCCTGTTCGACGACGATGAGTCCGCGTTCGATGCCATCCGGCGGGTTCACACGACGGTACTGAGCGTCGGTCACTGCGTAGGCTGCAGAGGGTCACCGGCAACGTGCGGTAGGAGGACTTCGCCAGGATCGTCGAGCCGTCGAGCGCGCCATCGCATCGACTCGAAACAGCAGCCACGACATCAACCAAGGGTGCAGCTCTCCGAGTCCTCGTATCGCGACTCGCTCCATTCTTCATCTTTGCACTGCAGTACAAAAGTAAAGAATCGAGTGCGCTGCGGTTTTCCCGCTTCCGAAAGTTCGCATTCGTGCAGGTGGTCTTGAGTGTTTCGACTGAGACTCCGTGCGGCTGCCTGTCGAGCGTTTGATAGCACGAGCGCACTTAACTCGACCCTGTATGAATTCGGAAAACCTACTGCCCGGTAGATTTACGAATTTGCCACAAGTTTCATTTCTCGTGATCTAGCGTGATCCGCATCACGATGCTGTATCGGGCCCGGCAGCGATGTGATGCAACAGCTTTCTCCACGAGGGCCATCAACCCGAACGAAGGGCGAGCATGCAGGTGAAGACAAAGCTGTCGGCCGCAGGTGCGATCGCGGGTGCAGCAGCAATGGCGTTCCTCGGCACTGGCGTTGCCAATGCCGCCCCCGCGTTGAACGCGGTTCCCACGGCGAACTACCAGATGTGTGGCACCGTCTACACGGGCGGTTCCTGGGTGGCCAACGCGGCACCGCCGAGCGCGGCGACCGGCGTCTCCGGAGCGACGGTCAAGGGCACGCTGTACAACTCGGGCGGCACCAAGGTCACCGACTACAGCACCACCACCGACGCCAACGGCCGCTACTGCATCCAGGGCACCTCAGCTCTCGTCTCCACTGTGACCAGCGGCGGTTACGTCAAGCTCGAGACGCCGGGTAGCGGCACCACGCCGGCGAACCAGTGGGAAACCGCCGGAATCTACGAGTCCGACTTCTTCGACCACCTGTACACGTCCATCGTCCCGTTCATCACGCAGTCGGCAGACCAGTTCCACATCGTCCGCTAGACACACCCCGGCGTCACCACCTGGTGGTGGCAGATCCTTGTCGAACCGGCGGGCCCGTCGCACACGTTGCGGACCCGCCGATTCGACGGAGAATCGTCCACCCGCAAGATCAAGAGAATGGTTACCGCATGTCCGTTGATTTCTTCACTGCCCTGCGAACATTCGTCACAGGACTCGCCCCGATTCTCGGAGGCTCCCTGGACGGACTGAACGCGATGTCCATGGACTCGTCCTCGACCGGAACGGAGTAATACGTTGCTTTCCATCGCCGAAGCCACCGCCTCGCTGGGGCAGACCGTCACCCAGATGATTCCGACGCTGTACTCGGCCTTGATCGGTCGAGCCGTGTCGCTGTCTCTGGGCGTGAACGTGTGAGTGCAGAAATCAACAGAAGGGTGAACGTGTGATGTCGCTGCAAGACTTCTTCATGGACCTGCTCATCGTCGGAGCCGGGTCCTGGTTCGGGAACGACACCCCCACTGGTGTCGGGTCCAGCCAGCTTTTATTCAATTTCCTCAAGGATTTGTCGTAAGGAGACACTGAATGTCCAGCGATTACTTCGACGGCTTCTTGGATATGCTGCTCGGACTCGGCAACGTCACCATGGTCGGTTTGCTCACCGCGTCTATGGAAGGTGCCGGTTGGTCGAGCCTGAACTCAGCTAGCGGCGGAGCCTGACCGGCGCCACCGAGGAACGAGGCCCCACGCCCGATGACGAGTTGTCCCCCGCATGCGGTGACGACTTCGAGTCGGCCGGACCGGGCGGCGACGGCACACTGACGGACCCGATGTTGGGGCCGACACGGTATCCGTGTCGGCCCCAACAGCATTCAGCAACAGGGGGGTAGCTGCGGTGTGCAGAATCTTGGTGGAAACGATCGACGATCTCGATGGACGGAAGATCGAAGCTGGGGGAGAAACGATCGAGTTCTCCGTGGACGGGGAGGCCTACTCCATCGACTTACGGGACGAGAACGCGAAAGAGCTGCGTGATGTTCTCGCCGGCTACATCCGCCGTGCCCGCCGCGTCGGCGGCCACAAGCGGTGGGCAACGGAGCTGGTGCCCGAAAGCGGTGTGCCCGTCGTACGCCGATGGGCGCACGAGAAGGGCTACCCACTGCCCCGAAAATCGCGCCTCCCCCGGACCGTTCTCGAGCACTACGCAGTCGCACATTCCGACTGACAGCATGCGGTCCCACGTGTTCCACCTCGTACCGTCGAGCACGTATCTTCCAGGTAGCCGACGACGATTGCGACACAGTGACGTCGAACGCGTCATCCGTCGGTTGGTGGACAACGCCTCCGTCGAACAACGCCGGAACCTGGCGGTTCATGCAGTTCGCTGCCTGACACAATTGGACGGCCTGACCGACGCGGCCGAGACCGAACTTCTTCCCGCCGCCAGCCGCGCACTCTGTCTGGCCTGCGCTGACCCAGTACGCGTCGAGATCGACACTCTCGGCGATTGGATCGCCGCATGGGAAACAGCGCACATCCACCGAGACGAGGAGACCGCCGACGTCCTCCTCGCTGCAATGTGCGGACTAACGTGCTGGTACCGCTTTCGAAAGAGCGGGGCCAGCGAGCCAATCGCGGCGATGGCGCTCACGTTGCTCGAAGTCGCCGGGCTCGACGTCTCATCCGCAGCGTTCGACAATCGCCCCCTCGCTGACCCCCACCTGATTGACCAGTTCGGCAGAATCAGCGCGCTGCTCACCCGTGATGAGAAGTCGTATACCGTGGCGCGCGTTCAAGCAGGTCAGGGCTGACGGAACACAAAGGAACCCCAAACGGCGCGATGATCACACCGATTCCGGGTGATCGGGCGCGGGAGCAGGTCCTCGGTGGGGCATCAGGCGGGAGCAGGTCCTCGGTGGGGCATCAGTAGGACTACGCGATTGCCCTCCACGGATCCAGTGCCTCGACCGCAGTCCTCCGCCGGCCGTCGGGAACCTTCGTGTAGATCTGCGTCGTCGACAGCGACGCGTGGCGCAGCAGTTCCTGGACGACGCGGAGGTCGGCTCCGTCGTCGAGGAGCGTCGTGCCGTACCAGTGCCGTAGGCCGTGGGCTGTGCGTTGAATCCCGGCTCGCCGCATCGCCTTCCCTATGATTTGGCTGACCGACTTCGAATTGGATGTGTTCGCCGGGGCGGGTCGCATTCGCTGGGAACCACCACCCGCGCGCCGGCATCGTTAGGGACGTTGGCGGCTATCCCGAGGAATCGGGTGCTTCCCGCCGGCGTTCCTGCCGCTCCGGTCGGAGGGGTGGTCGTGGTTCGAGCCCTACTGGGGGCACGTGCAGGCGGTTCACTCCGCCGCCGTTCAGCGGCCCGTTTAACTTCGGAGCGGGCCGCTGACGCGTTTCCTCCAGTGTGGGGCTCGCTCGACTCCCCGCCGCGAGCCGCCGTCGCACCCCTTCGTGCTCGTGGCGAGGAGGGGATCCGGACGTATATCCGCAATGGTGAGAAAGTCCATTTTGCAGGTATTGTTGAAACAGTTGATTCCTGAGTTCGCGAGTGGCGGTTGGTGCATTTATCGATCCGTTATTGAAGAACACAACGGCAGGTCTGTTCCACTGTTACTGTGACGTCGTCATCATTCACGGAATTCCAATTCAGGAGGCTCGAATGGGCAGCATCTTCGACCTGATCTTCAATCTGTTCAATGGAAATGCCTTCAGTTCCGACGTGACGTTCGGGTCTGCGAACAGTGGCAGCAACATCAGCGGCAGCACCTTCGGTGGCAGCACGGCGACTCCGCCGGTGTAGGGGGAACTCTTCCAGCGCAATGCGATTCCGCAGTCTGGACGGATCGAAACGTGCTGACCGCCGAGGGGCGGAAACGATCCGTGCGAACCTGCTCGAGTGGGTTTCGCACGGATCGTTCGCATGAGTTGCCACCCGTTCACAGGCCTGCGGCGCAACGGGAAATCGGGCACGGAAAATGCGAGCGGGCCGCCCGCACATGTGGTCGGGCCACCCGATCACGATTCGGAACCGAAGACGCTCCCCGGCGCGAGCGAGAGGGTAAACAGTTTCCATTCAATTTTTCTCGTGAAGGTTCGTTCGCCCGGAATGAACCGTGGGGCACTGAACAAACGTGTGAACGGTATCCGGAGAGAACGTTCGGTGATGAGGGGGCGCGCGCTCGACGTCGACGTGGGCGAGGATCGAAGGTGTGGACGAGACGACGGACGAGGCGGCGCGCGAGATCGCGGGAGTGACGCAGGATCTGCAGGTGACCTGCAAGCACCGAAGCCGGGTGTATCGGGGCGGCGTACTGATCGCGTCCGACATACCGCTGGAGGAGGTTGCGGTCCACCGTGCCGACTCGGACACCGTGATTTGGGTGGATCTCTCGGCGCCGACCCTGGCGGATCTGGTTGCGCTGGCGCCGTTGGTCGGCGGCGAGATCGAACTGCATCCCCTCGCTCTCGAGAACGCCGCGTCGGGTAGTCAGCGACCCCGCCTGGTGCGCTATCGCGATCACAGTCTGTTGCATGCCCGCGCGCTCCGTGTCGATCCGGATTCCGGCGAACTGGGCTCGACGCGGGTCGCGGCGTTCATCCTCGCCCGCGCGCTGATCACGATCCGCTCCGACGACGGGTTTCCCGTGGACCCCCTGCTCGACGCCTGGGACGACTTGGGTTCGCTCAGTGAGCACGGCGTCGGATTCCTCGTCCACGCGCTGCTCGACCAGTTGGTCGACGGCTACTTCGACGCGTTGGACGACGTCGACGAACGGATCCAGGCAGTCGAGGACGAGTTGCTGGACGGGTCGGAGTCCGTCAGGTCGATCCAGCTGCAGAGCTTCTCGCTGCGCAAGGACGTGGTGGCGATGTCGCGGGTCGTGTTGCCGATGAACCAGGCGCTGAGTGCGTTGTTGCGCGCCGGCGTACATGCGTCGTCTGCCGAGATCGTGCCGTACTACCAGGACGTCTACGACCACGCGCTGCGGGCGACGGAGCGGATCGACGGGTTGCGGGACACGATCGAGTCGATTCTCTCGACGAGTCTGGCGATGCAGGGCAACGCGCTGAACGAGATCATGAAGAAGCTCACCGCGTGGGCGGCGATCATCGCGATTCCCACCGGGGTGACCGGCTACTTCGGCCAGAACATTCCGTTTCCCGGCTACTCCGAGCCGCTGGGCTTCTGGCTCAGCACGGTGCTCCTGCTGGGTTTGGCCACCGGACTGTGGGCGAGCTTCAAACGCCGGGGATGGCTGTAGTTGAAGGCTCGGGTGCGCACCCCCTGCGGCACACCCGAGCCGGAAAAAGGATACCACTTGGTGTGTTTATGGACGAAGAGCGCAAACCGCCTGTTCAGGGTTTACGGTTTCGGCCCCACCGACAAGCGGACTAGTCTGGTTTTCGGGCGGGTGGCAGCTCGTCGGCAGGCCGGCGAGCGTTACGGCTTTCGGAGGCGAGTAGCGCATGGCACGTCAACAGGAACGTGCGCGGCGGACCCGCGCTGCGATCGTGGAAGCGGCTGCAGTCGAGTTCGGGAAGCGCGGTTACGCGGCAGCTTCGGTCAACGCGATCCTGGAAGGATCCAACGCGACCAAGGGTGCGATGTACTTCCACTTCGAATCGAAGGAGGAGCTCGGGCGCGCGGTTCTCGCTGCCGCGCTCGAGAAATTCAAGGAGACCACCGATCGGTGGACGTCCCGCACCGACCTCGATCCATTCGAGATCCTGCACGGGCTCATCGACCAGGTGGCGCAGATGTTCCTGACGGACCCCATCGTGCGGGCCGAGTTCCGATTGATCATCGAGCCGGAGTTCTATGCGGACGTGCAGAACGGTGGCGCACGGGTGTGGGGGTCCTCGGCTCGCGACCTGATCGCACGGGCGCAGCGTGAGGGGTTGGTCCGGGACGGGGTCGACACCGACAAGTTCACCCGCGTGCTCGCGGCCAGCCTCGCCGGGCAGCGCTACATGTCGGATCTGACCTCGAGCGAGGTGGACCTGCGTGCCCGCTTCGAGGAATCGCTCGAGGTGGTGCTGGCGGGGATGGCGTCGGACGAGTGGCTCGCGAACTGGCGGGCCAACGGGTGGCCGGCCGAGGTCCCCGTGTCCACGGAGGCGTGACAACCTGGCGTTTGCGCGGTTTGATCAGGCGATTTGTGGATTGCGAAATCGGTGCCCTAAGCTATCCAAGCTCCCAACGGAACGCCGTTGGAGGTACTGGTCGGAGCAATCCGGCGGGCCCCCTTCGTCTAGCGGCCTAGGACGCCGCCCTTTCAAGGCGGTAGCGCGGGTTCGAATCCCGTAGGGGGTACGCTTCACCCATCAGCTGGGGAAGTACAGTTGAATAGCAGTAACAGCAAGGCCCTGTGGCGCAGTTGGTTAGCGCGCCGCCCTGTCACGGCGGAGGTCGCGGGTTCGAGTCCCGTCAGGGTCGCTTGTTCCATCGGAAACGATGGAGCGCGATAGGCATTCGGTTCGGGTGCCGTACGGCCAGGTAGCTCAGTTGGTACGAGCGTCCGCCTGAAAAGCGGAAGGTCGCCGGTTCGATCCCGGCTCTGGCCACCACGTGAGGTCCTCGGACTTCGGTGAAAATGCAGTACCGCTCCGCGAGGAGCACAGCAAGGCCCTGTGGCGCAGTTGGTTAGCGCGCCGCCCTGTCACGGCGGAGGTCGCGGGTTCGAGTCCCGTCAGGGTCGCTTTCTGAATTGGCGACAATCCAGTGTTGTCGACAATGCAGTGCGATCCAGTCCCTGGTCACCTTCGGGTGCCAGGGACTTCGTGCTTTCCGGGCCCGTCTCGTCCCCGACGGAGGTCCCCGGGTGAACGGGTCTGCCCGTCAGTCTTCCGCGATCCGCTCGGCCACCCGTCGGACCGTCGCCGCGAGCAGCGGAATCGCACCCTGCAGTTGATTCTGATGGACCCGCCCGCGCAGTGAGATGCAGCTGAGCTGAACATGATCGGATTCGCCGGTGAGCAGGGCGGCGCTCACCGACGACACCCCTTGCGCGTCGGTCTCCCACGTGCGGCCGTAGCGGGTGCGGATGACGCCGATGCGTCCGTGTAGTTCGCGAAGAGGCTCCGTCGAGAGGATGTCGCCGTACAGCACGTCGACGTGTTCCGGGGGCAACAGGGACAACATTGCCCTGCCCTCGCTGGTGAGGTCGGCCCGGCTGCGCCCGCCGACCCGCGTGGCGATCGTGTCGGCGCAGCGGCCGCCGAGTTTGTCCAGCCACACGACGTCGCGGCCGTCGAGAACCGACAGGTGCGTGATCATACGGGTGTGAAGGTGCAACTGATGCAGATGCGGGGCGGCTGCAGCGCGCAGTTCGTCGCGCTCGTTGCTGCGTCCCAGGGCGATCGCCCGCCACCCCAGGCGGTAACCCGTCCGGTTGTGCCTCAGCCAGTTCAACTGTGTCAACTGGTCGAGGATGCGGTGGGTGGTCGATCGCGGGATGCTCGTGAGCTGGACGAGATCCTCCGCGGTGAGCCGGGTGCCGGCGCCGTCGAACTGGTCGAGGATCAGCGTGATCCGCTCGGCCATCGTCGGGGGGACGTCCGCGACCGCGGCCCTCACTTCGTCGTCGATGACGGTCACGGCTCCTCCAATCCCCGGCGCGATCGCCTACCGGTCCATTCGTTATACCCACCGCGGGGCTGTGCAACAAGCCGAGCGGGGCGATTGACCCCCACCGTGGAGCGCTACCCGTGAGTACGGGGTGGCTCCGAAAGATATTTCCATGGTACGTCTTTCACGAGAAGTGAGAACGATGTTTCAAATACTTCCGATGGCTGCGTTATCGTGGCGCGGTGCGAGGTGACTGTGGCGCTCCGATGTCGACGGAGGGGATGACGGCGCGCCAGCGGGGGCGGCGGGCGGCCCTCACCGAGGCGGTGATCGACCTCCTGCAGGAGACGGAGCCCGACCGGATCCAGATGCGGGAGGTGTCCGAGCGGTCCGGCGTCGCGCTGGGGACGCTGTATCGCTATTTCCCCACGAAGGAACACCTGATGGCGGCCTCGATGGAGGCCTGGAACGACAGGCTGTCCCGCAAGCTCGAGGTCGAACGCGCCCGGGCGGTCGCCTCCGGCGAGTCCGACGATCGCAGTGTGTGTGAACGGGTGCTCGCGCTGTACCGCCGCCAGTTGAGGGCATTTCAGAGGGGCCCGAACTTTGCTCGGCTCGACCTGGAGTTGACGGCGTCGTCCGACCCCTACGTCCGGCAGTCGATGCAGCGGCGCGCGCACGTGAACCACGCCGCGACATTCGCCCTCATGGACGGGGTTCCCGACCATGTGTCCCGGGTTGCGATCCTGGCCGTCGACGGGACGATGCTCGCGGCGCTGTCCTTCTGGACGGCGGGCCGCATCAGCTACGCGCAGGCCGTGCGAAACGTCGAGGACGTAATTCGTCTGGTGCTCGCCGACTACGCCTGACGCTCGCTCGGCGATCCCACCGCCTCCAGAACTGGAACAGATTCCAGTTTCGGCGCCCGGCCCTTTCGGCGTCCTGGCCTCCGTGTTTACCGTAGATCGTCGACAAACTCTGCACCCTGTTCTACCCTCACCCCGATGGAGGTGATCGCCCGAGTGTTCGGTCGGTTCGGATGCGGCCGTGGAGGGTGCCCTCGGCGCGGACAGGGGTGCGATGGGTGATCGGCAGGTCGTCGACGTCTTCGACGACATCAGAGACCTGTTGCCGATGCTGCGCGACCGCGCCGGCCAGGTCGAGCGGGACCGGCAGATCTCCACGGAAGTGATCGCCAGGCTCACCGAGATCGGCTATTTCCGTCTGCTCCAGCCCCACGCGTTCGGCGGATTCGAGGCGGATCCCCGCGACTACTACGCCGCGGTGCGATCTCTCGCCGGCGCGTGCGGATCGACGGGGTGGGTGGCGTCGGTCGTCGGCGTGCATCCCTGGCAGTTGGCGCTGTTCGACGTGCGGGCCCAGCGAGACGTGTGGGGAGCGAATCCGGACACACTGATGTCGTCGGCATACGCGCCGATGGGGCGGGCGATCGCGTCCGACGGCGGATTCTTCTTCTCGGGCCGGTGGAGTTACTCGTCCGGATCGGCCCACGCCGACTGGGTGCTCGTCGGCGGTCTGGTCGTCGACGACGCCGGCGACCCCATCGATTTCCGTACCTTTCTGATCCCGGCCCGGGACTATCGCATCGACGACGTCTGGCACACCGTGGGATTGCGCGGCACCGGCAGCAACGACCTCGTGGTCGAGGACGTCTTCGTTCCGGACTACCGGACGTTGAGTTTCACGTCCACGGTGCAGTGCGCCGGTCCCGGTCAGGCGGTCAACACGGCGCCGCTCTACCGCCTGCCGTTCTCCGCGGTCTTCTCGACGACGATCACTGCGCCGATCGTCGGGATGGCCGACGGAGCCTACTCCGCGTTCACCGCGTACCAGACCGGCCGAACCGCTGCGGTGAGTCCGTTGCGGTTCACGGACGATCAGTTCATGCAGGCCGCGCTGGCCGAGTCGGCGCGCGACATCGAACTGGCTTGGATGCAGTTGGAGCGCAACTTCTCCGAGATGCTGGACTTCGCGCACGCCGACGTCCGCATTCCGGTGTCGTTGCGGGTCAAGGCCCGCCGCGACCAGGTGAGTGCGTCGAGCATGGCCGTCGGCGCGATCGATCGTCTTTTCGACCACGCCGGTGGGGGTGCCCTGCGTACCGATGCCCCGATCCAGCGTTTCTGGCGCGATGCCCATGCAGGACGGGCTCACGTGATCAACGACCCGTACCAGCCGCTGGTGTTGTTCGGGCGCAACGAACTAGGCCGGGACATCCACGACGCGTGGGTGTGATCCCCGGGTCGCAGAATCAGTGGGAGGCGAAACATGCAGTCGTACGGTGGATCCGAGAAGTGGGACGGCGAGGCGGACGTCGTGGTGGTCGGCTTCGGCGCGGCCGGTGCCAGTGCCGCCATCGAGGCCGCCGACCTGGGTGCCGATGTGTTGGTGGTGGAGAGGTTCCAGGGCGGTGGGGCGACCGCGATCAGCGGCGGCATCTACTACGCGGGCGGTGGAACTGCGCAGCAGAAGGAGGCCGGCTTCGACGACACCCCGTCGGCGATGTTCGACTACCTGAAGCTCGAGACGGCAGGCGTGGTCTCCGACGATCTGCTCGAAGACTTCTGTGAGCGCAGTGTCGAGAACCTGCAGTGGCTCGAGCGCCTGGGGGTGCCGTTCGAGGGCAGCATGGCGCCACGGAAGACGTCATATCCCACCAACGAGTACTACCTGTACTACTCGGGCAACGAACTGGCGCCGCCGTACAAGGACGCGGCGACCCCGGCCCCGCGCGGTCACCGGACCAAGGGCAAGGGCACGTCGGGCAAGGTGTTCTTCTCGGCGATGGCGAAGTCGGCCCGCAAGCGCCGGGGTATCGACGTCCGCTGCCAGACCACGGTGACGTCGCTGATCACCGACGACGCCGGGACGGTGATCGGCGTCGAGTGCCGCGAGGTGGATCCGCGGGCTCGGGGGCGCCGCGTCCTGCACCGCATGCTCGGGTCGCTCAACCGCAAGTGGAACCTCTACTACCGCCCGGTCGGTCGCCTGATGGACGGCCCCATCCGTCGGATCGAGGACGGGCACTCGGTGGTGCGCCGGTACCGGGCGCGCAAGGGTGTCATCCTCGCCGCCGGGGGATTCGTCTTCGATCGGGAGATGCTCGGCGAGTACGCGCCGCGCTATCTCGGTGGGACCGGGCTGGGCACGATCGGCGACGACGGCAGCGGTATCCGGCTGGGGCAGTCCGCCGGCGGTGCCACCGACCGCATGGAACGGGTGTCGGCGTGGCGCTTCTTCAATCCGCCGATCGCGATGACCGAGGGCGTGCTCGTCAACAAGGAGGGCGAGCGCATCTGCAACGAACTGTTCTACGGCGCGAAGATCGGCGAGCACATCGCCGAGCAGACCGATGTCGCCGCGTATCTCGTCGTCGACTCGCGCGTCCTCGCCGACGCGAAACGTCAGGTCCCCGAACAGACGCTGTGGTTCCAGCGTCTGCAGACGACGTACCTGTACACCGTGGGCCACAAGAAGGGTGCGACTGCCGAGGAGCTCGCCCGCCGTACCGGCATCGATCCGGCGGGCTTGGCGCGGACGCTCGAGCGGTACAACGCGGACCGTCGGGCCGGGGTGCCCGATGCGATGGGCAAGGATCCCGCTCACGTCACGCCACTGGTCGACGGCCCGTTCTACGCGTTCGACTGCTCGATCCGGGTGCAGGCCGGGTTCCCGTGCCCGGTGCTCACGCTCGGTGGCCTGACGGTCGACGAGTGGACCGGGGCGGTGACCGGGGTGGACGGCGCTCCGATCCCCGGTCTGTACGCGGCCGGACGCACCGCGGTCGGGGTGTGCTCGCAGTCCTACGTCAGCGGCCTGTCCATCGCCGACTGCGTGTACTCGGGGCGCCGGGCGGGGGCCGTCGTGGCACGAGGTGGGCGGCTCGCGTAGCCTCCGGACATGTGTCTGGCGATTTCGAATCGACCCGTCGTCGGCTGACGACCAAGCAGGCCGAGACGGTGTCTCGGCTGACTCGCTGCGCCGTGGAGGTGTTACGCGAGAACGGGTTCGCCGGATTGACCGTTCGTTTGGTGGCGAAGCAGGCCGGGGTGGCGCCGGCCACGGCCTACACCTACTTCTCCTCGAAGGAACACCTGGTCGCGGAGGTGTTCTGGCGCCGGCTGGCGGCGATGCCGGCCGACGAGCCGGTCTCCGACGACCGGACCACCCGCATCGTCGAGGTGCTGCGCAGCGTCGCACTGCTGGTCTCCGACGAGCCCGAACTCGCGGCCGCCGTCACGACCGCGCTGCTGGGCCGTGACCCCGACGTCGTGCACCTGCGGGCGCGCA
This sequence comes from Rhodococcus (subgen. Prescottella) equi, assembly GCF_003013675.1. Lineage (NCBI taxonomy): Bacteria > Bacillati > Actinomycetota > Actinomycetes > Mycobacteriales > Nocardiaceae > Rhodococcus > Rhodococcus (subgen. Prescottella) equi. The sequence continues at coordinate 1,109,609 of NZ_CP027793.1, forward strand.
TCGGACTCGAGATCCGTAAGCGACTGCTCCACGCGATGGGCGACGAACCCGACGACGACCTCCTCGAGGCGCTCGAAATGCTGTACGCGGGCGCGTTGCTGCGGGCCGGGATGGGGTACGACTCGTACGGGCACATCGCCGACAGGCTCGAGATCTCGGCGCGGTTGCTGCTGCCGTGATCCCGAGCCGGTCGGGGACGGCTCAGACGGTGTAGCCGCCGTCGACGTTGAGCTTCTGGCCCGTCACGAAACCGGCCTTGGGGCTCGCGAGGAAACAGACGGCTTCGGCGATGTCGACCGCGGTCCCGAACTTCTGCAGTGGGATCCGGCTCATCGTGACGTCGAGTGCCCGCTGGTCCAGGCTCTGGGAGCTGATGAGCCGTTCGGCCATGCCGTCGGTGAGCATGCCCGGGCCGACCGCGTTGAAGCGGACGCCGAAGCGCCCCTCCTCGGCGGCGAAGCCGCGCACCAGCGCCTCGACGGCGCCCTTGGTTCCCGCCGACAGCCCGTCCCGAACGGGGTAGCGGTCGGTGGCGGCGGTGGTGACGGCGACAACCGAGCCCGACGCCTCGCGCAGCGCCGGCAGGCAGGCCTGCACGACGGTGAAGAACGCGGTCGCCTCGTCGGTGAGATGCGCAGCGTACGTGGACGGCTCGACCTTCGACAGGTGCACCATCGGCACGTGCGGACCGGCCGCATGGACCAGGATCGACAGGTCGCCGAAGTCTGCGGTGATCGCGGCGACGAGGTCGCCCAGCTGCCGGACGTCGGTGAGGTCGACCGAGTGCGCTGCGGCACGGACGCCGAGTTCCTCGACCTCGGTGACCAACTTGGCGGCGGCGTCGGCGTTGGATCGGTAGGTCAGGACGACGTTGTGTCCCTCGGCTGCGAGTCGGCGGACGATCGCGGCGCCGATCCCGCCGGTGCCGCCCGTGACGAGGGCGGTGGTCGTCGTCGAACTCGAGGATGTGGTGCTCACTGGTGTGCTCCCTGCTGGCGTCGTTCCTTGCGAGATGTCAGGCAACCTAGCACTTGCTTGGTTTCGAGTGGTCTGATTCGCCCGGGCAATGGGAAATCCCGGACCGGAACGTCAAACGGTGAGCGTGCGCCGGCTCTCGAAGCGGCGGCGGACGCCGGTGTAGGGATCGTCGAACTCGAGACTGCGTGCGAGCAGGCGCAACGGGTCGGAATAGTCGTCGGAGGCCACGTCGTAGAAGCGCGGATAGAAGTTGTCGCCGATGATCGGGACGCCGAGCGAGCACATGTGCAGGCGCAACTGATGGGTCTTGCCGGTGCGTGGCAGCAGCCGGTAGTGGCCCACGCCGTCGCGGACGTCGAGCAGTTCGATGCGACTCTCCGCATTCGGCTCGCCGTCCACCTCGCGCGCCTGTAGTACGCCGCGCTCCTTGATGATTCGGCTCCGTACCGTGACCGGCAGGTGCAGGGACGGATCGTGCCGTGCGAGCGCCTCGTACACCTTTGTCGCCCGGCGTTCGTCGAAGAGTGACTGGTACGCGCGCCGTGCCTCGCGGCGCACCGTGAACAGCAGCACCCCGGCGGTGATCCGGTCCAGTCGGTGCGCGGGTGTCAGTTCGGGTAGATCGAGTTCGCGGCGCAACCGGACCAGGGCCGACTCGACTACGTACGCGCCGCGCGGGGTGCTCGCGAGGAAGTGCGGCTTGTCGACCACGAGCAGGTCCTGGTCACGGTGCAGGACGTCCACCTCGAACGGGACGCGCTTCTCGGCCGGTGGGTCGCGGTAGAGGTAGAGGAACGCGCGGGGCCGGTACGCGGTGACGGCGTCGATCGGCGTGCCGTGCTCGTCGACCACCTCACCCGCATCCACCTTCTCCTGCAACCTCTTCGCGTCGCCGGGAAACCGCGACAGTAGGTACCCGAGCGCGGTGGGCCACGCGCCGTCGTCGGGTAGGCGCAGTCGGGTGGGATTCAGTCCGTCGCGGACGGGCAGGGGAGCGGCGGGCACGTGTCGACGGTACCGGCCCCGGCTCGCGACGGGTCGTGTGCAGGGCGTTGACGTGCGCACCTTCTTACCTTACCCTTCGGTAAGTTGCGGCGTCCGCCACTCTTGAGGGGTGGGTGGTGGCGCTGCCCTTCTCTTCGACGCGTCGCCGGGCTGCGCTGCCGGCGTCCTTGGTCAACAACCCGCGCGGTCCGTTTCGCGGGGCGAGGCGGCCACCCACGACGCGCGTGGCCGCGCTTCTTCGTCGTGGTGCGCGGGCCGCCGACCGGGCGGGGTCGCCATTTCTGCTGATCGCGGCGCATATCGTGGTTCCGGAAATCGACTACCACGAAATCTGTGAACCATCCGAAACTCTCAGAGAACTCTCAAGAATTGTCCGAGAGAGAGTTTTGCCACATTTCGTTCTGCTAACGACTGCTCGTGTGCAGCTGATCAACAGAGGGTTGTGTTCGTTGTTCGTCGAGGTCGACGGCAGGTGGCAGGAAGCGGTTCGATGTACTACTCCGGAAATTGGGCGACGGCATGGCGACATCGACTGATGGCGGTTCTCGTCGCGTTGATCACGTGTGCGGGCTGCGTGTTGGCGGCTGCGCCCGGGGCTTCCGCGGGGACCGCTCGCCAGGTAGCGCGAGGTGGCTATCAGGAGCTGTGGGTCCCTTCGTCGATGGGGGACATCAAGGTTCAGGTCCAGTGGGCCGCGCGCGGCGGTAGCGCCTCGCTGTATCTACTCGACGGCATGCGGGCACGCAACGACCGCAACGCGTGGAGCTTCGAGACCAATGCGATGGAGCAGTTCGCGCTGGACAACGTCACTCTCGTCATGCCTGTGGGCGGCGAAGCCAGCTTCTATTCGGACTGGTACAACCCCAGCAATTTCAATGCTCAGCCGATCACCTACAAATGGGAGACGTTTCTTACTCGCGAACTGCCCGACTATCTGGCCAATTTCGGTGTGGACCGCACGAATACCGGAGTCGTCGGATTGTCGATGGGGGGAACGGCCGCAATGACGCTCGCCGCCTACCATCGTGACCAGTTCCGATTCGCCGGCTCGCTGTCGGGCTATCTGAATACGACGGCGCCGGGCATGCGCGAGGCGATTCGGATTGCGATGTACGACGCGGGCCGCTACAACGCCGACTCGATGTGGGGCTTCCCGTGGGATCCGGCGTGGATGCGCAACGATCCGTTCGTCTCGGCGCCGCAACTGCAGGGCCTGTCGATGTACGTGTCCGCCGGCAACGGGATACCGGGCGTGTACGACCGACCCACCGACCTGGTCGGCTACTGGAACACGACGATGGCGATGGGCCTCGAGTTCCTGTCCATGGTCACCACGCGGGCATTCGAGTTTCGTCTGCACACCCTGGGCATTCCCGCGAACTTTCAGTTCCGCGGCACCGGTACCCATGCGTGGCCGTACTGGTCGGGCGAGCTGTGGCAGGCGCGACCACAGATCCTGAACGCGTTGAACGCGTGGTGAAGACGTCTTGCGCGCATCGACACTTCCGCCGACCAGGTTTCCGTAGTCTGTGGCCATGACCACATGGGATGCAGGGGACATCGTCGATCAGAGCGGCCGGACGTTCGTCGTGACGGGTGCTAACAGTGGGCTGGGGGCCGAGGCGGCGAAGGCGCTCGTGAAGGCCGGCGCGCACGTGATCCTGGCCTGCCGCAACGTCGACAAGGGCAAGGCCGTCGCGGCGCCGTTGGGGGAGCGGGCGCAGGTGCGCCGCCTCGACCTCGCCGACCTGGCGTCCGTGCGGGAGTTCGCGGACTCGGTCGATGCGGTCGACGTGCTCGTCAACAACGCGGGCGTGATGGCGGTGCCGCTCGGTCGCACGGCCGACGGGTTCGAGATGCAGTTCGGCACCAACCATCTGGGGCATTTCGCGCTCACCGGCCTGCTGCTGGGCAAGGTCACCGATCGTGTCGTGACGATGTCGAGCACCATGCACAAGATCGGCAGTATCGACCTCGACGACCTGAACTGGGAACGCCGAACGTACCGGCGCTGGCCGGCCTACGGGCAGTCCAAGCTCGCGAACCTGCTGTTCACATACGAGTTGCAGCGCAAGCTGTCCGCGTCGGGTTCTCAGGTACGCGCGTTGGCGTCGCATCCCGGTTACGCCGCGACGAACCTGCAATCGCACACCGAGTCGATCTCCAGCAGGGTCATGGCGCTGGCCAATCCGTTCATCGCGCAGTCGGCGAAGATGGGCGCGCTGCCGATGCTGTACGCCGCGACCGTGCCCGACGCGATCGGCGGCAGCTACCTCGGTCCGTCGTCGATGTTCGAGACGCGGGGCTACCCGAAAGTGGTTTCGTCGAACCGGAAGTCGCACGACCGGAGCGTTGCGCGACAATTGTGGTCGGCGTCGGAGCAACTCACCGGCGTCACCTACGACTTCGGAGGCTGACCGCGTTGGCGATCGAGCGACTCAACCACGCCGTCCTGTTCGTGTCGGACCTGCAGCGCAGCCTGGCCTTCTACCAGGATGTGCTCGGGTTCAAGGCACTGCCGGGCGGGTTCCCCGGTGCGGCGTTCCTGCAGGCGCCGGACTCGGCGAACGACCACGACCTGGGCCTGTTCCAGAGCCCCGCCCCGGTGAGCCGCGTGACGCCGGGCAACGTCGGGCTGTACCACCTGGCCTGGGAGGTCGACACGCTCGCCGCCCTGGCGCAGATGCGTGAGCGTCTGCTCGCGGCGGGCGCGCTGACGGGGGCCAGCAACCACTGCTCCACCAAGGCGTTGTACGCGGCCGACCCGGACGGCATCGAGTTCGAGGTGTGCTGGCTGGTGCCGGACGCGCTCGCGATCGACGAACTCGTGCCCGCGCAGCCGCCGACGCGTCCGCTCGACATCGATGCCGAGATCGCCCGCTACGGCGCTGATACCCGCGGGGGTCCGCGCACCGATCGGCACCTCTGGGAGCGGGTGTTCGCGGCCCGCGCCCGCGGCTGAACTAGCCGGCGATCGCGTCCACGTCGCGCCGGACCGCGGTCTTCGGGCGCCCGCGCACCGGGGTGGCGCGCCACGCGGTCCATACGCCGACGAATGCAAGTGCGGCGAAGCCGAACAGCAGCAGTTGCGCCGAACGCATCTCGGACTGTCCTCCGAGGTTCACCAGCACGCCCGCCAGCGCGGTACCGAACGCGTTGGCGATCAGCTGCACGGTGTTGATCGCGGCGGACGCGCGGGCGCCCTCGACCGGTTCGGCCACGGCGTTCATGGCCCCGACCGCCAGATGCGGCCATGCGATGCCGATGCCCGCGCCGGCGACGATCAGCCCGGTCGCCCAGAGCGCGACGCGGCCGCTCCCGGCCTGTTCGGCGAGGACCACTGCCATGATCGCGAGGCCGGCCGCGACCAGGAGCGGGCCGCACCGCACGATGCGGCGGACCGCGTTCGGAGCCGCCGCCGACGCGCTCGGGATCTCGCCGACCGTCCAGCCGAGTGCCAGTGCGGCACCGAGAAATCCGGCGACGAGGGGCGCCAACCCGGCCAGCTGCTGCCCGAACAGCGGGACGAACGTCTCGACCGTCGATGCCATCGCGAGGACCCCGATGGTCAGGTACACCCATTTCAGGGACGACCCGGAGAACGTCGACGGCGGCAACACCCCGTGCGGGCTGCGCCGGTCGGCAGCGACGAACCACACGACCAGGCCCACCGCGCCGGCGACGGCGGCGGCCGCGATCGCCGCGTGGGAGAGGAGCCCGGCGACGCTCACCAGCAGCGTCGCGGCGGTGAGCAGCGCCAGCGGGACGACCGGCACGGGGGCGACGACGCGGTCGTCCGCACGGGTGTGCGGCGGCAGGACTACCGGAACGAGGGCAGCGACTGCCGCGGTGCACACGATCAGCGCACCGAACGCCCACCGCCACGCGCCGAACTGGGCGAACGCCCCGCCGACGGCAGGGCCCACCAGGGTGCCGACACCCCACATGGTGGAGACCAGTGCGCTGGCGCGGGTCCACAGATGCCGGGGCAGCGCGGAGTTGATCACCGCGTATCCGAGGCCGGCGAGCAGGCCGCCACCGAAACCCTGCACGGCGCGTCCGGCCAGGAGCAGTTCCATGGTCGGGCTCAGCGCGCACACCCCGGTTCCGAACGCGAAGAGGGCGAGGCCGATCAGATAGGCGCCGCGCGGGCCGCGGGCGGCGAGCGTCCGGCTGACGATCATCGACGAGAGCACCGACGCGATGAGGAACACGGTCGACGTCCAGGCGTAATAGCGACGTCCGCCGATGTCGTCGATCGCAGTGGGCAGCAGACTGCTCGTGAGATAGACGTTGATCGCATACAGCGCCACTCCGCCGGCCAGCACGGCGGCGACCCCGAGATGTCGCCCGCTCAGAAGCTGACGCCAGGTGCCGGAGCCGTCGGTTCGGGTTGTCATGGACCCGAAGGTAGAAGCTCGAGCGCACTCGAGGTCAAGGAGATGGATGCGCCCGAGGAGCACTGTGTCCGTTGTCACAACCGCGGACCTTCGCCGCCTCGGGTCGTGCGAACACCCAGGTCGCGGGCTTGTCGACGGCTCTCGGCGCGGGTCGGCGTCCCCGCCGCGCCGACGATCCTGGACGGTCGGGAATTGAATCTCGCGGAGGCATGTTCCATGAGTCAGTAAGACTCAACTTTGGAGGAGGCTGCGAATGCCGGCATTCTTCGGGCCCGAGGGGCCCGGGCGCATCGATATCACCCGTCTCATGAGCAGCGACACGCAGCAGCTCATGGCCGAGGCTGCGCAGTTCGCGGCCCGACGCGGTGACACGGGCCTGGACGCACTGCACATCCTGCACGTGGCCGCGGTCAAGGACCCGGTGCGCGACATGGTCAAGCGAGTGGGTGGGGACCCGGAGGCGATCTCGAAGGACGCGGAGGCGCACCTGCCCCGTGGTCGCGAAGCCGTCTCGATCTCTCCGACGGTCACGGCCGCCGGACGTCGGACGCTGCTCGACGCACACCAGATCGCGCGCGCACTCGGATCGACCTACATCGATCCTGAACACATCTTCCTGTCGCTGGTCTCCAACGGGGACTCGACGACCGGGCGCATCCTCGCGTCCGCCGGTGTCACGCCGGAGTCGATGCAGTCCGCGGTGAACGCGAGTGCTGCGGAGCCGCAGCAGGAGTCGGCCACCCCGACGCTCGACAAGTACGGCACCGACCTGACCGAGCGGGCCCGCTCCGGCGGCGTCGACCCGGTCATCGGACGTAGCGACGAGATCGAGCAGGCCATCGAGATCCTGGCGCGCCGGACCAAGAACAACCCGGTTCTGGTCGGTGAGGCCGGCGTCGGCAAGACCGCCGTCGTCGAGGGTCTGGCGCAGCGCATCGTCGACGGAGACGTCCCGGAGGTGCTGGCCGACAAGAAGATCGTCCAGCTGGACCTGGCCGGCATGCTGTCCGGAACCCGCTACCGCGGCGACTTCGAGGAGCGGCTGACCAAGGCGGTCGACGAGATCGTCGCGCAGGACGGCCGGCTGATCGTGTTCATCGACGAGCTGCACACCATCGTGGGTGCGGGCGCCGGCGGCGAGGGTGCCATGGATGCCGGAAACATCCTCAAGCCGAAGCTGGCTCGCGGCGATCTGCGCATCGTGGGTGCAACCACGCTCGACGAGTACCGCAAGCACATCGAGAAGGATCCCGCGCTCGAGCGGCGGTTCCAGCCGGTGACCGTGAACGAGCCCAGCCAGGACGACGCCAAGGCGATCCTGAGCGGGCTGCGCGAGCGGTACGAGGAGCATCACCGCGTCAGCTACACCGACGAGGCGATCTCCGCTGCCGTCGAACTGTCGTCGCGGTACATCGCCGACCGGTACCTGCCGGACAAGGCGATCGACCTGCTCGACCAGGCCGGCGCGCGGAAGCGCCTGCAGCTCGGCGCATCCAATCCGGATGCCAAGGCGCTGCAGCAGCGGATCGCGCGACTGGAGAAGGCCAAGGAAGATGCGGTGAGCGCCGAGAACTACGAGCGCGCGTCGCAGCTGCGCGACGAGATCGCGGGAGCCGAGAAGCGACTCTCCGAGACTCGCGCAGGTGAGCCCGTCGTGGTGGGGACGCCGTCGGTGACTGCCGAGGACATCGCGGAGATCGTCGCGCGGTCCACGGGAATCCCGGCCAGCCAGATGACACAGAAGGACAAGGAGCGTCTGCGGCGACTGGAGGACGAACTGCATCAGCGGGTCGTCGGCCAGGAGGATGCGGTGAAGGCGATCGCACGAGCGGTGCGACGCAGCCGGACCGGCATGGGTGATCCCCGTCGTCCGGTCGGTAGCTTCCTGTTCCTCGGTCCGACGGGCGTCGGCAAGACGGAACTGGCGAAGGCGTTGGCGCAGTCGCTGTTCGGTGACGAGAGCAAGATGCTGCGGCTCGACATGAGCGAGTTCGGCGAGCGGCACACCGCGAGCCGACTGGTCGGGGCGCCTCCGGGTTACGTCGGCTACGGCGAGGCCGGTCAGCTCACCGAGCAGGTGCGACGTCACCCGTACTCGGTGATCCTGCTCGACGAGATCGAGAAGGCTCACCCGGATGTGTTCAACGTGCTGCTCCAGGTGCTCGACGACGGACGGCTCACCGACGGCCAGGGCCGCACGGTGGACTTCAAGAACACCGTCCTGATCATGACGAGCAACCTCGGCTCGGACATCATCTCGAGCAAGGGCGGGGCGCTGGGCTTCACCACCGGTGACGCCGCGGCGACCGAGAAGCCCCTGCGCGATCGGGTGATGGGCCGCCTGCGGGAGTCGTTCCGGCCGGAGTTCCTCAACCGGATCGACGAGATCGTGATCTTCCGCAAGCTCGAGGCCGAGCAGCTGCACCGGATCACCGATCTGCTGCTGGGCGAGAGCCGGGATCGCCTGCGGGCTCAGGACATCGACATCGAGTTCACTCCCGATGCGGTGGACTGGATCGCCGAGCACGGGCACCAGCCTGAGTTCGGGGCACGGCCGCTGCGCCGGACCATCGCCCGTGAGGTCGACGACCGCATCGCCGATCTGCTGCTCGACGACGTCCTCGACGCCGGTGGGCGGATCACGGTCAAGGTCACCGACGACGAACTGGATCTCGTGGTCAGCTGACGCCGAGACGACGACAAGGGCGGGACAGGTGAAAACCTGTCCCGCCCTTCGTCGTGTGCTGCCCTCAGCGCACGCGGAGTCCGTCGATGTAGATCGACGTGATCTCGCGGGCGAAGTCGGCATTGGACTTCTGCGGCGACGCGCGGAACCACCGACTGGTGAGCCACACCGAGTCCCGCATCAGTTGGTAGAAGGTCGCGGCATCGACATCCGAGCGGAGTTCGCCGTCCGCCTGGGCCTCGGTGATGCACTGCATCCATAAACCTGCCGCGAAGTCGCCCTTGTCGTCCAAGCTGGCCTCGAGCATCTTGTCTCGCATGTAGTCCGTCTCGACCTGCCAGATCGCTGTGGCGTGGCGATGACGTTCGGCGGCGTCGATCGCCACAAGGACGAGGGCCTCGAGGCGTTCGATCGGGGGAAGGTTCTCGGCGATCACCTGGGAGCAGCGTTCGTAGAGTTCGTCGACGTACACCCGGATGATCTCGGTGACGATGGCTTCCTTCGACGGGAAGTAGTGGTAGAGCGTGCCCGAGTAGACGCCGCAGGCGTCCGCTATCTCCCGCACCGTCGTGGCGGAGATGCCCTTGGTCGCGAAGATCTCGCCGGAACGGTCGAGTATCTGGCGCCGACGTTCCTGCGGATCCATCGCGGTTGTTCCCCCTGTACCTGGGTCGATCGGTTGCCGGTCGAGGCGCCTCATGCTACCTGCGACCGCACCGCCCCCGACCAACCTGGCCAGGCAATCCTACATTGATTGATCGCTTGCTCAATCTCGTGTCTTGGATCACAATGGTCGGCAGTTGTGGCCGAGATCGGAAGTGGGAGCAGTTGATGGGTGTACTCGAGGGCGACGTCGCGTTGGTGACGGGGGCCGGTCAGGGGATCGGACGTGGAATCGCCCTGGCGCTGGCCGCCGAGGGCGCGCGCGTCGCGGTCGTCGGGCGCACGCTGTCGAAGGTCGTCGACACCGCCGACGAGATCGTCCGTCGCGGCGGTGACGCCGTCGCACTGCAGTGTGACGTGACGGACGCGGAACGCATCGACGCCGTGGTCGCGGATGTGGTCGACCGATACGGCGGCCTGTCGATCCTGGTGAACAACGCGCAGACCCCGGCTCACGGCATGCTCCTGGATGTCAGCGAAGACGACTACCACGGCAGCATGAACTCGGGTCCGCTGGCGACGCTGCGGCTGATGCGCGCGTGCCACCCGCATCTGAAGGGTCGCGGTTCGATCGTCAACCTCGGCTCCGCCGCGGGGCTGAAATGGGATCCGACCGGTACCGGTGCCTACGCGGCCGCGAAGGAAGCGGTGCGGGTGCTCACGCGCACCGCCGCGTGCGAGTGGGGCACCGACGGGATCCGAGTCAACGCGGTGCTCCCGCTGGCGTCGACCCCGTTGATGGACGAGTGGGCAGAGCTGAATCCGGAGGCTTACGGGGAGTATCTGCGGAGCGTGCCGCTCGGTCGTCTGGGTGACGCCGAGTCGGACATCGGGCCGGCCGTGGTGTTCCTGTGCAGCCCGGCCGCCCGCTACATAACGGGGCATTCGCTGCCGGTCGACGGAGGGCAGGCTTTCCTGAGGTAGTGGAGCACCGAATTCTTTACCGCTCAACGGAAATCGACAGCAAAGAGCAAGCCCACTGCTCGTACGGTGGACCAATACAGTTCCAACGGAAGGATCGCGCAATGCAGCCGGTCGAATGCGGAGCGTGCGGCAACCGCGTACTCGTCGAGAAGTACAGCTCGACGCACACCAGCACCCAGTGGCTCGAGGATGCGGAGACGGCGTGCGCCGAGTTCCGTGACGCCGCGGCGGACGGAACGCACAGCATGTACGTGCGCACGTGCGGTGCGTTGACCGAGAGCATCGACGAGGCGGTCGCCGAGGGGCGTCTGGGCGAGTCGTACCGGACCGTGCCGGTCTCGGGGTCCACGGCGGAAGTCCGTCCGTACTCGTAAAGCGCCGGAACCAGATTCTCTGCGGTTCCGTATTTTTCGACGCTGCTCGCACATGGGCGGGAAGCGTTCACTTCTTCGAAGGAGGCAAGATGACCGAGATTTCCGACGACGTCGAGGTCCGGGAGATCGTGGCGGGCAGCAATCCCGACCGCTTCGCTCGCGGCTGGCACTGCATCGGCCGCGCGCAGGACTTCCGTGACGGAAAGCCGCACCAGGTCAAGATCTTCGGCACCGACCTGGTGGTGTTCGAGGACAGCAAGGGCGAGCTGCAGGTGCTCGACGCGTTCTGCCGTCACATGGGTGGCAACCTCGCGATGGGCGAGATCAAGGGTGACACCATCGCCTGCCCGTTCCACGACTGGCGCTGGAACGGCAAGGGCAAGTGCACCGACATCCCCTACGCGCGTCGTGTTCCTCCGGTCGCCAAGACCAAGGCGTGGGTCAAGCTCGAGCGCAACGGTCTCTTCTTCGTCTACAACGACCCGGAGGGCAACCCGCCGCCGGCCGAAGTCACGATCCCGCAGATCGAGGGCTACGACGAGGGTGGCTGGAGCGACTGGAGCTGGAACACCTACGTCGTCGAGGGTTCGCACTGCCGCGAGATCGTCGACAACGTGGTGGACATGGCGCACTTCTTCTACGTGCACTTCCAGATCCCGACCTACTTCAAGAACGTCTTCGAGGGCCACGTCGCGACCCAGGTGATGCGGTCGGGTGGGCGTGACGACATCCAGACCGGTGTCCAGCTCGGGATGGCCGAGGCGGAAACCATCTCGGACGCTTCGTACTTCGGCCCGTCCTTCATGCTCGACACCGTCTACACGGTTGCCGGCGACATCAAGGTCGAGACGAAGCTGGCGAACTGCCACTACCCGATCACGAACAACTCGTTCATCCTGCAGTGGGGCACCATCGTCAAGCGGACCGAGGGGTTGTCGGACGAGGACGCCAAGGCGATGGCGGAGCAGTTCACCGAGGGCGTCGAGCACCAGTTCAAGCAGGACATCGCGATCTGGAACCACAAGAGCCGGATCGAGAACCCGCTGCTGACCGAGGAAGACGGCCCGGTCTACCAGTTGCGTCGCTGGTACCAGCAGTTCTACGTGGACGTCGCAGACGTCACGGAGGACATGACCAAGCGCTTCGAGTTCGAGGTCGACACGACCCGCGCTCAGCAGAACTGGCGTGACGTCGTCGCGGACAACGTGGCGAACGGCGTCAAGCCCGTCGAGCTGGTTGCCGACGTCTAGTCCGCCGACGGCACCGACTGTGCCCCTGCCGATCATCGGGCAGGGGCACAGTTGTTTTCGCGGGTGCGGGCAACGACGAAGGGGTGGTTCCGCCGACCGGCGGAACCACCCCTCCGTCGTGTGGGGGAGTGTCAGGCAGGGATGGGGCGCAGGGTGCGGCTGCTCGTCATGTGCCGCCACGTCGCGAGCGCGGCCATGCGGACCGGTGCCACCAGGGCCGAGCTGTTCATGCTCTTGGTGGGGCCGCACACCGAGACCGCGCCGACGGTGTTCTTGCCGTCGCCGATCGCCGCTGCCACGCAGGAGACGCCGACGGTGGTCTCGTCCCGATCGTGCGCGATGCTCTGCTCACGGATTCGTGCGAGCTCCACGCGCAGTCGCGCCGCATCGCCGATGGAGTTCGGTGTGGGGCCTACCACCGGATGCGGCATGACCGACTCGGCATCGATCCGCGAGCTCGCGAGCAGCGCCTTGCCGATCGCGGTGCGGTGGGCGGGCTGGCGCCCACCGACGCGCGACGGGACCGACAGCGTGAAACGGCCGCCGATCTTCTCGAGGTACAGCACGTCGGGGCCGTCGAGCACCGCGAGGTGGACGACGAGTCCGGTGGCGTTGTGCAGTTCGTGCATCACCGGCAGGGCCGCCTGGTGCACACGATCGTGGTGCTGCGCGAGGGAGCCGAGCTCGAGCATCTTCATGCCGAGTTCGTAGGCGTGCCCGTGTCGGCGGATCCAGCCGATCCGAACCAGTTGCAGCAGCATGCGGTGCGTCGACGACCGGGGAAACCCGGTGCGCCGCGAGAGCTCCGACAGGGTCAACCGCTCGGCTTCCCGGAATGCGTCCAGCAGGACTGCGACACGGTCGATGACTGCGATGGGGGAGCTTGCGTCTGTCGTCGTCATGACGTTCTGAACCTCCAGGGTGCTCGCATTCCAGTCTGATTGAGCAAGCGTTCAATCAAGTGGTGCGAACTGTATCAGCGTGAGCCGCGTCGCTCCAGCCGCCCCGTCGATTCGTTTCGGTGATGCACCGGATCCCGATGCCATGAGGCCCGGAGCGGTCCGGCGCCGCTCTACTTCTCGTCCTCGCCGACCGGGTTCAGCAACTCCGGACGGTCGTTCTCGACGTTGTTGACCGCCGTGCTCACTTGGTAGGGCTGCAGATGCGGTTCGGGGATGGAGTTCACCATCGCCTGCACTTCGTCGCGGTCGGTGATCGAGGGGTCGAGCCAGTGCTCCCAGAACGACGCGGGCAGGATGACAGGGGAGCGGTCATGGATGTGTCCGGTCGCGTCCGTCGCCTGTGTGGTGAGCACGGTGGTGGTCCACAGCCAGCGGTCCGGATCGTCCTCGGCCTTGGACGGGTCCGGCCACAGCTCGTAGAGGCCGGCCATCGCGAGGACCGGGTCGTCGCCGTGGAGGAAGTACGGAATCTTCTTTCCTTCGGCGTCTTTCATCCATTCGAAGTATCCGTCCGCCGGGATGATGCAGCGGCGCTTCGCGGCGGCCGATCGGAAGCTGGGCTTCTCGGTGATCGTCTCCGAGCGGGCGTTGATCAACCGGGAGCCGATCTTCGGGTCCTTCGACCACGCCGGTACCAGACCCCACTTGGCGGTCCTGAGCTGCCGCTCGGCGCCTGCTCGCGGCTCCCTGCGGGGCGCGCGTTCGAGCACGACGCGAACCTGTCGGGTGGGGGCGACGTTGTACGACGGCGGCACTTCGGGGCCCACCGACTCGGCCACATCGAACAGCGAGCGCAGTTCCTTGTCGGTCGTGGTCGAGGCATACCGTCCACACACGCGCGCGTCTCCCGTCGTCGCAGGTACCTCGCGAACGATATCCGCACCACGGACACTTGCGCGGCAGAGCGCGCTGCCGGCCCGGAAAGGCCCGGATGCGTGCGGTCGCCCCTCGGACGGCATGCGTCCGGGCTGCGCTCCCGTGGGCTCCCCCCCGGAGCGCCGATTCGTACACTCGATCGACTGCGGGCAACAAGGTCGGAATCGTGGATGAAAGGAACGGCGATGAGATCCCACGGATGCGGCGAGAGTGGAGTACCCGACGGTGCCGACGCGGCGCCGGACATTCCCGTGCCGCTGCTTCGGGATTACCGCCACATCGGCGGAATCGAGTCCATCGAGGTCGACGGCACACGGTACTTCTTCGGTTACGACTACAGCGAGGATCTGGTCCTGTCCCCGCTCATCAGCGACAGCGGACTCATGTCGGTGTTCGCGGAGACCCACATGGAACAGCGAGACGGTCTCCACGATCGTGAGTACTGGCAGGGTCTGGTCGACGGATCCGCCGGGTCCTCCGAATTGGCGGAGCCCGAGTCGTGCACCTTCGAGTCCGCGCGACTGCGGTCGATCGTCACCTCGCTCGAGCGCGTCGCGGAATCCGGGACACCGATGCCCGACTTCAGCTTTCCGTACCACCTGAGATTCCTTCTGTCGTCCGCCGGGCAGTGGAAGGAGCAATTCACCGCGGCGGGGGAGGGCATCAGGGCGATCAAGGGAACGGAGGATCCCGACGACGGGTCCACGCGTGAGCAGATCGCACGCGACATCCTCCGCGAGATCGCGAATGCGATGGAGGTAGCCGGGGGCAACTGGGCGGAGGTGTTCGACGCCCTTGCCTGAGCGGGGCCCGGTGCTCCGCGAAAGTGACGAAGCGGCAATCGGATTGGTCGAAGACGGCGCGTCGGCGGCGGGGGTGCGTCCGTCGATCCATGCCACCTTCCCGTTCATCGGGAAGCGATGAAGGTGAGTCCCGTCTCACCTCCTAATGTGCGTCCGGTCACTGTTGGACCCCAGACCGGAATGTGTAGGTAGAAATGGCAGTCTCCGTCTCTCAGGGCGACGCAGCCCCCGTGCGGGGCCCCGGCGATGCCGGCGGCTCGACCGGGTACTGGATCCGTGTCCTGCTGATCCTCGTTCTGCTCACCGAGCAGGCGGCGCTTGCCTTCGCCCTCTTCACTCCCGCGCTCCCGAAGATCGCTGCGGAGTACAAGACCACGCAGGTGGTCTGGGTGATGACGGCGCTGGTTCTGGCGGCGGCCATCGCGTCGCCGATTCTCGGGAAGCTCGCCGACGTCTACGGCAAGAAGCGCATTCTCGTGGTCACCGCCGCGATCGCGAGCCTCGGTGCGCTCATCTCGGCGGTTGCGCCGACGTTCCCGATCCTGCTGGTCGGCCGCTTCCTGTCCGGTGTCGGCTTCGCCTTCACCGCGCTCGGTTACTCGCTGATCCGCGACGTGTTCCCGGCTCGCCTGCAGGCCATGTCGATCTCCATAGCGAACACCGGCGTCGGTGTCGTCACCGTCGTCGCGCCACTGATCTCGGGCTACATGCTCGACCACTCCGGTGTCTCGTCGGTGTTCTGGTTCTCCTTCGGGCTGTGCGCCGTGGGCGGACTGCTGACGCTGTTCTTCGTCCCCGAAACTCCGGTGCGTGCCAAGGTTTCCGTCGACTGGCTCGGCGCCTTCCTGCTCACCGTCGCGCTGTTCACCGTCATGCTCGCGCTGTCCCTGGGCGCCGGTTGGGGCTGGCTGAGCGGAAAGACCGTCGGCACGCTCGCCGTCACCGTCGTCTTCGCGGTCGCCTGGGTCGTCTGGGAGCGCCGCGTGCCCGAACCGCTCATCAGCATCGACGTGCTCGCCAGCCGCAAGGTCGGCATCACGCTGCTCGCCGGCGGCATCGCCTACGGCGCGACGACGCTCACCGCGACGCTCATTCCGATGCTGCTGCAGACCCCGAAGGAAGCGGCCGACTACGGCTTCGGACTCACGGTCACCGACATGGCGCTGTGGATGCTGCCCGGCGGTTGCCTGATCGTCCTCGGTGGCGTCTTCGTCGGCGCGACGGCGAAGCGCATCGGCTTCCGTCAGCACCTCGTTCTCGGCGCCGTCCTCATCGCGCTGGGTGCCACCTGGCTGGCGACGACGCCGGACCAGGCATGGCAGGTCGTGTGCGCGTACGGTCTCATCGGCTTCGGTTCGATGATCTACGCCGCGATCCCGAACCTGGTGATGATGGCGCTGCCCGAGGACCAGCGCGCGATCGGCGCCAACTTCACCGGTCTGTCGCAGTCGATGTTCGGCGGCATGCTGTCCTCGGTGGGCTTCGCGCTGTTGGCGCAGCACGTCATGACGGTCGGCCCCGCCGGCCCCGTCTACAGCTCGGACGGGTTCTTCGTGGCCTTCATGGTCGCCGCCGGCGCCGCACTGCTCGGCGCGGTCCTGGCCTTCGGCATCACCGTCGGACGACGCGGCGAGGGCTAGTCTCGCAACACTTTCGACGCCTCGGGGCCTGCACCGTCTTCCGGTGCGGGCCCCGAGGTATTTGCCTCACGTCCTCCGCGGCGTCGCGTCACACAGTACTTCTCGGGAACACACACTTTGTCGTAGTCGAACCGCGGTGTGATCCCGGCAGAACCTGTGTGCCACCGGCTCAGGCCACCACCGAGCGCTGCGGCACGCCGGTGTACTCGCTGAGCGGTCGGATCAGGGCGTTGGACTCGCCCTGTTCGATGATGTGCGCGGTCCACCCGGTGATGCGACTCATCACGAAGATGGGCGTGAAGATCTCGATGTCGAAGCCCATCAGGTAGTACGCGGGCCCGGTAGGAAAGTCGAGGTTGGGCTTGATGCCCGTGGCCTCGTTCATGGTGCGCTCGAGGATCTCGTACATCCGGACCCACTTCTCGCCACCGGTCTTCGCGGCGACGTCGAAGAAGGCCTGGCGCATCGTCGGGACGCGCGAGTCGCCGTTCTTGTAGACGCGGTGCCCGAAGCCCATCACCTTTTCCTTCCGGGCCAGCTTGTCCTTCATCCAGGACTCGGCGCGCTCGGGTTCGCCGATCTCGAGCATGTCGTGCATGACCGCCTCGTTGGCGCCGCCGTGCAGCGGTCCCTTGAGCGTTCCGATCGCGGCGGTGACGGCGCTGTAGATGTCGGACAGCGTCGAGGTCACCACGCGGGCGGCGAAGGTGGAGGCGTTGAAGCTGTGCTCCGCGTACAGGATCAGCGACACCTCGAAGGCCCTGACGATCTCCGGATCGGGGATCTCGCCGAAGCACATGTTCAGGAAGTTCTCGGCGAAGCCGAGGTGGCTGTGCGGCGCGATCGGGTCGAGACCGTGGCGCCGGCGATGATCGGCGGCGATGATCGTCGGCAGCACCGCCATCATGCGAAGAGCCTTCTCGCGGTTGGCCTTCGGAGAGCTGTCTGCCTCCTCCGGGTCTTCCGCGCCGAGGAAGCTGATCGCGGTGCGCACCACGTCCATCGGGTGACAGTTGTCCGGCATCTTCGCCACCAGCGAGAGCAGCGACCGGTCCGCACGGCGGCTGGCCCGCTCGCGCTGGCAGAAGAGTTCGAGCTGGGCGTCCGAGGGCAGCTCACCGTTCCACAGGAGGTACGCGACCTGTTCGAAGGTGCAGTTCGCCGCCAAGTCCTGGACCGCGTAGCCGCGGTAGGTCAGCGAGTTGGTCTCGGGGACGACCTTCGAGATCGCGGTGGTGTCGACGACGACGCCGGCCAGGCCTTTGTAGATCGTCGGGACTGCATTCGTCATTGGTTCCCTCCGAGCGTGAAGTTGAAGACTCCGGAATCGAATTCGTTGTAGCGCTCGTACTCGAGCAGTTCGTACAACCGCGACCGGGTCTGCATCTGATCGAGCTGCCCCTCCTGCGTGCCGGTCGCGTGGATCTCGCGTAGGCCCCGCTCGATGGCGCCCATCGCCAGCCGCAGCGTGGTGACCGGGTAGATCACCGCGTTGTAGCCGATGTCCTCGAGCGTCTGCGCGGGGATCAATCGGGACTTGCCGAACTCGGTCATGTTCGCGAGCAGCGGGATATCCACCGCGGCGCGGAACTTCGCGAAGTCCGCCTCGGTGTGCAGGGCCTCGGTGAAGATCAGGTCGGCGCCGGCGTCCGCGTAGGCCTTGGCTCGCTCGATCGCGGCATCAATGCCGTCGATACCGGCGGCGTCGGTACGGGCGCAGATCACGAAGTTCGGGTCCCGCCGAGCCGTGACGGCGGCGCGCAGGCGGCGGACCATCTCGTCGGTGGGCACGATCGCCTTGCCGTCGAGGTGGCCACACCGCTTGGGGTTGACCTGGTCCTCGAGGTGCAGGCCGGCGATACCGGCGTCCTCGGCGGCAAGGACGGTGCGCGCCGCCGACATCGGCTCACCGAATCCGGTGTCGGCGTCGATGAGCACCGGCAGATCGGTGATCCCGGCGATCTGCTTGCTGTGGGAGACGACTTCGGTGAGCGTGGTCAGCCCGATGTCGGGGAGACCGAGCCCGGCGGAGAAAGCGCCGCCGGAGACGTACACGCCCTCGAAACCGATCTCCTGGATCAGCTTGGCGGTCAACGGGTTGATCGCACCGGGCAGGCGCTGGATCTTGCCCGACGACAGGCCCCAGCGGAAAGCGATGCGCTTGTCGGCCGCGGAGGTGGAAGCGGCGATGAGACCGGTCACGTCAGAACAGTCCCTTCGGCGACTCGGGGGAGCGGGCGAGAACGGCGTCCGAGACGGTGAACGTGAGCTGGTTCAGCTCGCCGGCCTTCAGATCGGGGGTGCGCTGCGCGGCGTCGAGGAAGCGGTCCTGCTCGGCCGGATCGACGACGCCCTCGGCGAGGGTGCGGAACTTCGCGATGTACTGGTCGCGCGAGAAGGGCCGGGCACCGAGCGGGTGCGCGTCGGCGATCGCGAGCTCGTCGACGATCACCTCGCCGCTCTTCAACGTGACCTCGGCGCGGGCGCCGAAGGCCTTCTCGTCCGGGTCGGTCGAGTGGTAGCGGCGGGTCCACTCCGGATCCTCGGCGGTGGAGATCTTCTTCCACAGCTCGATCGTGTCGGGGCGCTGCGCGCGCTCGGGTGCGTACGAGCGTTCGTGGTGCCACGTGCCGTCCTGCAGCGCGACCGCGAAGATGTACATCACCGAATGGTCGAGGGTCTCACGGCTGGCGAACGGATCGAACTTCTGCGGATCGTTCGAGCCGGTGCCGATCACGACGTGGGTGTGGTGGCTGGTGTGCAGCACGATCGACGCGATCTGGTCCAGGTCGCCGATGCGCTCGCGCATCCGGCGGGCCAGGTCGATGGGAGCCTGGCTCTGGTACTCCGCGGAGTGCTCCTTGGTGTAGGTGTCGAGGATCGCGCGCTTCGCCTCGCCCGGGCCGGGCAGCGGCACAGCGTATTCCGCGTTCGGGCCACCGAGCAGCCAGGCGATGACACCGTCCTCGCCCTCCCAGATCGGGGACGGGGCACCCTCACCGCGCATCGCCCGGTCGACGGCCTCCACGGCCATCTTCCCGGCGAACGCCGGCGCGTAGGCTTTCCAGCTCGAGATCTCGCCCTTGCGGGACTGACGGGTCGCCGTGGTGGTGTGCAGCGCCTGGCCGATCGCCTGGTAGACCGTCTCGGTGTCGAGGCCGAGCAGCGTGCCGATGCCGGCGGCGGCGGACGGGCCGAGGTGCGCGACGTGGTCGATCTTGTGCTCGTGCAGGCAGATCGACCGCACCAGGTCCACCTGGATCTCGTAGCCGGTGGCCAGACCGCGGATCAGGTCGGTGCCGCCGCGGCCGGTGTGCTGTGCGACCGCGAGGACCGACGGGATGTTGTCGCCCGGATGCGAGTACTCCGCGGCCAGGAACGTGTCGTGGAAGTCGAGCTCACGCACCGCGACACCGTTCGCCCACGCCGCCCACTCGGGCGAGAAGGTGCCACCGACACCGAAGACCGTCGAACCGGGGGCGTACGGGTGCGCCAGCGCCTGGGCCCGGGCGTTCGCGACGGGACGACGGGTCACGGACGCGGCGGCGACGGCCGCGTTGTCGATGATCCGGTTGACGATCATCTCGGTGGTGTCGGCCGGCACCTCGACCGGGTCGGTTGCGACCTCGGCGATCTTCCACGCGAGGTGTTCGTGCTTGGGGAAGTTCTCCGCGGAGAGGCGGGTACGAACGGGATGTGTCTTCAAAGCTGTGTCCTCCGATGTGGCCGGTGCTGCTGTTTCGCAGCGTATGCAGGCCGGGTTCGGCGGTAAAGAGCCTGAATATGCGTACTTTTGTGGTGTGGATCGACCGAGTTTGCGAATGGTGCGAATGGTGTCGGCTGTGCTTGAGTGGGGGTGAGTGGAAGGACGCGAGGGTGCAGAAGATCTACGGCGGTCCGCGCTTGCGCCGGCTGCGTGAGGAGCGTGGTCTGACACAGCTCGCGCTCGCGCGCATCCTGGATCTGTCGGCGAGTTACGTCAATCAGCTCGAGAACGACCAGCGGCCGTTGACGGTGCCTGTGCTGCTCAAGCTCAATACGACGTTCGACCTCGATGTCCACTTCTTCGCCGCGGAGTCCGACGCGCGCCTGGCCGCCGACCTGCAGGACGTGTTGACGACTCTCGGCACTCCGGCGCCGTCCGCGTCCACCATCGAGGAGTTCGTCGCCCGCATGCCGGAGATCGGGCACGCGCTCGTCGGTGTCCACCGTAGGCTGCAGGCCGCAACCGAGCAGCTCGAGCAGTTCAGCGCTCATCTGGCGACGCCCACGGCTGCGGGCGACGGGGCGCCGATGCCGTTCGAAGAGGTGCGAGACTTCTTCTACGACAGGCACAATCACATCGCGCAGCTCGACGACGCCGCCGAGCAGCTGTTCGTCGAAGGCGGACTTCGGATCGGATCGTTGGACACACAGCTGACGGCACTGCTCGAATCCGAACATGACATCGTCGTCCGCCTGCGCACCGATCCGCCGGACCGGCCCGGGCCGAAACGCATCTACGACGCGACCAATCGCATCCTGACGCTGTCGCGGCACCTCTCGCCGGGGCAGCGTGCGTTCCAGATCGCCACTCAGCTGGCGTTTCTCACGCAGTCGGCGGTGATCGAGCGACAGCTCGAGGCGGCGACCGGCCTGAGTGAGAATGCCCGGGAACTGGCGAAGATCGGCCTGGCGAACTACTTCGCGGGGGCGCTGCTGCTGCCGTACACCCAGTTCCTCGACGCCGCCGAGCACCTGCACTACGACATCGAGATGCTCGCGCTGCAGTTCGAGGTGGGCTTCGAGACCGTCTGCCACCGGCTCTCGACGCTGCAGCGCCCCAATCGGCGCGGGGTGCCGTTCTTCTTCGTCCGTACCGACCGAGCCGGGAACATCTCGAAGCGGCAGTCCGCCACGGCATTCCACTTCTCCCGCGTAGGCGGTAGCTGTCCGTTGTGGGTGGTCCACGACGCGTTCGGCACCCCGGGGCGCATCGTCACCCAGGTGGCGCAGATGCCGGACGGCCGAACGTACCTGTGGATCGCCCGCACCACCGACGACGGCGCCCGCCCGTACGGGACGCCGGACCGTAGCTTCGCCGTCGGCCTCGGCTGCGACATAACCCATGCAGACCGTCTCGTCTACTCGCGCGGCCTCCGCCTCGACGAGCAGGTGTCGCCGGTTCCGATCGGGGCCGGGTGCAAGATCTGCGAGCGGACGAACTGCGCGCAGCGCGCATTTCCGCAGATCGGCCGCCCGGTGCGCGTGGACGTCGACTTCAGCAGTCGGCTGCCGTATCCGCCGGCGTCGTGAAACCGGCGGCATGCGGATCCGTCGTGTGACACGGTTGGGGAGTGAGCACGGATCCCGGATCCGGTCCCGAAGCCGATCTGGTCCAGGTCGGATCGGTCGAAGTGGACCCGGCCGACCTGGACGGGCCGGGGTCGTCGTTGTGGGATCTTCTCGGTGACAGTCGCGTCGAGATGAGGTCCCCGGACGCCGTGTTAGACCTCCCGCGTCGGGGGTGGCGCCCGCTCTTCCCGCGCGGCGCAGACGCCACGGAAGCTCGCGAGGTCTTCGCCGCTCCACACGGGGAGGTGTCGGATGCGTGGGCGCTGGTGTTCGTCGGCGACGCAGACGGGGTCCGGACGGTTGGCGCGCACCCCGGTCCGCACCGGGTGCACCGCTGCCGCGCTGCCCGCCGTGTCGGTCTGGAACTGCGCTGGGCGGGTGAGCACACCTGCAGGGCCGGGGCGCTGCCCGGCGTGACGATCGAGTTGGTGAACACCGCGGACACGACGTGGGTCAACGAAGCGGGGGACCGCACGACCGTCCACGGCTGGATTCTCGACGAGAACGGCCAGCGGATCGTGCCGGGATTGTTCTTGTTCTCGGATGCGCCGAGACTGCCCGACATTGCGCCAGGTGATCGAATGTATCTGCGGGTCAACATTGTTACCCGCGATGTCGAAGATCTCCCTCCGGGACGCTACGCGCTCGTGGCCGAGATCCGTGACCTGGCGCTGACGTCGCCTCTCGGCGCATTGGTCCTTTACGTCTCACCTCCCGAGACCGCATAGGCGGTCCTTCCTCCCCGGTCGTCCCGGCCGGCGGTTCCGATCGAATCATAGACATACGGTACCCCCCTAGGGTATCAACGAAGATGTCGATCGATCCGAATACGTTTGGAGGAGGGAACATGTCCAACCACAGTTCGCCGCCGGCATCTCGTCGCTGGCTGGGCCTTGCTGTCATCGCGGCTGCCCAGTTCATGGTCATCATGGACACCTCGATCATCGGCGTCGCGCTGCCGCAGATGCAGGACGACCTGGGATTTTCCCAGGAGAACCTGTCGTGGGTGTTCAACGCTTACGTCGTTGCGTTCGGGGGACTGTTGCTTCTCGGCGGCAAGCTGTCGGACCTCTTCGGTGCGCGCCGGGTCTTCACCGCCGGCTGGGTGACGCTGGTCGCCGGTTCGGCCGCGGCAGGGATGGCGTCCGATGTCGGCGTCGAACTCGCCGGGCGCGCGGTGCAGGGCGCCGGTGCGGCGCTGATCGCTCCGTCTGCCCTGACGATGTTGATGATGCTCTTCGGTGGTAACCCGCGCGAACTGACCAAGGCGTTCGCGCTCTACGGCGCCGCGGCGCCTGCGGGTGGGACCGCCGGCGTGTTCTTCGGAGGCCTGATCACCGAATATGCCAGCTGGCCCTGGGTTTTCTACATCAACATCCCGATCGCTCTGATCATTCTGGCCGTCACCCCTGCTCTCATGCCGCCCGGAGGGCTCCTCGCGCGCAGTCGGATCGACGTGCTCGGCGCCGTCAGCGTCACCGCGGGCCTGGCGGCCCTCGTCTACGGGATCGTCCAGGCGCCGGAGGTCGGGTGGGGTTCGGCCCGCACCTGGCTCGTTCTCGCAGGTGCCGCTGCGCTGCTCGTCGGATTCGTCGCGTTGCAGGCGACCCGTCGCGAACCGCTGATCCGTCTCGGCATCTTCCGGGCTCCCAACCTCGGCGCTGCCAATCTGGCCCAACTGCTCCTCGGTGCCGCCTGGATCCCGATGTGGTTCTTCCTCAACCTGTACCTGCAGCAGGTCCTCGGCTACACCGCGTTCCCCAGCGGCGCGGCCCTGGTGCCCATGACGGTACTGATCATGATCGGCATGGTCGTGCTCGCACCTCGGGCAATCGGCCGATTCGGGCCGAAGAACATGACGGTTGCCGGATTGCTGCTCCTCGCGGCCGGCATGGTCTGGCTGTCCTTCGTGCGTCCCGACGGTTCGTTCGTCACCGACGTGCTTCCCGCGTCCTTGGTTGCGGCGCTCGGCATGTCGCTCGCCTTCATCCCGACTCTCGGCACCGCGATCTCCGCGGCGCGGCCAGAGGAGGGCGGGCTCGCTTCCGGCATCGTCAACACGAGCTACCAGGTGGGCTCGGCCATCGGTCTCGCCGCCATGACCGCCATCGCGGCTGCCTACGGCGCCGACCGGATCGGTGACCCGGTAGCCCTGACCGACGGGTTCTCGGCGGCCTTCCTGGGCGCCGCGGTCGTTGCGCTGATCGGTGCCGTTGCCACAGCGCTGCTTTTCCGGAGCGCGGCGGCGGAGTCGGTTCCGAGCGACCCCGACGGCGTTACAGTGGAGCGAACCGTGTGACCGCGGTCCCGACCACGAGGAGCCTGACGTGGACATCGGATTTCTGGGTATGGGCACGATGGGCAGGCCGATGGCGCGCAATCTCGCCCGGGCCGGCTACGACGTGACGGTGTGGAATCGAAGTCCGGGCAAGGCCGCCGACGTCGTCGACTACGGGGCGTCCGAGGCGCCCGATCTTGCCGATGTGCTTCACAAGTCCGTCGTGTTCAGTTCACTGGCCGACGACGGCGCCTTCACCGAGTCGGTGTTGTCGGCGCCGTCGTTGCAGGCCGCGAAACCGGGTTCCGTGCATGTCAATCTGGCCACGGTCAGCCCGGGAAAGTCCGGTGAGGCGGAAGCGGCCCTGAGTGAACGGGGAATCTTCTACGTGGCGGCGCCGGTGTTCGGGCGTGCCGAGGTGGCCGAGGCGGGACAGCTGACCGTACTAGCGGCGGGGGATCCGGGTGCAATCGACGTGGTGGCGCCGATGCTCGACGTCATCGGGCGACGCACGTGGCGGATCGGCGAGGATCCCGCGCAGGCCAATGTGGTCAAGATTCTGGGAAACTATCTGATCGCCAACGCGATTCAGGCAATGGCGGAGGCCACGACGGTCGCCGAGAAGGTCGGCGGTTCGCCCGAACTGCTGATGGAGATCATGAACGACAGCCTGTTCCCCGGTGGCGTCTACCAGGGATACGGCGCGATGATCGCACAGCGCCGCTACGAACCCGCGGGTTTCAGACTGCCGTTGGGACTCGAGGACGTCCGCCTGGCGCTCGCCCAGGCGCACGCCGTGAACGTCGGCCTGCCCTTCGGCAGCGTACTCGAGGATCTGTTCCTCGACGCGCTCGCCCACGGGCAGGCCGACCAGGACTGGTCCGCCGTCACCGAGGCCACCCGGCGGCGGGCCGGGTTACCCTAGTGGTCCCCGGTCCCGCCTCCGCTGTCGCGGCGGACCCGATCGCCTAGAGTTCCGCGCGCACCATGTGTGCGGCGTCGACGAGGTTGCGCAGTGATGCCTCGACCTCGACCGAGCCTCGTGTCTTGAGGCCGCAGTCGGGGTTGACCCAGAGTCGTTCCGACGGAACGACCTTCAGTGCGGCGCGCAGAGATGCGGCGATCTCGTCGACGGGCGGCACCCGCGGCGAGTGGATGTCGTACACGCCGGGTCCGACGCCCAGGTCGAAGCCGACCGCGTCCAGGTCGTCGAGCACTTCCATGTGTGAGCGGGCCGCCTCGATCGACGTGACGTCGGCGTCCAAGCCGGCGATCGCCCCGATCACGGCACCGAACTCGGAGTAGCACAGGTGGGTATGGATCGCGGTGGCGTCGGCGATGCCCGACGTCGACAGCCGGAATGCTCCCACGGCCCAGTCCAGGTAGTGCTGTTGCTCTGCCGCCCGCAGCGGCAACAATTCACGCAGCGCGGGCTCGTCGACCTGGATGATCCGGGCGCCGGCCCTTTCCAGGTCGATCGTCTCGTCGCGGATCGCGAGGGCGATCTGATCGGCGGACTCGGCGAGCGGCTGGTCGTCGCGCACGAACGACCACGCCAGGATCGTGACCGGGCCGGTGAGCATGCCCTTGACGGGTCTGTCGGTGAGTGACTGGGCGTACGTGAACCATTCGACGGTCATCGGCTCCGGTCGGCGCACGTCGCCGAACAGGATCGGTGGGCGGACGCAGCGGCTGCCGTACGACTGCACCCAGCCGTTCGCGGTGGCGAAGAAGCCGTCGAGCTGCTCGGCGAAGTACTGCACCATGTCGTTGCGTTCGGGTTCGCCGTGTACCAAGACATCCAGCCCCAACTCGTCCTGCAGTGCAATCACGTCGGCGACCTCGGCCCGCATGCGGCGGACGTACTCGGCCTGATCGATCTCGCCCTTGCGCAGCGCGGCGCGTGCCACGCGAATCGCGGTGGTCTGCGGGTACGAACCGATAGTGGTGGTCGGCAACGGCGGCAGCGGCAGCCGACTCGCCTGCACGGTGCGCCGCTCCGCCGCCGGGATCCGCGTGCGGTCGGCGTCGGTCAGGTCGGCGAGGCGCTCGCGGATCGCGTCGTCGTGCAGTCGCGGATCGGCGACCCGGGTGGCGGCCGCCGCACGTGCCTCGGACAGTTCGGTGGCGATCGCCCCGCGTCCCGAGCGCAGCCCGGCCGCGAGGGTGGCGACCTCACCGATCTTCTCGGAACCGAACGCCAGCCACGACCGCAGCGCCCGGTCGAGACCGTCCTCGCCGCTGAGGGTGTAGGGGACGTGCAGCAGCGAGCACGACGTCGACACGGCCACCGAACCCGCACGCTCACGCAGCATTTCGAGGGTGTCGAGTGAGGCGTCCAGTCCGTTGCGCCAGATGTTGCGGCCGTCGACGACGCCGGCGACAAGGTGCTTGCGTTCGAGTCCCTCCGCCGCGATCACAGACTCGGAGGACCCTGCGACCAGGTCGACGGCGATGCCCTCGATACCCGTCGACGTCAGTACCGGCAGTGCCGCGCCGAGGTCACCGAAATACGACGCGACGAGGATCGCGGGACGATGGTCGAGCGCGGCGAGGCGGTCGTACACCGAGCGGGTCGCGGCCAGCTCGGCGTCGGTCCGGTCGGCCACGAGCGCCGGCTCGTCGATCTGAACCCACTCGACGCCCGCGTCCGCGAGACGGTGCAGCAGATCCGCGTACAGGGGCACGATCTCGTCCAGGCGCTCGAGCGCGGAGCCGTCGTCGAACTTCGACAGCAGCAGGAAGGTGATCGGTCCGATCACGACCGGGCGTGCCGGGATGCCGAGGTCCCGGGCCTCGGCGACCTCGCCGAGTATCTTGCCCGGATTCAGCACGAACCTGGTCGCGGCGGTGATCTCGGGGACCAGGTAGTGGTAGTTGGTGTCGAACCACTTCGTCATCTCGAGCGGCGGCACGGTGTCGGTCCCGCGCGCGGCCGCGAAGTAGCGGTCCAGTTCGTCGTCGATCCTCTCGACCCGCTCGGGCAGCGCGCCCAACATGACAGCGGTGTCGAGCATCTGGTCGTAGTACGAGAAAGTGCCCACCGGGACGGAGTCGATCCCGGCGGAGACGAGTTCGGTCCAGGTCTGTCGGCGCAGATCCTTGCCGACCGCCGCGAGTGCGGCGGCGTCGAGGTTCCCGGCCCAGTAGGCCTCGACGGCCCTCTTGAGCTCGCGGCGGGGTCCGATGCGCGGGGAGCCCAGCACGGTTGCGGTGAAAGCGAATGTCACGTCGTTCTCCAGTTGCTCACAGCGTGGATGGTCACCGCCGGCAGACGAGAACGTAAGCGAGCCCTGTGTGTACCCGCCAGCGGGCAGCACGAAGTGCCGAGCATCGCCCATCTCGCCTTCTCCACGAGGCGGTGGACCGTCGGGCACGGCGTGCCCGACACAGTCGGCAGGTCTTCGGACTCGTGGGCGCTCGGCCGGGAATCGACCCGGCGAAACCTACTGGCCGTCGCTTCCCGGACCTGTCGGTCCAGTGCTCATGACGGCGGTCGTTCCCACTCACCGCTGCGGGACAGTCCCGGATTTCCACCGGGTTCCCTCTCACATCCGCCGGTCTCACGACCACGGATGCTTCGACGCCGGCGGCGGTCTTCGGGGCTCCTCACGACCGCACCCGGCGAACCAGCTGCACCGTCCAGCATAGGCCCCGGGGAAAGGCCGATCGGGCGGACCCGTGGTGGCGTCCGCCCGATCGAGTATCGAGTAGCGGTGTCTGGGTCCGGTGCTACGACGCCGAATCCGGAGTGAGCCAGGCATTTCCGAACAGCAGGACGCCGTCGGCACTGGGCGTGATGCCGTGCGCGTTCTTGCTCCAAGGGATGAAGTACTTGCCCGCGCCGAGGACCATCATCGGGTTCGTCTCGTTCACCAGGGTCTGGATGTCCTCGAGGACCCGGCGGCGGTCGTCGTCGTTCGGTGCGGACTGCAGCTTGCCGAGGAGGGCGTCCATCTCGGGGTTCTGATACCCGAGGACGTTGGACGTCGACGCGCTCGCCAGATTGCCGTACATGCGCATGAACGGCGATTCGTCGAGGACATTGAACGCCGACTCGCCCAGATCGAAATCGTGCTTGGCATACATCATCTTGACGAGGTCGTTGATGCCGCTGTTGTAGACGATGTCGACGGTGAACCCGACGGCCTGCAGCATCGACTGGATCGCGAGTGCCCGGCGTTGAGCGCCCGGTTCGTTGAGGCCCGCATAGGTGAGCTTGCCGTCGTAGCCGTCGGCCTTGGCCTCGGCCAGGACCTTCCTCGCGGTGTCCGGGTCGAAGGTGGAGCCGGACACGTTTCCGTGCCACTGCGACCAGGACTGGAACATGTCGGTGCCCGGCATACCGAAGCCACCTTCACCGCGCTCGTTGAACGTTTCCGGGTTCAGTGCCTTGACGATCGCCTCGCGCACCCGCGGATCCGACGCCGCGCGTCCCTCGCGCTGGTTCAGTACCTGCACGCCACCCATGCTGGCGGTGTAGACGTAGCCGACGTCCCCGGCCTCGAGTGCGTTGTGCACGGTGTCCGCGGCACGCAGGTACGCGGCCTGGATGCCGCCGCTGTGCAACGCGTCGAGCTTGGCCTGCTCGCCGACGATGGCCGGGAACCGCAGCTTGTCCAGGTTCGGCCTGCCGTCCCAGTAGCCCGGATTCGCGGCGAGTACCAGTTCGTTCTGGGATGCGAACTTCTCGACCGTGAACGGGCCCGCTCCGATGGGAGTGAAGGTGCCGTTGGCCGTCGACGAGGGCGCCACGATCATGCCCGGTCCGGTGGTGAACATGATCGGGAACTCGTTCCACGGCTGCTTCAGCGTGAACACGACCGTCGACGGGTCGGGCGACTCCACCTTGTCGACCGTCACCTTCCACACCTGCGTGTGGGTGCCCTTCTTCTCGAGGTAGTGATCGATGCTCCACTGCACCGCCGCTGCGTCGAGCGTGGTGCCGTCGCTGAACTTCACGCCGTCCCGCAGCTTCAACGTCCAGACGGTGTTGTCCCCGTTGGGTGTCAGCGACTGCGCCAACTGCGGCTGATACTCCTTGGTGGCCGTGTCGTAGCGCATGAGGACGTCGTAGATTGCCGCCATCTCGGTGCCGCCGGTCGCCCCGCCGTCCTGCCGATCGGCCGGATCCAGGCTGCTCACCGCGTTGTACGTCGCGTACGACAGCATTCCGCCGGAAACGGCGTCGCCGCCGTCGGGCTGCTCGCCCACCAGGCCCGTCGTGACGTCGGTGGCGTCGGTGGCGGAGGTCGAGCTCTGGCCCGCGCATCCGGCCGCCAGCACCGTCGCCGCGGCCAACGCTGTGAACACCCGACCGAACCGGGCAAGTGACGATCGTGTCATTCGATCCTTCTTCCGTTCCGAGACTGTGTGATTGGGAAAGCGGGCTCGCCGTCGATCATCCGGCGGAGCAGGTGGTGGTGCAGGACGTACTCGTCGGGGTCCGACGGCGCCGCACTGTCGCCGAAGTGGATGGAGCGACGCTTGATGCGGGACATGATGATGCCGTGGCGGACGGCGGCGTAGACGAGGTAGAAGTCGAGGTCGCGCAGTTCGACGCCGGTCGTCTCCTCGTACAGGGCGACCACCTCCTCGCGTCGGAGCAGATGGGGAAGGCCCGGTCGATCGAACTGTTCCGCCATGTCCTGGAACATCCGGTGGAAGAAGACGAACCAACCGACGTCCACCTCACGGGGAGCGAGGGTTGCGAGCTCCCAATCGAGTACGGCCACAGGCGCGAAGTCCCGATACATGATGTTGCCGATACGGGAGTCTCCCCAACACAGCACCGGTTCCGACGGAGCGCTCGGCCAGTGTTCCTCGAGCCAGTCGAACCCCTCCTCCAGCAGCGGAATCCGCACCCCGTCCTCGCGGTGCGTCCACTCGTAGTAGGTGCGCTCGTTGTCGACGTGCCTGCGCAGGGCGTCGTCGTCGGCGCCGGCGCCGAGCTCCGGCAACAGCGACCCCGGATCGGGAATCGAGTGGATGGCCGCCAACACCTCCACCGAACCGCGTTGCAGGACATCGCACTGCTCCGACCTGGCCTCGTGCAGCCAGCCACCGAACACGTAGGGGGGATTGTCGACCGGGACCACACCCTCGACCCGGTCCATCACGACGAACGGTTGCCCCAGGACGTCGGACGACGGCTCGACCCACCGCACCCGGGGCACCGGCACCGCGCTGTGAGCGGCGACGGCGCGCATGACGGCAGCCTGCCGTTCGAGGTCGTACTCGGGAAACACGGGAAGCGCGGTGGATTCGGGGGCCAGCCGGGCGACGAGGTCTGCGTGGTGGCGCGTTCCGTGCTCGTCCCAGTCGACGGTGAAGAGCACCGAGATGCTCGACATCCCGGACGCGGACGGCATCTGCAGAGCGGAGACATGAGCGGTGGGGCTCCCGATCCGGTCTCGCACCCAGCGTTCGAGACTTCCGCGGAGCGCCGCGACATCGGTCGAGGTCGTCGTGACGTCCGTGTTCACTCCCCTCGGGACAGCGGAACTGGTGGTCATCGCCTTCCTCCTGTCGTTCCGGGCGGCCGTCAGTGCGCGACCGGGCAGGTGCCGTAGTCGACGGGCAGCGCCTTGATGCTGTTGAGCCATGCCGACCGCATACGAGTGGGTGGTCCGAGGATCGTGATGTCGGGCAGGTGATCGGCGATCGCGGCGAACATCAGTTCCACTTCGAGTCGCGCGAGATTGGCGCCGAGGCAGTAGTGCGCCCCGGTACCCCCGAAGGCCAGATGGGGGTTGGGGGACCGCGTGATGTCGAAGCGGCGGGGCTCGTCGAAGACGGTCTCGTCGTAGTTCGCGGACGCGTACAGCATCACCACGCGATCGCCCTTCCGCACCGTCCGGCCGCCGAGTTCGGTGTCGCAGGTCGCGGTCCGTTGGAACGACAGGACCGGGCTCGCCCAGCGGATGATCTCGTCGACCGCGGTCGACGGGCGTTCGCGCTTGTACAGCTCCCACTGCTCGGGGTTGTCGAGGAACGCCATCAGCCCGTGCGTGATCGAGTTCCGGGTGGTCTCACTGCCGGCCACCACGAGCAGGATGACGAAGTACGCGAACTCCTCCGGGGTGAGCGCGCCGTCGTCGACCTGGGCCTGGACCAACTTCGTGACGATGTCGCCGGCCGGATTCTCGCGGCGTTCGGTGGCCAGTGCGTATGCGTACCCCGCGATTTCGCCGACCGCGACCAGCGGATCGCCGTGCGCGTCGGGGTCGTCTCGGCCGGTCATTTGGTTGGACCAGTCGAAGAGCTTGCGGCGGTCCTCCTGTGGCACACCGAGGAGATCGGCAATCGCCTGCAGGGGCAGCTCGCACGCGGCCTCCTCGACGAAGTTGCCGCGTCCCAGGCCGGCTGCGGTTCGTGCGATGTCCTGCGCCCGCGCGGCCAGCGCCGAGCGCAGTCCGCTGACGGCCCGTGGGGTGAAACCCCTGGTGACGATGCGACGAAGTGCCGAGTGCTCGGGCTCGTCCTTGTTGAGCATGGTGGCCCGCTGGGCTTCGATCTGTTCGCGGGGCGCGTCGTCCGCGTTTCGCACCATGACGGTGTTCTCCCACGACGAGAACACGTCGTTGCGCCGGGAAACGTCCTGGACGAGTTCGTGTGTCGACACCACCCAGAATCCTTCGTCGTCGTAGCCCGCGGCCCCACGACGCTGCGGGTTCCACCAGATGGGGTCGGTGCGGCGCAGTTCCGCGAAGAGGTCGTGGGGGATTCCGTTCTCGAACGTCGAAGCGTCGGTGACGTCGATTCCTTCGGGTACAGCCATGGAAATTCCCTCCGCGCATAGGGATTCGGGAGTCCTGACATCGGACAGTGTCCAGCTCGACCCGGGTCGTCCGAGGGCACCGGGCCGTGGAGAAGGAAACAGTTAACGAGGGCCGTTAACAGTGATGCGGAACACATTAATCATGTTTGTTAGGCTGTCAAGCCATGGCTCCGAATCTTCCCGCGAGGGAGCGATTGCTGCGGGCGGGTGAGTATCTGTTCGCGCGTGAAGGAATTGCGCGAGTACGCATCCGCGATCTCAACGCGATGGCCGAGGTGCGGAACGACTCGGCGGTGCACTACTACTTCGGATCCCGCGAAGGATTGCTCGAGGCCATCGTGCTGCGGCACATGGTCGATGTCAGCGGGCGTATGGACGAGCTCGTCGAACGGTTGTGTGTCGGCCGCGAACCTTCGCCGGAGGCGCTGCGCGATGCCATCGCCGCAATGACGATTCCGCTCGCGGAGAAGCTTCTCGACGAACGAGGGCGTGACTTCGTGCAGATCATGGCCGAGGTGTACGAGCGGCGTGGCGGTCTCGCCGACGCCCAGTATTCCCCGGCGAGTGCGATCGCGAAGGATGTGGTCCGCCGGTCCATGACGGGCATGAGCGAAGCGCTCCGCGAGGAGCGGATCCGGCTGACGACCAATTTCATCGTCTCGGCGCTGGCGTCGCGGGCACGGGCGTTCGACGGCGGGAGCGAGCTCCCGCTCGATCACGACACCTTCGTCATCAATCTCATCGAGATGGGCACGCTGGGCAGCCTCGCGGAGCTTCCGGACCGCGCCCTGAGCTCCTTCTAGAGTCGGCCGTTCGACGCCGCGGGCGCCTCAGGACACCCAGGTGGCCACGGACGCGATGTCGGCGCGGGTGGTGCGGAAGCCGTTCGCTGGGTGGGATTCGTCGGCGTAGCCGAACGAGATGGCGCACACGACCTTCCGGTCCTCGGGCAGGTCGAGGAAGCTGCGGAGGTAGGGCGCGCTTCCGGCCAGCGCGGCCTGCGGAATGCTTGCCACACCGAGGCTCTGGGCGGCGAGCAGGAAGGTGTTCACGTACAGGCCGCAGTCGACTGCACCGTAGACGCCGAGCGCGGCGTCCGTGGTGACGATCGCGACGTGCGGTGCGCCGAACAGGTCGAAGTTCTTCATGGTCTGCTGCGCCGACGCCTGCCGGTCTCCGGGCGCGATGCCGACGCTCGCGTACAACTGCATCGCGCATTCCTTGCGGCGCTGCTGGTACGCGCCGCGGTACTCGGCGGGGAACGGGAAGTCCGATTCCTGGGGGTTGGATCGCACATACTCGCCCAGCCCCTTCCGGAACCGTTCGGTGCCCTCACCCTCGGTGATCGCGACCTGCCAGGGCTGGGTGTTGCACCACGACGGAGTGCGCTGCGCCAGCTCGAGGATCTGCTCGATCGTCGCCCGCGGAACGGGGTCCGGACGGAACGCGCGGCAACTGCTGCGGGTCGCGAGCAGGGTCTGAAGATCGGCGCTCGAGCTGGGCGATGCGGTCACGGGGGCACTCCTGACGACGGCGGACGGGCGTGAGCGGCGCCCGTCGCGCGGGTGTCGCGCGTCACACGATATGGAATTGATTTTAGTTTCGCCAGAGGTGGCCCCGCCCGGCCGGGTGTCGTCAGGCCGTCAGAACGCCGTCGATCTGGTTGATCGCCGACGTCGCACCCTCGACGACGCCCATGTCCAACACCTTCTGCAGGCCCTCTGCGGACTCGAATGTGCTCGTGTACGTCGCCCGCGTGCCCCGGTCGTGTGCAGTGAACGTGTAGACGTTCTGCGACACGGGCAGTTCGGGATTCGGATTGAAGTCCTCGTTGGCGAAGCCGTCGGCGAACGAGAAACTGTGCGGTTCGTCCACCGCCGCGATCTCCCAGTAGCCCGCGTACTTCTCACCTTCCGGACCGGTCATGAAGTACGTGACCCGTCCGCCCGGTACGAGTTCGTGGTCCACCACCGTCGCGGGGCAGGCCGGCGGCCCCCACACCTTCTCCAGTTGGCGCGGGTCGGCATAGATCTGCCAGATCCGTTCCACCGGAGCCGCGAACTGTGCGGTGATCGTCAGGGTGCGGTTCGCGAGATCGTGCGTGACATCGGTGACAGGCATTGCTCAGTCCTCCTTGGTCGAGTCGAGTGCGATGAGCTCGTCGATACGTGCGATGCGCCCGCGCCAGACGTCCTCCAGCTCGGTGAGCATGGAGGCCACCGAGCGCACCGCGGCCACGTCGCCACTGGCCAACTGCTCGCGCCCGCGACGCCGTTTGGTGAGCAGGCCGGCGTTCTGCAGCACGGAAACGTGCTTCTGCACGGCGGCGAAGCTCATGTCGTACTTCTCGGCGAGCGCGGAAACCGAGTGCTCTCCGGCCAGGACACGGCGCAGGATGTCGCGCCGGGTGCGGTCGGCGAGCGCGTGGAACAGGGCGTCCGCCCGGTCCTCGTCATCTCCGCTCACACCGGCAAACATACAACCGATCGGTTGTATGTCAAGGGTTCGGTGCGTGGGAGGGGCTTCCGACCGGGTGCCCGCTAGGTGTGATCGTGGTCTCGTTCACGGGGGCGCTGCTGCATGTCCGGGCGGCCCGCGCTACTGTGGTCGACGTGTCAGCGACCTATTTCTGGTTTAGCAGGCCGGCCCCGGGTGGGTCGGTCGGCGTAACCACGCGCTGACAATCTTCCACCCCAGAGCCGGATGACAGACCGGCTCACTGGATTCTTCAGTCTTCGAGGGTCGGCCTGAGAACAGGAAACCGAACCCCATGACTGCTATCGCAAACGACCAGCGTCTCGACGAACAGCGCACCGTCAGTGTCAGCCCGCTGGTGGCGCCGTCCGTCGTGCGCGCCGAGCACACTCCCGACGAGGTGGCCGCGGCCACCGTGCGTTCGGGGCGTGCCGACA
The DNA here is from genome assembly GCF_003013675.1 of Rhodococcus (subgen. Prescottella) equi. NCBI lineage: Bacteria > Bacillati > Actinomycetota > Actinomycetes > Mycobacteriales > Nocardiaceae > Rhodococcus > Rhodococcus (subgen. Prescottella) equi. The sequence goes on from NZ_CP027793.1 coordinate 1,144,474, forward strand.
CCGTCAACATCCTCAACGGCGACGACGACCGTCTGGTCGTCGTGGTCGGACCGTGCTCGGTGCACGATCCCGAGGCGGCAATGGACTACGCACGCCGTCTGGCCGCGAAGGCCGAGGAGTTGCGCGACGACCTGCAGATCGTCATGCGCGTCTACTTCGAGAAGCCGCGCACCACGCTGGGCTGGAAGGGCCTGCTCAACGACCCGCACCTCGACGGCACCTTCGACATCAACACCGGCCTGCGGATGGGGCGCAAGCTGCTGCTGGACATCTCCCGGCTCGGTCTGCCGGTCGGCTGCGAATTCCTCGACCCGATCATCCCGCAGTACATCGCCGACCTGGTCACCTACGGCGCGATCGGTGCCCGCACCGCCGCCAGCCAGGTGCACCGCCAGCTGTGCAGCGCGCTGTCGATGCCGGTGGGTATCAAGAACTCCACCGAGGGCGACGTCCAGGTTGCGGTCGACGGCACCCGCGCCGCGGCCGCGAGCCACGTCTTCCCGGGCACCGATCTCGAGGGGCAGGCCGCGCTGATCCACACCGTCGGGAACCCGGACTGCCACGTGATCCTGCGTGGCGGCACCGACGGGCCGAACTACGACGCCGAGACCGTCGCGGACACCCTTGCGCGCCTTGCGAAGTCGGGTCTTCCGGAGCGGGTCGTGATCGACGCGAGTCACGGCAACAGCCGCAAGGACCACAACAAGCAGGTCGACGTCGCCGCCGACGTCGCCGAGCGGATCGAGGCCGGTGAGAAGGGGATCGTGGGCATCATGCTCGAGAGCTTCATCGAGGCGGGCCGCCAGGACCTGACGCTGGGCAGGTCCGACGAACTGACCTACGGCCAGTCGATCACCGACGCCTGCATCGACTGGGACGCCACGGCCTCGACGCTCGACCGTCTCGCCGCCGCGGTCGCCACTCGCCGCGGCTGAGGCCGGTCGTCGGCCGCACGGGGGCGTGTTCTCCATCGGTGAGGGCACGCCCCGTCGGCAGCTGATCGGCGAAGCGTCTTCCGCACAGACTTGTCGGTGGTCCGCAGTAGCGTCGCGACATGGGATACGAAATTCAGATCACCGTAGACGCGAAGGATCCTCACCTGCAGGCGAAGTGGTGGGCGCAGACCTTGGGCTGGGAGGTGGAGCCCAGCGACGAGCAGTTCATCCGGGGACTCGTCGAGGCGGGACATGCGCAGGAGTCGGACACCACGGTGTTCGAGGGGGTCCTCGTCTGGAAGGAGGGGGCGGCCATCCGGGACCCCGAGCACCCGCAGCGGCCCAGGGTGCTGTTCCAATTGGTGCCCGAGGGCAAAGCGGTCAAGAACCGGATGCATTTCGACGTGCGAGTGGGGGACCGCCGCGAGGAGGTGGCCGCCGAACTGGTCGCCGCCGGCGCCACGATCCTGCATCGCGGCCGGCAGGGCCCGAGCATCTGGATCACGATGACCGACCCCGAGGGCAACGAGTTCTGCGTGGGCTGAGCGGTCACTCCGCCAGTTCGACTGCCCCGAGTCCGGGATCGGACGCACGCCGCGGCGCGAAGGAGAGTCCCACGCGCAGTGCACCGGCGGCCTCGCGGAGTGCATCCACCCCGGCTCGCCCGTAGCCGGTGAGGTTCACGAACGCGTGTACCAGGTCGTCGTGGACGCGCAACGTGGTCGGGACGCCCGCGGCACGCAAGCGCTCGGCGTATTCGATGCCCTCGTCGCGCAGTACGTCGAATCCTGAGATCGCGACGTACGCCGCGGGCAGTCCGGTGAGGTCCGCAGTGAGGATCGGCGATGCCTGCGGGTCGCTGCGATCTTCCGTCTTCGGCACGTAATGGTTCGTGTACCAATCCATCTGGGCCTCCGTGAGGAAGAAGCCGTCGCTGAACAGTTGGTACGAGCGGCGTTTCGCGGTCATGTCGAGCCACGGGAAGAACAGCATCTGGAACGCGGGACGCCGGTCGTCGTTCCGGGTGACCTGCGAGACGACCGCGGCGAGGTTGCCGCCGGCACTGTCGCCGGCGACAGCCACCCGGTCGGGATCGATGCCGAGCGTCGATGCGTTCTCGACCGCGTAACGGAAGGCGGACACGGCGTCGTCCACCGCCGCGGGGAAGGCGTGCTCAGGTGCCAGGCGATAGTCCACGGCCAGCACGGCCACCTCGGCGTTCCGGGCGAGGAACCGGCACAGCGAGTCGTGGCTGTCGAGGCTGCCGAGGACGAAACCGCCGCCGTGGAAGTAGACCAGCAGCGGCGCGGAGGTCGGCAGACCAGCGGGGCGGAACATCCGTGCCGGGACGGGGCCCGCCGGTCCGGGGATCGCCAGCGACTCGACCGATGCCATCGGAATCGGCCGACCGCTGACCAGGCGTGCCTCCATGTCGATCTGCGCGCGCGACTTCTCGATCGGGAGCTCTTCGAAGTCGGAGTCCGGAAGCAGCGCCAGCATGCGCAGCATCAACTGGATCTCGGGATTCAGCTCCTGCCCGTCGAGGCGGACCGGTCGGCCGCCGAGGGCGCGTTGCAGCGGCGTGGGGAGTGCTCCGGCGACCGTGGCCACGGTCCGGACCGCCGATTCGAGCATCGATTCGAGCGTCGTTCTCATCGGTCTTTCGTCCTCTCGCCGCGGGCCGCACGTCGTGCTGCCGAATCGTCCCCGAAGTCTGTCAACCGACCGGCTTGGAAACAAGGGTGAAATCGGACATCGCTCGGCTCCGCGAATTCACTGCGCTCAACCCTGGCCACCGGACCAACTGCCCACTACGCTGCCGGGAACACTGGGTGCGAGGGTTCGGGAAAGGTTGCGATGCCTTACGTTTCGGCGGAACAACGGCGCAGGGACTTGATCGACGCGGCCATTCGCGTCAGCTCCGAGGTGGGGCTCGCCGCCGCGAGTACCCGCGCGATCTGCACCGAGGCCGGGGTGCAGCAGAGCGTGTTCCACTACTGCTTCAGTTCCAAGGAAGAGCTGTTGCGCGAACTCACTCGCGAGGTCGTCGCGACGATGCTCGAGAACGCGGTCGCCAGCCTGACGCCCGGTGCCGATGCCGAGCAGTCGATCTTCAAGGGGCTCATGACCCTGTGGGAAACCGTTCGTGTCCAACCCCGGAAGCAATTGGTGTTCTACGAGCTGACCGTCGGGGCGCTGCGCGCCCCCGAACGCAGCGACGTGGCCGAGTGGCAGTACCGCGAGTACTTCGCATCGACCGGCCGCTTCCTCGCCCGGCTGGCCGAGACCGCCGGGATCGAATGGACCGTTCCCATCCCCGTGCTCAGCCGCATGGTGACCACGGCCATCGACGGGCTGATCCTCGGCTGGCTCGCCGACGGGCGCACCGACGAGGTGGAGGCGTCGCTCGCGGCCTTCGCGAAGGTGTTCGCCGGCCTCGCCGTCGTCACACCGGTGGTGGCCGCGTAACGAACGACACCGGTGCGGGTCCTCACAGCGGCGCGGCCCGTGGTCCAAGCGTCCGTTAGGGTAGTCGTCGGCAGATCGTCTGCCCCGACGTGAGGAGCAGGTCATGGCCTTGTCGACTGTTTCGCTGGCCAATCCGGCGTGACCGACGACGACACTGTTCCCAGCGGTGCGAAAATAGCAGGCGACAGCAAGCTGTCGATCCTGCTGATCGAGGACGACCCCGGCGATGCCCTCCTGGTCGAGGAGATGGCGATCGACTCGGCCTTCGACTACGACCTGGTCTGGACCAAGTCGCTGGGACAGGCCCAGGAGGTACTCGAAACCGGTAGGCCGGACTGCATCCTGCTGGACCTGCATCTGCCGGATGCGCAGGGACTCGACGCGCTCGCCGCTGTTCAGCGCAGCGCGAACGGTGCGCCCGTAGTGGTGATGACCGGTCTCGCCGAGGACGGAACGGGGCTCGCGGCCGTGGCGGCCGGCGCGCAGGACTACCTGGTCAAGGGTCGGGTCGACGGCGACCTGCTGACGCGCTCGGTCCGGTACGCCGTCGAGCGCAAGCGTGCCGAGAACAATGCGGCTGCCCTGCAAGCGAGTGAACAGCGATCCCGCGAGAACGCCCGGCTCGAGCGCGGCCTGCTGCCGGTTCCCCTGCTGCGCAGCGACCACGTCGAGGTGGTTGCGCGTTACCGGGCGGGACGCGAGCACGGCCTGCTCGGCGGCGACTTCTACGACGTGGTGGAGGCCGGCGACGGGACGGTGCACGTCCTCATCGGCGACATCTGCGGGCACGGTCCGGACGAGGCCGCCCTCGGCGTGAGCCTGCGAATCGCGTGGCGGACGCTGGTGGTCGGTGGTGTTCCCACCGACGCCGCGATGCGGACGCTCGAGGAGATCCTGATCGCGGAGCGGCCCCGGCGCCACATCTTCGCGACGATGACGTGCGTCGTGCTCGCACCGGATCGGTCCACGATGCGCGTCATTCGCGCGGGCCATCCCGGCATGATGCTGCGCACCGGCTCCGGGGTGCACTGGCTCGAGGTTCCCGGTGGGCCCGCATTGGGTCTGCGCCGGGTGCCGGGGCAATGGACGGCCCACGAGCTGCCGATCGAGGATCGGTCCGCGATGGTGCTCTTCACCGACGGCTTGTTCGAGAGCCGCACCGGTACGACGGAGCGGCTCGGCGAGGAGCGTCTGCTCGAGTACGCGCGTACGCGCGTAGATGCGTCGGCGGACGACTTCGTCGACGCGCTGATCGGCCACGCGGAGAGCCTTGCGGCCGACTTCGGCGGCCTGACCGACGACATCGCAGTCGTCCATGTTCGGATGACGAAGGAAGGTGCCCGTCGATGAGTACGCAATTGCGGCGAACCGCCGGTAAGGGCCTCACGGTCCAGGCATGGTTCAACGTGATCCTGGCCGCCCTGGTGGTTCTGATCTGTGGCGGGGCGGTCGCTGCTGCCGTGTCGCTGAACTGGACCCAGACGGCCACCGACAATCTGATCAACCGGCTCGCGCCGGCGGAAGCTGCGGCCTCGCAGCTCGGGGCGTCGTTCCTGAATCAGGAGACGGGGGTTCGCGGGTACGCGCTCAGCGGTGACACGGCAGCCCTCGAGCCGTACACCGCGGGAGAGCAGCTGCAGACCGACGCGATGGCCGAGCTGCGCGGTCTGGTCAGTTCCACATCCGAACTGGTCGCCGATCTCGACGCGATCGAGCAGGACGCTGCGAACTGGCAGACCGTTTTCGTCGAGCCCATCCTCGCCACCACACCGACCACGGGTGGCCGCCCTCTCGACCCGGGCGTGTACGAGCGCGGCAAGCTCGCCTTCGACCAGCTGCGCGCCGGTCTCGGCGAGTTGGACCAGCACTTGGCCGAGGCCGGCGCCGACGCCCGGGCGACCCTCGCGCACGCGCGGGAGATCCGGGCCGCGGTGTTCGTGTCGCTGTTCGTGATTCTGTTGGCCGCGTCGGCGGCGTTCGCGGTGCTGATCCGCAAGGCGATCACCAGCCCGCTGCGGCGACTGTCGGAGTCGTCGCGTCGCGTGGCACTGGGCAACTTCGGGCAGCAGGTCGACGCGGGTAGCGGTCCGGCGGACATCCGGGCGCTCGCCGAGGACATCGAGGGGATGCGGCAGCGGATCGTCGCCGAACTCGAGCTCGTGCGAGACCGTCAGGCCCGGCTCGAGGTGCAGACCGCCAAGCTGGACGCGCAGACGGTGGAGTTGCGGCGCTCCAACGCCGAACTCGAGCAGTTCGCCTACGTCACATCGCACGACCTGCAGGAACCGCTCCGGAAGGTGGCCTCGTTCTGCCAGCTCCTCGAGAAGCGCTACGGGGACGTCGTCGACGAGCGGGGCCGCCAGTACATCGACTTCGCGGTGGACGGTGCCAAGCGCATGCAGGTGCTGATCAACGACCTGCTCACCTTCTCCCGCGTCGGTCGGGTCAACGACGGCTTCGGACCGGTGTCCCTCGACCACGCGCTCGACAAGGCGTTGGCGAACCTCTCCGCGGCCGTCGACGAGTCGGGTGCGACGATCGAGCGACCGCAGCGGCTGCCCGAGATCGACGGCGATGCAACGCTGCTGACGATGTTGTGGCAGAACCTGATCGGTAACGCGATCAAGTTCACCCGGCCCGAGAGCACACCCGAGGTATCCATCAGCGTGCAGCGCCGTCCCGACGACATGTGGCTGGTGAGCGTGCAGGACCGCGGGATCGGGATCGCGGAGGAGTTCGAGGAGAAGATCTTCGTCATCTTCCAGCGCCTGCACGGCCGCGACGAGTACACCGGTACAGGTATCGGACTCGCGTTGTGCAAGAAGATCGTCGAGTACCACGGCGGTCAGATCTGGCTCGACACAACCTCTTCCGACGGGGCGCGGTTCAACTTCACCCTGCCCGTCATCAGCGAAGCAGACAACGGCGCCGATGTCGGCGTCCACACCGGACAAGGAGCCCTCACATGAGTTCTGCAGGCAAGGCGATCGACGTCCTTCTCGTCGAGGACGATCCCGGCGACGAACTGATGACGCGGGAAGCGTTCGAGTTCAACAAGGTCGGCAACAACCTGCACGTCGTCCGGGACGGCGAACAGGCGCTGGACTTCCTCTACAAGCGCGGGGAGTACCCGGACGCTGTTCGGCCGGACCTGATCCTGCTCGACCTCAACCTGCCCAAGTACGACGGACGCCAGGTGCTCGAGAAGATCAAATCGGACCAGGACCTGGCCGACATCCCGGTGGTGATCCTGACGACGTCGGGCGCCGAGGAGGACATAGTGCGCAGCTACAAGCTGCACGCGAACGCGTACGTCACCAAGCCGGTGGATCTCGACCAGTTCATCGCTGCCGTCCGGCAGATCGACGACTTCTGGGTGCAGGTGGTCCGTCTCCCCGGCCGGCACTGAATCCGCCGTTCGGCGACATCCGGAGCCGCGCCGTCACGCGGCGACGCGAGGGCTCCACTGCAACCGGACGCGCGTCCCGTCGTGGCCACGGTGCACCTCCGCGTGGTCGCTGCACGCCTTCATCAGCTGCAGGCCGCGCCCCCGCTTGGCGTGCGGCTGCGTCCCGGTGTCCTTCCACGTTCCGTGGTCGGTGATCGTGACGGTGACGACCCCGTCGTGCCCGCGAGTGGCATGCAGATCGAATGTTCCTGCGCCGCCGGGCGGATAGGCGTGCTCGACGCTGTTCGCCATCGCCTCGTAGCCGGCCAGGACCGCGTCCTGGGCCTGGACTGCGGGCAGGCCCAGGCCGTGCATGTACGACGTCAGGCTGGCGCGGGCCGGCGCCAGCTCGGTCGGGATCGCACGAATGCCCGTCAATGACAGGGCGTCGTCGGTCGGGCGCTGCCGCAGCTGCCGTGACATGGCTTCTCTCCCCGGCTCGGTACGGTGACACGGTTCCCCGATCTGGTACCCCGAGTACGGGGGTCCTATACCTGGGACTTCCGACCGGGATCTCGCTCCGACCGTCCGGTGCCGGACAGCGCCCCACGGTTCTGGAATGATCCCGGAGTGCTCCCGAGGAGGATTCGAGCGTTGGTCGTAACCCTGTGGCGTCGCTGCCGTGTGCTCGCTGGGCGGGTCTCCTCGGCGTTCGGGCGGTCCAGCCTCGCGCTGACGGGCCGCCGGGAGCGGTTCGATCCGGCGCACCCGTGGTTCCTCAGCGCCGACGAGCGAGGAAACGGCGACACCCGGATCCCGGCGTGGACGGACGGCAACGAGGTCACGCCCCTGATCCACGGCAGCGCGTACTTCGAGGCCCTGGCCGAGGCTCTGGCCCGCGCCGGATCGAACGACCTCGTGCTGTTCACGGATTGGCGCGGTGATGCCGATCAACAGCTCGTCGACGGCACTACCGTGGCCGACGCCTTCGCCGGCGCCGCCCGTCGCGGCGCGACGGTCAAGGGCATGATGTGGCGCTCTCACATCGAGACACTCGGGTTCCCGGGGCGCCGCAACCGCAAGCTCGCGGAGACGCTCGAGGCCGCCGGCGGTGAGGTGATCCTCGACCAGCGGGTACCCGCACTCGGCAGTCACCATCAGAAGTTCGTCGTGGTCCGGTATGCCGACCCGCACATCCCCGACGTCGCGTTCGTCGGGGGAATCGATCTCGCCCGCGCCCGCCGCGACGACGCCGATCACTTCGGTGACCCGCTCAGCCGGCCGTTCCCGCCCGAGTACGGCGAGACCCCGGCGTGGCACGACGCCCAGTTGCAGATTCGCGGGCCGGCGGTCCGTGACGTCGAGGACGTGTTCCGGGAGCGGTGGGAGGATCCCGCTGCGCTGTCCCGGCTTCCGTGGCACGCGTTGCCGGACATCCTGCGGGGCCTGACTCGATCGCCGTCCGAATTGCCGACGCCCGCAGCGCCTCCCGAGCCGTGCGGGTCGTGTTCGGTGCAGTTGCTGCGCACCTACCCGCGGCGCAGACCGGCCTACCCCTTTGCCCGAGAGGGCGAACGCAGCGCGGCCAAGGCATACGCGAAGGTTCTGCACCGCGCCCGGACCCTGGTGTACGTCGAGGACCAGTACCTGTGGTCGGTGGACGTCGCGCGGGTGTTCGCCGAGGCGCTGCGCCGCGAGCCGGAGCTGAGGCTGGTGGCGGTCGTTCCGAAGCATCTCGACGACGACAGTCCCATCACGATCCCGTCTGCGCTGCTCGGGCACTCGTCGGCGCTCGAAACCATCCGCGCCGCCGGTGGCGACCGGGTGCTGGTGCTCGACCTCGAGAACGATCGCGGCATTCCCGTGTACGTGCACTCCAAGGTGTGTGTTGTCGACGACACGTGGGCGGCCGTCGGGAGCGACAACTTCAATCGTCGGTCCTGGACCCATGATTCGGAGCTGACTGCCGCCGTCGTGGACGCCGAGCGTGATGTTCGTGCGCCCGTCGACCCGGCCGGTCTGGGCGACGGGGCGCGCCGTTTCGCGCGCGACCTCCGGCTCGAGCTGGCCCGGGAACACCTGGGCCGGCGCGAGGGCGACGACGTCGACCTGATCGACCCGGCGCGCTTCTTCGACGTCGTCAGAGCCAGTGTCGACGCGCTGGACCGCTGGCACGAGGCGCCGTCGGCGGGGACCAGACCTGCGGGACGGCTGCGCCGACACCACATCGACGTGCCGCCACGGTGGCAGCAGCGCGCCGCCGCTCTCGTCTACCGCCTCGTCGTCGACCCCGACGGCCGGCCCCTCCGGATGCGGCTGAAGCGCGCCTACTGAGCGGCGTCACTCGTCCAGGTTGGTGCGAATCCTGGCGAGGATCTTCGACAGCAGGCGGGAGATCTGGACTTGCGAGACGCCGATCTCGCGGGCGATCTCGGTCTGCGTCCTCTCCTCGAAGAAGCGCATCACGACGATGCGCTTCTCCCGCGGCTCGAGTTGATCGATGAGGGGCTGCAGGGCGAGGTGGAGTTCGGTCTGCTCGAGATCCACGTCGTCGGTCGCGAGGGTATCGGCGAGAGTGGCGCTCTCGCCGTCGCGCCCGACCGGGCTGTCGAGCGAATGTGTCTGGTACGCACCGGCCGCGGCGATCGCCTCCATGACCGAGTCCGGATCGGTGCCGAGTTCGGCGGCCAGTTCGTGTGCGGTGGGTGAGCGCCCGAGGCGCTGCGACAGTGCCTCGGTGGCCTTGCCGACGTCGAGTGTCAGATCCTTGAGGCGACGGGGGACCCGGGCCGCCCACGCGTGGTCGCGAAAGTAGCGACGCACCTCGCCCATGATGGTGGGGACGGCGTATGCGGCGAAGCTGCTTCCCTGGGCGGGGTCGAAGCGGTCGACGGCGTTGATCAGGCCGACACACGCCACCTGGTAGAGGTCGTCCATCTCCTCGCCGCGGCTGGAGAAGCGTCGAGCGATGTTGCGGGCCAGTGGAAGTGACTGCGCGACGATCCGGTCGCGCAGCGCGGTGCCACGCTCGTCACCGGGGTCGCAGTTCGCCAGCTCGGCGAACAGTTCGGCCACCCCGTCGAGGTCGTCCGAGGACTGTGACGACGGGGAGTCGGCGTGGGCAACCACCCGTCACACCAGCTTTCGGGTGCAGATCGTCACCGTCGATTCGGTCGCGCCGCCGGAGGCGCCGGGCTGCTGGTCGATCGCGATCGAGTCGGCCAGGGCGCTCAGGATGCGCCACTCGAGGCTGCCCTGTTCGGGGTACCACTCGCCGACCGTGAAGGCGGTCAGCGCGATGGTGAAGGTGTCGTCGACCGTGGTGTACCGACAGCTCACCTCGGTGTCCGGGGCGGCGGACGAGATCAGCAGGGTGCAGATCTGGTCGACGGCCAGCTTGAGATCGGCCGCCTGATCGAGGGTGCAGTTGTTGCGCATCGCCACCAGCTCGGTCAGCATCCGCAGGATGGTGAGCTGGTCGTGCCGGGCGGCGACGGTGACCGTCACGGCGGGGGTGGTGCCGGACGGGCTGAGGGAGACCTCGGAAGTGGCGTCGGCCTGCATCGTGTTCTATCCACCCTGTTCGTCGTAGGGCGTGGCGCTGCTGGGCGCGCCGCGCCACTGGAGAAGTACTCGTGTCCCGGTGTCCCCGCACGCGACCTCGGATCGGTCGGCGCACGCGCGAACCAGTTGCAGCCCGCGGCCCCGACGCGAAGCGGGGTCGGGCCCCGCGCTGTTCCAGACGCCACGATCGGTGATCGTCACCGTCAGGGTCCCGGCCCGGTCACAGGTCGCCGACACGTCGAAGGTGCCGGCGGCCCCGCTGGGGTACGCGTGCTCGACGATGTTCGCCATCGCCTCGTAGCAGGCCAACAGCACGTCCTGCGCCCGGTCGTCGGGGAACCCCGCCCGCCTCAGGAACTCGGCGAGCGCCCGGCGAGCCGGTGCGAGGACCGTGGGCTCGGCCCGCAGTTCGATCAGCGAGAAGCCGCCGTCGCCACGCGTGGCGTCGACGCCCGATTGCTGCGCCACCGACGCCGAGGTAACCGTTCTGTCAGCCACGAGGATCACACCGTCGACAGAGCCGCTTCGACGGACGGGTGCACCTCGAGCACCTCGGTCAGTCCGGTCAGCTCGAGGGGGCGGACAGTGGCGGGGCCGTGGGCGGCCACGATGAACCGATTGCCGGCGGGGATGTCGTCGCTGCAGCGGACCAGCACGGCGAGGCCGGCCGACGCGAGGAACGCGACCTCGGAGAGGTCGGCGATCAGTACGCCGTCCTTCAGCCGGGACGCGGCACGGTCGAGTGCTTCCTCGAACATCTGCGCGGTGAGGACGTCGATCTCGCCGCGGGCGCGTAGGACGACCACGCCCTCGATCACGTCGACGTCGAGGGACAGGGCGGAATCGGCGGCAGATCCGGACATTTCCATGGGCGCAAATATACGTTCGGTGCTCACCCGGCCGGCCCTACGCCCGCGCCGCCGACAGAACGGACACCGGTGTCGGGTAGGCCGTGGCTGCCAGGTCGGCACGCGCGCCGAAGTACGGCACGCCGCACCACGAGTAGACGCTCTTGACGCAGGCGACGCGAACGGCGGTCCTCGAGAACAACGACATGAGGGCAACTCCCGGTGAGAGATTTACGAACGATCTCCCCGTCTGTACCCACCTCTCAGGTGCCCTATACCCCCGATCTCGAAAAGGCCGGCGGAGCGGTGCGGACGCCCGTTTCGGGCGGTTCCGGTGACGTGTGTGACATCGGAGGTATAGCCGCCGTTCTCCCGGGGTAACAGCGTGGAGTGCGTTGCCGGAGGGCGGCGCGGAGAACTCGGAGAACTCGTCGGGAAAGGACCTCGGCATGGGATGGCTGGACACGCCTGATCTTTGCTACACCGATGCCGTCACGGTGCTGGCGGCGGCGACTCATCGTCCCGTCCGGGTGGTTCTGCACCGCGGCCGCCGCGTGGTCCGGGTCGACTTCGAGTTCGGACGGTTCCTCCTCGCGCAGAACCACGACACCGGTACCACCACCGATCCCGACGCGTGCGGGGACTGGACGGTCACCGTCTACGACGAGCAGGAACCGTCGGCGGGCGTGCTGGCCGAGGCCACCGACGAATGGCTGGCGGACGCGTTCGATCGCGTCTACGACGTCGCCCGCGCGGTGCCCGGCCGGCAGCTCGCGGCGAGCGCCGCCGATGCGGCCACGGTGGCCGCCCCCTCCGTGACCGTCCCCTCGGCCGGCGCCGTCGCTCTCTGCTGACCTTTCGCGATGAGTTTTCGTCCCGAAACCGGTCTGTACCGATGGCACGGGAATTGCCCGGCCGCGGGGAGACGAGGAGACCATCGGGATGCAGGGCAGTGCGATTTCCATCGACGAACGGACGACGCCGTGCCGCACCGGCGATCCTGATCTGTGGTTCTCGCCGGCCCCCGACGATCTCGAGCAGGCCAAACGGCAGTGCGGGGGATGCCCGATCCGGTCCCGGTGCCTCGCCGGTGCGCTCGAGCGGGCCGAGCCGTGGGGAGTTTGGGGCGGTGAGATCCTGCACCGCGGCGTCGTCGTCGCCCGCAAGCGCTCACGCGGCCGGCCCCGCGCCCACGTGGCGGCGGGAGGGTGTGCCGGCGGAACGCTCAGCGGTAGGCCCCGGGCGTCGCGCCCGTCCACCGTTTGAATGCGCGCCGGAACGCGCTCGCCTCGGAGAAGCCGAGCCGGGCGGACAGCTCGTCCACCGGCTCGCCGCGGCGGAGTGCGGCGACCGCGGCGTCGCGCAGCACCTCCTCGCGCAGCGCGTTGAGCGACGTGCCTTCCTGGCGCAGCAGCCTGCGCAGGTGCGGCACGCTGATCGAGAGCATCTCGGCGATCTCGTCGGCAGTGCACGTGCGTCCGCGCGCCCCCATCTCGAGTACCCGGCGCACCTGAGCGGAGGCGGTGCTGTCGTAGTCGCGTTCGGAGAGAAGCAGGTTCGGAGATTCGCGCAGGTACTCGGCGAGCGTGTCCTCGTCCTGGATGATCGGTGCGCGCAGGATCGCGTTGTCGAACTCGAGCGTCGCCACGGCCGCCCCGAACGTGACCGGGACCCCGAAGATTGCGTCGTAGTGCTTGGCGAACCGGGCCTCGGGCTCCGGATAGGGGATGAGCACCGCCCGCAGTCGCACACGGCGACCCACCAGCCAGGCCGCGAAGCGGTGCAGGAGGATCAGTTCGAAATCGGTGACCAGCCGGAACGCTTCGTCGACGAATTCGGGGGAGTACGCGTCGTCGCGGACGTCGACCCGCACCTCGAGTCGCGTGGAGCGTTCACTCCGGACAAGCGTGATCGGTGGCACCGGCAGCGCGCGGGTGACATCGGCCATCCGCTCGAGCGCGCTGCCCAGATCCGGGCGGTGGATCAACGACAGACAGATCAGCCGGAACGTGCCGCGCGGGACCGGAGACGCGCCGATGCCGAACAGTTCGTCGTCGGTGAGCTGCCACGCGGCCTGCGTGAACGCCGTGACCTGCTCCGGGGTGAGCCGCGAGCGGGGATCGTCGAGCGACGCGACGTCGATGCCCGACGCCTCCAGCGTCGACGCCAGGTCCGCACCTGCCGTCTCCGCCAGTCGCAGGGCGCGTTTGAGGAAGTCCGCGGGAACGGTCGCCAGGCTCACCCGGACACCTCTGCCCGGCGGAGCCGGGACGCCGCCTCGGTCAGGACCTCGTCACGCTTGCAGAACGCGAACCGAACCAGGTGACTCCACTGCTCGGGGTGGTCGGTGAACACACTCACGGGCACCGCCGCGACGCCCACCTCGCGGGGTAGTCGGCGGCAGAACTCGATTCCGTCCCGGGTGCCGAACGCGGAGATGTCGGCCAGCAGGAAGTACGTGCCACCGCCCGAACAGACGTCGAACCCGGCGTCCCGCAGGGCCGCCGCGAGCAGATCTCGCTTGCCCTGCAACTCGTTTCGCATCTGCCGCACCCATGCCTGCTCGTGTTCGAGCGCGTGCGCCACGGCGGGCTGGAACGGGCCGCCGGCCACGAACGACATGAACTGCTTCGCCGCGCGAACCGCGTCGATCAGTTCGGCAGGGCCGCAGGCCCATCCGGTCTTCCAGCCGGTGACGTTGAACGTCTTGGCCGCGCTCGACACCGTGACCGTGCGCTCGTACATGCCGGGCAGCGCAGCGAGCGGCGTGTGGGTGAGGCCATCGAACACCAGGTGCTCGTACACCTCGTCGCTGAGCACCAGCAGATCGTGCTCGCACGCCAGCTCGGCAACCGCGAGCAGCTCGGCCTCGGTGAACACCGTGCCGGTGGGGTTGTGAGGGGAGTTGACCACGAGCATCTTGGTGTTCGGGGTGATCGCGGCCCGCAGACCGTCGAGGTCGAGCACGAACCGCCCGCCGTCCCGGGCGAGCGGAACCGACCGCCGGACCGCCCCGGCCAGCGCGACGGCGGCGGCGTACGAGTCGTAGTACGGCTCGATCAGCACCACCTCCTCGCCGGGCTCGACCAGCCCGAGGATCGCGGCGCTGATCGCCTCCGTGGCGCCGACGGTCACCAGGACTTCCGAGTTGGGGTCGAGCGAGATGCCGTAGCGCAGGGCGCGGTCGGTCACGATGGCCTGCCGCAGCACCGGCATACCCGGACCGGGCGGGTACTGGTTGAGGCCGTCGGCGATCGCCTGTCGCGCGACCTCGAGCATCGACGCCGGACCGTCGGTGTCGGGGAAGCCCTGACCCAGGTTGATCGCATCGTGCTCGGTGGCCAGCGCCGTCATCTCGGCGAAGATCGTGGACGCGAACGGCTGCAGTCGCGAGACGGTGCGGGAACGGGGCGCTGCGGGCATTTGTCCAGCGTAGCGGCGTCGCCGTCGACGAACGAACCCGGCCGTGTCACGTTCGCGGGGGCTGTCTCGTCCAAGGGGTGAACGGGCGCAACCGGTGCCCGGCGCAGACCCGGAGACAGGAGAACGTCATGGCTCGCATTCACGCGGTGACCCCGCAGGAGGCCAATCCGTTGGTGAAGGCCGCGTACTGGTACGCCGGTCGGCGGTTCGGCGAGGTACCCGAACCGTTCGCGGTCCTGGCCAATCATCGCAAGCTCTTCACGGTGTCGGCGAGGCACGAGATGGGCGCACAGAAAGCATCGACCGTGCTGCCGCCGAACGTGCGCGACATCGCCGTCTACCGCGTCGCCTGGACGGTCGGATGCTCGTGGTGCGTCGACTTCGGCACCATGCTCCAGCGACTGCAGGGCCTCGACGTGGACCGCCTGCAACACATCGGCGAATACGACACCTCGCCGCTCTACAGCGACGACGAACGCGCCGCGATCGCCTACGCCGACGCGATGACGGAGACGCCGACGGCCGCGACCGACGAGCAGGTGGCCGATCTGGAGCGACGGTTCGGCCGCGACGGCGTCGTCGAACTGACCTACCAGATCGGACTCGAGAACATGCGGGCGCGGATGAACTCGGCCCTCGGCATCCACGACCAGGGATTCAACTCGGGCGACGCGTGCCGGGTGCCGTGGGCGGCGGAGGGGTCCGGGGCGCAGGAGGAGCGGAAAGCCTGATCCCACGGTGCTTCTCGGGGTTCGCGATGTCGTAGGCGGCCCACACCAGGCCGTCGCGGACGGTGAACCCCGTCACCCGCCCCGGGAAACCGGGGTGGGTGTCGTCGCCGGGAGAGCCGTGGCTGACGAAGCCGAGTTGACCGTTGACCAGGGCCGGCATCGCCGCACCCAGGAAGGCCTCGAGGCCGTACTTGTGCGCGAGCCCCAGGAAGAAGCGGGCGGTGCGATCGGCGCCGGTGATGATGTTGACGGCGGTACGGGTGGTGCCGTTGGCGTCGCCGATCGTGATGGCGTCGGGGTGCAGCGCGTCGAGGACGGCGTCGAGGTCGCCGGCCGCCATCGCGATCATCAGGCGGGTGACGGCCGCGGTGTGCTCGTCGTCCGGTACCGGCGGTGGGGCGTCGGCAACGGCACGTCGGGCCCGGGACGCGAGCTGTCGGGCCGACGCGACGCTCACCGACAACACATCCGCGATCTCCCCGAACGGCACCCCGAACCCGTCGTGCAGCACGAACGCCACCCTCTGGTCCGGGGTGAGTGCATCGAGCACGATCAGCGCGGCCAGCCGGTTGTCCTCCTGGCGGACGACGGCCTCCAGCGGATCGGGCATGGCCGACGGTGTCAGGTCCGTGACGATCGGCTCGGGTAGCCATTGCCCGACGTACTGCTCGCGGCGGACGGCCGCCGAGCGCAGGCGATCGAGGCACAGGCGGCCGACGACGGTGGTGAGCCAGGCCCGGAGGTCGTCGATCCGGTCGGCGTCCGATTTCGCGAGGCGTAGCCACGCCTCCTGCACAGCGTCCTCGGCGTCGGTGACGCTTCCGGTGAGGCGATATGCCGCGGACAGCAGGTGTCCGCGATGGGATTCGAACGAGTCCGCGAGAGTCGGAGCGCTCATGCCGCGATCCTACGATCTCCTCCGCACAATTCGTTCCCATCCATCGGTGTCGGTGCTCCGAATGACTTCCCGGAAGGTGAGGGCTGCGTCTCCACGGACGGGCCGGACAGTCGAGGGAAGGGTTGCGACATGGCGTTGACGGAAGCTTCTGCGCATGCCGGTGAGGATTCGGCTCCGCCTCCCGGCGGGTTCCTCCAACTCTTCATGGAAGCCAACCGGCTCGCGGGTCGCGCGGTGAGCGGTTCGGTGCCGGACCGTGGTGTCGACATCGCAGGTGATCGGCGGCCGGAGTGACGTCGACCGGGCCGGTCCTGGCGCCGACGGACGCCCGCCCCCTCGGGGTCACGGCGCCGCGGGCGGGGGCGATGGTGCTGCTGTGGGCACTGGTCGGGGGCGCACTGCTCGCCCAGATCACGTATGCCCTGGTGACCGGGGAAGCCCGCGACACGATCACCGTTGCGGTCGTCACGCTGTCGGCGGCGGCGGTCCTGGTGCACGCCGGCCTGTCCCGGGGCGCGGTGTGGGCGTCGGCACTGCTCGTCACGACCGCGGGCGTGGGTCTGGCCGCGGAGATCGTCGGCACCGCGACCGGCTTCCCGTTCGGCAGCTACTTCTACGCCGTCGACCGGCTCGGGATGGATGTCGACGGCGTCCCGGTCGTGGTTCCGTTCGCCTGGACGGCCGGCTTCTACCCGATCTGGTGCGCGGTGACCTACGTGCTCGAACGCTCCCGGGTGCCCGCCGGGCGGCTGTGGCTCCAGCGGATCGTGCTCACCGCCGTCGGGATGGTCGGGTGGGATCTGTACCTCGACACCCAGATGGTGACGGACGGACAGTGGACGTGGACGTCCGACGCTCCCGGTCTGCCGGGCATTGCGTCGATTCCGGTCACCAACTACCTCGGATGGTTCGGTACCGCTCTGCTGATGGCGGTCGTCGTGGAGATCGTGGACAGGCGCACTCGCGCCCGCCGGCCCGCCGGCCCGCGGATGCCGGACACCGCGCCGCTGGTGCTGTTCGTGTGGACGTGGCTCGGCTCGGCGTTCGCGCACGCGGCCCTGCTGGACGGCGCCGAGCTGCGGTACTCGGCGGTCTACGGGTTCTGCATGATGGGGGCGGTCGGCGTCCCGCTGCTGTGGACGCTGACCTGGCGACGCGCACCGCTCCGGGTGACGGCATGACTGCCGTCACCCGTCGGCTGATCGTGAGCGGGGCGGCGCTGGCGGTGGCGTCGGCGGCGCTGTCGGTCGGCAACGCGCTGTCGATGCCGCGGCTGCGACGACGCGGGGCTGCGGCGGCGAAAAATGATCGGGTCGTGGTCTGCGTACCGGCGCGCGACGAGGAGACGAGACTGCCGCTACTGATCGGCGACCTTCGCGCCCAGAGCTGGCCGGGGGAGCTGCGGGTGATCGTCCTCGACGACGGTTCCCGGGACGGGACGCGGGAAGCAGCACTGGACGCCGCTCGCGGTGACTCGCGGATCGCGGTGCATTCGAACACCGCCGCGCCGCCGCCCGGGTGGACCGGAAAGGCGGCGGCCTGCCGCCGCCTCGCCGAGCTGGCGCAGGCCGATTCTCCCGCCGCCGACGTCATCGTCTTCGTCGACGCCGATGTGCGGCTGGCACCGGACGCGGTGTGGGCGGCGGTGACGGCACTGCGGAGCAGCGGAGCCGCGCTGGTGTGCCCGTGGCCCGAACAGCGGACCGGGGGCTTCGCCGAGTGGCTGATCCAGCCGTTGCTGAGCTTCTCGTGGATGTCGACCGTCATGGTCGCCGCGGCGAACCGTTCGCTGCGGCCGTCACTGGCCGTGGCGTGCGGTCAGCTCCTCGTGTTCGACGCCGACGCCTACCGGCGGATCGGTGGACACGAGTCCGTCGCGTCCAGCGCCACCGAGGATCTCGACATCGCGAGGACTCTGCGGCGGGCCGGTGAGCGCACCGTCGTCGTGTCCGGCGCCGGATTCGTCGAATGCCGGATGTACCGCAACTGGACCGAACTACGGGCGGGCTACACGCGATGGTTGTGGTCGTCGTTCGGCGGGCGGCCAGGGGCCGCAGGTGTTCTCACCTTCGCCGCGGTGGCGTACCTGCTGCCGCCCGCCGCGGCTGTCCTGGGATCCGGACGCATACGGCGTGCGGGCACCGTCGGCTACCTCGCCGGCGTGGCCGGACGCGTGGGCGCGGCGATGTCCGAGAGCGCGGTCGCCGATCGTGGTCGCGTGCGGGCTGTCGATCTGCTGCGGATGATCGCGAGCGCCGCTCTGCACCCGCCGGCCACCGCGGTCTTCGCCGGACTGGTCGTGGATTCCCACATCCGCCGGGCACGAAATACCCTCTCCTGGAAGGGCAGAGCACTGCCCTCCCCGACCGGCGAACCGTCCGCACACCGAGCGCGGAAACGAGAGAAGCGAGGAACCCTGATGTCGATCCTGGACGGTGCCGCATGAGGGCGGTCGAGGGACGGACCGAGTCGGTCGTCGTGGTGGGAGCGGGGCTCGCCGGGCTGTCCGCGGCACTGCACCTCGCGGGGGCAGGCAAGCGCGTCACCGTTCTCGAGCGCGAGAGTTCGGTCGGCGGCCGGGTCGGCACGTACGAGGTGCGGGACGATTCCGGGCACCGGCTGTACGACATCGACAACGGCGCGAGTGTGCTGACCATGCCCGAACTCATCGCCGACGCCCTCGCGGCCGTCGGTGAGTCGTTCGAGTCCACGTCGCCGCCGGTCACGCTCACCAAACTCGCGCCGAGCTATCACGCCCGGTTCGCCGACGGCACCTCGCTGAACGTCTTCTCCGATCCGGCGGCGATGTCCGCGGAGGTCGAACGAGTCTGCGGTGCAGGCGAAGCCGCAGGCTATCGCCGACTGCGGCGGTGGCTGGCGTCGATCTTCGACACCGAGTTCGACCGGTACATCGACTCGAACTTCGATTCGCCGCTCGACCTGGTGTCGTCGCGGGGAGCGCTGATCGACACCGCGAAACTCGTTCGCCTGGGCGGGTTCGGTCGCCTCGGACCGCGGGTCGGCTCGTTCGTCCGGGACGACCGACTGCGCCGCATCTTCACCTTCCAGGCGCTGTACGCCGGCATGTCGCCCGCGAAGGCCCTGGGCGTGTACGGCGCCATCGCGCACATGGACACCTCGCTCGGGGTCTACTTCCCGGAAGGGGGCATGTGCACCATCGCGCGGGCGATGGCCGATGCCCTCACCCGCCACGGTGGGGTGGTGCACACCGGCGCCGAGGTCTGCGCGGTGGACGTCGACGGTGGCCGGGCCACCGGCGTCCGGACGGCCGACGGCCGTCACTTCGAGTGTGACGCATTGGTTCTCACAGCGGACCTCCCCGTGGTGGACCGGCTGCTCGACGGCGCGGGCGTCGCCACGCGCGGGCGCAGACGCGGCTACGCGGTGGCGTCGCCGTCGGCCGTCGTCTTCCACGGCACGGTCCCCACCGAGGTGACGCGGACGTGGCCGACTCGTGCGCACCACACCATCGACTTCGGTGCGCAGTGGTCGGAGACGTTCGCCCGGATCACCGCCCCGCGTGGCCGAGGACGGTTGATGTACGACCCGTCACTGTTGATCACGCGCCCGGCCGTCACCGATCCCGGTCTGCACGTCGTCCGGGACGGCGTGCACAGCGAGCCGGTGTCGATCCTCGCGCCGTGCCCCAACCTCGACAGCGCCGATCTGGACTGGGGCCGGCTGGGGACGTCGTACATGCGTGAGCTCCAGGACGACCTGGAAGGGCGGGGCTATCGAGATCTGCGGCAGGCCATGGTCGTCGACCATCTCGACACCCCGCAGACCTGGCTCGACAAGGGCATGCTGGCCGGAAGCCCGTTCTCCTCGGCGCACGTATTCCGGCAGACCGGCCCGTTCCGCCGCAAGAACATGGTGTCCGGGATCGGGAACGTCGTGCTGGCCGGGTCGGGGACGACGCCCGGGGTCGGGGTGCCGACCGTCCTCGTCTCGGGGCGCCTCGCCGCCGAACGGATCACCGGGGCGCCCACGGCCGCAGCTCGGCACACGGAAACGTCTCGGGTGGAGGTCCGGCATGGGTGAACTCGACGGTATCGATCCGAGCCTGCACGCGGCCTACCGCCTGTGTCGCACCCTGAACGCGCGGCACGGCAAGACGTACTTCCTGGCGACGAGACTGCTCCCGACGTCGCGGAGGGCGGGTGTGCACGCGCTGTACGGCTTCGCGCGCATGGTCGACGACGTCGTCGACGTCGGCGCCGACAGCGGTATCGCCCCGACGGACCGGGCGGCGGCCGCGGCGCTGGACGAGCTCGAGGCGCGGGTCCGCACGGTGCTGGCCGGTGGGGTGTCGGGACACGCCGAGACGGACCTGGTCCTGAGGGCGCTGGCGGACACCACTGCGCGCTACGGCATTCCACACGAGTACCACTACGCGTTCCTGCATTCGATGCGGATGGACATCCCGGGAACCGCCGCGTTCCGGTCGCGATACCGCACGATGGCCGAGCTGTCCGAGTACATGTACGGCTCGGCAGCCGTGATCGGGTTGCAGATGCTGCCCATCCTGGGCACGTCGGTTCCGATCGACGACGCCGTCGGCCCTGCCCGCGCGCTGGGAGAAGCGTTCCAGCTGACGAACTTCATCCGCGACATGGGCGAGGACCTGGACCGGGACCGGATCTATCTGCCGACCGACGAGCTCGCGGCGTTCGGCGTCGACGAGGAACTCCTTCGCCGCTGTCGATCGACCGGCCGGACCGATCCCCGGCTCGGCCGAGCGCTCGCCCATCTCGTCGCCCACACCCGGTCGGTGTACCGGGCCGCCGAACCGGGGCTCGACATGCTCGATCCCGCGGCGCGGCCGGCGATCCGCACCGCATTCGTCCTCTACGCCGACATCCTGCGCGAAGTGGAGGACGGTGGATACCGCGTGCTCTGCGAGCGAGCGGTCGTCTCCCGGCGTCGCCGACTGGCTGTCGCGGTGCCGCAGTTGCTGATTGCGGGCCGGACGTCCGCGCGGTTGCGCCGGACGGCGCGGACGCGAGCGCGTGCGGCCTGACCCCCGACGGCCCCGACCCGACGAAGAAGGAATCACATGGAACATGTCGTGCTGCTGGACGAGGCGGGCCGCGCCGTCGGCACCGAGCCGAAAGCGACCGTCCACACCACCGCGACGCCGCTGCATCTGGCGTTCTCGTCCTACGTCTTCGACCGCCACGGGCGGCTGCTGATGACTCGCCGTGCCCTCGACAAGGCTACGTGGCCGGGAGTGTGGACCAACACGTGCTGCGGGCACCCAGCCCTGGGCGAGCCACTGCGCGAGGCGGTTCGGCGACGGTTGCATCACGAGCTCGGGATCGATTCGTCCGAGGTCGATCTGGTTCTGCCGGACTTCCGCTATCGCGCGGTGATGGACAGCGGTGTGGTGGAGAACGAGATCTGCCCGGTATTCCGGGTGCGCTACGACGGGCCGCCGCCCGTTCCGCGGCGGGGGGAGGTGGACGACGTCGACTGGGTGGCCTGGTCGACGTTCTCCGCGGAGGTCGACGCCGGCGCTCGCGCCGTGTCGCCGTGGTGTCGCGAGCAGGTGCAGCAGCTGCGCCGACTCGGCCCGGATCCCGCCGCCTGGACCGCCGCGCCGCTGACAGCCCTGCCGCCCGCCGCCCGGCACGGGGTGGACGCCCCGTAGCGGCCGGTTGCGAGCCGGACAATTGTCCACTTTGTAACTCCGGTCACATGAATGTGACCCCGAGTAACGGATAGCGGTAGCCTGTTGCCTGCGTAACAGTGGGGCGGTTCTGGTGATCTCGCCGACATTCTCTTCGGGGTGAGCATGGAGGGCCGGCGGCGATGAACATGGTGTCCAGGCTGGCGCGAGGCCAGATCGCGGCGTTCCTGATCCTGGCCGTCGTGAGCATCGTCTTCGTAGGCGGCAAGTACGCGCGTCTCGACAACCTCCTCGGCTTCGGCCAGTACTCCGTGTTCGTCGACCTGCCGACCTCCGGCGGCATCTTCTCCAACGCCGAGGTCACCTACCGCGGCGTCCCGGTCGGACGGGTGGGGGACCTGCAGCTCACCGCCGACGGCGTCCGCGTGGAACTGCGCCTCGACGACGGCGGCCCGCAGGTTCCGGCGTCCGCGGCGGCGGTCGTGGCCAACCGGTCGGCGATCGGCGAGCAGTACGTGGACCTGCAGCCCACCGGCAGCGACGGCCCGTACCTCGCCGAGGGATCCGTGATCGATCGGAAGGACACCACCGTCCCGACACCGGTCGAGGATCTGGTGGCCTCGGTCGACGCGTTCGCCCGATCCGTGCCCGCCGACCGGCTGCACACGGTCGCCACCGAACTCGGCAAGGCGTTCGACGGCCAGGGCGACAACCTGCAGGCCGTCGTCGACTCGCTGAACGCCTTCACCCGGGAGGCGTCGGATGCGCTGCCGCAGACGCTCGACCTGATCGGCGACGGCCGCACCGTACTCGACACCCAGGCGGGCCAGGCGTCGTCGATCCGCTCGTTCAGCGCCGACCTCGACGCACTCGCCGCCCAGCTGCGCTCGAGCGATCCGGACGTACGCAAGCTGATCGGCACGGGCACCGCCACCAGCGACCAGGTGGGTGCGTTGGTCCGCGAGAGCGGCGCCGACCTCACCGAGGTGCTCTCGAACACGCAGCAGGTCACCTCGCTCGCCCCGGGGCGCGAGCCCTATCTGCGCTCGATGCTGCAGTTGCTGCCCGCCCTGCCGGTGGCCGCACGTGCCGTCGCGCCGGGCGACGGCACCATCCACTTCGGGATCATCCTCGAGACGAACAATCCGCCCGCGTGCACGGTCGGCTACGAGAGCACCCACGAGATCCTGGCGGATATGAAGCGGCGCGACCCCGAGTTCGACGACACCCGCGACGACTTCCCGTTCGCCTCCGACGTCCGGTGCCTCGCGCCGCAAGGCAGTGTCACGGGCGTGCGCAGCGCCGAACGGGCGGCGCTGGCCGACCCGACCGTCGCGCAGCCGTGGGACGACAAGCCGAAGGTGGCTTCGGATGCGTTGAACCTCAACCCGATCGCGACGCAGCTCGCGACCGTGATGGGATTGGTGCCGCCGCGGTGACTACCGCCCCGTGGCGGCGATCGGCGACTCGCCGGGCGAGAACGGGCCGGTCGTCGGCATCTGCCAGTCCAGGGAGAACTCCTCCACCTCGGTGTTGGCGCGGCCGGCCAAGGCCAGGTGGTCGAGGAACGTTCGCGCCCAGTGGTGCACGTCGTGGGTCATCACCTGGGCGTGGAGCGCGGCCATCCGGGTGCTGCGCTGCTCCGGCGACTGCGCGAGGGCCGCGACGATGGTGTCCTTGACGAAGTCGAGATCGTGCGGGTTCACCAGGTATGCCTGGTCCAATTCGGAAGCGGCGCCGGTGAACTCGCTCAGGACGAGAGCTCCGGTGTGGTCGGGACGGCACGCCACGTACTCCTTGGCGACGAGGTTCATGCCGTCGCGCAGCGGCGTGACGAGCATGGCGTCCGCGGCCACGTAGAGCGCGATCAACTCGTCCCGCGGCACCGGCTGGTACAGGTAGTGGACGGGCGCGCGCCCGAGGCGACCGTGGTCACCGTTGATCCGACCGACCTGCGTCTCGATCGACGTCCGCATGAGCGCATACTGCTCCACCTGCTCCCGGCTCGGGGTGGCGAGCTGCACCATCACGGTCCGGCTCGGGTCGAGCCGGCCCTCGTCGTACAGCTCGCCCAGTGCGTCGAGTCTCAGGTCGATGCCCTTGGTGTAGTCCAGCCGATCGACACCCAGCAGGATCTGCTCGGGGTTGCCGAGGTCCTCCCGGATCTCGCGGGCGCGCCGGCGCACCGACTCGCTGCGCGCGCGTTCGACCATGTCGGCCGAATCGATGGAGATCGGGAAGGCTCCCACCCGGACGATGCGCCCGTCGAAGCGGACCTCGCCGCGTCCGTCGGCGACCGGCCGCGTCTCGAGCTCGAGCAACCGGCGCGCCAGCACCACGAAGTTCTCGGCTCCGCCGGGGAGGTGGAAGCCGACCAGGTCGGCGCCGAGCATCCCCTCGAGGACGCTGCGCCGCCACGGCAGCTGGGCGAACAACTCGACGGGCGGGAAAGGGATGTGCAGGAAGAACCCGATCGTGACGTCCGGGCGCAGCTCCCGGAGTAGCCGGGGAACGAGCTGCAGCTGGTAGTCGTGGACCCACACCGTCGCACCGGGTGCGGCTGCGGCGGCGGCCGCATGCGCGTAGCGCAGATTGACGTCCCGGTAGGTGGCCCACCACTCGCGGTCGAACGTGGGTTTGACGACGACGTCGTGGTAGAGCGGCCACAGGGTGCTGTTCGAGAAGCCTTCGTAGAAGCCCTCGATGTCGTCCTCGCCGAGGCGGACCGGGTGCACCCGCAACCCCTCGTGAGTGAACGGAGCGACGTCACGGTCGGCGACGCCGGGCCAGCCCACCCAGCAGCCGTTCCTGCTGCGCAGAACCGGCTCCAGCGCGGTGACCAGCCCGCCGGGCGAGCGCCGCCACGCGGTGGAGCCGTCGGGCCGCTCCTCGAGATCGACGGGCAGGCGATTGGCGACCACGACGAAGTCGGACTGTTCGTCGGGGCGGGCGGTTGTGTCGTCGGCAAGTTCCAATGGCATCGAGCGGCTCCCGTGGGTACGCGTCCCGCCGGGGGCGGGGATCGCTCGGAGCACGGAACCGCGCCGCCCGACGAGACGACAAATCTATAGCTGTCGGAATAGATTTGTTGTATCAGTGTTGTGCGTGCGCGGCAACCGATCGGGCGTCCGACACACACATGCCGGCGATCGGGGGGAAGGGGCGCGGCGGGGCGGCAAAGCCCCTGCGCGGCTTCCTCGTTGCGCGGCCGAGTGACGGCGAATCGTCCGGAATCGCTGCACCACAGTTCAATTGACGTTCATCCGGAAAACGTTCAGCGTTCGAAGGGAATCGGCGCCCGGACGGCCGGACGCGGCGGTCGATGTCGATCGTTCTGCCGACACGGCTGCGAAATCTGCCGAAGTGCGCGAGACTGAGGTGACCTCATGAAGGAGGTCACCTCTATGGAACTCCGAGCCAACGGATCTGTTTCCCGGCCGATGACCGGCGCTGTCCGGCCGAACATCTTGCACGACTTGGAAATCGGTAGATCAACGTCCGTCGAGACGGCGCTGTGGTGGGTCGCCCTGCTGATCGTGGTGGCGGCGGTGCCGGCGGTCGCGACGGTTGTACTGATGGGGTCTGTGACCCTCGCGCTCACGATCGCGCTCGTTGCGGTCGGTGGCGTCGGCCTCGCGGCCCTGATGATCTGAGGCCCCGGCCCCGGGAAACGGGGCCGGGGCTAATCCCATCGCTGTAATTCGCTGCGCGTCAGCGCAGTTCGTCGGGGAGATCCGCCGGATCGAGCAGCACGAACTGCCCGCTCGAGCCCCGAACCTTCTCCGACCTCGCGATGTTCTTGTTCAGCAGCTTCCACTCGACGTCGTCGATCGCGGCCGACGCCTTGGTGAGGACCTTGCTGTCGCGGGTGCCCCACGAGACCGGCATGAAGCTCACCATCTGCCACGTCTCACCGGAGGAACGCGATCCACGGTCGCCGAGCACCGACACCGACGGCAGCTTCGCGCCCACCGCGTAGCTCTTGCCGGGCAGCGTGCGGACGGTCCGGGCGGCGAGCGCGTAGTGCGCCTTCGTCGCGCCGGGCTTGGCGATGTCGACCAGCGACAGCAGCGTGTACCCGCGCGGATGCACCTCCGACACGATCGCCGGTACCAGGTCACCCTTCGCGTAGAGATCCTCGATGCTGCCCACCTTCCGAGGCGTCCACACCACCATGAAGAGTGAGGTCAGTGCGCAGATCGCGAGAACCACGCCGAGGATGTACGACCACGGGTGTGCCAGGACGAACATCCATGCCGCGCCGGCGCCGAGCAGGACCGCCATCAGCGCGGCCGACCACTGCAGCCGTCGCAGATCGCCGAGGGTCTCGTTGACGGCCTTGGCATGAAGTTTGTCGACCGGGAACTCGAAGCGTCGCACGGGTGAGGGGTCCTATCCGATGGCCGGGCCGAGCAGGTCGTCGGCGTCCGTGATCCGGTACGCGTAGCCCTGCTCGGCGAGGAAGCGTTGACGGTGGGCGGCGTACTCGGCGTCGAGCGTGTCCCGAGCGACCACCGAGTAGAAGTGTGCCTGACCGCCGTCGTGCTTGGGACGCAGGAGTCGGCCCAGCCGCTGCGCCTCCTCCTGCCGGGAGCCGAAGGTGCCCGACACCTGCACGGCCACCGACGCCTCCGGCAGGTCGATCGAGAAGTTCGCGACCTTGCTCACCACCAGCGTCTGGATCTCACCGGCCCGGAAGCGGTCGAACAGCGCCTCGCGTTCCTTGTTTCGCGTGGAACCCTGGATGACGGGGGCGTCCAGTTCCGCGCCGAGTTCCTCGAGCTGGTCCAGGTAGGCGCCGATCACCAGCGTCGGCGCGCCCGGGTGCCTGTCCAGGATGGACTTCACCACCGCGTGCTTGGTCCGGGCGGTGGAGCACAGCTTGTAGCGCTCCTCCGGCTCGGCCGTCGCATACGCCATCCGCTCCGCGTCGGTGAGCGTCACCCGCACCTCGACGCAGTCGGCGGGCGCGATCCAGCCCTGCGCCTCGATGTCCTTCCATGGGGCGTCGTAGCGCTTCGGCCCGATCAGCGAGAACACGTCGCCCTCGCGACCGTCCTCGCGGACCAGCGTCGCGGTGAGACCGAGACGGCGGCGGGACTGCAGATCCGCGGTCATCCGGAACACCGGCGCGGGCAGCAGGTGCACCTCGTCGTAGATCACCAGGCCCCAGTCGCGGGAATCGAACAGCTCGAGGTGCTTGTACTCGCCCTTCGACTTGCGGGTGATCACCTGATAGGTGGCGATGGTGACGGGGCGGATCTCCTTCTTCTCACCCGAGTACTCGCCGATCTCCTCCTCGGTGAGCGAGGTGCGGGCGATCAGCTCGCGCTTCCACTGCCGGCCTGCGACGGTGTTGGTGACCAGGATCAACGTCGTCGCCTTCGCCTTGGCCATCGCGGCGGCGCCCACCATGGTCTTGCCGGCGCCACAGGGCAGCACCACGACGCCGGAGCCGCCGGCCCAGAACGAGTCGGCCGCCATCTCCTGGTAGTCGCGCAACTGCCAGTGGCCCTCCTCGAACGCGAGGTCGATGGGGTGGGCCTCGCCGTCGACGTACCCGGCGAGGTCCTCGGCCGGCCAGCCGATCTTGAGCAGCATCTGCTTGAGGTGCCCGCGCTCGCTGGGATGCACGATCACGGTGTCGTCGTCGATCTTCGCGCCCAGCATCGGGGCGATCTTCTTGTGCCGCATCACCTCGGTGAGCACCGCACGGTCCAGGCTCACCAGCGTGAGACCGTGCACCGGGCTCTTCACCAACTGCAACCGGCCGTAGCGGGCCATGGTGTCGACGATGTCGACCAGCAGCGGCTGCGGCACCGCGAACCGGGAGAAGTTGACGAGCGCGTCGACGACCTGCTCGGCGTCGTGCCCGGCGGCGCGCGCATTCCACAGCGCGAGCGGGGTGATCCGATACGTGTGCACGTGTTCGGGGGCGCGTTCGAGCTCGGCGAACGGTGCGATCGCCTGCCGTGCCTCGTCGGCGCGCTCGTGATCGACCTCGAGCAACAGGGTCTTGTCGGACTGGACGATCAGCGGGCCGTCGGTCACGTGCGCCTCCTAGCAGCGGAACGGTAACCAGACCATTGTCCAGACGTCGGCGACGTCCCGCCACGTAGGCCTCCGGCCCGTGCGCCTTTTCGGTAGTGAGGGCTACCGAAAAGGCGCACAGGCCGAAGGCCTCAGAGGGATTTCCTCGTTTCCATCACCTGCACCAGCGCCTCGGAAATTCCGGCGCGGTAGCCGGCGTCGCGTTCGGAGCGGACTTCGGTGGCGTCGAGCTCGTTTTCCAGTCGCGTCTGAATTCTGTCCAGGGCGAGCAGGGTCCGCTTCACGTCAGGATCCTCTTTTTTCGGCGTCGTTGAATTTGTGAAAACCGGAATTGTGTGCGCGTTCGTCGAGGACGAACAATTTCGCCGACGCGATCGCGGACCGGAAGCCCGGCGGGCGGGGCTGCCCGGGGGCGTCGTCGCCCAGCAGCAGGTCCAGTTTCCGATGCAGGTGGTCCAGGACATCCGGCGCGTCGGGCGCCGGGGCCTCGCGGGTCATGGCGCGGTCCGTCAGTGGCGCTTCCGCTTTTTGATCAACTCACCGGCATCAGCGGCACGCTCCCGCTTTTCCGCACGCTTTTCCTTGATGGACTGTGCAGACTTTTTCAGACTCTTACCGGGTTTTCGGTCGGCCATTGTCGCTCCTGAATTCGAAGTGGCAATCACTTGACCGAGACCATAGCCCATTTCCAGAAAAAAGCCAGTCGTGCAGTTCGCGAGGCCTTCGGGCCCGGATTCTCAGTCGGCGAACGCGACGGACGTGATCCGGTGCAGTGTGAACCGGCGCACCTCGCCGGACGCCTGATCGAGCGCGTCCAACTGCCCGCCGCCGACGCTCACCGGCTGCACGATGCGGTGCGACGCGACGCCCTGCGCGTCGACGTAGCCGATGGTGACCGACCGCCGCACCTGCGCAGCGGTCTGCAGCAGGGTCATGGTCGCGGCAGTGGACGCCCGGCTGCCGTCGCTGCGCAGCCCCGTCCCCGACGACGCGGCGGCCTTGTCGCCGGAGCGCAGCGACCGCACCAGCGCCGCCAGTTGGTCGTCGTTGGGCACCGCGGGGACCCGTGAGCGCGCGGCCCGGGCGGCGGGCACCCGGGCCCCACGCGGGCGCAAATCGACGATCGCGCCGCTCGAGTCCTCGCCGGCCGGAGCGAACCCGGCGCGGCGCAGTTCCGCGAGGACCTCCTTGAGCGGCGCCTGCGAGATGACGACGGTGGGGGCGAGCGCGCGCAGCGCCAGGTGTTCGGCGACGGGGGAGGACAGCACCTCGGCGAGCAGCGCCGGATCCTCACAGCGGACGAACGACGCCGCGACCCCGGCACGCAGCCGCCCGTGGCGACGGGCGACGTCGTCGATCAGGTAGGTCAGTGACTGCGGGACGGGGGTCTTGGAGCGGGTCGCGAACAGGGCCTGCAGTTCGGACGCGGTGAGCCCGGCGTCGAGCGCGCGCCGGATGCTGGCCTCGCTGATCCGGTACATGGACGCGGCGCCGGCCGATTCGATGTCGGCGACGAGGGTGATCTGCTCGAGCAGCTCCGGGATCAGCGGGCCGGGGGCGACGACGGTGAGGTCGGCCTGCACCAGCACGTAGTCGATCGGCTGGGGCAGGGCCGCTTCCATCTCCGCCTCGGGGTCGCCGCCGTGGAGCAGCGCCTTCCCAGGAGAGCTGAGCGCGCCGTGCGCGACCAGCCCGAGGGTGCGGGCCTCGGCGAGCGTGCGCTCGACGACGTGCGGGCCCAGCCGGCCCGCCCAGCGGGGGCGCCGCCACGCGAGCAGGCGGGCGGCCTCGGTCGCCGAGACCTCCTTGCCACCGGTTTCGGCGAGCAGTTCGAGCAGCAGCCGACGCTCGTGCGCGGCGCCCGGCGCGCGCACCTCCTCCGACAACGCCGAGATCGGCTTGTCGGTGGCGTCGCGGCTGCCGATGATCCACGGCCGCCGCGGCAGTGCCAGCCACGCACCGGCCACGGTGGCCCAGCGGCGGGCGGTGCCGGAGGTGAGCCAGCCGTCGACGGCGACGGTGGGTGCCCAGTAGTCGTCGACGTCGGTGAGCGGCGCCGGATCGGGGATGCCGCGGGCGATCAGCCCGGCCGCGGCGAGCAGTTCGAGCAACAGGCCGACGCGGGCCTCGTCGACACCGGTGGCCTTGGACAGTCGTCGTACCTCGCGCACACCCACACCGCCGGCCTTGAGCGCGGGGGCGGGGGCGTCGCCGAGCGCGGCGACGATGTCCTCGCAGTGCCGGACGAGCTCGAGGGCCTCGCCGGCAGCGGCGGCGTTGACGTCGGCGGGCTTCTGCTTGCGGCCGGACAGCGGCGGTGGTGTGGGGGAGGACGGATCGAACACGGCCTCACCGCGCAGCACCTGGCCCACCCGGGCCGGCAGCTCCACGGTTTCGGCGTCGATCCAGCGCAGCAGCCCCCGGGAGAGCAGCCGCTGCACGGGCCGGTCCGGGGAGGTGCCGGGCGCGGCGTCGCGGGTGCGTCCGATCGGCGACGACCGGGCCAGGGTGGTCAGCAACTCGCGTTCGTTCGGTTCGCTCGCGTCGAGCGCGGCGCGGATCTCGTCCTCGCTCAGGTCGTCGGGTTCGGCGTTGATCCGGCCCACCCGCCACGGGATGGTTTCCACCGCGGAGCGGACGATGCGCAGGTGCTCGTCGTCGCCCCACACCAGCGCGAGGGCGCGCAGCCGGGCCAGCGCCCGATCCAGTGTGCGCTGCGGTACCCGGCCGGCCAGCGCCTCGTCGACGTGCCGCCGGGCCACCGGCATCTGGTCGGCCTGCTCCAGCGCGAGGAGTTCGAGGACCGTGAACTCGAGGGAGTCGAGCAGATCGGCGGCCCGCACCACCGACGCGCGCTGCTCGGCCCGGGCGGCGAGAATCGCGGAGGTGGCCGGTGGGGGCACGGCGAGGTCGGGACGCAGCCGCAGCAGCTCGGTGAGCGCGGCGTCCTTGCGGTCGGCCAACCAGCTGGTCAGGGTCGGTGTCGGTGCGGTCGACGCGGTTTCGGCGGCGCCCTCGGTGCCTGGCGTGGGGGTCATCGCCTATGAGATTAGTGACCTGGGCTGTACCGCGCTTCGCACTCCTGTCAAAATGGGCGCGTGGCTAACAATTCGAAGAAGCGCTATGTCGATCCAGGGTGGCCGGAAACTGCGGATGGAGATCACGCGGTGACCGAGTTGTCTTCCAGTCGTGCCGGCAATCTCTCGCCGTTCGGCGAGGAGACGGAGTTCCCCCTTCCGGTGGATTCTCTGCCCTACGTGCACCCGCACACCGTGATCAACCGCTGACGCACACACAACCGAACGGGCCCCTCACCGATGGTGAGGGGCCCGTTCGCTGTTCCGGGTGGGGCGATCTCAGCTCTGCGACTGGTTCGCGATACCGGCGATGTTCTGCATGGCCACCTGGTTGAAGTCGAACGACTTGGCGGCGTCGTAGGCGTTGAGCACGTCCTGGTGGATGACGATGCCGTTGTTCGCGGCGGCGTCGAGGAGCGCGTCGATGCCGGCGAAGGCGGCCTGCACGGCCGAGGGAGCGGCCGGGGCCGCGGGGGTGGTGGCGACGGGAGCCGGGGTGACCGGGGCCGGCGCGGGGGTGGCCGGGACGCTGCGCTGCGACGGCGCGCTGCTCAGACCGAGCTTGGAGGAGCAGGACGGCCAGGCGCCCCAGCCTTGCGACGCGAGCACCCGCTCGGCGACGACGATCTGCTGCTCACGGGTGGCCTTGTCCGCGGTGGCGGCGAACTGGCCGCCGCCGTGGCCGGTCCACGTGCTGGGCGAGAACTGCAGTCCGCCCTGGTAGCCGTTGCCGGTGTTGATGCCCCAGTTGCCGCTGGCCTCGCACTGCGCCAGGCGATCCCAGTCGGAATCGGGCGCCGCGTTGGCGGTGCCGGCGAAGGCGACGCCGCCCACGCCCATGATGGCGCCGGTGACGGCGACCTTGGCGACGGTGCGGCCGGTGGTGGTCGGCTTGCGATGGCGTCCGCTCATGTCGGTCGTTTCCTCTCCGCACGCGCCTGCGAGGTCAGCTGTCGGGTTCGGACTGAGAGGTCGCCCGGCCTCGCCGCTCTTGGATGGAGCGGGTCTGGCTTCACCCCCAGGGAGATCGCTCTCCCGATGCCTGCGGGGTCGTCCCTCGTTCGGGACTTGCTTCCCCGGAGGACCTTGGGTCCCCCGTCCCCGTCCATGGATGGTTCGTGGGTACTTCCGGGCCCACTGGACGGGGTTTGGCGCGGCGGGCCCGGGGTGGCCGAGGTTGCGGCCGAAAACGACGGTACGAGAATTCGCCGCTCAATGTCACCGGTTGATAACGCGGCGCGTCTTGTGTTGTTCGCGTGCGGGATTCGATTGAGACGGCTTATCCCCAGCTAGTCGCGCCGAGCGCCGGACGGTCACGGACCGACACCGCCCCGTTATCGCCGCGTAATGTGAGCGAGATCACAGGTATACCGCAGGCTCGTCTCAGAATTCGGAACGGGCCGGGAGGGTGGTGCGGCGTCAGGCGGGCGCCCACTGGGCCTGATCGCGGGACCCGACGTCGACGATCTCCTTGCCGAGCGGCATCAGCGAGATCGGGATCATCTTGAGGTTCGCGATCGCCAGCGGGATGCCGATGATCGTGATGGCCATCGCCAATGCGGTCGCGATGTGTCCGATCGCGAGCCAGATGCCCGCCAGGATCAGCCAGATCACGTTGCCGATGAGTGAGCCGACACCCGCCGTCGGCTTGTCGACGACGGTCTTGCCGAACGGCCACAGCGCGTAGAGGCCGATCCGGAACGAGGCGATGCCGAACGGGATCGTGATGATGAGGATGCACATGACGAGGCCGGCCAGGAAGTAGCCCAGCGCCAGCCACAGGCCGCCGAAGATCAGCCAGATGATGTTCAGCAGGATCCTCATGATCGTTCCTTTCAGCGGCTCCGGCGGCCGGAGCGGAGGGCGTAGGCGACGGCGAGTACGAAGCCGAGCGGGCACGCCAGGGTCAGGAAGTAGAGAACCAGACCCGGGTCGCCCTCGGAGAGCGAGTGGACGAAGAAGATGGCGACGATGGCCGCGATGCCGATCAGGAAGCTGACGACTGCCGCATAGAACAGTCCCTTGCCGGACTCGGTGGGGGCGCCGGCGTCGTTGCGGTTCGATTCTTTCGTCACAACACAACGGTAGGCCACCGGTCGTCGCGTGGTGTATCGCAGTTCGTCTCGCGTGATCCATCCAATATCGCCGAATTGGACGCTTGGCCAGGTTTGCTGCCCTAGGCTCCGCGAAATGACCGCAATCACCCGTGTGTCCGGAGGCCTCTCGGTGCCGGGCAAGATCCTGGGCGCCGTGCTGCTCGCCCTCTTCCTGTCGGCCCTCGCCGTGATCGTCGTGCCGTCCGTCGCGCGCGCCGACGAGCCCGCGGCGGTCGAGTACTCGTCCGACGGCGGGACCACGTGGGGTGGCACCGAGAAGATCTCGTGGAACAACGGACTGCTGGTGCCCGGCGAGGAGCTGAAGACCAGCTTCAAGGTGCGCAACGCCTCCGG
This sequence comes from Rhodococcus (subgen. Prescottella) equi, assembly GCF_003013675.1. Classification (NCBI taxonomy): domain Bacteria; kingdom Bacillati; phylum Actinomycetota; class Actinomycetes; order Mycobacteriales; family Nocardiaceae; genus Rhodococcus; species Rhodococcus (subgen. Prescottella) equi. Next base: position 1,177,958 of record NZ_CP027793.1, read on the forward strand.
TGTGGCGGGCTGGGCCGGCTTCGCGGTGGGCGAGTACGAGGTGTCGCCCGACATGATCGCCAGCGTGCGTGTGGACGTCGACGGCACGGCCGGCACGCCGGTGACGCTGACCGACGGTGGCGCCGTTGCGCCGTTGACGGAGATCGGCCGGGTGCACCTCGCGCCTGGCGCGGTCGCGTCCATCGATCTGGTGAGCGGTATGCCGGCCGACGCCGGCAACCAGGCGCAGAACGGCACCGTCAATCCCCGCTGGTCCGTCGGCTTCACCCCGGGTGAGCTGCCCGACCCGGGCTGCGTCCCGAGCGGTTCCCTGGGCTCGCTGTCCTGCCTCTTCGCCGGCGCGGGTAGCTCGGGCAGCCTCGCGTCCTGATTTCGTTCTACCGACCCTGAACGGGCGGTTGTTCGGCACGGCCCTCGGCCGATAGCTGGCAACCGCCCGTTCGTCATTTCGGTTGGGGCGCATGAACGGCGAGGCCTGTTCGGCATCTCGGTAGGGCTGATATGACGCAGCGCCGGTTCGTCGGGGGTGAACCGGCGCGGCGCTGCGTGGCGTGCGGCAAGGACGCGCACGCGGCCAATTCCTGCGCAACGTTGTTCACCCGACTCCGGTGCCGGATCGGCAGGGCGCAGGAATGAGAATCGAGGCCACCGGCTGGGAGGGGGTCCGCCGGTGGCCTCGAGTCTGTGCGGAACTAGGAGATGACCTGCTCGAGGCGCACGCGGAAGTCCGAGAAGTTGGCCGAGTCTGCCTGTCCGACAACGCCGGACGTCTGTGGATCGAACGTGAACTTGGCTGCCACGTCGACGATCGCATTGTTCTGGGAGGGGGTGACGACGATGCCCGTGGGGCCACCAGGGACGACGTTGCCGCCGATGCTGGCGGTCACCTGGGGCTGCAGCTTGCCCGTGAGCTGTCCGTTGCCGGTGAAGGTGATGTTGTCGGCGGTGAGGCGAGCCTTCAGATCGGTCCCGGTGAGGTTGATCCGGTAGCTGCCCCTGTAGGTGAGAACGTCACCGGGGACGATGCGGAACGACGAGATGTCGATCGGGCCGTTCTGGTCGCTCCACGTGGGTGCGGTGACCTCAGTGATCGAGAGCGAGCCCGATCCGTTGCCGCCGCCACCGATGGTCGTCGGGGGAGCCGTCGTGGTGGGTGCGGACGGCGTGGTGGTGGTTGCGCCGCCGGCACTTCCGCTGCCGAGGCTGCCAGTCGGATCGCACGCGGAGGTCAACAGCGCGGCGCTGATCGCAACGCCGGCAATGAGGGCCTTCTTGTATGTCTGCATCGGTTCTCTCGGTTCAGGCGCTCGATGTTGATTCGATTGGATCTGTTCGGTTCTCGCTGAGCTTTGCCCGCTGATTGACGCACGCCCCCCTGGCATCGATCAACATTGCGGCTCGCGCCACAGCGCGATCGTGGCCGGTTGCTGTCGATGATGTGCTACACGGTGTCGTCGGTGGTGCACGCTGCGGTCGCTTCGGTGGAGCGTCAAACCGAGCGCTGTCTGAACCCTCCGGTTCTTGCGGAGCTATTTCTAGCATCCGAGCGTCCTATCTGTAACGAGAATTGGTCAATTGTCCATATTCGGATGGACCCCCAGACTGGTAGAGGGTTGCCGGGGCCGGGGTGGGGCGAATCCGTCTCGGCGCGTGGTTGTTCAGCCTCACCGGCACGATCGGCCTCGAACTATGGGACGGGCGTTGCTCGGTTCGGCGCCGGGTGGACGGCGGGTGGATGTAGGTCATGTGGCCAAGGCGACGACCGTCCGGTTGAAGAATTAACGGTGATTTGGTCAATCCTTGGACAGGGGTGCAGTCGGTGCCATATCTTCCTTCCTGAACGGACGTCCGACTCGTCGGTTGGTGTCGGGGTGCCGTGGAAATGCGGGGTCCACCAGTTCTGCTCGCAGTGTTCTCTCCGACCTGGCTCGGTCGGATGAGTGTGGGGGTGGGTGCCGAAGTTCGACACTCGGTTACGGCAGGGGGTGTGCCTCTGCGTGCCAAATCGGCTGTGAGAAAACAACAGCCCGTTACGAACTGCTGCTCTGCGGCAGCGCGACAACCTGACACGCGGCGGGGCGGTGTCTCGACAGAAAGAACGTACGACATGAACAAGAAGACCAAGGGCGCAATCGCGGCCGGTGCTGCCGCCGTGCTCCTTGCTGGTGGTGCGGGCACGATGGCGGCGTGGAACTCGAGCGCCTCGCTTCCCAGCGCAACGATCACGGCGGGTGAACTGAAGGTCACTGAGAAGGCCGGTACCCCCGGGACGTGGACATGGGCGACGGCTGGTGCCAACAGCGGCACGACGTTCAACCCCGCAACCGACAAGCTCGCTCCCGGTGACTCGGTGTCCTACACCGGCACCTACACCCTGAGCATCGTCGGAAAGAACCTGAAGGCTACGGGCGCAGTGAATGCCGCGGGTCTTACGGGCGATCTTGCCGGTGACCTCACCATCACCACTGCGGCGACTAAGGGCGGATCGGCGCTCAACCTCGCTGACTTGTCCGCGTCGGATTCGGGTGATGCGGTGGTGACCACCACGATCACGTTCAAGGGCACTGCCGACAACACCACGATGAACAAGGGGGCCAGCCTGGCCGGCGCGACCGTCACGCTCCAGCAGACCGCCCCGGCTGCGTACACCCCCGCACCGTAAGAGAGTCGATGAAGTCCCAATACAAGTGGGGGCTCGCGGCGGCGTCGGTCCTGGTTCTGGGGTTCGCCTCGGTCCAGCAGACCGGCGCCGCCTGGCGGTCGTCCGAGACAGCCCCGAGTGCCAATCTCACCGCCGGCAGACTGGATATCTCGGCCGGCCAGATCAATGACAAGGCGTTCGACCTGTCCGACTTCAAGCTGGAGGAGAAGCAGCCTGGCGAGAGCGTCTCGAAGCCTCTCCAGGTGTTCAACACCGGCAACGTGCAGATGGGCTACAAGTTGCAGTCCGTGGTTGTCACCCCGTCGCCGGGGAAGGCTGCGCCTCCGATCGACCTGAAGATTGTCAAGGTTGTCTCGGCATCTGAATGCGGTTCGGGAACGCTCACGGGTGCAACTCTTTACGAAACTGGGCCGATGGGCGCTGCCACGACAGCGCAGCGGCAGGTGGCACCCGGTCAGTCCGAGGTGCTCTGCCTGCGGGCCACGCTGGGTTCGACCGCGGACAACGGCCAGAGCGCCACCGCCAAGTTCACGTTCGGAGCAGTAGTAGACCGATGACTTCCGTCGAAGCAGCCGATCCCACTTCGGGCGGCGCCCACCATGCTCCCGAGAAGGTGACGTCCGGAGAGTCGGACGCGACCTCGGCGTGGTGGTGGATGCGCAACATCGTCTCGTGGGTGTTGCTGCTGGCGGTGGGGGCCGTGCTGCTGGCAATGGTGGTGGTACCGAGACTGTCGGGGGCAACCCCCTACACGGTGCTCACCGGCTCGATGGAGCCCGGCCTGCCGCCAGGCACGCTGGTAGTCGTAAAGCCGACGCCGGCAACGGACTTGAGCGCCGGCGATGTCATCACCTTCCAGCCGTACTCCGGGAACCCCGCGGTGGTCACCCATCGCATTGATGGGATCTTCTACGACGCTGAGAGCCAGATGCGGATCTACACCAAAGGCGACGCCAACAATGTCGCCGACGATTGGGTGCTTGTGCCCGAACAGGTTCGCGGCCGCGTCTGGTACTCGGCGCCGCAACTGGGCCGAGTGAACTCGCTTTTGAGTGGTCAGTCCCGCTCGGTGCTCGTCACGATGGTCGGGGTGGCGCTGGCGGGCTATGCGGTCTGGATGTTCGGCAGCGCGTTCCGTGAGCGGAATAATCGCTCCACGGTCAACTGCGACAGCAACAACGGCAACGGAAGCCCCGCGGCGGACGGTCTCGTAAACCCTGGCCCGCCACCAACCACAGAAACGAAATAGGGCAGCGCAATGTCTCGACAGCAGGACGAACAGAGGGGACGCGGATGAGTCTGCGGATGGGGAAGTCCGCGTGGACTCGCACGCGCGCCGTGCTGTCCCTGGGCATGGTTTTCGGCCTCGGAGCGGTAGGCACACTGGCGGCATGGTCGGACAGCGCGACCGCGACGACCGGTGTGTTCAGCACGTCATCGATTCAGATGAAGGTCGACGGCCAGCGGCCCACGGCGACGTTCGCCAAGCTCAAGAAGAACAGCATGATTCCGGGCAACAGTGTGGCGGGAGACATCAGAGTTCAGAACACCGGCACGGTGGACTACAAGTGGGCCGTGTCTGCGTCTGGGACTGGATCGGCGGCGCTGCTCGGCAAGCTTGCGGTGAGCCTGCACGAGACCGGTGCCAACAACGGGACCAACTGCACCGGAAACATGATCGGCACCGCGCAGACAGTTTCGGGCAACCCAACCCTCGCCTCGGGGCGCGCGCGGGCTTCGGGGACGGAGGAGACAGTGTGCATTCAGGTCACGGTTGATTCGAGCGCCGGAGTGAGCGAGCGATTCAAGATCGCTGACCTTGGCTTCCGCTTCACCGCCGAAGGTCAGTGACGAGTCCGATGACAGTAATTGATGAATCGGATACGTCGGAACGCAGCAGAGGCAAAGAGATCGCGCTCAATGTTGCCGCGACCGCCGGTCTGATCTGCATCATCGCCACCCTTGCCTCGGTGCTGTTCGGCATCAAGCCCCTGGTATTCCGCTCGGGCTCGATGTCCCCGCAGATCTCCACCGGCGCGCTTGCGCTGGCCAAGACCGTCCCCGCAACGGAGTTGGCCGTCGGCGATGTGATCAGCGTGAACAACGACCAGGGTGTGCGGATCACCCACCGGGTGTACGCCCTCGAGCCGACTGGCGGGGAAGCGGTTGTCGCCACCCTCAAGGGCGACGACAACAACGCGCCCGACAGTCTGCCTTACACGATCACCGAAGCCGACCGCGTGTTCTTCCACGTCGGCGGCCTCGGCTATGTCGTCGCCTGGCTGTCCAGCCCACTCGCCATCTTTCTCGGCGGCGGTTTGGTAGGCGCAGTGCTCGTCATCGCATTCGGAAAGTCCAAAGACCGACGCTTGGCCTTCTCCGGTGCCGGCACTACGAACGACGCACCCGTCGACCCTAACGACACCCGCGGGGACCTTCAGGAGGCTCACAATGTTTGACCTGCGACGTTCTCGCACCCGCAAACTGTCGGTTCGGCCGATGATCGCTGTCGCCGGCATCGCTGCAGCGACCTTCGGCCTGGCTCAAGCTACGGGCACGATGGCCAATCCGACCGATGCAGTCACAACGACCGGGTCTCAGGTGGCGACAGGCAACTTCTATCCGACGCCGCTGACCACGAGCATTGGCTGCGATACGACAGGTTCTGTCACGAGTCAACGAGGCAACCCGTATTGGAGTGCGGTTCCAGGGGCTACTGGTTACAAGGTAGAACTGATGAATAGGAGCAACAATACGGTCAAAACTACCAAGACCTTCGGTGCAAACGAACTCAAGTGGTCGGGCATTTCGGATAGTGATCGTACTGGTCTTTACATCCGGGTTTACACAATCAATGGCCCCGCGACGTCATCCGGCTATGCGACCGGCGCAGGCATGTCGTTCAAAGACTGGGTGAGCGGCAGAACCGCGTGTGAGGGATCGTATGGTGCCGCTGTGGCGAACAAGTCCTGGGAGAACACCACCACTTGGGACCCGTCCACGCCAGCTCCTGTCGGTAATTCCCAAGCAAGTGGGGGCGGTGAATTCCAGGCCCAGCGGATGGCTCCGCAGATGGACGTGACCGAGGAGGCCAAGGTCGGCGAGACCACGACGACCGAGGCGCCCACTTCGACCACCGAGGCTCCCACGACCACGACCGAAGCTCCGACCAGCACTTCGCCGCCGTCGACCACGACCACCCCGCCGGCCACGACTGCGCCGGAGACCACTCCGACCACGACCGAGTCCGCAACGGCGCCGACAACGGCGCAGACGACGACGGGGTCCACGCCGACGACCACGACCACGACCACGACCACGGCCTCCCGTCTGGCGGCCGGCCAGATCGATTTGGGTGACGGGCTGTCGGCGAAGCTCGTCGACGACAAAGTCGTCGTCCTCGACGACGGGGCGGAGCAATGTAGCGCAAGCGTTGCCGGTGCCGCGAAAATCGCGGACCGAGGCGATGGGAAACTTGCGGTCACCGATAGCGACGGCAAGGTCCACGACGTCGACACCGCCAACTGCGCGATCAGCTGACCAAGCCTTTTCGGGCGGATTCCCGGGCACCTCACGGTCACGGAATCCGCCCGAATCTGTTGCGGCTGATGTGGAAATCGAGCATGTCAGCCGATACCGCTTGTCTCGCTGTTGCGCATTCTTCAGCCGAGACCAAAAGGAATCGTCGGGGTCAATGCCCCTTGAACGCCTCGGCCAGCCACCACGCCCCGCCGTCGGAACTGACCTTCGCATCGATCAGCAGCGGCCGATTCCGCGGCCCCGCGACCCAGGTGCGCACGGCGTCGAGATCGGCGACCGACCGTACCGTGACGGCCTCGGCTCCGTAGCCCCGGGCCACGGCCGCAATGTCGGTGTCCGGGAACGTGACTGCCGAATGATCGGTGCCGGGCGCGTCGAAGTGGTGCACCTCCGCGCCGTATGCGCTGTCGTTGTAGACCACCAAGACCATCGGCAGTCCCAGCCGCACTACCGTCTCCAGTTCGGAGATCCCCATGAGGAACCCGCCGTCGCCCAGCGCGGCGACCGGGATCCGATCCGGTTGCGCCAGCGCCGTTCCGATCGCCGTCGCCAGACCCAGCCCGATCGACTGGAAGGCCTGCGTGAAGTTGAAGCCGAACTCGTCCGGCACCCGCAGGTACGCACTGGGGTAGCCCATGAAGTTGCCGGAGTCCACCGACACCGTGCGCTCGCGCGGCAGGATCGCGTCCAGCTCCCGGGAGAGCAGGCGCGGGTCGATCGCCGTCTCCGTCGACAGATCGTCGAAAGCAACGTCGTTCCAACGGCCGTGCGCCGCAATACGCTCCCGCAGCTCGTCGCTGTGGTAGCCGGCCCGCGCCGGACCGACAGCCGCGACCGCTGCGGCGGCGGCGGTCTCACGGCAGTCGCCCAGCACTCCCAGATCGATCGGCCGGTTCGCGCCCAGCGCCGCGTCCTCGACGTCCACCTGTACGACGGTGGCGTCGGCGCCGATCAGCGATCCGTGCCGCATCGTCCACATGTTCAGCGCACAACCCCAGCCCACGATCAGGTCGGCACCGGCGATCAGCTCCGCCGTGAGCGGGCACGAGAAGCCGCCGGAGATCCCGAGCGAGAACGGGTTTCCCTCGAACAAACCGTTGGCCACCGCCGACGTCGCGACCAGCGCGCCGGTGCGCTCGGCCAGCGCCGCGATCTGTGGTCCGGCGTCTCGGGCGCCACGCCCGGCCACGAACACCGGCCGCTGCGCCTGCTCGAGCAGCGCCACCAGCGACGCCAGCGCGCCCGCGTCCGGGTGTACCCGCTGGATCGGCGGCAACAGAGGCACCGCCCACGACTGCGGGGCGGCCTGCTCCTGCACGTCCAACGGCAGACTCAACACCACGGTCCGCCGCTCGCGGACCGCGGTGCGGTAGGCGCGGACGGTGTCGGCCACCGCCGACGCCGCCGAATGCACCCGTTCGGCCACCGCACCGACGCTGCGCGCCAACGCATCCTGGTCGATCCGAAAGTTCGATCGCACGGCAGCACCGGCAGTGTCGGCGGTGAGCACGATCAGCGGGGTGCGGCTCTTCGCGGCCTCACCGATCCCGGTGACGGCGTTGGTGAGCCCGCAGCCCTGATGAGTGGTGACCACCGCCGGCAGCGCCGACAGCCGCGAGTAGGCGTCGGCCATCGTGGCGGCGCCGCCCTCGTGCCGGGCCGCGACGAACGGCACGCCCGCCGCGATCAGCGCGTTGGTGACCGCGAAGTTGCCGCTGCCCACCACCCCGAACGCGTGCCCCACCCCGAGCTCGGCGAGGGTGGCGCCCACCAACTGCGCGACAGTGAAACCGGCGGCGGTGGAACTCATGCCCGTTCGACCAGCGCGAACACTCGGGCGGGGCTGCCGGTGCCGCCGACGATCGGCAGCGGCGAGGCCACCAGCACCGCGCCGAGTGTCGGCAGCTTGTCGACGCCCCGCAGCTGCGTCAGGCCGTACTTGTCGTTGCCGAGCAGGTAGTAGTGCGCCGGGAACATCGGCTCGAAGCCGGCCGCGATGCCCGCGTCGATGCCGACCGTCTCGACGCCGAGACCGGTGATGGGGCTCTGCTCGGCGAGCCATTTCGCGGCGGCCGCCGAGACGCCGGGCGTGTGCGGGCCGTCGGCGTCGGCGTTCGCGAAGCGCACCGGGTCGCTGCCGCGCTCGCCCCACCCGGTGCGCAGGATCAGCCACGCGCCGTCGGGCAGCGGACCGTTCTCGGCCTCCCACGCCTCGAGGTGCTCCACCTCGAGCACGAAATCCGGATTCTGCTCCACCTCGGCGGTGACGTCGACGACAGCGACCGGGCCGATCAGCCGCTCCGGCGGGATCTGGTCGACGCTGGCGCCGTCACGGCCGGTGATCCAGTGCGTCGGCGCGTCCAGGTGCGTGCCGGTGTGCTCGCCGGTGTGGAGGTTGTTCCACGCCCACGCCGGCCCGTCGTCGTCGAAGTTGCTGACCGTCTCCAGACGTGCCGGAATGGTGTTCGCGAACGGCTCCGGCAGATGCAGGACGGGCGTCTCCGAGCTCAGCGGCGCGGTGAGGTCGAGCACCTCGATGCTCTTGGAACCGATCTTGGTGAGCAGGTCGTCGAGCGTCGTCACGGCGTGGTCCTCACTGTCGTCGAAAGTCCGTGCGCACCAGTATCGGGCACGCAGCGAACGGACCGACCACCTGGTCGCCGAACTACGGGACGGACTCAGCCGGTCAGACGTCGCCGGGAAGGAACGGGGTCTCCTGGTAGACGCAGTAGTTGAGCCAGTTGGAGTACAGCAGGTGCCCGTGACCGCGCCAGCGGTTGAGCGGGCTCGCGGTGGGATCGTCGCCGGGGAAGTAGTGCGCGGGCGCCGCGATCGGCAGACCTTGCGCGCTGTCGCGGCGATATTCGCGTGCCAAGGTGTCCGCGTCGTACTCGGGGTGCCCGGTCACGAAGACCTGGCGGCCGTCCGGGGTGGCGGCCAGGTAGACCCCGGCCTCGTCGCTCACCGCCAACACGTCGACCTCGCCGGTGGCCTCGATGTCGGCGGCGTGGACGTCGGTGTGCCGTGAGTGCGGGGCCAGGAACTCGTCGTCGAACCCGGTGACGATCGGAGATTGCACCCCGGTGAGCCGGTGGGGAAACACACCGGAGATCTTCTGTGGGACTTCGTGTTTGCCGACGCCGTAGTAGTGGTACAGGGCCGCCTGCGCACCCCAGCAGACGTGCAGGGTCGACTGCACGGCGCCGCGGGCCCAGTCGAGGATCTTGGTCATCTCCGGCCAGTAGTCGACGTCCTCGAAGTCGAGCTTCTCGATCGGCGCCCCGGTGACGATGAGCCCGTCGAAGTGCATGTGGGCCACGTCGTCGAAAGTCGAGTAGAACGATTCGAGATGCTCGGCAGAGGTGGTACGGGAGACATGGCTGGCCATGTGCAGCAGAGTGATCTCGATCTGCAGCGGGTTGTTGCTGAGCAGCCGTAGAAGCTGCGTCTCGGTGGAGACCTTCAGCGGCATCAGATTCAAAATCGCGATCCGCATGGGGCGAATGTCCTGATGTCCGGCGCGCTCGTCGGACATGACAAAGATTCGCTCCGCCTCCAGGATGGCCCTGGCGGGAAGGTCGCGCGGCACGTTGACAGGCATCGCCCAGCAGCATAGTCGGCGGCCGGTTCGAGGCAGGGGCCGGCGCTTCCGACACCCACATGCCGGACCGTCGCCCACGCGTCCTGCGGCCCGAAACGCGGATGCCTGTGACCGGGCGGGGCGGGTACACTCGGGCATTCACGCGTCCCGCAATCCGAGTGGGGCGCGTTGTTTTGCATAGATACACGCGCGCGCTCAACGGGGAGTGCGGCTGGCAGATGAGCAGGTGAACACGGTGCCTACCGGCAAGGTGAAGTGGTACGACGTCGAGAAGGGTTTCGGCTTCCTGTCCCAGGAAGAAGGGGAGGACGTCTACGTCCGCGCTTCCGCGCTGCCCGGCGACGTCGACGGCCTCAAGGCCGGTCAGCGCGTCGAATTCGACATGGCCGCCGGACGCCGCGGTCCGCAGGCGCTCAAGGTCCAGCTGCTCGAGCCGGCCCCGACGCTGCGCCAGAACGGTGGGGCGCGCAAGGACGCCGTGGCGCGCAAGCACTCGCCCGACGAACTGCACGGCATGGTCGAGGACATGATCACGCTGCTCGAGGCCAAGATCCAGCCGGACCTGCGCAAGGGTAAGTACCCGGACCGCAAGACCGCGCAGCGGATCTCCGAGGTGGTGCGCGCCGTCGCACGCGAGCTCGACAGCTGAGTCGTCCACGCGACGCGAAACGGGCGCCCTCCGGTGATCATCACCGGAGGGCGCCCGTTTCGGTCGGGGCCTCGAATCAGGAGGCGGGGGCGACCACACCGCCGCCGGCCAGCGGCATCGTCTGCAGCGCCCACACCGGGGCCAGGCCGCCCTGGGCCGGGAGCTGGATGATGGCGCTGATCAGCTGCTCGCCGGGGGCGCCGGGCACGGTCACGGCCCAGGCGTCGCCGGGCTTGTAGTCGCGGTAGCCCTCGTAGATCTCACCGGTCTTCGGGTTGCCGATCTGCACGTTCAGACGCCAGTCGGAATCGGCGATCTCCTTGGGCAGCGACAGCTGCAGCGGGTAACCCTCGGGCACGTGCAGCTCGACGATTTCGAGGCCCTCGCACTGCAGCGACGGGTCGCAGAACCCGGGCACGACGGTGGCGGTCTCCTGCTTGGAGTACGCCGTGATGGTCGGCAGCTTCTCCTCCGACTGCCCGACGAGGTAGGCCACAACTCCGGCCAGACCGGCAGCCGCGACGATCACCACCGCGGCGATCAGCGCAAGAATCTTCTTCGTCCGGTCCTGCATCATCAAGTCCATTTCTCGTTCGGTGTATCAGTCGGCACGAGGGCTGTGGCCGACGGTGGTCTCCTGGTCGACGTGCTCGGGGCGCTTGCCGCCGAGGCCGGGTAGCAGCGAGCCACCGCGATACGTCAGCACGGTCTGTACCAGCCCGATCGTAAGCACCACCGACACGACGGTGAAACCGATCCACAGTTCGGTGGGCAGCAGGACGCCCATCGCGCCGCCGACGACCCAGCTGAGCTGGAGCACGGTCTCGGACCGGCCGAACCCGGACGCGATGGACTCCTCGGGCAGGTCCTGCTGCAGCGACGCATCGAGCGACACCTTCGCGAGCGCGCTGGCCGCGGACGCCACCAGCGCGGCGAGCGCCGCGGTGAGCAGGTTCCCGGTGATCGCGGCGAGGATCGCGACGACGGTGACGGCGATGGTGCACCGCACCACCATCATCGCGGGACGGCCCAGTTCGAGGCGGGCGCCTGCGGCGTTGCCGGCGAAGTTGCCGATGCCCGCCGCGGCACCGACCAGACCCAGCATCGCGGCCTGCATGACCGCGGCGTGGTCGGTGTTGGCCTTGGCGACGAACGCGATGTAGAGCGTGAGGAAGCCGGTGAGCACCCGGATGGTGCCGTTGCCCCACAGCCCGGTGACGACGGTGCGGCCCAGGGGCTGACGGCGTTTGTCGGGGGCGACGCCCGCGACGGCGGCCGCGTCGATCCGTTCGGTGGGGGAGTCGTCCCCGTGGAATGCGAGCTTGGCCGGCACCTCGCCCTCGGTGACCTCCACCCACGCAGGGATCCGCATGCTCAGGTACGCACCGAACGCGGTGATCAGGACGGTCAACCACAGCGCACCCGTGGAACCGGTGAGGAACGCGAGGGCGCCGGCGAGGGCGCCTGCACCGATCGTGCCGCCGATCAAGCCGAACACCGTCAGTCGCGAATTGACCCGCACCAGGTCTATCTCCGGTGGCAGCACGCGTGGCGTCACCGCGCTCTTGAGTACCGCGAAGGACTTGCTGAGCACCATCATGCCCAGCGCACACGGGTACAGCGCCCAGCTGTCGAAGTTGAAGACCAGCACGATCGCCAGCAGCGTGCGCAGCGCGAACGACGACGCCAGCGCGATCCGCCGCCCCCGCTGCAGACGGTCCAGCGCCGGCCCGATGAGCGGCGCGATCACCGCGAACGGCGCGATCGTGATCAGCAGGTACAGCGCGACCTTGGTCTTGTCCTCGCCGGTCGCGGCAGAGAAGAAGAGGGTGTTCGCGAGCGCGACGGCGACCGTCGCGTCGGTCGCGAAGTTCGCCATCACCGCGTACGTGAGCGCGGTCAGCCCCGACTTGTCGGCGCCGTCCGCGGTGGCCGCCCGCCGGAACGTGGCGATGCCCTTGTTGGTGAGTTCACGGCCACGCATCGCGGCGACCCGGGTCACCGTCAGCTTGCGCGGCATGGGGCGCGGCTTGGGGGCGTCGGCCTCGGCGGATTCGGGAGGCTCGGGGGATTCGGGGCGGGCCCCGTTCGCCGCATCATCCGCGGGGACGTCCATCCGGCGGGTCTCTTCGGCCGGCGGGGACGCGAAACGCTCGGTGGGTTGCTCGATGCGCTCGGTGCGTGCCGACCGGTCCACCGGATGCAGGGGTGGCAGCGGTGCCCTACGCCCGCTGACCCGCTGCGACGGCGGATAGTTCTCGAAACCGGGGTGACGTCGCGCCGAAGGATCCTGCGGGTGGGGCCCACGCCGAGGGGCGTCGTGGGGGTCGCGGGGTCCGGTCACCACTCAATTCTGTCCTAGTCCCCGGACAATGCACGACACGGGCGGTCCGTTCCTGCTCGCTCGGACGTGTCGGCGCCCGGCGCGACGCGCTCAGGCGACGAACCGGACCTCGAACATGCGCGGCCACAGCTTCCCCGTCACCAGGAACCGGTCGGTGCCGGGGATCTGAGCGATGCCGTTGAGCACGTCGATGCTGCCCCGCTCGTCCGCCGGCAGCGCGTCCTTCAACGCCGCCGCGTCGATCCGGCCCGTCACGACACCCGTCGCCGGATCGATCCGCACGATCGTGTCGGTGGTCCACACGTTCGCGTACACCGAACCGTCGCTCGCGCACTCGAGCTCGTTGAGCTTGTCGACGGGCCGGCCGTCGAGCGTGACGTCGACCGTCCCCGTCTCCGCGAACGTCTCGGGATCGCGGAAGGTGAGCGCGTCGGAACCGTCGCTCATCACCAGCCGGTCGGGCTGCGTGCACAACCCCCAGCCCTCGCCCTCGTAGTCGACGGTGCGGCGCTGCGCGAGGGTGTCGCGGTCGCGTTCGATCGCGACCCCGTCCTTCCACGTGATCTGCCACACCGTGTCGCCGACGACGGTGATCCCCTCGCCGAACATCGGCCGAGACAGGTCGGCGCGGGCCTGCTCGACGCCGGTGTCGAGCGCGGTCGCCCGCACCCACGACTGCCCCACCCGTCCGGTGCTCTCGAACAGCGTGCCGTCGGAGATCTCCAGGCCCTGCGTGAACGCGGACGGATCATGGGGAAGTTCGCGGACGATCTCCGGGTGCATCCGTTCGGCGATCGTCGCGCCCGCCGGCGGGGTGCCGCCCGAGCAGCCGGTGAGCAGAGCGACGGCCGCCACGGACACCGCGACCGCGGCCCGGACGGGGGTGCTACGCAGATTCACCCGCCCAGCATGGCAGCCCGCACGAGCGCAGACGGGACCGAGTGCGGCAAGATGGACACCGTGAGTGTTACGTCGTCTCCCGAGAGCGCCGTCGTGCGCCCCGTCCTCGCCGATGCCGTCGAGCTTGCTCGCACGGCGCTGGTCGACCTCGGAGAGGGAGGAGTGGGCAGATACCTCGGCGTGACCGCCGAGGACGACTGCGCCGCCACTCACCGCTTCGACACCGAGCTTCCCGGCTACCGGGGCTGGCAGTGGGCCGTCGTCGTGGCCGCCGTGCCGGGCTCCGATCACGTCACCGTCAGCGAGCTCGCGCTGCTGCCCGGGCCGGACGCGCTCGTCGCGCCCGAGTGGCTGCCGTGGGATCAGCGCGTCCGCCCCGGCGATCTCTCGCCCGGCGACCTCCTCGCGCCGCGGGAGAACGATCCGCGGCTGGTGCCCGGTTACGTCGCCACCGGCGACCCCGAGATCGACGACGTCGCGTTCGAGGTGGGCCTGGGTCGCAAGCAGGTCATGAGCCGCGAGGGCCGCCTGGACTGCGCCGCCCGCTGGCACGACGGCGACTACGGTCCCGATTCCGAGATGGCCAAGGCCGCGCCGTCGACGTGCGACCTGTGCGGTTTCTATCTGCCGCTGGCCGGTTCGCTGCACGCCGCGTTCGGCGTGTGCGGCAACGAGATGGCCGCCGACGGGCACATCGTGCACGCGGCGCACGGCTGCGGTGCGCACTCCGACACCACGCTCCCCACCGGTGCGGGCACCCCGCGCTACGACGCCTACGACGACGGCGCGATCGAGGCGGTGCAGATCGAGCGTGCCGAGCCGGCCGCCGAAACCGCCGCGGTCGAAGCGGCTCCCGAGCCGTCCCAGGCTCCCGAGGACGCTTCCCCGGACACCACCTCGGCCGATTGACCGACCCCTTCGGCACCGACGCGCTGCGCGACGGCACGATCCTCGCGTGGCGCAACTCCCCGACGCGGCTGCGTGAGGACGCGGCCGCGGAGGCCGACCTCGTCCGGGCCGGGTACCGCGACCGGCTGCTGACCGAACTGGCACAGAACGCGGCCGACGCCGCCGCCCGGGCCGGCGTCCCCGGGACGCTGCGCGTCGAACTGCACGGCGACGTGCTGCGGATCGCCAACACCGGCGCCCCCCTCGACATCGAGGGTGTGCAGGCTCTCGCCGCACTGCGCGCATCCGGGAAGTCCACCGGGGTAGGACGATTCGGCGTCGGCTTCACCGCCGTCCGCTCGGTGAGCGACGAGATCGAACTGCGCTCCACCAGCGGATCGCTGCAGTTCTCGGCCGCCCGCACCCGGGCGCAGATCGCCGACTCCTCCCTGCAGGCGCCGGCGTCCGGCGTCCCGGTGCTGCGTCTGGTGTGGGCCACCGACGAGCCGCCCGCCGCCGGGTTCGACTCCGAGGTAGTGCTGCACCTGCGCCCCGACATCGACGGCGCCGCGCTGCTGGGCGGGTTCGCCGACGAGGCCGTCGACCTGCTGCTGGAACTGCCCGCGCTCGAGACGATCACGATCGGCGACCGCACGCTGCGCCGCACCGCCCGCGACCTCGACGGCGGGCTCACCGAGATCACCGTCGGCGAGAACACGTGGTGGCAGTACGTCACCGACACCGCGCGCTGGCTGGTTCCGGTGGTCGACGGCCGCGTCCGCCCCGTCGCCGAGGACGTGCTGCGCGCGCCCACCCGGTCCGACGAGGAACTGTCGCTGCCCGCGTTGCTGATCGCCGACGTCCCGATGCAACCCGACCGCCGACGCCTGCTGCCCGGTGCGCCGCTCGCTCGTGTCGCGCTCGGTTACGCGCGGTTCGTCGCCGCCCTGCCCGGCGACCAGCGGCTCGACCTGGTGCCGCTGCCTGGGTTCGCGCGCAGCGAGACCGACGCCGCGCTGCGGGAGGCGGTGCTCGCCGACCTGCGGACCCAACCGTGGCTACCGCCCGCCGAGACCGGCTCCGACGTACCGGATCTCGTTCCGGCGCGGGCGAGTGTGCTGTCCGGGCTCACCAGGGAACTGGCCGATGCGCTCGCCGAGGTCGTGCCCGGCCTGGTGGATCCGGAGCTGTCCGGCCCACGCCACGCCGCCGCGCTGGCAGCCGTCGACGTGCACCGCTTCGGGCTGGCCCGCGTCGCGGAACTCCTCGGCGGACACAGCCGCGAGCCGTCGTGGTGGCACGCCGTCTACGCCGCGCTCGAACCGCTGGTGGTGGACGCACTGGCGGTGGAAGAGCTTGCCGCCGTTCCGGTTCCGCTCGCGGACGGCCGCACCGTCACCGGTCCGCGCACCGTCGTCACCGGCACCGATCTGGGGCACGCGCTCGACGATGCGGCGTCGGCGCTGGACTGGGTGCGCCTGGTGCACCCGGACGCCGCGCACCCGTTGCTGAACCGGTTGGGCGCGCAGCGGGCCACCGCCGGTGACCTGCTGTCGGATCCCGCACTGCACGCGCGGATCGAGGACCTCGACTACGACGACCCCGGTGCCGCAACCGAACTGGCGTCGGCCGTGCTCGCGCTCGTGACGCTCACCGCGCGCGAGTCGCGGCCGACCTGGCTGGGTGAACTCCCGCTGCCCGACGCCGACGGCGAACTCGTGCCCGCCGACCAGTTGCTGCTCCCCGGTGCACCGTTGGCCGACGTGCTGGACGCCGACTCGCCCTTCGGGACCGTCGACGCCGCCCTCGTGGACCGGTTCGGTGCGGAGGCGCTGCGCGCAGTGGGCGTCGGCTGGGGTTTCACGGTGCTGCGCGCCGACCTGCCCACCGGCCCCGAACACGACCTCGACGACGAGGACGCCTGGTGGGACACCCTCGCCGACGACCCCGAGACGCTGATCGCGGTCCGCGACCTCGACCTGGTCGACCCCGACCGCTGGGCGCAGGCGCTGACCCTGCTCGCCGCCGAGCCCGACACGGCGTCCGCGCTCGGCGACCGGACCGGCTACACCGCGTGGTGGCTGCGCACCCACGCCGAGATCGACGGCCGCCCGCTGGGGCTGCTCCGCGCCGCCGACGACGACACCTTCGCCGGCCTGCTCGACGTCCTCGACCACCCCGACGCCCCGGCGCTCGCGGCGGCGCTCGCCCCGCGGACCGTCGACGACAACGCGCTCGCCGCCGTGCTGCTGGACCGTCTCGCCGACCCCGCGCGCACGCCCAGCCCCGACGTCGTGGTCCGTGCCCACCGGCTGCTCGCCGACGCCGCCCGGCGCGGGGTCCTCGACCTCGACGACCTGGACCTGCCCGCGCAGGTGCGCAGCCTGACCGGCGCCGTCGTCGACCCCGACGTCGCGCTGGTGCTCGACCGCGCCCACCTCGCGGCCGTCGTGCCGCCGGAGCGTCTGGTGCTCGGCGCGCTCGACACCGCCGCCGCCCTCGCGGATCTGCTGGACCTGCCGCTCGCGTCGGCCGCCGTCGAGGCGCACGTCGTCGGCGACGGGGAGGTGAGCACGTGGGACCGCGAGCCCGGCGCGGTGCTCGCGTGCGCGGCCCTGGGCCTGCCACTGCCGTCCGGTGACGTCGTCGTGCACGACGATCTGGTGGTGCGTCTCGGCGGCGCACTCGACGGCGACGTCGCGGTGCCGATCTGGATCGACGACGACGGCCGTGCGCACTTGCGGCGCCGGCCGGTGGGGGAGCAGCGATGACGGACATGGATCAGTCGGTGCTGAACTGGATGCTCGACATCCGCACCCCCGGCCTGACCGACGTGGTCACCGTGATCACCCACAGCGGCGGCACCGTCGCCGCGTTCGTGATCTCGACGATCGTCACGGTCGCGCTGCTGCTCCGCCGGTACACCGTGGAGGCAGTGACGGTCGCGGGCGCAATGCTGTCCGGGTGGGCCGCGATGAGCCTGCTCAAACTCTTCTTCGGGCGCCAGCGGCCGCCGGTGCCCGAGCGGCTGGTCGTGCTCGACAGCTATTCGTTCCCGTCGGGGCACGCGATGATGTCGGCGATCCTCGCGTGCGTGCTCGGCGCCGTCGTCGTGCGTCTCGTCGCACCCGGGATCCGGCGGATCGCGCTGCTCGTGCTGCTGGGTTGCTACACGATCGCCGTCGGACTCTCCCGCGTCTACCTGGCCGCGCACTGGCTCACCGACGTGCTGGCAGGGTGGGCCTTCGGTATCGCGTGGGCGGTGCTGTGGATCTGGGCGATCAGCCGTCGCAGCCGCCACCGGACACGCGCGAATACCCTGTGAAATCAGTCACCGGGCGGATGGGTTGCGCCCCGGCGTGCGCTGTCGGTCAGACCAGCCCCTGCTGCGCGCCACGTCGGCCGCGCCGCGCCGCGCCGCGCTGAACCAGGAACAGTCCGAATCCGAGGAGGCCCAGGGCGATTCCGGCGTAACAGACCGGAAGCGCTGTGTTCCAACGGTCCCCGGACGCGAGGACCACGACGGTCGCCACGATCCACGCGAGGGTTCCCACCGCCAGCACCGGGCGCGGGTCGGAGAGGCGCTCCACGAGCGTCGGCGTGCTATGGATTTCGGTCACACGATTAAGTTACCCGCGCGTCGGTGCCCTAATCTGCCAGGTGCGAAACCCCACTTCCCGGCGATTGGACCGAAACACGACATGGCGGTTACCGACAAGACCACCGAGCCCTCGCGGCCGTCGGCACCCTCGCGGTTGCTCGACACCTATTTCAAGATCTCCGAGCGGGGCTCGACCATCAGCACCGAGGTCCGCGGCGGCCTGGTCACGTTCGTGGCCATGGCCTACATCGTGGTCCTCAACCCGCTGATCCTCGGTAGCTTCTCGGCGGACGACGCCGTCGCCAAGACCGACGTACTCGGCAACATCCTCCCGGTCAGCCAGGTCGCCGCCGTCACCGCGCTCGTCGCGGGCCTGATGAGCATCGCGTTCGGCATCATCGCCAACTATCCGTTCGGTATCGCCGCGGGTCTCGGCATCAACAGCTTGCTCGCCGTGACGATCGCCCCGCAGGTGACGTGGCCCGAGGCGATGGGTCTGGTCGTCATCGACGGCATCATCATCGTCGCGCTCGCCGCCACCGGCTTCCGTACCGCCGTGTTCAACGCCATCCCGCGCGAGCTCAAGGCCGCGATCGCCGCCGGAATCGGCATGTTCATCGCGTTCATCGGCCTCGTCGACGCCGGTTTCGTCCGACGCATCCCCGACGCCGCGGGCACCACGGTCCCCGTCGGCCTCGGCATCAACGGCTCCATCTCGGCATGGCCGACCGCCGTGTTCGTCTTCGGCGTGCTGCTCATGGGCATCCTCGTCGTGCGCAAGGTCCGCGGCGGTCTGCTGATCGGCATCGTCGTCACCACCGTGCTCGCCGCGATCCTCGAGGCCGTCTTCGACATCGGCGCCTCCAAGGGCGTCGACCCCAAGGGCTGGAACCTCAGCGTCCCCGCGATGCCCGACGTGTTCGCGCAGCTGCCCGATCTCAGCCTGGTCGGTGACGTCAGCCTGTTCGGTGCGTTCACTCGTATCGGTGTCATCGCCGCCAGCCTGCTCGTCTTCACGCTGGTGCTCGCCAACTTCTTCGACGCCATGGGCACCATGACCGGTCTCGGCAAGGAAGCGAAGCTGGCCGACGAGGACGGCAACCTGCCCGGCATCGGCAAGGCCCTGATCGTCGAGGGTGCCGGCGCCGTCGTGGGCGGCGGCGCGTCCGCGTCGTCCAACACGGTGTTCGTCGAGTCGGCCTCGGGCATCGCCGAGGGCGCTCGCACCGGCCTCGCCAACGTCGTCACCGGCACGCTGTTCCTCGCCGCGATGTTCCTGACCCCGCTGTACTCGGTGGTCCCGATCGAGGCGGCCGCACCGGCTCTGGTCGTGGTGGGCGCGTTGATGATCGGCCAGCTGCGCGAGATCGACTTCAGCAAGTTCGCCATCGCCCTGCCGGCCTTCCTGACCGTCGTGACGATGCCGTTCACCTACTCGATCGCCAACGGCATCGGCATCGGCTTCATCTCCTACGTGGTCCTCGCGGCCGCGGGTGGCAACGCGAAGAAGATCCATCCGCTGCTGTGGATCGTCGCCGCGCTGTTCGTCGCATACTTCGCGGTCGGCCCCATCACTGACGCCGTTACGTGATTGGCGGGGCGCGAGTTCCCGTATTGTTCGAAGTTGTGACAACGGATACTCGCGCCCTTGCCAGCGACCTCTCCCTAGCGGTGGTCCGCCTCACCCGCCACCTGCGGGGACGGCGCGCGGACGCACAGGTGACGCTGACGCAGCTGTCCGCGCTCGTCACGCTCAGCGCCGAGGGACCCATGACCCCGGGCGCACTCGCCCAGCGCGAGAAGGTCCAGCCGCCGTCGATGACGCGGGTCATCGCCTCCCTCGCGGACGTCGGACTGGTCGACCGCGCACCGCATCCCACCGACGGTCGGCAGATCATCGTGTCGCTCTCCGACGCCGGCCACGCCCTCATCGAGGGGGAGACCCAGGCCCGTGAGGCGTGGATGACGGAGAAGCTGTCGGGCCTCGACGACACCCAGCTCGCCACGCTGCGCGACGCCGTCACGATCATCAGTTCCCTGGTCTCCGAGAACGACTGACCCTTCCATCCGAAACCGGTCAGCGGGATGTAATCCCCGCTGACCGGTTTCGCGTGTGCAAGATCACGGGGTGTCAACCGATCTCGCGCCGTCGATGTTCGCCGCGCTGCGCTCCCGCAACTACCGGTACTGGACGGCCGGTCAGATCGTGTCCCTCGTCGGCACGTGGATGCAGCGGATCGCGCAGGACTGGTTGGTCCTGACCCTCTCCGGCGGAGACGGTTTCGCGGTCGGCGTCGTGATGGCTCTGCAGTTCGGGCCGACGCTGTTCCTGTCGATGTACGGCGGGCTGCTTGCCGACCGGTACGACAAGCGGCGCATTCTGATGGTCTCGCTGGTCGCGATGGCGTCGTTCGGGTTGATTCTCGGACTGCTCGACGTCGGTGGTGTGGTGCAGCTGTGGCACGTGTACGTGCTGGCGTTCGCGCTCGGCTGCGTCACGGCTCTCGAAACGCCCGTGCGCCAGTCGTTCACGATCGAGATGGTCGGACCGGACCGATTGGCCAACGCAATCGCGTTGAACTCCATGATGTTCAACGCCGCCCGCATCGTCGGACCCGCCGTGGCCGGTGTGCTCATCACGCTGATCGGCACCGGCCCGGTGTTCCTCGTCAACTCCGTGTCCTTCGTCGCGGTGTTCGCCTCGCTGCTGTGGATGCGGGTGGACGAGCTCACCCGGTCCGCGCCGGCGCCGCGGACCAAGGGGCAGGTGCGGGAAGGCTTCCGGTACGCGCGCGGCAGGCCCGACCTCACCGTCGTCCTGCTCACCGTGTTCGTGGTCTCCACGTTCGGGCTGAACTTCTCGCTCACCCTGGCCGTCCTGGCCCGCAACACCTTCGGCAAGGACGCCGACGCGTTCGGTCTGCTGTCGACGATGCTCGCGATCGGCATGCTCGGCGGCGCCACCCTCGCCGCGCGGCGGGCGACGGCCCCCACCGTCGGCTGGTGTCTCGGCGCGGCTGTCGGGTTCGGCGTCCTCGAGACCGCCATCGGACTCGTCCCGTCGTATGTGGCGGTCATCGTGCTGCTCGTGCCCACCGGCGCCCTCGTCCTCACGTTCTCGACGGCCGCGATGAGCATCCTGCAGATGTCGGTGCCGTCCGAGATGCGCGGCCGGGTGATGGGCATGTACATGCTCGCCTTCCTCGGCGGCACCCCGCTGGGCAGCCCGCTCCTGGGCTGGCTGGCCGACGCCGTCGACCCCCGCGCCCCGCTCGTGATCGGCGGCGCCGTCTCCCTCGTCGCAGCCCTGGCCGCCGCGGGCTACGTGCGTCGTTCGGCAACCTTGGGGCGTGCGGGGAACAGCGTGTAGCTGAGCGCGATCACGCCCCAGACACCGAGGACGACCGTGAGCGTGCGGATCCAGTCGGACAGGGCTGCGGTGCGGTCCGGTTCGCCGACCATCGCGATCGCGGCGAGCAGCAGGCCGCACGCGATACCCCAGGCCACCACGGCCTTTCCGAACTCGCGCCACTCGCGGATCGCCCGTGCCCTCCCGTGCCGGGCGGGCTTCTCGGGGGCGGGTCCTCCGGCGAAGCGGTGGGCGAAACGACCATCCGCCCAGCGGATGATGCTGTGGCCGAAGGCGACCGAGAAGCCGATGTACGTCGCCGCCAGACCGTGGCTCCACGACGCCTCGGCCCCGCCACGCAGATCGATCGTGGTGGCGACCAACAGCACGACGTCGACGAGCGGTGCGCCCACCAGCAGTACCGCGCCGAGCGTGGGGCGGCGCAGGAGGTAGCGCGCCGTCAGGCCGGCGCCGAGGAACACCCAGAAGAGGATCTCGCACGCGACGATCAGTTGCACGATCATGTCCGCCCCATTTCTAGTACGACTGTGTTAGTCGCGGTAGAAACTATCACGACTGTGTTAGTTTTGGCGACGTGGTGAAGCGAACCAGTACCGAGGCCCGCCGCGAGGAGATCGCCGACGCGGTCCTGCAGGTGATCCGGCGCGACGGCATCGGCGCCGCCAGCGTGCGCACCGTCGCCGACGAGGCCGGGCTGTCCACCGGGTCGCTGCGGCACTTCTTCGGCACCCAGTCCGAACTGTTGCTGTTCGCGATGGAACTGGTCACCAGGCGGGTCCACGAGCGCATCGCGGCGATCGAATTCACCGGCGACCTGCGCGCCGACGCCCGACGGCTGGCCGAGCAATTCGTCCCGCTCGACGCCGACCGGCGCGGCGAGATGGACGTCTGGCAGGCCTTCGTGGTGGCCGCGCGCACGGATCCAGCCCTCGCCGCGGTGCGCGACCGCACCGACCGGGAGATGTACGAGGGTTTCCTCCGCCTCGTCGGCGCGCTGCACGACGCCGGCCTGCTCGCGCCGGACGCGTCGATGGAAGTGGAGGCGGCGCGGTTGCACGCCCTGGTCGACGGCCTCGCCGCCCACGGCGTCAACCACCCCCGCCGCATGGACGCCGAGCGGCTCCACGCCGTCCTCGACGCCCACTTCGCGGCCCTGCTCGTGGATGGGGACACCGTGTAGCCGAACGCCGAGTCCGGTACGGCACGATGGACCCGTGGTTCACGTCATCGACATCGCCGACCCCGCCGATCCCCGGTTGGGCGACTACCGCGATCTGAATTCGTCGGATCGTCGCCCCGACCTGCCCGGAGGCAAGGGCCTGGTGATCGCCGAGGGCGTGCTGGTGGTGCAGCGGATGCTCGCGTCGCGCTTCACCCCGAACAGCCTGCTCGGCGTCGACCGACGTCTCACCGAACTGTCCGCGGACCTCGAGGGCGTGGACGTGCCGTTCTACCGAACCACCGCCGACGTGATGGCGCAGGTCGTGGGCTTCCACCTCAACCGCGGTGTCCTCGCGGCCGCGCACCGCCCGCCCGCCCTCGACGTCGAGGACGTCCTGCGCGACGCCCGCACCGTCGCGGTGCTCGAGGGCGTCAACGACCACGAGAACATCGGCTCGATGTTCCGCAACGCCGCCGGTCTCGGCGTCGATGCCATCCTGTTCGGTGCTGCGGTGGCGGACCCGCTGTACCGGCGGGCGGTGCGCGTGTCGATGGGGCACGCGCTACGGGTTCCGTTCGCACAGATCCCGGAATGGCCGCGCGGACTGAACATTCTGCGCGACAGAGGTTTCCAGCTGATCTCACTCACTCCGAATCCGTCGGCGCCGACGCTCGCGGAGGCGATGACGGGCGAGAGGGTGGCATTGCTGCTCGGTGCGGAGGGTCCGGGATTGACCGAAGACGCGATGCGTGTCACCGACGTGCGTGCCCGCATCCCGATGTCGGCGGGCACCGATTCGCTCAACGTGGCGACCGCGGCTGCGATGGCGTTCTACGAGCGAATCCGGACCGGATCGTGACCGCGTCCGCCGATCCGACCCCGTGGGCGACGGGCCTGCTGGTCAGCACGTTCGCCGCGGTGGTGACGCTGGTCGCGGTCGTGGCGTTCGGCGTCACACTCGCGCACATCCACCCGCTGCTCACGGTGGGGTTCAACCTCGTCGCCGTCGGCGGCGCCGCACCCACCGTGTGGCGGTGGCGGAACCTGCCGGTGTGGCGGTGGGTGGTCTACGGTGTGGCGGCCGGGGTCGTATCCGGTTGGATCGCATTGCTTTTCGGGGCCCTCTAGGCCGCGTCAGCGCTCCCGTCGGAACAGTCGCGCGAACAACGATCGCCGCTGCGGCCGGGCCGCCTGCTCGGGCCGGGCCTGCTCGGCGCGCAGTTGCTCGGCGCGGGCCTGCTCGGCGCGCAGCCTCTCCTGTGCGCGTCGCACCGACTCCGGCACCTGACCCGTCGGGTGAACGGCGAAGCGGCACACCGTGATCGATGACAGGTCCAGGTCGTCCCCGAGCCATGCGGCCGGTGCAGACTCGGCGAACGCGCCGGGATCGAACGGCAGCGTCTGCGGGTCCGGCAGGACGTCCATCACCGGCGGCGCCGGGTGCTCGCCCGCCCAGTACGGCCGCTCCCACACCTGGGGCAGACCGAGATCCTCGATGATGTGCACCGGCGTCGCGCTGAACGACCGCTTGAGTTCGCCGTCCTCCCAGTGCGCGAACGCACCCCATGAACCGGCGGCCGTGTGGACGGTCGACGAACTCAGGTAGGTGTGGGTGGCCCCCGTCGGGCGGATCCAGTGCTCGACGAGCGTCGACGGCGTCGGCGGCAGCGCCTCCCCCGTGCGAACCACGGCGACGCCCGGGTAGCGGCCGACGACCACCTCGCCGGGTTCGGGTTTCACGGCGTCGGACAGCGGCTCGTCACCGAGATACGTGACGTCGAGACCGGGATGCAGCGTCGCGGCGAGGGCCCGGGCGGACTCCCGGTCCGGTATCGCGCCGCGCAGGACCCCGGCGGGCTCGGTGGCGTCGACGTACCAGATCGTCGAGGAGGTGACCCCCAGCACCGGCGTCAGCCGCGCCCGTTGCTCCGCACGCCCAGCAGCACGTCGTCCCACGACGGCAGGGCGGGCTTGCCGCGCTTGTCCTTCCCCGGCGTCTGCTGCGGCGCGACCTTGGGCTGATCGTGTTCGATCTCGCCTGTGACCTCCGACGCGGGGGCGTGGGACTCGTTGTCCGCCAACACGATCGGAGAATCCTGGGCCTTGTCGGACGGCTCGGTGCTCTCGTGTTCGTGATCCTGCTCGAAATCGGCCGGACCGTAGATCGGGTTGGTGGGTACCGGAGCGAGACCGCGCCGACCGAAATCGGGGTCGACGAGCTGGGCGGCCGTGTCGTCGAGCGCGGTGATGGTGCCGCCGTGCGCGTCCGGCTGGTAACGCCAGTGTGCGGTGTTGGTGGTGCGGCCGGCCTGCCACTGCAGCTGGGCCACCCAGAATCCGTCCTCGTCCTTCCAGGCGTCCCACGTGATGGCGCTGTTCTCGTGGCCGCGCGCCTTGAACGCCAGCGTCACGATCTCCGAAAGGGTGTGCACGGCCGGGCCGTCCGGACGTACCGGATGACCGGCCTGCGCCATCTCCGCGGCCCGGGCGCGCTCGAGCAGCACGGGGTACGCGAAGCGTTCCACCTTGGCGTGCGGGATGCCGGCCTGTTCGGCGACCTGTTCGACGGAGGCGCCGGCACGGATGCGGGCCTGGATTTCGCGGGGGCGGAGCTGACTGTCCATTTCGATCTCAATCTGGCCGAGTCGAGCGATGTCCCCGCGGGAGGCCGCGCGGAGTTTGTCATCGGCTGGGAGCCGGAACTTTTCGCCGGTGTCTGGATCAGAACACACCACGTGCGCGCCGCCAGGTTCGAGACCTATTACTCGCAGCTCCCGCACGTTCGTCCTCCTCATCGCGCCGACTCGCGATCACGTCATGATCGACTGTAATTCATCCGTGACCCACGCGCAGGAAAGACACGCGCGCCGTATATCACCCTCCCCGCGCGTTTTGCGCACTTATCGCTACCCCGGGGATGTGATGCGCGCGACAAGTGCGCAAAGCGCGAGAGGAGGGGTGGTCCGGGGTGCGACAAGTGCGCAAAACGCGAGGTGGGGGAGGGGGAGGGGCGCGGAGGGGCCGGAGCAGGAGACGTAGGGACGCAGAGAGGGCGGGCACGCGCACGCGTGCCCGCCCTCGCTACGGAGAACCGGGAAGCCCGGGGCCACCCCTGCGGCCCGGCGGAAATCAGCCGAGCTGCGAGACGACCCAGTCGATGCTCTTGGTGAGCTGCGAGATGTCCTCGGGGTCGATCGCCGGGAACATGCCGATGCGCAGCTGGTTGCGGCCCAGCTTGCGGTACGGCTCGGTGTCGACGATGCCGTTGGCGCGCAGGATCTTCGCGACCGCGGCCGCGTCGACCGAGTCGGCGAAGT
The DNA here is from genome assembly GCF_003013675.1 of Rhodococcus (subgen. Prescottella) equi. NCBI lineage: Bacteria > Bacillati > Actinomycetota > Actinomycetes > Mycobacteriales > Nocardiaceae > Rhodococcus > Rhodococcus (subgen. Prescottella) equi. The sequence goes on from NZ_CP027793.1 coordinate 1,203,992, forward strand.
CGATGGTGCCGACGACCTGCGAGCGGTAGGCCGGATCGGCGACGAACGGCGTCGCGTACTCCGAAGCCTCGGCCCACGAGTACAGGCGCTCCGACGAATCCTTGGTGCGCGCCGTGGTCCAGTCCAGGCCGCCGTTCGAGTTCATCCACGCGATCTGGTTCTCGAACATCAGCAGCGTCGCGAGCGCAGGGGTGTTGTACGTCTGGTCCTTGGTGGAGTTGTCGACCGCGATCGGCAGCGACAGGAAGTCCGGAGTCCAGCGACCCGAGTCCTTGATCTCGGCCACGCGCTCGAGCGCGGCCGGGCTCATCAGCGCGATCCACAGGCCACCGTCCGCGGCGAAGCACTTCTGCGGCGCGAAGTAGTAGACGTCGGCGTCGGCGGCGTTGACCGGCAGACCACCGGCGCCCGAGGTGGCGTCGATCGCGATGAGCGCGTTCTCCGAACCCGCCGGGCGGGACACCGGCACGGCGACACCCGTCGAGGTCTCGTTGTGCGCCCAGCCGATGAGGTCGACCGAACCGTCGGCGACGATCTCCGGCGCGGTGCCCGGATCGCTCGACACGACGATGGGGTCGCCGATGAACGGGTTGTTCTTCGCCACCGACGCGAACTTGGACGAGAACTCGCCGTACGTGAAGTGCTGCGAGCGCTCCCGGATCAGACCGAAGGCCGCCGCATCCCAGAACGCGGTGGAGCCGCCGTTGCCGAGGACGACCTCGTAGCCCTCGGGCAGCGAGAACAGGTCACGCAGGCCCGAGCGCACGCGGCCGACGACGTCCTTGACGGGCTTCTGCCGGTGGCTGGTGCCGAACACCGAGGCGCCGACGTCGACCAGGGACTGCAGCTGCTCGGGGCGAACCTTCGAGGGTCCGCAACCGAAACGGCCGTCGACGGGCTTGAGGTCGGCGGGGATGATCGGTGTGCTCATCGGTGCGAGTTGTCCTTATCGATTGTGCTCGGATGTGGTTGGACGTCCAGCTGTTTCTAGCTGTGCGAAATCTGGTCCCAGCCCGCGACCGAGTCGGGGGTGCGGGGCTCGGGGCCGGTGTAGATGGCGGCGGGGCGGACCAGCTTGCCCAGACGCTTCTGCTCCATGATGTGCGCGCACCAGCCGGCGGTACGGCCGCACGTGAACATGGCGGGCATCATGTGCGCGGGAACCTCGGCGAAGTCGAGGATCACCGCCGCCCAGAACTCGACGTTCGTCTCGATCGCGCGATCGGGGCGACGCTCCCGCAGCTCGGCGAGCGCGGCCTGCTCGAGTGCCGCGGCCACCTCGAAGCGGGGTGCGTTCAGACGCTTGGCGGTCTCACGCAGCACCCGGGCGCGCGGGTCCTCGGCCCGGTACACCCGGTGGCCGAAGCCCATCAGCTTCTCCTTGCGATCGAGGATCCCCTTGACCAGGGCGCGGGCGTCGCCGGTGCGCTCGGTCTCCTCGATCATCGGCAGCACGCGAGCGGGGGCGCCGCCGTGCAGCGGGCCGGACATCGCGCCGATCGCCCCGGACAGCGATGCCGCCACGTCGGCGCCGGTGGAGGCGATGACGCGCGCGGTGAAAGTGGAGGCGTTCATGCCGTGCTCGGCGGCCGACACCCAGTACGCGTCGATGGCCTCGATGTGCGCCGGATCCGGGTCGCCCTTCCACCGCGTCATGAAACGCGCGGTGACGGTGGGGCATTCGTCGATGAGCTTCTGCGGCACGGCCGGCTGGTAGATGCCGCGCGCGGACTGCGCGACGTACGAGAGCGCCATCACCGAGGCCCGCGCGAGATTCTCGCGGGCGGTCTCGTCGTCGATGTCGAGCAGCGGCTGGTAGCCCCAGATCGGGGCGAGCATCGCGAGGCCGGCCTGCACGTCGACGCGGACGTCGCCGGTGTGGATCGGCAGAGGGAACGGCTCCGCCGGGGGCAGACCCCGGCCGAACTCGCCGTCGACCAGCAGCGCCCACACGTTGCCGAACGTGACGCGGCGGCCGACGAGATCCTCGATGTCGACACCGCGGTAGCGCAGCGCGCCGCCGTCCTTGTCGGGCTCGGCGATGTCGGTGGTGAACGCGACGACGCCTTCGAGGCCGCTGACGAAATCCTCGGGTACTACAGCGCTGGGTGCCATTGCTCCTGGACTCTCCTCATCCGAGTGCCGCCCGTGCGAGCTGCACTGCCTGCCTCAGCCTTCGACTACTGCAACATGGGGGTTCGAGATACTCCGTCGGGCCTGGTGCTAACCAAACTCTAGCCGGTGTCACCGGTCACCTGGCCAGCGCCTACCCAGGGGTAGCGTCAACGGCTGTGTCGTCAGATTCCCGCCGCCGGGGTTCCCGGAATTCCGATCTCTCCACGATGAGGGTCAGCTACGGCGAAATCGGGCCGCAGCGGCCCGTCGTCGAACCCGATCTCGAGCCGTCCTGGCTCGACGACGGATGGGTCGCGTTGGCGCGCCGGTGGGTCGAGGAGGCAGTCGAGGCGGGACTGCCGGAACCGAACGCGATGGTGCTCGGCACCGTCGACGCCGACGGGCACCCGTGCACTCGGACGGTGCTGTGCAAGGGGTTCGACGAGGACGGTGTGCAGTTCTTCACCAACTACGACTCCGACAAGGGCCGTCAGCTGGCCGCGACGCCGTACGCGTCGGTGACGTTCGCGTGGATTCCGCTCGCACACCAGCTCACCGTCCGCGGTCCCGTGGTGAAAACCAGCGAGAGCACGACGTCCGAGTACTGGAACAGCCGTCCGCGCGGCTCCCGGTTGGGGGCGTGGGCGTCGGACCAGTCCCGCCCGATCGATACCCGCGCTGACCTCGAGAGCCGACTCGTGGACGCCGGCAGGCGTTTCGGCGTCGACGGTGACATCCCGGTGCCCGCGCACTGGGGTGGGTTCCGGATCCGCCCCGAGTCGGTCGAGTTCTGGCAGGGCCGACCCAACCGCATGCACAACCGCATCCGCACCCGTCTGGTCGACGGCGCCTGGACCGTCGAGCGTCTGCAGCCGTGAGGGGACTGCTCGCCGACGTCACTCCGCTCCGCAATCCCGACTACCGGCGGTTGTGGACGAGCGGCATCGTCACCGTCATCGGCGGACAGCTCACCGTCGTGGCCGTGCCGCTGCAGATCTTCGCGATCACCCAGAACTCGGCCTACGTCGGTCTCGCCGGCATCTTCGGGCTGGTGCCGCTGGTCGTGTTCGGCCTGTGGGGCGGAGCCCTCGCCGACGTCATGGATCGCCGCAAACTGATCGTCATCACCACGCTCGGTCTGATCGGCACGTCGGTGTTGCTGTGGCTGCAGGCCGCCGCGAACGTGAACAACGTGTGGTTACTGCTGTGTCTGTTCTCGTTGCAGCAGGTGTTCTTCGCGGTGAACTCGCCGACCCGCAGCGCGATCATTCCGCGACTGCTGCCCCTGAAGGATCTGCCGGCGGCGAACTCCCTCAACATGACGGTGATGCAGTTCGGTGCCATCGCCGGTCCGCTGCTCGCCGGCGTCCTCATACCGGTGGCCGGATTGTCGACGGTGTATCTGCTGGACTCGATCGCGCTGCTCGCGACGCTGTGGGCGGTGATCAAACTGCCGGCGCTGCCGCCGACCGGTCCGGCGCGCCGCGCCGGACTGCGCGTGGTGGGAGAGGGCTTCACGTATCTCGCCACCCAGAAGGTGCTGCTGGCGTCGTTCGTCGTCGACATCGTCGCGATGGTCTTCGGGATGCCCCGGGCACTGTTCCCGGAGATCGCTCACGAGTCGTTCGGGGATCCACTCGACGGCGGCGTCGCGCTGGGGCTGTTGTTCGCCGCGATGTCGGCGGGTGCCGTGCTGGGTGGCGTCTTCTCCGGGTGGCTGCCCCGGATCCGCTTCCAGGGCCGGGCCGTCGTGATCTGCATCGTCCTGTGGGGTCTGGCGATGGTCGGGTTCGGTGTGGTCATCGGGATCGCGGGCCCGGACAGCCCGGCCTTCCTACTGTGGCTGGCACTCGCGTTCCTCGCGTTCGGCGGTGCCGTCGACATGGTCTCCGCGGCACTGCGCAGCACGATGCTCCAGCAGGTGGCCACCGACGACATGCGCGGACGCCTGCAGGGTGTCTTCACCGTCGTCGTGGCCGGCGGGCCGCGGATCGGCGACGTCCTGCACGGCGCCGCGGCGTTCGCGTTCGGCACCGCTGTCGCGTCGGCCGGCGGCGGAATCCTGGTGGTGGTCGGCGTCGTCGCCTCGATCCTGGCCTTCCCGGCGTTCATGCGGTACCGCGTGGGCCGGACGGGACGACCCGAACATGTCTGATCCGCGAATCGTGGTGTGCGGCGAGGCGCTCGTCGACCTCGTCCCGACCGGCGGCGAGTCCTTCGACGCGCGCCTGGGCGGTGGGCCGTTCAATGTGGCCGTCGCGCTCGGACGTCTCGGTAGCCGGACGGCGTTCTGTTCGCGGGTCTCGACCGACGCGTTCGGCGACCGGGTGCTCGCGGCGCTCACCGCGTCGGACGTCGACACCCGAACCGTCCAGCGCGGGCCCGAGCCCACCACGCTCGCGGTCGCGGGCATCGGGTCCGACGGCGGCGCCCGCTACACCTTCTATGCCGACGGCACCGCCGACCGGCTCGTCACCGATCCCGGCCACCTCCCGGACACGGTGGTCGCGGCGTCGTTCGGGACGCTCTCGCTGGTGCTCGAACCGGGCGCCGGCGTCTACGCGGACCTGCTCCGCCGCTGCCACGACGAGGGACGGCTCACGGTCCTCGACCCCAACATCCGCCCGGCCGTCTTTCCCGACGACTACCGCCGCCGTTTCGGCGACCTGCTTCCGTGGGTCGATGTAGTGAAGGTCTCCGACGACGACGTCCAGTGGTTGGGACACGGAGTGGACGGCACCACACCGGAGCAGTGGCTCGATCGCGGAGTGTCCGCCGTCGTCACGACGCACGGGGCGGACGGACTGAGCGTGCGGACGCGGTCCCTGACGGTGCGCGTGCCGGGACGGCCGGTGGCCGTCGTCGACACGATCGGTGCAGGTGACACGGTTCAGGCGGCGCTCCTGCACCGGCTCGACCGGCGGGAACTCCTCGGTCGGAATTCGGTATCGCGGCTCGACGGGGGACAATGGCGTGACGCCCTGGAATTCGCGGCGCGCGCGGCGGCGATCACCGTTTCGCGGCCCGGGGCGGACCCTCCGTGGGCAGTGGAGCTCGCGGGCGGCTAGTTTCTACTTGAATGTTACGAAGTTACTCACTGGTCTGAGTTTGAGAGGGATCCTTCCGTGCCCGCTGAGAATGACAACAAACCCACACTCAGCTACCCCGGTGGCGAGCACACGATGTCCATCGCCAAGGCGACTGAAGGCAACGACGGCATCGAGCTGGGCAAGCTCCTTGCCGACACGGGTTACACGACGCTCGACCCGGGCTTCGTGAACACCGCGTCCACCAGTTCCGCAATCACCTACATCGACGGCGACAAGGGCATCCTGCGCTACCGCGGGTACCCGATCGAGGAGCTCGCACAGCGCTCCACGTTCATCGAGGTCAGCTACCTGCTGATCTACGGCGAGCTGCCCACCGAAAACCAGCTCGAGGTGTTCACCGACAAGATCCGTCGCCACACCCTCCTGCACGAGGACCTCAAGCGGTTCTTCGACGGCTTCCCGCGCAACGCGCACCCGATGCCCGTGCTGTCGAGCGCCGTCAACGCGCTGTCCGCGTACTACCAGGACGCCCTGGATCCGGACGATCCGGAGCAGGTCGAGCTGTCCACGATCCGCCTTCTCGCGAAGCTGCCCACGATCGCGGCGTACGCGTACAAGAAGTCGGTCGGTCAGCCGTTCCTCTACCCGGACAACTCGCTGAGCCTGGTCGAGAACTTCCTCCGCATGACGTTCGGCTTCCCCGCCGAGCCGTACGAGGTGGACCCCGAGGTCGCCAAGGCCCTCGACATGCTGCTGATCCTGCACGCCGACCACGAGCAGAACTGCTCGACGTCGACGGTCCGCATGGTCGGCTCGTCGGACGCGAACCTGTTCACGTCGGTCTCCGCCGGCATCAACGCGCTGTGGGGCCCGCTGCACGGCGGCGCCAACCAGGCCGTGCTAGAGATGCTCGACGACATCACCGCGAACGGTGGCGACGTCAAGGAGTTCGTCCGCAAGGTCAAGAACAAGGAAGACGGCGTGAAGCTCATGGGCTTCGGTCACCGCGTCTACCGCAACTACGACCCGCGCGCCGCACTCGTCAAGCAGACCGCGCACTCGGTGCTCGGCAAGCTCGGCGGCGACGACAAGATGCTCGAGATCGCCATGGCGCTCGAGGAGACCGCGCTCACCGACGAGTACTTCATCGAGCGCAAGCTGTACCCGAACGTGGACTTCTACACGGGCCTGATCTATCGCGCGATGGGCTTCCCGACGCGCATGTTCACGGTCCTGTTCGCGCTCGGCCGCCTGCCCGGCTGGATCGCGCACTGGCGTGAGATGCACGAGGATCCGGCCACCAAGATCGGCCGTCCGCGTCAGATCTACACCGGCTACACGCAGCGCGGCTACGTGGACCTGTCCGCACGCTGATCTGTTTCTGCCCGACTACTACTGATCGGACACCATCATGAGCACCAAGCCCGAGATCGAGTTCCAGGAAGGCCCCGCGCCCACCGAACTCGTCATCAAGGACATCGTCGTCGGTGACGGCCCCGAGGCCACCCCCGGCGCGAAGGTCGAGGTCCACTATGTCGGCGTCGAGTTCGACTCCGGCGAGGAGTTCGACTCCTCGTGGGGCCGCGGCGAGTCCATCACCTTCCCGCTCCAGGGCCTCATCGCAGGCTGGCAGGAAGGCATCCCGGGCATGAAGGTGGGCGGCCGGCGTCAGCTGACCATCCCGCCGGAGCTTGCGTACGGTCCGGCAGGCAGCGGTCACCAGCTGTCCGGCAAGACCCTCGTGTTCGTCATCGACCTGCTCGACGTCGTCGTGCCGCCGAAGCCGCCGGTCATCGAGCCCGCCGAGGGCCCGGCGCCGGCCGAGCTGGTGATCGAGGACATCACGATCGGCGACGGCGCGGAGGCTCAGCCGGGCGGTGTCGTGGACGTGCACTACCACGGTGTCGAGTACGACTCCAACGAGGTGTTCGACTCGTCGTTCCTGCGTGGCGAGTCGGTCGCCTTCCCTCTCAACCGGTTGATCCCGGGCTGGCAGGAAGGCATCCCCGGCATGAAGGTCGGCGGCCGCCGCAAGCTCACGGTTCCTCCGGAGCTCGCATACGGTCCCGCCGGTGGCGGCCATCAGCTGTCGGGCAAGACGCTGGTGTTCGTCATCGACCTGCTGGGCACCCAGTAGTCCTGTAGAGCAACAGAACTCGGGCCCCACACCGTTCACCGGTGCGGGGCCCGAGTCGTCTCCGCAGTCCGGTCAGGAGCGCCGCACCGGCGACGAGAAAGGCGCCCCGACCGAAGTCGGGGCGCCCTCTGCTCGGTGTGGTGCGACTACTGCCGAACGACTACCGGGGAGTGCCCATGGCGTCGGCCAGCATCGGCCACGAGTTGTTCAGGTCGTCACGCCAGTAGCCCCACGAGTGGGTGCCGGCCGGCTTGAAGTCGAAGTGCGCCTGGTCGCCCATGCCGTTGAAGTTGACGGCGTCGAACAGACGGTGGGTGCACTCGTTGGTGGCCGCCTCGATGATGCCGCCGACGATGATCTGGTTGGCCAGCGTCGAGACGTTACCGTTGATGCCCTGGCTTTCGAGGGTGTCGTGCGGGCCCGGCAGGCCGGACGCGTTGGCGACGTACAGCTTCGGGCCGCCCTTGAGCTTGCCGATGTTGTAGATCGGGTCGTGGGCCTGCCAGTCGGGGCTGCCGACCGGGCCCCACATGTTCTCGACCTCGGCGCTGCCGCGGGCCGCGATGACGATCTGGATGTAGGTCTGGCCCATCGGAGTCACGGTGTCCGCGCAACCGCTGTAGGCGCCGACCGCCTTGTACAGCTGCGGATCCTTGAGCGCGAGGTTGAACACCGAGGTGCCCGACGTCGAGATGCCGGCAAGGCTGTTGACCTTGGTGGTGCCGAGCGCGGAGTCGATGACCGGCGGCAGTTCCTGCGTCAGGAACGTCTCCCACTTGTTGACACCGTGCAGGGCGTCGTCGGCCTTCTGCCAGTCGGTGTAGTAGGTGAACGCGCCCTGCATCGGGGTGACCACGTTGACCTGCTTGCCCTGGAAGAAGGTGCCGATGTCGGCCTGCTTCTGCCACGACGCCGAGTCCTCGCCGCCGCCTGCGCCGTTGAGCAGGTACAGCGTGGGGGCGGCCTTGGAGGTGTCGGCCGGGCGGATGACGTCGAGCGGGATGTCGCGGTTCATCGACTCGGAGCGGACCACCAGGCGGAGCTTGTTGGAGCCGGTCGACGTGGCCGACACGAGCTTGGTGCCACCGTTCGCGCGGGCCGAAGCCTGGACGTTGGCGGCGTCGGTCGCGCCGGGCGTCGAGGCGGAGGCGACCCCGGCTCCGACGAAGACGGGCAGTGCGGCGACCGCCGCAGTCGTGGCGCCGATCAGTGCTTTGAGCCGGCGGGACTTCTGGGTTACGCGCATGCTTTCTCCGCTTCGGTGGTCGGCCGGGAGCAAGGATCAGCTCCGCGGTTCTGAACAGGTGTATATCACTTTCGCTATCGGGACTACGTCTCGATTTGCTACTGGTTGCCGCAAAATTCTTCCGGCGTTCCAGAATTATCGGTCACAAACCGTCAGACCATGTCGTTTTTCTGCAACCAGCGCAATGTCGGCCAGCCGCAGAACACCGGCAGCCAGCAGGTCAGGACGCGGTACAGCAGCACTGACGGTACCGCGATGCCCACGGGCAGCCCGAAGGCGGTCAGGCCACCGATGAGGGCGGCCTCCACCGCGCCCACACCGCCGGGGGTGGGCGCGGCCGACGCCAGGGTGCCGCCGATCATCGTGACGATCGTGACCGTGACGAACGTGGTGCCGCCGCCGAACGCCTCGACGCTGGCCCACAATGCCAGTGCTGCCCCGAGGGTGGTGCCCGCGCTGCCGAGGACGATCAGCATGAAGCGGCCCGGATTGCGGGCCAGCTGCGTCAGGGATCCGAGCACCTCCGTCAGCTGTGGCCGGACCTCGTTGCGCAGCCAGCGCCGCGCCTTGGGGATGAACGTGAAGGTGCCGATCGCACCCAACGCGATGCCCGCGATGAGGTAGAGCGTCGTGCCCTTGGGGACGAAGTGCGACAGATCGGCGTCCCGCCCGGCGGCGACGCTGAAGAAGATCAGCAGCGCCACGTGGGTGACCACCTGCACGGTCTGTTGCAGGGCCACCGCGGCCGTCGCCCGGACGGTGCCGAGGCCGCCCTTCTGCAGGAACCGCACGCTCAACGCGAGGCCACCGACGCCGGCCGGGGTGGTGGTGGCGGCGAACGTGTTGGCGATCTGCATGATCAGCAGGTGCCGGTAGCGCACCAGCTCGGAGGCGCACGCCCACAGGGCGGCCGCGGCGCCGACGTAGGTGAGGGCCGAGACGACCAGTCCGGCCAGTGCCCACCACCAGTTCGCGGTCTTCAGTTCCGTGAGGAACGTCGGTACCTGGCTGATGAACGGGTAGGCCACGTAGACCAGGCCGATCAGCAGCACCAGCTGGATGATCTGGTTCCGGGTGAAGCGGGTGACCTGTTCTGGGGCGATCTTCTCGATGTCGGTCTGGTTGCTCACCTCGTCCCGGATCGCGCCGAGCAGCGCGGACGAGTCGGGCGCCTGCTTGCGCAGCCGTGACGGCATCGCGGACTTCGTGAGCCGGCCCGACGCGGCGAGGATCCGGTCGCGGCCGCGCGCGGCGAGCGCGGCACGGACGGCCGGCTCCACCCCGAACAGCGTCGCGGTCGTCAGGAGCAGTTGCGCGGTGTCGGACTGTATCTGTGCCTCCGACGACCCCAGTTCGGCGTACGTGAAGCCGTCGAACATGGCCTGGCCGTCGTCGATCCGGATCTCGGACGCGCGCAGGTCGCCGTGCGTGATCTGGCGGGCGTGCAGTTCGCCGAGCGAGGCCCACAGCATCTCGAGCAGGGTGTCGCGAGGGTGGGGGTTGTCGGTCCGGAGCGTCGCGACCGGGGCGCCGTGGGAGAGCGGCCGGGCATAGAGCTGCCACCCGCGGTCGAGGGCGGTGACGGCCATCGGCTTCGACGCCGCGAGTCCCAGATCGGCCACGGCGATCCCCATGAGTGCCCGGTGCTCGACGGCCCGCGCCAGCGACGCGTGCGCGGGGGCGCTCTCGCTGCTGCGCAGCGTCAGCCACTTCGACACCTGCCGGATCGCTCCGCTGCTGCGCTGGTTCTGCCCGTACAGTTCGACGATCATCTCGGGTTCGCCGTCGCGGGACGCGCCGAGGATCAGCGGCCCGCTGCCGGCGGTGGTGATGACGCGGAACGCGGTCACCCGGTGTCCCAGACGCTGCAGCGCCTCGACCGCCGACTCGAGCGGGACCTCCAGCGCGGGGGTGCCCACGACGAGCACGATGATCGCGCCGACGAGGTAGCCCACGGCCAGGCCGAGCATCGAGCGGGCCGGGACGATCGAGCTGACGATCAGATGGATCGGTGCGAACAACAGCAGCAGCGCCCACCACACGCGCCGCCAGCGTTTGGGCAGCCACGGCCCCGAGACGGTCAGGACGGCGGCGAGCATGGCGATCCAGCGGGGGTCGTCGAGGAACTGCGACAGGAAGGTGTTGAGCCGGTCCGAGACGTCGAGGTGCCAGCGCGGGGCCGCCAGCCCGGACCCGGTGAACGAGAGCGCCACTCCCGCGATGAGTCCCGCGGCCGCGTAGCCGGCGAGCAGCTTCCAGCGGCGGCCCACGATCAGCTGGATCAGGATCGCGAACGGCAGCGCCAGGATCGCGACGCCGTACAGCAGGTAGACCGTGTCGGACACCCCCGGCGAGAGGATGCCGACGATGTCGGACACCGACGTCTCGAGGGCGTCCCACTCGCTGCGAGTGATCACCGAGCCGGCGATCACGGCGCCGAGCAGGACCAGCGCGAAGACGACCCGCAGGATGTCGCTGGTGCGTCGGATCAGTGGCGGCAGCAGGCTGCCGCTGACCGGGATTTCGCGTCCGTCAACTTTCAAGGGTCACCACCAGTCGCGCGCCGCCGAGGGGGCTGTCCGCGAGGTGTGCCGTGCCGCCGTGCAGACCGGCCTGCTGCGCCACGAGCGCCAGCCCGAGCCCCGAGCCGCCCTTGGCGGCGCTGCTGCCGCGCCGGAAGCGCTCGAACACCTCGACCCTCTCCTCGTGCGGGATGCCGGTGCCGTCGTCGTCGACGGTGACCGTGACGGTGCCGTCGTCGTTGCGGTGCGCACCGATCGACACGTGCCGTGCGCCGCCGTGCCGGACGGCGTTGCTGATCGCGTTGTCGATCGACAGCCGCAGTCCCACCGGCAGGCCACGCACGACCAGCCCGGGTGGCGCGTCGACGGTGACCGTGAGATCCGGACGCAGACGCTGCGCGTCCTCGGCGGCGAGGTCGCACAGTTCCGTCAGGTCGAGGTCGACGTGGTCCTTCTCGCTGGACAGCTCGCCCGACGCGAGCCGTTCCAGCGCGGTGAGCGTGGCCTCGAGCCGGCCCTGTGTCCGCGCGAGGTCGGCGAGGATCTCGGCGCGCTGTTCGTCGGACAGGTCGAGGGTGGTGAGTACCTCGAGGTCGGTGCGCATGGCGGTGAGCGGGGTCCGTAGTTCGTGCGCGGATGCGGCCGCGAAGTCGCGGGCGGTGTCGAGCGCGGCCGCGGTGCGTTCCTGCGCGTCGGAGACGTCCTGCAGCATGGCGCCGGCCGCGGCGGCGAGCTCGTCGGCCTCGCGGACCCCGGACGCCGCGGTGGCGAGGTCGCGGTCGCGGCGGCCGACGCGCTGGGTGAGTTCGACCAGCGGGCGGACGGCGCGGCCACCGAAGAGCCAGCCGAGCCCGGTGGCGGCGACGATCGCGCCCACACCCACCAGTGCGACCTGCTGCTGCTGGTCGGTGGTGGGATCCTTCGCTTCGGCGAGCGGGACCGCCACCGTCAGGAGGGTCGTGGAGTCGGGACCCAGCGGGGCGGTGAAGGTGCGGAACGGGGTCCCGGCGACGTCGACGGTGTGCGATCCGGGATCGAGCTCGGGCAGCCGGCTGGACGTGCTCGAAACGACCTTCTCGCCCGCCCGGATCGTCACCGCGAACGCCCCGCCGTCACCGAGGACGTTCAGGAACGGGGCTGCGGCACCGGCATTGACGACGAGCACCCGCGACGCGGTCTCGAGCCGCCGATCGAGCTGCTGCAGATTGTTGCGGGCGATCGCGAGGGCCAGGTACACGCCGACCGCGGCGACGACGATCGTCGCGCCCAGTGCGGTGGCGGCGGCGACGCGTGCCCGCAGCGACTGCGGTCTCATGTCGGTTCCCGTAACACGAAGCCCACGCCGCGCACGGTGTGCACGAGCCGTGGGGTGCCGTCGATCTCGAACTTGCGGCGCAGGTAGCCGACGAACACGTCCACCACGTTGGTGTCGGCGACGAAGTCGTAGCCCCACACCAGATCGAGCAGTCGTTCGCGGCTCAGCACCACCCCGGCGTTGCGGGCCAGCACCTCCGTGAGCTCGAATTCCCTCTTGGTGAGGGTGATCTCGGTGTCGCCGAGCCAGACACGGCGGCCCGCGAGATCCACTGACAGCGGGCCGACGACGATCGGGGGATCGGTGTCCGTCGCCGCGACGGCGACCGAGCGGCGGCGCAGCATCGCGCGGATCCGGGCGACCAGTTCGGCGAGCACGAACGGTTTGACGAGATAGTCGTCCGCGCCGGACTCGAGCCCGGCGATGCGATCGTCGACCGAACTGCGGGCACTGAGCACGCAGATCGGGACCTCGTTGCCCGCCCTGCGCAGCGCGGTGACCACGCCGGTCCCGTCGAGGACAGGCATGTTCATGTCGAGCACGACGGCGTCGGGCGCCGCCTCCGCGACCACCTTCAACGCGACCGCCCCGTCCGACGCGGTGAGGACCGTGAAGCCGGACAGGCGGAGCCCACGCTCGAGCGAGGCGAGCACGTCCGGGTCGTCGTCCACGACCAGTACGGTGGCGGTCACCTGAGCATTGTGCCCGCCGACTGCGGCATTTCCCCTCATCTTCGTCACTCCTCCGGCCGGGGGCGGACGCGGTCGGCGCGTGCGATGACGGTGTCGGCGACCCGGACGAAGGCGTCGAGATCGTGCGGATCGACGCCGTCGAACAGCTGCTGCGCGGTACTGGCCCGCAGGTGCCGGACCCGGTCGGCGTCGTGGTGGCCGCGCTCGGTGAGCGCGACGATGTGGGCGCGCCGATCGGTGGGATGCGGATCCCGGCGCAGGTGTCCGGACTTCTCGAGCGCATCGACCAGCGCGGTGACCTGGCGGGTGCTGCACCGCAGCGCCTTCGCGAGGTCGCGCTGCGTCATCGGCGGATTCTCGAGGACGCACAGCAGCGCACGGGTCCGCGCAGTGGTCAGTCCGACATCGCGGGTGCCCGACTGCAGCGACGCCGACAGGTTCTCCACGAGGACGTACGCGCGGCCGAGCGCGTCGCGGGCGTCGTGGTGGTCGGAGTTGTCGGACACGGCGGTGATGCTAGTTCATTGTGAATGCTGTTCACTAAGTCGCGGTCCCGCCGAGGTTCCGGTGAATCGCCTACTTCGCTCCGGCCACGCAGCGCTGGACCAGCGATCCGATGCCCTCGATGCTGCTGGTCACGACGTTGCCGGGAACCAGGAACCGCTGCGGGCTGCGGCCGACCCCGACGCCGGCCGGGGTGCCGGTGAAGATCAGGTCGCCCGGGCGCAACGTGCACACCGCCGACAGGTGGGCGATCAGGTCGGCGACGGGGAACATCATCTGTCCGGTGCGGCCGGACTGCACCGTCTCGCCGTCGATCTCGCACGCGATCGTGAGGTCGTCCCGGTCGGCGAACTCGTCGGGCGTCACCAGCCACGGCCCGGTCGCGCCGAAGCCGGGAAACGACTTGGCCAGCGAGAACTGCGGCGCCGGCCCGGCCATCTGCGACGTCCGCTCCGAGAAGTCCTGTCCGACGGTCAGTCCCGCGACGTACGACCATGCGTCGGCGGCTGGGACGTCGGTGGCCTCCCGGCCGATGACCGCCACCAGCTCCACTTCCCAGTCGACGGTGTCGGTGGGCAGCACCAGGTCGGTCTCGGGGCCGGTGAGGCAGCTCGCGAACTTGGTGAACGTCGGCGGTGCGTCGGGTGCGTCCAGTCCGGTCTCGGCCGCGTGGTCGCGGTAGTTGAGGCCGATCGCGAACACCTGGCTGGGCGCGGGAGACGGGGCGCCGAGTTCGCGGCGATCGAACGGTTCCCCGTCCGTGCCGGTGAGTGTCCGCGCCCACTCGGCGAAGGCCGGCCAGTCCGCGTAGACCGCCGCTGGGTCGGGGCCGAAGCGGCCGGAGCTCGCGGTGTGGACGTCGAGGGCTCGGTCGCCGTCGATCAGGACGGTGCGTCCGGAGAGATTGGCCACGCGCATGACGGCGTTCCTGTCTGTCGGTGAGTGCTGGCGGAAGTGGGGCCCAGTAGACCCGAGAAATATCGGAAAAGCAAAATAATTTCGAAACTTGACTCGCGATTCGGAACAGCCTGTACTGACGGCATGGCCAGAGCGACCGCGACCCGCGCCGACGAGATCCACGCGCGGCTGCGTGCCGACATCCTCGGTGGCGTCCTCGCGCCGGGGGAGAAGCTCGCCTTCGGGCAGCTGCAGGCCCGCTACGACGTCAGCACCGGGGTGCTGCGCGAGGTACTGCCGAGGCTGGTCGAGCAGGGGCTCGCGGTGTCGGAGGCGCAACTGGGGTTCCGTGTCGTCCCGGTGTCGGTGCCGGACCTGCTGGAACTGACCGACACTCGCGTGTTCGTCGAGACCGAGGCGCTGCGCCGGTCGATCGCGCACGGCGACGTCGAATGGGAGTCTGCGGTGCTCGCGGCGCGGCACCGGCTGTCGCGGACGGCGTCGCTGGACACCTTTGGTCGAGTCTCGGAGGCGTGGCTCGCGGCGCACAGCGGCTTTCACGGTGCGCTGTTGCAGGCGTGTCCCAACACCCGGCTCGTGCACATCGCCGAATCGCTGCGCGACGTCTCGGAGGTGTACCGCTGCTGGAGCGTGCGCAGCCCCGAATCCGCGGCCCGGGACGTCGAGGCGGAGCACGACCGCATCGCCACGGCGGCCGTTGATCGGGACGCGGACCGCGCGGTGGACGAGCTGCGGCGGCACATCGAACTGACGACCGACCTGTTGATTGCCGGTGCCGGAGCATGATCGAACTGGGGGAACTCGAGAGCGCCGTGATGGGGACTGGGCGAATCGGGTGTCCGACGCCGGTGTGCTGCTGGTGCTGGTGGTGCTTCTCTTCGTAGGAGTTGCCGGACGAATGCTGCGCCGGCGCCGCACCGCGTCGCGTGAAGCGGTGCCGGGCGGTGCAGACGACGCCTGAACTACCGTGGTCGTGTGTGCCGGGCACACGACCGATCAGGAGGACGCCGTGACGCAATCGCTCGTCTGGTTCCGCCGCGACCTGCGGGTGGGCGACCTGCCGACGCTGAGCGCCGCCGGGGAGCGGGCACTGGGGCTGTTCGTGCTCGACGACCGGTTGCTCGGCCCGTCGGGCGGTCCGCGACGGGACTTCCTGTACCGCAGCTTGTCCGCGCTCGACGAGCAGTTGGACGGACGACTGCTGGTGGTGCGAGGTGATCCGGTCGAGGTGGTGCCTTTGGTCGCGAAAGCGATTGGCGCGCAGGAAGTGCACGTGAGTGCCGACTACGGTCCGTACGGGCGCGAGCGCGACGCGGCCGTCGCGGAGCACGTGGACCTGGTGACGACCGGTTCTCCGTACGCGGTCGCGCCCGGCCGGGTGACGAAGGACGACGGCAGCCCCTACAAGGTGTTCACGCCGTGGTTCAAGCGCTGGCTCGACCACGGCTGGCGCGCGCCGGCGAGTACGGGTGCGGACACACTCGACTGGATCGACCCGGACGACGTCGATGTCTCGAAGGCGCGCAACGCAATTCCGGCCCCCGAGGCTCCGGGCCCGGCGGCGGGGGAGGCGGCGGCGCTGGAACGCTGGAGCGCCTTCTGTGACGACGACCTGATCCGGTACGACGCCGAGCGTGACCGCCCGGACCTCGACACCACCAGTCGAATGTCGGTGTACCTCAAGTTCGGGAACATCCATCCGCGCACGATGCTCGCCGACCTGGCCCGCAAGCGCAGCCACGGCGCCGAACAGTATCGTCGGCAGGTGGCGTGGCGAGACTTCTACGCCGACATCCTGTTCCAGCGTCCCGACAGTGCGCGCCGCAACTACGACGCCAAGTTCGACGCCATGCGTCACGACACCGGCCGCGACGCCGACGCGATGTTCGCGGCGTGGTGCGAGGGGCGCACCGGCTTTCCGATCGTCGACGCCGGGATGCGGCAGCTGGTGTCCGAGGGGTGGATGCACAACCGCGTGCGGATGATCGTCGCGTCGTTCCTCGTGAAGGACCTGCACCTGCCGTGGTGGCGCGGTGCGCGGTTCTTCATGCAGCATCTGGTCGACGGCGATCTGGCGTCGAACCAGCACGGCTGGCAGTGGACCGCCGGGTCGGGTACCGACGCCTCGCCGTACTTCCGGGTGTTCAACCCGACCGGGCAGGGTGAGAAGTTCGACCCCACGGGAGATTACGTGCGGCGTTGGGTGCCGGAACTGCGCGGGGTGCGCGGCAAGGCGGTGCACATCCTGAAAGACGCTCGGCCGGAGGCGTACCCGGACCCGATTGTCGACCACGCCGAGGAGCGGCGCGAGGCGCTGGCCCGGTACGGCGCGCTGGGCTGACAGGCCGCGGACAACCCTCGCTTTCGCGGCGATCGGTTTCGGGGCGCGCCCGTCCGGGTAGGCGCCTCGTGATCGGACGATACGAGGGAGGCTCATGACGCGCGACGTGGAGAAGCGGTGGTCGGACCCGCAGACATTTCGCCGGGCGGCGCTGTACGACGGCGCGACGATCGTGCTCGCGTTGATCGCGATGGTCGTCACGATCGTGGTGGGGTCGGGGGCCGGTGACTGCGCCCCCGACGAGGGCCGACTGTGTACCGACACCGCGCGCATCGTGGTGGTCGTGGTGCCGTCGGCTCTGCTGTTGCTCGGTGGGATCGGAGCGTTCGTGCAGGCCTATCGTGTGTGGCGCCGCGCCGGGACATGGCCGATCTGGCAGGCGGCGGGATGGTTCCTGTTCGTCCTGATGCTCGTGTATCTGGGCATCGCGGTGCGAAGCGTGGCCGGCTGAGCGGGTTTCGGAACCTCGCTGTCGGGGAATCCGAAGGCATGACCAGAGTGGCGTTCGGGGGGATCGCGATTGCGATCGGGACCCTCGTGTTCGCCGGGGCCTGCGGTGACGTCCACGACCACCCGGTCGACACGGGTCCCCGGGGACCGGCTGCGACCACCGATGTGATGCCGTCGGACACGGACCACCACGATCACACCCGGCCCACACTCGGGACCTACGACCCCGCGCAGGGGGCCGCTTTCGTCGCGACCTTCCGGGCCCGGTACCCCGAGTTGGCCGTCGACCGCAATGATGCCGAAATCGCCGGGATCGCCACGCAGTCGTGCGACGATCTCGGCAGGCGCGTCGACCCGGACGCGGTGAGCTCGCGGATCGTCGATCGGGCCGAGCAAGAGGGCCGGATGCCGACGGGAGAGCAGTCCCGCGAGATCTACGGCCTCGTGGAGACGGTCTGCCGTTGAGCACCGGTCCGAAACGTCCCACCCAGTGGACACCCCCACTTTCGAGACCGCTGGCATCGGTATAGCCTCGGGCCGCTCCCGACGGAAGGATTCGCGGTGTCCCAGATCACTGCCCCCGACGTGTTCGCGCCGGCCAAGCTCGGCCCGATCACGCTGCGCAATCGGATCATCAAGTCCGCGACGTTCGAGGGGCGCACCCCGCAGGCGCTGGTCACGAACGAGCTCATCGAGTTCCACCGCCGGCCCGCGGCGGGTGGTGTAGGCATGACCACGGTCGCGTACTGCGCCGTGCAACCCGAGGGGCGCACCGAACGCGGTCAGCTGTGGATGCGACCCGAGGTGGTGCCGGGCCTTCGCGAGCTCACCGACGCGATCCATGCCGAGGGTGCGGCGGCGTCGGCGCAGATCGGGCACGCCGGTCCCGTCGCGAACGAGAAGTCGAACGGGCTGCCGGCGCTGGCGCCGTCGACGTCGTTCAGCCCGCTGAGCATGAAGAGGATCCACGCCGCGACCTCCGCCGACATCGCGCGGATCACGCAGGCGCACGCCGACGCCGCGAGATTCGCGATCGAGGGCGGCTTCGACGCCGTGGAGATCCACTTCGGCCACAACTACTTCGCCAGTTCGTTCCTCAGCCCCAAGCTGAACAAGCGCAAGGACAACTACGGCGGATCGCTCGAGAATCGAGCGCGGATCGTGCGTGAGACGGCCCGCGCCGTCCGCGAGGCCGTCGGCGACCGCATCGCTGTGCTCGCCAAACTCAACATGGACGACGGTGTGCCCGGCGGGTTCTGGGTGGACGAGGCGATCCAGGTGGCGCAGTGGCTCGAGGCTGACGGCAGCCTCGATGCACTCGAGTTGACCATGGGCAGTTCGCTGCTCAACCCGATGTACCTGTTCAAGGGCGACGCCCCGGTCCGCGACTTCGCCAACGCGATGCCGCAGCCGGTCAAGCTCGGCGTGCAGTTGGTGGGCAAGGCGTTCATCAAGACCTACCCCTACGAGCCGCTGTTCATGCTCGAGGAGGCCCGGCAGATCCGCGCTGCCGTGAAGATGCCGCTGGTGCTGCTCGGCGGCGTCACCGACAAGGCAGGCATGGACACGGCGATGGACGAGGGGTTCGAGTTCGTCGCGATGGCCCGCGCGCTGCTGCGCGAACCCGACCTGATCAACCGGATCCAGGCCGAGTCCCGCACCAAGTCGCTGTGCATCCACTGCAACAAGTGCATGCCGACGATCTTCTCGGGCGCCCGCTGCGTCCTGGTCGACCGGGGGCCGGTGCGCATCGGAGGCTGACGCGGACGCGTCCTAGATGCAGTCCCACGCGAATTCGATCGCCTCGCGGACGTCGTCGGCCCAGTCCGCCCAGACCTGCTCGGCGGTGAGGGCGCCGGCGACGCTGCAGAGGGAATCGGTTGCGGCGCGGACGATGTCGAGTACGAGGTGGAACTGGTAGCCGCCGACGGTTGCGAGATGTGCGTAGTCGGTGTGGTGTGGCGAACCGTGCAGCGAAGTCGTGTCGAGCGGTCCGCCGTCCCGGCTGGTCGCGGCGCCCAGCGTGGCGAGTTCGATCACCCGGGCGATCGCCCGCGGCGGCTCTCCCGGTGCGAGGGGGGCGGGCGCGGTCACCACGTTCGTCGCCGATTCGAACGGCGCGGGCAGGCCGAGGTCGACGCCGTCGGTCGCGGCCGCAGCGGTGAATCGCGCGCGGGCGTGTGCCGACGTGGCGGCCAGCTGCCGGGCGACGTCGTCGCCGGCGGCCGATGCGAGGGCTGCGAGGACCCGGAGGCGGTCCGCCGTCGATCCGAGGAGCGTCCAGGCGGTGCTCATGCGCCCCGATTCGATGAGCGTGGCCGCGTCCAGCAGGGTGGACAGAATCTCCTCGTACTGCGCGATGGCGGCGATCAGGCGCAGGCCGGGGCTGTCGGACCAGTGGGGGTCGCTCGCCGCGTCCCGGCGCTCGGCCGCTCGCGTGGCGTCCAGGTCGGGGGCCAGACAGGCCTGCACGGTGACGACGACCTCACGCATGAGGGCGGCCTGGTTCGAGAGTTCGAGTCCCTCCGGATCGTCCAGGAAATGGCTGCGCGTGCAGTTCGCGACGAGATCGCGCAGAAGAGCGTGGACGGATGGCGTGGCGACTACGGACAATTCTCCCCCTCGGGCGAGTGCGAATTGATGGTGTCGAATCCGATGATCGCTTGGATCCTGTTCGTAAACATACCGTGATCGAACCGTGATGGTCAACCTCTATGTGGTCCTGACCTGCTCTTTTGGATATTTAGGCCAAATTGTCGTTTGGTACTAATTGGTGCTGAATATCCGATTTATCCGAAAAGAAAGGCCCCGCCCCGCAGTGGGGAGGGGCCTTTCGGCAGGGCGCCACGCTATCCGCGCAGCAGTTTCTCGAGTGCGTCGATGACGGACGGGTCCTCGATGGTCGACGGCACGGTGTACTCGTCGTTGTCCGCGATCTGCCGCATCGTCTTGCGCAGGATCTTGCCCGATCGCGTCTTCGGAAGGGCCTGCACGACGGTGACGTCGCGGAACGTGGCGACCGCGCCGATCTGTTCCCGGACCATCGCGATAAGTTCCTTGCGCAGAACGTCGTCCTCGATCTCCGCGCCGGCCTTGAGGACCACGTAGCCGCTAGGGCGCTGGCCCTTGAGTTCGTCGTGGATGCCGATCACCGCGCACTCGGCGACCGCGGGATGCGACGCGACGACCGCCTCCATGCTGCCGGTCGAAAGGCGGTGTCCGGCAACGTTGATGACGTCGTCGCTGCGTCCGAGTACGAACACGTAGCCGTCCTCGTCGATGTAGCCGGAGTCGCCGGTGAGGTAGTAGCCGTCGAACGTCGACAGATACGACTTCGTGTAGCGATCCTCGTCGCGCCACAGCCCCGCCAGGGTGCCGGGCGGCAGCGGCAGCGCGATCACGATGTTGCCCTCCGTGCCCGCCCCGACCGGAGAACCCTCGCCGTCGACGATGCCGACGCGGTAACCGGGCACGGGGACGGTGGGGGAGCCGGCCTTGATCGGCATCGGTTCCAGCCCACGCAGATTCGCACAGATCGCCCAGCCCGTCTCGGTCTGCCACCAGTGGTCGATCACCGGGACGCCGAGCTTCTCGGTGGCCCACACGTAGGTGTCGGGATCGAGGCGCTCGCCGGCGGCGAACAGCGTCGTCATCGACGAGATGTCGTACTTGGCGAGTTCGGCGGCCTCCGGGTCTGCCTTGCGGATCGCGCGGATCGCGGTGGGTGCGGTGAACAACGCGGAGACGTTGTGCTCCTGGATCACTCGCCAGAACGCACCGGCGTCGGGGGTGCCCACCGGCTTGCCCTCGTACATCACGGTGGTCGCGCCCGCCAGCAACGGCGCGTACACGATGTAGGAGTGGCCGACGACCCAGCCGACGTCCGACGCGGTCCACATGACCTGGCCGGGGCCGAGGTCGTAGATGTCGCGCATCGACCAGGTCAACGCCACGGCGTGGCCACCGTTGTCGCGGACCACACCCTTCGGCTTCCCGGTGGTGCCCGACGTGTAGAGGATGTACAGGGGGTCGGTCGCGGCCACCGAGACGGGGGCGGCGTCCTTCGCGTCGGCGGCCAGCTCGTCCCAGTCGAACCACGCGGCGCCCCGGTCGCGGAAGTCGCCTGCGGACCCGGGCACGGCCTCGCGGTTCTTCACGATCACGGTGTGCGGCGGGTGCGCCGACATGTCCAGCGCCTGGTCGACCATCGGCAGGTACTCGATGGTGCGGCCCGGCTCGAGGCCCCCGGACGCGGTGACCAGGACGACGGGCTGTGCGTCGTCGATGCGGGTCGCGAGCTCCTTGGCGGCGAAGCCGCCGAACACCACCGAGTGCACGGCACCGATCCGGGCGCACGCGAGCATCGCGATCGCGGCCTCGGGGATCATCGGCATGTAGATCACGACGCGGTCGCCGGCCACGACGCCCTGCTCGGACAGCACGCCCGCGAATCGGGCCACCTCCGCGAGCAGCTCGGCGTACGTGTACGTCCGCTGCGCCGGGACCATCGCCGAGTCCCAGATCAGTGCCGCCTGATCACCGCGGCCGTCGCGCACGTGCCGGTCGAGCGCGTTGAAGCACGTGTTGAGCGTGGCGTCCGGGAACCAGCGGTACATCGGGGCGTTCGAGTCGTCCAGGGCGCGTGTCGGCGCCGTGTCCCACTCGACGGCCTCGGCGGCCGCGAGCCAGTAGCCGTCGGGGTCCTCCACGCTCCGACGGAAGGCCTCGGCGTAGGCGCCGGATGCGTGCTCGGCGGTGCTCATCGATTCGTGTCCTCTCGGGTCCTGACACTGCGTCGGGGACGCACGCGTGAGTGTGCAGCTGTGATGCACACAACACCCTATTGGACGGCCGGGAGATCGCCCGCGCAGCGGACCGTCCGCCGCGCGTCCGTGCGGTGGATGGTGCCCGACGGTCGATGAACGGCGGCTATTTGCTCCGGGCGTGGTTACCGCGGAGTAGCCGGTAGTGCGCGCGGGTGTCCGGGTCGAGGTGTTCGGTGGCGTAACCGAGCGCGGTGGCGCCCATCTGCGGGGCGTGCCGGTCGAGGAAACCGAGCAGCAGCGCCCGGTCCACCCGTTTGCCGACCTCGCGCAGCATCCAACCGGTCGCCTTCTGCGTGAGGTCGCGCCGGTCGCTCAGGACCTGCGCCGCCAGATCGAGCGTCGTGGACGCGTCGCCGCGCCGGATGAAGCCGAACGTCGTGACCAGCGCGACCCGGCGCCGCCACAGGTCGTCGTCGGCGCCGAGCTCGAACACGACGTCCCGGGGCCGGTCGTACAGCCAGTCGCCGAGGATGGGGTGGGCCGACTGGTCCACCAGGTCCCAGTTGTTCACCCGCCCCCGCAGGACGGTCGCGAGGTAGTGGTCGGCAATGCGCTCACGGGCGCCGTCGTCGCGACCCCGTGGCCGGCTGACCGCGGCGAACTGTTCGACGAGGATCAGCAAGCCGGCGAGCCGGTGTTCGTGGACGGGGCTGTCGAGCAGCGCGTCGACACCGTCGGCCGACAACGACGTGAACCGCTTGGCCACGGCACGGTTCGCGGGCACCCGGACACCGATGAAGACGTCGCCCTCGCCGTACTCGCCCGGACCCGTCTTGAAGAACCGGGCGAGCTGTCGGGCGTCGTCGGGGTCGGCGACGTCCGCCAGCGCGGCGATCACCGCGTCCGCGGCGCCTGTCCGCGTCACGAGGCGGTCTCGTCGACGGCGAAGTCCTCTGGCGCGCTGAGTTGTTCGACGAGATTCAGGGCGACGTCACGCAAGCGTGTGTTGGTCGTCTGCGACTGCTTGCGCAGCAATTGGAAGGCCTGGTGCGCGTCGATCCGGTGGAGGGCCATCAGCATGCCCTTCGCCTGCTCGATCGGTGCCCGGGTCTCCAGCGCGCGTTGCAGCGCGTCAGCGGCGTCGCGCGCGGACTTGAAGCGCGCGAACTCGCCGATCGCCCGGGACACGGTGCCGGTGAGCAGTTCGAGGACGTCGGCGTCCACCTCGTCGAAGGCCGACGGTCCACGGCCGTAGAGGTTGAGCGCGCCCAGCGTGTGGTCGTCGACGAACAGGGGAGCGGCCAGAAAGCTGCGAATCCCCTCCGCCCGAGCTGATTCCGTGAACGCCGGCCAACGATCGGTCGCCTCGTCGAGGTCCACCAGGACCGTCTCTCGGGTCCGCGACGCCTGCAGGCACGGCCCTTCGCCGGCGGCGTACTGCTCGTGATCCACCCGCAGGGTGCGCCCGTCGGTGTAGGCGGCGGTGTAGGTGCGTCCACCGAAGTCGACCGTCACACCGGTGCAATCGGCGTTGTCGATCACCTGGTGCGCAACCTCCGTCACCCGCTGCAGGACGTTCGCCAGATCGTCCTCGTCGGTGATGCTCTCGCCGAGCGACACGAGCAGGGATGCGAGTGCGGTGGGGGACAGGTCGGACTGTTCCGCGACAGCGACGACGTCGGCGGCACTCGGCCGCGTGCCCGCCTTCGTTCCGTCCGTCTTCGTGCTGTTCGTTCTGTTCCTCGTGTCGTCCGGTGTTCGCCCGTCCGTCAGTGGGTCAATGTGCACCATGGTGTAGGCCTCCTTCTGTGCGCCGCCCGTGCCACGGAATCATCGCCACTCCTCCAGCAGAACGGCCAGCGTCGCCGCCGCGCGCCGATGTTGACCGCGGGCCGCGTCCGGGCTCAAGCCCAGCACCTTGCCGATCTCAGGAAACGTCATCGATTCCACTTCTCTCATCACCCATGATGCTCGCTGTCGCAGCGGGAGTTGCCGCAATGCGCCGTCGAGGGCGTTGAGGAACGCGTTGCTCGACACCACCGTCGCCGGTTCGTGCCTGCGCTGATCGGGGATCGTGTGGAGGATTTCGTCGTCGACGACGTGGGGTCGACGCCGGCGGTGCAGGTCGAGGACCTTGCGGGTGCAGATCGCGAACAGCCAGGTCCGGATCGACGCGTCGCCGCGGAACGAGGACAGCTGATTCCAGGCGGCGATGAAGGTCTCCTGGACGATGTCCTCGGCGGCGTCGTCGTCCGGCGCGAGCGGCCGGCAGTATCTGCGCAGCTCGAGGCCGTAGCGCTCGACGAATCCGGCGAAGGTTCCGTCGGGGTGGCCGTCCTGGCCCAAGACATGGTCGGGCGCCGTCGGCCCGTCCATGGCCTGTTCGGTCACTGAATACACTCCTCCCGTCGAAGCCGTCGCGGGAGTGAGGCACGCCGACTTTACCCCGATCGGACGCACCGACCGTCAAACCGCAGGCAGCGCCACCCGCCGCCGGAAATGTGTGGCAGATCACAGTCGGCCGGTGTTCGGTTCGGTCGTTTCGGAACGTCTAACGGAGTGGGAGAGCAGGTACACCGCGTAGGTTGTCCGTGAGAAGGTGAGAGCGTTGGGAAAAGTCCGATAAGCGCGCGAATCGATCAGTTGCGCAGCATCGTTCGAGGGGTCGGTGTCGCGCGTGCGGATGACCTGGGCTTCGCTCTGCCGAGGCGGCGACGGGCGGTCCCGCCATGCCGCTGACTCGTGAGCACACCGAACGGTACGCGGATGCCCTCGTGGCGATGGCCACGGCGACGCAGCGTCCTGCCAACATCGTCAACCTGGGCGGCACGTACGCCATCCGCGTCGAGTTCGAGCTGGGCCGGTACCTGCTCGCCACCAACGCCGGCGGGGATCTCGCCACGACGGCCGACGGCGGTCCCGGAACGTGGACGGTGAGGTTCTTCGGCAGTGCCGACGTGCTGCTCGCCTCCGCGGACCGGGAGTGGCTCGTCGACGCGTTCGACGCCGTGGTCGGCGAACTCCGGGCGTCGAAGTGGTGGCGAGAGGACGGCACCACCTACGGCGAGTTCGCGCCGTCGACCTGCTGACGTCCGTTCCGTACGGTGAAGGCCATGACGTCGCTCATTGCCGAGGATCTGCTGCTGCTCCTACTCGACGACGAGTCGGGCGACCCGCTCGTCGACGGCACCCGGCTGCCTCGGGTGCTGGCCGGAGCGGTGCTGCTCGAGCTGGCGCTCGACGGGTACGTGACGCCCGCGGACCAGGGTGAGGACGTCAAGCGAGGCCGGCTCGCGGTTCGGCGGGCGGAGGCACCCGCCGACCCGATCCTCGCGCGCGCTCTCGGCGTAGTCGCGGACGCCCGGCGTCCGATGAAACCGGAAGCGGCGATCGAGAAGCTCGACTCCGAGGTTCGGGCCGCGGTGTTCGAGCGGGTGATCGACCGCGGGTGGGTTCGCGAGAGCCGACGCAAGGTACTCGGCATCTTCCCGTCCAAGGTCTGGCCGCCCGTCGACGAGAGCCACGAGCGAGGGGTGCGTCACGAACTGTCCGGGGTGGTGGTCGAGGGCCTCGATCCGACGCCTCGTGCCGCGGCACTGATCTCCCTGCTGTCCGCGGTGGACGCTGCAGCGAAGGTGTTTCCGGACACCGACCGCAAGATGATCCGCAAGCGCGCCAAGGAGATCGCCGACGGCGAATGGGCGGGCGCGGCGGTCCGCAAGGCAGTCGACGCGATCAACAGCGCCGTCTTCGTGGCGGTCATGGTGCCGGCGATGGCTGCCGGATCGTCCTGAGGGTCCCCGGCCGAATGTCACATGCGTTCACTCGAACCGAACGCATGTGACATTCGGTCGAAGGGGGAGTTCAGATCCGCACCAGCATCTTCCCGATGTTGCCGCCGCGCATCAGCTGGAGGAAGGCGTCGACCGCGTTGTCGATGCCGTCGACGATCGTCTCGTCGAACACGACGTCGCCCGACGCCAACCAGGGCCCCATCTTGGCGGCGAACTCGGGGAAGAAGTGGGTGTAGTTGCCGAGTGTGAATCCCTGCAGCGTCAGCCCGCGGGTGATGATGTTCGCCATGTTGTCGGGACCCGGCGTGCGCTCGGTCGCGTTGTAGTCGGCGATGGCGCCGCACAACGCTGCCCGGCCACCGTCCCTCATCACGTCAAGCGCGGCCTCGAGATGGTCTCCGCCGACGTTGTCGAAGTAGACGTCGATGCCGTCTCCGGCGATCTCCCGCAACTGCTTCCGTACCGGTTCCCGCTTGTAGTCGAACGCCACGCTGTAGCCGTAGCGCTCGGTGAGCAACTCCACCTTCTCGGCCGACCCCGCCGAGCCGATGATCCGGGCGGCCCCCTCCAACCGGGCGATCTGTCCGGCGGCGGTGCCGACGGCGCCCGCGGCACCGGAGATGAACACGGACTCGCCCGGCTTCAGGTGCGCGATGTGCATCAGTCCGACGTAGGCGGTGAGCCCCGTGAGGCCGAGGATGCCGAGGTACGCGGACACCGGTACGCCCGGAATCTCCTCCACCACACGGAAGCCCGAAGCGTCACCCTGCGCCACGTCGCGCCAGCCGAGATCGTGCACGACGACGGCACCGACGGGGTGGGAGGGGGAGGTGGACTCGACGATTCGGCCCACCGCGCCGCCGGTCATGGTCTCGTTCAGCGCGAACGGAGGCACGTAGGACTTCACGTCGTTCATCCGGCCGCGCATGTACGGGTCGACGGAGAGGAACTCGTTGGCCACCCGCACCTGGTTGGATGCGAGGTCCGGCAGCTCCACGGTCGTAGTCCGGAAGTTGTCGAGCGTGGGCCACCCGACCGGGCGGGCGATGAGCTGGATCTGCGTGCTGGTCGACATGGGATCGGTCCCTTCGTGGGTGTGCGGGGTCAGAGAATCAGTCCGAGTGCGAGGAGGACGACGGCGACGAGGGGGAGCGTCCCCTGAGCGATCGCGGCACGGGCCTTGTCCGGCGACGAGAGCAGCAGGACCAGTGCTGCGAGCAGCATCGATCCGGTGCCGGCGAACACGAGCGCCGAACCCACTGCGGTCGCGCCGATCAGGACTGCGACGATGCCGGCGGCCGTGACGATCGCCAGGAAAAGGTTGTAGAAGCCCTGGTTGAACGCGAGTTCCCGGGTTGCGGCGGCCTCCTCGGCGCTGGTGCCGAACGTCGCGCGGGTGCGCGGGGCGGTCCAGCGCAGCGACTCGAGGAAGAAGATGTAGACATGCAGCGCGCCGGCGAGTGCGGCGAAGATCAGACCCGCGACGACCATGGTCACTCTCCTTATTTTGAACTGATCGTTTCAATATATACTGCAATGGTCGTTCCACAACGGGAAGTGAGGGTCGTCATGCCGCGGGTGCAGGAGTTCGACACCGACACCGTCGTCGCTCGGGCGCGGGACCTCTTCTGGGACAAGGGGTTCGAGGCCACCTCGGTTCCGGACCTCGAACGCGTGACAGGGTTGAACCGGTCGAGCCTGTACAACGCGTTCGGTAGCAAACGGGGTCTCTTCGATGCCGCCGTGCAGGACTACCTGGACCGCGTGGTCCGCCCGCGACTGCGGATCCTGACCCACGAGCCCACCGTGCCCGACGCGGCCTCCCGGTACTACCGCGGTGTCGTGGAGGCCATCGAGTCCCTGCCGGACGACTACCCCGGGCGCGGGTGCCTGCTTCTCAACAGCGCGGCCGGATTCGCTGCGCACGACGACGCCCAGCGGGCGGTGGTCGACGCCTACCGATCGGAGCTGGCGGCGGCGCTGGCGCACGCGCTGCGCGCCCTCGACCCCGAGGCCTCCGCCGACCGGATCGTCCATCGCACCCGTCTCCTGACGTCGCTGTCGATCAGTGCGCTGCTGCTGTCCCGGGTCAATCGGGACGAGGCCGCGGCGCTCGCGCGAACCGCGCTGGAGCAGTTGGCGGAGTGGTCCGCCGCCCGGAATCAGCGAACCACCGCGTAGTCACGCCCCGGTAACGGGGGCGACCCGTCGTTCAGTCCGCGGGCAGTCCCAGCGTGCGGTAGCGCCCGAGTCGAGCGGACATCCGATCGTCGCCGGGGACCCCGCGCAGGGAGACGAGTTCGCGGGCGATCGCGGCGCCGACGCGCCGGGAGAACTCGACCGGCTCGATCGCCGCGTCGGGCCTTTCGGGAATGACGGCGTCGACGACACCGTCGCGTAGCAGGTCGAGCGACCGGATGCCCTGCGCCGCCGCCATTGCGGGTGCGTGGGTGACGTCGCGGTGCACGATGGCACTCGCCCCCTCCGGTGGAAGCGGTGCGAGCCAGCCGTTCTGCGCGGCGAGGACGCGGTCGGCGGGCAGTAGCGCGAGAGCGCCGCCGCCGGTGCCCTGACCGAGCAGCACCGACACGGTGGGCGTGCGCAGGGTGACGAGATCGGAGATGCAGCGCGCGATCTCGGGGGCCAGGCCCCGCTCCTCGGCCTCCTTGGACAGAGCCGCGCCGAGGGTGTCGATCACGAGCACCAGCGGTAGCCGCAGTTCGGCCGCCATCCGCATACCGCGGCGGGCCTCCCGCAGCGCTGCCGGCCCCATCGTGTTGAGCGCCGACTGGCCCGCGCGATCCTGACCGAACAGCACGCACGGCTGACCGTGGAACCGGGCCAGCGACAGCAGCACGGTCGAGTCCACCTCGCCCTGGCCGGTGCCGCTGAGGGGCACCCGGGTGGACGACGCGTGCCGGACGAGCTCGCGCACACCCGGACGGTCGTCGCGCCGCGACGTGATGACCGACTGCCACGCCGGGACGTCCGGGATGTCCTGGGAGTCAGCCGGTTCGGGAATCGTGTGGTCGTCACCCGGCGAGTCGACGAGCACGTGCAGGGCGCGGTCGACGAGGTCACGCAGTTGGGTCGTCGACGCCACTCCGTCGATCACACCGTTGCGGTACAGGTTCTCCGACGTCTGCACGCCCTCCGGGAACTTCTCGCCGTAGAGGGCCTCGTACACGCGCGGGCCGAGGAAGCCGACGAGCGCGCCGGGTTCGGCGATGGTGACGTGACCGAGCGACCCCCACGATGCGAACACCCCACCGGTGGTGGGATTGCGCAGGTACACCAGGTACGGCAGGTGAGCGGACTTGTGGGCGGCGATCGCGGCCGCGATCTTCACCATCTGCACGAAGGCGACCGTGCCCTCCTGCATGCGGGTGCCGCCGGAGGTGGGCGACGCGAGCAGCGGGAGACCCTCGGTGGTGGCGCGCTCGATCGCGGTGACGATCCGTTCCGCTGCGGCCACGCCGATGGAGCCGGCGAGGAACGAGAACTCGCACGCGATCACGGCCACGCGGCGCCCGCCGAGCAGTGCGGTCCCGGTGAGCACGGACTCGTCGGCGCCCGACTTCTCGGCTGCCGCATCGAGTTCGGCCCGGTACTTCGGGTCGGGATCGATCTCGAGCGGTGCGGTGTCCCACGATTCGAAGCTGTCGGCGTCGAATACCTGGCCGATCAGTTCGCGAGCCGAAACCTTGTTCGCGGGCACGGGCCTTCCTCCACTTCTCTACGGAACGGCCGCCGTCGTCCGGAGACGACGGCGGCCGGCACAGCTCCAGCCTAGTTACCGCGCGAGTGCCTCGCGCCACGAGACCGTCTTGCCCATCCGCAGGATCGAGCGCTGGTAGATGCGGGCGGCGATCGCGGACATCGCGACGGTGACGATCAGCATGAGCACGACCGTGGCGGCGATCTGGGTGGCGCTCGCGACACCGGCCGCGATGCGCAGCGGCATGAGGATCGCCGAGAACGGCGGAATCCAACTGAGCACGTTGGACAGTGTGCCTTCCGGGTTCTGCACGGCGCTGAACGCGGCGAAGAACATCGCCATGATCAGGATGGTCAACGGCATCGCGGTGGAGTTGACGTCCTCCTGACGCGAGACCATCGAACCTGTTGCGGCATAGAGCACCGCGAAGAACGCGAAGCCGAGAACGAACCAGCCCAGCGTGCCGAGCAGCGTGCCCCAGGCGGTGCCGCCGAGGGTGAGGACCCCGGTCGCGACGCCCGCGCCGACACCCACGACGCCGTACACCGTCAACTGTGCGAGACCGACGGCGCCGATGCCGATCACCTTGCCCCACAGCAACTGCAGCGGACGCAGGGTCGACAGCAGCAGTTCGACGACGCGGGACGACTTCTCCTCGACCACGCCCATCGCGACGTACATGCCGAACGCGAGGATCTGCATGTACAACAGGACCACCACCGCCGTGGACAGCGCGATGCGCTGTCCACGTTCGGGATCCGGAGGATCGATGGCGTCGACGGTGACGACTGCCGACGCGGTGTTCTCGGCCAGTTGCGCGGCGTCGACGCCCTGGGCGGCCAGCGCGGCGCTCTGGGCCTGGGCGGCCACCGCACCGTCGAGCACGACGCGCAGCGAGGAGTCGATCTCGGACTTCGTGATCGCGGTGACCGCGCCCCCGCTGCCCGGCACGACGGCGACGTCGAGGTCACCGTCCTCGACCTGCGTGCGGGCGGTCTGCTCGTCGCCGATCTCGGTCACCTCGACGGGGTTGCCGGCCGCGTCGCCGGTCGCGACCAGTGCCGCACTGAGCGACTGGTCGCCGACGAGCCCCACCTTCGAGCGGGACTCGTCGTCCTTGCCGGAGAAGATCGATGCGGCGACGATGCCGCCGATGATCGCGATCAGGACGATCACGTTGCTGACCAGGAAGCTCTTCTTCTGCACCTGGGTCAGGAATTCGCGCCGGGCCACCAGTGCGATGGCGCGGCTCGGGTTCAGTCCGCTGCGTTCGCTCACGCGGACACCACCTCTCGGAACAGTTCGGTCAGGGACGGCTTGCGGACCGCGAACTCGTGGACGGGTCCGGTCTTCAGAGCGGCATGCAGGACGGCCTGGTCGTCGGCCCCCGCACCGAGTGCCAACACCGTGCGGCCGTCGGCGTGGCTGACGATCGTCACCCCGAACAGGTGGTCGGCCCACCCGGACGGTGCGGCGGGTGCGTGGACGTCGAGGAGCACGTCGCCGCTGCCACGGAGTTCGTCGACGGTGCCGATCGAGTTCATCCGCCCCTTCGCGATGATCCCGACCCGGTCGCACAGCCGCTGCACCAGGTCGAGCTGATGGCTCGAGAAGATCACGGGCACACCCGAGTTCGCCTTCTCCACCAGAACGTCGCTCATGACGTCGACGGCCACCGGATCCAGGCCCGAGAACGGCTCGTCGAGGATCAGGACGGCAGGGTCGTGGACCAGCGCGGCGGCGAGCTGCACGCGCTGCTGGTTACCCAGACTGAGCGCATCGACGGCGTCGTTCACGCGCGCGGCGATGCCGAGACGCTCGGTCCACCGGCTCGCGGCGTCGGCCGCCTCGGCCCGCGAAAGACCATGCAGCTCGGCCAGGTACGTGAGCTGACGACCCACCTTCATCTTCGGATAGAGGCCGCGCTCCTCGGGCATGTAGCCGATCGAGCGGCGGACCTCGAGGTCCACGGGCTTGCCACCGAGACGCACCTCGCCGCGGTCGGCGGCGAGCACACCGAGAGCGATCCGCATCGCGGTGGTCTTGCCGGCCCCGTTGCTGCCGACGAAGCCGAAGATTTCGCCGGGACGGACGTCGAAACTCAGGCTCTCGAGCGCGACGACGTCGCCGTAGCGTTTGGCTATTCCGTCGAAGGTGAGGGTCTGGCCGGTCATGTGGTCTCCTCGTGGTCGTCGGGTTCGGGGTCGGGGCGCGTCCACGCCAGGATCATCGCCGGCGAACACGCGCCGGCTATCAGCGTGGTGAGGACGAAGAGTCCGGCGGAGTAGGTGAGATTGGATCGGTCGATGTCGAGGTCCAGTGAGCCGGCGACGATCAGGAACATCGCCGGGACGAAGGTCAGGACCTGGGTGACCGTGAGGCCGATCGAGCGGGCGCTGTCGCGCTGCTGGACCTCCCATTCGTCGAGCGCATGGCGAGGCGCATCGCCCTGGCGTCCCGAGACGATCTGCAGCGTCGTCCAGACCGCCATGAAGGCGAGGCAGGCGGGCAGCCACAACAGCGGGCCGACGCGCATGTTCGTCAGGCAGACCGCGCCGACGGCGAGCATGCATCCCAGAATCACCGCCAGGGTGACGACGAGGATGCGCCGTCTCGCCCGGGTTCGCCAACCCGGTAGCCAGTGCTTGAACTGGTCCTCGTTCTTCAGGAACCGCCGGGTGCGGAAATCCTGGTACCGCTCGAGCAAGCCGGGGTCAGCCATGGTCGTCGCCTCCTCGTGATCGGTCGGCTCGGTACAACTCGGCGCTGATCGGCCCGAACTCGGTTCGGGAGAAGACCGCCTCCACGGGGAGATCGAAGACCGTGCAGATCCGCAGCGCGAGATCGAGGCTGGGGTAGTGGTCACCCCGCTCGAGTGCGCCGACCGTCTGCGGGTTGACCTCGATCAGCTCGGCGAGCTGCGCGCGGGTCATCTTGCGTTCGGCGCGCAGCACGGCGATGCGATTGAAGATGGGGAGACTCGCCCCACGTCGCACCGGACTCATGCAACACATCGTTGGGAAAACCTAACGATGTGTCAAATCGAGACAACGGTCCGCAGGCTCCGATCTCCGGTGGGTACGACTGCCTGTAGTAACCTCTGGGCATGCGGATCGGCCCAGGTGAGGAGCTCGCACGCCAGGTGCGTGGCCTCGCTGTCGCTGCATCCGTCGTCACGCTCGCGATCGGCGCGCACGGACTGGCCGGAGGCGGCGCACCGCAGGGGTCGACGTTCCTTCTGCTCGGCGGTGTCGCCGCGGTCCTGGCTGCCGCGGTGATCGCGGTTCCCGCGCTCGCCACCCGACGTCGGTGGCTCGTTCCCGTCCTCGCGACCGGCCAGGTGCTCTCGCACTCCGCGCTCTCCCTCGGTGATGCGCACGGCGCGATGCACTCGGGTTCGCATTCGACGACGCCGATGCTGCTCGCCCACTCGGTCGCAGTCGTCGCGTGCGCCGTACTCATCGCGGGCGCCGAACTCGTCGGTCCCCGCGCCGCCGCCGCGCTGCGCCGGATCCTGCCCAGCATCGTCGCGGTCCTCCCGGTCCGTCTGGAACCGGCGTTGCCGCACGTCGTCGACGACATCCGCCCAGCGCGCTCGCTCGTGGCGGTAGGGCCCATCGCGCGCCGCGGCCCACCCGTCCGGGCCTGACCTCTCTCACTCACCGCGTCCCCGGCCTTCTCTCCGGCGACGCGCGTCCCCTCACACCCTGCGGGTTGCGCGCCCGTCATTGGTTGCTGCGCGCCCGCATTCGAAAGGCACACGTACATGAAGGCATTCACCCGCGCCCGCACCCTTGCGATCGGCGTGACCGCGGCAACGGCACTCGTCCTCACCGGCTGCAGCAACTCCGAGGAATCCGGTTCGACGACCGACACCTCGGCGATCTCGTTCGAGGATTCCTGGGTCAAGGCGGCCGACTCCGGCATGACTGCGATGTTCGGAACGATCGTCAACGACTCGGATTCCGACGTCACCCTGACGTCCGTCACCACCGGCGTCTCGCCCCGGGTCGAACTGCACGAGATGGCTCCCGACGGCACCGGTGCGATGAAGATGCGCGAGAAGGACGGCGGGGTGGTTGTCCAGGCGAACAGCTCGTACGAGTTGGCGCCGGGCGGTGACCACATCATGCTGTTCGATCTGCCCGCGCCGGTCCGGGCCGGCAGCGACGTCCCGTTCACGTTTACGTTCGCCGACGGCGCGACGGCACAGTTCACCGCGCAGGTCCGCGACTTCACCGGCGCCCGAGAGGACTACGGCGACGGTGCATCGCACGGCGAGACGTCGGGCGGGATGGACGGCGCGATGCAGGACCACGGCCAGGGCGAGGCGCACGGTGGCTGACCTCAGCCGTCGTCAACTGTTCGGGGTCGGTGCCGCCGCTGCCGTCGGCGGCGTCGGCCTCGGTCTGGGCGCCGGCACCGTCGCCGCGCGTCCCGCGAAGGCCGACGTCGTCGCGGAGACCGTCCCGTTCCACGGGGAACACCAGGCCGGGATCGAGACCACGCCACAGGCTCATGCCACGTTCGTGGGCCTTGACCTGCGTCCCGGCACCGACCGGGCCGCGCTCGTGCGGCTGATGCGGGTGTGGACCGACGACGCCGCGCGCCTCACCGAGGGGCGCGGCGCCCTCGCCGACACCGAACCGGACCTCGCGACAGCACCGGCGCGGCTCACCGTCACGGTCGGTTTCGGACCGGGCGCGTTCCGTGCCGCGGCGGTCGAGGACAAGCGGCCGTCCTGGTGCAAGCCGTTGCCACCGTTCGAGATCGACAAGCTCGAGGACCGCTGGAACGGCGGTGACCTCCTGTTGCACGTCGGCTCGGACGACCCTGTCACCGTGGCGCACGCATTGCGGGTGCTGCTCAAGGCCGCGCGGGGCACCGCGACGGTGCGCTGGGTCCAGCGCGGTTTCCGTCGGGCCCGGGGCAGCGAACCCGAGGGCACCACGATGCGGAACCTCATGGGGCAGGTCGACGGCACCGTCAACCCGGCGTCCGGCAGCGACGACTTCGCGCAAGTGGTGTGGAACGACGGCGCCGAGCAGCCGTGGTTCGCGGGTGGGACGTCGGTGGTGATCCGGCGGATCCACCTCGACCTGGACGGGTGGGACGAACTCGACCGGCCCGGACGGGACGAGGTGATGGGCCGGCGGATGTCCGACGGCGCGCCGTTGACCGGTGAATCCGAGCACGACGCACCGGATTTCGACGCCACCGGCCGCGGCGGTTTGAAGATCATCCCCGAGTTCTCGCACATCGCGCGAGCCCGCCCGATGGCGCCGCGGGAGCGTTTCCACCGTCGGGCGTACAACTACGACGAGGCCCCAGACGGCATCGGAGTGTCCGACTCGGGGCTGATCTTCGTCGCCTACCAGGCCGACGTCGACGCCCAGTACCTGCCGGTCCAGCAGCGGCTGGCGGAGGCCGACATGTTCAACCAGTGGTCGACGCCGATCGGCTCGGCGGTGTTCGCGATCCTCCCGGGGTGCCGGAAGGGCGAGTACCTGGGGCAGGGTCTGCTCGCCTAGGCGACTTCGTCGCCCGTGCGCCTTTTTGGTGGTTCCAGCTACCGAAAAGGCGCACGGGCGCGAAGCGCCTACTCCTCCGTCAGCCCGCCACCGTCCATGTGCCAGCGCCGGGTGTGCCGCATGGTGCCCAGCATCCGACGGTCGTGGGTGACCAACAGCAGCGTGCCGGTGAACGATTCCATCGCCTGCTCGAGCTGCTCGATCGCGGGCAGGTCGAGGTGGTTGGTGGGCTCGTCGAGGACCAGCAGATTGACCCCACGGGCCTGCAGCAGCGCCAGCGCCGCGCGGGTGCGTTCGCCCGGCGACAGCGACGCCGCGGACCGCAGCACATGGTGACCCTTGAGTCCGAACTTCGCCAACAGCGTGCGGACGTCCGCCTCGGGCCAGTCGGGGACCTGTGTGCCGAATGCGTCGGCCAGCGGCTCGTCGCCTTCGAAAAGTCCACGCGCCTGGTCGATCTCGCCCACCGCGACACCCGATCCGAGGGTTGCGGTGCCCTCGTCGGGTGGCAGCTTCCCGAGCAGGACCTTCAACAGCGTCGACTTGCCGGACCCGTTCGGGCCGGTCACGAGAATTCGGTCACCCCAGTCGATCTGTGCGGTGACGGGACCGAACGTGAACGCGTCGCGGCGGACCACGGCACCGCTGAGCGTGGCCACGACCGCACCGCTGCGCGGCGCCGCGGCGATCTCCATCCGCAACTCCCACTCCTTGCGGGGCTCCTCGACCACCTCGAGCCGCTCGATCCGGCGCTGCGTCTGCCGCGCCTTCGCGGCCTGCTTCTCGGTGGACTCGGCGCGTGCCTTGCGGCCCATCTTGTCCGCGTCGCCGCCCTTGGCCTTGCGGCGCGCATTGCGGACGCCGTGCTCGAGCCAGTTGCGCTGCATCTGTGCGCGGTCCTCGAGTGCCGACAGGTTCCCTGCGTACTCGTCGTAGGCCTCGCGCGCGTGCCGCCTGGCCACCTCGCGTTCGGCGAGGTACGACTCGTACCCGCCGTCGTACACCGCGATCTGCTGCTGCGCGAGATCGAGTTCGACGATGCCGGTGACGGTGCGCGCCAGGAACTCCCGATCGTGACTGACCACCACCAGCGCCGTCCGGGTCTCGGCGACGAACTGTTCGAGCTGCTCGAGTCCGGGCAGATCGAGATCGTTGGTCGGCTCGTCGAGCAGCAGGACGTCGTAGCGCGAGAGCAGCAACGACGCCAGGCCCGCCCGTGCGGCCTGTCCACCGGAGAGGTCCGTCATGTGGGCGTCGCCCGTGACGTCGAGACCCAGATCGGCGAGGACCTTCTCGGCACGCTCGGCGAGATCCGCGCCGCCGAGGGCGAGCCACTTGTCGAGGGCGGGGGAGTAGAGGTCCTCCCCGCCGTCCGCGAGCGACTCGGCCGCGGCGTTCATCGCGGTTTCGGCGGCGGTGACGCCGGTTCGTCGGCCGAGGAACTCGAGTACCGTCTCGCCCTCGATCCGGTCGGGTTCCTGCGCGAGGTAGCCGACGGTCGCATCGGGCGGGCTGAGCGTGACGGTGCCCTCGATGTCCGCGTTCCCGACCCCTGCGAGCGTCGTGAGCAGCGTCGACTTCCCGGCGCCGTTCGCGCCGACCAGGCCGATCACGTCGCCGGGCGCGACGGTCAGGTCGAGATCGGAGAAGAGCGTGCGCTCGCCCCGGGATGCGGAGAGGCCGGAGATACGCAGTGTTGCAGTCACGGGTCGATTGTCCCAGGTGGGCATCCGCCCGTGCGATGAGGTTGCGGGCGCCAGAGCTCACGGGATATTGCGAATCGGGCCCGCGGAAAAACGTAACGTATTAACGTGAAACGTAATGGAGACCTCGCCCCGCATCGGTCGACCCCGTGACCCCGGAAAGGATCACGCGGTCCTCGTCGCCGCGCGGCGACTGCTCCGCGAGGTCGGTTATCAGCAGACCACGATCTCGGCGATCGCACGCCGGTCCAACGTGAGCGCCCCGGCGATCTACCGCCGCTGGCCCACGCGGGAGGCGCTCCTCGAGGACGCGGTTCACGGACCGGGCGCGCACAGGCTGCCCGAGGCCACGGACGATCTCCGTGCGGACCTGGCTACATGGGTGCGAGTCTTTCTGTCCCGGTCGGCGAGTCCCGCTGCCCGCGCGGGCGTGCCCGGGCTGCTGGCCGACATTCGCACAGATGCGGATCGTGCGAGGTTGCTCTCGCTGCAGGATCCCGTGCGGGCTGCCTTCACCGCTCGACTCGAGCTCGCAGCGGACCGAGGGGAGATCCCGGGACCGGTGGACGCGGCCACCTTGTTCGAGATCCTCACCGGCACCACGTCGATTCGAGGGCTCACTCAGGGAGGAGCGGGCGCCGACGCGTTCGTGGCCGCCCTCGCCGGCGCGCTCCACGTGCTGGCCGCGCACGGTGACGAACTGGCTGTAGAGGTGAAGGAGAGCGAGTCGTGAAGATCGACGTCCAACTCGACGGACGCCCGGAGAAGGCGGCAGCCCGCGCGCGGGAGCTCGCCGAACTCGGCGTCGACGGTCTGTTCACGTTCGAGGGTCCGCACGACGTGTTCCTCCCGCTGGTATCCGCCGCAGGGGCGGTCGACGTCGATCTCATGACGAACGTCGCGATCGCGTTGCCGCGCAGTCCGATGCACCTCGCGCACACCGCGTACGACCTGCAGACGCTCAGCCGCGGCCGCTTCCGCCTCGGGCTGGGCTCGCAGATCCGGCCGCACATCGAGAAGCGGTACGGTGCCGAGTGGTCGCGCCCGGCCGCCCGGATGCGGGAGATCGTCCTCGCGGTGAAGGCGATCTTCGATGCGTGGGAGGGAAATTCGCGCCTGCGGTTCGAGGGGGAGTTCACCACCCACACGCTGATGCCGCCCACGTTCGACCCCGGACCCAACCCGTACGGTCCGCCCCCGATCTGTCTCGGCGCGCTCGGACCGGTGATGACGCGCACCGCCGCCGAGGTTGCAGACGGGTTGCTCGTCATGCCGTTCAACAGCGTTCGGCACTACCGCGAGCGCACGCTGCCGGCGATCGAGGAGGGGCTCGACCGCGCCGGACGCCACGCCGCGGATCTCGCGATCTACCCGCAGGTGATCGTGGGAACGGGACGCACCCCGGACGAACTGGCCGCGGCGTCGCGCGGCGTGCGGAGCCTGCTCGCCTTCTACGGATCCACGCCCGCCTACCGCCCCGTCCTCGACGTCGAGGGCTGGGGGGACCTGCAACCCGAGCTCAACGCCCTATCCAAGGTCGGCGAGTACGCCGCGATGGCGGAGCTGATCGACGACAAGATGCTCACGACCCTCGCGGTGCACGGCACGCCCGAGGAATGCGCCGCCGAGATCGTCGAGCGGTTCGGTGCCTACAGCGACCGCGTGTGCTGCTACTTCCCGGGCTACCCGATTCGGGACGGGCACATCGCCGATCTCGTCGCGGCGGTGCGGGAGCTGACGCCGTGAACGACGTGCTGATCGAGATCGACGGCGGCGTCGCGGTTCTCACGCTCAATCGGCCGGAGGCGCGCAACGCGTTCACCGGTGACATGGGTCGCCGCCTCGGTGACCTGTACGGCGAACTCGACGCCGACGATGCGGTCCGCGCGGTCGTCCTCACCGGCACCCCGCCGGCATTCTGCGCGGGTGCCGATCTCACTCCGCAGGGCGAGACGTTCGCCTCCCCGACCGACAGCGGCTTCTCCGCGTCCCCGGTGAACCCGGCCGCGTTCGAGATCCGCAAACCGGTGATCGCGGCCGTCAACGGGCACGCGATCGGGATCGGCCTGACTCTCGCGATGCAGGCCGACATCCGCATCGTCGCCGACGACGCGAAGTATGCGATCCCGCAGGTGCGGCGCGGTGTCGTGCCCGACATGATGTCGCACTGGACGGTCGCGCGCGTCGCCGGCTTGGCGGTGGCCGCGGACGTCCTGCTCACCGGGCGCACCTTCGACGGCCTCGAGGCGGTCCGGCTGGGGCTCGCGAGCCGGTCGCTGCCCGCCGACCAGGTTCTGCCCGCCGCGCTCGCCACGGCGCGGGACATCGCCACCAATGTCGCACCGATGTCTGCGGCGCTGAGCAAGCGACTGCTGTGGGACAGCGCACGAAAGGGTTTCGCGCCCCGCGAGGTGGCCGGATACGAGACCGAACTGCACCACCGGGTCATGGGCACCGCGGACGCGGCGGAGGGCGTGCGCGCCTTCCTCGACCGCCGCGACCCCGACTGGACGGCGCGGGTATCCGCCGATTGGAAGGAATTGCCTTGGAAGTGAACGTTTTCGGACCCGACACCACCACCGATGACGTGCTCGTCGGCGTCGACCTGACCGGCCGCACCGCTCTGGTCACCGGGGTGACGAGCGGTCTCGGCGGGGAAACCGCAAGAGCGCTGGCTGCCGCCGGCGCGACGGTGATCCTCGCGGCCCGCAACGGTGACGCCGCCGCGATCGTGGCCGACGGCATCGGTGAGGCCGTGCCCGGCGCCGAACTGCTAGTCACGGCAATCGATCTGGCCGACCTGTCGAGCGTTCGCGGCGCCGCCGAGAGCCTGGGCGGGCAGCCGATCGACCTGCTGATCAACAACGCCGGTGTGATGTACACGCCGTTCGAGCGCACCGCCGACGGGTTCGAGCTGCAATTCGGCACGAACCACCTGGGTCATTTCCTGCTCACCACGCTGCTGCGGCCGAACCTGATCGCTGCGGCAGGCGGGGCCGGGACCCCGTCCAGGGTGGTCACCGTGTCGTCGGACGCGCACCGCGCGCATGCCGTCGATCTCGCCGATCCGAACTTCCGGGACCGGGAGTACGACAAGTTCGTCGCGTATGCGCAGTCCAAGGCGGCCAACGTCCTCATGACGATCGAGCTGCAGAAGCGGTACGCGGACAGTGGGATCCAGGCATTCGCAGTGCATCCCGGCGTGTGCGCGACCGGCCTGTCGCGGTACATGTCCCG
The DNA here is from genome assembly GCF_003013675.1 of Rhodococcus (subgen. Prescottella) equi. Classification (NCBI taxonomy): domain Bacteria; kingdom Bacillati; phylum Actinomycetota; class Actinomycetes; order Mycobacteriales; family Nocardiaceae; genus Rhodococcus; species Rhodococcus (subgen. Prescottella) equi. The sequence continues at coordinate 1,244,031 of NZ_CP027793.1, forward strand.
CGACGACTTCGCCGAGATGAAGGCGATGAGCGCCGGGAATCCGGGCCTGCTGGAGAATCTCAAGTCCATCCCCGCCGCGGCAGCGACATCGGTGTGGGCGGCGACCGCCACGGAACTGGACTCCGCGGGCGGTGCGTACCTCGCCGACTGCGCGGTCGGCAGGGCGTCCCGGCATGCCGTGGATCCGTCGACCGCAGAGGAGCTGTGGGAACTGTCGGAGCAACTCGTCGGCCGCTGAACGCGAATCCGGGGCCGGTCGCAGGTGCGCGGCCGACCCCGGAAGGGTTGAGCTACACAGTTTCCGGCGGGAGCATCTGCAGTGCCTCGTCGTGCGCGTCGAGCAGGATCCGGACGCGATCGCCGCCGCTGCGACGCTCGGCCTTCTCCTCGTTGCCCTTGGTGACGAACACCGGGCCGTTCCCGATGTTCGCTATCGCTTGCGCCGCCACGTCCGCCGGTTCGGAGACATGGAGGCCGTCGATGTCCATGTTCAGCCCGGCCCGGTCCATCGCCGGGGTGCGGGTGACACCGAGGACCATTTCGAGAACGTCGACGTCGTATTCGCGCATCTCGAGCCACAGGCCCTCGGCGAAGGTGCGGCAGAACGACTTCACGCCGGCGTAGATGCTGATCCGGACCGACCCCGACATGCCCTGCATCGACCCCATCAGCATCAGGCCACCGCGGCGACGTTCCTTCATCGGCGCGCCGAAGTGCTGGATCAACTTCAGCTGGGTGGTGATGTTGAGGTCGATGACCTTCTGGAACCGATCCAGGTCGCCCGTGACGAACTCGTGGCCGTAGGTGTTGGCGCCAGCGTTGTAGACGAGCAGGCCCACCTCGAGGTCGTCGGTGACGGTGCGGATCTTGTCGAGCACGTCCGCCTCGGTCAGATCGACGGACAGTGTGCGCACCTCGACGCCGTTCGCGCGGACCCGCTCCGCCGTCGCCTCGAGCGGCCCCGGTTTGCGGGCCAGCAGAACCAGATTCAGGCCCGCCTCGGCGAGTTGGACGGCGAGTTCCGCGCCCACACCCTCGGAGCCGCCGGCGATGACGGCCCACGGCCCGTACTTGGCAATGTCGATCATGATTCGATCCCCTCGTCGTTCGAATCTGCGCAGGCGCAGGCGCAGGCGCAGGTGTTTCTCGTGCCGCGGTCTGCTACTTGCTGGCCGGCGGCAGCATCGCCTTCGACGCGGCCTGCGCGGCCAGCAGCAGTTCGGCACGGTTGCCGCCGCTGCGCTTCTCGACGGCCGACTCGTTGCCCTTGGCGACCACCACGGGTCCGTTGCCGAGGTTGGCGAGTGCCTGCGCCGCGACGTCCGCGGGTTCGGAGACGTTCAGGCCGGGGATGTCCATGTTCAGTCCGGCGCGGGCCATCGCCGGGGTGCGGGTAACACCGAGGACCATTTCGAGGACGTCGACGTCGTATTCGCGCATCTCGAGCCACAGGCCCTCGGCGAAGGTACGGCAGAACGACTTCACGCCCGCGTAGATGCTGATCTGGGAGGCGCCGAGGAAACCGGCCATCGAGCCGACCAGCAGCAGGCCGCCTCGGCGACGATCCTTCATCGGTGCGCCGAAGTGCTGGATCAGCTTGAGCTGACCGGTGATGTTGAGGTCGATCACCTGCTGGAAGCGGTCGAGGTCGCCGGTGACGAACTCGTGGCCGTACGTGTTGGCGCCCGCGTTGTAGACGAGCAGGCCCACCTCGAGACCGTCGGTGACGCTGCGGATCTTGTCGAGCATGTCGGCAGCGGTGAGATCGACCGACAGCGTCCGGACCTCGACGCCCTTCGCGCGGGCCTTCTCGGCAGCCACCTCGAGCGGCTCCGGCTTGCGGGCCAGGAGCACGAGGTTCAGGCCGGCCTCGGCGAGTTGGACGGCGAACTCCTCGCCGACGCCCTCGGAGCCGCCGGCGATGACGGCCCACGGCCCGTACTTGGCTGCGTCGATCATGTATCGGTCCCTTCGTTTCCGCGCTCCCGACGGTCGGGAACGGCCTGGCTGATCGGTCGACCGCTCAGTCCAGATGTCCCCGATTATGGTGTGACGTGGATCGCAGTACGCCCCGGATTCCACTGGCCGGGACCCCCATTTCCGGCGGGCCTGGAGTGCGAAACTCCCAGCGAATGGGATTGCGGCTTTATGTCCGCGCCGGACCTACCTAGCGTGCTCCCACAACCAGGCGAAGGAGTTTTCATGGCCACCAGTCCTGCCGCGGTCACACCCACCGCGCGCGACATCACCGTCGACCTGCTGGTCGTCGGCGCCGGCACCGGAATGGCCGCAGCACTTGCGGCGAAGGAGCTGGGACTGTCCACCCTCATCGTCGAGAAGACGAAGTACGTGGGCGGATCGACGGCACGTTCGGGCGGCGCCTTCTGGCTGCCCGACAACCCGATCCTCCGTGAGGCGAACGCCGGTGACTCCCACGAGCGGGCGCAGACCTACGTCAGCGCCGTCGTCGGCGGCACCGCACCCGCCGAACGCGGCAAGGCGTTCGTCGACAACTCGGCCGCCACCGTCGAACTGCTGCAGCGCACGACGCCGATGAAGTTCTTCTGGGCCGAGGGCTACTCGGACTACCACCCCGAACTGCCTGGCGGATCGGCGATCGGCCGCACCTGTGAATGCCGTCCGTTCGACGCCTCGATCCTCGGACCGGAGCGGCCGCGTCTGCGTCCGGGCCTGATGGAGGCCCCGATGCCGATGCCCACCACGGGCGCCGACTACAAGTGGATGAACCTCATGGCGCGCGTGCCCCAGAAGGGCATCCCGCGCGTCGTCAAGCGTCTCGCCCAGGGCGTCGGCGGCCTCGCGCTGCGTCGCGAGTACATGGCCGGCGGCCAGGCGCTCGCCGCGGGTCTGTTCGCGGGTGTGGTCCGCGCCGGGATCCCGGTCTGGACCGAGACGTCGCTGGTGCGCTTGGTCACCGAGGGCGATCGGGTCACCGGCGCCGTCGTCACGCAGGGCGACCGTGAGGTCACCGTGACCGCGCGTCGCGGTGTGGTGCTCGCGGCCGGTGGTTTCGACCACGACATGGCGATGCGGCACAAGTACCAGTCGGAGAGCCTCGGCGAGCACGAGAGCCTCGGTGCGGAGGGCAACACCGGCGACGCGATCCGGATCGCCCAGGAAGTCGGCGCCACGACCGACCTGATGGACCAGTCGTGGTGGTTCCCCGCCGTGGCAGCGCTGCCGGGTCGTCCGCCGACGGTGATGCTCGCCGAGCGTTCGCTGCCCGGCTCGTTCATCGTCGACCACACCGGTCGTCGGTTCATCAACGAGTCCATCGACTACATGTCCTACGGCCAGAAGGTTCTCGAGCGCGAGCGCGCCGGCGACCCGATCGAGTCGCAGTGGATCGTGTTCGACCAGAAGTACCGCAACAGCTACATCTTCGCGGCCGGGCTGTTCCCGCGTCAGCCGCTGCCGGAGTCCTGGTACAAGGCGGGCATCGCCCACCAGGCGTCCACCCCGGCCGAGCTGGCCCGCAAGGCCGGCCTGCCCGAGGATGCGTTCACGGAGACGTTCCGCAAGTTCAACGAGGACGCGGCGACGGGCACCGACAGCGAGTTCCAGCGCGGCCAGAGCGCCTACGACCGCTACTACGGCGACCCCACCCAGCAGCCGAACCCGAACCTGCGGCCGCTGACCGGCGGATCGCTGTACGCGGTGAAGATGACGCTCAGCGACCTCGGCACCTGCGGTGGTGTCCAGGCCGACGAGCGGGCGCGCGTGGTGCGCGAGGACGGCAGCCCGGTCGAGGGTCTGTACGCGATCGGCAACACCGCGGCCAACGCGTTCGGTCACACCTACCCGGGCGCCGGCGCGACGATCGGCCAGGGTCTGGTGTTCGGCTACATCGCCGCGCACGACGCTGCGGAACGGACCGTCGACGCCTGACGGATCGACTCGGAGCGGCCCACCACATCGACGATGTGGTGGTCCGCTCCGTCAGTTGCGGACCAGGCGGTAGAACCGTGGTTCGGCCCGTGCGAGGAGACCGGGCGCGCTACCGGTGTCCATGGCGTCGTCACCGACGACCTCCCACCCGGCCAGCGCCTGCTCGACGTCGCGCCGGGACGAACCTCGGGGCAGTGGTCCGCGCCGCCCGGGCGAGAACGCGAACATCAGCAACCGGGCGCCCGGTGCCGTCACCGCGGTGAGGCCCCGGCCGTAGGCGACGCGGCATTCGTCGGTGAGGCCGTGGAAGCAACCGACATCGAGGGCGAAGGTGTAGTGGTCGTCGACGTAGGCGGGCAGATGCGTGACGTCGCCGAGTACGAACCTCACGTCCGCGCCGGCCACGGGCAGCTTCGCGCGGGCCCGTTCGATCGCGAGCGGCACGGAGTCGACGGCGGTCACCGACCACCCCCGCTTCGCCAGCTCGATCGAGTGGTCACCGGTTCCGCAACCGAGGTCGAGAGCCCGGGCCGCCGCCTCGCCGGGGACGGCGACGGCGTCGAGCAGGTGGTTCAACTGCTCCGCGAAGATCGCCCGGCCGGCCTTCTCCCACGGGGTGAAGCCCGCCCGATACGCCAACCGGTACCCGAGGTTCATCGGCCGTCCCTTTCCGGAGATCCGACCACCTGGAACGAACGTAGGCCCGCAGTCGAGCACCACGCAACGGGCGCCGCCGGGGTCCACGTTCTGGGACGGCGGGAACATGTCGGGGCGTCGCCGCGGTTGCCCTGGAGATGACCTCCATCAGTTCCGTACCGGCCGTCGAACTGAACGACGGCAACACGATTCCGCAACTTGGCTTCGGGGTGTTCCAGGTGTCGGACGACCAGGCGTACGACGCGGTCGGTGAGGCGCTACGCGTCGGCTACCGCAGCATCGACACCGCCCGCATCTACGAGAACGAGACCGGGACCGGCCGCGCGTTGGCTGATTCCGGTGTCGCCCGCGAGGACCTGTTCGTCACCACCAAGCTGTGGAACTCCGATCAGGGCTACGACTCGACTCTGCGGGCGTTCGACGACAGCCTCGCCCGACTCGGCCTCGACTACCTCGACCTCTATCTCATCCACTGGCCGGTGCCCGCGCAGGACCGCTACGTCGACACGTTCAAGGCCTTCCAGCAGTTGAAGGCGGACGGTCGGATCCGGTCGATCGGTGTCTCGAACTTCACCGCCGAGAACCTCGAACGCCTGGTCGAGGCGGTGGGGGAGACCCCGGTGCTCAACCAGATCGAGCTGCATCCGGACTTCGCGCAGGCGCACTTGCGTTCCGTGCACGCCGACATGGGCATCGTCACCGAGGCGTGGAGTCCGCTCGGGCAGGGCACCACGCTCACGAACCCGACGATCCGCGAGATCGCCGACGCGCACGGGCGCACGCCCGCGCAGGTGATCCTGCGCTGGCACATCCAGCTGGGGAACGTGGTGATTCCCAAGTCGGTGACGCCCGAGCGGATCGCGAGCAACTTCGACGTCTTCGACTTCGAACTGACGGCCGACGACATGTTCGCGATCGCCTCGCTGGATTCCCCGGACGGCCGCCTCGGGCCCGACCCGGTGGAGTTCGGCTGACCTTCCGGGTTCCGGTGGTACTCGTCACAGGCGGCGAACGTGATTGCCCGCACTCCACTCCCGGCCGTATATTCCACGTGGAATATACGGCGTGGAAGTGGGGGTGAGGAATGTTGCCGCGCTCCGTCACACCGTTGGGCGTCTCGGTGCTCGCGCTGCTGTTCGAGCGGCCGATGCACCCCTACGAGATGTTTCAGCTGTTGACCACCCGCCGCAAGGATCGCGTGGTCAAGGTGCGTCCGGGGTCGCTGTACCACACGGTCGAGCGCCTCGAGCGGGACGGACTGGTGCTCGCGTCGGGTACCGACCGGCAGGGCAACCGGCCGGAACGGACGATCTACGAGATCACGTCCGCGGGACGCGCCGCGATGCGGCAGTGGGTCTCCGACACCGTCGCCGCTCCCACTCCCGAGTACCCGCGGTTCACCCTCGGCCTCGCCGAACTGCACAACCTGGAATCCGTCGAAGCGCTCGCGTTGCTGGAGCAGCGCATAGCAGCGCTCGCCGGCGAACTCTCCGCCCTCGACGACCTGGCGGAGTTCGCCCGCGAGGTGCCGGAATTGTTCACCATCCCGTTCTCCTACACCCGGGCGATGGCACAGGCCGAAGTGGACTGGCTGCGCGCCTTCGTCGACCGCGTCCGCAGTGGCGAGATTCCCTGGGTCACCGAAGAACACCTCGAATCCACACGGCTCGCACATCAGAAGGGCAACGCATGAAAACCGAAGTACGGCCCTGGCCGGCCCTGTGGGCCCTGTGCCTGGGCTTCTTCATGATCCTCGTCGACAGCACCATCGTCGCCGTCGCCAACCCGGTCATCACCGCGGAACTGAACGCCGACGTCAACGCGGTCATCTGGGTCACGAGCGCCTACCTGCTCGCGTACGCGGTGCCGTTGCTCGTCACCGGACGTCTCGGCGACCGGTTCGGCCCCAAGAACATGTACCTGATCGGTCTGGTCGTGTTCACGCTCGCATCGCTGTGGTGTGGTCTGTCCGGTGGCGTCGAGATGCTCATCGTCGCGCGCGTCTTCCAGGGCCTCGGCGCGGCCATGATGACCCCGCAGACGATGGCCGTCATCACCCGGATCTTCCCGCCCGACAAGCGCGGAACCGCCATGGGCCTGTGGGGCTCGGTGGCCGGTGTCGCGACGCTGGTGGGGCCGATCCTCGGCGGTGTGCTGCTGGACAACCTCGGCTGGCAGTGGATCTTCTTCGTCAACGTGCCCGTCGGCGTGGTCGGCTTCCTGCTCGCGTGGCGCCTGGTCCCGTCGCTGCCGACGAACAACCACAAGTTCGACATGATCGGAGTCGCGCTCAGCGCGATCGGCCTGTTCTGCATCGTCTTCGGGCTGCAGGAAGGCAACTCGTACGACTGGGATGCGCGCGCGTGGGGCCTGATCGCCGGCGGCCTCGTCGTGATGGGTGTGTTCGTGTGGTGGCAGAAGGTCAACCGCAACGAGCCGCTGGTACCGCTGGGCCTGTTCAAGGACCGCAACTTCTCCGTCGCCAACGTCGGTATCGCCGCGATGGGCTTCTCCATCACCGGTGTGATGCTGCCGTTCATGTTCTACGCGCAGAGTGTGACGGGACTGTCGCCGACGCGTTCGGCACTGTTGATGGCGCCGATGGCGATCGTCACCGGCATCCTCGCGCCGTTCGTCGGACGCCTCGTCGACAAGGCGCACCCGCGGATGATCGCCGGCCCCGGTTTCCTCGTGTTCGCCCTCGCGACCGCATGGCTGGCCACGAGGCTCACCCCGACCACCCCGGTATGGCAGATCCTGTTGCCGATGGCGATCATCGGTGCGTCCAACGCATTCATCTGGGCACCGCTGGCCGCCACCGCGACGCGGAACCTGCCGCCCATGCACGTCGGTGCCGGCTCGGGCGTCTACAACACCACCCGTCAGGTCGGCGCCGTCCTCGGTAGCGCCGCGATGGGCGCGCTCATGACGTCGCGGATCACCGCCGAACTGTCGACGCTCGGCGTCGGCGGAGGTGCGAAGGTCGGCGAGGGCTCGCACGTGGGTCAGCTTCCGGAGATGGTGCGTGAGCCGTTCTCCACCGCGATGTCCCAGTCGGCGATGCTGCCGGCGGCAGCGCTTCTGGTCGGTTTCGTCGCGGTGATGTTCTTCGTCAATCCGCGCAAGGGTCCGACCGAGCAGGCCGTGCCGGCGGGTGTCGACGGGGAGTCGGTGAGTACCGGCCACTGACGAGGGCTCCGTTCTCACGGAAGGCGCAGCCGACCACTGGTCGGCTGCGCCTTCCGGGTTTCGAGTCTCGTTTCGCTCAGGCGGTACCGACTCGTTGCAGCTGCCCGAGTCTGCTCATGATTCGGTCGATGTCGACCGGACGGCGTCCCTCGGCCACGAGTGCTTCGATGGGTAGGTCGGCCACGAACGTGGTTTCGACGTCCCGGTCGTACAGGACGTCGATCAGGTTCGCGAACCGTTGCGCCGCTTCGCGACCCGCATGCGCCAGATCGGGAATGCCACTGACGACCCATCGGTCGAACTCCGCGGCAAGCTTCAGGTAGTCCGCCGGCGCGGTGGTGCGCTCGCACAGGTCCTCGAAGTCGAACCACAGGCAGTGAGCCTCCGCGCGCAGTGCGACCAGCGGATGTCCGCACGGAACCAGCGTGGACCGTTCGTCCGGTGCCGGGGGCTCGAGCCCCAGCGCGGCCAGTGGGTCGGTGGCGCCGCGCACCACCCATCGGCCCGACGCGAAGCCGGAGAGGTGATCCGACGTGGCTCGATAGTCCCGCGGCCCATCGACGGCGACAACGTCCAGCGACTGCTCGATCAACTCGATCGTCGGCACGAAGATGTCGTGGAACAGGGGATTCGGCAGTAGGCGGGGCGGGGGATAGTTCGAGGTCACGACGAGGGCGATGTTCCGGGCGAAGAGGGCAGGGAGCAGACGTTCGACGAACTTCGCGTCGGCGACGTCGTGGACGTGGAACTCGTCGAAGCACAGGACATGGACGCCATCGAGGATGGTGTCGAGCGCCGCATCCAGATCGTTCCGGTGTCGACGAATCTCGGCATGCAGTTCACGGAAGAACTCGTGGAAGTGCACACGTCTCTTGCAGGTGGTGGGCAACGCCGCGAAATAAGTTGCCATGAGCCAACTCTTGCCTCGGCCGACCGGACCCCACAGGTAGACGCCGCGGCCGGCCGTTTCGCACAGTCGAGAGATTGCCTGCCGCTGGGCGGAGTCGATCGTGTAGCCCTGCCGGTACGCCGCGTCGTCGAATGCTTCGACGGGTACCCGCAGTGTCGTCGAGCGGGACGAGCGTCTCGGCCATCGCATGCCTGGACTCTATCATCGTAGAGTCTGGCAATATCGAGACATGAGTCACCGTCCGTCGCGGCGCGAATCGATTTGCGAGGCCGCTCTCGATCTCGCCGCAGAGGGCGGCAACCACGCCGTCACCCATCAGGCGATCGACCGACGTCTGAGCCTGGCGAAAGGGTCGACGTCGTACTACTTCCGGACGCGCGACGCGCTGGTGGGTGCCGCGGTTCGACGCCTGACCGAGCGGTCGCGGGCTGCGTTCGCCGAGGCGTACGGCGCGGGCGTCGGCGGCGTCTCGGTCGAGGGCGCCGCTGATCTCATGGCCGACCAGATCGTGTTGCTGCTGACCGGTCGGCGGCGGGATGTGCTGGCGCGTTACGCCTTGGCTGTCGATGCCGCCGATGACGAGGAGCTTCGCCCCGCGCTGGCGGGCTGCCTCTTCTCGGTGAAGAAGGCGACCGGGTTGCTGGAGGCGCTCGGTGCAAGCGATCCGGACTCGGCGGCGCACGACCTGATCAGCTTGCTGGAGGGGTTGGTGTTCGACTCCGTGTACGGGTCTCGGTCGGTGCTCGCCGGCGGATCGACGCCGAGCACCCAACGCTTTCGGGTGACGATCCGCTTGTGGCTGGCGGCGCTCGCCGAGTCGTGACCTGCGGGGGTCGCGGCGCGCCTCCGTCGCGGGCCTGACCGGCCCGCTTTGGCCGGCACCCCTTCCCGAGGGGGTGTCGGCCGCAGCGTCATGCGGCGTGTGGTCCCGCCCGGTTGTGGGCGGGGATGGGTTTCTTGTAGGGGTCAACGGTGGATGGTGGTGTGAACCACGGCTTTCTGTCCGGGCCTATGTGGACTTCCCAGTGGCTGTGGTGCAGCAAGGTGTGGTGGTAGCGGCAGAGTAGGACGAGGTTGTCGAGGTCGGTGGGTCCGCCGTCCGCCCAGTGCTTGATGTGGTGGCCTTCGCAGTGTGCGGGTGGTGCGCCGCAGCCGGGGAAGGCGCAGCCGTGGTCGCGGGCGATCAACGCCCGGCGTTGTTTCTTCGACACGGTCCTGCTCGTCCGGCCCAGATTCAGGGGGACGCCGTCGTCCATGACGATGGGTGTGAGGTGGCAGTCGCACGCGAGCCTGCGGGCGGTCGCGATGGACAGTGGCCCGGTGTGGGGTAGGTGTGCGATGTCGTTGTCGCCGAACAGGTCCGACCCGCCGTCTGGATTCACCCACTCGTGAGCCGACTGGCTGCGGGCGAGGTCGGCGGCGTTCACATGGAGTGACAGGTGGGGCCGCTCGCCGCCCTCGATCGGGGCGTCGCCGGAGTCGAGGTAGCGGCGCAGGATCTCGGAGAACGCGTCCGCTCGCTGCCGTGCCGGGGTGCGTTTTTCGGCGGGGTCCTCGACCGGCTTCCCGGGTTTGGTCAACGCGGACAGTGCGGTCAACAGCATCTCGCCGGTGACGGCGTCGAGGTCACCTTTGACCGCGACGCGTCCGTTCAGTGTTTTCGAGGCGTGGAATTCGTTGCGTTCGGTGTCTTCGCTGGGTGGGAGTTCGTCGGATTCGAAGATCCGCTCGAGCCGGGAGATGCAGGTGCGGACGGTCGTGGTGGTCGCGGCGGGACCGGATGCGGCGTCCAGCAACACTTTCCGGCACGCATCCAACGCTTCCACGGGCATGCCGCGCGGCGGGGTTTCGCAGAACTTCCCGATCAACGCCGCATGCTCGGCCGATACATCTCCGGCGTTGAAGGCGTCGGCGATCTCGGGCTGCCGGCTCAGCATTCGGCCCAACGCGAGGATCCGTGCTGCGGCCGGTACCTCCAACAGTGAGTTCGCGGCCAACCACTGCTTGACGCTACGAAATCCGAGGGTGTCGAACGAGACCGCACGCGCATCGACTTCGGCGGCCATCGCTACCCGCAACGCTTGGAGCCGTTCGATCTCACGGCAAACGTCGGCCATGCCCTGCAGTAGAACCGCTTCGGCGAGCGATCCCACGTCGCCAGGCCGCAGCGAAGCGACTGCGATGCCCGAATTGTTGAGTCCCCCCGGATTCATGACACGAGCCTAGTTCGAACTGATGTTCGAGTCAAGGGTGCAGCGCTTTCGGGCCTTCCGTCCGCTCGAATCGCCCGCCGAGGCTGACCACGGGACCCGAGAGCCTAGGATCGCGGGTATGAACATCGCGTTTGTCCAGTCCACTTGGCATCGGTCCATCGTCGACCGCGCACGTGACGCTTTCGTGGCGCGGTGGAGCGAGTTGGGGCACGACCCGGCCGGGATCGAGTTCTTCGAGACGCCCGGGGCGTTCGAGATCCCCCTGCATGCCCAGCGACTCGCGCGCACCGGGCGCTTCGCTGCGGTGGTTGCGGCCGGTCTGGTGGTCGACGGTGGTATCTACCGTCACGAGTTCGTCGCATCCGCGGTGATCGACGGTCTCATGCGTGTCCAGCTCGACACCGACGTGCCGGTGTTTTCCGCGGTGCTCACTCCGCATCACTTCCACGAGCATCTCGATCACGACGCGTTCTTCACCGCGCACTTCGACAAGAAGGGCCAGGAGGTCGCGAACGCCTGCTCGGCGACTCTTGCCGGGCTCGCCGCGATCGGATAGCCGGAGACGACGCTGCCGGCGGGTTCGGCCCGCAGCTCGGCGGCCGGCTCGTCGCCAGGATAGTCGTCGAGCCCCCCACAGGAGATCGAGCGACGTCCTCCTGTGGCGGGGCGGTGTTCCGACACCCTCAGAACTGCGCCGGCGACGGCATCGGATACTCCTGGCCTTCGACGCGGAAGTCTGCGAAGTCGAAGCCGGGGACCACGATGCAGCTGACGAGACCGGCCTCGTCCTCCATCGGCCGCGCTCGCTGCCACGCGCAGGGCGGCACGATCACCTGCGGCGTCTGGCCGGCCGAAATATCCGGTCCAACTACGTGTGTCGTGATCGCGTCCGGGTTGTCGCCGTCGCCGCCGATCTCGAGCAGTATCGGGCTGCCGCGGTGGTACAACCAGATCTCCGTGCCGCGCACCGTGTGCCACGCGGACTGCTGCCCGGGTTCGAGCAGGAACAGGATCGCGGTCCCCGCCGAGCGTGCCCCACCGAACATGTTCGGCAGCGCCACGCCGGGTAACTCGATGTCGCTCCGCCAGGTTTCGCAATACCAGCCGCCCTCGGGGTGAGGGGCGAGATCGAGGGCGGATGCCCACTCGGGAAGATCGGTCACCAGACCATGATGAACCGAATCTTTCCGTATCGCGAGCGCGGGTCCGGTCGTGATGGTGAAATGGCCGCATGACCCACCCGAGTGGAGATTCGGCAGTAGGTTCGGATTCGGCAGTCACTGTCGAATCGGCCGTGAGCGCGTTCGTTTACGGATTCGCTCCGGTCTTCAATCTGTCTCAGGTGGAACGTTTCGTGACCACCGGAGTCGGGGCGAATTCTGCGGCGCCGTTCAATTCGTTCAGTCACGCCGACGGGCTCGCGGGACCGGACGACACGTTCGTCTCGATCAACAACGACACCATCTACTCGATGGCACAACTCGATCTGAGCGTCGGTCCGCTGATCCTCGACGTGCCCGACACTGCGGATGCGTACTTCGTGCTGCAGTTCGTGGACGCGTGGACCAACAACTTCGCTTACATCGGGAAGCGGGCAACCGGAACGAAAGCTGGTCGCTACGTTCTGGTTCCACCGGGATGGCCGGGCGAGTTGCCGTCCGATGCGACGGCGGTGCACTGCTCGACGCGCATCGTGTCCATCGTCGGCAGGTGGGCGTGCGACGGACCCGACGACATCGACCGGGTGCGGGACCTGCAGGACCGGATCGCGCTGACGCCCTTGGTGACCAAGGATCCGGAGGGTCTACCGGAGCCCGATCCGGCGGTGCCCGAGGAACTCGCGTTCTGGGAGAGGCTGCGGCTCTATCTGCAGGCGTTCCCTCCGGCACCCCGGGACATCGCACTGCAGCAGGCCTTCGCGCCGCTCGGCTTGCTCGAATCGGGATCGTCACCGTACGTGAATCCCGATCCGGCGCTGGCGAAGATTCTCGTCGAGGGCGCCGCGCAGGGGCGGGCGCGGATCGAACAGGCGCTGAAGTCCGGTTCGGACGCGACCGTCGTCAACGGCTGGCATCAGGCGTTCCACATCTTCGACTACAACGACGACTTCTTCGAAATCGGCACTCTCGACAGTCCGGAATGGCGCATCGAGGATCGACGGAAGGCGATCGGCGTCCGTGCGGCCGCGGCGATGGGCGGGTTGTGGGGTAATCACGGCTACGAGGCCGCGTACAGCCAGATCTACACCGATGCGACGGGCGCGCAGCTCACCGGGGAGCACACCTACGCGATCACGTTCGCGTCGCCACCACCGGTGGAGGCGTTCTGGTCGATCACGATGTACAGCATGCCGCACTTCTATCTGGTGTCGAACCCGATCGAGCGGTACTCGATCGGCGACCGCACGCCGGGGCTCGTGTACGACGACAACGGCTCGCTGACACTGACGTTGAGCGCTACCGAGCCGGCCGATCCGGTGGCGCGGGCCAACTGGTTGCCGACACCGGCCGGGCCCTTCCGGCCGCTGCTGCGGATGTACATCCCGAACAAGGCGGTGTTGGACGGCAGCTACGAGATGCCGCCGATCGTGAAGGTCGACGGCCAGGGCTGATCCGCGTCACTGCTTCAGGAACTGGGTCAACTCCCGTGCCGCGGCGCGGCCGGCGCGGTTGGCGCCGATCGTCGACGCCGACGGGCCGTACCCCACGAGGTGCACGCGTGCGTCGCCGGCGACCTGCGTCGCCAGGCGACCGGTCATCGTGATGCCTCCGCCGGGACCGCGTAGCCGCAGCGGCGCGAGATGGTCGAGCGACGACCGAAAACCCGTGCACCACAGGATGACGTCGGCGCGTCGTTCGGTGCCGTCGGCCCAGCGGACGCCGGTTTCGGTGATCTCGGAGAACCTCGGGAGCCGGTGCAGGACTCCGCGTTCGCGCGCGGCCCGGATGGCGGGCGTGACCGGCAGCCCGGTGACCGAGACGACCGAGCCCGGCGGCAGACCGCGTCGAACTCGATCCTCGACGAGGGCGACGGCCGCGCGTCCGATCTCGGGCGTGAACGGCTCCTCCCGGAACCGGGGCTCGCGACGCGTCACCCATGTAGTGGTCGTGACGCACGAGATCTCGTCGAGCAGTTGCACCGCCGAGATGCCGCCGCCGACCACGATCACGTGCCGGCCCTCGAACTCCTGGGCGCCGCGATAGTCGCGGGTGTGCAGTTGACGTCCCTCGAATCGTTCGGCGCCGGGCACCGAGGGGACGAACGGCCGCTCCCAGGTTCCGGTGGCGTTGACGAGCCCGCGGGTCAGATACGTCCCGTCCGGCGTCTCCACCGCGAGCCGCTCGCCGCGATCGCACACCACCGGCACGTGTACCGGGCGGTGGACCGGCAACTCGAATCGTTTCTCGTAGAGCCCGTAGTAGTGGGGGACTGCGTCGGCGGCCCGTACGGAGTCGACATCGGGACCGAGCGTCTCGGCGAAGGGCATCCCGGGGAGGTCGTGGACACCGTTGACGGTCTGCAGGGTGAGCGACGGCCAGCGGAACTGCCACGCCCCGCCCGGACCGGGCGCATGGTCGAGCACCACGAACTGATTCTCCGGCTCGAGTCCCGATCGGCGCAGGTGGTACGCGGCGGACAGCCCTGCTTGCCCGGCCCCGATGACCACGACGTCGAGCTCGGTGTCCATGCTGCTCCGATCTGTATAGCCTGAATCTGCCGCAACGCTGCCGAGGTACCGGTTGTTCCCCGAACTCGGCGTGTCTGTGGATGTTGCGTTACAGGTACTGTTCGGATCGCATCCGCCGGGGCCGTCAGCAGGGACGGGGCCCGCACCCGAGAAAGCGAGTGGACCCACATGATCGGGACCAGCCGTGACGGCCACGTAGTCACGCTCGAGCTGCAGCGTCCGGAGCGGCGCAACGCCCTCAGCGCTGCATTGTGCATCGAACTGCGGGAAGCTCTCGAGAAGGCCGTCGCGGACGAGGCGCGCGCGATCGTGCTGACCGGGCAGGGCACCGCGTTCTGTGCGGGAGCGGACCTGTCCGGCGACGTCTACGCGGAGGGCTTCACCGACCACCTGCTCGGCATGCTGCACACGATCGACTCGATCCCCGTTCCGGTCATCGCGGCCGTCAACGGGCCCGCGATCGGCGCCGGCACCCAGTTGGCGCTCGCTGCCGACTTGCGGGTCGTGAGCCCCGAGGCGCGGTTCGGGGTCCCCGCGGCGAAACTCGGCATCACCGTCGACAAGTGGACGGTGCGGCGTCTGGTGTCCCTCGTCGGCGGCGGCCCGGCCCGGACCATGCTGCTCGGCGCCGAGACCATCTCGGCGGAAGAGGCTTTCGCGCGCGGGCTGGCCAACAAGTTCGGTGACCTCGTGACCGCGCAGGAATGGGCGCGCACGATCTCGGAGCTCGCTCCGCTGTCGCTGCGCCACCTCAAGCTCGTCTTCAACGACGACGGAACCCGCGAGCCGCAGACCGAGGAACAACTCGCCGCGCTGTACGCAGCATGGGGCAGCGAAGACGCGCAGGAGGCGCGAGCCGCGCGAATCGAGAAGCGCGTCCCCGAATTCCGGGGGCGATAGGGAAGTGGGGCGGACGATGATCGGCAGGGGAGTGCTGGTTGCGGCGGCCGCCGCGGGGGCCGGCTGGGTGGCCCGCGCCGCGTGGGGGACGCTCCCCGCGCTCGGCGCCTCACGGGCGGCGATCGAGCCGTACGCAGAGTCCTCACCGCGGTACCGCGACAGCCGTTTTCACAACTCCGACCCCAGTTCGTCGCTACCGGCCGGCTCCCAGTCCGGCCTCGCCAAGGCGTTCCTCACGCGCGGCGACGTCGGGCGGCCACGCCGGGCGATCCCGCTCGCAACACCACTGGCGCCGGCCGAGGCCGGGGAGTTGGCCGTCACCTGGTTCGGTCACTCGAGCGTGCTGCTCGAGATCGACGGACGCCGCGTGCTCGCCGATCCCGTATGGAGCGAACGGGTCTCACCGTCCGCGGTCGTCGGTCCGGCCCGGATGCATCCGGTTCCGATGGCGCTGGCCGATCTGCCGCCGATCGACGCCGTCGTCATCTCGCACGACCACTACGACCACCTCGACCAGGCGACCGTCACCGGGCTCGCACGCACGCAGGACACGGTCTTCGTGGTGCCGATCGGGGTGGGGGCCCACCTGCGCCGGTGGAACGTCCCGAGCGACCGCATCGTCGAACTCGACTGGGACGAGTCGGCCGAGGTGAACGGGCTGGTGCTGACGTGCACGGAGGCTCGGCACTTCTCGGGCCGTGGGTTGGCCCGCGACACGACGCTGTGGTCGTCGTGGGTGATCGCCGGACCGCGACACCGGGTGTTCTTCGGGGGCGACTCCGGGTACACGCCGCGTTTCGCCGATCTCGGCCGGGCGTACGGGCCGTTCGACGTCACGCTGTTGCCGGTGGGTGCCTACGACGAGCGCTGGCCCGACATCCACATGAACCCCGAGGAGGCGGTGCGAACGCACCTGGATGTGGCCGGGGCGCTGCTCATCCCCATCCATTGGGCCACGTTCAACCTCGCGTTCCATCCGTGGGGGGAGCCGATCACCCGCCTGGTCGACGCGGCGACCGCCGCGGAGGTGGCGATGGCGATCCCGATGGTGGGTCAGCGGGTCGACGCGTTGCGCCCACCCGAGCAGAAGCCGTGGTGGGAGGCGCTGGGCTGAGCGGCGCACTCACTTCCGTCGCAGCGCCGCCACCAGGGCCCACCCGCCGCGGACGGTGTGCCCGTTGCAGATGTCGACGAACGCCTGCGCCGCCGCGGGAGTGACTCCACCCTGCGTGAGCATCGGCAGCATCCGCGGCGGCAACTCCTGCAACGATCGCTCGATCAGCCGCGACAGCGGATCGTCCTCGTCGAGCGCGGGCGCCGTCGCCGCGACCTTGCGCCGCATCGCTCGTGTCAGCAGCGCGGCGGCCGGGTGCCGGATGTCCGCGAGAGTGGTGTCGACGCTGTAATGGCGTGGTGCGTCGACAACGTTGTCGGGCAGTGGTTCTCCGTACAGCTCCGCGAAGGCAGCGCGTTCGAAGACCGGTGAACCGTGGTAGGCGAGTGGCCCGGCGTCGAAACCGGACCGGTCCGACGTGAGGGTCACCGTCGCCGACTGCCGGATGTCGCGTGACGATGCTCCGACCCGGATCTCGAAGTCTCCCGATTCGATCGACCAGTCGTCGATCGTGGTGTCCCAGAACGAGAACGCTCGACGGTCCACGTGAAGCGTGACGCGTCGGGATTCCCCGGGCGCCAGGAACACCTTCGCGAAGGATGCCAGTTCCTGGTCGGGCCGGAACACCGTGGATTCGACATCCCGCACGTAGACCTGCACGACCTCGCTGCCGGGACGGTCGCCGGTGTTGGTGACGCGCACCGAGACGTCGAGGCGCTGCTCGGTGTCTTCGGAGGTGCTGTCGAACACGTCGGCGACTTCGAGTTCGGTCCACGCGAACGTCGTGTAGCTCAGCCCGTGCCCGAACGGGTACCGGACGTCGAGTTCGGCGGCGTCGTAGTAGCGGTAGCCGACGTAGATGCTCTCGCGGTACTCCACCACCGACGGCCCGGCGGGCCACACGTGCACCGGGTTGTCCGACGTGTGCAGCGGGAACGTCTCCGCGAGCCGCCCGCCCGGCTCGGCGTCGCCGGTGAGAATCCGGGCGATCGCGCTGCCCGCGGCCTGCCCGCCCAGATAGCACTCGACGATCGCGGCCACGTCGTCGTGCCACGGCATCGTCACCGGCGCCCCGTTGGCGAGCACCACCACCACCCGCGGGCACACCTCGGCGACCGCGGCGATCAGCGCGTCGTGGCCCTCCGGCAGCTTCAGGTCCGCACGGTCGACACCCTCGGTCTCGTAACTGTCGGGCAGCCCCGCGAACACCACCGTGACGTCGGCGTCCCGCGCGACAGCTCGCGCCTCGTCGAGCAGCGCCGCGTCGGTCCGTCCCGACGCACGCCGGTAGCCCGGGGCGTAGGTGAGCCGTTCGGCGCCGAGATGTTCGACGAGATCGGTCCACGCATCGTCGAGACGGTGCGGGGTGATGCCGGAACTGCCCGCGCCCTGGTATCGCGGCTGCTTCGCGAACTCGCCGACGATCGCGACCTGCGCCGCGGCCAACGGCAGGACGCCGTCGTTCCGCAGCAGCACGGTGCCCGCCTCGGCCGCGCGCCGCGCGAGCGCGTGGTGTGCGGCCTCGTCGTACCCGGGAGCGGCGGTCCGGGCGGCCTCCGTCCGTTCGATCAGGCGCGTCACGGCCTCGGCGGCGCGGGCCACGGCGGCCGGATCCAGTTCCCCGGCGCCCACCGTCGCGAGCACGTCGTCGTCGCCGAGCCCACCGTAGCCGGGCATCTCGAGGTCGAGGCCCGCCGCCAGGCAGCGCGAGCGCCGAGTGACCGCGCCCCAGTCGGAGACCACCAGTCCGTCGAACCCCCACTGCTCGCGCAGGACCTCGGTGAGCAACCAGCGGTTCTCGGCGCAATGGGTGCCGCCGACCCGGTTGTACGCGGCCATGACGGTGGCGGGACGGGCGTCGACCACGGCGTGCTCGAAGCCGGCGAGGTAGATCTCCCGCAGCGCGCGGGCGTCGACGACGGCGTCGACGCTGTAGCGCCGGAACTCCTGGTTGTTGACCGCGAAGTGCTTGAGCGACGCCCCGACGCCGGTGGACTGGACGCCGCGGATCCAGGCCGCCGCCATACGGGACGACAGGAAGGGATCCTCCGAGAAGTACTCGAAGTTCCGCCCGCACAGCGCGCTGCGCTTGATGTTGGCTCCCGGCCCCAGCAGCACGCTCACGCCCTCGGTGCGCGCCTCGGTGCCGAGCGCGACGCCCACCTCCTCGAGCAGTTCGACGTCCCACGTGGCCGCGAGCGCGGACGCGGTGGGGAAGCACGTCGCGGGCACGGACTCCGGGGAGTAACCGGCTCCGGTCGCCGCCTGTTTCCGGACGCCGTGCGGGCCGTCCGTGAGCATGATCGCCGGCAATCCCGGGACCGGCGGAGTGTGCGTGTGCCAGAAATCGGCGCCGGACGTGAGTGACACCTGCTCGCGCATCGTCATGGGCCCAGCATGCCCCCGAACGCGGCAGGACCGCGGACCTTCCGTCGTGTCGCCGGGCAGTTGGAATAGCCTTCGTGTCATGGCAACGGACGATCCGGCCGACGGCGGCGCAGTCGGCACCCTGGACACCGATCCCCGGCACATCGAGAACGGCCTCACCGCCGACGAGGTGGCGCAGCGGGTCGCGAACGGGCAGACCAACGATGTTCCGGACCGGGCCAGCCGCTCGGTCAAGGACATCGTCCGGGGAAACGTGTTCACCCGGATCAATGCGATTCTCGGTGTTCTGCTGATCATCGTGCTGTCGACCGGGTCGATCATCGACGGAATGTTCGGTCTGCTGATCATCGCCAACAGCGGGATCGGCATCATCCAGGAGATCCGGGCCAAACGAACACTCGACCAGCTGGCGATCGTCAGTCAGGCCAAACCGGTGGTCCGCCGCGACGGTACGGCCGCGCCCGTCGCACCGAAGGACGTGGTGCTCGACGACATCATCGAACTCGGTCCGGGCGACCAGATCGTCGTGGACGGGGTGGTGGTGGAGGCGTCGGCGCTCGAGGTCGACGAGTCGCTGCTCACCGGCGAGGCCGACGCCGTACACAAGCCGATCGGTGCGCAGGTGCTGTCCGGCAGCTACGTCGTCGCCGGCAGCGGCGCGTACCGGGCGACCAAGGTGGGGCGCGAGGCGTATGCCGCCAAGCTCGCCGAGGAGGCCAGCAAGTTCACGCTGGTGCACTCCGAACTGCGCTCCGGCATCGACAAGATCCTCAAGTTCATCACCTACCTGATGATCCCGGCGGGTCTGCTGATCATCTACAACCAGCTGTTCTCGAGCGGCCAGGCGCTCGGCCCGGCCCTCAACGGCATGGTGGCCGCGCTGGTGCCGATGGTCCCCGAGGGTCTGGTGCTGATGACCTCGATCGCGTTCGCCGTCGGCGTGGTCCGCCTCGGTCAGCGCAAGTGCCTCGTGCAGGAACTGCCTGCCATCGAAGGCCTGGCCCGCGTCGATGTCGTGTGCGCCGACAAGACCGGCACCCTCACCGAGAACGGCATGAAGCTCGCGGAGCTGCGCACCGCCAAGCCCGACGACGCGCAGGCCGCTCGCGCGCTCGCCGCGATGGCCGCCGACGACCCGCGTCCCAACGCGAGCATGCTCGCGATCCGTGAGGCCCTGTCCGACGATCCCGGGTGGGAGCCCACCGCGGTGGCGCCGTTCTCGTCCGCCAAGAAGTGGAGCGGCCAGTCGTACGGCAACAACGGCAACTGGTTGCTCGGCGCCCCCGACGTCCTGCTCGATCCGGACAGCGACATGGCCCGGCAGGCCGAGGAGGTGGGCGCCCAGGGGCTGCGGGTGCTGCTGCTCGGCAGCAGTGACCGCCCCGTCGATGCGCCCGACGCCCCCGGCGCCGTGACGCCGCGCGCGCTGGTGATCCTCGATCAGAAGGTCCGCCCCGACGCCCGCGAGACCCTCGAGTACTTCGCGAGCCAGAAGGTGGACGTCAAGGTCATCTCCGGCGACAACGCGGTCTCGGTGGGCGCCGTCGCGACGTCGCTCGGGCTGCCCGGCGGCGACAACGCGATCGATGCCCGCAAGCTGCCGGAGGATCCCGAGGAGCTGGCCGACACCCTCGACGAGGCCACCACGTTCGGCCGGGTGCGCCCGGACCAGAAGCGGGCGATGGTGGGGGCGCTGCAGTCTCGCGGACACACCGTCGCGATGACCGGCGACGGCGTCAACGACGTGCTGGCGCTCAAGGACGCCGACATCGGGGTCGCGATGGGATCGGGTAGCCCCGCGACGCGTGCGGTGGCGCAGATCGTGCTGCTGGACAACAAGTTCGCAACGCTGCCGTACGTCGTCGGCGAGGGCCGCCGGGTTATCGGCAACATCGAGCGCGTCTCGAACCTTTTCCTGACCAAGACCGTGTACTCGGTGCTGCTGGCATTCCTCATCGGCGTGTCCGGCGTGGTGGCGCAGATCTTCGACTTCGATCCGCTGCCGTACCCGTTCCTGCCGCGGCACGTGACGATCGCCGCGTGGTTCACGATCGGCATCCCGGCGTTCATCCTGTCGCTCGCCCCGAACAACGAGCGGGCCCGGACCGGGTTCGTGTCGCGCGTCATGCGGTTGGCGATTCCGTCCGGCGTCATCATCGGCATCGCGACGTACGTGTCGTACCTGCTCGCGTACGCGGGTCCGGATGCGACCGAGCAGCAGGTGGAGCAGGCCGGCACGACCGCGCTCATCACGCTCATCATGATCGCGTTGTGGGTGCTCGCGGTGGTCGCCCGTCCCTACACGTGGTGGAAGATCGTGCTGATCGTGGGCTCGGTCCTCGGGTACGTCGTCCTCTTCGGATTCTCCTTCACCCGCGAGTTCTTCAAGCTCGATCCGTCGAACGTGGCCGCGACGACCGGGGCCCTGCTGATCGGTCTGGTCGGTGTCGTGCTGGTGGAGATCGCGTGGTGGGTGACCGGCCGTATCCACGGGGAACACCGGCGACTGTTCGCCTCCAGCGACGATCTGCCCGGGGTGCACTGACCGCCCACGCCCCGCGGGGTGGGCAGGTGCATGGACACGTGTCGAGTGGTACGGTCCCGAGCGACCGATCACCCGTCGGCTCCCCGGGGACTCTGTGGAGGTAGGCAGTGGCACGACAGGCGCGTGCCGTCGCGACCCGACAGCTCATCGTGCTCCGGGCATCGGAGGTCTTCGACCGCGTCGGCTACTACGGCGCGCGGGTCGAGGAGATCGTGGAGAGCGCCCGAATCACCAAGGGTGCGCTCTACTTCCACTTCGGATCCAAGGACGGCCTGGCCCGGCACATCATCCGTGAGCAGCACCGCCTTGCCGAACGTTCGATCGAGGCCATCGCGGCCACCGATGCGTCGGCGCTCGAGCAGATGGTGATGCTGTGCCACGAGATGGCGCGCCAGACGAGTAACCCCCTCGTACGTGCCGGGATCCGCCTCACCGTGGAACTCGGTGTGACCGATGCTCTCGGTGACGCACCGACGGACCCGTTCCAGCCGTGGACGGACTGGGCGACGCGTCTGGCGGCGCGGGCCGTCGAGCAGGGCGACATCAGCGACCGGGTGGCCCCCGCGGTCCTCGGACGCCACCTCATCGGTGCGATCACCGGGGCCCAGTTGGTATCGCGGGTGCGCACCTGGTTCTCCGATCTCGACGGGCGCGTCGACGAGATGTGGCAGGTGCTGCTCCCGAGCATCGTTCCCGCCGGCCGCCACGACCGGATCCCGTCGGCCAGCTCCGCACGCTGGTGCGCCGAGATGGTGTGACGCAGCCCTCGGTATTGTCCACGTCACGTGCATGATGCACATCGATTGCATGCGGGAATGAGGCGTTGGTGACGGAATCGGTCGACAGCAAGCAGGGTCTGTACGTCTTCGAGGACCTGACGGACGAGGAGATCGCGCGGGAGGCGGAGTTCTACGGCGACCTCACCGGGAGCGTCCGGGACCTGGTCGAACTCGCGCTGTCGACCGAGTCCGACGACGACGACATCCGGCAGGCGCGGGAACACCTCGAGGCCGCGAAGGCGCTGCTGTCCAAAAGGACCCGCCCGCAGCCGTACGGGGTCCGGTGGAACGCGGCGGGCAACCGGCGGGCATGGGGGAACGCCGTGGTCGGGCTGCGCAACGCGGTGGCGCCGCCGCTGCGGATCCAGCGGGAACCGGACGGGCGCGTGTGGGCGGACGTCGAACTGGGGATGCAGTACGAGGGGCCGGCCGGGCTCACGCACGGCGGCATCTCGGCGCTGCTGCTCGACCAGGTGCTCGGCGAGGCCGCCGAGCACGGCGGCGCGCCCGGTATGACCGGCACACTGACACTCCGCTACCGCAAGCCCACCCCGCTCGGGAAGCTGCACCTCGAGGCGTGCGTGGACCGCATCGAGGGGGTCAAGACGTTCGTCACCGGACACCTGGCCGGTCCCGACGGTGTCTGCGTCGAGGCGGAGGGCGTCTTCATCCTGCCGCGGTGGGCGCGGGCTGCCGACGGTTCGAGTGCGCTGCCCGTCCCCGGCCCGGCCTGACGCACCGGTCTCCCCGCGTGATTTGGGGGAGAATGTGTCCATGGGATTCATGGATTCAGTCAAGGGCCTGGTCAACAAGGGTCAGGAACTCGCCGCCGAGCACTCCGACAAGGTGCAGGGCGTCATCGACAAGGCTGCGGACCTCGCCGACGACAAGACCGGCGGCAAGTACAGCGACAAGATCGACAAGGCGGCCGAGGCTGCCAAGAAGGTCGTGCCGCCGAAGGAGTAGCCGTGTGAGTCGGCTGCCCGTCTCGGTGTAGTCGGCTGCACAATCGACGGGTGCATCTGACACTCGTACTGCTCGTCATGATCGTCGCCATCGCGGTGACGAGCCTGGCGAAGCGGCGGGACCTGCAGGTTCCGCTCGTGCTCGTCGCGTTCGGGTCGGCGGCGTCCTTCATTCCGGGGATGCCGCGGCTCGAACTCGATCCCGAGATCATCCTCGGTGTCGTGTTGCCGCCACTGCTGTACTCGGCGGCGCTCGATTTCTCGATGGCCAGCCTGCGCCGCAACTTCGCCTCGATCCTCCGTTTCGGCGTCGGGCTGGTGCTGGTGACGGCGTTCGCCGTCGGGTTCTTCGCGAACTGGCTGGTGCCCGAGTTCACGCTCGGTGCCGCGCTCGTCCTCGGCGCGGTGGTCTCCCCGACGGATGCCGTCAGCGCGGTCAGTGTGGGCCGAAAACTCGGGTTGCCCAAACGCGTCCTGGCGATCCTCACCGGTGAGGGACTGCTCAACGACGCGACCGCGCTCACCCTGTTCACGGTGAGCGTCGCCGCCGTCGCGGGCACCCGGGTCGTCGTCGAGCAGCCGGTGCTGTTCTTCCTGTACGAGGTGGCCGGCGGCGTGGGCGTCGGTGTCGTGATGGCCACGGTCGTGCGCTGGGTGCGGGCCCGCATGTACGACTCGCCACTCGAAACCGTTCTGGGACTGGTGCTGCCGTTCGCCGCATACCTCGCGGCGGAGTCGCTCGACACCTCGGGCGTGCTCGCGGTCGTCGTCGCCGGATTCGTGATGGGCCATCACGCGACCAACGTCTCGATTCCCACCCGGCTACAGGAACGGTCGCTGTGGACGACCCTCGACCTGCTGCTCGAGATGTTCGTGTTCGCGTACATGGGACTGCAGTTGAAGTTCGTGATCGAGGACGTCGCGGACGAGGGACTGCCGGTCCACCACATCTTCGCCTACGGATTCGCGGTGTTGGCGGTCGTGATCCTGGTCCGGCCGATCTGGGTGTTCCTCAACTGGGGTCCGACGCACCTGCGGTTCGCCCCGCGTCGCACCGGGTCCACCGGGCCGACCCTGAACTGGCGTCAGAAACTGGTGGTGTCGTGGGCGGGCATGCGCGGAGTCGTCACCCTCGCCGCGGCGGGCGGTATCCCGGTGCTCACCGCGGCCGGTGATCCGTTCCCCGGACGCGGCGTCATCCAGGCGATCGCGTTCGTGGTCGCGGTCGGCACGCTGCTGATCCAGGGCGCCACCATCCCGTTCATGATCCGCCGACTCGACGTCGCCGATCCCGCCGAACTCGAGCGGGCCCACCAGCAGACGCTGCTCGCCCGCCGGATCGCCGCGGACGCCGCGGACCGGGCGCTCGCCGAGGTGGCGGCCGACCCGCCCGCCGGCGCCGACCCGGAGCAGTTCGTGCGCGCGCTCGACCGGGTGCGGATGTCGGTCCGCGCGCAGGCTCAGGTGGAGGAGGCAGAGGGCGACGACGACGGCAACGACATCACGTTGAAGCAGGCGGGGGCGCTGTTCGACTCGGTGCGGCGCCGGGTCCTGCAGACCCAGCGCACGGCGCTGATCGCCGCCCGTGACGAGGGTGTGCTCGACGACGAGGTGCTGCGCGCCGAACTGGAGTCCCGCGACATCGAGGAAGCGGCCGCCGAACAGCGGGTGCGGCGTCGTCGTGGCTGAGTCGGGGTCGTGACGGGCACAATCGATCCGTGACTCGAACCGGTGCGTTGCTCGCGGTGCTGCTGTGCGCGGCCGCGTTGGTGGGCTGCTCCGCCACGGCCGACGACCGGACGCCGCGGACAACTGCTACGCAGACCTCGCAATCCGTGGCGGCGCCCGACCCCGCCGAGCGCGGCCTGGTCACCGCCGCCGAACCCTTCACCGGCGAAGGGTTGTCGGGGCAGAAGATCCTGTACCGGTCGACGTCCGGCATCGACGGGCGCGGCACCGAGGTGTCGGGCACGGTGTTCGTGCCGCCCGGCCGGGCGCCCGCGGGCGGGTGGCCGGTCGTCACCGTCGGCCACCCCACCACCGGACTGCTCGACGACTGTGCGCCGTCGCGGCACGGCAACCTGCTGGGTTCGGCCGGGCTGGTGCGTGACCTGCTGGCCCGCGGCTACGTCGTCGCGGTCACCGACTACGAGGGCCTCGGCACCGACGGCCCGCACCCCTACCTCGAACCGATCACCGCGGGCTACAACCTGATCGACGCGGTCCGTGCCGCGCGCACCCTCGTGCCCGATGCGTCGACCCGCTGGGCGGCGATCGGGGTGTCGCAGGGCGGCCAGGCGGCGTGGGCGGCCGCCGAACGCGCCGGTCGGTACGGCGACGGCCTCGAGTTCGTCGGAGCCGCCAGCCTGTCGCCGCCCGCAGACCTCAGCCCCATCGTGTCGGACGGCCCACCGAATCTCGATGTTCCGCAACAGATCTTCCTGCCCATGCTGCTCGACGGTCTCGCGGTCTCGCATCCCGACCTGGATGCCAGTGCCTACATCCGCGGCCCGCTCGCCGACAACCGTGACGTGATCCGGTCGTGCACGGGTGCCCTCGCGTCGCGCAAGCTGTCGGTCGCGTTGAATCTCACGCCGGCGGACACGTTGCCGCGCAGCGACGAAGACGTCGCGCGGATGCGCGAGTGGCTCACCGCGGACGCTCTGCCGCAGCAGCCGGCGTCCGGTCCGCTGCTCGTGGTGGTCGCCGGGCGGGACAACCTGATCCGCCCCGACTGGACCACCGCGGCCGTGGGCCGTGCGTGCGGGCAGGGTGACGTCGTCGAACTGCGTTATCGCCCCGACGACGTGCACGCCGACGCGAAGGCACTGCCCGGTGCCGTGGAGTGGATCTCGGACCGGTTCGCCGGGGTCCCCGCGAGCTCCACGTGCGTGGGGCAGGCGCCACGGTGAGCCCGCTCGTCTGGACCGCGATCGTCGTCGCGGTCGCGGTGTCGCTGACCTATGTCGCGATGCGGACGCGCCGCGTGCTCACCACGCCCGCCGAACGCGCCGTGCACGACACACTGCACACCGCGTCGCTGGCCGCACGTCCGCTGCGCCGCGGCCTCGACGAGACGTCGGCGCGGGAGGCGGCGCCGCATCTGCGGGTGCTGACCGGGGCACAGTCGCTCGCGATCCTGGGACCGGACGGCGGTCTGCTGGCGTGGACGGGACCGCACGAGGGGCTGTCGGCGCAGGTGACGGCCGTGGCCGGACGCGCGATCGACGACGGCCGGCGCGTCCTGGTCGGCCACGGTGATCTCGAGCGCGGCACCGGCGACCACGACGTACGAGCCCTCGTCGCGCAACCGCTGCTGATCGAGGGGACCGGCGTCGTGGGTGCGCTCGCCGTCGTCACCACCACCGAACCGGGGCCGGCGATGCTGGGCGCGCTCACCGAGGTCGCCCGGTACGCGTGCGGTCAGCTCGAGCTGGCCGAGCTCGACTCGTCCCGTGCGCGGCTCGACCGCGCCGAGGTACGGGCGTTGCGGGCGCAGATCAGCCCGCACTTCATCTACAACGCGCTCGGCACGATCGCGTCGTTCGTGCGCACCGACCCGGAACGGGCGCGGGAACTGGTCCTCGAGTTCGCCGACTTCACCCGCTACTCGTTCCGGTCCGCCGGCGAGTACACCGTGCTGGCGGACGAGTTGCGCAACATCGACCGCTATCTGACGCTCGAGCGGGCCCGCTTCGGGGACAACTTGCAGGTGCGGCTCCAGGTGGCGCCCGAGGTGCTCAGCGTCGTGCTGCCCTTCCTCGCGCTGCAGCCGCTGGTCGAGAACGCGGTCCGGCACGGGCTGTCCGGCAAGTCGGCCGGCGGCACCGTCTCGATCGTGGCGTCCGACGCCGGGCCGGACTGCGTCATCAGCGTCGAGGACGACGGCGTGGGCATGGACCCGGAACTGCTCCGGTCGGGGGAACTCGACGCGGTCGCGTCCGGGACCGGCGGGCCGAGCGCATCGGAGGCCGCGCACGTGGGCCTGGCGAACGTCGACGACCGGCTCCGCGCCGCATTCGGCAACGACTACGGATTGGTGGTGGAAACGGCCCCCGGCGCCGGGACCAAGGTCAGCATGCGGGTCCCCAAGTTCCGTCCCGGCATCCGGGCCTGACGGGCCGTCGGCCTGTCCGGTCCGGAGGGTCCCCGCGACATGGCACGATGGATCCGTTGTGAACGAGATCTCTGACCGGCCCTTTGACGGCCTCCTGACCGTGCTGGCAGTCGACGACGAGCGACCTGCCCTCGACGAGCTGGCTTTTCTGCTCCGTGCCCGCGACGAGATCGGGGAGATCCTCACCGCGGGAGACGCCACCACCGCGCTGCGCATCCTGCGGGACGGCGGCATCGATGCGGTCTTCCTCGACATCAACATGCCCGGGCTCGACGGTCTGGAGCTGGCGGGGATCCTCACTCAGTTCGCGAACCCGCCGTCGGTGGTGTTCGTGACCGCGCACGAGGACCGGGCCGTCGCGGCGTTCGACCTCGGTGCCGTCGACTATCTGCTCAAGCCGCTGCGCGAGGAGCGGCTCGCGGAGTCGGTGCGCCGGATCGTCGAGCGTCGACGCCGAGCGAAGGACGACGCCGACGACGACTCGTCGGCCGACGAGGTGATCCCCGTCGAACTCGGCGGTGTGACGACACTGGTGCCGCGGTCGACGGTCAAGTGGGTGGAGGCCGACGGCGACTACGCGCGCCTGCACACCGGCACCGGATCGCACCTCGTACGCATCCCCATCTCGTCGCTCGAGAGTCGCTGGGCCGATGCCGGGTTCCTGCGGGTACACCGCTCGTACCTCGTGTCGCTCGCCGAGGTGACCGGCATCCGCAGCGTCGGCTCCGGGCTCGTGGTGTGCCTGCGTCCGCAGGGCACCGCGCCGTCGGTGGAGTTGCCGGTGAGTCGTCGGCACACCCGGGAACTGAAGGACAAACTCATCCGCGGTCCGCGTCAGAACTGGACGTCGAGGTGACGTCGCCGGGTGCCGTTCCGCCCGCCCGCGAACGGGTGGTGCTCGCCAAGCGGCGCGGCGCCCGGATGGTGCGCACCCGCGTGGAAGTGCAGGAGCAGACGGAGATCGGCGACGCGATGATCCGCGGGCTCGTCCGGGCCCAGCTGAGCCTCGCCGCGCGGGTCGCGGCGGCAGTCGGGTTGCTGTTCGCGGTGGTGCCCGTCCTGCTGCTCGTGTTCCCCGACGTCGCCGACGTCGTGGTCTTCGGGGTCCGTCTGCCGTGGCTGCTCGCGGTGAGCGTCCCGCTGCCGATTCTGTTGGGGGCGGGCTGGTTCTACATCCGCGCGGCAGAGCGCAACGAACAGGACTTCGCCGACCTGGTCGACGACTGAGGCGGCGCCGATGACCGGACAGCCCATTCCCCTCCTGACGGTGTTCGCGCTCGTCGCCGCGGCCGTCGCGACCGTCGGCATCGGGATCTACGGGGTGCGTCTGGCGCGCACCACCTCCGACTTCCTGGTGGCGTCGCGCAGTGTCGGGCCGCGGTGGAACGCGGCGGCGATCTCGGGTGAGTACCTCTCGGCCGCCTCGTTTCTCGGTGTCGCCGGCCTCATCGCGAAGTACGGTGCGGACGCGCTGTGGTATCCGATCGGGTTCACCGCCGGTTACCTCGGGCTGCTGCTGTTCGTCGCGGCGCCCCTGCGCCGCTCCGGCGCGTACACCGTCCCCGATTTCGCGGAATTCCGGCTCGGTTCCGTGCGGGTACGCCGTGTCGCGATGATCGTGGTGGCGCTGGTGTGCGGGCTGTACATGGTGCCGCAGCTCCAGGGCGCGGGTCTGACGCTGAACATCTTGCTGGGCGTGCCCGGCTGGGTGGGCATCGTCGTGGTCGGGATCATCGTGATCGGCAACGTCGTGGGCGGCGGCATGCGGTCGATCACGTTCGTCCAGGGGTTCCAGTACTGGCTCAAGCTGACGGCCGTCGCCGTTCCCGCGCTGGTGCTGGCCGGGCACTTCTTCGCCGACCAGCAGTCGGTGGGAGCACCCGCCCCGCCCACCGTCGCGACGCAGACGTCGGTGGACGTCACCACCGACGTCGTGGTGCAGGTCGCCGTCGCGACCGACGTGACGGTGCACGGACGACTCGACGACCGAGCGGTGTCGGGCGACGTCCGACTCGGCGCGGGCCGGCACGAACTGGGGAAGGGAACGACGCTGGTGCTGCCCGCGGGATCACCGGTCCCGGTGGTGGCCGGCGCTCCCGCCGACGGCGCCGGGTGGGCCGATCCGGGTGGCGGTTTCGGCGGTCCGCACCCGATGTTCCAGGTGTACTCGCTGATGCTCGCGACGTTCCTCGGCGCGATGGGTCTGCCGCACGTCCTCGTGCGCTTCTACACCAACCCGGACGGGCGCGCGGCCCGCCTGACGTCACTGGTCGTGATCGCTCTGGTGGGCGTGTTCTACCTGTTCCCGGTCCTGCTCGGGGTGTTCGCGCGACTGTACGTCCCGCAGTTGCTCATCACGGGCACGTCGGACGCGGCCGTCCTGCTGCTCCCGGTCTCGGTGTTCTCCGGGTGGGGCGGCCAACTGCTCGCCGCGCTGGTCGCGGCCGGCGCCATCGCGGCGTTCCTGTCCACGTCGTCGGGGCTGTTGGTGAGCATCGCCGGTGTCCTCAGCACCGACGTGCTGCGCGGTCGGGTCCGGGACTTCCGGGTCGCCGCGGTCCTCGCCGGAGCGGTACCGCTGATCCTGGCGCTCGGGGCCGCGTCGCTCGACCTGTCCCGGTCTGTCGGGTTGGTGTTCGCGGTCGCGGCCTCGACGTTGTGCCCTCTGCTGGTCCTCGGGATCTGGTGGCGCGGACTCACTGCCGCAGGAGCGACGGCCGGTCTCGTCGTCGGGCTGGTGACCGGCGGGGGAGCGGCCCTGCTCGCGG
Organism: Rhodococcus (subgen. Prescottella) equi; assembly: GCF_003013675.1. Classification (NCBI taxonomy): domain Bacteria; kingdom Bacillati; phylum Actinomycetota; class Actinomycetes; order Mycobacteriales; family Nocardiaceae; genus Rhodococcus; species Rhodococcus (subgen. Prescottella) equi. The sequence continues at coordinate 1,274,173 of NZ_CP027793.1, forward strand.
TGCTCGGCGTCCCCTCCGAGAACCTCTGGAACGGTTGGCCGTCCGTGCTCATCGGCTACCCGGCCGCGGTCAGCGTCCCGCTGTCGTTCGCGGCGATGGTGTCGGTCAGCCTCGCCACCCGGCGGCAGATCCCTCGCGACGTGGGCCGGATCTTCACCCGCATGCACGCGCCGGAACGACTGGGCATGGGCCGCGACCGCGAGGACGACCTGCGATCGACGTGATCCGGGTTCCGGTAGGTGGGTCCGGCGATTGACGCCCGTCGCCGGTATCGGCGAACGTGACGGGTCTGCGTGTGCTGCCCGCGCTCACGCCCGGAAGAAGGAGACCCCGTGTCGGATTGGCACTGCCTCGGAACCGCCGACGACTACCGCGACGGAAAGCCCCACGCCGTCCGGGCATTCGACACCGATCTCGTCGTCTACTCCGACCGGGCGGGCGGCATCAACGTCCTCGATTCCCGCTGCCCCCACATGGGCGCCGATCTCAGCAAGGGCCGGGTCGTGGGGGACACCATCGACTGCCCCGCCCACCGGTGGCGCTGGAACGGCAAGGGCAAGTGCGTCGGCGGGTCACCCAAGCTGCTGCCGATCCGCTCCTGGACGACCGAGGAGCGGGACGGGCTGCTGTATCTCGAGCGGTCCGACGCCGCGCCCACCGGTCGCCCGGTCCGGGCCGCGAACGCGTGGTGGTGAACCCGCGGCCCGCGACGTGAGGGCAGCTCTCAGCGTGAGCCGCGGATCAGGGCGCCGGGGCGGGCCCCGGTGTCGACGCCGTCGCGGAGCACCACCCGACCGGAGACGATCGTCGCGCGGTAGCCGTCGGCGCCCTGCAGCAGGCGCCGGGCGCCGCCCGGCAGGTCGTGCACCATCGTCGGCGACTGCAGCTGCAGCCGTTCGAAATCGATCACGTTGAGATCGGCCTTCTTGCCCTCGGCGATCACGCCGCGATCGCCGAGTCCGTAGATCGTCGCGGTGTCGAGGGTCATCTTCCGGACCGCGGTCGCCAGCGGGATCAGGTCGCCGCGACTGCGGTCGCGCGCCCAGTGCGTCAGCATGAACGTGGTGTTCGACGCGTCGCAGATGGCTCCCACGTGCGCGCCGCCGTCGCCGAGGCCGATCGCAGTCGCGGGATGCATCAGCATCTCCCGGGTCGGGTCGAGCGTGAAGTCCGAGTACCCCAGCAGCGGCCGGAAGAACAACGCGCGGCCCCCGTCGGTGAGCATGAGGTCGTAGGCGTACGCGAACGGATCCCGCCCGGCGCGCTCGGCCTCGCGGGCGAGGCTGGTGTCGGGATCGGGTTCGTACCGCGGCGGGTGGCCGAGATCGAACGTCCGGTCGAGTCTGCTCAGGTACGGCATCCGATTGTCGGGCGAATCGGGTTCGTCGAGGATCGCGCGCCGGGTCGCCGGGTCACGCAGCGCGGCCACCAGGGCGTCGAGGTCGCCGTCGGCGCGCGCGGCGGCCGCGAGGTACGTCGGCCGGGTGTGGAAGGCGTTGAACGTCTGCAAGCCGGTCAGCAGGCCCAGCGGGCGCGCCGGGACCTGCGGGCGCAGGGGAATTCCGGCCTCGTACGCGGCGGCAGCGGCGTCGAGCAGTCGCTTCCAGTCGTTCGGCACGTTGTCGTGCTGCATCAGGCCGAAACACACTGTCCGCCCGGTGAGTTCGGCCAACCGCAGCATCCAGTCGAGTTCGCGGTCGGGGGCCGCCAGGTCCTCGCCCATGATGCCGGCCGGTGCCAGTTCGAACACCCCGGTTCCGGCGGCGGCCAGCGCCTGCCCGACGCCGAACAGTTCGTCCTCGGCAGCGAAGGTTCCCGGTACCGGTTCCCCGTCGATCGCCCGGTGCACGATGGTGCGTGACGTCGAGAAGCCGAGGGCCCCGGCCTCGACGCCCTCACGGACCAGCTTGGCCATCAGCGCGATGTCCTCGGCCGACGCCGCCTCGTTGCGGGCACCGCGCTCGCCCATCACGTACGCCCGCACGGCTCCGTGCGGCACGTGCGTGCCCACGTCGATGGCCAGCGGCAGCCGGTCGAGCGCGTCGAGGTACTGCGGGAAGGACTGCCAGCCCCAGCGGATCCCGGCGGACAGCGCGGCACCGGGAATGTCCTCGACGCCTTCCATGAGGCCGATCAGCCATTCGCGGTCGGCGTCGGCCACCGGAGCGAATCCCACGCCGCAGTTGCCCATCACCGCGGTGGTGACACCGTGCCAGCAGCTGGGCGTGAGCATCGGGTCCCACGTGACCTGGCCGTCGTAGTGGGTGTGGATGTCGACGAACCCCGGGGTGACGAGCAGTCCGGTCGCGTCGATCACCTCGTCGGCGTCCGCATCGGCGAGTTCGCCTCCCGGGGTGACGGCCACGATCGAGCCGTCCCGGACCCCGACGTCGGCGACGAAGGGTTCACCGCCGGTCCCGTCCACCACTGTCCCGTTGGAGATCACGAGAGAGAAACCCATATCCACTCCTCGCTGAGAGTCGACCGGCACGTCATGCGTCTCGATGACAGGCGTCAGACTAACTGGACACGGTGTCAGTGAGTGTGGAAATCGGGTCGTTCGTTCGCTCGGTCGCAGGGTTCGGGAGCCGACCGTTCGTCGTGTGGCGGCTACCGTTCGGCGCACGCGTCGACAGCTCGGCGTGTGACTGGCACCACACCCTTCTCCTGTGATCTGGCTCTCACTAGCGTCGCTTCGCACACCCCGCGACGCCCGTCGCCCGCCATCGGAGGAGCCCGATCATGACCACCACCGACCTCGGCTCGGGAGCGCCGCCGCAGCGGCCCACGCCCGACGCGCAGGCGTTCCTCGACATGCAGGCGAGCCCGGAGTTCCAGGAACTCCGGCACCGGCTGCGGCGCTTCGTCTTTCCGATGACCGCGTTCTTCCTCACGTGGTACGCCGGCTACGTCCTGCTCGCGACGTACGCGCCGGACTTCATGGCCACCAAGGTGTTCGGCAACGTCAACCTCGGAATCGTGCTCGGTCTCGGCCAGTTCGTGACGACGTTCGTCATCACCGCCCTGTACGTGAAGTTCGCGAACCGTGAACTCGATCCGCGGTCGTCGGCGATCCGCGAGGAACTGGAAGGACCGGCCCGGTGATCACCACGCTCGCACAGTCCGCTCCGGCAACGGATGTCGGCAATCCGCTGTTCAACATCGCGATCTTCGTCGCGTTCGTCGTCGGCACCATGACCCTGGTGATCCGGGCCAGCAAATCGACGAAGAAGGCGTCGGACTTCTACACCGGCGGCGGCCAGTTCTCCGGCCCGCAGAACGGTTTCGCCATCGCCGGTGACTACCTGTCGGCGGCGTCGTTCCTCGGTATCGCCGGCGCCATCGCGGTGTACGGATACGACGGGTTCCTGTACTCGATCGGGTTCCTCGTCGCGTGGCTCGTCGCGCTGCTGTTGGTGGCCGAACTGCTTCGCAACACAGGACGATTCACGATGGCCGACGTTCTGAGCTTCCGGCTGAAGCAGCGTCCGGTGCGGATGGCGGCGGCATTGTCGACGCTGGTCGTCTCGCTGTTCTACCTGCTCGCGCAGATGGCCGGTGCGGGCGGCCTGGTCGCGCTGTTGCTGAACATCAAGGACTTCGCGGGACAGGCGATCGTCGTCGCGGTCGTCGGTGTGCTGATGATCGTCTACGTGCTGATCGGCGGCATGAAGGGCACCACGTACGTGCAGATGGTCAAGGCCGTCCTGCTCATCGCGGGCGCCGGCATCATGTTCGTCCTGGTGCTGTTCGCGGTGAAGGGCAACTTCTCGCAGCTGCTGGCCGACGCGCAGAACATGGTCAACGGCTCCGCCAACGAGGCCGTCGCCGGGCGCGACGTGCTCGCACCGGGCGCCAAGTACGGGATCAGCGACATGTCGCGGCTGGACTTCGTCTCGCTCGGTATCGCCCTGGTCCTCGGCACCGCGGGCCTGCCGCACGTGCTCATGCGCTTCTACACGGTGCCCACCGCCAAGGAGGCCCGCCGCTCGGTGACGTGGGCGATCGGATTGATCGGCGCGTTCTACCTGTTCACGCTCGTCCTCGGTTACGGCGCCGCGAAGATGGTCGGCCCCGATACGATCCTGGCCGCTCCCGGCAAGGAGAACTCGGCGGCGCCGCTGCTGGCGTTCGAACTGGGCGGCACGATCTTCCTGGGCATCATCTCGGCGGTCGCGTTCGCGACGATCCTCGCGGTCGTCGCCGGCTTGGCGATCACCGCGTCGGCGTCGTTCGCCCACGACATCTACGCCAGCGTCATCAAGCGCGGCAAGGCGTCGGAGGAGGAGCAGGTCCGGGTCTCGCGGATCACCGTGGTCGTCATCGGCATCGTTGCGATCGTCCTCGGCATCCTCGCGATGGGACAGAACATCGCGTTCCTCGTCGCGCTCGCGTTCGCCGTCGCCGCGTCGGCGAACCTGCCGACGCTGCTGTACTCGCTGTTCTGGAAGAAGTTCAACACCACCGGCGCGCTGTTCAGCATCTACGGCGGCCTGATCAGCTGCCTGGTGCTCATCGTCTTCTCGCCGGCCGTCTCCGGCGCCAAGACGTCGATGTTCCCGAACGTCGACTTCGCCTGGTTCCCGCTGGCCAACCCCGGCATCGTGTCGATCCCGCTGGCGTTCGCGCTCGGCATCGTCGGTACCTGGGTGGGACGGAACAAGCTCGAAGATCCGTTCAAGCAGGCCGAGATGGAGGTCCGCTCCCTCACCGGTGTCGGCGTCGAGAAGGCCGTGGCCCACTAGCGGCCGTCCGGGCTTCCCGGGGCGCCCCGTGACGCAGCCGCGTCACGGGGCGCACTGTCGTCTACGTCACCTTTTGGTTACGATCCGACAATGGCCAAGCTGAAGGTGTCCGTCGACGTGCCGATGAGCCCCGAGGACGCGTGGGACCGGGCGTCGGACCTCACCGAGTTCGAGCAGTGGCTCAGCATCCACGAGGGCTGGCGTAGCGATCTGCCCGCGGAATTGAGCACCGGCACCGTCGTCAGTTCGGTCGTCACGGTCAAAGGCCTGCGAAATCGCGTGACGTGGACGCTCAAGCAGTACAACCCGCCGCGGAGCCTGGTCCTGAAGGGCGACGGCAAGGGTGGCGTGAAGCTCGGCCTCGTCCTCAGCGTCGAACCGTCCACGGTGGGCGCCGTCGTCGCGCTCGACATCGACCTCGGCGGCGCACCCCTGTTCGGACCCATCGGGTCGGGCGTGGCCAAGGCGCTGCGCGGCGACATCGAGGGCTCGCTGCAGAAGTTCGTCACTCTCTACGCCTGATTCGGCGGAACCCGCACAACGCGACCGGCGGCCCGGCCGGAACGCGATCCCTACGGAGGTCTCGAAGACATGGCCGGTCGTCACAGCGCGCCGCGCGCGAAATCCACCGCGGCGGCGTCGCCGTCGGTGAAGTACGGGGCGATCGGCCTCGCTGCGGTGGTCGTCGTGGGTGTGGGGGCGTACTTCGCGGTGGACGCCGTCGCCGGCGGCGGATGCGATTCGGTCACCGAGTTCGTGGTGGCCGCCGACCCGTCGATCTCGCCGGTGCTCACCGAGGTGACTTCGGCGACATCGGCGGAGGACCTCGGCTGCCGCAGCTTCCGGATCGAGGCCGCGTCCGGCATGGAACCGCTCGGGTCGCCCGGTCAACAGTCGGGGCCGGACCTGTGGATTCCGGATTCGACGCAGTGGGTCGCGAAGGCGAGCAGCGGAACCGGCACACTCTTCGACGTCGCGGCCCCGTCGATCGCCACGACGCCGGTCGTCATCGCGGCGCGCGAGGGCGACATGCCGTTCTTCGCAACTTGGCTGAGCGCTCTGCAGCTGCAGGGTCTGCGGATCGGCGACCCGCTCACCAGCACCGTCTCGGGTGCCCCCATCGTCGGTGCGCTGTCCGAGTCCGCCGCCGGCACCGTCCCGGGCGACGCGGTGCCCGGAGCGCTGGTTCCGCTCGCCCAGGCGCAGGCCGCCAACATGCATCAGACCGACCCGGCCGCGCGGCTCGCGGCGGTGGCATCGGACGGCGGGATCGCCATCGCCACCGAGCAGCAGGTGGCGGGACAGAACGCGGGCGACTCGGCGGTGCGCCTCGAGGCGACCACTCCGAACTCGGGTGCGGTGTTCCTCGACTATCCGGTCGTTGCCACCGCGCCGGGGTCCGAGCACGACGACGCCCGCAGTGCGGGCGTCGCGCTGGCCGAGGTGATGGGATCCGACGCGGGCCGGGCCGCGTTGGCGCAGCGCGGGTTCCGCGCCCCGGACCGGGCTCCGCTCGACGCCGGCCGCGGCGTGGGGGATGTCGCGGTGCTGACCGTGGAGGATCCGACGGAGACGGCTCAGGTTCTCCGACGGTATGCGGTGCTGGCGTTGCCGTCCCGCGCGCTCGTGGTGGAGGACGTCTCGGGTTCGATGGCCGAGCAGGCCGGCCCGGAGACTCGGATCGCGCTGACGGTCCAGGCCAGCGAGACGGGCGCCCGACTGTTCCCCGACAACGCGCAACTGGGTCTGTGGGCGTTCTCGATCGGGTTGGGTGGGGGCTCGCAGGACTACAAGGAACTCGCCCCGATCCGCCGCCTCGACGAGACGGTCGACGGGGTCAGCCACCGGCAGCGCCTGACCGATGCCGTCCGCACGCTGCCCTCGCTCGTCAAGGGCGGCACCGGACTGTACGACACGACGCTCGCCGCCTTCCGGAAGGTCAAGGAGGGCTACGATCCGGCCGCGATCAACAGCGTCATCCTGCTCACCGACGGCGCCAACGAGGACCCGTCGACGATCTCGCTCGACGAACTGCTCGCCACGTTGAAGCGGGAGCAGGACCCGGCACGCCCGGTCATCATCGTCACCATCGGCATCACCGAGGATGCCGATGCGGCTGTGCTGCAGAAGATCTCGGCCGCCACGGGCGGAACCAGTCACGTCGCGCGCACGCCTGCGGAGATTCCCGGCGTGTTCGTGGACGCGATGCGTAGCCGCGCCACCAGCTGACGGCAGGGTGGGCTGCATCCGTGTGCAGCCCACCCCCGCGCGTCAGAGCAGGACGGCGTCGGTCGCCGCGCGGACCGCGTCCTCGGTCACTCCCGGAGCGCATTCCCGAAGGACCAGACCGGTGTCGGTTACGTCGATCACTGCGAGATCGGTGATGATGCGGTCGACCACCGCGCGCCCGGTGAGGGGGAGGGTGCAGCGTTCGACGATCTTCGACGCCCCGGCCTTGTCGGTGTGCTCCATGAGCACGATCACCTTGCGGGCGCCGTGCACCAGGTCCATCGCGCCGCCCATGCCCTTGACCATCTTGCCCGGCACCATCCAGTTCGCGAGGTCGCCGGTGGCGGACACCTGCATCCCGCCCAGCACCGCCGTGTCGATGTGGCCGCCGCGGATCATCCCGAAACTGGTGGCGGAGTCGAAGAACGACGCACCGGCGTCGACGGTCACGGTCTCCTTGCCGGCGTTGATCAGATCCGGGTCCACCTCGGCCTCGGTCGGGTACGCACCAGTGCCGAGGATGCCGTTCTCGCTGTGCAGCGTCACCTCGACGCCGCCCGGCAGATGGTTCGGAATCAGCGTGGGCAGGCCGATTCCCAGGTTGACGTACTCGCCCGACGCCAGTTCCAACGCGGCCCGCGCGGCCATCTGCTCGCGCGTCCAGCCGACGGTCTCCACCACCGCGGTCATCGGGTGCCCTCCTTCGCGGCCGAGACGGTCCGCTTCTCGATCTTCTTGTCCTGCTGTCCGATATGGACGATCCGGTCGACGAAGATTCCCGGCAGATGCACCTGCTCCGGATCGAGTTCGCCGGCCTCGACGATCACCTCGGCCTGGGCGATGCACACTCGGCCGGCCATCGCGGCCAGCGGGTTGAAGTTCATCGCGGCCTTGTTGAAGACCAGGTTGCCGGCGGTGTCCGCGACCATCGCGTGCACCAGCGAGAAGTCGGCGGTGATCGACTCCTCCAGCACGTAGTCGCGACCACCGAACGCGCGCACCTCCTTGGGCGGGGACGCGAGGGCCACCGAGCCGTCGGGCGCGTAGCGCCACGGCAGGCCGCCCTCGGAGATGAGGGTGCCGACGCCCGACGGTGTGAAGAAGGCCGGTATCCCCGCCCCGCCGGCGCGCAACTTCTCGGCGAGTGTGCCCTGCGGGGTCAGCACCACCTCGAGTTCCCCCGACAGGTATTGGCGCGCGAACTCCCGGTTCTCCCCGACGTACGACGCCGTGACACGTCGAATCCTGCCTGTCTCGAGGAGGATCCCCAGACCGTGCCCGTCGGTTCCGCAGTTGTTGGAGAACACCTCGAACGCGGTTTCCGCGCCGGCCGCGAGGGCAGCGATCAGGACGTCCGGAATGCCGCACAGCCCGAACCCTCCGACGGCCAGGGTGGCCCCGGACGGGATGTCGGCGACCGCCGCGGCGGCCGATGGGTGAATCTTGGTCATGAGAACCTTTCCGTCTCTGTGTGTCTCGGCGATCGTCGGGTCAGGCGGACGCTGTGCTCTGCGCTACGAGCTTGCGCAGTCCCGCGGGGTAGACGCGCTTGCCTACGAGCAGTGCAACGATGGCGGCGATGTAGAAGAGGGGCGCGAGCTGCAGCGACTCGAGAAGGCCGAGTCGATCGGCAAGAATGCCGATGACGAAGGGGCCCAACGCCAAACCGAGAACATTGTTGGCGATGGTGAGTGTACCCAGTGCCGACGAGCGGACGGATTCGTGGGTGAGGCCGGCGACCATGGCGGCCGTGGGACCCGAGCATCCGGCGGAGAAGAAGGCGCCGATGCCGAGGAGGATCAGCTGAGGTGCCCCGGTACCCAGCCGGAGCCCGATGCCGAGCGTGAGGAGCGCGATCGTGCAGAAGATGACGGCCGTCGTCCACTTCCGCGCGGGATCGGTGCGGCTCACGCGGTCGGTGATCATGCCGCACACCACCATTCCCGTGCCGACCAACAGGACGAACAGCGCGGCTACCGCACCGGCCTTGTCCGGTGCCATCCCGTAATACCGGTTGAAGAAGCTGGGGGTCCACGACAGCAGCACGGCTGCGGTGAACATCTGGAAGCCACCCGCGAGGTAGGCGCACCACACGGCGCGGTTCGTGAACAGGGTGGACACGGGCACGCGCACGACGCGTGCGGTCGGGTCGGGGGAACCGGACGGAGTGACGGGTTCGTCGTGCACGGCGTACCTCGCGAGGCGCGACTCGGTGACCACCGCGCGGAACAGCGCGGCGAGGATGAGCCCCAGTACGGCCATCGCTGTGAACGACCATCGCCAGCCGACATTCACGGCGATCACGCCACCGAGCGAGACGCCGACGACGGAACCGAAGGAGCCACCGGCCATGAAGGCGCCGCTGAGCGACGAGTGCAACCGTGGGGAGAACACGCTCAGGACCACCGCGATGCCCACGCTGCCGTACGCGGCTTCGCCGACGCCCACGAAGAACCGCGCGGCCAACATCTGTTCGTAGTTGGATGCGATCGCACAGCACAGCGTTGCCAGGCTCCACATCACGGCCATGACGACCAGGCTGCGGACCCGACCCCACCTGTCGGCGAGCACGGAGAGCGGGAACGTCAGCAGGCCGACCATCAACGCGACGATGCTGGTCAACGATGCCAACTGGGAATCGGACAGTGCCCATTCGGCTTTCAGCATCGGGAAGACTGCGCTGAGGACCTGGCGGGACATGTAGTCCGACAGCAGCAGTGCGAACGCCAGGCCGGCGACGATCCAGGGATAGCTTCGGGATCGGGTGCGGCGGGGCGCGGAGGTGGCCGTCCCACCGGGTGCGTCGGATTCGACGGTTCCGGCCGGCTGTTCGATGGACGTGGGGGGCAGTCCCATGGTGGCTCCTGGAGGCGGATGGGCTGGTAGGGGGCGCGGCGATCGAGGACTCGCGGATCGATGTCGCCGCGGTGGCGGTGGTCTAGGGGCGCGCTTCCATCGCGGCCAGTTCCTCCGCGAGAATCGGCACGCCGAGGTTGCAGGCGTGGATCCCCAGGACGCTGACCATCTGGAGCACGGTGAGAATCTGCTCGCGGGTGACGCCGAGTTCGAGGGCCGCGCGGATGTGCCTGCGCACGCCCGGTGCGTACATGTGCGTGGCCGCGGCGTCGATGGCGATACTGAGCAACTCGACGAACTCCGGCGGGAACACCCCGCGTCGGATCGGTGTCGCGTTCATCGCCATGAACTGTTCGGTCCATTCGGGATCCCACCGGGAAAGTGTGTCCCACAGGGGGTTCCAGCTTCCCTCTTGCTGCATGCGACTGATCGTCGGGGTGGATGTCGGCTCGGGGTTCGTGGTCATGGCAGCGCTCGTTTCACCGAAGTCGAGGGTGGATGTGGTGCGCGCTACAGCGCGCCGCAAAAGGTGGCGCACATCACGTTATCTCGTCTCGGCCGGCATTAATTACCCCACTGGGACGTCATTCTGTGCATCTCGGGACATCGTGGACGACCGGGCACCCGTCCCGGGCGTCCGGGGTCAGGAGCCGCTGTGGGCGGCATCGTTCGCCGCGGCCTGTTTGCGCCAGTCCCGGGGGCTGGCGCCGAACTGCTGATGGAACCAGCGCGAGAAGCTGCTCGGGGTCGAGAATGCGAGCATCTCGGAAATTTCCGTGAAGGAGTACCGGCTCCCGCGCACCATTCGATTCGCCAGTTCGGCCCGGGTGTCGTCCAGCACCGTGGTGAAGGTCTGTCCCGACTTCGCGAGATGGCGATGGACCGTACGCCGGTCGACGCCGAGGCTTCGGGCGACCTGGTCGATGGAGCATCGGCCGGTCGGGAGCAGCAGCTCGATCAGTTCGCGCACTCGCCCCTCCACGGTGGGTTCCGCGGGCTCCGACAGGGTGTCGAGGAACTGCTTGGCATACGTTCGCAGCCCGGGGTCGGACAGGCGATTCGGCTCGTTCAGATCTCCTGTGTAGGTGACGATTCCGCTGAAGTCGCTGCCGAACGTGGGCGGGGTGCCGAACATTCTCCGGTGGGTGGAGTCGTCCGCGGGCCGGCCGTGCTCGAAGCACACGGAGACCGGGTGCCACCGCACTCCGAGCAGGTTACGGAGCAGTTGGTGCACCACTGTGACCGCGAGTTCGACCGATTGCCGAACCGGCACCGGCTCGCCGGGTTCGATGCTGACCTGGATCGCGGACAGCCCGTCCCTCTCGCTCATGCGGATGTGCAGGGCCTCGTTGTACATGTGCTGGTACCGGATCAGCATGCGCAGTGCGCTGCGGGCGTCCGGCTCCTCGCGGATGCTCACGCTGAGCGGCCCGAGCGTGGACAGTCGCCGGTGCTCGGCGAGCTTGAGTGCGAAGTCGGGGCGCCCCGCTGCGGCCGACGACAGTTCGAGTAGTCGTGCCACGGAGGCTGCCGGGATCCACCGGTCCTGTAGGTCGAGGCTCGACGGATCGAGTCCGACGGTCCGCAGCAACTGAACCGGGTCGATGCCCAGCATGCGGCTGACCTCGACATATCCGGTGAGCGCCGCATATCGCGCGAGGGGCTTGGCCACCCGTATCACCCTCCTCGGGATGGTCGTGCTGTCCCGCAAGGGTAAGTGTGTGCCCGGTCGCAGTCGAGTCCGGGTGTGCTGTGCGCAATATTGCCCCCGTCACACCTATGTCCCGAAAGGGAAAGAAATATGTCCCGGCAGGGTATGTGCGAGGGGGGCCGGCTCGATAGTGTCGTGTCAGTTGAGTCACACCGGCGCCGCGGCTCGAAAAGGCCTGCCGCTCGGGGTGTTCCGCCCTGCGGCTCGAATGAGCCGGCCGCTGGGCGTCGATTCGCGATCAAGGAGAAGTCAATGGCCAAAGCGATCCGCTTTCACGAGACCGGTGGACCGGAAGTCCTGAAGTGGGAGTCGGTGGACGTCGGCGACCCCGGCCCCGGCGAGGTGCGGGTCCGGCACGAGGCAGTCGGGCTGAACTTCGCCGACACGTACTTCCGCACCGGGCTGTACCCGGCCCCGCTGCCGGCGGGAATGGGCGTCGAGGCCGCGGGCGTCGTCGAGGCGGTCGGCCCCGGGGTGGAGGGCTTCGCGGCGGGGGACCGGGTCACCTATACCGGCAGCCCACTGGGCGCGTACAGCACCGAGCGCGTCCTGCCCGCCGAGCACCTGATCGCGCTGCCGGACGGGATCGCGTTCGAGACCGCGGCCGCGATGACGATGCGCGGGCTCACCACGTCGTACCTGCTGCGTCGGATCGCTCCGTCGCTGAAGGCGGGCGACACGGTCCTGCTGCACGCGGCCGCCGGCGGCGTGGGTCTGATCTTCTGCCAGTGGGCGAAACTGCTGGGCATCAACGTCATCGGAACCGTGTCGAGCGACGAGAAGGCTGCGGTCGCGCGCGCGCACGGATGCGGCGAGGTCATCGTCTACAAGCGGGAGAACGTTGCCGAACGGGTCCGCGAGCTCACCGACGGTGCGGGGGTGCCGGTCGTGTACGACAGTATCGGGCAGACCACCTACCAGTCGTCGATCGACTCGCTGGCGCGCCGGGGTCTGCTGGTGGCCTTCGGTACGGCGTCGGGCCCGATCCCGCCGATCGACGCGATGGAACTCGCGGTCAAGGGCTCACTGTTCGTGACCCGGCCGGCGCTCGCCGACTACATCGCCGACCCCGCCGAGCGAGCCGAGCTCGCCGGCGAGCTGTTCGGCCACGTTGCGGCCGGCCGCATCCAGATCGAGATCAACCAGCACTACGCACTCGAGGAAGCCGAACAGGCCCACCGAGACCTGGAGTCGGGCATCAGCATCGGCTCGTCGGTCTTCTCGTTCTGAACCGTCTTCCGAGCATGAACAGGAGAGAGCGATGACCATTGTCGAAAGCCGCGTTCGCGGTCGCGGGGCGACCGTCGCGAACCTGGACGCACGACCTTTGACCTGCAGCATCGGCGCGGAGGTTGACGGCGTCGATCTCGGGGAGGTGTCCCGCGACGACGCCCTGTTCGCCGAACTGAAATCGCGTCTGCTCGAGCACAAGGTGCTCTTCTTTCGTGACCAGGACATGAGCAGGGCCGAGCACGTGGCGCTCGCGCAGCGGTTCGGCGCGCTCGAGGATCACCCCGTCGTCGGAAGCGATCCCGAGCATCCCGGCCTGGTCCGGATCTACAAGGACCTCGACAGCGCCCCGGAAGCGTTCGAGAACGCCTACCACTGTGATGCGACGTGGCGCGTGAATCCGCCCATGGGGTGTGTACTGCGCTGCGTGGAGGGTCCGGCGGTCGGCGGCGACACGATCTGGGTGAACATGGCGCTCGCATACGCGCGTCTGCCGGAACGGGTCAAGGAACGGATCGAGGGTCTTCGGGCGCGGCACAGCATCGAGGCGTCGTTCGGCGCCCGGCTGCCGATCGAGCAGCGGCTCGAACTGAAGGAGCGCTTCCCGGATGCGGAGCACCCGGTGGTCCGCATCCATCCGGAGACGGGGGAGAAGATCCTGTTCGTCAACAGCTTCACGACGCATCTGACGAACTTCCACACCGCCGAGAACGTCCGGAGCGGAATCGATTACGCGCCGGGCGCCGGAGATCTGCTGCGGTACCTGCAGACTCAGGCCACGATCCCGGAATATCAGGTGCGTTGGCGGTGGACGAAGAACAGCGTCGCGATCTGGGACAACCGCTCGACGCAGCACTACGCGGTCCAGGACTACTGGCCGGCAGTTCGAAAGATGGAGCGCGCCGGGATCGTCGGCGACCGCCCCTTCTGAGTCTTCCTTCAGCCCTTCAGCTATTCAGAAACGGAGTTACGCAATGCATTTCCACGACGATGCGCTCTTCCCCGAGAACCAGGACAAGCTGGTCATCACCGTCGCGCCGTACGGTCCGGAATGGGCGGTGGAGGACTTCCCCGAGGACCTGCCGCTCACGATGGACGAGCACGTCCAGCAGGCGGTGGATTGCTACGAGGCCGGCGCGACCGTGCTGCACATCCACGTCCGTGAGGAGGACGGGAAGGGCTCGAAGCGGCTCTCCAAGTTCAACGAGCTCCTCGGGCGTCTGCGGGAGGCTGTGCCGGACATGATCCTCCAGGTCGGCGGTTCGATCTCCTTCGCGCCGGAAGGTGACGGCGCCGACGCGAAGTGGCTTCCGGACAACGTCCGCCACATGCTCGCCGAGCTGGATCCGAAGCCGGACCAGGTCACGATCGCCATCAACACCAGCCAGATGAACATCATGGAGTTGATGACGCCGGGCGACATCAAGGGCACCTCTCTGGAGAACGCCGAGCTGGCCCACACCTACCGAGAGATGACCGTCCCCGCCGGTCCCGAGTGGGTCGAGGAGCACCTGCGCCGGTTGCAGGCCGCCGGTATCCAGCCGCACTTCCAGCTCTCCTCGATCCCGCAGCTCGAGACCGTCGAACGGCTGATCCGTCGCGGCGTCTACACCGGCCCGTTGAATCTGACCTGGGTGGCGATCGGTGGCGGCTTCGACGGCCCCAACCCGTACAACATGATGCAGTTCATCGATCGCGTCCCGGACGGCGCCTGCCTGACCCTCGAGACGCTCATGCGTTCGGTTCTGCCGGTCAACGCGATGGCGATCGCGATGGGCCTGCACCCGCGGTGCGGCAACGAGGACAACCTGTGGGCGCCGAGCGGCGAGGTCAAGATCACCTCGGCCGAGCAGGTGCGTCAGCTGGTCCGGGTGGCGAAGGAGCTCGGCCGCGAGGTCGCCACCGGCAAGGAAGCGCGCGACATCTACAAGATCGGCACCACCTACAAGGACGCCGACGAGACCCTCGCCAAGCTCGGCTACGCGCCGAACCGTGTTCGCGGTCAGGTCGGCTTCACCCGGCACGCCTGACCCGCTGTCACCCGTCTGCGACAGCGTGTTCCGGTCGAGCGGGGACACCTACAGGTGTCCCCGCTCGGTCCGTCCACCTCGACATCTCTCGAAGGAAATGCCATGAGCAGCAGCGCATCCCCGACCGTCGTGATAGTTCCCGGTTTGCGTGACCACGTCGACGACCACTGGCAGACCCTGCTGGCCGCCGGCCTGGACAGGGTCCGCACCGTTCCGCCGCTCGAGCACGACAGACTCAGCCTCGACGCACGGGTGGCCGCACTCGACGACGTCCTGACCGGCATCGACGGCCCCGTCGTGCTGGTTGCGCACAGCGCCGGGGTGATGATCGCCGTGCACTGGGCGTCTCGGCACGACCGCCCGGTCGCGGGCGCGCTCCTGGCCACCCCGCCGGATTTCTCTACGCCGCTGCCCGCCGGCTATCCGACGCTGCCCGACCTCGACGCCAACGGCTGGAACCCGGTCCCGCGCAGCCCGTTGCCGTTCCCGAGCATCGTCGCCGCGAGCCGCAACGATCCGCTCGCCGAGTTCACGGCCGTCGTCGATCTGGCGCACGCGTGGGGCAGTCGGCTCGTCGATCTCGGTGAGGTGGGGCACCTCAATCCAGCCTCCGGCTACGGCGAATGGCCGCGCGCATCCGAACTTCTGGACGAACTCCTCACCACGATCGGCGCCGCACCCGCGCCGAGCCACTGACCGTCACGATCGCCGCCCGAGAGAAGAACGCCTCGATGCTCAATCTGTCCATGTTTCTGGAAGACTCGGCCCGCAAGTACCCGCAGCGCGACGCACTGGTGCTGGGGGATTCCCGGTTCACCTACGCCGAGACCGACGGCCTGGCGAACCAGATAGCGAATCTCCTCGTCGCGTCCGGGATCGAGCCCGGCGACCGGGTCGCGATCTCGTGTCCGAATGTGCCGTGGTTCCCGATCGTCTACTACGGGATCCTCAAGGCAGGTGCGGTCGTCGTGCCGCTCAACGTCCTGCTGAAAGGTCGTGAGATCACCTACCACCTGCAGGACTGCGGGGCGGCGGCGTACTTCTGCTTCGAGGGTGGGCCGGAGTTGCCGATCGGGGAGTACGGACGGGAGGGCTTCCGGTCCGCCGAGGGGTGCCACACCATGTTCGTCATCGACGGCAGCAGCGGCGACGGTGTCACCTCTCTGTCGGATGTGCTTCCCGCACAGCCGAACACGTTCGAGGCGGCGGCCTGCGGGGCGACGGACACCGCGGTGATCCTCTACACGAGCGGCACCACCGGTCAGCCCAAGGGTGCCGAGCTCACCCACTCGAACATGGTGCTGAACGCGATCGCCGCGAACCGTTTGTTCGACAGCACGCCGAGCGCGCCGGACACCCATCTGCTCACCCTGCCGCTGTTCCATTCCTTCGGACAGACGATCAACATGAACGCCGGGTTCTCGGTGGGCGCGACGCTGGTGCTGCTGCCGCGGTTCGAGGCGGGGGCCGCACTCGAGATCATGGAACGCGAGTCGATCACGATGTTCGCGGGTGTACCGACGATGTACTGGTCCCTGCTCGGTGCGGTCGACGACTCGGTGGACGTCGAGCGGATCGCCGGAAAGCTCCGCAAGGCGATTTCCGGCGGCGCCGCCCTGCCGGTCGAGATCCTCGAACGGTTCGCGTCGCGGTTCGGGGTGCAGATCCTGGAGGGTTACGGGCTGTCCGAGACGTCGCCGGTCGCACTGTTCAGCGATCCGGAGCAGGCGCCGCGTCCGGGCTCGATCGGCGTCCCGCTGTGGGGCGTGCAAGTCCGTCTGGTCGATCGGGACTGGAACACCGTCGAGGGCGCGGACGTCGTGGGCGAGATCGCGATCCGCGGTCACAACGTCATGAAGGGGTACCTCGGCCGGCCCGACGCGACCGCGGAGGCGATGCGGGACGGGTGGTTCCGCACGGGTGACCTCGCGCGCCGGGACTCGGACGGCTTCTACTACATCGTCGACCGCGCCAAGGACATGATCGTGCGCGGCGGATTCAACGTGTACCCGCGTGAGGTCGAGGAAGTCCTCATGACGCACGACGCCGTGTCGCTGGCCGCCGTCGTCGGTGTCCCGCACGAGCGGCACGGCGAGGAAGTGCGCGCCTACGTGATTCCCGCCGCCGGAACCGAGGTCTCGGCCGCAGATCTCGTCGCGTGGTCGAAGGAGAGGATGGCGAGCTACAAGTATCCGCGTGAAGTGCACTTCGTGGAGCAACTGCCGATGACCGCCACGGGGAAGATCCTCAAGCGCGAACTGGTGTGACCCGAGGACGGCCCGAGACGTGCTCGGCGAGCGGAACTTCGATGGTTTCGCCCCTTTCGGTCCTGGTGCCGACCTAAGCTTCCGTCCACTTGGACGGTTGTACAGGAAGGCTCCTCGTGCGCGCACTGTTGATGGTCGCCCTCGCGGCTCTGACTCTCCAGGCCGCGCCGGCCGTGTCGGCGGCTCCGGTCCCGTCTGCCTCGGACGGCTGGACGCTTCCGCGGCTGACCGTCGAGGACGGCGCCATCAAGGACGTCGACGGGCGGACGGTCCTGCTGCGCGGCGCGAACGTCAACGGGCTCAACGACTACGCCTCCAACGGAGCCGGACTGCAGACGGTCGCGCCGCTGGACCGGACGGACTTCGAAGCCATGGCGGCGCTCGGATTCGACGTGGTGCGGTTGAACATCGCGTGGTCGGCGCTCGAACCGACCCCCGGCGCCTTCGACGCCGCCTACGTCGCCCGGATCCGCGAGGCCGTGCAGGACGCGAAGGACAACGGCATCTACACGGTCCTCGACATGCACCAGGACGCGTGGGGTCCCTACGTGGGAACGCCCGAGGGACAGGACTGCCCGCCACTCCTGCAGCGCGGGATCGGGTGGGACGGGGCACCCGAATGGGCGACGCTCACCGGCGGGTGGACGACGTGCAACATCGGCGGTCAGCGGGAAGCGTCGCCGGCGGTCGCCAGGGCGTTCCAGGCGTTCTACGACGACGAACAGGGTGTGCAGGGCCACCTGGTGCAGACCTGGGCGCGCCTGGCCGCAGAGTTCAGGAACGAGCCCGCGGTGGTGGGCTACGACCTGCTCAACGAACCGAACCCCGGGCTTCGGGACCCGTTCGCGGCGGCCGATCAGATCGGACGCTTCTATCAGCGGGCGATCGCGGCCATCCGGCAGGCCGAGACGGGCGGCTTCCCGCACCTGGTGATCTTCGAGCCCAGCGCGCTGTGGTCGGCGTTCGGATTCGACGCGCTGCCGCCGCGGCACTATCTTGCCGATCCGCTGGTCGTGTTCTCGCCGCACCTCTACAGCCAGTCGATCAACGTCAGCAGTGAATTTCCTTCGATCGAGGACGGATTCAGGATCGCCGCGGCGGCGGCCGACTGGTACGGCGCGCCGCTGTGGACCGGCGAGTGGGGCTGGTTCGGTGATCCGGACGAGCAGGCGGGTCAGGTTCGCCGGTTCGTCGATGCGATGAACACGCACCGGATCGGGGGCGCGTGGTGGTCATGGACCCAGGCGTGTGGTGACCCGCACGCGGTGAAGGACGGCAATACTGCCGAGCCGCAGGGCAACCTCAATCGCATCGACTGCCCGTCGGGGGAGGAGCAGGGGCTGGTCGAGGGGTTCGCGGAGCAACTCGCCCGCGCGTACCCGCGGGCGGCGCCGGGCCTGACCGAGGTGGCGACGGAAGGCTTCCGCGGCGACGGCAGCGGACGCATCGAGGCCTGGTACCCCGGCGCCGAGCGGCCGCAGCTGGACACGGTGAACGTGGCCGACGTCGCGCTCACCCGCGTCGACGGCGGCTGGCGCCTGATCGGTGAGGCCGCCGGAGAGTACTCGGTCACCACGCTCTGAGCGATCGCTTAGGGACTTGGGGCGCGGAAGAACGAGCCGGGCTCAGCCGACCGCCCCGACCATCCGCTCTGCCATCGCCGCCAGCGATGCGCCGACCGCGTCCGGGGTGTCGAGTTCGCGAGACGGGTACCAGCGGGCGGTGTCGATGCACAGCGACAGCACGGCGAGCGTCGTGGTGTCGACGTCGGCCACCGCGAAGTCGCCGACGCGCGACCCGTCCGCGACGATCGAGCGCACGGTGTTCACGATGTCGCGCCGCAGCCGCACCACCTGCACGTGACTGTCGGGGTCGAGATGGGACAACTCGTACTGCACCACCCGGGCGGTCGTGGTGTTCTCGGCGTGCCAGTGGGCGAACGCGTACACCGCTGCCCGCAGGCGTTTCGTGGGCGAACCGGGAGGTGTGGCGGCGGCGGTGAGCCGGGCGAGGGCGGAGACGTGTCCCTCGATGCTCAGTCGCGCGAGGACGTCCTGCTTGGACCGGAAGTGGATGTACATGGCGGCGGGGCTCATGCCGGCTCCTGCTGCGATCTCCCGCGTGCTCGTGCCGTGGTAGCCCTTCGCGGCGAAGGCGTCGCGGGCGGCGTCGAGCAGTCGCTGCTCGGCCTCGGCGGCCGGCCGCTCCGTCTCGGGCGCGCCCGATCGGGTTCCTGTTCGCGATGTCATCTGGTTCCGACCTCCGCCGCTCCGTCGACCCGGTGTCGACGTCTTCCGCGTTGACTTTCGCACACCTCCACCGCAGACTAAGCGAACGCTTAGAAGTTAGTGCTCAGTCGGAAAGGGCTGCGAAGTGAAGAGATCAGTTTTCACGGCCGATCACGAGGAGTTCCGTTCGGCCGTCCGCGATTTTCTGGCCCGCGACGTGGTGCCCAACGTGGACGAGTACGCCGAGAACAAACTCATCGCGCGTGAGGTCTGGCACGAGGCCGGCAAGCAGGGCATCCTCGGGCTCGAGATCCCCGAGGCGTACGGCGGCGGCGAGGCCGGCGACTACCGGTTCAACGCCGTCGCCACCGAGGAACTGGCCGCGGTCAACATGGCGCTGGCGTCGAGCTTCGGCATCCACTTCGACATCGTGACCCCGTACGTCGTCGACCTGGCGTCGGAGGAGCAGAAGCAGCAGTGGCTGCCGCGCATGGCCGCCGGTGAGGCCGTCGCTGCGATCGGCATGACCGAGCCGTCTGCCGGCTCGGATCTGGCGAACCTCAAGACGTCCGCGGTCCGCGACGGTTCCGACTGGATTCTGAGCGGCTCCAAGACGTTCATCACCAACGGCTACACCGCCGACGTCGTGGTGGTGGCGGCTCGCACCGATCCGACCCAGAGGTCGAAGGGCATCAGCCTGTTCCTCGTCGACACGTCGCTGCCCGGATTCGAGCGGGGACGCAAGCTCGACAAGGTGGGCCAGCCGGAGGCGGACACCGCGGAACTGTTCTTCGACGAGATCCGGCTGCCCGCCGACGCGATGCTCGGCGAGCCCGGCACCGGGTTCGTCTCGATGATGGAGCGGCTGCCGCAGGAACGGATCGGCGCCGCAGTCACCAACGTCGCGCACGCCAAGCAGATCCTGCTCGAGACCATCGAGTACGCGAAGGAGCGCAAGGCCTTCGGGAACTCGATCGGGTCGTTCCAGCACAACAAGTTCCTGCTGGCCGAGCTGGTGACGAAGATCGAGGTGGCCCAGGCGTACATCGACGCCGCGGTGGCCGAACACTCCGATTCGGGTCTGAGCGCCGTCGACGCGGCCAAGGCCAAGTGGTGGTCGGCGCAGGTGCAGAACGAGGTCCTCGACCACTGCGTGCAGTTGCACGGTGGTTACGGCTTCATGCGCGAGTACCGCGTCGCGCGGGCCTGGATGGACGCCCGGGTCACGAAGATCTGGGCCGGATCCAACGAGATCATGAAGGAGATCATCGGTCGCGATCTCGAGCTGTGAACCGATCGGCGGCGCCGGCCGCGGGAGCTGCTACTGCAGCACCCGCGCGCCGGCGCTGTCGGTGAGCCACCGCGCGATCAGAGCGTCCAGGGTCCCGTCGTCGTACAGGCCGTCGAGTGCGGCGGACACGCACCCGGTCAGAGGACTGTCCTTCTCGAGCACCACGCCGTAGAACTCGGTGACATCGTTGGGGCGGGGGAACTGCCCGACGATGACGCTTCCCGGAATCTGTTCCTCCGTGATGTGGAAGCCGGTGGGCAGGTCCACGACGATCGCATCGACCTCGCCGGCCAGCAGCGCTGCTTTCGCCGTATCGGTGCTGTCGAATGCCATCGGCGTCCTTCCCGGACGGATGGTGCCCTCGATCGCGGCCAGGCTCGTCGAATTCCGCTGCGCGCCCAGTCGAAGCTCCGTCAGGTCGGCGAGCGATCGCGATCGTGCTGCGGAATTCGTGGACAGCGCCACCACCGACTGCGCCACCGGGTAGTACGGCGCCGAGAAATCGACGCTGTCCCGCCGGTCGGCGACGATCGTGAACTGGTTGATGTCGAAGTCGAAGTTCTTGGGCCCGGGCGCCAGGGCGTCGTCGAAGGCGACCCGGCTGAACCGCACCTGGTCGGGGGCGTACCCCAGGCGTTCGGACACTGCTCGGGCCACCGCCCCCTCGTAGCCCAGCCCGTTGGCCGGGTCGTTGTCGATGACCCACGGTGCGTGGGCGGGGTCGTCGGTCGCGATCGTGAGAACGTCCGGCGCCCAGGTGAGCCCGCCGCCGGGACCGCACGCGACCGACCGCGACGCGGCGTCCGCGGATGCTGCCGACGTGTCGGCCGCGTCGGCGGGATCGGCGATGGTGCATGCGGTCGCGGGAACGACGGCGAGGCAGATCGAGGCCAGGACCGCAGAGCGTCGTCGGGGGGTCAACACCGCAGTCATCTTGCCTTCGCGCCCGGAATGCGACAAGAACAGGTGCGTGCGGGCGCACAATGTGCGTATCTGTGACGGGAGGTGACCGATGCCGACGCGCACCATCGACGGACGACGGGTGGCGGTGAGCCGCCTCGACAAGGTGCTCTATCCGGCCACCGCGAACGGCCCCGCAGTGACCAAGGGCGAGGTGATCGACTACTACGAGGCCATCGCACCGGCGATGCTGCCGCACGTCGTGGATCGTCCGGTGACCCGCAAGCGCTGGCCGAACGGGGTCGACGAGCCGTCGTTCTTCGAGAAGAACCTCGCTGCGTCCGCACCGGACTGGCTCACGCGTCACGCGGTCCATCACAAGGACCGGGCGGTGCGGTACCCGGTGATCGATTCCGCTGCGGCCCTGGTGTGGATCGGCCAGCAGGCGGCGCTCGAGGTCCACGTTCCGCAGTGGCGCTTCGTCGACGGCGAGCCGGGGCCTGCGACGCGGCTGGTGTTCGATCTCGATCCCGGTGACGGTGTGGGGCTCGCGGAGTGCGCGCGGGTGGCCGCCGCGGTGCGGGACCTGGTGGCGAGCCTGGGCTGGACGGCGTACCCGGTCACCAGTGGCAGCAAAGGGATTCACGTGTACGTGCCGTTGGACCGGACCCTTGCGCCGGGCGGAGCGTCCACTGTCGCGCGGAAGGTCGCGACCAGCTTGGAACAGTTGCACCCCGATTTGGTGACGGCGACGATGGCGAAATCGGTGCGGGCGGGCCGCATCTTCGTGGACTGGAGCCAGAACAACGCGGCGAAGACCACCATTGCGCCGTACTCGTTGCGCGGCCGGGCGGCACCCACCGTGGCGGCGCCGCGGACCTGGGACGAACTCGAGGATCCCGGCCTGCGGCATCTGCGGTTCGACGAGGTCCTCGACCGGTTCCGGCGGGACGGCGACCTCATCGCCGACCTCGATCCGCGGATGGATGCCCTCACCGAGTACCGCCGCAAGCGCGACGCCGACCGTACGCCCGAACCGATCCCGCAGACCGCGGCCGAAGGCGGCGAGGGCAATTCGTTCGTGATCCAGGAGCACCACGCCCGACGCCTGCACTACGACTTCCGTCTCGAACGTGACGGAGTGATGGTGTCGTGGGCGGTACCCCGCGGGCTGCCGACGTCGTCGAAGGAGAACCGTCTGGCCGTTCACACCGAGGACCACCCGCTCGAGTACGCGAGCTTCGCGGGATCGATTCCCAAGGGCGAGTACGGCGGCGGCACCGTGAGCATCTGGGACGCGGGGACGTACGAGCCGGAGAAATGGCGCGACGACGAGGTGATCGTGCGACTGTCCGGGCAGCGGGCCCAGGGGCGATACGCGCTCATCCGCACCGAGGGCGACCAGTGGCTGATGCACCTGATGAAGGATGACGGTGGTGCAACCGATCTGCCCCGCGGGCTCGCCCCGATGCTCGCCACCGCCGGCACGCTCGACGGGCTCGAACCCGAGCAGTGGGCGTTCGAGGGAAAGTGGGACGGCATCCGACTGATCGTCGAATTCGACGGCACGACGGTGCGGTTGCGAGGGCGGGCGGGAAACGATGTGACCGAACGCTATCCGGCGTTGCAGGCGCTCGCGGCGGCTCTCGACGGGCATCGAGTGGTGCTCGACGGCGAGGTGGTGAGCCTGGACTCGCACGGCAACACCAGTTTTCCCGCGCTGCAGGCCGGCGGCGTCCCCCAGTTCCGGGCCTTCGACATCCTGTACCTCGACGGGGTCTCGCTGCTCCGCAAGCGCTACGACGATCGCCGACGGATCCTCGACGCGCTGGCCGCGGCCACCGTCGGACTCGACGTGCCACCGCAGTTGACGGGCAGCGTCGCGGACGTGCGCGCGCAGAGCAAGGACCTCGAGGGCGTCGTCGCGAAGCGTCGCGACTCGATCTACCTGCCGGGTCGCCGCGGGACGGCGTGGATCAAGACGAAGAACTGGCTCACGCAGGAAGTGGTGATCGGGGGATGGCGGCGGGGCCGCGGTGCCCGCGAGGCAGGCATCGGGTCGCTACTGCTGGGTGTTCCCGACAAGGCCGGGCTGCGGTACGTCGGACGGGTCGGGACCGGGTTCAGCGAACGGGAGCGCGAACGGCTGATCGAGTTGCTCGGACCCCTCGAACGCGAATCGAGCCCCTTCGTCGGCGAGGTACCCGATGTCGACCGGGATACCGTGTGGGTGACGCCGAGCGTCGTCGGTGAGGTGCGGTACCGAGAACGCACCGACGCCGGGCGCCTGCGGCACCCGGCGTGGCGCGGGCTGCGGGACGACAAGTCTCCCGACGACGTTCGCATCGAATAGGAACCGTCGCCCTGCGATCAGCCCAGACGCCGGTCCGACGAGGAGTGGGTGAGTTCCGCGATCTCCGCGCGCAGTGCCGACTGCTGGTCCTCGAGGGCGAGTATCTCGCGGATGCCGGTGAGATTGACGCCGAGCTCGACGAGTTCGGTGATGCGGCGCAGCCGCTCGAGGTCCTCGTGGCTGTAGCGTCGGGTGCCGCCGCCGGTGCGGTCCGGGGCGAGCAGTCCGCGGCGCTCGTACAGGCGCAGGGTTTGGGGGCCGACTCCGGACAGTTCGGCGGTGACCGAGATGCCGTACACCCCCCGGTCGACGGGGGCGGCGGCGGAGCCGTGGGAGCGGGTGGGTCGCTCGTGGGTGTGACTGTGCATCGAATCCTCCGCTTCGTACAGTGCTGCGAATCGTGCGTGGGACGCCGATCGCAGCGATCGGGCATGCGGATCCTGGGGTCGAAAAGTGTTTCTCGTCTACACAGATAACCTCCTCTGGTCGGGTGAACCACGGCCCGGGGCTTGCCGAAATCGTGGTCGGTGCCGTTACGATCGATCGGGCGAAACGTGCGGGGTGGGTTCGCAACCACCCCGGTGCGCCGGCTGCCACCGTGGGTTACGGGGGCCACTTCAAGTCAGAGATGAGGGCGCATGCCCCGCACGCAGGAACACACCGACCGGTATACCGATGCTCTGATCGCGCTCGCAGCCGCCACGCACCGTCCCGCCAACATCGTCAACCTCCATGACCGTTACGCGATCCGCGTCGATTTCGAGTTCAATCGCTACGTCCTGGCGACCAACTCGGAAGACGGCCTGACCAGCGACGTCGACGCCATCGAGGCCTGGCACGTCGCGTTCTTCCAGCTGTCCGACGGCGCTGCCGACGAACTGCTCGCAGAGGCCGAGGACGAATGGCTGGCCGATGCCTTCGACCAGGCGCTCGACTGCCTGCGCCGCTCGGCGAACTGGATCGACTCCGACGCCAAGTTCGGGGAACTGGCGAAGTTGCCGGTCGGCGTCGCGAGCGAAGCCTGAGCCACCGCTAGGCTGCGCCCTCGACCACCGTGACGGGGCGATCGAGTGCCACCTCGACGGGGGACCACGCGCCCTCGAGCTCGAGGCGCTCCACCGCGCGGCCGTAGGCGACGATCAGGTCGCGGTCGGTTTCCTCCGCGATCGGATGCGCACCGGCCGGCGAGTTCTGCAGGACCTGGACCGTCCAGAGGTCGAGGTCGCTGCGGACGTCCGCCAGGCCCAGCTCGCTGTTCGTGGCCAGCAGGATGCGCCCGGATCCGGCGTCGGCGCGGATCGCGTAGCCGAGTGCGGTCTTCACTACCGAGGCCGGCAGGTGGGTGAACGCGGCGAAGCCGATCAGGGCGTCGGTGTAGAGGTCCGTGAAGTACTCGTGCTTGCGTGCCATGTCGCTCGTCTCTCTCTCGGGCCACCGAACGCTGTCGGCGGTGCGCAGGTCTCGGGCGGTTGCCGGCGGACCCTTCGGGTGTGAACTGGAGTTCGTCAGTTTCCTATCTGGTGCCGCGCACCTTGTCTCAATCAATTCGCTCAGTAAATCTATACCATAGGGCATAGATTAATGTTGTTCACGTCGGCCGGTCCGGTCGACGACGTCGTGAGATTCGGTGGTGCGAGATGGAGACGGTGGCGAGTTCGGCAGTGTCGAGTACGAAGGAAGAGGTGCAGGCGGATTCGCTGCTCGATCACCCCACGTCGGGGCTCATGATCCTCGCGGGCCTCGTCGGTGGGCTCGTCGTGTTCGGGACGTCGGTCCTGGGGGTGATGGTGCCGTGAAGGAAGCTCGAGGAGCGGCCGGATGCCGCCGCCCGGTAGGTTTTCGCTGAGCGGGCATGCGCACTACGCGCGGTGGGACGGAGGCGGGCGATGACGGATCGTGTCGGGGCGGGCCGGCAATGGTACGACCGCGCGGGACGTCCGATCTCCGCGGACGAGGCCGAGCGACTCCTCGGACGCCCCGGCTACGACAGGGTCGGGTCCACCACGATTCTCGACATGGCGGACCTGGACTGGATCCGCGACGTCTCGACGGTGTGGATCGGTCTCGATTTCAACGGCGAGAACGATTCCGGGCCTCCGCTGATCTTCGAGGCTGCGGTCTTCGACCGGGACCACGAGACGCTCGAACACCGTTGGTATGCAACGGAAGAAGAGGCGATGACGGCGCACGAGGACTTCGTCACCGCGGCGTGCGGCGAGGCGATCGACCCGGTGGTACTGCAGACCGCTGATCCGGCGCCCTGACCGGTTGCGGAGCATTCATGCGTAAGGCAGATCGTCCCTCCCTCTGAACCCTCTGAACCTTCTGAAAGCAGGTGGCATGTTCGGGTTTGTCGTGCACGGTTCGCACCTCATGCAGTTCGCGCGTGCGGTCGGCGATTTCGATCCCGCCTTCGAGGACGTCGGGCGTCTGGCGGCCACCGGCCCGGGCGCGCTCGTCGCACCGCCGACGTTCCTGATGGCTGCCGACCACTTCGATCCCTCCTACGTGCGCCGCCCGCGGCCGGGAACCTCGTGGCTCGGGTCGCGACCGCGTGACAGCGCGCAGCAGTCCGGATTCCACATGGAGCAACACTTCACGTTCCGTCGCCCCGTCCGTGCCGGTGACGTCCTGACCGCCGCATCGCGGCCCGGCGCCACCTGGGAGAAGAGCGGACGCCGCGCCGGGACGATGACGTTCGGCGAGACCCTCACCGACTACCGCGATTGCGATGGTGAACTCGTCGCGACCGCGCGCTGGGTCTCCGCCATGGTCGAGCGCAAACCGGACGCGCCGTCCCCCGCCGCAGCGGCCGATCGCTCGTCCTCCCGACCAGCACCGGTTGTCGAACATGGCTCGGCCGCACAGGATCTCACGGTCGGAAGCGCATGGACCGTCGTGCTGGTCGAGGATCTGACGCGGGCGCAGATCGTCATGTACGCGGGTGCGTCCGGCGACTTCCATCCGCTGCACAGCGACGACGTGTACGCGCGCGATCGCGGGCACCCGGGTGTCTTCGCGCACGGCATGCTGACGATGGGCATGTCCGGCCGGGCCGTCACCGACCGTTTCGGTCACGCGAGCGTCCGGTCGTTCGGTGGCCGGATCGTCTCGCAGGTCTGGCCCGGGGACACTCTCACCGCGCGCGTCGAGATCACCGCCGTCCGGGCGGGCGACGACGGCGGGACCGTCGCCGATATCGCACTCACCACCACGAATCAGCAGGGGGTGGCGGTCTTCAGCGGTGCCGCGGAGGTGCTGGTGGACTAGGCGTCGAGGGATGGATAGGACGCTCGTGTCCGCATAGTTTCGTGCGAATTGGTGCTTTCACCAATTTGGCGCTTTTGTCCCTCCGCTGTGCTCTACTTCCTGCTCGAGGCCACTATCTCGTGAACCAGGGGGTTGGAGAATGACATTTGCCGAAGCGATCAGCACACTCGCGGGCAAGGTTCGTGACAGGAAGTCGGAGATCGTCACCGAGGAAGCGACCAAGAACGCGCTCATCATGCCGTTCATCTCAACGGTCCTCGGCTATGACGTCTTCGACCCGTCAGAAGTGGTCCCCGAGTTCGTTGCGGATGTGGGCGTCAAGAAGGGGGAGAAGATCGACTACGCCATCGTGAAGAACGGCGAGGTGCAGATCCTCATCGAGTGCAAGAAGGTTGGGGAGCCGCTCAGCTTGCAGCATGCCTCCCAACTGTTTCGGTACTTTGCGGTTACCTCCGCTCGCATCGCGATCTTGACGAACGGTCAGGTGTACCAGATCTACACAGACGGTGACGCTCCGAACCGGATGGATGAGAAGCCTTTTCTTGTGTTCGACCTCCTCGACATCGATCGTTCGTTGATCTCCGAGGTTCAGAAGCTGTCGAAGGAATCCTTCGACCTCGAATCGGTGATCAGTGCAGCGGAGGAACTGAAGTACATCGGCTTGGTCAAGCGAGCACTCGCGAACGAGATCAAGGAACCGACGGACGATTGGATCAGGTACTTCGTCGCGAGGGTTTACGACGGTAAGGCGACGCAGCGAGTTGTCGATCAGTTCCGTGGACTCGTCTCCAAGGCGACAAGCCAGTACGTTTCGGACCAAGTCAACGAGCGCCTGAAGAGTGCACTGGGTGAAGGAGTCGGGCGCGATGAAATTGCGACTTCGAATGTCGAAGTCGTAGATATCATCGCTCGCGACGACGTTCTGGCACCGGAGGTGCCAGATCCGGAGATCGTGACAACCGATGAGGAACTCGAGGGGTTCAACATCGTGCGTGCCATCGCGGTCGCCGACGTTGCGCCCCATCGGGTCGTCTATCGCGATTCGAAGAGCTATTGCGCCGTGCTCCTCGACGACAACAACCGCAAGCCGATTCTTCGATTGCACTTGAACGGAAAATCGGTGAAGTTCGTGACGACCTTCGAAGACGGCAGCAAGGTGGGCATCCGTCACGACATCGAGACTGTCGTCGACATCTACAAGTTCGCGGAACAGATCCGCTCCACCGTCCGAGGGTACGTCGAGGTCGCCGCTGCTGACTGAGTTTACGGACAGATCAAGTGAAGTGCCCTCGGCAGGATTCGAACCTGCGACACCGGCTTTAGGAGAGCCGTGCTCTATCCCCTGAGCTACGAGGGCGGGGGCGGGGCGAACGGGAGTCGCGCTGTTCCGCAGTTAGGGAGTGTAGCGGCCGGAGGGCGTCCGAGATGAATCGGTCGGACGGGGTCGTGCGAGGGGGTGGGGTTGCCGGTGCGGCTGATCCGCCGCGCCGCGCCGACACGCCCGGTGGCCGCCCCGCGACCGCGCGTCGATCGGGCGCGCTCCCAGCACTGATGCGGCAACTCGAAAATAAAGATCAGGTAACGCTGGCGGGGACGTATATGGATTTGTTACCTTGGCCCGGCAGCAAGATCGAGTGCACTCCGGAGTGTGCGGCCGAAGAAACCGATTGACGAGGTAATTGACTGTGGGACGCCATCACCGGACGTCAGCAGACGCTGTTCTCATCGAGCTCGACCCGACGCTCCGGCGCGGCCGCCACCGTGAGGAGACCTCCGGTCCCGGCGCAGGCTTGAAGGCCGCCACGGTTGCCGCGGCGACGGGCGCGATCATCACCGCGGGTGCCCAGCTCGGCGCCGGCAGTGCCGCCGCCGCCCCGGCTCCCGCGCCACTCCAGGTCCCCGCCGGACTGCTGCCTGCGGGCGTCGAACTTCCGCAGTTCCAGCTCCCCGAGTTGCCCGCAGCTCCGGCGCTGCCGACCGCACAGGAACTGATCCAGCAGGCCAAGACGATCGAGATCCCGGCTGAACTCCCGCAGGTGCAGGACGTCGTCGACAACCTCACGGCCGCCGCCGAGGCCGCCTTCGGTTCGGTGGGCACGCCCAACGCGCGCGCCGTGAAGCCGGTGTCCGGCACGCTCACCTCCGACTTCGGACCGCGCTGGGGCAGCCATCACGGCGGCCTCGACATCGCGGCACCGATCGGTACCCCGGTGTACGCGGCGGCGGACGGCGTGGTCGTCGACGCCGGTCCCGCGTCCGGCTTCGGCCTGTGGGTGCGCGTCAAGCACGACGACGGCACCACCACGGTCTACGGTCACGTCAACGACTACCAGGTGAACGTCGGTCAGCACGTCGTCGCCGGCCAGCAGATCGCCACCGTCGGCAACCGCGGTCAGTCCACCGGCCCGCACCTGCACTTCGAGGTGTGGAGCCCGGGCGGCGCCAAGATCGACCCGTCCTCGTGGCTCGAGGAGCGCGGTGTCGCGGTCACGTGGCGAGGTGCCTCGGCCACCATGTGAGCCGATCCCGAAACGACGCAAAGTCCCCGCCCGGATGGGCGGGGACTTTGTCGTTCGAGTGGTGCGCCGAGAGCCGCGGAGCTCAGGCGGCCGGCGCGGCGGACGTACGGGCCGCGTAGGACAGGCCGCACACCGCCATGACCTGACCGAGGCTCAGCGATCCCGCATTGCCGTGCGCGCGGGAGAAGCGGCCGTCCGGACGCACCCACAACCGGACCGTCGTCACACCGTCCGCGCAAGCGAGGACGTACTCGTCGCAACCGTCGGGGCCGACCGACGTCTCGCACACGACGCCCTGCGTATGGGCGAGTTCGATCAGGTCCTCGATCACGAAAGCTGCTCCTCGTACCCCCGGGTCGACCGGGTCCTCCGTCGCCGTCCAGGCAACAGGGATTAGGTTAGCCTTCGCTCCTGTAGGCCTGTCAACCCTGCGTTCGGTCGGTGTGAGCAACCACTCCGGGTGCGGTCAGCGCGCCGCGAGCGCGACCGACGCCTCGCCGGTGTACGTGAGGAACGTCAGCGACTCCTGGAAGTACAGCTCGACGGTCTCCGCGTCGTGCGACAGGTAGCCGATCGACAGGTC
Source organism: Rhodococcus (subgen. Prescottella) equi (assembly GCF_003013675.1). NCBI lineage: Bacteria > Bacillati > Actinomycetota > Actinomycetes > Mycobacteriales > Nocardiaceae > Rhodococcus > Rhodococcus (subgen. Prescottella) equi. The sequence continues at coordinate 1,304,385 of NZ_CP027793.1, forward strand.
CTGCCCGATCTGCAGGTCGAAGTCGCCGCCGCGCGTGGTCAGCACGAACGCCCCGTCGATCGCCGGTGCCCAGATGATGTCGCCGTCGATGAGGCGTCGGATGTGCTCGCGAATCGGGTAGCCGTGGTCCGACGTCTCGCTCACCTGCGTGTACGCCTCGGCGCTCAGCAGCACCGAGTAGGGGCCGTCGACGCCGGCCAGGCGCAGTTCGGACAGCGCCTGGCTGATGACCTCGGGTACGTCTCGGACGTCCTCGGGCAGCTGCAGCGGCGGGTTCGACGAGCTCGCCCGGATCCCCTCGATGCCGGCCGCGGCGTAGCCCTCGAAGATCGCCCGATCCTCGGCGAACGCGATCTTCTTCGCGGCATCTTTGACCGCATCCCAGTCCGCGTCCTGCGCGCCACGTTCGACGTTGTCGATCTCCTCGCGCGAGAGCTTGAACGGGACGCGCAACTCGACCAGTGGAGCCACTCGGCGCTGGCGGGCCATCACACCGGAGGCGGGGGCCTCGATCATGGTGGTGCGTCCCAGCCCGACCGCGGAGAAGTCGGTGCCGTGCGGGCCGGAGACGTCGACGACGGTACGTCCCGCGATGTGCCGCTTGAAGGTTCGGGTCGCCTCCTCCTCGATCGACGCCCAGGCGGCGTCGGTGATGGGGGCGAGACCGCGGTAGAGGTTGTTCATCGGTTGGAACTCCTTCTCAGACTGCCAATTCCGAGTGATCCGTCAGCGGCGGGAGACGGGCTCGTGCCTTCGGTGTCGGCGTTCCGGATGGCCGGCGCCGGCGGGAGATCGTCGAAGAACTCGACGGTGGGGGAGAAGAACAGGCCGCCGGTGACGGCCATGGAGAAGTCGAGGATGCGGTCGGTGTTGCCTTCGGGCTTGCCGATGAACATGTTCCGCAGCATCTCCTCGGTGACCGACGGCGTTGCCGCGTACCCGATGAAGTACGTGCCGAACTCGCCGTCACCGAGGCTGCCGAACGGCATGTTGACGCGCAGGATCTGCCGCTCGTCGCCGTCCTCGTCGGTGATGGTGTTCAGCGCGACATGAGAGTTCGAGGGCTTGACGTCGTCGGCGAACTCGATGTCGTCCAGCTTGGTGCGGCCGATGACGCGTTCCTGCTCCTCGGTGGAGATCGCGTTCCACGAGTCCATGTCGTGCAGGTACTTCTGCACGATGACGTAGCTGCCGCCGGTGAAGTCGGGGTCCTCGTCGCCCACGAGGGCGGCCTCGGCAGCCTCGACGCCTTCCGGGTTCTCGGTCCCGTCGACGAACCCCAGCAGGTCGCGCTGCTCGAAGTAGCGGAAGCCGTGCGTCTCGTCGACGACGGTCGCGGCGCCGCGCAGCCGTCCGACGATCTTCGACGCCAACTCGAAGCACAGGTCCATCGACACCGCACGAAGGTGGAACAGCAGATCGCCCGGTGTCGCGGGGGCGCGGTGCCGGCCGCCGTCGAGTTCGACGAACTCGTGCAGCTCCGCGGGTCGCGGGCCGTCGAACAGGCGGTCCCACGCGGACGAACCGATGGAGGCGACACACACCAATCCGGAGTCGGGTACCCGGAATCCGACGGCCTTGCGCAGGCCGTCGACGTCCGAGAGCACGTCGCGGACGGTGTCCTCACCACCCTCGTCGATGGTGAGCACGAGGAAGATCGCCGCTGGTGTCAGCGGCGTCAGGATCAACTGAGATCGGGCCACGCCTTACGTTAGAACACTCCGGGCGACTCCGTCGCCCGTGCGCCTTTTCGGTAGCTGTAGCTACCAAAAAGGCGCACGGGCGCGAAGCGCCTACACCCCCGCCCAGGTATCCGGGCCGAAGACCTCGTAGTGGATGTTCGACTCGGGCACGTCGCGGGCGAGGAGCGACTCCTTCATCGCCAACATGAACGGCAGCGGGCCGCAGAGGAAGGCGCGGGTGCCGGGCTCGAGCGTGACGTCGGTCAGATCCGCACGGCCCAGCCGGATTCCGTCGAACGCCTCGCGCGCCCCCAGATCCTCGTACCAGCGGTGCACCACGCCCGACGGCAGCTTCTCGACCAGTTCGGTGAGCTCGGCGCGGTGCGCGTGCTGCGCGACGGATCGGTCGGCGTGCAGCACGGACACGCTGCGCTGGTCCTCGGTGGACGCGAGGTGCTCGAGCATGCCGATCATCGGGGTGCAGCCGATGCCGGCCGAGACCAACAGCAGTGGCGCGTCGTCGTCGGGTAGGACCAGATCGCCGAAGGGCAGCGACACGGCCAGCTCGTCCCCTTCGAAGACGTTGTCGTACAGGAAGTTCGATACCTCACCGGCGGGTGCAGGGGTGCCGTCGGCCAGCGTCCCGCCCGCGATGCGCTTGACGGTGATCCGCCACTGTTCGTCGGTGGGGTCGCAGGCGAGGCTGTACTGCCGGATCTGCCGCGCCCCGTCCGGCAGATGGACGGCGACCGAGATGTACTGGCCGGGGGCGAACGTGGGGAGTGGAGTGTTCTCTGCCGAGGCGAGCGTGAAGGAGACGGTGTCCGCCGACTGGTGCTCGCGGCGCGTCACCCGCACTGCGCGCCACACGTCACCGGCTGCGACACCGGCCTTCTCGTACAGCCCGGCCTCCATCGCGATCAGCGTGTTCGCCATCAGCCAGTAGACCTCGTCCCACGCCGACGCGACCTCGGGCGTGACGGCCTCGCCGAGGATCTCGACGATCGCCTCGAACAGGTGCTTGTGCACGATCCAGTACTGGTCCGCGGTGATCCCGAGCGAGGCATGCTTGTGCGCGATGCGCGACAGGATCGCGTCCACCCGCTCGGGGTCGGGGTCGAGTTGCAGCGTCGCGAACGCGGCGACGGCGCCCGCAAGTGCCTTCTGCTGCTCACCCTGGCGCTGGTTGCCCCGGTTGAACAGGTCCCGCTCGAGCTCCGGGTGGGCGTCGAACATCTTGCGGTAGAACAGCGTCGTGATGTCGCCGATCGCCGCGCCCACGACGGGCAGGGTCGCGCGGACGGTTTCCTTCGAGGCCTCCGAGAGCATCGGATTCTCCTTGTCGGTCGGGTTTCTACGGTTAGGTCACTGCCGGTGAGTCGGGTACCGGCAGCACGGTTGTGGGGGTGGGGGCGGCGAGGTCTCGGACGGTCATCGCGTCGAGTGCGGTGTAGAACGCGTCCTGGGCGACGCGCAGGGACGACCTGAGCCGGCAGCCCCGACGCAACGGGCACGGCTTGTCGCCCTCGCAGGTCACCACCTCGCCGTCGCCCTCGAGCTGACGGGTCAACCAGCCCACCGACGCGGTGCGACCGAGATCGGTGATCGCCAGCCCACCGCCGCGCCCACGGCGTGTCGTCACGACGCCGAGTTCGCTCAGTCGCGCAACCACTTTGGTCGCGTGCGTGTACGAGACGGCGAGCTGCTCGGCGACCGCGCGGGTGCTGGGACCGCCCGACCCGGCCGGGTCGGTGGCCAGGCGCATGACGATCCGCAGGCCCAGATCGGTGAACTGCGTCAGCTGCATGTCTCGACCGTAGAAAATTGGTATCTGCGATTCCAATTAGATGTGACGCGGGTCGCGGTGCCGGAGACGAAGTCCCGACCTTGGGCCTGGGCGGACGGGACTTTGGTCCCGAACCACTCGGGACCGTGGCATCCCCACGCAAACAGGCCCGAGTGACTAACGTCGGAGGTGGCACCTCGATCGGTTCGGTCCGGGGCAGGATCGACCACGAATGCCACACCGATTCGTCGCAAACGGAAGAGGGTGAGCGGGATGACCGCAGAGGGCATGCAGCAGGGCGTCGAGGAACCGTCGGTCGCCAGGGACGAGAACTCGGTGATCGTCGGCGTCGACGGATCGGACGCCGCCCAGGCGGCCGTCGTCTGGGCCGCGCGGATGTGCGCGGAGCGCAACCTCACCCTGCGAATCATCCACGCCCTCAACTTCTCGCCGTACACATACGGGGCGCCCTACCTCGATGTCGCCGGGATCTACGACTGGATGGAGGACGAGGGCAAGGAGATCCTCGCCCGCGCCGCCGCGGCCGCCCGCGAAGTCTCCGCCGACCTGACGCTGTCCACCGAGATCTCCACGATGGGCGGCGCCCGCTGGCTCGTCTCGTTGTCGGAGGATTCGCGCGCGCTCGTCCTCGGCGCGTCCGGCAGCGGTGCGGCGGGCGGCATCGGTTCGACGGCGGTCAATGCCGCCAGCCACGGCGTGTGCCCGGTGGTCGTGGTGCACCAGCGCGACGGCGAGGTGCCCAGCGAGGGCCCGGTCGTCGTGGGCATCGACGGCAGCCAGACGAGCGAGCGTGCCACCGCGGTGGCGTTCGAGGAGGCGGCGCTGCGCGGGGTCCCCCTGGTCGCCGTGCACGCCTGGAGCGACACCCCGCACGGCACCCTGGCCGGTGGCCGCAGCGCGATCCGGGATCCGCGTGCGTTCGAGGACGCCGAGCGCGAGGTCCTCTCCGAACGTCTCGCCGGTTGGCGCGATCGCTACCCGGACGTCGAGGTCCAGCGCGAGCTGTACATCGACGGACCGCGCACCCATCTGCTGGCGTGGTCCCAGAAGGCGCAGCTCGTGGTGGTCGGCAGCCGTGGTCGCGGCGGATTCCGCGGATTGCTGCTGGGCTCGACCAGCAACGAGCTGGTCCAGAAGGCGCAGTGCCCCGTGATGGTGGTTCGGCCCGAGCGGTCGTAGAGTCCACTCCGTAACGTCCGTCACAGGTAAATACGGAATGGGGTCGCCGAAGTGCGCATCGGTATGGGCTTGAACTACAGCGGCGGGTTCGCCGAGACCGTCGAGGAGGTCGCCGACCTCGAACGGGCGGGCCTGGACATCGTCTTCGTCCCCGAGGCGTACTCGTTCGACGCGGTCAGCCAGATCGGCTACCTCGCGGCGAAGACGTCGACGGTGGAGTTGGCGTCGGGCATCTTCCAGATCTACACCCGCACCCCGAGCCTCACCGCGATGACCGCGGCGGGTCTGGACTACGTCTCGAACGGCCGATTCGTGATGGGTATCGGGGCGTCGGGCCCGCAGGTGATCGAGGGCTTCCACGGCGTCAAGTACGACGCGCCGCTCGGCCGCACCCGCGAGCTCGTCGACATCTGCCGTCAGGTGTGGCGGCGGGAGAAGGTCGAGTACCAGGGCAAGTACTACAAGGTGCCGCTGCCCGCCGACCAGGGCACGGGGCTGGGCAAGCCGCTCAAGCTCATCAACCACCCCGTGCGCGACCGGATTCCGATCGTCATCGCCTCGCTCGGACCGAAGAACGTGGCGCTGACGGCGGAGATCGCGGAGGGCTGGGAACCGATCTTCTTCCACCCGGAGAAGGCCGACGCGGTGTGGGGCGACGCGCTCGCGACGGGCAAGGCCAAGCGTGATCCGAGCCTGGGCGACCTGCAGATCTACGCGAGCCCGGCGCTGGCGATCGGCGACGACGTCGAGCCCATGCTGGAGTGGATCAAGCCGAATCTGGCGCTCTACATCGGCGGCATGGGCGCCAAGGGCAAGAACTTCTACAACGACCTCGCGTGCCGCTACGGGTACGAGGAGGAGGCCGAGAAGATCCAGGATCTGTACCTGGCCGGCAAGAAGGCGGAGGCCACCGCCGCCGTGCCCGACGACCTCGTGCGCGCGATCTCCTTGATCGGCACCGAGAGTTTCGTCAAGGAACGGGTCGCGGCCTTCGCGGCCGCCGGCGCCACCACTCTCAACGTGATGCCGCTGGCCGCAGACCGTGCCGGGCGCGTCGCGCTCATCGAGCAGTTGCGCGCGATCGTCGACTGACGGACCCCGGCGAGCCGTGACGTGCCGAGCGTCACGGCTCGCCCGGGACCGAAGGCCCACACGCGGGCCGCCGGAAATCAGGACAATGGGTCTCGACAGGTCCCGGAACACACCGCGGGTGTGAAGGAGAATCAGAATCCATGAGCGCAACAGATGCGATCGTCGTCGCAGTAGACGGTTCCGAAGCGGCATCGAACGCGGTGGTCTGGGCGGCCCGTGCCGCCGCGGCCCATCAGCGTCGCCTGCACATCGTGACCGCCGTGCACATCCCGGCGTTCTACTACTCCGAGCCCTACCTGGCACGCAGCTTCCAGGACGAGCTGCACGACACCGCCCGCGCCCGCCTCGACAGCGCACAGGTCCTCGCCCGGCAGTCGGCCGACGACAACGCGGCGATCGAGATCACGACCGAGGAACTCGAGGGCCGGCCGGCGCCGCTGCTGATCGACCTGTCGAAGCAGGCGTGGATGGTGGTCCTCGGCTCGCACGGCCACGGTGAGATCACCGGGCTGGTCGTCGGTTCGGTGACGGCCGCGGTGGCCGCGCACTCCGAGTGCCCCGTCGCCGTCGTTCGTGGCCGCACGCTCGACGGGCATCCGCCCACCGAGGGTCCGATCGTCGTGGGCGTCGACGGCTCCGAGTCCTGCAAGCCCGCCGTCGCCGCAGCGTTCGAGGAGGCCGCGATGCGCGGCGCCACCCTGGTTGCGGTCAACGTGTGGAGCGATGTCAGCGTGCAGCCGTCGCTCGGCGCGACACCCGACGACCCGCACTGGAGCCGTATCCAGACGGGTGAGGAAGTGGTGCTCGCCGAGCGGCTCGCGGGCTGGCAGGAGCGCTACCCGGATGTGACCGTCGAGCGTGTGGTCGCGCGTGACCGTCCGGTGCGGGTGCTCAGCGAGTACGCCGAGCAGGCGCAGTTGATCGTCGTCGGCACTCGCGGCCGGGGCGGCTTCAAGGGCATGCTGCTGGGTTCGACCAGTCGCGCGATGCTGCACACCGCCGATTGCCCGGTGCTGATCGTGCCATCGGGCACCTAGATCCGAGCTTTTCGCCGGGGCCGTGCGGTTCGCCGCGCGGCCCCGTGAAAATCGTGTGGTCTTCGACCCTCTCAGGCGCGGGCCAGGGCCCGATAGCCCGACTCGTTGAGCGCGTGATGGCGCGCCCACCGCGTCGCTGTCCAGCCGGCGTCGGTGTGGGCCGCGACCAGAGCGGCCGTCGTGGCCGAGTGCAGGTCGAACTCGAGGGCGCGTCGCAGCTCCCGAATCTCGGCGGGGTCGGATGCGGTGTCGACCTGTCCGATCGTCGCGTCGACCCGGGCGTCGGCGTCGTCGAGGATCCGCCGGTACGACGCGGGCAGCACCGCCCACAGCACGACGACGGCGACGACGACACCGATCACCGTCTCGACCAGGCGGTCGCGCGTCACCGCCGTCAGGTCCGCCGGGGACCCGAGCCCGGCGAGCAGCAGCGCGAGGATCGTGATGAACACCATCGCCAGCCCGTAGTTGCGGACCAGGTACGCCTGGATGCCGGCCATCGACGCGGCCAGCACGACGACGAGTGCCGCACCCGTCGGGTCGAGCGGGGTCAGCGCGGCGAGGATCACCAGGCCCAGGACGGTCCCGGCGAACCGGTGCACGGCCCGGTACGTCCCCAGGATCCGGTCCGGGCCCTGATGCAGGATCATGGCCGCGGTGATGACGGCCCAGTCCGGGCGGGCGACGCCGAGGAGCATCGCGGCCGCACCCGCTGTCGGGCAGGCGACGAGCAGTCGCACCACGATGAGCGTCGATCGGCTCCGCAGGTGCGCCGCGCGGCCGAGCCGGAATCGGACCGTCGGCCTCGGAGCGGGAACGCTCCGAGACAGGTCCTCGCCGTCGGCGTCGAGCGTCGAAGTGCTCCCGTGCAACAGGGCGACGCAGCGGTCCTGCGCGGTGAGCAGGTCTCCGGTGAGGGAATGGTCGCGGGCGGCGAGGTCGGCGTCGTGCAGGCACTGCCACGCGGTGTGGACCGCCTTGACCGCGGCGTGCCGTCGCACCGCCGATCCCCGGTCGTGGTCGAGGGCGTCGACCGCCGCGATCGCCGACGCCACCGCCGCGCGCTCGGGGGTCCGTGGCCGCAGCACGCATCCGGACATGGCGACGGCCACCGCGGTGGCCGCCCCGATCGCGGTCCAGCCGACGACGTGACCGACGGGAAGGCCGGCCGCCGGGAGGGCCGACGCGATCTCCACCGCGAGCAGCGGAAGGAAGGCGCCCGGCGCGCCGATGCGCAGCGCGTCGACCACGAAGGCGGCAACGGCCACGAAAACCGACATCGTCAGCACCAGCGCCATGGGCCACCACGCCGACCCATCGGCGGACGCCGCTTCGTGGACCGCGCTGCCGACGACCGCGCCGAGCGTGGCCGCGACCACCATCACTCCGGCCGCGGCCGAGACCGCTCGCCACCGCACCCGATACGGACGGCTCTCCCCGTACACGACCGCGAAGGCGCCGAGAGCGGCCGTCGCGGCCGCCGGACCGTGACCGAGTGCGATGCCGAGCAGGCCGGGCAGGGCGACGGCGACCGCCGCCCGCGCAGTTCCCGGCCAGCGCCGACCGTCCCGCGGCACGCGCACCAGCGCGGGCCAGGGCCGCGCCGGGGTGGGAATCGGGGGAGGGGCTTCGATCGACACGGATCCTTACGTTACGAAACGGTCGGGGGCGCGATCGAATCAGGCGAACCGGGAATGTCGCCTACCGTGCATCCGGGTCTCGTGGCCTTCTCGATTCCTCCCCTCGGCGGAGGGGATCGGAGTTAAATGGATTCGAACAGGCGCAAGGGATTTCGACAGCAGTAGCACGGCCAGCCCAGTCCACCGCCCGCCCGCACCGGTTCGTTGCCGCCCGCGGGAGGCAGATCGTTTCGGGGATGCGCGATGAACGAAGCAGCCTTGGGAGTCCACGCGAGCGGGAGCCGGCCCGCCTTGTCCGGATCGGAGCCGGCCGAGTCGTCCGACGACGACGCGGGCAGTGGCGGTGGCGGCGCCCCCGGTGGCCGTATCACGCTCCCGGCGCTGCTCGCGGTGGCCCGCCTGACGCCGCCGCAGGCCGCGCAACTGGTCGCGGACCTGCTCGAACAGGTCGAACTGACAGCTACGCGTCGGGGCAGGCCGGTAACGCTGCCCCCCGAGGCCGTCACGGTGTCCGACGGTGGACGGCTCACGATCGACGGTGTCGACTCCCGTATCGACGTGGACGACGGCCTCGTCGATCTGATCCGGGGCATCGCAGCCAACTGCCGCGGTTCGGGCTTCGGTGATCTTCTTCGCGAATCAGTCTCGGGCACTGTGGATCCCCAGGAGTCGTCTCATCGGATTCGTCGGGTGATCGATCCCGAACTCGACCCCGACGGGGAGGCCCGGCGGCGGCGCCGGATCGCCGACCTCGTCGAGGCGGCGACCGTCCGGCCCTCGGCGAGCAGCCGGGCGGCCGGGGATTCGCGCGACCCGTCCGCGACCCGGAACGGCCCGGCCGTGGCGACCGGATCGCTGGTGACGGGCACCGGTTGGTATCCGCCGGTGCGGAGTCCCTGGCACAGTCGGCGGCGGCGACCGTCCCGGCGTCAGGGCCTGTACGCCGTGCTCGCGCTCGTCGTTCTCGCCGGGTCGGCCGTCGCGGCTCCCCGCGCCTGGGATCAGTTGAGTCGGGGCTGGGACGCGCTGGTCCATCCGGTGAACACCTCGTCAGCACAGAACCGCATCGAGCCGGTGTCGCCGCCGCCACCCGCACCCGAGGACCCGGCGGCCGCAGGCGGGGTCGCGCCGGCGGCGGTGGACACCGGCGCCCCGGCCGCGTCAGGTCAGATAACCGGGGTCACAGCAAGTTTCGCCGACGGCTCGTGCAGTCCCGGCAAGCCCTGCGCCGTCCGAGTGGACGTGCGACTGGACCCGTCGACGGTGGGCGCGGTCACCTGGAAGCTGAACGTCTACGACCGTTGCACCGGCGAGGTGCGCGAGGGGTCCGACGTCACCATCCCGGCGGAGCCGGCGCGCGACGGCGTCTACGGCCTGAGCCGGGCCACCCTTCCGGACAGTCCGGCGCTCGCCGTCGCGGCGATCACGAGCGTCCCGGCCGTCGCCGCGTCGGAGCCGCTGTACGTACCCGCCGAGAACGCGGTCTGCCGATGAGTGGGGACGGCGGCCGGATTCGGGGACACGATCGGGAGTCCGACCCCTGGATCGTGGCGGCGGCGGTCGTTCTCGCGGTTCTCGGTCTCCTCAACCTGGTTTCCATCGGGTTCACGTCGCAGGCCATCCGCCACGCCTTCTTCACGGTGATCGGACTCGGATTGATGTGGGTCGTCTCCCGCATGCGCGTGAACAATCTGGCCCGGTTCGGATGGGTGACCCTCGCAGTCTCGGTCGTGATGCTGGCGGCGGTGCCGCTCGTCGGCGTCGCGGTGAAGGGCGCGCAGCGCTGGCTGGATTTCGGCCTGTTCACCGTGCAGCCGTCGGAGATCGCCAAGCTCGGTCTGGTGATGGTGTCCGCGACCATCCTGGCCGGTGGCTACACGGTGGGCCGACTGACGGCGGCGTTGGCGATCGCAGGCGGCGTCGTCGCGCTCGTCGCGCTGCAGCCCGACCTGTCGAGTGCCGTGGTACTCGTCGCGATCGCGGTGTTGATGCTGATCCTGGCCCGGGTGCCGGCGGCGCCGCTGATGCCGCTGTTCGCCCTGGGGATCGCCGCGCTACCCATCGCCGTGCTCTTCCTGCGCCCGTACCAGCTCGAACGGATCCAGACGTTCATCTCCAGCGACGCCGATCCGGGCGGGTCGGGCTGGGCGTCGATGCAGGCCGACATCGCGGTCGGCAGCGGCGGCCTGTGGGGCCTGGCGCGCGACCCGGTCTACGACCTGAGGGCGGCATACCTGCCCGAGGCGGAGCACGACCTCGCGTTCGCGAGCGTCGTCTACGGGTGGGGGCTGTTCGCCGGTATCGCCGTCATCGCGGCCAGCCTGGTGATCACGTGGCGGGCCGCGCTCGCCGCGCGCCGCGCCCGGACCCGGGAGGCCGCGCTCATGGCCGCGGGAATCGGCGGACTGTTCGGGATCCACGCGGTGCTGTCCATCGGGGCGAGCCTGTCGGTGCTGCCCCAGACCGGGATGCCGCTCCCGATGTTCAGCTACGGAGGCACCGTCGCGGTCGTCGGATTCGTGGCGATCGGACTGGTGCTCGCGGTGCGCCGCGACGGTGTCGGCCGCCCGCTGTGGGCGCAGCCGTCGACTCGCCGCGGTCGGCCCCGGGGCGTCACGGCCGGCTCGCTCGCGGTCACCGCGCTCCTCGTGGCCATGTCGGTCTTCGCGTGGCAGTTGCAGAGTGGCAGGGGTCCGGAGTTGCGCGCGCTCAGCGACACCCAGATGACCCGGTGCATCCGATTGCCCGCCGAGCGCGGCGAGATCCTCGACCGCAACGGGGTGCCGCTGGCGACCAACGTGCCCGAGTACTCCATATCGGTGGTCAGCCGCATGTTCGACGAGGACGATTCCGGGGAACGCATCATGCTGGCCGGGCTGCTCGGCGAGCCCGACGCCGAGCTGGCGGAAACGTTGAGCGCCCGCGGCGACGGCGAGATGCAGGCCGTCGTCGGCCGGGTGCCCCCGGAGCAGGCGCGGCGGATCATCGACGCGAAGCTGCCCGGGGTGCTCGTCGTGCCCTCCGGGAAGCGGCACTACCCGTACGGACCCTCGCTCGCCTCGGTGCTCGGCTACGTCGGCGTCGGCGATCCGCAGGACATGGAACGTTGGCCGCAGCTGGCCCTCGGGTCGAGGGTGGGCCGGGCGGGCCTCGAGAAGCAGTACGACGCGCTGCTCCGCGGCACCGACGGCAGACAATGTGTGTACGTCGACCCCGCCGGCAACCTGGTGGGCCCCGCCGAGCGGGTCGATCCGGTGCCGGGCCACAACCTGCGACTGCACCTGGACATCGGCCTGCAGACGCTGGCGACGGACGCGTTGGCCCAGGCGGTCCGTAGCAGCGGAGGCGACCTCGGCGCGGCGGTCGTGATGGACGCGCGTACCGGTGGGGTGCTCGCGCTCGCCAGCGTGCCCGGGTACGACAACAACGTCTACGGTCCCCCCGTCGACGCCGTCGCGCTGGCCGCCCAGACCGAGGGGGCGGGGCCCGGCAAGATGCTCAACCACGCCTACCAGACCGCCGCGCCACCCGGCTCCACCTTCAAGATCGTCGTCGCGTCGGCGAACCAGGAGGAGCAGGTCCTGGACCCGGAAGAGGTGATCGAGACCGGTGCCGCCTACAGCTACGGCGGGCACACGTTCGCGAACTGGCAACCGATGGGACCGAACAAACTGTTGGGCGCGATCCAGTGGTCGGACAACGTGTACTTCTACAAGCTCGGGGAACTCCTCGGTCCCGAACGGATGGCGCGGACCGCGTCCGAGCTCGGTGTGGGCAGCCGATCCGGCATCGACCTGCCCGGCGAGTCCGCCGGGTTCCTCGGCACCCCGGAGAACGTCGCCGACATCGGTGGCACGTGGTATCCCGGCTCCACGCTGTTGATGGGTATCGGCCAGGGCACCGTGATCGCGACGCCGGTGCAGGTGGCGCGCTGGACGTCCGGCATCGCGACCGGCGCGCTCGTCACCCCGCAACTCGCCGCCGCCGACGCCACCGGCGACGGCGCCCCGATTCCCACGGGCGAGCCGCAGCGCCTTCCCTTCGCCGACAAGCTCGGTCCTGTCCGCGCCGGAATGCGGGCCTCGGCCACCGCGGGTACCGCGGGCCAGCTGGCCACGCTGCCGGTGACGGCCGGCGCCAAGACCGGTACGGCGGAGGATCCGTCGGCGCCGGGCGGGCTCAACGCCTGGTTCTCCGCGGTGGTGCCCTTCGAATCCCCCGAGATCGTCGTGACCGCGCTGGTTCGCGGCGGCGGGTTCGGTTCCGCCACATCCGGCCCCGTGGTCAAGGCCATCCTCGAGCGCTACCTCGCGGAGCGGCCGGGCCCCCCGCCTGCGGCACCGGCGCCGGAACCCGGCCGGTGATCAGCCGCTGTAGGCGGCAACGACCTCGGGGTGATCGAGGCAGGCGGTGGCGCCCTCGGCGACGCACGTGAGGGGGCGTTCGGCCGTCTTCACCGGCAGGCCGAACGACTCCTCGAACAACTGGGACAGCCCGCGGAGCATCGCGCCACCGCCGATCATCAGAACACCCTCGGACATCACGTCGCTGATCGCTTGCGGGGGAAGATCTTCCAGGCATGCGGTGAGGGTCTGCACGATTCCCGTCGTGGTCGGTCGCAGCGCCTCCACGATCTCCTCGACGTCGAGCGAGATCAGCCGGGCGCGGCCGGTGACGGCGTCCAGTCCCTCCACCACGAGCGATTGTTCGTCGGCGGTGTCGGGGGCGCCCATCTTCGCCCGCTCCGCGGTGAGTTCGCCAACGATGATCTGGTGTTCTTCGCGCAGGTAGTGGTGCAGCGCCTCGGTCAGTTCCTCGCCCGCCAGTTGGCAACTGCGGTGCGAGATCACGCCTCCGAAGCAGATCGCGGTGACTTCCGAGACGCCGCCGCCCACGCTCACGACGAGATGCGCCCGCGGTTCGAGGGGGTTGACGCCGCACCCGAGTGCCCCGGCCACGGGTTCGGGGATCAGCCCGACCTTCCGCAGGCCGGCCTCGTGCCCGACCTCGAGCAGGGCGCGGCGCTCGAGCGGGGTGGCCCCGGCGGGTGCCGAGAAGACGGCCGTCTGCCGTCGGCCGTAACGGCGGTGCGGCGCGACCTGCTCGATGACGGCCGTGACGAAAGCCCGGGCCGACTCCAGGTCCACGATCACGCCGTCGCGCATGGGCCGCACCTGGGAGATCCCTGCCGGGGTGCGGCCGACGAGATTGCGCGCGTCCTGGCCGATCACGAGGGCCCGATGCGGGTCCTTGTTCCGCACCAGCATGAAAGACGGTTCGTTCAGGACGATTCCGCCGTCGAGGGTCCCGACGACAGTGTTGGTAGTTCCGAGATCGATGCCAAGTCCACGCACGTCGGCCTCCCGAAGGGAATCGAACGAGATGGATTAGATGCTACGCACACCACGCAGCTTCATGGCCGGTTTCGCGGGGCAGCGCTCGGTGCGATCGTGCGTCGCGAACGACCGCGCCCGCGGGAGGTGACTCCCGCGGGCGCTGCGTCGAACCTGTGAGCGTGTCTAGAGGGTCCGTGCCAGGCGGTTTGCGAGCATTTTCGCGAAGTGTGCCGGATCCTCCAGCTCGCCGCCCTCCGCGAGAAGAGCGGTGCCGTAGAGCAATTCGGCGGTCTCGGCGAGACTCGGATCGTCACCGCGTTCGGCGTGCGCGGCGCGCAGGCCCTCCACCAACGGGTGGGTCGGGTTGAGTTCGAGGATCCGCTTGAAGTGCGGGACCTCCTGGCCCGATGCCCGGTACATGCGCTCGAGCGACGGCGTCATGCCGAACTCGTCGCCGACGATGCAGGCGGGGGAGTCGGTGAGGCGCGTCGACAGGCGCACCTGCTTGACCTGCTCCTCCAGGGTGGAGGTGAGCCAGGCGAGAACGTCGGCGAACTGCTTGTCCTGTTCCTCACGCTTGGCCTCGGCGTCCTTCTTCTCCTCCTCGGTGTCGAGGTCCACCTCACCCTTCGCGATCGACTGCAGCGGCTTGCCGTCGAACTCGGGGACCGACGTCACCCACATCTCGTCGACCGGGTCGGTGAGGAGCAGCACCTCGAGGCCGCGGGCTCGGAACGCCTCCATGTGCGGCGACGCCTCGAGCTGCTGACGGGACTCGCCGGTGAGGTAGTAGATCTGCTCCTGGCCGTCCTTCATCCGCTCGACGTACTGCGCGAGCGTGGTCTGCTCGTCCTCGCTGTGCGTCGACGGGAACGACGAGATCTCGAGCAGGGTGTCGCGGTTGTCGAAGTCCGAGAGCAGACCCTCCTTGAGGACCCGGCCGAACTGCGACCAGACGGTCCGGTACTTCTCGCGGGTCGCCTCGTCGTCGGACGAGAGCATGTCCTTGATCGTGGTGAGGACCTTCTTGGTGAGCCGGCGCCGGATCGCCCGGATCTGGCGGTCCTGCTGCAGAATCTCGCGAGAGACGTTGAGCGACAGGTCCTGCGCGTCCACCACGCCCTTGACGAAGCGCAGGTACTCGGGCATGAGTTCCTCGCAGTCGTCCATGATGAACACCCGCTTGACGTACAGGTGGATGCCCGCGCGGTGCTCCCGGGAGAAGAGGTCGAACGGGGCGTGCGACGGGATGAACAGCAGCGCCTGGTATTCGAACGTGCCCTCGGCCTTCATCGGGATGACCTCGAGCGGGTCGTCCCACGAGTGGCTGACGTGCTTGTAGAACTCGTTGTACTCGTCGTCGGTGACCTCGCTGCGCGGCCGGGCCCACAGCGCCTTCATGGAGTTGAGAGTTTCGGTCTCGACCACCGTCTTCGGCGCGGCGTCGTCCGCATCGTCGTCACTCTTCGGTGCCGGACGCTCCACCTGCATCCGCACCGGGTACGCGATGAAGTCCGAGTACCGCTTGACGATCTCGCGGAGCTTGCGCTCGGACGCGTAGTCGTACAGGTGATCCTCGACGTCCTCGGGCTTGAGGTGCAGCGTCACCGACGTGCCCTGCGGGGCGTCGTCGACGGTCTCGATCGTGTAGGTGGCGTCGCCGCTCGACTCCCAGCGCGTGCCGTGCTTCTCGCCGGCCTTGCGGGTGAGCAGCGTGACCTTGTCGGCGACCATGAACGTCGAATAGAAGCCGATGCCGAACTGTCCGATCAGCTCCTCCGACGCCGCCGCGTCCTTCGCCTCGCGCAGCTTGCGGCGAAGCTCGGCGGTGCCCGACTTGGCGAGGGTGCCGATCAGGTCGATCACCTCGTCGCGGGACATGCCGATGCCGTTGTCGCGCACCGTCAGGGTGCGCGTGTCGGCGTCCACCTCGAGCTCGATGTGCAGATCCGACGTGTCGGCCTCGAGGTCCTTGTCGCGGTAGGCCTCCAACTTGAGCTTGTCGAGCGCGTCGGACGCGTTCGAGACGAGCTCACGGAGGAAGGTGTCCTTGTTGGAGTACACCGAGTGGATCATCAGATCCAGGATCTGGCGAGTCTCCGTCTGGAACTCGCGCTGTTCGATACCCGTGGTCATTCGTGGTCCCCTTCGACAGCAGAACGTTCGACGCAGATGGTAGCGGCTGGCCGGCCCGCGCACCGTCGCACGAACCGGCTGTTCGCGTGACGCGAACGTTACGCTCGCCTGCTGGTCGGAGTGGCTTTCCGGTGACGCGCGCGGACGTATCTTGGAATCGTGCGCGGTGCGGTGCGGACCGACGCGGGGATCGGCAGGGCGAGTCTTCCCGAGGAGCTGGACAGCTTCGTGGGACGGCAGAACGAGGTGGCCGAGATCCGGCGGCTGCTGTCCGAGTCGCGCCTGGTGACGCTCACCGGACCCGGCGGCGTCGGCAAGACCCGGCTCGCGCTCCGCGTCGCTCGCGAGTCCCGCAAGGTGTTCACCGGTGGAACGTGGTTCGTGGAGTTGGGGGACCTGCGCGATCCCGACCTGCTGTGGCAGACGGTGACGGACGTCCTCGGTCTGCAGGACTGGTCGGCCCGCCCGCCGGAGGCCGTGCTCGTCGAGCACCTGGCGGACGGGCGTGCACTGCTGATCCTCGACAACTGCGAGCACCTGGTCGACGCCGTGGCGAACTTCTCCGACACCCTGCTCCGCGCGTGCCCGGGCCTGTCGATGCTCGCGACCAGCCGCGAGCCGCTCGGTATCGGCGGGGAGGCCGTCGTCCGGGTGCCGCCGCTGACGGTCGCCGCGGGGACCGGTCCGGGCGAGCAGATGTCCGACGCGGTCCTGCTGTTCGAGGAACGGGCGCGTGCCGCAGTGCCCGATTTCCGCGTCACCGACGACAACCGGGCGGTGGTCGAGGAGATCTGTGCGCGGCTCGAGGGCCTGCCACTGCCGATCGAGTTGGCCGCCGCCAGGCTGCGGGCGCTGTCGGTGGAGCAGATCCGCGACCGGCTGAGCGATCGCTTCCGGTTGCTGACGCTCGGTGGCCGCACCAGCCCGGGCCGACAGCAGACGCTGCGGATGAGCATCGACTGGAGCTACGACCTGTGCACCGACTCGGAACGGCGGCTGTGGGCCTGCCTGTCGGTGTTCGCGGGTGGCTTCGATCTCGATACGGCCGAGAGCGTGCTGCACGACGAAGCCGGGCCGGTGGACGTGCTCGACGTGGTGACCGCGCTGGTGGACAAGTCGATACTGGTGCGCGACGAGGCGGACTCGACGGGGGTTCTCGCCCGGTACCGGATGCTCGAGACGATCCGCGAGTACGGGCAGGAGAAGCTGGAGGAGTTCGGCTGGACGGACATCGTGCGCCGTCGGCACCTCGACTGGTTCGAGCGTTTCGTCCTGCGCGCCAAGGACGACTGGATCGGTCCCCGGCAGGTCCAGTGGGCCGCCGCCGTGGACGTCGAGCAGTCGAACATTCGTGAGGCGATCGAATTCGCACTGGGGGAGCGTGATTGGGGTGCCGCGTTGCGGATCACGGCGGCGCTGTACCCGGCGTGGATCGTGCGGGGCCGGTTCAACGAGGGCCGCCTCTGGCTGAGACGGTCGTGGGAGGGGGACGGTGGGCCGATCGACGACCGTATCGAGGCGCTGTGCGTGAATAGCATGCTCGCCGCGCTCCAACAGGACATCGTCGCCGCAACAGTGTTGGCGGACAAGGCCCGTCGGCTGGCCGAGGAAGGTGTCGACGACGTGTCGACCGCACGGGCGGCGGCAGCGGTCGCCTACGCCGCGGTCACCCGGGGCGACCTGGAACCGGCGCAGGCCGACCTGGGGCGGGCGATCGCGGTGTTCCGCGAGCGTGACGATCTCTACGATCTCGTGCCCGCGCTCTACTGGCAGGGGTACGTGATCGACATCCTGGGCGATCCCGACGAGGCGTCCGCGCACTACGACGAGGCGCTCGCCGTCACCGAGGCCCACGGCGAAATCATGTGGCGCGCGATGATCATGTCCGACTACGGGTCGTCGCTGTGGCGGCACGGGCAGCTCGAGCGGGGGAGTGCGATGCTCGTGGAGGCTCTACCCCTCCTGCGTGCGTTGGACAACCAGTTCGGTGGGGCCTGGTGTTTCGAACAGCTGGCTTGGACGGTCGTCGAGCAGGATCCGGAACGGGCCGCGGTGTTCCTCGGCGCCGCCGAGGTGCTCTTCACCGCGACGGGCAGTCCCATCGAGACGTTCCAGCCGTTGGTGGCCTACCACGAGCAGTGCGTGCGTCGAGCCCGTGAGGCGCTCGGCGACAACGCCTTCGACGCTGCTCGTCAGCGCGGCGTGGCGATGAACACCGAGGAGGTCATCGCGTACGCGCTCGGGGAACAGCCGCTGGACGTTGCGGAACCGGCCGCCGACAGCGGGCACAACCTCACCCGCCGCGAGATGCAGGTCGCGGAACTCGTCGCCGAGGGCATGACGAACCGCGCCATCGCCGAGCGCCTCGTCATCGCCCCGCGCACCGTCGAGGGGCACGTCGACCACATCCTCGCCAAGCTCGGGTTCACCTCGCGCACCCAGGTCGCGGCGTGGATGGTCGCGCAGCGCGGGGGAGCCCGCTGACCGTGTCAGCCGACGAGGATCGGCTCCTCGATTCGGCAGAAGCTGTGGCACAGGGCGGTCACGATGCGCTGCCCGCGCTCGGCGTCGAACCAGCGGTCGACGTGCGCCCAGTGATAGGGGTGCGTCATGTACGGGCCGGTCAGTCCGTCCAGGCTCGCGTACTCCTGCTCCCACACGTGCGTCCACCGCGCCGAGCCCGACGCCTCGTGTACCCGGCCGAGTTGCGACGCCCCGATCGAGGGGATGTAGTCCGCCATCGCCGCGGTCTCGGATTCGAACTGCCGTAACACCTTCGGGTCCGTCGACGGATCGACCGCGACCAGCAGTGTCCGGAAGACGGTGGGCGGGGCATCGGACTTCGCGGGTCGCGGTGTCCCGGTGTGGGTCACGGAATCCACGTGCTCGACCGTTGCGGTCCACAAGCGTCGCTCGACGTCGTTCTGAGCTGCCCGCCAATCAGATTCGACGTCGAACCGGAACCGGGCGATGACGTCCCCGGCCGCGATACCGCCCGGCAGCGTGGGCCGGATCAGGGCGCTCCGGGCATGGGGCAAGACGTCGGACGCCACCCCCGACAGCACGGTCTCTCTTTCGGGTTCGTCGACGCCGTCGGCGAACCTGATCAGCTTGGTGACCTCAAACACCGGTCACCGCCGCGAGATCCTCGACCGGACACGACGTGCTGCGGTTTCGGCTGAGCAGCCAGTCGTCCGCTTCGGCCCACCACTGCGCGACGCCGGGGTCGCGTCCCGCCGCCCACCGCTGCTGCCACCACGCGTCGACTCCCGGGACCGTCCACGTGACGGTCACGGTGTTCGACTGGTCGTCGAGCCACACCGGCGGACTGACGAGGGCGCGGTCGAGGGTGAGGCCGCGAGCTTCCGCGCCGGGCGCGTACCGCTCGAGGTAGGCGGAGAGGAATTCGCGGCCCCGTCCAGGCCGGACCACCATCTCGTCGACGATGTAGACGATGGCTTCCGCCGTGTGCGTCATCGGGCTCCTCTCACCACAGCAACTCGACGCCGACGCTAGGTGTGGTGTGTGCGACACCGCCACGGCCGATTCCATGCAGCGGGAGGTCCGGCACCAGGAAAGCGGCCGCGGCGCGGTAGCGTTTTCCGGAACGGACATGGAGGTGACACCGATGACTCGGGTCTTTCTCGTCGACGATCACGAGATCGTGCGACGCGGGCTGGTGGATCTACTCGGCAGCGCGCCCGACCTCACCGTGGTCGGCGAGGCCGCGTCGGTGGGCGAGGCGATGGCCCGGATCCCGTCCAGCGGCGCCGACGTCGCGGTGCTCGACGTCCGGCTCCCCGACGGCAACGGCGTCGAACTGTGCCGTGACCTGCGCACCGTCCTCCCAGACCTCCGCTGCCTGATGCTCACGTCGTTCGCCGACGACGAGGCCCTGTTCGACGCTGTCATGGCTGGCGCGTCCGGGTTCGTGCTCAAGCAGATCCTCGGTACCGACCTGATCTCGGCGGTGCGGACCGTCGGCGCCGGCGGTTCGCTGCTCGACAGTCGCGCCACCGCCGCACTGATGCAGCGCATGCGCTCCGAGCGCACCGCCGACCCGCTCGCCGAACTGTCCGATCAGGAGCGAGCCGTCTTCGACCTCATCGGCCAGGGTCTGACCAACCGTGAGATCGCCGAACGGCTGTTTCTCGCCGAGAAGACGATCAAGAACTACGTCTCGCGACTGCTCGCCAAACTGGGCATGCAGCGACGCACCCAGGCCGCGGTGCTGGCCACGGAGCTGCGGAACAAGCGATAGGCGCCTGCGGCGCCCGTGCGCCTTTTTGGTAGCCGGCCCCACCACAAGTGCGCACGGGCGCGGAGCGCCTAACGCAGCGGCACCCGCCACGTCAGTTCGGTGCCGCAGCTGACACCCGGCAGCAGCGTGAAGGTACCGCCGCACTGCTCAGCGCGTCGGGCCAGGTTGTCGAGGCCGCTGCGTCGCGTGGTCTCGGGCACGCCGACGCCGTCGTCGCAGATCCGGATCGTGAGCCGGTCGGCCGCGTCGATCACGACGTCGATGGTCGTCGCATCGGCGTGCCGCAACGCGTTGCTCAGCCCCTCCCGCAGCACCGCCTCGGCGTGCGGATGGATCCGCGGCGGCACCAAGGTGTCGATCGCGCCGGTGAACTGGACGTTGGGCACCACTTCCGAGCGGGTCGTCAGGTCGCCGATCGCGTCGAGCAGGCGCCGGCGCAGGCTCGTGCTGGGCTGATCCCCCGTCGTCTGCAGGTCGAAGATCGTGGTGCGGATCTCGTGGATCATCCGGTCGAGCTGGGACACCGACTTCGTGATCGTGCCGGCCGTCGCCTCGGGCAGCGGCGCGGTCGTGTCCAGCAGCAGGCTCTGCAGGCTCATCCCGGTCGCGAACAACTGCTGGATGACGTTGTCGTGCAGGTCGCGCGCGATGCGGTCCCGGTCGGCGAGGACATCGAGCTGACGGCGACGTTGCTGCTGATCGGCGAACTCGACGGCCAGGGCCGCCGAATCGGCCATCGACCCCAGCCTCGTGATCTCGTCGGCGGCCCAACTCGCGGTGCCGGCGCGGGTCACCACGAGCATTCCGGCGACCCCCGACGTCGTCGAGAGCGGGAGCGCCGCGATCCGCACCGGTTCGTCGGCACCGAACGGCCCGATCCGGTCGTGCTCGCCGAGCAGCGCCGGGCGGCGGCCGCGGACCACGGACAGCAGGTCGGACCCGGACAGGTCGATGTGGCTGCCGGGGCGGAGACCGCCGTCGGACGACGCCGCCTCGATCGTCGCGTCGTCGTCCTCCTCCACCACGATCACGTAGGCTCCGCTGGCCGAGCACAGGTCGCGGGTGCGGGTGACCAGCAGATCGAGCGCCTCGTCGATGGACCCGCCGGACAGCAGGCGGGCGTTCGCGGACCGGAGCGCCGTCACCCAACGCTCCCGGGTTCGGGACTCCTCGAACAGATGCGCGTTGTCGATCGCGACGCCGGCCGACGTGGCCAGGGCGTCGAGGATCGTCTCGTCCTCGTCGGTGAACTCGGGGCCGGTGCGCTTCTCGGTGAGGTAGATGCTGCCGAAAACCTGGCCGCGCACGATGATCGGCATGCCCAGGAAACTGTCCATCGGGGGGTGGTTCGGCGGGAAGCCGACCGACGCCGGGTGCGCGCCCAGGTGTGAGACACGAACCGGCCGGGGGTGTTCCATCAACAGCCCCAGCAGCCCGTGCCCCTCCGGGAGGTGCCCCATCCGCGCCCGCTGCTCGGTGGTGATGCCCTCGTACACGAACTCCGACAGTCCGCCGTCCGGATCGCGGACACCGAGCGCCCCGTAGCGTGCGTCGAGCAGTGTCGTCGCCGCCTGCACGATGCGTTGCAGGATCGAATCGAGTTCCAGCCCCGCCCCGACGACCAGGACCGCCTCGAGCAGTTCCCGCAGCCGGGCCGGCGTCGCGACGCTCTCCACGAGGCGACTGCGCATGTCGGCGAGCAGTTCCTCCAGGTCGTCGAACTCCCCGAGGTCCCAGCTGCCGCTCTCCACCATGCACGCAGCATAGGCGCCCGAAACTCTCCCGAAAATTTGGTTGTGTCCGGGTGTAACGCGTTGCAGTAGGCGCCCGATGTAGGGAATGAAGTGATCGGGAGCGGGGTCGTGGTGGCCTGCTCCCGCCTTTGACTGTCCGGCGTCGATCCTCGGGGGAGGGGGTCGGCGCCGGACTTCCCTCTAGCATGGCCGCATGAGCTGCTCTCTGATCACGACCTGGCGAAGGCGGGATCTGCGAGCACTCGACGGGAGGGTTACCGGCGGCAGTGTCGCGCGCACCGCGATCCTCGACTGGGATGCGCCGGTGTTCGAGAGCCTCGGCGTTCCCGACGTCGACGGCGCCGGTGTGGAGTATCTGCAACAGGTCCACCGAATGGTTCAGCTGCGCATTCGGCCGGTCTACGCACTCGACGACACGCAGCGGACATCGGTGACGTTGGCAAAGCTCCGTGGATCGTGCAGCCAGCGTCTCGCTGTCGTCGAAGCGCTCGCGCGACGGAACGGAATCCCGACCAGGGTCGAGGGACTCGTCCTCCGCGGGGAGTTCTGGTATCCGCGCTTCCGCTGCCTTCGTCCTGTCGTTCCGGACCGAGTCCTGCTGGCGTGGCCGAGCTTTCTCGTCGACGGCGAATGGGTCGACGCGTCCCGCGCATTCACGTCCGGCTGCGCAACCTCGGCGGCCGACTTCTCTAATCGAGGCGGGGAAACACTTTTCGACGCCGCCGGAAGAAGCGTCATAACCTGGGAAAACACTGCTGCCACGGGGTGCGTCGACCTGTCGCGGTTCGTGATTCGGTCACTCGGCACGTTCGATTCGCGGGACGAGTTGTTCCGCGCGTACGGGCAGACCCTTCCCCGGGCCCTACGCGTGGTGCTGGAACCGGCCTTCGGTCGCTGGGGAGCGTGGTGACGTCGGGCCTGAAGAACTGAACCGGCCGGTAGGTGTCGTTCGCACTACAATCCCGCGAATGAGATCTCGCGCACAAGATCTGAGCCCCGTCGCGATTCGGGAACGGATCCTCGACGCCGCAGAAGCCTGCCTGGTCGAGTCCGGGTACGGCACGCGACTGCACGCGGTGATCTCCGAGCGGGCCGGCCTGTCCCGGCCGACGGTCTACAAGTACGTGGGCGATCAGGCCGAGATCTTCGAGGCGCTGTTCCAGCGGGAGATCACCCGGTTCTTCACGCTGTTGACGCCCGTGCTCCGGGACAGCGAGCGGCTGGATACCGGGCTCACCGACTGCGTCGTCTTCGCTGTCGGCTATGCGCGCCGCCACATGTTGCTCCAGAAGGGACTCCGCGACGACCCGGAGGTCGTGCTGCCATGGTTCACGGTGCGGGCCCGACCGTTCGTCGAGCGCGGCACCGACTACCTCGCCCCCCTGTTCGAACGACTGATGACCGCCGAGCAGCTCGCCACCATCGATCCGCGCGCGGTGTGCGAGTGGGCCTTCCGGTTGGTGACCTCGTTCATCACGACCGGGGGCGTGATCGACACGACGGACGAGACTGCGCTGCGCGCCTTCGTGGCCGGACTGCTGTCGCTCGGCGTGGTCCCCGCACCCGTCGACCAGATGGTGTGACTACTTCGCGACCGTGAGGAGGAACGCGACGTCCTCGAGCGCCTCCACGCTGTGCCGCGTCGGGGGAATGATGAGCAGGTCGCCCGTCGATCCCTTCCACGAGTCCTCGCCGGAGATGAGCGCGAGCTTGCCGCTGAGCACCAGGAGCGTCGCCTCGCCCGGGCTGTCGTGCTCGGCCAGCGACTTCCCGGCGCTCAGCGCGATGACGGTCTGGCGTAGATGCCGCTGGTGACCGCCGTGCACGGTCTGCGAGCTGCGGCCACTCGACGACGTGGCCGCCAGCTTGAGCTGCTGGCGGGCGAGCGCGGTCAGCGAGGTCTTGTCCATCACATGTCACTCCCGGGACGGCAGGGGCGGTGGTTCCCGCAGTATGACCCACCCGGGGGCGAATGGTCCGGACATCGACCTAACGGTTCGGCCACCGTCCCGGTCCGGTCAGCCCCGCACGTATGTCAGGAACCGGTAGCGCAGCCCGGACTTCTCGGAGATGTGCCAGTCGCCCTCGTCCCCGATCACCCACT
Source organism: Rhodococcus (subgen. Prescottella) equi (assembly GCF_003013675.1). Classification (NCBI taxonomy): domain Bacteria; kingdom Bacillati; phylum Actinomycetota; class Actinomycetes; order Mycobacteriales; family Nocardiaceae; genus Rhodococcus; species Rhodococcus (subgen. Prescottella) equi. Next base: position 1,328,413 of record NZ_CP027793.1, read on the forward strand.
CGTTCCCGATCGTCGGGGCGAAGGCATCGCCCTCGATGTCGGCGTCGATCTCGGTCACCGACAGCAGGTCCGCGAACGGCATTGCTGCTGTGTAGATCTGGCTGCCGCCCATCACCCAGGCGGTGTCGCCGGCGACCTCGAGCGCCTGTTCGATCCCGTGTGCGGTCCGGGCGCCGTCGGCACTCCATCCGTCCTGGCGGGTGACGACGATGTTGGTGCGGCCGGCCAGCGGACGGAACTTCGGGGGCAGCGATTCCCACGTCAACCGGCCCATCACCACGGGATGACCCATGGTCGTGTCCTTGAAGCGGGCCATGTCCTCCGGGACCCGCCACGGGATCGTGTTGTCGCGTCCGATCACGCCCGACGTCGTCTGGGCCCAGATCAGGCCGATCATCAGACGGCCACCGGTGCCTTGATCGCCGGATGGTGCCGGTAGTCGACGATCTCGACGTCCTCGAAGGTGTAGTCGAAGATCGAGTCGCGCTTGTTCAGCTTCAGCGTCGGATAGGGCAGCGGCTCCCGGGAGAGCTGCTCGGTGACCTGGTCGACGTGGTTGTCGTAGATGTGGCAGTCGCCACCGGTCCAGATGAAGTCGCCCACCTCGAGGTCGGCCTGCTGCGCCACCATGTGGGTGAGCAGCGCGTAGCTCGCGATGTTGAACGGCACACCGAGGAACAGGTCCGCGCTGCGCTGGTACAGCTGGCAGCTGAGCTTGCCGTCGGCGACGTAGAACTGGAAGAACGCGTGGCACGGCTGCAGCGCCATGGCGTCGAGGTCGGCCACGTTCCACGCCGAGACGATGATCCGCCGCGAGTCCGGGTTGGTCTTCAGCGTCTCGATGACCTTGGTGATCTGGTCGATGTGCTCGCCCGACGGCGTCGGCCACGACCGCCACTGCACGCCGTACACCGGGCCCAGCTCGCCGTCCGCGTCCGCCCACTCGTCCCAGATGGTGACGCCGTGCTCCTGCAGCCACTTGACGTTCGACTCGCCGCGCAGGAACCACAGCAGCTCGTAGACGATGGACTTGAGGTGCACCTTCTTGGTGGTGATCAGCGGGAACCCCTCGGCGAGATCCCAGCGCATCTGATGCCCGAAGACGCTGCGCGTCCCGGTTCCGGTGCGGTCCGCCTTGGCAGTTCCGGTGTCCATGACCAGGCGCAGGAGATCTTCGTAGGGGGAGTGCACGGGGGTCAGTCTAGGCGGCTGCGCCACCCGTGCGCCTTTCCGGTGGTGGGTGCTACCGGAAAGGCGCACGGGCGATAGCCTGCGCCCATGCGTGAGCTTCTCGTGATCGGCATCGGCGCCGGCGACCCCGACCAGGTGACGATCCAGGCCGTCAAGGCGATGAACCGGGCCGACGTGTTCTTCGTCATCGGCAAGGGCGACGAGAAGCAGGAACTGGTGGATCTGCGGACCAGCATCCTCGCCGAGCACATGGACCGCGACTACCGGATCGTCGACATCCTCGACCCACCGCGGGACCGGACGCCGTCCGACTACACCGGTGTCGTCGACGACTGGCACGACCGCCGGGCCCAGGTGTTCGAGGAGAAGTTCGCGGCCGAGGACGGTGTCGGCGCGATCCTCGTGTGGGGTGACCCGTCGCTATACGACAGCACACTGCGCATCGTCGAGCGCGTCCTGGCCCGCGGCAACGTCGCGTTCGACTACACGGTGATCCCCGGCGTCACGAGCATCCAAGCGCTCGCCGCGCAGCACCGGATCGTGCTCAACCGGATCGGCGAGCCGGTGCACGTCACCACCGGTAGGAAGCTGCGCGACGGCCTACCGGACGGCGTCGGCACGGCCGTCGTGATGCTCGACGCGGAATGCAGCTTCACCCACGTCCCGGACGAGGATGCCGAGATCTGGTGGGGCGCGTACCTGGGATTGCCGGACGAGGTGCTGATCTCCGGCAAGCTCCGCGAGGTAGAGGACGAGATCGTCCGCGTCCGCGCCGAACTGCGGGAGCGCAAGGGCTGGATCATGGACATCTATCTGATCAGGCGCTGACGCGCCCGTGCGTCTTTTCGGTGGTCGGAGCTACCGAAAAGGCGCACGGGCGGCGGAGCCGCCTTACGCTGGCCCCATGCCCGAACTGCCCGAGGTGGAGGCCCTGGCCCAGTTCCTGCGCGATCATGCCGTGGGTGCGGTCGTAGGACGCGTCGACGTGGCCGCGTTGAGTGTGCTCAAGACGTTCGATCCGCCGATCACCTCGTTGCAGGGCCGCAACGTCACCGGGGCGGACCGGTTCGGCAAGCACCTCGCGCTGGACTGCGACGGGCTGTGGCTCATCGCGCACCTGTCCCGCGGCGGCTGGCTGCGCTGGATCGACAACCCCGGTTCGGCGCCGCCGAAACCCGGCAAGGGGCCGCTGGCCGTGCGCGTGCACTTCTTCACCCCCGACGGCGAGACCCCCGCCTTCGACCTCACCGAGGCCGGCACCAAGAAGCGGCTCGCGGTGTGGGTGGTGACGGACCCGCTGCTCGTCCCGGGAATCGCGCGACTCGGGCCGGACGCGCTCGAGGTGACCCGACCACAGTTCGGCGAGATCCTCGCCGGCACCACGTCCCGGATCAAGACGGCGCTCGTGGACCAGTCGCTGCTGGCCGGAATCGGCAACGCCTACTCCGACGAGATCCTGCACGCGGCCCGGCTGTCCCCGTTCGCGACGACGTCGAAGCTGGCGCCCGACGAGGTGGACCGGTTGTACGACGCGATGCGCGCGGAGCTGTCCGACGCCGTCGAACGTTCGGTAGGGCAGGAGGCGGCCCGGCTCAAGGGCGAGAAGCGCGCCGGGATGACGGTGCACGCGCGGACCGGGATGCCGTGCCCGGTGTGCGGCGACACGGTGCGGGAGGTGGCGTACGCCGAGCGGTCGTTCCAGTACTGCCCGACGTGCCAGACCGGTGGCAAGATCCTCGCCGACCGGCGGATGTCACGGCTGTTGAAGTAGCGGGTCCCGGCGGCCGAACACCCAGCCGCGCAGCGCCACGAATCGCAGCCCTCCGACCACTCCACTCACCGCGATCACGAGCGCGATCGACACGAGATCGGTGGCGTCGGGAAGGAAGAAGTGCAGCGCGGCCAGCACGAGCGAGCTGATCACGAGGCCGAGCAGCGCGAGCGCGCCGCCCTCCCATTGAGCGGCGAACCACGGCACCCGGTCGGCGGCACGGAAGGTGCGGCGGCGGTGCAGTTCGTTGGCGAGCACCGTGCTGGTCGCGACGCCCACGGCGTTCGCCAGGAACGTTCCGTAGGCGTCGAGGACGACGAACGACAGCGCATACAGGACGTTGCTCGATCCGCCGACGAGTGCGAACCGAGTGAGCTGCGCGGCCCAGCCGTCACCGCCCAGACGCAGTTCGCGCATCGCCATCGAGGTCTCCCACAGCCTGAGATTTGGTTGCAACTCGCAACGGTAACCCATTCGAGATCTAATGACGGTGCCGGTATCCGAGCCATGCCTCCCGGCGGCGGCGCGCCGGGTCGCACTCCACCCGACAGACCTCGTCGATGATCAAGGTATCGCGGTGCTCGGACGAGTACCGCGGCCACGAGTCCAGCGGGCGGCCGGAGTGGGCGAACTCGAGCCAGTGGCGCTGCATCGTTTCGGTGACCGCGCGCAGTCCTTTGCACCCGCCCAGCGCGGTCAGCGTGCGGACGCCCACTCCTCGCCGGCCGAAGACCGCGAACAGTTCCGTCGCGTGCGTCGCACCCAGGCCGGCCAGGTGCAACAGGCGCGGCGCGAAGTCGTACCGGTACATGTAGGTCTCCGCGTGCCGGGTGTGCGCGTGTGCGCAGCGCAGCGACGGCTCCCAGAACACGACGTCCCCGCCGAGGTCGGCGGCCGCCCGCCGCCGCGGATAGCCAGGATAGGCGGCCGTCACGCGCGCCGCGATCGCCGGGTCGGTGCCCTCGAACATCTTCTCGATCCGGGTGCGGTCGGTCGGCAGGATGTCGAGCATCCGCGGAAAGATGCGCCCCTCCTGGGCGTTGGTACCGATGATCAGGGGGACCCGGTGTTCGGTACCCGCCTCGAACGCGTCGAGGGGATGGTCGGGCAGCACTGCGCCGTCGGCGACGGGCGCGAACGGGCGGACACCGGGAACCTCGTCGGCGCCTCGCGCGCTGAGCGTCGCGGCGGTCCGGACGAGTGCTTCGGGCGACGCCGTCGTCAGGTAGTGGGCCGCGTCCGCCCGTGACACGCCCGCCAGGTCCAGGAACTCCCGCGCCCACAGCCCTGCCAGTTCGGTGCCGTTGGACGTTGCGGGCGGCGGGCTCTGCGCGATCGCGCGGGCGAACAGGCCCCGCGCCGCCGGCGTGCACATCAGGGTGACGACGGCGTCCGCTCCCGCCGACTCGCCGAACAGTGTCACGTTCGACGGGTCCCCGCCGAAGGCCGCGATGTTCCGCTGCACCCATTCGAGCGCGGCGATCTGGTCACGCAGGCCGAGATTGACATCGAAAGTGTGTTCCGGTGTGGAGAACTCGCGGAAGTCGAGGTAGCCGAGCGCTCCGAGCCGGTAGCCGAGCGAGACGAACACGACGTCGCCGCGGCGGACGAGGGACGCCCCGCTGTACATCGGTGCCGCGGACGTCCCGGCCGTGTGTGCCCCGCCGTGGATGTAGACCATGACGGGGCGTGGGTCGGCGCTCGGTTCGGCCTGCCGGAGGACGTTGAGTGTGAGGCAGTCCTCGCTGCCACGGCGACGCCGCTGGGGGGCCGGCGGGCCGAACGAGAGGGCATCGCGAACGCCCGCCCACGGCGAGACCGGTCGGGGCGCGCGCAGCCGCAGTGGTCCGACCGGGGGTGCGGCGTAAGGGATTCCACGCCACGACAACAGATCCGCGAGGCGCCTGCCGCGGACGGTTCCGTCCGCATACGTGACAGCCGCGTGGTCGTCGCTCACGAAAGCCGTTCGGCTTCGGCCGTGCCCTCGCCGAGATAGCCGCGGTAACCGGACCAGGCGAGGCGCCGGTCCCGATTGGGGTCCCGCTCTACGCGGGTGGGGACGTCGAATATCAGGGTGCGCCGGTTCTCGGCGTCGTACCGGGGCCACCACGGCTCCGGAACACCGCCCCGGGCGAACGAGATCCAGTTCTCCTGGACCCGATCGGTGACCGTCCGCAGTCCGCGTCGACCACCGTAGGCCGTCAGCGCCCGACCGGCCGCGGACTCGCCGTAGCCGAACACCGCGAACAACTCGAACGCGTGCGTGGCACCGAGGCCGAGGCGATGCAGCAGACGCGGCGCGTAGTCGAACCGGTAGCTGTAGGTGGGGGCGTGCGCCGAATGCGCGTCGGCGATGTCGACCGACGGCTTCCAGAACGTGAGGTCGCCGCCGAGGTCGATCGCCGCGGCCACTCCCGGATAGCCGAGGTACGCGGCGACCACACGATCGCGGGCGGCGGGATCGGTGAGGGCGAACATCGCGTCGATGCGGGCCGCGTCGGTGGGCAGACCGTCCATCACCTTGGGGAACAAAGTGCCCTCGCGGGCGTTGGTGCCGATGATCAACGGCACGGGATGCGCGGTGCCGTCGGTGAACGCCTGCAACGGGGCGACGGGCAGGAAGTCGCCGTCCACGACCGGTCCGAACGGGTGCAGCCCGGGTGTCTCCGCGAGCACCTTCGCACCCAATCGTCCGGCCGCCTTGCCGAGTTCGGCCGGGGTGGCCTCGTCGAGAGCACGGGTCGCGTCGGCCGGGTCGTCGCAGCCGAGCAGCGGCAGGAACTGCCGGGCCCACGTCCGCGCGCGAGTGGCGTCGCCCACCAGGACAGGCGCGGAACTCTGGGAGATCGCGCGGGCGAACAGGCCCCGCGCCGCGGGGGTCGCCAGCAGGGTCGTCACCGAAGTGCCGCCCGCGGACTCCCCGAACAGCGTGACGTTGTCCGGATCACCGCCGAACGCCGCGATGTTGCGCTGGATCCACTGCAGCGCGGCGACCTGGTCGCGGAGACCGAGGTTGGCGTCGATGGGACGCTCGGGAGTCGAGAACTCGGTGAAGTCGAGATAGCCGAGGGCGCCCAGGCGATAGTTCAGCGACACGTAGACGACATCGCCGCGGCGCGCCAGGCGGTCGCCCCGGTAGATGCCCATCGCGGTGGTGCCGAGAACGAACGCGCCGCCGTGCACGAACACCATCACCGGCCGGAGCTCCGCACTCGGTGCGGCGGGCGCGACGATGTTGAGCGTCAGGCAGTCCTCGGAGATCGGCTGGTACTTGCCCGGTCGCAGCGTCGTGCCCATTCGGGACTGGGGGGCGGCGTTGCCGAACTCGGTGGCGTCGCGGACCCCGGCCCAGGGCTGCACCGGGTGCGGTGCCCGCAGCCGCAGCGGCCCCACCGGCGCAGCAGCGAACGGAATCCCGCGCCAGGTCGACAGATCGCCCATCCGCAGTCCCCGGACGCTGCCGTCGGAGGTGGTCACGTCGAGACTCGGCCTCATGTTCGCGACTATACGGCGGCAGGACGCCGCGGCCGGGCGGGTCGCGAGCGGTGTCGTCAGGCGAGTGCGCAGCGCTCCGGCCCGCCACGGGTCAGCGGGATCCCGGTCGTCGTGACCATGTCGTACGCTGCCTGCCCGATGCGTCCAGCGGTGGAGACGCGGCCGCCCGGCCCGAGCAGCCTCGCCGGACGCGTGGCCCAGCGCATCGCCGCCCACACGATGTCGGTCTGCTCCGACAACAGCCGATGCTCGTCCGGGCCCACCTCGGGCTCGGACCAGCGCACCGCGAGCCGCCCGGACGAAAAGGCCTTCCCATGCTCGCCGGACCGACTCCACTCGTCGTCCACGTGCCGCGAACGCAGGAGTTGGACGAGCGCCCGCCCCGTCAGCGCCGGGGTGATCTCGACGTCCGCGTCCGGCTCGACGTCGCCGGGCGGCGCCGCTGCGAAGGGCAGGAGCAGAAACGCCTGAACGGGCCCACACTCGAATGCCTGCTCGAGATTTCGGTGCAGGTGAACCGGGTGTAGTCCGGCCGGGGTCGGCGGGCTGCAGAGCCAGGCGGCGCGGGGTGCCGCATCCGCGATTGCGCGGCCGACGCGCACCTCGTCCTCGGGTGCCAGCCAGATCGCCGTCGTCTTGGTGCGAGATCCCTTGTAGGCCATGGTGACAGCATTTCATCGCACGCGGCGAGGTGTCGAAGGCCTGGCGGCTGTCGGTGCCCAACCTTATGCTCGGCACGCGAGCAAGCATCGGTAGCTAGGAGGAATCCGGTATGGGCACATGGGGTTCGGGACCGTTCGAGAACGACGGAGCGGGTGATCTGCTCGCCGGGCTGCGAGCTGGTGACTTCGTCATCGACGACTTCACGAGTCACGTCGACGAGGAGTACCTCGAGGCGGACGACGCGCAGGCGGCGATCGCTTACGCGGAGATCGTGGCGGTGGGCCGCGGAATCGAGTCGGCGTCCCCACATCTCGACGGGATCGACGCGGCGGCTTTCTGCGCGTCGCTGACACCCGACCAACACGCGTGGATCCTCACCACACTCGAACGTGCGATCGCGGACAGCGACACCTCGGAGCTGCACGAGCTGTGGGCCGAGAACGGCCCCGAGGATCTCGAGGAGTGGCGTGCCCCGGTTGCGCGCAGGCTGGAAAGCCTCCGAGCTCTGGGCTGACCCCCGGCAGGTCGCGGCCCGCCGCTCAGCGGGCCCGGAGGAACTGCCCGGTCCGCCGAGTGCCCAGGGCCTCGGCGGATCGGTCAGTTTCGGTTCGCCTTTGCGCGTCGTGCTCAGATGACGATCTGCTTGCGCATGGTCTTGCCGGTCGCGTTGCGCGGCAGCGGTTCCCCGGAGAGGCGCCAGCGCGTGGGCACCTTGAAGTAAGAGAGGCGCTCGGCCGCGAACTCCCGGAGTTCGTCCTCGGTGACCGTGGCGCCCGGTCGCAGCACGACCACCGCGGCGACCTCCTGTCCGAGGTCGGGGTGGTCGACGCCGATCACCGCGCACTCGGCGACGTCCGGATGCTCGTCGAGGCACTGCTCGATCTCCACCGGGTACACGTTCTCGCCGCCGCGCAGGATCAGGTCGGAGCGGCGGCCGGTGAGCCGGACCATGCCGTTCTCGATGACGCCGAAGTCGCCGGTGTGCAGCCAGCGGTCCTTGCGGATCGCGTCGGACGTCGCGGCGTCGTTCTCCCAGTAGCCGAGCATCACGTACGGGCTGCGCACACAGATCTCGCCCTCGGTGCCGTCGGGGACCGGATCGCCGAACGGGTCGCGCACCTCGACGCTGACGCCGAGGATCGGGCGGCCCAGGGTGCCCGGGAAGGCCTGCAGGTCCATCGGGGTCGCGACCGAGATCGCGGTGCTGCATTCGGTGAGCCCGTAGCTGTCGACGAGTGCGTTGGTCGCGAACGGCAACTTTTCGCGCAGGCGCTGCTGGAAGCCGGGGGACGACGGCGCCGACGCGAGCGCGAACGCGGTGAGCGACGACGTGTCGTAGCGCGAGACGTCCTCGTGCTCGAGCAGGCGCCCGGCCATCGTCGGGACCGCGCCCCAGTTGGTGACCTTCTCCCGCTCGATGAGCCGCAGCACGCGGTCGGCGTCGAACGAGCCCTGGTAGAGCACCACCGCGCTGCCGGTCGCCAGTCGCGGCACGACGAGGTTGTGGAGGCTCGCGATGTGGAACAGCGGCGAGGTGAGCAGGTACCGGAGGTCGCTGGGGCCGTCGCTCGGGGCCGCGCCCGAGAACGCTGCCAGGAGGGCGTCGCTGTAGCGGTGGTAGTCGATGACAGCCAGCAGGTTCCGCTGCGAGTGCACCGCGCCCTTCGGCCGCCCGCTGGTGCCGGACGTGTAGAGGATCACCGCCGGATCGTCTTCGGCGACAGCGGTTGTCGGAAGCTCTGCACCGGCGAACTCCTTGACGAGACGGGGCAGGTCGTCCTCCATCGTCAGGACCGGGACGTCGAGGTCGAGGCCGTCGAGCAGGGCAGCGCGCTTGGCGTCGACGATCAGCACCGACGGGCGGGTGTGCTCCACGCCGTACTCGATCTCGCGCGGCACCCACCAGGCGTTGAATCCGACTGCGATCGCGCCGAGCGCCTGCGCGGCCCAGAACGATTCGACCCACTCGGGGGTATTGGCGGCGAGAAGTCCGACCCGGTCGCCCTTGCCGACGCCGTACCGGTCGCGCAGTGCGGTCGCGAGTGCGGCGACGTCACGCAGGTGGTCGGCGTAACTGATCCGCCGGTCCTCGGTGACCAGGTAGTCGCGGTCGCCGTAGGCGGCGGACGCGGCGAGGACGTCGCCCAGCGCCTTGTCGCGGTTCTTCATCACCGGCATGGTCGTGCCGAGGACGTCCTCCTGGACGAATTCGAAACGGCCACCCGGGCCGGTCAGCCCGGCCATGACCGATGCGATGTAGGCCTGGGGGTCGACAGACTGGGTCACGGATGGATCCTTTCGACGAACGACTCTCGAGTGACGTGCGTCATAGTCGAGGGTGTCCGATTTCCTGTCAAGGGAGGTCTCGGTGAGTGGAGTCGGAATCGGGCGCGTCCTCGACCAGGACTGCCGATCGGGTGGCGTCCGGGTCGATCAGTGCGCGGAAGACCCGGTGCCGCGGGCCGCCGCCGGCCGGATCAGGGTGCGAGGGCGGCGTTGTGAGCCGTGAGCAGTGCCCCGAGGAGATAGTGCCCGTCGGCCGAATCGAGCGGGACCACGCCTCCCACCGCGGACACCGCGGACACCGCGGGGTGCGCGGTGACGGTGGGGCCGGCGGCGAGCATCCACGCGAGATCGTTCTCGTCGTGGCGTGGCCGGTACTGCAGACCGTCGATGTCCGGGTTCGCGGCGAGGACGGCGGCGGCCCAGCGACGCGTGGCGAGATAGCCGGAGGGGTCGCACTTGGTGAGCCACACATCGGCGTTGAGTCGCGCCGCGCCGGTGCCGGTCAGGTCTGCGACGCGAACCGGCCGGGTCGTACGCAGCTCACTCAGCACCCGGCCGCGGACCTGGATGCGCGGAATCAGCCTGGGGGACTGGTCGACCGGAAGGTTGCGGCACAGCGTTTCCGCTACTGCCGCCGCCGGGCTGTCGCCGACGTAGAGATACGCGTACGAGCCGTCGAGGCTGTCGAAGCGGCCCCCGGTGCGCACGCGCGGTCTCGGCGTCGGGTTGAGGTCGGCGGCGCCGCGAGTGGTGCTGTGGATGCGCCACACCGACGTGTCGGCGGGCACCGTCGTGATCAGGGCAGCCGGCAGCGCGGCCGGCGGGTCGGGGTACACGGGGGTCAGTCGGCGGCGAGGTCGTCGGCCATGTCCCGTAGATCCTGGTCGTGTCCGCCGGCGACGGCGAGGTCGGCGGGGGAGCGGGGGTCGTCGGCGAAGGCCGTCGGGTTCAGCCACCACGAAGCTGCGCCCCACGGATCTTCCTTGGCGCCGATGATGCGGTTGATCTCGGCGACGATGGGGCGCACCTCACGTCGCTCGGTGTCGAATTGGAAGGCGGGGAAGAGCTTGTGCCCGGCTGCGGGGAGCGCGATGACGCTGCCGGACGACGCGAGGCGGCTCGCGGTATTGCGGCTGGTGGCGGCCCTGCCCAGTGCGCGGCTGACGGCAGTGGAGTCGAGCATCTCGTGCTCCTCCACGAGCGAGCGCAATGCGGAGGACACGGTGCGGGTGCGGGCGACCGCCGCGGCGGCGGGATTGGCCACGGCACGTTCGTGTTGCAGCGCCAGTGCCGGCCCCATCGCCAGCAGTGCGGTGACGTCGTCGCGCACCGGGCGCAGGTTGGGGCGCCGGGAGAACTCCTCGGACAGCAGTTCCAGCAGGTCTTGATCCGACAATGCGTGGATCGTGTCGCGGGCACGGTCTCGGTCGACGAGCATGGTCGCACCTCCAAATGTGCCACAAGTGTACCGCGTACCGATCGTGTCAGCCAGGCTCGTCCACGGCCCTCGTTCCGCGGCGGGTCGCGTCACCGTTGGGCCCGTCGCCACGACATGATCGGGGCCATGGAGAAGACGGACGCCGCGGACGACATCGTCCGAACGGCCTACTCGGCCCGGTCGCGGGAGTACATCGATCTCTTCGGCTCGATGACGTCGACGCACCCGTCCGATCGGGCCCTCGTGGGCAGCTGGGCCCAGACGCTCAGCGGTCCCGTGCTCGATGCAGGTTGCGGGCCGGGACAGTGGACTGACTTCCTGACCGGGTGCGGATCGGCGGCTGCGGGCATCGACCTCGTTCCGGAGTTCGTCCGCCGCGCACGGACGCAGTATCCGCACCTCTCGTTCGCCCACGGCAACTTCGAAACACTGGACGCCGCAGACGAATCGCTCGGTGGGGTCCTTGCCTGGTATTCGCTGATCCACCACCGGCCGCGGGACGTCCGGATCCCTCTCGCCGAGTTCGCGCGCGCGATCCGCCCGGGCGGAGGACTGCTGGTGGGCTTCTTCGAAGGGCCGGCAGTGGAGCCGTTCGACCATGCCGCCACGACGGCTTATCGATGGCCGACAGCCGATTTCGAACGGGAGCTGGTCGTGGCCGGTTTCGAGGTGATCGAGACGCACACGCGGACGTCGGGCGAGCAACGCCCGCACGGTGCGATCGTCGCGCGGCGGCGGAGTGCGCCCCGCTCACGGGGTGACGATGGCGAAGGCCGGAGAAGGCTCGTCGAGTAACCCGAACAGCCGCCGCAGCGCCGTCTCGTCGCCGTCGGTGGTGACGGCGTCCAGGTCACCGCCGGCGAGCAGGCCGAGCAGTTGTGATTTGGTCAGTGTCAGTGACAGATCCACCTTTGTTGCGACGCTGCGCGGGTCGCGGGTGCGGATGAGTGCGCCGTTGGACAGCATGGTCCGTATCGTGAGGTCCGGCTCGGTGAAATGCCAGTCGATGCACAGCGATTCGCCGGCCGCTCGGAGACCGTCGACACGGATGGCGAGAGTGTCGAAGAGTTGTTCGACACTGAGTGCGGCGGCCATGCCACCGCCGAGGTCGAGCTCGGGGGCAGTGATTCCTTCGCGAAGTTCCTTCGCCCCGGTGAGATAGAACCCCCGCCACGTGGCGTTCTCCGAGCCGTGTCCCAGCCGTGTGTAGACCTCGGCCAGAGCTTCTCGCGCAGGCGCGTGGTCGGGATCGGCGAACACGGCGTGTTTGAGCAGTTCGGCAGCGAAGCGCAGGTCTCCCTCGTCGGAGAATCGGCGGCCGTGCTCGACCACCGCGTCGACGCCGCCGATGACCTGAACGTAGCGATGGGCAAGGGCTGTGGGTGGGTGTTGCCACAGGGAGCTGGGGTGGCCGTCGAACCAGCCGAGATAGCGCTGGTAGATGGCTTTGACGTTGTGGCTGACCGAGCCGTAGTATCCGCGCGCATGCCAGGCCTCCTCGAGTGCGGGAGGAAGGGTCATCTCTTCGGCGATCTCGACACCGGTCATGCCCTGGTTCATCCTCCGCACCGTCTGATCGTGCAGATAGATGTAGAGATCACGTTGCTGGGACACGAACCGGACGAGATTGTCCGTGCCCCAGGTGGGCCAGTGGTGGGAGGCGAAGACCACATCCGATGTGTCGGCGAAGAGCTCGATTGCCTCGTCGAGATAGTGGGACCACATCCGGGGATCGCGTACCTGCGCGCCGCGCAACGTCAGCAGATTGTGCAGGGTGTGAGTGGCGTTCTCGGCCATACACAGCGCGCGATGGCGCGGGAAGTGAAAGTTCATCTCCGAGGGCGCCTCGGTGCCCGGAGTGATCTGGAAGACGATCGGGACGCCGTCGAGAGTTTCGGTCTGGCCGGTGTAGGTCACGTCGAGTGTCGGCGCGAGCAGGCTGACCTGACCGGTCGAACCCTGCAGGCCCAGCCCGGCACCGACATGGCCCCGCGGCCCCACCGGCAAGGTCACGCCGTACATGTAGTTGCCGCGCCGGTTCATTGCGATACCGGCATAGACGTTTTCCGAGACGGCCTCGGCCATGAATCCGGCCGGAGCCAGGATCGGCACGTCGCCGGCACCGTCGGGAAGGACGCCGAGCACACCGCCGAAGTGGTCCCCGTGGGAATGGGTGTAGATGACACCGGTAACCGGGCGCTCGCCGCGATGCTCGCGGTAGAGAGCCAATCCTGCGGCGGCGCACTCGACGCTGACGAGCGGATCGATCACGATGACACCGGTGTCGCCTTCGACCAGGGTCATGTTGGACAGATCGAACCCGCGGATCTGATATATCCCCTCCACCACTTCGAAAAGACCGTTCTTGACGCAGAGGCGACTCTGGCGGAACAAGCTCGGGTCCACGGTGTCGGGACAGTCCCCGTCGAGGAACTCGTACCCCGACAGATCGAACACGATCCGCCCCTCGGCGTCGGTGATCTTCAACGGCTCGAGGGTTGCTACGAACCCACGCTCCGCATCGTCGAAGTCGGATCGGTCGGAAAAATCTGGCGCCATCGGAACTCCTCGCTCGCCGAAGCCAAGTGCTTCAGGCATTCTGCGCGCGCACGGGTCACCTGTGTCTCATCCGAAAGGGGTGAGATCACGACGATCCGCTGATTCCCGAAGCAGTGGGTGGGATCCGGCGAGCAGGTTCCGGGCGCCGGTCAGCTCGCGGACTTCAGTACACCCGCGAGGCCGAGGAGGACGAGACTTCCGAAGGCCCAGCTGACGAAGCCGGCAATGTTCTCCGCAGGCGTGAACTCGGATAAGGAACCCATGGTTACTCCTTCGCGTGATCGTGGCTGAGCGGCGATTCTGCCCCATGCCGAAACCGCCGCGACACCGGCCCCGACTACAACGCGAAGCTGTCGCAATCGAGCAAACGCTCGTCCTGCGGCCGCGACAGCGACATCCAGCACGCACGCTCCCTGCGTCCCATCAGGGCTAGTCGACACCGGAAGCGGGCGAGAGCGAGGACCCTGGCGGGCTGTCTGCTCATGGTTTCCTCCCTAGCTGACGAAGATGGTTCGATCCGGACAATCGAAGCTTTGTACGTCGGGTGCGAATGCACGACCGGACAATTACCCGTTCCCATACCTGGGTGTGCGTGCGTAGGTGCCGGGTTCGATGCTCCCGCGTCCCCGTCCGGGTCTATCGATCGCGCCGGGCCTCGAGCAGCCGTAGCCACACCTCGCTCACCGTCGGGTACGACGGGACCGCGTGCCAGAGGCTCTCGAGTGGCACCTTGCCGACGACGGCGACGGTTGCGGCGTGCACCAGTTCCGCGACACCCGAGCCGACGAACGTCGCGCCGACGACCGTGTCGGTCGCACCGTCGATCACCAGCGACGCCCGCCCGGAGTAGTCGTCGCGAGACAGTGCGGCACCCGCGACATCGATGTCGACGGTGACAACTTCGGTATCCAATCCGTCTGCACGGGCTTGACTTTCGGTGCGTCCGACGGCTGCGACCTCGGGGGTCGTGAACACCACCTGCGGCACCTGGCCGTGGTCGGCCGACGCGGCGAAGCGGGGACCGTCCAGTGGCCGGCCCTCGGCACGGGCGGCGATGACGTCGCCGCACACCCGGGCCTGGTACTTGCCCATGTGGGTGAGCAGCGTCCGGCCGTTGACGTCGCCGACGGCGTACAGCCACTCACCGTCCACCCCGGTGACGGTGAGATGGTCGTCGACACCGACGTAGCCGTGGTCGGGGAGTCCGAACAGATCCAGGCCGAGCCCGGCGGTCGCAGGTGTCCGACCCGTCGCCACGAGTACCTCGTCGACGGTCAACTCCGAATCGGAACCGTCACCGCTGACCGTGAGGGTGACCGGTCCGCCGTGGATGCGGCCCACTCCGGTGTCGGCGGCGCCCGGGCGGGACGCGGTCTGCAGCGAGGTGCCGAAGCGCACGTTCACACCGTGCTTGCGCAGCTTCTCGGCGACGAGTTCACCCGCGAACGGCTCGGTCCGCTCGAGCAACGCCGAGCCGCGGACCAGGAGTGTCACCTCGTCGGCGCCGAGTTCGTGCATCCACGTGGCAGCCTCACACGCCACCACGCCGCCACCGACGACCGCGAGGCGCGGGGGCACCTCGCGGACGTTGGTGGCGTCCCGCGAAGTCCACGGAAGTGCGTCCCGCAGACCCGGTAGATCCGGCACACTCGCCCTGGTGCCGGTCGCGAGAACCACCGCGTGGCGGGCCCGCAGCACGCGGTCGCCCACCGTCACTTCCCGTGCCCCGGTGATGCGTGCGGTGCCGCGGATCACGTCGATGCCGACCGAATCCGCCCACAACACCTGCGACGAGTCGTCGAGATTGTGGGTGAACCCGTCCCGTCGTGCGAGTACGGCCTCGGTGTCGAGGCCGTACGCGTTGACCTTCTCCTCCACTCCCGGCATGTGCCGGGCGGTGCCGAGCACCTCGACGGGTCTGAGCAGTGCCTTCGACGGCATACACGCCCAGTACGAGCATTCGCCGCCCACCAACTCGTGTTCGACGAGTGCCGCGGTGCGGTCGCTTCCGGCGATGGCGTAGGCCGCGGCGTTCTCCCCGGCCGGTCCGCCTCCGATGACGATGACGTCGAAATCTTCGGGAGCCATGGACCCACGGTAGGCCGGGGAGAACGGTTTCGCGCTACTTCCGGTCGGCGTCAGCGGGGAGAGCGTCGCTCGAACAGGCGGTTCGCCCAGACGTACCCGAACAGGCCGATCCCGACGATCCACGCCGCAGCGAGCGCACCGTTCGCGTCGATCGGCGTGCCCAGGAGCAGGCCGCGCAGCGTCTCGATGACCGGACTGAACGGTTGGTACTCGGCGAACCAGCGCACCGCGGTGGGCATCGAGTCGGTGGGTACGAATCCGCTGCCCAGGAAGGGCAGCAGGATGAGGAACATCGGCAGATTGCTCGCCGTCTCGACGCTCCGCGAGACCAGTCCCAGCGCCACTGACAGCCACGTGATCGCCAGTGTGAAGGCCGCGAGCAGGCCGAAGGCGGCGATCCACTCGGCCGCGGTCGCGGTGGGCCGGAATCCGACGAGGACGGCGACGCCGGTCACGACCGCCAGGCTGAGCATCGTCTGGAGCAGGCTGCCGACGACGTGCCCGGTGAGTACCGAGGCGCGGGAGATCGACATGGTCCGGAACCGGGCGATGATTCCCTCCGTCATGTCCGTCGCGACCGAGATCGCCGTTCCCTGAGCGGAACTCGCTACGGTCATCAACAGGATACCGGGCGTCACGTAGTCCACGTATGCCCCACGCCCGCCGCCCGGGTCGCCCAGTCCGGCACCGAGAGTGCCGCCGAAGACGTAGACGAACAGCAGCAGGAGCACGACGGGCATCCCGATCAGCATCACCGTCATCGACGGGTACCGGATCATGTGCCGCAGATTGCGCCGCAACATCGTGGCGGAATCGGTCACGGCGTAGGAGAGAGTGGTCATCGCGATACCTCCGTAGGGGAGTCGGATCGGGCGGTGAGGGCGAAGAACACGTCGTCGAGGTCGGGAGTGTGGATCGAGAGGTCGGCGACCTCGATGGCCTCGGCGTCCAGTCGGTCGAGAATCGACCGGAGCGACGGGATGCTGCCGTCTCCCGGCACCTGCAGCGTCAGGGTCTCGTCGTCGGGAGCGGACCCGGCGAGAGAGTGTGCAGCCGAACGGAGTTCGTCGACGTCGGCGAAGCGCAGGCGGACATGTCCGCCAGGTACGAGTTGCTTGAGATCGGCCGGCGTGCCGTCGGCGACCAATCGGCCCTGGTCCAGCAGCGCGATGCGATCGGCCAACTGGTCGGCCTCCTCGAGGTACTGGGTGGTGAGGAAGATCGTGACGCCGTCCGCGACGAGTTCGCGCACGATGTCCCACATGGTCCTGCGACTGCGCGGGTCCAGTCCGGTCGTCGGCTCGTCCAGGAAGATGATGCGCGGACGTCCCACGAGCGTCATCACGAGATCGAGTCGGCGCCGCATGCCACCCGAGTAGCTCGCGGCCGGCTTCGACGCCGCCTCGGTGAGATCGAACCGCTCGAGCAGTTCGGCGGTGCGGTGGCGCTCGCTGCGCCGATCGAGGTGGTGGAGATCCGCCATGAGCGCGAGGTTCTCGGCGCCGGTCAGAAGACCGTCCACCGCCGAGAACTGGCCGGTGACACCGATCGCGGACCTGATCGCGTCGGGGTGGCGGCTCAGGTCGTGGCCCGCGACCCACACCTCACCGGCGTCGGGCCGGACCAGCGTGGACAAGATGTTCACGACCGTCGTCTTGCCGGCACCGTTGGGGCCGAGCAGGGAGAAGATGGTGCCCTCGGCGATGTCGAGATCGATGCCGTCGAGTACCACCTTGTCCCCGAAGGACTTCCGAAGTGATCGAACTCGAACTGCTGATGCTGTGGAGACCGTGGATGTCATAGTTCCGCCCTCGAGTTGTGGTCCGCGCCCGGTCAGGGGCGGCGAACGGTGATGTCCCCGAAACTCGTCCGGGCCCGCAGTTCGACCCGTTCCTCGGTCGCTGAGGGGCCGGAGGCCTCGGTGAGAAGGTTGTGGACCTTGCCGAACGAGGTGTGCGCGTCGACGCGCGCGGCGGTGCCTTCGCGGATTCCGGCCTCGACCGCACCATTGCCGGTGCGCAGCGACACGACGCCGCGGGTCACCTCGCCGATCCGGACCTCGCCGTTTGCAGTCGCCGCATCGACGTCGCCCCCGGCGCTACCGACGACGACGTCGCCGTTCGCGGTCTTGACCCGTAGATTCCCGGCGACCGAGCCGATCCTGTTGTGGCCGTTGGAGTTCTCGACCAGAGCGTTTCCGCCGATGTGGGCGACCTCGATCCGGCCCGAACCGGTCGACAGATCGGCGGCGCCGCCGACGGATTCGACCGAGATGGCGCCGGCGCCCGTGTGCACGATCAGATCGCCGGTGCCGTCGAGGCGGATGTCGCCGGTCGCGGACTTCAGTCGGCAGTTACCGAGTAGGCCGGTGGAGCGGAAGCCGCCGACGGAGGCGTCGGACTCCACCGCCGAGTCGGTCGGCAGGTCGACGGTGATGTCGATCGACCCGACCTTGCCCCAGACGCCGAGCACGCGGGGCCGGGGTGCCTTGACGACCAGTCGTCCGGCGGCGAACTCGACTCGCGTCTGTTCGGCCGCGCGCACGTCCTGTTCGCGGTGTGGATCGCTGGGGTGGACCTCCACGACCGTGTCGTCCCGGTCGGAGGCGGTGACGGCGACGTCGCCGACCACGAGCGAGATCGCGGCCGAGATCGGTTCGGGGGTGCTGAAAGTGGGCATCGTGATCCTCGTTGTGTGATGGGGGCGGCGCTGTCGCGTGCTCAGTGGACCCAGCCGGTGAAGCGGTCGCCGCCCGTGGTGGCGCGACGCTCGGGACGACGTGCGCCGCCGCCGTCCTCGAGCCCTGCCGCGGCCGAGCGGACGAGCCACGCGTTGACCGACATTCCGGCGACGCGGGCAGCGTCCTCGACGCGGTCCTTGAGCTCCTGCGGCAACCGGAGGTTGATTCGAGTCATCGGGCCCTCGTCGACGTCGGGGCCCCGGGGCGGGGGTTCCGTGCCGGCCGTTTCCCCGGTGTCGTCGGCGGGTTCACCGGGCGGCGGAGTGACGACGAAGCTCGGCTCCCGACCCCGCAGTCGGAGATCGACCGAGCCGGGCGCGAGGTCGCGGGTGATCTCACCGGCCGCCGCGGACAGCGCGTCGAGCAGTGCCAGACGCACCGCCGAGTCGAGCGGAGCGGTCAGTCGCTCCGCGAGGGCGCGAGCGTCGGGGCCCGCGGCCTCGGCAGCGACTGCGAGGTCGTGCTGAAGGGCGCTGACGTACGGATCCAAGTTCATGGCACCACTATGGCATCACTGTGGTGCCATGTAAATGGGTTTCATGAAATTGATGGTGCCAAGACGGCGCAAAGTGGTGCCATCTGTCACCAGGAGCGCGCCGTGAGTCCTCGCTTTCCGAGTTCGGCGATGGCCAGTTCACGGAGTCGGTCGGAATCTCCGAAGTGCTGCGGATCCACTCCCACCAGCGACAACGTGTACGTCTTGCCGTGTGAGCAGAGGTAGCCCGACAGGCGCGTGGTCGTCGACGCCGGTCGGTGCCGGGACAGTCCCGGATGCACCGCGCGGGTCGCGACGCCGGTGGTGCGATAGGGGCCCAGTGATGCCAAGGAGCCGGGCAACCGACCGATGTTCGAGCACAGTGCGTCGCGCTCCCCGGCCCCGACGGTCAGCCTGTTCGCGATGCGGTCGGGCAGGATCTGCGTGATCTCCTCGGGAAAGCCCGACGGAGCGCCCATCGGTGGCCGAGTGAACGCCGCTCTGCTCAGCCGGCGGATATCGGACAGCGAATCAGTGGGGCGCACAACGACTTCGGTGATGACCATCGCGTTGTCGACGGCGTCGGAATCGCGGGTGTCGACCGGCACACTGACGTGCAACGGCATCGGGACGCCGGCCGCATCGGCGATCGCGGTGACGAGCGCGATGAACAGGCTGTTCGCAGTCCCGCCGTCCGCCGCGGCGGACGCGTCCCACGCCGCGGCGTCGACGTCGACTATCGCGGTCGACGTTCCGGTGGTGAGGTGTGTGCCGCCGGGCCGACGGTCGGCGGCCGCGACCTCACGGAACTCGCGCAGTTCGCGGCGCCTGTCCGCGCTGAACAGCAGACCGAGGGAGGCAGTCGCGCCGTCGGCGAGCACGGAGCCCACGGTGCGTAGCGCGTCGCCCACATCGGACGTCCGGGCGGGGGCCGGAGGCGGGGATCCGCCGGTGAGCGCGGTGGCCGCCGCCGACACGAGTCCGCGCGCGTCGGCGACGACGTGGGAGCACACCAACGAGATCGCAGTTCCGCCGTCGGCGGTGGGCGCCGCGGCGAGCGCCCACGCGGGGCTGTGCTCGGGATCGACGTCGACGTCGGCGCACGCGTCCGCCCACGCCACCACGTCGTCCACCGGGTGCGTCTCGTAGCGCAGCGGATGGGTGGCGGTGCTCGCCTCCCAGCGCATGCGGGCCCCCGGTACCCGGGGGCGGACCACTCGGCGGCCGAGAGCGCCGCGGGAAAGCGCCGCGTGCACCGCTTCGAGCGCCCGGACGTCCACCGCGTCGGCGGTGCGCCACACGCCCTGCATCACGATCGGCAAGCCGTAACCGTGGTGCCTGCGTAGGAAGATCTCGTCCACCATGGTCAGCCGGTCCATGAGACCGGACGTTACCGTCAGTCCCCGCCGAAGCTCCCGTGCCGACCCTCGCCGGCCGTGAAGCGGGCGGCGCCGGAGAGCGCGTCGACCGTGACCGCCACCATGCCGTGCCGGAACTCGGTGGCGAGGGCGTCCTCCTCGGACATGCCCTCCTGCTCGAGCAGCGACATGCGGTCCTCCCGCAGACAGGTCTGCGGGAACGTCGCCAGCTCGGCTGCCAGCTCCTCCGCGGCGACGCGGGCCTGACCGGGCGGTACCACCCGGTTCACCAGACCGATCGTCAGGGCCTCCTCGGCATCCACGGCGCGCCCGGTGAGCACGAGGTCCATCGCCCGCCCCGCCCCGACGATCCGCGGCAAGCGTACGGTGCCGCCGTCGATCAGTGGCACGCCCCAGCGTCGACAGAAGACGCCGAAGACGCTGTCGGCTTCGGCGATTCGCAGGTCGGCCCACAACGCCAGTTCGAGACCGCCCGCCACCGCGTGACCGGACACAGCCGCGATCACCGGCTTGGACAGGCGCATGCGGGTGGGCCCCATCGGGCCGTCGCCGTCCGGAGTGACGTGGTTGGACCGTTCGGTTCCGAGAGCCTTGAGATCGGCCCCGGCGCAGAACGTGCCGCCCTCGCCCCACAGCACCGCCACCGCGGCGTCCGGATCGTCGTCGAACTCCCTGAAGGCGGCCGCGAGAGCCGCGGCGGTGGGGCCGTCCACGGCGTTGCGAACCTCGGGCCGGGACAACACGATCGTGGTGACGGGCCCGGCCTTCTCGCTGCGTACCGGCATGATGCGACGCTACCCGCGGCCGTCCGCGCGGCTGGGGAGAATCCGCGATTCGACGGGAAACCGATTCACGGGCGGGCCCGGACCGGTGCGCCGAGCGCATAATTGAGGAAATGAACCCGTTGTCCGCACCGGTTCCCGAACCGGTTCGCACGGAGACACGGAGTGCGTCATGTTGGTCGAAACCAGATGGAGCGCCTGGGGCGAGGAGATCGAGGTCCAGGTGACCGAGGCAGCGGCCCTCGGGTCCGCTGTGGCCCTGGTGGGCGGGGTGCTCGCAGGGGCCGAGGCCGCCTGCAGCCTGCAGCGGGGCGATGCCGAGATCCACGCCGTCAATCTGGCTCAGGGCCTGCCGGTCCGGGTCAGCGTCGGGTTGGCGAGACTGCTCCGGTCGGCTCTGTGGGTGGCACGGATGACCGACGGGGCCGTCAGTCCGCTGGCGGTCGAGGACACCCTGTCCGCCGTGCCGTCCATCCACCCGTCACCGACTTTCCGGGACGTCCAGATCGACGGCGACACCGTTCTCGCACCGTGGGGCGCCTCGTTCGACATCGCGGGCATCGCCAAGGCCGACACCGCGGACCGCGCGGCGACCCTCGTCGCCCACGACCTGGAGTGCGGGGCGCTGGTGCGGATCGGCTCCGACGTCGCAACCGCGGGACACTGCCCGGCCGGCGGCTGGCAGGTGCCGGTGCCGGGAGACGGCACGATCGAGCTGCCGACGGAGACCGCGCTCGCGACGGCCGGCACGGACGCCACGTTCGCCGGCCACGACGCGGTGGGCGGGGAGTGGGAGCAGGTCTCGGTCCTGGCGGAGGACGCGCTGTGGGCCCACGGCGCCGCCGCTGCAGCCCTCCGTCGCGGAGTCGGCGCCGTCACCTGGCTGGAACAGCAGGAACTGGCCGCCCGGCTGGTCGATCGCGACGGGCGCGTCTACACGACGTGCGGATGGAGCCATCCGCACGCCGCGTGATCTCAGACCGCTCGGCCGCGCCGGCTCCGGTACCACCGCACCAAGGCGTCGGTGGACGAGTCGTCCTGCCGCGGAGGAGCTTCCGTGGACGTCAGCACGGGACCGAGCTCGAGTGCCTGGGCCTTGCCGAGTTCGACGCCCCACTGGTCGAACGAATCGATGCCCCAGATGACGCCCGCGACGAAC
This sequence comes from Rhodococcus (subgen. Prescottella) equi, assembly GCF_003013675.1. Classification (NCBI taxonomy): domain Bacteria; kingdom Bacillati; phylum Actinomycetota; class Actinomycetes; order Mycobacteriales; family Nocardiaceae; genus Rhodococcus; species Rhodococcus (subgen. Prescottella) equi. Next base: position 1,350,439 of record NZ_CP027793.1, read on the forward strand.
ACCTGGTGCTCGTACAGCGCGATGAGCTGACCGATCACCGACGGCGTCAGGCGCGGCGCCAGGATCGTCGTGGTCGGGCGATTACCCGGCATCACCTTGTGCGGTACCAACTCCGGCGGCGTGCCCTCGGCGGCGATCTCCTCGGCGGTCTTGCCGAACGCGAGCACCTTCGTCTGCGCGAACAGGTTGCTCATGAGCAGATCGTGCATGCTGCCGGTCCCGTCGGAGGTCGGCAGGTCGTCGGTGGGCTCGGCGAAGCCGATGAAGTCTGCCGGCACCAGGCGGGTGCCCTGGTGCAGCAACTGGTAGAACGCGTGCTGGCCGTTGGTTCCCGGCTCGCCCCAGAAGATCTCGCCGGTCCTGGTGGTGACGGGGGAGCCGTCGGCGCGCACCGACTTGCCGTTCGACTCCATCGTGAGCTGCTGCAGGTAGGCCGCGAAGCGGGCCAGATCGTTCGAATACGGAAGGACCGCACGGGATTCGGCGTCGAAGAAACTCGAGTACCACACCCCGATCAGTCCCAGCAGCACCGGCGCGTTCTCCGCGAGCGGCGCCGTCCGGAAGTGCTCGTCGACGGCATGGAAGCCGGCGAGGAACTCCGCGAAGCGCTCCTTGCCGATCACCGCCATCACCGACAACCCGATCGCCGAGTCCACCGAGTAGCGTCCGCCGACCCAGTCCCAGAACCCGAACATGTTGGCGGTGTCGATGCCGAACTCCGCGACCCGCTCGGCGTGCGTCGAGACCGCCACGAAGTGCTTGGGCACCGCGTCCTCACCGAGCTCGTCGACGAGCCAGCGGCGCGCGGCGGATGCGTTCGTCAGCGTCTCGAGCGTCGAGAACGTCTTCGACGCGACGACGAACAGCGTCGTGGCCGGATCCAGGTCGGCCAGCGTGCCCACCAGGTCGGCAGGGTCGACGTTGGAGACGAAACGCGCCGAGATCCCGGCGTCGGCGTAGTGACGCAGCGCCCCGCACACCATCACCGGACCGAGATCCGAACCGCCGATACCGATGTTGACGACCGTGCGGATCTTCTCGCCGGTCGCGCCCCGCCACTGCCCGGACCGCAGCCGGTCGGTGAACTCGCCCATCCGGCGCAGAACGTCGTGCACGTCGGCGACGACGTCCTGCCCGTCGACGGTGAGGTCGGCGTCCGCCGGCAGGCGCAGGGCGGTGTGCAGCACCGCGCGGTCCTCCGACGTGTTGATGTGCGCGCCCGCGAACATGTCGTCGCGGCGCTGCTCCACCTGTGCGGTTCGCGCCAGTTCCACGAGCAGATCAAGGGTTTCGCGAGTTACACGATGTTTGCTGTAGTCCACGTACAGGTCGCCCGCCGTCACCGTCAGTTCGGTGCCTCGGGAGGGGTCCTGAGCGAACAGGTCTCGCAGATGGGCAGATTCGACCACTCGATGATGCGCATCCAGATTCTTCCAGGCTGCGGTACCGGTGATGTCTGTGCTCATGCAGGAAGCTTATCGGCAGCGCGCCCGAAGCTCTTGCCGACTCTCGTTGAGCGACACACGGCGCGCTCGACCGGCGCATGATGGAAGCCATGAACCCAGCCGAACTGATTCGTGCCGTTCCTACCAAGCTGTGGATCGGGGGCACCTCCGTGGACGCCGAGAACGGCGCCACCTTCCCCGTGTACGACCCCGCGACCGGTGACGTACTCACCGAGGTCGCCGACGCCAGTCCCGGCGACGCCGTCAAGGCCCTCGACGCCGCGGCCGCCGCACAGGCGGACTGGGCCGCCACGCCCGCCCGCGAGCGCGGCGAGTTGCTGCGCTCGGTGTTCGACAAGATCACGACCCGCGCGGAGACCTTCGCGCAACTGATGACCCTCGAGATGGGCAAAGCGCTGCCCGAGAGCCGGGCCGAGGTCAAGTACGGCGCCGAGTTCTTCCGGTGGTTCGCCGAGGAAGCGGTCCGGATGGAGGGTCGCTACCAGGCCGCGCCCGCCGGCAACGGCCGCATCCTGGTGTCGAAGCAGCCGGTGGGACCGTGCTTGGCGATCACGCCGTGGAACTTCCCGCTCGCGATGGGCACCCGCAAGATCGGCCCGGCGCTGGCCGCCGGCTGCACCATGATCGTCAAGCCTGCATCGGAGACGCCGCTGACCATGCTGGCGCTGGCCGAGCTGTTCGTCGAGGCGGGGCTGCCGCCGGGCGTGCTGTCGGTGCTGCCGACGTCGCATTCGAGCGCGGTCACCGAGCCGCTGCTCGAGGACCCTCGGCTGCGCAAACTCACCTTCACCGGCTCCACCGGTGTGGGCCGGATGCTGGTCGAGAAGTCCGCGAAGGGGCTGCTGCGCACGTCGATGGAACTCGGTGGCAACGCGCCGTTCGTCGTGTTCGACGACGCCGATGTCGATGCCGCGGTGGACGGCGCGATGCTGGCCAAGCTCCGCAACGGGGGCGAGGCGTGCACGGCCGCGAACCGTTTCCACGTCGCGAACGCCGTCCGTGAGGAGTTCACCGCGAAACTCACCGAACGGATGGCAGCGTCGAAGATGGGCCCCGGCATCGACCCGGAGACGACGCTCGGCCCGCTGATCAATCGCGATCAGCTCGCCACCGTCGCCGAACTCGTCGACGACGCCGTGCAAGCGGGGGCGAAGGTACTGCTCGGCGGCGAGGCCTCGGGCGGCCCGGGGTGGTTCTATCCCGCCACCGTCCTCGCCGACGTCCCGGCGTCGGCGCGCATCCTGCGCGAGGAGGTGTTCGGGCCGGTCGCGGCAATCACCGGCTTCGACACCGAGGAGGAGGCCGTCGCGGCCGCCAACGACACCGAGTTCGGTCTCGCGGCGTACATCTACACCCGCGACCTGGACCGGGCGCTGCGCGTCTCCGACGCCCTGGAAACGGGCATGGTCGGTGTCAACCGCGGCGTCATCTCCGACACCGCGGCCCCGTTCGGCGGCGTCAAGGCCTCCGGGTTCGGCCGCGAGGGTGGTAGCGAGGGGATCGCCGAGTACCTCGAGACCAAGTACATCGCGCTCACCTGAACCGGCCGCTGCACGAGCACGAGAAACGCCCGGTCCGAACGGACCGGGCGTTTCTCGAGTTCGCGCTGTGAGGTGATGAGACGGGAGCGGTCAGTGCCCCAGCCGGCCGCGTCCGAGACGGAGCAGCAGCATGGCGAGGGTGTGGCCCTCCTGGCCGAGCTCACTGAAGCGCTCCAGAACCTTCATTTCCCGGCTGTGCACCAGCCGTGGGCCACCGGACGCCATACGGGTACGGCCGATGATCTGCGACACCTCGCTGCGGCGCTTGACGGCCGCGAGGATCTCGGCGTCGAGGCGGTCGATCTCCTTGCGGAGTTCGGCGATCTCGGCCTCGCTCGCAGGCAGCGACGAATCGGACGAAGAAGTGGTGGTGGGGCTGCTCATAGTCTGCTCCTCGTGTCGGAACTAGGTTCGTTCGGTTCCCTCGAGTCGTTACGAATCCGGGTCCTGCTCACAAGAACGCCCCGGGATCCAGTGGACCTCGGGGCTCGCGGAGGATCAGGCCGCGGGCACCATCGGTCGGTACCCGCTGGGAAATCGCCAGTGCAGACGGCACTCGCGCCATCGTGCACCGGATGCTCGCATCGTTGCGGCCATGATCACCTCTCCAGTTTGCCACGCGTACAAGTCCAACCCAAGCAAGGGTGACTGCCTTCACGACCAGGGTGATCGGGTACCTGCCGCGGTGTCGGACTTCGCCGGTAGCGTGGACAGACGATGAATACGATCTCCGGTTCCACGCTCGGTATTCCCGGCCATTCCCAGGGCGGATCCCAGGGCGGATCCCGCGGCCCTGCCGACGCGCTGCTCGAGGGGCTCAACCCGCAACAGCGTGAGGCTGTCCTGCACGCGGGGTCGCCGCTGCTCATCGTCGCGGGAGCCGGATCGGGCAAGACTGCCGTCCTCACCCGCCGGATCGCGTACCTGCTGGCCGAGCGGGGAGTGATGCCCGGACAGATCCTCGCGATCACGTTCACCAACAAGGCCGCGGCGGAGATGCGCGAGCGCGTCGCCCAGCTGGTGGGCCCCCGCGCCAACAGCATGTGGGTCTCGACGTTCCACTCGAGCTGCGTCCGGATCCTGCGCGCGCAGGCCGGCCTGCTGCACGGCCTGAACTCGAACTTCTCGATTTACGACGCCGACGACTCGCGCCGCCTGCTGACGATGATTTCCAAGGACCTGGAAATCGACACCAAGCGGTACTCGGCCCGGCTCCTCGCGACCAAGATCTCGAACCTCAAGAACGAGCTGATCGACCCCGAGGAGGCCGCGGCGGACGCCGATCGCGACTCCAACGACCTGGACAAGCTGGTGGCGCGGGTCTACGCGCACTACCAGCAGCGCCTGCGGGCCGCGAACGCTCTCGACTTCGACGACCTCATCGGCGAGACAGTGGGACTGCTGCAGGCGAACCCGCAGGTCGCCGAGTACTACCGGCGCCGCTTCCGGCACGTTCTGGTCGACGAGTACCAGGACACCAACCACGCCCAGTACGTCCTGGTCCGCGAGCTCGTGGGGGAGGAGTCGGACGACCCGTACGCCGTCCCGCCGGGTGAGCTGTGCGTCGTCGGTGACGCCGACCAGTCGATCTATGCGTTCCGTGGCGCGACGATCCGCAACATCGAGGAATTCGAGCGCGACTACCCGGACGCCCGGACCATCCTGCTCGAGCAGAACTACCGTTCCACGCAGAACATCCTGTCCGCGGCGAACTCGGTGATCTCCCGCAACACCGGTCGGCGCGAGAAGCGGTTGTGGACGGACTCCGGCGAGGGCGAGCTGATCACCGGCTACGTCGCCGACAACGAGCACGACGAGGCGCAGTTCGTGGCGTCCGAGATCGACCGCCTGGTCGACGCCGGCGAGACCAAGTTCGGTGAGGTGGCGGTCTTCTACCGGACCAACAACTCCTCCCGCGCGCTGGAAGAGATCTTCATCCGGCTCGGGATTCCGTACAAGGTGGTCGGCGGCACGCGGTTCTACGAGCGCAAGGAAGTGCGCGACATCGTCGCCTACCTGCGTGTGCTGGCGAACGAGGACGACACGGTGAGCCTGCGCCGGATCCTCAACACCCCGCGCCGCGGCATCGGCGATCGCGCCGAGGCGTGCGTGTCGGTGTACGCGGAGCAGAAGGGCGTCGGATTCGCCGAGGCGTTGCGGGCCGCCGGCGAGGGATCGGTGCCGCTGCTCAACACCCGGTCCCAGAAGGCGATCGCGTCGTTCCTCGAGCTGCTCGACGGGCTGCGCGCGCTCATGGTGAGCACCGACGCCGACGGCAACGACCTCACCGACATCGGAGAGGTCGTCGAAGGTGTCCTCGATCGCACCGGCTACCGCCGGGAGCTCGAGGTCAGCGGCGACCCTCAGGACGGTGCCCGCCTCGACAACCTGAACGAATTGGTCAGCGTCGCAAGAGAGTTCAGCTCCGACGCCCGCAACGCCGCTGCCTTCGCCGAGGAGAACGCCGCCGAGGGTGACGTCGTGGAAGACGAGGGTCAGCCCGATCCCGGCTCACTCGCCGCGTTTCTCGAGCGGGTGTCGCTGGTCGCCGACTCCGACCAGGTGCCCGACGAGGGTGAGGGCGTGGTGACCCTCATGACGCTGCACACCGCGAAGGGTCTCGAGTTCCCCGTCGTGTTCGTGACCGGCTGGGAGGACGGGCAGTTCCCGCACATGAGGGCGCTCGGCGATCCGGCGGAACTGTCGGAGGAGCGGCGGCTCGCGTACGTCGGGATCACCCGCGCGCGGCACCGGCTGTATCTCACCCGCGCGATCGTGCGGTCGGCTTGGGGGCAGCCCGTCACCAATCCGGAATCGCGCTTCCTGCAGGAGATTCCGGCCGATCTCGTGAACTGGCGACGCGAGGATCCCGGTGTGCTGGGTACCGGTGGTGCGATCGGCGGCGGGCGTCCGCGTGGCCAGGGCTACGGGGGCGGCTTCGGGGGCGGCGGAGCGGGATTCGGTTCGACGGGTCGCTCGGGCGCTTCGTCGCCGAGCTTCGGGGCGCCGCGCGGGCGCAACAACAATCTGGTGCTCGCCGTGGGGGATCGGGTCAGCCACGACAAGTACGGGCTCGGCAAGGTGCTCGAGACCAAGGGGGCCGGTCCGACCGCGACGGTCACGATCGACTTCGGTTCGGCCGGCAAGGTGCGGCTGATGCTCATCGGCGGCGTGCCGATGGTCAAACTCTGACGCGTCCCTGCGGAGACGCGGAGACCGAAACGCCTCCGGCCCAAGCGAAATGCTTGGGCCGGAGGCGTTTTCGGTAGCGGGGTGCGCGGCCGATCAGGGCTGTTCGACGCCGAGGCTGATGCCGCGGGTCGCAAGCCACGGCAGCGGATCGATCTTGTTCTCGCCGGCCAGGTGGACCTCGAAGTGCAGGTGCGGACCCGTGGAGAAGCCGCGGTTGCCCATGGTGGCGATCTGGTCGCCGGCCATGACCTTCTGCCCGACCGTCACGAGCGTCTCGTTGATGTGGCCGTACACGGTGATCGTGCCGTCGGCGTGCTGGAGACGGACCCACATGCCGAAGCCGGAGGCCGGACCGGAGTCGATGACCGTGCCGTCGGCCACCGCGTAGATCGGGGTGCCGATGGCGTTGGCGATGTCGACACCCGCGTGCAGGGTGCCCCAGCGGGCCCCGAACGACGAGGTGTAGGTGCCCTTGGCGGGCAGGACGAACAGCGGGCGCCGGGCGGCGGCCTCGCGGGCGGCGCGCTCCTCGCTGAAACGCTGGCCCTTGGCCAGCAGGTTGGAGAACTGGTTCAGATCCGTCGGGTTCGCGAGGGCGAGTACCTGCGGGGCGGAACTGGTGGAGGTCGTCTGCGCGACATTGCTGAACTGTGCCGCCTGGGGAGTCGCGGTGGTGGCGACGGATCCGGCCTCGTCGAGGGCGACCTCGGAATGATCGGAATCCTGCGACGGTCCGCTGACCGCGGCCTGTCCGGCGGCGACCACTGCGCCGGCGGCCACTGCGATGACCGCTGCCCGGCCCTTGAGGGCGGTGGGCGGGGTGGGGAGGCGGTGGCGACCACCGCGTCCGGGGGGAGCGGCAGCGGTGACCGTGGTGGCCCCGACGATCTCGGTGGGGGCCTCGCCGGTGCCGGGGGCATCCTCGCGGGCGGTGGGAACTTCGGTGCTGTGGAGCATGACGCTGTGAATCTCGGTTCTTTCCGCCCCGGAGCCTGTGGCTTCCGGACCTGCCGCCGCTGGGAACGCCCGGGTGGGCTCCTCGTCGGCGTGCTGTTTCACGAATCGGCTGGCGGTGAACTGAGTGCGGTGGTGCATGTGCCCTGCCGTCCTCCTGCCCGTGACCTGCCTGTGACTTAGACCTTGGCGACGGTAACGAAACGGTTGCAGCGGGGCAACCTGTACCGCGCAAGCAACATGGCATTGTGACGCGTGTCACACGGTGAGCTGGGAGGATGTCGAACATCCCGAATGGTTTCGTTCATATATCGGGACGGCTCGTGTTTGTTACAGCCCGATCGCGGCAGTGATCGGTTGCAGGTCGGTTGCAGTGCCGGGTAGTTGCCGCGCGGCGGTTTCGGGGGTGATTCGGGTGGTCCGATCGCGACGCCGTTCGGGCCACCTGCAATCCTTGGGAGGGCGCCTTCTGGCGCGGCCGCACCGAGTGCGCACCCGGATCGAATCGTGGGTGCCGCCGCTCCTGTGATGTGGTGGCCGCGACGGAGTGCCGCCGTCGGCTCGAGCGCGTGATATATGCCACATGGCACATAGGCGAGCGATAGTCGATTGATTGAACTAGTTAAAGTCCGACACGGACCCGCTCCTACCCCGAGCGGGCGTCAACGCAGACGAGACGGTGAGCAGATGGATCTCTTCGAATACCAGGCGAAGGAACTCTTCGCCAAGCATGACGTGCCGACGTCGGCCGGCCGTGTTACCGACACGGTTGCCGGTGCCCGCGAGATCGCGGAGGAAATCGGCAAGCCGGTCATGGTCAAGGCCCAGGTCAAGGTCGGCGGCCGTGGCAAGGCCGGTGGCGTGAAGTACGCCGCCACCGCGGACGATGCGCAGACCCACGCCGAGAACATCCTCGGCCTGGACATCAAGGGCCACGTCGTCAAGAAGCTCCTCGTCGCCGAGGCGAGCGACATCGCGGAGGAGTACTACATCTCCTTCCTGCTCGACCGCACCAACCGCACCTACCTGGCCATGTGCTCGGTCGAGGGTGGCATGGAGATCGAAGAGGTCGCCGCCACCAAGCCGGAGCGTCTCGCCAAGGTCTCCGTCGACGCCGTGAAGGGTGTCGACCTCGCGTTCGCGCGCAGCATCGCCGAGCAGGGCCACCTGCCCGCCGAGGTGCTCGACGCCGCAGCCGTGACCATCCAGAAGCTGTGGGAGGTCTTCGTCAAGGAAGACGCTCTCCTCGTCGAGGTCAACCCGCTCGTCCGTACGCCCGACGACCAGATCCTCGCCCTCGACGGCAAGGTCACCCTGGACGCCAACGCCGACTTCCGTCAGCCCGGCCACGCCGAGTTCGAGGACAAGGACGCGACGGATCCGCTCGAGCTCAAGGCCAAGGAGAACGACCTCAACTACGTCAAGCTCGACGGCGAGGTCGGAATCATCGGTAACGGCGCCGGCCTGGTCATGTCGACCCTGGACGTCGTCGCCTACGCGGGTGAGAAGCACGGCAACGTCAAGCCCGCCAACTTCCTCGACATCGGTGGCGGCGCCTCGGCGGCCGTCATGGCTGCCGGCCTCGACGTCATCCTGAACGACGCACAGGTCAAGAGCGTCTTCGTCAACGTCTTCGGTGGCATCACCGCATGTGACGCGGTCGCCAACGGCATCGTGGGTGCCCTCGAGACCCTGGGCGACGAGGCCAACAAGCCGCTCGTCGTGCGCCTGGACGGCAACAACGTCGAAGAGGGTCGTCGCATCCTCGCCGAGGCCAACCACCCGCTGGTGACGGTCGTCGCAACCATGGACGAGGCTGCCGACAAGGCTGCCGAGCTCGCGTTCGCCGCGAAGTAAGGGACACACACAACAATGGCTATCTTCCTGACCAAGGACTCCAAGGTCATCGTCCAGGGCATCACCGGCGGCGAGGGCACCAAGCACACCGCGCTGATGCTCAAGGCCGGCACCCAGGTCGTCGGTGGCGTCAACGCTCGCAAGGCCGGCACCACGGTCTCGCACACCGACAAGGACGGCAACGCTGTCGAGCTGCCGGTCTTCGCGACCGTCGCCGAGGCCATGAAGGAGACCGGCGCGGACGTCTCGATCGCGTTCGTTCCCCCGGCTTTCTCGAAGGACGCCATCGTCGAGGCCATCGACGCGGAGATCCCGCTGCTCGTGGTCATCACCGAGGGCATCCCGGTGCAGGACTCCGCGTACGCGTGGGCCTACAACGTGGAGAAGGGCAACAAGACCCGCATCATCGGCCCCAACTGCCCGGGCATCATCACCCCGGAGGAGGCCCTCGTCGGCATCACCCCGGCGAACATCGCGGGCAAGGGTCCGGTCGGCCTGGTCTCCAAGTCCGGCACCCTGACCTACCAGATGATGTTCGAGCTGCGTGAGTACGGCTTCTCGACCGCCATCGGCATCGGCGGCGACCCGGTCATCGGCACCACCCACATCGACGCCATCGAGGCGTTCGAGAAGGATCCCGAGACCAAGCTGATCGTGATGATCGGTGAGATCGGTGGCGACGCCGAGGAGCGTGCCGCCGACTACATCAAGGCCAACGTGACCAAGCCGGTCGTCGGCTACGTCGCGGGCTTCACCGCTCCCGAGGGCAAGACCATGGGCCACGCCGGCGCCATCGTCTCCGGTTCCTCGGGCACCGCGCAGGCCAAGAAGGACGCCCTCGAGGCGGCCGGCGTCAAGGTCGGCAAGACGCCGTCCGAGACCGCGGCTCTCGCTCGGGAGATCCTGCAGAACCTCTAGATCCCGACGGATCTTGCGAACGGCGCTCGCAGCCAGGACGTATCGTCCGGCTGCGGGCGCCGTTCGGCGTCTCACACGTCCACCCACCGGACGCCGGCCGGCTCGAGTTCGCCTGCCCCGGCGGTGAGTTCGGCGACGACCGCGGCGAGGTGACCGGGGTCCTTCGTGGCCAGGGTGAAGGTGACCTCGGCACCGTAGACGGTGTCGACGACGGGGATTCCGCGGCCGCGCAGTTCCGCCTCGATTCGGCCCGCGGTGTCGTGCCCGACGTCGAGGGACAGCAGATCGAGACGTTCGCGGCTGAGCAGTGTCGGCCGAGCGGCGTCGGCCGCCACGGCGACTGCGCCGGAATACGCGCGCACGAGGCCGCCCGCCCCGAGTTTGACGCCACCGAAGTACCGGGTCACCACCGCGGCCACGTCGACCAGATCGCGCGCCCGCAGTACCTGCAGCATCGGCACGCCGGCGGTGCCGCCCGGTTCCCCGTCGTCGCCCGACCGTTCGGCGCGTTCGGACGGTTCGTTGCCCGTCACGTACGCCCAGCAGTGGTGCCGAGCGTCCGGATGGAGCCGCCGCTGCTCGTCGAGGAAGGCCTGCGCATCCGCGGGGGAGTCGACCCTTCTCAGCGCCGCGATGAAGCGGGAGTGCTTGACCTCCGTCTCCTCTACGACGTCGGAACCTGCGGGCAGCGTGAACGGCATGATGTCATCTTCCCTTTCCGGCCCGGCTCCGCCGCCGCGGGGAGACAATGGTGCGGTCCCCACCCGAGGGAGGTGCGATGTCGAAAGTTGCCGAGGCTTCGATCCGGGCCGACCGCGCCGACCGGGGCGAGGCCGCCCGTCGGCGCGTGCCGTTCGACGCTCTGGCCGATCTCGCGGGCAGTGGTCGCGATCCGATCGAGTTGTTGAGAAGTCAAGACCTGCAACGAATTCCGGAGCTCCTACCGATCCGTTACGGGCGAATGGTGTCGACGCCCTTCGCGTTCTACCGCGGCGCGGCGGCGGTGATGGCCGACGATTTGTCGCGAACGCCGAACTCGGGACTGCACACACATCTGTGTGGGGACGCGCACCTGAGCAACTTCGGGGTCTTCGCGACCCCGGAACGACGGCTGGCTTTCGACGTCAACGACTTCGACGAGACGTACCCGGGACCGTTCGAGTGGGACGTCAAACGGCTCGTCGCGAGCGTCGAGGTCGCCGCCCGGGTCCTGTCGTTCGGTGGTAAGCGCCGCCACCGCATCGCCCTCGCGTGCGCCGCCGCGTACCGCGAGACGATGTCGGCGCAGGCCCGGCTCGGCAATCTGGCCGTCTGGTACTCGCACGTCGAGGCCGAACAGGAACTCGCCGATCTCCGCGAGACGCTCGATGCGGCCAGCCGCCGGAGTTCGCGAAAACTGGTCGAGAAGTCGTGGCGGCGTGACAGCCTCCAGGCTCTCGGCAAGCTGACCACGATGACCGACGACGGTCGCCGGATCGTCTCTCGGCCACCGTTGCTGGTGCCGATCGAGGAGGTGTTCGAGACGCAGGACGCGCGTGCGCTGTACCGCGAGTTGTCGGGGCGCCTCGCCGAGTACCGCGAGACGCTGCGCGCAGACCACCGTGTCCCGTTCGACCGGTATGCCTTCGTCCAGGCCGCCCGCAAGGTCGTCGGCGTGGGGAGTGTGGGGACCCGTAGTTGGATCCTGCTGTTGCTCGGTGCGGACGACAGCGACCCGCTGTTCCTCCAGGCCAAGGAAGCCCAGCCCTCGGTCCTGGCGCAGTACCTTCACGGACCGGACCACCCGAACCAGGGGCAGCGGGTGGTCGAAGGGCAACGGATCATGCAGGCCGCGAGCGACATCTTCCTCGGCTGGCAGCAGGGCGTCGGCAACGACGGTGTCCGACGGGACTACTACGTGCGGCAGCTGCGCGACGCCAAGGGATCGGCGACGGTCGAGTCGATGACCCCGACCGGGATGGAGCAGTATGCGAGGCTGTGCGGCCGTGTGCTCGGTTACGCGCACGCTCGCGGGGGCGACCGGTTCGCGATCGCCGAGTACCTGGGCCCCGGCACCGGATTCGACGAGGCGATGGCCGCCTTCGCGCGGGCCTACGCTGACCGGACCGAGCAGGACCGTGCCATGCTGGCCGCGGCCGTCGAGGAGGGCCGGATCCCGGTGAGCACGCCGACGTGACGCCCGTCGTGCGCCGTGCTCTCTTCGGGTGAGAGCTGTCGGTGATCGGGGTAGCGTTCATGGGGATTTCGACACATCGACGAGGAGCGCAGATGACTTACAACGATGCAGGGTCGGGCTACGGCCAGCCCCCGCAGACGTCGGGCGAGTCCAATTCGCGGGGACTCTCCTTCTACCTCGGCCTCGGGGCGGCGGCGTTGGGCGTCGTGAGCTTCCTCCTCGGCTTCGCCCCGTACCTCGACTCGCCGGGCTCCGCGATGATGTACGGCGTGACGCTCAATGCGTTCGAGCCGCTCAGCAACGCGGTGGCGCCGCTGTCGCTGCTGCTGCTGGGCGGTCTGTTGTCGGGTATCTCGCTGCTGCCGAAGCAGAATTTCACGGGGCCGGCGGCCGCGGCCGCGGTCACGGGCTTCCTCGCCGCGTTCGCGCTCATGCTCAACCTTCCGGGCAACAGCGAGCTCGCCGGCGGTGGAATCGCGATCCTCGTCCTCGGGTTCGTCCAGACGGTGCTGGCGGTCGCCGTGTTCCTGTTCTCGGCCGGAATCGTGAGTGAGCCGGCCGCGCGACCCAGCCGCACCCACACCCATCCCGCCGCGTACGGACATCCTCAGGGGTACGCGCCGCAGCAGGGCTACAACGCGCCCCAGGGTTTCGGGCCGCCGCAGGGCTACGCGCCCCAGCAGGGGTACGCGCCGCAGCAGGGCTACCCGTCCGGCTACGGACAGTCGCAGCAGCAGTACGGCTACCCGCAGTCGCACCAGGCTCCTCAGCCCACGGCCGGGTACGGACAGTTCCAGGCGGGGCAGCCCTACCAGTCGCAGCCGACGCAACAGATGTCGCAGCAACAGCCGGAGACGTCGTCGACGCCGGCCCCGCCCCGGCCCGAGCCCTCGCAGACCGACGTGACCGGGGCGCCCACCCAGGCGTTCGGCGCTCAGGGCGACCGGAACGACGCGCGAGACAAGGGCGACGACGAGAAGTGACCCGGCGAGGCGTCACCCGTCTCCTGGGCCAGTGGGGAAGGCCACGTTCCGGCGCGCCTGAGCGGACACCCGGCGCGCAGGTGCGACCCTCGAGATGATGACTTCTCTGCTTGGTCGTGGCTCCCGCCGCGACGTCCCCACTCGCCCCGATCCGATTTCCGGCGACGCCCGCGCACTCGTCGGTGTCGCACTGCGGCCGACCGGTGCCGCGATCGTGCTGTTGTCTGCGGTCGTGCTCGTCACGCTCGTGTCGTCGAACAGCGACCTGACGGGCGCGATCGGCGCGATCGCGACGAGTTGGTTCGCGCTGCACCAGGTTTCGCTGACGATCACGGACGCACCGCTCGGGATCCTCCCGTTGCTGCCGACCGCGGTGCTGATGTGGGTGGTGGCGCGCGGCTGTGCGCGAGTGGTGGAACCGGACACGTCTGCGCGCGAGGCCGCGAAGGTGGTCGGTGCTGCCGTCGCCGGTCCGCTCGCCGCGACGCTCATCGCGCTCGCGGTGGTGACCGACGCCTCCGCCGTCACGCCGATCTCCTCGCCGAACGCAGGGGCCGCGTTGGTGTGGGTGGTGGCGATCCACGCCCTGGCCGCGGGCGCCGGTGTCGTGTCGGTCGTCGGACGCACTCGGTGTGCTGCACTCGGGGCGCCCACGTGGCTGCCGTCGGTGGTCCGGCCCGCCGTGCGCGCGGCAGTGTCGCTGTTCGCGGCCGGCAGCGTGCTCGCCCTCGCCTCCCTCCTGTGGTCGTGGTCCGAGGTCGGTGACCTGCTCGGCGAGGGCGGCGGTGTGGTCGGGGTACTGGGTCTGACCGTGGTGTCGGTGCTGTACCTGCCCAACGTCGCCGTCGGCGGCGTCGCGGTGCTCCTCGGCGGGACAGCGAATGTCGGTGGGACGTCACTGAGCCTGTTCGAGATCGTCGCGGGTCCGGTACCGCCGGTGCCCGTCCTCGGAGGGGTGCCGACCGAACTGGCCGGTCCCGCGTGGCCCGTCCTGCTCCTCGTCCCGGTGGCCGTCGGAGCACTTCTCGGACGAGACTGCGGTCGGCTCCGGCTGTCGCTGCAGGACACCGCGTTCGCGGTGCTCACGGCGGCGGGCGTCGCCGGTGTCCTCGCTGCCGCGGTGGGCTTCGCGGCCGGCGGTGAACTGGGCGCCTACGGATTCGTCGGGGTGGAGCCGTGGGCGTTGGGCCTGCTGACCTTCGGGTGGCTCGTGCTGCCTGGTCTGGCCGTCGCGGCCGTGCTCGCGCGCCGGAACGAGAGTGACGTAGAGTTCGAGGAAACCCTCGACGAGGGAGCCGGGGAGGCCGAGGTGTCGCCGAGCGCGTCCGGTGAGCCTGGCGCAACTGAGGAGTTCGCGTTCGAGGTGAAGCGTCTCGAACTGCCGTCGATGCGCTACCGTTCGGAACCCGAACCGGATGCCGTGACGGCGGACGGCCCGGATGTGGACGGCGCGGATGCGGACGGCGCGGATGCTCCGGACCCGGCTGTCGAGGACGCCCTCGAGGCCGAGATCGTCGACGACGAGACGCCCGAACCGCAGCCCGCGGACGGCGAGTCGGAGGCCGAGGCGCTCGACGTCGTCGAGGTCGAGGTTGCGGCCGGCGGAGAAGATCCCGTCGATTCCGGCGATTCCCCGGACGGCGTTTCCGAGAAGAGCTCCGCGCGGGAGCGCGCCGCGGACGCGGAAGGCGACCTGCCGGACGGTCCGGTGACCCCCAGAGACTAGGCTTGGGGCGGCCCGTGACGCGGCCGGATCGTCTCGAAAACCAGGAGTAGTGCGCTGACTGCCACGCGTGACCAGCTGCGGCCCACGGTGCCCGCTCGGATTGTCGTACTCGCGTCGGGGACCGGCAGCCTCCTGGAGGCGCTCCTCGCGGCTACGCGCGCCGACGGCTATCCCGCGGCGATCGTCGCAGTCGGGGTCGACCGGGACTGCGCCGCCACCGATCATGCCGCGAACGCCGGTGTCGCACACTTCAAGGTCGCGCTCGGCGAGTATGCCGACCGCGCCGCGTGGGACGTCGCCTTCACCGAGGCCGTCGCCGCCCACCGGCCCGACCTGGTGGTCAGCGCCGGTTTCATGAAGATCCTCGGCCCGGCGTTCATGGAACGTTTCGGTGGCCGCATCATCAACACGCATCCCGCGCTGCTGCCGGCGTTTCCCGGCGCGCACGCGGTGCGTGACGCGCTCGCGTACGGCGTACGGGTGACCGGCTCGACGGTGCACCTGGTCGATTCCGGCGTCGACACCGGCCCGATCCTGGCCCAGGAGCCGGTCGAGGTCCGCGTCGATGACGACGAGGCGACGCTGCACGAGCGCATCAAGATTGTCGAACGGCGACTGCTGGCCGAGGTCGTGGCCGCCGTCGCCCTCCGAGGTGTTGTTTCCGACGGACGAAAGGCCGTGATCCCCAGTGAGTGAACGCAAGGCTGTGCGCCGCGCACTTGTCAGCGTCTACGACAAGACCGGACTGGTCGAACTGGCCACCGGCCTGCACCAGGCCGGTGTCGAGCTGGTGTCCACCGGCTCCACCGCAGCCAAGATCGCCGAGGCCGGCATCCCGGTCACCAAGGTCGAGGACCTGACCGGCTTCCCCGAGTGCCTCGAGGGCCGCGTCAAGACGTTGCACCCGCGCGTACACGCCGGTGTTCTCGCCGACACCCGCAAGCCCGAGCATCTCGCGCAGCTCGAGGAACTGGGCATCGAGGCCTTCCAGCTGGTGATCGTGAACCTGTACCCGTTCACGCAGACCGTCGCGTCAGGCGCCACCCCGGACGAGTGCGTCGAGCAGATCGACATCGGCGGTCCGTCGATGGTCCGCGCCGCCGCCAAGAACCACCCGTCCGTCGCGGTCGTCGTCGACCCCGCGAAGTACGAGGGCGTTCTCGCCGCGGTGGAGGCCGGTGGCTTCAACCTCTTCGAGCGCACCGCGCTGGCGGCACAGGCGTTCCAGCACACCGCGTCGTACGACGTCGCGGTCGCCACCTGGATGACCGAGAGCCTGGTCGAGACCGTCGCGCCCAGCGAAGAGACGGAAGATTCCGCACTGTCGAAGTTCCCGCGCTGGGTCGGTGCCACGTGGAACCGCTCCGCGGTGCTGCGCTACGGCGAGAACCCGCACCAGGCGGCGGCGCTGTACGACAGCCCGGCCGGTCCCGCGGGCCTCGCGCAGGCGAAGCAGTTCCACGGCAAGGAGATGTCGTACAACAACTACACCGACGGTGACGCCGCGTGGCGTGCGGCCTACGACCATGCCGAGCCCGCGGTCGCGATCATCAAGCACGCCAACCCGTGTGGCATCGCGGTGGGCGCCGACATCGCCGAGGCGCACCGCAAGGCGCACGCGTGCGATCCGGTCTCCGCGTTCGGTGGCGTGATCGCCGCCAACCGCGAGGTGACCGTCGAGATGGCCGAGCAGGTCGCCGACATCTTCACCGAGGTCGTCATCGCGCCGTCGTACGCGCCGGGTGCCGTCGAGGTGCTGGCCCGCAAGAAGAACGTCCGCGTTCTCGAGGCCGCCGCCCCCACCGAGACGGGCATCGAGCTGCGTCCGATCTCCGGTGGCGCGTTGCTGCAGGACCGCGACGTCCTCGACGCCGACGGCGACAACTCCGCAAACTGGACGCTGGTGGTCGGCGACGCTGCAGACGAGAAGACCCTCGCGGATCTGGAGTTCGCGTGGCGTGCGTGCCGCGCCGTGAAGTCCAACGCGATCCTGCTCGCGAACGACGGCGCCTCGGTGGGCGTCGGCATGGGGCAGGTCAACCGCGTCGACTCCGCGCACCTCGCGGTGCAGCGTGCCGGGGACCGCGCCAAGGGGTCGGTGGCGGCGTCCGACGCGTTCTTCCCGTTCCCCGACGGACTGCAGGTCCTGCTCGACGCCGGTGTCCGCGCCGTCGTCCAGCCGGGCGGATCGGTTCGCGACAACGAGGTGATCGAGGCGGCCCGCGAGGCCGGCGTCACCCTCTACCTGACCGGTGCGCGCCACTTCGCGCACTGATCGACACCTTCCGCAGCGCTCCCTCGTCCGGAGTTCGCGAGCCTCAGGCCGCGAGCTCGGACGGGGGAGCGCTGTGCTGTGCGGACTCGATGAGCGTGCGGGCGTGGGCGGCGTCGGTGCCCTCGACGACCAGGCGGGCCGCGCCGCGGGCGATCAGTTCGCTGAGCAGTGCCGCTGCTCCGACGTCCTGGCCGGGCTCGACGTGCCGCAGGTCGATGGTGACGACCTGGCCGGTGAGGTCGCCGGGCAGGTCCAGGGCGGTGGTACCGCCGGCGCCGTGTCTCGTGGCGCCGCCGGCGCCGAGTCGAAGCTTCATGTGATTTCTCCTGACTGGAAGTAGTAAAAGAAAAGGCACCCGAGGCGGTGTGCCTTCGGGTGCCCGAGAGAGGTTCCGGTTACGGGGAACCGGTCTCTCGGGGCCACCTGAAGAAGGCTGCGTGGCGGTGCCAGGCGGGTACGGCGAAATATGCGTGCTCGGAGATGTGCTGTGAAAAGTGCTTGTTGCCTACGTGCTTCAAGGCGTTTGCCGAGCTCATCGACTGCATCGCGACCGTACCTTTCTCGTGTGTGCCCGTTGGTTAACGGAGAACCATACAGCAGTGACGGCCCGGCGACATCTCGGTTTCTGCGCCGAGCGTGTCGCCGGGCCGTGCGAGTCCCGGATGAGAGGGGGATCAGAGGCTGCGGAGCCAGCCCTCGAAACCCTGGGTGAACTCGGTCGACCAGGGCAACGGTTCGATGTAGTCCGCACCGGTGGAGGGGGCGTCGCCGATCTCCTTGAGCACGTGGTTCGCGGTCGTCATGCGCACCTGAGTCAGCGCGGTGTGAGCGAGTGCGGCGTCGAGCGCGTCGACGTCGCTGCTGCTGAGCTGGATGTCCTTCGCCGAGCAACTGGTCACGACCGGCAGACCCGCAGGCAGGCGCGAGGCCAGCTCGCGCGGGTCGAGCGCGTCCTCCTCCGCGAGTGCTCGCGCATTGGCAGGAACGAGGCCCGCGGCGCGCAGCGGATCGGGCAGGTCGTCGGTCAGCGTGGCATCGCTCCGCAGCGACTCGACGGCTCCGGCGAGCGCAACCCGCAGCTCGTCCGCCAGTTCCACCGGTAGCTGTCCGGCGCCGACGACGGCGGTGAGCTGTCCGTCGATCTGCGTGGTGAGCAGGTCCAGAAGCCGGACGGCGAGCGGCTCGAGCAAACCCAGGCCGGCGACCTTTGCGCCGCTGCCGGCGAGGGCCAGCGCGATGAGCGCGCCCTCGCTGTGCCCGACGACGTATACCCGTTCCGGGTCCACGGCCGCCCGGTCGGACAGGAACGTCAGCGCGGCCGCGGCGGCGTCGGTGAACACCGAGAAGCCGAGGTCGCCGATGTCCTCGAGCTCGTACGGACCGAGTCCGGTCGAACCGCTGCCCAGCTTGTCGTAGCGCAGGGAGGCGAAACCGTGCCGCTCGAGCAGGTCCGCCAGGAACTCGAGGGTACCGATCGAACCGGGGAGCAGCGCGCTGTCGCCGTTGCGGTCGGTCGGCCCGCTGCCGGCCAGCAGCAGGACGGCGGGGGCGGGCGCGTCGGGCCCGCTGCCGGCCGGCAGACGCAGGCTGCCGTGCAGGGTGATCGCGCCGGTGGTGAAGGTGATCTCGGTGTCGGCCATGCCGTCGAGTCTCTCAGAGCGACACGTCCGCTCCGTATGCGGCGACGAGCCCACGTGCCGAATCGTCGGAACACTCGTAGCTTGGAGTGGTGACTGCCACACCGCCCGCGCATCTGCCCCGCACTCTCGGTGAACTCCGGGCGTCCGGCCACGTCCAGCGTCCGGTCAAGGAGGAGATGCGTGACAATCTGCTCGCGGCCCTCCGGGACGGCGTGGACCCGTGGCCCGGCATCGTCGGCTTCGAGGAGACGGTGCTGCCGCAACTCGAGCGCGCCCTCATCGCCGGCCACGACGTCGTGCTGCTCGGGGAGCGAGGCCAGGGCAAGACGCGACTGCTGCGCACCTTGCCGCTGTTGCTCGACGAGTGGACGCCGGTGATCGCCGGGTCCGAACTGGGCGAGCACCCGTACGAGCCGATCACCCCGGCCTCGCTGCGCCGGGCCGCCGAACTCGGCGACGCGCTGCCCGTCGAGTGGCGGCACCGCACGGAGCGCTACGCGGAGAAGCTCGCGACGCCGGACACGTCGGTCGCGGACCTGGTCGGCGACGTCGACCCGATCAAGGTCGCGGAGGGACGCAGCCTGGGCGATCCGGAGACCATCCACTTCGGGCTCGTGCCCCGCGCGCACCGCGGCATCGTCGCGATCAACGAGCTGCCCGACCTGGCCGAACGGATCCAGGTGTCGCTGCTCAACGTCATGGAGGAGCGCGACATCCAGGTCCGCGGCTACACGCTGCGGCTTCCGCTGGACGTGCTGCTGGTGGCCAGTGCCAACCCCGAGGACTACACCAACCGCGGCCGGATCATCACTCCGCTCAAGGACCGCTTCGGCGCCGAGATCCGCACCCATTACCCGTCGTTGCTCGACGACGAGATCGCGGTGATCCGCCAGGAGGCGAACCTGCAGGCGTCGGTGCCGCACCATCTGCTCGAGGTGCTGGCCCGGTTCACTCGGCTGCTGCGCGAGTCGACGTCGGTGGATCAGCGGTCGGGCGTCTCGGCGCGCTTCGCGGTGGCCGGTGCGGAGACGGTGAGTGCCGCCGCGGTGCATCGCAGCGCCGTGCTCGGCGAGGCCGAGGCGGTGGCCCGGCCGATCGACCTCGGCACCGTCGTCGAGGTGCTTCGCGGCAAGGTCGAGTTCGAATCCGGCGAGGAGGGGCGAGAACTCGAGATTCTCGAACATCTGCTGCGACGTGCGACCACGGACACCGCCCGCACCCGACTCGGCGGTATCGACATGGCATCGCTCGTGTCGGCGGTGGAGCAGGGGCAGCCCGTCGTCACCGGTGAGCGGGTGACCGCGAAGGCGTTGCTCGGGGAGCTACCGGAACTCGACGTGCTCGACGAGGTCGCGGCCCGGCTCGGGGCACAGACCGACGGCGAACGGGCCTCCGCGGCCGAGCTCGCACTCGAGGGCCTCTACCTGGCCCGGCGGATCTCGAAGAATCCGGACGAGAACGGGCAGGCGGTGTATTCATGAGGGCGTGGGCCTCATGAGCCCGTCTCGCGGCGCGCGGTACGGCCGGTACGAGGGCGGCGATCCACTGGCACCGCCGGTGGATCTGCGGGACGCGCTGGCCGCGATCGGTGACGACGTGCTCGAGGGGGCCTCGCCGCGGCAGGCGTTGCGGGAGTTGCTGCGGCGCGGCTTCGGGGACCGGCGCGGGCTCGACGACCTGGCCGCGCAGGCCAACCGGCGCCGCCGGGAGTTGCTGCAACGCAACAACCTCGGTGGGACGCTCGACGAGGTGAGGGAACTGCTCGACCGGGCGGTACTCGAGGAGCGCAAGGCCCTGGCGCGCGCCCTCGACGACGACGCCCGGTTCGCCGAGATGCGGATCGAGGAGCTGCCGCCGTCGACGGCGCAGGCCGTCGCCGACCTCGCCGACTACGACTGGCGCAGCAGCCAGGCCCGCGAGGACTACGAGAAGATCCGTGACCTGCTCGGGCGCGAGCTGCTGGACCAACGATTCGACGGGATGAAGCAGGCTCTCGAAGGCGCCACCGAGGAGGATCGCCAGCGGATCCGCGACATGCTCGAGGACCTGAACGCTCTGCTGGACAGCCATGCTCGCGGCGAGGACACCACGGAGCAGTTCGAGCAGTTCATGAATCGGCACGGCGAGTTCTTCCCCGAGAACCCGCGTAACACCGACGAACTGCTGGACTCGCTGGCCCGTCGGGCTGCCGCAGCTCAGCGGCTGCGGAACTCGCTCACCCCGGATCAACGCGCGGAGCTGGATGCACTGGCGCAGCAGGCATTCGGCGACCCGTCGCTGACGAACCAACTCGACCGCCTCGACGCGCACCTGCAGGCCGCCCGTCCCGGCGAGGACTGGAACGGCTCGGCGGAGTTCCGCGGCGACGACGGACTCGGGTTGGGGGAGGGGACGTCGGCGGTCGCGGACGTGGCGGATCTCGAGCGGCTGTCCGAGCAACTGTCGCAACAGTATCCGGGCGCCCAGCTCGACGACATCGACACCGAGGCGCTGGCCCGCCAACTCGGCGACGAGGCCGTCGCGGACGCTCGGACGCTCGCCGACCTCGAGAAGGCGCTGCAGCAGCAGGGATTCTTCGACCGGGCCCCGGACGGTCAGTGGCGCCTGTCGCCCAAGGCGATGCGCCAGTTGGGGCAGACGGCTCTGCGGGACGTCGCCGGAAGCCTCGCGCACCGCGGCGGGCAGCGGGAGACCCGTCGCGCCGGGTCGATGGGGGAGCCGACCGGGGCGTCGCGGGCATGGGAGTTCGGGGACACCGAACCGTGGGACGTCACCCGGACCTTGACCAACGCGATCCTGCGCGAACCCGGCCGGATGCCGGTGCGGATGACGGTCGCGGACGTGGAAGTGGCCGAGACCGAGCAGCGCGCGCAGGCTGCCGTCGCACTGCTGGTGGACACGTCGTTCTCGATGGTGATGGACGGGCGGTGGGTGCCGATGAAGCGCACTGCGCTGGCGCTCGAGCACCTGGTGACGACGCGGTTCCGGGGAGACGCGTTGCAGCTCATCGGTTTCGGGCGGTACGCGCAGGCCCTCAGTGTTGCCGAGCTCGCGGGCCTGGACGGCGCGTGGGACCAGGGCACCAATCTGCACCACGCGCTGCTGCTCGCGGCCCGGCACCTGCGCCGCCATCCCAACGCGCAGCCCGTCGTGCTGATCGTCACCGACGGTGAGCCCACCGCCCACCTCGAGCCGGACGGGCAGGCGTTCTTCGACTACCCGCCGAACGTGCGGACGCTGGGGCTGACGGTGCGCGAACTCGACACCCTCGCCAGGCTCGGCGCTCAGGTCACCATCTTCCGGCTCGGCGACGATCCCGGCCTGGCCCGTGTCGTGGACCGGATGGCGCAGCGGGTGGGCGGACGCGTCGTCGCACCCGACCTCGACGGTCTCGGTGCTGCCGTGGTGAGCGACTACATGCGGATGCGTCGCCCCGGGCGGTGAGAGGCGTCAGTCCTGCGCGACGATCTGGATCAGATTGCCGCACGTGTCGTCGAAGACGGCGGTGGTGACGGGCCCCATGGTCAACGGCTCCTGCGTGAACACGACTCCGAGTGCCTTCAGTCGCTCGAACTCGGCCGGCACGTCGTCGACCGCGAAGGAAGCGGCGGGAATCCCGTCCGCGACGAGACCGGTCTTGTAGGCCTGGGCGGCCGGGTGCTGGTCGGGTTCGAGCAGTAACTCGGTGCCGTCGGGGTTTTCGGGAGAGGCGACGGTGAGCCACTTGTGTTCGCCGAGGGGGACTTCGGTCTTCTTCACGAAGCCGAGGACGTCGGTGTAGAAGGCGAGCGCCTTGTCCTGGTCGTCGACGTGCACGCTCGTCAGATGGATCCTCATGGCACTTCTTCCTCTCCGCGGTGGTGCGTGATGTCGTGGTGCGTGATGCGAACCGGCCAGCGATCGGTGATCTCTCGTAGGGGTGTCGTGTCGAGATGGTGGAACTTGTACCGGCCCTCGCGTCGGGTTCGGAGCAGGCCGGCCTCCTCCAGTACCGCCACGTGCTGCGAGACGGCTTGCCGGGACGAGCCGACGTCGTGCTTCGTGACGAGTCGCGTGCACAGTTCGAACAGCGTCTGACCGTCCCGGTCGACGAGTTCGTCGAGGATCGCGCGCCGGGTCGGGTCCGCCAGGGCTCTGAACAGGTCACCCACACCCGAAACGATAGGCAAGTGCTCGCTTGCCTGTCAATCCCGTCGCCGCCCGTCGCCGCCCGTCGGGGTTCCGTCATCGGTCATCCGACCGATGGTGCGGGTGTGACGACGGTCATAGCGTGGCGATCGTCTCCGAAACACCTCACTGTGAAGGACGGTTCGCCATGAACACATCGGATCCGGGTTGGATGTCGGCTACCGAGATGGCCGCGCAGGTCGCCTCGAAGGGTCTGTCGCCCAACGAGATCGCGGAGGAGATGATCCGCCGGGTCGACGAGATCAACCCCGCGGTCAACGCGATCGTGCACTTCGACGCCGACCAGGTGCGGCGCGACGCGGCGGAACTGACACGCGCGCAGGCGAGTGGCGAACAGTTGGGGCCGCTGCACGGCGTCCCGTTCACGATCAAGGATCTCACCGACGTCCGCGGTCTCCCGACCACATTCGGCCTGAAGCCCATGCGCGACAACATCGCCGAGCGCGACGCGGTGATCGTGACCCGGTTGCGGCAGGCCGGCGGCCTGTATCTCGGCAAGACCAACACGCCGGAGAGCGGCTACTACGGCGGCACCGACAACCACCTCTTCGGCCCGACCCACAACCCGTGGAAGCCCGGCCACACCGCGGGTGGATCGAGTGGTGGCGCGGCCGCCGCGGTTGCCGCCGGACTGGGCCCGCTCGCCGAGGGCAGCGACGGCGCCGGATCGGTTCGGATCCCGTCGGCGCTGTGCGGCGTCGTCGGTCTCAAACCCACGACCGGCGTGATCCCGCAGACGATCCTGCCCGGTCGCTACAACAACTGGGCCTACCACGGCCCCATCACCCGCACCGTCGCCGACAACGCGCTGATGCTGGACGTGCTCGCCGGACCGGATCATTCGGATCCTCTCAGCATCGAGCGAGTCGAGACGTCGTACGTCGAGGCGGCGCGCGGGGGAATCGACGGCCTGCGGATCGCGTGGTCGCCGAACCTCGGTCTCGGGTACGTCGACCCCGACGTCGCGGCCGTGTGTGCCGAGGCGGTCGCGTGCTTCGAGGAGATGGGCGCGAAGATCGTCGAGGCGACCCCCGATTGGGGAGATCCGTCGCAGGCGATGTGGCACGGCATCTGGGTGCCCGGCTTCGCGGGCGAGCACGACATGCTCGACTGGGACTCGCTGCACGGCGACGTCGACGAGAATCTGATCGAGCTGATCCACGAAGGGCGTCGGCTCACCGGTGTCGACTACGGTCGCGCCGACACGTTCCGCGGTCGCATGTGGGACACCTGGACCGAGTTCATGAACGACTACGACGTCCTCATCTCGCCGACCCTCGCATCAGCGACCTTCCCGCTCACCCAGTTCGCGCCCGACTGGTTGCAGGGCAAGTCGCTCCGCGAGCAGCTTCTCGACTGGCTGCTGACCTACCCGTACAACATGTTGAACAACCCGGCGATCACCGTGCCGGCCGGATTCACCCCGGACGGACGTCCGGTCGGCCTGCAGATCGCTGCGCGGCACCGCCAGGATGCGCTCGTGCTCCGGGCCGCGGCGAACCTGGAGCAGGCGCGGCCGTGGGCGGATCGGCGTCCGGTGGCGTAGGTCACAGGTAGATTCGGCGCCATGAGCGAGCGGTGCGAGACGGCGGCCGGAGACCGGGACCTGATGTCGTCCCGATCCCCGGTCACCGTCGCGCACGGCCTGCTCTCACGCTGGTCCGCCGAACTCGGTTACGTCGCGGCCGCGATCACCTACCGACGCAGTGGGGACCAGGGGCAGCGGGTGCTCGCCAACGGCGGCTACGCGGTGCCCGTCGCGCAGTACCTGGCACGCGAGTTCGTCGACGACACTCGGATCTTCGACCACATCAGGGTGGCGTCCGGGCGGCCGGTCTGCTGGGAGGACGTCCCCGATTTCGAGCTGACATCGGCAGTGGAGGACGTGTTGCGGCCCTCCGGGTTCCGAGAAGGATCCTCGGTGGCACTCGGCCTGGAACGAGGGCAGGTCACCAGCGTCCTGCACGTGAGCTTCACGCGCTCGCAGGTCGATTCGACGGTGCGGGCCGGAATCGAGGCGCTCGCGCGGCAATGTCGCCGCATCGTCGCGGATCAGAGCGAACGTGAATCGTTCCGGCTCAGCGGCCGGGAACACCAGATCCTCGCGCTGGTCGCGCAGGGCGCAAGCAACGCCGAGATCGCGGCGGAACTGTTGATCAGTAGGCGCACGGTGGCGACACACCTGGAGAACATCTTCGCCAAGACCGGGACGCGGTCCCGTGTCCGCGTCGCGGTCCGGGCCACGGAACTGGGGATCCTGTGAGCCGGGTGGTTCAGGCGAGCAGCGCCGCCACCAATCCGATCGCCGGGATCGACGCCAAGGTCGTGACGAAGGCCGCGTCGCGGGAGAGGACCATGCCGCGCTGATAGCGGCTGGCGTAGACGAACACGTTCTGCGCGGTGGGCAGCGTCGACACGACGACGATCGCGAACAGTTCGTGACCCTCGAGGCCGAGCAGGTAGCGGGCCATCAGGTACCCGAGCACCGGCTGGACGCAGATCTTGAGCACCGACGCGAGCACGACGTCGCGGCGCGGACTCGCACCCTTCTCGAGCACGCGCACCCCGTACAGCGACAGTCCGAAGGCGAGCAGTGCCCCGGGGACGGAGGCGCCGCCGATGAGCCGGAACGGCTGCATCAGTGCTTCCGGCATCGTCCACCCCGACACGGCCACCGCGAGTCCGGCGGCGCCGGCCAGCACGATCGGATTCTTGAACGGCGCGGTGATCGTCTCGAGCCGGGACGCGTCCTGGCGCATCGTGCTGATGTCGAGCACGGTCAGCGCGATCGGCGAGAAGATCATGATCTGGAACAGCAGCAGCGGCGCCACGAACGACGCGTCGCCGAGTACGAACACGGCGATGGGAATGCCCAGGTTCGCCGAGTTCACGTACGACGACGCGAGCGCGCCGATCGTCAGTTCCGGCAGTTCCCGGCGCAGCCACACCCGGGCGATCACGAAATAGAGGCCGGCGACTGCGAACGCGGTGGCCGCCGCCACGGCGAGGGTCGGGGAGAACACCACCGACAGGTCCGAGTTGGCGAGGGTGTCGAACAGCAGCGCCGGAGTGGCGACGAAGAAGACGAGGCGGCTGAGGACGAACTGCCCGTGCTCGCCGAGGGTGCCGGTGCGACCGAGGAAGTACCCGATCGCGATGACGACGAAGATGACCGTGAAGCCTGCGACCACACCCGACACTGCCTACATCCGCCGATCTACCGAGGTGTCGCTGAACTGCACATACCGCCGCGAACTCTACTCCCGGGGCTTCGGGGCGCCGCGCCGGGCCGGTACCGCGAGCCGCTGCTCATCGGGCGTGTCCGGCACTGCTACCTTTCCCTTCGTGGGAATTCAACCGCCGGAGGACTCCTCACGCTCGAAGCGTGGCGTCTACGGCATCTCGGTGACGTCGGAGCTGTCCGGGATCGGTCCGCAGACGCTGCGGCTGTACGAGAGCCGCGGGCTCATCACTCCGTCGCGCACGTCGGGCGGGACCCGCCGATACAGCGAGGACGACCTGTACCGGCTGACCAGGATCAGTGAACTCGTCGCGCTCGGCGTCAACCTCACCGGTATCGGTCTCATCCTGTCGCTCGAGGACGAACGCGCGGCGCTGACCGCCGAGAACGCCAGATTGAGGGCGGCTGCCGAATCGGCCGTGTAGCAGCGAGACCACCGAGTCCGATCTCGCGTCGACCGAAGGGACGATGAAGTGCCACGCACACAGGAACACGCAGCCCGCTACGCCGATGCGTTGACCGCGCTCGCCGCCGCCACGCATCGGCCCACGAACGTCGTCAACATCGGTGGCGAGTACGCGATCCGTGTCGACTTCGCCTTCGGGATGTACGTGCTCGCCACCAATACCGAACACGGACTGAGCAGCGACCCCGACGCCCGCGACATCTGGTTGGTGCGGCTCTTCGAGCAGACCTCGGACGACACGACGGGCGACGTCGAACTCGTCCGCGCGCGTCACGAGTGGCTCGCCGACGCGTTCGATCTCGTGATCGCCGAACTGATCAGCACCGGCAAGTGGATTTCCTCCGACGCGATGCTCCACGAGATCGCGCCGCGGCCGGAGTCGCCGAACGACTCGGACGCCTGACGGCACTGCTGCCGCTCGGGTCAGGTGTACTCCACCACCACCCGCTCGATCGTTCCGTCGAACGGGAAGGGCGCGCGGTCACGGTAGTCGAGTGACACCGGTGAACCGAGGGACGTGCCGATGTCGAGACAGTCGTTCGCGGTGAACAGCAGCGGTGCGCTCACCGGAACCGTGGTCTTCCCGACGGGGCGACCGTCGACACTCAGCCGGATGTTCAACGGCCCACCGGGACGAGGGTCGGCGTACTCGGTGAGCACTTCGATCGTGTGCGGTCCCGGGGGAACCGGATGGGGCGAGCGAACCTTGGTACGCGCCAGGATGAACAGGTTGTACTCGTAACACAGGTAGCCGTCGTCCATGAAGCACGTCAGACCGCCGCTGTTGGCGCCCAGAGAGTAGAGGACGCCCTCGGCCCGCTCGGGAACGGTCAGTTCGACGGTGACCCTGTTGTCCTTGTTGCCCAACGCAGGTGCGCAGAACTCGGGCATCCGGACGATGTCGCCCGTGAACTCCCAGCTCGTGTAGGGCGTCGAGATTCTCTGTTCGGGGTGGATGGCTGCGACCCAGAGACCGCCGCCCACGGGGAGGGCACTGTTCCGCGCCGCCTCGATCGCGAAGATCTCCCGCAGCTGGGCGAGCTTCTTTGGGTGTTCCCGGGCGAGGTCCCGGTTCTGGGTCCAGTCCACGTCGAGGTGGTAGAGCTCCCAGGTGTCGTCGTCGGGGCTCCAGTCCCGGACACCGCCGGGGAGCCCCGGCACCCACGGGGCACGCGGGCCGAATGCCGACGCCATCCAGCCGTCGTGATAGATCGCGCGGCTACCCATGATCTCGAAGTACTGGGTGAGCTTGCCCGCCTTGGCATCCCGGTCGACCAGGGTGGACGCGAAGCTCGCGCCGTCGATCGGATCCTGCGCGATCCCGTTCACGGTCCGCGGGGCGGTGATGCCGAGCAACTCGTAGAACGTCGGCACGATGTCGTTGCAGTGCAGGAACTGCGTGCGCGGGGCGGGATCGGGCGGGATCTTCGCGGGCCACCGCGCAACCATCGGGTTGCGGGTGCCTCCGAGATGCGAGGCCAGCAGCTTCATTCCCTTGTACGGCGTGCTCCCCGCCCACGCCCACCCTGCGTGGTACATGTTGTCGGTCTTCGGGGAGCCGAGAACGTCGAGTCCGCCGAGTTCGTCGAGCGCGGCGATGTGCTGTGCCGTGGTGGTGGGAATGCCGTTCTGCGCGAGCAGTTCGCTGATCGTGCCGTTCTGGCCCTCGCCCGACGAGCCGTTGTCGCCCCAGATGTAGAGGACCAGGGTGTTGTCCCGGTAACCGAGGTGGTCGAGTTCGTCGAACAGCCGCCCGATCTGGACGTCGCAGTGCTCGGCGTAGCCGGCCGCGACCTCCATCAACCGCCGTTGGAACGGTTTCTCGTCCTCGGGAATGTCGTCCCAGGCCGTCATGGTGGGATCGCGGTCGGTCAATTCGGCCTCGGGCGGAATCCAGCCCTTGTCCTTGGCGCGCGCGAAGACTCGCTCCCGGTAGGCATCCCACCCGTCGTCGAACTTGCCGGCGTAGCGGTCGGCCCACGGCTTCATGATGTGGTGCGGTCCGTGCAGGCAACCGCTGGCCCAGTACATGAAGAAGGGTCGCTCGGCGTCGAGTGCCTTGTGTCGGCGCAACCATCCGATGGCGTCGTCGGCGAGGTCCTCACTGAGGTGATAGCCCTCCTCCGGGGTTTTCGGCGGAAGGACGACAGTGGTGTTACGCACCAGATTCGGCTCGTACTGTGACGCCTCGCCGGCGAGGAAGCCGTAGAAGTAGTCGAACCCGACCCCGGTGGGCCAATTGTCGAAAGGCCCGGCGGCGGTCGTCTCCTCGGCGGGAGTGTTGTGCCACTTGCCGAACGCGGCGGTGGTGTAGCCGTAGTGGCGCAACACCTCGGCGCCGGTCGCACTGGACTTCGGGATGTGACCGGAGTAGCCGTCCCAGTCGTTGGCGAGCTCGGCGATCTGACCGTTCCCCACACGGTGATGATTGCGGCCGGTGAGTAGCGACGCGCGGGTCGGCGAACACATCGCCGTCGTGTGGAAGCGGTTGTAGGCGATGCCCTCCCCGAGCATGCGGTCCAGCGTCGGGGTGTTCACCTCGCCGCCGAAGCCGGTCGGCAGACCCGGTCCCGCGTCGTCGACGAGGACGACGAGGATGTTCGGTGCGTCGGAGGGCAGGCGCCGACTCCTCGGGCGTGGGCTGTACACGGACTCCTGCATCGTCCGTCCCGCGACGCTGCCCGACGGCACCGGTGGAAACGGGAGGCTCTCCCCGCCGGGGATCGCCTCTGCCCACGAAGGATCACTCATCGCTCCGGACTCCTCCCGCCGCCGTCGGCCCTGTTCCGATCAGTGGACCATCGGTGCCCGCGCGCCGACCTCATCCCGGTCGGGTGAAAGACGGTGGCAGTGAAAGGACCGCGCCGTGGGAACGGCGACGGCGGCGTCGGTCCGCTTCCCTAGCCGTCGGCCAGGCGGAAGATGCCGTCGCGCGGATCGAAGTGGACCCGCCGTGAGTCGAAGGCGCGCGTGATCGCCCCTGATTCGACGAGTTCGGCGGGGCTGCCGTCGACGACGGTGCCGTCCCCGGCGGCCAGCCACACGTGCTGTGACGTGCGCAGCACCAGTTCGACGTCGTGCGTCGAGAGCAGCACCGTGATTCCGGTGTCGGTGGCGATCTCGTCCAGCAGGGCCAGCAGTTCGACGCGAGCGGCCACGTCGAGGAACGCGCTCGGCTCGTCGAGCACCAGCAGGGCCGGCTGCTGCACGAGCGCCCGCGCGATGAGGATGCGCTGTCGCTGGCCGTCCGACATCTCGTGCATGCGCACGTCGGTGAGGTGGGCGGCGCCGAGCCGGTCGAGACTGTCGGCGATGAGCCGCTTCTCGTCCGCGCTCAACCGGGATGTGAAGCCCTGGTGGGGGAGTCGTCCGAGGGCGGCCACCTCGCCACCCGTGAGCAGGCCCCCGTCGACGCGGTCGGTGAGGACCACCGCGATCCTCCGGGCGCGGTGTGCGGGGGAGAGCTTCGTGACGTCGTCCCCGTCGAGGAACACCGACCCGCCGAGGACACGCTGCAACCCGGCGACCGACCGCAGCAGCGTCGACTTGCCCGCGCCGTTGGGGCCGAGCAGGGCGGTGGCCTGACCGGCGTGGGCCGTCAATCGCACATCTCGCAGGATCGTCCGCGCCGGGCGGCCCGGGTAGCCGACGGTGACGTCGTCGAGGACGAGCGTCATGAGACGGTCCCGGCTTGGGCGCGGCGCGAGCGCAGGAGGACGAGGATCACGACCGGCGCGCCGACGAGCGCGGTGACGACGTTGAGGGGCAGGACGCCGTCGCGTCCGGGCAGCTGGGCGACCACCGAACACAGCAGTGACACACCGGCCCCCATGAGCACGACGCCGGGCAGGAGGATCCGGTGGTCGGAGGTGCCGAGCGCCAGCCGGGCGAGGTGTGGGACCGCGATCCCGAGGAAGGCGATCGGTCCGCAGAACGCGGTGACGGCGCCGGCCAGCAGCGCCGACGCCGTGATCGCGATCGTTCGGGTGCGGACCAGATGGACGCCCATCGAGTGGGCGTAGTCCTCGCCGAGGAGCATCGCGTTGAGCGGCCGGACCAGCGTCGCGGCCAACACGACACCGACGAGCACGGCGGGCACGAGAACCCGCAGATCCGACCACGACGCGCCCGCGTACGAGCCGAGGCTCCACAGGACGAACTGCTGCATCTGGGCGGGCTGCGAGAACGCGACCAGCAGCGAGACGATCGCGCTGGTGACGGACCCCACCATGACGCCGACGATGAGCAGCGTGACGACCGAACGGATCCAGCGCGAGATGGCGAGCACGAGCAGCAGCACGGCCAGCGCGCCTATCGCGGCAGCCGCAGCGACCCCGAGACGCCCGGTTCCCGCGACCGCCGCGAAGACGCCGGCGCCGGTACCCGAGCCGAGCACCACGAGCGCGACGCCCAGACTCGCGCCGGAGGACACCCCGAGGATGTACGGGTCGGCGAGAGGATTGGCGAACAGCGTCTGCATCAGCAGACCCGCCACCGCGAGCGCCGCGCCCGCACAGGCCGCGGTGACCACGCGGGGCAGACGGATGTCCGCGATGAGCGTGGTCCAGCGCTCTGAGCCCGCGTCACCGGTGAACAGGTACCGCGCAGTGGTGCCGAACGGGATGGTTACCGATCCGACCGAAACCGCGAGGATCGTCGCCGCGACGACGAACGCGGCCAGCGCGGTGACGGTGGCGGCGGTGCGGTTCACTGCAGTCGACGGTAGAAGGTGAACTCGTGGCCGGGCAGAAGGTCCGGATGCGCGATCGCGATGAGATCGGCGAGCACCAGGTCGGGGCGCAGGACGCCCTGCTCGTAGATGTCGAGCGCGCCCGCGTCGGTCATCCGCGCCGACGACGTCCACACCTGACCGTCGCGGAAGGCTGCGAACTCGGCGAGGCGCGGCTCGGCGGCGATCGCCTCGGCCTTCGTCCTGTTCGAAGACGTGCTGATCGCCAACGGGAATCCGCCGGCCTTCGCGAACACGGTCTCGAGGTCCGTCTGCAGGCTGCCGGTGCCCGGCTCCGACATCCACGGGTGCGTGATGCGGGCGGTGGAGTACAGGTCGTTGGAGTAGCTGGCCAGCGGGACCGACCACGCTCCCTGATAGGGCAGGCCCGGAACGATCGGCGCGTCCGCGACGTTCGCGGCGAGTGTCGTGTACTTGCCGTACTCGGAGACGATGCCGTCGAACGTCTCGGTGGCCTGCTGCTCGGTGCCGGTGAGGGCCGCGAAGAACTTGATCCACTCGGCCCGGCCCAACGGGTCGGTCTCGAGCCAGTCGTAGTTGTCGAGGACCGGGATCTTCGAACGCTCGATCACCGCGAAAGCGGGATCGGTGAAGCCGCCGGTCACGAACGCCTGCGGGGCCTGCGCCACGACGGCCTCCGCGTCGACCTGGCCGGCAGTGGCGAACTGGGTGACGCCGTCGTCGGCGATGTGGGCGCGCGCGGCCTCGCTGTAGACGTAGTCGGCGCTCGCGAAACCGGTCAGCACGTCGAGCTTGCCGAGGGCCTCGAGGCTCGGCAGGTGCGTGGTCGACTCGGCGAACAGGCTCGTCACCGGCGTCGTGACCTGCTGGGCGCCGGCGAGGTCGCCCGTGAGTTCGGGCGCGGGGGCGCCGCAGCGGGTGAGCACGTACGACTCGTCGGCCTGGCCGGGCTGGCGGACCGTCACCACCTGGTACGACTGGTGGTACTCGATGTCGAAGTTCTCCGCGTATTCCACGGTCTGCTTGTCCGGGAAGTAGTCGGTGCCCGCGTCGAAGTCGGTGATGCAGTCGGCGCCGGCGGCCGACGCGGCGTCGGTCGAGTCATCGGACGAGCACGCCGCGACAGCGCCCACGGTCAGGGCGGTCGCGGTGAGAAGAACAGCGGTACGGAACGAAAACGACACCCGGAGAATCTAGCGTGCAGCCGCGGCGGACCGTGCGTCGCTCGCCACGAACGCCGAGAGGCCGCGCGGTCGGTCGGACTGCGCGGCCTCTCGGGTGGGTCCTAGCGGCTGGTGAAGGGGAGAAGCGCCATCTCGCGCGCGTTCTTCACCGCCACGGCGACCTGGCGCTGCTGCTGCGGGGTCAGCCCCGTGACGCGGCGGCTACGGATCTTGCCGCGGTCCGAGATGAAGGTGCGCAGGAGGTTGACGTCCTTGTAGTCGACGGTCTCGATGCCCGCGGCGATGAGCGGGTTCTTCTTGGGGCGGCGGCCCTGCTCGCCGCGCGACTTCCTCGACGGTGATCTCTTGACTGCCATTGCTCTTTCCTTACCAGCTCGACTTGTGCACGCCTGGCAGTTCCCCGCGGTGTGCCATCTCGCGTACCCGAACGCGGGAAAGGCCGAACTTTCGCAGGTGACCGCGCGGACGTCCATCCGCGGCGTCTCGATTGCGCAATCGTACCGGACTCGCGTCCCGCGGCAGCCCTGCCAGCCGAAACTGTGCTGTGGCGCGTTCTTCGGGAGTGGACGTGGGCCGCCGGATGGTCTCCTTCAGTTCCGCGCGGAGCGGCGCGTAGCGCGCCACGGTCGCCTTGCGTTGTTCGTTCCGGACGATCTTCGACTTCTTCGCCATGTCGTCAGCGCTCCTCTCGGAAGTCGACGTGCCGGCGCACCACGGGGTCGTAGCGGCGCAGTACCAGACGCTCCGGGTCGTTGCGTCGGTTCTTCCGGGTGTAGTAGCGGTATCCGGTGCCCGCCGTGGACACGATCTTGGTGAGTGGGCGGATCTCGTTGCCTGCCATGGTTTTCAAACCTTCTCTCCGGCGGCCCGGAGGCGGGCGACCACGGCTTCGATGCCGTCGCGGTCGATGGTGCGGATGCCTTTCGGGGTGACGCGCAGGGTGATCCTGCGGCCCTCGCCGGGCAGGAAGTACGTCTTGGTCTGGATGTTGGGGTTCCAGCGCCGATTGGTCCGTCGGTGCGAGTGGGATACGGATCGGCCGAAGCCGGGGCGTCTGCCGGTCACCTGGCAGTGAGCGGACACGGAGGCTCCCTTCCGGCCGTCGAGCGGCCAGTTCTTGAAAACGGTTGTCGATAACGCTGAGTGAGCGTAGTCTCCTGTATCTGTAATGACAATCATTTTCGAAAGGGGTGTTCGTGGCTGTGAAATCGGACGGTCGGACTCCGCTGGTGCTCGTGAGCGGGTGGCGCGGGCCGGTGGAGGAGACGGCCCGCTCGTTCCTCGACGGCCAGGGCACCGTCGTGATCCGTCACGATCTCGCCGACCTCGGGCAGGGCGTCGTGCGCCGGACCGTCACCACGGGGACCGCCGCCGTGCCCGTCGTGACAACCGAGATCCTCGAACTCGCCCACGGGTGCGTGTCCTGCACACTGCGGTTCGACCTGCTCCCGCTGCTGCGGAAGCTGCATGCCCGCAGCACCGTGGACCGCGTCGTCCTCGAACTCGACCCTGCTCTGGAACCCGAAGCGGTGTGCTGGGCGATAGAGCACGTCCCGGTGGTGGGTGTGGTGGGACGGATCGACGGGCCCGCGGCCCGCGACATCCGTGTCGAAGCCGTCGTCACCTGCGTCGACGTCGACGGCTGGTGGGACGCGGTGACCGGCGACGAGGACCTCGACGACGACCGGACCGTGGCGCAGGTCGCCGTGGGACAGGTGGCGTTCGCCGACGCGCTCGTCGTTCACCCCTCCGCGCGCGATCCGTGGTTGACGCACAAGGTTCGCGCGGTGCTGGCCCGCCTCGCACCCGGCGCCCCCGTGGTGTCCGCAGCGGACGGACCCTCGCTCCTGCCGCGGGTCGGCGCCGACGCCCGCCGAGGTCGGGTCGACGGTGCCCATTCGCCGCTGCTGCGCGGACGTCCACCGCTCGAGGAGGAACACGGTGTCGCACTCGTCGAGTTCACCGCGCGCCGACCGTTCCACCCGGGTCGGCTGCACGAGGCGATCGACGTCCTGCTCGACGGGGTCGTCACCGCCCGCGGCCGGCTCTGGCTCGCGACGCGGCCCGACGCCGCGCTGTGGCTCGAATCCGCCGGCGGGGGACTGCGGGTGGCCGCTGCCGACCGCTGGCTCGCCGACATGACCGACGACGAGACCGAGCTCGTCGACCCGGAGCGTCGAGCTCTCGCCGCGCTGCGGTGGGACGACCGGTTCGGCGACCGGGACACCTCGATGGTGGTGCTCGTCCACGACGTCGAGCCGGAGGAGATCACCGCCGCGCTCGGGTGGGCGCTGGTCACCGAGCGTGAACTCGCGGACGAGGCGGCGTGGCCCACATGGGACGACCCGTTCGGCGAATTCCATACCGACCCCTGCGCCGAGGCACCCCTCGGTGCCTTCGAGAAGAACGGAGAGAACGCATCGTGAAGACCGGAATCCATCCCGACTACCGACCCGTCGTGTTCCAGGACGCGAACACCGGAACGGCATTTCTCACGAGATCGACGGCACACACCGACCGCACCGTCGTGTGGGAGGACGGCCGCAGCTATCCGCTCGTGGTCGTCGACGTGACCAGCGCGTCCCATCCCTTCTGGACGGGCGCGGACAGGATCGTCGACACCGAGGGACGAGTCGAGAAGTTCGAGCGCCGGTACGGCCGTCGCACCCGTCGCGGACCTCGGGAGGGCTGACCGATGGGGGTACCGAAGCGGCGCCTGTCGCGCGCCAACACCCGCAAGCGGCGGGCGCAGTGGAAGGCGGCGGCCCCCGCGCTGGTGACGGTCACCGTGGGTGGGCAGTCGTTCCGCGTTCCCCGACGTCTGGTGCGGGCTGTCCGACTCGGGGTGATCGATCCGTCGCGCCTGTGACGGCCGCCATGTCGGCCGTGCGAGGCTGTCGGCGTGCTGCTGAAGATCCTCGAACTGGTGGGCATCGTCGCGTTCGCCGCGTCCGGTGCCCTCGTCGGGGTCAGTAAGCGCTTCGACATCTTCGGGGTGTGCGTCGTCGGTGTCTTCACCGGCATCGGCGGCGGCATCGTGCGCGACATCCTCCTCGGGATCCATCCGCCGACGTCGCTGACGAACTGGCCTCTGTTCGGGACCGCGGCCGTGACGTCGATGGTCGTGTTCTTCCTGCACTCGGCGCTCGGCAGGCTGCGCCGCGAGATCCTGGTGCTGGACGCGCTCGGCATGGGATTGTTCGCGAGCACCGGCGCCGTGATCGCCCTCGACGCCGGTGCCGGAGCGCTCGCGTCGGTGCTGATCGGGGCCACCGCCGCGATCGGCGGCGGCATCCTGCGCGACGTCCTGGTGAACGAGGTGCCGCTGCTGCTGCACCGCGACCTGTACGCGATACCCGCGCTGCTGGGCGCCGGGATCGTGGTGGCGGGGACGTCGGCGGGTCTGACCGGCGACACCTCGCTCGTGATCGGGACGGTGGTGGCGTCGGGGCTGCGTCTGCTGGCGCTGTGGCGGAGCTGGTCGCTGCCCGGCCCACGGCTGTCCCGCGAGTGACCCGACACGCGTGAACGGGATCCTCTCAGCGGGATCTCAGCCGGTGGGGCCAAAATGTCGGCATGCGCATATTGGTGGTCGACGACGACCGGGCGGTGCGGGAGTCGCTGCGGCGATCCCTGAGCTTCAACGGCTACACGGTCGATCTCGCCGTCGACGGCATGGATGCGCTCGAGAAGGTCGCGGCGTCGCGCCCCGATGCCCTCGTGCTCGACGTGATGATGCCGCGCCTGGACGGACTCGAGGTGTGCCGCCGACTGCGCAGCACCGGCGACGATCTGCCGATTCTCGTTCTCACCGCCCGTGATTCGGTGTCCGAGCGGGTCGCCGGCCTGGACGCCGGTGCCGACGACTACCTGCCCAAGCCGTTCGCGCTCGAGGAGTTGCTCGCCCGTCTGCGCGCCCTGCTGCGCCGGGCTGCGCCGGCCGCCGGGGACGACTCCGAGGCCATGACGTTCGAGGACCTCACGCTGGACCCGGTGACCCGCGAGGTGACCCGCGGCGGTCGCTCGATCAGCCTCACCCGCACCGAGTTCGCGCTGCTCGAGATGCTGATGGCGAACCCGCGCCGGGTGTTGTCCCGCAGCCGCATCCTCGAGGAGGTGTGGGGTTACGACTTCCCGACGTCGGGCAATGCGCTCGAGGTGTACGTCGGCTACCTGCGGCGCAAGACCGAGGCCGACGGTGAGCCGCGCCTGATCCACACGGTGCGCGGTGTCGGTTACGTCCTGCGGGAGACGCCTCCGTGATGGGTGCGCCCTTCGGTAGGTCCGGTCCGCCGTCACAGCCCGCGTCGCCGCCCCCGTTCCGCCCCATGCGGCCCGTGCAGCACGAGATGCGGCCCCCGATGCCGCTGACGCGATCGGTGTCGCTGCGCTGGCGGGTGACGCTGCTGGCGGCGTCGGTCGTCGCGATCGCGGTGGCGCTCATGGCGTTCGCCGCGTATGCGGTGGTGTCGCGGGCGTTGTATGCGGACGTCGACCACCAACTGCGTTCCCGCGCATCCGCCATCGTCGACAACGACCTCATCACGTTCGACCCGCGGTACATCGCGGGCGCCACCCTCTACACCACCGATATCAGTGTGGCGCTGATCTTCCCGGATCTGAACAAGTACATCCCGCCGGGTTCCGTGGTGCCGATCGGCCCAGCCGAACTGGCCGTCGCCCGTGGGCAGCTCGACTCGTCGCTGCGCACCGTCGAGGGTAACCGGGTGCTGGCCGAGCGAACCCGCGACGGCAGCACCCTGGTGATCGCGCAGCGTCTGGAACCGACCGAGGACGTTCTCGACCGGCTCGCGTGGGTGCTGTTCGTGGTTGGCGGTTGCGGCGTCGTACTCGCGGCGGCCGCCGGCACCACCGTGGGACGCACCGGTCTGCGGCCGATCGCGCGGTTGACCGCCGCGGCCGAACGGGTCGCGCGCACCGACGACCTCACGCCCATCCCGGTGACCGGTAACGACGAACTCGCCCGGCTCACCGTCAGTTTCAACACCATGCTGCGCGCGCTCGGGGAGTCGCGGAACCGGCAGAGCCGCCTGGTGGCGGACGCCGGACACGAACTGCGCACGCCGCTGACGTCGCTGCGCACCAACATGGAGCTGCTGATCGCGTCGAGCCGCCCCGGCGCGCCGAGCATCCCCGACGAGGACATGGCCGATCTGCGCGCGGACGTCGTCGCGCAGATCGAGGAGCTGTCCACGCTCGTCGGCGACCTCGTGGACCTGGCCCGCGAGGACGCCCCCGAGACGGTGTTCGAACTCGTCGACCTGAGCGAGGTGGTCGAACGATCGTTGGAGAAGGCGCGCCGTCGCCGCAACGAGATCGACTTCGAGGCACGGACGACGCCGTGGTTCATCTACGGCGACCAGGCCGGGCTGTCCCGAGCCGTGCTCAACGTCCTCGACAATGCAGCGAAGTGGAGCCCCACCGGGGACCGTGTCGATGTCACGATGCGGCAGATCGGGGACCGGCTCCTCGAACTCGTCGTCGACGATGCGGGCCCGGGCATTCCGCTCGAGGACCGCGAACTGGTCTTCGAGCGGTTCTACCGGTCCACCGCCTCGCGCTCCATGCCCGGGTCGGGCCTCGGCCTGGCCATCGTCCGGCAGGTCGTCGTCAAACACGGCGGCACGATCGCGGTGGAGACGTCGGACCGGGGCGGCACCCGGATCCGCATCGTGTTGCCGGGCGAGCCCGAGGCCGAGGGGCGCTGATCCGTTCGGTCGGTTCGTTCGGCCGCTCTGCTGTCCGAATTGTGTTGTTGGCCAGCGCGGGTAAGGACACGGGAAACTGAAAGGACCGTCTCAGCGGCCTCTCAGACGGGCCGGGCAGTCTGGTAGTCAGCGACCCACCAGCGCCGCCCGACACAGGCGGACAGACAGAAAGCGGTGCGATGACCGACGACCGTAATCCTCACGGTGACCCGAACCAGGGCAATCCCTACCAGGGTCATCCCGCCCAGAACGCCCACCAGCACGGCGAGGGACAGCAGCCGTCCGCTCCGCGCGATCCGTGGAGCCCCGGAGCCGGCTACCACCCGACGACGCCGCAGGGCGCCGGCGGCTACCCGGGCTACCCGCAGCAGCCCGGGTACCAGGCGGGGTACCGCCCGACCGAGCAGATCCCGACGGTCGGTGCCACGGGAACCCTGCCCACCACCGGTGCGCCGACGCCGTCCACCGAGCCCCGGCGGGTGGGCCGGACGGCTCTCGTGGCGGGCGCAGTCGCGCTGGCGCTCGTGAGCGGCGGCATCGGTGGCGTCGTGGGATCGCTCGCGTCGTCGAACAACGGCAGCAGTGCCCCCGTCTCGAACGCGCTCGACGCACCGAAGCCCAGCACCAGTCCCGCGTCCAACGCGCCGGCGGGGTCCGTCGAGGCCGTCGCCGCCAAGGTCGTGCCGAGCGTCGTGCAGATCCAGGTCGCGGGCACCCGCGGTGAAGGCGAGGGCTCCGGTGTGATCCTCTCGTCCGACGGACTGATCATGACCAACAACCACGTCATCGCCGGCGGCGGAACCGACGGCAAGCTGCTGGTCGCGTTCTCGGACGGCAGCACGGCCCCGGCCACCCTCGTCGGTACCGACCCCACCTCGGACATCGCGGTCATCAAGGTCGACGGCAAGTCCGGCCTGACCCCGATCGAGCTGGGCTCGTCCGAGGACGTCAAGGTCGGCGAGGAGGTCGTCGCGATCGGTTCGCCGCTCGGCCTGGCCGGCACCGTCACCGCCGGCATCGTCTCCGCGCTCGACCGCCCCGTGTCGACGAGCGGGGAGACCGGCAACCAGAACACCGTCATCGACGCGATCCAGACGGACGCCGCGATCAACCCGGGCAACTCGGGTGGCGCGCTGGTGAACATGGAAGGCCAACTGGTCGGCATCAACACCGCGATCGCGACGGCCGGTGGGCAGGGCGGATCGATCGGACTCGGCTTCGCGATCCCCGTCGACCAGGCCCGGCGCATCGCCGACGAACTGGTGAAGACCGGCAAGGCCACGCAGGCGATCATCGGCGTCCAGGTCGCGGCCAAGGACGCGACGGGCGGCGCGACGGTGGTCGACGTCACCGGCGGCGGACCGGCCGAGAAGGCCGGCATCCCGAAGGGTGCGGTCGTCACCAAGGTCGACGATCGCGTGATCACGAGCGGGGACGCGCTGATCGCCGCGATCCGCTCCCACGCGCCCGGCGACAAGGTGAGCGTCACGTACAAGGACCCGTCCGGCAACAGCAAGACCGTCGACGTCGAACTCGGCACCGCGCCCACCACGGGCGGCCGTTGATGAACTCCGGAGCGCGACCGGCGCCGCGGATTCTCCGCCACGTCCCGACGTCGTCGGACGCTGCCACTACGGTGGGAACCATGGAACTGGAATCACCGATGGCCGGACGAGCTCTCGTCGTCATCGTCGACGATCGCACCGCCCACGGCGACCTCGACTCGACGGGTCCGCTCGTCACCGAACTGCTCACCGAGGCCGGATTCCTGGTGGACGCGACCGTCGCGGTGACCGCGGACGAGGTGGAGATTCGCAACGCGCTCAACACCGCGGTGATCGGCGGTGTCGACCTGGTGATCTCGGTCGGCGGCACCGGCGTCACCCCGCGTGACGTCACCCCCGAGGCCACCGCCGAGGTTCTCGATCGCGAGTTGCCCGGTATCAGTGAGGCACTCAGGTCCTCGGGTCTGGCGGCCGGCGCGGTCGACGCGGTGATCTCGCGCGGTCTGGTCGGTATCTCCGGCAGCACCCTGGTGGCCAATCTCGCGGCGTCGCGGGCGGCCGTCCGCGACGGCATGGCGACGCTGACGCCGCTCGCGAGCCACGTCATCGGTCAGTTGTCGGCGATCGACGAATGACCCAGGAAAAGAAGAAGGAGATCGACCGGGCACGGCTGGACGCCGTGTTCGGAACGGTCCTGCCCGACCAGACGTCGGACGAGCGGTCCCCGGACGGCGAGTCGCGCGGCGACGGCACTCCGGACGAGTGGCTGCGTCGTCAGGTGCCCCCGCACCACGGCTGATCTCGAGTCGCTCGGACGGCGACTCCCGCGGGAGAGAAGAAACGATGCGCGTGCCCTCCGGAGGGCACGCGCATCGTCGTTTCGGTGTGGGCCGACGGATCAGTCGTCGACTCGGGTGTGCCTGCCGTCGGACTCCGCGGACGAGGCCTCGCCGATGCGGCCCTCGGCCAGGATGTCGCGAATCTGGATGAGCAGGTCCGCCTCACTGGCTTTCGTGTCCTCTTCCTCCGTCGCGAAACGGGCCTTGACGGCGTTCGCGGGGACGATCAGGACGAAGTAGACGACGGCAGCGATGATGACGAAATTGATGATCGCGGTCACCACGGCGCCGACGTTGACGAACGTCGCGTCGTTGCCCTCGATGATCGCCATACCCCAGGGAAGGTCGTCGGATCCGCCGACCGCGGCGATGAGCGGGCTGATGATGTTGTCGGTGAACGCGGTCACGATCGCGGTGAACGCGGCGCCGACGACCACCGCGACCGCCAGATCCAGGACATTGCCCCGGAGCAGGAAGTCCTTGAATCCCTTGAGCATCTGTGCCCCCTCGCTTGGAATGACTGGTGCACCAGCAGACCCTAATTCACGGGGACACGGTGGGCGACCGGCGCGCGTTCACCGCAGGGTCACCGTGAGCGCGTCGGTCAACGATGCGGTCGCCACCGCCCCCGCGGCGGGCGCCGGCAGCGCGAGCATCACGACGCGGTCGCGCCGTCCCGCACCGGACGATTCGGGGGAGACGAGCACCACCGTGGCGTCGGTTGCCAGCACGGTGGCGGCGGGCCGTCGCGTCTCGGTGGGCCCGGACGTCTGGTCCACGGTCAGGACGTCGACGCGGTCGCCGGCGCGGATGAGTTCGGACAGACCCGGATCCGTCAGCCGGACCGGCACCATCCGCGCGTCGGGCGCCCCGGCAGCGGCCTCGGTGAGCCGGGGGCCGAGGAGACGGACATCGGTGAGCATCTCGCCCGCCCGTACCGGTGAGGCGACGGTGCGGCCGGAGGCGTCGGCGACGACACGCACGGATCCCTCGGGAAGATCAGGGTCCGGGCGGGCGACGATCCGGACGTCGTCGGGGGTGAGCACCGTTCCGGGGGTCAGATCGTGCGCCGCGACGAGGACCGGGGCGCCCGAGTCACGTAATCCGTCGCGCAGCAGGAGCACCCCGGCGGCGACGATCAGGACACCGGCGGTGACCCGCCGGGCCGTGTCGGTGCGGGCCCAGTCCGGACGCACAGCGGCGCCGACCCTGCCCAGCAGGGTCGGCGCCAGCGACGCATCGGGACTCGGCCCCCGGGAACGGACGGAATACTTCGGCATGCCGTCGGACGCTACGGCCGGGTGCGAGGAACCGGCCGGGGCTTTCCTGGGCGGACCGATCTGCCTGTGGATGAGTCCGGAGCTGTGGAGAAAGTGGTTCGGCGGCGGCTAGCTCGCGGCGGCCGTGCTCGATCCGCTCGTGGTGGACGAGGAAGAGGAAGCAGTCGACGTCGACTCCGACTTCTTCGCGGGCTCGCTCACGGTGCTCGAGCCGCCGCCACGGCTGTCGGTGCGGTAGAAGCCGCTGCCCTTGAACACGATGCCGACCGAGTTGAACAGCTTGCGGAGCTTGCCCGAGCATGCCGGGCACACGGTCAGGGTGTCGTCGCTGAACGACTGCACGATGTCGAACTTGTTGTCGCACTCGGTGCAGGCGTACGAGTAGGTGGGCACTGGGGTTCCTCCGCACTGTGTAGTCAAACCGCAGGTGTTGGCACTCTACAGTCGACAGTGCCAACAGCGGAAACCAGCATGCTATTTCCGCGAGTGAGCGAACGTCGCGAAAGTCACTCGTCGCGCAGCCGGACCAGCCCGCGGCCCGGGGTGAGCGCGTAGTGCATCCGGACGTCGTGCGGGTCGGCGGGCAGTGTGGGCACCAACTCGCAGTCGCGTACCACCGCGACGAGTGCCGCGCCGGGATCGGCGCAGCCGAGGGTGCGGTCGTAGAACCCGGCTCCTCGGCCCAGTCGGGTGCCCCGCTCGTCCACGGCGAGCGCCGGGACGAAGATCACGGACGCGGACGCGACCTCGCCGGCCGGCAACACCGGACCGGAGGGTTCCTGCAGTCCGTGGCCCGCCGCGGCCAGCCCTTCGGCGCCCGTGAACTCGGCCCACTCGAGCGGGCCGGGTTCACCGGTGACCGGGAGCAGCACCCGCAACCCGGCCGCACGCAGCGCGTCGAGCATCTCGATGGAACCTGGTTCCGAGCCGACAGGCACGTACGCGCACACCGTCGCCCCCGCCGGAGCCGTCGATCCGGCCACGGAAACCGCCGTCGCGGCCAGCGCCCGCGCCTCGGCCGCCCGCGTTCCGGAGGACACCGCACGGCGTTCGCGGAGGACGTGAGCACGCCATTCCGCCTTGGAGAGCGAATTCATGACCGCCACCTTAGGATCGCTCCGTCCGGCCGCGGGGGCCGGATGGATAGGGTGGTGAGTTATGACAGATGCCGTCACCAATGACAACAGGTGCTTCCGGACGGCGGTCGTGCCCGCTGCAGGGATGGGAACGCGGTTCCTACCTGCGACGAAGACCGTTCCGAAGGAGTTACTCCCGGTGGTCGACACGCCGGGCATCGAGTTGGTGGCGGGTGAGGCGGCCGATTCGGGGGCGAACCGTCTCGTCATCGTGACCTCGCCCGGTAAGGACGGTGTCGTCGCTCACTTCGTCGAGGATCTCGTCCTCGAGAGCAAGCTCGAAGCCAGCGGCAAGTACCACCTGCTCGAGAAGGTCCGGAAGGCTCCGGGACTGCTGGAGGTCGACTCCGTCGTGCAGGCCGAGCCGCTGGGCCTCGGTCACGCGGTCGGGTGCGCCGAAGCGGTGCTCGACGACGACGAGGACGCCATCGCGGTGCTCCTGCCGGACGATCTGGTGATGCCGCGCGGCGTGCTCGAGACCATGGCGCGGGTGCGCGCCAAGCGCGGCGGCAGCGTGCTGTGCGCCATCGACGTGCCCAAGGAGCAGGTCAGCGCGTACGGCGTGTTCGACGTCGAGACAGTCCCGGACGCGACCAACCCGGACGTCCTCAAGGTCGTCGGAATGGTCGAGAAGCCGGCGATGGAGGACGCTCCGTCCACCTTCGCCGCGGCCGGCCGGTACCTGCTCGACCGCGCGATCTTCGACGCCTTGCGCCGGATCGAGCCGGGCGCGGGCGGCGAACTCCAGCTCACCGACGCCATCGCACTGCTGATCTCCGAGGGACATCCCGTCCACGTCGTGGTCCATCGCGGAACTCGACACGATCTGGGAAATCCCGGCGGTTACCTGCGGGCTGCGGTTGACTTTGCGTTGAACAGCGACGAGTACGGTCCGTCGCTGCGTGAGTGGCTGGCCGACCGACTGCAGCAGCCTTCCGCCGAATAGCGGTTCGCAGCAGTACAGGTCGGGTCGACAGGGTCTGGAGGACGAGAAACCACATGCGCTCGGTTGAGGAGCAGCAGTCGAGAGTGACTGCTGCCGCGGTGGCGCCCCGGCCCGTCCGGGTGGCGATCTCCGAGGCGCAGGGGCTGCTCTGCGCGGAGGAAGTGGTGACCGAACGGCCACTGCCAGGCTTCGACCAGGCCGCGATCGACGGCTATGCGGTTCGCAGTGTCGACGTCCTCGCCGCGGGCACCGATGTCCGCGGCGAGGACGGCGAGCCCACCGAGCTCACACTGCCGGTGGTCGGTGAGGTCACCGCGGGCTCGCGTCAGCCGATCAGGCTCCAGCCCCGGCAGGCGGTGCGGGTCGACACCGGTGCGCCGCTGCCGACTCTCGCGGACGCCGTCCTGCCGATGGACCGCACCGACGGCGGTCACGTGCGGGTCAAGGTCTACAAGCCGGTGCGGTCCGGCGACTACGTCCGACGCGCCGGTGACGATGTCCAGCCCGGCGACGTCGCGGTCCGGGCGGGCACGATCATCGGCGCCGCCCAGGTCGGGCTGCTCGCCGCGGTCGGCCGGGACAAGGTTCTCGTGCATCCACGGCCACGCCTGTCGGTGATATCGGTGGGCGGCGAACTCGTCGACATCGACCGCACGCCCGGCCCGGGGCAGGTGTACGACGTCAATTCGTACGCGCTCGCGGCCGCCGCGCGGGACGCCGGCGCCGACGTCAACCGGGTCGGCATCGCGACGATGGATCCGCGGCGGCTCCGGGAAGTCGTCGAGGGGCAGTTGATCCGCTCCGAGATCGTCGTCATCGCGGGCGCCGTCGGGGGTGGCGCGTCCGACGAGGTGCGCGAGGCGCTCGCGGATCTGGGCGATCT
Organism: Rhodococcus (subgen. Prescottella) equi; assembly: GCF_003013675.1. Classification (NCBI taxonomy): domain Bacteria; kingdom Bacillati; phylum Actinomycetota; class Actinomycetes; order Mycobacteriales; family Nocardiaceae; genus Rhodococcus; species Rhodococcus (subgen. Prescottella) equi. The sequence continues at coordinate 1,395,275 of NZ_CP027793.1, forward strand.
CGAGGTGGAGCGGGTGGCGATGCACCCGGGATCCGTGCAGGGTTTCGGACAGTTGGGGCGCGACGAGGTGCCGACGTTCCTGCTGCCGTCCAATCCGGTCAGTGCGCTCGTGGTGTTCGAGGTGATGGTGCGGCCGCTGATCCGTATCGCCCTGGGCCGGCGGCAGCCGATGCGCCGGATCGTCACGGCCCGGTCGGTCGCCCCGATCACGTCCATCGCGAACCGCAAGGGCTTTCTGCGGGGACAACTGATGCGGGACGAAACCACCGGCGAGTACCTCGTGCAGGCGCTCGGCGGAGCGCCGGGAGCGTCGTCGCACCTGCTCGCCACGTTGGCCGAGGCCAACTGTCTGGTGCTCGTCGACCCCGAGGTCACCGAGGTTCGGGCCGGTGAAGAGGTGGAAGTCGCGTTCCTTGCGCAGCGGGGCTGAGCGGGGCGGATCGGTGCATCCTGGATGGCCTGCCCGGGTCGGGCCGCTGCGGGTGACGGCGGGCCGGGTAACGCTGCGGCCCATCCGGTTACGTGATGCGGCGACGTGGAGTCGGCTGCGCATCGTCAATCGGGAGCATCTCGAGCCGTGGGAGCCCACCGGGCAGGCGCCGTGGGACGATCGGCACCATGTCACCGTCTGGCCGGGCCTGTGTTCAAGCCTGCGCTCCGAGGCCCGCAAAGGCCGCATGCTGCCGATGGTCATCGAACTCGACGGTCGCTACTGCGGCCAGATCACGGTCGGCAACATCATCCGAGGCGCCCTGAGTTCGGCGTGGATCGGCTACTGGGTCACGAAGGACGTCGGCGGCCAGGGGGTGGCGACCGCCGCCCTCGCACTCGGTTTGGACCACTGCTTCGGTCCCATGGGACTGCATCGCGTGGAAGCCACCGTGCGCCCGGAAAACGTTGCGAGCCGGGCAGTTCTGGAACACGCCGGGTTCCGGGAGGAGGGATTGCTGCGCCGCTACCTCGACGTCGACGGCCAATGGCGGGACCACCTGCTGGTGGCGATGACGGTGGAAGAGGTTCCGGGCTCGATCTCCGACCGGTTGGTGCGGGCCGGACGCGCCACGTGGGGCTGACGGCCGAGCGACCCCGCCGGGGCCCGACGCCCGACGAGGCCGCTCGGCCGCGGATCACACGATGACGGGCGGGCCGTAACTGACGACGACGTCGTCGGCGATATCGGTCGACGCGGTGAAGATCGCGTAGGACCGCACCGACACCGTGCCGAGGGCGTGATTGACCTCGAGGTGCACGTCGCGCAGCGTGATGGCGCACTGCGTCGACTTGCACTCCTTCTTCTGGACCGGGACGGTCGCGATGGTGCCGGGCGCGATCTGCGTCGAGAGGTTGCCCTCGACCGGTGTCTCGACGCCCAGCTCGAGGGCCTGCCCGTTGAACAGTTCCACTACCGCCGGGACCTCCGGGTCGGCGGTCAGGATCAGATTCTCGGAGACCTCCGGAATGAAGACGGCGCCCGGCGTGACGCCGGCGTTGCCGGTGATGACGGCGCCGTTCGAAACGTCGGCCTGGTAGCCGATCTGGTAGCCGACCTCGAGGGTACCGCCGGTGTACGGCGAGCCGCCGTTGCCACTCACCGTGGCGAGCGCCCGCTGGCTCGCGAAGAGGTCGCGCGTGAACTGGTTGCCCGAGAGCGGTTGCACGCTGTTGATGGATTGCCCCGTCTGCTCGACGGTGAGATCCCAGCCGTCGAAGCTCACGGTGTGGGCGGAGGTGTTCTCCTGCTGGGTCACGGCGGCGCCCGCGGTGCCTAAGGCGCCCGCCAGCAGCAGGGCCGCCGAGCCGGCGACGACCGCGGTGGCCGAGCGGGTGAAGGAGCGGCGGCGAAAGTGGCGAAGTAAAGACCGGCGATTCGCGTGCATGGGAATTCCTCGTCTTCTCCTGTTGCGCGACCGGTGGGAAATCCCGGCCTCGGGCGGTGTGGACAGGCCGCTTCGCGAGTGCCTGTCCCGGTTGCAGTATTGGGGCTGAATCACTGATCCGTAAGATTTTGGCGACTTGTTTTTCCTAGATTTGATCAAGGGTCGCTAACGATTTGGAATCGACCGCACAATTTGTCGCTTTTCTGCGGCGGCCGAAGGTCGATTGCAGCTCGCTGTGCCGTTTCGCGTCAGATGTCGGGTCAGCTGCCGCCGGCGGCCGGCCTGCCACCGTGCGGCGCCTCGGTGGGGCGTCGTTTGCTGGGTGGACCCGGGACGGCGCGGGGTGGAAGGAATCTCGAGGCTGCAATTTCTTCCTCGAGAGGTGATAATCGAGTGACGGGTGTGACACCTGCGAAACTTGAGTCGGCGCGTCTGCGACGATTCGTGCCTCGCTGCCACTACCCTGAACGGGTCATTGGCGACATCAGTGCTGGTAGACGAATGGGAGGAGGCCGCCGGTATGCCGAGTTCCTCGATCATCTGGATCGCGCTCGTCGCCGTCTGGCTGTTCGTCCTTGTTCCGATGCTTGTCAGCAGGCGGCCTCGGATCCGGCAGACGACCGACGCAGCCCTCGCGACTCGAGTGCTGTTTCAAGGCGGGGCGAAGCGGACGGCGCGGGGTCCCGCGGCCGGGCACCGCAGCGACCCGAACTGGCGACCGGCACCGGATTTCGGTGACACCCACAGCGACGACCACCATGGCACGGACGCGGAGGATCGAATGAACGCTCACGCCGACGACGACCCGAGGGCGCGCGACCGCGGCGCCGCGGGAGAGTACGTACCGGACCGACGCGGCCGGGGTGGATTCGACCCCGAGGCCGACGCGATCGCCCGCGCGGCCCGATACCAGTTCCGTCAGCGCTCCGTGCTGGGATTGGTGTTCGCGTCCCTGCTCACGGCCGGGTTGGCCGTGGCACTCACCCCCGTCATGTGGTGGGTCTTTGCGCTGACGTTCGTCGGACTGGGGTTCTATCTGGCATATCTGCGCCGACAGGTGCACATGGAGCAGGCCATTCGCCGCCGCCGGATGGCCCGGGTCGGCCGGTCGCGACTCGGTGTGGAGTCGCTCTCCGACGACGAACTTCGCCTCGTCCCGTCGCGGTTGCGCCGGCCCGGCGCAGTGGTCCTCGAGGTCGACGACGGGGACCCGGCGTTCGACCACCTCGACTACTACGACGCGGAGACGGCCGAGTACGGGTACGACGACAGCCGTTACCGAGACGAGGATCTGCGCAGAGCGTCGGGACAGTAGTCCGACAGGTTTTGCGAAGGGCGTCCGATCACCGATCGGGCGCCCTTCGCGTTGTCGGGTGTCGGCGCGAATTGTGGCCGCTGACCAGCCGATTCGTTATCCGGAGGCATGTCCTGTTAGAGTTTCGGAGCGGTCAGGGAACGATGGACCGTGGTTCGGGGCTGTGGCGCAGTTGGTAGCGCGCTTCGTTCGCATCGAAGAGGTCAGGGGTTCGATTCCCCTCAGCTCCACCGGAAAGAAGGCCCCCTCCCTCGGGAGGGGGCCTTCTTCGTGTTTCTCCCGATCCCGGGCGGGGTTCACCGACTCACCGGGACCGTGGTCAGCGTGAAGCGTCCGGGGGGATCTCCGGTAGGCCCTCCGCTGCGCGCAGCTTCTCCGCGAGCGTCGTCAACAGCGTCTGGGACTCTTCGGACAGATCGAATGCACGGGTCGCGAGCCTGCGCAGCCCGTAGCCCTGCAACTGGTTGAGCAGCTCGAGATCGTGATCGATCTTGGAGGCGTAGATGTCGTTGAAGAAGTACGCCGGCTTGACCTTGAAGAACTTCGCGAAGGCGGCCACGGTCTCGTCCGACGGATTGCTTCGCTGGCCGGAGCGCAGCTGCGAGATGTACGGCTTGGAGATCTTGTGTCCGTCCGCGATGAGGGCGTTCGCCACTTCTGCGTTGGTATGCGGCTTCCGGCCCGGGGGATGGACGGTCTCGAAGAGCTTGTTCAGCCGTGCGGCGAAATCAGACATCGCGACGATAGTAGCACCGGTGATAGCCAATCGGTAGCTCGAAAGTGTCGACTGGTCAGGCGTTCGGCGTGTTCGTTGAATGGCCCGGATGGGATGGTAATTGCGGCGGTGCTACTCGAATAGCTTCGCCGTTGCTCGAATTCTTTTCCGGCAATTCCGGCGCTCTGCCGGTCAATTCCGGCCCGGCTGGCGAACCCCGGCCACACCGGGGAGACTTGTGACATGGACCGCAGAATGAGCGACAACGAATTGCGCAGGGCGATTCGCGTGCTGCGCGATCGGGCGGACGACGCCCGAAGCCACGGACGCCCCGAGGACGCGGACGGCATCGAGAGAACCATCCGCGACTACCAGGACGAGATGGCGCAGCGCCTCTGAGAAGAGGGCCCCTCGGAGTCCGATTCGCGCTGCCCCCGCGCCGACGCCTCGTTCGGCGCGGATGCCTCGTGTGCGACGTACACTGCCGGGACTGGACGGACCGATCGGCGAAGGCGGGGGACGGCAGACGATGGCGATCAGAACACTCGACGGGAAGAAGTGTCTCGTCACCGGTGCGGCCAGTGGGATCGGGCGGGCGACCGCCGTCGCGGCGGCGGGCAGAGGCGCGGAGTTGGTGCTCACCGACGTGAACGAGGTCGGTCTGGCGGAGACAGTCGCGCTGTGCGGTGGTGCGGGTGGGAAGGTGTTGTCCGCGCGCGCTTTCGACATCACCGACTTCGACGCCGTCACCGACTTCGCGAACGACGTGCACGAGGAGTTCGGCAGTCTCGACGTGGTCATGAACGTCGCCGGGATCTCTGCGTGGGGCACGGTGGAAAATCTCGAGCATCGGCACTGGAAGTCGATGGTCGACGTCAATCTGATGGGCCCCATCCACGTCATCGAGCGCTTCGTGCCGCCGATGATCGCGGCCGGCCGCGGGGGACACCTCGTGAACGTCTCGTCCGCGGCCGGGTTGCTGGCGCTGCCGTGGCATGCGGCGTACAGCGCCGGCAAGTTCGGGTTGCGTGGAGTGTCGGAGGTCCTGCGGTTCGACCTCAAGCGGCACGGTATCGGCGTGAGCCTGGTGGTCCCGGGTGGCGTGAAGACACCCCTGGTCGAAACGGTGCAGATCGCGGGCATCGACAGACAGGACCCGCGCGTGCAGAAGCTCACCCGGCGTTTCGAGAAGCACGCCGTCACGCCCGAGAAGGTGGCCGACTGCATCCTGGCCGGGATCGTGAAGAACCGTTTCCTGGTCTACACGTCGAACGACATCCGATTCGGATACTGGTGGGCCCGGAAGTTCGCCCCGCCGTACGAGTTCGTGATGCAGAAGGCCAACGACCGGTTCAGTTCACTGCTGTAGCGATCGGGCGCGGCCGCAGCGCACCGCTGTGCATCTCGAACGCGGCGTCGACGAGATCGAGTTGGCTCAGGTCGTGGGTCACCATGACCGTCGCGACGGATCGTTCGCGGCTCAGGTCCGCCAACAGCGCGACGATCTCCCGGCTGCGTTCCTCGTCGAGGGCCGACGTGGGCTCGTCGACCAGGAGCACCGCGGGGTCGTTGACGAGTGAGCGGGCGATCGCGACCCGCTGTCGCTGCCCACCGGAGAGCTGGTTCGGCCGCCGGTCGAGCTGGCCCTCGAGACCGAGGCTGCTGAGCAGGTCTCGGGCGCGGCGCCGGCTCTCGCGCACCTTGCCGCCGTTCAGATGCGTGATCATCTCGAGTTGCTCGGTGGCGGTGAGGGACGGCAGCAGGTTCGACTGCTGGAACACGAAACCGAGCTTCTCGCGCCGCACGTCGGTGCGGGCGCCGCGGTCGAGGCCCGTGACGTCGGTGCCGTCGATCGTGACGGTGCCGGAATCCGGCGTGGTCAGCAACCCTGCGACGGCCAGGACGCTCGACTTGCCGGATCCGGACGGTCCGGTCACGGCGACCAGTTCCCCGCGGCTCACGTGGAGACTCACGTCGTCGAGGGCGCGCAGGCGGGTGTCGCCGTCGGGGTAGGTGAGGACGATGTCACGCAGGTCGATGCTCATGGAAACCTTTCGTGGAGGGGGCGGCTCAGCGGGCGGTCGCGAGCGCGGACTGCGGGTCGATGGAGACGATGCGGGCCAGGGCGGCGGTCGCACCCACCATGCCCATCACGATCAATGCCACGAACGGGACGAGGGTGCCCGTCAGGGTCAGCGTGAAGGGCACGAACTGCGACGCGATGGCGCCGAGTCCCGCCGCGGCGAGGGCGCCGAGGCCGGCACCGAGGACGAGCACGATCAGCGACTGGCCGAGTGCATCCTTGAGCAGGTACTTCGTGGAGGCGCCGACGGCCTTGAGGACCGCGAGATCCTGGCTGCGCTGGATGGTCCAGACGGTGAAGAACGCGCCGACCACCAGGGCACTGACCGTCATGAGCATCGCCTGCATGAGGAGCAGCGAGCCCCGCTCGGACGTGTAGGAGCCGATCGCGTCGAGCGCACCCTTCTGGTCGGTGATCGACGTGCCGGTCGCGGCGGCAGCACCGTCGGCGTCGAACCCGCCCGACGTGCGCAGCGCGACGACGGTGCCGTCGCTGCCGCCCGCGGACGGCAGCTGCGTCCACACCCCGTGGTCGATCCACACCACGGGCTGATGGCTGTAGAGGGAGTCGTCGACGAGTGCGTTGATCGTGAACGTCTGGGCACCGATGGTGATTCGGCTACCGGCGTCCCAGCCGTTGTCCTTCGCGAGATCGGCGTCGACGGCGGCCGAACCGGCATCGAGCGGTACGGGGGCGGCGAAGGAATCGCCGTCGACTCCGAACGCGGAGGCGGCCACCTCCCTGCTGCCGTTGCTGATCCGGACCGGCGCGATGCCGACGATCGCGGCCTCGTCGACACCGGCCGTCGCGGCCAGAGCGTCGCGCTGTTGTTCGGTGACGGTGGATTCGCCGAACGAGAGCGACTGGCCCTCTGCGGGTTCACCGAACGCGAAGTTGTCGGCGCCGATGTGCTGGACCGCGGCGATCGATTGGTTGCCCAGACCCGTGGTCAGCCCCGACAGCATGACGACCATCAGGGAGATCAGGAACAGGGCCGAGCTCATGAGGGCGAACCGGCCCTTGGCGAAGCGGAGATCTCGAATACTGAGGAACATGTGATCCAGCGTCGCGGAGAAGGGGTGGTCGGGGCATCGCGCATCGGTTGACTTCCCCGGTCCATCGAAAGTAGGAGTCCGTGCTTGGCGGCGGTGAGCGTGGGATCGGCGGTGTTAGCGTGAGTGAAATGCAGACCTCCGACGCGTACCACCCCGGCGGTGTCGCCCCCGTGCTGCGCGCCATGCAGATCGGCGCGCACTTCCTCTTCCTGCTCCTGCTCGCCATCGGTGTCGGACGGGTTCTCGTCACGAAGGGCGCCGACGGTTGGTGGATCGTCGCGATCGCGGTCGCGGAACTGCTCTGGTACGGCTGCGGAGTGCTCTTCGCCCGTGGCGCGCGAAACGGCGGCGCCGTGGACAAGGCGTCCGGGCGGTCGTGGCTGGGCATCCTCGTCCTCGGCTGGCTGGCGCTCGTGGTCTCGGACCCCAACTTCGTCTGGCTCGTGTTCGCGCTGTTCTTCCTGTGCTTTCACCTGCTGACGATTCCGCAGGCGTTCGGAGCGACCGTGGCGCTCACGGCGGTGTCGATCACGGCGAGCCTGTGGCACGGCGTCACCGAGACGGTGCCGTCGATCGTGGGGCCGCTCATCGGTGCGGCCGTCGCCGCGGGCATGGCGACGGTGTACCAGTTGCTGGTGCGGGAGGCCGCCGAACGACAGCTGCTGGTCGACGAACTCACCGAGGCGCATCGCGAACTCCTGGGCGCACAGGACGAACTGGGCGCCCTGCAACGCGAATCCGGTGCCCTGGAGGAACGTTCACGGCTCGCCCGGGACATCCACGACACCCTCGCGCAGGGCTTCTCGTCGATCCTGCTGCTGGCCCGCGCGGGCCGGCGCGGCAACGACGCCGCGCCGATCTTCGACCAGATCGCCGATACCGCGCAGGAGAATCTGGTGGAGGCTCGCCGGGTGGTGGCGGCGCTCGCGCCCGCCGACCTGGAATCGGCGCCCCTCGAGTCGGCGTTGCGGCGCCTGGTCGCCCAACTCGGCGACCAGACCGGCATCATCGGTGAAGTGCACACCGACGGCGAGGACGTCCCCCTGCCGATGGACTACGACGTCGCGTTGCTGCGGGTCGCGCAGAGTTCGCTCGCGAACGTCCGCCTGCATTCGCGGGCGCAGCGGGTGCGGGTGACACTCACCTACGAGGCGGACGAGGTGCGCCTGGACGTCGTCGACGACGGGATCGGTTTCGATACCCGCGAGGCCGGTGGATTCGGTCTGCGGGCCATGCGCGAGCGACTCGCGGAGTTGGGAGGAACGTTGGTCGTGGAGAGTGCTCCGAACGACGGGACTGCGGTTGCCGCAACACTTCCGGTGGGGAGGCCGCTGTGAGTGGCGTGCGGGTGCTTCTGGTCGACGACCATCCCGTCGTGCGAGCGGGACTGCGCGCCCTGCTCGCGTCGCACGACGGTGTGGACGTGGTGGCGGAGGCGTCGTCGGGCGAGGAGGCGGTGGCGCTGGCCGGGAGCACCGAACCCGATGTCGTGCTGATGGATCTTCGGCTCGGCGCCGGCCTGGACGGTGCGGGGGCGACGGCACGGATCACCGCGGCCGAGAATCCACCGCGTGTCGTCGTGCTCACCACCTACGACACCGACGCCGACATCCTGCGCGCGGTGGAGGCGGGTGCCTCCGGATACCTGCTCAAGGACACGGCGCCGGAGGTGCTGATCGAGTCGGTGTTCGCGGCGGCGCGAGGTGACACGGTGTTGGATCCGGATGTGGCGCAACGGCTCTACCGGCGTATGCAGCAGCCGAGAGTGGAGCTCAGCGGCCGGGAGGTCGAGGTTCTGGACCTGGTGGCGCAGGGACTGTCGAACCGGGCCATCGCGAAGCAGTTGTTCGTGAGCGAGGCCACCGTCAAGTCTCATCTGGTACATGCGTTCACGAAACTCGGTGTCGACAGTCGCACCGCTGCGGTGGCCGCGGCCCGCGAACGAGGCCTGATCACCTGACGGATCGGGTAGCGTCCGACGCATGCCGAAGAGTTTCGAGTTCTCGGCCGAGTTCGCGCATCCGGTCGAGCGTGTGTACGCCGTGCTGACCGACGAAGCCTACTGGCGCGGGCGACTGGCTCCCGACTCGCGCGCAGCCGTGCAGGTGGTCGACTCCCTCGACGGGGACGGGCGGCCACTGGTGACGGTGACGATGACCGAGACGGTCGATTCGGCCAGTTTTCCGGCGTTGGTGCGCAAGGCAGTTCGCGGTGAGATGCGTATGCAGCGTGTCGACTCGTGGAGTCCTGTCGGCGACGGCCGGGCGTCGGGTCGGGTCGAGGGGACGTCGACGGGCATACCGGTCGTGATCCGCGGCGACTACGACCTGGGCCCGCACGCGGGCGGGGCGCTGCTCGCGGTGCGCGGAACGGTCACCGCGAAGGTCCCCGTGATCGGAGGCAGCATCGAGACTCTCGCCCGCCAGATGGTGGGGCAGATGGTGACCCGAGACCGTGACGAGGTGCTGCGCCGACTCACCGACATCGGCTGAGTGCGGGCGGGTCAGTCGATCTCGACATCGATGACCCGAGCCCCGGGCCCCTCGGTGCCGAGTTCGTCGTGCGGGTTGGCGAGAGTGCAACTCGCCAGGGACAGGCACCCGCAGCCGATGCAGTTGGTGAGGTCGTCGCGCAGCCGGGTGAGTTGTTCGATGCGCCGGTCGAGGTCGGCGTGCCAGCGGCTCGACAGCCGCGCCCAGTCGCTGCGGTTGGGGGTGCGGCCGTCGGGGAGCGTGGACAGTGCGTCCCGGATCTCGGCGAGCGGTATCCCGACTTTCTGGGACAGCCGGACGAACGCGACCCTGCGCAGCACGTCGCGCTTGTAGCGGCGTTGGTTGCCGCTGGTCCGGCGGCTCGAGATGAGGCCCTCGCGTTCGTAGAAGTGCAGCGCCGAGACCGCCACCCCGCTGCGCTCCGACAGCTGTCCGGGCGTGAGTTCCCTGGTGTTCCAATCCGGCATTTCCACTCCGTCCACCCTTCCCGTGCGCCAACCTCGACAATACTCGAGGATTGGGGCGTGGGATGCCGTCCGGCGCGGGCGGGACTACCGTTTACCCATGAGCGTGCAGGAGCCGGCGAAACCGGGGGTCGACACCGAGGTGGGCGCGCTGCGCACGGTGCTGCTGCACCGTCCCGGCGACGAACTGCGCAGACTGACCCCGCGCAACAACGACCAACTGCTCTTCGACGGCCTGCCCTGGCTGGACCGCGCGCAGGAAGAGCACGACGCGTTCGCCGACGTGCTTCGCGGGCGCGGAGTGGAGGTGCTGCTGCTCGCCGACCTGCTGGCCGAGACGCTCACCACGAGCGGTGCGGCACGGATGCAGGGCATTTCGGCGGCCGTCGACCCGCGCAAACTGGGGCACGCACTCGCGCAGGACCTCGCCGCGCACCTGCGCGGGATTCCCGCGGCCGACCTGGCCGACGTCCTCACCGCCGGGATGACGTTCGACGAGTTGCCGATCGGCACCGGTGCCGCGACCCCGTCGCTGGTCCGGTTGATGCACCACGGCGGCGACTTCGTGATCGACCCACTGCCGAACCTGCTGTTCACGCGGGATTCGTCGTTCTGGGTGGGCGGCCGCTTCGCGATCACGACCCTCGCCCTCCCGGCGCGGGCGCGCGAGGCGTCGCTCACCGACCTCATCTATGCGCATCACCCGCGCTTCCGTGGGGTGCGGCGGGCCTACGAATCGCACACCGCCCCGGTGGAAGGCGGCGACGTCCTGCTGCTCGCCCCCGGGGTGATCGCGGTCGGGGTGGGGGAGCGGACTACGCCGGCCGGTGCCGAAGCGTTGGCGCGCAGCGTCTTCGAGGACGGACTGGCGCACACCGTGCTGGCGGTGCCGATCGAGCAACGGCGGGCGTCCATGCACCTCGACACCGTCCTGACGATGGTCGACACCGATGCGGTCGTGATGTACCCGGCTGTTCGGGAAACCCTGTCGGCCTTCACGATCCGCAGCCTGGACGGAAGCGCGCGGATCAGCGGGCCGGAGCCCTTCCTCGAGGCCGCCGCAGCCGCGATGGGGATCGGGAAGCTGCGGGTGATCGACACCGGACTCGATCACGTCACCGCCGAGCGCGAGCAGTGGGACGACGGCAACAACACGCTCGCGCTCGCGCCCGGCGTCGTGGTCGCCTACGAGCGCAACGTCGAGACCAACGCGCGAATGGAGGCATCGGGCATCGAGGTGTTGCGAATCTCCGGCTCCGAGTTGGGGTCCGGGCGGGGCGGACCGCGCTGTATGTCGTGTCCGATAGCACGCGATCCGCTGCCCTGAGCCCACGGCGGTCAGAGGATGTCGCGCACCTTCTCGTACGGCCGCGCCAGCACGGTGCCGCGGTCGGTCACGACGATGGGGCGTTCGATGAGGATCGGGTTGTCGACCATCGCGTCGAGCAGTTCGTCCTCGGAGGCGCTCGCGAGGCCGAGTTCCTTGTAGACGGCCTCCTTCTTTCGGATCGCTTCGCTCGGGCGCAGGCCCGCGTCGTCGAGCAGTTTGCGCAGTCCGTCCCGCGAAGGCGGCGTCTCGAGGTACTTGACGACGGTCGGCTCGAGGCCGGCTTCCTCGATGAGTTTCAACGTGTTCCGCGACGTGCTGCAGCGGGGATTGTGATAGATCGTTGCGTTCTTTGCGGTACCTGCCATGCCTGCCATTCTGCACGGGGACAATGGATGACGGAGCATGGAGACCAGCTAGTCACGAACTCAGCGTGAGGAGTGTTGGACATGACCGATCGACGCATCGTCATCGCCGGCGGGCACGGCAAGATCGCCAGGCACCTGATCAAGGAGTTGACCGCGTCGGGCGACCGCGCGGTGGCACTGATCCGAAACCCGGACCACGTGGGCCCGGTGCGGGCGCTCGGTGCGCTGCCGGTGGTGATCGACCTCGAAACCGCGACCGTCGACGAGGTGGCGGACGTCGTCCGTGGTGCCGACGCGGTCGTGTTCGCGGCCGGCGCCGGACCGGGCAGCGGCGCGGACCGGAAGGACAGCGTCGATCGCGGCGCCGCGGTCCTCATGGCCGATGCCGCCGAGCGGGCCGGGGTGCGGAGGTTCATCCAGGTCAGCTCCTTCGGCGCCGGTGAGCCGATTCCCGACGGCACCGACGAGGTGTTCGCGGCTTACCTCGTCGCGAAGACCGCCGCCGAGGACGACCTGAGGCGGCGGGACGGCCTGGACTGGACGATCCTGCGGCCCGGAGGACTCACCGACGACGATCCGACGGGCGAGGTCACGTTGACGGAGCCGCCGCTCGAACGCGGCACGGTGCCACGGGGCGATGTCGCAGCCGTCATCGCCGCGTTGCTCGCGTCGGACGGGGACGGCCGTCCGCCGCGTGCGGTCCGGCGCACGCTGATGCTCACGGAGGGGTCGTTCTCCATTGAGGACGCCCTCGCCGCGTTACCGTGAATCCACTCGACAGGGGGCGGATGAGCAGGAAGGGGAGTCGTGGACATCGAGATCGACCACGCGTCGTCGACGCCGCCGTTCGAGCAGTTGCGCACGCAGATACTCGAACTCGTCAAGTCCGAGCGGCTCGTGGCCGGCACCAAGATCCCGACTGTTCGGGGCCTGGCGTCCCAACTCCACATCGCGCCGAACACCGTCGCGCGGACCTATCGGGAGCTCGAGCAACTCGGGGTCATCGAGACGCGTGGACGGCTCGGCTCCTTCGTGGCGGCGTCCGGCGATCCCACGCGGGCCAAGGCGCAGGAAGCCGCGACCGAGTACGCCCGGGTGGTTCGTCGGCTGGGAATCTCGGACGCGGATGCCGTGGCGTTCGTGGCGAGCGCCCTCGAGGGAGCCTGAGCCTGTAGCCGTTTAGGTTGACGCTTCAACTTAATCTGTGTCAGGGTGGGGTCATGAACTCCACCGTGTTCCGTGACGTCAGTCTGCTCATCGCCCGGCTGGGCCTCGGCGTGATCTTCATCGCGCACGGGTGGCAGAAGTTCTCCACGTGGGGCATCGACGGCACCCAGGCCGCCTTCGCCGGCATGGACGTGCCGCTGGCCGACGTCTCCGCGATCGTCGCCGCGACGATCGAGTTGGTGGGCGGCATCGCCCTGCTCGTCGGATTCGCCACCCGGGTAGCCGGCGTCCTGCTCTTCCTGAACATGCTCGGCGCGTTCTTCATCGTGCACGTCGGCAACGGCATCTTCGTCAGTGACGGCGGCTACGAACTGGTCCTGGCGCTCGGGGTCGCATCGCTGCTGATCGCGGGTGTCGGTGCGGGCCGGTTCAGCGTCGACGCCGTCGTCGGGAAGAGGTCGCGGGTGCTGTCCGCCTCCTGACCGTCGTCTACACGCACCCGGAACTCGCCACGGCGGGCTCCGGGTGCTTGCTTTTGGCCGCGAGAGTGAGCACCGTTTGAGGAATGGCAGGCGCACGCGAACTGTCCGGGACCGACCGGGTGGTGTTCGGCGTGGCCGCGAGCGCCGTCGCCGCGATCGTCGTGTGGGGACTGGCGGCGCCCGACAACCTCGAATCGGTCACCGGCAACATGCTGGACTGGCTGGTCACCAACATGGGCTGGTTGTTCGTCATAGCCGCGTCGTCGTTCGTCGTCTTCACACTGTGGATCGCCGCGAGCAAGTACGGCCGGGTTCCGCTCGGGAAGGACGGCGAGAAGCCCGAGTTCACGACCGTCAGCTGGATCGCGATGATGTTCAGCGCCGGCATGGGCATCGGCCTGATGTTCTTCGGCGTGGCCGAACCACTCGCCCACTTCGTCACGCCGCCGCCCGGCACCGACGGCGGAGTGGGTACCGCGATGGCCACCACGATGTTCCACTGGAGCCTGCATCCCTGGTCCATCTACGCGGTGATGGGCCTCTCGATCGCCTACGGGACGTACCGGCGCGGCCGCCCGCAACTGATCAGTGCGGCGTTCTTCCCGCTCCTCGGGCGGCGCAGCGGAGGCCCGATCGGCCGGATCATCGACGTCCTCGCGATCTTCGCGACCATGTTCGGCACGGCGGCTTCCCTCGGTCTCGGCGCGCTGCAGATCGGCTCCGGACTGGAGGTGATCGGCTGGATGGGCGAGGTCGGCACCTTCCTGCTGGTCGCCGTCGTCGCGGTACTCACCCTCGCATTCGTCGCATCGGCGGTGTCCGGTGTCGCGAAAGGCATCCAGTGGCTGTCGAACATCAACATGGTGCTCGCTCTCGCGCTCGCGGTCTTCGTGTTCGTGCTCGGGCCGACCGTGCTGATCCTCAACCTGATTCCCAGCACGATCGGCAACTACGCAGCCGACCTCGCGTCGATGTCCGCGCGGACCGCGGCGTCGAGCAATCCCGAGACCGCCGAGTGGCTGTCGTCGTGGACGATCTTCTACTGGGCGTGGTGGATCTCGTGGACGCCGTTCGTCGGAATGTTCCTCGCCCGGATCAGCCGCGGGCGCACCATCCGCGAGTTCGTGATCGGTGTGATCCTCATCCCGAGCCTGGTGAGCCTGCTGTGGTTCGCGGTGTTCGGTGGCGCGGGGATCAACGAGCAACGTGAGGGCATCGACCTGGCCGGGCGGGACACCACCGAGAGTCAACTGTTCGGGATGCTCGAGCACCTGCCGCTGTTCGGTATCTCCACCGTGCTGGTGATGGTGCTCGTCGCCATCTTCTTCGTCTCCGGCGCCGACGCCGCCTCGATGGTCATGGGCACGCTCTCGCAGCGCGGGGCTCTCGCGCCGGCGCGCTGGGTCGTCGTCTTCTGGGGCCTGCTCACCGGTGGCATCGCGGCGCTGATCCTGTGGACCGGTGGCGCCGACGCGCTCAACGGTCTGCAGACCATGACGATCATCGCGGCCGCGCCGTTCGTGATCGTCATGATCGGCCTGTGCATCTCGCTGTATCGGGACCTGTCCCGCGATCCGATGATCCTCGCCGGCCGCCAGGAGCGACGACTGTCGCCGCGAGCAGTGCGGCGTTGGAGTTGACGCCGGGGCCCGTCAGCCGCGGTCGGTGACCATCGACAGGATCCGCGGCAGCGGCGTCCAGTCCGTGGAGACGACGGATGCCGAGCGGCCCGCGAGGTCGAGCACCCGAGTGCGGGCGTCGGCCTCCGACGGTGCGACCGCGTCGAGCGCCGGGAGCACCTTGTGCGCGTCGGTGAGGACGACCAGATAGCCGTTGTCGCGGTACCACCCGGTGTCGATGTCGCGGCCGACGAAGTCCGCCGCGTCCACGTCGAACACCACGAACCACGGCCGCAGCACTGCGTCGTACCGGAACCGCGGGTCCCCGGCCTGCGCCCGGTGCACCGCGGGGAAGGCGGTCGCCAGGTCCAGGGCGCCGACACGGGAGAGATCCGACAGGTGCGTCGCATATGCGCGGTCGATCCACCAGGTGTCGAGAGGATTGTTCTCCTGCACGGTGCCGGGAATCAGTTCCACGAGAAACCTGCCGCGCAGGTCGTCGACATCGGGCCACCCCACGGAACGGACGGCGTCGTCGAGCGTCGCGGCGGACGGACCGGCGTGCGCGAGGAGATCGGCCGGACCGAACACCGCGTCGCCCAGCCGACTGCGGACCAGCGCGTCGAACTCGCGCGGGCCGCGACCGAACGGCGGCGTGAAACCGTCCTTCATCTCCACCTTCACCACGACCGGCCGGTGGTCGGGGTCGGCGTCGTGCCACGCGCGCAGGTCGTCGAGGCACCCGCTCAGGAACTGGTCACGTGGGCCCGTCCGCAACCGGTCGGCCGAGGTCGCGCCCGCGCAGTTGTTGTCGTTCGCGACCGGGTTCGAATGCGACACCCGCCAATCCGGACCGGCCGCATTGGTCCACACGTCGAGCTCGATCAGCCCCGCGCCGGCGTCGAGAGCATCCGCCAGGAACGGGTAGCGGTGCTTCTCGAACGTGTTGTGCACCCCGACCGACGTCACGTCGGACAAGCGTGGTGCGGCCGGACCGGAATCCGCTCGCGCGGTTGCCGGTACGAGCGCGGTCAGGGCGGCGAGCACGATCGTCACGATCACGGACGGTCTGGACATTCGGAGCACACTACCCACGGAGAGGGCGACCGCGGGCACGTTTCGCGGAGGAGGAGCGGTCACCCGTCGTGGGGGATCAGCGCCAGCTCGGCAACCACAGTTGCTGCTGCCACATCTCCGGCGTGATCGGCACGGCCGTCAGGATCGGCCACAGCCACACGAAGTTCGCGATCACCAGCCCCACGTAGAGACACACCGCGAGCAGGCCCGTGCCGCGCCGTTCGGCCGACGCCTTGGCGGCGCCGAGGAGCTCACCGAGGACGAGCGCGATCGCCATCACGAAGAACGGGGCCAGGGCGACCGCGTAGAAGTAGTACATCTGACGGTCCAGCGTCACGAACCACGGCAGCAGTGCGGCCGCATAGCCGGTCAGAACCGTCGCGTAGCGCCAGTCGCGGCTGACGAAGGTGCGCCACAGCGCCCACCCGAGGACCGGAAGAGCCAGCCACCACATCGCGGGTGTGCCGACCAGCATCACCGCCTTGACACAACTGGGCCCGCCGCAGCCGGACACGTGCTCGCCCTCGGCGAAGTAGTAGAGCATCGGGCGCAGACCCATCGGCCACGTCCACGGCTTCGACTCCCACGGATGGTGGTTGCCGGCCGAGTTGGTCAGGCCCGAATGGAACTCGAGCACCTTGGCGCTGTAGTACCACAGCGACCGCAGGGCCTCCGGTACGAACGAGAACGGCCCGCCCGTGCCGATCTGATTTCCGGCGGCGTGCCGGTCGACGCCGGTCTCGCTCGCGAACCACGCGCCGTACGTACCGAGGTACACGATCAGCGGCACCACGACGAGCGCGTACAGCGACGGGACGATGTCACGGATCGCGGTGCCGACCCACGGCCGCCGCACCCCGTACGCGCGGCGCGCGGCGATGTCGTACCCGACGCACAGCAGGCCGAAGAACGCGATGAAGTACATGCCGGACCACTTGGTGCCGCACGCGAGACCGAGCATGAGCCCGGCCCCGAATCGCCACCACCGCACGCCCAGCCGGGGGCCGAACTCGGTGACGCCGATACGTCCCTCCGCCCGGACCCGGGCCATCCGCTCGCGGACTTGGTCCCGGTCGACGACCAGGCAACCGAGCGCCGCGACGGTGAACAGGGCGAGGAAGATGTCCAGCATTCCGAGCCGGGACGAGACGAAGGTGACGCCGTCGACGATCAGCAGGACGCCGGCGATCGTGCCGATCAGCGTCGACCGGGTCATCCGCCGGACGATCCGCATCACCAACAGCACGAGGATCGTCCCGGCGAGTGCCGACGCGAACCGCCAGCCCCACGCGTTGTAGCCGAAGAGGGCCTCGCCCATCGCGATCAGCTGCTTGCCGACCGGCGGATGCACCACCAGCCCGTATCCCGGATTGTCCTCGAGCCCGCCACCGGTGAGGACCTGCCATCCCTGCGGCACGTAGTGCTTCTCGTCGAAGACCGGGGTGCCCGCGTCGGTGGGGTAGTTCAGCATCACGAACCGCGTGATGGCGGCGAGCGCGGTGACCACGAGGGTCGCGATCCAGCCGCGTCGGCGGTCGGTGGGGCCGAAGTCCGGTGGCGGGGCCATCGGAGCGGGGCTGACGGTCCGGGGTCCGCCGGACGAGGGCGCGGGGTGCTCGTCCGTCAGCTGGGTCACGTGTCGATCGTAGGCTGTCACCCATGACTGGTCGCCTCGTCCTCGCCGCAACTCCCATGGGGGACATCGGTGACGCCTCCGAACGCCTGCGCACAGCCCTCGGATCCGCCGACGTCGTGGCCGCCGAGGACACCCGGCGCACGAAGGCACTGGCCGCGGCCCTGGGGGTCACGATCACCGGACGTGTCGTCAGCTTCTACGACCAGGTGGAGGTGGCTCGGCTGCCGGTGCTCGTGGCGGACGTCGAGGAGGGCCGCACCGTACTGCTCGTGACCGACGCCGGGATGCCGTCCGTGAGCGACCCCGGCTACCGGTTGGTAGCGGCGTGCGTCGAGAAGGACCTACCGGTGACGTGCCTGCCCGGCCCGTCGGCGGTCACCACGGCGCTCGCTCTGTCCGGGCTGCCGGTGGAGCGGTTCTGCTTCGACGGATTCCCGCCCCGCAAGCAGGGTCAGCGCCGGACGTGGTTCGAAACTCTGAAGACCGAGCCGCGGGCGTGTGTCTTCTTCGAAGCGCCGCACCGGCTGGCCGCGTGTCTTGCGGACGCGGTGGATGTGCTCGGAGGCACCCGTAGGGCGGCGGTGTGCCGGGAATTGACGAAGACGTACGAGGAAGTGCGCCGCGGGACACTGGCCGAGCTCGCCGAGTGGGCCGTGGACGGCGCACGCGGTGAGATCACCGTCGTTCTCGAGGGTGCGCAGATGGTCGCAGCGGATCCGGAGGATCTCGTCGCCGAGGTCGAACGGCTCGTGGCGGACGGAGCGCGATTGAAGGACGCGTGCGCGCAGGTGGCCACCGAGGGCGTGTCGAAGCGCGAGCTGTACGAGACCGTACTGGCATCGCGAAGGGACTGACGCGTTCGGAGCGCTGGGAACGCGGTTCCCGCCGACCCCCGTCGAGCGACTACTCCGGGGCGGGTGCTCCGGTCGAAACCGGAGCACCCCCCACCGGGGCAGCGACCGCATCGGCGGGGGCCGCACCCAACAGCAACATCAGGCCCACGGTCGCGGCGATGACCAGACCTGCCCCGACAGCCGGCGGTGTCTTCGCCGTCAGTCTGGTCGCCATCGCGATCATCCGAGTTCCTCCTCCGTTGGACGCTGCACCCGGCAGGGGATACCCCTCGTGGATTTCTCCAACCCCCACCGGTTGCAGCACCGCTGGCGCAGGGCCTTTGTGCGTCGACGTCGACTTTGCCCCATTCGGCGGAACGGACGAACTGGATGGTTCGCAAGACGAGCTATCATCCCTGTTCGCGGGCGGTGAGGAATTATTCCGCAGCGGAATCCGCGGGGGCTGCCGAGCGCGGAAACGGGCCCGAACCGGGGGGAACGCCCGGCCGGCGACAGGGAAGGAACGACCAGCGCGATGACAGCGGACAGCGAGGCCCCGCAGGACGCGGAACGGTCCGGCGCGGAGGCGCGGTTGATGTTCGCCGACCAGCTGCGGCTGCTGTTCGCGACCGCCGGCGGTCCCCCGCTGAAGAAGGTCGCCGCCGAGGCCGCGACACTCGGTCGCTCGGTCGGCGGGGAGAAGCCCGCCTCGGTCCAGCGCATCAGCGACTGGCGGTCGGGCAAGCGGATGCCGGCCACGTTCGAGTCGGTCCGCCCGGTGCTGGCGGTCCTCATCCGGATGGCCCGCGCGCTCCACGAGGGTCCGCCACCCACCGATGGACTCTTCTCGATGCGCCAGTGGGAGGCGTGGTGGCGCAAGGCCAGCTCCGTCCCCACGACGAAGGCGGCGGCCGCGGCAGCCGGGGAGCCGGCGCCGGCGACGTTGCCGGCCGGGGTGCGGCCCTATCGCGGCCTGGCGCCGTACCGGGAGAAGGACGAGCGGCTGTTCTTCGGGCGCACCCAGAGCGTCGACGGACTCGTCGCCGCGGTCGAGGCGGCTCAGGGCAAGGGCATCGTGATCGTCACCGGCGCCTCGGGCGTAGGCAAGTCGTCGCTGGTCCAGGCCGGGTTGATTCCGCAGCTGAAGGCCCTCGACCAGGACGGCGATCGCAGCGCTTACGCGGCGGTGGTCTTCGCGCCGGGTGCGCACCCCCTGACGTCGCTGCGGTCCGCAGTGCCCGAGCTGACGGAGGACGTCCCGAGCGCCGACCAGCTCCACGACGCCTTGGGCCGCGCGGCGGAACGGCTCGGCGCCCACCACCTGCTGATCGTGGTCGACCAGATCGAGGAACTGTTCTCGCAGTGCTCCGACGCCGACGAGCGGGCGGCCTTCCTGACGGTGCTCGACCTGGCCGCGACGGCACCCGTCGGCGGCGGGGCGACCGATACGACGTCGGTCGTCGCGACGATGCGATCGGACTTCTATCCGCAGGCGCTCACCCATCCGGTGCTCGCGCGGGCGCTCGAACAGCGCAGCAAGACGGTCTCGCCCCTCCTGCGGGAGGACGTCGTCGAGGTGATCACGAAACCGGCCCGCATGATCGGGCTCAAGCTCGAGCCGGGCCTGGTCGACCTCCATCCTCAACGATCTCGGCGTACTCACCGCGGCGTCGCCCAACCCCTCCGAGAGCAGCGACACCGTGCTGCCGCTGGTCTCGCACCTGCTCGACACGATGTGGGAGCGGCGCCGCGGAGGACAGCTCACCATCGCGAACTACCGCGCCACCGGCGGGGTGCGGGGGTCCATCGCGGCCGCCGCCGAGCGTGCGTGGGAGCAACTCGACGAACGCGGCCGGGTGCTCGCGCGGGCGATGTTCGTGCATCTGGTCTACGTCACCAGCACCGGCACCGACGTGAAGATCCGTCGCACGATCCCTCAGCTGCTGGCACTCGAGGGCGACGACACCGGAGCGGGACGCCGCGTGGTGGACCACTTCGTCAACGCCCGGGTGCTCGTGGCCGACGGCGACGCGGTCGAGCTGATCCACGACGCGGTGATCTACACGTGGCCGCGGCTCCGGACCTGGATCCAGGAGGACCGCTCCTACTCCGCGCTGCGCCAACAGATCGAGACGGACGCCGTGCACTGGGAGGACTCGGACCGCAACAGCAGCCTGCTCTACCACCGCGGTCGGCTCGACCTGCTGACCGAGCACGCGCAGACCCGAGCCGATCACGGAACTCCGACGGGGGAGAGCGCTGTCGAGGCGGTGGCGGCGTCGCTGACCCCCGCGGCCGCGGATTTCCTGGAGGCGTCGGTGGGGCAGGTGCGGCGGCAGACGTGGCGCAAACGCACCGTCATGACCGCGCTGGCGCTGTCGACCGTCGTCGCGGTCGCGATGGGCGCGATGGCGCTGGCCGCGAAGTCGCGCGCCGAGGACGAGCGGAGCGCCGCGCAGTTCCAGCAGGTGGTCGCCCTCGCCGACGCACTGCGGGAGAGCGACCCCACCACGTCGGCGCAGTTGTCGTTGGCCGCGTGGCGGATGCGACCCGGCAGCGACGACGCGTTCTCCCGCCTGGTCGCCACCGAGACCACGCCCATCTCGCGCAGCCTGACCGGCCACACCGGTCCGGTGTACGGCGTCGCGTTCTCCGCCGACGGACGGACCCTCGCGACCGCGAGCGACGACCGTTCCGTGCGGCTGTGGGATCTCGCCGACGGTTCCGTTCCGGTACAGATCGGGCAGGAGCTGACCGGACCGGACCAGTACATGGCGTCGGTCTCGTTCAGCCCCGACGGGCATCTCCTCGCGGCCGGCGGCGGCGACGGCACGATGTGGATGTGGGACATCGGTGACCGGTCCGCGCCGCGAGCACTGATGTCGGGGCAGCGGAACGCGCCCGGTGCGGTGCACAACGTCCGGTTCAGCCCGGACGGCCGGTTGCTGGCGGTGCCGCACGACGACGGCACGGTCACGCTGTTCGACACCACGAAGCCGGATTCGGGAGAGTTCCCCGCATTCACGCTGCGGGCACACTCCGGTGCGGTGCGCACGGTGTCGTTCCGCGGCGGCACCGTGATGGCGACGTCGAGTGACGACCGCACCGTGCGGGTGTGGGACGTCGCCGACCCCGCCCGCCCCGTCCAGGTGGGGCGGGATCTGACGGGCTTCGACGACGTCGCGCACTCGGTGTCGTTCAGCCCCGACGGCACGACGCTCGCGGCGAGTAGCGACGACGGCATGATCCGCGTCTTCGACGCCACGAATCTCGCGGACATCCGTCAGGTCGGCGCCCCGGTGCAGGCCCATACGGGCGGCATCTGGACCGTCGCGTTCGCCGCCGACGGGTCGACGTTGGCGAGTGCGTCGTGGGACGGCACCGCGAAGCTGTGGTCGGTCGATCCGGGGACCCGCGCGGTGCACGAACTGCGGCCCGCGCTCAGCGGCAACGGCGGCGGTGTCCCCGCGCTCGCGCTCTCGCCCGACGGCACGACGATCGTCACGGGTGGCCAGGATTCGATCGTGCGGATGTGGACACTGCCGGCGGGAACGGTGCCGGTGTCGGACGCGTCGATGACCTTGCCGTCGATCAACAGCGACGGCTCCCGGGTGGTGACCGCCGGATACGACTCGCAGGTGCGGTTGTGGAAGGTGTCGGCTGCCGGGGAGATGGACCGCGCCGGCACGATCGAGTTGCCGCGACCGCTCGGCGGCGGCAACGTGGTCGAGCTGTCGCCGGACGGCAAGGTGCTGGCGACGACCCAGACGTCGGGCGGCCACGTCCAGTTGTGGGACGTCGCCGATCCGGAGCACCCGGCTGCGCTGGGGGCACCGATCACGACGGCGACGCGGTTCACGTGGGAGATGGCGTTCAGCCCGGACGGCCGGACACTGGCGATCGGCGACGACGACTTCAGCGTCGCGCTGTGGGACGTGCAGGATCCGCGCAACCCGGTGCGGCTGGGGGAGCGTCTCACCGGTCCAGGGAACCTGGTGCGGAGCGTCGCGTTCGGGCCCGACGGCGACGTCCTGGTCGCGTCGAGCGCCGACGGCGACATCTACGCATGGGACGTGTCCACGCCGGAGAAGCCCGCATCGCTTCCGGTCCGTGCCGGCGGGCACGACGGTGGCGTCAATGCCGTCTCGTTCGGTCCGGACGGCGACACCCTCGTGACCGCCAGCGACGATCACACGCTGGTGCTGTGGGATCGGGACGACGACGGGGGTTTCACGCCCCGCCCGGTGCCGCTGCGTGGACACACCGGCACGGTGTACAGCGTCGCGTTCGGCGGCGACGGCACCCACGTGGTCAGCGGCAGCGACGACGGTTCGGTGCGGCTGTGGAACGTCGACGGCGCCGGTGAGGCGGAGGAGGTGGGCGGGCCGCTCACCACCATCGGCACCGGACGTTGGCAGGTCGCGTTCCTGCCGCGGACCGACACGGTGATCGCGGGCGGCGGCGACGGTGTGCTGCGGACGTGGCGCCTCGACGAGGATCCGATCACCGCACGGATCTGTTCGTCTACCTCGGAGCTGACACAGGATCGCCCGGCGCATTTCGAGATGCCGGAATCGGGTCGGGGAGCGTGCGGGACTGGGTGAGCGTGACGATGCTCGACGCCTTGTCCAGGCACTCCTGCCATTCGGCGTCGGGGTCGGAGTCGATGGTGATTCCGCCGCCGACGCCGAGCCCGACCCGGCCGGCCGCGTCGAACTCCACGGTCCGGATCGCGACGTTGAGTTCGAGTCCTGCCAGCGGGCTGTGCATTCCGACGGCCCCACAGTAGACGCCGCGGGGGTCAGGTTCCCACGCGCGGAGCAGAGTCCGGGCCGAGTGTTTGGGGCACCCGGTCACCGAGGCGGGCGGGAACGCGGCGTCGAGCAGATCGGCGGCACTCACCCGGTCCGACACGGCCGCGGTCACCGTCGAGACCAGGTGCCACACGCCGGGTGCGGGCTTCACGCGCAACAGGTCGGTCACCCTGACCGACCCGGCGTCGGCAACGCGGCCCAGGTCGTTGCGGACGAGGTCGACGATCATCACGTTCTCGGCGACGTCCTTCACCGAATTACGCAGCCGCGCAGGGTCTTCGCTCAGTGGAAGCGTGCCCTTGATGGGGCTGGAGGTGACGGTTCCGCCGCGGCGGGACAGGAACAGTTCGGGGGACAGGGAAGCTACCGCGCCCCAATCGCCCTGCACGAAAGCTGCTCGGCCGGGCCGGGTTCGGTCGACTGCGTCGGCGAAGAAGTCGACGGGGCGGCCCGAACTGGTGCCGTGGAAGCGCGCGCACACGCACGCCTGGTAGACGTCGCCGCGGGCGATGGCGTCGAGACAGTCCTCGACTCCGCGGCGGTGGGCGTGACGGTCCGGGGTGGTCCAGTCGATGTGCCAGGGGCCGGGGACGGCGTCGGGTCGGCGCACCGCGTCGACGAGGTCCTCGGGGCACGGCTCGTCGAGGAGGCTCTCGAACCACCAGAAACCCGAGTTGTCCAGCCGCAGAACATGATCGGTCCATCCGCCCGCGGCCTCGGGCAGGATGCCGGATCGATCGGGGTAGGCGCGGTAGCCGATCCATCCGCCGCCGACGATCGGGTCGCCGGGGGTGGGGACCGGTCCCGTGCCGCGCGGCGGCAGTGTGAACGCCGATCGTGCGTCGTGCGGAGCGGCCCGAACGCTGGGTGCGATGACGGCGGCGGCGTCGAACCAGTTCCCGATCAGGCCGGCCGGTGGTGCCAGCTCCCGCGAGCGAGCCCGCCGAGCCAGTGCGCGGAACACGTCGGCGGCGCTGCCACCATCTCCGAGTCGCTCCGATCGCATCCGTCCAGCCTTCCATGTGGCTCGCTCTCCGCCGACATCGGACCGCGCCGACCCCGGCCGGTGGGGCAGCCGATCCGGGGTCCACGCATTGTCACGGCCGCAGCGCTCGGCTGCTCGGATCCAGCGAGGCGTCGTCGGCGGCCGACTGTCCCGCGTACCAGCCGCCGGCATCCACCGATCGGCTCCGCGCTGCCCTCGTCGTGGGGAACAGTCGATCGAACTCGGCGTCGACTGCCGCGGACCGTGCCGCCAGTGCGGGCAGCAGGTCCTCGACGGGGACGTGCGACTCGGCGGCGACGTCTGCCGTGGCGCGGTGCCCGGCTTCCTTCAGGCGCTGCCCGATCCGGACCGCGAACCCGAACAGGAACGCCTTCCGGAACGACGTGGTGCGCGCCCCGCGTTTCGCACGCGGGGACGACTCCTGCATCGCCCGGGTGGCCTGGACGAGCAGTGAGGTAAACAGCAGATCCACCTGGTCGAGGTCGACCGGACTGCCGACGACCGTCGCGATGCCGAACCTGTCGAACCACACCGTGCGCACCCGGTTGGCTTCACCGATGGCGGTGAGCAGGTGCACCTTCTCCTTGACGTACGGATTGTCGAGGTGGATGCGTCGGCTGCGTACGGTGGGGGAGCCTGAAACGGTCGCGTGCAGCAGTGCCGCGCTGATCGCGTACCGCGTCATCAGTTCCTGCGCCTTGGCCGTGAAAGTCTCCGCCTCCTCCACGAACTCGGTGGCCTCCGCCTTGGCCAGCAGTCCTCGGATCTTGTTGAGGACCTTGGGATCGGCGGTTTCGTCGTGGGCCTCCGGCGCGGACTCGACGCGGATCCGCGGCCATCTCGACGGCGGCACACACAGTTCGGTGACGCGGGGCAGCTCGAGCCAGAGCAGGGCCGTCGCCGTCGACTCGTTCTCGCCGAGATGCCACCCGGACGCGTCCAGCGCCGCACCGAACGCGCTGCTGTCGCAGTCGGCCGGGAGACCCGCCGCGAACTCGGCGGCGGCGGATTCCCGCTCCGCGATCTGGTCGAGTTGCGTGACCCAGACGGCCGGCGCTCGATCGGCTGCGCCCGTCGTCCGGTAGTGGTACAGCACCGTGGCGGCGGTGACCGCCGTCGAGTCCGCCCCGAGAGCGCGCCGGGTCACGTGCATGACGTCGGCCGGCTGCCATCCGCGCTCGTAGGCGTCGGTCAGGGCGATCAGTAGGCCGGTGATGGAACGCTCCCGTGGTGGTGGGCACTCGAATTGCCCGAAGTCGTCGAACATGCCGGCGTCGAAGTCCTCGAACTCGTCGTAGTCCTCGGACGTCGAGCCGGTCGGGTTTTCTCGAATGTATGTTCTATTGCTCCCCATGGGCGACAGTGTGCATCAGGGGGCTGACAACTTTCGGGAGCGTCGCTACGCCTCGGTCTCCTCGACGTACCGCGGGAACACGCCCACCGGCTTCGGCAGCGGCGTACCTGCGACGATCCGGTTCGCGAGGTCGACGAAGGCGCGGGCGTCGGGAGCCTGCCCGAGCAGGTCGAGGATCTTCTCGGCCGAGCCCGGCATCACCGGCTGGACCAGGATGCCGACGATGCGGACCACCTCGAGCGTGACGTACAGGACCGTGGCCATGCGGGCCGGGTCCGTCTTGCGCAGCACCCACGGTTCCTGCTGCGAGAAGTACCGGTTCGTCTCGCCCAGCACGTGCCAGATCGCCTCGAGCCCGAGATGCAGGGCCTGCACGTCGAACTCGGCCCGCACCTTCTCGAGCAGCGCGTCGGCCTGTGCGAGCAACGCGCGGTCGGCGTCGGTGAGCTCGCCCGGCGTCGGGACATGCGCGTCGCAGTTCTTCGCGACCATCGACAGCGACCGCTGGGCCAGGTTGCCCAGCTCGTTCGCCAGGTCGGTGTTCATCCGGGTGACGATCGCCTCGTGGCTGTAGCTGCCGTCCTGCCCGTACGAGATCTCGCGCAGCAGGAAGAAGCGGACCGCGTCCAGGCCGTACTGCTCCACCATCGCGAGCGGGTCGACGACGTTGCCGACCGACTTCGACATCTTCTCGCCCTTGTTGAACAGGAAGCCGTGCACGAAGACGCGCTTCGGCAGCTCGATCCCCGCCGACATCAGGAAGGCCGGCCAGTACACGGTGTGGAACCGCGTGATGTCCTTGCCGATGATGTGCAGGTTCGCGGGCCAGTACCGCTCGAACTCCGCGGAATCGGTGTTCGGGAACCCGGCGCCGGTGAGGTAGTTGGTGAGCGCGTCCACCCACACGTACATGACGTGTGCCGGATCGCCGGGCACGGGGACACCCCAGTCGAACGTGGTGCGCGAGATCGACAGGTCCTTGAGCCCGCTCTTGACGAAGCTGAGGATCTCGTTGCGCCGAGTGGCCGGCGCGATGAAGTCCGGGTTCTCCTCGTAGTGCGCGAGGAGACGGTCCTGGTACTTCGACAGCCGGAAGGTGTAGTTCGACTCCTCGGTCCACTCCACCGGCGTGCCGGTCTCGGTGGCGATGCGGGTGCCGTCCTCGAGAACCGTCGTCTCCTCCTCGGCGTGGAACGCCTCGTCGCGAACGGAGTACCAGCCGGAGTAGGTGTCGAGGTAGATGTCGCCGGCCGCGACCATCCGCTCCCAGATCGCCTTGCTGGCCTCGAGGTGGTCGGCGTCCGTGGTCCGGATGAACCGGTCGTACGAGATGTTCAGGGCCTTGTCCATGGCCTGGAACACATCGGAGTTGCGGGTTGCCAGGTCGCGGACGTCGACGCCTTCCTTGGCCGCCGTCTGCTGCATCTTCAGGCCGTGCTCGTCGGTGCCGGTCAGGAAGAACACGTCGAATCCGTCGAGGCGCTTGAAGCGCGCGATCGCGTCCGACGAGATGTACTCGTAGGCGTGCCCGATGTGCGGAACGCCGTTGGGGTAGGCGATCGCCGTCGTCAGATAGAACGGCGGACGGTCCGTCGGGGCAGGCATCTGGTTGGGCGAGGAAGGCACAGTCATGGTGCGCCTACTCTATCGACGTGAGCAAAGATCGTCCCGCCCCGGACCTGCCCGAGCCGCTTTTTCCACTCGTCGACGCGCACACGCACCTCGACGCGTGCGGTGCCACGGACGCGGAGAGTACGCGCGCGATCGTCGACCGTGCCGCGTCGGTGGGCGTCGAGCGGATCGTCACGGTGGCCGACGACCTGGCGGCCGCGCAGTTCGCGGTGAACGCCGCCAACTGGGACGAGCGGGTCTTCGCGGCGGTCGCCATCCACCCGACCCGGGCGAACACTCTCGACGACGCCACGAAGGCGGAGATCGAACGGCTGGCGTCGGACCCGCGTGTGGTCGCGGTCGGCGAGACCGGCCTCGACCTGTACTGGCCCGGGAAGCTCGACGGCTGCGCGACGGTGGAGGAGCAGGAGGACGGGTTCCGCTGGCACATCGATCTCGCGAAGCGCCTCGGCAAGCCGCTCATGATTCACAACCGTGAGGCCGACACCGACCTGCTGCGCGTGCTCGACGCCGAGGGCGCGCCCGAGACGGTGATCTTCCACTGCTTCTCGTCCGACAGCGCGATGGCCCGCGCCTGTGTCGATGCCGGCTACGTGCTGAGCTTCTCCGGCACCGTGAGTTTCAAGAACGCGAAAGCCCTGCGTGAGGCGGCGCTGTCGGTCCCGTCCGACCAGTTGCTGGTCGAGACCGACGCCCCGTATCTCACTCCGCACCCGTACCGGGGCGCGCCGAACCAGTCGTACTGTCTGCCGTACACGCTGCGGGCCCTCGCCGAGGTACGCGGCGAGGACCCGATCGAGTTGGCGAAGGCGTCGACCGCGACGGCCGAGCGCGTCTACCGCCTGCCGAGTCGCAACTGAGCGCGTCCGGCGCCGACGGAATGGGCGCTCAGGCCGACGGCGGGTTCTGCCGCGGCTTGATGCGTGCGTTCGGCAACGGCGGCGCCGGCAGTCGCTGCACGGTGCCCTCGTAGCCGTGCACCGCGCCGAAGCGGTCCGACGCGGCCTCCCATTCGGCGCGGAACTGCTCGATCTCCTCGTGGCTGCGGCCGACGAAGTTCCACCACATCACGATCTCCTCGCCGAACGGTTCGCCGCCGAGCAGCACGACGCGGGCGGGTTCGTCGGTGCGGTTGACCAACGTCAGATCCGACGCCCCGGTCCCGACGTAGCCGAGGTCGGCGCGAGCGAGCTCGAGTCCCTCCACGCCGATCGCCCCGGCGTCGACCAGGACGCCGTGCTCGAACGTCGGATCGACGTCGAGGCGCACCTCGGCGCGCGGCTCGAGGACGAGTTCCGCGCCGAGTAGGGGAGTGAAGGTGTGCACGGGGGAAGTCGATCCGGCCAGCGAGCCCAGGAAGACCCGAGCGCGTCCGCCGTCCAGATCCACTTGCGGCGGCACGTAGTGCTCGAAGTTGCGGGGCGCGTCCCGGGCGACGTCGGGCAGTGCCACCCACAGCTGGACGCCGTGCAGGATCGTCGTCTCCGCCGTCGACACCTCGGAGTGGCAGATGCCGCGGCCGCCGGTCATCAGGTTGACCTCGCCGGGCCGGACCGTCGCGTGCATGCCCAGGCTGTCGCGGTGCTCGATCTCGCCTGTGAACAGCCAGCTCACGGTCTGCAATCCGGTGTGCGGGTGTGGGGCGACGTCCATGCCCCCGGTCTGCGCGACGTCGTCGGGTCCGTAGTGGTCGGCGAAGCACCACGCGCCGATCAGCGAGCGCTGTCGCTGGGGCAGCGTTCGGCGCACCGGCATCGCCCGCGGCCCGCCCAGCGGGACCTCTCGTGAGGTGATGATCTCGGCGAGCGGGCGGCCCGCGGTGCCCGCGCGCGGTCCGTTCTCGCACTCGATCTCGATCGGTTCGGCTTCGACGTTGCTCATGTCCCTACCCTCCCACGGCCCCGTGCGGGTGTGACGCGCGCAACTGGCCGGAATCTTCCGTAATCGATTCGTGATCGACCAGCGCTTTCCTCGATATCTTTGTAGTCGTGTTTGTGCTGATCGAGACCGTGCGGTTGCCACATCACAGCCCCACCGTTACCGTGCTGTGATCGAACCTGTCGTCTGCCCCAGGATTTCTCGTGTCGCCTTTCGCTCGGATCAACACCGCCAGGTCGCCGCTCCTGTACGTCGTGGTCGCCGCACTCTTCGCGACCCTTCTCGTCGGTGGCGGCCTGGTCGTCACCCAGCACAAGACGATCACACTCGACGTCGACGGCGACCAGATCTCGCTGAGCACACTGCGTTCCGAGGTCGGCTCCGTGCTGGACAACGCCGGTTATCCGATCGGTGAGCACGACGTCGTCGCGCCGAGCGTCGATGCGAAGCTCTCCGACGGCGACACCGTGGTCCTGCGCCGCGCTCGCGAGATCGTGCTCACGGTGGACGGCGAGCGCCGCATCGTCTGGTCGACGGCGCTCACGGTGGACGACGCGATGCGCCAGCTGAACTTTGCCGGCGACGCCTACGCGTCCGCATCGCGTGGCCAGCGGATCCCGCTCGACGGCATCGAGTTCGACGTCGTGAACGCGAAGGCGGTACGGATCTCCGACAACGGCGCCCCGCACGCCGACGTCCGCGTGGCGGCACCGACCGTCGGCGCGCTCCTCGACGTCACGAACGTCCCGCTCGAACAGGCCGACACGGTCGTGCCCGCGCCGGAGACGCCGCTGACCGACGGCCTCGAGATCGTCGTGACCCGCAACCGCACCGAGACGCGCACCGAGACCCAGCCGATCCAGGCGCCGGAGAACCGCGTCGACGATCCGGGACTCGAGCACGGGAAGACCACCGTCGAGAACCCCGGCACACCGGGGGAGCGGACGGTGACGGTGACCGTCACGACCGTGAACGGCGCCGAGACGGACCGCCGGGAACTGTCGTCCGTGGTGGTCCGTGAGCCGGCGCCGGCGGTCGTGCGGGTCGGGACCAAGCCCAAGCCGTCGGCGCCCGCGGTCGCGTCCGGGTCGGTGTGGGACTCGTTGGCGCAGTGCGAGGCGACGGGCAACTGGGCGATCAGCAACGGCAACGGCTTCTACGGCGGGCTCCAGTTCTCGCAGAGCACGTGGGCCGCCTACGGAGGCACGCAGTACGCCCCCACCGCCGACCGGGCGTCGCGTGAGCAGCAGATCGCCGTCGCCGAGAAGGTCCAGGCCGCCCAGGGCTGGGGTGCGTGGCCGTCGTGTTCGAGCAAGTTGGGTCTCCGGTAAGGAATCGCGATGTCGCCACTGTCGAAGATCAACTCGAGCCGTTCGCCGCTGATGTACGGCGTCGTGGCCGCGACCCTCGTGACCCTCACGGTCGGTGGCGGTGTCGCGGTGGCACAACACAAGACGGTGACCGTCGACGTCGACGGTGAGCTGATCACGGTCGGCACGATGTCGTCGAAGGTCGACGGGGCGCTCGCGGCGGCGGGCTACAGCGTGGGCGAACACGACGTCGTGGCCCCCGCGTCGGACTCGGACCTCGACGACGGTGACACGGTGGTGCTGCGTCGCGGTCGCGAGGTCGCGCTCACCGTGGACGGTCGGCAACGCACGGTGTGGACGACGGCGCTCACCGTCGACGAGGCGTTGAACCAGTTCCGACTCGCCGGTGACGTGCACGTCTCGGCGAACCGGTCGCAGCGCCTGCCGCTCGAGGGATCCGATCTGGACGTCCTGAGCCCCCGCACGGTGAAACTGATCGACGGCACGTCCGCCCCGGTGGACGTCCGCCTGG
This sequence comes from Rhodococcus (subgen. Prescottella) equi, assembly GCF_003013675.1. Lineage (NCBI taxonomy): Bacteria > Bacillati > Actinomycetota > Actinomycetes > Mycobacteriales > Nocardiaceae > Rhodococcus > Rhodococcus (subgen. Prescottella) equi. Next base: position 1,426,311 of record NZ_CP027793.1, read on the forward strand.
CCGCGCCGACGGTCGGCGATTTCCTCGCCGCCCACGGCACCCCGCTCGAGCAGGCCGACACCGTCGAGCCGGCCGCGGAGACGCCGCTCGCGGACGGGATGGAGGTCGCGGTGACCCGCGGACGGGTCGAGACCCGTGTACTCACCGAGCCGGTCGCGCCGCCGGAGCAACGGATCGAGGATCCGTCGATGAACATGAGCCGCACCGTCGTGGAGAACCCGGGCACGGCCGGCGTCGCGGACGTCACCTACGAGGTCACCACCGTCAACGGAGTCGAGACCGGACGCAAGCCGGTCGCATCCACCGTCACGGTGCCGGCCCAGCCCAAGGTGGTCCGGGTGGGCGCCAAGCCCGGCACCGAGGTGCCGCCGGTGCAGAACGGTGCGACGTGGGACGCGCTGGCCCAGTGCGAGGCCACGGGCAACTGGGCGATCAACACCGGCAACGGCTTCTACGGCGGCGTGCAGTTCGACCAGAACACGTGGGAGCGCCAGGGCGGCCTGAAGTACGCGCCGCGGGCGGACCTCGCCACCCGGGAGGAGCAGATCGCGATCGCTTCCCGCACGCAGCAGACACAGGGCTGGGGTGCGTGGCCGTCGTGTACCAGCAAGCTGGGCCTGCGCTGACCAGTTCCGCCGTGCGTTAGGTTCTTCAGGTGTCAGACGCCGTGCCGCCCCCCATCCACCCGCGAGGACAGGCCGCCCTCCTGGGCCCCGCCGAGGTCCGTGCGCTCGCCGAAGAGTTCGGGGTGCGCCCCACCAAACAACTCGGCCAGAATTTCGTGCACGATGCCAACACGGTGCGCCGGATCGTCACGGTGGCCGGCGTGGGTCCCGAGGACACCGTCCTCGAGGTCGGCCCGGGGCTCGGTTCGCTCACGCTGGCACTGCTCGACGTCGTCGACCGCGTGGTCGCCGTCGAGATCGACCCCAAGCTGGCCGCCCGCCTGCCCGCGACGGTCGCCGACCGCGCCCCCGAACTCGTGGATCGGCTCACGGTCGTCGGCGCCGACGCGATGCGGGTGATGCCCGACGACGTCCCGGCGGAGCCCACCGCGGTGGTGGCGAATCTGCCCTACAACGTGGCCGTGCCGGTACTGCTGCACCTGTTCGCCGAGTTCCCGAGCCTGCGCACCGCATTGGTGATGGTGCAGGCCGAGGTGGCGGACCGGCTCGCGGCCACTCCGGGCAGCAAGGTGTACGGCGTGCCGAGCGTCAAGGCCAACTTCTTCGGCACGGTCAAGCGCGCCGGCCACGTCGGTCGCGCGGTGTTCTGGCCGGTGCCGCAGGTGGAGTCCGGCCTGGTGCGGATCGACCGGTACGAGCAGGCGCCGTGGCCGATCGACGCCGACCATCGGCGCAAGGTCTTCGCCGTCATCGACGCGGCCTTCGCGCAGCGTCGCAAGACTCTTCGGGCAGCCCTTGCCGGGTGGGCCGGTTCGCCGGTCGAAGCCGAGCGCCGGCTCGTCGCGGCCGGGATCGAACCGTCCACGCGCGGTGAGAAACTCGATGCGGCAGCCTTCGTGCGGCTCGCGAACGTCTCGTAGTTCCAGACGGCCGACGCACCTCCTCGAAACGGCCTCGACCACAATGGTCCGGGTGGTCCGTTCTGTCGGACCTTCGCGACGGTGTCCCCGGCGACGGGGTTGGTGTGAGGAATGTGATGGTGAACAAGGGAATTCGGGCGATCGTGCGACGATCGGGTGCGGTTGTGGTCGTGGCCGCGGCGTTGACCGCGGCGGGATGTGGGACGTCCGTCGACGGTACGGCGACCGCCGCGAGTACTTCCGCGGCCGCGACGTCGTCGTCATCGTCGACGACATCGACCGCACCACGCGAGGCCGATCTCGGCGGACGGGTCGACATCGACGTCGAGATCGGTGACTGTGTTCGCCTGGGCGGAACGGCCGACGCCGCGACGATCGACGAAGCGGTGTGCGGCAGTGACAAATCCAACTACAAGGTCGTCGGCAAGGCCGCGAAGAACGCGCAGTGCGCGTCGGACGTCGACCAGGTGTACTACGAGACCCGCTGGGGCAACGAACGTGGAGCGCTGTGCCTCGACATCGACTGGGTGATGGGCGGGTGCATGAGCCTGCCGGACGGTGACGACGACGAACCGCAGCGTGTCGAGTGCGACGACCCGTACGCTCCGGGTATCGAGCGTGCGATCGAGGTCATCGAGGGCGTCGTCGACGTCGAGCAGTGCTCGGAGGGCGGCTACGTCCACGACGAGCGCGAATTCACGGTGTGCACGGAGACGGTGCGTCCGCTGTAGACGTCGCCGAGCAGTCGGCGTCTCCTACTTTCGTAGGAAACGTCTCCTCCTTTCGTACCGAAGGCGGCCTGCGGGGCAGCGGAAACGGGCTGTGGCTCTCTAACTTCGTTGGAGTACAGCCTGTTTCCGCATCCGAAAGGTCTTCCTATGTCGAGTAGCTCGCTTCGTCGCGTCGCCACGGTGGTCGCGATCGCCGGTACCGCGATCCTGGTCTCGCCGGCCCTGTCCTCGGCCGCAACCGGCTCGCTCGGAGGCTCCCTCGGTAGCGCGTCCGGGTCGCTCGGCAGCTCCTCCGAGGAGCCTGCGGGTGGTTTCACGTGTGACGCCCTGTCGACCGAGTCGAATCCCGCCGGCTGGGGTGTGCCGTTCGAGGACGAGAAGGGGCAGGAGGCCGCGTACTCCGCGAGCAACGTCCTCGACGACAACGGTTCGCTCGAGCTGGCCGTGACCGGAACGACGGACCGCACCGCCTGGTACCACGAGGCCGGCAGCGTCGCGCTCGCGGACGTCATCTCGAAGGACATCGGTTTCGCCGAGAAGGCGGCCACGTCCACCGCGTCGTTCCAGATCCGTCTGCTGGGCACCAAGGGAGGCAAGTTCGAGAACGGCTTCACCACACTGGTGTGGGTCGCCGAGCCCGGCGCCGACGTCGCCGAGGGTGCCACCCACGAGGAAATCCAGAAGGGTCTGTGGTGGAGCACCCAGAACATCGACGGCGCGAAGGATCGTGTGCCGACCACGCTGGCGGCGATCTCGGCAGCGAACCCGAACGCGACCGTCGAGCACTACGGGGTGAGCGTCGGCTCGGGCTCGGCCGCGACGTCGACTCTGGTCGACGCCGTGCAGTTCAACGGGTGCACCACCGATTTCGCCAAGAACGATCCCGAACCGGCCGGAGCGGGTTCCCTGGGCAGCCTCGGCAACCTGTTCGGCAGCCTCTTCTCCTAGCGGCCGACGCCGCCCACGCACCAATTCTCCCGCTCAATGGGACCGGGCATTCCGTACGATTCGCGTCCGGCTAACGTCTGCGCGGATGTGTGGCGTGAGTCACACCGGAGCGACTGGAGGGTGCGTGGGCAGCAGGGCGAGGTTCGGCAAGAGCCTGACGACGGTGTTGGTGGTGGGTGCGCTGGCGCTCGCGGGCTGTGCCAGTTCGGACGACGGCGGTGGCGGCGACACCAGCGGTACCCGCACCCCGCCCGCGGTGGGCCTGGTGGGCGACCAAGCTCCGGACCCGACGGGTTCGACGCCGCAGCTCACGTTCAGCGTGCAGGCGCTCGCGGCAGTGCTCGATCCGGCCAGGACCACCGCCCGCGGCGGCAGCGGCGGCGACGAACTGGCCGCGGTCTACGACGTCCTGCTGCGGTACGACGAGGAGACGGGGGAGTTCGTGCCGCGTCTCGCGCAGTCCCTGACGTCCGATCAGGAGGGCAACGTCTGGACGCTGAAGCTGCGCCCGGGCGTCACCTTCAGCGACGGAACCCCGCTCGACGCGAACGCGGTCGTCGCGAGCATCAACCGCTACAACGCCAACAAGGGCAACGGCGCTGCCGTGTGGGTCGACGCCGTCGCGTCGACGACGGCCGTCGACCCGCAGACGGTGGAGTTCCGGTTGAACAAGAAGTGGCCCACGTTCCCGTCGATGCTCGCACTCGGCCACGGCATGATCGTCGCGCCCGGTGCGGGCGAGGGCGAAGCCTTCAAGCCGATCGGCGCCGGCCCGTTCGTCCTCGACCGCTACGCGCCCAACGAGGAGCGGGTGCTCACGGCGCGCGCCGACTACTGGAACGGCAAGCCCAAGTCCGACAAGTTGCGCTTCATCGCGTTGAGCGGTTCGCGGGAGAACCTGGAGTCGATGCGCACCAACGGTATCGACATCGGATTCCTGCGCGGCAACCCGCAGGCGATCTACGACACGATCGACGCCGGTTACCCCGGATCCTTCAGCATCCTCAACAGTGGTGGCGCCGAGCTGGTCAACAACCGTGAGGGCCGACCGGGCGCGGATGTGCGGGTGCGCAGGGCAATTGCGCTCGCGATCGATCCGGAGCTGGTCGGTCAGCGCGGCGACAACGGCCTGGGCCTGCCGGGCAAGGCCATGTTCAACGATCTCTCCCGCTGGGCCACCGACGTCGAGGGCGTGCCGTTCGACCCGGACGCTGCCCGCAAGCTGCTCGACGAGGCGAAGGCCGACGGCTACGACGGCAAGCTGAACTACATCGTGCTGCAGGAGCCGAGTGAACAGGCGATCGGCCTGGCCGTGCAGTCCCTGCTGCAGGCGGTCGGCTTCACGGTGAACATCATCAACGCCAACAACGCCGGCGACATCGTCAAGCAGGTGTACGTGCAGCGCGACTACGACATGGCGCACGCCGGTATCGGTCTGTACGAGGCCATTCCGTACCTGGGCCTCGACACCACGCTGTCTGCGACGTCCACGGCCAACTTCGCGGGCTATTCGAACCCGCAGATGGAGGTGCTGCTCGACAAGCTGCAGGCGGCGGACGGCGACGACCAGATCCGCGGTGTGCTGGCGGAGATCCAGACGCTGTGGAACGAGACCGTCCCGAGCGTCCCGGTGAGCTCGGTGATGATCTACGTCGCCTGGCAGAAGAATGTCGGCGGTGTCGTTCCCACTGCGACGGGAATCATGCTGCTCGACAAGGCCGGTCGCAACTGAGCGTCGACGAGCCGGTGACGTGACGAGGGCCCGGTGACCATACGGTCGCCGGGCCCTCGTATTGCGCCTGCTCTAGGCGGACGGGCTGAACCGCCGCAGCCGGAGGCTGTTGCTGACCACGAACACGCTCGAGAACGCCATCGCCGCACCGGCGAGCATCGGGTTCAGCAGACCCGCCGCGGCCAGGGGGATCGCCGCCGCGTTGTAGGCGAACGCCCAGAACAGGTTCCCCTTGATGGTGCGAAGGGTCTTGCGGGACAGCTCGATCGCGTCGGCGGCCGAGCGCAGGTCGCCGCGAACGAGGGTGATGTCGGCGGCTTCGATCGCGACATCGGTGCCCGTGCCCATCGCCAGGCCCAGATCGGCCTGGGCGAGAGCGGCCGCGTCGTTCACACCGTCGCCGACCATCGCGACAACCTTGCCCTCGGCCTGCAGGTTCTTGACGGCGTCGACCTTGTCGCCGGGCAGCACCTCGGCGACGACGGTGTCGATGCCCACCTGCGCCGCCACGGTGCGGGCGACGGTCTCGTTGTCGCCGGTGAGCAGCACCGGGTTCAGGCCCAGTTGCTTGAACCGGCGGACGGCGTCCGCACTGGTGTCCTTGATGGCGTCGGCGACCACGAACACGGCGCGGGCCTGTCCGTCCCAGCCTGCGGCGATCGCGGTGCGGCCCAGCTTCTCGGCCTCCCGCTTCGCGCGGGCGAGGTCGTCGGGCAGGTGCTGCGACCAGTCCGCGAGCAGACTCTCGCGTCCGGCGACCACGGCGTGGCCGTCGACGATGCCCTGCACACCCTTGCCCTCGACGTTGACGAAATCCTCGACGGAGGGCAGGGAGCCGACGCCCTCGGCGGCTCCTGCCGCGACCGCCTGCGCGATCGGATGCTCGGACGCGTTCTCGAGCGCGCCCACCAGGCGCAGCGCCTCGTCGCGGTCGACGCCGTCGGTGGTGACGACGTCGATCAGCGTCATCTTGCCCGTGGTGACGGTGCCGGTCTTGTCGAGCACGATGGTGTCGACGCCGCGGGTGGTCTCGAGAACCTCAGGACCCTTGATGAGGACGCCCAGTTGGGCGCCGCGGCCGGTGCCGACCAGCAGCGCGGTGGGGGTTGCCAGACCGAGGGCGCAGGGGCAGGCGATGATGAGCACCGCGACGGCGGCCGTGAACGCCATCTGCAGGGGGTTGCCGGTGCCGATCCAGTAGCCCAGGGCTGCAACGGAGATCGCGATCGCGATCGGGACGAACACACCGGCGATGCGGTCGGCGAGGCGCTGCACCTCGGCCTTGCCGTTCTGGGCGTCCTCGACCAGCGCGGCCATCTGCGCGAGTTGGGTGTCGCCACCGACACGGCGGGCGCGCACCACGAGCCGTCCGCCCGCGTTCACGGTGGCGCCGACGACGTCGTCGCCCACTCCCACCTCGACGGGCACAGATTCGCCGGTGAGCATGCTCATGTCGACGGCCGAGTTGCCCTCCACGACGACGCCGTCGGTCGCGACCTTCTCGCCGGGCCGGACCACGAAGAGGTCGTCGACGCGCAATTGGTCTGCGGGAATGCGGGATTCGACGCCGTCGCGCAGCACCGAGACTTCCTTGGCGCCCAGTTCGAGCAGAGCACGCAGTGCCGCACCGGCGGTTCGCTTCGACTTGGCCTCGAAGTATCGGCCCGCGAGCACGAACGTGATGACACCGGCCGCGACCTCGAGATAGATGTTCGCGGCGCCGTCCATCCGGTCGACGGTCAGCTCGAACGCGTGCTTCATCCCGGGGGTGCCGGCGGTGCCGAAGAACAGTGCGTACAGCGACCACGCGAAGGCTGCGGTGGTGCCGAGCGAGATGAGGGTGTCCATGGTCGCGGTGCCGTGGCGCAGATTCGTCCAGGCCGCGCGGTGGAAGGGGAGGCCGGCCCACACGATCACCGGGGCGGCGAGGGTGAGCGAGAGCCACTGCCAGTTGTCGAACTGCAGGGCCGGGACCATCGCCATCGCGATCACCGGCACCGACAGGATCGCCGAGACGATCAGACGGGTGCGTAGCGCGGTGAGTTCGCGATCACGCGGATCGTCGGTGGGGCCGGACTCGTCGGCCGAGGGGGGAGTGGGCAGGGTCGCGGTGTAGCCGGCGTTCTGCACCGCGGTGACGAGGTCGTCGGTGCTGACACCCTCGGGGAAGGCGATCTTCGCCTTCTCGGTGGCGTAGTTGACCGTAGCGGTGACGCCCTCGATCTTGTTGAGCTTCTTCTCGACTCGGGCGGCGCACGAGGCGCACGTCATACCGCCGATCGCGAGTTCGATGGTGTCGTTGCGGCCGGTGGTGAGATCGGCGGTAGTCATCAGTGTCCTCCTTCGTGACCGTCGTGAGGTGCGGGTACGGATCCTGTGGTCGATGGCGCGGTCGCCGGTCCGACCGGAACGGTGAACTCGGCGGTGTGGACGGTGCCCCGGTGCTGGAAGTCGAGGAACAGTCGGTAGGTACCGACGCTCGGGGCCTGTGCGTGGAACGTGACGTCCGGGCCGCGCGCGGTGACACCGTCGCCGGGTTCGCCTTCGGGGTGCACGTGCAGGTAGGCCAGGTCGCCGGTGCGCAGCGCGACCAGGTGGCCGTATGCGCCCAGGTAGGGATCGAGATCAGTGACGGGCGCACCGTCGCGGGCGACCGTGAGCGTCAGCGGTCCGCCTGCGGTGCCGAGGTCGCCGTCGAGGGTGACGGTGTAGCCGTCGACCGTCGCCGTGCGCGACGGGGTCGGCAGTGCCGCCGGCTGCAGATCGCCGCCGACGTCGACGTTCCGGCCCAGGGTGAGTTGGCGGGGAGCGCCGCTCGCCTGGAAGTCGGCGAACACGCGATACGTGCCGCCCGTGGGCCAGGTCCAGTCGATCGACCATGTGCCGTCGGGCCCGAGCGTGGGGTGGACGTGTCGGAACTGGCTGGTGTCCGAGCGGACGACGATGAGGTGCAGCTGCTTCTCGTGCAGGTCGTCGTACCCGCGCACCGGCGCTCCGTCCGCGTCCAGGATGCGGAAGCTCAGGGTGCCGGCCTGGCCGGCGCTGGTGGGCGAGGTGACCTCGCCGAGGGTGTAGCCGTCCTGCGAGACCTGTAACCCGGCGGGGGCACTCGAGGCGGGCTCGGGGTCCGCGGCCGCGTGGCTGTCGGAGTGTGTGCTCGTCATGTCGATCGGACTTCCCGTGACGGCGCCCACGCCGAGGGCCGCGGCGAAGACGACCGCGAGCCCCCCGGCGTAGGCGATGAGCGTGGTGGACGTACGCATCGGATTCCTCAGATCGGCTGGGCGGTGTAGCCCGCCTCCTCGACCGCGGCGGTGACCGCGTCGACGGGGAGGGGTGCCGCGGATGTGACGGTGAGGCGGCCGGACTTCAGATCGACCGCGACGTCGGAGACGCCGCCGATCGCGCCGACCTCTTCCTTGACCGAGGAGACGCAGTGTCCGCAGGTCATTCCGGTGACGGTGTATTCGGCGGTGCTCATGTCGGACTCCTTGCTTAGGTACCACTACCCGGTGTGGGTACTTCGTTCTGACATCTCGAAGGTACCCCTGGGGGGTATCCCCTTGCAAGGGATTCGAAGAGATCTGCGTCACTGCGACGAAGTGTGACGAGGGTCCCCGGGCGCATCCGGGCTGCGTGTGGTTGACTGGTCCTCGGTCGTAGTTTTTGTGTTTGTGTTAGTCCACGCTCGCAAATCCTGAAGTTGCGGGCGGACGGGTTCTCTCTCCGAGAATCGACGAAGCCGCCGTGTGACACCGGCCCGGGAACCCCTGACCTGGAGTTTCCCGAGTTTGCACTTCGTAAGAGAGAGAAAGAAACATGGCAGAAGGCACCGTGAAGTGGTTCAACGCTGAAAAGGGCTTCGGCTTCATCGCGCCCGACGACGGCAGCGCCGACGTCTTCGTCCACTACTCGGCCATCCAGACCAACGGCTTCCGCACCCTCGAGGAGAACCAGCGCGTTCGCTTCGAGATCGGTCAGGGCAACAAGGGCCCGCAGGCCACCGACGTCACCGCGGTCTGATTCCGCTCCCGGTCTGACCGGGATCTGACGTGCACGGGGCCCCATCCGCGAGGATGGGGCCCCGTTTCGGCGTTTCACGGCCGGATTCGTGGCACCGGTCGCCGGTTCGGAAGTAGGGTTCGGCAACCGCTCAGGTGACCGAAGGGACAACGGTGGCTGCCTACGAACTGCGCGCACTCGCGGACCGTGCCGAGATCGGCGACGTGCTGCTCCGCTACTTCCGGGGCGTCGATCGCCGCGACTGGAACCTGGTGCGTGGCTGCTTCTTCGAGGATGCGCACAACGACTACGCGCCGTTCTACCAGGGCGGGCTGGACGACTTCATGCAGTTCCTCGCGGACCCGGGCGGGTTCGGCCTGTTCGATCGCACGTTCCATTTCACGGGGAATCAGCTGATCGAGCTGGACGGTGACACCGCCGACGCCGAAACCTACGCGATGGCGCAGCACACCAGTGCGGCCGACGCGGGTCACGCCACCCGCAACTTCCTGGTCGTGTGGTTGCGCTACCTCGACCGGTTCGAGCGCCGCGACGGCCGGTGGGCCATCGCGGATCGCCGGATCGAGGTCGACTGGATCCGTAACGATGTCGGCGGCGGTTGGATGGACGTGCCCGGTCAGGCGCCGCGGTAACGCTCGGCGACCAGCGCGTGGTGCGCCGCGCGGCGTCGGCACTCGTCACGTAGTTCCGGGGGATCGAGCACCGTGAAGTCGACGTCGAACGCGCTCAGCCAGCGGGCGATCGACGACGGCGATTCGCCCGCCAGGGCAATCACGCACCGACCGTCCGGCGCGTCTTCGAGCGTGCCCCACGCGGCGTCCACCATCGGCGCGATGTCCCCGATCGGAGCGTGCAGCAGCACTCGGGCGCGCACCCGCGTCACCGCTCGGCCGATGCCGCGCGCGACGAACTCCGCGGCACCGCCGGGCGGGAGTGCGCGAGGGGTGAAGCGCGGTCCGGTGGGAATCCTCGGATCCATGCGGTCGACGCGGAACGACCGCCAGTCCTCCCTCGACAGGTCCCACGCCATCAAATACCACCGAGATCCGGAGCGGACAAGGCGATACGGCTCCACCTCTCGGCGGCTCTCGCCGCCGTCGTGCGTCCGGTAGTCGAAGCGGAGACGCTCGTGGCCGTGGCACACCGATGCGATCGCGGACAGCACCGCGGCGTCCACCGCGCTGGGCGCGGGTTCGCGCTGCACGACGTCCACCTGCAGTGCCTCGAGTCGGTGTCGCAGCCGTGACGGCATCACCTGCCGCAACTTGGTGAGTGCGCGTACCGACGACTCGCCGATGCCCACGACCGAGCCCGTCGCGCCGGACTGCAGCCCGAGCGCGACGGCGAGCACCTCGTCGTCGTCGAGCAGCAGCGGCGGCATCTCCACGCCCGCGCCGAGCCGGTACCCGCCCCCCACTCCGACGGTCGCGTCGACGGGGTAGCCGAGGCCGCGCAGCTTGTCGACGTCGCGTCGCACGGTCCGTGGGGTGATGTCCAGGCGCTCGGCCAGTTCCACGCCCGACCAGTCCCGTCGGGTCTGGAGCAGGGAGAGCAGCCGGAGCAGCCGTGCCGAGGTTTCCCGCATGCGTCGAAGTATCCCGGAGATTGCGGACGCCAGGTGTCCGCAATTGCTCCTAGCTTTCGTGGTCGGACGAAACGAATCACGAAAGCGGGAGGCGGAAGCGATGCACGCGATGATCCGGACGGTGGGTCTGACCAAACGATTCACGCAGGGCAAGAACACGGTGCAGGCGGTCGTGGACGTCGATCTCGACGTCGCCGAGGGCGAGCTGGTGGCGCTGCTCGGACCCAACGGTGCGGGCAAGTCGACGACGCTGCGCATGCTGACGACACTGCTGGAGCCCACCGCGGGTCGCGCCGAGGTCGCCGGCTTCGACGTCACCGCGGATCGCGACGAGGTGCGGCGCCGGATCGGCTACGTCGGCCAGGGGAGCGGGGCCGGGCACAATCAGCGCGTCCGGGACGAGCTGGTGACGCAGGGACGCTGTTACGGCATGACGAGGCAGGCGTCGGACGCACGCGCGAACGAACTGCTCGCGGCCCTCGATCTCGACGACCTCGCCACCCGCAAGGTCAGCACGCTCTCCGGTGGACAGCGCCGACGTCTCGACATCGCGCTCGGACTGGTGCACCGGCCGCCGCTGCTGTTCCTCGACGAGCCGACCACCGGAATGGACCCGCAGAGCCGGGCCAACCTGTGGGATCACATCCTGCGCCTGCGGGAGTCGATGGGCACCACGATCGTGCTCACGACGCACTACCTCGAAGAGGCCGACGCGATGGCCGAACGCGTGATCGTCATCGATCGCGGCACGGTGATCGCCGACGACACCGCGTCCGCACTCAAGGCGGATCTCGCGGGCGACCTGTTGACGGTGGGCTTCGACGACGCCGTCGCGGCCGCCGAGGCGGCCCGGCTGGCCGGGGAGCTCGTCACGGTCCGCGACGTCACGGTGGTCGGGACATCGGTGCGGATTCGTACGAGCGAGGGCGACGCGACGCTGCCGGAGCTGCTCCGGAGAAGCGAACTTTCCGGCCTGCGTGTCACGACCGCCGACATCACGCGGCCGACCCTCGACGACGTCTTCCTGGGCCTGACCGGACGCAGCCTGCGAGAAACGGCCGCCGCATGAACGTCTTCCCTTCCACACCTCTCGCCTTCCACACTCCAGGAGACCTCTCATGACCGGAATCGTGCGCGACAGTGGCATCGTGATGGCCCGCGAACTGCGACCCACACTGCGTGACCCGGTGAGCGTCGTGTTCAGCCTCGCTCAGCCGTTGATCCTGCTGGCGCTGTTCGGCCCACTCCTGAAGAACGTCCCGGGCATGGGCGAGGGCGTGTGGAACTGGTTCATCCCCGGTGTGCTGGTGATGATCGCGATCTTCGGGACGTCGATGACGGGCTCGAACCTGCTGATGGAGATGCAGCAGGGCTCGCACGAACGGATGCTGGTGACGCCTCTGCACCGCTCGGCGCTGCTGATCGGCCGGGCGGCGAAGGAAATGGTTCCGCTTGCCGCGCAGGCGGTCCTGATCATCCTGGTGGCGTTGCCACTGGGTCTCGACGTCGATCCACTCGGCGCGGTCGTGGGCATCGCGGTGCTCGGCGTGTTCGGGGTGGGCTTGGGCGCACTGTCGTACGCGCTGGCGCTCGCCGTGCGGGATCAGGACTGGATGTTCTGGGTGGTGCAGCAGACGCTGATGTTCCCGATGCTCATCCTGTCGGGCACGATGCTCCCCCTCGACGACGCCCCGAGCTGGATGCGCGCTCTGGTCGCGATCAATCCGCTCGGGTACGTCGTCGACGCCGAGCGCGCGCTGTTCGCGGGCGATCTCGCGTCCGGGCCGGTGCTGTCGGGCGTGATCGCAGCCGCCACCGTGGCGGCCGTGGGCCTCGGTGTGGGCGTGCGGTCCGTCCGCTAGCCGGAAGTGCCGCCTGAGGTGCGTTTTCGTCACCTCGGGCGCACCGCCTATTGTTGGAACCTGTGCTTTCCGTCGTTCCTCGCCCCGTCACCGTCCGGGCGCCGTCCAAGGTCAACCTGCACCTGTCGGTAGGTGACCTGAGGGAGGACGGCTACCACGAGCTGCGCACCGTCTTCCAGGCGCTGTCCCTCGCGGACGACGTGTCCGTGATCGCGTCGGACGCGCTGTCGGTCCGTGTGCGCGGTGAGGGCGCCGAGTCGGTGCCCACCGACCACACCAACCTCGTCTGGAAGGCCGCCGAGATGCTGGCCGCCGAGGCGGGGATCGCGCCCGACGTGGAGATCGCGATCGTCAAGGGCATCCCGGTGGCGGGCGGAATGGCCGGCGGCAGCGCCGACGCGGCGGCCGCGCTGGTCGCGCTCAACGAACTGTGGCGGCTCGGGCTCGATCGGGACGCCCTTTCCGTGTTCGCCGCCCGCCTCGGCAGTGACGTCCCGTTCTCCCTGCACGGCGGCACCGCCGTCGGCACCGGGCGCGGCGAGAAGCTGCTGCCGGTGCTCTCCCGCGATTCGTTCCACTGGGTGCTCGCCCTCGCCAAGGGTGGACTGTCGACGCCGACGGTGTTCCGTGAACTCGATCGACTTCGCGTGGAGGGTGACCCGCCGCGGGTCGGCGACGTCGACGATCTCATGCACGCGCTCGCGTCCGGTGACGCGGAGGCGCTGGCTCCGCTGCTCGGCAACGACCTGCAGGCGGCGGCGCTGTCGCTGGCCCCCGACCTGCGGCGCACGCTGCGCGCCGGCGTGACGGCCGGTGCGCTCGCGGGCATCGTGTCCGGCTCCGGTCCCACGTGCGCGTTCCTGTGTGCGGATGCCGACGCCGCGGTCGCGGTGGGGGCGGAACTCTCGGGTGCGGGAGTGTGCCGCACCGTGCGTGTCGCGAGCGGGCCGGTGCCCGGCGCACGCGTGATCGACTCCGAGCCGGAAGGCAGCCTCTGATGGCGAATTTGATCAATCTCGAACAGGTTTCGAAGTCCTTCGGCATCAAGCCGCTGCTCGACTCCGTCTCGCTCGGTGTGCAGGAGGGTGAGCGGATCGGTGTCGTCGGCCTCAACGGCGGCGGCAAGACGACGATGCTCGAGGTCCTCGCGGGCCTCGAGGAGCCGGACTCGGGCCGGGTGAGCCGGGTCGGCGGACTGCGCATGGCGGTCGTCACCCAGCGCGGTGTGCTCCCGTCCGGATCGACGGTCGGTGACGTCGTCCTGGGCCCGCTCGGTGTCGCGGACCACGAGTGGGCCGGTGACGCCCGTATCCGTGGCATCCTCGCCGGTATCGGCATCGACAACCTCGGGCTCGACGCGTCGGTCGACGGGCTGTCCGGCGGTGAGCGGCGTCGCGTCGCCCTGGCCGCGGCGCTCGTGCAGGAACTCGATCTGCTGGTGCTCGACGAGCCCACCAACCATCTCGACGTCGAGGGTGTGCAGTGGCTCGCCGAGCATCTGGTGTCGCGGCGCTCCGCGCTCGTGGTCGTCACGCACGACCGTTGGTTCCTCGACACCGTCGCCACCCGCACGTGGGAGGTGGTGGGCGGCAAGGTCGAGAGCTACGAGGGCGGCTACAACGACTGGATCTTCGCCCGCGCCGAACGTGCCCGGCAGGCCGACGCCGCGGAGGAGCGGCGCCAGAATCTCGCGCGCAAGGAACTGGCGTGGCTGCGCCGCGGACCGCAGGCCCGCACATCCAAGCCGAAGTACCGGGTGGAGGCGGCCGAGGCGCTCATCGCCGACGTGCCCGCCCCGCGTGACAGCATCGCGCTGGCGTCGTTCGCGAAGCGGCGGCTGGGCCGGGTGGTCATCGAACTCGAGGATGCCACGCTCACGACGCCGGACGGCCGCGAACTGGTGCACGACCTCACGTGGCGGCTGGCGCCCGGCGAGCGCGTCGGCCTGGTCGGTGTCAACGGCTCCGGCAAGACGACGCTGCTGCGCACTCTCGCAGGCGAGCTGGAACCGGCCTCGGGCAAGCGGATCCAGGGCCAGACCGTCAAGATCGGCTGGCTCCGACAGGAACTCGACGACCTGCCCACCGACATGCGGGTGCTCGACGCGGTCAAGGACGTCGCGGAGCGGATCACACTGGGGGACAAGGAGATCTCGGCCGGTCAGCTCGCCGAGCGCCTCGGCTTCGCCCCGGCCCGGCAGCGCACGCCGGTCGGCGATCTCTCCGGTGGTGAGCGCCGCCGCCTGCAGCTCACCCGCGTCCTGATGGCCGAGCCGAACGTGCTGCTGCTCGACGAGCCCACCAACGACCTCGACATCGACACCCTGCAGCAGCTCGAGGACCTGCTCGACGGCTGGGCGGGCACGATGGTCGTCATCTCCCACGACCGCTACCTCATCGAGCGGATCTGCGACACCACGTGGGCGCTGTTCGGTGACGGCAAGCTCACCAACCTGCCCGGTGGCATCGAGGAGTACCTGCGCCGACGCGCGATCCTGGCCCAGAAGCCGGAGAACGTAGCGCAGTCGGTGGCGTCGACGGCCGGAGCGGCCGCTCCGAAGGTGGCGCGCGACGGCGCGGCCGACCGCGCCGCCCGCAAGGAACTGTCCCGGCTCGAGCGTGCGGTCGCGAAACTCGACGAGCGCGAGGCGAAGCTGCACGCCCAGCTCGCGGAGGCCGCGACCGATCCGGCCAGGTTGATGACCCTCGACGCCGAGCTCAAGCAGGTGGTGGCCGAGAAGGAAGCGGCCGAGGAGCAGTGGATGGAGCTCGCGTCCGAACTCGACTGAGGCGGGGCGGTATCGCTGCCGGGCAACGATAATCGCACTACACACCTCATTCGGGCGCGCGGGCGGATAGCCTGCAGTTGTCACCGTACGCGCGGGTGGAGGGCGGGCATCGTGGATCTGGAGGCGATAGCCGAGATCAGTCGGCTCAAGTACCGGTACGTGCGCGCTCTCGACACCAAGTCGTGGGCGGACTTCGCGGAGACACTCATGCCGGACGTCACCGCCACGTACGCGGAGCATCTGCGGTTCGACTCGCGCGACGCGTTCGTCTCCTTCCTGCAGGACACGCTCGGCCCGCACGTGATCACCGAACACCACTGCGGGCATCCCGAGATCGACGTCCACGGCGACACCGCGACGGGAATCTGGTACCTGTCCGACACCGTCGTGGTGCCGGGCGATCAGATGGTGATGCACGGCGCCGCCTTCTATCAGGACCGCTACACCAGGGACTCGGCGGGACGGTGGAAGATCGCCGCCACGACGTACGAGCGCACCTACGAATCGGTGTACTCGCTGGTCGACGTGCCCAGTTTCCGTCTCACCTCCAACCGCTGGGCCCTCATCGGGTCGCCGCAGCCGGGGGTGTCCGGGGTGGCGCCGTGACCGCATTCCCGCCCGCCGGTGCCCTGCCCTACCTGACGGTACGCGGGGCGCGGGAGGCGCTCGAGTGGTATCGGAAGGCTTTCGGGGCTGAGGTCGTGGGCGAGCCGATCGTGATGGACGACGGGCGGATCGGACATGCCGAGCTGCGCCTGCCTACCGGGTTGATCTACCTCGCGGAGGAGTTCCCGGAGATGGGGCTGACGGCCCCCGAGTCGGGTGCCACCTCGGTGAGTCTGATGCTCCCGGTCGACGACACCGATGCGGTGCTCGAACGTGCCCACGACGCGGGCGGCACCGTCGAGCGCTGGATCTCCGAGAACTACGGTCGGCGCAACGCGACGCTGATCGACCCCTTCGGGCATCGCTGGATGCTCTCGGGCCCGGCGAAGGGCGACTCCGCTCGATAGGGTCGGTCGGTGGCCGTTCCGTCTCCCGCCGACTTCCCCGACACCCGCAGCTGGATCCGCGCCATTCCGGGCGCGGCGACGTCACCGCCGCCGAGCGGTCTGCCGATGCCCGGCGACCCGAACCTGCCCACCGACCCGGTCGCGCTGTTCGTGTCGTGGCTGGGGGAGGCGGTCGCCGCGGGCGTCGCGGAACCGCACGTCGCGACGCTGTCGACGGTCGATCCGGCGGGCGATCCGGACGCCCGGACGCTGTTGCTCAAGGACGTCACCGAGCGGGGATGGTGGTTCTCGAGCGACCGGCGGTCGCCGAAGGCCCGTCAGCTCGGCGCGCATCCCGCCGCGGCACTGACCTTCTACTGGCGCGAACAGGGCCGTCAGGTGCGGGTCTGCGGTCGAGTCGAGCGGGGCGACGCCGACGTGACCGCCCGCGACTTCCGCGAGCGGTCGATCACGGCGCGGGCGGCGGCCGCGGCGAGTCGGCAGAGCGAGATCCTCGCCGACGCCGCAGAGTACGACGCTGCCGTCCGGGCCGCGGAATCCGACATGGAGGCCGACCGATCGTTCGTTTCGGCAACCTGGCAGGCTTGGTGTCTGGTTCCGGCGACAGTCGAGTTCTGGCACGCAGACCCGGGCCGACGGCACCTGCGTGTCCGCTACCGACGCCTCCGTCCCCCGGAGGGGTCGGGTTGGCGCTCCGACGCGTTGTGGCCGTGAACAGTTCGACAGAAAGGGAGATGTGATGGCCTCGTTCATCCAGACCCAGGTGCACGGAAACGTCGCGGAGATCGTGCTCGATCGACCGAGGGCGCTCAACGCCTTGGACGGCAGCATGATTCGCGACATGTACGCCGCGCTGACCAAGTGGCGCGACGACGACGCGATCACGGCGGTGCTGGTGACCAGCGCGTCGGAACGCGCCTTCTGCGCGGGCGGCGACATCAAGTCCGTCCGCCAGTCCGCCCTCGACCGCGACCACAACGCGGTCCATGCGTTCTTCGCTGCCGAGTACAAGCTCAACGCGCTCATCGCGAACTACCCCAAGCCGTACGTCGCGCTCATCGACGGCCACGCGATGGGCGGCGGTCTCGGCATCTCGGTGCACGGGTCGGTGCGGGTGGTCACGGAGAAGGCCGGCCTGGCGATGCCGGAGACGGCCATCGGCTTCTTCCCCGACATCGGTGCCAGCTACTTCCTGCCGCGGCTCACCGGTGCGACGGGGATGTACCTGGGGCTGACCGGGGCCCGCGCGACGGCCGGCGATGCCGTCTTCGCCGGCCTGGCGACTCACTTCGTGCCGAGCGACGAGCTCGGGGCGCTCGCCGACGCCATCCGGGCGATGAGCGGCACGGATCTGGACGCGGTGCTGGCGAAGCACACCACCGACGCGCCGGCGTCCCAGCTGAAGGATCAGGCGGGCGAGATCGACCGAGTGTTCGGCTCCGGCACCATCACCGACATGGTGGCGCGCTTGACCGGCGACGACGAGTGGACCAAGCAGACCCGTGAGGCTCTCACCACGCTGGCTCCCAGCAGCCTGTGGATCACCGCGGAGCTGGTGCGCCGGGGTGCGGACCTGACTCTCGAGCAGTGCCTCGACCTCGAGCTGGTGCTCGGCGCCGAGGTGACCCGCAACGCCGACTTCATCGAGGGCGTGCGGGCCGTGCTGGTCGACAAGGACCGCAACCCGTCGTGGAATCCGCCGTCGATCGACGACATCGACGCCGAGGCGATCGAGGCGCTGTTCACCGAGATCACGGCCGAGCCGGCGCAATAGTATCCGTCAGTCGGTTCTCGGCAGGTCGAGCCGCAGCCGGGCACCGCCGAGCGGACTGTCGGTCAGTTCGGCGGTGCCGCCGTGCAGTGCGGCTTGTTGGGCGACGAGTGCGAGCCCGAGCCCGGACCCGACGGGGTGGGCGGACGCTCCGCGGGCGAAGCGCTCGAACACCGCCGTCCGCTCGTCTTCCTACGCCGACGCCGTTGTCGTCGACGGTGATCGTGATCGCGTGGGCAGTCGCGGCGACGGTGATCTCGATGCGATCGGCGCGGCCGTGCCGGACGGCGTTTGTGACGGCGTTGTCGAGGACGGATCGTAGTCCGGACGGGAGGCCGCGCATCGGGGACGACGATGCCGGTGCCGTCAGCCGGACGTCCACGTCGGGCAGGCGCCGAGACGATTCCTGGACACAGCGGTCCGCCAGTTCCACCAGATCGACGTCCTCGTGATCGGCGGGATCGGAGAGTTCACCCACCGCGAGGCTTTCGAGATCGGTGAGTGTCGACTCGATCTGCCGTTCGGTGGAGCGCAGTTCGCGCAGGATCTCGGCGCGTTGGGTCTCGGTGAGCGGCATCGTCGCGAGCACCTCGAGATCGGTGCGCATCGACGTGAGCGGTGTGCGCAGTTCGTGGGCGGAGACGGCCGCGAAATCGCGCGCCGCTCCCAGTGCGTCCTGAGTTCGACTCTGGGCCTTTCCGATTCGATCGAGCATGTGTCGGATCGCTTCACCGAGTTCCTCCGCCTCGCGCGCCCCGCGGATGTCCGGGAGCGACGCGGGTAGTTCGTCCCCCACGGTGTGGGTGGCTGCCGCGAGTCGCTGCAGCGGGCGCACGGCACGGCCGGCGAGGAGCCATCCGAGGCCGGCGGCCACCGCGATCGCGGCAACGGCCACCCCCGCGACCTGCCACTGCTGTTCCCGGATGGCCCGGCTGAGGGCGTCCTCCGGTACGGACACGGCAATCACCTCGCCGAGAGTGCCGGCGATGGTGACGTCCTTCGCGCGCACCGCGGCACCGTCGATCGTGGTCGTGCGGACCGGTTCGGACACCGCGGGGGTCGAATAGCCGTCGAGTGCGGCGATCTCGGGAGGACCTGCCGGGAAGTCGTTCGGCGCGGAAGTGGCGGGGGCGACGCTCAGCGATACCGAATCGAGGGTGCGGTCGAGCTGCTCGGAGCCGTTGACCCGGAGGAACACCGCGAACGCCACACCGATCGCGGCGATCACGATCGCCGCGGCGAGTGCGGAGACCACGGCGACACGGGCGCGCAGCGACAGCGACGGGCGGCGCACGGTCACGGCTGCTCCCTGAGTACGAAGCCGACTCCCCGCACGGTATGCAGCACTCGCGGCCTGCCACCGGCCTCCAACTTTCTCCGCAGGTACGTCGCGAAGACGTCCACCACGTTGGTGTCCGCGTCGAAGTCGTAGCCCCACACCAGCTCCAGCAGTCGGACCCGGCTGAGCACGATGCCGGCGTTCTCGGCGAGAACCTCGAGCAGATCGAATTCCCGTTTGGTGAGGTCGATTCGCTCGCCTCCCATGTGGACGCGGCGGCCCGGCAGGTCCACCTCCAACGGTCCGACCGTGACAGTCCCGGCCGGCGCCGGTGTCCGCGGCGCCCGGCGGAGCAGCGCGCGCAGCCGGGCGACGAGCTCGCCCAGTTCGAACGGTTTGGTGAGATAGTCGTCGGCCCCGGCCTCGAGTCCCGCGATCCGGTCGCCGACTGTGCTGCGCGCGCTGAGCACACAGATCGGAACATCGTTCCCCATCGCCCGTAGCGCGGTGACGACGCTCACCCCGTCGAGGACGGGCATGTTCACGTCGAGCACGATCGCGTCCGGGCGGGACTCGGAGACGGCCCGCAGCGCGGAAGCTCCGTCGTCGGCGGTATCGAGTTCGAAACCGGAGAGTCGGAGCCCCCGCGTGAGGGACGACAGGACCTTGGGGTCGTCGTCGACGAGCAGGATACGGGCGCTGTCGGTCACTGCATCCATAGTGCCCGTGCCCTCGGGGTGCTCAGCAGGCCTGCGCTGTGACCGTGGTCGCAGCGACGGAATCGCTTGCCGTCGCTGCGACGTCCGCGGGGAATTCCACGGGCGCGGCGGCCGTCTCGTCGGCCGCTGTGACGGCGGCGGCCATCGAGAACGAGACGGTCGACGACTCACCTGTCTCCGAGACCGTCTCCACCTCCTTCGTGACGACCCCACCGTCGCGCAGCGTCTGCAGTTCCGTGTCCGTCAGCGGCGCCACCGTCAGGCCGCAGACGGCTTCGTCGGGGGAGGCCGTGGCAGCGGGTATCACGGATGTGGCCGGTGCGGCGACACTGTTCACGGCGGCGACGGCCACGGGGGAACCACCCGGGATGGCGTTCTGCGCCCAGGCGACGCCGGGCACTGCGAGGGCTCCGGCGGCTGCGATGCTCGCGGCGGCGACCGCGATGCGGCGGCGGGTGACGACGTTCTTGTTCATGTGCGGCCTCCTGGCTCGGTGTCGGTGCCCCGGTGGCACCGACACCGGCCAAGCTATGGGCGCGGATATCGGTCCCCGTTAACGAACTGTTAGGGGTTGGTGAGGGTCGTCGGGTGCGGTCTAGCCGTTGAACTCCGCCGGATGCGGTCCGGTCCGTCCGTCGCGGTCCAGTGCATCGATTTCTGCCAGCTCGGCGGCCGAGAGTTCGAAGCCGAGGATGTCGAGGTTCTCGCGGATTCGTGACGGCGTCACCGACTTCGGGATGACGATGCGTCCCTGCTGCAGGTGCCAACGGAGGACGACCTGCGCGGGTGTCCGTTCGTGGGTGGCCGCGATCCGTGCGATCGACGCGTCGTCGAGGACCGCGCCCTGCGCCAACGGGCTCCAGGCTTCGGTGGCGATGCCGTGGGCGTCGGCGAACTCGACGACGTCGCGCTGCTGCAGTGCGGGGTGCAGCTCGATCTGGTTGACGGCGGGGACGATCGAGCCGGAATCGAGTACCCGACGCAGGTGCTCGGGCAGGAAGTTCGAGACGCCGATCGCCCGGACGCGTCCATCGGAGTACAGCTTTTCGAGGGCACGCCAGGAGTCGAGGTATCGATCCTGGGCGGGGGCCGGCCAGTGGATCAGGTACAGGTCGAGGTAGTCGAGGCCGAGACGGTCCAGGCTCGCGTCGAAGCCCGCGAGAGTGGCGTCGTAGCCCTGGTCGGTGTTCCACAACTTGGACGTCACGAACAACTCGTCGCGCGCGATCCCGGAGGCGGCCAGAGCTTTTCCGGTGCCGGACTCGTTTCCGTAGACGGCCGCGGTGTCGATCGAGCGATACCCGGCGTCGAGTGCAGCGGTCACCGCCGCCGTCGTCTCGTCGTCGGGAACCTGGAAGACTCCGAAGCCGATCTGCGGCATCGTGACGCCGTTGTTCAGGGTGATGCTGGGAACGGTGGACATGATTCTCCTTGGGTGTGGGTGAAGGTCGGTCGGTTGGGGACGGTCAGACACCGGCGAGGTCGCCGGTGCGGGGTGCGAGTTCGACTCCATTGCGGGAGTTCGCCTTTCGGGCCGCGAGTGCCATGACAGCGACGGCGGCCAGGGTGATGGCGGCTCCGGCCCAGATCGGTGAGGTGTAACCGAGACCCGCCGAGATGGTGACGCCACCGATCCAGGCACCGAACGCGTTGCCCGCGTTGAAGGCGCCGATGTTGGCGCCGGACGCGAGAGTGGGAGCCTCGCTGGCGTACTTCATGACGCGCATCTGCAGGCCGGGTACGGTCGCGAACCCGAAGATGCCCATCAGCAGCAGGGACACGACCGCCATCACGGCACTCGCGGCGGTCAGCGCGAAGACGGCGAGGACGACGGTCAACACGGACAGCGCCGCCAGAAGGGTGGCGTCGACGTTGCGGTCGGCGGCCTTGCCGCCCAGCGTGTTTCCGATGAACAGACCCACACCGAACACCATGAGCAGCCACGGCACCGTCGCGCTGTCGAAGCCGCTGACCGACGTGAGGGTGAACGCGATGTACGTGAAGGCGCCGAACATCCCGCCGTAGCCGAGGACCGTGATGGCGATCGAGGCCCACACCTGGCCGGAGCGGAAGGCTCGCAGTTCGCCGCGTAGCCCGGTGGTTCCTGCGGTGCCGCGCTCAGTGACGGGGACCAGTGCGAGGATGCCGACAAGGGCGACGACGCCGATCGCGCTGATCGCCCAGAACGTCGAGCGCCAGCCCGCGGCCTGCCCCAACAGTGTTCCGAAGGGGACACCGAGCACGTTCGCTGCCGTGAGGCCGGTGAACATGACGGCAATCGCGCCCGCCTTCTTGTGGGGCGCAACCATGTCGGCGGCCACGACGGCGCCGATACCGAAGAAGGCTCCGTGGCAGAGCGCCGCGACGACACGTCCCAGCAGCATGGTGGGGAAGTCCGGGGCGAGCGCCGAGAGCGTGTTCCCGACGACGAAGAGGACCATCAATCCGGCGAGGACAGGTTTGCGGGGGAGTCGGGTGACGGCAGCGGTCAGGACCAGTGCGCCGACCACGACGCTGAGTGCGTAGCCGGAGATGAGCCAGCCCGCAGTGGCCTCGCTGACTGCGAAGTCGGTGGAGACCTCGGGCAGGAGGCCCATGATGACGAACTCGGTCAATCCGATGCCGAACCCGCCGAGAGCGAGGGCTATGAGGCCTATGGGCATGTGGGGTGCTCCTTGAAAGCGCGGTGAGAGCAGATAGGGCGCGTAAGCTGTTAGTTGCAGGCGCTGGATAAATAGTTGCACGCGTAGATATCCCGCGCAAGCAACTATTTGAAGATGTAAGGCTCGTCACCAGGAAAGGGGCATCGTGGGCATCAGGGACGATGCGGTCGAGATCAGGTCGCAGGGGTGGCGCACTCTCGCCGCGCTGCACGGGCTGATCGAGTCCGAACTCGAGCGATCACTGCAGGCAGAGGCCGAGCTCTCGGTCGTGGAATACACGGTGATGGATGCCCTGAGCAGGCAGGACGGCTGGCACATGCGCATGCAGCAACTGGCCCGTGCGGCGGCGCTCAGCGCGAGTGCCACGACCCGTCTGGTGAATCGGCTCGAGGACCGGGGCCTGCTCACCCGGATCCTGTGCGCGGACGACCGGCGTGGGATCTACACCGAGCTCACCCCGGCTGGGCGTGAACTACTCGAGGAGGCGCGGCCTGTCCACGACGCGACGCTCGAGCGCGCGCTCGCCGAGGCGCGAGGGGTGCCCGAACTGGCACCCCTCGTCGACGCGCTGCCGCTGCTGCACGCCGCGCCGTAGGAGGGCGGCGGTTACCCGCCGATGTTCAGCGCCGAGGCCAGCTCTCGCAGCGCCGGCAGCGGGTCGCCCGCCATCGGCAGCACCTGGATCGCGACGTGGTCGGCTCCGGCGTCGAGGTGCGCGGTGAGCCGCGGGGCGATCGCGGCCGCGTCTCCGTGCGCGACGAGTGCGTCGATCACGCGGTCACTGCCTCCGTTGTCGAGCTCCTCGGTCGGGAAACCGAGGCGTTCGAGGTTGCGGCGGTAGTTCCGTAGATGCAGGTACGGGTTCTCGACGGCCTCCCGGCCGGTGGCGCGGGCGGCGCCGGAGTCGGTGCTCAGCACCACCTTCTGCTCGGGAGCGAGCAGTGCGTCCGGGCCGATGATCTCCCGCGCCTGCCGGGTGTGCTCGGGCGTCGTCAGATACGGGTGTGCGCCGGCCGTGCGATCGGCCGCGAGCTGCAACACCTTCGGGCCGAGCGCGGCCAGGACGCGCCGGTGCTTCGGGACACCGGCGTCGTCGAGGACGTCGAGGTACCGAACGAGGGCGTCGTACGGCTTCTCGGCGCCCATACCGGGCACCTCGGGGTGGCCGACGCCGATGCCGAGGACGAAGCGTCCGGGATGGCGGGACTCGATGCGTTGGTAGGACTTCGCGATCTCGTCGGCCGGTGCCGAGAAGATGTTGACGATGCCGGTGGCGACGGTGATCGTCTCGGTGCCGGCGATCAGGTCCTCGACCACCTGCAGGTCGGCGGGGGGAGACCCGCCGGCCCAGATCGCGCCGTAGCCGAGGCGTTCGATCTCGGCGCCCACCTCGGGCTGCAGCCCGAAGGCGTGTCGCCAGACGCCGAACTTTCCGTACGAAGGGGTATCTGCCGTGTCGTGTGTGACCGCTGCCATACCGGTTCCAACCGGACCGGTCGGTGGATCATTCCGCGGTGATCGCCGTCGACTGCGGCGCGGACTGCCGCTGGATTCGCAACCACACCGCGAAACCCCACAGCACGAAGGCCGCGTACACGAGGTACAGCAGGGCCGACGGGTAGTAGCCGCCGCTGAAGAGCAGCGGAACGCCCACGGCGTCGACCCCGATCCAGATCAACCAGAACTCGGTCCACCCGCGCGCCATGCCGTAGGTGGCGAGGATCGAACCGGTGAAGATCCAGGCATCGGGCCACGGTCCCCACGAGCCGAGCATCTCGAACACCTTCGCGAACGCGACGGTGCCGATCGCCATCGTCGCGATCATCCCCACTCGTGCGCGGGTGGACGCCCAGTGCGGGAGCACCGCCTTGCCGGAGTCGTGCCGCGACTGGAGCCAGCGCGTCCAGCCGTATGCACTCACGGTGATGAACAGCAGCTGGCGGCCGGCCTGGCCGTACAGGTCGAGGTTCTGCGGCGTGTGGAACAGCGCGCCCATGAACACCGTGAACAGCAGCGCGTTGCCGATGATGCCCACCGGCCACGCCCACACGACGCGCTTCATCCCGCCGATCGCCGACGCGATACCGAACGCGTTCCCGACGATCTCGCGCCACAGGATCGTGGCGCCGCCGACGTGGAGTTCGGCGTCGAAGAGCGTCTGGAGGAAACTCACTGATCGCCTGCGGCGACCAACGGCTCGAGTGTCAGCTCCGGCATCTCCTTCTGGATGTACTGCAGCCGCCACTTGTCGCTGAACAGAGCCAACAGCACCCCGTCGTTGCGGGTGAACACCTCGACGCCGCGCTGACGGCCGAGTTCGACGGCGGACTCGGCGTCGGTGCGCCGGGCGAGGGCGTAGCCGAGCGGCTCCATCCGGGCCTCGACGTTGAACTCGGCCTTCATGCGGGCCGCGACCACCTCGAACTGCATGGGACCGACGGCCGCCATGACCGGGGACGCGTCACCGCGGATGTCGTTGCGGAGGATCTGCACGACACCCTCGGATTCGAGCTGGTCGACGGCTCGACGGAACTGCTTGTACTTGCTCGCACTCTCCGCGCGCAGCACCGAGAAGTGCTCGGGCGCGAACGACGGAATCGGCGGGAACTCCACCTTCTTCTCGGAGAACAGCGTGTGGCCCGGGGCCAGCGCATTGGCATTGACCAGGCCGACGATGTCGCCGGGGTACGCGTTCTCGACCGTGTTGCGGTCACGGCCGAACACCGTCAGCGCGTACTTGGTGGCGAACGGCTTGCCGGTTTGCGCGTGCGTGACGACCATGCCGCGCTCGAACACGCCGGAGACTACGCGCATGAACGCCAGGCGGTCGCGGTGCGCGGTGTCCATGCCCGCCTGCACCTTGAACACGACGGCGCTGAACGGGTCGGTGACCTCGCGCGGCTCGTCGGCGACATCCTTGCGGGCGCCCGGTGCGGGGGCGAGCGCCACGAGCGTGTCGAGGATCTGACGGACACCGAAGTTGAGCATCGCGGACGCGAAGATCACCGGTGACGTCTGCCCGGCCAGAAACAGTTCCTGGTCGTGATCCTGGCCGCTGGCCGAGAGCAGTTCGCTCTCCTCCGCGGCGGTCACCCATTCGTCGCCCTCACGCTCGAGGGCGGCGTCGGCGTCCATGACCTCTTCGGGCGCGATCTTCGCGCCACCCGCGGTGCGGGTGAAACGGATGTACTCGCTCGGGGCCCCGTCCTCCCCGCGGCGCAGCAGTCCACGGAAATCGCCGGCGATGCCGACCGGCCAGTACAGCGGGGTGGGGGTGAGGCCGATGCGCTCGTCGATCTCGTCGAGCAACTCCAGCGGGGTGCGACCCGGTCGGTCCCACTTGTTGATGACGGTGATGACGGGGATACCGCGGTGGCGACACACCTGGAACAGCTTCAGGGTCTGCGGCTCGAGGCCTTTCGCGGCATCGATCAGCATCACGGCGGCGTCGACCGCGGTGAGGACGCGGTAGGTGTCCTCCGAGAAGTCGGAGTGACCGGGGGTGTCGACCAGATTGACGACGTTGATCTGGTCGTCGGGAGTCTCGTCCGAGTGGTAGTTGAACTGGAGGGCCGTCGACGACACCGAGATGCCGCGGGCCTTCTCCATCTCCATCCAGTCGGAGACCGTGGACTTGCGGCCGGCCTTGCCGTGCACCGCGCCCGCCTCCGAGATCATCTTCGCGTGCAGCGCGAGGGCCTCGGTCAACGTCGACTTGCCGGCGTCTGGGTGGGAGATGACGGCGAACGTCCGTCGCCGGGCCGCCTCACCGGCGAGGTTCTTGGGAGCGGTGGTCGACGCCTTCTCGGCGGTCGTGATCTCGGCCGAGTCGGGCGCGCTGGTCAACGGTGAACCTCTCAGAAGGGAATCGGGGCCGCTACCAGCGTACTCGGGGCGTTCGCCGGAGTAACAGGTCGGCACCGCTTCCGGATATACGTGTCGGAGATCGGCCGCGCAGTCGTAGTGTCCGCACAGGTATCGGCAGGAGCCTGCAGGAGCCTTCGATGAGCAAGTTCACCGACGAGATGTATGCCACCGCCGCGACCAGTGCGCAGGTGTTGATCACGGGTGAGCCCGATGCGCCGCTCCGCCAGTCGTGGGGCGAGGTCCACACGATCGCCCGTCGTATGGCCGGTGCCCTCGCGGATGCGGGTATCGGGTCCGGCGACGCGATCGGTGTCCTCGCCGGCATGCCTGTCGACATCGCGCCCGCGTGCCAGGCGATCTGGATGCGCGGCGGGTCGGTGACGATGCTGCACCAGCCCACCCCGCGTACCGATCTGCAGGTGTGGGCGCAGGACACCGAGGCGATCATCCGGATGATCTCCGCTGCTGCGGTGGTGGTGGGGGCGCCGTTCGAGGCGGCCGTGCCACTGCTCGTCGAGCGCGGCATCGAGGTGGTGACGATCGAGTCGATGCGCGACGGCCACGACATCGACCCCGTCGAGACCGCGGAGTCCGACATCGCGTTGCAGCAGTTGACCTCCGGCTCCACCGGATCGCCCAAGGCCGTGCAACTCACGCACGCGAATTTCTACGCCAACGCGTACGCGATGATCGACCGGGTCGAGTTCAGTCCCGAACGCGATGTGATGATCAGCTGGCTGCCGCTGTTCCACGACATGGGAATGATCGGGTTCCTCACCGTCCCGATGCAGATCGGTGCCACCACCGTCCACATCACGCCGCTCGATTTCCTCCGGACGCCGCTGCTGTGGGCCGAGCTGATAGGCAAATACCGCGGAACCGTCACCGCGGCACCGAACTTCGCGTACTCGCTGCTTGCCCGACGTCTCGCGCAGGCGCCGGCGGGCGAGTACGACCTGTCGTCGATGCGAGTCCTGCTCAACGGAGCCGAGCCGGTCGATCCCGACACCATGATCGCGCTCGCCGACGCCGGTGCCCGGTTCGGGCTGGACCCGCTCGCGCTCGCTCCGACCTACGGAATGGCCGAAGTGACCCTTGCGGTTTCGGTGCCGCAACCCGGCCGAGGGCTCGTCCTCGACCGCGTCGATCCCGATCTGCTGGAGGCCGGCGGACTCGCCGTCCGTTCCACCCGCGCCAATGCGCGCGCGATGGCGACGCTCGGTCCGCTCGTACCGGGACTCGAGGGACGCGTCGTCGCCCGGGACGGGCTGGAACTGCCCAAGCGCGCGGTCGGAGTGATCGAGCTGCGTGGAAAGTCGGTCACCCCTGGATATCTCACCGTCGACGGCCCCGTCGCGACGCAGGACGCGGACGGGTGGATCAACACCGGCGACATCGGCTACTTCACCGAGGACGACCTCGTCGTGGTGTGCGGCCGCGTCAAGGACGTCATCATCATGGGCGGCCGCAACATCTATCCCACCGACATCGAACGCGCCGCCGGCGCCGTCGCGGGTGTGCGGCCCGGCAACGCCGCCGCGATCCGCCTCGACGCCGGCGACAAGCGCGAGAGTTTCGCGGTTGCCGTGGAAACGAACGCCATCGACGACGAGGACGAGGTCCGGCGGATCGAACACGAGGTGGCGCACGCCGTCGTCGCGGAGGTCGGTGTGCGCCCACGCACTGTCGCCGTCCTCGCTCCCGGCTCGCTGCCCAAGACGTCGTCCGGCAAGCTGCGGCGGTCGAGTTCGATCGGGTTGCTCTGAACGACCGGATCAGGCTGCGCCGCGCAGCGGTTCGACGATCTGCTCGGCGATGGCGCGCCGCGTCTCGGTCGGGATGTGCGCCTCGTGGGCGCGGCGCATCGCCATGGCGAGCCGGTGAGCGGTCTCGTTGAGCAGGTGCCCGGCGTGCCCGCGCACCCACGACATCCGGATCTCGCGGCCCCGCATCGCCTCGTGGACGCGGGCCACGGCGGCCTTCGTCCCGCCGGTCGCCCGCATCGGCCACTGCCTCTCCAGTATCCCGAGGTGCTGAAGCGCGGCCTGGCTGTCGGTGAGGATGTGCAGGCGCCGCCCGGCGAACCGGTCGATCGTCAGTTCGATCGCGAGCAGCTCGCCCTCGAGCACCGTCGTGACGTTGGGAACCATCCGCTGGTGCCGGACGCCGTCCGAGCTCACACAGGCCACGCCGACTCCCCGGCGGCGTGACTTGGAGGCGTCGGTGGCGACCGTCAGCTCCGGCAGCGCCGCTACCCGGGCGCGTTCGTCTTCCTCGTCGACGGCCGTGCGGTCGCGGTCGTCCGCGTCGAGGACGTCGAGTGCGGTGAGGGTGAGCTGCAGGATCGTGCCGCGGGCGACACCGGCGATCGTCACCGAGGGGAACGCGTCGACGACGGCGGCGATCTCCCGGCGCAGCGTGCCGTCGGTGACGTGCAGGAGCAGGGGCTCGGACGCCGCGGCCGCGAGCTCCAGCAGCAGCGTGAAAGCATCGAGCCCGGCACCGTAGTAGGACGCGTCGCTCGCGTCGTCGCGGACGAACAGGCGGGTCTCGGTCGCGGTGCCGGTCTGCCAGACGGCGACCGCGCGGGAGCGGTCACGGTTCGTGGCTTGGGTTCGGCGGATGTGGATGACTGCGAGCAACGGCGTCCCCTTCATGTCGGTGGTACGGATGTCGAACACAATGCCTGATACGACTGACAAGATTCGGCGTGAAGTGCGATAACCCCTGTTATCAGGTAGTCGATGGAGCGACTTCCCGGAACCGGTCGTTCGATCGGCTAGATTTCTCGGGGCGGCACCGACCGGGGCCGATGGTCTGTTCAGGAGGGGCGTGACGCGTGCAGCAGCCGAGTACGTCGCCCATGCTCCTGCTCACCATGCGCGATATCGCGGCCCTGGCGAAGGTGCAGCGTCCCGTCGTAACGATGTGGACGAAGCGTTTCCGCAACGATGCTGATCGACCCTTCCCCCGCCCGGTCTCGCGGGACGGCCGGACGGCCAAGTTCGATGCGGTCGAGGTCGCCGGGTGGGTGCAGTCGCGCGGGCTGGGCAACAGTGACTCGTTCGCCCGGGACATGGCGATGTATGCCGCCTTCGAGCACGCATCCGGGATGGACCCGGTCACCGTCGCCGACGGCATCACCGCCTTGCTCTGTGTCAAGGCGCTGCTCGACGAGCAGGTGGGCGAACTCGGCACCGACGAACTGCTGGACCGGGCCGACGAGCTGGACCCGGACGACGAGTTCCTCTACTCGGAGCTCGAAGCCCTGGGCGAGCACCTCGGCATGGTTGCGACGCACGTCGACCGGATGGCCGACTCGGCGTTCACCCCGGCGCACGCGGTCGAAGCGTTGATGTCCAGACGGTTCCGGGATCGCTGGTCCGCATTGTCCGACACGACGCTCGGCGCCCGCGCTCTCGCGCTGTGCGCCCGGATGGGTGCGGCACTGGCCGAGGACGGATCCCCGCTGTTCGTCGACCCTGCTCCGGAGAACGCCGATCTGCTCGTCGCCGTCCGGGAGGCACTGCCGGAGTATCACGATCTCACTGTCATGACGGGCCCGTCGAGCACGCCGGGCGCGAGAAGAGCGCGGCGTCGACTCGCCACTCATCGGGTGGGGCGAATCCCCGCTCCGGACAGCGGTTTCGGCGACGGCTTCAGTCTGGACCGACCGGCGATGTTCATCACGCAGTACCCGTCGCCGTCGACGATCGACTACACCGATGCCGAGATCCTCGCGGAGATCGACAACATCGCGATGCAGATGGGTCCGGGTCAGCGTGCGGTGATCATCGGTCCGTCGGCTGCGCTCGTCGATCGACTGCGGGACCGCGAGTGCGAGTCGATCCGGTCGGGGCTGCTGCGGTCCGGTCATCTGCGCGCGGCGATCCGGCTGCCCGAGGGTTTGCTGCCGGCGCGGCCGGGTCTGCCGATGGCGCTCTGGGTGCTGGGCGGCGTCGACAACTCGGTGCCGGCCGCGGATCGGCACATGGTGCTCGCGGATCTCGGCGCCCTGGAGCTGTCGGACGACGTCATCGACGGTGTCCTGGCCGACGTTGCGGCGGCGATGGGGTCCGCGCGGGCAGTGCGGGCGCACGCCTTCCGGTTCGGCCACGCCTGTCGGACGTCGGAACTGCTGGCGCAGTCCGGTGCGCTTACCGCCGCGCCACGCGTCCACCGCCTGCGACCGGCACCCGCGGAGATCGCCGCACGGGTCCTCGAACTCGCCGGTGCCGCCGATGTGGCCGCCGACGGAGTCCACGCGGGGCAGGCGTTGCGGGTCGAATACCGGGATCCCGGCGGCGGGCGCGCACCCACGGCGGGGGAGTTGGCGGACGCGAAAGAGCTGCAACTGGTGTCAGGGAACCGCCTCGACGCCGACGACATCGAACCGGACGGCACCGTGCCGGTGATCGGCGTGGACGAGGTGACGGGCCGCTGCCCGGTCGGTAGCAGGGGCATCGACCGACTCACCTTCACCGCCCATTATCCGAGCGGCCGCTACACCGAGCCGGGCGACATCGTGTTCTGCACCGGATCGTCGTTCGGTGCGCTCGTCGACCACGTGGGCGCCTCGGTGGTGCAATCGCCGGCGCGAATCCTGCGGGTCGCGGACCCGCATCGATCCGGCATCATACCGGAACTTGTTGCCCAGCAGATTCTTTCGCGTGTCGGAGCGCAGAAGCCGCCCGGCGCGATCCGTGGCGGATCGGCGTGGCGGCAGTGGGAGGTGCCGCGGGTGAGTCCGGACGACGTGCCCGCGCTCACCGCGGCGCTGGCGGATCTCCGTGCCCGCCGCGCCGCAGCCCGAACGCTGCTGGAGACCCTCGACAACTTGACCACCACGCTGGTGGACGGTGTGGCGCATGGTGCGCTCACCGTCGCGCCGGCGCCCCAGAACGTCCCAGAGAAAGGCTGACAATGCCACCCAGGAAGAGGACCGACAAGGCCGCGGTCTCCGCGCCGTCGACGATGAAAGAACTGAAGGACACGCTGTGGAAGGCCGCGGACAAGCTGCGCGGGTCCATGGATGCGTCCCAGTACAAGGACGTGATCCTGGGGTTGGTGTTCCTCAAGTACGTCTCGGACGCGTTCGACGAGCGCCGCGAGCAGATCCGCGCGGAACTGATCGCGGACGGGATGAACGACGAGCAGATCTCGTATCTGATCGACGACGAGGACGAGTACGTCGGCGGTAGCGTCTTCTACGTGCCGGAGCCGGCACGGTGGTCGTATCTCGCGCAGAACGCGAAGGGCATCCAGGAGGCCGTCGGCGTCGAGGGCCGGACGGTCGGCGAGTTGGTCGACGCCGCGATGCGGGAGTTGATGCAGGCCAACGCGACTCTGGCGGGCACGCTTCCGACGATCTTCAACAATGCGAGTGTGGATCAGCGCCGCCTCGGCGAGCTGATCGATCTGTTCAACGACACCCGCTTCACCGGACACGGTGCGACCAAGGCCCGGGACCTGCTCGGTGAGGTGTACGAGTACTTCCTGGAAAAGTTCGCGCGCGCCGAGGGCAAGCGCGGCGGCGAGTTCTACACCCCTGCCGGTGTGGTGCGGGTGCTGGTGGAGATGCTCGAGCCGTACAGCGGACGGGTCTACGACCCCTGCTGTGGTTCGGGCGGCATGTTCGTGCAGACCGAGAAGTTCATCGAACGCCACGGCGGCAACCCGACCGAGGTGGCCGTGTACGGCCAGGAGTTGAACGAGCGCACATGGCGGATGGCGAAGATGAACCTCGCGATCCACGGCATCACCGGCAATCTGGGGGACCGGTGGGAGGACACGTTCGCGCAGGACAAGCATCCGGACCTGTTGGCCGACTACGTCCTCGCGAATCCGCCGTTCAACATCAAGGACTGGACGCGCAAGGAAGACGACAAGCGCTGGAAGTTCGGTGTGCCGCCGGTCGGCAACGCCAACTACGCGTGGATTCAGCACATCATCTCCAAGCTGTCCGAGCGCGGCAGCGCCGGTGTGGTGATGGCGAACGGGTCGATGTCGTCGAATTCCGGTGGCGAGGGCGAGATCCGCGCTCGGTTGGTCGAGGCCGATCTGGTGTCGTGCATGATCGCGCTGCCCACGCAGTTGTTCCGCAGCACCGGCATTCCGGTGTGTGTGTGGTTCTTCGCCAAGGACAAGGCGGTCGGACCCAAGGGTTCCATCGACCGTCAGGGCCAGGTGCTGTTCATCGATGCCCGCAACATGGGCTACATGGTCGATCGCGCCGAGCGGGCGCTCAGCGACGACGACATCGCCAAGATTGCGGGCACGTTCCACGCCTGGCGCGGAACGGAATCCGCTGCCGGCGCTGAGTATGCCGATGAGCCCGGCTTCTGCTATTCGGCGACTCTCGCGGAGATCAAGGAGGCCAATTACGCGCTCACACCGGGTCGCTACGTCGGTGCCGCGCCCATCGAGGACGACGGGGAACCGATCGCGGAGAAGTTGGAGCGGTTGACCAAGGAATTGTTCGAGCAGTTCGACGAGGCAGCACGGTTGCAGGCGGTCGTGCGTGAGCAGTTGGGGAGGGTGAAGTGACTCGCTCACTAGAACAGTGGCGCAGGGTCAAGCTTGGAGACTTTGCAGAAGTCACTGTTGGGCACGTCGGCTCGATGGCCAGTGAGTATGTCGGGGACGGTGTGATCTTCTTGCGTTCGCAGAACGTTGTTCCGCATGGATTCGACCTGTCCGACGTCAGGTACATTCCGGAAGAATTCCATTCGCGTCTAAAGAAATCGGCACTGCGTCCTGGTGATGTCGTTACCGTGCGAACTGGCAGCCCCGGCGCGACGGCAGTCGTGCCGAACGAATGGGGCTCGGCTAATTGCTCTGATTTGGTTATCACCCGACCATGCGGTGATGTCGATCCATATTGGTTGAGCTATTACATTAACAGCGCGGCTGCAGGATTCGTGAACTCGATGTTGGTTGGCGCCGTTCAGCAGCACTTCAATGTCGGCGCGGCACGATCGATGGTCCTTGAACTTCCTCCAATTCATGAACAGCGCGCCATCGCCGACGTCCTCGGTGCCCTCGACGACAAGATCGCCGCGAACCGCAAGCTGATTGGTGCGATTGATGAAGTCGCGGTGCTTCAAGTTCAGGCGGCCAATGGCATGCGTACAGCCATTGCCGACGTTGTTGAACACAATCGCCGGAATCATAGCCCCGAGAGCATGGACTCCGACGTTGTGGCTCACTACAGCCTTCCTGCCTTCGATGAAGGTGGTATACCCGCGTTGGACGACCCAGTCACGATCAAGAGTGCGAAGTTTCTGATCGAGCGGCCGTCGGTGCTAATCTCCAAGCTCAATCCACGTTTTCCGCGGGTTTGGGATGTGCCGACGGTTGGGCCGGAACCTGCGTACGCGTCAACGGAGTTCCTCGTGCTGGAACCGCGCTACTGTTCCACGTCGGTCTTGTGGGCATTGCTGCGCGAGCCAGTAGTGTCTGTGCAGTTGGAATCGAAAGTTGCGGGAACGTCGGGTAGTCACCAGCGAGTCAAGCCTGCGGATCTTCTGGCTACAGAGATCGTCGATCCTCGTTCGTTGCCCGACGGTGTCTTGAGTGCAATCACCGCACTGGGCCGTCTACGGCTGAACGCGATTGAGGAATCCCGGACCCTCGCCGCCACCCGCGACACCCTCCTCCCACGCCTGATGTCCGGCGAACTCCGTGTCCGCGATGCGGAGCGTCAGATCGAGGAGGTGTTGTGATCGACGGGAGTCGAACGAGCGCAGGACAGCCCGATTCCTACGAGTCCGCGACACAGCAGGCGGTTGCCGCGTTGACCCCGGCCGCTTGGGCGCAGTTGCGGTCATTCGTCGACCAGGTCAACGCTCGCTGGCCGGCTGGCAAGTCGGACTACCGGGCACCGTGGGATCGCGAGGGGGAGAAGTTCGACCCCCTCGCGGGGGCTGTCGTCGCCTTCGTCCGCGACAACGGTCTCGTCGTCCCCGGCTTCGATTGGGCCGCGTGGGATGGCGGCGGTGATCTGCTGAACCTGCACGGCATTCGGAACCTCGCCCCGGTTCTCGGCCCCGGCGAGGTCCTCGGGCTGATGACCGGCGTTGTCGGAGTCGAGGGGTCCTCGGTGTGGGCGCTCACCGACGCGTTCGAGAACGGCTTCCTACCAGCGCTTATCGCACGTCTGCTCGACTTCCGGCCGGACGCGGGTGAGCGGTGACCGACCAGCCCCTGAGGCGACGGCTCGGTCGAGCTGTCGTCTACCGGGCTCGCCTGCGTCACCGTGAGTCAGGCCTACGGCACTGAGCCGTCGCGGTTCGACGTCGGTACGGTGTTGAGTCTCGTGACGAGACTGGTTCGCGCTGATCAATCCAGCGACGGATAGGCGAGTCGTGCCGAAACCTGTCGGTGTCGACTGTCACAATAGCGGCATGTCGGCAGGCGGGAAGCCTTGCCACGGCGAAGTTTGGAAAGGCCATGAATACCATCAGTCCCTACCTGCGCGTCGTGGCCGGCTTCTTCGCCGGGATGTGCACGTGGCTGGCGATCGCCAGCCTCGTTCAAAGGTGGGGCGCCCGACCGCTCGACCACGCTGTCCCCTCGACGAGTGAGCTCCCGGGCGTTGCCGCCGTCCGTGCCGAAGGACGGGAAGCGATGCATGCACTCGCGGAACGTCGTAGTGCCGCACAGTCGGCGCAGGCCACTACTCGAGGTCCCCGGTCATCCGTGCGACCGACGAAATCCAGCGGCACGACGACGCCGCCGTCGGTCGATGATCTCCGTCTGCGCTGGAACACGCGCTCCTGATCGAATCCGGGTCGCGAAAGCGCTGACAGAGGCGCCAACAATCGGTAGACTCGAATGTATGTTCGGACAGGGGGCTGTTCTCGACACCGTGGATGTGACCGACGTTCTGCGCGGGATGCATGCGCGGATTGCTCGGGAGCAGTTCTGCGAGGTCGATGCGGTGACGGATCTGTTCGAGGCGCGGTGCGCGGAGGACCGGCGGGCGGGCCGCAGCGAGTCCCGGGAGGGCGAGTTCGCGCACGTCGAGGTGGCGGGGATTCTGGGGCTGACGGAGTCGGCGGCGCAGCGGATGATCGGCCTCGGCTACGAGTTGCGGGTGCGGCTGCATCGGGTGCGGGAGGCGTTCCGGTCGGGCCGGATCGATCTGGCGAAGGCCCACGCCCTGCACGAGGTGCTGGCGAACGTCGCCGACGAGGTGCTGGACGTGGTCGAGGAACGCCTGCTGGATGGCGCGGATCGGGTGTCCACGACGAAATTGAAGGCGCGGGCCCGCCGGTTGATCGCCCGCCTGGACCCGGGCGGGGTCGCCGAACGCCGCAAGGCCGCGGAATCGGATCGGGACGTGCGGGTGCTGGCGCGTGACGACGGATTGACCGATCTCGACGGAATCCTGCCCGCGGTCGGCGGCCGCATCGTGTCCGGCCGATTGCAGGCGATGAGCCGGGACGTGTGCGGCCGGGATCCGCGGACGATGGCGCAGCGGCGGGCGGATGCGTTGGTCGCGCTCGCGTCCGGGCACACCCACCTGGACTGCGCGTGCGGGCGCGCCGACTGCACGGCCCGCGCCCACCCCGACACCACGGCCGCGAATGTGCAGGTGCAGATCCTCGTCGGGGTCAGTGCCGCCACCCTGTTGGGGTTCGACGACGCCCCCGGTTTCCTGTTCGGGCACGGACCCATCGACGCCGACCTGGTCCGCGACCTTGCGGCCGACGGCACCTGGAAGCAGGTCCTCACGCTCAGCGACCAGGACCGGGCACGACTCGCCACTAATCCGGCGGTCGGTGCGGTCGGTGCGGTCGGTGCGGTCGGTGCGGTCGGTGCGGCCGGCGCGGCCGGCGCGGCCCGGACGCCCGGTGCGATCGCCGGGATCGGACGTGCTAGATCGGCCCCGACGCTCCCGCCCGCCCGGGTGGCCGTCCGATTCCGGGAGACCACGTACACGCCGTCGGACGCACTCGCGGCCACCGTCCGCATCCGCGACGGGGTGTGCCGGTTCCCGAACTGCACCGTCCCGGCCGCGGCCTGCGACCTCGACCACACGGTCCCGTTCGACCACGACAATCCCGGTGCGGGCGGACTGACCGTGGAGAACAATCTCGCGTGCCTGTGCCGGAAACATCACCGGCTCAAGACGATCGGGTACTGGACCGTGCGCCAGCGCGACGGTGGACGCCTGGACTGGACGGATCCGGCCGGGCGCACCGTCACCACCGCGCCCGAGGGCCCGTTCAGCCTCGACGGCCTCTACGCCGACGACCTCTATAGCGGAGTGCCCGAGCAGGTTCGGGCCCGGCTCACCGACACCCGGACGCTCGCGAAGCTGCACCGGTCCCCGGTCGAGCAGGAACTCGGGCTTCTCGTCGACCTGCACGTCCCACCGGCACGCCAGGCCGCCTACCGGCAACGCCGCCGCCGCGGGCACGTGCCGCGGCATCCCGACCAGCGGCGGGAACCGGTCCTCGTGGTCGACTACGTCGACAGTGACCCGCCCTTCTGACGGCGGAGGTAACCATCTGTGTCACTCTTTCGGTCGAAACTCGCATAGCCGAACACCTCGGTTCGTGCAGCACACTGTCCGCCCCGGACGATGTCCTGCGGGACTTCTGCCGAAAGACGAACGCTCGCGCCATCGTTGGATACACGCGGACCGTCGAATGAGCTCGAATCCGTTGCCTTCGAGCTCATTCTGCTCTCCGAGCTCGTGTATCGGACCAACATGAAGCCGGCCTACGACGCGATAGTGAAGAGGCATCGCGGCATGGCATCGCGCCTCGGCTTCCGAATGGCCCACGCCGATTGGGTTTCCGACCGGCGCATCGATCCGGTGGGGAAGATCGTCGAAGGATAGGGGGCGTGAACGGCCGAGTCGTCAGCGCGTGCCACACCCACACGTGCACCCGCTCATGTGCGGATTGCCGGTGCACTTCCAGTCGAGCGGAACAGGTGGAATGTGGTCGCCGAAGCCGAGCGGGGTGGCGAAGCCGCGGTCGATGGCTTCCTGCCAGGCTTCGCGATACCGCTCGACGAACGGCGCCGTCCTCAGCCCCTTGATACCGAGGCCGGCGAACTGCTCGACGGTCATTCCGCCGCGCGCGGCGTCCGTGTAGACCCAGACGATTGCCGCCCGCTGCCAGCGCTCGACCACGGCGAGCGTGGCAACGGCGTCGGGCGGGAACGGAATCCGATCAGTCGGCGGTGCTGTCAGCATGGATCCTCCATATGTCGGTCGAGTCGAAGTATCGAAAGAAGGGGGGTGCCTCCGACGCCGGTTGTCCGGGGGAAAGCCAGATCCCTCGGACTGGCCCTCCCCCCGCTCGACAACGATTGAGCGTGCGGGCGTCCCATGGGAATGCCCCGGCGGACGCGTGCCCCCTGCGCGCGCGCCCGCCGGGGCAAGCTTCTACTGCAGCGCGACGCGGGTGCCGCCGGAAAACATCGAGTCGTGCAGTTCGATTTCGGCAGGCACAGCATCGGCGGGCATGTCGAAGACGACCTTCATCGTCACCTTGTTGCCGGGGTTGATCTCGTCCCAGACCGAGACGTCCGAGCCGAGGGCGATCCCGGCCATCGTGTCGGCGGTGAACTTGCGGCCCTGCGTGTCGTACATCTCCTGGTCGCTCGGGCTCAGGCCCTTCGGCTTGTCGGCGGTGTTCTGCACCGTCATCGTCACGATCACGAACTGGCCCTGCGCTTTCTCGGTGAGGAACGGGTTGTCGCCGACGGTGCTCAGGCCGGTCGCGACATCCGTGACGACGAACTCGAACTTGCCGTCTCGCACGGGCGTTCCCATCCCCGGCACCGTCTTCTTCGGCGCAGGCGCAGGCGCAGGCGCAGGCTCAGGCGCAGACGCCGGTGCGGATGCGGCCGGGGTGGCACCGCCTACCGCAGCGACGTCGGCAGGCGCCGGCGCCGTCACGGTCTTCTTCTCGTCGTCACCACCACCGGAGACCGCGCCGATCACCACGACGGCGGCGATGGCACCGACGATCCACGGCCACTTCTTGGACTTCTTCTGCGGCGGCTGCGGGGCGGGAGGATAGGGCTGACCGGGGAAGGGCTGCTGAGGAGCATTCATGGTGAAAGCCTTTCGAAGGGAATGGAATGGGATCGGGATTGATCGGTCAGTCGCCGATCGATAGCGAGAGGCCGTCTTCGGCCTCCGCCTCGGTGAAGGACAGGCCGCCGCGGTGGGCGATCTCGACCTCGTAGAACTTGCTGCCGCGGGGCACATCGGTGACCGTGAAGTCGAAGACGCAGTAGCCGGTGGTGCCATAGCTTCCGGTCATGTGCCCCTTGGCGAGCAGCGTGCCGGACTCGTTCGACACCTTCACCGCCGCAGTGGGGGACAGGTCGCTGTATCCACCGGTACCGGCGCAGGCGAAGTCGGCGGGGAGTCCGGACGTGGTCGCCTTTCCCTTCAAGGTGAAGGTGCCCGCGATGTCGAACGTGGACGGGGTGCGCATGGCTTGGACGCCGGCCACGGCCGCGACGGCCATGCCTGCGACGACCACGGTGGCCGTGACTCCGGCACCGACACCCAGCCAGAACGGGCGCCGGCTCGGCTTCTGCTGCTCGGACGGAATGGACGGTGTGGGGAGGGAATTGGGTTCGCTGGGAACAGTCACGGACGGACTCCCTGGTTTGGTCGAAGTGATGACCACATCGTGCGAACTGACCCGCGGAAAGACCAAGTGAAGGATTGATAACCGGGGTTATCAGAGCGGCAGAGCCATGGAATGTGCCCG
The DNA here is from genome assembly GCF_003013675.1 of Rhodococcus (subgen. Prescottella) equi. Taxonomy (NCBI): domain Bacteria; kingdom Bacillati; phylum Actinomycetota; class Actinomycetes; order Mycobacteriales; family Nocardiaceae; genus Rhodococcus; species Rhodococcus (subgen. Prescottella) equi. Next base: position 1,465,587 of record NZ_CP027793.1, read on the forward strand.
AGTATGTGCGCCCGGTACTGTTTGCCCTGTTGTGTTGTCGTGAGGGAGGGCATGGCCGTGATCGAGAGCCGCGGGTTGACCGAGAACGACTGGGAGCAGATGGCTCTCGACACGCTCGGCGAACTGGGGTGGAAGCACGCCGGTGGAACCGAGATCGCGCCCGGAACCGGCGAGCGCGCGTCGTGGGACGAACTGCTGATCGTGCCGCGGTTGAAGCAGGCCATTGCCCGGTTCAACCCGAATCTTCCCGAGCACGTCGTAGATCAGGCCGTGGCCGAGATCGCGACCGCCCGGTCGACCGACGCGATCGCCGAGAACGAGGTGATCCACGGGTTCCTGACCGAGGGTCTGCGGAAGATCTCGTACATCGACGACGCCGGCGAGGAGATCACGCCGACGATCCGCCTGCTCTCGCCGGACCCCGACGAGAACGACTGGCTCGCGGTCGACCAAGTGACGATCGTCAAGGGCGACCATCGGCGACGATTCGACGTCGTGCTGTACCTGAACGGCATGCCGGTCAGCATCGTCGAACTCAAGAAGGCCGGCGCCGAGAGCGCAGACCTGGTGCAAGCGCATGCGCAGCTGCGGACCTATCTGAAGGAGTTCCCGCTCGCGTTCCGCTTCGTCGTCTTCAATCTGATCTCGGACGGCATCACTGCCCGGTACGGGACGCCGTTCACGCCGTTCAATCACTTCTCGCCGTGGAACGTCGACGACTACGGCGCGCCGGTCACCAATGAGAATCTCGACGGTGCCACCCCCCTCGACACCGCTCTCTTCGGACTGTTCAATCAGGAACGTTTCCTGCAGCTGCTGCGCAACTTCACCGCGTTCGACCACGACGAAAACGGTCTGCTCAAGCGGATCGCCAAGCCGCACCAGTACTTCGCGGTCACGAAAGCGGTGGGGTCGACGGTGCAGGCCGTCGGCACCAGCGGCAAGGCCGGCGTCGTCTGGCACACCCAGGGTTCGGGAAAATCCATGGAGATGGAGCTGTACGCGAACCAGGTGATCCGACATCCGCAGCTGGCCAACCCGACGATCGTCGTCATCACCGACCGCACCGAACTCGACGGCCAGCTGTACGAGACGTTCCTGCGGTCCCGGTTGCTGCCGGAGCAGCCCAAGCAGATCCGCAGGCGCGAGGAATTGCGGCAGGAACTGTCCGGGCGCACCACCGGCGGAATCTATTTCACCACCCTGCAGAAGTTCGGCCGAACCGTCGACGAACGACACTCGGGCGCAAGCCATCCGCTGCTCACCGAGCGGCGCAACGTCATCGTGATGGTCGACGAGGCGCATCGCAGTCACTACGACAACCTCGACGGGTACGCCCGCCACCTGCGCGACGCGCTGCCGCATGCCACGCTGATCGCCTTCACCGGCACCCCGATCTCGAAGGCCGATCGCAACACCCGCGACGTGTTCGGCGACTACATCGACATCTACGACCTCACCCGGGCGGTCGACGACGGTGCCACGGTTCCGGTGTACTTCGAGAGCCGGCTCGTGAAGGTGTCGTTCGCCGAGGACGTTTCGGAGCAGGATCTCGATGCATCGGCGGACGAGGTGACGCTCGGGCTCGACGACACCGAGCGCGACCGCATCGAGAAGAGCGTCGCGGTCATCAATGCGGTCTACGGCGCGCCGACCAGATTGAAGAAGCTCGCCGCGGACCTGGTCGAGCACTGGGAGGCCCGCCGGGCGGCCATGACGCCGTTCGTCAACTCCGCCGAGAACCCGGCGGCTGCGGGAAAGGCGATGATCGTCGGTGCGACACGGGAGATCTGCGCCAACCTGTACCGGGAGATCGTGACGCTGCGCCCGGACTGGCACACCGACGACCTGTCCACGGGGCGGATCAAGGTCGTCTACTCCGGTGGCCCCACCGACGAACCGCCGATCAGCGACCACGTGCGCCGTGATTCCGAGAACGCGGCGATCAAGAAGCGGATCAAGGACATCGACGACGAGCTCGAGCTGGTCATCGTCAAGGACATGATGCTCACCGGGTTCGACGCGCCCCCGTTGCACACGATGTACCTCGACCGGCCGCTCCAGGGCGCGCTGCTGATGCAGGCACTGGCCCGCGTCAACCGAACCTTCCGTGGAAAAGAAGACGGACTCCTCGTCGCCTATGCACCGGTCGCCGACAATCTCGCGCAGGCGCTCGCGGAGTACACCGCCAGTGACCGTGAGCGTAAACCGATCGGCAAGGACATCGGTGCCGCGATCGACACGGCCAAGGATCTCATCCGGATCCTCGAGAACATCCTGCACGGATTCGACTGGCGTGAGCAGCTGCAAAAGCCCGGGCCGCGCGCCTATTTCGATGCCGCCAACGCGACCGTGAACTACCTGCGGGATCCCCGGCACCCCGAGAACCAGGTGGGTGACGGTCAGGAGAGCCTGGCGGCTCGCTTCCGCAAGTTCGCGTCCCAGCTGTCGCGGACGTGGGCCATCTGCGGCAGCCACGAGGCGCTGCGGGAGCTGGCTCCGGTAGCGCAGTTCTTCGAGGAGGTCCGGGTCTACATGGCCAAGTGGGACGCCGAGGAGCGCTACGCGCGCGGCCAAGCAGTCCCGGAAGACGTGCAGCGGGCCCTGCGGCAGCTGATGGCGGCCTCGGTGGAATCGGGGGAGGTCCTCGACATCTACGACGCCGCCGGCATGCCAAAGCCGTCTCTGAAGGACATCAACGTCGACTTCATCCGTCGCACGCAGGAAGCGAAGAACCCGAACCTGGCGATCGAGGCCCTACGCAAGCTCATCACCGACGAGTCCCGGAAGGCGGCCAAGCACAACGTCATCCGGCAGCGCGCGTTCTCGGAGCGGCTGCAGGCGCTGATGATCAAGTACACCAACAGCCAGCTCACGTCGGCCGAGGTGATCGCCGCTCTCGTGGAGATGGCGAAGGAGGTGGCCGCCGAGTCCGATCGGGGCAGCCGCTTCACACCGCCGCTCGATGAGAACGAGCTGGCCTTCTACGACGCGGTCGCTCAGAACGAGTCGGCGGTCGAGGAGCAGGGCGAGGGCAAGCTTGCCGACATCGCCCGCGACCTCGTCGCCGTGATGCGGCGGGACGCGTCGACCGACTGGACCGTGCGCGAGGACGTCAAGGCCCGGCTGCGGTCACAGATCAAGCGACTGCTCACGCGGCACGGTTATCCGCCGGATCGTCAGCCCGCGGCGATCAAGCTCGTCATCGAACAGATGGAGATCATTGCGCCGTCGATGGCGGCGTAGGCCCTCGCCCTCACCGCACCATCAGCACCGCATCCCCGGCGGGAACGAGTTCGCCGATCACCGGAGCCCCGGGGATCTCGCCGGCAACGAGCAGCCCGCCCGACGTCTGGGCGTCCGCGAGCAGCAGCAACTCGTCCTCGCTCACGGAGGCGTCCAGGTGCGGGCGGACCCAGTCGAGGTTGCGGCGGGTGCCGCCGCTGACGAAGCCGGCGGCGAGCGCGTCGCGGGCGCCGTCCAGGTACTCGACCGCGGCGGCATCGACGACGGCGGACACCCCGCTGGCGCGGGCCAGCTTGAACAGGTGCCCCAGCAGACCGAAGCCGGTCACGTCCGTCGCGCACGTGATCCCGGCCCCGACGGCGTCGCGGGAGGCTCGGTCGTTGAGCGTAGTCATCGCCGAGATCGCCTGCGGGAACACCTCTCCGGTGTTCTTGTGGCGGCTGTTGAGGACACCGATGCCCAGCGGCTTGGTCAGCGACAGCGGGATGCCGGCGCGTCCGGCGTCGTTGCGCATCAGGCGAGCCGGGTCGGCGGTTCCGGTCACCGCCATGCCGTACTTCGGTTCGGGGTCGTCGACGCTGTGCCCACCGGCCACGTGGCAGCCCGCGGCGGCAGCGACGTCCCGGCCGCCGCGCAGCACCTCCGCGGCCACCTCGTAGGGCAGCCGGTCGATCGGCCACACCAGCAGGTTGATCGCCACCACCGGAGTGCCGCCCATCGCGTATACGTCGGACAGGGCGTTGGCCGCGGCGATGCGCCCCCAGTCGTACGGGTCGTCGACGACGGGCGTGAAGAAGTCCGCCGTGCTGATCACCGCCAGGTCGCCGCGCACCTGCACGACGGCCGCGTCGTCACCGTTGTCGAGTCCCACGATCAGCGGGGCCGCGGGTTCGGCGACAGGCGCCGCGACCAGACCGGCCACCACCGACTCGAGCGCTCCCGGCGGGATCTTGCAGGCACATCCGCCGCCGTGCGCATATGAGGTCAGTCTGTCGGTGTGTTGTGCGGAACCCATGGAGGCAGCCTAAGGTCTTTCAGCGGAGGCGTATGGGCACCTGGTGGTCTCCGCGGTCTTCAAAACCGACGTGGCCGAGTATCTCGGTCAGGCGGGTTCGATTCCCGTCCGCCTCCGCCAAAGCCATGAGAAGTGAGGTACCGCGATAGCCGAGCAGCAGACCCGCGAGGCCGATCCGCGCCGGCGCGTCCCGTCCACCGACGCGGTGCTCCGGGACGAGCGGTTGCGCGAGGCGATCGACACGGTGGGCCGCGAGACCGTCAAAGCGGGGATCCGCGCCGCCCAGCAGCAGGTGCGGCAAGGTTTGCTGGCACCCGAGGGCGTCGTCGACGTCGTGCTCGACGGTCTGCCCGCCACGCCGGTGACGCTGACTCCCGTGCTCAACGCGACCGGAGTGCTGCTACACACCAACCTCGGCCGGGCGCCGCTGTCGACGGCCGCGGTCCGAGCGCTCGAACTGGCTGCGGGCACCAACGATGTCGAACTGGACCTGGTGTCGGGGCAGCGCGGCAAGCGCGGGCGCGGCGCGCTGGACGCCCTCCGGTCGGCGGTGCCCGATGCCGAGGACGTCCACATCGTCAACAACGGCGCGGCGGCGTTGGCGCTGGCCGCCACGGCTCTCGGCGGTGAACGCCGCAACATCGTCATCGCCCGCGGCGAGATGGTGGAGATCGGAGACGGGTTCCGGCTGCCGGACCTGCTGGAATCGACCGGCGCGCGACTGCGCGAGGTGGGCACCACCAACCGGGTGCACCTCGACGACTACGTGCGCGCGATAGACGCGGAGACGGCGTTCGTCCTGAAGGTGCATCCCTCGAACTTCCGGATCACCGGCTTCACGTCGAGCGTCGCGGTCCGCGACCTCGCGGGCCTCGACTGCCCGCTCGTGGTGGACATCGGCTCGGGACTGCTTGCGCGCCACCCGGTATTGCCCGACGAGCCGGACATGGCCTCGACGTTGCGGGCGGGTGCCGACCTCGTGACCGCGAGCGGTGACAAGCTTCTCGGTGGACCCCAGGCGGGGGTGATCGGCGGACGCGCGGAACTGGTGCACCGGCTGCGACGCCACCCGCTGGCGCGTGCGATGCGCGTGGACAAGCTGACGCTGGCCGCGTTCGAGGCGACCCTGCGCGGACCGCAAACACCCACCGCCGCAGCACTTTCCGCGGATGTCGCGGAGCTGCGACGGCGAGCCGAGACGATGGCGGACCGCCTGCGTAGCGCCGGCGTCGACGCGGTGGCCGCCGACTCGGCGGCCACGGTCGGTGGCGGCGGAGCGCCGGGGGTGGACCTGCCCAGCGCGGCGGTGAGTCTGCCCGCGGCGTACGCGGACCTGCTGCGCGCGGGTCGTCCGGCCGTGCTCGGCCGGGTGCTCGACGGCCGGTGTCTGCTCGATCTGCGAACCGTCCGCCCGTCCGCGGACGACGACCTGTATCGGGCGATCCTGGCGGCGCGGTGATGTTCGTCGTCGCGACCGCCGGGCACGTCGATCACGGCAAATCCACGCTGATCCGTGCGCTCACCGGCGAGGAACCGGACCGCTGGGCCGAGGAACGCCGCCGCGGTCTCACGATCGACCTGGGCTTCGCGTCCACGACGCTGCCGAACGGCCGGACCGTCGCCTTCGTCGACGTGCCGGGGCACCGACGGTTCGTGCCGAACATGCTCGCCGGCGTGGGCCCGGTGCCCGCGGTGTTGTTCGTCGTCGCCGCCGACGACGGCTGGATGCCGCAGTCCCAGGAGCACCTCGACGCGCTGACGGCGCTGGGCGTGCGGCACGGGGTGTTGGTGATCACCCGCAGCGACCTGCTGGACCCCGAACCGGCGGCCGAGGAGGCGCGGGCGGCGCTGGCGGGAACGTCGCTCGCGCACATCCCGACGGTGGCGGTGTCTGCCGTCACCGGCTCCGGGATGGGCGAATTGCGTTCGGCGCTGGAACGACTCGGGAACGATCTGCCCCCGGCGGACGTCGACGCCGACTTACGGTTGTGGGTCGACCGCTCGTTCACCATCGGTGGGGCGGGCACCGTGGTGACCGGCACCCTCGGAGCCGGCACCGTGCGGACCGGCGACACGCTGCTCGTGGGCGCGAACGGGCCCCGCGTGGTGGTGCGGGGCCTGCAGTCGCTCGGCCGGGACCGCGCGGAGGTGCCGGCCCCGGCCCGCGTGGCGGTGAACCTGCGCGGCGTCGCCAACTCCGACATCGCACGCGGCGACGCGCTGCTCACCCCCGACCGGTGGTACGAGACCGCCACGGTGGACGTGCACCTGACGGCGCCCGGAACGCTGCGGGAACACGTCGTCGTGCACTGCGGATCCGCCGCGATCGGCGCTCGCGTCCGACCGCTCACCGACGCGTTCGCCCGGTTGTCGCTCGAGCAGCCGCTGCCGCTGCGGATCGGTGACCGGATGATTCTGCGGGACCCGGACGCCGGGCACATCCCGTCGGGTGCGGTGGTACTCGATCCCGCGCCGCCCGAGCTTCGCCGCCGCGGCGATGCCCGTCGGCGCGCCGAGGTCCTGGCCGCGGCGGCCCCCGACGTCGGCTCGCAGTTGCGCCGACGTGGTTTCGCGCGGGCCCGCGATCTGCGGGCGTGGGGTGTCACCGGTGTTCCCGACACAGCGGGCCCCGGCGATTGGCTGCTCGACCCCGACACGGCACGTTCGGCGGCGGAGAGACTGGGGAAACTGGTCGACGAGCACGCTCGCACGCATCCGCTCGCGCCCGGCCTGCCCGGCGAGGCGGCGCGTCGAGCGCTCGCGTTGCCCGACCCGCAGCTGCTGGCCGCGGTGCTCGAACATGCGGACGCCCTCACGGTGGACGACGGCCGGATCGTGCGACGCGACGCCGAGGCCGGGCTTCCGGAACCCGTCGCGCAGGCGGCCGCCCGATTGCAGCAGCGGTGGGAGGACGAGCCCTTCGTCGCTCCCAGCGCGGGCGAGCTCGCCGAACTGGGGCTCGGGCACCGCGAACTCGCGGCCTGTGCCCGGGCGGGACTGGTCACTCCGCTCGGCGGGGGCGTCTGGCTCGGGGCCGGGGCGGTGGACGCCGCCGTCGAGGCGCTCCGGGAGCTACCGGAACCCTTCACGCCCAGCGAAGCCCGGACTCGTCTGGGAACCTCGCGCCGGGTGATTATGCCGCTGCTCGAGGTCCTCGCCCGCGAGGGGCGGACCCGCCGGACGGGGGAGGACGGTCACGTCGTGGCCTGAGCGGCACGCCGTTCCCGCTGCGGCACCACCGTGTACCGCGGATCGCGTGCCGAGGCCTGCCCGGCGTGGAAGACGGCGAAGCGCGTGCATGCCGATCCTGCGGTCAGCGCCAGGCCCGACAGTGCCGTCACCGCGCGGCTGCGTCGGCCGAGCAAGGCTCCCACCGCGCCGCCCGCGGTGAGGGCGGTCGCAGCGGAGTGCAGACGACCCGCGGTCCCGGTCCGCAGCGGTTCGGCTGTGATGCCCATGCTCCGCTGCATGATCTGCGACGCCGCCAGTTCGAGCGCCGCGCCCCCGACCGCGAGGCGCCGGGCCGGCCCGGACTCGGCGAGCGGTGCCGTCAGCAGGCCCGCCCCGCCCGCGGCCGCGGCCGCGCTGCCGACGAATACGAACGGCAACTCGCGCTTGGCCTCGTGCCAACTGGGCGTCGCGGTGTCGGTGAGCAACACGGCGGTGTACGACGCCACCGCGGGCGCGGTGACCGCGGCCAGGATCCCGGCGGGACGGGTCGCGAACGTCAGCAGCCGGCCCAGCGGTCCCCGCCGGATGGGGCGGGGGAGCAGATCCGCGAACTCGCCGACCGCGGCCAGGCCGTTGAACGGTCCGTACAGCGACAGGATCCACGTGCCCACACTCATCGGGGACGTCGGCTTGGCGACGCGGAGCATGTGATGGAACCGGGCCGGGCGGCCCAGGTCGTGGATCAGCGCGTACATGCTCGCCACGATGGCGCCGAGGGCGATCACCCGGGCGGAACGCCGTTGGTGCGGGCGCCCGGTCAGATCCGCCCCGGCGGCCAGCAGCGACGAGCCGCCGGCCAGCCCGCCGAGAAAGAGGTACGCGGGAATGTCCGCCTGCCACGGCGACGCCTTCACGATGGGGCGGCCGTAGTAGCTCTCGAACTTGGCGTCGGGCACCATCGCCTGCTCGCCGCGCCCGCGCCGTCCGCGGCGACGTGTCTGGGTACGGTCGGTCATCGGTGTCCCTTTCGACGGCCGGCGAACGCGACGACCGCGCCGCCGAGCAGCGTGGCAGCCGCGACCGCGGCCTGCCGCCACATCCCGGGCAGGTCCCGCGTGGTGACCACCGGGTCCGGGGGCAACCCGTACACCTCCGGCTCGTCCAGTAGCAGGAAGAACGCCCCGGTGCCGCCGACGCCGTCGCCCTCGTCGCGCCCGTACAGCTGGGCGGTCGACTCACCCGCGTCCTGCAGTTGCGCGAGCCGGCGGTCGGCGCGCTCGCGCAACTCGTCCAGATCGCCGAACTGGATCGAATCCGTGGGACACGCCTTCGCACACGCCGGTTCCATCCCGCCCGAGAGCCGGTCGTAACAGAGCGTGCACTTCTGTGCCAGGCCCACGGCCGGGTCCCCGGCGGGACCCTCGCGGCGGTCGATCACGCCGTACGGGCAGGCGGGAATGCAGTAGCCGCAGCCGTTGCAGATGTCGTTCTGAACCACGACGGTGCCGAACTCGGTCCGGAACAGCGCGCCGGTGGGACACACGTCCAGACATGCCGCGTGCGTGCAGTGCTTGCACACGTCCGACTCCATGAGCCAGCGGAAGTCCGTGCGTTCGGTGACGTCGGAGTCGGCGCCGGGCAACGACGTCCCCGGCATCCCCAGATCGACGGTCTCCCGCCGTCGCTCGGACGGCACCGGCTGTTCCACGAAGGCCACGTGCCGCCAGGTCGAGGCGCCGAGCGCCCCGGTGTTGTCGTACGACATCCCGGTCAGCTCGAGCCCGTCCTCGGGGACGGCGTTCCACTCCTTGCACGCGACCTCGCAGGCCTTGCACCCGATGCACACGCTGGTGTCGGTGAAGAAGCCCTTGCGGCTCGGCGGGTCGGTGTACCCCGCTTCCCGCGCGGGGTCGCCCGGGCCGAAGAACGCTCGACCCAGTTTCGACAGATTGTCCGACACGGTTACAGCTCCGTTCCTGTCTCGGGTGTCACGCCGGCGCGTCGCCGGTACTCGGCCACGTACTCCAGCAGCGCGGGACCCCGAGGCCGACGGCCCGGCTGGATGTCGCAGCTGGTGGCCTTGGTGGACGGGATGGACACGTTGGGGTCCAGCGCCTGCGGCAGCAGCTCGTTGGCGCCGTCACCGACGCTGATGCCGTTCCGTCCCCAGTGGTACGGCAACCCGATCTGGTGGAGCCGTCGACCGTCCACCACCAGCGGCTGCATCCGGTGGGTGACCAGGACGCGAGCCTCGATCGCCGTGCGGGCGGTGACGATCGTCGCCCACCCCCCGTTCTCGAGACCGCGCTCGGCCGCCAGCTCGGGGCTCACCTCGCAGAAGAACTCCGGCTGCAGTTCCGACAGGTACGGCAGCGTGCGGCTCATCCCGCCGGCCGTGTGGTGCTCGGTGAGGCGGTACGTGGTGAACATGTACGGGAACACCTCGCTGCCCGCCGCACCGTGAGCGGGGTTGTAGCGGTTGAACTTTCCCGGATGCGGCATCCGCGCAGGGTTGGACTGCTGCGGATAGAGCGGATTCGGCAGCGGCGACTCCGGTGGTTCGTAGTGCGTCGGCATCGGACCGTCCAGCAGGCCCACCGGCGCGTACAACCACGCCCGGCCGTCGTTCTGCATGATGAACGGTTCGGTGCCGTTGATCGCGTCCTCCGCCCTCGCCCCTTCCGGCGCCCGGTACGTCGGCGGCTTGTCGGCCTCGAAGTCCGGGACGTCGTGGCCCGTCCAGCGGCCGGCGCCGTCGTTCGCGTCCGGATCCCACCACACGAACGCCTTGCGTTCGCTCCACGGTTCACCGTCGGGATCCGCCGAGGCCCGGTTGTAGAGCACGCGCCGGTTCGCCGGCCATGCCCAACCCCAGTCCGGCGCCACCGGGCCCTGCTCGTGCCGGCTCCGGCGTCGATCGGCCTGATTGACGCCGTCGCCGTACACCCCGCAGTAGATCCAGCACCCGCACCGGGTCGATCCGTCCTCGCGCAACTGGGTGTACATCGACAGCGGCTGACCGTCGGGACCCGTGCCGTTGATCTCGGCCAGGACCGCGACCGCGTCGGGCTCGTCGGTGCCGGGCTCCATCGGGTAGTCCCACACGAGATCGAGCAGCGGCCGATCACGCTCGTCGGTGGAGTCCGCGAGCTTCTCCTTGAGGATGCGTCCGAGGTGGAAGTAGAACCACAGGTCGCTGCGGGCGTCGCCCGGCGGATCCAGCGCCTTGCGGTGCCACTGGAGCAGCCGCTGCGTGTTGGTGAAGCTGCCCTGCTTCTCGGCGTGGTTGGCGGCCGGGAAGAAGAAGACCTCGGTGCCGATGTCCTCGGTCCGCATCTCGCCGGTCTCGATCTCCGGCCCGTCCTTCCAGAACGTCGCGCTCTCGATCATCGCGAGGTCGCGCACCACCAGCCAGTCGAGATTCGCCAGGCCGGCCCGCTGCATGCGGGCGTTGGCCGTGCCCACCGCGGGGTTCTCGCCGACCAGGAAGTAGCCGCCCCCGCCCTCGTTGATCTGCCGTTCGACGGTGTCCGTCGAATCGTGCGTGCCGGTCAGGCGCGGCAGGTAGTCGAAGCAGAAGTCGTTCTCGGCCGTGGCCGCGTCACCCCACCACGACTTGAGCATGCTCACCGTGTACGCGCGCATGTTGCCCCAGAAGCCCTTCGCACCGGCGTTTTCGCCGACGAAGGTGTCCAGATCGATGTGCTTGTGCGCGTGCGGCATCGGGATGTACCCGGGCAGCAGGTTGTACAGCGTCGGGATGTCCGTCGACCCCTGGATGCTCGCGTGCCCGCGCAGCGCCATGATCCCGCCACCCGGCCGGCCGATGTTGCCGAGCAGGAGTTGGAGGATCGATGCCGTGCGGATGTACTGCACGCCGACGGTGTGCTGGGTCCAGCCCACCGCGTAGCAGAACGCCGACGTCCGGTCGCGGCCCGAGTTCTCGGTCAGCGCCCGGGCCACCTCGAGGAAGCTCTCGCGCGGAACACCGCACGCCTGCTCGACCATCTCGGGCGTGTACCGCTCGAAGTGCCGCTTGAGTACCTGGAAGACGCATCGCGGGTCCCGCAGCGAGTCGTCCCGCTGCGGCACCTCGTCCGCGCTTCCGGTGAGCGCTCCGCCGCTGCCCGACGCCTCGGTCTCCCCGGACTCGGCATCACGCGCACCGGCCGCTGGAGACTGCGACCCACCGTCCCGGTACTGCCAGCTGCTGGTGTCGTACTGCCGGCCCTCCACGTCGAACCCGGAGAACAGGCCCGCCAGATCCTCGGTGTCCCGGAAATCGTCGGAGACGATCATCGGCGCGTTCGTGTACGCCACGACGTAGTCGTGGAAGTACGCGTCGTGGGCCAGCACGTAGTTGATGAGCCCACCCAGGAACGCGATGTCCGAGCCGGCGCGGACCGGGACATGCAGATCCGCGACAGCGCTGGTGCGGGTGAACCGCGGATCCACGTGAATGACCTTGGCGCCCCGCAGCTTCGCTTCCATCACCCACTGGAAACCGACGGGGTGGCACTCCGCCATGTTGGAGCCCTGGATGATGATGCAGTCCGCGTTGACGAGGTCCTGCTGGTAGTTCGTGGCACCACCACGGCCGAACGAGGTTCCCAGACCGGGAACTGTGGAGGAGTGTCAAATACGGGCCTGATTCTCCACCTCGATCGCGCCGAGCGCGGTGTAGAGCTTCTTCATCAGGTAGTTCTCTTCGTTGTCCAGCGTCGCGCCGCCGAGGCTCGCGACACCGGACGTGCGCCGCACCCGTCGGCCCTCGTCGTCTTCCCACTGCCAGAACTGATCTCGCGACTCGAGCACCCGGTCGGCGACCATCTCCATGGCTGTGTCCAGGTCGATTTCTTCCCACTCGCTCGCATACGGGCGACGGTGCAGCACGGTGGTGACCCGGTCGGGGTTCGTCACGAGCTGCTTGCTGGCCGAGCCCTTGGGGCACAGACGCCCGCGCGAGATCGGGCTGTCCGGATCGCCCTCGATCTGGACGACCTTCTCGTCGCGGACGTAGATCTTCTGCCCGCAGCCGACGGCGCAGTACGGGCACACGCTCTTGACGACCCGATCGGCCGATTCGGTGCGGGGGGTGATCTCGAGAGAGCGGCGGGACTGGGCGGCCGCGCCGCGACCGAGCGGGTCGGTGCCGGTGATCTGCTGCCACACCGGCCAGCGCTGCGCGAAGTCACGAATACTCATCGGCTGCTCCCTGTCCGCTCCGTCGATCGAGTGGTCTCACCCATGCAACGTCACCAGGCGGGGATTCGCAACCGATGCGCAGGTCGGCCGTCAGTGCAGCCGGTTCTGCGCCGCCTCGAGTCCGAGCTGCAGCACCAGTTCGACGGCGTCCGCGGCTTCCTCGCAGACGAGATCGAGTTCCTTGCGTTCGACGGTGGAGAAGGGCTTGAGCACGTAGTCGGCGGGATCCTGTCGGCCCGGCGGGCGGCCGATGCCGACGCGGGTGCGCAGGTAGTCCTTGGTGCCGAGGGACTGCGAGATCGAGCGCAGGCCGTTGTGGCCGCCCTCGCCGCCGCCCTGCTTGAGCCGGATGGTGCCGAAGTCGAGGTCCAGTTCGTCGTGGATCACGACGATGTTCTCCGGCTTCACCGAGAAGAAGCGGGCCAGTCCGGACACCGCGCCACCCGACAGATTCATGTACGAGCGGGGCTTGGCGAGGATCACCTGCCGGCCGACGAGCCGGGTCTGCACGATCTCGGCGCCACTGCGCTTGTGGGCGCTGAACTTTCCGCCCACGCGGCCGGCGAGGACGTCGGCCACCATGAAACCGATGTTGTGGCGGGTCTTCTCGTACTGCGGTCCCGGGTTGCCCAGGCCGACGACCACTGCGGTGCCGTTGTCGTCACTCACTGCTCGGGAGTCCTTTCGATGCGACGGTGCTCATACGACAGTGCTCACAGAACAGCGGCGCGTCGAACCCGAACGGGATCGACGCGCCGCTGGATGTTCAGCGCGGAGCTGATCAGGCCTCGGCCTCGGCCTCGGTCTCCTCGCCGGCGGCGGGCTCGGCAGCCTGAGCGGCAACGACGTTCACGAGCAGCAGCTCGGCGTCGTCGGCCAGGGTAGCGCCCTTGGGCAGCGCAACCGCGCCGGCCAGGAACTGGGTGCCGACCTCGGCGCCCTCGACCGAGATCTCGACGGACTCGGGGATGTCCAGAGCGTCGACCTCGAGCTTGATCGTGGTGGTCTCCTCGGTGACCAGCGCACCCGGAGCGGCGGTGCCGGTGACGACGATCGGGACCTCGACGGCAACCTTCTCGCCCTTCTGGACGATCAGCAGGTCGGCGTGCTCGATGTGGCGACGGATCGGGTGGACGACGACCGACTTGGTCAGCGCCAGCTGATCCTTGCCGTCGATGTCCAGGTTGATGACGACGTTGGTGCCGTGCGCGCGCAGGATGGCGGCGAACTCGCGAGCCGGGAGGTTCAGGTGCTGCGGGTCGGTGCCGTGGCCGTACAGGACCGCGGGGACCTGGCCGTCGCGGCGGGCACGGCGGGCAGCGCCCTTGCCGAACTCGGAACGGACAGAGGCTACGAGCTTGTTGTCGTCAGACATGGTGAAACGGCTCCTACAACTCACGTGAGATATTCGTTGACGGTCGTTCGTCGCGACGAGGGGCGGACTGACACGAACGGCCGGAGCAAACTGCTCTATCGAAGCCGTGCCGCGTCGATCACGGTGATTCAGCGCGTTACGCGAATCGCCCTCGCCGAGACAACTCGATGCAGTCTACCGGATCGCTGTCCGGAACAGAATCGGGCCCGGTCTGCGCGAATGCGCCGACCGGGCCCGATGCGGATCGGGAAGGGTCAGGCCTTGGCGGCGCTGATGCCGGCGCGACGGCCGAAGAAGCTGCCGTCGCCGAGCGAGGTGCCCGACGCGTAGCCGCCGGCGCAGACGCCGGAGGTGCAGCGGCCGGCAGCGAACAAGCCGGGGATCGGTTCACCGGAGACGTGCAGCACCTCGGAGTCGGTGTTGGTGCGCAGGCCGCCGAGTGTGAAGCCCCCGGTCATGCCGCGCAGGTCGATCGCGGCCACGGGGGAGCCGATGGGCTTGACCCATTCCGTCTTCTTGCCGAACAGCGGATCCTCGCCGTTCTCGGCGTGGCGGTTGAAGACGTCGACGGTCGCCTGCAGGGCTCCTGCGGGCAGACCCATCTCGGCCTCGAGCTCCTCGACGGTCTCGGCGACCCACTTGGGCTGGTGACGCAGCTGCGGGCTCGACGTCGGGCGGGTCATGCCCTCCTCGTACGCGGCCTCGTCGATGATCAGGTACGCCTCGTTGTGGTTCTCGTACAGCGTGGCCTGGCCGACGCGGCCGGGGTAGGTGTCCTCGTTGATGTACCGCTGGCCGCGGCCGTTGACGAGGATGCCGCGGATGAACAGCTGCGGATCGCAGAAGAACGCGACCTCGGCCGCGTCCATGTGGGCGAGATCTGCACCGAGTGCCTGCGCCATGCGGATCGCGCGGCCGTCGTGCTCCTCGATCGAGGCGGCGGGCCGGTTGACCATCTTCGGCGCGAACGACTCGAGCATCTCGTTGTTGTAGGCGAAGCTGCCGGTCGCCAGGACGACACCCTTGCGGGCACGGACCGCGACGTCCTTGCCGTACTGCTTGGCGAGCAGGCCGACGACACGGCCGTCGGCGTCGACGATCAGCGTCTGCACGCGCATGTCGTACTCGGCGCGCACATTCAGCGCCTTGGCTGTATCCACGAGCGGCTTCATGAGCATGTAGCCGCCGCCCTTCTCGGTGCTGACGTGCTTGTCCTCCATCTGGGGGACGTGGCCGCGCGGTGCCGGCGGAATCGTCGCGTTGAAGGGGGCGGCGTTCTCGCCTCCGGTGTACTGCAGGCCGTCGTCACCCGGCGGCTCCCAGCCCGGCTCGCCCCAGAAGCTCATCTTGAACGGGACGCCGCACTCGTCGACCAGCCAGTGGTAGTGGTCGACGCTGCCCTCGCAGTACGCGTCGATCTTGGCCTCGTCGGTGCCCGGGCCGAGTGCAGCCTTCATGAAGGCCTTCATGCTGTCGACGGTGTCCTCGAACCCGCACGCCTTCTGCAGCGGCGTGCCACCACCCATGTAGATGAAACCGCCGGCCATCGCCGCGGCGCCGCCCCAGCCGCCGGTGCGCTCGAGCACCAGGACGTCGGCACCGTTCTGTGCTGCGCCGACCGCAGCAGATGCACCGGCGACGCCGAATCCGGCGACGACGACATCGGCCTCGTAGGCCCAATCGGTGATGTGATCTGCGGAAATCGGTCGGATCGGTGTGGCCTCGGCCATAAGGTTGTCCTCTCACAAGCGCAAACAAAGATGTGACACAGATCATTTACACGCGTCAAAACTGTTGCGTCACACAGTTCCCGCCCAGCGGGAACGAACTTCGCGGTTTGTGAGGTCGGCGCAGGTCGGCGGTGCGGCAATCCTGTCGGGGATTGCCGCACCGCCGCGGGGCTGTCGAGATCAGCCGTTCGAGTCCCCGGCGTCGCCTCCGGTCCCGCCGTCGGTGCCGTCGCCCGGCGCCGTCCCTTCCCCGGGCGGGGTGTCTTCGGGGGTCTTCTCCGGATTCTCCGTCCCGTCCTCCGGGCCCTCCTTCTCCGGATCCCCGACTGCGGGGGCCTCCGGTGCGGCGGGCGCGTCGCCCCCGCCGGGTGCGGGTGCGGGCGCCGGCGCCGCGGGGGCCGGCGCCTGGACGTTGCCACCGCCGGCGTTGTCACCGCCCGCGGTGCCCGGCGCCGGACGGTTGCCCCCACCCGTTCCCGCGCCGGAACCAGCAGATGCGTCGGCGTCGCCGGGCGGGCTGGTCGGTGCCGTCGTGGTACTCGGTGCGGTCGTCGTCGAGGACGGCGCGGTGGTTGTCGTCTCGGCCGTTGTGTCGCCGTCGTCGTTGCATCCCGCCAGCAACAGCGCCGACGCGATGACGCCCGCCCCGAGAACGGCAGCCTTGATACGTCGCATTACTCTATTCCTCCCCATTGATCGGTACATGCCGGACAAACAGATACCAGTCGGTTGGTAGGCAGTAAGTGAGCTTTGCGAATCAGTTGTCCGAATTGTTACTCGAGGGTCAGCTGGGAAACGGCGTCGACGAACCGCGACAGATCGCTGTCGGAGACGAAGTAGTGCGGCGAGGCGCGCACCACGGCATCGAGCCCGCGCGCACTCATGTCGAGCAGAGTCGACGACCGTCCACTCACGGTCACCGTTATCCCCTTGTCCGCCAGCGCGTCTCGAATGCCCGACGGCTCCCGGCCGTCGACCGTGAACGTCACGATTCCGCAGCGGTCGGTGCCGAGATCGTGGACCTGCACGCCCGGCAAGGCGTCCAGCTCGTTCCGAATCCGTTCGGCGCCGGCCGCGATCGCACGCGCCGCATAGTCGATCCCGAGGCTCAGCAGGTAGTCGACTGCAACGCCCAGCCCCAGTCGAGCAGCCACATCGCATTCCCACAGCTCGAAGCGCGACGCATCCGCGGCGGGCAGGTACTCGTCGGGCGACAACCACTGCGCCCCTTGCAGATCCATCGCCAGGGGCTTCAGTTCGCGGGCGAGGGCGCCCCGTAGATACAGGAATCCGGTGCCGCGCGGTCCCCGCAACCATTTGCGTCCGGTGGCGGAGAGTGCGTCGACACCGAGCGCGCCGACGTCGATGGGGAGCTGGCCCACCGATTGGCAGGCGTCGAGGAGGACCAGCGCGCCGTGCCGGTGCGCGAGGTCGACAACCTCGCGCACCGGGTTGATCAGGCCGCCGTTGGTGGGGACGTGAACGAGCGACACCAGCGCGACGCGGTCGTCGAGCATCCGAGCGAGGGCGTCCAGGTCGATCCGGCCGCTCGGGTCACTGGGGACGACCTCGACCGACGCGCCCGTCTCCTTCGCGCGATGCAGGGCAGTGATCGCGTTGCTCGCGTACTCCACCTGAGACAGCAACACTCGATCGCCAGGCCCCAACGGGATCGACGTGAAGAAGTCGCACCACGCCCGGGTCGCGCTGTCCACGAGCGCGATCTCCACCGGTGAGGCGCCGATCAGGCGTGCGATCGAATCCCGCACGGCGGCGAGGTCGTCCGCACGTTCGGCGGCCGCGACGTACCCGCCCACCTCGGCCTCGCGCCGAAGATGTTCGATCACGGTCGCGAGCACCGGCTGAGGGGGCAGTGACGATCCGGCGCTGTCGAGAAACACTCTTTCCAGACAACCCGGAGTGTCGAGCCGGAGGCGTTCGAGATCGAGCATCGGCTATTCCTCCCGATCGGTAGCCACGACAGGGAGTGAGCTCTACCCTCGAGAAGGACGCTCGACCGCTCCCGAGGGGAGGATTGCATGGTTGTCGCAGTCGAGTCCACCGGTTTCACCTCGCGCCCGGCTGCCGAGTCCTACGTCGGCGGCGTCTGCTTCAAGCTGGGTCCGCCGAGGCTCATCGGTGCCGAACTCGAATGGCTCACCCACCACGCCCGATCCTCGCCCGACCGTCCCGACCTCGCCTCCATCGCCGCAGCTCTCGGGCCGCACGCCCCGAAATCTGTGGCTCCCGATTCTCCCGCCCGCCCACTTCCCGCGGGCAGTCTCGTCACCGTCGAACCCGGCGGTCAGATCGAACTCTCCAGCGCACCCCACGACAGTGCCGTCGCCCTCTGTGCCGCCCTGGCCGCCGACGAGGGCACCCTGCGCGCGCTGCTCGCTCGACGTTCCATCACCGCACACGCCCACGCCGCCGATTCGCGGCGCACCGCGCGGCGTCTGCTCGAACTGCCTCGTTACCGGGCGATGGAGGAGCGATTCGAGGAGATCGGCCCGTTCGGGAAGCTGATGATGTGCAACACCGCCGCGGTTCAGGTGAGCGTCGATGCCGGAGCGGACGTCGCCGATGTCGCCCGCCGCTGGAACCTGCTGCAGGCGGTCGGCCCAGCGCTGATCGCAGCGTTCGCGTGCTCGCCCCGGTTGCGGGGTGTGCCGCCGGGGGAGTGGGCATCGCAACGGATGCGGACGTGGTTCGAGCTCGATCGGTCCCGCACGATCGGTCCACCCGAGTCGGCGGGGTTCTCGGCCGATCCGATCGCCGACTACGCGCGCTGGGTGCTCGACGTCCCCCTGCTCTGCGTGCGCCGCGACGGACCGTGTTGGGCCGCGCCGCCGGGTGCGACGTTCGCGGACTGGGTCGACGGTGCGCTCGACGACGAGATAGGTCGCCGTCCCACCCCTGCCGATCTCGACTATCACCTGACGACGGTGTTCCCCGCGGTGCGGGCGGTCGGCCACCTGGAGGTGCGTTACTTCGACACCCAGCCGGGCGACCAGTGGCGGCAGCCGATCGCCACGCTCGAGGCGTTGCTGGCATCGGGTGAGGCCGTGGATGCGGCCACCGCGATAGCCGCGAATACTCGGGGGCGTTGGATCGACGCGGCGCGGTACGGGCTCGCGGACGGTGAACTGCGCCGTGCTGCGGTGCAATTGACGGAACTGGCGGCCGACCTCGCGTCGGATCGCAACCTGGCCGCGGGGCTGGGGGCCGCGTCGGCGCGATGTCGGCGCGCCGAGAATCCGATGGGGGAGCGTTCGTGACCGGTCTTCGCGAGCAGTTGGAATCCGCGCTACTGAGAGCCCGGCATCGCAGCCACACCCTCACGGATTGCGTCGACGACTCGGATCTGATCGCCCAGCATTCGCCGTTGATGAGCCCGCTCGTCTGGGATCTCGCGCACATCGGCAACCAGGAGGAACTCTGGTTGATCCGCGATGTGGGTGGGCGGGACCCGGTCCGCCGCGACATCGACGAACTGTACGACGCCTTCAAACACGCCCGGTCCACCCGCCCGACCCTCCCGCTCCTCGGCCCGGACGAAGCCCGGAAGTACGTCGGTGAGGTCCGGGACAAGACGTGGGACGTGCTGGATGCGAGCAGGTTCCGGGGACGTCGACTCGAGCACGACGGGTTCGCCTTCGCGATGATCGCGCAGCACGAACAGCAACACGACGAGACCATGCTCGCCACCCATCAGTTGCGGAAGGGGCAGGCGGTGCTCACCGCGCCGGATGTCCCGAGGGCCGCCGCACCGATCGCCGATCGTGAGACCGTGATTCCGGCAGGCGAATTCACGATGGGAACGTCGGACGACCCCTGGGCACTCGATAACGAGCGGCCCGCGCACCGCGTGCACGTTCCGGAGTTCGCCATCGACACGGTGCCGGTCAGCAATGCGGAGTACGCGGAGTTCATCGACGACGGCGGATACCGGCGCCGGGAACTGTGGAGTGAACGGGGCTGGCAGCACAATCGCGAATCGGGTCTCGAGGCGCCGCAGTTCTGGACCGGTGACGGCAGCGGTCGATGGTGGCGGCACCGGTTCGGGGTGCTCGAACCCGTGCCCGCAGACGAGCCCGTCATGCACGTGTGCTGGTTCGAGGCCGACGCCTACGCGCGGTGGGCCGGCAAGCGGTTGCCCACCGAGTCGGAATGGGAGAAGGCCGCGCGGTGGCATCCCGCGAGTGGACGGTCCCGGCGTTTCCCCTGGGGCGACGAGGAACCCGACCGCACCCGGGCGAATCTGGGGCAACGTCATCTGGCCCCGGCCCCGGTGGGATCGTATCCGGCCGGTCGGTCCCCTGTCGGGGTGCTCCAGCTGATAGGGGACGTCTGGGAGTGGACGTCGTCGCGCTTCACCGGGTACCCCGGATTCACCGCCTTCCCGTACCGCGAGTACTCGGAGGTGTTCTTCGGCGGCGACTACCGCGTGCTGCGGGGCGGATCGTTCGGCACCGACCCCGTGGCCTGCCGCGGGACGTTCCGCAACTGGGATCACCCGATCCGCCGGCAGATCTTCGCGGGATTCCGCTGCGCCAGGGACGTGTGATGTGCCGGCACCTGGGCTATCTCGGGCCCACCCGGTCGGTGCGCGAGGTGATCGCGGCGGGAGAGTTCTCCCTGCTGCGGCAGTCGTGGTCGCCGCGGGACATGCGTGGCGGTGGGACCATCAACGCCGACGGTTACGGCGCCGCCTGGTGGGGTTCGACGCTGTCTCGGTATCGGTGCGCGATGCCGATCTGGTCGGATCCTGCTCTACCCGAGATGCTCTCGACGGTTCGTTCGCACGCGGTGATGGCCGCCGTCCGCTCCGCCACCGTCGGAATGCCCGTCGAACGCAGTGCGTGCGCGCCTTTCGTCTCGGGGCACTGGGCGTTCAGCCACAACGGTCGTATCGAGCAGTGGCCCGACTCGATGACGGGGCTTGCGGCCGGCCTGCCGGTCTCGGAACTGCTGAGACTCGAGGCGCCCACCGACTCGGTGTTCCTGTGGGCGCTGGTTCGGCACGCACTGCGCGACAACAGCCCGGAGGTCGCTCTGATGCAGGTGACGTCCGCGGTCGCGGAGGCGGCGCCGGGGTCGCGGCTGAACATGCTGCTCGGCGACGGACGCCAACTGTGGGCGACCACCTGGGATCACTCGCTGTCGGCGCTGGTGGACGACGACCGGGCGGTCCTCAGTTCCGAACCTTTCGACCACAACCACCTGTGGCGGGAGATCCCGGACGGGCACATCGTCACCGCCCGGCCGGGGCACCTGATCGTCACGCCCCTGTGAACACCCCTGTGAGCGCCCTGTGAGTTGACCGAGAACACCCACGGAGATCGGAGAGGTATGCGAGCACCGACCCTGGAAGTACACATCACGCCCGAGCAGTTGAACGCAGCACTACGGGCCGACGCCGAGCGTGGGCTCACCGCAACCCCCAAGTGGCTGCCACCGAAGTGGTTCTACGACGCGCGCGGCAGCGAACTGTTCGAGCGGATCACGAGGCTTCCGGAGTACTACCCGACGCGGACCGAGCGGGCGCTGCTCGAGGAGCACGCCCGCGAGATCGCCGCCGTCGTCATGCCTCAGATCCTCGTGGAACTCGGATCGGGCTCCTCCGACAAGACGCGGCTCCTCCTACACGAGCTGGGCGCCCGGGGAACGCTGGAGAAGTATGTGCCGCAGGACGTGTCGGAGAGCGCGCTACGGGACGCCACCCGCCGGATCGCCGCGGAGTTCCCGGAGATCGACGTGCACGGCGTGGTGGGTGATTTCACGCAGTCGCTGCAGCATCTGCCCAGCGGTGGCAGCCGGATGGTCGCCTTCCTGGGCGGCACACTCGGCAACCTCGTTCCCGACGAGCGGCAGCAGTTCCTCGCGGAGATCGCCGGTGTTCTCGAATCCGGCGAGCACCTCCTGCTCGGCGTCGCACTCGTGACCGATCCGCGCGTACTGGTCCCCGCCTACGACGACGCCGCCGGTGTCACAGCGCAGTTCGACCTCAATGTGCTGTCGGTGTTGAACAAACAATTGGGCGCCGACTTCGACCTGGACCGCTTCCGCCATGTCGCAGTGTGGAATCCCGTCGACGAGTGGATCGAGATGCGTCTCGAGGCGACCGCCGACATGACGGTGCACGTGGCCGACCTGGGGCTGGCGGTGCGGTTCGCGGCGGGGGAGCAGATGCGTACCGAGATCTCGGCCAAGTTCCGGCTGAGCGGCATCAGCGCGGAACTCGTCGCCGCGGGCTTCGAGGACATCCGGACGTGGACGGACGCCGATCAGCGCTTCGCTCTCGTGTGTGCGCGGCGCCGCTGACGGTGCGGGGCGTCTAGAGGGTCAGCTGCAGGTACGTCATGTCCAGCCAGCGGCCGAACTTGCGTCCCACCTCCGGCATCTGCGCCACGATGCGGAAACCGAACCGTTCGTGCAGGGCGATGGACGTCGTGTTGGACGATTCGACGCTGGCGACGATCACGTGGATCCCGCCGGCGCGGGCCCGCTCGATCAACGCGGTCATGAGCGCGGTCGCGATGCCCCGCCGATGGTGATCGACGTGGACGTACACCGAGTTCTCGACTGTGTATCGGTAGCCGCTCTTGGCCCGCCACACCCCGTACGAGGCGTACCCCGCGACTGCTCCGTCGACGTCGGCGACGAGCACCGGGAAGCCGTTGGCCCGACGATCGTCGAGCCAACGGCGCCGCTCGTCCAGATCGGCGAGTGTCTCGTCCCAGATCGCCGTCGAGTTGGCGATCGCCTCGTTGTGGATCTCGAGGATTCCGGGCAGGTCACCAGTGGTGGCGTCGCGGATCAGCATGGTCGAGAGAGCCTTACGCCCCTGCGCTGCGGCGCGCCTTCTCCAACGCCGCGAGCGTGCGCAGGATGGTGGCCTTCTGCCCGTTGAGGTCGTTGAGGCGAGCACGGGCCGCGAGGCCCTGAGCGGCCTCGGCCAGCGCGATCTGCGAATCGACCTTGGTGAGCTGATCGAGCAGACCGGTGACCCGCTGCTCGAGCGCCGCGACATCGATCTTCTTCGCAGGAGCGACGGCAGCGGTGGGTGTCGGCGCCGGTGCCGACGTCGTACGCGGGCGCGCAGCGGACGCCTTGCGGGCCGGAGCGGATTCCGCCTCGAAGGCCTTGACGATCCGAGCGGCCTTGGGGCGCATCGACTTGCGGACGAGGGCCGGGTCCGGGGGCTCGGGCAGGCGGATCTGGTTGAGGGCGGCACGCGCATCGCGGGCGCCCACGCGCCACTCGCGCTCCTCCTCGTCGTCGGACTGGAGGGTGCCGCCGATCGGACGCAGGCCGTACATGCCCATGAACTTGCGGGCCTCGTCGATCACGGTCTCGTGCTCGCGGCACACACCGCACCGGGGCTCGTTGCGGAACTCCTCGATCGAATCATCGCTTCCGCACCACACGCACGACCCGGGAGTCCAACGGCGAACCGGCTGAGGATTCGGAACAACAGAGGCGGCGGCGGGGTTTTGCAGGGTCTGCGCGTCGATCACGAGGAGCCAGAATAGGGCACCCGTTCGCGTCCGGCTACACCGAGGTCCAATCTTCTCCGCGGGCGTGACCAAACTCATGTTCGGTCGCCCTCGACGTCGGCAAAGGCTTGTGGCACACGAGTTCTCCGCTCCCGTGAGATCTACCGGAGGTGTCAGCCGTGAGCGCCGAAGACGTCGGTGAACCACTCCACGAGAGGCCGCATCGAAGCCCACGCCGAGCGGATCCGGTCGGCCGCCTCGGGTGTGCCCAGCCAGTCGGGGCAGCCGTAGTTCAGTCCGGCCGTGAGCGACCGGTGCCGCATCAGTTCGATGCGCGGATGACCCGGGGAGACGCCACGCGGACGGGTGGCCAGACGGTCGCCGCCGATCTCGAATCCCGCCTTCTCGATCTTGCGGACCAACCGCTCGAGCGTGCGTCCGTGCCGGTCGTCGTCGACCGCCGCGCGGTAGCGCGCGAGTTGCTCGGGGGTGTGTGAGTAGTGCCCACCGGCGACGAACAGGCCCGAGGCGTCGATCTGGACGTAGAAGCCGACGCCGGGACAGGACTCGACGAAGCCGCCCTGGTGGGTCTTGTAGGGGGACTTGTCCTTCGAGAAACGGACGTCACGATACGGCCGGAAGGCCTTACCCGGACCGAACTCGGGTTCCAGCACGGACAGTAGTTCGACCATGGGGGCGCGAACGTCCGTGTCGTAGACGGACTTGTGGGACGTCCACCAGGCCTTGCTGTTGTCGGCCTCGAGGTCCTCGTAGAAGTCCAGTGCGGTCGTCGAAAATCCGGTGAACACACTTGGAAAGACTACGCCCGTGCCCGGGCCGCGAATCGCGGACCGGGCACGGGCACGGGCGTAGTCTGCAGAACGTCTAGGCGATGCCGTTGAACAGCGAGGTCACCGAGCCGTTCTCGAACACTTCCTGGATGGTGCGCGCCAGCAGCGGTGCGATGGACAGCACGGTCAGCGTCGGGAATCGCTTCTCTTCCGGGATCGGCAGCGTGTTGGTCGCGATGACCTCCTTGGCGCCGCAGTTCGCGAGACGCTCGGCAGCCGGATCGGAGAACACTCCGTGCGTGGTCGCGATGATGACGTCGCCAGCGCCGGCGTTCTTGAGCACCTCGACCGCGCCGGCGATCGTGCCGCCGGTGTCGATCATGTCGTCGATCAGCACGCAGGTGCGGCCGCTCACGTCACCGACGACACGGTTCGACTTGACCTGGTTCGGAACCAACGGGTCGCGGGTCTTGTGCACGAACGCGAGCGGGGCGCCGTCGAGGGCGTCGGCCCACTTCTCGGCGACCTTCACCCGGCCGGCGTCGGGGGAGACCACGCAGATGTTCTCGGTGCCGTAGTTCTCGCGGACGTACTGAGCGAGCTGGCCGAGGGCGTGCATGTGGTCGACCGGGCCGTCGAAGAAGCCCTGGATCTGATCGGTGTGCAGGTCGACGGTGATGATGCGGTCGGCACCGGCCGTCTTGAGCAGGTCGGCGATGAGACGGGCCGAGATGGGCTCGCGGCCGCGGTGCTTCTTGTCCTGACGGGCGTACGGGTAGAACGGCAGCACAGCGGTGATGCGCTTGGCCGATCCACGCTTGAGAGCGTCGATCATGATCAGCTGCTCCATGATCCACTGGTTCAGCGGCGCCGGGTGGCTCTGGAGCACGAACGCGTCCGATCCACGGACGGACTCCTCGAAGCGGACGAAGATCTCGCCGTTCGCGAAGTCACGAGCCGTCTGCGGCGTGACCTTGATGTCCAGTTCCTTGGCCACCTGCTCGGCCAACTCGGGGTGTGCGCGGCCCGAGAAGAGCATCAAGTTCTTCTGCACGTCGCTGGATATCGCGCTCACTGGTCTTCGCCATCCTTCGAATCGGTGTCTTGCTGGGCTGCTCGAGCCGCTGCGTCGGCAGCGGGGGTACCGGGTCGGTTGCGCTGGACCCAGCCCTCGATGTTTCGTTGCTTGCCGCCCGAGACGGCGAGCGCCCCCGGAGGCACGTCGGTGCGCAGGACGGTACCTGCACCCGTGTACGCGCCGTCGCCGACACGGACCGGGGCGACGAACATGGTGTCGGATCCGGTCCGAACATGCGAACCGACGACGGTCCGGCTCTTGTTCACGCCGTCGTAGTTGACGAAGACGCTGGATGCTCCGATGTTGCTGTGATCGCCGATGGTCGCGTCGCCGACGTACGTCAGGTGCGGCACCTTCGAGTGCGCGCCGATGTCGGCGTTCTTCGTCTCCACGAACGCACCGAGCTTGCCGGCCACGCCGAGGATCGTGCCCGGCCGCAGGTACGTGTACGGGCCGACGGTGGCGTCCGGTCCGATCCGGGCCGATTCGCCGTGCGTGCGGATCACCGATGCGCCCGCGCCGACGGTGACGTCGGTGAGTGTGCTGTCGGGTCCGACGACCGCGTCCTCGGCGACGTGCGTGGCTCCACGCAACTGCACGCCGGGACGCAGCGTCACGTCACGCTCCATCGTCACGTCGACGTCGATCCAGGTGCTGGACGGGTCCTCGACGGTGACCCCGGCGCGCATGTGGCGTTCGAGAATGCGGCGGTTGAGTTCGGCTGCGAGGGTGGCGAGCTGCACGCGGTCGTTGGCTCCGGCTACGAGCAGGTCGTCGGCGATGTGCTGCGCGCGAACGGTTTTCCCGGCCGACCGGGCGATCGCGATCACGTCGGTGAGGTACAGCTCGCCCTGGGCGTTGTCGGCGCTCAGCGACGACAGGGCACCGCGCAGGGTGGCGGCGTCGAACGCGTACACGCCGGAGTTGACCTCGGTGATCGCCCGCTGCGCCTCGGTGGCGTCGGCCTGCTCGACGATCGCGGCGACCTCGCCGTCGGTGGTCCGCAGGATCCGGCCGTACCCGGTGGGATCGGTTGCCGTGGAGGTGAGCACGGTCACCGCGGCGGCGGGCTCGGCGGTGTGCGTCTCGATGAGGGCGCGCAGTGTGTCGCTGTCGAGGAGCGGGACGTCGGCGGCGGTGACGAGAACTGTGCCGTCGAAGTCGTCGGGGAGCGCGGTCAGTCCACAACCGACGGCGTGGCCGGTGCCGTTCTGTTCGTGCTGGACGGCGGTGGCGACGGCGCGTCCCAGATCCTTGGCGACCTCGTCCACCGCAGCGCCCACGGCGTCACGATCGTGGCCGATGACGGTGACCAGCTCGGTGGGTTCGATGCCGGCCGCGGCATGCAGTGCGTGCGAGAGCATCGAGCGCCCGGCCAGGGTGTGCAGCACCTTGGGGTTCTTCGACCGCATTCGCGTCCCGGCGCCGGCAGCAAGGACGATGACGGCGGTCTGCGGTGGCATGAAGCTCCCTCGAAGTCGATCTACGCTTAGCCGCTCGCGCGGCCCGACGGTCGCGCACGTTCCGGAAGAGAATATCGCGAGTCGAACCCGCGAAGGCAACGTGTCCGAGATTAACCACGGCCCCCGTCGGGTGTCCGGCGAACCGCTCCGGCGCCCGCGAACAGGCCGGGAAGTTAACGGGGGAGTAACAACTCCGAACCGAACGGTCAGTGGGTTGTGTGGAGGATCACAGCGCTCGCAGGCGTGGGGTGAGAAGGATCCGAAGGGCTCCGCCGCCAGGACTCGAACCTGAACTATCTGAACCAAAATCAGAGGTGCTGCCATTACACTACGGCGGATTACCGCGCGCCGGGATGACGCCCGGATACGCGGGAACGATCCTCGCATGCCGACGCGCCGTGCGTCGAACCGCCGGACAAATTCCTCGGCGACCGGGCTATAGGGTGGCCTCTACCAGCGCCGAGTGTGCGCGACGCGGCGTGTCGGAAAGGACGGTGGACCCCAGTGTCACGACCATCGCGGGAGGACCGGACCACCGAGCGTGCCCCCCGGACGCGGATGACGGGAACCCAACGCCGCGAGCAGTTGATCGAGATCGGCCGGGCGCTGTTCGCCGAACGCGGATACGAGGCGGCATCGATCGAGGAGATCGCGGCGCGGGCGAACGTGTCGAAGCCCGTCGTCTACGAACACTTCGGCGGCAAGGAAGGGTTGTACGCCGTCGTCGTCGATCGGGAGATGTCGACGCTGCTCGAGATGATCACGTCGTCGCTCACCCAGAATCGCTCCCGGATCCGGGTCGAACGGGTCGCGCTGGCGCTGCTCACCTACGTCGAGGAACGCACCGACGGCTTCCGGATCCTGGTCCGGGACTCGCCGGTCGCCGCCGACGACGGCACCTACTCGAGCCTGCTCAACGAGGCGGTCCGGCAGGTCGGCCACATTCTCGCCGGCGACTTCGCGCGCCGCGGACTCGATCCCGACCTCGCGCCGCTGTACGCGCAGGCGCTCGTCGGCATGGTCGCGACCACCGCGACGTGGTGGCTCGACGACCGCACCCCGTCCAAGGAGGTGGTCGCCGCACACCTGGTGAACCTGTGCTGGAACGGCCTGACCAACCTCGAGGCCGACCCGCAACTCGGGCAGTGAGGGACGACCGGGCGGCGGGGTCGGGTGCCCGGCCCGGTGTCGGTGGGCACGCCTAGAATCGAACGGTCTGCATTTCACGACATCAGGAGCGCCGTCGTTGTCTTCCGTGTCCACTTCAGATAACTCTTCGGCCCCTGGCGCCGCGGCCACGCCTCTCGCGGGTCTCGCGTCGACGGCGCTCGCGGACGGCGCGATCGGCCGGGTGCAGGACAGCGTCGGACGTACCGGTGTCGACATCGTCGCCCCGGTCGCGGCGCGCCCGTTCGTCGCCGCCGCGCTCGCCGACCGCACCCAGTTGTTGCTGGTGACCGCTACCGGACGTGAGGCCGACGACCTCACCACCGAGTTGCAGGAGATCTTCGGGGACGGCGTCGCGCAGTTCCCGTCGTGGGAGACGCTGCCGCACGAGCGGCTCTCGCCGAGCGCGGACACCGTCGGTCGCCGCCTGCAGGTGCTGCGGCGTCTCGCGTGTCCCGACGAGGCCGACTACGGCCCGCCGCTGCGGGTGATCGTCACGACCGTGCGCTCGCTGGTGCAGCCGATGGCGCCCGGGCTCGGCGACATCGAGCCGGTCGTCCTGCGGATCGGATCCGAACACGACTTCGGCGAACTGGTCTCGCGTCTCGCGGAACTCGCATACACCCGCGTCGACATGGTCGGCAAGCGCGGCGAGTTCGCGGTGCGCGGCGGCATTCTCGACGTCTTCCCGCCCACGTCGGATCATCCGGTGCGCGTCGAGTTCTGGGGCGACGAGGTCACCGAACTGCGGGCGTTCTCGGTCGCGGACCAGCGTTCGCTGCCGGAACTCGAGCTCAGCACGGTGGTCGCGCCGCCGTGCCGTGAACTGCTGCTGACGGAAGCGGTGCGCGACCGCGCCGCGCAGCTGGCCACCGAGAACCCCGCCGACGCGGCTCTGGTCGAGATGCTCGACAAACTCTCGGCCGGTATCCCGGTCGAGGGCATGGAGGCATTGCTGCCGCTACTGCAGCCCGGCGAGCTGCAGCTGCTCACCGAGGTGCTGCCGCGCGAGACCCATGTGCTGCTGTGTGATCCGGAGAAAATCCGGACCCGCGCCACCGATCTCGTGCGCACCGGGCAGGAGTTTCTCGAGGCGTCGTGGACGGCGGCATCGATCGGCGGGGCCGCGCCCATCGACACGTCGGTGCTCGGCGGCGGCATCGACCTGGGAGCGTCCGCGTACCGGTCGCTGCGTCAGGTGCGAGAGAACGCCGAGGCGCAGGGCCGTCCGTGGTGGACGATCAGTCCGCTGGCGTCGGGCAGCGAAGACGAGCTCGTCCTTCCGGTGCAGTCGGCGCCCGAGGTGCGCGGGTCCGAAGAGCTGCTGTCGATGCTGTTCGTGAACCTGCGGGCGCACGTGACCACCGGGGGACGCGCGGTGGTGGTCGTCGCCGGTTCGGGCACGGCCCACCGCGTGCTCGAGCGACTCAAGGAGGCCGACGTCCCGGCCGGCGAGCTCGCGCCGGGTGCCGAGCCGGCCCGCGGACTCGTCCAGGTCCTGCGTGGGTCGCTGCACGAAGGCATCGTGCTGCCGGGTGACGACGCGGCCGGGGTCCCCGGATTGGTGATCGTCACCGAGTCCGACCTGACCGGCAATCGGGTGGCCGCCGCCGGTGACGGCAAGAAGATGCCGGCCAAACGGCGCAACCAGGTCGATCCGCTCGCGCTCACCGCCGGCGACATGGTGGTGCACGACCAGCACGGCATAGGCCGCTTCGTCGAGATGGTCGAGCGCACCATCGGCGGGGCCCGCCGCGAGTACCTCGTCATCGAGTACGCCGCCAGCAAGCGCGGCCATCCGGGAGACCGGCTGTTCGTGCCGATGGAGTCGCTCGATCAGCTCTCCCGTTACGTCGGCGGCGAGATGCCCGCGCTGTCGAAGCTGGGCGGCTCGGACTGGCAGAACACGAAACGTAAGGCGCGCAAGGCTGTCCGGGAGATCGCCGGCGAGCTGGTGCAGCTGTACGCGGCCCGCCAGGCGGCGCCGGGTCACGCGTTCGGTCCGGACACCCCGTGGCAGAAGGAGATGGAGGACGCGTTCGCATTCACCGAGACCCACGACCAGTTGACCGTCATCGACGAGGTGAAGGCCGACATGGAGAAGCCGGTCCCGATGGATCGCGTCGTGATCGGCGACGTCGGCTACGGCAAGACGGAGGTCGCGGTCCGTGCCGCCTTCAAGGCCGTGCAGGACGGCAAGCAGGTCGCGGTGCTGGTGCCGACGACGCTGCTCGCACAGCAGCACCTGCAGACGTTCTCCGAGCGGATGGCGAACTTTCCGGTGAAGGTGCGGGGCCTGTCCCGGTTCACCGATGCCGCCGAGTCCAAGGAGATCATCGCGCAGCTGGCCGACGGCGAGATCGACATCGTGGTCGGTACCCACCGACTGCTGCAGACCGGTGTCCGTTGGAAGGACCTCGGTCTCGTGATCGTCGACGAGGAGCAGCGGTTCGGTGTGGAGCACAAGGAGCACATCAAGGCGCTGCGCACGCACGTCGACGTGCTCACCATGTCGGCCACCCCGATCCCGCGAACGCTCGAGATGAGCATGGCCGGCATCCGGGAGATGTCGACGATTCTCACGCCGCCCGAGGAGCGGCACCCGATCCTCACGTATGTCGGTGCGTACGCGGACAAGCAGGTGGCCGCGGCCATCCGGCGCGAGTTGCTGCGCGACGGTCAGGTGTTCTACGTCCACAACCGGGTCAGCTCGATCGACAAGGCGGCCAAGCGGATCCGCGAGATGGTTCCCGAGGCTCGGGTCGTCGTCGCGCACGGGCAGATGAACGAGGAGACCCTCGAGAAGACCGTGCAGGGGTTCTGGGAGCGCGAGTTCGACGTCCTGGTCTGCACCACGATCATCGAGACCGGCCTCGACATCTCGAATGCCAACACGCTCATCGTGGAACGGGCCGATTCGCTGGGCCTGTCGCAGCTGCACCAGTTGCGCGGCCGCGTCGGCCGTAGTCGTGAGCGCGGGTACGCGTACTTCCTGTACCCGCCGGAGAAGCCGCTCACCGAGACGGCGTACGACCGGCTCGCCACGATCTCGCAGAACTCCGACCTCGGCGCCGGCATGGCCGTCGCGATGAAGGATCTCGAGATCCGCGGCGCCGGAAACGTGTTGGGCGCCGAGCAGTCGGGGCACGTCGCGGGTGTCGGCTTCGACCTGTACGTGCGGCTGGTCGGTGAGGCCGTGGAGGCGTATCGCGCAGTCGCCGACGGCCGGCCCGTCACCACCGAGCCTGAGGTCAAGGAGGTGCGCATCGATCTTCCGGTCGACGCGCACATCCCGCCCGACTACGTCACCAGCGATCGGCTCCGGCTCGAGGGCTATCGCAAGCTCGCTGCCGCAGCCGACACCGATGCGATCGCCGGGGTCGTCGAGGAACTCGTCGACCGCTACGGTCCGCTCCCCGAGGAAGTGGGTCGGCTGGTGTCGGTCGCGAAGCTCCGATTGTTGTGCCGCGAGTACGGCATCGAGGAAGTGGCCGTCACCGGCACCCAGCTCAAGATCTCGCCCATGCAACTTCCGGACTCGAAACAGCTGCGGCTCAAGCGCATGTACCCGAGCGCGCAGTACCGGGCGACTACCGGGATGGTGCAGATGCCGCTGCCGCGTGCCGGTTCGGGCGGCGTCGGAGCCGAACGGGTGCGCGACGTCGAACTGCTGCAGTACATCGCGAACTTCCTCCTCGCGATGGACGGGAAGGCGGCGGACTCCGTGGATCTCGGTACCGCCACCGGCGTGCAGGCCGGGGTCTGACGCAGATGACTGCCGGTGACGAGCGCCAGGACGAGTGGCGCACGGGCGATGCCGTGGTCGAGGCCGCCCTGGTGATGGACAAGCTGTGGGGCTTCGGGGGCTGGGAGGTGACGCAGACCCACGACTCGCTGCGTCCCTATCTGCTCGAGGAGACGTACGAACTGCTCGACGCGATCCAGTCCGGCGATCCCGTCGCGATCCGGGAGGAACTCGGAGACCTGTTGCTGCAGGTCCTGTTCCACTCCCGGATCGCGGAGGCCGCCGGCGAGTTCACGGTCGACGACGTGGCTGCCACACTCGTGACCAAGCTGGCTCACCGCAGCCCCCACCTCGCGGACGACCTCGCGGGCCCGGTGGACATCGCCGAGCAGGAACGCGCGTGGGAGGCCCGCAAGGCGGCCGAGAAGGCCCGCGAATCCTGCATCGACGGCATCGCGTTGCAGCAGCCCGCCCTGGCGCTCGCCGAGAAGGTGATCTCGCGGGCACGCAAGGCGGGACTGCCGGACGAGTTGGTGCCCGACGAACTGTGGGTGGTGCGGCTGGGCGGCGACACCAGCGCCGAGGACGAACTGCGCAAGGCGACACTGCGGTTCGTCGCCCGGATCCGCGCCGCCGAGTCCGCCGCGCACGCGGACGGGGTCGCATGGGGCGGACTCGACGGTGACGCGTGGCGGACCTACTGGAGTAGTTGACCCTGGATCATTCCGGGAAACCGTTGTGATGAACCGTGATTCGGCCGTGCGCGTCGAGTTCGATCGTGACGTCCACCCCGATCTTGCCGAGGAACTCGTAGTCGTGGCTGACGACGATCATCGCGCCGCGGTAGCTGTCGAGCGCCTCGGCGAGTTGCTCGACGCTGGTGATGTCGAGGTTGTTCGTCGGCTCGTCGAGGATCAACAATTGTGCGGGTGGCTCAGCCAGTAGCAGTTTGGCGAGTGAGACTCGGAAGCGTTCACCGCCGGACAACGTCGCGACCGGGCGATCGGGCGCGCTGCCGCGGATCAAGAGACGGGCGAGT
This sequence comes from Rhodococcus (subgen. Prescottella) equi, assembly GCF_003013675.1. Taxonomy (NCBI): domain Bacteria; kingdom Bacillati; phylum Actinomycetota; class Actinomycetes; order Mycobacteriales; family Nocardiaceae; genus Rhodococcus; species Rhodococcus (subgen. Prescottella) equi. Next base: position 1,498,111 of record NZ_CP027793.1, read on the forward strand.
TGGTTCCGGATCGTGCCGGACGAGGTTCCGGTTGCGACGTCCTGCACGTTCTCGAGTGCGCTCCGCGTCTCGTCGAGGTTGTCGAGTCGCTGTGGCAGATAGCCGACCCGCTCGGTGAGCAACGCGCCGCGCACTCGGCCCGGGTCGCCCTCGGTGCCCCGGAGGAGATGGTCGAGAAGCGTGGACTTGCCGGCCCCGTTGGGGCCCACGAGCGCGATTCTCTCCGGGCCCTGCACGACGATGGTGCGTTCGCCGTCATGGAACTCGGCGATGCGTCGACTCCGTGGCACATCCGGGTCGGGCAGCGTGAGATGGATGTGCTCGTCTTCCCGAACCCGTCTGGCGGCCGCATCGGCCGCGGCCTTGGCGCTCTCGACCTTGTCGTCGAGCGTCCCGCGCATCGCCCCCGCGGAAGCCTGCGCCTTGCTCGCGCGATTTCCGGCGAGGATCTTCGGGATACCGCCGTCCTTCTGGGTCTTCTTCGCCGTCCGTTCGCGACGGGCCAGCTTCGTCTCGGCTTCGATCCTCTGGCGCTTCTCGACCTTGAGCGCCTGGTCGGCGGAGCGCGCGGCCTGCACGGCGGCCGCCTGCTCCTGTTCACGATGCTCCTTCCACGCGCTGTACGGACCGCCGAACACCTCGATCCGGCTGTCGTACAACTCTGCGGTGGCGTCCATGTGTTCGAGCAGTTCCAGGTCGTGGCTGACGACGACGAGTGTTCCGGTCCAGTTGTCGATCATCTGCGCGAGACGTGCGCGCGTGGGCCGGTCGAGGTTGTTGGTCGGCTCGTCGAGCAGGGTGACCGGGGTGCGCCGGATTCGGAGGCCGGTAATGGCGATGAGCATGGCCTCACCTCCGGAGAGCGTGTCGACTCGGCGATCGAGATCGACTGTGGTGAACCCGATCTCGTGCAGCGACTCGTCGGCGCGCGCCTCGATGTCCCAGTCGTCGGCGACGGTGTCGAAGTGGCGCGGATCGGGGTCTCCGGACTCGATGGCCCGGAGGGCTTCGACGATCCTGTCGATGCCCAGGAGTTCGGCGACGGTCGAGTCCTTTCGGGCGGTCAGCGTCTGCGGTAGATAGCCCACCTCGCCGACCGTGTCGATACGCCCCGACGAGGGCCGTAGCAGTCCTGCGATCAGTCGGAGCAGGGTGGACTTGCCGGCTCCGTTCCGACCGACGAGTCCGGTGCGGCCCGTGGTGAAGGTGCCGCTGACGCGGTCGAGCGCGACGGTGCCGTCGGGCCATTCGAAGGTGATGTCTCTCAAAGTGATTGCGGAGGCACTCATGTGTTGCCGTCTCTTTCGTGAAAGGTTGCTGATCAGCGGGGCTGAGGGAACGACCGATCACGAGGGGTCGCCCGGAGGGGCGAGCATGCGTCGCACGAGTAGGTCGACATCGCTGCGCACACGGGAGAACGTGATCGGCGCGAGCCGGAAGTGCCGGGGATGGGCGCCCTGGAATGGGCATGGGTCGTCAGCCTGGGCGCGGTCCGCGCCGGAGCGGCTACGCCACCGGCAGTCCGGTGGCTAGATTCTGTCGACCTCGATGTCCATGGCCGGCACTCTATCAGTCGTGCGTTGTATCAGTCGTGCGTTGCGCGTCACGCCTCGAACAGCGTCGATCCCCAGTAGTCGCCGTCACCGACACCCGGCGGCACCGCGAACACGGCGGAGCCGACGTGCTTGATGTACTCGTTCAGTGCGTCGTTGCGGGCGAGGTTCTGTTGCATCGGCACGAACTGCTTCTGCGGGTCGCGGCAGTACGCGATGAAGAACAGGCCGGCGTCGAGATGGCCGAAACCGTCTGTGCCGTCGGTGAAGTTGTAGCCGCGGCGCAGGATCTGGATGCCGTTCAACTCCTCGGCCGACGCGAGCCGAACGTGTGCGTCCTTGTCGATCACGAGCTTCCCGCCGGCGCCCTTGGCGCCCAGCTGCAGATCGTCGAACTCGTCCTTGCGGCCCAGCGGTGCGCCGGTGCCCTTGGTCCGGCCGAACACCCGCTCCTGTTCGTGCAGCGTGGTGCGGTCCCACGGCTCGATCAGCATCCGGATGCGGCGGGCCACCAGGTACGAGCCACCCGCCATCCATGCCTGGTCGTCCTGCGGATCCACCCACACGAACTCCGACAGCGCCGCGGGGTCCTCGGCCTTGATGTTCCGTGTTCCGTCCTTGAACCCGAACAGGTTTCGAGGCGTCGCCTGGGTCGTCGACGTCGAGGACGTGCGCCCGAATCCGAGCTGCGACCACCGCACCGCCACCACACCGAAGCCGACGCGGGCCAGGTTGCGCACCGCGTGCACCGCCACCTGCGGGTCGTCGGCGCAGGCCTGGATCGCGATGTCGCCGCCGGAGCGGGCCGGCTCGAGCGCGTCTCCGGTGAACTTGGGCAGGTCGGCGAGCGCCGCCGGCTTCCTGTCCGCGATCCCGAATCGGTCCTTACCGTTCGCGTCGAACAGAGACGGTCCGAACCCGATCGTGAGCGTGAGCTTCGAGGCGTGCAGGTCCAGTGCCTCACCGGTATCGGTGGGCGGGTTGTATTCGCCGGCGCCGACGGCACCGTCCGCGGCGGCCTCCTCGCCGGCGGTCATCCGCGCGGCCATCTCGGTCCACTTCTTCAACATCGCCACCAGTTCGTCACGCGAGTCGGTGATGACGTCGAACGCGACGAAGTGCATGCGATCCTGTGCGGCCGTGACGATTCCGGCCTGATGGATACCCCGGAAGGGCACCACTTCGGAGGTCGATGCCGCGGCCTCGGGGGCCGACAGGCGGCCCACCGCCGCACCCGCGCCGGCGAGGACCGCGCCGGCCCCGACGGCGCCGAAGAGACGCCGGCGGGACAGTCCTGGACGCGATTCGGCCCGGCGGGTGTCGTCCGACTGGTTGTCGTTCCGGGAGTTACTGTCCTGCGACGACACCCTGCACCTGGCTCACTTCGGCGGACAACGCATCGATCTTCTGGGACAGCGCCTGACGCTGCGGCTCGGTCACCGTCTCGTAGGAGACGAATCCGTCGCCCTGGCGGAACTGTGCGAGTTCGGCATCGAGGTCTGCGAAACGCTGGTCGATGCGGGCGGCGAGTTCCGGGTTGCGGTCGTCGAGGATCGGACGCAGCGACGCGATCGCGGCCTGCGAACCGTCGGCGTTGGCCTGGAAGTCGTACAGGTCGGTGTGCGAGAAGATGTCCTCCTCGCCGGTGATCTTGGTGCGGGCGATCTCGTCGAGCAGTGTCTGGGCGCCGCCGGCCACCTGGATCGGGTCGACGACGAAGTCGGGAGCCGCGACACCGTCGGCGAGCTCCTGGATGTCGGCGACGAGTTGGTCGGCGATCGCGTTGGTGTCGGGCTGCAGGCCCTGGACCCACAGGTCCTTCTCGAGGCGGTGGAAGCCGGTCCAGTTCCAACCGGGCTCGACGTCGACCTCGCGCAGGTCGATGCGCGGATCGAGGTCGTCGGGGAAGCTCTCGGCGATGGGCTCGATGCGCTCGTAGTACGTACGGGTCAGCGGGTACTGGGCCTTCGCGGCGGCCAGGTCGCCGGCCTTGAGCGACGCCACGAACGCGGTGACCGTCTCCTGCAGCGCGGTGAGCTGGCTGTCGACGTAACGCTTGTAGCCGTCGGCGGCCTCGGTGAGGCGGCCGTCCTGGTCGGTCGCGGCGACGGAGTCGCCCGTGACGACGAATTCGGATCGGATGCCGTTGCCGACCATGCCCGGCTTGCACGCGGTGTGGTAGGTCCCGGCCTCGGCGAGGTTGACGATGAGCTGGCGGGTCAGACCGGGGCCGACGTTCTCGACCTCGCCCATCACTCGATCGCCGGCGCCGAAGACGTAGAACTCGGTGACCTTGGAACCGTTGTTGGTGATGGAGAACGTGGTGTTGCCGGTCTCCGCCGAGTTGCCCGAGATGTCACAGGTGGAGTCGGTGGCGGTCACCGTGATCGCCTCGGCGTCCGCGGTCGACTTGGACGTGCACGCCGCGAGGGCGAGGGGGGCGATCGCGAGCAGGGCGAGCGCGGAGGTGGTACGACGCACGAGCGGAACCTTTCGGGTGACGGTCATCGGGAAGCGTTGAGTTCGGAGTCGGTCGGTCCCGGAGCGGCCTGCGGTGCTGCGGCTTTCGGCTTCACCGGGCGGAGGAAGAGCGGCATCACGATCGCGAGGTACGCCACCCACGCGATCACCTGGAGAACGGTGGGATCGGGGCGGAAGTTGAAGATGCCCTGCAGGACCGTGCCGTACCAGCTGGACGTGTCGAACACGGACGAGATGTCGAACGCGAGCGTCGATCCGCCGGGCAGCCACCCGGCGATCTGCAGTGCGCGCACGCCGTACGCGAGGATGCCGGCCGCGACGACGACGAGGAACGCGCCGGTGTAGCGGAAGAAGCGGGCGAAGTCGATGCGGACCGCGCCGACGTACAGCAGCACGGTCAGGGCGGCCGCGACCGCGATGCCGAGCAGCAGTCCGACGAGCGGCCACGAGCTTCCGGCCGCGTTCTCGGCGTAGCCGACGAGGAGGAGAGCGGTCTCGACGCCCTCGCGGCCGACGGCGAAGAAGGCCATCGTCGCGACGGCGACCGGGCCGACGGCGAGCGCCCGGTCCAGCCCGGCGCGCAGGTGCCCCGACATCGACGCCGCGGCGGTGCGCATCCACAGGACCATCGCGGTGACGATCGCGACCGCGACGAGCGACGCCAGGCCGCTGATGAGTTCGGCGGCCGTGCCGGTGACGGTGGAGGTGCCGAAGTGGATGCCGACGAAGATTGCGACGACCATCGCGACGGCGGCGCCGACGCCGACCCATACCCATCCGAGGGCGTCGCGGCGCTCGGACTTCACCAGGAAGGCGACCAGGATCATCACGACGATGCCGGTCTCGAGTCCCTCGCGCACCCCGATCAGGCCACTGCCGAACAGCTGGGTCGCGATGGACGGCGCGGCGGCACCGGCGGCGAGGACTGACACTCTGGGCTCCTGCTACGGGTCGGGACGGCGCGAACGGAAGGCAAGGCAAGGCAAGCCGAACCTCGAAGGACCACGCCGAAAGTAGCAGCCCCCGACATTGGACAAAAACCACCCCTGACCTGGTGCTTTTTGTCTGGAATGGGGCTTTGGTCCCGATTCGCCCGACGTCGCGACCGCGCGGTTCTGGATGATGGATGCCGTGACGAGAGAAGCCGCAACCCGCGCAACCGCGCCGAGGGCCGCTACGGGGCGGTCCTACGGATCACCCGCGCCGACGTACCCGCCACCCAAGCGCCGGCGTCCGCTGCGCACGTTCCTGGTCGTGGCGTCGTCCGTCCTCGTGGGCGTCGCGGTGGTGGTCCTCGCGGTCGGGTTGGACGAGCTGGACCAGCGCAAGCCCCGCATCGAGATCCCGGAGGGCGTCCCGCCGGGACCGGGTGCGCCGACGCCGCCGATCGACATCAACGGGCCCGGTCGGACTGCGGCCGGACTGGGGGAGTGGGCGGCATCCCTGTCGGACGCGCTGGCAATCTCGCCTACCGCGCTCGAGGCCTACGGGTACGCGGCCGCAGTGATGGCCGCGACCAAGCCCGACTGTGGCATCGGATGGACGACACTCGCGGGGATCGCGGCCGTCGAGAGCAAGCACGGCACGTATCGCGGCTCGAGCGTCGGCGAGGACGGGCAGGTGAGCCCGCCGATTCGAGGTATCCCGCTCGACGGCTCGCCCGGAGTCGCCGAGATCCCCGATACCGACGGCGGCGCGATGGACGGCGACGCCACCCACGACCGTGCCATGGGTCCGCTCCAGTTCATCCCGGAGACGTGGGCGCGCTGGGGCGTCGACGCCAACGGTGACGGTGTGGTCGACCCCGACAACATCGACGACGCAGCCCTCACCGCAGCGCGGTACCTGTGTGCGCGCGGTGGCGACCTCACCACTGCGGACGGGTGGACCGCCGCCCTCATGGCCTACAACCTGTCGGGGGAGTATCTGCGCGACGTCCGCGACCGCGCGGCTGCGTACTCGGTGGGAGTGCGGAGGTGACCTGCGCGACGGGCGTGCCTGGAGGCGGGAGTCGGTTACTCCCGCTAGGCTCAGACCTGGCACTATGCATCCGGCGACTCAGCGTGGTCGCTTGCCCGTAGACAACCCAGTTGCTGCTGCCCGGACCGGCTCGATCCGCTGTCCGCAGCAGCCGTACGAAGCCGCCGAAGGAGAACCATTCGTGGCCATCATTGAGCAGGTCGGAGCTCGCGAGATCCTCGATTCCCGTGGCAACCCCACGGTTGAGGTCGAGGTGCTGCTCGAGGACGGTAGCTTCGCCCGGGCCGCCGTTCCCTCCGGCGCGTCCACCGGTGAGCACGAGGCCGTCGAACTGCGTGACGGCGGCGACCGTTACCTGGGCAAGGGTGTCCAGAAGGCCGTCGAATCCGTCCTCGGTGAGATCGCACCGGCCATCATCGGCCTGGACGCCACCGAGCAGCGCACCGTCGACCAGGCTCTGCTGGACGCCGACGGAACCCCCGACAAGTCCCGCCTGGGCGCCAACGCGCTTCTCGGCGCGTCGCTCGCCGTGGCCCGCGCCGGTGCAGAGTCCTCCGGCCTGGAGCTGTTCCGTTACGTCGGTGGCCCCAACGCCCACGTGCTGCCGGTCCCGATGATGAACATCCTCAACGGTGGCGCGCACGCCGACACCGGCGTCGACGTCCAGGAGTTCATGGTCGCGCCGATCGGTGCGCCGACCTTCAAGGAGTCGCTGCGCTGGGGTGCCGAGGTGTACCACTCGCTCAAGTCGGTGCTCAAGGCCAAGGGCCTGTCCACCGGCCTCGGTGACGAGGGTGGCTTCGCTCCCGACGTCGCGGGGACCAAGGAAGCGCTGGACCTGATCAGCGAGGCCGTCGCCAAGACCGGCCTGAAGCTGGGTACCGACATCGCACTCGCACTCGACGTCGCCGCCACCGAGTTCTACACCGACGGCACCGGCTACAAGTTCGAGGGCAAGATCCGTACCGCCGAGGAGATGGGCGCGTTCTACGCCGAGCTGCTGACGCAGTTCCCGCTGGTCTCGATCGAGGATCCGCTGAGCGAGGACGACTGGGCCGGCTGGGTGGCGCTGACCGAGCAGATCGGCAACAAGATCCAGCTCGTGGGCGACGACCTGTTCGTCACCAACCCGGAGCGCCTCGAGGAGGGCATCGCCAAGGGCGCCGCGAACGCACTCCTGGTGAAGGTCAACCAGATCGGCACGCTCACCGAGACGCTGGATGCCGTCGACCTGGCCCACCGCAGCGGCTACAAGACGATGATGAGCCACCGTTCCGGTGAGACCGAGGACACCACGATCGCCGATCTGGCCGTTGCGGTCGGCAGCGGCCAGATCAAGACCGGTGCCCCCGCCCGCAGCGAGCGCGTCGCGAAGTACAACCAGCTGCTCCGCATCGAGGAGAGCCTGGGCGACGCCGCCCGCTACGCCGGCGAGCTGGCGTTCCCGCGCTTCGCCTTCGAGGCGTAAGCACGCCGATGAGTCAGCGCGGTAGGTCGCGGTCGGGTCGTCCCTCCCCGGGAGGACGCCCCGAGCGCCACGGTGCCGGGACCGGGCAGGGCTCTCGTAGGCCCCGCCGCAACCGGGTCGGCACCACTACCGCGACCGGACGTGTCGCCCCCGACGCGTCGAGCCCACTCGATGCGGGCGGCGACGCGGCCGGACCTTCGCACGCCACCGGCTCCCGTGTCCGCTCCAGGCGGGCGGGCGCGGGACGCCGGTCGGCGCAGGCGCAGCCCGAGCGCACCTTCTTCGGTCTGTCGACCGGCCGCGCCGTCATCCTCGGCGTCGTGATCTGCGCTCTCGCGCTCACGCTCGCGATGCCGTTGCGCACGTATCTCACGCAGCGTGCGGAGGCCGATCGGCTCGCCTCCGAGCAGGTGGCGCTCGAACAGCAACTGGACCAGCTGCGCCGACAGAAGGAACAGATCGAGGATCCCGCGTGGATCGCCACGCAGGGCCGCGAGCGACTCGGCCTGGTCCGCCCCGGTGAGACGCCCTACAAGGTGCAGTTGCCCGGGGACTGGCAGCCGCCGAAGAAGGACGCGCCCCCGCCGCCGCCGTCGACCGGCGCCTGGCACAGCGACCTGTGGCAGCGGCTCACCGAACCCGCGCCCGTCGCCGAGGCCGAAACAGAGACACCGCCGGAGGCCCCCGTGGTGCCGGCACCCGCCCCAGAAGAACCAGGAGTACCCACCGGGTGAGCGAATCGTCCGTCCCCCAGGAAGACCTCGACGCGGTGGAGGCCCAGCTGGGTCGTGTCCCACGGGGCGTCCTCGAGATCGCGTACCGCAGCCCGGACGGCCAGCCCGGCGTCGTGAAGACCGCCCCCCGGCTGCCGGACGGCACGCCCTTCCCCACCCTCTACTACCTGACCGACCCGCGTCTGACCGCAGAGGCCAGCCGGCAGGAGTCGGCCGGCGTGATGCGCGAGATGACCGAGCGCCTGGCCACCGACCCGGAGTTGGCCGCAGCCTACCGTGCCGCACACGAGTCCTACCTCGCGGAACGCAATGAAATCGATTCCCTGGGAACGGACTTCACCGGCGGCGGCATGCCGGACCGGGTGAAGTGTCTGCACGTTCTCATGGCGCATTCGCTCGCGAAGGGGCCGGGGGTAAATCCGCTCGGTGACGAGTCCGTCGCCCTCGCTGCACGCGGAAAGCTGCGCGGCACCGCGATTCCCGCCGACTGGCCCGAGTACCAGGGCCCGGGAGTTTCCGGAGACGCCGAGTGACCCGGGTCGCGGCGATCGACTGCGGCACCAACTCGATTCGTCTGCTGGTCGCCGACGCCGGCGAGGACGGCCGTCTCACCGACGTCACTCGTCTGATGCGGATCGTGCGCCTCGGACAGGGCGTCGACGCCACGGGAGCGTTCGCGCCCGAAGCCATCGAGCGCACGCGCGTGGCGCTCGGTGAGTACGCCGAGATCATCCGTGACACCGGCGCCACCGCGGTGCGTATGGTCGCGACGTCCGCCACGCGGGACGCGTCGAATCGCGACGACTTCTTCGCCATGACGCGCGAGGTGCTCGGAGCGGTGATTCCCGGCGCCGAGGCGGAGGTCATCACCGGCGACGAGGAGGCGCGTCTGTCGTTCGCCGGCGCCGTCGGCGAGCTCGACGCGTCGGAGGGTCCGTTCGTGGTCGTCGACCTCGGTGGCGGTTCCACCGAGGTGGTGCTCGGCGACGACGCCGGAGTCCACGCCGCGTACTCCGCCGACGTCGGGTGCGTGCGCGTCACCGAACGGTGCCTGCACGACGATCCGCCCACCACCGAGCAGGTCGACGCCGCCCGCGCGTTCGCGGCCGAGCGCCTCGCTCAGGCCTTCGAACGCGTGCCGGTGGAGCAGGCTCGCACCTGGGTCGGCGTCGCCGGCACCATGACGACGTTGTCGGCCGTCGCGCAGGATCTGCCCGAGTACGACGCCGAGCGGGTGCACCTCTCGCGGCTGAGCGTCGGGCAGCTGCACGACGTCGCGAACCGCCTGGTGTCCATGACGCACGACGAGCGGGCCGCGCTCGGGCCGATGCACCCCGGGCGGGTCGACGTGATCGGTGGCGGCGCCGTCGTCACCACCGTGCTCGCCGACGAACTCGCGAGGCGTGCAGGCATCGACGAACTGGTCGTCAGCGAACACGACATTCTGGACGGAATTGCAATGTCAGTCCTACTGGGTGGGTCGTGAATTAGCTCACTGTTTGTGCCGCTTACACTGTTCCTTGGTTTCCACTGTCGTGGCCACCGGAGTCGGGCCGGTGGTGGGCCCCCATAGCCCAATTGGCAGAGGCAGCGGACTTAAAATCCGCCGAGTGTGGGTTCGAGTCCCACTGGGGGCACGCCCGTCCCGCCGTCTGACGGCACATGGCATCGGGGATCCCGTCCACCGCGCTTCCGGTGGACGGGACCTTCCGCCATTTCGTCGCCTTCGCTCATGAATATCGGCAGTTCCGATTCGGTTCGTGTCGGTGGTGCGGTATACCTTGTGCTCTACAACCGGGCTGGTCGGTTTTCTTGGGGGATTCACGGGTGGGGATCTGTAGTTCCATCGCTCGCGCCTGCCCATTTCCGCCTCCAGCTGCGGTGGGGACTGAATTGATTTGTGAGCGAGGGGGATTCAATGACAGAGCAGTTTCCGCAGTACCCCGGTGGGGGTGCACCTCAGGGCGCGCAGCCGGCCTACGGCCAGATGCCGCAGCAGCCGATGCCGCAGGGCTACGGCCAGATCCCGGGTAACCCCGAGCGCAACGGGTTGGGCCTGGCGGCGCTGATCCTCGGCATCGTGGGCCTGCTGTTCTGTCTGGTGCCGTTGACGGGTTTCATCGGGCTGATTCTCGGCGTAATCGGCCTCGCCCTGGGTTTGGCGGGCCTCAGTCGGGTGCGCAAGGCGCAGGCGAGCAACAAGGGTGTCACGATCTCGGGCATCGTGCTCAGCGCGCTCGCGGTGGTCGGTGGTATCGCGGGCATCGTCATCGTCTTCACTGCGGTGGATCAGCTGGGTGACGACCTGAACCAGATTTCCAACGACTGGGACAGCTATTCGGAGTGCATCAGCAATGCCGATACCCCTGAAGAGATGAACGCCTGCAACTGAGACGCCCGTGGGAGGGCGTGGGTGGCGCCCACGCGGCGTCTACCCACTCACCTGCAGTGCCAGTGCCCGTAAGCGTTCGGGTTCTGCCATCGCCGGCACGGTGCGGTGCGGTCCGGGCTCGACTGGGCGGCCGCAACCGTGGGCAGATCGCGCGGGACGACCGGGGCGGCGGTCGAAGCTGCGGCCGGCGGAATCGCCAGTCCGGTCGCTGCGACAGTGGCTACGACGAGAACCCTTGCGAGCGTGAGGAATGTGGACGGGGAAGGCGGAACGCGCACCTGAGTCATCGGTCGATCCTTTCGGCGGGACCGCAGCGCTCCCCGTGTTGCGATCGAAGCGCCGATGGCGTCCTCGTCGCAGCCCATTGCGGCGCACTCACCATGCTATCGATCCGCGCGAGAGCGGAGAAGGGCCTCGCGCAGCAAGTTCAGATCGTGACCGCGGCAACGCCGACCGCAAGCGCCGACAGTCCGCCGACGGCGATGCCCTCGGTCGGTACTCCGGTGACGGCGAGGTCCACCATCGCGGGCAGCAGGCCGGCAGAAGCCGTCAGGGTCGGTTTGCCCGGCCTGTGACGCCTGGGGGCGGACTCGTCGGATTGCGCCCAGCACGGGGCGTACCCGCGACGGCGTGAGGAAAGGTGATTCCACGGGATCGAGACCGATGCCACATCCCGCATGCGTGTCGGTGCGAACGTGTGGTCGGTTGGGGGTCGGGGGCGAATCATTTTGAAGTCGTGGAGGATTCGATGGTTGACGCGGCGCTCACGCGACGTGTCGTCGTGAGTCTCCGGCTGGAGAGGTGTCCTTCCGTGTCGGGATCGCGTAGACTGTCCTGGTCAGGTACGCCGTCTTGTCGGTGTGTCAGCTCGGACACCGCTCTTGAGCCGCCGCAGCGACGCAGCCCTGACTCCTCACGAACTCACCGGTCGAGTGCTCGCGAGTCGAGCCGAACTTCGACCGAACGATCTTATTCACAGGCGCGAAGGCGCCGATATGTGTTGTCGCAGAGATGGTCTCGCGACGACCACGAAGGAAGTTCCATGCACCACAACTTCATCCCGTCGTCGGATGTCGACACTTCGACGCGAGTCGAATTGCGGCACAACCGATCCGCTGCTGTCCGTGCCCGCGCGCTGGAGATAGTGGGAATCCTCTATCGATGTGACGCCGACGCGTCTGCGGACCAGCTGCTGCGGCATTCGCAGGCGAACAACCTCAAGCTCGCCGCGCTCGCGGAATCGCTTGTCGCTGTTGTCGACGGCTCCTCGGACGGCTCGGCGGCCGACGCGCAGACGACCCTCGCGGCGCACTTCTGGCTGCGGGAGATCCGTCGGCTCGGTCACGTGCACCGTCGAACCGACCGAAGCGCGCGCCACATCGCTACAACGGCACGCTGTGTCGGCGGTGCGCGAAGCGCAGCGGGAAAAGCCGTTGCCCAGCAAAGTGATCGGAAACGCGTCGACTTCGCGGCCCGAGTGTGATTCACTGAAAGTGGTCATAGTGATTTGTGCCCGCTCGTTGCGCGCACAATTCCCTAAGTTGTGGGGGATGGATCTCCTCTTCGGGTATCGCTTTCAGCAGTACCGGCCCGGGTCGCTCGAACATCGGCGATTCGTGATCGGCAAGCAAGAGGAGCAAGAAATGGCAAACGGCACCGTCAAGTGGTTCAACGCTGAAAAGGGCTTCGGCTTCATCGCTCCCGAGGACGGCAGCGCTGACGTGTTCGCGCACTACTCGGAGATCCAGGGCGGCGGCTTCCGCAGCTTGGACGAGAACCAGCGCGTTTCCTACGATCTGGGCCAGGGCGCCAAGGGCCCCCAGGCCACGAACATCACCGCGATCTGATCGCGTGTCGCCCGTACCGGGCGATGTGAGAACGACAGGCCCCACTTCCGACCGGAAGTGGGGCCTGTCGTGTCGGGGGACGCGGGTCAGCGCTGGGAATCGATGACGGCTTGCTGTGCGGCCGGCGTGACGGCGTCCACGAACCCCTTGTAGTCGTCGTGCTTGTCGAGGAAACCCGCAACGAACGGGCAGATCGGCACGATTCGCTTATCGTGCGCGACGGTGTCGTCGAGCGCGGCACGGATCAGCGTTCCGGCGAGACCGCGCCCGGCGAAACATTCTCCGATCTCCGTGTGGAAGAAGATGCGCTGGTCACCGCTGTCGACGAACTGGGTGAACCCGGCGGTCGCGTCACCCACTCGAATCTCGTAGCGGCGGCGGTCGTGATCCGGGGTCACTTCGGGCTGGGCGTCGAGGTCACTCATGACTCCACTATGACGCTGCGGGCGCGCTGGTGCGAGTGTTCCGGGTTCGGGCCGCTCACGAACCCACCTTGGGCGTCGCGCGATCGATGATCGACGCCAGATCGAGGCCGGTCGGCAGCGTTCCGAACACGGTGCCCCACTCGCCGGACAGCCGGCTCGCACAGAATGCGTCGGCGACCGCCGGATGCCCGTACCGGACCAGCAACGCGCCCTGCAGCGCGAGGGCCATCTCGCCCACCACACTTCGAGCGCGATGCTCGAGGCTGGCGACGTCGGTGAACGCGCCCTTCAGCTTCTCGACCGCCGTGTCGAGTCGCTGGTCGCCTCCCGCACTGGCGTCGAGTTCGTCGAAGAACGCCTCGACCGACTCGGGCTGACGGGCCATCGCTCGCAGGACGTCGAGCGCCGCGACGTTGCCGGAGCCCTCCCACACCGACAGCAGCGGTGCCTCCCGGTACAACCGCGGCATCCGCGACTCCTCGACGTAACCGTTGCCGCCCAGGCACTCCAGTGCCTCCGCGGCATGCGCCGGCCCGCGCTTGCACACGTAGTACTTGCTCACCGCGAGCGCGACGCGGCGCAGGATCGACGCCTGCGGATCGCCGTTGTCGGCGTGGTCGGTGAGAGCGGCGAGCCACATCGCGACGGTGGTCGACGCCTCCGATTCGACGGCGAGGTCCGCGAGCACGTTCCGCATGAGCGGCTGGTCGATCAGATGGGCACCGAACGCGCTGCGGTGAGCCGCGTGGTGGGCGGCCTGCGCGACACCCAGGCGCATGCCCGTGGCGGTGCCGATCGTGCAGTCGAGACGCGTCATGTTGACCATCTCGATGATGGTCCGGACCCCGCGGCCCTCGTCGCCCACGCGCCAGGCGACGGCGTCGTCGTACTCCACCTCGCTGCTCGCGTTGGAGTGGTTACCGAGCTTGTCCTTGAGGCGCTGCAGGAACATCGCGTTCCGTGAGCCGTCGGGCAGTATCCGCGGGAGCAGGAAGCACGTGAGTCCGCCGGGCGCCTGTGCGAGGACCAGGAAGATGTCCGACATCGGCGCCGACGTGAACCATTTGTGCCCGGTGAGCAGGTACGAACCGTCCGGTTGCGGGACCGCGCGGGTGGTGCCGGCCCGGACGTCGGAGCCGCCCTGCTTCTCGGTCATCGACATTCCGGCGATCAGCCCCGGCTTGGTGAGCGGGGCGCGCAACTCGGGGTCGTACACCTTGGCGGTGAGCAGCGGTTCGTACTGCAGCGCCAGTTCCGGATCGTGTCGCAGTGCCGGGACCACGGCATAGGTCATGGAGATCGGGCACCCGTGTCCGGCGTCGACCTGCCCCCACACGGCGTTCTTGGCGGCGCGGATCAGGTGAGCCTGCGGACGGGGATCCGCCCACGGGGCGCCGTGCAGGCCCAGCTCCACCGCGGTGTCCATCAATTGGTGGTAAGCGGGGTCGTACTCGACTTCGTCGATCCGGTTGCCGTAGCGGTCGTGGGTCCGCAGAACCGGGGGATGGGCCTCGGCCAGATCGCCGAGCGCCTGCGCCTCGGCGCCGCCCGCGAGACGCCCGACGCGATGGATCTCGTCGAGTGCGTGATGTGCGCCCTCCCGCTGCAGGGCCTCCAGGATCGGCGGATAGTCGGCGGCGTCGTAGTCGATCAGCGGCGGAACCTGGTTGGTGACCTCGTGCGTGACCCTCATACGACCCCCTGCGGTGGTGGTGGCGATCCTCGAGTGCAGTCAATGACGCTTCGGCGGGAACGTCAAGGACATGCGCGGAATATGCGGCGTGGCGCTCGGGTTGGTGGCATATAGTTGAAAGTTGAAATACCTGGGAGGTAGGGCATGCAGTTCGGAATCTTCACCGTCGGTGACGTGACCGCGGACCCCACGACCGGTCGGACGCCGACCGAGGCCGAGCGGATCAAGGCGATGGTCGCCCTCGCGCAGAAGGCCGAGGAGGTCGGCCTCGACGTGTTCGCCACCGGTGAGCACCACAATCCACCGTTCGTGCCGTCGTCGCCGACGACGATGCTCGGCTACATCGCGGCGCGCACCGAGCGCATCACGCTCTCGACGTCCACCACGCTCATCACCACGAACGATCCGGTGAAGATCGCCGAGGACTTCGCGATGCTCCAGCACCTGGCAGACGGCCGGGTCGACCTCATGCTCGGTCGTGGCAACACCGGGCCGGTATATCCGTGGTTCGGTAAGGACATCCGCGAGGGCATTCCGCTCGCGATCGAGAACTACGCGCTGCTGCACAAGCTGTGGCGCGAGGACGTCGTGAACTGGCAGGGGCGCTTCCGGACTCCGCTGCAGGGCTTCACGTCGACGCCACGTCCACTCGACGACGTCCCGCCGTTCGTGTGGCACGGGTCGATCCGCAGCCCCGAGATCGCCGAGCAGGCCGCGTACTACGGCGACGGCTTCTTCGCGAACAACATCTTCTGGCCCAAGGAGCACTTCATCCAGCTGATCAACCTCTACCGGCGGCGCTACGAGCACTACGGTCACGGATCCGCCGACCAGGCGATCGTCGGGCTCGGTGGGCAGGTGTTCATGCGGAAGAACTCGCAGGCCGCCGTCCGGGAGTTCCGCCCCTACTTCGACAACGCACCGGTCTACGGCCACGGCCCGTCGCTCGAGGAGTTCACCGAACAGACCCCGCTCACCGTGGGCAGCCCGCAGGAGGTCATCGACAAGACCCTCACCTTCCGGGAGAGCTTCGGCGACTACCAGCGTCAGCTGTTCCTCGTGGATCATGCCGGGCTGCCCCTGAAGACCGTCCTCGAGCAGCTCGACCTGCTCGGTGAGGAAGTCGTGCCGGTGCTCCGTCGCGAGATGGATGCGATGCGCCCCGCGCACGTGCCCGACGCACCCACCCACGCGAGCCTGTTGGCCGGCAGGAAGGCGGAGGTGCTGTCGTGACCGAGACGAAAACACGCGCTCTGACGGTGATCTCGGCGGGCCTGACGCAGCCGTCGTCGAGCCGGCTGCTCGCCGACCGGCTCACCGCCGCCACCGTGGATGCGCTCACCGGCCGCGGCGTCGACGCCGACGTCGAGGTCGTCGAGCTGCGCGACCACGCACACGCGCTCGTCGACAATCTGCTCACCGGATTTCCCGGTGGCGCCCTGCGATCGGTCGTCGATCGGGTCGCGGCGTCCGACGGCCTCATCGCCGTCACACCGATCTTCAACGCGTCCTACAGCGGCCTGTACAAGTCGTTCTTCGACGTTCTCGAGCAGGGGACGCTCGACGGCATGCCGACGTTGATCGGTGCGACCGGCGGCACCGCGCGGCACTCGCTCGCGCTCGAGCACGCGATCCGGCCGATGTTCGCGTACCTGCGCGCGGGCGTCGTCCCCACGGCGGTCTACGCGGCCTCGGAGGACTGGGCGGGCTCGGGTGACCAGGCCCTCGCGGGGCGGATTGCACGAGCGGGTGACGAGCTTGCGACAGCGATGGCATCGCGTGAGCGGACCGCTCAGGCAGATCCCTTCGCCGACGCGGTGCCGTTCGAAGAGTTGCTGGCGCGGCAGCGCGCTAACTGACTCACCGGTAAGATGCCCGCAACAAGGTCGACAGGGCAGGGGAGAGTCGTGCGGGAATCGGGCTGGGGATCGCGGCTGAACACGTCGCTGCGCAATGCGTGGGGGCTGACGTTCGGAGGAGGCGTCGCGCCGGTGGAGCGGACGCCGTCCGTGCTGGTGCATCGCGAACCCCACCGCGACCTGCACCGCTACGGGGTGCGCAGCGTCGGGGCGCCGGTCCTGTTGGTGCCGCCGCTGGCGGTACCGATGCACTGCTACGACCTGCGCCCCGGCCAGTCCCTCGTCGCGCACCTGGCGCAGACCGGCCGTACGCCGTACGTCGTCGACTACGGAACCATCGGCTATGCCGACCGGAATCTCGGCTTCGAGGACTGGATCGACGACATCGTCCCGGCCGCGCTGCGGCGCGTGAGTGCCCTGCACGACGGCGCCCCCGTCGATGTCGTCGGCTGGAGCCTCGGCGGGACCATCTCGTTGCTGACCGCGTCGGCGCACCCGGAGCTTCCCATCGCCTCGGTCACCGCCCTGGGCACGCCGATCGACTACTCCAGGATTCCGACCATGGCGGTGGCGCAGGCCGTGGGCCGCATCACTGGGCATCGCCCGGTGACCGAGCTGACGCGCCTGATGGGCGGGCTCCCGGCGCCGCTGGTCCAGATCGCCTACCGGGCCACCGCTCCGCAACGGGAACTGCTCAAACCGTGGTTCGTCGCGAGCAATCTGCACGACACCGAGACCCTCGCCCGGATGGAGGCCATCGACCGGTTCATGGCCGAGATGCCCGGCTATCCGGCGCGGCTGTTCTACCAGACGGCCGAGGAGCTGGTGCTCGGAAACAGTTTGCGCGACGGCCGGATCACCGTGGGCGGCAAGACGATCAAGCTCTCCGAACTCGCCGTCCCGGTGCTCGCGGTCGGCGGCACGGGCGACGTCATCGCGACGGCCGATTCGGTCGCCGCGATCGTCGACGTGCTGACCGGCTCGCCGTCGGTGCGGTTCGAGACCGCGCCGGGCAGCCACCTGGGCCTGCTGGCCGGGCCCGGTGCGAAAGAGACCACGTGGCGGCACATCGACGCATTCCTAGCCGAGCGCGTCGACGCCTGACCGAGTCCGTCGCCAGTGGGTGTCGCCGATGTCCACTCCTGTGTGCGTCGGGCCGATTGCCGCAGATTCAGGTCGGGAACGGGCGCTCAGGCCGACTGCGCCGCGCACCGGCCGGTCGCGCACACTGGACGTCATGCTCTCCGTCGATGACCTGTTCGCCGGCCTCACACGTTTCCCGGACGTCGAGGCACCCAACCTGTTCGCCGTCGACGCGGCCGACCGGCTGATCCTCGACGAGGCCGCGGACGCACTGTCGGCCGCCCCGGAGGCGTCGGTGGTCGTGGTCGGCGACCACTACGGTGCGCTCACGCTTGCTGCAGCCGTCCGATTCGGTGCGAACGGTATTCGTGTGCACCAGGATCCGCTCACCGGTGAACGTGCGCTCGCGAACAATGCGGAACGGTTCGGGCTCGCGGGCCGGTATCGGTCCTGCGCACTGGGGGAGGACCTGCTGACCGGCGCGCGTGTCGTGCTGCTGCAGCTGCCGCGCAGCCTGGACGAGCTCGACGAGGTCGCCGACGCGGTCGCGCGGTACGCAGACCCTGACGTCGTCGTGTTCGCGGGCGGCCGCAACAAGCACATCACCCCGGCGATGAACGACGTACTGCGCCGCTCCTTCGGTGGAGTGCGCGCAACGCTCGGTCGGCAGAAGTCCCGCGTGCTGATCGCCGACACGCCGCGCACGAGTACCGAGCCCCCGCGATTCCCGGTTGTCGAGCACGTCGACGAACTCGGATCGGACGTCGCCGCGCACGGCGCGGTGTTCGCCGGTCCGAAGCTCGACATCGGCACCCGATTCCTGCTGGAATTCCTGCCCCGCATGCGGGAGGCCGGCACGGCCGTCGATCTCGGGTGCGGGACGGGCATTCTCGCGGTGAGTCTCGCGAAGGCGCAGCCGTCGGCGGAGGTGATCGCGAGCGACCAGTCGGCCGCGGCCGTCGCGTCCGCGGCCGCCACCGCCCGCGCGAACGGGGTGGCGGCGCGGGTGCGCGTGATCCGCGACGACGCGCTGTCCTCGCTGCCCGAATCGAGCGTCGACCTGATCCTGTGCAATCCGCCGTTCCATGTCGGGGCGGCGGTGCACACCGGCAGTGCAGGCAAGATGTTCGACGCCGCGGGCCGGGTTCTGCGACCCGGGGGCGAACTGTGGACCGTCTACAACTCGCACCTCGGGTACAAGCGCGCCCTCGAGCGCGCAGTGGGCCGCACCGAGGAGGTCGGCCGCAACCCGAAGTTCACCGTCACGCGGTCGGTGCGAGCGGTGTAGCCGCTATTCGACGGGTCCGCCGCCCGCCGCGTCGCCGTCGACCTGCCCGCGGTGGAGGCCGACGTCCTCGACGATCACCCCGTCGATGATCTCGGCTCCCTGGAGTTCGTCGGGGTCCTCGGACTCGTCCTCTCCACCGGACGGCGGGACGTCCGGCTCCTCCTCAGCGAGTCGCTGATCGAGGCTCTCGCCCTGTTCGGCCTCCCGCAGGGTGGTGCCGAACCGGTCCGCCTCGCTCCAGTGGTCCGGCGGATCGACCACGTCGTCGCCGTCCTCGTTGCGGACCTCGTCGGAGTCGAGGCTCTCGCTGACGTCCAGAGTGTCGTCTGGTCCTTCTTCGATGCCCATGACTTCATTCTGTTCCGGATCGCCGATTCGCGCTGGATTGTGGCCGACGGCGATACGGTTGCATGGGGCGCTCGGATGGCATCCACCTGCGGGCGCCCGGTAAAGTCCGAATTGTCCAAGTCATCTTCGTGGTGTGGGAACTTTCCCTGCCGGGCGGTGCGTTCTACGGACAACGACGCCGGTCCACCCGGCCGAGCTCGGGCCCCACAAGCCCGACAGACGACCACGAGAAGGGATGTTCACGGTGCGCACCACCAGCAACCCGGTGTTCAAGAACCTGCCCAAGCAGGAGGGCACGGGATACGCCACGTTCGGATCCGCGCAGGCCGGCGGCGCGCAGGTCGCGCAGGAGTACGGCCAGCAGTACGGCGCTCCCGAGCAGTTCCAGCAGACCACACAGCGGGCGATGACGATCGACGACGTCGTCACCAAGACCGCGATCACGCTCGGTGTGCTGACGATCTCCGCGATCGTCTCGTACTTCCTGGTCGACGGAAACACGAATCTCGCGGCACCGTTCGTCATCGGCGGCGGTCTCATCGGCTTCGTGCTGGTGATGGTCGCGTCGTTCGGCCGTAAGATGGACAACCCGGCGATCGTGCTCGCCTACGCCGCGTGTGAGGGCGTGTTCCTCGGCGCGCTGTCCTTCATGTTCACGAGTGTCGAATTCGGTGGCGTCGGCGGCTCGATGCTCATCGGCCAGGCCGTCCTCGGCACCTTCGGTGTCTTCTTCGGCATGCTGGTCGTCTACAAGACCGGTGCCATTCGCGTCACCCCGCGCCTGACCCGCATGATCATCGGCGGCCTCATCGGCGTCATGGTCCTCATGATCGGCAACCTGATCGCCAGCTTCTTCACCGACGGCGGTTTCGGCCTGCGTGACGGTGGCACCGTCGCGATCGTCTTCAGCCTGGTGTGCATCGCTCTGGCCGCATTCAGCTTCCTGCTCGACTTCGACGCTGCGGACGAGCTGATCCGCGCTCAGGCGCCGGAGAAGGCCGCGTGGGGCGTCGCGCTCGGCCTCACCGTCACCCTGGTGTGGCTGTACGTCGAGATCCTGCGCCTGCTGAGCTACTTCAACAACGACTAGTCTCACCGAGCCGGACACGAACGGGCGGTCGTCGCGAGAGCGGCGGCCGCCCGTTCTGCGTCTCGGTCACAGTCTTCGTCACAGAACACGAAACGGGCGGTTACTGCGGCAACGGCCGGAAGCCGTACGCAGTAACCGCCCGTTCGCGGCTCAACCGAGAATCAGCTCAGGCGCTCGAGCACCATCGCCATGCCCTGGCCGCCGCCGACGCACATGGTCTCGACGCCGAACTGCTTGTCCTGCGTCTGCAGGTTGTTGATCAGCGTCGCGGTGATGCGGGCGCCGGTCATGCCGAACGGGTGGCCGACGGCAATGGAGCCACCGGAGACGTTCAGCTTGTCCTCGTCGATGTTCAGCGCGCGGGCCGAGCCCAGCACCTGCACCGCGAAGGCCTCGTTGATCTCGAACAGGTCGATGTCGCTGATCGACTTGCCGGCGAGCGCGAGGGCCTTCTTGGTCGCCTCGATCGGGCCCAGGCCCATGATCTCGGGGGACAGGCCGGAGACGCCGGTGGAGACGACGCGCGCGAGCGGGGTCAGGCCCAGCTCCTTGGCCTTGGTGTCGCTCATGATGACCAGCGCGGCAGCACCGTCGTTCAGCGGGCAGCAGTTGCCGGCGTTGATGGTGCCGTCGGGACGGAAGACCGGCTTCAGCTGGCTGACGGCCTCGTAGGTGACGCCGGCGCGCGGGCCGTCGTCGGTGCTGACGACGGTGCCGTCGGCCAGCGTGACCGGGGTGATCTCGCGCTCGAAGAAGCCGGACTTGATGGCCTCCTCGGCGCGGTTCTGCGAACGGACGCCCCAGTGGTCCTGGTCCTCGCGGCTGATGCCGGTCAGCTGCGCGACGTTCTCGGCGGTCTGGCCCATCGCGATGTAGGCGTCGGGGACGATGCCGTTCTCGCGCGGATCGCTCCACTGCACGCCACCCTGCGCGGCGACGGCGGTGCGCTCCATGGCCTCGGCGAAGAACGGGTTCTTCGTGTCGGGCAGCGAGTCCGAGTTGCCGGCCGCGAAGCTCGACACCGACTCGACACCGGCGGAGATGAACACGTCACCCTCGCCGGCCTTGATCGCGTGCAGCGCCATACGGGTGGTCTGCAGCGACGACGAGCAGTAGCGGGTGATCGTTGTGCCGGGCAGGGTGTCGTACCCGAGCTTGATGGCGACGATGCGGCCCATGTTGAAGCCGGCCTTGCCGCCGGGCAGACCGCAGCCCAGCATCAGGTCGTCGATGTCGGCGGGATCGAGCTCGGGGACCTTGGCGATCGCGGCGGCAACCATCTGAGCTGCCAGATCGTCCGGGCGCATGCTGGCCAGCGAGCCCTTGACGGCGCGGCCGATGGGCGAGCGGGCAACGGAGACAATGACTGCCTCGGGCATGGAAACTCCTTCGTACGTTGGTCTCTTCGCCCTTGAACTTACGTTGCCCGCGCGGCATCACCACCTTGCCGTCTCCCGAACGGGCCCCACAGCCGCTCCCACAGCACGTTCGCGGGGGGTGTCGCCGTCGTAACCTGGGGGAACCGGTCGATTTCGGGAGCGCGTCCGGGCCCGCCGCGTGACGAAGGCCCGTCCCACTCAGCGAGAGCCCGCATCAGGGCCGGAGCCAGGCGATCCGCGGCCAGGCGATAGCCCGCGGCGGACGGGTGGTAGCGGTCGTCGGACAGCATCGTCGCAGGGTCCTCCAGGAAGCGCGCCGCGAGTAGACGGCCGAGCGGGACGGGGTGCCCGCCGGCTGCCCGCGTGGCCGCCGCCTGCAGTCTTGCCAGCTGCATGCCCCAGCTGTGGGCGAGCACCCGAAGGGGCTGCGGGATCGCGGTGATCACCCGCAGGTCGGGGCACGTACCGACGACCACGACGACACCGGCGTCACGCAGGCGGGACACCACGCGGCCCAGCCGACGGGCGGACCCGGGCAACGACATCCCGGTCGTGACGTCGTTGGCGCCGATCATGATCACTGCCGCGTCGGGCGCGGGCCCCGCGACGAACATCGCGTCGACTTGGCCGACCACCCCGCGCGACGTGGCACCCGAGATCGCCTTGGTGCTCAGTCGAACCCGCGCTCCCGTGCGCTCGGCGAGATCACGGGCCAGCAGGACGCCGGGAACTTCTGCGGCGACGTCGCAGCCGAGTCCAGCCGCGGTCGAGTCGCCGAAGACCATCAGGTGCAGGTCGACGTCGGAGCCGTGACGCCAGCGTTCCGGCTGCGCGGACCCCGGCGTGTAGATGCCGTCCGCCTGCGGGGGCCACCGGCGGGTGGGGACGATCTGTCCTCGCGCGAGCCCTGCCTGCCACACCAGGTACGTGTACGCCGCCCACGACGCCGTACCCGCGCCGGAGCCCGCGAGCAGGGCAGCCGTCCCCGCTCTCGCCGCCGTCCGCCACCGATCCATCGGACTCACCCTCCGCGAGTGTGTCGGACCTTTGAATCTAGTCGTCTCGCGCCTCGGTGGAGCGGTGTCCTGGAACCTGTCGGCGCAGGTAATGCCCCCTTCACGAGACGTGTCCGAATTCGATCTGGAAACATGGGGGCATGCGCATCGCGGATCATGTCGTCGATCTCATCGGCAACACACCTCTGGTCAAGCTGTCCTCGGTCGTCGGCGCGAATTCCGGCCTGGTCGCGGCGAAGGTCGAGTACCTCAACCCGGGCGGCAGCTCGAAGGACCGCATCGCGGTCAAGATGATCGACGCCGCCGAGGCGTCGGGCGAGCTGAAGCCCGGCGGCACCATCGTCGAGCCCACGTCCGGCAACACCGGCGTCGGACTGGCGCTGGTGGCACAGAAGCGCGGCTACAAGTGCGTGTTCGTGTGCCCCGACAAGGTCAGCGAGGACAAGCGAAACGTCCTGCGGGCGTACGGTGCCGAGGTCGTGGTGTGCCCCACCGCGGTGGCGCCCGAGCACCCGGACAGCTACTACAACGTCTCCGACCGTCTGGTGAAGGAGATCCCGGGCGCCTGGAAGCCCAACCAGTACGCGAATCCGGGCGGACCGGACAGTCATTACGAGACCACCGGGCCCGAGATCTGGCGGGACACCGAGGGCAAGGTGACGCACTTCGTGGCCGGCGTCGGTACGGGCGGCACCATCACCGGTACCGGCCGCTACCTCAAGGAGATCTCGGGCGGCAAGGTCAAGATCATCGGCGCCGACCCGGAGGGCTCGGTCTACTCGGGTGGCACCGGTCGGCCGTATCTGGTCGAGGGTGTCGGCGAGGACTTCTGGCCCTCCGCCTACGACCCGTCCGTGCCCGACGAGATCATCGCCGTCTCGGACGCCGATTCCTTCGAGATGACCCGGCGCCTGGCCCGCGAGGAGGGCCTGCTGGTCGGCGGCTCGTGCGGCATGGCCGTCGTCGCGGCGCTCGAGGTGGCCAAGCGTGATCCCGACGCCGTCGTCGTGGTGCTGCTGCCCGACGGCGGACGCGGGTACCTGTCGAAGATCTTCAACGACGAGTGGATGGCGTCGTACGGCTTCCTGCGCACGCCGCTCGACGGCGACACCACCGAGCCCACCGTCGGGGACGTGCTGCGCGGCAAGTCCGGTGAACTGCCCGACCTGGTACACACGCACCCGTCCGAGACGCTGCGTGACGCGATCGAGATCCTGCGCGAGTACGGCGTCTCCCAGATGCCGGTCGTCGGCGCCGAACCGCCGGTCATGGCGGGCGAGGTCGCGGGCAGCGTGTCCGAGCGCGACCTGCTGAGCGCAGTATTCGAGGGCCGCGCGGCACTCGCCGACCCGGTCGAGAAGCACATGAGCAAGCCGTTCCCGCTGATCGGTGCACAGGAGCCGGTGTCGTCGGCCACCAAGGCTCTCGGCGAAACCGACGCGCTCATGGTCGTCGACGACGGCAAGCCCGTCGGTGTCATCACCCGCCACGACCTGCTCGGGTTCCTCAGCGCGGGAGCCTGATTGCCCGAACCCTGACGAGTTCCCGGTGGATGCCCACCGGGAACTCGTCGTTTCGGGTGGCTGTCGGGCAGACGATCGCGGGCTGAACCGACGGCCCCCGGTCGCCGGTCGCTAGGCTGGGCGCCATGAGTGAGCAGGGAATTTCCAGCGGTTTCTCCACCAGGGCCATTCACGCCGGTTACGAGCCGGATCCGCAGACCGGTGCGGTCAACGTCCCGATCTACGCCAGTTCCACGTTCGCGCAGGACGGTGTCGGCGGCATGCGCGGCGGGTTCGAGTACGCGCGCACGGGCAACCCGACGCGTCGTCCGCTCGAAGCCAACCTCGCGGCGCTCGAATCGGGCACGTTCGGCCGGGCGTTCGGCTCGGGTATGGCAGCGACGGACTGCGTGCTGCGGTCGCTGCTGCGCCCCGGCGACCACCTGGTGATCCCGAACGACGCCTACGGCGGCACGTTCCGACTGATCGACAAGGTCTTCACGCAGTGGGGAATCGAGTACACGCCGGCCGCGGTGTCCGACGTCGATGCCGTTCGCGCCGCGATCCGGCCGAACACCAAGCTGGTGTGGGTCGAGACGCCGACGAACCCACTGCTCAACGTCGGTGACATCGCGGCGATCTCCGAGGTGGCGCAGGCCGCCGGCGCGAAGCTGGTGGTGGACAACACGTTCGCTTCGCCGTACCTGCAGCAGCCGCTGCAGTTGGGTGCCGACATCGCGCTGCACTCGACGACCAAGTACATCGGTGGCCACTCCGACGTCGTCGGTGGTGCGCTCGTGACGAACGACGAGGAGCTCGACACCAAGTTCGCGTTCCTGCAGAACGGCGCCGGCGCGGTGCCGGGTCCGTTCGACGCTTTCCTCACGATGCGTGGCATCAAGACGCTCGCGCTGCGTATGGAGCGGCACAGCGACAACGCCGAGAAGATCGTCGACCTGCTGACCGGGCACTCAGCGATCGCTCAGGTCATCTACCCGGGCCTCGAGTCGCATCCGGGGCATGCCGTGGCGGCCAAGCAGATGCGCCGGTTCGGCGGCATGATCTCGGTGCGCCTGAAGGGCGGCCGGCAGGCCGCGCTCGACTTCTGCGCGCGCACACAGATCTTCACGCTCGCCGAGTCGCTCGGCGGTGTCGAGTCGTTGATCGAGCACCCGGGCGCGATGACGCATGCGTCCACGGCCGGGTCCGCGCTCGAGGTTCCCGAGGATCTGGTGCGTCTGTCGGTGGGCATCGAGGACGCCGCCGACCTGCTCGCCGACGTCGAGCAGGCGCTCGGCTGATCCGGCCCCACTCCCGCGTTTCGCGCACTTGTCGTCGCGTCTGGTGAACACCGGTCGACGACAAGTGCGCGAAACGCTGAGGGTTTCCTGAATCCTACCCCCGGCAGTCGGTTTGCCCGTTACCGTGAGTCCTCGGATCAAGTACGACCCCAGGAGCGGTGTATGACATGGGAGCCCGCAGCCGCCATCGTGGCTGTCGCAGCAGTAACAGGTGTCGCGTTCCCGGCAGTGGCGAATGCAACTCCCGATCAGGCTCCCGAAACACAACCGGTACCGGCCGCGCTGCAGTCCGCGCCGCAGCTCGTGGAGCCGGTGAACAGCATCGTCGCGCTGCTCCCGCCGGACATGCGGCAGCAGGCGGCCAGCGATCTCGTGCGGGCCATCCCCGCTCTCGAAGCCCCGAAGCCTGCTGTACCGGAGGCGTCCCCCACACAGGCCCCCACGCCGGAAGCCGCTGCGCCCGAGCCGGCCCCGCCGGTGGCGGCTGCGCCCGCTCCCGCTCCCGCTCCCGTCGTGTCCGCTCCGGTCGCGGTTGCGGACACGGCTCCCGCGATCACTCTGCCCGGCGTCGGTAGTCTCACGCTGCCGACGCTGCCGGCGATCCTGCCCACCGCGAATTTCGGTCAGGTCGGCGCGATCGCTGTGTTCGCCCCGTGGCTGCGGCAGGCCGGCGAGATCTGTGGCGGCGTGAAGGCGCCCACGCTCGCGGCCCTGTTCTCCGTGGAGAACGACTTCCGGTACGGCCCCACGGCGCCGGTGTCGCTCGCAGGAGGGCGCGGACCCGCCAAGTTCATGCCGAGTGAGTGGGCCAAGTACGGCAAGGACGCCGACGGGGACGGCAACGCCGACATCCTGGGCGTCGCCGACTCCGTCATGGCGGCCGGACACATGTTGTGCGACAACTACGCTCAGGTCGAAGCCTGGAAGAACGAGGGGCTCGTCCAAGGCGACACCCTCGACCTCGCGTTGGCGGCCTTCAACGCGGGCGCCCGCGCGGTGCGCAAGGCCGGCGGGGTCCCGTCGGGCGTCGACGACGCGGCCGACCAGAGCGGCCCGTACATCCAGAAGATCCGGGCGTCGGAGGGGCAGTTCGAGCAGTTGCTCTCGCCGTTCGCGAACTTCAACCTCGACATCAACCTGCCGACCACCGGTATCGGTGGCGCGATCGTCCAGCTCGCGATGCGGTACCTGGGCCTCCCGTACGTGTGGGGCGGTGGCAACATCAGCGGTCCGACGGCGGGCGGTTTCGACTGCTCGGGCCTCACGTCGTATGCGATCTTCGCCGCCAGTGGCGGCAAGGTCGTGCTGCCGCGGACGTCGGAGACCCAGTGGGGTGTCGGAACGGAGATTCCGATGGCCGCCGCGCAGCCCGGCGATCTGGTCTTCGGCAACTGGCAGGCCGGCGGTCCCGGGCACGTCGGCATCTACATGGGCAACGGCATGATGGTGCACGCGCCGACCTTCGGCGACGTGGTCAAGGTCGGCCCGGTCTTCGACGGAATGAAGGCGCGCCGCGTACTGGCCTAAAATCACGAGGTGAGTGCGACGCCCGATCCCCGTGACCTGACCACCGCTGCCATCGCGGACCTGCGTGCCTCCGGCCCGTCGACCGGCGAGGACTGGGCGCAGCGACTCGTCGACGCCGGGCACGGCTCGCTGCCGGAGATGACCGAGTTCGTCGAACTGCTGGACCATCCCTCGGTGGTGCTCCTCGCCGACGGCCGCAACGCGGTCCTCGACACGCTGCTGGAGGGGCGGGTGTTCACCCACCGGCTGTCGGGCGGTGAGATCGAGTCGGGGTTGCTGCACGCCGATCCCGACCTGGCCCCGGTCGTGATGTCGGCGCTGGGACGGGCCGACGAATCGGTCCGTGTTCTCTTCCCGGACTACGACGCCGACGAGCTGGCGGCGCTGGGGATCGCGGACGAGGACCTCCCGGACGGGCCCGTGCTGCTGTTCGGGACCGAAGCGCTGCAAGGATTTTCGTCGGGCGATCTGATCGCGGTGACGGTCGGCGCCGGCGGATCGCTCGAATTGTCGTCGGCCGGCGGTGATGTGGCCGACGTACCCGACATGGCCGATCGGCTCGACCGGATCGTCGGCGCGGACAACGCGGACAATCTGGAAACCGTTGCCTGGCAGCTGCTTGCGGACGACGACGCCCTGTGCGCCACGCCGACGATGCCGCTCGGCGAGCTGATCGAGGCCGCCGGCTACGAGTGCGAGGGCGACTACATCGCTGCGCGCGGTTTCGATTTCGATGCACACCACCTCGCCGCGCACATCGCGATGGTGGCGCGAGAGCACGAGCTGCACCCGGACGAGGCGAGCGCGGTGGTGTCGTTCGTTCAACTGGTCGGCATCGTACACGACGACGAGCTCGATCTCCCGGAGGTTCTGGCGCGGGTGGGCGAGGACGCGGACTCCGTTGCGGGGTTGGAGGATCCGGCGGCGGCTGCCGCGGTGCTGGATCTGGTCAACGCGGTCGAGGACGACTACATCCCCGCGCTGTACACGACGGCGTCGGCGGTGGTGGGCGCTGGACCGCGGCGAGCCAAGGCGTCGGGTCACTGGCTGGCCGGGATGGCCGCGGACACCCTCGGCGACGTGCTCGAGGCCGAACGCCACTTCGCGGACGCCGCGGCGATGGACGAGGAGTGGACGCCGGCACTGTTCGAACTGGCGCAGATCGCGTCCGACCGCGGCGACGCACAACGGGGACTGTCACTGCTGGGCCGGATCGACGGCGGCCGGGACGAACGGCTGTACGACGTGCTGACTCGTTTCGCGCCCGCCGAGCACCCCGAACTCGGCCGTAACGACATGTGCTGGTGCGGGTCGGGGCGCAAGTACAAGGTGTGTCACCTCGGCAAGGCCGACGCCACGCTCGACGACCGTGCCTCCTGGTTGTACGAGAAGGCGACGCTGTACGCACAGTCGACGGTGCTGTTCGATCTGGTTCTGGGGCTGGCGCAGCGTCGGGCCGCGCACTGGGACGACGAGGACGCCGTTGCCCGCGCGTTCGACGAGCCCCTCGTGATCGACACCGCGCTGTTCGAGGGCGGCCTGTTCCGCCTGTTCGTCGCCCGGCGCGGGGTCCTGCTGCCGGCGGACGAACGGGAACT
Organism: Rhodococcus (subgen. Prescottella) equi; assembly: GCF_003013675.1. NCBI lineage: Bacteria > Bacillati > Actinomycetota > Actinomycetes > Mycobacteriales > Nocardiaceae > Rhodococcus > Rhodococcus (subgen. Prescottella) equi. The sequence goes on from NZ_CP027793.1 coordinate 1,526,675, forward strand.
GGCCGACCGCTGGCTGCGGGTGCGGCGGTCGGTGCACGAAGTGGTGGCCGTGGACGGTTCGACGGCGACGCTGCGGGATCTCGCCACCGACGAGACGGCCACGGTCGACGACCTGGCTCGCGCGGTCGGGGAGTTGCTGTGCGCCCGCGTCGTGCCGACCGGTGAGCGGACGCAGATCCTCGGCGGCGTCGAACAGGTCGACCCCGACCGACTGGACGCGGTCCTCGCCGTGCTGACGGCCGACGACGTCGAACCCGAGGACGTCGTCGACGTGCTGAACTGACCGGTCCCGAGAACAGCCGAACCCCGGTCCGAGCGGATGCTCGGCCGGGGTTCGGGACGTTCGAGGCGGGATCAGCCGTGGTACGGCTCCGCGCTGATGAGCGTGACCTTCATCAGGCTGCCGTTGGGCAGGGTGTACTCGCGGGTCTCGCCGACCTTGGCGTTGAGCAGGGCTCCACCGAGCGGCGAGTTGGGGGAGTAGACCTCGAGCTTGTTGTCGCGGGCGCCCTCTTCACGGGTCGCGATCAGGAACGTCTCGGTGTCGGACTCGTCGCCGTCGTAGTAGACCTTGACGACGGACCCGGGCAGCGCGACGCCGGACTGCGTGGGCGCCTCGCCGACCTTGGCGTTGTTCAGCAGCTCCTGCAGCTGGCGGATACGCGCCTCCTGCTGGCCCTGCTCCTCGCGCGCAGCATGGTAGCCACCGTTCTCCTTGAGGTCGCCCTCTTCGCGACGCTCGTTGATCTCGGCGGCAATGACCGGACGATTGGCGATGAGCTGGTCGAGCTCATTCTTGAGCCTGTCGTGAGACTCCTGAGTAAGCCAGGTCACCTGGGTCTCGGTCATTCTCGATCACTCCCTTGTAGTCGAAGTCCGGGTGGACTCCCTCGGCAGATCGCTGCGAACAGCAACGATCAACGGTCAGGCCGGCTCTAGTCCGTGGCGAAATCCCCCGGGTACGCCCACCGCGTGAGCAGACTCGTCCTGCCGTCAATGCAGCAATACACGGCTCCGAGTGGAACCGTGTATCGACTCATTTTAGCACGATGAGGGTTTTCGGCCGATCGGAACAACGGCCGATCGGCCGTCCGCTCAGCCCGCGCGAAGGTAGTCCGGAACGTTCGTACTGCATCCGTACAGATCGCCCATAGCGGGCGGCTTGGATGCGTAGACGGGGGCGGTGATCTCGACGGTGTCCGAGTCGGACGGAGCGACGTACACCTCGCGGCGGCCGGTCTCCGAGCCGTCCTTGGACCGGGTCCTGATGATGCAGACCGCGGGCTCGGACGGGTTGTCGCGCGTCACGGTGAACTGGATGTTCATCGTCCGGTCGTCGACGATGTCGAATGCGATCTGCTTGCCCTCGACGTCCTTGACCGCGAACTTGGTGTAGCCGATGTACGCGATTCCGATGCCGGCGAGCACCACGAGGCCGGTGAGCAGCAGCTTGCCCCAGGGGAGCGGACCCGACCGGCGTCGGGCGGTTCCGTAGCGATCCGGGGAGGGGGTACTGCTCATCACTCTGCTCTCGCGCCGTCGGTCAAGGGGGCTGTGTGCGGCCGTCGGAGTCGCCGTTTACCGCGCGTAGCGGGGGTACGACAGACGGTCGTATGTGCCAGGTGGAACTATAGGGGAAGGACGACTGCGCCCCGCGAGTGGTAGCGGTCGGACACTGCAGGTGACACGCCACGACAGTGACACGCGAAGCTGAGGTGAAGACACACGTGAGCGGATTCCGACTCATGGCCGTTCATGCCCATCCCGACGACGAGTCGAGTAAGGGCGCTGCGACGATGGCTCGCTACGCCGCGGAGGGCAACGAGGTACTCGTGGTGACCCTCACCGGCGGTGAGCGTGGCGACATCCTCAACCCGGCGATGGACGTGCCGGGCATCCGGGAGCGGATGAGCGAGGTGCGGCAGGAGGAGATGGCCGAGGCCGCCCGCATCCTCGGGGTGCGGCAGACGTGGCTCGGATTCGTCGACTCCGGACTGCCGGAGGGCGACCCCAAGCCGCCGCTGCCCGAGGGTTGCTTTGCGCTCGAGCCTCTCGAAGTGCCCACCGAGGCGCTGGTGAAGGTGATCCGCGAGTTCCGCCCGCACGTGATGACCACGTACGACGAGAACGGCGGCTACCCGCACCCGGACCACATCAAGTGCCACGAGGTGTCGATGGCCGCGTTCGACGCGGCCGCCGATCCGGAGCAGTTCCCGGACGCTGGTGCGCCGTGGGAGGTGCAGAAGGTCTACTACTCGCACGGATTCATCCGGAAGCGTCTGGTCCAGTTCCAGGAGGAGTACGAGCGACGCGGCGAGGACTTCCCGATGGCCGAGTGGTTGAAGAAGTGGAAGACCGAGCAGGGTGACCTCATGGCGCGGGTCACCACGCAGATCGAGTGCGGCGACTACTTCCCGCAGCGGGACGACGCGCTGCGTGCCCACGCGACCCAGATCGACCCCAACGGGTCCTTCTTCGCGGTGCCGCTCGACATCCAGCAGAAGATCTGGCCGACCGAGGAGTTCGAGTTGGCCAAGACCCGGGTACACACCGCAATACCGGAGAACGACCTGTTCGCGGGCATCGTGAAGGATGAGAAGCAGTGATGACGACGTTGGCGTGGGAGATCCTCGCCCAGGGCACGAGCACCCCGAGCAGCCCGCAGGGGCCCGAGTTCGGCAAGGCGTCACCGCTCGGGCTGGTGCTCGTCGTTGCGCTCCTGGTCGGCACGGTCCTGTTGATTCGTTCGATGAACAAGCAGCTCAAGAAGCTCCCGGACACGTTCCAGCCCGAGCACCCCGAGGCGGATCAGGCGGCGGACGAGGGAACCGATCTGGGGGTCGCCACGATCGCCGAGGTCACCGAGCCGAAGCAGAGGGCCGAGCACAGGACGCAGGATTCGCGGACCGAGCAGGACCCGCCTGCGAAGCCGGCGAGCTAGGGGGCGTCGTGACTTCGCCGGGGGGACGTGAGCGCAACACGCTCGGCGAGGCGACCAGCCCGTATCTGCGTCAGCACGCCGACAACCCGGTCCACTGGCACCAGTGGGGGCCGGACGCGCTGGCGTGGGCGCGCGAGCGGGACGTGCCGGTCCTGCTGTCCATCGGCTATGCGGCCTGCCACTGGTGCCATGTCATGGCGCACGAGTCGTTCGAGGACGACGCGACGGCGGCCGTGATGAACGAGCACTTCGTGTGCATCAAGGTCGACCGCGAGGAGCGGCCCGACCTCGACGCCGTCTACATGAACGCCACGGTCGCGATGACGGGCCAGGGCGGCTGGCCCATGACGTGCTTCCTCACCCCGGACGGTGCGCCGTTCTACTGCGGTACGTACTACCCGCGGGAACCGCGCGGCGGGATGCCGTCGTTCGTGCAGCTGCTCCACGCCGTCACCGACACGTGGCGGAGTCGTCGCGGTGATGTGGACGACGCAGCCGCGTCTGTGGTGGCGGAGCTGCGTCGCAGCAGCGGCGCCCTGCCCGCGGGTGGGGCGCCGATCGACGTCCCGCTCCTGTCGGGTGCCGTTGCGAACGTGCTGCGCGACGAGGACCGCGATCACGGCGGGTTCGGCGGGGCGCCCAAGTTCCCGCCGTCGATGCTGCTCGAAGGACTGCTGCGGTCCTACGAGCGGACGTCGGCCGGACCGACCCTGCGGGCGGTCGAGCGCACCGCGGAGGCGATGGCCCGCGGGGGCATCTACGACCAGCTCGGTGGCGGCTTCGCCCGCTACTCGGTGGACACCCAGTGGGTGGTGCCGCACTTCGAGAAGATGCTCTACGACAACGCTTTGCTGGTGCGGTTCTATGCGCACCTCGCCCGTCGGACCGGTTCGGCGCTCGCACGCCGCGTGACGGAGGAGACCGTCGACTTCCTTCTGCGCGACCTTCGCACCGCGGCAGGGGCGTTCGCCTCCGCACTCGACGCGGACACCGACGGCGAGGAAGGCCTCACCTACGCGTGGACGCCGCGGCAGATCGCCGACGTCGTCGGAGACGACGACGGGCGGTGGGCTGCCGAGACGTTCGCGGTCACCGACACCGGAACCTTCGAGCGCGGCACGTCGGTGCTGCAATTGCCCGTGGATCCGCTGGACGCCAATTGGCTGGCCGACGTCCGTTCACGGCTACTCGCCGCGCGAACCCGGCGTCCGCAGCCGGCGCGGGACGACAAGGTCGTCACGGCCTGGAACGGACTGGCGATCACCGCGCTCGCCGAGGCCGGGGCCGCGCTCGGTCGTGCCGACTGGGTCGAGGCCGCCGAGGAATGCGCGCACATGGTGCTGTCGACGCACCTGGTGGACGGACGGCTGCGGCGCGCGTCGCTCGGTGGGACGGTGGGGGAGCCGGCCGGGATTCTCGAGGACTACGGCGCCCTGGCGGCGGGTTTGTCGACGCTGCACCAGGTAACCGGTGCGGCCGAGTGGCTGGAGGCGGCAACAGGACTGCTGGACACTGCCATCGATCACTTCGCCGACCCCGACGAGCCGGGAAGCTGGTTCGACACCGCCGACGACGCCGAGACGCTGGTGGCCAGGCCCCGCGATCCGCTGGACGGCGCGACGCCCTCCGGGGCATCGGTGACGACGGAGGCACTGCTCACGGCGTCGTCGCTGGTGGACGCGGACCGGTCGGCGAGGTACGCGGTGGCCGCCGCGGACTCGCTGAACCGTGCCTCGGTGGCCCTGCAACGTGCACCGCGATCCGCCGGGCACTGGCTGGCCGTCGCCGAGGCGTTCGTTCGCGGACCCCTGCAGATCGCGGTGTCCGAGGACGCGCCGTCCGAGCTGTCCATGCAGGCGCGGGTTCTCGCGCCCGGCGGCGCTGTGGTGGTGGCAGGGCGAGCGGATTCCACGCCGCTGCTGGCGGACCGGCCGCAGATCGACGGGGCGCCCACCGCCTACGTGTGCCGGGGATTCGTGTGTGATCGGCCGGTGACGGACCCGGAGGATCTGCGCGCGCAGATCGAGAGATGAGTTCGGCCCGTACGGCGATGCCGAACGGGCCGAACTCGAATCAGTCGCTCAGGAGCCGAAGCTGCTCAGCACGTTGCCGGCGACGGCAGTGATACCGGACAGCACGTAGTCGACCGAGTCGATGATGCCGGCGAGAACGAGATCGGCACTGCCGAACGGGATGCCGATCGCGGCGGTGAGAGAACCGAAGTCCATGGTGTACCTCCAAGACAGGGCGGGCCGGGGAGTGAGCCGGGCCTGCGAAATATGGTGGGGTGCTCCGTGGAGGAGCGAGGGCGCCGCAGGTTCAGGAATGAACCCGACTGCCCCGGTACTGAATCAGGCTCAGCTGCCGAAGATGCCGAAGATGCCCTCGACCGAGCCGGTGATGGTGTTGAACAGGTCCTCGAGCGCGGCCGAGGAATTGGCGAACAGGCCTTCGAGCGATCCCATGTGAGTCTCCTTGCGTAGTGCGGTGGGCGCCCACTGCTCGAGCGGTGCGCGATCTGTCCGCGAGTCGTCCGACCCGTGACGGGTGAGACGCTAGCAATCGGTTGGTATCTTTTGTGGCGATTTCAGATATTCGTGAAACCGGACCGCGGTGCGAATCCCTCACGTACCTTTGGCGGTTCTTCGCGCGTCGTCTCTGACGTTTTCTGTCTTTTCGTCAACGCGGCCGATTTCCCGCCGGTATTTGTCCATCGGATCAGGGGCCGGTATCCCGTTCTGGGTGCGCACTACAGTCCCGTAAAGCGGAAACAGCTGGGGCCCGTGCATATCTGCACGGGCCCCAGCTGTCCTGCCGACGTACTCGATCGGCGTCGACCTCAGCTCAGGACGAGGCCGGCGTAATCGATCAAGTTGCGGAACGAATTGAGCAGGCCGACACCGAGGGCGTCGACGCTCATCACGGGGATCTTGATCAGGTCTGCGAGCGAGCTCATTTCCAACCTCCGGATTTGTTACAGGCCCCCGTTGAGGGCGCTGTAGTCGATTGATGTGAAGCGGGTCGTGATCGCATCGCGATCACGCACAGTTCGCCGGTCGAGCTCAGGCCGAATCAGGCCCCACTGCTCGTGACGATGCCACCCAGCCAATCCAGGATGGCCTTGACCGTGCTGCCCGCCAGATCGATCGACTGGACGGAATCGAAGATGTCCGCTAAGGAACCCATTTTCTACTCCCGACAGTGTGCGGCCGCGCATCTCCGCCGGGGTCCCGACAGAAATGCGAGTGCCGAGTTCAGCACGAGCAATTGCCCGTACGCACCGAACTGTAGCAACGAACGGTCGGTTCGTCCTGTCGAAACCGCGGCGTTTCTTCCGGTTTCGTAAACTGGTCGAACGTTCGACAGCGGTAAGGCGACCGCGAGAGTCCATGTGCCCGAAGTCGTTGCGAGCACGACCGCTTCGTCGACCGAGTGCTACCGGAGGGCTGCTTCGATGGTGGGCCACGAGCGGCCGAGTTCGTCGCGCCAGTACGGCCACGCGTGGACGCCGACGGGCTGTGCGCTGCGGGTGACGTCGACACCGGCGTCCCGAAGTGCCTGCGCAAGTTGATCGGTGCACAGGTTCGAGCCGGCTTCGAGAAGTCCACCCACGATGACGGTCTGTGCGATGCCTTGGTGATTCAGTGATTCGTGTGGTCCGGGTAGGCCGTTGCCGGAGGAGAGATAGATCTTCTTGCCTGCGAGGGCGGACGCATTGCGGAAGAGGTCGTGCTCACGCCATGCCTCGCTGCCCTCCGGACCCCACATCATCTCGGAGTTGGCCATGCCGTTGAGCACGACCAGATCGGTGAGCGCACGGCCGACGGGGCCTTCGGTGAGATAGCAACCGCTGTAACCGACTGCGCCGGTGTACAGGTCGGGCGTCCTCGACGCCAACATCAGTGCGCCCTGCGCACCGGAGGAGATTCCGCCGATCACGTTACGTCCATTGGTAGCGAACTGCGCATCGATGACCGAGGGCAGTTCCTCGGTCAGGAACGTCTCCCACTTCGTCTTGCCGAACTTCGGGTGCTCGGTCTCCCAGTCGGAGTAGAGGCTGCCTGTTCCCCCGACGGGCATGACGACGTAGGCGTTCTTGTCCGCAAAGAACTCTTCGGCATTTCCCCGGCGCGGATCGAGCCAGTTGGTGGTGTCGACCTGACCGGAGTTGCCGTCGAGCAGGTAGTAGACACCCCGCGCTTCGGAGCGGTCCGCCGGCACGATCACGTTCACAGGTACGTCGCGACCCATGGCCGCTGAAGTGACCTGAAGGAGAAGGAGACGATCGGTGACGTCGATCGTCTCGACTATCGACGCTCGGGTGCTCTGAGAGGGTGTCTCGGCGAGTGCGAACGGAGCGGCGGAAGTCGACATCGTGGTCAATGCAGTTGTCGCGGCGAGGGTGCACGCGGCGCGACGGAGATGGGTGGACGTGCTGCGTCGTCGGAATGTTCCGAGGCTCGTCATTCTCGATGTCCTTCGGGGCAGGCAGTTCAGGTGCGCCGAGCCTGCGGTGCACGAGGTCGGTGGGCGTGGACGCGCACAAGTGCCAGGGCTGAGTAAGCAGAGGCGCCAAACGCAAACGGGACCCGCGCAAATCAATTGCGCGAGGCCCGATTGCGGTGCGTCCGGATTTGCTACTTCGGCATTCCGCCAGGGTAGCCGCTCAGGGTGAAGAGGGCATTGATGCCCTTCGTGATCTGTGCACTCACGCTCCCGGTCACAACTCCGAGGGCTTCGTAGATGGATCCCATGATTCTCCTTGAATGTCGCGGATCTGAGTGATCGACGGGCCGTGTGGGCCGGGGCGCGAAACGAACTCCAGCCGACTACGGTGCTCGATCGTGAACTGTCGGAGTACTACGGCGTCGGGGCGGCCGAGAAGCTGTCGATCGAGCCGAAGCCGATGTTGACGAGTTCACCCAGCGACGCCAGCGCGTCCGTGATGCTCGTCTGAGCCGAGCCGAGGAACGCCGGGAGCAGGCCGTCAGCCATGAGCGAGCCGAGCCCTTCATTTCCCAAGATCGCTCCGAGAACTCCTTCGAGTGAACCCATTTATGCCTCCTCAGGACGTTATGTGTACCCGGCGCCGAATCCCGCACACGCGATTCGGATGACACACCGGTTTCCGCGCATCACGGGCTGATTGCCTGTGATCCGAACTGAACGGTAACAACGGATCACGGGCGGATGGGTCGGTTTCGCGAAACTTCTCGCGAATCAGAGGAACGTCCGGCGATATCCGAGGTCACGGCGCGATCAGCGGATTTCACCAGTGCGCGGAATGACTGCGTGAGGAGAACCTTGTAGCGATCGGTGTCCGGCATCATTGCAGCGTCGGCACAGAACGAAATCTCGATTTCGTCGTCGTGATGGGACACGATCAGGTGCCTCAAACCGACCCTGTCGATGATTCCCAGAATGCCGACGCTTCGCACCAGGGGCGCATTTCCGAGGACGAGGTCCTCGCCGGTCCACGGGATGTTGCTGACCATCGTGTTGACTGCTTCGACAGTGTCGTCGGACCGATTGCGCAGGTTCTGCAGTCGTATGACGAGCTTCAGCAGCCAAGCAGGCGATGTGTCGATTCTGGACGCGGCCGCCTGGACGTCGGGATTGCGGTGCCGATTCTTCTCGGCCCGGACCGAAGTGTGGATGGCGCGCAGTCGCTGGATCGGGTCGTCGATGTCCGTATGGAGGTCTACCGCCATCAGCGCCAAGTGGTTCGCGCGGTTCCCGTCCGGATGGTCCGCCACCCCCGGACGGGTGCCGCGCAGCGACATCGGTACCAGTGCTGCGAGGGAACTCGGCGGTGTCTCGTCCTTCTCCGCGAGGTAGCCGGCGAGTGCGCCGGAAATCGTCGCCAGCAGAACGTCGTTGAAGGTCGCGCCCTCGACGGCGGATCGAACGGTGCGGATGTCGCTCGGTGAGAAGCTCACGACGTCGAAAGTGAGGTCCGAGGTGATGGCCGTGTTGAAGCGAGTCGCGGGGCGCCGCGGAGGCGCCGGAGCGATCGCGCCGGATCGGATCTGCTCGGCAACCCGGCGTGCTCCTTCTCCGGACTCGGTGAGTCCTCGGCGGAAGGCACGCCACTGCCGGGGCAATCGGCCGACGGCTCGGACGAATTCGGCGGTCGTGGACCACCTCGCCGTCGGTCGGGGAACAGGTGGGTGATCGCCCGCGCGGCCGAAGATTCGCAACGCCAGGTCGCGTGCCGCGAGACCGTCCCCGGAGCTGTGGTGGCAGCGCAGAACCGCGACCGTCATGCGGTCGGGCAGGCCGTCGATGCCGGTGACGTCGGTGAGGAAATGCAACTGCCACGGCGGGCGGGTGAGATCCAGCGGCTTGCCGGAGAACCTCGCGATGTGGTGGCGCAGCGCATCCCATCCGGGGCCGTCGACGCGTTCGACGATCACGTGCTTCGAGAGGTCGAGGGTGGGGTCGGGAACCCAACAGGGATAGTCGAGAGCGAACGGTACGTGCCGGAGCCGGCGGGTGAACACTCCGCTGTAGCCGAGACGCGGACGCATCCAATCGATGGCCTCGGCCTGTGTGATCGACGTGGTCTCGGCCGTCGTGTCGAAGAGATAGATGCCCGTCGAGTTCGAGATGTGGTGCTCGCGCTCGTGATAGACGAAGTCGGCATCCTGTGGGGCCAGTCGGGTGACGTCACCCACCGTGCCTTCGGTCGTTGTCACACTGTTCCTCCCGCGTCGGATCAGAACAGGGTAGGCAGACCGACTCGCCCGGCGGGTCCGTTTTGCGTTGCTCGGGCCTACCCGAACACCACCAGGCAGACCGCGACGAAGTGGCACAGGGCCGCGACCGCTGTTGCGGCGTGGAAGAACTCGTGGTGCCCGAAAGTCTGCGGCCACGGGTTGGGCCACTTGGTGGCGTAGAGGACCGCGCCGGCGCTGTAGAGGACGCCGCCGACGGCCAGCAGGACCATCGGTGCCACGCCGGCCTGGTCGACGAGTTCGCCGGCCACCGGGACGATCGCCCAGCCGAGCAGGAGATACAGCGGGACCCCGACCCAGCGAGGAGCGGTGGGCCAGAGCATCTTCAGTGCGACGCCCGCAAGCGCGCCGCACCACACGACGGTCAGTAGGACGGCGCCGGTGTGCGGTGGCAGTGCCAGCAGTCCGAACGGGGTGTAGCTGCCGGCGATGAACAGGAAGATCATCGAGTGGTCGGCGCGTTTCATCCACGTCCGGGCGCGAACCGTGTGCCAGTGGATCCGGTGGTACGTCGTGCTCACCGCGAACAGGCCGCAGACGGTGACGCCGTAGACGAGGGTGGCGATTCCGGCGCGCGGCCCTTCGGCGGTGAAGGCGAGCGATACCAGGACGGCGCTCGCGAGGATGGCGACCACCAGTGACCACGCGTGGATCCACCCGCGCATGCGGGGCTTGACCGGGAGGTCGTCGAGTCCGAGTGCCGTCATGTCGTGCCCTGTCTGTCGTTCCGCTCCATGGGACAGTCTCCGCAAAAGCTACGCAACAGTAACCTACGGTACCGTAACCTGGAAGGGGGTCGGTACTGAGGCGTTCGCGACACTCGGGTGCTCGGCGCGGGCACCGCAGGTTCGCGGCGTAGTCTTTGATCCCGTGGTGATGTCCAGGTGAAGTTGCGCGGCCTGCTGTACAGCATCTACGAGCGACGGCTCCTGCGCCGTCTCGACGGTTTACAGCATCCGCGCCATGTGGCGGTGATGTGCGACGGCAACCGCCGGTGGGCGCGTGAGAACGGATTCACCGACGTCAGCCATGGTCATCGGATGGGCGCGCGCAAGATTGCGGAACTGCTGCGCTGGTGCGACGCGGCCGGGATCGAGATGGCCACCATCTACCTGCTGTCCACCGAGAACCTGCGGCGCGAGCCCGAGGAGCTCGACACGCTGCTCGAGATCATCACCGAGGTGGTCGAGGAGATCTCCGGGCCGGGCAAGAACTGGAGTGTGAAGATCGTCGGCACGCTCGACCTGCTGCCGGAGGATCAGGCGCGGCGGCTGCGGGAAGCCGCCGAGGGCACCCGTGGCCGCACCGGCACGCACGTCAACGTCGCGGTCGGCTACGGCGGCCGGCAGGAGATCGCCGACGCCGTCCAGTCCCTGCTGCGCGACAAGCTGGCCGCAGGGCTGACCGGCGACGACCTCGTCAAGGCGATGAGCGTCGAAGGTATCGACGGGCACCTGTACACGTCGGGCCAGCCCGATCCGGACCTGGTGATCCGGACGTCGGGGGAGCAGCGGCTGTCCGGCTTCCTGCTGTGGCAGAGCGCGTACTCGGAGATCTGGTTCACTGAGGCGTACTGGCCCGAGTTCCGGCGCGTCGACTTCCTGCGCGCGCTGCGCGACTACGCCGCCCGGCACCGACGCTTCGGCACGTAGCCGCCACCGTCGGCGCGGGGCGTCCGACGGTCGTCAGCTCGCCGGCGGGGTGAGGGCGGGGTACCAGATGTCGGTGAGGACCTCCGCGGCCTGGTCGCGGGGGATCTCGATCGTGCCCTGCACGGCCCAGCGGGTGAAGAACCGTTCGAGTTGCGTGACGAGGAGTTCGATCCGGACCCGCGCCTCGCGCTCCCGGGCGCTGCCCCAGCGTGCGAGGTAGGACGGCATCGCGTCCGGTAGTGCCGCGATGGCCTCCCGGGCAGGTTCCCGGAAGTCCGGCTCGAGGACGAGGGCCTCGTCCCACGCGGGCAGGATCGCGCGATTGCGGTCGAACCAGTCGATGGCGCGCTCGACCCAGCGGGTGAACTCGGCCCGCGACCCGGTCCCGAGGACGTCGTCGAGGTCGGCGTAGACCGACGCGGCGCGTGGGTCCATCGACTCGGATCCGATCTTGCGCAAGATGTCGGTCTTGCCGGTGAAGTGCAGATAGAACGTGGCCCGGCTGCAGCCGGCTGCGGACGCGATGTCCTCGATCTTCACTGCGGCGTAGCCGTTCGCGGCGAACAGGTCTCGCGCGCAGTCGAGAAGGCGTCGGCGCGTCAGCCGCTTCTGCTCGTCCCGCAGTGTCGGCTTCCTGACTGGCGCTGCTCCGGTCTCGTTCAATGCACACCTCCGGTCAGATCGTACGGACACTGCCGGTTCCGCCCCGCCGACATTCGCTTGACAGTATGTCAGCGAATCCGGTTCTATGACGTACGTCACGTCCTTTCAGTTGTCTGCTGCAATCCGATTGTGGGAAGGGAGCTTCCATGCCCCAGCTGCCCAAGGTGTGCATCATCGGCGCCGGCTGTTCCGGCTTCACCACGGCCAAGCGGCTCAAGGATCACGGGATTCCGTACGACTGCTTCGAGGCGTCGGACGACGTCGGCGGCAACTGGTACTACAAGAACCCCACCGGCATGTCGTCGTGCTACGAAAGCCTGCACATCGACACGTCGTCGACCCGGCTGCAGTTCGAGGACTTCCCGGTTCCCGCGGACTGGCCGCACTTCCCGCACCACTCGCTGATGCACGGCTACTTCCGTGACTACGTCGAGAAGTTCGGCCTGCGGGAGACCATCACGTTCAAGACGATGGTCGAGAAGGCGCGGCGGAACGCGGACGGCACCTGGGACGTCACACTCGACACCGGCGAGACCCGTACGTACGACGCCCTCGTCGTCGCCAACGGACACCACTGGGATCCGCGGATGCCCGAGTATCCGGGCACCTTCGACGGGGCGATCATCCACAGTCACGACTACCTCAACGTGTTCGACCCGATCGACATGCGCGGCAAGAACGTCGTGGTCGTCGGCATGGGCAACTCGGCGCTCGACATCGCGTCGGAGCTGTCGCACCGGTCGATCGCGAAGCACGTGTGGGTATCCGCCCGGCGCGGGGTCTGGGTGCTGACCAAGTATCGCGAGGGCAAGCCGGCCGACAAGATGATGATGCCCCCGTGGATGCCGAAGAAACTGGGGCTGGCCATCGCGCGGCGCAAGATCAAGAAGTCGCTCGGTCAGATGCAGGACTACGGTCTCCCCGAGCCCGACCACGAGCCGCTCGGTGCGCACCCGTCTGTCAGTATCGACTTCCTGGCGAAGGCGGGATCCGGGGACCTGACGTGCGTTCCCGCGATCGAATCGCTCGACGGCGACCACGTTCGGCTCGTCGACGGACGGCGGATCCCCGCCGATGTCGTCGTGTGCGCCACGGGGTACAACATGAGCTTTCCGTTCTTCGACGATCCCTCGCTGCAACCGGATGCGCAGCACCGCTTTCCGCTGTTCAAGCGGATCATGCAGCCCGGTGTCGACAACCTGTTCTTCATGGGCCTCGCGCAGGCGTCGCCGACGATCGTCAACCTCGCCGAGCAGCAGAGCAAGCTGGTCGCCGGCGTGCTCACCGGCGCGTACGTGCCGCCGTCGGACGACGAGATGCGGCGCATCATCGGGGCCGACGACGCGGCCAGCCTCGCGCAGTACTACCAGACGCCGAGGCACACGATCCAGGTCGACTTCGCGCGCTACGTCCGGGACTTGAAGAAGGAGATCGCGGCCGGCGAGAAGCGGGCACAGCAGGCGCCGGTGGGCGCGCGATGACGGCCGTCGAGGGCTTCGCCGACCCCGCGTTCTCGGGTCTGCGGGACCTGTTGCAGCGCAACCTCGACGACGGCACCGATGTCGGGGCGTCGGTGTGTGTGGTAGCCGAGGGGGAGATCGTGGTCGACCTGTGGGGCGGTGTCGCGGATGTCGACACGGGCACCCCGTGGGTCAAGGACACTGTCGTCAACACGTACTCGCTGACGAAGACCATGACGACACTCGCGGCGTTGCTGCTGGTCGATCGCGGGCAACTCGATCTGGACGCGCCCGTCGCCCACTACTGGCCGGAGTTCGCGGCGAACGGCAAGGGCGCGGTGCTGGTGCGTCACGTCCTCGGTCACACGTCGGGTGTGAGCGGTTGGCAGCAGCCGGTGTCCCTCGCCGACATCTGCGACGCCGTCCGGGCGGAGGACCTGCTCGCGGAGCAGGCACCCTGGTGGGAACCCGGCACGGCGTCCGGCTACCACGCGACGAACTTCGGGCACCTCGTCGGTGGAATGGTCCGCCGCGTCACCGGGGTCGGTCTGGGCGAGTTCTTCGCGACGGAGGTCGCGGCGGCCTGCGGCGCCGACTATCTGATCGGTGTTCCTGCCGACGTCGATCCGAGGATCGCGCCGCTGATCGCGCCCCCGCCCTCCGGATTCGACTATGCGGCACTGCCGCCCGACGGGGTGTTCGTCAAGACGATGGCGAACCCGGTGATCCCGGTACCGGAGACGTCGAGCAGGTTGTGGCGGAGCGCGGAGATCGGTGGCGCGAACGGTCATGGGAACGCGCGGTCGGTCGCACTGGTCCAATCGGTCGTTTCACACGGAGGCCGGACGGTGTCGGGGGAGCAGCTACTGCGCCCCGCGACGATCGACCGGATCTTCGACGTCCAGTCCGACGGCGTCGACCAGGTGCTCGGCGCGGCACTGCGTTTCGGCCTCGGATACGCGCTGCCGGCGCCCGCGATCCATCCGTCGATCCCCGACGGGCGGGTGTGCTGGTGGACCGGGTACGGCGGTTCGATCGTCGTCAACGACCTGGACCGCCGGATGACCTTCGCGTACGTGATGAACAAGATGTCCCCGCAACTCCTCGGTGCACCGCGCACCGAGAGTTACGTCGCGCAGGCGTACGCGGGGCTGTGACCCGGGTGTCCTGTGCGTCCGGAGGGGGACGCACAGGACACCGGGCCGTCAGAGCTTGCGCAGGCGCAGGCGGTTGATGGTGTGGTCGGCGTCCTTGCGCAGCACCAGCGTTGCGCGGGGGCGGGTCGGGAGGATGTTCTCGACCAGGTTCGGCCGGTTGATCGAGTTCCAGATGTCCTCGGCCGCGAGCGTCGCATGTTCGTCGGACAGGGCCGCGTAGTGATGGAAGTGGGCGTTCGGATCCGCGAACGACGTCTTCCGCAGCGCCAGAAAACGTTTGATGTACCACGCCTCGATGTCCTCGATGCGCGCGTCGACGTAGATCGAGAAGTCGAACAGGTCCGAGACCATCAGCCGCGGGCCGGTCTGCAGCACGTTGAGGCCCTCGATGATGAGGATGTCCGGCTGCCGGACGAGGTGATACTGGCCCGGAATGACGTCGTACGAGATGTGCGAGTACACCGGGGCTGCAACTTCTTCGGCACCCGACTTGACCTCGGTCACGAACCGCAGCAGCTTGCGGCGGTCGTAGCTCTCCGGAAATCCTTTGCGGTGCATCATGCCCCGGCGGGTCAGTTCGGCGGTGGGGTAGAGAAACCCGTCGGTGGTGACGAGGTCGACGCGGGGGTGGTGCTCCCAGCGGGCGAGGAGCGCCTGCAGGACACGGGCAGTGGTCGACTTGCCGACCGCGACGCTGCCGGCGACACCGATGACGAACGGCACCTGACGGTCGGGGTGCTTGTCCCCGAGGAACGTTGCGGTTGCGGCGAACAGCCGCTGGCGGGCGGCGACCTGCAGGTGGATCAGACGTGCGAGCGGGAGATAGACCTCGGCGACCTCGTCGAGGTCGATCTGCTCACCGAGGCCGCGGAGCCCGACGAGTTCTTCCTCGGTGAGGACGAGTGGCGTCGACTTGCGGAGCTTGCGCCACTGCTTGCGGTCGAACTCGACGTAGGGGCTGGATTCGCTCACCCGTGCCATCGCTGCACCTCTCGGGAGAGTGGCTTCGATTGAGATCGGCGCATGCGCGTGCTGGGGGAAGGCAGGTGCATGAGGCAAATTGTGCTCGCAACCACACGAGCCCGCTGCGCCGGGTCCACCTCACGGTGGAAACCGTGGGCGACGGCCTGCTGTAACCACAGGTGACGGACTACTGTCCCCATCATGGAACCGGACGCATTGGTGCGCGACTATCTCCTGCTCGGCCTGCGGTTCGACCGCCTGGAAGAGGGGTTCGTCGACGCCTACACCGGCGATCCGGCGCTGCGCCGCCAGGTCGAGAACGAGCCGCGGCCGGATCCGCGCCGACTCGCCGTCGATGCCCGGGCACTGCGGACGGAACTGTCCGGAGCGGGGTTCACGGTGGAACGGACGCGCTTCCTCGACGCGCACCTCACTGCGCTCGAGTGCTCGGCCCGCAAGTTCGCCGGGGACGACATCGGTTTCGTCGACGAGGTCGCGGCCTACTTCGACGTCCGGATCGAGCCCGCGGACCCCGACACCTACCGCGAAGCGCACCGCCGGATGGACGCCGTCCTGCCGGGCCCGGGCACCCTCGCCCAGCGGATGGAGGCGCACCGCGCCGCCGACCGCATTCCGCCGGAGCGGCTGGCCGAGTGCGTCGAGGCGTTCGACAGCGCGCTGCGGGACCGGGTGCGCGCCGAGTACACGCTGCCCGAGACCGAGCGGGTGGAGTACGAGGTCGTCGGCGACAAGCCGTGGTCCGGGTTCAACTACTACCTCGGCGGCTACCGGTCCACCGTCGCAATCAACTCGGATCTCGATCAGCACATGTCGAACCTGCCGCGGTTGATCGCGCACGAGTCCTACCCGGGTCACCACACCGAACACTGCCGCAAGGAGGCCGGCCTCGTGGGCGCCGGACAGCTCGAACAGACGCTGTTCGTCGTCAACACCCCGCAGTGCCTCATGGCCGAGGGGCTCGCCGACCTGGCGCTGGCGTCCATCGTGGGTCAGGGCTGGGGACGCTGGGCGCAGGAGATCTACGCCGACCTGGGGCTCCGGTTCGACGGAGAGCGGGCCGAGGAGCTGTCCGCGGCGTCGGCCGGGCTGCTGTCGGTGCGTCAGGACGCCGCGCTCCTGCTCCACGATCGCGGCGCCGACGCGGACGACGTCGCCGCGTTCCTGCAGCGCTGGACGCTGTCGAGCCCCGAGCGGGCCAAGCAGAGCCTGCGGTTCCTGTCGTCGCCGCTGTGGCGGGCCTACATCAGCACGTACGTCGAGGGCTACCGGCTGCTCGGCGCCTGGTTGGACCGCGCGCCCGTCGGCCCGGAGCGCTCCGAGCGGTTCCGACGGCTGCTCGACGAGCCGCTCACACCGGGCGCGCTCCGTGACGAGCTGGTGGCCGCCGGTGGAGCCGCTTTGGGGACCGAACAGCCTCGTCCTTAGACTGGAGGGGATACTTCCGCAATCCAGCCTGGAGATTCGCTGATGACTGCTGTGCCTGCCACCGACGTGAACACCGCGTCCCTCGCCGAACTGGACCCCGAGGTCGCCACCGCGATGGCGGGTGAGTTGTCGCGTCAGCGTGACACCCTCGAGATGATCGCGTCGGAGAACTTCGTTCCCCGCGCCGTCCTCGAGGCCCAGGGCAGCGTGCTCACCAACAAGTACGCCGAGGGCTACCCGGGTCGCCGGTACTACGGCGGCTGCGAGTTCGTCGACGTCGTCGAGGACCTGGCGCGGGGTCGTGCCAAGGAGGTCTTCGGCGCGGAGTTCGCGAACGTCCAGCCGCATGCCGGCGCGCAGGCCAACGCCGCGGTGCTGATGGCGCTGATGAACCCGGGCGAGAAGCTGATGGGCATGGACCTCGCGCACGGCGGTCACCTCACCCACGGCATGAAGCTGAACTTCTCCGGCAAGCTGTACGAGGTCGCGTCCTACGGCGTCCGTGAGGACACCCACGTCGTCGACATGGACCAGGTCCGCGAGACCGCGCTGCGGGAGAAGCCGCAGGTCCTGATCGCCGGCTGGTCCGCGTACCCGCGTCACCTCGACTTCGCTGCGTTCCGCTCGATCGCCGACGAGATCGGCGCCAAGCTGTGGGTCGACATGGCGCACTTCGCCGGTCTGGTCGCCGCGGGTCTGCATCCGTCGCCGGTCCCGCATGCGGACGTCGTCTCCACCACCGTCCACAAGACCCTCGGTGGCCCCCGCTCCGGCATGATCCTGGCGAAGAAGGAGTGGGCGAAGAAGCTCAACTCCTCGGTGTTCCCCGGCCAGCAGGGCGGCCCGCTCATGCACGCGATCGCCGCGAAGGCCGTCGCGATGAAGATCGCCGGCACCCCGGAGTTCAAGGCCCGTCAGGAGCGCACCCTGGCCGGTTCGAAGATCCTCGCCGAGCGCCTCGGTGGCGCCGACGTCGCCGGCAACGGCATCTCGGTGCTCACCGGTGGCACCGACGTCCACCTGGTGCTGGTCGACCTGCGTCACTCGCAGCTCGACGGCCAGCAGGGTGAGGATCTGCTCCACGAGATCGGCATCACCGTCAACCGCAACGCCGTGCCGTTCGACCCGCGCCCGCCGATGAACCCGTCGGGCCTGCGAATCGGCACCCCGGCCCTGGCCACCCGTGGCTTCGGCGATGCCGAGTTCACGGAGGTCGCCGACATCATCGCGACCGCGCTGGCCAAGGGCGCCGACGCGGACGTCCCGGCGCTGCGTGCCCGCGTCTCCAAGCTGGCGCAGGACTTCCCGCTGTACGACGGCCTCGAGAACTGGGGCCTGCTGCCCAAGGCCTGATACTCGGTCCACGACGGCCCGTGCCCGATGGGGTGCGGGCCGTCGTCGTGTTCACGGCCCGGCCGATATCGCCGGGCGGTCGGGGTGGTCGTAGCGCACCACGATGTCCGCCGGGGCGTCGATCGCGGCGTCGTGTGCGAGCAGTGGATCGATCGTCCACAGATTCTCGGGCCGGGTGCGGCGCTCGAGGGCGCCGCGGGAGAGTGTCAGTTGCACGACCACATCGGGATCGAGGCCGCGTCCGTGCAGCATCGGGCCGGCGATCAGGAGCACCTGGCCGGGGCCAGCCTCGACGACGGATGCCCGCGCCGAACGGTCGGCGGCCTCGTCCCACAGCCGGGGTAGCCACTGCCGCCGCTCACGGAGCGCCGTCACGACCTCCCGCAGCAGCGCGGGATAGTCGAACCATCCGTGGCGGTAGCTGTAGTCGTCGCGATGGCCGTGCTCGAACCGGAGCGACGCCGGCCGGACGTAGTCGTGCAAGGACACCACCGCGGCGGGACGCCCGGAAAGACGCAGGCGTGCGGCCACCCGCTCGGCGAACTCCACCGGATCCGCTGCGTCCGCGCCGGAGATCGCGACCACCCGGACAGCCGGTGCGGAGGCGGCGCGAGTAGCGACCAGTTCGATCAGTCCGTCCGGGGCGACGGGGCGGAAGGCGATCATCGATCCAGTGTGGCGGACCGGCACCGGGCCGGGGCGGGGCGGGGCGGGTGGATCTTCACGTGAGCTGCCGTTCACGTCGACTTCACTCGACACGCCGGACGCGTGCACTGGGCGATGGGTCCGGGGGCGTAGCGTCGCGCGTAACAGACAGCAGGCGAAGTTGTCTGTACGGGAGGTCCTGATCGTGACTGGAACATTCAGTGCGAGGGGGCCGGCACCCGGCCCTCGTGTCATCTGACACTCGGGCCCGGACCGGTCCAGCGAACAGGTTTGCGCGGGTGCCACGCAAACGAACGAGGAGCCTCACGTGACCGCAATCAGCTCCGTCCGCACCTACGTCCTCGACACCTCGGTCCTGCTCTCGGACCCGTGGGCCGTCAGTAGATTCGCCGAACACGAAGTGGTGCTGCCACTGATCGTGATCAGCGAACTCGAGGACAAGCGCCACCATCACGAGCTGGGATGGTTCGCCCGCGAAGCGCTGCGGATGCTCGACGACCTCCGTCTCGAGTTCGGTCGTCTCGACCGCCCGGTGCCGATCGGCACCGAGAACGGCACACTCCAGGTGGAACTCAACCACACGGACCCTTCCGTGCTCCCAGTCGGATTCCGCACGGACAGCAACGATTCCAGGATCCTGGCCTGTGCTCTGAACCTTGCTGCCGAAGGCAAGGACGTCGTGCTGGTCAGCAAGGACATCCCGCTCCGGGTCAAGGCCGGCGCGGTGGGTCTGCCGGCCGACGAGTTCCGTGCACACGACGTGGTCCCGTCCGGCTGGACCGGGATGACGGAGATCGACGTCAGCTCCGAGTTCATCGACCAGTTGTTCTCCGAGGGCGTCGTCGACCTGGACGAGGCGCGGGAACTGCCCTGCCACACGGGTATTCGGCTCCTCGGTGGCCGGTCCAGTGCGCTGGGGCGCGTCACGCCGGACAAGCGCGTGCAGTTGGTGCGTGGTGAGCGGGAGGCATTCGGGCTGCACGGCCGATCCGCGGAGCAGCGGGTGACGCTGGATCTGCTTCTCGACGAGAGTATCGGGATCGTCTCGCTCGGCGGCAAGGCGGGCACCGGTAAGTCCGCGCTGGCGCTCACGGCCGGACTCGAGGCTGTTCTGGAGCGGCGCAGCCACCGCAAGATCGTCGTCTTCCGTCCGCTGTACGCGGTGGGGGGTCAGGAACTGGGCTACCTGCCGGGCAGCGAGAGCGAGAAGATGGGCCCGTGGGCGCAGGCCGTCTTCGACACCCTCGACGGCCTCGCCAGCCCCGAGGTGATGGAGGAAGTGCTCAGCCGCGGAATGCTGGAAGTGCTGCCCCTCACGCACATTCGTGGCCGCTCACTACACGACTCCTTCGTGATCGTGGACGAGGCGCAGTCCCTCGAGCGCAACGTTCTGCTCACTGTGCTCTCCCGGCTCGGCACCGGATCGCGGGTCGTGCTCACCCACGATGTCGCGCAGCGGGACAACCTGCGGGTCGGGCGGCACGACGGCGTCGCCGCGGTCATCGAGAAGCTCAAGGGGCACCCGCTGTTCGCGCATGTGACTCTCACTCGCAGTGAGCGTTCGCCCATCGCCGCGCTGGTGACGGAGATGCTCGAGGAGTTCGGTCCCGCCTGAGTAGTCCACCGGGGGTGGGCATTCGCAGCCACCGGACGGCTGCCGAGGGGGGAGGTGGCCGGACGGTGGCTGCGGCCGGCGTGACCGCACCCACCGCCCGGCGGTGCAGCGCTCGCCCGCGTCGGGGGGTGGGCGAGTGCCGCTGCTGCTTCGACAGAGGAGAAGCAGCGACTCAGACGCTAGCCGCCACAGTGGTCACGGGAGAAACCGAAACCGGACGACAACGGGCATTTCATCCATGATTTCACCCCACGAACCGGATCGCCCAGCCGGGTCGCGCCAGCGTGCGGCCGGTTCCACCCTCAAATCGTTGTTCAATATTGAAACGTGTTCTAGATTTGCCGCAGTGGTTCGTCGTCGCGTACCGAGGGGTGGTCATGGAGCAGAACACGGGTCAGGACGAGCAGTTCGACGTCGTGGTGGTGGGTGCCGGAGGCGCCGGTATGGCCGCCGCGATCACGGCTGCGCACCAGGGGCTGAAGGTGGTCATCGTCGAGAAGTCCCGGTACTGGGGCGGTTCCACGTCTCGGTCCGGTGGTGGCGTCTGGATCCCCGGCAACTCGGTGTTGAAGCGTGAAGCCCCCGCCGACGACGTCGAGGCGGCCCGCCGCTACCTGCACAGCATCATCGGTCCCGGCGTCGACCCGGCCCGTATCGACACCTACATCGACCGCGGTCCCGAGGCGCTGCAGTTCCTCGTCGACCACTCGCCGCTGAAGCTCGAGTGGGTGAAGAACTACTCCGACTACTACCCGGAGGCGCCCGGTGGACTGTCGACGGGGCGCTCGTGCGAGCCCAAACCGTTCGACGCGCGGGCGCTGGGTGACGACCTCGCCACGCTGCACCCGCCGTACAGCAAGGCTCCGCTCAACGTCGTGGTCAAGCAGTCCGACTATCGCTGGCTCAGTACCGGACTGCGGCACTGGCGCGGACCGGTCCGGATGATCAGGGTCGGGATGCGGACGTTCGTCGCGAAGGCGCGGCGGCAGAAGCTCATCGGGATGGGTGGCGCCCTCATGGCCGAACTCATGCTCGGTGTGCGCGGGGCTGGCGTCCCGGTGCGGCTGAACACCGGCCTGGTCGACCTCCTCGTCGAGGACGGGCGCGTGACCGGGGTCGTCGTCGAAACCGGCAGCGGCAAAAGCACACTGAGGGCGGAGTACGGCGTCGTCCTCGCGTGCGGTGGTTTCGACGCCAACGACGAGATGCGAAAGAAATACCAGCGTGCGCCGATCGGTTCGGAATGGACGATCGGTGCCCCGAGCAACACCGGCGACGGCATAAACGCGGGACTGAAGGTCGGGGCCGCAATCGATTTCATGGACGACGCGTGGTGGGCGCCGTCCATCCCGCTGCCCAAGGGGCCGTGGTTCGCGCTCGCCGAACGGTCGCTGCCGCGCAGCATCATGGTCAACGACCGGGGCGAGCGGTTCATGAACGAGTCGCTCCCGTACGTGGAGGCGACGCACCGCATGTACGGCGGCGAGTTCGGTCAGGGCGAAGGTCCCGGCGAGAACCTCCCGGCATGGCTGATATTCGACCAGACCTACCGGGACCGCTACCTCTTCGCGGGCGTCACCGCGCGCAGCCCGCTGCCGCGCAAGTGGCTCGAGAGCGGCGCGATCGTGAAGGCGTCGAGCATCGAGGAACTCGCCGGCAAGATCGGCGTCCCCGCCGACGCGCTCGCGGCGACCGTGGAGCGGTTCAACGGCTTCGCGCGCAGCGGAACCGACGAGGACTTCCATCGCGGTGAGAGCCGCTACGACCACTACTACGGCGACATCACGAACAAGCCCAACCCGAGCCTCGGGGAACTCACCAAGGCGCCGTTCTACGCCGCGCAGATGGTGCCCGGCGATCTCGGGACGAAGGGCGGGATAGTCACCGACGTGGACGGGCGGGCGCTGCGCGAGGACGGTTCGGTGATCGAGGGGCTGTACGCGGCGGGCAACACCAGCGCCCCCGTGATGGGTCACACCTACGCCGGGCCCGGCGCCACCATCGGGCCGGCGCTGGTGTTCGGTTATCTTGCGGCACTGGACATCGCCGCCAAGGCGGGGCGTCCGCTCAGTCCTCGCTGAGCGGACCCAACTCGGCTTCGAGAACCTCCTGCACGACGCGCATCGCGGCGAGCCCGGCGGGAGCGCCGCAGTAGGCGCTCGCATGGATCACGGTCTCGACGATCTCGGTGCGGGTGAGCCCGTTTCGGAGGGCACCCCGGACGTGGCCGCGTAGTTCGTTCTCGGCGCGCAGCGCGATGAGCATGCCGAGGTTGATCAGGCTGCGGCTGCGGCGGTCCAATCCGGGGCGGGTCCACACCGATCCCCAGACGTGTTCGGTGATGAACTCCTGAATGTCCTCGGAATCGGTGCCGCGTGTGCGCTCGAAAGCCCTCTCGACGAAGTCGGCGCCCATCACCTCGGTGCGGACATCGAGGCCGGCCTCGAATGCGGGGGAGGAGTTCTGCTGTTCGGTCATCGCCGTCGGCTTCCTGTGTGAGGATCTCGCGGCACGTATCGCCGGTACCGCACGGTCAGGGAGCCTACCCGCGTCGGTCACCACCCCGGAGTGCGCGGGCCGTCGCGGTGACGGTGCCCACAGCCACGTTGCCCCAGCTGAAGCGGTCCCGCCAGACCGCGATCCGGCCGTCGCGCAACTCGAAGGTTCCGCACACCCAGAACGTCGAGCGCAGTGGGCCGACGAACAGCGTGTCGATACGTTCGGTGAGGACAGCGTCGCCGTCGCTCGCGATGTTCTGCATCACCGCCTCGAAACGCCGAGTCGGCTTGTTCGCGAAAGCGAGTGCCCGCCGGACCGCGGACAGTCCGCGCAATGTCGGGAGTGTCGTGTTCTGCCACACGATGTCCGGGGTGAGGTACTCGACCGCGCGGTCGACGTCCATGTCGGTGAGGGCCGCGAAGAAGTCCTCGACTACCTGTACTGCTGCGTCCGGTCGGTTTTCCACGGTGCACTCCTGGTGAATCGTCGTGGGGCTACTCGTCGTCCGCCCTGGTCATGGCGAGAACGTCCAGGCGACGGTCGAGTTCGGCCTCGGTGAGTCCGTCGCCGATCAGTCCGCGATCGATCACGGTCTGCCGAATCGTCTTCTTCTCCTTCAGTGCCTGTTTCGCGACCGCGGCGGCCTCCTCGTAGCCGATCGCGGAGTTGAGCGGGGTGACGATCGACGGCGACGACTCGGCGAGCGTGCGCAGGTGCTCCTCGTTCGCTTCGAGGCCGGCGATGCAGCGATCGGCGAACAGTCGGGAGACGTTGGCGAGCAGACGGAACGACTCGAGCAGGTTGCGCGCCATCACCGGGATGTACACGTTCAGCTCGAACGCGCCGGCCGCGCCGCCCCACGCGACAGCGGCGTCGTTGCCGACCACCTGCGCTGCGACCTGTGTGACCGCCTCGGGCAGAACAGGATTGACCTTGCCGGGCATGATCGAACTGCCGGGCTGAAGGTCCGGCAACCGGATCTCGCCGAGACCGGTCAGCGGGCCCGAGCCCATCCACCGGACGTCGTTGGCGATCTTCGTCAGTGAGACGGCGACGGTGCGCAGCGCACCGGACGCCTCCACCAGTCCGTCGCGCGCGGCCTGCGCCTCGAAACTGTTGCGAGCGGGGGAGAGTGCGTCCAATCCCGTGGTGCGGACCAGCTCCGTGACGACCCGGGGCCCGAAGCCGTCCGGCGCGTTGAGGCCCGTTCCGACCGCGGTGCCGCCGATGGGCAGCTCGCCGAGACGGGGGAGCGTCGCGAGGACCCGTTCGATACCGGCCTCGATCTGGTGCGCGTAGCCACCGAACTCCTGACCGAGCGTGACCGGGACGGCATCCATCAGGTGCGTGCGCCCGGACTTGACCACCGTCTTCCACTGTGCCGCCTTGTCGAACAGGGCGAGCCGCAGGTGGTCGAGAGCGGGAACCAGATCCTTGACGGCGGCCTCCGTCGCGGCGACGTGCGTGGCCGTCGGGAACGTGTCGTTCGACGACTGCGACATGTTCACGTCGTCGTTGGGGTGAACCGTGACACCGGCCTTCGCCGCCAGACTCGCGATCACCTCGTTGGCGTTCATGTTCGAACTCGTCCCGGACCCGGTCTGGAACACGTCGATCGGGAACTGGTCGTCGTGGCGGCCGTCGGCGATCTCGTTCGCGGCGGCGATGATTGCGTCGGCCTTGTCCGGATCGAGCAGTCCGAGGTCCTTGTTGACCTGTGCGCAAGCGGCTTTCAGCAGCCCCATGGCGCGAATCTGGGCGCGCTCGAGGCCGCGGCCGGAAATCGGGAAGTTCTCGACGGCGCGTTGCGTCTGGGCGCGCCACAGCGCGTCGACCGGGACGCGGACCTCGCCCATCGTGTCGTGTTCGATACGGAACTGCGGATCGCTGCTGTCGCTCATGCATCCAGCTTGCCACCCGGTCGGCTGCGCCGCCCGTGCGCACTTTCGGTGGTCGGAGCTACCAAAAGTGCGCACAGGCGCGGAGCGCCTAGATCACGGCATCGGGGGCTGTGCGCCGTCGACGCCGTCGAAGTTGATCGACGAGAACTCGTGCAGCTTCTCGAGGCGGTGGTACGCCTCGATCATGCGGACGGTGCCGGACTTGCTGCGCATGACGATCGACTGCGTCGTCGCGCCGCCGCCGTAGTAGCGCACACCCTTGAGCAGGTCGCCGTCGGTGACACCCGTGGCGCAGAAGAAGATGTTCTCGCCGGTGACGAGCTCCTCGGTGCGCAGGACGCGGTCCAGGTCGTGGCCGGCGTCGAGGGCCTTCTGCCGCTCGGCTTCGTCCTTCGGGGCGAGCTTGCCCTGCAGGGCTCCCCCCATGCACCGCAGTGCGGCCGCGGCGATGATGCCCTCGGGGGTGCCGCCGATACCCAGCAGCATGTCGACACCCGAATCGGGGCGGGCCGTCGCGATGGCGCCGGCGACGTCGCCGTCGGAGATCAGCCGGATGCGGGCGCCCGTCTCGCGGATCTCGCGGATGATGTCGGCGTGCCGCGGACGGTCCAGGATCGTGACCGTGGTGTCGGACACCGCGCGATTCTTGGCCTTCGCGACGCGACGGATGTTCTCCGCGACACCGGCAGCCAGGTCGATGACGTCGGCGGCCTCGGGACCGACGGCGATCTTGTCCATGTAGAACACGGCGGACGGGTCGAACATCGCGCCGCGCTCGGCGACCGCGAGCACCGCGATGGAGCCGGGGGCGCCCTTGCTCATCAGCGTCGTGCCATCGATCGGGTCGACCGCGACGTCGCACAGCGGGCCGTCGCCGTTGCCGACCTCTTCGCCGTTGTACAGCATGGGGGCTTCGTCCTTCTCGCCCTCACCGATGACGACGACGCCCTGCATCGAGACCGAGCTCACCATGTGCCGCATGGCGTCGACGGCGGCACCGTCGCCGCCCTCCTTGTCGCCCCGCCCGACCCAACGGCCGGCAGCCATGGCGGCGGCCTCTGTGACGCGTACCAGCTCGAGAGCGAGGTTGCGGTCCGGGGCCTCGCGGCGACTCGATGGGGTGCTGGCCGTCATGGGCAGTGCCTCCTGCAGTCAAGGTCGGCGCAATGTGGTGGCCGACACTTCGGGGCGGTCGACCGCGGTGCGGTCGGGCCGTCGATTCGGTGGACGAATCTCGAGGATGATTCTTTCATTACCCGACGATGCGTGGCCTGCTGGGCCACCCGGAGCCGGGAACAGGAATACTGGACACCGTGCCCGACAAGAAGCCCCGCATCCTGCAGAACGGCCACGACATGATGTGGTCCCTGATCCCGCTCGTGGTCGCGTGTCTGCTGATCGCGGGCGTGGCGAGTCAGTGCTCGTTCAGCCCGGGTGGTCCGAAGCCCGGACCGGTCCCCAGCTTCGACGCGGACGCGGCCTTCAAGTACGACTCGCGCGAGCTCGGCTTCCCGATCCGCAAGCCGGAGATCCCCGAGGGCTGGCAGCCGAACTCGGGCAGCCGCAGCATCGTCTCGGGTGACGGCGGCGGCGACTCGAGCAACATCGGGTTCATCACCGAGGTCGGTCGGTACATCCAGCTCACCCAGAGCGACGCGACGGTGGAGACGCTGGTCCCGTTCGTGGCGGGCGACACTCGGATCCAGAGCGGCACCGAACGGATCGGCAGCCGGCAGTGGGATGTGTTCGACGACGGCGACTCCGAGGCGATCTGGGTCTCGGACTTCGGTGACGCCCGTGTCCTCATCACCGGACCGGCACCGGCGGAGGACTTCAAGCAGCTCGCGGCCGCGATCGACGTGGCACCGTTGCAGCCCTAGGACCGTCGGCGCCGAGTCGTCACTCGGCGTCGTCCTCGTCTACGTCGTCGGCGTGCGCGAGGGCATCCTCGACGCGCTTGCGAGCGCCCGCGAGGTGCTCCTCGCACCGCTTGGCGAGCGCCTCGCCGCGTTCCCACAGCGCGAGCGACTCGTCCAGGTCGAGGCCGCCCAGCTCGAGGGTCTTCACGACGACGACCAACTCGTCCCGTGCCGCCTCGTATCCGAGTTCGGCCACATCGGTGTTGCTCATGATTCTCTTCCCATCACGGCGGCGCGCACGGCGCCGTCGGCCAATCTGACTCGAATCTGCGTGCCGGGTGGCGCGTCGTCGACCGAACGCAGCACCTCGGGTTCGGTGTCGCCGTACACGCGCTGCACCACCGCGTAACCGCGGGCGAGGGTCGCGGCGGGACCGAGCGTGGCCAGCCGCGCCCGCAGGTGCTCGACGGCGGTGGCCTCCGCGTCGATCGTGCGGGTGACGTCCCGGCGCGCGGTGTCGCGGAGCCGTTCCACCTCCTCGGCCCGACGGTCGATCCCGGACAGTGGATCGGCGAGCACCGGTCGGCTGCGCAACTGCGCGACGAGATGCGACTCCCGGGCCACCCAGTTCCGCAGGGCGGCGCCGGCCCGTCCCCGCAGTTCGGAGACCAGGGCCTGCTCGGCCACCGCGTCGGGCACGACACGCTTGGCGGCGTCGGTCGGGGTTGCGGCGCGGAGGTCGGCGACGTGATCGCTCAGCGGGCTGTCGGGCTCGTGACCGATCGCACTGACCACCGGCGTCGTGCACGCGACGATCGCGCGGCACAGCGTCTCGTCGGAGAACGGCAGCAGGTCCTCGACGCTGCCGCCGCCGCGAGCCAGGATGATGACGTCGACACGGGGATCGCGGTCGAGCTCCTCGAGCGCCTCGATGATCTGCGGGACCGCCGTCGGGCCCTGCACCGCGGTGTTGCGGACCTCGAAGCGCACAGCCGGCCACCTCCGCTGCGCGACACTCAGCACATCGTGCTCGGCGGCGCTGGCCCGCCCGGTGATCAACCCGATGGTGCCGGGCAGGAAGGGCAGCGGCCGCTTGAGCCGTGGATCGAACAGACCCTCCGCCGCGAGCAGCGCCCGCAGGCGTTCGATCCGGGCGAGCAGTTCGCCGATACCGACGGCCCGGATCTCGGTGACTCGCAGCGATACGGACCCGCGGCCGGTCCAGAACGACAGCTTGCCGAACATCACGACACGGCTGCCCTCGGTGAGGGGGACAGGCGCATCGCGCAGCAGTTGCGGCGAACACGTCACCGACAGCGACATGTCCACGGACGGATCGCGCAGCACGAGGAACGCCGTCCGGGTCCCCGGTCGGGCGTTGATCTGAGTGATCTGACCCTCCACCCAGACGCTGCCGAGCCGGTCGATCCACTGTGCGACCTTGGTGGAAACGGTGCGCACGGGCCACGGCTGCTCGGGCGAACTGGGGGACGGGCCGCCGGATGCGGGGCGCGCGGAGGTCACTTGGCGCGGGCGGAGGTGATGCGGTTGGCGAGCATCGTCTGGAACGGTGCCCGGGCCGCCGTCCGCTCCTCGTATTCGAGCAGTGCCGTCAGGTCGTCGACCGACAGCGACCGCAGGCGCGAGCGCAGCTGAGCCAGCGTGAGTGCGGCGTAGTCGAGTTCCTCGGCGATCTCCGGAACCGGCACGTGCCCGGTGGCGGGTGCCGACTCCTCCGCCGGTGCCGACGTGGCCGGCGTCTCGTCCTCGCCGGGCGACATCGAGTAGAGGGCGAACCGGCCGGGAGCCGAGCGGCGCTCGGCGTCCTCGGCGCCGTCGGAATCGTCGACGTCCGTTTCACCGTCGGTGTCGAAGTCGGCGCGGTCCTCGTCGAAGACGGCCCATTCGGGTTCTTCCTCGGTGCGGTCGAGAAGGCAGAAGGCGCGGTCACCCTTGATGGCGAGCGCGGTCATCGACTGCTGTACCCGCATCGTGGTCTGCAACACCTGACTGACCGCGGTCATCGGCAGCGTCATGGCCGTGGACGGCAGCTTGAGCGCCTCTTCGTACGCCGTGATGGCTACTCCGGCGGCGACGCGCGCCATGAACGGGGGACGAATCATGGTCACAGCCTGCCTCACGGGCGCGCCATTTGGTAGCCGACGGCGCCGAACGCCCTGCTGTCCGGCGCACGAGTCCGTGCTCGGCGGTCCGTTGGCTGGGTGCCCCGTAGGCTGGGGGCATGTCATCGGCAGTTCCTCTCAATCTGGGTATCGCACGATCGGCCGGCGCGGATGCGGCCGGCGGCGGAAAGCGGGTCCTCCTCGCGGAGCCGCGCGGCTACTGCGCGGGCGTCGATCGCGCCGTCGAGACCGTCGAGAAGGCACTCGAGAAGCACGGGGCGCCGATCTACGTCCGCAAGGAGATCGTGCACAACCGGCACGTCGTGGACACGCTCGCCGAGCGCGGCGTCGTCTTCGTCGACGAGACCGACGAGGTACCCGAGAACTCGGTCCTCGTGTTCTCCGCGCACGGGGTGTCGCCGGCCGTGCACACCGCGGCCGCCGAGCGGAGCCTGCACACCATCGACGCGACGTGCCCGTTGGTGACGAAGGTGCACCAGGAGGCGAAGCGGTTCGCCCGCGACGACTACGACATCCTGCTCATCGGCCACGAGGGCCACGAAGAGGTCGAGGGCACCGCG
Organism: Rhodococcus (subgen. Prescottella) equi; assembly: GCF_003013675.1. Lineage (NCBI taxonomy): Bacteria > Bacillati > Actinomycetota > Actinomycetes > Mycobacteriales > Nocardiaceae > Rhodococcus > Rhodococcus (subgen. Prescottella) equi. The sequence goes on from NZ_CP027793.1 coordinate 1,556,291, forward strand.
GGCGAGGCGCCCGAGCACGTGCAGATCGTCGACGGCCCCGACTCGGTGGATGCGATCACGGTCCGCGACGAGGACAAGGTGATCTGGCTCTCGCAGACGACGCTGTCGGTCGACGAGACGATGGAGACCGTGGAGCGCCTGCGAGAGAAGTTCCCGAAGCTGCAGGATCCGCCGAGCGACGACATCTGCTACGCCACCCAGAACCGTCAGGTCGCGGTGAAGGCGATGGCACCCGAGTGTGATCTCGTCATCGTGGTCGGCTCGCGGAACTCGTCGAACTCGGTGCGCCTCGTCGAGGTCGCGTTGGGGGCGGGCGCCCGGGCTGCGCACCTCGTCGACTTCGCCCGCGAGGTGGACCTCGCGTGGCTCGAGGGGGTCCGGACGGTGGGCATCACCTCCGGTGCGTCGGTGCCGGAGATCCTGGTCCGCGGGGTCATCGACCTACTGGCCGAACATGGTTTCGCGGACGTGCAGTCGGTCACCACCGCCAACGAGACCCTGGTTTTCGCGCTTCCCCGCGAACTGCGCGCGGCGCGCAGCTAGAAACCCGCCGGATCAGCCCTCGAACGGGGGCTGATCCGAGCGGTCGCGGTAGCGAACCTCCGGGATCGGATGCGCGGGGACCTCGGCGGTTCGCCGCGGACGGGCCGCGACCGGATCGCGCTGGACGGGGTCCCGGTAGGCGGCTTCGCGGTGCGGACTGCGAGGAATCGGCTCACGCCGGGCGCTCTCGCGGGGTCCGCTCTCACTGCGGAGCGGTTCGCGTCGGCCGTAGTCGCGGCGAGGGGGCGTGTCCTCGTAGGCGCGACCCTCCCGTCCCGGGTAGGGGTTGCCGGGCGAGCCGGCCGGAATGTGTGCGGTGGCGGGTTCCGCCGCGGGCCGGGACGGACGCGCCGCACGGGTGGGTGCGCGACGGTCGTCGGTGACCGGGTCGAAGACGGTGGTGCGGTCGTCGCGGGTGGCGGTGCGGTCGTTGCGTGCGCGACGGGCGCGGGCCGGACGAGCCTCGGCGCGGCGGTCCCGCGGGCGGGCCGGCGCGCTCGGACGAGACTGGACGAGGAAGACCCGCGCGGCCGCGATCAGGCCCACGACGACGGTTGCCGCGAGCATCAACGGAAACCGGTTGACCAGCGGGTAGGCGACATTGATCGCCATGTCCTTGAGGCCCGTGCCCGCGCCGTCGGTGAGGAACTGCGCACCCAGCGGGACGGCGACGAACAGCAGCAACGGCGGCTGCACGACAGCGGTGAACAGGCCGCGCTTGCGGACCGCGAGCACGGCCAGGACACACCCGAGGAAGTACATGGCGGAGAAGGCCGACGTCAGTTCGCTGCCCGAGACGGCGTCGAAGGCGAACCCGAGGAAGGTGGCTCCGGCGGCCACGGCCACGGCGCCCCATGCGGGTATGCCGGGAACGGTGGGCAGTGCGGAACGTTGGTCGAGGGGCACCCCGGATCGAGCGCGTTGGGTTGCGGACACACCTCGAGAGTAGTCGGTTATCGCCCGGCTGCCTCGATGGCGCCGCCGTCGGAGGCCGGGAAATCGCCCACGGTCGGGCCCCGCGCTGTCGGACGGGTGCTCTAGCGTGCTTGCGCATGAGGATCCTCCACACGTCCGACTGGCACATCGGGCGCACCTTCCACGGTGTCGACCTGTTGGCCGACCAGACGCGGGTACTCGATGCGATCGCGGCCGTCGTCGCGCAGCGCGGCGTCGACGTGGTGGTGGTACCGGGGGACGTGTACGACCGGTCGATCCCCAGTGCCGACGCGGTCGCGGTCTGCAACCGCGGGTTCGAGGCCATCCGGTCGGCCGGTGCGGTGATCGTCGCGACGTCGGGCAACCACGATTCGCCGGTGCGGCTGGGCGCCGGCGCGGCCTTCGCCGCAGCCGGCGGACTGCATCTGATGACCCGTGTGTCGGCGCTCGACGTCCCGGTCGTGCTCGACGACGACCACGGTCCGGTCGCGTTCTACGGCATCCCGTACCTCGAGCCCGAGATCACGCGGACCGAGTTGGGTGTGCCGCAGGCACGGTCGCACGCGGAGATCCTCGACGTCGCGATGGCGAGGATCCGAGCCGATCTCGACGAGCGTCGCGCGGGTGCGCCCGGGTTGCGCTCGGTGCTGCTGGCGCACGCCTTCGTGGTGGGTGGCGAGGCCACCGGTTCGGAGCGCTCGATCTCGGTCGGCGGTGTGGAGACGGTGTCGGCGTCGGCGTTCGACGGGGTCGACTACGTCGCGCTCGGGCACCTGCACTCGCCGCAGACACTCGCGGAGAACGTCCGCTACAGCGGATCGCCCCTACCGTATTCGTTCGGGGAGCGTTCCCATCGCAAGGCGGTGTGGCTGGTGGACGTCGACGCGGCCGGTCTCGCGACGGTCGAGCGGCTCGATCTGCCGGTGGTGCGCGGCCTCAGCCAGCTCACCGGGACCCTCGACGAGTTGCTGAGCGACGCCGCGTTCGATTCCGCCGAGGACCACTACGTGTCGGCGGTACTCACCGACGCGCTGCGCCCGGTGGACGCCATGCGCGCCCTGCAAACCCGATTCCCGTACGCGGTGCACATGGAATGGCAGCGCCCCGAAGGCAATCCGGAGCTGAGGTATCGCGACCGGGTGCGTGGGCGTTCCGATCTCGAGATCGCGGAGGGTTTCCTGACCGACGTGCGCAGCGACGCGACGCCCGGCGAGGTGCAGCTGTTCGAGCAGGCGCTCCGGAGCGCCACCGCGGCCGAGGTGCCCACGCGCACAGGCGGCCCGGCCGACCTTGCCGAGGCGTCCGCGTGAGACTCCACGATCTCCAGGTGACGGCGTTCGGTCCGTTCGCCGAGACCGTCACCGTCGACTTCGACGAGCTCGGCGCGGACGGACTGTTCCTGTTGCACGGGCAGACCGGCGCGGGCAAGACGACGATCCTGGACGCGGTTGCCTTCGCGCTCTACGGAACGGTCCCCGGTGCCCGCAAGGAGGGCAAGCGTCTGCTGTCGGACCACGCACCGGCGGGATCGGTGCCGGCGGTGACGCTGGAGGCGACGATCGGCGGCCGTCGGATCCGGATCACGCGCAGCCCCGAATACCAACGTGCCAAGAAGCGCGGCACCGGCACGATCACCGAGAACGCCAAGGCGACTCTGGCGTGGCTCGACGGCGACGGCGAGAACCTGTCCCGGATCCCGGACATCGCCCGCGAGGTCGAGCGTCTGCTGGGGATGACCGCCGACCAGTTCTTCCAGGTCGTGCTGCTGCCGCAGGGCGAGTTCGCGAAGTTCCTGCGCGCCGACAACGAGGAACGCGGCAAGCTGCTCGAGAAGCTTTTCGACACCACGCGTTTCAAGGCGGTCGAGGAGTGGTTCGTCGACCGCAAGCGGGCGAGTGACGCGCGCGTCGTGGAGCAGCGCAAGCAGGTCGAGCTGGCGCTGGCGAAGGTGTCGGCGGCAGCGGGGATCGAGGCAGGATCCGACGGCGAGCCGCTGGTCTGGGCGCGGCGCCTGCTCGACCAGGCGATCGAGACCGCGGAGCTGACCGCGACCGACCTGGTTCGCGCGCGGGCCGTGGGCGAGAAGGCTCGCGCGGCGGCGACGAGAGCTCGGCAGAGGCTCGAACTGCAACGTCGCCGGGACGCCGCGCGCGCGGCGATCGTCGAACTCGACGAGCGCGCCGACGAGCGTGAGGCACTGGCGGCCGAGGCGGCTCGCGCGGTGCGAGCGGAGGCCGTCGCATCCGCCTCGGCGGAAGCCGATTCCGCGACGAGTGCAGCCGAGGCGGCGCGCCGGCAGGCGCGCGCGGCAGCCGAGCAGCTGGCGGCGTCCGAGGACGGTGCCGGTCTGGTGGCGCGGCTCTCGTGGCCGCAGTCGGACGCGGATCGCGCGACGATCCGCGCCCAGGAGCGGGACTGGGCGGCCGAGGTGGTCCGCTTGGATGCGCTGCTCGGCGAGGCGCGCACGATGACGCGCGGCGAGCGCGACCTGGACGAGATGCGCCGCCGCAGTGCCGATCTGGATCGACAGGCCGAGCAGATCGCCTCCCAGCGGACGCGGCTACCGCAAGAGCTGGCCGCGGCGGAGGAGACGTTGCGCCGGACCGAGCAGGCGCACAGCCTCCTGCCGGGCTCGGAGGAGGCCGCCGTACGTGCTGCGGACGCCGCTTCCGCCGCCGAGGAACTCGTCACGGCGGCAGAGACATTGGACGCCCGACGCGGCGCGGTGGCGCGGGCGCGCACCGCGCACCAGGACGCGCGCGCTCGGTTGCTGGACCTGCGTGAGCAGCGCATCGCGGGCATGGCCGCGGAGTTGGCGGGGCAGCTCGTCGACGGCGAGCAGTGCGTGGTGTGCGGCTCGGTGGAGCACCCCGTGCCGGCGCTCCCGAGCGGCGCGACGGTCACCAAGGACGACGAGGAGGCTGCCCGGGACTCCGAACAGCGGGCCGCGGCGGTGCTCGAACGCGAGACGGAACGTCTGGCGGAGACCGAGCGGCACGTCGACCGGTTGGCCCAGCGCACGAAGGGGGGCGACCTAGACGAGCTGCGCCGGATCCACGCCGCCGCGCTGGCCGAGGTCGAGAAGACCCGCACGGTGGCCGCCGGACTCGCGCAGGCGACCGCCGCGGTGAACGACTTGCGTTCGCGCGGATCCCGATTGGAGGAACAGGCCCGGTCGCTCGACGCCGATCATGCCGCGCTCCGCGTGCGGATCGAGGCCACCGAGACCCAGGTGGCCGAGTTGCGTGCCCGGCTCGTCGCCGCGGCAGGAAACGACGCGAGCGTTCCGGCTCGGCGGGATCGGTTCGACGATCTCGCGACGCGTGCAGCACAACTGCTCGACGTCCGCGATCGGGCCGCCGCGCTCGAGGCCACTGCGCACGACGCCCGGAGCCGCGCCCTCGCCGCCGCCGCCGATGCAGGGTTCGCCTCGATTGCCGACGCGTTGGAAGCGGTGCGCCCGACGCAGCGAATCGCGGAGATCGAGGCCACCCTGGCTGCGGCGCGGGACCGGCTCGCGGCCGCTCGCGCGGTACTCGCCGAGCCGGACGTCGTCGCGATAGACGGTCTGGAGCCAGTCGACCTGACCGCCCCGGAGGCAGCCGAGCGGGAGGCGGCGCGGGCCGTCGAGGCGGCCGCCAGTGCGGCCGACGAGGCGGAGAACCGCCGACGTAACCTCGAGCACTACATCGACCAGTTGGAAGCGACCCTGACCGCGCTCGGGCCGGTCCTCGCCGAACACGAGGAACTGGCCGGGCTGGCCGACGTCGTCGCCGGACGCGGCCAGAACTCACGCAAGATGTCGCTGCGCTCGTACGTGTTGGCCTCGCGGCTCGAGGAGGTCGCGCTGTCGGCGTCGGTGCGGCTGCGCCGCATGTCCGCCGGCCGATACGAGTTCGTGCACTCGGACGAGGCGGGCTCCCACGGCCGCCGCGGGGGACTCGGGCTCGACATCCGCGACGACTACACCGGCGTGGTCCGCTCCGCGAAGACCCTGTCGGGCGGCGAGTCGTTCCTCGCATCCCTGTCGCTCGCGCTCGGGCTCGCGGACGTCGTGGCCGCCGAATCGGGTGGCGTCGTGCTCGACACGATGTTCATCGACGAGGGGTTCGGCACGCTGGACGCCGACACCCTGGACCTGGTGATGGGCGTGCTCGACGAGTTGCGGGCGGGCGGGCGCGTGGTCGGCATCGTCAGCCATGTGGACGAGATGCGCCAGCGGATCCCGAGCCGGCTGCACGTGTTGCGCGGCCGGACCGGGTCCACGTTGGAGATGATTGCCGGCTAGATCGTCGGCCCCGGCAGGTTGGGGTTCGGCGCAGGTTCGGCGATCGGGCTGGGCTCGTCGGTGGTGGGCTCGCCGATCAGGGGGGTGACGGCGCCGCCGGCCGTCGCGTCGGCGGCGTCCAGCAGGGCGTCCTCCTGGAGCCGTTCGTCGATCTGCTCGCCGAGGTAGCGGATCACCACCGCGCCCACCGCTGCGACCGGGACGGCGAGGAACGCGCCGACGATGCCGAACAGCGAGCTGCCGGCGGTGACGGCGAGCAGCACCACCACGGCGTGCAGCTTCATGCTCTTGCTCTGCAGCACCGGCTGAAGGACATTTCCTTCGATCTGCTGGACCGCGATGATGATGGCGAGCACGATCAGCGCGGTGGTGAGGCCGTTCGCCACCAAGGCGACCAGGACGGCGAGGGCGCCGGCGACGAACGCACCGACGATCGGAACGAAACCGCCGATGAACGTCAGGATCGCGAGGACGGGGGCGAGCGGCACCCCGAGGATCAGCAGCCCCGCGCCGATGAAGACCGCGTCGATGAGGCTGACGAGGGCCTGCGTGCGAATGAAACCGCCGAGGGTGTCCCACATCCGCCCGAGGACCTCTTCGAGGTGCCGTCCGGCGCGGCCGCCGCTGACTCCGTGGAGCCACGGGATGAAGCGCGGGCCGTCCTTGACGAAGAAGAAGGCCAGGATCAGCACGAGGAAGAGGGTGACGACCATCGACCCGGCCGTGGTGACGCCGGTGAAGACGCCCGACGCGATCGCGGTGCCGGATTCCTGCAGCTTCGACGTGATGGCGTGGACGGCCGTGTCGATCTGGTCGTCCTGCAGGTTGACCGGAGGCCCCTTCAACCAGTCCTGCACCTGCTGGATGCCCTGTGTGGCCTTGTTCGCCAGTTCGGGGGCTTGGTCGACGACCGACGGCACGATGAGAGCCACGACGCCGCCGAAGAGGGCGAAGAAGATGAGCAGGGTGATGGATGCCGCACCGGCCGGCGGCACTCCGCGCTTGGTGAGAGCCCGCGTGGGCGGCCACAGCACGGTACTCACGACGATCGCCAGCATCACCGGGAGCGCGATCACCCACAGCTTCTGCAGGATCCAGCCGACGACCAACGCGCCGATCGCGATCGCGGCGAGGCACAACGACCACTTCGCCAACCACAACCCGCCGGCGCTGATCACCTCGCCGCGCTCACGCAGCCGCGGTCGCTCGGTGGGCAGGGCGGTCTTCTTCAGGCTCACAGGGTGAGGGTCCTTCCACAGGCTGGTGACAGTGACCTGTCGAATCTACGCATTTCTCCGCGGAACGGCGCGAGTAATCGATCCGGTCACGGGCCGGTAAAAGCCGACATTCGGTGTTCGAGGCGTCCGTAGTATCCGGCGCATGACGAGAATCAACGGGAGACTCACCGCAGCGATCGTCACCGCAACGGCCGTCGTGCTCGCGCTCGGAGCGTGCTCGAACGACAACGGCACATCCGAGGAAACCAAGGAGAGGATCAGTTCGGCGGTCACGTCCACACCCGAGACCGGCCCTGGGGAGGCCCTCAAGTCGAGCATCCAGGCGACGGCGTCGGGCCTGGTGTCGAGCATCCAGGCAACGGCCTCGAGTGCGGTGTCGGGGATCGGCGGGGCGTGGGACAACGCCAAGCTGACGACCTTCGTGGCCGCGTTCCGGACCGCGTACCCGAATCTGTCGAGCGACCGCGACGACGAGTCGATCGAGTCGATCGTCAAGGAGACGTGCACCGCGATCGACTCGGGTGCGAGCGACGAGCAGTTGTCGGCGAAGGTCAAGGAGACCGCCGCGAACGACGGGACGGTCCCGACGGACGATCAGGTGGACCGGATCCTGCAGCTGGTGCGTCCGGCCTGCCCGTAGCGCCGACGGTCGGAACCGCGTGGCCGGTCAGAACCGCGCGGCGTCGGCGGCCTGCCAGTCGCGCCGCCAATCGGCCGGCGCGTGGTCGAGGAGCGCGCCCGGCTCGAGCCACTCGTAGAGCTCGGCGTATGTGCGGGTGGTCACGCCGTCGATGCGCCGGTTGAGCATCGACGGCGTCAGCTCGGCGAAGCTGTCGAGGCCCATCGAGGCGACCATCTGCTTGGCGCTCGCAACGGTGGCCTGCTGGAACCGCGCGACGCGCGCAGTCTTGTCGGGGACGTCGAGGGCCCGCGTGCGGGCCGGATCCTGGGTCGTGACGCCCACGGGGCACCGGTTCGTGTGGCACTTCTGCGCCTGGATGCAGCCGACCGCGAACATCATCGCGCGGGCGGCGAGGGTGAAGTCGGCGCCCTGGATGATGCGTTTGACGATGTCCGCGCCGCTCGCGACCTTGCCCGACGCTCCGATCTTCACGCGGTCGCGCAGCCCCGCGCCGACGAGCGCGTTGTGAACGATGATCAGCCCCTCGGTGAGCGGCATGCCCATGTGGTCCTCGAACTCGACCGGCCCGGCCCCGGTGCCGCCCTCCGCACCGTCGACGATGACGAAGTCGGGCGTGACGTCCCGTTCGAGCATGGCCTTGCAGATCGCGAGGAACTCGACGCGCGAGCCGACGCACAGTTTGAATCCGACGGGTTTGCCGCCCGACAGCTGCCGGAGCCGGGTGACGAAGTCGATCAGTTCGACGGGTGTGCCGAACGCCCGGTGTGCGGGTGGTGACGTGACGGTCTCGCCGATCGGCACACCGCGCGCCTCCGCGATCTCGGCGGTGACCTTGGCGCCGGGCAGGACTCCGCCGAAGCCGGGCTTGGCGCCCTGTGACAGTTTGACGGAGATCGCCTTCACCTGGTCGTCGGACGCCTTGGCGGCGAACTGGTCGGGGTCGAAGTTCCCGTCGGGGGTGCGGCACCCGAAGTAGCCGGACGCGATCTCCCAGATGAGGTCGCCACCGTGCTTGCGGTGGTAGCGGCTGATGCCGCCCTCACCGGTGTCGTGCGCGAAGCCGCCGCGTGCGGCACCCGCGTTGAGGGCCTCGATCGCGTTCGCGGACAGCGACCCGAAGCTCATGGCGGAGACGTTGAGCAGTGCGATGTCGTACGGGCGGGTGCAGTCGGGGCCACCGAGCCGGACGGTCGGGGTTTCGGCGGGCGCGATGCGGGCGCGCAACGTGCGTCATGAACTCGTAGCCGACCGCGTGCACGTCCCGCTCGGTGCCGAACGGTTCCTCGTCGAGCGTTCCTTTCGCGCGCTCGTACACCAGATCTCGCGTCTCCCGATCGAACGGTGTTCCGTCGGTTTGGGATTCGACGAAGTACTGCTGTATCTCGGGGCGGATGCGTTCGAGCAGGAACCGGGCATGGCCGAGGATCGGATAGTTGCGCAACACATTGTGGCGTCGCTGCGTGAGATCCCAGGTCCCCGTGACGGCGAGCGCGAACAGGGGAAGGGCGACGATCAGCCACCACCGAGACTCCGTCGCGACAGCGACACCGGCGGCCAGCGCGAGTGCCCAGACACCGACGACGATCGACCAACGAGCCATGCGGCGATGGTAGGCCGAAACGCCGGGCCGTACCCTGACGGGCATTGCGGCGTCGGTGTGTCCGCCGACGCCGGTCGAAGAGAAGGGTGCGTGCGCGCATGGAGTCGGATCCGATCACCGACCTGGAGGCCGAACTGGTCGACATGTGGCGGCGTGGCCGGATCCAGTCACGCGAACGCGCCCGGCAGATCGACCCCAAGCTCGATCCGGCCTGCTACCCGCTCCTGGCGATCCTCACCCGCACCGACGCGGTGCCCATGTCGGCATTGGTGTGCGAACTCGGCTTGGAGAAGTCGACGTTGACGCGGCAGATCGATGCGCTGGTTCGGCTGGGGCTGGTGGAGCGCCGCCCCGACCCGCAGGACGCGCGCGCCCGGCTGGTGGTTCTCACGGACTCCGGTCGCGAACGGCTGACCGCGCAGCGTCGGGCCGTCATCGCACAGTGGCACGAGCGGCTGTCCCGGTGGGATCCCGCCGACGTCAAGCAGCTCACCATGCTGCTCCACCGGCTCGGGGAGAGCACCGCCTGATCCAACCTCCGAATATTAGTTGCGCGATGCAACCATCTGACGTATGGTTGCATGACGCAACTAGTTGGGGAGGTGTGATGGCCGAGGCGACCACGGCGGAGACCCTGATCGGGCTCCTGCGGGACGTCATCCGTCGGGGGCGTGAACTCAACGCGCACCTCGCGCGCGAATCCGACGGCGATCTCCTCACCGAACCTCTGGGTGCACTGTTGTCGCTCGTCGGGGCGGCCGAGGGGAGCCGGTGCAATGCGCTGGCCGACCGGATGCGGATCACCCCGTCGACGTTGAGTCGGCACATCGCCCATGCGGAGGAACTCGGGTATCTGACGCGGATTCCCGATCCGGCCGATAGGCGAGCCACGCTGCCGGCGCTCACCGCCGCGGGCGAAGCGATCCTCGAGCGGTACCGGTCGCGTCAGCGTGAATGGTTGCTCCACTCGATCTCCGATTGGACGGACGACGAGGTGCAGCAGCTCGTGGACGGGCTGACGCACCTGAAGGCGTCGTTTCGGGACCGGGTTTCGGCGCTCTGACGCCGCATCGTCAATTCCTTTACCAAGTAATCGTTTTCGAGCTCACTCGAAGAATTCGTGAGGTTTCTGCATGAGTACATCCGTGACCCGGGACACCGGGAAGCCTGATCTGGCGGCGGACGCGCCGATGACCCATCCGCAGCGCATCCAGGCACTGGTGGGTCTGCTCCTCGGCATGTTCGTCGCGTTCCTGTCGTCGACGATCGTCTCCAACGCGTTGCCGACGATCATCACCGATCTGCACGGCACGCAGGACCAGTACACCTGGGTCGTCACCGCGACCCTGCTGGCCTCCACCGCGACCACGCCGATCTGGGGCAAGTTCTCGGACATGGTCAGCAAGAAGATGCTGGTCCAGTTGGCGCTGGTGATCTTCACGGTCGGCTCCGTGCTCGCCGGCCTGTCGCAGTCGGTGGCCATGCTCATCGGCGCTCGCGCCGTCCAGGGCTTGGGTCTCGGCGGTCTGCAAGCGCTGGTCGTCATCGTCATCGCAACGATGTTCAGTCCGCGTGAGCGCGGCCGCTACCAGGGCCCGATGGCCGGCGTCATGTCGATCGCGACCGTGGCCGGCCCGCTGATCGGTGGCCTCATCGTCGACACCAGCTGGCTGGGCTGGCGCTGGACGTTCTTCGTCGGCGTCCCGCTCGCGGTGATCGCGCTGTTCGTCATCCAGCGCACCCTCAACCTTCCGGTCGTGCGCAAGAACGTCAGCATCGACTACATGGGTGCCCTGTTCATCGCATCCGGTGTCAGCACGCTGCTGATCTGGGTGACGCTGGCGGGCAAGAACTTCGACTGGGCGTCGGGCGTCTCCTTCGGTCTCGTCGCGCTCGGCGTGGCGCTGCTGGCGCTCGCGATCTTCACCGAGACCAAGGCCAAGGATCCGATCATCCCGCTGCGCCTGTTCAAGGACCGCACCACCGCGCTGGCGACCCTCGCGAGCGTCGCGGTCGGCATCGCCCTCTTCGGCGGCGCGGTGTTCCTGGGCCAGTACTTCCAGATCGCCCGCGGCTACTCGCCGACGGCGGCCGGACTGCTGACGCTGCCCATGGTCATCGGATCGATGGTGTCCTCGGCGGTCTCCGGTGCGCTGATCACCAAGTTCGGCCGCTGGAAGGGCTTCATCCTCGGCGGCGCGATCATGATGACGGTCGGGTTCTTCCTGCTCTCGACGATCGACCACGCCACCAACATGGGTGTGCTCGGGGTGTTCCTGTTCGTCCTCGGCGTCGGCATGGGTCTGACCATGCAGAACCTGGTGTTGGCGGTGCAGAACACCGTGAGCCCGTCCGATCTGGGGTCGGCCAGTTCGGTGGTCTCGTTCTTCCGCTCGCTCGGCGGCGCGGCCGGCGTCTCCGTCCTCGGCGCGGTCCTCTCCAGCCACGTCTCCGACCTGACGATCAAGGGTCTGACGGCCGCAGGGGTGGACCTGACCCAGGCGGGCGGATCGGGGGCCGGTCTGTCCAACCTCAAGGAACTGCCGGGCCCGATCGCGGACATCGTCCGCGGCGCCTACGGCGACGCGACCGCACGGATCTTCCTGATCTCGGGCATCGTCTCGCTGCTCAGCCTGGCCGCGATCTTCTTCATCAAGGAGGTTGCGCTCCGCACCTTCAGCGCCGACGAGCAGCGTCGGGCCGAAGCGTCCGGCGAGGACATCGACGCCGAACTGGCCGAGATCGTCCAGGGCGACCCGGTGCTGGTCGACCCGGTTCCGGCGGAGCCGGCCGAGAAGAGCCGCAGGTAGCGCACCGCAACAGGACAACGGGCCGGGTGGGCGTCGACGACGCGCACCCGGCCCGCTTTCGTGTGGCACCTATCGTGGACGGCATGGCCGACACCCGATGGCAGCGTGAACGATCCGCATCCGACTCCCGCGAGTACATCGCGCGCTTCGATCGCCTCGAAGCCGACGGGACCGACCTGCACGGCGAAGCGCGCGCGGTCGACGCGATGCTGCCGCGCGGCGCCCGGGTGCTCGACGCCGGTTGCGGCACAGGACGACTCGGCGCCGAACTCGCCCGCCGGGGACACCACGTGACCGCCGTCGACCTGGACCCGGTGCTGGTCGCGGAGGCGCGCAAGAAGCCCGCCCTCACCGTGTACGAGGCCGACCTCGCAACGCTGGATCTGCCGGGGGAGCGGTTCGATGCGGTCGTCGCGGCCGGAAACGTGCTGATCTTCGTCGCCCGCGGCACCGAACGGCAGGTGCTGGGGCGCATCGCCCACCACCTCGTGCCGGGCGGGATCTTCGTGACCGGGTTCGCGACCGACTACGAGTACACGGTCGACGAGTTCGACGCCGATCTCACCGCCGTCGGCCTGGTGCGCGAGCACCGCTTCTCGACGTGGGACCTGCGGCCGTGGCACGACCGCGCCGGGTGGGCCGTCACGGTGGCCCGCAAACCTGACCTGTAACCGACATGTCGGTTTGGGCTACGGTCTCTGCCGACAGAAACGTTCGTCAGACCCAGGGGGGATCCCATGTCCGAGCCGACCTACAACACCGGGCCGTCCGAGCAGTACGGCGCACCGGCCTACCCGCAGCAGCCGTATCCGGCGGCGCCGCAGTACCCGGGCGGTCCGGTGCCCGGACAGTACGGGGGACAGCCGCAGCCGCCCGCGTCGAACGCCGGATGGGCCGTCGCGTCGATCATCTTCTTCTGGCCGCTCGCCTTCGCCGCGTTCAACCATCTGCACTCGATCTTCCCGAAGTGGTCGATGGGCGACTACCAGGGCGCGCAGTACGCATCGGAGCGGGTCAAGACGCTCGGCAAGATCGCGCTGGGCATCTTCGTCGGCCTCGTGGTGCTGTACGTGATCTTCATCATCATCGTGCTTGCGACCGCTGCGAGCGACCCCACGCCGTCCTCGTCGTACAACTGGTGACCCGTCCGGTGGTCGGCTCGGACGCGGCCGGCCACCGGCACGGCGCCGCGACGCCGTAGAATCCCTATACCGTGAGCCTTACCCTCGGAATCGTCGGCCTCCCCAACGTCGGCAAGTCGACCCTTTTCAACGCGCTGACCAAGAACGACGTGCTCGCCGCGAACTACCCGTTCGCCACGATCGAGCCCAACGTCGGCCTGGTGGAGCTGCCGGATCCGCGGCTGAACAAGCTCGCGGAGATCTTCGGTTCCGAGCGCATCCTCCCGGCGACCGTGTCGTTCGTCGACATCGCCGGCATCGTCAAGGGTGCCTCCGAGGGCGCGGGCCTGGGCAACAAGTTCCTCGCCAACATCCGTGAGGCGGACGCCATCTGCCAGGTGGTCCGCGTGTTCGCGGACGACGACGTCGTGCACGTCGACGGCCGTGTCGACCCGGCTTCGGACATCGAGGTCATCGAGACCGAGCTCGTGATCGCCGACATGCAGTCCCTCGAGAAGGCGCTGCCGCGCCTCGAGAAGGAGGCGAAGAAGAACAAGGAACTCAAGCCCCAGCACGAGGAGGCGCTCAAGGCGCAGGAGATCCTCAACGAGGGCAAGACCCTGTTCTCCGCCAAGGACAAGCTGGACTTCTCGCTGCTGCGCGAGCTGCACCTGCTCACCACCAAGCCGTTCCTGTACGTCTTCAACGCGGACGAGTCGGTGCTCACCGACGAGGCCAAGGTCGCCGAGCTGCGTGACTCCGTGGCCCCGGCGGACGCCGTCTTCCTCGACGCCAAGGTGGAGCACGAGCTGCTCGAGCTCGACGAGGACGACCGCCAGGAGATGCTCGATTCCATCGGCCAGTCCGAGCCCGGCCTGCACGCCCTCGCCCGCACCGGCTTCCACACTCTCGGCCTGCAGACCTACCTCACGGCCGGTCCGAAGGAAGCGCGCGCCTGGACGATCCACAAGGGCGACACCGCCCCGCAGGCAGCCGGCGTCATCCACACCGACTTCGAGCGCGGCTTCATCAAGGCCGAGATCGTCTCCTTCGACGACCTCGTCGAGGCCGGCTCCATGAATGCCGCCAAGTCTGCCGGCAAGGTGCGCATGGAGGGCAAGGACTACATCATGCAGGACGGCGACGTCGTGGAATTCCGCTTCAACGTCTAGTGGGGCTAAGTTCCCCTAGCTCAGGCGCTCACCGGTGCGAAGTATGTGCTGGTGAGCGCTTGTTTTTGCGTACCTGCTGCGTACCGGTGATCACCGCTTGATCAGTAGTCGATGGGGCTGGAATGGGGCTGCAAGGACCAGTCGCCGCGTGACCAACGCCGCCCTGGCGCAGTAGGGCGTCCGCTTCCACAACCTGCGGTACACCGCAGTGATGCAGCTAGTGGCGGGCGTCGACTGCATACAGGTGTCCCGGCGGCTCGGTCACAGCACGTACACCCTGGCCCTGGACACCTACGGCGATTGGATCCCGAGGAAGAAGGCGGCGCTGGCGACAACCCCCCGAACCAGAGGCCGTCGCAACGCAGACGCCCGCCCCAGCGCCCGAGCAGTCGAACGTTATCCAGCTATTCGGACGCTAAACCGAGGGAACCAGACTCAAGCGCGGTGTGGATTGCTCGACGAGGTCGAGGGCAACCGCGATGGCCTTCTCGGCCACATCTTTTGATGGTGCATGACCTTTATGCGCTGCGATGTTTCGAGGTTTCTTGAGGTCGTTCGTAAAGCCCTTGGGCTCGGTACCCGCTCCGAGATCCTTCATCAAGGACGACCGCTGCTCCAAGGCGCGAGCCCGCGCGAGTAATGCTTCGGCGACTGTGGGTTCAACGACAGACAGATGCTGATCGAGTAGCTCGGTGATCGCAAGCTCTGCAGCAGTGCCAGCGTCAATAACTGCTCGACGGTAGTCTCCAGCAATCACCGCGGAGCGGGCGTCCCGTATGAACGTCCATTCGGCAGGTGGTTCGTCGCCCCTAGCCGCTAGCTTCATGCATGCGGTCAATGTCGCCTCATCGAGCGGATCGAACTGGCGCCTTCGCCTGGCCGCGTCCTCACTGATGCCCTGCCCGCGGCGATATGGTTCGCCGTCCACCCAGGTCCACACCGGTTCATGACGCGTTGCGGCCACTGCCCGCAAGTAGTCCCGTGGGTCTTGGCCCGTGAGCACCGCTACCCAAGTAGAAAACCGCTCCCACCAAGCGTCCAGTTCGGCGGCCACCGACTCGCGCACGCCGCTGAGTACTTTGGAATCCGCTACCGCTTCGAGTGCCTTGAATCCGAGTCGGAGCACGCGAACCGATGTGGGTATTTGCTGCCCGTTTTTATGTGCAGCCCAATCGATCACTACGCCCCACTTCAAGGAACGCTCGCGCTCATCGGCCACGTCGGCGTCGGAAACAGGGGCGACTTCTTGCGGCGTGACGAGCATCGCGTCCTGCGACAGGATGGGCAACTGCGGGATATGGACCTCGATAACGTAGGACGCAGTTGCAGATTCGAAAGACTTGCCGCAGCAACTGGCCGACACATGCAGTCCAAATCCGCAAGCGAAGTGGCCGACAAGATTCAGGCGTGGATCCACAATGGTCACCGGCAGCCCGCAAATCCGATCGTCGCGTTCGGTGTCAGATGTGCCGTCAGGATCTTGCGAGGATTGGCCTGTGAAACCATCTTGACTTCGATCGCAGGCTCCCCACTTTCCGGATCCGCAATGTGGGCGAATGTTCGAATCGTGTATGTTTCGCCAGCTCCATGCGGGTCGTTCATGGACTCGCCAATCCATTTCCAGAGCTCCGCCCCCTTCACCATGATCATCTCGGTGCCGGAAACTGGATCGCCCGGCTGGATCAAACGGTCGACGACTTCATGCGGCGCAGCGTGGTGATAGAACAATCCCTCACCTGCGTCGACCTCACCATTGATCGTGATCAAGCGTTCCGCTTCATTTTCCTGCAGGTCGGTAATGACGCCTCGAATACCGGCGCCAGGGCCTTCGGTAGGAACGACGATGTGATCGCCCGGACGGAGGTGGCGGACCGGGGTCTGGCGAATCGGGGAAAAGGATGCCGTCATGAGAGCAGATTCTGTCACTCTCCACCGACAACCCCAGTCGGCGCGCCGGGGACTTGTTCACGCCGAGGGTGGCGTAGTGGTAGCGCCACCACCCACCGCATTCCGCCCGGAGCAGGCCGGTAACGGATCTACTTGCGAAGGCGGTGGTGCCCCAGTGGGACACAAACCCACACTTGGCGGATCTTAAGTAAGCACGGTGTGCCGTTCTCCGAGAGTGGTCACCAGCGACGATTCACATACCCTGATCACATCACCGCAGTTGAGAGCGCATAAACAGCCACCTACTGCCTACCTGCTGCCAACCCGAGAGCACCCCTGACGAGCGCCGGTGGGTACCACGGGGGTTGCACGCACCAAGGCTGGCGCACCATCGGATGTGGGCCGTATGGTGGCCGCAGTACGGCACCGCTGGGCAGCGCCCAGCCGCCGCAGCAAATTCCCCGATCAGTGATCGGGCAGCGTTTCCTGTTCGGTCGGAGACCGGATTTCGAGAACCCAGAGCAGGCGCTCGGGCCGTATCCCGTCTCATTTGAGTGTTCAGCGCACCACCGAATTGGAGCTATCCATGACGATCACCCGCCCGGCCGATAATCGCCCCTGGAACAGCCGCCCGTTCTTCTCCCGCCCCGGCCGTGACGTCGCTGCTGCGTTGTTCGCATGGGGTGGCGACGGCGGTTATGCGACCGAAGGCGACGTGCTGGTCAATCAGAGTGCCGACGGCGTGGACCTCAACGAAATCTGGAACGCCGCCGCCACTGCGATGGCGCTCTACAACAAGGAGCGGTCCTCGCTGGCTGCGCTCATCTCGTACCCGACGACTCGCGTCGGCGACGCCATCCCCCAGACGCTGACGAGCGAGAACTTTGAGAAGGCGTCAGAGTTCGGCGAGCCGCAGGGTATCCGCAGTAGTCCCGACGCGCTGATCCTGGGGTACGACTTCGACGACTACGACATGGCCTCCCGGATGACGTGGAAGTTCCTTCGTTCCGCCACGGCTGAGCAGGTGCGCGATGCGATCAATCGAGCGTTCGATGCCGACAATCGCCTGGTTACAGGGACACTGTTGCGGCGACTGTTCGACCCGACGCAAGGTCTAAACGAGCACGGGCACCGTGTGTTCGGCTTGTGGAACGGCACCGACGGCCAAACCCCGCCGCCGCACGCGGGCCTAAATTTCTCCTCCACCAACAGTCACTACCTGGCATCGGGTAACGCAGTCGTCGATCCGGGTGACCTGTTGGACGCGGTCGATCAGGTCCGGGTCAAGGGCTTTGGCACCAGCGCGAGCACCCAGCTGATCGTCCTGTGCAACCCCGCTGAGGCCGAAGCGATTTCCACATTCCGCGCGGGGCAGGATTCCAGCGGCATCACTTCGCGGTTTGACTTCATCCCGTCGGCCAGCGCCCCGGCTTACCTGAGCGCGGAGAATTTGGTAGGTCAAGTCGCGCCGGGTGAGTTCGGTGGGCTGGAGGTCTCGGGCAGCTACGGTCCGGCGTGGATCGTGCCCAGCTACTTCATCCCTCAGGGATACCTCGCCGTGGTGGCGACGGGCGGACCGAACAGCAGCAGCACTACGGCAAGCCGACCCCTTCGTGGATCGGATTCGGGCGGCGATGAACCCGTT
Source organism: Rhodococcus (subgen. Prescottella) equi (assembly GCF_003013675.1). Lineage (NCBI taxonomy): Bacteria > Bacillati > Actinomycetota > Actinomycetes > Mycobacteriales > Nocardiaceae > Rhodococcus > Rhodococcus (subgen. Prescottella) equi. The sequence continues at coordinate 1,574,174 of NZ_CP027793.1, forward strand.
CGTTCTCAGCGAGCCGGAACGCACTCTCTCTCCAGCTGCGAGGCAATATCCCACCGTCAGCGACGGGCTGGATCGAGTGCATGCGGTCGGGCTGGATACCCGTGAGCAGAAAGAGATCCACGATCGGGGATCGTTCCTAGAACGGCAGCTGGAGGTCCTCGGTCGAGGTGGTGAGCCGGTGGGACTCGTTGTGTTGCATTGTCGCGAATGGACCCACGACACCGACCGCGCGATACCTGCGTCCATCGCCTATGTGGTGCCAGTCGGATGGAGTCGCGAGAAGGTCGCTCGCGAAGTCGCGCACAGCACATGGGCGTGCTGGCTCTGCGAGCGAGGACAGAGTTACAACTGCGAGTCGTTCCTCATGGTCAGCTGCGGGGCCTTCGTTCACGTGCTGTCGGCGTGTCGCCAGTGCAGGCGTGAACTAGTCGGACCCGGCCTGGACTGGGTGGACCGATGATGGTGCGCCTGGCGCCGCTGTTGGGTGGCCTATCGCCGGTGTCTGAGCGTCCCGTGGGGTGCCTTGTGCGTCCGGGCGGTGTACCTGCAGGGCAGCCGGTAGATCAGCCGCTTTAGCGAGAGAAGTCCGTCCCGAAACTAGGTCGGGACGGACTTCTCATCACACGGAGAGCGGAGCCTTCTTCAGCTGGCCGGAGGTCAGCTGCAACGACCGTAGCAATGCTAGAAGCATTGCAGCACAGCAGAAATGCGAATCGCCCGGCTCGAGTGTTGGGCAGTCGAGCCGGGCGATTCTAAGTAGATAATCCCACGCGAAGGAACCATCAATGCAGCCAAACAGTACCACTGCACAAGCGGCGCGGCAATCACGTAAGCATCAGCAAGGCAATGCATTCCGGCGCTCAATCGTTCCGGCCCCAGACGGAACGGCAAGGATCCGGTTCAAGCTGGGACTGCGTGTCCCTGAGGGCGTCAACAACATGCTGCCGATGGACGCGGCCCTGGCCTACGCTGAGGCTGGGTGGTTCGTACTGCCAGTGATGCCTGGAACGAAGAACCCTGGGAGTGTAGTCGGCAATGGCTGGCCGTCTCAGTCCACCCACGACCCCAATCAGATCCGCGAGTGGTGGAGCGAGAACCCCGACTACGGGATCGCGCTGCACTCGGGTCGTAGCGGTGCGGTGGTGTTCGACCTGGACACCGATGAGCTCGCCGCTCTTCCCCGTAATCTGCGGGAAGCATTGCAACACGGCAAGTTCCAGAGCACCCGATGCGGAACCGGCGATCGCGAGCACTACGCTTTCGCGGTCCCGCCTGGTGAGTCGTACGGGAATAGCGCGGGGGCCTTCGCAGCGTTCGACGACGTGCGCGGCAAGAACGGCGTCATCGTCACAGCGCCGACCCCACACGTCGACGCCGAGACTCACGGTGGCGGATACCTCTGGGGTGACAGCGGCGTGGTTCCGGACCTGCCGGACGCACTGCGGGCGTGTCTGCGGTCTGCGCCCGAACGCGAAGCCGAACCCATGACCGAAGCAGACCTGGGAGACTTCTTCGCCAAGTACACCGAGAACGACCGCCCTTGCGCTCTCTCTGGTGTGCTGAAGGTGTTCGAGCAGAACGTGAACGGCGGAATGTCCCGGCACGAGGCGCTGGTCCTCGCGCTGCCGATGGCTTACCGAGAAGCGGTTGCCGGATGCTACCCAGCTGAGACCGCCACCGCCGAGATTCAGGAGGCGTTCAACACGTCGTTCCATCTGTCGATCACGGGTGGTGGTCGTAGTCGGCCGGCTCCTGACGAGTTCGCTCGGACGGCGCGGTGGGCGGCAGCTCAGGCGCTTCTCGCCGACCCGGGCGAGACGCTGGCCCGCCTCAACCGTGACGAAGTTGGCCTCAGCGAGCGTGAGGCCGCGTTCTGGGCGGCGCGTCCAGAACTGTCTACTGTTCGCCTGTTCGCGCAGGCGCGGATGGTTGCTCCGTGGGCGTTGTTCGGTTCGGTGCTTGCTCGAGCGCTCATGATCGTTCCGCCGCGTGTGGTGCTTCCGGCTCTGGTGGGTAGTCATGGCAGCGTCAACTCGTTCGTTGCTTTGGTGGGTCCGTCTGGCGCAGGTAAGAGCGTGACGAGGGGCGCTGCCCGCGACGTACTCACTCTGAAGTTCGACGGCGATACCCAGTTGCACGTCCGCAATGTGGGCAGCGGTGAAGGTCTGGTAGATCAGTTCGCCACCTACGACGCCAAGGCCAAGGCGTACGTGGGGCTGCGGACGCGGGTGATGTTCACCGTGGACGAGGTCGAGACGCTCACCGCTCAGGGGTCGCGTAGTGGGTCCACACTGATGCCCACGCTACGGACGGCCTGGACGGGGGATTCGTTGGGCTTCGCCAATCGAGACAAGACGAAGGCGATCCCGGTTGAAGCGCACCGATACCGCTTGACGATGGTCGTCGGCGTGCAGCCAACCAAGGCCCAGCCGCTCCTGGACGATGCTGACGGCGGCACCCCACAACGCTTCTTGTGGATGCCGACCGCAGACCCCGACGCTCCGGAGGTTGAGCCGGCCGAACCGGATCCGATCACTGTTGGCCCCTGGCCGCAACCTCAGCCACAGAACGGTTTCAAGGTAAACCGACCCGACACGTCCGAGGTCGCGCTGGTAACCGTCCCAGCGACGGGGCGGGAGTTCATCGAGCTGGCAATCCCGGACTACGTTAGGGCTGAGGTTCGTTCGCAGCGACGCCGGGTGTTGCGTGGTGACGCCGATGTGAATCCCCTGGACGGGCACGCCCTGATGGCTCGGCTCAAAGTCGCGGTTGCGCTGATGGTGCTGAACGGCCGCTACGACACCGTGATCGACGAAGACTGGAACCTGGCCGGGGTGGTGATGGAGGTCAGCAACCGCACCCGGCGAGAGGTCGAGAAGGCGATTGCAGCTGAGGCTCGCACGGTCAACCAGGGGCGCGGCAAGGCCGAAGCGCAGCGAGAGATCGCCAAGGCGGAGGTTCTTCAAAAGGACGGGCTGGCGCGAGTCTGCAAGCGCATCGTGAAGCGCCTGAACGAGATTGGCGCTATGGAGCGGTCCGCAGTTCGCTCCTTCTTGGATCGAGACAAGAACCTGATGGACGAGGCCGTGGAGCTTCTCGCCGCTCGCGGTGAGGTTGAGCTGGATCGGTACGCGGCCAAGAACGGCTCTGCCACATGGCGAATCACGGCGAAGGCGTAGCCGTGACCGAGTGTCCGCCGTGCGCCCCGCTCGGGCGGGTACATGGGTACATGTACCCGGCTAGGCGTGCGCCGCCGCCAACTTAGGGTGCCCTTGAAAGACCAGGTAGAGAGAATCGATTCATTCGTGGGAAGGGCACCTTACGCCCGAGATCGGAAGTGTAGGTGGGTACATGTACCCGTGTACCCACCTACCGCAGCAGGCGCCGGCTGAACCATCGCAGCCGTCCGCGAATCGTAGACAGGGAACAGATCATGACCGAGAACATCAATCCCTCGCGCACTGAGGAATCCGGCGTTGAGGCAGTCGCCGGCGAGGAGTTGGAGCGGGTGACGGAGGCATCGAACCCGCAAGGCATGGAACCGTTCTGGAAGGACGGACGAAGCCCTGATCCAGCGCGGCGATGCACTGCAAGGCGGAGCAATGGCGAACCATGCAGGCGTATCGCGATCATGGGTGGGACCGTGTGCCCTACCCACGGCGGATCCACCGCACACGTCAAGCGCAAGGCCCGCGTTCGGCTGGACATGGCCGCCGACAAACTTACGAAGGGGCTGCTCAGCCTTGCCGAGGATGAGTCGATTCCGCCTCAGGTCAGACTGGCTGCGATCCGTGATGCCCTCGGCCGCATCGGCGTCAGCGAGAAGACCACCCTTGAAGTCGAGGTGGCACAGGGCAAGCCGTTCGAAGCGATCTTGACCGAAGTTCTCACGGGTGGCAGTCGTGCCCAAAGCCGCGCAGAGCGTGGCGTCGAGGGCAAGGAGACGCCCGACTGGCTGACCGAGGAGCTAGAGGACGCGCAAGTTCTCGACGCTGAGGTCGTGGAGGAGCTGGCTCCGGTGCTGCCCGCACCTCAACCTCCCGCCCCGGCTCACGCGCCAGCGGTCCCCGGCAACGGTCTGATGTCGATGGAAGACGCATTGGATCAGCTTTCGCGCACTTCGCCACCGCCCGTACCGCTGGCCCGGCGCAGGGGGCGACGATAGACAGCCCCAGCGGCCAGCCCAGCGGCTTTGACGGGCGGGGTGGGGTAGTTGCCTGCATCGCCCGTCAAGGCCGGTCAAATCCGAAGTCGACAGGGACCTCGGGGCTAGAACGGGGCTTCGTCAGGCATTGCTGCCGACATCGGCGCAGGTGAAACATCAAGTCAGACAGTTGAACTGACGTGTGAGCTGAACGTTTGGAGCGGTACGGTTGTGGAAACAGGTTGTGAGACAACGGGTTAGGTTGTGAGACAACGGGTTAGAGAGGGTGATCATGGGAGCGAACCGGTACTCCATTCGTGAGCAGACGGCAGGGCGGCATCAGGCTCGGTGGTACGACGCCGACGGCAAGCGCCGCAGCAAGACGTTCGCCACCAAGACGGAGGCGAAGAAGTTCCTGGACAACATCAGCGCCGACCTGAACCGGGGCGACTACATCGACCCCAGCGACGCCCGGCGCACCTTCCGGGAAGTGGCGGAGCTGTGGTTCGAGTCTCGGAACCTGCGGCCCAAGACGGCGCAGTCGTACCGGACGATCCTCGAGCAGCGCATCTATCCCACGTTCGGCGACAGGGCTGTCGGCAGCATCACCACGATGGACCTGGTCACGTGGATCACGCAGCTCAGCACTGAGGGCAAGCGCATCGGCCACAACGGCAAGCCTACGAACCCGGAATTTGCTCGGGTGCAACGTGATACGCGCAATCGAGAGCGCGCAGGCAAGACGCCGACAGGGAAGCCGCTGGCACCGGGAACCGTCCACAACGCGGTGCGAGTGATGCGGCAGGTGCTTGACGCAGCCGTGCGCGCCCGGTACCTGCGCGGCAACCCCGCGCACGGCCTGACGAGGGCAGACCTACCCAAAGCGCACCGCGACGCCACGGCCACGCCCTACCTGAGCGCCGCACAGGTGGAACACCTGGCCGTCGCGATAGAAGAAGTCAGCCACGACTCCGCCTTGGCGTTACTGGTGTGCTTCGCCGCGCAGACGGGAATGCGAGCGGGGGAGTGCTGCGGCCTGCGATGGGAGAACGTGGACTTATTGCGTGGCCGCATCACCGTCGCTGAGTCCATCAGCGCCGTGAAGAACGGCGACTGGTGCGTGGTCCCGCCGAAGAACGGCAAGACCCGCGTCGTCCCCATGCCGCCAGCTCTCTGCGACGCCCTGAATGCCCTGGCACACGAGCGCACGACGGCCGGAGCATTCGGCCCAGAGACGTACGTGTGGCCCGGCCCCACGACGGGCAGCGCGCCGTACGGCACCGCGCCGATGAGCTGGGGCCGGGACTTCTACTTGAGGTGGTGGAAGTCAGCGGTAGTTAAGGCGGGTTTGCCGGCGAAGCTCCGCTTTCACGATCTGCGGCACACCTGCGCGGCGTTGCTGATCGCGGCGAACGTCCCGGCCAAGGCGATCCGGGCGCACCTGGGTCACTCGTCGTTCAAGATCACGATGGACACCTATGGGCACCTGTATGAGGACGCCAGCGATCACGTCGCTAACGCGATGAACGCGGCGTTCGCGCCCCCGGCGACGCCGGAGCCGGCGAACGTGCGGGCGCTCAGGGGTTAGCTGGTCGCCTGCAGGCTTGCATCGCCCGGTTGGATCCATTGTGGTGGGAAGGGAGTCGGGGTCGCGATTGTCCTCCGGGCCGGAAAGCGCGCGCCATTGATAGTGTCAGAAGCCGCCGGGCCAGTCTGACGCTGAACGCCGACGCATCCGCCAACCCCACCGGAGCTGACGAACGTGTTAGCGGCAAGGAGCTTTCAGGGACTAGCCCCTGAAAGACAATTTGGTCGTCTTGATCTCAATCTTGTGATCCTTGCCGAATTTCTGCCTGAGGAGGTACTCGAGCGTGGCCTGTCTGAGCTCGATATTTAGTCCTGGGCCGACAGTTATGGCCTTGATGGACTCCGGATCAAACGCCAACTCGGTGTAGGGAAGTGGGCCGATCCTGGACGGGCGGAACTTGATTTCTTCAGGGCTTGATACGCATATTCTCCTCTCTTGCTCGTCTGCGAAACCTGTTTCCTTCAGGAACGGAATTGATCTTTGAAATGCGGCAACGCCCGCGAATGCGGCAAGCGCGGCGCGGTTATTATCCCTGACAAACTCTCCGAAACCGGGCTCGCTTGCGGAGAATCCGTAATCCTCTGGCTTCATGTCGGACTTGTGGAGGATCTCATGCATGCGCGACAGCACTGCGTCTGCGTAATCGTCCTGCCCCCATTCGAACTCGCCATAGGTAACGTTACCGTGCGTGACGTACCGTTCGTCGGGCCGGGATTTCGATATGCTATTCGTCAATTTTTCGCTATCGAAAGTGATGGAGTACCCCTCTTGCGCGTAACCTCGCCACTGTCCGAGATCATCGCAGTATGCAGAGAAGCAGCACACGAAGTGCTCATCCTTGAACTCTGCTCCAACGCCCTTTAGTATACTGATGGTAGTTTGCACCGATTCGTGAAGTTCATTCGTGAAGCGAACTTCCTCTGAATCGTCAGTTTCGAGCCTCTTTATGGCCTCACCTAAGGTATCGGTCGCTCGTTGTAGGCCAAAATCATACTCGAGAGAGTCGTTCAGAAATTGGATATTCGTTGCCCAAAGTTTCTCGCCTTGGATGATGCCGATGAGTCCATTCGTGTCGGTGTAATGATGGATTTCTCCATTATCGGGCACCATGTAGGCCTTCGTCATGGCCCCATCGTCTCACGCGGGTCCGACGCACCCGCGCAAACGGGACCAACGGGGCTAAGGCGGGGCTAACGTGCCCGTCGGGCGCGTTGTTCCTGCAGCTAGATCGGCGATCGGGTCGCCTCCTAGCGTTCCGCTTCAACGTCTAGTGGTGTCCGGTCAGCGCCGGACGTGTCGGTATGCCCTGAGGGCAGCCAGGGCGGCAACCGCCGACAACAGGTCTGCCACGGTGAGCCCGTGACTGGGTGTGACCACCAATAGGACGGGGCCTTCGACCGGGCCGTTCACCGGAAGCCACACGGCGGCTGCGACGAGTGTCGTCGTGGCCGACCGCGCGGACGGGCGCGCCAGGCACCAGCAGATGGCCGCCGACAGCAGGATCAGCCACACCAGTGGGACAAGTAGTTCCGGCACGAGTCAATCATGCCGCGGTCGTCGGGAGCGTCCGGAAGCAGTGTGAGCCAGTCGTTCACGATGCGCCGGTCCGCGGGTGCCTGGACCCTTCGTCGGTAACGATCTGCCAATCCCTGTGGGCGAAGCGCGACGGGCGCGTCTGCTGTCATGGATGCTGCAGAGGTGACGCTCGCCAAGCGAAGCCTTCTCGCCGTACCGATGGTGATGCTCTGTGTCGCAGGCCTGTTGGTTGCGGCATCGGGGGCCGGCGGGGCTGCGCCGCCGTCGGAGTGGCGATACACCATGGTGGCGTTCAGCAACACCAGCGCCCAGGACATGGATGTGTTCGAGTCGGGGGACGGCACCCAGTTCAAGATGGTCCGGCCGGCGGCATACCGGCCCCCGGCCGGGCTCGTGCGGGACCCGAGCATCTTCCGGAACTCCGATGGGCTGTACTACATCACGTACACGAACGGCGGCGGCGCGAGCATCGGGTTCGCACGCAGCAGTGACCGCGTCAACTGGACGCACATGGGTGACCTACCGGTTCCGTTCTGTTGCGCATTGATGCCGGGGACGGGCGACGGCACGGGGTCGGCGAGCCCGCCGGGCTCGTCCGGGTCGGCCGGCTCGGCAGACGGACCGTCGCTGTCCCCGTTCACTACGAAGGCGTGGGCGCCCGAATGGTTCGTGGACGGTGACCGTGTGAACATCATCCTGTCGATGTCGACCGGCGGGGGATTCGTGCCGTATCTGCTGACGGCGTTGGAACCCTCGCTCCGGCAGTGGAGTCTGCCCGTGCCGCTCGCCGGGATCGGAGCCGACCACATCGACTCCACCGTGGTCAAGGTGGGATCGACCTACCATGCGTTCACCAAGAACGAGGCGACCAAGGTGGTCGAGCACGCCGTCGCCCCGTCGGCGACGGGCCCCTACTCCTTCGTCCCGCCGGGAAACTGGGGCACGCTGGTGGAGGGCCCCACCGTCGTCCAGCTGCCGAACGGGGTCTGGCGGATCTACCTCGACGCCTACACCGAGGGCAAGTACCTCTACTCCGACAGCGCGGACGGGCTGGTCAGTTGGTCCCCGTTGCGCGAAATCCCGGGTCTGTCCGGGAGTGTGCGCCACTTCGGTGTGATGCGCGAGCCCGCATGAGGCAGGCGGCGGCGCAGCGATGAATCCCTGATCCGCCGTGTCTGCACCGGCCGCGCGTGCGCCGGTCTCGGTGTGATCGGGGTTACGCTCGCTCGGCGACTGCCGTCGGCGAGGATCGGTCGGGTTCGAGGCGCCGCTCCGGCGCGACAGCGCGCCGAACGTGTGGTTCCATGCCGTACGAGTGGAAGTCCGGGCACCCCTGTGTCCACCGCGACACGGTGATCGGAGGAATGGGACGGAATGACAGCTTCCGAAAGCGATGCACTGTTCCGGACTCTTCTGGAATCCGCCCAGCGGCTGTCGTTCGACTCGAGAAGTCCGCTGGTCTACGCGCCCGAACCCGGAGACGACGACCGACACGGCATGACCCCGCAGTGGTCACCGCTCTACGGGACCCCGCTGTGGGACAGCATGTCCGAGACGGAGCGCGTGCGGCTCACCCGGTGCGAGGTCGCACATTTCCTGGGCATCGGCATCTGGCTCGAGGTGGGCCTGCAGGTGGCCCTGCTGCGGGCGAGTCACAGCGCCGATCCGGGGCGATCCGATGTCAAGTTCCTCCTCAACGAATGCGCCGACGAGAACCTGCACTCGTTGATGTTCGCCAACGCCATCGAGAGCATCGGGTCCCACTTCTATCCGCGCGACCGCATGCTCGACTTCTTCGGTTGGCTGTTCCGTCACCTCGCCTGGGACGAGGTCGCGTACGGGATCGTGCTCGCCGGCGAAGAGGTGTTCGACGTCATGCAACGCGACTGGATGAACAGCGACGACGTCGCTGCGCCCATCCGCCGGGCCGCCTACATCCACGTCGTCGAAGAGTCCAGGCACATGGCGTTCGCGCGTAGGAAGATCCGCGACCGACTGGTGGGGCGCACCCGATTCCGGCGGTTCGTCAGCACCCTGATCATCGCGGCCGGTATGCACCTGATCGCGCGGAGTCTGATCAACCGCCGGGTGTACGAGGATCTCGGCCTCGACTGGGATGTCGTGAAAGTGAACATCGATGGGAACGAACACCATCGGATGATGTTCCGGAGGGCCGCGGAGCCGTTCGTCGAGTTCCTGAGCCGAGAAGGGCTGTTGAACTCCGGCGCTCGATGGATCTACCGCAAGTCGCATCTTCTCTGACTAGGAGTCGTCGTGGCCCACGTCATCCTGGGGCATTGCTGCAAGGACGCGTCCTGCGTGCGGGTGTGTCCACAGAACTGCATCCACCCCGCGCCCGGCGAGGACGGCTTCGCGTCCACCGAGACGCTCTATATCGACCCCGACTCGTGTATCGACTGCACCGCCTGTGTCGACGCCTGCCCGGCGTCGGCCGTCAAATCGGAGCACGCGCTGACCCCGGCCGAGCTCCCGTACGCCGCGCGTAACAGGGAGTTCTTCGCGCAGGCGCCCGCGGCGACGCGCACCCGGTCCCGCCTCGTCCTCGAGCTGCCGCTGACCGGCCCGGACGACCGGCTCGACGTCGCCGTCGTCGGGGCGGGTGCGGCCGCGATGTACACCGTCCGGGAACTCCTGCAGCGGTCGTCGTCGATCCGCGTCACCGTCTACGAGCAATACGACACCGTCGGGGGCCTGTTGTACCGGGGTGTGTCCCCGGACCACGTCGGCGTGCGTGACATGATCCAGCTCTTCGACGTGCCCTTCGGTGACGACCGCGTCACGGTCGTGACCGAAACTGAAGTGGGCGTAGATATCTCGATCGACGAGCTGCGGAAGGGCTACGACGCCGTGGTCCTCGCCTGCGGTGCCTCCCAGCCGCGCCGAATCGGCGCCGGCGGCGCCGGCGACGGGATCCACCAGGCCATCGACATTCTGGTCGCCGAGAACTGCGGCCCACACCAGCCGCCCGCGCCCGCCGGACCCAGGTGCATCGTGATCGGAGCGGGCAACGTCGCCTTCGACGTCGCCCGGTGGGTCGCGAAGACCCGTCACCGGGTGCCCGCGAACGATCGGGTCCGAGAACTGGTGATCCTGTCCCGGTCGGCGCCCGACGGCGCAGCCTTCACGGCGTCCGCGTTCCACGAGCTGCTCCACCTCGAGGACACCGAGGTGCTGATCGACCGAGGCGGTAGCGCGCCGCCCGCCGACGCCGACAGACCGCTGCTCCGCGCGTTGTCGCACCTGCCCGCGATCGACGTGGGCGAATCGCCCGACCCTCCGGCCGGCGACCGCCCCCTGCGAATCGTCCTGTCGTTCGGACAGGACGCGGCCGACCTCGTGAAGACCGAGCCCGGTGCCGTCGCGGTCACCACGACCGCGGGACGGACCTTTTACGCACACTCCGCGATCTGCGCCACCGGCTTCACCACCAAAGCGATCGACGGCGTCCCGCTGGGCGCCGGCGGCGTCGTCCCCAACCGTCGAGGACAGGTGATCTCCCACGAGACCGGCGAGCCGCTCCACGGACTGTACGTGGTCGGCTGGGCTAAACGAGGCGCGTCCGGCGGTGTCGGTGACAACCGAGGGTGTGCGGCCGAGACCGTCAGCCAGCTCGCTGCGGATCTGCGCTCGCGGACACGGGCGCCTCGCTCAATGTCCGCCCGGTGACGAACCGCCGAGGCGCACCGGACAGCGGATCCGTGAATTCCAGCTCCCGCGCGAGCAATTGGAGCGGGAGGGAATGATCGTCCGGCTCCTCGGGCAGGAGGTCCGGGTACCAGCTGTCGCCGAGGATTCCGGCGCCGAGCGCCGCCAGGTGCACCCGCAGCTGATGCATGCGTCCGGTGTGCGGACGCAGGATCGTATGCAGCACAGTCCGGCCCGACGCGCTCACGCCGGTTCCGTGCACCTCGATCAGCGTCTCGGAGTTCGGGGGCCGCGACGGGTCGACGGCGACGCGGAGCTCGCCGCGCCGGGCCTCGATGTGGTTGCGGTACAGCACGGGCACGGGGTGTCCGCCCAGCGCCGGGGCATCCGGCTTCCAGGCGGGCGGTAGAGCCGAGACGGCTTCGTACACCTTCGTGACTCGACGCTTCTCGAACAGGGACTGGTAGGCGCCGCGTGTTGCGGGTCGAGCCGAGAACATCACCAGCCCGGCGGTCGCGCGGTCGAGTCGATGGATCGGTGTCAGATCCGGATTGTCCAGGCGCGTGCGCAACCGCACCAGCGCCGACTCGCGCAGGTATCGCCCACCCGGGGTGGTCGGCAGGAAGTGCGGCTTGTCGATCACGACGAGGTCGTCGTCGACGTGGACGATCTCCTCACGGAAGGGGATTGGTTCCTCCGTGGGCAAGTCGCGGTAGTACCAGATGAACACGTGCTCGCCGAGCCTCGTGCCGCGTCGGATCGGGACCCCGCCCGGGCCCACGATCTCGCCGGCGTCGAACCGGCGGTGCAGGTCGGCGGCGTCCATGTGGTCGAACCGCGCCACGACGTACTCGGCGATCGTCGCCCACGGCCCGGACGTCGGGACGCGCAGTCGCGTCGGTCCGACCCCGTTCCGGACGGGCAGCGGTGAGGGCATCGGCACGTGCCCCATCATCCCACCGGCGCGGGCCCGGTACCGCGGTGGGCCGGGGCATCAGCCCAGCGCGAGGTGGGCACACCACGTGGGCGGCGTCCGGTTCGACGCTACTCGCAGGCGATCCCGTCGTTGTCGCGGTCGAGCTTGCTGCTGTAACCGGGCTGCCCGGCGTAGATCGGGGCGGCGCCGGCCGCCCGGGCCGCAGCGCAGTTGGCGTAGTGCACGGTCTCGGCGCGGGGTGCCACGGGCGCCGCCGCGGGCGCCGGTTCCGGTGCCTGCTGTCGGACGGCGGCGGTGACCGGCGGCGCGGGCGGCGTCGGAGTGGTCGACGGCAGTGCACGCGCCGAGGTGGCTCCGAGGGGAGCCGCGCCGCAGTCGCTGAGAACCCGGGCGATCGCGTCCTTCTCGGCCTGAGTCACCCACAGTCCGTACGCGGCTTTCACCTCGACCTGCCGGGACACGTACGTGCAGCGGTAAGCCTTGTTCGGTGGCAACCATGTCGCAGCGTCTCCGTCGCCCTTCTGCCCATTGGTGGGACCGTCGACGGCCTGGAGATTGCGCGGGTCGTTCGCCAGGTTGCGGCGGGCCGTCTCGTCCAGCTGCTGGGCACCCTTCTGCCAGGCGTCGGACAACGCGACGACGTGATCGACCTGCACGGCGTTCGACGTGCCCTCTCCCCGAACGAACTCGATGGTCCTGCCCGTGTACACGTCGTCGAGGGTTCCCGTCAGGACCGTGCAGTTGTTCGATCCGGGTTTGACGGTGATGTCGACCAGATCGCGACGCAGGATGTCGTTGCGAGTGTCGCAGCCGTTGTGGCCACCGGCGACGGTCACGTCGTCGGACCACGCCTGACCGAAAAGCGCTCGGTCGTAACCGGTCTTGGGTGCCCGGCCTTTCACCGGCAACGTCTCGAGTGCGGCGAGGGCTGTTGTCGCGGCATCGGAGGTCATTGCAGCCACGGGGGTGGCGGCGCGTGTCGTCGACTTTGCTGCAGGAGTCGTCGTCGACGATGAAGGGCTCGGCACCGTCAGCGTGTTCCCGGCGGAGTCGCTACTCCCGCAGGCGGCCAGTGATGCGGCGACGGTGGCGGCGACGGCAGCGCCGAGAAGCGTCGAACGCACGCGGTGGAACGGCAGCGGCCGACACGATTTCAGGTGGAGGGGAGCGGGCACGATTGTTCCTTCGGCGGAGCGGGGGTCGGCGTCACGCATCGACGTGGGTGGGGGGGTGTCGCGTGATGTCCGATATGGGCACGAATGGCAATGTCTACCAAAACGGTCAGCCCGCGGGTGGTGCTGTGGCGGAGCGAGTCTCAGCTGGTCTCCGCCGCCGGGCGCGACTTCCACCACGACCAGGCAGCGGTGACGATGATCGCGCCCGCGAGCGAGCCGATGATGCCGCTGGGACGCAGTGCGAGGCCGTCACCGGCGATGAGGCTGATGACCAGACCGCCGACGAACGAGCCGCCGACTCCCGCGGCGCAGGCCAGACCCCAGTCGATGCCCGACTTGGACTTGCCGACGATCAGCTGGGCGACGGCGCCGACGAGCAGTCCGAACAGGATGATCCCGATGATCAGCATGGCCGGAGTATGGCAGTTCGGCGACCTGCCTGTCCCGAATATGCCGTATCCCGAGTGGATCGACGTCGGGTGATCGAAAACCTTGAACTCCCTGCACAGCGACGGAAAGCGTGGGGGCGTCCCGGTCGCATCCGTTGACGGTCGCACCGGCCTCTCCGAGGATTCTCGGCATGACCCACGGCAGCGTCGACCTCCTGGCCCGCCGGCACGCCTTCTCGGCCTGCTGCGCGTGTGTGCCCTGTCCGCGTTCCTGTTGATCTCACCGGTCGCGTATCCACGCCAGGCCGATTCTCCGCACCCGCCGGTCGTCCCGAGTCGGCCCGGGTTTCTCGCGCACTCCTCACGTACTCATCGGAGGTCTTCATGCGTCGTTCGACGCGAGCACGTTTCGTTCTGACCGCCGTGACGGCGGTCGTGGCCCTCACGATCGGGGCCTGCAGCAGTTCCGGCGCATCCGAGGCGTCGGACACCGCGGGTGACCCGCAGTCCGACGTCACCCTGCGTATCGGTGACCAGGTCAAGAGCACGCAGTCGCTGCTCGAGGCCGCCGGCGCGCTCGACGGGCTCGACTACAAGATCGAGTGGTCCACGTTCGAGGCCGGTCCGCCGCTGTTGGAGGCGCTGGGCGCCAACAAGATCGATGCGGGTGGCACGGGTGACGTGCCTCCGGTGTTCGCACAGGCGAACGGCAATTCCGGACGCATCGTGGCGGTGCAGGCACGGACCGGGGCCAACGACTTCCTGCTCGTACCCGCGAACTCGACGGCGTCGTCCATCGCGGACCTGAAGGGCAAGAAGATCGCGGTCACGCAGGGCTCGAGCTCGCACGGTCTCGTACTCGGACTTCTCGATCAGGCCAAGTTGCCGGTCTCGGACTTCCAGTTCCAGTTCCTCGGTCCCGCCGACGCCTTGAGCGCTTTCACGGCCGGCCAGGTCGACGCGTGGGCGGTGTGGAATCCCTACGCCACGATCGGCAAGAACACCGCGGGCGCCAAGATCATCGCGGACGGCCGTGAGGTGACCACCGGACAGTCGTACTTCTCGGCTGCCTCGGAGGCCCTGGCCGATCCGAAGAAGTCGGCGGCGCTGGCCGACTTCTTCGAACGACTGGCCCGCGCGCAGGTGTGGGCGGACGCGCATCCCGAGGCATGGGTGCCGATCTTCGCGAAGCTGACCAAGCTGCCGGAGGATGTCGCCGCGGCATCGTTCGACACGTCCAAGGGTTCGTACGTTCCCATCGACGACCAGCGGATCGCGAAGCAGCAGAAGCTGATCGACTTGTTCACCGCTGCGGGACTCGTGAAGCAGGCACCGGTCGCCGGTGACTGGTTCGACGCCCGGTTCAATGCGCAGATCCAGGCGGGCGCGAAATGACCGCCGTACTGGCGAAGGGTCTGCCGGAGGCCGCAGCGACGGACTCCACCGCCCCGGGTCGCCCGCAACAGCCGCGGCGTTCGTGGACGCCTGTGCTCCGCCTGATCTCCCCGCTGGTGCTGTTGGTGCTGTGGCAGGTGCTCAGCAGCGCCGGGATCGTCTCGGACAAGACACTCGCATCGCCCGCGCAGGTGGTCGCCGCCGCCGCGGAACTGTGGTCCGACGGCAGCCTGCAGGATGCACTGGCCGTCTCACTGCAGCGGGTCCTGCTCGGCGCCGTGCTCGGAATCCTGGTCGCCGTGCTCCTCGGTGTGCTGGCCGGGTTCTCCCGGATCGTGGAACTCGCGATCGACCCCCCGATCCAGATGCTGCGAACAGTGCCCTTCCTGGGGCTGATCCCCCTGTTCATCATCTGGTTCGGCATCGGTGAGCAGCCCAAGGTGTTCCTGGTGGCACTCGGCGTGCTGTTCCCGCTCTACCTCAATCTGTTCGCCGGCATCCGGAGCATCGACGGCAAACTGATCGAGGCGGCGGAGACCCTCGGGCTGAACAAGTTCCAGCTGGCACTCCACGTGGTCCTGCCCGGTGCGCTGCCGCAGGCACTGACCGGACTGCGGATGTCGCTCGGCGTCGCGTGGCTCGCGCTCATCGTCGCCGAACAGATCAACGCCGACGCGGGCCTCGGCTACCTGATCAACAACGCCCGCATCTATTTCCGCATCGACATCGTCATCTTCGGTCTGCTCGTCTACGCGTTCCTCGGTCTCGCGACCGACGCGATCGTGCGGGCCCTGGAGGGAAGGCTGCTGACATGGCGCAAGACGTACCAGGGCGCGTGAGCGACGACGTCGTCACCGCCCGCGGCGTGCGGCGGGTGTTCGGATCGGACGTGGTGCTCGACGGCATCGACCTGACGCTGCGCCGCGGCGAGATCGTCGCGCTCGTGGGACGGAGTGGGTCGGGCAAGTCGACACTGCTGCGCACGGTCGCGGGACTGGACCGCGGCCACGAGGGGCGCATCGCCGTGGACTGCTCGGTCGCCGTCGCGTTCCAGGAGCCGCGTCTGTTGCCGTGGAAGCGGGTGCACCGCAACGTCTCCCTCGGACTGCCCGACGGCGACGGCAAGCGGCGGGCGATCGAGGCACTCGGCGAGGTGAACCTCGGGCACCGCGTCGACGCCTGGCCGCTCACCCTCTCCGGGGGCGAGGCGCAGCGGGTCTCGCTGGCCCGCGCGCTGGTCCGTGAGCCGGACCTGCTGCTGCTCGACGAGCCGTTCGGCGCGCTCGACGCGCTCACCCGGATCACGGCCTACGAGTTGCTCATCCGCCTGTGGCGGCGACACGGATTCGCCGTCCTGCTCGTCACCCACGACGTGGAGGAGGCGGTGTTGCTCGCCGACCGGGTGCTCGTTCTCGACGGCGGACGGATCGCCCACGACGTGTCCGTGACGGCGCCGCGTCCACGACAACGCGCGCACCCGGAGGTCGTCGCCCTCCGCAGACAAGTACTCGCCCATCTCGGTGTTCTCGAAGGGATTTCGGCATGACCCTGCACTTCCACTGGTATCTGCCCACGAACGGGGACGGGCGGGAGGTGATCGGCGCACTCGAACCCCGGGAGGCGTCGGGACGGGCATCCGAGTTCCGTCCGGCGTCGCTCGACTATCTGACGCTCGTGGCGAAGACCGCCGAACAGCTCGGATTCGAGGCGGTGCTCACGCCCACCGGATCGTGGTGCCCCGACGCCTGGATCACCACGGCCGCACTCATCCGGGAGACACGGAACCTGAAGTTCCTGGTCGCATTTCGGCCCGGTCTGATCACCCCGACGCTGGCGGCACAGCAGGCGGCCGCGTTCCAGCAGCTGTCGGGAGGTCGTCTGCTGCTCAACATCGTCACCGGCGGTGATGCCGAGGAGCAGCGCCGCTTCGGTGACTTCCACTCCAAGGAGGAGCGGTACGAGCGGACGGGTGAGTTCCTCGACATCGTGCGCGGGGCGTGGGGCAGTGCGCCGTACGACTTCTCCGGCAAGTACTACACGGTCGAGGGCGCGGCGGCGTTCCCGACGCCGTCCCCGGCGCCGGGGGTCTTCTTCGGCGGCGCCAGTGAACCGGCGCTCGACGTCGCGGCGAAGCATGTCGACACGTACCTCACCTGGACGGAGCCGCCGGCGAAGGTGGGGGCACTCATCGACGACGTGCGCCGCCGCGCCGCCGCTCACGGGCGGACGCTGAGCTTCGGCATCCGCGCCCACGTGATCGCGCGGGACACGACCGAGGAGGCGTGGGCCGAGGCCGACAAGCTCGTCGGCCGGATCAGTCCCGCCCAGATCGAGCTGGCCAGGGCCCGGCTGGCACAGAGTGAGTCCGAGGGACAGCGGCGCCAGCTCGGACTCAGCGCGGACCTGCGGAACCTCGAGGTGTATCCGGGGCTGTGGGCGGGCTTCGGCCTGGTTCGTGGTGGTGCCGGCACCGCGCTGGTCGGCAGCCACGAAGAGGTGGCGTCGTTGATCCAGGAGTACGCGGCGGTGGGCGTCGAGCACTTCGTGCTCTCGGGCCAGCCGCACATCGAGGAGGCGTACTGGTTCGCGGAGGGGGTGCGGCCGATCCTGTCCAGGCGGGGGCTGCTGCACGTCGCGTGACGTCCGGAAAACCGTTTGTCCGTCCGCGGCACCGGTCGTATCGTGGCGGCAGTTAGCCGCCCGAACGATCGAAGGAGTCGGCCCGTGGATCCGATCACCGAACGCGACCTGAGGGCGTCGTTCGTCAACTGTTCCAAAGGGGACGCCAAGCGCCTGCCCGCTCCACGCGACCTGGACGATCGGCCCTGGGATGACCTGGACTTCCTCGGCTGGACGGACCCGGCCTTCCCTGGGCGCGGCTACCTGGTCGTGCCCCGGGCGGACGGCCCGGTCGGTGTCGCCATGCGGTTCGAACCCAACGGTTCCGGCAAATCCCAGATGTGCGCGATCTGCCTCACCACCCACACCCGCGGTGGTATCGCGCTCATGACAGCGAACAAGGTCGGCGAGTCGGGACGCGCGGGCAACTCGGTGGGCATCTACATGTGCATCGACCTGGCCTGCCCGCTGTACGCGCGCGGCCGGAAGAAGCCCGCGCTGGGCAGCCGGTACCGCGAGGACCTCAGCCCGGAGGAGAAGACCGAGCGTGTGCGGGCCAACATCGACGCGTTCGTCGATCGCCTCTACACCTGACGGCGCGGGATCAGCCGGGTAGCGCCAGACCGAAGTCGACGCTGCCGTCGGGATTGACGTCGTAGACCTCGATCCCCTCGGCGACGTTCGCGCCGTCCGTTCCCGTCGACACCGCGATCTTGTTGCACGCGTTACGCAGCAGATCGATCACGAGCTCGACGGCCTCGGCGGGGGAGAAGTGCGTGCGGACGTCGGCCACCACCTGCGGATCGATGCGAGCGGGCTGCCAGATCAAGGCGTCGGCGAACTCGAGCGCAGCCTTGTGCCGAGGCGACAACCCGCTGCGCCGGAAGTCGTCGATCTCGTCGTACAGTTCCTCGCGGCCGCCGGCCATCATCGCGGTCCGATTGCGCAGCGACTTGCACAGACGACAATTGTGCTGCCGGGCCTGATAGAGGCGCACCACCTCGGTGGTCACCGGGTCCAGTTCACGTACCCGTGCGATCTCGACGAGGGTGCGCTGGATCAGCGGCCACGGTTCGCCGGCGGTGTCCCACTCGACGGGGACCGTCCACCCCGGTTCGGACGCCGAGAACAGCGCGTCGAGGCCGGCCCGCGCCCGCGGCACCCAGTCGGCGACGTACAGCAATTGGACGAATCTGCCGGTGTCCGCACCGATCGCGGTGGTCAACGAGGCACGCTGGGCATCGTCGATCATCGACACGTCCACCGAGAATTGCTCGGCGAACTCCAGCGAGGCACCGGTGAGGTCGTCGGCGATCCGTGCGGGCGCCGGCAGCGGCGGAAGTGACAGGGTCCGCGCGCACACCACTCGGGTGCCGGCGGCGAGATCGGTGGGAGCGGTCGCGATGAGGCGATCGAGCGTCGACGCCACCTCGGGAGCGAAGTGGCGCAGGGCAGAAGCCCCGCTGTGGTGTGCCCAGTCGTCGTGCTCGGTCATGTCTGTCACCGTCCTCGCATGTGTTGTCCGCCGCGGTCCATTGAACGCTGCCGGAGGGTAATTCGCTTGCCCTGTCCCGAAATCGCTCTACGGTTGGAATATCGAACAATTGATCGGACAGTGGCGTGGGCGATCCCCGCGTCGTTCGTCCCCGACCGGAGCAGGACAGTGAGCCCCACCGAGCACGACCACAACCTCGTGAACTTCGCCAGCCACATCGACGACGGAACCCTCGCGCAGGCGCGGGAGACCGCGTCCATGCCGTTCGTGTACCCGCACATTGCACTGATGCCGGACGCGCACTTCGGCAAAGGTTCGGCGGTGGGAACGGTGATTCCCACCCGCGGAGCAGTGATCCCGGCGGCGGTCGGTGTCGACATCGGATGCGGAATGATCGCCGCGCGAACGCAGTTCGGCCTGGTCGACATCGAGCGTGGCGGCGGTGCGGGACGAACGCTGCATACGCTGCGCCTGGGTGTCGAGCGCGCGATCCCGCTGTCTCCGGGCAATTACAACCTGACCGCGTCGCTCGGGAAGTGGTTCGCGGAGCCCAAGATCGCCGAACTCGAGGAGCGGGCGGCGCGCGACGGCGTCGATCTGTCGCACTCCCCGAAGTGGCGTGAGCAGTTGGGTTCGCTGGGCGGCGGCAACCACTTCATCGAACTGTGCCTCGACGAGGAGGATCGGGTCTGGTTGTTCCTGCACTCCGGTAGTCGTGGGGTGGGGAACAAGATCGCACAGAAGCACATCGCGATCGCCCAGAAGCTCTGCCGGACATGGCACATCGGGTTGCCCAACCGGGATCTCGCCTACCTGGCGGAGGGTGCGCCCGAGTTCTGGGCGTACATCCGGGAACTGCGTTGGGCGCAGCGGTTCGCGCTGCTGAACCGCGCGGAAATGATGGATCGGTTCGCCGAAGTGTTCGGCGAGTGGATCGGCGCGCCGGTGGTGGAGGAAGAGCGGATCAACTGTCACCACAACTACACCGAGCAGGAAGAGCACTACGGAGAGACGGTGTGGCTCACCCGCAAGGGGGCGGTGGACGCGCACGAGGGCGTGGACGCGGTCATTCCGGGGTCGATGGGCACCCGGTCCTACGTGGTCCGGGGAAAGGGCGATGCGCGCGGGCTGTGCTCCGCCCCGCACGGCGCCGGCCGTCGATTCTCCCGGACGCAGGCCCGCAAGCGGTTCACCGTGGCGGACCTGGCCGACCGGATGAAGGGGATCGAGTACCGGCACGGCGCCGAGTGGATCGACGAGATCCCGGACGCCTACAAGGACATCGACGTCGTCATGGACGACGCTCGAGATCTCGTGGAGGTCCGGCACACGCTGCGGCAGATCCTCAACGTGAAGGGCACCTGATCGGTCCGTGGAAGCAGCGACACCCCGGGATCTGTCCCGGGGTGTCGCCGCGAACGGGTGTCGCGCTCAGCTGAAATCGAGGGTGCTGCCGAAATTCAGGAGGTTGCCGATCGGTCCGATCAGAAACGGGAACAGCGAGACGAGGTTGAGGTTCATCGTGGGCCTTTCCAGGGCGAGACCGGTCGACAAGGTCGTTATGCGCCCGAAATATAGCCGAGGGTCGGCCCGGACCACGGCGTTTTGCCGAAAGTGATCTGGACGATCGTCCAGCAGTCGCGCGCGGTGGGTCAGGAGGGTTGCGCGAGCAACGCGTCGAGGGCGGCGAAGCTCGCGTTCATACCCGCCTCCATGCCGGACTGCATCATGCCGTCGCGGTCCTCGGGCGTCATGAACATCGAATCCATCACCAGCTTGGTGCGGCCGTCACCGAGATCGACGAACTCGATCGTCTCGACCGAGACGTGGGTCGGCATGCCGTCCCACTCGAACGACCAGATGATGCGCTCACCCGGCGTCACCTCCCGGAATCGCCCCTCGAATCCGGCCGCACCGCCCTCGTGGTGTTCGACGAAGCGCCAATGCCCACCGCGCCCCAGTTCCCACTTCTCGACGTCGAGCCGGTTGCCGCGCCCCCACCACCTGGCGATGAGATCCGGTTCGGTGTAGGCGGCCCACACGCGGTCGCGTGGCGCCCTGACTACGCGTTCGATGTGCACGCCTCGGTCACCCGTGGTGGCAACTGTGGCGGTTTCTGTCCGGTCGGTCATCGATCCTCCGTCGGTGTCTGCTCACAGGGGAAGTGTCGTGTCGGTGAGCTTTTCGGCCACCGCCCAGAGCGACGGCGCCAGATCCTCGCCCCGGGAGCTGCGAGGTGGGTCGTACCGCCGGGTGGGCCCGACGAGTGCCATCCGGCCACCCGGTCCGTAGTAGCCGCCCTGGACGGCGTCAGGGCTGGTCGCGGCGAACAGGATCGGCTCGACGCCCGCACGGACGTCCTGCGACGGCAGCATTGTGCGGTCGTTGCCGGAGAACATGCCGTGGCGGGGCCGCTCGCGCCCGAGGCTCGCACCGGCGGTCTGGAGATTGGTTCGGGTGTAACCGGGGTGAGCGTAGGTGCTCAGCAGGTGCCAGCCGAGTTCGTCGGCCACCCGTGCCAACTGTTGCGCCATGAGCATGTCGGCGAGCTTGGACTGCGCGTAGCTCAATGCCGGGCTGTACCGGTGCCGCGACTGCAGGTCCCGAAAGTTGATCCGGCCGTAGTGCGCCGTGCCGCTCGTCATCGTCGCGACCCGCGGCATGGCGGCGTCCAGCAGTAGGGGCAGCAGCAGGTTGGTGAGGGCGAACGGGCCGAGGAAATTGGAGCCGAACTGCAGCTCGAACCCGTCCACCGTCTCGAACCTGCGCGGCGGCGACATGACGCCGGCATTGTTGATCAGCAGATCGAGCGGTCGACCGTCGTCGAGGAGACCGGCGGCGAACTCCCGCACGGAGCCGAGGTCGGCCAGGTCGATCCGGCGGATCTCGAGTTGCGCGTCGGGGTTCTCGTGCATGATCTCGGCGCACGCCGACTCGCCCCTGGCGGGTGTCCGCACGGCCATCACGACGTGTGCGCCCGCCGCGGCCAGCCGCCGGGTGGCTTCCTTGCCGATGCCGCTGTTGGCGCCGGTGACGACGACGTACCGGCCCGTGATGTCGGGAACCTGATACATGGAACCCCCTCGGCGATCGGCGACACGCGGGTTCGTTCGCGTCCCAATCTACCGCCGGTGGAGCCGACTACCGGCCGGATGTCACCGCTTCGTCGTACGCTCGCGACCGCCGGCCGATGAGTTCTCGGCGCGGTCGCGGTCTATCCCACCGAACACGATGCGGAACACGACGACCGGAAGGATCTCGACCATGCAGACGATCACCCCGTGCCTGTGGTTCGACACCGAAGGCGAGGAGGCCGCGACCTTCTACGTCTCGCTGTTCCAGAACTCCAGGATTCTGAACATCTCCCGGTACGGGCCGGGCATGCACCGGCCGGAGGGGCTGGCGTTGACGGTGGAGTTCGAGCTGAACGGCCAGAAGTTCACCGCTCTCAACGGCGGGCCGGAGTTCCCGTTCACCGAGGCTGTGTCGTTCCAGGTGAGCTGCGCCGACCAGGCCGAGGTCGACGAGTACTGGAACCGGTTGACCGCCGACGGCGGCCAGGAGAGCCGGTGCGGCTGGTTGAAGGACCGGTGGGGCGTGTCGTGGCAGATCGTCCCGGAGACCCTGGCGTCGTATATCGGCGGACCGGACCCGGCAGCCGCGCAGCGCGCGACACAGGCGATGATGCAGATGCGCAAGCTCGACATCGACGTCATTCGTGAGGCGTACGAGAACCCCTGACGGTTTGGCCGCGCCCGGTCGGTGAGGTTCGCTGTGCGTCATGGGATTCACGCGCGACCAACTCGAGGCCTTCCGGGACGCGGAGGTGCCGGACCTGATCGGCCCAGGCTGCCGGCTGCTCTTCGTGGGCATCAACCCGGGCCTGTGGACCGCGGCCACCGGCGCGCACTTCGCCCGGCCCGGGAACCGTTTCTACCCGGCGTTGCTGCGGGCCGGCATCGTCGACCGCCCCATCGACCCCACCACCGGCATGTCCGACGAGGATCGCGGCCTGCTCGTAGCCCGCGGGATCGGGATAACGAACATCGCCCACCGTGCGACCGCCCGCGCCGACGAGCTCACCGCAGAGGAGCTGCAGACGGGCGGTGTCCGCCTGCGTGAGACGGTTGCCCGGGTGCGACCGCGGGTGGTGGCGGTAGCCGGGATCACCGCGTACCGCACAGCTTTCGGAATGCGGAAGGCGGTGGCAGGACGTCAGCCCGAGGGTTTCGAGGGCGCCGCGCTGTGGGTGGTGCCGAATCCGAGCGGTCTCAACGCGCACGACACCGTGGACTCCCTCGCCCGGGCGTACCGGGCCGCCGCGGTCGACGCGGGCGTCGTGTCGGACTGACTACGCGCCCGGTCGCCCGCTCGGCCCTCTCGTTCCGGCCGTGCGACGGCCGTGGACGCGGCACACTCGAAGGGTGGCGGACAACGGTGCGGCACTCCCGCTCTTCGCGTCGGATCCGGTCGCGGCAGCGATCCTGGCCGTCGCCTTCCTCGCCGTCGTGCTGTCCGAACTGTGGATCGGCCGGACGCACCCGGGCGCCGGGTCCCACCGGGACGGCTGGACCGGGGCGGCCGTGGGACTGGGCCTGTTGGTGGCGTACGTCGGCGGTGCGACGGTCGGCGTGCTGGTGTCGGCGACCGTGATCACCGACGGCGCCTGGTGGCTCTTCGGGGCGGGCATCGCGGTGGCCGCTGCGGGCCAGGTGCTGCGCCTGCGGGCCGTTCACGAACTCGGTGCCTCGTTCACGTTCCAGGTCCAGACCGTGGAGGGGCAGCACGTCGTGGACACCGGCCTCTACCGCCGGATCCGGCATCCTTCGTACACGGGTGCGCTGATCTGTGCGCTCGGGTTCACTGTCGCCTACACGAATTGGCTTGCGCCGCTGACCGTACTGGGTCTGGCGGCTGCGTACGTCGTGCGCATTCCGCACGAGGAGCGGGTGCTCGTCGAGGGGCTGGGCGACCCGTACCGGCAGTACATGCACCGCACACGACGATTGATCCCCTTCGTACTGTGATGCTCCGCGGGGCCGCATCTACTATCTACGTACATAGGTAGTAGGTTGGGTGTCGTGTGGATGCCGGGATGGAGAAACGGTCGGGCGATCGCTGCTGCGGGGCTGGTCGCGATGCTGCTGTCGGGATGCGCCACCGGGACGGACGCCGTCGCACAGGGCGGGACGTTCGACTTCGTCGCGCCCGGCGGTCAGATGGACATCTTCTACGACCCGCCCGAATCGAGAGGAACGATCGGGAACCTCGCGGGCCCGGAACTGATCACCGATCAGCAGGTCGGCGTCGCGGACTTCCCCGGGCAGGTTGTGGTGATCAACCTGTGGGGTCAGTGGTGCGCGCCGTGCCGCGCCGAGGCGGACGACCTCGAACGCGTCTACCAGGCGACCAGGGGGAGCGGTGTGCAGTTCCTCGGGATCAACGTACGAGATCCCCAGCGGGACAAGGCCCAGGACTTCGCGGTCGACTTCGGGCTCACCTACCCGTCGATCTACGACCCGCCGATGCGCTCACTGCTGGCGCTCGGCGGAAAGTACCCGACGAGTGTCATCCCGTCGACGATCGTCCTCGACCGGCAGCACCGCGTCGCCGCGGTGTTCCTGCGCGAGCTGCTCGACGTGGACCTCCAGCCCGTGGTCGAGCGGATCGCGGCCGAATGACGCGGGCGGGCGCGGTCACATCGTGAGCACCATGCGATACCGCGCGCGTCCTTCGTCCATTGCGGCGTACGCGTCCGCGGCCTCGGCGAGCGGGCGCTCCTCGATCTGAGCACGCACGCCGGTCAGGACCGCGAACTGCATCGTCTCCTCGACGTCGCGAGCGGTGCCCGACGGGTGTCCGGTCACGCTGACGCCGGGCGTGATCAGCTGCATCGGGCTGATCGGCAGTGGGTCGGGCGTGACACCCACGACGACCAGTTCGCCCAGCGGGGTCAGTCCGCCGATCGTGTCGGCCATGGCCTTCGAGTTCGCGGCGGTCGCCAGAATCGCCGACACGCCCCCGAGGGACTGCAAGGCCGCAGCGACGTCGCCGGCCGTGGAATCCACATAATGGTGGGCGCCGAACCGGCGTGCGTCGTCCCGCTTTTCGGAGCCGCGTGCGATGGCGACCGTCTCGAATCCCATCGCGCGGGCGAACTGGACTCCGAGGTGTCCGAGTCCGCCGACGCCCAGGACGGCGACGCGGTCACCGGGCCGCGCCCGAGTCTTGCGTAGCGCGTCGAACGTCGTGACCCCGGCGCAGCTCATCGGTGCGGCCTCCGCGAACGTGAGGCCCTCCGGGATCCGGGCGAGCGCGTTGGCAGGCGCCGTCACCGACTCGGCGTAGCCGCCGGGATACTGCCAGCTGGGTACCTGCATCCGCTCGCAGTGGATGAAGGTGCCCTTCCGGCACGGGACGCACTCGTTGCAGTGGCCGCCGAACCATCCGACCGCCACCCGGTCGCCGACCGCGAACTCGTCGACGCCGTCGCCGAGTTCGGCTACAGTCCCGGCGATCTCGTGTCCGGGGGTCAGCGGCCAGGACATTCCGGGGAATCCGCCGTTGACGAACCCGTGATCGGTACCGCAGACGCCGCATGCGGCGACCGCGATGCGGACGTGGTCGCGATCGGGGTGCGTCGTCTCGACGTCGGCGAGTGTCAGTGGTTCACCGGGGGACTGGACGTGTACTGCTCGATGTGTCGGCATCGGCACCTCGCTCCAGGTGTGGCGGTCGGCGGTCCGTGTTCCAGTCAAACCCGCACGGACCGACCGTGGCAAGGGCCCGCGGCGCACGCGGCAAAAACGACGAAAGGCCCGGTAGAGCGAATGCTCTACCGGGCCTTCGGTATTCGGGGTGGCCGTCAGCTCACAGGCCGGGGCGCTTGCCGATCGTCAGCGTGACTTCGCCGGTGTGGGCGAAGAAATCGTTGCCCTTGTCGTCGACGACGATGAACGCCGGGAAATCTTCGACGTCGATCTTCCAGACCGCCTCCATGCCGAGCTCTTCGTACTCGACGATCTCGACGTTCTTGATGCAGTCCAGCGCCAGACGCGCCGCCGGGCCGCCGATCGAGCCGAGGTAGAAGCCACCGTGCGTGTTGCACGCGTCGGTGACCTGCTTGGACCGGTTGCCCTTGGCGAGCATGATCATCGATCCGCCCGCAGCCTGGAACTGTTCGACGTACGAATCCATCCGGCCCGCGGTGGTGGGGCCGAAGGAGCCGGACGCCATCCCGTCCGGGGTCTTGGCCGGTCCGGCGTAGTACACCGGGTGATCCTTGAGGTACTGCGGCATCTCCTCGCCGGCGTCCAGGCGCTCCTTGATCTTCGCGTGCGCGATGTCGCGCGCGACGACCAGCGGGCCCGTCAGCGACAGGCGGGTCTTGACCGGGTGCTTGGACAGCTCGGCCAGGATCTCCGGCATCGGGCGGGTGAGGTCGATCTTGACCGCGGCGCCCTTGCCGGTACCCGAGACGCCGTCGGTGTCCGTGTCGAGCTGGGTGTCGGTGACCTCGGGAAGGAACTGGCCCGGGTTGAACTCGAGCTGCTCGAGGAAGACGCCCTCGGGCGTGATCTTCGCCTTGGCCTGGCGGTCGGCCGAGCACGAGACGGCGATCGCGACGGGCAGCGAGGCGCCGTGGCGGGGGAGACGGATGACGCGGACGTCGTGGCAGAAGTACTTGCCGCCGAACTGTGCGCCGATGCCGATCTTCTGGGTGAGCTCGAAGACCTTCTTCTCGAGCTCGTGGTCACGGAAGCCGCGCCCGGTGATCGCGCCCTCGGTGGGCAGCTCGTCCAGGTAGTGCGCGGACGCGTACTTGGCTGTCTTGAGCGCGAACTCGGCGGAGGTGCCGCCGACGACGATCGCCAGGTGGTACGGCGGGCAGGCCGCAGTGCCCAGCGAACGGATCTTGGCCTCGAGGAACTGCATCATCGAGTCCGGGTTCAGGATGGCCTTCGTCTCCTGGTACAGGTACGACTTGTTGGCTGATCCGCCGCCCTTGGCCATGAACAGGAACTTGTAGGAGTTCTCGTGGCCCTTCGCGGTATCCGCGTACAGCTCGATCTGCGCGGGCAGGTTGTTGCCCGTGTTCTTCTCCTCCCACATGGTGATGGGAGCGTTCTGCGAGTAGCGCAGGTTCAGCTTGGTGTAGGCGTCGTACACGCCACGGGCGATCGACTCCTCGTCGTCGCCCGGAGTGAGCACCTGCTGGCCGCGCTTGCCCATGACGATCGCGGTGCCGGTGTCCTGGCACATCGGCAGCACGCCCGCGGCGGAGATGTTGGCGTTCTTCAGGAGGTCCAACGCGACGAACTTGTCGTTGCCCGACGCCTCGGGATCGTCGAGGATGCTCGCGACCTGCTTCAGGTGGTCCGTGCGCAGGTAGTGCGAGATGTCGTGCAGTGCGGTCTCGGTGAGCAGCCGCAGGGCCTCTGGTTCGACCTTCAGGAACGTGCGGCCGTCCGGTCCTTCGACGGTCGACACGCCCTCGGTGGTGAGCAGCCGGTACTCGGTGGGGTCTTCACCGATCGGCAGCAGGTCCTCGTAGAGGAATTCCGGCATCGTTTCTCCTGAACACGGGCTGTTGAGTTCGGTTCCAGGCTAACGGCGGGCATTCGCCGCTCCGAATCGGGGCGGCGTGTGAACACGTCGAATCGGGGGTAGTCCCAGTGCAGTGTGCGAAAGCTCACCGGCCGCGCAGCAGTGGAGGGCGTACGCTGAATTGGATAACGGGCAGATAACGATATGTCGTCTGTCGGTATCGGGTAGATCGGACGGACGGGGGCCCCTCACCGTATGAACATCGCTACAGCCAACGCCGACACCGTGTCGACCACGGGCATTCACCGCATCCGCGCCGCGCACGCCTGGCTGGATGTCGTCGTCGTCGTGGCCGTCCTGGTCTCGACCAATCTGGTCGCGCACTTCACCACGGTCTGGGCGAGTATCGCGACGGTTCCGATCGCCGCGGTCGTCCTGGTCGGACTCACCCGTCGTCGCGGACTCGGCTGGGCGGAACTGGGACTGTCGCCGCGACACTGGCGCAAGGGCACGGTCTATGCGCTCGCGTGTGTGGGGTTGGTGCTCGCCGTCGTGGCTGTCGGCATCGCGCTGCCGTTCACCCGGCAGTTCTTCATGGCGGATCGCTACGCGACCGTCTCCGGCGCCCTCATCGCCTCGATGATCGTCATTCCGCTGCAGACCGTGATCCCCGAGGAACTCGCGTTCCGCGGCGTGCTGCAGGGCACCCTGTCGCGCGTCTCCGGGGCGCGTGGTGTCTTCGCTACCGGTTCGCTGCTCTTCGGGCTGTGGCACATCGCCTCGTCGCTGGGACTCACGACGGGCAATCGCGGTCTCACCGGGATCCTCGGTGGCGGGCTGGTGGGGCAGATCCTCGGCATCGCCGGCGCGGTCGCTGCCACCGCCGCGGCCGGATTCGTCTTCACATGGCTCCGTAGTCGCAGTGGCAGCCTGCTCGCCCCGATCGCGTTGCACTGGTCGCTCAACGGCATCGGCGCACTCGCTGCCGCTCTCGTCTGGCACGCCTCCCTGGCCTGACTCGGCCCTGGTTTCGACGGCTCGTTCCGCCTTGGCGGAGCGAGCCGTCCGCTTTCTGTGCCATCTTTCTGTGCCATCAAATTTGCCGACAGTCTGGACTGTTTGTAAGTTTCCCGATAATGTCCGACATGTGACCCAAGGCACAGCAACTACCTCTCGCACGCAGGCAGAACGCAGTGCCGCGACCCGCGGAAAGCTCCTCGACGCCACCATCGAACTGCTCGTGGAGGTGGGCTACGCCGGCACCAGCAGTCAGGCCGTGACGAAGCGCGCCGGAGTGTCGCGGGGCGCCCAGCTGCACCAGTTCCCCACCAAGGAATCGCTGGTCGTGGCCGCGGTCGGCCATCTGGTGGACAGGCGCCTGGCCGAGCTGCTGCGTTCACGCCCCGATCCCGACCGCGGGCTCGAGACGCTCTGCGAGGCGTTCACCGGCCCGCTCTTCTATGCGGCCCTCGAACTCTGGGTCGCCGCCCGCACCGATCCCGGCCTGCACGAAGCGATGATTCCGCTCGAGCGCAAGGTCGGAGACGCGCTGCGTCTCGGATTCGCCGAGATCGTCGGCGACCGCATGAGCGCGGACGCCGTCGATCTCAGTATCGAGATCGCCAGGGGGCTGGCGGTCTCCGCCCTGTTCCGCACTCCCGAAGCCGACCGGCAGTTGCGTGATCGTCTGCTGCCCGTCTGGAAAGCGATGGTGACGCAGTGAAAACCGGACGGACCACCCTGCCCGCTCACGTCCACACCCTGATCGTGGGTGCAGGCTTCGGCGGTATCGGCCTCGCCGCCACCCTTCTCCGCGAGGACCCCGCGGCGGACCTACTCGTGATCGAGCGTGCCGACGACGTCGGCGGCACCTGGCGCGACAACACCTACCCGGGCTGCGCCTGCGACGTACCCAGCGCCCTGTACTCCTACTCGTTCGCTCCGGAGCCGGACTGGCGATACGCCTACGGCAAGCAGCCCGAGATCCACGCCTACCTGCGGCGCGTGGCCGATCAGACCGGTGTGGCCGACCGGACGGTGACCGGATGTGAACTGGTGGAAGCGCAGTGGGATGCCCACGGCAGGCAGTGGCGGGTCCGCACCGGGCGGGGGGATCTCACCGCGACCGTTCTCGTCGCCGCCACGGGCGCGCTCTCCGCGCCGAAGCTTCCGGACGTGCCGGGCGTCGAATCCTTCACCGGTACAACCTTCCATTCGGCGACATGGGACCACGGCTACGACCTCGCCGGAAAGAGGGTCGCGGTGATCGGTACGGGGGCCTCGGCGATCCAGTTCGTTCCCGAGATCGTCGATCGGGTCGAGCACCTCACGTTGTTCCAGCGGACGGCGTCGTGGGTGCTGCCCAAGCACGACCGCGCCGTCTCGCGCATCGAACGCGCCCTGTTCCGCGCGTTCCCGTCCACCCAGAAGCTCGTGCGCGGCGCGGTGTACGCCCAGAAGGAGGGCTACGTCGTCGGTATGGCGCACCAACTCTGGCTACTGCGCTTGTTCCAGCGTCGCGCCGAGGCGTATCTGCGCGCGCAGGTGCCGGACGACGGCCTGCGAGCCGCGTTGACGCCGGCGTTCACCATCACGTGCAAGCGGATTCTGCTCTCCAACGACTGGCTGCGCACACTCACGCGCCGCGACGTGACCGTGGTGTCGTCGGGCCTGACCGCTGTCACCGAGACCGCAGTGATCGACGACGCGGGCAACGAGTATCCGGTCGACGCAATCATCTTCGCCACCGGCTTCACCCCCACCGAGCCGCCCGTCGCGCGGCACGTCCGGGGAGCGGACGGTCGCACGCTGGCCGAACATTGGTCGGGGAGCCCGTCGGCGCATCTCGGCACGACGGTGCACGGGTTCCCGAATCTGTTCCTCATGTACGGGCCCAACACCAACCTCGGACACAGCTCGATCGTGTACATGCTCGAGTCGCAGGCCACCTACATCGCCGACGCACTGCGGGTGATGCGGGACGAACGGGCCGCGACCGTCGAGGTCACCGGGGACGCGCAGCGGCGCTACAACGACGGGCTGGATCCGCAGCTGGCGCGCACCGTCTGGAACGCCGGTGGCTGCGACAGCTGGTACCTGGACGCCAGCGGACGCAACTCGGTGATGTGGCCCACGTACACGTGGCGGTTCCGCAGGCGCACGAGGCGGTTCGACCGGGAGAACTACCGACTGACCACCGCCGGCGAGGACCGCCGGGCGACCGAGGACACGGGGGCGCGCGCATGACGCACTACGACGTGGTGGTGATCGGTTCGGGCTTCGGCGGGAGCGTCGCCGCCCTGCGCCTCACCGAGAAGGGGTATCGCGTCGGTGTCCTGGAGGCCGGACGGCGCTTCGCGGACGACGAACTGCCGCAGACGTCGTGGCGGCTGCGGCGGTACCTGTGGGCGCCGTGGCTCGGCTGCTACGGCGTGCAACGGATGCATCTGCTTCCGGACGTCCTCGTGATGGCCGGTGCCGGTGTGGGTGGTGGGTCCCTCAACTACGCCAACACGCTCTACCGGCCTCCGGCCGCATTCTTCCGCGAATCCCCGTGGGGTCACATCACCGATTGGGAGCGTGAACTCGCGCCCTATTACGAGCAGGCCGAACGAATGCTCGGCGTCCGGGAGAACCCGACCTTCACCGCCGCCGACGAGGTGATGCGTTCGGTCGCAGAGGAACTGGGCGTCGGGCAGACGTTCACATCCACGCCGGTAGGGGTGTTCTTCGGCGAACCCGGCGCACGTGTCCCGGACCCCTTCTTCGGCGGTGCCGGCCCGGACCGGACCGGTTGCACAGAGTGCGGAAGCTGCATGACCGGGTGCCGCGTCGGAGCCAAGAACACCCTCGTGAAGAACTACCTGTACCTCGCCGAACGCGCCGGAGCGACCATCCACCCCATGACCACGGTGGAGGAGGTGCGCCCGCATGCCGGCGGTGGTTACACGGTCGCCGGCCGCGTCACGGGCGGGATTCGGAGACCGCGCGCCACGTTCACCGCCGACCAGGTCGTCGTCGCCGCAGGCACCTACGGGACCGCCCGACTGCTGTTGTCCATGCGCGATCGTGGCCTACTTCCGAAGCTGTCGCCCCGACTGGGCGCCGTGGTGCGGACGAATTCGGAAGCGGTGCTCGCTGCGGCCGCGAGAACGCGGTCGGTGGACTTCACGCACGGGGTGGCCATCACGTCCTCGTTCCATCCCGACGATCACACCCATATCGAGCCCGTTCGATACGGCAAGGGCAGCAACGTGATCGGGTTGCTGCAGGCGCTTCTCACCGACGGTGGCGGACGCGTGCCCCGACCGCTGAGGGCAGTGGGAGTGGCGCTGCGGAACCCGGGCGCCTTCCTGCGGACGCTGTCGGTGCGGCACTGGTCCGAGCGCACGGTGATCGCACTGGTCATGCAGACCGACGACAACTCGCTCGAGCTCGCCGGCAAGAAGGGCCTGTTCGGCCGGCGCAGACTCACCAGCCGTCCGGGTCCGGGGGCGCCACCACCCGAGTGGATCCCGGTGGGGCACGAGGTCATCCGCCGCGTGGCCGAGCGGATCGGGGGCGACGCGGGCGGGTCACTGCTCGATCTGGTGAACATCCCGATGACGGCGCACTTCCTCGGCGGTTGCACGATCGGGGACAGTGCCGCGACCGGCGTGGTCGACCCGTACCTACGGGCGTACGGGCACGAGGGGCTCCACGTCGTGGACGGTTCGGTCGTCAGCGCGAACCTCGGCGTCAACCCGTCGCTGACGATCGCCGCGCAGGCCGAACGTGCGATGGCTCTGTGGCCCAACAAGGGCGAGAACGACTCTCGTCCCGACCTCGACGCGCCGTACGAGGCGGTCGCGCCGGTTGTCCCGGCGCACCCCACCGTGCCGCCGGAGGCGCCGGGCGCGCTGCGTCTGCCCGTGTCCCCGGTGAGCCACTCGTCCGCAGCCGGAGATCGCCACGAGAGAGGGGAACGTCCGTGTGGAGCGTGACTGAGAGCGAACACCTCCGGCAGGACTGGCCGATCAGTCCGCCGCCGCCGTGGCCGGCGAAGGTCCGGGCCACCCTGTGGTGGCATCGCGCGACGCCCGAAGCGGCATCGTTCGGGCCGGGGGGCCGCGCACTGCCCGTCACGCTCGCGATGATGGTCGACTACCTCGAGTCGCCGGTCGGTCCGTACCGCGAGATCCTTGCCAGTCCCGTTCTCCGGGCGCCGTCCCTTCGCGCCGGTGTCCTTCCGTCGATGGCGGTCCCGTTCATCGCAGTCGACTCCGAACCGTCGGTCCACGGCGGACGAGAGCACTGGCATCTGCCGAAGGTGCTCGCCACTTTCGACGGGGATGTCACGGGCACGTTCACCGCGAGCGCCGACGGTTGGGAAGTGCGGACCACAGCGCGATCATTCGGGCCCTCGTTACCGATCGTGGGTGCGCTCGGGTTCGCGCAGCCGTTGCCGGACGGCGGTGTCGCACGGGCTCGCGCACGGCTGCGCGGAAGGTTCCGTGGTGCGCGGGTCGCGGTGAACGCCACCGGCCCCACGCTCGGACAGTGGATGCGGCCGGGGCCGCACCCTGGGATCGTCATCGAATCCGGCGTGATGAGCACCGGACCGGCACGCGTGACGCGCGGGTGACGGGGCGATTCACAGCACCGTCACGGCGCCGGCAGACTGACCGCGGAACGCAGCCAGCGTGTCGGCCTGCTCCTCGATCGCGGCCTTGGTCCGCGCCGGCAGTTTCTCCCACGCGGTCACCTCCACTGACAGCTTCTTCCCCGAAGTGCGCGGTCGCCACAGGCCGACGATCTCGCCACCGACGGCGACGGCGCCGGGGCGGCCGAGCGTGGGCCACAGCGCTTTTCGATTGTCCTCATCGGGTACGAGTAGTTCGCGATCCTTCAGTTGCAGGTACGGGTCGAACGGCCCGAGTAGGCGAACCGAAGCGTCGGCGGGCGGCCCGAGGAGCGCATCGAGGCTTTCGGTCAGGATCCACCTCGGGGTGCCGTCGACCGACACTTCGGTGACGTCGGACGGCCAGTGCGCCTTGACGTCCTTCACCGGGGCGTCGATGTACGACGCGGTTGCCTTGGGATCGGTCGGACCGAAGAACCGCAGGTAGCCGCGGATCACGTCGAAGCGGGCGTCGGCCTCCGCGGCGGTGCGTGCGTAAGGCTTGCCCCGCCATCCGGGGATCCGTTCGAGCACCGGCGGTGAGGTCTCGGGCCGCAGTTCCAGACCGGCCTGCAGCGCCGCGAGCCGAAACGGCATCTCGTACATGTGCGTCGCGTTGCATGGACGGCAGAAGCGCAGGTAGGGCTCGTCCATTCGCGCCGTGAGTGCCGAAGACATCTCGCCCTTCACGGTGGGCTGCCGGACGATGTCGCGCATCTCGGCAGCCACCGCCCGAAGCGCGTCCAAGGTCGGTATCCCCGCGGCCTTCAGCGGACGGTTGGCGTCGAAGATGCGCTTGGCGGCGTCCGCGTCGGACAGTGGAGCGGTGGCGATCGCGACCGCCGACAGGTCCGCGCGCCGGTACCGGTGCGGTGCTCCGCGCAGCGTCCAGGCGAGTGCGAGGTCGTCCGAGGTGCCCGGCGGCGTGCCCCGCAGGTGGAGCGCCCACGCCGCGCCGTCGGGACCGGTGTTCTGGATCCCGAGATCGAGAAGATCGCAGTCGGTGGGGCCCTGCGCGGAACCGGGGGGACGATCGAGTTGCTGGACATGCCACCGGTACGAGAGCACCTGCGCGCGGGTCACTTCCACGGTCATAGCGGTGAGTGTAAGGGCGGTCACGGACAAACGCGCGCGGACACTAGACTGCGAGTATGGAAACCGAACCCGGCGAGAAGCCGTCCCTGCGCGCGTTACAGAAGCAGCGGAGCCGGGCACACCTGCTGGACACCGCAGCGCGGCTGATCGGCGAGCGGGGATTTCGCGAGACGACCATCGACGACATCGCCAAGGCGGCCGGCGCGAGCCGTGCCACGCTGTACTCGTACTTTCCGAGCAAGGACGCCATCGCCCACGAGATCGTCGTCGAGGTCTGGGACCGCGCCGAGGCGCTGTACCGCGATTTCGGTGGTTTGGACGACTGGTCGCGACCGACGATCCGCGCCTGGGTGGGGCGCGTCGTCGAGGCGTGGGAGGCGAGCGGAGACAGGCTCCGCGTCCAGTCGGCCGGGGTGGTTCGGTTCGACGACTTCTACCTCGACTACCACCGCCGCTTCGTCGCGGCGCTCACCGCGAACACTGTGTTGTGGGGGCGGTTCGACGCCGCCGACGTCGAGCGGCGCGCGCTATTGCTCATCAGTGGGCTCGAGCTGTTCCTCAACACGTGGATGGTGCGCGGGTGGCGTGTCGATCGCGACGGCGCGATCGACACGCTCACCGACGTCTGGTGCGCGGCACTGCGGTCGGAGTAGCGCTCAGCCGTACGTGAACTTGGCCCGCATGATGCCGCCGATCTCGGCGAGCGCCAGCCGCGCCCGGGCATGGAGATCGGCATGCATCAGGAAGCCGTGCGCCACACCGGGATACCGCAGAACGGCGGTCTGGACCCCTGCGTCCCGGAGGCGGTGTGCGTATTCCTCGGCGCCGTCGCGGCTGGGATCGTGCGACGCCGTGACCACGATCGCCGCCGGCAGGCCCGTCAGATCCGCTGCCAGGCTCGGCACACCGTACGGGTGGTCCCGGCTGGGATCGTCACCGAGATACAGGGTCTTCGTCCACGCGAAGTCGCCGGCGGTGATGATCGGGCCGTCCGCGAACTCGAGCACCGACGGTCTGGTGTCGTCGCGGTCGATGCCCGCGTAGATGTGCAGCTGGAACACCAACGGCGCCCCGCCCTCGTCGCGGGTCTGCAAGGTCACCCCGGCGGCGAGAGTCGCGCCGGCGCTGTCGCCGGCGACCGCGATCCGATCTCCGTCGATACCGAGGCCGGCGGCGTTGCCGGCCACCCACTGCGTCGCGAAGTACGCCTCGTCGGTGGCCACCGGGTAGGGGTGTTCCGGAGCGAGCCGGTAGTCGACGCTCACCACGACTGCGCCCGACGCCACGGCCAGGAGACGGGCGAGCCGATCGAAGCTGTCGATGCTGCCGATGACGAGACCGCCCCCGTGGAAGTACACGAGCGCGGGCAGGTCCGGTGCGTCGACCGGGTGGTAGATCCGCAGGCGGAGCGGTCCGTGCGGGCCGTCGACGACGCGGTCCTCGACCCGGTGCATGTCCGGGCCCGGTCGCTGCGGCAGCGACTCGAAGGCGGTGCGGGCAGCCTGCACGCCTGCCACGTGCATCGGTACCCAGTCCTCACGGGTGCCGAGGTAGGCGGCGACGTCGGGGTCGAGCTCGAGCATGGGCGTTGTCCTCTCGGATCCGGAAATTCAGGCCGTGACCTTGCCGTCGACGTCGGGGGCGACCTTGACTGCCTCCCAGTCGGCGCGGGTCCGGGGATCCATGCGGGAGACGAACGAATCGAGCTGGGACCACAGTGATTTCGACACAGTCATGGTCCCCGGCGTCATCACCTCGTCGATGAGCGCGGACCACGCTTCCGGGGTGTGTTCGTCGGTGAGGGCCCCCGGTGTCTCGGCCTGCACCACCCGAGAGACCAGCCCGCCGCCCACCGCGAATACCTCGCCGGTGAGTGTGGTGTCGGCGTGCAGGAGATACGCGGCGAACGCCGCGACCGCCTCGGGTGGGAAGTGCGCCTGCAGGAACTCCCCGAATCCGGGCTGCTCGATGCCGGCGGTGGAACGGGTCCAGGCCGCGGGGAGGATCGCGTTGGAGCGCACACCGATTCGCTTCCCGAGAATCGCCTGCGTTCGCGTCAAGGAGAGGATCGCGCCCTTCGCGGCCGCGTAACCGGGCATCGCGGGGGCGCCGTAGCTTCCGTTCGACGAGATGTTGAGGATCCGTCCGTCGCCCGAGGCGGACAGGTGCGGCCAGGCGGCCTCGGTGACGCGGTGCGCGCCGCGCAGGTGCACGTCCACCAAGGTATCGAAGTCACCGCCGGCTCCGGCGTTGTTGACGACGATGTCCAGGCGACCGAAGGTGTCCACCGCGGCCTGCACGATGCGATCCGCCTCGGTCACGACGTCACCGGTCACGCCCGTCGCCGTCCCGCCGTCGCTCTCGATCAGGCGCACGGCCTCGTCGGTTGCGGGGGCGTTGGAGCCGCCGGCCCAATCGCGCCCGAGGTCGTTGACCACCACCGCGCAACCCCGCGCGGCGAGCGTGCGCGCGTACGTGAGGCCCAGCCCGAAGGTGGACACGCCGGTGACGAGTGCAACCTGTCCGTCGAATCGAAGTTCATTCATGGCCGGCAACGCCTTTCGCTGGGCTCGGAGGGGTACGGATCGGACGGTAGCCGACGAAACGGCTCGAGGGTAGACGTTCGAGCAAAAAACCAGACTGAGAGTCTGGTAAATGGGATGAAGGTATGGACAGGCGGTTCGCCGTGGCCTACTGTCCCGAGGAACGTCACCGCGAGCCGGATCGCGCGGGCGCTGTGCGAGTTCCGCCCCGGACCACCCGTCCTGCAAGGAGATTTCGATGACATCCAGCACCGCCGCTCCCGCCGCTCCCGCCGCTACGGACGACGACTGCTCGCCCGCCGATGCCGGAGCCCTCGCGGACCGGCTGCGGTCGGCCGACCCGGCCGTGCTGCTGGCAGTGCTGGCACAGGTCACGGGGGACACCGGCGTACTCGATCGGTACGAAGGCGCGATCTCCCACGTACCGGATGCGCCCGAGATGGCCGGCGTCACAGACCACGCCACGGCCGCCGCGATCGTCGCGGAGCTGACTGTGGCGCTGGCCGTCGGCAAGGCACCCGGCCTCGCGCCGGACGACCCGGAACTCTTCGCCCGGCTCGTTCCGCTGGCGCTCGGGGTGGCGCCCGGCGACGAGTTCCTGCCCATGCTCCTCGAGCAGGGAGGATTCCACCCGGCGCAGCCGGTGCTGCCGCGCACCGTGCCGCTGCCTCGCACCCTGGACGTCGCAATCGTCGGAGGTGGGCTCGCCGGAATCGCGGCTGCGATGGCCGCGGAACGGGAAGGTGTTTCGTACGAAATTCTCGAACGCAACGACGAACTCGGCGGCACGTGGCTCGTCCAGACGTACCCCGGTGTCGGGGTCGACACTCCGTCGTCGTACTACTCGTTGTCCTCCGAGCTGAATTCGGACTGGACCAGCTACTACCCGAAGGGCGGCGAGTATCAGGCCTACCTGCAGGCGGTCGTCGACAAGCACGGGATACGCCGCCACACCCGCTTCGGGACCACGGTCGAGTCGCTCGTCTGGAACGAGACGGAGCACCGGTGGGCCGTCCATGCGCGCGCTGCGGACGGCACCGTATCGGTGACGCACGCGGCGACGGTGGTGACCGCGCTCGGTTATCTCAACCGGCCGCAGTTCCCACGGGTCGAGGGACGAGACTCCTTCGCGGGCGTCAGCGTCCACTCGGGGGAGTGGGATCCTGAACTCGACCTGACCGGCAAGCGGGTTGCGGTGATCGGGGCCGGCTGCACGTCTGCGCAGATCGTCGACTCCATCGTCGACGACGTCGCACATCTGACGCTGTTCCAGCGCCAACCCCACTGGGTAGCGCCGCGTAAGCGTGACAGCGACGCTGTCCCGGCACACCACCGGTGGCTGTCCCGGCACGTCCCGTTCTATGCGAACTGGCTGCGACTCAAAGCCTTCTGGGGGTCCGCGGACAGCGCCTACCCGGTGGTGATCGTCGACCCGGAATGGGCGCCGACGCACCTGTCGATCTCCCGCGCCAACGACATGTTGCTGCAGGACTGCCTCGCATACATCGACCGCACCTTCGGTGCCGGGTCGGACCTGGCCGCGAAGGTGACGCCCGACTTCGCGCCGTTCGGCAAGCGCATCATCCGCGACCCGGGCGGCTACTATGCGGCGCTCACGCGCGACCACGTCGACGTACTCGTGACCGAGCCCGCCCGGATCGTGCCCGAGGGCATCGTGACACCGGACGGCGCCCTCGTGGAGGTGGACGTCATCGTGTACGCGACGGGCTTTCATCTGGACTTCCTGTCCACCATGGACATTCGTGGTCGTGACGGGCGTGCGCTCGTCGACGAATGGTCGGGCAACCCGCGGGCGTACCGCGGGGGGACCGTCCCGGGCTTTCCGAATCTGTTCGTCACGTCGGCACCGAACACGAACCCTAGTCACGGCGCCGGAAACAACTTCGGTATCGAGGTCGCAGTGCACTACTTCACGGAATGCCTGCATCTGTTGGCCGAGCGTGGCGCCCGGTCGCTCGAACCCACCCGGGAGGCCTACGAGGCGTACGTCGACGAGATCGACCGGGCGATGGAGAACACCGTGTGGCGGCACACGCCCAGTGCCCACACCTACTACCGCAACGACAGCGGACGCGTGATCGTCGCGAGCCCGTGGCGGCTGGTGGATGTGTGGCAGCAGCATCGCACGCCGATCGAGGAGCACTTCGTGTTGCGGTAGCCCCAAGCCAGTCGATCTCGCGATGAAGAGGCGGGTATTCGGCTGGTCGTCCCGCTCGGTGGGTGGATCGGTTCTGACCCGGGTCGCCCGTTTCTACTGTGGGGGCGTGTCGAGCTACAGCGCCGTCGCTGAGCATGCCGTTCCGAGATACCAGGGAGCCCGCGTTGATCGATCGCATCCACCCCGAACTTCGTCCCCTGATCCCCGCGCTCCCTCGGGTGGACATCACCGAGCCGGTGGCGTTTCGAAGCCGCCAGCGGATCCGTGCGACCGAACTCGCTGCGGCGGTCGACCGACCGGAGGGCATGGCAGTGGTCGACCGTCTCGTCCCGGGGCCGGCCGGTGCGCCGGACGTGCCGGTCCGGCTCTACACCCCGGGCGGGGTCTCGTCCGAGGTGGGGGCGCTCGTGTGGTTCCATGGCGGTGGCTACGTCTTCGGCGAGATCGAGGCATCCGAGCGTGCCTGCGTCGAGATCGCGGACGTGGTGGGGTGTGTCGTCGTCAGCGTGGAATACCGGTTGGCGCCTGAGCATCCGTATCCGGCAGGGCTCGACGACTGCTCTGCAGCACTGACGTGGGTCGCCGAGCACGGCGACGAACTCGGGGTAGATCCGTCGCGGCTGGCGATCGGCGGTGTCAGCGCCGGCGCCGGACTGGCCGCGGCACTTGCACTGCGGGCGCGCGACGAGAACGGCCCCAGGCTCGTGTACCAGGTGCTGGACAATCCGATGCTCGACGACCGCGTGGAGACCGCGTCCATACGCGAGTTCACCGACACACCGCTGTGGACCTACAGGCAAGCGGTCCTGGGCTGGGAATTTTATCTCGGCGACTGGTCGGCGGACACCCCGTCGTACGCTGCCGCGGCTCGCGCGGCCGACGTCTCGGGACTGCCCCCGGCGTGGATCTCGGCCAACGAAGTCGATCCGCTTCGTGACGAGGCGATCGAATACGCGCTCCGCCTGATGCGGGCCGGGGTGCCCGTGGAATTGCACCACCGACCGGGAACGTTCCACGGTTCCAACGGATTTCCAGGAATCTCGGTCTCCGATCGGACGCGCGAGGACATGCACCTCGGTCTGAAGTCGGCCCTCGCGGTCCCCGACTGACGGGTCGGGCCTGTCACTCGGGCTCGCTTACCACTCGGGTAGTAGCCGAGATCGAGTGCGCGTCGGGGACCGGAACCAGGCGGTAGTGTAGGCGAACAGCCGTGGCGCCCCACAGCTTCAGGACATGGTCCGTCCGGGCGATGCCCTCGTCGTCGACGTAGAGCCGGAATTCCTCGTGCACCGGCACGCGGGCGGCATACGTCCGTCCGTCGTCGATCACCATGACGTACGCACCGTCGTCGCCGAACGGCCCGGGCGGTGACGACAGCGTCATCGCGCCGCCGGGCCCGTTCGACGGGCGGAGATACACCTGCACGTTGCCCTGCTCGAGCGGGAAGCTGACGTGGACGCTGGGCTGATCGTGACCGGGAAGCCGGCCGACCCGGTAGTAACCGCTGAACATGTAGTCACCGGTCTTGCGCAGAGTACGGAGCCACGCCGACCCGGCGTGCGTGCCGTCCGGTCCGACGATCCGCACGATCTCGCTGTCGACGCCGTGCGCGACGGCCAGTGCATCCACGGGTAGCGCGAGTTGCTGCAGGCGTTTGCCGTACAGCGACTCGATCACGGCCCCCGGTCCGGCGAATCCGCGAGACCACTTCGTCCACGCGTCCATTCGCCACGCCGAGGTGTGTTCGTAGAAGTCTCGGAGCGCCGAATGCACCGCTGCCGGATCGAAGCCGGGACCGGCCAGAGCGTCCAGCCTGGGCAGTAGCCCGGACCGCGGGTCGGGATCGCGGTCGATCCGACCGCCGATGCGTTCGGCCTCGGCGGGGAGCCAACGGTCGGCGACGGTGCCGCGCCCGGAGACCGGCGCGGCCAGCCACGCGTGCTCGCCTTCGGGATCGATGCGGCGGCCAACTGTCCTCCACCACAGTCGCGTCCCGCGGTCGAGCACCGGCCAGGTGTTGGTTCTCCCCATGTCGAGACGCTCTCACACCGCGGGGTCATACGTCATGTGGCGCTCCGACCTTGCACGAATCGCGTCGGGTGACCATTGACAGCAACTCACTCTGCACTGCAGAGTAAGTTCATGATCAGGCAGGGGGAGAGGAACTGCGAGATCCCGTCGATCCGCGCAGCGGAGGACGCGGCGCGGGCGGGGCTGCTTCGACGGCGGGCCGAGTCGACGAACCTCCTCGTGCTGGGCGCCACGGCATCGGCGCTGGGTTTGGGATGGATGTTCGGTCGAGGCGATACGACGACTCTTCCGCTCCTCGTGTTGATTCCCGCCGCCTTCGTCGCGACCGCGGTGGTGATGACGCGTCGGAGCAATCGAATCGGGATCAGAATCCGGGGCGTAGGGTACGTGCCCGTGGCCCTGCTCTCGGTCGTGGCATTCCCCTGGATCTTCTTAGCGGCGAACGTGATCGGGGCGCTGACGGTTCTCTCCGGGGGGTTCGCACTGTTCGGGTGGAAGGAGCGCTGCCAACGTGTCTGGGCTACGGCGGCGGCCGGTGCGGTGCTCGGAGTCGTCACCACGGCGGAACCCGTAGGTGCGTTCGTCCCTCGTGTGGCGCACGGCGGATCCGTCTCCGTGGGCGTCGCGACCGCCGTGTTCGGCGTGATCGCCATCGCGATCGGCGTGCTCGGCCACATCGCCGAGTCCGACGAGTTGGCTGACGTTGGATAGTGCCCAACGGCGGGTTCTGGCGCTCG
This sequence comes from Rhodococcus (subgen. Prescottella) equi, assembly GCF_003013675.1. Lineage (NCBI taxonomy): Bacteria > Bacillati > Actinomycetota > Actinomycetes > Mycobacteriales > Nocardiaceae > Rhodococcus > Rhodococcus (subgen. Prescottella) equi. The sequence goes on from NZ_CP027793.1 coordinate 1,615,909, forward strand.
ACGACACGGTTCATCAGAAGACCCGCTTGGCGATCCTGTCGATGCTCCGGGAAGCCGAAGAGGTCAGCTTCGTGTTCCTGCGTGACGGTCTCGGCCTGACCGACGGCAACCTCGGCCGGCATCTCGACGTCCTGCTCGGGGCCGGTTGCGTCGAGGTGCGCCGCGAGTACACCGGTCGTCGCGTCCGTTCCTGGATCCGGATCACCGCTCACGGTGTCGGCAAACTGCGTGAGGAGGTCGAGGTGTTGCGGCTGCTGCTCGACGTCCTCGACAGCCGCTGACCGCGAGGCGAGGCGGCACACCCGGCCGGGATACGACTGCGCCCCGGTGCCATCGAATGTGTCGATGACGACCGGGGCGCGGAAGGGTGAATCAGCCGAGGTCCGGGTGGCCGACCCAGTCGACGATCGTCCAGCCCTTCTGCGGGCTGCCTTCGAGGGTGACGTGGCCGCCGTTACGCATCGGATCGGTGCCGAGCTTGCTCATGTCGGCGTTGTCGGCGTTCATCATGGACCAGAACATGATCGTGCCGCCGTGCGAGAAGATCACCGGATTGGTGCAGCCGCGGCGCTGCACATCGAGCAGTGCCTCATCGAATCGGTCGTCGAACTCGTTGCCGTCGATGGAGCCTGGAATCCGTGCGTTCAGGTCGCCGGAGAGCCACTTGATCGGCGCCTGCAGGTAACCGGACAGCGCCTCGGCCTCCGGGGTGCCCTCGTAGTCGCCTGCCTCGATCTCCCGGAAACCGGGCTGAATGTCGAGGCTCAGGTCGTGCTCGGCGACGGTCGGTGCCGCAGTCTGCGCGGTACGCACCATGTTGGACGCGAAGCCGCAGTCGAAATTCTGGTCGGCCAGCTGGACGGCCAGATTGTCGGCCTGCGTCCGGCCACGTGGGGTCAGATCGGGTCCGGGCACCTTGGTGTCGACCAGTCCGGAGAGGTTGCCGGCGGACTCGGCGTGGCGCACCAGGGTGATGACCATATCGCCGTCGCTGCTGCCGAAACTGCTGCCGAAGCTGCCTCCGAGACTTCCGAAGGAGATGTCGGCGGACGCGACGCCGGTGGCAGCGGTTGTGGCCGCGACCGCGGTCGCCATCACCGCAACGGACAGCCGGAGAGGTCGGATTCGCATGGTGAGAAAGCCTTTCATCGGGTGGGACCCCACTTCAGGTGTGCCGAAGAACCGAATTGCGGAGTGTCGAAGATCACAGAAGCAGCTCGTGGTCGGGACCGACTACGGGGTCTCCCATCCAATGGGAGCTCGCGCACGCGGGACCGCGCGCGTGAATCTGCGGGCGCATCAGGTGAACCAGCAGACGGTGCGGCCGATGCGATTGGCGGCTGCGGACGCCCCGGACGGTCCGGTCGATCACCACCATGTCGTACCGACTGATGGTCGGTGACGCTCCGGTTCAGCGCGATCCGGCCCTGACGCGAGGCCGCGCGGCCCGAGTCTTCGTCGGCGCGGTTTCGACGCGTCGCCGAAGCCTGTCGTCGAGCAGGTGCGCCAGCCCGACGACAAGCCCGACGGCGGCACCCCACAGTGCCGAGACGACCAGGCCGAGAATGACTGCGAGGACGTACGTTCCGAGGCCCTGATGGGTCTCGAAGCTGAGATACACGATGCGCACGAGGTTGCCGACCGCGACACCGAGCATGGTGGCGAGCAGGCCGGCGAGGAACGGGCGGCGCCGGCTCGCGGACAACCGGAACCAGGCTGTCGCGATCATCACGAGGACGGCGACGACGTCGACGAACCAGAACGTCCACGTGGTGTCGCCCAACGGGAACAGACGCAGCGGCGGGATCCCGAACGGCAACCCGATCGCGCTGGGGATCAGCAACTCCGGGGTGAACGTGAGGACCCGGCCGGTGATCGACCACGTGCCGAACAGGATCGACGCGAGGACGAGCGTCGCGGTCGCGGGCCACGGACCCGCCGCGACCCGCTGGATCAGCGGCCTTGCCGAAAACGCCCCGGACTGGACAGACATGGCGCAACATTAGCCCAGTAAGTAGGACGATCGTCCAGGTTTTGCGTGCGAAAGTGAGTGGTGGAGCGGTGGGACGTGTGAGGGTGCTGTCCTTGGCGGCCGTCGGGGCACTGGTCCTCGCCGGGGGCATCGGTGCCGCGCTCCGGGCAGACCCGGCACAGTCGACCGCATACCTCACCGACGACGCCGGCCGTGCGCTGATCCTCAACGGCTTCAACACCGCATCGAGCGCCAAGAGCACGCCGGACGGCATGCCGACGTTCACCGAGGCGGACCTCGACCGCGAGCACACCGACATGGGCACCAACTTCGTGCGGTTCCTCATCTCGTGGCGGTCGGTGGAACCCGAACCCGGTGTGTACAGCCAGGAGTATCTGGACCGCGTCGCCGAACGCGTCGACTGGTACGCCGAACGCGGCTACAGCGTCATGCTCGACATGCACCAGGACCTGTACTCGAGCGCCATCACCCCGAGCGGACAGAACGGCAACGGAGCGCCGGCGTGGGCGACGTACCTGGACGGGCTGCCCGTGGGCGACAACGACATGTGGGAGATGTACTACCTCGAGCCCGGCGTGATCCGGGCGTTCGACAACTTCTGGAACACCACCGGCAAGCATCCGGAACTCACCGACCACTACGCGAACGCGTGGCGCGCGGTCGCCGAGCGGTTCGCCGGCAACCCCGCGGTGGTCGCGTACGACCTGATGAACGAACCCTATGGAGGCACCCTGCAGGGTTCGGTTTTCGAGGCCGGGCCGCTGACGGCGCTGTACCAGAAGACGTCCGACGCGATCCGCGAAGTCGACCAGGACACCTGGGTGTGCGTCGCCCCGCAGGCGATGGGCACCAACTGGGGCACGCCCAGCGGACTGCGCCCCATCGACGACGCCCGCGACGGCGAGCAGCGCGTCGCGTACTGCCCGCACATCTACCCGCTGCCGATGGATCTCGGCGGCGGATATACCGGCAGTTCCCGGACCCAGGTCGACGCGACGATCGACGCGTGGCGCGGCAACGTCCTGCGCACCGCGGCAGAACTCGGGAACGTGCCGATCATTTTGGGAGAGTTCGGACTCGACACCACACTGCCCGGTGCCCTGGACTACGTGAACCGGATCTACGACACCGCCCGCGAGATGGGTGCCGGTGTCTCCTACTGGTCGCGGGACCCCGGGCCCTGGGGTCCGTACGAGGAGGACGGCACCGAGCGGAATCTGGTTGCGACGCTGGACGAGCCGTACCCGCGGGCGATCGCCGGGCAACCCGTCCGATGGGCGGCCGACGCGGACCGCCTCGAATTCTCCTATGTGCCGAACCTGTCGATCACTGCACCCACCGAGGTGTACCTGCCGGTGCGGACCTTCCCGGACGGTCCCGACGTCGACGGTGCGCACGTTGCAAACTGGAATCCCGAGACCCGAATCCTGACCTTGCGCGCGCCGGCCACCCGGCAGGAGGTCACGGTCACCGTCACACCGCGCGGCTGACCGTCACGCATCGGGGCGCGGCGCGAACTCCGTGCGCAGCATGTCGCCGCAGTCGTCGAGTTCGGGTGACGGGATCGTCGCCCCGAGCGAATCCCATGTCCCGAACTTCAGCGGGGTGCCCGGAACGTCGAACCCGCCCACGTTCTTGATCATTCCGCGGACCGCGATCTGGTCGAGTTTGCGGGTGTCGTCGACGTTGAGGACGATTCCGACCGGCACACCGGCCTCGATGAGGCGGCCCCGCCACGCCTCGCCGGTGTCGGTGCGCAGCACATCCTCCATCGCGGTCTTGAGGTCGGTGTGGTTGGCGCAGCGGTCGACGTTGGTGGCGAACCGGGTGTCCTCGGGTAGGTGGGTGAGGCCCATTGCGCCGCACATGAGTTCGAAAAGGTGGTCGTTGCCGACCGCGATCGCGATCGGGCGGTCGCTGCACTCGAACGTGTCGAACGGATACATGAACGGGTGCCGGTTCCCCAGACGGGTGGGGCGTACCCGGGGGCCGAGGGCATCCATGAGCCCGTGCTCCATCAACGAGAACGTGCTGTCGAGCATCGCGATGTCCACTGTGGTGCCGCGCCCTGTCCGATCCCGGGCGACGAGGGCGGTGAGGATTCCGCAGTACCCCATGATGCCGGCGGTGATGTCCGAGATCGAGGTGCCCACCCGGGTGGCCGGGCCGTCCGGCCATCCGGTGGCGTCCATGATCCCCGCCAGCGCCTGGATCACGGTGTCGTAGGTCGATTCCTGATGCATCGGCCCGTACTGGCCGAACCCGGAGATCGAACAGACGATCAGTCGCGGATGCTCGGCCACCAGGTCGTCCGGCGCGAGACCGAGATGCGCCATCACGCCCGGGCGGAAGTTCTCCACCACCACGTCGGCATGCTTGATCATCGAGCGCACCAACGCCATGTCGTCGGCGTCCTTCAGGTTCAGCGCGATGCTCTCCTTGCCGACGTTCGCCAGCCGGTAGTACTCCGAGCTGCCGTCGTCGGCGAACGGCCCCATCTGCCGGGTGTCGTCGCCGATCCCGGGGCGCTCGATCTTGATGACCCGGGCACCCGCGTCGGCGAGCATCCGCGTGCAGGTCGGTCCGGCGAGCACATGGGTGAAGTCGACGACCGTGATGCCCTCGAGCGCCTGCGGTTTGGTGGGGTCGAGATGTCCGCCGGGGTCGTGTTCGGTCATGGCTCCTCCTCGTGCGCCGGACGGTTCAGCTTCTGCAGGTGGCCGCTCTCGGTGCCGTCGGCCGAGTCGATCACGCAGTCGACGAGTGCGGGCTCACCCGACGCCAGTGCCGACCGCACCGCCGCGGCCACCTCGTCGGGCGTCTCCGCGTGGTACCCGACGCCGCCGAACGCCTCGATCAGCGTGTCGTACCGGCTCGAGTGCAGCAGCACCGTCGGCGCCGGATCGGCCGAGTGCGTGTTGATCTCGTCGCCCCGGTACACGCCGCCGTTGTTGAACACCAGCACGACGACGGGCAGTCGGTACCGGCAGATCGTCTCGATCTCCATGCCGCTGAACCCGAACGCGCTGTCGCCCTCGATCGCAACCACCGGCGACCCGGTCTCGACAGCGGCGGCGATCGCATACCCGAGTCCGACGCCCATCACACCCCACGTCCCGGTGTCGAGCCGGTGCCGCGGCCGGTGGATCGGAATGATGTTGCGTGCGTTGTCGAGGGTGTTCGCGCCCTCGCTGACGACGATCACGTCGGGATGGGCGGCGAGGACGTCCCGTACCGCGCGCAGCGCGACGGCGAAGTTCATCGGATGCACGTCGGCGCGCAGCCGCGCCTCCATTTTCGCGGTGTTCGCCTGCTTCTTCGCCGCGATCTCGGCGAGCCACTCCGGCGACGGCGTGACCGCGCCGGGCCGCAACGCCGCCAGCAGCGCCGTCATCGAGGACGCGATGTCGCCGGCAACCGGGGCGGCGATCGGCCGGTTGCTGTCGAACTCGGTGGGGCAGACGTCGAGCTGGACGAACCGGGCGTCGGGGGACCACCGGGGCGAGCGGCCGTGCTCGAGCATCCAGTTGAGCCGCGCGCCGACGAGCACCACCACGTCGGCGCTGCCGAGCACCAGCGAGCGGGCCGCCGCCGCGGACTGTGGATGGTCGTCGGGCAGCAGCCCCTTGGCCATCGACATCGGCAGGAACGGGGCGCCGGTTGCCTCGACGAACGCGCGAATCTCCTTGTCGGCGCGGGCATACGCGGCACCCTTGCCGAGCAGGATCAGGGGACGCTCGGCGCGTTCGAGGAGCGCAACCGCCCGCTCGACCGACTCGGGAGCGGGCAATTGGCGCGGCGCGGGATCGACCAACGGTGGACGTGGCGTGCGGGGCGCGGTCGCGGCCAGCACCCGGGCCGGCAGGTCGAGGTACACCCCGCCCGGGCGTCCGGACACCGCGGCGCGAAAGGCCCGGCCGACGCCGATCCCGATGAGTTCAGGGGAGTCGACACGGTACGCGGCCTTCGCGAACGGCCGGGCGGTGGCGTGTTGGTCGAGCTCCTCGTAGTCGCCCTGCTGTAGATCGACGATCGATCGCTCGCTGGACCCGCTGATCTGGATCATCGGGAAACAGTCGGTGGTGGCGTTCGCGAGCGCAACGAGCCCGTTGAGGAATCCTGGCGCGGACACCGTGAGACAGACGCCGGGCCGGCCGGTGAGGAATCCCGCCGCGGCGGCCGCGTGCCCGGCGGCCTGCTCGTTGCGGAACCCGAGGTAGCGGATGCCGCGGGCCTGCGCGGTCCGGGCGAGATCGGTCACCGGAATCCCCACGACGCCGTAGATCGTTGTGACCCTGACATTCTCGAGCGCGTCGACGACGAGTTCGTTCCCGTCGACAGTCTCGACGTCGGTCATGGGTGCATCCCCGAACGGCTGGACTCGGCCCCGTGCGGGGGCCCGGTCTTCTCCGAGTATCCACCTTCGAACGGCCTGGGTCAGCAGCTGCCGACATGCCGGACCGAATGATCCGGCATGTCCGCAGTGTCAGTTCACGCTCAGCCCTTCGCGGCGCTGATGCCTGCGCGACGACCGAAGAAGCTGCCGTCGCCGAGTGAGGTGCCCGACGCGTAGCCCCATGCGCAGACGCCGGCGGTGCAGCGACCGGCCGCGAAGAGGCCGGGAATCGGATCGCCCGACACGTGCAGCACCTCGGAGGCAGTGTTGGTGCGCAGACCACCCAGCGTGAATCCGGCGGTGAAGTTGCGCAGGTCCAGTGCTGCGATCGGCGAGCCGATCGGCTTGACCCACTCGGGCTTCTTCCCGAGCACCGGATCCTGCCCGTTTGCGGCATGCTTGTTGTAGACCTCGACCGTCGCCTGCAGTGTGCCCTCCGGCAGCCCCATCTCGGCCTCGAGTTCCTCGACGGTCTCGGCCACCCACTTGGGCTGGAAGCGGAAGAACGGCGTCGAACTCGGCGTAGTCTTCGCCTCCTCGTACGCGTCCTCGTCGATGATCAGGTACGCCTGATTGTCGTTCTGCAGCAGCGTGAGCTGACCGATCCGTCCCGGATAGGTGTCCTCGTTGACATAGCGCTGACCGCGACCGTTGACCAGGATGCCGCGGACCATCATCTGCGGATCACCGAAGAAGGCGACCTCGGTAGCGTCCATGTGCGCCAGGTCGGCGCCGAGGGCCTGCGCCATCCGGATCGACCGGCCGTCGTGCTCCTCGATCGCGGCGCCGGGACGTCCGATGAGGCGGGGCGCAAACGCCTCGACCATGTCCTTGTTGTAAGCGAAGCTACCGGTGGCGAGCACGACGCCCTTGCGGGCGCGCACCACCACGTCCTTGCCGTACTGCTTGGCCTGCACGCCGACGACGCGGCCGGTGGCATCGGTGACCAGGGTCTGGACCCGCATGTCGTACTGGGCTTGCACCCCGAGTTTCTCGGCCGTCTCGACCAGCGGCTTCATGAGCATGTAGCCGCCGCCCTTCTCGCCCACCTTCTTGTCCGCCATCTGCGGGATGTGGCCGCGCGGGGCGGGTGTGGCAATCGTGTTGAACGGCGCCGAGTTCTCGCCGCCCGAGTACATCAGGCCGTCGTCGAACGGAGTCTCCCAGCCGGGCTGACCGTAGAAGCTCTCCTTGAACGGGACGCCGCAGTCGACCAGCCAGTTGTAGTGGTCGACGCTGCCCTCGCAGTATTCGGTGATCTTCGCTTCGTCGGCGCCGGGCCCGAGTGCCGCCATCATGAATGTCTTCATGTTCTCGGGGGTGTCCTCGAACCCGAGTGCCTTCTGCAGCGGGGTGCCGCCACCCATGTAGATGAATCCGCCCGCCAACGAGGCCGCACCGCCCCACCCGCCGGCCCGCTCGAGTACGAGGACCTCGGCGCCGGCGCGGGCAGCCTCGACCGCGGCGCTGACGCCGGCGATACCGTAGCCCGCGATCACGACATCGGCCTCGTAGTCCCAGACGTCGATGCTCTCGGCGGACAAGGGACGGACCGGGGTGGCCCCGGACACCGGCTGTGACATGTGGGTGGATCCTTTCGACTGGGTAGAACGTGTTCTATAAATCAGTATCCGCGTATCGGGCGGCCGGCGTGCCCGAATCGGGCGGACTACTCGGAGCGCTGCTTCTCCGCGGCGCGCGCGGCCTTACGACGATCGGCCTTGACCGCGATCAGCGCGTTGTTCAGTCCGGTGCCCAACGGCCAGCCGACGTAGTGGCAGAGGAAGATCGCGGCCTCCTCGATCTGCTGTTCGGTCAACTCCTCGTTGCCCAGCGCGGCGTTGATCTGGATCTTCGCGACATCGGTCTGCCCTTGCGCCGCGATCGCTCCGAGCAGCAGCAGGCGCCGATCGCGCAGGCTCAGGCCCGGACGCGTCCAGATGTCGGCGAACAGGTGGTCGGCGGTGACGGCGAAGAAGTCGCCCGGCACGTCCGACGGCATCTCCCAGCCGTACACCTGGTTCATCATCGCGACGCCGCGCTTGCGTCGTTCCGACGTGGTGGCGTCGCCGTTGTGGTCGGTCATGCGTTCTCCTTGTGGTGGGCGCGGTCGGCGACCGTTCCGGTCCCGACACCGAGTCCGGGGCCGAGGCCGGCGAGGGCCCGGGCGCCGAGGGGCAGGTCGACGTCGAACCGGTCGCCCAGATCGAGCGCCAGCGCGAGATCCTTCTCCCCGAGGTTGCGGACGTGGGACAGGATCGAGAACCACGGGTCGTCGTCCGCGACCGGAGCGGTCGTGTCGCGGAGCATGATCGCCCCCGCGCCCCCGGTGATCGCGTCGGTGTGGCGGACCACCTTGCCGAGCTTGCGGATGTCGATGCCGGCTGCCTCGGCCAGGCGCGCCGCCTCGCACGCCGCGGTGAACGACACGAAGTGGAGTAGGTTGCGCGCCAGCTTCATCCGGGTTCCGGCGCCCACCGGCCCGGCATGGACCACCAGCTCGGCGAAGTAGCCGAACGGTTCGCGGACCGCCTCGAATGCCTCGTCGCTGCCTCCGACCATGACGGCGAGCCGGCCCTGCTGTGCTCCCGGCGCTCCGCCGCTGACCGGCGCGTCGATCAGGTCGACCCCCTTGGCCCTGCAGGTTGCGGCCAGTTCGGTCGCCGTCGTGTCGCTGATCGTGGAGTGCACCGCGATCACCGTGCCGGGCCGGGCCGTGGACAGGATGCCGTCCGGTCCGGCGACGACGTCGCGGACCTGGCCGTCGTCGAGGACGGTCACCGAGATGACCGACGCGCGATCGGCGACCTGCGCCGGCGTCGACACCGCCGTCGCGCCCGCCGTCGTGAACGGTTCGACGGCCTCGGCGCGGGCGTCGCACACGACCAGCGTGCCCGGACGTTCGAGCAGTCGGGTGGCCATCGGGGCGCCCATGTTCCCCAGACCGATGTAGCCGACCGCGCGGGTGGGTTCGCTCACGACCGGATCACCTGCCCGCCGTCCACGTTGAAGATCTGGCCGGTGATCCAGCTCGCCTCGTCGGACAGAAGGAACAGGCACATGCCGACCAGGTCCTCGGGAGTGCCCATGCGCTGCAGGGGAATCCGCTTCACCATATCGGCGACGATGTTGCCGGGCGTGACCGTCCGGGTGGCCTCGGTGTCGATCGGGCCCGGGGCAATCGCGTTGATCCGGATGTTCGACCAGCCGAGTTCGAACGCGAGCTGCTGGGTGAGGCCGTTGATCCCGACCTTCGCCAGACCGTAGAAGTTGGAGTACACCCACGCGGCGGTGGACGACTGGTTGACGATCGACCCGCCGCTCTCGCGCATGTGCGGCACGACGGCCCGACACACGTTGAGCGCACCGTCCATGTTGACGCTCATGAATTTCTTGTAGTAGTCCCACGGCACCGTGAGCAGCGAGTCGAGTTTCATGCCGCCGTAGATCGCCGCGTTGTTCACGAGGTGGTCGATGCGGCCGAACCTCTCGATCGTGAACGACGCCAGATCCAGGGCCGAGTCCGGTTCGGCCACATCGACTTCCTTGAAGACGGCGGAACCGCCGTCGGAGGTGATCTGTTTGGCGACCGTCTCGCCCAGCTCACGGTTGAGATCGGCGACGACCACGTCGGCGCCTTCGGCGGCAAGTGCCCGGGCATACCCCTCGCCGATGCCCTGGGCGGCGCCGGTGACGATGGCGGTGCGTCCGTCGAAACGTCCCATCTGCATGTCTCCTGTCGTCGAATTCGGCTAAGCGGTCGCGGGTTCCGCGACGAGCTTGGTCTCCAGGTACTCCTCGAAGCCGGCCACGCCCATCTCCCGGCCGATTCCGGACTGCTTGTAGCCGCCGAACGGTGCATCCGCCGCGTACCAGACGCCTCCGTTGACGGCGAGCGTTCCGGTGCGGACGCCCTCCACGACATGCCGGACGCGATCGGGATCGGTGCCCCACACGGATCCGGAGAGGCCGTAGGGCGAGTCGTTCGCGATGCGAATCGCGTCGTCGTCGCCGTCGTGGGGGAGGATTACCAGTACCGGCCCGAAGATCTCCTCCTGGGCGACGCGGGACGAGTTGTCGAGACCCGAGATCAGGGTGGGTTCGACGAAGAAGCCACGCTCGTGCTCGGCGGGCCGTCCGCCGCCCACGACGATCGTCCCGCCCTCCTCCACCGCGAGCTTCAGGTAGCTCTCGACGCGTGCACGCTGACGGGCGGAGATCAATGGGCCGCAGACGGTTCCGCGTTCGTCGGGGTCGCCGGGCCGGATCCCCGCCATCGTGCGGGCGGTGGCCGCGACGGCGTCGTCGTAGCGTTCGCGCGGCACCAGCAGGCGGGTCGTGATAGCGCACCCCTGACCGGCATGGGTGCACACCGTGAACGCGGCGATCGCGCAGGCGGCGGCGAGGTCGGCGTCGTCCAGGACGACGAACGCGGACTTCCCGCCCAGCTCGAGGAACACCTTCTTCAGTGATTGTGCGGCCGCGGTCATGACGGCTTTGCCGGTCGCGGTGGAGCCGGTGAAGGAGATCAGGTCGACGCGTGGATCCTCGGCGAGCTGCGCGCCGAGCCGATGGTCGGTCGAGGTGACGATGTTGACGACGCCCGCCGGGATGTCGGTCTCCTCCGCGATGACCTTGCCGACCAATGCCGCGCACCAGGGTGTATCGGGAGCCGGCTTGAGGACGACGGTGTTGCCGGCCGCGAGCGCGGGCCCGAGCTTCGCGAAGTTGATCTGGTGCGGAAAGTTCCAGGGCGTGACCGCTCCGACGACGCCGACGCCCTCTTTGAGGACCCGGCGCCGCGTTCTGATACCCATCGGCGCCGCGACGCCCAGATCGGACTCCCACGCGTACGACTCGGCGAGGTCGGCGAAGTAGCCGAGATCCGCGATCGGGCCCTCGAGCTGCGGCCCGGCGGTGAGCATGCGGGGTGCGCCCGCCTCGGCGATCGTGATCTCGCGCAGCTCCTCGATGTGCGACTGCAGGGCATCGCGCAGCTGACGCAGACACCGCGCGCGGAAGCTGTGATCACGCGACCAGGACGTCTCGTCGAAGGCCCGGCGGGCCGCCGCGATCGCCGCGTCCATGTCGGCGGCCGTGCCCTCTGCCGCGTGGCCCACCACCTCCTCGGTGGCGGGCGCGAGCACCTCGAACACGCCGCCCGAACCGGGAACCAGTTTGCCGTCGATCAGGAGCGCGGAGCTGTCGGTCGGTCGAAGCGTCATTGCGCAGAACCTTTCTGGCTGGACAGGTGTCTGGACTATAGTACGAACAAATGTCGCCAGCAATGCCGTTCCGATGGAATGTCATTCGGAATCCATTGCAGTAGTGCAAGGGAGCAGTCATGGGGAGAGTTGCGGGGAAGTTGTCCTGGTCACCGGTGCCGCCCGCGGTCAGGGGCGCAGTCATGCGGTTCGGCTGGCGGAGGAGGGCGCCGACGTGATCGCTCTCGACGTCTGTGCCGACATCGGAACCAACGAGTACCCGCTGGCGACCGAGGCGGATCTGGACGAGACCGCGCGGCTCGTCGAGAAGGCCGGCGGCAGGATCGTCGCGGCCGAGGTGGACGTCCGGGATCGGGCAGCGCTCGAGGTGTGCCTGGCCGACGCCGTCGCGCAATTGGGCCGCCTCGATGTCGTGGTGGCCAACGCGGGTATCTGTCCGCTCGGCAAGCATTTGCCGGCGCAGGCGTTCGTCGACGCGTTCGACGTCGACTTCGTGGGCGTCGTCAACACCGTGCACGCGGCGCTGCCGTACCTGGGGGAGGGCGCCTCGGTGATCGCGATCGGGTCGGTCGCGGGACTGGTGCCGCAGACCGGCTTCAACGGTCAGCAGGCGCTCCAGGGGCCCGGCGGCGACGGATACGGGTTGGCCAAGAAGATGATCCAGACCTACACGAACTCGCTGGCGCTGACTCTCGGCCCCGATTCGATCCGGGTCAATGCGATCCATCCGACCAACTGCAACACCGACATGCTGCAGAGCACGCCCATGTACAAGACCTTCCGGCCCGACCTCGGGAACCCCACTGCGGAGGATGCTGCGGTGACCTTCCCGTTCATGCAGGCCATGCCGATCCCGTGGGTCGAGCCGGAGGACATCTCGCACGCCGTGGTGTACCTGGCCTCCGACGAATCGCGTTACGTCACCGGGCAGCAACTGAGGATCGACGCCGGAGCCGGCATGAAGATGGGCCTCTGATCTCTGCCGACAGACAGGAAACTGTAGTAGTGTCCGGACATGTGTCTAGTATGAGTTTCGAGTCCACGCGCCGGCGCCTTACGCCGAAGCAGGCCGATACCGTCGACCGACTGTGCGAGTCCGCAGTGCAGGTGCTGCGGCAGGAGGATTTCGCCGGTCTCACCGTTCGCGCGGTCGCCTCGCGGGCCGGCGTCGGGCCCGCCACCGCTTACACGTACTTCTCGTCCAAGGAACACCTGGTGGCCGAGGTCTTCTGGCGCCGGCTCTCGCAGTCACCGCGGCCGGAGTCCGACGGGCTCGACCGGACCGGTCGCGTCGTAGCGGTGCTGCGCGGCATCGCCCTCCTGCTCGCCGACGAGCCCGGCTTGTCGAGCGCCGTCACCAACGCACTCCTCGGGAGCGACCCCGACGTCGAGCACTTGCGGGTGCGAATCGGCATCGACATCCGCGGCCGCCTCGAAGAGGCGCTGGGGAAGCCCGCCGATCCCGAACTTCTCGAGACCCTCGACCTCCTGTACGCCGGAGCGCTGCTCCGGGCCGGCATCGGGTACGGCTCCTACCAAGACCTCGCCGGTCAGTTGGAGCGTTCCGCCACAATGATTCTGGAGTGATCACATGACCGAAGCGCTGGTCGACCCGGTGGTCTTCAATCCCTACGACTACGACTTCCACGACGACCCGTACCCGATCTACGCCCGGCTGCGCGACGAGTCCCCGCTCTACCACAATCCGGAGATCGGATTCTGGGCGCTGTCGCGTCACTCCGACGTGCTGCGTGCCTTCCGGGACAGCACCCGGCTGTCGAGTGCCAACGGGGTCTCCCTCGACCCTGCCGCGTACGGGCCGCACGCGCACCTGGTGATGTCCTTCCTCGCGATGGACGACCCGCGGCACGCACGCCTGCGCCAGTTGGTTTCCCGCGGATTCACTCCGCGCCGTGTGGCCGAGCTCGACGGGCGGATCCTCGAACTCACCCGTCAGTACCTCGAGCCGGCTCTGGAAGCCGGTGAATTCGACTGGATCGCCGAGGTTGCGGGCAAGCTCCCGATGGACGTCATCTCCGAACTGATGGGCGTGCCGGAGGCCGACCGCGCGGAACTTCGACGGCTCGCGGACCTGGTGGTTCACCGGGAGGACGGCGTCCTCGACGTGCCGCCGGCGTCGGTCGAGGCGTCGCTGAGCCTTATGACCTACTACAAGGAGATGATCGAGCAGCGTCGACGCTCGCGTACCGAGGACCTGACGTCGGCGTTGCTCGACGCCGAGATCGACGGCGACAAGCTGTCGGACCAGGAGGTTCTCGGGTTCCTGTTCCTGATGGTGGTCGCCGGCAACGAGACTACGACCAAGCTGCTCGGCAACGCGGCGTACTGGGGCGCCCACAATCCCGATCAGGTCGCGCAGGTGCTGAACGACCCGGCGCGGGTGACGGATTGGGTCGAGGAGACGCTGCGATTCGACACTTCGAGCCAGATCGTCGCCCGCACCACCGCCGTGGATCTCGAGTACTACGGGCAGACGGTTCCGGCAGGAGAGAAGATGCTGCTGCTGATCGGTTCCGCGAACCGCGACGAGGACGTGTTCGAGGACGGCGACCGCTACCGGATCGGCCGGGACTCGACCAACAAACTCGTCAGCTTCGGTGGAGGTGTGCACTTCTGCCTCGGCGCACACCTCGCCCGGCTCGAGGCGAACATCGCCCTCGCCGAATTCGCCAAGAGCGTGAGGCATTTCGAGGTCGACGAGTCCGGAATCGAACGTGTCCATTCCACGAACGTGCGGGGCTTCGCGGCCCTGCCGATGAAGGTGCAGGTGCGCTGATGCCCCGTTTCGAACCCAACCCCACCCGCAGGCCGACGTTGGTCAGCGGCGCGTCGTCCGGAATCGGCGAGGCGGTCGCATACGCGCTCGCCGACCTGGGGCACCCGGTCGCGCTCGGTGCCCGCCGGGTCGCGGAGACGGAGGCGATCGCGGACAAGATCCGCAGCAACGGGGGAGAGGCGTTCGCCCACTTCCTCGACGTCACCGACGACGCCTCGGTGGACGCGTTCGTCACGGCCGCCGAGGAGGCCCTGGGCCCCGCCGAGATCGTCGTCTCCGGTGCGGGCGACCTCGAGTTCGGTGCCGCCGACCAGATGGACCCGGCCAGCTTCGCCAAGCAGATCGACGTGCACCTCGTCGGCGCGCAGCGGCTCGCACACCGCGTCCTACCCGGGATGCGTGAACGCCGCCGCGGCGACTTCGTGCTCATCGGCTCGGATTGCGCCGACCGCCAACGCCCGATGATGGGTGCGTACGACGCCGCCAAGGCCGGCCTCGAGGCGATGGGGCGCCAAATGCGAATGGAACTCGAGGGAACCGGAATTCGAGCCTCGATCGTGCGGCCCGGCCCCACCTTCACGGGCATGGGCATGAACTCCACTCCCGAGATCCTCGCGCCCGTCGCCGAGCTGTGGGGCAAGTGGGGTTTCGCCCGCCACGGATACATGCTGCGCGCATCGGACATGGCGAACGCCGTCGTCGCGGTGGTGGGCGCCCCGCGCGGTGTCCACCTCGTCCTCATCGAAGTCCAGCCCGAGGCGCCGCTCGCGCCCCTTCCAAGTTCCGAGGAGTCGAAATGACCCTGCCCGATCCGCCCCGCGTGTCCGGAGGACTCCACGAACACGGACACCTCGAGGAACTGCGCACCGACCCGATCGCCCTGATGCGCCGCGTGCGCGAGGAGTGCGGCGACGTCGGGGTGTTCCGGTTGGTTGATCGCGACGTGGTGCTCTTGACCGGGGCCGAGGCCAACGAGTTCTTCTTCCGCTCCTCCGACGAGGATCTGGACCAGCAGGCCGCCTACCCGTTCATGAAGCCGATCTTCGGCGAGGGCGTGGTGTTCGACGCGAGCCCCGAGCGCCGGTCGGAGATGCTGCACAACTCCGCACTGCGCGGCGAACAGATGCGGGGCCATGCGACGACGATCGGCGGCGAGGTCGAGGACATGGTGTCCCGGTGGGGAGACGAGGGCGAGATCGATCTGCTCGAGTTCTTCGCCGAACTGACGATCTACACGTCCTCGGCGTGCCTGATCGGCAAGAAGTTCCGAGACGAACTCGACGACCGGTTCGCCAAGCTCTACCACGAACTCGAACAGGGCACCGACGCGATCGCCTTCGTCGACCCGTACGCGCCGATCGAGAGTTTTCGTCGCCGCGACGCCGCTCGCGTCGCCCTCGTCGAGCTCGTCCAGGGCATCATGAACGGGCGCGTCGCCAATCCTCCCCGGGGCAAGAAGGATCGCGACATGCTCGACGTCCTGGTCTCGATCAGGGACGACGAGGGCAACCTGCGCTTCAGCGCGGACGAGATCACCGGAATCTTCATCTCGATGATGTTCGCCGGCCACCACACCACGTCCGGCACCGCGGCGTGGTCGCTCATCGAGCTACTGCGGCATCCGGACACGATGCAGCAGGTCACCGCCGAACTGGACGAGCTGTATGCCGACGGTGCCGACATCAGTTTCCATGCGCTGCGGCAGATCCCGGTCCTCGAGGCGGTGATCAAGGAAACCCTGCGGCTGCATCCGCCGCTGATCATCCTGCTCCGGGTCGCCCGCGGCGACTTCGAGGTGGGCGGGTTCTCGGTCCACGAGGGCAACCTGGTGGCGGCCACGCCGGCGGTCTCGAACCGGATCCCGGAGGACTTCCCCGAACCCGACTCCTTCCACCCGGGTCGGTACATCGACCCCAACCAGGAGGACACCGCGAACCGTTGGACGTGGATCCCCTTCGGTGCGGGTCGTCACCGTTGTGTCGGGGCGGCGTTCGCGCAGATGCAGCTGAAGGCGATCTTCTCGATCCTGCTGCGCGACTTCGAGTTCGAGATGGCGCAGTCGGCCGACTCGTACCGCAACGACCACAGCAAGATGGTGGTGCAGTTGCAGCAGCCGTGCCGCGTCCGCTATCGCCGGCGCACCGTCCGGGCGGCGTCCGTCGGAGCGGCGGCAGTGGCTCCGACTGGGTGCCCGGTCGCCCACACGAGTGAGGCCTGACGATGCGCGTCGAAGCTGATCTCGATCTCTGCCAGGGGCACGCCGCATGCGAGATGGAGGCACCCGACGTGTTCACCGTGCCCAAGCGCGGCAAGGTCACCGTCCTCGATGCGAATCCGCCGGAGTCGTTGCGGGCCGACGTCGAGAGCGCGGTCCGGTACTGCCCGACGCAAGCCCTGCGGATCGTCGAGGACTGACGGCGTTTCGCGCACGCACCACACCAGAACCATCGAAGGAGACGACGACATGACCGGATTCGACCGTGGCGAACTGGACGAGATGGTCCAGCGCTGGGTGGACGCCAACAAGAAGGCCGAGGCGGCCGGCGACTGGAAGCCGCTGGCGGACTTCTATACCGAGGACGCCACCTACGGCTGGAACTACGGCCCCAAGCAGGACTTCATGGCAGTGGGGCGTGACGAGATCCGCGACGTCGCGCTCGGACTGGAGATGCAGGGGCTCGAGGGTTGGGAGTATCCCTACCAGGAGTTCGTGATCGACGAGCGCAGTGGCAACGTGATCGGGCTGTGGAAGCAGATCTCCGACGCGGCGCGTCCGGACGGCACCAACTATGCGGTGTACGGCATCGGTGGCAGCTGGTTCCGGTACGGCGGGAACTTCCAGTGGTCCTGGCAGCGTGACTTCTTCGACTTCGGCAATGTCTCGGCACTGTTCATGGAGATGATTCAGAACAATGCGCTGTCGACGGGTATGCAGTCCCGCATCCAGCGCTCGATCTCCGGAGAGAAGCTGCCGGGCTGGTACCCGGTCGGCCAGGCCCCGGTCCCGCTGTGGTGAGCACCGAGGAGCGGCGGTCACCCTCGTTCGCGGCGCTGTCGCGGACGGACCTGGCGGCACTGGTGCCGGAACTGCTGCTGTGCGGCCAGTTGATCGACCGATCCGGGATGGCCCACCTGATCGTCGAGTTCGGGCGGGAGGGCATGGCTCAGGTCGCGATCGAGGAATGGCAGGCGGCGAGTCCCTGGTACACCCGGCGCATGCAGCGTGCATTGCGCTACGAGGGCGACGACGTCGTCACCATCTTCAAGGGCCTGCAGCTCGACATCGGGGCGCCGCCGCAATTCATGGACTTCCGCTTCCGGGTCGACGATCCGCAGCACGGCGAGTTCTGGCTCGACCACTGTGGCGCGCTGATGGACGTCGAACCGCTGGGCGACGAGTACGTGACCGCGATGTGCCACGACATCGAGGACCCCACATTCGACGCCACGGCACTGGCCACCAATGCGCACGCGCAGGTCCGTCCGATCCATCGTCCCCCGCGCCGGCCGGCGGACCGTCACCCACACTGCGCGTGGACCGTCGTCATCGACGAGAAGCACGTCCCGCCGACGATGCAGCCGCACACCGAGCAGATCGGCCGAACCGCCGCCAACACGGTCGAACTCAGCCCGATCGACAACGGCGGCGACGGCAACCACGACTACGCGGGACCGTTGCTCGCCGACCTGCGGTTCCAGGACTTCTCGCAGTCCGCTCTCGTGCGGATCGCCGAGGAGGTGTGCCTGCAGCAACACCTGCTCGCCCTCGGCTTCCTGATCGCGGTCCGCAAGCGCGCGGACGAGGACAAGACCCGCGAGATCACCCGCAAACAGCTCACCGGCATCGCCGGCGTCACCGCGCAACGAATTCGCGACGCGCTCGGTCTGCCAGACGACCTCGAAGGCCTCGCGACCGTGCTGGCACTGCACCCACTGCTGAACCCCACGCAGTACGTGGACAGCGAAATTCGTTTCGACGGAGAGCAACTGGAGCTCGTGATTCGACGGACCGGGCTCGTGGACGTCGACGGTGGCTGGCCCACGCTGATCGATGCCGAGCACCTCGAAGCGCTGCAGGCCCTGGTACGCGGGGTCAATCCGCGCTTCACCGTACGGGTCGTCGGTGACGGCGCCGCCGGGCTGCACGTCACCGTCGACGTCACCACCGACCCCGCGCCCGAATGCGTCGAGGTCGCGATCACCAAGGTGAGCACCGGTGCCGCCTTCGCGTTCGAGGACCGTGGAATTCCGTTGCCGCTCTATGTGATCTGATCGACCGACCCAGACAAGGGGATCTTCGCATGGCCTACACGTTCGCTGACTTGTTCGAGCATTCGGTGGATGCGATGCCGGACCGCCTCGCCATGATCGTCGGCGACGAGCAGGTCACCTACCGAGAACTGGACGAGCGAGCGAACCGGCTCGCGCACCACCTCGCGGGAGCGGGTTTCGGCGTGGGCGCCCACATCGGAGTCCACATGCACAACTCGATCGAGACGATGGTCGCGATCATCGCGTCCTTCAAACTCCGGGCCGTTCCGGTGACGGTGAACTACCGATACACCTCCGACGAACTGCGGTATCTGTACGACAATGCCGACCTCGAGGGGCTGGTGTTCCATCAGGGGTTCGCCGACCGGATCGCCGAGGTGCTGCCCGAACTTCCGCGCATCCGGCACCTCGTCTCGGTTCCCGATGTCCTGGCCTGCGGCGACGAGTGCGAGGTCACCGGGGCTGCCGAATACCGGGACGCGCTCGCGTCGGGAAGTGCAGAGCGCGGCTTCGGGAAGCGCAGCCCCGACGATCACTACATCTTCTACACCGGTGGAACCACCGGTCGACCGAAGGGCGTGGTGTGGCGCCACGAGGACATCTGGCGGGTTCTGGGCGGAGGACTGGACTTCTACACGGGCGAACCGATCCTCGACGAGTTCGAGCAGTCCCGGGCAGGGGTGGCAGCGGGCGAGGCGATGCGCTGGGTGATGCTGCCGCCGTTGATCCACACGTCGGCGATGATGCCGACCTTCACGGCGTTCTTCTCCGGCAACACCGTCATCATGGAACCGAAGTTCGATCCGGGCCGTGTCTGGGCGGTCGTAGCCGAACACCGGCCGCAGGTCATGGTCATCACCGGCGACGCGATGGGACGGCCCCTCGTCGAGGCCTATCGCGAACAGGAGGGGGACACGTCCAGCCTGGCCGTGCTCGCGTCCGGCGCAGCGCTGTTCTCCGCCGCGGTCAAGGACGCCTTCTTCGAGGTGATGCCGAACCTGATGATCTCCGACTCGGTCGGGTCGTCCGAAACCGGCTTCGGCGGAATCGGATTCGCAACCAAGGGGTTCGAGCAGCACGGTGGACCGAAGGTCGGTGCGAACAAGTACTCGGTCGTCGTCGACGACGAGAACCGCATCCTCGTACCGGGTTCCGGAGCCGAAGGCTGGTTGGCGAAACTGGGCAACGTCCCCGTCGGGTACTACAACGACCCAGTCAGATCGGCCGAGATCTTCCGCGTCGTCGACGGGCAGCGCGCGGTGGTCACGGGCGACCGTGCGCGAATTGAGGACGACGGATCGATCACGCTGTTGGGGCGCGGAAACATGGTCGTCAACACCGGCGGCGAGAAGGTGTTCGCGGAGGAAGTCGAGGCCGTCGTCAAGTCGCACCCCGACATCTACGACGCGATCGTCATCGGCGTACCCGACGACCGTTGGGGCAGCCGCGTGGCCACGGTCGTCCGGGTGCGCGACGGCGTCGACCCGGACTTCGAGTCCGTGGAGAAGCACACCCGAAGCCGGCTCGCCGGTTACAAGATCCCGCGAACCTACTGGATCGCCGACGAGGTGCTGCGCACCCCGAGTGGCAAGCCGGACTACGGCTGGGCCAAGGGGCACGCGGGCGCACACGCGCACGCGTACCGGATCGATTAGACGTCGGCGCCGGCGTCCGGGGAAATACCGCCATCTGTGCAGTAACCGCGCGTCTGTCGGAGCTCGGAAATGGATGCCGGCAGCAGAACCGTCGCCGCCGAATACGCTTTCGGGCGCGCGTTATCGTATTTCGAGGCGCGGCCGTTACAGGGAAAATGCGCGTCTTCCTGCGGGTCTGCCGCGAGTCGGCGGTCGTAGGGTGAACGTCGGGGTGAAATCTCCTTCGGTGCGCGGCGCATCGGGATGGAAAGCTGCAGATGGGCCTCGTGCGCCACGATCTTTGGTTAGTAATGCGAATCGAATCTGCTCGGATCCGTGGAAAGGGATGGCTTTCGATATAAGTTCGAGATGCTATCTTCATCACGCCTGTATGCATGTGGCTGGGGGTTTGCTATCCGTTCAGATGGGGGTCTGACGGATTTTTCGGGGGGCGTTTCTTCACCTGTTTTCTGTCTTCATGCGGTGGGTGTTTGTTGTGCGTCGCTGGCATGCCGATCGAGGAGGATGAGGAACGATGTCTACCCACAGAGCCCGCAACTCGAGAACACTGCGGATGAAGAGCCGGATCATGGTCGCGGCCACCGCAGTCGGGGCTTTGACGATTGCCACGCCGGCGGTCGGCGAGGCTCAGCCCGCTCCCCAGAACGGATTCGGGAGCAGCGCGAACGGCGGCGCAAACGGCGGACTCTCGGGTCTGGGCAGCAGCATCGGCGGGAACGGTGCCGCCGGCTTCGGTAGCGCCGCGGGGCCCGGAGGCGCCAACGGGGGCGTCGACGCGGGCAGCGCCGGTAACCTCGACTTGGCGAACCTCGCACAGACCGCGTTGGGCAGCCTCGCGAATCTGGGCACAGGCAGCCTCGGCGGCGGGATCGACGCCGGGAGCGTGACGGATGCGATGCCCGAACTCGGCGTCGGCAGCCTCGGCGAGGCGGATGCCGGCAGCCTGGGCGACATCGGAAGCGACTCGGGAGCAGGCAGTGCCGGAGCCGCTCCGGGCGCGGGCAGCCTCGAACTAGGACTCGGTGTCATCGGTGACCTGGCCGCAGGCAGCGCCGGCGAGGTCGGGGGCGGTAGCGCCGATACCGGCAGCGACGCCTCCGGGAGCGGCGATGCCGGAAGCCTCGCTGATCTGGGCTCGGGAAGCGGCAACCTCGACCTGGCCGCTTTGGCGCAGCTGGCGCTGGGCAGCTCCGGCGACGGCGGAGTCGACCTCGGAAGCCTCGCGGACCTGGCACTCGGCAGCCTGGGACTGCCCGCCGGCAGCGCCGAGCCGACCCTCGACTTGGGCAGCTTGGCCGAGTTGGCCTCGGGGAGCGTGGACCTACCTGCCGGAAGTGGCGATCTCGCCGCCGGCAGCGGCGACCTGGATCCGGGCAGCATGGGTGAGGCGGCGCTGGGGAGTTTGGCGCTTCCGTTCGGGAGTTTGGCTCTGCCGGTTGTCGGTAGTGCGGCGGCGCTCGGGTCCACGGGGGATGCGGGCAGCGCCGGTGGTGCCGGTATGGGGAGTGCGGACCTTGGTGGTGTGGTGGATCTGGGTAGCCTGGCTGACCTGGGTTCGGGCAGTGATTCCGGTAGCGACACCGGCGGCCTGGAGACCGGTAGTGGTGAGTTGAGCTCCGGCAGTGGTGATCTCGATCTGGGTAGCTTGGGTGAGCTTGCGCTGGGAAGCCTGGGTGTCGATCTGGGTAGCCTGGCTGATCTGGGTTCGGGCAGTGATTCCGGTAGCGACACCGGCAGCCTGGAGACCGGTAGTGGTGAGTTGAGCTCCGGCAGTGGCGATCTGGACCTGGGTAGCTTGGGTGAGGCTGTGCTGGGGAGTTTGGCGCTTCCGTTCGGGAGTTTGGCTCTGCCGGTTGTCGGTAGTGCGGCGGCGCTCGGGTCCACGGGCGACGCGGGGAGCACCGGTGGTACCGATGTGGGTAGCGCGGACCTTGGTGGTGTGGTGGATCTGGGTAGCCTGGCTGACCTGGGTACGGGCAGTGATTCCGGTAGCGACACCGGCAGCCTGGAGACGGGTAGTGGTGAGCTGACGGCCGGCAGTGGCGATCTCGACCTGGGCAGCCTGGGTGAGGCGGCGCTGGGAAGTTTGGCGCTTCCGTTCGGAAGTTTGGCTCTGCCGGTTGTCGGTAGTGCCGCGGCACTCGGGTCCACAGGGGATGCGGGGAGCACCGGTGGTACCGACGTGGGTAGCGCGGACCTCGGTGGTGTGGTGGATCTCGGGAGCCTGGCGGACCTGGGCACGGGCAGTGATTCCGGTAGCGACACCGGCAGCCTGGAGACCGGTAGTGGTGAGTTGAGCTCCGGCAGTGGCGATCTCGACCTGGGCAGCCTGGGTGAGGCGGCGCTGGGTAGCTTGGCGCTTCCGTTCGGAAGTTTGGCTCTGCCGGTTGTCGGTAGTGCCGCGGCACTCGGGTCCACAGGGGATGCGGGCAGCACCGGTGGTACCGATGTGGGTAGCGCGGACCTCGGTAGCCTGGCGGACCTCGGTTCGGGCAGTGCCTCCGGCAGCGGCACGGGCAGCGGCGGGCTGACCGCAGGAAGCGGTGACCTCGGCTTGGGGAGCCTCACGGACCTCGCCCTCGGCAGCCTCGGACTGGGCAGCGCCGGTGAAACCGAGGCCGGTAGCTCCGAGAACGGCAGCGCCGGTGGCGGCGAAGCAGGTAGCTCCGACCTGGGCAGTGCAGTCCTCGGGAGTGCCGCGGTAGGCGGGCTGGCTCTCGGCAGCACCCTTGCCGGTGGCGGAACCCTCGGCAGTGCGGCACTCGGGAGTGCCCTCGCCGGAGGCGCCGCACTCGGCAGCACCCTGGCCTCGACCGGCAACGCCGGCAGCGGTGCGAATGCCGAAGCCGAAGCCGAGGCCGAGGCCGAGGCCGAAGCCGAAGCCGAAGCCGAAGGCGCGGGCAATGGGAATATCACGCAGCCGATTGCCGCCCAGGCAGCCGCTCTGCAGAACGTGAGCGCGCCCGCCGCGGCGCAGCAGGCGGGCGCTCAGATCTCCGCGGTACCCGTCGGCGGCGTCGAAGCCGGTGACAAGGGCGCCCCGAGCGACACCGCGGGGCGGGGGCTGCTGCTGGGAACCGCACTGCTGCTGGCAGCCACGGCCGGAACGGCCGCAGCCACCGGACGCCACCGCCGCAAGCAGTAGGCAGTGAGTTCGACCGTGAACGACAAGCCGACAGGCCGGTTCCGGAGATCGTCCGGAACCGGCCTGTCGGCCGTTCTTGCCGGGGCCCTCGCATGCGGATTCCTGCTGGCCAGTTGCGCCGCACCCGAATCGGCCGTCCCGGCACAATCCGGTCCGGCACCCACGACGTCAGCCGCCGCCCCGATCGTGTCCGGTCCGGAAAACGCGGTGGTCCGCCCCGACCGACTCGTCGTCGCCGCGATCGGAGTCGACACCGAACTCGTCGATCTCGGGCTGGAGCCGGACGGCACGCTCGAGGTGCCGCCCGGAGCATTCCCCGCCGGATGGTATTCCGGCTCACCGGTTCCCGGCGAACGAGGTCCCGCGATACTCGCCGGCCACGTCGACTGGGGCGGTGAGCCCGGCGTGTTCCTTCGCCTCCACGAACTGATACCGGGAGACACGATCGACACGATCCGATCCGACGGGGTCACGGCTGTGTTCCGGGTGACGAGAGTCGACCGCTACGCGAAAGCGGAGTTCCCGACCGCGGCGGTGTACGGCAACATCGATCACCCCGGGCTCCGGCTGATCACATGTGGCGGCGAATTCGACACTGCTGCAAGAAGCTACCGCGACAACACCGTCGTCTTCGCCGACCTCGTCGAGGAACGTGTGCAGTCGGCGCAGTGATCACGCAGACGTGCGCCGCCCCCACCGGAAGTACGACAGGGGGCCGATGAAGTTGACGGCGATGATCGCGGCCCACCTGCGCTTGCTGCCGTTGACCTCGTCGCGCGGCCGGGTCGCGAGATCCGCCCACGCGGTCGCCGCCAGGCTCAACTGGACCGAGCCGGCTGCGATGATCACCGCGCGCTGAATCGGGCTCATCTCCGACCACTTCTTCTTCGCCATGGGGCCTTTCCTTCCGTGTCCACAGGTCGACGTCCGCGCTGGTCGAACGCCCTCCGTTCTTCCTACCGGACGACGACACGACGCGGCCGGGTCACACGCGCAGGACGCGCGAAGAGAACGGCTGGTCTGTAGCCTGTCGGGCGAGAACCGGCCGCCCGAAGCCGGGAACGGAGCGGAGAGTGCCGATGGCTGACCTGGTGGTGTTCGGTGACGTGTTGACGATGGACGACGCGAATCCGCGAGCGACTGCGGTTGCCGTCGAGGACGGGCGCATCGTCGCAGTCGGGGCCGACGCCGACGTCGCCGGATTCATCGGCCCTCGGACCGTCGTCCACGACGTCGGAAATGCCTGCATCATGCCGGGATTCATCGAGGCGCACGGTCACCCTCTGAACGAGGCGGTCCTGCTGGGCGAGCCCGTCGTCGATATCCGCCCCGTCACGGTCCCCGACGCCGACGGCGTGCTCGCCACGATCGCGCAAGCCGTCGCGGACGCCGGCCCCGAAGGCGCCGTACTCAACGGCTGGGATCCGCTGCTGCAGAAGGGGCTCGACGAGCCCACTCTGCAGTGGATGAACGAGCAGTCGCCGCACAAGCCGTTGATCGTCCTGCACAACTCCGGACATGCCGCCTACTTCAACTCGACCGCCGCGGCCGCCGCCGGCGTCACCGAGGACACTCCCGATCCGGAGGGTGCCCGCTTCGGGCGCGACGCCGACACCGGTGAGCTCACCGGTGTCGCATACGAGTCGGCGGCCGTGATCGCGATCGCCGGCCCGGTGCTGGCCTCGGCGGCGGGACGATTCCCCGACCTGCTCGCGTCCGAATCCGCGCGACTGAACGCTGCCGGCGTCACCACCGTGAGCGAGATGGCGTTCGACCCGGGCATGCGGGCTCCGCTGGCCGCGGCCGCCGAGGCCGGGATCCTCACCACCCGACTGCGGCTCTACGAGATGTCGGGGCCGAAGCGCGGGTCCGACCTCGAGCCGGGCGCGGGTGACGAGATGGTGCGGCAGGTTGGGATCAAGATCTGGTCCGACGGTTCACCGTGGATCGGGAACATCGCGCTCAGCTTCGCTTACCTGGACACCCCGGCCACGCGCGCACTAGGCATGGCCTGCAGTCACGGCGGAGCCAACTACACGGGCGAGCAGATCCTCGAGATCAGCACCCCGTACTACGAACAGGGCTGGCAGATCGCGTGCCACGCGCATGGCGACGACGCGATCACGATGGTCCTCGACGCGTGGGAGCAGATGCTGTCCGCGAACCCGCGTGACGATCACCGACTGCGCCTCGAGCATGTCGGCGCGATGCGCCCGGACCAGTTCCGACGCGCCGCCGACCTGGGAGTGACCTGCAGCTTGTTCGTCGACCACCTCTACTACTGGGGTGACGTCCTCGTCGACGATCTGTTCGGTAGCGAGCACGGCGGGCACTGGGCCGCCGCGGGTTCGGCGCTGGCGGCCGGTCATCGCATTTCGTTCCACAACGACGGTCCGGTCACGCCTACCGATCCGCTGCGCAACATCGCGGACGCCGTCACCCGGCGTTCCCGCGGCGGGCGGGTGCTGGCGCCCGAGGAGCGCATCCCGGTGGAGGCCGCGCTGCGCGCCCAGACCGTCGACGCGGCCTGGCAGCTGTTCAGTGAGGATTCCATCGGCGCGTTGAAACCTGGGATGCACGCCGACCTGGTCGTCCTGTCGGCGAATCCGCTTGCCGTGGATCCCGAGCGGATCGCGGACATCGAGGTGCGGGCCACGGTGTTCGCCGGCGCCACGGTGTACGGCAGCCTGAGCTGACGACGAAGAACACCGCCCGGGAATCCCCGGACGGTGTTCTTGGTCGAGCCGTATGGCGATGAGTGCGGTCAGCCGGCCTGCTGCTGCGGTGCCTCGGCCTTCGGCTTGCGGAGCTGCGTGAGCCCCAACAGGGCCGCGGTGACGACGAACCATCCGCCGATCACGAGCAGTCCGTGGCCGACGCCAGTGCCGCCGAAGTAGACGATCGAACGGGTGGCGTCGACGGCACCCGCGCCGATCCAGAAGTGGCTGAGTGCCGACCAGAAGCCGGGCAGGAAGTCGGCGGGGAACGCGCCACCAGCACTCGGGAAGTTCACGAAGATCATCAAGACCATCACGACCATGATCGCGGCCTTGCCGAACACCCGGTTGACGAGGATGCTCACCAACCCCACGACGATCGTGTAGGCGATCACCACGGCGAGCAGCGCGACACTGGCCGCGAACGACGCGCCGTAGAAGCCGACGAAGATCGCCGAGACCAGATATGCGGCGAGCACACCGACCACCGACATCACGCCCAGCACACCGAGCTGCTGACGCAATCGCATGCGCGGCGCCACCTGGGAGAGCACGGTGATCGTCAGGTACCCGACGATCGTGCAGACCATGACGAGATAGAACAGGCCGGTGCCGGTCGGATCGTCCGCGGCGAGCGGCGCGTGGTCGACCACGTTCAGGTCGACGCCCTGCGCGGCGGCGAGCGGCTGTGCGAGCCCCTCCGCGGCTTGGACCCGCATCGTGCCCTCGGCGGACGCGATGTGCAGGTTCATCGTCGGACCCAGCTCGATCACGCCGGCGATCTCGCGGTTCTGCAGGCGATCGATCGCGCCGGTCGCGTCCGTGGAGGTCTCGAGGTCGAACTTGTCGCCGACGGTCGGAGCGAGCCGGTCGACCAACGCGGTCGTGGCGGACTCGGGTCCGACGACGACGATCTCCACCTCGCGCGGCGCGGGGTTGTGGAACGCGCTGACATAACAGAGCGCGAACATGACCGCGAAGAACAGCGGAAACACCATCGATTCGACGACGGTGCGCCACTGGGTGGGACCGCCGCCGGCGCCCTCGGGTGCGCCGTGGTCGAGGTGGAGCGCGGGGGCGACCGCCTCGGTGTCGGCCTCCATGGCTCGGTCCCAGTCGTCGTGGCGCTGATCGGTGGTGTTGGGCATCCGCATCGCCCTTTCTGAATCGTCGAAATGTCAACACTGTTGACGAGATGGATAGTCAACAGCGTTGACGACCGGATGTCAACACTGTTGACGTAGGCTCTGCGGCAAGGTTGGAATCGGACACCTCCGAGCGAAGGACGATCGATGACCGTCGAGACACCCGAACCCCACGCCCGCGCGGGCACCGCCCACAACCGCGAAGCGGTGCAGGCGGCTGCCGCGGAACTGTTCGCCGAGCAGGGTTTCGCCGCCACTGGGGTCCGCGACATCGCTCGGCACGCCGGCGTCGATCCAGCGCTCGTCATCCGCTACTTCGGCTCGAAGGAGAAGCTCTTCATCCGGACGATGACGATGTCCGACGCCTTCGTCGAGGTGGTGCAGGGCCCACTGGACGGATTGGGCAGGGCGCTGGTGGATTTCGTCGTCCGACGGACGCGGCGGCGGCAGGCCGACAAGCCGACGGCGGTCTATGCCGCCCTGGTGCGTGCGTCCGACCGGCCCGTCGTGCGAGAGCACCTGCAGGAGGCGATCGACCAGATGATCGTCGCGCCACTGGCTCCGCGTCTGATGGGAGAGGATGCCGAGCTGCGCGCGCATCTGCTGGCCGCGCAGCTGTCCGGACTCATGGCCGCGCTCTACGTCATGGAGAGCCCGTGGCTGCGAGCAGCGCCGATCGACGACATCGTCGAACGCTACGGCGCCGCTCTGCAGGTGCTCGTCGACCGCTGACGCCGGCGACTGTTCCGCTGGATGGGAACCCCGGCGCGCCCCGCCCGGCTCCGTTGAAAGATGGTGTGAATCACATCGGCGTACGAAAGCGGTGTGTATCACATAACCGAGAGGGGCGAATGTGGGCGCGACGGGCTTCGACGAGGAATTCGATGTGGTGGTGGTGGGATCCGGCGCTGCGGGCGCCGCCGCCGCGCTCGATGCGCATCAGGCCGGCGCCACGGTTCTGGTCGTCGAGAAGTGCGACGAGGCGACAGCGGGCGGCAACACCCGCGTCTCGGGCAGTGGCTGGTGGGTCAACCGGGACCCGGAGCGGGCTCGCATCTTCCTGCACGCGCTGAACGGTCCCTTCCCTGTCGCCGAGGACGTCGTCGAGGCGTGGGCGAGGGAGACGGCCGAGATCTCACCGTGGCTCAAAGGGCTCGGCGCGGACGTCGCCATGAGCGGCGACTACCACACGGAGCCCGAATACCTGGAGCTGGAGGGCAGTGACTGTTACGCCGGGATGGACACCGTCGGCGGCCGGATGGGCAACGGACTGCTCCACGACTTCCTGCGCCGCGCGCTCGCGGAGCGTGGCATCGAGACCAGGTTCCGTACGCCCGCCGTCGAGTTGATCGTCGACGCGGGAGCGGTCGTCGGCGTCGTCGTGGCGGGGCCCGCCGGACACCGACGGATCGGCGCGCGTGGCGGCGTCGTGCTGGCCACCGGGGGATTCGCGGCCGATCCGCAGATGGTGCGGGACTACCTGCGGGTCGAGGACCACGTGCTGTGGGGATCGCCGGCCTCGACCGGCGACGGCCACCGCCTGGCGCAGGCGGTGGGCGCCGACCTGTGGCACATGGACAACATGATGACCATCACCGGGGTGCGAGGCGACGACGAGTTCGGGCACTACCTGGCGTTGTGGAACGCGCACAACTACCTGTGGGTGTCCGGCGACGGGCGCCGTTTCACGGACGAGAGCTCCGAGCCCAAGCACGGCCACACCGCCCGCGGTGGCGCGTACGAGCTGTTCCCGCTGCGCCCCTTCCACCTGATCTTCGACGAGCAGATGCGGACGGCAGGTCCGCTCAGCCCGACGCCCGACGTGCTCCCCGTGGGCTGGAACCTGCTGATGAACGGGAGCCGGTGGAGTGTCGACAACAGCGCGGAGATCGAAAAGGGCTGGATCCGCCGCGCCGACTCGATCGCCGAACTCGCCGACCTGATCGGGGTGGACGCACAGACGCTCGAGCGCACCGTCGAGCAGTACAACGCGGCGTGCGCGGCGGGTCGGGACGACCACTTCGGGCGCGAGCCGCAGACGCTGGGCGCCGTGACGCAGGCACCGTTCTACGTGCTCGAGGTGACGCCACTGCTGGGCTGGAGCAACGGTGGCCCTCGCCGGGACGGGCGAGCGCGCGTCCTCGACACCCGGGGAGAGGTCATCGCCGGTCTCTACGCCGCCGGTGAGGTGAGCTCGACCTACAGCTGGCGCAAGGACGGCGGCTTCCACATCGCCGACGCCCTCGCGTTCGGTCGGGTGGCCGGCCGCGACGCCGCTGCCCGGGCCTGAAGTGCACCGGTGGCTCCGCCGCTCCGGCGGAACCACCGGATTCGGGGGAGGGCGCGACACCCGATAACATCCAGGTCGGCTGGCCGATCCCGTGTCGAGCGGCCATCGATGGACGGCGCGGATGGGAGCGGGTGTGCAGGAACAGGAGCCACGGCGTGACGGCGTCGCCGGTCAGCAGGAGCTGATCGCTCAACTGCCGCCGTACACCGAACTGCTGTGGCCCACGCTCCAGGCGCTCATCGCGTTGGGCGGATCGGCGTCGAACAACG
This sequence comes from Rhodococcus (subgen. Prescottella) equi, assembly GCF_003013675.1. Classification (NCBI taxonomy): domain Bacteria; kingdom Bacillati; phylum Actinomycetota; class Actinomycetes; order Mycobacteriales; family Nocardiaceae; genus Rhodococcus; species Rhodococcus (subgen. Prescottella) equi. Next base: position 1,645,813 of record NZ_CP027793.1, read on the forward strand.
AACTCGACGGCGCCGTGGTCGAGCGCCAGGGGTGGTCCCCGGAGTTGCAGGGGGTCCTGCACGGTGAGGGGCCCGGAACCGAGGTCGAATACCGGTTGGCTTGGGCCCGAACCTATCTCAAGGGAATGGGTCTGCTCGCGAACAGTCGGCGGGCGGTGTGGAGTGTCACCAAGCAGGGGCGCGCGGTCACCGAACCGGAATTACGGCCGCTGCTGTTGGCCTTCACCGCAGACAAGCGTCGGCAGCGGCTCAGCCGCAAGGCCAATACACCTGACGCGCAGGTGCTTCCGCTTGCCGGCGCCGAGACCGACACCACGCCGGATTCGGCCTACAACGACGCCGACACGGCCGCCTGGAAGTCGACGGTGCTCGAGGCGGTGCTCGGCATGTCGTCCACGGCGTTCGAGCGTCTGACGCAGCGCCTGCTCCGGGAAGCGGGATTCTCGACCGCGACCATCACCGGGCGGACCGCGGACGGTGGTATCGACGGCATCGGTATGTGCCAGATCTCGCTGCTGAGCTTCCCCGTCGCCTTCCAGTGCAAGCGGGTGAGCGGCAGCGTCGGCGCCGGGGCGGTGCGAGATCTGCGCGGAGCAATGGCGGGCCGGGGGGAGAAGGGCCTGCTGATCACGACCGGCACGTTCACCAGCGAGGCCCGGGCGGAATCGCGGCGCGACGGTGCGCCGCCGGTGGATCTGATCGACGGGGACAGGCTCTGTGAACTGCTCAAAGAGCACGGGTTGGGTGTGCAGACCCGGACCCGTGTCGTCGAGGACGTCGCCGTCAACACCGGATTCTTCGCGGGCCTCGAGTCGAGCTAGTGGCACCGAAGTCACCGATGTGACTGACGGAACCAGAGTGGCTGTGGTGGAATAGCCGTCGAATCGACAAGTGCGGGCGCCGAATCCGTCGCCGCACACCCCAGTCCCGGCGATGCGAGGTTTCACGGTGCAGGTTTCCAGGCGAGAACTCTTCAAGTACGCGGCGGCAGGCACCGCGGCAGCGGGGCTCGCGGCGCTCGCAGGACCGTCGGTCGCGAACGCCGGGCCCGCGACCCTGATCGACTACTCGGCCGGCGTGCCGTCTCCGCTGGGCATCCGTGCGGCCGGACACGTGGGCGCGATCAGGTACGTGTCGGATCGGCGTCCGGGTGCCGAGTGGATGCTCGGCAAGCCCATGCAGTTCGGTGAGGCCGCGGCCATGGCGGCGTTCGGCCTGCAGATCGTCTCCTGCTACCAGTTCGGCAAGGGGCAGACGTCGGACTGGCGCGGCGGCTTCGATGCCGGCATCCGCCACGCGCAACGCGGACTGGAGTTGCACCGGGCTGCCGGCGGCCCCGAGAACTGCCCGATCTACGCGTCGATCGACGACAATCCGTCGCCGTGGGAGTTCGACAACCTCATCGCGCCCTACCTGCGGGGCTGGGAGGAGGTCCTCGGGCGGCGGAACGTCGGCGTGTACGCCAACACGCCGACCATCGACCGTTGCCTGCGCGCCGGGATCGGGGGTCTGTTCTGGCAGCACAATTGGGGATCCCCGGCCGGCTACGTGCATCCGGCCGCGCACCTGCACCAGTTCGAGATCGACAAGCGACAGATCGAGGGCATCGGCATCGACCTCAACTCGATCCTCAAGCCGCAGTACGGTCAATGGTCGGCGCAGAAGCCGTTCTTCCTGTCATAGTCGAGGAATCGATCCCGGGAGAATCCATCCAACGATGGATTGTGGCCGCGGAATTGTGAGACCGCCGGATACGTAAAGCTAAGGTAATGGCATGTCTGTCGTCTACAACATCCTCGTCGCCGTGCACCTGCTGGGCATGGCCGCGATCGTCGGTGGTTACCTCTCGGTCCTGAAGGCCCCCCGGATCAGCGAGGTGATGGTCTGGGGCGCGCGCATCCAGTTGCTGTCGGGCCTCGTCATCGTCGGCCTCGGCGAAGCCGTCGATTCGCTGGGCAAGGACTACGACCATGCCAAGATCGGCGTCAAGCTGCTCATCACGCTGATCATCGTCGCCGTCGCAGAGATCGGCCGGGCTCGCCAGAAGCGCGGCGAAGGCAACCCGAACTTCGCGCACATCGTGGGCATCCTGGGCGTCGTCAACGCCCTGATCGCGGTGCTCTGGACCAGCTACTGACGAACTCGTCGCACACGAGAACGGGCGCCCTCCGCGTACGGAGGGCGCCCGTCGTCGTTCCCGGGTGCTGATCAGCCGGGCAGCTTCGCCATCTTCTCGCGCCACACACGTGCATCCTCGGGCAGGTTGCCCGCGGCCTCCGCATGCTCGCACCACTTCTTCGCCATCGCGAAGAAGTTCATCGGGTTGTAGGCGTCCTCCTCGTGCGACCAGAGGTCGTCGCCCGCGTAGTGGAGGATCGTGATGTTCGCGGCGCCGTGCTCGGTGCCGTCACCGGGATCCTCCATCGGGTTCTGGATCTCGCAGATCACCCAGCCGCGTTCGACGTCGACGACGTGCCAGGAGGCGGGGAACTCGGGCATGCGATTGCCCGGGAACGCGGTCATCGTGCGCGTCACCCAACGGCGAATCTCCTCGCGGCCCTCGAATCGGCCGAATGCGTGCTCGAGGTAGGTGGCGTCCTCGGTGAACATGTCGGCGAAGAGATTCCAGTCGCCGGTCTGCGTCGCTCGCACGACGGTCTTCTGGTAGTTCTCGAAGGCTCCTTCGAGTTCTTCGCGGGTCCACGGCATGGCTGCGCTCCTCGTGGTCGATGCGGTCGCCCGCCTCGCACGCGGACTCACCTGCAACCTAACGCACGCCTGGAACGTGTTTCAGTTTTTTGCCTGATTCGGGTGGGTTTTCAGGTGCCGTGGAGTTCGGTCCATCGGCCGAAGGGCGGCGGGCCCTCCCCGAGGACCTTCAGACCGTGTTCGGGTGTGCCCGTTGCCGCGTCGGCATGCTTGACGTGCATCCACTGGTACCCGTTGAGCACGTGTTCCTCGGAGGTGGTCGTGTTGACGACCACGTGGTCGCCGTTGGCCCGCTGTTCGAGCGACCAGCCGCTGTCCGGGCCGGCGAGTACCCACCACTTCTCTCTGCTCATGGTCGTGACTCCCGTCTGGAGTGACTTCACATGCTTCCTCAACGCTACCGCGCCTGCGGAGTGAAACAAGTTGGACGGATGTTCCGATACGCCCGGTGTCGGTCCGGTTCGCAAGAACCGGTCGGCTACCGTTATCGGTCCGAAACCGCTACGACTCGGAGGCTCTCGTGGATTTCCTCATCAACCTGTTCTACGCGATCGCTGCGAACCTGTACCTGGGTTCCTCGGACGGGTCCTCGGGCGGCGGCCAGCAGTAGGACGCCACGAGAACCACGAAGGCCCGCAACCGGATCCCCGGTTGCGGGCCTTCCCCGTATTCGGACGGCCGTCAGGGATGCTGCGTCCCGGCGGCCGCCGGGCGGGCCTTCGGGATGAGGAACGCGAACGCCAACGACACCAGGGCGGCGACGATCGCGATGACGAACGTCGCGCGGAACGCATCGAACGAGGGAATCGTGGCGGTCCCCAGCGTCACGGTCATGCTCGCCAGGACGACGCTGATGACAGCGGCCGCGCTGGACGTGCCGATCGACCGCATGAGGGAGTTGAGACCGTTCGCGGCGGCGGTCTCCGACACGGGGACGGCACCGATGATCAGCGCAGGCATCGACGAGTACGACAGTCCGACGCCCGCGCCGATGATCATGCCGCCGACGACGATCATCCACACCGAGGACGACAGGAAGTACACGAACGTATAGCCCAGGCCGACGACGACCGAGCCGACCATGAGGGTGAAACGCGGTCCCCGCCAGGCCGAGATCTTGGCGGAGACCGGCGAGAGTGCCATCATCACCATCCCGCCCGGGGCCAGCGCGAGGCCCGCCGTGACCATCGAGAGCCCGAGTCCGTACCCGGTCGATTCCGGCGCCATGAGCAACTGGGGCAGCGTCAGGGAGTTGCCGTACATCGAGAAGCCGATCGCGATCGACGCGAGGTTGGTGAAGAGCACGTGCGGACGGGCGGACACTCGCAGATCCACGAGCGGCCGCGCCGTGCGCAGCTGCAGGAATCCCCAGGCCAGGAACAACACGAGGGATCCTGCGAGCAGGCCGAGGGTGAGTGGGTCGCTCCAGCCCCACGTGCCGCCCTTGGTGATGGGCAGCAGGAACAGGATCAGCGCCGCGCTGAGCCCGATCGCGCCGACGAAGTCGAATCGGCCAGGGTTCCGGACGGAGGATTCCGGGATGACGGCGGCGGCCAGTGCCGCACAGACGAGGCCGAGTCCGGCCGACATCCAGAACAGCACGTGCCAGTCGGCCACCTGCGCGACCGCTGCCGCGATCGGCAGGCCGATCGCGCCGCCGACGCCGAGGGTGGCACTGACGATGGCCATCGCGCCGGCCACCTTCCGGGGAGGCAACTCGTCGCGCAGGATGCTGATGCCGAGCGGGATCACCCCCACCGAGGCGCCCTGCAAGGAACGACCGACGATGAGCGGGATGAGGGAGTCGGCGAAGGCGCACACCACGGACCCGGCGACGACCAGGCCCAGGCTGATGACGAGGACCTTCTTCTTGCCGAACATGTCGCCGAGCCGGCCGCTGATGGGGGTGACCACGGCGGCGGCGAGGAGAGTGGCGGTGACGGCCCACGACGCGTCAGCCGGTGAGGCCGAGATCAGATGTGGCAGTTGGGGAATGATCGGGACGACGAGCGTCTGCATCAGAGAGACGACGATGCCGCAGAAGCCGAGAATCGCGACGATGGCGTTGCCGGATACGGATGGGGTCGTCTTCACCGTCGAGGACGCGACGGGTGTGGACAAGGAAACTCCTCGAAAGAAACTGCAGAAAGAGAAAATTGGAAGAATGTGTACCGTACACATCGGGCGCCGTACCGCACAACGCGGACATTGCGGGCAATCGAGGTGGAAGGGGTCGGGTTTGTCCGACGAAGACCGGACCGTAGCGGGCGTCGAGTACGAGTTGATGCTCCTGTCGCGCTACCACGCCCTGTCGTGGCAACGGGGACAACAGACCCTCGACCGCTCGGCCTACCTGATCCTCGCGCGCCTGGAACTCGATCGTTTGATGAGCCTCAAGGAACTGGCCGAGGCTTTCCTCCTCGACATCTCCACGGTCAACCGTCAGGTGGGGGCGCTCGAGCGACACGAACTGGTCGAACGCATCGCCGATCCGGACGGCGGTGTGGCGCGCAAGATTCGAGCCACGGAGACCGGCCTGGCGCGCCTGCGAGCCGATCGTGATCTCAACCGCGACGGTGCCGAACGGGTACTCGAGGACTGGGCCCCGGACGAGATCGCGTTGCTCCACGATTTGCTGGTGCGGTTCAACCGGGATGTCGAAGCGCTCGAGGGTCGAGCCTGGCCGAGGCCGGAGTCCGACTAGGACTGGACGTGCAACGTCGTCGACTCGGCGAGGTCCGGTTCGTCGGCGACGACCACGAGGGTCGGATGTTCGTCGGGTGCCTGCCCGACGCCACGCCAGGCCAACAGCGACCAGCGGGACAGGCCCGACAGCACGGAACCGATGCTGCCGAACGACAGCGAGGACATCGCCGACCCGGCGGAGCCGACGGAACAGATCGACAGGACCGACCCGATGGATCCGATCGACAGGATCGAGCCCACGCTGCCGATGCAGAGGATCGATCCCTCCGATCGGATCGACAGGATGGATCGTCGGGAGTGCAGTGAGCGGATCGACTTCGTCGTCTCGGCCATTCCCCGGTCTACCACGCGAGCCTGGGCCGTGAACAGGGAAAGGCCCCGCCGGAGCCGGCGGGGCCTTCCTGTGCGAGCGGGGTTACGCGACCGCGAACATTCCGACCGTCGGCAGGAAGTTGCACGTGATCGGCGCGGAACCGTCGGGCTCGGTGGTGAGGTCGCCGGAGATCACGGCGAGCACACGACCCGGGCCGGTGTTCGCGATCGCCGACAGCGTCGCCGGTCCGTCCGGGTTGATACGGGCCTCCGTGGTCAACGGCTGGGTCTCGCGGCGGCCGTTGTCGACGTTGATCCACGACACCGTCATGCCCTGGTTCGGGGCCGCCTTCGCGGTGCCGAGCGCGGTGAAGACGAAGCCGGCCTGGCCGGCGCCGGGGCCCGGAGGCGGCAGGTGCGCGGGACCGGGGACGGCCAGGGCCGTGCCGACGGAATCGCTGGACGGGGCGATGCAGCCCTTGCCCACGGTCGGGTACAGGAACTGCGCGATGACCGGGCCGTCCTGTGGGATCTCCGGTCCGCCGCCACCGCTGCCGTCCAGGAACGTGATGACGCGCTCGAGCGTCGACTTCAGTTCCGGCGGCAGGTTCGCGCCTTCGAGAAGGATGCGGGCCTGGGCGAGCAGGTCGGTCTTGGCGTCGACGTCCTGCATGTCCGCCGGCGCCGCCGCGGCACCCAGGATGGCGGGCGCGAGGGAGGTCAGCGCATCGATGGAGACGCCCTCGGGGAGCCCGGGAGGCGTCGGCTGTGCGGCCGCGTGGGCCGGTACAGCGAGCGCAGCGGCGGCCACGACTGCGCATGCAGTGATTGCTCGTCGCGTTCCTCGGTTACGAATCACGGTTTCCCCATCCTTGTCGTTCAGACGCTTGCTGACAGCGTCGGTCTGCCGCACGGGCGCCCACGGCCTCCGTGGTCGCGGGTTGTTCGTCGCGGGTCACTCTATGGATCGATCCCCCGATGTGTACAGACTGTTCTGCACGTCGCATTCGTGATCCACGACCCAGCGGAGTCTATTCAAGCTGTGATGTAACTGCCATCGCCTGGTGACAATATCTGTGACGTATGCGGAAAATGTGAACCTTGATGCAACTGTTACTGATGAGCAAGGTATTTTCGGCGCATCGGGCCGGGGCGTTAGGCTGACGCCACACCTGGTCCTTCCCGCTCCCGCGCCACACTGGGTGCGTCCTGCCAGCACACACGATCACGGGAGAGCGCCGCCAGTGTCCCAGCTTTCACGTGCCGATCGACGGCCGCGTACGGCCGCGGCCGCGCGCGGACTTCTCCGGTGGGCGCCGCTGCTACTCGCCCTCTCGGTGATCCTCCGACTGCTGTGGACCTACCTGACGCCGAACGGTGCGAACTTCGTCGACCTCCACGTCTACGTCGACGGTTCGGCCGCGCTGCTGCGTGGCGATCTGTACGCCTTCACGTACTCCGAGGAGACGCCCGACTTCCCGCTCCCGTTCACGTATCCGCCGTTCGCGGCGCTCGTGTTCCTGCCGCTGCACTACCTGCCGTTCGGGCTGGTCGGGCTTCTCTGGCAGCTCGCCACGGTCGCGGCGCTGTTCTGGGTGATCCGCATCAGTCTGGAACTGCTGCTCGGTGAGGTCGCCCGCGAACGGCACTGGCAGTACGTGGCCGCAGTGTGGACCGCGGTGGGAATCTGGACGGAACCGGTCCGGACCACCCTGGACTACGGGCAGGTCAACGTGTTCCTGGTGCTCGGTGCGATGATCGCCGTCCGCAGCGCCCGGTGGTGGCTGTCCGGTGGCATCGTCGGTGTCCTGGCCGGCATCAAACTGACGCCCGCGGTCACCGGGCTGTACTTCCTGGCGCAGCGTCGTTGGCGGGCCGCGATCTTCTCCGCCGTCGCCTTCTTCGGCACGGTCGCGGTGAGCTACCTCGTGATCGGCGCGCAGGCTCGTGACTACTTCACCTCGAAGTTCGGCGACGCCGACCGGATCGGGCCCGTCGGATCGGCCTGGAACCAGTCGCTGCGTGGCGCGCTGAGCCGCCTGGCCGGTCACGACGTCGAATCCGGGGCGGTGTGGATCGCGGCCGTCGTCGTCTCCGCCGGGCTCGCGTTCTTCGCGTGGCGTGCTCTGGGGCGGGACGACCGACTCGGCACGCTGGTGCTTGTCCAGCTCTTCGGGCTGCTGGTGTCGCCGATCTCCTGGGTCCACCACTGGGTGTGGGTGCTGCCGATGTTGATCTGGCTCGTGCACGGCCCGTACGGGCGGCTGCTCGGATCCCGGATCATCGCGGCCGGCTGGCTCGCCGTGACCGTCGTCGGTGTGCCGTGGCTGCTCAAGCAGATCGAGGACGAGCCCATCTCGCGCCCAGGCGTGCTCGCGTGGGCCGCGACGGTCAACGTCGTCGGGGCGCTGGTGCTGTTCGCATGGGTGGCCTACGCGGGCCGGCGGCACCCCGTCACGCCGACGCCGCCAGATCGTCGATCTGCCGCGCCAACTCCAGATCCGATCCGGTGATCCCGCCCGCGGAGTGGGTGGAGAGCGAGTACGTGACCGTGCGCCATCGGATGTCGATGTCCGGGTGGTGGTTCATCGACTCCGCGGTTTCGGCGACGCGGTCCACCAACGTGATGGCGGCGGGAAAGCTCGCCGACTCGATGGTTCGGGTGAGCGCCGCGCCGTCGCGGCGCCAGTGCGGCAGATTCGTGAGGGCGGCATCGATCTCGTTGTCGGACAGCAGCTCGGCCATACCTCATGATGGTGCGATGGCGAGGGGACCGCAATGAGCGCTGGACGCGAGGTCGTCGCAGCCGCGCTGATCCGGGACGGACGCCTGCTGCTCGCACAGCGCACCCGACCGCCGGAGTTGGCCGGTCTGTGGGAACTGCCCGGAGGGAAGGTCGAACCCGGCGAGGCGCCGAGCGACGCGGTGCGCCGCGAACTGCGCGAGGAACTGGGCGTCGAGGCGACGGCAGGGGAGCGGATCGGCGCCGACGTCCAGCTCCGCGGAGGACTGGTGCTGCGCGCCTACCGGGCCGAACTGGTCAGCGGGACGCCGCAGGCCCTCGAGCATGCGGCACTGCGCTGGGTGGATGCACTCGAACTGCGCGAGATCGCCCTCGTCGGCAACGACCGTGGCTGGCTGCCCGAGTTGGTGGCACTGCTGGGCGAGTGACATCGCCACTCACGCGGCGCGCGCCTTCTTCAGGCCCTTCTTGAGTTCCTTCTTGGTCGCGCCCTCGTTCTCGAGCTTCTTCATCCGCATGATCACCACCGGACACTTGAGGCAGCGCGTCTTCTTCCGGCAGCACTTCTTCTTGGGCTTGAGGCCAGAGACCTTGCTGGCCTTCACCTTTCCCTTGCCCATGTGCGAACCCGGCCTTCCTCCCGAGTGCGGTGCCCGGAGCATTCCCGCACGAGAGTAAACCTACCCTTATCCGGGACCGCGGCAACGACGACCCGACGCCGGACGCAGCGCCGCGGGAGAGTTCGCAGGACCCCGGACCGTAGTGGTGCAGATCACTATCGCCTGGTCAGGGCCGTCGTAGGAGGGGCGCGGTGCGGAGGGCGGCCGCTCGGGCGGGTAGGGTATTCGCTGGCCGCAGTCCCCCGTCGGTGCACACGTCGCGATTCCTCGTGAGACGTCCGGTGCGTTCCGATACTCGGGGGATCGCGAATGGGAATCACGCATGCGCGTAGCGGCAGCCAGAAGCCGTACGACAGCAACTTCGTGTGGCCCCGTCAGCAGCCAGGAGAACGCCCCGCGTGAGCACCACCAATTTCCGTAACGTCGCCATCGTCGCGCACGTCGACCATGGCAAGACCACCCTCGTCGACGCCATGCTGCGCCAGTCCGGCGCCTTCGCCGAGCGCGCCGAGCTGGTCGACCGCGTCATGGACTCCGGTGACCTCGAACGCGAGAAGGGCATCACCATCCTCGCGAAGAACACCGCCGTCCACCGCCACAACCCGGACGGCACCGTCACCGTCATCAACGTCATCGACACCCCGGGCCACGCCGACTTCGGTGGCGAGGTCGAGCGCGGTCTGTCGATGGTCGACGGCGTCGTGCTGCTCGTCGACGCGTCCGAGGGTCCGCTGCCGCAGACCCGCTTCGTGCTGCGCAAGGCGCTCGCCGCGTCGCTGCCGGTCATCATCGTCGTGAACAAGACGGACCGACCCGACGCGCGCATCGAAGAGGTCGTCACCGAGGCCCAGGACCTGCTCCTGGACCTGGCGTCCGATCTCGACGACGAGGCCGCCGCCGCCGCGGAGGCGCTGCTGGACCTGCCGGTCCTGTACGCGTCGGGCCGCGAGGGCAAGGCGTCGATGAACCGTCCCGAGGACGGACAGGCGCCCGACACCGAGAACCTCGACGTGCTGTTCGACGTCCTCATGGAGCACGTGCCGGCGCCCAAGGGTGATTCCGCCGCGCCGCTGCAGGCCCACGTCACCAACCTCGACGCCTCCGACTTCCTCGGTCGCCTCGCGCTGGTCCGCATCCACAACGGCGAGCTCCGCAAGGGGCAGAACGTCGCGTGGATGCACGCCGACGGCGTCAAGAACGTCAAGATCACCGAGTTGCTGAAGACCGTCGGCGTCAACCGTGAGCCCGGCGAGGTCGCCGTGGCGGGTGACATCGTCGCCGTCGCGGGTATCCCCGAGATCATGATCGGCGACACCCTCGCCGACATCGAGAACCCGGTGGCTCTGCCGACGATCACCGTCGACGAGCCGGCCATCTCCGTGGTCATCGGTACCAACACGTCGCCGCTGGTGGGTCGCGTCAAGGGCCACAAGCTGACCGCCCGCATGGTCAAGTCCCGTCTGGACTCCGAGCTGATCGGCAACGTGTCGCTGCGCGTGCTCGACATCGGACGCCCCGACGCGTGGGAGGTCCAGGGCCGTGGCGAGCTGGCACTGGCCATCCTCGTCGAGCAGATGCGCCGCGAGGGCTTCGAGCTCACGGTCGGCAAGCCGCAGGTCGTCACCAAGCATGTCGACGGCAAGCTGCACGAGCCCTTCGAGGAGCTCACGATCGACACCCCCGAGGAGCACCTGGGCGCGATCACCCAGCTGCTGGCCAACCGCAAGGGCAAGATGGTCCAGATGACGAACCACGGCACCGGCTGGGTTCGGATGGAGTTCATCGTTCCGTCGCGTGGCCTCATCGGTTTCCGCACCGACTTCCTCACCGAGACCCGCGGCACCGGCATCGCCAACGCCGTCTCGCACGGCTACGCCCCGTGGGCCGGCGAGATCCGCGCCCGCCACACCGGCTCGCTGGTCTCGGACCGCACCGGCTCGGTGACCCCGTTCGCGATGATCCAGCTGGCCGACCGCGGCACCTTCTTCGTCGAGCCCGGCTCGGACACGTACGAGGGCATGGTCGTGGGTATCAACCCGCGCGCCGAGGACCTCGACATCAATGTCACCAAGGAGAAGAAGCTCACCAACATGCGCTCGGCGACGGCCGACGCGACGGAGACGCTCGCGAAGCCGATCGAGCTGACCCTCGAGGCGGCGATGGAGTTCTGTGCCGCCGACGAGTGTGTCGAGGTCACTCCCGAGGTCGTGCGCGTGCGCAAGCTGCATCTGTCGCAGACCGATCGCGCTCGCGAGCGTTCGCGCGCGAAGTCGCGTGACAAGGCCGCGCTGTAAGTGTGTGACGCGTTCCGTGCGCGTTGTGCGAGGCTGAGTGCTCGCGCAACGCGCACGGGCGGGTGTGCCGCTCGCGGACGGGAGGGCCGGTAGTGGCGCACGTACGGCACGGGATGTTCCGTGCATTGGTTCCGCGGACCCTGGCTGCGGTGTCGCTGCTGGCGCTGGCGGCCTGTACCGCCAACCCGCCGCCGCCGGTCGAGAGCACCGACAGCCCCAAGCCGACGACTGCGGTTCCCACCAAGAACACCGTTGCCGTCGCGATCGACGACGTGGGCATCGGATTCAATCCGCATCTCCTCGCGGACCAGTCACCCGTCAACTCGGCGGTGAGCGCGCTGGTGCTGCCCAGTCCGTTCCGTCCCGCGCTCGATCCGGCGCGTCCCGGCGTGACGCTGTGGGTGCCCGATCCGTCCGTGCTGGTGTCGGCGACCGCGGTGCCGCCGGAGGCTCCGACGACCATCACCTACCAGTTGCGGAACGAGGCCCAGTGGTCGGACGGTGCTCCGATCGCGGCCGAGGACTTCCGCTACCTGTGGCAGCAGATGATCACCCAGCCGGGCGTCGTGGATCCCGCGGGCTACGGTCTGATCGACGACGTCGAGTCGTCCGGGGGCGGCAAGACCGTCACCGTGACTCTCACCGCCCCGTATCCGGCGTGGCGCGAGCTCTTCACCGACCTGCTGCCGTCGCATCTGGTCAAGGACACGCCGGGCGGCTTCGCCCGCGGGCTCGGTGACAGCATTCCGGTCTCGGGGGCGCAGTTCCACATCAAGTCGGTCGATCGCGGCCGCGACGAGATCGTGCTCGAGCGTAACGACCGGTTCTGGGGCACCCCCGCCAAGGCGGATCAGATCCTGATGCGCCGCGGTGGCTCCCCGGCCCAGCTCGCGGACTCGATCCGGTCGGGCGACGCCCAGGTGGCCCGCGTGCACGGCGGTGCCGCCACACTGGGGCAGCTGTCGGTCATTCCCAGCGTGCGCACCGGCACCGAACTGCAGCCGCGGGTGCTGTCGGTGACTCTCAACGGCCGGGTGTCCACGCTGGCCGAGCCCACGGTCCGCAAGGGACTGTTCGGACTTCTCGATCCCAACCTGCTGGCCACGGTGGGGGCGGGCAGCGAATCGTCCGCCACCCCCGCGCGCGCACAGGTGCTGGCTCCGTCCGACCCGGGGTATGCGCCGACGGCGCCACCGCCGCCGACGCGGGAGCAGGCCTTCGGGGCGCTCGCCGGTGCCGGCTTCCAGGTCGTCCCGACGCTCGCCGAGGGCAACGACCCGGAGACCGTCACCGTCGGACGTCTGGTGCGGGACAACGAGCAGTTGACCCTCGTACTGGGTGCGCCGGAGAACGACGACATCGCGATCGCCGTCGCCAACACTGTCGCCGACCAGTGGCGGGGGGCGGGTATCGCGGCCTCGGTGCGTGCGCTCAAGGCCGAGGACCTGTACGGCGAGGCACTCACGTCGGGCACGGTCGACGCCGTCGTCGGTTGGGAACGCGCCGGGTCGGACCCGGCGACGTCGCTGGCGTCCCGCTTCGGCTGCCTGCCGCTGGACACGTCGGAGTCGGCACCGGACACGACGCCGCAGACGACGTCTCCGGCACCCACGTCCGCGGCCACGCCGGCGCCGTCGGTGCGCTCGCCCAGCAACCTGTCCGGTCTGTGCGATACCGGCTTGCAGCCCGGGATCGACGCGGCCCTGCGTGGCCTCGACGACCCGGCGCGCGTCATCGCCGACGCCGAGCCCCGGCTGTGGGAGTTGGCGGCCGTCCTGCCGGTCCTCCAGGACAACGCGATCGTGGTCGCCGGTCCGGGTGTGGAGGGCGTGTCGCTGGCGGGTCCGATCCCGGTGGGCATCTTCGGCGACGCCGGAGTGTGGACCCGCACGACGAAGTGAGTGAGATGAACGCCCGACGCATCCTGTTCGTGCACGCCCATCCCGACGACGAGACGCTCACGACGGGTGGCACCATCGCCCGGTACGCCTCCGACGGCGCCGACGTGACGGTGCTGACCTGCACTCTCGGCGAGGAGGGCGAGGTCATCGGGGACCGGTGGGCCGGCCTGGTCGCGGGCGCGGCGGATCAGCTGGGCGGCTACCGGATCATGGAGCTGACCGGCGCGCTGCAGGCGCTGGGCGTGTCCCGGCCGCGCTTCCTCGGCGGTGCGGGTCGCTGGCGGGATTCCGGGATGGTGGGCACGCCGTCGGCTCGTAATCCGCGCGCGTTCGTCAACGCCGACATCGACGAGGCGATCGCCGCGATCGTCGCGGTGATCCGGGAGCTACGCCCGCACGTGGTGGTCACCTACGATCCGGTCGGGGGCTACGGGCACCCCGATCACATTCAGGCGCACCGGCTCACGACGGCCGCCGTCGAGGCTGCCGGGACCGACGCCTTCCCGGACTGCGGGCAACCCTGGAATGTCGCGAAGTTCTACTGGACGGTCACCGAGCGGTCCACGCTCGAGGCGGGAGTGGCCGCGATCACCGACGTGCCGCACGGTTGGCGGATGCCGACGCCCGACGAACTCCCGACGGTGCCGGACGCGTCCGTGACCGCCGCCGTGGACGTCCGGCCAGTGCTGGACGCCAAACGCGCCGCGTTCCGGGCACACGCGACGCAGGTGACCGTCGCACCGTCGGGGACCGAGTTCGCGCTGTCGAACGACGTGATCCAGCCGATCCTCGCCGTCGAGCACTACACCCTGGTCCGGGGTGAGCCCGGGCCCGTCGAATCGGACGGACGGGAGAAGGATCTGTTCGGCGGGATCGGCTGACGATTCCCCGTAAGCTGTGACCCAGGCCACGTTCGTGGGGGTCCGTGCGTCGGCACCAGCCCCTGTCGAACGGGAGGTCGCTGCGGATGTACAACTGGGAACTCCAGAATGCGATCACGGCTTTCGTGGACAGCCTGCGGCCGATGGCGCCGTACTTCCACGACCTCTACATCGGCTCACTGCACGCGTTCGCACACCAGATGAGCGACCTACTGACGGCGATGGGCTATCCGCCGGTGCCGTGACCGGACCCCGCCGTCGCCGCGTCGGCGCCGATGACGGACCCTTGAAGTCATGACCGACCCGAGCATCGCCGTCGACCCGCCCGCGTCGCCCGCCGAGGCGCGCACGACACTCGCCCTGCTCACATTCGACGGCTTCCTCTGCGCGGTGCTGTCGGTGCTGTTCCTGCCGGCGTACATCGGGACGACGCCGTTCCCGATCACGGTGTTGATTTCCGCGGTGGTCAACCTGTTGCTGGTACTGGGCGCCCGCAAGTTCACCGATCGGGCTCTCGTGGCCGCGCTGCCGCTGTTCGGGTGGCTCTTCGGCTTCGGTCTGTGCGCGATCGGCGGTCCGGGCGGCGACGTGCTGGTCTTCGAGGACTGGCGCACCCTGCTGCTGTTCGTCGCGGCATTGCTTCCGGCGGGCCTGTACCTGTTCCAGGTCCGGCTCTCGTCGCTCGTGGCGGCGGCTCAGCGCTGAACGCGTAGCCAGATGCCGCCCGCGCCGGGCGTCACGGCGTCCACGAGCGCCCAGGCCTGCTCGGCCGGGAGGTCGTGCACGACGTAGCGGCCGGTGCCGGCCGGGGTCGCGGCGATCACGGTGGCGACTCCGGCGCGCCGCTGGAAGAACGTCTGCCGCACCGTCCAGCCGATGATGCCCTCTGCTGCCAGGCTGTCGCGTCGGCGGTCGAGAGAGCCGCTGCGGGTGACCAGCCAGCCGGGCAGGACGGCATGACCGAGCCCGCGGTAGCGGTCCCGGGCGAGGCCGGCACCGGCGACGGCGAGGACCACGACGCCGGCCCACACGGGCCACGGAACGTCGCGTCCGGCGACCGCGACGCCCGCCGCGGCGAGGGCGGCCACGACAGCGGGCCACAGCGCACGGGTGTAGCGCCGTCGCCGTGCGGCCGGGCCGTGCAATGCCAACGGTGTCTCGGCCTGGCGGTCGTCGCCGAGCACGGTCGCCATCACACGCATAGCCTCGGCGCGCGGACTCTGCGGCAGCAGCAGCGACGACTCGCGGTGCTCGGCGGAAACACCGGTCATGATCGCGTCGAGCGAGGCGCCGCCCGCCAGCCGCAGCAGCAGCGGCTCCTTGAGCGTCGTGCCGCGCAGGCGCTGCCGGTCGAGGGTGGTCTGCCGGGTCCGCAGCAGACCGTGGCTCACGTGCAGTGTGCGGCCGGTGTCGGTGACGGTCATGCGGCCGTAGACGACGAGGTAGCGGACGCACGCGAGAACGCTCGCGGCGAGGAACAGCCCGACGAAGGCGAGGAAGCCGAGGACTGCGAGGACGAGTGCGCCGGCCTGCTGCGCGGAGTCGACGCCCTCCTCGAATGCGGGCGACCGCGCGATGCTGTCCACCAGGCCGTACTGGAAGACGATGCCCACCAGCGCGCCGATCGCGACAAGTCCGGTGACGGAGAACGGGGCGTACCGCACCCAGGCCGGGGTCCAGTGGCCGATCTCGGCCCCCTCCCGGTCGGGGGCGCTGTCCGCGTCGGGTCGGCCGGGGTGCTGCCCGTGACCCGACAGCAACGCGGCTCGCAGATCCGGAACGAGTGAGACGTCGAGTGCGTCGAGTTCGAACTTCTCCTCGTCGCGTCCGCTGTGGCGTCCGGTGCCGATCCGCAGCACGGCCAGCCCGAGCAGTCGATGCAACACCCGGGCCTCGACGTCGACGGACCGGATCCGGTTGCGGGGGACCGACAGCACCTTCTTCTGGAAGACGCCGCGACGCAACTGCACGTGTACCGGGCCGATCCTGTAGGTGGTGGTGACCCAGCGCAGGACGCCGTACGCGACGAGCGCGGCGACCACGATCAGGCCCCAGTAGTGATTGCCGCTGCTGCTGCCGACGATCCACGAGACCGCGATCACCGGGAGCAGTTTCACGACCTCGTTGACGGGGTGGACGAGCAGCATCCGCTTGTCGAGGCGCAGCCACGGTTGCTCGTCCTCGGCGGCGAGGGCGGCCTCGCCGGTCCTCTCGGCCGGCACGCTCACGTCGCGTCCCCGGCATTGCGGGCGGTGATCGCGGTCAGTTGCTCGACGGTGCGGTCGGCGACGTCGAGGTCCAGAGCGGTGATCTTGACCGCCCCGGCGGACGACGCCGTGGTGACGGTGACGGTCGCGAGACCGAACAGACGGTCGAGTGGTCCCCGTTCGGTGTCGACGGTCTGGATGCGGGTGATCGGTGCGATGCGCCGTTCCTGATCGAACCAGCCGGTGCGGGTGTAGACCGCGTCGTCGCTGATCTCCCAGCGGTGTACCCGGTACCGCCACCGCGGCACGACCGCGATGTCCGCGACCGCGACTGCGAGCGTCACCGCGAACACCGTCACGTGCGGCCACGTCGTCCAGCGTCCGTCGAGCACCGCCCACACGACCTGCGCCGCGAAGACCGGGAGCCAGACGAGGGTCGCGGTGGTGGCCCACAGCGCGGGGGCCTTCGTGCTCGGCCGCCATGCCGGGTCGGCCATGGTCACCGTACGCGGGGAACGGGTCGGGTCGGAAGGAACGCTCACGACCTCATCCTGCCCGAGGCGGGACGAGGCGTCCTATGGTGGAGGTGGCCGCACAGGTCGTGCGGTGCCTGTCGAGACGGGAGGTGGTCGTGATGGTTCGGACCGACGCAGAGAACAACGACGCGGGGGCCGTGGACGTTCCGGAGGCCGATCTCGTCGAACAGTTGACTCCGGCCGAGTCGGACGACGAACACGAGGAGTCGACGCCGCCGCCGACACCCCTCGAAGTGAATCCGGCGGACGCCGCGGAACAGCGGCGGAGCGTTCCGTTGGACGAGGACTATCCCCGCGGTTAGACGGGTGGTGTGAGACCCACGGTGGCAGCGAGACCGGTCGGTGGCGCATGATCGTCGGGTGAGTCACTCGAGCGATGACACCGACCGGTCCACGATTCTGCCGATCCCGTCGGTTCCCACCGAGGGCCCGTCCGCGAGTGCGATGCGGCGAGTCCTGCGCCGGGCCCGGGACGGCGCGACGCTCAACGTCGACGAGGCCACCACGCTGCTGCACGCGCGTGGCGCCGACCTCGAGGATCTGTGCGCGTCTGCCGCGAAGGTGCGCGACGCGGGCCTGCACGCTGCGGGACGGCCGAATACGGTGTCGTACTCGCGCAAGGTGTTCGTCCCGATCACGCGCCTGTGCCGCGACAAGTGCCACTACTGCACGTTCGTGACGGTCCCCGGCAAGCTGCGGGCGGCCGGGCACGGCATGTACCTGGAGCCCGACGAGATTCTCGAGATCGCCCGCCAGGGCGCCGAATTGGGTTGCAAGGAGGCACTGTTCACCCTCGGCGACCGGCCGGAGGACCGCTGGCCGGAGGCGAAGCAGTGGCTCGACGAGCGTGGCTACGACTCCACTCTCGACTACGTGCGGGCCATGTCGATCCGGGTTCTCGAGGAAACCGGACTGCTGCCGCACCTCAACCCGGGCGTCATGAGCTGGGAGGAGATCTCGCGGCTCAAGCCGGTGGCGCCGTCGATGGGCATGATGCTCGAGACGACGTCGACCCGACTGTTCACGGACAAGGGCGAGTGCCATTACGGCAGCCCCGACAAGGATCCCGAGGTGCGGCTGCGCACGCTCACCGACGCGGGACGACTGTCGGTGCCGTTCACGACCGGCATCCTCGTCGGTATCGGCGAGACGCTCGCCGAGCGCGCCGAGTCGATCATGGCGATCCGCAAGCTGCACAAGGCCTTCGGGCACGTGCAGGAAGTGATCGTGCAGAACTTCCTGGCCAAGCCGGACACCGCTATGCGGGACGCCCCCGACGCGAACCTCGAGGAGTTCCTGGCCACCATCGCGGTCGCGCGCCTGCTGTTGGGGCCGGGGATGCGGATCCAGTCGCCCCCGAACCTGGTATCCGAGGCGGAATGCCTGGCGTTGATCGGCGCGGGTGTCGACGACTGGGGCGGGGTGTCGCCGCTCACCCCCGATCACGTGAATCCCGAACGGCCGTGGCCGAATCTGGACTCGCTCGCCGCGATCACCGCGCAGGCCGGGTACACGCTGGTCGAGCGGACCGCGGCGCAGCCGCAGTACGTGCTGGCCGGGCATCCGTGGATCGATCCACGGATCGGGGCGCACGTGCGCGCTGTGGCCGACCCGGTGACCGGCCTCGCCCGGGCCGACGTGAAGCCGGCGGGTTTGCCGTGGCAGGAACCGGACGAGGAGTGGGTGTCGTCCGGCCGCGTGGACCTCAACACCGAGATCGACACCGACGGCCGCAACACCGAGACCCGATCGGACCTCGGTAGCGCGTTCGGCGACTGGGAGACCGTGCGCGAGCAGGTTCTCGAACTGGGTCGCGCCGCGCCGGCCCGCGTGGACACCGACGTGCTGTCCGCGTTGCGCAGCGCCGAACGCGATCCGGCGACGCTGTCCGACGACGAGTACCTCGCGCTCGCGACGGCCGACGGGGACGGCCTCGAGGCCGTCGTCGCGCTCGCCGACGCGCTGCGCAAGGACGCCGTCGGCGACGACGTCACCTACGTCGTCAACCGGAACATCAACTTCACCAACATCTGCTACACCGGCTGCCGGTTCTGCGCGTTCGCGCAGCGCAAGGGGGACGCGGACGCGTTCACGTTGTCGGCCGAGGAAGTTGCGGACCGGGCGTGGGAGGCGCACGTCGCGGGCGCGACCGAGGTCTGCATGCAGGGCGGCATCGACCCCGAGCTGCCGGTCACCGGGTACGCGGACCTGGTGCGGGCGGTCAAGCGCCGGGTGCCGTCGATGCACGTGCACGCGTTCAGCCCGATGGAGATCGTCAACGGCGCCTCCCGCGGCGGTCAGAGCGTCCGCGACTGGCTCACCGAGCTGCGTGCGGCCGGCCTCGACACCATCCCGGGCACCGCCGCGGAGATCCTCGACGACGAGGTCCGCTGGGTCCTCACCAAGGGCAAGCTGCCCGCGTCGGCGTGGATCGACGTCGTCACCACCGCGCACGAGGTGGGACTGCGGTCGAGTTCGACGATGATGTACGGCCACGTGGACAGTCCCCGGCACTGGGTCGGGCATCTGAACGTCATCCGCGGAATCCAGGACCGCACGGGCGGATTCACCGAATTCGTGTTGCTGCCGTTCGTGCACCAGAGCGCACCGCTGTACCTGGCCGGCGCGTCCCGCCCGGGGCCGACGCAGCGCGACAACCGGGCGGCCCACGCGCTGGCGCGGATCATGCTGCACGGCCGGATCGCCAATATCCAGACCAGCTGGGTCAAGCTCGGCGTCGCGGGCACGCAGGCCATGCTCCAGGGCGGTGCCAACGACCTCGGCGGAACGTTGATGGAGGAGACCATCTCGCGGATGGCCGGATCGCAGCACGGTTCGGAGAAGACGGTCGAGGAGCTGCGGGCCATCGCCGAGGGCATCGGTCGTCCGGCGCACGAACGACTGACGAACTACAGCCGCCGGGAGGGTGCACCCATTCCGGTGCGGTGAGTTCGCTGTTTCGGAAGGTTCGCGCCGGGGCACCCGTGGTCGAGAGGCCGAAGGGAGCCCCAGGTGGACCTGACACTGACGTTCGTCGGCAACGCGACGGTGCTGCTGCGATACGGCGATCTGACGGTGCTGACCGATCCGAACTTCCTGCACCGCGGACAGCACGCGTATCTCGGGTACGGGCTCGTCTCGGCGCGCCGCCACGATCCGGCGATCGACGTGCGGGACCTGCCGCCGCTCGCCGCGATCGTGCTCTCTCACCTGCACGGTGACCACTGGGACCGGGTCGCGCAGCGGCACCTCGACCGGGATCTGCCGGTGCTGACGACGCCGCACGCCGCGAAGAGACTGCACCGCAGAGGATTCTCGCGGGCGACGGGGTTGCAGACCTGGCAGCGGCACACGCTCACGACGGGTGGCGCCCAGGTGGTGGTGACGGCGGCGCCGGGGGAGCACGCGCCGGTGGTGGCGCGCCGCCTACTGCCGCCGGTGATGGGCAGTATCCTCGAGTTCGGTCCGCTCGGCGGCCCGGTGGAGCGCCGGCTGTACATCTCGGGTGACACGCTGATCGTCGATGCGCTGCAGGAGATTCCGCGCCGGCACCCGGATCTGGATGTCGGCGTCGTGCATCTCGGTGGGACCCGGCTGCCGGCCGGTGACCGGCTGCCGTTCGGGCTGACCGTGACGATGGACGGCCGCCAGGGCGCCGACCTGGTGGAGTTGCTCTCCCTACCGAAGGCGGTGCCCGTGCACTTCGACGACTACACGGTCTTCGCCTCGCCGCTCTCGGACTTTCGCGACGAGTTGACGCGGCGCGGCCTCGGTGACCGCATCGTGTACGTCGATCGCGGGGAGACGGTGACGCTGTAGCGTCGGTGCCTCTCGACGTCGGCGCCTCCCGCCGCAGGAACGGTTCAGTCCTTGCGGTGTGGCAGGAACTCCTGGGCCTTCGTCTTGATGCCCGTCTTCACGAAGCCCCACGCGTTCTCGTCGCCGCCCAGGACGGCGGCGGTCGCGTCCTTGAACTGCTCCCACGTCGCGTGGGGCGGGATCGGCGGCATGTCAGGATCGGTGTGGACGTCGAGGACGGTGGGCCGGTCCGCGGACAGGGCGCGCTCCCACGCGCCGGCGAGGGCGTCGGGGTCGTCGACGGTGATGCCTTGCAGTCCCAGGCTGGCGGCGAAGGCGGCGTAGTCGACGTCCGGGAGGCTCTGCGACTCGGTGAACTTCGGTGCGCCACCCATGGCCCGCATCTCCCACGTCACCTGGTTGAGGTCGTTGTTGTGCAGGACGGCGACGATCAGGCGCGGGTCCGACCACTCCTGCCAGTACCGCTTGACCGTGATCAGCTCGGCCATACCGTTCATCTGCATGGCGCCGTCGCCGGCGAACACGATCGCCGGCCGGCCGGGGTGGGCGAATTTCGCGCCGATGCCGTACGGGACGCCGGGACCCATCGTCGCCAGCGTCCCCGACAGTGAACCCCGAATGTCGCCGCGGAAACGGAGTTGGCGCGCATACCAGTTGGCGGCCGATCCGGAATCGGCGGTGACGATCGCGTCGTCGGGCAGGATCGGGGAGAGCTCGGAGAACAAGCGCAGCGGATTGACCGGGTCGGCCGTTACCCGGGCCTGCATGTCCATCGTCTCCCACCAGCGGGCGACGTCGGCCTCGATGCCCTCGCGCCACGACCGGTCCTGTTTGCGCTCGAGGTGCGGGATCAGTGCTCGCAGCGCGGCCCGGGCGTCCGCCACCAGGTTGACCTCGTACGGGTACCGCATGCCGACGAACCGGGCGTCGATGTCGATCTGTACCCCGCGCGCCTGTCCGTAACCGGGCATGAACTGGCTGTACGGGAAGCTCGACCCCACGGTGAGCAGCGTGTCGCAGCCGGTCATCATCTCGTAGCTCGGCCGGGTGCCGAGCAGGCCGATGGATCCGGTGACCCAGGGCAGCTCGTCGGACAGCACGTCCTTGCCCAGCAGGGCCTTCGCGGCGCCCGCACCGAGCAGGTCGGCCACCTCGGCGAGTTCGGCGTGTGCCCCCCGGGCCCCGGTGCCGACCAGCATCGCGACCTTGGAGCCGGCGTTGAGGATGTCGGCGGCCCGCCGGACGGCGTCGTCGTCCGGGGCGATCTGCGGAAGGTCGAGACCGAGGCTGGACGGCACCATCTTGAAGGCGTGGGTAGGTGGCGAGTACGGCAACTCCTGCACGTCGGCGGGGATGATGAGGGCCGTCGGCGCACGCTGCGAGAGCGCGGTGCGGATCGCGCGGTCGAGGACGTTGGGCAGCTGCTCGGGCACGTTCACGGTCTGCACGTAGTCGGCGGCCACGTCCTTGTACAGGCTCGCCAGGTCCACCTCCTGCTGATAGGAGCCGCCCATCGCGCTCCGGTTGGTCTGCCCGACGATCGCTACCACGGGAACGTGGTCCAGCTTGGCGTCGTAGAGGCCGTTGAGCAGGTGGATCGCGCCCGGGCCGGACGTCGCCATGCACACCCCGACCCGGCCGGAGAACTTCGCGTATCCGACGGCCTCGAAGGCGCACATCTCCTCGTGCCTGGCCTGCACGAACCTGGGGTGGTTGTCGGCTCGACCCCACGCGGCGAGGATCCCGTTGATGCCGTCGCCCGCGTACGCGAACACGTGCTCGACGTTCCACGCCCGTAGGCGCTCGAGCAGATAGTCCGCGACGTTCCGGTCGGCCATGGCGCCTCCTCTGCAGTTGCATCCGGCTACCCGCGCCGCGGGGGAGGCAAACGAGCGGCGGGTTCGCAGCGGAGCCGCCGGGCTTCATAGGTCACCCTTACCTGACTGCGTCGGCGCGCGCGCTTCATACTGGACCTTCCGGAAGTTCGTCGGGCGCGAGCCCGGCATCCGGCTCACCGAGGCGCCCGAGCGCCCGTGTCAGAAAGGCAGGGAGAGCAGCAGTGACCTACACGATTGCCGAACCGTGCGTCGATGTGATGGACAAGGCATGTATCGAGGAGTGCCCGGTCGACTGCATCTACGAGGGTGGTCGCATGCTCTACATCCATCCGGACGAGTGCGTGGACTGCGGTGCGTGTGAGCCGGTCTGCCCCGTCGAGGCCATCTTCTACGAGGACGACGTTCCGGATCAGTGGAACGGCTACGTCGCCGCCAACGTCGACTTCTTCGACGATCTGGGTTCGCCGGGCGGTGCGGCGAAGCTCGGCAAGGTCGACTTCGACCCGCCGTTCATCAAGGCGCTGCCCCCCATGGGCGAAGAGTAGGTAGGGGTTCCGGCGTTGCCTCGCATTCCCGTGGCCCAGTCCCTGCCCGATTTTCCGTGGGACTCCCTCGCGTCCGCGAAGGAGAAGGCCCAGTCCCATCCCGACGGGATCGTCAACCTGTCGGTGGGAACTCCGGTCGATCCGGTTGCCCCGGGCATCCGGGACGCCTTGGCGTCGGCGTCGGCTGAGCCCGGCTATCCGACGACGCACGGGACCGACGCGCTGCGCGAGGCGACGTCGGCGTCCCTGGCCCGCCGCTACGGCATGACGGGCGTCGATCCCGCGGCGATCCTGCCGGTGATCGGCACCAAGGAGGTCATCGCGTGGCTGCCGAGCCTCCTCGGTCTCGGCGCAGACGACCTGGTCGTGATCCCCGAGGTTGCGTATCCCACGTACGAGGTGGGTGCGTTGCTCGCCGGTGCCCGGGTGCTGCGCGCCGACGGGACCGCGCAGTTGGGGCCGGAGAAGCCGGCATTGATCTTCGTGAACTCGCCGTCGAATCCCACCGGCAAGGTCCTCGGCGTGGAGCATTTGCGGAAGGTGGTCGACTTCGCGCGTGAGCGCGGCGCCATCGTCGCGTCCGACGAGTGCTACCTGGGGCTGACCTGGGAGGGTGAAGCCGTCTCGATCCTCGACCCGAGGGTGTGCGGCGGCGACCACACCGGGCTGATCGCGATCCATTCGCTGTCGAAGACGTCGAATCTGGCCAGCTACCGGGCCGGCTTCGTCGCGGGCGATCCGGCGCTCGTCGCCGAACTGCTCGAGGTGCGCAAGCACGCGGGCATGATGATGCCGACGCCGATCCAGGCGGCGATGGCGGCCGCGCTCACCGACGACGACCAGGAGAAGGAGCAGCGCGAGCGGTACCGCCGCCGCCGTGACGTCCTGCTGGCCGCCGTGCGCGGTGCCGGTTTCACCGTCGACGACTCGGAGGCCGGCCTGTACCTGTGGGCCACCCGCGGCGAGAACTGCCGCACCACGGTCGACTGGTTCGCCGAGCGCGGCATCCTGGTCGCGCCGGGCGACTTCTACGGACCGCGCGGCGCCGCGCACGTCCGGATCGCCCTGACGGCCACCGACGAGCGGATCGAGGCGGCCGCAGCGCGCCTGTCCTGATCTCATCTTCGGGTACCCGGGTTCCCGCGTTTTGCGCACTTGTCGCGCGCGTGGGGCCCGGGTTCTCGCGTTTTGCGCACTTATCGCGGGGAGAGGGCACTCGATCTGACGCTTCGCGCACTTGTTGCGGGGCGCGGGAGGCGGTGGCGGGCGTAGCCTGAGCTTGGTTGCAGTCACTTGGCTACTGGCTGAGGAGGGCAGCATGGATGCCGTCACGGACGTTCCGGCGCCGTACAACGAGCCGGTCCACTCCTACGCGCCGGGTAGTCCCGAGCGCGACCGACTGACGAGGGCGCTGGCGGAGCACACCTCGACCGTTGTCGAGATTCCGCACGTCATCGGCGGCGAGCACCGTCACGGCAGCGGTGAACCGAGGGAAGTGGTTCAACCGCATCGGCATTCCGCCGTCCTCGGCACCTACTCGAATGCGACGTACGACGACGCGTCCGCGGCCATCGAGGCGGCGACCGCGGCGGCGCCGGCGTGGCGCGAGCTCCCGTTCGACGAGCGGGCCGCGGTGCTGTTGCGGGCGGCGGATCTGCTGTCCGGGCCGTGGCGGGAGAAGATCGCGGCGGCGACGATGCTGGGGCAGTCCAAGTCCGTCCAGCAGGCCGAGATCGATGCGCCGTGCGAACTGGTCGACTTCTGGCGGTTCAACGTCCACTTCGCCCGTGGCATCCTGGCCGAGCAACCGACGTCCTCGCCCGGGGTGTGGAATCGGCTCGAGTACCGCCCGCTCGAGGGTTTCGTCTACGCCATCACGCCGTTCAATTTCACCGCGATCGCCGGGAACCTGCCGACCGCTCCCGCGCTGATGGGCAACACGGTGGTCTGGAAGCCGTCGCCCACCCAGACGCTCGCCGCGTACTGGACGTTGCGCCTGCTCGAGGCCGCCGGCCTGCCACCGGGCGTGATCAACCTGCTCACCGGCGACGGTCTCGCCGTTTCCGATGTGGCGCTGCGTGATCCACGGCTGGCCGGGATCCACTTCACCGGTTCCACCACGACGTTCCGCCACCTGTGGGGCGAGGTGGGCGCGAACATCGCGGACTATCGCAGCTATCCGCGTCTGGTGGGGGAGACGGGCGGCAAGGACTTCGTGGTGGCGCACCCGTCCGCCGATCCGGCGGTGTTGTCCACGGCACTGATCCGCGGGGCGTTCGAGTACCAGGGCCAGAAGTGCTCGGCGGCGTCGCGCGCCTACATTCCGCGATCGGTGTGGTCGCGGATGCAGGACCAGTTCCTCGCCGAGGTCGACGCACTCTCCTACGGCGACGTCACCGATCTGGAGAACTTCGGCGGTGCGCTGATCGACCGGCGCGCCTACGACAAGAGCGTCGCGGCGATCGAGCGGGCGCGCGGCGCCGACGGAGTGCGGATCGCCGTGGGCGGCAAGTACGACGACAGTGTGGGGTACTTCGTCCGGCCGACGGTCCTCACGGTGGACGATCCGCGCGACGAGGCGCTCGTGAAGGAGTACTTCGGTCCGATTCTGTCGATCCACGTCTACGACGACTCCGCCCCGCAGGCGTTCGACGACGTGCTCACCGCGGTGGACACGACAGCGGCGTACGCGTTGACCGGCGCCGTGGTGGCCACGGACCGCGCGGCGATCGAACGAGCCTCGGCGGCATTGCGGTACGCGGCGGGGAACTTCTACGTCAACGACAAACCGACCGGCGCGGTAGTGGGTCAGCAACCGTTCGGCGGGGCGCGGGCGTCGGGTACCAACGACAAGGCCGGCTCGCCGCTCAACCTGCTGCGGTGGGTATCGCCGCGCACGATCAAGGAGACCTTCGTCCCGCCCACCGATCATCGCTACCCGCACATGGGGTCGGGGCACGGCCGATGACGCCCGGCGTCCTGTCGAATCCGCTGCGGCCGGCGATCCTGGCCGCAGCGCGCTCGTCGAGGGTGAAGAGTGCGGTCACCCGGGCGCCGGTCACCAAGTCGATCGTGCGCCGTTTCGTGGCGGGGGAGTCGCTCGCCGACGCGATGGCCGCGACGTCGACGCTGCTGGTTGCGGGCCGATCGGTGAGCATCGACCACCTCGGTGAGGACACCCTCGACGTCGAGCAGGCCCGGAACACCGTCGTCGCGTATCTCGAACTGCTCGCCGAGCTCGCGCGCCTGCCCCAGGCCGCGGCGACCGGAGTGCGGACGCTCGAGGTGTCGATGAAGCTGTCCGCACTGGGCCAGGGGCTGCCGGGCGACGGCGACAAGATCGCGCTCGACCACGCGCGGACCATCTGCGCGGCCGCCCACGAGCACGGGGTGTGGGTGACCGTCGACGCCGAGGACCACACCCGCACCGACTCCACGCTGGCGATCGTGCGGGAACTGCGGGCCGACTTCCCGTGGCTCGGGACGGTGCTGCAGGCATATCTGCGGCGGACCGAGGGCGACTGCCGCGACCTTGCGGGCGCCGGATCGCGGATCCGGCTGTGCAAGGGCGCCTACCGCGAACCGGAGTCGGTGGCGTACCGGTCGCGGGCCGACGTCGACGCGTCGTACCGGCGGTGCCTTCGGGTCCTCATGGCAGGTGACGGCTACCCGATGGTGGCCACCCACGACCCGGCGATGATCGCCTCGGTGGATCGCCTGATCACCGAAACCGGGCGGGGAACAGACGATTTCGAACATCAGATGCTGTTCGGGATCCGCGACCTCGAGCAGGCCCGATTGGTGGACGCGGGGCGTCGGGTCCGGGTCTACGTGCCGTACGGCGCGCAGTGGTACGGGTACTTCATGCGGCGGTTGGCGGAGCGGCCGTCGAACCTTCGGTTCTTCCTGCGTTCGACGCTCTCCCGGGGCTGACGCGCGATGTGAGACAGTGAGCGTCGTGCTGCTCAGTTCGCTCAATCCCCTCGCCGTCGCGCGCGGCGACGACATGTCCGACGCCGTCCGAATCGGCGACACCGCACTCTCGCGCACCGACATCCTCGGGGCGGCCGGCGCGTTGGCCAAGCGCATCGCCGGCGCCCGGGTGGTGGCGGTGCTGGCCGAGCCCACGCCTGCGACGGTGATCGCCGTCGTCGGCTGCCTGCTCGCAGGGGTCACGGTGGTTCCGGTTCCGCCGGATTCGGGTCCGGCCGAGCTCGAACACATCCTTTCCGACTCCGGGGCGCAGGGGTGGCTGGGCCGGGCTCCGGAGGGATCCACGCTGCCGGTGGTGCCGGTGCGCGTGCACGCCCGCGACTGGCACAGCCATCCCGAACCGCACCCGTCGTCCACCGCGTTCGTGCTGTACACGTCGGGCACGACGGGTCCGCCGAAGGGCGTGCTGCTCAGCCGGCGCGCGATCGCCGCCGGGATCGACGCACTCGCCGAGGCGTGGGACTGGACGTCGAAGGATGTTCTGGTGCACGGCCTTCCGCTGTTCCACGTGCACGGGCTGATCCTCGGTGTCCTCGGCCCGCTGCGGGTGGGAAGCCGGCTGGTCCACACCGTCAAACCGACGCCGCAGGCGTATGCGGACGCCGCGCGGGCCAATGGATCGCTGTTCTTCGGGGTGCCCACCGTGTGGTCCCGAATCGTGGAGGACGAGGCGTCGGCCCGTGCCCTGAGCGGTGCGCGGCTGCTGGTGTCGGGCAGTGCGCCGCTGCCGGTCCCGGTGTTCGAGCGGTTGCGCGCGCTCACCGGGCTCACCCCGATCGAGCGCTACGGCATGAGCGAGACCATGCTGACGATCAGCACCCGCGTCGACGGTGAACGCCGACCCGGCTGGGTGGGCGTGCCGGTACGCGGCGTCGAGACCCGGCTGCGCGACGAGCACGGGGACCCGGTGCCGCACGACGGCGAGACCATCGGCGGCCTGCAGGTCCGCGGGGCGACGCTGTTCGACGGCTACCTGAACCGGCCGGACGCCACCGCCGAGTCGTGGACGGAGGACGGCTGGTTCAAGACCGGCGACGTCGCGGTCATCGACGCCGGCGGCTTCCACCGCATCGTCGGCCGTGAGTCCACCGACCTCATCAAGTCCGGCGGCTACCGCATCGGTGCCGGGGAGGTGGAGACTGCGCTGCTCGGGCACCCGGGCGTCAAGGAGGCCGCCGTCGTCGGACTGCCCGACGCCGACCTGGGCCAGCGCATCGTCGCGTTCGTCGTCGGCGACGGACTCGACGAGCAGGCGCTGATCGACCACGTCGCGTCGCAGCTCTCGGTGCACAAGCGCCCGCGCGAGGTCCGCCTGGTCGAGTCGCTGCCGCGCAATGCGATGGGCAAGGTGCAGAAGAAGCTGCTGTAGGCGCTGCGCGCCCGTGCGCCTTTTTGGTAGTTGGGGGCACCGGAAAGGCGCACGGGTGGCGAAGCCGCCGGTTCCGGAATCGGGGCGAGGTCGAGTCGGCATGGGGCCGGTCCCGGCCTGAGGGGAGGCCGGGGGACAGGTGCCGCTACGCATCGGCGCCTGCCCCTCGCCCCGCTTGCCGGCGATCCGGCAGTCAGGCGTCGTATTTGTAGAAGCCCTCACCCGACGCGACGCCGAGCTTGCCCTTGTCGATGTAGTTCTCCTTGAGCCACACCGCCAGCTTCTGCGCGTCCTCGTCACCGTGCGACATGATGTTGTACGGCGTCGTGAGGCCGATGATGTCGAATATCTGGAACGGACCGAGGGGCGCGCCGGTCGCGATCTTCCAGGTCTTGTCGACGTCCTCCGGTTGCGCGTAGCCGCCGGCGGCGAGGGCGGCGGCCGAGTTGAGGAACGGCACCAGCAGCGAGTTCAGGACGTAGCCCGACTTCTCCTTGTGCAGTTCGATCGGGACCATGCCGATCTCGGTGGCGAACTCGACGACGGTGCGGAACACCTCGGGATCGGTCCGCTCCGTGCCCATCACTTCCGCGGTGTTGAACCGCCACACCCGGTTCGCGAAGTGCAGCGCGAGGAAGCGGTCGGGACGGCCGGTGGCCTCGGCGAGGTCGCTCGGCAACAGCGTCGACGAGTTCGTCGCGAAGATGGTCCGCTCCGGCGCGGCGGCACCGATTCTGCGGTACGTGTCCTGCTTGAGGGACAGGATCTCCGGGATCGCCTCGATGACCAGATCGGCGTCCGCCACGGCCGCGTCCAGATCGGACGTCAGCGTCAGCCGGTCCAGGGTGGCGGCGGCGCTGCCGTCGTCGGCGCCGGGAACCTCCTGCCGATAGGTGTCGACCAGGCCGGCGAAGCGACCGCGCGCGGCGTCGAGTGCCTTGTCGTCGATGTCGTACGAGGTGACGTCGAATCCCTTGAAAGCCGTCTGGAAGGCGATCTGGGAACCCAGAACTCCCGCGCCCAGTACGGTGACCTTCCGAATGTCCGTCATGAAACCTCCAGGCTCTCGTGCGGCCGAATCGGGCGCCGGCCGGTTCCCTTCGACCCTATCCCCGCCGACCGGGGGCGGGCGTACCGTCGGGGTATGAGCGCTGTCACGAGCACCAGAATCGTCCTCGCGTCACGACCGCACGGAGAGCCGACTGCGGACAACTTCCGCACGGAGACAGTCGAATTGCCCGACCTGTCCGATGGCCAGGTGCTCTTGCGCACCGTCTATCTGTCGCTGGACCCGTACATGCGGGGCCGGATGAGCGCTGCCGAGTCCTACGCCGATCCCGTAGAGGTGGGCGACGTCATGGTCGGTGGGACGGTCTCCCGGGTTCTCGAGTCACGGAACCCGCGCATCGCCGCCGGCACCTACGTCCTCGGATACACCGGGTGGCAGACGCACGCCGTGGTCGACGGTGACACCGTCCGGCCCCTCGACCCGGACCGTGCCCCGCTGTCCACCGCGCTCGGCGTGCTCGGAATGCCCGGATTCACGGCGTATTCGGGGCTGCTGAAGATCGGCCGCCCGCAGGCCGGGGAGACCGTCGTGGTGGCGGCCGCGGCCGGGCCGGTGGGCTCTGCGGTCGGGCAGATCGCGCAGATCCACGGCGCCCGTGCCGTCGGCATCGCCGGCGGCCCCGACAAGTGCGCGTACGTGCGCGACGAACTCGGGTTCGACGCCGCCGTCGACCACCGGGCAACGGATTTCGCCGACCGGTTGCGTGCCGCGGTTCCGGACGGCGTGGACGTCTACTTCGAGAACGTCGGCGGGCAGGTCACCGCGGCAGTCCTGCCGCTGCTCAACCTCTACGCCCGGATCCCGGTGTGCGGGTTGGTCTCCCAGTACAACGCCGCGACCACTCCGGAGGGGCCGGACCGGTTGCCGGCGTTCATGGGGCTCGTGCTCACGAAGAGTCTGACGGTGCGCGGGTTCATCCAGTCCGAGTTCGTCGCGGAGATGTACGCGGATTTCGAACGCGACGCCTCCCGGTGGATCGCCGAAGGCCGGCTGAAGTACCGGGAGGACGTCGTGCATGGACTGGACAATGCGCCGTCGGCGTTCCTGGGGATGTTGCACGGCAAGAACTTCGGCAAACTGGTGGTTCGCGTCGGGCCGGAGGAGTGAGCGTCAGGCTGTGACACCCACCGGCTTGTCGCCCACGATCGAGATCCGGTCCATCACCCGACGTGCGGGGAAGTAGTCACTCGACGCGTAGTGCTGGCAGGTGCGGTTGTCCCAGAACGCGATCGTGTCGGGGCTCCAGTGCAGCCGCACTTGGAACTCCGGACGCTGGACGTGCCGGTAGAGCGCGCGCAGGATCTCGTTCGACTCCTCCTCGGACACGCCGACGATGCGTTGTGTGAACACGGAATTGACGAACAGCACGCGGCGTCCGGTCTCGGGGATGACGCGGACCACGGGGTGGACCACGGGCGGGAAGACCGGACGGAGCATCTCGACGGTCTCGGCCGGCATCCCGCGGCCGAACGAGTTGATCCAATCGTGCTCGGCCTCGAGATGGTCGATGCGCGCGCGGAGATCCTCCGGGAGCAGATCGTATGCGGCGCCCGTGTCGGCCCACAGCGTGTCTCCACCCACGTCCGGTACCTCGACGCCGCGCAGGACCGCTGCGAACGAAGGAAATTCGTGCCACGTCACGTCGTTGTGCCACATGTTCTCGACACCGGCGGCCATCGCGTCCTTCGCCAGGGTCGCGACGTCCGCATCGCTCTGGCCGGGCTGGGTGTACTTGAAGAAGGGGTGCTGCTCGAGTTCACCCCAGCGGGCGGCGAATGCACGATGATCGGCACGGTCGATGTCCTGGTCACGGAAGAACAGGACCTTCCACTCGAGCAGTGCGCGTCGCAGTTCCGCGAGCACGTCGTCGGACAGGTCGCCGGTCAGCCGGATCCCGGACACCTCGGCGCCGATGGTCGGGGTCTTCGGTGTGAGCGAGAACAATTCGTAGGGTCGGTCGTCGGCGCTCTCGGTGGTGCGTCGTGCGACGAGCGGGCCGACTGCGTAGAGGGGGTCCGTCGGACGCGGTTCGATGAAGGTCCGGAAGATGTCGGGATTTGCGGAAGCGGTCATAGCGAAACTCCTTGGGGATCGGTGTGTTCCGTCGAATCTGGAGTGCTGTGTGGAACGGATGTGGGGGCCTCGAGCACCGCGACGCACGTGTCGACCAGATCCGCGACGATCGCGGCGGTCTGCTGCTGCGTGCGGTCGCGGCCCTCGTGTGCTGCAAGAGTGGTCATTCCGAGCGTGACGACGGTGTCCGCGCGCCACTTCGCGATGTCACCGCGTGTCGGGCAGAGATCGATCAGCAGGTGGTGCACTCGCCGGTAGGTCTCGGCCCGCAGGTGCTTCTGGATCATGTCCGCGAGCGCGGGGTCGAACAGGGCCTGGACGAGGAAGCGCGCGTACCGGCTCCCGGGTCGGCCGAGCGTCTCCGCTGCCAGCGGGCGGACGAGTGCCTCGACGGCCTGCCGAACCGTCGGCGGGCCCCCGAACCGCCCGATCTCGTCCAGCAGTTCCTGCCGTCGTGCGTTGACCGGCGTCATGCGGAGTTCGACGAGCGCCTCGATGAGGCCGTCGCGAGAACCGAAGTGGTACTTGGCGGCCGACTTGTTGGCCTGATTGGCCGCGAGCTGGACGTCCTTGAGTGTGAGTGCGGGCATACCGCGTTCGGCGACGATCCGTTCGGCAGCCACGAGCATCGCCCTGCGGGACGTGTTCTGGGTCACATCGCAGACTTTAAGGCCGAAACCTTAACGGGTCAAGCGGGCAGGGCCTCCATGGTCCCCGAAGTCCCCGAGGGCGACGCGTGGGTCTGGAACGATGGCGTCATGACCTCCGAATCCGCCGAGCGGGCGTTCTCGTCCGTGGTCGGCACCGGTATCGCTCCGCTGCTGAAGGCACACGGGTTCAGGAAGCAGAAGCTGACCTTCACCCGCGATCGCGGCGGGTTGACCGACGTCGTCAACCTCCAACGGTCGGCCGGGAACAGTCACGAGTCGATCCGCTTCTACGTCAACTGCGGCGTCTACTCGGCGGAGTTCGCCCGGGTCGTCGGACGGGTTCCGCAGGAACGCCCGAAGGAGGTCGACTGCCAGTTCCGGCGCAGGATCGAACACCTCGCACCCGGGATCGGACCACACGTCACGGTGACCGCCGACACCGACGTCTCGGCCGTCGCCGAGCAACTGCGCGCCGCGCTCGTCGCCGCGCTGGACGTGCTGGGTGAGCTCGACGGCCCGGACGCCGTCGCCCGAGCCGCGGACTCCGACATCGACTTCGACGTGTTCCGGTACCGGCTGGCGTCGGGCGACGTGATCGGTGCGCGAGAGCAGTTCGCGCGGGCGCGCATCGAGTTCGGGTCGGAGGAGCGTTGGCCTCGCCTCGAGGCGCAGTTCCGGAAGGCGGAGGCCGCGTACGAGATCTCCGCGATCTAGCGGCTGTCGCGGAAGACCGGGTCCCGCTTCTCCTTGCGGGCGAGGGTGGCTTCCTCGAAGTTGTCGGTCATCAGTCGGATCATCAACTGGCCGAGTCCTTCCTGGTTCATGTGCTGCGCCATCGACGACGCGTCGAGGCTCGACCACAGGGTGCGCTTGGTGAGTTCGACGCCGGGCCGCGAGAACATGGCGATCCGCTGCGCCATGTCGAACGCCTCCTCGAGAAGATCCTCCTGCGCCACGACGCGGGACACGAGCCCGATGCGTGCGGCCTCGTCGGCGTCGACGTCGCGGCCGGTCAGCATGATCTCGAACGCCCGCGACGATCCGATCGCCCGCGGCAGCAGGTAGCTCAGTCCGAGTTCGCTCGCCGTGAGGCCGTTGTTGATCCCGGCCGCGCGGAAGTAGGCCTCGGGAGCGGCGAGCCGGATGTCCGCGGCCAGCGACAGGCACAGTCCGCCGCCGATCGCCGCGCCGTTGACCGCCGCGATCACCGGCTGGTGCATGCGGCGCAGCGTCAGGATGACGTCGTCGAGCAACTCCATCGAGCGGAGCGCGATCGTCGGTCGGGTCAGCCCCTCGATGTGGGGGATGGGGCCGGCCGATCGCTGGTCGGCGCCCGAACAGAAACCCCGGCCCGCACCGGTGATCACGACGGCCCGGACCGAGGTGTCGTTGCTGATGGCGTCGAGTGCCTCGCGGAACGGCAGCATCACGTCGAACGCCATCGCGTTCATCCGCTCCGGACGGTTGAGGGTCACCAGCGCGACGTGCTCACGCGGCCGTTCGACGAGGATGAAGCTCAAGGGAACTCCTACTGGCAGAGGGGTCGGTGTGCGCCGACCCTACGCCGCGGGAGCGCCCGATGTGCCCGTTCTTGCGGGACACCACGCCGCAACGGCACACACCTTCTGCCGGCATCACACACCTGTTCCCTGCAGAACGCGGGTGTGATGCCGACAAGGAGTGTGTGAACTCGCCCGAGGATTGCGCATGCTACAGATGCCGCGGGCTACAGCTGGGCGTCCGACTCCGCGAGAGCCGAGGACTTGCGCGCCCGGTGCCGCTGCGTGAGCAACCCGAGCGCGAGGATCACGAGGAACAGCACCGCGGTGGAGATCAGCTGTTTCCGGGCGTCCTCGTCGAACGCCATCAGCACCACGAACCCGGCCAGCAGGACCAGCGTGAGGTAGCTCAGGTAGGGGAACAGCCACATCCGGACCGTCAGCTTGCCCTCCCGCTCGAGCTTCGGGCGCAGTCGCAGGTGCGCGATGACGATGAACACCCAGATCACCAGCAGCGCCGCGCCGACGGCGTTGAGCAGGATGCCGAGCAGATCGTCCGGCAGCAGCCAGTTCAGCAGCACGCTCACGAAACCGAAGAACACCGACAGCAGCACCGCGTTGGTGGGGACGCCCGTCTTGGACAGCTTCGCGAGGGCCGCGGGCCCGTCGTTGCGCCGGGCGAGGGAGAACGCCATCCGCGAGGTGCCGTAGACGTTCGCGTTGAACGCCGACAGCAGCGCGATCACCACGACCAGTTCCATCAACCCGGAGACGTAAGGCATGTTCGCCCGCTCGAGCACGGCGACGAAGGGACCGTCCTGCAGTTCGGGATCGTTCCACGGCAGGACCAGAACCATGATGCCGATGGCGCCGATGTAGAAGACGCTGATCCGCCACATGACGGTGCGGACGGCGGTCGCGATCGATCGTTCGGGGTTCTCGGACTCGGCGGCCGCGATGGTGACGATCTCGATGCCACCGAACGCGAAGGCGACCACCAGCAGGCCCGCCGCGATACCGCTGAACCCGTTCGGCATGAACCCACCCTCACCGAGCAGGTTCGTGAATCCGACGGGATCGGTGTCCGGCAGCAGACCGAAGACCAGCAGGACGCCCACCACGAGGAAGCCGATGATGGCGGCGACCTTGAGGGCCGCGAACCAGAACTCGAACTCGCCGAAGTTGCTGACCTTCGCCAGATTGACGACGGCGAAGAAGGTGACGAACACCAGCGCGATCACCCACTGTGGTACGCCGGGCAGCCAGTCGTTGACGATCGCGGAGGCGCCGGTGATCTCGGCGCCCAGCACCATGATCAGCATGAACCAGTACAGCCAGCCCATGACGAAGCCGGCCCATTCGCCGATCCCGATGCGCGCGTAGTGCGAGAACGATCCGCTGGCGGGCAGAGCGGCGCCCATCTCGCCGAGCATGCGCATCACACACACGACGACGAAGCCGGCGATCAGATAGGAGACGAGGACCGCGGGGCCCGCTTTCGCGATCCCGACACCGGTGCCGAGGAACAGGCCGGCGCCGATGGCCGACCCCAGGCCCATCATCGTGAGATGACGGACCTTGAGGCCGTGCCCTAGTCGAACGGGAGTGTCGGTGGAGCTCACAGAATCCGAATCAGTCGTTTGCGTGCAGGGCAGCGTTCAGTTCGACGCCCGTGCCCTTCCACGGCACCACCTCGACGGCGCCGGAGACGGAATTGCGGCGGAACAGGATGTTGGACCGGCCACTGAGATCGGCCGCCTTGACGACGGTGCCGTCCGGGCCGGTGACCTTGGTGCCCGCGGTGATGTACAGACCGGCCTCGACGACGCAGTCGTTGCCGAGCGAGATGCCCAGGCCGGCGTTGGCGCCGAGCAGGCAACGCTCGCCGACGGCGATGACCTGCTTGCCGCCACCTGACAGGGTGCCCATGATCGACGCGCCGCCACCGACGTCGGAGCCGTCACCGACGACGACACCCGCCGAGATGCGGCCCTCGACCATCGAGCTGCCGAGCGTGCCGGCGTTGAAGTTCACGAAGCCCTCGTGCATGACGGTGGTGCCGCTCGCGAGGTGGGCGCCGAGGCGGACCCGGTCGGCGTCGGCGATGCGCACGCCCGACGGGACGACGTAGTCGACCATCCGGGGGAACTTGTCCACGCCGAAGACGGTGACCGCGCCGCGGATGCGCAGGCGGGAGCGGACCAGCTCGAAACCGTCGACCGCGCAGGGGCCGAAGTTGGTCCACACGACGTTGGCCAGCAGGCCGAAGAGGCCGTCGAGGTTCACGCCGTGCGGCTGCACCAGACGGTGCGACAGCAGATGCAGACGCAGGTAGGCGTCGTGCGCGTCGACCGGCGGGGCCGACAGGTCGGTGATCGTGGTGCGGACCACGACCTGCTTGACCTCACGGGCCTCGTCGTGACCGGCCAGCAGCGCGAGGTCCGACGGAATGTCGGTGCCCTCGAGCGCGACGGTTCCGTTGTCCTCGTACTCGCCCAGTTCGGGGGCGGGGTACCAGGTGTCGAGGACCGTGCCCGACTCGGTCACGTTGGCGACGCCTACTGCAGATGCTCCCTGTGCACTCACGGGTGCACAGGTTACGCGAGTCGGCGGCAGGCTTCCTGCCCGGTGAGTCCGATTGTGATCATGCGCGCGTTCCGACCGGTCGGGGGCGCGGAGGTGGCAGCGCCTAACCTGGAGACGTGAGTCTCCTCGATCTGCATGCCGACCCCATCGATCTCACCGCGGCGCTCGTGGACATTCCGAGCGTGTCGCACGACGAACGCGCAATCGCCGACGCGGTCGAGGAGGCGCTGCGGGAGCAGACCACGGGCTTCGAGGTGATCCGCAACGGCGACGCCGTGCTGGCCCGCACCGACCGGGGCCTGCCCAGTCGGGTGATGCTGGCCGGCCACCTCGACACCGTGCCGATCGCCGACAACGTCCCGAGCCGGCGCACGGTGGACGAGCGCGGCGATCTGCTGCACGGTTGCGGCACCGTCGACATGAAGTCCGGTGACGCGGTGTTCCTGCACCTCGCGGCGACCGTCGCCGACCTGGCGCACGACCTCACGCTGGTGTTCTACGACTGCGAGGAGATCGCCGCACAGTACAACGGTCTCGGCCGGATCGAACGCGAGTTGCCGGACTGGCTGCGCGCCGACGTCGCGATCCTCGGCGAGCCCACCGGCGGACTCATCGAAGCGGGCTGCCAGGGCACCCTCCGGGTGCGGCTGAGCACGTCGGGCGTGCGGGCGCATTCGGCCCGATCCTGGCTGGGCGACAACGCCATTCACAAGTTCGCCCCCGTGCTCGAGCGGCTGTCGGCGTACGAGGCCCGGTCCGTGGACATCGACGGGTGTGTCTACCGCGAGGGCCTGTCCGCGGTGCGGATCTCGGGTGGGGTGGCCGGCAACGTCGTGCCGGACGCCGCGGAAATGGACGTCAACTTCCGGTTCGCGCCCGACCGCAGTGTCGATCAGGCGATCGACCACGTGCGCGAGGTGTTCGACGCGTCGGCGCTGGCCGGCCTGGAACTCGGGTTCGAGGTGACCGACAGTTCGCCCGGCGCGCTGCCGGGACTCGCCAACCCCGCCGCGGCCGCACTGATCGCCGCCGCGGGCGGGCAGTTCCGCGCCAAGTACGGCTGGACCGACGTCTCCCGGTTCTCGGCGCTGGGGATCCCGGCGGTCAACTACGGCCCGGGCGACCCGAACCTCGCGCACAAGCGGGACGAGCACGTGCCGGTCCAGCAGATCACCGACGTGGCGCATGTGCTGCGTGGATACCTGAGTGCGTGAACGCCTAGCCTGGGCCGCATGGCACCTGACAGGAAGACCGGCGCCGCCCGACCCGACAGTTCGACGGTGAAACACCGCGGTCCGGTCATGCTGCGGCGCGATCGCAAGGCCGAGTCGACGAACGCCGACCGCAGACTGCTCGATCAGCGTGGACCGACCGACTGGGTGCACACCGACCCGTGGCGGGTCCTGCGGATCCAGAGCGAGTTCATCGAGGGCTTCGGGGCGCTCGCGGAGGTGCCTCGTGCGGTCACGATGTTCGGCTCGGCCCGCACACCCGAGGATTCCGCCGAGTACGCGACGGCGCACGACCTCGCTGCCTCACTGGTGGACGCCGGCTTCGCGGTCATCACCGGCGGCGGCCCGGGGGTGATGGAGGCAGCCAACCGCGGGGCCAGCGAGAACGGGGGCTACTCGATCGGGCTCGGCATCGAGCTCCCCTTCGAGCAGCGCCTGAACGACTGGGTCGACCTGGGCATCAACTTCCGGTACTTCTTCGCGCGCAAGACGATGTTCGTCAAGTACTCGCAGGCGTTCATCTGTCTGCCGGGCGGGTTCGGGACGCTGGACGAGCTGTTCGAGGCGCTCACCCTGGTCCAGACGCGCAAGATCACGAGATTCCCGATCGTCCTGGTCGGGACGGAGTTCTGGTCCGGGCTGATGGACTGGCTGCGCAGTGCCCTCGAACGGTCCGGCAAGATCTCGCCCGGCGACATCGACCTCATCCACGTCACCGACAGCATCGACGAGGTGGTCCGCATCGTCGTGGAGTCGCAGCAGGGCGTGGACGAGGCCGCACTTCTGGGAGACGAGGACGAATGGTGAACGAGGACAGGACTGCCGGGAAGTTCGCCGTGTGCGTGTACTGCGCGTCCGGGCCCGTCGACGAGAAGTTCCTGCGGCTGGCGTCCGAGGTGGGCGCGGCGATCGGGCGCCGCGGGTGGCAGCTGGTCTCCGGCGGCGGCAACGTGTCGATGATGGGCGCTGTCGCCACTGCGGCGCGTGAGGCCGGCGCGTGGACCGTCGGCGTGATCCCGAAGGCGCTCGTGCACAAGGAGGTTGCGGACGTCGACGCCGACGAGCTGATCGTCACGGACACGATGCGTGAGCGCAAGAAGATCATGGAGGACCGGGCGGACGCCTTCGTCACGTTGCCCGGCGGTATCGGCACGCTCGAGGAACTGTTCGAGACGTGGACCGCCGGATACCTCGGGATGCACGAGAAGCCGGTGGTGATGCTCGACCCCGTCGATCACTTCCGGGGCCTGCTCGAGTGGCTCGAAAGCCTGAAGCCGCAAGGGTTCGTGGCGCAACGTGCGCTGGACGGTCTGATCGTGACGGGAGACGTCGAGACGGCACTGGACGCGTGCGCGGGGTGAAAGCGGTGCCGCTCCAGGGGTTCCGGGGACGGGTCACAAAGGTTACTGTGAAGTAAGAAACGACCCGTCCCCTCCCGACAAGGATGCCGATGAGTTCAGACGCCGCCGCTTCGACGATCGGTCTGGTGCAGTTGGCGCTGCAACTGCCACGCATGGCGACGGAGATTCCGAGCCTGGCTCGCGGCGCACTCGGCCTCACCCGCAAGCCGGATGCGCGCGAATCCATCGGCCGTGTCTTCCAGGACCTGGCGCGACGCCAGCCGGATCGGCCGTTCATCCGGTTCGACGGGGCCTCGATCAGCTATCGGCAGGCGAACGAGCGGGTGAACCGCTACGCCGACGTGCTCGTCCAGCAGGGCGTCGAGCGCGGCGACGTGGTCGGGATCCTGATGAAGAACCGTCCCGAGACGTTGC
Organism: Rhodococcus (subgen. Prescottella) equi; assembly: GCF_003013675.1. Lineage (NCBI taxonomy): Bacteria > Bacillati > Actinomycetota > Actinomycetes > Mycobacteriales > Nocardiaceae > Rhodococcus > Rhodococcus (subgen. Prescottella) equi. Next base: position 1,685,170 of record NZ_CP027793.1, read on the forward strand.
TGCTCACCCTCGCGGCCGTCAAACTCGGTGCCGTCGCCGGCATGCTGAACCACAATCAGCGGGGCGAGGTCCTCGCACACAGCCTGTCGTTGCTCGACAGTCGGGTCCTCGTCGTGGGGGAGGAGTGCGACGAGGCGATCTCGTCGCTGTCGGGGGCGCCGCACGGGGACACGGTGCTGTCCGCGGGCAAGCTGGACGAGCTCGCCGAAAGTGCCGACCCGTCGAATCCTGCTGTGTGCGAGCAGATCCAGGCCAAGGAGCGCGCGTTTTACATCTTCACGTCCGGCACGACGGGGATGCCCAAGGCCAGTCTGATGAGCCATTTCCGGTGGCTCAAGAGCATGTCCGGGCTCGGGGCGATGGGAGTCCGGCTGCGCCGCAACGACACCCTGTACTGCGCGCTTCCGCTCTATCACAACAACGCCCTCACGGTCTCGCTCTCGTCGGTCCTGTCGTCGGGTGCCACGTTCGCCATCGCCCGTGCCTTCTCCGCGTCGCGATTCTGGGACGACGCGAAGCTCAACGGTGCCACCGCGTTCGTCTACATCGGCGAGGTGTGCCGCTACCTGCTCAACCAACCCGAGCGACCGTCGGACCGCGACAACGGGATTCGGCTCATGGTGGGTAACGGGCTCCGGCCGGAGATCTGGACCGAGTTCACCGAGCGCTTCGGGATCGACCGCGTCGCCGAGTTCTACGGCGCCAGCGAATGCAACATCGCGTTCGTCAACGCGCTCGGCGTCGAGCGCACCGCCGGCGTCTGCCCTCTGCCGCACGCGGTGGTCGAGTACGACCAGGACACCGGGCGGGCACGACGTGCGCAGGACGGGCGGCTGCGCCGCGTCCGCGTCGGCGAGGTGGGCCTGCTGCTGTCCAAGGTCACCGACCGGGCGCCCTTCGACGGCTACACCGACCCCGAGGCCACCGAAAGCAAGCTCGTCCGAGACGCTTTCAAGGACGGCGACTGCTGGTTCGACACCGGTGACCTCGTCCGCGACCAGGGTTTCATGCACGTCGCCTTCGTCGACCGGCTGGGCGACACCTTCCGCTGGAAGGGGGAGAACGTCGCGACGACCGAGGTCGAGGGCGCGATGTCGGCGCACCCGGCGATCGAGCAGTCGGTGGTGTACGGCGTCGCGGTCCCGGGCGCGGACGGCAAGGCCGGCATGGCCGCGGTGACGCTCCGGGACGGACACGAACTCGACGGTGCCCGGCTGGCCGCGCACCTGTTCGACCGGCTGCCGTCGTATGCGGTCCCCCTCTTCGTGCGCGTCGTCGACTCCCTCGAGACGACCTCGACGTTCAAGAGCCGCAAGGTGGAACTGCGGGAGGAGGCGTACTCGTCGGATGTCGAGCGGCTCTACGTGCTGGCGGGTCGTAGGGACGGATACCGGCCCGCGTACGACGGGTACGTGCGTGAGGTGGCCGACGGGACCGCTCCCGGGGCGTAGTGAGACGTCGGTCATGCGAACATGGGGGCATGGCACCGCGCCCCGCCTCCGACAACGATTCGGTGACCTCGGCCCCCTGGGCACCCGGTCACGTCCTGCCCACGTTGTGCGGCAGGCCGGTCGCGACCGATCGTGCCCTCGTCATGGCGATCGTCAACCGCACCCCCGACTCGTTCTACGACCGCGGCGCGACCTTCTCCGACGAAGCGGCGATGGCAGCCGTCGACCGCGCGGTGGACGAGGGGGCGGACCTCGTCGACATCGGAGGGGTGAAGGCCGGACCGGGCACGCTGGTGGACGCCGCCGAGGAGACCCGTCGGGTGGTCCCGTTCGTCGAGGCGATCCGCGCGCGCTATCCGGACGTCATCATCAGTGTCGACACGTGGCGCAGCGAGGTCGCGCGCCTTGCGTGCGCCGAGGGCGCCGACCTCATCAACGACACGTGGGCGGGCGCGGACCCGGGTCTGGTGGAGGTCGCCGCGGAACTGGGCGCCGGCATAGTCTGCTCGCACACCGGGGGCGCGGTCCCGCGTACGCGGCCGCATCGCGTGCGGTACGCCGATGTGGTCGCCGACGTCGTCGACGAGGTGGTGCGAGCGGCAGAGCACGCCACCGCGCTGGGGGTGAAATCCGACTCGATCCTCGTCGACCCGACTCACGATTTCGGGAAGAACACCTTCCACGGACTCGAATTGTTGCGCCGCGTGGAAGATCTCGTTAACACCGGATGGCCTGTCCTGATGGCCCTGAGCAACAAGGATTTCGTCGGGGAGACTCTAGGAGTGGAACTGGCGGACAGGTTGGAGGGCACTCTGGCGGCCACCGCTCTCGCGGCGGCCGGCGGCGCCCGCGTGTTCCGCGTCCACGAGGTTGCCTCGACCCGTCGGGTGGTCGACATGGTCGCCGCGATCATGGGAACACGGCAGCCCGTCCGCACCGTACGGGGGTTGGCATGAGCATCACCGAGGCGTCACGCACGTGGACGGACGCGAACAGCTGGGATCACCCGGAGTGGAGCATCGCCGAGCTCGAGCGCGCCAAGGCCGGACGGACCGTGTCCGTGGTTCTGCCCGCGCTCGACGAGGAGAAGACCGTCGCCGGAGTCGTCGACACCATCCACCCGCTGTTGGGAGGCCTGGTCGACGAACTGATCGTGCTCGACTCCGGCTCGAGCGACGCCACGGCCGAGCGGGCCGCGGCCGCCGGTGCGACGGTGATCAGCCGGGAGGACGCCGTGCCGGGCCTGCCTCCGGTCGCGGGCAAGGGGGAGGTGCTGTGGCGGTCGATTGCCGCGAGCACCGGAGACCTGATCGCCTTCGTCGACTCCGACCTCGTGGAACCGGACCCCGCGTTCGTCCCGAAGTTGCTGGGTCCGCTGCTCACGGTCGACGGCATCCACCTGGTCAAGGGCTATTACCGCCGGCCGCTGCGAGTCAGCGGCACCGAGGACGCCAACGGCGGTGGACGCGTCACCGAACTGGTCGCCCGACCCATGCTGGCGGCGCTGCGCCCCGAACTCACGTGCGTTCTGCAGCCTCTGGGCGGTGAGTACGCCGGTACTCGCGAGCTGCTGTCGTCGGTACCGTTCGCGCCCGGCTACGGGGTCGAGATCGGACTGCTGCTCGACACCTACGACCGCCTCGGCCTCGGCGCCATCGGCCAGGTCAACCTGGGGGTGCGCAAGCACCGCAACCGGCCGCTGTCCGAACTCGGGGTGATGAGCCGGCAGATCATCGGCACGATGCTGCGGCGCTGCGGCGTCGACGACACGGGTGCCGGACTGACCCAGTTCCTGGTGGACGGCGACTCGTTCGTGCCGGCGTACACGGACGTTTCGCTGGCCGATCGGCCGCCGATGAGCACGGTCCGGCCGTGACCGCTCACTCCTGACGGCCGGTGTCGGGGGTTCGTGACAGGATCGGGGCATGCTGACGGTCCTGATCTACCTGTTGGTCATGGTGCTCGTCGGTGGCCTGCTCTTCCTCGGCGCGAGCGCCGTGTTCGGTCGTTCCGAGGAATTGCCGCCGCTGCCGCCGGGGACCACCGCGACGGTGCTGCCTGCGGAGGACGTCACCGCGGCGGACGTGAAGGCGTTGCGGTTCCAGCAGACGTTGCGCGGCTACAAGGCGAGCGAGGTCGACTGGGCGCTGGACCGCCTGGGTCGGGAAATCGACTCGCTGCGAGCACAATTGGCGGCCCGTGACGCGGGTGCCGGTGCCGCCGGCCAAGCGGGGGACCCGGAGGTGCCACGATGACGCTCGACGAGCGGTCGCGCTGCCCGTGGGCGGTCGACTCCGCAGGCTCCCGGCTCTACACCGACTACCACGACCTCGAGTGGGGGCAGCCGCTGCACGGCCGCGACGAGCTGTTCGAGCGCCTGTGCCTGGAGGCGTTCCAGTCGGGACTGTCGTGGATCACGATCCTGCGCAAGCGCGAAGCGTTCCGGAAGGCCTTCGACGGGTTCGACCCCGAAAGAGTGGCCGTCTACCGCGAGGCAGACGTCGAACGTCTGCTGGGCGATGCCGGGATCGTCCGCAACCGCGCGAAGATCGAGGCCGTCATCGGGAACGCGCGCGCCGTCCTCGACCTGTCCGGCACGGACCTCGACACGCTGCTGTGGTCGTTCGCACCGCCGCGGCGCGCCAGGCGCCTGGACCGAGTCGAGGACGTTCCGGCCGTCACCCCCGAGTCCACGGCGATGGCGAAGGAGCTGAAGCGTCGCGGCTTCCGTTTCGTGGGCCCTACCACTGCGTATGCGCTCATGCAGGCCACCGGGATGGTGGACGATCACCTCGCGTCGTGCTGGGTCGAACCGGGCTCGTGAGGGCGCCGGATTCGAGGGGTTTTGTGCCTCAGCTACCCGGCAACCCACTCGATAGGGAAGAATGGACCAGGAGCCTCGCTAATTGCTGGCGGGGCAAACGGTAACCCGAGGCGCTAGCGGAGTCCGGCGCAGATTTGGAGGGAGCAGAGGATGGCGGCCATGAAGCCCCGGACCGGGGACGGTCCCCTCGAGGCAACCAAAGAGGGACGAGGAATCGTCATGAGGGTTCCACTCGAGGGCGGTGGACGTCTGGTCGTCGAACTGACCCCGGAAGAGGCTGCGGCGCTGGGGGACGAACTCAAGGGTGTCACCAGCTGATCGGTGCATCCCTCCGCGGTGTCTCGGCCGGGTCGGCTCACGATTGTCAGTGAGACAACCCGGCCGATGCCTGTGTGGCGATCGTCGCGCGGTGGCTCGAACGACGGATCTGGCGGAAAGGGCACGGCGGTACCGGTGCTGGCGGATGTGAGTGCGCTCCTCGCGTGCCCTCAGTGTGGTGACGGGCTCGACCCGGTGGATCGGACCCTGGTCTGCCCGCGTGGCCACAGCTTCGACGTGGCCCGGCAGGGCTACGTCACGCTGCTGACCGGCGCCCCCAGCAAGTTCACCGGCGACAGCCCCGAGATGGTTGCGGACCGCTGCGAATTCCTCGACGCCGGTCACTTCGACCCGCTGATGGCGGCGGTGGCCGACGCTGTCGTGCAGTCCACCCCGGACGACGTCGAACCGCGGATTCTGGAAGTGGGCGCGGGAACCGGTCACTATCTCGCCCGCGTGCTCGATGCGGCGCCGACCGCTCGAGGTATCGGACTGGACGTCTCCAAACCGGCGGCGCGCCGGCTGGCGCGATCGCACCCGCGGGCCGCGGCGGTCGTCGCCGACGTGTGGCGGCAACTGCCGGTGCTGGACGGGGTCCTCACCCACGTGCTGTCGATCTTCGCGCCGCGCAACGCTGCCGAGATCGACCGCGTCCTCGGCGACGGCGGAGTCCTCGTCGTGCTCACCCCCACCGACCGCCACCTGCGCGAACTGGTCGACCTGCTCGGCATGGTGCGCGTCGACGACCGCAAGGTCGAGCGCCTCGGCGAGACGCTGGCGGGACGTTTCGAGCGGGTCCACCGCACGCCCGTCGAGGTCACCATGCCGCTGTCGCATCGCGACGTCGACCACCTCGTCGGAATGGGGCCCTCCGCTCGCCATCTGCCCCCCGAGCGGCGCGCCGGGGCGATCGCCGCTCTGCCCGAACAGTTCCCGGTGACCGCGTCGGTCGTGGTCTCGAGCTATCGGCGAGCGAGTACGTCCCGGTAGACCTCCAGCGTCTGCTGCGCCACCCGGGCCCACGAGAACTCGGCCGTTGCACGGGCGCGTCCCGCACGGCCCATTCGTGCTGCCGCGCCGGCATCGGCGGCCACCGCGTTGACCGCGTCGGCGAGCGCGTGTTCGAAGGCCTCCACCTCGTACGAGTTGTAGTGCACGAGGCGTCCGGTGACACCGTCCTGCACCACCTCCGGGATTCCGCCGACGTCCGAGGCGACCACCGCCGTGGCGCACGCCATCGCCTCCAGGTTCACGATCCCCAGCGGCTCGTAGACCGACGGGCACACGAAAACCGTCGCGGCGGAAAGTATTTCGCGTACCTGGGCGGTGGGTAGCATGTCGCGGATCCAGAACACTCCGTCTCGCGCCGCGGCGAGGCGGGCGACCTCCCGCTCCGTCTCCTCCGCCAGTTCCGCCGTGTCGGGCGCGCCCGCGCACAGCACCAACTGGATCGAGGGATCGAACCGGTGCGCGGCGGCGACGAGGTGGGCAAGTCCCTTCTGTCGTGTGATGCGTCCGACGAAGACCGCGATCGGCCGCTCGAGCGAGATGCCGTGCGCGGCGAGTACCGAGGTGGCGCCGGCGTCTGCCGGGCCGGGGTACCAGACGTCCGTGTCGATCCCGTTGTGCACCACGTGCACTCGGGCGGGATCGATCGCCGGGTAGGTGTCGAGCACGTCGGCCCGCATTCCGGCGCTGACCGCGATGATCGCGTCGGCGTGTTCCATCGCGTTGCGTTCGGACCACGACGAGATCCGGTATCCGCCACCCAGCTGCTCGGCCTTCCAGGGCCGACGCGGCTCGAGCGAGTGCGCCGTGACGACGTGCGGGATGTCGTAGAGAGCGCCCGCGAGGTGCCCGGCGAGACCGGTGTACCAGGTGTGCGAGTGTGCGACGTCGGCGCCACCCGCGCCGTTCGCCATCCGCAGCTCCGCCGACAGTGTGCGCAGGGCGGGATTGGCGGCGGACAGGTCCGCGTCCGGGTCGTGGACGACGGCGCCGTCGCGCGGCCTGCCCATGCAGTGGACGTCCACCTCGCACAGCGCGCGCAGGTGGCAGACCAGCTCGGTCACGTGGACACCCGCGCCGCCGTAGATCTCCGGGGGATATTCCTTCGTCATCATCGCGACCCGCACCGGCTAAACGTAACCGCCGGAACCCGTTTCCGGCCAGCGGCGCCGGGCGTTTGCCTGCAACGCTGGCGGCGGCCGGTGGACGCCGGATAGGTTGACTGGTGTGAGGAGTCAGCCACATGTGCTCGGGATCGTGCTCGCCGGTGGCGAGGGTAAACGCCTGTACCCGCTCACCGCTGACCGCGCCAAGCCCGCCGTCCCTTTCGGCGGCGCGTACCGGCTCATCGATTTCGTGCTGAGCAACCTCGTGAACGCCGGTTACCTGCGGATCTGCGTGCTCACCCAGTACAAGTCGCACTCCCTGGACCGGCACATCTCCCAGACCTGGCGGTTATCCGGGTTCGCCGGCGAGTACATCACCCCGGTCCCGGCGCAGCAGCGGCTCGGGCCACGGTGGTACACGGGCAGTGCCGATGCGATCTTCCAGTCGCTCAACCTCGTGTACGACGAGGACCCCGAGTACATCGTCGTCTTCGGTGCCGACCACGTGTACCGGATGGACCCCGAGCAGATGGTCCAGCATCACATCGACTCCGGCGCCGGCGTCACCGTCGCCGGCATCCGGGTGCCCCGCAGCGAGGCGTACGCCTTCGGCTGCATCGACAGCGACGAATCCGGCCGGATCACTCAGTTCCTGGAGAAGCCGGCGCATCCGCCCGGGACCCCCGACGATCCCAACGTCACCTTCGCGTCGATGGGTAACTACGTGTTCACCACGAAGGTTCTCGTCGACGCCATCCGGGCCGACTCCGAGAACTCGGACTCCGACCACGACATGGGCGGGGACATCATTCCCGCGCTCGTCGACGCCGGGGTCGCCTCGGTGTACGACTTCAAGAACAACGTGGTGCCGGGTGCCACGGACCGGGACCGCGGGTACTGGCGCGATGTGGGGACGATCGACGCGTTCTACGACGCGCACATGGACCTGGTGTCGGTGCACCCGGTGTTCAACCTCTACAACCGGCGCTGGCCCATCCGCGGTGGCGCCGAGAACCTCGCGCCGGCCAAGTTCGTCAAGGGCGGTCTGGCACAGGAATCGGTGGTCGGTGCCGGATCCATCCTGTCCGCGGCGACGGTTCGCAATTCGGTACTGAGCTCCAACGTGATGGTCGAGGACGGCGCCACCGTCGAGGGCAGCGTCCTGATGCCGGGCGTGCGCGTCGGCAAGGGCGCCGTGGTGCGTCGCGCCATCCTCGACAAGAACGTCGTCGTGGGTGAGGGCGAGATCATCGGCGTCGACCTCGAACGTGACCGTCAGCGTTTCGCGGTCAGCAACGGCGGCGTCGTCACGATCGGCAAGGGCGTCTGGATCTAGCGATCAGAGCCGGGCGGCGCACAGCAGGCCGTCGCCGATGGGGAACAGCACGCGGGTGAGGCGCTCGTCGTCCGCGATCGCGCGCGCGGCCTCGCGCACCGCGACCGTCGCCGCGTCGCGCTGGCCGGGATCGGCGACCCGACCGCCGAGCAGCGCGTTGTGGAGCACGATGACGCCGCCCGGGCGCAGCAGACGCACACCCTCGCGGACGAAGTGCGGGTGATCCGCCGGGGCGTTGTCCACGAACACCAGGTCGTACGCGGAATCGGCGAGCCGCGGCAGCACGTCGAGGGCGCGGCCGTTGATCAGCCGGGTGCGGGACGGGGCCACGCCTGCGACCCGGAACGTCTGCTTGGCGGCGCGCTGGTGCTCGGGCTCGCTGTCGATGGTGGTGAGCACGCCGTCCTCGCGCATGCCCCGCAGCAGCCACAGACCACTCACTCCTGCGCCCGTCCCGACCTCGACGACCGTCTTCGCGTCGAGCATCTTGGTGAAGAGCGCGAGGGCCGCCCCCACGGGCGGGGGCACGGGCGCTGCGCCGAGTTCCACGGCGCGATCGCGCGCGGTGGCGAGCATCTCGTCCTCGAGGATGGTGTCCTCGGTGTGAGTGAGAATTCGTTCGGCGTTGGTGAGCACGCAATAGAGGCTAGCCGGGCCGTTCCTGCGCGGTGCCGAGGCTCGCTCGCGTCCGCGCCCGGCAAGATTCTCAGGCGCCGCTCAGGTTGCTCATATTCGCCACATATCGAGGTGCGAGAGGGTGATCTCATCGCCGGACGACTAGACCGCACGGCGTGAAGATCGCGCAACCGCGGATCGTCGGGAACAATTTCTCGTTCTCGGGAGTTGAACCGGCAGAATTCCGTGTCTCGTGATCAGCGGTCCTGAGTAGGAGGATCCACCCATCCACATGATCAATGCCGAACGCATCGACACCGACACCGCCGACCGTACGCTCGCGGCGGGCACAGATTCAGGTGTGTCCGCGCTCGGCATCGACGCGGACGTGACCGAACCGACGGGCACCGCCGCGTTCGACGCAACGGGAGACAAGTCCGCGATGCCGTCGTGGGACGAGCTCGTTCGCGAGCACGGCGACCGGGTCTACCGGCTGGCCTACCGGCTCTCCGGCAACGCACAGGACGCCGAGGATCTCACCCAGGACACCTTCATCCGCGTGTTCCGATCGCTGCAGAACTATCAGCCCGGCACGTTCGAGGGCTGGCTGCACCGCATCACCACCAACCTCTTCCTGGACATGGTCCGCCGCCGCAACCGCATCCGCATGGAGGCGCTGCCGGAGGACTACGACCGCGTCCCCTCCGACTCGCCCAACCCCGAGCAGATCTACCACGACGCCCGGCTGGCCCCCGACCTGCAGTCCGCGCTGGACTCGCTCGCGCCGGAGTTCCGCGCCGCCGTGGTCCTGTGTGACATCGAGGGCCTGTCGTACGAGGAGATCGGTGCGACACTGGGCGTCAAGCTGGGTACTGTTCGCAGCAGGATCCATCGTGGACGACAGGCGCTGCGTGAGCACCTCGCCGCGAATGGAAAGGTTGATGCCGACCAGATCGGTGTCGGGTAGGCAATGCAGGAGGGTTTGATGACGCAGGCGCGCAGACCTCGTCAGTTCGGCTCTACCGAGCACCTTGCGAGCGAAGCGATCGCGTCGTACGTGGACGGCGAGCTGCGGATGAACGCCTATCTGCGCGCGTCGCAGCACTTGGCGCTGTGTCCGGACTGCGCGGCCGAGGTGGAGGCGCAGCAGCAGGCCCGCATCGCGTTGCGCCGCGCCGCCTCCGAGGTGTCGATGCCGAGTTCCCTTCTCGGCCTCCTCAGCCAGATTCCCCGGTGTCATCCGGCCGAGCCCGATCCCGCGCCCCGGCAGGACTCCGTGCCCGGGATCATCTCCTTCGAACGCGACAGCGACATCGCCCGGCGTTGGCCCTTCCGCCGTCGGCGCTGACGTGCCGCGACCCGCGCGGTCGCCCGAATCGGCGATACTGGCATCCGTGATCGACGCACACGAGGGGGATACACGCGCGTGACGGCTGACTCGAGGACGCCCGGAGCGGCGGACGCCGGATCGGATCGACCCGAGGGGCCGCGTCTGGCCCCGCGCCCGGTGTACCGCCCCGAGGTGGATCCGGCCGCCACGCACGCCTTCGGTCGTCCCGCGGACGTCACCGGCTCGTTCGTCCGCGCCGCCGATCCACGGGCCGGTGGACCGTCCCCGATCCGAGTCGGACGACCCGACCCGGTGCTGGCCGAGGCTTTCGGCCGCCCCGACGGCGAGTCCGACTCGATCCAGCGCGCACCCGAACCCGTGGTCGAGATCCCGGCCGCCGACGACACTCCCGCCGATCCGTGGCGCGATCCCGATGCACCCGTGCGCCTCGGCGCGCCCGCCGAGGCGGGCGACGGTCCGGCCCGGATGCCCGACGCACCCAAACTGGGTGTGCGGGACGTCCTGCTCGGCGGCCACGTCGAGGGCAAGGCGCTGGCCGGGCTGGCGGCGCTCGCGCTCGCGATCGGGCTCGTCGGTGGGCTCATCGGAATCGCGGCGACGTCGGATCGGGACAGCCTCACCAGTCGCAGCGTGACGCTGTCGCAGTCGGGCGACGACGGCGAGGAACCGGTGGGACAGATCGCGGCGGTCGCCGACGCGGTCCTGCCGTCGGTCGTCTCCATCCAGGTCGCCCAGGGCGAGCAGTCGGGCACCGGCTCGGGCGTCGTCGTCGACGGCGCCGGATACATCGTCACCAACAACCACGTCATCTCGATGGCCGCCACCGCCCCGGAGGGCGCGACGATCCGGGTGACGTTCTCCGACGGAACCAAGGTGCCGGCGCAGATCGTCGGCCGCGACATCAAGACCGACCTCGCGGTCCTCAAGACCGACGCGCGCAACCTCACGGTTGCCGATCTCGGCAAGTCCTCGGAGGTGCAGGTCGGCCAGGACGTCGTGGCCGTCGGGTCACCGCTCGGGCTGAACAAAACCGTGACCCGGGGAATCGTCAGCGCCCTCAACCGGCCCGTCCGGCTCAACGGTGCGGGCACCGACACCGATGCGGTGATCGACGCCGTGCAGACGGACGCCGCCATCAACCCCGGCAATTCGGGTGGCCCGCTGATCGACATGGACGGCCGGGTCATCGGCATCAACTCGGCGATCCGTTCGGAGAGCGGTGGGTCGGTGGGTCTCGGCTTCGCGATTCCGATCGACGACGTCACGGCGGTCGCGCAGGAGTTGATCCGCAACGGAGTCGTCCACCACCCCGAGATCGGCGTCAATGCGCGGACCGTCATCAACGACGCGACCAGCGGCGCCGAGGTGGCGAACGTGCAGGCGGACAGCCCCGCGCAGAAGGCCGGCATCGTCGAGGGCGACGTGATCGTCAAGGTCGGGGATCGGTCGGTGTCCAGCGCCGACGAACTGATCGTCGCGGTGCACGACCAAGAGGTCGGCAAGCCGGTGACCGTGCAGTTGTTCCGGTCCGGACGGTCCGTCGACGTGGAAGTGACCCCGACATCGGACTGACGGAACGCGTCGCGTATGTGAAATTTACGTATCGCACGAGCGGGTCCGCGTGCGGACACGTACTCTGAACCCGTGTTTGGCAACATCGGCTGGGGCGAGTTCATGGTGCTCCTCATCGCAGCGCTCGTCATCCTCGGTCCCGAGCGGCTACCCGGCGCCGTCAGCTGGGTCACCAAATCGATCCGGCAGGTCCGCGACTACGCCAGCGGTGCCAGCCAACAGCTCAAGGACGAACTGGGCCCGGAGTTCGACGATCTCCGCAAGCCGCTCGCCGACCTCAACGAACTGCGCGGCATGACCCCGCGCGCCGTCATCACCAAGCATCTGCTGGACGGCGACGACTCGGTGCTCAAGGGAACCTTCGACGGCAAGCCGTTCGGGAACGGGACCGGCGCCCCGGGGTCCGCGGCCGCCGCACCCGAGTCGAAGCCGCTCGCGGCCGGTGAGAGGCCGCCGGTCGACCCCGACGCCACCTGACCTCCGCCGGGAGAGCAGCGCAAAGAGCCGGATCGCGTACGCGATCCGGCTCTTGTGCTACGAGCGGTCCCGGGTCAGAGGTGGCGGACGGTGTCGATCCCGAGCGACATACCGGCGAGGCCACGCGAACGCACCGACAGCTTGTCCGCGATGTCGCGCAGCGCGGTACCGGCGGGGGAGTCCGGGGCACCGAGGACGATCGGGAGCCCGGCGTCGCCGCCCTCGCGGACCGCCTGCTCGAGCGGGATCTGACCCAGCAGCGGCACCGTGGCGCCCACGGCCTTCGTGAGACGGTCGGCGACAGCCTGGCCGCCGCCCGAGCCGAACACCTCCATCCGGGTGCCGTCCGGCAGCTCCATCCACGACATGTTCTCGACCACACCCGCGATGCGCTGACGCGTCTGCAGCGCGATCGCTCCGGCCCGCTCGGCCACCTCGGCGGCCGCCTGCTGCGGAGTCGTGACGACGAGGATCTCAGCGCCCGGGATGAGCTGGGCCACCGAGATGGCGACGTCGCCGGTGCCGGGCGGCAGGTCGAGCAGCAGCACGTCGAGATCGCCCCAGAACACGTCGGCCAGGAACTGCTGCAGGGCGCGGTGCAGCATCGGTCCGCGCCACACGACCGGGGTGTTGCCCTGCGTGAACTGGGCGATGGAGATCAGCTTCACATCGTGCGACTGCGGCGGCATGATCATCCGCTCCACCTGCGTGGGCTTGGCGTCGGTGCCGAGCATGCGGGGGACGGAGTGACCGTAGATGTCGGCGTCGAGCACACCCACCGACAGCCCCTTGGCCGCCATCGCGGCCGCGAGGTTGACTGTGACGCTGGACTTTCCGACGCCACCCTTGCCGGACGCGACGGCGTACACGCGGGTGAGCGATCCGGGCTGGGCGAACGGGATCACGGGTTCGGTGGAGTCGCCCCGCAGCGAGCGCCGCAGTTCGGTGCGCTGCTCGTCGTTCATCACATCGAGTTCGACGCGGACCGCGCCGGCACCCTCGACGTCCGCGATGGCCTTGGTGACTCGCTCGGTGATCTCGGTGCGCAGGGGGCATCCTGCCGTGGTCAGGTAGATGCCGACGTCGACGCTGCCGTCGTCGCCGATGTCGATGCTCTTGACCATGCCGAGTTCCGTGATGGGTTTACGGATCTCGGGGTCCTGCACCTTCGACAATGCGGTGCGGACGGCGGTCTCGGTCAGGGCTGCCATGCCCCCATGTTAAGCGGCACCCACTATGCGGCGGGCCCCGGCGTCGGCGCGGGTGCCGGCGGTGGGCAGAAGACGAGGCAGGGCAGCTGCGGCAGACCCGGAACGGTCGGCAGTGGCATGGGGGCGGGGACGGTCGCCCCCGGCTGCTCGGCGGGTGGTGCGGCCGGGGTCGTCGTGGGCTCGGTCGGCGACGGAGCCGGCGTCGGCGCGGCCTCGGCCACCGCCTCCGTGTCGGGGGAACGCTCGGGTGGTGCCGGGGCGACCGGAACGGCGGGGGCCGGCGTGCCACCGGTCCGGTAGGCGGCCGACCACGACAGCACGTTCGCCATGTACGTCGACGAGTTGTTGTAGCGGAGCACCGCGCGCGTCAGCTGGGACGGGTCGTTCAGATTCAATCCGCCCGCACACAGGTACCGCGCGGCCGACAGCGTCGCGTCGAAGACGTTGTTCGGGTCGGCGACGCCGTCGCCGTTGCCGTCGGACGCGTAGCGCACCCAGGTACTCGGGATGAACTGCATCGGGCCCACCGCCCGATCGTGCACCGGGTCGCCGTCGAGTGCGCCGCGGTCGGTGTCGGTGATGATCTCGTTGCCGGCCAGGTGGCCGTTGAGGGTGGGACCGAGGATCGGCGTCACCGTGGTGCCCGCGGCGTCGGTCTGGCCGCCGCCGGCGTGTCCGGATTCGATCTTGCCGATTCCCGCCAGGAGGTTCCACTGCAGGCCGCATCCGGGTTGCGCGCCCGCCATCGCCAACTCTGCCGAGCGGTACGCGTTGAGGACGATCTCGGGGATGCCGAGCGGCCCGACGACCACGGGGACCGGCACCGACCGCGGCGCGGCTCCCGCGAGCAGCGCGGTCGGGTCCGGGAGCGTGGGGGCCGGCGCCGGTTTGGCGGTGCGCAGCTGCCGTTCGGGCCGGGGCGCGGCGGGAACGAGTCCGACGGTGGGGACCATCGCGGCCTGCGCCGCCGGCGCCTCGGTCGTGGTCGAAGACGAAGACGAAGACACAGCCGCGGCCGCGGCCGGCGACGCCGGTTCCGGAGACGAGGTGTCGAAAACGCCTCCGATCGATGCCGCTGCGGTCACGACTCCGGCGAGGACGAGGGACGACGTTCCGAGAATTCCACGCACACGCACTCTTCAGACCCCTCCTTGCGGCAAACCCGCATCCACTCGTGTTGCACGACCGAGCGTCGCCGTCCGCTACATCTCGATCGATGTGACACACGTTACATATTGGTGACGGGTCGTGTCGGAGAACGGGCCGAGCGTTCGCCACGGCTTGCCGACGGAGGTCGGGGCACCGGTCCGCTACTTGCGGCTGCGTGGCTTGGGAGTGGTCGGCCTGGGCTCGTCGTCGTCGCGTCCGGATTCCCGCTCACCGAGGTCGGTCAGCATCTGGCGGATGTCGTCGAGCTCGCGGCGCAGGTAGTCGCGGGTCGCGACCTCGCCGACCGCGAGCCGCAGGGCCGCGAGCTCGCGGGCCAGGAACTCGGTGTCGGCCTTCGTCTGGGCGGCGCGTGCCCGGTCCTCCTCGAGTGACACCCGGTCGCGGTTCTCCTGCCGGTTCTGGGCCAGCAGGATCAACGGTGCGGCGTACGCGGCCTGCGTCGAGAACGCCAGGTTGAGGAGGATGAACGGGTACGGATCCCACTGCAACCGGACCGCGAACACGTTGAGGGCCACCCACACGATCACGATCACCGTCTGGATCAGCAGGTAGCGGCCCGTGCCGAGGAAGCGGGCGATGTTCTCGCTCACCCGCCCCACGGCCTCGACGTCGATGTGGAATCGCAGACCCCGGGTACCGCGAGGGGTCTCGAGCCGCTGACGTCCGCTCAGCTCACTCATGGTTGTGGTCCTCCTCGCGCCAGTCGGTGGGCAGGAGGTGGTCGAGGACGTCGTCGACGGTCACCGCGCCGAGCAGGTGGTGCTCGTCGTCGACGACGGGTGCGCACACGAGGTTGTAGGTCGCGAAGAACCGGGTGACGGTCGCGAGCGAGTCCTCCGGATCGAGGCGGGGCAGGTCGTCGTCCAGGACGCCCCCCACCAGGTTGGCGGGCGGTTCTCGGAGCAACCGTTGCAGGTGGACACAGCCCAGATAGCGACCGGTGGGCGTCGCGGTGGGCGGGCGCACCACGAACACCATGCTCGCGAGGGCCGGGGTGAGATCGGCGTTGCGGGCACGGGCGAGGGCCTCGGCGACCGTCGTCGACGGCGTCAGCACCACCGGCTCGGGAGTCATCAGACCGCCGGCCGTGTCGGGGGAGTGTTCGAGTAGCCGCCGGACCGGCTCGGAGTCCTCGGGATCCATCAACTGCAGCAACGACTCGGCGTCGGTCTCGGGCAACTCACCGAGCAGATCGGCGGCGTCGTCGGGGTCCATCGCCTCGAGCACGTCGGCCGCGCGTTCCACCTCGAGGTGCAGCAGCAGGTCGGTCTGGTCGTCCGCCGGCAATTCCTGGACGACGTCCGCCAGTCGTTCGTCGTCGAGCGCGAGAGCCACCTCGTGCCGTCGCTTCTCGGGCAGTTCCCGCATCGCGTGCGCGACGTCGGCGGCGCGCATGCCCTCGAACTGCATCAGCAACTGGGAGACGCCCTGACCCGGCATCGACAGCGCGGTGGGGGTCAATCCGTGAACGTGCTGCCAGTCGACGACGTGGATCGCCGAGCGCCGGCCGAGCCGGCCCCGCTGGGCACGCACCGCCACCCGGGACACCACCCAGTCGCGGGTGCGGGTGAGTTCGATGCCGAGGTCGACGATGACGGCCTCGGTGCCGATGGCCTCGGTGACCTCCGGATCGTCGATGCGGACCCGCGAATCGAGTACCTGGGCGAGCGCGAGGATCTCGGTGGGACGCTGGTCGAACCGGCGCAGACTGACGTTGCCGGTCTTGAGGGTCACCGACGCCGGCTCGATCGCGGTGACGCGGAGCATGGGAACGAAAATGCGCTTGCGCGTGAACATCTCGATGACGAGACCCAGCACTCGCGGCGGCTGTCTGCCTATTCGGATGGTGAGCACGACGTCGCGCACACGACCGATCGACTCGCCGTCGGGTCCGAGAACCACCAGGCCGGCGAGCCTGGCTGCGAATACCTTGTTCACAGCTGCCATGATGAAAAGGCTAAATCCTCATTGGGATATCCACTGAATTCGGAGGCCGCCGGTCATGACTTCTTGCTTCAGGCCGCGTCGGTCGGTTCTCGCTGTCCCGGGATCCAGCCGCAAGATGATCGACAAGGCGAAGGGTCTTCCGGCGGACGCGATCTTCCTCGACCTCGAGGACGCGGTGGCGCCGATCGCCAAGGCCGAGGCGCGGGCCCGGATCGTGGACGCCCTGGGCGAGGACGGGTGGGGCGACCAGCTCAAGGTGGTGCGGGTCAACGACTGGACCACCGAGTGGACGCACGCCGACATCGCAACCGTCGTGGGCGGGGCTGGTGCCTATCTCGACGCCGTGCTGCTGCCGAAGGTGCCGGACGCGAGTCACGTTCAGGCACTGGATCTCCTGCTCACCCAGATCGAGAAGGCCAACGGCCTCGAGGTCGGCCGGATCGGGATCGAGCCGCAGATCGAGAACGCGATCGGGCTCACGAACATCAACGCGATCGCGGCGGCGAGCCCGCGCGTGCAGACCCTCGTCTTCGGCCCGGCGGACTTCATGGCCAGCATCAACATGCGCACCCTGGTCGTCGGCGAACAGCCCGACGGCTACGACCGCGGCGACGCCTACCACCACATCCTGATGAGCATCCTGATGGCGGCCCGGGCGCACGATCTGCAGGCGATCGACGGCCCGTACCTCGCCATCCGAGACGTCGAGGCGTTCCGGCGGTCGGCGCAGCGCACCGCTGCGCTCGGGTTCGACGGCAAGTGGGTGCTGCACCCCTCCCAGATCGATGCGGCCAACGAGGTGTTCAGCCCGCGTCAGGAGGACTTCGACCAGGCCGAGTTGATCCTCGACGCGTACGAGTTCCACACCTCCGCCGCCGGTGGCGCCCGCGGGGCGGTGATGCTCGGCGACGAGATGATCGACGAGGCGAGTCGCAAGATGGCCTTGGTCATCTCGGCCAAGGGGCGCGCCGCGGGTATGACCCGGACGTCGTCGTTCACGCCCCCGTCCGACTAGGGGGCGTCCGACCGGCGGTGCGGGCACAATTGATATCAAGGACCGGCCACCGGTAGAAATCGGACATACCGCACGCCCGAGCAGGAGAGACGAAGACGATGACGAATCCACTCTCGCAGCCGAACCGACAGGGGCGCGGATTGCCGACCCCGCCCACCGGCTGGCCCATCGGCTCGTACCCCACCTACGCCGAGGCGCAGCGTGCGGTGGACTACCTGTCGGATCAACAGTTCTCGGTCGAGGACGTCACGATCGTCGGCGTCGACCTCATGCAGGTCGAGCGCGTGCTCGGACGCCTCACCTGGGCCAAAGTCATTGGCGGTGGCATCGTTTCGGGTGCCTGGCTGGGCGTGTTCTTCGGTCTGCTGCTCGGGATCTTCACCGGTGGATTCCTCGGACCGCTATTGGTGGGCATCTTCGGCGGCATCGTCTTCGGCCTGATCTCGACCACGATTCCGTATGCGGCAGCCCGTGGCACACGCGACTTCTCGTCGACGATGCAACTGGTGGCCGGCCGCTACGACGTGCTCTGCGATCCCAAGACGGCGGAGTCGGCCCGCGACATGCTGGCCAAGCTTGCACTCTGATCGGGCACGGGGATCTCGTCCCGCAGGCCCGTGGGGCGTCGGCCTCCGCCGCCGACGTGGACCAGCACGGTCGACACGACCGCGCACACCACACCGAACCCGAACGCGATCAGGTAGGCGTCCACCCGGGCGAACGTGGTGTCGCCGATCGTGAGGCTCGCGAGCAGCGTTGCCAGCAGAGCGCTCGCGACGGAACTACCGGCGGTGCGGGCGATCGAGTTGACGCTGTTCGCGACTCCGGTGTTCTCGCTGCTCACCTCGGCCACGAGAAGTGCCGGCATCGCGGCGTACGCGAGGCTCGTGAAGGCCGACGCCACCATCGATCCCACGATCACCTGCCACGAAGCGTCGTGCGCGACGGCGAGAGATCCGAAGCCGATCACGCCCAGGACTCCCGAGGCCGTCATCACGGTGCGTGCGCCGAAGCGAGTGATGAGGGCGCCCGAGCAGATCGACGCGACGACGCCCACCGTCGCGCCCGGGAGGATGTAGACCAGCCCCGACTCCATGGGGTTCGCGCCGAACCCGTAGCCGGTGTTCTCGCGCGACGTCTGGACGAAATACGTGAGCGTCGTGATGTTCACGAACATGCCGGCGCCCACCAGCAGCCCCGCGAGGTGGGTGAACAGCACCGGGCGGTGCGTCAGCATCTCGGTCGGCACCAGCGGATGGGCGATGCGGCGCTCGAGGACGAACCAGCACCCGAGCACCACGATGCCCGCGCTCGCGCAGCCGAGCGTGCGGGCCGACGCCCAACCCCAAGCGTTGGCCTCCGAGAGCGGCAGCAGAATCAGCACGAGTCCGATGCCGAGGAGTACCGCGCCGGGCCAGTCCACGCGACCGCTCGCCGGATTCGCGCGTGCGGGGACGACGGCGATCACCAGGACGATCGCGACGACCGTCAGGGCGGTCGCGAGCCAGAAGGCGTGGCGGTAGTCCGCGCCGTCGGGAACGACGAGTCCGGTGAGGACCATGCCGACGGCGCCGCCGAAACCGAGTGTGCCGGACAGCAGGCCCATCGCCGACGCAAGCTTGCCGGGCGCCAGTTCCTCGCGCACGATCGCGAGGCTCACCGGGAACGCCGCGAACGACACGCCCTGCAGGACCCGGGCGACGATCAGCAGTGGCAGTGACTCGGTCACAGCCGCGACCACCGATCCGGCGAGGACTATGCCGAGCACTGCGAGGAGCACCGTCCTCTTGCTGCGCAGATCGGCCATGCGCCCGGCGACGGGAGTCATGACGGCGGCGGCGAGGAATCCGGCGGTGAGGGTCCATCCCACGGCGGTGGTGCCGATGTCCAGCTGACGGCTGATGACCCCGGACAGCGGGAGCACGACCGTCTGCTGGACGGACACGACGAGGATGACGAAGCAGAGCGCCGCGGTGAGCAGCGTTCCGGACGTGCCCGTGCGGGGCACGCGCCTATCGGGGCGAGACAAGGTAACTCCTGCAAAATTGTTTACCTCATTTAACTAGTGGCTCCGCGTCCCGAAGTACAGTCGCGTTCCCTGTGGCCGGGAGACGGGGCCGAAAGACCTCGCGCGCAAGCGCGTTCGAGGCGTCGGTGAGACGGCTGCGCCGCCGGTGTTAGATGGGTGTGTGACTGACAGCGTTGTCTCGGCCGTGCGTTCCCATCTCGACCAGCACATCGGCGGTCCCGAGCCCACGGCGGCGTCGGTGACCTTCCTGGGTCTGGAACCCGTCGACGTCCTGCGCTATCCGGGCACCGGCGACGCGCCCGTCCGGTACGTCAGCCTGGGGTGCTCCCGGCACCCGATGGGCGATCCTAGCGACATGATCGCGGACCCCACCCGCGGTCCACGGGCAGAAATCGTCCTGAGCCTGGTCGGGGGCGCGGGCGTCGCCTCAGGCGTGCATCGGACGCTGGCGGTGCTCGCGGCCGCGCCTGCCGTCGAGGGAGTGGTACTGCGCCCGGACGGGCTGATCGACCTCGGGGAACCGCTGTGGAAGGGCGTGCCCTTCACCGCTGTGTTGCTCGGCGAGAGCGACATCCCGGACCTCGAGTTGCCCGAACCGCTGGACCCCGTGCAGTTCCTCGAGGTGGTGCCCCTCACCGGCACCGAGGCGGCGTGGGTCCGTCTGAAGGGAGCCGCAGCGCTGCGCGAGGCGTGGACGGAGGCGGGCATCGACGTCCGCGACCCCGGTCGTGGGGCCGCCGCGCTCTGACGCCGTCCCGGTCGGTGCGGTGATGTCAGATTCGGTTGGGGGCCAACCGAATGCGTCGGGGGTCGATCACTGCTACCGCGGGCGCGCGGCGTCGCCGGAGCGAACCTGACACACTGGTTCGGTGCGTATCGATCTCCACACACACTCGACCGCTTCGGACGGCACCGACTCCCCGGCGGAGTTGGTGCGGAAGGCTGCCGCCTCGGGCGTGGACGTGCTCGCGATCACCGATCACGACACCACGGCCGGATGGAAGGAAGCCGCGGCCGCGCTGCCGTCCGGGCTGCGACTGGTGCGCGGAATGGAGATGTCGTGCGAGGGGCGCGGCGAGGACGGCCGGCCCGTCGCGGTGCACCTGCTCGCGTACCTGTTCGATCCCGAGTCGCAGGAGTTCGCCGTCGAGCGTGAACGTCTGCGCGACGAGCGGGTGACCCGGCTGCGGGCGATGGCGGTCCGGATGGCCGCCGCGGGCCTGCCGATCGATCCGGAGGCGATTCTCGCGGATGCCGGGCCCGCGGTGGGCCGTCCGCACCTGGCGCGGGCGCTGGTCCGGGCCGGCGTCGTGGACAGTGTCGGAGACGCCTTCACCGATCTGCTCTCCACCCGCAGCCCGTACTACGTGGAGAAGTCCGACACCCCGCTCGAGCGGGCCGTCGAGATGGTCGCCGACGCGGGCGGTGTCAGTGTGATCGCCCACGCCCGCGCGCGTGCCCGCGGCCGACTCCTCGATCTCGAACACATCCGGGAACTCGCCGAGCACGGGCTCGGCGGACTCGAAGTCGATCATCCCGATCACGGGGCGGCCGACACGGCCCTGCTGCGCTCCCTGGCCGCCGAACTCGACCTCGTCGCCACCGGGTCCTCGGACTACCACGGAAAGAACAAGACGATCGCCCTGGGGCAGCACACGACCGCACCGGAGGCGCTCGAGGAGATCGTCGCCCGCGCGACCGGCGTCCCGGTGCTGACCGGCGACGCGGTCACGGACGTCCCCGCGACCGACGGAGCGCGTCGATGACCTACGAGAACCTCGGTTCCGTCCGTCGCCGCCCGCGTGATCCGTGGGTCGCGAGGATGCTGCGCGGACTGTCCGGTGTCGTCTCCGGCGGTGTCGTCGTGCTGACCGTCGTCGTGATCGTCGCGGCATACCTCGCCACGAACCGGGATTTTCCGGGTCCCGGCGCGGAGTCGATCGCGGCGCATGTGGTGGTGAGCGTGCTCGCCGTCGGCCTGCAGATCTTCGCCGACCGGCGCCGGGGCGCCGCCTCCGTCCTGGCCTCGGGAGTGATCCTCGCGCTCACCGGCCTGCTGCTGTGGACCCAGTGGTGGTCCTGACCGCTCGTCGTGGGCCGACGCATCCTCACAGGTAGAGAGCTGTTTCCGTGAGATCGTGACCGTTCTGGCAGATTTGATTCCCGCCTTCCGATGGTGCAGAATCATTGCACTCCGCGTGGGTGCTACCGCCCTTCTCGGAGTTCTTCAGGTGGCAAGAACTTGTGCCAGGGCCCACCCCGCCCGGCGCCATCACGCTCCGGCTAGCAGTGCAACGATCGCGCGTTCCGGTAGCTGCAACCGATCAATCCTGCGTTCGTCAAGTGCCGCGTCGTTTTCACCTCCACGACTCGGTTACTTCTCAGTAACCAGGACCCGAGTGAGTCTGGTCTCAAGAGGAGTGTCATCGTGTCCCCTGTGTCTGAAGCTTCCGTTACGCCAAAGGTCGAAATAACCGACGAGGAAATTTTCGCGGGCCACATCGGTGGCAAGCTCTCGGTCGAGACCACCGCCCCGCTCGATTCCCAGCGTGCGCTGTCGATCGCGTACACGCCCGGCGTTGCGCAGGTCAGCCGCGCAATTCACGCCGACGAGACGCTGGCCGATCGCTACACGTGGACCAACCGTCTCGTCGTGGTCGTGAGTGACGGCACCGCGGTCCTCGGCCTCGGGGACATCGGCCCCCGCGCGTCGCTGCCGGTGATGGAGGGCAAGTCGGCCCTGTTCAAGAACTTCGCGGGCCTCAACTCGATCCCGCTGGTTCTGGACACCAAGGACCCCGACGAGATCGTCGAGACCCTCGTGCGACTGCGCCCGAGTTTCGGCGCAGTGAACCTCGAGGACATCTCGGCTCCGCGCTGCTTCGAAATCGAGCGCCGCGTCATCGAGGCCCTCGACTGCCCGGTCATGCACGACGACCAGCACGGCACCGCGATCGTCGCGCTCGCCGCGCTGCGCGGTGCGGCCAAGGTCCAGAACCGTGACATCACCGCGCTGCGCGTCGTGATCTCCGGGGCCGGCGCGGCCGGTGTCGCGTGCGCCAACATCCTGCTCGCTGCGGGCATCGCCGACGTCACCGTTCTCGACTCGAAGGGCATCGTGTCCTCCGATCGCCAGGACCTGGGCGAGATCAAGGCCGACCTCGCGGCCCGCACCAACCCGGCCGGCCGCAGCGGCGGCCTGGTCGAGGCGCTCGACGGCGCCGACGTGTTCCTCGGGGTCTCTGCCGGAACCGTGCCCGAGGAGATCATCGCGACGATGGCGCCCGAGTCGATCATCTTCGCGATGTCGAACCCGGACCCGGAGATCCACCCCGACATCGCCGCCAAGTACGCGGCGATCGTCGCGACGGGTCGCAGCGACTTCCCGAACCAGATCAACAACGTGCTCGCGTTCCCGGGCGTCTTCAAGGGCGCCCTGGACGCCGGTGCCCGCCGGATCACCGAGGGCATGAAGCTCGCCGCCGCCGAGGCGATCCTGTCGGTGCTCGGGGACGAGCTCGCGGTCGACAAGATCGTGCCGAGCCCGCTGGACCCGCGGGTCGCGCCGGCCGTGGCTGCTGCAGTCGCGCAGGCGGCCAAGGACGAGGGCGTCGCCTGACGACGCACCGCTCGACGCGTGAACAGGGCCCCGCCGCGACTGCGGCGGGGCCCTGACGCGTGATGTCGCCGGATCGGGTGCGCACGCGGGCCGCCTCGTCCAGGATGGTCGGCATGCGTGAGATCACCCTCGAGCTCGACGCGGTCCGGCTGCGGGCACTGACGTGGGGCCCTGCGACGGGCCGGCTCGCGGTCCTGCTGCACGGTTTCCCGGACACGGCCCACACTTGGCGGCACCTGGGACCGGTCCTGGCCGACGCCGGCTGGCGGGTGGTCGCCCCCTTCACACGCGGGTACGCACCGTCCGAGATCCCCGCGGACCGCAGCGGGCACGTCGCCGCCCTGATGGACGACGCGGTGGCCGTCCACGACCGCGCGGGAGGGGGAGTCGACGCGGTACTGATCGGCCACGACTGGGGTGCGATCACCGCCAACGCGCTCGCCGCACACCCCGACAGCCCGTTCGTCGCCGCTGTGGCGCTCTCGGTGCCACCGTTTCCCGCGCTGCGCACCCCGGCGGTGCTGCCCGCGCTGCCCCGTCAGCTCCGCAACAGCTGGTACATCCTGTTCAACCAACTGCCGGTGCTGCCCGAGAAGTTGGCGGGCCGGATTGTTCCGCGCCTGTGGGCGGACTGGTCACCCGGCTACGACGCGTCGGACGATTTACCCGCCGTGATGGAGGCCATGGCCGATCCGGCACACCGGCGCGCCGTGATCGGCTACTACCGCAATATGGCTCGGCCGCTACCTCGTCCCCCTGTCCGCTACCGCCGGTGGGTGGGCGCGGAGATGCGCTCACCGATCGTCCCGACGCTCTACCTCCACGGCGACCGCGACGGGTGCCTCGACCCGCGTCTCGCGGCGCGGGTCGGATCCGGGCTGCCACCGGGAAGCGAGGCGCACGTCGTCTCCGGGGCCGGCCACTTCCTGCAACTGGAGCGGCCCGACGAGGTCAACTCGACGATTCTGAAGTTTCTGGCGACGACGTGATCGCCGCCGGGCGGCGCAGGCGTCCGGTGCCGGGCGCCGACGCCCACACTGCGGCGGCGAGCAGACCGTCGACGATCAGGGCCAGGGCCGCGACCAGGAGCGCACCGACCAGTACCCGGTCGTAGCTGCGCAGCGCGAGGCCGTCGAAGATGTACCGGCCGAGTCCACCGAGGTTGACGTAGGCCGCGACGGTCGCGGTCGCGATCACCTGCAGTGTCGCGCTGCGCAACCCGCCGAGGATCAACGGCAGCGCGTTGGGGACCTCCACGCGCAGCAGCACCTGCCGCGTCGTCATCCCCATCGCCTCGGCGGCATCGACCACCTGTCGATCCACGTTCGCGACGCCCGCGTAGGCCCCCGCGAGCAGGGGCGGGATGCCGAGCAGCACCAGTGCGAGGATCGGGGGGACCAGACCCAGGCCGAGCAGCAGGACCAGGAGCGTCAGCACACCGAGCGTCGGCAGCGACCGCAGCGCGTTCACGGCGCCCACGACCACGATCTCGCCGCGGCGGAAGTGCCCGATCGCCAACCCGATCGGCACGGCGATCACGGCCGCCCCCGCGACCGCCAGCAGGCTGTACCAGAGGTGCTGGAGGATTCGGGCGCCGATGCCCGTCGGACCCTGCCAGTTCGCCGGGTCGACGAGGTAGTCCCACGCACTGGTGAACATCAGGCCGGGCCCTCCGACAGTTCGACGGTCGCGCGCCGCGACCGGGTCCGACGGGTGCCGCCGCGCTGCCACGGCGTCAGGAACCGGCCGGCGAGGTACAGCGCGGCATCGAACAGCAACGCCAGCACGACGATCGCGACGATGCCGGCGACGATCTGCTCCGGGTAGTCCCGCTGGTAGCCCTTCGTGAACAGCTCACCGAGTCCGCCGACGCCGATGAGCGCGCCCACCGACACCAGCGAGATGTTGGTGACCGCGACGACGCGAACGTTCGCGAGGAGTACCGGCAGGGCGAGGGGCAGTTCGACGGTCAGCGCCCGGCGCAGCGGGGTGAACCCCATCGCGGTGGCGGAGTCCACGACGTCCTCCGGCACCGCGTCGAGCGCCTCCGGTACCGCGCGGACCAGCAGCGCGGTCGAGTACACGGTCAGCGCGATCACCACGTTCGCGGGATCGAGGATCGGCAGTCCGACCACGGTGGGCACCGTGACGAACAGCGCGAGCGACGGGATCGTGAATGCAACGCTCGCGATCACGAGCGTCGTGCGCCGCAGCCATCGCACGCGCCGGACCGCGGTGCCGAGCGGTATCGCGATCACGAGTCCCAGCAGCAGCGGGAGCAGGGCCAAGCTCAGGTGCTCGCGCGTCAGTTCCAGCACGTACGAGAAGTTCTCGGTCAGGTAGCGCACGCCGTCACCGGTCGTTCCGGAGGCGAT
Source organism: Rhodococcus (subgen. Prescottella) equi (assembly GCF_003013675.1). Lineage (NCBI taxonomy): Bacteria > Bacillati > Actinomycetota > Actinomycetes > Mycobacteriales > Nocardiaceae > Rhodococcus > Rhodococcus (subgen. Prescottella) equi. Next base: position 1,710,594 of record NZ_CP027793.1, read on the forward strand.
CCTCGGTGCGTCGCTGCTCGGCGAGCAGGGCGACGACGTCGGCCGCATCGATGCCACCGGCCACCGCCCCGGAGGCGTCGACCGCGACACCTGTCCCCGACGGCGACGAGATCGCCGCGTCCAGCGCCTGCCGCAGATCGGTGCCCATCGTGAACAGCGACCCACCCGCCGCCGACGCATCCGCGATCGGCCGACCGGCCCGGACGGCGTCCAGACCGGCGGCATCGATCCACCCCTGGGGGTGTCCGGCATCGGTGACGACGAGCGCCCAGTCGCCGGGAGCGAGAGTCGCGGCGGGCACCTCGGATTCGCGGAGGCGGCGGATCTCGTGCAGCGGAACCGAATCCGCGCTTCGGAAGGAGAGCCCGCGATAGCCACGGTCACGGCCGACGAAATCGGCGACGAAATCGGTTGCGGGAGCCGACAGTACGGTGGCCGGGGCGTCGTACTGTTGCAGCCGGCCGTGCGGGCCGAACACTGCGACCCTGTCGCCGAGCCGGACGGCCTCGTCGATGTCGTGGGTGACGAACACGATCGTCTTGCGCAGTTCGGCCTGCAGCCGCTGCATCTCGGACTGCAGTTCGGCGCGCACCACCGGATCGACCGCGCTGAAAGGCTCGTCCATCAGGAGGATCGGCGGGTCCGCCGCGAGCGCCCGCGCCACCCCCACCCGCTGCTGTTGGCCACCCGACAGCTGCGCCGGATAGCGGTTCGCCAGCGCGCGGTCGAGCCCCACCCGATCGAGCACGTCCAGCGCCGCGCGTCGGGCGGCACGGCGGGACTGCCCCCGCAGGACGGGCACCGTCGCCACGTTGTCGACGACGGTGCGGTGCGGCAGCAGACCGCCGCCCTGGATGACGTACCCGATGCTGCGCCGCAGTTCGACGACATCCGTGGTCGCGACGTCGCGGCCGTCGACGGTCACGGTGCCCGCGGTGGGCACGACCATCCGGTTGATCATCCGCATCGACGTGGTCTTGCCGCAGCCGGACGGGCCGACGAAGACCGTGAACGATCCGGCGTCGATCTTCAGATCCAGTCCGTCGACGGCCACCGTGCCGTCCGGAAAACGCTTGGAGACAGCGGAGAAGGAGATCACGAGACGGGGGTGTCCAGGCCCTGTCGTGCCACCCACTGCTTCGCGGCGGCCTGCGGTTCGGTCTTGCTGTCGCCGGACACTGCGTCGTTGAGGTCGACGAGTTCCTCGGTGGTGAGCTTGGCGGACACCGCGTCGAGGACACGCGAGAGTTGGTCGGTCTTCGCCGATGCCCGCATCAGCGGAACGACGTTCTGCGCGGGGAAGTTGTTCGCGGGATCGGTGAGCACGACGAGGTCGTTCGCCTCGATCGCGGGGGAGGTCGTGAAGATGTTCGCGGCCGTCACCTGCCCGGACGTGAGTGCCTTGACGGTTGCGGGTCCACCGCCGTCGCCGATCGGCACGAAGTTGGCCGGCGCGATGTCGAGACCGTAGTTCTCACGCAGTCCGGGCAGCCCGACCGACCGTTCCTGGAACTCGGCCGGAGCCGCGAACGTCACCTCGGCGGAGTGCGCCGCGAGGTCGGCGATGGACGTCAGGTTCCACTTCTCGGCCGTCTCCCGGGTGACGACCACGGCATCCTTGTCCTCGGCCGGTGCGGGTGTCGTGATCGCGAGATCCGGCGCCAACGCAGCCGGCAGCGCCGCGTCGATCTCCGCGGCCGTGGTCGCCGTCGACGCGGAATCGATGTACTCGAGCAGGTTCCCGGTGTAGTCGGGGATCAGCGTGAGCGATCCGTCGCGCAGTGCCGGGATGTACACCTCGCGCGAGCCGATGTTCATTCGGGTCTGCACGTCGAACCCGTTGGCCTGCAGCGCCTCGGCGTAGACGAACGCGACGGTCTCCGATTCCGGGAAGTTCGCCGATCCGACGACGATCGCGTCGGTGTCGCCGCCCGATCCGCCGCTGTCCAGGGGATCTCCACCGCACGCGGCGAGGGACAGTGCGAGCAGGGCGATCAGCCCCGTGCCCAAACGGCGGCGCGTGCGAATCCGGGAAACCTTCATGTCGTCCTTCCATCGGATCCGGCGTGACGCCACCCCGCAATCCCCGGAGAACGGTCGCCGCGCGGTGAAGCAAGCCGGATCTGTCGACCGCTCGTGATGGTGCGCGAACTCAGTGTAACGATAGGTACGACAACCGCACGGCACGACGATGCCGGGGTCGCACGAGACGTCGATCGGAGAGGGACACGGTGGCACCGAACGGAAATGGGGGCATCCTCGGGCGTGCGGCAGGTCTCGCGGCCTGGCTGACGGTGGTTCCCGCAGTCGTGATCGCCACGGCGTGCGGGGTCGACACGAGCAGCCGGACGGGCGGTCCCACCGCTCCCACGGTGGTGATCGGCGCGGCCGACACGGTGGAGAGCGAACTCGTCGCCCGTCTGTACGCGGGTGCCCTCGGCGCGAGCGGTCGGTCCACGGAACTCGTCCTGGGCCTGGGCGACCAGGCGGACCGCCTGGCCGCGCTGGACGCCGACCGCGTCTCGCTCGTGCCCGAGCACACCGGGCGGTTGCTGCACCGCTTCGACCCGACGGCGGACGCCACCGAGGCCGAGGACGTGTACGACGCCCTCAGCAGGTCCTTGCCGCAGGGTCTTTCGGTGTCCGAGTACGCCCCCGCCGACGACCGGTCGGCGCTCGTGCTGACCGAGCAGCAGGCGGAGTCGTGGGGCGCGAGTTCGGTTGCCGACCTCGCACCCCGGTGCTCGACGCTCTCACTCCACGCGTCCGACGACTTCGCTTCCGACGCGGGCGCTCTCGACCGGCTGCAGGCGCGGTACGGGTGCACGTTCGCCGAGGTGGTGCCCACCCGATCGCCGGCCGGTGCCACCCGCGAACTGGCCGTCGTCGGGGCATCTCCGGTGCGCGGGACCACCGCGGCCGACCCGGTGATCGCGCAGGACGAGTTGGTCGTGCTCACCGACGACGAGGGCGCGTTCACGGCCCAGAACGTGATCCCGCTCTTCCGGAGCGGTGTGCTGACCGCGGACGACGTCCGAAGTCTGAGCGTGGTCCTGCAACTGAGCACCGACGACCTGACCGCGATGGCGGCGCGAGTGCGTGACGGCGAGATCTCGTCAGCCGACGCCGCCGGCGTCTGGCTCGAAGAGCACGCCTGAATCGAAAGCCCCGCGGAGGAAGCCGCCGAGGTCGGCCACGGCGTCCGCGGCTTCCCCGAGCAACGACGCCTGCAGGTGCGCGACGTGCCACAGGCGTGGGTACTCCACGTAGTGGAGACGGTTCCCCGCCGCGCGTAGGCGCGCGGCCAACTCGACGATCTGCGGGTAGAGGACCTCGGCCGTGCCGACGTGGACCGCGGTGGGTGGCAGCCCCGCGGGATCGCCGTGCAGTGGCGCGTAGCCCGGATCGGCCGGGTCGCCGCCGCCCAGGTAGGCCCCGGCGGACGAGTGGGCCCACGCGGTGTTCACCACGGTGTCGCGATCGAACGGGGCCTCGCGCGAACCCGGATCGACCCACGGCGAGATGAGCGCCAGTGCGGCCGGGGACAGGCCCCGAGTGTCGATCAACCGGCGGGCCGTCGCGAGCGCCAACCCGCCGCCCGCCGAATCGCCGGCGACCGCCACCCGGTCGGCCGTGAACCCGTGGTCGGTGACCAACTCGGTGAACGCCGCCACGGCATCGTCGAGAGCGGCCGGAAACGGATGCTCCGGGGCCAGCCGGTAGTCGAGGGTGTAGACGGCCGAGGCGGATTCGCGTGCCAGGTACGCGGCGAGCGAACGGTGGGTGCCGAGCGATCCGATGGTGTACGCCCCGCCGTGCAGATACAGCACCGCGTGCCGCCGCTCGGTGGCGCCGACGGTGATCCGCTCGGCGGGACGGCCGGCGAGAGTGGTCCTCTCGACGACCGTCCCGTCGGGCAGGGTCTGGATCGGTGCGGCGAGGTCCAACAGCGCCCGCTGTACCCGGACCGGGAGACGCGCGTCGAGCGCGAGTCGGTAGAACGGCTTGATGCTCGCTTCGACGACGGGCAGGGGAAGGCGGACCGCACGCACCGTGGATACCTCCGCTACTTCGACTTGGGCAGCACGCGGGACGTGACCGTCGCGACCACCCGCTGGTAGCTCGGGCCGACGATTCGCACCCACGCGTCGAGGAACTTCGCGTCCGCACCGATCAGCACCCGCGGCTTGCCTTTACGGACACCGGTGGTGATCGTCTTCGCGGCCTCCTCGGGTGTCGTGCGGGCGAGGCGCCTGTCGAAGAACTGCGCGAACGTCGCCTGGTCGTCACCGTCGGGCATCGTGGCGTTGCGTGCGATCGCGGTCTTGATACCGCCGGGGTGGACACACGTGACCTTCACCGGGTGCTTCGCGATCAGCATCTCCTGCCGGAGCGACTCGGTGAACCCACGCACCGCGAACTTCGCGGCGTTGTAGGCACTCTGACCCGGAATGGACAGCAGGCCGAACAGGCTCGAGACGTTCACGATGTGCCCGTCGCCCGACGCGATGACGTGCGGCAGGAATGCCTTGGTGCCGTTGACGACTCCCCAGAAGTCGACGTCCATGATCCGCTCGATGTCCTTGAACTCCGAGCGCTCCACCTCGCCGTGGAAGGCGATGCCGGCGTTGTTGTACACCTGGTTCACCTTGCCGAAGTGGGCCACCACGGCGTCGGCGTAGGAGAGCACCGCCTCGCGCTGCGTGACATCGAGATGATCGGACTTGACGTCGGCGCCGAGTGCCTCCACCTGTCGAACGGTTTCGGCCAGTCCCACCGAATCCATGTCGGAGAGCGCAAGTTTCGCGCCCTGGCCGGCCAGGTTCAGGGCGAGGGCCCGGCCGATTCCCGAGCCTGCGCCGGTGATGACGCAGACCTTTCCTGCGAACTCGCTCACTGTGCCGCCACCTTGTCGTCGTCGAGATCGGTCAGTTCGGTGTCGATGCGGTCCGCGACCGTCGTCGTGGCCGGCAGATCGCCGGTCGTCACGCTGCGGTACGCCCCGAGATCGAACTGCTTGGTCATGTTGCGGAATTCGAACGTGAAGCCCGGCCACAGCGTGGTGTTGTTGCCGTGCTTGTCGAGATACCAACTGGCGCAACCGCCGTTGTTCCACACACTCTTCGAGAGCTTGGCCTGCAGTTCGCGGTTGTACGCGTCCTGCGCGTCCTTGCGGACCTCGATGGTGCCGATGTCGTAGCGCTCGATCACCTTGATCGCGTCGACCACGTAGTTGAGCTGCGACTCGATCATGAAGACCATCGAGCTGTGGCCCAGACCGGTGTTGGGACCGACGAGGAAGAACATGTTGGGGAAGTTCGCGATCGCCGACCCCTTGTAACCCTGCTGGCCGCCCTCGTCGAACGTCTGCGCGAGGGACCGGCCGTCCTTGCCGAAGATGCCGGCGAACGTGGGGGAGTCGGTGACGTGGAAGCCGGTGGCGACGACGATCGCGTCGACCTCACGCTCGACCCCGTTTCGGTCGACGACGGAGTTCTTGCGCACCTCGGCGATGCCGTCGGTGACGACGTCGACGTTCGGCTGCGCGAGGGCGGGGTAGTAGTTGTTGGAGATCAGCATGCGCTTGCAGCCGATCTGGAAGTTCGGGGTCACCTTACGGCGCAGTTCCCGGTCCTTGATCTGCCGGCGCAGGTGCCGTTCGGCAGCGAACTGCAACGGCTTCATGAAGATCGGCGCCTTCGCCAGACCGACCACCTGAGTCTCACGCATCCAGTAGATGCCGGTGCGACACAGCTTCTGGAATCCCGGAATGTACTTGAACGCAAGGTGCTCGGCCTTGGTGTACTCGCGGTCGGCCCGCGGCAGGATCCACGGCGCGGTCCGCTGGTAGACGTCGAGCTGCGCGGCCTTGGCCGCCAGCTGCGGCACGATCTGGATGGCCGACGCCCCGGTGCCGATCACCGCGATCCGCTTGCCGTTCAGGTCGGCGTCGTGATTCCACTGCGCGGAGTGGAAGATCTCGCCCTCGAAGCCCTCGATGCCCGCGATGTCCGGCAGCGACGGCTCGCACAGGGCGCCGACAGCGGCGACGACGATCTTCGCGACGAAGTTGCCCTTCGACGTCTGCACATCCCAGTGCGCAGTCTCCGCGTTCCAATGAGCGGACTGCACCTCGCACCCGAAGATGTGCTTGTCGAGCACGTTGTGCTTGCGAGCCACCGAAGCGATGTAGTTCTGGATCTCCGGCTGCGGCGAGAACGAACGCGTCCACTCGGGATTGAGTGCGAACGAGTACGAGTACAGGTGGGACGGGACGTCGCACGCGGCACCCGGGTACGTGTTGTCGCGCCACGTGCCGCCGACGTCGTTGCCGCGCTCGAGTACCAGGAAGTCGTGCTTGCCCTCCTGGACCAGCTTGATAGCAGCGCCGAGGCCTGCGAAGCCGCTGCCGATGATCAGGGTGTCGACCTGGCGCGGGGACGCGGCCCGGGCGGAAGTATCTGTGACTGGAAGACTCATGTATGGGAGCGTAGGAGCTTGTTGATCAGCAGTCAATAGCTTACTGACTGCAATTCAGTAAGGTGTGGTCCATGGATGCCGTCAAACGAGTACGCCTGAGCCCGGAGGAACGGCGTGCCCAGCTCATCGACCTCGGTGTCCGGATGCTGGCCGACCGGCCGCTCGAACAGATCTCCGTCGAGGACATCGCCGACCAGGCCGGCGTGTCCCGTGGTCTGCTGTTCCATTACTTCGCGTCCAAGCACGACTTCCATGTCGCCATCGTGCGCCACTCCAGTGCCGAGATGCTGGCGCGCACCGCGCCGAACCTCGAGCTCCCGGTCATCGACATGCTGCGCGACGTCATGGCTGCGTACGTCGACTACGTCTCCGAGAACCGTGACACGTACGTGTCGCTGCTGCGGGGGACCGCGAGTGGTGATCCGGCGATGCGCGAGGTGTTCGAGAGCACCCGAGCCGAGATGGCGCGACGCGTCGTCGAACAACTGCCGAGTCTCGGAATCGAGCCCGACGCCCGCATCGCCCTGTCGGTGCGGGGGTGGATCGCGTTCGTCGAGGAGGCCACGATCACGTGGCTGCGAGGACCCGAAATCCCCCGGGACGAACTGATCGAACTACTTGTCACCGCCTTGCCCGCGGTGGCCCTCAGCGCCGGCGCCGCGAAGGCCCTTCTCGGCGGCTGACCCTGCCCCGCGTTTTGCGCACTTATCGCGGGGGCGCGCCGGCTCGGTCTCGCGTTTTGCGCACTTATCGCGGGGGCGCGCCCGCTCGGTCTCGCGTTTTGTGCACTTATCGCGGGAACGCCCGATACGGGGCAGAGAACGACACCGGCCCGCCCACTCGGAAAGTGGACGGGCCAGTGTCGTGTTCGGCTGGTCAGCCGATCAGCGGGATCACTTCGTCGGCGAGAACGCGGTCTCGATGATCTCCTGCTGCTCGACGGCGTGAACCTTGCTCGAGCCGGAGGACGGTGCCGACATCGCGCGACGGGAGACGCGCTTGATGCCCGCGAGCCGCTCGGGGAGCAGCTCCGGCAGAGCCAGGCCGAGGAACGGCCACGCACCCTGGTTCGCCGGCTCCTCCTGGACCCAGAAGAACTCGCTGACGTTCGGGTAGCGGTCCAGCGTCTCCGCGATGCGGCGGCGCGGGATCGGATACAGCTGCTCGATCCGGACGATCGCGACGTCGTCGCGGTTCTCCTTCTGCTTCTTGGCGAGCAGCTCCCAGTAGATCTTGCCCGAGGTCAGCAGCACGCGCTTGACCTTGGAGCGGTCGGCGCCCTCGGACTCGTACGACGGCTCCTCGAACACCGACCGGAACTTGCCGGTGGTGAAGTCCTCGAGGTTGCTGACCGCAGCCTTGTTGCGCAGCATCGACTTCGGCGTGAACACCACGAGCGGACGGCGGATGCCGTCGAGGTGGTGACGACGCAGCAGGTGGAAGTAGCTGGCCGGGGTCGACGGCATGGCAACCGTCATCGAGCCCTCGGCGCACAGCTGCAGGAACCGCTCGATGCGGCCCGACGTGTGGTCCGGGCCCTGGCCCTCGTGGCCGTGCGGCAGCAGCAGCACGACGTCGGACAGCTGACCCCACTTGGCCTCACCGGACGAGATGAACTCGTCGATGATGGTCTGCGCGCCGTTGACGAAGTCGCCGAACTGCGCCTCCCACAGCACGAGGGCGTCGGGGTTGCCGACCGAGTAGCCGTACTCGAAGCCCAGGCCCGCGAACTCGGTGAGCGCCGAGTCGTACACCATGAACTTGCCGCCGTTGTCGGCTGCCGTCGCGAGCTCCGCGATGGGGTTGTACTCGTCGCCGGTCTTGCGGTCGATGAGCACCGAATGGCGCTGCGTGAACGTGCCGCGGCGCGAGTCCTGACCGGCCAGGCGCACCAGGGCGCCCTGCTCGGCCAGCGAACCGAACGCGAGGAGCTCGGCGAACGCCCAGTCGATGTGGCCCTCGCGGGACATCTCCTTGCGCTTCTCGATGACCGGCTTGACGCGCGGGTGCACCGTGAAGCCGTCGGGCACGTTGACGAACGCGTCGCCGATACGGGCGAGCGTCGCGGCATCGACAGCCGTGGTCAGGCGGGCAGGCGGGGTCTGATCGAGCTCGACCGACTCCGACGGTTCCGGCTTGAACTTCTCGAGCTCACGAACCTCGTTGAACACCCGCTCCAGCTGGCCCTGGTAGTCGCGCAGCGCGTCCTCGGCCTCCTTGAGCGAGATGTCGCCGCGGCCGATCAGCGCCTCGGTGTAGCTCTTGCGAACGCTGCGCTTGGTGTCGATCAGGTCGTACATCGCCGGCTGCGTCATCGACGGGTCGTCGCCCTCGTTGTGACCGCGACGGCGGTAGCAGATGAGGTCGATGACGACGTCCTTGCCGAACTTCTCGCGGAAGTCGACGGCCAGCTGGGCAACCCAGACACAGGCCTCGGGGTCGTCACCGTTGACGTGGAAGATCGGCGCGCCGATCATCTTCGCGACGTCGGTGCAGTACTCGGACGAACGCGAGTGCTCCGGGGCGGTGGTGAAGCCGACCTGGTTGTTGACGACCACGTGCACGGTGCCGCCCGTACGGTAGCCGCGCAGCAGCGCCAGGTTCAGCGTCTCGGCCACGACACCCTGACCGGCGAACGCCGCGTCACCGTGCAGCATCAGCGGCATGACGGTGAAGCCGTCCTGGCCCTTGTCCAGCAGGTCCTGCTTCGCGCGGACGAGGCCCTCGAGGACCGGGTCGACCGCTTCCAGGTGCGACGGGTTCGCGGTGAGCGAGACCTTGATGTCGTTCTCGCCGAACATCTGGATGTAGGTGCCCTCGGCGCCCAGGTGGTACTTCACGTCGCCGGAGCCGTGCGCGGCCGCCGGGTTCATGTTGCCCTCGAACTCGGTGAAGATCTTCGAGTAGGGCTTGCCGACGATGTTCGCCAGGACGTTCAGGCGACCACGGTGCGGCATGCCGATGACAACCTCGTCGAGCTTGTGCTCGGCTGCCTGGTCGATGATCGCGTCCATCATCGGGATGACGGACTCGGCACCCTCGAGCGAGAAGCGCTTCTGGCCGACGTACTTGGTCTGCAGGAACGTCTCGAACGCCTCGGCGGCGTTGAGCTTGCTCAGGATGTACTTCTGCTGCGCCACCGTCGGCTTGACGTGCGGAGCCTCGACGCGCTCCTGCAGCCATGCCTGCTGCTCCGGCTCGAGGATGTGCGTGTACTCGACGCCGATGTGGCGGGCGTACGCGTCGCGCAGGATCGACAGGACGTCGCGCAGCTTCATCCGCGACTTGCCGTGGAAACCACCGACGTTGAACTCGCGATCGAGGTCCCACAGCGTCAGGCCGTGGCTCGTGACGTCGAGGTCCGGGTGGCTGCGGAACTTGTCCTTGACGAACTGCAGCGGATCCGTGTCGGCCATCAGGTGGCCACGGTTGCGGTACGCGGCGATCATCTCGAGCACGCGGGTGCTCTTGTCGACGGCGCCCTCCGGCACGTCCTTGCGCCAGCGGACCGGCTCGTAAGGAATGTGCAGCGAGTGGAAGACCTCGTCGTAGAACTCGTCGCTGATCAGCAGGTTGTGGATCGTGCGCAGGAAGTCGCCGGACTCGGCGCCCTGGATGATCCGGTGATCGTAGGTGGAGGTCAGCGTCATGAGCTTGCCGACGCCCATCTCCGCGATGCGCTCGTCGCTGGCACCCTGGAACTCGGCCGGGTACTCCATCGCGCCGGCGCCGATGATGGCGCCCTGGCCCTGCATCAGGCGCGGCACGGAGTGCACGGTGCCGATGCCGCCCGGGTTGGTCAGCGAGATCGTGACACCGGAGAAGTCCTCGGCAGTGAGCTTGCCGTCGCGCGCACGCCGGACGATGTCCTCGTAGGCGCCGTAGAACTGCACGAAGTTCATCGACTCGCAGCCCTTGATGGCTGCGACGACCAGCGAACGGCTGCCGTTCTTGCCCGGCAGGTCGATGGCCAGACCCAGGTTGGTGCTCGCCGGGGTGACGACGTTCGGCTTGCCGTCGATCTCGGCGAAGTGCCGGTTCATGTTCGGGAACGACTTGACCGCCTGCACGATCGCGTAGCCGAGGATGTGGGTGAAGGAGACCTTGCCGCCACGGGTACGGGCGAGGTGGTTGTTGATGACGATGCGGTTGTCGAACATCAACTTGGCCGGGACGGCGCGAACACTGGTGGCCGTCGGGATGGTCAGCGAGGCGGACATGTTGCGGGCCACGGTGGCGGCCGCACCGCGCAGGACCTGGTTGGTGTCCTGCGTGGAGGTCTCCGCGGGAGCAGCCGCGGCGGGCTTGGGTGCCGCAGCCTTCGGGGCCGGGGCCTTCGGTGCCGCAGCCTTGGGCGCCGGGGCGGCGGCGGGCTTGGGTGCCGGAGCGGCAGGCGCGGCCGGGGGCGCAGCGGGTGCCGGTGCGGCGGGAGCTGCAGCAGCCGGTGCGGGGGCGGTGGCCCCGTTCGCGGCCTTGGTGGCGACATCACCGGCGCCGTTGAGCGCCTCACCGTTCCCGGCGGCATTCGCCGCGTCGGGCGAGTAATCCGTCAGAAACTCGTGCCAACTCGCGTCCACGGATGAGGGATCATCCTGGAAGCGTTGGTACATCTCGTCAACCAACCACTGGTTCTGTCCGAACTGGGAAGTAGAGCTGCTGCTCACGGCAGGTGTTCGCCTCGTTTCTTTCTTCGGTACCCGATCAGAGCGCCTATACACATGAGGCTAGCCTCCGCGCGTCGGGCTCGGCCATCCGGTCCGCCGCGTGTCGGCTGTCTCACACTGTTGCGATGGGGTCACCATCGAAGACGGTTCTCGCCGACCGATTATTCCCCTGTTCGCGCGCTGCCGCATCACACAGTCGCGTGTAGTGACCACCCGCATGACGAAGTGCGCTGTGAGCACCGCTTTCGACGATCCGGCCGCCGTCCACCACCACGACGAGATCGGCGCGGGCGGCGGTCGCCAGTCGGTGCGCGACCACCACTGACGTGCGTTTCCGGGTGACCATGCGGTTCGATTCGAGGACGAGCCGCTCGGTCGCGGGGTCGAGGGTCGCGGTCGCCTCGTCGAGCAACAACACGTCCGGATCGACCATCTCGGCGCGTGCCAGCGCGATCAACTGACGCTGCCCGGCGGACAGACCTTGGCCCCGCTCACCGATCGGTTGATTCATGCCGCCGCGGAGCGCCGCGATCGTCGGCAACGCGCCCACCGCACGTGCGGCCGCCTCGATCTCGGCGCGGCTCGCCTCCGGCCGCCCGTACGCGATGTTGCTCGCGACGGTACCGGTGAACAGGTGTGCCTCCTGCGGCACGACCCCGAGGCGACGCCGATAGTCGTGCAGGGGATAGCGGCGCAGGTCCTCGGAATCCACCCGCACCGAGCCCGTCGTCGGGTCGTAGAAGCGGGCGAGGAGCTTGACGACGGTCGACTTGCCCGCGCCGGTACGCCCGACGAGCGCGACGGTGGTGCCGGGCGGAATGTGCAGTGAGACGTCGCTGAGCGCGTCGGACTCGGCGCCCTGATACCGGAAACTGACGTCGTCGAAGGTCACGTCGCCGCGCAGGTGGCCGCTGATCGGGACGGTGTGCTCGGCGCCGGCTGTCTCGATCGAACTGGGGGTGGCGAGCAGATCCCCGATCCGGCGCAGGCCCACGTCGGCCTGCTGGTAGCCGTCGAACACCTGGGAGAGCTGCTGGATCGGTCCGAACAGCAGCCCGAGGTACAGCACGAACGCGACGAGCGTGCCGGCGGTCGCGGACCCGTCGGCCACCCGCTGCGCGCCCACGAACACGACCGCGGCCAGCGCCAGGTCGGACAGCAGCGTGATGAACGGGAAGTACACCGAGATCGCCCGCTGCGAGCGCATCCGGCTGCGGCGGTAGCTGTCCGCGCGCTCGGCGAACCGCTGTGCGGTGAACTCCTCGCGGCGGTACGCCTGTGCGGCGCGGAGGCCGGCGACGTTCTCCTGGAACTCGGCGTTGACGAGGGAGATACGCTCCCGCGACACCGAGTACGCGGTGCTGGAGACGCGACGGAAGACGACGGTCGCGATCGTCAACGGCACGAGCGCGGCCAGCGCGACGAGAGCCAGGGTGGCGTCGGTGACGAGCAGCGCGACCGCGATCCCGACCAGGGTCAACAGCGACACCACGGCCGTGGACAGGCCTGTTTGGATGAACGACGACAGCGCATCGACGTCGGTCGTCATCCGCGTCATGATCCGACCGGACAGCTCGCGCTCGTAGTAGTCCAGGCCCAGCCGCTGCAGGTGGGCGTAGCTGCGCACGCGCAGCCCGAACAGCACCCGCTCGCCGGCCCGGGCCGTGATGACCGTGAGGACCGCGACGACGAGCCAACCGACCAGGGCCAGCACCGTGCCGAGAGCCGCGGCCGCCCAGAGCGGTCCCGAATCGCCCGGGACGATGCCGTGGTCGATCGCGTACCGGACGATCGCCGGGAAGGTGATGCCGATCAGCGAGTCCAGCGCCAGGCACACGACGACGCCGGCGAGGATCCACCGCACCGGACGCAGCAGCCGGCTCAACCGGAACTCGGGGTCGTCGCGACGCAGCTTGCGCGTGTCGGTCTCGGGGTCCTCGTCGGCGGGCGGCAGTGCATCGACCGCACGCCGCAACTCCGGTGTCGCCGCCACCCCGCCGAGTGCGCCGCTCATGTGTCCGCCGCCACCGCCGTGCCCGTGGCCCGGTCGGGCCGGGATGCCGTCGCCGGTTGCGTACTCGCCGTCGTCGTCCTCGACGTCCGGCCACAGCCGGGCCTCGGTGGGGTCCGGCGCGGTGGCGACGGGAGCGGCGTCCTCGGTGGTGTCGGTCGGATCCGGGGACGCGAGCAGCGCACGGAACAGCGGGCACCGCTCGTCGAGCTCGTCGACCGTGCCGATGTCGATGATCCGGCCCTCGTCCAGGACCGCGACGCGATCGGCGAGCGTGAGCGTGGACCGCCGGTGCGCCAGGATGAGCGTCGTCCGCTCCCGTCCGCTGCGGATGGCGTCGAAGATGACGGCCTCCGTGGTGGCGTCCACCGCGGACGTCGCGTCGTCGAGGATCAGGACGCGCGGGTCGACGAGCAGCGCGCGGGCGAGCGCGACGCGCTGGCGCTGACCGCCCGACAGGGTGAGACCCCGCTCGCCCACGACGGTGTCGTATCCGTCGGCGAGCGCGGAGACGAACTCGTCGGCCTGGGCGAGTTTCGCGGCGGCCCGGATCTCTTCGGCGCTCGCGTCCGGGCGTCCGAGCGCGATGTTGGCCGCGATGGTGTCCGAGAACAGGAACGGCTCGTCGAACACCAGACCGACGGCCTCGCGAAGCTGGTCGGCGCGCACGTCGGCGACGTCGAACTCTCGGCCGTCGGCGGTGAGCGCGACGGTTCCGGCACTCGGGGTGTAGAAGCGGGGGAGCAGCAGCGACAGTGCGGTCTTGCCGGATCCGGCCGGGCCGACGACAGCGACGGATTCGCCGGGCGCGATGGTCAGGTCGAGGCCGGACAGGACGGCTCGGTCGGCGTCGAAGCCGAAACCGACGTCACGGAGCCGGACGCCGAGCGGGCCGTCCGGAAGGTCGATCGGGTGCGGTGGATCCGACACCTCGGGTTCGGTGTCGATGACTTCGTACACCCGCTCGACCGCGGCCCGCGACAGCTGCGCCATGATCACGACCTGCGACAGTGTGCGGGTCGCGGCCGTCATGGTGGCGACGTATGCGGCGAACGCGAGGAACGTGCCGACGGTGATCCGGTCGTGCAGGGCCAGGTACCCGCCGAGCGCCACGACACCGACGAGGCCGAGCTGGGGGATCGCTGCCATCGACGGCGCGAACCGAGCGTTGATCCGGGCGGCTCGCAGACGCTCGGCGTACAGCGTGCGTCCGAGGCCCTCGAGCTGATCCACCGCCCGGGATTCCTGTCCGAAGCCCTTGACCACCCGCACACCGGTCACGGTCTCCTCGACGTGCTGGGCGAGGTCGGCGGCGCGCTGCTGGGCGGACCACGTGGCCGCGAACAGTGTGGGCCGCACCAGGTACACGACGAGGGCGACCGCGGGCACCACCACGAGCGCAACGAGGGTCAGCAGCGGCGAGAGCCACGCCATGATCACCAGCGCGAGGACGAACTGCAGCACCACGCCCGCCGACATGGGCACCATCGCGAGCAGCCCCTGGACGAGTTGCAGGTCGGTGATCGACCGCGACACCACCTGGCCGGTGCGGATTTGGTCCTGGCCGCGGCCGTCGAGCCGCTGCAGGGAGCCGAGCAGGCCCAGTCGCAGGTCGTGCTGCACGTCGAGGGACAGCCGTCCCGCGAGCATTCGTCGCCCGTACTGGCATCCGAACCGGACGAGGCCGAGGAGCGCGATGAGCGCGGCGATGCCCGCGATGACACGGGTGGCGGAGGATTCGCCGCCCGACGCCGCATCGACCGCGACCTTCGTGAGCAGCGGGAACACGATGTCGATGAGCGCCGCCACCGCCGTCACCGCGAGCGCGCCCACGGCGGTCCTCCGGTGGCTGAAGCACTCCGCGGCGAGTCGTCGTATCCAGCCGCGGCGAATGTCGGTGACCGGTGTCGCATCCTGTGTTGCCATCCCGATCAACGGTAGTCCGGTCCCCCGACAGTCATGTCGGGGGCGCCGAGGCCCCGGATCGGGCGATACCGGATCAGGTGATGTCGCGGCGCCGGGTGGCCCACCATCCGAGTCCGCACGACGCCGCCGCCCAGAGTGCCAACGCGACCAGGCACTGCGGCCAACCGGGTGTGATGCTGTCGTCGACGACAGCGGCGAAAGCGGTGAGCGTCACCGATCCTGGTAGCCACTGGGCGACGGTGCCCAGTCCGAGTCCGGACAGCACGAGACGCACTGTCCCTTCGCCGACCACGTACCAGGCCACGATGCCGACGGCGCTGCCGATCGACGACGCCGTCGCCAGCGCCAGTCCGGCACCGAGCAACGTCCACAGCGTGGACGCGACCAGTCCGATCAGGAGCACGCCGACGATCGTGGAATCGACCCGGAAGTCGTCGGGTGCGAAGGCGAGCAGCAGCGGCACGCTGACGACTTCGACGACCAGGCAGTAGAGGAGTCCGACGGCGGCCGTCGCGAGGAGCTTGGCGGCGACGACCCGGTCGCGGCCGCGGGCGGTGAGGAAGGTGCCGGCGAACGTGTTGTGCCGGTATTCGGCACCGGCGTTGAGCGCGCCGAAGAGCGCCGCGAACAGGAACACCGAACCGAGCGCGACGAACAGGCCGATTGCAGCGACGGCGATCGCGAGCTCGTCGGACTCGGTCTCCTGCGCGAGTGCCGACACGAACGGCACACTGATCGCGCCGGAGAGCAGGCCGATCAGGAGCGGAGCCAGCCCGAGCGCCCACCACAGACGCAGGGTGGTGATCTTGCGGAACTCGGCGGTGAGCAGTCGGTTCATCGCGGTCCACCGCCGTTCGTGGGACCGAACCACGGCTGGACCGGTGGCGGTATCGGGGCCTGCGGGTATGCGGGAGGGGCGCCGTAGCCCGGTGGCGGCGGTCCGTAGCCCGGCGCGAACCCGGAGCCCGGTGCGGCGGCGTACTGCCCGGACGTCATGGCCAGGAACACCTGCTCGAGGTCCACGTGTTCGGTGACCGCACCGAACACGGTGACGTCCGCTTCCGCAGCGACATGGCCGACAGTGGCGGGATCGGCTCCGCCGATCGCGATGCGGCCGTCCGCGAGGTGCTGGATGTCGACGACGCCGGTCGCAGCCAGTGCGGTCGCGAGGCGGGCCGGATCCGAGCACGACACCAGCAGGCGGGCCCGGTGAGCGGCCCGCAGCGCGTCCATCGATCCCTGGTGGACGAGCGTGCCGCGGCTGACGATCACGACATGGCTCACCATCTGCTCGACCTCCCGGAGCAGGTGGCTGGAGACGAGCACGGTGCGTCCGGATCGCGCGAAACCGATCAGGAAGTCGCGCAGCCACGCGATGCCCTCGGGGTCGAGGCCGTTCGACGGCTCGTCGAGGACGAGTATCTGCGGGTCGCCGAGCATGGCTGTGGCGATGGTCAGCCGTTGACGCATGCCGAGCGAGAACGTGCCGGCCTTACGGTCGGCGGCCTCGGTCAGGCCGACGAGGTGCAGCATCTGAGCGGCGCGTCCGTCCGGGACACCGATGGCCGACGCGTACACGCGGAGGTGGTCGAGCGCCGTGCGGGCGGGATGCAGGCCGCGCGAGTCCAGGACGACCCCGACGGCACGCGCGGGCTCCTCGATGGTGTGGAACGGAACCCCGAGGATGCGAGAGTCGCCGCCGGTCGGACGGACGAGGCCCAGCAGCATCCGGAGGGTCGTCGTCTTTCCGGAACCGTTGGGACCGAGGAATCCCGTGATCGACCCGAGCGGGACGGTGAAACTCAGGTCGGTCACGGCCCGTACGGTCTTGAACTGTTTGGACAGCCCGCGCGCTTCGATCGCGGCCGGCGGTCCCATCTGCACACTCACGAATGTCCCCCCTCGTGTCGACCGGTGGCGATCGAATCCCGACGAGGGTACCGACCGGTTCGGACGACGGGTGCCCGGCGTCGAAGGACGAGCCGGGCACCCGACATCCCGACGGGCGCGGACCTACTTGTTCAGCAGGGCTTCCATCTGCGCGATCTCCGCCTGCTGAGAGGACACGATCTGCTGCGCCAGTTGGCGCACCTGCTCGCTCTCACCGGTCTGCAGGATCTGCTCGGAACTGGCGACCGCGCCCTGATGGTGGGCGATCATCAGCTCGAGCCACATCTTGTCGAACTCGGCGTCCTTCGCGTTCTCGAGTGCCTGCATCTGCTCGGCGGACATCATGCCGTGGCCGCCGCCCTCCATGCCGGGCATCGAGTTCATCGACGTCATGGGCATCGACGTCATGGGCATCGACGTCCCGTCACCCTCCATGCCGTCGTGATCCATGCCGTCGCTGGTGACGCCGGGGGCCTCGGCCTTGCTCGGCTCCGGTGCGCCCCACGCCTTCAGCCAGCCCTCCATCTGCTCGATCTCGGGGCCCTGGGCCTTCTCGATCTGGTCGGCCAACGCGATGATGTCGGGATTCCCGGTGCGGCTCGGGACCAGCTCGGCCATTTCGACGGCCTGTTCGTGATGCGGGATCATCATCTGGACGTACTCCACGTCCGCGTCGTTGTGCGGGCCGCCCTGTTCGGCGGTGCCGGACGCGCTGACCGAGGCGCTCGTGGTGGCGCTGGTGGTCGCGTTGTCGTCGGATTCGTCGCTGGTGCATCCGGCGACGAGTGCGACGACCGCTGCTGCGGATCCGACGGCGACGAGCATGCGCTTGCTGTTCATGATTCGTACTTTCCTCACGTATTCGGTGATCGAGGTCCGGACTGCGGCCGGAACGGCGGAGAAGCCGCGCCGCAGTGGCCCTGTCACACCCGCAGGATGCAGAGCGACGACAGGAACGCCGACGTGGTGGGGGCGAACGGTGGCCCGCGGCCGGCGCGGCCTGCAGGTCCCGCTGCTCGGGGCAGGCGGATGCGCCGGGCCCGGGCGGTCCGCAGGAGCAACCAGATCGCGAGGGTGAGAGTCGCCGCGACGAGCACTGCGAGGCAGAGGTGGAAGGCCCCGTGATCCGGGGCGTGGTCGGTGTCGTCGGGCGCACCGCTCGGGTCCGGTGCGGGGTGGCCGTCATGTCCCGGCCCGTGGTGGCTGGAGGCGGTCGGCTCCGCGAGCGTGCCCGTCGTCACGTGATGCATCGCGAGAACACCGAGGGTGAGCGCGCAGAGGGCCACGAGTCGAGCGAACGTCACTCGAAGCTGGCCGGGCATGCCTTCGACTGTACCGACCGGAAGGGTCGGTCACCGGGCCAGAAAGGGCAACACCTCCGCGAGGAACTCGCTGGGGCAGTCCAGGTGCGGACAATGCCCGCAACTCGGGATGACGGCGACGGCGCGGTCCGGGGTGACGGTCACCCGGCGCGCGGCCTTGGCGGGGGTGAGGAGGTCGTTCTCGCCCCACAGCAGGAGTGCGGGCACGGTCAGCTCGTCGAGCATCCGGGGAATCGGGAGATCCGCGATCTCGCGGATGACGACGGTGCCGATCGCGAGCAGGTTCGAGACCTGTTGCCGCGTCGCGTAGTGCTCGCTGTATCCGGCGCGGACGGCCGCGTCGGCGCGGAGCGGATGACGCAGCGCCAGGCCCGCATAGACGGCGCCCATCATCTGTTGTAGGTAGCGGTCGGGCAGCGGTGCGGTGAGCAGCCGGGTGATCCTGTCGAGCCGCAGCTGGGTGCCCCGCGTCCACGTGCGCGGGATTCCGGTGACGCCGGGCATGTCCGACAGCACGACGTTCGCGACGAGGTCCGGCCGCTGCGAAGCGAAGGCGAGTGCCGTCACCGATCCGAGCGAGTTGCCGATCACGCTCACGGGCTCCGGTTCGTCGGCGACGAGATCGGCGAGGGCCTCCACGTAGCCGTCGATGAGCGGTTCGCGCCAGTACCCGGAGCTGCGCCCGAAACCGGGCAGGTCCACCGCGAGCACCCGATATCGCTCGGCGAGCGTCGGGATCACCTTCTGCCACGTGCCGCCGTGGTCGGAGTACCCGTGGACGAGCACCACGGTGCGGTCCCCGGCGCCGACGGCCAGGACGTGGGGTGGGTCAGGAGTCTCGGAACGCACGGGCGCCCTACCTTTCCTCGTCCGGCCCCGGTCCTCAGCGCCGGATGGCGCGGGTCTCACTGTCGGGAGGCTCGACCACGTGCAGTCGCGCCTCGCCCGACAGACCGGCCCGGTCGTGCCACAGCACCGGTGCCGGTCCGAAAGCCTCACGAGCATTGTCGATCACACCACGTCCGATCGCGCGGTTTCCCGCACCACCGATGACGGCGCCGACACCCGCCGGCAGGAGTTTGCCGAGGACCAGGGCACTGCGCTTGGCGGCGTACTTGGTCACGAACTTGCGGACCAGGGAGGTGTTCATCGTCTTCATCGTCCCGGACGGAATCCGGCCGGTGACGAGTCGCGCCCAGTTGGTCGCGGTGATTCCGGTGGCCTTCTCGACGATCTCCATTCCGGATTCGCCCAGCGCCACGGCCAGGACGAGGGCGCGACGTTGCTGGTGGTCGACGGGGGAGATGCCGTGAACGGACGCGATCGCGAGCGTGAGCAGTGCCGAGGCCTCGAGGAAGAATGCGGTCTCGGCGCCGACCGCGGCGATCGACGCCACCGTGCCCACCGCGGGAACCGCAGCGGTGGCCCCGACCGCGCTGCCGCTGCCGGTGACGGCCCTCAGGAACATCTTCTCCATGCGCGCGACGATCTGCGCGGGCGTCTCATCGGGGTGGGCGCGCCGCACGCGTTCGACGTACTTCGCGACCGCTGGGGCCTGCAGTCGGCTCGCGTTGTCCAGGACGGAGACGATCGTCGACTCCATTCGGCTCTGCTTATCGGCCATCGTCGGTCCTCACATCGGTTTCCGGTGTCGGCGGTCCGGGCGGTCGTCAGCCAACTATATGGAAACGGGCGAGACGACCGCCGAATTCCCCGCTCGGGTGGTGGTGGCGCGGATAGGCTGGACCGGTCCGTGACGCCGAGCCGAGAGCAGGTGTTCGACATGTCCGGTGCGACCCGGGTCTGGCCCGCCCTGCGATACGCGGACGCCCGTGCGGCGATCGTGTTCCTCGTCGAGGCGTTCGGTTTCGAGGAGAAGGCGGTGTACGGCGAGGGCAGCCGCGTCGACCACGCCGAGTTGGTGTGGCCGGGCGGCGGGGGCGTGATGCTCGGCTCCCCGCGTGAGGACTCCGTGCTCGGCGAGTTGCCCAGCGGCGTCGGGGCGGTGTACCTCGTTACGGACGACCCGGACGGGCTGTACCTGCGGGCGGTGGATGCAGGCGCCTCCGTCGTCGACGGTCTGCGCGACGAGGACTACGGCTCGCGCGGATTCACGTGCCGCGATCCGGAGGGCGTGTACTGGAGTTTCGGCACCTACACCGGTGAGTGAACCGCGCTCACTCGTGCCGTTCGGTGGCCCAGTGCGACGGGGGCACAACCTCTTCCGGCCGCGGAGGATGTGGCGCGGTGCCGTTCCCGAAGGGGCGTCCGCCCAGCGCTTCGCGGCCGTGCGGTTCGAGCCAGTGCGACAGGTCCGGACCCTTCGGCACGATCTGCGTCGGATTGATGTCGCGGTGCACGATGTAGTAGTGCTGCTTGATCTGGGTGAAGTCGATGGTGTCACCGAACCCGGGCGTCTGGAACAGATCTCGCGCATAGTTCCACAGCACAGGCATCTCCGACAGCTTGCTGCGGTTGCACTTGAAATGTCCGTGGTACACGGCGTCGAATCGGGCGAGCGTCGTGAACAGCCGGACGTCGGCCTCGGTGATGGTGTCGCCCACCAGGAAGCGCTGTGTCGACAGGCGTTCGGTGAGCCAGTCGAGTCGGGCGAAGAGTGGGTCGTAGGCGGCGTCGTAGGCGTCCTGTGAGCCGGCGAAGCCGCAGCGGTACACCCCGTTGTTGACGTCGTGGAACACCAGATCGGACACCTCGTCGATCTCGGTGCGCAGATCTTCGGGATACAGGTCGGGGGCGCCCTCGCGATGGAACTGTTTCCACTCGGTCGACAGGTCGAGAGTGATCTGGGCGAAGTCGTTGGTGACCACCTGCCCGGTGGAGATCTCCACCATCGCCGGCACGGTGATGCCGCGCGGGTAGTCGGGGAAGCGGGCGAAGTAGGCGTCCTGCAGTCGGGGGATCCGCAGCACGGGATCGACACCGCCCGGATCGAGGTCGAACGTCCAGCTCCGCTCGTCGTGCGTGGGACCGCAGATGCCCATGGACAGAACATCTTCCAGGCCCAGCAGGCGGCGGACGATGATCGCGCGATTGGCCCACGGGCACGCGCGGGCCACGATCAACCGGTACCGCCCGGGCTCTACGGGATAGCCGTCCCGGCCGTCGGCGGTGATCCGGGTGGTGATGTAGCGGGTGTCGCGCGTGAATTCCTTGCCGGGCTCCACGAAATCGGCGCCCGCTCCCGTCTCGGACGTGCTGTCCGTGCGGTCGTCCCCGTCGTCACTCATCGCGCATCAGCTCCGTGTGTCGGTCCTTCTCACACGGTACTGGGGGTGACCGCGATCGACAGGTGGGTTCCGAGTTCTTCGTAGCCCAGCCGGGCCGCCAGCCGCCGGGACGCGACGTTGTCGCGGTGGGCGCGCCACTGCGGGATCAGGCCGGCATCGAGGGCGTCGTTGGTGGCCAGCTGCGCCGCGGTCATCCCCAGCCCGCGGCGCCGCGCGAACGGGGCCGTCAGTGCGCCCATGTCGGCGACGATGCCCTGCCATTCCGTGTAACCGGCGGACGCGAGGGGGCGGTGATCGTCGTCGACGATCGTGTACCACGTGGACTTGCCGGTGAGGCCGGCTTCGGCGACGTCGTCCGGTGGGCACAGACTCTGGAGCGCGACGACGTGCTCGCGCTCGTGCGAGACGAGCGGCTCGTCGACCGCGATGCTCTTGCCGAAGTCGGCCGCCCAGCCCAGTTCCACGGGACCCGAACAGCGTCCGGCGTGGTCCTTCGCGAGGGCGAGCAGCCCGCCGCCGTGGACCAGTTCGTCGTCGTCGTGCAGCCGTGCCCGTTCCACCGCCCAGTCCGGACCCACGAGCGCACTCGCACCCGAGACCGTGACGAACCGGATCCGGTCCGTCGTCTCGTCGACCCGCACGTGGCGGGTGCCGGGCTCGCCGAGGGCGCGGTCCGGAAGCCCCAGTTCCCGGGCCCACGCCAGCCGGATGATGTCGATCTGATGGCCGTCCACGCGAACAACGGTAGTGCCTGCCGCGGACCACTGATCCGGCGCCGATCGGCGTACCGTCGAATCAGCAAGGCGGATCGAGGGAGCGTGAGTGCTCATGTCGCCCACCGCACGTAGCACGGGGCTGGGAAACCTCCCCTCCACGTTGACGACCTTCGTCGGTAGGCGGCGCGATGTCACCGGTGCCAAGAGGTTGCTCGCCGAGTCGCGGCTGGTGACACTCATCGGAATCGGCGGAGTCGGCAAGACGCGATTGGCGCTGCGGGTGGCCGAGGATGTGCGGCGCGACTTCCCGGACGGTGCGTGGTTCGTCGAACTCGCGGATCTGCACGATCCGGGTCTGGTGCCCGACACGGTCGCGGCGGCGTTCGGACTGCACGACCAGGCTGCGCAGTCGCCGTCCCACCTGCTGGCGGAACACCTGACGAGCCGGAACGCCCTGATCGTCCTCGACAACTGCGAACACCTGTTGGACGCGGCTGCGAAGCTCGTCGACGAACTGCTGCGGGAGTGCCCGGGGGTTCGGGTCGTCGCAACGAGCCGGGAGCCGCTCGGGGTAGGCGGTGAGGCCGTCCTGCGCGTTCCCCCGCTGGCGGTGCCGGATCCCGACCGGCCACCGAGCCTCGAGGCGTTGCCCGGATACGAGTCGGTGACGCTGTTCGAGGAACGCGCCCGCGCGGCCGTCCCGGATTTCGCGGTCACGGACGACAACCGGGAGACGGTGGTCCGGATCTGTCACCGACTGGACGGGCTGCCGCTGCCGATCGAACTGGCTGCGGCGCGGCTTCGGGCGCTCTCGCTCGACCAGATTCTCGAACGTTTGACCGACCGCTATCGCATCCTCACTGCGGGGAGCCGCGTGGCGCCGACGCGGCAGCAGACCCTGCGCCTGAGCGTCGACTGGAGCTACGACCTCTGCACCCGGGAGGAACAGCGATTGTGGGCCAGGCTGTCGGTGTTCTCGGGAGGATTCGAACTCGACGCCGTGGAGAGCATCTGCGCCGATCGAGGTGGTGCGGGCAACATGGTCGACCTGGTGGCCTCGTTGGTCGACAAGTCCATCCTCACGGTGGAGAAGTCGGCGGCCGGTGTGCGCTACGGCATGCTCGAGACGTTGCGCGACTACGGGCAGGAGAAGCTCGAGGAGTCGGGCCTGTGCCGGGAGTGTCGGACGCGGCACCGGGACTGGTACCTAGGATTCGCCGAGGGTTCGCACGCGAAGTGGGTGGGCCCCGAGCAGCCGGAGCGGATCGCTCGACTGACCCGGGAGCGGGCGAACCTGCGCGACGCCCTCGAATTCGGCGTGACCGAGCCCGGCTCGGGCGAGTACGCGGTGCGGATGGCGAACGCCCTGTACCCCTTCTGGTTCTGCCGCGGGATGCTCGGCGAGGGACGGCACTGGTTCGCACGGGCGCTCGACGAGTCGGATGCCGGTCCGGGCCGGGCGCGGATCTCGGCTCTGTGCTTCGCCAGCCAACTCGCGGGCATGCAGGAGGACTTCACGGCGGGAGCGGCGCTGGTCGCCGAGGCCGGGCAGCTCGCGGTGGTGATCGGTGATCCCGTCGTGGACGCCCTCGTCGCGCATGCCCGGGGGCGTCAGGCGCTGTACCGGGGCGAGTTGGCCGAGTCGATCGGGTTCTTCGAGCGTGCGGTCGGGCCCATGCGGAGCCTGCCGGATCCGCACGGGCTCATCTGGGCGCTGCTGGGACTGGGCTTGGTGACCGGTATGAGCGGGGACGTCGGCGTCGCACGGGCCTGCCTCGAGGAAGTGCTCGCCATCACCCGTTCGCGTGGAGAGTCGGAGTACCGCGCGCGGGCGATGTTCCTCCTGGGACTGAGCCTGTGGCGGCAGGGCGAATACGAACGTGCGAGCTCACTGTTCACCGAGGCGCTGACGCTGGCCGTCCTGGTGGACGACCGGTTCGCGGGCGCGGGGTGTATCGAGGCGCTGGCCTGGGAGGCGGCCCAGGCGCGGGACGGCGACCGGGCGGCAGTGCTCTCCGGCGCCGCACAGTCCCTCCGGCAGACGATGGGGGTACCCCCGGTGCTGATACCGACCATGCTGATGTTCCACGAGGAGTGCCGTCGCCGCTCCCGCGCGCTGCTCGGTGAGCGCGCGTTCGAGGGCGCACTCGCTCGCGGGGCCGCACTGGAGTTCGCCGACGCCACGGACTACGCGCTGCACCGGAGCGACAGTTCGGGGTTGACCCGAGGCGAGATGGACGCCCCGACGGCCCCCATGCGGATCGTGGTGCCCGCGGAGGAGTCGCCGGGCCTCACCCGGAGGGAACGGCAGGTCGCCGATCTGGTCGCGCAGGGCATGACGAACCGGGAGATCGCCGAGACCCTGGTGATCTCGCAGCGCACCGCGGAGGGGCATGTCGAGCGGGTGCTCGCCAAGTTGGGCTTCGGATCCCGCACCCAGATCGCGGCATGGGTGGCGGAGCGGAACCGGGCGTGATCCGCGATGGCGCCCGAGCCGGAAACAGGTAGCCGAAACGGGTAGATCCACCGTCCCGGTATCCGCGGGCGGCCGGAAACGTGTGATGCAACGCATACCGGAAGTCGAGGTGCCGCCTTGCATCACCAGCCGCCCGTCCATCGTTCGATCGACCCGGCCGCCGCAGTCGTGCCCGAGGTCCGGCCCCGCCTCCGCTGGCGCGACGTGCCGGTCGACGGGCGCACCGTGCCGTACGGGATCGCGGGGTCGGGTACTCCGGTGCTGTTCCTGCACGGATTCGGGCTGGCGCCGCGCACCTACGCCGCTGCCGTGGAGCGGTTGGCCGCCGTCGGCGTGCGCGTGTACGCACCCGCGCTGCCCGGCTTCGGTGGCACCGGCGCCCTGCCGCACCGCGAGCACGGTTTCGCGGGTTACGGCCACTGGGTCGCCCGCTTCCTCGACGCGGTCGGCATCGACGAACCCGTCCCGGTGGTCGGTCATTCGTTCGGCGGCGGCGTGGCGCTGGCGTCCGCCCACGCGCGCGTCGACCGGGTGTCGCAACTCGTGCTCGTCAACTCCGTCGGCGGCGGCGCGTGGTCCCCGAGCGGCACCGTCCGCGAGATCCGGCACCGGCCGCTGTGGCGGTGGGGTGCGTCCGCGCTCGCCGACGCGGTCCTCACGGGAACCCCGGGGTCGGCGATCGCGTCCATCGCGGGCGCCAGCCTGCGCAACGCGGTACGGGATCCGGCCGCGCTGTGGCGGATCGGGGAACTGGCCCGGTCCGCGGATCTGCGTGCCGAAGCCGAGCAGGTCGTCGACCGCGGCGTACCGGCCACACTGGTGTGGAGCAGTGGTGACACCTTCATTCCCCGCGCAAGTTTCGAGTCGTTGCGAACTGCGCTGCGAGAGCCGCACGTGCACCGGGTCGCCGGCTGCCACGGCTGGTTGATCGGGGACCCGGACGGCTTCGGCCGGGCGATGGGCAGCGTCCTGCTGTCGACGACGAGTGCCGCGGCCTGACGGCCTGTGCGACGCTGGGGCGATGACCGAGTCATCCGCGCAGGCGTCCGGAAGTGTCCGTCCCACCCGACTCGAACGCGTCGCCACTGCCGGTGGCGCCGAGGTCGCCGTGCTCACCCTGGACAACGGGCCACTGAATCTCTTCGACCAGGCGATGTTCGACGCCGTCGTCGCCGACATCGCAGACCTCACGGCGCATCCGCCGCGGGCAGTGCTGCTGCGGGCGGAGGGGAAGGTGGTCTCCGGGGGTGTCGACGTCCACGTGTTCGACGGGTTGACGCCGGAGCAGGGAAGCGAGCTGTGGGAGTCGTTGTTCGCGCGCATCTGCCATCCGATCGAGGCGCTGCCGTGCCCTGTGGTGTTCGCGGCGCACGGGCTCACGCTCACCGCGGCATTCGAGATCGCGCTCGCGTGCGACATCGGCGTCGCCGGACCGAAGGCCCGGTTCGGGCTGGTGGAGACGGTTGTCGCCCTCACTCCGTCGATGGGTGGCCCGCAGCGGCTGGCCGAACGGGCCGGCTCCGGCCGGGCCCGGGAACTGGTGATGACCGCCGACCTGTACGACGCACCCACCCTGCGTGAGTGGGGTGTCGTGAACTACGTGCACGAGGACGTCGACGCGCAATCGCGAGCACTCGTCGAGCGACTCGCGAACGGCCCGACCCGTGCCCACGCCGCGACCAAGAAGATCGTCGCCGCCTGGAGGGCGGGCGGTGTGACGCACGCGGATTCGGTCACTCCGGAGGTGTCGGGCGAACTGTTCGACACCGACGACCTGCGCCGGGCGGTCCGTAGTTTCCTCGACGTAGGACCCGGGCACGCGACCTACACCGGCCGGTGAGGCCGGCCGGTGCCGCGTGGTTCGCTCGCCACTTCTGTGACGCGGGTCATATAGTCGGGGCCAAACCGACTCGGTGGAGGTGGCAATGGCGTCGCTGCTCGAGTATCCGGCCGTCGCGGACCCGTCGCTCGGCGGCCGCATGGTGCGCCGTGCCGACGGCCTGCTCCACTACACCGGGCTGACGCCGTGCCTCACCGAACTGCTGGACATCTCCGCGCACCGGTACGGCGGGCGCGAGGCCGTCGTCGAGGCGGGCGGCGGACCGCGGCTCACCTACGCGCAGTTGTGGACGTCGGCGTCCCGAGTCGCCGGCGGTCTGCTCGAGCAGGGAGTCGGCATCGGTGACCGGGTCGGGGTCCGGATGCCGAACGGCGTGCGATGGGTGCAGGCCTTCCTGGGAGTGCTGCTCGCCGGCGGTGTGCCGGTGCCGGTGCACCCGGGACACGGGACCCGGCAGCTCCGGCACGTTCTCGCGGACAGCGGCTGTCTGCTGGTGCTCGACGGTGAACTCCCCAGCGGCACACCCTTCATCGACGACGGCGCGTCGCCCCCCGACACGGCGCTGCTGTTCTACACCGGCGGGACGACCGGAGCCCCCAAGGGCGTCGAACTGAGCCACGAGAACGTTCTGTCCACCGTCGAGGCGGTGATCGGTTCGTGGGCCGGCGGGGCGGACGGGGTCCGGCACGCGGTGGCGTTGCCGCTCAGTTCGGCGGCCGCGTGTGTCGCGCAGTTGCTGCCGACCCTGGTGGCTGGCGGCACCGTCGTTCTCGCTCCCGAGTTCGACGCCGACAGCGTGCTGTACGCGATCGAAAGCGAAGGCATCGAACGTCTTTCGGCTCCCGCTCCGTTGTGCCGGGAGGTGGCACGCGTCTCCTCGGCCCGTTTCGGGCGGCTACGGGTCCTGGCCCACGACGACGAGTTGCTGTCCGGGGCCACCCTGCGCCTGTTGCGCGAGCGTTTTCCCGCCGCGGACGTCGTCTCGGGCTGGGGGATGACCGAGACCGGCGGTGCCGGGCTCGTGGTCCAGATGAGTTCGGGTGCCGATCGCCCCGAATCGCCGCACGGGGGAATGGAGTTCGCGGTCGCCGGCTCGGAGGACGGGATCGGCGAGTTGTGGTGCCGGGGGCCGAGCGTGATGCGTGGGTACTGGGGCGACCCCGCAGCCACAGCGCGCACGATCGCCGGGGGATGGCTGCACACCGGCGACGTCGTACGGATGGGCAGGGGTGGCGAGGTCCGGCTCGTCGGTCGGGCGGCGGATGCAGTCGAGATCCCGCGTGGGGTGGTCTACAGCCGTGAGATGGAGGCTGTCCTGCTGGACTTCCCGGGAATCGAGGAGGCCGTCGTGGTCGGAGTGTCGACGCCACGGGGACCCGACCTCGCGGTCGCGGTGGTGCCGGCACCGGGCGTCGCGCTCGATCTCGACGCGGTCCGGGAGTACCTCGTCGGGCACCGTCTGCCGCCTCGGCTGTGTGCGCGTGTGCGGCACCTGCCGCGAGGATCGACCGGACGGGTCGATCGGCCGTCGGTGCGCGCGTGGTTGGAGAATTCGTGTTCCACGACGAAGGGAAACGCAGATGTCGGATGAGGTTCTCCTCGAGCGCCGGGGGCGGGTGCTGGTCATCACGATCAATCGCCCGCAGGCCCGCAACGCGATCAACGGTGCGGTCAGCCGGGGCCTGGCGGCGGCGGTCGACGAGCTGGACGAGGACGACGGTCTGTCGCTCGCGATCCTCACGGGAGCGGGCGGAAACTTCTGCGCCGGTATGGATCTCAAGGCGTTCGTAGCCGGTGAGAACATCGTGGCTCCGGGCCGGGGGCTCGGCTTCACGGAGTCGCCGCCGCGCAAGCCGATCATCTCGGCGGTCGAGGGCTACGCGCTCGCGGGCGGTACCGAGTTGGTGCTCGCCACCGACTTGGTGGTGGCCTCGCGTGAGGCCCGTTTCGGTATCCCCGAGGTCAAGCGCGGGTTGGCCGCCGGTGCGGGAGGGCTCCTGCGTCTGCCTCAGAGGATTCCGTATCAGAAGGCGATGGAGTACGCGCTCACCGGCGACCCGTTCACCGCCGAGGAGGCCGCCGCATACGGTTTCGTCAACACGCTGACCGAACCCGGCGGTGCACTCGCCGGCGCCCTCGCGTTGGCGGACCGGATCACCGCCAACGGGCCACTCGCCGTCGCGAAGACGAAGGAGGTACTCGTCCGATCCGGCGAGTGGGCCGCCGACGAGGCGTTCGCCCGGCAGCTCGAGGTGATCGGGCCGGTCTTCGGTTCCGAGGACGCGCGCGAGGGTGCCACCGCCTTCGCGGAGAAGCGCGCACCCGTGTGGAAGGGGCGTTGACGATCGTGGGCGTGACACCTTTCGCGGAGCTGCACATGCACATCGAGGGTGCGCTGGGGCCGGAGCTGATCTTCACGCTGGCCGAGCGCAACCGCATGCATCTTCCCTACAGCGGGCTGGCCGACCTCGAGTCGCGCTACGAGTTCACCGACCTGCAGTCTTTCCTCGATCTGTACTACGCCAACATGGCGGTGCTGCGGACCGCGGAGGATTTCGCCGACCTCACCCGCGACTACCTGCGCCGCGCCGCGGCGGCCGGGGTGCGGCACGCGGAGATCTTCTTCGACCCACAGGCGCACGTCAGTCGCGGTGTCCCCCTCCAGGAGGTGCTCGACGGCCTGCTCGATGCGCTCGACTCGAGCGAGCGCGAATTCGGAGTGAGCAGCGGTCTGCTCGCGGCCTTCCTCCGAGACCAGCCGGTGCACGACGCCGAGGAGACGCTCGGGGAACTGCTGCGCCTGCGAGCGCCGCTACTCGGTGTGGGCCTCGATTCGGCGGAGGTCGGCTATCCGCCGACGCTGTTCGAGGACGTGTTCGCACGGGCGCGGGCCGAGGGCCTGCACGTGGTGGCGCATGCGGGGGAGGAGGGGCCACCCGAGTACATCTGGCAGGCGCTCGATCTGCTCGGCGCCGAGCGGATCGATCACGGCGTGCGCTGTCTCGAGGACCCGGCCCTGGTAGCGCGTCTGGTGGACGAGGAGATTCCGTTGACGGTGTGCCCGCTGTCCAACGTGCGCCTGCGCGTGGTGGATACGATCGACGACCATCCGCTGCGGACGATGCTCCGGGCCGGTCTGCGCGTCACCGTCAACTCCGACGACCCGGCATACTTCGGCGGAGACGTCGGCGAGAACTTCGCTCAACTTCGGCGCGGAATCGGCCTCACGGACGACGAGGTCGAGACGTTGGCGCGGAACTCGATCGAGGCATCGTTCGCGAGTGATGCGAGAAAGGCGGAGCTGCTCGCCGTCTGACCGAGCGGTGCCGACGCCTGTCGGTGTCTCCGCAGACGAATGGGCCCGGCCACCTCGAGGTGGCCGGGCCCATTCCGTGATCGTGGCCGTCAGCGTCGACCGGTGACCAGCTTGACGAGGAACAGCAGAATGATCGCGCCGAACAGGCACGTGAAGAAGCTGAAGATCAAGCCGCCGCCCTCGACGTCGAGGAACGCGCTGAGAATGAAGCCACCGATGAGACCACCGACGATGCCGACGACGACGTTGAGGATGATTCCCATCTGTTCGTCGGTCTTCATGACCTTGCTGCCGATCCAGCCGGCGAGACCGCCGATGATGATCCAACCGATGATTCCGAGAGAGAGCATGGCGGTCCTTTCGAGATGAGGGCGGTCCGGGCCGGTCCGGGCACCCCCGACCGGCACCCGGACCAGGATTCGTCCGGCGCGTGTCTACTGCTCGGCGCGCTGGCGCGCTTCCTGCGCGGAGGCTTCGGCTCGGGCCTTCTCGGCCTCGGCTTCCTTCTGAGCGACCTCGCGCTGCGCTTCTGCCTTGTCCTGCTGGGCCTCGCCCTCGCGGCGCAGCGAGTCCTGTCCGGTCACGGCGCCGGCAACTTCCTTCACCTTGCCCTTGATGCCTTCGACGACGCCTTCGACGGCTTCAGCGGGCCCACTCTTGCGCTGTTCGGTCATCGCGGTTCCTTTCCCCTCGGGGAGTTGACGGTCGGGTGGATCGTTTCGGTCGGGTGGATCAGCGGGCCGCAGCGGCCGCCTTCTTCTCGGTGGGTTCGCCCTCGTTCGCGAGTTGCCCGCCGGAGTTCTCGAGGTGGGCGCGGACGAACCACTGGAACTTCTCGAGTTCCGCCGTCTGACCGATCAGCATGTCCTCGGTGATGGGATCGATCTCGCCGACCTTGCCGATCGCCTTCCGGTTGTCCTCGATCAGTCCGGTGTAGACCAGGTCGAGCGCCGCGAGGTGGGCCTGCGCGCTGTCGCGGCCGACCGAGTAGTCGTCCCACGACCGGTCCTTCTCGATGGCGCCCGGCGTGCCCTTGGGGGAGGCGCCGAGAGCGGCGATGCGCTCGGCCGCCGCGTCCGCGTACCCGCGGACCAGTTCCACCTGCGGGTCGATCATCTCGTGCACGCCGATGAAGTTGGGTCCGACGACGTTCCAATGGATGTGCTTGAGGGTCAGATGCAGATCGTTGTAGGCGCTGAGCCGGTTCTGCAGAGTCTGGGCGACTTCGGAGCCCTGTTCGGCGGTCAGTCCCGGAACCGTGAAGTTCGTCATCGTCTGTCCTTTCGTCCTCTCCAGGTATTCCCCTTCGCCGCGGGGTTCATGCATCCGATTCGCCGGATGCAACCCTTATTCGGAGAAGTGATGTTGTCGTCTCCAACCGTACTACAAAATCTATGTCGCGCACGGCAGATAAGTTGCCGCAGGTCGAGCGGGGTGTTCGGCCTGCTGGTCGAGCGTGCATACCGGTGTCAAGATCGACCGATGACGAATGTCGACCAGGTGGCCGACGAGCTGTACGCGCTCGATCCCTCCGGCTTCGTCGCGGCCCGGACCACTCGGGTCGCGGAGGCGAAGGCGTCGAAGGACCGAGAGGCTGCCACCGCGATCGCCCGCCTGAAGAAGCCGACGGTGGTGGGGTGGGCTGTCAACCTCCTGGCGCGTGAACTGCCGGACGAGGTCGACGCCGTCCTCGCGCTGGGCGACGCACTCCAGAGGGCGCAGCGCCGACTCGATGCCGAGACCCTGCGCGGGCTCACCGAGCAGCGGCAGCGGTTGGTGCGTTCGCTCACGACGCGGGCGCAGAAGCTCGTGCGCGAGCACGGCCGAGCGCTGAACGAATCTGCGCTGCGGGAGGTTTCGCAAACCCTGCACGCGGCGATGGCCGACCGCGAACTCGCCGACACCGTACGTCGAGGTCGATTGCTGGGCGCAGCCACCTACAGCGGCTTCGGCCCGTCCGGGCTCGAGGCCGTCGAGGACCGGCCCGAGTCGCATCCCGGCAACCGCGAGAGCGAGGGCGAGGGCGGGCGTGAGGCCGAGCGCGCGGCGGAGCGCGAGCGCGCGCAGCTCGCGGCGGCCGCGGCCAGGGCCGAAGCGGAGGCCGCACAGGAGGCGCTGTCGGCGGCCGAGGACGAGTTGGCGCGCATCCGGTCCGACGTGGCCGACGGGGAACGACGTCTGCAGAGCGTGCGACGTGAACTCGCGCAGCTCGAGGAGCGTGCGGAGTTCCTGACGCGAGCGGAGGTCGCGGCCGTGGACGCGCTCGCCACCGCACACGATGCCGCCGAGCACGCGGACCGGCGCGTTGCCGACGCGGACGCTGCGGTCGCCGAACTGCGCTGAGCGCCGTCGCTAGGATCTCGTGTCGTGACCTCGGAGAATGTGACGACGACGCCCGATGTCGCGGGCGCCCAGCGCCGGGTGCTGGCGGTGCTGGTGACCGCGCAGATCCTCAGCGGTGCCGGGCTCGCTGCCGGGATCACCGTCGGTGCCCTGCTCGCCCAGGACATGCTGGGCGGTACCGGGCTCGCGGGCGTCCCCAGTGCGCTGTTCACGATCGGCTCCGCCGCGGCGGCGGTGGCCGTCGGTAGGCTCTCGCAACGCCTCGGTCGCCGGGCCGGCCTGGCCGCGGGATACGGCGTCGGCGCCCTCGGCAGCGTGGGCGTGGTGGCCGCGGCCGCGGTCGACAACGTCGTGTTGCTGCTGATCGCGCTGTTCGTCTACGGGGCGGGGACGGCGACAAATCTGCAGGCGCGTTATGCAGGAGCCGATCTGGCCGAGCCCGCGCATCGTGGCCGGGCGGTGAGCACCGTGCTCGTCGCGACGACCCTCGGCGCCGTCGTGGGCCCGAATCTGGTGACGGTGATGGGCCGTGTCGCCGACGGCCTCGGAATCCCCG
Organism: Rhodococcus (subgen. Prescottella) equi; assembly: GCF_003013675.1. NCBI lineage: Bacteria > Bacillati > Actinomycetota > Actinomycetes > Mycobacteriales > Nocardiaceae > Rhodococcus > Rhodococcus (subgen. Prescottella) equi. Next base: position 1,743,382 of record NZ_CP027793.1, read on the forward strand.
CGCTCGCAGGGCCGTTCATCCTGGCGGCCGTCGCGTACGCGGCGGCCGCGGCGGTGTTGTGGTCGATGCTGCGACCGGATCCCTTGTTGCTCGCCCGCGACATCGACGCCGCGGCGGGCGAATTCGTCTCGAGCGCCGCGGGCAGTGCGGACGAGGAGGCGGCGGCCCGGACCTGGAGCCCGTCGGTGACCCTCGGAGCGACGGTCATGGTCCTCACCCAACTCGTGATGGTTGCGGTCATGACGATGACCCCGATCCACATGCTCCACCACGGTCACGGCACGGGCGCCGCAGGGCTGGTCATCGCGATCCACGTCGCGGCGATGTACCTGCCGTCGCCGCTGTCGGGACGACTCGCGGACCGGTTCGGCCCGCGTCCGGCCGCGGGCGCAGCCGCGCTGACCATGCTGGCCGCCGGTGTCACTGCCGCGGCGGCGCCGGCGGAGTCGGTCCCCGCGCTCGCCGTCGCACTCGCCCTTCTCGGCCTGGGCTGGAACTTCGGACTCGTCAGCGGAACCGCGATCATCACCGACTCCGTGCCGATCGCCACCCGCGCCCGCACCCAGGGGACCGTGGACCTCACGATCGCTATCGCCGGCGCCGGCGGCGGATTGACGTCGGGCATGGTCGTCGGAGCCGCGAGCTACGGCTGGCTGGCAATCCTCGGTGGGCTGGTCTCCCTGCTGATCGTCCCGGCGCTCGCGGTGCACGCGCGTCGGTCCTGAGGAACGCCGAAGGCGGCCGACCCTTTGCAGGGGCGGCCGCCTTCACTGTTCGCGTCGCGCGTCAGATGCGCTCGTAGATGGTGGCGTTCGCGGTGCCGCCACCCTCACACATCGTCTGCAGGCCGTAGCGGCCGCCGGTGCGCTGCAGGTGATGCACCAGCGTCGCGGCGAGACGTGCACCCGAACCGCCCAGCGGGTGGCCGAGGGCGATCGCGCCACCCAGCGGGTTCATCTTGTCCATCGACGCGCCGGTCTCGAGCTGCCACGCCATGGGCACCGAGGCGAACGCCTCGTTGACCTCGAAGGCGTCGATGTCGTCGATCGACAGTCCCGACTTCTTCAGTGCCAGCGCGGTCGCCGGGATCGGCCCGGTCAGCATCTTGACCGGGTCGTCGCCGGCGACGACGGCGGTGTGGATGCGCGCGAGCGGCGTCAGGCCCAGGGCCTTGGCCTTCTCCGAGGTCATCACCAGCACCGCGGCGGCACCGTCGGAGATCTGCGACGCGCTGCCGGCGGTGATGACGCCACCCTCGAGGAACGGCGACTTCAGCTGCCCGAGCTTCTCGGTCGTGGAACCGCGGCGGATGCCCTCGTCGGCGGAGAACACGGTGCCGTCGGCCAGCGTGAAGGGCGCGATCTCGGCGTCGAAGGCGCCGGCGTCCTGTGCGGCGGCGGCGCGCTCGTGCGAGGCCACCGAGTACTCGTCGAGCTGCGCGCGGGAGATGTTCCACTGCTGCGCGATCAGCTCGGAGCCGACGCCCTGGTTGAAGCGGCCGTTGAAGCCGGGCGCCTCGAGCTGCGCGGCGTAGCGCTCACGGGCCGGGCCGGCGGAATCGCCGGTACCGGGGACGTTCGAGGAGCCGAGCGGAACCGAGGTCATCATCTCGACACCGCCGGCGACGATGACGTCGGCCTGCCCGGAGATGACCGACGCGGCGGCCATCGAGATGGTCTGCTGCGACGAGCCGCACTGGCGGTCGACGGTCAGGCCGGGAACGGACTCGGGCCAGCCGGCGCCGAGGACGGCCATGCGGCCGATGTTGCCCGTCTGCATGCCGACGCTGTTGACGTTGCCCCAGTACACGTCGTCGACGATCGCGGGATCGATCCCGGTGCGCTGAGCGATCGAGCGGAGCACGTGGGCGGACAGCTCCACCGCGTGCACATCCGCAAGTGAACCCTTGCGCTTGCCGATGGGGGTACGTACTGCCTCGACGATTACTGCGTCACGCATGTCGCCTCACTCTCTCCGAAGGTAAGTGGATCGAGTGTAATCAGTTCAAGAAATGTGCTGATGACCGGCCGTCGGTAACGCCGTTCGTCACACTGCGACGCCGGCCCGGACGATTCGGCCGACCAGCGCGAGCACGTCCCGGTCACGCCCGGCGGGACCGATCACCGAGAGCCCCACCGGTAAGCCCCCTTCGGACCGCACCGGAACGGTGGCCACCGGCAGTCCGGCGACGGTCGCCACCGTGATCAGCAGTCCCGTGGTGCGCAGCGTGGCGGCGAGGTGGACGCTTCCGGGGTCGTCGGAGGACGCCGGCGCCGCCGATCCCGTGGTCGGCAGCAGCAGCACCCGGGAGCCGAGGAAGTCGCGGACGGTCTGCGCGGCCCGGCGTACGTCGGCCAGGCTGCGGTCGTACGTGGACGCCGAAACCTTGGATGCGGCAAGGAAGTTCACCCGAGCCTCGTCCGTGACCGAACCGGTCGCGGTGGACACCCAGCCGCCGTACTGCTGCCACGCCTCGTATCCCTGTACGGCGACGACCGCGTCGTACCAGTCGGGCAGCGCGGCGATGTCGAGGTCCTCCTCGGTGAGCGGCGGCAGACCGGACCGCTTCCACTGCGCCAGCGCGGCACGCACCGCGGGCTGGACGTCGGCGTCGGCGACGGCGAGCAGTCCCGGCCAGGTGACGGCCGCGTCGAACTCGATCTCGGGTGCGGAGGGGAGGAGGGCATCGCCGACGGTGGCGAGTGTCGGCGCGTCGGCGCACACCCAGCCGACGTTGTCGAAGGTTCGCGAGAGCGGCATCGCCCCGGCCGTCGAGACCGCACCGTGCGTGGGGCCGAACCCGTACAGCCCCTGGTAGGCGGCGGGGATCCGGATCGACCCGGTGGTGTCCGGACCCAGGCCGACGGTCGCCGTGCGGCGGGCCACCGCGGTCGACGCCCCGGACGTCGCGCCGCCGGGGACGCGTCCCGAGGCGGCCGCGTTCGGCGGCGTCCCGTACGACGTGTTGATTCCCGAGTGCCCGAACCCGAAGCCGACGGTCTGCGCGATACCGGCGACCGTCGCGCCTCCCGCGAGCAGACGAGCCACGCTGTCGGCCGTCGCGGTCTCCGTCGCCGCCTGACCGAGCCAGGCCGGGTTGCCGGCGCCGATGCGCTGTCCCTCGATCGCGAAGAGGTCGGTGACGGCGACGCGTAGGCCGCTCGTGGGGCCGGAACCGGTTGCGGGAACGAGCGGATCGCCCATGACCCGCCAGATCGACTTGTCTTCGGGGACGACGTTCCCGCCCGGCAGCGGCGGAACGCCGGGATCCTCGGGTCCGTCGCCGCAACCCGCCGCCAGGGTGGCCCCACCTGCGATCACGGCCACCGCGCTCGCGCGGAGGAACGCGCGGCGATCGAGTCGTGGTCGCTCCGGTCCGGTCGGCACATCGCTCAGACTAGCCATGCGCCGACCGGTAATTCGGTCGATCGAGGCCGTGTCAGGCCAGAACCTGTCGGAGGTAGGCGTTGTCGAACGTGCGCGCGGGGTCGTGCTTGTCGCGCACCGTGCAGAAGTCGTCGAAGCGTGCGTACGTCGGACGCAGATCGTCGGCGGTGCGCCCGTGCATCTTGCCCCAGTGCGGGCGACCGTCGACAGCGCGCGCGATCGCCTCGACCGCGTCGAAGTACTCGCGGTGATCGCGCCGGTGGTACTGGTGCACCGCGATGTACGCGCTGTCACGACCGTTCGCGGTCGACAGCCACACGTCGTCGCCGGGCGCGAAGCGCACCTCGACGGGGAACGCGATGTTGCAGCCGGACCGATCGAGCCAGGTCGAGATCTCCCGCAACGTGTCCTTGACGGTCTCGACCGGCACCGCGTACTCCATCTCGCGGAAACGCACCCGGCGCGGCGACGCGAACACGTGGTAGCTGCGGTCGACGAACTGCCGCGCCGACAGCGCGCGCGCCGAGATCTGGTTGATCTGCGGAATCGCCGCCGGGAAAGCCGTGGTGATCCGGTTGATGCCCTCGAAGAGCGTGTTCGACATCAACTCGTCGTCGAGGAAGCCACGGATCCGGCTCACCGGTTCCAACGGTGTGTCGCCCGGGAGTCGGGTGTTGCGTTTCGTCAGTACGCGATTGGTGTGCGGGAACCAGTAGAACTCGAAGTGGTCGACGGTCGCGAGATCGTGTTCGAGTCCGTCGAGTGTTTCGTCGAGCCGGGCCGGGCCCTCGACCGCGCGCAGCGCGTAGGCCGAGGTGACCGCCAGGTCGAGCTTGGTGATGATGCCGAACGCGCCGAGCCCGATCCGGGCGGCCTGGTAGAGCTCGGGATTCTCCGTCTCCGAGCAGTCCGCAACGGTGCCGTCGGCGAGCACGATCTGCAGTCCGCGGATCAGCGTCGCCAGGCCGCCGAAGCGGGCGCCGGTTCCGTGGGTGCCGGTCCCGAGAGCGCCGGCGATCGACTGCACGTCGATGTCGCCGAGGTTGATCATCGCCAGCCCGCGCTCCCACAACTGCTCGTTGAGGCTGCGCAGACGTGTCCCGGCCAGCACCGTGGCGACCGGGCCTTCCGGCGTCTGCCGGACCGACTCGATGCCACAGATGTTGTCGAGGCTGACGAGGACGCCGTCGGTGACGGCCACCCCGGTGAACGAATGGCCCGCCCCCACGGCTTTGACGCGTAATCCCTGCTCTGTCGCCTGCGCGACCAGCGTGCTCAGTTCGGCTACCGATCGAGGGGTCTCGAATCGGTGAGGTGTCGACGAGTGGGTCCCCGCCCAGTTGCGCCACGTGTCCTGTGCCATTCCCGCAACTATTCACCTGGACGAGCGTCCAGGCAAATGAGACACGAAATTTCGTCTCCGGGTTTTACGATCATGGGATGTTGAATCGGCTTCCAGCGGAAGAGCGCCGCGCCCAGCTCGTCGAAGCGGCGTTGAACATTGCCGAACGGGGTGGCATTGCGGCAGTGACGATCCGTGCCGTGGCCGAGGAGGCGGGGGTCTCGCTCGGGGTGGTGCACTACTGCTTCGAGAGCAAGGAGGCGCTGGTCGCGGCCATGGCCGAGAGTCTGGTGCTGCAGCTCAGCGGGGGCATGCGCGAGGCGTTCGCGTCGGTGTGGGACACGCAGGAGCTCAGCGGACTCCGCGACCTGCGCGAGGTGCTGCACACCGGCCTGACCGGCATGTGGCCCCTGATCGAGGCCACGGCCGATCGTCAGTTGCTCACCTACGAGATCACCGCCTACGCGCTGCGCCATCGTGCGGCCGGCGCGCCGCTCGCCGGGAGCGTCGCCGACGAGCAGTACCGGGTCATGGACATCGAGGCCACCGTGTTCCTCGAGGAGAGCGCGCGGCGGACGGGTTGCACGTGGACCGAGCCGGTGGAGGCGATCGCGCGTTTCGCGCTCGCCGTCATCGACGGAATCGTCCTGCGCTGGCTGGTCGATCGCGACAGCGCCGCGATCCTCACCGAACTCGACGACCTGGTTCGCATCGTCGGCAGCAAGGCCGTCGAGGCGGGTACGGACCTGGACAATCGTTCAGGAGAGTGATCGACTGATCCGGACGCCTGCCTCCCGTGTGTTCGACGGGACCGACGAACGGAACTGATGTGACTGCGACGATCGACCGTCTCAACGCCGCGACCGCGAGCCTCGATCCGCCCTTGGCGGCCCTCGATCTCGCGACGTTGCGTACGAACGCGGAAGACCTGGTGCGGCGCGCGGAGGGTACGCCGGTACGGGTCGCGAGCAAGTCGGTGCGGTGCCGAGCCGTCCTCGAGATCGCGCTCGGCTCCGGCCTGACCGCGTCGGGCGGCTTCCGGGGCATCATGGCGTACTCGCTGCGGGAGGCCGTATGGCTGGCGCGGCAGGGCGCGGAAGACGTGCTGATGGGCTACCCGACGGTGGATCGGGGCGCGCTCGCCGAACTCGGTTCCGACAGCGCACTGCTCGGACGCATCACGCTCATGGTCGACGACGTCGCGCAGCTGGACCTGATCCGCGACGCGGTCGGCTCCGCCGGTGTGCGGCCGAGGATCTGTCTCGACGTCGACGCCTCGCTGCGGCTCGGACCGGCGCACCTCGGGGTGCGGCGGTCGCCGCTGCGTGAGCCGGGCCAGGTGGCCCGGCTCGCCCGGACCGCGGCCGATCGGGGATTCGCCGTCGTCGGTGTCATGTTCTACGAGGCACAGATCGCCGGTCTACCCGACACCAGCTTCGCGGTGCGGATGGTGAAGAAGGCGTCCGCGGCCGAACTGTCCACGCGGCGAACGGCTGTCGTCGACGCCGTCACCGCAGAGGTCGGGCGGCTCGAGATCGTCAACAGCGGTGGGACCGGCTCGATCGAGGTGAGTTCGGCCGATTCGGTCGTCACCGAGGTCACCGCGGGCTCCGGCCTGTACGTGCCCACCCTGTTCGACCGCTACCACTCGTTCAGGCCGCGACCGGCCATGTTCTTCGCGCTGCCCGCGGTCCGGAAGCCGACCCCGAAGATCACCACGCTGTTCGGCGGCGGCTACATCGCGTCGGGTCCCGCGGGGAAGACGCGCGTACCGGCGCCGGTGTGGCCGACCGGATTGACGTTGCTGCGCAACGAGGGCGCCGGCGAGGTGCAGACCCCGGTGACGGGCGCCGCCGCAGCCGAACTCGCCGTCGGGGACCGGGTGTGGTTCCGGCACGCGAAGGCCGGCGAGCTGTGCGAGCGCTTCACCCAGGTTCACCTCGTGGACGAGGACGGGCGCGCCACGGCGACCCCGACCTACCGCGGCGAAGGAATGTGCTTCGGCTGACCCGGTGACTCGCGGTCGCGGTCCCCGGCCGGCTCGGGCGCCAATCGCAGGAAGGCGCCCAGTTCGGCGAGGGCGGTGGGGGTGGGCGGCAGGTAGTGCGTGAACGTGCGCGAGCGCACGACGATCGCGCACCACTTGGCGCGCGACACCGCGACGTTCAGCCGATTGCGGGACAACAGGAACGACATCCCGCGAGGAGCGTCGGTGGCCGCCGACGCCGTCATCGACACGAGGACGACCGCCGCCTGACGTCCCTGGAACTTGTCGACGGTTCCGACGAGGACATCGGGCAGTCCTGCGGCCGCGAGATCCTGCCGGAGCCGTGCAACCTGCGCGTTGAAGGGAGCGACGACGAGGACGTCGGCCTGGCCGAGCGGCCGGGTGCCGGCGAAGTCGCTCGGATCGGTCCAGGCTCGGCCGAGAAGTTCCCGGATCCGGGCGACGATCGCCGCGGATTCCTCGGGGGAATCGGTCGATCTGCCGTCGTGCTCGACGATCTCGACGTGCACTCCGGGGCCGAGGCCCGCGAGGCGTCGCGCGGTCGTCACCGTCTCCTCCGAGTGGAGCCGGCCCTCGTACGACAGCTGGGAGACCCGCTCGCACAGCGCGGGATGCATGCGCCACGTCCGTTCGAGGAAGTAGCCACGGTCGCGGGGCAGCGAATCGCGGCCCGCGGCGAGCCAACCCAGTGCGGACTCGTCGACCGGCTCCGGATGGGTGCCCTGGCTGACCTGCGGAAGTTGCTGCGGGTCCCCGAGAAGGAGCAGATTGCGGGCGGCCGCGCTCACCGCGATCGTGTTCGCGAGCGAGAACTGTCCGGCCTCGTCGATCACCAGCAGATCGAGGCTGCCGACCGGCACGCGGCCGGAATGCGCGAAGTCCCAAGCCGTCCCGCCGATCACGCAACCGGCGGTGGCGTCCGCGAGGAAGCGGGGGTACTCGGTGGTGGCGAGGGCGGTCCACCGGCGGCCCGGCGCGGCGTCGGCCTTCTTCGCGACCATCGAGCCGTCGAGCCCCGCGTCGACCACGGCATCCAGCATGTTCTCCACCACCGAGTGCGACTGGGCGACCACACCGATCCGCCATCCGTGTTCGGCGACGAGAGACGCGACGACCCGCCCCCCGGTGTACGTCTTGCCGGTACCCGGTGGCCCCTGCACCGCGAGGTACGAGTCGTCGAGATCGACGAGCGCGGTGGCGATGGCGGTCGCCGGGTCGCACCCCGCGATCGCCGGCAGTCCGGATCCGCTGCGCAGCCGCGGAGGAACCCGGCGCAGGACGTCCGTTGCCGCGTTCGCGGGTGACACGGGCAGGGCCGACGCCATGGCCCCCGCGAACTCCTCGACGGCGCGGTCGATCCGGGCCGTCGCGACCGGGTGCCCCGGGGCGAGCGCCATCGGTGTGGCGTCGTATTCGACGTCGCCGGTGAGTGTCTCCTCCACGACCACGACGTCGTCGAAGTCCGCGTTCGTGTCCACAGACGACACGACGGCCGTCGACCACGCGCGCCCGCCAGGGTGTTCCGAGGTCTTGGCTCCCGGCACCGGCCGCTCGTACAGCGGGAACATTTCGGCGCCGGGTCGTATCGTGCTGCCGGTGCCGAAGGTACCGGTGAGCCGGACGTGTCGGCGCAGCTTCCGTTGTCGGGGCGTGCTCTTGTGCCAGCCCTGCACCACTTCCGCGTGGTCGACGACAAGCACGTCCCGGGTGTCGGGCCAGTCGTCCACCGGTTCGGTGAGTCGCGCGAAATGCGCCCACCAGAACGGTTTTCGCTCGCGCCGGTGATACCCGACTGCGGCGGCCGCGAGCGCCGCAGCCTGTTGCTCGCCGGTCCGGGCCGAGGCCGGTCCCTCACCGGCGAAACGGCGCAGGACGCGTTCTGCGGCGCTGTCCTCTTCGGGCTCGGACGCGGGAGGCGTGATTTCGCGTGAGTGGGGCGAGATGCCGTGGTCGGCGGCACGGGCCAGCAGCCAATTGCGCAGTTCCCGGGTGGAGACGCAGTCGTCCTCGTTGTAGTCGCGGATCTCACGGAGCACGTCGGCGGCGTCGTCCGGCCGACCGAGATCACGCAGATCGCAGTAGCGCGCGTACGCGACGACGGAGTCGGCCGCGGTCGTCACGTCGTTGTCGCGCAGGTCCTCTCCCAGGTACAGCGGCTCGAGCTTCTTGATGCTGTACGACCGTTCGCCGATCCGAAGCGACGCGCGGACGATCGGATAGAGGTCCACGAGGATCCCGGCGCGCAGCAACTCGTCGACCTCCTCCTCGCCGACGCCGTGACGCCCGGCCAGGCGCAGCAGCGCCGACTTCTCGTATGCCGCGTAGTGGTAGACGTGCATTCCGGGATGCGCGATGCGTCGCGCCCGGACGTATTCGAGGAAGGCGGACAGCGCATTTCGCTCCTCGGCTCGATCGTGCGCCCAGAACGGACGGAACAGCGGCGCGCTGCCAGCCGTGGGCTCCTCCAGGACACCGAAGAGGTACTCCAGGCCCCACTCGGCCTCACCGGGCTCCGCCCACAGTGGATCGCCCTCGAAGTCGAAGTAGATGTCGCCCGGATCGGGTGGCGGCAGCGCGGCGAGCGCGGCGGCATCGAAGATCTCGTACTCGGCGGTACCCGACGTCTCCTGGCGAAGTTGGAGGGCGGCCTGGGACCGCAGGGTGTCCAGCGTTGCCGCGGACAGGCCCGGGACGGGTGCGTTCCGGGTGGCCAGCGCGTCGATAGTGGTCACGCCACCTGACACGAGCTTGTCCCGCGTGGCTACGCGCATGCCCGCCACCAGCAGGGGATCTCGACGGCTCTCGATCTCGCGGGCACACGTCTCGCACCGGCCGCACGCCGAGTACCGGTCGTCACCCCACGCGGCAGGGGCGTCGTCGGCACGGTGCTCGTCGAGGACTCGTTGCAGCGCCGCCCGACGTGCCCGGTACACCGGGACGAGATCGGCCAGCGCGTGCACCGAGTCCGAGCCGTCACCGAGCAGCAGATGCACTTCTCTCGCGGGACGGACACCGGCGGCGTCGAGCGCGTCGGCATACGCCGCCAACTGGAGCAGCGCGGAAACCTCGACGCGGCGCGACAGTTTCGCGTCGTACACCGTGTACGTGCCGTCGTCCCCGTGCTCGTCCTCCCGGACCAGGAAATCGCAGAACCCGAGGAACCGTCCGTCGAAGAACGTGCCCTGATGGATCACCGGTGCCCCCGCGACGGCCGCGGCGATCGTGTCGCGGTGGGCGTCGTACAACCCGGTGGCCGTGAACTCGGGCCGGGCGATGGTCTCGATCCGCCCGTGGCGGGCCGCGAACTCGTCGAATACCCGGCGTTCGTGTGCAGCGCCGAGTCGCGACGCGCGCTCGAGCACGGGATCGGCTACCGGACCTGGTGACCCGGTGGCGAACCCGAGCAGCCCGTCGAGCCTGCGCAGCAGTGCGAACTCGCACGCGGCCGCCGCAGTCAGGTCCCCGGTGCTGTACACGATTGCGTCGCCCTGCAGGAACATCGCGCTCCCTCCCCGGTCGGTTCGGGCGATTGTGTCACCACGCACCGACAGGTGGGGGAGGGGCGCGCGGACGCGCGAACCGTGCCGGGACAATGGACCCATGCCGTTCTTCACCGGTGCTACCGGACAGATCCACTACCGCCGCTGGCCGCTCGCCGGGGATCGTCGGCCCCGGGCCGGAGTGGTGTTCCTGCACGGAATGGGCCAGCACACCGGGCACTACCACCGGTTCGCCGCACGACTCGCACAACACGACATCGAGATGTGGGGCCTCGATCAGGCCGGGCACGGGCTGTCCGAGGGGACCCCCGGCGCGCCCGGACTTCTCGCCGATCTGGCGGACGACGCGGCCTGGCTGACCGAGTCGGCCGTCGCCGATCGGCCGGGTCTGCCGTTGGTGGTGATGGGGCATTCCCTCGGTGCCGCGGTGGCCGTGACCCTGCTGCGACGCGGCCGTGCGCCGTTCCGCGCGGCCGTGCTGTGCGGAACACCCAAGTCGGTTGTGCAGCACCGCGAGACGTCGGATTTCGCGGATCCGGGGTTCCCGGTGCTCGCGGTGCACGGCATCGACGACCGGCTGGCCCCGATCGACGGCGTCCGTCCGTGGGCGGCCGGGGTGCCCGGACTCGAACTGCGTGAATACGCCGACGCCGGCCACGACCTGCTGCACGAAAAGATCCACCGCGTCGTCGCCGACGACGTCGCGGCGTTCGTCGTCGACGCTACCGTGGGCTGATGGACACCCCACAACTGCTGTCCGCGTTACGCACTCAGGGCGACCTGCTGGCAGACACCCCGACCGAGACACTCGCGGAACCGATTCCGACGGTGCCGGAGTGGACCGTCGAGCACGTGCTGCGGCACACCGGCAAGGTGCACCTGTGGGTCGCGGCGGCGCTGCGTTCGGACCCGCAGACGCCGCCGTCGGAGATCCGGCGGATCGGCGACATGCCCCGCGGACCGGAATGCGTCGCCGCCTACCGTGCGGCGCTGGACCTGGTGCTCGCGGAGTTCGATCGGCTCGGTGCCGATCGCATCGTTCCCACGATGGTCGGGCCCGCACCCGTCGCGTGGTGGGTGCGCCGACAGGCGCACGAGGTGGCGGTCCATCGGATCGACGTCTCCGACGCGATCAGCGCGGGTGGCGGGCCGGACGTGCCGTCGCTGGATCCGCAGGTGGCCGCCGACGGTGTCGACGAGTGGGTCTCGGTGTTCCTCGCTCGTCTCGCCGATGCGGGGCGCATGCCCGAGACCGTGAACGGCCACTCGATCCACCTCCACGGAACCGACGCGGTGGCGGCCGAGTGGTACCTCGAATTCGATGGCGGAACGGTCGCGGTGACTCGAGAACACCGCAAGGGCGACGTGGCGCTACGGGGGTCGGCGCAGGAACTGTTGCTGACACTGTGGCGCAGGCGGCCCCTGGACGGACTCGACATCGTCGGCGACGCCGCTGTCGCCCGGGCGCTGCTGGGTGCCGCGGCGCTGTAGCGCTTCACGGCTTTCGGAACGAGAGCGGCCCGGACGCGGGGAGAAACCGCGTCCGGGCCGCAAAATCGTTGCCGCGGTTTACGTGTAGATCCGCTCAATCATCTCGGCATGCTGCTGGTGGATGATGTTGCGCTTGAGCTTCAGGGTGGGCGTCAACTCGCCGGTCTCCACGGTGAAGTCGACCTCGAGGATCCGGTACTTCTTGATCTGCTCGGGGTTGGACACCTTCCGGTTGCCCTCGACGACGGCGGAGTCGATCTCGGCGATCAGTTCGGGATGCTTGACCAGCTCGGAGATCGGCGTGTCCGCGGCCAGGCCGTTGCGCTCCTTCCAGCCCGGCAGCGCCTCCGGGTCGAGGGTGATGAGCGCACCGATGAACGGCTTCGAGTCACCCACCACGAGGCACTGGCTGATCAGCGGGTGCGCGCGCAGGGCGTCCTCGAGCACTGCCGGAGCGACGTTCTTGCCGCCGGCGGTCACGATGATCTCCTTCTTGCGTCCGGTGATCGACACGTAGCCCTCGGGGTCGATCGAGCCGAGGTCACCGGTGTGGAACCAGCCGTCGCGGATCGCATCCGCGGTGGCCTGCTCGTTGTGCCAGTAGCCGCCGAACACCACCGGACCCCGGACCAGCAGTTCGCCGTCCTCGGCGATCTTCGCGGCGTGCCCGTTGATCGGCTTGCCTACCGTGCCCACCTTCTGGTCGCGGGTGGTGTTGACCGTGATGGCCGCGCTGGTCTCGGTGAGACCGTAGCCCTCGTACACGGGGACACCGACGCCGCGGAAGAAGTGGCCGAGGCGCGCGCCGAGCGCCGCCCCGCCGGACACGGCGCGGTCGCACTCGCCGCCCAGTGCCGTCCGCAGCTTCGAGTAGACGAGCTTGTCGAACAGCGCGTGGCGCAGCCGCAGTCCCAGCCCGGCCCCGCCGTTGTCCTGCGCCTCGCTCCACGCGATGGCGGTCGCGGCGGCCTTGGCGAAGATCTTGCCCTTGCCGCCGTCCTCGGCCTTCTGCTTGGCAGAGTTGTAGACCTTCTCGAACACTCGCGGCACGGACAGGATGAAGTTCGGCTTGAACACCGCGAACTGGTCGAGCAGCGTCGTCAGATCGGAGGTGTGGGCGACGGTCACCTTGGCGTCGAAGGCTCCGAAGGAGATGGCCCGGGCGAACACGTGCGCGAGCGGCAGGAACATGAGGGTGCGCCGGCCCTCCTGCATCGCGTCGCCGAGTGCGATCTGCACGGCCGCGGACTCCGCGTAGAAGTTGGAGTGGGTCAGCTGGACGCCCTTGGGACGACCGGTGGTGCCGGAGGTGTAGATGAGCGTCGCGGGGGACGACGCGCGCACCTGGTGTCGGCGCTCGTGCACTTCGTCGTCGCTGATACCGCTGCCACGGGTGATCAGTTCGTCGAGCGCGCCGGCCTCGATCTGCAGAACCTCGCGGAGAGAGGTGGCGGCCTCGGCGACGTCCTTGACCGTTTCCGCGTGGCTCGAATTCTCGACCACGAGTAACGACGTCGCCGAGTCCTCGAGGATCCATTGGGCCTGGTCCGCGGAAGACGTGTCGTAGATGGCGACGGTGCAGCCGCCGGCGGTCCAGATCGCGTAGTCGAGAACGACCCATTCGTAACGGGTACCCGAGAGGATCGCGACGCGGTCGCCGAGCTCGATGCCGGACGCCATCAGCCCCTTAGCGACGGCCTTGACCTGCTGGGCGAACTCGGCGGCGGTGACGTCCACCCAGCCGCCGTTGCCGGGCTTCTTGAAGGGCACGAGGTTCGGACACTCGGCTTCGTACCGGAACACAGTGTCGGCCATGGACGCGTCTTCCGGAATGGTGAACGACTGTGGAACCGAATACTCACGCACTTTGACCCCTCCAAGAAAATGACATGATGGATGTGCATTGGATCACATTCGGAGGCGCTTTGCACTAGGTCAAGTGCCCGATTTGCCGCTTTGGGTGCCCCCACCTGCGGAAATAACTGTAACCGTAAGTCCTGCTAACTTTCTGCAGGTAGCGGGCGTGTCGCGTCAGGCGACGGTGTCGCAGGCATGTGCGTGCACGCACTTCCAGCGCCGCACGGCGTGCTCGAGCGCCGGCGGCGCGACACCGAGAGTGTCCGCCGCCGCGGCCAGGATCTCGGTGGGCGGGACGGAGGGTTCGCCCGCTTCGGAAGCGTCGGCGAGCCCGGGACCGTCCGCGAGCGCCGAGTCGACGAACTCGTCGATCGCGCCGGTGTGCTGAGCGTGCGGGGCGCCCGCGAGCAGCAGCAGGTGTTCCCACGTGGTGTCGTCGTGCGCGCCGCTGCACTCGACCCAGGCGTCGTGCAGGTCGGTGCGGGCGCGCTCGTCGCGGGTGGCGACGAGCAGATCGCCCACCGAGTCGATGCGAAGTGTGTACAGGCGCTCGGCCGTGCGCTGGATCTCCGCGGCCCGTAATGGGGCCGCGCCGTCCGAGTACCGGCGCTTGTAGTTACCGATCTTCCCGGCCCACTGGTCGGAGCTGCCGGCCTCCTCGAAGGTGCGGAGCAGCTCGCGGGCGCCGTCGTCGACCGGGCCGGGAGTGTGCGTGCGACGGTAGGCCATGTAGCGGTCGATGACCGTGCCCGCGTCGGCATAGCGCGAACCGGCGGCCTGCACGGACTCGATGATGCACAGTGCGAGGCTGCGCCGGTACTGGTCCGGCGCCACCCAGCCCGACGGATCACCGAGTCGGCTCCGGCAAGCGGCGGCCACCGTCTGCACTTGCTGCTGCGAGACGCTCACGGTTCCTCCCTGACAGTGCGAGGCCTGGTGATACGTGTATCGGCGGGACCGTGGCGAATGTTGCACCCGTCACGGCACAGGTGCCCGGCGCGGGACGGTCAACGGTGCCCGGCGCGGGACAACAGATCGGTGACCTCGCTGTCGTCCAGTTGGTGGAAGTCGGTGTAGGCCCCGCCGACCCCTCCGAGGTCGGCCGGGACGAAGGGGCACACCACCTCGTCCGCGGTGACCCCGAGCCGGGCGACTGCTTCGGTCGACGCGACCGGAACCGCGACGACAACTCGTTCGGCGCCCTCCGCCCGCGCGGCCACGCAGGCGACGGCCGCCGTCGCGCCGGTCGCCATGCCGTCGTCGACGAGGACCACGGTGCGCCCTCGCAGCGGTATCCGCGGTCTACCGCCCCGCAGGACGTCGGCGCGCCGCGTCAGTTCCCGACGTTCGGCGGCGCGGACCGCGTCCACGGCCTCCGGCGCCACCCGCGCGAGGCGGACGACGTCCTCGTTGAGGACCTCGAAGTCGCCCTCGGCGATCGCGCCCATGGCGAGTTCCGGCTGCCACGGCACGCCCAGTTTGCGGACCAGCAGCACGTCGAGTGGCGCGGCGAGAGCGTCGGCGATCTCGAAGGCGACCGGGACGCCGCCGCGGGGGAGTCCGAGCACGACCGGATCGGATCCGCGTAGGTGACCGAGCGACTTGGTCAGCGCCCGACCGGCTCTCGCTCGCGTTGCGTAGTGCATTCGCGTGCTCCGTCGAAATGGTTCGCCTCGTCCTCGACGATACGCCGATGCATGGTTACGCTGTGCCGCGCAGCGGGTCGGGAATCGAATCCCTCGCCGGCGCCGATCATTTCGCACCAGGATGGAGCCATCATGCAGTTCGGCAGCTATCAGAACGAGATCTACCTCGCGGCGCTGGCAGGGCGGGTGCCCGAGTTCCCGATGGAATACGGCGCGCTCGAGGCGAGGGCCACCGCCGCGATGTCGGAGTCGCTGTTCTCGTACGTCGCGGGCGGCGCGGGCGACGAGACCACCCAGCGGCGCAACGTCGAGGCGTTCGAACAGTGGGGGCTGCTTCCGCGGATGCTGGTGGGTGCCGAGACCCCGGACCTCACGGTCGAGGCCTGGGGTCACACGTTCGCGTCCCCCGTCTTCATGGCGCCGGTCGGCGTCATCGGACTGTGCGACCGCGATCGGCACGGCGACATCGCCGTCGCACAGGCGTCCGCGCAGACCGGCGTGCCGGCGATGTTCTCGACGCTGATGGAGGATCCGCTCGAGGACGTCGTCCCGCATGCGGGTGACGTTCCCAGCTTCTTCCAGCTCTACACCCCGAAGAACCGGGACCTCGCCGAGAGCTTCGTCAAGCGGGCCGAAGCCGCCGGCTACCGGGGAATCACCGTCACCCTCGACACCTGGGTCCCGGGCTGGCGCCCGCGCGACCTGTGCACTGGCAACTTTCCGCAGCTGCGCGGTCAGGTCCTGAAGAACTACACGTCCGACCCGGTGTTCCGGGACATGGTCGGGTCGGACGATCCGCAGTTGACGGTGCTGCACTGGGTGCAGACCTTCGGGAACTCGCTCACGTGGGCGGATCTGGACTGGTTGCGCTCGCTGACGACACTGCCGATCGTCCTCAAGGGGATCTCGCATCCGGAGGACGCGCGGCGCGCGATCGACGCCGGCGTCGACGGCATCTACTGCTCGAATCACGGTGGGCGGCAGGCGAACGGGGGGATCGCCGCGCTCGAGACCCTCCCCGCGGTCGTCGAGGCGTGCGACGGCCGGGTGCCGGTGCTGTTCGACTCGGGAGTGCGCTCGGGTTCGGACGTCGTGAAGGCGCTCGGGCTGGGGGCCATGATGGTCGGGATCGGTCGCCCCTACGTCTACGGCCTCGCGATGGGCGGAGTGCCGGGCCTCGTCCACGTGCTGCGCACGCTGCTGGCCGAGGCGGAGTTGCTGATGGGTGTCAACGGGTACCCGGACGTCGCCGCGGTACGCGAGAACATCCGTCGCCTGGGTCCCGAGATCCTTTGACGGGAAGGCTGATTCGGCGTCGTGGGGCAGGTTGCCCCGACCCCACGACGCCGTCTCGGTGGTGCGGCTACGCGGTGGAGACCAGGTTGCCGTCGATGTGTGACTGGTACGCGGGCAGGTCGAGCATGCCGTGCCCGGACAGGCCGATCACCAGCACCTCGGGCTCGGTGAGGCCCCGCGCGTAGTCGGCGGCCGCAGCGATCGCGTGGGCCGACTCGGGAGCGGGCACGATGCCCTGCGTGCGCGCGAACAGCACGCCCGCGTCGAACGAATCCCGCTGGTCCACGGCCTGGCCGGTGACGTAGCCGAGTTCGACGGTGTGGCTGAGCAGCGGCGCCATACCGTGGTAGCGCAGGCCGCCGGCGTGGATCGGGTCCGGGACGAAGTCCTGGCCGAGCGTGTGCATCTTCAGCAGCGGCGTGAGGCCGGCGACGTCACCGTGGTCGTAGCGGTACTCGCCCTTCGTGATCGACGGGCACGCGGCAGGCTCGGCCGCGACGATCCGGGTCTGTGCCTTGCCGTGCAGCACCTCGCGAATGAACGGGAACGCGAGCCCGGCGAGGTTGGAACCGCCACCGGCGCAACCGAACACGACGTCGGCGTCGGCCTCGCCCGCGTTCCGCAGCTGCTCGACGGCCTCGAGCCCGATCACCGTCTGGTGCAGCACGACGTGGTTGAGCACGCTGCCCAGCGCGTAACGCGCGTCGGGATCGTTCGCGGCGACCTCGACGGCCTCGGTGACCGCCATGCCCAGCGAACCCGGGGTGTCGGGGAACTCGGCGAGCATCTTGCGACCCGACTCGGTCAGATCCGACGGGCTCGGATGCACCGTGCCGCCGTACGTCTCCATCAGGTGCCGGCGGTAGGGCTTGGACTCGTACGACGCGCGCACCTGCCACACCTCGAGATCGATGCCGAACTTCGCGCACGCGAAGGACAGCGCGCTGCCCCACTGGCCGGCGCCGGTCTCGGTCGTGATCTTCTTCACGCCGTCCTGCGCGTTGTAGTAGGCCTGCGCGACGGCGGTATTGGTCTTGTGGCTGCCGACCGGGCTCACACCCTCGTACTTGACGTAGATCCGAGCGGGCGTCCCCAGCGCCTTCTCGAATTCGCGGGCGCGGATCAGGGGCGCCGGCCGCCACGTGCGGTACGCCTCACGGATCGGCTCGGGGATCTCGATGTACTGCTCGGTGGTCGCCTCCTGCTCGATCAGCGCGCTCGGGAACAGCGCGGCGAGGTCGGCCGGGGTCACCGGCTCCTTGGTGCCCGGGTGCAGGTGGGGCGGCGGGGCGACCGGCAGGTCCGCGACGATGTTGTACCAGTGGGTGGGGATGGGTGTCGTGTCGGACACTGCTGGTTCCTCTCGGAGAGTGGCAGGACGGTCGTCCACATTGTGATCGCGGTCATTGCCGGGCCGCACTCGGGGTCCGTCGACGCACGTGGAGGGCACTCGGATCGAGGGCCATACCATGCATCGACTAAACTCACTGGTCAAATGAGTGACACCGAGCGCGACCCGCAGACCGACGACAATCCCATCACCTTCGCCGACCTCCAGATCGACGAACGGGTGCTGAAGGCCCTTTCCGACGTCGGCTACGAGTCGCCCTCGCCGATCCAGGCCGCGACCATCCCGACGCTGCTCGAAGGTAAGGACGTCGTCGGCCTGGCCCAGACGGGTACCGGCAAGACGGCCGCGTTCGCGATTCCGATCCTGTCCCGCCTCGACGTCGACCGGAAGGTGCCCCAGGCGCTGATCCTGGCGCCGACCCGCGAGCTCGCGCTGCAGGTCGCGGAGGCGTTCGGCAAGTACTCGGCACACATCCCGGGTCTGCAGGTGCTGCCGATCTACGGCGGTCAGGCGTACGGCGTCCAGCTGTCGGGCCTGCGGCGCGGCGCCCAGATCATCGTCGGTACGCCCGGCCGCGTGATCGACCATCTCGAGAAGGGCACCCTCGACCTCTCCAACCTCGAGTACCTCGTGCTCGACGAGGCCGACGAGATGCTCAAGATGGGCTTCCAGGACGATGTCGAGCGGATCCTCGCCGACACGCCCGAGTACAAGCAGGTCGCACTGTTCTCCGCGACGATGCCGCCGGCGATCCGCAAGATCTCCAAGCAGTACCTGCACGATCCCGTCGAGATCACCGTCAAGGCGAAGACCGCGACGGCGTCGAACATCACCCAGCGCTGGGTGCAGGTCGCGCATCAGCGCAAGCTCGACGCGCTCACCCGCATCCTCGAGGTCGAGTCGTTCGAGGCGATGATCATCTTCGTGCGGACCAAGCAGGCCACCGAGGATCTCGCCGAGCGCCTGCGGGCCCGCGGCTTCTCGGCCGCCGCGATCAACGGCGACATCGTGCAGGCGCAGCGCGAGCGCACGATCGGTCAGCTCAAGTCCGGTGCGCTCGACATCCTCGTCGCCACCGACGTCGCGGCTCGCGGCCTGGACGTGGACCGGATCTCGCACGTCGTCAACTACGACATCCCGCACGACACCGAGTCGTACGTGCACCGCATCGGGCGCACCGGTCGCGCGGGCCGCACCGGTGATGCGCTGCTGTTCGTCGCGCCCCGCGAGCGGCACCTGCTCAAGTCGATTGAGCGCACCACACGGCAGCCGCTCACCGAGATCCAGTTGCCGACCGTCGAGGATGTCAACGCGCAGCGCGTCTCGAAGTTCGGCGACTCCATCACCGAGAGCCTGAACTCCGAGAACCTGGCGCTGTTCCGCAAGCTCATCGAGGACTACGAGCGCGAGCACGACGTCCCGCTCGCCGACATCGCCGCCGCGCTGGCGGTGCAGTCGCGCGACGGCGAGTCGTTCCTCATGGCGCCGGAGCCGCCGGCCCCGCCGCGCCGCGAGCGGGAGCCGCGGGAGCGGCCGGCCCGCCGATTCGACGACGGCGGTCCGAGTGGCCCGCGCGTCGGTCGTGACGGCCAGGAGTTCGCGACGTACCGGATCGCGGTCGGCAAGCGGCACAAGGTCGTCCCGGGTGCGATCGTCGGTGCGATCGCCAACGAGGGTGGGCTGCGCCGCAGCGACTTCGGGCACATCAGCATCCGACCCGACCACAGCCTGGTCGAGCTGCCGGCGAACCTGCCGAAGGAGACCGTCGAGGCGCTGCGGGCCACCCGCATCTCGGGTGTGCTGATCCAGCTGCAACTCGACCAGGGTGCGCCGACGGGACGGCAGGGCCGCGGGGGACGCGAGGACCGCGCGGGCGGCAAGTTCAGCCGCGACCGCGGCGACCGCGGTCATCGTAATGACCGCGGTGATCGGGGCGACCGGGGTGACCGATTCGCGAAGCGTCGTCCGCGCGACTGACCCCCACCCGGCAGTTACGCGCCATCGAAACGGGCGCCGGCGAGTCATCCGACTCGCCGGCGCCCGTTTCTGTGAATGAGTTGAATTCTGTGACGGGAGTGACGCCTGCTCTGTAACGTGCCTCGCAGTTTGCCGGTCGGGGGATCCGCGCAATCTCATCAAGGAGGCACGAACGTGGCCCACACGCTTCGTCGAGGATCGATCGCAGCAGCACTCATCGCCGGCGCATCCGTCGGCTTGGCGGCACCCGCGATGGCGCAGCCGGACATCGTCGGTTCCATCTCGAACGCCGCCGACCTCACCGACAGTCTCGCCGCCGTCGTGTCGTCGGTCGGGTCCGGCAGCAGCGGGGGATCGGGTAGCGCCAGCCTGTTCGCCGGGAGCGGCGAGATAGCCATCCCGCTGCCGATTCCCAGCCCGCGCGGCCTCGCGGCGCTCGCCGCGGCCACCACGCAGACCGGCAAGCCGTACCTGTGGGGTGGCAACGGTCCCGACGCGTGGGACTGCTCGGGGCTGGTCCAGTGGGCGTTCCGCACCGTCGGGATCAGCCTGCCGCGCACCAGCCAGGAGATGGCCCGCTACACCGGCGGCATGCTCGTGCCGCTGTCTGCCCTCCAGCCGGGCGACGTCATCACGATGGACACCTACGACATCGCCGGTCACGTCGGGATCTATGCCGGCAACGGCATGGTGTTCAACGCCTACGGCACCGGAGTCCCCACCGGGTTACGGCCGTTGTCGGACTTCAGGATTCACAACATCCGGCGGTTCTTCTGAGCCGTCACCGGTGGGGACCGGCGGATCAGGTCAGCACCTCCGTCAACACGGGATTGGCGGTGGCGAACTGCGTCCGGTACAGCTGGGCGTAGCGCCCGCCGCGGCCCAGGAGTTCGGTGTGGTTGCCGCGCTCGACGATTCGGCCGTCCTCGATCACCAGGATCAGATCGGCCGCACGGATGGTGGACAGCCGGTGCGCTATCACGACGGCCGTCCGACCCTCGAGTGCCTCGCCGAGTGCTTCCTGGACCGCTGCCTCCGACGTCGAATCCAGATGTGCGGTGGCCTCGTCGAGGATCACCACGCGCTGCTGCGCCAGCAGCAACCGGGCGATGGTCAGGCGCTGGCGTTCACCTCCGGACAGTCGGTAGCCGCGTTCGCCCACCACGGTGTCGAGGCCGTCGGGTAGCGACTCGATCAGTTCGGTGAGGCGCGCCCGGCGCAACACCTCCCACAGTTCGTCCTCGGAAGCCCCGGGGCGGGCCAGTAGCAGGTTCGCCCGAACGGACTCGTGGAACAGGTGACCGTCCTGGGTGACCATTCCGACGGTGCGCCGGATCGAGTCGGACTTCAGGTCGCGCACGTCGGTGCCGGCCAGCAGCACCGCACCGGAATCGGCGTCGTAGAGGCGGGGGAGCAGGCTCGCGATGGTCGACTTGCCCGCACCGGACGACCCGACGAGCGCCACCATCTGGCCGGGTTCGACGCGGAACGAGACGTCGTGCAGGACGGTGGATCCGCCGCGGGTGTCGAGTGTCGCGACCTCCTCGAGCGACGCGAGGGAGACCTTGTCGGCCGCGGGGTACGCGAAGCCCACGTTCCGGAACTCCACCGACACCGGACCGGACGGCACCTCGACCGCGTCGGGCTTGTCCGCGATGAGCGGCTTCAGATCGAGGATCTCGAACACGCGCTCGAAGCTGACCATCGCGCTCATGACGTCGACGCGGGCGCTGGCGAGCGACGTGAGGGGCGAGTACAGCCGGGTGAGCAGCAGCGCCAGCGACACCACGGCGCCGGCCTCGAGCTGGCCGCGCAGCGCGTAGAACCCGCCCAGACCGTAGACGAGGGCGAGCGCGAGAGCCGACACCAATGTGAGGGCGGTGACGAACACCGACTGCAGCATGGCCGTGCGCACGCCGATGTCGCGCACCCGGCGGGCGCGAACAGCGAACTCGGCGGACTCGTCGGCGGGCCGGCCGAACAGCTTGACCAGGGTCGCGCCGGGTGCCGAGAACCGCTCGGTCATCTGGGTGCTCATCACCGAGTTGTGGTTGGCGGCTTCGCGGTTGAGCCGGGCGAGGCGCGCGCCCATGCGCCGGGCCGGCAGCACGAACACCGGCAGCAGCAGTAGCGACAGGAGCGTGATCTGCCACGAGATCCCGATCATCACGACGAGCGTGATGACCAGGGTCACGAGGTTGCCGACCACGCCGGACAGCGTGTCACTGAAGGCCCGCTGCGCGCCGATCACGTCGTTGTTGAGCCGGCTGACCAGCGCGCCCGTCCGGGTGCGGGTGAAGAAGGCGACCGGCATGCGCTGCACGTGGTCGAACACCGCCCGGCGCAGGTCGAGGATGAGGTCCTCGCCGATGCTCGCGGAGAGCCAACGGGTGACGATCGCCAGGCCCGCCTCGAGCAGCGCGATCACCGCGATCAGCAGTGCCAGACGCACCACCACCGAGGTCTCGTCGCCGGCCACGATCGCATCGACGACGCGGCCCGCGAGGATCGGCGTGGCCACCGCGAGGGCGGCAGTTACGACGCTCAGCACCAGATACCACGCGATGTGGCGCCGGTGCGGCCGCGCGTACCCCCCGACGCGCCTTAGTGTCGCCCGCGAGAACGGCCGACTGTCCTGTTGCGCGTGCATCGCGTTGTACATCGCGTTCCACGCGGTGACTTCCATGCTCATGGTGTGCACCCTCCCGTCGCCCGGTCACGCTACGACCGGGGTACGACACGACGGTAAGACCTCGACAATGGTTGAGGTCAATGAGTGAGCGGAAGCCTCAGGTCAACGGGCGACGTCGACCACCAGGCGCGTGGGATTGTCCAGCGTGTACACGCGGTAGTCGGCATCGGGACGGGAGAGCCCGATCAGGGTCTGGTTCGTGCCCTCGAAGATGCCGGCGTCACGAACCTCGGTGACGATGCCGCCGGGTGCCGCCTCGAGCGGGTTGGGGCCCGAGTACTCCTCGACGCCGGTCGCGTACGGCATCGACGCACCGGTGATCATGACCTGCAGTATCGCCTGACCGCTCACGGCGAGCGGGTTGCCACTGCCCTGCTGGTTGGCGGTGGAGACGATCTCCGAACGCCAGCCCGGGGTGCCGGTTCCGCCGAACTCGAACACGACCCGGTCGAAACCGTCGTGGGTGCCGATCCTCATGTCGCTGATCGTGAGCGCCGCATCCTCGGACGCGGTGCCGGTCTGGGCGTCCTGCGCGGTGGGCGCCGCGGTCAGTGTGCCCTCGTCGGCGGCCAGCGGGGCGGCCTTGACGGGCGAGGACGTCGACGTCGACGCGGTGATCGACGTCGAGGAGGCGGTGGGCTCCGAATCGGTACTGGAGCAGCCGGCCAGAGCGATCGCCGCGAGAACGACGGAGGAGATTGCGAGCGTGCGGCGGGACCGAAGGTACGTCATGAGTGGCGATGGTAGGGCGGGCCTGCGACACCGTCGCGGTCCGACGCGGCGTCGTGTCCGTTTCGGTATGTGACGTCCGACGCGTTCAATCGCCGGCGAGGGCGTCGCGCAGATACGCCAGGTCGTCCGCGATTCCGTCCGCCGGCGTCTCGAGGACGACGGGGGCGCCGGCGGCGGACACCACCGCGGTGAGCATCGCGGGGTCGATCAGGCCGGTCGTGAGGTTGGCGTGCCGATCGCGCGCGGAGTCGAACTCGTCACGGGAGTTGTTCAGATGCACGAGGTCGATCCGGCCGGTGATCGCCTTGACCCGTTCGACGATGCCGAGCAATTCCTCGCCGCCCGCCCACGCGTGACACGTGTCGAGGCAGAACCCGGCGTCGAACTCGCCGATCGCGTCCCACAGGCGCGCGATCGCGTCCAGATGGCGGGCCATCGCGAAATCGCCGCCTGCGGTGTTCTCCACCAGGATCGGTACCGGGAAGCCGCCCTTGTCCTGCTGCCGTTCGAAGAGCTTGCGCCAGTTCGCGATTCCGGCGGCCGGATCCTCGCCGTCGCGCACGTGACCGCCGTGCACGACCAGTCCCACCGCGCCGATCTCGGCGGCCGCGGCGGCCTGGTCCGCCACGGCCTTGCGGGACGGCATGCGCAGTCGATTGTTGAGGCTCGCGACGTTGATGACGTACGACGAGTGCACGACGACGTCGATGGGGCTGGCCAGGATCCGATCGGTCTGCGGGTGCCGCTCCGGCTTGTCCCACTTCTGGGGGTCGGTGAGGAACAACTGGACGATGTCGGCACCGAGACGCTCGCCGGCCCCGATGGGGTCGGCGTCCTGCCGGACATGGGCTCCGATCCGCATGACGTCGAGCGTAGCGGTGGAGCGGTCCCGATCAACGGGAAACGCGACCCGACGGCCGTCCGTTCCTGGTTGTGTGTCGGTCGGCACATCGAATACTGCGGGAGATTGAAACCACATGGGCAAGCTGGACGGAAAGGTCGCACTCATCACGGGTGCCGGTCAGGGAGTCGGTCAGGGCGTCGCGTTCGCGCTCGCGAAGGAGGGCGCGCGGATCGCGGTGTCGGGCCGGACCGAGTCCAAGCTGATCGAGACGTGCGAGCAGATCGCGGCGTTCGGCGGGATCGCCGAGCCGGTGGTCGCGGACGTCTCGGACGCCGACGACATCGCGCGTTCGGTCGAGACGACCACCGCGCTGTTCGGCGGCGTCGACATCCTGGTCAACAACGCGAGCCTCAACCCCCTGGGGCCGATCAACGAACTGAAGGCGGACATTCTCGAACGCGCCTACACGTCGGGTCCGATCGCGGCCCTGCGCACGATGCAGGCCTGCTACCCATCCATGAAGGAGCGTGGCGGCGGTGCGATCGTGAACATGGTGTCGTCCGTCGCAATGCGCTGGGACGCGAGCGGGTACGGCGGGTACGCATCGGTGAAGGAAGCGGTGCGGTCCCTCACCCGCGCGGCGGCGTGCGAATGGGGTGTCGACAACATCCGGGTCAATGCCGTTGCTCCGCACGCCATGTCGCCGGGCTTGCAGCGTTGGGCCGACGCGCGCCCGGAGGAGGCCGCGGCATTCGTCGCGAGCATCCCGATGCGCCGCATCGGTGACCCCGAGACCGACATCGGTAACGCGGTGGCGTTCCTCGTCGGCCCGGATTCGGCCTACCTGACGGGTGCGACCATCCCGCTCGACGGCGGCCAGGCCCGCTGGTCGTGACCTCGGTCAAGCGGGCGTTCGCGTTCGCCGACGTACTCGGTGCCGTCGACGTCGGTGGCCACTCGGCCGTCGACGTCCACCGTCCCGGCATCTTCCGCGCCAATTCGGTTGCACCGCAGTCGGACGACGTGGCGCTGCGGACCGTCGTGTGGTCGTGGGGCGATGCCGCGGTCGACGTCGGTGTCGAACCGGATGCGGTCTTGACGCTCGCCGAGTCGGTCCGCTGGGACCGCCGCGACGCCGGTGCAACCGCGGCCGGTGCGATCAAACAGGTGTGTTTCGTCGCGCGCCGCGCCGACGTTCCGCGCGCCGAGTTCGAGCGGCGCTACGCCGCGCACGCCGACATCGCGCGGGTGCATCATCCCGCGGTCAGCAGGTACGTGCAGAACCTCGTCGTGGAAGCCCACGGCGCCGGCGCGATCGAGGCGATCTCGGAACTGTGGTTCGACACCGTCGACGACTACCGCCAGCACTACTACGCCGGGCCCGGCAGCCCCGACGTCGTGCGAACGGACGTCGTGGACTATCTGGACTTCACCAGGGGTTTCAACGTGATGATGGAGCCCCGGCGCCGGTAACTCGAACCGCCCCCGGCGCCTCCCGGTGCGTGTGATGATGGGAATCTCACGCGCATCGGGAGGACCCCGTCATGGCTGCGGATTTCACGGGCACGGGTTTCACGGGCAAGGACTTCACCGGCAAGGTCTCGGTCGACATCCGGGACTCGACGCCGGACTGGGCGCCGTTCGCCGAGCCCCGTGCGCCCGAAGGCGCACCCAACGTCCTGTACCTGGTGTGGGACGACACCGGCATCGGGACGTGGGACCTGTACGGCGGTCTGGTCGAGATGCCCAACCTCAGGCGCATCGCGGATCGCGGTGTGCTGCTGAGCCAGTTCCACACGACCGCCCTGTGTTCGCCGACCCGGGCTGCGCTGCTGACCGGCCGGAACCCGACGTCGGTGGGCATGGCGACCGTCGAGGAGTTCACCGACGGATTCACCAACGCGAGCGGCCGGATCCCCGCCGACTGCGCGCTGATGTCCGAGGTGCTCGGTGAACGCGGCTGGAACACCTACGCGGTCGGCAAATGGCACCTCACGCCGCTCGAGGAATCCAATCTTGCTGCGACGAAGCGTAATTGGCCGCTTTCGCGGGGTTTCGAGCGCTTCTACGGATTCCTCGGCGGCGAGGCCGACCAGTGGTACCCCAACCTGATCTACGACAACCATCCGGTGGAGCCGCCGTACACGCCGGAGGACGGGTACCACCTGTCGAAGGATCTGGCGGACAAGTCGATCGAGTTCATCCGCGACTCCAAAGTGATCGCACCTGACAAACCGTGGTTCATGTACCTGTGTCCGGGCTGCGGCCACGCGCCGCACCACGTGTCCCGGGAATGGGCCGACCGTTACGCGGGACGGTTCGACATGGGGTACGAGAAGTACCGCGAGATCGTCCTGCAGAACCAGAAGGACCTCGGGCTGGTCCCGGCCGACACCGAGTTGTCTCCGATGAACCCCTACGCCGACGAGGTGAGCGCCGACGGGCTGCCGTGGCCTCCGCTCGACACCGTGCGTCCGTGGGACTCGACGAGCGACGACGAGAAGCGGCTGTTCTGCCGGATGGCGGAGGTGTTCGCCGGCTTCCAGAGCTACACCGACGCGCAGATCGGCCGGGTTCTCGACTACCTGGAGGAATCGGGCCAGCTCGACAACACGATCGTGGTGCTGCTCTCCGACAACGGTGCCAGCGGCGAGGGCGGACCCAACGGTTCGGTCAACGAGTACAAGTTCTTCAACGGCTACCCCGACGAGGTGGAGGACGGGCTCGCGAAGATCGACGAACTCGGCGGGCCCGAGACGTACAACCACTACTGCCTGGGCTGGGCGATGGCGTTCAACACCCCGTACAAGCTGTTCAAACGGTACGCATCGCACGAGGGCGGGATCGCGGACCCGTGCCTGATCTCGTGGCCGGCCGGTATCGCCGCGCGAGGCGAGGTCCGCGACCGCTACGTGAACGTCTGCGACATCACCCCCACCGTCTACGAACTGCTCGGCATCGACCCGCCGCTGCTGGTCGGCGGCGTCCCTCAGCGTCCCCTCGAGGGAGTGAGTTTCCGTCCGATCCTCGACGATCCCGACGCGGCCACCGGTAAGACGACCCAGTTCTACTCGATGCTCGGCACCCGCGGGATCTGGCACGACGGTTGGTTCGCGAACACCGTCCACCCGGCCGCGCCGTCGAACTGGTCGCACTTCGACGACGACCGCTGGGAGTTGTTCCACATCGAGCGCGACCGCAGCCAGGTCCACGACCTCGCCGCCGCACGTCCCGACAAACTCGACGAGATGCGGGCGCTGTGGTTCGCGGAGGCCGACAAGTACGGCGGTCTACCGCTCAACGACCTGGACATCCTGTCGGCGTTCCTGCGCTACCGGCCCTATCTCACGGGGGAGCGGGCGTCGTTCGTGTATTACCCGGACGCCGCGGTGGTGGGCCCGGGGGCCGCGCTCGAGATGCGGGGCAGGTCCTTCTCGCTGCTGGCGGAGGTGACCGTCGAGTCGGCCGACGACGTCGAGGGCGTGCTGTTCGCGCACGGCGGCCGGCTGGGCGGGCACACGCTCTTCGTGCAGGACGGCCGACTCACGTACGTCTACAACTTCCTCGGTGAGGAGGAGCAGGTCGTCGTGTCGACCGAGAACGTCGCCGCCGGCTCCCACGTCCTCGGGGTGCGGTTCGAGCGCACCGGCGTCGGTGACGACGGGTTCACGCCGCTCGGAGACGTGACCCTGCACATCGACGACCGGGCGGTGGGATCGCGCTCCGGGGTTCGCATGCAGCCGGCGATGTTCTCGGGTGTCGGCGAGGGCATCCGGATCGGACGCGACCCCGGTCAGTCGGTGTCCGCGGCGTATCGCGCCCCGTTCCGGTTCCGCGGCGGAACCATCGCGAAGGTCGTCGCCGACGTGTCCGGAGAGCCCTATCTCGACATCGAGCGTGAGATCGCGCGGGCCTTCTCGCACGACTGAGGGCTGCGCCCTGTGCGCCTTTCTGGTGGGGCCGGCCACCAGAAAGGCGCACGGGCGGCGAAGCCGCCCAAGATCAGGGAAGACCCCGATGGTTTCTGTCGTGTCCACGGGTGAGGATGGTGGGCATGCCAACCGAAACCGAGATGCCCACCGAAACCACAGTGGCCGCCCGCGCGGTCAACCTGACGAAGGTCTACGGGTCGGGGGACACCCAGGTCCACGCGCTCGCGGGCGTGTCCGCGGAGTTCGCGCGGGGGGAGTTCACCGCCATCATGGGGCCGTCCGGCTCCGGTAAGTCGACGCTCATGCACTGCCTCGCCGGTCTCGACGCCGCGTCGTCGGGTGCGGTGCTGATCGGTGCCACGGATCTGACCACGCTCTCGGACAAGCAGATGACGCAGCTGCGCCGCGACCGGATCGGGTTCGTGTTCCAGGCGTTCAACCTGGTGCCGACGCTCACGGCACTGGAGAACATCACGCTGCCGCTGGACATCGCCGGCCGGAAGGCCGACCAGCAGTGGCTCGACACCGTGGTCGATCGGTTGGGTCTGCGCGACCGCCTCGACCATCGCCCCGGTGAACTGTCTGGTGGTCAGCAGCAGCGAGTCGCGTGCGCGCGGGCGCTCGCGGGGCAGCCGGAGATCATCTTCGGTGACGAGCCGACCGGCAATCTCGATTCGCGTTCGTCCGGGGAGGTGCTCTCGATCCTGCGAGCGGCGGTCGACGAGTTCCACCAGACCGTCGTGATCGTCACCCACGATCCGCGGGCCGCGAGCTTCGCCGACCGCGTGGTGTTCCTGGCCGACGGGCAGATCGTCGACGAATTGCGCGAGCCGACCGCGGAGTCGGTGCTCGACCGCATGAAGAACCTCGAGACGGTCTGACGCCATGGCCGTGACCAATTCACCGATGCGCAAGGTGTCGTTGCGCAACCTCGCCGCCCACAAGGTGCGGCTCGTCCTGACCGTGCTGTCGGTCGTGCTCGGCACCGCGTTCGTCGCCGGCTCGTTCGTGTTCACCGACACGCTGCAGAAGACGTTCGACAGCATCTTCGACGGCACCGCGCAGGGCGTCGACGTGCGGGTCAGCGCCGTCGAACAAGGTTCGAGCGGCGTCCCGATCGCGGACGTCGACACCCTCCGCAACATCGACGGTGTGCGGGCCGTCGCGCCGTCGGTGGGCGGACAGGTGGTCGTCCTGGACTCGGCCGGAAAGCCGATGCAGAACGGCGGTGCCCCGAGCATCGGGGCGTCGTACCTCCCCCCGGAGCAGACGCTCGGCGAGCCGACGAAGTTCGTTGCCGGCACCCCGCCGGAGCAGGCCGGTCAGATCGCGCTCAACGAGAGCGCCGCTACCCGCGCCGGTCTCGACGTCGGCTCGGCCACCCGGGTGCTGACGATGCGCGGCTGGAGCGACGTCACCGTCGCCGGGATCTACGCACCGGAGACCGACACCGGCGGATACGTCGGGGCGCTGTTCACGGATCCGCAGGCCCGTGAGCTGTTCACCGACGGCAGCCACGTCGGCTACATCGACGTCGCCGGCACCGGGGCGTCGCAGGGCGAGCTTCGCGACCGGATCGCGGCGGCCCTGCCCGACACCAAGGTGCAGACCGGCGCCGAAGTGAAGCAGGAGACCAAGGACGAGATCGGCGAGGCCCTCAGCTTCGTCAACTACTTCCTGCTGGCGTT
Organism: Rhodococcus (subgen. Prescottella) equi; assembly: GCF_003013675.1. Lineage (NCBI taxonomy): Bacteria > Bacillati > Actinomycetota > Actinomycetes > Mycobacteriales > Nocardiaceae > Rhodococcus > Rhodococcus (subgen. Prescottella) equi. The sequence continues at coordinate 1,773,125 of NZ_CP027793.1, forward strand.
CGGTGCGATCGCGCTGCTGGTGGGCACGTTCATCATCTACAACACGTTCTCGATGATCGTGGCGCAGCGGCTGCGCGAGTTGGCGCTGCTGCGTGCGATCGGTGCCAGCCGCAAGCAGGTCGGTCGCTCGGTGGTGTTCGAGGCGCTCGTCGTCGGAGCCATCGGCAGTGCACTGGGCCTGGCGGCCGGCGTCGGCCTCGCGTACGGCCTGCGCAGCCTGCTCAATGCCTTCGACCTGGGCCTGCCCGAGGGGTCGCTGCAGGTCGCGCCGCGCACGATCGTCGTCGCGCTCGTGCTCGGCATCGTCGTCACGGTCGTCAGCGCCTACGCGCCGGCCCGCCGCGCGGCGAAGGTGCCTCCGGTCGCGGCGATGCGCGAGGAGTTCGCGTCCACCGGCGACACGCTGAAGGTCCGCACGCTGATCGGTGCGATCGCGGCGGTGCTGGGTGTGCTCGCCCTCGTCGTCGGCGCGCAGTCCACCGGTGGTGGTGCCGCGGCGATCGTCGGACTGGGCGCCCTCGCACTCGTCCTCGCGGTGCTGCTCGCGGCACCGGCGCTGTCCCGCCCGATCGTCGGCGGGCTCGGCGCGATCTTCGCGAAGCCGTTCGGCCCGGTGGGGCGTCTGGCGCGCACCAACGCGGTCCGCAACCCGAAGCGCACCGCCGCGACCGCGTTCGCGCTCACCCTCGGCCTGATGCTGGTGTCGGTGATCGGCGTGTTCGGCGCGTCGGCCAAGTCGAGCGTGAACTCGCTCGTCGACAAGGGCGTCGAAGCGGACTTCGTGCTCACCGGACCGCAGGGCATCGGGGTGCCGGCGGGCGCGGCGGGCGCCGCCGGCCGCGTGAACGGTGTGGCCGAGGCCGTCTCGCTGCACGGGGTGGCCGCGAAGATCGACGACGAGGACGTCTTCGGCACCGCACTCAGCGGGCCCCCGGACGGCGTGCTCGACTACACGATGAAGGAGGGCTCCGCTTCCGTCCGTGGCACCGACATGATGGTCAGCGAAAGCGAGGCCACCGACAACGGCTGGAAGCTGGGTACGCCCGTCACCCTCACCGATCGTGACGGAGAACAGACGACCGTCACGGTGACCGGCATCTACGAGGACAACCAGCTTCTGGGTCCGTGGATGGTGTCGGACGAGGTCTATCAGGCGATGACGCCGACGAACATGCGGGCCGAATGGGCCGTGCTGATCAAGGCGACCCCGGGCGCGGACCTGACCGCGATGGCCACCGACCTCGCCACCGCGACGGACCCGTTCGTCGTCGTGCAGGTCCAGGACCGGGAGCAGTTCAAGGGTGCGCAGGGCCAGCAGATCGACATGCTGCTCTCGGTGCTCTACGGGCTGCTGGCACTGGCCGTCGTCATCGCGATCCTGGGCATCGTGAACACCCTCGCGCTGTCGGTGGTCGAACGCCGCCGGGAGATCGGCATGCTCCGCGCAGTCGGAATGCAGCGGGCCCAGGTGCGCCGCACGATCTACCTCGAATCGGTGCTCATCGCGGTGTTCGGTGCGCTGGTGGGCGTGCTGCTCGGTGTCGTGTTCGGCTGGGGCTTCGTACGCACTCTCGCCGACCAGGGGCTCGACCAGATCTCGGTGCCGTGGGGGCAGGTGCTGGCGATGCTGATCGGCTCGGGTGTCGTGGGTGTGTTGGCCGCGCTGTGGCCGGCGTCCCGCGCCGCGCGGACGAAGCCGTTGGAGGCGATCTCCGACATGTAGGCGGTCGTGCTCCGGCAGGAACAGCAGACGGTACCTTCGCGGCCTCGGCGGCGAAGGTACCGTTTTCGCGTGAGCAACCTGCAGGAGATCGGTGACCGCGACGGCTGGCGATGCTGGCTGTGCGACGAACCGGTCGACCCCGACATGTCCGTCAACGATCCGCGCGGCCCGAGCGTCGACGGCGTCGCGACCGCGAAGAAGAGCAAGGCCAAAGCGGTCCAGGAGCGCCTCGCGCACCGGGCGTGCAACACCAGGAAGGGGGCGGTCAAGCCCGTCGTGCCGTGGCCCGACCACCTCTTCGTCGTCGACCCCGCGCCGATCGTCGGCGTCGTGGAACAGTTGGGCCGCAAGGGTGGTCGGGTCGCGGTGGCCCGCTGCCCCGGCGAGTCGGACGCCGAGGCTGCCGGCGAATGGTTGGTGGACCGGCTGTCCCGGTTCGCCCCGGATCTCGATGTCACCACCCGCATCGACGCGGGTGGCGGCGGGTACCTGCTGGTGCTCGAGACTCGCTGACCGCGCCGGGGCCGGACCGGGCAGCTGCGGTCACTTCCGCTGAGACGGCGCCGACCGTGACCTCCACGGCTCGCCGGACAGCCGCGGAGAGATGAACCCCGAACCCCACGTCGTCACTCGACGTCGCGTACACGATCACCCGTTTCGGTGCGGTACCGAGCACCCGCGCGAGGGCGAGCGCGGCCGCGACGTCGACGCCGTGAGTGTCCAGCGGGCCGGGGGTGTCGTCGAGGGTCCACCGGCGCACCCGGCCCGGGGGGAGCAGTGCGGGCACGACGAGATCGACGACGATCGCCAACCGCGCCCCGGCCCAGACGTCGAGCAGGTCGGCGGTGTCCGTGACGGTCGTGACGGGGATCGTGACCGGAATCCGTGCGCGCAGTGCCCGCGCCACAGCGGGACCGAAGCCGTCGTCCCGCCGGTACTCGTTGCCGAGCCCGACGACGACACCGCCCGGCCCGGTCACCGACGTGACACCCGCAGATCGAGGAAGTGCGTAGCGCACGAGATGCAGGGATCGTGGTTCCGGATGATCCGTTCGCACAGCGCGGTCAGTTCCTGATCGGAGAGCCCCAGATGCTCGCCGATCCGGGCGGTGAGATCGGCCTCGATGACGTCCTGGTTCTGTGCCGTGGGGGGAACGATGTCGGCCGAGCGGATCGTCCCGTCGGCGGCGAGTTCGTACCGGTGGTACAGCAGTCCCCGAGGTGCCTCGCTGACGCCGTGCCCGGTGGCTGCGCGCGCCGTGACCGGTGCGCACGGCGGGTCGGGACGTTCGTAGCCATCGATGATCCGCAGCGCCTCCTCGATGGCGAACGTCACCTCGACCGACCGAACGACGATGCTGCGGAACGGGTTCCGGCATTCCCGGCCGAGTCCGGCCGCGCTCGCCGCGTCCCGTGCGGCGCCGGTCAGTTGTCCGCTGTTGAGGGAGTACCGGGCCAGCGGCCCGGTCAGGTACGGGGCGCCGTCGAGCCGGGCGTGCAGTGCCGTCGACTCCGGGACCTGGCGCTCGCGCACGTGGTCGCCGAACTCGGCGGCGGGAAACCGGTCGCCGGCGCTGGTGCGGACCACACCGTCCTCGATGGCGTAACCCGCATCGTCGTGCAGCGCCGCCAGAACCGGATCGAGGTGCACGTCGGGGAAGTCGAACCCGGCAACCCACCGGACGGTGTCGAGCGCGTGGTCGAGGGCGCGCCGCAGCGTCCGGGCGAGCGGGGCGAGCTCGTCCCGGGTGGGTGCCCGATAGAACCCGCCGACGCGCACGTCGACCGGATGGATCGGACGTCCCCCGATCGTCTCGAGGATCGCGTTGCCGGCCTTCTTCAGCGCGAGCCCTCGTTCGACGGCGGCGCGGTCACGGCGGGCGAGTTCGATCGAGTCCGCGACCCCCAGGAAATCCGGTGCGTGCAGGAAATAGATGTGCAGTGTGTGGGAGGCGATCCACTCGCCGCAGTACAGCAACCGGCGCAGCGCCCGCACCCGCGGATCCACGATCGCGCCGCACGCCTGCTCGAGAGCGTTGCACGCGCTCACCTGATACGCGACCGGGCAGATTCCGCAGATCCGGGACGTGATGTCGGGTGGCTCCCGGAAGTCGCGGCCACGAAGAAGAGCCTCGAAGAACCGGGGCGGTTCGTAGATGTCGAGTCGCGCGTGTTCGACCGCGCCCGACCGGACGGTGACGTCGAGGCGGCCCTCGCCCTCCACCCGGGCCAGGGCCCGGACGGTCAACCGCCGCCGTTCGGCGTCGTCGGGAGGGCCCGGAGCGTCAGCGGCCATGTCGTCGCCCCTCCGCGAATCCTGGGGCGGCGACGTTGAACGTCGAGAAGACCCGTCCGATGCCGGCGTCGTCCATGCCGCAGCGGCGCAACCATCCGGCCAGCGACGAGATGTTCGGATTCTCGGTGGGACCGAAACAGCCGTAGCAGCCGCGGGAATGGGCCGGACACAGTGCGCCGCAGCCGGCATGCGTGACCGGGCCGAGGCACGGTGTGCCGTCGGCGACCATGACGCACGTCAATCCACGCCTCTTGCATTCGTTGCACACGCTGGTGTTCGGCACGTCGGGGTGGCGTCCGGCCAGGAAGGCTGCGATCACCTCGAGGAGCTGCCGCCGGTCGATGGGGCAGCCGTGCAGCTCGAAGTCCACCCGCACGTGTGCCGAGATCGGAGTCGACGTCGCGAGGGTGTCGATGTACTCGGGGCTCGCGTACACCGCCGCCGCGAATTCGGCGACGTTGCCGAAGTTGCGCAACGCCTGCACCCCGCCAGCGGTCGCGCACGCGCCGATGGTGACCAGGTGTTCGGAGGCGTCGCGGATCCGGTGGATGCGTTCGACGTCCTCCTCCGTGGTCACCGATCCCTCGACCAGGGACAGATCGTAGGGCCCCTCGACCCTCGCACTCGACAGCTCCAGGAAGTGCGCGATGTCGAGTTCTTCTGCCACCGTGAGCAGTTCGTCCTCGCAGTCGAGCAGGGACAGCTGGCATCCGTCGCACGACGCGAACTTCCACACGGCCAGGGTCGGCCGCGGTGTCCGGGGGCCGGGCGCAGAACTCATCACAACTCCTTCGTGTGGAGGAGCGGGCCGGCGACGGCGTAGTCGACCACCGGTCCGTCGCGACACAGCAGCAGCTCCCCGAGCTGACAGTGTCCGCACACGCCGGCCCCGCACTGCATGTTCCGTTCGAGCGACACCTGGATGCGTCGGCGGTCCACCCCCCGGCCCTCGAGGACGCGAACGGCGAACCGCATCATCGCCTCGGGTCCACACACCAGGGCCCGGGTGCGCGCAGGTTCGAGCGTCAGGCGTGCGAGAGCCTCGGTGACGAACCCGACCGGACCGTTCCAGTCCCGGGCAGGTTGATCGATCGTCACCACGACGTCGATTCCGGCGGACCGCCACCCGTCGAGCTCACGACGGTAGAGGATCTCGCCCGGGCTGCGGGCCCCCACCACCAGCGTGACGTTGCGGTGTCGCTGTCGGTGCGCGACGGCCGCGAGTACCGGTGCTCGCACCGCCGCGAGACCGACACCGCCCGCCACGATCACCAGATCACCCCCCGCGGAATCGCCCAGCTCCCAGGTGGTTCCGAACGGCCCGCGCGCACCGACGACGGTGCCGAGGGGCGCGTCGTGCAGCGCCGCGCTCACCGGCCCCACGCGCCGGACCGTGTGCACCAGGATGCCGTCGGCCCGGTTCGGGTCCCCGCACACCGAGATCGGAATCTCGCCGATCCCGGGCGCGCACAGCATCATGAACTGTCCCGGCCGGAAGCGGGGCAGCGCGGAGGCCGTCGGTTCCAGTTCGAGCGTGACCGAGTCGTGCGTCTCGACGGTCCGGCGCACCACCCGGTGCGCGGTGGGAACCGACGCCGACGACGGGGCCGTCACGACGCGCCCGGGTTCGCGTAGAGGTCGAGCAACCGGGCGCGTGTCGCCTGCAGCCGATCGAGCAGCAGACCGGACATCGCCCGTACGACCGCGTAGCCGAAAGCGGGGTCGCGTTCGGCCGCCTCCTGCAGGTCCGCGACGTCGAGTTGCAGCGCCTCGGTCGACTGTGCCGCGCGCGCTCCGAAACTCCACACCCGCGGGGGCTGCAACCAGGACCAGCCCAGCACGTCGCCGCCGCCGAGCGTCTCGATCACCACGTCACCTCGGCCTGGCACCGCCGTGCTCAGCAGTACCCGCCCGCTTCGGAGCACCCAGCAGCGCCGGGCGGGCTCTCCCTCGTGGAAGACGATCTCGTCCGGCACCCAGAACGCGGGAGTGGACAACTCCGCGAGCCGGGCCCGCGCCGCATCGGACAGGCCCGGCAGCAACAGCGGTCCCGTCACGGCCCGGGCCCCCGGTCCTCCGGGTCGAAAGCCGGCAGCGCGCCGGTGAGCCGCGCGGCCTCGGCGGTGATGTCGATCCCGACCGGACACCAGTCGATGCAGCGCCCGCAGCCCACGCAGCCCGACGAACCGAACTGGTCGAACCAGGTGCCGAGCTTGTGGGTCATCCACTGGCGGTAGCGTGCCGCGCCGCTGGTGCGCACGTTTCCGCCGTGCAGGTGGGAGTAGTCCAGTTCGAAGCACGAGGCCCACCGTTGCCGCCGCTCGGTGCCCTCGCCGCCCAGTTCGCTCACGTCCTCTGCGGTGGTGCAGAAGCAGGTGGGACACACCATCGTGCAGTTTCCGCAGGTCAGGCACCGGTCGGCGACGTCGTCCCACACCGGCTCGTCGCGGGCCGCGCGCAGCAGAGCCCGCAGATCCACGTCGGGCATGGCGCGCCCCATCCGTCCCCGGGCCTCGTCGACGGCCGCGCGGGCGCCGGCGGTGTCGGCCGCGTCGGCGGTGGCGTGCGGGATGCGCGCGAGCAGGTCGGCCCCGGCTTCGGTGCCGACGTCGACGACGAACCGGTGCCCGGCCTCGTCGATGCGTTCGGTGAGCGCGAGGTCGTAGCCGCCGCCCACGTCGGGTCCCGTGCCCATCGACGCGCAGAAACACACCCCGCCCGGCTCGATGCAATTGACGGCCACGATCACCAGATCCGCCAGGACGCGCGCGGTGACGCTGCCCGGATCGGCGCCCAGCACCGTGCCGAGGGTGCGGATCGCTGCGAGATCGCAGCCGCGCACCCCGACGAACGCGAATCGTCGGTCCGCGGGTTCCGGGGCGGAGAACGTTCCACCGCGCTCGGACCACAGCACCTGCTTCGCCGGGTGGACGAATGTCTTCCACGACATCGGCCCGGCCGAGTGCGAGAACACGGCACCGTCGCCGCGGCGCTCGAGTCGGTACTCGCCCGGCGCGGTCCGCACACCCCACCCGTCGGGAAGATCCGCACCGGATTCGAGGTCGCCCAGGACGACGGCGCTCTCCCGCACCGTCGGACCCACCACGCAGCGTCCGTCGTCGCGCAGTACCCGGATCAGGTCGTCGAGACCGTGTCTGTCGACGACCACCGTCTCCATCGGGTTCATGACACTCCTCCCGTCCATTGGTTCAGGTCCGTCCCTGCGTGTGAAGGGCCCTTCGGCCCTGTTCGCGGTTCCGCGGGCCACTCACGATCGGATGGGAGGATGCGGGCGCCGACCGTCCGGGTCCGAGGAGGCGCCTTGCGATGCCGGCGATCGTCACACTCACCATGAATCCGGCAGTGGACATCTCCACGACTGCCGAACGGGTGCGGACCACCGACAAGGTCCGCTGCGGCGAACCGTGCTACGACCCCGGCGGCGGGGGCATCAACGTCGCCCGCATCGTGCGGGTCCTGGGCGAAACGGTCGTCGCGGTGTTCCCGGTCGGATCGGCCACCGGCGCGGTCCTGGGCGCGCTGCTGGACCGGGAGGGCGTGTGGAACCGCCGGGTTCCGATCGCCGGCGCCACGCGCGAGAGCTTCACCGTCGACGAACGTTCCTCCGGTGAGCAGTATCGGTTCGTCCTGCCGGGCCCGCACCTGAGCCGTGTCGAGCAGGAGCAGTGCCTGTCCTCGTTCGCGGAAGTGGCCCGAGACGCCAGGTACGTCGTCGCAAGTGGATCGCTGCCCCCGGGTACCTCTCCGGACTTCTACGATCGGGTGGCTGCGACGGCGCGCGACGTCGGTGCGCGATGCCTGCTCGACACTTCTGGAGAGTCGTTGCGGCACAGCACTTCCGGCGTATACCTCCTCAAACCGAGCATTCGTGAGCTGCGGGAGCTGTCCGGGCGGAGCCTGGGGCAGGAATCCGAGCAGATCGCCGCGGCCCGCGGACTGGTCACCGCGGGACGGTGCGAGGTGGTGATCGTGTCGTTGGGCGCGCGGGGCGCCCTGATGGTCACGCAGAGCACCGCCACCCGATTTCCGGCGATCCCCGTCGCGGTGCGCAGCGGAGTCGGCGCCGGGGACGCGATGCTCGCGGGAATCGCCGTCGGCCTCGTCCGCAACCGGTCCCTGCACGACGCGGTGCGCCTCGGGATCGCCGCGGGGGCCGCGATGCTCACCACCCCGGGCACCCGTGCCTGCCGCCGTGAGGACATCGAGGCGTTCTACGACGGCGGCGCGGGTGTGTCCGTGGACTGCGAACCCGTGGACTGCGAACCCGTGGACCGTGACCCGGTGGAACCCGGCCCCGCGGAATCCGGAGCGGACGATGGCGAGAGCCTCCGCTACTGAACTCGCTCGCGACACCGCGGCGTCCGGGCTCACCTCCACCGCCGCGGCGGACCGTCTGCGCGCGGACGGACCCAACGTCCTGCCGATCGCCCGTCCGGCGGCCGCGTGGCGCAAACTGCTGGCCGAACTGACCCACTTCTTCGCGCTCATGCTCTGGGTGGCGGCCGTCCTGGCGTTGTTCGCCGGCATGCCGCAACTGGCGGTCGCGATCGTCGTGGTGATCGTCGTCAACGGCGTCTTCGCGTTCGTGCAGGAGGAACGGGCCGAGAAGGCGTCGGAGCGGCTCCGGGACCTCCTGCCGTCGGCGGTGACCGTCCGTCGCGACGGCGAAGCGCGCAGCGTGGACGCCTCCGAGGTGGTGGTGGGCGACGTCCTGGTGCTGTCCGGTGGAGACCGGATCCCCGCGGACGGCACGCTGATCGTGGCCGACGATCTCGCGGTGGACGAATCGACGCTGACCGGCGAGAGCGAGCCGGTGCATCGATCGGCCGGGGCGGGCGTGTCGGCCGGGACCTACGTGGTGTCCGGACACGGGGAAGCGGTGTGTACCGCAACAGCCTCCGACACCCGGTTGGCCGGCATCGCGGCCCTGACCGCAGGTGTTCGTCGCCCTCGGAGCCCGCTCGCCGCGGAACTCCATCGCGTCGTGCGGACGATCGCCGTTCTCGCCGTCGTCGTCGGTTGCGGCTTCTTCGCGTTGTCCCTGGCGGTCGGGTCCACGGCGCACAACGGGTTCCTGTTCGCGGTAGGCGTCACCGTGGCGCTGGTTCCCGAAGGGCTCCTGCCGACGGTGACGCTGTCGTTGGCCATGGGTGCCCAACGGATGGTGCGTCGCCACGCGTTGGTCCGTCACCTCGAAGCGGTCGAGACACTGGGATCGACCACGGTGATCTGCACCGACAAGACCGGGACCCTGACCCAGAACCGCATGACGGTGGTCGAAGCGTGGACGCCCGCCGGGACCGTCGCCGTCGTGGGCGAGGGGTACGAGCCCACCGGTCAGGTCTCCGGACCACCCGCCGCGCGCGAGGCCGCGCAGCACGTCGGGCAGGTCGCCGTCTCCGCTTCGCAAGGGGGGATCGTTCGTGACGGCGGTACCTGGACGGTGGTGGGCGACCCGATGGAGGGCGCGATCGACGCGTTCGCCCGCCGCACGACGGGCCGGACCGACCCGGTCCGCCTATCCGCGGACCGTCGCTACGCGTTCGATCCCCGGCGGCGTCGCGAATCGGTGGTGTGCAACCACGTCCTGATGCTCAAGGGCGCGCCGGATTCCGTTCTCCCGCTCTGTGCGCACCCGGACTCCGCCACGCTCGACACCGCACGCCACGTCGTGGAGGAGATGGCGGGGCGGGGACTGCGGGTGCTGGCGGTGGCGCAACGGGACCTGTCGGCGACCGCGGCCACGCGCGCCGGGGACGCCGGATCGGTCGCGACGACGGAGCGGGACTTGACGCTCCTCGGTCTGTTCGCGATCGAGGACCCACCGCGGCCGACCGTCGCCGACGCGCTCGAGGCCACGCGCCGCGCCCACATCAAGGTCGTCATGCTCACGGGTGACCACCCTGCGACGGCGGTCTCGGTGGCGCGGGAGATCGGGTTGGTGGGCTCCGGGGGCGATCCCGTGGTCGTGGAGGGACGCAACCTTCCCGCCGACGACGAGGCTCTCGGCCGGTTGCTGGACCACGACGGAGCCGTCGTCAGCCGGGTCTCACCCGAACAGAAGCTGGCGGTCGCCCGCGCGTTGCAGGCCCGCGGGCACGTCGTCGCGATGACCGGTGACGGCGTCAACGACGGTCCCGCACTGCGCGAGGCGGACATCGGTGTCGCGATGGGCAGGGGCGGCACCGACGTGGCCCGTGCGGCTGCGGATCTGGTGCTGCTCGACGACGACTTCTCCACGATCGTCGCGGCTGTCGAACAGGGGCGCGCCACGTACGCGAACATCCGGCGATTCCTCACGTACCACCTGACGGCGAACGTCGCCGAACTCACCCCGTTCGTGGTCTGGGCGTTGTCCGGAGGCCGAATCCCGCTCGCGATCGGCGTCCTCCAGGTGCTCTGCTTCGACATCGTCACCGATCTACTGCCTGCGCTCGCCCTCGGTGGGGAACCGCCCAGCAAGGGCGTGATGGAACGTCGCCCGGAGCGTCGCCACCTCATGGATCGTGCACTGCTGACCCGGGTGTTCGCGGTGCTGGGTCCGGTCGAGTCGCTCACCGAGATGGCGGCCTTTCTCGCCGTGCTCACGATCTCCGGGTGGCATCTGGGCGGTGGGGCACCCGGCGGAAGTGCCCTGGTCACCGCGTCCGGTGCGGCGTTCACGGCAGTTGTCCTCGGCCAGATCGCGAACGCCTTCGCGTGTCGCAGCGCTACTCGACCGGTGTGGCAGTTGGGTTGGTTCGGCAACCGGATGCTGGTGTGGGCGGTGGTCGCGGAGTTCGTCATCCTGATCGGCCTGCTGACGATCGGTCCGGTGGCGGCGGTGCTGGGTCAGTCGCCCCCGTCGACGGCCGGCTGGACGATCGCCGTCGCGGGGATGCCCGTGTTGCTCGCGGTCGACTACTGGAGCAAACGGATCCGTGCCCCCGGGTGAGGTTCGCTCAGCGGGGCAGTCGTGGGGTGAGACCGCTGCACGCGTCCAGACCCGACCGGGCGGCCAGTACGGCGGCCTGCGCGCGCCGCTCCACACCGAGCTTCTCGAGCAACCGAGACACGTAGTTCTTCACCGTCTTCTCGGCGAGGAACATCCGTGCAGCGATCTGACGGTTGGTGAGGCCCTCGCCGAGCAGCGCCAGCAACCTGCGTTCCTGCGCCGTGAGTTCGCCGGGGGCGCCGGCCTGTCGTGTGGGCGTCACCGGAAACGGAATCTCGTGGCCCGCACCGACCTCGCGTACGGCCTGTACGAGTTGCATTCCGCGAATGTCCTTGACCAGGTAGCCCTTCGCGCCCGCGGCGACCGCTTCCCGCACGGCGCGTTCGTCGGGGAACGCGGTGATCATCAGGCAGCGCAGATCCGGCATGTCGGCCCGCAGTTGCCGGCAGACATCTATGCCGCTGCCGTCGGGCAGGCGGACGTCGAGCAGCACGACGTCGGGGTGGAGTGCGGGGATTCGCGCGAGTGCCTGGGAGCGGCTCTCGGCCTGGCCGATCACCCGCATGTCGTCGTCGGCCTCGAGCAGTTGGGTGAGACCGCGGCGCACCATCTCGTGATCGTCGACAAGGAACACTGTGAGCATCTTCGGCACCTCCCGGGTGCGTACGACCTGATGGTACGACGATCCGCCGCTCGACAAGCCTTCTCGGGACTTCCGGCCCTACCGAACCGCTCTTCGTTCCCACTCCTCCCATATCTCCCAGGGCGCGATCTCCCAGGGCTCGCGGTCGCGGTACGGCCGAGGACCTTGGGCCCTGTCCGACCGCCCGCCACAGGTGTTTCCTGGGAAGGGACAGGACACCGCACCCTCGTCGAGGAGCGAAGATGACTGCGCAGCCGGCCCCGGACACCCGACCGCGGTGTACCGCGTCGATCGACCGACTCGGACCGGCGGACGCCCGCTCCGTGGGTGGCAAGGCCGCCAATCTCGGCGAACTCAGTCGCGCGGGCTTCCCGGTACCGCCGGCTTTCGCGATTCCCGCCCAGGCGTATCTCGAGGCCGTCGACGCCGCGGGAATCCGAGGGGAGCTCGTCGAACGCAACGCCGCTGCGCGGTCGAAGAATGACGCGGTCCTCGCCAGGGAATCGCGGGAACTACAGGATCTCGTTCGGGGCGTGGCCCTGCCCGACGACATGCGCGCACAGATCTGCGGGGCCTACGCCGATCTCGGCTCGGACGTTCCCGTCGCGGTGCGGTCCTCGGCGCCCGCCGAGGACGCCGCCGACACATCCTTCGCAGGCATTCACGAGAGCTACACCGACGTCGTCGGCGACGAGGCCCTTATCGACGCCGTGCGAGCGTGCTGGGCGTCGTTGTGGACTCCGAGAGCCCTGACGTACCGCAGTCTGCGCGGCTACACCGACGAGCCGTCCATCGCGGTCGTCGTACAGCGCATGGTGCGCTCGGACCGTTCCGGGGTCGCGTTCACGGCCGACCCCCGCACCGGCAACCGGGACCGGATAGTCGTCGAGGCCGCGCTCGGGCTGGGGGAGGTGATCGTCGGCGGACAGGTCGAGCCCGACACCTATGTGGTGGACAAGGACGGTCCGACGCTCACCGACAAACACATCGGCGCGCAGGCGTTCGCCATCCGACCGGGTCCCGACGGCGATCGGCGGGAGGAGTTGACTCCCGACGAGCGCACCCGGCAGGTGCTCGACGCGGAACAGGTGCGGGAGATCGCGAAGATCGCCGCCGCCGTGGAGCGGCACTACGGCGCACCCCAGGACCTCGAGTTCGCGGTCGAGGACGACCACGTGTGGCTCGTCCAGACGCGACCGATCACGACGTTGGGAGACGCCGACGGCGTGCCGTCCGCCGATCCCGCCGGTGGAACCGGGACACCACTCGTCCGCGGTCTCGGCGCCGGTCCGGGCACTGCCACGGGTACCGCCCGGGTACTGACCGCGCTCGAGGACTCCGGCCGGCTCGGCGACGGTGACATCCTCGTCGCACCGATGACCCGTCCCGACTGGCTGCCGGTGCTGCGCCGGGCCGCCGCGATCGTGACCGACGGCGGGGGAGTGACGTGCCACGCGGCGATCGTCGGGCGCGAGCTCGGACGCCCCGTGGTCGTCGGCACCCACGACGCCACGCAGGTCGTCACCGATGGCACCGTGATCACGGTCGACGGCGACAGCGGGGCGGTGTACGCCGGGGCGGCGACGTCGTCCCGCCCCGCTCGCACCGAGCCCGCCGTTCCCACCGCGTCCACTCGAGCCGTGTCGGAGCCGACGGCCACCGCGCTGTACGTCAACCTGGCGACGCCCGAGGCCGCCGAGTCGGTGGCCGCCTCCGACGTCGACGGGGTGGGCCTGCTGCGCGCCGAGTTCATGATCACGGGCGCGCTCGGCGGCAAGCACCCGACCGCTATGGTCGCCGCGGGGCGACGTGACGAGTACGTGGACGAGATGGCCGCCGGTGTGGAGCACATCGCCGGCGCCTTCGCGCCGCGGCCGGTGGTCTACCGGGCGGTGGACCTACGCTCGAACGAGTTCGCCGAACTCGAGGGCGGCGACGTCGAACCCGACGAGGACAACCCGATGATCGGGTACCGCGGTTGCTTCCGGTACGTGCGCGATCCCGACCTGTTCGCGCTCGACCTCGACGTTCTGCATCGCGTGCGGAAGCACCTGCCGAACGTGCACCTGATGATCCCGTTCGTGCGCACCCGCTGGGAGCTTGCCGAATGCCTCGCCCAACTCGACGCGCATCCACTGGGCTCCGACCGCCGCATGCACCGCTGGATCATGGCGGAGGTGCCGTCGGTGGCGTACTGGATCCCCGAGTACGCCCGCCTCGGGATCGACGGGGTGTCCATCGGCAGCAACGACCTCACCCAGTTGATGCTCGGGGTGGACCGCGACTCCGAGGTCTGCAAGGACCTCTTCGACACGATGGATCCGGCGGTACTCGATGCGATCGACCGGATCATCGATCGCGCGCGGCGGGTGGGTATGACGACGTCCCTGTGCGGTCAGGCGGTCTCCACCGATCCGGGGCTCGCCGAGCATCTCGTTCGTCGGGGTATCACTTCCGTGTCGGTCACCCCCGACTCCGCGGTCCGTACCCGCCGCGTCGTCGCTGCGGCCGAGCGGCGGATCCTGCTCGATCACGCGCGCACCGCCTCGGCTGTGGAGTGAGCAGCGCCTAGTGAGCAGCGCCTCGGCGCCGACAGTGATGCCCGTCAGTCGCCGGACTTGACCTCGATGCTCCGTGCGCCGGATCCGGACGTCGACAGACCGACGGTCACCTCGAGGATCCCCTTTGCGTAACTGGCCTCGACCCGGTCCTCGTCGGCATTGGCCGGCAGCGTCACGGATCGGTTGAACGATCCGTAGGAGAACTCCGAGCGGCCGCTCTCCGATCGCTCCTCGGTGCGTTCGGCCTCGATCGTCAGTCGTCCGTCCTCGACGCTGACTTCGATGTCTTCCGGGTTCAGTCCGGGCAACTCGGCACGCAGAACGTACTTGTCGTCCTCGACGCGGTCCTCGACTCGAATCAGATTGCCGCCGAACGGCGGACGGAACCCTGTGACGGGTAGGGCATCGAACAGTTCGGTCAGGTCGGGGAAGACCGACCGGCGGCGGGCTGGAACGTCGGACATGACCACTACTCCTCGCTCGGCTCACAGCCGCGGAACCGGCTGCTCCTCCATTCGACTCCGGTGGTCGCCGTGGGGGCAGGGTCGTTGGTCACCAACCGTGCAATGGCGACCTCTCCGGGTGATCGGCCGACGCGTACGCAAAGACTCCTGTTTGCGCATGCCCGGAGGGTAACGTTCGCATCGAGGACCGGTCCGGATCCGCGCGCGTGGAGGTAACCATCGATGAATTTGGCGTTGACCCCGCAAGAACGTGTTTTTCGGGACGAGATGCGCACGTTCTTCCGGACGGAGATTCCGTCCGAGATCCGGGAGCGGGTGGCCTCCGGCGGCTCGGTGAGCCGGGACGATCTCGTCGCGACGCAACGCATCCTCAACGCGGCGGGTCTCGCCGTACCGCACTGGCCGGTGCAGTGGGGCGGACGGGACTGGACGGCGATTCAGCGGCACATCTGGCTCGACGAGATGCAGCTCGCCGCCGTCCCGGAACCGCTCGCGTTCAACGCGAACATGGTGGGGCCGGTGATCGCGGCGTTCGGATCCGAGGAGCAGAAGGAGCGCTTCCTCCCGGCCACCGCGAACCTGGACATCTGGTGGTGCCAGGGCTTCTCGGAGCCCGGCTCGGGCTCGGATCTCGCGTCACTGCAGACTCGTGCGGTGCGTGACGGCGACGACTACATCGTCAGCGGACAGAAGACGTGGACCACACTCGCGCAGTACGCCGACTGGATCTTCTGTCTGGTACGGACCGACCCGAATGCACCGAAGAAGCAGGCGGGCATCTCGTTCCTGCTGATCGATCTCGCGTCGCCGGGCGTCACGGTCCGGCCCATCAAGCTCATCGACGGCAGCTACGAGGTCAACGAGGTGTTCTTCGACGACGTCCGCGTCCCCGCCGCGAATCTGGTGGGAGAGGAGAACGCGGGCTGGAGCTACGCCAAGTTCCTGCTCGGCAACGAGCGGACGGGCGTCACCGGCGTGGGCCGCACCAAGGTTCGGCTCGCCCGGGCGAAGGAGCGCGCCGCGCAGACTCCGCTCGGTTCGGGGTCACTGCTCGACGACCCGCTGTTCGCTGCGCGGGTGGCCGAGCTGGAGAACGAACTGCTCGCGCTCGAGCTGACCCAGCTCCGGGTGGTGGCCGCGTCCGCGAACGGCAAACCGGACCCGGCGTCGTCGTTGCTCAAGCTCCGCGGGTCGGAACTGCAGCAGGCCGCGACGGAACTGCTCGTCGACATCGCCGGCCCGGACTCGCTGCCGTTCGATGCGGGGGAGGAGATCGACTCCCCGGTGTGGGCTCAGCGCGCGGCGCCTACCTATCTCAACTACCGCAAGGTGTCCATCTACAGCGGGTCGAGCGAAGTGCAGCGCAGCATCATCGCATCGTCGATCCTCGGATTGTGAGGCGGCGACATGGATTTCGATCTGAACGACGAGCAGAAGCTACTGCGTGACACGACGCGGGAACTGCTGGACCGCAGCTACGACCTCGAGCAGCTCACCGCGGCTCAGGAGACGCCCCGCGGCTGGCGGGACGACGTGTGGCGTCGGCTGGCCGAGACCGGTCTCCTCGGACTGGGATTCGACGAGGACGACGGCGGTTCGGGCGCCGGTCCGGTGGAGGTCGGGATCGTCATGACCGAACTCGGGCGGCGGCTCGCGCCCGAACCGGTCCTCGACGCCGTGCTGCTGCCGGGCAGTCTGATCGCCGACGTCGGCAGCGAGGCCCAGCGCCGCAAGATCCTTCCCGATGCGGTGGGTGGCGCGATCCTGCTCGCGTTCGCCCACGCCGAACCCGGGCAACGGGTGCCGACCACGGCTGTGCGCACCACCGCTGTGCGGCAGGGCGATTCGTGGACGGTCAGCGGAACCAAGAACCCCGTTCCGCACGGCGACTGTGCGGACACCGTGGTGGTGTCGGCAGAGCTTCCCGACGGCGGAATCGGTCTGTTCCTCGTCGACGCCGGCACCCCGGGCGTGTCCCGGAAGCCGTACGCGACCCACGACGGGCGCCGCGGTGCACAGATCGAACTGCACGACGCGCCGGCGGAACCGTTGGGAAGCGGTGACGATGCGGTGGCCGCGATCGGTGCGGCGCAGGTGCGCGCGCAGGTGGCGTTGTGTGCGGAGGCCGTGGGTGCGATGGAGGAGGCGCTACGCCTGACCACCGAATACTTGAGAACCAGAAAGCAATTCGGTGTTCCGCTGGCCAGCTTCCAGACACTCACGCAGCGCGCCGCCGACATGTACGTCTCACTCGAACTGGCGCGCAGCATGAGTCAGTACGCCACGATGTCTCTCGCCGACGGTGTGGTCGATCCCATGGTGGCGTCCCGCGCGAAGTTGCGGGTCGGCCGATCCGCCCGTCACATCGGGCAGGAAGCGATCCAGATGCACGGCGGCATCGGCATGACGGCGGAGTACTCGGTGGGGCACTACGTGTCGAGGTTGACTGCGATCGAGCACACTCTCGGTTCCGTCGACGACCACCTCCGGGTGCTCGCGGCCGACGTCGCGGGCCACGACATGGTGAACGTCACCGACTGACGGACATGCAAGCGGACGAAACCACTGGGTGATCGGATCGAAGGGAGTCACCGATGGCGGACGGGCTCGAGTTCGCGGTCCTGGGTCCCGTCACGGTGCGTCGCGATGGCAATCCGATCGCGCTCGACACCCAGCAGCGTGCATTGCTCGCCGCGCTTCTCGTCGCCTTCCCGCACTCGGTCGACATCGAACGGCTGCGTGCGCAGGTGCGGTACACCGGGGCAGCGGCGGCCGGCGACGGGCAGGTCGAGGGAGGCCCCGATCCGCTCGTCGGGTTGTTGGAGGGGTTGCAGCAGCGACTCGAGGCCGGTGCTGCGGAGGGGGAGCGGGTCCTGGTCCGCGACGGGACACGGGTGCAGTTGCTCGTCGACCCGGATGCGTTGGATTCTCGGCGTTTCGTCGCCGAGGTGCGCCGCGGGGACGCGATGGTGTCGGCCGCGCCGGACGCCGCCGCCGACGCCTACCGCGAGGGGCTGCGGCTGTGGCGGGGCATCGCCTATGCGGGGATCCCGCCGACGGCCTTCTCCGAAACGGTGTTCATCGAAACCGAAGTGTTCCGGCTGACCACCCTCAGATTCGGGGCGCGCATGTCCCTGGCCACGGCGCAACTCGACGGCGGGGCGCCGGCCGCGGCCGCTGTGGAGGCCGAAGCGCTCGTCGCGGACCACCCGCTCGACGAGCGCGCGTGGGAAGTGCTGGTGCTCGGTCTGGCCCGGTCGGGACAGCACGCGCACGCACTGGCTGCGCTCCGCAGGTGCCGCGCGATCATCGACGACCGGCTGGGCTGCGAGATCGGTCCCGCCCTCCGGCGCATCGAGACCGCGATCCTCGCGAACGACGCCGTGTACCTCGAATCCGCCCGGGTGTCCGAGCCGCGGAAGTCTCGCGGATCGAACCTGATGGCGCCGCGGACCCGCCTCATCGACCGTGAGCGGGAAGTGTCCGAGCTGATGGAACTTCTCGAGACGGGGCGGCTGGTCACGCTCGTCGGGCCGGGCGGTGTCGGTCGGACACGGCTCGCGGTCGAGGCCTGCCGTCGACGGGACGACCCCGACGGACCGTGGGTGGTGGATCTGTCGAAAGTCAGTGACGGCGCGCTCATTCCGTCGACGATCGCGACGATGCTGGCGCTCCCCGGCGTCGGGTCGGCCACTCATCTCGCGGATGTGTTGGCCGCGCGGGCGTGTGTCCTGGTTCTCGACAACTGCGAGCACGTCGCCGGGTACGCGGCCGACGTGGCCCGCGCCATCGTCGCCGAGTGCCCGGACGTGCGGATCATCGTCACCGGTGCGGACCCGCTCGGTGTCGAGGGCGAGGCGGTCCTGGTGGTGACGGCCCTGCCGGTGGACGGTGCGTCGGTCGAGTTGTTCTCCGAACGCGCCGCGGGAGTGACCGCGTCGTGGAAGTTGGATTCGCACAACTCCGACGCGGTTCGGACGATCTGCCGCGCGGTGGAGGGGTTGCCTCTCGCGATCGAGATCGCGGCGGCGCAGCTGCGGTGGCTCACCGAGCGACAGATCGTCGAGCGCCTCGCCACGCACTTCACGCTGCTGCACGGCACGCCGAACCCCGCCATCGGCCCGCGTGGGCGGCTGTGGGACACGATCGACTGGGCCAACCGTCTGCTGTCGGACGGTGAGGCGCGTCTGCTGCGTCGCATCTCGGTGTTCGCCGGCTCCTTCGACGCGGAGGGCGCGGCCGCGGTGTGTGTGCTGGGGGCAGTGGACCAGGTGTCGATGGTGCTGACGGGGCTCGTCCGGCGGGGGCTGCTCCGAGTCGTTCCCGGATCGGCGCCCACCCGGTACCGCATGCTCGCGACGGTGCGTCGCTTCGCGCGGGAACAGGCCGACGACGCGGAGTCGATCGGTATCCGGGCGGCGCACCGCGCCTACGTCCTGGGCCGGGTGGAGGCGATCTCGCCGTTGCTGCGCAGCGCCCGCGCCGGCCAGGCGGTGGACATCCTCGCGGTCGACCAGGCGGAGCACCGCGCGGCGCTGGAGTCGGCGTTCGCCGTGGACGATGCCCATTACGCCCTCGAGTTGGCGGGCCGTCTGGCCTGGTTCTGGTACCGGATCGGCAATATCGGCGAGGGCTTGCAGTTCCTGCGGAGAGCGCTGGATCTCGTCGCCGGGGATTGGCGGCCGCCGGAGCCGAGGGTGATGGCCCGGGCGCTCGACGGTTTGGCCTCGCTGACGTATCTGACGGGTGATGCGTCGACAGCGGAGGACTCGGTGCGGCGTGGTGCCCAGTTGTGGTCGTCGATCGGGGAGATGGGGGAGGTGGCGCGCGACGAGGCGTGGCGAGCTCATTTCGTGGCGATTCAGGGTCGGCCCGAGGTGGCGGTCGAGATCTGTCGCCATGCGGTGAAGCTCGCGGTCGAACATGACGCCTTGTGGGCGGAGGCCGAGGCCCGGATGTTGCTCGGCATGCAGCTGCGGTCGCTGGGGGAGGTCGAGGACGCGCGGGAGGAGTTGCGGGCGGCGATTCGGATCGGGGAGCGGTGTGGCCACCGGTGGGCGGTGACGTCGTCGACCTGGGCGTTGATGAAGGCGGACGCGGATGCGGGCGACGTCGAGGGCGCCCTCGCGACGATGCGGGTGATGCGTGCCGATCTGGAGGAGGAAGGCGACGTCACGTCGTGGCTGGTGATGATCCACTCGACCGCGGCGGTGTTGGCGGCGGCCGGTCGTCCCGCCGATGGTGCGGTGCTGATGGGCGCCGTCGACGCTCTCGGCGCGCATGCGGGGTTCCTGCCGGCCTGGATCGATGCGATCGACGGCCCGATCGAGGCGGCCGTGGTGCACGATGCGCTCGACGACAAGGAATACGAGCAGTACGCGGCGATGGGTGCCCACTTGACCCGCGAGGAAGTCAACCGGCTGTTGGGAGAACTCGTCGAGGGTCCGGTCACCGAATCGCATTGACAGAATTCCCCTTTCGAGACGGTGAAGACCCGAGCCTGGGCGCCGCCGGGCAGGCCGCTCGGGGTCCGGCGCGGCCGTTGGCGGGGATGGGTTTCTTGTGGGGGTCGACGGTGCTGGGTGGGGTGAACCACGGCTTTCTGTCGACGCCGATTTTCACGTCCCAGTGACTGTGGTGCAGCAAGGTGTGGTGGTAGCGGCAGAGTAGGACGAGGTTGTCGAGGTCGGTGGGTCCACCGTCTGCCCAATGCTTGATGTGGTGGCCTTCGCAGTGGGCGGGTGGTGTGCCGCAGCCGGGGAAGGCGCAGCCGTGGTCGCGGGCGATCAACGCGCGGCGCTGTTTCTTCGACACGGTTCTGCTGGTGCGGTCGAGGTTGAGCGGGACACCGTCGTCCATGACGATGGGGGTGAGGTGGCAGTCGCAGGCAAGCCGTCGTGCGGTCGCGATCGAAAGTGGCCCCATATGCGGCATGCGCGCAACATCTCTGTCGCCGAACAGATCCGGATCACTGTCGGCGCCCGTCCGCTGGTGATCCGCGTCGGCACGCGCGAGATCGCTGGCGTTCACATGCAGCGACAGGTGCGACCGCTCCCCGCCCTCGATCGGCGCGTCGCCGGAGTCGAGGTAGCGGCGCAGGATCTCCGCGAACGCGTCCGCCCGCTGCCGTGCGGGGGTGCGTTTCTCGGCGGGGTCGTCGAGGAGATTCCGTGGTTTGGTCAGCGCGGACAGTGCGGTCAGGAGCATTTCGCCGGTGACGGCGTCGAGGTCACCCTTGACCGAGACCCGTCCGTTCAGGGTTTTCGAGGCGTGGAACTCGTTGCGTTCGGTGTCTTCGCTGGGTGGGAGTTCGTCGGATTCGAAGATCCGCTCGAGCCGGGAGATGCAGGTGCGGACCGTCATGGTGGTGGCGGTGGGTCCGGACGCGGCGTCCAGCAACACCTTCCGGCACGAACCAAGCGCTTCGTTCGGCATGCCGCGCGGCGGGGTTTCGCAGAACTTCCCGATCAACGCCGCATGCTCGGCCGAAATATCGCCGGCATTGAAGGCGTCAGCGATCTCGGGCTGCCGGCTGAGCATCCTGCCCAATGCGAGGATCCGTGCAGCGGCCGGTACTTCCAGCAACGTGTTCGCGGCCAGCCACTGCTTGACACTGCGAAATCCGAGGGGGTCGAACGAGACTGCGCGCTCATCGATTTCGGCGACCGCGACGGCCCTGAGGGCCTCCAGCCGGTCGATCTCGCGAGACATCTCGATAACCGACCGCACGAGCTCGGGTTCGACGAGTCGACGCACCTCGGCAGGCTGCAGCGCGGTGGCCGCGATGCCCGATTTGTTGAGTCCCCCCGGATTCATGACACGAGCTTAGGTCGAACGTATGTTCGAGTCAATGGCAGATCGCTCGCTCGATCGCTGGTTGTGGCCGAAACGACTCGAGTAGGCGTGCTGGACGGCTAGTGTGCGAGCCATGCGCAGATCGACGATCTTGGCGGCAGTGGGGGCGTTTTCGACTTTGGTGGCGGTGTGGGCGGGCGTGGTCGCGGTTCCCGCGACTGCAGGTGCCGCTCCGGCGCCACCGGGCGTCGACGACTTTTACCGTGCGCCTGACGGATTCGAGTCGACGTCTCCCGGTACCATCTTGCGCGAGCGTCCCATGCAGCTGGCGTCGTACTCCGCGCTGCCGTTCAATGCGCAGGCGTGGCAACTTCTCTATCGCACAACGGATCTCGCAGGAGGTCCGATGAGCGCCGTGACCACCGTGATACTGCCTGCCGGCCCGCCCCCTCCCGGTGGGCGCCCGCTGCTGTCGTACCAGATGGCAACGGACAGCATCGATCCCGCCTGCGCACCATCGGTCGCCATGCAGCCCGGATCCGGCGTCGAGTCGTTCACCACGCAGGGACAGATGACCTTCGTCGGTCAGGCTCTCCAACGCGGCTGGGCTGTATCGGTTCCCGATCACGAAGGTCCCGCGCCGCGTGTGGGCACTCCACGAGAGCCCGGTTATGTAGCGCTCGACGGCATCCGGGCTGCGGAGCAGTTCGCTCCCCTGGGCCTGTCCGGGGTGCAGACCCCGGTCGGACTATGGGGCTATTCGGGCGGCGGTCTCGCGTCCGCGTGGGCCGCGCAGGTGCAGCCCACGTACGCGCCGGAGCTGAACGTACGAGGATTCGCGTTGGGCTCTCCGTCTCCGGACCCAGGGGCGGTCGTCCACCGCCTCAATGGGACGGCCTGGTCTGGACTGCAGACCATGGTTCTCGCGTCGGCGCGGAAGATATTCCCCGACGCGGCACGCGAGATCGATGCACGCCTCACTCCGGAGGGTCGCGCGGCGTTGGCCGCGCCGTCCGATCAATGTCTGACGACCACGATCGTCAGCAACCTCTTCCGCGACAACACCGGATTCTGGACGGTCCCGTTGACGGAACTGTTCCAGGTGCCGGCCGTTGCCTCCGCCATCGAACAGACGAAACTCGGCGGAACCGCACCCGCGGCTCCGGTCTATCTGTACAGCGGCGTGAACGACGAGATCGTCCCGATCGCCACCGTCGATCGCTTGGCCGAGACCTACTGCGCGGGCGGTACGCCGCTCACCTACCGCCGCGACGACATCAGTCTGCACGCGACACTGATCGTGACCGGAGCGGCAGACGCCCTGAACTGGTTGGGGGACAGGATCGCCGGCCAGCCGAGCGCACCGGGTTGCGACACGCAAACCCTGACCTCGACCCTGCAGGCACCCGGAGCCGTCGAAACCTTCGTATCGACCAACATCGGCACGGGCGAGATCTTGTTGGGCAGACCGATCGGTCCCCGCTAGATGCGCGAGCGGCCCGACCGTGCGAAGCCGGAGTGAGAACGGAAGGGAAAATCCACTTCCTTCCACTATCAACTTATAACGCACCGGGGGGCTTGCGGCAAGGCCCCCGGTGTGCCGCAGAATCGCTGCTCTGAGCCGGAATTCTCAGGTCGAGAAGCATGCCGGCTGTGTCGGCGTGACTACGCGTGACGTCCGGCACGGGGAAGCGAGGGCACGTGTCAACAGGGGACTACGAAGAAGAATTGCGGGACGAGCGGACATACGTGGCGGGGCTCTATGCGCGACTCGACGCCGAGCGCGCGCGGGCGAAGCGCCGGTACAGCGCGACGTTGCGAAGCCCGATCGACGCCGAGAACGGCGGCACGCTGGTGGAGCGGGACGCCGGAGTGCGGGCGCTGGCCCGGGAGATCACCCGGCTGGACGTGGCGGATCACGGTCTGTGCTTCGGCCGGCTGGACAGCGTCGCCGGGGAACCGTCCTACATCGGCCGTATCGGACTGTTCGACGAGGCGAACGAGTTCGAGCCGCTGCTGCTCGATTGGCGGGCCCCGGCAGCCCGCGCGTTCTACGTCGCTACTGCCGCGCACCCCGAGGGTATGCGTCGACGCCGTCAGTTCCACACGCGTGGGAGGGATGTCGTGGATTTCACCGACGAGATCCTCGCCCGCTCGGACCCGGACGGACACGACGACGCGGTGGACCGGGTGGACGCGGCTCTGCTGGCGGCGGTCAACGCGCCGCGGGCCGACGGCATGCGCGACATCGTGGCGACGATCCAGGCCGAACAGGATCGGATCATCCGCCTCGACCACGACGGGGTCCTGGTGATCGAGGGCGGTCCGGGTACCGGGAAGACCGTGGTGGCGCTGCACCGCGTCGCCTACCTGCTCTACACCCAGCGCGATCGGGTCGAGCACCACGGCGTGCTCGTCGTGGGGCCGAACCCGGCGTTCCTCGACCACATCGATCGCGTACTGCCGTCGCTGGGGGAGTCGAACGTGGTGTTCACGACCATCGGCGATCTGGTGCCGGACGTGACCACGACCCGCGAGGACCTGCCCGACGTCGCGCGCTGCAAAGGATCGGCGAAGATTCTGGACGTGCTGGCGGCTGCGGTCGCCGACCGGCAGCGGCTGCCGCAGAACCCACTGTCCGTCGAGTTGGCCGACGTCACCGTGCGAATCGATGCGGAGACCGCACAGTGGGGGCGGGAAGAGGCGCGGGCGAGCGGACTTCCGCACAACGAGGCCCGTGAAGTGTTCCGCGACATCGTCACGTACGTGCTCACCGAACGGGCAATCGGACGCATCGGTCGAGGTTGGCTCACCCGCTCGGATCGCGACGCGTGGGAGCGGCTGCGCCGCGACCTCCTCGCCGAACTCGCCGACAACGACGGATTCACGGCGGCGCTGGACGAGCTGTGGCCGACGCTGGATCCGGAAACCTTTCTCGCGCAGTTGTACACGTCACCTGAGCGGCTGCGTGCGGCGGGCGCGGACCCCGCGTTGTGGCGGGCCGACGGGAATGCCTGGACGGTGTCGGACGTTCCGCTGCTCGACGAGTTGGCAGACCTTCTCGGCGCCGATCCCGCTGTCGAACGCGCTGCCGAACGGAAGCGGAAGGCGCAGGCGCAGGCCGAAGCGGCGTACGCGGCCGGAGTGCTCGACCTCATGGTCGGCCGCGCGGATCACATGGACGACGACGACCACCTGTTCGCCACCGATCTGCTGTACGCCGAGGATCTGGCGGAGCGCTTCGTCGAACACGACACCCGCGAACTCGCCGAACGCGCTGCGGCGGACAGGAACTGGACGTATCGGCACGTCGTCGTCGACGAGGCGCAGGAGTTGTCCGAGATGGATTGGCGGGTGCTGATGCGCCGCTGCCCGAGTCGGTCCTTCACAGTGGTCGGCGATCTCGCGCAACGTCGGTCGGCAGCGGGAGCGACGTCGTGGGACGCGATGCTCGCGCCGTACGTGCCGGGTCGCTGGGTCTACCGGGCGCTGTCGGTGAACTACCGGACACCGGCCGAGATCATGTCGGTCGCCGCGGCCGTGCTGGCCGAATTCGCTCCCGATGTCTTACCGCCGGAGTCCGTTCGAGCCAGTGGCGTCCAGCCCTGGTCCAGGCAGGTCACCGACACCGAACTGGCAGCCGCCGTGGACGAATTCGTACGAGACGAAGCGGGGAGGGAGGGGACCAGCGTCGTGATCGGGCCACCTGACGTTCCGGGAGCAGTGGCGGCGTCGGAGACGAAGGGACTCGAGTTCGACGCCGTGCTGGTCGTGGATCCGGATCGGATCCTCGCGGACGGGCCCCGCGGCGCCGCCGAACTCTACGTCGCGCTCACCCGGGCCACGCAACGCCTCGGCGTCCTGCACCGCGGACCGCTGCCGGGCGCGCTGCGCCGGCTCGCCGGGCCGGCGGGGCGGTAGCTCCTCAGGCCGGGCGCACCCATTCGAAGGCGTGTGCCTCCGAGCGGGTGCCCTCGGCCGTCCGGGAGCGATTGGGCTCGCCCAGTTCGGCCAGCATCGGCGCCGCGGTGTCGACCAGGCCGGTCAGTGTCCTCGGGCTGAGCCAGTCCGGTCGGGTCGCGAACGCGATGTCCTCTGTGGACGTGTTGCCGCTGGCGCCGGGCGCGAACGGGCAGCCGCCGAGCCCACCGAGTGAGCCGTCGACCACGTTCGCCCCGGCGCCGATCGCGGCCAGGGTGTTCGCGACGCCGAGCCCCCACGTGTCGTGTCCGTGGAAAACGATGCGGCGCTGCGGCGATTCGGTCTTCACCCGGGCGACCAGTGCGGCCACCTGTGCGGGCACCGCCTGGCCGAGGGTGTCGGCGAGGACGATGTCGTCGGCCCCGTCGCCGCGCGGATCGTTTGCGATCGCCAGCACTCGGTCGGCCGGGACGTCACCCTCGAACGGACACGTGAACGACGTCGCGATACACAGTTGGATCCGCCCGCCCACCGCGCGGGTCAACTCGACGGCCGCGGGCATCGCGGCGAGGCTGTCGTCGGTGGACCGTCCGATGTTGGCACGGTTGTGGGATTCCGACGCCGAGAAGCAGTACTGGAAGTTGCGTGCTCCGGCGGCCGCGGCCTTCTCGACGTGGCGCGGCGTGGCGACCCACACCCAGCACCGCTCCAACTCCTCGGGTGTCAGCTCTCCGATCACCTCGAGAGTGTTCGCCATCGGCGGCACCAGATCGGGCCGCGCCATCGACCCGACCTCGAGTTCGGGAACGCCGAGGGACAGCAGGCTCCGCGCGATTTCGAGCTTGCGGTCGGTCGGGAGTACCTTGCCGGTCAGCTGCAGGCCGTCACGCAGGGTGACGTCGCGCAGAATCGACCGGGGCGCATACGAATAGTTCATCAGCACTCCGTCTCGGTGACGATGCGTTCGATCTCGACGTCGGAAAGCCCCAGCACAGCCGCGAGTACGTCGCGGGTGTGTGCGCCGAGATCCGGGCCGACGTGGTCGATGGGCAGCGACTTGTCGCCGATCACCGGCACGATGCCCGGGAATCCCACCGGCTTGGCGGAGTCCTCGCCCGTGTCCACCCAGAACGTCTGGATCATGTTGCGCGCGTTGTACTGTTCGTCCTCGACGATGTCGGCGGCGGTGTAGATCGGCCCGGAAGGGACGTTCGCGTCGTCGAGGATGCGCAGTGCCTCGTCGCGGGTGTGACGCGACGTCCACGCGCCGATGGCGGCGTCGAGTTCGTCGCGCCGCGCCCATCGGCCCGCATTGGTCTGCAGTTCCGCGTCCGCCGCCAGGTCGGGTCGCTCGATGGTCTCCATGTAGCGCTGGAAGATCGCATCGCCGTTGCCGGAGATGATGATGCTGGTGCCGTCGTTGCACGGATACGCGTTGGACGGTGCGATGCCCTCCATCCGGCCGCCGACCCGTTCGCGTTTGACGCCGTACGCGAGATAGTCGGGAACGAGGGACTCCATCATCGACATGATCGACTCGTTGAGTGCCACGTCGATCGTCCGCTGCGACAGCGCGAGCCGCTCCCCGACGCGTGACTGCCTCTGGAACAGGGCCATCACCGAGCCGAACGCGGCATACAGGCCGGCGATGGAATCGCCGATCGAGACGCCCACGCGCACCGGCGGGCGGTCGGGATCACCGACCAGTTCCCGGAAGCCGCCGAGAGCCTCGGCGACGGCCGCGAATCCGGGCCGTTCGGCGAGCGGTCCGGTCTGCCCGAACGCGGAGATCCGGGTGATGACCAGATCGGGGTTCACCTCGTTCAACTGCTCGGGGCCGATACCCCACTTCTCGAGGGTGCCGGGCCGGAAGTTCTCGAGCAGTACGTCGCACTTCGCGGCGAGGTCGAGGACGAGGCGACGGCCCTCGTCGGACCGCAGGTCGAGCACGATCGACTTCTTGTTCCGGTTGATCGTGCGGTACAGCATCGACGTCGTGCCCGAATAGAGACGCCAGTTCCGCAGTTCGTCGCCGGTGCGCGGGCGCTCCACCTTGATCACTTCGGCGCCGAAATCGGCGAGCAGCCGGCCGGCCGTGGGTGCGGCGATGTAGTTGCCCAGCTCGAGCACACGGATTCCGTCGAGGGGCCGCGTCGGGTTGTCCTGCGTCATGAGTCGATTCAAGCAGTTGCCGCGGCGGCCGCGGTTTTCCCGTCCATCGGGAAGTGACATGCACATGTCGTCGCGCCTACGGTGTGCTGACTGAGACGTAGGCCACACCGCTCGTGTGGTCTCCCGACAAACGGTTGGAGTGGATGGTGGGTCTGAGTTCGGATCGGATCGTGGTGGTCACGGGCGCGAGCCGGGGCGCGGGTAAGGGCATCGCGCTGGCGCTGGCCGAGAGTGGCGCCAAGGTGTACGTCACGGGGCGGACGCAGACCGAGGGCGACGCCCCGCTGCCCGGCACGGTGTTCGCGACGGCCGAGGAGATCACCCGGCGCGGAGGCGAGGGTGTGCCGGTGGTTCTCGACCACAGCGACGACGCGCAGGTCGCGGCCTTCTTCGAGCGACTGAAGGAGGAACACGGCCGCCTGGACATCCTCGTCAACAACGCACTGGCGGTGCCGGACGAGCTGACCAAGAAGGGACCCTTCTGGGAGAAGTCGCTGGCGCTGCTCGACGTGCTGGACGTCGGCATGCGGTCGAGCTACGTCTCGAGCTACTACGCTGCGCCGCTGCTCGCCGCCAACGGCGAGGGGCTCGTCGTCAACACGTCGTCGTTCGGCGGCACCTGCTACATGCACGGTCCCGCGTACGGTGCCGGCAAGGCCGCGGTCGACAAGATGGCCCACGACATGGCGGTCGACTTCCGACCGTTCAACGTCGCGGTCGTCTCGCTGTGGATGGGTCTGCTCATGACCGAGCGCACCAAGGCCGGATTCGATGCGAACCCGGGTGCGTACGACGGGCTCGCCGCGACGGCGGAGTCGGCGGAGTTCCCCGGCCGGGTCATCGACGCCCTCGCCCGCGACCCCCAACTGATGAAACGCAGCGGTCAGGTGCTCGTCGGAGCAGAGGTCGCGGAGGAACTCGGTGTGAAGGACCTCGAAGGCAAGCAGCCGCCGTCGCACCGTCAGTTCCTCGGCAATCCGCCGGCGTTCTCCGACGCCGTCATCGACTGACAGCCGAATCGGCGGACACCGATCTGCAGCGGACTCGTATCGGATCGGTATCGGCGAGTCGTCCTCGTCGTGTCGCTCCGGGGGAGGGCGCCCGGCGGGGATACCGTTCGCGTCTTACGTGAAGTGCTGGACGTGAAGTGCCGCGTAGCCGCCGTTGCCCGAACACCTGAGCCGAAATCACGCGACAGGAACGTGTGAGGGAGTTGTCATGGAGTCCGCTGCAGTCAAGTTCGTTCTCGTGAGTCTGTTCCTGGCCGGGCTGGTCGCCGCCGGCGTCGGACTGGCCGAGTTGCACGTCTACACCACCGTCGCGGCGCTCATCGTCGCATCGGTGTCGGGGTTGCTGCTCCTGCGCATCCGCGCCGAGTCGCACGGACGCCTCGAGTCGCGCCGATCTCTGGTCGGCTGAGCACACCGAGGCGCGGTTTCTGGAACAGTGGTGGGCGTAAACCTCTCGAGGAGGCCTCATGCCCGCACCCGAATCGTCCGCGGCCGAGCGGCGGGCTCGGATCGACGAGCACGTGCGTTACTCGTGCGAGCGCGCGCGACTCGACGGCCGGCACCCGCAACTGTCCGACGCTGCTGCCGTGCTGATCGCGGCGGCCCGCGTCGACGCGCCCACCCGCGAGATCCTGGGAGCGCGTCGCCGCGCGGGTCGGACCATTCCCTCGATCGGCGGATTCGGCGGACTGCGCCTGCTGTCCGACGAGTACGCCGGCGTCGCCGCCAAGGCCGCATCGCTGCAGCCCGGCCCGGTCCAGCTGGCGTACCGGTACCGGGCCGCCGAACTGGGGAAACGAATCGCGGCCCTTCGATCGGCGGTGACGATGTCCGCCGCGCACTACGGCGGCGGCGTCCGGGCCATCCGCCGCGAGCGCCGGGACGGGGTGCACTTGGATCCCGCGCAGCGTGACGCGTTGTTCGCGGCGCTGCAGCGGACGCCCGCGCCGTTGCCGGTTCACCGGCGGAAGCTGCACGAACTGCGTAACGCCGTGCTCGAGTCGACGGCCGAGCGCGTGACGCGCGTGTCCGCCCTCACCCGGGCCGAGGACGTGGGACGCCGCGCCGCCGAGGCCCTGGAGCGCGCCGTCGAACCCGACGACGACCGGTTCGTCGACCGCTACGACACGCTGCTGTTCCTCGCAGGCACCCTGTACGACCGCATCGAAGGAGCGCCGGTCTGGCACTCCGAGCACTTCGCGATCCAACGCGCGCAGCTGGATCTGGGGGAGGAGCTCACCCAGATCGCCGTCGACACCGTGGCACTGCACGGCATCGTCGGTGAACTCGACGATGCCGTGCTGTCCAGCCCGGAGGCGCGTGAGCACGTCCAGTCCCGCCGGGACGCGCTCACCCCCGTGTGGGATCAGCTCGTCGTGCGGGTCGCGGCCCTCGCGAGGATCGGGGATCTGCTCGACCAGGTCGAATCCCATCTGCGCGCAACGGAATCGATGCGCTGGGCCACCAGCCTCGACAGCCGGATCGACGAGCTCATCGCTCGGTCCGGCGATCGGGAACTGTCCGCCGACAACACCCATCACGTGGGAGACCAGTTCGGTGGGGTCGAAGAGCTGATGGGAACGTATCGCGTGGCGCTGGGCGGCGACATCGCCGAACTCACCGCTCGCGGCGAGTCGTAGCCGTTCGGTCGACCCGAGAACCGAGGGGCGCACGATTCCCGCAGAACGGGAGAAACGACCGGATGCGTCATCCTTCCTAACTTTTGCAAGTTACGATCCGTTCGCGACCTTCACCGGGAGGCGCCGTGAGCGAACGGAGTCGTTGTGAACCCCAGTGGAATCGAGGCGTACCGACTCGGCCGCAGCTTCGACGTCATGCCGATCCCGATGGACCTCGCGCACTGTGTGGACGTGCCCGCGGGACCCCTCATCTTCGTCGTGGAGTCTCGGCATCTGACCGACGAGGCGATCAATTCCAACGCGGTCGAGCGCGGTCGCCCGGACGCGACGTACGACAGCGGCATCGACGACGAAGGTGCGTGCGTTCATGTGTTGAGCGCCGGGGACCGGTCGGAGCACCTGCGGTTCGACTGCTTCGACAACGAACCGCACTACCACTACATCCGGCAGGCCGATCAGCAGAACGTCGTGGTGCGGTTCGATCAGTTCGCGGAGGGCGACGCCAGGGACTGGACCCTCGGCCGCCTGCGATCGAGGCTGCCCCACATGCTCGGCTTCCTCGGCCTGACCGAACTCGCGGACGCGGTACAGGCCACGGACCTCGAACCCGCCGTCGCAGAGGTGGAGCGCCTGCTGTCGCGCTGACGGTGAACGAAGGACGAGCGGTTCGGAGGAGGACCCGCGAGCGCTGCGTGTCGGGGGTGCACAGCGCCCACGAGTCGTCCTCGGATCACCAGCCGCGCTCGGCGAGCCGGTGAGGCTGCGGGATGTCGTCGACGTTGATGCCGACCATGGCCTCGCCGAGACCGCGGGAGACCTTCGCGAGGACGTCGGGGTCGTCGAAGAAGGTGGTGGCCTTGACGATCGCGGCGGCGCGCTCGGCGGGGTTGCCGGACTTGAAGATGCCGGAGCCGACGAACACGCCCTCGGCGCCGAGCTGCATCATCATGGCCGCGTCGGCGGGGGTCGCGATGCCGCCGGCGGTGAACAGGGTGACCGGGAGCTTGCCGGCCTTGGCGACCTCGACGACGAGGTCGTAGGGGGCCTGCAGTTCCTTGGCCGCGACGTACAGCTCGTCCTCGGGCAGCGAGGTCAGGCGGCGGATCTCCTGGCGGATCCTGCGCATGTGGGTGGTGGCGTTGGAGACGTCACCGGTGCCGGCCTCGCCCTTGGAGCGGATCATCGCCGCGCCCTCGTTGATGCGGCGCAGGGCCTCGCCGAGGTTGGTGGCGCCACACACGAACGGGACGGTGAAGGCGAACTTGTCGATGTGGTTGTCGTAGTCGGCGGGGGTGAGGACCTCGGACTCGTCGATGTAGTCGACACCGAGGGACTGCAGGATCTGGGCCTCGACGAAGTGGCCGATGCGGGCCTTGGCCATGACCGGGATGGATACGGCCTCGATGATGCCGTCGATCATGTCCGGATCCGACATGCGCGAGACGCCGCCCTGGGCGCGGATGTCGGCGGGCACCCGCTCGAGCGCCATAACCGCGACAGCGCCGGCGTCCTCGGCGATCTTGGCCTGCTCGGGGGTGACCACGTCCATGATGACGCCGCCCTTGAGCATCTCGGCCATGCCCCGCTTGACGCGCGCCGTGCCGACCTGGGCAGGCGACGCGGTGGGGGAGGTGCCGGCGGATGTGGTGTCGGTGTTGCTCACAGCTGATTCTTCCTTCGCTGTACGGGGTGGTGGATACGCGGTGCTAACGGGCCGGGGCGGCCATGCCGTCGAGGAACACCGTGATGCAGTCGTTCGAGAGCTCGTCGATCGTGTAGGGGTCGTCCGGCTTGCGCCAGTAGACGGTGAACCACACCGAGTCGCGCAGGAAACGATGGAACACCTTGGACGGAACGTCCTTTCGGAGGACGCCCGCGTCCTTGCCGGCCTCGATGGCGTCGAGCCAGATCGTCTGGATCTCGTCCGCGATCGTGCGGGCCTCGGCGAAGTCGCGCATGGCACGCAGATTGGGGAACTCCGCGTGGTAGACCTTGGTCGCGTCCGGGCGCGCGGCGCCCGTCGCGAGCGAGACGTCGACGATCGCCTTCAGTCTGGCTCGGGGTTCGAGCCGGTCGAGCTCCATCGAGCGATAGTTCGCGAGTAGGTCCGAGAGGAACACCGTGACCAGTTCGGTGACGATGGCACCCTTCGACCGGAAGTAGTGGTAGAGCGCCCCCGCGTTGAGGCCGACCTCGTCGCCGATCTCCCGCATCGACGTCCCCGCGATGCCACGCGCCGCGAACAGGGTGGCCGCGGCATCGAGGATCTCGGACTTGCGGTCCTGGGGTTCCGCCACTTCAGTCCCTTCCGATTTGAACACTCATTCAACGACATTAACCGGGCCGGTCGCATCGCGTCAAAGTGGGGTTGCGTCACGTCGGAGTCTTGCGTCGAACATGTTCGGGG
Organism: Rhodococcus (subgen. Prescottella) equi; assembly: GCF_003013675.1. NCBI lineage: Bacteria > Bacillati > Actinomycetota > Actinomycetes > Mycobacteriales > Nocardiaceae > Rhodococcus > Rhodococcus (subgen. Prescottella) equi. Next base: position 1,805,711 of record NZ_CP027793.1, read on the forward strand.
CGTGCAGATTCGAGCTGGCTTGCAGAAACGACTCGCCTCCGATCCCGTCTTGACGGCCTGCTTCCATCGACCTATATTCGCCTTGAATGAACGTTCAATACGATTTATTCGGGCATGAGCCGCCCATGCTCTTTCCGCCCGGTTCGTGGCGCGAGGCCGATCGGCGTCCGCACGAACCGCCCATGCGGACCCTTACCGAAATCGACGAGGAGATCGAAATGACCAGGGTTGTCTACGCCCGCAGTGTCCACGACGAGCGCGAGATCGAGGCCTGCCTCGAGGTCTTGCGTGGTGGGCCGTTCGCGTTGAAGATCGGCAAGAACGTCGCCGAGATGGAGCGCAAGGTCGCCGACCTGTACGGCAAGAAGCTGGGCCTGATGTGCAACTCGGGATCATCCGCGCTGTATTTGGCGCTCGAGCTGCTGGATCTGCCCAAGGGCTCCGAGGTGATCACCTCGCCGCTGACGTTCTCGACGGACGTCTCGCCGATCGTGCGGGGCGGCTGGGTGCCGGTGTTCGTCGACGTAGAGCCCGACACCTACAACGTCGACGTCGGCAAGATCGAGGAGCTGATCACCGACAAGACCAAGGCGATCCTGGTGCCGAACCTCGCCGGCAACGCCCCCGACTGGGACGTCATCCGCGAGATCGCCGACAAGCACGACCTGAAGGTCATCGAGGATTCGTGCGACTGCATCGGAACCACCCTGCGCGGCACCAAGACCGGCTCGCGCTCGGACATCACGGTCACCAGTTTCGCGATGTCGCACATCATCACGGCCGCCGGTAACGGCGGCATGGTGTGCCTCGACGACGAGAAGCTGCGCGACAAGGGCCTGATGCTGCGCCGCTGGGGACGCCGGTCCGAGCCGCACCTGTTCGGGTCCGAGCAGGCTCGCACCGGGCGCGTCTTCCGTGAGGACCTCGACGGGGTCGCGTACGACAACGACTTCATCTTCGACGTCCTGCCGTGGAACTTCGAGCCGTCGGAGCTGGGGTCGGCGTTCGGCCTCGTCCAGTTGAGCAAGCTCGAGGTCAACTACAAGCGCCGCCATCAGATCTTCGACGCGTTCAGCGCGGCCTTCGGTGCCTACCCGGATCTGTTCCGCCTGCCCAAGCCGCTGGAGGGCTTCTACACCGCGTGGCTGTGCTACCCGGTGACCATCCGTGAGGACGCCGGCTTCGAGCGGGGGGATCTGCAGGAGTCGCTCGAGGGGGCGGGCATCGATACCCGAACGGTCTGGAGCGGCAACGTCACCCGGCACCCGATGATGCGGGGCGTCGAGTACCGCATCCCCGAGGGCGGGCTGCCCTTCGCGGACGAGGTGTTCGAGCGCGGCATGTCGCTCGGCATGAGCCACGGCATGAGCGACGAGGAACTCGACCACGTCGTCGCCAGCATCCACGCGTTCGCCTCCAAGTTCGCGGCTGCGAAGCAGTAGCACCCCGTCTCTGTGCGAGCCCCCGGCCTCCCGGCCGGGGGCTCGTGGCGTTTCCGGTCAACACCGCGATCGGATCGTGGAACGTGGTTCTATCTCAGTTCAAACCTTCGTCTTGACATGGACATGATCCGCGCTACTCTCGATGCAAGCGCATAGAACACGGTTTCAATCAAGCCGTCGATCAGGAGTCTCACAGTGACGAACGAAACCCCGTACATCCTCATCTCTGCCGACAGCCACGCCGGCGCCGATCACGCCACCTACCGCTCGTACCTCGAATCGAAGTGGCACGAGGAGTTCGACGCGTGGCGCGGGAAGTACAAGAACCCCTACCGTGACCTCGTCGACGACGGCCGAACCCGCAACTGGGACAACGAACGTCGCCTGCGCGAGACACAGGGTGACGGCACGGTCGGCGAGGTGCTCTTCCCCAACACGGTGCCTCCGTTCTTCCCGAGTGCCGCCGTCCTGGCCGGTCCGCCGCGGGCCGAAGACTTCGACAAGCGACTCGCGGGCGTGCGGGCGCACAACCGTTGGCTGAAGGACTTCTGCAACGACGCACCCGCCCAGCGCGCCGGCGTCGCGCAGGTATTCCTCAACGACGTCGACGAGGCGATCAAGGACGTCGAGTGGGTCAAGGAGAACGGACTGCGCGGCGGCATCCTGCTCCCGAACCTGGCGCCGGACGTCAAGTGGGTCAAGCCGCTGTACGACCCGGAGTACGACCGGCTGTGGAAGGTCTGCGAGGACCTCGGTGTTCCGGTGAACAGCCATGCCGGCACGGGCCTGCCCGACTACGGCCGCTACAAGACGTCGTCGCTGCTCTACATCAACGAGGTCGGCTTCTACTCGATGCGCCCGCTGGTGCAGATGATCCTCTCGGGTGTCTTCGAACGGTTCCCGAAGCTCAAGTTCGCGGTGTCGGAGCAGGGCTGCGCGTGGGCTCCGGACCTGATGCGCCAGCTCGACACCGTCGATCTGCGCGTCAAGCGCACCGGGCGGATCGGCGAGCTGTTCTACAGCGAGGACGAGCAGTTGCCGTTGCGTCCGAGCGAGTACTTCCGGCGAAACGTGTGGGTCGGTGCCACGATGCCGTCGGCGCAGGACATGGCCACGCGCGACACCCTCGGCGAGGGCAAGTTCATGTGGGGCAGCGACTACCCGCACAACGAGGGCACGTACCCGTTCACGCGCGAGTGCATCCGTCAGGTCATGCACGACGTTGACGAGGCGGAGCTGCGGAAGCTCTTCGCGGCCAACGCGGCCGAACTGTACGACTTCGATCTGGACGCGCTGGCCCCGCTGGCGGCGAAGTACGGCCCCACCCCGTCCGAGGTTGCGCAGCCGCTCACCGAACTGCCCGACGAGCCGAACGATGTTCTCCTGCGCGAGTCGTTCGCCAACCAGCTCGAGGCGGAGCTCGGCGTATGACCGGCCGTCTGGACGGCCGGCGTGCGATCGTCACCGGAGCCAGTCGAGGTATCGGCGCCGGCATCGCGCAACGCCTCGCGGCAGAGGGCGCTGCCGTCGCAATCGTGGCGCGCACGGTCGACGAGCCCGATCGCGGATTCGACGGCACCCTTGCCCGGACGGCCGAAATGATCCGTGCGGCCGGGGGCACCGTGGCGATCGTCCCCGCAGCCCTCGAGGATCCCGACTCCCGGGCGCGGATCGTCCCGGAGTCGGAGAAGGCGCTGGGGGGACCGATCGACATCCTCGTCAACAATGCGGCGGCCGCGATCTTCCAGCCGTTGCGGAGCTACCCGGCCAAGCGTGCGCATCTGACGTTCGAGGTGAACGTGCATGCGCCGCTCGACCTCGCGCAGCGGGTGATCCCGGGCATGCGGGAGCGGGGTGAGGGCTGGATCGTCAACATCACCAGCGGTACCGCACGGATCCGTCCGGTCGAACCACTGCCCGAGGGCGAGACCGATCTGGATGCCGACATCCACGGCACCGCGCTGTACGGAATGAGCAAAGCCGCCCAGGACCGGATGACGGCCGGCCTGGCCGCCGAGCTGAACGGCACCGGCATCCGGGTCAACGCGGTCCGGCCGCGATCGGCGGTCGCCACGGCCGGGGCGATGTCGGTGGCGTCGAACATGGTCGGCACCGAGTGGTTCGTTCCGGAATCCCTCGAGGAGATGGTCGAAGCGGTGACGTGGTTGTGCGACGCCGCACCGCACTACACCGGCAACGTCGAGGCGAGTCTGGACATTCTCGAGCGTGAGAGGCTGACGGTCCGGGACCTTTACGGCAGGCCTATCGCGAAGGAGCAGAACGCATGACGCCCTACGACGGTATCCCCATCGTCGACACGCACATCGGTTTCCGGGAGGCCGGCTACGACGAGTACGCGTTCATCACGCGGCAGACGAAGGACCGCGAGAGCAACGACGAGTTCACCATGCCCGCGCAGTACATGTTCAAGGGTGTGCCGGACCTCGCGACCGACGATCCGATCTCGGTGACGCTGCACGAGATGGACAAGCACGGCATCGAGATCGGCATGGTCAGCATGGCCAAGGAATCCGGGCAGCGCGCCGTCCGCATGTTCCCGGACCGATTCGTGCCGCAGGGTTCGGCGGTCGATCCCAACGACATCATGGGCACATTGGCCCGGATGACCCGTGAGTACGAGGAATTCGGCATCCTCTCGGTGAGTTCGTTCGCCGCGGGCACATTCCCGCAGGTGGCGCTCAACGCGCCGCAGATGTATCCGATCTACGCAAAGTGCGTCGAGCTCGACATCCCGATCTTCGCGTGTGCAGGTATCGCGGGGCCGCGACTGAAGTCGGCGGTCCAGCACGTCGAACTCATCGACGACGTCATGTTCGATTTCCCGGATCTGGTGTTCGTCACGCGGCACGGCTGCGAACCGTGGGAGGATCTGGCCGTCAAACTGATGATCAAATGGCCGAACCTCTACTACTCGACGTCGGCGTTCGCGCCCAAGCACTACCCGAAGGCGATCGTCGACTACGCGAACACGCGCGGCGCCGACAAGATCATCTACGCCGGCTACTTCCCTGCGGGGCTGACCCTGGACCGGATCTTCGGCGACATGCCGAGCGTGCCGTTCAAAGACGAGGTGTGGCCGAAGTTCCTGCACGAGAACGCCCGCAAGGTGCTCAAACTGAAAGGTTGATCGGACATGCCGATCGGTATCGGAGCAGATCACGACGCGCTCGCCGACTCGCTGGCGCGGTTCGCGGCCCGCGAGGCTCCCGTGGAACGGACACGCGGGCAGTTCGACGACCTCGCGCGCGGTGCTCGGCCCGCCTTCTGGGAACAGTTGGTAGGTATGGGTATTCCGTCGCTACACCTCGCCGAGGAGTACGACGGGGCGGGCGCGGGCCTGCTCGAACTCGCAGTGGCACTGGAGCAGTCCGGGTACGGCCTGATCCCCGGACCGTTGCTGCCGACGGTCACCGCGAGCGCCGTCATTCAGTCCCACGGGACCGACGCGGCGCGCAAGGCGTTGCTTCCGCGACTGGCCGGCGGCGCCACCGCCGCGGTGGCGCTGGGGACGGGGACCGTCACCCTCGACGGCGACGGCGACGAAGTGGTCGCCGGCGGCGAGACGGTACCGGTGCTCGGTGCTCCGGGTGCCGAGATCCTCGTGCTGGCGGGGCAGTCCGGTGAGCGTCCGGTGTGGTTCGTCGTGTCGGCGAGTGACGCGGGTGTGGAGGTCCTCGCCGAAGAAGGCGTCGACCTGACCCGCGCCCTCGGCCGGGTGCGCCTGTCCGACACCCGGATCCCGGCCGAGAACGTCCTCGGCGCCGGGGCGGACGAGGTCGCGGCGATCGCCGCGGTGCTGCAGTGCGCCGAGGCCGTCGGCGTCGCCCGGTGGGCGCAGGAGACAAGCTTGGCGTACGCGAAGATCCGCGAGCAGTTCGGGCGCCCCATCGGCTCGTTCCAGGCGATCAAGCACAAGTGTGCGCAGTTGTTCATCCGGCTCGAGGTGATGACCAGTTCGGTGTGGGACGCCGTGTCGGCCGCGGACAGCGGCGACCGGAAGCAGTTGGCACTCGCGGCCGCGCGGACCGCGACGGTGGTGCGCCGCGAGGCCGTCGACGTGGTACTCGAGGCGCTCACGCTGCTCGGTGGCATCGGCAACACCTGGGAGCACGACATCCACCTGTACTGGCGACGTGTCGTGAGCCTGCTCGCGCTCGGTGGTTCGCAGGACGCGTGGGCCCGCCGCGCCGGTGAACTGGCGCTGACCACCGAACGGGAAGCGGTGCTGGGGGTTCCGGACCGGCCGGAGTTCCGGGCGGGTGTCGCGGCGACGATCGCCGAGGCCGCAGCACTCGACCCGGTGGCGGCTCGGGTGCTGCTCGCCGATCGGGGGTTGGTCGCGCCGCACTACCCCGAGCCGTACGGCCTGGGCGCCGATACCGCCGCTCAGCTGATTCTCGCGGAGGAGTTCGACCGCGCCGGAGTTCCCCAACCCAGCACCGTCATCGGTGAGTGGGCGTTGCCGTCGATCTTCGAGTACGGCACCGAGGAACAGATGGAACGACTCGTCGTTCCGACGTTGCGCGGCGAGATCATCTGGTGCCAGCTGTTCTCCGAGCCCGGCGCGGGATCCGATCTGGCGTCGTTGACGACCTCCGCCACCAAGGTCGACGGAGGCTGGCGTATCGACGGCAACAAGGTGTGGAACTCGAAGGCGTACGAGGCGCACTGGGGCATCTGCCTGGCGCGGACCGACCGTGACGCCCCCAAGCATCGGGGCATCAGCTTCTTCCTCGTCGACATGTCGGCGCCGGGCGTGGAAGTCCGGCCGCTGCGGGAGGCGAACGGCGACAGCATGTTCAACGAGGTCGTTCTCGACGGTGTCTTCGTTCCCGACGCCGACCTGGTGGGTGCGCCCGGAGAGGGCTGGAAGGTGGCCCGCACGACGCTGGCGAACGAGCGGGTCGCGATGGGAAACACCCCGGTTGCGAGCGGGTACCGCTTCGATCCGGTCGAGGTGGCGCGGACGCTGGACCCGGACACTCGGCACGACGCGCTGCCTGCGCTCGGTCGGATCACGTCTACCACCGGGGCCCTCGATGCGCTCGCGCATCGCAGCGTCCTCAAGCGGCTGTCGGGTCTGAACCCGGGTGTCGAGGCGAGTGCGCTCAAGGCGGCGTCTGCGCAGCACATCACGGATGCGACGGCGCAGGTGCTCGAATGGTTCGGGCCGGAGGCCGCCCTGGGCGGCCTGGGCCCGGACGTCACCGGTGGCGGGCGCGCGGCCAAGGCCTACCTGGCCACGCCGAAGCTGCTGATCGGTGGCGGCACGCTCGAAATCCAGCTCAACGTCATCTCGGAGCAGATCCTCGGGCTGCCACGGGAACCACGATGACCGGTGGACTCCTGCGTGGTCGTACCGCGATCGTCACCGGAGCCAGCGAGGGTCTCGGCCGTGCCGAGGCCCTCGCCCTCGCGGAAGCGGGTGCCGACCTGGTGATCAACGCTCGTAGCTCCCGGATCGAGGATGTCGCTGCGGAGATCCGCAGCGCCGGCGGGTCCGTCGTGACGTGTGTGGGTGACGTCGGTGAGCAGGCCACCGCGGACCGGCTCGTGGCGCTCACGGTGGAACGTTTCGGCCGCCTCGACATCCTGGTGAACAACGCCGGCATCATTCGGGACCGGATGGTGTTCAACATGTCCGCCGACGAGTGGGACGACGTGCTGCGGGTCAATCTGCGCAGCTCGTTTCTCACGACGCGCGCGGCGACCGACCACTGGCGACGTCGGGCGAAGGACAGTGGGGCGCCGGTCTACGCGCGCATCGTCAACACGTCGTCGGAGGCGTACGCGTCCGGCCCGCCGGGGGCCGCCAACTACGCCGCGTCCAAGGCAGGTGTCGTCGCCCTGACGATGTCCACCGCCCGGGGGTGCGAGGCCTTCGGTGTGCGGGCCAACGCCATCTGTCCCCGGGCACGCACGGCCATGACGAGCGACGTGTTCGGGCCGCGTCCGCAAGGGGGAGACGACCCGCTGTCGGTCGAACACGTTGCGCCGCTCGTCGTCTACCTCGCCTCACCAGCCGCCGAGTCGGTCAACGGTCGAGTGCTGGTCGCGTACGGGGACCGGATCGACGTGATGACGCCGCCCGCCGTCGAGGCGAGCCTGCGCTCGGCGTCGCGGTGGAGCCAGGACGAATTGCGCGACGTGCTGGGCGGGTATCTGACGACCCCGTCGCCGGAGCCGGAGTCGGCGGTGACCGGTTGACGATTAGGCTGCCTTCGTGACCGAATCCGTGGCCGTGCCGATGAGCCCCGACGACATGACCGACGCGCAGCGTGCGCGCCGGCGGCACCTGCTCGACACCGTGATCGAGATGCTCGCCGAGACCAGCCCCGACCGGATACAGATGCGAGAGGTCTCGGAGCGGTCCGGGGTGGCCCTCGGGACGCTCTACCGGTACTTCCCGGCGAAGCAGCACCTCCTGGCGGCCGCAATGGTGGCCTGGAACGACATTCTCGCCGAACGGCTGGCGGAGGAACGCGAAACGGGTCGGCGCCGAAATGCGCACGGTTCGGTCCTCGATCGTGTCGTGGACCTCTACACGCGCCAGATGAAGGCATTCCAGCGAGGACCGAACTTCGCACGTCTCGAGGTCGAATTGCAGACCTCCGACGATCCGTACGTGCGAGACACACTCGACGAACGCTCTGCCGCGAACCGGAAGATGCTGTTCGAGCTGATGGAAGGCGTGCCCGCCGAGCGGGCACGCCTCGCGTCGTTGTCGATCGGCAGCACGATGCTCAATTCGCTCGTCCTGTGGACGACCGGCCGCATCGGATTCCCCGAGGCTTTGCGTAACGTTCAGGACGTGTCGCGGCTGGTGCTCGGCGAGTAGCCGGTACGGTTCGACTTCCAATATTGTTCTGCGACAAGGCCGGCCGCGCGGGTACCGCACGGCCGGTCCTGTCGCAGACGTCTTCGGTGTCGTCAGTTCCCGATCGCTGCGGAGGCCGCCCGTCGCTCCATGTTCTCGGCGACCTCGCGCCGCCAGGCCGCGACGGGCTTGGTGGTGTCCATTTCGAACTCGAAACGGTTGGTCATGTCCGGGCTGATGTCGGCGACGTCGACGTAGAACTGCTCGTACCAGCGGCGCAGCTGGTAGACGGGGCCGTCTTCCTCGCACAGCAGCGGATTCTCGATGCGGGTCTTGTTCTTCCAGATCGCGACGTCCTGCTCGAACCCGATCGCGATGAACTTGGCCATCCCGGCGGCCAGTGCGTTCGCCTTCGCGCCACTGACCGACTCGCTCTGCTTGACCTTGATGCCGTACATGAGGACGAACTTGTTCGGCGAGATCGGGTAGTGGCAGTTGATCAGGATCGAGTCGATGTCGAAATCCGGGTAGTGGTAGGTCAACTCGTCGATCATGAAGGACGGGCCGTAGTACGCCGCGACCGAGCTGTTGCCCGTGGAGGCCGCCTGTCCGTCCTTGGTGGGCCGGGCCATGTCCTCGCGCCCGACGCCCTCGTGGAACTGGGTGGCGATGTGGCCCTCGAAGATGTTCTCGAACTTGATCGGGAAGCCGTAGTGCACGTAGAAGAAGTGCGCCATGTCGACGACGTTGTCGATGATCTCGCGGCAGTTGGTGTCGATGGTGATCTGCTTCCACACCCAGTCGGTCCACTCCTCACCGGGGGCGGTCATCTCCGGGATGGTGACCTCGGCCGGCGGCTGGTTGCCCTCGGGGTCGTGCCAGACGAACAGCAGTCCGTCCTTCTCCATCGTGGTCCACGCGCGGGTCTTGGCGAGCGGCGGCACGCGGCGGGCGTAGGGGATGTCGGTGCAGCGGCCCTTGCCGTTCCAGCGCCAGTCGTGGAACGGACACGCCACCGAGTCGCCCTTGATCTCGCCCTGGCTCAGGTCGCCACCCATGTGCCGGCAGTACGCGTCGAGAACCTTCAGATCGCCCTCGCTGTCCGCGAACACCACCAGCTTGGTGCCGAAGGCGTGGATCGGATGCGGCTTACCGTCGGTGAAATCCCTGGTGAGGCCGATGCAGTGCCAACCGCGCGCGAATCTTGTCGGCGCCTCGCCGGCCTCGATCATCCGGACCTCGCTGCTGCCTGTCGCTGATGTCGTCATGTGTTTCCCATACATTGGTGGTAATCGGTGGTACTTCCTGCAGGATCGATCGGGGACGCCGAATACACAGTGGTCCCGCGAAGGGCGCCGGCCGCTCGTGAGTCACGCATCTCTGGCGGATACGTCCGGTTCGGGCCGGTAGCGATGTGGTTGCAAGGGCACTGTCGCGCGAGAGCGACTCTACAGCAGCGGAATTGGGAATCGCGAAGACCCTTGGCTCTTCCCTGACATGCAGGTGGGGTGAAACGTAATTCTATTTTGCTGGCCGGAACTCGACGTATTAGGTCATATGTCTTGCAAACCTGTGCGTTCATGGTGTTCCATGTCACTGGAACCTGATTCTTTCTTCCGCGAGCCTGCGCGGACCGCGGTCTCGCTCCCCGCCGCACGTGCTGTCACGAGAAGTCGGCGGCCGTCAGCTGCGAACGGCGAAGTCATCACATCGAGAGGACGGATATGTTGCATCGACTTTGGCGCGGTTGGCGCTCGGTAGCTGTCGTGAGCATCGGTGCTCTGGCCTTGACGGCCTGCGCTTCGGCTGACGGCCAGGGTTCCGGCGACTCCGCGAACGCCGGTGGCGCGTACGCGATCGGCTACGTCGGCGATCGTGCCGGCGAGGGCGACCCCGTCGACGGCGGCGTGGTGACCTACGGGTCGTACGGCTTCCCGGCGACGCTGGACCCGACGAAGACCCTGATGGCCGGGTCGACGGGCGGAACCGAGCTGGCCGCGATTTACGACACCCTGGTGCGGTACGACTTCGAGAAGTCGCAGTACGTACCGCAGTTGGCGGCCGGGCTCGAGTCCTCCGACGACGGGCAGACCTGGACTGTCACGCTGCGTGACGGGGCCACGTTCAGCGACGGGACGCCGGTCGATTCGGCCGCGGTGAAGTGGAGTCTCGACCGCTATGTCGCGGCCAAGCGCGATGTGGCGCAGGTGTGGACGAACTCGGTTGCCGGTGTCGAGACTCCCGACGCGAAGACGGTGGTCATCCGGCTCCAACGCCCGTGGACCGACTTTCCGGTGCTGCTCGCGGCCGGGCCCGGTGTGATCGTGGCGCCGAGCTCGGAAGCGTCGGGTTCGTTCACGCCGATCGGCGCCGGGCCGTTCACCGTCACCCGGTTCGCTCCCAACGAGGTGCTCGAGCTGGCGCCGCGTGCCGACTACGTAGGAGGTAAGCCGCGACTCGCGGGTCTGCGCTTCGTTCCCACGGCCAACGCCCAGGGCATGTTCGAGTCCATTCGCAGTGGCGAGCTCAACGCCGGCTATCTCTACCGGAACACCGAGGTCATCGACAGCGCGATCGACGCCGGCCTCGAGGGCTATCGCGATCTCCAGGGGCTCGGCGCGATCGGAATGATCAATCAGCGCGAGGGTCGTCCGGGTGCCGACGTCCGGGTTCGTCGGGCGATCGCGCTCGGAATCGATCCGGAGGCCTTGAACCAGCGTGTGAACGGCGGAAAGGGACCGGCCGGCTCGGCGATGTTCCCGGAAGGCTCGAAGTGGCACAACGAGGACGTGCAGGGCGTCACCTACGATCCGGATCAGGCGCGGGAGTTGCTGAGCCAGGCCAAGGCTGACGGCTACAACGGCAAGCTCACGTACGTGGCCATCAACGAGGAGGCCTCGCGTCAGGGTGCTCTCGCCGCACAGGCCGCGCTGAACTCGATCGGTTTCGATGTCGAGGTCGCGTATGCCAACAGCGTCACCGACCTGACTCGCCGTGTCTACGTCGATCGGGACTTCGACATCGCCCGCAGCGGTGCGTCGCTCATCGACGCGGCACCGCTGCTCCGCCTGTACGGGTCGCTCGGCAGCACGTCGAGCAACAATGCCGCGGGCTACAACTCGCCCGAGATGGACGCTCTACTGGTGAAGCTGCAGACCGCCGGCAGCGACGACGCGAAGCAGACGGCCATCGACGACATTCAGAAGCTTGCCGACGAGACCGTTCCGTATGCGGTGTGGGCGCCGACCGCCGTGTACACGGCGTGGACGCCGAAGCTGCACGGCGCCAACGTCAGCATCGACAACGTCGTCCTCTTCGACGAGGCCTGGATGGAGCGCTGACGCACTCCCGGTACCGCGTCCACACACTGAGTGATCCACGTTTGGAGGTCTCCATGGCGCGAGTCGATCCCGCCGAGTCAACCGCCGCGACCAGGCCGCGCCGGCGGGTCGCTCCGTCCATGATCGAGCGGATGACCTTGATCATGGACGTCTTCGAAGACCGGTCGACCCGGCTCACCCTCGAGGAGGTGGGGATACGGGCCGGGCTGCCTCGTTCGACGGTGCACCGGATCCTGGACCAACTCATCGGCCTCGAATGGGTGGAGCACGCGTCGTTCGGCTACTGCCTCGGTCGGCGGGCGCGCCGCTTCGGCGGCAGCGTCGACGGTGAGATTCGCGTTGCAGCAGCACCGTCACTGCACGAATTGCACATGCAGACCGGCATGGTCGTGCATCTTTCCGTGCTCGACGGGGCGGATGGCGTGTACCTGGACAAGAGAGGCGGCCGCTTCGCCTCGAGCCTGCCGTCGCGTGTCGGTGGTCGCGGCGCCGCCTACGCGACGGCAGGAGGCAAGGCGATGCTCGCCTGGCTCGATCCCCGGCGCGTGGACGAACTGTACGGAGAGGGCCTCGCTCGTCGCACCGACAGGACGATCACCGACATCGCGACACTGCATCAGGAACTGAACAGGATTCGCCGCCGCGGCGGCGTGGCCTTCGAGCAGGGCGAGTCGGTCCGCGGTGTGGCATGCGTCGGTGCCGCGGTCCGTGGCGTCGCCGGACCGGTTGCCGCAATCTCGCTGTGTGGGGATGCCAGAGGCTCGAACCTCGAACGCGTCGCCCCACTCGTGGTCGATGCGGTTGCGGAAGTCTCGCGGATTCTGGACCCGGAGTTCGGTGACGGTCGGCGGAATCGGCGCGTGACCGGTACCCGCGTCGACACCTGGTCGGCGGATGCGCTGGACCGGCTGGTCTCGATCCAGACCGGCCGATGGGTCTGACCGGGGAGCCACACCGATCGATCCGCACGCCGGAACTTCTCGACCATCGAAGGAGAACAGCATGCCGGTGAACACCGTCCGCGGTCCCATCGACCGCTCGCAACTCGGCCAGACCCTGATCCACGAGCACATCGTCACGGCCGATTGGTCGATGCGAATGGCGTTCGGAGAGAACTACTACGAGCACGACGTGATCGTGGAACGCGCGGTGGCGCAGTTCCTGCGTGCCAGGGAGAGCGGCGTGCGAACGGTGGTCGACGGAACTCCGGTGAACATGGGGCGCGACATCGGACTGATCCGCGAGGTGTCCGAGCGGACCGGGCTCGAGTTCGTCGTGTCCAGCGGCTTCTACTATCAGGAGGAGGTCTTCCTGAACTGGCGGAGCGAGGACGAGATCCGTGCGTGGCTGAGCCGGGAATGCGAGGACGGCATCGCCGGCACCGGTGTGCGACCCGGAATCATGAAGGCGGCCTGCGCCGACGACGGCATCACCCCGATCCTCGACCGGGTGTTCCGGGCCATCGGCAGGGTGGCCGCCGAGCAGCGACTGCCGGTCTTCTGTCATCACCACCCCGACGTCGGCAACGGCGAAGAGATCCTCGATCTGTTCGAGGATTGCGGCGTCGAGCCGCGTCAGGTCGTACTGGGGCACAGCGGCGACACGAACGATCTCGGCTATCTGGAGACGATGCTCCGTCGAGGCTGTTACCTCGGCATGGACCGGTTCGGGCACTGCGCTGTCGGCAACAGCCTCGCGGCCCGGGTGCGCACCATCGTCGAACTGTGTGCGCGTGGCCACGGCGATCGGCTCCTACTGTCCCACGACCTGGCAACCTACTTCGGAGTCTTCGGATCCTGGCAGGATTTCAAGGACGATGAATCGGACGATTCTGCAGTCGATTTCACGTTCGTCAACCGGCAGGTCGTTCCAGCTCTCGAAGCCGCCGGGCTCGATCCGGAGACCGTGCGTGCCATGCTCGAGGACAATCCGGCCGAGTTCCTGGAGGTCCGCTGATCCCGTCGGGTCGGCAGACCTCCGTAACCGCGTCAGAGACCCAGGGGAATGGCAGCGCCCGAGATCGGGGCGGAGTCGTCCGAGAGCAGGAACGCGATCACCTTGGCGATGTCGGCCGGGGCAACCCAGTTCGCGCGGTCCGAGTTCGGCATCGCCGCACGATTGGCCGGGGTGTCGATCACGCCGGGCAGCAGGGCATTCGACCGGATGTGATCGGCTTTGTACTCGACCGCGATCGACTCCGCGAGGGCGAGGACGGCAGCCTTGGACGTGCTGTAGGCGGTGCCGCCGGGAAACGGCTTCAGGGCAGCCCCGGACGACATCGACACGACCGAGCCGCCCCCGTGGGCGACCAGGTGCGGAAGCCCTTCGCGCAGCACCGCGTACGTGGTCTTCACGTTCAGATCCAGTTGACGGTCGATGGCGTCGGCGTCGGCTTCGTGGGTGCGCGGACCCGACTCGAATCCGCCGACGAGATTGACCAGTGCCGTCAGCGGCGCATCGGAATCACCGGCGGCGAGGGCGACGGCCGCGGAGAGCTCGTTCGGAACCGACACATTGGCGCGGACCAGTTCGAGGCGTTCGTGGTCGTCGAGTCGGGACGCTTCCGACGGCTCGATGAACGGCACCACCACACGCCAGCCGATCGACAGCAGGTGGTTGGTGACGGCGACGCCGAGCGCGCCGGTTCCGCCGGTGACGAATGCTGTTCCAGTCATGTCGGTCCTTCACATGTTCGAGGGGTCGATGCGGTCCGCGCAGCACCGACGAGGGGAGTGTGGACGGCGGGGTGTCAGCGGTGGTCGGAGGCGACCCAGCCGTTGAAGAGGAAGTCGACGAACTCGTCGGCGAGCTTGACGCCGTCGACGTCCGGATCGCCGTCGCACGTGTAGTTCGCGTTCAGCACCGAGCGGAAGGCGACGGCCGCCAGGGCCACGTCCATGTTGCGGAACGTGCCCTCGTCGACGCCCGCCTGGATGATCCGTTCCACCGCGTCGGCCCAGCGCTGGCGCTTGACTTGCACCTCGGCGAGCTGGGCCCCGTTGAGCCGCATCCATTCCCGCTCGAACACCTTTGCGGCGTCCGGGTTGGCCATGGACCAGCGCAGATGGATACGGGCGAGCATCCTGAGCTTGTCGATCGCGCCGACCTCGGAGGCCTCGACCCGTTGCAGTGCGGCCTCGCCGCTCTCCGCGATCTCGCCGACGATCTGGTAGAGCAGGTCTTCCTTGCTCTTGATGTGGACGTACAGGCTGCCGGCATGTACGCCGACGAGAGAACCGATGTCCCGCATCGACGTCCCGTCGTAGCCGCTCTCGGCGAACTGACGCAACGCGGCCTGGCGAATCCTGGTCAGGAAGGCGGTCTTGGCATCGCTGGGGCGATTGCTCGCCGACTCCCGATCGAGCTTCGACGGCATTCGCACGGCCCTTCTGCGGCGGGGAGCGCGAACGACCGCGCTCGGGTTCCTGTTCGCCAATCATGGCAGGAGAATCGGGCCGCTGCAACAAGCGTTTGGTGTGCACTGTGTCCGGACCGGGTCAGTGGATCGCGTCCACGAGACCCCAGTCCAACGCTGTGTACGAGTCCAATCGGGCTCCCGTCACGAACAGGTGTATCGCACGCCAGCGCCCGATCCGCCGCGGAATGCTCACCGTGCCGCCCGCTCCCGGGATCAACCCCATCTCGACCTCGGGGAGGCGGAACCAGGCGTCGGTACTCGCCACGACACGGCCGGCGAACGCAGGAATCTCGATGCCGCCGCCGACGCAGGCGCCGTGGACGTGCACCTCGATGCGGTCGGCCAACTCGTGGACGAGCAGCCCCGCGCCCGCGCGCGTACGGATCAGATGCGCCAGTGCGAGATCCGGCGTCGTTCCGAACTCGTCGAGGTCGCCGCCGGCACAGAATGCGGGACCGGCACCGTCGAGCACTACTTCGGTGATCGACGGATCCGACGTCGCGACGCTCAGCGCCGAGGTGAGCGCGTCCCGGAGCCGGGCGCCGTACGCGTTGCGGCGTTCGGGCCGGTTGAGCGTGATCCGCAGACGGTCGCCGTCGCGGGACATCAGGACGGGTTCGCGATCCGGTGCCGGTGGCGGTGGTCGGTCTCCGCGCTCCCCGAGCCAGCGGCCGAACTCGGGGCCGCCCAGCAGCGTCGAATAGGCGAGCGATTCGACGTCGACGGCCGCACGGGTGTCGAGGCCGCCGCTGCTGCGGAGAACCTGTCGCAGGACGACCGCGGCCTGAGGATTCGCGGAGACGCGCGCCGCGAGATCGTCGACGGCTCGGTCGACATCGGGAACCGCGACCTCGCATCGGGGGGTGCGGCTGTCGACGTGGTCGGAGTACGTGACGTCGAGCTCGTCCGTGAGCACGGTCCGTGCGTCCGGACGTCCTCCGCTCACCCCGACCAGGATCCGATCCGCGGCACGGGCGCGGCGTGCTGCGGCGGCCAGCACTGCCGCGTCGTCGGACCCTTCCGCGCCGGGACTCAGGTCGACGACCATCATCGGTGTGTCGACGGCCCCGCAGTCGTCGAGCAGCGGCGCATCCGCGGCGCCACCGGCGAGCTGGCGGGCCGTGATGCGAGGAGGGTGGAATTCCATTCGGTCCTCGTAGTTCGAAAAGCTTTGTGCAAGTGTTGGGTGCGTGAAGTCTAGAACGAGGTTCTCTGTGGTGACGCCCCTGGCTGCGTCGTGGCAGGTGGACCGGACCCGGGACTGGGCGGAGAGCGGCCTCGTCGCGTTGACCGGTCCCGCCGACGGGCCACCGGCCGTACCGCCGGGGCGGGCCGCGTCGTACGCCCGTGAACTGTCGAGTTGGATCGGTGCGGCCACGGCGGACACCGCGCACCCGGTACGGGTCGACGGTGGCCGTCTGCTGTCCGAGCGCGCCGCGTACACGGGAGGCGTTCGCGGCGGGAACATCTCGGTGGGGCGTCGTTGCCGATTGCTCCCGACCGCTGACGGGTGGGCAGCCGTCTCGTGTGCTCGACCCGACGACGCCGCACTGCTCGGCGCCCTGGTCGGCCACGACGTCGGCGGTGATCCGTGGCCGGCCGTCGAAATGTGGCTGCGCGAACACTCCGGCTCGGAACTCGCCGACGGCGCAGAGATGCTGGGTATCGCCGCAGCCCCGGTGGTCCGCCGTGCATCTGCGCCGACGGCCCTGGCCGAGGCTCGCCCCCGGTCGGTGGAGGGTCTGCTCGTGGTGGACTTCAGCGCGTTGTGGGCGGGACCGCTGTGCTCACACCTGCTCGGTGCGGCGGGAGCGCGGGTGATCAAGGTCGAGACACCGAATCGACCGGACGGCGCGCGATTCGGGGATCGTGGGTTCTACGACCTGCTGCATTCGGGTCACGAGTCGGTGGTCCTGGATCCGGACACCGAGTTCGGACGCCGTGCCCTGGCGCTGCTCGTGGATGCCGCGGACATCGTCGTCGAGGCGTCACGGCCGCGCGCGCTGGAACGCTTCGGACTCGACGCGACGGCGGCCTGTGCGGCCGGGACCACGTGGGTCTCGATCACCGCGCGTGGACGCGACTCGCCGACAGTCGGATTCGGCGACGACGTCGCCGCGTCGAGTGGCTTGGTGGCCGCTGACGCCGCCGGGGCGCCGATGTTCGTCGGTGACGCGATCGCCGATCCGCTCACCGGGCTCACCGCCGCCGTCCGCGCGATGAGCGAACCGCCCGGTGGCGGCCCCGGCCACCTGTGGGAGGTCGCGATGTCGGAGGTGGTCGCCTCGACGCTCGTCGACGTCGCGGAACCGCAGCCCCGGGTCCGCCGTCGGGGCGACCGCTGGGTGGTCGACGGCGCTTCCGGTGAAGTCGACATCGCCGAACCCCGGCGGCGGGCCGGAGCTTTCGCGCCCGCACCGGCAGCCGGACGGGACACGGAGCGGGTGCTGCGTGAACTGGAGAAGCGTGCATGACGGCCGAGTTCGTCATCCGTAACGCGGAGGTGGAGGGTCGGCCCGGCGTCGACGTGAGACTCCGGGCGGGCCGCATCTGCGAGGTGGGGACGCATCTGTGGCGCCGCGGCGTGGACTGGCTCGATGCTCGCGGAGGAGCCGTACTGCCCGGGTTGGCCGACCACCATCTGCACCTGCATGCGTTGGCGGCGGCCCGGGCCTCGGTTCGGTGCGGTCCGCCGGATGTCCGGACGCCGGATGGGCTGCGGCAGGTACTGGGCGGTTTCGACTCTGCGCAGGACTGGGTTCGCGGCGTCGGCTATGTCGAAACCGTCGCAGGGGATCTGGACGCGAATGCCCTGGACCGGTTCCACGCCCGCAGGCCGGTGCGCATCCAGCATCGCAGCGGTGCGATGTGGATCCTCAACAGCGCCGCGATCCGCGCAACGGGTCTGGCCTCGGTGGAGCACCCCGGGATCGAGCGCGGCCCGGAGGGGCGACCAACCGGCCGCATCTTTCGCGCTGACGACCTGCTCAGAACCCTGCTCCCCGCAACGGGCCCGCCTCGACTGCACGGCGTCGGTGCGGATCTCGCGCGGCTGGGTTTCACGGCGGTCACCGACGCCACCCCCGACCTGGGCGCCGACTCACTGACGGCACTGGTGGACGCGTCGAGATCGGGTCACATTCCCCAACGGTTGCACCTGCTGGGCGTGCCACTCGGCGACGACGTGAGTGGTGGCGACCGCGAGCGGGTCACGGTGGGGCCGTACAAGATCGTGTTGGCCGATTCCGGGATGCCCGACCTCGACGGTTTGGCCGAGACGATCAGGCGCGTGCGGACCGCCGGACGGGCCTTCGCGGCGCACAGCGTCAGCCGGGAATCGTTGGCGCTGCTGCTCGCGGTCCTGGGCGACGTCGGTTGCGTTCCGGGGGACCGGATCGAGCACGCCTCCATCGTCCCCGCGGAGGTCGTGGCCGATCTGCGACGTCACGGGCTGACCGTCGTGACCCAACCCGGCTTCGTCGCGGACCGCGGCGAGGACTACCGCGCCCGGGTGGACGAGCGCGACCACCCGGATCTCTACCGATGCCGCACGCTTTTGGAGGCCGGGGTGCCGGTGGCGTTGTCGAGCGACGCGCCCTACGGCCCGCTCGATCCGTGGGCGGTGATCCGAGCCGCTGCCACCCGGAGAACCGATTCCGGAGCGGTGTTCGGTGCTGCGGAGCGGGTCGGTACGGCGGCGGCGCTCGCGGCGTATCTGGGTCCCGCGCAGCAGCCCGGTGGCCCACCACGGCGGGTGCGCCCGGGCGCTGTGGCGGACCTCGTGGTCCTCGACGTTCCGCTTCGCACGATGCTCGATACGCCCGATTCCGCTGCTGTCGGAACGGTTCTCGTCGACGGTCTCGTGGTGCATGCGAAATGACCTGGGCTGCGACGCGCATCGCCGCGGTGTTTGACGTAGCTCACATCGGGCTGCAATAGTGCTTGCAACAAACGTTTGCTCGGATTTTCACCCGGGCTGATCCACGCGGGCAACGACGTCGTCACCGTGTGCCCGAGAGCATCGATCTCGAACAGAACATCAAGGAGTCAATCTCATGCAGTTGCGTGTCGGAGTCCGGTTGCGGAGCACCACCTCGGCGGCCGAACTGATCGTGATCCGGATTCCCGCAGAGGATGTCGACATCCGCTGCGACGGTGCGCCGATGGTCACCCCGGAGCAGGCGGCAGACCCGGTGGGGACCACGAGCGGCGAGCTCCAACTCGGCAAGCGCTACTGCAACGCCGACGGCACCGTCGAACTGCTGTGCACGAAGCCCGGGAGCGGCGTGCTCACGGTCGACGGCGAAACGCTGGGTGTCAAGGCGCCCAAGGCGATGCCCGCCTCGGACTGAGGAAGACGATGAACATCCTGACACTGCTGGAGATCGCCGCCGATGCGGAAGGCGACCGAATCGCCATCGGGGACAAGCGCGACGGGCTCAGCTACAGCCGCCTGCTCGAGCTGGCCCGCAGGTTCGCAGCCGACCGTGCCGACACCACCGCGCAGACGGTGCTGTACGGCGCGACCGCCGGGGCGGCCTTCCCGATCGCACTGTTCGGCGCGGCATGGGCCGGAATCCCGTTCGCACCGATCAGCTACCGACTGGCCGACGAGCCGCTCCGTGGGCTCGTGGCGGGTCGGGCGCCGGCCCTCCTGGTCGCGGACGGCGCCGTCGCCCGGATCGGAGGCCGGGTGGACGGCGTCGAGACCGTCGAGCCCGGGGTGCTGGTCGAGAGGCTCGGCGCCGCGGGCGCGGCCGAGATTCCGCCGGCCGACCAGGACCCGGAGGCCCCGGCAGTCCTCCTGCACACCAGCGGGACCACCGGCCCGCCGAAGATCGCCATCCTGCGTCACCGGCACCTGGTGTCGTACGTACTCGGCGGCACCGAGCTGTTCGGCGCGGGGCCCGACGAGGCCGCCCTCGTCAGCGTCCCGCCCTACCACATCGCAGGTGTCGCAGGACTGCTCACAGGTCTCTACAGCGGCCGCCGGATCGTGCAGATGCCGAACTTCGACGCACGCGAATGGGTGCGCCTCGTGCGCGAGCAGGAGATCACCCACGCAATGGTCGTGCCGACGATGCTCGCCCGCATCGTGGACGTGCTGACCGAGGACGGGGGCGGCCTCCCGTCGCTGCGTCACCTGTCCTACGGCGGAGGCCGCATGCCGCTGCCCGTCATCGAGCGGGCCCTCGGACTGCTGCCGGACGTCGACTTCGTCAACGGCTACGGTCTCACCGAAACCTCCTCCTCCGTAGCCGTTCTCGGACCTGCCGAGCACCGTGCCGCAGTCTCGTCCTCGGACCCTGACGTCCAGCGACGGCTGGGGTCGGTCGGCCTACCGGTTCCGGACGTCGAGATCGTGGTGCGCGACGACGCCGGACGCGACGTTGCGCCGGGTGAGCGCGGCGAGCTGTGGGTGCGGGGCGCGCAGGTATCGGGGGAGTACTCCGGTGCCTCGCTGCTCGACTCCGACGGATGGTTCCGGACCCGCGACGGCGGCTGGATCGACGACGGGGGATACGTCTACGTCGAGGGGCGCCTCGACGACGTGATCGTCCGTGGCGGGGAGAACCTGTCACCCGGCGAGATCGAGGACGTGATCGGCGAGCATCCCTCGGTCGAGGACGTCGTCGTGTACGGCGTTCCGGACGACCAGTGGGGCGAGATCGTCGTCGCCGCCGTCGTGCCGCGTCCGGAAGGTGTGCTCACCGCGGACGAGATTCGCGCCTGGGTGGGCGCCAGACTGCGGTCGTCCCGCGTGCCGGCGTTCGTCGAGTTCCGAACGGACGTGCCGCGCAACGACCTGGGCAAGGTCCTGCGACGCGTCCTGCGCGACGAGTTCGTGCCCGCCACTGTCTGACCGAGATCGAGAGGAGCCACAGTGCAACAGCCGAAGACAGTGCAACAGCAGAACGCACCGCAATCGTTGCTCGCCGATTTCCGGGTGGTCGACTTCACGACGGGACTCGCGGGACCGTACTGCACCAAGATGCTCGTCGACGCGGGCGCCGATGTCGTCAAGATCGAGAGCGATCCGGCCGGGGATTCGTTCCGGCGCAGGAACCGCGACCGCGGACAGACCGACGGCGCGCTGTTCCAGTACCTCGCCGCCGGTAAGCGTTCGATCCGGGGGACGGTACGGGACGAGCATGTGCGCGCGTTCGTCGCGGGCGCCGATCTCGTGGTCGAGTCCGGCGAGCTGACGATCGACGACATCGAGCTGATCCGCTCGACCACGCCCGGAGTGGACATCTTGTCGATCACACCGTTCGGGAGAACCGGACCGTGGGCCGGCCTGCCCGCCACCGACTTCACACTCCAGGCCCTCGCGGGTTCACTGGCGATTCGTGGGCCGGAGGGGCGGGAACCGCTGCAGGCCGGTGGCCGCCTCGGTGAGTGGATCGCCGGATCGTACGCGGCGGCGACGGCACTCGGCCTGTGCGTCGGAACGCGACGTCGTGGCCGCGGCGGTGAGTGGGCCGATCTGTCGATGCTCGAATCCATGTGCATCGCAATGGCTCTTTACCACCCGGTGACGGCGACGCTGTCCGGAGCGCCGGGCCGCCGCACGGCCCGGACGGTGGAGATCCCTTCTGTCGAGCGATGTCTCGACGGTTACATCGGCTTCTGCACGATCACCGCTCAGATGTTCCAGGACTTCCTGATCATGATCGACCGGGCCGAGTTACTGGCCGACGACTCGATCGTCGATGTGCGCCGACGCCAGGAACGCTACGCGGACTTCCAGTCGATGATCGAGTCCTGGACGTCGACCATGCCGGCCGACGCGATCGACGAGATAGCCGGTGCCATGCGAATTCCCGTGTCGCCGATCGGAACGCCGGAGACTGTCACGGAGAACGCGCACTTCGCCGAGCGCGGCGTGTTCGTCGAGAACCCCGCGGGTTTCGTCCAGCCGCGACGGCCGTACCTCGTCGACTCCGTGGTGCCCGGTGCTGTCGGCCGCGCGCCACTCGTGGGCGAGCACGACGGCGCAGAGCCGTGGACGCCACGGGTACAGCCGGACAGGCCGCTCGGCGACGCGGACGCTGCACCACTGGCCGGCATCAGGATTCTCGATCTCACCGCGTTCTGGGCGGGCCCTGCCGCGACCCAGGTACTCGCCGGGATGGGCGCCGAGGTGATCAAGGTCGAGTCGGTACAACGGCCGGACGGCATGCGGTTCACCTCGACCAGATCTCCGGGCGAGGCGGCCTGGTGGGAGGCGGGCGGCGTGTACCAGGGCGCGAATGCCGGCAAAATCGGTGTGACACTCGATTTGAGCCGCCCCGAGGGCGTCGACGTCCTGCTGGAGATGGTTCGCCACGCGGACGTCGTGATCGAGAACTTCTCGCCCCGCGTGCTCGACAATTTCGGGCTCACGTGGGATCGGCTGCGCGAGACGAATCCGGCCGTTGTGTTCGTGCGGATGCCGGCCTTCGGTCTGTCCGGTCCGTGGCGGGATCGCACCGGGTTCGCGCAGACGATGGAGCAGGCGACGGGCCTGTCGTGGATGACCGGCTACCGCGACGGCAGCCCGATGGTCCTCAAGGGTCCGTGCGATCCGGTCGCGGGGCTGCACGCCGTGGTCGCGACCCTGTCGGCCCTCGAATACGCGCGGGCCGAGGGCCGGGGCTGTTTCGTCGAGGTGCCGATGGTCGAGAGCGCGTTGAACGTGGCCGCCGAGATGGTGATCGAGTACAGCGCCAACGGAAAATCGCTCTCCCGTGACGGCAACCGCGGTCCGGACTCCGCGCCTCAGGGCGTGTACCGGTGTGCGGGCGGAGCGGACGACTGGCTCGCGCTCGCAGCCCACGACGACGCGCAGTGGACCGCGATCACCGCCGTGCTCGACCTGCCGGGCAGTGTGCTCGACGCCGACTTCGACACCGCGGACGGCCGTCGCCGGCATCACGATCGCCTCGACGAATTGCTCACCGAGTTCTGTGCAGGGCGCGACGTCGACGAACTCGCGGCCGCGCTGACTGCACGGGGCGTCCCGGCCGCGCGTGTGGTCGATCCGAGCCGGATCCTCGAGAACCCGCAGGCCCGGCACCGCGGATTCGCGGAGAAGGTCGACCATCCGGTGTTCGGGCCGCTCGAGATCCCCGGCCTTCCCGCGGTGTTCGCGGCGCGGAAAGAACCGGCGTTCACGACGGCCGCCCCGATGCTGGGACAGCACAACGACGAGGTGCTCACCGCGCTGGCCGGGCTCGATGCGGCCCACCTCGAAGATCTGCGCGACAGCAACGTGATCGGCGACCGTCCCCTACATCTCTGACACTCGACAGGAGTACTCGATGTGAGTGCACATCCCTTCCGCGACGTGGTGATCGTCGCCGCCTACAACACCGAGCAGGCCCGGGTGTTGGACGGCCACAACAGCTTCACCATCAGTCTCGACGCGGCGCGGGGCGTCATCGCCCAGTCCGGTATCGACCCCACCACGATCGACGGCGTGTACAGCAAGACCGCGCCCCAGCTCATCTACGCACTGGGCCTGGGCCCGGTGTGGAACGCGAACAACCCGGGCGGTATCACCGGCGTGCTGCATGCCGCGAGTGTCGTGGCGGCCGGGCTGTGCGAGACCGTGCTGGTCGCCGACGGGGAGGCCGGCCGGTACACCGAACGCGAATCCACCGCCCCGTGGACGCGACCGTCCAACGAGTTCGTCGCCCCCTTCGGTCTGTACACGGCCTCGGAGTTCGCCCTCATTGCTCGGCGGCACATGCATCGGCACGGTACGACGTCCGAGCAGATGGCGGCGGTGGCGGCCCGGATCCGCAACAACGGCAACATCAATCCCGATGCGATCTACTACGGGCGCGGCCCCTTCACCGTCGACGACATCCTGGCGTCGCGAATGATCGCCGACCCGTTCCACCTGCTCGACTGCGCAATGACCTCGGAGGGCGGTTGCGCACTCGTCGTCACCACCGCCGAGCGCGCGAAGGACCTGCCCGGCAAGCCCGTCTACGTCCTCGGCGGCGGACTCGACCACATGGGGCCGTCGTACCAGCACGCACCCAGCTGGGATCTCGGCAGCCGCTCGTCGGACATCCCCAACGGCTACGTCGGGCGGCGGGCTGCCCGCACCTCGTTCGCGATGGCCGGCCTCACGCCCGCCGACGTCGACGTGGCCGAACTGTACGACCCGTTCTCGTTCGAGATCATCCGCCAGTTCGAGGCTTTCGGCTTCTGCGGTGACGGTGAGGGCGGTGAGTGGGTCGTCGAGAACGTCACCGGGGACGACCCGCGGCTGCCCATGACGACCGACGGCGGACTGATGTCCTACAGCCACGGCGGCGGCATCGTGCAGCTCACCCAACGCATCGCGCGGGGCGTGCACCAACTCCAGGGCGTCTGCGAGACCAATCAGGTCGACGACGCCCAGGTGGTGCTCTGCAGCAACGGCGGAGCCGGCGCCTTCTTCACCGACGTCCTGCTACTGGGAAGTGAACGACCATGAGCGAGAACACCATCACGACCTTACTGGCGCCCCAGCGGGCGGGAATTCCACTGCCCGAGCCCACCGTCCTGTCGAAGCCGTTCTGGGACGGATGCGTCGCGGGAGAGTTGCGGTACCAGCGCTGCACGGCGTGTGGACACGCCGAGTTCGACCCGAACAAGCTGTGCCGCGGCTGCGGGGCGGACAGCCTCGAATGGCAGGTCGGCTCCGGTCGCGGCACCGTCTACAGCTACACCGAGGTGACCAGGCCGCAGACGCCGGCCTTCACGAGCCCCTACGTGGTGGTCATCGTCGAGCTCGACGAGGGCTACCACATGGTGTCGAACATCATCGGGTGCGCGCCCGCCGACGTCCGGATCGACATGCCTGTCGCGGTGGAGTTCCACGAGATCGAAGACGGCGTCGTACTGCCGTACTTCGCGCCTGCTCACTCGGGGATGAACGGATGAGCGACAACGATATTCCGCACGTCGCCGTCGTCACCGGCGCCAGTCGCGGCATCGGCCGGGCCATCGCACGGCGGTTCGCCGCCGACGGCATCCGCGTGCTGGCCGTGTCACGTTCCATGCGGGCCGGCGACGGTCGTCTGCAGGGGTCGCTCGAGGAGACCGTCGCGCAGATCCGAGCCGACGGCGGCACCGCGCAGCCTCTGGTGTTCGACCTCGGCGATCCGGACGGCGACCGCGCGTCGGTGATTGCCCACGCCGAAAAGGTTTTCGGTGCGCCGGTCGACATCCTCGTCAACAACGCCGCGGCCACACGGCACTTCGACCAGTTGTACGGCGAGATGACTCGGGAGTCCTTCTACGATTCCGTGGAGACGAACGTCTGGGCCGGGTGGGACCTGGCGACCGCGGCGGTGCCCGGCATGCGGCAGCGGGGGGCCGGGTGGATCCTGAGCATCTCGTCGACCCAGGCGGGGCCGCGCAAGGGTCCGCCGTTCGCCCCGAACTCGACGTTCGGTGCGTGCCTGTACGGCGGCACCAAGGCGATGATCGACCGGATCACCACCGGCGCCGCGATGGATCTCTACGACGACAACATCGCGGTCAACACGCTGGCCCCGGAGTATTCGATCGCCACCGAGAACGCGCTCACCGTGCCCGGCGTCACCACCGGCAACTCCGAACCGGAGGAGACCATCGCGGAGGCGGCACTGGCCCTGTGCACCGGAGACCCGAAGGTGCTGACGGGGAGGATCACTCGCAACCTCGGCCTGCTGGTGGAGCTCGACCGTCCGGTCCGCACGCTCGACGGCGCCTCGCTCCTACCGGGATGGCAGCCCGCCGACATCGACACGACTCGCATCCGCCCGGGCTACCTGTCGGCCGTCCTCTGACCCGAAGACCCACCCGCTCGTTCCGCGGACACCACGTACATCTCTTGCAACAATTGTTTGTTACAGACTTCTACAGGAGGCACCCCCATGCCACTCCAGCCTTGGATGAAGCTCGTCTCGGTCGACGACCACCTCATCGAGCACCCCACCGTGTGGGCCGATCGCCTACCGACCAGATACCTCGAGGCCGGCCCGCGCATCGTCGAGGAGCCCTCACCGTCGGGCGGTGCGCCCATGCAGGTATGGAACTACCAGGGCAAGCGCTTCCCGGCGATCGGACTCAACGCGGTGGCGGGCAAGAATCCCGAGGACTTCGGGATGGAACCGGTCCGCTACTCGGACATGATCCCGGGTTGCTACGACCCCAAGGCGCGTCTGGCCGACATGGACCTCGACGGCGTGTGGGCGCAGACCTGTTTCCCGTCCTTCCCGCGTTTCGCGGGTGCTCTCTTCACCGTGGAGAGCACCGACATGGAGTTGGCGCTGCTGAGCGTCAAGGCCTACAACGACTACGTCCTCGACGAGTGGTGCGCCGCCGCGCCGGACCGCTTCATCCCGGTGATCATCTTGCCGCTGTGGGACATCGCGGAGTGCGTCGACGAGATCCACCGGACCGCGGCGAAGGGCGCCAAGGGCATCACGTTCCCGGAGGATCCGGTCCCGCTGGGGCTCCCGTCGTACTACACCGACCACTGGGACCCGGTCTTCGCGGCCGCGCAGGAGACCGGGATGCCGCTGTGCATGCACTTCGGCTCCTCGGGCCGCCCGCCCGCCACGGCGGAGGAGGCCCCGTACGCCGTGACCATCTCGCTGTACGCGACCAACATGATGTCGTCGACCTCCCACCTGCTGTTCTCGCCGGTGTTCCACAAGTTTCCGAATCTCAAGGTGGCGCTGTCCGAGGGCAACATCGGCTGGGTGCCCTACATGCTCGAGCGCATCGACGCGGTGTGGGAGCGCCATCGCCACTACCAGAACGTCGTGCAGGATGTGGTGCCGTCGACGCTGTGGTTCCGGAACATGTACGGCTGCTTCATCGACGACGACTTCGGGCTGAAGAACCGGCATGTCGTCGGCATCGACAACATCACGTGGGAATGCGACTACCCGCACTCGGACTCGTACTGGCCCAACAGCCGCAAGCACGCCGAATTCCGGTTTCAGGACGTGCCGGACGACGAGGTCGTCAAGATCGTCGAGACCAACGCCCGCCGGCTGTTCAACTTCTACGACGAGGGGGCGAAGGCGTGAGCTCGCCCGACCCGTTCGGGTGGCAGCAGCCGCCGATCACGCCGATGACGGCGGAGGAGCGGATCGAGGCCGACGACTGGGTCGAGCAGGATCTGCTCAGTCGCGACCTCGCGTCCGAACGCCTCGACGCGGTCGTCACGCAGGCCACCGCCGAGCTGGCGTATCTGGAGACGTCGGGGGCATCGGCCGAGGCGATCGATCTGGTGCGCCGGCGCATCGCGGCGGCGGCCGCGTCCCGCAAGTTCGTGGAGGAGGGCTGACCATGGCGTCCACGCCGTCGAGGGCAACCGCGCTGGTGCAGACCGGTCCGCGTGAGGTGCGTTTCGAGCAGTTCCCGCTTCCGGTCCTCGAGCCCGGTGCGGCGCTACTGCGGGTCGAGGCGAACGGGCTGTGCGCCAGCGACATCGATTCGTGGGAGGTGAAGCACTCGGCATACGAACCCGGGGTGTCGCCGTTCCCGCGGATCAACGGTCACGAGATCGTCGGCATCGTCGAGGACGTCGGCGTCGGCGCGCGCTCGGACGGGGTGCGAGTCGGTGACCGGGTGGCGGTCAACCCGTTCCTCGGGTGCGGCCGGTGCGATGCCTGCCGGGAGGGCGCGATCATCCGCTGCGCCGGTTGGCCGTTCCGCCCGAATGCGTACGGGTACATCCCCACCCGGCACGCGCCGGCGCTGTGGGGCGGGTATTCGACGCACGTCTACATCCACCCGAACGCGATTCTGCACCCGTTCCCGGAGAGCACCGACCCGTTGGACGCCACGCTGTGGAATCCGTTGGCTGCCGCGATCGACTGGGCGGTGACGACCCCCGGTACGACGATCGGGACGAGTATCGCGATCCTCGGCTGCGGCCAGCGTGGGTTGGCGGCCGTCGTCGCGGCCAAGGCCGCCGGCGCCGACACGATCCTCGCGACCGGACTGTCACGGGATCGGCACAAGCTGGATCTCGCAAAGGAGTTCGGTGCCGACGTCGTCGTCGACGTGGAGACCGAGGACCTGCGGGACGCGGCGCACCTGACGACCGGTGGGCGCGGATTCGACGTCGTGCTCGACACGTCGCCGCACGCGACCGGCCCGTTGCTCGACGCCCTCGACATCGTCCGCACCGGTGGCACGGTGGTGTCGGCGGGACTGAAGACCCGGCCGATCGAGAACTTCCCGATCGATCTGCTGACACTCAAGAACATCCGGCTGATCGGGTGCGGGGGGTCGAGCGTCCAGTCGTACCAGCAGGCGGCCGGTATCGTCGCGTCCGGCCGCTTCCCGCTCGGCCGCATGCGGACCCACGTCCTCGGGTTCGATCGCCTCGAGTACGGCATCGAACTGCTCCGCGGCGATCACCCCGAGGAACGGCCGATCAACATCGTGATCACCCCGACCATGAGCGTCGCCTGACAGTTCCGGTTCCGTCCCGCGCGCGAATTCGTCTCCCGCGCGCGCAATCGAGCGCGCGTCGGGTCAGTTTGCGCGCGGGACGAGCGGTGCTACTCGCAGGCGATCCCGTCGTTGTCGCGATCGAGGTGCGGTGCGTATCCGGCCTGCCCGCGGTAGATCGGCGTGACGCCGGCGTTGCGTGCCTCGGTGCAGTTCTTGTAGCCGACCTGCGGGCGCGGCGTCTGCGGGGCGGGCGCTGCCTGGGGAGCCGGGGCCGGGGCCGGAGCCGGAGCAGGGGCTGGGGCGGGAGCCGGCGCTGCGAGCGGCGGTGCGGCGACCGGAGGAAGCATCGGACCGAGCGCGTCGGCGGATCCCGTGGGGATCAGACCGACGATCTCGCGCGGCAGGAAGTCCTGGATCGTTCCGGCGCGCATGACGGGTGCCGGCGGAAGCAGCGGCTGAACAGCATCGGCGACGAACTGCGGGATTGCATTGGCGACTGCGGGCGGCAGGAAGTCGTGAACTGTCGATGCCGACGCGATCGCCGGTGCAGCGACGGAAACCGCGGCGCAGCCGACGAGAGAGATCGTGAGCGTGCGAATACGCATGGGAACTCGATTCGTGGAAGATGCCGTGGGAGTCCACGGCGTCGTGATGATGTGACAGGACTGTCTACCGTAGAACCTTTCGGTTGGTTTGTTCGGGGTATTGCGACGCGTGGCCAGAACCTTGGGGTATAACTTCGGCCGTTGACCAAAACGCGCCACCGGATCGGTGGTCGGATCCGGGGGAGCTTTCGATGACAACGTCAGGTGTTCGTGTCGTGCGCGGAAATAGGAGCGTCGGGGTGGCGGTAGCGCTCGGGATCGGCGTGGCTGTCGCCGGATCGCTTTCGGCTTGCGGGTCGTCGGACGACACGACCGCGGCGGTGCAGGCAACGACGACCGCCACTGTCGCCGCGCCGGCCACATCGCTCGCGCCGCCGGTGTCCGCTTCGGTCGTCGTCCCATCCCCGACGGTGCCTGCCCCGGCGTCTGCACCGGCGTCGGTCTCCGCCCCGACGCTCGTGCCCATGCCGAACGTGATGTGCATGAATCTCCAGGACGCGCAGGACCTCATCCAGGAGCACGGCGTCTTCTTCTCCCGGAGCGCAGATGCCTCGGGTAAGGGGCGCAACCAGGTCGTCGACTCGAACTGGATCGTCGTCGGTCAGACCCCCGCCGTGGGTGCGCTGATCGGTGAGGGTGATGCCGTGCTGTCCGTGGTGAAGATCGGCGAACCGAACCCCTGCTGACGGCAGCGGATCCCTACTGGTCGTCGAGATCGTCGAACAGTGACGGTTGGATGGGCTCCTCGACCGGCCGAGGACGCTCGGTCTTGTTGTCGGGCAACTCGTCTCGACGCGGATCCGGAGCCTCGGCCGGAGTTTCGGCCGGCGTCGGCGGCGGATCGCCGACGGTCGCCTGTGACGGCGCCGTGGGGAAGTGCAGGACGCCTCCGAAGTGCGACGCGAACTCCTCGTCGACCCCGTTCAGGAAGTCGCCGAGGTGTTCGATCATGTCGGCGAGATGCTGCGGTACGAACGGGTCGGCGAGCATGTCGATCATCACCCGGAGCCGGTCCTCGTACAGTGCGAAGCGCAGGTACGGCCAGCGGCGGTTGAGGTCGGTGACGAGTTCCGCGGCGCGGGTCCGTCCGCTGATGTCGCGCACCAGGGGTGCCCACAGCTGGATCTCGGGCGCGGCCTCGTTCGCGATCACCAACGCGAGGGCCGCGCCGAACCGGAGCACGATGTCGCCGTCCTGATCGCGTTCGGGTTCGTGGCCGAGGATGTCCGCCACGGTCCGGGCGATCACCTCGCGCAGATGGTCCGTGTCGCGCGGCCGGATCGCCAGGTAGCGATCGAGGGGAGCGGGGCGCGGCGTCGGATCGGGCGTCTCCCCGGGCACGGGTTCGGCGTCCGCACCGAGATGATGCAGCGTCAGGAAGCTGGGGTGCGGAACGTCCCATGTGTCCCGGAAGACCGCGACGATCATCGCCGCGAGCTGATCCGCCCACCGCGACGCCTTCTCGACGAGGAGCGCGGGTTCGTCGCCGATGTCGAAGTCCTCGAACTGCAGAGGTGGTTCGACCGGGTCGGGCTGGATCCAGCCCTGGTCGAGCAGGCGTGCGCGATCGGTGCCGGACAGCCGTCGTCGCGGCGGCAACTGGAGGTCCGTCGGAATCTCGCAGCGGACGAGCGGGTCACCGGGGGCGGCCGTCACCCGGCACTGCACGAAGGGAAGGCGACCGTCGGCGTCGTCCGTCTCGGAACTGGTCTCGAGTACCAGTTGGTCGTCGACGGATGCTGTGGCAATACGGTCGGCAAGGCGTGAACGGAAGGAACCCCAAGCGTCGTCGAGTGCGCGATCGAAGTCGTTTCCGGCAGATCTGTTCGAGAACTCGGACACAGCAATACGGTATCGCGCCCGTCGAGTGGAAATCGAAGCGGCGGTCCGGGGGCCCCGTCCCGACTGATCGGAGCCGAATGTGGGTTTGTCCGCTCCTTCGCCTAGTGTGCCGAATCGAGTTCGATACTGGGAGGTATGTAATGCGCGTCGGCGTTCGAAAGTGGCGAGGAGCCCGTGCCGGTTCCGTGGCGGGGCTGGGAGCGGCGGCGATGGCGCTGGTTCTCTCCGCAGGCACCGCGACGGCGGCACCGAGCGAGGGGAGCGCCTCCGGCAGTCTCGGCTCGGGAAGCCTGGGAAGCCTCGGGAGCCTCACCGGAAGCTCGGGCGCCGGCAGCGTCAGCTCGGGGTCGTCGATCCCGGAGTCGCTGCAGGAGGACCCGGGGCCGCCGCCCGCGGTGCGCGACGACATCACCACCGCCGCGATCGTCGGTGAGAAGCCGCTGTCGAACCAGGCCGTCCAGCTCACGATCGCGTCGCCGGCGCTGCGCCGGGAGGTGACGGTACAGGTGCTGCTGCCGGCGGACCGGTCGGCGCCGCGCCCCACGCTGTACATGCTCGACGGCGTGAGTGCCCGGAACAACGGCAGCGGCTGGATGAGCGCGGGACTCGGTGGCGCGCCGGGGTTCTTCGCGGACAAGGACGTCAACGTCGTCCTGATCAACGGCGGACGGGCCAGCCTCTACACGGACTGGGACGAGATCGATCCCAAGCTCGGCCTGAACAGGTGGGAGACCTACCTCACGCAGGAACTGCCGGGACTGATCGACGCCAAGCTGAAGACCAACGGGGTCAATGCGATTGCCGGCAACTCCATGGGCGCGCAGTCCGCCGTCATGCTCGCTCACCGCCATCCCGAGCTCTACCGCGGTGTCGCGGCGTTCAGCGGCTGCTATTCGACGAGCGATCCGCTGGGACGGCTGGTCCTGCAGACCACGGTCACCTCGCAGGGCGGCGACCCGACCAACATGTGGTCGGATCCGGACGGACCCGAGTGGCTGTCGCACGACTCCGTTCGCAACGCCGAGCAGCTGCGTGGCAAGCCGATCTACCTGTCGGTGTCGAACGGGCTGCCCGGAGAGTTCGAGGAGGGCTCGGACGATGCGCGCCGGCTGTACCTCGGCGGAGCGATCGAGGCCGCCACGAACGTGTGCACCCGGATCTTCCAGGCGCGTCTCGAACAGCTCGACATCCCGGTGACGGTCGACTACGCGGGTGCCGGGGTCCATGCGTGGGACTACTGGCGTCTCCAGCTTCCCAAGTCGTGGCCGACGCTCGCGAAGGCGCTCGGCCTGTCCTGACGCGACCCGATCAGCCGGTGACGGCCTGGACCGAAAGCTGGTTCAGGCCGTCACCTGTCTTCGAGCACCCGGTGGTCGCGTACGGGACGAAGATCGAGCCGGTGTCGTTGGGCGGGTACACGCGCAGCCCCGCGACCGGGGTGGGCGCGCAGGTGTCCGCTGGGTAGTTCTGCACCTCGACCGCGCGCACCATCGCGGTGGCGGTGGCGTCCGGGGCGAGCGTGACGGCTCCGGCGGATTCTCCGGAGCGGGTCGCAGCCGCCCCCACCTGAGCGCCGTCGGCGCCGCCCTGCACGTAGGAGACACCGGGGAACCCGTCGAGCGCGCACGTCCGTCCGCCGACGTTGGTGAAGACGAGAGGGAGCTCGGTCGACCCGGCGGCACCCTGGCCCTGTCCGAGGGTCAGGCGCAGCTCGCTCACGGCACAACCGGCCTGCTGGGCCGGCGCGGTGGCGGCCGCCGCGGCAGCGGTAACCGACGCGGCAGCGGTTACCGACGCGGCGGCGGTGGGAACCGCGTCCGCGGTGCCGCTCTCGTCGCTGCCGCAGGCTGCGGTGGTGAGCAGGGCGGCGATGCCGACGGCGCCGAGGGTGCGGATCAGGACGGGGTTTCGGGACATCGCACGCACTCCTGGCAGTCGTCGGTTCGATTCCTGTGAATATCGCACGCGGGCGCAGTCCCCGCAGATCGGCTCGCGGAACGGCCGGCCGGGCCGGTCACGATCGGACATCTGATCGTCACGTCGTGTAGCCCGCCTGTAACAGCAGGTCACCTAGCGTATACGGCGACGTATACATGGTTGGGCCGCCCTGCGCGGCCCGTGCGAGAAAGCGGCCAACGATGACGACATTCGACGCCAGCACCCCCACCGAACGCGCACGGGCGGCCTTCGCGCGCATCGCCGAGTGCGGCCGCCCGGAGGTGTGGATTCACCTGCGGCCCCAGTCGGACGTCCTCGCCGACGCCGCCGCGGTGGAGCGGAGAGTCGCGAAAGGGGAATCGCTGCCGCTCGCCGGCACGGTGTTCGCCGTCAAGGACAACATCGACGTGGCCGGGCTGCCCACCACGGCGGCCTGCCCCGAGTTCGCCTACGTCCCCGACGTGTCGTCACCCGCGGTGGACCGGCTCGTCGCCGCCGGCGCGGTGCTCGTCGGCAAGACGAATCTCGACCAGTTCGCGACCGGACTGGTCGGCACCCGCAGTCCGTACGGCGTCGTGCGTGCCGCGCACCACCCCGACCGGGTGTCCGGTGGTTCGAGTTCGGGGTCCGGGGCCGCGGTGGGGCTCGGACTGGTGGACTTCGCCCTCGGCACCGACACTGCGGGCTCGGGGCGCGTGCCCGCTGCGTTCAACGGTGTCGTCGGTATCAAGCCCACGCTCGGACTGGTGCCGACGCGGGGCGTGGTGCCGGCGTGCGCCGACTTCGACTGCGTCACCGTCCTGGCACCGACGGTGAGCCTCGCGGGGCTAGCGGTGTCGATCATGATCGGCCCCGACGTCGACGATCCCCGCAGTCGGGCATGGCCGGCCGACGTCGTGCTCGCGGCCCCGCTCCGTCCTCGGATCGGGGTCCCGGTCGAGGACCAGCTGGGCGTGCTCTCCGAGAGCTACCGCCGCAGTTTCGCGGCGACCGTGGCACAGGCCGAGGATGCCGGTCTCGACATCGTGCGATTGGACATCGCCCCGCTGCTCGCAGCCGCGCGCCTGCTCTACGATGGCGCCCTGGTCGCGGAACGATTCGACGCGGTAGGAGAGTTCGTGACCGCCAACCCCACTGCGGCGCTGGACCCGACGGTCGCGGCGATCGTCCGGGGATCGGCGGAGCCTGCGGCGCACGAATTCGTCCGCGACACGGGTGTTCTGGTGACGGCCAAGCACTTCGCCGCCGAACTGTTCGGCGGCGTGGACGCGCTGCTGCTACCCACGACGACCGAGCATCCTCTCGTCGACGACGTGCTCGCCGATCCGGTCGAGATCAATCGCAGACTCGGCACCTTCACCAACTTCTGCAACCTGCTCGACCTGGCATCCGTCGCGGTTCCGGCGCCGGGGGAGCCCGGGGAGTCGTTCGGTGTGATGACCGTGACGCCGGCGTTCGGCGACCAGATCGCGCTCGACGTGGCCGCCCGGATCGTCGCCGGCGAGACCGCGGTCGTCGCTCCGGACGAGGGCGTGCGGCTGGCGGTGTTCGGCGCACACCTGCAGGGACAGCCGTTGCACCACCAGTTGGAGGCGTTGGGAGCGCGATTCGAGCGGGCCGTCGCCACCACGGACGACTACCTCATGGTGCGACTGGACTCCGAGCCGCCCAAGCCCGGTCTGGTGCGGGTGTCCGAGGGCGGAGCGGGACGGTCGCTTCCGGGTGAGCTGTACCGCATCTCGCGCGCCGGACTCGGCACGTTCCTGGCTGCGCTCCCGGAACCGATGGCGCTGACGGCGATGACCCTTGCCGACGGAACCCCTGCCGTGGGCTTCACCTGCACCCCCGCGGCGGCGGCGACGGGAGCCGACATCACCGAGTTCGGCGGCTGGCGCGCGTTCCTCGCGGGCATCCCCGCGTGACGCCGAGGTAACGCGGTCGGGGCCTCCAGGGCAGATCGTTAACACTGCGAACACAATGCGGACCACACCGCGTAATCGCGCCGAACGACAGTATTCGTGAGCGGATACAGCGTCGTATACCGGCTCGCTGCAGTGCATTTCGATCATCTCGATCCCCAGGAGGCCCCCATGCCCCTTCGCCCGCCCCGGTGGTTCGCCATCGTCGCTGCCGCGATAGCGGTGCTGTTCACGACGGCATGTAGCAACATCGATTCCACGTTCGCGGCCCGGCCCGCCGGTGGCGGCGATCGGGCCGACGTCGTCAAGGTCGGGACGCTGCGGGGGCAGCCCCACCTGTTTCACCCGTTCTTCTACGAACGCTTCGCTCCCGAGGGCACTGCGGTCGATGTGGTCGTGTTCGACAGCTCGCCAGACATCAAGAACGCCCTGGTCAGTGGAGCCATCGACTTCGGCGTCGCGGGCGTTCCCGCCTTCCTGGCAGGTTCGGCTGCGGGACAGGATGTTCGACTCGTCGCGTCGGCGGCCGACGGGGGCACCGGTATCGTCGCGGCACCGGGTATCGAGTCGGTCGACGACCTGCGGGGGCAGAAGGTCGGATTCCCGCTCGGTTCCTCGCAGGAGATCCTGCTCCGCCTGACGCTCGCACGCCTCGGCCTCGACCCGGGCCGGGACGTCCAGTTGGTCAACCTCCCGTTCTCGGACATGGCGAAAGCCCTCGCCACGGGCCAGATCTCGGCGTTCGCCTCGGCGGAACTGGGACCGGCGACCGCGATCGAGGCGGGCGCGCACAGTCTCGTCTCGCCGTACGACACCCCGGTGGGCCGGGTGAACATCGGACTGGCCACGACCCAGCGCACGATCGACGCCAAACCCGAACTGGTGCAGAAGATCGTCGACACCCACGTCCGGACGGCCGAGTTCATGGACGCCGATCGCGACGCGTGGCACGGCGGTGTGGTCGAGGAGTTCGGCCTGAACCCGGCCGTCGCGGCGACCGCGATTGCCAACATCTGGCCTCGATCGGATCTGTCGGCCGACTACCGCAGCCAGGTGGCCGCCCTGACCCGGCAGATGGTGGTGCTGGAACAGATCCCCGTGGAGCCCGACCTCGGCGAGTTCGTCGACGACTCGTTCCTGAAGGAGTCCGCAGATGCTTGACGCAACCACTGTGAAGAAGAAGGCCGCCGTCCTCTACGGCCTGCCCGCGCTCGTTCTGCTCGCCGGCTTCTGGAGCCTCGGCGTCCATTTCGGATGGACTCTCCCGCTCGGCATCCAGATGCGTTTCCTGCCACCGCCCGGCGAAGTGGCCGGTCGGATGTGGGACGTGGCGGTGGGCGGCGTCCACGACGACGCCTACAGCGGATCCCTGTGGCGTCACCTCGCCGCGAGCACCCTGCGCGTTCTCAACGGGTTCCTGCTCGCGGCCGCACTCGCCATCCCGCTCGGCGTGCTGATGGGACGCTTCGGCCCGGTACGCCGGGCCCTCGAGACGACCGTGAATCTGGTGCGCCCCATCCCGGTGACGGCCTGGGCCCCGCTGACGCTGCTCATCATCGGTTACGGCGACCGTTCCACGATCTTCCTCATCTTCGTCGCGGCGTTCTTCCCGATCCTGCTCAACACGACCGTCGGCGTCGCGCAGGTGCCACCGCGACTGCTCGAGGCGGCGGCCATGCTCGGCACCCCCAACGCGAAGACGCTCTACAAGATCGTGATTCCCAGTGCCATGCAGAGCATCACGAGCGGCCTGCGAATCGCGCTCGGCCTCTCGTGGGTGGTCCTCGTCGTCGGCGAGACCGTGGGCATCTCGACCGGACTGGGCGCCATGATCACCCAGGCTCGCGACATGAGCCGCACCGACCTGATCATCGCGGGCATGGTCTTCATCGGCCTCGCCGGCTTCGTCACCGACCGTTTCATGGGGTGGCTGCTGCGGGTCGCGACCCGCGGACGCCCCGGACTGTCCTGACCGGCAGCACGCTTCCCACGACGAAAGGACCATCATCATGTCGAACGCAGTAGCGGATCCCGGTACGAATCCCGCCGCGACGAAGGCCGCCGACATCGTCATCCGTGATCTCGCGAAGCAGTACGGCGAAGGCCCGGCGGCCGTGCAGGCGCTGGCCGGGGTAGACCTCACCATCGAGTCGGGTGAGTTCGTGTGCCTGGTCGGCGCGAGCGGCTGCGGCAAGAGCACGCTGCTGCGGATGCTCGCCGGATTCGAATCGCACAGCGGGGGAGAACTTCTGGTCGGTGGCATCCCGGTCGCCGGCCCGGGACCCGATCGTGGCGTCGTCTTCCAGGACTACGGACTGTTCCCGTGGATGTCGGTCCGTGAGAACGTCGCCTACGGACCGCGGCAGCGTGGCCTCAGCCGTGCGGAGTCGAACACGCAGGCGGACAAGTACATCCGCGCAGTGCAGCTCGAGCGGTTCGCCGACCAGTACCCGCACCAGCTCTCGGGCGGCATGCAGCAGCGAGTGGCGATCGCTCGGGTGCTCGCCAACAATCCGGCCGTGATGCTCATGGACGAGCCGTTCGGCGCCCTCGACGCGTTGACCCGCACCACTCTCCAGCGCGAGCTGGCCCGGATCCAGCGGGCCGAGGGGACGACGGTCATCTTCGTCACGCACAGCATCGAGGAGGCGGTGTACCTGTCGGATCGGGTCGTCGTGATGACCGGCGGCGCGTCGCACGGCGTGCCCGGCCACGTCCGCGACGTCGTCGACATCGATCTGGGCTCCGACCGCGACGTCACGTCGGTGGCGTTCAATGATCTCGAGCGTCGCATCGCGGCGATGGTCCACGAATCGATCCACTGACGGGGAGAGGTAGGCGAGAGGACATGACCACCGCCGGAGAATCTGTCATCGGGCTGGGCGAGCGGGTGTACCGGGAGTTGCGCGAGCAGGTCATGAGCGGGCAACTCCCTGCGCATGCACGCCTGGTCGAGGGTCGGCTGTGCGAGGCGCTCGGGGTGTCGCGGACGCCGTTGCGCGAGGCGCTCGTCCGGCTGCACTCGGACGGCATCGTGACCCGACGCGAGGACGGCTACTACCCGCTGTTCCCCGACCTCGACTCGATCCGGGACCTGTACGAACTGCGGGTCACGCTGGAACTACGGGGGATAGCCCGGCATCTGGAGAAGCCGGCGAACTCCGAACTACGGATCGACCGGCCGCTACTCGAGGCGGTCCGCCGACGATGGCTGGACCTGCAAGCGGATCCTCCGGAGCCCTCACCCGACATCGTCCAACTGGACCAGCAGTTCCACGTGGACCTGTCGACCGCCGCAGGGAATCCGGCGCTCACACGGGCACTGACGACAGTGAACAGTCAGATCCGGCTGGTGCGGATGTACGACTACCAGACACCGGAGCGCGTGGACGCGACGGTCACGGAGCACCTCGAGATCGTCGAACGGATACTGGACGGGGAACTCTCCGGGGCTCTTGCGGCGCTGCACGCGCACGTGGGCGGTTCGCTGGACGTCGTCGAGCAACGGGCCGTGCGGGCGATCACCGCTCACGCACTGCACGGTCGGCGCTGACGGCCGTCGTCCGAACACAGACGAGCCGCCTTCCTCGCGTGACGGAAGTCACGGGAGGGAAGGCGGCTCGTGGTGCGTTCGGGGTGTCTCCTACTGCGCTTCGGCGGCCGCCAGGCGAGCCAACATGCGGTCGAGGACGGATCCGTCCGGGCCCAGGTCGTCGAACCGGGACGAGCCGTCGGCCTGCGTGGTGACGGCGACCGGTGTGAGGCTGCGCGCCAGGTCGCTGCGGCGTCGAACGGCTTCCAGGATCGCGGCGTCCAGGTCGAGAATCTCCTGCTCGAGGCGGTCGAGCGTGGCCGTGTCTGCATCTCCGGTCGACCCGGTGGCGTGAATGGCGAACGATTCGGTCTGAACGGACACATCGTCTCCTTTGGTCTCGTGCGCGCAGGGCCGCCGCTGCGACGCTGTACATAGTTAGTCGCGGAAGCGGTCTATACGTTACGTCCGGTACACCGCCGATGCATGGCACGAGGGGCGGCGTACAGTTGCACTGTGCAACAGGAAACGACGGCCGACGAGGTGGCGGCGGTGCACGCCGAACTGGTCCAACTGGCGCGCGAACTGGTGGCCGGAGGACGTGAACCTCAGGGCGGTCCGTCGTTCGCCCAGCACTCGGTCCTCTCGTTCGTCGCGCGCAATCCCGGTTGCCGCGCCACCGATATCTCCGACGCGTTCGGCGTCAATCGTTCGACCGTTTCGCGTCAGCTTCGTGGGTGCCTGGACTCGGGCTGGGTGCGATCCGAGGTCGGCCCGCTCCGGGCCGGCTATCCACTTCACCTGACGGACCAGGGCACCGCGGTACTGGCATCGGCGGACCGCCGGCGTCTCGACGAGGTCCGTGCCCGGGTGGACGGCTGGTCACCGACCGAAATTTCCCAGTTCGCGAGCATCCTGCGACGGTTCCGCACAGCGCAGGCGCCGACGCCGCTCGCCGAGCCCTTCCAGCGAGATGGAGATGACGCACATGCGTGAGTACGGCGCCCGATCCCGATTCACCATCGGCGCAGACGAATCGATCGTCCACACCGTCTTCGAACACGCGCGCCGCAGTCCGCAGCGCGTGTTGTTCTCGCGGCCGATCGCAGACGAGTGGGTCGACGTCACCGCGGCCGAGTTCGCGGACCTGGTCACCGGCGTCGCGAAAGGGCTGGTGGCGTCCGGGGTTGCGCCGGGTGACCGCGTCGTTCTGCTCTCGGCGACCCGATTCGAGTGGACCCTGTTCGACTTCGCGATCTGGGCCGCCGGCGCGGTGTCCGTACCGATCTACGACTCCTCGTCGCCCGAACAGGTCCAGTGGATCGTGGAGGACTCCGGAGCGGTCCTGGCGATCGTCGAGCGGGCGCAGCACGCCGCGGGATTCGCGGATGCCGGACCGGATCTCACCCGAGTTCTGCAGATCGAGGATCGGGCGGTCGAGAAGCTGATCGCCGAGGGCGCCGGCCTGGCCGACGACGTCGTGCGGCAGCGGATCGCGGGGGTGAGCGCCGACGATCTCGCCTCGCTCGTCTACACCTCGGGGACCACCGGTAGGCCCAAGGGGTGCATCCTCACGCACCGGAACTTCCTGTCCGAGGTGCGGGGAATCCTCGTCGCGTCGATCGGCGAGGTGGCGCGGCCGGGGAATCGCATGCTCACCTTCCTCCCGCTCGCGCACGTCCTCGCGCGAGCGGTGTCGCTGGCCATGTTCGAGGCCGGCGGAATCCAGGCGCACTGGTCGAACTTCGGTACCGTCGCCGAGCAGTTCGAGAGGTTCCGCCCCAACGTGATCCTCGGTGTGCCAAGGGTATTCGAGAAGGTGCGGGACAGCGCGGCGCACACCGCCTCCAAGGGTGGCCCGATTGCGCGGGCGGCTTTCGCATTCGCGGAGTCCACCGCGATCGAGTACAGCGAGTCCCTCGACGCCGGCGGGCCGTCGTTCCTGCTGAAGGCACGCCACGCGCTCGCGGATCGTCTGGTGTTCCGCAAGCTCCGGGCCGCGATGGGAGACGAATGCTGGTGGGCGATCTCGGGCGGCGGGGCTCTGATGCCCCGGCTCGGACACTTCTTCCGGGGCGCGGGTATTCCCATCTTCGAGGGATACGGACTCACCGAATCGACAGCGGCGCACTGTGTCAATGTGCCGGGCGAGCAGAAGATCGGAACGGTCGGGCGCCCGATGAGTGGCAACTCGGTGCGGATCGCGGCGGACGGCGAGATCGAACTCGCGGGCGGCGTCGTGTTCGGGGGCTACTGGCGCAACGAAGAGGCGACGGTGGACGTCTTCGACGACGGCTGGATGCGGACCGGCGATCTCGGTGAACTCGACGACGACGGCTACCTGATTCTCACCGGACGGAAGAAGGATCTGCTGGTGACGGCGGGCGGGAAGAACGTCTCGCCGGGGCCGCTCGAGGATCGACTCCGCTCGAACGCCCTGATCTCGCAGGCCGTGGTGGTGGGGGACGGCAGGCCGTTCATCGGGGCACTGCTCACACTCGATCCCGAGCCGTTCGAGAACTGGAAGGCATCGAACGGCAAACCCGTGTCGGCCACCGTGGCGGACCTCGCCGACGACCCCGATCTCCGTGGGGCCCTGCAAGCGGTGGTGGACGACGCCAACGCGAGCGTGTCCCACGCGGAGGCGATCAAACGATTCGCGGTCCTTCCACACGATCTCACCGAGGAGTCCGGCGAACTCACCGCCACTCTCAAGATCAAGCGGAACGTCGTCTCGGAGCGTTTCGCCGACCAGATCGCCTCCATCTACCGCTCCCGCTGAACCCGTGCGGCTAGCTCCTGGCGACCAGTGCCGGGAGTCCCTCGGCTGCGGTGGTGCGCCACGAATACTGCACGTGCGGGCTCAGATCCGTCGCCTGCGGGTTGATCTCCACGACCGTGGCGCCCGACCCGATTGCGCGCAGCGGCAGGCCCGCCGCCGGGTACACCACGCCGGACGTGCCCACGACCACCATCAGGTCGCACTCGTCGACGGCGTTCTCGGCCCGCTCCCACGCGTCCACGGGCAGCGCCTCGCCGAACCAGACCGCCCCGGGGCGGACGGAACCGCCGCAGCGCGTGCATTCCGGCGGAGCCACCGGGCCGGTGGGCTCGGCGTCGAGGCCGCCGTCGGACGGGTGCGGGGCACCGCAGTCGCCGCAGCGCGGGGCGAAGAGGCTGCCGTGCAGATGCGCGGCCACCTCGCTGCCCGCCCGCTCGTGCAGGTCGTCGACGTTCTGCGTCACGATCTCCACCGGGGTGTGCCGGGCCCACTCGGCCACGGCCCGGTGGCCGGCGTTCGGTTGCACCCGGCGCACCAGGCCGGTCCGCCACTGGTACCACGCCCACACGAGGCCGCGGTCGCGCTCCCACCCCTCCGGGCTCGCGAGCTGCTCGGGTGAAAATCGCTCCCACAAGCCGGTCTGCGCGTCCCGGAACGTCGGAATGCCACTCTCCGCGGACATTCCGGCGCCGCTGAACACCACGACCTTCCGTGCAGCGCGGGCCGCTTCGAGAATTGCCGGGTCGACAGGGGAGACAGTCATACCGCCGATTGTCCGCGTCCACGGCCGGCTCGTCCGCACCCGACTGTGCCGTGTCGCGACGATCGGGTTGAATCGACGCATGGCTACGAGCGCGTGGAACCGATGACCGGCGAGTTGCTGCCGCACCCCGGCACGGGGGAAATGTTCCCGTCTCCGGTGCCGCCCGGCACCGGCTGGCCCGGCGATCCGGCGGACGAGCAGACACCCGTGGCCCACTCGGCGGCGGACGTGGTCGCGTTGGCAGCCGACGCGAAGAACCTCCTCGACATCGACGCTCGGATCAGCGTGTGCCGCGCGTGCCCGCGACTGGTGGAGTGGCGTGAGCGCGCGGCGGAAACCAAGCGCGCGTCGTTCGCGAACCAGCCGTACTGGGGCCGGCCGGTCACCGGTTTCGGCGGCGACTTCGCGAAGCTGCTGATCATGGGTCTGGCGCCGGCCGCGAACGGCGGCAACCGCACGGGCCGCATGTTCACCGGTGACCAGGCCGGCGACTGGCTGTTCCGTGCGCTGCACCGGGCGGGACTCGCGACCAGGGCCGAGGTCGACCACGCGGGTGACGGGCAGAAGCTGTTCGGCGTGCGGATGCTCTCGGCGGTACGGTGCGCGCCGCCCGAGAACAAGCCGAGTATCGAAGAGCGGGACTGCTGCGCGGGCTGGCTCGACGCCGAGTTCGCCCGGCTCCTGCCGTTCGCCCGGGCCGTCGTCGCGCTCGGCGCCTTCGGCTGGGACGCGACGCTCGGGGCCGTCCGGCGCTCCGGCGGCACCGTCCCCACCCCGAAGCCCAAGTTCGGGCACGGGCAGATCGCCGTCCTGCACACAGCGGACGGCAAGCCGCTGAACGTGATCGGCTGCTATCACCCGAGCCAGCAGAACACCTTCACCGGACGGCTGACCGAGCAGATGATCGACGACGTCCTGTCCCGGGGGCAGGAACTCGCGGGCCTCGGCTGGGCCTGCGGCGGCTCCGGGCGCTGACGGCGCTCCGAGCGTCCGGTGCACAACTGTGACGCATACGTCCTCTGAGTGGGACGGCAGCTTGAATCACACCCCGTAGGGGTGGCTACCATCACACACCACGTCGAATGCCGTTGGAGGTGTGCATGAGTCGCGAGGTCCCCGAACCCGCAGTTCAGATGGGTTATGTCGTGGCGGACCTCGACGCCGCCATCGACCACTGGGTGACGCACGCCCACGTCGGACCGTGGACGGTGTTCCGTGGCGTGACGCTGAACGGGCGCTACGCGGGCGCCGACACCGTCGTGACCATGGACGTCGCGATGGGTTACACCGGCGACCTCCAGATCGAGCTCATGCAGATCACGTCGTCGACGCCCTCGCCGTACGCGAACTCCGCCGGCGAACCGCTCGTCGGACCCCACCACATCGCCTGGATCACCGACGATCTCGATGCAGCGCTCGCCGACGCCCGCGGCCGCGGACTCGACGAACTCTTCGTGGCCGAGGGTCCGGGGACGCGCGTCGCATACGTGCATGCGCCCGGGCAGCCGGGCGTCGTCTTCGAATACATCCAGAGCGCCGGCATGCGCGAGATGCTCGCCTACGGCATCGAGCAGGCCCGCACCTGGGACGGATCGAACCCCGTGCGCTCGATCGGCTGATCGCGGCGCTCCTCCCCGGGGCCACCCGGCCCCAACCGACTTCCGCATCGACAAGGCGGAGAACCCAATCCGGCGGCGCCGGGAAAGGCTGAACGATGGTCAACTGGAACGAAGAATGTGACGTGTTGGTGGCCGGGTCGGGCGCCGGTGGCGTCACCGGCGCGTACACCGCGGCTCGCGAGGGCCTCGACGTGATCCTGGTCGAGGCGACGGACAAGTTCGGCGGCACCACCGCGTACTCCGGTGGCGGCGGGTTCTGGTTCCCGGCCAACCCGGTGCTCAAGCGCGCCGGCACCGACGACACGATCGAGGACGCGCTCGAGTACTACCACGCCGTCGTCGGCGACCGGACCCCGCGCGAGCTGCAGGACACCTACGTCAAGGGCGGCGCTCCGCTGGTCGAGTACCTCGAGCAGGACGAGAACCTCAAGTTCGAGATGCTGCCGTGGCCCGACTACTACGGCAAGATGCCGAAGGCACGCAACGACGGCCAGCGCCACACGATGCCGACGCCGCTGCCGATCTCCGAGGTCGGTGACCTGCACAAGCTCGTCCGCGGACC
The DNA here is from genome assembly GCF_003013675.1 of Rhodococcus (subgen. Prescottella) equi. NCBI lineage: Bacteria > Bacillati > Actinomycetota > Actinomycetes > Mycobacteriales > Nocardiaceae > Rhodococcus > Rhodococcus (subgen. Prescottella) equi. The sequence goes on from NZ_CP027793.1 coordinate 1,849,752, forward strand.
GCTCGACTTCGACCGGCTCGGCGCCGACCTGCCCGAGATGCTGATCGGCGGCCGCGCGCTCGTCGGTCGCTTCCTCAAGGCGATCGGCAACTACCCGAACGCGAAGCTGAACCTCAACACCCCGCTCGTCGAGCTGGTGGTCGAGGACGGCGCCGTCGTCGGCGCGCTCGTCGAGCGTGACGGCGAGCAGGTCGCGATCCGCGCCCGCAAGGGCGTCATCCTGGCGGCCGGCGGCTTCGAGGGCAACGACGAGCTGCGCCAGAAGTACGGCGTCCCCGGTGTCGCGCGCGACACGATGGGTCCGTGGGGCAACGTCGGCCAGGCACACCAGGCCGGTATCGCCGTCGGTGCCGACACCGACCTGATGGACCAGGCGTGGTGGTCGCCGGGCCTGACCCACCCGGACGGACGTTCCGCGTTCGCGCTGTGCTTCACCGGCGGCATCTTCGTCAACGACGACGGCAAGCGCTTCGTCAACGAGTACGCGCCGTACGACCGCCTCGGCCGCGACATCATCGCGGGCATGGAGGACGGCTCGGTCACGCTGCCGTACTGGATGATCTACGACGACAAGCAGGGCCAGCGGCCGCCGATCGCGGCCACCAACGTCTCGATGGTCGAGACCGAGAAGTACGTCGACGCCGGCCTGTGGCACACCGCCGACACGCTCGAGGAGCTGGCCGGAAAGATCGGTGTCCCGGCGGAGAACCTGCTGGCAACGGTGGAGCGGTTCAACGCGATGGCCGCCAACGACGTCGACGAGGACTTCGGTCGCGGCGACGAGGCGTACGACCGGGCGTTCACCGGCGGCGGCCCGGCGCTGATCCCGATCGAGCAGGGTCCGTTCCACGCTGCCGCGTTCGGCATCTCCGACCTCGGCACCAAGGGCGGTCTGCGTACCGACACCGCGGCGCGGGTGCTCGACACCTCCGGCAACCCGATCCCCGGTCTGTACGCGGCCGGCAACACCATGGCGGCCCCGAGCGGCACCACCTACCCCGGTGGCGGTAACCCGATCGGCACCTCCATGCTGTTCAGCCACATCGCCGCGATGAACATCGCCGGCAAGTAAGCCGAAACGCACTCACGCGCCCCGCTGCCGGTTTCCCGGCGGCGGGGCGCGTGGCGTTTCGGCGGCTGTCGATCGTCCGGCGGCTCAGCTGTCCGTCGGCTCAGCTGTCCGTCACGGTGAATCCCTTGCCGACCGGGTTCGACTGGGCCTCGATACCACCCAGAACCGCGGCGATGTCGACGAACTCGAACGGGGCCCGGGTCATGCCCACGAGCTGTGAACCGTTGACGAACGCGGGGCCGCCGGAATCGCCGCCGTTCGCGGTGACGAACGAACTGATCCGCTGTGCTTCCTGGCCGTAGATAGGTCCGCAGGTCAGACCCGTCCGCACGCCGGCCTTGCACAGCATGCCGTCCGGATGCGCCGGCCCGAGGCTGTCGATCCGCGCCTCCGGCCCGTCCGACGAGAGCACCGCGTCGGGATTCAGCTCGATCACCACGTAGTCGATCCGTGGGTCGCGGTAGGCGACGGTTCCGATCGGATCGCCGGTGCCGGACGGCCCGAAGCGGTACACCGTGGAGCCGTCCGGGAAATCGGCGGCGCCACCTGCGGCCGCGGAGACGCAGTGCCCCGCCGAGATGGCGATCTTGTGGCCCAGGGCGTCGGTGCCGACGACGCCGAGGGTGCAGTACTCCTGGTTCTGCATCGGATTCGACGGGCCGGCGTCCGGCTTCGCCGTCCATCCGATGCCGTTCGACACCGTGCCGGTAGCCGTTGCCGTGTCGGCTGTTGCCGTGTCGGTTGCCGCCGCCGCGGCGGGGGCGAACGCTGGGGCGAGCGCAGCGCATGCGGCGAGGGCGGTGAGCAGAACGCGTTTCGTCATCGTGAACTTCCCTGTCGGGTGGGCGGCACCCGGGTTATGGAGGTGAGAACCGGCGAGGGAGGCGATCGGCCTCATCCGTGCGCCATAACGGAAGCGTAACGAGGAAGTCTCGATCCGTCGAGAGTTCTGCAAGCTTTGTCTCAAACGCGCATGAACCGACCAGTTCCCTTGTGTAGGAAACGATTTCGCGGATTCGAGAGTGGCGACCGTCCGGTACCGGATCAGTCGACGGCCTCCTGCTCGGCCAGCGCCCGCCGGGATTCCTCGTGCAGGACCTCGATGAGTTCGCGTTCGACGGCCGCGAACTCCGGCGACGTCACGATCGGCAGTTCCCGCGGCCGCGGCAGGTCGACGACCACCTCTCGGCGCACGGTCGCGGGGCGCGCGGACAGCACGATCACCCGGTCCGACAGGAACACCGCCTCGCGCACGTCGTGCGTGATCATCAGGACGGTCCAGCGATACTGCTGCCAGACGTCCTGCAGCCAGGTCTGCATCTCGGTGCGGGTGAGCGAGTCCAGTGCGCCGAACGGCTCGTCGAGCAGCAGGACCGAGCGGTCCTGGACGACCGTACGCAGCAACGCCGCGCGCTGCCGCATCCCGCCCGACAGCTGGTGTGGCCGGGCGTCCTCGAAGCCCGCGAGCCCGAACCTCGGGAACAGCTCGGCGGCGCGGGCGCGGGCCTGCTTCTTCGGGAGCCGCTGGACCTCGAGTCCGAGCGCCGTGTTCTCCAGCACGGAGCGCCACGGAAACAGCAGATCCTTCTGCGGCATGTGCGCGCACGTGGGTGCGGACACCGATCCCGAATCGGGGGAGTCGAGACCTGCGACGATCCCGAACACAGTGCTCTTGCCGCAACCACTGGGGCCGATCACCGAGACGAACTCGCCCTGCCGTACGGCGAGGTCGATGCCGTCGAGCACCCGCCTGGTGCCGAACGACTTGGTGACGGTCGCCAGCTCGACGACGGGGACCTCAGCCACGACGTTCCTCCCGCCCGGGTTGCTGGATCCACGGCGCGACGACCCGTTCGATCGCGAACGTGCACAGGTACAGGGCGACACTGATGGTCGCGGTCACCAGGACGGCCGCGAGGACCAGGTCGGTGCGGAACGAGTTCTTCTGCACGCTCATGTAGATGCCGAGTCCGGAACTCGCGCCGACATACTCGGCGAACACGGCGCCGACGACCGCGTAGGTGACGCCGATGCGCAGCGCCGTGAAGAACCGGGGGAGGGCGGACGGCAACCGCACGTACCGGAACTGCTGCCACTTCGACGCGCCCATGCTGCGCAGCAGCGCGCCGGCCTCGCGATCGGCCGAGGCGAACCCCTCGACGAGCCCGATCGCCATCGGGAAGAACGTCGCGAGCGCGATGACCAGGACCTTGGGCAGCAGGCCGAAGCCGAACCAGATGATCATCAGCGGCGCGATCGCGATGATCGGCAGAGTCTGCGACACCACGAACAGTGGCACGAAAGCCCTTCGCAGCCAGGGCGAGAAGTCGACCAGGACCGCGAGCGCCCACGCCACGACCAACGAGACCGCGAACCCGATCAGCGTCACCTGCAGCGTCGCCCAGGCGTGCACGGCGATGTCGTCGCGGTGGGCCCAGCCCTGCTCGAGCACACGGCCCGGCGACGGCAGCACCTGAGGGCGGATCCCGCTGATCGTCACGTAGACCTGCCACGCCGCGACGAGCGCGAGTGCGACCACCACCGCCGGAAGTAGCCGGCGAACCGGACCGGCGGTGGTCGTCGCGTCGCGCTTACGGGGTCGCGAGATACTCATCGGTGAAGTACGTCGACCAATCCGGTTCCGCCGTCAGTGGTTTGCCGTCGGGGCCGGCGAGCAGTCCGTGTTCGTACAGGAATCCCGAGTACCCGGCCCACTGCTCCCGCGTCTGAGTTCCGACCCGGCCGGATGCGTCCTTCATGTAGTCGGCCGCCAGCATCCGCTGGCTCTCGACCACCAACTCCTCGTCGCTGAAGACCCCCGGGTTCGCGTCGATGAGGGCCTTCGCGCCGCGGTCCGGATCGTCGGCGGCCACCTGGTAGCCGCGCTGGAGTGCCTGCACGAACTTGCGGGCCTGCTCGGGGTGTTCGGCGAGCCACTTCTCGTTGCCGTTCACGACGATCGCGTAGGCGTCGGGGAACCCGAAGTCGGTGTAGTGGAAGTAGCGCATCGGGGTGCCGCGGCGCGCCGCCTCGACGCCCTCCCACGCGAAGTACGACACCGTGAAGTCGGCCTGCCCGCCGTATACGGCTTCGTACGCGGAGGTCCCGAGCACGACGGTCTCGAAGTCGCCTGTGCCGCCGTCGTTCCGGATCACCTGGCGCAGCGTCTCCCGCTCGCCCGGGTCGCCGAAGCCGGCGTACGTCTTGCCGTCGAGATCCCTCGGGCTCGCGAGGTCGGCGCGGTCCGCTCGGACCCCGATACCCGTGGCCCAGTGCTGCAGCGGCGCCAGGACCGACACGGTCTGCGCACCGGCGGCGCGGGAGAACGTGGCCGAATCCTGGAAACTGGTACCGAATTCGGCGTTGCCGGCGTCGACGAGGGTGTCGGGCGAGGTGTTGTTGTACGGCAGCACTTCGACGTTCAGGCCCGCGTCCGCGAAGTAGCCCTCCTGCAGCGCGACGTACAGTCCGGTGTGGTTGGTGTTCGGCGTCCAGTCGAGTGCGAACCGGATGGTGTCGCCGGAATCGTCGGAGCTCGCGCACCCGGTGAGGATGCTCATCGCGGACGCGACGATCGCCGACGTGGCCAGGACGCGGCGCAGCCGCGACATCGACGTCACGACGCGGGCCAGGGCTGCGGGTTCAGGGCGGTGTCCCAGAACATGAATTCGTACCGGGTCGCGACGACGAACGCGCGGATCATCGCCTCGCGCTGTTCGGCGGTCGCGGCGTCCGCGGCCGCGTCGACGAGGCGCCGGGCGGTCGCCACGGACTCGTGGAAGGCCGGGTCGTCGTACGTGGTGACCCACCGCGCGTAGGGGTGCGAGGGGTCGGCGGCGAGCACCTCGTGCGCGTCGGCGGCCAGGCGTCGTCCCACCTCGGCGTAGATCCAGAAGCACGGCAGGACCGCCGCGGCCGCCACCGGGTACGACTCGGTGGATGCGGTCGCGGTCAGGTACGACACGTATCCCAGGCAGGCCTGCGAGTGCTCGGCCGCGGTCGCCGCCCGGGGCAGTACCCCGCTGCTCAGCAGGCCCTCGTGCAGTTCCGTCTCGACGACGGCGGCGGTCGCCGCCGACGTCGCCCAGAAGGCGGCGGTCTGCGGATCCGGTGCCTTGACCGCCAGGAGCGCCAGGGCTTTGGCGTACTCGGCGAGGTACAGCGAGTCCTGCTCGATGTACGTGCGGAACACGTCGAGCGGCAGTGTGCCGTCACCGAGTCGGCGCAGGAACTCCATGTCGTCGATCGCGGCACGCAGCACCGCGGTGCGGTCCCACAGCAGATCGGTGAACCGCGCGCCGTCGGCGGCGGAGTGGACAGTTGTGTCATGGACAGGCGTAGTCATCGCCTTGACATCCCTTCGTCAGCATTACCTGATGCAGGTTCCCGGGTGTGATCTCAGCCCCGCCCGTGCGGAGCACCCCGTGTCAGTGAACGAGCCGACCTTAGCACCGCATGATTGGTACCTTGGCAATCGGTCGGCAGCCCCGGTCGATGGCCTGCCGGCGGTGAGGAGGGCCGCGCGATGGAAGCTGTCGAGACCGCCTCGGCGCAGGCGCCGGGAAGCCTGGTGATCGAGGCTCCGTGCGGCCCCGTTCGCGGGTATGCCGACGGTTCGGTTTTCGTGTGGAAGGGAATCCCCTACGCGGCTCCGCCCGTGGGAGACCTGCGCTTCCGTAGCCCGGTTCCCGCGTCACCCTGGAGCGATGTGCTCGATGCGGCCGCCTTCGGGGCCATGGCGCCGCAGGGCCACGACACGTCGGTGCCCCTCGACCCGACGATGCGGATCGACGAGGACTGTCTGACGGTCAACGTGTGGGCGCCCCGGCCGGACGGGACCCCGCGTCCGGTGATGGTGTGGATCCACGGCGGCGCCTACTGTCTGGGTTCGTCCGCGCAACCGATCTACGACGGCCGGCTGCTGGCCGAGCGCGGCGACGTCGTGCTGGTGACCTTCAACTACCGGCTTGGGACGCTCGGGTTCCTCGATCTGTCGTCGTTCTCGACCGCGAGCCGGACATTCGAGTCGAATCTCGGCCTGCGGGACCAGATCGCGGCGCTCGAGTGGGTGCGAGACAACATCGCCGCGTTCGGTGGCGACCCCGACGAGGTGACGGTGTTCGGCGAGTCGTCCGGCGGCGGTTCGATCACCACCCTGATGACGGTGCCACGGGCGGAAGGACTGTTCCACCGCGCGATCGCGCAGAGTCCGCCGTCGACGTCCGTCTACGGCGCCGAGCGGGCAGCTTCCGTCGCGGCCCGCTTCCTCGAGATCCTGGACCTGCCCGGCGACCGGATCGGCGACCTCGCCGCCATGCCGGTCGAACACTTGGTGAAGGCCGGCGATCTTCTGGTGAACGAGGTGCCCACGAAGGTGCCGGGCACGTTGGCAATGGCGCCGGTGGTGGACCGCGATCTCGTTCCGCACTATCCGGTCGCCGCGTTCCAGAAGGGGTACTCGCACCGGATCCCGCTCATCATCGGTTCGAACCGGGACGAGGCGTCGATCTTCAAGTTCATGCGCTCCCCGCTGTTGCCGGTGAGCCCGGAGGCGGTGCAGCAGATGTTCGCCGGTCTCGCCGAGGACAACCCGGGGCTGTCGCCGCTCCGGCTCGCGGAGATCGTCGCCGCCTACCCGGCAAGCGCGAAAGCGCGAGGAGTGCTGGCGATCTCGCGCGACGCGGCGTTTCGAATGCCCGCACTCTGGGTGGCCGACGCGCACAGCCGGCACTCGCAGACCTGGGTGTACCGCTTCGATCACGCCACTCCGCTGCTCAAGGCGGCGCGGGTCGGTGCGGCACATGCGACCGAGTTACCGTACGTGTTCGGGAATTTCGGCACACTGAACCCGGACCCCACGTTCTGGCTGGGTGGTCGCAGGGGTGCGATCGAGGTGTCGGGCCGCATACAGCGTCGCTGGCTCGCCTTCGCCCGCCACGGTGTCCCCGCCGCGCTCGACGGCTCCAAGCACTGGGCGCCGTACAGCGAGGAGAACCGGTCGACGCTCCTGATCGACGGGCACGACAGCCTCGTCGTGGACCCGGACCGTGCGATGCGGGTGGCGTGGGGCGACGAGGCGATGGGGTTCAGCTAGCAGATTGCGGCGCCTCGAAGCGATTCCAACTGCGCACCTCGTCCACCGGTCGGCGCGACGCGGGCTTGAAGTCGGTGCCGAGTGTGTATGCCACGGGAAAGAGTCCCACCTGTGTGTAGCCGTCCGGGATTCCGAGCAGATCCGCCATCCGGCGCTCGCGGAGCAGGTGCACGGTCGTCCATGCCGAGCCGAGCCCGCGGGCCCGCAACGCGAGCATGAAACTCCATACCGCGGGGATCACGGAGCCCCACCGGCTGGCCTGCATGAAGACCTCCATGCCGCGGGCATCGTCCTTCAGCACCGGGATGGCGAGGGCTGGGACCTCGTGCAGATGTTCGCCGAGGTATTCGACGGACGGCCGGATCCGACCGGACTGGGCGGGATCGGGATTGCGCATGTTCGTCCGACCCATCGCGTCGGCCAGACCCTCGCGGTACAGATCGGCGACCTGCGCGCGCACCGCAGGATCGTCGACGATCACCCAGTGCCACAGTTGGCGATTGGAGCCGTTGGGTGCCTGCAGGGCCAGCCGGAGGCACTCGTCGATCACCTCACGCGGCACGGGGCGGGAGAAGTCGAGGCGCTTGCGGACCGTGCGGGTGGTGGTGAGGGCAGTTTCGAGATCCACGAGACGCAGTCCTTTCGTCCGTCCGCAACGATCGTTGCAGGCGAACGGACCATACCGCCGGGGGCTGGTCAGTGCTCGTCGGGCGCGACTCCGAGCTTCTCGCACGCCGCGCGGTACAGCGCAACCACTTCGGTGCGGATCGACGCGCGGTCGGTGACGGGGCCGAGCCACGGCACCCGCACCGTCCGGTCGACGCCGTCGACCTCGGCGACCCACTCGCCGGACCGCCCGTCCAACCCGGTCATGCGGGCGGCGGTGGCGTCGGGCTCCGCGAAGGCACGCACGATGAGCAGATTGTCCTCGGTGTGGTCGCCGTTCATGTGGCCGGTCACGGCGGTGACGACTGCAGCGTCGAAGGTGGTCATGACGGGGAGCCTAACCGCACCGTCGGCGGCTTCCGGTCGGCGTCGAGCTCGCGCAGCACCGGCAACGCGAAGCACACCGCCGCGACGGCGACCACCGGGATCGCGAGTGCGAAGAACGTGGTGCGGATGCCGAGCTGGTCGATGAGCGGTCCCGCCAGCAGGTAGCCGAGCGGCCCGGCCGCGTACGCGGTGGAGGTCATCACCCCGACGACGCGGCCGCGCATGTGTTCGGGACTGCGGGTCTGCATGGCCCAGTTGGCGATCGGTCCCACCGGCCCGTACACGAGACCGATCACGACGGACAGCGTCAGCAGTACCCACAGCGGTGGCAGGAACGCCATGCCGATCATTGCGAGACCGAGCCCGGTGACCGCGACGAGCATCAGGTTCCGGCGCCTGAGGTAGGGCGCCAGCGCCCCGTAGGACAGTGCGCCGACGAGCCCGCCGATGCTCATCGCCATGAGCACCCAGCCGAGCTGGGCCGGTTCGCCGCGGTCGGTGAAGTACTTGGGAAACAGCACGGATTCGATCGGCATGTACAGCGCGACGATCACCATGTCCACGAGCGCGAGGGTCCGCAGCAGGCGGTCGCGCCACACGAAACGCAGGCCCTCCAGCGTGCCCGACCACATCGACTTCGGGCGGGTCTCGTGATCGGGTCGCCCGGAGTGCTCGAGCCTGAGGAACGCGATCGTGACGATCGACAGGACGAAGCACACCGCGGTGACCCACAGTGTGCTCTCGGGTCCCACCAGCGCGATCAGTACACCGCCGATACCCGGCCCCACCAGGTACGCGACGTTGTAGTTGGCCTCGTACAGGCTGTTGACGCGGTCGAGTCGCCAGCCCGCGGCCTTCGTCGCCGCAGGCAGCATCGATTCCCGAGCGGAGATGCCGGCGGGATCGAACGTCGCCCCGAGGGCGGCCAGCGCCGCGAGCACCGGGACGGACAGCCCGACCGTGCCCGCGGCGATAGGAATCGCAGCCACCGAGAGTGCGGACAACGCGTCGGACACCAGCGAGGTGGGCCGCCGTCCGAATCGATCGACCACGGTGCCGGAGAACAGGCTCGCGAGCAGCAGTGGCAGCGTGGCGGCGCCCGCGACGATCGCCGCGTCGGTTGCGCGGCCGGTCTGTTCCAGGACCAGCCACGGTAGGGCGACGATCACGATCCCGTTGCCGGTCGCCGAGAACAGCGTCGCGACGTTGAGCAGGATCAGCGGCGTGAGTCGTCGGCTCGTCGTCTGGTGGGGGGTACTCACGGCGCGGGCTTTCGGTCGATCGGGCGTCGCTGTCGAAGCTAACAGCGCGGCCGGAATCCGCGCGAGCGGTTTTCCGGCCGCGCCATCGCGCGTTCCCGCTCCTATTCGCGGGTCCCGATCGCCGTCACCGGGTCCTGGCGCATCGCGGTCCGCGTCGGAATCGCGATCGCGACGAGCCCCAGCAGGACCGTCACCCCGAGGATGAGGGCGTAGACGCGCGGGTCGACGCTCGGGATCGGACGGCCGGACACCGCGGCCGCGACACCCGCGAGCGGGGGTAGCGCGATGAGCGATCCCACCACGGCCGCGACGGTCACCACGATCACCGACTCGGCGCGCATCATGCCGCGCACCTGCCGACTGCTCGCGCCGACGAGTCGCAGCAGCGCGAACTCTCGGCCTCGCTCGGCGGTTGCGAGTACGAGGGTGTTCACCACCGCGACGGCGAGGTAGCCGAGCAGGACCGCGAGTGCCACGATGCTCACCCAGGCCTGCGTGCGGCGCTGCTCCTGCCCGGCGGCGGCGAACTCGGCGCGATCGGAGACCACGACGCCGCCCGTCGCGGTGATCGCGGCCCGGGCCTCGTCGACGCGGCCTGGTTCGGCGGCGACGAGGAGCATGTCGGTCAGTCCTGTGGTGGTGTGTGCCAGCACCTGCGGGGTAGGGAGTGTGACGTCGCCGAAGCCGAGTCCGCGGCCGTACGTCGCGATCACCGTGGGGGTGACGAGTGTGCCGTCGCCGAGTCGCAGTGGCACGGTATCTCCCACACCCGCGCTCATGGAGAATGCTGCGTCGGTGCTGAGGGCGACGGTGCCCTCGCGCAGCTGTCCGAGGTCGCCGTCGCGGACGTCGAGGTCGAGGGTGGAGTCCGTCGCTGCGGGATCGATGCCCTGGACCGGGTACGGGTCGGTGGACGGCGAATCGCCACCGGTCGTGAACAACGCCTGCGTCCGGGTGATCGGATTGGCCGCGCGCACAGCGGGTTCCGCTTCGATTGCGTCGACGAGGTCGGCAGCGAGTCCGGCGGGAGCGGTGACGACGAGATCTGCGGTGATGCCCGCGCGGGACTGGTGGTCGGCGGCCGCGGCGACGGTGTCCTGCGTGAACAGCTGGACCGAGCCGATCGCGATGGCGAGTGCCAGCGGGGTGATGGCGGCGGCGAGACGGCGGGCCCGGGCCCCGGAGTTGGCGGCGGCCAGCACGAGCGCGGGCGACGCGCTGCGGCGCAGCGGTCCGCCGAACACTCGGACCGCGCCGCCGACCAGCATCGGGCCCAGCAGCGCCACCGCGATCACCAGCAGGACGGCGGAAGCACCCGCGCCGGCCAGCGCGGCCTGTCCGGGCAGCACTGCCGGGAGCATCGACGTGGCCAGACCTCCTGCGCCGAACACGAGCCCCGTGACGAGTCGGCCCTTACCGATGGAGGACGGCTCCACAGCCGACTCCCGCAGCGCCTCGGTGGGATCCAGGCGGGCCGGACGTCGGGCGGCGACCGCCGCGGCGATCCGCGCGGTGACGACGGCCAGCAGAACCCCGACCACGGCCGGGAGCGGGCTGTACGCGAGCGCGAAATCCGACGACAACACACCGGCCTCGGCGAACTGTGCCCCGAGGACCTGTGCGAGCGCATAGCCGGGACCCGCACCGAGCAGCGCGGCGACGCCGGCGACCAGTAGCACCTCGCTGCCGATCAGGCGATGCACCTGACCCGGTGTGGCGCCCATCGCGCGGAGCAACGCGAACTCGCGTCGGCGCTGCTGGATCGACAGCGACAGCGTGCTCGCCACCACGAACATCGCGATGAGGATCGCGAGGCCCGCGAACGATCCGGACAGCATCATCAGTTCGCTGCGGGCCGCACCGGCGTCGAGATATTCGACGTCGCCGCGGGCGGTGCCGGTGTAGGTGCGCACGTCGAGCCCGGGCAGGTGGTCACGGACCCGGGCGGCCAGCGCGGCGGCATCGGTGCCCTCGTCGGCGAGCACACCCACCGCGGCGACCCGGTCGCCGTGCGGCCACAGCCCGCGGATCCGGGCATCGGACACGAACACCGCCGGTTGCCGGTCGGCCGGTTCGGCGCCGGGTGCCGCCGCGATGCCGACCACCGCGTACTCTTCGCCGATCCCACCGTGCCGCAGCGTGATCCGATCACCGACGGTGCCCGGCCCGGTCACGACGACCTCGTCCGGCGACACCGGCGCCCGGCCGGACGTCAGCGTGTACGGCGCGAGGACGCTCGATGCCCACCCGTGCGCGTCCAGCGGTGCGCCGGCGTCGGTGGTGAGGGGAACGCCGAGGTCGGCCACGGCGCCGCGGACCCCCGGCATTGCGGCGAGTTCGCCGACGACGGACTCCGGCAGCAACGCCCGTTCGACGTACGGCTGGTCGATGTCCTCGCGCACGTCGAGGGCTTGCGCCGCCCCGACCACGACGTCGGCGCCCGCGTAACGGTGTGGGGCGACGCCGCCCCGGATTCCCGATTCGAACAGCACGCCGAGCGCGCACGTGAGGAGCGCGGCGCAGAACACCGCGACGAACACGGCCGCGAAGCTACCGCGTCGGGCGCGGATGTTGGCGCGCGCCAGGGTCCGCAGACGGGGCCCGGCCACGTTCACCACTCCCCGAGGTGGGTCATGTGGTCGGCGACCGCGGCGGGGGTGGGGGAGTCCATCCGTCCGACGAGCCGACCGTCGGCGAGGAACACCACTCGGTCCGCGTGGGCGGCGGCGACCGGATCGTGCGTGACCATGACGATCGTCTGCCCCAGCTCGGTGGTGGTGCGGCGCAACAGGTCCAGCACCTGACGGCCTGTGCGGCTGTCGAGCGCCCCGGTGGGCTCGTCCGCGAACACCGCGTGCGGCTGGGTGATGAGCGCGCGCGCGATGGCGACGCGCTGCTGTTGACCACCGGACATCTCGGCCGGACGGCGGTGCCGCTTGTCGGCGAGTCCGACCGCGTCCAGGACGTGATCGAGATGCGCCCGGTCGGCGGTGCGCCCGGCGAGCAACAGCGGCAGCGTCACGTTCTGTTCGACCGTGAGCGCCGCCATGAGGTTGTACGCCTGGAACACGAACCCGATGTGATCCCGCCGGAAAACGGTGCGTGCCTTGGGTTTCAGCGCACTGATCTCGGTGTCGCCGAGCCACACCGAGCCGCGGGTGGGCTGGTCGAGGCCGGCGGCACAGTGCAAAAACGTGCTCTTGCCCGAACCGGACGGGCCCATGATCGCAGTGAAACTGCCGGGCGCGAGGGTGAGGCTGACGTCGTCGAGTGCGGTGACCCGGGTGCGCCCCGAGCCGTACGTTCGGGTGACGTCGGTGAGACGGACGGCGGCCCGTGGCGGGCTCTCGACGAAGGGTGGGCTGGAAGCGAAGGAGGACATGGAAGGAACGCTATGGAGCGGCGGCTTCCCGGAACATCCCGTGCGATACCCGATCGATGGTGTAGCTGGCTCCACCCTGGCGGTTCAGGACCTGCCGGACGCGGTCCGCGCGTTGCGGCCTGCCAGCCGGGCGAACGCGTCGACGAGTTCCGGCGGTCCGACGACGTCGATGTCGGTGTCGAAGCGGTTCAAGCCGGCCGCGAGGGCCACCCACGACCAGGATCCGAGTTCGAGGCCGCATCGGTCGGGGCCGAGATCCTCGACCACGCCGTCGCCCGCGAAGGGCACGACGTCGGACGCCGGCCGATGGAGGACGACCTTTCCGCGGCACGGCCACCCGTCCACGTGGGACGACCCCTTGAAGCGTGCGGAGACGAACGCGGCCACGTCGGCCCCGGGGACCTCGCGGGGCGTGAAGCGGGGTCCGGTGGGGATGCGTGGACTGATGCGGTCGGCTCGGAACACGCGCCAGGCCTCGCGCTCGAGATCCCACGCGACCAGGTACCAGCGCCGATTCGACGTCACCAGGTGGTGCGGCTGCACACGTCGCGGCGGTGACGGCTCGCGGGTGCGGGCGCCGTCGGCGTTCGCGTAGTCGAAGCGGAGCGTCTCGCGCGCACGGATCGCCGTGGAGATCGCCACCAGCACATCGGCGGCCACCGGGTCGTCGTCCCTCGGGCCGTTTCCCGCCGGGATCGCCGTGAAGTCGAGTACGTCGAGCCGGTGGCGCAGGCGGGTGGGGAGCACCTGTCTCACCGTGGTCAGCGCGCGGATCGCGGCCTCCTCGATCCCGACGCCGGTCTCGGCAGCAGCCTGCAGGGCCACCGCCAGCGCGACGGCCTGGTCGTCGTCGAACAGCAGTGGCGGGAGTTCGCTGCCGGCGTCCAGCCGGTAGCCGCCGGTGGGCCCCATCGTCGCGTGGATGGCGTATCCCATCTCCCGCAACCGGTCGATGTCCCGGCGCACCGTGCGGGGGCTGATGTCGAGCCGCTGGGCCAGCGTGGAACCCGGCCAGTCCCGGCGCGTCTGCAGAAGCGACAGCAACGCGAGGAGTCGGGAGGTGGCCGCTGTCATGTCTTCGATCGTAAGTTCCTTGTAGGACGGAATCCGACCTATACCCCTGGGAGGGTCGGTGCGGTCAGGGGCAAGCCCGCCACGTTCTCATCCAGGAGCAGACATGAGCATCACCACGACCACTCACCTCAACTTCGGCGGCGACGCCCGCGCAGCCCTCGAGTTCTACCGGACCGTCTTCGGCGGCCATCTCACGATCGCGACCTACGGCGACCTCGGGATGCCGCGGGAGGCGCCCGGTGCCGACGCCGTGGTCTTCGGCCAGATCGAGACCGGAGACGGCTTCCGGGTGATGGCCTACGACATTCCCGGCCGCGCGGGCACCCCCGGGGCGGCCGGGGGATCCACCCGCCGGGAGAACGGGACCACCGTCACCGATCAGCCGTTCTTCGTGTCCGTGCGCGGACAGACGCTCGACGAGGTCCGGGACTACTGGGACCGGTTGGCGGTGGACGCCCGGATCGTCGAACCGCTCGCCGCGGCGGCTTGGACGCCCGGCTTCGGCATGCTCACCGACCGGTTCGGGGTCACCTGGATCCTCGACGTCGCGGCCGATCGAAGTGCCCGACCGATGGTGTAGCGGGCTGTACCGACATCGGGTGGACGGTGCGGCATGCTGGACCGATGACGTGGAGCGAACGACTGAGGGTGCGATGGGGCGCCGTCCGCTTCCTCGCGGTGGAAGCTGCCGCCGCGCTCGTGTCGTTTGCGTTCGTGTTCGTCGGTCTGGTGATCGCCGCGACGCTGATGCTCATCGTGGGCTGGCTCGCGCTGCCGTGGTACCTGCGGGCGTTGCGCTGGTGGGCCGCGTCGGCGCGCCAGCGGGCCGGCCGATATGCCGGGACGGTGGTGGGGGAGCGGTACCCGCCGATACCGGACCGGCCGGGCTTCGACGATCTGCGGCGTCTGATCGTCGCGCCGTCCACTCGACGCGACTTCGCCTGGGTCGCGGTGCACTCCATCGCGGCCCTGACGGCGGGCCTGCTGGCGATCGCGCTGCCGCTCGCGGCACTCAACACCTTGGCGATTCCCTTCTACTGGTGGGTGCTACCGCCCGACGAGCCGGTGAGCAGCATCTACCCCGTGACGTCGTGGTGGGGTGCCGCGCCGATGCCGTTGTTCGCCGTCGGCTACGCGGTACTGGCCTGGTGGTCGATCCCCGTGATGGCGCGGGGCATGTGTGCGCTGGCCTCGCGGTTGTTGTCCCCGCGGCGGGAAACCGAACTGTCCGAGCGGGTCTCGGCGCTCACCGCGAGCCGTGCCGCGGCGCTCGACGCGCATGCCGCCGAGCTGCGACGCATCGAACGCGACCTGCACGACGGTGCCCAGAACCGGCTGGTCGCGGTCGTGATGATGCTGGGGCTGGCCGAGCGCTCGTTGCGCGTCGCGCCGGAACAGGCTCTGCCGCAACTGCTTCGTGCGCAGGACGCCGCGTCGGACGCGCTGTCGGAGCTGCGCACCCTGGTGCACGACATCTACCCGCCCGTGCTCGACGAGCTCGGTCTGGGCGGTGCGGTCTCCGCGCTCGCTGGCCGTAGCGCCGTGTCGTGCGTGCTCGACGTCGACGGGCTGCGGCGTGCCCCGGCCGCCGTCGAGGCCGCGGCGTACTTCGTGGTCGCCGAGGCTCTCACCAACGTCGCCAAGCACAGCGGCGCCGAGCGGGTCCAGGTGACCATCGCGACCCGCGACGACGAGGG
This sequence comes from Rhodococcus (subgen. Prescottella) equi, assembly GCF_003013675.1. Taxonomy (NCBI): domain Bacteria; kingdom Bacillati; phylum Actinomycetota; class Actinomycetes; order Mycobacteriales; family Nocardiaceae; genus Rhodococcus; species Rhodococcus (subgen. Prescottella) equi. The sequence goes on from NZ_CP027793.1 coordinate 1,865,326, forward strand.
CGGCGCGACGATGGTGATCGACGTCGTCGACGACGGCGGCGGCGGTGCGGTGGAGCGGCCCGGTAGCGGATTGGCGGGGATCCGGCGGCGCGTGGCAGCGTTCGAGGGGACTGTGACGTTGGACAGCCCATTCGGTGGGCCGACGAGACTCGAGGTGGAACTACCGTGCGGATTCTGATCGCCGAGGACGACGCCCTGCTGCGGGAGGGGCTCGCGCTCCTGCTGGGCAGCGTCGGGATCGAGGTGACGGCGGCGGTGGACGACGCGGAGAAATTCCTGGAATCGTTCGAGTCCGATCCGCCCGACGGCGCGGTCCTGGATGTGCGGATGCCCCCGACTTTCACCAACGAGGGACTGAAGGCGGCGATCGAGGCCCGGCGTCGGCGGCCGGGGTTCCCCGTGCTGGTGCTGTCGGCGTACGTCGAGGACCGCTACGCCGGTGATCTGCTCTCCGGAGGTGCGGGCGGGGTCGGCTATCTCCTCAAGGAACGGGTCGGCAAGGTCGAGGAGTTCGTCGACGCCCTCCGGCGCGTCGTCGGCGGCGGCACCGTGATGGATCCCGAGGTGATCTCCCAGCTGATGAGCCGGCGGCGCGCCGACGATCCGATCCGAAGCCTCACGCCGCGCGAGTCCGAGGTGTTGGGACTGATGGCCGAGGGTCTCGGCAACGGCGACATCGCGCGCCGGTTGGTGGTGAGCGACACCGCGGTGAGCAAGCACATCGGCAACATCTTCGCCAAGCTCGGGCTCGCGGCGTCGGACAGCGGGCATCGCCGCGTCCTCGCGGTGCTCGCGCACCTGCGGTCGTGATCCGGGGTCACGCGCTCTCGAGTGCCTCGCCCACCTCGCGCAGTGCCCGGTGCCGCTGGTCCTCGGCGAGCGCGTGGCCGACCGCGATCGCCAGCGCGACCGGCCAGTCGATCACTTCGAACGCCGCGAGCAGACCGAGGGCGCCGAGGTAGGCGAGTTGTTCCGGCTTGGGGACACCGACGTCGCCGATGAGCGGCAGGCGGATCGCGAACCGTGATCCCTGCGCGATGCGTTCGAGGGCGTCCCGGTGCGAACCTGGACCGTGCGCTGACGAGTCGTGCGCTCCGGAGCCGGGGGATCCCCCGCTGCGCGACGCCCGGTCGGCGCCGCGGTCGAGCGTTGCTTCGGTCATCGTTCGTCCTGCCCATCCTCGTCGTTCACCTGCCGTACACCTGGGCCCGTCATCGTGGGAGTCGTGATCGTTTCGTTATCCACGCTCTCCGCGTTCGCCTCGGCCGTCCGCCCGTCGGGACCGGATCCGTTGACCGGTGTGGTCACCTCCGTACTCACACCGCCGTTGCGCCACGCGTACGCGGTGCTGCTGCGGACCGGGGTTCTCGTCGTCGACTGACCACCCCGGCCGTCGCGCGCCGACCACCACGCGAGGGCGTGCGGGGCGAGCGCGGCGGCAGCCGTCGCGCCCACCGCCGGGCCCAGCGCCTGCGCCCACGCGACCGGTCCCAGGGGCGTGCATCCGAGGAATTGGCTCAGCCCGGGAACGCTGACCACCCCGGCCAGCGCCGCCAGCGATCCCGCGGCGGTCGCGACCACGAGGGGACTGCGGGAGTCGATCAGTGTCTGCCCCAGTTGGGCGCCGACCAACGCCACGAGTCCCACCGTCGACGCTCGCCGCGGCCGCCCGGTGAGCGAGGCGATGCCCCACGCGACGCCGGCGCCGGCGGCTGTCGCGGTCCCGCGGATCGCGACGGTCCGCCACAGTGCGGCGCTGTCCGGTCCGCGGCCGTCGTAGGCGTGATTGCGGTTGGGCGGGCTCACGGCGAGCGCCGCGGCGGGTAGCGCGTCGGTGAACAGGTTCACGAGCAGCAGCTGCCGCGCGTTGAGCGGAGCCCGGCCGCCGATCGCGCTGCCGATCAACGCGAACGCCACCTCGCCCGCGTTCCCGCCGAGCAGGACCGCGACCGCCGACTGGACGCGTTGCCACAGCTGCCGGCCCTCGTCGACGGCATCGAGGATGGCGTCGACGTGCCCGCCGATCAGCAGGATGTCGGCGGCGCTGCGGGCCGGGTGACTGCCGTGGGAGGTCACCCCGATCCCGATGCTCGCGGCGCGGATGGCGGCGGCGTCGTTGGCACCGTCGCCGACCATCGCGCACACGCTCCCGGAACGTTCGAGCGTCTGCACGATCTGCACCTTCTGCTCGGGGGACATCCGGGCGAACACCCGCCGCTCGTGGACCGCGGCCTCCTGCCGCCGATGGGAGAGCGACTCCCATTCGCTCCCGCTCATCACGTCGTCGGCGTCCACGTCCAGTCCCAGGTCCCGGGCGATGGCGGCCGCGGTCACCGGATGGTCCCCGGTGATCAACCGCACGGACACGCCGCGGTCCTCGAGTTCGGGCAGCAGGTCGGTCGCCTCGGGGCGGATGGTGTCGGACAGACCCAACAGTCCGAGCGGTTCGAGTCCACGGCCGCACAGGGATTCGACGACGTCCGGGTCCTCGGCGGCCCGTGCGACCGCGTCGTCGGGCACGGTGCGTCGGGCCACCGCGATCACCCGCAGACCGTCCTCCGCCATCGCCCGGACGTCGTCGACGATCGTTTCGAGCGCGTCGGGAGCGGCACCGGTGCACGCGGCCAGAACCACCTCGGGGGCACCCTTGACGAGCAGCTCGGTGCCGTGCAGCGCCGCCGCGTACGGCCGTCCGGCGCGGAACGGCAGGACCACGTCCGAGACCGGTGCCTCCGCTCCTTCCTCGGTCGCCTCGGCGGCCTCGACGACGGCGCGGTCGGTGGCGTGCGCGGCGGTGCGCCCGTCCGGCGTCACCGACGTCCGGGCGGCCGCACGGACCACCCGGGCGCCGTCGCACGTGCCGATCGGACGGATCTGCGTCACCCGAAGCCGGTCCTGGCTGAGGGTTCCGGTCTTGTCGAAACATGCAGCGTCCACGCGGCCGAGGGCCTCGACCGACCGTGGGGTGCGCACGAGCACCGAGGCGCGGGTCAGCCGGCGCGCGGCCGCCTGCTGTGCCAGCGTCGCGACGAGCGGAAGCCCTTCGGGGACCGCGGCGACCGCCACCGCCACGCCGCTCGTGACCGCGGAGCGCAGGCCCCCGCCGCGCAGCATCGACGTGGCGGTGACCAGCGCGCCACCCCCGATGCTGACCGGGAGCACCCGGTCGGTGAGCGCGCGCAACTGCGACTGCAGGCCCACCTTCCGGACCGGCGCGGGGGACAGGGCCGCGGCCCGGCCGGTCTCGGTGTCGTCGCCGACGGCCGTGACCAGGGCCGTCGCGGTGCCGGTCAGCACGGTCGTGCCGGCGAACAGCATGCAGGTCCGTTCCGCGAGCGGCACACCGGGAGTCGCGTCGGTCTGCTTGTCGACGGGCATCGACTCGCCGGTGAGCGACGACTCGTCCACCTCGACCCCGTCCGCCTCGACGAGTCGTCCGTCGGCTGGCACCACTTCACCGGGCCGGACCACGATCACATCGCCCGGCCGGAGCAGCGCGGCATCGACCGACTCGGTGGTGTCGGTGCCCGGGCGGATCCGTCGTGCCGGGGCGTCCTGGCCTGCGAGCAGACGGGTGAGGAGCCGTTCGGCATGCAGGCGCTGGGCCGCCGACAGCGCGGCGTTGCCGACCAGAACCGTCCCGACGAGGATCGCGTCCACGGGAGACCCGAGCACGGCACTGGCCGCCGAACCGGTCGCCAGGATCGGGGTGAGCGGATCGGCCAGTTCGGTGCGCAGAGACCGGCCGAAGTCCCACACACCGGAGGCGGGACCGCGGAGTCGGCCGACCGTCGTGCCGATCCGTCCGGGACCCGCAGCGGCACGGCTCGGCGGCGGCGACCCGACGGTCCGGCGCACCCTGTCGACCGACATCGCGTGCCAGTCGTGCTGCGGGCTCGGGCGGGGCGGCTCCGCGCGGAGCACGCCGCGGGCGAGGCTGCGCCCGGTCCACAGGGCCGCACCGGCGCCGACACTGACGGGCCCCGGGCCGCGCCCGTGGGTCCCCGGGATCATCAGCAGTGAGCCGAGAAGTGACGCGCCGGAAGCGATCTCGATGCCGCGCCGACTCGCGGTGCGGGCGGCGGGCAGTGCGCGCAGGATGCGCCAGACCGCCCCCAGATCCGGCACCAGCAGATCCGCCGGCGCCGCCGATTCCGGGCGCAGGGCCAGGCTCACGTCGGCGGCGAGCACGGCTCGGGGGCAGTCGACGCTCAGCACGGCGACGGTCGCCCCGGATTCCTGCAGGCGTTCGACGGTCGACCGGAGGTCGGAATCGGTGGAATCGCCGGGCTTTCCGAGGTCGTCGAACGCCGAGCGCAACGTGCCCAGCGCCTCGTCGTCGACGGAGTGCACGGTGATGCCCGCTTGGCGGGCCTGTTCGAGCACGGCGCCCGCCAGCGCGTCGCGGACGGGGGAGATCAGCACGGCGGCGTCGGGATCGTCTCCGGGTTCGGCAGCGTTGTCGATGCCGGCCAGGGAGTGCCATCCGGTGTCGAGTTCTCCCGACTCGATCGCCGTCCGTGCCGCTTCCCACACCGCCGCGCGGCGGTGGTCGTCGACGCCGCGGATCCGGCTCACCCGCAGGTCCGCGGTGAGGAGCGCACGCGGATCGACGACCAGCGCGGTCACGGCGTCGAGCCGGCGCAGCACGTCGGGCCCGCGGCACAGCACACCGTGGTCGTCGGCCAGTCCGCGGCCCAGGGTGCTCGCGAACGACTCGCGGGCCGTGCGGGCCGCCTTGGGTGCGGTGACGAGCGCCGCCGTTCCCGCCGCTCGGACGCTCCCGGTGGCCGCACCCACCGCCGCGATCCCGCCCAACTGTGCCCACGCCGCGCGCTCGAGGTGACGGTCCACCGGTCCGGCCGCGGCGAGGTCGGGGGCCGCGGTTTCGGGCACCGGGCGGTGCGTGCTCCGTAGCCACGCGCGCCGGTTGGCCAGCACCTCGCCGACCACGGAGGCGCGGAGCAGGGCCTCGATCGCGAGCGGGGGCGGCGCCTGCACGAGCGTGAAGCTCGCGGCGGTGAGGGTCGAGAGGAGGAGGTCGGTGCGCGGACGCCCGATGCCCGCCTCGAGCAATCGGCGCAGCGCGGGTTGATAGTCGAGTAGGACGATCGGTGCGGCGACCGCGGACGGTAGCCGCGGCACCCGGAACAGGCGGCCGGTGGCCGCGGCCCCGAACCCTACCGAGTGGGCGGCCAGCGCGATGACGCGCGCCGAGAGCACCCCGTCGTCCCACGCGGTCGGCACCCGGGGGAGAACATCGGCTGTCGCGTCGCGGGATCGGGTCGGGGGCGCGAACACGCCCGTGAGCACTCCGGCGGTCGCGGCGGTTCCCACCGTGACGGTTGTGATCGCGGCGTGCGCCGTCCGTCCGGGAAGGCTGCGAGCCTGCTCGACGAGTGATCCGACCCCCGGAATCCGCACCTAAGTGGCACGTCCCGGCGGCCGCGAGGCGGAGGACTTCGCTGCGCTGTCGTCCTCCGCGCCGGCCTCGTCCGCGCGGGAGCCGTCGGTGGGCGCGCCGCGCTCGTGCAGTTGCCGCAGCACGAGCGCGGCGCCCCCGACGGTCAGGACCACCGGCCATTCGACGAGTCCGACGGCGCCGGCCGCGGCCATCGTCAGCACCGCGGCGGGTGTGGAGTGGCTGCCCCGCTCGAGGCCGCGGCGGGTGCCGCCGGCGACGCCTCCGACGGCACCGCGGACACCGCCGACGAGGCCTCCCACGGCGGCGCCGCCCAGCGCGCCGATGGACGACGTGGTCACCTCGGCGATGCCGGAGACTGCGCGCACCGCGCCGCCGGTCAAGGACATCGACCCGTTGCCGGATCCGTGACCGGTGTGGGGGGTGTTGTGCGGGGTACTGCCTGTTTGTTCCATCGAACGCCCATCGTTCGGTTCGGGGTGGGCCCGCGCCCATGTCCGACGCGGGATCACGATTCACCGCTCCAGGCGAGTCTAAACCGGACCACTTGCGATGTGAACCTCTGTCGGCCCGGACGACACGAATTCCCCTGTGTGTCAAGCATTGTGTTCACGTAAAAGGCAAACGGTGGAATCTCGACCGTTCGGTCCTAACGTTGTTCACCGCCACCCCCGCACCACGCCGTCGAATCGATGTGGCGCGTTCGCTTTTCATGTGTTCCCTTCCTCCGAGGAGTGCCCGATGTTCCGTATGCGCCGACTGCCCCGAGCCGCTCTCGCGCTCGCGCTCGTTCCCCTGGCGGGTATGGTCGTCGCGTGTGGCGGCGAAGAGGCGTCGGCGTCCGCCGACGCTCCGGCCGGTCAGAGCTTCACCCTCAAGGTGTACGACCCGGGCAACTCCGGGGCGATCGCGGTCGGCAAGCGCGACGGAGACTTCGACCGTGCGCTCGCCCCGCTCGGTGCCAAGATCGAATGGGTCAAGACCACACCGGGATTCAGCTCCAACCTCAAACTGTTCAACACGGGTGAACTGGACATCCAGACCGGCGCGTACAGCCCGGTGGTCGGCGCGCTGTCCAAGGACGTCGGCGTCCGGATCTTCGCGACGTCGGATCCGTACAACAAGGATCAGAGCGGCATCGTCGCCACCGCCGCGTCGGGGATCTCGTCGCTCGAGGACCTCAAGGGCAAGAGGGTCGCGGTGAACCCGGCCGCCAAGGGCGAGTACATCGTCCTCAAGGCGCTCACCGAGGCGAACATCCCGATCGACTCGGTCGAACGGGTGCCGCTGCAGCAGACCGACGCGGCATCGGCGTTCTCGACCGGACAGGTCGACGCGTGGGCGTCGTTCCTGGCGCCGTACCAGGAGGCGAAGGCCAAGGGCGCCAAGGAGATCGTCACGGAGGGTGACATCAAGTCGGTCGACAACACGATCATCGCCGGCCGGACCGCGGTGCTGCAGGAGCATCCCGAGGTGGTGCAGAAGTTCCTCGAGGTCACCAAGGACCTCACCCGCCGTCAGCGCGAGAATCCGGCCGCGTTCGAGAACGTCTTCGAGCAGGCCGGACCGCGCGCACTGAGCGGTCAGCGCCTCGACGACGCGATCGCGCTCGGCGGCCAGGTCACGGACTTCCGCTACCCGACCGCGGCCGACGAGGCCGATCTACAGTCGGTGGTCGACCTGTTCTACCGAAACGGCGTCATCCAGCGGCAGCTCACCGCCGCCGACCTGACGTTCGACCTGCAGGGTGCGGTCGCGTCGAAGCCGGGAGCCTGACGGTGACCGCGACGTTGAAGGACGCGGGACGCCCGAGCGCGGCGGCGGGGCTCGAGCTCGAGACCCCCGCGTACCGCCGGCAGCGCAGCCGACCCGCGTGGCTGTCGCTGCCGTTGCGTCTGCTGGTGCCCGCGGTGCTGGTCGCAGGGTGGTGGATCGGATCCGCCACCGGCCTGATCTCCGAGGCCGTGCTGGCCTCGCCGGTCAAGGTGTGGGACGCGTTCGCCGAGCTGTACTCCACCGGCCAGCTGGTCGACTTCTCGCTCGCGTCGTTGCAGCGGGCCGCGATCGGTGTCTTCTTCGGCACCGTCATCGGCTTGGTGCTCGGGGTTCTGTCGGGGCTGTCGACGCTCGGTGAGGAGCTCATCGATTCGACGATGCAGATCAACCGGGCCGTCCCCTTCCTCGCGCTGGTGCCGCTGTTCATCGCGTGGTTCGGGATCGACGAGACGTTCAAGGTCGTCCTCATCGCGGTCGCGACGGTGGCACCGATGTACGCCTACACGTACCTCGGCGTCCGCAACGTGGACCGCAAGATGGTCGAGGCCGCCCGCGGATTCGGACTCACCGGCTGGCGCCTGGTCGCCGAGGCCATCCTCCCGGCCGCGCTGCCCGGCGTGCTGATGGGACTGCGGATCTGCCTGTCGCTCAGCATCACCGGACTCATCGCCGCCGAACAGGTCGGCACCCGCGAGGGCATCGGCTACCTGGTCACGCTGGCGCAGGAGTACAACCGCACCGACTACATGGTGCTGTGCGTGGTGTTGTACGCGGCCCTCGGTCTGGTCTTCGACGCGATCGTGCGGGTCGTCGAACGCTTCGCGATGCCCTGGCGTCGCCTGGCGGTGGTCCGATGAGCGCGGCGCAGGCCCCCCTGCCTCCGCTCGCGGAGCGGGAGCGGACGGCGACGACCGCTGCCGCCCGCCGCGCCGGGGAACCGGTCGCGGTGCGGCTGCAGGGAGTCCGGAAGAGCTTCGGCGACAAGACGATCCTCGGCGGCGTCGACCTCACCATTCATCGCGGCGAGTTCGTCGTGCTGCTCGGTCCCAGCGGCACCGGCAAGACCACATTGTTGCGCCTGCTCACCGGACTCGAACGGCCCGACGGCGGCGAGATCCTCGTCCCGCACCAGCGCACCGTCGTCTACCAGGAACCGCGGCTGATCCCGTCGAAGCGTGTTCTCGGCAACGTCGTCGTGGGGCAGCGCCGCGGCGCAGCGGTGAAGCAGGCCGGGACCAAAGCGCTCGGCGAGGTCGGTCTGGCCGGCAAGCAGCGGGACTGGCCGGCGACGCTGTCCGGTGGTGAGGCGCAGCGAGTCGCGCTGGCTCGGGCACTGGTCCGCGAGCCGGAACTGCTGCTGCTCGACGAGCCGTTCGCCGCGCTGGACGCCCTCACCCGCCTGCAGATGCAGGACCTGGTCGGCGATCTGGTCGCTCGGCACCGGCCCGCTGTCCTGCTCGTCACCCACGACGTCGACGAGGCCGTCCGTCTCGCCGATCGCGTGCTGATCCTCAACGAGGGATCGTTCGCGGTCGATGTCGACATCGACCTCGCACGTCCCCGCGATCGCAACGACCCCGAGGCCCTGCGCTACCGCGCGGCGTTCCTCGCTGAGCTCGGCGTCGGCAGAGACGCCACTCACCACCCCGGAAGGAGTACCCCGTGACCATCGCATCACCCCTCGACACCCTCTGGTACACACGGTGCCCCGTCCCGACCGCGAGCGGGCTCGCGAATTCGCTGGGCTGGTTGTCCGAGACGGCCGACGACGCCGGGCTGCGGTTCGGCATCCTGCAGGACGCCGACGCCGAACTGGCCGGCAGGCATTTCGACCACGGGCTGCCGAGTCTGATCCGGGAGGGCGGCAACGTGCCCGCGCTCGCGGCGCGGGCCGAGGGTGCACCGACCCGGCTCGTCGGACTGACGTGGATCGACGAATCCCAGGCGATCCTGGTCGGACCGGCCGCATCCCTGGATTCCCCCGCGGAACTGGCGGGTCTGCGCATCGGTATCCCCGCGTGGGCGGACGACCGGGCCCGCAGCTTCCCGCGGGCGATGGCACTGCACGGCTTCGCGTCGGCGCTGCGCCTGGGCGGTCTCACGTTCGCCGACGTCATCACCGTCGAGGTGCCGGCCGAGCCGAACCCGCAGGTACGCACCGGATCCCGGTCACGCACCACCACGTGGGGCGTCGAGGCCCTGCTGCAGAGCGATGTCGATGCGATCTACGTCAAGGGCGCGCGGGCGCAGGAGGTGGCCCGCGAACACGGTCTGCAGGTCGCCGTCGACCTCGACGCCACCGCATCGAAGCGGCTGCGCGTCAACAACGGCACCCCGCGGCCGATCACGGTGCACGCCGACCTGCTCGAGTCCCGGCCCGAGCTGGTCACCGCGTTCCTCGCGCAGACGCTGCGGGCCGCCGACTGGGCCGCCGGCAACCTCGACGAGGTCCGCGACGTCCTGGCCCGGGAGACGAACTCGGGGGCGGCCGGCGTCGAGGCCGCGTACGGCGACACGTTCCACCGCGACCTGCACCCGACGCTCGACGCCGACCGGCTCGAGCTGCTCGACGTCCAGAAGCAGTTCCTCTACACGCACGGCTTCCTGGCCACCGACTTCGATCTCGCATCGTGGGCGGCACCCGAGCCGCTGGCCCAGGCCCGTGAGCTGCTCGCATCCGAACGGAAGGTGGCATCGTGACCGAGTTCCTGTGGGAGCTGCCGGTACGCGGCGACGGCCGGCACGTCGGCGCCGTGTCCGAACGTCGGGACGGTTTCGACTTCCTCGACCAGGCGATCCTTGCTGCCGAGCTGTCCGGTCTCGACGGCGTCGTGGTTCCGTACGACCCCGAGGGGGACGACTCGTGGGTGGTGGCCGGCACCGCTCTGCGCCAGACCCGGCACGCCCGCGTCACCGTCGAGTTCCATCCGGCGTTCGGCACCCCGGTGTACGCGGCCAAGCTGTCGGCGACGCTGCAGCGGCTGTCCGCGGGGCGGCTCGACTGGCGAGTGCGGGTGGACGTCGACGACGATGATGCGCGTTCGCGCGGCGACGGTGTCACCGGGACCGACCGCTACCGTCGGGCCCGCGAGTTCCTTACCGTCGCACGCGGTGTGTGGAACGAGCAGCAGGTGCTACCGGGGCGTTTCGGGGGCACCGGCTTCGAGTTCGCGGGCGAGTTCTACGACGTGATCGACGGCGGCTTCCGCGGAATCCTCTCCGGATTGCCTGCACCCACGGTGTATCTGTCCGGGACGTCCCCCGAGGCGATCGCACTGGCGGCCGAGCACGGCGACGTGCACCTGTTGGACGAGCAGTCGCACGGCATCGCCGCCGTGGCCTCCGAACTACGCGGCACCGCAGCCGAATTCGGACGCGAGGTTTGCGTCGGGCTCGAACTCCCGATCGTCGCCCGCGAGGACGCCGACGAGGCCTGGGCCCGGGTCCTCCGGCAGTGGCGTGAGGTGCATCCCGAAGCGACGGCGGCCGACGTGCGCGCGCTCGCGTTGGACGGATCCCGTTGGGCCGGCTTCGACCGCATCGGCTACCGGCAGCAGATCGGACTGGTCGGCAGTTACGAGGACGTGGCGCAGGCCCTGTCGCGTTACCGGGAAGACGGTGTCGAGGTCTTCGTCCTCACCGGACACCCGCACCTCGAGGAACTGCACCGCGTCGGGGAACACCTGCTGCACCTCGTCGACCCCGCCGGCCGCACGCTCGCTGGACAGGAGATCTCCGCATGAGCACCGACTTCTACTGGCGCATCGGGATGGAGGGCGACCACGCGTCGCTGCGCACTCCGCGCCGCTACAACCGTGGACACGCGGGCGGGCACGGTCCCGGCAACATCGCCCCGGCGATCCGCGGCGGTGAACTCGACGGGTACAGCTACATCGACCACATGGCGGCGGTGGTGAAGGCGTCGGAGTCGGCCGGATTCGTCGGGGGTTTGCTCCCGTCGTTCCCGATCACCGAGGACCCGTGGGCGGCGGCGTCGGCGCTGGCGCGGGAGAGCGACACGTACCGGTTCATGGTGGCGTTCCAGCCCGGGTTCCTGCATCCCGTGCAGGCGGCACGGATGTCGGCGAGCCTGCAGCGTGCCACCGGCGGCCGGCTCGTCTACAACATCATCAGCGGCGGCGGGGGAGCACCGCAGCTGTGGTGGGGTGACAAGGTCGCGCACGACGACCGCTACGCGCGCACCACCGAGTTCCTCGACGTGCTGCGCGGGGTGTGGGACGGGACGCCGTTCGACTACGACGGACGCTTCTTCCGCACCGAAGGTGCCGCACTGCCACCGCTGCTGGCGGGCCAGCCGTTCCCGGAGGTGTTCTTCTCGGGGTCGTCCGGTGCGGCGGTCGCGGCGGCGGGCGCGCACGCCGACTACTACCTGTCCTGGCTCGAGCCGTTCGCGGACCTGCGCGCCAAGTTCGACGGTGTCCGCGAGCATTCCGCGAAGCTCGGACGAACTCCGAAGTTCGCGGTGCGCATCGACGTCGTCGCGCGGCACACCGAGGAAGCGGCGTGGGCCGAGATCGAGAAGGGGTGGGCGTTCGTCGATCGTGAGGCCGCCAATCGCGCCGCGCAGGGTGATTCGGTGGGAGCTGCCCGCATCGCGGGCTGGGTGCCGGAGACCATCACCGGTTATCGCGACCTCGAGGTCCAACCCAACGTGTGGTGCGGCTTCAGTCTCATCCGCGGGGGACCGGCGTTCGGGCTCGTAGGCAGCTACGAGCAGGTCGCCGAGCGCCTCGACCAGCTGATCGATCTCGGCGTGGACGCCTTCATCCTCGCCGGCAACCCCCACCTCGAAGAGGCCTACCGCGTGGGCGAGGAGGTGCTGCCGCTGTTGCGCCGCACCACGCCCACCCCGGTCCGCAGTCTTTCCGTCCGATAGGAGCAGTCCCATGACCAGCACCGAAGTTCGAATCACTCCCGCGATCGAGGCGTTCGTCGACGACGCCCGCCGCGCCGCCGACACCGCGTTCCGGGTGTTCCGGGAGACCGGCACCGTCTCCGCCAACGGCACCGTCAACTTCGTCGAGCGCGTGCCCGGCGAGGAACTGGCGGTCGCGCTCAACGAACCCGGACCGTGGGCCGAGGACCGCAGTGCGAAGCCGATTCTCGCGACGTTCGACGGCGAGGTGCTGTCCGGCGACGGACCCGCAGGCTTCGTCACCGGTTACGCCAAGGTGTTTCGGGAGCACCCCGAGATCACGTCGATCGTGCACGTGCACACCCCGTGGCTGGGCGGGTGGGCGCAGACCCACCGCACGCTGCGCATCAAGTACGCAGCCTCGCAGCGCCTGACGCTCTCGCGGGACATCCCACCGCACATCGACCGCAGCCAGTCGCCGGGCGATTTCATCCTCGACCGCCTCGTCGACGACCCGGATCTCGTCGCCATCTTCGAGGCCAACGGCGGCGTCAACGTCATCGGCCGCGCCGGACTGCTCGAGCTCGCCAAGTTCGTGGTGCTGCTCGAGGAGGGTGCGCAGTACCAGGCGCTCGGCGAACTGGTCGGCGGCACCGTCGATTTCGATGCCACCAATCTGGTCGCCCAGTGGGGCCGCAGTGGCCTGCTCGACGAGGCCCGCCGCCGCGGACTCGTCTGAGCCCGGACAGTCAGGAGCATTCCCATGACGATTCGAGTCGGGTACTTCCCGAACAACAACTCCCTGTTCGCGCTGCGCCACAACGGACTGCTCGAACTCCGCCTGCCGGACGTCGAGTGGGTCGACCTGCGTGAGCTGCCCGCGCCGCAGCGGGTCGATCCGCGGCACGGGTTGCCGACGCTGCACTCGGACTGGCTCTTCGAGGCCGGCGGTTACGACGTCATCGGCACCGGCTTCACTCCGCCGATCACCGGTCTCGGTCAGGGCCGCGACCTCGTGTACGTCGGCATCTCGGGACCGCGGGTCGAGAACGGCCGGCTGGTCGCGCTGTCGGAGTCCGGGATCCGGACGGTTTCGGACCTGCGCGGCAAGCGGGTCGGTGTCGCGCACGGCTCGTGGCAGACCACCCTGGTGTTGCTGGCACTGGACCGCGACGGCCTCACGTGGTCGGACATCGTCCCGGTGGACGTCGACGTCGACCGCGGCGGAGCCGCGCTCCTCGCCGGGGAGATCGATGCGTGGGTCGGCGCCTACCCGGGCCTGGCCGAAGTGGAGGCGCAGACGAAGGTGCGGACCCTCGTCGACACTGACGGACTGTTCAGCCACCCGTCGCTGTGGTTCGTGCGGCGGGAGTTCGCCGAGACCCGCCGCCCGGAGCTCGAGGCGGTGATCGCGGCGCTGCAGGAGTCGGACGCCTGGATCGTGGCGAATCCGCGCGAAGCGGCGCGCTTCTTCGTCGAGGACGCGGAGCGTCGTGGCGGTACGGCCGACCTGGACCGATGGGAACAGGCGCTGCGCGGACGACCCTTCGGGATCGGCGCGGTGACCGATGAGTTCCTCGACGAGCAGCAGCGTGCGGCCGACCTGTTGCACGCCAACGGTCTGCTGCCGCGTGCCGTCACCGTGCGCGACGCGGTGCTGCCGTGGATCGGGGAGGTCGTCGAGGCGAGCCGTCCGGCGACGGTCTGAGGGGAGGGGAATCCGGCGGCCGTCCCGCTGCCGCCCACCGCTACCCTGGTATCCGAGCGTCTGCTGAGGTTGCGGCGCTGGTGAGCAGCAGGGATGGCGTCGATGGGCAGGCAGCGGGGCGGCCGCAGGAGCGAGGGCCGCGATCCTCGTGGCGACGGCGGGCCTGTCGCCGGCACCTACGAGATCGATACGGGAAACTGCGAGCTCGAGGAGGATCCGTTCGACCAGCAGAGCTGGATCCTGCGGATCAACGGTGAGCCGAGTTCCCACATCGATCTCGCCGATCCGCGAACGCTGGCGTTCGACTACATGCGGTGGATCTCGGAACTGGTTCTTTCCCAGTGGGATTCGTCGTCGAAACTGCGTGTACTCCACCTGGGCGGTGGGGCCTGCACGCTCGCGCGGGCCTTCGCGTCCCTGTACCCCGATGCGCGGCAGGTGGTCGTCGAGCTGGACGGCCGACTCGCCGTGCTGGTGCGGGAGTGGTTCGACCTGCCCCGCGCGCCGCTCCTGCGGGTGCGGGTGGGGGAGGCGCGGGCGGTGACCGAGACGCTCACCGAGGACAGCCGCGATGTGATCGTCCGGGACGTGTTCGCGGGCAACAGCACCCCACGTCCGTTGACCACCCTCGAGTTCACCCGCCAGGCACGCCGTGTGCTCGCGCCGGGCGGAATCTACGTCGTCAACTGCGGTGATACCCCGGACCTGCGTGGCGCCCGGGCCGAGGCGGCGACCATCGGCGAGGTGTTCGAGCACACCGCGATCATCGCGGACCCGGCGATGCTCAAGGGCAAACGCGACGGCAACATCGTGATCGCCGGCAGCGACGTCCCGATCGCGACGTCGTCGGCCCTCGCGAGCCGCGTCCTGGGCGGAGGTACTCAGGCGCACGTGTGGCAGGACGCCCAGGTTCGGAAGTTCGCCGAGTCGGCCAGGGTGCTCCGGGACGATGCAGCAGCCGCTGCGGAATCGCAACCACCGCAGGGCTGAGGCGGCGAGCGCCATCTTTGCGGTGGCAGCCGTCGACGCCACCGCAGGTTCTCTGCAAGCGCCCTGCTCCGTCAGCCGTTGCTGCCGCAGCCGTTCACCGATCGCGTTCGCCGGGTGGACTTCTCACTCACGACACCTTGCTGCGCGGCGCTCAGCGCGCACAATGCCACGCATCGCGCTGCTGCTCGGACACCGGGATGTGAGGCGATAGCGCGGATCATGCCGACCGTCGATGACATGGAAGCTGCCCTTCTCTTCGAACTCGGTACTCGCGGAACCCCACATAGAATACCCTGAGGGGGTATACCCGATTCGGCGCTGCGTGGTCACGCGCCTGTGCACGTCCGCGCGCAGGCGTCGATCAGGCCGCGCGGGGTCCGGCTCGGCCGTGTGCGGGGACGGGCTTTTTGTGCGGGTCGACGGTGCTGGGTGGGGTGAACCACGGCTTTCTGTCCGGGCCTATGTGGACTTCCCAGTGGCTGTGGTGCAGCAAGGTGTGGTGGTAGCGGCAGAGTAGGACGAGGTTGTCGAGGTCGGTGGGTCCGCCGTCTGCCCAATGTTTGATGTGGTGGCCTTCGCAGTGTGCGGGTGGTGCGCCGCAGCCGGGGAAGGCGCAGCCGTGGTCGCGGGCGATCAGGGCGCGGCGCTGTTTCTTCGACACGGTCCTGCTGGTGCGCCCCAGATTCAGGGGGACGCCGTCGTCCATGACGATGGGGGTGAGGTGGCAGTCGCAGGCGAGCCGTCGGGCGGTGGCGATCGACAGGGGCCCGGTGTGGGGTAGGCGTGCGATGTCTTTGTCGCCGAACAGGTCCGACCCTTCGTTCGGATGCGTCCACTCGTGAGCCGACTTGCTGCGGGCGAGATCGCTGGCGTTCACATGGAGTGACAGGTGGGGCCGCTCGCCGCCCTCGGTGGGGGCGTCGCCGGAGTCGAGGTAGCGGCGCAGGATCTCGGCGAATGCGTCCGCCCGCTGCCGTGCCGGGGTGCGTTTTTCGGCGGGGTCGTCGAGAAGATTCCTCGGTTTGGTCAGTGCCGAGAGTGCCGTCAGGAGCATCTCGCCGGTGACGGCGTCGAGGTCACCTTTGACGGAGACGCGGCCGTTGAGTGTTTTGGAGGCGTGGAATTCGTTGTGTTCGGTGTCTTCGCTGGGTGGGAGTTCGTCGGATTCGAAGATCCGCTCCAGCCGGGAGATGCAGGTGCGGACGGTCGTGGTGGTTGCGGCGGGGCCGGACGCGGCGTCCAGCAACACTTTCCGGCACGAATCGAGCGCTTCCATGGGCATGCCGCGCGGCGGGGTTTCGCAGAACTTCCCGATCAACGAAGCATGCTCGGCCGATACATCTCCGGCGTTGAAGGCGTCGGCGATCTCGGGTTGCCGGCTCAGCATCCGGCCCAATGCGAGGATGCGTGCGGCGGCCGGTACCTCCAACAGTGAGTTCGCGGCCAGCCACTGCTTGACACTGCGAAATCCGAGGGTGTCGAACGAGACTGCGCGCTCGTCGATTTCGGCGATGGTGGCTGCGCGTAGTGCTTCGAGTTGTTCGATCGCGTGGCAGATGTCGAGGCCGGTTTGTACCAGCAGGATTTCTGGCAGCGTGTGCACGTCTTCTGGTCGCGGTGCGGTGACCGTTACCAGCGAATTGAGTCCCCCCGGATTCATGACCCGAGTTTAGTTCGAACTGATGTTCGAGTCAATGCTCCATGGTGCGACTTGCCTCTGAGGTGTCGTCGTCCGAAGCCACCTCGCGCGCTGCTCGTACTCCGACCCAGGCTCCGCCGAGGGTGAACCCCAACAGGCACGCGGCGCCGGCGAAGCCGAGAGCGGTGAGCATCGCTTCGGACATCGGGATCAGTGCGCTCAGGCCGGCGACGATCGCGAGTCCGCCGCCGATATCGGTCCACGGCCTGCTCGCGCCGTGTGCAGCGGACCAGGTCTCGTCGCTGTGCATGGTCGTCGGGGTGCGGATGCCCGCGAGAGAGTTCCTCCCAAGGCGTCCGGTGGCGGCCGCGCGTGAGGTCCAGGTGATCGCGATACCGGCGATCACGAACGTCAGACACAGGGTTATCCGCAAGCCGATCGAATCCATGTCCCCACGCTAGGCCAGGTGCGGTCGAATCGGGTGAATCGACGCAGGGCTGTCAGTGATCGGCAGGGAGTTGCGATGCGTCCGCGGGCCGCCCCTCGGTGAAAGCGGCGAGTGCCTCGGTGTTCGCCGGTCCGCCCAGCATCTCGCGGAAGTGGGCATTCTCCCGTTCCCGTGCCTCTGCGATCGCGGTCCGCAGCGGTTCGGTCATCGTGCGTTTGACCGCGACGAGGCTGGAGATCGGTTTGGAAGCAAGGATTTCCGCGTGTTCGCGGGCGACTGTCAAGAGCTCGTCCGGCGTGCACACGCGCCATGCCAGACCCATCTCCTTCGCCTGTGAGGCGTCGATCCACTCCGAACTCAGCAGTGCCCACGCCGCGTTCTGCCGCCCGATCAGCGCCGGCATCAGGTAGCTCGATCCGGCCTCGGGGACGACGCCGAGGTTGGTGAACGGATAGCGGAGACGTGCGGTGTCGGCCATGAACGTGAGGTCGGCGAACCCCAGGATCGTCGCACCGGCGCCGAGTGCAAGACCGTTGACGGCGCAGATCAGCGGCTTCGGGAAGGCAGCCAGTGCGTCGACGAGTCCGTTGAAACCGTGCTTGCCGCGCTGATAGTCCGGGTCGGTGTTGAGCGCCTGCATCTCTCGGAGATCGGTGCCGGCGCTGAAGGCGCGGCCGTTCCCGGTGAGCAGCACGACGGCGACGGTCGGGTCGTCTGCCGCGTCCAGGAGCGCTTCGGTGGTGGCGTCGTACAGGACTTCACTGAACGCGTTGAGTGCCTCGGGGCGGTCGAGTGTGAGGGTTCGGACGCGGGCGTTGTCCTCTACCAGGATGCTCATACTCGAAGACTAGAACGAATTTCAGGGGCCGGGTAGGTCTTTCTCGGGCCCGGTCCGCGCTTTGCTTAAAAACTGATATCACTTTAATATCTGTTTCGAACGAGCGCGGCCGAGCGGGCCGTGCGGACGAGGAGGGCACGCGATGGCATCCGAAACCGAAGTCGCCGGTAGGGGTGTGGTGGAAGCGACCGGGGTGGTGGAGCGTCTCGGCTGGTCCGCCAACGGGTGGCCCGTCGCGGTCGGCGGACTGCTCGCGGTGCTCGCGGGCGCCGGGGTGATCACGGCCGGGGTTCTGCTGTGGTCGGACGTGAACATCCCGCTGATCGTGGCCGGCTCCCTGGTGGTCGTCGCGGCGCTGATCGCGCTGGTCGGACTCGTCCTCGTCGAACCCGGCCAGGCTCGAGTCCTCCAGTTGCTGCAGGGTTCGTACGCCGGGACGCTGCGCGAGGACGGGCTGCGCTGGATCAATCCGCTCAACACCCGGCGGGCCATCTCCACCCGAATCCGTAACCACGACACCGGCAAAGCGAAGGTGAACGACGCCGACGGCAATCCGATCGAGATCTCCGCCGTCATCGTCTGGCAGGTGCGCGACACCGCCCGCGCGACGTTCGACGTCGACGACTTCGAAGAGTTCGTGGCCGTCCAGACCGAGGCCGCGGTGCGCCACATCGCCGGCAGTTACCCGTACGACGGTGACGGCACGTCGATCTCGTTGCGGCAGAACGCCGACGAGATCACCTCCCGGTTGTCCGAGGAGGTCGGGGAGCGGGTGCGGTCGGCGGGTGTGCAGGTGATCGAGTCGCGCATCAACCAGCTGGCCTACGCGCCGGAGATCGCGCAGGCGATGCTGCGGCGGCAGCAGGCCGGTGCCGTCATCGCGGCCCGTGAGCAGATCGTCCACGGCGCGGTCGGGATGGTCGCGTCGGCGCTGGATCGGCTCGAACGTGAGCACACCGTCGAACTCGACGAGGAGCGCAAGGCCGCGATGGTCTCCAATCTGCTGGTGGTCCTGTGCGGAGACCAGAGCGCCCAGCCGATCGTCAACACCGGCACGCTCTACCAGTAGGCTGCGTCGTCATGGTCGAACGCAAGAAGGTGCTGTTGCGCCTCGACCCCGCGGTGCACGACGCGCTCGCACGGTGGGCTGCGGACGAGCTGCGAAGCACCAACGCCCAGATCGAGTTCCTGCTGCGCCGCGCGCTCGACGACGCCGGACGGGCTCCGGCCGGTGCGGAGCGCATGCGGCGGCCGGGGCGTCCACGTAAGGACGAGGAACAGTAGAAGGGGCCCGGCGGTGAAAACCGCCGGGCCCCTTCTCGATTCGTTCAGCTGCGGGTGAAGCGGGCGGGATCGCTGCCCGGTACTTCCGCCACCTGGCCGCGAGCGACGAGGTGGCGCAGGTGGGCTGCGGCCTCGGACAGCGCCATGCCCTTCGCCATGGGGTGGAACTTGTCCCACGGCCGGTACCACTTCATCCGTTCGGCCACCTGCCACACCGTGATCTCGTCGTCGGCGAACGCGCCGTAGAGGTGGTCGAGCCGCTCCTCGTGGTGATCGAGCAGTTCCCCGGCCCGGCCCGCGACGTCGGTGATGGGAACGCCGTGCGCCCCCAGCCCGCGGGTGATGTCCATCTTCTGCACCCGTCGCAGCGAGTCCATGAACTCGGCGAGCGCGTCACGCTCCTCGAGCGGGTACACGAAGTTGCCGACGTGCGGGGTGGTCTTCTGCAGCACATGGTCGCCGGTGAACATCACGTCGGCGTCCTCGAGGTAGAAGCACACGTGGCCGGGCGTGTGGCCCGGTGTGTAGACGGCCCGCAGGCTTCGACCCGCCAATGCGATCAGTTCGTCGTCGACGAGGATCCGGTCGGGGGCCGATTCCGGCCCGACCGGCGGGTCGCCCTGTGCGGACTTCTGGAAGGCCTCCCGATCGGCGACCGGCGCGCCGGCCCGCTCGAGGTTGGACAGCTGGAAGTCCATCCACTCCTGGTCCCGGCCCGACGACATCTTCTCGAACATGTCGTGGTCGGCCTCGTGCATCGCGATCCACGCCCCCGACGCCTCCCGGACGCGTCCGCAGAGGCCGGTGTGGTCGGGGTGGAAGTGAGTGAGCACGACCCCCTCGACCTCGGACACCGAGTGCCCGACCGACTCGAGGCCCGCGGTCAGCCCCTCCCAGCCCTCGTCGCCGTCCCATCCGGCGTCGACCAGTATGAGTCCGCCTGGCGACTCCATGGCGTAGACGAGCGTGCTGCCCAACGGATTGTGGGACATAGGAACCGTGATCTGGAAGATGCCATCTCCGATGGCCGAAGCATCACTCATGCGCGCAACCTCGTTGACTAGTTGAAACCCGTTCTAACTATGTCTCCATAGTTACCCCGTGGCGCGCGGCCGCGGTGAGGCAGGTCCCACTCGACGGAAAACGGGGGCTAGGCGACCAGGTCGGCGTACTCGGGATGGGACTGGACGTACTTCGCGACGTACGAGCACGACGGCACGATCTTGAGGCCCTGCTCGCGGGTGGTGTCGAGGGCAGCCTTGACGACCTGCCCGGCGACGCCCTGCCCACGGAAGTCGGGCTCGGTCACGGTGTGCCCGAAGTCGCGGATCCCGTGCGCCTCGACGTAGTCGGCGTAGCCGGCGAGGGCGTCGTCGACGTAGATCTCGAAGCGGCTCTGATCCGCGTTGTGCTCGATCCTGTTCGCCACGGTCGGGCTCCTTTCGTGTTGCTTACGATCGCACGTTACCTCGGTACAAGGCCCGGCCCGGATCGGTCTATTCCCGCGGACCGGCTTTGCCGAACACCGCTTCGGTCGCGCGCCCCGATGAGATACTGATGACGCAGCATCGAGGCTCTTCCGTTTCAGACTCAGCCCTTCGAGGAACAGAGGTCGTGCGGTGGACGACAAGCAGTTGGACGATTCCGAGTTCGACGAACTCGGTCCCATCGATTACGCGGTCGTGGAATTCCCGGCCGGGCGGAATCCCGACGGCTCCGCGCTGCCGATCCTGGTCGACCTGGTCGAACGCGGCATCATCCGGGTCCTCGACCTGGTGTTCGTCCGGAAGGACGACGACGGCTCGGTGGTCGGTCTCGCGATCGAGGATTTCGGGTTCGGCAGCGAAGTCGACGTCACGCTGTTCGCGGAGGCGTCGTCGGGGTTGCTCGACCGCACCGACCTCGACGAGGCGGCCGTCGCGCTCGAGCCGGGCAGGTCCGGAGCGATCCTCGTCTACGAGAACTGCTGGGCGGCACCGTTCGCGACGGCGCTGCGACGTCAGGGCGCGCAACTGGTGGCGTCCGGGCGCATTCCGGTCCAGGGCGTTCTGTCGGCGCTCGACGCGCTCGACGCCTCCACCTGAGAATTGAGGAGCAATCATGCCGGGTCTTCTCCGAGGCGTAGCCCGCACCGCCGTGGTCGCAGGAACCGCCACTGCGGTGTCCAATCGGGTGTCGCGCAGGCAGGGCCAGCGCTGGGCAGCACAGCAGGCTCCGCCCCAGTACGAGTCCGCGCCCCAGTACGAGCCCGCACCGCAGTACCAGTCGGCGCCGCAGTACGAGGCCGCACCGCCGCCCCCTGCGGCGCAGGCGCCGGCCGCCGCGGGAACCGTCGACCGGATCAGCGCGCTCAAACAACTCGGCGAACTCAAGGCGCAGGGAGTCCTCACGGAGGAGGAGTTCGCCGCGGAGAAGGCCAGAATTCTGGCGTCGTGACCCACCGAGGAGGAGCCGAAGATGGACAGCTTCTGGAACGTCGTCGCAGTGATCCTCGCCTGCTTCATCTTCGGCGCATACCTCATCGTCCTGTTCGCGGTGTTCGCCGATCTGTTACGAGACCACAAGATGTCGGGGGTTGCGAAGGCGTTGTGGATCGTTTTCCTGATCTTCTTGCCGTTCGCGTCGACGCTGGTCTACGTCATTCTCAAAGGTGACGACATGGCGCGCCGGGCGCACTCCGACTTCGAGCGGGTCGAGCACGCCGAGCACGAATACGTCGAGCGCATATCTCGGGGTTCGCGCGCGCACCAGATCCACGAGGCGAAGCAGATGCTCGACGCCGGCCTCATCGACGACGCCGAATTCCAGGAACGGAAGCAGCGGGCGCTGAGCTGAGCCGCCGCGCTTACCCCATTCCGGACGTCCGGCCTGGAATAGTGCACAGTCATGGAATCTGTCGGGGAGCCACGATGCGTGCGCTGAAGGTGCTAGCGACCTGTTTCGGGTTGGTGCTCGGTCTGCTCACCCTCGCGGTCGTCACTCTCGTCGAGTGGGTCTGGCTGTCCGAACCCGTCCGGACCAACTTCGCGTACGTCGGCGAGTACTCGTACGGCAGCGTCTCGGTGGCGATCCAGCCCTCGTCACTGCTGGTGGCGCTCGTGTATCCCGTGGCGGGCGCAGTGCTCGGATGGTTGTCAGCCGTCGCGGCGATCCGGTTCGGTTGGAAGCTCACGCGTGGCGACTCTTGAGCGCCGCGGATTCAGGAGTTCCCTTGGCCTGAAGTTGACGACCGTAAAGTCGTGCTGTGCGGTGGATTCGGGTAGGAACGGGCGTGTCGGTAGGGCTGGTGCTGTGTCTCTTCGCGCTTCTGATCTCGCCGCCGGGATCACTGTGCGCCGACAGCGCAGCGTCGTACGTTCCGGGAGCCTACAGGGAGGCCCATCGGATCGGGCCCTTCCCGATGGCGCTGTGCACGACCGGGGTCGTGGGCGGATCCGCTGAGACCGAGGTGGTCGTCGCATGGGGAGCGGCCGTATCGATGCTGCTGGGGATGGTTCTCGCAGGGGTGTCGGTGCTGGCGTTCCGGAGGGAGCGGTCCGGGCGCGTCTGATCGGCCGTCGCGTGCCGGTGGGTTAGGTTGCCGCGATGAGGACTCTCGCGACGGCGTCCATCGTGTCGGTGTTGTGTGCGGCATCGGTGTGGCTGTTCGTGGCGCCGCAGCTGGTGAGCTCGGGAATGGTCGAGCCGGGACCGTTGATCGGGTTGATGGTGGTGCTTCCGACGCCGATCGGGTTGATCGCCGTACTCGTCGGGGCCCTTTCCGGCGTGGTGCTCCTGGTACGGAGGCGCCGGCACGCCGGCGTGGGGCCACTGTTGATGACGCTCGGACAGTTCGTGACCGCCGGTCTTGCCGTGTGGATCGTCTTGTGGGCGTTCGGGTTCGGCACGACCGGGTGGGAACTGATCGCATTGCCGTCGTCGTTGCTGGTCGGCCAACTGGTCGTCGCGACAGGGCTGCTCTCCACCGTCGTCGCCGGCCGCCGCCGGTTGCGCGCGCGGTGGGTGGCCGTCGAGCCGTAAATCAGGTTGTCGAGGAAACCTCGTCGGCCTCCCGCTCGTCCCCGGACTCGACGTAGCCGCGGGTCGGCCGCGCCAGGATCTCGAGCACCAGGAGCGCGAGGAGGGTGCCGACGACGATCCAGAACACGACGAGACCGGTGGGGTAGCGCCAGAAGACCAGGAGCAACGCTGCGATCCCGATGATCGTGCAGCGCAGCGGAACCCGAAGCTGGAATGCCCATCGTTCGATGCTGCTCGGGGTGTGGCCGTGCACGGGACGGTTGACCACGGTGACGGCACGACCGAACCCCCGCCGCACGGCCATGGCCGAGGAGGATCCGCCGACCAGATAGGCGCCGACCGCGACCACCAGCGCCGCCACCGCCACTGCGCGCAGGCTGGTGCGCAGCGGCACGAGCACCGTGTCGACCACCGCGGCCGCGGCATCGGCGGACAGGACGTCGGCCGGGATGTCGTCGATGTAGATCGCGCGGGCCACGAGTATCGCGATCGCGAGGACGAGCATCCCGAGTGCCACCGACAGCCCGGCGAGTGACAGGGTGCGCAGGCGACGACCACGTGGAGCGAGCGCGACCGCACCGGCGATGCAGGCTATGCCGAGCCACGGCAGTACTGCGGACGCCTTGTCGAGTGCGTTGACCGCGCGTTGGGCTTTCACCAGATTCGGGGACTGGAACAGCACGAACTGCTTGTCGACCGACGGAATGTTCTGCGCGATCGTGAAACCGCGGTCGGTCAATGCGGTCTTCACATTCTCGATGATCGTTGCCAGCGAGATGCTCACGGTGCCGCTCTGATCGACCTCGACGGAACTGATCCCGTAGTTGCCGGTGACGACCGACACGAGGGCGCCGTGGGCGCGGCGGTTGGCCTGGATCCACAGATCCTCGAACTGTTGGGATTGCACGAACGTCGACACCGTGTCGTGGACGAAGCTCTTCGTCTGACCCGCGATCACGGGCGACAACCCGGTCAGGAGCTGATTGACGCGCGGAGCGTTGGACGCGACGTTCGAGGCTTCGGTGATCGCGCCCAGCGCTTCCGCGGTGAGCGCGTCGATGTCGACGCGGCTGAAGATCTCGTCGGTGATCTGGTTGGTGACCTCGGCCTGGATCGCAGGATCCTCGCCGAGCGGTGCGACGGTGGTGATGTACCGGTCGGTGTCGAGGATCTGGCTGCGCACGAAGCGGGACGTCACCGACACGATCGCCAGGACGGCGACGAGAACGAGTAGTACGGTCACCCCGATCCAACGCAACGTGTGTCGAGGTGGGCGGGCGGGCGCCGCGGTGGCCGAACCCGCTTCGGCGACCTGGGTGCGCAGCGTCGCAACCTCGGCGCGAAGGCGTCGCAGCTCCGCCCGTTCGTCGTTGTCGAGCGGACCGTTTCCGGCGTCGTTCGTCATGGCCGCGACGTCTCCTCAGGGTTCCAGGTGGCAACCGCCCAGATGACCACGGCGTTGAGCGCGATGATCGAGATCGCCCACATCGGGTAGTTCGGCAACCACAGAAAGTTGACGAGAATCGACACGCCGCAGATCACCATCGCGGCCACCCGGGCCCACGCGCGGCCGGTGAACAGCGCCGCACCGGCGGCGGCGACGACAATGCCCAGTACCACGTGAATCCAGCCCCACCCGGTCTCGCCGAGCTGGAATCGGTAGTCGGCGTCCAGGTCCAGCACCTTGTCACCGTCGACGGCGGACAGGCCCTGGAGGGCTTCGAGCAGGCCGACCGTGACGAGCAGGACCGCGCCGCCCAGTGCTGTTCCCTTCGCAACGGCCTGCTCGACCACCGTGTCGCCGGCGAAGAGCCCGTCGTGACCGTGGTTCTCGGGCGTGCGGTCGGACATGGGTGCCCCTTCCGTCGGCGCAGAATCGTGCACGGAACATGATTGTGCTCCGCTCCCACGATTCCGGGACCGAGTTCGCCCAGGTTCCTCAGTCCGTCAGGAGCCGCGATCGGCGAGCGCGACGACGTCCGTCACTCGGCACCTTTCGGTTCGTGGCCGGAAGGACCGAGGGAATTCGGTGCCTCGCCGTCGATCTCGTCGTCCGGCGGGTCGTCGACGATGCGGGCGCCGCCGAACCGCGTCGCGAACGCCGTGTCGACGGAGGCTGCGAACCGGCCCAGCTGGTCGAGGGCGTCCGCGAGATGGCGCGGCACGAAAGGATTGGCCGAGACGTCGACGGACGCGTTCAGCCGGTCCTCGTCGAGAGTGAACCGGATCGCGGGCCAGCGGCGGGTGAGGTCGCAGATCATCTCCGCGGCGCGGGTCCGGCCGGTGATCGAGTGCAACAACGGCATCCACGCCCGCACCAGTGGTTGATCGGGGTGCGCGATCACGAACACCGGATGGTCGTCGAGCGTGAGCACGACGTCGCCGTCCTGGTCGAGGCGGGGCATGAACCCGAGCGACTGTTCGACCGCCCGCGCGATGAGTTCGCGTAGCTGCTGCGGATCGTCGGGCACCGTCGCGACAGTGTCGTCCACGTACGGGACGGCGAACTCGTCACCGGTCTCGACGTCCGGGATGCCCAGCAGGTCGGAGCCGGCGAGGGTGCCGACGATCTCGGGTCGCAGGAAACTCGGATGCGGGACGCTCCACACCTCGCGCAACGTCGTCACGGTCATTGCGGCACACTGGTCGGCCCAACGTTGTTCGCGATCGACGAAGAACGCGGACGAACCCTCGTCTGGGTCGTCGTCGGGTCCGTGGGTGGGTGCGGACCAGCCCAGGTTGCGGAGGATGTTCTCGGCTGCCGGGGCCAGCTGGTGGCGGGGTGCGAGGTACGCGTTGGACGACACCTCCCCACGCAGCATGACCTCGTCCCATACGAGGAACTGCACCCACGGGGCGAAACCCTCCACCGTGGATTCCTCGGCCCACTCGAGGACGAGGACGTCGTCGTTGCGCATGGCAGCGAGGTGGTCGGCGAGGCGGCGCTGGAAGCGGTTCCAGGACCGGTCGATTGCTGCGTCGAAGGTGTCGGAATCGATCATGAGCCCCCTGTCATTCCGGATGGAGCCTCACCGGGCAAACCTGGAATCGGGCGCCCGGTGATGTGGTGATCAAGGTAGCGCGGACCCCCGACAGGATCGTGGACGGCGACCCCGGCGTGTGGCCGTTCAGCCCGCGAGCAGCGCCGTCGCGCCGGCGGGGAGCTCGGCCCCGGTGCGGCGGAAGATCTCGGCGGGCCGTCCGGCGCCACCACTGCTGGTCCGCCCGGTCGTCTCGAGTGCCTCGACGACCAGTCGCCGGAACGTGTCCTTGGGGAGGGGGCGGTCGTAGATCGCTTCGTAGAGCCGGCGCAGTTCGAGCACCGTGAACTCCTCGGGCAGCAGCCCCGACGGATCGACGTGCCGGGAGTAGCGGGCCCGTAGATCGTCGACCGCGTGCGACACCATCTCGGCGTGGTCGAATGCCAGGGGTTCGCCGGGGCTGCGGTCGTCGATCCGCACCAGTCGCACGTCGTGGGGCAGTCGGTCGACCGGCAGCGCCGCGCCGTGGGCCATCGACAGCACCCAGCCGCGGTCGTCGCGGTCCGGCGCGTCGAACATCGCGAGCTGATGGAAGTCGGTGCCGGTGAGGTCGGCCTTCGTGCTCAGGGCCCGCTCGGCCGCATCGGACAGGCGTTCACCCGGATGCAGGAAGGTGCCCGGCAGCGCGAGGCCGCGCGGCCCGTCGACCACCACGACGGCGAGTCCGCGCTCGTCGACGGTGAGTACCGCGACGTCCACGGCGACCGATGGACGGGGATAGTCGGTGAGGGACTTCTCGTTCACGGTTGCAGATTAGCGCACCCATGATCTAATCTTTAGCGCAACATTGATCTAAAAGGGGTTCTTCATGGAGCTGAACGAAATTCGGGCCGATCGCGTCGGGGGCGTGCTGCTGGCCACCGCCGCGGGTGACGCGCTCGGTGCCGGATACGAATTCACCACCCCGCGTCCGGACACCGTCATCGACATGATCGGCGGCGGGATCGGAGCGTTCGCACCGGGGGAGTGGACCGACGACACGTCGATGGCGCTCGCCATCGCCGAGGCGGCCGCCACCGGCGTTGACATCTCCACCGTTGCCGGACTGGATGCGGTCGCCGCCCAGTTCGTGCGCTGGTACGACTCCGACCCCGCGGACATCGGGAACCAGACGCGCGCGGTGCTGTCCACGCGCCCCGCCGACGCTGCCGCGATGCGGGAGCGCGCGTGGGCGGTGCCGGGGCGCAAGGGGGGCAACGGCTCGCTGATGCGGACCGCGCCGGTGGCGCTCGCGTTCCTCGACGACGAGGGTCGCTGCGTGCGCGCAGCGCGGGCGATCGGCCTACTCACCCATCACGACGAGCGGGCGGTCGAGGCGTGCGAGATGTGGACGTACGCCATCCGGCACGCCGTGCTGCACGGCACGTTCGACGGCGTGCGCGGCTACCTCGAGATCGCCGACAGCGGCACCCGCGCGTACTGGTCGCCGTTGCTCGACACCGCCGAGACCGGCACGCCCGCGGACTTCCCGAACAACGGTTGGGTCGTCGACGCACTGCTCACGGCGTGGTGGGCGATCGCCGGGACGCCGCAGGGGCCGGAGCAGCTGCCCGCTGCGCTCGAGCGTGCCGTGCGCGCCGGCCACGACACCGACACCACCGCTGCCATCGCGGGCGGTCTGCTCGGTGCCCGGTGGGGCGCGTCGGCGGTGCCGGACCGCTGGCGCGCAATGCTGCACGGCTGGCCGGGCTACCGCGGGGACGACCTGGTCCGGATCGGCCTCGACATCGCGTCACGAACGGCCGTGACCGACACCGTGAACGGAGAACCGAAATGACCGTCATCGACGTCGCCGAGGGCGACATCACCACGTTCCGGACGGATGCGATCGTCAACGCCGCCAACTCGACGCTGCTCGGCGGCGGCGGGGTGGACGGCGCCATCCACCGCCGCGGTGGACCGGCGATTCTCGCCGAGTGCCGCACGCTCCGGTCGACCACGCTGCCCGACGGGCTCGCCGAGGGTGCGGCGGTCGCCACGACCGCCGGAAACCTCGCCGCGTCGTGGGTGATCCACACCGTCGGCCCGCGGTTCTCCCGCCACGAGGACCGGTCGGGCTTGCTGCGCTCCTGCTACACCCGCAGCCTCGCGGTCGCGGACGGGCTCGGCGCGCGGACCGTGGCGTTCCCGCTGATCTCGGCGGGTGCGTTCGGGTGGCCCACTGAAGACGCTGTAAAGCAGGCGGTCTCGGCGATCCGGGCGTCGCGCACCGCCGTCGACGTGGTCACGCTGGTCGCGTTCGAGTCGCACGTCGCGAACCTGATGCGGCGCGCCGCGGGGTGACTCAGGCGTCGTGGCGCAGGCCCTCGTAGTAGCCGCGGATGTGGGCGACGATCCGTTGCTGCGCGAGGGACGCGTCGCCGTTGCGGACCGCCTCGACCAGACCACGGTGCTCGTGCCGCAGCCGGGTGCACGTCGTGGGCCACGCGATCCGGTCCACCCCGCCCACGACGTACGACTCGATCGACGCGCGCAGCCCGGCCATCATCGCGGCGATCACCTGGTTGCCGGCGGCGTCGGCCATCGCGACGTGGAACTGGGCGTCGAGCACGAGGAACTCGTCCGAGCTCAGCGACGGCTCGTCCATCGAATCGAGCAGTTCGACGGCGGTGCTCAGATCGACCGTCGGCTGGGCGGCGAGGGTCCGCATCACCTCGGACTCGAGCACGAGACGGGTCTGCACGACGTCGGAGACCGGGAAGCCGTGCGCCGCGACCTGCATGCGCATCAGCATCGTCATACCGCCGGTGGGGCGGGAGACGATCATGGCGCCCGCGTTGGGGCCGGATCCGGTCTGTGCCTTGAGGAGACCGAGCGCCTCCATGACGCGCAGCGCCTCCCGGACGGACGACCGCCCGACGCCGAGATCGGCGGCGAGGGTGCGTTCGCCCGGGAGGCGCTGTCCCGGTGCGAGCTCGCCCGACACCATCATCTCCTCGACCTTGCTGAGCACGTGCTCCCAGGCGCGCGGGTGCGCCGTGACCAGCAGGTCGGACGGAGTGGGTTCGGACGACATGACACGTCAGCCTAGGCGGTGTCGATCGGGCGTGGTCACGGCAGCATCCAGCTGAGGACCGGGGTGGACTGCAGGTAGACCAGCGTGCACAGGATCACCAGCATGCCGAGGCTGTAGCCGATGACCTTTCGCAGCAGGATCGGCTCGCTGCCCGCCTGCCCCACGGCCGTGGCCGCGATGGTGAGGTTCTGCGGACTCACCAGCTTTCCGACGACGCCGCCGGAGGTGTTGGCGGCCACCAGCAGTGTCGGGTCGATGCCGGCGGTCTGTCCGGCGGTCTGCTGCAGCTTCGCGAACAGGGCGTTGGCGGAGGTGTCGGAGCCGGTGACGGCGGTACCGAGCCAACCCAGCATCGGTGAGAAGAACGCGAAGATCGAGCCGGTCGCGGCCAGCCACGTGCCGATCGCGACGGTCTGGCCGGACTGGTTCATCACGTAGCTCAGTCCGAGGACGGTGGCGACGGTGGCGATCGCGAGCCGCATCTTCACCAGCGTCACGCCGAGGGTCACCACCGACATGCGCGGCGTGAGCGGGAAGCGGCCGTCGTCCGTCCACAGCGCGTACACGATCGTGACGATGACGCCGCAGATCAGCAGCAGTGTGCCGGGATTCGACAACCACGAGAAGGTGTAGATCGCGCTCGAGGCGGGAGCGCCGGTTCCGGTCAGCAGGTTGCCGAACAGGCCCGGCCACTCGATCTTCCGGTCGGTGCCGGACAGCCACTTCGGGATGTCGACGCCGACGGTCCACAGCTTCGCGATGCCGAAGACGACGACCACCAGCAGGTACGGGAACAGAGACATGAACACGCGCGACGGGCTCAGCGCCTCGGCCTCGACCTTCGAACGCTGGTCGTCCGGGGTCTTCGGTGCCCAGAAGCGGAGCATGATCACCGCGGCGGCCAGGCCGGCGAGGGACGCGACGACGTCGGTCAGCTCGTACGAGAAGTGCGCCGAGCACCAGAACTGGGCGAGGGCGAAGACCGCGCCGGTGACCAGGGCGATCGGCCACACCTGCTTCATGCCGCGACGGCCGTCGACCAGGAACAGCAGGAGCAGCGGGACGAACAGGGCCAGGATCGGGGTCTGCCGTCCGACGACGGCGGCGATCTCGGTGGCCGGGATGTCGGTGAGGTTGCCGGCGGTGGTGATCGGAATCGCCATGGCGCCGAAGGCAACCGGTGCCGTGTTGGCAACCAGGACGGTGACCGCGGCACGGATGGGTGGCATGCCGAGGGCGATCAGCATCGCGCCGGTGATCGCGACCGGTGCGCCGAAGCCGGCGAGGGCCTCGAGCATGCCGCCGAAGCAGAAGGCGATCAGCATGGCCTGCACGCGCATGTCGCCGCGGCCGATCGAGTTGAACACCCGCCGCAGGTCCTCGAAGCGTCCGCTCACGACGGTCAGTTCGTAGAACCAGATCGCGGTCACCACGATCCACATCACCGGGAACAGGCCGAACGCGATGCCCTGCAGCGCGGACAGTCCGGTGAGCGACGCCGGCATGTCGAAGCCGATGATCGCGACCAGGGCCGCGGCGGCGAGCGCGCCCAGCCCGGCGTACCAGGCCTTGAGCTTGAAGCCGGCCAGCAGCACGAAGAACGTGGCCAGCGGGACGAGGCCGACCAGCGCCGAGGCGGTGAGGCT
This sequence comes from Rhodococcus (subgen. Prescottella) equi, assembly GCF_003013675.1. Taxonomy (NCBI): domain Bacteria; kingdom Bacillati; phylum Actinomycetota; class Actinomycetes; order Mycobacteriales; family Nocardiaceae; genus Rhodococcus; species Rhodococcus (subgen. Prescottella) equi. The sequence continues at coordinate 1,896,030 of NZ_CP027793.1, forward strand.
GCCGCCGACGGCGTCGGTCGCGGGGGTGAAGGTCACCGCGAGGGTCTCGGTTTCCACATGAAACTCCTGGATTGCGCCGCGGGGATGACGGCGTTCGGGGGCGGGCCGGATATGACCGCTGTGTGGTCAGACCACAGGACCGTACACCATGACCCCGATCACATTCGAGCGCTGCACGAAAGTTGGGGCAGAACCGCGTCAGTTGTTGCGTCAAGGCTGTGACCATGCGTTACTGTGGTCAGACCACACCGACGATCGCCTGGAGAATCGCATGCGAATCGCGCTGTTCGCGACGTGCATGGGGGACACGATGTTCCCGAATGCCGCCAAGTCCACCGCACTGCTGTTGACCCGGTTGGGACACGAGGTCGTGTTCCCACCCGGGCAGACGTGCTGCGGCCAGATGCACGTCAACACCGGCTACCAGCCCGACGCGCTGCCGCTCGTGGCGAACTACGCCGACAACTTCGGCGACGCCTCGATCGACGCCGTCGTCGCGCCGTCGGGGTCGTGCGTCGGGTCGGTGCGGCACCAGCACGAGATCGTCGCCTCCCGCTACGGCACCGCGGCCCTGTGCGGGCAGGTCGAGACCGTGAAGGCGAAGACGTACGAGCTGTCGGAACTGCTCGTCGACGTCCTCGGCGTCACCGACGTGGGCGCCTACTACCCGCACCGCGTCACGTACCACCCCACGTGCCACTCGCTGCGGATGCTCGGTGTGGGCGACAAGCCGCTGCAACTGCTGCGCGCGGTCCGCGAGATCGACCTCGTGGAGCTGCCCGAGGCCGACGCGTGCTGCGGCTTCGGTGGCACGTTCGCGATCAAGAACGCGGAGACGTCGACGGCGATGCTGGCCGACAAGATTCGCAACATCGGCGACACCGGTGCCGAATACTGTTGCGCCAGCGACTCATCGTGTCTGATGCACATCGGCGGCGGGATGTCGCGGCTGCAGATGGGCACCCGGACGGTGCATCTCGCCGAGATCCTGGCCTCGGTCGAGTCCAGCGTGGAGGTGAGCGCATGAGCGACGTCGCACTCGGCCTGCCGGCCTTCCCGCCGCGCGCCCCGAAGGGTGTGGGCTTCCTGCGCGGCACCGAGAAGTTCCCGGCCGCCGCGCACCACGAACTCGCGAACACGCAGCTGCGCAGCAACATCGGCAAGGCCACCCACACGATCCGGGCCAAGCGCCTCGCCGTCACCGGCGAGTTGCCCGACTGGGAGGACCTGCGCGACGCCGGAGCGGCGATCAAGACCGATGTGATGAACCGGCTGCCGGAGCTGCTTGAACAGCTCGAGGCCGCCGTCGTCGCGCGCGGCGGCGTCGTGCACTGGGCGGCCGATGCCAACGAGGCCAACGAGATCGTCACCCGGCTCGTCCGCGAGACCGGCTCCGACGAGGTCATCAAGGTCAAGTCGATGGCCACCCAGGAGATCGAGCTCAACGAGCACCTCGAGGTCAACGGCATCCACGCCTACGAGACGGATCTCGCGGAGCTCATCGTGCAGCTCGGTCACGACAAGCCGTCGCACATCCTGGTGCCCGCGATCCACCGCAACCGTTCGGAGATCCGGGAGATCTTCCTGAAGGAGATGGACGGCGTCGATCCCGCGCTCGACGACAACCCCAAGCACCTCGCGGCCGCCGCGCGGAAGTTCCTGCGGCACAAATTCATGACGGTGCCCGTCGCGATCTCCGGCGCCAACTTCGGCATCGCCGAGACCGGCACGCTCGGCGTCGTCGAGTCCGAGGGCAACGGCCGGATGTGCCTGACACTGCCGCAGACGCTGATCACCGTGATGGGCATCGAGAAGGTGATCCCCACGTACCGGGATCTCGAGGTGTTCCTGCAGTTGCTGCCGCGCTCGTCCACCGGGGAGCGGATGAACCCGTACACGTCGATGTGGACCGGTGTCACGCCCGACGACGGCCCGCAGAACTTCCACCTGGTGCTGCTCGACAACGGCCGCACCGCCGCCCTCGCCGACAGCGTCGGCCGCGAGGCGCTCAACTGCATCCGCTGCTCGGCGTGCCTCAACGTGTGCCCGGTGTACGAGCGCACCGGTGGCCACGCCTACGGCTCCACCTACCCGGGTCCGATCGGTGCGGTCCTCACCCCGCAGCTCGCGGGCATGGACGGCAAGGACGACCCCAACTCGACGCTGCCGTTCGCCTCCAGCCTGTGCGGTGCGTGCTTCGAGGCGTGCCCGGTGAAGATCGACATTCCGTCGCTGCTGGTCGAGCTGCGCCACCAGAAAGTGCAGAAGTCCGGCTTCGGCGCCGAGGCCGCCGCGATGAAGGCGGCGTCGATCGCGATGTCGTCGGCGAAGCGGTTCACGGTGGCGCAGAAGGCTGCCGGGCTCGGACGTGTCGTGGCCGGCAAGAAGGGCAAGATCTCGACACTGCCGCCGCCGCTCAGCGGGTGGACCGACGCCCGCGACATCCCGGCGCCGCCGAAGCAGACGTTCCGGCAGTGGTGGGACTCCGCCGAGGGCCGCGCGGCCATCGCCGACGCACGGAAGGACGGTCAGCGATGAGTTCGCGTGACGTGATCATGGGACGCATCCGCGACGCGCTGACGCTGGCGCCCCCGAAGACCGTCGAGGCTCCGCGCGAGTACCGGACCGGTCGCACGATGCCCGACGCCGACCGCGTGGAGCTGCTGGTCGATCGGTTGGTGGACTACAAGGCCGTGGTGCATCGCAGCACTGTCGCGGAGCTGCCCGACGTGCTTGCCCGCGTCTTGACCGAGGTCGGTGCGCGCCGCGTCGGTGTGCCTGCCGGACTGGACGATTCGTGGCTGTCCCGGTTCGACGGCGTGGTCGTGGTGGACTCGCCGACCGTGCCGGCGCCCCAGCTGGGTGACCTGGACGGTGTCGTCACCGCGTCCGCGGTGTCGTGCGCCGAGACCGGCACCATCTGCCTCGACGGCAGCCCCGACCAGGGCCGTCGCGCCCTGACGCTGGTGCCCGACCTGCACGTGTGCGTGGTGACCGTCGACAGCATCGAAGTAGGCGTGCCCGAGGCTATGGCACGGCTGGTGCCCGAGCGGCCCACCACGATGATCAGTGGGCCGTCGGCGACGTCGGACATCGAACTCGAACGCGTCGAGGGCGTGCACGGTCCGCGGAATCTGCACGTGGTGATCGTGGGACCTACCGAGGCTCTCCACTGACGATCCACACGTGACCGAACGGATCCTTCACTCGGCCTTGGCGTTTGCCGTAGGGGCGATTGTCGACCGGGATCACCAACTCGCCGCCGCGGGTCACCATACGGTCCGCTGTCGCGTCCGGGTCGGGGACGGTGATCATCAGCAGGACGGGTGATCCGCCCGTCGCGGCGGGATCGTTCCATCCCCATTCCGGGACGCTCTGGGCGAGGGCGAACGCGGCCGAGTCGGCCTCGAGTTCGGCATGGTTGACGATGCCGTCGTCGTCGGCCACCCGCATGACGAGTTCGGCGCCCAGCGCGTCCCGGTAGAAGGTGATCGCCGCATCGGCGTCGGATACCAGCAGTTTGGGGAGCAGTTGACTGTTCATGTGCTCCATCGTCACGGCTGAGGGCGGCGCCAGCCTTGTAAATTTCGGCCCTCTTCGCCCAGCCAGGCGGTCGGGGTCGTGTCCATGAGGTCGCGAAAGTCGCGGACCAGGTGACTCTGGTCGTGATAGCCGGAGGCGCTGGCCACGTCGGCCCAGGACGCGGCGCCCGCGCCGGCGCGGTTCACGGCCGCTCCCAGACGCGCCACCCGCGACGCGAACTTGGGGGTGACGCCCAGCGCCTGCCCCATGACGTCCCGCAGTCGTCGAGGGCTCAGGTGCGCGGCGCGCGCCAGCTCGTCGGCCGACATCGTCCCGTCGTGGGCGTCGATCAGCGCAAGGGTTCGGAAGGCGTCATCGTTACCCCAGCTGCGGCGACTCGACGCGAGTTCTTCGAGGAGGCGTCTGCGCACCACCGCTTCACGTTGGTGCGCCGGCCGGTCGGTCAGCTCCTGACGCAGCGAACCCGCCCACGGCAGGACCGCGTCGGCGCTGACCCCGCCCGCATCCAGCTCGCTCGGCGGCATCCCGGTGAGCCGTTGCAGGGCGGGTGCCGTCAACTCGACGTAGACCGTCGGCTGCTGTGGCCGCAACACGGTGGCCGACGTTGCGACTCCGGGTCGCATCAGCCCTGTCAGCACGGCGTTGGTGTGCGTGGTGCGGGCGTCGTAGCGGACCTCGATGGGGGCGCCCAAGCTGACGACGAGGCGGGTGGTCAGCGTCGGAACGGCGCGGTGCACCCGCTCCGGGCCGGAGTGAGTACTGACGGACACCACACCGATGCCCGCGGCACGACAGGCCTGACGGAGATCCACTCCTGCATTGTCACACTTGACGGGGGCTTGGCCCAGGAGTTCGAGCGCGCCCGGCGGGGCTTACCGCTGGAGGTTCCGCACCGCCGCCGTGAAGGCGGGGTGCGGGTCGGTGACGATCACGGCGGAGCCGTCGGGCGTCGCGGTGGCGTGCAGCAGCTTCTGCGGCCTGACGGCTTGAAGCAACAGCACTGCGACTGGCTGCGCGATCAAGCCGGATAGGAAGGCAGTCGTCGCGACGACCCCGCGCAGATCCGCGACCGCGAGGGCCATCGCGACAACGACGAGCACGATCCCAACAGTGGAGACGACTGCCGCCCCGCGCAGGTGTCGGCGTCGTTTCGTCTCGCAGTACTCGCACAACGGCCACTCGGTTCGAACCGCAGGAGCATCGACGAGTCGAGAGAGCGACTTCGAGAGGATCTCCAAGAACCCGCCGAGCAGGTAGCCGCGGACATCGACCCCTATCTTCTGACTGGTCCTCAGCAGTACCGCCACACTGTGTCCGGCAGGAGAACCGTGAACCGCACATACCGCGGGCAGCGGTGCGGCGAGCGTGTGCCGCGGTTCGGTGTCCGGTTCACGGGTGGCCAGCGTGATGGCTGTCCGGTCGGTCGGTATGGAGTCCGCCCCCGCGGATAATTCTGACAACTCGCCCCCCTGGCTACTACTGTCGCGGGGCAGCCTAGCAACAGGTTCGCACCGCTTCCCGAGCCATCGGACTCGTCGGATCGGTGTGATAATGCTTGGCCGATGCCGCACAGTCGCCGACACCGTAGGGAGATCCGCACTTGCTGACGTTGCACCGCGCCGAGAGCGCCGGCACGCTCGCGTCCGCGCTCGCTCAGGTGCTGGTCACGCCCCTTGCGGACCCGTTCGAGCGTGAGGTGATCGCGGTCCCCGCGAAGGGTGTCGAACGCTGGCTGACGCAGCGGCTGTCGCACGTGCTGGGTGCGGGTGATTCCGGCCACGATGGTGTCGCCGCCAACATCGAGTTCCCGTCGCCGAATCGGCTGATCGACCAGGCGCTCGCAGCCGCCACCGGCTACGAGGTCGACGACGACCCGTGGCACCCGTCGCGGATGCTGTGGACGCTGCTGCAGGTGATCGACGACTGCCTGGCCGAGCCGTGGTGCACCGTCCTCGCCCGACATCTCGGTCACGGTGCCGACGACCATCGCGCCGGCCGCCGCTACGGCACCGCCGCGCACCTGGCCGACCTGTTCCGCGCGTACGGCTCGCAGCGCCCGGGGATGCTCGTCGACTGGGCCGCCGGCCGCGACACCGACGGCACGTCGCCGCTCGACGAAGATCTGCTGTGGCAGGCCCAGCTGTGGCGGCGACTGCGCGAGCGGATCGGCAGCCCCAGCCCCGCTGAGCGCCTCGATGGCGCCTGCGCGCGGCTGCGCGACGAGCCGTCCCTCCTCGACCTGCCCGAACGGCTGTCACTGTTCGGTCCGACGCGGCTGGGTACCGACCAGATCGCGGTGCTGTCCGCAATCGGCGCCAATCGCGATGTGCACGTATGGATTCCGCATCCGAGCATCGAGATGTGGGGTGAGCTCGCCGACACCGACCCGCCGCGTCGCAGGGCCGACGACGTGCGCGCGCTCGACGTCGCGCACCCACTGCTGGCGAGTCTCGCCCGCGACGTGCGCGAGCTGCAGTCGCGGCTCGGCGCCGTCGGGATGGTCGACGTGCACCACCCGGGGCCGTCGCGCCCGTCGACGCTGCTCGGGCAGCTGCAGTCCGACATCGCCGCGGACCGGCAGCCGTCGTCGTGGCCGGTCGACGACACCGTCGAGATCCACTCCTGCCACGGCCCGGCCCGGCAGGTGGAGGCGCTGCGGGAACGGCTGCTGCACCTGTTCCAGGACGACCCGACGCTCGAACCGCGCGACGTCGTCGTCATGTGCCCAGACGTCGAGACGTACGCACCGCTGGTGCGCGCCGCGTTCGGGCAGGGCGTCCAGGGGCCGCTCACCCATCCCGGTCACCGGCTGCGGGTGCGACTGGCGGATCGTGCGCTGCACCAGACCAATCCGGTCCTCGGGGTGGTCGCGACACTCCTCGACCTCGCGGACTCCCGCGTCACCGTCAGCCAGGTCCTCGATCTGGCCGCGACCGCGCCGGTGCGCCGACGGTTCCGGTTCGACGACGACAACCTCGAACGCATGCGGGAGTGGACCGTCGCCGCGGGTGCGCGGTGGGGGATCGGCCGTCGCGAGCGCGGCGCGTTCGGGCTCGGCGAGTTCGAACAGAACACCCTCAAGGCGGCGCTCGACCGAATCCTGCTGGGCGCCGCGGCCGACGATGCCGACGGCGAATGGCTCTCGCTCGCTCTGCCGCTCGACGACGTCGAGAGCAACGACATCGACCTCACCGGACGCCTCGCCGAGTACGTGGACCGGCTCGACGTGTCGCTGCGCGGACTCACCGGACCGCAGTCGGCCGAGCAGTGGTCGGCGGCGCTGGCCCGGGCGCTGGACCTGCTCGTCGACGTCGCCGAGGCCGACGCGTGGCAGCTGGGGCAGGCGCGCCGCGAACTGGCCGCGGCCGTCGAGCACGGCGGCGACACGCAGCTCCGGCTCGCGGACGTGCGGGCGATGCTGCGCTCGCGCCTCGCCGGCCGGCCCACCCGCGCCAACTTCCGTACCGGGGAGCTCACGGTGTGCACGATGGTGCCGATGCGCTCCGTCCCGCACCGGGTGGTGGTGCTGCTCGGGCTCGACGACGATGTCTTCCCTCGGGGCACCGGCATCGACGGCGACGACGTGCTGGCCCGCGATCCGCTACTGGGAGAACGGGATCCGCGTAGCGAGGACCGCCAGTTGCTGCTCGACGCCATCATGTCCGCGAGTGAGAGGCTGCTGCTGTTCTACACCGGCGCCGATCCGGTCAACGGTACTGCTCGCCCGCCGGCGGTGCCGCTCGCGGAGCTGCGCGATGTGCTCGCTGCGATGGCCGGGGCGGACGTGGTGCAGCGGCATCCGTTGCAGCCCTTCGATCCCCGCAACTTCGATCCGGTGGGCCCACGCAGCTTCGACCACGCGGCACTCGGCGGTGCCCGCGCGGCGCAGCAGCCGTCGGTCCCGGCGCCCGCGTTCCTGCCGGAACCGCTTCCACCGGTCGAGCCCGGAGACGTCGATCTCGCCGAACTGATCTCGTTCCTGGAGAACCCGATCCAGGGTTTCCTGCGGCAGCGGCTGGGTTTCCGGGTGCCCGACCTCGACGAGGACGTCGCCGACACCCTCGATCTGGAGCTCGACCCGTTGGCGCGGTGGGGGATCGGGGAGCGGATGCTCGGTGCCCGGCTGGCCGGCGCCGATCCGGCGGCGTTCCGGGCCGCGGAGTGGCGGCGTGGCACCTTGCCGCCCGCCCGACTCGGTGACGCCGCGCTCTCGGACATCGAGTGGACGGTGGATTCGCTGGCCCGCGCGTCGGCGCCGGTGCACGCCGGACCGTCCGAGGCCGTCGACATCGACGTGGACCTCGGCGGACGACGCCTGGTCGGCACCGTGGACGGGGTACACGGGGAAGTGATCGCGCGCACCACGTTCTCCCGGTTGGCCCCCAAACATCGGATCGGGGCGTGGGTGCGGTTGCTCGCGGTCACCGCGACGGGACGGTCCGGAAACCTCACCGCCGTCACCACCGGCCGCGGCAGCGGGCGCACCCCGGTGATGCGCTCGACGCTGGCGGCACCGGAGAACGCGGCCGAGATCCTCACTCGGCTGGTGGAGATGCGGGATCGCGGGCTGGTGGAGCCGTTGCCGATGACCGCGGCGTCGTCGGCGGCATACGCGGACCAGCGCTTCCGGGGACGCTCCATCGAGCTGGCACTGGTGGCCGCCGACCGCGCATGGATCGGCGACTTCGGCGACGGCAAGGACCGGCACGCCCGGTTCGTGCACGGGCCGGACGCCGAGCTGGCGGTGCTCACCGCCAAGCCCGCACCGCCCGGGGCGTACGAACCGAGCTGCTTCGGCACCGAGGCCGCGGTGCTGTGGGGGCCGTTGCTCGCGGCCGAGACCCTGGGGGAACCGTGACGGACACCGCGATCATGACCGACACCGCCTTCGACCTGTTCGCGCCGCTGCCGCAGGGCACCACCGTGCTCGAGGCCAGCGCCGGCACCGGCAAGACGTACGCCATCGTCGGGCTCGCGGCCCGCTTCGTCGCCGAGGAGGACATCGACCTCTCGCAGCTGCTGCTGGTCACGTTCAGCCGCGCCGCCACCAAGGAGTTGCGTGAACGCACCCGCGAGCGGTTCGCCTCCGCCGCAGCCGGATTGGCAGACCCGGCCGCGGCCCGCGGCAGCGACGACCCGCTCGTCGCGCACCTGGCCGCCACCGACGACGCCGAGGTCGCGCTGCGGCGCCGACGGCTGATGCAGGCGCTGTCGGACTTCGACGCCGGCACCATCGTCACCACCCACAGCTTCTGCCAGCGCATGCTCGACGGCCTCGGCATCGCTGGGGAGCGCGACCCGGACGCGGTGCTGGTCGAGGAGGCCGAGGACCTGGTCGCCGAGGTGATCGCCGACCTGTTCCTGCACCGCTTCGCCCGCGCAGACTCCCGGACGCTGCGGCCCGCCGACGCCCGCGCTGCCGCCCGGGCCGCGATCTTCGACCCGCAGTCGGTGCTCGCCCCGGAGGACGCCGAGGGCACCCGCGCCGGCGACGCCGTCGCGTTCGCCACCGCGGTCCGGCAGGAGACCCAGCGCCGTAAGCGGCTCGCGGGCATTCGCGATTTCGACGACCTGCCCGCGCTGCTGCACGGCGTGCTCACCGATCCCGACCACGGGGAGGCTGCGTGCCGCCGGGTGCGCGACCGCTACCGCGTGGTGCTGGTCGACGAGTTTCAGGACACCGACCCGCAGCAATGGGGCATCCTGCGCGCGGCGTTCCACGGGCACTCCACGCTGGTGCTGGTTGGCGACCCCAAGCAGGCGATCTACGCGTTCCGCGGCGCGGAGGTGCTCAGCTATCTCGACGCCGTCGGCTCCGCGCACAGCCACCAGGAGCTCACCACCAACTGGCGCAGCGACGCCGATCTGGTTGCCGCACTGGGACATCTGCACGGCGGGGCCGCACTGGGGCACCGCGACATCGTCGTGCATCCGGTGTCCGCGGCCAAGCCGGGGTCGCGGCTACGGGGGGCGGCGCCGCTGCGGCTGCGCTACCTGTGTCGCGCGGGCGCCGGACGACTCAACAACTCCGGCTATCCGGCCGTCGGGGCGCTGCGTTCGCGGGTCGCGGCGGACGTGGCCGCCGACATCGTCGAACTGCTCGGCAGCGGCGCCACGTTGGAACTGAACGGTGTCACGCGGCCAGTCGAACCCGGTGATGTCGCGATCCTCGCCGGCACCAACGCCCAGATCGCGCTGGTGCGTGAGGCCCTGGACCGGGTCGGGGTGCCGTCCGTGCTCGCGGGCGGCACCAGCGTCTTCGAGACGCCCGCCGCCACGCACTGGCTGCAGGTGCTGCAGGCGCTCGAGCAGCCGCACCGCCCCGACCGGGTCCGGCTCGCGGCGCTCACCCCGCTCATCGGCTGGACCGCCGCCGACATCGACGCTCGCAGCGACGAGGTGGTGGCCCGGGTCGGAGGGCAGCTGCGGGAGTTGGCGACGGTGTTCGCGCAGTCCGGGTTCGCGGCGCTGTTCGAGCGGCTCGCCGCCGAGTCCGGGCTCGAGGCGCGGCTGCTCACCATCGTGTCGGGCGAGCGCACGCTCACCGACCTGCGGCACATCGGGCAGCTGCTCGGCGCGGTCGCCGTCGACGAGTCCCTGGGTCTGACTGCGCTCACCGGTTGGCTCACCGACCGCATCAAGGACCCGAAATCCGGTGGAGGCGACCGCAGCCGACGCCTCGACAGCGACGCCGCCGCGGTGCAGATCGCGACCGTGCACGCCAGCAAGGGCCTCGAATACCCGATCGTGTACGTGCCGTTCGGATGGAGCACCGGACGCTACGCCGACCCCAACCGGCTGCTGCTGCACGACGAGCACGGGCGCCGCATCCTCGACATCGGCGGCGAGGGCAGCCCCGGCTACGGCGAACGCCGACGGCAGCGCGACGCCGAGGCCGCGGGCGAGGACCTGCGGCTGTTGTACGTCGCGCTCACCCGCGCCCAGTGCCAGCTGGTGCTGTGGTGGGCGCCCGCGTACTCCACCAACGAGGCGCCGCTGCACCGCATGCTGTTCGGCCGCGAGCCGGGAGAGTCCGACGTCCCGCAGAAGGTCGGCGTGCCCGAGGACCCGATGGTCGCCGAGCAGCTCACCCGCTGGGCGGAGGCCGCGCCGGTGACGGTGGAGGTGCAGGCCGTGGGCGCCGACCCGATCCCGCAGCCGTCGTGGACGCCGCCGCAGGAGGAGACCGGGGAGCTCGCCGCCGCCGTCTTCTCGCGGGTGCTCGACGCCGGCTGGCGGCGGACGTCGTACACGGCGCTCACCGCGTCGGCGCACGAGCATCCGGGTGTCACCAGCGAGGCCGAGGAACCGGAGATCGAGGACGAGCCGGAGGAGCCTGCGCTCATCGCGGCCGCGCCCGCCCTGGGCATCCCGTCGACCATGAACGCCATGCCCTACGGCGCGGTGTTCGGCACCTTGGTGCACGAGATCCTCGAGCACGTCGACACCGCCGCCGACGACCTCGAGGCCGAGCTGGTGCGGCACTGCCGTGAGGCCGTGGCCGCGCGGATGTCGCAGGTCGATCCGGTGGCGCTGGCCGAGGCGCTGCTGCCGGTGCTGCGGACCCCGCTCGCCGGCGGCGGCACCCTCGCCGACATCACCCCGCGAGACCGGCTGCCGGAGTTGGACTTCGAGCTGCCCCTCGCCGGCGGCGACGACCCGGCGGTCCTCACGGTGACGCTGCACCGGATCGTGGACCTGCTGCGCAAGCATCTGCCGCCCGACGACGTCCTCGCGCCGTACGCGGACCGGCTCGCGACGCTGGATCCGACGCCGCTGCGGGGTTATCTCACCGGCAGCATCGACGCGGTGCTGAGGCTGTCGGGGCCGGACGGTCCCCGGTTCGTGATCGTCGACTACAAGACCAACCGGATCGCGCCCGGCGAGGTGACCACCGCCGACTTCACCCGCGAGGCGATGGCCGGGGAGATGATGCGCTCGCACTACCCGCTGCAGGCGCTGCTGTATGCCGTTGCGCTGCACCGGTATCTGCGGTGGCGGCTGCCCGGCTACACCCCGGAGACCCACCTGGGTGGGGTGCAGTACCTGTTCGTGCGCGGCATGGTCGGCCCCGACACCCCGGACGGGGCGGGCGTGTTCGACTGGGATCCGCCCGCCGCGCTGGTGGTGGAACTGTCGGATCTGCTGGCGGCCAGTGTCGAGGAGACCGCATGATCGAGGCACGCGTCGCGCAGCGCGGCAAGGGAGTGCTGCGGGAGTTCAACGAGGCCGGGGTGCTCGAGGCCGCCGACGTGCACGTCGCGCTGCGGCTCGCGACGCTCAGCGGGGAGACCCGCGAGCCCGTGCACCTGGCGACGGCGCTGGCGGTGCGGGCGGTGCGATCGGGCTCGGTGTGCCTGGACCTGAGCCGGATTCGGGAGGTGACGGTCGACGAGGAGTTCGAGGTCGACCCCGCGGCGCTGCCGTGGCCCGACGACGCCGTCGTCGCCGAGGGGCTGGCGTCGAGCCCGCTGGTGGTCGGCGGACAGGCCGGGCCGCTGCGGCCGCTGCGGCTGGTGGACGGGCTGCTGTACCTGGACCGGTACTACCGGCAGGAACAGACCGTGCGCCGGATCCTGGACGAGCGCGCGCACGGGCACCCGAAAGTCGACGAAGACCTGCTGCGGGCCGGACTGGACGAGTTGTTCCGGGACTTCGCCGACCCGTCGCGGCCCTCGGACGCCCCGGACCGGCAGCGCATCGCGGCGGCCGTCGCGGCCACGCACTGGACGTCGGTGATCGCCGGCGGTCCGGGCACCGGCAAGACGCACACCGTGGCCCGGGTGCTGGCGCTGCTCGAGCGGCAGCAGCCGGGACTGCGGATCGGGCTGGCGGCGCCCACCGGCAAGGCGGCGGCGCGGCTGCAGGAGTCGGTGCGTGAGCAGGCCGACGCGGTGCGGCTGCGGGCGGACCTGTCGGCGATGACGCTGCACCGGATGCTCGGCTGGCAGCGGGGGACCAGCCGGTTCCGGTTCAACGAGACCAACCATCTGCCGTACGACGTGATCGTGGTGGACGAGACGTCGATGGTGTCGCTGACGATGATGTGTCGGCTGCTCGAGGCGGTGCGCCCGGAGGCGCGCCTGGTGCTGGTCGGCGACCCGGACCAGTTGACGTCGGTGGACGCCGGCGCGGTGCTCGCGGACCTCGTCGCGCGGCCGGTGACCGGGGTGGAGAACCCGGTGCTGGCGAGGGTGGTGGGCGCGGACCTGTCGGCGTCGGACGATCCGGCCGAGGCGGCGTTGAGTGCGTCGGAGCGGGACCGGTTGCGGGGCGGTGTGATTCGACTCAGCCGCGGCCGCCGGTTCGGCGGCGCAATCGCGCAGCTGGCGGTGTCGGTGCGGGACGGCGATGAGGATCGCACGCTCGAGATTCTGCGCAGCGGGGCGGCGGACGTGTCGTTCGTCGACCCCGAGGATCTGGCGGGGCTGCGCGCCGATGTGGTGTCGACGTCGGCGGAGGTGACGGCCGCGGCCCTCGCCGGTGACGCTGCGGGCGCGGTGCGGGCGTCGGAGAAGCACCGACTGCTGTGCGCGCATCGGGAGGGCCCGTTCGGAGCGTCGTGGTGGGCCCGCAACGCGATGACGTGGATCGGCGAGGCAACGGGGGGCCGGCTGGATCCGGAGCGCTGGTATGCGGGGCAGCCGCTGATGGTGACCGCGAACGACCACGAGATGCGGATCTACAACGGTGACACCGGGGTTGTGGTCGAGGGCTCGGATGGTGACTTGGTCGCCGCCTTCGCGCGCGGCGAGGAGCCCTATCTGGTGCACCTGAGCCACCTGGCGTCGGTACAGACGGTGTACGCCATGACGATTCACCGCAGCCAGGGCAGCCAGTACGACGTGGTCTCGGTGATCCTGCCGGGTGAGGAGTCGTCGCTGCTCACCCGGGAACTGCTCTACACCGCCATCACCCGTGCACGGACGCATGTGCGGATCGTGGGGACGGAGGCGGCCGTTCGCGCTGCCGTGGGGCGGCGGGTCCTGCGGGCGAGTGGGTTGCGGCGGGGCTGAGCCCTAGTGCTCCTCGGTGCGCTCGCGGAGCGGGTTTCGTTCGGCGCCCATCGCGACCGCGACGCGCGCATAATCCGGGTGTGGGTTGTCGATGATCAGGCGCGTGCCGTCCTCGCTGACAGTCGCACGGGCGAACTCGTTGATCCATCGCGCGGACGCGGCGGTGATCACCAGCATGCCAAGGCCTGCGAAAAGCGAAAGGGCTACGAGACCGTCTTGTGAGGACTCGGCCAGCGTCATCGGCACGGCGATCAGCAGGAACAGCGCGACCACGAGCAGCGCCACGGACCGGGCACGTCGTAGGCGGAGCCAGGCTCGGCATCTGGCGCAGCCATGCGTTGTGACGGTGGTCGAGTAGGCCGTCGCCAGGCGGTTCACTTGTCGGAAGATCCGGTCCGAGGTGAACACGAGATCGTGCAGTAGTTGCGATCGACGTGACTTGCGATCGAAGTCGGTCGTGGGCCGCGAGTAGCACCGGAAAAGTTTCGACCACGTGCCCGGTTCGCCGTGTGCCACGCAGAGTTCGGGCATCGGGACTGCGACGAATCGCATGACCTTGCGTGCCTGGGCTCGATCTTTCCATCGGCCGAGTTCGTCTTCAGACCCTGCTCGTAGCGGGAACGCGACCTGGTCCGTCGTTGAGGGAGCCACGATCGGTATGCATAGTCTCCTGTCGTGGCTCAGCACAAGTCTTCACGGGGCGGGGCCTGATTTACGGGCTGGGTCGGCTCCGGGTGGGACAGCAATTTTGGGTCACATTCGTTCTGTACAAAACGCTCGACTTTGTACCGTTCGCTCCGCGTTCGCACAAGTGCGCCAGATTCCGTCCTGCTGCGAGGGAACCGATCCGTGCCGGCGCGCATCAAACCAGGTACTCAACAGTTCTGGGGGAGCGCCTATGGGTTACGCGACGATGTTCACCGGGGAGATTCACGTCGATCCACCGCTGAACGAGGCAGAGCGGGAATACCTTCGGCAGTTCAGTGAGTCGCGCCGGATGGCGAGTCCACGCGGGCTGTACGCGTTGGATCCGGCGGCTGCTGCCCGGAAGACCAATAGGCCGCCGGCAGACCAGCCAGGGTGGTGGTGCCCGTGGGTGCCCAGCGAGGATGGCTCCCGGCTGGTGTGGGACGGGCACGAGAAGATCTACCGTTCGTCCGATTGGATGAGCTATCTGATCGATACGTTCCTCAGGTCGGGCGCCCGTGTGCAGCGTGAACTCGAAGATCCGATGCCGGGGCGTGTGTATCCCGAAGGCCTGCAGCAGTTCACGTTCAATCATTCGATGTACGGGACGGTGCTGGCGATGCGGCAGGACGGTGCATCATGGCGGATCGAGGTGGGGAACAACGAGGTGACGGTCGTGGAGACGTCTGGGCCGGCGCCGAGCGAGTTCGTGCTGTTCGTGTTGCGGTGGGCGACGTTGTTCGAGCTCGATCGGGAGTTCGACGCGGCATTCGACCTCCGGTAGTTCGAGGAGGGATAAATTGCACGCGAAAAGACCCCCGCGCAAGTGGAGGCCTGTGTACGCGATCTGTTCCGGGAGGCGGTGCGCGGTGACGTTGCCGACGAAGAGGTGCTCTTCTCCTGGCAGACGAGCCGATTGGTCTGTCCGTCACCGTATGCGCGAGAGACATTCGGATCGGTCTGCTCGCCGAACAGGCGCTTCCGGACGTCGAGGGCCTGTTCGGACTGGTGCAGCAGTTGGCGCGCGCGATCACGAAGCGGATCGGCTGGATCGCCCAGGACCCCGCCCAGCGGGTCGCATTGAGGCCCACCGACCGGTTCCGCGACCGGGCGATCGCGCTGATCCGCGGCTTCACCGAGGGACCGGACGGGAGACGGGCGTGGAACGCGGTATGGCCGGACCGGTCAGTACGCCTCGAACCGTGCCTCGACATCGGCCGTAATACGAAGAGGCTCCGGTGCCAACTTGACCGTGGGGAGTTCGGTGTCCTGGACGGCTGCCGACGCCGCCATCGCCCGCATGGTGGGCGCGCCGAAATCGGGTCGCTGCCCTGCATTCAGCATGCCCGGGTCGGCCAGGGCGACGGCCTCGATGCGCTTGCAGCCCAGGCTGCGGGTGTAGCCCTTCGCCTTGGCGAGCGCGTCCTGGGCCGCGAGGTCCCGGACCCGCGCCACCGCCTTCGCGTTGGCCTTGCGGGTGAGCTTCCACTCCAGATGCGTGATGTTGACTCCCTCGATCGCCGATGCCCGGTCGACGAACGAGGCGACGGCGTCGAGATCGCGGAACGTCACGGCTGCAGTGGCCGTCGACCGGTAGTTCCAGGGCAGCTTCTTGCCCTGCGGGTGATACGGGCGGTAGCGGGAGTGTTGCACCTGATCGAGGGACCAGCGGCGCAGCGGCCGGCCAGCGTCCTTCTCGAGCGAACCGACGAGTTGCGTGAGAGCGGCGGCTGACGAGATCGCGGCGTCGGCCGCCTCGGCGCGGGTGGCGGCGTCGAACTCGATGTTCAGATGGACCACAGCGCGATTGGGCGGGACCGGGCGTTCGGCGTGGCCGGTGACGGTGATCGTGACGGGATTGGTCGGCATGAGGCCAGTGTCCCCGAGAAGTGCTGCAGGGGCTTCAGAACAGGGTCGGCTCGGCGCGGGCGCCGCTGCGTGCCTCCTGCACGCGGGCGTTCCAGCGTTGGACCAACCACATCTCGATCAGCTCCGGGTCGGTGCCCAGCTGCATCGCCCAGGCGCTGAGCAGTTGCAGATAGCGGTCGTAGCGGCGGAGTGTGAACCCGCTGACCGATGGCTCCTCGAGCCAGCCCTCATGAATGAGCGTCGAGACGCCGTGCTGGTCGATCAGCTGGGCGCGGACGCCGTCGCGTCGCACACCGACCGCCCACATGAACAGCGCCATCAGCGGCACCCCGACGCCAGGCATGTCCGGCCAGCCCGACCACGCGTCGCCCGACTGCTCGGGGATCCGCTTGTCCTTGGCACACCGGTCGAGCACGTTCTTGATCTTGGCGAGCGGATCGCGCTCGGCGTAGGGGTTGAAGACGTCGGGCAGGCGGCGGGTGGCGCGGCGGCTCCGGTGCGCGCTGCGCCAGGCCGCGCACAGGAAAAGGAGGCCGAGGGCGTCGTGGTCGGAGTCGACCAGTTCGCTCCCGAGTTGCAGGTCGTTGCGTTGGACGACGGCGACGCCGCGGTCGACCACCCGACCGTCGAGATCCCGTCCGTGCAGGACGATCTGGTGCCCGTGCTCGCGCAGGTGGTAGTTCCACCAGTCGAGGTCGACGTGCGCGCTGTCGTCGAGGACGTGCAGCGGATAGGCGCGGGCGCGGCACCACTGCACGCTGGCCTCCGGTGGCGTGAACCCGTCGTCGAGCAGATGCATGTGGCGATGATTGCACCAGGTACCGACAGCGGCGGGGCGCGACACGGTGGCACCCCGGACTATGCGGGCATACCTTTGACGGTGAGGGCTCGATCGCGAGTGGCTACGCGAGGCGACCGGGCCCTCGCAGGTGACCGCTGATGGCTGCATTGGGTGTGTTAGCGCTGGTAGTGGGCGTGCTGCTGATCGTGATCGAGGCGCACGTTCCGACCTACGGTGCGCTCGGTGTGGCCGGCACCCTGCTGGCCGGGACCGGGGCGTGGTTGCTGTTCACGTCCGGAGGACTCGGACTCGAGATTGCACTGCCCGTGACGCTGGGTGTGGGTGTCGTCGGACTCGGCGCGGTCGCCGTCACCGGTCGGAAGGTGCTGAGCGCGCGTCGAGAACCCGTGCGGACCGGCGCGCAGTCACTCGTCGGATCCGAGGCGCTGGTCCGCAGCTGGGACGGACGCCAGGGGCAGGTCGAGCTGGGCGGCGAATTGTGGCGCGCGCGAATGGAGTTCGGCTACACCGACACACCGGGCGCGGGGGAGTCCGTCGTCGTCGAGGGGGTGCGTGGACTCACGCTGAGCGTGCGTCGTCGTGAACCGTGGGAGTTGCCATGTTGACCACCATCATTCTGGCCGTCATCGTCGTCGCGCTGCTCGCGGTGATCGTCGCGTCGGCCGCCGTCCGGGTGCTGCGCGAGTACGAGCGGGGTGTGCTGTTTCGGCTCGGACGGCTCGTCGACCTGCGCGGTCCGGGGCTGGTGTTGCTGATTCCGGCGGTTGACCGGATGGTGCGGGTAAGCCTGCGGACGGTCACGCTGAACGTGCCGATGCAGGAGGTGATCACCCGGGACAACGTGCCGGTGAAGGTCACCGCCGTCGCGTACTTCCGGGTGGTGGACGCGGACCGGGCGATCGTAGGGGTGGAGGACTACTTCGCGGCGACGTCGCAGATCGCGCAGACGACGTTGCGGTCGGTGCTCGGCAAGGCCGAGCTGGACTCGCTGCTCGCCGAGCGGGAGCGGCTCAACGAGGACCTGCAGAAGGTGATCGACCAGCAAACCGAGCCGTGGGGCGTGAAGGTCACCACGGTGGAGATCAAGGACGTGGAGATTCCGCGGGACATGCAGCGGGCCATCGCGCGGCAGGCGGAGGCCGAGCGCGAGCGGCGCGCCAAGATCATCAATGCCGAGGCGGAGTTCCAGGCGTCGGCGCGGCTCGCCGAGGCCGCGGACATCATCAGCCGGAACCCGACCACCCTGCAGTTGCGTTACCTGCAGACGCTGGGGGAGCTGGGTGGGGAGAGCACGTCGACGGTGGTGTTTCCGGTGCCGATCGATCTGGTGCGGCCTTTTCTGGCGGGGGACTCGGTGCCGGCGCCTTCGACGAGCAAGGACAGGCCCGCGTTGCGGGGGCGGACCGACATGGAGTCGCTCATCGCCGGCTGGACGTCGGTGCGGGCCGACGCCCAGCGGGCGACTAAGTAGCGAGCGTCAGTTCGACGGCTTCCCGACGGGGATAGTCTCGCCGAGGTCGCCGGCGTCGTGGCCGTCGCCGCATGCGCAGTCGTCACCGCAGCCGCCGCAGCCACCGGCGTAGGAGTCGTCGTCGGCGTCGCAGTCGAGGACGCCGCCCAGCTTGGCGGCGAAGTCGTCGTCGAGGTCGTGGGTGAGCTCGTGGATCTCGTCGACCAGGTTGATCAGGTGCTGCGGCGCGAACGGGTCGGCGTCGACCAGCGTCGAGACCAGCAGGTGCCCGTCCTCGATCGTGAAGCGCAGGCGCGGCCACTCGGCGGACAACTCCGGCAGGTTCTGCACGGCCACGGCGCCGTCGCCGAGCTCCGAGAGGATCGAAGCCCACACGTGCAGCTGCGGCCCGTCCTCCGCGACCGTGACGTAGAGCCCGAAGCCGTGGACCGGGATCGCGATGTCGCCGTCCTCGTCGACCTCAGGCGCGCTGCCGAGGAGTTCGGTCAGAGTACGGAGGGACAGGGCGTGCAGCTGCTCCCGGCTGTCCGTCGCGATCGCGAACGCGCCATCGAGCTGAAGCGGCTGGTCGGTGGTGTCGTGCTCGGTCATTGGTTCCCCCGTCCGGCGCCGGCCGGATAGAACGGTTGACGCTGCGAAGTTGGTGATTTGTGGTGGCGCTTCACGGTAGCGAACCGGATTTCCCAGTGCATGACCGGCTACACCACCACGCGTGTTCGGTGCTTCGGGCCAATCCTGGAGTTGCTGATCAGTAATGGCCCCTCGAAATCTGGCGGCGACGTAAACCGCGAGTGTCACGAGCATCGGATCGAGTGAGCTGGCTGGTTGTCAGCGACCGGGATGGGCGCCGCTTCGGCTGTCGGACCGAGCTGATATATCTATCCGCGAACTAGCCAAGTGACCGTTTGGTTCGATGTACGATCGCCGATCGTTGACTGTTGAACTTTCTACGCTTTCCCTCCCGCGGCCCCGTGAGGTGGACACGCACGAGCCGACCCCAGATAGGAACTGCATGTCCTCAGCGCATGACCCGTTCGACTTCAGCGATTACGCGAGTAGTCGCAGTGGCGGGGACAAGCAGTCTCCCCTCGGTTCGGCTGCCGCAGGACCGTTGTTCAGCCCATTTATGGGGCCGACGGACCCGACCCCGCCAGCATCCTCCTCCGAGACGGTGTTGCCCGGGGACGCCTTCGCTGTGCCTGTGCCACGCCCGACGGCCGCAGTGGCGCAGGGGAAGCCGCCGGTGCAGTGGCTGGCGTACGCAGGCCTCGCTGCGGTGATCGGGATCGCCCTCACGGTTGTCTCTGTGAGCGGCGGATCGGTGCTGTTCGCCTTCGTCGGCTGGGCGCTGGCCGGACTGTTGGCTTTCGGGATGTTGGCCCTGTTCACGACGCTCGACACACGGAAGCGGGCAATGCCGGTGTATGCAAGGTCCAAGGTGGTGGAGCGCGCCTACGGGGTTGCCGTCGCGGTGGCATTCGTGGGCGTCGTCCTCGGGGCATGGTCGATCGCGGATTGGGCCGGCCGACTG
This sequence comes from Rhodococcus (subgen. Prescottella) equi, assembly GCF_003013675.1. Lineage (NCBI taxonomy): Bacteria > Bacillati > Actinomycetota > Actinomycetes > Mycobacteriales > Nocardiaceae > Rhodococcus > Rhodococcus (subgen. Prescottella) equi. The sequence continues at coordinate 1,915,949 of NZ_CP027793.1, forward strand.
TGAAACGCGCTATTGCACTCGCGGCGACAACGCTGACCGCACTCGCTTCCGGCCTATTCGTCGACTCCGTCGCGGCAGCCCAGTCTGCCCCATCCGCGGTTGCCGACTTCGGCGCGTGCCTTGCCGCCCAGCGCGAGGGCGATGTGTTATTGATGATCGATGAATCGGCCAGTCTGCAGGCGTCCGACCCCGACGCAGCGCGTGCGTCCGCGGCGAATTACCTGCTGAGCCAGTTAAGTTCGTTTGGCGACTCGGCGGGCGTGCGTCTCGACGTGTCGTTGGCAGGCTTCTCGGACGGCTTCGTCGTGCACTCGGACTGGCAGCGTCTCGACAGTGCCTCGCTCCCCGGGTTGCAGCGGTCGGTCGACGAATTCCGGAGCAGGACCACCGGAATCGACACGGACTATCGGATCGCTCTGGATGGCGCTCGTGAAACGCTGGCCGAACGCGGCCGGGCCGCCGACGGCGGCAACCGCTGCCAGTCGCTGGCATGGTTCTCCGACGGCAAGCTGGACTACACCGAGCGGGACGCTGAAAAACCCTACGCACCTGGAATTTCACTGCGCACCGAAGCGGATGTGCGGAGGGTTGCGGAGGCCGCGCAGGGATCGATCTGCCGTCCCGGTGGGGTCGCCGATCAGCTCCGTTCGTCAGGGGTCGTGACTTTCGGTGTCGGTCTCGCGGCCGGCACCGCCGAGGCCGCCGACTTCGACCTCATGCGAGCCATCGCGACCGGCGATCCCGGCGCGACCGGGACGTGCGGGACGATTGCGTCGCCGCGCCCCGGAGACTTCTACGTCACGGAGAACATCGACGACCTGCTCTTCGCGTTCGACTCGTTCAGCACGCCGGGGCAGGCGCCGATCGAACGTGAGACGGGAGTGTGCGCCTTCACCGTCTGCGGGGAGGCCCAGCATCGCTTCGTCCTGGACGACTCGATCAGCTCGGCGACCGTTCTCGGCTTCGCTGACGCCGAGGGGCTCGTCCCGACGCTGGTATCCCCGCGCGGTGACGAAGTCGCGCTACCTCGTACCAGCATCGGCAGCCCGACGACGGTTCGTGTCGGTGACGTTCCGGTCGAATACGAATGGCTGTCGCCCCGGTCGGTGTCGTTCACAATGCGCCACGACAAGGCGGCGCAGTGGCAGGGCATGTGGGCGCTCGCATTCGTCGACCCCACCGGGTCTGTGCCGACTGCGCGGTCCAAGTCGAACATCCATATCTCCGGCAATCTTTTCCCCGCGTGGCTCGGGCAGGACACCACCGTGATCCACAGCGGCGAGAAGACGTCCGCCGTCCGCCTCGGCATCGTCGACGCCGACCGCCGTGAGGTGACGCCTTCGAGGATCCTCGGTAGCGCGCAGCTGTCGGTATCGCTGAGCGACAGTGCGAATGTCACCCACGACTTGGCGATGAAGATCCCGAAGGATCGCCTCGGTGAGCCGCTCGCGCTCGACCTGAGCGAGGTGGCTCCCGGTGCTGCCAGGATGCGGCTGACGCTCGAGGTCACCACCGCCGATGCGAAGAGCCCGTCGGGCGCAATCATCGAACCGGGCACCGTCCTGACGCCCCAGTCGGTCGACGTTCCGCTGGCGGTCGCGCCGCCGATCGGCTACCCGACACTGCCGACGCGCCTCGACTTCGGGACGATCGAGGGGGCAGGGATCTTCACCACCAATCTCGGTGTCGTAGGGCCCGGGTGCGTCTGGCTCGAGCCTTCGGCGCCGGCCCGGATCGACGCCACTCCGGAGGGGGCGGGCGATGTGGCAGTGTCGGGCAACGGTGGGACGTCTGCCGCCGACTGCGTGCAGGTCGACGAAGGTGCTCAGGCTTCATTGCCGGTAGAACTCCAGGTCGAGAACGCAGTCAACGGCCCGGTCAACGGGTCGATCCGGGTGATGGTCGCCCCGACTGGCGAACCGGACCGTGCCATGCCGATCGAGGTGCCGTTCTCCGCCGATCTGCAGAAGCCCTTGGACAGCAGCCGTTTCTGGCTGGTTTTCCTGGCGGTGATGGTGGTCAGCGTGGCGATCCCGCCGGCCTTGCTCTACCTCGTCAAGCGTCGGACATCCCGAATCCCGGCCGAAACGCTCAAGGCCCAACAGATTCCGATCACCGTCGTCGACGACGAGGTTATGCGGGACGGCGAGCCCTTCGCGCTCCGGGACACCGACTTGATCGCACTCGTGCCGGGGTTGGACAAGCCTGCGCGCCAGCTGTCCGTGGCCGGTGCAGAACTTGACGTCCGGATCGGGGTGTCCCCGTTCGGTGCCGGGTACGTCGTTGCGCACGCGGCTGGTAAGCGTTCGGCGTCGAGCTCTACGCCTGCAGTCGACCGGAACGGGGATGCGAGACTGCCGTTGGCCGTTCACAACTCGTGGGTCGTGCTGCACGATCCGGCAGGTCCCGCGGATATGGCCAGTGTGTTGTTGCTTGTCGGTGGCAGCGCCACCCCCGAGCGTCGAGCCCGGCTGGTCGACGACATGACCAAGCGACTTCCGGCGGTGCTGCGCTCCCTGAGAAGCGGTGCGAACGCCAAGTCCGAGATTCCGGCCAGTGGCGGACCGGCCGCCCCGTCGCCGACCGGTTCGGTGCCGTCCGGATTCGCACCCACCGCGACCTACGACCCGTTCGGGACACCTGCGGCTACGGCCGCGCGCAGTGGTTCGGGCCCTGCGCCCACGCCAGGGTTCCCGCCCGCCGGTCCATCCGCCGGCACGCCGGCAACGGACCCGTTCGATCCGTTCCGGCCGCCGAGTTCCTAGGCCGCGGACCAACTTTTCAGCTTCAAGCTCTCTCGATGTGGAAGGACCGTTATGAGGCGGTTTCTCGTTGTTGGTTGCGGTGGATCCGGTGCCGTGACGCTCTCGTACATGATGGATCAGCTGCGTTCGGATCTGGCCGCGGTCGGTGTCGACAAGATCCCGGGCGGGTGGCAGTTCGTCAGTATCGATGTGCCGACGGCGCCCGAGAGCGGACCGGACGGGCTCGACAACGTGCGCGATCAAGGCGGTCTCTACTTCGGCAGCGGGCCGCAGGGCGACTCGTACGCAGTCCTCGACAACGCACTGACCAATCAGCTGGCGGCCCGGCAGCGGCTCGGCACCATCGCCACGTGGGCGCCTCGGGATCCGGCGGGCGTGACCGTGCCGATCGGCTCCGGTGCCGGGCAGTATCGCGCCCTGGGCCGGATGATCACGCTCAGCAAGGCCAGCGGGATTCGTGAAACGCTCCAGCGTGCGTGGGAACAGCTGTCCACGGTCGAGAGCGCCAGCGAGATGACGGCGTTGAACATCCCCGGTGGTGGGGCGTTCGAACCCGGCGAGTCGCCTGTGGTTCTGGTGGTCTCGTCGATGGCCGGAGGTGCCGGCGCGTCGATGGCGCTCGACGTGTGCCGGCTGCTGACGCTGATCCCGGGTCTCGACCCGCGACTGATGGGCGTGTTCATGGTGACGCCGGACATCTTCGATGGGCTCGGGAAGAGTGCGATCACCGGTGTGCGGGCGAATGCGCTGGCCATGCTCGGCGAGATCGTGGCCAGCCAGATGGGCGCTGCGCGCCAGCACGACGTCGAAGTCCTCGGAGCCCTGGGACAGCAGCACGGCAAGGGCGAGAAGGTGCCGTTCGCACGCGTCTTCCCGGTCGGTCGCCGCGTCGGTGTCGAGGGCGCACCGTTCGGTGACGGCTCGCAGAAGGCGATCTACCGCGGATTGGCCCGCGGCTTGGCCGGAATGATGATGAGTGGCGACGCGACCCGCCAGTTCGTGCAGTACGACCTCACCAACGGCGCCGGCCTGCCCGGCCAGCGGGAGAACATCGGCTGGGGCGGCCAGTGGGACAACCTGCCGTGGGGGACCTACGGCTTCTCGAGCCTGAGTATGGGCCGGGACCGCTATGCCGAGTACTCGGCACAGCGACTGGCCCGCAGCGCGGTCGATCGCCTACTCGATGGCCACAGTGTCCCCGGCAGCCCGGTCTCCGACGAGGACCAGGTCAACTCGATCCTCGACAGCCAGTGGGCCACCCTGTTGACGGCGATGGGGCTGCCGGTGGTGCAGTCTGATTCGCCAGGCGGACAGGTGGGTGTCGCTCCGTGGCTGACGAGCGTGGTGCTGCCGTCGGACGCGGCCAACAGGATGTCCGGGCACCTGGTGGAGTCCGAGGTTCGTGCCTACATTCCTCCCGGCACGGACATGGCGGCCAACCAATGGGTGCCGGAGGTCGAGCGCGCGCTCTTCGGGCGGCGCCCGTCGCTGCTGGCGGCGACGGAACATCAAGCGGTTGCGCACGCGTTCCAGTGGCACCGCCTGCTCGTCGGCCGGATCGAGCGGGAGATCGCGAAGGCCATCGCCGATGTCGGATTGCCGTACGCCACCGCCCTGGTGACCCGGCTGCGCACGTACCTCAAGGACGTGGTGCGGTCCGGGGCCGAGGAACTGACGCGACAAGCTCCGGCGGACCTCACCGCGCGGAGCACGGAGACCGCACAGGTGCTCGCCTCGCTCAACGGACTGATCGGTGCGGACACGGAGTACATCGACATGGTGCTCGCCAGCTGCCGCGGCAACGTGTACCGGCAGCTGTACGCCTCGTTGTCGGGCAAGGTGGCCGAAGTGGTGGCCGCGTTGGTCCCGGAGGTCATCCAACCGCTCCTCGATCGACTCAACGAGGAACAGACCGGACTGCGGCGGGCCCGGAGCAAGCCGGCCAGCGACGTGGGCCTGGCCCGACTCGCCACCGACCAGTACGGTGCCTGGCCGGCGGATCGCGCGGCCCGGGTGCCGATGCGCTTCGCCGAGGCCAACAACGAGGTGATGCTCACCCCGTCCGCGGACTTCATGGGACAGTACGAGACGGATCTGCCGCTCGCGGTTACCGCGGACGATTTCGGCACACCGGCGTTCGGTGACGCGGTCAAGCGGGCTGTCGCGCATGTCGTGACCGGACAGTGGAGCACCGTCGACGGCAGCACCGCCCCCGGCGAGGAGCGCCCCGTCGTCGAGCGCACCACCGCGTGGCGCTCACGCGCCTTCCCGGTCGATCCCACGACCAAGGAAGCACTGGTTCCCTCCACGGCCCGGTATGACGTGCACGTCCGCCCCGCCGAACTGCTGGGCCGGGCACGGAGTTTCGTTTCCCGCCGGGGCGAGTCGTTCGACCGGTTCTGCCGCGTGTCGTTGCGTGATTACATCGAGGATCACACCGTCCCCGAGTACGAGCGTGACGAGCGGCGGGATCGGCTCCGGGCCAAGTTCACCGAGGCGCTCCTGCTCGCGCGTCCGCTGGCCAGCGTCAATCAGCAGGCGCTCGAGGCCTTGCATCCGGGGCAGCAGGTCGAGTACCGCTACAAGTTCACCTCGGTGCCGTTCCGCAATCTCGCGGTTGCCGACACCCTTGCGCAGGTACTGCAGAAGAATCCGATGATCAACCACGAGACAGAGTCGGAGTTCCGTCGGTTGCTCTCCGACGAGGACAAGCTCACCAGGGTCGACATCTTCGGCTCGTACCCGAACTACTCGCCGCTGGCGTACGACTCGGTGCTCGTTCCGGCCGCCGAACAGTGGGCGGATTCGTCTCCGACGCAACAGGAAGCGTTCTGGAAATGGCGTCGGTCACGCCCGCTGGCGGCCGCCCTGCCGATGCACGAATCCGAACGACGCGCGATGACGGCCGGCTGGTTCCTCGGACTGATCGTGGGGCAGCTGCGGTTGCCGGCGCACCCGTACGACGAACCGGTCCGCGTCTGGGACTCCGGCCTCGTGGACTGGGTGGACTTCCCGCACCCGCTGCTCACCCCAACGTCCCAGATGACCAAGAACGACTGGCTGCCCGCTGTGCTGGAGTCGGTGCTGCTGGCGATGGCGCGCTCGCACGAGCCGCCGGTGATGAGCTCGATGCTGCCGTACCGGGCCCTGCGCGCGATCTACGATTCCTCGCTGCAGGACCCGGCGAGCGGCATCCATGAGGTGTCGGGCAAGGCGCAGCTCGTGCGCTGGCTGCGTACCGGAGACACCGTGACCGGCTGGCAGTCGCAGATCGAGGGGTCCGGCCCGGGCGCTTCGGTCGAGGCCCGGGCACAGGGGGCCACCGAGTGGCTCGCGAAGATCCGGAAGGTCATCGGGGAGCACTACATGGCTCCCGGTGAGGACGGGGCGCCCGGCGGGGGCACCTTCTCCGCCATCACGGCACGAGATCAGGCATCGAGTACGCCGATCTTCCGCGACGTCGCGCCGGACGTGTACTGGGCGACCGGCGAGCTGCTCGGGCTGATCGACGAGTGCAAGTTCATCGCGATGCAGCCGGAGCCGACCGCCCAGCCGTCGGCCGTCACCGTCACCCCGGCGGCGTCGAGCCAGGCCTTCGTCGTCCCGGACGCGGGTCAGTTCTGACATGCGCGAGTCCGACGTGAAGGCACTGACGGTCATTCTCGGGTCCGGCGGGGTGTCGGAGGGCGTCCGAGACGTGTTGACCGACCTCTCCGCGGCCGGGTTGATTTCCCCGTTCCTCTGGGTGGAGCAGACTGGCGACGCGTCGGTCGTGGGCGCCGACGACGCCATCGAGGTCGTCGGCGGCGTCGAGCGCTCGGTGCGGCTGCAGGATGTGCTGGCATCACGCGTCCTGGACCGCGTCCGGGTGTGTGTGGTGGTGCCTGCCGCGGCAGGCTCGGTTCCGGTCGGATCCGCCTTCGAACGTGCCGTCGCGGAACTGGTGTCGTCGAATTCCGGTGGTGCCCAGGTGACCCGGATGCGTTTGCTGCTGCATCGGCCGGGTGACGATGTGTCCGCGGCGACGGTCTGGGCGCCGGCCGGGTGGCACAACCTGGTGGTGGCACCGGAGGATTCGAGGGGGCCAGGGATGGGCCATCGGACGTTGCAGTCGACCGCGGACCCGATCGACCTGGGGCGGCACACCGCACCCGTGCTGGCCAGTGTGGCCGGGCTCTGGGTCGACGTCGAGCACGCGCCGCTCGACGACCTGCCGGTGCTGCCGGGCAACGCGCTGCGGGTGGTGCGGTCCTACTACCGGCGGCTCGACACGTCCGGTGCCGAAGACGAGTTGCGGCGTCGGGTACTCGATTTCGGCGGGCAGTTGCCGCTGCCGAGTGGTACGGGCGCCTCGGTGGTGTACGCGAACGACGTGGCGTCGGCCACCAGCCGCATGGCGCAGCTGGTGTGGTCGCGGCATCGGCACCTGTTGGAGGGCCGGCGCGTGGCGCCGCCGCCGGTTGCGCCGCGTCAGGAGATCGGCCTGGGCGAGGCCATCAGGGTGTTCCTGTCGTTCCTCGGGGCGGTGATTCGGAACGCGCCGGCCGCGCTGTTCGCCCGGGTCGTGAAGACGCTGTCGTCGACGGTGGCTTCGCGCACGGAGAATGCCCTGTTCGGTGCGGAGTCGGCCTACAAGCTCGTCGTCAACGGCGTCGACGCCGACGGTCGGCCAGCCGGCTGGTCGGAGTACGAAGTGGCGTCCAAACGCATTGCCGCGAAGCTGGACGCCGCGGCCGGACGTGCTCCGGCCGCTCAGTCCGCGACCGCCGACCTCTCGGACCTGTGGCGTGACTTCCGGCGTGGGGCGCTGACGCTCGCTGACGCCGGGGAGCGGTCGCCGGACCTGCCGCCCGTGCAGGTGGGGGCGCATGCGGCCGTGCTGCGGTCGGCCACCGACGTGGTACCGGGGCCGGCCGATCGGTTCACCGAGATCCCGGGAATCGTGTCGGCCACCATCGATGTGCATGCCGTGGATGCTGCGGATGTGCTCGGCATCAGCGAGTTCAGCGAGAAGCTGAGCGCGCTCGAGGCGGATCCCACGCTGGGGCTCGAGGTGCGGCGCACCAACGCGGCTCTGCGGACCTGGGCGGACCGGCTCGGGCAGAGCTATGCCGTCGCCTTCGGCGGCATTCTCGCGCAACGGCTTTCCACGACGCTGGGTGAGGTCCGCAGCTTGGTCGAGCGAATCGAGGGTGCGGCGCCACCGGAAGACCTGGTCGAGGTGACCGCGCGACGGCACCGGAAGCTGGTGCGGAAGGTCCAGGCGCTGACCCTGGGGTTCGCCGTCGTGGCGGTGATCGCCGGTGTGCCTGCGGGCGCGGACGTGGTCTCCTGGTGGACCGGCGGGACTGTGATCGCGCTGAGCCTGCTGGGCTGGTGCGGGACCGTGGCCCGAGCATTCATGTCCGAGCAGCAGCAACTGCAGCGGCTTCTGGCGGAGCAAGAGGCGGCAGCGGTCGCTCGGGAGACCGACCAGGAGAATCTGCGGGCCGCCCTCCGCGACGTGGAGTGCCAGTCCGCCGCCTACCGCCAGTACCTGTCGTGGAGCAGGGCTCTCGGCGCCTTCCTGGCGAACCCGTTGGGGGCCAGCGCCGACGCACGCCCGGCGGGCCGGACCGTCGAGTGGGGGCTACCGCTCAGCGTCGTGGTCGCGTCGAGCAGCCCGGAACCGGAACAGGTCGAGCGGTTGGCGGAACAGCTCCGTCACGATTTGCTGGGTATCGGATGGCTGTCGGATCAGTGGGATGCCTTGGTCAGCAACGCAGCCGGCGAACTGGGTGCGTCCGGTCGCGACCTGCGCCGCAATCCGGCGTTGTTGACGGAGCAACCGGGCGTCGGCTCAGGGTCTGCGCTGGACGAGTGGTCGGCGCTGCTGCACGAGGGGCGGGCCGAGGCCGGCGGCGCGGCAGTGCTGTGGGAGCGGGCCCGGACCGAGCTGGCCCTGTCCGGTGGCGAGCTGCCCGGTCGGATCGCCGGTGTGGTCGAGTTTCACGAGGACGGCGTGGTCCGGCGCGGCAGCCTCGGGGAGTTTCTGGCTGGTGTCGGCACGGACTCGGTGAGCGAGGATCGCAGCTTCTTCGACCGCTCGATCTTCACCGACCTGGCGTCGACCAAGGGGTTGACGGCTGTCGAGATTTCGGCCTCCGACACCGCCCCGGCAGGGCTGGGGCTGGTTGCCGTCACCACCCAGTTCACCGAGGGAATCGTCGAGGAGGATCTGCGGCTGCGTGCGGTCGGCCCGGATTCGCAGTCCGCGCCGACCGAGGTGGCGCGGGCCTTCGACCTCCCGATACGTCCGGCGGAACGAAGCGTCGGACAGCAGGTCCCCGTGCCCGCGGCCTACGCGGTGCCGGTCGCGGACGGCCTCAACTTCTGAGAGTGAGTGGACCCATGAACCAGGACGCATTCGCTGCCCTGCGCGAGCTGCGGCAACGACAGATCGACGCGGGCCTCCTCGAGGTCGGCGTGCTCAAGGATGCGCATCTGCACCAGATCATCCGCGCGGACCGGCGCGCCGCCGCCGACATCGAGCGGATGCTGCCGCGTACGGCGAAAAGCCTGGCAGCCGACATCGCCGCGGTGATGGTGACGCACGCGTCGGTGGCCGCGGAATCCGACGCCGTGCCGACGACACCCGCCGCCGCTACGGCGGCGCGGACCGACAGCGTGTCGGACGAGCTGCTCGAGCTGGGTGCCGACGATTTCTGCGAGTTCGAGCACGACGCGAGCGACCTGTTGCCCGGCCCGCTGGCGATCACCCGGCAACCGGGTGGTGGCCACCGCATCGAGTGGGAACCGGTGATGGCGCCGGCCGGGCCGACGGTGCTGTACCGCGTGGTGGCCAACGAGGGACATCGTGCCTACAAGCCGGAGGCCGGACGGCTGGTGGGTGTCACGCAGGGGCTCCGGGTGGTGGACACGGCACCCCCGGCATCGGCGGTGCGGTACGTGCAGGTGTGGTGCCACGCGGGTACCGACATCCGCGATGCCGCGCAACGCCAACCGGTGCTGATCGCCGAGGGACAGATCCTCAGCCCCGTCGTCGACGTCCTCGTTCAGGAGGACGACGGCACCGTGATCGGCCAGTGGTCGGCGTGGCCGGGCACCTCCCGGGTGCGAGTGTTGCGGATACCGCTCGACGGGCTCGCCACGGCCGACGCCGACACCCGCCACCGCATCCTGGCCACCGAGCCGAACATCGGCGGCTTCGTCGACACCGCGGCCGAGCGGGGCCGCCGCTACCTCTACCGGGCGATCGGCGAGGTCGAGGTGGACGGTCGCACCTTGCTGTCCCCACCGGCCGAGGCGGAAGTGGCGGTCTCCGTGGTGCTGGAGGCGGTCACCGACCTGGCCGTGCACACTCACGGCGCGGGCGCCGACACCCGATTCGATCTCGAATGGACCGCACCCACGGCGGGAACGGTCAGGATGTACCGGACCGAAGCCGCGCCCAAGCCCGGGCTCGGGTACGAAGCGTTGGCGGAGGCCGCGCTGGAGGTCTCGGGCGGGCTGCCGGCCTCGGCACGGTTGGTGCACCCCGTGGTGCCGGGGGCGGACGGTGTCCGGCGGATGACGAATGTGTCGTGGCCGCGCGGTTGGGTGCGCGCCTACTTCACGCCGGTCACGGTGTTGGACGACAAGGTTCAGGTAGGGACCACAGTTGCCGCGACACGGCCCCTACCGGCGGTGTGCGATGTACGCATCATCGAACGGAACTCCGAGCAGGTACTGACGTTCCCGTGGCCGGCGGGGGCGGCGTTGGTGTCGGTGCACCTGAGTCAGCGGGAAGTGCCTGCCCACCAGGTGGTGGACCAGCGTCCCGAGGCGGAGATCTCACGATCACTCTACGAGCGTGACGGGGGACTGCACCTGCCCAAACCATTGCCCGCGCATGGCTGTTCGGTGCACGTGGTACCTGTCGCGTACACGGCCGGCGAACGGATCGTCGGTGTGCCGACCACGGTCGACTATCCGGGTCTGCTCCGGATCTGGTACGACGTGACCGCCCAGGCCGGCGGAACGGCCGTGGCGATCCGGCTCGCCTCGGAGGTGGAGACCAACACTGCGCCGCCTTTTATGCTGGTGCACAACGAGTCCCGCCTGCCACTGAGCAAGCGGGACGGACATCCGCTCGAGGTCCGGTCGAGCCATGTCCCGCAAGAATCTGCGGCGCGGAGCTTCCATCCGCAGCGGCTCGGCGGTGTCAACGACGAATCCTGGATCGCCGATGTGTCGAACCTGACCGGCTACATCCGAGTCTTCGCCGATGTCGATCCGGAGAAGGGCAAGCTCATCGCGCTGCTCGATCCGCCGATCGACCGCATCCGACTCGACCTTCTCGGCGGACAGGAGCAGTGACCCGTCCTGGTGAGATCGATCCGGATCGGTTCGGTCAGCTCACGTATACCTCGTTCGATCCACCGACCTCCGGGCGCACCGGTGGGGGCGGCTGGCAGATCAAGGAGATCAGCGGCGGACTGAGCGACGAGGAGCAGGCGTCCCTGCGGGCCGGGGTGGTCACGCGACTCGAACCGGTCGAGCCGTTGCCGACCTTCCCCACTCCGGAGGACCTCGCCGCGCGTCCGCGCCGCCTTGCCTACGTCCCGGCGACCGGTGGCGGCGGTAGCTACTGGCACACGGCGGCCGCCGGGGCCGACGCCTCGGGCCGGCCCGGGAATGTCTTCGTCCACGCCGTCCTGGACCGCGCGCACGAAGGCTCGGCCGGCGCGGAGCGGCCGATCGCGTTGTGGAGATCGCAGGACTGGCTGGCACCCTACGGGCCGGACGCCGTGGCGCAGGCCACGCTGCACGGTCCTCCCCGCCCGGGTGGGGTGGTGGACCGGTCGGCGGTCCTCGGCTTTCTCCTCGACCCCGGGACCTGGCGAATCGGGGTGCTGTCGCTGTTGCTCGACGCGGTGGCGCGGGCCCTGGCCGGCGGACCCGCCGTGGTGCTGGCCACCGAGTCCACCGAGTCAGCCGCCCTGTGGATCGGTGCGATCAGCGCATTCATGTCGCCGGGTTCGGCCCGGAGATTCGGATGGTGCACATTCGACCGGCACCACGAGGTCGACGCGACCGTCGCCCGTGGGATCCATCTCGTGGCGGTACCACTCCAGGACGCGGAGGGATGTCCGGTACTCGGTAGCCACGTGTTGATCAGCGAGAACGAGACGCCGGAACTCGGCGAGCTCGGCGTCGAGCCGCACCGGACCGCCCGCGGCGCAACCATCCCGGTCACCGCGTGGTCGGTGCTGGCGCAGACGGTACTGGTCGACCGGACCGTCGCCGAACAGGCGCTGGCCCGCCAGGATTCGATCGCGCGCTTCGTGGCGGACCGCGGCCTGTCGCCGATGTGGCCGCTGGCGATGGCCGTCGTCCTCGAGCCCGAGCTGCACGAGGCGCTCGACGAGGCCGGCCGGGTGGTGTTCGAGCAGTCTCCCGACGCCATTCTCGAGGTACCGGTGTTGGCCGACGTGCCGTTGTCGCTCGTGGACGTGCAGTTCGGTGACAGCACCGAGCATGCCTGGCGGGTATTGGCGGGCCTGCTCGACGAGGACGGGGTCGCGCCGGTAGTGCGGGAGTTGGCCGGCCGGATGTTCCTGTTCCGTGCCCTCGCCGATGGCGACTGGATCCGCTGCTGCACCCGCGAACACCGCGAGCTCCTCGATCCTGCATGGGTGTCGGAGGACGTGCGGGCGGACGCGGTCCGGGTGACGACCGCGCTGCAGGATCGGGCCCGGGCGGCCGCAACCCGTGTGGAGCTGCGGGAGGTCGCGCTCGATGCGGTGGCGACACTGGACCTGCTCGTGCAGGTCTCGCTCGTCGGTGACCCCATCGACGCCGCGATGTTCGAGATGCTCGAGCGGGTGGTGGTACCGATCCTGTGCGATGCGATCGCCGGACCGGAGTTCGTGCAACATCTCGGGCCGATGGGTCCCGCGACGCGCATCGACTACCTCCAGGTCGCGATCGCCACGCATCCCGAGGTCACCGGGAGGCAGCTCGGGGCACGCGTTCCCTACCCTGTGCTCGAGTGGGTCGTCGGAGAGACGGGGACGCTGGCGGTGGCGGCGCTCAAACGGGATCCCGGCCGTGTCGCCGACCCGTTGAGCATGCTCGTGGCGGAAGGACTGCTCCAGGCGCTCCAAACCGGTTCCCTGGCCGTGACCAGTCCGCTGCGTCTGATCATCTTGCAGCGCATGATGTTCGAGATGCTCGACCGCGGTTGGGTAAGGGTCGATCTCAACGCGATCATGCGGTTGTTCGACTGCACCGCGAGCGAGGTCCGCGCACTCGTCGAGGAGTACGCCGGCATCGTTCCCGCGCGGCTCCTGCGACCCGCCATCGTCCGGGAGCAGTGGGGCGCGGACGTCGAGGCGCTGGTGTCGTGGGTGGCGGACTCTGAGGTCCAGGATGTGCCGCAGGTGGTCTCGGTCGCGTCCACCGCGGATGAGGTGGCCCGCTCGTGGGCAGTCATCCGTGACTGGGGCAGCAGGGGTGGTCTCGCCGTGGAAGGCATCAGGCCCGTCCTCGACGGGCACCTTCGGCCGGTCCTGCGCGATTACGCCGAGTGCTTCGAGGCGGATCTGCCCCACGATCTTCGCGTGCGCTTGGCGCTTCTCGTCGTAGGGGACGGTGCGTGCGTGCCTGCCGATCCAGTCAGGCACCTGCCGCTGCTGCCGGATGAGCACCACACGGCTTTGGTGCGTGCGCTCCGCGCGGATCGGCCGCTGGTGGTCGAGGTGGTTTCCGCGTGGATCCGATCCGGACGGGTCGGCGAAGGCGCGATGGACACGATCAGGGAGATCCTGGGACCCGACCGTCTCGTCGGTGTCGAAAAGGGAACCGACGAGCCGGATCTCCGGCCGGTGACATGGAAGTGAGTGGCCAGTGACTGTGCAGGAATGCGGGCATCGTGATCGAAGGGAAGCGCTCTGATGCCGGGGTATGTGCTCGACGGTGCGGGATGGGTGGAGCTGCCGCGACGGCCGCTCGCCGTGACGGTGGACGCCACCGGCACCTCGGTCGAGGTGTGGGCTTTCGGTCCGGACGGCACGGAAAGCCGCGACGTCCTCAATCCGCTTCCCGGGCTGATGATCCTGCCGCGGGTCAACACCGACACTGTGGTGGTCGCGCGGCCCGCCGGGCAGGAGGAATTTCCCCAGGGCACCGTGCTGTACGTCACCATCGGGGTGGACAGCGAGCGCGACCCGGATCCGGAACGCGCCGAGCTGACCCCCATCGATGTCTCGGGTCTGTACAGCGTCGAACTGGCGTCGGTGGCGCCCGCCGAAGACCGCGTGGTGGTCACTGCACGTAAGACCGCCGTGGACGTGGTGCTCGATGAGCTTGCGGCCCGGGCGCGTTCGGCGGCACGCGGAGTGCTCCGGGTGGACCGGCTGCCGGAGGCACGCCGGGTGCGGGTCGAGCTCGATATCGACACCACGATCTCGATGCTGCCCAGGATCGAGGACCGAAGCATCCGTGCGGTGGCCGATGTGGTCGCGGGTATCGCCGCTGTCGTCGGCGTGGGGGACTCGGTGCAGGTCAATCTGATCGGCCGGTCGGTCACGACGCTGCCGACCGGCGAACTACGAGACCTCGGCGACCGTGTACAGACCGCGCTCGACTCCGCGAGCTTGGGGGTCGGATTCCGTTCCGCGGCCGTCGATCGATCGTCGCAGACCGAACCCGCGCTGGTCGTGTCCCTTTCCGACGCGGCACCGGCCGATCGGATCGGCAATGGTGACGCGGCCTCACCTGTTCGGCGCCATCACGTCGTGCTGTCGGCGAGACCCACCGAGCCGGTCGCCGGGATCACTACGGTGACGCCGCCCGGTGCCGGCGTGGAGGCGGCAGCGTCGTTGGTGGCCGACACGGCGCGGTTGCGGCGGTTGGTGGAGTCCCTGATCAGTGATTTCGCGGCAGTGCGGGATTCGGAAGGTGAATCGAGATGACGAAATGTCCCCGGTGCTTTGGTGCGCTGACGTCGGACCACTACGCGTGGACCAGAACCGCGCCGGACACGGCAGAGGTCGACGAGATCGCCTCGACGTACTACGGCAGTCCGGTTCGCTCCGGCCCGGTGATCGAATTGAAGCGGCCGGACGGCGCGGATGAGGAGTGGACCCCACCGGTCGGGCATGCCGAGCGGGAAGCCGGCGGCGACGTCGCCGAGGTGTGTCCGGAGTGCCATTACCGGCTCCCGCCCGGCTGGCGCGGCGCTCAGGCGACGTGTGTGGCGATGGCCGGTGCCCGCGCGACCGGCAAGACCGTGTACATCGCGGTGCTGATCAAGTCGCTGCAGTTGTTGGGCGAGCGGATCGGCCAGATGGTGGAGCCGGCGAACGCGGAGACGGAGAACAGCTACCGCGAGAACTACGAGCGTCCGCTGTACGAGGAACGGGGCATCCTCGAGCCGACACCCGCTGCGCACACCGGCGATCCGTACCAGCGGGAGCCGTTGATCTTCAGCATCGGAGTCTGGAACGAAGTTCGGCGGTACCTGGTCATCCGTGACGTCGCGGGTGAGGATCTCGAGAACGCCACGAATATGGGCGCGGCGTCGATGCGGTTCTTCTCGCGGGCCGACGGTGTGGTGTTCATGTTCGATCCGCTTCGGGTCGATTCGGTGCGGGACCAGCTGCACGATCTGGTGCCGGCGCAGGAACGGGTCGGCGGAGATCCTCGGTCGGTGCTCCGCACCGTCCTGTCGATCATCGGCACTGGTACTCCGAATCTCGCTGTCGTGCTGTCGAAGTTCGACGCGCTGCAGGCGTTGGCGCACGTCGACGGCGGCGAGTGGAGCGAGATCATGTCGCAGCGTGGGGCGGCCTATTCGCGTGACCCGAGCCTGCAGAAGGGCCCGTACAACGAGCCGGACGGGCTGCTGTTGCACGAAGAGGTGCGCAGTCTCCTCGACAAGCTGGAGGCGAAGGCGATGGTGATGGCTGTCGAACAGCCGCACACCGGGGTGCACGTGAACAGCCGATACTTCGCGGTCTCGGCACTGGGGGCGTCGCCGGCCGGGGATCGGTTGCACGAGAACGGAATCTCGCCCTTCCGGTGCCTCGACCCGGTGCGGTGGGTGTTGGCGCAGCATGAGGTGTGGGTGTAGCTCCACGACGATGGCATCGTGGTCGGTGACGGCTCCGCTGCCTGGCGGGATAGCCTTCGAACCAGTGGTACGGATGGAGAGGATTTGGGGTGGCTGCGGTGATGGGGCCGAGCGATGATGCTCGCCTGAGGCAAGAAGCGATGCGGTTCCTGACCCTTCGCACGAACGACGGACTCGACTCCATCACCCGCGACGAACTCCTCGATTTCACCTTCGATGGCACGATGTTCCGTCTGGTCGACCCGACCCGAGGAATTCGTAAGCCCAAGGAGTTGAGCTCCGCGCTGTCGATCATGACGACCTACCGGGCAGAGGGCGCCGAGCGACCGTACGAGGATGAGGTCGGGGGCGACGGATTCCTGCGATACAAGTGGTCCGGCACCGATCCTGACCATATGGACAACCGCGGTCTGCGGGCCGCGATGAACCTGCAGGTTCCACTGATCTGGTTCTATGGGGTCGGTGTCGGGCGCTATCAGCCGATCTATCCGGTGTACCTCGTCGACGAGGAACCGGACAAGCATCAGTTCGTCGTCGCGATCGACGCATCGCGCGATCTGCATCGACCGGAGTCGCGGGTGGAAGAGACACTGCGCCGGTACGTGGTGGCCGAGACGAAACGGCGCCTGCACCAGCCGGTCTTCCGCGCGACGGTGATGCGAGCCTACGAGACGCGCTGTGCCGTGTGCGCGCTGGCGCACGGTGAGCTGCTCGACGCCGCGCACATCGTCCCGGACGGCGACGAGCTGGGGATTGCATCTGTACGAAACGGTTTGGCACTGTGCAAGATCCACCATGCTGCGTACGACGTCCGGATCCTCGGCATCAGTCCGGACTTCGTCGTCGAGATCCGCGAGGACCTGCTCTACGAAATTGACGGGCCGATGCTCGAGCACGGGCTCAAGGAACGTCACGGTCAACCACTGATGGTGCTGCCGAAGACGCGAGCCGAGCGACCCGATCGGCAACTGTTGGAGCTGAGCTACAAGAGGTTCCGCGCTGCGGTGTGAGGATCCTCGGTGAAGACAGCCTCCAAGCGAATGAGTCGGATGCTTGGAGGGTGAGGGGTAGTCGAGTTTCCTTGGTATAGATAATCGCAGGTAGCGGAATCACGGCGGAGGCACGGTGGCGCACGAACTCACGGACTTCCTGGACCCGACGGATACTGCGCTGGCCGAAGCGTGGCGTTCGGTCCTAGCCCGTACCGACCCGGGCGGTGCACGACAGGTGAACTTCATTCCCTGTGAAGTGGTGCTCTGTCTGTGCGCCACCAGGGTTGTCGACCACAGCCGGTTCGGCAGCGGCTCGGCCGACCGGGCGCCGTTTCCGGTACCCCAGCTGGCGCGGCTGTTCAAGCGCCCGAACTCGAGCATCCTCGCCAAGATGGCGAACCTCGACGGCAGCCGACCCAACGGTGGCAGACACGACCGCGCCGTGCACGACTGCTTGTCCGGAGACCGCGACGCATTGGATGCGTTGTATCGGCGGATTCTTCGTGCCGCCAGGCTTCAGGGAGTCGGTCCGGATCTCCTGCCGGATTTTCTTGGGCTGGTGGCACCCGACGACGAGCCAGGCGACCCGGTGGAGTCCGGTGACAGTGACCAGGAGGATGCCGAGCCCGCTCCGTCGATTCGATGGTTCCGTGGACTCGACGGTCAGGTGATCGTCGACCGCACCCATGTCTGGATCACCCGTGAGAACGTCGAAGCCTTCGCCTTCGCGACAGAGCCTCGCCGCGCCCCGTTGACCGCGGTACGCGCGTGCCGGCTGTTGCCGTCGCGGGCTGAGGGCGCAGGCGGCATGGTGCACGTTCTCGTCGACGGTGCGGACGAGCTTCCTGCCGACTGCGATAGCCATCCGGACGCCGTCGTCTTCGGCGTCGGCCAGCGGCGCCACTTCGAGGCTCTGGCGTCGATGCTGGCCTCGCCCGCCGGCGCGACGGAGGAGTCGACGTCGACGAGTGCGTTCCTCGCTGCTCTCGACCGGATGGAGAACATCGCCACGGCGCAGGAAATCCTCGACGCGGTGTTGGAGGAGCGCGGGCAGGGGCAGGACGAGGACGCTGCGGTCGAACTCGCCGACGAGTTGGACGAACTCGATGACGATCCGCGGGTCACCTGGGCGTGGGTGGGGGAAACCTGGGTCGCAGCGGGCGGACTCCACCCCGGGGGCACCACCGACTACGTCGAACTGCTGCGCGCGATGAGCCTGCTCGTCGACACCCTTCCGGGCGACACGGGTGTCGCTGCATTGTGCGCAGCAGCGGCCGATACGCCTCTGGCCGGCATCTCCACGTGGCGCCTGTCCGAGCTGTGGGAAGCGCTGTGCGCCGACCTCGGTGACAACGAGCCTGCAAAACCCGAGTCAGCAAAGCCCGAGAAGGTGGAAGGCGAGCGCCGTGCGGCCCCGGCCGGCGTCATCCGCGAACCGCAGGTGCAGGCGCTCCCGCGTCGCGGCAGCACCGATTCGTCGTTGGCCAGTCCTCGTCCTGCGCGGCCGACGCCGCAGGTTCCGGCGCGCCCGATGAATCGGCCTGCAACACCGCAGGATCGGATCGCATCCGCTGCGCGGGCCGTTCCCAGTCTTGTCCCGCCGGCCGCATACCGGTCGGCGGCGGTGGGGAGCCGATGGCGGGTGTTCCTCGATTGTGCGGGCTTTCGAACCGTCGCCGTCTGTGATCCGCAGACAGGGGTGATCGAGATCAGCAAGGGTGAGTTGAAGGGCCGCCGCTTTCCCAACCCGACCCTCGCCGCCGCGGCGGTCGTCGAGCGACACGAACCCGGAGCACTCCCGCCGGACGACGGGTGGACCGCCTGGATCGTCGATGACGGCACCGGCCGCGCTCTCGGGGCAGTGCGCAAAATGGACGGAACTGCAGCCGACACCACGGGTGTGAGCGCGCCGCGGAGTGCCGCCGCGCCCGTCGACGCTGCATTGGTCGTTGCAGCGACTTCGCCGACGGCAGAGCGGGGAATGACATGGTTCATCGAGCAGGTTCGGGTTCGGGGAGGCGAGGCCTCCCGCGTTACCGGGACACTGCGAACCGCAGTTCGGGTGGTGATACCGGGCTGCGATCCGGTCGTGGTGCGCATCAAGACTCGGACCGGAGGCACCTGGCAGGCGACCAAGAAGGACGAGAACCTGCGGACCGACGACACCGGTGCGAAGTTCTGGGCGTTCGTAGACCTGTCTGTCAGTCCGACTGAGGTTTTCATCCTCCCTGCCGAGGAGGTCGCGGCCGGCATCCGACGGGCAACCGACGCCTGGATCGCTCGCGACCCCAGTCGGCGGCGCACTGGGCACCATGCCATCGAGTTGGCACGGATCGCACACGGGCGTGGCCGCTGGGATCTCCTAGCACCCCCCGAATAGCACCGGCAGGCGGGTCCGGCAATCCGGTGTCGTACCCGGTCCCTACCCTTATTGCGACGTGGCGTAGCTGATCAGGACACAGGAGGGGCGCACGGTGCACAGGGAGGACGACCCTCAGCTCAAGGACCGAGTCCAGAGATTGATGGGATTCCTTCGGGAACTCGTCAAGTCGCGGAGCAAGCCCGTGCTCGACTACCGGCGTCACGATGACGTGGTGTGGTTGAGCGGCGGCGCCGTCGACATGGCCTTGGTGCGCGACGCGTCGGCTGGAGAAGTCGTACTTCGCTCACGCCGTGTGGTGCTGGTCGACCCACCGGCGCTGCCGCCTCGGCTGAACAACTTGGTGCAAGGTGATCCTACGGACTCAGCGGCGACCCTACGCCTGGACCCGAAGGCGACCGATGTCGGTGGAGCGTTCGACTCCTGGCTCACCGACTGGCACTCGTGGGCCGCCGTGGACCGGGAGCGGCGTCCGGCATGGAATCTGCACAACTCCTTGCAACGGGCAATGCAGGAACTGGGATCGAGGCCGGAATCGATCGAACTGGTGCTGGCGTCGGGGCTGCTCACGCTACCGACGAGTGCGGCCGGGGAAAGCCTGCGGACCCACATCCTGACGCAGCCGGTGACCGTCGAACGCGATGAGTCCACCGGCGATCTCCTGGTGCGACTGACCGCCGAGACCTCTCCGCGACTCGAGGACACTCAGCTGCTCACCGGTCTGTCGATCTTCGATCCGACCGGTTCCCGCGCACTGCAGGAGGAACTGGAGGGACTGACGTCCCCGATCGATCTGGCGATCCCGGTGTTCCTCAAAGCCTGGGCGGAGCGGTCTCTCACCGTGCCGGTGAACACCGGCGAAGAGACGGACACTGCCGCATCCGATCGGACCCTCGTGCACGCCCCGGCATTGGTGCTGCGCAAGCGCGGTGCCTTCGCGCTGGTCGAATACTACGACCGAATGATCGCAGAGGCCGAGCGGGACGACGTCCCGGTGCCGTTGGGGCTTGCACAACTGGTGGAAGCGATCGAGCCGGACGACCGGGTCGCCTGGTTGGACCGCACCGGCGCGTCGCCGTCCGCGACGTTGGCCCACGACCCGCTCTTTCCGCTGCCTGCGAATCCTGAGCAGCGAGAGATCATCGAGCGGCTCGCCCGCGACAGCGGCGTCGTCGTCGAGGGTCCTCCCGGTACCGGTAAGACCCACACGATCGCGAATCTCGTGTCCGCGCTGCTCGCGCAGGGACAGCGTGTCCTCGTCACCAGTGAGAAGGCGCAGGCGCTGCGGGTGCTGCGCGACAAGCTGCCGCCGGAGATGCAGGAACTGTGCGTTGCCATCACCGACGTCGGTCGCGGAGGATCCGCGGAACTGAACCGTAGCGTCGCCGAGATCGCCACCCGCAAATCGTCGTACAACGCCGGCACCACCGCCGCCCGCATCAACGATCTGGCGACGAGGCGCGATCAGGCATTGAGCCGGCGCAGCAGCATCACCGAGCGCATCCGGTCGGTCCGGGAAGCCGAGACGTTCGTCCATCCGGAGGTCGCGCCCGGATACGCAGGGACCACTGCCGCGATCGTCCGTGACGTCACCCGGCGTGCGGAGCGATTCTCGTGGTTGCCCGGGCCGCTGAACACGGCCGAGCCGTCGGTGAACGCATCGCAGCTGCAGGCGATTCTGGAGCTGACCTCGCGGTCGACGCCGCAACGGGTGCAACGCCTGCAGCAGGCGTTGCCGCGGATCGACGGCGTGCTGCCGGCTCCCGATGAGCTGCAGCAGTTGTGCGTTCGCGCCGGCGCGGCGCCGCTAGAGGTTCGGTCGGAAGCATCCTGGTTGATGGCGTTGCTCGCCGACGCGCCGCCACACGTGCTGGCGGACATCCGGATGCGGTGTGAGCGCCTGCAGGCGGTAGTCCACGACGTGCGCCGTCAGGAGCAGGCGATCCAGTCCGCGGCGGATTCGGTGCTGTCCGGGACGGCAGGCCATCTGTGGGCGAAGACCGCGGAGATCCCGGGCCTGCTGCAGATTGCAGCTCAGGCCGACACGTTCGTCGGACAGCGGGCCGTCGAGACGACGTTGGTCGGTCGTCACGCGCTCGAGGCGTATTCGGCGATGGCGACGGCGATGCGTGGTGGGGCCGAATGGCGTGGCCGATTCCGCAAGAGTGACCAGCAGAAGGCTGTCGAGGCGCTCGGGCCGGTCGCGACCGTCGACGGGAGGCCGGCGGCGACAGCTGACGCGTTCCAGGTCGTCGCCGAGCACCTGCGCGCTCTCGACTGTGTGCAGCGCGCGGCCGCAATCCTCGCCGATCTCGGTGTCCCGTTGGAGCTGACCGGCTCTCGCAGCGCGTGCGTCAATGCACTGTCCGTCATGGAGTACTCGATTCGGATCGTCAATGCACTGGTCGAGCACGCGAACTCGATCACCGAGTCACTCCGCTCGGTGCATCCGTCGGTGTCGTCGATTCGGAGTGTGACCGAGGCGGCCGCAGTCGCGGATGCGGCAGTGGCAATCGCCGCGACCTCAGACACGGCGGCCGCCCGCGACTCGTTGCTGCAGTTGGCCAACTCTGTAGCGGAGTGCTTCGCGACGGCGCCGTCCCCGGAGTCCACGGCAGTGGTCGAGGCGATCGGAGTCGGTGACTACGACGCGATCGTCGCCGCGCTGTCGGATCTGGACGCGGCGCGGGGCGAGCGGGAGGACGAGGAACTGCTCGCGTCGTTGCGCCGGTATCTCGACGACTCGGCCCCTGCGCTCGCGGCCCTCGTGGCCGAGACCTCCACGGATTCGCAGTGGGCGACCCGGGTCGCCGAACTCGATGACGCCTGGGCGTGGCGGCGTGCGCAGCAGTGGGTGCTTGCGCAGACCGAGGAGGGGCTCGACAGCCGGCTCGAATCCGAGCTCGACGCCGTCGAGGCGGACATCGCTCGGCTGACCGCAAAACTCGCCGCCGAACGAGCGTGGCGCGGCTGCCTCGAACGCATGACGGCCGAGCAGGTGCAGGCGCTGCAGGCGTACCGCGGACAGATCGCGAACGTGGGCAAGGGCACCGGAAAGTACGCCGAGCAGTACCGGGCCGCGGCACGGTCGGCGATGCAGGTGGCGCAGGGTGCGGTTCCGGCATGGGTGATGCCGTTGCAGCAGGTGCTCGCGTCCATCCCCGCGGAGCCCGGTGCCTTCGACGTGGTGATCGTCGACGAGGCCAGCCAGGCCGACATCGCGAGCCTGTTCCTGCTGTGGCTGGCGCCGCGCGTGATCGTGGTCGGTGACGACAAGCAGTGTGCGCCGAGCGAGGTCGCGTCCGGCGCCTTGGATGCGGTGTTCCAGCGCCTCGACAACTACCTGCCGGACATGCCGGACTATCTGCGTGCGAGTCTCACGCCGCGGGACAGCCTGTTCTCGATGCTGCGGACCCGGTTCGGTCAGGTGGTGCGACTGCGGGAGCACTTCCGCTGCATGCCCGAGATCATCAACTGGTCGAGCAATCAGTTCTACCGGGACGCGCCCTTGGTTCCGTTGCGGCAGTTCGGGTCCGACCGGCTCGAGCCGCTGCGCACGTCGTACGTCGAGGGCGGCGTCGTCACGGGGCGCGACGCGAAGCTGAGTAACCGGCCCGAGGCGGTCGCGATCGCCGACGCGATCGCGGCGTGCCTCGACGATCCCGCCTACGACGGCAAGACGTTCGGTGTGGTCGTGCTGCAGGGCCAGGCACAGGTCGACCTGATCCGCAACGAACTGCTCGAGCGGATCGACGGCCGGCAGTGGGACGAGCGGCAGTTGCGGGTCGGCACGCCGCCGGACTTCCAGGGTGACGAGCGGCACGTGGTGTTCCTGTCGATGGTGATCGCGCCCGGGCAGCGGGTGATGGCCCGCACCGACAACAAGGCGCAGCGCGCCTTCAACGTCGCGGCCTCGCGAGCGCAGGACCAGCTGTGGCTCTTCCATTCCGTCACGTCGGATGCTTTGCGCAGTACCGACCTTCGACACTCGCTCTTGACGTACATGCAGTCCACGTCGCCGGCGCCGGCGGATCCGATGCCAGCCGGAGTCACCCGCGACGACCGGCATGCCGATTTCGACAGCCTCTTCGAGCAGCGGGTGTTCCTCGACATCACCGCCCGCGGCTACCACGTCAACTCTCAGGTCGAGGTGAACAGCCGGCGGATCGACCTCGTCGTGACCGGTGCGGCCGGCCGCCTCGCGGTTGAGTGCGACGGCGACGCCTTCCACACCACCCCCGAGCAGCGGGCCCGGGACCTCGAACGCGAGCGGGAGCTCAAGCGGTGTGGGTGGGAGTTCTGGCGAATCCAGGAATCTGCGTACTACCTCGATCCGGTCGGCGCACTGGACGGACTGTGGCGCGAGCTGGATCGCCGGGGCATCGCGCCACTCGTCCTCGAGGAGGGCAAGGCGGGTTCCGTAGAGGCGTGGACGCCGGTGGAGCTCCTCGACGATGAGTCGGTGACCGACGAAGCCGCGGGCACCAGGGGGGAGTGGTCCGTCCCGGAGGGAGCCGAAACGGTTCCGGACGATGTGCGATCGGGTTTGAACGAGCGAGCGGACGAGGAGTCCGAGGCGGCCCGCGATGCGCGCGTTTCCCGGCAGGAGTCGACCGGCCCCGCCGTCGTGCGACCCGTGTCTGCTTGGGAAGTGGTTGAACCCGAAAGGATTCCGCTGCCAGAGCCAGCTCTGGCCGTTGTCGAGGCTTCGCAGATGCCGCTGCGACGGGGGGGCTCGACGATTCCGGAGCGGACCGCAGTGGATCCAGGCGAATCGTCGACTTTCCCCGAGCCCGAGCCGGAGGTCCGAGGGAACCGACATGAAGCCAGTGCTGATCCTGACGCGGCACTCGAGATTTCCTCGGGTCTGGAGCCCGGAGCTGTGTCTGAGCTGGCGCCGGGTCAGCCCGGTCTGGGATCCGCATGGGAAGTCATGCCTCGCAGTGCAATCCCCCGCGAAGAGGATCAACTGACGGCACGCGTACTGAACGCTGCCTCCGAGGGTGCCGTGACGACGTCCGGGTTGGCGGCGGCGTGGGGTCTCGATCGCCGCATCGTCCGGACCGCGATCAAGGAGTTGCTCGAGGCTGGTTCCATGGTGCAGGTCGGTAGTCGGCGAGGCACCCGGTACGAACTGGCGAGCCGACAGCCTGCGCCGAGCGTCAGTCGCACGTCGACCGACCCGGCACTGGCGGGAGGTGGCGTCGGCGATTCGCCGGCGGTCGGACCGGAGCCCGCTCCTGAGCCACGTCCGGTCATCGCACCGCGATTGCTGCAACCGATGGTCATGGCGGAGATCAAGCGGGGGCCGCTGACTCTTGCCGACCTCGAACGTCGCCTGCCGGTCGAGACCGACTATGTCCGTGAGACGGTGGAGATCCTCGTCGAGACCGGTTACCTGGCTCGGATCGGCGATCACCTCCACCTGCGGGATGCCGTTGCGGACCAGACGCCTGCGGTCCCCAAGCCCAAGGCTGAGGCGACGGTCCTTTCGTCGGCCAGCCGGACGGAAGGTGCTCGAAGCGCCGCGGAGCAGCGAGTGCTGGAGCTGTTGCGGCAGGGCCCTGCGACATTCTCCGTGTTGTGGCGGGGTCTCGGCGACGACACCTTCAAGCTCGGTCCCAGGCTCGACCAACTGGTCGATGACGGACTGATCATCGAGGTCGACGGGGTGTACTCGCTGAGCCAGAGCGACACCGGCGGAGACGCGTCACAGGGGCCCGAGGCGACTGCCGACCGAGCGCCTTCGGGGTCTCGAGACCTCCCCGCGGCAGCGCGGGCAAGCGCGAAGAAGCTGCTGTTCGCCGCCGCATGGGGCGCCCCGGTCACCCTCGCGCGGGCCGCGCAGATCACGCGCCTGCCCGAAACCGAGTTGCTGTCGATCCTGGACGAGCTCGAGCAAGAGCAGGTGTTGCGTAGGGAGCCCGGCGTCGGCGGAGCGACGTGGGCGCGCCGGTGACGTTGTCTGCCGGCTTCGAGCTGCGCGCCTGGCAGCGGGAAGCCATCGAGGGGTGGGTCTCCGCCGGGCGGCGTGGTGTCGTGGAAGCCGTCACCGGAACAGGGAAGACCGCGGTGGGGATCACCGCCGCGGCCGACGCGGTCGACCGCGGCAAGGCCGTTCTGGTCGTAGTGCCCGGGGTGGCCCTGCTCGAGCAGTGGTACCAGGCGATTCGTCGTGCGGTGCCACACGCGCGGGTCGGCCGCCGCGGGGCGGGTGCAACCGACACGTTCGCGAACGTCGACATCCTGATCAGTACCGTCCAGTCGGCCATCAACCCGGGTGCACCCATGCCCCGGCGTCCGGCCTTGCTGGTCGCCGACGAGGTGCATCGCTACGGCGCCTCGACGTTCTCTCGGTTGCTGACCGAGGACTTCGACGAACGGCTGGGCCTGACAGCGACATTCGAGCGCACCGACAACGGCGTGCAGGAGCATCTCCTGCCGTACTTCGAGACCCTCGTTCCAGGCTGCGACTACCGGCGTGGGCATCGGGACGGCATCCTGGCGCCGGTCCGGGTCATGCTTGTGTCGGTGCCGTTCACGCCGGAAGAGCAGGCCGAGTACGCCGAGCTGGACGAGACGGTCCAGAAGGAGCGGCTTGCACTGACTCGTACCCACGGGTGTCGGCAGGAACCGTTCGGCGAGTTCATGCGTGACGTGATGTTGCTCAGCGAGGGCGGAGGTGATCGGGCCACGTGGTCGGCTCGCCGCTACCTGAAGGCATTCTCGCGGCGACGTGCGGTTCTCGCCGAGAGCTGCGGCAAGATCGAAACACTCCGGGAGATCGGCGCCGTGCTGGCCACCGGCGGACGCAGCATCGTCTTCTCGGAGACGAAGGAATCGGCGAAGGCGGCAGCCGAGGCGCTCCTCGGGCAGGGGGTGCTCGCTGCGCCATACACGAGCGACCTGTCCGCGGACGAACGGGCAGAGCTTCTCGGGCTGTTCAAGGACGGCATCATGACGACACTGGCGGCGCCTCGGGTGCTCGACGAGGGTGTCGACGTCCCCGAGGCCGATGTGGGCATCATCCTTGCCAGCAGCCGGACCCGACGACAGATGATTCAGCGGATGGGCAGGATCATCCGACCGAAGTCGGACGGCCGGCATGCCTCGTTCCTGGTGCTCTACATCGGGGACAGCAGCGAGGACCCTGCCCGTGGCGCGCACGGCACCTTCCTCGAACAGCTCACCGAGATCGCGACGGACCTCGTCACTGTTGACGCGGACGCGGCTCCCGCACTGCTCGCCGACTGGCTGGCGCCGACACCTCGCATAGACAGCGCTCCCGGAGGAATGAGTCCGACGGATCCGCGCACGACCGAGAGCACCGGGTCGACGGCCGACGATGCTGATCCCGCGGAAAGCGAGTTGCATGCGTTGCTGCGGGCTGCGGCCGCCAGTGCCGATGTCGGGATCGGTGACCTCCTCCTTTCCTGCCTGGCTGTTCTCGATCCCGAACAGATCGGGGTAGTGCTGCACCGCTTCGGCATTGGTGGATTGCAGCCGGAGGCGCCGCGGCGGATAGCGGAGATGCTGGGGATCAGCGAGTGCGCAGTCCACGAGTACGAGTCGTCCGCGATCGCGCGTCTCGCCGCAGAAGACGTCGCGTCGACGCTGAACGAGCTGACGGCGATGTTGGCGCACGAGCCGGCGACCAGGGGAGGGCCGAACGAATGACTCATGTGGTGGCGACCATCAACCTCAAGGGCGGGGTGGGGAAGACGACGACGACCGCTGCGCTGGCAGAGATGCTGTCCGGCGAGTTCGGACAGCGTGTGTTGCTCATCGATCTGGACCCACAGACGAACCTGACGATCATGATGATCGGCGAGGCGCGGTGGGGGGAACTGGACTCGGCGGGAAGAACTCTGGCGACGCTGTTCGAGGTGGCGCTGGGCGACCGCGTCGGACCGGTGGACGTGGACGGTCTGATCCAGCGCCAGGTGTCGCCGTTGACGTCGGTCGCCTCGGTTGACCTGATTCCGTCGTCGCTTCGTCTGATCGGGTTACAGGACCGGGTCACCGACATCGGCGCCGGGCACACGGAGGTGATGGCGCGCGCACTGCGACCCGTGCTGGACGAATACGACTACGTACTGATCGACTGCCCGCCCAACCTTGGTGCGATGACGCTCAATGGACTGCGCCTGGCCGATGCCTACATCGTGCCGACCATCCCGGATGTGATGTCCACATACGGGATCGGGCCGGTGCAGGAGCGGATCCGCCGGTTTGCCGACCAGTGGGGGACCGACATCGTCGATCTCGGGGTGGTGGTGACCAAGTACCGCAAGGCATCCGCGGTGCACCGCAACACGGTCGACGATCTGAACCGGAACAAGCAGATCTCGATGGTGTTCCCGTCGCTGATCCCGGAGGCGAATCAGATCGCCGCGGCGGCCGAGTTCGTGGACTTCGGCACGTTGCGGAAAAAGTACGGCAACGATGGGCAGTTCACCGCGCTGCGGGATCTGGCGCAGGATTTCATCGCGACGACGAAGGTGCGGTTGACGTGGGCGTGAACGGACGAGGCGAGGGGATGGACGCGGAGACGCTGCGTCGGCGCCGCGCGGTGACCGAGGCGGAGACCTCCCTGATCGCCTTGGTCGACGCGAACCCCTCTGCGGGAGAGTCGCTGTCGCGTCTCGTGCAGGTCGTGGCGGCGGAAGCGGCGCGGACCCCGAGGTTCGCGAAGGCCCTTGCCGAGGCGCTGGGATCTGGTCCGGCGAGTTCGCCGGCGCCGGCACGGACTGCCGTCAAGACGACGAAGTCGCGACGGTCGAAGGGGCTGCTGGACCCGTTCGCGGTGTTCGCGGTGTCGGGGCAGGCGGGTCTGAGGGCGCGGCTGGGAACACTCACTGTCGATCAGCTCAAGGACATCGTCGCCGAGCACGGGATGAACCATGACGGCGCTGCGATGCGCTGGAAGTCGGCGCCACGGTTGATCGACCGGATCGTCGAACGCGTACGGGCACGATCGGTGAAGGGCGACGTGCTCAGATAGGGGAAGGGCTGTGTTCAAGCGCTTCGTCGGCGACGACGGGCAACTGATCCTGCACGACGGGTACGTCTGGGTGACACGCGAAAACTTGTCACCGAGCTCGGGGTTCAGCCATCCGGCGGAGCCTCGACGTGCACCGCTGCATGCGATCGAGCTGCTCACGGTGTTCCGCGGCTCACGATCGCGGCCGGCCTGCGTGCACGTGATGGCACGTGGCGACAACGCACGGCTGGGGTGCACCCACGCGGCCTGTAGCGGTCCGGGTGGCGTTCGCTTCGGCGGAGGTACCAGTGCACCCATTCTGGATGCACTGGTGGCATCGTTCACCGACCTCGGTATCGAGGTGAGGGAGGCGCGGCACGAGGTAATGCCCACTCGACCGCCGCGACCGGCGGTGATGCTGCGTGAGAGATCCTCCCCTGCACGGACATCGGGTAATGAGAGCGCGGCAGCGGATGGTCTGCAGTGGTATCTGAAGAGGATCAGGCGGGTCGACCTCCTCACCGCGGACGAGGAGGTCGAACTCAGCAGAAGCATCGAGGCCGGGCTGTACGCCAGTCACCTCCTCGAGGCCTATCCGTCGCGAACTACGAGACCGGCGCCTGCGGAACGTCGCGACTTGAGACAGATCGTGCAGGACGGACGTTCTGCACGGACCCGAATGATCGAGGCGAATCTGCGCCTGGTCGTATCGACTGCCCAGAACTACGAGGGCAGGGGGCTCGACATGCTCGACCTCGTCCAGGAGGGCAATACCGGACTCATCCGAGCCGTCGAGAAGTTCGACTACCGGCTGGGCAACAAGTTCTCCACGTATGCCACGTGGTGGATCCGGCAGGCAATCACTCGGGGGATCGCGGACAAATCCCGCACGATCCGATTGCCCGTGCACGTCGTCGAGGACTTGTCGCGTATGACGACGGTTCGGGGCGAGGGGGAGATCGAGCTCGGCAGGGCCTTGACCGATGCCGAGGTTGCCCAGCGTGCCGATCTGACGCTCGAGAAGGTTCGGGAGCTGGACGATTGTGATCGGACGGTTCTGAGCATCGAGTCGCTGACCGACAGCGACGACGGCGCTGGACTCGACATCGAGGACGACTGCGCCCACGATCCGTTCGAGGCGCTCCATCGCGCCGACATCCGAGAATGCATCGAGATCGTTCTGGAAACGCTGACAGATCGCGAAGCCGGTGTGATGAAACTGCGGCACGGATTCGTCGACGGTGTTCCGCGCACACTCGAGGAGATCGGCAAGGTCTACAAAGTGACCCGGGAGAGGATCCGGCAGATCGAGGCGAAGACCCTCCAACTTCTCAGGGAACCATCACGAGCGGACGAGTTGCGGCCTTTCGACAGCTGAGACGTCGACTCTCGAACCCGTGGAGCGACCGCGCTCGATCGATACCTTTCCGCGTCACTGTACGCACAGGTAAACGCGTTGTAATGGTGCGCCGGCGCACCCGCGTCGGACCGGCGGTGCGCGTCCGCGAACAATCGAAGCGACGCGCCGTTTCAGGGGCCGGTAGTTGCTGTCGCGGCGCGGCGGTGCCAACTGGGCTGTAGGGCCCGCCACGAAACCGATTCCCAGCCGCAACGAGTCGCGCATTGTTCGGAGAAGACGCGCGGTACCAGACCGGGACGCGACCGAATTGCACGGTCGGGGACTCCCCGTGTGTCTGGCGATGCAGGCCGATCTCGAGCGCTTCGTGTCCCAGTCGAAGGAGTGGGTCCCCGGTAGTCGTCATAGCCGAGGCTTCGAATTCGCAGCCGGTCGAGTGCCGCAATGCCCACAAGGCCGGCGCGGCCGTGTGGGGGTCGCGATAGGGCATCGTGTCTGAGTGGCAGCGGGACAGCGCGCCAAGTCGTTCTCTGAGACTGCGGCCGGTCTGGCCGACGTAGTCAGGACCCGGTACACCCCCGGCGCGCGAGGGATTGTGGGGTTGCGGGAAATGCCGTGCAGCGGAACCCACGCGCCCCACGTCAGCTCCGGTGGAAGATCGGTCATGGTTGATGTTCTACATGGAGAACAATGTCTGGATTCAGTATCCCCACTGTCGACAGACTTCTCCGGTTATGTTCCCATCGCGGCACCCGAAGTAGGTCTGCGTACATCCGGACGTCTTGCATCCGGACTGCTCGGCCAACTGCTTGTTTAGAGCGGCTTCCTCAGGCGTAGCTGGCTTGATGGTGCCGGGCTGTGACGTGGCTCGGTTGGGGTCGGGGTAAGTGCCACCCGTATACGGGTTTTGGCACACAATTCCGTTGCAGGTGAAAGCGTTTGCCTGTCGCTCGCTCTCGAGATACTGGGTGCCGCCCATCGTGTCGAAGCACCATTGCGAGTAGCGCATCGTGCCGTCGCTCCACTTCGCTGGGCCAGGCGTACCCTGCAGGCACTCGACTGCGAATGGCTCGGTGACGACAGTCTCATCGACAACCTTGGTTGTCGAAACCGGAGTCTCGGTGGTGGTCGCTGGTGCGACCGTCGATGTCGTTGTTGGCGTTTGGGCAGTGGAGGTAGTCGTCGTTGATGGACTCGGTGTTGGCGTCGTAGTTTGAATGTCACCAGTCGATTCCGCGGTACATCCGATGATCAGAGCCAGCAATGACATTGCCGCTGCGAGCCGTGAGGACCGCTTCCAACTACGACTCATTCTTTCTCCATGCTTGAGGGTCGTCTCACAGACGTGTGCTGAGCGCGAGGGCATGTTGAGCTTCGACACCTAGTACGTCCACTCACAGCTTTCTCGGTGACGCGCAAGGGCACCGACGTCGGGGTGCGCGTGGGCGTTGACTGGTAGCCGAAGAGTCCTTCCGTGCAGTGTTCGGTACTCGCTGTCCCGCAGCCAAGGGGCGAGGAGGACTGTCATCGAGCTCGAGACGGTGATCTGGCGCAGGTCGAAGAGTGTGTGGATATCGGAGCGCAGCAGAAGACCGTTGGCGACATGGTTCGTATGGGCTCCGTAGTAGCGGTCGATGTGCGCAGCCTCCAGCACCGCGGTGACGGTGGATCCGGTGACCGCGCAGGTGCCGCTGTAGGCGACGATCAGTGCGTTCCGAAAGCGCGCCTGCCCCCGCCGCAGAGTGATCTGCCGCTCCGCTCTCTCGCGCATGTCGTCGCCTGGTACGTATGCGACCGCTACATGGGGAAAGGCAACGTCGACCTGGTGATCGAACTGTCCTCGTAGGAATGTCTCTGCATCCGGCTCAGAGACTTCGTTCGCGGGCGACTGTGCCGCGTACTTCTTGCCGCCGGCCAACCTGAGTTCGTTCCACGATGCCAGACGAGGGACGTCCTCGCTGACGACTTCGAACTCGAGGCGATGCGTGTACTGACCGAGGTCGTTGTCCACCCACCTGGCACGTCGGGATTCCGGGCCGATGGGATATAGCGATGTTGTCGCCCGCACCCACGACACGAACCCTGTCTCGGACAGCCAGAAATAGACGTTGTCGCCGGGCTCGATGCGTGTGAAGTAGCCGGGGCGCCTGACATCCCACAGCCTGTCGTCCCGCGCGAACCCCCAATGCTCGGGAGTTTCCTTGCCGATCTTGACAATCCAACTGGTCAAAGCCCATGCGCCTATCCGGGATCGCACCGGGTGGAGGCATGTCCTGTCGCGGAAGCCTGTCGGGCCGTGCTCGTGATTGGTGTTCGGTTCGTCTCGCTGGATCAGTCAGCGACGTTCGGCGATCAACGCGCGCAGCGCATCTCTCGTCTGTTCGTCCGTCGAATAGATGACCGTGGCGACCATGCCGCGGGTCAACAGCACCTTGTAGACGTTGCGCACCAGCTTGTCGAAGCGGGCATCGCTGACCTTCTTCGAGTTCTTGAAGTCGGGATCACGATTCGCCGCGCGCGCGGTCCTGAACCGCCCGTCGCGCCAGACCAGGTCCGGGCCGAGGATGACGCCGTTCCAGTCGTACTCGAACCCCTGCGCGGTGTACACGCAGCCGACCTGGCCGAATCCGCCGTCCTCGGTCGCCCACAACGCCGACGGGGGAGCGTCGCCGATCCGCCTGTCGCTCTTGCTGTTCCACGGGCGTGCCCAGTCGTCGATGACGACGTCCGGGACGAGGGTCCCGTCCTTGCGGGCGTCGCTCCACGGCCAGCAGTAGCCGGCGGTGATGCGCGCGCCGTACCCGTTCCCCATCTGCTGGGTGAGCAGGTGCTCGAGCTCCTGCGGGCTGTCGGCGACACGGACGGAGAATTGCGGATCGCCCTTCCACGGAACCGGTCCGCCCTCAGCCAGACCCAGCAGGCGCTTCACCCACAGCACGTACTCCTCGCTGCCACCGCAGCGGAACTGCTCGTCCAACTGCACGTGCTGCACCTCGAGGCCGAGGGATTCGGCGTGGCGCTGGATCTGTTCGAGCGACCCCATCTCGCCCGGCCGCACGATCTGGTGTTCGTCGAGCAGGAACACCGGCACGCGCGCCGCCGCGATCAGTTCGTCGATCTGGGGGCGGTCGGTGCGCAGCTCGGCCCGGGTGTAGCGGTCCACGGACGTCTCCCGGATCCGGTGGGCCTCGTCGAGCACCAGGACATCGAGACCGTTGCGCTCGGCCGTCATGAACTGGTTGAAGTACTTGAACATCTTCTGCACCCGCGGCGCCCGGTAGCCGGCGACCTTGCGAAGGGTCTGGGTGAAGGAGCGGGAACCGGTGGCGTGCAGGACGGTCCGGCCGCGCCGGGCGAGTTCACCAACGAGGGACAGCGCGATGACGCTCTTGCCGCTGCCGGGCCCGCCGGTGACCACCACGATCCGTTTGCTGTCCGAGGACCGGGCCTGTTCGACGGAATGCAGCACGAGATCGACCGCGAGCTGCTGGTTCCCCAGCAGGTGGAACTGCGGCCGATCGCGAACCTCGGCCGCAGCGACCTTGAGTAGCTGCTGCGACGGCGCCACCGCCGACCGCATCAGGGTGTCGCCGGCCGCGTGGCCGGCAGCGGATGCGGAGAGTCTCGAGCGCAGGAATGCGGCCATGTCGTCCCGATCGGCGGCCGTGAACAGTCGGCCGGTGACGCTGGCCGGGAAGCCGCGGAGTTCAGCGACCGCCGACGGGTCGGTCGCATTGTGCAGATACGCCATCCCGGCGAGTGCGTCGGGCTGGTCGGCGACCGCCTTGGCGAAGTCGGCCAGGTAGTCGCAGTAGCCCTTGACCTGAGCGACCGGGTGCAGCTTGGGGCCGCCGGGCATACCGGGGACCTCGACAAGCTCGGGGCTGTCCTCGAACCGGTAAGCCGACGACCATTGCTTGAGCTCGACCACCACATACGACGGTGCTCCCGTGTCGGGGTGAATGCCGGCGAGTACGACGTCGGCGCGCTGCGACGTCAACGGCAGGTGGTACTCGACGAGCATCTCGACGTCGCCCAGGCCCAGATCGACGAGGTCGCGGGCGAACACCGGCAGACTCCGACCCCACGACTTCTGCTCCGCGTCACTCGCACGGCGTCCGGTGGTGAACAGCATCTGCTCCAACAACTGTTCGACTAGCGAATCGGGACGAGCGATGCCGGCGATATGTTTCGCCGACGTACGAAGCAAGGTCACAGTGGGGTCCCCCGGGCAGCACGAATCCAGTCGTGCGGGTGGGGGCATATCCGTGGCTGTGCATCACAGCGGAAGTCTGTCGGGCCGCGAGCCAGAGGCGATCGGACCCCTCGCCACGAATCGTCATGGCCAGTTGGTCAGCGCACCAGCACCCTTTCCCACAGGCGCACGACGATTTGCGAGCTTCGCCAACCGTTGACGATCTCGGTCGCACCCGTGAGTTGGCGACGTTCGCTCCCCCTGCGGACGCTGTCGTGCTCGACTCAATCGCTGGGAAGGTTGCCGGGGATGTTGTCCGAGTGGCGGATGGAAGCTGACGGTGGTTCGGAGTAGCGTTCGAGGGCTGTCAATCAGGAGGTTCGTTCGTGCAGCTTGAAGAGCTTAAGCCCGGTCTGCGGATCGATGGGGTTATCCCCAATGAGGTGATCACCGTTATCGCCGCGCAGTGGCACGGCACGGACGCACTCGAGCTAACCTACAAGAACGCCTCGGGTGGGCTTGGCCAGCAGGTTGTGTTCCGAAAAGACCAGGACAACCTGAGCGTCGCCCAGAGCGGCAGCCGCGCGTTCGACGCCGCTGCCAGCGACTTCAAACTCGTCGCCGAGGCCCAGCGCATCTCGCTCGCCGGCCTGTTCGACCCGATGCTCGCCGTCGCCACCAGCGACGTGCAACCGCTGCCGCACCAGATCCGCGCGGTGTACGGCGAGCTCCTGCCCCGGACCCCGCTCCGGTTCCTCCTCGCCGACGACCCCGGCGCCGGCAAGACGATCATGGCCGGGCTCTACATCAAGGAGCTCTTGCTCCGCGACGATGTCAAGCAGTGCTTGATCATTGCTCCCGGCGGCTTGGTCGAGCAGTGGCAGGACGAGCTCTTCTTCAAGTTCGGGCTCCGGTTCGACCTTCTGACCAACCAGCTCATCGATGCCCAGGCGAACTTCAACGTCTTCGAGGCCAACCCGCTGCTAATCGCGCGTATGGACCAACTCTCCCGCAACGAGCAGCTCCAAGCCCAGCTCAAGGAAACCGAGTGGGACCTGATCATCGTCGACGAGGCCCACCGGATGGGGGCACATTACTTCGGTGGCGAGCTACGGAAGACCAAACGATTCCTGCTCGGAGAGATCCTCGGCAAGATCACACGCCACCTGCTCCTGATGACCGCGACCCCTCACTCGGGCAAGGAGGAAGACTTCCAGCTCTTCCTAACCCTGCTCGACCGCGACCGGTTCGAAGGCAAGCAGAAGAAGAGCGCCGATGTCAGCGGCATCATGCGCCGCATGGTCAAAGAAGACCTCCTGACCTTCGAGGGCAAGAAACTCTTCCCCGAACGCATCGCCGAGACGGTCCCGTACGAACTGACCGCCCTTGAGTACGACCTATATGAGCAGGTCACCCACTACGTACGCGAGGGGATGAACCGCGCCGAGCGAATCGGCGGCAAGCGCAAGAACACCGTCGGCTTCGCGCTCACCGTCCTCCAGCGCCGCCTCGCGTCCAGCCCGGAAGCGATCTACAAGAGCCTCCTTCGACGCGCCGAACGGCTCGAACGCAAGAAGCTCGAGATCCAGAATGGCACCTACCGCGACAGCGAACCGACCGTCGACATCAGCAATGTCGACGAGGACGAATTCAACGCCGAGGAGCTGGAGCAGATGGAGGAAGAGCTCCTCGACGCGGCGACCGCCGCCCAGACGGTCGAGGAGCTCAACGCAGAACTAACGGAGCTCGGCGACCTGATCAAGACCGCACGACTCGTCCGCGAAGCCGGCACCGACCGCAAGTGGACCGAACTGTCGAACATCCTCCAGGACAACGCGCTCACCACCGACAGGAACGGCTGGCCGCGGAAGTTCATCATCTTCACCGAGCACCGCGACACCCTCGACTACCTCCAGAGCAAGATCGGCTCCCTTCTCGGCAAGCCCGACGCAGTCCGCGCCATCCATGGTGGCGTACGCCGCACCGAGCGTCGCCAGATCACCGAGGAGTTCACCAAGAACCGCGACTGTCAGATCCTGCTCGCCACCGACGCCGCCGGCGAAGGCCTCAACCTCCAGGCCGCGCACCTGATGGTCAACTACGACCTTCCCTGGAACCCGAACCGCATCGAACAGCGCTTCGGCCGCGTCC
This sequence comes from Rhodococcus (subgen. Prescottella) equi, assembly GCF_003013675.1. Lineage (NCBI taxonomy): Bacteria > Bacillati > Actinomycetota > Actinomycetes > Mycobacteriales > Nocardiaceae > Rhodococcus > Rhodococcus (subgen. Prescottella) equi. Next base: position 1,951,889 of record NZ_CP027793.1, read on the forward strand.
ACCGCATCGGCCAGGAGGAGGTGTGCCGGCTCTGGAACCTCGTCGCCTCGAACACTCGTGAGGGCGAGGTCTTCACCCGCCTGCTGGAGAAGCTCGACCAGATGAGGAAGACCTACGGCGGCAAGGTCTTCGACGTCCTCGGCGAGGCCTTCACCGACACCCCGCTGCGTAACCTGCTGCTGGAGGCCATCCAGTACGGCGAGCGGGACGACGTGAAAGCCAAGATGCATGAGGTCATCGATGCCTCTGTCGGGGATGGCCTCAAGGACCTGCTCGATGAGCGAGCACTTGCCTCCGAGCACCTCGCCGATACTGACCTCCACGCCCTGCGGGCAGCGATGGACGAGGCACGCGCGCGCCGGCTGCAGCCGCACTACATCGAGCTCGCTTTCAAGGCCGCGTTCACCAAGCTCGGCGGCCGCATCGTCAAGCGCGAAAAGGGGCGCTACGAGATCGCGAACGTTCCACAACACATCCGCTCTGCCGGCAGTGGACCGATCGCGACGAAGTACGACCGTGTCACATTCGATATCGGCCACGTCCAGCCCGGGAGTCTGCCCCGCGCCGATCTTCTGGCGCCGGGCCACCCGTTGCACGATGCGGTCATGGGCGAGGCGATCCGCAATTTCGGCGGCGTCCTAAACCAGGGCACGATCCTCTGCTCCTCGACCCTCGAGGAGCCTCAGCTGCTAGTCGGTGTCATCGAAGAGATCGCAGACGCTACCGGTGAGTCGGTCGCGCGGCGATTCGGCTACGCCTACGTCGACCACTTCGGCACCGTCAGCCCCGCGGGACCTGCGCCTTACCTCGATTGCGTAGCCGCACCCGCCGGGCCAGCCGTTGACGCTGCCCGGAGCCTGGCCTGGCTTGGCGACGCCGAGGACAAGGCGATGAGTTGGATCATCGCCAACCAGCTTCCGGAGTACCTCGACGAGGTCCAGCCGCGACGGCTTGCGGAACTCGAGAAGGCCCGTGACCTCGTTACCAAGCGGCTTAGCTCCGAGAGTGAACGTCTCCTACTCGACGCCGCAGTGGCATCGGAGAAGGAGCAGAAGGGCGAGAAGCTCAAGGAATCCTCCGACAGCCTCAACCGCAAGGCCGTCGAGCTTGACGCTCGCCTCCGCAAGCGCCTGGCCTTGCTCGACCAGCAGCAGCTCATGTCGACTAAGCCTCCGCACATCGTCACGGCCGCACTGGTACTTCCGGTCGGGATGCTGGAAGGCGAGATCCCAGCCACCGCGCCCATTCACGCCAAGGAGACCAAGGAAGTCGAGCGCCGTGGTGTCGATCTTGTGCTGGCACGCGAGCGCGAGCTGGGTCGCAAACCGGTCGAGCAGGCATTCAACAACAAGGGCTTCGACATCCTGTCCACTGACGCCAACGGCGACACCTACCGGATTGAGGTCAAAGCACGCATCGAGGGCGCCCAGGACTTCTTCGTCACCCACAACGAAGTCATGACGGGCAAGAACGCCGTTCCGCGATATCGCCTCGCGCTGGTCAAGGTCGACCCTCGCAGTCCGCAGTTCGACGAGGTCAGGTACCTCGGCGATCCCTTCGCCACAACCGATCTCGGCAACTTCGAGGCCACCGGCATCCGCGGCGACTGGGCCAAGACTTGGGCGAAGGGCACGTCGCCGTTCTGATGCTCTCGGGCCCCACGGATCACTCGCGTTCGACGCGGTTGGGCCCACCGGTAAGTTCATGTCCAAATCACGTGCCGCATCGGCGGCGAGGTTTGCCCGTCACCTCGGGCACGGAAGGTTGAGGAACTAGTGCACAAGCGCAAGCTGATCGAGGTGGCTCTGCCGCTGGAGGCGATCAACAATGCCTCGGCGCGCGAGAAGGCGATTAGGCACGGGCACCCGTCTACGCTTCACCTGTGGTGGTCGCGAAAGCCTCTGGCAACCGCGCGTGCGGTGCTCTTCTCCCAACTCGTTGATGACCCGAGTAGTCATCCTGAGACCTTCCCCGATGAAGCGAGCCAACGCCAGGAGCGCGAGCGGCTCCATGCGCTCATTGAGCAGCTCGCCGCCTGGGACGCCAGCCCTCAAGTCTTGAGGCAGGCGTGCGCCGAGATCAAGGCTTCCTCGCCCGGCGGCGCCCCGGCAGTGATGGATCCGTTCGCTGGTGGGGGGTCGATCCCGTTGGAAGCGGCTCGACTTGGCCTCGTGGCGAAGGCGAGCGATCTCAATCCGGTTGCAACTCTGATCAACAAGGCACTCTTGGAGATCCCGCGAGGCTTCGATACCTCGCCCGTTCATCCGCGGGTTGTCGAATCTGTGATTGGACACTGGCCGGGATACTCCGGTCTGGCGGCTGACGTACTTGCCTATGGCGAGGACATAATCGGCGCTGTCCGTAGCCGACTGTCTGGCATGTACCCCGTCGTTGAAGGTCCGGACGGGTCGGCTGCAACGGTCATCGCTTGGCTCTGGGCAAGATCTGTGACATGCCCGAACCCCGCCTGTGGCATCGAGATGCCGATCGTCACCAAATGGTGGCTGGGAAAGAAGAAGGGAAAGGAAGCATTCGTAGTACCCGAGGTTGTTCCTGCCGACGCGAATGGTCCAAAGCGGGTTGAGTTCAGCATCAGCAGATCGCCGGGTGGCCCGCAGGTCGAGCCGACGTCGCTCGGCCGCAAGGGAGCGACGTGTCTGGCGTGCGGTACAAACGCGCCGCTTCCCTATATCAAAGGCGAAGGGCAGGCTGGCAGGCTTCGCGCACGCCTTCTCGCGGTCGCACTCGAGGGAAACAGACAGCGGCACTATCTCGCGGGAACTCGAGAGTGGGAGCGCGCGGCCGACGTGCGACCCCCAGACGCTGTTCCGGATGTCCCGCTCTCTACGCATTCGCAATACATGGGTGCGCCGCAGTACGGGATGTCAACCGTTTCTGATCTGTTCACTCCGCGTCAGCTTCACGTCATGACTGCGTTGGCCGAGGAAGTTGCTGCCGCATCGGATTCGGCGTTGGCGGCGGCCAAGGCCGCTGGTCGTGCGGATGCAGACGAATACGCGAGGGCGCTGCGGGTCTATCTTGGGATTGCCCTGAGTAGGTACGCGAACTACTGCAATTCACTCTGTAGATGGCGACCCGATCCCGGCAAGGAGCAGTCGGGTGACATGTTTTCGATGCAGGCGGTTCAGATCGTTTGGGACTATTCAGAGGCGTCGCCGTGGAGTAATTCGGCCGGGGGCTGGCTTCCTGCGCTCAAGTTCGTGGCCAAGGCAATCGAACGACTTCCCAGGGTGACAGCGGGCTCTGCGCAACAGGCAGATGCGGCCAAGATCGACTACTCCGGATCGGTAATCAGCACCGATCCGCCGTACTTCGACTACGTGCCGTACTCGGATCTTTCCGACTTCTTCTATGCATGGCTCCGTCTGACGATGCGAGAGGAATTTCCCGACCTGCTGGCGACGATCACTGCGCCCAAGCACGCTGAACTGGTGGCCGACCACGAGCGAAAGGGTGGCCGAGCGGAAGCGAGCCAGTTCTTCGAGGCTGGGTTTAGGGAAGTCTTTTCCGCGATGCGGAAGTCGTCTGATACTTCGTTCCCTGCGACCGTCTACTACGCCTTTCGCGAATCCTCGGGGGTGAAATCGGCGTCGAAGGGTTGGGAGACCATCCTTCAGAGCATTGTCGACACGGGCTGGTCAATCACAGCCACGTGGCCAATGCGTAGCGAGCTGAGCAATCGCAGCCGAAGCATTGACTCGAATGCCCTCGCGTCGTCGATTGTTCTCGCGCTCAGGCCGCGAGAGGAAGGCGCCGAGTCGACGGACCGCCGGGGCTTCATCGATGCTCTCGCTTCAGAACTGCCTGATGCGCTTCGACACCTACAGCATGGCCAGGTGGCCCCTGTCGACCTTCCACAGTCTTGTATTGGGCCAGGAATGTCGGTTTTCACGCGGTTCAGGATGGTGCTTGAGGACGACGGCTCCAGAATGACGGTTGGCAGTGCGCTTACGAGAATCAATGAAGTCCTCGACCAAGTCTTGAACGAGCAGGAAGGTGACTTCGATGCAACTTCTCGGTTCGCGATTGCTTGGTATCGGAGCCATGGCTATGGCGTCGGCGACTTTGGTGGCGCAGACAGTCTCGCCCGGGCACGCAACACGAGTGTCGACACGATGGACCGCGATGAGATCCTTACAAGCCGTGCTGGGAACGTTCAGCTGATCAAGCCGTCCGAACTGTCGTGGGATTACGACGTTCTCAAGGACCTGCACACCAGCAACTGGGAGGCTCTCCATCACCTGATCAAGGTGCTTGAGCGCGACGGAATCGCGCCGGCGGGTGACTTCCTACAGGCTGCTTTGGCCCGGCCCGATGGCGCTGTCGACGCCGATCTGGTGAAGGAACTTGCCCACCTGTTGTTCCGGATCGCGGAGGGTAACGGCTGGACGAAGGACGCACTCAGCTTCAACACCCTGGTCACCAGCTGGTCCGAAATCCAGGAAGTCGCACGCAGCGTGAAGAAGCCTGTCACTTCGCAGGGAGCTTTCGACTTCGACGAGGGTGACGACTGATGAAGGACCTCACTGCGGGCGAGTACGCGCTGCGCAAGATCTTCTCCAGTGACTACGAGTTCACGATCCCGGACTACCAGCGGCCATACGCATGGGGCAAGGAGCAGGCACTCCAACTGCTGGACGATCTGGAGGGCGCTCTCGCCCGTGATACCGACGAGCCTTATTTCCTGGGTTCGATCGTGCTGGTGAAGGCGGGATCAGACCCGCGTGCTGAGGTGATCGACGGTCAGCAGCGGCTTACGACCCTCAGCATTCTCTTCGCAGTACTTCGCGATCTGACGGAGAACCCGAAGCTTGCCACGGAGCTGGCAAAGGTGGTTGTCGAGCCCGGTGAGATTCTTGCCGGCACTCAGGCGAAGCCGCGACTGACGCTAAGGAAGCGTGACGCCAAGTTTTTCGCCGACCGAGTCCAGGCCGAAGGCACTACTGAGGACCTCATCGTGCTCGACGACGCTCACCTGAAGACGGACGCACAGAAGGCCATCCGCGACAACACCGCGTCCCTGCGTGACCGTCTCGTGGCCTGGCCCGACGACAAGCGGCAACGCCTCGCAGCCATGCTTGGCACCCGCACCTTCCTCGTCGTGGTGAGCACCCCTGACCTCAACAGCGCGCACCGCATCTTCAGCGTCATGAACGCGCGAGGACTCGACCTCACTCCGTCAGACATTTTCAAATCCAAGGTGATCGGCGACGTAAGTGATCAGGACGCCGCCGAGTACGCCGACAAGTGGGAGCAGGAGGAGGTCGACCTCGGACGCGACGCCTTCGCGAACCTCTTCGGCCACGTCCGCATGGTCTTCAAGAAGGAACGGGCAACCAAGGTTCTGCTCCAAGAGTTCGACGAGCAGGTCCTCAGCAAGTACCTGCCCGGCAAGGGGCGCGAGTTCGTCGATGACGTGCTCATCCCATACTCCGACGCCTACGAGCACCTACTGACCCAGAACTATCCCGACGACGTGAACTGGTCCCCGGTCAACAACTGGCTGCGCCGCCTAATGCAGGTCGACAACGACAACTGGCAGGCGCCTGCCCTTTGGGCGCTCAAGGAGCACGGAAACGACCCGGCCTACCTGTCGGAGTTCCTCGGTAAGCTCGAGCGCCTAGCAGCGAGCATGCTGCTGCGACGCGTGTACGCGACCCCGCGAGGCTCCAGGTATGGCGAACTCCTCAAGCAACTCGAGAAGGGCGACGGACTGTGCGCGGCAGCCTTCGACCTCACTCCCGAGGAAATGGCCGAGACGAAGGACCGACTGGCCGACCGCCTGTATCTGGTCGCGCCCGTGCGCAAGTACGTCCTCCTCCGGCTGGACGACCTGCTCGCCAAGCAGCCCGGCGTCAGCTACCAGCACAAGATGATCACCGTCGAGCACGTCCTTCCGCAGAACCCCAGGGACAGCAGTGTGTGGAAGCGGGACTTTACCGACGATGAGCGCCTGTACTGGACCCACCGACTCGGCAACCTGGTGTTGCTCAATCGTGCCAAGAACAGCGAGGCGCAGAACTACGACTTCGCCAAGAAGAAGGCGAACTACTTCACCAGCACCAACGGCAGCGCCGTCTTCGCGCTCACGACTCAGGTGCTCTTGCAGAACGAGTGGACCCCGGCTGTGATCGAGGCCCGCCAGGCGGACCTCCTGACTGTGCTTCACAAGGAATGGGAGCTGAACTGACATGGCCCTGAGCAACCGCGACCGTATCGACCGCATGTTCCAAGTGCTGGCGCCGGCACTCGATGACTTCATCTCAACCGTCGTCGGGCAAGGTGATCCGGCGCTCGGGGCCGTGTGGACCACGCTCGTTCAGGCCAAGGACAGCAAGAATGGGGCTCCGTCGACAAAGACATACGACGCGCTGGATCCGCAGGTGCAGTTCAGGATCCTGACCGAAGGCAACATCACCGGCGGATTCAGGAAGGGGTGGTATCCGTTCAATCAGGCCATCGGCCGTGCCGGTGAGACCTTTGCCAGCGAGCTGCGCGAAGTGCGCAACGAGTGGGCGCACAACGGCACGTTCACCGATGACGATGCCTACCGGGCCCTCGACACGGGCGAAAGACTCCTCAAGCTGATCGGTGCCGCGAAGGACGCCGATCGGGTCCGCGAGATCCGACACAACCTTCGTCGCGTCACCGCAGACAAGGACGACAAGAAGGTCCTCAAGGCTGCGGTTGACAACCCCGAGGCCACAGGCCTCCGGCCCTGGCGCGAGGTGCTCCAACCGCATGACGACGTCGCGACCGGCAACTTCCACGCCTCGGAGTTCGCGGCCGACCTCTACAAGGTCGCCACAGGCGGCGAGGTCGACGCCGACTACGCCGACCCCGTCGAGTTCTTCCGCCGCACCTACCTGACCGAGGGCCTCCGCGACCTCATTGGCCGTGCTGTGCGTCGTTTTGCCGGCGACGACAATGCCTCCCCGGTCATCAACCTGCAGACCAACTTCGGTGGCGGCAAGACTCACTCGATGCTGTCCCTGTGGCACGTCGCATCGGGTTTGCCCGTGGGTGAGTTCCCACAGGAGACTCAGGAACTTCTCACCGCCAGCGGATACTCGGCCACCAAGGTCAACCGCGTCGCGATCGTCGGTAACCACTTCAGCCCGTCCGGCGTCACGAAGGATGACGGCACCCACGTGAACACCATGTGGGGCGAGCTCGCGTGGCAGCTCGGTGGGCCGGAAGCCTACGCGATCGTGGCAAAGGCGGATCGAGACCGGACCCACCCAGGCGAGGCACTCCACACGCTGCTGGGCAAGTACGCGCCCGCCGTCATCCTCATTGACGAATGGGTTGCCTACGCGCGGTCACTGGTTGGTCGGGACGACCTTGCCGGCGGCACGTTCGAGGACCAGTTCACGTTCGCTCAGCTGCTCACCGAGGCCGCTAAGGGCACAAGTGGTGTCCTGCTCGCGATCTCGATTCCGGCATCGGAGACCGGGGATGCCAACGACAAGATCGTCGCGGGCAACGCGGAAGAGGTCGGTGGACAGAACGGACTGGAGGCACTCAAGCGCCTCCAGAACATCGTTCGCCGTCTCGCCGATCAGTGGCGCCCCGCCTCGTCCGACGAGGCCTATCACATCGTCAAGCAGCGGCTGTTCAAGCAGCCGGACGCCGCGGCGCTCGCCGCGATCGGTGCGACCGCCCGCGCGTACGTGGAGATGTACCGCAAGTTCTCCGACGAATTCCCACGCGAATCACGCGACGCCGCCTACGAGGACCGCATCAAGAAGACCTACCCGATCCACCCGGAGCTGTTCGACACCCTCTACGAGGAATGGTCGTCGCTCGAGCGGTTCCAGCGCACCCGCGGCGTCCTGCGCCTGATGAGCACCGTCATCCATGCCCTCTGGGTCGGAGAGGCTCAATCACCGCTGATCATGCCAGCGTCGATCCCGCTCGCCACTGCGAACGTGAACTCCGAGCTGACACAGTACCTTCAGGACTCCTGGAAGACGATCATCGACGCCGACGTCGACGGCTCGAACTCCGAGCCGGCTCGTATCGACAAGGACAAACCTCTGTTCGGCCAGCAGGCTTTGACGAAGCGACTTGCGCGCACGGTCTTCTTCGGTGCTGCTCCGACGATCGCACCCGGGTCGGTCCACAAGGGGATCGGCACCCAACGGGTCTTCCTCGGAACAGCCATTCCGGGCGACGTCCCCGGCAACTTCCACTCCGCGCTGACACAGCTCGGTGATCGTGCGACGTACTTCTACTCCGGCTCCGGTAAGTACTGGTACGACGTCCAGCCCAACATCACGCGCACGGCGAAGGACCAGGCGGAGCGTCTTCACAAGGAAGATGTGTGGGCCGAGATCGTCCGCCGTCTCCAGGACCAGGGCCGCAAGCGTGGCGACTTCGCCGGTGTCCACGTTTGCCCGGAGTCGAACGCGGACATCCCCGACACCGACGAGGCACGACTTGTCATCCTGCATCCGAAGGTCGCCCACAAGCGTGGTACGGAATCCGAGGCAAAGGAGTTCGCGCATAACGCCACTGAGCACCGTGGCAGCTCGAACCGGACACACCGCAACGCCATCGTCTACCTCGCAGCGGACGAGGCGCGACTCGAAGAACTCGACAGCGCAACCCGCGACTACCTCGGCTGGACGCACGTCCTCGCCAACGAGGCCGACCTCGATCTGACTCAGAACCAGAAGAACCAGGCGTCGCAGCGGGCTGCACAGGCTGACCAGACGGTCACCGCGCGTCTGCTGCAGAGCTTCACGTGGGCCTTGGTTCCCGCGCAGCCGGACCCGGGGGCGCCGTTCCTGATCAGGGAGACGAAGGTCGAGGGCCAGTCCGACGCTCTCGCCGACCGCGTCTCGCGGCGCCTGGGCAACGACGGCGACCTCTCGACGAGGCAGGCCGCGGCGACGATCAGACTCGCGATAGGCAAGATCCCGCAGATCTGGAAGGACGGCCACGTCACACTGGGCGCGTTGTGGGGGCTGTACTCGCAGTACCCCTACATGCCGCGCCTGCGCGACCGGACCGTTCTCGACGCCGGCATCCTCGACCTGCCGATGATCTGGCAGACCGACGCGTTCGCACTCGCGGCGGGATACGACGAGGCCGCCGGCCGGTACATCGGACTCTGGACGCCGGAGGACAAGGAGGGCGCGCCCGTCGCCAACGACTCGCTCCTTCTCGTCCGCCCCGACGTCGCGGAGAAGCAGCGCTCGACCGAACCCGGCCCCGAGCCGACACCGGTGCCTGGTCCCGAGCCGGTACCCGGCCCCGGCCCGGAGCCTGGCCCGGGACCGGCCCCGCAGCCCGGGCCCGGACCGAAGGTCGACATCGCTTGGCCGACGCGCTTTTACGGGGTGAAGACCCTCAACTCCGACAAGATCGCACTGGAGTTCAAGAACGTTGCGGACGAGGTGCTCGCGCACCTTCGTTCCGGTGAGAACACCAGCGTCACAGTGCGGATCGAGATCGAGGCGACCGACTCCGAGGGCTTCAACGAGAGCCGCGTTCGAACCGTCTCCGAGAATGCGCGGACCCTCAAGTTCGACCAGTCCGGATTCGAGGAAAGCTGAGCGATCGGGTCAGGACTGTCGGGTATGCCCTGGTGCCGCCAGCATGCAACTGCCACCGTGTGCAGGGAGTCGTACACCTAGATCCGAGGATCTAGGTGTACGTGCTCCGCGAAAGAACTGACACATCATCCTCAGAAGATAGCTGGCGCATGAGATTCGACGGTTCCGGCAACGTTCGGGTCGGATCTTCGTGCTGCAGCTAGGTCAGCTAATCTGCTGCGCAGGAATCGATCGATTGTTCGGGAGCAATGGGTAGCGACGAGCCACTGGCAGTTGGCGACGAGGTACGTGGCTGGGTCGATGCTGCTCGGGCGATGATCGATGCACGAGCACAGGTGATCGCCGCCGCCGACGAGGCGGCGACACAGCTGCAAAAGCGGGTGGTGTGGGCACCTCAAGTAAACCGCACGAGCTGGCACTTTCTCCCACTTCGTTCTGGTGACCGCGAGCCCATCAGGGCCGTCGCAGCCAAGACAACCCTTCCGCGAATCCCCGCCGACATTCAGAAGGAACTGGATCGGTTGGTTGCGGAAGTAGGCCAAGCCACTGACGACCTGCAGAAGGTGACTGGATTCGGCCGGCTTCTTCTGTTCGGCGGTACCAGGGACAAGGCCAACCGCGCCGCACGCTTTCTGCCCGGGTACCACAAATGGTTCCTCGCCAGCGGACTGCGCGACGAGATCGAGCGCGCAGCTCCTCGCGACGACCCTCGGGTGCGTACGCTCGGTATCTCTGACGCACTCGCTGACTGGGTGGGACTTGCGCAGGAGCTCCCTGAGCAGGGCAAGGGTGCGGCCATCGAAGCCGCGCGGTCATTTGTCGAACTGCCCAGCGCGGTGATCCTCATCCAGCGGGCGGCTGCTGACCAGGCGGAACGGCGTAGCGCAGCCCTGAACGCCGGCAACGCCGTGCGGAACAGCGAAACCGATCGGATGCTGGCCGAAATGCCTGTCGAGCGACTCCGCGAGGCGAGCCGAGACAGGATCCGCGTCGGTGTACTCACCGAGAACGACATCACCACCGTGCACGCCGTGCTGTGTAACGAGGACCGACTCGAGAAGCTCGAAGGAATTGGCGAGACCTCCGCCAACAGGATCCGCGCAGCAGCACGCACGTTGAGGCACAACACGTTCGAAGAGATGCCGATGCGCATCGACATCAAGAATCGCACAGCGGCGCACACCGAGTTTCTGCGTCGACTCCGCAGCTGGGATGCAGCACGTCGAGTCGCCGCGTCACCCGACGACCTTGCGCGTGCCGAGCAGTTGGCTCCGTTCGCCGCGGCGATAAGCGCGACCGTGACGCACACCCTCGTCATACCCACCTCATTGTCGACCGTTGAGGACTACCGTGACGCGGTCCGAACCGTCGTGACGACTGCCTCGGCGATCTCCGAAGCCCATGGCTCCGCCCAATCCGGCGACCCCTGGGACGACTTTCTCGCGCGCCCCGCCGACTACTTCGCGCTCTTGGCCGAACTCGGGTTCATCACCGAGGACGACGAGAAGACGCACGGCGACCTCCCCGCGGAAATCGTGGAGGCCGTACGCGAGTTCGACCTCAATGCAGATCACTTGCTGGCCTCTCTACGCGGGTATCAGAGCTTCGCGGCACGTTTCGCCTTGGTCCAGCGCAAAGTAATCATCGGCGACGAGATGGGCCTCGGTAAGACGGTCGAGGCGATCGCTGTACTGTCCCATCTGCGTGCGAAGGGTGAACACCATTTCCTAGTCATCTGTCCCGCGGCGGTGGTGACGAACTGGGTGCGCGAGGTCAGCGCCAAGTCGAACCTTGCCGCGCACCGGCTACACGGCCCAGATCGGAACTCGGCAGCCAAGCAGTGGGTGCGCAAGGGCGGCGTTGCCGTGACCACATTCGAAACCTTGCGGTGGCTGATCGAGAATGTCGAACAACCAGCATTGGGCTGCGTTGTCGTCGACGAGGCGCACTGCATCAAGAACCCCGACGCGCTCAGGACTCGGAGGACCGCCCAAATCCTGGATTCGTGTGAGCGGGCAATCCTTCTGACGGGAACTCCTCTCGAGAATCGACTGGACGAGTTCCGTAACCTCGTCGGCTATCTTCGACCAGACCTTGCCCTGGACGCGGACGAATTCTCGCCCAAGAAGTTTCGGCGCCAAGTGGCCCCCGCCTATCTGCGTCGCAACCAAGAAGATGTCCTCACAGAGCTCCCTGAGCTGGTCGAGGTCGACGAGTGGGTCACGATGTCGGATGAGGACTTCGCTGCCTACAGCTCCGCAGTGAACGACCGGAGCTTCATGGCGATGCGCCAGGCGGCGATGAAGCAAGGGATCAAGTCGGCCAAGATGCAACGCCTCGTTGAGCTTGTCGAGGAGGCAGAAGCCAACGGACGACGGGTCATCGTCTTCTCGCACTTCCTCGACATCCTTCGGGATGTGTCCCGACACGTACCAGGGCAGGTTTTCGGTCCGCTCACCGGATCGGTCGCCGCAAGTCAACGCCAGGTGATGGTCGACGAGTTCTCCGCCGCCAACCAAGGTGCCGTTCTCGTTGCCCAGATCGTCGCCGGCGGTGTCGGCTTGAACATCCAGGCCGCCTCCGTCGTGGTGATCTGCGAGCCCCAGCTCAAACCCACCACAGAATGGCAGGCCATCGCCCGCGCACACCGGATGGGACAGCTGGAATCCGTTCAGGTGCACAGGCTTCTGTCAGACGAGGGAGTCGATCAACGCGTCCGAGAGATTCTGGCCCGCAAGAAGGACCTGTTCGAGAGCTTCGCTCGGGAGAGTGAAACAGCGGCGAGCGCGCCGGAGGCATATGACGTGACCGAGGCAGAACTAGCACGCGACATCATTGCCGCAGAGCGCCAGCGGCTCTTCGGGCAAGGCGTGCCAGCGGCGTCGGCACAGCAACCGGTAACACCAGCTGATGGCGTGCAGGACAATTCGAGTCCTGCGCGTGGCTCGGCCGCGCCGGCTGCACAGAGACCCGTAGCTACTGGCCTCACCACGCACTCGCCCACTGCCCCAAGCGTGACGCCCAAGCGGCAACCCGAGGCGACCGTCCAACCGACAGACGATCAGTTCACCAAGCCACCGCGCCGTGTGGTTGCTCGCGGCAAGGCACTGGCGCCGGCAAACACCGCGGCGCAGACCCCAAATACTGAGTCCACGGACTTGATGCCGTACTCCGTATTTCTTCAAGCGTTGTCGCCGATCTCCAAGACAACCTCCGACAGGATCGTCGACAACGTCGTCTCGATCGTGTCCGTGGAAGGCCCGGTGACGGGATGGCGAATTCACCAGGTCTACAGAGAATGTGCATCGGGCCGCGAGCCCATCGACGAATTCTCGCGACTCCTCAACCGCGCTATCTCGGCTGCCAAGCGAAGTGGGCGGATCGTTTCCGAGAATCCGTTGGGGCGATCCGGTAACAAGCCAATTACATTCCGGCTTCCCGCGCAATCCTCGGCGATCGCTCGCGAGCTTGGCCCCCGGACGATCGACGTCGTTCCGCCCAACGAGGTCGTACAGTACTGCCAGATGGCGTCGGCGGGGGAGACGTCGATCTCCGAGGGCGCGCTGATCGACCGTGTAGGCAGGTTGTTCCAGAACCGGCTGCCGCCCGCCGATCTGCGGCGTGCTGTCCGCGCAGCGAACCGAATCCGCACGCCATGAGGCATGAGAGCTGAAACCGAGGCCTCGGGTCTGCTGCACGATTGGCGACAGGCAGGGCCACGCATGCTGCTCGTATCGGGCGTGATGTGGCGGCGCCGATCAGAATTCGTCCTAAGATCGCGTGGGTGCCGGTACAGCCGCCGTCACCTCATCGAGTGACAGCCGAGGGGCTCGTAGCCCAACGAGCCTGTCGGTGACGATTCGTACTATCCGCGGCATATCGAAAAACGGGGGACGCGTCCGACTTCAGGTCGGCGTGATGGCAATGAGGAAATCGATCGGATCCACGTCCCGATCGGATCCACGTCCCGATCCTCCACGGAATCGTAGAGACGACACTGTCGCCCAGGCGAACGCCCGGTACCGCGAACACGACATCGAATCCGCGGACGCGTTGATATCCGCGTGGACGGAGTGACGGTGTCGATCGATACCCATGTGGACGGCAGTCCCGAGAGCATCCGTCGTGTCGCCTTCTGGCTCCGTGACATTCTTGCGATCGCGATATCAACGGCTGCGGACGAGTTGTACCGGTCCGTAACACCGCCCGAGCGGGGTGGGAGGGAACGGCCGGAGATGGCTTTGCGGCGCGGGCACAATCATCGGCCGCGAAGTCCGAGGACCTGAAAGCTGCTGTGGTCCTGCACGCAGGACCTTCGACGACGCGGCGGCCCAACTGCAGTTGGTCCACGACCGGATGCGCGAGATTCGGGATATAGCCTCGGCGGCTGGGCTCCGCGTGTCCGGGGAAGTTATCGAAGGACCCGACCGGGTGCCGGCCGACCCCGAAACCTATGCCAGCCTTGTGGCCGCGTACCAGGCCGCTCAGCAAGATGCCGACGCCACGCACGAGCTCTGGACGTTCACCCTGCAGACCCTGGCCAACGTCTGGTCGGACGTGACCGGCAAGTGGTTCTTTCTGTCAGCGGATCTCGTCAACGGTGCCGCCGGCTATCTGGCAGCGCGGCATGTCTTTGCCCTCGGCGAGCAATCCAAGTTCCTTGCCTCCCAGGCAGAGAAGTACCTCGAACTCGCGCGGACCGCTCCTGCTGGAACTCCGGTGTCGGTGATCTACCGCGATGTTGACCTGTCCCGCGCGATGAGTGCCGGTGCAGACGATGCCGCAGCCGCAGCGGCCAAGTCGGAGTCAAGCGCGGGCAGAATCGGTCTCAAGGTCGGAGGTGCTCTCAGCGCGGCGGGCGTCGCGTACGACATCTACAACGGTAAACCTGTCGAACAGGCGATAGTTTCGGGGGCCGGAGGGTTCGGGGCGTCGCTCGCGGCCGGTGCCGCGACCGGAGCGTTGATCGGATCCGCTGTGCCGGGACTGGGGACGGCGGTGGGAGCGGTCGTCGGTGTGGGCGCAGGACTGTTCACGTCGGGGGCGATCGATTCCCTCTACCAGAACGGCGGTGACGTCAGCGACGCGATTGGTGCGGGCGTGGACGCCATCGGAGACGCCGGCGCGGCAGTCGGCGGGCTGGCGAAGGGGCGTGGAATGCGATCTTCTGATCAGCTGCAACAACCAGTGGAGTGGCCGATCGTCACGTTCGCCCTGCGAGAGAAGCTGGCGATCGGCCTCCTCACGGCGGTAGGTTGTGTAGCAGTGCTCGTGGGCGTCGTCGGCGGCATCGAAGGCCACCCGTCAGTCTTTCGATACGGCCTGGCTTATGGCGGGCTGGTCTTCCTCGTCGCGGTTTTCGGGGTACTGCTCAGACGCTCGGGTAGCCGGGGAGCCATTCGCACAGTCTCCACCGAGTCGAGTCACCGAGCCGCCACCGAGGTCAGACAGTCCGGACACCTGTGGGCAGTGCTGGTCGCCATGGCGGTGTGTTGCGGCGGTTCTCACCGCCGGACCGGCCGTCGAGATCTACCTCGGCGTGCCGACGTCCGGAGTCCCGGGCGCAACGGTGGTTTTCGGTGTGCTCGGAGCGTCGTTCGGGTCCTTCCTCGTCCTGGTCGCGTTGCGACGCATTCGCTCCGGCGTGGTGCTGCTCACCCCCGACGGGATCCGTCACCGGGGCTGGAGCTTCGACTCCTACCTGCCGTGGGAATCGGTGGCAGGTGCCAAGCCCGCGTACAACGGGCATCGGATGATTCTGCTGATCGGGTTCGCGAACGCGCACTGGACTCGCCGATACACCACACCGATCTGGCGAATCGACAAACTACCGCCGGTTCCGATGATCGTGCTCGACTGCCGCAAGTTCGCGATGGACGACGTGCTGTTGCTGCACTTCGTGAGCTTCTACGCGCACAATCCCGCGAGCCGAGCCAAACTCGGGACCGACGCGGCGCGAGCGCGATTCGAGGCGCGCGACTTCGCGTGACGTTCGATCAGGCCGACAATGCTCCAAGATCGAAGATCGGGGCAGTCCCAGCGGCGCGGTGCGCGCCGAAGCCGGGACCGCCCCTGAGCAGTGCTCCTAGGCCAGCCGCACGTTGTCGAAGTAGTCCGAGTGGCCAGCCACCTTGGCGGAGACATCCCGGTCCTTGATGTTCGGGTACTTGCATTCGAAGCCGCGTAGGCCGACCGCGACACTTCCGGCCTGCGCCGCGGCGTACATGTACTTCAGGATTCCGTCGTTGGTCGAGTAGTAGTTGTTCACCGTTCCTGTGACCGCCTCGCTGAGCGGTCGCCAGTCGGCCTTCTTGCCCTCTGCGGCGCCCAGGAGGTGGACTGCCTCGATCTTCGGGGCGTCCTTGCTGGTCCCCATGGTCTCGGCGGCCGTGATCATCGCGCGGGCGCCGAGGCTGTGGCCGACGAGGATGTAGCTCTCCACCTTGGTGCGAGCCAGGATTCCGGCGAGTGCGACGCCGGTTCGGTCCGCTCGGACCACCGCGGTGTGCCAGGGGTTCTTCACGAGGTCGGTGACCAACAGCGCGGGGGCGATCGGCGCGAGCTTCTTCGCGGCCAACTTGCCTGCCCGCGCCGCCGCGCCGCTCACGAAGGCCATCGCCTGCTTCGTACCCCCGTTCTTTACGGCCAAGGCCGCAAGTGAGCCGAGTTCCTTACTGCCCCAGTGCAGCCGGTAGATCGGTGAGTCCGGGTACCGTTCCTCGACCATCTGCATGGCCGACTTCCAGTTCGGGTCCTTCTCCGTGGTGAATCCTCGCGCGACGATGACAGGTGTGCCGGATCCGTCGCGGAACTTCTCGATGGCGAACGACTTGTCCTCACTGACATAACCGTTGGTGATGCTGGCTCCGAGCGCGCCTCCCAACGCGGCTCCGGCCGCGGCGACCACATAGGTACCGCCGACCATGCCTAGCCCGCCGGCAGCCACCGAACCGCCACCGAGCAGGGCCAGCCCATAGCTGGCGGCGGCAGCGCCTGTGTAGCCGCCGACCAGGGTGCCGATAGCGCCGCCGACCGCCGGTGCGGCCATCAGACCACCCGTGCCGACGACGCCGGCGGCGAGCACGCCGGCCATCGCGTACTTGGAACCGCGGCTCAGGTTGCTCTTGTCGAACACCCAGAGTTTCTCGTAGTCGTCGACCGTCTCAATCTTGTCTGCTGCTCGCTCGAAGCTGGGAAGCTCATGGCGGTGCTCCGCACAGAACCGCGGGATACGCACTGCGCCGGAACCACGAGTCGCCATGTTGCTGCACTGAGGCGCGGCGCAGGCGAGCGTTGGTGAACCGCATGTGACACACAGATTCGCGGGCACGCTGAGTCGCCCCATCTTGACCTTGCGGTGATCGGTGTGCGCGTAGCAGGCCGAGCACCATCCAGACCGAGTGGAGTCCTCGAGCTGGTCGATCAGCTCCGCGATCTCTTCCGCGGCATCCGCGTGAGCGTCGGCCTGCTTACGATGGCTTTCCTTCTTCTTCTCATTCTTGAAGCGGCGAAAGAGTTTCTCGTTCTTCGCATAGGCCCACGCGTTGTGAATCAGCGCCGGGTTCGCAGTCATCGGCTCGTCGCCTTCGACTGTCGGTTCGACAGCGGTGATGGTCCCGCTAAGTCGTAGCCGCAGGCCGAATGGAGAGCGCACCTCGCACTCCATGCCGTCGTGAGAGATCGGCTTGAACGACACTGCCTTCGATGGCACTGCAATACCCCCGTCAGATTGGTACTTGTTTCACACTTGGCGTGAAGCTGGACCGTGCATCCACGTCAGCCGGGCTCAGTTATACAGCCAGACCCGGACAAACGGTGTCACTATGCGGTCTATTGGTTTCGGCCACCACGGAGAACGTTTGTTAGTCCGTGTGACGTCGGATCAGGAGAACACTGCACCCGGATACAGGCGTCCGGACGGATCCAGTGCGTTTTTGACCCGCCGGTTCAGTTGCATGACGTCCTCGCCCAGCTGACCGGGCGGCCGGTCCCGCTCGCGCCGACCCGCTACGTGCTCGCCGGAGCGTTTGCCGCCCAAGGCAATTGCGAGATCCGTGACGCGGTGGAACACGATGAGGGCGAGTTCGGTCATGTCCGGGTCGGTGGGATCGAAGGCGATAGGGGATGTTGCCGTCGCCGGCGTGCGCGACGGTGCAGACGAGGGCGTCGCGGTCCTCGGCGATCGCCTCCATCCCGGAGGTGGGCGCGGGCAGAGCCTGCATCGGCACGCCGACGTCCGGTGAGGAGCGGGCTGCCGATCGCCTGCACAGCCGGGAGTACGGATCGTCGTGCGGCGATGAAGGCCTTGTCGTTCGCCCTAGGCCCGGCCGAATGCCGAGTTAGCGCATATATGCGCTAATGTCTGTCGACGAACTGAGGAGGAGTGATGATCGATTTCCTGAACTCGACGGCATTCACCGCATTCGGTGCGCCGACGAGTTGGGCGGAGGTGCTGGGCTTCGTGACCGGAGCCTGGTGCGTGTGGTTGGTGGGCCGCCAATCGATATGGAACTGGCCGATCGGCATCGCCAACAACCTGGTGTGGATCCTGTTGTTCGCTACCGCAGGGCTTTTCGCGGACTCGGGGTTGCAGGTGGTCTACATCGCACTCGCCGTGTGGGGGTGGCGCAACTGGGTGCAAGGACGCGCCGGGGACACGTTGCCGGTCACCGGGACGACCGGGACCGAATGGGTGTGGCTCGCTGCTACGGGAATCGCCGGAACCGCCGCGCTGACACTGTTCCTCGACACTGCGACGTCGTCGACGGTCCCGTTCTGGGACGCCGTCACCACAGTCCTGTCGCTGCTCGCGACGTGGGGTCAGGCGACCAAACGGTGGGAGTCGTGGCTGCTGTGGATCGCCGCCGACCTGATCTACATCCCGCTGTACCTGCACAAGGGGCTGACGCTCACGGCTCTGCTCTATGCCGGGTTCCTGCTGCTGTGCGTTCGCGGCCTACTCGCCTGGCGTCGGAGTCGCGCAACCGAAACCGTGCTGGCGGTGGCGCCGTGACCTCGCCGTACCGGCACGCCCTGGTGATCGGTAAGTTCTATCCGCCGCACCACGGACACCACCACCTGGTCCGGTCGGCCGCACGGATCGCGGATCGCGTGACGGTGGTGGTGATGGCGTCGGCGGCGGAGTCGATCCCACTTGCCGACCGGGTGTCCTGGATGCGACAGACCCACACCGGAGACGCGACGGTGCGGGTCACCGGGATCGCCTGCGACGCGCCGATGGACCTCGAATCGACCACGGTGTGGGCGGCGCAGGTCGCCTGCATGCGCGCCGCTGTCCGTCAGGTCGACACGACCCCGATCGACGCGGTGGTCTCGAGCGAGAAGTACGGCGACGAGCTGGCGCAGTGGTTCGGGGCCACCCACGTGTGCGTCGACCCCGACCGGATCGCGCACCCCGTATCGGGGACCGCGTGCCGCGCCGACCTCGCCGGTAACTGGGACTTACTGGACGAGCCTGCGCGTGCCGGTCTGGCAACTCGCGTCGTCGTGGTCGGTTCAGAGTCGACCGGGACCACGAGCGTCAGTCGCGCACTGGCGCAGCGCTACCGGGACCGCGGCGGCGTGTGGGCGCGGACCGGCTGGGTGCCCGAGTACGGGCGTCAGGCGACCCTGGACAAGCTGGACCGACTGTGGGCGCTGCGTCCCGACGCGGCGGTGGAGGAACTGGAATGGACCGGTGACGACTTCGCGGACATCGCGAGGGAACAGACACGGACGGAGGAGAGCGCTGCGCGGGCCGGTTCGCCGGTGCTGATCTGCGACACCGACGCCTTCGCCACCACGGTCTGGGAGCGGCGTTACCTCGGAACAGGCAGCGGTCGCGCCTGGGCGGGGGTGGCCGACCGGCCAGCGATCTACCTGCTCACCGATCACGTCGGCGCGCCGTTCGTGCAGGACGGCATCCGCGACGGCGAGCACATCCGGGCCGAGATGACGCGGTGGTTCGAGGACGCGCTGACCGCGACCGGGCGATCGTGGGTGCTGCTCACCGGAGCGCTGTCCGAGCGGGTGGATCTCGCGGAGCGGGTGGCCGATCTGGCCCTGGCGCAGTGCTCGTCGTTCGGGGCGCCGCTGTAAACCACTTTCAGGGCAGCACAGCACCCGGATTGAGGATCCCCAGCGGATCGAGCGCGTTCTTGACCCGCCGGTTCAGCTCCATGACGTCCGCGCCGAGCTGCCCCGGCAGCCAGTCCCGCTTGAGTCGTCCGACCCCGTGCTCCCCGGAGATGGTGCCGCCCAGCGCGACTGCGAGGTCCATGACGCGGCTGAACGCGACGCGGGCGCGGTCGGTCATGTCGGGGTCGGTGGGGTCGAAGACAATCAGCGGGTGGGTGTTGCCGTCGCCGGCGTGGGCGACAGTGCAGATCAGGACGTCGCAGTCCTCCGCGATCGCCTCGACGCCGGTAATAAGTGTGGGCAGTTGCTGCATGGGCACGCCGACGTCCTCGAGCAGCAGGCTGCCCATCGCCTGCACGGCGGGGAACACAGACCGTCGTGCGGCAGTGAAGGCGTCGCCCTCGGCGACGTCGTCGGTCGCGAACACCTCGGTGGCGCCGTTCTTTTCGCACGCCGCGACGATGGTCGCGATCTCCTGCGCCCCGGCGGCGCCGGGCGCGTCGGACTGGGCGAGCAGCAGCGCGCGGGCGTTGCGGTCCAGGCCCATGCGGACCGCGTCCTCGACGGCGTTGATGCTCGCGTGGTCCATGAACTCGAGCATCGCCGGGCGCATGTCCCGGGTGATCGCCAGGACGGCGTCGGCGGCCGACTCGACGGACTCGAACGACGCGACCACCGTCGACGCCGGCGGCTGCGCCGGGATCAGCCGCAGCGTCAGCTCGGTGATGATGCCGAGCGTGCCCTCGCTGCCGACGAACAGCTTGGTCAGCGACAGCCCGGCGACATCCTTGAGCAACGGACCGCCGAGGCGGACGGCGGTGCCATCGGCCAGGACCACCTGCATGCCGAGCACATAGTCGGTGGTGACCCCGTACTTGACGCAGCACAGCCCGCCCGCGTTGGTGGCGGCGTTGCCGCCGATCGAGCAGATCTCGTACGACGACGGATCCGGCGGGTACCACAGCCCGTGCTCGGCGGCCGCCCGCTTCACCTCGGCGTTGAGCAGGCCGGGCTGGGTGACCGCGACCCGGGTGACGGGGTCGACGGTGATCTCCCGCATCCGCTCGGTGCTCAGCACGATCCCGCCGTCGACTGCGCTCGACCCGCCCGACAGCCCGGAGCCCGCGCCGCGCGGCACCACCGCGACGCGGTGTTCGGCCGCCCACCGCACGGCCGCTCGCACGTCCTCGGTGCAGGTCGCGCGGACCACCGCGATCGGAGTGCCGGCGTTGGGGTCGGCGGCCCAGTCCTGGCGGTAGCCGGCGGTCATGCCCGGATCGGTCAGCACGGCGCCGTCGGGCAGCGCGCCGATGAGTTGATCGAGAACAGCCGGATCCACCGTCGTCATGCGTCCATCATGCCCCCGCGTGCCGGAATTGCGACCGAAGGTAACGACCGGGCGATACCGTCGGAGCGACCGCACATCGACGAGGGGGTAGTGGTGGATGAGTTCGAACGGGACCGGGATCTGCTGATTCGACTGTGGCGGCTGTGGGCCAAGCGGGCCGCGGAGTTGTCCGACGAGCAGTGGACGACCGAGACGCGGCTGCGGGGCTGGACCGTCCGCGACGTCTATGTGCACGTCACCCCCGACGTCCTGATCGCGATGCTGGCTGCGCCCGCCGCCGGCGGTGACGCGAAGGTGACCAGCGCGGCGGAGATGCTCCGGGTCTTCAACGCCGACCCCGCCGCGACCGAACCGATTCACGCGCAGCTCGCCGAGATGGTGCAGCAGATGGCGGCCGACATCGACCGTGACAGCGTTGTCCAGCGTTTCGGTTCCGACCTGCCCGATGCGTTCGAACGGCTCACCGGACTAAGTCGCGACACCGTCATCCCGCATCCGATTCTGGAGTCGGTGTCGCTCGGAGCCTTCCTCGACATGGCGATCATGGAGGCGACCGTCCATTGGCTCGACGTGATCGACGCCGTCGGAGGCGACGAGCCGGAGGCGATGGCTCTCGAGCGGGCGCGGGACGTGCTCGCTGCGGTACCCGATCCGCTGGCGTTCGTCGAGGCCGCGACGGGGCGGTCGGGCGACCCGGTGTTGCCGGTGATGCGGTGAGGGTCGATAGCCTCGCGGCATGAGGACTGTCGGTATCGACCTTTCGGCCGAACCTGCGAAAACCGCTGTTGCGACGATCGATTGGGGTGAGCGATCCGCTCGGGTCGTCGGTTTGCGGCTTGGGGCGAGGGACGACGACCTCGTGCAGGCGGTCTTGGGTGCGGACCGATGCGGGATCGACGCACCGTTCGGGTGGCCGGATGCGTTCGTCGACTTCGTAATTGCGCATCACAATCGGGAACCCCGCCGCGAGCTCGAGCTGAGCAACCGCGCCGGACGACTGCCGCTGGTCCGGCGGCGGACCGACCGGGTGGTGCACGAGGTGACGGGCATCGTCCCGCTCAGCGTGTCTGCCGATCTGATCGCGCACGTGGCGTTGCGGTGCGCCGGTCTGCTGGCGCGGCTCGCGGTCGAGGGCGTCGACACGGATCGCGTCGCGGGCACGGCTGCCGAGGTCTACCCGGCGGCCGCGCTGCAGCAATGGCGTTTGCCCTTTCGTGGATACAAGAGATCGAACGACCGCGAGACGCTGGCGCAGTTGGTGGCGAGCTTCGACGAGGCAACACCGTACCTGGACCTCGCCGACTTCCGCGGAGCGTGTGAAGCGTCGGACGACGCTTTCGATGCGGTGGTGGCGGCGGTGATCGCGCGGGCGGTCGCGGTGGGGCATACGCGATTGCCACACGGAGCCGACGCCGAAGTTGCTGGTCGCGAAGGGTGGATTCACCTGCCGACCGTCCCGCTATCGGCGCTCGGGTGAACTGGAGCGACGAATCGTCAGGAATCTCGCGATGGAGGGGAACCAGAGAGACCGAACCTGCGTCTGTTTAAGGTGAAGCGGTCTGGAACGAGGGGAGGAGGTCCGGATGCGGGTGACTGCTGTGATCGGGCTGATCGGTGTTGGTCTGCTGTTGGCGGGGTGTGGGTCGGGAAGTGTGTCGGGGGATGCAGAGCCGGCTGGCGTAGCCGGGGGCGAGCCCGTGTTCACCCCTTGCGACGACATTCCGGACGACGTTATCCAGGGCATTGGGGTTGATCCAGCCTCGGAGGAACGCGAGATCATGGACGTGAAGCAACCGGGATGGAATATTTGCGGGTGGCGCGGGAAGGACTTCCATCTGTCGGTGTTCGCCACAACCCACACGCTTGATCAGGTCCGTGCGAATGATCAATATGAAGAGTTCAGTCAGATTCAGCTGAATGATCGCCGAGGAATTACGTATCGGGAGAAGGCGGACGTAGACCGCGAGAGGTGCGACGTCGCTGTGGAATCGGGGGGCGGAGTGGTGCTCGTTTCGGCCGGCTTCTTCGGAAGCACCAAACCTATGAACTCGTACGAGGCTTGCGATGTCGCGGTTCAGGCGGCGCGAGCTCTCACTCCCTATATCCCTGAGTGACGGCAAGCGATGGAGGGAGTGATGGTGCCAGGAGCGAACGAGCCGAGCTGGCTCCAACTTGGGGCTGAGGCTGAAGCGGGCAACCTTGTCCTGGAAAGGGGAGCTGCTGCCCAATGTGCAAAGCGCTGCGACGATTTCGTCGTCGAGTTAAGTGATCTGCGTTCGCGGGCGTCGCGGTTAGCGCACGTTGACGGATTAGGGCAGCTTCCGTCAGGCATCGCGCTCAGCGCGAAGTTCGGCGGCAAGGCAGCGGGCGGCGAGAGATCACTCGATCGAGTGCTCGCGGGCCACATTGCGGTCGTCGAACAGATGCGCGACGTCTTCCTCGCCATTGAAAACCGCTACGCCGCCGCGGAGGAAGCGAACACCGCCGCCACAACTGCTGTCGAATCGCAGATCAACTAAGACTTCCGGGGCCGCGCCACTGAGGGGATGGCGCGGCTTCGGATCCGCCTCGGACGGCGTCGCCGACCGAGGCATGAGACGAGGGGGAGAAGGATGGGACTGCCGGACTTCAGTGGCTGGGTCGAAGGCATCAGCAAGGACATTGTCGAGTTCGGCAAGCACCCGGCGAACAAGGTGCTCGACCTCGTCACTGGCTACGACCTCAACGAACGCAGCCGCGTGCGCGACGAACAAGCCGCTGGCAACGCCGAACGGGACGAAATCTACTCTCAGCAGGCCGGGCTCTACGGCCGATTCAGCGGCAGATTCGACGACCCGGCCCTCGGATCACCCGAAGCTTTCGAAGCCATGTCCCACGAGGACATCAAAGCCGCCGTCGACGGGATGAACGGTGGATCCCTCCGCGCCAGTGCAGAAGGCTGGACGAAGATCGGCGAATCACTCCAACAAGCCCTCAACGACTTTCGCGACTTCATCACCACCGAAACCGACGGCAAATGGGAAGGCGTAGCGAAGAACTCAGCCACCGCCGCAACAGGAAGATACGCCACCGAATCCGGGAAACTCGCCGAAGCCGGCACCCTCATCGGCACCAAGATCACCGAAGCGGCCACCGGTGTCGACCAAGTCAAAGCCACCGTGCCACCGGTCTCCAAACGCTCCCTCCTCGAAGTCGCGTTTGACGCAGGAATGCCCACAGCCGGCCTCTTCAAACGCCTAGTCCACGACCAGGACGAGGCACACCAGGAAGCCATCCAAATCATGCGGACCGTCTACACCCCGGTCATGCAGCAGGCCGACACCAACGTGCCGAGACTCCCCGAACCACCCCGTGTCATCGCCGAGAACCAAGGCGCATCACCCTCGAGTGGTGGTGCACCCGGCATCGGCACGCCGGGCTCACCGACGCCCTACACCGGGGGACCGAGCTCTGGATCGCCCACCCCGCCAGTGCAGACTCCTGGCAGCCCCATGCCTGGCGCAACACCCGAAACGGGTTCAACGCCCGGCGCATTCAACCCCATCGCTCCGGGCGCCCAACCCACCTCCAACGACCAGTTCACCGCACCGGCCGACGCCGTGACGAACCCCGCTGCCACCTGGACCGCCCCTGCCGCCGCCACAGGACTTGACGGCAGCCGCGCGGGACAGTCCGCCTACGGCCTTCCCGGGATGGGCGGAGGCGCCGGAACCGGAACCTATTCCGGCACGAGCGGGTTGGGGTCGACACCAGGCTCGGGCATCGGGTCCGGAGCCGGCAGCGGGGGTGGCGGCGTCGGCGGCGGAGGAATCCTCACCGGCGGATACGGCTCCGGCGGAATGGGTTCCGGTGGATCAGGAACCGGAGGCGGCGCCGCAGGATCGTCGCCCAGCGCCACTGCGGGTGGAGCGACGGGAACGACGGCCGCCGGCACCGCCGCGCGAGGAGGTGCTGCCACCGGCGGCATGATGCCCGGCGCCGGGGCTCGCGGGCGCGGCGACGACGACGCCGAACACAAGACGCCCGGCTACCTCGTCAACGTCGACAACGGCAGCGAACTCATCGGCAACCTGCCCCTGGCCGCCCCACCCGTCATCGGGAGCTGAGGCGGCCGGGCCGGGCCCGAGCTAGAGGCCGATGAGCTGCTTGGCGGCCGACACCGCGGCCGGTGCGTCCAGCGACGGCATGTCGTCCCACTGGCCACCCGTGATCGTGACCTTGACCTCCGGTGTCTCGACCGTCGTCACGATCACCCCGGCGACAGCCGTCGTCATCGGGAGCGTGTAGGCGACACCGCCCGCCTTCTCGATCGCGGTATCCGGAAGGACGGACAGCTTGCCGGCCTCGAGATCGCCCTTCGCCGGCACCTCACCGGTCCCCGGCTCGATCAGCACCTCGACAGAGCGGATCTCGCTCAGCGAAGTGGCGCCCTCCGGGGTCTCCCAGTTGCAGATCACGCCGTACTCGTCCGCCGCATTCGACGGGTCCTCCTGCAGCCCCGCAATGTACTGCGCGACCACCGGCGCGACGTCCCCACAACCCGAGAAGCGCGCCAAGACGTCGGCACCCGAAGCGCGCGCACCGTCACCACCGGCGACCGTGCCGACCGCGGCGTCCGTCGTGGCAGGCGAAGCCGTCTCGGCATCATCGGAACCGCAGGCGCTCAGTGCCGCGGCAAGAACGAGAACCACTGGAACGAACCGGGCGTTTCGGATCATGCAGGCACTGTACCTAGGCCTTCACCGGCCCTGCCCGCAGGACGTCGTCGAACCGCTCCCGGACCTCGGCGACGTGCTTGTCGAGGTTCTCGACCGTCCAGCCGTCGGTACTGATCGGCTCCAGGACGTCCACGTACACCTCGCCGGGGTGCGCGACGAACGAGTTGCGCCACATCAGATCCCCGGCATTGTGGATGACGATCGGCACGATCGGCACCCCCGCCTGAATCGCCAGGTGGAAGCCGCCCTTCTTGAACCGGCCCAACCGGGGTGTGGGGGAGCGGGTGCCCTCCGGCGCGATCGCGATCGACGTCCCGTGTTTGAGCTTGTCGACCGCCGGTTGCAGTGCAGCCCGCGCCTGCGTGGTGTCCGTCCGATCCACGTACGCGACGTCCAGGAGGCTGCCGATCGCGGCGAAACGCGGATCGTGCGCAGCCTCCTTCTTCGCCACACCCGTCGCGTCCCGGCGAACGACCTTGCCGACCAGCAGCAGATCCAGCGAACTCTGATGGTTGAACATGAACACCGCCGGCCGGGAACTCCACGCGTTGTCCTCGCCGGTGACGTGCACATTGATCCCGCAGATCGACAGCGCCGCATCCGGTCCGAACGTGCCCACCACATTCGCGGCGGTTCTCCTGCTGCGGGTCAGCGCGCCCGCCCCGAGACCTGCGGCGGTCGCGACGGTCAACGCCCCCAACGCTGTCGCCGTGCGCAACGTCGCGATCGGCGTCGCGCCCCGCTCCGGCCGCGCCAGCCGCACCGACAACCAGCCCTCGGCTCGCGCGATCCCCGCGAGCTTGCGGTCCGGATTGAGCGCCACCGGACGACCCACCGAATCGAGCATCGGAACATCCTCGACCCCATTGGAATACGCGAACGCCTCCGACAGCGGCGTCCCCGCCTGCTCGGCGAACGCCCGCACCGCCGCCGCCTTCGCCGGACCCCACAGCGCCGGACCGGTGAGCTTGCCGGTGAGCATGCCGTCCACCACCTCCGGACGGCTGCACAGGATCTCGTCGATGCCCAGGTCGTACGCGACGTCCTGCGCCTGATAGAGGGTCGCCGACGTCGCCAGCACGATCCGGTGCCCGGCCCGGCGGTGGGCGTCGAGCAGGCGTCGGACATCGGGGTAGATCATCGCCGCGATGTCCTGCCGGAACAGCCGTTGGCTCCACTCCCGCAGCTCGTCCTCCCGCCGGCCCGCGAGCCCGGTGACCGCAATCTCCATGAGCCGGCCGACGTCGGCGCCGCGGAACTGGGTGTCGAACGCGGCCCCGGTGGTGCGGAGCAGCTCGGCGACATTGAGGTCGAAGCGGCGCAACCGGTCCCGATACACGACGCTCGCGGTGTAACCGGTGATGAGGGTGCCGTCCAGGTCGAACGCGGCCAGCGTCCGCGGCCCCTGCGGCGCGGCGGCGATCGCGGAGTAGATGTCGTCGAGACGGTTCATTGCTGCGCCCCCGGCCCCTCGACGAACTCGGCCACCGAATCGACGCTCTCGACCTCGTCGAGCTTGGCGTGCGCGCGGGCGCGGATCTCGCGCACCCGGCGCACGAGGGTGCGGATCTCGTCGGCGAAGTCGCGGCGCGCCTGCACCACCGCCGGATCGGTGCTGTCGATCAACCGCCGGTTGCGGGCCAGCTGCAGGGCGGTCGCGAACAGCTCCGACGAGATCGACTCGCTGCTCGCGATCTGCTGGCGGAGCCGACGCTGCTGCGCGAGCGCGAGGCACTCGGCGAGGAACGTCTTCTCGTCGAAGTCCGGGCCCAGAGGGGCGTCCAGCAGATGATCGGCCACCACCACGTACGCCTCGAGGAACGGTTGCAGCACCCGGTGCGCGAGGTACGGTCGCACCTCGTCGAGAATGTGCTCGACGTGCTCGGGATTGCTCAGATCGCTTTCCCAGGCCGGGTCGATGAGGCTCAGCTCCGACCGCAGTTCCTGCTGGAACGTGTCCTTGTCGCTGAAGAAGAACTCGAACTTGAGCAGGTCCCGGATGCGCTTGGCCTCGGCCCAGCCGTCGGTGAGCGGGTCGGCGAACTTCTCGTCCACCGCGGCGCACAGCACCATCTCGGCGATGGCGCGCACCACCAGGAAGTGAATGGTGTTGTTGCGGTAGAACGCCGCGACCAGACCCTGGTCCTTGCCGAGGTAGTACACCCGTTCGTTGCCCTCGTCGAACCGCCGCAGCACCCCGGAATCGAGGTGGGTGAACAGCGCCTTGCGGATCACCTGCGGATTGGTGAGGTCGACGTCGCCGGCAGTCGGCAGCTTGCGGGCGGTGATGTAGTCGACCATCGGCCCGAGGATGAAACCGAGCTCGGGGACGGTCAGTGCCCGGTCCTCGATGCCGAGGAACGCGAGCATCACCAGCGACGACGCGGTGATCGGGGTGACCTCGTTGATCCGGTGACTCACCTCGATCCCGGTCTTCTGGATCGCGAGCCGAAAGTCGTCCTCCTGCGCCAGCGACTTCCGCAGCGACAGTGGACGTCCCACCGTGACGTGCGCGACGCCGCGGCGCTGCCCCTGCGCGCGGACGTAGCCGACCATCCAGCGGAAGCTTTCCTTCCGCTTCTCCGCGCCGTGCGCCTCCGCCGCCATCGCGTTCACCTCGTACAACTGGTCGTACACCAGCGAGACGGGGACGAGATAGACGTCGGGCGCCTCCGACGACTCGAACGCCTTCGCCAGATACGTCAGCAGCCCGTACCGGGGCGGGCGCAGCTTGCCGGTGCGCGAGCGCCCGCCCTCGATGTACCACTCGAGGTTGAAACGCTTGTTCATCAGGAACCGCATGTACTCGCGCAGCGTCCACTTGTAGATCTCGTCGCCGTCGAACTTGCGGCGGATGAACACCGTGCCACTGCGCTTGCTGATCGGGCCGATCGGCCAGAAGCTCACGTTGAGCCCGCCCATCACGTGATTGAGCGGCAGATCGTTCGCGAGCAGCGCCGGCCGCAGCACCAGCGGATCCAGGTACGAGCGGTGGCTCGGCAGGAACACCAGCGAATGTTCGCGGTTGAGTTCCCGCAACTCCTCGAACCGGGTGGTGTCGACGTCGAGCCGATACGCGCGGGAGAAGTAGCGGCCCAACTGATCCCACAGCGCGATCGCGCGCCGGCTCTGGGCGGCCACCATCTCGTCGAGGTCCGCACGGGCTCGGCGTTCCACGTCGGCGACGGTGAGATCAAGTTGCGCGGCAAGCTTCTTCACGCCCGCGGAGAAGCGGCCGGTGTCGGTGATCTCCTCCACCACGAACTTCGACACCTTGTACTGGGTGCCGAGCAGCTTCCGCTCGGCCCGCTCGAGCGCGAGGGCGGCCTGACGCCGGACGAAGTCGGGCAGCGACCCGCCGCCCCGCTCGGCCAGCCGGTCGCGCATCTCGTTCAGCGACGCCGGATCGCCCTCGATCACCCGGCACCGTCCGGGATCGGACCGCAGCACCCGCCGCTGCGCGCTCCGTCCGATGTGCAGCGGGTCGCGGGCCGAGAGCACCTCGCGAAGACGCTGCCCTCGATGACCGTTGGTGGTGTCCGGCATCCACACCACCCGCACCGGGGTCAGCACGGGGTCGTCGTCCCGCAGCGCCAGCGACGACAGCGCCTGCCCCGAGGTGCACATGGTGACGGTCGGCTCGCCGGACTCGGCCTCCCGCCGGCCGAGCCACGTCCGCAACACCCGGTCCTCGGTGTCGGTCATCTCCTCGGTGAGATAGATCCGCGGATGCCGCTCCGGATCGGTCATCGCTGCGCTCCCTCCGCCGCGTCCTCGGCGGCGCCGCCCAGCGCCACCACCTCGTCGAGACTCTCCTGCATGCAGCGCATGAAGAGCGCGGGCTCGGTGACCGCCGCGGTGTCGATGTTGACGCCGATGCAGCACGTCCCGACGTGCGAGACCATCGTGGCCATCACCGCGCAGCCCGGCGCCGGCCCGAACGGGAACATCCGCTCGATCCGCGCGCCCGCCAGATACACCGGGACCGGCACGCCCGCGACATTCGACGACTGCAGGTCCAGACCCGAGGACTGCGACAGGTACCACTCGGCGAGCAGCCGGGTCGGCAACCGCACCAGCAGCGGCGACGCCGCCTCGACGATGTCGAGGGCCGGCTCCTCGCGCAGCGCCAGCACGATCGCGCGGACCTTCCGGATCCGCTTGGCCGGGTCGGCCTCGGTGGCGGGACCGGCGAACCGCACCGCGGCGATCCGGTTCCCGCCCGACGGGTCGGCCGCCGACCGCATGTTGATCGGCATCCCCATCGGGACCTTGCCGATCTCCGCGCCCATCGCCTGGTGGTAGCGGCGGAACCCGCCGAGCAGCGCCGCGATGTACGCGTCGTTGACGGATCCGCCGGCCGCGTGCGCCGCGAGCCGCAGCTCGTGCAGGCCCACCTCGAGCACCCCGAACCAGCGTCCGAGCCCACGTTCGCGCAGCAGCGGCGACCCTGTCGCCGGCGGCGGCTGCACCACCCGGCGCAGCGACCCGGCGTAGTCGAGGACTTCGCCGGCCGCGTCGAACGGTCGGGTCACGGCGGTGGCGGCTGCCCGCAGCGATCCGGACACCAGCCCGGTGAGTCGCCGCGGCGCCTTGCGGATCCCGGAGACCACGTCGCGGCCGAGCGCCCCGAGATCGGACAGGTGCTCGGGCGGCGCGGGCTCCCGATCGGGCTTGTCCGGCGTGGGCTCCGGACGGCGGCTGTGCAGCAGCGCCATCATCTGGATGCCGCCCATGCCGTCGGTGATGCTGTGGTGCGTCTTGACGACGTACACCGCGCGCCCGTCGTCGAGTCCCTCGATGAGCATCGCGATCCACGGCGGACGGGCCTTGTCGAACGGCTCGGTCGCCAGGTGTCGGCAGACGCGCAGCGCATGATCGAGGTCGCCCCTGTCGCCCGGCAGCCGGATCCGGCGCAGGTGGTAGTCGAGGTCGAACTCGGGATCGACCGACCACACCGGGTTGCCCAGCCCCAGAGCCGGTTCCACGGCCCGCATCCGGATCCGGGGAACGATGTGCGACGCCCACTCGTGCGCGCGTACCAACCGGTCCCAGTCCGGCGCCTTGTCGAGGATGTCGACCGCGACGATGGGCGTCCGCAGTTCGGGACGCACCTCCTCCATCCGCCACATGCCGGTCTCGAAGTCCGACATGGTGCGGCTCTGACCCCACGCGACCGCGGACAGATCGACATCCACCGCGCTCGGTGGAACGAACGGTTGTCCCTCAGTCATACGCGCTCCTCGGAGATCAGTCCTCGGTTCGATTCGACGTCGTCTCAAGTGTGGACCCGTTCGCGCGGCAGCGTCCCCGGATTGGACGCTTCCGGGTCCGGACACCTGGGACAACTCGGATCCCGCGCGGGAGTGCCGCCGGTCCGTTAACGTTCGGGGCACTTCGATCCTTGCCCCGGCGAAAGGACGCGGTCATTCCTCTCTATCAATTCCGGTGCGCCCAGTGCGGTCCGTTCGACCGGCACTTCCCGATGGCGGACGTCCCCGACAGCTCCGACTGCCCGCACTGCGCGTCGGACGGGCGTCGGCAGATCACCGCCACCCGGCTCGGCCGGGGCGGGTCGGCGTCGATGCGGTTGCTCGACGCGACCGCCCGCTCCGCCAGCGAGCCGACCGTGGTCTCCGGGCCGGCTCCGGGCGCCCGGCGCACCCCGCAGAAGGTCACCACCAACCCGCTCCACCGAAAGTTGCCCCGCCCCTGAGAAATCCGCCCGTCCGCGCTAGGAGGCTCGATGCCCGAATTGCTGTTCCCGCTGGATTCGAACAAGAAGTTCACCGAGCAGGAGAAGATCGGCCACAACCGGTGGCACCCCGACATCCCGGCGGCCGTGACCGTGAAACCGGGCGACTCGTTCCGGGTGCACTGCCGCGAATGGTTCGACGGCGCGATCCACAACGACGACTCCGCCGACGACATCCTGAACGCGCCGCTCACCACCGTCCACACCCTGTCGGGGCCGTTCGCGGTGGAGGGTGCGAAGCCCGGTGACCTGCTGGTCGTCGACATCCTCGATCTCGGACCCATTCCGCAGGAGGATTCGGGGCCGCTCGCCGGCCAGGGCTGGGGCTACACCGGCATCTTCCCGCGCGACAACGGGGGCGGGTTCCTCACCGACCAGTTCCCCGACGCGTACAAGGCGGTGTGGGACTTCGCCGGGCAGACGGCGACGTCGCGGCACGTGCCGCACGTGAAGTTCACCGGCATCGTGCACCCCGGCCTGATGGGCACCGCCCCGTCCCACGCGCTGCTGGGCAAGTGGAACACCCGCGAGGCCGCGCTGATCGCGACCGACCCCGACCGGGTGCCGCCGCTCGCGCTGCCCCCGGAACCGCGGGACGCGATCCTCGGCTCCCTCTCGGGCGCCGACTTCGACCGTGTCGCGGCCGAGGCCGCCCGCACCGCTCCGCCCCGCGAGAACGGCGGCAACCAGGACATCAAGAACCTCACCAAGGGCAGCCGCGTCTTCTATCCGGTGTTCGTCGACGGCGCGAACCTGTCGGTGGGTGACCTGCACTTCTCACAGGGCGACGGCGAGATCACGTTCTGCGGCGCCATCGAGATGGGCGGCTTCATCGATCTGCGTGTCGACATCATCAAGGGCGGCATGGAGACGTACGGCGTCTCGGAGAACGCGATCTTCATGCCCGGCAACACCGACCCGCAGTACTCCGAGTGGCTCGCCTTCTCGGGGACGTCGGTGACCCTCGACGGCGAACAGCGCTACCTGGACTCGCAGCTGGCGTACCAGCGGGCGTGCCTGCACGCGATCGACTACCTCACGAAGTTCGGCTACAGCCCGGAACAGGCGTATCTGCTCCTCGGTGCCGCGCCCATCGAGGGCCGGTTGTCGGGCGTGGTCGACATCCCGAATTCGTGCGCCACGGTCTATCTGCCGACCGCGATATTCGATTTCCCGATCGCGCCGTCCGCCGACGGGCCCGTGCGGATCGATCCGGGAATCGGGGCGCCGCACTCGGCGCGCTGACGCATCCATTTCCGGCGGCATCGTCGGCGGCCCTCATGCCGCCGGCGGTGCCGTCCTAGGGCTGCGCAGACTACCAGGACAAAGCGCCTTTTCGGGGTGCTACGACCGGACCCCGCCCGAATTCTTTGTGTCGAGTTTCGTGCGAATGCAACTGCAGGTGAACGGCAGGTTTCGTTACCTAATCGTGATGATCAAATCGTAACGCCTCGGTCATTCGTCACGTTAGCGTCGATCTCAATCGCCCGGCGCTATCGAAGCGTTACGCGATGACACAACATCTACATTCTCGTCGCCCGGATCGTGATGTCCGACTGTGCGAGATCGGGCCGTCGGGGAGAAAGGGGCGCGGAGTCGTGAGCGCTTCGTCGAACTGCATCGAGAACTACATCGCGGCCATGTTCGCGTACGAATTCATGGACGGCGGTGTCGACCTGGACTCGCTCGAGCGCATCCACCGCGGTGACGTCCGCGACTGGGTCGGTGCCGTCGCGGGATCGGGTCTGTTCACCAACGCGCAGGTTGCGCGCGTCGATGCCGGTTGGCGTCACGATCCCAAGTCGCTCCTCGACACGCTGCTCTCCGAGGCCGACGAGATGACCGTCAAGCGGTGCGAGATGACGTGGGCCGCTCTGGACCGCATCGAGTCGCCCGCCGAGCGTCGCGAGCTGGTTGCCGTCGGTGGCTACAGTGCCGCGGTGGCGCCGGCGTCCACGACGATCGCCTGATCGTCGGTCAACATTCGAAACCGAACCCCGGCAGCACGGCAGGCCTCGACCATTCGGGCCGCCTCGCTGCCGGGGTTCGCCGTATCCACGGACCCGTCGGCGGTGGCCGCGCAGTGCGGCACGATCGAGAAGTCGACGAAACCCAGCCCGTCCCACCGTGGTTCGACGCCGCACACGGGCGCCACCTCACCCGGATCGTCGGCGCTGTCGATCCCGACCAGTGACGGCGACATGATGCACGCCCCGGCGCTGTACCCCGCATAGGCCAGCCGTCCGTCGCGGACCAGGGCGGCGAGTACCGCGTCGCCGCCGCTGCGCGCCAACTGTGCGCGCAGCACGAACGTGTTGCCGCCGCGCACCCACACCGCCTTGAATCCCGACAGCGTGTCCGCCAGCCGCTCCGGGGCGCCGACGTAGTGGCGCAGATCCACCTCGGTCGGGGTGAACCCGAGCCTGCGGAGCGGGACGACGTCGCTCACCAGAGCCGACTCCCGCGCCCGGGCCGGCCACGCGTCCGCGGCGTTCGCGATCACCGCGATCGGCCCCGGCCCGCCCACGAGCTCGACGAACCGGTCCACGTGGGTGCCGAAACGATACGACGACAGGAACAGGCGCACGGGTCAGATCGTGAAGGCCAGGTGGTCGACGATCCGGCGACCCACCTCGGTGTCGCCGCCCAGTTCGAACTCCGGTACGTGCTCGGCCGCTGTCGTGCGACCGGTCGCCAACCGCGTGAACAGGCGCGAATCCATCGCGATCCCCGACGTCGCCGGCCCGGACAGCTCCGGCACCACCGCGGCGCGTCCGTCGACCTCCACGTGCAGCGTGCGGGCCAGCGGTCCGGACAGCTCGAACGCCACCCGGGCGCCCTCCGGGGCGTGGCCCAGCTTGCCGACGACGAAGCCGAGTGCACCGGCGATCTCCTGGAACGCCAGGTTGCCGCGCGAGCCGCCCTCGTCCCCGGCGGGACCGCCCAGCGCATCGCGGATGTCGTGCTCGTGAATCCAGCAGTCGAACAGCCGGATTCGCATGAAGCGGCCGTACGTGGCCGGTCCGGCCGGGGTGACGGCGGCCGCGTCGAAATCGTCCTGCGTCATGTCGCCGAGCACCTCCAGCCGGCTGGAGGTGATCTCCCGGAACATCGCGAGGATCTGCGGCCCGGTGTGGGCGCGCAGCCCCTCCACCCAGCGTTCGTTGAGCGCGCCGATCTCGTTGCGCACGTGGGCCAGTCCGTGCACGTCGATCGCCGTCGACGGCGGTTCGAGGCCGGACAGCATCGACTCCGTCCCGATGATGTGCGAGACGACGTCGCGCACCGTCCAGCCGGGCAGCGCGGTCGGGGTCAGCCAGGCGTCGCCCTGCACGGTGGAAAGCACGTCGTCGAGCACCGCCCACTGCTCGGACAGTGCGTCGACCAGAATGCCCTGGGGGAACTCGCTCATCTGTCACTCTCCGTTTCCGCCGCGGGGAGGTCGACTACCTCACCTCGATCGACACTCTGCCAGTCGCGGCCCCGCACGTACGGCTCCAGCGCAAGTCCGATGTCCGCGGCGTCCGACGCGCCCTTGATCCGCTGGATCTCGTAGACGTGCGGGAACTCGAGCAGTTCGGTGACGGTGTTCCAGAGCCGCACCGCGGCCTCACCGGAGGGCGGATCGATCAGCACCGGGCCGAAGAACGCGGTGCCCTGGACGAACAGCGTCGGCACCCCGAATCCACCCGCCGCCACCACCCGGTCGTGATCCGCGCGGACGTCGTCGTGCGTGGTGGGATCGGCGAGAGCGGCGTCGAGTAGCGCCGGATCGAGGCCCAGGCGCTCGAGCAGGCCGCGGGCCACCGTCGGGTCGTGCGGTTTGCCGCCGTCGACGTGCAGCAGGTGACCGGTCGCGAAGTACCACCGGTCCAGCAGATCCATGCTCTCGCGGCGCAGCAGCGCACCGACCCGCATCAGAGACCACCCGTACGACCACTCGCGCTCCCACGGGTGCTTCTGGTCGTCGCGGCGGTTGATCTCCTCGAGGCTGAAGAAGCGCCACGCGATGTCGATGCCGGTCTCGGCGCGTACGTGCCGGATCCAGCGCGACGCGTGGAACGCGAACGGGCACATCGGGTCGAAATGGAAGTCGACCGAGGTGATCGGCTCGGCGTCGGTACCCCTGTCCGTGGCCACCCTGCCACTCTAGGACCGATCGACGGCCGAGGCGACGACTCGACACGCAAACGTCGTACCGGGTCGGCTTTTCGAACGATTCGGGCGAAACCGCTCCGGAGATGCAGCCGAAGGTGGACCATCGACGCAGACCGATCGTGCGAATCACCGTTCACATGAGGAGCCGCCGTGTTTCCGGGAACCTTCGTCGCCGGCACGCCCGACAAGCCGGCGGTCATCCGCCCCGCCACGGGTGAGCAGCTCACCTACCGGCAGCTCGACGAGCGGTCACTGCGGCTGGCCCGGTACCTGCGCGCGATCGGGATGCGGCCGGGCGATCACCTCGCGGTGGTCGCAGGCAACGACCTGCGGGTGCTCGAGGTGTACTGGGCGGCGCTGCGATCCGGGCTTTACATCACCGCCGTCAACTGGCATCTCACCCCGGCCGAGGCGGCGTACGTCGTCGACGACTGCGAGGCGTCGGCACTGGTCGTCTCGGCGGACGCGGCCGCGGCTCTCCCGGTGGAACCGACCGAGCTCCCGAAGGTGCGGTGCCGATTGGTGTTCGGGGGAGCGGTCGACGGCTACGACGACTACGAGGCGGTGCTCGCGCAGCAGTCGGACGAACCGCTGGAATCCCAGCCGCGCGGGCAGGACATGCTGTACTCGTCGGGCACCACCGGCCGGCCCAAGGGGATCAAACCGCAGCTGCCCGAGGGGCAGGTACACGAGACCGTCGACCCCTACACCGCGGTGTTCGCGCCGATGTACGGCTTCGACGCCGACACCGTCTACCTGTGCCCGGCACCGCTGTATCACGCTGCGCCACTGCGCTTCTGCGGCACGATCAATTCCGTCGGCGGGACCGTGATCGTGATGGACCGGTTCGACGCGGCCGAAGCGCTCGCGCTGATCGAGCGGCACCGCGTCACGCACAGCCAGTGGGTGCCCACGATGTTCGTGCGGATGCTCAAGCTGCCCAGCGAGATTCGCGACCGCTACGACGTGTCCAGCATGCGTGTCGCGATCCACGCCGCCGCCCCGTGCCCGGTCGAGGTCAAGCGCGCGATGATCGACTGGTGGGGCCCGGTGATCCACGAGTACTACGCGTCGACCGAGGGGGCGGGCGCGACGTTCATCGACAGCGCCCAGGCGTTGGCCCGCCCCGGGTCGGTGGGCCGCGACGGGGTCCTCGGCATCGTGCACATCTGCGACGAGGCGGGGCACGAACTGCCGACGGGGGAGATCGGCACCGTGTACTGGGAGCGCGACCAGGTCCCGTTCGAGTACCACAACGATCCCGTCAAGACGGCGTCAGCGCAGCACCCCGACCATCCGACGTGGACCACGAGCGGCGACATCGGCTACCTCGACAACGACCGCTTCCTGTATCTCACCGACCGCGCGGCGTTCACCATCATCTCCGGCGGGGTCAACATCTATCCGCAGGAATCCGAGAACGTCCTCACCCTGCATCCGAAGGTGTACGACGTCGCGGTCATCGGCGTGCCACACGACGAGATGGGGGAGGAGGTCAAGGCGGTCGTCCAACTGGTGGACGGTGTGACCGGGAACGCAGACATCGAACGCGAACTGCTCGACTACGTCCGTGAGCGCGTCGCGCACTACAAGGCGCCCCGATCGATCGACTTCGTCGACGACCTACCGCGCACCCCGACCGGGAAACTCGTCAAGCACACCCTGCGCGCGCGGTACGTCCCGGCGTAGGGATCGGCGCGGGGTCACAGCTCCCGGAAGTGCTCCTGCAGGACGGCGGCGTGACTGTGGTCGAGGTCCTTGGTGGCGGTGAGCAGGACGAGGGGACGGTCTCCCGCGAGGGTCAGCACGCGCTCCACGGCGCTGCGTCCCTCCGCGGATTCCAGCTCCGTGAGATAGCGGGAGCGAAACTCGCCGAACTCTGCTATGTCGTGGCTGTACCACCGCCGCAGATCGGTCGACGGCGCGAGGTCCTTCGCCCAGTCGTCGTAATGGAACGAATCCTTGCGCAACCCGCGCGGCCACAGCCGGTCGACGAAGACTCGGAAACTCGGTTCCGCGGCCGGATGGTCGTACACGCGTTCGATGTCGACGGCCCGAGTGGGCATCTCCGAACCTCCGTTTCTTGGGCCTACCCGGACGCGACGTTACGTCCGTGTGAAATGGTGAGCTGTATCACAAAAAGTGTCTCTTACAGTGGTATACCTCTGTTCGGACTCGATTCAGACACTCCGGCCGACTTGCGCGTGCCCCTTGCTCACGGTAGTTCTGCTTACCATCGTGGACCACTTGCATCGGTCGGGTCATCGTCCGTCGATCGCTCGATAGTTGCCGCCCGTCGCGGCAGGCACACCATCTACCGCAGGAAGTCGAAACATTGGATACATCGAAGAGCGCGGCACAGGTGCGCCCATCGGTCGGTGTCGTTCGGGAGACGAGCGACGGCGAACGACGGGTGGCATTGGTGCCCAAGGTTGTGGCGTCACTGGCCGCCAAGGGAGTCGACGTCGTCGTCGAGCCCGGTGCCGGACTGGGTGCCTTGATTCCCGACGAGCTGTACAAGGAGGCCGGCGCCACCATCGGTGACGCGTGGACCTCCGACGTCGTCGTCAAGGTCGCACCGCCGTCGGACGAAGAGGTCGGCAAGCTCCGCTCCGGGCAGACGCTGATCGGCTTCCTCGCCCCGCGCAACGCCGAGAACCAGATCGGTGCGCTGTCCGCGGCCGGTGTGAGCGCGTTCGCCGTCGAGGCGATTCCGCGCATCTCCCGCGCCCAGGTGATGGACGCGCTGTCGTCGCAGGCGAACGTCGCCGGCTACAAGGCCGTCCTCGTCGCGGCGTCCGAGTCCACCCGCTTCTTCCCGATGCTGACCACCGCGGCCGGCACCGTGAAGCCCGCGACCGTCCTGGTCCTCGGCGTGGGTGTCGCGGGTCTGCAGGCGCTGGCCACGGCCAAGCGTCTCGGTGGCCGCACCACGGGTTACGACGTGCGTCCCGAGGTGGCCGACCAGGTCCGCTCGGTCGGTGCGCAGTGGCTCGACCTCGGCATCGACGCGGCCGGCGAAGGCGGCTACGCCCGTGAGCTGACCGACGCCGAGCGCGCACAGCAGCAGCAGGCGCTCGAGGATGCCATCAAGGGCTTCGACGTCGTCATCACCACCGCGCTGGTGCCGGGCCGCCCCGCGCCGCGCCTGGTGACCGCCGCTGCCGTCGAGGGCATGAAGCCCGGCAGCGTCATCGTCGACCTCGCCGGCGAGACCGGTGGCAACTGCGAGCTCACCGAGCCCGGCCGGACGGCCGTCAAGCACGGTGTCACCATCTGCTCGCCGCTGAACCTCCCGGCGACGATGCCCGAGCACGCCTCGGAGCTGTACTCGAAGAACGTTGCGGCCCTGATCGAGCTGATGCTCGACGAGAACGGTGCGCTGGCACCCGACTTCTCGGACGAGATCCTCGCCGGTGCGTGCGTGACCGGATCGAAGGAGACCCCCTAGATGTACACCGAACTTCTGGCGAACATCGCGATCCTGGTCCTGGCCGGGTTCGTGGGCTTCGCTGTCATCTCGAAGGTGCCGAACACGCTGCACACGCCGCTGATGTCGGGCACCAACGCCATCCACGGCATCGTCGTGCTCGGCGCGCTGGTCGTTCTCGGCCACCTGCCGTCCGACGCCCCGTGGTCGATCAAGATCATCCTCTTCGTCGCGCTGGTGTTCGGCACCCTGAACGTCGTCGGCGGCTTCGTCGTCACCGACCGCATGCTCGCGATGTTCAAGCCGAAGAAGGACGCGCCTGCCGTGAAGAAGGGGGCTGACGCCTGATGAGCTACCTCGTCTCCATCCTGTACATCGTCGCGTTCGCGATGTTCATCTACGGTCTGTCGGGCCTGACGGGCCCGAAGACCGCGGTGCGCGGCAACTACATCGCTGCCGTCGGCATGCTGATCGCGGTCGTCGCGGTCCTCATCGACATCCGCGACACCGACCACTGGGGCCTGATCATCGGTGGTCTGCTCGTCGGTATCGTCCTCGGCGTCCCGCCGGCGCTGCGCACGAAGATGACGGCGATGCCGCAGCTCGTCGCGCTGTTCAACGGCGTCGGCGGTGGCACGGTCGCGCTCATCGCGTGGGCCGAGTTCCTCAACTCCGACGGCTTCACCACCGTCGAGACGGTGCCGTCGGTGCCGTTCATCGTCGGCTCGCTGTTCGCCGCCATCATCGGTTCGGTCTCGTTCTGGGGCTCGCTGGTCGCGTTCGCGAAGCTGCAGGAGCTGTTCAACAAGAACTTCGAGAAGAAGGTCGTCGCCTCGGCGAAGGCGTTCCAGCTGGCGAACATGATCCTTGCGGTCGTCTCGGTGGGCATCGCGATCTACATCGGCATCCAGGCCGACCCGGCCAACGATCCGACGTCCGCGCTGTGGATCGTCGGCCTGCTCGTCGCCGCCGGCGTCATGGGTCTGTTCGTCGTGCTGCCGATCGGCGGCGCCGACATGCCCGTCGTCATCTCGCTGCTCAACGCGCTCACCGGTCTGTCGGCCGCGGCCGCGGGTCTCGCGCTCAACAACCAGGCGATGATCGTCGCCGGCATGATCGTCGGCGCGTCCGGCTCGATCCTGACCAACCTCATGGCCAAGGCCATGAACCGCTCGATCCCCGCGATCATCTTCGGCTCGTTCGGTGGCGGTGACGCCGGCGGCCCCGGCGGCGCGGCATCCGGCGGCACCGTCAAGGCCACGTCCGCGTCGGATGCGGCGATCCAGATGGCGTACGCCAACCAGGTCATCGTCGTCCCCGGCTACGGTCTCGCCGTCGCGCAGGCCCAGCACGCGGTCAAGGAGATGGCGGCCCTGCTCGAGGAGCGCGGCGTCGAGGTCAAGTACGCGATCCACCCGGTCGCCGGCCGCATGCCCGGTCACATGAACGTCCTGCTCGCCGAGGCCGACGTCGCGTACGACGCGATGAAGGAGATGGACGACATCAACGGCGAGTTCGCGCGCACCGATGTCACCGTCGTCATCGGCGCCAACGACGTCACCAACCCGGCCGCACGCAACGACTCGAGCTCGCCGATCTACGGCATGCCGATCCTCAACGTCGACCAGTCCAAGTCGGTCATCGTGCTCAAGCGCTCGATGTCGTCGGGCTACGCCGGCATCGACAACCCGCTGTTCACCGCAGACGGCACCTCGATGCTGTTCGGTGACGCCAAGAAGATGGTTTCCGAGGTCACCGAGGAGCTCAAGGCCCTGTAGGCCTCGGCGCATCACGGAAGACGAAGACGGCAACTGGCGGACGCGTCCCCCTCCGCCCGTCAGCTGAAGGGTCCCTTCACTCGCTCCCAGCGGGTGAAGGGACCCTTCCGCCGTTTCAGCCGACCGCGACGGCGCGGGTCGCGGGCCGGTCCACGATGCCGGCGAAGCGGGCCGCGACCAGGACGCACACCAGCGGCACCACCATCGCGACCGTGAGCGGCACCAGGTGGGTGAGCCAGCCGATGGTCGCCGGCCCGGCGAGGAAGCCGATGTACCCCATGCCCACGACGCGGGACATGTTCGCCCCCGCAGCCCCGGCCCCGAGGTTTCCGGCCGCGGTGAAGATCTGCGGCACGCACCCCGACAACCCGAGCCCGAACAGGGCCCAGCCGAGCAGCGTCGTCGGCAGCCACGGCGACACCACGACCGTTGCCATCCCGGCCGCCGCGATCAGCGTCCCGTACCGGACCACGGCGACCGGACCGAGCGCCGAGCTGACCCGGTCCGCGGTGAACCGCCCCACCGTCATCGTCAGCGAGAACGCGCCGAACGTAAGCGCGGCCACCGACGCCGGGACGTCCAGGTGCTCCTTGACCTGCAGGGTGGACCAGTCGTTGGCGACGCCCTCGGCGAGCATCAACGCGAACGCCACCGCGCCCAGCGCAAGCGCCCGTGGCGAGTACCGCCCGCGCCGGCGTTGCCCGTGAGGTTCGGGCTGCGGATGCGCCGACGGCGGAAGCAACCGCGCGGTGCACAGCGCCACAGCGGCGAGGCCCAGCGCCGACGACGCGGCCAGCGTGACGGCCGGTGACCAGCCGGCCCCGATGGTGACCGCGCCGATGAGCGATCCGACGACGCCCCCGATCGAGAACATGCCGTGGAACGCGGACATGATCGGGCGGCCGTACTCGCGTTCGGTGAGGACGGCCTGCGAGTTCATCGACACGTCCAGGGCGCCGTTGCCGAACCCGAACACCAGCAGCGCCAGACCCAGCTGCCACGCCGTGGACGCGAGCCCCGGTCCGATCACCGCGATCGACAGCAGGATCCCGCTCAGTGCGACCAGCAGTCGGCTGCCGTATCGGTCGGCGAGCGGCCCCACCAACTGCATCCCGGCGATCGCGCCGAGCGCGAGGAGCAGAAGCAGCGACCCGAGCGTCGAGTGGGCGATGTTCGTCCGGTCCTCGATCGCGGGAATGTGCACCACCCACATCGCGAGCAGGAAGCCGTTGATGCCGAACACACCGAAGATCGCGGCGCGGGCGGCGGTCAGGTGGCGCGGGC
Source organism: Rhodococcus (subgen. Prescottella) equi (assembly GCF_003013675.1). Classification (NCBI taxonomy): domain Bacteria; kingdom Bacillati; phylum Actinomycetota; class Actinomycetes; order Mycobacteriales; family Nocardiaceae; genus Rhodococcus; species Rhodococcus (subgen. Prescottella) equi. The sequence goes on from NZ_CP027793.1 coordinate 1,994,081, forward strand.
GCGGTGTCGGGGTGTCCACGTTCCCCTTTGTACCGAATCCCGCGCGCAGCTGAAGGGACCCTTCGTGCGCTGACAGCTGCTGAAGGGACCCTTCAGCTCGCGAGCGGAGCGAGCGAGGGGCGGATGGGGGGGAGCGAGTTCAGAGCAGGGCGAGGAGGCAGGTGACCGGGTCGTGGAGCGTCGCCCCGAGGTCCACGAGGAACCGCGACGCCTGTTCGCCGTCGACGAGGCGGTGATCGACGGTGAGGCCGAGTGTCGTGACGTCCCGCGCGACGATGTCGTCGCCCACCACCCACGGCCGCCTCGTGATCGCGCCGAGCGCGAGGATCGCGGCCTCACCCGGGTTGAGGATCGGGGTGCCGGTGTCGATGCCGTAGACGCCGACGTTGGTGATCGTGATCGTTCCGCCGGTGAGGTCGGACGGCGTCGCCCGTCCGGCCCGCGCAGTGTCGGTGAGTGCGCGGATCGCCTGGCACAGCTCGGACAGGGGCAGCCGGTCCGCGTCCTTGACGTTCGGCACCATCAGGCCTCGCTCGGTGGCGGTCGCGATGCCGAGGTTCACGTAGTGCTTGGTGACGATCTCCTGCGCGGCCTCGTCCCACGCCGAGTTCAGCGACGGATGCGCCCGCAGCGTCAGCAGCAGGGCCTTGGCGACCAGCGTCAGCGGGGTCACGTGCAGGCCGTCGAACGCGGCCGCTGTGCGCAGTCGCTCGAGCAGCCGCACCGACTCGGTGACGTCGACGGTGAGGAACTCGGTGACGTGCGGTGCGGCGGCGGCGCTGGCGACCATGGCCGCCGCCGTCTCGCGTCGCACCCCGCGGATCGGCGTCCGCGTCTCGCGGGCGTCCTGGGCGTCGCGGCGGGCGTGGACGGCGCCCGACCGAACTGCCGGTGGCCGGGACACGTGCGGCTGCGGACGTCGGCGTCTGCTGACGGTGGGCTCTGACGGTCCGTAGCCGACCAGCACCGCGTCCCGGCGGGGAGCCGGGGGAACCTCGTCCTCGTCGCCGGCCGTCTCGACGCGGATGATGGGCGTCCCGACCGGCACCGTGGTCCCGGGCTGCACGAGCAACTCTCGCACCACCCCGGCGAACGGCGACGGAAGTTCCACCGATGCCTTCGCTGTCTCGACCTCCCCGATGGTCGCGTTGAGTGCGACGGTGTCTCCGACCGCGACGGCCCACGACACCAGTTCCGCCTCGGTGAGGCCCTCGCCGAGGTCGGGCAGCCGGAACTCCTCGAGGCGGCTCATGCGAGCACCTCGTCGACGGTGGCGAGGATGCGGTCGGCGTCGGGCACGTGGTGATGCTCGAGTTTCGCCGGCGGGTACGGGATGTCGAAGCCGCCGACCCGCCGCACCGGCGCCTCGAGCCGGAAGAAGCACCGCTCGGACACCCGCGCCGCGATCTCCGCGCCGAGGCCCACGAAGACGGGAGCCTCGTGCGCGACGACGAGCCGTCCGGTCCGCTGCACCGACTCCTCGACGGCCTCGAAGTCGATCGGCGCCAGCGAGCGCAGATCGACCACCTCGAGCGAGGTGCCCTCGTCGGCGGCGATCGCGGCGGCCTGCAACGCGGTCGGCACCATCGAGCCGTACGAGACGACCGTGACATCGGCGCCGGGCCGGGCGATCCGCGCGCGGTGCAGCGGCAGATCCGGCGGGTCGTCGAGGTCCACGGCGCCGCGGTCCCAGTAGCGCCGCTTGGGTTCGAGGAACACGACGGGGTCGTCGAGCGCGATCGACTGCCGGATCATCGCGAACGCGTCGGCCGGGGTGGCGGGGCAGACGACGCGAAGCCCCGCCGTGTGCGCGAAGTACGCCTCGGGGGACTCCGAATGATGCTCGACGGCACCGATCCCGCCGCCGTACGGGATGCGAATCGTCAACGGCGCCTTCACGTGTCCGCGGGTGCGGTAGTGGATCTTGGCGACCTGCGAGACGATCTGGTCGAACGCCGGGTAGACGAAGCCGTCGAACTGGATCTCGCAGACGGGCCGGTATCCGCGCAGCGCCAACCCGAAAGCCGTTCCCACGATCCCGGATTCGGCGAGTGGGGTGTCCATGACGCGCGCCGGGCCGAAGTCCTTCTGCAGCGCGTCGGTGATGCGGAAGACGCCGCCGAGCTTGCCGATGTCCTCGCCCATCAGCACCACCTTGGGGTCGTCCTCGAGTGCCCGGCGCAGCCCGGCGTTGAGTGCGGCGCCCAGCGTCAGCGTGGTCCTCGGTGTCGCGCTCGTGGTGACGGTCATGACGCTGCCTCCTCGCCGGTGGTCAGGGTGTCGAGGTAGGCCCGGTAGGCGGCGCGCTCCTCGTCGATCAGCGGATGCTCGGTGGCGTACACGTGCTCGAACAACTCGTCCGGTCCGGGATCGGGCGCCTCCAGCGCGCCGGCCCGCAGCCGGGCGGCGACGTCGTCCGCCCGTCCCTGCACTCGGGCGTCGAACTCGGCGTCGAACAGGCCCTCGCGCTCGAGGAGGCGCCGCATCCGGTCGATCGGGTCACGGGCCCGCCACAGCTCCGACTCCGCGGCGGTGCGGTAGCGGGTCGGGTCGTCGGACGTGGTGTGCGGACCCATCCGGTACGTGACGGCCTCGACGAACGACGGTCCGCCGCCGTCCCGCGCGCGGCGGGCTGCCTGGCGGGTGACCGCCAGCACCGCGAGCACGTCGTTGCCGTCGACCTGGACCGCGGGCATGCCGTATCCGGCGGCACGCGCCGCGATCGGGGTGGGGCTCTGCAGGTGGACGGGTTCGCTGATGGCCCACTGATTATTTTGGCAGAAGAACACCACCGGGGCCGCGAGGCTCGCCGCGAAGCCCAGTGCCTCGGACAGATCGCCCTGACTGGTCGCGCCGTCCCCGAAGTACACGACGGTGGCGATCTCGGCGCCGTCCAGGTGCGCTCCCAGCGCGTACCCGGTCGCGTGCAGACCCTGCGCGCCGACCACGATCGCGGGATTGGTCATGTTCACCGTCGCCGGATCCCAGCCGGAGTGCGCGCACCCCCGCCACATCCGGGTCATCACGTCCGGGTCGACGCCCCGGCAGTGCGCGACGGCGTGCTCGCGGTAGCTCGTGAAGATGTAGTCGTCGCGCTCCAGCGCGCGTGCCGACCCCACCTGGGCGGCCTCCTGGCCGAGCAGCGGCGCCCAGATGCCCAGTTGGCCCTGCCGCTGCAACGCGGTGGCCTCGGTGTCGATCCGCCGCGATACGACGAGATCCTCGTACAGGGCGCGCAGCTGCTCGGGCCCGACGTCGGACACCAGCGCGGCGTAGTCGGGCCGGTGCACGCGCTGTCCGTCGGGTTGGACCAGCTGCACCGGGAAGGCGATTCTGTCGGCCATCGTCGGTCACCTCGTCGCATCGATCCGGGTCCGCCTCGTGAGCGGATGTCCGAATGGGTGTGCTCTACCTCACAGCATCCACCGTTCGGCGATCTGCGCAAGCGAAGTCGCAGCGATTCAGCACGATGCACGGTTTCGGGGGGTGAAACGGTGGCACACTGCGAAAGATGACCACTCTCGACGCCACCGACGCCCGTCTGCTGCTCGAGCTGTCGCGCAACCCCCGGGCCACGGGCGTGGAACTCGCGCAACGGCTCGGGCTGTCGCGGAACACCGTGCAGGCGCGGCTGTCCCGCTGGGAGGGGTCGGGGGCGCTCGGTGGTTTCGACCAGCTCGTCGATCCCCGGGCGCTGGGCTACCCGCTGGCGGCATTCGTGTCGACGCGGGTCGACCAGCACCAGCTCGACGCGGTGGTGGATGCGCTCGCCGACATCCCCGAGGTGGTCGAGGTCTACGGCATGACGGGGCTGACCGACCTGTCGGTCAAGGTGGTGGCGACCGACGCCGACGACCTCTACCGGTTGGCCGGGCAGATCCTCAAGATTCCCGGCGTGGAGCGCACCAACATGGCGCTCGTGATGCGCGAACTGGTCGGGCCGCGCACGGCGCCGCTGCTCGCGCGCGCCGCGCACGGTCGTGGATCGCAAACACCCGCGCGGGGGCAGCCCGGCGACTAGCATCGTCGGACGGGCGTCGACCGGGGGTGCGGGATTCGACGGAAATGACCGGCATGACGAATCGATCGATCCGAACAGCGGATACAGAATGCGGGACACCGGAGGGGAGTGGTGCGCAATGAGTGTTGTCGGCCTCGACGAGGACGCCGTCGCGAGCTGGATCACCGGTCTCGGTGTGGGCGCACTCGCGCCGCTGTCGTTCGAGCGCATCGGTAGCGGGCAGTCGAATCTCACCTTCGCAGTGCGCGATTCGGGGGGCGGCCACTGGGTGCTGCGGCGCCCGCCGCTCGGGCAGTTGCTGGCGTCCGCGCACGACGTCGGCCGCGAGTACCGCATCCTGGCCGCGCTGCAGGGGACCGGTGTCCCGGTGCCGAAAATGCTTGGTTTGACCGACGATCCGGCGATTACCGATGTGCCTCTGGTGCTGATGAGCTACGTCGACGGGATCGTGATCGACGACGAATCGGTAGCCGAGCGCCTCGACCCCGAGCGCCGACGCGCCATCGGGCTCTCGCTGCCGAAGGCGCTCGCGAGCATTCACCGGGTGGATCTCGAGAGCGCGGGTCTCGAGGGCCTGGCCAGTCACAAGCCCTACGCCGAGCGGCAGCTCAAGCGGTGGTCGGCCCAGTGGGAACAGTCCAGGACCCACGATCTGCCCGCGATCGAGGACTTGGCGGCGCGCCTCGCCCGCAACGTCCCCGAGCAGACCGAGACCACTCTGGTACACGGCGATTTCCACCTGAGCAACGTCATCACGTCCCCCGAAGAGGGCCGGGTCGTGGCGATCCTCGATTGGGAACTGTGCACGCTGGGCGACCCGCTCGCCGACCTCGGAGGGCTGCTGGCGTACTGGCCGGAGCGTGGTGACGGTGTGCGGGGGCCGTTCATGGCGTCGACGCTCGACGGCTTCCCGACCCGCGACGAACTGGTCGAGGTGTACGTGCACGAGACCAAACGCGACGTCTCGGCGGTCGGCTTCTGGCATGTGCTCGCGCTGTGGAAGCTCGCGATCATCGCGGAGGGTGTGTTGCGCCGGACTCTCGACGATCCGCGCAACCGGGCCGAACGGGGCGGCCCCACAGCGGAACTCATCGACGACGTCGTCAGGCGCGCGGTCGCGACGGCGGACGCGGTGGGGTTGAACTGACCGGGCGTCAGTCCACCTCGAACATCAGTAAGGTTGCGGCGCTGCGAATTTCGGGTGGAATCGGCGCAGGCTGCCGGGTGTCGGGATCGACGTAGACGTGCACGAATCGTCCGGTGGCGGACAGTTCCAGGAATCCCTCCGCGTCCTCGCGGAAGACCGCCAAGGCGTACACGATGTCGGAGACCTCGATGCGCTCGACGGACAGGCCCACGTGCAACTGATCGGGGAACGACAGCTCACGCACGAACCGGCACGAGGCCTCCGTCACGATCCCGATCGCGGGTAGCCGTCGGACGTCGAGGCCGGTACTCGCCATCAGCCATCCGTTGATCGCGGTATCGAAATACGAGTAGTAGGAGACGGCGTCGACGTGCCCGTACTGGTCGCCGTCGGCCCACCGCGTCGGCACCGGCCACAGTGCCGGAAACGCCTCGGCCCGCGGTTCGGGCTCGTCGGGGGCTGCCATGAAACCGACGATAGCGCCTGCGATTCGGTCAGCGCAGCTCGTCGTCGCGCCGCAACAGGGCGGGCACGGCGAACCACAGGGTGCCGAAGACCAGTGCGGTGCACGCACCGATGAGCTTGGCGACCCAGCCACCGACCGCGACCTCCGCGACGATCAGCACGGTGCCGACCATGGTCGCGGCCAGGAAGACCGAGCCGGCCAGCGCGCAGCGGTTGGCCTGACGCAGGATGTCCTCGCGCCGACGGTGCCGGAACAGGATCCGATGCCACACCGCCGGGGCGATCAGCAGTGCCGACGACATGGCGGCGCACAGCACCGTGGCCAGATGCAGGGTGCGGACGTAGTCGGACTGTTCCTGGTAGACCTCGGTGAACACGATCGCCAGCAGGAACGCGAACAGGATCTGCACCCCGGCCTGTTGCACGCGCAACTCCTGCAGCAGCTCGCTGAAGTTGCGGGCGAGGCGCGTGCTCTGCGGTTCGTCCGGGTCGTGCGGCGGCAGGCCGGCCATCGGGAACTCCTAGGCCTTCGAGGGGGCCCTCGAGAACTCCGACGCGCGGCGGATCTGCTCATCGGTCGGGCGCACCCCGGTGTACAGCGTGAACTGCTCCGCCGCCTGCAGCGCGATCACTTCCGCGCCGGTGATCACGGTCTTGCCGGCCGCCGTCGCGAGCCGGACCATCGGAGTCTCGGCGGGCATCGCGACGACGTCGAAGACCGCCTCCGCGGCGTGGACCGCGTCCTCCGGAAACGGCAGTGCGTCGGATTCGGCGCCGCCGGCCATCCCGACCGGGGTGGCGTTGACGAGCAACTGCGGATGGGCGGCCCCGAGCTCGGGAAGCCACTCGAAGCCGTACGTGCGGGCCAGGGCCGGTCCGGTCTCGGCGTTGCGTGCGACGACCGTGACGGTGCGGAACCCGGTATCGCGCAGCGCGGCCACCACGGCCTTGGCCATGCCGCCGCTACCGGCGACGGCGACCGTGAGCTCCGATCGCAGCTCGGCGCGGTGCAGCAGGTCGGCGACGGCCTGGTAGTCGGTGTTGTAGGCGTGCAGTTCGCCGTCCTCGTTGACGATCGTGTTCACCGAGTCGATCGCCGACGCCGACGGGTGCACCACGTCGACATGCTCGATGCACGCCTCCTTGAACGGCATCGACACCCCGCATCCGCGGATGCCGAGCGCGCGGATCCCGGCGATCGCGGCCGGGAGATCGGTGGTGGTGAAGGCCTTGTAGACGAAGTCGAGGCCGAGCTCGTCGTACAGATAGTTGTGGAAGCGGGTGCCGATGTTGCTCGGCCTGCCCGACAGCGACATGCACAGGCGGGTGTCCTTGCTGACATCTCCGGTGATCGTTCGGCTCACCCGTCCACGCTAACCGGCGGCGGGGCATCGCGTCGGCGACTCGTCATCCGCAGTCGGCGGCGACAGCGGCGATCGCGTCGCGGTCGGCGGCGGTGATCGGCAGGCCGTAGCGCACGGCAACACCGAGATACTTGCCGACGTAGAAGCAGTGGTAGGCCGGATCCGACGGCAACCAGCCCGACGGCGTGGCGTCCCGTTTGGCCTGGTTCTCCGGACCACTGACGGCGAGCAGGTTGTAGGTGACGTCGTTCGCGAAGTCGCGGCGCCGCTCGATCGGCCACCGCGCGGCGCCCATGTCCCACGCCGCCGCGAGCGGATACACGTGGTCGATCTGCACAGCGTTCGCGTCCTGCTTGGTGAACGCGAGCTTCCGCCCCGAGTAGGGATCGGCCAGCGTGCCCGCGACGACGACGCAATCGCGGGTACCGCCGCGGAACTCGACGTCGGTGAGATCGGCCGCCAGGACGTCGTTGCGGGTGTCGCAGCCGTCGTGGCCGCCGGGACCGGTGTGATCGTCCGACCAGGCCGGACCGAACACACAGGCCTGCCCGCTCTGGCATCCGCGCTCGTAGCCCGCAACATCGGGCCGGGACCCGACCACCTCGACCCGGGCGAGGAGGTCCTCGACCGCGGCACGGGACGGACTGCCCGGCGCGGGTGCGACCCCACCGGGCACCGCGGTGCACGCCGCCGACACGCAGGCCAGCGCGACGGCGCCGGCCCCGAGCAGAATTCGACCTCGCCCCACCGCTGCCCCTCCCCGGACCGCTCACTGTCGCAGCGAGTGTGCCGGACGGTTCCGACAGGGCAGGTGCGCGCGGCCGGTTCAGGAGTGCGGGAACTTCGCGGCGTGCAGCGATCCGGCGTCGACGCCGTCGTGCCCGATGAGCCACGAGCCGCCGTTCTGCCGGCATTCGGCAATCTTGCCGAACACGCTGAGCAGGAAGCCGACCGCCTCCTCCGGCGTGCGGGTGGTGGCCAGGCGGTGTGATTCGCCCTGTTTGGTGACGTCGAGCCAGACGCCGGACTGACCGTCGAGGCGCATCGCGACGATGTGATCGGCGTCGACGAAAGCGACCTTGCGCTGCTGCCAGGGCGTACTCGGCGAGTACACCTGTTCGAAGACCTGAAGCATGATCGTCATCGGCGCCGACCTTCCCTCTGCGCCCAGTATGGGCCGGGTGGCGGGCGGGAATCCAGGGATGTCGGCTGCGGCTGGTTGGATGGACGACATGCTGCACGGGCTCTGGTCGCCGGGCACGGGCCTCCTGCTGTGGCGGGGCCCGGACTCCGAGCTGCCCGATTTACCCGAGCCCCTCGCGCGGGTGCTGCGCCGGCGCTTCCGGCGGCACCACACCGTGCACGTGCCGGCGGCCGTCGGGGTCGAGCAGCAGCGGGTCCCGGTCCTCGCGCTGGCGCCGGCCGAGGCCGCCGACGTCCTGCTCGCGGTGCAGGACGACGCGTCCGGTGTCTCGGGGGACCTGCGCTACCTGGCGCACGTTGCCCGCGGCGTCGAACGGTGGGCGCGGGCCGGTCGCGTCGTGCCCGAGCTGTACCGGACCGAGGGGCACTGGTGGCCGCGCTGGCGGCTTCTCGGCGGCGAGCGCCAGCACGCGTGGCTGGCCGAACTGGCGTCCGCGATGCCGCCGGTGCAGCGGTTCGAGGGCACCCCGCGCGAGATCCTCGACGACTTCGTCGGTGAACTCACCGACGCCGTCGTCCGCGAGCTGTTGGGGGACCGGGACGCCCAGCACCCGCTGCTGCGGGCGCTGCTGCGCGGTGAGCCGTACGACGGCGGCAACCACAAGATGGCGACCGGGCTCGACGCGTGGCGCGAGAGCCTCACGGTCGACGAGCCGGAACTGGTGTTGCGGCTGCTCGAGCCGGAGCCGGCGGAGGGCGACGAGTCGGACCTCGCCGACGACGCCTTGTGGCGTCTGCAGGTGTGCCTGCGCGCGGAGGGCGAGGCGCCCGCGCCGGTGCGGTTACACCGGACGGAGTCCCGGCTGCTCGAGATCGCGGTGCGCAAACTCGCCGCCGCGGTGACGGCGTATCCACGGCTGCGGGACCTGCCCACCGACCCCGACAGCCTCGATCTGCTCCTGCCCACCGCGGTCGTGACCGACCTGGTGCTGCACGGGGCCCGGGCACTCGAACACGCCGGTATCCCGCTGCTGTTGCCGCGCGCGTGGGCGGCGGCCTCGCCGTCGCTGCGCGTGAAGGTGTCGTCGCCGCCGGTACCGGCCGCCGCGGAGGACCGGGCCGTGGGCATGAACGAGATCGTCGGCTACGACTGGGAACTCGCGCTCGGCGACATGGTCCTGACTCCCGACGAGCTGACCCGGCTCGCCGAGACCCAGAGCGATCTGGTCCGGCTGCGGGGGCAATGGGTGCAGGCCGACGCCACCGTGCTGGCGCAGGCGGCCCGGTATGTGACGCAGCGCAATTCGGGGGAGGACGGGACGCTCGGTGGTCTGCTCGGGCAGCTCACCGAGGCGGAACGGCCACCGGTCCCGGTCGAGGAACTGCATGCCACCGGGTGGGTGGGCACGCTGCTCGACGGCACGCTCGAGCCGGTGCAGGTGCCCAAGCCCGCCGGGCTGAACGCCGAGTTGCGGCACTACCAGCAGCGCGGGCTGGACTGGCTGGCGTTCATGAGCGAGACGGGACTCGGCGCGGTCCTCGCCGACGACATGGGCCTGGGCAAGACGCTGCAACTGTTGGCGCTCCTCGCGCACGAACGCTCCGACAATCCCACCCTGCTGGTGTGCCCGATGTCGGTGGTCGGCAACTGGCAGCGTGAGGCCGCGCGATTCGTGCCCGACCTGCGCGTGCACGTCCACCACGGCGCCGACCGCCGCCGCGGCGAGGACCTGGCCGCGGCGGTCCGCTCCAGCGACCTGTTCATCACGACGTACTCGCTGCTCGCTCGCGACGTGGCCGGTCTGGGGGAGCAATCGTGGCGCCGCGTGGTGCTCGACGAGGCGCAGCACATCAAGAACTCCGCGACCGCGCAGGCCCGCGCTGCCCGGGCCATCCCGGCCGAACACCGCATTGCCCTCACCGGCACACCGGTGGAGAACCGCCTCGACGAGTTGCGGTCCATCCTCGACTTCGTCAACAGTGGAATGCTGGGCAGCCCACAGGCTTTCCGGGCCCGCTTCGCCGTCCCGATCGAGCGGGAACAGGACGAGGCGGCGGTCACCCGGCTACGTGCGGTGACGTCGCCGTTCATCCTGCGTCGCGTCAAGACCGACCCCGCCGTCATCTCGGACCTGCCGGAGAAGCAGGAGATGACGGTCCGGGCGAATCTCACCGTCGAGCAGGCAGCGCTGTACCGGGCCGTCGTCGACGACATGCTCAAGAAGATCAAGGACACCGAGGGAATGCAGCGCAAGGGCGCGGTGCTCTCGGCGCTCACGCGCCTCAAGCAGGTGTGCAACCATCCTGCGCACTTCCTCGGCGACGGGTCCGGGGTGCTGCGGCGCGGCCGGCACCGGTCCGGCAAGCTGGCGCTGGTCGAGGACATCCTCGATTCGGTCACCGCGGACGGTGAGCGGGCCCTGTTGTTCACCCAGTTCCGGGAGTTCGGTGACCTGGTGGTGCCGTACCTCGAGGAGCGGTTCGGGACCGATGTGCCGTTCCTGCACGGCGGGGTCCCCAAGGCGCGCCGCGACCGGATGGTGGAGCGGTTCCAGGGCGACGACGGGCCGCCGGTCATGCTGCTCTCCCTCAAGGCCGGTGGCACCGGGCTCAACCTGACCGCCGCCAATCACGTGGTGCACCTGGACCGGTGGTGGAATCCCGCGGTGGAGAACCAGGCCACCGACCGAGCCTTCCGGATCGGACAACGCCGCGACGTGCAGGTCCGCAAGTTGGTGTGCGTCGGCACCCTCGAGGAACGGATCGACGCGATGATCTCGAACAAGCAGGAACTCGCGGATCTGGCGATCGGCACCGGCGAGAAGTGGATCACCGAGATGAGTGCCGACCAGTTGCACGACCTGCTGATCCTCGGCGACGAGGCGGTGGGGGAATGAGTGCGCAGCGCGGCCGTCCCGACTTCAGCGCCTTCGGTAAGCGTCGCCCCGTCGTCGGTGGTGTCGAATCGGCCTCCAAGAGAGGTGCGTTCGCGCGCGGTTGGTGGGGGCGGGCGCTGATCGAATCGCTCGAGAAGGTGGGCGACACCGGCCGGCTCAGCCGCGGCCGCACGTACGCCCGCGGCGGTCAGGTGGTCGCGCTCGACATCGCGGCCGGGCGCGTCACCGGCGAGGTGCAGGGCAGCCAGCTCGCGCCGTTCACCGCGGTGGTGACGCTGCGGACGCTCGACGACGAGCACACCGCCGAACTGGTCGAGACGATTCGAGCGACCCCGGGCACCCTCGCCGCGCTGGCCTCCGGTGCGGTTCCGCAGGAACTGGCCCCGATGCTGCTGCCCGACGGCGGACGCGAACTCGACTTCGACTGCACGTGTCCCGATCCCGGCTGGCCGTGCAAACACGTGGCCGCGGTCGCGTACCTGCTCGCCGAGCGCGTCGACCGCGAGCCGCTGACGATGCTGACGGTGCGAGGTCTCGATCTCGACACGCTGATGCGGGCCGTCGGCGGTGAGGACGACGACACCGGCCGCACCGGCACCGACGACCACTTCGGCGACGGTGCACGGTACACGCAGTTGCCCGAGATCGAGTTCGCGGCCGCGCCGGACGATCTGGATGCGATGTTGCTGCGCAAGGTGCTTCGCGACGGCGCGGAGGGCGAGACGGAAGTGGTCGCGGCACTGCGCGATCTCGACGAGTGCTATCGAGCGCTCGGCAGCGGATTCCGCAGGCGGCGATAGCCGGAAGGGCGGCCCGCTCAGGACGTCGGCGGCAGCCAGGCGCGGGCGGCTGTGACGAGGGCCGCCACGCCGATGGGCAGCGTCGGTTCGATCACCGGCGCGTAGTGCGGCGAGTGGTTGGACGGCACCTTCAGCAGGGCCGGATCGGTCATGTCGCCCGTGGTGAACAGGGACGGGTCCGCGCCGCCCAGCAGCCAGTACGACAGCGGGGCGCCGGAACTGGTCGCGAGGATGCCGACGTCCTCGCTGCCCGCGCCCGCGCCGGGATCGAGAATGTTCTCCCGTCCCAGCCACACGCCGAGGGCGTCCAGCGTCCTGCGGAGCGTGTCGGGGTCGTTGGTGACGATCGGGAACCGTTCGATCTCGGTGATCGACGGTTCCTCCGGCGCCCCGGCAGTTCGAGCCTCGCCGCGCACGATGCGGTCGACGCCGTCGAGAATGCTCTGACGCACCCGCGTGTCGTAGCTGCGGATGTTGAGCTGGAGCTCGGCCTCGCCGGGGATGACGTTCGCGGCGTCGCCGGCATGGATGGAGCCGACGGTGAGGACCGCGGTCGCGGTTCCCGGGATCTCGCGGGAGATGACGGTCTGCAGGCGCAGCACCGTCGCCGCCGCCATCACGACCGGGTCGACGGACGTCTCCGGCATCGACCCGTGCGCACCCCTGCCGACGAGCCGCACCCGCAGCGAGTCCGATGCCGCGTACGACGGTCCGGGGTGTGCCCCGATCTTGCCGGCCGGTAGGGGCGATACGTGCTGGCCGAGAACGACGTCGGGCTTCGGGAAACGGTCGAACAGACCGTCGTCCACCATCGCCTGCGCGCCGGCGCCGAGTTCCTCGGCCGGCTGGAACACGAGCATCAGGGTGCCCGCCCAGCCGGACCGGTCGTCGGCGAGTACCCGCGCCGCGCCCAGCAGGCAGGTGGTGTGCAGGTCGTGGCCGCACGCGTGGGCGACCGGCACGGTGGAGCCGTCGGCGTCGGTGGCCGTCGCGGTGCTGGCATAGTCGAGCCCGGTCTCCTCGCGGACGGGTAGAGCATCCATGTCCGCGCGGAGCAGCGCGGTCGGGCCCGCGCCGTTGTTCAGGACACCGACCACCCCGGTCCGTCCCACCCCCGTGGTGACCTCGAAGCCCGCCTTCCGCAGATGCTCCGCCACGATCCCGGCGGTGCGATGTTCCTGGAAACCGAGTTCGGGATGGCGGTGCAGGTCCTTGTACAGGTCGACGAGACTCGGGTCGATCCTGATGTCAGTGGGGACGGTCATGGAATTCCCTTCGACTGCCTTCCTCCGATGCTCCCAGTTCCCGGTTCCCGGCGGGGCGGCTTCCCCTTCGCCGGGTCTGATCGTTACGTTCGGTGTGATCCCGTTCCGTCCGATGACGAGCTCGCTGCGCGGGTCGTGGCCGATCGCGACGAACATTCCCGGTGACGTCCAGCGTCGACTGCTCGCCGGTGACGGTGTCGCGGACTACCAGCCCGGTGACGCTGTTCTCGCCGAGGACCTCGATGGGTTCGGCGTTGGTGACGAAGCGGACGTCTCACCTGTCCCCGTACAGATGTCGTGGGAATCTGCTACGGGAGGCGCACACAGCCAATGGGCACACCGACCAGCACCAAAGTATCGAAACGACCTGCAAAACAAGATGAAACACCGGATGAGTATCCGGACGCACCCTGACGAACTGTTGCGGGCTGATTCAATCGTCCTCGCCGGTGATCGTTGGGGGACTGGGAATCACCGCGGTGGTCAAGGCGATGCGAGTGCGGTCCCCGCCGGAGTCGGTTTGGTACGGCGCGAGTAGCTCGGCGAGCCGTGTCTGGATCTGCACGAGGTCGTCGGTGGTGACGTAGAGCGGTGTGGTGCCGAAACCCAAGTAATTCCGCAGGTTTCGATCCTCGTTCTCGATGAACGTGTCGAAACTCTCGCCGAGTGCGCTCAGGAAGGTCAGGAAGGCGTTTCGGAGTTCTGCGTCGCTCATCGCATTGAGATCGTCGTGCCCGACGTGTGCCATGCGTTCCCCGAGCGCGAGTGTTCGTTCAATGGTCCCGCGCACGCGGCGCTCGTCGACGACGGTGACGATCTCCGCGTCGATCAGTGCCGCCACGTGCCGGTAGAGCGTGGCCTGGGTGACGCTCGGCAGTGCCGCCCGGAGTTCCCCGGTCGTCAGCTGGCGACCTCCGAGCTGCTGCACAATCCGCAACCGAACCGGATGCAGTACGACGTCGGCGATTGTCGACTTGCTCGCCATCGGGACCTTTCGCGATTATTATCACTCTGATAATGTTCTCAACATCGATACGAGCTTACCGTCGACGGGAGACTTGACGCTATGGCGCAACTGATCTACGACGAAGCAGCCCTGCATCTGACCTTTTCTCGGTGGGAAGCCCTGCTGGTCCGCCATTCCGCCATGGCTGTACCGCTGAACTCGATCTCGACCGTCGAGGTGTTGCCGGGATGGACCTCGGAAATTCTCGGCATCAGATCCGGCCTGACAGTCTCCGGCTACCTGAAGGTCGGCACCTTCTTGCACCCCCGCGGCACCACTCGGCTGGTCTCGATGAAGCGTGGCCACCCGACACTGCGTGTCGGACTTCGTGGGCGCTACGCCGATGAGAAGTTCGGCGAACTGCTTCTCAGCAGCCCGGACGCATACGAGATCGCCGATGCCCTCCGACTGGCCGGTGTGCGATGAAGGGCGTCTCCATCCAAGTCAACAGCCTCGCAAAGAGATTCGGTCGAGTAGAGGCAGTCGGCGGCGTTACCTTCACGGCCCAACCGGGTCAGGTGACGGGTTTTCTCGGACCGAACGGCGCCGGCAAGTCCACGACTTTGAGGATGCTGCTCGGACTGACCTGTCCGGACCGCGGAACTGCGCTGTTCGCCGGCATCGCCTACGGCGACCTTCCGTCCCCCACGCGAACCGTGGGCGCTGTACTGGGCATCGCGGCGGCGCATCCTGCTACCACCGCCCGCAATCACCTCCGTACCTTTTGCGCCCTCGGCGGTCACCCGTCGGATCGGGTCGACGAGGTGATCGAAACGGTCGAACTGGACCGGTTCGCCGACCGGCGCGTAGGCGGTTACTCCACGGGCATGCGACAGCGCCTCTCCGTCGCTACCGCCCTGCTGGGCGACCCGGACGTGCTCGTTCTCGACGAACCGTCCAACGGCCTCGACCCGTCGGGAATTGTGTGGCTACGCAACTTCCTTCGGGATTTCGCTGTCTCCGGCGGTACCGTCCTGATCTCCAGCCACGCCCTCGGTGAACTGCAGAACAGTATCGACGACGTGGTGCTCATCGACCACGGACAGATTGTCTGGACGGGCGCCCTGCTCGAACTCACGACGCGAGGCGACACATTGGAAGAGGCCTACCTCAGACTCATCGCCCGGGAGAGTGCGATATGAAGCATGCCGTCCGCGGTGAACTCACGCGACTGTTCTCCACCCGCCTCGCCATGTGGGCACTGATTGCGGCCGTCGCGAGCGGCGCCGGACTCACAGGGCTGCTGGGCTTGGTGGGCCCGGAGAACGCATCGCCTCCGATGCCCGCTCTCGACACCTCGGAAGGTGTGGGAATCGCTATCGGCCTCGCTGGGCTGCTCCTGTTCGTGCCCGCACTGTTCGGCACGGTAGCCGTCACGAGCGAGTACCGCCACAAGACCATCGGCTCGACGTTCCTTGCGGTGCCTCGTCGCGGCAGGGTGCTCGGCGCAAAACTGGCTGTCTACAGCGTATTTGGGCTCGCTTATGGACTGCTGATGTCGTTGTCGTCGGCAATCGCCTTGTGGTCCGTCGTCACCATGCGCGGAATTACCCTCGGCGCCTCCGCCGGCGACCTGGTGACACTTCTTGCCCGCCTGGCTGTGGCCGCCGCAATCTACACGGTGCTCGGCATGGGTATCGGTGCTCTGGCACGCAACCAGCTCGTGGCCGTGGGAGTCGTGCTCGGGTATTTCTATCTTGTTGAGCCTGCGCTCATGATCGTCCCGGGACTGGGTGCCTTCTATCCGTTCCTTCCTGGAGGCGCGACTGCTTCACTGATGGACTTCACGTTCCTCGCCGATACCGTCGCCCAGGAATCTTCGCTGGGAGTGCCCGCATTGCTCTCGCCGCTCGTGGGCGCGCTCGTGCTCCTCGGCTACGCGGCGGCTGCCTCGGTGGTAGCAGTGACGTCGCCGCTTCGACGGGATCTCACGTAGCGTCGCCGCGCTGAGCAGTGCTGCGCGGTCCGGCGGGTCGGATACGCCGAATTTACGCAGAACCGACCGATCGGGGGACGCCCTCGTCCGAGGACTCGTCCCGCCTCGCTCAGCAAATCACCTCGACGCCGGCAACGGGCGGGCGGAGATGCGGGGAGTTCCAACCGAAAGCGGACAGAAACCGTTGCGCTGCAGGGGCAGTGTCCGGTGCAGCGCCGCCGCGCAGAAGGGGGCTGTGCGGCAGGGGGACAAGTGGTTTCCCGTGCACGCCGGCGCGCACGCCGACGAGGAGTGGTTCGTATCCGAACGCAGCGACCTGGCGTACGTCCCCGCGATCGGCGCGGCCGGACGGGAAGCCCTCGAGCAGGCCGATATCGGAATCGATCAGGTGTCCGTCGTGGACCTGCACTGCTGTTCCCATTGGCGGTGTAGGCCGCGGCGGCGGAGCCGGCGGCGTCACCTTCGCTCGGGCGCCGCTGAACACCTACTCCATCCTCGGTATCA
Source organism: Rhodococcus (subgen. Prescottella) equi (assembly GCF_003013675.1). Taxonomy (NCBI): domain Bacteria; kingdom Bacillati; phylum Actinomycetota; class Actinomycetes; order Mycobacteriales; family Nocardiaceae; genus Rhodococcus; species Rhodococcus (subgen. Prescottella) equi. Next base: position 2,010,629 of record NZ_CP027793.1, read on the forward strand.
CCGCGCTCGTCCAGTCTCTGCGCGGTGTAGTCGAGGTTGGGATGCGGGTGCGCCGGCCCGGCCAGCGCACTGCGCTAGCCGACTTCCCCGGGTAGGCGACGATCGAGGCCTACGGCTTGCCGGATGCCCTGATCATCGGCGCGCTGACCGCCGACGGCACGCGGGCGCTGACACGCACCACCGATCCGGCTGCACTTCTACAAGCATCACCGAGCCCACTCTGCCATCGGCGGCCAGTCACCAGTCACCAGGCTGACCAACGTCCCCGGACATCACAGGTAGCCCGCGCCAGGAATGGTCTCGAAGCGGGCCACGGGGATCTGTGCCGCAAGCTGCGCCCCTTGGCTGCGGCGGTGGCCACTGTCGTCAAACAGAAGTCCGGGGCATCAACACATCGGATGATTCGGGCGTCGGATCTGTCTCAGCCGAGCTCGTGGCGGCGTAGATACGCGAGCACGGCCAGCACCCGACGATTCGTGTCGTCGGTCGGCGGCAGCACCAGTTTGTTGAAGATGTTGCCGACATGCTTGCCCACCGCCGATTCGGTGATGAACAACTGTGCGGCGATCGCCGCATTCGAATGCCCCTCCGCGATCGAGGCGAGGACCTCGCGTTCGCGCGGCGACAACTGCGCCAACGGATCCCGCCGTCGACGGAACAACTGCTGTATGACCATCGGGTCGATCACAGTGCCGCCGGCAACCACCTGACGCAGAGTGGAGACGAAGTCCTCTACATCGACGATGCGATCCTTCAGCAGATACCCCACCCGGCCCCCTTCCGCCCCCATGAGTTCGTCGGCGTAACTCAATTCGACATACTGGCTCAGCGCGACCACGGCAAGCCCGGGATAGGTTCGTCGCAGCGCCACCGCTGCGCGCAACCCCTCGTCGGTGAATCCGGGCGGCATCCGCACATCGGTCACGACCAGATCCGGACGGTTTTCCGCGACAGCCGATTCCAATTCCACGGCATCGGGGACCGCGGCCACAACCTCGAACCCGAATCGTTCGAGCATCGCGGCGAGGCTTTCGCGCAGCAGTGCACCGTCCTCGGCGAGGACCACTCGCACGGCAGTCAGTTCTCGATCCACGGCAACTCCACACGGACAACGGTGGGCCCGCCAGGCGGGCTGGACAGCAGCATTCTCCCGTCGACCGCCGCGACCCGGTCGGCCAGGCCCGTCAGACCGCTCCCCCGCTCCGGATCCGCGCCGCCGCAGCCGTCGTCCACGACCTCGACGACCAGGACGTCCCCGGCGCGTCGGACAGCCACGTCGACGACCGTCGCATCCGCATGTTTGGAAACGTTGTTGAGCGCCTCGACCACCACGAAGTACGCCGCGACCTCGACATCCGGGGCGGGGCGGGACGGGAGGTCCGCGGTGACACCGACCGGGGCCACGAAGTCTTCGGTCAGTGCACGCAACGCGTCTGGCAGGCCACGGTCGGTGAGGACCCGGGGGTGGATTCCCCGAATGAGTTGCCGCAGTTCCGCCATCAGTTCCTTGGCCTGATCATGCGCCTGCGACACGCTTTTCGCGGCCGCGGAATCCGGCGGGAGGTCGAGTTTAGCCATACCCAACTGCAAAGTGAGGTTGACGAGCAGCGACTGTGCGCCGTCGTGCAGGTCCCGCTCGATCCTGCGGCGTTCCGCCTCGAAAGAATCGACCAGGCGGGCCCGGGACCGGGACACCTCCACCAGTCGTGCGCGAAGGGCGTCCGGGTCGTCACCGCACAACAGCGACCGGCTGAGCGCCCCGTGCAGGCCCGCGATGAGAGCACTCACGTACGGAATCGCCGGCAGCAGGAGCAGACCCGCGATCGCGTACGGAACGGCCTGGTCGACCGACGTGATCTGACTGAAACCAAGCGCCACTGCCTCGTCGCCGTCACGCACCAGCAGAGGGCTCACCACCATCACCACGATGAGTCCGACGATCACCGCACCCGAGAGCCACAAGGCGGGCACCAGAGTGAGCAGCAGGAACGTGTAGCCGAGTTCCCGCCACGTCGCGGCTTCGGTGTAGCGGGTGCGCACCCACGCCCACAGGCCCGCTGCCGGAGGGCAACGGTGGGCCGAGAGCGCCCGGTCGCGGCTCACCAGGCGCAGGCGCGTTCGTTCCAGGGCTGCGAGCGGTATCGCCACCAACGGGCCGAGCCCGAACACCAGCACTGCGCCGAGGACACCGAGGAACAGCACTCTGCCGAGTGGTTGTGGATACATGCCGGCGCCGGACCATACGGCGAGCACGAGCCACGGGACGCAGAACGCTGCGAATGGCAACGCGACCACGCACACCACCGGGACGGTGGTCAGCACGTGACCCAGCGACCGCCACGGCCACCCGGTCAGTAGGAAGCGCCGCCGTGTGATCGCGGTGAGTACCGTGGTCGGTTCGTTGGAGGACACCGAGTGAGCCTATCGACGCGGTCGCTGCCTCAGGACGAGGTGGAGTGCAGCCGAAAGGTGGTGCTGGCACTACCTTCGATCGGCGCGTGGACCCAGTGACCGCACCACCGGTCGAATGGTCAGCTGAAGTCATGCAACTGGAGCTGAACCACGTCACCAAAACCTATCGGGGTAAACAGGCCGTCGCCGACGTCAGCCTGCGGATCGGGCCCGGGGTTCTCGGCCTCCTCGGCCCCAACGGAGCCGGTAAGTCGTCGCTGATGCGCATTCTCTCCACGATCACCCGCCCGACCACCGGTACGGTCATGTGGAACGGTACCGACATCGTCGCTCGGCCGGAGCCGCTCCGACGCGTCCTCGGTTACCTCCCGCAGGATTTCGGCGTCTACCCGAATCTCAGTGCCGGAGAGTTCCTCCGGTATCTCGCCGCAGTGAAAGGTCTGACTTCGCGGTCGGCCAAGGCGCGGGTCGACGAGCTGCTCGAACTCGTCAACCTGACGGAGACCGGATCGCGGCCGGTGGGTACGTTCTCCGGCGGAATGCGCCAGCGTGTCGGTATCGCGCAGGCACTCCTGGGCGACCCCGAACTTCTCGTCGTTGACGAACCGACGGTCGGACTGGACCCCGAGGAACGCATGCGGTTCCGCAACCTGCTCGGGGACCTGGCGAACGACCGGATCGTCATCCTCTCCACCCATATCGTGTCGGACATCGAAGCGATCGCCGACGACATCGTGATCCTCGCGGCCGGCGAATTACGTCGGCGTGGCACGCCCGAGGAACTTCTCCGTTTCGCGGACGGTCGGGTGTGGGAAGCGACGGTCCCGGTCGATGCCGTGCCCGAGATTCGGCACCGAGCGACGATAACCCGCACGGTCCGAACAGCACAGGGCGTGCGTGTCCGTGCCGTCGCCGAAATACCTCCGATGCCGGGGGCTCGTCCTGTCGAACCCGATCTCGAAGACGCGTACGTCAACGCGGTCCACAGCCCGATGGCGCCCGCCGGGGTCATCCGATGACAGGCGCTGTCGCTGCCGTCGCGATGGCCGACGTCCGGGATCGTTCGCGGCGTCCCGCGTTCCTGGTGACGGTGCTCGGCGCTGTCGCACTCGGCTATGTTGCCGTCCCGCCGGTCTCTGCAACCTACGCAATGGTCAAGGTCGGATCGTTCCGGGGACTGTACGACAGCGCGTACATCGGCATGTTGCTCGCCATGATCGGCAGCCTGTGGTTGCCGCTGTTCGGCTTCTACGTCGTCCGCAGCAGCATCGCGCGCGACATCTCCACCGGCGTAGGCGAAGTGCTTTCCGCCTCCCCGTTGCGCATGCCGATGTATCTGCTGGGCAAGTACCTGAGCAACGTGGCGGTGCTCGCGGCGATGGCAGCCGCACTCGCTCTGATCGCACCCGTGATGCAGCTTCTCCGCGGGGAATCCACTAGCCTCGACATGACGGCACTCTGGCTTCCGATCGTGCTGTTCTGTCTTCCTGTCCTGACCGTGGCCGCGGCAGCCGCCGTCGTCTTCGAAACCGTCCCGCTCTTGCGAGGTGGTGCGGGAAACATACTGTGGTTCTTTGTGTATCCGTCGATGTTCCTCGCCGGGATTCCACTGGTCTACGGATCGGTTACCGCAGGGTTCCAGGCAGACCTGGCGGCGCAGCACCCCGGCATGGATGACGAGATCTCGATCGGGCTCACAGCGGAACCGGGCGCACTCGGGCAGTTCACGTGGTCCGGTATGGACATCGACACGACGCTCGTCGCCGCGAGTGCAGGGTTGATTGCCGCCTCCACGCTCGTCGCCATCCTTCCCTCCCTCTGGTTCGGCCGGTTCGACCCCTCACGGCGACAACGCACTCTCTCGCATCCGTCTGCCGTACCTGCAACCGAGCCTCCCGTTGCACCGGCGTTCTCACAGGGCCCGCGAGCACTGTCGTCGGCCGAACGTGGACAGTCGTTCCCGGGGTTGCTGCTCGGCGAGGTGCGCATTCATCTGGGAAGCGTGTCGCGGTGGTGGTGGCTCACGCTCGCGATCGTGACGATCGCGGCCCTCGCCGTTCCCCCTGATCGCGTCGGCACCGTACTGCTCTTCGCATGGTTGTTGCCAGTGCTGGTGTGGTCACGTCTCGGGACACTCACCTATGAACAGGGCGTCGCTCCCCTTGTGCAGTGCGGTGTCTCGCCTCGGATCAGACTCGTCGCCGAGTGGGGTGCAGGCGTGCTCATCGCGGTCATCGCGGGTGTCGGTCCGCTCGTGAAAATGCTGCTTGCAGCGGACGCGACCGGCGTCGCCGCGTGGGTTGCGGGCGCGACGGTGATTCCTGCCCTTGCGCTGCTGATCGGGTCGATCGGCCGGAGCGCACGCGTGTTTCAGGCTGTCTACCTGGTGATCTGGTACGCCGTGCTCAACGGGGTCGCTGCGGTCGACGTCATGGGCGCGCTCCGCACCGATGAGTCGCTCGCCGGCCCGTCCCCACTGTTGTCCTTCGGCGTCGGCGCCGCGCTGATCGCCGCCACCGCACTCGTTCAGGAGATTCGCCATGCCCGTCGTTGAAACCGCACCCCGGAAGTTCCGCCTCCCCGTCAGCGTTGCGGCACTGGCACTCTCGTCCGTGGCGCTCGCCGGCTGCACTGCCGATTCCACGAGTCACGAACAGCGGGACGACAGCTACAGCGGCGCCACGGCCGTCACACTCGATTTCGATGATGCGGGTGCCAAACAGTTCGGTGTGACCACCGCGGCCCTGAGCGCTCAGGTGATCGGCTCCGACCGCGACGACATCGAGATCCGGCGCTCCTTCGAGTTCACCGACGGCGACAAGCCCGATGAACGCATCGACACCAACGGGTCCGGTCTGACGATCAGCGCGAGTTGCCCCGACAGATTCGCCGTCGGCCGCCCCACCTGCGTCGCCCTGTACGAGATCGCCGTCCCGTACGGGACCGTCGTCCGAGGGAGTTCGCAATTCGGCGATCTAACGGTGACCGACACCCGTGCACCCGTCGACCTGAACTCCCGCTACGGTGACGTCACGCTGGTCACGGGCCCGGGCGGTTACGCGGTGGACGCCGTGTCGGCCACGGGCCCGAGCACCATCGAGGTGCCGCAAGATCGCGCCGGCATCCCGGTGCGCCTACGGTCCGGAGATGGCGCCGTCTCCGCAATGACGGACCCTCGCTGAGACCAGAGCGAAGTACCTAGAGTGAATGCACGCCTCGCAGGGACGGTACTACCAGGCGGCCACTCGAGGTGTGTGGTATCGGTCGTCGCCGATCTCGCCGCGGGCCAGGCACTGTGCGAGGAGCTGCTCAGGAGTATCGGCGTGAGGATGGGGCGGCTGTGTGTCCGGGCGAGTACTCGAATGACTAATCACCGCGAGGACGATCAACACCCAGAACGCGATCATCGCGATGATCATGAGCGCGTAGCGCCACCCGTTCATGCTGTTGGCGGACCAGAACATCATCGGTGGGCCTCTGCATTGCGCCAGATTCGTAGCTCTTCAGGCAGCCCGCTCTACCTTCCCTTGATTGGCGTCCAGGTATGCCGAGGCGTTCTTTCAAGAACGCGATGTCCTTGTCCTGCTCGAGCATCTGCTTGCGGAGACCGGCGAGCTCGGTGCGTTCCGCTGCAGTCAACCGCTCATCACCGGTCGTAGTTGCTGCTTCGACCCGGTGGCGTTCGGCGGCGGCCCAGCGGCCGAGCAGACCTTCGAGAGTTCGACGATCAAGTTCGTGTGGCGGTGGGCTGGCCGTAACACAGTTGCCATGCCCGGCGATGAACCTGGGACAGAAGAACACGTGAGATCGAGGGAAGGCGCGCAGACAATGGGTTCGAACGATTTTGCAGCTCAGATCGGGAGTTGGCTCCGCGACGGCATGCTCGCTGGGAATCCGCTGGCAATTGCGGCGGCTGCGATCCTCGCGCCACTCGGCATGATCCTGGGATCGACGACCCTGTAGCTTCACCCCTACGCCCGACTGGGATCGCGTGTCACTCTGTCGGAGCCGCCCGTCAACGTGCTGCGCTTGAGCTTGCACCCGGACGGGATGGCGCCGCGGATCACGAACCTTGCCCAATGGCGCGCGCACGTGTTGCACCGGCTGGACCGGCAGATCGACGCGACGGGCGACGACGAACTGCGCCGGCTGCGCGTCGAGCTCACCGGGTACCCGGGCGGCGTCGACGCGACCGAGCCGGGGCCGTCGCTCGTCGTGCCGCTCCGGGTGCGCGCGGGCGATCACGATCTGTCGTTCGTCAGTACGACGACGGTCTTCGGGACGCCGCTCGACGTCGCGGTGTCCGAGCTCGCCATCGAGACGTTCTTTCCCGCCGACGCGGCCACGTCCGAGTACCTGGCAGCGCGCCGGTAGGCGGCCGACCAGCGCACTTTCGCGAGCCCTCCACCGTGGAACCGCGGCAATACAGGCGAGGGATTGGTGAGAATGCGTCGGACGGCGGTGTGGACGGGTATGGCGGTGCTCGGCGCCGGCGCGCTGACCGGGTGTGGCGGAGCCGTGGCCGCCGACACCGTTGCGTGGCAACCCTGCGCAGACCTGGCCGCGTACGTCACCGATCTCGGCGTGGACGAGGGCGTGGTCGATCGCCTGCAGTGCGCGTCGGTGGACGTCCCGCTGGACTACGACGACCCTGAAGGCCGGACGATCGAACTCGCGCTCAGCCGTGTCGTGGGAACCGATCCGGCCGCGCCCACGCTGTTCGTCAACCCCGGGGGCCCCGGTGTCGAGGGCCGCAGCATGGCGGCGGGATCGATCTGCGCGGTATCGGCTACTCGTCGCGCATCGAATGCGCTCAACCCGACGAGCCGGACACCCGCGACGACGAGAGCCTCGCCGGATACGCCGACAACATCGCAGCCGCCAACAGAGACTGCGTCGAGGCCGACCCGGAGTTCTTCGGTTCACTGACCACCGCGAACGCTGCCCGCGACGTCGACGCGGTTCGGGGCGCGCTGGGCCTGGACACGATCGACTTCCTCGGCGTCTCGTGGGGCACCGTCCTCGGCGCCGAACTGCAGTCGAGTTTCCCCGAGCACCTGCACCGGGTTGTCCTCGACAGCATGGACTACACCGGCACCTCGGCGGGCGACGCGCTGCGCGTGCTCGCGGCGGCCGACCCGGACGTTCCACCGGAGATGGTGCCCGACGCGGCCGCCCTCGGTGCCGGGGACGATGGTGGGGTCACCCCCGACGAACCCGATGTGCCGCCCGGTGACGCCCCGGCTCCCGACGACAACGACGCCCCGCTCGACCCGGCAACCACCGAGTTCCTCGCGCGCGCGTTCGGTCCGACGGCCGGAACCGCCTACATCTGCAACAGCCTCGACCCGTGGGCGACAGCACTGTCCAGCTCGCCGAACACCGGACGATCAATGCGGCGCTGAATCGAAATCCCCAGCGGCGCATCGAGTTCCCGGCCGACTCGGACGTGCCCGGTGTAAGTCTGTGCAGCGGTTGGCCGCTCGCTGCCGAGCTGACGGCCGTGGCGAACACCGGCACGGATCTGCTGATCATCGGACACCGGGACGAGTCGGTCACCCCATATGTGTGGGCGCTCGATGCGCAAGCCGCGATGGGCGGCCGGCTCCTGACAATCGAGGATGGTGTGCACGGGTCGACGGTGGGGTCGTCGTGTGGCTGGCTCGTCACCGATTTCCTCCGTGCAGGCCAGCTCTCGCAAGATGTGTGCGATCCGACCTGATCTCTTCTGGTCGACACCTGGAGTTGAAAGACCTTCCAGGACAGGTGTTTTCACATTCAACCAATCGACCGGTCGAGACTTTCGGTGTTAGGGTCCGTTTCATCCGTGTGCTGCCGGGGCGCACCTCACGAAGGAGTGATCATGCGGAAACAACTGGCAAGTTTCGGGGTGGCGGGGATCGCGGTCGCTGCCGCGTTGGTCGCTCCGGCCAACGCGAGTGCGGAGGACACCACCACAACCTTCGAACTCGTGGCCGGAGGGCTGAGCATCGCTCCTCAGGCCTCTGCCGCGCTCAACACCGCGCAGACCGGTGCATCGGACGTCCTCGGACTGTTGGGGGAGGTCACGGTCACCGACAGTCGCGGTAACAACGCGGGTTGGACAGTCACCGTGTCCTCGTCGGAGTTCGCGTTGGCTGCGGAGAGTGGTGATACCACGATTGCCGCGACTCAGGTGCAGTACAACCCCGGCACCGTCGAGCGCACGGGAACCGTGACGACGACCCCGTCGGCCGTCGCCGGACTCGATTCCGCCAAGACCGTGATCGCGGGTACTGCCGCGCGGGGCAACAACACCGCCAGCTGGAACCCCACGTTGACCGTCGGACTGCCGTCGGACGCTCTCGCCGGTGTCTACACCGGAACGGTTTCGACGTCCGTCGCCTGACCCGGAGATCGGTGTGGGTGCGGCGTCCCGCACCCCCTCCGATTCCCATCACCGCCCTGGGGGGATCTTTCAGAGTGCGCAGCTCTCATCACTGCACCAGTTTCGTCGCCCGGCGGATCGCGTCCGTCGCGGCTCTGATCAGCGCGTTCGCGCTGCTGGCGTCCGGATCGGCGATCTCCGCGGCCCAGTCGTCGCCGACACAGAACGAAGGCATCGGTGTGCGCCTGCTCGAGGCGCCGTCGAACAACGGAAGCGACCCGCGTGCGAGGGTGTACATCGTCGATCACCTCGCGCCGGGAACGACCATCAGCAGGCGATTCGAGGTTACGAACACCACGGGCGAGGCCGCCGATGTGCGGCTCTATCCTTCGGCGGCGGGGATCGACCGCGGCCAGTTCACCGGGGCGGCCGGTCAGGTCGCCAACGACCTGACGACTTGGACCTCGATCGCCCCCGCCCAAGTGCGGGTGGACGCACATTCCGCCGCCGGAGCCGTCGCCACCATCGCCGTACCGCAGGACGCGCCTCCGGGGGAGCAGTACGCGGTCCTGTGGGCCGAGGTCCGCTCGGCGCCGTCGCCGCAATCGCCGGTCGCACATTTCGCCATCGAGTCCCTGACCGCCGCACGGTCCGACGACGGCACGCCGGTCCTCGAGGCCAACGTCCGCAATACCGGTGGGCGGGCACTGGATCTGAAGGGCAGGCTGACGCTCGGCGACGGACCCGGCGGGCTCAACGCGGGTCCGTTCTCCGTCGAGGGAATCACCACGTTGGCGCCCGGTACTACCGGTGCTGTCACGGCGACACTGAACAAGGACATTCCGCCTGGCCCTTGGAACGCTTCGGTCACCCTCGAGAGTGGGTTGGTCGAGCGCAGTGCCGCAACGCAGATCACGTTCCCCGACTCCGGAAGCGCCGAGTTCGGCGTTCCAGGGTCGCGCCACCTCCCCGCCGTGTTCATCGGGTTGGGCGTCCTCGCGTTGATCGCGGGCGTCACCGCGATCGCGCTGCGCAGGCGGGCGAGGCGCAACAGCATTTGACGGCGGCTGGCGACCGAGTTCCGTGCCACCGGCCGGCTCGGGCAGGATACGTGCGAACCGCACTCACCCAGGAGTTGCCATGACGCACACGGACACCGAGAGCGCCGGAATCGGGCCGATGTTGATCTCGTCGCGTTCGTTCGACGAGTACGTAGCGATGTTCGCGCTGAGCTGCGACGACCTGACGGGCGCCGTTCTGGACTGCCCCGCCGGTGCGTCGTCGTTCACCGCGACCGGCCGCGCCCGCGGGATCGACGTCACCGCTTGCGACATCGCATACGCGGACACCTCGGCGTTGGCCGCGACTGCACGCGCCGAGACGATCCGCGGCAACAGCTACATCGCGCAGCGACCGGAACGGTTCGCGGGGAGCTTCTTCCGTGACGCCGAGCACCACCTCGAACACCGGCTCGCGTCGGTGGACCGGTTTGCCGAGGACCTGCAGGCACACCCCGAGATGTACGTCCCCGGAGCACTCCCCGCATTGCCGTTTCCGGACGGCTCCTTCGACCTGGTGCTGTCGTCGCACCTACTGTTCACGTACGCGGACCGACTGGATGTCGACGATCACGATCGGTCCCTCACCGAACTGCTCCGCGTCTCGGCGCGCGAGGTTCGGGTCTTCCCGCTGGTGCCGAGTGGGCGGACTGATCGATACGCCGGCCTGGGCGAGCTGCGTCGACGTCTCGACGCCCGGGACATCGCCCACGAAATACGTTCGGTCGCCTACGACTTCCAAAGCGGCGGCACCGAGATGCTGGTGTGCTCAGCGCGGTGACCGATCGCGGCCCCTACGAGCCGCCGACCGGGACCGCGCTGAGCCCGCGTGCCGGCGTCGTCCCACACCGCTCCATCACCTCGAACAGCTTCGCGTGCATTCGCATCGACTGCACCGGGTCGAAGTAGCCGAGGTTCAACGGATTCGCGCGGTTGTGCAGTTCCAGTGGGTCGGTCTGCAGGTCGTACATCTCGAACTGCGGCGGTGTGACACCGGCGGGGTCGAAGTATGCCGAGTACTTCCACCGGTGGTCGCGGATGGTGCGCATGTGGTTGGGCTGGGTGACGATGTTCTGGCCGTCCGGTGTCGCGCAGTTCTCATCGTCGTAGGTGAAGTGCAGGACGTCCTGTACCTCGGCGCTCGGCGCGGCCGGGTTGGCGGCGGCGTCGTCGACGATCGGCATGAGGTCGACGCCGCGGAAATCCCACGCGGCCCGGTCCGGGACGTCCGCGAGGCTCGCGAGGGTGGGCATGACATCGATCAGCGACGACAGCGCTGCGGTGTGGACGGGCTGCGGGAACAGCAGGGGATTGCTGATCACCAGCGGCACCCGCAAGGTCTCCTCGTATGCGTTGAACACCTTCTGCCGCAGGCCGCCGTGTGACATGCCCATCTCGCCGTGGTCCGAGATCCGGATCACCACCGTCGACTCCCGCATCCCTGGGCGGGATTCGAGCGCATCGAGTACCGCCCCGATGTGCTCGTCGACAACCTTGTGCATGTACGCGTAGAAGTTCACATAGTTGCGGGCGGCGTCCTGCCCGGGCAACGGACCCAGCCCGGCGGCGAGAAGCACCTGGGACTGGATCTGCGCGGTGGGCTTGAAGTTCCGGGCCAAGGCCTCGTCGTACGTCGGCGGCAGGTCGATGCCCTGCTCGAAGATTCCGGGCGCGTCCGAACCGTAGTTGTCGCAGGTGCCGTTGATGGCGTCCCACGTCTGGGGGTAGGCGAGCACGTCGTGCGGATTGACGAACGAGACGACGAGGGCGAACGGGCGATCGTCGTTCGGGTCGAGTCCCTGCAGGAACTCGACGGCTTCCGACGCGTACCGGCTGTCGAGGTCGGCGCAGCCACCGCCGAAGTGATCCGGGTCGGTGTCCTGGCCGCCTTCCGGTGGAAGCCAGCCCCGGAAGCCGTACGCCGCGACGTCCGCGCTCGACGGATCGCCGCCCTCCTCGCCCTTGCTCATGTGCCACTTGCCTCGGTAGTGCACGTTGTAGCCGGCCGAGTCGAGGAGCTTGGCCATGTTCTGAATGCCCAGCGGGAGGGTCGGTTCCGTCGGTGAGACGGTGCCACCTTCGGTGAGCGTCGCGGTCACGCCGTGCTGTGCGGGGTACAGGCCGGTGAAGAACGTGCTGCGACTCGGCGAGCACATTGCGGCATTGCAGCAGCAGCCGTCGAACGTGAGCCCGGTGTCCGCGAGACGCTTTCGGTTCGGCAGGTTCGTCTCCGCCCAGCCCTCGGGCCAGAACATCGGGGCCCGTTCCTGATCGGTGATGACGACGACGATGTTCGGCCGGTGCGGCAGCGCGCCGTGCCCGGCCGTCGGCGCCGGACGCGATGCCGCCGCACGCGCGCCCGCTCCCGCCATGCCGGCGACCAGCAGGGCGCCGGCGCCGCCGAGGAACGTCCGCCGGGAGAACGGGTGATCGACCGCGTCGAGTGTCGGTTGGCTCAGGGAGTCCATCTGCTGATCTCCGTCCGGGATGCGCTGAGATCCGGCGTTCGGATCGTCATTCTGTCCGAGGATCAGGGCTGCTACCTGGGGTTCGGGCAATTGTCGGGATCGCACCCTGGACTTGCATGGACTTCCAACTATAGGATGAGCGAGGAATGTCGAGGGTGACGTACGTCTCCTTCGTGGCTCTGTGGCGACCAGCAAAGGACGGGTTCGGGCAATGAGCGTTCGAGAGCTCTCTCACTTCATCGGCGGCAAGCGGATCCCGGGAACATCGGGCAGATTCGCCGACGTCTTCGATCCCAACACCGGGCAGGTGCAGGCGCGGGTGCCGCTCGCCGACCGGTCCGAGACCGAGGCGGCGATCGCGAACGCGGCGGATGCCCAGAAGGAGTGGGCGTCGTGGAACCCGCAGCGCCGCGCCCGCGTGCTGATGCGGTTCCTGCAGCTGATCCAGGAGGAGATGGATCCGCTGGCCCGGCTGCTCTCGTCCGAGCACGGCAAGACCATCCCGGACGCCAAGGGCGACATCCAGCGCGGCCTCGAGGTCGTCGAATTCGCCACCGGCATCCCGCACCTGCTCAAGGGCGAGTACACCGAGGGTGCCGGATCGGGCATCGACGTGTTCTCGATGCGGCAGCCGCTCGGTGTCGTGGCAGGCATCACGCCCTTCAATTTCCCGGCCATGATCCCGCTGTGGAAGGCCGCTCCCGCCCTGGCGTGCGGAAATGCGTTCGTGCTCAAGCCGTCCGAGCGTGACCCGTCGGTGCCGCTGCGCCTGGCCGAGCTGTTCCTCGAAGCGGGTCTGCCGCCGGGTGTGTTCAACGTCGTCAACGGCGACAAGGGTGCCGTCGACACCCTCCTCACCGATCCTCGGATCAAGGCCGTCGGCTTCGTCGGCTCCACCCCGATCGCCCAGTACATCTACGAGACCGCCGCCGCGCACGGCAAGCGCGCCCAGTGCTTCGGTGGCGCGAAGAACCACGCGATCGTGATGCCCGACGCCGACCTGGACCAGGTGGCCGACGCTCTGGTCGGCGCCGGCTACGGCTCTGCCGGTGAGCGCTGCATGGCGATCTCGGTCGCGGTTCCCGTGGGCGAGGAGACCGCGGATGCGCTCGTCGCCAAGCTCTCCGAGCGGGTCGCGAAGCTGCGGATCGGACGCTCCGACGACGAGACCGCCGATTTCGGACCCGTGGTGAGCAAGGATGCTCTCGACCGCGTCGACGGCTACGTGCAGATCGGCGTCGACGAGGGTGCCGAGCTGGTCATCGACGGCCGCGGCTTCACCCTCGAGGGTCACGAGAACGGATTCTTCGCCGGCGCAACACTGTTCGACCGCGTCACCCCCGAGATGCGGATCTACAAGGAGGAGATCTTCGGTCCCGTGCTGCTGGTGGTCCGCGCACACGACTACGAGGAGGCTCTGCGCCTGCCGACTGAGCACGAGTACGGCAACGGCGTCGCGATCTTCACCCGCGACGGCGACACCGCCCGCGACTTCTGCTCCCGCGTCGAGGTCGGCATGGTCGGCGTCAACGTCCCGATCCCGGTGCCGATCGCGTACCACACCTTCGGTGGCTGGAAGCGCTCCGGATTCGGCGACCTCAACCAGCACGGCCCAGACTCGATCCGCTTCTACACCAAGACCAAGACGGTGACGCAGCGCTGGCCCTCCGGGTTCAAGGAGCACGCGGACCACTTCGTCATTCCGACGATGGACTGACGCGGTGAAGAGGTACGTGCCGAGCTGGCACGACGACGAGGTTCGGGCGCTCTCCGAGCTCGCGGCCGGATTCTTCGAGCGCGAGGTCGTCGCCCACAACGAGAAGTGGGAAGCCCAGCGCCACATCGACCGCGACGTGTGGCGGACCGCCGGCAAGTTGGGGCTGCTCTGTTGCTCGATTCCCGAGGAGTACGGCGGCGGCGGAGGCACGTTCGCGCACGATCTCGCGGTGTTCGAGGCGCAGGGCTACGCGGGTGATCTGGCGTTCGGGGTGTCGGTGCACAGCGGCATCGTCGCGCACTACGTCAACGAGTACGGCACCGAGGAGCAGAAGCGGACCTGGCTGCCCGGGATGGCGTCCGGGGAGATCCTCGGGGCGATCGGAATGACCGAACCGGGCGCCGGATCCGATCTCAAGGCAATCCGGACGACGGCCGTGCGCGACGGCGACCACTATGTCGTCAACGGCTCGAAGACGTTCATCACCAACGGTTCTTCCGCCGACATGATCGTGCTGGCGGTGAAGACCGACCCGAAGGCCGGTGCCAGGGGTGTGTCGCTGCTGATCGTCGACCTGCGGGACTGCCCCGGCTTCACGGTGGGGCGGGTGCTCGACAAGGTGGGCCAGCACGCCGCGGACACCTCCGAGCTGTCGTTCGTCGATGTGAAGGTGCCGGTGTCGAACCTGTTGGGCGAGGAGGGGCAGGGCTTCGGCCAGCTGATCGCCCAACTCGTCCAGGAACGTCTGATCATCGCGGCGCAGGCGTCGGGGGCGATGAACCGAGCGGTCGAGGAGACCGTCGCGTACGTCAAGTCCCGGCAGGCGTTCGGGCACAGCCTGTTCGAGTTCCAGAACACGGCGTTCGAACTCGCCGAGTGCCAGACGATCGCGCGCACGTGCGAGGTGTTCCTCGATCACTGCATCCAGGAGCACCTGCGCGGCGAACTCGACGCGGCCGAGGCGGCGATGGCCAAGTACTGGCTCACCGACAAGCAGTGCGAGGTCGTCGACCGCTGCGTGCAGCTGCACGGCGGCTACGGATACATGCGCGAGTACCTCGTGGCCCGCATGTACGAGGACGCACGGGTGCAGAAGATCTACGCCGGTGCCAACGAGGTCATGAAGGGGATCATTGCGAAATCCCTCTGACGACCGCGGCCACCACGTCATCGACGATGACGACGAAGCAGGAGTGAAGGCAATGTTCAGACTTTCCGACGACGAGCGTGCGATCAGCGACACCGCACGCGACTTCGCCGCGGAATACCTGGCGCCGGGCGCCATCGAGTGGGACCAGAACAAGCATTTCCCGGTCGATGTGCTGCGCAAGGCAGGTGCACTCGGCATGGGTGGCATCTACATCCGCGAGGACGTCGACGGCTCCGGTCTCACCCGGCTCGACGGCGTCCGGATCTTCGAGCAGCTCGCGACGGGCTGCCCGTCGATCGCCGCCTACATATCGATCCACAACATGGTCACGTGGATGATCGACGAGTTCGGTGACGACGAGCAGCGACGGCGCTGGGTGCCCGGTCTGGCGTCGATGGAGCAGCTCGGCAGCTACTGCCTCACCGAGCCCGGTGCGGGATCCGACGCGGCAGCCCTGTCCACCAAGGCTGTTCGGGACGGCGACGACTATCTGCTCACCGGCGTCAAGCAGTTCATCTCCGGCGCGGGTACGTCCGACGTCTACGTCGTCATGGCCCGCACGGGCGCGGCGGGAGCCCGCGGCATCTCGGCGTTCATCGTCCCGAAGGACACGCCCGGGCTGTCGTTCGGTGCCAACGAGAAGAAGATGGGCTGGAACGCCCAACCCACCCGGCAGGTGATCCTGGACCAGGTGCGGGTGCCGGCGGCGAACCTGCTCGGCGGGGAGGGCGAGGGTTTCCGCATCGCGATGAAGGGGCTCAACGGCGGCCGGCTGAACATCGCCGCCTGCTCGGTGGGTGGCGCGCAGGCCGCGCTGGACAAGGCCGTCGCGTACCTCGCGGAACGAAAGGCGTTCGGGACGGCGCTCGTCGAGTCGCAGGCGCTGCAGTTCCGCCTCGCCGACATGCGGATCGAACTCGAGGCCGCCCGCACCCTGCTGTGGCGGGCCGCGGACGCGCTCGACGCGGACAGTGCCGACAAGGTGGAGCTGTGCGCGATGGCGAAGCGGTTCGCGACGGACACCGGCTTCACGGTCGCGAACGAGGCGCTGCAGCTGCACGGTGGTTACGGCTATCTGGCGGAATACGGATTGGAGAAAATCGTGCGAGATCTGCGGGTGCACCAGATCCTGGAGGGCACCAACGAGATCATGCGGGTCGTCGTGGCCCGTGCGGTGGTCGGATCGGCCGGCGCGGCATGAGCGACATCGATGAACCCGAGGTTCTGGTCGAACGGGTCGGCGCTCTCGGCCGGATCACCCTCAATCGGCCGAAGGCGATCAACGCGCTGAATCACCCGATGGTGCGGTCGATGGCGGCGGCACTGCTGGAGTGGGCCGACGACGATGCCGTCGACGCCGTGCTGCTCACGGGAGCGGGGGAGCGCGGCCTGTGCGCGGGCGGCGACATCGTGTCGATCTACCACGACGCCCGAGACGGCGGGAGTGGGTCGAAGGACTTCTGGCGGGACGAGTACGTCCTCAACGCCGCGATCGCCCGCTACCGCAAGCCGTACGTCGCGATCATGGACGGCATCGTGATGGGCGGCGGTGTCGGCGTCTCGGCGCACGGCAACGTCCGGGTCGTCACCGAGCGGTCCACGATCGGAATGCCCGAGGTGGGCATCGGATTCGTGCCCGACGTCGGCGGCACGTACCTGCTGTCGCGGGCGCCCGGCGAACTCGGCACCCACGTCGCGCTCACGACGGCACGGATGTCGGCCGGCGACGCGATCGCGTGCGGTTTCGCCGACCACTTCGTGCCGTCGGACCGGGTCGGCGAGTTCGAACAGGCGCTGGCCGGGGGCTCCGTCGAGGACGCACTCGCCCGGTTCGCGCAGCCTGCCCCCGCGTCGGAGCTGGCAGCGCAGCGGGGCTGGATCGACGCCGCGTACGCCGCCGAGACGGTCGAGGAGATCGTCGCGAACCTGCGGGCGAGCGACGTCCCCGAGGCGCGGGCCGCGGCCGAACAGATCCTGGCGAAGTCCCCGACCGCGGCGAAGGTGACGTTGCGGGCACTGCGCCACGCCCGCACCCTCGACACGCTCGAGGCCGTCCTCGACGAGGAGTACCGGGTGTCGTTGGCGTGCCTGGAATCCCACGATCTCGTGGAGGGCATCCGCGCGCAGGTGGTAGAGAAGGACCGTAACCCCGCATGGTCGCCGTCGTCCCTCGAGGCGGTCACCGATGAACTAGTGGATCGATTCTTCGAGCCGCTCGGCGAGGCCGAACTGGGACTGGCCGCAGCGCTCGTGAGTGGGGAGGAAGCGCGATGAGCACGAACGACATCACCGTCGGATTCGTCGGTCTCGGCCACATGGGCGGTCCGATGGCGGCCAATCTCGCGAAGGCCGGATACGTCGTGAAGGGCTTCGATCTGGTGCCGGCGGCGCTCGAGCAGGCCCGGCGCGACGGCATCACGGTCGTGGACTCCGCCGCGCTGGCGGCCACCGACGCGGACGTCGTCGTCACGATGTTGCCCAGCGGCAAGCACGTCCTCGACCTGTACGAGGGCGGTCTGCTCACCGCCGCGCGGCAGGGCACGCTGTTCGTCGACAGTTCGACGATCGACGTCGCCGACGCCCGAGCGGCCCACGAACTGGCCGAGCAGGCCGGACATCGCAGCGTCGACGCGCCCGTGTCGGGTGGAGTGATGGGGGCGGCGGCCGGAACGCTCGCCTTCATGGTCGGCGGCGCCGACGAGGACTTCGAGGCCGCCCGGCCGCTGCTCGAGGTGATGGGCCGCAAGGTGGTGCACTGCGGCGGCCCCGGCGTGGGTCAGGCCGCGAAGATCTGCAACAACATGATCCTCGGCGTCTCGATGATCGCGATCAGCGAAGCATTCGTGCTGGGGGAGAAGCTCGGACTGAGCAACCAGGCGCTGTTCGACGTCGCATCGAACGCGTCCGGTCAGTGCTGGGCGCTCACCACCAACTGCCCGGTGCCGGGACCCGTCCCGGCGAGCCCCGCCAACAACGACTACCAGCCGGGATTCGCGGCCGCCCTCATGGACAAGGACCTCGGGCTCGCCGCGAACGCGCTGCGCGCCAACGGCGTCGACGCCGAACTCGGTATGCGCGCCGCGGAGCTGTACCGGCGCTTCCACGAGACCGGGCACGGCGGCGAGGACTTCTCGGCCATCATCAGGGACATCAGGGACAGATCGAACGGAGAGACTCGATGACGGACTACCAGACGATTCAGGTCGGGCGCACCGGCCGCGTCGGCATGATCACCCTCGACCGGCCGAAGGCGCTCAACGCCCTCAACGCGCAGCTGATGTCGGAGATGGTCTCGGCCGTCGAGGACTTCGAGAAGGACCGGAGCATCGGCTCGATCCTGATCACCGGGTCGGAGCGGGCGTTCGCAGCCGGCGCCGACATCAAGGAGATGCAGTCCAAGTCGTTCATGGACATGTACCTCGACGACTGGTTCTCGGCGTGGGATCGTATCGCCGCGGCCCGCAAGCCGATCGTCGCCGCGGTCGCCGGTTACGCGCTCGGCGGCGGCTGCGAGCTGGCGATGATGTGCGACGTGCTGATCGCCGCCGACTCGGCCAAGTTCGGCCAGCCCGAGATCAAGCTCGGTGTGCTGCCCGGAATCGGTGGCTCGCAGCGACTCACCCGCGCCATCGGCAAGGCCAAGGCGATGGACCTGTGTCTCACGGGCCGGACGATCGACGCCGAGGAGGCAGAGCGCGCCGGTCTCGTCTCCCGGATCGTTCCGGCGATCGACCTGCTCGACGAGGCCATCGCGACCGCGTCGAAGATCGCGGACATGTCGTTGCCGATCGCGATGATGGTCAAGGAGTCGGTGAACCGGGCGTTCGAATCGACGCTGTCCGAGGGCGTCCGGTTCGAGCGACGCGTGTTCCACTCGGCCTTCGCTACGCAGGATCAGAAGGAAGGCATGGCCGCGTTCACCGAGAAGCGGGATCCGAGTTTCGGCCACCACTGAGTGAGCTACCGAGCCACTTCTCGGCCCCTGTCGCGCACGAGCGTGGCAGGGGCCGAAAAGTTCTCAGCGGAGGAGGAACTCGAGCGCCACCCGCTCGAACGCCTCTTCGGCCTCCACCATCACCCAGTGCCCGCAGTTGGGAAAGACGTGCAATTCGGCATGCGGCACAAGCCGTAGCGGAACGAGGGGCATATCCGGCGGGCACTGCCGGTCGTCGAGGCCCCATGTGAACAACGTGGGGCACTGGATCTTCCGCATCATCGACCAGTACGGCGGGGCCTCGGACGCCTCGAGTGCCCGCTGCTGGGCGGCGCCCGCTGCGGAGCCGTACATCGCGGCGAGCGTCTCGTGGGAGGAGGGAGCCATCGCCGCCTCCCAGCGCTCGTCGACGCGCTCGTCCGTGACCAGCGCGGGGTCGTAGACCATGCAGTCGAGCCACCGCACCAGCTTCTCGCGACTGGGGTCGTCGGCGAAGTCCCGGAGCAGGCGGGTGCCTTCACTCGGAGCCTGGCTGAAGATGTTGGGGCCCACTCCGCCGATCGTGATCAGCTTCTCGACCCGCGCGGGATGCTGCATCGCCACCTGCGCACCGACGACTCCGCCCATCGAATTGCCGATGATCGCGGCGGATTCGATCCCGAGGGCGTCCATGAACCGCGGCACCGACTCGGTTGCGGCGCGGACGGGATGTCCTTCGACAGGATCGCTGATTCCGAAGCCGGGAAACTCGAGCACGTAGCAGTGGAAGTGCTCGGCGAACACAGCCAGGTTCCCTCTGTAGTTACGCCAACCGCTCACGCCGATTCCGGAACCGTGCAGCAACAGCAATGGCGGTCCGTCGCCCGCCTCGTGGTAGCGCAACACGCCTGCGTCGGTGACGACCTCCCGCTTCGTTCCCTCGAAGCTGAGATCTGTGCCGTTTGCGCGCGTGTCCGTGGCGTGGACCCCTCGTCGGTTCATCTGTTCGCCCTCCCTCGGTCGCTGCCCCGCGACTCCGACTCGGTGCCGGTGGACGAACCATAACAACATTCTGTCATGTCTATGTGTACGTTCTTGATTAATGATTCGTTCACTCTTGCGTCCAGATGTGGGCGCAGCGGGGAGTCGCAGTACTCTGTCGAGACCGAGAAGGTGGACGCGGAGGAGTGGAGTAGTTGACGGAGGACGCTGCCATCGATCGCCTGTCCGAGGTGCTCGACGACCGGATCGGCACGCGTATCCGGCACATCGCGCGGATGATCATCGACGCGAAGGCGGCTGCGCTTCGTCCGCTCGGAATCACTGTGCCGCAGTACTCGACGCTTCTGGCGGTCAAGCACCTGGAGCCGAGTTCGGCCGCGCAGCTCGCGCGTGCCGGACTGGGGACGCCGCAGTCGCTGGCGACGATGCTGTCGACGCTCGAGGGCAAAGGGCTCGTCAGCCGTCGCGCGTCCCCCATGCATCAGAAGCTCGTCGAGGTGCGTCTGACCGCGCTCGGCGCGAAGACGGTCGACGAGGCGGACGAACTGGCTGCAGATATCGAGGCCCGGCTGCGGGAGGCGATCGGCGAGGACCTGTTCGAGGGCGTCGTCAGGATCGAGCAGATCGCGGGCGAGCTCCTGCATTAGCCGCCCAGGCGATCGGGTCGGGCGCCGCGGGCTGGTCGACCGACGGCGTCAGTGCCACCGGCCCGGCCGGTCGCCGGTGTCGAAATCGCCTGCTTTCGAACGCAGTTCGGTGAGGATGCGCACCAGTGAGTCCAGCTTGTCGGGGGAAAGGCCGGGGTCGGCGAACACCTTCTCGTTGAGCGCCTCGGTCGCTCGTCGTGAGATGTCCCGCCCGTCGTCGGTGATCTCGATCAGGGTCGCCCGGCGGTCGGTGGGGTGGGGGACGCGGCGAACCAGGCCCGCGTTCTCGAGGCGATCGACCGCGTTGGTGACGCTGGTCGGGTGCACCTGCAGGCGGGCGCTCGCCTTCGCCATCGGCAGCGCGCCGCTGCGGGTGAAGGTGAGCAGCGTCAGCAACTCGTACCGCGAGAACGTGAGTCCGAAAGGCTTGAGGGCCTCGTCGACCCGCGCCATCATGATCTGCTGCGCGCGCACCACCGACGTCACTGCGGCCATTCCGTCGGCGACGGCACCCCAGCCGTGCTCGGTCCACTGACGGTGCGCTTCCTCGATCGGGTCCAGAGGCAGGGGTGACGGCGACGGCATGCCCCGATCATCCCATGCAGGCCCGACCGGCCCGCGTACCCGGCACGGTACTTCCGGTGACCGGTTCCCGATACGTGGTCCGGTCGTGACCGCGGCTAACGTCTGACGTCATGGCGCAGCATACGAGCGAGTCCGGCTCGCCCCGAGTCGAGCCGGCAGTGCCCACCCGAACCCCGTGGGGGCAGCACTCGTTGCTGCACGCGATCTTCTTCCTCATGGGCGGCGAGCTGTTCCTCATCTCTCCGCTGCTCCCGACCATCGCCGACGACCTCGGGACCAGTATTCCGGCGACGGCGCTGGTGGTGACGGCCTACGGGCTCACGTACGCGGTGGCGAGTCCTCTGCTCGGTGCGCTCGCCGAGCACGTGGCGCGCCGACGCGTCATCCTCGCCGGGGTCGCGGTGATGGTTCTCGGGGAGGTGCTCTGCGTGGTCGCGCCCACGCTGACGTTCCTGGTGGGGGCGCGCATGGTCGGCGGCGTCGGCGGCGCCCTGATGGGTCCCGCGATCTGGGCGTTCCTGGCCGAGACGGCGGTGCCGCGGGAACGCGGCCGGGCCATCTCGCGTGGCGCCGCGGCGTACGCGGGCGGTCAGATCGTCGGGGTGCCGTTGGGCACGCTCGTCGCCGCGAGCCTCGACTGGCGGTGGGCTTTCGCCGGAGTCGCCCTCGTGCTCGTCGGTGTCGGAGTCTCCATCGCCGTGCGCCTCCGGGAGCCCGAGCGCACGGTGGTGCGTCCGGACGGCGCCCGCACGGCCCTCGCGACGTCGTTCCGGTTGTGGGGAAACCGGACCTTCCGGTTGATCATGTTCGGAAACCTCTTCGCGCAGGCGGCCCGCCTGGGCACGTACGCGTTCGCGGGCGCGCTCTTCGCGACCCGCTTCGGGCTCAGCACCGAAACTCTCGGATTCGTCGGGGCGCTGGTCGGCATCGGATCCTTCTCGGGTTCCCTCGTCGCCGGCCCCCTGGTCGACCGGTGGCGAGCCGCCGGTCGAGCCGAGTCGGTGCTCTGCATCGGCTGGGGCGGGCTGCTCGCCGCGGCTCTGGCCCTCGCGGTGTTCGCGCCGACGAGCTGGGCGAGCATCGTGGGATTCATGCTCGCGTTCGCAGCGGGCTCGGCGTTCTTCAGCACCGGTCAGGTACTGCTGACGACGGAACTCGCGGAACGCCGCGCCGGCGCGGTGTCGTGGAACAACTCCGCGATGTACGTAGGCACGGCCGTCGGTACCGCGGTCCTCGGTGCACTGGGATTCGGCACCACCGGATTCGCGATCGGAGCCGTCGTCTTCGCGCTCGCCGCGACCGCGTCCAGCGCCATCCTCTCGCTGCGCCGCCGCTGATCGCTACGACGTCCGCGCCGCCGCGAACATGGTGACCAGGGCGACGGCGAGGCACACGGTCATGCTCGCCAAGAGGGCGGTGTCGGTGTTTCCCAACAGCCCGACCAGGGGAGCGACCACGGCGCCGACGGCGTACTGCATCGAACCGAGCAGGGCCGCTGCGGTTCCCGCGGCCTCGCCGTGGCGGGTCAGCGCGAGCGCGGGGGCGTTGGGGAGCACGAAGCACACGGCGCCCAGCATGATCCACAGTGCGGCGACGAAGCCGGGCAGGCCGCCGATCTGGAAGTGGGCCACAACGACGGCGACGATGCCGAACGTGACGGCGGCCGTGAGCGAGGCCTGCACGATCTGCTGGGGCGACCAGCGGCGCAGCAACCGCACATTGAGCTGCGTCGCACCGATCATCGAGAAGGCGCCCGCGCTGAAGACGATCGCGAACTGCTGCTGATCGAGGCCGAACTGGTCCTGGTACACGAACGGGGCGCCGGAGACGTAGGCGAAGAGGGCGGCCATCACGATGCTCGACGCGAAGGTGAGCGCTACGAAGGTGCGGTCGCGCAGCAGCGCCCGGTAGGTGCGCACCACCGGCAGCAGTCCGCCCGGCCGACGCCGCTCGCGCGGAAGGGTTTCCGGTAGCGCGAGGACGGCGACCAGTGCGATGGAAACCCCGACGAGCGCGAGGACCACGAAGATCCCACGCCAGTCCAGGGCGACCAGCAGCGCCCCGCCCACGCTGGGCGCGATCACCGGCGCGACGCCGAGGACCAGCATCAGGCGTGAGATGACGACGGCGACGGCCCTGTCGGAGAACAGGTCCCGCACCATCGCCATCGTCACGACGGCGGCCGCGGCCGCTCCGACGCCCTGGAGGACGCGTACTGCGCCGAGCATCGCGATGCTCGTGGCGAACACGGCGACGAGCGAACTGGCGACGTGCAGCGCGATGCCGGCGACGAGAGGACGCTTGCGGCCCAGACTGTCCGAGAGCGGCCCGATGACCAGCTGTCCGAGCGCCAGTCCGACGAGAGTGCCGGTGATCGTGAGTTGGGCCCCCGACGCGGTCGAGTCGAGTGCGGCCGCGATGTCGGGGAGCGCGGGCAGGTACATGTCGATCGCGAAGGGGCCCAGCGCCGTCATGGTGCCGAGCGCCACGATCGTGCCCAGTCCTGCCCTGGCCCCACCGGTGGGTGGGGCTGTCGGCGCCCCGCCGTGGGCCGGCGATGGGGGTGTCTCGTCGACAGTCATGCACCGACGATGGCGGATCGCGCCGTTGTGACGCGAGTCGCTTCCCGGCGGGCGGAAGCCCTGTCGACGCACGACGGGCCGGATCGATGAATCCGGCCCGTCGAAGTGCGTCGAGTCAGCTCATCGAGCTGAGCTGCTCGATGAGGGGGAGGATGGTCTTGACGATGTCGATGACGGCGCTGATCGTGCTGAACGAACCCATGTTTCAGTCCTCTGGGGTGGTGGTGGATGTGGCCCGACGCCACTGGCGGTAAAGCTAGCAGGAGAGTGGTCGGTTTGTGCACTTTACGAAGAAGGCGTTGGACGTTTGTCCAGGACGGCGGTTGCGGGCAACTCCGCGTGCGCGATTCTCAGCCTCCGACATGGTTGCCGCGCGCGGCGGACACGAGCGCTCGGCCGTCCTCGAAGCGCAGGAATCCCCGCGCGACGGAGCGCTCGGTGGCCTCCGCGAACTTCGTCACGTAGGTGTCCTGGTCCGGATACAGCGAGGCCAGGACGTCGGCTCCGAGTGGGGTGGTCGCGCCGTTGTTCGGGACGTGGACGGTCTCGCCGGTCAGCGAGGCGACGGGCACATCGACGTGAGGAGTGCGCACTCCGCCGCGGGCATTGCCGAACTCGTCACGCACGATGGCCGTGTCCGTGGTGTCGATCGGATCCGCCGACGGGGGAGCGGTCCCGTCCGCGACCCACGTGTTGAGCGAACGCAGCGCAGCTGCCACCACCGCGGCCTGCGGACCGTCGTTCACCAGCGGAATCAGCGCTCCGAGATCCCTGATCGTTCCGAACTGGGCGGTGTACTGCGGGTACAGGATTCGCAGGGCGTGGGCGTCGGAGTGTGCCGTGCCCGCGATCTCCCAGGTTCGGATCCGCTCGCTGTCGGGCTGGCGGGCGGCGACGAACGACCCCGGGCCGGGACCGCCGCCGAGCTCGAAGAGCTCCGTCTCGGTGACCACCTGGAAGACCGGCACGTCGAGATCCGTGCGCACGCGCGCCGGCGACACCACCCGTGGCCCGTCCGGGCCGTCGAGCTTCGGCAGGCCCGTGCCGGCGCCGATCGGCGCACCGAAACCGGCGCGGCTGTGCACGAACATGCCGTCGAACACCCGGGCGAGAGGATGGATGGCGTTGGCGTAGGTCAGCATTCGCATCGCGGACTGGGACTGGCCGACCGCAAGCAGTCGCTCGACCACCAGCCCCGCGAGCGGGTCCGCACCGCGCGGTGCCCGGAGTGCGGCCCCCGCCTGCGAGAAGATGTCGTAGGAGTAGGCGTCGCCGGGGTGGTGCAGGGGTCCGTATCGCTGCGGATCCCACGCCTTGAGCCCCACCACGTTCGGGCCCAGCGGGCTGCCGCCGGTGCTGTTGACGCCGGCGGCCTGCGCGGACACCCCCACCCACGCGTAGCCCTGCAGCAACTCCGAGTGCATGTAGCCGAAGTCGACGTCCACATCGACGTTGCCACTCACGTTGAGCCATTCGACCACGACGGTGCCGTTGAACCGGCTGCGGTCCGACGGCACCCGCACCAGCAGGCGGGTTCGGTACGGCGCCTGGCCGGCCTCCGCGACCGACCAGTGGCCGTCCGAATCCCACCTGCCGTCCTCGCGATACGCCGTCGCGGTACCGCTCAGGAAGAACTCCTGTTCGGTGTATCCCGCGGCGGCGAGGTCGACTGCGGTCGAGGTTCCGGGCGAGCTGCGCATGCCGTCCGGAAGGCGGTCCTGTTCGGAATCGAATCGTCTTGCGTGCAGGAACATTCGGATCGGGCCTCTCTGACAGGGGGCTGCGCCGTTGCAGTCCCCTTGAAAGGAAAACTAGCCCTGAATGTGGTGTCGGTCACACATCGGTCTCGGTGGGTGAGACTCTTTCTCGGTTCAGCCGCCGGAGTAGTCGCCGAACCGCTCGTCGACTTCCTCGGCTGTCAGTCCGTACTCCTCGAGCGTGTACTTGTGCGCCGGCTTCCGGCTGCCCGAGCGGCTCTCGGCATGCATGTCCTCCATCGCCCGGCGCGCCTGCTCGGTCATGGGGATCGAGAAGTGTGAGTAGACCTTCTCGACGGTCCCGAGTGGATCGCCGACGAAGTCGTTGTAGTCGACGTCGACGAACTGGGCCGGGTCGTACTTCCCGCGCGCGGCGGTGAAGTCCTCGAGCCCGCGGGCCCACAGGTCGAGCTGGCTGCGGCCGATCACCTCGCCACGGAACTTGTTCGACCAGCCCTCGGTGGCCTGCTCGGCCAGGCTGCACACCGAAGGCACGATGGTCCGCGGCGGGCGATGGGTCTGGATCACCAGGGCGTCCGGATAGACCGCCATCAGTTCGTCGAGCGCGAACAGATGGCTCGGGTTCTTCAGCACCCACCGCCGATCCTGATCCGGCAGCCCGATCAGCTGCAGGTTCTTCTTGTGCCGCGCGTACGCGTTGGTCCAGTCCTGCCCCTCGAGCCACGTCGAATAGGTCGGCAGGTTCGCCAGGCACTCGTACGACACCGACTTGAAGGTCTGACGCAGCAGCTGCCAGCACTCCTCGACCTCGCCCGCCGACATGTAGTGCACACCCATGAACTCGGGGTGGTCGATGTGATGCTGGCCGAACTGCTGCTCGATCGCCTGGAACACCGGGTTGGATTCCCAGGTGTCCCGCGGCGGGCGTGGCTGTGGCATCTCCGTCAGCCACATCTCCAGCCCCTGGTGTCCCGGGTCCACGGTGAGCAGGCGGTGCAGCGCCGTGGTGCCGGTGCGCGGCAGGCCGGTGACGAAGATCGGTCGTTCGATCGGCACGTCGGCGTGCTCGGGGAACTGTTTCCACGCGGCCTCGCTGAGCAGGCGGGCAACGAGTGCGCCGCGCAGGAAGACGCGAGAGATCTTGCTGCCGAACGGCGTCAGGTCCTCGTCTCGTGCGTACGAGTCGAGCAGGACTCCGAGCGCCTCGGTGTAGTCGTCGGTACCGAAGTCGTCGAGTCCGGTCATCCGGGTAGCGGATGCGTGCAGGTCCTCGACGGTGCCGACGGAAGTGCGTTCAGTCATGGTGCTCCTTCAGGGGCCGAGCTCTAGTGGTGGAACTCGCCGCAGTTGACGTCGAGACACTGGCCGGTGATGGCGCTGGCCATCGGTGAGGCCAGGAAGATCACCGCGTTCGCGACCTCGTCGGTGGTCGGCAGGCGCTTGAGGTCGCTGTTGGCCGCGGTGTGCTCGTAGATCTGGTCGACGGTGATGCCGAACTTCTCCGCCTGGTGCTCGAAGTACTTCTTCAAGGTGTCGCCCCAGATGTAGCCGGGGGCGACGGAGTTGACGCGGATGCCCTGCGGACCGAGTTCGGTGGCCAGCGACTGCGACATCGCCAGCAGCGCCGACTTGGCGAGTTTGTAGCTGCCGTAGCGCTCCTGCGAGTGCCGCAGCACCATCGAGTTCACGTTCACGACCGCGCCCTGGGACTCGGCGAGGGCCGGCGTGAACAGCTGGGTCAGGCGCAGCGCGCCGAGCACGGTCAGCTCGATCGCGTCGCGGATGTGCTGGAAGTCGGTGCTGCCGAACGGCTTCATCGACGGCACGGAGAACGCGTTGTTGATCAGGCCGTCGACCCGGCCGAACGCGTCGGTGGTGGCGGACAGCAGGTGGGCGGCCGAGGCGTCGTCGGTGATGTCGGTCGAGACGGTCACCGCGCGGCGTCCCAGGTCGGTCACCTCTTTGGCCACCTCGTCCAGACGCGACTGGGTGCGTGCGGCGAGCACCAGATCGGCGCCGGCCTCGGCGCAGCGCAGCGCGAGCGTGCGACCGAGCGCCGGCCCGACGCCCGAGATGACGATTACCTTGTCCTGGAGCAGATTTGTCATGTCTTATCCCAGCATCCGGTCGGCGACGGCGGCCTGCCGCTCCGCGATGCGGGCGGCGAAATCCTCCGGCGTGATCTTGTTGTGTTCGTGGAAAGGCAGTTTCGCGGCGACCTCGTCGAACTTGACGACCTCGACGGTCGGTCCGTCCTCGGCCGTGAACTCCCGGGACGTCCGCTGCCACCGGAACTGCAGGTAGCCGCGCGGGTGACCGAGAGCCTCCAGCCAGTTGGTCACGCCCGGGTTCCGCTCGCTGAGTACCATCCGGATCATGCCGTCCGGATCCACCTGTGCCTGAGCATTGTTCAGTGACGTCTGGTGGCTGATGTAGTCGAGCGAGATGTACCAGAGGCTACCCAGCTGGAAGCCCTGGTACGGAGCATCCGATTTCGGGACGGTGATGATCATCGCCTCGTCGTCCGCGAGGTCGTAATGGCCCACCGACGAGTACTGCGTCGCCAGTCCGCCCGGAGTGAGCCGCGGCGCGGTCATGGTGTTGACTGGCAGGTTGTCATAGAACCACTGCGGGAACTGCAGCCACGTCTTCACGCGACTGACCAGCGCCTTACCGGCGCGAGCGAAACGCTTCTCCGTCTCCTCGCGCGTGAGCGGCGGCACCGGGACGCCGATCCGGTCGGCGCGCTCGATGCGGATGGTCCCGCGCTGCTGGCTCCAGTCGCTGTAGACCTCGCGCACCACCAGCTGGCTCGAGCCCGGCGCCAGCGTGAAGTGGTTGCGGCGGCCGTCGGCGGGGCCGGGACCGAACGTGGCGACGAACGTGCCGTCGTCCTCGATGTGCAGTTCCCGGTCGTCGAAGGCGATCTCGCTGCCCGGGACGTTCGCGTTGGTGTAGTTGCCGCTGAGGACCTGGAAGCTCAGGTCCGCGGTGGTGCCGCGGGTGCCGGTGACGATGTACTCGGCGTCGTCGTTGATGCGGGCACCGAAGTACAGAGTGTCGGGGTTGTCCAGCCCCATCTTCGTGAACGGGCCGGTGCCCTGGATGAAGCTCGGATGGGTCTTCTCGGTGGCCCATGCCGCATGCACGGTCGCGAGGATTCCGCCGGCGAGGTACTGCATGCCCTCGAGCAGATCCTGTTCGGACCGGATGTGGGGGGCGCTCTCGACCAGCTTCTCGGCCTCGGCGATGGCCTCGGCCAGTGGATCCGTCAGCACACCTTGCTCCTTCGATCCAGTGGTACAAATATGTACCTGGGTGGTAGAACGTGCGATGAGTCAGACGATAGAACGTGTTTCAAGGAGTGGTCAATGACCTCAGGCATCGCCGAGTCCGAGTCCAGTGGGCGTCGGTCCCCACCGACGGAGCGGGTGGTCCAGATCCTCGACTTCCTGGTCGCCCGCGAAGAACAGCGCTTCGGTTTGTCCGAACTGGCGCGTGCGCTCTCCATCAGCAAGCCCACGTGCCTGGGAATCCTCTCCGAGTTGGTCGTCGCCGGCTACCTCACCCGAGACCCGGTCTCCAAGACGTACGGGCTCGGGCCGGCGCTGATCGCCGCCGGGCGCGCGGCGCAGCGCGGCTTCGCCGTCGGGACGATCGCGCGGGCGCAGCTCGACGGGGTTGCCGCCGAGTTCGGTGCGGTGTGCACGGCGTCGGGGGTGGTCGGCGACCAGGTGATGATCCTCGAGACCGTCACGCCGGCCGGAATGGCGCTGGGACGTACGGCTGCCCGTGTCGGTCAGGCGTATCCGTTCGCCCCGCCGGTGGGGCTCATGTACGTGATCTGGGACAGCGACGACGACCTCGAGGCGTGGCTGCGGCGCGATCCCGCACTGCCGGTGGTCCTCGATCGGGAACTGCTCGGGCGAGTCGTCGACGACTGCCGTGAGGTCGGATACCTCGTCGAACGCTTGACACCCGTCGGACGCAAGCTGTTCTCGCTCATGGCCGGCGTCGCGGGCCGGGACCTGCCGACCGAGCTGCGCGAGCTCATCGGCGAGATGGTGTCGAGTCTCGGCGAGCGCGTCTACCTGCACAGCGAAACCGAGCCCGACATCGACTACCCGGTGAGTCTGATCGCGGCGCCCGTGTACGACGCCGACGGGCACCAGTCGCTGGTCCTCACGCTCGACGTGGGCGGACCGATCACCGGAGCCGAGATCGCCCGGCGCGGTGCGGCGCTCGTCGCCGCGGCGGACGCGGTGACGGCGGAGGTCGGCGGACGGCGTCCCGTGCGCTCCTCCTGACCTGGTCGCAGCAGGCGAGCCATTGACCGCGGGTGGAACAGGTTCTATTCTCGGCTCGAAGTCAGTTTTCGAACCGACCCGGTACAAATATGTACCAGTGAACTCGTCGAGGAGCCGCGCGTGACACCCCTGGCATCCCCGTCCACCTACGAGCTGTCGCACCTGCAGGCGCTCGAGGCCGAGGCGGTCCACATCTTCCGTGAGGTCGCCGCGACCTTCGAACGGCCCGTCCTGCTGTTCTCCGGCGGCAAGGACTCCGTGGTGATGCTGCACGTCGCCGCCAAGGCGTTCTGGCCGGCGCCGCTGCCATTCCCGGTGATGCACGTCGACACCGGCCACAACTTCGACGAGGTCATCGAGTTCCGCGACCGGACCGTCGAGCGGCTCGGCCTGCGCCTGGTGGTCGCGAGCGTCGAGGACGACATCGCGGCCGGGCGGGTGGTCGACGAGACCGGGCCGCGGGCCAGCCGCAACCGCCTGCAGACGCACTCACTGCTGCGCGGCATCCGGGAGAACAAGTTCGACGCAGTGTTCGGCGGCGCGCGCCGCGACGAGGAGAAGGCCCGAGCCAAGGAGCGTGTCTTCAGCTTCCGCGACGAGTTCGGACAGTGGGATCCCAAGGCGCAGCGGCCCGAACTGTGGAACCTCTACAACGGGCGGCACCGGCGCGGTGAGCACATCCGGGTCTTCCCGCTGTCGAACTGGACCGAACTCGACATCTGGCAGTACATACTCGAGGAGGAGATCGAGCTGCCGTCGATCTACTACGCGCACCGCCGCCCGGTCGTCGAACGGGACGGAATGCTGTTGGCGCACAACCGGTTCCTGGCACTGCTGCCCGGCGAGGAGCCACGCGACGAGCTCGTACGTTTCCGCACCGTCGGTGACGCGACGTGCACCGGCTGCGTCGAATCGTCGGCCGCCACTGCCGCCGAGGTCGTCACCGAGGTCGCGGCCAGCCGCATCACCGAACGCGGCGCCACCCGCGCCGACGACCGGATCTCCGAGGCCGGCATGGAAGACCGCAAGAAGGAGGGGTACTTCTGATGGCCCACACCCAGCAACTCCTCCGCGTCGCCACTGCGGGCAGTGTCGACGACGGCAAGTCCACGCTGATCGGACGCCTGCTGTACGACTCGAAGTCGATCTTCGAGGACCAGCTCGAGGCGGTCGAACGCAGCAGTCGCGAGCGCGGCACCGAGTACACCGACCTGGCGCTGCTCACCGACGGATTGCGCGCCGAGCGCGAGCAGGGCATCACCATCGACGTCGCACACCGCTACTTCGCGACGCCGCAGCGCAAGTTCATCATCGCCGACACCCCCGGGCACGAGCAGTACACCCGCAACATGGTCACCGGAGCGTCGACCGCGGACCTCGCGCTGATCCTCGTCGACGCCCGCAAGGGGGTGCTCGAGCAGACCCGCCGGCACGCGTTCCTGTCGACGCTGCTGGGGATCCCGCACCTGGTGCTGTGCGTGAACAAGATGGATCTCGTGGACTGGTCGCAGGAGCGGTTCGAAGAGATCAAGGACGAGTTCGGACAGTTCGCGACCAAACTCGACGTCCACGACCTGACGTTCATCCCGGTGTCGGCACTCAAGGGCGACAACATCGTCACCCGCACCGAGAACATGCCGTGGTACGAGGGCTCGTCGCTGCTGCACCACCTCGAGGACGTGCACATCGCGTCCGACCGCAACCTCATCGATGCGCGCCTGCCCGTACAGTACGTGATCCGGCCGCAGCGGCAGACGGACGCCGACCTGCACGACTTCCGCGGCTATGCGGGCACCGTCGCCAGCGGCGTCTTCAAGCCGGGCGACGAGGTGGTCGCGCTGCCGTCGGGCTTCACCTCGACGATCTCCGCGATCTGGGGGCCGGGTGGGGAGGAGGTCAAGGAGGCCTTCGCACCGTCCGCGGTGTGCGTACAGCTGGCCGACGACCTCGACGTCAGCCGCGGCGACACCCTGTGCAGGCCGAACAATCGACCGCTCGTCGGCCAGGAGATCGACGCGATGATCTGCTGGCTCACCGAGCAGGCGTCGCTGAGCCCCGACGCGCGGTACACCGTCCTGCACACCACCCGCGCGACGAAGGCGCAGGTGGTGCGGCTCGACTACCGGCTCGACGTCAACACGCTGCACCGGGACGAAACGGCACGGTCGCTCGCGCTCAACGAGATCGGACGCGTCCAGCTGCGCACGCAGCAGCCGCTGCTGTTCGACCCGTACCGACGCAACCGGGTGACCGGCAGTTTCATCCTCGTCGACGACACGACCGGCAACACCGTCGCCGCCGGCATGATCACCGGGCCGACCCTCAAGGAATCGAAGGTCGTCTGGCACTCGGCCGCCGTGTCCCGCGACGAGCGCGCGACCCGCGGGTCGACGGTGTGGCTCACCGGTCTGTCGGCGTCCGGGAAGTCCACGGTCGCGGTGGAACTCGAACGGCGACTCGTCGCCGCCGGGATTCCCGCGTACCGGCTCGACGGCGACAACCTGCGACACGGACTCAACGCCGACCTCGGGTTCAGCGCCGAGGACCGGGCGGAGAACGTCCGGCGCGTCGGGGCCGTCGCGCAGCTGCTCGCCGACGCCGGCATGGTCGCTGTGGCCTCGCTCATCAGCCCCTACGCCGCGGATCGCGACCGGGTCCGCCGACTGCACGAGGAGGCCGGGCTGCCGTTCGTCGAGGTGTTCGTCGACACCCCGATCGAACAGTGCGAGGCGCGCGACCCCAAGGGGATGTACGCCAGGGCCCGGGCGGGGGAGATCACCGGTTTCACCGGCGTCGACGACCCGTACGAAGCCCCCGAACGCGCCGAACTGGTGCTGCGGCCCGAGGACGGCGACCCGGTCGCACAGGCAGCGAAGATCATGGAGTATCTGAACCTGTGAGCACCGACGTCGAACTCGCAGCCGACCTCGCCGAACGGGCGGGCAAACTCCTGCTGGACCTGCGCGTCCGGGAGTTGGGGGAGACCCCGCTCGACAAGGCTGCCGCGAAGGAGCTGGGGCGACGGGGCGACAAGGCTGCCAACGTCCTGCTGCTGGACGGGCTGGCCGCCGAACGTCCGTCCGACTCGGTGCTGTCGGAGGAGTCTGCAGACGATGCGGCCCGCCTCGACAACGAGCGGGTCTGGATCATCGACCCGCTCGACGGTTCCCGTGAGTACGGTCTGGTCGGACGATCCGACTGGGCTGTTCACGTCGCGTTGTGGGAGCGCGGGGCGGGCATCACCGCGGCCGCAGTGGCGCAGCCCGCGCGGGGCGAGGTGTACGTCAGCGGAACCGCGCGGGCCGTGCCGTCCGACCGGATCAATCCCCGGATCCTGGTGAGCGACAGCAGACCGCCCGCCTTCGTCGACGCCCTCGCACGACGCGTCGGCGGCACGGTCGAGCCGATGGGCTCGGCCGGCGCCAAGGCGATGGCCGTCCTGCGGGGAGACGCGGATGCGTACGTGCATGCCGGCGGCCAGTGGGAGTGGGATTCGGCGGCACCGGTGGGCGTCGCCCTCGCCGCGGGACTGCACTGCTCCCGTATCGACGGAACTCCGTTGCGCTACAACGAGCCTCATCCGTACCTACCGGATCTGCTGATCTGTCGACGCGACCTAGCGGTGCCGTTGCTCGCCGGCATTGCGGAGGAGACCGGCGGTCCGACCGACAGTCCTCGGGTCGCGATGGCCCGCGAGTACATCGACTCTCTCGTCACCCACGACACCAGCAAGGTGCGTCTCGCCAGGCACTGCCACCGTTACGAGAACGGCCGGCGCACAGGAGAGTCCGGTGACGAGATCCGGTCGATGCTCGAGACCGGCGGGCAGTATCGGCCGATCAGCGCCGTCCGCGACGTCGAGTTCCGTGAGTGGGGCACCGACGTCGTCGCTCGGTTCCTGCTCGACATGAACACCGGTCGGGACCTCCTGACCGTCGCGATCACCGAGCATTTCTCCATCCCGAGTGCCGAGATCGAGGCGATCACGGCGATCATCGAGCCCCACCCGTAGGCACGTCAGGCGCCGGCAGGCTCCGATGCGAGTGCCGCGCCCAGGGCGTCCAGCAGCAGCTTCGTGCCCTCCTCGCGGGAACCGGCGTCGTCGTAGCCGTCGAGGAAGGCGCCCTGCTCGGTCATCACCAGGCGGGTACCGGTGCCCGACGGAAAGAGCTCGATCGTCGCCAGCGACACGGACGTGCGAATGTCGTCCATGTGCATGTCGTACGTGTAGACGATCCGCTCGTTAAGGACGATGTCCTGGTAGATCGACGAGAACGAATGGACGGGACCACCTTTCGGGCCGCCGCTGACCGTCTCGCGGCCGCCGACGCGGAAGTCCATGGTGCCCGCGTCCGACACCCAGTCGTCCGGGTGAGTGAACCAGCGGGACTTGGCCTCGGGGTCCGCGAACGCGTGGAACACGCGGGCGGGGTCGGCGTCGTAGACGCGTTCGACGACGAATGTGGAGTGGGTGACCGATCGGGTGCTCATGACGACTCCTCGGGTGCGGATGCTTCATCGGCCTCGGCGAGGAACTCGCCGAGTCGGTCGAGGCGGCGCTCGGTACGCGTGCGCCGCTGAGCTATCCACTGCCCGGCCCCGTCCAGTGCATCCGGCACCAGATGGCAGGTTCGGGTGCGGCCGACCTTCTCGGACCGCACCAGTCCACTCGCCTCCAGGACCTGGAGATGCTGGACGACGGCGGGCAGTGACATGTCGAGCGGGGCCGCGAGCTCGCTGACCGAGGCGGGTCCGCGGCCGAGCCGCTCGACCATCCCGCGCCGACTCGGATCCGACAGCGCGTGGAAGACGCCGTCGAGCGGTGCGGAATACTTAAGCACGCACTTAAGTATTCTCGCCCGCTCCGCTGTGTCAAGGGGGCGCCGCGAATTCGACCGCCGTCAGAAGCGCAGGGTCATCGGCCCCGGATTCCACAGCCCCGAGCGTCGCGCGGTCTCGGTCGTCAGCGCGGCCGGGACGGCGGACTCGTCGCGTGGCGTGAACTGTTCCACCTGGCCCCAGTCCCGGCGCCAGTCGTGATTCAGGTACGACGGGATGGTCTCGGCGGACAGTAGCTGGTCGGTCCAGCCGAGCGGACCGCCACCGTAGTGGTCCTGCCACCGGTTGGTCGACACCGCCCCGGGGCGATCGGGGAGGATCCGGTAGCCCGGCACCTCCGCGACGCCGTTCGCGTGCGAGAACGGCTGCTGACACGGGAACTGGAGTCCCACCGCCCAGTCGGCGAGCACGGGGGTCTCCGAGCCGATCACATCCTGGAGGGTGCGTGTCTGCGGCACCCGCGGCGGCGTCACGGCGAGCCACTGGTCCGGGTCCCGGTCCTCGTCGGACGCGACGAGGCGAACCGCGTCGGCCTCGGCGGGCAACTGGTCCAGGGGAACCCGTACGTTCCGCCACGACGGCGCGGGACCGATGTCGTACGGCAACGCCCGGCCCAGGACGTCCACCGAGCCGTCGGGACGGCGGACGCCGTACTCGAGTTCGAGGTCCTGGCCGTACGTGACGATGCCGTCCCGGTCCGTCGACCGGATCCGGCCGGCGACGGCGACCGAGACGATGTCGCCGCGGGTCCCGTCGGCGCCGACGGCAGGCAGGCCGTACCACGCGCTGACCAGTGACGCCGTGGTCTGTTCGCCGCTGCGGTAGCTGCCGAGGACGGGCGTCGACGCCGGGTCGAGTCCGAAGGGGAGCGCGACGGTACTGCCGTTGACACCGACGGCGCCCTCGCCGCCGGCGGTCCCCGCGGTGGTGTCGGTGGAGGTGGGGGCGGCGTCCGGGTCGACGAGGTTGGCGGTACCGGCGGCCGCCGCCGTCTCGCCGTCAGCGCTCAGATCCGACGCGACACCGTTCGGTCGGAAACCGGTGGACTCGGTGCCGGCGAGCGCGGTTGCCACGTTGCCCGAGAGCGGTTGCAGCACGGATGCATTCGGATCGGTCTCGAGCAGTACGTCGTTCGCGAGCCCGCAGTTCTGGCCGCGCAGCGCGTCGAAGTTCGCCCGGCCGACCGAGTACGCCGGATACTGGCTCACCGCGCCCTTTGCGAGCGAGAGCACCTCGAAGGCCACCATGACGGCCGCGGCGATCGTCAACGGTGGCAGCGCCCACACCCGGCGCGCACGGGAACCCGCTGCGGGAACCCGGGATTCGCGCACATGGCACCACGTTGCGACGCCGACCATGAGGATCGCGCCGCCGAAGAGCACCGTCGCCGCCCCGGTGCCCGCGAGCGACGGCGGCTTGTCCCACCACGGCACACCCCACGCCGACACGTACCAGTAGTTGTTGGTCCCGATGAACGTGAACGCCAGGAGGAACAGCACGGCCGCCGCGAACAGGGCCCGGTTGCGGGGTGAGCGCAGTACGGCCGTCCCGACGGCGACCGCCGTGAGCACCGCGAGCGCGCCTGCCAGGCCGGCGAACACGCCGAGATGGTGCGTCCACTTGGTGGGGGTGAACATCATCAGCGCCACGGCGCCGAGCACGACCCCGATGATGCGGCGGGACGGGCCGGCGGAGGTGCCGGGAATGCGTCCGCCCTTGCGCAGCATCGCGAGCACGGTCACCGCCAACCCCAGGAACATCACGAAGATGCCGAATCGGCGCGAGAGCGATCCGTCGGCCGTGTCGTTGAGCAGCCACTGATACCGCAGATTCTCGCTGAACCACTTCTCGCTGGGTCCGCCGGCGACATGGGCGTCCTGCATCGCCGGGACCACTGCGAGCGTCTGGTCGGCGAAGATCGCAACGAGAATGACGGTGCCGGAGGCCAGGATCGGCAGCAGCAGCGCCGCGTATCCGACGTCTCGGGCCCGCGCGATCGCGATCCGCAGCAGGGGCCGCAGACCGGCGAGCAGTGCCGCGAAACAGATGATCCCGGACGGCCCGACGGAGAGGGTGGCCGCTGCGACGAGGATCGCCACCGCCGCCGGCAGCAGCCGCCGTGTCGCGATCGCCCGCTCCACCGAGCACCACGTCAGCAGTACACCGGCCGCGACGATCGGTTCCGGACGCAAGCCGTTGTTGTACGGCAGCCACACCGCGAGGAAGCCCAACGCTCCCGTCCACAGGGCGATCCGGCCCGTGCGAGCGGCCACGCCCAACCGGGGTACGACCTCCCGGCTGAGCACCAGCCACGTGACGATGCCGGCGAGCAACGCGGGCAGACGCACCCACGGGCTGGCACTCCAGATGTCGTCGAGCAGACCGAAGATGTAGTAGTAGGGGGTTCCGAACGGGGTCTCCGGAACACCGAAGTAGCGGAAGTAGTTCGACATGTAGCCGGACGACTGCGCCGACCGCGCCATCGTGTACTGATAGCCGTCGTCGGCGGTGGTGGCGCCGATGAAGTGCCACAGCACGAGGGTTCCGATGACGACCACGTCCAACGAGCCGACGCGCCACCACCGTGCCGGGAGGAACCGGCGGGCCCGGCGGCCGTCGGTGAGGTCCAGTCGATGCAGCGCCACCAGCGCCAGCAGCGTGGCGAGCACCGCCACGATCATCGCGACCATCTTGGTCGCCGTCGGCGTGGTCGAGAAGCGGGTGTCGAGCTCGGCGCTCACCTGCAGTCCCGCCGGCGCGCTGCCGTCGAGATCGCTGAAGACGCCGACCATCTGGGGGCGGACGTCACCGTCGACGTTCTTCGTCGTGTCTGCCGCCCCCGATCCGGTGATCGCGGCCGTCGTCCGCTCGGACGTCGACGACACGGTGATCGTGCACTCGCTGCCCCGCAGTTCCGTGAGCGGCGTCGAGATCAGCGAGCGGTCGCGCAGGATCACCTCGAGACGGGCGGGCGCGGACTCGGTGGCCGCCGTCGTCTTCGCGACGAGACCGTAGCGTTCGGCACCCGGTGCGCCCGAGGGCATGGTCGCCACGAGCGCGCCGCCGGAGCTGAGGCCCGCGGCGGTCGCACAGGGGATCCGGGCGTCGAAGGTGAACGGCGCGTAGGACACCAGAGGCGCCTCGACGCTGCCCGTCGACCCGCCCTGCGGCCACGAGAGCGTCGACTGCTCCTGGTTCACCGGCAGCAACGGAACCGCCACCGCGGACAGGACGCCGAGGACGCCGGCGACGATCGCGATCAGGCGCGCACGCCGGACGTCCCACCATCCCTGACGGGCAGGTCCGGGTTCACGCACTGCTCTCTTCGCGGATGCATGTTCCGCCCCCACCATGCTGTCGACCACGAGAAGCGATGGTAACGGCAATCACACCTGTCACCGAGCGCCCTCACCGCGCCGTCGCGAATTCCGGCAATTCGCCGGGTAGAACGGACGAATGAAGGTATACACCGGAACCGATCCCGCTCTCGATCCGATGCGGGTGGCCGACTTCGCGCGCCGCGCCGAGGCGGCCGGCTACGACGGATTGCACGTGTCGGAGACGGTGCACGACCCCTTTCTGCTCGCGCTGTTGGCGCTGCAGGCCACCGAACGACTCGTCGTGCGGACGTCGGTGGCGCTCGCGTTCGTTCGTAGTCCGCTGCTCACCGCCTACACCGCATGGGACCTGTCGAAGATGTCGGGAGGGCGATTCCATCTCGGCCTCGGTAGCCAGATCCGGCAGAATATCGAGGAGCGGTATGCGATGCCGTGGACCGCTCCCGCCGCAGCGATGCGCGAGTACGTCGGCGTCGTGCGCGCCGCGTTCGAGACGTTTCGCACGGGCGAACTCGTCGCATACGAGGGTGAGCGGTACCGGTTCCTCCGGATGCAGCCCTACTTCAACCCGGGCCCCGACACGCAGACGCCCACACCGCCGGTCTATCTCGGCGGTGTGGGACAGCGCATGCTGCGGGTTGCGGGGGAGTGCGCCGACGGTCTGGTCACGCACCCGACCAACTCCGATCCGCGGTACCTCGCCGACGAGTGTGTGCCCGCACTGACCGAGGGTGCGGCGACGGCGGGCCGGACGCTGGACGGCTTCGACATCGTCGCGGGCCTGCAGGTGATCACCGGTGCCACCGACGCCGACGTCGCCGCGGAACGCGAGCGGCGCCGCCGACTGTTCGCGTTCCTGTACTCGACGCCCGCCTACCGCGGTGCGCTCGAGCGGCACGGGTTTCCCGACCTGCAGGCCGAACTGGCCGACCTCGTCCGCCGCGACGACTGGGATCGGCTGCGAGGCATCGTGACCGACGACGTCCTCGCGACCGTCGTGCCGACAGCCCGCTACGACACGCTCGCCGACGCGGTCCGCGAGCGCCTGCACGGCGTCGCGCAGAGTGTCACGCTGGCGCTGCCCGAGAACCCGGACCACGATCGCCGCATGGCCGACGTGGTCGCCGAACTACACGCCGGATAGCTTCGCGAAAGGTGCAGGAACAGGAATGAGTCGTCTCGCCCGGATCGTGCCCTTGCTCGCCGCGCTGGTGTGCGGCGCGCTCGCCGGTCGCGTGCTGTCGTCCCCGGTGCCCGAGTACTACCTCTGGGCCGAGAGTGCGCTGCCCGCAGCGCTCGTCACCAACGGTGCCGGCGTCGCGGCCGCCGCCGTCGTGGCGGTGCTGGTCACCGCGCCGCTCGTCCGGCGACGATCGGTGACCTTGGTGACGGCGGCTGTCGTGGCCGGGCTGCTGCTCCTCGCGTTGCCGGACGTGTTCCACTACCCCGACGAGCCTGCGGTGCTCCTGTACTCGAATGCCGTTGCCGCAGGGGTGGTTCTCGGTGCGGTCTCGCCCCTGGCCGCGCGCGAGCTGAGCGCGCAGGCCGCGCTCGCGGTGGGTGCCGTCGGCGCCTTCCTGCTGTCGGGGGCGGTGGCCGAGGTCAGTGGGGGCGGTACGGCGGACTTCGGCTGGACCGCCTACACCCCGCTCACCTCCCAACCGGTCGAGCGCTCGAGCGTGGTGGGCTTGTGGCCCGTCGTCGTCGCGGCGGCGCTCGTCGTCCTGACGGTCGTGCTCGACCGCAGAACGTCGTGGGGCGCGCGGGTCGACACCCGGTGGGCGGCGATCGCCGCCGCGCTGCCCGCCGCTGCCTTCGCCGCTGTGCGGATCCTGACGGAGTCGGCGGCACTGCCGCAGTGGTGGTACCCCTACGTCGGACTGGTGACGGTGCTCGTGGCGTGGCTCGCGTGGCAGCTGCCCGGGCGCGACGGGCAGTTGGTGTTCGCCGGGGCGGCGATCCTCGCTGCAGCGGCGGTGGGGACACCGTGGACGAGCGGCAACTGGTGGGCGATCGTCGTCCCCGCCGCGCTGATCGTCGCCGGCGCCGCAGTGGGACTGCGGTGGCCTGTACCGGCGGTCGGTTTCGGCCTCCTGGCGGTGGCGGCCGCGATTTGCCTGCTCGGTCCCGACCACTCGGACGTCTCGGCCTTCGTCTACGCGATCGCGCTACCTGCCGGGGTGGGGTACGTGGTCGGGTCCTGCCTGCCGACGTCGGCGCCCGCGTCGACGGTCGGTCTCTCGCTGCCGTTCTGCATCGCGATCCCGGGTGTCGTGGCAGCGGCCGGCACGATCTCCGAACGGTACGCGGACTACCTGCCGGGTTCCGGAGCGCAGCTGTCGACCTCGACACCGGTCGTCCTGGCCGCGGTCTCGGTGGTCGTCGTGTGCGGCGTGGGCGCGTGGGGACTCGGACTCCGCTCGGGAGTCCACTGACACCGGACCGGCCGAGCCGACGCCCCTGGAAACGGCCGAAGGCCCCACTCTCGAAAGAGTGGGGCCTTCCGTGTGCCCCCGGCAGGATTCGAACCTGCGGCCTTTCGCTCCGGAGGCGAACGCTCTATCCCCTGAGCTACGGGGGCGCACCGGAAACCCGGTGTGCCAGTGGGCGAAGTTAGCGTAGCGCATTGTCGCCGATCGTCCACATCGGCTGGTAGATCGGTGTTTTTCTCGTTCTTCCGGTGACGGTCGGCGGTGAAAGCAGACCGGGCGGCGCACCCGCTGGGGGAGCGCCGCCCGGTGGCGTTTCGACGAGACGGTTCGTCAGTTCATCGGAAGCGGAGAGGCGTTCCGGTCCGCCAGCATGCCGGTGATGAGCGTCGCCTCACCCTGCTGCGTCGAGACCATCTTCTTCGCCAGATTCCGGACGGCCGGAACGTCCGCGTACTGCTCCGCGTACTCCATCATGGGCAGCCCACCCTGGTGGTGCCGCAGCATCAACTGCAGGAACATCACGTCGAGTTCGGGACCCGCGGCCTGACCGAGCGCGGCCATCTCCTCCGGGCTCGCCATGCCGGGCATCTTGCTGCTGTCGTGCTCCTCGGCAGCGCCGGTCGCGGCGGTCCCGTGGCCCGAATGTCCTCCGTGCCCGCCGTTTTCGGTCATCCACGTCATGTAGCCGTCGGTGGGCAGCGGAGCCCGATCCCACAGCGCCAGCCACCCCTGCATCTGACCGACCTGGTTCTGCTGGCTGGTCAGGATGTCGAACGCGAGGCTCTTGACCTTGGGGTCGGTCGACTTCGTCAGCGCGATCGACGACATGTCGATCGCCTGGTTGTGGTGCACCGTCATGTCCTGGGAGAACCCGACGTCCACGGACGTCTCCGACGGGATGGGCGCGCCCTTCTCGTCGAGGGGCAGTCGCACGAAGAACCCCAGCGCGAAGCCGATCGCGAGGACGCCGATCAAACCCACCACGGCGAGCGCGGTTCGCTGACTCCGGTTGCTCGGCGCGGTGGCGGTCCGGTCCGGGCTGTCGATGTCGGTCATCGCGTCGATCAGCCGTTCCCGCCGGCCGCGGGAGCGGGCGCCTGCTCCGCCCCGGTGGGCATGGGGAGGCCGGAAGGCAGTCCGGCGGCGCCGCCGGTCTCACTGGCGTCGGGCGTGATGCCGCCACCGTCCATCGGCACCGCGTCCGGTCCCGGAGCGCTCGCGTCGAACGGCGGCGGGTTGGCCGGGTCGAACGAGCCGGGAATCGTCGAGCAGCTCGCGCCGACCTCGGGGTAGGCGTAGCGGTTCAGACGCAGCGCCTTGATGAACTGGTCGATGCGCTCGTCGTCGGCACTGTCGACCTTGAGCTGGTGACCCCACGACTGCAGTGAGATGGGGGAGTCCAGGCCCGGGTACGGCGACATCAGCATGTATCCGTCACGCGAGCTAGCGCGCTCCTCGAGCTGCTTGCGCTGCGCGTCGTCGATCGTGTCGGGGTTGTATGTGATCCAGACGGCGCCGTGCTCGAGCGAGTGCACGGCGTTCTCGGTGCGGATCGGATCGGCGTAGACGGTGCCGGTGCACGTCGCCCACACCGAATCGTGCGGTCCACCGAACGGCGGGGTCTGGTCGTAGGCGACCCGCTGGGTCGATTCGACGTGCACGCCGGCCGGGTAGTCGACCTTGACGACGCCGTCGATCGACGACGACGGATCCTGGTTGGACTCCGACGGCGTGAACTTCGCCACGGCCTGCTGATCCTGGTACTTCGGGAAGATGTTGACGGCGAGAACGCCGATCAGCGCGACGACGGCGACGACGGCGCCGATGGTCAGCCACGGAACCTGACGCGATGCGCCGCCACCGCGCTTGGCTGCGGGCACACCGCCCTGCTTTTTCTTGGCTGCCTTGATCGCCTTGGCTGACTTGGCCCCCGTTTTGTTACTGCCGGGACCGCGATTTTCCGAACCGCTGGGCATCGATGAGTGCTCTTTCGGTGATGGGATACAGGGCGTCCTCGAGGGGCAGGGAGCCTCCCCGGTCCCCATCAGGCCTCACCACTGTACGTTCCGACCCTGAGGGGAACCTTGGAGACAGGGTGATACTGGGTAAACCGCCCGCTGGTCCAGGCAATAAGATGGACTCCTGTGACTCCAGCCGACCTTGCCGAACTGCTCCGAGGGACCGCCGCGAAGGTGCTCGCCGAGCACGGACTCGACGTTTCCGTACTGCCCGCGACACTGACGGTCGAGCGTCCTCGTAATCCCGAGCACGGTGATTACGCCTCGAATGTGGCGATGCAGGTGGCCAAGAAGGCCGGTGCGAACCCGCGCGATCTCGCCACCTGGCTCGCCGCGGCACTGGCGGCGTCCGACGGCATCGATTCCGCGGAGGTCGCAGGCCCCGGCTTCCTGAACATCCGCCTGGCCGCCGACGCGCAGGGCGCGATCGTCGCCAAGGCACTCGAGTCCGGCGCCGCGTACGGAGCGGGCGACGCGCTCGCCGGCAAGCGGATCAACCTCGAATTCGTCTCCGCGAACCCCACCGGCCCCATTCACCTCGGTGGCACCCGTTGGGCCGCGGTCGGCGACGCGCTGGGGCGCATCCTGGCGACGCAGGGCGGCGACGTGACGCGCGAGTACTACTTCAACGACCACGGCGCCCAGATCGACCGCTTCACCCGCTCGCTCATCGCCGCCGCGCAGGGCGAACCGGCGCCCGAGGACGGCTATGCCGGCGCCTACATCGTCGACATCGCGGCCGACGTGCAGAAGCAGGTGCCCGGCGCGCTCGACCTGCCCGACGCCGAGCGGCACGAGACCTTCCGGTCCATCGGCGTCGAGCTGATGTTCGAGCACATCAAGCGCACGCTGCACGAGTTCGGAGTCGACTTCGACGTCTACTTCCACGAGAACTCGCTGTTCGAGTCCGGCGCGGTGGAGCGGGCCGTCGAGACCCTCAAGGGCTCCGGCAACCTGTACCACGAGGACGGCGCCTGGTGGCTCAAGAGCACCGACTTCGGTGACGACAAGGACCGTGTCGTCATCAAGTCCGATGGCAACGCCGCGTACATCGCAGGCGACATCGCCTACTTCCAGGACAAGCGTGCCCGCGGCTTCGACCTGTGCATCTACATGCTCGGCGCCGACCATCACGGCTACATCGGCCGGCTCAAGGCCGCGGCGGCCGCGTTCGGCGACGACCCCGACACCGTCGAGGTCATGATCGGGCAGATGGTCAATCTCGTCCGCGGCGGCGTCGCGGTGAAGATGAGCAAGCGTGCCGGCACGGTC
The DNA here is from genome assembly GCF_003013675.1 of Rhodococcus (subgen. Prescottella) equi. Lineage (NCBI taxonomy): Bacteria > Bacillati > Actinomycetota > Actinomycetes > Mycobacteriales > Nocardiaceae > Rhodococcus > Rhodococcus (subgen. Prescottella) equi. The sequence goes on from NZ_CP027793.1 coordinate 2,054,454, forward strand.
ATCACGCTCGACGACCTGGTCGAGGCGATCGGCGTGGACGCCGCCCGCTACTCGCTCGTCCGCTCTTCGGTGGACCAGAGCATCGACATCGATCTCGAGTTGTGGGCCAGCACCACCAACGAGAACCCGGTGTACTACGTGCAGTACGCACACGCGCGGCTGTGCTCGATCGCCCGCAACGCCGCCGATCTGGGCCTGGGCACGGAGAACCCGAACCTCGGACTGCTCACCCACGACCGCGAGGGCGACCTCATCCGCACCATCGCCGAGTACCCGCGGGTGGTGGCGAAGGCCGCCGAACTGCGGGAACCGCACCGCATCGCGCGCTACCTCGAGGAGCTGGCCGGTACCTACCACCGCTTCTACGACGCCTGCCGCATCCTCCCGCAGGGCGACGAGGAGGCCACCGACCTGACCACAGCGCGACTGGCGTTGTGCGCCGCATCGCGTCAGGTCCTGGCGAACGGTCTCGAGCTGCTCGGCGTCAGCGCACCGGAGCGCATGTGAACGCGCATCCCGCCGGCCCCCGGCACGCCGAGATCCAGCACGCCCCCGGGCTGCCGCCCCGCCCCGCGACGGCGTCCGAGATGACCGCGCTTCCCGAGCAGGTGTGGCCCCGCAGCGCCGAGCGTGGCGCCGACGGCGTCGTCCGCATCGCCGGGGTCCCGGTGACGGACCTGGCCGAGAAGTACGGCACGCCACTGTTCGTCGTCGACGAGGACGACTTCCGCTCCCGCTGCCGCGAGATGGCGCGCGCCTTCGGCGGTGCCGAGCGCGTGCACTATGCGTCGAAGGCGTTCCTGTCCGCCGAGATCGCCCGCTGGGTGCGCGACGAGGGCCTGTCGATGGACGTCGCGTCCGGCGGTGAACTGGCCGTCGCGCTGCACGCCGGCTTCCCCGCCGAGCGGATCACGATGCACGGCAACAACAAGTCCGTCGCCGAACTCGACGCCGCCGTAGCGGCCGGGGTCGGGCACATCGTGCTCGACTCGATGGTCGAGATCGAGCGCCTCGACGAGGTCGCGGCCCGCCGCGGCGTCGTGCAGGACGTCCTGATCCGCATCACCGTCGGTGTCGAGGCGCACACGCACGAGTTCATCGCGACCGCACACGAGGACCAGAAGTTCGGGTTCTCGCTGTCCGGTGGCAAGGCGATGGCGGCCGTCGCCCGCGTCTTCGAGACCGGCAACCTGCGTCTGGTCGGGCTGCACAGCCACATCGGCTCGCAGATCTTCGAGGTCGACGGGTTCGAGCTGGCCGCGCACCGCGTCATCGGGCTGATGCGCGAGATCGTCGACCGCTTCGGTGCCGAGAAGACGTCGCAGCTGTCGATGGTCGACCTCGGTGGCGGTCTCGGCATCTCGTACCTGCCGAGTGACAATCCGCCGCCGGTCGCCGAACTCGCGGCCAAGCTCGCGCACATCGTCGCGACCGAGTCTGCGGCTGCGGGACTGCCGGTGCCGACCCTCATGGTCGAGCCGGGCCGCGCGATCGCCGGCCCCGGCACCGTCACGTTGTACGAGGTCGGCACCATCAAGGACGTCACCCTCGACGCCGGTGCGACGCGGCGGTACGTCAGTGTCGACGGCGGCATGAGCGACAACATCCGCACGTCGCTGTACCAGGCCGAGTACGACGCGCGCCTCGTCTCGCGGGACAGCGACGGCGCCCCCGTCGTGGCCCGTGTCGTGGGCAAACACTGTGAGAGTGGTGACATCGTGATCCGCGACGCCTGGATGCCCGACGATCTGGGTCCGGGAGATTTGCTCGCCGTCGCGGCCACGGGCGCATACTGCTATTCGATGTCCAGCCGGTACAACCTGCTCACCCGCCCCGCGGTGGTGGCAGTGCGGGACGGCGCCTCACGCCTAATCTTGCGTAGGGAAACTGTGGAAGATCTGCTCAGCTTGGAGGTTTCGGAGTGACCAGCGAATCGGCGCAGCGCGCCATCGGGGTGGCTGTTCTCGGCCTCGGGACCGTGGGCAGCGAGGTGGCTCGGATCATCCGCGAGCACTCGACCGACCTCGAAGCCCGAGTCGGCGCACGTCTGGAGTTGCGCGGAGTCGCTGTCCGGCGCATCGACGGCGATCGCGGCCTGCCGGAGGAACTGCTCACCACCGACGCCGAGTCGCTGGTCACCCGCGACGACGTCGACGTGGTCGTCGAGGTCATCGGCGGTATCGAGTTGCCGCGCAAGCTGGTGCTCGCCGCGCTCAACGCGGGCAAGTCCGTCGTGACCGCGAACAAGGCTCTGCTCGCCGAGTACACCGGTGAGCTCGCCGAGGCCGCCGAGCGGCAGAGCGTGGACCTGTACTTCGAGGCTGCAGTTGCCGGTGCGATCCCGGTGATCCGTCCGCTCACGCAATCGCTCGCGGGGGACCGCGTCGACCGTGTCCTCGGCATCGTCAACGGCACCACCAACTTCATCCTCTCCGCGATGGACGAGACCGGCGCCGACTACGCCGACACCCTCGCCGAGGCCGGTCGCCTGGGCTACGCCGAGGCCGATCCGACGGCCGACGTCGAGGGCTTCGACGCGGCGTCGAAGGCCGCGATCCTCGCGTCGATCGCCTTCCACACTCGCGTCACCGCGGGTGACGTGTACCGCGAGGGCATCTCGAAGATCACCTCGGACGATCTCGACGCCGCCAAGTCGCTCGACTGCACGATCAAGCTGCTGTCGATCTGCGAGCGGATCGTCGACGCGAACGGCGGCGAGCGCGTCTCCGCGCGCGTCTACCCGGCGCTCGTCCCGCGCGAGCACCCGCTCGCGGGTGTCAACGGGGCCTACAACGCCGTCGTGGTCGAATCGGCGAACGCCGGCCGCCTGATGTTCTACGGCCAGGGTGCCGGCGGCGCCCCCACCGCGTCCGCCGTCATGGGCGACCTGGTGATGGCCGCGCGCAACAAGGTGCACGGCGGCCGCGGCCCGCGCGAGTCCAAGTACGCGCAGCTGCCGATCGCGCCGATGGGCGACATCCCCACCCGCTACTACGTGAACATGCAGGTCGCCGATCGTGCCGGCGTGCTGTCGGCGGTCTCCGCCGAGTTCGCCAATCGCGGCGTCAGCATCTCCACCGTCCGGCAGGAGGGCGCCGGCGACGGTGCGCGCCTCGTGGTCGTCACCCACCTCGCAAACGACGCGGCACTGTCGGAAACGGTTGCCGCCCTTGCCGAACTCGAATCTGTAACCGCTGTGACCAGCGTGCTCCGACTGGAAGGTACCTCCGAATGACCGGCGCCAACTCCAAGGCCGAAACCAAGTCGACCCCCGTCCACACCCCGTGGCCGGGACTGATCGAGGCCTACCGCGACCGGCTCGCGATCGGACCGAACTGGAAGACGGTCACGCTGCGCGAGGGTGGTACGCCGCTGCTGCCCGCCGGGCACCTGTCGGAGCTGACCGGTTGCGACGTCTACCTCAAGGTCGAGGGTCTCAACCCCACCGGGTCGTTCAAGGACCGCGGTATGACGATGGCCGTCACCGACGCGCTCGCCCGCGGCCAGCAGGCCGTGCTGTGTGCCTCCACCGGCAACACCTCCGCCTCGGCCGCCGCATACGCCGCCAAGGCGAAGATGGGCTGCGCGGTGCTGGTGCCGCAGGGCAAGATCGCGATGGGCAAGCTCGCCCAGGCGGTCATGCACGGCGCACGCATCATCCAGGTGCAGGGCAACTTCGACGACTGCCTCGAGCTGGCCCGCAAGACCACCGCCGAGTTCCCGACCATCGGTCTGGTCAACTCCGTCAACCCGGTGCGCATCGAGGGTCAGAAGACCGCCGCGTTCGAGATCTGCGACGCACTGGGCAAGGCGCCCGACATCCACGCGCTGCCCGTCGGTAACGCCGGCAACATCACCGCCTACTGGCGTGGCTACTCCGAGTACTTCGCCGACGGCATCACCTCGGTGCGCCCGCGCATGCTCGGTGTCCAGGCGGCCGGTGCCGCGCCGCTCGTGCACGGGGCCCCGGTCAAGGATCCGGAGACCATCGCCACCGCTATCCGCATCGGCGCACCGGCCTCGTGGAACGGTGCCGTCGCCGCCAAGGAAGAGTCGAACGGTGCCTTCCGTGCCGCGACCGACGAGGCGATCCTCGAGGCGTACCGGTTGATCGCCGCGACCGAGGGCGTCTTCGTCGAGCCCGCGTCGGCCGCGAGCGTCGCCGGACTCCTCGCCGCGCACAAGGAAGGTTGGCTGGACGCCGGTCAGACGGTCGTCTGCACCGTGACCGGCAACGGCCTCAAGGATCCCGACACCGCCCTCGCGGGCATGCCGGCGGTCCAGCCGATCCCGGTCGACCCGGTCGCCGTCGCCGCGGCGCTCGAGCTGGCATAGTGACCGCGGCTCCGGACACGGCAGTGGACCAGACGATGACACAGACCCTTCCCGCCGGACTCACCGTCACCGCTCGCGTCCCCGCGTCGAGCGCCAACCTCGGTCCGGGTTTCGACACGCTGGGTCTGGCTCTCGGTCTGTACGACGAGATCACCGTCACCACCACGGATTCGGGTCTGACGATCCGGGTCGAGGGAGAAGGCGCCGACGACGTCCCGTGGGGACCCTCACATCTCGTGGTCCGCGCGATCGAACGGGGCCTCGAGGCCGCGGGTCTGTGGGCAGACGGGCTGGATGTGGTGTGCCGTAACGCCATTCCGCATTCGCGGGGACTCGGCTCGTCCGCGTCCGCTGCCGTCGGTGGCCTGGCCGCGGCCAACGGTCTCGCACTGAAGTCGGCGCCGGAGCTGGCGCTGACCGACGCGCAGCTGGTCCAGCTGTCGTCGGAGTTCGAGGGGCACCCCGACAATGCGGCCGCAAGCGTCCTCGGCGGCGCGGTCGTGTCGTGGAGCGAGGCGGGCGCCGACGACGCCGCGCAGCGTAGCTACAGCGCCGTCCGGCTGCCGGTGCACCCGGACGTCCGCGTCGTGGTGCTGGTGCCGTCGGAGCGATCGTCGACTGCGCTCACCCGGGGCCTGCTGCCGGAGACCGTGCCGCACCGGGACGCTGCGTTCAACGTCAGCCGCGGCGCACTCGCGGTGGTCGCGCTCACCCAGCGACCGGATCTGCTGATGACGGCGACCGAGGACAAGCTGCACCAGGCGCAGCGTGCCCCGGCGCTGCCGCTCACGACGACGTGGATCGCGAAACTGCGCGACGCGGGCATCGCGGCGACGGTGTCTGGTGCGGGACCGACGGTGCTGGCGCTGTCGGTCCGGCCGTTCCCCGATGCGCTCCGTCGCGAGGCCGAGGAAAGTGGCCTGCGCGTGCTCGAACTGGAGGTCGCGGACGGCGTCCAGGTGAACTGACGGAACGCGCCCAGGATGGTTACTGCTCGGTTCTTGCCGAGTAAGGCATTCGCCGCTATCCTGGGCGTGTCCGTACATCGTGCGCTTCAGACGCCGGTGCTTCACCAGGGCAATCACTCCATTTCTACGGGGTATTCCTGGCATGATCCTCACGCGATTACCTCTGCGCTGATCGATCGACAGCACCCGCCTTCTCCGGTGATGTGATGGAGGACAAGGCCGCAATTCCATCCAGCGGATACGGCACATCCGAGTTCAGTCAGTCAACTGAATTGCGGGACGAACCCTCGACTTCGCGCAGCGCGAGCGAGGGAAGGAAAGGACCTCCGTGACCGATACGGACCTGATTGCCACGCCTGTTCAAGAATCCCCGGCAGAGTCCGCGGGTGCCCGGGCGGGCAATTCTGCACAGACTTCCGACGCGGGGTCGCGCGAAGGCGCGGTCGCTGCGTCCACCAAGCGTGCCGATGCCCGGCGCGGTGCCGGCCTGTCCGGAATGGTGCTCGCCGAGCTGCGTACACTCGCCGGCGAACTCGGCATCAAGGGCACCTCGGGTATGCGCAAGGGCGACCTGATCGCCGCGATCAAGGAGCGTCAGGGCGGCGGCGGCGCAGCCCCGTCGGCTGCCGCTGCGGCCGCCCCTGCGGAGGCCCCGGCGCCGCGCAAGGAGCGCGCCGAGACCCGCACCGAAGCCGAGGCACCGGCATCTCCCGCCGCGGGTGAGACGTCGGAGTCCGGTGACTCCGAGCAGGGCGGCCGGCGCAGCCGCCAGCGTCGGGGATCCTCCCGACGTGCCGGCGCTCCCGAATCGGGCGCCGACGACGCCGGAACGCCCACCGAGACCGCGCCCGCCGAGTCCAAGCCCGCCAAGCAGGCCGAGGGCAAGGAAGAGACCCGCGAGCAGGGCCGCGAACAGGGCCGTGAGCAGGGGAAGGAGCAGTCGGCCGAGGACCGCGGAGAACGCGGTGGCCGGCGTGAGCGCGGCGAGCGCGGCGAGCGTTCGCAGGGTGGCGAGCGCGGCGAGCGTTCGCAGGGCGGTAACGGCCCGCGCGGCGAGGGTCGTGGCGAACGCCGCGACGCCGACGACGAAGAGGGCGGTCGCGGACGTCGCGGCCGTCGTTTCCGCGAGCGTCGTCGTGGGCGCGACCGCGGTGAGGGCGGCGAGGGTCGGGAGGGCCGCGAGCCCGAGATCCGCGAGGACGACGTCCTGCAGCCCGTCGCCGGCATCCTCGACGTCCTGGACAACTACGCCTTCGTGCGCACGTCCGGCTACCTGGCCGGCCCGAACGACGTGTACGTGTCGATGAACCTCGTGCGCAAGAACGGCCTGCGCCGCGGCGACGCGATCACCGGTGCGGTCCGGGTTCCCCGTGAGGGCGAGCAGAGCAACCAGCGGCAGAAGTTCAATCCGCTGGTGCGGCTGGACACGGTCAACGGTGGCGAGGTCGAGGCCGCGCGCAAGCGTCCCGAGTTCAACAAGCTCACCCCGTTGTACCCGAACCAGCGCCTGCGCCTCGAGACCACGCCGAACATCTTGACGACGCGCGTGATCGACCTGGTCATGCCGATCGGCAAGGGTCAGCGTGCGCTGATCGTGTCGCCTCCGAAGGCCGGTAAGACCACCGTCCTGCAGGACATCGCGAACGCGATCTCGGTGAACAACCCCGAGTGCTACCTGATGGTCGTCCTGGTCGACGAGCGTCCGGAAGAGGTCACCGACATGCAGCGGTCGGTGAACGGTGAGGTCATCGCCTCGACGTTCGATCGTCCGCCGGCCGATCACACGTCGGTTGCCGAGTTGGCCATCGAGCGTGCGAAGCGTCTCGTGGAGGCCGGCCGCGACGTCGTGGTGCTGCTCGACTCGATCACCCGACTGGGCCGTGCGTACAACAACTCGTCGCCCGCGTCCGGACGCATCCTGTCCGGTGGTGTCGACTCGACCGCGCTGTACCCGCCCAAGCGCTTCCTGGGTGCCGCGCGCAACATCGAGAACGGCGGCTCGCTGACGATCATCGCCTCCGCCCTGGTGGAGACCGGGTCCACCGGCGACACCGTGATCTTCGAGGAGTTCAAGGGCACCGGCAACGCCGAGCTCAAGCTCGATCGCAAGATCGCCGAGCGGCGCGTGTTCCCGGCGGTAGACGTCAACCTGTCGAGCACTCGTAAGGACGAGCTCCTGATGAGCCCGGACGAGTTCGCCATCGTGCACAAGCTGCGGCGCGTGCTGTCCGGTCTGGACACGCATCAGGCGATCGACCTGCTCGTCGACCGGCTCAAGAAGAGCCAGAGCAACGTCGAGTTCCTCATGACGGTCTCGAAGACGGCCCCGGGCTCGCTCGCGGACTGACGTCTGCAGCTGCGACCTGATCGACTCGTCCCCGTGCGCCACGCGTCACGGGGACGAGTCGTATCGGCGGGAATCATTCGGCGCGGGGGCGCGTTTATGAGGAAGCGTCCGCCTCTGGCAGAATGGGCGATCGCGTGACAACCATGTCCGGTTCCGGTTCACGGCCTCGAACGGCGAGGACGACCCGGCGGCCATCGAAAGGGACACCATGAAGGCAGGAATCCACCCCGAATACGTTGCAACCACCGTCGTGTGCGGTTGTGGCAACACGTTCGAGACCCACAGCACGGCGACCAGCGGACGTATCAACGTCGAGGTTTGCTCGCAGTGCCACCCGTTCTACACCGGCAAGCAGAAGATCCTCGACACCGGCGGACGCGTTGCCCGCTTCGAGGCTCGCTACGGAAAGCGTGCCGGCAAGAAGGCCGCTGCCGACCAGTAGCTGTCCCGCCGACGCCCGTCCTGCGTTTCTGCAGGCCGGGCGTCGGCTTTTTTGTGCCGACCCGAACCGCGTTTTGCGCACTTGCCGCGGTCCGGAGGTCTCCACACCAACGACAAGTGCGCAAAACGCGAAACAGGGAGCCAAGAATGGCAGGGACGACTCAGCCGTCGGCGATCGACGACATCCTGGCCGAGCACGCGGGCCTCGAGCAGCAGCTCGCCGACCCGGCGCTGCACAACGATCCGTCGGCCGCGCGCAAGGCGGGCAAGCGCTTCGCCGAGCTCGCCCCGGTCATGGCTACGTACGCGAAGCTCAAGTCGGCGCAGGACGACCTCGACGCCGCCCGCGAACTCGCCGCGGACGATGCTGCGTTCGCCGCGGAGATCCCGGCGCTCGAGGAGACCGTCACCGAGCTCGACAAGACCCTCACCGACCTGCTGGCCCCGCGAGACCCGCACGACGGCGACGACGTCGTCCTCGAGCTCAAGTCCGGCGAGGGCGGGGAGGAGTCGGCCCTGTTCGCGTCCGATCTCGCGCGCATGTACGTCCGTTACGCCGAGCGGGCCGGATGGCGTGTGGAGATCCTCGACGCCACCGTCTCGGACCTCGGTGGATACAAGGACGCCACGATCTCGATCAAGTCGAAGGGCGATGTCCGCGACGGCGTCTGGTCCCGGCTGAAGTTCGAGGGCGGTGTCCACCGCGTGCAGCGTGTGCCCGTCACCGAATCGCAGGGACGCGTGCACACGTCGGCTGCCGGTGTCCTCATCTACCCCGAGCCCGAGGAGGTCGAGGAGGTGCAGATCGACGAGACCGATCTGCGCATCGACGTCTACCGGTCGTCCGGCAAGGGCGGTCAGGGCGTCAACACCACCGACTCCGCGGTCCGGATCACGCATCTGCCCACCGGCATCGTCGTGACCTGCCAGAACGAGCGCTCGCAGCTGCAGAACAAGGCGCGCGCGATGCAGGTGCTGGCCGCCCGTCTGCAGGCGGCGGCGGAGGAGGCCGCGGACGCGGAGGCGTCGGCCGGTCGTCAGAGCCAGGTCCGCACCGTCGACCGCTCCGAGCGCATCCGCACCTACAACTTTCCCGAGAACCGCATCACCGACCACCGCATCGGGTTCAAGGCGCACAACCTCGACGCCGTGCTCGACGGCGACATGGAGGCACTGCTCGACGCCCTCGGCAAGGCGGACCGCGAAGCGCGACTCGCCGCCGAGTAGTCAGCTGCCGCTTCAGGTCACGACAGTGGTGGCGACGCCGCCCTGCGCGAGCACACACGGCTGGCCCGCGCCGTTGGTGTAGACCCCGTCCAACACGGTCGTGACGACACCGGGACCGGTGGCCGCGACGAACTCGGCGCGGCTGCCGGTGTTGGTGAGCGTCGCGATGCCGTTGGCGCCCGTGGAGTTGTTGACCCACACGACCCGACCTCCGCCCGCCGGTGGAGGTTCGTCGACGCTGATCGCGAGCCGTCCGCCGGGAAGGGGAGTGGCGTCGGCAACGCCCATCCCGCCGGGACAGATCGCGGGCGCCGGCTGGACGTCGAACGGAGCGGCGTAGGCGAGTCCCGGTCCGATCGACGCTGTGACTGTGAAGGCTGCGGCGGCGAGGATGCGCGCCGCTGTGGCGGAGAACATGGGACGTTCCTTCGTCCGACCTCGGCCTGACGATGACCAGACCGGTCGTATTCTATCGCCACCACGGCCGGACGAGGCCGGTCGCAAGCTGTCCGGCACCTATCCGTGCTGTGGCCGTGACCGACGTGGCAGGCTGTAGCCCGTGAGTCGACAACCCATCCGTCTGGCCATCATCGAGGCAGCCGCCGAGTTGGAGCGCGCCGGCGTGCCGTCGGCGCGGGTGGACGCCGAACTTCTCGCTGCGCACGTGCTCGGTGTCGAACGGACCCGGCTGGGGCTGGTGCCGCTGGTTGACCCGTCCGTCATCGAGGAATATCGGGAGCTCGTCGCTCGGCGAGTGCAACGAATTCCGTTGCAGCACATCACCGGATCGACCGCGATGGGTAACGTTTCGCTCGAAGTCGGCCCCGGCGTGTTCGTTCCGAGACCGGAGACCGAACTGCTCCTCGCGTGGGCCCTCGCGCACCTCGAGGCAAGCGGACTGCGGGCGCCCGTCGTCCTGGACCTGTGCACCGGCACCGGTGCCCTCGCCCTCGCGATCGCTCACGCTCGCCCCGACGCTGTCGTGCACGCCGTCGAACTGCAGCCGCAGGCCCTCGCCTGGGCGCGCCGCAACGCGGACCGCAGGCGCGACGCCGGTGACACACCGATCAACCTCGTGCAGGGCGACGTCACCGATCGGGCGCTGCTCACCGAACTCGAGGGCGGGGTGGACCTCGTCGTGTCGAACCCGCCCTACATTCCCGAAGGTGCGGTGCTCGATCCCGAGGTGGCCGATCACGACCCGCACACCGCACTCTTCGGCGGCGCCGACGGGCTCTCGGTGATCAAGCCGATGATCAACAACATCGCACGCTGGCTGCGCATCGGGGGAGCCGTGGGTATCGAGCACGACGACACCAACGGTGACCAGGTGGCCGAGTTGTTCCGCGCCCGCCGCGTCTTCGACCGAGTCGTCGAGCACCCCGACCTCGCGGGCCGGCCTCGTTTCGTCGTCGCGCACCGTGTCGCGACCGACGTCGAGGCGGCACGGTGAGGGCGCCCGCGGCGTGAGTGAAAGGATGGGTGCGTGAGCACTGTCTACGACTGCAAGCAACCCGACAATCGTGAAGCCGGACTGACCGCCGCGAAGAACTCCCTCAAGGCCGGCCGGCTGGTCGTCCTCCCGACGGACACCGTGTACGGTCTCGGCGCCGACGCCTTCGACGGCGATGCCGTCGCGAGCCTGCTCCGGGCCAAGGGACGCGGTCGGGACATGCCGGTGCCCGTGCTGGTCGGTTCCTGGAACACCATCGACGGTCTGGTCTACTCCGTTCGTCCGCAGGCGCGTGAGCTGATCAAGGCGTTCTGGCCCGGCGGGCTGAGCATCGTTGTCCAGCAGGCGCCTTCGCTCGCATGGGACCTCGGCGACAGCCGTGGCACGGTGATGCTCCGGATGCCGCTGCACCCGGTGGCGCTCGAGTTGCTGCGCGACGTCGGACCGATGGCGGTGTCGAGCGCCAACATCTCGGGGCGCCCGCCGGCCACCACGGTCGACGAGGCGCGTGACCAGTTGGGCGGAGCGGCGAGCGTCTACCTCGACGGCGGCCCGGCGACTCACGCGGTGGCGTCCACGATCGTCGACCTCACCGGCGACGAGATCCGGATCCTGCGCGAGGGTGCGGTGCCGACCGCGGACGTCGCCGAGGTACTCGGGGTGACACCGGAAAGCCTGCTGGGAGGAGCCTGACGGTGAGCGGACTCGTCCTGGTCAATCCCGGTTCCCGGCTCGTCGGCCGGTAGCGTCGTCGAGGTGAGTTCTGCAGATACGGCGGTGCTGGCGCTCGCCCAGGCCGGCAACGGCGCGGGCGTGCCGCTGCGCGAGTTGCTGCTCGTGATGCTGACGGCCGCCGTCGTCACATTCCTCGGAACCGGCCTCGTCCGGAGGCTCGCGATCCGCTTCGGTGCCGTCGCCATCCCGCGCGACCGCGACGTCCACGTCGAACCGACGCCCCGACTCGGCGGGATCGGCATGTACGCCGGCATGCTCGTCGCGTTGCTCTTCGCCGGTCAACTGCCCGCGCTGACGCGAGGATTCGAGTTCTCGCGGGACATCGCCGCGGTCCTGGTGGCGGGGTTCGTGATCGTGCTGGTCGGTGTGATCGACGACCGGTGGGGGCTCGACGCGCTCACCAAGTTCGTCGGGCAGGTGACCGCCGCGGGCATCCTCGTGGTCATGGGGGTGAGCTGGTACCTGATCCCGTTGCCGTTCGGCGAGAGCAGCACCGTGATTCTCGATCAGCTCCAGGCGGGCCTGGTCACCGTCGCGGTCGCCGTCGTGATGATCAATGCGATGAACTTCGTCGACGGGCTCGACGGGCTCGCGGCCGGTCTCGGGCTCATCGCCTCGCTGGCGATCTGTGCGTTCTCGGTGGGAATCCTGCACGACCAGGGCGGCGACGTCGGGGTCTACCCACCCGCGATGATCGCGGCGGCGTTGGCCGGCGCATGTCTCGGTTTCCTTCCCCACAATTTCCAGCCGGCCCGGATCTTCATGGGCGACTCCGGGTCGATGCTCATCGGGCTCACCCTGGCCGCGGTGTCGACCAGCGCATCCGGGCGGATCAGCTTCACCGCCTACGGTTCTCGGGATCTCCTCGGTCTGCTCTCGCCGCTGTTGCTGGTCGGCGCGGTGATGTTCATCCCGATCCTCGACCTGCTCCTCGCGGTCATCCGGCGCACGCGGGCCGGGGTCAGCCCGTTCAGCCCCGACAAGATGCACCTGCATCATCGCCTCCTGCAGATCGGCCATTCGCACCGTCGCGTGGTCCTGCTCATCTACTTGTGGGTGGCGGTACTGGCGTTCGGGGCGGTCGGATCGTCGCTGATCGACAGGCGGATCGTGGTGCTGCTCGTCGCCGGCGGCCTGGTCTTCGCCCTGGTGGTCACCGCGGTGCCGTCCTGGCGTGGGCTCCGGCAGGACAGTCGCCGGTAGCCGGGGCAGGGGGAGCGGCCCACCCCGAGCGTTCCTCTAACCTGGGAGCCGTGACTTCCACCCCAGAGCCCTATTCGACCGATCCCACGGCGGCACTCCGCCGTGGCCTTCGCTACGGCGTGCTCGGCCTGCTCGTGCTCGCCGTCGGCGGCGTGATCATCGCCAGCCTGTTCGCCGGCGTCGCCGGACTGTGGGGCGCTCTGCTCGGCGCTGCCGTCGGCGGCGGCTTCATCCTGTGCACCGTCCTGGTCGTGCTCCTCACCGCCAAACTGCCGGCCGTCACTGCCGGCGCGGTCCTGCTGGGTAGCTGGCTCCTCAAGATGATCCTGGCCATCACCGTGCTCGCGATCCTCGACCCCCTGGATTTCTACAACCGCCAGGCGATGGTGATCGTCATCGTTCTCTCGCTCGTCGTCGTTCTCGGCGCCGAGACCTACGGCGTGCTCCAGACCAAGGTCCCGTACGTGACACCCCACGAACCCGACACCGAATCGGACGCTGCCTGACGCATGGGACGAGGCGTTTTCTGCAGTTTTGGGGTACCCCGTCTACACAACGTCGTAGATGTCTTGATAGTCTCTGGTCCAAGCAAGTGCGCAGATGCCGGGAAAGTCCAGATGACCTGGCGTCTCGGTAACGCTTGCAGGCGACAGAGGCTGTCGGAGTTGTCCGAATTTCAGATTTGGGCGGAACCACCCTCCAGTTGCCGAGTCGACGACAGTCGCCGACACCGACAGACGCCAGGACGGGTTCGCCCGAGTCTCCAGCTGCTGACGAATACGCGAGCCGACCTGGTCGACTTGTTAGATCGTCAATGTCCGATCGAACCGCAGACAGCGATGCCTGCGGCCGACTACGGGAGAGACCGCTGAGCGTCACCTTCATGGCCGCGGGTGAATACCATCCGCCGTCACTCGATGATTTCTACCCGCCCGCAGTGCTGTTCGAGGGCACGATCTTCGAACTCGACCGTCTGATGCTGATCCGTCTGTTGATGTCGGCGCTGGTGGCAGTGTTCTTCATCATCGCGATGCGGAGCCCGAAGATCGTTCCGCGCGGTGTCCAGAACGTCGGCGAGTACGCGCTCGATTTCGTGCGGATCAACATCGCGGAAGAGATCCTGGGCAAGGAGCAGGGCAAGCGCTTCCTGCCGGTCATCACGACCATCTTCTTCATCGTGCTGGCCAGCAACCTCGCGAGCGTCACGCCCTTCCTGAACATCTCGCCGAACGCACGAATCGGCATGCCGCTCGTGCTGGCGGCACTGGCCTACATCACCTTCAACTACGTGGGCATCAAGAAGTACGGCTTCTTCAAGTACGTGAAGTCCAGCATCGTGGTGCCGGGCGTGCCGCTTCCGCTGCACTTCCTGTTGATCCCGATCGAGTTCATCTCGACGTTCGTGCTGCGGCCGTTCACGCTGATGGTCCGACTCATGGCCAACATGCTGGCCGGGCACATCCTGCTCGTGCTGTTCTTCGGTGCTACGCAGTACTTCTTCTTCACGGCCGGAGGCTTCCAGGTGATCTTCGGCGTGCCGTCGATCATCGCGGGCGTCGCCTTCACCTTCTTCGAGCTGCTGGTGATCGGTCTGCAGGCGTACGTCTTCGCGCTGCTCACCGCCGTGTATATCGATTTGGCGCTCCACGCCGACTCGCACTGACCACTCACATCGTTAGACCTGCCCCATTCGCCGACCGGCGGTGGGCAACAGAAAGGGAACGGAACACCACATGAGCGTTGCGCTTCAGGCAGTCGAGGTCCTCGCGCAGGAAGAGACCACCTTCAAGGGTCTCGGCGCTGTCGGCTACGGTCTCGCAGCCATCGGCCCCGGCATCGGCGTGGGTATCGTCGTCGGTAAGGCGATCGAGGGCATGGTCCGTCAGCCCGAGATGGCCGGCCAGGTTCGCACCACGATGTTCCTCGGTATCGCATTCACCGAGGCCCTGGCGCTGATCGGTCTCGTCGCCGGCTTCATTTTCTAAGAACACACCATGTCAACCACCATCGCATTGCTCGCGGCCGAGGGGGAGGATCACAACCCCCTCCTGCCCGCGACGTATGACATCACTTGGTCGATCGTTGCCCTGGTGGTCGTCGGGTTCGTCTTCTGGAAGTTCGTTCTTCCGATGTTCCAGAAGGTTCTCGCCGAGCGCACCGAGCAGATCGACGGCGGCATCAAGCGGGCCGAAGAGGCTCAGGCTGAGGCCAAGGCCGCGCTGGAGCAGTACCACGCCCAGCTCGCCGAGGCTCGCACCGAGGCCGCACAGATCCGCGAGGAAGCACGTACTCAGGGCCAGCAGATCATCTCCGAGATGAAGGCACAGGCCCAGGAGGAGAGCGACCGCATCGTCGCCGCCGGTCACAGCCAGCTCGTCGCTCAGCGGCAGCAGATCGTGACCGAGCTGCGGGCCGACCTCGGTAAGACCGCGGTCGACCTGGCCGAGAAGGTCATCGGAGAGTCGCTCGCCGACGACGTCAAGCGCGCCGGAACGGTCGATCGCTTCCTCAACGAGCTGGACGCAGTCAGCGCCGATTCCGCAGCAGGAAAGTGAGCACCATGTACGCAGCGAGCCGTGAAGCCCTGACGCAGACTCGTGCTGCGCTCACCGCGGCGTTGGATTCCGTTTCCCCCGGCGCGGCCACTGCGGCCGCGGCGCAGGCCGGATCCGAGCTGTTCTCGGTGGTCGAGGTTCTCGACGGTCAGCGCACTCTCCGGAGTGCTCTGGCCGACGCGTCCACGCCTGCCGCTGGTCGACAGGGCCTGGCCCGCCAGGTGTTCTCGGGGAAGGTCGGCGCCGAGGCGCTGGCAGCCCTCGAGGCCGCCGCGGGCCAGGACTGGTCGAGCACGGCGGATCTGCTGAACTCGCTGGTCACGGTTGGGCGTGAGTCCCTGCTCCGTGCCGCAGCGGATCAGAGCCAGAGCGACACGGTCGAGGACGAGCTCTTCCGTCTCGGCCGCATCGTTGCCGGCAATCCGCAGCTGGAGCAGGTCCTTTCGGATCGTTCGACGCCCGTCGCCGCCAAGCGAGAGCTGCTGTCGAAGCTGCTGTACGGCAAGGTCACCGCAATCACGGAGGCTCTTGCCATCCAGGCTGTGGGTCGCCTGCGCACCGCTCCGGCGGATGCGTTCGACGAGCTGTCGGCCCTGGCCGCGGCGCTCCGAGACAAGGCCGTTGCGCATGTTCGCAGCGCCTCGACGTTGTCGAGCGAGCAGGTCGAGCGGCTCGCGGCGACGCTGACCCGCACCTACGGCAAGCCCGTCACCGTGCATGTGGAGGTCGATCCGGCACTCCTCAGCGGCATGGTCGTCCGGGTGGGCCACGAGGTCATCGACGGGAGCGCGGCCGGTCGCCTCGCTGCCCTGCGCAAGACCTTCAAGTAGCCGACGACCGAACACATACTCCCGATCTTTTCGAAGACCAGATACCGAGAGCAGGAAAAACATGGCGGAGCTGACGATCTCCTCCGACGAGATCCGTAGCGCGATCGAGAACTACACCGCGAGCTACTCACCGGAGGCCTCCCGCGAGGAGGTCGGCGTGGTGTCCGACACCAGCGACGGCATCGCTCACATCACCGGCCTGCCGTCGGCGATGGCCAACGAGCTGCTGGAGTTCCCGGGCGGCGTGCTCGGTGTTGCACTGAACCTGGACGCCACCGAGATCGGTGCCGTCGTCCTGGGTGACTACGAGCACATCGAAGAGGGCCAGGAAGTCAAGCGGACCGGCGACGTTCTGTCGGTGCCGGTCGGCGACGGCTACCTGGGCCGCGTCGTCGACCCGCTGGGTCGGCCGATCGACGGCCTCGGCGACATCGAGACCACCGAGACCCGCGCCCTCGAGCTGCAGGCCGCCACGGTGCTCGAGCGTCAGCCCGTCGAGGAGCCGCTGCAGACCGGTATCAAGGCCATCGACGCCATGACCCCGATCGGCCGCGGACAGCGTCAGCTCGTCATCGGCGACCGCAAGACCGGTAAGACCGCGGTCTGTGTCGACGCCATCCTGAACCAGAAGGCGAACTGGGCGACCGGCGACCCGAAGCAGCAGGTCCGCTGCATCTACGTCGCCATCGGCCAGAAGGGCTCCACCATCGCCGGCGTCAAGCAGGCGCTCGAGGAGCAGGGCGCGATGGAGTACACCACCATCGTCGCTGCCCCGGCTTCGGACTCCGCCGGCTTCAAGTGGCTCGCCCCGTACACCGGTTCGGCCATCGGCCAGCACTGGATGTACCAGGGCAAGCACGTCCTCATCGTGTTCGACGACCTGACCAAGCAGGCCGAGGCGTACCGCGCCATCTCGCTGCTGCTGCGTCGTCCGCCGGGACGTGAGGCCTACCCGGGTGACGTCTTCTACCTGCACTCGCGTCTGCTGGAGCGTTCGGCCAAGCTGTCCGACGAGCTCGGTGGCGGTTCGCTGACGGCTCTGCCGATCATCGAGACCAAGGCCAACGACGTCTCGGCGTACATCCCGACCAACGTCATCTCGATCACCGACGGTCAGGTCTTCCTCGAGTCCGACCTGTTCAACAAGGGCATCCGCCCCGCGATCAACGTCGGTATCTCGGTTTCCCGCGTCGGTGGCGCCGCGCAGACCAAGGGCATGAAGAAGGTCTCCGGTTCGCTGCGTCTGGAGCTCGCGCAGTTCCGTGAGCTCGAGGCCTTCTCGGCCTTCGCTTCGGACCTCGATGCCGCTTCGAAGGCTCAGCTCGAGCGCGGCCAGCGTCTGGTCGAGCTGCTCAAGCAGGACCAGTACTCGCCGATCGCGGTCGAGGACCAGATCATCTCGATCTACCTCGCCGGTGAGGGTGTGTTCGACTCGGTACCCGTCGCCGACGTGCGCCGCTTCGAGGCCGAGCTCCTCGACGACCTGCACCGCAACGCGGGCAGCGTCTACGAGGCCATCAAGGGCGGCAAGGCTCTCGACGACGCCTCGATCGCGACCCTGACGGCTGCGACCGAGAAGTTCAAGGCAGGCTTCCTCGCCTCCGACGGCAGCCGTGTCGTCAACGAGGCCGAGGCCGAGGCTCTCGACGCCTCCGAGGTCGGCCAGGAGAAGGTCACCGTCAAGCGCACCACTGTCAGCAAGTGAGCGTGGTCCCCATGACTCAGCGTCACCCGAAGGGAGAGTGATCGATCGATGGCAAGCATCCGCGAACTGCGTTCTCGCATCAAGTCGGTCAACTCGACCAAGAAGATCACCAAGGCGCAGGAACTGATCGCCACCTCGCGCATCACCAAGGCGCAGGCCCGTGTCGCGGCTTCCAAGCCGTACGCGGAGGAGATCACCAAGGTGCTCTCCGAGCTGGCCAGCGCCTCGGCGTCGCTCGACCACCCGCTGCTCAACGAGCGGGCGAACCCGAAGCGTGCTGCCGTCCTGGTCGTGACCAGTGACCGCGGTATGTGCGGCGGTTACAACTCCAACGCCCTCAAGGAAGCGGAGGAGCTGTTCCAGCTGCTGCGCTCCGAGGGCAAGGAGCCCGTGATCTACGTGCTCGGTTCCAAGGGCCTCGGTTACTACACGTTCCGCGGCCGCAAGATCGGTGGTGCGTGGACGGGCTTCTCCCAGGAGCCCGGGTACGCGGATGCCGCCAAGGCGAGCCGTCACCTGGTCGAGCTGTTCATGGCCGGTTCCGGCGCCGAGGTCGAGGCGCCGAACGGCGAGGGCACGATCGAGGGCGTCGACGAACTCCATATCGTCTACACGCGCTTCGTCTCGATGCTCACCCAGAAGCCGGAAGTCCGGCGGATGGCTCCGCTCGAGGTCGATTACACGGACGATCACATCGAGCTGGGCGAGGACATGCTGTCCAACGGCCAGCACGACGGCAAGTCGGGTCCGAGCGCGGTCTACAATTTCGAGCCCGAGGCCGGCACGTTGCTGTCGGCCCTGCTGCCGAAGTACGTGAGCACGCGTATCTACTCGGCGCTGCTGGACTCCGCCGCCTCGGAGTCTGCCGCCCGTCGTACCGCCATGAAGGCCGCGACGGATAATGCGAACGAACTGGTGAACACCCTGAGCCGTCAGGCAAACCAGGCTCGCCAGGCCCAGATCACCCAGGAAATCAGCGAGATCGTCGGTGGCGCGAATGCGCTGGCCTCGAGCGCAGGAAGTGACTAGCACATGACCGCAGCAGTAACCCAAACCAACGCGAACGGCGCGGACACCACGTCCGGCCGGGTCGTGCGGGTCATCGGTCCCGTTGTGGACGTTGAGTTCCCGCGCGGCCATGTTCCCGACCTGTTCAACGCCCTGCACTCGGAGGTCACCCTCCCGTCGGTGGCGAAGACGCTGACCCTCGAGGTTGCGCAGCACCTGGGCGACAACCTGGTCCGCACCATCTCGATGCAGCCCACCGACGGCCTGGTCCGCGGCGCTGCTGTCAACGACACCGGCAAGCCGATCTCGGTTCCCGTCGGCGACGTCGTCAAGGGCCACGTGTTCAACGCCCTCGGTGACTGCCTCGACGCCCCGGGCACAGGTCGCGACGGCGAGCAGTGGGGCATCCACCGCAAGCCCCCGGCCTTCGATCAGCTCGAGGGCAAGACCGAGATCCTCGAGACCGGCATCAAGGTCATCGACCTGCTGACCCCGTACGTCAAGGGCGGCAAGATCGGTCTGTTCGGTGGTGCCGGTGTCGGCAAGACCGTTCTGATCCAGGAGATGATCACCCGTATCGCGCGTGAGTTCTCCGGCACCTCGGTGTTCGCCGGCGTCGGTGAGCGCACCCGTGAGGGCACCGACCTTCACCTCGAGATGGAAGAGATGGGCGTCCTCCAGGACACCGCCCTTGTCTTCGGCCAGATGGACGAGCCGCCGGGAACGCGTATGCGCGTCGCCCTGTCCGCGCTGACCATGGCGGAGTACTTCCGCGATGTCCAGGGCCAGGACGTGCTGCTGTTCATCGATAACATCTTCCGCTTCACGCAGGCCGGTTCCGAGGTTTCGACCCTGCTGGGTCGTATGCCTTCGGCCGTCGGTTACCAGCCCACGCTGGCGGACGAGATGGGTGAGCTCCAGGAGCGCATCACCTCGACCCGTGGCCGTTCGATCACCTCGCTGCAGGCGATCTACGTCCCCGCCGACGACTACACCGACCCGGCGCCGGCCACGACCTTCGCGCACCTCGATGCCACCACCGAGCTCTCGCGTCCGATTTCGCAGATGGGTATCTACCCCGCTGTGGACCCGCTGACGTCGACCTCGCGCATCCTGGAGCCCGGCATCGTCGGTGCCGAGCACTTCCGCGTCGCGAACGAGGTCAAGCGGATCCTGCAGAAGTACAAGGAGCTGCAGGACATCATCGCCATCCTCGGTATGGACGAGCTGCAGGAAGAGGACAAGGTCCTCGTCGGCCGCGCCCGCCGTCTGCAGAAGTTCCTCGGCCAGAACTTCATCGTCGCCGAGAAGTTCACCGGTGAGCCCGGTTCGGTCGTGCCGCTGCGCGACACCATCGAGGCGTTCGACCGCGTCTGCAAGGGCGAGTTCGATCACCTGCCCGAGCAGGCGTTCAACAGCTGCGGTGGACTCGACGACGTCGAGGCCGCTGCCAAGAAGATCGCCGGGAAGTAGACCGACATGGCTGAGATGACCGTTGAACTCGTTGCCGTCGAGCAGCGACTCTGGTCGGGATCGGCGAAGCTGGTCAGCGCCCAGACGACCGAGGGTGAGATCGGTGTCATGCCCGGGCACGAGCCGGTCCTCGGCCAGCTCGTCGAAGGCGGCGTGGTTGCGATCACGACCGTCGACGGCGAGCGCGTGGTCGCCGCGGTGCACGGTGGCTTCCTCTCGGTGACCGCCACCACGGTGACGATCCTGGCCGAGTCCGCTGACATGGCGCATGATGTCGACGTCGAGGCGGCCAAGGCCGTCCTGGCCGAGACCACCGAGGATCTCGAGGCGATCGCGATCGCCAAGGGTCAGCTGCGCGCCGTCGAGCGCGCGTAGTCAGTCCACGACGAGCCGCGACGGAGCCGACGAGTAGTGACGATCGGAATGGTTGTTCTCATCATTCTGGTTGTGCTGCTCGCGGCCTTCGTCGCGGCTTTCGTGTATCGCCTCGCCGTTCTGCGACGGGGTGGCACGGCGGCGATTCTGCGAGTGACCCCGGCTCCCGGTGGAAGTGGTTGGCGACACGGGGTCGTCCGGTACGGGGAAGGTTCACTGGTCTTCTTCAAGCTGTCGAGCCTGCGGCCCGGACCGGACTCCCGATTGAGTCGGCAGGGGATCGAGGTCGGTTCCCGTCGCGGCCCCGTCGGCAACGAGTACGACATCATGACCGACGAGATCGTGATTCTCGAGATCTCCGACGGTGACGACACGTACGAGATAGCCCTCGACCGGGGCGCCTTGACCGCCTTCCTTTCATGGGTGGAGTCGAGGCCGGACGGACGGTCGTTGCGGGGACGTCCCGCGTGACGGACCGCGGTGCGGGAACAGAAAAGGGAGGCCTGTCGGCCTCCCTTTTGCGTTGCGCGGGGGTCAGGACCTGCCGGCGCCGGGCTTCCACAGGACGTCTCCGCCCGGATTGGCGAGTCGGCTGACGATGAACAACAGGTCCGACAGGCGATTGAGGTACTTCGCGGGCAGGGTGTTGGTGTCGTCGGGGCTGGCCTCGACGGCCGCCCAGGCGGAGCGTTCCGCGCGTCGGGCGATCGTGCGCGACGAATGGAGCAGGGCCCCGAGCGGGGTGCCGCCCGGCAGGATGAACGAGTGCAGCGGTTCGAGGCGCTCGTTGAACTCGTCGCACCATCCTTCGAGGCGTTCGATGTAGGCCTCGGTCACGCGCAGCGGCGGGTATTTGGGGTCCGGAACGACCGGCGTCGAGAGATCCGCGCCGGCGTCGAACAGGTCGTTCTGGACCTGGCGGAGCACGTCGACGATCTCCTCGGGCGGGGTGCCGAGTGCGAGAGCGACGCCGATGCTCGCGTTCGTTTCGTCGCAGTCCGCGTACGCGATGAGCCGTGGATCGTTCTTGGACACGCGGGAGAAATCGCTCAGCCCGGTAGTGCCGTCGTCGCCGGTCCGGGTGTAAATCCGCGTCAAGTGAACAGCCATGGGGCAACGGTACCGCTCGGCAGGTCCGGCGTTGTCCTGGCTAGGCTGTTCGACTGTGAGTGAACGCTTTCTTGTCGCTGGTGGGAACCGACTCGTCGGTGAGGTGTCGGTGGGCGGCGCGAAGAACAGCGTCCTGAAACTGATGGCCGCGGCTCTGCTCGCCGAGGGCACGACCGTCATCGAGAATTGTCCCGACATCCTCGACGTGCCGCTGATGGCCGATGTACTGCGCGGACTGGGCTGCGACGTGTCGCTCGAGGGGGACGTCGCGAGGATTACGACACCGGCGCAGCCGAAGTACCACGCGGACTTCGCGGCCGTCCGGCAGTTCCGAGCGTCGGTGTGTGTCCTCGGTCCGCTGGTCGCGCGATGCCACAAGGCAGTCGTGGCGCTTCCCGGTGGAGACGCGATCGGTTCGCGCCCCCTCGACATGCACCAGTCAGGACTTCGCCTCCTCGGTGCGCACAGCGAGATCGAGCACGGCTGCGTCGTCGCGGAGGCCGACGACCTGTACGGGGCCAACATCCGCCTGGCGTTCCCGTCGGTGGGGGCGACCGAGAACATTCTCATGGCTGCCGTACTGGCCAGGGGAGAGACGATCATCGACAACGCGGCGCGCGAGCCGGAGATCGTGGACCTGTGCAACATGCTGAACCGGATGGGTGCGAAGGTCTCCGGCGCCGGCTCGACGACGCTGACCATTCGCGGCGTCGACCGCTTGCAGCCCACGTCGCACCGGGTCATCGGCGACCGGATCGTCGCGGCCACCTGGGGTATCGCTGCAGCGATGACGCGGGGGGACGTGCTCGTCCGCGGCGTGAACCCGAAGCACCTCAGTCTCGTGCTCGACAAGTTGCGCGCGGCCGGTTCGCAGATCACCACCGAGGCCGATGGTTTCCGCGTGGTGCAGACCGGTCGTCCGCAGGCCGTGAACTTCGCGACCCTCCCGTACCCGGGATTCCCGACAGACCTGCAGCCGATGGCGATCGGGCTCGCGGCGATCGCGGACGGCACGTCGATGATCACCGAGAATGTCTTCGAGGCGCGATTCCGGTTCGTGGAAGAGATGATCCGCCTGGGTGCGGATGCACGCACCGACGGGCACCATGCCGTCATCCGGGGAGTGGAGGAGCTGTCGAGCGCCCCGGTGTGGTCCTCGGACATCCGTGCCGGCGCTGGCCTGGTGCTTGCGGGGCTCGTCGCGGACGGGGTGACAGAAGTGCACGACGTCTACCACATCGATCGCGGCTACCCCAGATTCGTCGAGGACCTGGTCGGATTGGGCGGGGACATCCGTCGAGTCTCGGACGAAGGAGACGGGCAATGAGCGCTGTGCCCGGCATCACAGTCGAGCATTCGGCCGTGGCCGCGGTCGTTCGCGCTTGATGACCTGGGAAAACGACGTCCCGAATCCTTCCCACCAGGCCGTTTGACGCTCCGTTCACCCTCGCGTAACTTATTCCAGGTCAGAGCGACACGGACACCGACCCGGCCGCGACCTTCACTGGTCAGCGAGGGAAAACGAGGTTGTACGGGGAGCGCCTGATATTCCCGGAAGTTGGTCGACGATCCTGCCGTGTGTAGGGTGGTTGTACCGCCTCCGGGTGGCCCGGAAGGGAAGCGAGTTTGCACTCGACTCTCGGGTGGGCTAAGCTGGAACGGTTGCCTCGGAACGAGAAACTGTGTGTTTCGAGTGATGGTGTGTGCGTGTTCTTTGAGAACTCAACAGTGTGTCGATGAATGTCAGTGCCAATTTTTGGTACTCCACCACTTTTTGTGGTGGGTATTTGCTGATTGTCTCATTCTTCCGTCTGGGATGGTCAGCGCAAACAGCTAGTTTGAGTTTATTTTGCTAGTGATTTGACTCGATGTCTATGACTGATTGCCGGTTTTGCCGGCCAATCTTGAGTCTTCAACGGAGAGTTTGATCCTGGCTCAGGACGAACGCTGGCGGCGTGCTTAACACATGCAAGTCGAACGGTAAGGCCCCTTCGGGGGTACACGAGTGGCGAACGGGTGAGTAACACGTGGGTGATCTGCCCTGCACTCTGGGATAAGCCTGGGAAACTGGGTCTAATACCGGATATGAGCTCCTGTCGCATGGCGGGGGTTGGAAAGGTTTACTGGTGCAGGATGGGCCCGCGGCCTATCAGCTTGTTGGTGGGGTAATGGCCTACCAAGGCGACGACGGGTAGCCGGCCTGAGAGGGCGACCGGCCACACTGGGACTGAGACACGGCCCAGACTCCTACGGGAGGCAGCAGTGGGGAATATTGCACAATGGGCGAAAGCCTGATGCAGCGACGCCGCGTGAGGGATGACGGCCTTCGGGTTGTAAACCTCTTTCAGCAGGGACGAAGCGAGAGTGACGGTACCTGCAGAAGAAGCACCGGCCAACTACGTGCCAGCAGCCGCGGTAATACGTAGGGTGCGAGCGTTGTCCGGAATTACTGGGCGTAAAGAGCTCGTAGGCGGTTTGTCGCGTCGTCCGTGAAAACTTGGGGCTCAACCCCAAGCTTGCGGGCGATACGGGCAGACTTGAGTACTGCAGGGGAGACTGGAATTCCTGGTGTAGCGGTGAAATGCGCAGATATCAGGAGGAACACCGGTGGCGAAGGCGGGTCTCTGGGCAGTAACTGACGCTGAGGAGCGAAAGCGTGGGTAGCGAACAGGATTAGATACCCTGGTAGTCCACGCCGTAAACGGTGGGCGCTAGGTGTGGGTTTCCTTCCACGGGATCCGTGCCGTAGCTAACGCATTAAGCGCCCCGCCTGGGGAGTACGGCCGCAAGGCTAAAACTCAAAGGAATTGACGGGGGCCCGCACAAGCGGCGGAGCATGTGGATTAATTCGATGCAACGCGAAGAACCTTACCTGGGTTTGACATATACCGGAAAGCCGTAGAGATACGGCCCCCCTTGTGGTCGGTATACAGGTGGTGCATGGCTGTCGTCAGCTCGTGTCGTGAGATGTTGGGTTAAGTCCCGCAACGAGCGCAACCCTTGTCCTGTGTTGCCAGCGCGTAATGGCGGGGACTCGCAGGAGACTGCCGGGGTCAACTCGGAGGAAGGTGGGGACGACGTCAAGTCATCATGCCCCTTATGTCCAGGGCTTCACACATGCTACAATGGCCGGTACAGAGGGCTGCGATACCGTGAGGTGGAGCGAATCCCTTAAAGCCGGTCTCAGTTCGGATCGGGGTCTGCAACTCGACCCCGTGAAGTCGGAGTCGCTAGTAATCGCAGATCAGCAACGCTGCGGTGAATACGTTCCCGGGCCTTGTACACACCGCCCGTCACGTCATGAAAGTCGGTAACACCCGAAGCCGGTGGCCTAACCCTTGTGGAGGGAGCCGTCGAAGGTGGGATCGGCGATTGGGACGAAGTCGTAACAAGGTAGCCGTACCGGAAGGTGCGGCTGGATCACCTCCTTTCTAAGGAGCATCTCCCCACACACCCCGAAGAGTCGGGGAGCGTGTGAGGGCAGAGCCATTTCGGATTCACATGTAATCCGGTGGTGCTCATGGGTGGAACACTGACAAGTATTCTTCTTCACTACTGCCGGCCCGAGTGCTGGTGGGAAGAGAGTTATATCGGCATACTGTTGGGTCCTGAGAGAACACGTGAGTGATCTTCTCGAAGGAAGGAACGACAAGACCTGGGCGTGGTCATACCGCGGTGCGAGAGTGCCGGCTGGTGCCACATGAGTTCGGGTGTTGTGTGTTGTTTGAGAACTGCACAGTGGACGCGAGCATCTTTGTTGTAAGTGTTTAAGAGCGTACGGTGGATGCCTTGGCACCAGGAGCCGATGAAGGACGTAGGAGGCTGCGATAAGCCTCGGGGAGCTGTCAACCGAGCTGAGATCCGAGGATGTCCGAATGGGGAAACCCAGCCACAGTGATGTGTGGTTACCCGCGCCTGAATATATAGGGCGTGTGGAGGGAACGTGGGGAAGTGAAACATCTCAGTACCCACAGGAAGAGAAAACAACATGTGATTCCGTGAGTAGTGGCGAGCGAAAGCGGAAGAGGCTAAACCATGGGTGTGTGATAGCCGGCGGGCGTTGCATTCGTGGGGTTGTGGGATCCGTCTTGTCAATTCTGCCGGATTGGCCGACAGTGAGAAATCATCGTGTTAGTCGAAGTGGTCTGGAACGGCCTGTCGTAGAGGGTGAGAGTCCCGTAGACGAAAACATGGTGACTGTCGTGACGGACACCCGAGTAGCAGCGGGCCCGTGAAATCTGCTGTGAATCTGTCGGGACCACCCGATAAGCCTGAATACTCCCTGGTGACCGATAGCGGACTAGTACCGTGAGGGAAAGGTGAAAAGTACCCCGGGAGGGGAGTGAAATAGTACCTGAAACCGTGCGCTTACAATCCGTCAGAGCCTGCGCCACTTTGGTGGGTGGGTGATGGCGTGCCTTTTGAAGAATGAGCCTGCGAGTTAGCGGCATGTCGCGAGGTTAACCCGTGTGGGGTAGCCGTAGCGAAAGCGAGTCCGAATAGGGCGTTTGTAGTGGCATGTTCTAGACCCGAAGCGGAGTGATCTACCCATGGCCAGGGTGAAGCGACGGTAAGACGTCGTGGAGGCCCGAACCCACTTAGGTTGAAAACTGAGGGGATGAGCTGTGGGTAGGGGTGAAAGGCCAATCAAACTCCGTGATAGCTGGTTCTCCCCGAAATGCATTTAGGTGCAGCGTCGCGTGTTTCACTCTGGAGGTAGAGCTACTGGATGGCCGATGGGCCCCACAAGGTTACTGACGTCAGCCAAACTCCGAATGCCAGAGTGTGAGAGCGCGGCAGTGAGACTGCGGGGGATAAGCTTCGTAGTCGAGAGGGAAACAGCCCAGATCGCCGGCTAAGGCCCCTAAGCGTGTACTAAGTGGAAAAGGATGTGGGGTCGCGAAGACAACCAGGAGGTTGGCTTAGAAGCAGCCACCCTTGAAAGAGTGCGTAATAGCTCACTGGTCAAGTGATCCTGCGCCGACAATGTAGCGGGGCTCAAGTACACCGCCGAAGCCGCGGCATTCACATAACACCCATGCGGGTCTACGGGCCTGTGTGCAGTGGTGTGGATGGGTAGGGGAGCGTCGTGCAGCCATGGAAGCGCCGGAGTGATCCAGGTGTGGAGGCTGCACGAGTGAGAATGCAGGCATGAGTAGCGAAAGACGAGTGAGAAACTCGTCCGCCGAATGACCAAGGGTTCCTGGGCCAGGTTAATCCGCCCAGGGTGAGTCGGGACCTAAGGCGAGGCCGACAGGCGTAGTCGATGGACAACGGGTTGATATTCCCGTACCCGTGTGAACGCGCCCCTGGTGAATCAGTGATGCTAAGCGCCCTGAAGCCGCCTTCGAACCTTCGGGTTCTCCGGTGTGTGGATGCGCGTGAACCGATCTGGTAGTAGCCAAGCGATGGGGTGACGCAGGAAGGTAGCTGAGCCAGTCAGTGGTAATACTGGTGTAAGCGTGTAGGGCGTGACCTAGGCAAATCCGGGTCACATACAGCCTGAGACGTGATGCGTAGCCGATTGAGGCGAATTCAGTGATCCTATGCTGCCGAGAAAAGCCTCTAGCGAGCTTTCACACGGCCCGTACCCCAAACCGACACAGGTGGTCAGGTAGAGAATACTAAGGCGATCGAGATAACTGTGGTTAAGGAACTCGGCAAAATGCCCCCGTAACTTCGGGAGAAGGGGGGCCTCGTCTGGTGACGGAACTTGCTTCCTGAGCTGGGTGGGGCCGCAGAGACCAGAGAGAAGCGACTGTTTACTAAAAACACAGGTCCGTGCGAAGTCGTAAGACGATGTATACGGACTGACGCCTGCCCGGTGCTGGAAGGTTAAGAGGACCGGTTAGCCAGTAATGGCGAAGCTGAGAATTTAAGCCCCAGTAAACGGCGGTGGTAACTATAACCATCCTAAGGTAGCGAAATTCCTTGTCGGGTAAGTTCCGACCTGCACGAATGGCGTAACGACTTCTCTGCTGTCTCAACCACAGACTCGGCGAAATTGCATTACGAGTAAAGATGCTCGTTACGCGCGGCAGGACGAAAAGACCCCGGGACCTTCACTATAGCTTGGTATTGGTGTTCGGTTCGGTTTGTGTAGGATAGGTGGGAGACTGTGAAGCGGGCACGCCAGTGTTCGTGGAGTCGTTGTTGAAATACCACTCTGATCGTATTGGACATCTAACCTCGGACCATGATCTGGTTCAGGGACAGTGCCTGGTGGGTAGTTTAACTGGGGCGGTTGCCTCCCAAAATGTAACGGAGGCGCCCAAAGGTTCCCTCAGCCTGGTTGGCAATCAGGTGTCGAGTGCAAGTGCACAAGGGAGCTTGACTGTGAGACTGACAGGTCGAGCAGGGACGAAAGTCGGGACTAGTGATCCGGCACCGGCAAGTGGAAGCGGTGTCGCTCAACGGATAAAAGGTACCCCGGGGATAACAGGCTGATCTTCCCCAAGAGTCCATATCGACGGGATGGTTTGGCACCTCGATGTCGGCTCGTCGCATCCTGGGGCTGGAGTAGGTCCCAAGGGTTGGGCTGTTCGCCCATTAAAGCGGCACGCGAGCTGGGTTTAGAACGTCGTGAGACAGTTCGGTCTCTATCCGCCGCGCGCGTTAGAAACTTGAGGAAGGCTGTCCCTAGTACGAGAGGACCGGGACGGACGAACCTCTGGTGTGCCAGTTGTTCCGCCAGGAGCACTGCTGGTTAGCTACGTTCGGAAGGGATAACCGCTGAAAGCATCTAAGCGGGAAGCCTGTTCCAAGATGAGGTTTCTCACCCCCTCGAGGGGGTAAGGCCCCCGGCAGACCACCGGGTTGATAGGCCAGAACTGGAAGCACAGTAATGTGTGGAGGTGACTGGTACTAATAGGCCGAGGACTTACCACAAAGAAGCTACGCGTCCACTGTGCGGTATCTGAAACAACACACAGATACCATTCACCCCCAACCATGATCCCTCCGAGGGATTGTGGGTTCGGGCGGGGTGTTGAATGTGTGACAGTTTCATAGAGTTACGGCGGCCATAGCGGAGGGGAAACGCCCGGTCCCATTCCGAACCCGGAAGCTAAGCCCTCCAGCGCCGATGGTACTGCACTCGACAGGGTGTGGGAGAGTAGGACACCGCCGAACACCCGTTAACCGGAAGGCCCCCACCAGCATTGGTGGGGGCCTTCCGGCATTTCACATCCATTCTCTACGGCACGGCCATTGCGTGGATGAGGGGCTGCGATCACACGGCGGAAGTATCCGAGACCGTGTCACGCGACCCGCCCCGAGATGTCTTCGCGATCGGATGCGCCAGGCGCGTGGGAAGCGAGCGTCCGCGGAGCACCACCTCGTCGCCCGCCGTCCACAGCGTTGCCTCGCTCGTGCCGGCACGCTCGACCGTCGTCATCGATGCAAGCAGACGGCCGGGTTCGTTCTTGGCGATCTCGGACAGTCGCGCGGCCTCGTTGACCGGGTCGCCGATGACGGTGTATTCGAAGCGTTCTCGCGCACCCACGTTGCCGGCGACGGCGGTTCCGGCGGCGACACCGACGGCCGCGCAGCACTCGGGGACCTCCGCGAGGAGGCGTCGTCGAATCATGCGTGCCGCCGCGAGGGCATGCCCGGCGGCGTCGTCGAGATCCCGGGGTGCGCCGAAGATGGCGAGCGCCGCGTCGCCTTCGAACTTGTTGACGAACCCACCATGACGATCCACCTCGTCGACGACGACTTCGAAGAAGCGGTTGAGGAGGTCGACGACCTCCCCTGGGGGTCGGGTCGCGGCCAGTTCGGTGGAGCCGACGAGATCGACGAAGAAGATGGCGACCTCACGCTCCTCGCCGCCCAGACGCGGGGGCTCGACGAGCGCTGCCTCCGCGACGTCGTGGCCCACGTGCCGCCCGAACAGGTCACGGATCCGTTCCCGCTCCCGCAGACCGTCGGCCATCCGGTTGAAACCGGACTGCAGCTCGCCGAGTTCGGTGCCGTCGTAGACGACGACCGCGGCGTCCAGGTCGCCCTCCTCGATGCGGCTCATGCCGGCCTTCACCGCGCGGATCGGGGCGACCGTCGCGCGCGCCGACAGGAGAATGAGCAGAAGCCCGAATATCAACGTGATGGCACCGAGGCCGACGATGGCCACGATCAATTGCTCCCGCGTGGTCTCGCGGTTGAAGTAGCTGAAGATCGCGACGATCACAAGACCTGTCATCGGTACGCCCGTGCCGAGGATCCACGCAAGCATGGTGCGCCCGACGACGCCGCCCAGCCGGATCCTGGGCCGGGTTCCTGCGGCGAGCGCGCGGGCCGCGGCGGGCCGCAGCGCGAACTCGCTGAACACGTGACTGAACGCGCAGATGGTGAGCCCGCCGAAGGCGATCGTGAAGGCCACCTTGGGAATCGCCTCCGGCTCGACCAGTCCGTAGCACGTGGTGAGGATGACGAGGGCGATCGTCCACTGACCGATCTGCATCTTCGTCAACCGCCACGACATGGTGAGAGCCGCCAATTGTTCAGCTCGGGTCGGGGTGCGGTCCTGCATCATCCATTCGAGGCTGTGCAGGGCGCGTCTGGTCCCCCTGACGGTGCCGACGAGCAGCGCGACCGCCAGGTACACCGGAACGAAGACGAAGTTGAGGAAGCGGAACTCGTCGTCCAGCATCATCGGGCCCGGGACCACGTACGTCACGAGGATTGCGACCACCGCGGCGCCGACCAGGTTGGCGCCGAGCAGCGACGTCGTCAAGAGCGTCTGGACCCTGATGCGCCGGATTCGTGGCGCCTCGGACGGCGTTCCGAGCAGGCGGGATCCGAGCGGCGTGGAGGCGGATCGGCGCGGGTCCATAGTCGTTCGAGAGTAGACCGATTCGATCCACTAGGGTGGGCGGAGTGCGTCTTGTCATTGCTCGTTGCCGTGTCGACTACGTCGGTCGTCTGACGTCCCATCTGCCGATGGCCCGTCGACTGCTGCTCATAAAGGCGGACGGGTCGGTGAGCATCCACGCCGACGACCGCGCGTACAAGCCGCTCAACTGGATGAGCCCACCCTGCTGGCTCTCCGAAACCACCGACGGTGCGGGCCCGGATGGCGCCGAACAGCAGTTGTGGGTGGTGACCAACAAGGGCGGCGAGGAACTGCGGATCACCATCGAGGAGATCGAGCACGATTCGAGCCACGAACTCGGCATCGACCCCGGTCTCGTCAAGGACGGCGTCGAGGCGCATCTCCAGGAGTTGCTGGCCGAGCACGTCGAGACGCTCGGCGACGGGTACAGCCTCATCCGCCGTGAATACATGACCGCGATCGGACCGGTGGATCTGCTGTGCCGCGACGCGGACGGCGCAACGGTGGCGGTGGAGATCAAGCGCCGCGGTGAGATCGACGGCGTCGAACAGCTCACGCGCTACCTGGAACTGCTGAACCGCGACCCACTGCTGGCGCCGGTCACCGGCGTGTTCGCGGCGCAGCAGATCAAGCCGCAGGCGAAGACGCTCGCCACCGATCGCGGGATCCGTTGCCTCGTCCTCGATTACGAGGCGCTGCGCGGAACCGAGAGCACCGAGTTCCGGCTGTTCTGAGTGAGGAAGGATTGCGCGGAGGACGCCACCTAGACTGGGGGAGTGCCGCGCCGTAACCAGTCCCACAAGTCTCAGCGCCGATCCGGCGGGTCGTCAGGGGAGAGCCGCGGCGGCAGTCTGTTCGGAGACGCGTTGGCCCGCGAGGAGTCCGGTCCCGCGGGCTACGACGACGAGCGCTTCATGGTGCGTCAGATTCCCGGGGCCCGGGCGACGAAGAGCTACCGCTGCCCGGGATGCGATCAAGAGGTGCGCCCAGGTGTCGCGCACGTCGTCGCGTGGCCGGCCGACCCCGGTGGCGCCGACGACCGCCGGCACTGGCACACGGGCTGTTGGGCGGGGCGCCGGACACGTGGGTTGACCCGACGCTGGTCCTAGACCCGACCCTGTTCCTGGAGACCCGACGCTGCTCCCAGGCCGTCCGCGCCTAGGACGTTGCCGGGGCCGTCTCGGGCACCTCGTCGTCGTTCGTGGGCTCGGTGGCAGCGTCGCTCTCGGACTCCGAGTCGGTGTCGGCTCCGACGTTGTCGAGCAACTCCGCCTCGCGGTTGACCGACGCCAGCATCGCCGGCACCGAATCGAGTTGGCCGCGGATGCCCAACAGCTGGGCGAGGATTCGGCCGCGCAGCACGCGCAGCTCCTCGGCGAGTTCCTTGGCGTGCGCGATCTTGCGCTCGGACTGCTCCGTCGCGACCTGCACGCGTCGGGCTGCCTCCTCGCTCGCCTCGGTGAGGCGGCGGTGGGCCTCGGCCTTGCTCGTCGTCTCGAGCTCCTCGATCGCGGCGATCGTCTTGGCCCGGCGCTCGGCCATCGTGATCTCGAAGTCCTGCTGGACCTGGACGCGCTTGGCCTCGGATTCCGCGGCCAGACGATCGCTCTCGGCCTGTGCGGCCTGGACGATCCGCGTGGCCTCGGTGCGGGCGGCCTGCATCGTCTGTTCGTGTTCGCGTTCGAGCGCCTCGCGCCGCTTCTCGAGTTCCTCGGTCTTGGTCTCGTAGAGCTTGCGGAGGCGTTCGCTCTCCTGCTCGGCGACCGACAGCATCTCGGCTGCTTCCGCTTCCGCCTTGGCGCGCACCTCGGACGCCTCGTCGGACGCCAGGCGCAGCATCCGGGAGATGCGCTCGCTCATACCCTCCGCGGTGGTGGGCGGGACCGACAGCCGGTCGACGTCGCGACGCAGTTCGTCGATCTCGTCCCGGGCGTCCTCGAGTTGGTTGGCCAGCTCACGTGCCTGCGCGGCCGCCGCGTCGCGGTCCGTCGCCATGAGGCGGAGTTCGGTGTCGAAGCGGTCGAAGTATCGCCGAACCTCGTCCTTGTCGTATCCCTTGCGGACGATGGTGAACGGCATGCCGCGGTCGTAGGCCATGCCTGCCAATCTACCGGGGGAGGCCGGCGATGTGCCCGTGGCGTGGGCGGGGGATCGTCACACCGGGCCCACGCCACGGACCCGTCGGGAAGTACCCGATCAGTGTCCGCCGTCGGCGGCAGGCTCGACGAGCTCGATGAGCACTCCGCCGCCGTCCTTCGGGTGGATGAAGTTGATGCGCGAGTTCGCGGTGCCCCGGCGCGGAGCGTCGTACAGCAGGCGGACGCCGTCGGCGCGAAGCTGGGTGCTGATCGCGTCGATGTCGGTGACGCGGAACGCGAGCTGCTGGAGGCCGGGGCCGCTGCGGTCGATGAACTTCGCGATCGTGGAGTTCTCGTTCAGCGGGGCGAGGAGCTGGATCGCGGTGGCGCCGGCGACCTGGCCCGGGTAGCCGAGCATGGCCTCGCGCACGCCCTGCTCCTCGTTGACCTCCTCGTGCAGGGAGACCATGCCGAGGTGCTTGCCGTACCAGGCGATGGCAGCATCGAGATCCGGCACCGCGATACCGACGTGGTCGATCGCGGTCACGAGCTCCGAGGTCAGTCCGCTCGGGGCGGTGCTGGGGGAGGAAGATGTCATGTATCAGACGGTAGCGCTACCGTTTGAACTGTTCGCGCCGGGTCACGGCTGAGGCCGCCGACCCGACCAGGATCGACCGCTGGAGGAATCTTGACCACTTCTGTCATCGTTGCCGGGGCACGTACCCCCGTCGGACGGCTGCTCGGATCCCTGAAGGATCTCTCGGGGTCCGACCTCGGCGGTGTAGCGATCAAGGGCGCACTCGAGAAGGCCGGCGTGGCGCCCGAGCAGGTCGACTACGTGATCATGGGCCAGGTTCTCACCGCGGGCGCCGGGCAGATGCCGGCGCGTCAGGCCGCCGTCGCCGCGGGCATCCCGATGGACGTCCCC
The DNA here is from genome assembly GCF_003013675.1 of Rhodococcus (subgen. Prescottella) equi. NCBI lineage: Bacteria > Bacillati > Actinomycetota > Actinomycetes > Mycobacteriales > Nocardiaceae > Rhodococcus > Rhodococcus (subgen. Prescottella) equi. The sequence continues at coordinate 2,088,055 of NZ_CP027793.1, forward strand.
GCCCTCACGATCAACAAGGTGTGCCTGTCGGGCATCGACGCGATCGCCTTAGCGGACCAGTTGATCCGTGCCGGAGAGTTCGAGATCGTGGTGGCCGGTGGCCAGGAGTCCATGTCGCGGGCCCCGCACATGCTCGAGAAGAGCCGCGAGGGCTTCAAGTACGGCGACGTCACGCTGCGCGACCACATGGCCTACGACGGCCTGCACGACATCTTCACCGACCAGCCGATGGGCAACCTCACCGAGCAGCGCAACCAGGACGACGATCAGCGCATCACGCGGGAGGCGCAGGACGCGTTCGCGGCCGCCTCGCACCAGAACGCCGCTCGCGCCTGGAAGGACGGCCTGTTCGCCGAGGAGGTCGTGCCGGTCACCATCCCGCAGCGCCGCGGTGAGCCGATCGTCGTCACCGAGGACGAGGGCATCCGCGCCGACACCACCGTCGAGTCGCTCGCCAAGTTGCGCCCGGCGTTCGCGAAGGACGGTTCGATCACGGCCGGCACCGCATCGCAGATCTCCGACGGCGCGGCCGCGGTCGTCGTGATGAGCAAGGAGAAGGCCGAGGCGCTCGGGCTCGAGTGGATCGCGGAGATCGGTGCCCACGGCGTCGTCGCAGGACCGGACTCGACGCTGCAGTCGCAGCCGGCGCGAGCGATCGCCCGCGCCTGCGAGCGCGACGGCATCGACCCCAAGGACCTCGACGTCGTCGAGATCAACGAGGCCTTCGCGGCTGTGGGCATCGCGTCGACGGCCGAGCTGGGCATCGACCCGGCGAAGGTCAACGTCAACGGCGGCGCAATCGCGATCGGCCATCCGCTCGGCATGTCCGGAGCCCGGATCGCGCTGCACCTCGTGCTGGAGCTGCAGCGCCGCGGCGGCGGCGTCGGTGCGGCCGCGCTGTGCGGCGGCGGCGGGCAGGGCGACGCCCTGATCGTGCGGGTGCCCAAGAAGTAGGGACGCCTCTACTCCTTCACGACGCCCCGTGGTCGAGACTGTGACGAGTCTCAACTACGGGGTGTCGTAGTTTGTCGGGCACAATGGCGGCCATGGCGAACTTCTTCGATCTCAGCTCGTGGCCCAAGCGCTTCCGTTTCGTGGCCGTCCTGGAAGCGATCAGCTGGGCCGGTCTGTTGATCGGCATGGCCTTCAAGTACCTGCCCGAGGAGGGGCCCGAGATCGGCGTCAAGATCTTCGGTCCGATCCACGGCGCGATCTTCGTGATCTACGTGCTCGTCGCGTTGTTCACCGCCCGCGCGGTGAAGTGGGACTTCAAGACGCTCGCCCTGGCGATGATCTCCAGCATCCCGCCGTTCATGACCATCTGGTTCGAGATGTGGGCTGCACGCAACGGACGCCTCGGGGAACTGTCCACCGGTGGTGCGGCGAAGCGCGAGCGCGTCGCGGCCTGACGGTTGCCGCGAGTGACGGGCCGGGATGGATGCGCGCCCGTCACTCGTGCCACACTTGAACGGTGACTCGACCCGGTTCCCGTCCGTCCCCTGCAATCGCTGCGGCCATGGCCGGAGCCGTCGATCTTTCCGGTCTCAAGGACCGCGCGCCGGCCCCGCCGAGCCCCTCTGTCGGTCCGCCCGCCGACGGCAGCGCCCCGGTGAACCCCACCGGTCTGGCGCCGGTCGTCGATGTCACCGAGGCGACCTTCCAGACCGAGGTGCTCGATCGGTCCAACCAGGTCCTCGTGATCGTGGACCTGTGGGCGACATGGTGCGGCCCGTGTAAGCAGCTGTCCCCGGTACTCGAGAAGCTCGCGCACGAGGGCGGTGGCAACTGGGTGCTGGCGAAGATCGACGTCGACGCGAACCCCGGTATCGCGCAGGCGTTCGGCGTGCAGTCCGTGCCCACCGTGGTCGCGATCGCGGCCGGCCGGCCGCTCGCCGACTTCGCCGGAGCTCAGCCGGAGCCGCAGCTTCGCCAGTGGATCGCCGCGCTGCAGGAAGCGGTCGCCGGCAAGCTCTCCGGCCCGCCGTCGGCCGACGGTGAACCCGAACCCGAGCCCGAGGACCCCCGTTTCGTAGCAGCGGAGAACGCGCTCGACGAGGGCGACTTCGCGGGCGCCGAGGCCGCCTACAACCTCATTCTCAACTCCGAACCGGCCAATCAGCAGGCGCAGGCGGCGTTGCGCCAGGTCCGGTTCCTCGCCCGCGTGCAGGATCTACCGGCCGACGCCGTCGCCGTCGCCGACGCCCAGCCCGACTCCATCGACGCGCAGTTCGCGGCCGCCGATGCCGAGCTGTACTCGCAGCAGCCGGAGGCCGCCTTCGATCGGCTCGTCGCGCTGGTCAAGCGGACGTTCGGTGACGACCGGACGACGGTCCGGACCCGCCTGCTCGAGCTGTTCGAGTTGTTCGACCCGGCCGAGCCGATCGTGGTCGCGGCTCGGCGGAAGCTGGCGTCGGCGCTCTACTGAGCGCAGTCCCGTTCCCGCTTCGTCAGCGGTAGCGTCCGTCGCACGCCTTCTGCCCACCAAGCACACCGGTGCGGAAGGCGTCGACCCGTGAGAAGCCGCTGGGCACGGTGGCGCCGTCGACGTCGCTGGCGGCCAGACCGTCGGACAGCAGCCCCGAGATCGCCTCGTCGAGGTCGCCCGCCGACAACCAGATCCGGCGCTCGGTACCGGTGGTGGACCCGTCCGGGCTCAGTGCCGCCGTGACCGATCCGGACAGGCAGGCGGCACGCAGCGCTGCCTGCGGGCCCGTGATGGGTTGCCCGGCGGCCTTCTGTACCGCGAGGGTGTAGCGGGACGCGAGGAGGACGTAGGCGCTGTAGTCGCCGACGACGTCGACGTTCAGCAGGGGGTCGACGCCGGTCATCTCCGTCGCGGGTCGGCTGCGCGCCGCGAGGTCCGCGACGTCCACGCTGATCGTGTTGGTGGTCGGGCAGTACGCCACGGGACGGGTGGCGGTCGCATCTGCGCACGTGGTGTCGACGCCGTTCAGGTCCAGCTTCGGGGGGTCGTCGAGGGCGAACACCGCGGCGAACGAGTCGAAGAGCACCGTGAGGGTCTCCCGCGTGACGGGGAGCTCGCCGTCGTCGTTGCTGCCGCTGAATCCCTGCGGCAGATCGGCTCGGCGGGAAGTGATCTCGTCGGCGTCTATCCGTGTGCACGCGCCCGCCCCGTCGGTGAACCCGATCTGGGCCGCGGTGACCCGTTCGAACGCCGAACCGTGAATCGAATCGGGGTCGTTCGGATCGGCGTCACGCACCGACACCGTTGCGGCGAGCACCGAATTGAGTCCGTCCGAGGTGTTCAGGGTGAAGTGGGGTGCCCCGTTCTCGGCGACGTGACGGATGAACGCGCCCGCGAAGCAGTCCGCCTGTTGTTCCACGACGATGCCCGGGTCGTCGTCGCCGACGAGCCCTGCCTTGTGTTGGATCGCGTGACCGTACTCGTGGGCGAGCACCATCACCACGGACATGGGCCCGAACGCGTCGACGAGGCTCGGCAGCAGATACGCGCGATCCCAGCCGATCGAATCCTGCCGGATGCAGTACGCGGCGTTGACGAGGTCGGCGGTGTCGATGCCGCAGAACCGGGTGCCGTTCGGGGCGTCGGGGTCCCACGACAACAACTCCGAGACGGGCGCGAAGGTGCCCTTGAACACGGTGGGGTATTCGCCGGCCCAGTAGTCCTCGATGTCCGAGATCGCATTGGCGGCAAGCGCGTCGATCTCGCCGCCGTCGGTGCCGGCAACCGCGAGCGGGGCGTTCGGCACTCCGTCACGGGGCCCGCTGGGGCCGCTGCGGGCCGGGAGTCCGGCGACCGTGAACGGGTCGTCGTAGATGGACACGGCCTGCCCCTCGGTGGTCGCCGAACAGGCGGTGGCCGCGAGCGTCGCCGCCCCCAGGACCGTGATCAGGGTCCGCGTCGTCGACACCAGTCGTGTCCGTGTCCTCACCGATCCAGCCCAGTCACCGAGTGTCCCTTCACCGTTCCAGCTCCAACCAGATCGCGGCGCTCGCCGGCAGCGTGAGCGTCGCCGAGGCCGGGCGGCCGTGCCACGGGTGTTCCGTGGCCGTCACCGCACCCAGGTTGCCGAGCCCCGATCCGCAGAAGTCCTGCGCATCGGTGTTCAAGATCTCGGACCACGTTCCGGGCTCGGGCAAGCCCACACGATAATCCGAGTGTGCCGAACCGGAAAAGTTGTACAGACACGCGACGATCGAGCCGTCGCTGCCGTACCGGAGAAAACTGAGCACGTTGTTCTCGGTGTCGTTGGCGTCGATCCATGAATACCCGCCCGGCGAGGTGTCGAGCGACCACAGTGCGGGGGTGGCGCGATAGATGGCGTTGAGAGCGCACACCAGCGCGTGGATGCCGCGGTGCAGGTCTCCGGTCGCGGGATCCTCGAGCTCGCGCCACCGCAACCCGTGTTCCTCGGACCATTCGCTGGCCTGCCCGAATTCCTGCCCCATGAAGAGCAACTGCTTGCCGGGGTGCGCCCACAGGTAGGCGAGCAACGCCCGGACCCCCGCGGCCTTCGCGCGGTCGTCGCCGGGCATCCGGGACCAGAGTGTGCCCTTGCCGTGGACCACCTCGTCATGGCTGATCGGCAGCAGGTAGTTCTCGCTCCACGCGTACATCAGCGAGAAGGTGATCTCGTTGTGGTGGAAGCTGCGATGGATCGGGTCGCGCCGCAGGTAACCGAGCGTGTCGTGCATCCAGCCCATGTTCCACTTCATCGTGAAGCCGAGACCGCCGACACCGGTGCTCCGCGTGACACCGGGCCACGACGTCGACTCCTCGGCGACCGTGACGACACCCGAGTGGTGTTTGTGCACGGTCGCGTTCATCTCCTGCAGGAACGCGACCGCCTCGAGGTTCTCCCGACCGCCGTGCACGTTAGGTGTCCACTGGCCTGCCGGTCGCGAGTAGTCGAGGTAGAGCATCGAGGCGACGGCGTCCACACGGAGGCCGTCGACGTGGAACTCGTCGAACCAGAAGAGCGCGTTGGCGACGAGGAAATTGCGCACCTCACGCCGACCGAAGTCGAACACGTAGGTGCCCCAGTCGAGTTGCTCGCCGCGCTGCGGATCGGCGTGCTCGTACAGCGCAGTGCCGTCGAAGCGGGCCAGCGCCCACTCGTCCTTCGGGAAGTGCGCGGGCACCCAGTCGACGATGACGCCGATACCGGCGCGGTGCAGTCGGTCGACGAAGGCCCGGAAGTCGTCGGGGGAGCCGAAACGTGCCGTGGGGGCGTAGTACGACGTCACCTGGTACCCCCACGACCCGCCGTACGGGTGTTCGGCGACCGGCAGCAGTTCGACGTGCGTGAAGCCGGCCTCGATGACGTACGTACTCAACGCGTCGGCCAGTTCGACGTAGTTCAGGCCGGGACGCCACGAGCCCAGATGGACCTCGTAGACGCTCAGCGGTTCCCGGCTCGGTTCGAGTCCGGAGCGGGCGGCCATCCATTCGTGGTCGGTCCACCGATGTGCGGACTCGGTGACGATCGACGCCGTCGCCGGGGGCACCTCCGTCGCGAACGCCATCGGGTCGGCCTTGTCGCGGACGCTGCCGTCGTGGCCGTGGATGCGGAACTTGTACATATCGCCGTCCCCGACGTCGGGGACGAACACCTCCCACACCCCGGTGCTCCCCAGCACCCGGAGCGGGAAGGTGCGCCCGCCCCACAGGTCGAACTCGCCGAGCACGCTGACGCCGCGGGCCGCCGGTGCCCACACCGCGAACGACGTCCCGCGCACGCTGCCGTCGGGGGTCTCGTACGTGCGGGGGTGCGCACCGAGCACGTCCCACAGTCGTTCGTGTCGGCCCTCGCCGAACAAATGCAGGTCCAGCTCACCCAGGGTGGGCAGGAAGCGGTATCCGTCAGCGGTGACGACGACATGGTCGCCGGGGTACGTCACGACGAGCCGGTAGTCGACCAGGTCGCGGATGGGGAGGAGCGCGCTGAAGACGTCGTGCCCGACGGGGTGCAGCGGACGGTCGTGGCCGCCGATCCGCACCGACACCGACTCGGCACCCGGCCGCAGTGCCCGCACGACGGTGCCGTCGGGCCGCGCGTGCGCGCCGAGCACCGAGTGGGGGTCGTGGTGAGTGCCCTGCGCGAGCAGTGTCAGATCGTGCGGATCGGGAGGGCACACCGGGTCCGGGGCGGTCACGGGTTGTGTTCCCGGTCGGCGAGGCGGCGTCGGGCATCGAACGGGATGTGCGGCAGCGTCAGGATGTGTGCGCACGCGCGCCACGGCTCGAGGCGGACGAAGTTGTGCTGTCCCCACTCGTACTGCTCGCCGCTGACCTTGTCGTGCACGGACAGGTGATCGTGCCAGTCACGCCCGATCGCGGGCATGTCGAGCGCGACGAATCCCTGCTGCGCCCCGAACGGGTCGAGATTGACGACGGTGAGCACCGCGTCGCCCGTGCCCGGGTCGAACTTCGAGTACGCCAGCAGTGCGTCGTTGTCGACGTGGTGGAAATGCAGGTTCCGCAGTTGCTGCAGCGCCGGATGCGCGCGCCGGATGCGGTTGAGCGTCGCGATCCACGGTTCGAGTGACTCGCCACGCGCACGGGCCCCGGCGAAGTCGCGCGGACGCAACTGGTACTTCTCCGAATCGAGGTACTCCTCGCTGCCCGGGCGGACCGCGACGTGTTCGAACAACTCGTACCCCGAGTACACGCCCCACGTGGGCGACAGCGTGGCGGCGAGTGCCGCCCGGATCGCGAACATCCCGGGCCCGCCGTGCTGCAGACTCTCGTGCAGGATGTCCGGCGTGTTCACGAACAGGTTGGGACGGGCCTCGTCGGCCTTGGCCGCGATCTCGTTCCCGAACTCGGTGAGTTCCCATTTGTGCACCCGCCACGTGAAGTACGTGTACGACTGCGTGAAGCCGCGTTTCGCCAACCCGTAGAGCCGGGCCGGACGGGTGAACGCCTCCGACAGGAACAGCACGTCGGGGTCGGTGCGTTTGACCTCGGCGATCAGCCACTCCCACAGACTCGGCGGCTTGGTGTGCGGATTGTCGACCCGGAAGATCTTCACGCCCAGCCGGACCCAGTGCCGGACGACGCGCAGCACCTCGGCAACCAGCCCGTCCGGATCGTGATCGAAGTCGAGCGGATAGATGTCCTGGTACTTCTTCGGAGGGTTTTCGGCGTACGCGATGGTGCCGTCCGGCAACACCGTGAACCACTCGGGATGCGCGGCCGCCCAGGGATGGTCGGGGGCGCACTGCAGCGCGAGGTCCAGCGCCACCTCGAGACCGAGGCGCCCGGCCTCGGCCACGAACGACTCGAAGTCGGCTTCGGTGCCCAGCCGCGGGTGGATCGCGTCGTGCCCGCCGTCGGCCGATCCGATCGCCCACGGGGACCCGACGTCGTCCGGGCCGGCCGTCAGGGCGTTGTTGGGGCCCTTGCGGTTCACCTCGCCGATCGGGTGGATCGGCGGCAGGTACACCACGTCGAAGCCCATCGCGGCGATCCGCGGCAGATCCGCGGCCGCGGTGGCGAAGGTACCGTGCCGTGGCGCGCCGTGCTCGTCCCAGCCACCGGTCGAGCGGGGGAAGAACTCGTACCAGGACCCGAACAGGGCACGTCGGCGGTCGACGACGACGTCGTACGTACGCGACGCCGTCACCAGTTCGCGCAGCGGCCGGATCCGCAGCGCCTCGGCCACTTCCGCCGAGAAGGCCGGCGCGACCCGGACCGGCAGCTGCCGCTCGGACCGCAGTGCGGACACGACGCCGAGGAGTCGGCTGCGGTCCGAATCCTGGGCGCCGTCGGCGGCCCGTTCGAACAGGCGCGCGCCCACCTCCAGGTCGTTCGCGAGGTCTGCGGGCCCCTGGCCGACGGCGAGCTTGGCCTCGACCGCGTTGCGCCACGTCTGGATCGGATCGCCCCACGCCTCGATCCGGTACGTCCAGGTACCGACCGTCGTCGGTGCGAACGACGCGTGGAAGGCATCGAGAACGTGGCCGGGATGCATGGGAATCCGCAGCGTTTCTGCAGAACCTCCGGGTCCCTCGACGACGAGCGTCGCCGCGACCGCGTCGTGGCCCTCGCGCCACACCGTCGCGGACACGGGGAACACCTCGCCGACCGCGGCCTTGGCCGGGAACCGGCCGCCGTCGATCGAGGGCAGCACATCGTCGATGGCGAGGCGACCTGGCACACGTACTCCGTTCGGCTCCGACTGTCCGGGGACAGCGTCGAGGTGACGGATCAACGGTAGTTCAGCGGCTCGCGTGGCGTCGGGATCGCGGACCGAGAAATCGGTGAGATCGACTTTACGGCTCGTTTACTCGCGGCAACCCCGGGGCAATTCGTCCCGAATACCGTTCACGGCGTACTACTCGACGCTTCGAACGAAGCCGGACCGAAAGGTAACCGTATGGGACTCGTCGCCGGATTGATCGACCTCGTCGGAGGACTGCTCCATCTGCTGCTCGGGGGGCTGTAGCAGCCGGCAGTCCAGCCGACAGGAAGTAGCAGGCAAGTAGTCACCGCGCCCTCCGGTTCCGTCTCCACCGTCGACGGAACCGGAGGGCGCCCTCGTGCGTCGGTACCGTCGTTGCATGGGGGAATTGCGGGGTGGCGCCGAAGACGCCGATGTCCACAGCAGGCCGCCGGGCCGAGTCCTCGCCGCGATCGTCGGCGTCGCCGTCGGTGTGCTCGTGTGCATCCACTACGACTGGTGGCCGTCGAGATTCGGGGACGCGCGGTGGGCCGATCCGCTGCTCTTCGGTGGCGCAGCGATCTTCGTCCTCCTCGTCACGGGCCTGGTGTGGGCGATCCGCACCTTGTACTTCGTGGGTCGGGACAGGCGCCGGTCCTGGTGGGTCCTGGCTGCGCCCGCGATCGTGATCGCAGCCGTGGCCTGTGCCCGGCTCTTCCCGCCGCCGAGTTTCGACGACCTGCGGCCGGATTTCGAACGGGTCGCGCTCGAGGTCCTCGCCTCACCCGACCCGTCTCGTCAGGACGTCGAGATCGGCCGTTTCGACTTCCACTACGTGCGCAAGGACGCCGGTGGCGCCGTCTACTTCGTCGACGCCGGCGGTCTCGGACTCTCGACGAGTTCCGGGTGGGCCTATTCGCCGGACGGGACACCGGCGGGATTCGACGACTTCTCCGCGACGCACCTGGGCGGACCCTGGTACGAATTCACCGCCGTCTGGCGGACCTGATCGCGGTACGGGCGGTGCCCGACTCGGCGCGTCACCGGACTCGAACATGGGTAGTGTTCGCGGCGTGAAAGCCCTGCGTCGTTTCACCGTCCGTGCCCATCTGCCCGAGCGTCTCGCGGCACTGGGAGCCCTGTCGACCAACCTGAGGTGGTCGTGGCATCCGCCGACGCAGGATCTGTTCGCGTCGATCGATCCCGAACTGTGGATCGCGGTCCGCAACGATCCGGTGCGCATGCTCGGTGAGGTTGATCCGTACCGGCTCGACGAACTGGCGGTCGACCCTGCGTTCCTGTCCGATCTGGACCGCGCGGCCGCGGACCTCGACGACTACCTGACGCGGCCACGGTGGTATCAGGACCAGCTCCACAAGGGCGCCGAACTCGCGACCGGCATCGCCTACTTCTCGATGGAGTTCGGCGTCACCGAGGTGCTGCCCAACTATTCGGGCGGCCTCGGCATCCTCGCGGGCGATCACCTGAAGGCGGCGTCGGATCTGGGTCTGCCGCTGATCGGCGTCGGGCTGCTGTATCGCTCCGGTTACTTCCGCCAGTCGCTCACCGCTGACGGTTGGCAGGCCGAGCACTATCCCGCGCACGATCCGCAGGGTCTGCCGCTGCGACTCCTGACGGAGAGAAGCGGTGACGACGGCGCGGGCGCTCCAGTGCTCGTGCACGTCGCGATGCCCGGAGGCCGGGTACTGCGGGCCCGCGTGTGGATCGCGCAGGTCGGGCGGGTTCCCCTGCTGCTGCTCGACTCCGACATCGCCGAGAACGATCCGGAGCTGCGCGCGGTGACCGACCGGCTCTACGGCGGCGACCAGGACCACCGGATCAAGCAGGAGATCCTCGCCGGCGTCGGCGGCGTCCGCGCGGTGCGCGCCTTCACCCGAGCACACGGGCTCGCCGACCCCGAGGTGTTCCACATGAACGAGGGGCATGCCGGTTTCCTCGGCCTCGAGCGCATCCGGGAACTCGTCACCGGCGCCGGACTGGACTTCGACGCGGCGCTCGCCGCGGTCCGCGCCGGCACGGTGTTCACCACGCACACCCCCGTCCCGGCCGGCATCGACCGGTTCCCGGTGGACCTGGTCCGCCGCTACTTCGGCGGGAACGAGGGCGAACGAGACTCCACGCTGCTGCCCGGTCTGGCCGTGGACCGGATCCTGGCCCTCGGCAGCGAGAACGACCCGGGCGTGTTCAACATGGCGCACATGGGCCTTCGCCTCGGCCAGCGCGCCAACGGTGTCTCGAAGCTGCACGGCGAGGTGAGCCGGGAGATGTTCGAGTCGTTGTGGCCCGGCTTCGACGCCGCGGAGGTGCCGATCGGGTCGGTCACCAACGGCGTGCACGCCCCGACGTGGGCGGCGCGCGAATGGATGGACCTCGGGCGGCGCCTCGTCGGGCCCGACATGCTCGAGGAGGCCCGCGGCTGGGAGCGGTTGCGCGAGATCGCTCCGGCCGAGCTGTGGTCCACCCGCAACACCCTGCGGGCGCAGCTGGTGGACGAGGTGCGCCGCCGAGTCCGGGCGTCGTGGCTCGAACGCGGCGCCACCGAAGCCGAACTTTCCTGGACCGCAGAGGTGTTCGACCCGAACGTCCTCACCGTCGGCTTCGCCCGCCGGGTGCCCACGTACAAGCGCCTGACCCTGATGCTGCGCGACCCGGAGCGGCTGAAGGCACTGCTGCTCGACGACGAGCGTCCGGTGCAGTTGGTGGTCGCCGGTAAGAGTCACCCCGCCGACGAGGGCGGCAAGGCGCTGATCCAGCAGGTAGTGCGGTTCGCCGACCAGCACGACGTCCGGCACCGGATCGTGTTCCTGCCCGACTACGACATCTCGATGGCTCGCTACCTGTACTGGGGCTGCGACGTGTGGCTCAACAATCCGCTGCGCCCCCTCGAGGCGTGCGGGACGTCGGGCATGAAGTCGGCGCTCAACGGCGGCCTCAACCTGTCCATCCGTGACGGGTGGTGGGACGAGATGTTCGACGGCGAGAACGGCTGGGCCATCCCGACCGCGGACGGCGTCGTCGACGAGGTCCGCCGCGACGACCTCGAGGCCACCGCGATGTACGAGCTGCTCGAGCGGTCGGTGCTGCCACGGTTCTACGACCGCGACGAGCACGACCTGCCGACCCGCTGGATCGAGATGGTGCGGCACACCCTGCAGACCCTCGGGCCGAAGGTGTTGGCGTCGCGGATGGTGCGCGACTATGCCGTCGAGTACTACGCCCCGGCCGCGATCGCCTCCCGAAACGTGCTGCCCGACAACTTCTCCGGTGCCCGCGAGGTGGCCGGGTATCGGCGGCGCGTGGAGTCCGCGTGGCCGGGTGTGCAGGTGGCGCAGGTCGACAGTGCCGGGCTGCCCGACGACCCGGAGATCGGCGCCGATCTGTCGCTGCGGGCATTCGTCCGCCTCGGCGGCCTGTCACCGCAGGACGTCGTGGTGCAGGCGGTGCTCGGACGGGTGGGGCCGAACGACGACCTCACCGATGTCACGAGCGTGCCGATGGCGCACACCGGGACGGACGGTCTCGGCGAGGTGTTCGAGGCTCTCACGCCGCTGCCGGTCTCCGGATCGGTGGGGTATACGGTTCGCGTGCTGCCACACCACCGACTCCTCGCGACGGATGCGGAACTGGGGTTGGTGGCAGCGCCGTACGTGTAGAGCGGCCACAGCGTTCCTCGGCCGACGCTCCGTCAGCTTGCACGCACGGCGGCACCGAGGATGTCGAGTCCGTCGACGAGGAGATCATCGGGAATCACCAGCGGCGGCAGCAGACGAATGACGTTGCCGTAGGTACCGCAGGTGAGTACGACGACACCGCGTTCGAGTGCCCGCGCAGCGATCTCCCGGGTAGCCTCCGGGTTTGCTTCGCGGGTGCCGGGGCGGACGAATTCGAGCGCGAGCATCGCGCCGCGGCCACGGACCTCGCCGACGATGTCGGACTGGGTGGTGAGCGCCTGCAGTCGCGGCCGAGCGAGTGATTCGATACCGCGGGCCCGGCCGCACAAATCGAGATCACGCATCTGGTCGAGCGTCGCCAGCGCGGCGGCGCACGCGACCGGGTTCCCTCCGTACGTGCCGCCGAGGCCGCCCGTGTGCACCTCGTCGATCAGGTCGGCGCGACCGACCACCGCGGACAGCGGCATGCCCGACGCGATGCCCTTCGCGAGCGTCATCAGATCCGGGACCACGTCCTCGTGCTCGCACGCGAACCATGCGCCGGTGCGGGCGAAGCCGGTCTGCACTTCGTCGGCCACGAACACGATCCCGTTGGCGCGCGCCCACGCGACGAGCGTCGGCACGAAACCCGACGCAGGCACGATGAATCCGCCCTCACCCTGGATCGGCTCGAGGACGATCGCCGCGATCCGGCGTGCACCGATCTGCTTGTCCATCAAATCGATTGCGCGGTGCGCGGCCTGCTCGCCGGTGACCGCGCTGCCGTCCGGATTCGGAGGCTCGCGGAACGGATACGACATCGGCATCCGGTACACCTCGGGGACGAACGGGCCGAACCCGTCCTTGTACGGCACGTTCTTCGCCGTCAGCGCCATCGTGAGATTGGTGCGGCCGTGGTACGCGTGATCGAAGGCGACGACGGCGTCGCGGCCGGTCGCGTGCCGGGCGATCTTGACGGCGTTCTCGACGGCCTCGGCGCCGGAATTGAACAGCACCGCCCGCTTGTCGTGGTCGCCGGGCGTGAGCGCGACGAGCCGCTCGCACACGGCTACGTATTCCTCGTACGGCGTCACCATGAAACACGTGTGTGTGAACCGCGCCGCCTGCTCCCGGACGGCCGCGGCGACCGCGGTGTTGGACGCCCCGGCGCCGGTGACCGCGATGCCGGAGCCGAAATCGATCAGCGAGTTGCCGTCGACGTCGACGATGACGCCGCCGTCCGCGTCCACCGCGTACACCGGGACCGACGACCCCACGCAGGCCCCGACCGCGGCACGCCGACGGGCGGCGAGGGCGAGGGACCGCGGCCCGGGGAGTTCCGTGCCCAGTCGGAGCTGCTGGGGGAGTCGATATTCGATGTCGGGCACGTCGACCTCCCGGGGTCAGGACTGGATGTCGCGGCGACGGAAACCCAGCAGCGCCAGCGCGTACAACGCGGCGGCGATCACGAGCAGGACGATCAACGGCACGATGTCGAACTCGTCCGCCGGCAGGTTGGGGGTGAAGTGGAACGGCGACGCCCAGCCGGTCCAGTCGGGCAACACCTCGAGGAACATCCCGATCACCAGCGCGTAGCCGAGATACACCCACACCACCGCCAGCAGCCGCGGGAACCACGCGTACACCGCGGCGGTCAGCGCGATCACCGTGAGCGTCGCGGGCAGGAAGTTCGCGGCAGAGCCCACGAGCCGACCGAACATCGAGCCGTCGTGCAGTGTCGCGGCCGCGGTGACGCCCATCGCCGCGCCGGCGGCCAGCACGATCAGGGCCGTCGCCACCGAGATCACCACCAACTGCGCGCCGAGCCACCGCCACCGCGACACCGGGCTCGACAGCACGTCCTCGGCCCGGCCCGACGTCTCCTCGTTCCGCGCCGACTGCACCGCGGTCATCGCGTACATGCACGCCATGATCGCCAGGAACACCAGATACAGCGCGAACGCTCCCTGTGCGGCGTTGCCCTCGCCGCCCGGCAGCAGGTCGGCGAGCCGCGGATCCTGGTCGACGAAGTCGGCCACCTGTTGGCCCAGCGCACCGATCGGGAACGCCAGCGCCGCGACCCCGATAGCCCACGCGGCGATCTGGTTTCGCTGCATCCGCACCGTCAGCGCCGTGATCCCGGTCAGCGCACCACTCGCGCGCGGCCGCCCGCCGCGCGGCGCCACCAGACCGGCCCCGACGTCGCGCCGGCCCACCACCGCATACGCCAGCACGACGCCGACGACCACCGCAGCGATCCCCAGCAGCAGCGGCCACCACCGCTCGTCGACGTAGGCGCGCGTGGATTGCGCCCAACCGATGGGCGACAGCCAGGACCACACGCTGCCGTCCTCCTTGGCGCGGACGTCGCCGACGGCGCGCAGCAGGTAGGCGACGGCGACTGCCACGAGCCCCAATCCGCTTGCGGTGCGGGCATGCTCGGTGACCTGGGAGAACAGTGCCGACGTCGCGCCGAACGCGAGGCCCACCATGAACACGCCCGCAGCGAGGTTCCAGGACCCCAACGCCGGCAGACCGACCGCGGTCAGTCCCAGGCCGAGGATCAACCCGATCGACAGGTTCGCCAGCAGCACCACCGCGAGACCCGACGTGATCGGCGCGAACCGGCCGACGACGCCCGAGCGCAGCATCTCGGCGCGTCCGGTCTCCTCCTCGGTGCGCAGGTGCAGCGTCACGAGCAGCACCGACATGATCGCGACCGCGATCATCGTCATACCCGCGATCTCGTTGGCGACCATCGCGCCGAGCGTGTAATCCGAGAGTCCGTAACCCGGACCGGCGAGAGCCGTGGCGGCCGGCGATTCGATCAGCGCCGCTCGCGCCTGGCGCGACTCGGCGGTGGGGTAGAGGGTCTGGTAGCTCGACGCCAGCAGCACCGTCGATCCGCCTACCGCGATCACCCACGCGGGCAGGCGGATCCGGTCGACCCGCAGCGCCAGGCGGGTGAGGTTCCACGTGCCTGCGAGTGGATCGGCGGCCCCCGCATCCGCGGGCCGGACGGCCTGCGTGGTGGGAGCGACCTGCGTCGTCATCGCGGCTCGATGCCCAGCGAGTCGAACTCGTCGCTGTACTCGCGCAGGAACAGGTCCTCGAGCGTCGGCGGGTTCGCGGTGATGGTCACGACCCCGAGACCGGCCAGTGTCGTCATCACCGAGTCGATGTGATCGGAGTCGACGTCGAACGTGACGCCGTTGTCCGGGTCGTCGAGGCGCTTGACGTTGTGCACACCCGGCACGGACTCGAGACCGGCCGGGGACCGGCGGGTGGTCGCCGTCACCGTGGTCCGGGTGAGGTGCCGCAACTCGGCGAGGGTGCCGCTCTGCACCGTGCGGCCGGCGCGGATGATGGTCACCACCCCGCACAGCGACTCCACCTCGGCGAGAATGTGACTCGACAGCAGGATCGTGCGGCCCTCCCGTGCCGCCTCACCGATGCACTGCTGGAACACCGCCTCCATCAACGGATCCAGGCCGGACGTCGGCTCGTCCAGGATCAACAACTGCGCGTCCGCCGCGAGCGCCGCGATCAGCGCCACCTTCTGCCGGTTGCCCTTCGAATACGTGCGTCCCTTGCGTGTGGGATCGAGTTCGAAGCGCTCCAGCAACTCCCGACGACGCGTGTCGTCGAGGCCGCCGCGCAGCCGTCCGAACAGGTCGATCGCCTCGCCGCCGGTGAGATTGGGCCACAGGTTCACGTCGCCCGGCACGTACGTCAGGTGCCGGTGCAGGTTGACGGCGTCGCGCCACGGATCGGCCCCGAGCACCGAGATCTCGCCCCCGTCCGCGCGCAGCAGGCCGAGCAGTACCCGGATGGTGGTGGACTTGCCGGAACCGTTGGGGCCGAGGAAGCCGTGGACCTCGCCGGGGGCGACCTCGAGATCGAGGCCGTCGAGGGCATGGACGTCACCGAAGCGCTTGGTGAGTCCGCGAACCGAGATCACCGGGTCCATCGCCCGAGCATAGGACGACCGGCGCCGACTCGACCGGGTTTCCGGGACAGCCCGCCGTCATACCGCCGTCAGCTCGACGGCCGTGACGCCGCGATCCGGGCGAGTGCCTGCCGGACCACCTTCGGATCGGCCGTCTCCCAGAACGGAGGCAGGGACGCACGCAGGTAGCCGCCGTACCGGGCGGTGGCCAGCCGGGAGTCGAGGATCGCGACCACACCTTTGTCGTCGGTGCTGCGCAGCAGACGACCGACGCCCTGCGCGAGCAGCAGTGCGGCGTGATTCGCGGCCACCGACAGGAAGCCGTTGCCGCCGCGGGACTCGACCGCCTGCTGGCGGGCCACCAGCAGCGGGTCGTCGGGGCGGGGGAAGGGGATGCGGTCGAGGATGACGAGGCTCAGCGACGGCCCGGGCACGTCGACGCCCTGCCACAGCGACAGGGTGCCGAACAGGGTCGTCGGCTCGTCCTCCGCGAACTTCTTCACCAGCGTGCCGGTGGCATCGTCGCCCTGGCACAGGACCGGCACGTCGAGCCGTCCGCGCATCTCCTCGGCGGCCGCCTTCGCGGCCCGCATCGACGAGAACAAGCCCAGCGTGCGGCCGCCGGCGGCGGTCACCAACTCCTCGATCTCGTCCATGAACGCGGGGGACAGGCCGTCCCGGCCGGGCGGTGGCAGGTGCCGGGCGACATACATGATCCCGGACTTGGCGTGGTCGAAGGGGGACCCGACGTCCAGTGAATTCCAGCGCAGCGCACCGGCATCCGACGGCGCCTCCTTGCCGGTGGCCGTGCCGGTGTCGCTGCGGGACGGCGACTCCGGCGGCAGACCCCAGTTCACCGCGAGCCCGTCGAACGAGCCGCCCACGGTCAACGTGGCAGACGTGAGGACCACCGTGGACTCGGCGAACAGGCTCGCCCGCAGCAGCCCGCCCACCGACAGCGGCGCCATCCGTACCACCCGGCGGATGTTGCCGCGGTTGTCCTCGACGGCCAGCCACACAACGTCCCGGCGCTTGGCCGGATCGGGTTCGTCGAACGCGGTGAGAACCCGGACCGCACTGTCGTGGATCTCGTCGATCGCCGACAGGGCGGCGTTGCGTGCGGCGGCTGCTTCCGGGTCGGCGGCCGCCATACCGGGCTTCGACGGGCCGATCGCGGTGCGCACGTTCCACGCCGCGTCGCGGACGGCGGCCAGCGCCATGCCGACGCCGTCGGGCAGCGCGTCCCAACGTCCCGCCGGCAACTCCTCGAGGAGATCCGCCCACCCCTCGGCGGCGGCCTCGAGGCGGTCGACGTCCTGCTCCTCGACGAGCTTGACGGCACGCCGGGCCGCGCCGCTGATCGCGGGCGCCGTCAACTCCGCGGTCGCGACCCCCGTGACCCGGTCCACCAGTTCGTGGGCCTCGTCGATCACGACGACATCGTGCTCGGGCAGCACCGCGATCCCGGAGATCGCGTCGATCGCGAGCATCGCGTGGTTGGTGACCACGACGTCCACCTGAGCGGCCTCCGCGCGCGCCCGCTCGGCGAAACAGTCCTCGCCGACGGGGCAGCGCGACTTACCGAGGCACTCGCGGGCGCTGACGCTGACCTGCCGCCACGCCTGGTCGCTCACGCCGGGCACGAGGTCGTCGCGGTCACCGGTCTCGGTGTCCGACGACCACTTGGTGAGCCGCTGGACCTCGCGGCCGAGCCGGGAGACCGCGAAGGCGTCGAACAGTTCGGCGTCCGGCGGATCGTCCTGCGCCATCCCGGTGTGGATCTTGTTCATGCACAGGTAGTTGCTGCGGCCCTTGAGGATCGCGAACCGGGGAAGACGTCCCAGCGCGGGCTTCAACGCCTCCGCGAGACGGGGCATGTCGCGATCCACGAGCTGGCGTTGCAGCGCGATCGTCGCGGTCGAGACGACGACGGTGCGTCCGGACTCGACGGCGTGTCGCACGCTCGGCACGAGATACGCGAGCGACTTGCCGGTACCGGTGCCGGCCTGCACCGCGAGGTGCTCGCCGGTGTCGATGGAGTGGGCGACCGCAGACGCCATCGTCAACTGGTTCTGGCGTTCCTTGCCGCCCAGGGAGCGGACCGCGAGCTTGAGGAGATCGGGCACGTTCGGCAGCTCACGGGACACCGCAACAGGGTACTGCCCGGCACCGTCAACTCCGGTCGGCGACCTGCCGCATCATGGTGCGGACCGCGGCGACGGTGCAGACATGCGAGGCCGCAGACGCAGATCGACCGGCTGTCCGTCGGAGGGGAACGGCAACGAGGTGAAGTCGAGCGGAGCGACGTAGTCGGCGTCGACCTGCCAGTCGAAACGCAGGAGCAGATGATGCATGATCGCCTTGATCTCGGCGCCGGCGAAGTGCATTCCCAGGCATTTGTGCACGCCGCCACCGAACGGCTCCCAGGCATACCGGTGCACCTTGTCATCGCGGCGGTGCGGCGCGAAGCGCTCGGGATCGAAGCATTCGGGGTCGGGCCAGTACTCCGCCATGTGATGGGTGAAATGCGGAGCCACCGCCGCGTAGGTGCCGGCCGGTACGAAGTGCCCGCGAACCTGGGTGTCGCGCACCGCGCGGCGCGCCACGACCGGCACCGGAGAGACGATCCGGAGGCATTCCTTCATGACCAGATCGAGGCTGTCGAGCCCGTCCAGTTCGGTGTGGCTCGGTGTCGAGGTCCCCAGCGCCAGCGACTCCGCGCGGCAACGGTCCTGCCACCTCGGATGTTGGCCCAGGTACTGCATCATCGTGGAGAGAGTGATCGTCGAGGTGTCGTGGGCGGCCATGAGGAGGAAGATCATGTGGTCGATCACCTCGTCGTCGGTGAAGCGTTGTCCCGCATCGGCCTCGATGTGGCAGAGCACGGAGAAGAGGTCGTCGGTCTCGCGGGTTCGGCGTGCCGGTAGATACCGGTGCAAGAATTCTTCGAGAACGCGCCGGCCGTCGAGCCCGCGCTTCCATCGGGTCCCCGGGACCGGCCGGCGGATCACCGAGGTGGCCGCCTGGACACAGTCGACGAAGGCCTTCTGCACCGAGGCGATCTCGCTGTCGGTTGCTCCTTCCGCCCCGCCCATGAAGATGTCGGTGGCGAGATCCAGCGTCAGTGCCTTGAGCGCGGTGTAGGCCCGGAACCCCTCGGTGGGGGTCCATCCCTGAAGCGCCGAGTCGATCGCGGGGTGGAGGGCGGCGACGGTCTTCTCGAGCCGTGCTCGGGTGAACGCCTGCTTCATGATGCGGCGGTGTCGTAGATGTTCCTCCGAGTCGAGGAGCATGAGACCGCCGTGGAAGAAGGGCCCGATCAGGACCGACCAGCCGTCGCCGTTGGCGAAGGCCCGATCCTTGTTCTGCAACACTTCCTGGCAGGCGTCCGGGCCGAGCACGGCGAGCCACCGTCGACCGAGCATCGAGAACCACGAGATCTCGCCGTAGCGGTCCCACTGTCGTTGCATCAGCGCGAGTGGATCCCGAATGTACGCGAGTACCTGCCCCACGAGCGGCAGGCCCGGTCGGCCCGCGACCGGGCGTAGCCCGGACTGTGTGGGTGGATCGGCCAACAACTTGGTCATGACACCTAGACCCCCGTCCATCTGACAGTAGGCTCTGTCAGATGGGTGTAGTCTGGGTCACAGTCGGTGGGTCTGTCAATATCGATCCATGGCTTCCTCCCTCCCGCGCCGCTACGCCGGTCTCAGCGGTGACCAACGCACCGCGCGGCGGCGCGAGAGCCTGCTCGAGGCGGGGCTGGACGTGTTCGCGGCGGCCGGGATCAGCGGCGCCACCATGACTGCCATCTGTGCGCGCGCCAAACTCACCGAGAGATATTTCTACGAGAGCTTCACCAGCAGGGACGAACTCCTGCAGACCGTCCTGGACGGCATCGCGGAGGAGGTTCGGCGCCGCGGACTCGATGCGCTGCACGCCGACACCGGGACGCTGGAGCAGCGTGTCCGCAATGCCATCGCCTCGTTCGTCACCATCCTCACCGAAGACCCCCGAAAGGGCCGGTTCGCGCTCATCGAGTCCGCCGCTGTCGAACCTCTGCGCACTCACCGCCGCGCCGCACTGCGGGGTTTTGCCCAGATGGTCGCCGACGAGGCTGCACGCATGTACGGCGAGCGCGCCTGGCCCCCGTTGCAGGGCGAGATCGCAGGACTGCTGTTCGTGGGCGGTCTGGTCGAACTGGTCACCGCATGGTTGAACGAGGAGATCACCGTCACGCCGACCGAGATCGTCGACGCGGCGACACATCAGTTCACGTCCACCGCGCACCGCTGAGGACTCGGAGGCATCAGGGCGCGGCGTCTCCCGGCTCGGAGAGGCGGCCGACAAGCTCGACGCCGGCCGCGTCGAGCTCGGCCAATGCCGCCTCGACGGTGGCGGGGGACACGCCCGCGGTAAAGGGGAGCAGGACGCGGGTGCGGAAGCCCTCGGTGGCGGAGTCCAGCGCCGTCGCCCGGACGCAGTGATCGGTCGCGATCCCGACGACATCGACGGCGTCGATGTCGTGCCGGCGCAACCAGTCGGCGAGCGACTCGCCGGACGGCGAGACACCCTCGAAGCCCGAGTACGCGGCGCTGCGCTCGCCCTTCGAGAAGGTCTCCTCGATCGCACCGGTCCCGAGTGCCGGATGGAACTCGGCGCCCGGCGTCCCCGCCACGCAATGCGGCGGCCAGCTGTCGACGAAGTCCGGGGTCTCGGAGAAGTGGTCGCCGGGGTCGATGTGGTTGTCGCGGGTGGCGACGATCGCGCTGTAGCCGTGGTCGGAGTACAGCTCCTCGATCGCGGCGGCCACTGCCGCACCGCCCGCGACGGCGAGTGCACCGCCCTCGCAGAAGTCGTTCTGGACGTCGGTGACGACGAGTGCCGTGCCGGTCACTTCAGTCCTCCCTCGGCAACCGCCGCGATCGGCTCGGTCGACGCGAATCGGGTGGGTACGGCGGGGTCGCCGTGCGACAACTTGAGCCCCTCCCACGGCAGGCTCACCAGGTTCGCGGCGAGCAGGGCCCGGGCGTCGTCGAGCGTGGGAAGGTCGTCGACGAGCTCGCCCGAACGCACCATCGGGACGAGCAACTCCCGGGACTCGAGACCGGCGGTGTCCGGCGCTGCGGCGCCCGCCCGGTAGAGCACCTCTTCGACGATCGTGCCCGACGCCCGGCTCAGGCGCATCGCGCGTTTGGTGCCGCCCCGGGACTGCTTGTTGCTGCTGCGCTTCTCGACCGGCACGCCCTCGACCTCGACCAGTTTGTAGACCATCCCGGCGGTCGGCGCACCCGATCCCGTCACGAGTGACGTTCCGACGCCGTACGAGTCGACGGGTTCGGCGCGCAGCGCGGCGATCGCATACTCGTCCAGGTCCCCGGACACCACGATCCGGGTGCCGGTTGCCCCCAGGGCGTCGAGTTGCTCGCGGACCTGACGCGCGAGCACGCCGAGATCGCCCGAGTCGATCCGCACGCCCCCGAGGCCCGTGCCCGCCGCGGCCACGGCGTTCTCGACACCGCGGGTGATGTCGTACGTGTCGACGAGCAGCGTCGTGCCGACGCCGAGCGCCGCGACCTGCGACCGGAAGGCGCCCACTTCGTCCGGGACACCGTCGTCGGTGTGCAGGAGCGTGAAGGCATGGGCGCTGGTGCCCGCACCGGGGACGCCGTGCCTGCGTACCGCTTCGAGATTCGAGGTGGCGTCGAAGCCCGCCAGATACGCGGCGCGGGCGCACGCGACGGCGGACTCCTCGTGGGCGCGGCGTGAGCCCATCTCGATCATCCGGCGGCCGTCCGCCGCGCTGACCATCCGGGCGGCGGCCGACGCGATCGCGCTGTCGTGGTTGAGGATCGACAACACCAGCGTCTCGAGTAGGACACATTCGGCGAACGTCCCGCGGACCGAGAGAATGGGCGACCCGGGGAAGTACAGCTCGCCCTCGCGGTAGCCGTCGATGTCGCCGGAGAACCGGAAGTCCCGCAACCACCGCACCGTCGCGGCGTCGAGGAAGCGGCCCACGACCTCGAGTTCCGGCTCGCCGAAACGGAAGCGCGACAAGGCGTCCGCGATGCGCCCCATGCCCGCGACCACGCCGTACCGGCGGCCGTCGGGCAGTCGTCGGGCGAAGACCTCGAAGCTGCACTGCCGGTGGCCGGAACCGTCCGCGAGCGCCGCCTCGAGCATCGTGAGCTCGTACTGGTCGGTGAAGAGGGCGGTACTGGACGTGTCGACGTCACGGGATGCGGGAACGGTTGCCACAGGGCCAACTCTACGATTCGGCCCCCGGCCGCGGGTGTCGGGTTCGATGGCTACGCCGTACCCTGGACCCATGGCGCCGTGTTCGACGATGACAACTTTCCCGACGACACTCCCGGTCGGCAAGATGCCCGCTGCAGCGCCCCAGGTCTCGCCCGCGGAGGCCGAGATCGAGGAGACGGTCGAAGCGCAGGATCGCCCCTGGGTAACCGTCGTCTGGGACGACCCGGTCAACCTCATGCACTACGTGACGTACATCTTCCAGAAGCTCTTCGGCTACAGCAAAGCCAAGGCGACGGATCTGATGATGCAGGTTCACAAGGAAGGCAAAGCGGTCGTATCCAGCGGTTCTCGCGATAAAGTCGAGAACGATGTCCGGAAACTTCACGCCGCCGGCCTGTGGGCGACGATGCAGCGGGACGACAGCTAGACCCTCCTCCATCCATCCCTCTCGACGGTAAGGATCCCGGGTACAGACGTGCGGACTTGGACCAGGAAGAACTCGCTCGGCGGACTGAAACTCCGTTCGGAGATGGACGCCCACGAGGCGGCGGTGCTGAGGTCTCTGGTGACCTCGGTGTCCGGACTCCTCGAGGAGCGCGCGGCGTCGGCGCCCACCGACGAACTGGCTGCTCTCACGGGACTGCGGACCGGCAACTCCGAAACCCCGTCGGACGAGGTGCTCGCCCGGCTGCTGCCGGACTTCCAACGTCCGGACCCGGACAAGGCCGACTCCGGCGACGACACCGAGCGCGGCAACGTCAACAGCGCACTGCGCAGCCTCCACGAGCCCGACATCATCGACGACAAGCTCGCCGCCGGATCCGTCATCCTGCAGACCGTTCCCGCCGAGGGCGGCAAGGTCGTCCTCACGCCCGAGCAGGCGGACGCGTGGCTGGCCGGACTCAACGACGTCCGCCTCGCGCTCGGCACGAACCTCGGCATCGACTCCGACACCCCCGACGAGGTGGACCCGGACGATCCGCGGGCCCCGCACTACGACGTCTACCACTGGTTGACGTGGATGCAGGACTCCCTCGTCCAGGCGCTGATCGCGTGACGGCGCCCGGCACGTCGGTCCGGACCGGACCGACCGATTCGCTGTGCGACGTGACGGGCCTCCTCGTCGGTCACGACTACGTCCTCGACACGGACGCGACCCTCGGAGCGGGGGGCGCCACCGGATGCACCGTCGTGCTGGCGCCGGCGGGCGCAACCGCGGGCGTGGACGTCCGCGGGGGCGGCCCCGGCACCCGCGAAACCGACCTGCTCGACCCCAGCCACTCCGTGCAGCAGGTGCACGCGGTGCTGCTCTCCGGTGGCAGCGCGTACGGGCTGGCCGCAGCCGACGGCGTCATGCGATGGCTCGAGGAGCGCCGGCACGGCATCCCGATGGGCGCGCCCGGCCAGGTCGTCCCGATCGTGCCGGGCGCGGTCGTGTTCGATCTGCCCGTCGGCGACTGGCGGGTCCGGCCCACCGCCGACTTCGGCTACCGGGCCGCGGACCGCGCGGCCACGACCGTCACGACCGGCTGCGTCGGCGCCGGCACCGGCGCCCGGGCAGGCGTGCTCAAGGGCGGAGTCGGCACCGCGAGCGCCGTCATCGTGGGCGGCCCGGCCGACGGCATCACGGTGTCGGCGCTGCTGGTCGCGAATCCGGTGGGCTCCGTGTGGGATCCGGAGACGGGACTGCCGTGGGGACTTTCCCTCGCGGACGCCGAACGGCGCGGCATGCGCCTGCCGTCCCCCGAGGAGTTGGCCGCCGCGAACGCGCTGGCCGCGAAGGGCACGGTGCTCAACACGACCATCGGCGTCGTCGCCACCGACGCGAAGCTGTCGAAGGCGTCGTGCCGCCGGGTCGCGGTCGCGGGACACGACGGCATGGCTCGGGCGATCCGGCCCGCGCATTCCCCGCTCGACGGCGACACGATCTTCGCCCTCGCCACCGGAACCCACGAGACGCCGCTGCCCGACGGTGTCCCCGCGGCGTTCCCGCGCGAACTGCCGATCCTCGACGCGGTGTGCACCGCCGCGGCGCAGTGCGTCGAACGGGCGATCGTCGATGCGATCCTCTCGGCCACCACCGTTGCCGGGATCCCCGGCTACCGGGACGTGTTCCCGTCGGCGTTCGGGACCTCCGGCTAGGCGGCGGGCACCGTTCGCCACCGTTCGCCGGTCGGTGGCGGTCGGTACGCTCGGTTCCGTGACCCCCGGATCCGAAGTGCGCGTGACCCCGCCCCGCGTTCCGCGCCCGCTGTGGCAGCGGGCCGCGATGACCGTCGGCGGGTTCGCGGTCGTCCTCTACGCCCTGGAGGCGTTCGACACGATCGCGCCGAAGAACCCACTGGACCAGTGGGGAGTCGAACCGCGCACGCTCGACGGTTTGTGGGGAATCCTCTTCGCCCCCATGCTGCATTACGGGTGGGGCCACCTGCTGGCCAACACCGTGCCGCTGCTCGTCCTCGGCTTCCTGGTGCTGATGTCGGGCATCGGTCGCGGCCTCGCCGCAACCGGGATCATCTGGGTGTTCGGTGGCGTCGGCACATGGTTGACCGGTGGCGTCGGAACCGCGCATCTCGGCGCCTCCGTGCTGATCTTCGGGTGGCTCACTTTCCTGCTGGTACGTGGCATCTTCACGAGAAGTTTCGGGCAGATCGCGCTCGGCGTGGCGGTGCTGTTCGTCTACGGCGGCATGCTCTGGGGGGTGCTGCCCGGGCAGTACGGAATCTCGTGGCAGGGCCACCTGTTCGGCGCGATCGGCGGTGTCGTCGCCGCCTGGATCCTGTCCGCCGACGCCCGCAAGGGCGCTCCGGCGGCCGGGACGATCGGTTCCGCCGGGAGCGCGCGGCCGCTGCGCTGACTCGACCGTCACACCGCCGACCAGCGTATCGACGCATCACAATCGCGCGTCGAATGTGAGTTGACGCCACCGAAAGTGCCCGAAGCTTTTTGAGATCCGGGTACGCGTGGCAGCATAGTTTGCATGCGCATTACGGTCCTGGGATGTTCGGGCAGCGTCTCCGGACCCGACTCGGCTGCTTCGGGCTACTTGTTGACCGCTCCCGGCACTCCGCCGGTCGTCATGGATTTCGGGCCCGGCGTCCTCGGCGCCCTGCAGAAGCACGCCGATCCCGGCGAGGCCACGATCCTGCTCTCGCACCTGCACGCCGACCACTGCCTCGACATGCCCGGTCTGCTCGTCTGGCGGCGCTACCATCCCACCCCGCCGAGCGGACGCGCACTCGTCTACGGCCCGACCGACAGCGCGTGCCGCATCGGGGTGGCATCGGCCGAGTGCGGCGGTGAACTCGACGACATCTCCGACACCATCGATCTGCGCAGCTGGTCCGACGGCCACGTCGCCGAGATCGGCGAGATCGCGGTCCAGGCGTTCCGGGTGAACCATCCGCCGGAGTCCTACGGTTTCCGCGTCACCAGCAAGGCCGGACGGGTCCTCGCGTACACCGGCGACACCGGCATGTGCGACGCCGTCGTCGACCTGGCACGCGACGCCGACGTGCTGCTGTCCGAGGCGTCGTGGACGCACAGCCCCGACCGCCCCGAGGGCATCCATCTCTCCGGCACCGAGGCCGGTCGGGTCGCCGCCCGGGCCGGCGTCGGCGAACTCCTGCTCACCCACATCCCGCCGTGGACGTCCCGCGAGGACGTCATCGCCGAGGCGAAGGCCGAGTTCTCCGGCCCGGTGCATGCCGTGTCGGCCGGGGACGTCTACACCGTCTGACCCCGACTAGGCTCTCGGTCGTGACGACACGAGAAGACGGTAGGACGGACGACGAACTCCGCGAGGTTCGGATCACCCGAGGATTCACCAACCATCCCGCAGGGTCGGTGCTGGTCGAGTTCGGCAACACGCGGGTCATGTGCACCGCGAGCGTCGAAGAAGGTGTGCCGCGCTGGCGGAAGGGTTCGGGGCTGGGCTGGCTCACCGCCGAGTACGCGATGCTGCCCGCGGCCACCCACACGCGCAGCGGTCGCGAGTCGGTCAAGGGCAAGGTCGGCGGGCGCACGCAGGAGATCAGTCGGCTGGTCGGCCGCTCGCTGCGCGCCTGCATCGATCTCGCCGCGATCGGTGAGAACACCATCGCGATCGACTGCGACGTGTTGCAGGCCGACGGTGGTACCCGCACCGCCGCCATCACCGGCGCCTACGTCGCGCTCGTCGACGCCGTGACGTACCTGCGCGCCGCGGGCCGCCTCGCGGACCCGCAGCCGATCTCGTGCGCCATCGCCGCGGTCAGCGTCGGCGTCGTCGACGGCCGGGTCCGGCTGGACCTGCCGTACGAGGAGGATTCGCGCGCGGAGGTCGACATGAACGTCGTCGCGACCGACACGGGCACGCTCGTCGAGATCCAGGGGACCGGCGAGGGGGCGACGTTCCCGCGCTCGACGCTCGACAAGCTGCTCGACTCCGCGCTCGCCGGCTGCGAACAGCTGTTCGCGATCCAGCAGGCCGCACTCGCCGAGCCGTACCCGGGCGTGCTGCCCGAGGCGACCGAGCCCAAGAAGAAGGCGTTCGGCAGTTGAGCGGGAAGATCCTGGTCGCCAGCCGGAATGCCAAGAAGCTCGGTGAGCTCCGTCGCGTCCTGGCGGCCGCCGGAATCGAGGGCCTCGAGGTGATCGGGCTCGACGAGGTACCGGAGTTTCCCGAGACCCCGGAGACCGGCGCGACGTTCGAGGCCAACGCGATCGTCAAGGCCGTGGACGGCGCGGCGGCCACCGGGCTGCCGTGCGTCGCCGACGACTCCGGACTCGAGGTCGACGCGCTGAACGGGATGCCCGGCGTGCTGTCGGCGCGGTGGAGCGGTCGTCACGGCGACGACGACGCCAACACCGCGCTGCTGCTCGGACAGCTGGCGGACGTGCCCGACGAGCGACGCGGTGCGGCGTTCGTGTCGGCGTGCGCACTCGCCATCCCCGGACAGGACACCGTCGTCGTGCGGGGCGAATGGCGTGGGCGGATCGTGCGAGAGCCTCGCGGTGACAACGGCTTCGGCTATGACCCCGTATTCGAGCCCGAGGGTGACCGGCGGACGTCGGCGGAGCTGTCCCCGCAGGAGAAGGACGCCGCGTCGCACCGTGGCCGCGCGCTGGCTCAGCTGGTGCCGGCTCTCGCAGCGCTGGCCCAGAGCTGACCGCGAAGCCCACAGACACGCGCAGGGCCCGTCCGACCGGACGGGCCCTGCGCGTGTCTGTGGGTGCGGTGGCGCCGCTTCAGACGCCGAAGTCCTTCTTGACCTGCTGGGTGCGCCAGTGCTCGACGAAGAACGACAGGAACGGGATGGTGCCGGCCAGCAGCGTGCCGATCGTGCGACCCGCGGGCCAGCGCACCTTCACCGCGAGGTCGATGGTGAGGATCAGGTACACGAAGTAGACCCAGCCGTGGACGATCGCGATCCAGGTCGGGAGGTTGTCGACGCTGAAGATGTACTTCGCGACCATCTCGGCCGTGAGGACGAGAAGCCAGATACCCGTCGCGTAGGCGAGAACGCGGTAGCGAAGCAGGGCCGACGCGATCTTCTTGTTGTCCTGCGGCGTGGGCGCCGCTGCGGTCGCGGTCTGCTGTGGGGTGGTCTCGTGGGGGCCGCCGCTCACTTGTCGCTCCTATCGGGCTCGCGAGCGGAGAGCTCGGCGAGGTAATCGTTGTACTCGAGCATCTGCCGGGCGTCGGAGTCGTCGAGATCGCTGGGGTCGGTCGTGGTCGGGGCTTTGGGGCGCTCCGGGAGGAGCCCCTCGGGAACCTCCGTCGGTTCGGCGTCCGCGGTGCCGGATCCGCCGACCTGGGCGTCGCCGTCCTCGAGCTGCACGAAGCGTCGGTACGCATACACGACGAACGCCGCGAAGAGCGGCCACTGGAATGCGTAGCCGAGGTTCTGGCCGGTGCCGCCGACGGACTCGAAACGCATCCATTGCCACCAGCCGAGCGCCAGGCATCCGAGCGATGCGACGACGACCAGCACGATCAGTGCCGGCCGGCTTTTTCGACGAGTTCGGGCCACACTTCGACGGTACCCGAGGTGAAGCTGGTCCCCGTAGGGGTCCTCGGTGGTTCTGGTCACCTGAGCTGCGGCGCAGCGGTCGCGTGGACTGCGTTTCCGTTCGCGGTGGGTCGTCTGGCAGAATCAACCGCTGTTCGTCGCATCCGGTTACGTACCGCGCGGCGGTCACAGGAGAGAGGCAAAACCGGACTCACCATCCTGGTGGGTCGCTGAATTGCACGTGACATGTGCGCACTGGTGTGCGTGCTGAAGGAGATGCACAGCGTAATGGCTGTCAAGATCAAGCTCACCCGCCTCGGCAAGATCCGCAACGCGCAGTACCGGATCATCGTCGCGGATTCCCGCACCCGCCGTGACGGCCGTGCGATCGAGACCATCGGCAAGTACCACCCGAAGGAAGAGCCGTCTCTGATCGAGATCGACTCGGAGCGCGCACAGTACTGGCTGGGCGTCGGCGCGCAGCCGACCGAGCCCGTCGAGGCCCTGCTCAAGATCACGGGCGACTGGCAGAAGTTCAAGGGTCTGCCGGGCGCCGAGGGCACCCTGCGCACCAAGGAAGCCAAGCCCACCAAGCTGGAGCTGTTCCAGGCTGCGCTGGCGCAGGCCGAAAACGAGCCGGTCTCCGAGGCCATCACCCCCAAGAAGAAGAAGGCCGCCAAGGAAGAGGCCGCGGAGGCTCCCGCTGCCGACGCCGAGTCCGCCGAGGCTGCCGAGTAATGAGCGCCGTTGTCGCCGATGCCGTCGAGCATCTCGTCCGTGGGATCGTCGCCAACCCCGACGACGTTCGCGTCGAGCTGATCACGGGGCGTCGGGGACGTACCGTCGAGGTGCATGTGCACCCCGACGATCTCGGTAAGGTGATCGGTCGCGGTGGTCGTACCGCGACCGCCCTGCGGACCCTCGTCTCCGGTATCGGAGGCCGCGGGATCCGCGTCGACGTCGTCGACACCGATCTGTAGTACGCAGTGGAACTCGTCGTAGGCCGCGTCGCCAAGTCGCACGGCATCAGGGGAGAGCTGGTCGTCGAGGTTCGTACGGACGAACCCGAGGAGCGTTTCGCCGTCGGTGCCGAACTGCGTGGCCGCAAGCCGCGCGAGAACAAGCTGCACACATACACGGTGGAAGCCGCCCGGGAGCATTCCGGGCGGCTTCTGCTGCGCCTCGAGGGCGTAGCCGATCGCACCGCGGCGGACAATCTGCGCGGCACGCTGTTCGTGATCGACACCGCTGATCTCACCCCGTCCGACGATCCGGACGAGTTCTACGATCACGAGCTCGAGGGGTTGACCGTGCGGATGGCCGCCGGCCGCCCCGATGCCGGCACTCCGGTGGGCACCGTGCTCGAGGTATTGCATTCTGCGGCAGGTGAATTGCTGTCGATCCGCCCGGAGGGGCAGACATCCGGCGAACTGCTCGTCCCGTTCGTCACGGCGATCGTGCCCACCGTCTCGGTGGCCGACGGCCTCATCGAGATCGATCCGCCGGAGGGCTTGCTGGACCCCGACTTCGGCGACAGCCGCAACGAGGAGTGACCGAACCACCGTGCGTCTCGACGTAGTCACGATCTTCCCCGAGTACCTCGAGCCGCTCCGTGCGGCGCTCCTGGGGAAGGCGATCGACAAGGGGCTGATCTCCGTCGGCGTCCACGACCTGCGGCGCTGGACCCACGACGTGCACAAAGCCGTCGACGACTCGCCTTACGGGGGCGGCCCCGGCATGGTCATGAAGCCGACCGTGTGGGGCGATGCGCTCGACGAGGTCCTCACCGACGAGAACGGCGAGCCCGATTCCGAGGCCCTCCTCGTGGTGCCGACCCCCGCCGGTGTGCCCTTCACTCAGGCCACCGCCCACCGCTGGGCGGAAGAGAAGCACCTGGTCTTCGCGTGCGGACGGTACGAGGGCATCGACCAGCGCGTGTTCGACGACGCTGCCCGTCGGGTGCGGGTCGAGGAAGTCTCGATCGGCGACTACGTCCTCATCGGCGGCGAGGCCGCGGTCCTCGTCATGGTCGAGGCCGTCGTCCGCCTGCTCCCGGGTGTGCTCGGCAATCAGCAGTCCCACCAAGAGGATTCGTTCTCCGACGGCCTCCTCGAAGGGCCGAGCTACACCCGTCCCGTCAGCTGGCGCGGTCTCGACGTCCCGCCGATCCTCCTGTCGGGGGATCACGCGAAGGTCGCGGCGTGGCGGCGGGAGCAGTCGCTGCAGCGGACGGCCGAGCGTCGTCCCGATCTCCTTTCCTGATCGGTTCCCGATCGGTTTCGCCGGGCCTTTGACCTGGAGTGGGTCACGCGAGTAGGCAGGAACTCGAGGTGACCGGCAATGACAGACGTCGACTTTTGCGTGGTGGGAGCTGGGTTCGCGGGTCTGACTGCGGCTCTGCGCCTGAAACAGGCGGGCCGCTCCGTGGTCCTGCTCGACGCCCGGGACCGCATCGGCGGGCGCACCTTCACCGAGACCCGCGCCGACGGAACCTGGATCGACCGGGGCGGTGCGTGGGTCGGCCCCGGCCAGGACCGCATCCTCGCGTTGATGTCCGAGTTCGGGGTGTCGAGGTACAAGCAGTACACCGGTGGCGACGCGATGATGGTGGTCGACGGTAGGAAGTACCGCTATCAGGGCACGATCCCGATGACGATGAGTCCGTGGGCGGTCGCGAATCTCGGCACGGTTTTTCTCGAACTCGGGGAACTGTGCAAGACCGTTCCACTCGACGCGCCGTGGGAGGCGAAGCGGGCGGTCGAATGGGACCGGATCAGTCTCGCGAAGTGGCTGGACGACAATGTGCTGTCGAAGCCGGCGCGCCAACTGCTCGAGATGGCGATCGCCGGGTGCTACACGTCCGCGGCGTCGGAGGTGTCCTTCCTGTTCGTGCTGTATCAGATGGCGTCCGGCGGTGGCCCGGGATTCGTCCTGGGGGTCGCGGACGCGGCACAGGACTCCCGCCCTGTCGGCGGCATGGGGGCGATCTATCGGCCCATGGCCGCCGAACTCGGTCGCTCCCTGCACCTTTCGCAGCCTGTGCACACGATCGCGCAGGACGCCTCCGGTGTCACCGTCACCACCGACCACGTGTCGGTCCGGGCGCGGCGGGCCATCGTTGCGGTGCCGATCGCGGTGGCCGGGCAGATTCGGTACGAGCCGCTGCTCCCGGTCGATCGGACGTTCCTGCACCAGCGGATGCCGAGCGGTGCGATCCGGAAGATCTCGGTCCTCTACGACGAACCGTTCTGGCGCGCCGACGGCCTGTCGGGGCAGTCCGCCGCGCCCGACTCGCCGGCGATGGTGACGATCGACGCGGGTACGGACGCGCCGCGGCCGGGGGTGTTGTGTGTGATCGTCGAGGGGCCTCGTGCGCGGGAGTTGGGCAGGCTCGCGGCGTCGGAGCGTCGCACCGCGGTTCTCGGTGCCCTCGCCGAACGGTTCGGCCACGACGCGGCCACGCCTGTCGACTATATCGAGCAGGACTGGAGCGCCGAAAGGTACTCCGGCGGAGGCATGCTCAGCCATGCACCCACCGGGGTGCTCACCGAGTTCGGCCCTGCGCTGCGGTCGCCGTGTGGGCGCATCCACTGGGCCGGCACGGAGAGTTCCGCGGTGATGTGCGGATGGGTCGACGGCGCGGTGCGTTCGGGGGAGCGGGCCGCCCGCGAGGTGCTCGCGGCCGACGACCCGGTGCACGCCGGGCGCAGCCGGCGCGAGGAACGGCCTAGGCGATCCGCTGCAGCGGGAACACCGTTCGCACGACCTCGGTGACGGTTTCGCGGGCGTGGGCCGCGCTGACGTCGTCCACCGCCGCAGTCAGGGACGTGTCGGGGTAGTCGGCGTCGTCGTCGCCGTAGTCGAGGTCCTCCCGGGAGACGACGACCAGCACGTAGCGGTCGTCCTCGCCGACGATGCCCGTCGACACGTGGGTCCAGCGGTCGTCGATGCAGCACATCCAGCCCTGCTTGACGGCGAGCGTGGTCTCCGCACCGAGGCCGTCGGGCAGGCCGAAGCGTTGGTCGTAGCCCTCGGTGGAGGTGGCGTTCGAGGCACGCAGGTGTGTGAGGATCTCGGTGCGCCGGCCGTCGTCGAGTCCGCCGCGCCCGTCGAGCAGTCCCGCGTAGTAGTCGACGAGGTCGGCGGGGGTGGTCTCGGTGTTCCACCAGTTGTCGTCGTACGGCGTGGTGGTCGCGGTGAGTTGGTATCGGCCCACGACGTCCTCGACGATCTCGGGACCGCCGTACTCGTTCCACAGTGTGTTCGCGGCGTCGTCGTCGGAGCGTTCGAGCATCCGGCCGATGAGGTCGTGCTCCTCGGGGGTGAGCTCGTGTTCGGCGCGGGCCTCGCGGAACAGCACGTCGTCGGCGATGAAGAGCTTGACGACCGAGGCGGTGGGAAACGACGTGGCGTCCGCGACCGCGGAGTACGTGCCCTCCCGCCGGTCGAGGAGCGCGATCGATACGTCGGCGCCGCGGGCGAGTGCGTCGTCCACCGCCCGGGTCATCCGCTCGTCGAGCGTGCCCGCCGGCGTCTCGGTGACCGTCTGCACGGTGTCGGCGGCGAACGCTGCCGCCGGGTCGTTGGGGTCGTGGGTGAACATGCAGCCCGCGGCCAGCAGAGCGGTCGCGCAGGCCCCCGCGAGGCGCCAGCGCACCCTCGCCATCGGGTCCTCCAGGTAGATCTCGGCGGGCGGCCTCGTTGCCGACGCTCACGACAGGCTAGCGGTAGGGTCGTTCGCCGTGACGACTGCTCTCAAATCTGTGAACCACCGCATCGCCGAGGAGCTCGACGTACGGGAGGGGCAGGTCGCCGCGGCGGTCGACCTCCTCGACGGTGGGGCGACCGTTCCGTTCGTTGCGCGTTACCGCAAGGAGGTCACCGGCGGTCTGGACGACGCCCAGTTGCGCCAGCTCGAGGAGCGGCTGCGTTACCTGCGTGAACTCGACGAGCGTCGTATCGCGATCCTCGAATCGATCCGCTCGCAGGACAAGCTCGACGACCAACTCGAGCAGCAGATCATGCTCGCCGACACCAAGGCGCGTCTCGAGGACATCTACCTGCCGTACAAGCCGAAGCGGCGCACCAAGGCACAGATCGCGCGTGAGGCCGGCCACGAGCCGGTGGCGGACGCGCTGATCGGCGATCCGACGATCGATCCCGCCGGCTACGACGCCGAGCAGCTCGACGGCGCCCGCGCGATTCTCGTCGAGCGCTTCGCAGAGGACGCCGACCTGGTCGGTGAGCTGCGCGAGCTGATGTGGACCCGTGGCCAGCTCGAGTCGGCGGTCCGCAAGGGCAAGGAGACCGAGGGCGCCAAGTTCGCGGACTACTTCGAGTTCTCCGAACCGTTCGAGAAGCTGCCGTCGCACCGGATCCTCGCGATGTTCCGCGGCGAGAAGGAAGAGATCCTCTCGCTGACCCTCGCGTCCGACCGTGAGCCGCTCGAGCCCGGCGAGACCAGCGTCTACGAGGCTCGGATCGCCTCCCGGTTCGGTATCGCCGACCGGGGGCGTGCGGCCGACCGCTGGCTGCTCGACACCGTTCGTTGGGCGTGGAAGACGAAGATGCTGATCACGCTGGGCATCGACACCCGCATGCGCCTGCGGCAGTCCGCCGAGAAGGACGCGGTCGACGTGTTCGCTGCCAACCTCAAGGATCTGCTGCTCGCGGCCCCGGCGGGTACGCGCGCCACCATGGGCCTGGATCCGGGCTTCCGCACCGGCACGAAGGTCGCCGTCGTCGACGCGACCGGCAAGGTCGTCGCGCACGACACGATCTACCCGCACCAGCCGCACAACAAGTGGGATCAGGCACTGGCGACGCTCGCGGCACTCGCCGCCAAACACGGTGTCGACCTCGTCGCGATCGGCAACGGCACCGCGTCGCGTGAAACGGACGCGCTTGCCGCGGAACTGATCTCGAAGTTCCCGCAGGCCGGGCTGACGAAGGTCATGGTGTCAGAGGCGGGCGCGTCGGTGTATTCGGCTTCGGCGTACGCGTCGCAGGAACTGCCCGATCTCGACGTCTCGATCCGTGGCGCCGTGTCGATCGCGCGGCGCCTGCAGGACCCGCTGGCCGAGCTGGTGAAGATCGACCCCAAGTCGATCGGCGTCGGGCAGTACCAGCACGACGTGTCCGAGACGATGCTCGCGCGCTCGCTCGGGGCGGTCGTCGAGGACGCCGTGAACGCGGTCGGCGTCGATGTGAACACCGCATCGGTGCCGCTGCTGTCCCGGGTGTCGGGCATCGCCGGTTCGCTCGCCGAGAGCATCGTCGCCTACCGCGACCAGAACGGGCCGTTCCGCAGCCGCAAGGGACTCAAGGACGTCCCGCGTCTGGGCCCGAAGGCGTTCGAGCAGTGCGCCGGCTTCCTGCGGATCCGGGGCGGCGACGACCCGCTCGACGCGTCGGCCGTACACCCGGAGGCCTACCCGGTGGTGCGCCGGATCGTGCAGTCCTCCGGGTCGGCGGTGGGGGAGCTGATCGGCAACACGGCCCTCCTGCAGAAGCTGCAGCCGACGGACTTCGTCGACGAGAAGTTCGGTCTGCCGACCGTCACCGACATCATCGCCGAGCTGGACAAGCCGGGCCGCGACCCGCGCCCCGAGTTCAAGACGGCGACCTTCGCGGCGGGCATCGAAAAGGTCGCACACCTGAAGCCGGGCATGGTGCTCGAGGGCGTCGTCACCAACGTCGCCGCCTTCGGGGCCTTCGTGGACGTCGGGGTGCACCAGGACGGTCTGGTCCACGTGTCGGCGATGTCGCGCACCTTCGTCAGCGACCCGCGCGAAGTGGTGAAGTCCGGCGACGTCGTCAAGGTCAAGGTTCTGGAGGTGGATGTCGAGCGTCAGCGCATCGGCTTGACGCTGCGCCTGGACGACGAGGTCGGAGCCGCCGCCCCGAAGGGTGGCCAGGGCGGCCGGGGCCCGCGACCGAACGGTCAGGGCGGTGGCCGGCGACAGGGCGGGCAGCGGCAGGGCGGGCAGGGCCGGGACCGTCGCGACGACCGTCCCGCGAGCGGCTCGATGGCGGACGCGCTGCGCAAGGCCGGCTTCGGGAAGTGACACGCGCGACGGGCGTCCTGCTGTGAGCGGGGCGCCCGTCGGCGTCAGTACCCGCCGATGCCCTTGCCGATCAGGGACACACCGATCACGAGCAGGAGCACCGCCATCACCGCGGCGTTGTTGGCGGTGAGCCACACCTTCAGGCCCTGCAGCCACGACGTCGCCCGCTCGCGCATCGTGAAGTAGCCGACGACCGGGACGGCGACCGTGCTCGCGGCGAGGATCGTGAACACGACACCGGTGACGGTCTTCGCGCCGACCCCGACATCGAGTTGGCTGACGGCGACGGCGGCGCCGACGATCATCAGCAGGTTCTTCGGATTGATCGCGGACAGCCCCACGCCCAGCGCGAGAGCCTTTCCCGGGGTGACCTTGTCGATCGCGGCCAGCCACGCCGGCATGCTCGGCTCCTCGCCGGGCGCAGGACGAGTCCGCCACTGCTTGACGGCGAGCGCGAGCAGCAGCACACCGAGCACGAGCCGGATGGTTGCCGTGACAGCGTTCCCGTCCGAATTCGACGACAGGTCGATCGCGCTGCCGATCGCCACGAAGACCACGTACCCGACGGCGATCCCGAGAATCCAACCGGCGAGAAAGGCCGTCGCGGTGCTCCCTGCCCGCGGCGTGAGCAACATCAGGATCGTCGCGATGATCGGGATCGGGCTGATCGCGACGCCGATCGCGAGGGGGAGCACATCCCCGATGGCGGTACCCATGACGGGATGATCGCAGCACCGGATGTGGACGCGCCCCACCCTCGACGGGTGAAACGCCGGATCCCGCTCCGGCTTTCGTGACGCACCCGCAGGTGGAATGCTCGTGAACCATGCAGCCGATCGCATCTGTGGGCACTGATCCGTCCCGCGCGCCGAAGAACATGGTGTGGGTTCCCGGGGGAACGTTCTGGATGGGCTCCGAGGACTTCTATCCGGAGGAGCGCCCCGTCCACGAGGTCGGTGTGGACGGTTTCTGGATGGACACCCATCAGGTGACGGTGGCCGAGTTCCGGCGGTTCGTGAAGGCGACCGGTCACGTCACGACCGCGGAGACCGCGCCCGACCCTGCCGACTACCCCGGCGCCGATCCCGCGCTGCTCGTCCCCGGGTCACTCGTCTTCACCCCGCCCGCGCAACCGGTGTCGCTCGACGACTACCAGCAGTGGTGGTCGTGGGTGCCGGGGGCGGACTGGCGCCACCCCGAGGGTCCGGGCAGCAACGTCGGGGGCCGTGAGCGGCATCCCGTCACCCACGTCTCGTACTCCGACGCGCAGGCGTATGCCGCGTGGGCGGGCAAGACACTGCCCACCGAGGCCGAGTGGGAGTTCGCGGCCCGCGGCGGTCTCGACCGAAAGACGTTCGTGTGGGGCGACGAGTTCGCTCCCGACGGCCGGCACCAGGCCAACACGTGGCAGGGACAGTTCCCGTGGCAGAACCTCGCCGAGGACGGTTTCGTCGGCACGTCACCGGTCGGGACGTTCCGACCCAACGGCTACGGCCTCGTCGACGTCGCGGGCAACGTGTGGGAGTGGACCACCGACTTCCACACCGCCGACCACGGTGCGTCGGGCAAGAACGTGGCACCCGCGTCGTCGTGCTGCATTCCCCGCAATCCGCGGGTCGAGATCGGTGAGGTGCAGGCCGGCGAGGCGTACCCGCGGCGCGTGATCAAGGGCGGCTCGCACCTGTGCGCCCCCAACTACTGCCTGCGCTACCGGCCCGCCGCGCGTCAGGGTGAGACCGAGGAGACGTCGACCTGCCACATCGGCTTCCGGTGCATCGTCCGCGGACCCGGACCGTCCTGATGGAGCACTGGCTGGATCGGGAGATCGTCGCGAACGGACGCCTTCCGCTGCTCTTCTTTCTGGTCGGCTTCCTGCTCGCCTTCGTCTTCATCCGGATCAGCGTGCGGATGATCCGGGCCGAGGTGCGCTGGTGGCCGGGGAACATCACTCCCGGCGGCCAGCACATCCACCACGTCGTGTTCGGGGTCGTGACGATGTTCGCGTCCGGGATCGCCCTGATCGCGGTGTACGAGAACGCGTCGCAGGGCGCCGGGGCGGTGCTGGCGACCTTCTTCGGGATCGGCTCCGCGCTGGTGCTCGACGAGTTCGCGCTGATCTTCTATCTCAAGGACGTGTACTGGTCCGATCAGGGACGGGCGTCGGTGGACGCCGTCTTCGTCGCGCTCGCCGTCACCGGTCTGCTGCTGCTCGGGTTCCAGCCGCTGGAGCTGCTCGACATCACCGAGTGGCGCGAGAATCCGCACCTCGCCGTCCGGGCCGCACTCGTCGGACTCGTCGTCGTCAACCTCGGCCTCGCCGCGATCGTCATCGCCAAGGGCAAGATCTGGACCGGTCTGGTGGGGATGTTCGTCTTCCCGATCCTGCTGGTCGGCGCGATCCGGCTGAGCCGGCCGGGTGCGCCGTGGGCGAGATGGCGGTACGTGTCGAGGCCGCGCCGCATGCGACGCGCGATCGAACGGGAGAAGCGGTTCCGGCGGCCGATGATCCGCGCCAAGATCTACGTGCAGGATCTCGTCGCGGGCAAACCCAGCGTCGAGCACGCACTGACGGCGACCGAGGAGGAGCTGGAACGGATCGTGCAGGCGGCACCCGCGCCGATTTCCGCGCACGCCGGGACGTCTGGCACAATGGTCGGGTTGCCTGTCGAGGGCGACTCAACCTGATCCGAGCACGAACCAGTCGAGCCACCGCCGCTCGGTTCCTCTGCTCCTGCGAAAACGCAAGGATGGAACACCCATGAACACCTTGGACTTCCTGGACGCCAAGTCCCTCCGCGACGACATTCCGGAGTTCCGTCCCGGTGACACCCTGAACGTGCACGTCAAGGTTATCGAGGGCTCGAAGGAGCGCGTGCAGGTCTTCAAGGGTGTCGTGATCCGTCGCCAGGGTGGCGGCGTGCGCGAGACCTTCACGGTCCGCAAGGTCTCGTTCGGCGTCGGCGTCGAGCGCACCTTCCCGGTCCACAGCCCCAACCTGGCTCAGATCGAGGTCCTCACCCGCGGTGACGTCCGTCGCGCCAAGCTGTACTACCTGCGCGACCTCCGCGGCAAGGCTGCGAAGATCAAGGAAAAGCGCTGAGCTTCGACGCTCCGAGCTTCTTCGATTGGCCCGGCACCGTTTTCACGCGGTGTCGGGCTAATCTGTCTCCGTGGCAGATGCACCGCAGGACCCGGACGTGACGCCGGACGAGACCGAGCAGGAGCAGACCGGGGGACGGTCCCGCAGGCGCAGGGGGAAGGACAAGAAACCTCGATCGTTCTGGCGTGAGATCCCGATCCTCATCGTCGTCGCCTTGCTGTTGAGTTTCCTGCTGCAGACGTTCATCGCCCGGGTCTACCTCATTCCGTCCGAGTCTATGGAGCCGACGCTGCACG
Source organism: Rhodococcus (subgen. Prescottella) equi (assembly GCF_003013675.1). Classification (NCBI taxonomy): domain Bacteria; kingdom Bacillati; phylum Actinomycetota; class Actinomycetes; order Mycobacteriales; family Nocardiaceae; genus Rhodococcus; species Rhodococcus (subgen. Prescottella) equi. The sequence continues at coordinate 2,126,539 of NZ_CP027793.1, forward strand.
GTTGCCCCGGGTGCACCGGTGACCGCATCGTCGTCGAGAAGATCAGTTACCGATTCGGCGACCCGAAGCCCGGCGACGTCGTGGTCTTCCGCGGCCCGGAGTCGTGGTCCGAGGGATATTCGTCGACACGCTCGGACAACGTGGTGGTCCGCGGTCTGCAGGAGGTCGGCTCGCTCGTCGGTGTCGTGCCGCCGGACGAGAACGATCTCGTCAAACGCGTCATCGCGACGGGTGGGCAGACCGTCGAGTGCTGCGACGACCAGGGCCGTGTCCTGGTCGACGGAAAGCCGCTCGACGAGCCGTACATCACGATGGACTTCCCTTTCATCCCCGGCGTGCAGACGTGTGACACCGCCGTGAAGTCCGGACGCTGCTTCGGACCCGTCACGGTTCCCGAGGGGCACCTGTGGGTGATGGGCGACAACCGCAGCAATTCCGCGGATTCGCGGTACCACGTCTCCGACGAGATGCAGGGCACGATTCCGGTGGACAATGTGATCGGTAAGGCGACCTTCATCGTCCTGCCCCCGGGCCGGTGGGGATCGATCTCGTCTCCCGACATCCAGCAGCAGTGAGTACCTGGCCACCGAGAACCGTCATTCGCAGAGCGTCCGGCTTGCGGACGATGGAGTCTGCGCTGGTCCGGAGCGGGCTCGGGCCGGTCGCCGGCGTCGACGAGGCCGGCCGGGGCGCGTGCGCCGGACCGCTCGTGGTCGCCGCGTGCGTCCTCGGCTCCAAGCCGCATGCGGCGCTGGCCCGACTCGACGATTCGAAGAAGCTCACCGAGAAGGTCCGGGACGAGCTGTTCCCGGTGATCAAGCGCCTGGCGGTCGCCTGGAGCGTCGTGGAGATCCCGGCAGCGGAGGTCGACCGCATCGGCGTGCACGTCGCGAACATCGAGGGGATGCGTCGGGCCGTGGCGGGGCTGACCGTCGCGCCGGGCTACGTCCTCACCGACGGCTTCCGGGTGCCGGGGTTGCCCACGCCGTCGCTGCCCGTGATCGGCGGCGACGCGTCGGCCGCGTGCATCGCCGCCGCCAGCGTCCTCGCCAAGGTGAGCCGTGACCGCACGATGGTCGCGCTCGACGACGAACTGCCCGGCTACGGGTTCGCCGGTCACAAGGGCTACAGCACCGCGGTGCACACCGCTGCCCTGAACGAGCTGGGCCCGTGCCGTGAGCATCGGATGTCCTACGCGAACGTAGCCGCGGCGAGCCGCGCCTTCGAGTCGGCGGAGGGCCGCGCATTCGGTGCGACGGGCTAGGTACGAGATGATGAGTGTTCACAACAACGCAGGAGGACGTCGAGGCCGATGAGTGCCGAGGATCTCGAGAAGTACGAAACCGAGATGGAACTGTCGCTGTACCGCGAGTACCGGGACATCGTCGGACAGTTCTCGTACGTCGTGGAGACCGAGCGCCGGTTCTATCTCGCGAACTCTGTGGAACTGCTGCCGCACAGCGCCGACGGCGAGATCTACTTCGAGGTGCGGATGTCCGACGCGTGGGTGTGGGACATGTACCGGCCGGCCCGGTTCGTGAAGTACGTGCGAGTGATCACGTTCAAGGATGTGAACATCGAAGAACTGGAGAAGTCCGACCTCAGGCTGCCGGACAACGGCCTGGGTTAGACCGAGAGCTGCCGGAGGCCGCGCACCCCGAACGGGGGCGCGGCCTCCGCGGTTTCGGGGAACGCCGCCCCGGTGCTTCCGTTCTTCCACAGCTCCTCGTCCATCCACAGGGCAATCGTGTTCGCCCAGTTCGGGCTTCGAGGGGTGTGGGCGTGAGCGGGCACAGTCGGCTTCACCGGCGGGAGGTTCCGGCCGTGTGAGGGGGATACCCGGATGGCACGTAATCTCGCGCTGGGCGCGATGGGGGAGGAACTGGCGGCGTCGGCACTGACCGCGGCCGGCATGCGGATCCTCGACCGCAACTGGCGGTGCCGCCACGGCGAATTGGATCTGGTTGCGGTGGACGGCGACACCATTGTGTTCGTGGAGGTGAAGACGCGTTCGGGCCTGGGCTTCGGTAGCCCGGCGGAGGCGGTGACGTACGCCAAGCAACGGCGCATCCGGATGCTGGCCCAGCGTTGGCTCGCCGATTCGGATCGGCATTGGCCGCACGTACGGTTCGACGTGGTCGCAGTCCTCGTCGATCGTCGACGTGAGCCCGCCGTCACGCACCTGCCGGCAGTGTTCTGATGGCACTCGGTCGCGCCCACTCGGTCGCCGTCACCGGCGTCGACGGCCAGATCGTGGAGATCGAGGCGGACATCGGACGCGGGCTGCCGGGGGTGCATCTCGTCGGATTGCCGGACACGGCGCTGCAGGAGTCGCGCGATCGCGTGCGGGCCGCGGTCACGAATTCGGGCGCGAAGTGGCCGGAATCGCGTGTGACGCTCGCGTTGTCGCCGGCGACTCTGCCGAAGGTCGGAAGCGTGTACGACCTGGCGTTGGCGTGCGCGGTGCTCGACGCGGCGCGTCAGATTCCACGTAAGCGCCTCGAAAAGACGGTGCTGCTGGGCGAACTCGCACTCGACGGGCGGTTGCGGACGGTGCGCGGCGTGCTACCGGCGGTGCTTGCTGCGAAGAAGGCGGGCTGGCCGGCGGTGGTGGTGCCACTACCGGCGCTGTCCGAGGCCGGGCTGGTCGACGGGATCGAGGTGTGGGGTGCGGATCACCTGACCGCGGTCACCGAGTGGCTGCAGGGGAAGAGCCAGTTGGCGGCCCCGGAGCCGTTCGATGCGGGAACCGGCGCGGCGCGAGGAGATCTCAGCGAAGTGGTCGGTCAGCCGGACGCGCGCTGGGCCGTCGAGGTCGCGGCCGCCGGAGCGCACCACCTGATGCTGACCGGACCGCCCGGGATCGGAAAGACGATGCTGGCGCAGCGGCTGCCCGGCATCCTGCCACCGCTGTCGGACCCGGAGGCGTTGGAGGTCACGGCGATTCACTCGGTCGCGGGACTGCTGACCTCGGACCGACCGCTCGTCACGGAGCCGCCGTTCATCGCGCCCCACCACACGTCATCGGTGAGCGCACTCGTCGGCGGTGGCAGCGGAATGGCCAAGCCCGGCGCCGTCAGCCGTGCACACCGCGGAATTCTCTTCCTCGACGAGTGCGCCGAGATGGGAACCAAGGCACTCGAGGCACTGCGAACACCGCTCGAGGACGGCGAGGTGCGGATCGCGCGACGCGACGGCGTCGCCCGCTACCCCGCGCGGTTCCAGTTGGTCCTCGCGGCCAACCCGTGCCCGTGTGCCCCGGCGAGGGAGGTCGACTGCATCTGCCCGCCGACGATACGTCGCCGCTACCTGGGTCGGTTGTCGGGCCCGCTGCTCGACCGGGTGGACCTGCGGATCCGGATGAAGGGGGTCGCCACCGGCGCACTGATGGACGAGGTGGGCGAGAGCACGGAGGCGGTGCGGGGACGCGTAGCCGCTGCCCGTCAGGCCGCCACCGAACGCTGGCGGCCGTACGGGTGGCGCACCAACGCGGAGGTACCGGGGCCGGCGCTGCGGCAGCGGTTCCGGTTGCCCCGCGAGTCCGTCGCGCCTCTCGAACGATTGCTGAGCAAGGGCGTGATCACCGCCCGCGGCGCGGACCGGGCACTGCGCGTCGCCTGGACGCTCGCCGATCTCGCCGGTCTCGAGACGCCGGGGACCGATCAGGTCACGACGGCGCTCGAATTCCGGGATCGAGGCGCCGCGTGACGGGGCACGATCCGCGGCTGCTGGCCTGGGCCTATCTGTCGAAGGTGGTGCAGGGGGCGTGCCCGCCGCTGGCCCAGCTGGCGGCTGCGGTGGGACCGGTGGACGCCGCACGGGCGGTGCGGGAGCGGGATCTGTCGAGCTTCCTGGACCGGCGGACGTCGGCGCGGGCGCATCTCGACACCGCCGCCCGCGACCTGGACCTGCTGCGGTCGATGGGCGGGCGACTCGTGACCCCGGACGACGACGAGTGGCCGCGCTGGCGACTGCTCGCCTTCGACGCGCTCGGGTCCGGTCGCGACGACGGTGCACCGTTGGCGCTGTGGGTTCTCGGCGACAGGTCGGTCGACGAGTTGGCGGCGCGGTCGGTCGCGGTGGTGGGTACCCGCGCGGCCAGCTCCTACGGGGAGCATGTGACCGCCGAGATCGCCGGTGACCTCGCGGCCGACGGCTGGACGATCGTGTCCGGCGCGGCATTCGGGGTCGATGCGGCGGCGCATCGGGCGGCGCTCGGCGTGGGCGGGCTGACCGTCGCGGTGCTGGCGTGTGGCGTCGACCGCGCCTATCCGGCCGGCCACGGGCGGCTGCTGCAGCAGATCGCCCGCGACGGTGCGGTGATCAGCGAGTACCCGCCGGCGACCTCGCCCGCGCGGTACCGGTTCCTGGCCCGAAATCGGTTGGTGGCCGGGCTGTCCGAGGCGGTCGTCGTGGTCGAGGCGGGCTGGCGCAGCGGAGCCCGGAACACGGCGACGTGGGGGCGGCGACTGGGCCGGCCGGTGCTCGCGGTGCCGGGCCCGGTGACGTCGGCGGCATCGACGGGATGCCATCGGATGATTCGGGAAGGTGAGGCGCGGCTGGTCTCGAGCGCCGCGGACGTCGTCGAGGAGGCCGGTCCGATCGGCGTCGACGGCGAGGGTCTCGGGCCGGCCCGCGCGCTGGACGTTCTCCAGGGTGACGCGGCGACCGTCTACGAGGCACTGCCGGCCGTTGGAACGTGCAGCACCCGCGAACTGTCGGAGGAATCAGGGGTCACGATCGAGCGGGTGCGGGCAGTGCTGCCGGTGCTCGAGTTGGACGGATTCGTCGGCTCCGACGAATCGGGGTGGTTCCGGCGCGGCTGATCCCCGGTCGATCAGGCCTCGCGCATCATCACGTCCTTGATGCGCTGAATCCGAAGGGGATCGGATGTGTCGCCAGTACGGCCCACCAGCGTGGTCAGGGTGGTCACGACCGGTACACCTGCATCGTCGCAGACCTCGTTCTTCGTGACGATGATGTCGCTACCGGCCGTCTGCCGGAACGACTCCAGCGAGACGTCGACGGTGAGGCGGTCCCCGGCCCGGATCGGCCGATGGAACACCAGTTTCTGGTCCGTCTGCAGAATCTGGCTGAGGTCGAACCCGGGCACGATCTGCTCGAAGAGGTACTTCTGCGCGATGATTCCGATCACCGACACGAAGGTCAGGGGTGCGACGAGGGCGCTGTGGCCGAGGTCTCGGGCGGCCTGCTCGTCGTAGTGGGCGGGATGGGTGTTCTGCACCGCGGTCGCGTACTCGCGGACCTTCTCGCGGCCCACCTCGTAGAAGTCCGGCATGCGGTAGCTGTAGCCGACCAGGCGCTCGGCGCGCGCGGCACGTTCCTCGGTCGATTCCGCTGGTCGGGTCACCCTCCGAGTGTGACGGAAATTTGCTCCCGGTAACCGATATCGGGCAGATGCGTGTCGTTTCCGCCACAGGAGTCCTTCCCGGAACCGGACATCCGGTCGCCGGACGACAAGGCGGACCGCGTCGGGTCCTGTGATCGCCTAAAGTCGCGTCATGGCTACCGTCTGGACCGTTCCCGATGACATCACCCTCGTGCTCCTGGCAGCACCGGGAATCCGCGACTTCCTCACGAACGACGAGGGACGTGGCGTGGTGAGCGATCCCAAGGTGCGCCTCGCCGAGTTCGCTGCGGTGGTGGGCGCGCTCGCCGACAACGCGGGACGGACATTCAGTTCGGTGCGGGACGCGGCCGAGGTCCTGTTCGAGGGGCCGGCCGTCGGCGGCGTCGCAGTTTCCGACGCTCTCCGGCTCGCGGTCATGCGTGTGATCACAGCCGAGCCGCGGGAGCGGAAGCCCGCGCCGAATCCGCTCTCGCCCCGGGTCGTCGAGAACCTCGGACTCTATGTGTACGCGTTGCGAGATCCCCGGGACAGGTCGATCTTCTACGTCGGCGCCGGCCGTGGCAACAAGATCTACTCGCACGATTGGGATGCGCTGGGCGAGGCCGGCACGCTCGATTCGGAGGCCGTGGGGGACCCCGACCGGGACGAGGCACGCGGTGCGTGGATCCAGCGGATCCGAGACATCTACGCGGCCGGACATTCGGTGGACCACATTGTGTTGCGGCACCGGATCGAAACGGCTCACGATGCGGCGGCGGAAGCGCGCGAGGCGGTCCACGTCGTCACCGACGCCCTCCGGCTGCTCGAACGTCGTTCGACCCGTCCGGTGTTGACCAACCTGGCCGGCGAACCCGCGGATCTCGAGCGGCGCGCGATGTCGGTGGAGGAGTTGGCCGTCCAGTACTCCGCGCTGCCGGCGCCGGAGCTGCCGGTTCCGGGCGCGCTTGTGCGGGTTCCCGCCGCGGCGGATCCGTCGCTGTCCGCCGAGGACGTGTACGAGGCGGCGCGTGGCCCCTGGCGTGCGGGTGCGGCCGCACGCAATGTGGCTGATCTGCCCGTGATCGTCTTCGCTGACAACATCGTCCGTGCGGTGTACCGGGCACGGTCCTGGAACCAGGTGGGTGCCGTCGCGGATCAGCAGTTCCGTTTCACCGGTGAGCGGGATGTCGAACTCGAATCCGCGTTGGTCGGCACCCGGGTCACGCCGGACCGGGCCGGACTCAAGGTGTGGCCGGCGCACGGTTGGGTGCAGCGGCTGACGATGGCGCGTCCGCACGGTCGCTGACGCCGCGAAGCACTCGAACAGTCTATGGTTAGGCAACGCTAACCATAGACTGTTTGTGATTTCGAGGAGTGCGCAGTGGCAAGGAAGACATCGACGTGGACGGTCGTGCGGACGGAGCGGATCGCACGACACATGGTGCGGGTCGTATTGGGAGACCCAGGGTTCGAGACCTTCGAGCCGTCCGAGTTCACCGATTCCTACGTCAAGATCGAGTTCGGTTCGGGTGACGACAAGGTGCTCCGCACCTACACGGTCCGGTCCGTCGACCCGGTGGCACGGGAGATCGCGATCGACTTCGTCGTCCACGGCGACGAGGGCGTCGCCGGGCCGTGGGCGGCGTCCGTCCAGCCGGGCGCCACGGTGACGCTGCGCGGACCGGGCGGGGCGTACACGCCGCGCGCGGACGCCGATTGGCACCTCATCGCCGGGGACGAGTCGGCCCTCCCGGCGATTTCGACGGCGGTCGCGGCGCTGGCTCCCGACGCGGTGGCCCGGGTGTTCATCGAGGTCGCCGACGTCGACGACGAGATCGCGCTGCCGGCGGGGCCGGGCGTGCAGGTCTCCTGGATCCACCGCGGCACGACCTCGGATGCGGCAGGGGAGGACATCTCGGGGACGAACGCGCCGCTCGTGTCGGCGGTCCGGGCGATGCCGTGGCTGCCGGGTGACGTCCACGTCTTCATCCACGGCGAGGCCGACGCCGTCATGCACGGCTTGCGTCCCTACATCCGCAAGGAACACGGGGTGCCCGCGGCGTCGGCCTCGATCTCCGGGTACTGGCGGCGCGGCCGCACCGAGGAGGGCTTCCGGGTGTGGAAGTCGGAACTGGCGACGGCCGAGGCGACGGCCCACTGAGTACGCCCCGGCCCGCGCCCTACGCGGTGCGGGCCAGGGTCCTCAGAGCAGTCATCGCGACGGCGCCCGAGACGACGATCGCGATCGCCATCGGTACCGCGGTACCACCGATCCCCACCAGCGGCGACACGATGGCGGCGAGCCCGAACTGGCAGGCGCCCATCAGCGCCGATCCGGTGCCGGCGGCTTCCGGCACCTGCCCCTGGGCCAGTGCCGTGGCATTGCCCATGATGAAGCCGATACTCGTGACCACACCGAACAGCAGCGGCAGGACCAGCCAGATCCGCGTGCCACCGACGGTGGTCGCGAGCAGGAGCAACACGCCCGCGGTGAGCAGCAGACCGACGCCGAACGTCAGCAGTTGGCGGGCCTGGAACGTTCCGATGAGCTTGGTGTTGACGATGCTGCCGGCGACGATGCCCGCCGAGTTGATCGCGAAGACGATCGAGAACTGGCCGGGGGACAGGCCCATCACCTCCTGGACGACGAACGACGACGCCGAGATGTACGAGAACAACGCGCCGAAGCCGAACGCGAACGTCAGCGCGTAGCCCACGTACACGCGGTTGCGCACCACGTAGTTCATGTTCCGGGTCAGCGCCGCCAGCCCACCGCCGTGCCGGCGATCCTTCGGAAGCGTCTCCGGGACCAGGAACAGCACGCCCAGGAACATGACGATCGACGCCCCGGCGAGGACCCAGAAGATGCCCCGCCACCCGATCGGGCCGAGCAGCGCGCCGCCCATCAACGGGGCGACGACGGGTGCCACGCCGCCGATGATCATCATGATGCTGAACAGCCGGGCCGCGACGTCCCCCTTGGCGCGGTCCGCGATCACGGCGCGCGCCAACACGATTCCGGCGCCGCCGCTGAAACCCTGCAGCAGGCGGGCCGCGATGAGGATCTCCACGGTGGGGGCGATCGCGCACAACACCCCGCTGATCGCGCACAACACGGTCCCGACGATGAGCAGCTTCCGCCGGCCCAGGCCGTCGGACAGCGGCCCGACGATCAGCTGGCCCACGCCGAGTCCGGCCATGAAGGTGGCGAGCGTCAGCTGCACGCTCGTGTCCGACGTGCCGAGCGCGCCCGTCATCGACGGCAACGCCGGAAGGTACATGTCGGTGGCCAGGGGAGCGATCGCCGAGAGTAGGGCCAGAACGCACAACATGGGGAGGGGAATCGCTCGTTTCACGCGAGAACCCTACCGGCGCGGACACTTGCGAATTCCGGTGGTCGCAGCGACGGTTGAGTGCATGGACTCTCGGTCGCCCGATTCGCAACTGCCGCCCCCGCTGCGGATGCACCTCGACGACTACGACGAGTACCTCCGTCTCGAACGGGGTCGATCCGAACACACCGTTCGCGCCTACCGCGCGGACGTGGCCGGTCTGCTCGGTTTCCTGTGCCGCGATCGGCCCGACGCGGTGCTGGCGGACCTGGATCTGCGGGTGTTGCGCGCCTGGCTCGCGGCGCAGGCGGCGGCGGGTACGGCTCGGACGACGCTCGCGCGGCGGACGTCGTCGGCGAAGGGTTTCACCGCCTGGGCCGAACGCACGGGGCGGATGCCCGTGGATCCCGGCATCCGGCTGGTCGCCCCCAAGGCACACCGCACGCTGCCACCCGTGCTGCGCCAGGAGCAGGCCGCGGAAGCGATGGTCGCGGCGGAATCCGGTGCGGCCCAGGAGGATCCCGTGGCCGTACGGGACCGCTTGATCGTCGAGTTGCTGTACTCGACCGGGATCCGCGTCGGCGAGCTGTGCGGGCTCGATCTCGGCGACATCGATCACGATCGGCGAGTGCTGCGGGTACTGGGCAAGGGTGACAAGGAGCGGGTGGTCCCGTTCGGCCGGCCGGCCGAGGACGCGATCGGGGCGTGGTTGCGTTCCGGGCGCCCGGAACTGGTGAACGAGCGTTCGGGCGACGCGCTGCTGCTCGGCCGACGGGGCGGACGTCTCGACCAGCGCCAGGCGCGGGCAGTGGTGCACGACGTCGTGCAGGCGGTCCCCGGCGCCCCGGACCTCGCGCCGCACGGTCTGCGGCACTCGGCGGCCACCCACCTCCTGGAGGGTGGTGCGGACCTGCGCGTGGTGCAGGAGTTGCTGGGGCACTCGAGTCTTGCGACCACCCAGCTCTACACGCACGTCTCGGTGGCGCGACTGCGGGCGGTGCACGACCAGGCTCACCCGCGCGCGTGATCGGTCCCACCGCTCGGTAGCAGGCGCATTCGCACCGCCCCGACCAGAGGGAGCGGGTCGAGATACTCGCGATCCCGCCGTAGCCCCCAATGCAGGCATGCCGCCGCGGCGCACTCGGGGTGCCCGGGTGCAACGGTGCCCAGAACGGTTCCGCGTTCGACGCGTCGTCCTGCCGAGACCGTCGCCTCGACCGGTTCGTACGTGGTGCGCAGCCCGCCGGGGTGATCGACGGAGACGACCGGCTTACCGGCGACCGTGCCCGCGAACACGACCGTGCCCGCTCCCGCGGCGAGAACCGTCTGGCCCGGCACCGCGGCGAGGTCGACGCCGCGGTGCCCGGGAAGCCAGTTGCGCTCCGGAAGATCGAACGGTCGCACCACCGGCGGGCGCGGTCGCAACGGCCAGCCGAACGGTTGTCGGTTCGTCGTGGCAACCGGCGCGGTCACCGTCACGGGGTCCTGCGCGGGCATCGGCGCGGCCGCCGCCGGACCTGCCGTCGCGGCCGGACACGACACGAGGAACAGCGCCACGCACACCAGCGCCCGTGCGAACGTCGTCGAAGTCATTCGCCGAGCCAACCCGACGCAACCGCGCGGTGGGCTGCCGCGGAGCGGATTGTGGATGGAGGAAATTCCTGTCCACAGATTTCCGAGCGCTCCAGGTACCGCGGTGTCAGTGCTGCCGGAATGCCCCCGACCGGCGGGTTAGGCCGGTAGCGGCCCACGCCGTACACTTGTCGGGCGGTCTGTGCACGCACAGTCCGACTTCGCGCGCCCGCGCACAAAACCGGCTGTCGGCTGGTCCCGCATTCGTGCAGGTCCGACACCGGGCGGGCGCCAGGGCAGGAGTTACCGATTCCTGCGACAACCGGCACATGAAAGAAGAGGTACACAGCCATGGCTGTTGTAACCATGCGGCAGCTGCTCGACAGCGGCGCACACTTCGGGCACCAGACCCGCCGTTGGAACCCGAAGATGAAGCGTTTCATCTTCACCGACCGCAACGGCATCTACATCATCGACCTGCAGCAGACGCTGACGTACATCGACAAGGCGTACGAGTTCGTCAAGGAGACCGTCGCTCACGGCGGCACCATCCTGTTCGTCGGTACCAAGAAGCAGGCGCAGGAGTCCATCGCCGGCGAGGCAACTCGCGTCGGGATGCCCTACGTCAACCAGCGTTGGCTCGGCGGCATGCTCACCAACTTCTCGACCGTCCACAAGCGCCTGCAGCGCCTGAAGGAGCTCGAGTCGATGGAGCAGACCGGTGGCTTCGAGGGTCGCACCAAGAAGGAAATCCTCATGCTCACGCGTGAGATGACCAAGCTCGACCGCACCCTCGGCGGCATCCGGGACATGGCCAAGGTTCCGTCGGCTATCTGGGTCGTCGACACCAACAAGGAGCACATCGCCGTCGGCGAGGCGCGCAAGCTGAACATCCCGGTCATCGCGATCCTGGACACCAACTGCGACCCCGACGTCGTCGACTACCCGATCCCGGGCAACGACGATGCGATCCGTAGCGCCGCCCTGCTGACCAAGGTCGTCGCCTCCGCCGTCGCAGAGGGCCTGCAGGCTCGCGCCGGTGCGAGCGCCGACAAGGACGCCAAGCCGGAGGCCGGCACGGGCGAGCCGCTCGCCGAGTGGGAGCAGGAGCTCCTCTCGCAGGCCGCTCCGGCCGCCGAGGCAGAGGCCGAGGCTCCGGCCGCGGACGCTCAGCAGTCCTAGTCGATTCGGCCCCGACCCCTTGCGGTCGGGGCCGTTTCGCTCACCTGCTTCGTCAGGTTCCCGCGCGATCCGCGGAACCTGGCATCCGAAACTCATCCGAGGAGGATCGCCCCCATGGCGAACTACACCGCCGCCGACGTCAAGCGGCTCCGTGAGCTCACCGGCTCCGGAATGATGGACTGCAAGAACGCGCTCACCGAGACCGACGGCGACTTCGACAAGGCCGTCGAGCTGCTGCGCATCAAGGGTGCCAAGGACGTGGGCAAGCGCGCCGAGCGCACCACGGCCGAGGGCCTGGTCGCAGCCCGCGACGGCGTCATGATCGAGCTCAACGCCGAGACCGACTTCGTCGCGAAGAACGCGGAGTTCCAGGAGCTGGCCGACAAGGTCGTCGCTGCTGCCGCCGCCGCGAAGCCGGCCGACCTCGAGGGCCTCAAGGCCGTCGACGTCGACGGCAAGACCGTCGAGACCCTGGTCCAGGAGCTGTCCGCCAAGATCGGCGAGAAGCTCGAGCTGCGTCGCTACGTCGCGTTCGACGGCGCTGTCGCGACCTACCTGCACAAGCGTGCGTCGGACCTGCCCCCGGGCGTCGGCGTGCTCGTCGAGTACACCGGCGAGGGCGAGGCTGCGGCCGAGGCTGCTCGCGGTGCTGCGATGCAGGTCGCCGCGCTCAAGGCCAAGTACGTCACCCGTGACGAGGTCCCCGCGGACATCGTCGAGAACGAGCGTCGTATCGCCGAGCAGACGGCGAAGGAGGAGGGCAAGCCCGAGGCTGCGCTCCCGAAGATCGTCGAGGGTCGCGTCAACGGCTACTACAAGGATGTCGTCCTGACCGAGCAGTCCTCGGTCACCGACTCCAAGAAGACCGTCAAGGCTCTTCTGGACGAGGCCGGCGCCACGATCACCCGCTTCGCGCGGTTCGAGGTCGGCGCCAGCTAGTCGCACTCGACACATCGGCCCCGCCGGCCGGTTGGTGCGGTCGTCGGTTCGGGTTGTTTCCCGACCGGCGTTCCGCCCCATCCGTTCCGTGCGGGGCCGATCTGCGCGGTGGGTGGGTCGGCTGGGTCGACCACCGGTGAATGAGGCAGGATGATAGGGCCTGTTCCGGCGGCTTCGCCGGGTGCTCGGCACCCGCGAAGCAGCGTTGTCGCCCGCCGACGAACCGTAGTACTTCTAGAACCGAACTATCTGCAGGAACCGAGGGAGAATTATGACCGCACCGGCCGACGAACGTCCAGGATTCCGACGTGTGCTCCTCAAACTCGGCGGTGAAATGTTCGGCGGCGGTGAGGTCGGGCTCGATCCGGATGTGGTGACGACGGTCGCCGCCCAGATCGCCGAGGTCGTCCGTTCGGGTGTCCAGGTGGCGGTCGTCATCGGCGGTGGCAACTTCTTCCGCGGTGCCGAACTGCAGCAGCGCGGCCTCGACCGCGCCCGCTCGGACTACATGGGCATGCTCGGTACGGTCATGAACTGCCTTGCGCTGCAGGACTTCCTGGAGAAGCAGGGCGTGGACACCCGCGTGCAGACCGCCATCACGATGGGGCAGGTCGCCGAGCCGTACCTGCCGCTGCGTGCACGCCGCCACCTCGAGAAGGGGCGTGTGGTGATCTTCGGTGCGGGCATGGGCATGCCGTACTTCTCCACCGACACCACGGCCGCGCAGCGCGCGCTCGAGATCGGTGCCGAGGTGGTCCTGATGGCGAAGGCCGTCGACGGCGTCTATTCGGCCGACCCGCGGGTGGATCCGGACGCCACGATGTACAGCGAGATCACCCACCGTGAGGTGATCGAGAAGGGGCTGAAGGTCGCGGATGCGACCGCGTTCAGCCTGTGCATGGACAATCAGATGCCGATCATGGTGTTCAACCTCCTCACGCAGGGCAACATCGCGCGCGCGGTGTCCGGTGAGAAGATCGGAACACTGGTCAAGTCATGACGACGGGCAAAGTGATCATGGATCGCGGCGCCCGCGACCGCGATGGATACGAGACGGAGGAACAGCCGTGATTGATGAAGCTCTCTTCGAGGCCGAGGAGAAGATGGAAAAGGCCATCACGGTTGCGAAGGACGACCTCGGCTCCATTCGTACCGGTCGAGCCAACCCGGGCATGTTCAACCGGGTCGTCGTCGAGTACTACGGCTCGATGACGCCCATCACGCAGCTCGCGAGCATCAACGTGCCCGAGGCTCGGATGGTCATCATCAAGCCGTACGAGGCGTCGCAGCTCGGGCCGATCGAGAATGCGATCCGCAACTCCGACCTGGGCGTCAACCCCAGCAACGACGGCAGCATCATCCGCATCTCGGTCCCGCAGCTCACCGAGGAGCGTCGTCGCGAGTTCGTCAAGCAGGCGAAGAGCAAGGGCGAGGACGCCAAGGTGGCGATCCGCAACGTCCGGCGCAAGACGATGGACGAACTCTCGCGCATCCAGAAGGACGGCGAGGCCGGCGAGGACGAGGTCGGTCGCGCCGAGAAGGAACTCGACAAGACCACCTCGCGCTACGTCAGCCAGATCGACGAGCTGGTGAAGCACAAGGAAGCCGAATTGATGGAGGTCTAGCTGTGGGGAAAGCTGACGGTTCCCCCGCGGCTACAGCCGCCCCGGCCTCGAAAGCCGGACGCAACCTGCCTGCCGCGATCGCCGTCGGCGGCGGCCTCGGCGTAGCGGTGATCTTGATCCTGGTCTACGTCCCGCTCGTGTGGATCGGCGTCGTGGCGGTTGCGATGGCCGTCGCGACGTGGGAGGTCGCCAAACGCCTGCGCGACGCCGACATCAACGTGCCGCTGATACCTCTGCTCGTCGGTGGCCAGGTGATCATCTGGTTGAGCTGGCCGTACGGGACGACGGGGGTGTTGGGGGCGTTCGCCGGCACGGCGTTGGTGACGATGGTGTGGCGCCTGTTCGACCACGGCCTGGCGGCGACGCCGCGCAACTTCCTGCGGGACACGGCGGTCGCGGTGTTCGTCGCCGCGTGGATCCCGCTGCTCGCGTCCTTCGCGACGCTCATGGTGCTGCAGGACGACGGTCCCGCTCGGGTGTTCTGCCTGATGATCGTCGTGGTGTGCTCCGACGTCGGGGGCTACGTGGCCGGCGTGTTCTTCGGCAAGCATCCGATGGTCCCGGCGATCAGCCCCAAGAAGTCCTGGGAGGGATTCGCCGGATCCCTGGTGGGTTGCGTCATCGGTGGTGTGGCGACGGTGACGTTCATCCTCGACGCGAATCCGCTCGTCGGCGTCCTCCTGGGCGTTGCGCTGGTCTTCACGGCGACGCTGGGCGATCTGATCGAGTCCCAGGTCAAGCGTGAACTGGGCATCAAGGACATGGGCACTCTGCTGCCCGGGCACGGCGGCATCATGGATCGCCTCGATTCACTGCTGCCGTCCGCCTTCGTCACCTGGCTCGTCCTCACCGTTCTGGTGTGAGCCGGCTGCGCGGGGGCCGTGGACGGGCTCGGGGACCGATCCCGAGCCCGAACATCTGGCACTGGCCCGCGATCTACGAGATCGAGAACCGGGCCCAGGACGCCGACGGCGTCGTGTTCGAGGCCCTCGCGGAGCTCGCCGACTGGTGTGGTCGCGACGTACTGGACGTCGGGTGTGGCGCCGGATTCCATCTGCCGGTCTTCGCCGAGCGGGCACGGTCGGTCGTCGGGGTGGAACCGCACCCACCGCTCGTGGCATCCGCTCGCGCCCGGGTGGACGGGCACCCCGCGATCTCCGTCCTGCGGGGTTCCGCGGAGGCGCTCCCGGTGCCCGACGCCTCGGTCGACGTGGTGCACGCGCGCACCGCGTACTTCTTCGGGCCCGGGTGCGGCCCGGGCATCCTCGAGGCGATGCGGGTGCTGCGGCCCGGGGGAGTCCTGGCAATCGTCGATCTCGACGCCACGGTCCCGCCGTACGGCAACTGGATGCGTGCCGATCTGCCGCACTACGACCCGGAAGCGGTGGAGGGCTTCTTCGCGGCCCAGGGATTCGCGATGCGGCGGGTCCGCACCCGCTGGGAGTTTCCGGACCGGGACGCGATGCACGCGGTGTTCGGCATCGAATTCACCGAGCGAACCGCGGCCAGGGCGCTCGCCGAGACGTCGGGCCTCGGCGTCGAGGTCGGCTACCGCATCCACACGCGGTCCGTGCCGACCGGACTGATCGTCTGACCGGATAGGTGTTACCCGCGGTATTGACAACATTCGCTGTCATCGTGTGAGGTGACTCATATGCTTACACCGCGGGGGATGCGCCGTATTGCGACAGTTCTGGGAGCGTGCCTCGCGGCCGCCGTCACGTCGGGGGTGACCGCGTCTGCCGCACCCGCCGATTTCTACGAGGTGCCCGCGTCGGCACTCGGGGGAGCGCCGGGCACCGTGGTGGACACGCAGCCGTACCCGCCGCTGCTGTCGATCCCGAACCAGCAGGGGCCGTGGCCGTCGGGTGCACAGCGAATCATGTACCGCACCAAGGATGCTCACGGCGGCGCGACGGCGGCGTCCGGCACCTACTTCGACGCGAGCCTGCCGTGGATCGGTGCGGGCCCCCGCCCACTGGTCGTTCTGGGGCCCGGCACGCAGGGGCAGGGCGACCAGTGTGCGCCGTCCAGACTCTTCCAGGACGGCATCCACTACAACGCTCCGCTGGACTTCGCGGTCGAGTACGAGGTGCTGCAGGTGCACGCCCTGCTCTCGCGCGGCATCGACGTCGTCGTCACCGACTACCAGGGGCTCGGGACCGCAGGGATGCACAGCTACGTCGACCGCCGTGCGCAGGGGCACGCGATGCTCGACGCCGCTCGGGCTGTGAAGGCGTTGCCCGGCAGCCGGATCGGCGACGACAACCCGATCGGGTTCTGGGGCTACTCGCAGGGCGGCGGGGCGGCGGCCTCGGCGGCCGAGATGCAGCCGTCGTACGCGCCCGACCTCGACGTCCGCGGGACGTACGCGGGTGGGCCCCCGGCCGACCTGCGTACGGTGGCGGCGGCGCTCGACGGCGGGCTCGCGACCGGACTGCTGGGCTACGCGGTCAACAGCATCTACGCCGGGTACCCGGAGACCCGCGCCGACATCGACGGCGCGCTCGCTCCCGCGGGTCGACAGGCGCTCGACGAGATTGCCGCTCAGTGCGTCCCGGAGACGATCGCGCGATACGGGTTGCACCGCACCACCGAGTGGACGAAGGACGGACGCTCGCTCGCCGAACTCATCGACGCGCTGCCGTCGGTGAGCGCGGTGGTCGACGAGCAGCGCATCGGACGGTCGACGCCCGGGAGCCCGGTGCTGATCGTGCAGGGGCGCAACGACGACCTGATTCCGCACAACCAGGCCACTCGACTGGCCGCCGACTGGTGCGCTCAGGGGGCGACGGTCGAGTTCCGCACCGAGGAGATCCCACCGATCGCACCGGGGTTCGTCGTCGGACACGGCCTGCCGATGGTGTCGGGCCTGCCGTCTGCGCTCGACTGGATGACCGACCGATTCGACGGGGTGCCGGCGCGATCGGGCTGCTCGAACTGACGGTCAGACGAGGCCGAACTCACCGGCCAGGTGGGTGAGCTTCTTGGCCTTGGCCAGCCGGGGCAGATCGCTGCCGTCACGCACGCGCTCGCCGTCGGTGCCCAGTTCGGCAATGACCTCCCGGGCCCACGCGATGTCGTGGGCGTCGGGGCTCAGCGCGCGATTGACCGCCGGCGCCTGATCCGGGTGCAGGCAGAGCTTGCCGGTCAGCCCGAGTGACACCGTGGCCTGGCAGTCGCGCTGCAGGATGGTGTCGTTCGCCGACACGGTCGGCCCGTCGATGGGCCCGCCGGGCAGTCGTGCCGCGCGGCTGGCGATGACGAGCCGGGAACGGGGATACGCCATCGCGAGCACGTCGTCGCTCATACCGGTGTCGCGCCGGAAGTCGCCGCTGCCGAACGCGAGGCGGAAGGTTCCCTCGGCGCGGGCGATCTCGGGCGCCGCCTCGAGGCCCACCGCGGACTCGATGAGCGTGATGATCCGGGTTCCGTCCGGTAGTCGTTCGCGGGTGGCTTCGACCTGACCACCGCTCTCGGTCTTGGCGAGCATCACGCCGGACAGGCCGGGCAGCCCGGCCACGGCGTCGAGGTCCTCTCCCCAGTGAGGCGTCGTCGCGTCGTTGATCCGGACCCACGCTTCGCGACCGTCGCCCAGCCAGTCCACGACGGACTTACGGGCGGCAGGCTTGTCGGCGGGAGCGACGGCGTCCTCGAGGTCGAGGATCAGCGCGTCGACCGCGGCGGGGCGAGGAAAGGCGTCCGCCCGGGTGGCTGCGGTGAGCAACCAGGAGCGGGCCAGATCGGCGCGGATCGTCGCGCGGGCGGGCCGGTGCATGTGTGTCGTCACGGGGCAGCTCCTCGTCCGGAAGGCGTACTCCTGTCGTGACTTCCATCGTGCCCCGGACGGGGGAGCGCGGGCTACTGCGGTGAGGTGTCGTCGGTCACGGAGCCGGCGCGTTTGGCGACGCGGCGGATCTGGATGATCCGCACGCCACCGGCGAGCGCCATGATGAGCGCACCCGCGATGGCCGCCAGGAGCAGGCTGATGCCGGCCGGCAGGCTGAACTCCCACGCGAACAGTTCGAAGGTCACCGAGTCGAGATTCTGCAGGATGAAGATCAACAGCAGGATCGCGACCACGATGCCCACGACCAGCCCGGTCCAGGTGGTCGCCGCCCGGGTGCGGCCGAGCTTGTGCCGGTCGTGCGGGGTCAGTCCGCCGGCCCCTTCGTGACGGCCGTGCACGGGACCGCTCGGGAGCGGCTCCATCGGTGCCGCCGGGACGTCCTCGGGTTCCTCGCGTCGGTTCTCGGCCATGTGTCGATCATCACCCACGGTGTGGTGTTTCGCACGCGCATCGGACACCCCGGCCGGGCAGTGGGAGAATGGAAGCACTATGACTGTCTCCCTCCCCCTCGTCTTCAACGCGCCGCGACGCGGAATGCCGCCGCGCCATCTCGCCGACCTCGACGCCGACGAGCGCAAGGAGGCCGTCAAGGAGCTGGGCCTGCCCGGTTTCCGAGCGGATCAGCTGGCCCGGCAGTACTACGGCAGGCTCGAGGCTGACGCCGACAAGATGACGGATCTGCCCGCCGGCATGCGCGAGAAGGTCGGCGCCGCGCTGTTCCCGCGGCTGCTCGACGTCGTCAAGCACGTCGCGTGCGATGCCGGACAGACGCGAAAGACGCTGTGGAAGGCGAACGACGGCACGCTGCTCGAGAGTGTGCTCATGCGTTACCCGGATCGGGCCACGCTGTGCATCTCCAGCCAGGCCGGCTGCGGTATGGCGTGCCCGTTCTGCGCCACCGGTCAGGGCGGTCTGGACCGCAACCTCTCGACCGCCGAGATCGTCGACCAGGTGCGTGCCGCCGCTGCGGCCTTGCGGGACGGCGAGGTCGAGGGCGGTCCCGGGCGGCTGTCGAACATCGTGTTCATGGGGATGGGGGAGCCGCTCGCCAACTACAAGCGGGTGGTCGCCGCGGTGCGGCGGATCACGTCGCCGTCCCCCGACGGTCTGGGTATCTCGCAGCGTGCGGTGACGGTCTCCACCGTCGGGCTCGCGCCCGCGATCCGCAAGCTCGCCGACGAGGAGATGTCGGTGCGGCTGGCGGTGTCGCTGCACACGCCCGACGACGAACTGCGCGACACCCTGGTCCCGGTCAACAACCGCTGGTCGGTCGCCGAGGTCCTGGACGCGGCCCGCTACTACGCCGACAAGACGGGTCGCCGCGTGTCGATCGAGTACGCGCTCATCCGCGACGTCAACGACCAGCCGTGGCGCGCCGACATGCTCGGGAAGAAGCTGCACAAGGCGCTCGGCCCGCTGGTGCACGTCAATCTCATCCCGCTCAACCCCACACCGGGTAGCAAGTGGGACGCCAGCCCCAAACCGGTCGAGCGTGAGTTCGTCCGGCGGGTGCAGGCGCAGGGCGTCTCGTGCACCGTCCGCGACACCCGCGGGCAGGAGATCGCCGCGGCGTGTGGGCAGCTGGCCGCCGAGAACTGACCTCGTAGACGTCGAAGGCCCGCACTCCGAGGAGTGCGGGCCTTCGACGTTGTCTCTGCGGTGTTCGACTACCGCGGCTTGCGCCGCAGGATGATGTCGCGAACCAGAACGAAGACGATGGCACCGGCGAAGCCGATGAGGAACAGGTCCTCGACCTTGCCGTGGTGGTTGCCGATCATCATCAGCAGCAGGAACGCGGCGAAGAACCAGCCGGCGAAACGGAACAGTCGCGGGGCCTCGCCACTCCATCCCCAAGCGGCCGAGGGAACCTCGGCGGTGTCGACGTGCGCGGCGACGACGGGGTCGTTGGAAGTGGGGTCCAACTGGGTACCGACCACGGCTCGATCCTCCTGATCTTACGAATGCGCTATCGCCGCTTATCGTGGCATACGACCGCGCGTCGTACGAACCTGGGTCCCGGCGGTGTCGCGAATACGGTCGGCGGTACGAAGTGCAATCCTGTGTGCTTCTCTCAGCTTCGGTCAGGAACAATGGATCCGTGGCTGACACCCAACCGACTCGTGTACTGCTGCTCGGCAGCACCGGTTCCATCGGCACCCAGGCCCTCGAGGTCATCGCCGCCAACCCTGACAAGTTCGAGGTGGTGGGACTCGCGGCCGGCGGTGGGAACATCGACCTGCTCGCCCGCCAGATCGCCGACACCGGTGTGACGCGAGTGGCGGTGGCGGATCCCGCGGCGGCAGCCCGGTTGGACGTGCCCGGCGTGCTGTCGGGCCCGGACGCGGTGACCGAGCTGGTCCGCAGCACCGAGGCGGACGTCGTGCTCAATGCGCTCGTCGGGTCGCTCGGCCTCGAGCCGACGCTCGCGGCACTGGAGTCGGGCGCACGCCTGGCCCTCGCCAACAAGGAGTCGCTCGTCGCGGGCGGTCCGCTCGTGACGGCGGCAGCCGCGCCCGGACAGATCGTTCCCGTCGACTCGGAGCACTCCGCGCTCGCCCAGTGTCTGCGGGGCGGTCGCGCCGAGGAGGTGGACCGGTTGATCCTCACCGCGTCGGGTGGCCCGTTCCGGGGCTGGACCGCGGCGGCGCTCGAGGACGTCACCCCCGAGCAGGCAGGGGCGCACCCGACGTGGTCGATGGGCCCGATGAACACGCTCAACTCGGCGTCACTGGTGAACAAGGGGCTCGAGCTGATCGAGACCCACCTGCTGTTCGGGATCGGCTACGACCGCATCGACGTCACGGTGCATCCGCAGTCGATCGTCCACTCCATGGTGACGTTCACGGACGGGTCGACGCTCGCGCAGGCGAGCCCGCCGGACATGAAACTGCCGATCGCGCTGGCACTCGGCTGGCCGGACCGGGTCCCCGGTGCTGCGGCGCCGTGCGACTTCCGGACCGCCTCGACGTGGACGTTCGAACCGGTGGACTCCGCGGTCTTCCCGGCGATCGATCTGGCCCGGCACGCCGGTACGGCAGGCGGGTGCATGACCGCGGTCTACAACGCCGCCAACGAGATCGCCGCCGAGGCGTTCCTCGACGGCACCCTGAGGTTCCCGGCGATCGTCGAGACCGTCGAGCGCGTCCTCGCGGCAGGCGGCGAATGGGCCGCGCCGCCCGCTACCGTGGACGACGTACTGGCCGCCGACGGGTGGGCCCGGGCTCGCGCGCGCGAGTTCGTGAAGCAGGAGGGCTAGAACCGCATGGTCTTCGCTATCGGAGTGCTGCTCTTCGCCCTCGGTATCGGCGCCTCCATCGCGCTGCACGAGGCCGGGCACATGTGGACCGCCAAGGCACTCGGCATGAAGGTCCGGCGCTACTACATCGGCTTCGGCCCCAAGATCTTCTCGTTCCGTCGCGGCGAGACCGAGTACGGACTCAAGGCGATCCCGGCCGGTGGTTTCTGCGACATCGCCGGGATGACGGCCGTGGACGAACTCGCGCCCGACGAGGTCGACCGCGCGATGTACAAGCAGAAGGCGTGGAAGCGGATCGTCGTGATGTCGGGCGGCATCGCGATGAACTTCCTGCTCGGGTTCGTGTTGCTGGTGGTGCTGGCCGTCGGCTGGGGTCTGCCGAACCCGGAGACACGCGCCGTGGTGGAGAAGACCGTGTGCGTGTCGCCGACGCAGGCCGGCCCGGACGGCGGCTACGAGCTCTCCGAGTGCGTGGGCGACGGTCCGGCCGCTGCGGCCGGGATCCGAGCCGGCGACGTGATCACCGCGGTGAACGGCCAGGAGACGGCGACGTTCGGCGACGTGGTGAAGGCGACGCAACCGCTGTCGGGGATGGCGGAGTTCACCGTAGACCGGGACGGGGAGACGCTGGTGATCCCAGTGCAGATCGAGCAGGTGCAACGGTGGGTCAACCCGCCGGGGTCCACCCCGGAGAAGCCGCTGCCGCCGGTCTCGCAGGAAGTGGGCGCCATCGGCGTCGGCGCGCAGCCGAGTACCGTGCAGTACTCGCTGCCGGCCGCGATCCCGGCGAGCGTCGTGTACACCGGCGACATCTTCGTCCAGACCGCGCACGCGCTGACCCAGATGCCGTCGAAGGTCGTCGACCTGTGGGACGCAGTGACCGGTGGCGAGCGCGACCTCGACACCCCGATCAGCGTGGTCGGGGCGAGCGTGATCGGCGGGCAGATGGCCGAGCGCGGCTACATCGACGTCTTCATTGGACTGCTCGCTACGTTGAACTTCTTCCTCGGCATCTTCAACCTGCTGCCGCTGCTTCCGCTCGACGGCGGGCACATCGCGGTGACGATCTACGAGAAGATCCGCAACTCGATCCGGAAGATGCGCGGCCTCGCGGCCGGCGGGCCCGTCGACTACATGAAGCTCATGCCGATCACCTACGTCGTCGTGGTGATCGGCGGCGCATACATGCTGTTGACGCTGACCGCCGACATCGTCAACCCGATCCAGCTGTTCCCGTGACCCGGCGTTCGGATATGTCCGAACGATAGACTTGCCCCGTACCAACGAAAGAAGGCGAAACGTGACCAGCCCCGTCGGTTTGGGCATGCCCGGAGCTCCCAGCGATATTCCGGTCCTCGCACCGCGACGCAAGACCCGCCAGCTCATGGTGGGCAACGTAGGGGTCGGCAGCGACCACCCCGTGTCGGTGCAGTCGATGTGCACCACCAAGACCCACGACATCAATGCGACGTTGCAGCAGATCGCCGAGCTCACGGCGTCGGGTTGCGACATCGTCCGCGTCGCGTGCCCGCGCCAGGAAGACGCCGACGCGCTCGCGGCGATCGCGAAGAAGAGCCAGATCCCGGTCATCGCGGACATCCACTTCCAGCCGCGGTACATCTTCGCGGCGATCGACGCGGGCTGCGCTGCTGTCCGTGTCAACCCGGGCAACATCAAGGAGTTCGACGGACGCGTCAAGGAGGTCGCGAAGGCGGCCGGCGACGCCGGCATCCCGATCCGCATCGGCGTCAACGCCGGCTCGCTCGATCCTCGGTTGATGCAGAAGTACGGCAAGGCCACCCCGGAGGCGCTCGTCGAATCGGCGTTGTGGGAGGCGAGCCTGTTCGAGGAGCACGGCTTCGGCGACATCAAGATCTCGGTCAAGCACAACGACCCGGTGATCATGGTGGAGGCCTACCGCCAGCTGGCCGCGCAGTGCGACTACCCGCTGCACCTCGGTGTGACCGAGGCCGGCCCGGCGTTCCAGGGCACGATCAAGTCGGCGGTCGCGTTCGGGTCGCTGCTCTCGGAGGGCATCGGCGACACGATTCGGGTGTCGCTGTCGGCGCCGCCGGCAGAGGAGATCAAGGTCGGCACGCAGATCCTGCAGTCGCTGAACCTGCGCCCGCGCAAGCTCGAGATCGTCTCGTGCCCGTCGTGCGGGCGTGCCCAGGTCGATGTCTACACGCTGGCGAACGAGGTCACCGCCGGGCTCGAGGGCATGGAGGTCCCGCTCCGCGTCGCCGTCATGGGTTGTGTCGTCAACGGTCCCGGCGAGGCCCGCGAGGCGGATCTGGGTGTCGCGTCCGGCAACGGCAAGGGCCAGATCTTCGTCAAGGGCAAGGTCATCAAGACAGTCCCCGAGGCACAGATCGTCGAGACGCTGATCGAGGAAGCGATGCGGATCGCGGAGGAGATGGAAGGCGGGGAGGCCGGCGGCGCGCCGGTGGTCACCGTCGGCTGAAATCCTTCCGCCCCGGCGCATGTTCATGGCAATGTGGGTTCCAGATCCGGCACTGACAGTTCGACGCTGACAGTTCTCATGCCGAGCGGTCCCACTGCACAAGGGGGTGCGTCAGTGCTCAAGCTTCTCGGAGCGAGACAGCTGGGCGGTCGGGACACCGCCCAGGTGTTGCGTGTCCTCGAAGCCGACCCCGTCGCGGCCTGCATGGTCGCGGCGCGGGTGCAGCAGTCCGGACTCGATCCGCGGGCACTCCAGGGGGAGATGTGGAGCCGCGGCGGTCCCACCGAGTCGTTGTGTTTCGCGGGGGCCAATCTGGTGCCGCTGCTCGGCGACACCGACGACCTGAGGTCGTTCGCCGACCGGGCCACCCGGTTCCCGCGCATGTGCTCGTCGATCGTCGGGCGGGCGTCGCTGGCGCTGCCGCTGTGGGAGATGCTCGAATCCGAATGGGGTGCTGCGCGTGAGATCCGTTCGGATCAGCCACTGCTCGTGCTGCACGGGGACTCGGCGGTGCGCCCCGATCCACGGGTGCGCCAGGTGCGCATGGACGAGCTCGAGTCGTACTTGCCTGCCGCGATTGCGATGTTCATCGAGGAGGTGGGCATCGATCCACGGGCCAACGACGGTGGGCGCAACTACCGGCGTCGGGTCGCGAACCTGATCGCCTCCGGCCGTGCGTGGGCCCGGTTCGAGAACGGCGAGGTGGTGTACAAGGCGGAGGTTGGTTCGATGTCCGCCTCGGTGGGGCAGATCCAGGGGGTGTGGGTGGACCCGGCACGCCGCGGCGAGGGGATCGGTGCGGCAGGCACCGCGGCAGTGGCGGCCGCAGTGGCCGCGCGCGGACGAGTGCCCAGCCTCTACGTCAACGCCTACAACGAGCGTGCGCGTCGCACGTACGCGACGGTGGGCTTCACCCAGGTTGCGACGTTCGCGACGATCCTGCTCGACTGAATCCGGTCAGGCCGCGGCGGCCCAGTCCAGATACGCACGCGCCAGCGGATCGGCCGCCAGGATCGCAACGACGGCCGCCGCAATCATGTACGGCCCGAAGGGAATCGTGGTCCCGATCCGTCCGCGACGGGTGACCAGGATGATCAGGCCGACGAGTGCGGCCACCAGGAACGCGAGAAACGCCCCGACGAGCAGTGTGCCGTACGACAGGTAGGCGAGGACGGCGCCGATGACGCCGGCCAGTTTGACGTCGCCGAACCCCATGCCGGCCGGATAGATCAGGGCGAGTACGAAGTAGAACCCGAACAGAACGGCGGCACCGATCGCGGCGCGCAGCAGGGCCGACCAGTCGCCGGTGACGACGGAACCCACTGCCAGGCAGGCGAATACGATCGGGTACGACGGTACGACGAGGGAGTTCGGCAGCCGTTTGCAATCGATGTCGATGACGGCGAGGGCGATCCCGACGACGGCGAACCAGAGATAGGCCGGTGCTGCCGGGAGAAGATCGAGAGCGGCGAGACGGAGAGTGATCGCGACGAACAGGAGGGCCGTTGCGAGTTCGACGAGCATGCGGCGGGCACTGATGTCGTGTCGTCGCGTGATGGTGTCGATCATCGCGATCCGGGCGGCTACCGCGGACGCAGGGGAGGGGGACGGCGGGGTTGAGTTGGTGGGGGCCGCGTTCGGCTCGGCGCACGCGGTCTCCAGGCGCACGCGGTCGATCGCACTGTTTGCGAATGCCCCGGCGAGGATACCCAGGAGTGCGGCGCCGATGCCCGCTGCGACGATCACCTTTGATCACCTTTGACTGTCAGTTTGTGCTCTCTTTCGGTGATCGCGCTCGTGATCCTCGGGGTGGAAATCGGGGCGATCGACGTGCCGGCTCGAAAACTGTTGTTGGGGCGCAGTCGATCTCACTGAAGACTTGTTGAATCGTAGACCAGTTCGGAGTGTTTCACTAGCCCCGATGATCGTGATGAAACCGTGATCTTGAAGAGTGTCCAGTTCCCAATCCAGGCCCTACAGTTGCCGATCAGATTACCCGGAAAGGTGATCTGCTTCACACAGCTCGAAAGTCCACACAGAGATCCTCTCCCCTACCAAATCAGGAGCTCTCATGAACCTCTTCTTCGCGAACCTGTACCTCATGGGCTTAGACGTCAAGGACCGTCTGACCCGTGACGACCGCGGCGCCACTGCGGTCGAGTACGGACTGATGGTCGGTCTCATCGCGGTCGTGATCATCGCCGCAGTCATCCTGCTCGGCAACAACCTCGACGGCCTCTTCGACAGTGTCAATAATGAACTGCCCGCGGGCGAGGGCGGCGGCGGTCAGTAGTCGCAGCGCTCGCTGATCCGTGCAGCGGCCCCGATGCGGGGCCGCTGCACGGCTATCCGCATTGTCTCGTGTTCGTTGGGTGTGAGGACTGTCCATGCGCCGTTTTCGTTCCGATTCCGGTGCCGCCGCAGTCGAGTTCGCTCTGGTGGTGCCGATTCTGCTCCTACTCGTCCTGGGAATCATCGAGTTCGGGCGGGCCTACAACATCCAGAACTCCTTGAGCGCTGCTGCGCGCGAGGGGGTTCGGGTGATGGCAATAAGTAAAAGCCCCACCGCCGCAAAGGCGGCCGCTAAGCAGGCTGGAGTGTTCAATCCCCAGGTTACCGACGGACAGATCTGCATCAGTACCGGTACTTCAGGGTCGTGTGCAGCGACGACGTGTCCGGCCGGCGGAACCGTCACACTGACGATTCGATACCCGGTCGACTATGTGACGGGCCTCTTTCCGGGAAGCCTCACATTGACGGGCAAGGGGGTCATGCGATGTGGCGGCTGAAGGATCGGCTCGAAGACGAGAGCGGTGCAGTGGCGGTCACGGTAGCGCTGTTGACGGTGGTTCTTCTGGGCTTCGCCGCGATCTCGATCGATATCGGGGCGAACTACGCCGAGAAGAGGCAACTCCAGAACGGCGCCGATGCCGCCGCGCTGGCGCTCGCGCAGGATACGTTGTGCAAGAGCGCTCTCGGTGCCACGGCCGCCGCGGACAGTTGGGTCAGGTCGAACGTGAACGGCGGGAACGCCAGGGGCGCCGCAGTGATCGACATCGCGCGCAGGAAGGTGACGGCCACTGCATCCGCGGTCGGGTCCGACGGGCAGCCGGGACGGCAGAACCTCTTTGCGCCTGTGATCGGTTCGGACCGCTCGCAAATCTCCGCCACTGCGTCGGCGGGGTGCGGATATCCGCTAGCCGGTACGGCCGCCCTGCCCCTGACATTCCACAAGTGTCACTTCGTCGCACCTGGCGTGAAGATTCTCGTTCAATACAACACGACGGCGCCGCGTTGCAATGGCATCTCGGGCAATGTTGCCCCCGGCAACTTCGGGTGGCTCCGGGGGACGGATGGCGACTGCTCGGCCCTGATCAGCACCTCGGTCTACGCCACGCCTGGCGACTCCGGGAACAACATTCCATCCGCTTGCAAGCCGGAGATCGAGAGGTTGCGTGGCGCTGTTGCCCTGCTCCCGATCTACGACGTGGCAGGCGGCACCGGTAGTGGTGGCTGGTTCCACATAGTTGGGTTCGCAGGCTTCAAGATCGAGGGGTATCGGTTCAGTGGAAACCCGGAGTACAACTGGCAGAACAATATTCACGGCGATCTCTCGTGTACAGGCAACTGTCGAGGAGTCATCGGGAGATATGTCGAGACGGTAAGTCTCGAGTCCGAATTCACCATGGGCGGACAGGACTTCGGAGTCACTGTCGTCAACCTGCTCGATTAGGAGTTGTCGCTTGAGAAGTCGCCTTGTTGCGGCCACACTGGCCCTAATACTTGCCGTGGGCGGGACCCTGGCGCTCGTAGCCTACGTGCGCGGAGCGGACGCGCGTGCCCTTGCCGGTACCCGCACAGTAGATGTACTTGTTGCGACTCAGACGATTCCCAGGAATACGCCGGCGCACGCTCTGGTGGGCATGGTGGCAGTCAAGAAGCTGCCGGAGATGGCGGTTCTGCCGGACCGGGTGACAAGCCTCGATCAACTGTCAGGAAGGGTAGCGCTCATCGACCTGCTCGCGGGAGAACAGTTGGTATCGGCCCGTTTCGCCGATCCAGCCACAGCTCATAGTCAGGAACAGGGTGGCCTGCCGGAAGGTATGCAGGAAGTGACGGTACTGCTCGAACCGCAGCGTGCGCTGGGTGGGCATCTCGCACCGGGTGACACTGTGGGAGTCTTCATGTCCTTCTCTCCGCCCATCAAGAACTACGAAACGCATTTAAGGCTGCAAAAGGTCAAGGTGACTCGCGTCCAGGGCGCCGTGACAGCGGGTGATGAGAAGGTCTCGGAGGCAGACAAATTGGCGTCAAGTCCGGCTCCGACGGAGAGTCTTCTCGTGTCGCTCGCCGTCGATGTCCCAATGGCGGAGCGCGTACTGTTCGCTGCTGAGCACGGAAAGATATGGCTCTCGAATGAACCGATGAGCGCCAACGAGTCCGGGGCGACCGTCATCAATCCCGAGGGGGTGTTCCGATGACCCGAATCGTGTTGTTGACTGCTCGCGACGACTTTGCTCGTCGCGTGTATCACGCAGCGGACGGGAACCTGTTGGTATTGCCGGCGCAACCTGTGCCCCGTGGCCCGGCGCAACTCGTCGGACTCGGCGTGACGGCACAGCCTGAGGTTCTCATCCTCGGACCGGATGTTGTTGTCGACGAGGCGCTCGTGCTTGCGAGCCGAATCGACCAGTCGACGCCGGGGACGACTGTTGTACTGGCCAGCGATGCCGGGACTGACGTCTGGCTGAGGGCGATGCGCGCAGGGGTGCGTGATGTCATGTCGCCGGAGGCGGACATGTCGGACGTTCGCGCGGTACTGGATCGAGCGGGACAGGCTGCGCTGGCACGACGTCAACGGGCGAGCGCACCCTCGGAGCAGCACGCGGTTCAGGGAAAGGTCATCGTGGTTGCGTCGCCGAAAGGAGGTACGGGAAAGACGACCGTTGCAACGAATCTCGCTGTCGGACTCGCGGCGGCGGCACCCCACTCGACGGTGCTGGTCGACCTCGATGTGCAGTTCGGGGACGTCGCCAGTGCACTCCAGCTGGTTCCGGAACACTGCTTGACGGATGCGGTCTCGGGTTCGGCCAGCCACGACATGATCGTCCTCAAGACCGTTCTGACGCCGCACTCGACCGGACTTTATGCCCTGTGCGGATCGGATTCGCCCGCGGCGGGCGACAGTATCAGCGGCGAACAGGTGACCACACTGCTGGCGCAGTTGGCTTCCGAATTTCGGTACGTGATCGTCGATACCGCACCGGGTCTACTCGAGCACACTCTTGCAGCGCTCGATCTCGCCACCGATATCGTGCTGGTGTCGGGGATGGACGTGCCCAGCGTGCGCGGGATGCACAAGGAACTTCAGCTACTCGCGGAACTCAACCTGGCGCAAGTTTCGCGGCACGTTGTACTGAATTTCGCAGACCGACGCGAGGGCCTCACCGTTCAGGACATCCAGAACACGATTGGGCTCCCCGCAGATGTCGTTCTCAAGCGGTCGAAAGCGGTTGCCCTGTCGACGAACCGGGGCGTTCCTCTGCTGCAGAATCCTGGTCGCGATCGCACCGCGAAAGAGCTGCGGCGGCTGGTCGGCCGGATCGATCCAGCACCGGAGCCGCCGACCGGCAAGCGCGCGCGGCATCGTGCTGCGGAGGCGGTGGGTGCGAAGTGAAACTGTCCCAACGGCTCGATGCGGCACGCGGCACCGCAACCAGTGACGGTGCTGCACCCGCGGCGGGCGGAAAGCCGGCGAAGGGTAAGGCTGCGCTTCCGCCAGCCGATGCTCTGGCCGAGCTGAAAGATCGCGCCTCCGCCGCCCTGTACACCCGGATCGGCGCGCGCTTCAATGATTCGTCGCTGAGTGAGGAGCAACTCCACACACTCGTGCGTGACGAGCTTGCCGAGGTAGTCGAGCAGGAGGCGACGCCCCTGACCTACGAAGAGCGTCAACGGCTGTTGCGTGAAGTCGGTGACGAGGTGCTTGGCCACGGTCCTTTGCAGCGGTTGCTCGACGACCCCTCGGTGACCGAGATCATGGTGAACAGTCACGACATGGTCTACGTCGAACGCGACGGCATCCTCACGCGTAGCGCGGCCAGGTTCGCGGACGAGGCGCATCTACGCCGAGTGATCGAACGGATCGTTTCGGCCGTCGGCCGTCGGATCGACGAATCCTCACCTTTGGTCGACGCGCGGCTGGTAGACGGTTCCCGTGTCAACGCGGTGATTCCACCATTGGCTTTCAATGGCTCCTCACTCACGATCCGCAAGTTCTCCAAGGATCCGTTCCAGGTCGACGATCTCATCGCATTCGGTACCCTCTCGCCCGAGATGGCCGAGCTGCTGGATGCGTGCGTGCAGGCTCGACTGAACGTGATCGTCTCGGGTGGCACCGGCACGGGCAAAACCACGCTGCTGAACGTGTTGTCATCGTTCATTCCAGAGGGTGAACGGATCGTCACGATCGAGGACGCGGTCGAACTCCAGCTGCAGCAGGACCACGTGGTGCGGCTCGAGAGCCGCCCACCCAACATTGAAGGCAAGGGCGCGGTGACGATTCGTGACCTGGTCCGCAATTCGCTCCGAATGCGGCCGGACCGGATCGTAGTCGGCGAGTGTCGTGGCGGCGAGAGCCTGGACATGCTCCAGGCAATGAATACCGGTCACGACGGTTCGCTGTCGACCGTGCATGCAAACTCGCCGCGCGACGCGATTGCGCGGCTTGAGACGCTCGTGTTGATGGCCGGCATGGACCTGCCGTTGCGGGCGATTCGTGAGCAGATCGCGTCGGCGGTCGACGTGATCGTCCAGCTCACGCGTCTACGGGACGGTACGCGCCGGGTCACCCATGTGACCGAGGTTCAGGGTATGGAGGGTGAGATCGTCACCCTGCAGGATGCCTTTCTGTTCGACTACAGCGCAGGCGTCGACGCGCGCGGGCGGTTCCTCGGTAAGCCGCAGCCGACGGGTGTGAGGCCGCGTTTCACCGACAGGTTCCGAGATCTCGGTATTGTGCTGTCGCCGAGTGTATTCGGGGTGGGAGAGCCCTTCCGGGGGCGGGCATGAGGCGGTACGTGGTGGCCGTTGTGCTCGCCCTCGGAGTGGGTTTGTCGGGGGCGCCTGCCGACGCCGACGTGGCAGACCCTGACGCTGTTCAGGTGGCAGCGGTCGACACCACTCGACTGCCTGACGTCGAAGTCGCGATCCTCGCTCCGCCCAGCGTCGCGGGGCAACCCGTCTTGCCGAATACGTTTGCTCTCGCTGAGGGTGGCGTACCTCGGGAGATCGAGGTTCGGCAACAACCAGGGTCGGAACAGGACATCGTCCTCGCGATCGATGTGTCCGGTGGGATGTCCGGTCGGGCGCTCGACGACGTCAAGCGGGCCGCATCGGATTTCGTGCGGCAGGCGCCGGTCGGGGCGCATATCGGGATTGTCGCGATTTCGTCTGAACCGCAAGTAGTTTCGGATCTGACATCAGACACCGAGGACCTGCTTCGTAGGATTGACGGGCTGAAGGCGGGGGGTAGCAGTGCTATCGCAGACTCGGTGGTCGTTGCTGCCGAGCTACTCGATCGTGGCGATGCGCCGAACAACATCCTGCTGTTGCTGACGGATGGTGCCGACACGTCGAGTTCACGCATGATGTCGGAGATTCCGGCAGTCTTGAGTCGGTCCCACGTGTCGCTGTATACCGTGCAAATGTCGACACCCGAGACGAACACCGCTCTACTGCAGCAAATCGCCCGGGAGGCTCGCGGCCAGTACGCCGCGGCGGAGGACACTGCGGCACTCGGTGCCATCTACCAGTCGGCGGCCCGTGCACTGGGGAACCTCTACGTCGTGCGGTATCGCTCAGAATCGGGTGGCGCAACCGAGGTGGTGGTGAGTGTGCGCAGCGGCGCGACACACAGTGTGAGCGATCCCTTCCCTGTATCGCTGCCCGATGCGAACTCGGTGCGGCAGCCGGACATCGTGGCGGGAAGCGGCTTTTGGGCATCGGAGGCCGGACTGAGCCTGGGGCTGGCTACCACCTACCTCGCGTTATGCGCATTGGTCGTTGCCGTTGTCGGTAGGGCAGCACCGGCCATCTCGGCCGAGCGCCGCGGACGGACCGTGGGTGACGACTCGTTATTGCACCGCGTATCCGAACGGCTGGTGCATTGGATCGACCAGAACCTTCGCCGACGCGGACGAATAGCTGCCCGCACGCAGGCGCTCCAGGAAGCTGGACTGAAGATGCGGCCGGGTGACTTCATCACCCTCGTCGCTGCGGCGGCTGTCACCGCGGCGGCCATCGGCCTACTGCTATCCGGACTTCTTCTGGCTCTGCTGCTCGCAATTGTTGTGGTGGGGGTGTCGCAGGTAGTTCTCGGGGTTCTGGCGGGGCGCCGCCGCGCGGAGTTCGCGGACCAGCTCGATGATTCCGTTCAGCTGCTGGCAAGCAATCTTCGAGCTGGACACAGCCTCCTTCGGGCGCTCGACGCGGTGTCCCGCGAGGCGGAAGCGCCAACGGCGGAGGAGTTTGCCCGGGTGGTGAACGAGACGCGTGTGGGGCGCGACCTGGGTGATTCCCTAAACGACCTTGCACAGCGCATGCAATGCGAGGACTTCGAGTGGATCGCGCAGGCCATCTCCATCCACCGCGAGGTCGGTGGTGACTTGGCCGAGGTCCTGGACCAGGTTGGGCACACGATCCGGGAGCGCAACCAGATTCGCCGCCAGGTCAAAGCACTCGCGGCCGAAGGCAAGCTGTCCGCATATGTGCTGATGGCGTTGCCATTCGGAATCACCGGTTTCCTGTACATGAACAATCCGACCTACCTCGAGCGCTTCACCGAGGGCATTATCGGATACTCCATGATCGCGGTTTGCCTGGTCCTTCTGACCGTTGGCGCCTTATGGCTGCGGAAACTCGTCAATCTGAAGTTCTGAAATCACACGTACACCATCCTCTCCAGGAGGCCCGCATGATTCCTGCCCTGACAACTGCCGCGGCAGTGGCAGTGGGTGCGTCAGTGCCGATCATGATCTGGGCGATCGTCGGAGATCGGGACCCCGCACGGCGACCGGTGCTGGACAACTTGTCGGCGGGTCTCGATCTCGCGCAGGTGGATGGTTCGGCGACGGTGGCACCGCCCTCGCTGCTGCGTCGAATGACGACGCGCGGCACAATGGCTCGGCTCGATCGACTACTGTCGCGTGCCGGTCGGCCTCCGGCGTGGCCGGTGGAGAAGATTGCTGCCGGGAAGCTGGTTCTGGCCGGGGCAATGGGCGCACTCGGCGTGTTGTTTCTTTTGCCTGAACCTGCTCCTGTAAGGATTGCCTTGGTGACCGTAGTCGTCGTGGTCGCCTACTTCACTCCCGAGTTGCTGCTGCACAGTCGAGGCGAGGAAAGGCAACAGCAAATCGACCTTGCGCTCGCGGATACTCTTGATCAGATGACCATTGCCGTCGAGGCCGGGTTGGGGTTCGAGGCGGCGATGTCTCGCGCCGCGAAGAATGGAAAAGGCCCGCTCGCAGAAGAGTTCGTGCGTACGTTGCAAGACATACAGATGGGCAAGTCGCGCCGAGGGGCTTACCTCGACCTCGCCGCTCGTACAAATGCGCCGAACCTGCGTCGTTTCCTCCGTGCGGTGATTCAAGCAGACGAGTACGGCGTCGCGATCGCGGACGTGCTGCGCACGCAGGCCGGAGAAATGCGGATGAAGCGCCGTCAGCGCGCTGAAGAGAGGGCGATGCAACTGCCGGTGAAGGTGATCTTCCCGTTGCTGCTGTGCATCCTGCCGACGCTATTCATCGTGTTGCTGGGGCCAGCCGTTATGGGGATTGTCGAAGCCTTCGGTCAGGCTGGCTGATCGCGCGTACACGACCGCCCTCGCCACCTGCGTCGTCTTCCGGTCGAGGTAGCAGAACAGCACGGCGTGCTCGCCGTCGACCGTGCAGGTCGCGGTGACGGTGTCGCCGGCCGCGATGACCTTCGTGAGGCTGTCGACCGCATGTCCACCGAGCCGCTCGAGGGCAGCCTCGTCGCCGCGCCGGGCGTCCGCGACGAGACGCCGGACCGACCGCTTCCCACGTTCGCCGACGCTGCGGACCGCGAGACCGAAGGCGAGCGACCCGCCCACGCCCTGGAGTCGGAGCATGCGGACGCTCATGCTCGCTGTGACAGCAAGTTTCGCGCGATCGACGCCGGCCACTTGGGCGAACATCGGCGCAACCTCCCAGTGCGCGGCGATCCGCCGAATTCGGGGAGCACCCTCGTCGAGAGTGGTCTCGTACACGAGGTGCATCGGTGCCTTCGCCACGACGCCGCCGCCGAGTCGAGTCTCGATGGTGACGTCGCGGACGACGTCGAGTCCGCTGACGATGTCCTCGTTCTCCACGTGGAAGCGAATGTCGTTCGGTGCGATGAACGTGTCCCAGAATCGGGCCAGGGGATCGCCGCCCCGGACATGGCTGCGTCGGTCGTACAGCCCGCCGAGTACGGGCCGACCGCCGACGGGATCCTCGACCACGTGCCGGTCCGCGAACAGCCCCAGCCAGGCGTTCTTGTCGTGCGCCGCTACCGCGGCGGGGGACTGGCGTGCCAGGTCCAGCAACTCCTGCGCGGTGGTGGTTCGGGTGATCGTGGCGGTCTCGATCGGTGTCGCTGACATGGCGGCGAGTATGACACAGCAAGTGGAACGTGTTCCAGATTTCGTCGACGTCCGGCCGCCTCGCCGCTAGGCTCGGCGGATGACTGATATGTCGGATTCAGGGGGTGAGAGTCGTTCCTGCAGCGACGCGGGGGCCCCGGTCGAGCGGCGCCCTCCCGCCCACGCGGGGTGGGCGGTCGTCGCACTGCTCTTCTTCTGGCCGTTGTCGTTCGCGGCCTTCACCCACGCGTTCGAGGTGCATCCGCGGTGGTCCGACGGCGATCGTGACGGGGCGCGGCATGCGTCCAACCGGGTTCGCCGGCTGGGGCAGGTCTCGCTCTGGATCGGCGGTTCGATCGCGGTAGTGCTGCTGGTGCTGTACGTCCTGGTTTCCGCCGTGTGGATCGACGCCCACCACGACCACCACGGAATCTCGCCGTCGTTCACCGGTCCCGGCTACTGCGATTTCGGCGGCGGCGATTTCGGTGGTGGCGATTTCGGTGCAGAAGACGGTTCCTCCGGTTGGTGACCGGGCAGGGCGGAGCGTCCTACGGCAACAGCCCCAGACGCCGCGCCGCCACGACGGCTTCGCGCCGGGAATGGGCGTCGAGTTTGCTCATCGCGCTGCGCAGGTAGCTCTTGACGGTCTCGGGCTTCACCGACAGGCGCTCGGCGATAACGACATTCGAGCAACCGAGTGCGGCATGGCTGAGGACGTCCACCTCGCGCGGCGACAGCGCCACCGGTGGGGTGGGGCGGTCGGTGTCGTCGGCCGCGCCGACCCCGGCGAGACGGTTGGACAGGGCGCGGAGTTGTTCCTGCAGTGCCGGGTCGTCGACCGTCTGTGCGATGCTTCGCAACTCGGCATGCACGTCGCGAATCTCCTCCGCGTCGGCGCCGCCCGGCGCGGGCACCTCGGCCGCGGCGGCTCCGAGCAGTGCCACCCGGCGGTCCACCTCGTCGCGGATCGCGATCTCGTTCGCCAGGCGGCGGCCGGCCTGCATCATGACGTCCGCGATGCGGTCGCCCAGCCGGACGCGTTCGCGGATCGCCGCGTACATGACGGCGCGGGAATTACCGCGCACCACGACCGGCACCGCGAGCACCGAGCACAGGCCCTCCGCGAGGACCGGACCGTCGTAGTGGTGGGTGATGGTGCGGGCACGGCCGTAGTCGTGGACGGCCGCGGGATTGCGGCGGGCGACCACGTGCCCGCCGAGGCCCGAACTCTCCGAGACGGCAAGGCCCCGCAGACCGTCGGTGTGGGTGCCGACGAACTCGTCGAGATGCAGGGTGCCGTCATGTACCTCGCCGCCGAAGACGACCGGGACGATGCTGGTCGCGGCCACTTTCCGTAGCTCGGTGCGGAGTGCGTCGCGGTCGCGCGGACGCAGCAGGGACGAGGTGTGGGTGGGCACCCTCATCACCCCTTTCCGGGGGTAGCCGGTCAATCCTGTGACACGCATCATAGGAGCAACGATGGCCCGATGGTGAGCTGGGCCCCGACGACGAGGAGTGACGATGACCGTCGACACCACCACCCGTGTGCGCGAACTCTTGGCGCAATACGACACCCCGCAGGCCTGCGCGGCCGAGTTGCTGTGCGATCGGCACCCGGCGGATGCGGTGGCGTTCACCGTCGTCGAATCGGATCTGTCGTCGACCGATCTGACGTTCGGCTGGCTGCGGGAGCAGTCCACGAAGTTCGCCGCTGCGCTGGCCGACCTCGGTGTCGAGCCCGGTGACTGCGTGGCGACGCTGATGGGCAAGTCCGCCGACCTCGTGGTGGCGTTGTTGGGGATCTGGCGTCGCGGCGCCGTCCACGTCCCGCTGTTCACCGCGTTCGCGCCGCCGGCGATCGCGTTCCGGCTCGAGGCCAGCGGCGCGAAGGTCGTGATCTCGGACGCGAACCAGCTCGACAAGCTCGCTCCGGGCGACGACATGCCGTCGAATCCGTCGTGGCAGGTGATCGTCGCGGGTGAGGGTGAGGGCGAGGGTGCGCTGCGCTTCGACGACCTCCTCGCGCGCCATTCGGCCGACGACCCGCGCGGCGCGGCGGCGGCGCTCGGCGGCGACGCCCCGATCGTTCGTTTGTTCACCAGCGGTACGACGGGCTCCCCGAAGGGTGTCCCGGTCCCGATCCGGGCGCTCGCGGCCTTCCGCTCGTACATCGAGTGGGGGCTCGACGTGCGCGAGGACGACGTGTTCTGGAACGCTGCCGATCCCGGCTGGGCCTACGGGCTGTACTACGCGCTGCTCGGCCCGATGGCGTCGGGCGTCCGCAGCATCCTGCTGCACGCCGGGTTCTCCGCAACGCTCACGTGGCAGGTGATGGAACGCTTCGGCGTCACCAACTTCGCCGCCGCCCCCACCGTCTACCGAAGCCTGCGCGCCGACGAGACGCCCGTCCCGGAGTCGGTGACGCTGCGCCGCGCGTCGTCGGCGGGCGAGCCGCTCACGCCGGACGTCATCGCGTGGTCGGAGGCCGAGCTGGGCGTGACCGTCCGCGATCAGTACGGGCAGACCGAGCACGGCATGTTCATCATCAACGCGTGGGCCGACGGACTGCGCGAGGACGTCGTCCCCGGCTCGATGGGCCGCCCGCTGCCCGGCTGGACGTGCGCGGTCCTCTCCGACGACGCCGACGAGATCGCCCCGCCGAACACCCCCGGCCGCGTCGCGATCGACACGCAGAACAGCCCCCTGATGTGGTTCACCGGTTACAGCGACGCGCCGGAGAAGACCGCGGCCCGCTTCACGCCCGACGGCCGCTGGTACGTCACCGGCGACGCGGGTCAGGTGGACGAGGAGGGGCGGTTCTTCTTCTCTTCCCGCGACGACGACGTGATCATCATGGCGGGCTACCGCATCGGTCCGTTCGACGTGGAGAGCGTGCTGGTGATGCACGACGACGTCGTCGAGGCCGCCGTCGTCGGCATGCCTGACCAGCTGCGCGGCGAGGTGCTCGAGGCGTTCGTCGTGCTGCGGTCCGGCGTCGAGGGCACCGACGAGCTCGAGAAGGATCTGCAGCAGCTGGTGAAGAAGAAGTTCGCGGCGCACGCCTACCCGCGCACGGTGCATTTCGTCCCGCACCTGCCCAAGACCCCCAGCGGCAAGGTGCAGCGCTACATTCTGCGTCAGGGGTAGGCGCCTTCGGCGCCCGTGCGCCTTTTTGGTGGTGCCAGCTACCAAAAAGGCGCACGGGCGCGTCAGCGCCTGTTGCGGACACGTCCGAGCACGAGCAGTGCGACGAGGGTCACGAGTAGGAGCAGGGTGGTGTTCGCGGCCGCCTGGAACACCTGGCCGCGGTCGGTGAGGCCGAAGATGGCCACCGGCAACGTCTTCCACGTCGCGGGGTACACCATGATGGTGGCGCCGAGCTCGCCCATCGACAGTGCGACGGACAGACCCGCGGCGGCACCCAGGGCGGGCACCAGCAGTGGCAGGGTGATCCGCAGCAGCACCCGGACCGGGCCGGCGCCGAGCGACTCGGCGGCCTGCCGGTAGGCGGGATCCAGTCGCTCCAGCGCAGCCGACACCGAACTGAACGCGAAGGCCAGCACCAGCACTGCGTGCGCGAGAATGACGATCCACTTGGTTCCGCCGAGCAGCAGTGGCCGCTCGTTGAACGCGATGAGCAGGCCCAGCCCGATCGCCACCGACGGCAGCGCGACCGGCAGATGGAACACCGCGTCGGTGACCTTCCGTAGCCAGGTCGGCGCCTCCCGCGCGGCGAGCGCCGCCCAGGTTCCGACGACCAGCGCGAGTCCTCCGGCGAGGACCGCGGTCTGCAGGCTGACGATCATGCTGGCGAGGTTGTCGTCCGACAGCGCCGCCGAGAGGTTCTTCGTGCCCAGGTCCGACGGCAGCGGCCCGTTCCAGGCGCCCGCGAGTGCGGCCGCGATCACGGTGGCGATCGGCGCAACGAACACGATCGCCACCACCGCCGCGAAGAACGTGAGCGTCAGGTATCTAGCGCGTCGGGTCCACAGCAGCACGGCTGCCTCCCATCAGTCGGGCGAACAGGAATCGGTAGCCGCCGTACAGAGTGAGCGACAGCGCCACCTGGACGGTCGCGATCACGGCGGCGCCCGGCAGGTCGAACGTGACGATGCCGTGGGTGTAGATCAGCACGGGTAGTGTCATGACGTCCTTGGCGCCGGTGAACAGCACGATGCCGAACTCGTTGAGCGTCAACAGGAGTACGAGCGATCCGCCGGCCATCATCGCCGGCCACGCCTCGGGCAGGACCACCTGGCGCAGCACGCGCAGCGGCGACGCACCCAGGCTGGCGGCGACGTCGAGCTGGTCACGGGGGATCTGCGAGAACGCGGCCAGCAGCGGTCGCACCACGAACGGCGTGAAGAAGGTGATCTCGGCGGCGATGACGCCGAGCGGGGTGTTCAGGAAGTTCAGGGGACCCTGCTCGGCGCCGGTGATCCGCGTGATCAGTGCGTTGACCGCACCGGCGGTGCCGTAGAGGAACGTGAACGCGAGCGTCACGAGGAACGACGGCAGCGACAGGATCGTGTCGATCAGCCGTCCCACCACCTTCGATCCCGGGAAGGGGACGAACGCGAGTACGAGCGCCAGGAACGTGCCGAGCACGAGGCAACCCAGCGTGGACGTCACCGCCACTTGAACGGTGCGCCACAACGCGTTCCGGAACGACGACGAACCGAGGACGTCGGTCCACGTCGACCAGCCGCGACCGGTGTCGGTGACGGTGGACTCCGCCAGCACCCGCGCCATCGGGTACACGGCGAACCCGACGACCAGCAGGAGCGGTGGCAGTACCCACAGTCCGGAACGCCGGCGTGACTGCGCTTTCCGGGGCGGCGCCTCGTCGGCGACGGGAGGTTCGAGGAGGGCGGTCACTGTGTCGCTCCCCGGGCCGCGGCCGGAACCGGCACCAGTACGGCGCCGCGTTCGGGGAACCGCATGCCGACCTCGGCGCCGACGGGGCGCTCGTCGTGGCCGGGCACGTCCACGTCGATCGGCGTCTCCGGCAGGCTCGGCAACGCGATGGTCACGCGGGTCGACGCCCCTCGCCACACACTGGTGACGATGCGCGCGGGCAACGCGCCCCGCTCCGCCGGCGAGGTGAGCGTGATCGCGTGTGGGCGCAGGCACAGCAGGGCGTCGGCGTCCGACTCCCACTCGGTGCGTCCGATCTCGGGCTGTGGGGCGTGCGCGGTGACGGGGGTGCCGCCCACCGACACCAGCGCCGACGTCCCGATCACCCGGGTCACCATGCACGGCAGCAGGTTCGCGCCACCGAGGAACGCCGCAGTGAAGCTGCTCGGTGGCCGCTTCCACAGGTTCTCGGTGGTGTCCACGTCCACCAGTCGGGCGTCGCGCATCACCGCGATCCGGTCGGCGAGCGCGAGGGCCTCCGACTGGTCGTGCGTGACGTACAGCATCGCGGTGTCCGGCAGCGCGGCGCGCAGTTCCTGCAGTTCGGTGAGCATGCTCTGACGCAACTGCGCGTCCAGTGCCGCGAGGGGCTCGTCGAGCAGCAGCACCCTGGGCCGGATCGCCAACGCGCGGGCGATCGCCACGCGCTGCTGCTGGCCTCCCGACAGTTCCCGCGGAAAGCGCTTGCCGTACGCGGACATCCCGACCATCGCGAGTGCGTCGGACACGCGTCCGGCGATCTCGGCACGGGGAATCCGGTGCGCGCGAAGCCCGAACGCGACGTTCTCGGCCACCCGCATGTGCGGGAACAGGGCGTAGGACTGGACGACGACGCCGATCCCGCGCTTCGCGGGTGGCAGATCGGTGACGTCTCGCCCGTCGAGGCGGACCGTCCCCGACGCCGGGCGGGTGAAGCCGGCCAGCGCCTTGAGCGCGGTGGACTTGCCCGAGCCGCTGGGACCGAGTAGCGCGACCGTCTCGCCTCGCGCGACCCGCAGGTTGAAGTCGATCAGGGCCCGGGTGGCCCCGCGTCCGTGTCCGTACGCGACGTTCACCCGGTCGAATGTGATGGCCGGAAGGGACGAGTCGGCAGCGTCCGACGCCGTGTCGGGTGCCTTGCCGATCGTGGTGCGGAGGGACCGCCCGGGCTCGAATCGTGGCATGTCAGTTACCGGTTGCCTTCTGGTAGGCGGCGATGTCGGCGT
Source organism: Rhodococcus (subgen. Prescottella) equi (assembly GCF_003013675.1). NCBI lineage: Bacteria > Bacillati > Actinomycetota > Actinomycetes > Mycobacteriales > Nocardiaceae > Rhodococcus > Rhodococcus (subgen. Prescottella) equi. Next base: position 2,166,873 of record NZ_CP027793.1, read on the forward strand.
CGAGGGAGGCGAGGACGTCGTTCCAGTTCGGGGTCCACACCTCGACGCCGTTGATGAGACCGGTCGGGGTCGACGGGTCGGTCGCGTTGCCCGAGGCGGCTCGAACGTCGGTGCGAACGGACACGCCGCGCGCGTCACCGGCGACCGACTGCTGGGCCTTCTCCGACAGCAGGTACTCCATGAGCTTCTTGGCCTCCTCGGAGTGCGGGGCACCCTTCGCCAGACCCATCACGTACGGCAGCGCGACGGTGGTGCGCGTGCCGTCGGCCTCGGCGGGGAAGAAGATCTGGAACTTCGAACCGTCGTCAGCGATCGACGCGAGGTTCATCTGGACGTCGCCGTTGGCGACGAGGAGTTCGCCGTTGCTGACCTTGGGCTGCAGCTTGCCGGTGGACGACGACGGTCCGACGTTGTTGGCCTGCAACTTCGTCAGGTAGTCCAGGGCGCCCTGCTTGCCCATCAGGTGCTGGAGCAGCAGCAGGACGGCGGTACCGTCGCCGGCCTGACCGGGTGTGGAGTACTGCAGTTTCCCCTTGAACTGTTCGGAGAGCAGGTCGTCCCACGTCTTGGGTGCCGGGTCGGCGCCGGGGTTCGCGATGAACGACAGGTAGTTGTCGACCAGCGGCACGTACTTACCGGCCGGGTCCTGGACGTCGGCGGGCACCGCGGAGGTGTCGATACCGCTGGGCTGCAGCAGGCCCTGGGCGTCGGCCTTCTGGATGAACGGCGGCAGTGTCACGACGACGTCGGCCTGCGGGTTCGACTGTTCCTTGTCGACGCGGGAGACCACCTCGCCGGACCCGGCCTCGACGAGGTTGACCGCGATGCCGGTCTCCTCGGTGAACGCGGCGAACTGCGTCTTGTACCAGCCGGCGAGGCCGTCGGCGCTGTAGACCGTGACGGTCTCGCCGCCGGCGCCCGCCGCCGCGCCGGTGCCGCCGCAGGCGGTGAGGGTGAGGGCCGCGGTGCTCAGTGCGACGGCTGCGACAGCCACGCGGAAACGCTTGACGTTCCTGCTCATTCGGGAATTCCTGTCTGGGTGAGGGATTCGAACGGTGACGGAAGAACTCGAGAAGAACTCAGTGGGAGAGGACGAGATCGGTGAACTCGCGAACCGACGGCACGACGTGCGTCGGGTCGGCGGCGCGCAGTTGCTTCTCGTCGTGGGCGCCGGTGAGAGCGCCTGCGACGATGCTGGCGCCGGCGCGGCGACCGCTGGTGATGTCGTTGGCGGTATCACCCAGGACGGCAACGTCTTTGACGTCGTCGACGCCCAGCCGCATGAGTGCGGTGAGGATCAGGTCCGGGAAGGGGCGCCCACGTCCGGCTTCGGCGGGGGAGAGCGTCAGGTCGGCGAGCGTCTGCCAGCCGAGTGCGGCCAGCAGCTTGTCCTGGGTGGTGCGGCTGAACCCGGTGGTGAGCGCCACCCGGATTCCGGCGTTCCGCAGTGCGCTGATCGATTCGGCCGCGCCGGCAATCGCGGTGGCACCACCCTCGTCGACGAGGCGGTCGTACTCGGCCTCGAACGCGCGGTTGGCGGCCTGGGCGCGATCCTCGTCGCCGAACAGGGCGCGGAACACCACGATCTTGGACTGGCCCATGGTGTCGAGGACGTACTGCCGGGCGGCGTCGGCCTCGGGGCCGGACTCGGCCAGCCCCGCCGAGGCTGCCGCGGCGGCGAACGCCCGGAGTACGAGTCCGTCGTCGGCGACGGTGGTGCCGGCCATGTCGAGCACGGCGAGCTTGATGGTGGTCACAGGTCTCTCCTGAGGGGTCGGGGTCTAGAGGCCCAGCTGGTCGGCGGTCTGTTCGGCGAGGGCGGGTCCGAGCGTCATGCCGCGACCACCCGGCCCGGCCACCACCCACACGCCGTCGGTGGGCTGGGCGCGGTGCACGAGTTGGGCGGGGTCGAGGCACTGGCTGTAGACACCGGCCCACCGCTTGACGACCGGCGGCAGATGGCGGCCGAGGAGTTCCTCGACGACGCTGGTCAGATGGCGGTACGGCGCCTCGTCGACGTCGAAGTCGAACGGCTCGTCGTACTCGTGGGTGTCGCCGATGGTGAGCCCGCCGTGCAGGCGCTGCACGCACAGCAGCTGCATGCGGTGCTCCGCGGCAGTGGGCTCCTGGGGCTGCGCGGCGCGCAGTTCGTCCAGCGCCGAGCCGGTGAAGGCGGGGTAGTAGCGCACGCTGTCGCCGTCGGCGATGGCGGTGGTGAGCGCCTCGCCCAGCGGTGCGGTCTGCATCATCTGCAGACGGACGCGTCGGAGGGGCAGGTCGCCGGCCAGGTCCCGTGCGAGCCCGCCGAGCGTGGCGCCGGGGCACACGATGACGAGGTCGGCGTCGAACGTGCGGTCGTGGTCGTCGCGGATGCGCACACCTGTTGAACTGCTGGTGATCTCGCGCGCCTCGGTTCCGGCGTGGAAGGCGTACCGGCCCGACGCCTCGAGATGGCGACGGATGGCGGGCAGCGCGACCCTGGACTCGACCGCGCCGTCGCGGGTGCAGTGGAGGCCGGCGAGGAACTTGCCCCGCAGGGCGGGGTTCACGCCGCGAACGTTCTCGGGGTCGAGCAGCGTGAATCCGCGCACCTCGGCGTCGTCGCGCGCCACCATGTCCTCGGCGACCGCGACCTCTTCCGGGGTGCGCAGCAGCGTGATCGATCCGGCCGCGCGGAAGCCGATCTCGGGGACACGTCGGGCCAGGTCGGCCCACAGTTCGCGGGACCGCAGCGAGGCGTCGAGCTCGTGCGGGGCACGCCCGGAGACCCACACCAATCCGAAGTTGCGTACGGTGGCACCGCGCGCTTCGAGTTCACGTTCGAGTTGGACGACGTCGTGTCCGCGACGGATGGCCTCGTCGGCGTGCGCCGTCCCGAGGATTCCTCCGCCCACAATTGCAATTCGCATGGGACACAGCGTGACCATTGGTCTAGACCAACTGGGGGACGTCCGGGAAACGCCAGATGAACAATTGGTATAGACCGAAAACTGTGTAGTCTGACGGACGTGAACGACGAACACGCTGTGCTCGAAGAGATTGCTGCGCTGCTCAATTCGCTCCGTGGAGTGTTCGACGGCGAGGAAGTCGACGAGCTCGCCCACGCGCTGCAGTCGGCGAGCCACGCGATCGCGGACGGTGCCGACGACGAACTGGTCCTGGCGAGCGCGCTGCACGATCTCGCCCGCAGCCCGCTGGTCGAAGGGGCCGACGGTGAGCCGCACGACGTCGTCGCGCGGGAGTGGCTCACTCCGCGTTTCGGGCAGCGGGTCGGTTGGCTGGCCGGCGCGCACGTCGCGGCCAAGCGCTTTCTCGTGGCCACCGATGCGGCGTACGCCGAGGGGCTTTCGACGGAATCGGTTGCGACACTGCGACACCAGGGAGGAGCCGGGGTCGACGCGGCCTACGTCTCTCACCCGTGGTGGCCGGACGCCGTCCGGCTGCGACGTTACGACGACCGCGCCAAGGTGCCCGGTGCGCCGACCGTGTCCGTCGACGAGGTCCTCGAGGTGGCGCGGCGCGTGGGAGCCGCGCGATGACCGCCGAGAGCCTGCCCAAGCACTACCTCGTGCGGGCCCACGTCGAGGACCTGCTCGCGGACCTGTCCGAGGGGGATCCGGTGCCCGCCGAGCGGGAGCTCGCGGCGCGCTGCGGCGTCTCCCGGGAGACGGTGCGACAGGCGCTGCACGAGCTGCTGGTGGCGGGGCGGGTGGAGCGCCGCGGACGGGGCACCGTGGTCGCCCGCCCGAAGATGGTGCAACCCCTCTCTCTCGGCTCCTACACCGAGGGGGCGCTCAGCCAGGGGCGGGAACCGGGGCGAATCCTGGTGCGGTGGGAAGAGATCGACGCGCACTCCAAACTCGCGGAGATTCTGCAGATCGGCGTCGGCGACCCGGTGATCCACCTCGAACGCGTGCTGCTGGCGGACGGGGAGCGGATCGGCCTCGAGAGCACCTATCTGCCGCTGTATCGGTTTCCCGATCTGTCCGACACGTTCGATCCCGAGACGTCGCTGTACGCGGCGATCCGGGCACGGGGAATCGAGTTCACCACCGCCACCGAGCGGATCGAGACAGCGCTGCCGACTCCGCGGGAGGCCGGCCTCGTCGAGTCGAGCACCGCGATGCCGATGTTGAAACTGCACCGGGTGTCGCGCGACGCGGACGGAGTACCGATCGAGCGCGTGCGGTCGTTGTACCGCGGCGACCGGATGGCGTTCGTGACGGAATTGCGCTGATCACGAGGGAGATTCGACCACAGCGGCGGCCCATGCGGCCGCGACGTGATCGACGGGGGGAGTGCTCTGTTCGGCGAAGTGCCGGCGGGCCGCCTTCTCGACGAGAAGTGGGATGAATTCGCGAACCCTGCTGTCGACGAAGCGGGCGTGGATGCTGCGGACTACGCGCTCGACCTCGGCAGGAGTGACCGCGGGAGTTCCGACCGCCAGGCGGTCGATGACCCGGTCGATCTGAGCCGCTTCGCCTTCCGCCTCCATTCGACAATCGTCTGTTCAGGGTCGGGCGCGGTCAATCTCGAAACGGCGCCGAATCCGAACCGGTTCGTACCGTCCGGTCCGAGGAGCGCCGATACCGACCGGCACGCGGCGGTCCGCCCGCGGATCTGTCCGAATCCCAGATCCCGCAGCGCATCCGGGACGATAATTCAGGCATGGCCTGGACGGAACTGCTGTGGCGCCTGCCCGGACCGGCGACGGCCCGGGGATACCGCCGCGAGTGGCTGCGCACCGACATCGTGGCCGGATTCGTCCTCACCGCGCTCCTCATCCCCGCGGGTATGGGCTACGCGGAAGCGGCGGGTCTGCCGGCGTACGCGGGCCTGTATGCGACCATCGTGCCGCTCCTCACCTACGCGGTCCTGGGGCCGTCGAAGATTCTCGTCCTCGGTCCGGATTCGTCGCTCGCGCCGCTGATTGCCGCGGCGGTGTTGCCGTTGGCCGCCGTCGGCGACCCGGAGAGCGCACTCGCTCTCGCCGGGGTGCTCGCGGTTCTCGTCGGCGCGATCCTCATCGTCGGGGGCTTCCTCAACCTCGGGTTCGTCACCGAACTGCTGTCGAAGCCGATCCGCGTCGGGTATCTCAATGCGATCGCGCTCATCGTCGTGGTCGGTCAGCTTCCGAAGCTGCTCGGCTTTCCCGTCGACGCGTCCGGACTCATCGACGAGATCGCCCAGATCGGGAAGTCGTTGGCTGCCGGTGACGTCGATGCCGTCGCCGCGGCGGTCGGCGTCGGGTCGCTCGCCGTGATCGTCGCGTTCCGGCTGTGGTGGTCGCGGATCCCCGGTGTCCTCGTCGCGGTCGTGGGCTCGATCGTGCTCTGCGCCGCGATCGGGCTCGACGACCGGATCGGGATGGTGGGCGCGTTGCCGAAGGGGCTGCCGTTGCCGTCGTTCGGCGGCGTCGACTGGGGTGACGTGCTGCAGTTGATCGGCCCGGCCGCCGGCATCGCCCTGATCGCCTTCGCGGACACGGGCGTGCTGTCGCGGACGTTCGCCGCGCGCCGCGGTGAGGATGTGAACGGCAGTACCGAGATGAAGGCGATCGGTGCGGCGAACGTCGCGAGTGGGCTGTTCGGCGGGTTCCCGATCTCCGCCAGCGGATCACGGACACCGGTGGCCGAACAGAGCGGGGCGCACACCCAGCTGGCGGGGGTGGTCGGCGCGCTGGCGGTGCTGGCGTTCGTCCTGGTCGCGCCCGGGGTCACTGCTTACCTGCCCGACGCCACGCTGGCCGCGGTGGTGATCGTCGCCGCGACGGCGCTGATCGATGTGAAGGGCATGGCGCGGCTGTGGCAGATGAGCCGGGTGGAGGCCGGTCTCGCCGGCGCCGCCTTCCTCGGGGTCGCGCTCGTCGGCGTCCTGCAGGGCATCCTGGTGGCAATCGGACTGTCGTTCGTCGCGGTCGTCGTCCGCGCCTGGCAGCCGTACCGGACCGAACTGGTGGAGTTGCCGTCGGAGACGGGCTACCACGACATCGCGCGGCACCCCGACGGGCACCGCATCCCCGGACTGGTCTTGATTCGGTTCGACGCACCGCTGTTCTTCGCCAACGGCGGAATCTTCGACGACTACGTGCGTTCCGTCGTTGCGAAGGAACAGGATCCGGTCGAGTGGGTGGTGATCGCCGCCGAACCCATCACCGGCCTCGACACCACTGCCGTCGACGAACTCGTCGACCTCGACCGCTACCTCGAGGGCAAGGACATCCGGCTGGCGTTCGCCGAGATGAAGGGGCCGATCAAGGACCGCCTCGTCCGGTTCGGTCTCGGGGAACGATTCGATCGCACCCACTTCTATCCGACCATCGACGCCGCGGTGGACGCCTTCCTCCGTCGCGCGGAAACCGGTTAGGAGAACGTCGTGGCGGATGCAACTCACGAGCGCTGGTGGGCACGCGCGGCTTTCGTGGCAGGGATCGGTGCCGGGGGTGTTCCGATCGTGTTCGCCGGGCTGCTGAGCACGCTCGCGGTCCTGCTCGTCGCGGTGGGCGGCGTCGTGGTGACGGTGGCCGCGGCGTACTGGTTTCTCAGCAGTCGCGGTGCCTTACGTGCATTCTCGGCCGGGCTGGCGGTGGTGGCACCGATCGTCGTGCTGGTGCTCTTCGTCCGCGCGGGCCTGTTGTGGGTGGTGCTCCTCACCGCCGCGCTGGTGGCCGCCGCGGTCTTCTGCGCCCACAGGGCGCTCGCCGACAAGGGTGCGACCGGGTCGGGGCCCGAGACCCCCGCGCCGACACCACTGCGTCCCTTCATCGTGATGAACCCCCACTCGGGTGGCGGCAAGGTCGAGAAGTTCGACCTGCGTCGCAAGGCCGAGGCGCTCGGTGCCGAGGTGTACCTGCTCGAGGGCCCGGAACCGGTCGACGTCACCGCGCTGGCTCGTCGGGCGGTGACGCGCGGAGCGGACCTCCTCGGTGTCGCGGGCGGCGACGGCACGCAGGCACTGGTTGCAGCGGTGGCAGCGGAACACGGTGTGCCCTTCTTCGTGATCAGTGCGGGAACGCGCAACCACTTCGCACTCGATCTCGGTTTGGACCGCGACGACCCCGCCGCCTGTCTGGATGCACTGACCGACGGCGTCGAGCTTCGGGTGGACCTCGGGATGATGAACGGTCATCCGTTCGTCAACAACGCCTCGTTCGGTGTGTACGCCGAAGTGGTTCGCAGCCCGGCCTACCGCGACGACAAGACGGGCACCGTTCTGCAGATGCTTCCCGACCTGCTCGGCGCTCACCGGGATTCGGGTCTGACGGCCACGATCGACGGCGTCGCAGTGGAGGGACCGCAGGCGGTGCTGGTGAGCAACGGCCCGTACCGGACGACGGACCTCGCGGGCCTGGGCCGCCGCGAGTGCCTGGACGCCGGTGTCCTCGGCGTGGTGACGGTGTGCGTCAACAGCGCCCGGCAGGCCGTCGGTCTGCTGCAGGGCGGACACGCGCGGGGGCTGACGGTCACCCACGCGACCGAGGTCGTCGTCCACTCCGACCAGGACGAGATCCCCGTCGGGGTCGACGGTGAATCTCTCACGTTCCGCACCCCGGTCCGGTGCACCATCGCGCCTCGGGCGTTGCGGGTGCAGGTGCCGAGGGTGCGGCCGGGCATGCGGCCGGTGAGGCCGACGATCGACCTGAGTCGGCTGTATCGGCTGACCGGGATGCCCGTGCCACTCACCCTGGCGTAGCGGCGACTATCTCCCCACCATCTCGATCGCGAGCCGAATGTAGAGGTTGACTTCCTCGACGAGGTACACCACCGACAGCTCCGCGGTCTCGCGGTGGTCGCTGCGCGTCGTCAATGTGATGCGGGGCGGCTCGGCTGCCGCGTGCAGCGTCAACTCGGCGTTCCTGGCGCCGCTCATGCGGGCGAAGGTGCGCGCCCACTCGGGATGGATGTCACCGTCGAGTTCGACCTCGAGGTGGACGAAGCCGTCCGAGACGGTCGACACGACGTTGCTGACCTTGACCGGAGCCCACCGATGTTCGGCAGCCTGCGACTGCTGGCCCATTTTCACCCTCACTTCTGATCAGGTTGACCGCTCACCATACCGACTTTCCGGATAAGTGCATCCGGACTGGTCGCAGGCTGTTTCGAGACGGGGCACGGCGTCGCTGCGGGGCGGGAGGGAGGCGAACACCGGGACGCGGTTTACGCTGGACCCATGTCTGTTCGCACTGCGCTCGTTCCCGGAACCGTCTCGCCCGTCCTCGATGTCCCCAAGAACATCGAGCGGCCCGAGTACGTGTGGAAGGCGACGGCCCGCGAGGGCAAGGAGCCGTGGGTGCAGACACCCGAGACCATCGAGAAGATGCGGGTGGCGAGCAAGATCGCTGCTCAGGCGCTCCAGGAGGCCGGTAAAGCCGTGGCGCCGGGCGTCACCACCGACGAACTGGACCGCATCGCGCACGAGTACATGTGCGACCACGGCGCCTACCCGTCCACGCTGGGCTACCGGGGCTTTCCGAAGTCGTGCTGCACGTCGCTCAACGAGGTGATCTGCCACGGCATCCCCGACTCGACGGTCATCCAGGACGGCGACATCGTCAACATCGACGTCACCGCCTACATCGACGGCGTGCACGGCGACACCAACGCGACGTTCCTCGCCGGCGACGTCTCGGAGGAGAACCGCCTGCTGGTCGAGCGCACCCATGAGGCGACGATGCGCGCCATCAAGGCCGTCAAGCCGGGCCGCGAACTCAACGTGATCGGCCGCGTCATCGAGTCGTACGCCAACCGCTTCGGGTACGGCGTGGTCCGCGACTTCACCGGCCACGGCATCGGCGAGACCTTCCACAACGGCCTGGTGATCCTGCATTACGACCAGCCGAACGTCGACACGATCATCGAGCCCGGCATGGTGTTCACGATCGAGCCGATGATCAACCTGGGCACCGTCGACTACGACATCTGGGAGGACGGCTGGACCGTCGTCACCAAGGACCGCAAGTGGACCGCCCAGTTCGAGCACACCATCGTCGTCACCGACGAGGGCAACGAGATCCTCACCCTGCCGTGACTACGGCGCTCAGTGGCGCACTCCTGGTTGCCGGCACGACGTCCGACGCCGGCAAGAGCGTCCTCGTCGCCGGGCTCTGCCGGATGCTGGCGCGACGCGGGGTGCGGGTGGCGCCGTTCAAGGCGCAGAACATGTCGAACAACTCCGTCGTCACGCTCGACGGTGGGGAGATCGGCCGCGCGCAGGCGCTGCAGGCGCGAGCCTGCGGCCTCGAACCCAGCGTGCGGTTCAACCCGGTGCTGCTCAAGCCGGGCGGTGACCGGACGTCGCAGCTGGTGGTCCGCGGCAAGGCGGTCACCACCGTCGGTGCGCGCGACTACATCGAGCACCGGGAGTGGCTGCGCGACATCGTCGCCGACGAGCTCGCGTCGCTGCGCGACGAGTTCGACGTCGTGATCTGCGAGGGCGCCGGTTCGCCCGCCGAGATCAACCTGCGGGCCACGGACCTGGCGAACATGGGGCTGGCGCAGGCCGCGCAGCTGCCGGTGATCGTGGTCGGCGACATCGACCGCGGGGGAGTGCTGGCGCACCTGTTCGGCACCGTCGCGGTGCTCTCACCCGAGGACCAGGCGCTGATCGCCGGATTCGTGATCAACAAGTTCCGCGGCGACGTGAGCCTGCTCGCGCCCGGCCTCGAGCAGCTGCGCGCGCTCACCGGGCGGCCCACGCTCGGCGTGATCCCGTTCGCCGAGGAGCTCTGGCTCGACGCCGAGGACTCGCTCGGCGTGGTCGGCGACGCCCCCGTCGGACGGCCCGCGCCGCCGATCGGCGGCGAGTGGCTCCGTGTCGCGGCGATCCGGCTGCCCCGCATCTCGAACTCCACCGACGTCGAGGCACTCGCCTGCGAGCCGGGCGTCTCGGTGCACTGGGTGAGCGAGCCGTCGCGGCTGGCCGACGCCGACCTCGTCGTTGTGCCGGGCAGCAAGTCCACCGTCACCGATCTGGAGTGGTTGCGGCGCAGCGGAATCGGTGACGCGCTGATCCGTCGCGCACAGGCAGGTGGCGCGATTCTCGGCATCTGCGGTGGCTACCAGATGCTGGGCACGGTGATCGACGACGACGTCGAATCCGGCGCCGGTTCGGTGGACGGGCTCGGGCTGCTGGACCTCGAGATTGCGTTCGCGCCCGACAAGGTGCTCGCGCAGGTTCAGGGCGATGCGGACGGAATCCCCCTGCGCGGCTACGAGATCCATCACGGCCGGGTGCGCCGCAACGGCGACGCCCCGTTGCTGAGCTACGCGGACGGCGGCAAGGAGGGCAGTGTGCGCGGCAGTGTGCGCGGCACCCACTGGCACGGGATCCTCGAGAACGACGAGTACCGGCGACGGCTGCTCACCGAGGTGGCGGAAACGGCCGGACGGGCGGGTTTCGCCGTGGCACCGGACACCGACGTCACGCAGGTCCGGGAGGCGCAGCTGGATCTGCTTGCGGACCTCGTCGAACAGCATCTCGATGTCGACGCCGTCCTCGCGACGGTCGACGGCGGGGCCGCGATGCGGTTGCCGACGATCGTCTCGCGCGTCACCTGACCGGAACACCCCGCACCGAGCGCCCGCCCCGCCTAGGCTTCGTAGCCGACGACTGCCGCCCACCGGAGGAGACGACGTGCGTACTGCTTTGGGGAGATCTACGACGATCCGATTGATCGGCGGAGCAGCGGTGGCTGCGCTGGTGCTCTCCGGGTGCTCGTCGAACGAGTCGGACAGCGACACCGGGTCGTCGAGCGTCGCGGCGTCGACCACCACGACCAGTGCTGCCTCGTCGACGGTGGCGCTGCAGAAGATCGACCTCGCGACGCTCGACGGCATCGTCAAGGGTGTCGCGGAGAACCTGCAGATCCCGGGCGCCGTAGCGATCCTCAAGACCCCCGACGGCGACCTGACGGTCAAGTACGGGACGGGCACTCGGGACCGCAGCGACGCCGTCGATCCGGCCGAGCACGTCCGAATCGGTTCCAACACCAAGACCATGACCGGCACCGTGATCCTGCAGTTGGTGCAGGAGGGCAAGATCAAGCTCGACGATCCGGTGTCGAAGTTCCGCCCGGACGTTCCCAACGGCGACAACATCACCATCGAGCAGCTTCTCGACATGCGCAGCGGCCTGTTCAACTACACCGAGACCGCCGAACTGAACGAGACGCTCGACAACGATCCGCAGAAGCAGTGGAAGCCCGAGGACCTGCTGGCGCTCGGCTTCGCGAATCCCCCGTACTTCCCGCCGGGGCAGGGCTATCACTACTCGAACACCAACATCGTGTTGCTGGGACTCATCGCGGAGAGCCTCGACGGGAAGCCGTTGCCGCAGATCTTCCAGTCGCGGCTCTTCGGTCCGCTCGGGCTGACGGGGACGTCGTTCCCGGACACCGCCGACAACACGATTCCGGCGCCCTACTCGCACGGCTACGTCTTCGGGACCAACATGGACACGCTGACCGATCCGGCGCTGCCCGAACAGATGCAGACCGCCGCCGAGGACGGCACACTGCAGCCCAACGACGTCACCAACGTGAACCCCTCGTGGGCGTGGGCGGCCGGCGCGGGCATCTCCACCGCGAACGATCTCGTCACCTGGGTGCAGGCGCTGGTCGGCGGCAAGTTGCTCGGCGCCGACCTGCAGGCTCAGCGCCTCGCAAGCGTGCAGCCGACGAGTCCGGACAGTGGTTCGGCCGAATACGGTTGGGGCATAGCGAAGATGGGGCCGATGTTCGGTCACACCGGGGAGCTGCCGGGATTCAACTCGTTCATGGGGCACGATCCCGTCAACAAGGTGACACTGGTGGTGTGGGCCAACCTCGCGCCGGCCGCGAACGGACAGGACCCGGCGACCACCATGGCCAAGGAGATCATCGGCAAGGTCTATCCCGCCTAGGTGTCCGATTCCGTGACGTGGATCGCGTACCGTTTTCGTTCATGGAGTCGACGAACGTTGCCGTGGGAAGTGGGACCGTGACGGTCCGAATCGGGGGACCGGAAAGCCGGCATACGGTGCTTCTACTGCCCGACGCGGGTGCCCCTGCCGATGTCTTCGACGCCGTCTGCGCTCGCCTGCACGATTCGGACCTGCGGACCGTGGTGCCCGAGACCGTCGACGGGCTCGACGAGCCGTCGGTGATCGCGATGCTCGACGAACTCAAGCTGCCGTGGGTGAACCTCGTGGGCGCCGGCGCGGGGGCGGAAATCGCCTGGCAGCTCGCCGCCAAGACGTTCGGCCGGTTCGCGAGTCTCATCGTCGCCGACCGCGGGCACCCGGCCGTGCCCGGCGTGGACGGGGCCGTGCTCGACGCCGCATGCCCCGCCGTCGAGTTGCCCACCACCGTCGTCGTCGGCACCTCCCTCGGACGTCCGAGCGCCGACGCCAGCGGACGGTACGCGTACTCGGAGTTCCGGATCGTCCAACTCGACGGCGTCGACGACATTCCCACGAAGGCTCCCGCCGAACTGGCGACGGAGATCGTGCTGCGCACCGGCTCCTGGTAGCGGTGATTACGGCCCCGGTGCGGGCGGTCCCTAGACTCTCCCGGTGCACGACACCATCTCCACTCCGGCCGACGCGACATCCGTCCGGGCCGCGCTGCGTTCCCCTCGACGACTGACCACGGAGACGCTCGCCGGCCTCGTGACCGCGCTCGCGCTCATTCCCGAGGTGATCTCGTTCGCCGTCATCGCGGGTGTCGACCCCAGAGTGGCGCTGTACACCTCGTGCATCATGGCGATGACGATCGCGTTCGTCGGCGGGCGGCCGGCGATGGTGTCGGCCGCGGCCGGGGCGACCGCGCTGGTGGTGGCGCCGTTGGTCGCGTCGCACGGTATCGACTACCTGATCGCCGCGGTGTGGCTGGCCGGTGTGCTGCAGATCCTGTTCGCGGTTGCGGGTCTGGCGCGTCTGGTGCGTTTCATTCCGCGCTCGGTGATGATCGGGTTCGTCAACGCCCTCGCGATCCTCATCTTCAGTGCCCAGCTGCGGCACCTGTTCGACGTCCCGTGGCTGGTGTATCCGCTCGTGGCGGCCGGACTCGCGATGATCGTGCTGCTGCCTCGGCTGACGAAAGCTGTTCCGGCGCCGCTGATCGCGATCGTGGTCCTGACCGGTGCGGTCGCGTTGTTCCGGCTCGACGTGCCCGACGTCGCCGACCAGGGCGAGCTACCGTCCGGCCTGCCCACGTGGATGATCCCGGACGTTCCGCTCACGTGGGACACGCTGACGATCATCGCGCCGTTCGCTCTGGGCCTGGCACTGGTCGGTCTACTCGAATCGCTGCTCACCGCCAAACTGGTCGACGACATCACCGACACCCCGTCCGACAAGACTCGCGAGGCATGGGGCCAGGGTGTCGCCAATACCGCAGGCGCGCTGTTCGGCGGTATGGGTGGCTGCGCCATGATCGGTCAGACCATGATCAACGTGAAGGAAGGCCGGGCCCGCACCCGGATCTCCACCTTCCTCGCCGGCGCCTTCCTGCTCGTGCTGTGCGTGACTGCCGGCGGCGTCGTCGGGGCGATCCCGATGGCGGCACTGGTCGCGGTGATGCTGGTGATCGCGGTGACGACGTTCGACTGGCGCAGCGTCGCGCCGCGGACCCTGCGCCTGATGCCGCGCAGCGAGACCCTGGTCATGCTCGTCACCGTCGTCGGCACGCTGGCGACCCACAACCTCGCCGTCGGCGTCGTCCTCGGCGTGCTGACCGCGATGGTCGCGTTCGCGCGCCGTGTCGCCCATCTGACGCGGGTCGATGTCTCCGACCGGGCGGGGGAGCGCACCTACCGCGTCACCGGCGAGCTGTTCTGGGCGTCGAGCAACGATCTGGTGCACCGATTCGACTACGCGGGAGACCCGGACTCGGTGGTGATCGATCTGGCGGGCGCCGACGTGTGGGACGCCTCCACCGTCGCGACCCTCGACACGGTGCAGGCCAAGTACACGGCCCGGGGCAAGAGTGTGCGCATCGTCGGCCTCGACGGGGCGAGCCTGCGCCGTCTCGAGCAGCTTTCCGGCCGCCTCGGCTGAGGGACGGAACGACCGCTCGTCTCACGGATGTCGCCGTTCGTCGTCGTGCGTATACGTTCGATTTGAAGTCCGCCCGTGGGTGGGGCTAGCCTCAAGCACCGGCATGTCGGCTTCGACGTGCCGACCACGATCTCGTCCGGGAAGGACTCCGATGCGCGGCCCTGCAGCAACTGTCGCCTCCACGCGAATGCGTGGCGGGTGTTGTTGCATGCGTCAGCGCTGAGACGAGACAACTTGCGCGACGGCACATTTCGTACCGTCCCGCCTTCCCGCGCACTGTCCTCCCACCGGGCACCCACTCGTCGCAGCGCCACCTTCGAATCAGGTGCCCGTGGGGAAAGGACCAGTTCCATGCCCGCACAGTCGCTCCCGATCATCGATCTGGAGAACCTCGACATCGACGCCCTGCGCAAGGTCACACACGAGATCGGCTTTTTCTATCTGACCGGACACGGCATCGATCAGCAGCTCACCGACGACCTGATCGCCGCGGCCCGCGAGTTCTTCGCCCTGCCCGAGGCCGACAAACTCGAGATCGAGAACAGCAAATCGCCGCACTTTCGCGGCTACACCCGAGTCGGCGGAGAGCGCACCCAGGGCTACGTCGACTGGCGCGAGCAGCTCGACATCGGACCCGAACGCGACGCCGTCGACCCGATCGACCCGACCCGCCCGTGGGAGGTGCTGCACGGCCCCAACCTGTGGCCCACCGCCGTCCCGCGCCTGCGTGAGCTCGCGCTCGCGTGGTCGAGCCAGGCGCAGGACGCCGGCCTGCGTCTGATCCGCGGCTGGGCGCAGTCGCTCGGCGCTCCGGCCGACTTCTTCGACATCGCCTTCGCCGATGCGGATCCGCTCCTGAAGATCGCGCGTTACCCGGGACACGACGGGTCGGTCACCGGCCAGGGGGTGGGGAGCCACAAGGACGTCGGCGCGCTGACCCTGCTGTACCCGGAGCCCGACAGCACCGGTTTTCAGGTGGAAACAGAGAGTGGGTGGTTGGACGTCGAGCCGATCCCCGGGCATCTGCTCGTCAACATCGGAGAGCTGCTCGAAGTCGCCACCGGCGGCTACCTCAAGGCCACCGTGCACCGGGTGCTGCCCCCGCCGGCCGGTAGGGACCGGGTGTCGCTGCCCTTCTTCCTCAACCCGGGCTACGACCATGCGCTGCCCACCGTCGCGCTCGCCCCCGAGCTCGCGGCCGAGGCGTCGGGCGTCGGCCCGGACCAGCACGGCGGCACCCTGCACGCCCGTTACGGCCTCAACGCCCTCAAGTCGCGTCTGCGCGCGCACCCCAACGTCACCGAGCGGTACCACCGCGACCTACTCGACCTGCCGGCCCTGCACGGCTGACCGTCTCCTCGATCTCGAAAGGTAGTTCTCAATGTTCTTGCGCCGTACCGCTGTCCTCTCCGCAGCCGCCCTCCTCACGGCGGGCCTGGCGGCCTGCTCGTCGGGCGGTGACAGCGAGACGCTGGTGATCTCCGCCTCCAGCACTCCGCACGTGGAGATCCTCGAGCACATCGCCGACTCCGGAGTTCTCGGTGACGTCAAACTCGACATCAAGCCGGTCACCGGCGAGATCGACCCCAACGAGCTGCTCGTCGCCGGCGACGTGCAGGCCAACTACTTCCAGCACGCCCCCTACCTGGCCGACTGGCAGAAGCAGAAGGGTGTGACCGACCTCGTCTCCGTCGCCGACGTGCACCTCGAGCCGATGGGCCTGTACTCGGAGAAGATCACCGCCGTCGACCAGCTCGCCGACGGCTCCACCATCGCGCTGCCGAAGGACACCACCAACTTCGCGCGCGGCCTCTACCTGCTCGAGTCGGCCGGCCTCATCCAGATGGACAAGCCGTTCGCCGAGGCCGACCTGTCCGTCGTCACGCAGGCGAACATCAAGGGCAACCCGAAGAACCTGAAGTTCGTCGAGATCGAGCGCTCGCAGCTCGCCCGCAACCTCGGCGACCCGCAGATCACCGCCGCCGTCATCAACTCCAACTACGCGATCGAGGCCGGCCTGACCCCGGCGGACGACGCGCTGTTGTCGGAGAAGGTCGAGAACAACCCGTTCGCGAACCTGCTCGTCGTCCGTGCCGCCGACCAGGACGACGCCGGTGTGAAGGCGCTCGCCGAGGCCCTCGAGTCGCCCGAGACCGCAACCTGGATCCGAGAGAACTACTCCGGTTCCGTCGTTCCCGTCCACGCGGCGAGCTGATGATCACGGTCGAGAACCTGGTCAAGACCTTCCCCGCCGCCGGTGGCGCGGGGGAGGTCACCGCCCTGCGCGGTGTCGATCTCGAGATCGCCGAGGGCGAGATCTTCGGCATCGTCGGGCCGTCCGGCGCGGGCAAGTCCACGCTGCTGCGGTGCCTGAACCTTCTGGAGCAGCCCACCAGCGGACGGATCGTGCTCCGCGGTGACGACCTGTCGCAGCTCTCCGGCGGCGGTCTGCGTCAGGCACGCCGCCGTATCGGCACCGTGTTCCAGCAGTTCAACCTGCTGCACTCGCGGACCGTGCGGGCCAACGTCGAGTTCCCGCTCGAGCTGTCGGGGATGGACCGCAAGACGCGTCGTGCGCGCGCCGACGAGCTGATCGAACTCGTCGGGCTCGGCGGCAAGGAGAAGGCCTACCCGTCGCAGCTGTCCGGCGGGCAGCAGCAGCGCGTCGGCATCGCCCGTGCGCTGGCGTCGAACCCGGACGTCCTGCTGTGCGACGAGGCGACCAGCGCTCTCGACCCCGACACCACCGACCAGGTTCTCGACCTGCTGGTCGAACTCAACCGCTCGATCGGTGTCACCGTCGTGCTCATCACCCACGAACTCGGTGTGCTGCGCCGCATCTGCACGTCCGCGGCCCGGCTGGATGACGGCCGGATCGCCGAGACCGGACGGATCCTCGACCTCGTCGGCACCCCCGGTTCGGCCCTGGGTGCGGCGATCGTCCCGGTCGGTGACGACCCGTCCGCGGGAGACGACGCGGACAGCGCGCTCGTCACCACGATCGGTGACGAGGCGCACGGGCCGTGGCTCGCCCAACTGGTCCGCAAGCTCGACGTCGACATCTCGGTCGTCGGCGGCCGGGTGGAGCAGGTCGCGGGTGTCACCGTCGGACGTCTGCGCCTGAAGTTCGGATCAGACGCGCCGCGTGGGGACATCGAGGCCTTCGTCGAGGCGCAGCCCGGCACCACGCTCTCCTGGGGTCCCGAGTCCCGCATCGAAGGACGAATCGCATGAACAAGTTGTCCTGGTACGACTCGCTGCCCGAGGTATGGGAGGCCACGCAGGAGACCCTGTACATGGTGGGTATCTCGTTCGTGCTCACCCTGATCGGTGGCGTCCTGCTCGGCGTCGTGCTGCACGTGACGTCCCCGAGCGGGCTGTGGCCGCAGCGGGCTGTGAACGCAATGCTCGGCGGGATCGTCAATGTCTTCCGGTCGTTGCCGTTCCTGATCCTGATGATCGCGCTGATCGGGGTGACCCGGCTGATCGTCGGCACCGCGATCGGCCCGACCGCGGCCATCGTGCCGCTGACGATCGGCGCGATCCCGTTCTACGCCCGCGTCGTCGAGTCCGCACTGCGTGAAGTCCCCGTCGGCCGGGTCGAGGCCGCGCAGGCGATGGGCGCGAGCAACGGGCAGATCGTGCGGAAAGTGCTCCTGCCGGAGTCGGTTTCGGCCCTGATCGCGGGCGCGACGCTCACGGTCGTGCTGCTGGTCGGCTATTCCGCGATGGCCGGCGTCATCGGCGGCGGCGGACTGGGCGACTTCGCGATCGTGTACGGATACCAACGATTCAACACGCCGGTCCTGCTGGTCGCCGTCGTCGTACTCATCGTGCTGGTGCAGGTCATGCAGTCCATCGGCGACGGAATCGTCCGGGCGCTGCGGCACCGCAAGTAGCCGCTCGATCCTTCAGCATCGGCTGTTCGGTGTGTCGGGATCGGTCGGTGGCGGCACCCTCGTAGCGTCGACGCCGTCGACGCCGTCGATAGGGGAGTGGGCATGCTGAATGCGGTTCGGGCGGGGTGGTTTCTGCTCGCGTGGGTCTGCGCCGGGCTGGCGGTCCAGGCCGCGACCGATCCGATGATGGCGATCACCGCTTGCGAGCTGGGTTATCCGGATGACGGGATCATGCCGGGCGCCGAATGCGAGCGGTCGATCGCCGGCACGTACGGGCCGTCGATCGTTGTGGCGCTCGGAGTCCCGGCGCTGTTGTGTCTGCTCCCCGCGGCGGTCTTTCGCCGCTGGGTCGGGGTGCTGGTCGCCGCGGTTCTGGTCGTCGGTTCGTTCGGTGCGTACTTCCAGTCGGCGCCGACCTTCGCATTCCTCTACTTCGTTCCGGCCGCCGTGCTCGCGCTGCTCCTCGCGGGGTGGCACGCCTGGCTGCCCGATCGGCGGACCCGGGTCGGCTCAGATGTCCAGCCCGAGTAGCGCGTTCTCGACCACCTCGGGCAGCGCCGGGTGGATCCAGTACTGGCCGGTGGCCATGTCCTGCGCCGACAGCCCGAAGCTCAGCGCCTGGATCAGTGGCTGGATCACCGTGGGTGCCTGAGCGCCGATGACGTGTGCGCCGAGGAGGCGTCCGGTGCCCCGCTCGGCGATCACCTTGCAGAAGCCCTCGTCGTCCTCCATCGCCCAGCCGTATGCGACGTCGCAGTAGTTCTGCAGCTTGACGGTGATGTCGAGACCGGCCTCCCGGGCCTGTTCCTCGGTCATCCCGACGTCCGCGATCTGCGGGTCGGTGAACACCGCGGCGGGCACGAACCGGTGATCGGTGCGGCGCAGGTGTGCTGTGGAAGCCCAGGCGTCGTGCAGGAGGTTGTGCTGGACGACCCGCATCTCGTGGTTCGCGACGTGCTTGAGCTGGTACGGCGACGACACGTCACCGAGCGCGAACACCCCTTCCGCCGTGGTGCGCTGGTACTCGTCGACGATCACCCGTCCCGCCTCGTCGACGGCGACGCCACCGAGCGCCGCGTCGAGTCGGTCCCCGTTGGGGATGCGGCCCACGGCGACGAGCAGCTCGTCACCGGAGACGACGGTGCCGTCGGCCAGTTCGAGCTCGATACCGTTGCCCGCCGGGCGCGCGGCCACCATCGGATTTCCCAGGTGCACGTCCCACTTGCGTTGCGCGAGTTCGGTGAACCACGTGGAGACGTCCTTGTCGAGGTGGCGCAGCAGCCGGTCGCTGCGGCCGACGATCGACACCTGCACGCCCAGCGCCGAGAAGACGTGCGCGAATTCCGCTGCGATGAAACCGGATCCGAGGATCACCAGGCGCTCGGGCAATTCCGGCAGGCGCATGATGTCGTCGTTGGTGTGATAGCGGACGCCGCCCTCGAGGACCTCGTTCGGGATGGAGGGACGCGAGCCGGCGGCGATCACGACCTGGTCCGCGGTGATGACCTCACCGGTCCCGGTGTCGATGCTGCGCGGTCCGACGAAGCGTGCGTGCCCGCGGAACACCGTGACGTTGTCGCAGTCCTCGGTGCGATAGCGCTCGCCGCCGGCCGAGATCGGATCGATCCGGCCGAACACCCGCTTGACGATGTCGGACCAGCGGACGTCGTCGAGCGTGGCGTCGATACCGAGCTTGGAGGACGCGGTGATCGTGCGCGCCACTTCCGCGGCGTAGACGAACATCTTGGTCGGGATGCACCCCACATTGAGGCACGTACCGCCGAAGGTGCTCTCTTCGAGGATCGCGACCTTCTTGCCGTCGTAGCGTTCGTCGAGGATCGAGTTGCCGGACCCGGTGCCGATGATCGCGAGGTCGAAGTGGTTCACGCAGAAGCTCCCGTTTCTCGGTCGGCAGTGAGATGGTGTGCGTCGAGCCAGGCCAGCCACAGGTCGACCTCGTGGAACGCGTCGGCGAGGGGCTTCTCGGTGGACAGGAAGACGTCGTGGCGGGCACCGTCGATCGGCACGATCGTGGTGCGATCGCCGAGGCAGCCCGCCCACTTGGCGATCTGTTCGACGTCGAGCACCGCGTCGGCGGCATCGACGGTGGGGTTGTAGCGCGAGGCGAAGACGGTCCGTTTCGACCGCAGGATCAGCGACGGCACGCCGATGTCGAGCCCGTGGTGCAGTTGAGCGTGGCCGCGTCGGATCGCGCGGAGCCACCCGAACCGCACCGGGAACCCGGTGAGCGGCTTCCAGTCGAGGTTGTACTCCCATGCCCCGTTGGAGCCGACGTGCAGGCTCGCTCCGTAGGTGTCGAGCTTCTGGCCGGGGAGGGGAGTCTTGCTCGACACCCGGCCGAGCGCGTCGATCGCCGCCGACGTGCCGGCCGTGCGCAGCAGCGCCGGTCCCTGCAGGTCGAACCACGGGCTGTTGAGGATGAGTCCCGCCACACCCGCGCCCGCCGATCCGCCGGGCCGGCGCTCGAGCCGGTCGAGCCACAGCGGCAGGATCAGACCGCCCGTCGAGTGCGCGACGAGGAGTACCTGTCCGCCGCCGATCTGTTCCCGGACCAGGCGCAGTGCCTCGTCGAGTTCCGCGTCGTAGAACTTCAGGTCCGTCACGAAGTGCGGGGTCTGACCCGGACGCCGGGAGCGGCCGCATTTGCGCAGGTCGAGGGCGAAGAAGGAGTAGCCCTGCTCGGCGAAATGCTCGGCGACGTGCTGCTGGAAGAAGTAGTCGGTGAACCCGTGGACGTACAGCACCGCGCGGTTCCCCGTCAGGTCCCCGGGCTGGTAGCGGACCAGCGTGGCCTCGACGTCGCCCTCCCCGTCCGGATCGGGACCCAGAGGGATCGTCAGCTGCTGGTAGCCGTCGCCGAGGACGTCGGGAGCCCAAGTAGTCACGATCACACTCTATTGGGCGAACGAAGTCGTTTGCGAGGGGCACAATTGGGGAAGGTGACGCACAGGTAACCTAAGCGCCACAGGCGCGCGAAAAGCGGTCTGTCCACGCGATGTCTCCGAGCGGGCGATGCGTGCGAACCAGGTCGCGTGTGAACAGACAAGGAAGTCGATTCTCCAGTGTCAGAGCAGAACGTAGTGGCGAAGACCGATGTAGTGCTCGTGGGTGCGGGCATCATGAGCGCAACGCTCGGCGCGATCCTGCGTCAGCTGCAGCCTGACTGGTCGATCACCACCTTCGAGCGACTCGACGCCGCCGCGGCCGAGAGCAGCGACCCGTGGAACAACGCGGGCACCGGCCACTCGGCTCTCTGCGAGCTCAACTACACCCCGGCCAAGGGCGACGGCGTCGACATCAGCAAGGCCGTCAACGTCAACGAGCAGTTCCAGGTCTCCCGGCAGTTCTGGGCGTACGCGGTCGACAACGGGATCCTCACCGATCCCAAGGAGTTCATCAACCCGATCCCGCACGTGAGCTTCGTGCACGGCGCGGACAACGTGAAGTACCTGCGTGCGCGCTACGACGCGCTCGCCGGCCACCCGCTGTTCGCCGGCATGGAGTACTCGGAGTCGGAGGAGTTCTTCGCCGAGCGTCTGCCGCTGATGGCCAAGGGGCGTGACTACTCCGACCCGGTGGCTCTGAACTGGACCGAGTCCGGCACGGACGTCGACTTCGGTGCGCTCACCCGGCAGCTCCTGGGTTACGTCGGCGCGTCCGGCGGCCAGGTGTTCTTCGGGCACGAGGTCCGCAACCTCACCAAGCAGTCCGACGGCAGCTGGCTCGTCAAGGTCGAGAACCTGCGCACCGGTGCCAAGAAGACCGTCAACGCCAAGTTCGTGTTCGTCGGCGCCGGCGGCGGCGCGCTGCACCTGCTGCAGAAGTCGGGGATCCAGGAAGCCAAGGGCTTCGGCGGCTTCCCCGTGAGCGGCCAGTTCCTGCGCTGCACCAACCCCGAGCTCATCGCCCAGCACCGCGCCAAGGTGTACGGCAAGGCAGCCGTCGGTGCGCCCCCGATGTCGGTGCCGCACCTCGACACCCGCGTCATCAACGGGCGGCAGGGCCTGCTGTTCGGCCCCTACGCCGGTTGGTCGCCCAAGTTCCTGAAGAACGGCAAGGTCACCGACCTGCCCGGTTCGGTCAAGCCGAACAACCTGACGTCGATGCTCGGCGTCGGTCTGACGGAGCTGGGTCTGACCAAGTACCTCATCGGTGAGCTCATGCAGTCGCCCGCCGACCGCATCAACACGCTGCGCGAGTTCGTGCCGCGCGCGACCGGCGGCGACTGGGAGCTCATCACGGCCGGCCAGCGCGTACAGGTGATCCGCAAGAAGGGCAAGGGCGGTGTGCTCGAGTTCGGCACCGCCGTCGTCAACGCCGAGGACGGCACGATCGCCGGCCTGCTCGGCGCGTCCCCGGGCGCGTCCACCGCGGTGCCCGCGATGCTCGACGTCCTGCAGCGCTGCTTCCCGCGAGAGTTCCAGGCGTGGACGCCGAAGCTGCAGCAGATGGTCCCGTCGCTGGGCCTCAAGCTCTCGGACAACCCGGACCTGTTCCAGCAGGTGTGGGACTGGAGCACCCGCTCGCTCGAACTCGGCGACGTCCCCGCATCGGCGCCCGCGCACGCCGCTCCGGTGGTCGAATCCGCCACCGTCTGACACCTCTCACCCGCCGCGGCCCGGAGTTCCGACTCCGGGCCGCGGCGGTGTGCTGTCGGGCTGCAGTCCTCGGCACGGTAGGGTGCAGCAGCAGAGAAACGTCTGCGGGGAAGTCCTGTGAGAATCAGGCGCGGTCCCGCCACTGTGAGGGCGCACGAGGTGCACCCGAAGCCAGAATGCCGCAACGTTTCGCAAGGCCAAGCTCTCGGCGAGGAAACCGGGAAGTGAAGGGATTCGATCGTTGCGTCACAGTCACCAACCTGCCGGGTTTCCGTTCAGCGCCATCGTCGGGCAGGACCGGCTGCGGCTGGCGTTGATCCTGTGCGCCGTCCACCCGGGCATCGGCGGCGTGCTGGTGCGGGGCGAGAAGGGCACCGCCAAATCCACCGTCGTACGTGCACTGACCGCGTTGCTGCCCGAGGTGGGCGAGGGGCGCCGGGCCCGGCTCGTGGAACTGCCGGTCGGCGCGACCGAGGACCGTGTCGTCGGCTCGATCGACCTCGAGAAGGTACTCCGGGACGGCGAACGTGCGTTCCAGCCCGGGCTGCTCGCCGACGCCAATCAGGGCGTGCTCTACGTCGACGAGGTCAACCTTCTCCACGATCACCTGGTGGACGTGCTGCTCGACGCCGCGGCCATGGGGCGTGTCCACGTCGAACGCGACGGCGTCTCGCACTCCCACCCGGCCGAGTTCGTCCTGGTCGGGACCATGAATCCCGAGGAGGGTGAGCTGCGCCCGCAGCTGCTGGACCGGTTCGGTCTCGCCGTCGACGTCGCCGCCTCACGGGACGTGGAGGTGCGCATGCAGGTGGTCCGCCGCCGTCTCGACTACGAGCGCGACCCCGACGGCTTCGCCGCCCGGTATGCCGAGCAGGACGCCGACCTGGCCCGGCGGATCGCCGACGCCCGTGCCGTGGTCGACGCTGTCGAACTGTCCGACGCCGAACTGCGTCGCATCGCGTCGGTGTGTGCGTCGTTCGACGTCGAGGGCATGCGCGCCGACCTGGTGCTCGCGCGCACCGCAACCGCGCACGCCGCGTGGCGCGGCGCCGACGCCGTCACCGAGGAGGACGTGCGGATCGCCGCCGAACTGACTCTGCCGCACCGCCGTCGGCGCGACCCGTTCGACGAGCCGGGTCTGGACCCGCAGCAGCTCGACGACGCGATGGAGCAGGCCGACGCCGACGCGCGTGCGCAGGAAGAGCCCGAACCCGATCCCGACGGGCCCGGTGGCGGCGCATCGCCGTCGGAGCCGGAAGCGTCCACGCATGACTCGAAATCTCGAGCAGGCGAACAGGGATCGCCGGAATCCGGAAGCGGCGCAGGGTCGGAACGCAAGGCCGGCGCGCCCGGCCCGCAGTTCCGGGCGCGACTGCTCGAGATTCCGGGGGTGGGCGACGGGGCTCCGGGCCGGCGGTCCCGCTCGCGTTCGACCCGTGGCCGCGCCGTGCGGACGACCACCGAACCGGGAACGGGCGTGCACCTCGTGGGCACCCTGTTCGCCGCGGCCGAACACCAGACCGTGCGAGGGCGCACCGCTGGCGCGATGCGGCTGGCCCCCAGCGATATTCGCGGCGCCGTCCGGGAAGGCCGCGAGGGCAACCTGGTGCTGTTCGTGGTCGACGCGTCCGGTTCCATGGCGGCCCGGGATCGGCTGTCCGCCGTCACCGGTGCCGTCGTGTCGCTGCTGCGCGACGCCTATCAGCGTCGGGACAAGGTCGCGGTGATCACCGTCCGCGGCACGGATGCCGAGCTGGTGCTGCCGCCGACGTCGTCGGTGGACGTCGCCGTCCGACGCCTGCGCGCGATGAGAACCGGCGGTCGCACGCCGCTCGCGGCGGGTTTCCTGAAAGCGCGTCAGGTCGTCCTGCGCGAGCAGGTCCGCGATCCGCGTCGCCGCGCTCTGGTCGTCGCCCTCACGGACGGACGCGCGACCGGGGCGAAGGACGCCGTCGCGCGGGCCCGGCGGGCCGCCGGAATGCTGGCCGACACCAACGTCGCATCGATCGTCGTCGACTGTGAGACCGGCATGGTCCGCCTCGGCTTGGCGGCCGACCTCGCGCGCGATCTGCGGGGCGGTTACGTCCGCCTCGCGGAACTGTCCGCGCAGCAAGTCGCGGGCGTCGTCCGCGCTGCCGCCTGATCTTCGTCGACCGAACAGGCAAGCCCGAGAAAGGGATTCGAGAATGCCTCAGGGAGTACCCGAAAACGTGCCCGCGGACGGACTCACCACGCGCCAGCGCCGCAACCAGCCGGTGCTGGCCGTCCACACCGGGCCCGGCAAGGGGAAGTCGACGGCCGCGTTCGGGATGGCGCTGCGTGCCTGGAACCAGGGCTTCGACGTCGGCGTCTTCCAGTTCGTCAAGAGCGCGAAATGGAAGGTGGGCGAGGAAGCCGCGTTCCGCGCGCTCGGCGAGCTGCACACCACCAGCGGCGCGGGCGGGGCCGTGGAGTGGCACAAGATGGGTGAGGGCTGGTCGTGGACACGCAAGCACGGCACCGAGGAGGACCACGCCGCCGCCGCGCTCGAGGGCTGGCGTGAGATCGCTCGCCGCCTCGAGGCGCAGACGCATCGCTTCTACGTGCTCGACGAGTTCACCTACCCGCTCAAATGGGGCTGGGTGGATACCGAGGAAGTCGTCGACGCACTGCGGAACCGCCCCGGCAACCAGCATGTGGTCGTCACCGGCCGGGACGCGCCGCAGGCGCTGATGGACGCGGCCGATCTCGTGACCGAGATGACGAAGATCAAGCACCCGATGGACGCGGGCCGCAAGGGCCAGCGCGGCATCGAATGGTGAACGCCCCCAGCACCCCGGCCGTCGTGATCGCGGCGCCGGCGTCGGGCAGCGGTAAGACGACCGTCGCGACCGGCATGGTCGGCGCGTTGCGCGCCGCCGGCGATCGGGTTGCGCCGTTCAAGGTCGGGCCGGACTACATCGATCCCGGCTACCACGCATTGGCAGCCGGTCTGCCCGGCCGCAATCTCGACAGCGTGCTGGTGGGCGCCGACCGGATCGGCCCGCTGTTCCGGCACGGCAGCGACGACTGCGATATCGCGGTCGTCGAGGGCGTCATGGGGTTGTTCGACGGCAAGATCGACCCGAGTTCGTCGGCGCCGTCCGCTGAGGGGTCGACCGCGCAGGTCGCCGCCGCCCTCGCTGCGCCCGTCGTCCTGGTGATCGACGCCCGCGGTCACAGCCAGAGCCTCGCCGCTGTCCTGCACGGCTTCTCGACCTACGATTCCGCCGTGCGGATCGGCGGCGTGATCCTCAACCGGGTCGGCAGCGCCCGGCACGAGCAGGTGCTGCGGCAGGCCTGCGAGCGGGTGGGCCTGCCGGTTCTGGGGGCGGTGCCGCGCCTGGCCGAACTCGAGGTCCCGTCCCGACACCTGGGACTGGTGCCGGCCGTCGAACACGGCCGGGCCGCGCTCGACGCCGTCGCCGCCATGACCGAACTCGCCGCCGCGCACCTGGACCTGGATGCGATCCGGGGGCTCGCGCATTCGTCCGTCGGCGACGTCGCGTGGGATCCGGCAGCCGAAATCGGACCGGTCCCGAGCGGTCCGCGTCCGGTGATCGCGCTCGCCGGCGGTGTCGCGTTCACGTTCGGGTACGCCGAGCACCGCGAACTGCTCGACGCCGCGGGCGCCGACGTCGTGGTGTTCGACCCGCTGCACGACGAACTGCCCACCGGCACTGCGGGACTGGTGCTCCCCGGCGGCTTCCCCGAGGAGCACGCGGTGGGGCTGTCGGCGAACAGGGTTCTGCTGCAGCAGGTTCGGCAACTCGCCGCCGACGGAGCTCCCATCCACGCCGAATGCGCGGGCCTGCTGTACCTGACCCGGAGCCTCGACGGGCACGCTATGGTCGGTGTGATCGACGTCGACGCCCGCTTCGGAAAGCGCCTGACCCTCGGCTACCGGGAGGCTGTGGCCGTGACGGATTCCGTGCTCTTCGGCGCCGGAACCCGCGTCACCGGACACGAGTTCCATCGCACCGCACTCGACGCCGGTGTCGCTGACGGCTTCGGCCCGGCCTGGGGGTGGCGGGCCTGGGACGCCAGGGCCACCCGGGAGGGCTTCACGGCCGGGTCGGTGCACGCGTCGTATCTGCACACGCATCCCGCCGGGAACCCGGACGCGATCCGCCGCTTCGTCGAGGCCGCCCGTGGGTGACCTGTGTGTGGGCGTCGGCGCCGGCAGCCGCGTGGGCGCCGCGGACATCGTGGCCGCCGTCGTCGAGGTCTGTGGCGACGAGTCGGTGCGTGTACTCGCCACTCTGGACCGCAAGACGGAACTTCCGCCGTTCCGCGATGCCGCCGAGGTACTCGGAACCGCACTGGTCGGCTTCCCGGCCGAAGAACTCGCGGCAGTGGCCGTGCCGAACCCCGCGGTGACTGTCGACGACGCGGTGGGGACGCCGAGCGTCGCCGAAGCCGCCGCGCTCCTCGCGTCGGACGGCGGCCTGCTGATTGTGACGAAGCACGTGACGAATGGCGTGACCCTCGCGGTCGCCCGTAGTGTTTCGTGATCTGTCGAGATGACAACCGAACGATTTCTGGAGAACGGGGAGACGAGTGTCTGCTTCCGCCGGTGACGAGACCAGCTACCTGGTCGGACTCAACCTGACGGACCGTCGTGTCGTGGTGGTCGGTGGCGGCACCGTCGCCCAGCGCCGCCTCGGGTTGCTGGTGGCGTCCGGCGCCGACGTCCACGTCGTCAGCCGCGAGGTCACCCCGGCCGTCGAGGGCATGGCGACATCCGGGCAGATCACGCTCGAGCTGCGCGACTACCGCGACGGCGACCTCGACGGGGCCTGGTATGCGATCGCGTCCACCGACGAGCCGGACACCAACGCGGCCATCGTGGCCGAGGCCGAGCGGGGTCGCATCTTCTGCGTCCGTGCCGACAGCGCCCGCGACGGCACCGCCGTCACCCCGGCCACCGGAAGCTTCGACGGACTGTCCCTCGGCGTGCTCGCGGGCGGCGCGCACCGGCGTTCGGCCGCGGTCCGCACCGCGCTGATCGAGGCACTCCAGTCCGGTGCCGTCACCGACACCGACGAGGCACCCGCGCCCGGCGTCGCCCTCGTCGGCGGCGGCCCCGGCGATCCGGACCTCATCACCGTCCGCGGCCGCCGGCTGCTGGCTCGCGCCGACGTCGTCGTGGCCGACCGCCTCGCGCCCCCGGAACTGCTCGCCGAACTCGGCCCGCACGTCGAGGTGGTCGACGCCGCCAAGATCCCCTACGGCCGCGCGATGGCGCAGGAGGCGATCAACGCCGCGCTCGTCGACAATGCGAAGGCCGGCAAGTTCGTGGTCCGGCTCAAGGGCGGCGATCCGTACGTGTTCGGCCGCGGCTTCGAGGAACTCGAGGCGTGCGCGGCCGCCGGTGTCCCGGTCACCGTCGTCCCCGGCATCACGAGCGCGATCTCCGTGCCGTCCGCAGCGGGCATCCCCGTCACGCACCGCGGCGTCACCCACGAGTTCGTGGTCGTGAGCGGTCACGTCGCGCCCGACCACCCGGACTCGCTGGTCGACTGGGCGGCGCTGGCGAAGTTGCGCGGCACTATCGTGCTGCTCATGGCGGTGGAACGGATCGAGCAGTTCGCGGCCGTTCTCGTCGCCGGCGGCCGCCCCGCCGAGACGCCGGTCACCGTGATCCAGGAGGGCACCCTGCGCACCCAGCGGGTCCTGCGGGCCGACCTGGCAACCGTCGCGGCCCGGGTTCGGGAGGAGAACATCCGCCCGCCGGCGATCGTGGTCATCGGCACGGTGGCCGGGTTCTCCGCAGACTCTCGGTAACGTGAACTCCCGTGTCTGACTCCACCGCCGTGAAGTACCCCGTGACCACGCGGGCGTTCGGCCTCGCGATCGTCGTCCTCAGCGGCATGCAGCTGATGATGGTGCTCGACGGCACCGTCGCCTCGCTCGCGCTCGCCAAGATCCAGGAAGACCTGGGGCTCAGCGATTCCGGGCGCAACTGGGTGATCACGTCGTACGCGCTCACGTTCGGTGGCTTGATGCTGCTGGGCGGTCGGCTCGGCGATGCGTTCGGCCGAAAACGGGTGTTCATCGGCGGCGTGGCCCTGTTCACGGTCACGTCGCTGCTGTGTGGGCTCGCGACCAACGAGGCCACCCTCGTCGCTGCTCGCGCCCTGCAGGGTGTCGGCGCGGCGATCGCGTCTCCGACCGCACTGGCACTCGTGGCGACGACGTTCGCGCCCGGACCGGTGCGCAATCAGGCCATCGCGATCTTCGCGGCGATGACCGGTGTCGGCTCGGTGCTGGGGCTGATCGTCGGCGGCGCGCTCACCGAGGTGTCGTGGCGGTGGATCTTCCTCATCAACGTCCCGATCGGCCTGGTCATCCTGCTGCTCGCCTTCCGGGCGCTGGAGGAGACTGGTGCCGAGCGCCTCAAGCTCGACGTCCCGGGCGCGATCCTCGCGACCCTCGGCTGCACCGGCGTCGTGTACGGGTTCACCGAGGGGCCCGAGATGGGTTGGGGCAGCCCGCTCGTACTGATCGGGCTGGTCGGCGGATTCGTCCTGCTGGGCGCGTTCCTCGCGGTGGAGCGTCGTGCCGAGAACCCGCTGCTGCCGTTCACGCTGTTCCGCAACCGTAGCCGCGTCGCGACGTTCATCTCTCTCGCTCTCGTCGGCATGGTGATGTTCTCGCTCGCCCCGTTCGTCGCGCTGTTCGTGCAGGACGTCCTCGCCTACACCCCGCTTCGCGCCGGTCTGGCATTCGTTCCGTTCGCGTTCGGACTCGGCGCGGCCGCGTTCGTGGCCTCCAAGATCGCGGTGAAGGTGCAGCCGCGCTGGCTGGTCGTCGCGGGAACCCTGATCACGTTCGTCGGGCTGATGTACGGCTCGACGCTCGACGCGTCCGCGACGTATGTCGGAAACCTGTTCGTGCTCGTGGTCGGGGTGGGCTTCGGCGTCGGCCTCGCGGTGGTGCCGCTGCCGCTGTGTGCCATCGCCGGTGTCGGTCCGAGCGAGATCGGCCCGCTCGCCGCGATCGCTCAGGTGGCGCAGACACTGTTCGGCCCGGTCGGTCTCGCGATCGTCGGTGCGATGGCCACGTCGAGGACCCTGTCGGAGGGCGGCGTGTCCGGCATTCCGGCCGCGGACATGACGCCCGCCCAACTCGACGCCCTCTCCAGTGGCTACACGTTCGCGCTGCTGGGTTGCGCGATCCTCGCCGCGCTCGCCGCCCTCGCCGCGCTGTTCATCCGGTTCACGCCCGAGCAGGTGGCGCAGGCCCAGGCCGCCGAGAAGGCGGCGCAGCAGGCGTAACCGCCCGTGCGCCTTTTTGGTAGCCGGCACTACCGAAAAGGCGCACAGGTGCGGAGCGCCTTAGGATTCCCCGAGTGGCCCAGACCCTGCTGTCCGTCCTGCTCGCGCTGGCCTCCGCGTTGTGCATCGCGATCGGGAACGTCATGCGCCAACGGGCGGCCACGACGACGTCGTTGTCGGCCTCACTGCGCGACGGCACGTGGTGGGCCGGGGCCCTCGCCGGCGCGGGCGGCTACGTCCTGCAGGCGGCGGCCCTCGGTGTCGGGTCGCTGCTGCTTGTGCAGCCGCTGTTGGTGCTCTCGCTGATGTTCGCGCTGCCGCTGAGCGCGCGGCTGTCGGGCCGGGCTGTGCGGCCGTCGGACTGGGCGTGGGCGGCGACGCTGACGGTGGCCGTCGCGCTGTTGGTGGTGGTCGGTGATCCCAAACCGGGTGCCGAACGCGCGGAGACGTGGCACTGGGTGGTCGTCGCGGCGATCGGGGTGCCCGCGCTCGTGCTGTGTCTGCTCGGTGCTCGGCGCGGGTCCGCCGCCCGGCGCGCCTTGCTGTTCGGTCTCGCGGGTGGCGCGCTGTTCGGTGTGGGAGCGGTGCTCACCAAGTCCGTTGTTCACCTGCTCGCACGGGGGCCGATCTCGCTGCTGACGTCGCTCGAGGTGTACGTGCTGATCGCGGTGTTCGCGGCCGCCGTCGGGATCCAGCAACTCGCGTTCCGAACCGGGGAACTGCAGGCGTCGCTGCCCGCGACGACGGTCTCGGAGCCGGCCGTCGCGGCGCTGCTCGGGTTCGTGGTGCTCGGGGAATACCTCGACGTGGGGCGCGGCGTGGGCCTGCTGCTGATCGGTGCGCTCGTCGCGACGGCGGTCTCGGTCGTCGCGCTCGCCCGGGGCGCCGCCGCACACGAGAGCGGCGCCGCGGTCCGTGCGGTACCGAGCGGTGTCAGGTGAGGATGATCAGTTCCGAGTCCGACGCGATCTCCACCCGCAGTCCCGACTTCGCCGCGACCCGGGCCACACCTTTGATGTCGGACGGCTCCGCGCGGGTCACCGTCAGTGCCCGGGCCAGCAGCCCCTTGTGGTGCTTGTTGAAGTGACTGACCACCTTGCGTGACCCGTCCGGTTGTTCGGTGAGGACCGTCGCGATCACCGCGTCGGGCACCGGGCCCAACTGCTGGTAGGTGCCCGAGCGCAGGTCCACCACCAGACCGCCGTCGGCCTCCGAGAGCAGCGCGTCCGTCAACTCCGGCTTCCACAGCGACTGCAGTGTGCCGAAGCCCGGCAGCTTGGAGCCGCCCGACAGCCGGTACGCCGGGATGGGATCGCCCGCGCGGACGGCGCCGAACAGCGCCGAGCCCATCGCGAGCCGACGGAACGCCTTCTCCCGCTGCACCTTCGTGAACGACTTGGCGTCGAGGGCATCGAACAGCACACCGGTGTAGCGCTCGAGCGCTGGACGGGTGGGGGAGACCCACACCTTGGCGTTTCGTTCGATCTCGTCGGCCTGCTTGGGGCCGAGCCCGAGCGCCAGGTTCGACGCCTCCGTGTCGGCCGCGAGGTCGACGAGCGCCGACACGAGCATCTCGCGGGTCTCGGTCAGCTGCGGCATCGACAGTTCGCCGAGGTCGAGCGGCGCGCCCTTGCCGCCGTCTGACTTGGTTTCGGAAGGGGGAAGCAACACCAGCACAGTAGGTAACCGTACCGGTGTTGCCGACGGGAAACAGGCCTGGCCTCCGCCCCCGAAGGGCGAAGGCCAGGCCGGGGGAGCTGTGTCGGATCAGACGCGACGACGCAGTGCCGTCACCGCCAGACCGGCGGCGATGGCGCCACCGATGGCGAGCGGAGCGATCGGCAGGCCGCTGTCGGAGGACGAGTGGACGCTGGCGGCGTTCTCGATCTCCGGAGCATCGACGACCGCGTTCGCGGGTGGCAGCGGGGCGAAGGTGATCGGCGTCCGGGTGTCCTGGGTCCGGTCCGTGGAGCCGTGGGCCATCACGGTGCGGATCGAGCACGCGTTCACGTAGCAGTTGGAATTGCCCTTCAGCGCGGTCGCGGAGATGCTGCCGGTCCAGGAGCCGTCCACGATCTGCGCCGGGGTGACGAATGCCGTGGTGATCCATGCGGCGGAGTTCGTGGTCGAGAACTGGTCGTCCTGGACGATGCCGTAGTAGATGCCGGTGCCGGCGGCGGCACCCTGGAACCCGGTGCCCGAGACGGTGATGGTGTCACCGGCGACCAGATTCGTGGTCTTGTTCGCGGTGACCGTAGGTGTCGGCACGACGACCGGCGGAGCGAACGTGACCGGTGTCTGCGTGTCCTGGCTGCGGTCGGTGAGCGTGTTGTGGTCGGCGAGCGTGAAGATCGCGCAGGCGTTCTCGTAGCAGTTCGCGTCACCCTTGATCGCGGTGGCCTTCAGGGTGGTGGTGAACCCGCCGTCGACGATCTGGGCGGGCTTGATCCACTTGGTGGAGTGGAAGACGGCACTGTCGGTGTTGGAGTACCTGTCGACCTGTGCGAGAGCGACGTAGATGCCCTGGCCGCCGCGGCCGAAGCCGGTGCCGGTGACCGTGAGCTCTTCGTCGTTCGTCAGGCCGGTGGACTTCGAGACCGTCACCGCCGGACCGGCCGGAACGATCGGCTGCGCGAACGTGATCGGGGTCCGGGTGTCCTGGCTGCGGTCGCTGGAACCGTGCGCGGCGATCGTGTAGATCGAGCAGGCGTTCACCAGGCAGTCGGAGCCGGCTTTGACGGCTTCGACGTCGATCGCGGCGCTCCAGGAACCGCCGACGATGTCGGTCGACCTGAGCCACTTGGTGGTCATCCACGCGGCCGCGTCGGTGACCGAGAACTTGTCGTCCTGCACCAGGCCCACGTAGATGCCGTCGCCGGCGCCGGAGAACCCACTGCCGGTGACCGTGATCGTTTCACCGGCCGCGGAAATGTCGGCGGACTTCGAGACCGTCACCTGGGGCGCCGGGGTCTCGGGGCCCGGATCGCTGGAACCGAGGCTGCCCAGCGAACCGAACGGGCTGGTCTGCGCTGCCGCGACGCCCATCGGCAGCGTGCAGGCGACCGTGGCGGCAACCGCCAGGACCGCGGACTTTGTTAGCGCGCGCATCTTCCTACTTTCTGGTGTGGTTCGCCGAGAGGTAGGCGAAACTTAGGTAAAGCTAGCCTTTGCTCGGGGCGGAGTAAAGAGGTTGCTCTGTTCGCTTTCGCGCGAAATGGATTGTGTTCCAGCAGTTTCGGGCACGCCTCGGGTGGGGCATCCGTTCACGGATGCCCCACCCGAGGCGGCGATGCTACGCCCGGCGGCGCAGCGCGACAGTGGTCGCGACCGCGAATCCGGCTCCGATGACGGCGCCGACGAGCAGCGGGATGATCCAGGCGGTGCCGTCGGAGATCGCGTCCGCCAGATTGCGGATCGCGGAGTCCGACGTGTTCGACTCGTTCGCCGCGGCGGAGGTGCCGCCGTCGGTGGGTCCGCCGTCCGCGGTCAGGGCCGCGGCTGCGGCCTTGTCTGCGTTGGGGGCGTCGGGGTCGTCGCCGAAGCTGACCGGCGTCTGGGTGTCCTGGCTGCGGTCGCTCGAGCCGTGCGCGGCGATCGTGTAGATCGAGCAGGCGTTCTTCGTGCAGTCCGAGTCGCCCTTGACGGCCTGGACCTTCATGCTGGTCGACCACGCGCCGTCCTTGATCCGGCTGGGCGTGATGAAGG
The DNA here is from genome assembly GCF_003013675.1 of Rhodococcus (subgen. Prescottella) equi. Taxonomy (NCBI): domain Bacteria; kingdom Bacillati; phylum Actinomycetota; class Actinomycetes; order Mycobacteriales; family Nocardiaceae; genus Rhodococcus; species Rhodococcus (subgen. Prescottella) equi. The sequence continues at coordinate 2,200,428 of NZ_CP027793.1, forward strand.
CGGTCGTCATCCAGGCGCCCGCGTCGGTCGTCGAGAACTTGCTCTCCTGAATCAGGCCGACGTAGATCCCGGGCTGTTGACCCGAGAACCCGGTGCCCGAGATGGTGATCTCGTCGCCCTCGACCTTCAGGCCCTTGGCCTTCGACAGTGTCACGGCCGCGGTCTTCGCGGCGCCCGGAGCGCCTGCGGCATTCAGCGCCGGAGGCGCGGTCACGGTGCCCGGGGCGACGCCGCCGACGAAGCTCACCGGCGTCTTGGTGTCCTGGCTCCGGTCGGAGGAGCCGTGCGCCATCACGGTGTAGATCGAGCACGCATTCTTGATGCAGTCGAACGCGCCCCGCGTCGCCACCATGTCCACCGACAGCGACCAGTTGCCACCCGAGATCTGCTCGGGTTTGACGAAAGCCGAGGTCATCCACACCGACGCGTCGGCCGCCGAGAAGACGTTGTCCTGGACGAGGCCGACGTAGAGGCCGGGGGCCGCGCCGGAGAAGCCGGACCCGGACACCGTGACCGTCTCGCCGGCCGGGTTGATGTCGCTCGACTTGGAGAGCGACACCGACAGGCCACTGTTCGCCGTGAACGTGGTGCCGGGGGCTGCGCCCGCCGCGCCGGGGCCGGTTGCGGTCCCGCCGCCACCGCCGCCACCGCCGCCACCGCCGGTGACCGGCGGTGCGGTTCCGACGAAGGTGATCTTGGTCTTGGTGTCCTGGCTGCGGTCCGACGAGCCGTGCGCGGCGAGCGTGTAGAGGGCGCACTCGTTGTTGATGCAGTCGCCGTTCGGGAAGGCGCCGATGACGTCGATCGTGGTGGAGAAGGAGCCGCCCGGCATGTCGGTCGGCTTGATGTACTTGGTGCCGTAGAACATGTCGGCGTTGGTCGACGAGTACTTGTTCGTCTGCGCGATGCCGACGTAGATGCCCATGCCTGTGGTGGAGAATCCACTGCCCCGGACGCTGATCTTGTCTCCTGCGGCGTTGAGTCCGCTGGTCTTGCCGACGCTGACGCGCGGTCCGCTGCCGGTCACCGGGGGCGTGGCGGTGGTCGGCGGCGGCGTGGTCGTCGGAACGGTCGTCGTCGGTTTCGGCGCCGTGGTGGTCGGCTTCGGTGTCGTGGTGCTCGGAGGCGTCGTCGACGGAGGGGGTGTCGACGGCGGGGGTGTCGAGGTGGTGGGTGCCGGTGTGGTCGTCGGGGTCACGGCCGCGAACGACACCGGGACCTTGGTGTCCTGCGAGCGATCGCTCGAACCGTGGGCCGCGACGGTGTAGATCGAGCAGGCGTTCTCGATGCAGTCGAAGGCGCCCTTGGTGGCGGCGACGGTGACGCGGGTGCTCCACGCGCCGCTGGCGATGTCGGCGGCTTTGATGAATTCCATCGTCATCCACGCGCCGGCGTTGGTCGACGAGAACGCGTCGTCCTGGACGAGCCCGACGTAGATCCCGGCGCCGGCGCCGGAGAATCCGGCGCCCGAGACGGAAATCGTGTCGCCGTCCTTCAGGCCGGTCTTCGGGGAGACGGTTGTGACCGGAGTGCTCGGAGCGGCTTGGGCAACCGGTCCGCCGCCGGTGGAGGGGGCGGATACGGCAATGCCGACCGGCAACGCCAGCGACATCGCGACTGCCATGGTCGCGAGGGCAGCCCTGCGTAACGCGTGCATCTTTCTTCTTCCTGGTCACAGCCGCGGCTGCGTGCAGAAGCCACGGAGAGAGGTAAGCCTGTGATTACAAAGGCGAGGCTAAGCTACCTCGAGTTTGGTGGATTTGGGTGTGTTACGCGGTTTACGCGTATTACCGACCCGCGAGTGGTGTCCGAACCATCGCCGGGACCCGTGCCCTCGATCGGTCTCCGCAGTTCAACCGACTAGGCTGGTGCCCCGTGATCACTCGCATGTCGCACCTGTTCCTCCGCACCCTCCGCGACGACCCGGCCGACGCCGAGGTCGCCAGCCACAAGCTCCTGGTTCGCGCCGGCTACGTGCGGCGCATCGCGCCCGGCGTCTACTCGTGGCTGCCACTGGGCCTGCGGGTGCTGCGCGAGGTCGAGCGCGTGGTGCGCGAGGAGATGAACGCGATGGGCGCGCAGGAGATCCTGCTGCCCGCGCTGCTGCCGCGCGACCCGTACGAGACGTCGAACCGCTGGACCGAGTACGGGGCCGGCCTGTTCCGTCTCAAGGATCGCAAGGGCAACGACATGATGCTCGGCCCCACGCACGAGGAGCTTTTCGCGCTCACCGTGAAGGGGGAGTACAACTCGTACAAGGACTTCCCGGTCACCCTGTACCAGGTGCAGACCAAGTACCGCGACGAGGAGCGGCCCCGTGCCGGCATCCTTCGCGGCCGCGAGTTCGTCATGAAGGACTCGTACTCCTTCGACCTCACCGACGAGGGCCTGACGGCGTCTTACCAGGCGCACCGCGACACTTACGAACGGATCCTCGCCCGTCTCGGCGTGAAGTACGTCATCGTCTCCGCCACCTCGGGGGCGATGGGCGGCAGCGCGTCGGAGGAGTTCCTGGCCGAGAGCGAGATCGGTGAGGACACCTACGTCCGCTGCCTCGAATCCGGCTACGCCGCCAACGTCGAGGCCGTCAAGACGCTCGCGCCGGCGCCCGTCCCGTTCGACGGACTGCCCCCCGCCGAGGTGCGTGACACCCCGGACACCGAGACCATCGACACCCTCGTCGAGTGGGCCAACGGGGCCGACCTCGGCAGGACCGTCACGGCCGCGGACACGCTGAAGAACATCATGGTGAAGACCCGTGTGCCCGGCGGGGAGTGGGAGCTGCTCGCGATCGGTATCCCCGGTGACCGCGAAGTGGACGAGAAGCGCCTCGAAGCGTCGCTGGAACCGGCCGAGTATATGCTCCTCACCGAGACGGACTTCAGGAACAACCCCTTCCTGGTGAAGGGTTACATCGGCCCGAAGGCGTTGCAGGAGAACGGCGTCCGCTACCTCGTCGACCCGCGCGTCGTGGACGGCACCAGCTGGATCACGGGCGCCGACGAGGAGGGCAAGCACTACGTGGGCCTCGTCGCCGGACGGGACTTCACCCCCGACGGCACCATCGAGGCCGCCGAGGTGCGCGACGGCGATCCCTCGCCCGACGGTGCCGGCGCACTGGTCGCCGCCCGCGGGATCGAGGTCGGGCACGTGTTCCAGCTCGGTCGCAAGTACACCGACGTCTTCGGCGTCGACGTGCTGGGCGAGAACGGCAAGCCCGTCCGTCCCACCATGGGCTCGTACGGCATCGGCGTCTCCCGACTGGTCGCGGTGATCGCCGAGCAGCATCACGACGACAAGGGGCTGCGCTGGCCGTCCGAGGTCAGCCCGTTCGACGTGCACCTCGTGATCGCCAACAAGGACGATGCCGCCCGAGAGGGCGCCGAGGCCCTGGCTGCCGAGCTGGACAAGGCTCGCGTCGACGTCCTGTTCGACGATCGCAAGGCGTCGCCGGGTGTGAAGTTCAAGGACTCCGAGTTGATCGGTGTCCCACTGGTGGTGGTCGTGGGCCGCGGCTTCGCGGAGGGCAACGTGGAACTGCGCGACCGCTTCACCGGGGAATCCCGTGAGGTGCCCGTCGACGCCGCGCTCGACGAGATCCTCACCGCGGTCCGCAGCTGATCCGATCCCCGGGTCGGTCGCCGCGCCACGGCGACCGAACTCCGGGAGTCAGTCGATCGGCTCGGACGGGTATGCGTCCCGGGCGATCCGGGCGTCGTAGTCGGCCCGGCCGGAGCCGATGTCGAGGAATACCGTGTCGAGCCCGAGCGTCCGGCGCAGTGTCGTCGCGACGGGTCGCGGGAACAGCTGCCACAACGCACTTCCCGTCGACAGGCGGCGTGGTACGACGGCCTGGCGTCTGCCTCGGCGGACCACGGTGACCACGGCCCGCGCCACCTCCTCCGGGGGTATGGGCCGGGTCATCCGGCCGGGCGCCGTGCCCGACACGAGCGCGGTGTTCGTGAACGACGGCAGGACCGTCGACACTCGCACACCTCGGTGGCGCAGTTCGGCGTCGAGTGCCTCGCCGAACCCGACGACCGCGAACTTGGTGCCGTTGTAGACGGCCATACCGGGCGCGGGGATGCGTCCGGCGATCGAGGCGACGTTCACGATCCGCCCCTCGCCGCGCCGTGTCATGCGCCGAGCGGCGGCGCGGGAGCCGTTCATCACTCCCAGCACGTTCACGTCGACGGCCCGTCGGATCACTGCATCCGGCTGTTCGAGGACGGGACCGATCGGCATGATGCCGGCGTTGTTTATCCAGATCGCGACGGGGCCGAGTCGCGATTCGACGTCGTCGAGGAAGGTCTCGACCGACGACGTGTCGGTGACGTCGAGGAATGCGCCGTGAAGGCCGAGTTCCTCGGCGGCGAGGGCGGTCCGAGCCGGGTCGAGGTCGCCGATCGCGACGTGCGCCCCGGCGTTCCGCAGGGCCGCGGCCGTGGCCCAGCCGATGCCCCGAGCGCCGCCGGTGACCACCGCGACGCGGCCCATCGGGTCGATACCGCTCATGTGTGTTTCTCCTTCAGGTCATCGAGCGTGCCGCGCTGGACCTTCCCTGACGATCCCCGGGGGAGGATGTCGACGAAGACGACGTCGCGGGGCATCCGGGACCGCGGCAGCCGGTCGGCCACGTGGGCGCGAATCGCCGCCTCGTCGACGGCTTCGTCTCCGACCGCGACGACGTATGCGCGCAGGCGCTGTCCGAACTCGTCGTCGTCGACCGGGGTGACGGCCGCGTCCGCGATCGCCGGATGGTCGAGAAGTACGAGCTCGACCTCCTCGGGGAAGACGTTCTCGCCGCCGGAGACGATCATCGAATCGGACCGGCCGCAGACGTGCAGCCGGCCCAGTTCGTCGAGATGCCCACGGTCGCCGGTGTCGAGGAAGCCGTCGTCGCCGGAGCGTCGGGTGCCGTCGGTGTAGGCGTCGATCTGGGCGGGCGTGCGCACCAGGATCCGGCCCTCCACGCCGACGGGCAGGGCACCTCCCGTGTCGTCGACGATCCGGAGCACGGTGCCGAGCGTGGGGCGCCCGGCGCAGTTCGGGGCTTCCACGAGATCGGACGGCGTCGCGATACTGACGTACGCGGCCTCGGTCGAGCCGTACAGGTTGTGCAGTGCCGGGCCGAAGGAATCCGAGACCGCCCGCACGAGCGCGGGTTCCAGCCGAGCGCCGCCGCTGGCGACGATGCGTAGTGCAGCGAGATCCGCGCTCCGGACCCGGTCGCCGAGGTCGACGATCCGGCGGAGCATCGTGGGCACCGCAACGAAGGCGCCGCAGCGGAAGCGTTCGAGGTCGGCCAGGGCGGTCGCCGCTTCGAACCGCGGGCGCAACACCAGTGTCCCGCCCAGCATCAGGGTGAGTACCGCCACCAGCAGCCCCCAGCCGTGGAAGACGGGCGCCGACAACAGCACCCGCATTCCGCCTCGGAGCGGGATGCGTTCGAGCAGGCCCGCGGTCAGCAGCAAGGTCCGGGGCTCGGCGCGCGGAGCTCCCTTCGGGACGCCGCTGGTGCCGCTCGTGAGGATGACCAGCGACGCGTGATGCGCCGGACGGGGCGGGAGGGAGCCGTCGCCGCGGTCGACGAGACGGTCGAGCGCGTCGGCGGGCGCTTCGCTACCGTATCGAGCGCACCAGCGTCGGCCGCCGAATGCCGTTACGGCGGAACGGAACTCCTCGTCGTGGACGAGCGCATCGAGGCGTTCGCGTTCGGCCACGACCGCCACCTGCCGTGGGCCGAAATCGGCGCCGAGCAGCACCACCCGGGCGCCCACGGCGGCCGCCGCGCACAGCGTGACCAGCGCATCGGCGTGATTGCGACACATGATCCCGATGCTCGGTTGCCGGCGGCGACCTGGGAACTCGGAGCGCAGGGCGTCGGCCAGGCGGTGGGTGCGGTCGGCGAACTCGGCGAAGGTGAGGCTGCCACGGTCGTCGATCACCGCGGTGGTGTCGCCGTGCACGGCAGCGCAGTACGCCGGCAGCCCACCGAACGGGCCCAGCCGGACGACGGCCCGGACTCCCGCGATGGCGGCGCGGGCGTCGCGCGGGACCATCCCGGCGGACCACAGGATGCGGGCCGCCGCGGCCTCGTCTCGGAGCCGGACGGCCGGAACCGGAAGCTTCATGGTGCTCCTCGTCAGCGGTGTGGGAAGAAGAGTTTCGCTCGATTGGCGAGGTTGAGGGCGCGTAGCAGCGTGGCCCGGCATCGGTCCGGATAAGCGGTCGGGATGCGCTGGGACGTGATGGTCTGCGGCTCGGTGTACCGCACGATGCCCTCGCGCCCGTGTCGGCGACCGATTCCGCTCGCGCGCATGCCGCCCATCGGTGCGCCGAGCGCCGCGATGGCGGACAGGTAGCCGTCGTTGACGTTCACGCCGCCGGCGACGATTCGCTGCGCGATCTTCCTGCCCCGCTTCGGATCCCGGGACCACACGCTTGCGCTCAGCCCGTACTCGCCGGCGTTGGCGGCCCGCACGGCGGCGTCGTCGTCGGTCACCCGGTACACCGACACGACGGGTCCGAAGGTCTCCTCCGCGAACGCGAGCATGTCGTCGGTGACGTCGGCGAGGACGGTCGGGTCGTGGAAGAGCGGACCCAGATCCGGGCGCGGACGGCCCCCGGTGAGCACCGTCGCGCCCTTCGTGACTGCATCCTCGACGTGCCGGACGGTGGTCTCGAGCTGCCGTTCCGAGGTGAGCGAACCCATGTCGACGTCGTAGGTGTACCCAGGCCCCACTCGGAGCCGGCGGGTCCGTTCGACGAGTGCCTCGACGAACCGGTGGTACACGTCCTGGTGCACGTAGATCCGTTCGATGCCGATGCACATCTGTCCGGCGTTCGAGAAGCATGCCTGCACGGCTCCGGTCGCCGCGGCCTCGACGTCGGCGTCGAAGCACACGATCATCGGGTTCTTGCCGCCGAGTTCGAGGGACGCGCCGATGAGACGGTCGGCGCACCGGCGTCCGATCTCCCGTCCTGTGGCAGTGGACCCGGTGAACGACACGTAGTCCACGGCGTCGATCAGCGCCGGCCCGATCCGGCTGCCGGGACCGGTCACCACCTGCCACAGGTCCGGGTGCAGTCCGGCGTCGACGGCGAGTTTCCGGGCCAGCAGGAGAGTCAGCGGGGTCTGCGAATCCGCCTTGCTGACCACCGCATTGCCGGCGACGAGGGCAGGGATCACGTCCCCGACCGCGAGGAACAGGGGGTAGTTCCACGGCGCGATCACTCCGACCAGACCCTTGGGCCGGTACCTCACCCGCGCCGCGACGACACCCGGGACCGCGGACGCGGCACGGCGCGGCGCCAGGTGCGCAGCGCCGGTCCGGCCGTAGTAGGTGGCCACCTGGACCACACCCTGCACCTCGATCGCGGCATGTACCCGCGCCTTGCCGGTCTCCCACTGCATGAGGTTGCACAGTTGCCGCTCGTGCGTGATCAGGGCGCGAGCGAAACGCCGCATGATCGTCGCGCGATCACCGACGGGCGTCTCGGCCCAGCGTGCCTGTGCCAGACGGGCGGCGACGGCCGCTGCGGCCACCGAGTCCGGATCGGACTGCGGCACAGCGGGGAGCGGGGTGCCGTCGAACGGGGCGCGGGCGCGGTGCAGCCGCGCGGAACTGGGAAGCTGCCGGAGCAGGTCGTCCAGCAGACCGGCGCCGATTCCCGGCGGCGGCGCGGACAGCTCGGCGCCGGTGGTCGCGAGTGAGGTCACCGGTGCCTCCCCGACAGGGTGCGCTCGAGGCCGAGCGCACCGCTCACCAGACCAGGCGTACCAGGTAGCGCTCGGCGTAGCGGCGCACGGCGGCCTGATCCGAAAGATCCAGCTGACCGCGAGGATCGAGCATCAACGACACCGCGATGCGGACGAGGATCTCGGAGACCGCGCGCAGGTCGTCGTCGGACATCGTGACGCCGCTGCGCCGCAACGCCCCGGTGACCTGCGCCGCGGCCTGCGCGATCGGCGCGCCGTCGGTGCGGCTGCTGAGCCCGAGGATCATCTCCGGTTCGCTCTCGAGGATCCGGGCGATGAGCGGAATCTCCTGTGCCATGCGGACCCCGCGGGTGAAGCACTCGATCACCGCGCCGTGCGGATCCCGGTTCTCGGCGACCCGGTCCAGTGCCCCGAAGAAGAGCGCGGTCTCGCGCATCAGCAGGGTCTCGACGAGGGCATCCTTGTTCGGGAAGCGCCGATAGAGGGTACTGCGGGAGATGCCCGCCCGGCGCGCGATGTCGTCCATGTTGGTGCGCCGGATCCCGTAGCGCTCGAACTCGTCCCGCGCGGCATCGAGCATCACCTGCTCGGGTGACGCGGACGTCGTGGAGGGTTCGGCTGGCGTGGGCATCAGGGGGAGCATATCGGCTGCCGGAGATCGTCATCGCGATCCCCGCAGCGGTCGCATCCGGACGGGCAGATGATCCTTGGGGATCGGCAACGTCGAGTTGTCGAGCTTCCACACGTAGTCGTCGGGCACCGACCACTCGTACCGCAGCAGCAGGTTGTGCATGATCGTCTTGATCTCCATCTGCCCGAAGTAGAGGCCGATGCACTTGTGGACGCCGCCACCGAACGGCATCCAGGCGAAGCGGTGCACTCGATCCTCGGCACGCTCGGGTGAGAACCGGTCGGGGTCGAACCGCTCGGGGTCGGTCCACAGGGCCGGGTCGTGATGGCTGACCATGCCGATGGCGCTGACATAAGTGCCCTTCGGGATGAAGTGGCCGCAGATCTCGGTGTCCTGGACGGCCCGGCGGGGTAGTCCGGGGACGGGAGCGTTCAGCCGCAGGGACTCCTTCATGATCGCGTCGAGCACGGTGAACCGGTCGAGCGTGTCGTACGAGATCTCGGGTGGGAGTTCGCGGGACTGCTCGCGGGCCGCGGCCTGCCACTCGGGGTGCTTGGCCATGTAGTACGCCATCGTGGTGAGCGTGATGGTCGAGGTGTCGTGCGCCGCCATCAGGACGAAGATCATGTGGTTGACCACGTCCTCGTCGCTGAAGGTGTGGCCGTCCTCCGACTGTGCGTGGCACAGCACCGAGAACAGGTCGGGGGTCGCGGTAGCGCGCTTCGCCGGCAGGTGCCGGTAGAAGAACTCCTCGAGTATCCGGCGCCCGGCCAGCCCGCGCGACCACTTGGTGCCCGGAACGTTCTTGCGGACGATCGACAAGCCCGCCGCGACGCAGTCCACGAAGGCCTTGTTGATCCGGTCCGCCTCGTCGCGAGGCAGGTCGAGCCCCAGAAAGATTTCGAGCGCCAGATCCAGCGTCAACTGTTTGAACTCGTCGAGCAGCCGGATGCGGTCCCCGAGCGGGAAGTGCGCCACGCGATCAGCGAGCATCGGCTGCATGTCCTGCAGGTAGCCCTTGAGGTGCGTGTTCGTGAACGCCTGCTGCATGATTCGCCGATGGTGGCGGTGCTCCTCGAAGTCCATCAGCATGATCCCGCGGCGGAAGAACGGCCCGATCAGGAAACCCCAGGCGGGTTCGTTCGCGAACGCCTTCTGCCGATTCATCGCGACCGCCTCGGCGCCGTCGGCGGTGAGAGGGATGACGAACTTCAGTCCGAATGCGTTGAGGTATGTGATGTCGCCGAACAACTCTCGGCGACGGGCCACCATCGCGATCGGATCACGGACGAAGCGCAATACCTCGATCACGCCCGGATCGCCTGTGCCGCGAATGGGTTTCAGATCGCTGCCCGCGGGAACCGGGGCCAACTGCTTGTTACGCATGAGCACTCCTGGGCGTTCGCTGTGGGATCAGGCCGGTCGGTTGTGCAGAGGACGGGGATCGACGCCGACTCGCCGCCACGCGTCGCGAGCCCAGGGGAGGTAGAGCGCGCCGAGCGGGAGCCGGTTGAACACCGGATTCAAGGCGCGCATCGTCGCCGCGAACCGGCGGAAGCGCCTCTCCTTCTTCGCGTTCCACTCCAGCCCGCAGACCTCGCGCATCTGGTCCGGAAGGGTCCCGACGACGATGTTGCGGGTGAACGCATCGATCGGCGCGGACAGGACGGCCCACACCGGTGCCGGGATGCGCCGCGGCCGCGGGACGCCCTTGCGGATGTAGCCCGTCGCGTACACGATCGTCTTCGTCGCGACGAACCGGTCGAGCATCGCGTTCCAGTAGTCGACGAACTCCTCGTACGTCTGCGGCTCGTTGCGGGCACTCACGCCGTACAGCGCATACCAGCGCTTGCTCTCCTCGAAGATCCGGACCTTCTCGTCGTACGAGAGGCGCCGGATGAACGTGTCGGTGACGTACAGGACCTGATCGACGAATGTCGCGTGCGCCCAATAGAAGAGCTCGGGGTTGAGCGCGTGGTAGCGGGACCCGTCGGAGATCGTGCCCTTGATGGAGCGGTGGAAGTCGCGGACGGTGCGGCCCCAGTGATGGGGATCCTCGCTGTAGACGGTCTTCATGATCGGCGGCCCGCTGCGCCGTGCCCGCCCGAGGGTGTCCGAGAAGATCACCGAGTGGTCCTCGACGGCTTTGCCGAGCTGTTCGATGCAGTTCTCGGTGCCGGCCAGTCTCTGGAAGCCGAGGAGTCCGCGGACGTCGCCGTAGAACTTCCAGACCAGTGAATCGGGCCCGAGTGGAAGGGAGTGCTCGGTGGTGTGGTCGTCGACGAGCACGGGTTCGGCTTCGCGGATGAGGGCGTCGAATGCCGAGTCGGAACGAGGTGACGTCATGAGTGCCTTCTGCCGAGGGTGGGACAGTGGAACAAACATGTATCTCTGTGTCAGAACGTAGCAGTGAGTGATCGGCGGGACAAGATTTCCGGAGGATTTCCCGCAACGGCGCGCGGTCTGGCGCACAGTGGACGTGGAGGACCCGATCCGGGTGCCACATCCACACTGCGGAGGGCGAGGACATTGGGTGAACTGCTGCTGAACCCGCGCGACTACGACCCCGTGGACCTCGATCCGAACACGCGCCGCCTGCTGCGTGCGACGATCGCCTGGTTCGAGTCCCGGGGTAAGCGGCGGCTGCTCCAGGACGACCTCCACGCGGTTTGGACGGGGGACTTCCTCGACTTCGTGGGGCACGAGAAGCTGTTCGCGACCTTCCTCACGCCCGCAGCCGACTCGCACGGCGACCCCAACAAGCGCTGGGACGCCGCCCGGAACGCGGCGCTGAGCGAGATTCTCGGTTTCTACGGACTCGCGTACTGGTACCTGTGGCAGGTGACGGTGCTCGGCCTCGGACCGATCTGGATGAGCGCCAACGCCGCGGCCCGGGAGCGTGCTGCCGAGCAACTCGACGCCGGCGGCGTCATGGCGTTCGGGCTGTCCGAACGCGAGCACGGCGCCGACGTCTACTCCACCGACATGCTGCTCACCCCGCAGGACTCGGCCGGCAGCGGGGACGCGGTGTTCCGTGCGAACGGCACCAAGTACTACATCGGCAACGGCAACGTGGCCGGCATGGTGTCCGTCTTCGGCCGTCGCACCGACGTGGAGGGCGCGGAAGGGTACGTGTTCTTCGTCGTCGACAGTCGACACCTGCACTACCGGCTGATCGACAACGTCGTGCACGGGCAGATGTACGTCAGCACCTTCGCGCTCCGCGACTACCCGGTTCGTGAGCAGGACATCCTGCACACCGGGCCGGATGCGTTCTCCGCGGCTCTCAACACCGTCAACGTCGGCAAGTTCAACCTGTGCACCGCGTCGATCGGCATGTGCGAGCACGCCTTCTACGAGGCGATCACGCACGCGCACAACCGGATTCTGTACGGCAAGCGCGTCACCGATTTTCCGCACGTGCGGGCCAACTTCGTCGACGCCTACGCCCGGCTGATCGCGATGAAGCTGTTCAGTGCTCGCGCCGTCGACTACTTCCGCAGTGCAGGTCCCGAGGACCGCCGGTACCTGCTGTTCAACCCGATGACGAAAGCGAAGGTGACGTCGGAAGGCGAGACGGTGATGGCGTTGCTGCACGACGTGATCGCCGCCAAGGGCTACGAGAAGGACACGTACTTCCGGGAGGCTGCCGAACTGATCGGCACGCTGCCGAAACTCGAGGGCACTGTGCACGTCAACGTCGCACTCATCCTCAAGTTCATGCCCAACTACCTGTTCGCGCCCGCCGAGTATCCGGAGGTCGGCACCCGCACCGACGCCACCGACGACGACTTCTTCTGGCGGCAGGGCCCGGCCCGGGGTTCGGGAAAGGTGCAGTTCCACGACTGGACCCGCGCATACGTCGAACACGGCGACATTCCCGACGTCGCGCGGTTCCACGAACAGGCGCTCGCTTTCCGTGAACTGCTCGCGACCGCCGGCCCCGACGAGGCCCAACTCGCCGACCTCGACTTCCTGCTCACGCTCGGCCACCTCTTCGAGTTGGTGGTCTACGGACAGCTGATCCTCGAGCAGGCCGACATCGTCGGGCTCGACCGGGATCTCCTCGAGCAGATCTTCGACGTTCTCATCCGCGACTTCTCCGGCCACGCGGTGGCGTTGCACGGCAAACCGTCGTCGACGCAGGCACAACAGGAGTGGGCGCTCGGCGTGATCCGCAAGCCCGTGGTGGACGCCGCCCGATTCGAACGGGTGTGGGAGAAGGTGGCCGCGTACGACGGCGCCTACGAGATGCGTGGCTAGATCGGCCGTGGTCAGCGGTCGGTGTCGGCCGAACGGATGACGGGTGCCCGTTTCGCCCGTAGGGTGTGACCCGCGCAATCGATACCGACCGCCGAATCCGGGGAGACACAGGCGAATGCAGAAGCTGAGAACAATCGTGGTCGCGGCTGCCGTGGCCGCACTACCGGTGGTGGCCGCGGTGCCGGCGAACGCCGCATCACTGAACATTCCGGGGCTCATCAGTCAGGGCATCGACACCCTGGAATACACGGCGGCGTCCGGGATCTCCGACACGGTGTCCTCGCTGGCTCAGTACACCGCCGCGCACACCTATCTCACCACCGGCGATCCGGCCTCCCGGTACATCGTGGTGCTGGGTGCCCGCCTGAACGCCGACGGGTTGCTGCCCGCCGTCCTCAACTCGCGACTGAACACGGCCGCCGCGATCGCCCGTCTGCACCCGGCGAACAAGGTGATCGTTTCCGGCGGCCCGACACAGCCGCTGCCGTACACCGAAGCGCAGGCGATGCTGGCCGGACTCGTGCTCCGGGGCGTCAATCCCGCGAACATCGTCCTCGACAACGATTCGTTCTCCACCGTCGACAATGCGCGCAACACCACCCAGATCCTGTCCGCCGCAGGGGCGGACGGTGCCGTGCTGGTGACCTCGGCGTCGCACATCGACCGTGCGCTCGCCACCTTCCAGTCGGCGTCCGGCCAGTTCCGGTACGTGCCTGTCGCAGCCCCCGGGTTCTGATTCGGGACAGGAACTTCAGTTGACCTGCAGCGGAACGGGGTTCGTCCAGTACGGCGGAATCTCCCGGGCGAGACCGTCGGCGAGCTTCGTTCCGTTGCTCGACTGATTGCACGGTCCGGACCAGCGGACCTGCACCGGCGGGCCCGACGCGTAGCGGAAGGTGGTCCACACGATCGTCGTGGCGTCCGAGGCCGCCGGGCCCCCGCAGCGCCGGGGATCGGTCGGTCCTGCCGCGTTGAGGGCATCGACCAGGGCGTCGAGTTCGGTGCCCTCGACACGCCCGGCGGAGGCCGGCCGCGGGGAGCTCGGGGCCGCTTCGCCACCGGCCTTCTCGTAGCGGCACACCTCGGCGAACAGTGGGGTGTCGGGGACCATGGACTCGGCGACGCCGGGCCGGGCGGAGACGAACTCGACAGTGCCCGTGGGACACGCCACGGGCGCCGCACCCGCCGCGGGACGCCCGGAGTCCGCGCATCCGGTGGCTCCCAGGATCACTCCCGCGCACAGCGCTGCCGTGCCCGCCCTCGCCGTGACGCGTGTGGACACCGTCGTTTCCCCCATGCTCGGGAGACTAGCGGCAACCCGGGTCCCGGAACGCCCGAACCTGAGTCGGTTCCCGGTGTGGCCGGGGGAGCGGCCGTAGCATCTGGATCGTGGCCAATCCGACCGTGCGCTCCGAAGACTCCGTGACGCTGCGCGTGCTCGTCTACAGCAGCGACGCCTCGACGCGGGAGCGGGTGATCTCTGCGCTGGGCACACGCCCGCACCCGGATCTGCCGGAATTCGCGTACCTCGAGGTCGCAACCGCCCCGGTGGTCGTCCGCGAACTGGACGCAGGCGGCATCGACCTGGCCGTGCTCGACGGCGAAGCGCAGCCGGCCGGCGGGATGGGCATCGCCAAGCAACTGCGCGACGAACTCGACGCGTGCCCGCCGATCGTGGTTCTCACCGGCCGCGCCGACGACCGATGGCTGGCCGACTGGTCGCGGGCGGACGGGGTCGTCGGACACCCCATCGATCCGTTCGCGCTGGCCGAGACCGTGGTGGGGCTGCTGCGTCCGGCGTGACGTGGGCGCGTCCCTCCCGTGTCGGTCCCGTTGCCGGAAGACTCGCGGGTAAAACCGAAGCCAAGCCGGGGGGCAATCTGGGTAGGCTGAGGCGTAGATCACATTCGGCGGGTGGGTTTTCCTGATTGCGTGATTGTGCGTCGTCCCTGGCTACCCGCCGTCCGTGCTCGCGACCGGAGGAGCTGAGGCAGGGTGAACGCCTACGTGCCGATTCTCGTGTTGGGCGCCATCGCGGTGGCGTTCGCGGTCTTCTCCGTGTTCGTCGCCTCGGCGGTGGGACCCGCGCGGCGCAATCGCGCGAAGCTCGAGGCGTACGAGTGCGGCATCGAACCGATGCAGCAGCCCGGCGGGCGGGCCGGTGGACAGCGGATCCCCGTGAAGTACTACCTGACGGCGATGTTGTTCATCATCTTCGACATCGAGATCGTCTTCCTGTACCCGTGGGCCGTCCACTTCGACGCCCTCGGTGTGTTCGGTCTGGCCGCGATGGCGGTGTTCGTCTTCAACGTGTCCGTCGCCTACGTCTACGAGTGGCGTCGTGGGGGTTTGAGCTGGGACTAGCGGATCTCGAGGTGATCGCGGAGCGGAGGTGATCGAAGGATGGGGCTCGAAGAGAAGGTGCCGGGCGGTTTCCTGCTGAGCACGGTCGAGACCGTGGCCGGCTACGCCCGCAAGGGTTCGCTGTGGCCCGCGACGTTCGGCCTCGCGTGCTGCGCGATCGAAATGATGGCGACCACGTCCGGGCGCTACGACCTCGCCCGCTTCGGGATGGAGGCCTTCCGTGCCTCGCCCCGACAGGCCGATCTGATGATCGTGGCCGGGCGGGTGAGCCAGAAGATGGCCCCGGTACTGCGCCAGGTCTACGACCAGATGGTCGAGCCCAAGTGGGTCCTCGCCATGGGCGTGTGCGCGTCCTCGGGTGGCATGTTCAACAACTACGCGATCGTGCAGGGAGTCGACCATGTCGTCCCGGTCGACATCTATCTGCCGGGCTGCCCGCCGCGACCCGAAATGCTGCTCGACGCGATTCTCGCGTTGCACGCGAAGATCCAGGACACACCGCTCGGCGTCAACCGCGAGGAGGCGGTGCGGGCGGCGGAGACGGCGGCACTGGCGGCGCGGCCGGTGGTCGATCTCGGCCTGCCGGGGCATACGGCGGAGGCGGTGCGGTGATGGCGATCGACCACGACGGTGCACTGGGCGGGCCCGATCCGGAGGCGACGGCGGGTCCCGAGGGGACCGTGCCGCCCGAACGCGTCGCCGGCGGCGAGATGATCGGGCTGCGGCAGGGCATGTTCGGCGTCGGCGGCACCGGCGACACCTCCGGGTACGGACGCCTCGTCCGGCCCGTCACGCTGCCCGGTAGCACGCCGCGCCCGTACGGAGGGTGGTTCGACGAGTTCGTCGACGCTCTGGCCGACGCGCTCGACACCGTCGGCGTGCACTTCGACGACGCGATCGAGAAGGTGGTCGTGTTCCGTGGTGAACTGACGCTGCACGTGCGACGCGAGTACCTGCCCACCGCCGCGCGACGCCTGCGCGACGATCCGGCGCTGCGCTTCGAGTTGTGTCTCGGAGTGAGCGGAGTGCACTACCCGCAGGATCCGGGTCGCGAACTGCACGGGGTGTATCCGCTCATGTCCGTCACCCACGGGCGCCGGGTCCGCCTGGAAGTGGCTGTGCCCGATGCCGACCCGCACATCCCGTCGTTGTACGGGGTGTACCCGACCACCGACTGGCACGAGCGCGAGACCTACGACTTCTTCGGGATCGTCTTCGACGGTCACCCTGCGCTCACCCGAATCGAGATGCCCGACGACTGGACGGGGCACCCGCAGCGCAAGGACTACCCCCTCGGCGGCGTTCCCGTCGAGTACAAGGGGGCGAAGATCCCGCCGCCGGACGAGAGGAGGGCCTACCAGTGAGCCGTCCGAGTGGGCAGTCCGACCGGACCGACAACGGCGATGCAGTGTTCACCGTCGGCGGTCAGGACTGGGACGAATTGGTGGACGCCGCGTCCGAGGCCCACCAGGCCGGTGCCGAGCGCATCGTCGTCAACATGGGTCCGCAGCACCCGTCGACGCACGGCGTCCTGCGGCTGATCCTCGAGATCGAGGGCGAGACCGTCACCGAGGCGCGCTGCGGAATCGGCTATCTGCACACCGGAATCGAGAAGAATCTCGAGTATCGCAACTGGACGCAGGGCGTCACGTTCGTCACGCGGATGGACTACCTGTCGCCGTTCTTCAACGAGGTCGCGTACTGCCTGGGCGTCGAGAAGTTGCTCGACATCACCGATCGGATCCCCGAACGGGCGACGGTCGTGCGAGTGTTGTTGATGGAGCTGAATCGGATCTCCTCGCATCTGGTCGCCCTCGCGACGGGCGGCATGGAACTCGGGGCGATCACCCCGATGCTGTTCGGCTTCCGGGAACGCGAACTGGTCCTCGACATCTTCGAGATGATCACGGGGCTGCGGATGAACCACGCGTACATCCGCCCGGGTGGGCTGGCGCAGGACCTGCCCGACGGTGCCGTCGCCAAGGTGCGTGAGCTGCTCGACCTGATGCCCCGGCGGTTGCGCGATCTCGAGGACCTGCTGAACGAGAACCCGATCTGGAAGGCGCGTACCAGGGGGATCGGGTACCTGGACCTGACCGGTTGCATGGCACTCGGGGTCACCGGGCCGGTGCTGCGCGCAACCGGACTTCCCCTGGACGTGCGGCGCTCGGATCCGTACTGCGGTTACGAGACGTACGAGTTCGACGTCGTCACCGACACCGGCAGTGACTGCTACGGCCGCTACCTCGTGCGGGTGCAGGAGATGGCCGAGTCGCTGAAGATCGTCGAACAGTGCCTCGATCGACTTCGGCCGGGTCCGGTCATGGTGGCGGACAAGAAGATCGCGTGGCCTGCGGATCTCGCCGTCGGCGCCGACGGGCTCGGGAACTCGCTCGAACACATCCGGCGGATCATGGGTACCTCGATGGAGGAGCTGATCCACCACTTCAAGCTCGTCACCGAAGGATTCCGGGTCCCGCCCGGGCAGGTGTACGTGCCGGTGGAGTCGCCGCGTGGCGAACTGGGCGTGCACATGGTCAGCGACGGCGGTACCCGCCCCTTCCGGGTGCACTACCGCGACCCGTCGTTCACGAATCTGCAGGCGGTCGCGGCGATGTGCGAGGGCGGGATGGTCGCCGACGTCATCGCGTCGGTCGCCAGCATCGACCCAGTCATGGGGGGAGTGGACCGATGACCGAATCGCGTGCCACGGAACCGGTGTTCCTCGAATTGGGGCCGCGTCCGCACGAGCGGGCCGCGTACCCGCCCGACGTCGTGGCCCGGCTCGCCGCCGACGCGGACGAGATCATCGCCCGCTACCGGGCACCGGACGACGTGCCGCCGGGGACCGCGCGCTCCGCACTGCTGCCGCTGCTGCACCTCGTCCAGGCCGAGGACGGTCACGTCTCCCAGGCCGGAATCGAGTTCTGCGCAGCACAACTCGGACTCACCGCCGCCGAGGTGACGGCGGTCGCGACCTTCTACACGATGTACCGGCGCGAACCGACCGGCACCTATCACGTCGGAGTGTGCACCAACAGCCTGTGCGCGGTGATGGGTGGGGACGCGATCCACGCGGCGCTGCGCGAGCACCTCGGTATCGGAGACGGTGAGACCACGCCGGACGGCGCGATCACCCTCGAGCACATCGAGTGCAACGCGGCCTGCGATTTCGCGCCCGTCATGATGGTGAACTGGGAGTTCTTCGACAACCGGACGCCCGAATCGGCGACCGCGGTGGTCGACGCCCTGCGGGCAGGTGAACGAGTCACGCCCACCCGCGGCGCGCCCCTGTCCTCGTTCCGCGACACCGCGCGCATCCTCGCCGGGTTCCCCGACCGTCGGCAGGGCGCGCTGGAATCGGGCGGGGGAGCCGGGCCGGCCACACTCGCGGGGTTGCACTCCGCGCGTTCGGAAGCCGCGACGCCGCTCACCCCGGTGCTGAGCAGTCACTGGGACGAGGACCGGTCGTGGACTCTCGACGCGTACCACGGTCACGACGGGTACACCGCGCTCCGCAAGGCCCTTCGGATGAACCCGGACGAGGTGATCCAGACCGTCAAGGACGCCGGATTGCGTGGCCGCGGCGGCGCCGGATTCCCCACCGGCATGAAGTGGTCGTTCATCCCGCAGGATCCGGCGACCGACGGAACCGCGAAGCCCCACTACCTGGTCGTCAATGCCGACGAGTCGGAACCGGGTACGTGCAAGGACATTCCGCTGATGTTCGCGACCCCGCACACGCTGATCGAGGGAGTCGTCATCGCGGCGTACGCGATCCGGGCCGCGCAGGCGTTCGTCTACGTGCGCGGCGAGGTGGTGCCGGTTCTGCGGAGGCTGCAGGCAGCGGTGGCCGAGGCCTACGACGCGGGGTATCTCGGTCGCGACATCCTCGGTTCGGGCTACGACCTGGACATCGTCGTCCACGCCGGGGCCGGGGCATACATCTGCGGCGAGGAAACGGCGCTGCTCGACTCGCTCGAGGGGCGGCGGGGGCAACCCCGGCTGCGACCGCCGTTCCCCGCCGTCGCCGGTCTCTACGCCAGCCCGACCGTCGTCAACAACGTGGAGTCGATCGCGAGTGTCCCGCCGATCATCCTCCGCGGACCGGAATGGTTCCGGGGCATGGGCAGCGAGGCGTCGCCCGGGTTCACGCTGTATTCGCTCTCGGGTCACGTCACCCGGCCCGGACAGTACGAGGCCCCGCTCGGGATCACGTTGCGGCAGTTGCTCGACGTCGCGGGGGGCGTGCGCGCGGGGCACCGGCTCAAGTTCTGGACCCCGGGCGGCTCGTCGACGCCGCTCCTCACCGACGAACACCTCGACGTACCGCTCGACTACGAGGGGGTGGCGGGTGCAGGATCCATGCTCGGCACCAAGGCGCTGCAGATCTTCGACGAGACGACGTGCATCGTGCGCGTGGTACTGCGCTGGACGCAGTTCTACGCGCACGAGTCCTGCGGCAAGTGCACCCCGTGCCGTGAGGGCACCTACTGGCTCGTGCAGATCCTCGAGCGCCTCGAGCGCGGCGAGGGCAGTGCGGAGGACCTCGAGAAGTTGCTCGACGTCTCGGACACGATCCTCGGCAAGTCGTTCTGTGCGCTCGGTGACGGCGCGGCCAGCCCGATCATGTCGTCGCTGAAGTACTTCCGCGACGAGTACGTCGCGCACGTCGGGGGCCGTGGGTGCCCGTTCGACCCGAACGCCTCCGCGCTCGTCGCCACGGTCCCCACCGGACCGGAAGGGAGGAGATCGTGACCGTCAACATGGGGTCCGACGCGTCGGGCCAACCGGTGCCCTCGGACCGCGTCACACTCACGATCGACGGTGCGGAGGTCACCGTACCCAAGGGGACGCTCGTGATCCGCGCCGCCGAGGGAATCGGCATCCAGATCCCGCGGTTCTGCGATCACCCGCTGCTCGATCCGGTCGGAGCGTGCCGACAGTGCCTCGTCGAGGTCGAGGGCCAACGCAAGCCGCTCGCGTCGTGTACCACGGTCGCGACCGACGGCATGGTGGTCCGTACACAGGTCACCTCCGAGGCCGCCGACCGCGCCCAGAAGGGCGTCATGGAGCTGTTGCTGATCAACCATCCTCTGGACTGCCCGGTGTGCGACAAGGGCGGCGAGTGCCCGCTGCAGAACCAGGCGATGTCCAGCGGGCGCGCGGAGTCCCGCTTCGATGGCGTCAAACGCACCTTCCCCAAACCGATTCCGCTGTCGAGTGAGGTGCTGCTGGACCGCGAGCGGTGCGTGCTGTGTGCGCGCTGCACGCGGTTCTCCCGGCAGGTCGCCGGAGATCCGATGATCGAGCTGCTCGAGCGCGGCGCCCTGCAGCAGGTGGGCATCGCCGACGAGGAGCCGTTCGATTCCTACTTCTCCGGGAACACCGTCCAGATCTGCCCGGTGGGCGCCCTCACCGGAGCCGCCTACCGATTCCGGGCCCGGCCGTTCGACCTGGTGTCGACGCCGAGTGTCTGCGAGCACTGCGCGAGCGGGTGCGCGCAACGCACCGACCACCGTCGTGGCACGGTGCTGCGCCGACTCGCCGGGGACGATCCCCAGGTCAACGAGGAGTGGAACTGCGACAAGGGCCGGTGGGCATTCACCTACGCCCGCGAACCGGACCGGTTGGAGACCCCACTCGTGCGCGATCCCGGCGGCGGGCTACGGCCGGCGTCCTGGCCGGAAGCGATCACGGTCGCAGCGCGCGGGCTCGTCGCCGCGACCGGCCGGGCCGGGGTGCTCGTCGGTGGACGCGCCACGTACGAGGACGCCTACGCCTACGCGAAGTTCGCACGCGTCGTGCTCGGCACCGGCGACGTCGACTTCCGCGCGCGGCCGCATTCCGCCGAGGAATCCGCCTTCCTCGCCTCCCATGTCGCGGGCCGCGGTCTCGGCCCGGAGGTCGTCACGTACGACGACCTCGAGAATGCGTCCGCCGTCGTGCTCGTCGCGTTCGAACCCGAGGAGGAGTCGCCGATCGTCTTCCTGCGGCTGCGGAAGGCGGTGCGCACCGGGCGCGCGGTGATCCTCTCGATCGCGCCCTTCGCGAGTCGTGGGCTCGACAAGATGTCCGGGCGCCTGCTGCGCGCCGTGCCGGGCGACGAGCCGGCGATCCTCGACGAACTCGCCGGGTCCGATTTCCTGCGTCGTCCCGGCGCAGTGATCGTGGTCGGGGAGCGCGCGGCCGCTGTTCCCGGCACCCTCACCGCCGTCGCGGCCCTCGCGGCCGAGACCGGGGCCCGGGTGGCCTGGATTCCGCGGCGGGCAGGGGAGCGCGGCGCCCTCGAGGCCGGGGCGCTCGCGGGCCTGCTCCCGGGTGGACGGCCGATCGCCGATCCCGAGGCCCGCCGGCAGGTCGCCGACGTATGGAACGTCCCGGACCTGCCCGTTGGTTCGGGACGCGACACCGCCGGTGTACTCACCGCCGCGGCGTCCGGCGCGATCGGCGCACTCCTCGTCGGCGGTGTCGATCCGAACGATCTTCCGGACCCACGTGCGGCTCTCGCCGGGCTGGACGCCGCGGACTTCGTCGTGAGCCTCGAACTGCGGCACAGCACCGTGACCGACCGCGCCGACGTCGTGTTCCCGGTCGCGCCGGTCGCCGAGAAGTCCGGAAGTTTCGTGGACTGGGAGGGCCGGGTGCGGCCGTTCGAGACGGCGCTGCCCCGCACCGGAGCGCTGCCCGACCTACGGGTGCTCGACGCCATCGCCGCCGAGGCGCGCCGGCCGCTGAGCCTGCCCGACGTCGCGGCGGCCCGCGCCGAACTCGACCGCCTCGGTCCGTGGCAGGGAGCGCGCGTGCCGATGTCCGGGACGGCGCCGTCGGCGACACCCGAACCCGGCCCAGGAGAGGCCGTCCTGGCGGGGTGGCGGATGCTGCTCGACGCGGGCCGGATGCAGGACGGTGAACCCTTCCTGGCAGGCACCGCGCGACCGCCGGTCGTTCGGCTGTCCGCCGACTGTGCCGCCGAACTCGGGGTGCGTGAGGGCGATCCGGTGACGGTCGCCACCGACAGAGGGTCGGTGACGTTGCCGCTCGCGATCACCGATCTGCCCTACCGGGTGGTGTGGTTGCCGATCTGCTCGCCCGGGTCCGAGGTGTATCGGCAACTCGGAGCGCAGATCGGGGACGTGGTCCGGATCGGGCCGTCGGCGGACGACGGCGTCGCCGGCTCGCTCGTGGAAGGCGAGGTCGCGCGATGAACACCCTGGCTGCCGCCGACCTGTCGATGTTCGGCCACGACCCGTGGTGGCTCGTGGTGGCGAAGGCGCTCGGCATCTTCGTCTTCCTCGTGCTGACCGTGCTGCTCGCGATCTATCTCGAACGGAAAGTGCTGGCGTGGATGCAGATGCGCGTCGGCCCCGACCGCGTCGGCCCGCACGGAATCCTGCAGTCCCTCGCCGACGGCGTCAAACTCGCGCTCAAGGAGGGCATCGTCCCCGCCGGCGTCGACAAGCCCGTCTACCTGACAGCACCGATCATCGCGGTCGTGCCCGCCTTCATGGCGTTCGCGGTGGTCCCGTTCGGGCCCGAGGTCTCGATCCTCGGACACCGGACGCCGTTGCAGCTCACCGATCTCCCGGTGGCGGTGCTCTACATTCTCGCGGTCACCTCCGTCGGCGTGTACGGCATCGTGTTGGCCGGCTGGGCGTCGGGCTCGACGTACCCGCTCCTCGGCGGGCTCCGGTCCACCGCCCAGGTCATCTCGTACGAGGTCGCGATGGGCCTGACGTTCGCAGCCGTCTTCCTCGACGCCGGGACGATGTCCACGTCGGGCATCGTGGCCGCCCAGGAGGGGCACTGGTACGTCTTCTTGTTGTTGCCGGCCTTCCTCGTGTACGTGACGTCGATGGTCGGCGAGACCAACCGGGCGCCGTTCGACCTCCCCGAGGCCGAGGGCGAACTGGTGGGCGGATTCCACACCGAGTACTCGTCGCTGCGGTTCGCGATGTTCATGCTGGCCGAGTACGTCAACATGGTCACCGTCTCCGCGCTCGCCGCCACGATGTTCCTCGGCGGCTGGCACGCGCCGTGGCCGCTGAACATGTGGGACGGCGCCAACTCCGGGTGGTGGCCGCTGCTGTGGTTCACGATCAAGGTCTGGGGTTTCCTGTTCGTGTTCATGTGGCTGCGCGCCACGCTCCCGCGCCTGCGCTACGACCAGTTCATGAACCTGGGCTGGAAGGTCCTCATCCCCGTCGCACTCGCCTGGGTGATGGTGGTCGCCACCGTCCGGGCCCTGCGCAACGAAGGTTACGAGTCCCGCTGGATCGTGCTGGTTGTCGGCGGCGCAGTGGTGGCCCTCGGGCTGCTGGCGGGGCTCTACCGCAGGCTCCGCGCCACCCGCGCCGGTGACGACGGCGCAGCGCCCCACGACACCGGCACCCCGTTCGATCCGTCGGCCGGCGGCTTCCCGGTGCCGCCGTTGCCGGGGCAGGATCCCCGCCCCGCCCATGCCCTCGTGCGGTCGGCACCTACCGGAATGGAGGATTCCGATGCCTGAGTTCCTCGACTCCGTCGCCGGATTCGGCGTGACCTTCTCGACCATGTTCAAGAAACCCGTCACGGAGTTCTACCCCGAGCAGAAGGCGCCCACCGCGGAGCGCTATCACGGTCGACACCAACTCAACCGGCATCCCGACGGGCTGGAGAAGTGCATCGGCTGCGAACTGTGCGCGTGGGCGTGCCCGGCCGACGCGATCTACGTCGAGGGCGCCGACAACACCGAAGAGGAGCGCTACTCGCCGGGTGAACGGTACGGACGCGTCTACCAGATCAACTACCTACGTTGCATCGGCTGCGGGCTGTGCGTCGAGGCCTGCCCCACGCGAGCACTGACGATGACGAACGAGTACGAGATGGCCGACGACAACCGCATCGACCTGATCTACGGCAAGGATCGCCTGCTCGCGCCGCTGCAGGCCGGGATGCAGGCGCCGCCGCACCCCATGGCTCCCGGCACCACCGACGAGGACTACTACCGCGGATCCGTGTTCGGCGGCGCGGCCGAGTCGGTGCCCGGATCCGAGGAGGTGACGTAGTGGACGCCGCGACCGCACAATCGACCGCGCTACTGGCCGCCGAGGTCTTCACCCGGACGTCCACCGGTGAGGCCGTCCAGTTCTGGATCCTCGGTACGGCAGCGGTGCTCGGAGCGCTCGGAGTGGTGTGCGCGCCCAAGGCCGTCTACTCGGCGATCTGTCTCGCGATGACCATGATCGTGCTCGCGGTGCTCTACATCGCGCAGGGTGCACTGTTCCTCGGCGTCGTCCAGGTTGTCGTCTACACCGGCGCGGTCATGATGCTCTTCCTGTTCGTGCTCATGCTGATCGGGGTCGACAGCTCGGACTCGCTCGTGGAAACCCTGCGCGGGCAACGGATCGCGGCCGTCGTGGCCGGACTCGGGTTCGGTCTGCTGCTGATCGGTGGGCTCGGCAACGCCACCGTCGGGGTCCTCCGGTCCGGCGAAGTGGGTTTCGTCGGACTGGACCAGGCCAATTCGGCGTCGGGGGGCAACGTGGAGGGCATCGCCGAACTCGTCTTCATCCGGTACGTGTGGGTGTTCGAGATGACCGGGGCACTCCTGATCACCGCCACGATCGGCGCGATGGTGCTCGCGCACCGCGAGCGTTTCGAACGGCGCCTCGGTCAGCGCGAGATGTCGAAGCAACGGTTCCGGGACTGGGGCGCCGACGAATCCGCGCGGGTCACGCCCCTGCCGAGCCCCGGCGTCTACGCCCGGCACAACGCTGTGGACCTGCCCGCGCGTCTGCCCGACGGGACGTACTCGCGCGAGTCCGTCAGCCGGATCCTCACCCCGCGCAGCCCACGAGCCGCGATCGAACGGTCCGATGGGGAGGAGTCCCGATGAACCCGGACAACTACCTCTACCTGGCCGCGCTGCTCTTCACGATCGGCGCCGCGGGAGTGCTGCTGCGGCGCAACGCGATCGTCGTGTTCATGTGCATCGAATTGATGCTCAACGCCGCGAACCTCGCGTTCGTCACGTTCGCGCGGATGCACGGCAATCTCGACGGCCAGGTGTTCGCGTTCTTCACGATGGTGGTCGCCGCCGCCGAGGTCGTCATCGGACTCGCGATCATCATGACCATCTTCCGGACCCGCCGATCGGCCTCGGTCGACGACGCCGACCTGCTGAAGTACTGACATGAACGGGGGGACGGGAATTCACGCACTCATCTGGCTCCTGCCGGCTCTGCCGCTGACCGGCGCCGTCGTCCTGCTGCTCGCGGGCCGCCGCAGCGACCGCTGGGGGCACCTGCTCGGGTGCGCCGCCACCCTCGCGTCGTTCGTGGTCGCCGTGATGCTGTTCGTCGACATGGTGGGCCGCGCGGACTCGGACCGGGTCGCCCGGCAGCACCTCTTCTCGTGGCTGCCCGTAGCCGGACTCCAGGTCGACTTCGGGCTGCGCCTCGACCAACTGTCGATGTGCTTCGTGCTGCTCGTCACCGGCGTCGGATCGCTCATCCACATCTACTCCGTCGGCTACATGAAGACGGACCCCGGACGACGACGGTTCCTCGCGTACCTCAATCTCTTCCTCGCCGCGATGCTGCTGCTCGTGCTCGCCGACAACTACCTGGGTCTGTACGTCGGCTGGGAGGGGGTCGGTCTCGCGTCGTACCTGCTGATCGGCTTCTGGCAGTACAAGCCGAGCGCGGCAACGGCCGCGAAGAAGGCGTTCGTGGTCAACCGCGTCGGCGACATGGGCCTGATGGTCGGGCTCATGATCATGTTCGCGACGTTCGGATCGGTGTCGTTCGCCGACGTCCTCGGTGGTGTCGGAAGCGGCGACACGTCCGGCGCGAGCGGGGGAGTGACCACCGCGCTCGGACTGCTCCTGCTGCTCGCCGCGTGCGGCAAGTCGGCACAGGTACCGCTGCAATCCTGGCTCGGCGACGCGATGGAGGGTCCCACCCCGGTGTCGGCGCTCATCCACGCAGCCACCATGGTCACGGCCGGCGTCTACCTGATCGTGCGGTCCGGGCCGATCTACGAGGCGGCGCCGGGAGCTCAGGTGGCGGTGGTCCTGGTCGGCGCCGTGACCCTGCTGTTCGGCGCGATCATCGGGTGCGCGAAGGACGACATCAAGAAGGCGCTCGCGGCCTCGACGATGAGTCAGATCGGCTACATGGTCATGGCAGCCGGACTCGGCCCCGCCGGCTACGCGTTCGCGATCATGCTGCTGCTCGCGCACGGGTTCTTCAAGGCGGGGCTGTTCCTCGGCGCCGGATCCGTCATGCACGGCATGGACGACGAGACCGATATGCGGCGTTACGGCGGTCTGCGCACACTCATGCCGATCACGTTCGCCACCTTCGGACTCGGCTATCTCGCGATCATCGGGATTCCACCGTTCTCGGGGTTCTTCTCCAAGGACAAGATCATCGAGGCGGCCTTCGGCTCCGGCGGGATCGGGGGGACGGCTCTCGGCACGGTCGCGCTGATCGGCGCGGGGCTCACTGCGTTCTACATGACGCGCGTGATGCTGATGACGTTCTTCGGGGAGAGGCGGTGGAATCCGGGGGCACACCCGCACGAGTCGCCCGGTGTGATGACCGTGCCGATGATCGTGCTGGCCGTCGGATCCGTTGCCGCCGGCGGACTGCTCGCGGTCGGCGGCACGCTCGAGCACTGGCTCGAACCGGTCTGGACGGAGTTCGGCGGCGCGGCCGAGCACGGTGAACTCGCGGTCCCGGTGTGGGTGGTCACCGCCGTCACACTCGCTGTCGTGCTCATCGGCGCCGGAATTGCGTACCGGCAGTACGGAACTCGGCCGGTGCCGGTGGTGGCTCCTGCCCAGGTGTCGGCGGTGACGGTCGCAGCGCGGCGTGACCTCTACGGCGACGACGTCGACGAGGCCGTCTTCATGCGTCCCGGTCAGCGCCTGGTGCGGGGACTGACGGTGGTCGAGGACAAGGGGATCGACGGCGCCACCGGCGGTGTCGGTGCCGTGCTCGGGCTGTTGTCGGTGGCGCTTCGCCGGCTGCAGACCGGGTTCGTGCGCTCCTACGCCCTGTACATGTTCGTCGGCGCGGCGTTCGTGGTCGCGGCGGCACTGGTGGGGAGGGTGTCATGAACGGCTTTCCCTGGCTGACCGCCCTGTGGCTCCTGCCGCTCGCGGGAGCGGTGACGGCCGCAGCATTGCCGGCTCGTCGGAAGACGGCGGCCCGGTGGCTCGCACTCGTGGTGGGTTCGGCGACACTCGCGATCGCCGTGCTACTCGCGGTGCGCTTCGAACCGGGCGGCGAGCGGTACCAATTCGTCGAATCCCATTCCTGGATACCGGCGTTCGGGACCCGTTACGATCTGGGCCTCGACGGCATCGCGCTGGCGCTCGTACTGCTCACCGCGGTCCTCGTTCCGCTCCTGCTCCTCGCCGGCTGGCGAGACGTGGACGCCGACGACACCAGACCCCGTGCCACGCACCTGTACGTTGCACTGATCCTCGTGGTCGAGTCGATGGTGCTGATGTCGTTCCTGGCCCTCGACATCCTGCTGTTCTACGTGCTCTTCGAAGCGATGCTGATCCCGATGTACTTCCTCATCGGCGGATACGGCCAACCGGGTCCGGGCCGCTCGCGGGCCGCGGTGAAGTTCCTGCTGTACAACCTCCTCGGCGGTCTGATCATGCTGGCCGCGGTGATCGGCCTGTACGTCGTGACGGCCGGGGCGGACAGCCCGTTCACGTCGGGCACCTTCGATTTCCGTGCGATCGTCGACGCGGTGTCGACCGGTGAGCTGACGATGAGCGGCCACGTGGCGAACGCCCTGTTCCTCGGTTTCATGTTCGCGTTCGCCGTCAAGGCGCCGCTGTGGCCGCTGCACAGCTGGCTGCCCGACGCGGCCGTCCAGTCCACCCCGGTGACCGCGGTGTTGATGATGGCCGTCGTCGACAAGGTGGGCACCTTCGCGATGCTGCGGTACTGCCTGCAGCTCTTCCCCGACGCCGCACAGTACTTCGCGCCCCTGGTCGTGACGCTCGCGGTCGTCAGCATCGTCTACGGCGCACTGCTCGCGATCGGCCAGACCGACGTCATGCGGCTGATCGCGTACACCTCCATCTCCCACTTCGGTTTCATCGTGCTCGGCGTGTTCGCGATGACCAGTCAGGGACAGAGCGGTTCCACGCTCTACATGGTCAACCACGGGTTCTCCACCGCCGCACTGATGCTGGTGGCGGGATTCCTCGTCACGCGGCGCGGCACACGGGTCATCGCGGACTACGGGGGCGTGCAGAAGGTGGCGCCGCTGCTGGCCGGCACCTTCCTGATCGCCGGGCTGGCCACCCTGTCGCTGCCGGGCCTCGCGCCGTTCGTCAGCGAATTCCTCGTCCTGATCGGCACCTACACCCGATACCCGGCGGCCGCCGTCGTCGCGACCGTCGCACTCGTCCTCGCGGCCCTGTACGTGCTGTGGCTCTACCAGCGGATGATGACGGGACCCGTCGCCTCCGGCACCGACCGGATCCGGGACCTCCGCCGCCGCGAACTCGTCGTGGTCACGCCGCTGATCGCCTTGCTCCTGGTCCTCGGGGTGTACCCGAAACCGATTCTCGACGTCGTCACCCCCGCGGTCGCCGACACGCTCACCACGATCGACCGCCAGGACCCGGCACCTGTCGTCGCCGAACAGGACGGAGGTGAACCCCGATGAATCCCACGGTGTTGCCGGCCCCCAGCATCGAGTACAGCCTGCTGTCGCCGATGCTGATCGTCTTCGGTGCGGCGGTTGTGGGCGTGCTGGTCGAGGCGTTCTGGCCGCGGCGGACGCGCTACACCGCCCACCTGGTGCTCACCTTCGGCGCACTGGGCTCGGCGGGCATCGCGGTGATCGCGCTCGCGGGCACGAGGCAATCGGCCGCGGTCGGATCGGTCGCGATCGACGGGCCGACGCTGTTCCTGCAGGGCACCGTCCTGTGCGTATCGCTGCTGTCGGCGCTGCTCGTCGCCGATCGCGGACTCGACCGCGCCGCAGCGTCGGCGGAGTCCGTCTCGGTGGGCGCACGCGGCGTGGATGCCTTCACCCCGCGTGCCTCGGCGGTGCCGGGCAGCGATGCCGAGCGGGAGGCCGTCCGGGCGGGCGTGACACAGACCGAGGTCTTCCCGTTGGCGCTCTTCGCGATCGGCGGCATGCTGCTGTTTCCCGCGGCCGACGACCTGCTGACCATGTTCGTTGCGCTCGAGGTGCTCTCGCTGCCGCTGTACCTGCTGTGCGGGCTGGCCCGGCGCCGACGTCTGCTCTCGCAGGAGGCCGCGCTCAAGTACTTCCTGCTGGGTGCGTTCTCGTCGGCGTTCTTCGTGTTCGGGACGGCTCTGCTGTACGGCTACGCCGGAACCGTGGACCTCCCGGGGATCGGCCGCGCCGTCGAGGAGCAGGCGAACGACGTGCTCCTCGCCCGGATGGGCCTGGCGATGCTGTCGGTGGGTCTGTTGTTCAAAATCGGCGCGGTGCCCTTCCACTCGTGGATCCCCGACGTGTACCAGGGAGCTCCGACGCCGATCACCGCCTTCATGGCGTCAGCGACGAAGATCGCCGCATTCGGGGCGACGCTACGTGTCTTCTACGTGGCCGTGCCGGGACTGAGCGTGGACTGGCGCCCCGTGCTGTGGGCGGTCGCGATTGTCACCATGCTGGTCGGCGCGCTGCTCGCGATCACACAGTCCGACGTCAAAAGAATGCTCGCGTACTCGTCGGTGGCACACGCCGGGTTCATCCTCACCGGCGTGATCGCCGGCAACGACGAGGGTATCTCCGCGTCGCTGTTCTACCTGCTGGCGTACGGCTTCAGCACGCTCGGTGCGTTCGGCGTGGTGTCACTGGTGCGGGACGCGTCGGGGGCCGAAATCACCGCCCTGGCGCGCTGGGCGGGGCTGGGCCGTACGTCGCCACTGCTCGCCGCGACGTTCGCGCTGCTGCTGCTGTCGTTCGCCGGTATCCCGCTCACCAGTGGGTTCATCAGCAAGTTCGCCGTGTTCGAGGCCGCCGCGTCCGGCGGGGCGGTGCCGCTGGTGATCGTCGGCGTCGTCAGCGGTGCCGTCGCTGCGGTGTTCTACGTCCGTGTCATCGTGCTGATGTTCTTCGCGGATCCCCCCGAGGACGCGTCGCCGGTCGTGGTGGTTCCGAGTGCGCCGACGGTGGCCGCGGTCGCTGTCGCGGCGGTGGTCACGCTGGTGCTCGGGATCGCGCCCCAGCCCGTCCTCGACCTCGCCGAACAGGCGGCGCACTTCCTGGTCTGAGGCGAGCCGCGAAGAACGAAGAGCGCCGGCGGACACCGTATCGGATGTCCACCGGCGCCGGTCGCTGCGGTATCAGGATCCGAAGTTGAACCCGCCGCCGCCCTGGCCGCCGCCGTTCGCGCCACCCGTTGAACCGGCGGCAATGCCGTCGCCGCCTTCCGAGCCGAATCCGAAGTTGGCGCCGAACATCGCGGAGAGCAGGGCGTTGAAGATCGCGGAGATGGACATCGTGGCTCCTATGTGTCGCTCGATCCAAGGTCGACACCGGACGGTGTCGACTGCCATTGCATCCCGTGCGCACCGTCCGTGGGAGCGATCAGTGGTGGCTTAGGGGGCAATTGGGGGGATCGGTAGGGGATCGACCCGGGGTACCCGCATGCGTGACGAATCCCCTACCCGTCACCCCTGATTCGGGCAATCCGAATACGAAGTCAGTCGATGTCGCCGACCGCAGCGGCGAGGCTGTTGCCGAACGCGCACACCGAGAGTTCGGCGAGCGCCGGATCCCGGTCGGCGTGCTGCGGTGCCTCCATCGCGACCAGGGTGTTGAGCAGCATGCCGTTCGCGATGAACGTGCGCGCGTGCTCGGGGGTGCATCCGGTACGAGTGCGGATCTGGGTGTAGATCTTGGCCATCCAGTCCCGGGCCTGCGCGCCGATCTCGGGCGTCGAGCCGGCCGCGAAGCCGTGCATCATCACGAGCAGCAGGTCGCGATCGGCCAGCAACTCGGTGTAGGTGGCGCCCATTTGGGCCCAGAGTTCCTCGTTCTCGGGATCCTCGGCGACGCGGTCGAGAGCGGGGTCGAAGGCGTCCATTATCCGGCCGATGGCGTGGGCGAAGACCTCGCGGAACAGGTTGGCCTTGGTGCCGAACATTCGGACCACGTACGGCTGGGACACCCCGGCTTCCTTGGCGACCGCGTCGGTGCTGGTGCCGTGGAAGCCACCTCGGGCGAATGCCCGTGTCGCGGCGGCGAGCACCAGCTCACGCCGGGCCTCGGCGCTCATCCGGGTCTGTTTCTCCGCCTTTTCCGCCGTCGACATGTTGACAGGCTATCACTCGATAACTAGCGTCGACGAAGTTAAGTAATCATTCGATGCTTACAAACGTGGTTTCCGGTACATCTCCGCTCGACAGATCCACGCCGATTCCGTCCTCAGGCCTCAGGAGCCGACATGACGACCCTCTCCGATCCACTCGATCCACCGTCTTCCGAACCGGCCGCCGTGCCGCCGCGTGCCCGGTCGGTACCCGTCTGGCTGGCCATCGTCGCCGCCTCGGTCCCGATGTTCATGGCGACGCTCGACAACCTCGTGATGACCAGCGCCCTGCCGGTCATCCGCGACGATCTCGATGCGTCGGTCGGCCAGCTGCAGTGGTTCATGAACGCCTACACGCTGGCCTTCGCGACGCTCATGTTGTCGCTGTCCACGCTCGGCGACCGGCTCGGTCGCCGTCGCGTATTCCTCTGGGGCATAGCGGTGTTCACGGCCGCGTCGATCGCGTCTGCTCTCTCGACCAGCCCGGAGATGCTCATCGCGGCCCGGGCGGTCCAGGGAGTCGGTGCCGCCGCGGTCATGCCGCTCTCGCTGACTCTGCTCGCGGGTGCCGTTCCGATCGCGAAGCGCGCTCTCGCCATCGGGGTGTGGGGTGGAGTTTCCGGACTCGGCGTCGCGCTCGGTCCCGTCGTCGGTGGTGCCGTGGTGGACGGGGTCTCGTGGCAGGCAGTGTTCTGGCTCAATGTCCCGGTTGCGGCACTGGCGGTGCCCCTGGTGCTCTACGCGCTGCGGGAGTCGACGGGCCCGCGGCAGCCGCTCGATCCGATGGGCGTGCTGCTCTCCGGAGGGGCGGTGTTCCTCGGAGTGTGGGGGATCGTGCACGGCAACGACGACGGCTGGACCAGCGTGTCGGTGCTCGGCACCCTCGTCGCTGCGGTGCTGCTGCTGGTGGCCTTCGCGGTGCGGGAGTGGCGGGCCGAGTTCCCGGTGATGCCGCTGCGGTTGTTCCGGTCCCGGCAGTTCTCTCTCGCGAACGTCATTGCGCTGACATTCACTCTCGGCATGATGGGCGCGGTGTTCCTGCTGTCGCAGTACCTGCAGATCGTGTCCGGGTACAGCCCCTTCGCGGCGGGACTGCGGACACTGCCGTGGACGGCGGCGCCGATGGTGGTCGCGCCGATCGCGGGTCTGCTCGCGCCTCGCGTGGGATTGCGGGCGCTGCTGGTGACCGGACTGGTACTGCAGGGATTGTCGCTGGTGTGGATGGCCGGGCTGATCGAGCCCGGGGTGCAGTACCCCAGTCTCGTCCCGGCATTCGTGATGGCCGGTGTCGGAATGGGATTGACCTTCGCGCCCACGGCGACGGCGGTGCTGGCGGACATGAGGGAAGCCGATCACGCGACGGCCAGCTCGATCAACTCGACGTTGCGTGAGGTGGGCGTGGCGCTCGGTATCGCGATCCTGACCGCCGTGTTCCTCGGGGCGGGTGGCAGTCTCACGCCGGCCGGGTACACGGACGCGCTGGCACCGGCGCTGTACGTGGGGGCGGGGTTCGTGGCGGTGGCGGTCGCCGCGGCAGCACTGATGCCACCGCGGCGAGCCGCGCAGAGTGAACCGCGGCGAGCCGTGCAGTCGTCACCGCGGCGAGCCGCGCAGAGTGAAGGTGCGGATCAGCCTTCGGTGACGACGGTGCCGTCGGCGAGTGGGCGGGTCATCGACCACAGCGTGATCGACTGACACTTCGACATCTTCCATTCGCCGTTCTCGACGACGTATTCGTCGACGTACTCGATGGAGCGAACGGTCTCGGTGTTGTCGATGAGGTTGACCTGGCGGAAGGCGAGTGTCCACTTGCCTTCCGCCAGCTCGTCGCTGCGGAGCGTGATTTCGGGGTGGAAGGCGTGGTGCATGTCGAGGATGACGTTCCTACCGTCGACCTTCTGGAGTGCGATGTTGCGGAAGACCTCGGCGATGGGGTCGGCGTCGTCGAACTTGCCGAGCGGGCCGTAGTCGATCAGGGCGCCGCGGTCGATGAAGCAGGCGCGGAAGGTGTCCGCGTCCTTCGCGTCGCATGCTCGCAGGTAGCGGTGCTTGAGTGCCTTGATGGCCTCGATCCGTTCGAGGTCGTCGAGGCGTTGTTCGATGGAGCGTTCCGTCATCACGGGGTTTCCTCTCGGTTGCGATCTGTGTCACAGAACCTAGGGGCTGCAAGACGATTCGCGCGAGGCTTTCCCGCTCAGTGGAGAACGCCGGTGGTGGACTCAGGCTCGGCCCGGGAATGCCGTCGTCGCGGGCGCTTCTCCGAGGATCGCGCGCCAGTTCGCCGCGCGCACTGCCGCCTCGGTGAGTGCGGTGACGCCCACCTCGCGGGTGTGCTCGGATCGGCTGCGTTCGACGACCGACAGCCAGGCGGCGGCGGTGTCGGTTTCGACCTGTGCCGCCAGTTGTGCGGCGGAGACGGGGTCCGTCACGGCGAACGGAATCGTGTAGCCGGCCTCCGGCTCCGGCGCGTCGACGTCGGCGGCGGCCAGCGCGTCGAGCGTGGCGTCGCGGCGGGCGCGGTGGGCCGCGGTGTTCGCGGCGACGAGGTCCGTGCGATTGGTGTTGGAGAAGGCGGCGACGATGCCGTACGCGAACACGGCCGCGTACTCGGCCTGCAGCGCGTCGAGCAGGGCCTGCTGTTCGGGCCCTGGACTGGTGGAACTCACGGCAACAACACCACCTGCTGTGCGGCGCACGCGGCGCTGATCGAACCGAGGAGACCGGCGCGATACCCGGACTGGGTCCGGGCGAGTTTGCCGGCGTCGCGCTGAGCCGAGGCCAGGTCGGCCCTGAGCTGATCGATGGGGACCGGCGCGGCGGCGGGCGGCGTGGTGGTCGTCGACGACGGTGGCGTGCTCGCCGCCCGCGCGATCTCCTCGTCCAGTGCGTCCGCGTGGGCTGTCCGTTCCGCCGCGATGACGCCGAGAGCGGCCGCGAGGTCGGGGCGGCCGGCGATCGTGGCCGTCGCGTTCGCGGCGTCGCGGCGCGCGAGCCGCGCCTGCTCCGTGAGCGCATCCACCTCTGCCGGGGTGTCGGCGTCGCCGGGATCCGAGCAACCGGTGATCAGGGTGAGCGCGGTGGTTCCCAGCGCGGCGCCGCCTGCGGCGCGCAAGGCCGCGCGCCGCGACAGCGGGGTGGTGAGGAAGGTCGTTCGCACGTGATCATCGTGCCAGTCCGGTGCTCGATCGGCGGCATCGAGCTCAGCGCGCGGACGACGTCGGGCCGCGTCCACCCGGGCGGTCACGACGACTTCCGCGGCGCGATACCCTTGAGGCTCCACAGTCCACCCGGTGGTGTGTCTTGTCGTGCTTCGCCGAGGGCGGTGCTCGAACATGATCGCCGCACGTCAGCGATGACCACAACTGAAGCGAGGAGCGTCCCAGATGCCGGTGCCGTCGAGGGAGAGAGTGGTCGAGCTTCTCGCCGATCCCATCGGGCGTGAGGGCTACGACCTCGAGGATGTCACGATCACGCTCGCGGGTCGACACAGTTCGGTGCGCGTCATGGTCGACAGCGATTCGGGGCTCGAGCTCGACGAGGTTGCCCGCCTCAGCCACGTCATCTCGGATGTCTTCGACGCGGCGTCCGACTTCGGGGAGTCGCCGTACACGCTCGAGGTGACCTCGCCCGGGATCGACCGACCGCTCACCGAGGGGCGGCACTGGCGCCGTGCGCAGGGCCGCAAGGTTCTCGTCGAGCTCGCGGAGGAATCGGTGACCGGCCGGGTCGGCCGGCTCACCGACGGCGGCGTCGACCTCGTCGTGAAAGCGAAGGGCGGTCCGGTCGTGCGCCGGGTGGAACTCGCGGATGTCAAGAAAGCTGTTGTGCAGGTGGAGTTCTCGCGCCCGGACGCGAAGGAACTCGAGCTCGCGGGAGGAATCCCCGAGGGTCGGGTCGCGCCTGCGGACGTGGAAGCGTCGAACGAAGAGAACGAAGAAGGGTCGGACAAGTGAATATCGACATCGCAGCGCTGCGCGCTATCGAAGCGGACAAGGGAATCTCTGCGGGCACCATCATCGCCGCGATCGAGACGGCTCTGCTGACGGCGTACCGCCACACCGAGGGCCATCAGCCGCACGCTCGCATCGACGTGGACACCAAGTCCGGTGTCGTCCGGGTCATGGCTCGCGACGTCGATTCCGACGGCAATCAGGTGGGCGAGGAATGGGACGACACTCCGGAGGGGTTCGGGCGCATCGCCGCCACCACGGCCCGTCAGGTGATCCTGCAGCGACTGCGCGATGCCGAGCACGAGCGCAGCTTCGGTGAGTTCGCCACGCACGAGGGCGAGATCGTCGGTGGCGTGATCCAGCGCGACACCCGCGCCAACGCGCGCGGCATGGTCGTGGTCCGGATCGGCAGCGAGGCCAACGGTGCCGAGGGCCTGATCCCGCCGGCCGAGCAGGTCCCGGGGGAGACCTACGAGCACGGTGACCGGATCAAGTGCTATGTGGTCGGTGTCTCCCGTGGACAGCGCGGACCGCAGATCACGCTGTCGCGCACGCACCCGAACCTGGTGCGGAAACTGTTCGCGCTTGAGGTCCCCGAGATCGCCGACGGGTCCGTCGAGATCGTCGCGGTCGCTCGCGAGTCCGGCCACCGATCGAAGATCGCGGTCCACTCGCGCGTGCCCGGTCTGAACGCGAAGGGCGCATGCATCGGACCGATGGGCCAGCGCGTTCGGAACGTCATGAGCGAACTCGCCGGTGAGAAGATCGACATCATCGACTACGACGAGGATCCGGCGAAGTTCGTCGGTAACGCGCTCTCGCCGTCGAAAGTGGTGTCCGTCACTGTCGTCGACCCCGAGGCTCGTGCGGCGCGGGTGGTCGTCCCCGATTTCCAGCTGTCGCTGGCGATCGGAAAGGAAGGGCAAAACGCACGCCTGGCTGCGCGGTTGACCGGCTGGCGGATCGACATCCGTAGCGACGCGGCACCGGGTCCCGAGTCACAGGTCGGTAGCGAAACGACAGGTGCTTAGAAACGGGATGCGCAATTCACGGCGATACAGCGGTAGAGTGGTCGATGGTTCAGCGTGAACTGTCTGTGTCGACGCGTGTCCGGGGCAATGTTCCGGAGCGCACATGCGTCGGCTGTAGGCGGAAAGGGCTGGCCACCGACCTGCTCAGGGTTGTGGCGCGTGAACTCGAATCCGGCGGATTCGCTCTCACGCCCGATCCTCGGCGACGGCTTCCGGGGCGCGGCGCATGGTTGCATCGCGATCCGAAATGCCTGAGCGAAGCAGGACGGCGCCGAGCATTCGGCAGAGCGCTGCGGGTGTCCGGAAGTCTGGACTCCTCGGAACTCGACCGGTTGGTCGAGACCACCGAGTTGTCGTAGGCGGCTCACTCGAAACCTGTCCGACCCCGGGCAGGGATAACGCGGGACGCAGTACCACTCGAGACCTCTCGAGTTGCAACATCACTCGAGAATGTCGAGCAGTACCTCAGAGAACAGGCACAAGCACTCATGAGCACACCGTGAAGCACCAGCGATGAACGTCCATCGGAGATAACCGAGGTCGTGCGGGCAACAGTCGCTCGCTCGACCTCTCAGTAGAGGAGAGCAGTGGCAGGCAAGGCCCGCGTGCACGAGTTGGCGAAAGAACTCGGTGTCACAAGCAAGGAACTACTCGCACGGCTCAAGGAGCAGGGCGAGTTCGTGAAGTCGGCGTCCTCGACGGTCGAGGCCCCGGTCGCGCGTCGTCTGCGGGAGTCCTTCCCGTCGGCGAACGCGAAGCCCGAGGGTGGCGAATCGCCGCGTCCGTCGGCGAAGCCCGGTGCTACCGGAGCTTCCGCCCCCAAGCCGGGTGCCCCGCGCCCCGGCCCCAAGCCGGCACCGGCCGCCCCCGCGGCGCCCGCTCCTGCGGCTCCCGCCGCACCGAGCGCACCGGCCGCCCAGGCCGCCCCCGGACCGCGTCCGGGACCGGCACCCACGCCGGGTCCCAAGCCCGCCCCGCAGGCTCCTGCGGCGCAGGCTCCGGCCGCTCCGGCTGCGTCAGCGGCCCCGGCCGGCCCCAAGCCCGGCGGTCCGCGCCCCGGCCCCAAGCCGCCGCGCGTCGGTAACAACCCGTACTCGTCGGCCCCGGCCGAGCGCCCCGCGCCGCGGCCGGCTCCCGGTGCGCCGCGTCCGGGTGGTCCGCGACCCGGCCCGCAGGGTGGTGCGCCGCGTCCCGGCGTGCCCGGTGCGCCGCGTCCGGCCGCCGGCCCCGGTGGTCCGCGTCCGGCTCCCGGCCAGGGCGGTCCCCGCCCCAGCCCCGGCTCGATGCCTCCGCGCCCGAACCCGGGTGCAATGCCGCAGCGTGCTGCCCGCCCGGCGCCCGGCGCCGGTCGTCCCGGTGGCGGTCGTCCCGGTGCTCCGGGCGGTCGTCCCGGCGGCGGTGGCGGTGGCTACCGCGGCGGCGGCGCCCCCGGTGGTGCTCCCGCAGGTGCAGGTGCAGGTGGCGGCGCTCCCGGTGGCTTCCGCGGTCGTCCCGGTGGCGGCGGCGGTCGTCCCGGTGGTCGTGGCGGTGCAGCCGGTGCGTTCGGTCGCCCCGGTGGCGCCCCGCGTCGTGGCCGTAAGTCGAAGCGGGCGAAGCGCGCCGAGTACGAGAGCATGCAGGCGCCCGCAGTCGGCGGCGTCCGGCTGCCCCGTGGCAACGGCGAGACCATCCGTCTCGCCCGCGGCGCGTCGCTGTCGGACTTCGCGGACAAGATCGACGCGAACCCCGCAGCACTCGTGCAGGCGCTGTTCAAC
The DNA here is from genome assembly GCF_003013675.1 of Rhodococcus (subgen. Prescottella) equi. Lineage (NCBI taxonomy): Bacteria > Bacillati > Actinomycetota > Actinomycetes > Mycobacteriales > Nocardiaceae > Rhodococcus > Rhodococcus (subgen. Prescottella) equi. Next base: position 2,238,450 of record NZ_CP027793.1, read on the forward strand.
CTCGGCGAGATGGTCACGGCGACTCAGTCGGTCAACGACGAGACGCTGGAGCTGCTCGGCGGCGAGATGAACTACGTCGTCCAGGTCGTCAGCCCGGAGGACGAGGACCGCGAGCTGCTCGAGTCGTTCGACCTCACCTACGGCGAGGACGAAGGCGACGAGACGGATCTCGCGTCGCGTCCGCCGGTGGTCACCGTCATGGGTCACGTCGACCACGGCAAGACCCGCCTGCTCGACACGATCCGCAAGGCCAACGTCCGCGAGGGCGAGGCCGGTGGCATCACCCAGCACATCGGCGCCTACCAGGTCCTCACGGAGCTGGACGGCAACGAGCGCCTGGTGACGTTCATCGACACCCCGGGTCACGAGGCCTTCACGGCCATGCGTGCGCGTGGTGCGAAGGCGACCGACCTCGCGATCCTCGTCGTCGCAGCCGACGACGGCGTCATGCCGCAGACGGTGGAGGCGATCAATCACGCCCAGGCGGCCGACGTGCCGATCGTGGTCGCGGTGAACAAGATCGACAAGGAAGGCGCGAACCCGGACAAGATCCGTCAGCAGCTGACCGAGTACGGGCTGGTCACCGAGGAGTACGGCGGCGACACCATGTTCGTCGACATCTCCGCCAAGCAGGGCACCAACATCGATGCCCTCCTGGAAGCGGTGCTGCTGACCGCGGATGCCGCTCTGGATCTGCGGGCCAACCCGGACATGGACGCCCAGGGTGTCGCCATCGAGGCGCACCTCGACCGGGGTCGCGGCCCCGTCGCGACCGTGCTCATCCAGCGCGGCACGCTGCGGGTCGGCGACTCGATCGTCGCGGGCGATGCCTACGGCCGCGTCCGTCGCATGATCGACGAGCACGGCGACGACGTGGAAGAGGCTCTGCCTTCGCGTCCCGTCCAGGTCGTCGGCTTCACGTCGGTCCCCGGCGCAGGCGACAACCTGCTCGTGGTCGACGAGGACCGGATCGCCCGCCAGATCGCCGACCGGCGTAATGCACGCAAGCGCAACGCGCTCGCTGCCCGCAGCCGTAAGCGCATCAGCCTGGAAGATCTGGATGCCGCGCTCAAGGAGCACAACGAGCTCAACCTCATCCTCAAGGGCGACAACTCCGGCACCGTCGAGGCGCTGGAAGAGGCCCTCATGGGGATTGAGATCGACGACGAGGTGCAGCTGCGCGTGATCGACCGCGGTGTCGGTGGCATCACCGAGACCAACGTCAACCTGGCGTCCGCGTCCAACGCGATCATCATCGGCTTCAACGTCCGTGCCGAGGGCAAGGCGACGGAGCTGGCGAACCGCGAGGGCGTCGACATCCGGTACTACTCGGTGATCTACCAGGCGATCGACGAGGTCGAGAAGGCCCTCAAGGGCATGCTCAAGCCGATCTACGAAGAGGTGGAGCTCGGCAAGGCCGAGATCCGCGCGATGTTCCGGTCCTCGAAGGTCGGAAACATCGCCGGCTGCCTCGTCACCTCGGGCATCATCCGTCGCAACGCGAAGGCACGTCTGCTGCGCGACAACAAGGTGATTGCCGAGACCGTCACCATCTCCTCGCTCAAGCGGGAGAAGGACGACGCGACCGAGGTTCGCGAAGGCTACGAGTGTGGTCTGACCGTCACGTACTCCGACATCAAGGTCGGCGACGTGATCGAGGCCTACGAGCTTCGCGAGAAGCCGCGGGACTAGTCGCTCCGAACGTGTCCCTCCCCGGTGGCCTCGTGCCACCGGGGAGGGACACTCCGGCTCTGCCGGGGATCGACATGTCCCACACCGGAGGGAGGACTGGTGTTTCTCGGCGCGCTCGAGATGGACATCCTGTTCGGCGATGTGCGGTCATTGAAGGAGAAGCGGTCGCTGGTGCGACCGGTCCTGACCGAACTGCGACGCTATGGGGTGTCTGCCGCGGAGACAGGCGAACACGACCGCTACCGGCGGGCGCTGATCGGTGTCGCCGTGGCAAGTTCAGGGGTGGGACACGTCCACGAGGTGCTCGATCAATGCGAGCGGCACGTCGCCGGACGACCCGAGCTGCAACTACTTGCGGTTCGACGAAGAATTTTCGGCCCCGAAGACTGAACGGACCGGCGCGGGGCGACGCTGGAGAAATCCTGGAGAGGAGACTGATTGCCATGGCAGATCCTGCACGCGCACGCAGGCTCGCGAAGCGCATCAGCACGATCGTCGCGACGGCGATCGACCACGAGATCAAGGACCCGCGTCTTGCCTTCGTGACCATCACCGACGCGAAGGTGACGGCCGACCTGCACGACGCCACGGTGTATTACACCGTGATGGGCGAGAACATCGACACCGAACCGGACCTGGCCGGCGCTGCTGCGGGCCTGGAGAAGGCCAAGGGTGTGCTGCGGTCCAAGGTCGGCGCGGGCACCGGCGTCCGGTTCACACCGACGCTGACCTTCGTCGCCGACACGGTGCCGGACACGGCCCGGCACATGGAGGAACTCCTCGCCCGGGCGCGTGCCGCGGACGACGCGGTGGCCCGAGCGCGGGAGAACGCGTCGCCGGCCGGCGACGCCGACCCGTACAAAGAGCCCCGTGCGGCCGGCGACGACGCGGCCGACGAGGACGCCTGACCCGAGACCGTCATGACTCACTGCCCGGAAACCGCGCCCCCGGCCCTCGCGTCACAGCCCCTGCCGCTGCAGGAGACGATCGAGGTGCTGGAGGGCGCGTCGTCCGTGACCGTCCTGTGTCACGTCCAGCCTGACGCCGACACCATCGGCAGCGGGCTCGCGCTCGGAATCGTGCTCATGCGCAAGGGGATTCCGGTGCAGGTGTCGTTCGCGTCCCCGGATCGACTGCCGGTGTCGATGGCAGGACTGCCGGGAACGGACCTCCTGGTCCCGGCGGACGCCGTCGACGAGTCCGTGGATCTGCTCGTGACGGTGGACTGCGGTAGCGCCGGCCGTCTCGGCGCCCTCGCGTCCCGGCTCGGCGGCGCCCGGCGCTCACTCGTGATCGACCATCATCGGTCGAACACCCGCTACGGGACGTTCGACCTGATCGACGACTCCGCGGAGGCGACGACGGCGGTGCTGGCCCGCCTGTTCGACCTGTGGGGCGTCGAGATCGACGCCGACCTCGCCCACTGCCTGTACGCGGGTCTGGTCACCGACACCGGCTCCTTCCGGTGGGTCCAGCCGGGCACCCACGAACTCGCCGAGCGCCTGCTCGCGACCGGGATCGACGGGCCCGGCATCGCGCGTCGCCTGCTCGACACCCACCCGTTCGGTTGGTTGCCGATGCTGGGCGCCGTGCTGTCGTCCGCCGTGCTGGTGCCCGACGCCGCCGACGGTCGCGGCCTGGTCCATGCCGTCATCCGCTGCACCGACTCGGCCGGGCTCGGCTCGGAAGAGGTCGAGAGCGTGATCGACATCGTGCGCACCACCGCGGAGGCGGAGGTCGCCGCCGTCTTCAAGGAGTCCACCCCCGGATCGTGGTCGGTGTCGCTGCGGTCGAAGGACACCGTGGACGTGTCGGCGGTAGCCGAGCATCTCGGCGGTGGCGGACACCGCTTCGCCGCCGGCTACACTGCGACCGGCGCCGTCGAGTCCGCGATCACCGCGCTGCGTGAGACCCTCGGCTGACTTGACCGGCGCCGATCACCGCACCCCGCACGAACGCGGGCCGGCCGACGCGGGCCCGCGCCGGATCCTCGGTCTCGCCGTACCCGCGCTGGGTGTCCTGGCGGCCGAACCGCTCTATCTGCTCCTCGACATCGCGATCGTGGGACGGCTCGGGGCCCTCGCGCTCGCCGGCCTCGCCGTCGGCGGCCTCGTCCTCGCGCAGGTGAGCACGCAGTTGACCTTCCTGTCCTACGGCACGACCGCCCGGGCGTCGCGCCTGCACGGCGCCGGGCGTGAACGGGACGCGGTCCGGGAGGGTGTACAGGCGACGTGGCTCGCGCTCGGGATCGGCGCGGTCCTGGTGGTCGCGGTGCAGGTCCTCGCGGGTCCGGTCACGTCGCTGATCGCCGGGGACGGCGAGATCGCGGCCGCGGCGGAACGGTGGCTGCGGATCGCCGTGTTCGGGGCGCCGCTGATCCTCGTCGCGATGGCCGGCAACGGCTGGATGCGGGGAGTGCAGAACACGATGCGGCCGCTGGGCTTCGTGCTCGTCGGTCAAGCGGTCTCCGCGGTCCTGTGTGTGCTGCTCGTCCACGGTGTGGCCGGTGCGCCGCGCTGGGAACTGGAGGGCTCGGCGGTCGCCAACCTCGCGGGCCAGGCGACGTCGGCGGCGCTGTTCGGTGTCGCGTTGTTGCGTGCCCGGGTGCCGCTGCGTCCCAGTTGGACGGTGATGCGGGCGCAGATGGTGCTCGGCCGTGATCTGATCCTGCGGAGCCTCGCGTTCCAGGCGTGCTTCCTGTCCGCCGCGGCCGTCGCATCCCGCTTCGGGGCGGCATCCGTCGCGGCCCACCAGGTGGTGCTGCAGCTGTGGAACTTCGTGGCGTTGACGCTCGATTCGCTCGCGATCGCCGCCCAGACCCTCGTCGGAGCCGCGCTCGGGCGCAGTGACGTGCGCGGCGCGAACCGGCTGGCCTGGCGGGTGACGCGCTGGTCGGCGGTGTTCGCGACCGTCCTGGCGCTGGTGTTCGCGGCCGGGGCAACCCTGATCCCGACGTTCTTCACCGACGACCCGGCGGTGCTGGACCAGACCTCCGTCGCGTGGTGGTTCTTCGTCGGCATCATGCCGGTGGCCGGAATCGTGTTCGCGCTGGACGGCGTACTCCTCGGGGCCGGCGACGCCGCCTTCCTGCGGACCGCCACGCTGGCCTGCGCGCTGATCGGCTTTCTGCCGCTCATCTGGTCGTCGCTCGCGTGGGAGTGGGGCCTCGCCGGAATCTGGCTGGGGCTTACCGTGTTCATGGTGTTGCGGATGCTGACGGTGTTGTGGCGGACCGCATCGGGACGTTGGGCCGTCGGGGGCTCCGACCGCCAGCTGCAGGAGGCGAAAGGGTAGTGGTGTGGCAGGGAAACTGATGGCGGTGAGCGACACACACGTCGGGCACCGGGGCAATCGCCCGATCACCGAGGAGATCTACCCGGAGTCGCCCGACGACTGGCTGATCGTCGCCGGTGACGTGTCCGAGAAGGCCGACGACATCCGCTGGGCGTTGACCCTGCTGAAGAGTCGCTTCGCGAAGGTGATCTGGGTGCCCGGCAACCACGAGCTGTGGACCACGGCCAAGGATCCCGTGCAGATGCACGGCAAGGCTCGCTACGACTACCTGGTCGACATGTGCCGCGAGATCGGCGTCCTCACCCCCGAGGATCCGTATCCGGTGTGGGAGGGCGACGGCGGCCCCGCCACGGTGGTCCCGATGTTCCTGCTGTACGACTACAGCTTTCTGCCCGACGGCGCCACCGACAAGACCGACGGTCTACGGATCGCCCGTGACAAGAACGTCGTCGCCACCGACGAGTTCCTGCTCTCGTCCGAGCCCTACGCGACGCGCGATGCGTGGTGCCGTGCCCGCCTCGCGGAGACCCGTGCGCGGCTCGACGCTCTGGACCTGTCGATCCCGACGATCCTGATCAACCATTTCCCGCTCGTGCGTCAGCCCACCGAGGTGCTCTACTACCCGGAGTTCGCGCTGTGGTGCGGCACCACCGAAACTGCCGACTGGCACACCCGCTACAACGCTGAGTGTTGCGTCTACGGCCACCTGCACATCCCGCGCACCACCTACTACGACGGCGTCCGCTTCGAGGAGGTCTCGCTCGGCTACCCGCGCGAGTGGCAGCGGCGCGGGCTGCCGGACAAACTGCTCCGGCAGATTCTGCCGGTGCCCGAGTACGCGCCCGGCACGCTCAACAAGTTCGGCGGCCATTTCCGGATCACCGCCGAGCAGGAAGCCGAGTACGAACGCATGCGCGCACAGCGCTGACAGGGGAGTTGGATTGATCGAGCGCATTCTGCCCGCCGGCGTCGCGTCCGCGGAACTGTTCGAGGACCCGCCCGGCCTGCAACCGCACCCGCAGGAGGAATCGCTGATCGCGAAGGCGGTCGAGAAGCGTCGGCGCGAGTTCATCGGCGCCCGCCACTGCGCGCGCCTCGCGATGGCCGACCTGGGCGTCGAACCGGCACCGATCCTGCGGGGCGACAAGGGGTCTCCGGTGTGGCCACGGGGCGTCGTGGGAAGCCTGACCCACTGCGACGGCTACCGCGCCGCGGTGCTCGGGTACGCGATGCAGGTGCGCAGCGTCGGTATCGACGCGGAACCGAACGGCCCACTGCCGAACGGTGTCCTCGACGCGGTGAGCCTGCCCGCGGAGCGTGAGTGGTTGACGTCGACCGAACCGGCGCCGGTGCACTGGGACAGGCTGCTGTTCTGCGCCAAGGAGGCCACCTACAAGGCGTGGTTCCCGCTCACCGGTCGCTGGCTCGGCTTCGAGGACGCCCACATCACCTTCACGGCGGGCGCCGAGAGCACCGGCGGGATCGGCGGGACGTTCCGTTCCCGTCTGCTGGTGCCGGGCGACACGACGGACGGCGGCGCGCCGCTCGCGAGTTTCGACGGCCGCTGGATCGTCTCGGACGGCTTGATCGTCACGGCAATTTCGGTGAGCTGACCGGCGGCTGGCAGAATCGCATCACGTGCCCAAGTCTCAAAAACCGTCCTCCGGTCTCGTCGGCGCCGGTCTGCTGATCGTCGACAAGGAAGCCGGCATGACCAGCCACGACGTGGTCTCGCGGTGTCGGAAGCTGCTGAACACCCGCAAGGTCGGGCATGCCGGCACCCTCGATCCGATGGCCACCGGTGTGCTGATCCTCGGTGTCGAGCGGGCCACCAAGCTGCTCGGCCTGCTGGCGCTGACCACCAAGTCGTATTCCGCCACGATCCGGTTGGGCCAGGCCACGACGACGGACGACGCCGAGGGCGAGGTGCTCACGACCGCCGACGCATCGGCCGTCACCGACGAGCAGATCGCCGCCGAGATCGCGAAGTTGACGGGTGACATCCAGCAGGTGCCCGCGAGCGTCAGCGCGATCAAGGTCGACGGGCAGCGCGCGCACGCACTGATCCGGGCGGGCGAGGAGGTGACCCTCGCGGCGCGTCCGGTGACGGTGTCACGCTTCGACGTGCTGGCCCGCCGCGACGTCCCCGCGGATTCGGGCGGCTTCGTGGACCTCGACGTCGACGTCGACTGCTCGTCGGGCACCTACATCCGCGCGCTCGCGCGGGACCTGGGCGCTGCGCTCGGCGTCGGCGGGCACCTGACCGCGCTGCGCCGCACGAGCGTCGGGCCGTTCACGCTCGAGCACGCCCGCACGCTCGAGCAGTTGGCCGAGGACCCTGCCGTCAGCCTCGACATCGACCAGGCCGCCCAGACCGCGTTCCCGCACCGGCAGATCAGCGCCGCGGAGGCCGAGTCGATCAGTCAGGGACGCTGGCTCGAGCCGATCGGCCGCAAGGAGATCTACGCCGCCATCGACCCGAGTGGCCACACGATCGCACTCATCCAGGAGCGCGGTAAGCGAGCCAGTTCGGTGATGGTCGTGCGCCCCGCGACGCTGCGGTAGCGGGTCGTCAGCTCCCCGGGACGAAACCGGGATAGACGAAGTGGCCGGGCCCGCCGCCGGGCAGCCCTGCCCCGAGCGATCCGGGATAGTCCTGTGCGAGCTTGGTGAGCTTGTGCGGGTTCCCCTCGCGGTCGGCCTGCCAGCACTCGAGCAGGACGCCGTGGAAACCGGTGCACACGATGCGAGTGTCGGTGCCGAACGGCGACGTCAGCCGGTTCGCGCTGACGAACGGGTTCCAGTAGTCCAGATCGGTGGGGGTGAGGAAACCGTCGTAGTCGAACGGTGCCAGCGGGCTGGGATACGGCGGGGGCGTCGGCCACTCGTCCGCCGACGCGGTCCCGGCCCCGGCCAGGGCGACGGCGGCGGTAGCGCCCAGTGCTGCGGCGATGCGGGCGGTTCGGCGGACGGCTGTGCTCATCGCGGACCTCGTCTCGATCGGTTGCCCGCCTCGGTCGCGGCGTGCGTGAACCGAGCCTAGACCAGCCAGATGGCTTGTGCCGCAGGGTTGCCGAGGTCGATGTTGCCGGTGGCGGGGTCGGCGCCGAGCCGAATCGACACGGTGCCCGCGAAGTCGCGCCGCTCGATCACCGTGATGTCGGTGTCGAGTGCGATGCCGACGGAATCGAAGTAGCGGAGCATCGCCGGATCGGCGTCGGAGATCCGGGCGACCCGCCCGGACTCGCCGTCCTGGTAGTCGCTCAGTTGCCGCGCCGGGGGAGTGGGCACCGATCCGTCCGCTGCCGGGATGGGATCACCGTGCGGATCGCGTTCGGGGAAGCCGAGCTTGGCGTCGATCCGGTCGATCATCCGGTCGGACACCGCATGTTCGAGGACCTCGGCCTCGTCGTGGACCTCGTCCCACCCGTAGCCGAGCTCGTTCACGAGGAACGTCTCGATCAACCGGTGTCGGCGCACCATGGACACCGCCGCCGAGCGGCCGGCGTCCGTGAGGGCGATCGACCCGTACCGGGCGTGATCGACCAGTCCCTGGTCGGACAGCTTCCGGATGGCTTCGGAGACGGTGGAGGCGGAGACGCCGATCCGCTCCGAGAGGAGCTTGGTCGACACCCGCTCCCGAGACCATTCCTGGACGGTCCAGATGACCTTGAGGTAGTCCTGTGCCACCGACGACAAGGTCTCCGGGTGCGTCACCTCGCTCGGTGCGGGTGCGTCTGATTTCTGCGTGGCCACGGTTACGAGCTTAGGCAACCATCACGTGGGACACACATCACCTCCTGTTCGGTTCGGCGATTGCGCAACATGATCAGCGGATTCGGGCCGCAGGGTCGGTCCGAACGTGACCGGTGTGTGCCGTGGCCGTAGGCTGCCACCTGTGCAGAGATGGCGAGGTCTGGACGATGTGCCGGCGGACTGGGGGCGTTGCGTCCTGACGATCGGCGTTTTCGACGGCGTGCATCGTGGGCACGCGCAACTGATTTCCCGTGCGGTGGACGCGGCCCGAGAGCGTGGAATCCCCAGTGTCCTGATGACATTCGATCCGCATCCCGCTGAGGTGGTGCGGCCGGGTAGTCATCCGGCGCAGTTGACGACGCTGCCGCGGCGGGCCGAACTGGCCGAGGAGCTGGGTATCGACGTCTTCTGCGTCATGCCGTTCACCACCGAGTTCATGAAGCTCTCGCCCGAGCGGTACGTCCACGAGATCCTCGTCGAGCGGCTCCACGTCTCCGAGGTCGTGGTGGGGGAGAACTTCACGTTCGGACGCAAAGCGGCCGGGAACGTCGATCTGCTGCGCCGGACCGGCGCGCGGTTCGGCTTCGCGGTGGACGGTGTGAACCTGCTCGCGGAGCACGCGGTGACCTTCTCGTCGACCTACATCCGCTCGTGCGTCGACGCCGGGGACGTCGCGGCGGCCGCCGAGGCGCTGGGGCGCCCGCACCGCGTCGAGGGTGTCGTCGTGCACGGGGACGGCCGTGGTCGCGGGCTCGGGTTCCCGACTGCGAACATCGCGCCGCCGATGTACTCCGCGATTCCTGCCGACGGCGTGTACGCGGCCTGGTTCACGGTGCTGGGGCCCGGCCCCGTGGAGGGCACGGTCGAACCCGGCAAGCGGTACGCCGCGGCCGTCTCGGTCGGCACGAACCCCACGTTCTCCGGCCGCACCCGGACGGTGGAGGCCTTCGTCCTCGACCGGGAGGCGGACCTGTACGGCCAGCACGTGGCGGTCGACTTCGTCCAGCGGGTGCGTGGGATGGAGAAGTTCGACTCGGTCGAGGCCCTCATCGAGGAGATGGGCCGCGACGCCGAGAAGGCCCGCGCCATCCTCGCGGAGGCGGCCGATCGTTGACGGCCCGTGCGGCCTGGTAGGCTCTACCGCTGGTGTGTGCTGCGGTTCGCGGCGGCCACACCGTCGGATGTGCGGGGAGACCTGCGAGATCCGGTTCCTTTCACGCGGACGTCAGTTACAGGAGTGCACCAAGTGGCATTGACCACCGAGCAGAAGAAGCAGATCCTCGGCGAGTACGGACTGCACGAGACCGACACCGGTTCGCCGGAGGCGCAGGTGGCCATGCTCACCAAGCGCATCGTCGATCTCACCGAGCACCTGAAGATGCACAAGCACGACCACCACTCCCGCCGCGGCCTGCTGCTGCTGGTCGGACGCCGTCGTCGTCTGCTGAAGTACGTCCAGAAGGTCGACATCAACCGTTACCGCTCGCTCATCGAGCGTCTCGGCCTGCGCCGATAAGACGGTCGTCCGGCGAATCGCTTCGCCGACCTCACCGATAGCCAACGAGGCACTGTTTAGACTGAGCCTCGTTGGCTATCGGTGTTTGCACCACCAGGGTGTGTACGACTGCCACCCGTCCCCGTAGCCGTGGCGTCGGTCTTCGGTAGTGGCCATCCGGACGAGTTCCGGCCGGCTTCGATCGACGGCCGCCTCCGCGCTGGGGTGAACAGCCGCGACCACCACGGGCACATGCCGATGTGGAGCGGCAAAAGACGAGAGGGAAGAGAAGAGAAGCAATGACAGACAATTCCGCAGTAGAGGTCGAAGAGGGCGTGTTCGAGTCCACCGCCGTCATCGACAACGGGAGCTACGGCACCCGCACCGTTCGTTTCGAGACCGGGCGCCTCGCGCAGCAGGCCGCCGGCGCCGTCGTCGCCTACCTGGACGACGAGACCATGCTGCTGTCGGCCACCTCGGCCAGCAAGCAGCCCAAGGAACACTTCGACTTCTTCCCGCTGACGGTGGACGTCGAGGAGCGTATGTACGCCGCGGGTCGCATCCCCGGCTCGTTCTTCCGTCGTGAGGGACGTCCCTCCACCGACGCGATCCTGACCTGCCGCCTGATCGACCGGCCGCTGCGCCCGTCGTTCGTCGACGGCCTCCGCAACGAGATCCAGGTCGTCGTCACGGTCCTGAGTCTCGATCCCAAGGATCTGTACGACGTCGTCGCGATCAACGCGGCATCCGCGTCGACGCAGATCGCCGGTCTGCCGTTCTCCGGTCCCGTCGGTGGCGTGCGCGTTGCGCTGATCACCTCGGAGGAGAACAAGAAGGGCCAGTGGGTCGCGTTCCCGACCGTCGAGCAGCTCGAGAGCGCCGTCTTCGACATGGTCGTCGCGGGCCGCGTGGTCGAGTCCGGTGACGTCGCGATCATGATGGTCGAGGCCGAGGCCACCGAGAACGTCATCAGCCTGATCGACGGTGGCGCCCAGGCGCCGACCGAGGCGATCGTGGCCGAGGGCCTCGAGGCCGCCAAGCCGTTCATCGCGAGCCTGTGCGGCGCGCAGCAGGCGCTGGCCGAGAAGGCCGCCAAGCCCACCGGCGAGTACCCGTTGTTCCCGGCGTACCAGGACGACGTGTACGCCGCGGTGGAGAAGGCTGCGGCCGCTCCGCTTTCCGAGGCGCTGTCCATCGCCGGCAAGCAGGAACGCGACGACAAGACCGACGAGGTCAAGGCCGAGGTTCTCGAGCAGGTCGCACCGCAGTTCGAGGGGCGCGAGAAGGAGATCGGCGCAGCGTTCCGCTCGCTGACGAAGAAGCTTGTGCGCCAGCGCATCCTGCGCGACCAGTTCCGCATCGACGGCCGTGGCATCACCGATATCCGGTCGCTGTCCGCCGAGGTCGCCGTGATCCCGCGGGCCCACGGTTCGGCGCTGTTCGAGCGTGGCGAGACCCAGATCATGGGTGTCACCACCCTCGACATGGTCAAGATGGCGCAGCAGGTCGACTCGCTCGGTCCCGAGACCAGCAAGCGCTACATGCACCACTACAACTTCCCGCCGTACTCGACCGGTGAGACCGGTCGCGTCGGTTCGCCGAAGCGTCGCGAGATCGGCCACGGCGCACTCGCCGAGCGCGCCCTCGTGCCGGTGCTGCCGAGCCAGGAAGAGTTCCCGTACGCGATCCGGCAGGTCTCGGAGGCACTGAGCTCCAACGGTTCCACCTCGATGGGCTCGGTCTGCGCCTCGACGCTGTCGCTGCTGAACGCCGGTGTGCCGCTCAAGGCTCCCGTCGCCGGCATCGCGATGGGCCTGGTCTCCGACGAGGTCGACGGGGAGACCCGGTACGTCGCGCTCACCGACATCCTCGGTGCCGAGGATGCCTTCGGCGACATGGACTTCAAGGTTGCGGGCACCAAGAACTTCGTCACGGCCCTGCAGCTCGACACGAAGCTCGACGGCATCCCGTCGCAGGTCCTCGCCGGCGCGCTGTCGCAGGCCCACGACGCCCGCACCACGATCCTCGAGGTCATGGCCGAGGCCATCGACGCCCCGGACGAGATGAGCCCGTACGCGCCGCGGATCACCACCATCAAGGTGCCCGTGGACAAGATCGGTGAGGTCATCGGCCCCAAGGGCAAGATGATCAACTCGATCACCGAGGAGACCGGCGCCAACATCTCCATCGAGGATGACGGCACGGTGTACGTCGGTGCCGCGGACGGTCCGTCCGCGCAGGCCGCGATCGACAAGATCAACGCCATCGCCAACCCGCAGCTGCCCAAGGTGGGCGAGCGTTTCCTGGGCACGGTCGTCAAGACCACCGCCTTCGGCGCGTTCGTCTCGCTGCTCCCGGGCCGCGACGGACTGGTGCACATCTCCAAGCTGGGCAACGGCAAGCGGATCGCCAAGGTCGAGGACGTCGTCAACGTGGGCTCCAAGCTCCGCGTCGAGATCGCCGACATCGACAATCGCGGCAAGATCTCGCTGATCCCCGTGGAGGATGCTGCGGAGGGCTCCGCCGCTCCCGCCGAGGGTGACGCCGCCGCCGAGTAGGCCGGTCACAGCACTGCGCCTCGGCCCCGCACGGTTCGTCCGTGCGGGGCCGAGGCGTTTGGTCCGCGGTGTATCGTGGATCGACGTTCACCACCCCTTCCGGCACATGTCCGGACTGTCGCAGACTCGCCCGCTGTCGCAGACTCTCCCGGCCTCGAGGAAACACGAACCGCCATATGGCTCAATCCCTTCGCGAGAAGCCCCGACGGGGCTCCGCACCGAACACCCGCCCGCAGACCGGCGTCCAGCGCACCGCCCTCCCCGGCGGCCTCCGGGTCGTCACCGAACACGTGCCGGGCGTTCGTTCGGCGTCCGTCGGCGTCTGGGTCGGTGTGGGCTCACGCGACGAACAGCCGTCCGTCGCGGGCGCCGCGCACTTCCTCGAACACCTGCTGTTCAAGTCCACCCCGACCCGGACGGCGCTCGACATCGCGCAGGTGATGGACGGTGTCGGCGGCGAACTCAACGCCTTCACGTCGAAGGAACACACGTGCTTCTACGCGCACGTGCTCGACGACGATCTGCCGCTCGCCGTGGACCTCGTGAGCGACGTGGTGCTGCGGGGCCGTTGCCGCGCAGTCGACGTCGACGTCGAGCGCCAGGTGGTGCTCGAGGAGATCTCGATGCGGGACGACGATCCCGAGGACCTGCTCGGCGACGCGTTCCTGACCGCGCTCTTCGGCGACCACCCGGTGGGGCGTCCCGTGATCGGCAGCGTCGACTCCATCGAGTCGATGACGCGGAGCCAGCTGCACTCCTTCCACGTGCGCCGTTACACCCCCGAGCGGATGGTGGTCGCGGTCGCCGGCAACGTCGAACACGAGCACACCGTGGAGTTGGTGCGGGCGGCGTTCTCCGGGCACCTCGACCGTGACGTCGATCCCGCGCCCCGGCGCGGTGGCGCGATCCGGCTGCGGACGGCACCGACCCTGAGCCTGACCAAGCGCGACAGCGAGCAGGCGCATCTGGCGCTCGGTGTGCGAGCCTTCGGTCGGCACGAGGGCCACCGATGGCCACTGTCGGTGCTCAACGCGGCCGTCGGCGGCGGCCTGAGTTCCCGTCTGTTCCAAGAGATTCGCGAGGAGCGGGGGCTGGCGTACTCGGTCTATTCCGGGGTGGACACGTTCGCCGACACCGGTGCGTTCTCGGTGTACGCCGGATGCCAACCAGAGAATCTCGGCGAAGTGGCGACTTTGATCCGCGAGGTGCTCGCCAACGTCGCGTCCGACGGCATCACCGACGCCGAGTGCGCGCGGGCGAAGGGATCGTTGCGCGGATCGCTGGTGCTGGGCCTCGAGGACTCGGGTTCGCGGATGACCCGGATCGGGCGCAGTGAACTGAACTACGGCAACCACCAGTCGGTTTCCGAGACGCTCGCGCGCATCGACGAGGTCACCACCGACGAGGTGCGCGAGGTGGCGCGGGTGCTGCTGCGGCGTCCGTTCGCGGCCGCGGTCGTCGGACCGTACCGGCGCAAGCGGGACCTGCCGGCGTCGGTGCGGGGAATCGTCCGATAGACCGGGCCGTCACTGCCGGTACATCGCCACCCGCACGACGTCCGCGGGATCGACCAGATGATCGTGACCGTCCTCTCCGGCCTCGATCTGCACCCAGTCGATCCGGCCGGTGAACGCGTTGTCGCCCGTCGGATACTCCGGCGTGACGGTGGACAGACTGTCTCGGCCGACATCGGAGAACTCGTAGCCGAAACCGATCGGCTCGGTCCGCTCGACACGACCCTCCGCGACGGCGGTGCCGTCGACGAAGAGTGTCACGGTGCCGCCCTTGCCGAGTCCGCCGCCGTCGTACGCGAACTCGCTGCGCACCTGGTGCAGCCCCACGCCGACCGTGTCGGGAGCTCGGATGTAGCTGCGCTCGATCCCGAACAGGTTGTAACAGAACGTAGGTCGGCCGTCCCTGAAGTAGAACGACCAGCCTCCGGCGTGCCCGCCGAGGTTGAGGATCACACCGCGGGCACCGCCGTCGGGGACGTCGACCTGCGCGGTGAGCGACCAGGATCGGTTGCGGCAGTTCACGATGTGCATCTCGAGCAGCGCCTGCATCCCGGGCAGCAGCACCTGCCGATTGCCGGGTACGAGCCGCGGTTTGCCCGACAGCCCGGGCAGCACGCGCTCGAAGGTGCGGTCGTCCAGCGGCAGCACGTTGTACCGGGTCGCCTCGATCAGGAACAGCCGCTGCAGCTCGCGCAGCCGCTCGGGGTACTCCTTCGCGAGGTCACGCGCCTGGGTCCAGTCGGCGGCGCCGTCGTACAGCTCCCACACGTCGTCGTCGAACGCGATGCCTGGGCCGCCGGGAATCTGCCACGGCGTCCGGTGCTTGGTGACCGCCGACCAGCCCCGGTGGTAGATCCCACGGTTGCCGAGCATCTCGAAGTACTGCGTCACGTGCCGCTCGGGCGCCGCCGCGTCGTGAAAGCTGTATGCCATGTCGACACCCTCGAGCGGGTGCTGCCGGACGCCGTTCACCGTCGTCGGCGCCGGGATCCCGGCGGCCGCGAGGACCGTCGGGGCGACGTCGACGACGTGGTGGAACTGGTTGCGCACCTCGCCGCGCGCTGCGAATCCGCGCGGCCAGTGCACCACCGTGCCGTTGCGGGTCCCGCCCCAGTGTGAGGCGACCTGCTTGGTCCACTGGTACGGGGTGTCCATCGCGTGCGCCCAGCCCACCGCGTAGTGCGGGGACGAGTCGGGGCCGCCGAGCTTGTCCAGCGCACCCAGCAGGAACTCGGGCGTCTCGATGCCCGCCATCCCGTTGAGGCTGATCAGTTCGTTGGACGTGCCCTGGAGCGTGCCCTCGGCCGACGCGCCGTTGTCGCCGATGACGTAGAACACCAGCGTGTCGTCCAGGGCCCCGATCCGGTCGATCTCCTCGACCACGCGACCGACCTGGTGGTCGGTGTGCTCGAGGAACCCCGCGTAGTTCTCCATCTGCCGCCGCAGGACCGGAAGCAACCTCTCGTCCATCTCGTCCCAGGCGGGAATCGCGTCGTGCCGACGGGTGAGTTCGGCATCCGCGGGCACGACGCCGAGTTCCTTCTGCCGCGCGAAGATCCGCTCCCGAAGCACGTCCCAACCGTCGTCGAACCGTCCCCGGTACCGTTGGGCCCACTGCTGCGGAACGTGGTGCGGAGCGTGTGTGGCGCCGGGGGCGAAGTACAGGAAGAACGGCTTGTCGGGTGTGAGGACCTTCTGCTGCCGCACCCACGCGATCGCCTTGTCGGCCAGGTCCTCGGTGAGGTGGTAGCCCTCTTCCGGGGTGCCCCACGGCTCCACCCGGCCGGTGCCCTCGTGCAGGGTGGGATACCACTGGTCGGTCTCGCCGCCGAGGAAGCCGTAGAAGTACTCGAAGCCGTTACCCGGTGACGGCCAGCGGTCGAACGGCCCCACCGGGCTGGTCTCCCAGATCGGGACCTCGTGGCACTTGCCGACGTGCGCGGTGGCGTAACCGTTGAGTTTGAGGATCTCGGCGAGCGGCGCGCACGTGTCCGGCCGGACGGAGGTGTAGCCGGGCGCGGCGGTCGCCATCTCGGTGATGCTGCCCATTCCCACCGTGTGATGGTTCCGCCCGGTGAGCAGGGCCGCCCGCGTCGGTGAGCACAGTGCGGTCGTATGGAACCGGGTGTACTTCAGGCCGTCGTCGGCGAGGCGCTGTGCGGTCGGCGTCTGAGCCGGCCCGCCGAACGCACTCGACGCCCCGAAACCCACGTCGTCGAGTAACACGATCAGCACGTTCGGTGACCCGTCCGGCGGACGCAGCGGGCGCAGCGGAGTGAATCGCGAGTCCGGGTCCTTCGCGTCGTACAGCACGGTGCCGGCATGCGTCCGGTCCGGGATCGGCAGGATCTGCCGGCCGAAGTCACCGGATTCGCGGTTTCCGCTCGCTGCGCCCACCGGGACGACCCTTCTGACGATCGACGTGCCGTCGGTGCCCCCCTCCCTCGACGGTACGGTCCGCTCGCCGTGCTTCGCAGCGGAATCCCAGCGTTCGGTTCCGTGGACGGGGGTAGCCTCGAAATTGCGTCGGTCGGTGGGATCGGGCGCCCGTCCGATCCGTGGTCGGTGCCGCCGTCGGCGCCTGAAATGACTGTCCGGCATCGAATTCCGAGATCGCAGCGACGGCAGGGACGGGGCTGACGGGACATGGACGAACTGGCGGAGTGGGACATCGTGACCGGTGTCGGGATCACGGCACTGGGGGTGGCGGCAGGCCGGGCGATGGAGACGAATCGGGACGGGGGTCTCGTCTCCGATCCGTACGCGGCGGCGTTCGTCGAAGCCGCGGCGCCACCGGCTCCGATGCCGACGCGGCTCGAGGATGCCGACGGCCGTGAAATGCCGTGGCGGTCGATGGCCGACTACATGGGGGTGCGCTCGCGCTACTTCGACGACTACTTCGGTGCGGCCGGTCGGGCGGGCATCGGCCAGATGGTCCTGCTCGCCGCGGGCCTGGACGTCCGCGCCTACCGTCTGGACTGGCCGGACGGCACCACGATCTACGAACTGGACGCTCCGAAAGTGCTGTCCTTCAAGGACGACGTCCTGGCCGCCGAGGATGCGCGTGTGCGCGCCGACCGGCGGGTGGTGGCGGTCGATCTGCGTGAGGACTGGCCGCAAGCACTGCAGGAGAAGGGTTTCGATCGCGCGCAGCCGTCGGCGTGGCTGGCGGAGGGATTGCTGCCGTTCCTTCCCAACGCCGCGAAGGAGCGGCTCTGCCGGTCGGTGACCGAGTTGTCCGCGCCCGGGAGCCGATTCGAGGTGGAGCACATCGACGACGTCCGCGCCATGATGCAGGAGGAGTCGGCGCAGCGTGCGCGCGACCTGTTCGGTGTCGACATCGAATCGCTGTGGCCCGACGACGGACCGTTCGATCCCGCGGCATGGTTGACCGAGCACGGATGGGATGTCGAGGCCGAGCGCTCGGCGGACGTCGCCGAACGGTTCGGCCGGCCGCTCGAGAGCCCGAACGGGGACCCGTCGCGTTCGAGTCTGTTCATCACCGCCGTTCGCCTCTGACGGTCGAGCGTCGGATGCGGGCCGCGGACCGCCGCATCGTAGGCTTGTCTCGAACGCATTCAGGGATTCAGGGACTTCGGGCGGAGCGTGTACGTGACTTCAGCAGCACCCATCAGGGTCGGTGTTCTCGGTGCCAAGGGCAAGGTGGGCCGCGCGATGTGCGAGGCCGTCGAGCAGGCCGACGACCTCGAACTGGTGGCCGGTGTCGACCAGGGTGAGCGTATCGAGCACTTCGTCGATCAGCGCACGCAGGTGGTCATCGACTTCACTCATCCCGACGTGGTCATGGACAACCTGCAGTTCCTGATCGCCAACGGCATCCACGCCGTCGTCGGCACCACCGGCTTCGACGACGCCCGCCTCGCGCAGGTGCAGGCATGGCTCGACGACAACCCGGGTGTCGGGGTGCTGATCGCCCCGAACTTCGCGATCGGTGCGGTGCTGTCGATGCGCTTCGCGGCCGCCGCGGCCCGCTTCTTCGACTCGGTCGAGGTGATCGAACTGCACCACCCGAACAAGGCTGACGCGCCGTCGGGTACCGCGTACCGGACAGCCGCGCTCATCGCCGAGGCACGCGAGAAGGCCGGCCGCGGGCCGAGCCCCGATGCCACCACCACCGAACTCGAAGGCGCACGTGGCGCCGACGTCAACGGCGTGCGCGTCCACTCGATCCGCCTCGCCGGGCTCGTCGCCCACCAGGAGGTGCTACTCGGCACGCAGGGCGAGACGCTCACCATCCGGCACGACTCGATCGACCGGAACTCCTTCGCCCCCGGCGTGCTGCTGGGAGTGCGGGAGATCGGCAAGCGCCCGGGCCTCACCGTCGGCATCGACCCCCTGCTGGACCTGTGAAGAACCAGTCGACGCGGGTCGTCGTCGCGATCGCGGCGATCGTCGTCGCGCTCGCGTTCTACTTCGTGCTGCTCGGCCAGCGCGGCATCGCGCTGATCCAGGACGGTCGCGCCGTGCCGGTCGTGTTGGGCATCGCCGTGCTGGTGCTGCCGTTCCTCGGTGTGTGGATGGTCGTCGCGACCATCCGATCGGGACTGGCGCACCAGCACCTCGCCCGCCGCATGCACGACGAGGGCCTCGAACTCGACGTCGACGACCTGCCGCGACGCCCGTCCGGCCGCATCGAGCGGGACGCCGCCGACGAGCTGTTCGCTCAGGTCAAACAGGAGTGGGAAGCCGATCCCGACAACTGGCGCAACTCCTACCGGCTGGCGCGGGCGTACGACTACGCGGGCGACCGTGGCCGGGCACGCGAGACCATGCGGCGCGCCGTCGCGCTCGAGAAGCACGAGCGGGAGAGCTGACCCATGGCTGACGGGTCCCCGGGCAAGACACTGCTGGTCGTGCACCACACGTCCTCCCCGGCGACCCGGGAGCTGCTCGAGGCAGTGCTGGCCGGCGCCCACGACCCCGAGATCACCGGTGTGACGGTCCGGTCCGTCCCGGCGCTGCACGCGACGGCCGTCGACGTCCTCGCCGCCGACGGCTACGTGTTCGGGACGTCCGCGAACTTCGGCTACATGTCGGGGGCGCTCAAGCACTTCTTCGACACCGTCTACTACCCGTGCCTCGACGCGGTCGCCGGACGTCCGTTCGGGCTGTGGGTGCACGGCAACAACGACACCGCGGGCGCGGTGAAATCGGTCCAGAAGATCGTCACCGGCCTGGAGTTGGTGCAGGCGGCCGGGATCGTCGAGATCACCGGTCCGATCGACGCGGCCGTGCGCGAGAGCTGCTACGAACTCGGTGCCACCGTCGCGGTCACCGTGGCCGGCGACCTCTGAGATCAGTTCATCGGGACGGTGTTCGGATCCGACCGGTCCGGCGGACCCGCCTGGAACGGCGGGGGATCGTCTACGTCGAAGACGTCCGGCAGCGTGGCGCAGGTCGCGCCCGGCTCGGGAAACGTGTTGCGGTTCAAGCGGAGCGCGTCCACGAAGTGATCGATCCGCGCATCGGTCGGCCCGTCGACCACCAGCTGGTGTCCCCAGGACTGGAGCGAGACCGGAACGGACAGACCGGGATACGGCGACATCATCAGGTACGGGCGGCCGTCGACGCGATCGACCAGCTGGTCGAGTGCAGCTCCGGTGACCAGCGCCGGGTCGTAGGTGATCCACACCGCGCCGTGCTCGAGTGAATGCACGGCGTTCTCGCTGCGGATCGGCCGGTCGTACACCGTGCCCGTGCACGCCGCCCACACCGCGTCGTGCGGGCCGCCGAACGGGGGAGTGCGGTCGTAAGCCACCCGCTGGTCCGCCCCGACATGCAGCCCCACCGGGTACTCGACGACCGTGATGCCCTCGATTCCGAGCGACGGATCGGGATTGTCGGCCGTCGGTGCGAACGGATTCGCGACCGCGGCACCTTCGACGGTGTGGCCGCAGCCGGCGGCGACGAGAACGAACGCGCTTGCCGCCGCGACCCGGAGGGTAGCCCGCACGGGGGTCGGTCCTACTTGCCGTCGACGAACTTGGTGAGGCCCTGGCTCGCTGTCTCGAGGGCCATCTTCTGGGCCTTCTTCAGCAGGAACCCCGGCAACGGGATCTTGGGATCGACGGTGAGCGCGAACTTCACGAGTGTGCCGTCGCCTTTCGGGGTGAGCGTGTAGGAACCGTCCTGGCTGTTCTGCTGCGTGCTCTCGACCAGGGTCCAGGACATGCCGGTGTCGCCGTCCCACGAGTAGTCGACGACCTGCTCGTCGTTGATGCCCATGATGGACACGGTCATCCGGACGCGGCAGGGCCGCCCGTCCGCGTGCGTGCTCTCGACGATGACCTTCTTGTGAGCGGACGACCACTCGGGCAAACGGTCGACGGCGGCGATCGCTGCCATCACATCGGCCGGCGCGGCCTCGACCTGGAATTCCTTTGCCCCGGAAACAGCCATGCTCTCCACTCCTCAACGCTGTGAAAACAGTGAACGACGAGACGCAATTAGACCATTACCGGCGCCGCGATTCCGGCAGGTGGCGTCGAAGAGAGGTGCTGTCGTCACCGATCGTCGTCGGAGCGGCTCCGGCGCATCTGATCGCGTAGCGCTCCCTGAACGGCCTGGGACACCCAGGAATTGAGCGACATCCCGTCCTGCAGGGCGGCCTCCTCGGCGCGCGACTTGATCTGATCGACCAGGCGCAGGGTGACGCGACTGATGTCGCCGGTGACGTCCTCGAGCGTGCGGTACGCATCCGAAGAGTCCCGGGGGTCCCGGTCGTCGCCCGAGCGTTCGGAGGTTCCGGTGGAATGGCCGGGCCGACGACGGGCCGACTCGACGGTGGCCTCGGTGCCGTCGAAACGCACGTGGAGTGTCCGGTCGCCCATTTCCTCCGATGCCTCCCGGGCGAGGTCGGACAGCGCGGACACCAGCATCAGCTGCGCCGAACGTTCCACCGCCGCCGCGAGTGCCGAGGCAATCTTCTGTGTCTGTTCGTCCCCGAGTGCAGCGGCGGCGGTGAGGTCGTCGCGCAGGCGGGCCGTGTACTCGGTGAGATCCATGACGTCAGCATGACGCCATTGTGACGTCATTTCAAGGCCGACCTGACGTCACGAGGTGTCGGGGTGGCTCAGGGCAGGATCGAGTCGACGTAACCGCCGTCGACGCGCACGGCGCCGCCGGTCGTGGCGGACGCGAAGGGCGAGGCGAGATAGACCACCATGTTGGCGATCTCCTCGGGTTCGATCAGACGCTGCAGCAGCGACTGGGGCCGGTACTCGACCATGAACCGGTGCTGGGCCTCGTCCCAGGGCAACTCGTCGCCCACGAGTTCGCGCACGAACTGTTCGACTCCGCCGGTGTGCGTCGGTCCGGCGATGACGGAGTTGACCGTGACACCGCTGCCGGCGGCGGCCTTGGCGAATCCACGGCTCACCGCGAGCAGAGAGGTCTTCGTCATGCCGTAGTGGATCATCTCGGCGGGAACGGCCACCGCCGAATCGCTGGCGAGGTTGAGGATCCGTCCCCAGCCGCGGTCCTTCATCCCGGGCAGGTAGGCGCGGATGAGCCGGACGGCGGAGAGCACGTTGACCTCGAAGTAGCGGCGCCACTCCTCGTCGTCGATCTCCAACGGGGCAGCGGACCCGAAGATGCCGAGGTTGTTGACGAGGATGTCGACGGCGGGCTCGGCATCGACGACTGCGGCGGCGCCGTCCGCGGTCGCCAGGTCGCCCACCGCTCCGACGACGGCTTCGCTGCCGGACTCCGCGCGCGCCGTGCGGACCGCTGCATCGACTCGCTCCTCACCGCGGCCGTTGAGGACGACGCGCGCACCCGCGCGGGCGAGACCGGTCGCGATGGCATAGCCGATGCCCTGGGTGGAACCGGTGACCAGAGCCGTGCGATCGGACAGGTCGATCAGCATGCGAATTCCCCTCGCCGAAGTTGTGGACCGCGGGGTGGGGCTCGTCCCAGTCCCGGCGGCCCGAGGAACATCGTCCCAGATTCCGGGTGCGGGGGTCGGGTGTTGTGTCGCCGCGCCGCTCGCGACGTGCACGGCATAGGGTCGGGCAAAGGTGAAGGACGATCCCCGGAGGATGTGCAGTGCCCAACGCGGTGCCCCTGAAGGTTCAACTCGTCGCGAAGACGGAGTTCTTCCCGCCCTCGGACATCCCGTGGGAAACCGACGCCGACGGCGGTGAGGCACTTGCGGAGTTCGCGGGGCGGGCGTGCTACCAGAGTTGGTCCAAGCCGAACCCGCGCACCGCGACCAATGCCGGGTATCTGCGCCACCTGCTCGAGGTCGGCCACCTGTCCGTCCTCGAACACGGCAGCGTCAGCTTCTATATCAGCGGCATCTCCCGATCGTGCACGCACGAGCTGATCCGGCACCGGCACTTCTCCTATTCGCAGCTGTCGCAGCGCTTCGTTCGCGAGAACGACGCCAACGTCGTGATTCCG
This sequence comes from Rhodococcus (subgen. Prescottella) equi, assembly GCF_003013675.1. Taxonomy (NCBI): domain Bacteria; kingdom Bacillati; phylum Actinomycetota; class Actinomycetes; order Mycobacteriales; family Nocardiaceae; genus Rhodococcus; species Rhodococcus (subgen. Prescottella) equi. The sequence goes on from NZ_CP027793.1 coordinate 2,261,183, forward strand.
CCCGCGATCGCCGGCGACGCCCGGCTCGAGGCTCTGTTCGCGAAGGCGACCGAGGCCAGTCGCGGCGCGTATGCCGAACTGCTCGAAGCGCTCGAGGAGAAGCTCGCCGACGAGCCCAACGGCCCCGTCCGCAACAAGCAGGCGCGGCAGGCGGCGCGTTCGGTGCTTCCGAATGCCACCGAGACCCGCGTGGTGGTCACCGGCAACTACCGGGCCTGGCGACATTTCGTCGAGATGCGGGCCACCGAGCACGCCGACGTCGAGATCCGACATGTCGCGATCGAGTGCCTGCGGCAACTGCAGGTGGCGGCGCCGAATGTGTTCGGCGACTTCGAAATCCTCACATTGCCCGACGGTTCCGAGGTGGCGACGAGCGAGTTCGCAGCGGTCGTCTGAGTTGTCGGGTCGTCCGCGGTGCCGTCGCGTTCAAGTCTGCGAGCGAGACCGGGTAGCCTTCTGACCATGACCTACGGTGATTCAGCTGCTTCCGTCGAGCGTCCGTTCGGCACCGTCCTCACGGCAATGGTGACCCCGTTCACCAAGGACGGAAAGCTGGACGTAGACGCCGGCGTGCGGCTGGCCGCCCATCTCGTCGACAACGGTTGCGACGGACTCGTGCTCGCCGGCACCACCGGCGAATCGCCCACCACCACCGAGGACGAGAAGCTGGAACTGCTGCGCGCGGTCATCGCGGCCGTGGGCGATCGGGCCAAGATCGTCGCCGGTGCAGGCAGCAACGACACCGCCCACAGCGTCGAACTCGCGCGCGATGCGGCTCGGGCGGGCGCCCACGGTCTGCTCGTCGTGACGCCGTACTACTCGCGTCCGCCGCAGGCAGGTCTGTACGCACACTTCACGGCCGTCGCAGATGCCACCGATCTGCCGGTCATGCTCTACGACATTCCGCCCCGCTCCGTGGTCCCGATCGAGACCGAGACCATTCGCCGTCTCGCCGATCACCCACGAATCCTCGCGGTCAAGGACGCCAAGGGCGATCTCAACGCGGGCGCCGAGCTGATCGGGACCACCGATCTCGACTTCTTCTCGGGCGACGACCCGCTCAATCTCCCGTGGCTCTCGGTGGGTGCCGTCGGCTTCGTCAGCGTCATCGGTCACCTCGTCCCGCAGCGCCTGCGCGCGCTGCACACCGCCTTCATGCAGGGCGATCTCGCCAAGGCGCGCGAGATCAACCTCAGCCTCGTTCCGGTGAACCGGTCCGTGGCCCGGCTGGGTGGCGTCAGCGCGTCCAAGGCAGGGCTGCGGCTGATGGGCCTCGACGTCGGGGATCCACGTCTGCCACAGGTCGCCCCCACGACCGAGCAGATCGACATCCTGGCGGCAGATCTGGCCGCGGCGGGGGTGCTGGCATGACCCGTCCCGCACGTCGCCGCAGCGCCTCTCGTCAGGCCGGACCGCCCGCCACCGCCGCCGAGCGCGCTCAGCAGCCGGAGAAGGTCGCCGAGCCCGTGGCCGCCGCCGCGCCGGCGCAGCAGGCCCAGGCCCCCAAGCAGGAGCAGGCTCCGGCCGCGAAGTCGTCCGGACGCCGCTCGGGATCGCGGAAGCCGTCGCGCGGCAAGGCCGCCCCGGTCCCCGTCGCCGCCGACCCCACCGACCGGCTCGGACCGCCGCCGAAGGCGCCGAAGAACGGGCTGCGCGTGGTCGCGCTCGGTGGCATCGGCGAAATCGGCCGGAACATGACCGTTTTCGAGCATCAGGGCAAGCTCCTGATCGTCGACTGCGGCGTGCTGTTCCCCGAGGACCAGCAGCCCGGCGTCGACCTGATCCTCCCGGACTTCCGGTACATCGAGGACCGGATGGACGACGTCGAGGCGATCATCCTCACGCACGGCCACGAGGACCACATCGGCGCGGTGCCGTTCCTGCTGCGCCTGCGGCAGGACATCCCGATCGTCGGCGCGAAGTTCACGCTGGCGCTCGTCGCCGCGAAGTGCCGCGAGCACCGTCTGCGCCCCAACCTCGTGGAGGTGGTCGAGGGCGACAATACGACGCACGGTCCGTTCGAGTGCGAGTACTTCGCCGTCAACCACTCGATCCCCGACGCGATCGCCGTCGCGATCCGCACGTCGGCCGGCGTGGTGCTGCACACCGGCGACATCAAGCTCGACCAGCTGCCGCTCGACGGCCGCCTCACCGACCTCGCCGGTTTCTCCCGGCTCGGTGACGAGGGCGTCGACCTGTTCCTCGTCGACTCCACCAACGCCGAGGTGCCGGGTTTCGTCACGCCCGAGCGGGAGATCGGCGGCGTGCTCGACAACGTCATCGGCAAGGCCACCCAGCGGGTGATCGTCGCGTCGTTCGCGAGTCATGTGCACCGCATCCAGCAGGTCGTCGACGTCGCCAAACGGTACAACCGCCGGGTCGCGTTCGTGGGCCGCTCGATGGTCCGCAACATGCAGATCGCACAGGACCTCGGCTACCTGTCGGTGCCGGACGGCCTCGTCGTCGACATCGACACCGCCGCGAACCTGCCCGACGACAAGCTCGTGCTGATCTCCACCGGTTCGCAGGGCGAGCCGCTCTCGGCCCTGTCGCGCATGGCGCGCGGCGAACACCGCCAGATCAACATCCGCGCCAACGACCTCGTCGTGCTCGCGTCGTCGCTGATCCCCGGCAACGAGAACTCGGTGTTCGCGGTCGTCAACGGTCTCGCCAAGCGCGGCGCGACCGTCGTCACGCAGCAGAACGCCAAGGTGCACGTCTCCGGGCACGCGTCCGCCGGTGAGCTGCTGTACCTGTACAACGCGGTCCGGCCCACCAACGCGATGCCGGTGCACGGCGAATGGCGTCACCTGCGCGCCAACGCGGCGTTGGCCGAGGCCACCGGAGTGCCGAAGGACCGGATCGTCCTCGCCGAGGACGGTGTCGTCGTGGACATGGTGGACGGTCTCGCCGAGATCGTCGGACGCGTTCCCGTCGGCCACGTCTACGTCGACGGCAACTCGGTCGGCGACGTCGGCCACTCGACGCTGTCGGACCGGCTCATCCTGGGCGAGGGCGGGTTCATCTCGATCTCCGTCGCCATCGACAACGAGACCGGCCGCGCCGTCAGCGAACCCGAGGTCAGTGGCCGCGGCTTCTCCGACGACCCGCAGGCCCTGTCCGAGGCGGCACGCCTCGTCGACAAGGTCCTCGGTGACCTCGCCGCCGAGGGCATCAACGACACCCACCGGATCGCGCAGGCCGTGCGCCGGGTCGTGGGACGCTGGGTCGCGGAGAAATACCGTCGTCGGCCGATGATCGTCCCGACCGTCATCGGAGTGCCCTGACCCGATTCGACGTGGTCGCGCGCGGCGGGTGAGGAGGTCGCCTCGTCATGGTCGAGCGGAAGCCGCTGCGCGCGACCTTCGAATCGTGGGTCGAGACCCAGATTCGCGGCGCCTACGAGCGCGGCGAGTTCGAGAACCTCGAGGGCGCGGGCAAGCCCATCCCCGCTCGCGACGGCGACGACTGGTGGGTGCGGGGATACCTCGAACGCGAAGGGCTGTCTGCCGACGAGCTGCTGCCCGAACCTCTGCGGCTGCGCAAGGACATCGAACGGCTGGGCGACGTGGTGCGCGGCGCCCGCACCGAGCGTGAGGTGCGCGACGAGGTAGCCGGGCTGAACCGTCGGATCGCGGCGTGGCTGCGCAACCCGTCGGGTCCGCAGGTCCCGATCCGGCGTGTGGACGCCGACGAGGTCGTCGAGCGCTGGCGCATCGAGCGGTCCACGGCGCCGCCCGTCGAGGTGGAAACGATCGACGAGGAGCAACGTCGGATTCGGCGCGCGCAGGCGAGCGCTGCGCTCGCCGCGGCCGGCTACGCGGAGGTCCGTCGGGGGCAGGTGCGTTTCGATCGGCCGCGACGGATAACGATCCGCCGACTGTGGCCGTTCGGGCGTCGCCGGAAAGCGGATCGCGGCTGAGGCATCAAGCCTCGAGTTTGCCGTAGTCGACGGTGTACCACCGCTGGGGGCGCATCCGGATCACGACTGCGCGATCGTTGAACGAGTCCGCGATGAACTTCTCGGCCTCCTCCTCCGGAAGGTAGCGGCGCACGAGTGGCCGAATGTCGTCCGGGGTGACCTCGTCCTGGAACGTCGCCGGGCCCTCGACGCTCACGTACCGATAGGGCGGGTCTTCCTGCTGCGCGCACAGGCTGAACCGCCCGCTCGCGCGGATGAGTTTCTCCTTCACCGTCCCGCGCTCGGTCCACACCACGACGTCGCCGCCGGGCGCGTAGTGATACCAGATGGGTACCGCCAGCGGTGCCCGGCCGTCGCGGTCGGCGGCGATCACCCCGACGTGGAGATCGGCGAGGAACTCCTCGCGTTCGTGAGCGGACATGGTGGTCTTGGACATTCGTCGCTCCTCACAGTCTGCGTCGCCGAGAGTGTGCTCACCTTCCACGCTAGAGGCCGGGACCGACAACCTCGCGCGTTCGGGTGGCGATCCGGTTACGGTGAGATGTGCCCTACGCCCGTGACGAACGCCACACCCTCGTCGAGTCGATGCGCGCCGTCGGCCCCGACGCCCCCACTCTGTGCGGTGACTGGACCGCCCGCGACCTCGCCGCGCATCTCGTGCTGCGCGAGCGCCGACTCGACGCGGCGCCGGGAATCATGGTCTCGGCACTGCAGGGCTACACCGAGCGCGTTCAGCGGAGCATCGCGGCACGGGAGTGGAACGCGCTTCTCGGCGACGTGGAGTCCGGTCCGCCGATCTGGTCGCCGTTCCACTGGGTCGACGAGCAGGCCAACCTCGCGGAGATGTTCGTCCATCACGAGGACGTCCGCCGAGCGCACGACGACTGGTCGGTACGCACGTTGCCCGCCGGAATGCAGGACAAACTGTGGAAGCTCACGACGGGAATCGGCCGCCGCAGTTACCGACACTCGCCGGTCGGCGTCGTCCTCGAGCGGCCGGGCGGCGACCGCGTCAGCGTCCGGAAGGCCGGCGACCGGACGGTCACGCTGCGCGGCGAGCCGGCCGAACTGCTGCTGCACGCATTCGGTCGTGATCAGGTGCGGGTGGAGTTCGTAGGCTCGGCCGAGGACGTGGCCGCCGTCACCGGACTCGACCGCAGTTTGTGACGCCCGGGAGGCAGGGGCGCATGTCAGGGCGGTTCGACGGGTGTGGCGAGTGTTGCAGATGGTCCGGATGGTGCCCGAGCGACTAACCTGACCTGTATGGCAGGTAAGACGAGCGCCCGCGGTACGAGTTCGACAGCATCAACGTCGCGGACCCGTGCGCGCTCGTCGGCCTCCACCTCGGGGGGTTCCAGAGGGTCCGGGCGCAGCAGCGGTCAGACAGCGGCGCGCAAGTCCGCCTCCACCCGCCGGGCACCGGCGCAGCGCAAGCCTGCCGCTTCGCGGGGCGGCGCGGGCGGTCGTCGACCCGCCGCCAAGAAGAACTCGCGCGGAGGTGGCGCCCTCGCGTCGATCGGAAAGGGCATCGGTTCCGGCTGGTCGATGGTCGCGAAGGGCGTGGGCGCCACGACCCGCACGGTCGGCAAGGCTGCCGAGATCGAGCACGGCCATCGACGGGACGGCATCGCGCTCGGCCTCATCGCCGTCAGTGTCGTGATCGCCGGCGGAATGTGGTTCTCGGCGGGCGGACCGGTGGGGGAGTGGATCGAGACTGCGGTCCGCGCCGTCGTCGGCGCGGTCGCGGCAGTGCTGCCCCTCCTCGGCATCGGCATCGCGGTCGTCCTGATGCGCACCGAGCCCAAGCCGGACATCCGCCCCCGCATCGTCCTCGGCTCACTCCTGGTGGGCCTGCCCGCGGTCGGACTGTGGCACATCGCCGCCGGGGCGCCCACGACGTCGAGCGGCTGGCCGTCGGCGGCCGGCGTGGTCGGCTACGTCGTGGCAGGCCCGCTCACCAGCGGGGTCACCGCCTGGCTGTCCGCACCCCTGTTGCTGATGGCGATGTTCTTCGGCGTCCTGTTGCTCACCGGGACGACCGTGCGTGAGGTGCCCGAACGCTTCCGCTCGTACTTCGGCACGTCCTACGACGACGACGAGTACGACCACGCCCACGATCCGGACTTCGACGACGAGCACGACGACTACGGCGCGGCCGACTACGACCCGGCAGGTTTCGACGCCGACGGCTACCCGGTCGACACCGGCCGACCGGCCCGCCGCACGCCGCGGCGGCGCCGGAGCACTCCCGAACTGAACTACCCGACCGACGAGGTTCATCCCGAGGTGGCCACCGAGGTCCTCGGCCTCTGGGATCCGGGTGATCCCGTACCCACGGCGCCGGAACCGGAGCCCGAACCCGAGCCGGAACCGGTGCCGGCCCCGGCGCGGGCGAAGCCGCGCGCCAAGGCGGCCCCCGCGCCGAAGCCGGAGCCAGAGCCCGCGGCGAAGATGGAAACACTGATCCCCGACCGCGTCGTCGAGGGCGACTACGCGCTGCCTCCGCTGTCGCTCCTGGTCGAGGGGGACCCGCCCAAGCTGGGCAGCAAGGCCAACGACGCGATGATCGAGGCCATCACCGAGGTCCTGCAGCAGTTCAAGATCGACGCTGCGGTCACCGGGTACACCCGGGGTCCGACGGTCACCCGCTACGAGGTGGAGCTGGGGCCGGGCGTGAAGGTGGAGAAGATCACCGCGCTCGCCCGCAACATCGCGTACGCGGTCGCCACCGACAACGTGCGGCTGCTCGCGCCGATCCCGGGCAAGTCCGCGGTCGGTATCGAGGTGCCCAATTCGGACCGAGAGATGGTGCGACTGTCCGATGTCCTCGTGGCGCCGTCGACCCGCAAGGACCACCATCCGCTCGTGATCGGTCTCGGCAAGGACATCGAGGGCGACTTCGTCAGCGCGAACCTCGCGAAGATGCCGCACCTGCTCGTCGCCGGCTCCACCGGTTCCGGCAAGTCGAGCTTCGTCAACTCGATGCTGGTCTCGTTGCTCACTCGCGCGACGCCGGACGAGGTCCGAATGATCCTCATCGACCCCAAGATGGTCGAGCTCACCCCCTACGAGGGCATTCCGCACCTGATCACTCCCATCATCACGCAGCCGAAGAAGGCCGCGGCGGCACTCGCGTGGCTCGTCGAGGAGATGGAGCAGCGCTACCAGGACATGCAGGCCAGCCGCGTGCGGCACATCGACGACTTCAACGCCAAGGTCAAGTCCGGGGAGATCACCACGCCGCTCGGCAGCGAGCGGGTGTACCGGCCCTACCCGTACATCCTCGCGATCGTCGACGAGCTCGCCGATCTGATGATGACCGCGCCGCGCGACGTCGAAGAGGCGATCGTCCGCATCACCCAGAAGGCCCGCGCCGCCGGCATCCATCTGGTGCTCGCGACGCAGCGGCCCTCGGTCGACGTCGTCACCGGCCTGATCAAGACCAACGTGCCGTCGCGTCTCGCCTTCGCGACGTCGTCGCTCACCGACTCGCGAGTCATCCTCGACCAGCCGGGCGCCGAGAAGCTGATCGGCATGGGCGACGGATTGTTCCTGCCGATGGGCGCAGGCAAGCCGATCCGCATGCAGGGCGCGTTCATCACCGACGAGGAAATCGCCGCGGTCGTCGACTTCACCAAGAACCAGGCCGAGCCCGAGTACACCGAGGGCGTCACGACGGCGAAGGCCGGGGAGAAGAAGGACGTCGACCCCGACATCGGCGACGACATGGACGTGCTGCTGCAGGCGGTCGAACTGGTGGTGTCGAGCCAGTTCGGGTCCACGTCGATGCTCCAGCGCAAGCTCCGCGTGGGCTTCGCGAAGGCCGGCCGGCTCATGGACCTCATGGAGACCCGCGGCGTCGTGGGGCCGAGCGAGGGATCGAAGGCGCGTGAGGTGCTGATCAAGCCGGACGAACTGGAGGGCCTGCTGTGGTCGATCCGGGGCGGCGATCCCGAGGCGGCACCCGCGAGCGACGACTGACCGTTCTGTCCGGATTCCGCGGCGACGGCGCGCCTGTGGTTGAATGGAAAGCACTGTGGAGGGGAGTATCCCCAATCCTGCGGCAGATACGTCAACACGATCGGCACCGTTGCCGGTCCGGGTCTGCCGGCTGATCGGAAGCGGCACTGCCGCTCGATCGGTGGGAGAGACCTCCGGTGGTGAAACGTACCTACCGGAGGGCAATTAGCTGATGCATGTCTCCCCACTCGTCTGGATCGTCACGTGCGTGGTGATCCTCGGGCTCTTCGTCTTCGACTTCTTCGCGCACGTGCGCACGCCGCACGCACCGACGTTCCGGGAGTCGGCCTTCTGGTCGGCGGTGTACATCGGACTGGCGGTCGTGTTCGGGCTGTTCGTCATGGCCAACTGGGGCACGACGTTCGGCGGTGAGTACTTCGCCGGCTACGTGACGGAGAAGGCGCTGTCGGTCGACAACCTGTTCGTCTTCGTGATCATCATGTCCACCTTCGCGGTGCCTCGCGAATACCAGCAGAAGGTGCTGCTGATCGGCATCGTGATGGCACTGGTGATGCGCGGCGCGTTCATCGCCGTCGGCGCCGCCGCGATCAACACCTACAGCTGGGTCTTCTACCTGTTCGGTGCGTTCCTCATCTACACCGCAGCGAAGCTGATCAAGGACGCCGACCACGGAGCCGAGGCCGAACAGGACCGCGAGAACAAGCTCGTCCGCCTCGTCAAGCGCGTTCTGCCGACGACCGAGGAGTACGACGGCGACAAGCTGATCACGAAGATCGACGGCAAGCGCGTGGTCACGCCGCTGCTGCTCGCCCTCGTCGTCATCGGCTTCACCGACGTCCTGTTCGCGCTGGACTCGATCCCCGCGATCTACGGCCTCACCCAGGAGCCGTACCTCGTGTTCACGGCCAACGCTTTCGCGCTCATGGGGCTGCGGCAGCTGTTCTTCCTCATCGGCGGCCTGCTCGAGCGTCTGGTGTACCTGTCCTACGGTCTGTCGATCATCCTGGCGTTCATCGGTGTGAAGCTCGTCCTGCACGCGCTGCACGAGAACACGCTGCCGTTCATCAACGGAGGTGAGCACGTCTCGGTGCCGGAGATCTCCACCGTGATGTCGCTGAGCGTGATCATGGGCGTGCTGGTCGTGACGACCGTCGCGAGCCTGATCAAGACGCGCAACGACAAGTCCGACAACACGCCGGTCTCCAGCTAGTCGGGAACTGCGACGCCGGCCGGGTGCATCGCCCGGCCGGCGTCGCAGGTCACTTCACGAAGACACCGAAGACCGGGATCCACTCCCGGACGAGGCGTGCTGCCACCAGGCCGCGCTTGGCGAACGGATCCTGGTCGAACAGCGCGATCACGTCGTCTGCGGTCGCGGCCTCGACCATCATGAGGGCGCCGCTGCCGTCGGCGAACGGTCCCGACGACTGGACGATGTGCCGGCGAACGAGATCTGCCAGCCACGCGCGGTGGTCGGTGCGATGATCGTCGCGCTCCGCGGACTTCTCCGGCGCGTACGTGTACTGGACGGCGAACAGGGGCATGTTTTCCTCGATCCCGAAGTCCGGAAGGCTCAGAGCGTGAGCAGCATGCGGGTATTGCCCAGCGTATTCGGCTTGACATAGCTCAGGTCCAGGAACTCCGCCACACCGGTGTCGTAGGACCGGCACATCTCGGCGTACACCTCCGCGGTGACCGGCGTGCCCTCGATCTCCGCGAAGCCGTGCTTGGCGAAGAAATCGACCTCGAAGGTCAGGACGAACAGTCGCTCGAGTTCGAGGTCGCGCGCCACCTCGATCAGCTTGGCCACCACCAGGTGGCCCGCGCCCCGGCCCTTGACCGACGGGTCCACCGCGACCGTGCGAACCTCGCCCAGGTCGGACCACAGCACGTGCATGGCGCCGCAGCCGACGACGGTGCCGGCGTCCTCGACCACCCAGAACTCCTGGACCGCCTCGTACAGGGTCACGAGGTTCTTCTCGAGCAGGATCTTTCCGGCGTAGATGTCGATGAGTCGCTTGATTTCCGGCACGTCCGAGGTGCGCGCGCGTCGCACCTTCATCCCTTCAGCCTCGTTCGTTCCAGCTGTCGGAGTTCCAGAAGTCATGTGGTGCACAGTAGTCATCCCCCGAACCGATATTGTGAGCAGTGTGCCGCCCCGATCCGTCGCCCCTCATCACGTCCCGTTCGTCTCGGGCGTGCCTGGGCGAACCGTCGGATCGGAGCGGACATGAGCAGTCCGCGCCGTGAGACGGCAGCAGCGCCCGACGCGCAGCCCGGGATCGGCATCGCCCCGCACACCCCGGTGCCTCTGCTGAACATCGCGAACATCCTCACGATTCTGCGCATCGTGCTGGTGCCGGTCTTTCTCGTGGCGCTGTTCGTCGACGGTGGTCATTCCACCGGGTGGCGGATCGCCGCTACGTCGATCTTCGCGATCGCGGCTCTGACCGACCGGGTGGACGGTCAGTTGGCCCGCAAGCACGGACTCGTCACCGATTTCGGGAAGATGGCGGATCCGATCGCCGACAAAGCACTGATCGGGGCCGCCCTCGTCGGGTTGTCGCTGCTCGGTGACCTATCGTGGTGGGTGACCGGCATCATCGCCGCGCGTGAGCTGGGCATCACGCTGATGCGCTTCGCAGTGCTCCGGCACGGAGTGATCCCGGCCGGACGCGGCGGCAAACTCAAGACGCTCGTGCAGTCCGTGGCGATCGGCTTCTATCTGGCCCCGCTGCCGGACGGGTTCGCGCCGGTGAGTGCCACGTTGATGGGATTCGCCGTCGTGCTGACGGTCGCCACGGGGCTCGACTACGTGATCCAGGCGGTGCGCTTGCGCGCCGGGGTGCGGCGCACCGGCGCATGACGGATCCACTCACGGCAGCGGTGCCCGCCCGCGAACTGGTCGACGCGCTGGTCGGTCGGGGGCAGACGCTCGCCACCGCGGAATCACTTACTGCGGGACTGCTCGCCGCGACCGTGGCGGGGGTGCCCGGTGCGAGCGCCGTGCTGCGGGGTGGGTTCGTCGTCTACGCCACCGATCTCAAGGGCAGCCTCGCGGGCGTCGACCCGGCCGTGCTCGCGTCGGACGGCCCCGTCGCACCGACGACGGCCGCGCAGCTCGCGGATGGGGCGCGGGAACGCTGCCGTGCCGATTGGGGCATCGGGCTGACCGGGGTGGCCGGACCCGACCCGCAGGACGGTCACGCCCCGGGGACCGTGTTCCTCGGGTTGAGCGGACCGGACGGTACCGAGGTCACGGCCCTACAGCTGACCGGGGAGCGATGGGATATACGGTTCGGCTGTGTCCGAGCGGCGGTGTCCGGTTTGCTCGATCGACTGGCGCGATAGGGTTTCGGGAACCAATCGCTCACGTTCGTGCGTTTGTATTCACGAGTGGGGTGTCGGAAGAAGGAGGAGCGAGATGGCGCTGCTATTGCGTGAGGCAATCGGTGACAGTCTTCGGCGCACACGCGTGTCGCAGAGCCGGACGCTGCGTGAGGTGTCGAACAGCGCCCGCGTCAGTCTCGGCTACCTCTCCGAAATCGAGCGGGGTCGCAAGGAAGCGTCGAGTGAACTGCTCGCCGCCATCTGCGACGCGCTCGAGGTCCCGCTGTCCGAGGTGCTGGTCGACGTCAGCGAGTCGCTGGCGGTCAAGCCTCCGGAAACCGCCGAGGCGGTCACCGGGGCGGCGCAGCAGGTCACGCAGCAGGTCGGCGGGCGCATCGCGCAGGACACCAGGGTCGTGATCCCGGCGCCCACGGCGCGTGCGCTGGCGGCTGCCTGAGCCGTGCATCCGATACGCACGAACCGATAGATTCACAGGTAGACGGTCGGACGCCGCGAGCCAGGCGGCTCGCGGCGGCCGACCGGAGGGGCAGAACTCGAGTTCGATGTGCGACGGTCGCGCATCGGGTCGCGCATGGCGCGGCGCACCAGATGGAGGCAGGATCAACCCATGGCTAATCCTTTCGTCAAGGGATGGAAGTACCTGATGGCGCTCTTCAATTCCAAGATTGATGAGAAGGCCGACCCCAAGGTTCAGATTCAGCAGGCGATCGAGGACGCGCAGCGCCAGCACCAGGCCCTGTCCCAGCAGGCGGCGTCGGTCATCGGCAATCAGCGCCAGCTGGAGATGAAGCTGAGCCGTCAGCTCGACGAGGTCGAGAAGCTCAATGCGAATGCGCGCCAGGCCGTGACGCTCGCCGACCAGGCCGCCACTGCCGGGGACAACGAGAAGGCCATTCAGTACACCAACGCCGCCGAGGCGTTCGCGGCGCAGCTCGTCACCGCAGAGCAGTCCGTCGAGGATCTGAAGGTGCTCCACGACCAGGCACTGCAGGCGGCCGCTCAGGCGAAGAAGGCCGTCGAGCAGAACGCCATGACACTGCAGTCGAAGGTGGCCGAGCGCACCAAGCTGCTCAGCCAGCTCGAGCAGGCCAAGATGCAGGAACGCGTGTCGGACTCGCTGCGGTCGATGGACCAGACCCTGGCCGCCCCGGGCAACACCCCGAGCCTCGACGCCGTCCGCGAGAAGATCGAGCAGCGGTACGCCAACGCGCTCGGCGCTGCGGAGCTGGCCCAGAACTCCGTGCAGGGCCGCATGATGGAGGTCCAGCAGGCGAGCATCCAGATGGCCGGCCACAGCCGTCTCGAGCAGATCCGCGCCTCCATGAAGGGCGACGCCCTTCCCTCGGGTGGTGCCACCGCCACCCCGGCGCAGCCCGCGGCCGCCCCCGAGCCGCCGGCGGCCTCCGCCAACGGCGAAACCTCCGCGCAGTAGGAACGCTTCGCGGCGAACACGAAGACGGGTTCGATGAGCAACGCACGAGACGGCCGGTCCGGGAGACGATCCCGGCCGGCCGGCTCTGTATTCGGAGACGCGTCGACGCTGGCAGACAGCGCGACGTCGGCAGTGACGAGCGCGCAGAACGTGCTGCGTGAGGTGGGCGGCAGTGTCGCCGACAAGGTCCGCCGGTGGTCGGATCCCCGCGAACGGATGCTGCGCAAGCGGCGTCGGGCCCGCAAGCGGGCCACCCGGTTCGGTATCGCGTCGGGTACCGGTGTCGTGGGCACGGCGTCGCTCGCGGTCGCGTCGGCGCCCGACTGGTCCGTCGTGGCCACCGGCGGTGCCGCCGCACTGTTCGCAGTACCCGCCGTCGTCGCCGTCGGCACCTACCGCCGGCTGACCGCGACACCACTGCCGGCGCCCACGGTGACGCGCCAACCCCTGCCGCCGGCCGGGTCGGCGGCGCGGGCACCCATGGAGCGACTGGCGGCCGCAGAGAGCAGCCTGAACCAGATCCTCGGGGTCCTGGGCCGGTCCTCGGTCGTGGACGTCGACGAACTCGATCACACGGGCGAGACCGCGAGAGCGGCTTCCGCAGCGTTGCGGTCCGTCGCGTCGGACGTCGTCGCCATGGAGAACGCCGGTCGGGGGACCGCGGCGGCCGCCCCCCATCTCGAGCACGCCGTCCGCAACGCCGAGCAGCAACTCGCCGACGGCGTCGTGCAGTACGAGGGGCTGGTCGCCGCCGCCGCGCGGATGACGGCGCCCGCACAGTCGTCGTCGTACACGATGCTCGATCGCCAGCGCGAGGAGCTGCTGTCGGCGTCGGATCGTCTGGAGGGTTGGGCGGACGCGCTGGGCGAGGTCGACGAGATCGACCGGCGCTTCCGCCGCTGACGCCGGAACAGGTCAGTCGTCGACGCCGCGTGCGGCGAGCGCATCGCCCATCGCTTCTGCGGTCATCAGCGCGGACACGACGGCGGGCACGGCCAGCGCACGTAACGAGAAGCCGAGGCCGCGGGCCTTGCGGGCGTCGGAGACCTGCTGCACGATGCCGGTGAGCAGTGGAATGCAGCGCAGCGTCATCGCGAGGACCAGCCCGGCCCGCTCCGGGTTCACCCCGATCCGGCGCAGCGGGTGCAGTGCCCGGCTCACGGTGTCGAGCATGTCGGTGACCCGCGTGGTGAGCGTGACGAGCGCGGCCAGGGAGACGGCGAGCACGATCGTGCCGCACACCACGGTCGCACGGGCCCAGCCGGTGAAGATCACCTGGAACGCTCCGATGAAGATCAGAGCCCACAGCAGCGGCCGCAACTGAGCGAGCGCCACCCGTGCACGGATGCGCGCGACGGCGTAGAGCGCTGCGACGACGGCGATTGCGGGCACCAGGTGCCACGGCTCTCGCACGAGAATCGTGACGGAGGTGATCGCCAGCACCATCGCGACCAACTTGACGCCGGGCGACAGGCGGTGGAGGAGCGACGAGCCGGGGGTGTACAGGCCGAGCGTGGTCATCCGATCAACCCGCGATAGTGGGCGATCGCCTCTCCGGGTGCGCCGTCCGCGGCGACCCGGCCGCCGTCGATCACGATCACCCGGTCGAAGTCGTCGAGCAGATCGAGGTGATGGGTGACCACGACGAGCTGCTGCGGGAGGGCGGCCAACGTCGAGCGCATGAGCCGCGCGTTGCGGAGATCCAGCAGCGTCGTCGGCTCGTCCGCGACCAGGACGTCGGGGTCGGTCACCATCACAGCAGCCAGGGCCAGCAGCTGCTTCTGGCCGCCGGAGAGCAGGTGCGTCGGGTGGTCGGCATGCCCGTCGAGGCCGAAGTCGGCGAGTACCTGGGTGACCCGGTCGGCGCGCTCGGCCTTGCTCAGCGCGCTGCGGCGCAGCGAGAACGCGATGTCTTCCGACACGGTCGGCATGACGATCTGGTGGTCGGGGTCGGTGAACACGAACCCGACCTTCTTGCGCACCTGCCGGCCCTTGCGGGCGGCGTCGAGCCCGTCCACGGACACCGTTCCCGATGTGGGGGTCACGAGCCCGTTGATCATCCTCGCCAGCGTCGACTTGCCGCTGCCGTTCGCGCCGACGACGCCGATCCGGCGCTCGGTGAGGGTGAGGTCGATCCCCGCGAGCACCGTGCGCTCACCGTAGGAGTGGTGGACAGCGTCGAACCGGATCTCGCTCATCGCGCAGGTACGGCCCTATACGGCGTCGACGCGAACCGGGGCCGTGGGCAGGCTCCGGGCGGTGAGGGCCGGGTACGCGCGATGGACCTGGGCGGCGACGACCGCGGCGACGACCGCCTTGATCACGTCGCCGGGCAGGTACGTCAGGTTCGCGGCGAAGGCCGCCGACACCGTCAGATCCGTCTTCAGAAGCATGCCGGGGATACCGAACGCGTACAGGACCACGATGCCGCCGAGGAGGTTGATCGCGACGCCGCCGAAGACGTTGTACCGGGGGAGCATCCGATAGCTCAGCCAGCCGATCACAGCAGCCGCGGGAAGCCACCCGATCAGGAAGCCCGCGGTGGGGCTCGACAGCGACACGAGCGACGTGCGACCACCGGCGAGGACCGGCAGGGCGAGGCCGAGGACGATCACGGTGAGGACCGCGAGGGTGCCCTTGCGGGGGCCGAGCAGTGCGCCGGCGAGCATGACCCCGAGGGTCTGCAGGGTGATCGGAACCGCGGACCCGCCGACGTTGATCGTCCCGGGCAGGCCCAGCGCGATGATGAGTGCCGCGAAGACGGCGATCTGCGCGAGATCGCGCGCGGTGTTCCGGGGAGTGCCCGTGGTGGAGGTCGACGACACGGCTACCTACTGCTCCTCGTGGTTCGCGGGACGGGATCGGGGTCAACCTGGCGAGCTTATGTCAAGCGACGGGTGCGGGCGCATTCCCTCCCGCTCGGCGCTCTCAGGGTCTTCCCCCATCTTTCCCCGATCTTGGCGCTGAGCTGCTGCTTTCCGGTATGCACCGTGACAGCATCATGGTGCGGCGGTCGTAGGATCGTCGGAGAGGACCCACAGGAGGCACATCGTGTTCTGGAAGATCGTCGGCGCCGTGGCAGTGGTCTGGATCGCCTTCGCGTTGATCGGAGCCCTGGTCAAGGGGCTGTTCGGGATCCTCGTGGTGAGCGCGATCGTCTTCGGGCTCTACATGTTGTTCAAGGCGATGTCGGGATCGTCCGAGCGGTCCGACAACTCGCGGTTCTAGCTGTCGCCGCCGAGGTGTCGCTCGACCAGATCGGCGAAGGCGCGGCCCGGCGGCGTGACGAGCGTCGGCTTGCTGATCATGTGCACGGTGCGAATAGGGGCGTCGGCGATACGCAGCAGGTGCAGGCCGGGCCGGGTGACGGCATCGGACTCCGGGAGGAAGCCCACGCCTGTGCCGGCTTCGGTGAGCGCGGCGACCAGGCTCGCCGACCCGGCCTGCGCGACGACCTTGCGGGGAAGCCCGGCCATGGTGAACGCGTCGTCGCTCTGCCGCCTGGCCCCGGTGCCCTCCGGGAAGTCGACGGTCGGCACACTCGCCAGGTCGAGGAGGGTGACGGTGGTGCGCGTCGCCCACGGGTGATCGCGTGCGACGACCGCGACGAGTTGCTCGGTGCCGAGCACGCGCGCGGTGAGCCCGGCACGCGGTCGGGTGTGCCACAGGCCGATGAATCCGAGGTCGAGTTCGCCCGCCTCCACCTGCGCGACTATCGACTCGCTCATAGCCGAGACGACGTGCACGTCCACTCCGGGATGTGTATCGAGGAACGAACGCAGGTGTGCGGCCAGGTCGATCTGTGTGAGCGTCGTGATGGTGCCGATCCGCAACGTGCCGGTGACCGCCTCCTCGGTCGAGGCGACGTCGCCGCGCAGTCGTTCGGTAGCGGCGAGTACCTCGCGAGCGCGCAGCACGAACGCCTCGCCGGCGTCGGTCAGTTCCACGCGGCGACTCGTCCGCGTGAACAACGCGGTGCCGAGTTCGTGTTCGAGTTGCTGCACCTGGTGACTGAGCGCGGACTGGGCGACGTGGAGCCGGTTCGCGGCGCGGGTGAAGTGTCGCTCCTCGGCCACGGCGATCGCGTAGCGCAACTGTCGTAGTTCCATAGCTCTCCTCCGATTGATCGCAACCAGAGATCGGTTCGATCTGATTCAGATGTTAGACAGATGATTACCCGGGGTAAAGAATTGCTCGGTGAGCGTCATCGAAAGCCGAACCCCCCGCCCCACACTGTCTCCCGGACTGCTGCTCGTCATGGCCGTCGCGTGCGGACTGTGCGTGGGCGGCAACTACTTCAACCAGCCGCTGCTCGACTCGATCGCCGGTGCGCTCGGCGTGGAGCAGTCCACGGCGGCCGTCACCGTCACGCTGTCGCAGGTGTTCTACGGTCTCGGGCTGCTCTTCCTCGTCCCGCTGGGTGACCTGGTCGACCGTCGGCGGCTGAGCGTCGGTCTGATGGTTCTCGCCGCGCTCGGGCAGGGGGTGTGCGGGTTCGCGCCCTCGATCGGCTGGCTCATGATCGGGACCGCGACGGCCGGGTTGTTCTCGGTGGCGGCGCAGGTTCTGGTCCCGTTCGCGGCGGCACTGGCCGAACCCGGACGGGCCGCCACGGCGGTCGGCACGGTCATGAGCGGTCTCATGGTCGGAATCCTGCTGGCCCGAAGCGTGGCCGGACTGCTCACCCCGCTGGGCGGCTGGCAGACGGTGTACCGCGTGAGCGCGGTAGCGATGCTGCTGATCGCCGCACTGTTGTGGCGCGCACTGCCGACGTCGCGCGACGACCACGGACTGGGGTACGGCGCGATCCTCGCGTCGATGGGCACACTGCTGCGGCAACATCCGCGGCTGCGTACCGCGACCGCGATGAGTGCCCTGAGCTTCGCCGCCGCGAGCACGGTGTTCGCCGCGATGGCCTTCGTGCTCGCCGCGCCGCCGTTCGGGCTCGACGACGTCGCGATCGGTTTCGTCGGCCTCGCCGGTGTGGCGGGCGCGGTGATGGCGAACGTCGCCGGACGCCTGGCCGACCGCGGCTTCGCCCGCGCCACGGCCGGCGTCGGGGCAGCGGTGCTGATCGCGTCGTGGGCGTTGTTCGGTCTCGGGGCGAGCAGCCTGATCGCGTTCGTACTCGCGGTGCTGATCTCCGATGTGGCGCTCAAGTGCGTGCACGTGAGCAATCAGGGCGTCATCTACGCCCTTGCGCCGCAAGCGCGTTCCCGCGTCACGGCGGTGTACATGACCGGCTACTTCGTCGGCGGCGCGGCCGGATCGGCGCTCGGTTCGCTGCTGTGGGCCACTCACGGCTGGGCGGGAGTGTGCTGGGCGGGCGTCGGCCTGTCTGTCGCGGTCCTCGTCGTGTGGTGGCTGGATCTGCGGATTTCGGCGCGCACGAGCACCCCGGTCGGGGCATGCTGACCTCATGGAGCCGATTCCCGAGGACTGGCAGCGTGGGCTGGTGATCGTCGCCCACCCCGACGACATCGAATACGGCGCTGCCGCGGCGGTGGCCCGCTGGACCGACCAGGGCAAGGACATCCGGTACGTCCTGGTGACCAGTGGCGAGGCGGGGATCGCGGGCCTGAACCCCCGGCAGTGCGGCCCGCTGCGCGAGGACGAGGAGCGAGCCTCGGCCGCCGTGGTGGGCGTGACCGAGGTCGAATTCCTCGGTTATCCCGACGGCACCGTCGAGTACGGGCCGCAGCTGCGGATGGACCTCGCACGGGTCATCCGGCAGCATCGGCCCGAGATGGTGGTCACGGCGAACTTCCGAGAGACGTGGGGCCCGGGCGTCCTCAACAGCGCCGACCACCGCGCCGTCGGGCTCGCGGTGCTCGACGCCGTCGCCGACGCCGCCAACGAGTGGATCTTCCCGGAACTCGTCGAGCCGCCCTGGACGGGCGCGCGCTGGGCAGCCGTCAATGCGATGGTCGGGATCACCCATGCGGTGGACGTCACCGCCACCGTCGAACGGGCGGTTCGGTCGCTGTGCGAGCACAACGCGTACCTCACGGCCCTCAGCGCCGAACCGGTCCTGGAACAGGCGGCCCGCCAGATCGAGATGGCCACCGCGCCCCGACCGGGCTTCGATGCCGAACGCGCCGTCGGGTTCGAGTTGTACGTCTTCGGCGGTTGACGCTCAGCCGAGCGGCGCACCGACGATGACGCGTCCGGCCCCCGGGGCGGCCTCGACGTCGATCGGCAACTGCCCGACGAACTCGCCGTCGGCGTACGAGGTGACCGGGATGCCGGTCTCGAGTCGCAGCTTCCGGGTGCGGTACGTCTCGACCTCGTCGAGTTCGACGTGGGTGCCCTTGTAGACGGTCGGGAACAGCCGCACCAGCTTGAACCGGCCGCCCGACTTCACGACCGTGACGTCGAGCAGCCCGTCGTCGAGCTTCGCGTGTGGCGTGATGAGCATGCCGCCGCCGTACGACGTCCCGTTGCCGACGGACACCATGGTCGCGTCGAGTTCGATCGTGCGGTCGTCGAGGACGATCCGGTAGGGGATCGGCTTCAGTTGCGCGAGTTCCACGATCATCGCGAGGTTGTACCGCATCGGGCCTTTGGGCCATCGCATCTGATTCGCGCGGTCGGTGA
This sequence comes from Rhodococcus (subgen. Prescottella) equi, assembly GCF_003013675.1. Classification (NCBI taxonomy): domain Bacteria; kingdom Bacillati; phylum Actinomycetota; class Actinomycetes; order Mycobacteriales; family Nocardiaceae; genus Rhodococcus; species Rhodococcus (subgen. Prescottella) equi. The sequence goes on from NZ_CP027793.1 coordinate 2,280,466, forward strand.
CGAGCGCGTCGAACCCGCTCGACAACACGGTGCCGAACCAGCGTTCACCGGCGCGGGCGAGATCGACGGTGGCGACCTCGCCCGCCGCGACGATGTCTGCGGCCTTCACCGGATCGTCGACCGGGATGTGGAAGAGGCGCGCATGGTCGTTGCCGGTGCCTCCGGGAACGATTCCGAGCGGTGTTCCGGTCTGCGCGAGGGCCTGCCACGCGATGCTGACGACACCGTCGCCGCCGGCGGCGACGAGAGCGTCGGTGCCCTCGGCGACGGCCTTGCGTGCCAGATCGAGCGCCTCTTCCGCGGAGCTGCCCTCGATCTCGGTGACGGCGACGCCCCGCTCGCGCAGTCGGGTGACGGCAGCGGCGGACGCCCACGAGGCGTGGCCGCTGCCCGCGGCGGGGTTGGTCAGGACGGTGACCGATCGCGTCATGGGATCAGCTTGCCAGGGTTGAGGATTCCGGCGGGATCGATTGCGTCCTTGACTGCCCGCAGGACCCGGCCGCCGAGATCGCCCACCTCGCTGCCCATCCACGGACGGTGATCGACGCCGACCGCGTGGTGGTGGGTGATGGTGCCGCCGGCGGCGACGATCGCGTCGCCCGCCGCGCGCTTGGCGGCGGCCCACTGAGCCAGCGGATCCGCGGCCTGGGCGCAGACCACCGTGAAGTACAGCGATGCGCCGGTGGGGTAGGTGTGCGAGATGTGGCACATCACGATCCCCGGGGTGCCCTGCGCGGCAAGTGATTCCGTCAGCGCCGTGGTGACGGCCGAGCGGAGGTTCGTCAGATTGGACCAGCGCGTGGCGGTTTCGAGGGTTTCGGCGATCGCGCCGGCGTTCAGCAGTGCGTCCCGCAGGTACGGGGCGTTGAAGCGGCCGTGCTCCCAGGCCTGCGCCGGAGCCTCCCCGAGGGCGGTGCCGCCTGCGGCGGCCAGCAGCGCCGTGGCCTCGGTGTAGCGGGCGTCGACGTGCGCATCGGTGCCCTCGAAGGTCGTGATCGCCAGGCAGCCCGACGTCGGACTGTCGCCGCCGACGTCGCCGGACAGAGCCAGATTGATCCCGGTCTCGGCCTCGTCGGACAGCCGCATCACGGTCGGCGCGGAACCCGACTGGGCGACGGCCCGCAGCGCGGCGGCACCGGTCTCGAAGTCGGGGAACGACCACGCCTGGTAGGCGGTGCGTTCCGGGACCGGGTGCACGCGCAGACCCACCTCGGTGATGATGCCGAGCGTGCCCTCCGAGCCGACGAACAGTTCACGCAGGTCGGGGCCGGCCGCGGAGGCGGGACCGCGGCCCAGGTCGAGGGTGCCCGACGGCGTCGCGACGCGCAGCCACTCGACCATGTCGTCGAAGCGTCCGTAGCCGGCGGAGGCCTGGCCGGACGACCGGGTCGCGGCGAACCCGCCGATGGTCGCGAACTGGAAGCTCTGCGGGAAGTGGCCGAGAGAGAAGCCGTGCTCGCCGAGCAGTTGTTCGGCCTGCGGACCTGTCACCCCCGCCTGGAGGGTCGCGACGCCGGAGACCGCATCGAGGTCCACGAGCGCGTCGAGGCGGCGCAGGTCGAGTGCCACGACGGACCCGAAGCGGCCGCGGACCGGGTCGACGCCGCCGACGACGCTGGTGCCGCCACCGAAGGGCACCACGGCGATGCCCTCGGCCGCGCAGAACCGCAGCAGCGCGAGAACCTCGTCGTGCGTGCCGGGCAGCAGCACTGCGTCGGGGGCGTCCTGCTCGCCGGTCGACTTGCGGCGCAACAGGTCCGGCGTGCTCTTGCCGCCGGCGTGGCGCAGGCGGGTGGGGCCGTCGGTGCGGACGTTGTCGACACCGAGGAGGTCCTCGAGGGCGTGGACGAGCGGGGCGCCGAGCGCGCTCTCGCGCACGATCGCGTCGGATTCCTCCGGTGGCGGGGACTGCTCGGCGGACACTCCGAGTGCCTGCTGGAGCAGTGCGGTGACCTGCGGCGAGAGGTGGCGCCGGAACTCTGCGACACCCCAGGCGTCCCACTCCATGGCGGGGGCAGGGGTGGTGGGGGACTCGGGGACGAAGGCGTCGGACATGCGTTACAGTGTTACACACGATGTCTATTTGTAACGAGCTTTCGGACGCTCCCAGCGTCGACGACCAGATCCTGGACGCGGCGCGCTCGTGTGTGCTCGACTTCGGTCTCCGCCGCACGACGCTCGCCGAGGTGGCGCGCCGCGCGGGCGTCAGCCGTCCCACCGTGTACCGGCGCTGGCCCGACACCCGGGCCGTCGTCGCCGACCTGCTGACACGGGAGATCCGCGTCGTCATCCCCGACATGGACGGCGACGAGCGCGCCCGGGTCCAGTTGGTGCGCGCCGTCGTCGAGGTCGCCACCGGCATGCGGGAGCACCCGTTGTTCGTGAAGATCCTGCGGTCGGATCCGGACCTGCTGATGACCTACATCGTCGACCGCCTCGGCACGAGCCAGCGAGCCATCGTCGAGCGGGTCTCGCAGGCGGTTGCCGCGGGCCAGATCGACGGATCGATCCGCGCGGGCGATCCCGTCCACATCGCCGCGATGGTGCTGTTGATCGCGCAGTCGGCCGTTCAGTCGGCCGGGATGGTGGCCGAGGTGCTGCCCCCGGAAGCCCTGACCGCAGAACTGGCGGTCGCGGTCGACACCTACCTCGCGCCGCGCTGACGCGGCATCCCCAGCACCACGACCAGGAGGAACCACCGTGCAGGACAACCCGAAGTCCGCGCTCCATGCCGACCGGCGCCGGCGCGAGCTGGACAGCCTCGGCGACCGCGGTGACGTCGACGTCCTCGTGATCGGTGGCGGCGTCACCGGGGTCGGCACCGCGCTCGACGCGGCGTCGCGGGGGCTGCGCACGGTTCTGGTCGACAAACACGACCTCGCCTTCGGCACGAGCCGCTGGAGCTCCAAACTGGCGCACGGCGGACTGCGCTACCTGGCGTCCGGCAACGTCGGGATCGCCCGCGAGAGCGCCGTCGAACGCGGCATCCTCATGACCCGTACCGCACCGCACCTGGTGCGGGCGCTGCCGCAGCTGGTGCCGCTGCTGCCGTCGGTGAGCATGTTCGAGAAGTCGCTGGTCCGGGTGGGATTCCTCGCCGGCGACGCGCTGCGCGTCACCGCCCGGACGCCGTCGTCGGTGCTGCCGCGATCCCGCCGGGTCGACGCCGAGCGCGCCGCGCAGCTCGCTCCGGCCGTGCGGCGCGACGGACTACGTGGTGGCCTGCTCGCGTACGACGGGCAACTCGTCGACGACGCCCGGCTCGTCGTCGCGCTCGCCCGCACCGCCGCGGCGCACGGCGCCACCGTCCTCACCCGCGTCGGCGCCTACGACGTCACCGGCGACTCGGCCCGTCTGCGCGACGAGCTGACCGGCGAGGAACTGACGATCCGGGCACGTGCCGTCGTCAATGCTGCGGGGGTGTGGGCCGGCGAGGTCGACCCGGACATCCGTCTCAAGCCCAGCCGCGGCACCCACCTGGTGCTGCCCGCCGAACTACTCGGCAACCCCACCGCCGCACTGACCGTGCCGATCCCGGGGGAGACCAACCGTTTCGTGTTCGCGCTGCCCGCCCAACTGGGGCGGGTCTATCTGGGGCTCACCGACGAGGCCGTCGACGGTGCGATTCCCGATGTCCCGGTCGCCTCCGACAGCGAGATCGATTTTCTGCTGGACACCGTCAACACTGCGCTCGCGACGCCCGTCACCCGGTCCGACGTGCTCGGCACGTTCGCGGGGCTGCGACCGCTGCTCGACACCGGCGAGGGGGAGACGGCGGACCTGTCCCGCAATCACGCGGTACTCCGCTCGTCGAACGGCGTCGTCGGTGTCGTGGGCGGCAAGCTCACCACCTACCGCAAGATGGCGCAGGACGCGGTCGATGCCGCGATCGCGGCGGGCGGGTTGACCGCCGGCCCGTGCGTGACGACGGATCTGCGGGCGGTGGGCGCGGACCGGACCGCGCCGCGCAACCTGCCTGCCCCGCTGTTGGCGCGGTACGGCAGCGAGGCCGGCCTCGTCGCCGACTGCGGCGAGCTCAGCCCCATCGCCGACGGCATCGACGTCACCCACGCGGAACTGGCGTTCGCGGTCAGCCACGAGGGCGCGCTCGACGTCGACGATCTCCTCGACAGGCGCACCCGGATCGGTCTCGTCGCAGCAGACCGTGAGCGGGCGCTTCCGGCGGCCGAGCGCGCGCTGGGCGGGCACTGAGCGTTCACCAGGGGGTTGTGGGTCGACCACGTCGAAGAACCTGTTCGCGCCCGTCCAGGTCGTTCGGCCGGTCGGACCGAGGAGGACCACCCAGGTCCACAGATTGCGCGCGATACGCGACGACAACGGCATACGCGACATCAGAGGTCGGAATTCGTCTGGGTGGTAACGCATTCGAAGTGCCGATCGGCGGAATCGGCGTAGCGTCGACCCACATGGGTATTCGACTGGGCTACCAGATTCCGAATTTCAGTTACTCGACACCGGTACGGGACCTGTTTCCGACTGTCATCACCCAGGCGCGCGAGGCCGAGGCGGCCGGGTTCGATGCCGTGTTCGTGATGGACCACTTCTATCAGCTCCCCGGCATCGGCGAGCCCGACGAGCCGATGCTCGAGGCGTACACGTCGCTCGCCGGAATCGCCACGGCGACCGAGTCCATCCAGCTGTCCGCGCTCGTCACCGGCAACACCTACCGGAACCCGGCGATGCTCGCGAAGACCGTGTCGACGCTCGACGTCGTCAGCGGCGGTCGGGCGGTCCTGGGTATCGGAGCCGGCTGGTTCGAACTCGAACACCAGCAGCTCGGATTCGAGTTCGGTACGTTCACCGACCGATTCGAACGGCTCGACGAGGCGCTGCAGATCATCGCCCCGATGCTGCACGGTGAGCGGCCCACGTTCGAGGGCAAGTGGTACCGCGTCGAGAACGCCGTCAACGAGCCGCGCATCCGCAACGACCTGCCGATCCTGCTCGGTGGTGGCGGCGAGAAGAAGACTTTCGGGCTGGCCGCGCGCTACGCCGACCACCTCAACATCATCGCCAACGCCGTCGAACTGCCTCGCAAGCTCGAGGCGCTCGCACAGCGCTGCGAGGAGGCCGGCCGGGACCGTTCGACCCTCGAGACGAGCTTTCTCGCGTTCGTGATGATCGACGAGGACGGCGACAAGGCCCGCGCGATGCAGCGGGAGTTCCTCCTGGCCCGGGGCATCGACCTGTCTGCACTGTCGGTCGCCGAACGTGCGGTGGCAACCGACCGCCAATTCGTCGGCAGCCCCGACGAGGTCGCCGAGCAGATCAAGACACGCGTGCTCGACACCGGCGTCGACGGCGTCATCGTCAATCTCGTCGCCAACGGGCACCAGCCGGGCATCGTCGAACTGGCCGGACGCACCCTCGGGCCGCTCGTGCGCGGCTGAACCGTGCCGGGCAGCGGGTGTGGCACGCTGTCCGGATGCGCGTAGCAGTCGTCGCCGGACCCGAAGCCGGACATGCCGTCCCGGCCCTTGCGTTGTGCCGCAAACTCGTTGCCGCGGGCGACGATCCGGTGTTCTTCTCGGACGGACGGTGGCTCGATGTCGCCCGCGACAGTGGGATCGAGGCCCGCAAGCTGGGCGGTCTCGCACCGCGCGAGTTCGACGACGACACCGACTCGGGGTCGAAGATCCACGGCCGGGCCGCGCACGTCTCCACCGCACTGTTGCCGGACCTGCGGGCCGTCGGGCCTGACCTGGTGGTCTCCGACGTCATCACCGTCGGTGGTGGCATGGCGGCCGAACGGTTGGGGGTGCCGTGGGTGGAGTTGTCGCCGCATCCGCTGTACCTGCCGTCGAAGGGCTTGCCGCCCATCGGTTCCGGACTCGCTGCCGGCACGGGGATGCGTGGCCGGGTCCGCGACACGGTACTGCGGGCGCTGACGGCGCCCGCCATCCGCAAGGGCAGGGACCAGCGTGGTGAGGCACGCGCGAGTGTCGGCCTACCGTTCGACGACCCGGGGCCGGCGGCCAGGCTGGTCGCGACGCTGCCCGCGCTCGAGGTTCCCCGGCCCGACTGGCCCGCGAATGCGTATGTCGTGGGTCCGATCGTGTGGGAGCCCGCCGACAATGTCCTCGAGCCGCCGCCGGGCGAGGGCCCGCTGATCGTGCTCGCGCCGTCCACGGCGTCCACCGGGGCCGGCGGCATGCTCGACACCGCGATCCGCGCCCTCGACGGCCTGGGTGTGCGGATGCTGGTCACATTGTTCGAGACGCCCGATATCGAACTGCCCGACTGGGTGCGCGCCGGTTACGGCCGGCAGGACGAGATGCTGCGGCACGCGTCCGCGCTGGTGTGCGGCGCCGGTCACGGCGTGCTCGCGAAGGGGCTGCTGGCCGGGGTGCCGTTGGTGACCGTGCCCGGTGGCGGCGACCAGTGGGAGGTGGCCAATCGTGTCGTCCGGCAGGGCAGCGGTGTCCTGATCCGGCCGTTGACCGTGGACGCTCTCCGAGACGGTGTGCGACGCGTCCTCGACGATCCCACCTTCGCGGCCGCCGCACGCCGGGCTGCCGACGGGGTTGCCGACGTCGCCGACGCCGTCGAGGTGTGCCGCTCGGTCGCCGGGTGAGCCGCGGAGCCGAGCGCCCGATTCGACTACGGTGGCATGTGTGCGACTGACCGAATTCAATGATCTCGTCCGCGACGAGTTCGGGCAGGTCCGTGGCGACTCCATCCTCGTCGACCACGTGATCCTGAGCCTGGGCGGGAAGACCGCCGCCGACGCGATCGAGGCGGGAGTGGACCCCAAGGCGGTGTGGCGCGCGCTGTGCGACGAGTTCGACGTCCCGGCGCAGCGCCGATAGATCGCGCCGCCGCGCGAGCGAACGGCTCCGGTGATTGACTCGAACACGTGTTCGCTTATGCTGGTGGTATCCGATGCGTCCACGGATAGCGGCTGATCGTGGCGGTTCGGAACGTTCGCGCCGGCGAAGTTGTCGGTACCGAGCTCTAACCTGAACCTCAGATCGCTGGACGAGACTTCGAAAAGGGGACCACGATGGCACCACAGGCACACGACCGCGACAAGGCGCTCGAACTGGCGCTTGCTCAGATCGACAAGAGCTTCGGCAAGGGTTCGGTGATGCGTCTGGGTGAGGAGGCTCGTCAGCCCATCGCCGTGATCCCCACCGGATCGATCGCGCTGGACGTGGCGCTCGGTATCGGCGGTCTGCCGCGCGGTCGCGTCGTCGAGATCTACGGCCCGGAGTCCTCGGGTAAGACGACGGTTGCGCTCCACGCGGTCGCCAATGCTCAGGCCAACGGCGGCGTCGCGGCGTTCATCGACGCCGAGCACGCGCTGGATCCGGAGTACGCCCGCAAGCTGGGCGTCGACACCGACGCACTGCTCGTCTCGCAGCCCGACACCGGTGAGCAGGCGCTCGAGATCGCGGACATGCTGATTCGTTCCGGCGCCCTCGACATCATCGTGATCGACTCGGTCGCCGCGCTGGTACCGCGAGCCGAGATCGAGGGCGAGATGGGCGACAGCCACGTCGGTCTGCAGGCCCGTCTCATGAGCCAGGCGCTGCGCAAGATGACCGGTGCCCTCAACAACTCGGGCACCACCGCGATCTTCATCAACCAGCTGCGCGAGAAGATCGGCGTCATGTTCGGCTCACCCGAGACCACGACCGGTGGTAAGGCGCTCAAGTTCTACTCCTCGGTCCGCCTCGACGTCCGGCGCATCGAGACCCTCAAGGACGGCACCGACGCGGTCGGTAACCGCACCCGCGTCAAGGTCGTCAAGAACAAGGTGTCGCCGCCGTTCAAGCAGGCCGAGTTCGACATCCTCTACGGCCAGGGCATCAGCAAGGAAGGCTCGCTGATCGACATGGGTGTCGAGCACGGCTTCATCCGCAAGTCGGGCTCCTGGTACACGTACGAGGGTGACCAGCTGGGCCAGGGCAAGGAGAACGCCCGCAAGTTCCTGCTCGAGAACACCGACATTCGTGACGAGATCGAGAAGAAGATCAAGGAGAAGCTCGGCATCGGCGCCGTCCTGACCGACGAGGACGCCGAGCAGGCCGACTTCTAGGTCGACGACGCACGTCTCCGGTCCAGCCGTAGTGCCGGACCGGAGACGAAGCCTCAGCTATGAGCGACCACAGCAGCCACGCCGACAGCAGTTCCGCCGACCACCGCGACGGCGACAGTCAGTACGACCGGTACGGCAGTGACGACGTCACCACCGGCCGGCGACGTGCCTCGAACAGGGGCCGTGGACGGCGGGTCGGGGAGAACGGTGAGCCATTCGAGTTGAAGGGCAGCCCGGAGACGCTGGCGGCACGGGCGAAGGACGTGTGCCTGCGGCTGCTGACGGACCGTGCCCGCAGTCGCGCGGAACTCGAGCAGAAGCTCGCGCAGAAGGGCTACCCGCAGGCGGTGATCGACACGGTCCTCGACCGACTCACCGAGGTCAAGCTGGTCGACGACGCAGCCTTCGCCGAGCAGTGGGTCCACTCCCGGCACACCTACTCCGGGAAGGGGCGGCGGGCGCTGGCAACCGAGCTGCGCCGCAAGGGAATCGACGACAGTACGTCCAATGAGGCGCTGTCGCAGATCAGCGCCGACGACGAGCGCGAGCGGGCCGCCGAACTGGTCCGCAAGAAGCTTCTCCGAACCACGTCGGCAGACATCGCCGACCGGGACGACCGGGAACGGTTGATGCGGCGGCTCGTCGGCATGCTTGCGCGCCGCGGATACCCGGCGGGTCTGTCGTTTGCGGTCGTCAAGGCGGAGCTGGCCGAACTGGGGGCGGACACCGGCGAGCTTCCGGATCTCTGAGCTCTCGCCCGCGCCGGTCAGAGCCCGCGCTGCGTTCTCCGGCCGTACCGGCTGGTCAACCAGATGCCCCTGAGAGTCATCAGCACGCCCAGGCCGATGCCCCATCCCAGCACCGAGAACGCCAGCCCCACTCCTTCCTGGCTGGTGATCGTCCGACTCGCGTCGACGGCGAACGCGGTCGTGAATCCCGCTGTCGTGCCTATGGCGGCGGCGAGGCCTCCCGCCTTCGTCCAACGCGACAGGTGCGCGGCAACGAAACACGCCAGCACCACTGTGGCGCCGCACGCCACTACCTGCCAGGTCGGGAATTTGTTCGGCGCGGGAAGCGCCGGTCCGCGGAACTCACCCGCGGAGTCGGCCGACCAGCTGAGCCAGCCCGCACAGGCCAGGAATCCCAGTGCCGACGCGACCAGGCCCGTCGCCCACAGCCCGAGCCGGCCGCCCGTGCGCCCGGGGATCGGGCCACCGAGTTCGGCACGCTCCGATCGCCAGACGGATCGGACGACTCGAGCACCGAACAAGCCGGGCACACCCACGAAGATGAAGACGTTCCACAGGACCTGCGTCCAGGAGAAGTCGGCGGCCATGCCTCGAGTATGCGGCAGTTCGGGGCCGAAAACCGAAGGGCTCGCGGAGGATCGGAATCCTCTGCGAGCCCTTCGGATGCTCGGGTGGCTCAGCGCGGCTGCCGCGACTGCACGGTATCGCTGAAGTCGTCGATGCCGGGCGCGCCGTCCAGTTCGTTGGTGTCGATCGGGACGACGGCGGGTCGCCCGCCCTTCTTGCCGCCGGTGCGCAGGCGCTTCTCGAGCCACGTCGAGAACGACGTCAGCGCGAAGTTGATGATCACCATGATCACGCCGACCACGATCAGCGCGGCGAAGAAGTTGCGGTAGTAGGACGCAGCCTGCTGACCACTGCGGATCAGTTCGATGTAGCCGATCTGGTAGCCCAGCGCCGAGTCCTTCAGCGCCACGACCATCTGCGACACCAGAGCCGGAAGCATCGTGGTGATCGCCTGCGGCAGCAGGATCAACCGCATCATCTGGCTCTTGCGCATACCGAGCGCGGACGCAGCCTCCGTCTGGCCCTTGGGTAGCGAGAGGATGCCGGCGCGGATGATCTCGGCGATCACCGAGCCGTTGTAGAGCGTCAGACCCACCACGACGGCCGCGAGGGCCAACTGGCTGGACGGGAAGACGCCGTACTGCGCGAACGCCTGGTAGGCGAAGATCATCAGGATCAGCACCGGGATCGCACGGAAGAACTCGACGATCGCCCCGCTGAGCCAGCGGACCCAGCGGTGGTCGGACAGCCGGCCGATGCCGAGGATCGCACCCAGGATCAGGGCGAAGACGATCGACAACGCCGCCGCCAGCAGCGTGCCCTTGAGGCCCGGCAGCAGATACGTCGTCCACGTGAAGTGGTCCAGGAACGGCGACCACTTGTCGGCCTCGAGCTGCCCGTTGTCGGCCAGCACGTTGAGCACGTACAGCGCGAGCGCAACCAGCACGATGCCGAAGACGATTGCGATGATCCGGTTGCGGATCCGGGCGCGGGGGCCCGGAATGTCGAAGAGAACGCTCGACTGCTGGGTCATCGCTTCACCGCCAGACGCTTGCCGAGGTAACCGAACAGGAATCCGACGGGGAGCGTCAGGATCATGAAGCCGATGGCGAAGATGCCGAAGACCAGGAACAGCTTGTCCGCCTCGTTCTCGATCATCGTCTTCATCAGCAGGGACGCCTCGGCCACACCGATGGCCGAGGCGATCGTGGTGTTCTTCGTCAGGGCGATCAGCACACTGCCGAGCGGCGCGATGACCGCTCGGAATGCCTGCGGCAACACGATCATCCGGATGCCCTGGGTGAAGGTGAGGCCGAGCGACCGCGCGGCCTCGGCCTGTCCGATCGGCACGGTGTTGATGCCCGAGCGCAGCGATTCGCACACGAACGCGGCGGTGTAGACGACGAAACCGAGCACTGCCAGGCGGAAGTTGTTCTGGTCGATGAACGTCGACGAATCCTCCGGCGCGAAGTGCACGCCGAGGTTCTGGTAGAGGCCCACCGAGCAGAACACGATGATCAGTGTCAGCGGCGTGTTGCGGAAGATGTTGACGTACCAGGTCGCGAAGATCCGCAGGATCGGAACGGGGGAGACCCGCATCGCGGCGAGGATCGTGCCCCAGATCAGGGCGCCGAGCGCCGACCAGAAGGTGAGCTGCACCGTCGTCCAGAATGCACTGACGAGCTGGTCACCGTAAGTATCGATCAGTCCCATGTCACCTCCTCCGCATCAGTACCGGTCGACCGACGGCGGCGCGGGCAGCGCGTAGCCGGAGTCGCCCATGGTCTCTTCGAGTGCTCGCTGCCAGGCGCCGGTCGCGATCATGTCCTCGATGGCGTCGTTGATCTTCATGCGCGCCTCGGTCTCGCCCTTCGGCAGGCCCACGCCGTACAACTCGGTGGTGAACGGCTGGCCGGCGAGCTTGAACTCGCCCGGATACTGCGCGGCGTAACCCGCGAGGATGATGTCGTCGGTGGTCAGTGCGTCGACCTTGCCTCGGTGCAGCGCCTCGACGCACGACGAGTAGCTGTCGAACTGCTGCAGCTGGACGCCCGGGTACGACTTCGCGATCTTCTGGGCGGGTGTCGATCCGGAGACCGAGCACAGCTTCTTGCCGCCCTGGAGGGACTCCGCTCCGGTGATGGAGTCGTCGTCGGCGCGGACCAGCAGCGACTGTCCCGCCACGTAGTACGGACCGGCGAAGTCGATCACCTTCTTGCGGTTGTCGGTGATCGAGTAGGTGCCGACGACGAAATCGACCTCACCGTTCTTGATGAGGTTCTCGCGCTGCGCCGACGGCGCCTCGCGCCAGGTGATCCCGCTCTCGGGTACCCCCAGGTAGTTCGCGATGTACTTGGCGACCTCGACGTCGAACCCCGTCATGGTCTTGTCGGGTTCGCGCAGGGCCAGACCCGGCTGGTCGTACTTGGTGCCGATGGTCAGCTGCCCCTCGGCGGCGTCGGCCAGCACGTCCCGTGGCTCGCTGCTGCCGCACGCGGAGGCGGTGAGGACGACCGCGGTGACGGCGGCTACGAGTGCGAGCGCGCGCGGCGCTCGGATGCGTATGCGTTTCATGATGTGGTCCGTCCCCGTCAGTGTCCGAGGATCTTGCCGAGGAAGTCCTTGGCGCGGTCCGACTCCGGAGCGGTGAAGAACGTGTCGGGGTCGGTGTCCTCGACGATGGACCCGTCGGCCATGAAGATGATCCGGTCCGCGGCCTTGCGCGCGAATCCCATCTCGTGAGTGACCACGATCATCGTCATGCCTTCCTTCGCGAGGTTGACCATGACGTCGAGGACCTCGTTGACCATCTCGGGGTCGAGGGCCGAGGTGGGCTCGTCGAAGAGCATCACCTTGGGGTCCATCGCGAGGGATCGCGCGATAGCGACGCGCTGCTGCTGTCCGCCGGAGAGCTGGGCCGGGTACTTGTCGGCCTGCGAGTCGATGCCGACCCGCTCGAGCAGTGCGTGGGCGCGCTTCCTGGCCTCCGCCTTGTCCAGTTTGCGGACCTTCACCGGCGCCAGCATGACGTTCTCGAGGACCGTCTTGTGGGCGAAGAGGTTGAAGCTCTGGAAGACCATGCCGACATCCGAGCGCAGCTTGGCGAGGGCTCGTCCCTCGGCCGGCACCGGTACGCCGTCGATCGTGATGGAGCCGCGATCGATCGGTTCGAGGCGGTTGATCGTGCGGCACAGGGTCGATTTGCCCGACCCGGACGGGCCGAGCATGACGACCACTTGGCCGCTCGGGATCTCCAGGTCGATGTCCTTGAGGACGTGCAGGTCCCCGTAGTGCTTGTTGACCTCCTTCATGGAGATCATCGACGGGGTACCGGGAGCCGCTCCGGTGGTCTCAGGCTGCGTCATAACGCGTAACCCTATAGGGACTCATTACGTACCCGCTGGTCTAGCGCCTGTAGATCTTGAACGATCAAGTCTCCGGGCGGTCGAGCGATCCACGTGCGCGGGTCGGGTCCGGGCGAACAATGTGGCCACGACAGGCGGTTTTGCCGGGGGCCGTACCCTTGGATGCGTGGAGACGATCGACCAGAATGCCGGACGCAGCTACGAGGTCCGCACCTACGGCTGTCAGATGAACGTGCACGACTCCGAGCGGCTGTCGGGTCTGCTCGAGGACGCCGGCTACACCAAGGCCGTGCCGGGGGAGCAGGCCGATCTGGTCGTCTTCAACACGTGCGCGGTGCGCGAGAACGCCGACAACAAGCTGTACGGCAACCTCAGCCATCTCGCGCCGGTGAAGGAGGAGCGCCCCGGCATGCAGATCGCGGTCGGCGGCTGCCTGGCGCAGAAGGACCGCGACACGGTCGTCAAGAAGGCGCCGTGGGTCGACGTCGTCTTCGGCACCCACAACATCGGGTCGCTGCCCGCGCTGCTCGAGCGGGCCCGGCACAACGAGCAAGCTCAGGTCGAGATCCTCGAATCGCTAGAGGCCTTCCCGTCGACCCTGCCGGCCAAGCGCGAGTCCGCGTACGCCGGATGGGTGTCGATCTCCGTCGGCTGCAACAACACCTGCACGTTCTGCATCGTGCCGTCGCTGCGTGGCAAGGAGGTCGATCGTCGTCCGGGCGACATTCTCGCCGAGGTCCAGGCGCTCGTGAACGAGGGCGTGCTCGAGGTGACGTTGCTGGGCCAGAACGTGAACTCGTACGGCGTCTCGTTCGCCGATCCGGAACTCCCGCGCGACCGCGGCGCGTTCGCGAAGCTGCTGAGCGCCTGTGGGCAGATCGACGGGCTCGAGCGAGTGCGGTTCACGTCGCCGCATCCGGCCGAGTTCACGGACGACGTCATCGAGGCGATGGCGACGACGCCGAACGTGTGCCCGCAGCTGCACATGCCGCTGCAGTCCGGCTCGGACCGCGTCCTCAAGGCGATGCGCCGCTCGTACCGCAGCGCCAAGTTCCTCGGGATCATCGAGAAGGTGCGCGCCGCGATGCCGCACGCCGCCATCACGACCGACATCATCGTGGGCTTCCCGGGAGAGACCGAGGAAGACTTCCAGGCCACCCTCGACGTCGTCCGGCAGGCGCGCTTCACCAGCGCGTTCACGTTCCAGTACTCCAAGCGTCCCGGAACGCCCGCCGCGGAGATGGACGGTCAGCTCCCGAAAGCCGTTGTGCAGGAGCGCTACGACCGCCTCATCGCGCTGCAGGAGGAGATCACGCTCGAGGAGAACCGCAAGCTAGTCGGCACCGAGGTCGAGCTGTTGGTGACCGCGGGCGACGGCCGCAAGAACGCCGAGACCGCGCGCATGAGCGGCCGGGCGCGGGACGGCCGGCTGGTCCACTTCAAGCCCGAAGGCAACCTCGACGGCGACCTGCGCCCCGGCGACGTCATCACCGTCGTCGTCACGTCGGCGGCCCCGCACCACCTCGTCGCCGACGACACCGTCCTCACGCACCGCCGCACCCGCGCCGGTGATTCGTTCGAACGTGGAGTCACCCCGAAGACTCCACCGATCGGCGTCGGGCTGGGACTGCCCCAGGTGGGTGTCCCCGCGCCGCTGCCAGCACAGATGGGATGCAACGCATGAGTGCCAGCGGCGACGCGGCCGACCACGAGAACCGCCCCGGCGGGCACACCCCCGACCCCATCGAGGAGTACCAGAAGGACTTCGAGGCGGCCGAGAAGAAGATCGCCGGCGAGATCGATCCCGGCATGCGCGCCGTGGTCGTCGCGGTGTGCGTCCTCGTCCTGCTGCTGTCGTTCACCCTGCCGCACACCGGCTCGGCGAACGGCTGGGACGTGCTGATCTACGCCCAGCCCGCCGTCGACGAGCACGTCAAGTTGCCGTCCCGGATCTTCGTGTGGCTCGCGCTGGTGTTCGGCGGCGTGTTCTCGATCCTGGCGCTCGTCACGCGGCGCTGGGTGCTTGCGTGGGTCGCGCTCGCCGGCACCGCGGTCTCCACGGTGTTCGGCATGCTGGCGATCTGGTCGCGGCAGACGCTCCCGGTCGCGGACGCGTCCGGCGCGGGCCCTGGCATCGGCCTGATCCTGGGCTGGATCACGGTCATCGTGCTCACGTTCCACTGGTTGAAGGTGGTGTGGACCCGCACGGCCATGCAGCTCGCGGCGGAGGAGGCGCGCCGCAACGCCGCCGACCCGGATTCGCACAACGACTGGACCGTCTGAGAGGACGATCCGCCCGGACGAACGAATGAGGGGTGCGACGCCGACCGGCGTCGCACCCCTCATTCGTTCGTCACTCAGCGCTCGTTGACCGCGCCCTCGGCCGCCTCGGCCCACTCACGCCACTGCTGGGCCTGAGCGAGCGCCTTCTCGGCGTCCTTGGTCTTGCCGGCGGCCGTGGCCTTCGCGGCCTGCTCCTCGAACTGCGTGACACGCTCGCGGAACTGGGCGGCACGCGCCAGCGCCTCGGGATCGGTACGACGCCACTCGGAGTCGGCGGCCTCGCGGACACGCTTCTCGATCGCGCGGAGCTTGCTCTCGAGGTCGTGCATGCGCTCGCGGGGGACCTTGCCGATCGCGTCCCACTTCTCCTGGAGGTCGCGCAGGGCGGCGCGAGCCGCATCGATGTCCTTGTCGGGGTCGATGTTCCCGGCACTCGCGAGCAGTTCCTCCTTGGCCACCGCGTTCTGGGCGAACTCGGCGTCGCGCTCGGACGCGGCCGCGTTGCGGGCGGCGAAGAAGACGTCCTGCGCCTCCTTGAACCGGCGCCACAGGGCGTCGTCGGCGTCCCGGGGCGCACGCCCGGCCGCCTTCCACTCGGCGAGCAGGTCACGGAACGCGCCTGCGGTCGGACCCCAGTCGGTGGAGCCCGACAGTGCCTCGGCCTGCGCGACGAGTTCTTCCTTGCGGGTCTTCGCGGTGGCGCGCTCCCGATCGAGTTCGGCGAAGTGGGTGCCACGACGACGGTTGAACGCCTCCCTGGCCTTCGAGAACCGCTTCCACAGCGCGTCGTCGGTCTTCCGGTCGAGTCCGCGCAGCGTCTTCCACTCGTCGAGGATCTCGCGCAGACGGTCGCCGGCGGCCTTCCACTGTGTCGATTCGTTCCCGAGCTGCTCGGCCTCGGCGGCGAGCGCTTCCTTGCGGGCCGTCTGCTCCTGACGGGATTGGTCCTTCTCCTGCTTCGCCTGTGTCGCGGCCTGCTCGGAGCCTTCCACGATCGCCGCCAGTCGCGCGCTGAGCGCGTCGATGTCGCCGATCACGGCCGCGGTCGGCAGGGTCTCGGCGAGTGCCTCGGCGGCCGACCTGGTCTTCTTGGGGTCGCCCGCGCCGGACGCGAGACGAGCCTCGAGCAGGGCCACCTCGGTCGCGAGATCGTCGTAGCGGCGGCCGAAGTGGGCGAGGCCTTCGGCGGCGTCGCCCGCCTGCCAGGAGCCGATCTGTCGTTCCCCGTCAGCGGTCTTCACCCAGGCGGTACCGTCGTCGTCGACGCGGCCGAACAGGCTCGGATTGCTGGGGGCGGCGGTGTGAGGGGCATGCGCCGAGGCAGGACCGGACTTGGGGGCGCCGGCGGTCTTGGCGGCACCGGGCTTGGCAGCGCCCGGCTTCGGGGAACCCGGCTTGGGTGCGTTGCTGTCGGTCATAGCTCCTCGTCTCTGCCGCGCGTCACGGCTGCCTCATCACACTGTCGCCTCTCACCGCACCCTCTCGGGTCGGGGCCGGTGGGAGCGTGCAGCGACTGTCCACGACTATTGAAACAGGTATGACCCTCCGAGGGCGTCACCTCGGGTCGACTACCGTGGCGCAGTGTGTTGACAGCCGCAGCCTTCGTGCCCTCGCCGCCACTGCTGGTTCCCCAATTGGCCGGTGCCGCAGCGTCGGAAACCGACCGGTTGCGCCGAGCGGCGCTGGACGTGGCGGGCCGGCTGGCCGACTCGTGCGTCGAGTGGACGGCGATCGGTGTCGCCGAGGTCGGGCGCGGGCCCGCGGACGTGGCCCCCGAATCGTGCGGCACGTTCCGGGGTTTCGGAGTCGACCTCCCGGTGTCGCTGTCCGACGCCCCGCCCACGGCACCGGACCCCGACATGCCGCTCGCGGCCCTGGTCGCCGGTTGGCTGCGGGGGCGCGCGGCGCCGTCGGTCCGGGTGCGGGTGCGGACGCTGGCGGCCGACACTCCGGCCGCCGAGTGCACGCGGCTCGGAGCTCGACTGCGGGCCGAGTTCGACGAGTCCACCACCGCACAAGGTCTGCTCGTGATCGCCGACGGTGCGAACACGTTGACGGACAAGGCCCCGGGCGCGTTCGACGAACGATCAGCAGACGTCGAGGCTGCGCTCGACCGGGCCCTGGCGGCCGGTGACCCGGCCGCGCTCGCAGCGCTGGACCTGGAGTTGTGCGCAGCAGTAGGGCTCGCCGGACGTGCTGCCTGGCAGGTACTTTCGGGCGTGTTCGGCGACGTGACCGGAACCGGTCAGCCGCGGAAGGCCGAATCGTCGTACAGCGGTGCGCCGTACGGTGTCGGCTACCACGTCGGAATGTGGCTGCCGTGAGTTCTCCCCGGGCACCCGGACCGACACCGATCGCCGTCGTCGGCCCCACCGCCACCGGCAAATCCGATCTCGGCCTCGACCTCGCGGAGCGACTCGGCGGCGAGATCGTCAACATCGATGCGATGCAGCTGTACCGCGGCATGGACGTCGGCACCGCGAAGCTGACGGTGGCCGAGCGTCGCGGCATACCGCACCATCAGTTGGACGTCCTGGACGTCACCGAGACCGCCACCGTCGCGCGATACCAGGAATCCGCGGTGCGCGACGTCGAGGACATCCGGGCCCGCGGCGCGGTGCCCGTCATCGTCGGCGGATCGATGATGTACGTGCAGTCCCTGCTCGACGAATGGGCTTTCCCCGCGACGGACCCGCAGATTCGTGCGCACTGGGAGTCGGTTCTGGCCGAGGGCGGGGTTGCCGCGGTGCGTGCCGAGCTCGAACGGGTCGATCCGGAAGCAGCGGCCTCCATCCTGCCGACCGACGGTCGGCGCATGGTGCGCGCACTCGAGGTCGTCGAGCTCACCGGCAAGCCGTTCGCGGCGTCGGCTCCCAAGATCGGTGAACCACGTTGGCGCACGATGATCTTCGGTGTCGACCGCGACACCGACGCACTCGACGCACGGATCCGGCTGCGTACCGAGCAGATGTTCGACCGGGGTCTCGTCGACGAGGTCGAGCGCCTCGTCGGGGTGGGCCTGCGGGAGGGGGTGACGGCGCAGCGCGCGATCGGCTACGCGCAGGTGCTCGCGATGTTCGACGGGGAGTACGACCGCGCAGAGGCGTTGGAGCGCACCTTCATCGGCACTCGCCGCTACGTGCGCCGGCAACGGTCCTGGTTCCGCCGCGATCCCCGGGTGCGTTGGGTGGACGGTGCCGATCCGGCTCTGCTGGAGGGCGTGCTGCGCGCGATCGGCGAGCACTGACGTCCCGCTAGAGTTGACGGCATGGAATTCAGCAAGGGCCACGGTACCGAGAACGACTTCGTGATCCTCCCGGATCCGGATGCCGATCTCGCGCTGCCGGCGCACCGCGTCGCCGCGTTGTGCGACCGCCGTCGAGGACTGGGAGCGGACGGCCTCCTGCGCGTCGCGCGGGCCGGTGCGCTTGCCGCGGTCGGTGTGCTGCCCGAGCTGCCCGAGGGCGTCGGCGCCGACGACTGGTTCATGGACTACCGCAACGGCGACGGTTCGATCGCCGAGATGTGCGGCAACGGTGTACGGGTGTTCGCGCACTACCTGCGCGCGACGGGGCTGGAGCTGCGCGACGAGTTCGTGGTGGGTAGCCGGGCCGGCGCCCGTCCGGTACATGTGCACTCCGCAGATCACGTCCACGGCGACGTCACCGTCGACATGGGCCGGGTGCGCGAGCTCGGAACCTCCACCGCGACGGTCGGCGGACGTGTTCTCGAAGGCATCGGCATCGACGTCGGCAACCCGCATCTCGCCTGCGTCGATCCCGACATGACCCCGGCGTCGCTCGCGTCGCTCGACCTCACGGCCGCGCCCGGATTCGACCCCGGGTTCTTCCCCGAGGGCGTCAACATCGAGATCCTGACCGCGCTTGTCGACGGGGCCGTGCAGATGCGCGTCCACGAGCGTGGTGTGGGGGAGACCCGGTCCTGCGGCACCGGCACGGTCGCGGCCGCGGTGGCCGCGCTGCGCGCGCACGGTGACGCCGACGGCAAGGTCGAGGTGCGGGTCCCCGGTGGTCGCGTCGAGGTTTCGGTCGACGGTGGCCGCGCCGCACTGCGCGGTCCGTCGATGCTGGTCGCCGCCGGTCGGATCGACGACCGCTGGTGGACCGAGCTGGGATGATCGGCGTCGGGCCCGGGGCGCCGGGGCCGGACCGAAATCGGCGTGCACCGCACTCGCGCTTCGTGGGACCATGAAGGTGTATGACGAAAACACATCGCACCCACTCCCAGTCGGCGGACGACACCGCCGAGCACACGGCCTCCGACGAGGCTGACTACTTCGACGACCACTCGGCGCCGTCCGTCGGCGAGATGCAGCTCGACGAGCGCAGCGCCCTGCGGCGTGTTCAGGGTCTGTCCACCGAGCTCACCGACGTCACCGAGGTCGAGTACCGGCAGCTGCGTCTCGAACGTGTGGTGCTCGTCGGCGTCTGGACGTCCGGCACCGCCGCTCAGGCCGACGCCAGCATGGCCGAGCTCGCGGCGCTCGCCGAGACCGCCGGCTCCGAGGTGCTCGAGGGTCTGGTCCAGCGGCGCGACAAGCCCGACGCAGCCACCTACATCGGTTCCGGAAAGGCCGACGAGTTGCGGCAGGTGGTTCTCGCGACCGGTGCCGACACCGTGATCTGCGACGGCGAGCTCACGCCTGCCCAGCTCACCGCGCTGGAGAAGGTCGTCAAGGTCAAGGTGATCGACCGGACGGCGCTGATCCTCGACATCTTCGCCCAGCACGCGACGTCCCGAGAGGGCAAGGCGCAGGTCGCGCTGGCGCAGATGGAGTACATGCTGCCGCGGCTGCGCGGCTGGGGCGAGTCGATGTCCCGGCAGGCCGGTGGCCGTGCCGGCAGTAACGGCGGCGTCGGCCTGCGCGGTCCCGGCGAGACGAAGATCGAGACCGACCGCCGGCGCATCCGCGAGCGGATGGCGAAGTTGCGGCGCGAGATCAAGGGTATGAAGGCGGCGCGCGACACCAAGCGCAGCCACCGCCTGCGCAGCGAGATCCCGTCCGTCGCGATCGTCGGATACACCAACGCCGGCAAGTCGAGCCTGCTCAACGCCCTCACCGGGTCGGGTGTGCTGGTCCAGAACGCGCTGTTCGCGACCTTGGATCCGACGACCCGGCAGGCGTCGTTCGAGGACGGCCGTGAGTACGTCCTCACCGACACCGTCGGTTTCGTGCGCCACCTGCCCACCCAGCTGGTCGAGGCGTTCCGGTCGACGCTCGAGGAGGTCACCGACGCCGACCTGTTGTTGCACGTCGTGGACGGGTCCGACCCGCTGCCGACGGACCAGATCAAGGCCGTTCGCGAGGTCGTCACCGAGGTGATCCGCGAGAACGATACGACCGCTCCGCCCGAGTTGATCGTGGTAAACAAGATCGACGCCGCGGACCCGGTGGTACTGACCCAGCTGCGCGGGCTCCTGCCCGGCGCGGTGTTCGTGTCCGCCCGAACCGGGGAGGGCATCGATGAGCTCCGTACGCGACTGGGCGAGATCGTTCGACGACCGGAAGTCGAGGTCGACGTGCTCGTGCCCTACTCGCGAGGCGACCTCGTCGCACGCATCCACTCCGACGGCCAGATCCTCGACACCACCCACGAGGAGGACGGCACCCGCATGCGAGTGCGGGTCCCCGAATCGCTCGCCTCGGCACTGGACGAGTTCGCGGGGCGCGGCTAGACGACGCGTCGCTACCCGGCTCGCGGTGGCCGGTGCCGCGGCCGCTCTTGTTCCCTCGTTGTCGCTCGCCGGTCCGGCGGCGGCGCAGAGCAGCGGTTCCGGCGTGCTGTTGCCGAACGCCCGGTTCGAGCCGGTCTGCACCCCGACCGATCCGGCCCTCGCCGAGCTGTCCGGGCTGGCGGTGCTGGACGGGAAGACATACGGCATCGGCGACAGCGGCACCGACGACGCCGTCGTCGTGCTCGACGGGAACTGTGCGGTGACCGGCACCGTGCCCGTTCCGGTCGACCCGTACGACATCGAGGACATGGGGGTCGGCCCGGACGGCCGGTTGTGGCTCGCCGACACCGGCGACAACCTGCGCGCCCGGTCGACGGTGGCGCTGATCGCCCTGGATCCGGCGTCGGGGGACGGGCAGTTGCACCGGCTCACGTATCCCGACGGCCCCCACGATGCGGAGGCGCTGTTGATGCAGCGGGACGGCGTGCCGCTGATCGTCACGAAGGAAGTCCTCGTCGCCAACGGTGTGTACCGACCGGCCGGCGGAGTGTCGGTCGACGGCCTCGCCTCGCCCGGGCCGACCGCGCTCGAGCGGGTCGGTGAGCTGCGAATCGGACCGACGACGACACCGGGTGGTCCCGTGCCCGTCGGCGGATCGACGTTGGTGACAGGCGGTGCCGTCAGCGCCGACGGCACCGTTGCCGCGCTGCGCACGTACACAGACGTCTACCTGTTCTCGGCCCCGGACGGCGACCTCGCGCGGGCACTGACCACGACCACCCCGGTGCGGGTGGCGTTGCCGAATCAGCCGCAGGGCGAGGCCATTGCGTTCACTCCGGGCGGCGACCTGCTTGCCGGATCGGAATCCGCCGGCGGTCCGCTGCCCCCGCTGCAGGTTCTGCCCGGCGCGGTCGACCTGACCCGCAACGAATCGTGGTCCGGCAGTTCGGTATCGCTCTCGGCGTCGACAGGGGAACCGGCCGCGTCCGACACGACGGAGGCGTCCGACGGCGCCGGCCCGGACGACGGAGCCGCGCAGTGGTCCACGCCCGTCCTTCTCGGTGGTGCACTCGTGGCCGGGCTCGCGACGTTCGGCCTCGTGTGGCGACGCTCGCGTCCCCGCCGGCACTGATCCTTCACGTCGGCACTGACCTCCCCGCGGCGAACGCGTCGGATCGGAGGAGACACCTTCTGCGAATGACGCGACTCGCGCCCACGTAAACCGGTCAATCGGTTGATTTCAGATGGTTGTCCGCTAGCGTCCCGCCTGCCGGATTTCAATGGGCGACAGGAAAAATGAACAGGGAGGCACAGTGCGACGGCTCTGGGCAGCGGTCTTCACGGCAGTTCTTTCTCTATCGGCATTCGCCACGACGGCGGGCGCAGCACCTCCCGCGAGCGTTCTCGGGTCGAGCGGCTCCCTCGGCTCCTCACTGGGGTCGTCCGAGTCCAGCGAATCGTACGAGCCGGTCGATCCCACCGCGGGCACTTTGATCGCGACCAGCGGATTCGACGTCAAGCGCGACGGGTTCTCGTTCGCGAACTGGGGGAGTGCCGACGCGACTCATCGGCGGGGCCTGACGCCCTCGATGATGCAGACGCTGTACGGCGACCGTATCTGCGCACGAATCGTCGACGACGGTTGCGTTCTGACAGCGACCGGCCAGGCACTCCAGGCGGATATGAACGAGAATGCGGGCGGCGGGCACTGTTTCGGCTTCGCCGCGCTGGCGGGCCTGTTCGCAACCGGGCAACTCGACAAGGCGGACTACCTGCCCGCCGGCCTGAGCGTCTACGAGGCGCCGCCGTCAGATCTGCTCGACGGGTTGATCACTCGGTACGCGAGCACCCAGTACTCTCCGCCCACCAACAGTGCCCGGGCGGCCTTCCCGGTCGCCGGGATCGTCGAGGAACTCGAGGCGGCCTGGGACCGCGGTGAGAACTACCTGCTCGCAATCTTCCAGGAGGGTGTCGGTGGTCACGCGGTAACGCCGATCGCGGTGCGTGACCTCGGTGACGGCAGGATCGGGATCGTCGTG
This sequence comes from Rhodococcus (subgen. Prescottella) equi, assembly GCF_003013675.1. Taxonomy (NCBI): domain Bacteria; kingdom Bacillati; phylum Actinomycetota; class Actinomycetes; order Mycobacteriales; family Nocardiaceae; genus Rhodococcus; species Rhodococcus (subgen. Prescottella) equi. The sequence goes on from NZ_CP027793.1 coordinate 2,303,228, forward strand.
TACGACAACAACTTCCCCGGCGTCGAGAACATGATCGTGGCCAACCCGGGCGCCGAAACCTGGTACTACACGACAGCGTTGGTCCCGGCGGAGAGCAAATACCGGTTCATCGGGTCTCCGGACAATCCGATGAACCTCTTCCAGCTTCCGCAGACACCCGCGGTCCACGAATGCCTGATCTGCAAGGACGAGGGTGACGATTCGGTACTCGTCGTGGTGAAGGACAACGCGAAGAATCGTGACGGCACGATCATCGACTGGGACTTCGACATCACTGCGCCCGGCGGGGGTGAAATCGAGGGACTCGAGCAGGTCGAGATCTTCGACAACCGGAACACGAACACATTCCGGGTTCCGGCCGGCGTCGCGTTCGAGATGACGTTGGACGGTGTCCCTGCAGGCCCGGCGGCGGACGTCGACATCTCCCTCTACGGTGACGGCTGGATCAACGAGATCGACGACATCGAACTCTCGCCCGGAGCGCGGACCTCGGTGAAGGTCGATCAGGACCAGCGCAAGCTCGACTTGAGCAGTAACTCCGTCCTCGCGCCGACGCTGAGACTGGCCAGCGAGCAGGCGAACTGGTCGGTGGCGGCGGTGGGGACCGGCCTGCGTGTGCTGCCGGGAAGCACCCTGTCGGTGGCTCGCGAGACCGACGGCGACTACGTGTACGCCCTCCGTGGAGTAGGGCTCCCGGGATCTCTGAAGCTCGATGTCCGGCACCGGGACGGCGTTCGGGATCGGGACGTGACCACCGGCGGTCCGGTGAGCATTCCGGTCGATTCGTCCGCGTCGGTGGCCGCACACGTGTGGAACGGTGAAACTCCGCTCACCGTGCGGGTCGAGGGGAACGGGGTCGATCGCACGTACCCGATGGTCCCGGCGAGCTGACCGAGCTGTGGGGGAGAACGCGGCCGCCCACCGTCCGGCGGGTGGGCGGCCGCGCTCGTGTGCGCGACCGGCACCGGACCGCGCACTCGGTACGGATGTGATTCGAGCGGGCAAGGGCGGTGCGGTGGTGTATCGCCGCAGGCGGTGGCCCTAGTATTGGCCAACTGTGACGAGTACAGAGGACCGCGCGGGAAGCGCGCCCGAACGGGAAGCCGGCACCGGGATGTTCGGATGGGCGCTGCACGGCGACGGCCGGCGGATCAGCGACGGAGCGGTCGTGGCGCCGCACGAGCGGCTGTCGTGGCCGCGCACGATCGGCATCGGCATGCAGCACGTGATCGCGATGTTCGGTGCAACGCTGCTCGTGCCGACGATCACGGGCTTCCCGGTGACGACGACGCTGCTGTTCTCCGGCATCGGCACCGCACTGTTCCTGCTCATCACCCGCGGCAGGATCCCGAGCTACCTCGGGTCGTCGTTCGCCTTCATCGCTCCGCTCACCGCGGCCGCCGGTGACGGCCCCGCCGCCCAGCTCGGTGGCGTCGTCGCCGCGGGCGTCGTGCTGATGCTCGTCGGTCTCGCGGTCAAGGTGATCGGCGCTCGGGTCATCGACGCCGTCATGCCGCCCGTCGTCACCGGCGCGGTGGTGGCGTTGATCGGGCTCAATCTCGCGCCCACCGCCGCCGGATCGTTCCAGGCGCAGCCGCTGATCGCAGCGGTGACGCTTCTCGGCATCCTCCTCGCCACCGTGATCGGCCCCGGCATCATCGGGCGTCTCGGCATCCTCATCGGTGTCGTCGTCGGTTGGGTCTTCGCCGCGATCACAGGCGGACTCGCCGACGAGCGGGTCGACGCGTTGCGCGAGGCCGCCTGGTTCGGTGTGCCCCACCTGCGTGGTCCGTCTTTCGACCTGTCCGTGATCCTGCTCGCGCTGCCGGTCGTGATCGTCCTGATCGCCGAGAACGTCGGCCACGTCAAGGCGGTGTCCGCGATGACCGGCAAGTCGCTCGACGACCTCGCCGGCAACGCACTGTTCGCCGATGGTCTCGCCACCACCCTCGCCGGCGCCGGCGGCGGGTCCGGGACCACGACCTACGCCGAGAACATCGGCGTGATGGCGGCGACCCGCGTCTATTCGACCGCGGCGTACTGGGTGGCTGCCGTCACCGCCGTCGTCCTCTCGTTCTCGCCGAAGTTCGGTGCGCTGGTGTTCACGGTTCCGGACGGCGTCATCGGCGGTGCGACGATGGTGCTGTACGGCCTGATCGGGGTGCTCGGCGTCCGTATCTGGATGGACGCCAAGGTCGACTTCACCGATCCGGTCAACCTCACCGTGGTGGCCACGGCGCTGGTCGCCGGCATCGGTAACCTCACGCTGTCGATCGGATCGGTCGAACTCGGGGGCATCGCGTGGGGATCGGTCGGCATTCTCGTCGCCTACCCGGTGATGCGCCGATTGAACGCGCTCCGGCGCGCCTAGTCCGCCCACCTCGACGAGCACGATTCGTGACCCGAACCACACGGTCACGAATCGTGCTCGTCTCGGTCATGGATCGCCACTGAGACTCGCTTTACGGTCATGTCGAGGAAGCACGTCCGCCGCTGCGTGCCCGCACGCCGGCGAAGTCGACACGAGGAGACGCAGTGGAACGCACCCTGTTCGAACCCGAGCACGAACTCTTCCGGGAGTCCTACCGCAAATTCCTCGACCAGCACGTCGCACCTTTCCACGATCAGTGGGAGGAGCAGAACATCGTCGACCGGTCGGTGTGGGTCGAGGCGGGTAAGCAAGGGTTCCTCGGCATGGCTGTGCCCGAGGAGTACGGCGGTGGCGGGGTCGAAGACTTCCGGTACAACGCGGTCATCACCGAGGAGACCACCCGCGGCGGCTACAGCGGTGTCGGCTTCATGCTGCACAACGACGTCGTCGCCCCGTATCTGATCAAGCTGGCGAACGAGGAGCAGAAGCAGCGCTGGCTGCCCGGCTTCTGTTCGGGTGAGTTGATCACCGCGATCGCGATGACCGAACCGGGCACCGGCAGCGACCTGCAGAACATCAAGACCCGCGCCGTCAAGGACGGGGATCACTGGATCCTCAACGGCGCCAAGACGTTCATCACCAACGGGATCAACGCGGACCTGGTGATCGTCGTCGCGTGCACCGACCCCGACAAGGGGGCCCAGGGCTTCTCGCTGCTCGTCGTCGAACGCGGGATGGAGGGCTTCGAGCGGGGCCGCAACCTGGACAAGATCGGCCTCAAGGCGCAGGACACGGCGGAACTGAGCTTCACCGACGTCCGGGTCCCGGCCGAGAACCTCCTCGGCGAGGAGGGCATGGGGTTCATCTACCTGATGCAGAACCTGCCGCAGGAACGCCTGTCGATCGCCGTCGTCGCCGCCGCCGCGATGGAGTCCTGCCTCGCCATGACCATCCAGTACTGCCGCGACCGCAAGGCGTTCGGCAAGTCGATCGGCAGCTTCCAGAACACCCGCTTCGTTCTCGCCGAGTTGGCCACCGAGACCACCGCGGTGCGGGTTCTCGTCGACAAGTTCATCGAGCAGCTCAACGCCGGCAAGCTGTCGGTGCAGGAGGCGGCGATGGCCAAGTGGTGGACGACGGAGGCCCAGGTCAAGCTCATCGACCGGTGCCTGCAACTGCACGGAGGCTACGGCTACATGCGGGAGTACCCGATCGCCAAGGCGTACATGGACTCGCGGGTCCAGACGATCTACGGCGGAACCACCGAGATCATGAAGGAGATCATCGGGCGCGGCCTGAACCTGGGCTGACCCGACCGATCGGAAAAGGGAGAGGGGACCGCGACGCGGTCCCCTCTCCCTTTTCTCGTGTCGTCAGAGCTTGCGCATCACGGTGACGACCTTGCCGAGGATGGCGGCGTCGTTACCGGGGATGGGCTCGAACAGGGGGTTGTGGGGCATCAGCCACACGTCCTTGCCCGTCCGCTTGAACGTCTTGACCGTCGCCTCGCCGTCGATCATCGCCGCGACGATGTCGCCGTTCTCGGCGACGTTCTGCTGCCGGACCACCACCCAGTCGCCGTCGCAGATCGCGGCGTCGATCATCGACTCGCCGACCACCTTGAGCAGAAAGAGCGAGCCCTGGCCGACCAGCTCGCGAGGTAGCGGGAAGACATCCTCTACTGCTTCCTCCGCCAGGATCGGGCCGCCGGCCGCGATTCGGCCCAGGACGGGCACGAACGTGGGGGCGGGGCGGTCGCCGGATCCGTCGCGCTCGGTGGCGGCATCCTCGATGCCGTCCAGGCCGCGAACGTCGACGGCGCGGGGCCGGTTCGCGTCGCGCCGCAGGAAGCCCTTCCGCTCGAGCGTTCGCAACTGGTGCGCGACGGACGACGTGGACGTCAGGCCCACCGCGTCCCCGATTTCACGGATGCTCGGGGGGTAACCGCGCTCCGCCACCGACGCCCGGATCACCTCGAGGACCTTCCGTTGGCGCGGTGTGAGCTGGGAGGCATCGAGCGTGGCCGTCGCCTCGTCGGCCGCCGGGTTCCCGGAGGACGGGCTCCCGGAACGGCTCGAGGTGCTCGTGCTGTCGTCCTTCATCGTGGGTGCGCCTCCTCCTTCGCGGATACGTCGCATGCGTATCGGTTGGTGTGTCGAATCTATCCCGATCGGTCGGCTACTTCAAACATCTGTTCGAGCCGTGTCGGCGATTCTGGTGACTTTGTCGGACCCGCGTGGTAGAAATCGAATATCTGTTCTATCGAACGCATGATCGAACAGGGTGAAGGGTGGGCGGTTCGCGTGGTCTCCGACAGCACGGCGAGCTGCAACGATTCGACGATTCGCAGGAGGGTTCGGATGGGAACGGCACTTTCGCAGCAGCGGACGACACGAGCGTTCGGGGAGGTGACCGGGGGGCGTGCCGTGTACGTGCGGGCCGACGCTTCGGGAATCGAGATCGAGCGGCGTCCGGCAGCGTCGGGCGTCCGGTCGGTCGATACATTCGTGTCGACGGGGTCGCGCGGACAGCAACGGCAGCGCAACACCACACGCCCGGCGGCGGGTGCGGTGCATTACGGCTCGGCGCCTCGGCACGGAAACGCCGGCACGCAGGTGTCCCGGGCGGCCGGCCCGTCCCACGGCCGCAAACGCGCGACGTCGGGACTGTCCGCCGTCGTCGCGACCTTCGTCATCACCGCCGGCGTGGTCGCCGGCCTCGATGCGATCGCCAACCTGAGGATGGCTCAGACGGATTCGGTCCCGACCTCGACGGATTCGGTGCAGGTTCGTCGCGGGGAGTCCCTCGGTGACGTCGCGGCGCGGGTGGCGCCCGAGGCGCCCGTCGCCCAGGTGGTCGACCGGATCGTCGAGTTGAATGCAATGTCGGGCGCCGAAGTTCGTCCGGGGCAGATCCTGATCAGCCCCGTCTCGCACGGGGGCTGACGCGGTGAGGCCGCACAAGGCATGTGTGGGCACCACGCACCCTTCGGGTTTGCGGCCGGCGGGTGCGGTTACCCGCGAGTCGGTGCCCGGACCGGTCGGGCGGGTATCCTCGGATCCTGTCAGTCCCACCACCTCGCGTGGTCGCGTCGATATCGCGTCTCCCTTGCACGGACCGGTTCTGCTGGTCCCCGCGGCGATCGAGGAGCAATCCAGCGGCCACGATGGCCACGAAGGATTCACCATGCACTGCCCGTTCTGCCGGCATCCCGATTCACGCGTGGTCGATTCCCGTGAGGCAGACGAGGGGGCGGCGATCCGCCGGCGGCGATCCTGCCCGGAGTGCGGACGCCGTTTCAGCACGGTCGAGACCGCAGTGCTCTCGGTGGTCAAGCGGAGCGGCGTCACCGAACCTTTCAGCCGGGAGAAGGTAGTGCAGGGCGTGCGCCGCGCGTGCCAGGGCCGCCAGGTCGACAACGATGCGCTGTACCTACTGGCGCAACAGGTCGAAGACGCGGTTCGGGCCGCCGGATCGCCCGAGATTCCCAGCCACGAGGTCGGATTGGCCATTCTCGGGCCGCTTCGCGACCTGGACGAAGTCGCCTACCTCCGTTTCGCGTCGGTGTACAGGTCCTTCAGTTCGGCCGAGGATTTCGAACGCGAGATCAAGGACCTGCGTGCGCATCGCGACGATCGCGGCAGCGACCTGGCCGAGTCCGACGCCGCCGAGTAAGCAAGACGCAACGAGCAAGGCGCACCCGGGCCGGGCACCGATCAGCGCCGGATGGCGTCGATCGCTTTGAGGACCCGCTTCTCGGAGACCGGTATCGCAGTGCCCAGGGACTGGGCGAACAGGCTCACGCGCAGTTCCTCGATCTTCCAGAGGATCTCGTTGACGTCGTCGTCGCCGCGGCGTTCCTCGGGCAACGCCGACAGCATCCGGTCGTACGCCGCATAGACGCGGTCGAGCGCGTCCATCCCGACGCGGTCCCGCTGGGCGCTGCCCGGCAGGGACTCGAGGCGCAACGACGCTGCCGCGAGGTACCGCGGCAGCTCGCGCAGTCGCTTGGACCCCAACTCCGTGACGAACCCGGGGAACAGCAGCGATTCCCGTTGCTCGCGTACGTCGTCGGCCGCCTCCCCGGAACTGCGATCGAGGATCGTCGACAGTCGATGAGCCTCGGTGAGCGACGGGAGGAGCATTCGAAGTAGCCGCGCGACCCGGGTGGCCAACTGGGCGCGCACCTTGCCGCTGAGTTCCTCGAATGCGGCGGGGTCCTGAACAGGTCCGCCGTTCTCGGCGATCAGCTCGTCGACCGCGCAGGCGCGGCAGTCCTCGAGCAGTGCGTCGAAGCTGCCGTCCGGGTTCTGCCCGAGGGCGAGTCGGTCGATGTTGCTCATGCCACCCGTCACCGACTTGGCCTGCGTCGGAATCGCCTTCAGCAGCAACTCTCGGGTACCGGCCTGCATCGCCGCGCGCTGCGCGCTCGGCGTTGTGAGGACCCGTACCGCGACCCCGGACTCCTCGGCCACCAGCGCCGGATATCCGGTGACCTTCTGGCCACCGATCTCGCGGGTCACCGACGAGGGCAGGGTGCCCAGCGTCTGCGCCGTCCACACCAGCGCGGGCTTGCGTTCCGTCGTCGCGGTCGCCTTCGACACCTCCACCTCGACTCGGGGTGCCAGCGCGCGGCGCAGCGCGGTCAGGCTCTTGTCCCGCCCGAGGACCTTGCCCTCGTCGTCGACTGCCGCAAACGTCATCCGCAGATGCGGCGGCAGCGAAGCGACGTCGAAGTCGGTGGGTTCGATCCGGCAGTTCCCCAGGCGGGAGAGTTCCCGCGCCAGGGCGTGCACGAGGGACTCCGAGCGGGGCTTCACCGCGGCGAGTGCGGCCGCAGCGAAGTCCGGCGCCGGAACCACCTGTCGGCGAAGCTGTTTGGGCAGTGTCTTGATCAGCGCGGTGACGAGTTCGGTGCGCATACCCGGCACGAGCCAGTCGAAGCCCACCGGCCGCAGACCCGTGAGCAGGGCGACCGGAATCCGCGCCGTCACGCCGTCGTCGTCCTTGCCGGGCTCGAACTGGTAGGTCAGCGGGAACTGGATGTCGCCCTGACGCCAGGCGTCCGGGTAGTCACCGTCGAGGACTGCGGCGGAATCGGCGTTGACGACCGTGGACGTGGTGAAGTTGAGCAGATTCGGGTTCTCGCGGCGGGCCTTCTTCCACCACGTGTCGAAGTGCCTGGCGGACACGGCCTCCGCGCCGACCCGCTCGTCGTAGAACTCGAACAGCGTCTCGTCGTCGACGAGGATGTCACGGCGTCGGGCACGGTGTTCGAGTTCCTCGACGTCGTCGAGCAGCGCCCGGTTGGCGTGGAAGAACTTGTGCTGCGTCTGCCACTCGCCCTGCACCAGCGCGTGGCGGATGAACAGCTCGCGCGACACCTCAGGATCGATCGAGCTGTACGTGACCGGGCGCTCGGTGACGAGGGGGACGCCGTAGAGGGTGACCCGCTCGTAGGCCATCGCGCAGGCGCGTTTGGTGGACCAGTGCGGCTCCGAGTAGGTGCGCTTGACCAGGTGGGGGGCCAGCTTCTCCGCCCATTCGGGCTCGATCCGGGCGGCCATCCTGGCCCACAATCGTGACGTCTCGACGAGTTCGGCGGCCATCACCCAGCGTGGCGGCTTCTTGAACAGGCCAGATCCGGGGAAGATCGCGAACCGGCTGCCACGGGCGCCGAGGAAGTCACGCTTGTCGCCCTCACGCAGACCGATGTGCGAGAGCAGTCCCGCCAGCAGCGACTGGTGGATCGCCGTCTCCGACGCCTGCGAGGAGCCGGAACCGGATGTCTCCCAGCCGAGGCCGCGGGCGATCTGACGGAGCTGGCCGTGCAGGTCCTGCCATTCGCGGATACGCAACCAGTGCAGGAACTCGTTGCGACACATCTTGCGGAACTGGCCCCCGCTCAGCTCCTTCCGCTGCTCGCGCAGGTACTCCCACAGCTTCAGGTAGGCCAGGAAGTCGGAGTTCTCCACGTTGAAGCGCGCATGCTTCTCGTCGGCGGCCTGCTGGAACTCGGCGGGGCGTTCCCGGACGTCCTGGATCGACAGTGCCGAGACGATGACCAGCATCTCGTGCAGGCACCCGTTGCGGTGCGCCTCGACGAGCATCCGGGCCATCCGCGGATCGACCGGGAGCTGGGCGAGTTCGCGGCCGGTGGCGGTGAGCTGCGGGCCGGCCGGGACCGGTCCGTCACCCTTCGCGGGCTGCTTGCCGGCCGCGATCGCACCCAGTTCCTCGAGCAGTGCGATGCCGTCGCGGATCGCGCGCGGGTCGGGCTTCTCCACGAACGGGAACGCCTCGATGTCGCCGAGCCCGAGCGCGGTCATCTGCAGCACGACGGACGCGAGGTTGGTGCGCAGGATCTCCGGTTCGGTGAACTGGGGACGTGCCTCGAAGTCGTCCTCCGAGTACAACCGGATGCAAATGCCGTCCGCGACGCGGCCGCAGCGGCCGGCGCGCTGGCGGGCCGACGCCTGTGAGATCGGTTCGATGGGCAGGCGCTGCACCTTGGTCCGCACCGAGTAGCGCGAGATTCGCGCGGTGCCCGGGTCGACGACGTATCGGATGCCGGGCACGGTCAGCGACGTCTCGGCGACGTTGGTGGACAGCACCACCCGTCGCCCGCTGTGCGGGGTGAACACCTTGTGCTGTTCGGCCGCGGACAGCCGCGCGTACAGCGGCACGATCTCGGTGCCCCGCAGCTTGCGGTCGCGCAACGCGTCGGCGGTGTCGCGGATCTCGCGCTCACCGGAGAGGAACACGAGGATATCGCCGTCGCCCTCGGCCGACAGTTCCTGGACCGCTTCGCACACGGCGTCGACGGGATCGCGGTCGAAGGTCTGCTCGCCCACCTCGACGGTGAGTGGCCGATAGCGCATCTCCACCGGGAACGTCCGGCCCGACACCTCCACGATGGGTGCGGGCACACCGTCGACCGCGAAGTGTTCGGCGAATCGCTCGGGATCGATCGTCGCCGACGTGATGACGACCTTCAGGTCCGGGCGGCGGGGGAGGAGTTGCTTGAGGTAGCCGAGGATGAAATCGATGTTGAGGCTGCGCTCGTGCGCCTCGTCGATGATGAGCGTGTCGTAACGGCGGAGCATTCGGTCGCGCTGGATCTCGGCGAGCAGGATGCCGTCGGTCATCAGTTTGACCAGGGTGGAATCGGAGACCTGGTCGGTGAACCGGACGGTGTAGCCGACAGTGTCGCCCAGGTCACGGCCCACCTCCTCGGCGATCCGCTCGGCGACCGTGCGGGCCGCGAGTCGGCGTGGCTGGGTGTGCCCGATCATGCCCCGGATTCCGCGGCCGAGTTCGAGGCAGATCTTCGGGATCTGCGTGGTCTTGCCGGAGCCTGTCTCGCCGGCGACGATCACCACCTGGTGCGACGCGATGGCGGCGGCGATGTCGTCCCGGCGTTGGGTGACGGGCAGCGCCTCGGGATAGGTGATCGCCGGGACCTGGGCGCGTCGGCCCGCGATGCGCGTCTCGGCCGCGGTGATCTCCTCGTTCAGGGCGGCGAGGGCGGACGGGGACTTGGCGCGATCGAGGCGTCGGCGCAGCCGGTGCTCGTCGCGCAGCGTGAGCGCACCGAGACGCTTCTTCGCCTCACGGCGATCGGTCTGGATCTCGGCTGCAGAAGGTGATGTCGACATGCTCCGCACAGCCTATCGAAAGCGCGCAACGGTAATTCTCGCTGCAACCGGCCCGCCGTCGCGGCGACCGGGCGGTCCGGGCGGGAACCGTGGCATAGTCGCTGAGGAGCTGGGAAGTACGTCTCGGATGAGTGGAGCACTGTGGTGAGTGGAGCGCTGTGGCACGGGTTCGCCGACATGGGGGCGGTACAGCGCGACGGCGCTTTCGTCGTCTCCCGGGGTGAGGGCGCCTACATCTGGGACGATGCGGGCACCCGCTATCTCGACGCCACCGCGGGACTGTGGTTCACCAACGTCGGGCACGGCCGCACCGAGATCGCCGACGCCGTCGCCGCTCAGCTGTCGAAGGTGGCGCACTTCTCGAACTTCGGTGACTTCACCTCCGACACCACCGTCGCCCTCGCCGAGCGGCTCGGTGCGATCGCACCGGTGCCCGGATCGAAGGTGTTCTTCACGTCGGGTGGCTCGGACTCCGTCGACTCGGCCGCCAAGCTCGCCCGGCGGTACTGGAACGAGATGGGCCGTCCCGGGAAGAAGCTGATCGTCGGACGGCAGAAGGCCTACCACGGCATGCACGTGGCGGGAACTGCCCTCGCCGGAATCCCGGTCAATCGGGAGGGCTACGGCGAACTGATGCCCGACGCCCGGACCGTCGGCTGGGACGACGCGAAGAGCCTGCTCGAACTCATCGAGCGGGAGGGCGCGGACGCGATCGCGGCCTTCTTCTGCGAGCCGATCATCGGCGCCGGAGGCATCTACCTGCCGCCCGAGGGGTATCTCACCGAAGTCCGCGACATCTGCCGTGAGCACGACATCCTGTTCGTCGTCGACGAGGTCGTCACCGGCTTCGGGCGCATCGGCGGATCGTGGTTCGCGTCCACCCGGTTCGGTCTCGAACCGGACATGATCACCACCGCGAAGGGACTGACCTCCGGGTACGTCCCGATGGGTGCGGTGTTCGTCGCGCCGGCGGTGGCCGAACCCTTCTTCGGCGGTGGCGTGTGGTGGCGGCACGGTTACACGTACGGCGGCCACGCCGGCGCCGCCGCGGCCGCCATGGCGAACCTCGACATCGTCGAGCGGGAGAATCTGCTGGCGGAGTCGAAGCGGCTCGAGTCCTCGCTGCACGAGCATCTCGCCCCACTCGCCGACCACCCCCGGGTCGCGGAGGTACGCAGCGGGCTCGGGGCCGTCGCGGCGGTCCAGTTGGTCGATCCCGCAGAGGCGCTGCCGTTCGTGAAAACCCTCCGCGCGCACGGAGTCTCGGGCCGCGCGGCCGGTCAGGGCGCGATGCAGTTCTCGCCGTCGTTCGTCATGACCGACGAGCAGGTGGCCGAAATGGCTGCCGGCGTGCGCGCCGCCCTCGGCTGATCGAGGCCGGGCGAGGTCACGGCAGCGTCGAACCTCGGGCGACGAGCGTGGGGGTGATCGCGATGCGCTGTGGCGGCGGGTCGTCCGAGCGGGCGGCCGCGGCGTCGAGCAGTCTCACGGCCTGCGCGGCGATCTCGTCCTGCGGCTGGCGCACCGTGGTGAGCGACGGCCGCGACAGCGCCGCATACGGAGTGTCGTCGAAGCCGGTGACCTGGATGTCGTCGGGGACGGTGAGCCCGGCCGCGGCCAGTCCGTCGAGCACGCCGAGCGCGATCATGTCGTTCCCGCAGATCACGGCGTCGGGTCGGGGGCCGCGTGTGACGATGAGGCGGGCCGCCTCGCGTCCCCAGTCGGTGCTGAAGTCGCCGAGCAGGACGTCGGGATCGGTGAACCCGCGTCGGGAGATCGCCTGCCGGTAGCCGTCGAGTCGTTCCTGTGCGGACGAGTCGACGGGTTCGGCGCCCACGAACACCGGACGCGAGGCGCCGCGGTCGAGGACGTGGTCGACTGCCAGCCGGAGACCGAACTCGTTGTCGACCGTGACCGAGCTGCCGGCGTGGTCGTCGACCCGGAGGTCGACCTGCACGGTCGGTACCCGGGCCGCGGCGTCCGCGGTGGCGGTCCGGCTGGCCGCGCGGTCGCAGGGTACGAGGATCAGGGAGTCGACCCGGCGGTCGAGCAGTGCCTGGATCTGGCGGCGCTCGGTCTGCGGTTCGTAGCGGGAGTTGGCGAGCAGGAGGCTGCGGTCGTCGTCGCGAAGTTGGTGTTCGACCGCCTCGACGAGCGTCGCGAAATACGGGTTGCCGATGCTGGGTACCACCATGCCGACCGTGTAGGTGGTACGTCCGCGTAGCGCCGCTGCCAGGATGTTGGGCTGGTAGTCGAGCGCGGCTGCGGCGGCCAGTACGCGTTCGCGGTTCTCGGGGCGGACGCCGCGCTCGCTCGACAGCGCGCGTGAGGCCGTCGCGACCGACACTCCGGCTCGCGCGGCGACATCGCGAATGGTGGCACGCATGGAACCCCTCGGGATCGTGGAAACGTCACGGTAAACGATTACCGGATGTGGCGGCAATCCAGACCGGAACGTACGCATCGAGCGTCTTGACGCAATGCGCATCACTCCGTCATCGTGGGAGCCGTCACGGAAAACGATTTCAGTTCGTGATGCAGTAGCTCTATCCGACCGAGAGGCCGTCCCGATGTCCCAGACGCGACCGTCACAGCGCCCGCACGTGTCCGACCGTGCGTCACCGTCGGTGTCGCCGGAAGTCGTCGTCGTGGGGTCCGTCAACGTCGACACCGTCATCCGGGTCCCGCGGTTGCCTGCGCCCGGTGAAACGGTGTTGGGGATCGGCGCCGCCGAGCACGTCGGCGGGAAGGGTTCGAATCAGGCGGTGGCCGCCGCGCGCCTCGGTCGACGCGTGGGGCTCGTGGGCGCGGTCGGCGACGACGCCGACGGGCGCGCGGTGCGAGAAGCGTTGGGGGCCGAGGGCATCGACCTGGCGGGGCTCGGCGAACGATCGGGTGCCCGGACCGGCGCCGCCGTCGTCCAGGTGGACGACTCCGGCGAGAACTGCATCACGGTGCTCGCCGGCGCCAACGGTGATCTCGACGCCACCGCGGTGCGGACGGCCGCCGACGACCTGCGGCGGGCGCTGGTGACCGTGGTCCAACTCGAGATCCCCGACGCCGCCGTCGCGGAAGCGATCGCGCTCGCGGGTGGCACCGTCGTCCTCAACCCGTCGCCCGCGCGACCGGTCGCAGCCGACGTGCTCGGCCGTGTCGACGTCCTCATCGTCAACCGCTCGGAACTGGCGTTGCTCGCGGGGGAGGCCGAACCGGCGACGTCGGTGCAGGCCGCGCGGATGGCGGGCCGGCTCTCCGGACCAGCGGCCGTCGTGGTCACCCTCGGCTCCGACGGCGCGGTGCTGGTGCGGGGCGGCGCGGTCACCGAGGTACCGGCGGTTCCCGTCGAGCGGGTCGTCGATCCGACCGGGGCCGGTGACACGTTCACCGGTGCTCTCGCGGATGCGCTGGTGCGCGGCGAGGCGCTCGACGACGCTGTGCGCTGGGCGGTGGAGGCCGCCGCGATCGCCGTCACGGCGGCGGGGGCGCAGTCGGCGATGCCCACCCGCGAACAGGTTCTCGCGGCGCGAGCGGGGAGCCGGTCGTGAGCGGCGCGCGGCCGGGACGGCTGGAACTGGACGGTGTCTCCAAGCTGTACCCCGGTGTGCGAGCTCTCGATTCGGTGGACTTCGATGTGCGCGGCGGTGAGGTGCACGTCCTGCTCGGCGAGAACGGCGCCGGCAAGTCCACGCTGATCAAGATGATGGCCGGCGTGCATCAGCCCGACACCGGCGAGATCCGGGTGGACGGCGCCGCCGTGCGGTTGCGCGGGCCCGGCGACGCGGAGGCGCTGGGCATCTCGACGATCCATCAGGAGATGGCACTCGTGCCGCATCTGACGGTGGCCGAGAACATCTTCCTCGGCCGGCCTCCCCGCCGATTCGGCCTGGTCGACACCCGCGCGATGCGCCGCCACGCTCGGGAATTGCTCGATCGCACCGGACTCGACCTGGACGTGGACGCCACTGTCGGCGACCTCGGTGTGGCCCGACGTCAGATGGTCGAGATCGCGAAGGCCCTCAGCATCGACACCCGCTTCCTGATCATGGACGAGCCCACCGCGGTGCTGAGCCGAGGCGAGGTCACCGCGCTGTTCGACATCGTGCGCAGCCTCACCGACCGCGGCGTCGGCGTGGTGTTCATCTCGCACCTGCTCGGCGAGGTCGCCGAGATCGGGGACCGCGTCTCGGTGCTGCGCGACGGCGCGAAGGTGGGGGAGGTCCCTGCCGACACGGATGTCGACGAACTGGTGCGGCTCATGGTCGGCCGCTCGATCGAGCAGCAGTATCCGCCGCGCCGCAACGAGATCGGCGACGTCGTGCTCGAGGTGCGCGGTCTCGGCCGGGACGGGGAATTCGACGGCGTCGACCTCACCGTGCGCGCCGGAGAGGTCGTCGGCATCGGCGGCCTGGTCGGCGCCGGCCGCACCGAGGTGGTGCGGGCGATCTTCGGTGCCGACCGGTACGACCGCGGCGAGGTGCTCGTCGACGGCCGGCCGGTGCGCCGCGGTGACGTCGTCGCCGCACACGAGGCCGGTCTCGCGCTGGTGCCGGAGGACCGTGCGGGCCAGGGACTGGTACTCGGCGCGTCGGTGGAGGAGAACCTCGGACTCGCCACGCTCGGCGACCGCACCCGTCTCGGACTGGTCGACCTGAACGATCAGGCCGAGAAGGCGCGGACCGCCGTGCAGCGCATGGGAATCCGCGTGTACGGACCCGAACAGCCGGCAGTGACCCTGTCCGGCGGCAACCAGCAGAAGATCGTCATCGGCAAGTGGCTGATGGCCAAGCCGCGGGTGTTGATTCTCGACGAACCCACCCGCGGCATCGATGTCGGTGCCCGCGCGGAGATCTACGAACTGATCGCCGAACTGACCGCCGACGGCACCGCCGTGGTGGTCGTGTCGAGCGATCTACCCGAACTGCTCGGGCTCAGCGACCGTGTGCTCGTGATGGCGGACGGTCGAGTCCGCGGCGAGTTGGACGGTACCCAGGCAACCCAGGAGAGCGTCATGGCTCTCGCGGTCACGGAAGGATGAGGGCGGTGCTCGAGAACAACACCGATCCCGCACGCGCGGGAACGTCGGCGGCGGGCGAGCCGCCCCCATCCTCCCGGGGAGCGCTGTGGCGGTGGGTGACGTCAGTGCGCGGCACGGGTGGCCCGCTCGCGGCCCTCGTCGCCCTGGTGGTGCTGCTGGCGCTGCTGTCGGGGGACTTCCTCACCACGAACAACCTCCTCAATGTCGGCGTGCAGGCGTCGGTGACGGCGGTGCTCGCCTTCGGTATGACGTTCGTGATCGTCAGCGGTGGCATCGACCTGTCGGTGGGTTCGATCGCGGGCCTGTCGGGCATCGTCACCGGCTGGACCGCGACGACCGCAGGCGTGCCGATGTGGCTGGCGGTGCTCGCGGGTATGGCCTCGGGCGTCCTGGCGGGGGTGGTTTCGGGCATCCTCATCACGGCCGGGCGGATGCCCCCCTTCATCGCGACACTCGCGATGCTGTCCGTCGCACGTGGTCTCGCGTTGGTGATCGCCGACGGACGGCCGATCCCCGTGGACGGCTGGCTGGCCACCCTCGGCAGCGGTGAGTTGTTCGGCTTCCTGCCCTATCCCGTGCTGGTGTTGATCGCCGCCGCGATCGCCACCGGCCTGATCCTGCGCCGCACCTACGCAGGTCGCGCGATGTATGCGATCGGCGGCAACGCCGAGGCCGCGCGCTTGTCCGGGATCCGGGTGAACCGGCAGCAGGTGCTGGTCTACGCGCTGTCGGGGCTGTTCGCGGCGGTCGCCGGCATTCTGCTCGCGGCCCGGCTGGCGTCGGCGCAGCCCGAGGCGGGCACCGGCTACGAACTCGACGCGATCGCGGCCGTGGTGATCGGCGGCGCGAGCCTGTCCGGTGGCGTCGGCACCGCTGTCGGCACCCTGATCGGCGCGCTGATCCTGGCGATCCTGCGCAACGGACTCAACCTGCTCGACGTCTCCGCATTCTGGCAGCAGGTCGTGATCGGTGCCGTCATCGCCGCGGCGGTCCTGTTCGACACGCTGCGACGGCGCCGCCGCACCGGCGGCAAGGGCGGCGGACCGCTGAAGAGTCCGGCGGTGCGCAAGGCCGGTGCCGCGGTGCTGGTGCTCGTCGTGATCGCGGCGGGGTGGGCGATCGTCGACCGCCAGCGCAGTGGCGGCGCGTCCGGCACCCGGATCGCGCTGTCGTTGTCGACGCTGAACAACCCGTTCTTCGTCGACGTCCGCGAGGGTGCACAGGAGGAGGCGGACCGACTCGGCGTGAAACTGACCGTCACCGACGCCGGTTCCGATCCGTCCCGGCAGGCCAACGACATCCAGAACGCGATCGCCCGCGGTGTCGATGCGATCGTCGTGAATCCCGTCGACTCCGATGCTGTCGTGCCGTCCGTCCAGGCCGCCAATGCGGCCGGCATCCCTGTGATTGCGCTCGATCGCGCGCCGAGCGGTGGCCTCGTCGTCACGACGGTGGCCTCCGACAACGTCGAGGGTGGACGACTGGCCGCCAGGCAGTTGGCCGAGTTGGTCGGCACCGGCCCCGTCGCGGTGCTCGAGGGCAAGCCGGGCACGTCCGCGGCGCGCGACCGGCAGACCGGATTCGACGAGGAGATCGCGCGGCATCCGGGCATCACGGTGGTCGCGTCGCAGCCCGCCGACTTCGACCGCACCAAGGCGCTCGACGTGATGTCGAACGTGCTGCAGTCGAACCCGGACATCCGCGGGGTGTTCGCCGCCAACGACGAGATGGCGCTCGGCGCGGTCAAGGCGCTCGGCCCCCGCGCCGGCGGTCAGATCAAGATCGTCGGTTTCGACGGCACGCCGGACGGATTGGCCGCAGTCGAGGCGGGCACCGTGAACGCCGATGTGGCCCAGCAGCCGACGGTGCTCGGCGTCGATGCCATACGACTGTCCGTCGAGGCGACAGGCGACTCGGTGGTCGCGGACACGAGTGAGACCGGCGCGGTGCACAGCGTGCCGGTGCGGGTGGTCACAGCCACCGACAACTGACGATCAGCGCCGCTTCGACAGGCGCGAGAGACGTTGCCGGACAGTGGGTCTGACGGGAGTCAGATCCACCGTCCGGCGACTGTCCGTGTCTGCGGCAGCGCGGGCGAACCGAGTGTGCAGCCGGTCTCGCACCTCGTCGGGGGTGTAGGCGCGGCGCTGTCGTTCGGCGCGCATCGCGAGCGCTCCCGTCGCGGCGACACCCACCGCGCCCGCCAGCCCGAGTGCCTTCCACAGATGCCTGCCGTCGATGCGCATCGCTCTAGGCTAGGCGGATGATTCGGCAGACGCACTCATCGGAGATCACCCTCGACGAGGCGGTCGAGGTCACTCGCACGGGAGACATCTGGATCTTCCGGGGGCAGTCCGGTGCCGACCGGGCGATCCAGACACTCACCAACAGTCCTGTCAATCATGTCGGCATGTCCGTCGTGCTCGACGATCTGCCGCCCCTCATGTGGCACGCCGAACTGGGGCGGTCCCTGCCGGACATGTGGACCGGCAAGTTCCAGCGCGGCGTCCAGCTGCACGATCTGCGCGCGGCGGTGCAGGTGTGGGGCGCGCGCTACGGCCAGCGCGGATGGCTGCGCCAGCTGGCGAAGCCGGTGACCGGTGAGCAGGAGGACGCGTTGCTGCGCACCATCGCGCGCCTCGACGGCACTCCGTTCCCGTCCTCCGTGCGTCTCGCGTCGCGCTGGTTCGGTGGCCGGATGCCGTCCCTGCGGCGACGGGCGAGCAGCCCGCACAGCGCGGGCCTTGAGAGCGCCTACTGCGCCGAGGTGGTCGCGTCGACGTACGCGGCGATGGGCTTGCTGACCGAGGACCGGCGCACCAACTGGTACGACCCCGGGCGGTTCTGGAGTGGCGACCGGCTGCCGCTGGCTCCGGGCGTCGAGTTGGGTGCGGAGATCGCGGTTCTGCTCGATGCGGAGGATCTCGCCGCAGGGCAGGGGGCGCGTTCGGGCGCCGTTGACCAGTGACCTGGATCTCCTGATCCGCGTGGCGATCATCACATAACGACTGGATTACGACCGGTCTGTCGACTTGCCGACACGCCGAACGCAACTGCGGCAACGGGCCGTGTAGGGGCCTGTTTCCGGACGCGCGTACCGGAATTGTGGGCCGTGACCTTTCCGTGACGGTGGCCTACGGTCGTTATCGGTTCGAGACCAACGGACCACGCCGGATCGCCGCTGCACGAACCTGTCCCCGCGATCCGGACACCCGATTCTTCGAGGGGGCAGCGGTGAAACGGACACGAGTCCGCCCGACAACGTCGGTGCGCGAACGCCGTCTCGCCGGCAGGAGCGGAGAGGATCTACCCGAATGACCAGCTTCACCATCAAGCGCGCCATGGGCGCAGTCGTTGCCACCGGCGCTGTCGTCGCGATCCCGTTGGCGCTCGGAACCGGCACCGCGTCTGCGGCGGGCAGCCATGACTGGTCCGGCGTCGCCGAGTGTGAGTCGTCCGGCAACTGGTCGGCCAACACCGGCAACGGCTACTACGGCGGCCTGCAGTTCTCGCAGAGCACCTGGGAGGCCTACGGCGGCACCGGCAGCGCCAGCAACGCGAGCCAGGCCGAGCAGATCCGCGTCGCCGAGAACGTCCTCGACGGCCAGGGTGTCGGGGCGTGGCCGGTGTGTGGCCAGTACCTCACGGGCGGCAGCACCGCGACCGGCTCGGTCGAGTCGATCGCACAGGAGGCTCCGGCCCAGGTGACCGCGCCGGCTCCCGTCCAGCAGCAGGTCGCCGAGTGGGCCCAGACGGTTCCCGCCGGTGTCGGCAACTACGTCGTCCAGCTGGGCGACACGCTGTCCCAGATCGCGCAGAACCACGGCGTCTCGCTCGCGAACCTCGTCGCGCAGGTCCAGGACCCGGACCTCATCTTCCCCGGACAGACCCTGTCCATCTGATCGGCCCCCGCGCCGCACGAACTCACAGCCCCGCCGGTATCCCCCTCCCGGCGGGGCTGTGTCGCATCCGAAGCCGCGACGCCGTAACGATCGGTCGGTCCTCGGCGACGGTAGGGGCACCGATGCTGTCAACCGCCAAGGAGTTCTCGTGACGCGATCTCTTCGTACTGTTCGACGCACGGCCGCGGTGCTGGGCGTGGTGGCGGCACCGCTGGCCTTCGCCGCCTCGTTCGGGGTCGCGTCCGCAGAGGCGACGCCGTGGCGGATCGGACCCCTGTATCGCGCAGAGACGTCCGGCGAGAGCGCCGAGTACGTGTGCAACAAGGCGCTCGCGATGGAGAAGTCCTCGCGGGCGGTCGTCCTCGAACCCTGCACCTACGATGCCGCTCAGGACGTCTGGTACCGAGTGGTCTTCGCTCCCGGCGCCCTCGGCTTCGGAAGCAGTAGCTGATCCGGCGCCCGGCGTCTCGGCAGGGGTGCGTCTCGAGAGGGTAAGGCGATAGGTCCTACTACACTGATAGGCATGGCTGATGGGACCTATCAACCGACACTGTCGCAGCTGCGTGCTTTCGTCGCGGTGGCCGAGTATCGCCACTTCGGTACCGCCGCCGCGCGGTTGAGCGTGAGTCAGCCGACGCTGTCCCAGTCGCTGGCCTCGCTCGAGAACGGTCTGGGCGTGCAGTTGATCGAACGGAGCACCCGGCGGGTCCTGGTCACCTCGGCCGGTGAGCAGTTGCTGGCGCAGGCAAAGCTGATCCTCGATGCCGCGGACGGGTTCGTCGCGGCGGCCGCCGGTGTGGGCGACAGTCTCGTCGGGCCGTTGCGTATCGGTCTGATCCCGACCGTCGCGCCGTATGTGCTCCCGGCGCTGCTGCCCGCGGTCCGCCGCGAGATGCCGGCCCTCGTGCCCCAGGTCGTGGAGGACCAGACCGCAAGGCTGCTCGAATCCCTGCGTGCCGGCGCCATCGATGTCGCCGTCCTCGCCCTGCCATCGGAGGCGCCCGGGCTGATCGAGATTCCGCTCTACCGCGAGGACTTCGTGGTCGTCCTTCCACGGGATCACGTCTTCGCGGGCCGCGACGACCTGCCTCTCCAGGTATTGGACGAATTGCCGCTCCTGCTGCTGGACGAGGGCCACTGCCTGCGCGACCAGACGTTGGATCTGTGCCGTTCGGTCGACGCCCACCCCCTGTCCGGGGACACCCGCGCTACCTCGCTGGCAACCGTCGTGCAGTGCGTCGCTGGGGGATTGGGCGTGACCCTCGTCCCGGACTCCGCGGTGCCGGTCGAGACGCGCCGCGGCGATCTGGGCACCGCGCGCTTCGCCGCACCCGCGCCGGGGCGGACGGTGGGACTCGTGTTCCGGGCCTCGAGCGGTCGAGCCGAGGGTTACCGGCAACTGGCGGGGCTGTTGCGGGCCGCGGCGCCGGCCGGCGTCACCGTGGCCGCCTGAGACGGCCGAGGCGTTTCAGCGCCGCTTGCGTCCGCCGGGCTTGGCCTTGCTGCCGGGCTTGCCGCGACGCGAGTCCTGGGCGCGCGCCTTGCCCGACGTGGCCGGCTGTTGCTTCGCTGCGCGCGGTTGAGCCGATCGCGGCGCCTTGGACTTGGTCTTCGGAGTCTCGTGCGGATTGCGTCCACGCGAGCTGTTGGCCGTGCGTCCGCGCACGATGCCGATGAACTCCTCGACCAAGTCGGTCGTGCGATCCTCCACCCACGACAACGCGACCTGCGAGGCGGGACCGTGCGCGATCGGGCGGTAGGTCAGATCCTTGCGATGGTGTAGTCGGGCGAGCGACATCGGCACCGTCACGACGCCGACGCCGGCGGCGACCAGTTCGATCGCGTCACCCGTGGTGGCGGGGCGATCCTGTGCGGGGCGTCCCGGCAGCGCGTCCCACGTCAACGGGGTGTCGAGGGGATCGAGCACGAGTTCCTCGGCGAGGTCGGTGAGGTCGACCTCCTCCGCGGCCGTGAACACGTGGTCCTTGGGGACCACCACGACCGGCACCTCTTCGTAGAGGGCGATGACGCTCAGCCCGTCCCGGTCGATCGGTAGTCGTAGCAGGGCCGCGTCGGCGCGATCTTCGCGCAGGGCTGCCGTGGCGTCGGCAGCATCGACCGCCACCAGTTCGAGCGGGGTATCGGTCACGCGTTCTCCCCAGATCCGAACCCATTTCGCGGGGACGACACCGGGGACGTACGCGAGCCGGAACGGTCGGGATGCAGTCGCCTCGGTCACCGGGCAAGGCTACCCGGCCGATCTCGGGAGCCACCCGTGCAGCCGCGTCATGCGTGGTCGATACCCTTGACACATGACGTCGCAGAAGACCCCCCAGACGATGAAGCCCGCGACCGCGGCGAAGAAGCTGGGTGTGTACCTCCAGGCCACCCCCGCAGAGTTCCAGGACGGTGTGGTGACCCGCGACGAACTCAACGCGTGGCAGGCCGACGCGCCGGAGTGGCTCGTGACCCTGCGCAAGGAGGGTCCCCACCCCAAGGATGTCGTCGCCGCCAAGCTGGGTGTCTCCATCGCCGGGCTCGCTCGCGGCGGTGTCGACGGAGCGCTCACCACCGCGCAGATCGAAGCGCTGCTCGCCGAACAGCCCGACTGGCTCGTCGCCGAGCGCGCCAATCTGGTGGCAGTCCGCAAGGAGGAGAAGCGCATTCGCGAGCAGCAGGCCGCCAAGCGTGAACAGTCCAACCGTCGTCCGCGTAACGCCGGGCCGTTCAAGCCGTCCGAGTGACGAGGTGGCCCGGCCGGTAGACGCTGCGCTCCGGCCGGGTCAGCGCGGACTGTAGGTGAGGCACCGCGCCGCGTGGTCGCCGGAGCCGCCGCCCACCCGGATCTCGCTGGCGGCGCACTCGAGGTCTCGGTTGTGCTTGCAGTCGGCGCGTTGGCACGCCCCGACCATGCTCGTCACGGTGTCCAATCCACCCTTGGTGGACAGCGGAATGAAGGTCTCACAGTCGGCGCTGCCGTTGCTGCCCGCGACGTTGATCGCGAAGGCGTGGCAGCCGTCGTGGTTGTAGGAGCAGTCGGTCACCGAACAGTCGGTGACGTGGGGCATCTCCATTGTGGTCATGTGGCCCTCCGGACATCTCGACGGTTGTCCTCGTGCCACCTCACGGTAGCCGCGCCATGACGGCCTGACCAGCAAGGATGGGCTGCCCTAAGCGGTCTGGTGGCGCTCGGGCGCCCGCTGCCACTGCGCGCGCAGCGAACGCTCCCGGCCGAGGAACCGCAGCTGCGCCACCACGCCCGCGACGGCGAGCAGGAGGTAGAAGGCGTACCACCACCAATCGTCGTCGATGGTGCGGGTGATCGATGCATGACCGAAGTCGGCGGCGTCGAGCACGCCGGTGAGAAGCATCGCTCCTCCGACGATCGCGACGGCGCCACCGAGTGCGCTGACGATCACCAGCAGCATCGCCGGCAGATCCACCGCCAGGGCGAGTACCGCCAGAGCGATGCCGATCAGGACGCCGACGAGCACGATCACCCAGTTCCACGTCACTCCCAGCGCCACCGTCGCGCCCGCGCCGAGTGCGAATCCGGCCGACGCCATCGCGAGGACCACGGCCACCGCGTAGTAGAGGTACGCGAGAACCGCGAACAGGATCGCGACCAGGACGCCGACGACCCACCCCAGCGCGGTCGACAGGTAGCTGTCACCACCGATCGCGGCCACCAGAGCCGCACCGAGACCGAAGCCGGCGAAGGCGCCCCAGAACGCGATGACGATGCGCATCGCGGGAAGCCCGCGGAAGCAGAAGACGGCTCCGGCCAATACTGCGAGGATGCCCAGCACGACGTCGGTCATGCCGTGACCGTAGCCCGACGCGGTCCGTTTTCGTTGAAGCCGGCGGGCAACACGCGGGGGCGCGGGGGGCGAATCAGCCCTCGGACACCTCGAATTCGTCGAAGACGACCTCGCCGGCCGCGTCGGACTCCGCCAGGTTGACCTCTCCGAGCAGCGCCCACCCGTGGTCGCCGTTCGGGTCCTCGAGGACCTGTCGGACCCGCCACAGCGTCGGCTCGACGGTGACCTGGAACAACAGCGGGCCGCGCGCGGACGGGCCGGTCCCGATCTCGTCGTACTCGTCGAAGTACAACTCGAGCAGATCTGCCCAGTCGTCGGCGTCGAGGCCGTCACCGAGTGCAGCGAGCTCGTCCCAGCGCTGCCGGGACGCCAACTCGACACGGCGGAACATCGCGTTGCGCACCATCACCTTGAACGCACGGGCGTTCGCCGTGATCGGCCGCGGGATGTCCGCGCCGAACGCCACCTGTTGATCGTCGGACTCGGCGCCGGGGTTGGTGAGCTGTTCCCACTCGTCGAGCAGACTCGAATCGACCTGGCGGATGAGCTCACCGAGCCACTCGGTGAGATCCTCGAGCTCCTCGGTTCGGGCCTCCGCCGGAACCGTCTGCCGCAGAGCCCGATACGCGTCGGCGAGGTAACGCAGCACGAGGCCTTCGGAACGTGCGAGGCCGTAGTGGCTGACGAGTTCGGCGAACGTCATCGACCGCTCGACCATGTCGCGAACCACGGACTTGGGGGAGAGGGCGAACTCGTTCATCCACGGATGCCCGGCGCGGTAGGTTTCGAACGCCGGGAAGAGGATGTCGGCCAACGGCTTCGGCCACGTGATCTCCTCGAGGAGTTCCATCCGCTCCTCGTACTCGATACCGTCCGCCTTCATCTCGGCCACAGCCTCGCCGCGCGCCGCATGCTGCTGCGCCATGAGGATCTGTCGAGGGTCGTCGAGGGTGGACTCGATCACCGACACGACGTCGAGTGCGTAGCCGGGCGATTCGGGATCGAGCAGCTCGAGCGAGGCGAGTGCGAACGGCGACAGCGGCTGGTTGAGCGCGAAGTCGCGCTGCAGGTCCACCGTCAGCCGGGCCATGCGCCCGTACTCGTCCGGCTCGTCGAGCTGCTGCACGATTCCCGCCTGCAGCAGGCCGCGGTACAGGCGGATCGCCTTGAGAATGTGCCTGCGCTGCGCGGGCCGCGGCTCGTGGTTGTCCTCGAGCAGGTGACGCATCGCCTGGAAGCAGTTGCCCGGGCGGGCGATCACGTTGAGCAGCATCGAATTGCTCACCGAGAACCTGGAGACCAGCGGCTCGGGGGAGGCTGCGACCAGCTTGTCGAACGTGCCCTCACCCCACGAGACGAAACCCTCGGGCGCCTTCTTGCGCTGGACCTTCCGGCGCTTCTTCGGATCGTCGCCAGCCTTGGCGAGCGCCCGCACGTTCTCGATCTCGTGCTCGGGCGCCTGCACGACGACAGTGCCCATCGTGTCGTAGCCGGCCCGTCCCGCGCGTCCGGCGATCTGGTGGAACTCGCGGGCCCGCAGCTGGCGGGTGCGGGTGCCGTCGAACTTCGTCAGGCCCGTCAGCAGGACTGTACGGATCGGGACGTTGATGCCGACGCCGAGTGTGTCGGTGCCGCAGATGACCTTGAGCAGGCCGTCCTGTGCGAGGCGTTCGATGAGCCGGCGGTACTTGGGCAGCATGCCGGCGTGGTGGACCCCGATACCGTGACGGACCAAGCGCGACAGGGTCTTTCCGAAGCCCGTGGTGAACCGGAAGGCGCCGATGGCCTCGGCGATCGCGTCCTTTTCGGCACGGCTGCACAGATTGACGCTGGTCAGCGCCTGCGCGCGTTCGAGTGCCGCGGCCTGGGTGAAGTGCACGACGTACACCGGGGCCTGGTGGGTGGTGACGAGTTCCTCGATCTCCTCGCCGATCGGGGTCTGCGAGTACGAGAAATGCAGCGGCACCGGACGTTCGGAGCCGGACACCTCGGTCGTCGGACGTCCGGTCCGGCGGGTGAGGTCCTCCCGCAGGTGCGTGACGTCGCCGAGCGTCGCCGACATCAGCAGGAACTGGGCCTGCGGCAACTCGATCAGCGGCACCTGCCAGGCCCAGCCTCGGTCCGGCTCGGAATAGAAGTGGAACTCGTCCATCACGACCTGGCCGATGTCGGAGCCGGCACCCTCGCGCAACGCGAGATTCGCGACGATCTCGGCGGTGGCGCAGATGATCGGCGCCGACGAGTTCACCGACGCGTCACCGGTCATCATCCCGACCTTGTCGGCACCGAACACCTCGCACAACGCGAAGAACTTCTCGCTCACCAGCGCCTTGATGGGTGCGGTGTAGAACGTGCGACGACCTTCGGCGAGCGCGAAGAAGTGGGCGCCGAGTGCCACCATGGACTTGCCCGAACCCGTCGGCGTCGCCAGGATCACGTTCGCCCCGGAGACCAGCTCCATGAGCGCTTCCTCCTGCGCCGGGTACAGCTGCAGGCCACGATCGTTCGTCCACGAGGTGAACGCGTCGAACAGGGCGTCGGGATCGACGTCGGAAGGATCGACGGTGGCGGGAAGCAGATCGGTTAGCAGCACCGTTACAGGCTAGAGCCTCGTAGGGACACCCGGGCGAGGCGGGCAATCCGGGCCCGCGGGCGGCGTGCGGCGATCAGGTGGCGCTGCGCTCGTCGGACCCCATCGCGTCGAGCACTGCCATCCGCGTCTCGGGGGCGCCGGTGATCGTGGACTCGCCCACTCCGTTCGTCAGCAGAGCGCGCCACCGGTCCTCGTCGAACTCGAGCGCCGACGTCGATTCCAGGAAGCCCTCGAGGACGTCGAGGAAGCGAATCGGGTCGTCCCGGAACGGGAAGTGACCGGAATCCTCGAACACGTCCAGCCGCGAACCCGGCATCGCGGAATGCGCGAGACGCGCGTGACTGACCGGGATGACCGAGTCCCGCGCACCCCAGATGAGCTGGACGGGCAGGTTCTCCGTCAGATAACAGCGGTCGAGCATCGTGACGACCTGTCCCCGCCAGTCGACGACCGATCGCAGGGTCCGCAGGTAGGCCTCGTAGGCCGTCGGGTCCGGGAGCGCGCTCAACACCCGGACCAGGTCCGGCGTGTCGTGCAGCATCGTGCCCGGGCGGAGCGGCGAGCCGTGGATGTGGGAGACCACGTCGCCGACAGCGCGGACCGCCGTCATCGCGCCCGGTAGGCGGATCAGCTTCAGTGCCTCGTTCACCACGGGCATCGTGATGAGCCGGAGCAGCGGATGGACGTCCTTGGTCACACCGCCCGCCGATACCAGCACCAGACGGTCGACCATGTGCGGAAACTGGTATGCGAACTGCATCGCGACGCCGCCGCCGAGTGAATGGCCGACGACCGTCACCTTGTCGACGTCCAGCACCGAGAGCAGATCCCGCATACCGTTCGCGTAGGCCGCGACCGAATAGTCCGCGCGCGGCTTGTCCGAGCGCCCGTGTCCGAGCAGGTCCGGGGCGATGACCGTGTACTTCTCGGCCAGGTGCGGAATGATCTCGCTCCACGTCGACGAGTTGTCGCCGATCCCGTGGATCAGGAGCAGCGCGGGACCCTCACCGGCGATGCGGAAAGCGCGCCGGTAGCCGTGGATGGTCCGGAAGACCATCCGGGGCTCGGTGTCCGGCACCGGGCGGAGCATCCGCGTTCGAGAGTCGCTCATATCGCCTCCTGAAGCCCCCACCCGACAGGCGGGCGACGCTCAGATAATCGATCGTCCGAGTATATCCGTGCACCGAGAGCGTAGGTGGCGCAGTTGTCACAAGTGTGACTTCGGATAACGTAAAGGTTTCGTTATCGACGATACCTGGACGAACGACCGAACGGCTCGGCAACGAGGTTCCTCAGCGGTCCTCGTCGGTGTCCCGGTCGCCCTCCCCGTCCATCCGGGCCTGCTCTGCCAGGAACCGCTCGAACTCGGCGCCCAGTTCGTCTCCGCTCGGCAGATCCTCGTCGCCGGCCAGCAGCGTCGACTGCTGCTCCTGCGCCGCGACGTAGGAGTCGTACTGGTTCTCGAGCGCCTTCACCACCGACTGCACCTCTTCGTTCGAGGTGATGTGCTCGTCGATCTGCTCGCGCACCCGCGCGGCGGCCTCACCGAGGGCGACCAGGGGCAGCTCCAGATCGGCGATCTCCATGACGTTCTCGAGCAGCGTCTCGGCGGCGGCCGGGTACTCCGTCTGCGCGAGGTAGTGCGGCACGTGTACCGAGAAGCCCACCGATTCGTGTCCGTGCTGGCTCATACGGAGCTCGAGGAGGGACGACGCACTGCCCGGCACCTGGAGTTCGCCGGACCAGCGGTGGTGGTCCTCGATCAATTCCTTGTTCGTCGAGTGCGCCGTCACGCTCAGCGGCCGCGTGTGGGGGATGGCCATCGGAATCGCGTTGATGCCGACGGTCCGGCGGACGCCCAACTGTTCCGCGAGCAGCCGGACCGCGGTGGTGAACCGCTCCCACCGCAGGTCGGGTTCCATGCCCGCGAGGAGCAGGAAGGGGGTGCCGGCGGTGTCGCGCAGCGCATACAGGTTCAGTTGCGGAGCGTCGAAGTCCGAGAAATGGTCGGCCTTGAACGTCATGGTGGGGCGTCGCGACCGGTAGTCGATCAGCTCGTCCACCGCGAACGAGGCGACCAGTTCGGTCTCGAGGCTCTCGCGCAGGTGCTTGGTGGCCAGCTTCACCGCGTGTCCGGCGTCGGAGAAGCCCTCGAGGCCGTGGATCAGCACAGGCCCCTGGCCGTCGGCCGAGGACAGATGCGGTGCCGGGAATTCCAGCTCGTACATCTTCGACTGCTCGTCCATGACGGCTCCTTTTCCTTCGAACGTCTTCTTCCAGTGTCCCTCACGGGGTCCCGTCGTCC
Organism: Rhodococcus (subgen. Prescottella) equi; assembly: GCF_003013675.1. NCBI lineage: Bacteria > Bacillati > Actinomycetota > Actinomycetes > Mycobacteriales > Nocardiaceae > Rhodococcus > Rhodococcus (subgen. Prescottella) equi. Next base: position 2,330,913 of record NZ_CP027793.1, read on the forward strand.
GAAACGGGAGCCGGAGAGGCGCGTGGCCGGGGTCGGTACCCCGCCGTCAGAGGACCAACACCGCAGGCTGTCGAATCATTCCGTCCGGTCCTGCCGTGTGACAGGGTGTGGCGGACGGGCAGAACGCGAGCGGATCGTGCAGGAGGACGCCACATGACGGAGCGCAGGCACTGCGCACTCGTGTCGGCCGCGCTCGCGTCGGCCGCCGTGGTGCTCGTCGCGGGTTGCGGGTCGGTGGTGTCCGGCACCGCGAGGCCTGCCGAGAAAGGGGTGGCATCGCGGCCGCTCGGAGAGTTGCTGCTCGAGCCGGCGGCGTTCCCGCCCGCGTACCCCGCCGTCGTTCTTCCCACACAGGCCGTTTCGCAGGCGGCGCCCGACCTCACCGGGATCGCGCCCGGCGCCAGGGTCGACCCGCCCGGGTGCAAACCGCCGCCGCAGGACTACACCGCGAACGGAACCGCGATCGCGGTCGGTACGGATTCGGTGAGCCGCTCCACCGTCACGATCGAACTGGTCCGGGTGTCGACTCCGCTTTCGGAACTCGAAGCGCAACTCGTCCAATGTCCCGATGTCACCGCCACTGCGAACGGCGTCGACGTGCAGGTGCGTACCGCGATCACCCGTCCACCCCGGGTCGAGGTGGACCACACGCTCGCACTGCACCGGACGGTCGAATCCGGAGGGCCCGGTGGGGCGGTGACGCAGTCGATGCTCACCTTGATGGCTCAGATCGACGACGTGCGGATCCAGGCCACCTTCATGTCGTTCGACACGGCGCCGGACGGGAGCGACGCCGACGTCCTGGACGAACTCTTCACCGCCGCCGTGCAGAAGGTCCGAGCCGGGTGAGATCGCGGCTTTAACACCCCGGCCCGACAGACAGGACGCGTCCGGCTGCCGTAACCGAGGGTTGTGCACAGCCCTCGACCTCATCCACAGGGCAGGGATCGTCCCAGTTCGCCGAGATCACGTCGTCGGGGACACCCAGCATCGTCGTGGCATGACGACATCGACCTCGGCACACGGCTCACCCTGTCCACGCGACCCGCGTACGTCCCACGCCGTGCGCATCTCCGAGCCCGGCGACCTCGTGAGCGCGGTTCCCGCCCTGCTCGGCTTCCACCCGCACCGTTCGCTCGTCGCGATCTGTCTGACCGGTACCTCGGTCGGCGCCGTGATGCGGCACGATCTGCGGCCGCGCGAGCCCGCGCTGATGCGCACGGTCCTCGGACAGTTCACCGCGGTGGCCGTCCGGGAAGGTGCGGACCGCGTCCTGGTCGTCATGGTCGACGACCGATTGCCGGACCGGCCCGAATCGTGCGATCTCGCGCCGTACGGGCAGATCGTGGATGCGTTCGACGAGCTGCTCGGCGAGCAGGGAATCTCGATCGCCGCGACGCATCTCGTCGGCCGGATCGAGGCGGGCGCCCCGTGGACGAACCTCACCGGCAGCGTGCGGGGAGCACTCCCGGACCCGACGGCGTCGAGGGTCGCCGTGGCGCAGGTCCTCGGCGGCCGCGCAATTCGAGCCTCCCGGGACGAACTCGAGGCGGTTCTGATCCCCGACTCGCTCGGCGAGCAGCAGGATGTCGCCGACCACATCGACGCTGCGCGTGAGCGGATCACGCGCGGCGACGGGATGGCGCGGAGCGCTACCGATCCGGTCAGCTTCGACCGGCGTTGCGTCGAACTGGTGCTCGCCAGGATCGCGCAGACCGCCTCGGGCGACGAGCTGACACCCGAGGAATGCGCGGAACTGGCTCTCGTGCTGGAGAATTCGCGGGCCCGTGATGCGTTGCTCGCGCTGTCCGCCGGCAGCGACGCAGATGCCGCCGAGCAGCTGTGGATCGTCCTGGCTCGCGCACTGCCCGAGCCGGAACGGGCCGAACCGCTCGCGCTCCTCGGATTCAGCGCGTACCTGCGGGGTGACGGACCGATGGCAGGGGTCGCCCTGTGTGCGGCACTCGCGGCCGACCCCTGCCACCGTCTGGCCAATCTTCTCGACGATGCTCTGCAGCGCGGAGTGCGCCCCTGCGTCCTGCGCGAGCTCGCCGACGTCGGGCGCGGCATCGCGGCGGAACTCGGGGTGCGTCTGCCCCCGCCGGCGGACTAGCGACGGGCGGCGTGCGACCGATCACCCAAGGCCTGGAGGTACGTCCAGGCGTCGGAGACGATCTCGTCGAGGTCGGTGTGTGCCGGGCGCCAACCGAGTTCGTCCACGGCACGGTCGCTCGACGCGATCAGCACGGCAGGGTCACCCGCGCGTCGGGGGGCGTCCTCGGCGGCGATGGGCAGGCCGGTCACCCGCTCGCAGGCCGAAATGACTTCGCGGACAGTGAATCCGGCGCCGCTACCGAGGTTGTAGATGCGGTGGTGTCCGGGGACCGACGACTCGAGGGCCAGCAGGTGGGCGTCGGCCAGGTCGAGGACGTGGATGTAGTCGCGCACCGCGGTGCCGTCCTTGGTGGGCCAGTCGGTGCCGAAGACGGAGATCTTCTCGCGTTGACCCAACGCGACCTGGAGCACGAGGGGAATGAGATGTGTTTCCACGACTCGGTTCTCACCCGCGCCCTTGTAGGCTCCGGCGACGTTGAAGTAGCGCAGGCTGGTGGCGGCGAGCGAGTGCGCGTTCGCGTACGACGTGATCGCGTGGTCGATCGCGAGCTTCGTGGCGCCGTACGGGTTGGTGGGACGGGTCGGTGCGTCCTCGGTGATGGGTGTGCGTTCCGGCTCGCCGTAGGTGGCCGCGGTGGACGAGAACACCAGGCGGGGTGTGCCCGACAGCCGCATGGCCTCGAGCAGCGCGAGCGTCGTCACGACGTTGCCCTGCCAGTACTGCTCCGGACGCTCGACGGACTCGCCGACCAGCGACTGTGCGGCGAAATGCAACACACCGTCGAAACGGGGTGTGCTGTTGCCGGATCCGAGCACGGATCCGGCAACAGCGGCGATGTCACCCTCGATGAACTCGGCACCTGCCGGCACGGCGTCGGCGTTTCCGGTCGAGAGGTCGTCGACGACGACCACCTCGTGGCCACGCTCGAGCAGCACGGTGGTGCACACGCTGCCGACGTATCCTGCGCCGCCGGTAACCAGAAGTCTCACAGTTCATCTCCTCGCGTGCCGCGACCGCACACGCGAAGCGAGGTGTCAGACCTGCTTCACCTGGACGGCGTGGGCCATTTCCTCGGGAAGGTCGAATTCGTCGTGACCGGACGCGGTGATCGTCACCGAGCCCGGTCGGGTCTCGACTGTAACCCTTGCATCGGGGACCACGCCCGCTTCGCGGAGCTGACCGATCAGTTCGGGATCGGACTGCACGTGCTCGGCGAGGCGCCGCACCACCACGGCGGTCGGCTTGCCCGGCGGCACGTCCGTGAGCCGGATGAGCGTCTCCGCATTGCCCACCGGACGGTCGAGTCCCAGATCCGCCAGACCCGGGATCGGGTTGCCGTACGGCGAGGTCGTCGGGTTCTTCAGTACCTCGACGAGGCGCCGTTCGACGTCCTCGCTCATCACGTGCTCCCAGCGGCATGCCTCGGCATGCACCTGATCCCATTCGAGGCCGATGATGTCGACGAGCAGACGCTCGGCGAGGCGATGCTTGCGCATCACCGCGACCGCAAGGTTGCGGCCCTTCTCGGTGAGCTCGAGATGACGGTCACCCGCCACCTGGAGCAGTCCGTCGCGCTCCATGCGAGCAACCGTCTGGCTCACGGTCGGACCGCTCTGCTCGAGTCGTTCGGCGATCCGCGCGCGGAGCGGGACGACGCCCTCTTCTTCCAAGTCGTAGATCGTCCGGAGATACATCTCCGTGGTGTCGACCAGATCCTTCACTCTCACACCCCTTCGTCTGGCGTGATTCTACCGGGCATTCCGGTTTGTCGGTCCCGCTCGGGCGTCGACGTGAAACGCGTCGCTCGGGCGCCGCCCGGAGTGGGCCGCCGACCCGTGCGCCCGACACGGTTCGTGGCGCCTCGCGCGGGCGCCGTCGCGCCAAGTAGCTTGGGTGAATGGCCGTGTCGTCAGGTCCCGGGAGGGGCACAGCAACCACCGGATCGGATCGCGTCGTGGTCTGGAGTCCGGACTATCTCAGCTACCGCTGGAGTCCGCAGCATCCGATGAACCCCACCCGGCTCGATCTGACGATGGCGCTTGCCGACGGACTGGGTTTGATCGACGCGGCGGAGGTGGTCCGCCCCGACGCCGCCTCCGACGCCGATCTGCTCCGCATCCACACCCCCGCCTACATCGACGCGGTCAAACTCGCCGGCGACGGCCCCGACACGGCGCTGCCCCCGGAGTTGGAGACGCGGCACGGACTCGGTACCGACGACAACCCGATCTTCCCGCGCATGCACGAGGCCAGCGCCGTCCTCGCCGGTGGTTCGCTCGCCGCCGCCAAGGAGATTGCGTCCGGCCGCGCCCGCCGCGCGGTGAGCATCGGCGGCGGAATGCACCACGCGATGGCGGACTGGGCATCCGGGTTCTGTGTGTACAACGATGCCGCGATCGCCATTTCCTGGTTGCTGGACAACGGCTTCGACCGGATCGCCTACGTCGACATCGACGCCCACCACGGAGACGGCGTCCAGCACGCGTTTCTCGGCGACCCACGTGTGATGACGATCTCCATCCACCAGCACCCCGCGACGTTGTGGCCCAACACCGGTTGGTCGAGCGAGGTGGGGTCCGGCGCCGCCGAAGGCACCGCGATCAACCTCCCGGTCCTGCCCGGCACCAGTGATGCGCTGTGGCTGAGAGGGTTCCACGCGGTCGTGCCGGCCGCGATCGCCGGGTTCCGGCCGCAGATCGTCATCAGCCAGTGCGGTGCCGACAATCATCGCGAGGACCCGCTGGCCGATCTCGCACTGACCGTCGACGGTCAGCGGGCCGCGTATCTCGCGATGCGCGAGCTCGCCGATCGGTACGCCGAGGGCCGTTGGCTCGCTGTCGGCGGAGGCGGATACGGCCTGGTCCGGGTCGTACCGAGATCGTGGACCCATCTGATCGCGACCGCACTCGACCGTGAGATCGACCCCGCCACGGCGATTCCCGACGGCTGGCGGGAGAAGGCGCATGCCGTCGCGCCGAGCGTCGACCTGCCGACGACGATGGGGGAGGGCGGCGACACGAAGTATCTGCCGTGGGACGGACCGGGAGGAACTCCCGAGACGGGAGTGGCTTCGATGGACCGCGCCCTCACCCGCATCGACGCGGCGATCATCGCGACTCGTCGCGCCACGTTCCCACTGCTCGGCCTCGATCCGGAGGATCCCCGTGACTGACGGCACCGCCAAAGACGGCAAGAAGGTCGATCTCGAACGCGCGCGGAACTTTCCGCGCCACTGGCTCGCCGACGTACTCGCGTCGGACGGGGGTGTCGTCCATCTGCGGCCGATCGTTCCCGAGGACGCCGACAAACTCGTCGAGTTCCACGGCAAGCTGTCCGAACGCACCCGCTACCTGCGGTACTTCGGCCCGTACCCCACCATGTCCAACCGGGACGTCGTCAACTTCACGACGGTCGATCACCGCAACCGCGTCGCCTTCGTGGCGATCCTCGGCGACGAGATCATCGCGGTGGGCCGGTACGAACGCCTGCTCGACGTCGGTGACGGACGCTCGGCGGAGGTCGCCTTCGTCGTGGCCGACGCGCATCAGGGTCGCGGTCTCGGACCGATCCTGCTCGAGCACCTCGCGGGCGCGGCCGCCGAGAACGGTCTGAACATGTTCGTCGCCGAGGTCCTCGCCGAGAACCGCAACATGGTCTCGGTGTTCCGGGAAGCCGGATACCAGGTCAGCCGCAGTTTCGACGGCGGTGTGCTGCGCCTCGAATTCGCGATCGACCCGACCGAGGCGCTGCTGTCGGTGCGGAACTCGCGCGAACGCGCCGCCGAGGCCCGCAGTGTCCGCAACGTGCTCAGCCCGCGGTCGGTGGCCGTGATCGGTGCCTCCACGGACAGCTCCAAGGTCGGCAACGCCGTTCTGGCGAACCTGTTGCAGGGCAACTTCTCCGGGCCCGTGTACCCGGTCAACGCCGAGCACCGATCGGTGCGCGGGGTGCGTGCCTACCCGACGGTGCGCGACATCCCCGACGACGTCGACCTGGCCGTCGTGGCCGTCCCGGCCGAGTCGATCGACGCGGTGCTCGACGACTGCCTGGCCAAGGGGGTCAAGGCGCTCGTGGTCGTGTCGGCGGGGTTCGGTGAGACCGGCCCGGACGGGCGTGACTCCGAGCGGCGCCTCGTGCACGCGGCTCGCGCGCACGGCATGCGCCTCATCGGACCGAACGCGCTCGGCGTCGCGAACAACGACGTGGCGGTGTCGCTGAACGCGACGCTCGCTCCGGTGCTGCCCAAGCCGGGGCGGGTCGGCTTCTTCTGCCAGTCCGGCGCCCTCGGCATCGCGATCCTCGACCAGGCCGCGAAGCGGCACCTGGGCCTGTCGACGTTCGTGTCGGCCGGTAACCGTGCCGACGTCTCCGGCAACGACCTGCTGCAGTACTGGGACACCGACCCGGACACCGAGGTGGTGCTGCTGTACCTGGAGAGCTTCGGCAATCCCCGGAAGTTCTCCCGGATCGCTCGCCGGGTCGCCCGAAACAAGCCGATCGTGGCGGTCAAGAGCGGCCGCCACGCGGTGCCCCCCGCGCTCGCGGCGACGGGGGTCGAGATGGACGACTCGATCGTGCGGTCGCTGTTCGAGCAGGCCGGCGTCGTGCAGGTCGGCTCGATCTCGCAGCTCTTCGACTGCGCACTGCTCTTCGGTTATCAGCCGCTTCCGGCGGGGCCGCGAGTGGCGGTGGTCGGCAACTCGACCGCGCTCGGCGTGCTGGCCGTCGACGCGGCGCGGCGCGAGGGCCTGCAGGTGGGGGAGCCCGTCGATCTCGGTGCGCAGGCCACACCCGAGGTGTTCGCCGACGCGGTTTCCACCGCCCTCGCGTCGTTCGACGTCGACGCCGTCATCGCGGTCTTCGCGCCGCCCGTCGCGGTCGCCGTCGAACCGTACGCGCAGGCGTTGCGGGAGGCCGTCGTCGACACCGACAAGCCGATCCTCACCACGTTCCTCGCCGCCGAGGGCATCCCGGACGTCCTCGCTGTGCGCGGGCCCGACGGTTTCCCGACGCGGGGGTCGGTCCCGTCGTTCCCCGGCCCCGAGCGGGCGGCGCTGGCCCTGGCGCGATCGTGGCGCTACGCGGCGTGGCGGGGCCGGCCGGTATCGAAGGTGGTCCGTCCCAACGGCATCGACTCCGATCGGGCGCGCACTCTCGTCGAGAGCTGGCTGGGGGAGTCGAACGGCCGCTGGCTGTCGGACTTCGAGGCCGCGCAGTTGCTCGAGTGCTACGGCGTCCCCGTGGTGGAGTTCCGGGCCGCCACCACCGAGGACGAAGCTGTCGCCGCGGCCGACGAACTGGGATACCCGGTCGCGGTCAAGGCGACCGGCGAACTGTGGCGACACCGCCCGGACCTCGGTGGCGTGCGGTTGGATCTGGTGGGCCCGGACTCGGTGCGGCTCGCGTACCGGGATCTCGCGGCCGCGTCGGGCGAGCCGCTGCTGCACGTGCAGAAGATGGCCACCAAGGGCATCGGCTGCGTTGTCGGGGTACAGGACGACCCCTCGTTCGGCTCGCTGATCTCGTTCGGTCTGGCCGGCGTGATCTCCGATCTGCTGGGCGACCGGGCGTACCGGGTGCTGCCGCTGACCGAGGACGAGGCCACCGAGTTGATCGACGCGCCCAAGGCCGCGCCGCTGCTCTCCGGCTACCGCAGCGCAGCGCCTGTGAACAAGAAGGCGCTCGTCGACCTGGTCCAGCGGGTGTCGGCCCTGGCCGACGACCTGCCCGAGGTGCGGTCGCTCGCGTGCGAGCCGGTGCTCGCGTCCGCCGAGGGCGCGCAGGTCACCGACGCCCGGGTGCGGATCGGGCCGGAGCTGAGCATGGCCGATCTCGGTCCGCGCCGGCTGCGGGAGTGGTGACCGAACGCCGCGAACCTCCGTGAACGAGAAACCCGGCCGACCTTCCGGACCCGAGGGGGAGGGTACGGAAGATCGGCCGGGAAGCCGGTCGAGAAGGGGTCAGCTCGCGTAGGCGCGCAGACGATCGGCGCGCTCACCCTGACGGAGCTTGCCCATCACCTCACGCTCGATCTGCCGCACGCGTTCGCGGGACAGACCGAACAGCTTGCCGATCTGGTCGAGGGTGCGCGGCTGGCCGTCGTCGAGGCCGTAGCGCAGGCGGATCACCTGCTGCTCCCGCTCGTCGAGGGTGGCCAGGACGCTGCGGACGTCGCTGTGCAGCAGCCCGGCGATGACCGCGTTCTCCGCGGACGTGGCCTCGGAGTCCTCGATGAAGTCGCCCAGCGGCGCTTCCTCGTCGTTGCCGACGGGCATGTCCAGGCTCACCGGGTCGCGGCTGTGGTCGAGCAGGTCCGCGATCTTGTGCTCGGGGATTCCCGACTCCTGCGACAGTTCCTCGTCGGTGGCCTCGCGCCCGAGCTGCTGGTGCAGCTCACGCTTGATCCGGGCCAGCTTGTTGACCTGCTCGACGAGGTGGACGGGCAGTCGGATCGTTCGGCTCTGATCGGCCATGCCGCGCGTGATCGCCTGACGGATCCACCACGTGGCGTACGTGGAGAACTTGAAGCCCTTCGCGTAGTCGAACTTCTCCATCGCGCGGATCAGGCCGAGATTGCCCTCCTGGATGAGGTCCAGGAGCGGCATGCCGCGTCCGGTGTAGCGCTTCGCCAGCGACACCACGAGGCGCAGATTGGCCTCCAGGAGGTGGCGGCGTGCTGCCTCGCCGTCCCGGACGATGGTCGCGAGATCGCGCTTCTTGGCCGCGGTGAGCCGCTTCTTGGTCGCGAGCACGTGCGCGGCGTACAACCCCGCCTCGATGCGCCGCGCCAGATCGACCTCGTCAGCGGCCGTCAGCAGGGCTGTACGGCCGATCCCGTTCAGATAGACGCGAACGAGATCTGCGGCCGGGCTCTGGCCGTCCAGATCGGAGTCGATGGTGCGGGGTCGAGTGGTGCCGGGGCTTGTCATGACCTGCCTCCTCGTCGGGGTGTCTCATATCCCTCAACGCTTCGACGGTCCGGGAAAGTTCCCGAGACGATTCGTCGTCGCCGCCCCTGACCTGCGGGTATCGCCGAGGTCCCCTGAGAAGTTCCTGAGAAGGTACGTGCCCGGGAACGCGTCAGGCGGGTTCGATCAACCCGTGACGCACCAGCGAGTGCACCAGCGGTATCGCGGTGGCGGCCAGCGACTCCTCGTCCTCGTCGTGCGCGAAGGCGAGTAGCGTGACGAGTTCTTCCAACACCAACCCGTCACCGCGCATTCCCGCGAGCAGCGCGGCCGCCAGATCGTCCACCTCGTGCTGCCACTGCGGGCCGTTGCCGCGGTGCACCCGCGTGACCACCTGCTTCCAGCCGTCGTCGCCGGGAAGGAAGACCCGTTCGAGGGCAGTGTCGGGGCGCACCGTGAAACGCGACGCGAGTACGTCGTGCTCGCGCAGCCATGCCAGCCGGTCGAAGTAGGCGAGTGCCTCGTCGCCGAGCGGATCGCTGAAACCGTGCCGCAGGTCCTCGCACAGGATGTCCGACGGCGCGTCCGTCCGCCGGAGGTAGACGAACCCGAATCCGACCCCCTCGACATCGGCTTCGGCGAGATGATCGAGCCACGCCTCGGCGCGGGCCTGCACCGCCGGATCTCGCAGATCGCCGCCGCCGTCGCGCAGCCACGTCCCGACGTAGAGAGCTGGATCGGCGACGTCACGCTGGACGATCCACGCGTCGACGCCGTGAGCGGGCAGCCACGACGCCACCCGGTGGCGCCAGTCCTCGCCGTCGACGTGCAGCCACGACGCGAGTATCGCGGCCGTCCCGCCCGGTGCGAGATGGTCCGCGGCTTCGGAGATCATCAGTTCGCTCGCGCCGTCGAGGTCCAGACCCGAGTCGCGGTAGCTGTTGACCACCCGGGCCTCGCTGACCACGAACGGCGGGTTCGCGACGATCTGATCGAAGGTGCGGCCCGCGACCGGCTCGAACCACGAACCCTCGAGGATCTCGAAGTCGAGTCCGTTCAGTGCCGCGGTGGCCGCGGTCAGGTCGGTCGCCCGCGGGTTGACGTCGGTTGCCGTCACCGTGCCCGCATAGTCCGCCGCGCGCAGCGCCTGGATGCCGCATCCGGTGCCGACGTCGAGCACGGTGCCGACCGGACGGGTGGGGGTGCCCTGCAACAAGGACAGGGACGCGTGACCCACACCGATCACGTGGTCGTCGGCGGTGGGGCGAGTCCGCATCGAGCCGTCGAGGTCGGACAGCACCCACCGGTTGCCGGTGCCCAGATCCAGCGGGCGCAGATCCAGTTCGGCCCGCACGGTGTCGCCGTCACGCGACAGCAGGCCGGCGGCGACGGCGTCGTCGATGTCGAGAGGGCTCAGCGCGGACGCGACGTCGGCGACGTCGCAGTCGTCACCGAGCAGGAACAGTCGAACGAGAAGACCGAGATCGCCGCCGGCCGCGGACGCGCGGCGGACCGGTACCGGCTCGTGCCGGTCCAGGGCGGCGTGGGCCTGCGGGCCCAGGAGGTCGAGAATCGAGTCGGTGTCGAACTTGCAGCGCGTGAGCGCCTCGCGAAGGGGGCCGCACACGGACAGCAGGAGATCACGGGTCACGCGAGCATTGTTGCAGCAGGCCGGTCACGACCGGTCGGCCGCGCGAGTCAACCCTCGATGGTGCGGTCGTTCCGCGACTCGATCGCGCGGGACGAGTTGCGGTTGTCGTACCGGCTGGGTTCGTCCTTCGAGCGCGGTGGCCGGTCGTTCGCGATGAGGACCGCGATCCACGGCAGCGGAATCGACAGCGCGATGATGCCGACCGAGATCCAGGCGTTGCCGAACGCACCGTACGCGAGCGCCGCGAGAATGAGCGCGGGAATCCGGAACGACATGATCGTCAGGTACTTCTTCACGCGCGCTCGGTGCTGATCCTCGATGGACTGCTGCGCCTCGGTGATCAGTGCCGGGTGGCGGGGTGTGCCGCTCTCGGCGGAGTCGCCGAACCCCGATGTTCTCGCCATGGTTCCACTGTTCCACTCTCGGGCGGCAATTGCACATGCGCTTGCGGCATTATTGAGGGGTGAGCACTTTGACGAAGGAACGTCCCGACACCACCACTGACGAGACGACGGACGACGACACTCCCAAGTTCTTCCACTACGTGAAGAAGAACAAGATCGCCGAGAGCGCGGTCATGGGAACGCATGTCGTCGCGCTGTGTGGCGAGGTCTTTCCGGTGACCAAGTCCGCCAAGCCCGGGTCGCCGGTGTGCCCCGAGTGCAAGAAGATCTACGACGGGTTGCGCAAGGGCGACTGATCCGTCGACTCCTCGGTGGATGCGTCGACCTCGGGCGTGTCCACCGATTCGGTGTCCTCGGACTGTGAGCGATCAGACGTGAAGCGGATCGGTCCGGTCGTGATTCGCCTCGTGATCGCGGTCACCGGTCCGGCTTCGTCCGACGCATCGATCGCCGCCTGCGCGGCGATCCAGTCGCGGACCTGCTCCATGCGGGTCGCCCGGGCGGGCCAGAACTCCTGGATGGTGGCATTGAACTCTGCGCCGAGCACCACCGCGAATCCCAGGAAGAACGTGAAGAGCAGGAACGCGATGGGCGTGGCGAGCGCGCCGTAGGTGTAGCCGGTGCCGGCTATCGCGCTCAGATACCAGCGCAGAATCGTGCTGGCCGCCATGAAGAACACTCCCGCGAGCAGTGCCCCGCCCAGCAGTCGGTGCCACGGCAGCGACTTCGGCAGCGCAACCTTGTACAGCGTCGTCAGGCCGATGATCAGCAGCAGGCCCACCGCGGGGTAGTAGAACGCATCCACCATCTCCGTCCCGACCGTGTGCCACGATTCCGGCAGCACGCGGCCGATAATCGTCGGGCCCAGCGCGACCAGCGGCAACGTGAAGACCGCGAGGATGAGGAACCCGACGTAGAGCAGCAGCGCGAAGACGCGCTGCCACACCGGGTGCCGGGCATCCTGCTGGCCGTGGGCCTCGACGATCGAATCGACGAACGTCGATATCGCCGACGACCCCGCCCACAGCGACAGCAGAAATCCTACCGAGATGATCTCCGGCCGCCCGCGCCCGAGGACGTCGCCGACGGTCGGCTGGATGATCTGGTCGACGACGTTCTCGCTGAACACGGTGTGGCTGAACGTGATGATCTTCGACTGGATGATCTCGACGGTGTTGGGGCCGAACCAGCCGCCGACGTAGCCGAGGCTGCCGAGCAGGCCCAGCAGTAGCGGGGGCAGCGAGAGCGTCTGCCAGAACGCGGCCGTGGCGGACTTGCCGAAGATCGAGTCGTCCCAGGCCTTGCTCGCGGTCCGGCCCACGACCTGAGCGCACCGCTTGAACGGTCGGTGCTTCTTCGCTGCCGGAGTCTCGCCCATGATGCTTCCAGGATTCCTGACGACGCGCCGAGATGCTCGGTGGGGTGCGGCCGTGTCGGCACGATTCCGTCAGCGGGTGCTCACCTGCCGCTTCGGTCGGCGCCCCGAGCTGATGCTGAAACGGTCGGTGTCGGGCGCTAGGCTCCTCGGGGGTCGTTGCCGGAGATCGGGGCTCCGAGACCGTGCCGTGGCAGCAGCCGTGACCCCTGTCGGCGAAGCGAGGAGTGGGAACAACTGTGCGAAGACTGTGGCGAGGTGCGATGTGAGCGCTGAACCCGGAACCGTCGAAACTGCACCTGCTCCCACCGGCTCCCTGCGAGCATGGCAGCGGCGCGCCCTCACCAAGTACCTGGCCACCAAGCCGCGGGACTTTCTCGCGGTCGCCACGCCGGGAGCCGGTAAGACCACGTTCGCACTGCGGGTGGCGGCCGAGCTGTTGCGAGATCGGACCGTGGACCAGATCACGGTCGTCGCGCCCACCGAGCACCTCAAGCACCAGTGGGCCGAGTCGGCCGCGCGAAACGGCATCGCGCTCGACTCCAACTTCTCCAACTCGACCGGACAGACGTCGGCGGACTACCACGGTGTCGTGGTCACGTACGCGCAGGTCGCCTCCCACCCGTTCAAGCATCATGCCCGCACGGCGGCGCGACGCACGTTGGTGATCCTCGACGAGATCCACCACGGCGGCGACGCGAAGAGCTGGGGCGACGCGATCCGCGAGGCGTACGGCGACGCGACCCGCCGCCTCGCGCTCACAGGAACCCCGTTCCGCAGCGACGACAGTCCCATCCCGTTCGTCACCTACGAACCGGACAACGAGGGTCACCAGCGCTCGAAGGCCGACCACACATACGGCTACTCCGACGCGCTCGCCGACGGCGTCGTCCGCCCGGTCGTCTTCCTCGCCTACTCGGGTGAGGCGCGCTGGCGCAACAGCGCCGGCGAGGAGTTCGCCGCCCGCCTCGGCGAGCCGCTGAACGCCGAGCAGACGGCCCGTGCCTGGCGGACGGCCCTGGATCCGGCCGGCGACTGGATTCCGTCGGTGCTGGCGGCCGCGAACACGCGGCTCGGCCAGCTTCGTGCAGGCGGCATGCCCGACGCCGGCGGTCTGGTCATCGCGACCGACCAGACCGTGGCCCGCGCCTACGCGAAACAGCTCGAGGCCATCACCGGGGAAGCGCCCGCGCTGATCCTGTCCGACGACCCCACCGCCTCCAAGCGGATCGCGGAGTTCTCCAAGAGCACGCAGCCGTGGATGGTGGCGGTGCGCATGGTGTCCGAGGGTGTCGACGTGCCGCGCCTCGCCGTCGGCGTCTACGCCACGAGTGCCTCGACGCCGCTGTTCTTCGCACAGGCCATCGGGCGGTTCGTGCGATCGCGCGTGAAGGGGGAGACGGCGAGCGTGTTCCTGCCGTCGGTCCCCGTCCTACTCGATCTCGCGAGCCAGCTCGAGGCGCAGCGTGACCACATCCTCGGCAAGCCGCACCGCGAGAAGGACGGCCTCGACGACGAGCTGATCGCGGATGCGAACAAGCAGAAGGACGAGCCCGGCGAGGAGGAGAAGGCGTTCACCTCGCTCGGTGCGGACGCCGAACTCGACCAGGTGATCTACGACGGCTCTTCGTTCGGAACCGCCACGTTCTCCGGGTCCGACGAGGAAGCCGACTATCTCGGACTGCCCGGACTGCTGGACGCCGAACAGATGCGCGCACTGCTGCGGCAGCGGCAGCAGAGCCAGATCGACAAGCCCGCGGCCGCCGCGGAAGCGCCGGTACCTCCACCGGTTCCGCAGGTCGCGGAGCGGGTGGCTTCGGCGGGCCAGCTGGCGAATCTGCGGCGCGAACTCAACTCGCTGGTGGCCATGCACCATCACCGGACGGGGAAGCCGCACGGCATCATCCACGGCGAACTCCGCCGCGCCTGCGGTGGTCCGCCGACCGCGATCGCGACGGTGGAACAGCTCACCGACCGGATCGCGACGCTGCGGCAGTGGTGAACCCGCAAACGCCGAAGCGGGCGGCCACCTGGGTGGCCGCCCGCTTCGGGAACGAGGACGGACGGGGGTCCGCCCGGAGGCTGACGCGTCAGATCGTCGTCGCGGAGGATTCCGAGTCGCTCACGATGGTGGCGTTCATCTCGCGAAGACGATCGGCATGCTCGTTGGCGTGATGCTGGCAGAAGAGGAGTTCTCCTCCGCTCGCGAGCACGGCGCGCACGCGGGCTCCGGCGCTGCACCGGTCGCACCGGTCGGCAGCGGTCAACGGGGGGCTGGTCAGTGTTCCGGGCATGACTCCTCCGAACTGGCTGCGGGCTCGCACCCACCGCCTGGGGTCTTCCGCCGCGTCGGGGGTGACGCGGTAGGTCCACTCTGTCAGACGTTCGACTTGATCGGGTTGTTCCCGATTCGCGCTCGGTGTGTCGTCCCTAACAGCACCCGCTCTGAACTCGCACGATGCGATCGGCGAGGATGAGGGTGTTCGCTGACAGCTGACTTTTGTCGCTGTCGTCCGGGCGTCGGCCGAAAGGAACCGTACATGTCCCGCGCAGGATCCGCCTCCGATGCCGTGCTCGTCCACCTGTGTTCACGAACCGAATGGGACGAGATGCGGAGGACCGGTCACCGCCGCCCGCCCGGTTTCGACGTCGACGGCTTCGTGCACCTCTCGACACCCGCGCAGGTCCATCTGCCCGCGAATCGCCTGTTCGCGGGCAGGACCGATCTCGTGCTGCTGTATCTGGATCCCGCCCGTCTCGGCGCCGAGACGCGGTGGGAGCCGGGCGTGCCGTCGGACCCGGCGTCGATGCGCTTCCCGCATCTGTACGGCCCGCTGCCGGCCGAGTCCGTGCTCGAGGTCACCGACTACCGGCCCGGCGCCGACGGACTGTTTCCACCCGTCGGCTGACCGGACCCCGAGACGCGCCGAGAGGGGCCGCGGGCCGCAGTCGGTGAAGAGCGCTACCGTTTATCCATGAACGTCGAAGTGACGCCGCTGCCCGGTATCGGGGTCCGCAAGGACTTCGCGCTGGCCACCGGGCGGCGCATCGGGGTGGTCACCCACCGTGACGGCCGCACCGATCTGATCGTCTCCAAGCTCGACGACCCGGACGCCTGCATGGCCTCGATTCCGCTCGACTCGGACGAGGCGTCGGTCCTGGCGAATCTGCTGGGCGCACCGCAACTGGTCGCGCAGCTTCGCGAGGAACACCGCGACCTGCCGGGCATCAGCACCCGGCAGCTACCGATCGGCGAGAACTCGCCGTGGGACGGCCGCACCCTCGGCGAAACCGCGATGCGGACCCGCACCGGGGTCTCCGTCGTCGCGGTGATGCGGGCCGGACAGGTGGCGCCGTCACCGAATCCCGACTTCACCTTCACCGAGGGCGACCTCCTGGTCGCGGTAGGTACCCAGGAGGGTCTCGATCACGCCGCCAAGATTCTCGCGCACGGCTGATCCCGGCACGATCGACGCGCGATGACCGGCACTGCACTGGCACTCGTCGAACTCGGCGCTGTCTTCTTCGCCCTCGGGGTGCTCGGCCGACTGGCCGGACGCATCGGCATGTCGCCGATCCCGCTGTACCTGATCGGCGGATTGTGCTTCGGCGAGGGCGGATTCATCCAGCTCGGCGACATCGGCGAATTCAGCCATCTCGCCAGCGAGATCGGCGTCGTGCTGCTGCTGTTGCTGCTGGGTCTCGAATACACCGCCTCCGAACTCGTGACCGGGCTCAGGCGGTCGTGGTTCGCCGGGGTCGTCGATCTCGTGCTGAACGCGGCGCCGGGCGCGCTGCTGGCACTGCTGCTCGGGTGGGGTCCGGTCGGGGCGCTGACCCTCGGCGGCGTCACCTACATCTCGTCGTCGGGCATCGTTGCGAAGGTGCTCGGCGACCTCGGCCGGCTCGGTAACCGCGAAACCCCGGTGGTCCTGTCGATCCTGGTGTTCGAGGACCTCGCAATGGCGGTGTATCTGCCGATTCTCACCGCGGTCCTCGCGGGTGTGAGCTTCCTGGGCGGGCTCCAGGCGGTCGCGATCTCGTTCGCCGTCATCACCGTCGTGCTCGTCGTCGCGCTGCGGTACGGCAGTGTCGTCTCCGCGATCGTGGACAGCACCGACCGCGAAGTGTTCCTGCTCAAGCTGCTCGGCGCGGCACTGCTCGTCGCAGGCTTCGCGTCGTCACTGCAGGTGTCGGCGGCGGTCGGCGCGTTCCTGCTCGGCATCGCGATCTCCGGCTCCACCGCGCGGAACGCAACGCGTCTTCTCGAGCCTCTACGGGACCTGTTCGCGGCGATGTTCTTCGTGGTCTTCGGTCTCAACACCGATCCGACGACCATCCCACCGGTGCTGCTGCCTGCGATCGGCCTGGCGGTCGTCACCACTGCCACCAAGGTGCTCACCGGATGGTGGGCCGCGGGACGTCAAGGTATCGGCGTCATGGGTCGGGCACGCGCCGGTGCGGCCCTGATCGCGCGCGGCGAGTTCTCGATCGTCATCGCCGGCTTGGCGGTCTCCGCGGGCGCGGTGGAGGGTGAACTCGCCGCGCTCGCGACCGCCTACGTGTTGCTCATGGCTGTTCTGGGGCCGGTCGGGGCCCGCGTCGCCGAGCCGATCGTCCGGCTGTTCCAGCCTCCCCGACCAAAAGAGGAAGGGGCCCCGAAGGACCCCTTCCTCACCAGCTGACGTGCTGTCCGGCCTCTAGTCGAGGTAGTCGCGCAGCACCTGCGACCGCGACGGGTGGCGCAGCTTGGACATGGTCTTCGACTCGATCTGGCGGATCCGCTCGCGGGTGACGCCGTAGACCTGACCGATTTCGTCTAAAGTCCGCGGCTGGCCGTCGGTGAGGCCGAAGCGCAGGCGCACCACACCGGCCTCGCGCTCGGACAGGGTCTCGAGCACCGACTGCAACTGATCCTGCAGCAACGTGAAGCTCACCGCGTCGACGGCGACGACGGCCTCGGAGTCCTCGATGAAGTCGCCGAGCTGGCTGTCGCCCTCGTCGCCGATGGTCTGATCCAGCGAGATGGGTTCACGCGCGTACTGCTGGATCTCCAGCACCTTCTCCGGCGTGATGTCCATTTCCTTCGCGAGCTCCTCGGGGGTGGGCTCGCGGCCCAGATCCTGGAGCAGCTCACGCTGGATGCGGCCGAGCTTGTTGATGACCTCGACCATGTGCACGGGGATACGGATCGTGCGGGCTTGGTCGGCCATCGCGCGGGTGATGGCCTGACGGATCCACCACGTGGCGTACGTCGAGAACTTGTAGCCCTTCGTGTAGTCGAACTTCTCGACCGCACGGATCAGACCGAGGTTTCCCTCCTGGATGAGGTCCAGGAAGGCCATGCCGCGGCCGGTGTAGCGCTTGGCCAGCGACACGACCAGTCGAAGGTTCGCCTCGAGCAGATGGTTCTTGGCGCGGTTGCCGTCGCGCGTGATCCAGTTCAGGTTGCGGCGATCGGTGGGGGAGGGCTTCTCGCCCTTCTCCGCCATCTCGTTCATCTTGTGCGTCGCGAACAGGCCGGCCTCGATGCGCTTGGCGAGTTCGACCTCCTCCTCGGCATTGAGCAGGGCCACCTTGCCGATCTGCTTGAGGTACGCACGCACCGAGTCGGCGGATGCGGTCAGCTCGGCGTCCTTGCGGGCCTGGCGGAGAGCCTCGGACTCCTCTTCGTCCCAGACGAAGTCGCCGGACGCCTTGTCCTTCTCGGACGGCTCCTCGGTCTCCTCGTCCTCTTCGACGACGACGTCCTCGACCTCTTCCTCGACGAGGTCGCCGGCAGCGACATCGAGGTCGGCAATGTCGATGTCATCGTCCTCGACGATGTCGTCGCCGCCCTTGGCCGCCTTGGAGGTGGCCTTCTTGGTGGTCTTCTTGGCCGCGGTCTTCTTGGCGGCGGCCTTCTTCGCAGGAGCCTTCTTGGCGGCGGCCTTCTTGGCGGGCGCCTTCTTGGCGGCGGCCTTCTTCGCAGGAGCCTTCTTGGCGGCGGGCGCGCTACCGGTAGTGGCCTCGGCAGTGGAAGCAGTGGTCGCTGATTCGGGGGTGGAATCTGCGGTCTGACGCGTATCGGTGGCTGCCACGTACGCCCTTTCGTGACGGTGTCGTGCGGCGTCACGCCAGAGTGGAATTCCGGCGGAGAGGTCTGTCGGGTTTCGCCGACTCACAGTCGGCCGCCATCCATTGTAACGACAGCTGGGAAATTGTTACGGAGCGATGCCGGTTTCCACTGCGTCGGGCAGGTCGTCAGAGGAGGCCAGCGCCGCTCCGACGATGCCCGCGGTGTTCAGCAGAGCTGCAGGAACGATCGGCGTACGGTTCTCCAGGCGCGGAATCCACTTCTCGTGCTTGCGGCTGATACCGCCGCCGGCGATGAACAGGTCCGGCCACAGCAGGTCCTCGTAGCGCTGCAGGACGCGGGTCACCTCGGCGGCCCACTCCTTGTACGAGAGCCCCTTCTCGTCCTTGACCGACGACGCGGCCCGATGTTCGGCCTCCTTGCCGTCGACCTCCATGTGGCCGAGTTCGGTGTTGGGCAGGAGGACGCCGTGGTGCAGGATCGCCGACCCGATTCCCGTGCCGAACGTCAGCAGCACGACGACGCCGTCGACGTCCTTGCCGGCGCCGAACCGGTCCTCGGCGATGCCGGCGGCGTCGGCATCGTTCAGGACTGTGACGGGTCGGCCGCCGAGGGCATCCGACAGCACGGCGCGTGCGTCGGTCCCGATCCAGGACGGGTCGATGTTCGCGGCAGTGCGGGCGACGCCGGCCGTGACGACGCTCGGCAGGGTGACGCCGACCGGCCCGTTCCAGCCGGCGCGGGCAACGATCTCGGCCACGGTTGCCGCGACCGCGGCCGGGGTCGCCGGTCGGGGCGTCTCGATCTTGATGCGCTCCTCGACCAGTCGACCGGTGGCGAGGTCGACCAGCGCCCCCTTGATGCCGCTGCCGCCGACGTCCACGCCGAATCCGCGTGCGCCCACCACCGTCTCCCTTCGATCGAGACCTCGTCTGCCGAGATGGCCGTCTGCGTCGAAACAGTAGTTGGTTCCGAAGCATTCGGCCGCGTGATGGCAGGTCCGCGATACCGGTGGTGGGGCGGCTCGTGGATGTGGTGCGATACACACATGCACCGCGTGAACAGCTCGCCCGTCGACCGGACCGATTCGAATTCCGCCTCCGTCACCCCCGCAGACCTGCTGCGGGTCGCCGTCGCCGTCGCCGAGACCGCTGCCGAACACGTGCGGGTGCGCCGTCCGGAGGTGTTCGGCGTGATGGGCGCGCGCGTGCACGGAGACGACGGACAGTCGGTGCGGGCGAAGAGCACACCGACCGATCCCGTCACCGTCGTCGACACCGAGGCCGAGCAGTTGATCCGGGGCCTTCTCGCCGAACTGCGCCCGCAGGACGCGGTGCTCGGCGAGGAAGGCGGCGGGGCCCGAGACGTCCCCGAGGGGGTGCGGTGGGTGGTCGATCCGATCGACGGGACGGTCAACTTCCTCTACGGAATCCCCGCATACTCGGTTTCCGTCGCCGCCCAGATCGACGGTGTATCCGTCGCAGGGGCGGTCGTGGATGTCGCTGCGCGTGTGACGTACTCGGCCGCGAAGGGGGAGGGCGCCCGGTTCGTCGACTCGGGTGCTCCCGACGCGGTCGTCGAGGGAACGCTGTCGTGCAACCCGATCACCGACGCCTCCTCGGCGCTTCTGGCCACCGGGTTCGGCTACGGCGTCGAACGTCGCCGCGCTCAGGGGAAGCTGATCGCGGCCCTGCTCCCGCATGTGCGCGACATCCGCCGCGTGGGTTCCGCCGCACTGGATCTGTGCATGGTCGCCTCCGGGCGGGTCGACGCGCACTTCGAGCACGGGCTCAATCCGTGGGACTGGGCGGCCGGTGCCCTCATCGCGAGCGAGGCCGGCGCCCGCGTCCACCTGCCCGGCCCCGACGTCGGCGGCGCATCCGGCGAAGTCGTGCTCGCGATGGCGCCGGGCATCGCCGACGAGCTCGAGGCCGTCATGCGGTCGGTGGGGGCGTACGCGCCGATACCGTGATCGCGAAGGTCAGCAGCGCGCCGTGCGGGCCGCGTCGAGGAGCGCGCTGTCGAGCGGCGCCGGCTCGGCCCCGGCAACCGGATCCTTGAGCGACTTGAGGACCTCGTCGGCGTCGGCGCTGGGGGCGATGTCCTTCGAGTAGGTGCCCAGTGCCAGATCGACGGTCTCGTCGGTGCGGCCGTCCTGGATCAGTTCGGCGCACGGCGCGACGAGCCACAGTGCACTGGCGGCGGCCAAGCCCTGCTCGCCGAAGCGGATCTGGCCGTAGCACTGCAGTGTCTGATCCACGTACACCGGATCGTTGCCGGCCTGCACGTCGGGGGCGCTGGCGAATCCGTACTCGCCCAGCTGCGCTGCCACGTGTGCGGCCTGCCCGCGCTCGCCGCTCGCGTTGAACACGCGCACCTGCGTCGACGACAGTGCCGCGGGGGCCACGTCGAGCAGGGTGCTGCGTCCCACCTTCTCGCCGAGCGGGACGGGCGTGGGAGCGTCCGGCGATTTCGGCTTCACCGGCGGGTTGCAGTCGACGGTGGTCGCGTACACCTCGGGTTCGGTGAGGATGCGAGCCCACACCGTGATGCCGAGGAGCGCCAGAACCGACAGCAGAGCGACAGCGGGTAGCAGGCGACGCCGGGGGAACCGCCGACCCTGATCGTCGGTCGAGCTGCCTTCGGTGATCAGGGAAACCACGGTGTCTGTCGACCTCTCCGTAGATGAACGCGGATTCGATGGCCCGCGGGGAATCGGTGTGGTTCCGGCCACGATCCGCCGACTGCGACCGAACTCCTGATCACTGTAGATCCACGCCCCGCCGCCGTCGCGCACATGCCGCGTCCAGGAATGTCTCGGCTCGAACTGGTGTTGGTGACGATTGACGGACAGTTTTCGACAGTGTCCGGTTCGGTTGCCACTTTTCGCGGCGCGTCGGCTATTGTCTGGCGGCCCCAGTCGTGAGAACACACGATTTCGAAAGGGTCCGTAGGAAGGCGGAAGTGAGGCGCAGGTCATGTTTTCCGAAAGGTGTTTCGGGCAC
The DNA here is from genome assembly GCF_003013675.1 of Rhodococcus (subgen. Prescottella) equi. Taxonomy (NCBI): domain Bacteria; kingdom Bacillati; phylum Actinomycetota; class Actinomycetes; order Mycobacteriales; family Nocardiaceae; genus Rhodococcus; species Rhodococcus (subgen. Prescottella) equi. Next base: position 2,352,448 of record NZ_CP027793.1, read on the forward strand.
TTCCGGAAGTCCTGAGGCGTTGTTCCAGCCGCAGGAATGTATCTGCCTGATCTTCGGTTTTCCAAGGATCGTCACACCTGTCGAGGAGTGACGGCCCGGGCACCGGGGATGTACGCACGAGGACGAGGGGAAGAGGAAATGGCAACCGACTACGACGCACCGAGGCGCTCGGAGACCGACGAGGTCTCCGAGGACTCGCTCGAAGAACTGAAGGCACGACGAAACGAGGCGCAGTCTGCGGTCGTCGATGTGGACGAGTCCGACACCGCGGAGTCGTTCGAACTCCCGGGTGCAGATCTGTCCGGCGAAGAGCTGTCGGTGCGGGTGGTACCCAAGCAGGCCGACGAATTCACCTGCGCGAGCTGCTTCCTGGTACACCACCGCAGCCGGCTCGCGAGTGAAGAGAACGGCGTCATGATCTGCATGGACTGCGCGGCCTGACGCCGGTCCCTCCGGTCACGCACGAGGAAGCGAGGCTACGCCTTGGGCGCAGTCCCGCGGCCGATGGCGGCCAGCAGTTCGGCTGGCCGCCTCGTGCTGACGAGCCAGTAAGGGGTCGGATCCTCCGGATCGTCGAGGACGATCAGAGCGGTCTGCTTGACCCACGACCGATTGGTAACGAATGCCGCCGGATCGAGCTGACGGCCCAGCGCGGCGCTCTTCGCCGACGGCGGAATGGTCGCGGTCCGGGAAATCACCGACAGCGGCAGATGTGCGCGACCGACCCGGAGCTCGGCGTCCGGCCCGTCGAACACCTCGATTCGTAGGCGTGAGACCCAGAGCAGCGCCCACACCGGGAACGGGAACAGAAGCACGTAGGGCAGCCAGGCCCGTACACCGGGAGACCCCATGTGGATCTCGGCGGCCAGGAGTCCTGCGATGAACAATCCGGCAGGCCACCACCACAACGGCACCCACAGACGTTCCGAGTAGATCGGTGTGCGGGTGTCGGGCGTGGTAGCTGCGGGCTGAGACGATTCGGGCACGCCTTCAGAGTAGTCTCGGTGCACGTGAGCGATCTTCCTGCCGTCGCGTTGAAGCGACTCGACCCCGGTATCCCGCTTCCCCGGCGGGCCCACGAAGGTGACGCCGGCGTCGACCTCTGTACTACGACCGACGTCACGATCGAACCGGGCCGCCGAGTCCTGGTCGGAACCGGCATCGCGGTCGCGCTCCCGATCGGTACGGTCGGTCTGATCCATCCTCGGTCGGGCCTGGCAGCCAAGACCGGTCTGTCCGTGGTCAACACCCCCGGCACGATCGACGCCGGCTACCGAGGTGAGATCAAGGTCTGCCTGATCAACCACGACCTCGAGACGCCCGTCGAACTGCGTCGCGGCGACCGCATCGCGCAGCTCGTGGTGCAGAAGGTCGAGCTCGTCGACTTCGTGGAGGTCGACACGCTCGACGAAACGGTCCGGGGGACAGGCGGCTACGGATCGAGCGGCGGACATGCGATCCTCGACGCGCACAATGCCGATCGAGCTGTCGACGGTACGGAAGGCCGCCCGCACGAGTTGACGCGGCAGCCGAGGGAAGGGGCCTGATCATGTTCGGACGTCGCAAGAAGAAGGAAGCCGAGCACGCGGACACCGCGCCGGTCGAGGCCACCCCGGTCGATCAGGACGTGGAGGACGCCGCGGAGTCCGAACTCGATGCTCCGGTCGGTGCGCTCGACGGCGGTCCGTACGACGTGAGCGAGCTCGGCGAGGGCGAGGAGCCGGCCGCGACCCGGCTGGATCTCGGGTCCGTGTTCCTGCCCATGCCCGAGGGGGCTCAGCTGCAGGTCGAGATGTCCCCGGAGGGCGCTCCGCAGAACGTCCACCTCGTGACCCAGTACGGCCGCATCACGGTGTCCGCCTATGCGGCGCCGAAGTCGCCCGGCCAGTGGCGCGAGGTCGCATCGGAGTTGGCGGAGTCGCTGCGTGCGGACAACGCCGACGTCAGCATCGAATCCGGTCCGTGGGGCCGCGAGGTGGCAGCCGCGACCCCCAACGCAGATCTGCGCTTCATCGGTGTCGACGGACCGCGCTGGATGGTTCGCTGCGTGGTGGCGGGGCCGTCCGGGGCCGTCGTGAGTGACGGTCCGCTCGTCGCGACCGCTCGGGCCGTTCTGTTGAACACGGTGATCGCGCGCGGAAACGATCCGCACCCGGTGCGCACGCCGCTGCCCATCGTGCTGCCTCAGGTTCTCGTGGAGCAGCTCCAGGCGGCCCACGCCCAGCAGCTCGCCGCTCAGCAGCAGGCCGCGCAGGAGCAGGCCCAGGCGACTGCGGGGCAGTCGCAGCAGCCGCCGTCCGGGAACGGATCCGAACCGCCGCGCCGCGGTGAGTCCGGTTCCGCGATGCAGCAGCTCGGTCTCTGACGGTCGCCTAGACCGGACCTGCCGTCGGGATCCGGCGATCCAACGCGGCCAGACACGCCCGTCCCAGCACACTCGGATCGTCGCCGACCGCTTGGAGTTGTACTTCGACGAGGTCGGCTGCCGGCAGCGCCGAGACCCACTGCTGCGCCACCGCGAGGGGGTGCACGGCGTCGTCGACAGCGGCCGCGATGCCGACGGGCACGCGCAGCCGCGCGAGGTCCTCGACGTCGAGCGCGTGGTAGGACGCCGCCTCCTCCAGAGCGGACGGCAGGTCGGGCCACTGGGATCGCCAGGAACGGCTCAGTTCGTCCGCCAGCCACGGCGGGCTCGACGCGGTCATCTCGGCGGTGACGGCGTCGAGTCCGTCGGCGCGCAGCCGGGACGCCGTGAAAACGGCACTGGCTGCCGCGGGTGTGCCCACGGGCGATCCCGTCCAGGCCGGCAGTGCCGCGAGCACGGCGCGAACCCGGTCGGGATTGTCGGCCACCCATTCGAGTGCGACGGCCGCGCCGATCGACACGCCCGCGACGACGATCGTCCCGTGCTCGTCGGCCGCGCGGTCCATGGCGTCGCGGTAGCTGCCCACCACCCGTCGCGGGTCCGGGTCCACCGCGATCGTCGCGACGCCTACCTGGGACAACGCCGCCCGGAAGGCGCGATCGACGAAGGTCGCGTCGGAGCCCGTTCCGGGGAGTGCGACGGCCACCGGGGGCCACGGCTGCAGCTGCATGGTTCGATCTTGCACTGTCCGTTTCACAGGGGATCAGGACGGCTGTGGTTGTCAGGTCACTTTAGGGTTACAGTGACCCTCATGGACCCCGCTCGGGTCCCTCACGGGACTCGGGCAGGATTCGTGCAAGACAAGCGTTATACCCAGATACAACCCTTCGTGCGACGTTCGGATACGTCGCCATTTGCTCCAGGAGCGCGCTATGGCACCCGCCGCGGCAGGCTACTTTCGCAGGCTGACTCGCCGACTCACCGAGGATCTCGAGCAGCTCGATGCCGAGGAGATGGTCGAGACCGCCCAGGCATCCGGCGCTACCCGCGCTTGCGACTGCACCAGGGGCGAAGAGGTCACCATGTTCGGCCGGCTCCGCAGTGTGGAGGCGTGTCCCAAGTCGGCCAATGCGAGTGTCCGGGCCGAGTTCTTCGACGGCACCGATCCGGTCACCCTGGTGTGGATCGGCCGCCGCCGCATCCCCGGCATCGAACCGGGCAAGACTCTGATGGTTCGCGGCCGGGTGGGTGACCGCGACGGTCAGAAGGTGATCTTCAACCCGTACTACGAGCTCCGTGGCGACTCCTGACCGACGTCGCTCTCCGGGCCCCGTTCTCCGTGCCGACGGCGGCTCGCCGACCGAATGTGGCACTCTCGTCGCGTGACCGAAACGAAGCAGCAGACGATCCTCGAGCAGCTCGGTGGACTCAGCGGGCTGATCTACTCGTCGTTGCCCATCGTCGTGTTCGTACCGGCGAACAGTCTGTGGGGCCTGGCGCCGGCGGTCTGGACCGCGCTCGGGGTCGCCGCCGCGATCCTCGTGTGGCGCCTGGTCAAGCGGGGTCCGATCCAACCGGCAATCTCCGGCTTCCTCGGGGTCGGTGTCTGCGCCTTCATCGCCTACCGAACCGGGGATGCCAAGGGCTACTTCCTCTTCGGCATCTACACGAGCCTGCTGTACGCGGCTGTGTTCCTGGTCTCGATCCTGGTGCGCTGGCCGCTCGTGGGTGTTGCATGGGGCTATCTGAACGGTCACCGGAACATCTGGAAGTCCCACAAGGGTGCGGTACGCGCCTACGACGTCGCGACGGCGGCGTGGGCGCTGGTGTTCGGGGCACGCTACCTGGTCCAGTCCGAGTTGTACGACGCGGATCAGACGGGCTGGCTCGCAGCTGCGCGCATCGGCATGGGATGGCCGCTCACCGGACTCGTACTCCTCGTGACGATCTGGGCGGTGCGCCGGGCGGACCGGCTGGTCGAGCCGGCGCCCGAGCCGCCGGACGCGGCCGCCGAACCGGAGGACGGGAAGCCCGCCTCGGCAGGTGAAGCGGGTCCGTCCTCGGGCTCAGATGTCGATCGCGGCGCGTAGCTCGTCCTCGACCTCCACCGCGGCGACGAACAGCAGCTCGTCGCCGCCCTCCACCGGATCGTCCGGCTGCGGGACGATGACCCGGCCGCCGCGCAGAATCGTCACCAGCGCCGCATCGCGCGGGAGCTTGATCTTGCGCACCGGCTTGCCGGCAAGCGGCGTGTCGTCGGGCAGTGTGATCTCGACGAGGTTGGCCTGTCCCTGACGGAACGTCATCAGGCGCACCAGGTCGCCCACCGTCACGGCTTCCTCGACCAGCGAGGCGAGCATGCGCGGCGTCGACACCGCCACGTCCACGCCCCAGGACTCGTCGAACAGCCACTCGTTGCGCGGATCGTTGACGCGGGCGACCACGCGGGGCGCCCCGAACTCCGTCTTCGCGAGCAGACTCACCACGATGTTGGCCTTGTCGTCGCCGGTCGCAGCGATGACGACGTCGTACGTCTCGAGTCGCGCGGCCTCGAGGAGGCTGAGCTCACACGCGTCCGCGTGCACCCACTCGGCTTCCGGGATCACGTCGGGTTCGACGTGCTCGAGCTTGCGTTCGAGCAGCATCACGTGGTGCTTGCTGCGGACGAGTTCACGGGCGATGGAGCGGCCGACAGCGCCGGCCCCCGCGATGGCGACTCTCATCAGGGACATCCAATCGGGTCGAACGGCAAGGGGGTCATGTCCGGGCTCACTCGTCCGACGGGGGCGGGTTGCCGGCCAGCGCGACCGCTTCCGCGACGGTCCCGGACACGGCGGCCACGTACACCTGGTCCTGGGCCTGGATGACGGTCTTGCGGTCCGGAAGGATCCCCGACCCGAATCGGATGATGAACGACACACGCGAACTCGTCGCCGTCTCCAGGTCGGTGATGCTGCGGCCCACCCAGTCCTCGTGCAGCGGCAGTTCGGTGACCACGACCGTGCCCGACGGATCGCGCCACTTCGAGATCTGGTCGTCCTGGGCGAGGGCGAGCATGAAGCGATCGGTGGTCCAGGGGACGGTCGCGATGGTCGGGATGCCGAGACGCTCGTAGACCGCGGCGCGTTTGGCGTCGTAGATGCGTGCGACGACCCGTTCGACACCGAACGTCTCGCGTGCGACGCGCGCGGAAATGATGTTCGAGTTGTCGCCGGAGGAGACCGCGGCGAACGCCTCGGCGCGTTCGATCCCGGCGCGAACCAGCACGTCGCGGTCGAATCCCATGCCGACGACCGTGTGACCCGAGAAGTCGGGCCCGAGGCGGAGGAAGGCGCTCTCGTCGCGGTCGATGACCGCCACTTCGTGGCCGATCCGGCTCAGTGCTGTAGCGAGGGACGAGCCGACTCGGCCACACCCCATGACGACTACGTACACCCGTCCACTCCGTTCATCTCACGTCAGACCCGACGGGTTGCCGCCGGCGTCGAATCGAACCGTACAGCGCGCCTGGGGAAGAGCAAGTATCCGCGGTCGTGCGGGGCGGGAGGGCGAGTGTCACAGCAGTTCGGGCGCAGAGTAATGTCGATGAAACGCCCAGAGCGCCGCCCCCGTGTCACGGAACTGTTCGGACGGCTTACGCTTTGGCGGTGTCGAAGGTTTCCACAGCCGCAAAACGGCTGATCCTGGGGCGGCCGTTCCGAAGCGACAAGCTTGGGCACACGCTACTGCCCAAGCGCATCGCGCTACCGGTTTTCGCCTCGGATGCAATGTCTTCGGTCGCGTACGCGCCCGAGGAGATCTTCCTGGTCCTCTCCGTCGCGGGCATCTCCGCGTACGCCTACACTCCCTGGATCGGTCTGGCCGTCGCAGTGGTGATGGCGGTCGTGGTGGCCAGCTATCGGCAGAACGTGCACGCCTACCCGTCGGGTGGTGGCGACTACGAGGTCGCGACGACCAACCTGGGACCCAATGCGGGCTTGACGGTCGGCAGTGCGCTCATGGTCGACTACGTGCTCACGGTCGCCGTGTCGATCTCGTCCGCGGCGTCGAACATCGGTTCGGCGGTACCGTTCGTCGCGCAGCACAAGGTTCTGTTCGCGATCGCGGCGATCGCGTTGCTGACCGCCGTGAACCTGCGCGGAATCCGCGAGTCGGGTTCCGCCTTCGCGCTTCCCACCTACGCCTTCATCGTCGGCATGCTGATCATGCTCGGATGGGGTTTCGCGCGGATCTACCTCTTCGGCGACGACGTCCACGCCGAGTCGTCGGCCTTCGATCTGCAGGCCGAGGATTCCCATCTGTACGGCATCGCCTTCGCCTTCCTCATCGCGCGCGCCTTCTCGTCCGGTTGCGCCGCGCTGACGGGCGTCGAGGCGATCAGCAACGGCGTGCCGGCGTTCCAGAAGCCCAAGTCGCGCAACGCTGCCACCACGCTGCTCCTGCTCGGCACGTTCGCGATCGTGCTGCTGATGGGCATCATCATGCTGGCCCAGAAGATCGGCATCGTCTACGCGCACGATCCGGACACCCAGCTCGTCGGGGCACCGGAGGGCTATCACCAGAAGACGCTGATCGCGCAGCTGGCCGAGGCAGTGTTCTCCGGGTTCCCGGTCGGCTTCTACTTCATGGCGATCGTCACGGCCCTGATCCTCGTTCTCGCGGCCAACACCGCCTTCAACGGCTTTCCCGTGCTCGGGTCGGTGCTGGCGCAGGACCGCTACCTGCCGCGTCAGCTGCACACCCGTGGCGATCGACTCGCCTTCAGCAACGGCATCCTGTTCCTCTCGGGCGCGGCCATCGCCTTCGTCGTGGTGTTCGGCGCCGAGGTGACCAAGCTCATCCAGCTCTACATCGTCGGCGTGTTCGTCTCGTTCGTGCTCAGCCAGACCGGCATGATCCGGCACTGGACCCGGCACCTGCGGGCCGAGACGGATCCGACGCAGCGTCGGCGCATGCAGCGTTCGCGGGTGATCAACTCGATCGGCCTCGCGATGACCGGCGCCGTGCTGATCATCGTGCTGCTGACGAAGTTCGCCGCCGGCGCCTGGATCGCCATCGTCGCCATGATCCTGATCTTCATCGTGATGAAGTCGATCCGGCGGCACTACGACAGCGTCGCCGCGGAACTCGAGGAACAGGAGTGGGACGGCGTCCTGCCGAGCCGAACCCATTCGATCGTCCTGGTGTCGAAGATGCACATGCCGACGATGCGGGCGCTCGCGTACGCGCGGGCCACTCGGCCCGACACCATCGAGGCGGTCACGGTCAACGTCGACGAGCCTGACACTCGCGCACTGGTGCGAGAGTGGGAGAAGAGCGACATCACGGTGCCGCTCAAGGTGATCGAGTCGCCGTACCGCGAGATCACCAAGCCGGTGCTCGACTATGTGCGCCGGGTCCGCAGGGACTCGCCACGCGACGTCGTGACCGTGTTCATCCCCGAGTACGTCGTCGGCCACTGGTGGGAACAGATCCTGCACAACCAGAGCGCGCTGCGTCTGAAGAGCCGACTGCTGTTCCAGCCGGGCGTGATGGTCACCAGCGTGCCCTGGCAGCTGAGCTCGTCGGAGAAGGTCAAGCGCGAACGGGTGGACAATGCTCCCGGCGCAATTCGGCGTGGATTCGAGACGGAAGACAAGTGATGGGCGGTTCGTGGTGAGTGAGGACTGGACGGGACGTCGACTCGAGGTCGAGTTGGGCAATCCCGGCCACGGCGGGTTCTGTGTCGCCCGGCACGAGGGTCGCGTGCTCTTCGTCAGGCACGGCCTGCCCGGCGAAAAGGTGGTTGCACTGGTGACGGAGGATCGCGGTGGTTCGTTCTGCCGCGCCGACGCCGTCGAGATCCTCGCACCGTCCCCGGACCGGATCGAATCGCTGTGCCCCATCGCGGGACCGGGCGGTGCCGGGTGCTGCGACTACTCGCACGCCACCCTCGACGCGGGCCGGTCGATGAAGGCGTTCGTCGTCGCCGAGCAGCTGCGCCGGATCGCGGGCGTCGAGCAGGACGTCGCCGTCGAGCAGCTTCCCGGAACCGGCAACGGAACCGGTTGGCGGTCTCGTGTGCGGCTCGCGGTCGACGCGTCGGGGCGTCCCGGCTTCCATCGCTACCGCAGCCTCGAGATCGAGACGTTCCTGGCGTGCCCGCAGATCGACCTGTCCGCGTACGCGGGGCTCTCCGAGCGGTCGTGGCAGCCCGGCGGCGAGGTTCAGGTGGTGCTCGATGCGGACGGCGACCGGCACGTGGTGGAGACCGCCCCGGCCAAGGTGTCGCGCACGGGCCGACGCAGTCCGGGACGACGCGGTGCGACGGCGCGACGAGCGGCGTCGTCGGGTACCCGGGCCGAGCGGGTCGTCATCGGCTCCGGCCGACCCGTCGAGCGGGTCGGCGGCCGGGAGTGGCACCTCGCGGCCACCGGCTTCTGGCAGGCACACCGCGGTGCGGCCGAGACGTATGCACAGGTCGTGGGGGAGTGGGCGCAGCCGTCCGCGGGTGACAACGTGTGGGATCTCTACGGCGGCGTGGGAGTGTTCGCGGCCACCCTCGCCGACCAGGTCGGGGTGACCGGACGTGTCGATTCGGTGGAGTTCTCGAAGCAGGCTGTGGCCGACGGCGGCGAGGCGTTGGCCGACCTCCCGCAGGTCCGTCTGCACGCGGCGCGCGTCGAGCGGGCCCTGCACGATCTGCCCACCCCCGACGTCGTGGTGCTCGACCCGCCGCGGACCGGTGCCGGCCGCGAGGTGGTCGACACGATCGTCGCGGCGGCCCCGCAGCGGATCGTGCACATCGGGTGCGATCCGGCGTCGTTCGCGCGGGACGTCTCCCTCTTCCGTGCGGGCGGTTACCGGCTCGAACGGGTTCGCGCTTTCGATGCTTTCCCCCTCACCCATCACGTCGAGAGCCTCGCGCTACTCACTCGATGACGTGGCGCCGGACACGGACCGGCCGCCCTGTTTTTACAAAAGCGCTGGTAGGGACCCTGAAATGCGGTATGTCGCATTTGGGAAGTAATTGCTTGAGGCACGCAACTATGCATATAGTTGCGCTCTGCAAGTAATTATGAGGGATGCGGGGTGCACGGATGGCGGTGCAGGCGGACACAGCGCAGGCCTTGGTCGATGCGATCTTCCTGTTCGGCCGTTCGCTGAAGAACGCGATCGCCGGTACAGCGGACGATCCGATCGCCCCGGCACTGGTCGCCGTGCTCGTCGCGCTGTCGGGCCGGGGACCGTGCCGACAGAACGAATTGGCGTCGATTCTGTGTCTGAGCCAGTCGGGGCTCAGCCGGCAGATGACCGAACTGGTCGACGCCGGCCTGGTCGAGCGTCACCCGGACCCGGACGACAGGCGGGCTTTCCGCGTCCAGGTCTCCGAAAAGGGCGACGAGGTGTTGCAGACCACCAAGGAACGCAGGTCCGCGCGATTGCGCGCCCTGCTCGGTGAGTGGAGCCAGGAGGAGGCGACGGCGGCGTTGACCGCTGTCGAACGACTCACCGACTCGCTGACCACGCGTCCCGACCCCTCGCCTCTAGTAGCCGATCAATGTGGGAGAGCACTTCGATGACGACACCAGTGGGGGAGAGCCGGGCAGGTACCGGTGAAGAGGCGATGACCCATCGCCAAATTCTCGAGGTCCTGGCAGGCCTCATCGCAGCGCTGTTCACGGCACTGCTCAGTTCGACCATCGTCTCGACGGCGTTGCCGACGATCATCGGTGACCTGAAGGGCAACCAGACCCAGTACGCGTGGGTCATCACCACCGCGCTGCTGGCCAACGCGGCGTCGACCCCGATCTGGGGCAAGCTCGCCGACCTGTTCAACAAGAAGATCCTGGTCCAGACCTCGATCGTGATCTTCGTGATCGGTTCGGTCATCGCCGGCTTCGCGCACAACGTGCCGGTGCTGCTGGCGGCGCGCGTCGTGCAGGGCATCGGCATGGGCGGTCTGACCGCGTTGGTCGTCGCGATCATCGGCAGCATCATTCCGCCCCGCGACCGCGGTCGCTACTCGGGCTACATGGGTGCCGCAATGGCGGTCTCGATGTCCGGTGGCCCGATCCTGGGCGGCGTGATCGTCGACAGCCCGCTCGGCTGGCGCTGGTGCTTCTTCGTCTGTGTGCCGATCGCGGTCGTCGCGCTGTTCCTGCTCCAGCGCACGCTGCACATCGCGACCGAACGCAAGGACGACGTCTCCATCGACTGGCTGGGCGCGACGCTCCTCACCGCCGGCGTCAGCATCCTGCTCATCTGGGTGTCGTTCGCGGGTAAGGCGGACTACTACGCGTGGATCTCGAAGGAGTCGGCGATCTACGTCGGCGTCGGCGTGCTGCTGCTGATCGCGACCGTGATCGTGGAATCGAAGGTCAAGTCGCCGATCATTCCGCTTGCCATCATCACCGAGAAGACCACCGGTCTGGCGATCATCGCGTCCATCGCGGTCGGTGTCGGGATGTTCGGTGCCACGACGTTCCTCGGCCAGTACTTCCAGACTGCGCGCGGGCACTCCCCGACGATCGCGGGTGTGCTGACCATCCCGATGGTGATGGGCATGCTGATCTCGTCGGTGGTCTCCGGCCAGCTGATCACCCGATTCGGCAAGTGGAAGCCCTTCATCGTGGGCGGCGCGGTGCTGTTGGTGATCGGTTTCGGACTGCTCGGCACGATCGACCACGAGACCAGCCTGTGGCTGATCGGCGTGTACATCGCGATCGTCGGTATCGGCGTCGGCAGCCTGATGCAGAACCTGGTGCTCGCCGTCCAGAACACCGTGAGTGTGCAGAACATCGGCTCCGCCAGCAGTTCGGTGGCGTTCTTCCGGACGTTCGGCGGTGCGATCGGTGTGTCGGTTCTCGGTTCGGTGCTCGCCACCCGCGTGACGACCCTGTCGGCCGACGGGTTCGCGAAGCTGGGTATCGACACGCACTCTCCGGGTAGCGGCGGCAATCTGGACCTGAACGCACTGCCGGGCCCGATCGCGGACATCATCCGTGGCGCCTACGGTGACGCCACCGGACTGCTGTTCCTGATCGCGGCGGCGGTCGCCCTGATCACGCTCGTGTGCGTGATCTTCATCCCGAACACTCCGCTGCGCCGGACCATCGACATCCAGAAGCCTGCCGATGCGGACGAGTCCGCGGAGACCGCGGATACCGCGGACATCCGGGCCTGACACACACTCCCAGGCGGTCGAGAACAACCGAGAACAACGAAGAGAACGGCCCGCAACCGATACCGGTTGCGGGCCGCTCTCTTCGTGGGTCGAAGAATCCGGGTCTACGTCTTGCGGTTGTACAGGCGCATCGTCAGCGGTCCGAAGATGACGATGAACCCGGCGCACCAGATCAGCACGCCCGACATCTGGCCGAACTCGAACGAGCCTTCGCACAGCGCGCGAAGAGTCGTGACTAGGTGACTGATCGGGTTGACCTCGACGAACGCCTGCAGCCAGCCGGGCATCGTCGACGGGTCGACGAAGATGTTGCTGGCGAACGTGAGCGGGAACAGGATGAACATCGACACGCCCATGACGGCCTGTTCGGTGCGCAGCAGCATCGCGAACATCGTCCACACCCACGACAGGCTGAACGAGAACAGCAGCAACAGCAGGACCGACAGCACCACTCCGACGACGCCGCCGGCCGGCCGGAACCCGAGGATCAGGCCCAGGATCAGCACGATCACGGATGCGATCGTGTAGCGGACGATGTCGCCGAACAAGGCGCCCACCAGCGGTGACGGCCGCCAGATCGGCAGGGAGCGGAAACGGTCGAAGACGCCCTTCTCGATGTCCTTGTTGAGCGTGAGACCGGTGTACATCGTGATCATGACGACGGTCTGCACGAGGATGCCCGGAATGAGGAACTGGACGTAGGCCCCGGTCGAACCGGCGAGCGCACCGCCGAACAGGAACGTGAACATCAGCGTGAACATGATCGGGAACATGGTCACGTCGAACAGCTGTTCCGGCACGTGCTTGATCTTGAGCAGGGCGCGCCACCCGAACGACATCGACGTCGACAGCGCGTTCGGCCGTGCCGGGCGCGGCCCGGGCATCTGCAGGACGTTGCCGACCGCCTGCGCAGAGGTGGTGATGGTGTCGGTCATGACGCGGTCCCCTCGAGGGTGTCGGAGTCTGCGGTGGTCTCGGCGCCGTGCCCAGTCAGGGCGAGGAACACCTCGTCGAGGCTGGGCTGGCCGAGCGCGAACGTCGTGACGGCGAGATTCTCGTCGTCGAGTGCGGCGAGAGCGCGAGCCACCCGCTGCGGGTCGTCGATGCGTGCCGTCAGCGCGGCGGGATCGGATTCGAGGTTGACGGGCACGCCGAGCGTGCGTTCGAGTGTCACGGCGGCGTCGGCCCGCCGGGAAGGCTCGGCGACGCGGACGTGCAGGGCTCCGGAGCCCACCGAGGCCTTGAGCTGGCCGGTGGTGCCCTCGGCGATGACCTTGCCGTGGTCGATCACGGCGATCCGGTCGGCCAGCTGGTCCGCCTCGTCCAGGTACTGGGTGGTGAGCAGTACGGTGGTGCCTCCCGCCACCAGGGCGCGGACGATCTCCCACACCTGGTTGCGGCTGCGTGGATCGAGGCCGGTCGTCGGTTCGTCGAGGAAGATCAGTTCGGGGGTCACGATGATGCTGGCAGCGATGTCGATGCGCCTGCGCATGCCACCCGAATAGGTCTTGACCTGACGTCCGCCGGCCTCCTGGAGTCCGAACGCGTCGAGGAGCTGGTCGCAGCGGGAGCGGGCCGCGGCCCGCGAGTACCCGTACAGCCGGCCCAGCAGCATGAGATTCTCGGTGCCGGTCAGATCCTCGTCGAGCGACGCGAACTGCCCCGTCAGGGACACCTTGGCGCGCACCGTCTCGGCCTCTTTCGCGACGTCGTGGCCCAGCACCCGGGCCGAGCCGCCGTCGATCGGCAGCAACGTCGCGAGCATGCGGATCGTCGTCGTCTTCCCGGCGCCGTTCGGACCCAGCACCCCGTACACACCGCCCGTGGGGACAGCGAGGTCGACGCCGTCGACGGCGGTGTTGGAGCCGAAACGTTTGATCAATCCAGTGGTCTCGATGGCCAGTGCGGTGCCGGATCTCATGTGGTCCCCATGGTCTCGTGTGAGCGATGTCGCAACTCGGTCGTCGTCCAGCCTGTCGGATACCGGGTGCCCGCGCAATCGAATTCCGTGGTCTCGCGAGACCGGACGGCCGCGCACGCGCTGCGGTGCCCGGCGCGAATCGGACCAGTCGGTGCGTTCGGTGCGGCGTCAGCTCCGTCCGTGGTGTTCGAACGTTCGCAGCAGCACTTCCAGCTGTCCGTACGCCATGGCGGCAAGGCGCTCGAGAAGGGCCGCCTTGATCTCGGGTGCGCTGCCGGTGAGCCGCGCGAACCCGTCCGGAGGCAGGACGGCGAGGGTGAGCGGGGTGTCGGCGCGGACGTCGTTGAGATAGGTGGAACCGAGCAGCGTCGGCATCTCTCCGAACGACATTCCGGCGGACAGCGTGGTGATCGGGTGGATCACGCCGTCCTCGGTCGTCACGGTGGTACTGGCCCGCCCGGACAGGATGAGATGAATGCCCGACGCCGGCTGGCCGCGCCGCGCGACGACCTCGCCGCGTGCGCTGGTCCGCAGTTCCAGTTCGTCGACGAAGCGCTCGAACTGGGCGTCGGTCAGGTCGGCCAGGAGGGGGTGGGCCTCGAGCTCGATCGACTCCGGTTGCCTGCCGACGCCGCAATGCCTGTCCAACAGGACTTCCTCGCACCAACGGGTCGCCGAGTCGAGATCTGCGAATACCCGCCCGCGTGGATCGTCGGGGGTCAGGCTCGACGTGGCGTGGCCGAACAGGCCGTCGGGGTCGACGAGGGCCGTGCGGCAATCGCCGGTGGCGAGGTCGGCGCGCAGGGCCTCGATCATCCGGCGGGCGACGCCGCTGACGTCGTCGACCCGGCGCACATCGACCACGACCACCTCGAGGTCCGCCCGTTCGGCCTCGATCTCCCGGACGGCGGTCTCGGCGCCGGCGAACAGCAGGTCGCCGTGCAACTCGTAAATCCGCCCGCGATCGCCGAAGGCCTCCAGCGACTGCTGCTCGGCCTCGGTGCGCCGCGTGCGCGAGGGCGCCTGGGAGACGCTGTACCGCGCCCTGATCGACGACCGGGCCGCGCGGGTGACGTGCAGGAAGTGCAGTTCGAGGTCGGCGGACAGTGCGCGGCAGGCCTGTACGCCCCGCACGCTGTTGCCGTGCCGGTCCAGCCGGGGCGAGTAGACCGCGATCCCCAGTTGGCCGGGCAGCACAGCCAGGACACCGCCCCCGACGCCGCTCTTGGCGGGCATGCCGACCTCCGTCACCCACTCGCCGGCGGCGTCGTACATCCCGCACGTCGTCATGACGCTCAGCACCCGCTCGACCAGCGCGGGGTTGAGCACCCGGTCCCGGGTGAGGGGGTTGACGCCGTTGTTCGCGAGCGTCGCCGCCATCAGTGCCAGATCTCGGCACGTGACCTCGATCGAGCACTGCCGGAAGTACACGTCGACGGCGTCGTCGGGGTCGTCGGTGATGACGCCGAACGACCGAAGCATGTATCCGATCGCCCGGTTGCGGTGCCCGGTGCGGGCCTCGGAGTCGTAGACGGCCTCGTCGAGGGTCAGCGGACGTCCCGCGCAGCGCGAGTACAGCGTGCGGATCCTCTCGAACCGTTCCGCCGAATTCGCGCCCGCGATGAGCGAGGCCGCGGTGATCGCACCGGCGTTGATCATGGGATTGCGCGGACGCTCGGTGTCCGGATCCAGGCTGATCTCGTTGAACGGTTCCCCGGAAGGCTCGACGTCGATCTTCTCGGCGACGGCGTCCACGCCGCGGTCGGCGAGGGCGAGCGCGTACGTGAAGGGTTTCGAGATGGACTGGATGGTGAACGGCACCGACGTGTCGCCGACCTGGTAGACGTGCCCGTCGGCGGTGGCCACGGCGATTCCGAGTCCGTCGGGCGCCACGGCCGCCAGTTCCGGGATGTAGTCGGCGACCTCGCCGCCCCGGTCGGTGCAGACGACGTCGTACACGCGGGTGATGAACTCGTCGACCACGTTGCCCATGGAGCAACAGTAGGATGAGCGCACAGTCTTGGTTGTGTCATCCGGCACGGGTCGGCCGCGGCGGTGTCGTGGGAATCGATGCCGGACGTCGTCGTCTCCGGTGGCTCCGTAGACTTGGCGGGCTGTCGCGTGGCAGCCCGTGAACCAGCTGGAGGGAGCGATCTCGTTGGGTGTCCTTGCCCGCATCCAGACGCCTGACGACCTGCGTCGGCTCGACTCGGAGGAGCTCCGTGAGCTCGCCTCGGAGATCCGCGAGTTCCTGGTCCAGAAGGTTTCCGCGACAGGCGGCCATCTCGGCCCCAACCTCGGGGTCGTCGAACTGACGCTCGCGCTGCACCGGGTGTTCGAGTCCCCCTCCGACCCGATCATCTTCGACACCGGCCACCAGGCCTACGTCCACAAGATCCTCACCGGTCGTAAGGACGAGTTCGACTCGCTGCGCAAGCAGGGCGGTCTCTCCGGCTATCCGTCGCGTGCCGAGAGCGAACACGACTGGGTCGAGTCGTCGCACGCGTCGGCGGCGCTGTCCTACGCGGACGGGCTGGCGAAGGCGTTCGAGCTCTCGGCGCAGCGCGACCGGCACGTCGTGGCCGTGGTCGGCGACGGCGCCCTGACCGGCGGTATGTGTTGGGAGGCGCTCAACAACATCGCTGCCGGCAAGGACCGTTCGGTCGTGATCGTCGTCAACGACAACGGCCGCTCGTACGCGCCGACGATCGGTGGTCTCGCCGACCATCTCGCGTCGTTGCGCCTGCAGCCCGGCTACGAGCGGATGCTCGACAACGGCCGCCGGATGGTCAAGAAGATGCCGTGGGTCGGTCGCGCCGCCTACCAGTTGCTGCACGGGATGAAGGCGGGCCTCAAGGACGCCGTCAGCCCGCAGGTGATGTTCACCGATCTCGGGATCAAGTACCTCGGCCCGGTCGACGGGCACGACGAGGCCGCGATGGAGTCGGCGCTGCGCCGCGCGAAGGCGTTCGGTGGACCGGTCATCGTCCACGCGGTCACCCGGAAGGGCATGGGGTACGCGCCCGCCGAGAACCATCTCGCCGACCAGATGCACGCCACCGGCGTCATCGACCCTCTCACCGGCCGCGCTCGCGGCACCTCCGCACCCGACTGGACGTCGGTCTTCTCGTCGGAACTGATCGCGCAGGCGGAGCAACGGGCCGACATCGTCGCGATCACCGCGGCGATGCCCGGGCCGACGGGGCTGGCGGGGTTCGGGGAGCGTTTCCC
Organism: Rhodococcus (subgen. Prescottella) equi; assembly: GCF_003013675.1. Lineage (NCBI taxonomy): Bacteria > Bacillati > Actinomycetota > Actinomycetes > Mycobacteriales > Nocardiaceae > Rhodococcus > Rhodococcus (subgen. Prescottella) equi. The sequence continues at coordinate 2,369,131 of NZ_CP027793.1, forward strand.
GGAGCGGATGTTCGACGTCGGGATCGCCGAGCAGCATGCGGTCACGTCGGCCGCCGGTCTCGCTCTCGGTGGCATGCATCCCGTCGTCGCGATCTACTCGACGTTTCTCAACCGCGCCTTCGACCAGCTGCTCATGGACGTCGCGCTGCTGAAGCAGCCCGTGACGATCGTCCTCGACCGGTCCGGGGTGACCGGCGCCGACGGTGCCAGCCACAACGGTATGTGGGATCTGTCGCTGCTCGGGATCGTGCCGGGCATCCGGGTGGCGGCCCCGCGTGATGCGGCGACGCTGCGCGAGGAGCTGGACGAGGCGCTGGCCGTGAACGACGGGCCCACCGTCATCCGGTTCCCGAAGGGCGCCGTCGGCGAGGATGTCCCGGCGATCCGTCGGCTGGACGGCGTCGTGGACGTACTGCAGATGCCGGAAGGCGAGCGCGGCGACGTGCTCCTCGTCGCGGTCGGCTCGTTCGCCGGTGTCGCGCTCGAGGCCGCCGAACGGCTCGCGCAGCACGGCATCACCGCAGCGGTGATCGATCCGCGCTGGGTGCTGCCGGTGCCCGAGTCCTTGATCAAGCTCGCCGAGAACTTCCGGATGGTCGTGACCATCGAGGACAGCGGTCTGCACGGCGGTATCGGGTCCACGGTGTCGGCGGCGCTCCGCGCCGCCGGGGTCGATGTGCCGTGCCGCGATCTCGGCGTGCCGCAGCAGTTCCTCGACCATGCGTCGCGCGACCAGATCCATCGCGAGCTCGGCCTCACCGCGCAGGATGTCACTCGTCAGGTCACCGGGTGGGTGGTCGGGCTGGACCGGCTACGCACCGGTGGCGGGCTCGACGAGGACGCCGACAAGTCGAACCCGGCCATCGGCTGACGGGACCTACCGGAACGCCGCCTCGAGTGCCCTGACCCCGACCTTGGGGTCGAGCAGGCCGTGGTAGACGGGCGGGATGGGCTTGTCGACGGCGAACAGCGTGTAGACCGCGTGCATCGCGCCGTGCACCGAGTACTCGACGGTGAACACGACGTCCTCGGGTAGGGAGGTGAACTGCCCGAGGAACGCGAAGTTCTGCGCGCCGGCAGGAATCACCTCGGGGCGGTCCTCCGGGACTCGGCGGCTGAAAAGCGCTGAGGCGTACGGCATCATGACGGTCGTGACGTCGGTGGTGGCGAGCACCTCGTCGAGGATGTCCTCGAAGCCGTACTGGTGGATCAGTTCGGTGAGGATCTCCCGCCCGGTGGCCTGCGACATCTTCTTCCTGACGTAGTCGCCCTCGTTGTCGATGTCGAACCCGTACCCCCACAGCGTGTACACGCCCTCGGGTTGCTGCGGAAAGTGCGGCTGGTAGGCGACCACCGTCGACAGGTGCCAGCCGGACTCGAACCACGTGGTCAGGGCGCCGGTTCCGGGTTCGTTGCCGGTGTACTCGGTGATGCGGCGGAGCAGCTTGTCGCCGCGCATCGTGAGGGTGAACGACTCCCACTTGTTCTCGTCGATGTTGCCGTAGAAGGTGTTGGGCCGGCCGAAGTCCGAGGCCTTCTTCGCGATCTCTTCCCACAGTGACCAGCTGCGGTCGACGCGGTCGCGGATCAGCGCGGGCACGTCGTCGTTGCCGCCGTAGGTGGTGTCGGCCGTGATCGATCCGAGTGTGGCGAACATGTAGTCGTTCTTGCCCAGTTCGATCGTCGACCGACCGTTCGCATCCTCGATGTGCAGCCGGATCGCGCGCCGCGGCTGTCCGTCCGCTGTGAAGTCGATGTCGACGACGCGGGTCGCGAATCGGACGTCGACCTCGCGGGACCACATCCACCGCTGCAGCGGAACGACCATCGAGTCGTACTGGTTGTAGACGGTGCGCCGGACCCCGGACAGCGTGTGGATACGGGGGAACTCCTGGACGAAGCGCAGGAAGTAGCGTCGCAGCTCGGCGGCGGAGTGCCACTTCTGGAAGGCGAACGTGGTCCGCCACATCTGCCAGAAGTTGGTGGTGAAGAAGTGGTCACCGAACATCTCGTCGATACGGCGGGCGCCGAGGGCGCGTTCGGGCAGGCCCAGTAGCCGCATCATCTCGAGTCGATCCCTGTTGTCGAGACCGAGTTGCGACGCGTCGACGATGTTGTGACGCGAATCGATCAGGCGCGCTTTGTCGTCCGTCCTGACCTTCTCGTTGAAGTCGCGGATTTCCTGCCGGACGCTGATGTCGGGATTCTCGAGTGAGGGGATCGACTCGAACAGATTCCATGTGCATCGGTACGCCTCCTCCTCGAGCATGCGTCCCCCGCGCGTGACCCACCCGTCGGTGACCGCGGGGGAACGGGCGCCGTCGAGCGAGCCGCCCTCGATGTCGAGTTGCTCGAGGATGTGCACGTTCTCGCCGGGCACGCCGGCGTCCCGGATGGCGAAGACTGCCGCTGCCATGCCGGCGATGCCACCGCCGACGATCCAGATGTGGGCCTGTTTCGGGTCGATGCTCATCGGGTTCCTCCCGCCGCGGCACGTCCGGTGGCACGGGCCCCGACGGCGCCGGGTGCCGCTCGGTGCAACGTCGCGGGGAGCCACGACCAGTGTCGGCCGGACCGTTCGCGCCCGTCAACCGGCGGCCGACGACGGAGGGTCGAGTGACGCTGTCCGGCAAATGATTTGCACGCATGGTTCGGTTCGTGCGGAAATGGTGATTCCCGATCCGTCAGGAGGTCTCGGTGCCGGAGCCGATCGCGTCGCCCGAGTTGGTCTCGGACTGTTCGAGCTGTTTCGGGCTGTGCTGTGTCGCGTTGCCTTTCGCGGCGTCGAGCGACTTCGCCGTGGACAAGGCCGGGGGAGAGCCGTGCCGCAACCTGCTGGACGACTTCCGCTGCGGTATCCACTCACAGTTGCGGGACAGAGGATTCGCCGGGTGCACCGTGTACGACTGCTTCGGTGCCGGCCAGCAGGTGTCGCAGGTGACGTTCGGAGGCGTCGATTGGCGCGACTCGCCCGGCGTCGCGCGTGAGATGTTCGACGTGTTCCCGGTGATGCGCCAGCTGCACGAGCTCCTCTGGTACCTGGAGGAGTCGCTGCGACTGCGCGTTGCCGACCGGCTGCGTCCCGAGCTGACGGCTCTGCGAGACGAGACGCTGCGCCTGACCGAGCGACCGCCCGCCGAGCTGGTGGGCCTCGACGTGGGCGCACGGCGCGACGCGGTCAACGTCGTGCTGCTGCAGGTCAGTGAACTCGTTCGCAACCAGGCCCGGGGCCGGGGTCTGAACCGTCGCGGCGCCGATCTGATGGGGGCGAAGCTGGCGGGCCAGGATCTGCGGGGCGCCAACCTGCGTGGTGCCTGGCTGATCGGCGCGAACCTCCGCGGGGCGGACCTGCGGTGGGCCGATCTGATCGGCGCGGATCTGCGCGGTGCGGACCTGCGTGGAGCGAATCTGTCGAGTGCACTGTTCCTCAGCCGGTTCCAGATCAATGCGGCTCGCGGCGATGCCCGCACGATGCTCCCCGATGCGCTACCCCGGCCGTCGCACTGGGCGTAGCGTCAGCCGGCCTGCTCGAGGGTGCGCCCGCGGGTCTCGGTGACGAACCTGCTCACCACGAAGATCGAGACCACCGCCATCACGGCGTAGCCCCCGTACGTGAGCGAGAGGTTCCAGTCGGCGAGCGACGGGAAGGTCGCGGACACCAGGAAGTTGGCGACCCAGTTGGAAGCGGTGGCGATGCCCACCGCGGCGGCGCGAATGCGGTTGGGGAACAGTTCGCTGATGAGCACCCAGACGACCGGCCCCCAGGACAGCGCGAAGAAGAAGACGAAGGCATTGGCGGCGACCAGCGCGACCGTGCCGGACGCCCCCTCGAGGGTGGCGACGGACTCGCCGATCTCGTTGGTCGTCACTGTTGCCGAATGGAAACACACTGCGGCGGTGCCGAGGGATACGGCCATGCCCACGGAGCCGATCAACAGCAGGGGCTTGCGTCCTATGCGGTCGATCACGGCGATCGCGACGAACGTGCCCACGATGTTGACGAGCGCGCTCACGACGCTGATCAGCAACGAGCGGTCCTCGCCGAAGCCCACTGCCTGCCAGAGGGTGCTCGAGTAGTAGAAGATCACGTTGATGCCGACGAACTGCTGAAGGGCCGCGAGCGCGATTCCGACCCAGACGAGCGCGGACACGCCGGTCGACTTGGCGAACAGGGCGCGCACGCCGACGCGCGCCCGCTCGGCACCGAGTGAGGTGCGGATCTCCTCGATGCGACTGCGGACGGCATCGTCGTCTCCGCCCTCGAGCTCTCCGATGATCTTGCGGGCGGCGTTCTCGCGACCGCAGCGCACCAGGTGCCGCGGTGACTCCGGGATCGTGAACGTCATGACGAGATAGAGCAGGGCGGGTACGGATTCGACGGCGAGCATCCACTGCCACGCCTCGACACCGAACAGTTCGCCGCGACCACCGCCGGCGGCGTCGGAGATCGCGTAGTTCACGAGTTGCGAGACCGCGATCCCGAGGACGATGGCGAGTTGGTACATCGAACCGAGCCGGCCCCGGATCGCCGCCGGCGCGATCTCCGCGATGTAGGCGGGGGCGATCACCGAAGCGAAACCGACCGCGATCCCGCCGAGGATCCGCCAGAGCGTCAGGTCCACGATCCCGAACGGGAAGGCCGAGCCGAGGGCGCCGACGACGAACAGCACGGCCGCGATCTGCATGACCCGGATGCGGCCGAGTCGGTCCGCGATGCTCCCGGCCACCCAGGCGCCCAGCGCCGCGCCGAGTAGCGTCAGCGACACCGACAGCCCGGTCGCGCCGGCCCCGATGTCGTAGCGGTCGCGGATCGCGTTGACGGCCCCGTTGATGACGGCGGTGTCGTAACCGAACAGGAAGCCGCCGAGGGCGGCCGCGGCCGAGAACAGAACGGCCAGCCCGACGGCCGCGTGAGCGGCCGGGGGCTGGCCGGTGGTGTCGAGGTTCGACATGGCTCGCCTCCCGCCGAAGGAATCGTTCAGACGGGACGCTACGCCGAATTCGCTTGTCGCGGGGATCAACCGGACCGGGCGCTACGGCAGGTCGTCAGCCGACCTTCTCGGCGGCCTCGGACAGCTGCGGGGTGATCTTGTCGATGACCCACGGCGTCGCCAGGACGCCGGTGCGGCTCAGGCCGGCGACGACCTGGGTGTCGGACAGCGGCACGGCGCTGCCCCGCTGGACGGCACCGAGCGTGTTGTAGCCGGGGTTCTTCGCGGCCTCGGCCTGATCCGGGACGAAGGCGATCACGACGTCGGCGTCGACCTCGTTGATGCGCTCGGCGGAGATGCTGGCGAAGAAGCTGTCGGGGTCGCTCTCGGCGGCGATCTTCTCCACGCCGGGCGAGTTCACGAAACCGAGTTCGGTGAGAACCTGTACGCGCGGGTCGGTGGGCTTGTAGACGTTGACCTGACCGTTGGTGGTGTCGAGGTTGATCACCGAGAGGGTCTTGCCGGCGAACTCGGGATGCGCGGCGGCGGTGTCGGCGAGCATCTTGTCCATGCCGTCGATCAGCGCCGTGGCCTCGTCGGACTTGCCCATCGCCTGACCGACGATGGTGGTCTGGTCCTGCCATGTCGTCTGCCACGCCTTGCCGGGGTACCCGACGGTGGGCGCGAGCGCGGACAGTTGGCCGTAGGTGGCCTGGTCGAAGCCCTCGTAGGGCGCGAGGATCGCATCCGGTGCGAGCGTGGCGATCGCTTCGATCGGCGTCGACGTGGCGGTGTCGAGGAGGGTGGTCCTGCTCGCGTCGAACTTGTCGGACAGCCACGGCATGACGCCGTTCGCGTCGGCGCCGTAGGAGTTCTTCGGCATGCCGACGGGGGTGCCGCCGAGGGCGTACACGATGTCCTCGGCGTTCCAGCCGAGGGTGACGATCCGCTCGGGCGCGGCGTCGATGGTGGTGGAGCCGAACGTGTTCGCGATCGTGACGGGGAAGGCCCCGCCGGACTCCGTGCCGGCGGCGGTCGTGTCGTCGCCGGACGAGCAGCCGGCGACGAGTGTCGCTGCGCCGAGCGCGGCGATGGTGGCGGCGATCCGACGCCGCTTCGTGAACGCGAACACCTGGAGACTCCTTCGTTGGGGTGAAGGGGAGCCTAACCTACTGTCGGACACACGCGAAGGGCGCGCCCCGTATCGGGACGCGCCCTCCGCGCGTGGGTCGATCAGACGCTCGCGACGCCCTTGGCCAGGAACGTCTTGCCGTTCACGGCCTCCGACGTGCCGGTTCGGTCCAGGTACGGCGTGATGCCGCCGTTCCAGAAGCCGAACCCGCCACCGAGGATCAGGCACAGATCGATGTCCTCGGGGGCGGCGACGACGCCTTCCTCGAGCATGATCCGGATCTCCTCGGCGAACGCGCGCCGGGTGCGCTCGAGAACCTCCTCGGACGTCGACGGCTTGTCGCCCTGCTGCCACAGCGCGGCGACCTCCGGGTCGACGACCTGGCCCTTGTCGGTCCAGGTCCACACGCCGGGCTTGCGCGCCTCGACGATCGCCTCGAGTCCGGGCGACGGCTTGAACCGCTCCGGGTAGGCGGCGTTGAGGGTCTCGCCGGTGTGCAGCGCGATGGCCGGCCCGACCAGCGCGAGCAGCGTGAACGGCGTCATGGGCATGCCGAGTTCGGCGATCGCGTTGTCGGCGACATCGAACGGGGTGCCCTCGTCGACGGCGTTCATGACCTCACCGAGCGCCCGGATGAGCAGTCGGTTGAACACGAAGCCAGGCAGATCGGCCGAGCCCACGGCCGACTTCTTCAGCGCCTTCGCGGTAGCGAACGCCGTTGCCAGAGTGGCGTCGTCGGTCTTCTCGCCCTTGATGACCTCGAGCAGCGGAAGCACAGCGACCGGGTTGAAGAAGTGGAAGCCCACGACCCGTTCGGGGTGCTTCAGGTCCGCGGCCATCTCGGTGATCGAGAGCGACGAGGTGTTGGTCGCCAGCACGGTCTCGGGGGAGATGTGCTCCTCGAGCTCGGCGAAGACCTTCTTCTTGACGTCCATGTTCTCGAAGACGGCCTCGATGACGAAGTCGGTGTTCGCGAACGCGGCCTTGTCCAGCGAACCCGTCACGAGCGCCTTGAGGCGGTTGGCGCCGTCCGGCGACAGACGGCCCTTGGCGAGCAGTTTGTCGATCTCGCCGTGGACGTAGCCGACACCCTTGTCGATGCGCTCCTGATCGATGTCGGTGAGGATCACCGGCACCTTGAGCTGCTTGACGAACAGCATCGCCAGCTGGCTTGCCATCAGGCCGGCTCCGACGATGCCGACACCGGAGATCTTGCGCGCCAACGACTTGTCGGGGGCCCCGGCCGGGCGCTTCGCGCGGCGGTTCACCAGATCGAAGGCGTACAGGCCGGCGCGCAGTTCGTCGGTCATGAGCAGGTCGGCGAGCGCGTCGTCCTCCGCTGCGAACCCGGCGTCGAGCGACTTCGGGTCGGAGAGGTCGGTGGTGCGGGCCAGCTCGAGCAGCTCGACGGTGCGCACCGCGCCGGGCGCGTTGTTCTTGGTCTTGCCTTCGACGATCGCCTTGGCCCGAGCGATGGCCTCGTCCCAGCCTGCGCCGCGGTCGATCTCCGGCCGGGCCGGGGTGACGTCGCCCGCGATCACCTTCGCCGCCCACGCGAGGGACTGCTCGATGAAGTCGGCGGAGCCGAGCACGATGTCGGCGATGCCGAGTTCGAGCGCCTTCTTCGAGTTGATCACCTTGCCGTTGTTGAGCGGGTTCTCGATCGCGACGGTGACGGCGTTCGACGGCCCGATCAGGTTGGGCAGCAACTGGGTTCCGCCCCAGCCGGGAACCAGACCCAGCATGGCCTCGGGCAGGCCGAGTGCGCCGACGTTGTCGGCGTAGGTGCGGTAGTGGCAGTGCAGTCCGACCTCGAGGCCGCCGCCGAGCGCGACCCCGTTGACGAACGCGAACGTCGGCACGTCGGACTCGCGCAGGCGACGGAACACCTTGTGGCCCAAGCGGCCGAGCTCGAGGCCCTGCTCGCGGGAGCTGATGGACGGCACGCCCTTGAGGTCGGCGCCGGCCGCGAAGATGAACGGCTTGCCGGTGACGGCGATCGCGGCGGGCTTCGCCTCGAACGCCTCGTCCAGCGCCTTGTCGAACGAGAGCAGGCCGCGGGGGCCGAACGAGTTGGGCTTGGTGTGGTCGAAGCCGTTGTCGAGGGTGATCAGCGCGACCGGGCCGTCGATGCCCGGGACCGTGATCAGCTTCGTGTACGCCTCGGTCACGACCTCGTCGGCGAAAGCGTTTGCGATGTCGGTCATTTACTTGGCTCCGGCTTCGTAGGCTGCGTAGTCCTTGTGATTGGGGTTCTCCCAGATGACGGTGCCGCCCATGCCGAGCCCGATGCACATGGTCGTCAGGCCGTAGCGGACACCCGGGTTCTGCGCGAACTGCCGCGACAGCTGCGTCATCAGGCGCACACCGGACGATGCGAGCGGGTGGCCGCACGCGATGGCGCCGCCCCACTGGTTGACGCGCGGGTCGTCGTCGGCGATACCGAAGTGCTCGAGGAACGCGAGCACCTGGACGGCGAACGCCTCGTTGATCTCGAAGAGGCCGATGTCCTCGATCTTCAGGCCGGTCCGGGCCAACAGCTTCTCCGTGGCCGGGACGGGGCCGATGCCCATGACGGCCGGGTCGACGCCCTGGAACGCGAAGCCCACCATGCGCATCCCGATCGGCAGGCCCATCTCGGTGGCGGTGTCCTCGCCGGCGAGGATTGCGGCGGTGGCGCCGTCGTTGAGCCCCGCGGCGTTACCGGCGGTGATCCGTCCGGCGGGGCGGAACGGGGTCTTGAGCCTCGCGAGATCCTCGAGCGTGGTGCCCGGGCGCGGGGGCTCGTCCTCGGTGGCCAGGCCCCAGCCCGATGCCGAGCGGGTCGCGACGGGTACCAGCGTGTCGGCGATGTACCCGGCCTTCTTGGCGGCCTCGTACTTGTTCTGCGACGCGACGGCGTAGGCGTCGGTGCGCTCCTTGGTGATCGACGGGAACCGGTCGTGCAGGTTCTCGGCGGTGTTGCCCATGACCAGCGCGCTCGGGTCGACCAGGCGGTCGGCGAGGAAACGCGGGTTCGGGTCTGCGCCCTCGCCCATCGGGTGGCGGCCCATGTGCTCGACCCCGCCGGCGATGACGACGTCGTACTGGCCGAAGCCGATACCCGACGCGGTGGTGGTGACGGCGGTCATCGCGCCGGCACACATGCGATCGATCGCGAAGCCGGGAACCGTCTCGGGCAGGCCCGCGAGGATCGCGGACGTGCGCCCGATGGTCAGGCCCTGGTCGCCGGTCTGCGTGGTCGCGGCGATGGCGACCTCGTCGACCCGAGCGGGGTCGAGCTGAGGGTTGCGGCGCAGCAGTTCGCGGATGGCCTTGACGACCAGGTCGTCGGCGCGGGTCTCGGCGTAGATGCCCTTCGGTCCGGCCTTGCCGAACGGCGTGCGGATGCCGTCGACGAAGACGACGTTTCTGGAGTTGGCGGAAACAACCACGCTGGATTCCTCCTGGCGGGAACGATGCGGTCACGGCGGGTGCAATGACCCGACACGCACCACTGTAGCGCTAATTACCCGCCAGTAACATACGGGGCGGTGGGCGGCCCGTATGTGCTGGTCAGGCCTGTGCGCGGAGGGCCTCGACCAGGATCGGCACCATCAGATCGCGCTGCCACGGGCGGGCGCCGCCCGCCGCGAGCGCGGCGTCGACGGCGGCCGCGGCTTCGGCGTCCGGCGTCGTGGGGGTGGCCGGCGGCTCCCAGCACACCCGGCGCACGAGGTCCGGGCTCAGCAGGTTCTCGACGGGTACCCCAACGCGTTCGCTCAGTTCGGCGATCCCGGTCTTCGCCGTGGCCAGTCGCGCCGCGGCGTCGGGATCGCGCTTGGCCCAGCGACTCGGTGGCGGCGGTCCGGTGAACGGCTGGTTGACCGGGGGCAGTTCGTTCTGGGGCAGGGCGCGAGCACGCTCGAGCGCGCCCAGCCAGATGCGTGACGACCTGCGCTGGCGGGGCCCGCCGAACACCGGCAAGGCCCGCAGTGTGTCGATGCTCTTGGGGTCGGCGCTCGCGGCGGTGACGATTGCCGAGTCCGGCAGGATGCGGCTGGGGGAGATGTCGCGTTTGCGCGCGATCTCGTCGCGGGTGGTCCACAGTTCCCGGACCGCGGCGAGCTGGCGCGGGCTCTTGAGGCTGTGGATCTGTGACGTCCGGCGCCAGCGGTCCGGCTTGGGTTGAGGCGGTCCGGCCAGCCGGACATGCTCGAATTCCTGTGCGGCCCATTCAGTCTTGCCCTGTGCGGCGAGTTCCGTCGCCATCGCCTCCCGCAGTTCCAGGAGTACCTCGACGTCGAGGGCCGCGTAATTGAGCCACGCATCGGGCAGTGGGCGGGTCGACCAGTCGGCGGCGCCGTGGCCCTTGCGAAGTTCGAGGCCCAGGGTGCGTTCGACGATCGCGGCCAGTCCGACGCGCTCGAAACCGGCCAGGCGTCCGGCCAGTTCGGTGTCGAACAGGGCGGCCGGTTCGAGGCCGAGTTCGGCCAGGCACGGCAGGTCCTGGTCGGCGGAGTGCAGAACCCATTCGAGGCCGTTGATCGCGTCGCGCAGCGGTTCGAGGTCTTCCGCGGTCGGAATCGGGTCGAGCAGGAACGATCCGGCCCCCGCCCGCCGCAGCTGCACGAGGTAGGCGCGCGACGAGTAACGGAAGCCGGAGGCGCGCTCGGCGTCGACGGCCAGCGGGCCCGTGCCGGCCGCGAGACGTTCGGCGGCGTCGCGGACCCCGGCAGCGGTCTCGATCACCGGTGGCACACCGTCGGCCGGAACCAGCAGGGGCACGGGGGTGGTGGGCTCGGTGCTGTCTGGCATAGGCCAGAACTCTACGTGGGCAGGAACGATTTCCACGTCGGCGGACGCGTGTCCGACCGGATTTCGACGCAAAGCTGGACGTGTGACCAAGACCACTACTGCGGGCTGATTGTGCCGGTGGACCCGCCTCCCGGCCGGAGGAAGCTTCGGTCGGAATGCCGGATTGCCCGGCAGCGCCCCCGACCATGAGGTAGAACAAGTTTCAGTTTTTCCGAATCGAGAGGTAGTTCGATGGTCAATCTTGCGGCCGCCGTCGCGCCCGTCGGCGAGATGCCGGTGGGATCGATGGTCGAGTTACCGGGTCGTGGCAGCACGTACGTGATCGACACCGGGACCACCGAACGGGACGCGGACTCGCCGACGCTCGTTCTCCTGCACGCGCTCGCGTGCACCGGCACGCTGACGTGGTACCCCGCGATCGCGAAGCTCGCCGAGAAGGCGCGGGTGGTGGTGCTCGACCAGCGGTGGCACGGCCGAGGCATCCGATCCGAGCGGTTCACCCTCGAGGACTGCGCCGACGACGTCGCGGCACTGGCGGACGTGCTCGCGCTGGATCGCGTCGTCCCGGTCGGGTACTCGATGGGTTCGCTTGTCTCGCAGCTGATGTGGAAGCGGCACCGCGATCGCGTCGCCGGTCTCGTGTTGTGCGCGGGCGCCGCGCATTTCAAGCGCAACTCGCGTGAACGGGTCGCACTCGAGTCCCTGAGCTACGGGCTGGGCGCCCTCAAACCACGCCCCGGCCCGGTGCCCGTCGGCGGGCCGAGGTTCGGTGGTGACCGAGTGTGGGCGTACTCCCAGTTCCGGGAGACGAGCTACGGCGCCATCGGCCGGGCGACCGCCGAGATCGGCAAGTTCGACTCCACGGCCTGGGTGGGTGACATCGACGTCCCGACCGCCGTCGTGGTGCCCACCAAAGACCTGATCATCCCGCCGCGGCGCCAGCGCTGGCTCGCCCGCCAGATCGCCGGCGCCGCGACGTACGAGGTGGACTGCGGTCATTCGTCCTGCGTCATGAACGCGGGTCCGTTCACCGAGGGGCTGCTGGCTGCTTCTTCTTCGGTGCTTGCGCGCGTGCGGCGCTGACCAGTTCGGCCAAGGCCTCGGGGAAGGCGTCCGCGAGGTCCCACAGCCGAGGTGCGAGCTCCTTGCACGAGACGAGACCCACGTCGAGCCGCCCCTCGAGTGACATCACGGTGACGTTCAGGCCGGCGCCGTGGAACACCGGTCCGAGCGGGTACATCTGCTTGATGCGAGCGCCCAGGAAGTAGAGCGGCATCGGCGGACCGGGCACGTTCGACACGACGAGGTTGTGCACGACGGGGTGTCGCTCGGCCAGCTTCAGCTTGGAGTACACGCGCATCGCGCTGCCGAACGTGGCCGGCGCGGCGAACTGCGCCCAGTCCTGCAGCAACGTGGCGCCCAGCGACTCGGCGTGATGGTTCTTGTTGATCTCGTTGTGCTCGGCGATGAAGTGCAGCCGCTCGACCGGGTCGGCGATCTCGGTGCCGAGCTGGGTGAACATCACCGAGATCTGGTTGGTGCCGGGGCGGTCGGACTTGTCGTGCACCGAGACCGGCACCGTCGCGACGAGCGAGGTGTCGGGAAGTTCGTTGCGGTCCTCGAGGTACTTGCGGAGCGCCCCCGCGCACAGCGTCAGCACGACGTCGTTGACCTTCACCCCGAAGGTGTTCTTCACGAGCTTCACGTCGTCGAGGCTCAACTCCTGGTAGGCGAGTGTCCGTCGACCGGTGATCGCGCCGTTGAACGAGGTGCGGGGCGCGGTGAACGGTGTCGGCATCGCCTCGCCCTTGCGGGCCCGGCCGATCCAGCGGGGCAGCAGGGTGACGCTCTCCGGCAGCAGCTTCACCATCTTGAGGGGGCGGGACGCGAACGACATCAGCCCGCCCACGGCGATGTCGAGCGAGCTCGCGCGGCCGGCGCCCTCGGGGAGCTGATCGAAGTCGGGGCGGGGCGCGTCCGGCTCGAGGCCGCACAGCTGGGACATCAGATTGGAGCCCGTCACGCCGTCGACGTTGGCGTGGTGCATCTTCGACATGACGGCGACGGACCCGTCCTCGAGGCCCTCGATGACGAACATCTCCCACAGCGGCCGGGAACGGTCCATGGGCTGGCTGGCGATCGAACTGCACAGCTCGGACAGCTCGTCGCGGCCTCCGGGTGCGGGCACGGCGATCCGGTGGAAGTGCCGGTCGATGTCGAAGTCCGTGTCGTCGACCCACACCGGATGGTCCAGGTTGAAGCGGCTGTCCGCGAGCCGACGCTTGAAGCTGGGCATCGCCTTCACGCGAATCGCGAGTTCGTCGCGCAGTTTCGCGAAAGAATAGCCACCCGGCACGGTGGACCCGTCCAGAATGATGAGTCCGCACACGTGCAGCATCTGCGTCGGGGTTTCGAGGTAGAGGAAGCTGGCGTCCATTCCACTGAGTCTCTCCATGCAATCAACGGTAGAACCTGTTCCAGTTTCACGTGTGCGTTGTGACAAAGGTCATGGTTGAATGGGGTTTATGAGCATCAGTAACAGGTTCCTGTTGCGGCAGGTTGCAACCGCCGGACTCGCGGCGAACGCGCTTCGTCCGATTCCGGGCATGCCGCTGTCGGTGCCCACCTTTCTCGCCGGCTGGCTCACCGCAGAGCTTGCTCCGCAGTTGCTCGCGGCTGCCGTCGTCGATTCCGCGATCCACGTGGCGCGTCGCGGGGTGCGCACCAAGGCCGACGTGGTGGGACTCGCGGCGGCCGGACTGTCCACCGCGGGCCTGGCGGCCGTGATCGCGGCCGGGCGGGGCGCCCGTGTGGAGGTCGAGGCTGCGCTCACCTCGGCGCTCGGTTCCGACTATCGCTCCGCCGCGGGCGAATCGGTGCCGCCCGTCGGGGTGCCGTGGCGACAGCTGGCGCTGCCGTTCCGGATGCGGCGTGACGACGTGGTCAGGGTGCGCAACCTGGCGTACGCGCCGGGTGGCCGACGCTTCCGGATCGACGTCTACCACCGTCGGGACATTCCCACGGACGCGCCGGTGTTGCTCCAGGTCCACGGCGGCGGATGGGTGATCGGCAGCAAGGATCATCAAGGCGTCCCGCTCATGTTGGAGATGGCCTCGCGCGGGTGGGTGTGTGCGGCGGTCAATTATCCGCTGTCGCCCAGGGCGGTGTGGCCCGCGCACCTCGTCGCCGTCAAGCAGGCGGTGGCGTGGTTGCGGGACAACGTGTCAAGCTATGGGGGCGACCCGGGATTCGTGGCCGTGACGGGCGGCTCCGCCGGCGGGCATCTGGCAGCAATGCTGGCGTTGACCGCCAACGAGCCGGGATTGCAGCCGGGATTCGAGGATGCCGACACCTCCATCCAGGCGTGCGCCCCGCACTACGGCGTCTACGACTTCACCGGCGAGACCGGGATCAAGGCGACGCGGCTGCGTGTCGAGTCCGGTCTCATGCCGATGGTGCTGGGCAAGAAGGCGCGGTTCCCGGAGGACTACGAGGCCGCGTCACCGCTCGCTCACCTGCGGCCGGACGCCCCGCCGTTCTTCGTCGTGCACGGTGCGAGCGACTCGTTCATCCCGGTCGCCGAGGCGCGGGAGTTCGTACGCCGGCTGCGTGAGGTGTCGCGCAATCCCGTCGCGTATGCGGAGCTGCGAGGGGCGCAGCACGCGTTCGACATATTCCCGTCGATCCGGAGCGCTGCGGTCGTGCAGGGTGTTGCCGACTTCCTCGGGTGGGCGCGGGCGGCGCAGCGCGGGGAGGGCGGGCACGTGCGCGAGGACGCGGGTTAACGACTCCGCTTGCCGAGCTTGGTGACTCCGGCGGGAGGCAGGCCCGCCGCATACGCGAGGACGTCGCAGAACGCTTCGACGTGGGAGGCCAGCTGTGTCGAGGTGGCCGTCCAGGACGCACGCAACTCCAACTGGTGGGCGCGCGGCGGACCGGCGATGTCTCCGTACCGAACCGAACTGGTCGCGGTCACCGTCCCGCCCAAGGCGACTATCTCGTCCGCCTTCTCGTCGAGCGCGTCGACCAGCCAACTCCAGGCCACCTCGGGCAGTAGCGGGTCCGCGGCCAACGCGGGTTCGACGTCGGCCTGGATGTACGCGACCAGGCGCATCGTGCCGTTCCACGCCTCGTCACCGTCGGGGTCGTGGAGCAGGATCAGCCGCCCGAAGGCGTCCCCCTCGGAGAACACCGGGTGCTCGCCGATCGCCTCGCCGTCGTCGTGTCGCACCTCGGCGCCGATCGCGTAGCTGTACGGGGCGAGGCGCTGCGGGGGGCGGATCGGGCCGAGCTCGATCTCCGGGCGAACCACGGCCGAATTCATCGCGTCGACGGCGGCGCGGAACTGGGCGGGCTCGTTGGGTAATCCCGGGGTCGTCACACCAGCGGACGTTAGACGGCTCACCTGGTAGCACGGTGGAGGCGCGCCGATTCTGCCCCGGCGTCGGGTCATGGCAGCATGGACCCCGATGAGCGGCTTGGAAGATACGAATGCAGGGATGACCGGGCGCGCCGAGTACCCCGCCAGGCGGGTTCTCGACGACGCACCGTTGTTGGCGGCGGCCACGGGCCGTCCGGTGAAGCATCGACCCGTGTGGTTCATGCGTCAGGCCGGACGCTCGTTGCCCGAGTACCGGGAGATCCGGGCAGGAATCGGGATGCTCGAGTCCTGCTTCGATCCGGAGCTGGTCTGCGAGATCACCATGCAGCCGGTCCGCCGGCACAAGGTCGACGCGGCAATCCTGTTCTCCGACATCGTCGTTCCGCTCAAGGCGGCCGGTATCGACCTCGACATCGTCGCCGGTGTCGGTCCCGTCGTCGCGAATCCCGTGCGGACGGTCGCCGACGTCGCGGCCCTGCCTCGGTTGGTGCCCGACGAGGTGGGCGCGGTTGCGCAGGCCGTCCGGCTGCTCACCGCCGAGCTCGGCGAGACGGCGCTGATCGGCTTCGCCGGCGCGCCGTTCACGCTCGCGTCGTACCTCGTCGAGGGTGGTCCCAGCCGTAACCACGAGCGCACCAAGGCGCTCATGCACGCCGATCCCAAGACGTGGCACGCGCTGCTCGGCCGCATCACCGACGTCACCATCGCGTTCCTGCAGGCCCAGTTGCACGCCGGCGTCGACGCGGTCCAGCTCTTCGATTCCTGGGCGGGCGCGCTCTCGCTGGCCGAGTACCGCGAGTTCGTGCTGCCGCACTCCGAGCGGGTGTTCGCCGAGGTCGAGTCCGCGCACGTGCCGCGCATCCACTTCGGTGTCGGCACGGGCGAGTTGCTGGGCGCGATGGGTGAGGCCGGTGCCGACGTCGTCGGCGTCGACTGGCGCATCCCGCTCGATGTGGCCGCACGCCGCGTCGGACCGGGCAAGGCGCTGCAGGGCAACCTGGACCCCGCGGTGTTGTTCGCCGGCTGGGACGCGGTCGAGAGGGAAGTTCGGCGCATCTGCCGCGAGGCGGACGCCGCGCTCGCCGCCGGCGCGACCGGACACATCTTCAACCTCGGTCACGGGGTGCTGCCGGACACCGATCCGGCAGTCCTGACCGATGTGGTGGAGCTGGTGCATTCGCTGTGACCGGAGGGCGAGTCTCGGTTGCGGTCGTCGGTGGCGGCGTCACCGGTCTCGTCGCTGCCTACCGGTTGCGGCAGCAACTCGGCCCCGACGCCGAGATCACCGTTCTGGAGGCGGGATCACGGCTCGGCGGCAAGCTGCGAACAGTGTCTCTCGGTGACGGCCCCGTCGACGTCGGCGCGGAAGCGTTCATCGCCCGCCGGCCCGAGGTGACCGAGCTGATCGTCGAGCTCGGCATCGAGGACCAGCTGGTCCATCCCGCGGGTCGCCAGCCGCTGATCTGGTCGGAGGGTGCGTTGCATCCGCTGCCCACCCGCACACTCATGGGCATCCCGGCGACCGCGCAGTCCGTCGCCGGGCTCGTCGATGCCGACACCGTCGCGCGCATCGCGGCCGAGCCGACGATGCCGTTCGATTGGGATCGGTCCGCCGACGTCGATGTCGCGTCGCTCGTCGCGAGCCGGTTCGGTGAGCAGGTGGTGCGTCGGTCCGTGGACCCGCTGCTCGGTGGGGTCTACTCGGGACTGGCCGACTCGATCGGTGTTCGGGCCGCGCTTCCGGCCCTCGCCGCGGCGCTCGACGCCGGGGCGACGAGCCTCACGGCCGCCGTGGCGGCTGCTCTGCCGACACCGTCGCCAGGCCCGGTGTTCGGGACTCTGCGCGACGGCTACGGCACCCTGCTCGACGCGCTGCGCGAGGCGGCCCGGCCGCACACCGTCCTCGACGCGTCCGTGACCGGCCTGCGCCGGGACGGCGACGGCTGGTGGCTCGACCCCGTCGGCCACGTGGACGGTGTGGTGCTCGCGCTGCCCGCACCCGACATGGTTCGTCTCGTCGGCGCCTCGGCGCCCGCGCTCGCCGAGGCGGCGCGCGGTATCGAGCTCGCATCGTCCGCGGTCGTCGCGCTGGCGCTGCCGGACGACACCGGGGTCCCCGAGAACTCCGGAATCCTGGTCGCGACGGGGGAGTCGTTGGGCGCCAAGGCCTTCACCCTGTCGAGCCGCAAGTGGCCGCACCTGGCCGAGCGGGAGGTCACGCTGGTGCGCGCGTCGTACGGCAGGTTCGGGGACGCCGCCGTCGTCGACAGCAGCGACGAGCAGCTCGTCGCGATGGCCCGCGCCGACCTCGAGACGGTGACAGGGGTCTCGACCGAACCGGTGGATGCGGTCGTCGCCCGCTGGCACAGCGGGCTGCCGCAGCTCGCGCCCGGGCACCTGGACCGGGTCGCCGCGATCGAGACCGCCGCGGCCGACATCGACGGAGTCGAGGTCGCGGGCGCCTACCTGTACGGGGTCGGGGTTCCGGCGTGCGTCGCGTCGGCGACGACGGCCGCGACACGGCTCGCGGCACGAGTGGCAGGATGAGGCCATGGCACGCCTCGATTTCGACAAGCTCAATTCCACCCTTCGCTACGCGATGTTCTCGGTCTTCCAGGTTCAGCCGGGTGTCCTCGGTGAGGACCGCGCCGCCGCGGTGAAGAACGCGCAGGACTTCTTCGCGTCCTACGAGGACACCGAGACCGTCGTGCGCGGCATCTACGACGTCGCGGGCGTCCGCGCCGACGCCGACTACATGATCTGGACGCACGCGGAGCGTCTCGAGGACCTGCAGAAGCTGTACGCCGACTTCCGCCGCACCACCGACCTGGGGCAGTCCAGCGATCCGGTGTGGTCCAACGTCGCGCTGCACCGTCCCGCCGAGTTCAACAAGAGCCACGTCCCGGCGTTCATCGCGGGCGAGGAGCCGGGCGACTACATCTGCGTGTACCCGTTCGTTCGTTCCTACGAGTGGTACCTGCTGCCCGACGCCGACCGCCGCAAGATGCTCGCCGATCACGGCATGGCCGGCCGCACCTACCCCGACGTCCGCGCAAACACGATCCCGGCCTTCGCGCTCGGCGACTACGAGTGGATCCTCGCGTTCGAGGCCCCGAAGCTGGACCGCATCGTCGACCTCATGCGCGACCTGCGCGCCACCGAGGCCCGCATGCACGTGCGCGAGGAGACCCCGTTCTTCACGGGTCCGCGCGTCAGCGTCGAGCAGCTGGTCAACTCGCTGCCCTGATCCGGCGAGAGAACACCCCGCACCGGACAGGTGCGGGGTGTTGTCGCATTCGGGGCGGTGTGGTGGCGCACGACGAAGTACGGCGTCTTCCTCGTGCCCTGGTTGCCGCTGACATACTGAGGCCCGTGAGTTCGGCGGCGCGGTACCAGCACATGGCGCACTGGGGCATGTTCGATGTCGAGTCCGTGGACGGCGACGTGAGCGCCGTGCACCCGTATGCGGGCGACGCCGATCCGTCCCCGATCCTGGGTAACCTGCCGGGGTCGGTGCGGCACCGCGCCCGCATCACCGGGCCGGCGGTTCGGCGGGGCTGGCTCGAGTCGGGTCCCGGCCCGTCCGAGGTTCGCGGCGCCGACGAGTTCGTGGCCGTGTCGTGGGACGAGCTGACGGAACTGCTGGCGCGCGAATTGCGTCGCATCGTCGACCGGCACGGCAACCGGGCGATCTTCGGCGGTTCCTACGGCTGGGCCAGCGCCGGCCGTTTCCACCACGCGCAGAGCCAGGTGCACCGGTTCCTCAACATGCTCGGCGGCTACACCCGCTCGGTACACACCTATTCCCTCGGTGCGACCGGCGTCATCATGCCGCGCGTGGTGGGCACGCACTGGAAGCTGTTCGCCCGCTCCACCAATTGGGACGTCATCGCCGCCAACACCGATCTGATGGTGTGCTTCGGTGGCGTGCCGCTCAAGAACACGGCCGTCAATGGCGGTGGCACCAGCGAACATCCGACCCGCGGTGCCCTCGACCGGTTGCGGGATCGCGGCGCCGAGGTGGTGTCGATCAGCCCGCTGCGGGACGACCTGCACGGCCGGTGCGACTGGATCGCACCGGTGCCCGGAACCGATGTCCCGATCATGCTGGGCCTCGCCCATGTGCTCGCGTCGGAAGGCTTGCACGACAAGGATTTCCTCGCGCGGTACTGCGTCGGCTACGACCGGTTCGAGAGCTACCTGCTCGGTGTCGACGACGGCGTCCCGAAGACGCCGGAGTGGGCGTCGGCGCTGTCCGGGGTGCCCGCCGAGCAGATCAGGACGCTGGCACGCCGGATGGCCGCGGGCCGGACGATGTTGACGGTCACGTGGTCGCTGCAGCGGGTGCGGTACGGCGAGCAGGCGCCGTGGATGGGAGTGACACTCGCCGCGATGCTCGGCCAGATCGGGCTTCCTGGAGGCGGATTCGGACACGGCTACGGGTCGATGAACGAGCCCGGACTCGCCCCGGTGCCGTATCCGCTGCCGACGCTCTTCCAGGGCAGCAATCCGGTGCAGGACTTCATTCCGGTGGCTGCGATCGCGGATCTGCTCCTGCACCCGGGCGAGGAGTTCGACTTCGACGGGCGACGCCTCACCTTCCCGGACACCCGCCTCGTGTACTGGGCCGGCGGCAATCCGTTCCACCATCACCAGGACCTCGCTCGGTTGCGCCGTGCGCTGGCGCGACCGGACACGATCGTCGTACACGAGCCGTACTGGACGCCGATGGCCCGGCACGCCGACATCGTGGTCCCGTCGACCACGTCGCTCGAACGCAACGATCTCGCCTGCACCCGCAACGATCCGCTGCTGGTCGCGATGCACGCGGCGGTTCCCCGGTACGCCGATGCCCGCGACGACTACGACACGTTCGCGGCGCTCGCGCATCGACTGGGCTTCGGTGAGCGGTTCACCGAGGGCCGCACCGCGCAGCAGTGGATCGAGCATCTGTACGAGCAGTGGCGTGGCTTCGTGCTCACGGACCCGGCGCACGTGGAGGCGCCTGCGTTCGACGAGTTCTGGCGTCGTGGGTTCGTGCGGATGCGCACCGAGGACGGGCTTTCGCTGTTCTCCGATTTCCGCGACGACCCGGAGCGCAACCCGCTCACCACCCCGAGCGGGCGGATCGAGATCTTCTCCGCCGACATCGACGGTTTCGGCTACGACGACTGCGCCGGCCACCCGCGCTGGTTCGAGCCCGACGAGTGGTTGGGCGGGCCACGCGCGCAGCGGTTCCCGTTGCACCTCATCGCGAACCAGCCGCGGACCCGCCTGCACGGGCAGCTCGACCACGGCGGCACCAGCCAGGCGTCGAAGATTCGGGGCCGCGAACCGATTCGGCTGCACCCGGCGGACGCCGCGGACCGTGGGCTCGCGGCGGGGGAGGTGGTCCGCGTGTTCAACGACCGCGGAGCCTGTCTCGCCGGTGTCGTGCTCGACGACGGGGTCCGGCGCGGAGTGGTGCAGTTGTCCACCGGCGCCTGGTACGACCCGCTGGATCCGTCCGATCCGAACTCGATGTGCGTGCACGGCAACCCCAACGTCCTCACCGCCGACGTGGGCAGCTCGCGCCTGGCCCACGGGTGTACCGGGCAGCACGTGCTCGTCGAGGTGGAGCGTTTCGACGGCGCGCTTCCGCCGATCAAGGCATTCGAACCACCACTCTGACTTGTTCTATTTGAACTAGAACAATATGGTGAGTGTGTGCTCATCCGTATCGATCAGTCGTCCGCCGTACCGCTGTACGAGCAGTTCGCCGCGTGTGTGCGCGGCGCGATCGCCGACGGTTCCGTCGCGGCGGGGGAGCGGCTGCCCGCAGCCCGCGATCTCGCGGCGTCGCTGGACGTGAACGTCCACACCGTGCTCCGCGGATATCAACAGTTGCGCGACGAGGGACTGATCGAACTGCGGCGCGGACGCGGCGCCGTGGTGGCCGCGGAAGCGCCGGCCCGGAGTCGGCTGCTGGACGCGGTGCGCGGGCTGGTCACGGAGGCGAAGCGTCACGGAATGAGTGCAGCCGACCTGCTGGATCTGGTGAAGAAGGAGATGGCATGACCGACTCGATTCAGGCGCAGAAGGTTTCGTGGGTTCGCGGTCTTTCGGGTGCATTGCTCGCGCCTGTCGTGGCGACCGCGACGGCCGTGGGCGTGCTGGCCGGCTGGTCGGACGATCTGCCCGACCCGGTCGCGGTCCACTTCGGGCCCGGTGGAGACGCCGACGGCTTCGCGTCCCGGGCGGCGGCGCTGTGGTCGCCGCTGCTCGGGCTCGCCTTCGCGGTGATCCTCGGCGGCATCCTCCTCCTGCTCACCCGGCGGGACGTCCGGGCTGCTCGCATGGGTGCCGCGACCGCCTCGGGAGTGGGCGCCGCCGTCGCGATTCTCCCGGCCGGACTCCTCGCCGGGCAGCGGGGATTGGACGACGCGACTGCCGCGTCCTTCGGCGGAGGGTGGCTCGCGGTCGCCGCCCTGGTGGGCGTCGTCGCGGCCTTCGTCGGGACGGTACTGGTCGGTCGGCCCCCATCGGCGTCGGCTGCGGCGGTGCCGCCCGCGGATGCGTCCCGCCTCGATCTGGCGGACACCGAGAAGGTGGTGTGGACGGGCACGGCGACGATGCCGCGCTGGCTGGCCGTCGTGCTCGCCTTGGTGCCGCTCGTCATCGTCGTGTCCGTCATCTGGGTGACATCCGAGGGCGCGGTGCCGATGCTGCTGATCGCGGCGGTCGTCGGTGCGCTCCTGATGGGCCTGACCCTCGCACCGGTGCATGTCGTGGTCGACGACCGCGGGCTCGAGACGCGCTATGTCCTCACCGGAGGCCGCCGCCGGATTCCGCTCGACGAGATCGCTCGCGCCGACACCGTGCACATCGGGTTGATCAACCGGTATGGCGGCATCGGCTACCGGGTCGGCCCCGACGGCGTCGGGCTCCTCGTGCGCCCCGGCGAGGCGCTGCGCGTCACCCGCGGCGACGGCTCCAAGTTCACCGTCACCGTCGACGGTGCGGATCAGGCTGCCGCGGTGCTGAACTCGCTCGCCGCTCGGGGGCGTGTGGCCAGGTAGCGGGCCACGGCAGCGGTCGCGGCGAGTACCACGCAGACGGCCGCGATGACTGCGACGAAGGTCTCCGGTTCGGTAGTGAAACCGAGAATGCGCGCGACCCCGACGCCCACTGCGGTCGCCACCGCGGCGCCGGCGGGCAGGGTGGCAGCAAGCCACCGGGCGGTGCTTCCCGAGCGGGGGTCTCCGGCTTGGCGCAGAGCCGCGAACGTGCCCGTGACTGCGAGCAGGTACGCGAGCAGTCCAGTCATCGCGTACAGCCCGAAAATGAGTTCCATGGGCTCGATCGTGACGGTATCCGGCGAGAAGCCGATGACGAGGATCGGCAGCAGTAGCGCGAAGCCGCCGGCGACGCCCAGGAGGCCGACCGGGACGACGATGCCCAGTCGCAGGGCACGGCCGGAGAGTCCCCGCTCGTCAGCCCACGCCCGCAACGTGTCTTCGGAATCGTCACCCACTATTGCGCTGGGGGTCAGACCGTCCGCGCCGGCCGCGGCGAGTTCGTCCGACAGCTCCGCGAGCAGTGCACGGCGGTCCGAGGGGCGCACCGCAGCGCGGCGCCAGATGCGTTCAGCTTCGCGAAGCGTCGACCGAGCAGTGTCCTGTGGTACTTCCGTGTGCTCCAAGCTGTTCTCGCTCATGCTGTTTCCTCCCCTGATGTGGTTTCCGCGGTCGGCGTCAACAGCGCGGTGACGCTTCTGGCCACCGACGACCATTCGGAAGTGCCTTCCTCGAGGGCGCTCTGTCCGAGCGCCGTCAGCGAGTAGTACTTCCGCGGTGGCCCCGATTCCGATCTGCGGCTCTCGGATTCGACAAGCCCGGCCTTCTCGAGGCGCGCGAGGAGTGGGTACGAGGAACCTCCCGCGACCAGCAAATCTCGCTCGGCCAGTCGTTCGGTGAGTTCGTATCCGTAGACGGGCTGTTCCCGGAGCAGCGAGAGCAGGCAGAGGTCGAGCACTCCCCGCAGGATCAGGCTGCGGCGTTCGACCGACGGACTCATGTAGAGCAAGCTAGCACTATCTTGGTGAGCAAGTTACTGAATCGCGACCGTGTTGTGAGGATGGTGATTCCGCGCGCAGAACGACGCCCCGCGCGCGCAGTAACGCGCGCGGGGCGTCAATGTTCGCGCGGGAGACTAACCGTTCGGCTCGGTCGGCTGCAGCGTGAGCGAGATGCTGTTGATGCAGTACCGCTGGTCGGTGGGGGTGGGGTAACCCTCGCCCTCGAAGACGTGACCGAGGTGGCTGTGGCAGTTGCTGCACAGCACCTCGACGCGGTGCATGCCGAGTGAGTCGTCGGCACGCAGGATCACTGCGTCCGAGTCGGCCGGGTCGAAGAACGAAGGCCAGCCGCAGTGCGAGTCGAACTTCTCGGTGCTGCGGAACAGCTCTGCTCCGCACGCGCGACAGTTGTAGACGCCCTCGGTCTTGGTGTCGGTGTACTCGCCGACGTGCGGCGGTTCGGTGCCCGCCTGACGAAGCACGCGGTACTCCTCGGGCGTGAGTTGCGCACGCCACTCTCCGTCGTTGCGACGGAACTTCGGTTCGGGCAGGCCGGAATCCTGTGTGGAACTCATGCCACCACGCTAATACGTCCGGCCCGGCGACTCAGACCTTCGCGGGCACCGTCGAGTCGGCGCGGCCGTCGGTTTCGACCAGGAAGTCGGGGTCGATTCCCTTGTCGAGGCGACCCTCGCGCTTCGCGGTGAGGTAGCGATTGACCAGGACGCAGAAGATCACGATGAGCAGCAGGCTCCAGCCGTACGTGGGCTTGAGGTACTCGACGGCCCGGCCTTCCTCGACGAACCGACTCGAGAACCAGGTGTCGGCGCTGAGGAACCCGTAGGCGGCCAGCCACGCCGGCCAGTTCCGCATCACGCTGTTGCGAAGCACCACGGTCATCAGCAGCGGGAACAGCAGCATCGAGTAGTACATCTGCCCCAGCGACAGCAGCAGGAACGAGCCCACCATCAACAGGCCGGCCGTCGTGGTGACGAAGAACAGCTCGTCGTGGCGGTAGTAGCGGTAGAGCAGCCACAGCGACACCGCGCCCATCGCCGCGAACGCGATCCGCAGCGCCCAGATCATGGCGACAGGGAGGCCGAAGTAAGTGCCGTTGCCGACGATCGCGCTGTTGAAGTAGTCGCGCGACTCCATCAGGTACGGGAACGTGTGGTCGATGAAGGCCATCGGGTCCGCGGCCAGTGGCCAGGCCACCGCCATGAGGACCAGGGGGATACCGACTGCGGTGACGAACACCTTCCATTGGCCTCGCACCAGCGGCAGTAGCAGCAGAGGCGCGAGGATCGGCTTGATCGCGAAGGTCAGACCGATCGCTGTCCCGGCCCACAGGTCACGGCGGCGCAGCAGCAGCGCCAGGAAGGCCACCTCGGCGAGCAGGATCAGGCCGTTGATGTTCGAGAAGATCAGGGTGTTCGACACGGTCTCCGTGGAGAAGGCCGCGAAGATGAGGATCGGCGCCGCGATCGAGTTCCATGCGAGGTCGAACATCTTCAACAGCACGAACAGCGCGATGATCACGGCGATCGCGTTGGCCAGGATGAACAGCCAGCGGGACTTTTCGGGATCGAGAATCGCGATGGGCGCCAGCAGCATGGTGCCGCTCGGTGGGTACAGATAGTGCGGATCCACCGAGTTGAAGTTGGCGGTGTAGACGTCCTGACGATTGAGGAACGCCAACGCTGCGTTGTAGACCGGCG
This sequence comes from Rhodococcus (subgen. Prescottella) equi, assembly GCF_003013675.1. Lineage (NCBI taxonomy): Bacteria > Bacillati > Actinomycetota > Actinomycetes > Mycobacteriales > Nocardiaceae > Rhodococcus > Rhodococcus (subgen. Prescottella) equi. The sequence goes on from NZ_CP027793.1 coordinate 2,394,146, forward strand.
CGTAGTCGTCGGTGATCGAACCATTGACAGCCTTCACGACTATCCGGTGGATCACGGTCATGACGGCCAGCGGCCACATGACGAAATTGATGACCTCGGCGGTGGTGCGGCCCGTACGCGGCTCGAATCGTCGAAGGAACACTACGGCACGGTACACCGCCGCCGTGATTGTCGGGGTCGGCCACCCCGCACGCTCACGCCGGGCACACACCCGCGTTCGGGGGAAGGACGCCCGATTCGAGGTAGCGCGAGAGGAATTGGCGTGCGCACTCGGAGTGCGTCGTCACCGGGTGGCCGTAGCCCTCCCACGTGAGTCCGGACCACTTCGCGCCCGCGCTCGTGAGCGAGCCGGTCACGGTCGGAAGACCGGCATCACCGACAACCGGGTCCGCGGCGCCGGACAGCACCAGCACCGGGACCGGGATGCTGCTCGGGAGTGCCGGTGGCGGCATCGTCGGCCACGCCGAACAGCGCAACAGTCCGAGGGCCGCGTCGGATCCGAAGGTGGGGTAGCGAGCTCCCCACTCGGTCTGCAGTTCGCGGGCACGGCCGGGCCCGGGCCACTGCTGGCCGTCGCTGCACCTGGCGACGAATTGGCCGTCGGTGTCGATCGCGGCCTCCGTCGACGCCACCAGGCCCGACAACGGAGCCACGTCGCCGCGTCCCGCGGCGCTGAGGACGTCGGCCAGCTCTCGCACCCGGTCCGGTTGATCGCTGCGCGGCGAGCCGAGGAACGCCGCGACGGTCGCGAGCAACGCGCTCGCCGACACCGTCCCCAGATCACCGGCGGCAGCCTGGTCCCGCAGCCCGATCACGGCCGCGGTCGGGTCGGGGCCGAGCGAGCAGTTCAGGAGGGCGCAGCGGCGTGCGAACGCCGCGAGCGCGGCTTCCTGCCCCTGTACGCGCTGCTCCGCGACCGTGGGCGCATCCGCCGTCGTTGCGGGTGGGGAGTCGAGCGCGAGACGCCCGGTCCGCTCGGGGTAGCGCGCGGCGTACGCCAACGCGATCGACGCCCCGTTCCCGGTGCCGATCAGCCCCAGCCGGTCCACCTGCCAGGTACGGCGGAGCTGCTCGAGGTCCTCGGCGGCATGCACGGTGTCGAACGCGAGTTCCGCGGGCTGCAACGTGTCGGTGCAGGCCGTGGTGGCCTGACGACTCGCCTCCGCGATTCGGTCCGCGTCCGCGGGGACGCCGGCAGACTGCCCGAGGTCGGCGAGCGCCCGGCGATCGAAGGTGCGCCCACAGTCGATCGGAGTCGAGGACCCGGTGCCGCGCCGGTCCACCGCGACGATCGGATGGCGCTCGAGCAGCGTGGATGCGGGACCGGCCGCGAGTGCGGCGAGCGTCGTCGCCGACGCGACGTCGGAGCCCGAGGTCAGAACGAGCGGTGCGGCGTCGGCGGGCGTCGCGGCGAGGCGGGCACGTAGTGCACCGACCTCGATCGAGCCGGACGCCGGGCCGTTGGCGTCGACAGGTGCGGTGTAGCTGCCGCATTCGAGCACCAGCCCGGCCGGGGCAGCCCCGAGCCCGAGGCGTGTGAGAGTGGCCTCGGTGCAGTCGGACCACGCCAGATCGCGGGTCGGTGCCGCGAGAGGCGGCGCGTCCGTCGTCGAAGCGGTTGTCGGAGCCGACCCGCTGTCGCGTTCGACAACGGCGACGTCCGGGCGGATGGACGGTCCAGCCCCGCACGCGGTGCACACGGCCAGGACGATCGCGACGATCCCGATTCTCCGCATGCCGGACAGCCTGCCAGGTCGGCGATCTCTCACGCCCGCACCCATCGGGTCAGCAGCGTGCCGTCGTCGTCGGCCAGCACGTGCGCGCGCGACATCGCGGTGGGCGACGCGATGGACGAGTGCGCGATCCGGCCGGCGGCCCCGCTGACCAGGACCGGCGACGTCGTCAGGCACAGCTCGTCGACGACGCCGTCCGCGATCAGGGTTCCGAACAGGCCGGGCCCGCCCTCGCACAGGACCCGGCGCAGCCCGCGAAGGCCCAGTGCGGCCACGACATCCGTTCCGCCGATCTCCCGTTCCGCGACGATCTCGACGTCGGCCCCGGCGTCCCGCAGGCGCTGCACGCGTGAGGCGTCCGCGGCCGCGGAGGTCAGGACCAGCGGCGGGACGGTGGTGTCGGTGAACAGCCTCGACGCCGGATCCAGCCGGGCACTGGCGGTGACCACCGCGATAGGGGGGACCGCGGCCAGACCCGATCGCTCCCGGCGCGCGGCCGAGTCGGCATCGGTGCGGGCGCCGCCGTAGTTCTCGCTGCGCACCGTCCCGGCGCCGACCACGACGACGTCCGCGAGCTCGCGCAGCACCGCGAAGACGCGCTTGTCGGCGGGGGTTCCGAGTCCGGCGCTGACGCCGTCGACAGTCACGGCACCGTCGATGCTCGACACGAAATTGGTGCGGATCCACGGTCTGTCGAGTCGGTCCGGGTATCCGTACAGTGAACGGAGGTGGTCGTCGCTCAGCTGCGCCGGCTGCCCGGCGTTGCCTTCGTCCCGTGTGAGGTAGGTCGCAAAATCCAGACGGTGCACGTGTTCGATCACAGCACGTCGATACGCTCAGTGCATGCATGCACGTCTTGTCGATCGCAATCCGGTGGTGCCGGCCGATCAATTGGTTGCTCAAATGGTGCCGCCGGCGATGTTCGACGACGTCAGTTTCGCGTCCTACATCCCGGATCCGAAGGAGCCGAGCCAGGCCGCCGCGGTCCGCAAGGCCGAGGAATTCGCCGGCAAGGTCGCCAAGATCCGCGGCGGCGGACGCCGTGGGCTGTTCGGTAAGAAGGCGCCGTCCACCGGTGCCGGTCTGTACCTCGACGGCGGGTTCGGCGTCGGCAAGACCCACCTGCTCGCGTCGATCTTCCACAGCTCGCCGTCGCCCAAGGCGTTCGGAACGTTCGTCGAGCTGACGCACGTCGTCGGCGCGCTCGGGTTCAACCGCGCGGTCGAGGAACTGTCCTCGCACAGCGTGCTGTGCATCGACGAGTTCGAGCTCGACGATCCGGGCGACACGATGCTGGTCTCGCGGCTGCTCACCGAGCTGTCCGCGCGCGGCGTCTCCATCGTCGCGACGTCGAACACCCTTCCGGGGCAGCTCGGTGAGGGCCGCTTCGCCGCGCAGGACTTCCTGCGTGAGATCAAGAAGCTCGGCTCGATCTTCGAGACGATCCGCGTCGACGGCCCGGACTACCGGCACCGCGACCTGCCGCCGGCCCCCGAGCCGACCGACGATGCCGACCTGCTCGAGCGCGCGGACGCGATCGAGGGCGCCACGCTCGACGACTTCGACGAGCTGTGCGCGCACCTCAGTACGCTGCACCCGTCGCGTTACGGCAAGCTCGTCGAGGGCGTGCCCGCGGTGTTCATCAAGGGAGTGCACCCGGCCGCCGACCAGTCCGTCGCGCTGCGCCTGGTGGTCCTCGCGGACCGTCTGTACGACGCGAGCATCCCGGTGACGGTGTCCGGCGCCAAGCTCGACGAGATCTTCACGCCCGAGATGGTCGCCGGCGGCTACCGCAAGAAGTACCTGCGCGCGACCTCGCGTCTGCTCGCGCTCTCGCGTTTCGAGGTCGCCGCCTAGAACGAACCTTCGTGATGCAGTGCGCCGTTCAGAGGCTGCGCTGCATCACGAAGTCGTGGTGGGTCTGGGCGCCCACCCGAAACGTCTTGGTTCCGACCTTCTCGAAGCCGTTCTTGACGTAGAACCGCTGCGCCCGCTCGTTCTCCTGGTTGACGCCGAGCCACACGCCGGCGCAGTTCGCGTTGCGGGCATGATCGACCGCGGCGTCCATCAGTGCCGCCGACACACCCGATCCGTGCCGGTCCGGCAGCACGTACAGCTTGCTGATCTCCGTCGTCGGGAGCAGCGACAGCGCCGCCCGGATGTCGTCGTCCTCGGGTGTTCCGTCGACCAGCATCACGTAGCCGACGATTTCCCCGCCCGTGGTCGCCTTGAGCACCGTGCGCGTCGGATCGGTCAGGTACTCGCTGAACTTCTCGGCGGAGAGCACCTCGTCGATGAAAGCGGCAATGTCTTCCTTGGTGGCATGCGGGGGGCACGCGAGCGGGAAGGTCACCGCGGCGACGTCGGCGAGTGCCTCGGCGTCCCACAGTCCGGCACGGTCCACGGAAATCGTCACAGCCTCACCTCGCGTACGTCGGGTCCGTCCCGGTAAGTACACCACTTTCCGGGACGGCCCCGGTCACGCGCCGGTGGGAGCGGACTCGCTCTCGGCGTCCCCGGATCGTGCCCGGGTGGGCGCGAAAGCGGGCGCGAGCAGGAACAACACCACCGCGAACAGCAGAGGAGCGACGAATCCGATCCGGAGGTCGGACAGCGCCGCGATGCCGCCGATCACACCACCGGCGATCACCGTGCCCGCGTAGTTGAACAGGTTGATCCGTGCGATCACGGCGTCGGTCTGATCCGGTGGCGCCAGTCGCCCCGCAGCACTGAAGCTGAGCGGAGCGATCACGGGGGCGCCGAGGCCGACGATGAAGAATCCGGCGATGGCGACCGCGGGGGAGGGTGCCAGGACCGCGATGAGCAGACCCGCCACACTGATCGCGGCACCGACCCGGACGACCGCGATCTCACCGAACCGGCGCACCCAGTGGTCGCCGGTGAGACGCGAGATCAGCGCGGTCACCTGGTAGGCGCCCATCGCGAGGGCCGCAGTCCCGGCGTCGGAGAGCAGGACCTCCTTGAGGTACAGCGGCGAGTAGGTGCCGATGCCGAAGTCGATGGCATAGAAGAGCATCATGGCGACGCCGAGCGCGAGGAACGGGCGCAGCGGCACCGTCAGTGGAGCGGTCACCGACGTTGCAGCGCGCTCGTGCCCGGTGCGCAGCAGGCGCGGCCCGATCCCCGCGCAGAGCGCCGCCACCGCGGCCGCCGCGACCAGAACCGACAGCTCGACCGACAGGTCGAGCGCCGAGCACGCTGCGACATAGCCGGCGCCGATGATCGCACCGACACTCCACGAGGCATGGAACGACGAGAGGATCACCCGGCCGTAGGCGTGCTGGATCGACACCGCCTGCATGTTTGCGGCCGCGTCGACGATGCCCAGCCCGATCCCGTACAACGCGAACGCGGCGAGGAATGCCGGCGTCGACGTCGCGAGCGCGATGACAGCCGCGCCGACCGCGATGACGAACAACCCGGTGCGCAGCGTGGTCCGGCTCGACGTGGCCTTCGCGAGTTGTTCGGCGAAAACACTGCCCACACCGGCGACGATCGAAATTCCGACGACGGTGGCAGCGACGAGGGAGTCGCTGAATCCGAGATCGTCCTTGAACTGTGGAAGCTGGGTGAGGAGCACCGCCAGCAGGAACCCCTGTAAGCCGAACGCGACAGCCGTCGAGACGCGCGCACCACTAAGGGTTTTCGTGTTTCGAATCACTGAACGAGTGTCCAACAATCAGCTCCGTTTCGTGGCGTTCTCTGCTTCACTGCTCATCATGGCGGCAGAGCATTCGATTCCAGAGTTCCCCCACGACTTCGTTTTCGGTGTCGCGGCGGCGGCCTATCAGGTCGAGGGGGCGGTCGCCGAGGACGGCAGAGGCCGGTCGATCTGGGACGAGTTCTGTTCGATCCCCGGGAAAATCGTCCGAGGTGAAACCGGCGACGTCGCGATCGACCACTATCACCGGTACCGCGAGGACGTCTCGCTCATGCGTGACCTCGGCGTGGACTCGTACCGATTGTCGGTGGCGTGGCCGCGGATCCAGCCCCACGGCAAGGGTGCTGTCAACGTGGCCGGACTCGACTTCTACGACCGCCTGATCGACGAGTTGTGCACTGCCGGCATCACTCCGGCGGTCACTCTGTTCCACTGGGATCTCCCGCAGGCGCTGCAGGACGACGGCGGCTGGCTGAACCGGGAGACCGCGCATCGGCTCGCTGAGTACGCGGCGGTGGTGGGGGAGCGGCTCGGCGACCGGGTGGGAATGTGGATGCCGCTCAACGAACCCGTGGTCCACACCCTCTACGGGCACGCGCTCGGGGTTCACGCACCGGGACTCGAACTCGGATTCGGGGCACTGCAGGCCGCGCACCACCAACTGCTCGGACACGGATTGTCGGTGCAGGCGCTCCGCTCCGCAGGCTGCACGAACATCGGGATCGCATCGAATCATGCGCCGGTGCACGCCGCGACCGACGCCGATGCGGACGTCGAGGCGGCGGACGTCTACGACCACATCGTCAACTGGACGTTCGCCGACCCGGTGCTTCTCGGCAAGTACCCCGCGGACGAACTCGCCGCGCTGCTCACCGGACCGGTCGACGACGACCTCGCGGTCATCGCGCAACCGCTGGACTGGTTCGGGATCAATTACTACGAGCCGACACTGATCGCCGCCCCGCGCGAGGGCGAAGGCTCCGAGGGCGTGCTCGAGGTGGACCTGCCGCCGGGCATGCCGTTCGCGCCGGTCGCACTCGACGGTTACCCGCGAACCGATTTCGGCTGGCCGATCGTCCCCGAAGGGCTCACGGAGATCCTGACGATCTTCCGGGACCGGTTCGGCGCGTCCCTTCCTCCCGTGTACATCACCGAGAGTGGATGCTCGTTCCACGATCCGGACCCGGACGCGGCGGGCCGCGTCCGGGACGAGCGCCGCATCGCCTATCACGCCGACCATCTCACCGCGGTCCGCGCAGCGATGGACGCCGGGGTCGACGTCCGCGGCTATTTCGTATGGTCGATCCTCGACAACTTCGAGTGGGCCGCCGGATACCGCGAGCGGTTCGGCCTGGTGCACGTGGACTACGACACACTGGCGCGGATGCCGAAGGATTCGTACCGCTGGTTCCAGTCGATGCTGGCGGCGCGGAAGGGCGCCTGACGCCCGAAGGTGTTTCGAGTGTGAACGAGCCCCAGCCGTGGATGGGGGGTCATGGCTGGGGCTCCGCACCATCGGGGGATGGCACGTTCGACGATACCTGAGGGATTCCTCATGTTCGAGTCGGACTCAACCGGCATCCGGGACCCGGATACGAAAAGAGGCACCTCGTCGCGAGGTGCCTCTTTTCGGGTGGTGCGCGATACTGGGATTGAACCAGTGACCTCTTCCGTGTCAGGGAAGCGCTCTCCCGCTGAGCTAATCGCGCGGGTCTTGATCGAACACTCCGAAGGATCGGAGTCTCCGGACCGGCACGAGGCCGATCTTGGAGCGGATGACGGGATTCGAACCCGCGACCCTCACCTTGGCAAGGTGATGCGCTACCAGCTGCGCTACATCCGCATGTTGTTTCACTCAAGTCTGTCAGCAGCATACTGCCTCGAAACTTGGTGCGCGATACTGGGATTGAACCAGTGACCTCTTCCGTGTCAGGGAAGCGCTCTCCCGCTGAGCTAATCGCGCGAGGTGGAGACGGGAATCGAACCCGTGTGCACGGCTTTGCAGGCCGTTGCCTCACCACTCGGCCACTCCACCATAAAAGGTCGAGTCCAACCTCTCGAGCGGATGACGGGATTCGAACCCGCGACCCTCACCTTGGCAAGGTGATGCGCTACCAGCTGCGCTACATCCGCATTTCGCTCCGGCGGGGCGTTTCGGCCTCTCCGGTGCAGCTCCGGTTCGGCGTTTCCGCTTTCCCGGTGCGGTGAGAACATTAGCGGACCATTTGAGAAAGGCACAAATCGGCAGGTCAGAGTAGAAAACGGGGGTTCGAGGGCAGCTTTCGGGAGGGTGGTGGACCGGCGAAACTGCGCGATAACGGACTGGTCGTCTCGAAATCCGTCATCCATGGCCCGATGTATCCGTAGTCGGTGATTTCGTGGCCGACGTGGGGTCGGTCGCCGCCCGGCAAGTGTGCCCAAGCTTGCTGGCCCCCGCACGCATACACGTGCGCGAGCGCGTGCGCGAAGCTGCCGGCCGGGTGCCCGGTCGGGCGAGTCGAGGCGCGTTCGGCGGGGCCGAAATGAATGACAACCAGGGGATTCGTGTTCGGCGCGAGTGCGTGTTAGTGTTTCGTCTCGTTCGACCGCGAGCATTCGGCGCGGTTCGGTCCCGTGGCTCAGTGGAAGAGCGTCCCGTTCACACCGGGGAGGTCGCTGGTTCGATCCCAGCCGGGACCACACCGAAAAGCCCCGTCCGGAATCCGGACGGGGCTTTTCTGCATTTTCGCAGCCCGCGGTCGTGCGGGCGTGCGGGCGTGCCGGGGGATCAGCGGATGTCGTATGTGACCGCGACGTTCACGCTCAGCTCCTGCGAGCCCGGCTGGATCGGCACGGCGTCCGCAAGCGCCATGTCGGGTGTGCGCATGTAAGGAGACGGTGATCCTGCCGCCTGCAGCGGCACCTCGACGATCGAGCGGACCTTCCCGAGTTCCACTCCGGCCGCCTCCGCCATCTGCCGAGCCTGGTCCTGGGCCTGTTGTACGGCTCGACTGCGTGCCTCGGCGCGCAATTCGCTGTCGTCGGAGATGGAGAAGCTCGTCTGCTGTACCCGAACGGCGTCACCGGTGGCAGAGGCGGCCGCGTCGATGACCGCACCGGCCTGGGAGACGTCGTGCAGGGTGGCGGTCACCTGGTTGGTGACCTGATACCCGTCGATACCGGCTCCACCCGGCGCCCACGTCGGGCTCACCGACAGCTCGCTGGTCCTGATGTCCTCGGCGGCCACACCCTTGCTCTCGAGCGTGTCGATCAGGGCAGTGGCCCGCTGCGAGTTGTCCTGCAGCGCGGCCTGCGCCTCGGCGGCCTGGGTCTGTACTCCCAGCACCACCGTCAACGTGTCGGGTGTTCCCGTGATCGTGCCGGTGCCCTGGGAGCTGATCCCAGTCGGTTGGGTGCCCGGAGAATCGGACTGCCCCGAGGCGCAACCAGTGAGAGCGAGGAGGAAGCCGGCAGCGGCAACTGTCGCGATTGTGTGTTGGGTCTTGAACGTCGGCATCGGCTCACTATCGCGGATGGGGTTCCACTGGAGGTCCACTTCTCCCGAATCGACATTCCGGCGGGTATGTGCGCGTCGGTACGCTCGACATACACCGGTGTGCGAGCCGGTAGGGACGGCGACGCGACGGTGGGTGCGGATCATGGACGGTCAGGCGGTGAGCAAGCCCGCGGACGGAGGCGGGCCGGTGGAGTCCTCCGAGCGCGACGGATTCCATCCGATCGAGCGGGTCGAGAATCGCTGGTTACGCTGGCGCCGGCGAATCGCGCGGAACACCTCACTGAACCTCGCCTATCGGATCGGCGTCGGTGTCGTCGGCGCGCTCGTCCTCGCCGTCGGCATCGTCACGATTCCCTATCCCGGACCGGGGTGGCTGATCGTGTTCGCCGGCCTGGGGATCCTCGCCTCCGAGTTCGCCTGGGCGTACCGGCTCCTGCACTGGGCCCGCGCCCGCTACGACCGATTCATGATCTGGTTCTCGGAGCAGTCCGCCTTCGTCAAGTTCCTCGGGCTGCTGTTCACCACCGCCGTAGTACTGGCGACCTTGTGGATCCTGGGAACGTTCGGGTTGGTCGGAGGCTGGGTCGGGCTCGAGCAGCCGTGGCTGGAGAGTCCGCTGTAGCACTCGCGTGACCCGGCCGCGGGACGGATCCACGTGGCTTCGGGCCGTGCCGATAACATGGGTTCGCCCCTCATCCGGGGGCACACCCTCATACATAGGAGCGCATCGCCGTGACCACGCCCGCATCCGTCACCCCCGCCGCACGTGTCCAGGTGCCAGCCGGGACCACTGCGGGCACGGCGGTTCGCGATGCCGGACTCCCCGGCAAGGGCCCGGACGCGATCGTCGTGGTCCGCGATGCCGACGGTAATCTCAAGGACCTGTCCTGGACGCCGGACGTCGATGTCGAGGTCGAGGCGGTCGCCGCCGACACCGAGGACGGACGCAGCGTGATCCGGCACTCGGCCGCACACGTGCTCGCGCAGGCCGTCCAGCAGGAGTTCCCCGAGGCGAAGCTCGGCATCGGCCCGCCGATCAAGGACGGCTTCTACTACGACTTCCAGGTGGAGCGCCCCTTCACCCCGGACGATCTGGCAAAGCTCGAGAAGCGGATGAAGAAGATCGTCAAGGATGCGCAGCGCTTCTCGCGCCGCGTCGTCGAGGATCTCGAGGACGCCCGCACCGAACTCGCGAACGAGCCTTTCAAGCTGGAGCTCATCGACGACAAGTCGGGCATCGACGACCCCGAGGTCATGGAGGTCGGCGGCGGCGAGCTGACCATCTACGACAACCTCAACCCGCGCACCGGCGAGGTCATCTGGAAGGACCTGTGCCGCGGTCCGCACATTCCGACCACCAAGTACATCCCGGCGTTCAAGATCACCCGCAGCTCGGCGGCCTACTGGCGGGGTGATCAGAGCCGCGAGGATCTGCAGCGCATCTACGGCACGGCGTGGGAATCGACCGAGGCCCTCGACAAGCACCTCGAGTTGTTGGCCGAGGCCGAGCGCCGCGACCACCGCAAGCTCGGTGCCGAACTCGACCTGTTCTCCTTCCCCGACGAGCTCGGTTCGGGACTGCCGGTGTTCCATCCCAAGGGCGGCATCATCCGCCAGGAGATGGAGAACTACTCCCGCAAGCGCCACGTCGAGGAGGGCTACGAATTCGTCTACTCGCCGCACATCACCAAGGGACATCTGTACGAGGTCTCCGGTCACCTCGACTGGTACAAGGACGGCATGTTCCCGGCGATGCACATCGACGAGGAGCTGAACGAGGACGGCACGGTCCGCAAGCCGGGCCAGGACTACTACCTCAAGCCGATGAACTGCCCGATGCACAACCTGGTGTTCGGATCGCGGGGACGCTCCTACCGTGAGCTGCCGTTGCGTCTGTTCGAGTTCGGCTCGGTGTACCGCTACGAGAAGTCCGGCGTCGTGCACGGACTCACCCGGGTTCGCGGCATGACGCAGGACGACGCGCACATCTACTGCACCAAGGAGCAGATGCGCGACGAGCTGACCACGACGCTGAAGTTCGTGCTCGGCCTGCTGAAGGACTACGGCCTCGACGACTTCTACCTGGAGCTGTCGACCAAGAACCCCGACAAGTTCGTGGGCGACGACGCGCTGTGGGAGGAAGCCACGGAGACGCTGCGCGAGGTCGGCGAGGCGTCGGGCCTGAACCTGGTGCCGGACCCGGGCGGAGCCGCCTTCTACGGTCCCAAGATCTCGGTGCAGGTGCAGGACGCGCTCGGCCGCAGCTGGCAGATGTCGACGATTCAGCTCGACTTCAACCTGCCCGAACGTTTCGACCTCGAGTACACCGGAAGTGACGGCACCAAACAGCGTCCGGTCATGATCCACCGTGCGCTGTTCGGTTCGATCGAGCGGTTCTTCGGCGTCCTCACCGAGCACTACGCGGGCGCATTCCCGGCGTGGCTGGCGCCCGTCCAGGTCGTCGGCATCCCCGTCGCCGAGGCGTTCGAGGATCACCTGTTCGACGTCGTCAAGCAGCTCAAGGCCGCAGGCGTGCGCGCCGAGGTCGACGTCAGCGACGACCGCATGCAGAAGAAGATCCGCAACCACACCACCCAGAAGGTGCCGTTCATGCTTCTCGCCGGCGAGCGGGACGTCGAGGCGGGCGCGGTCAGCTTCCGCTTCCGTGACGGCACCCAGGTCAACGGCGTGCCGGTCGCGGACGCCGTCGAGACCATCGTTGCCTGGATCGGTCGTCGCGAGAATGCTTCGCCCACAGCCGAACTCGTGGGTGGTGCCCAGTGAGCGAGCGAGCGGGCGGCAGCGCCGACAACGACACACTCGTCGACACCGGGCCGGGTGATCCCGACCGCTTGCAGCGACTGTGGTCGCCGCACCGGATGTCGTACATCGCGGAGGCGCCCAAGGCGTCGAAGTCGAGTGAGGGACCGTTCAGCGAGATCCCGAAGATGACCGACGAGGAAGGGCTCATCGTCGCGCGCGGCGAAGCGGTGTACGCGGTCCTGAACCTGTACCCGTACAACCCGGGCCACCTGATGGTGGTGCCGTACCGCAGGGTTGCGGCGCTCGAGGACCTCACGCCCGAGGAGAGCGCCGAGTTGATGGCGTTCACGCAGCAGGCGATCCGGGTGATCAAGCGGGTCTCGAATCCGGACGGATTCAACGTCGGTCTGAACCTGGGTGCGGCGGCGGGGGGTTCGCTCGCCGAGCACCTGCACCAGCACATCGTTCCGCGGTGGGGTGGCGATGCGAACTTCATCACCGTGCTCGGGGGTGCGAAAGTGATGCCGCAGCTGCTGCGGGAGACACGGGCGTTGCTCGCGGGGGCCTGGGACGAGTGATCGCCAAGGGTCGGCGGGGAAATCGCGTGGCAGGATCGGATGCGGGGTCCGCCGGGGCGCGGTACCGCGGTAGGTCGCGGAAGGGGGGAGAGGGATGCTGAGTTTCTTCGGTCGAGCGTCGGTGTCCAAGGTGACGGCGCCGATGGGCAAGGCGTTGGTGAAGACGGGGCTCACACCCGACGCGGTGACGGTGATCGGCACGATCGCCAGCATCGCGGGCGCACTGACCCTGTTCCCTTCCGGTCATTTGTTCTGGGGAACCATGTTCATCTGGTTCTTCGTCATGTTCGACATGCTCGACGGTGCCATGGCCCGTGCGCGCGGCGGCGGAACCCGATACGGCGCCGTACTCGACGCGACGTGCGATCGAATCGCCGACGGCGCCATCTTCTCGGGCCTCGCGTGGTGGGCGGTCTACCACGAGAACAGCAAGAGCCTGCTGATCGCGACACTGATCTGCCTCGTGAGCTCGCAGGTGATCTCGTACGCCAAGGCCCGGGCCGAGGCGAGCGGGCTGTCCGCTGACGGTGGTCTCATCGAGCGACCGGATCGGCTGATCATCGTCCTGGTCGGTGCCGGGTTCACCGGAATCGCAGGGCATTTCGACATCGCATGGCTGCACTGGGCCGTGTACGTCGCGATGTGGATCCTCGCCGTCGCGAGCATCGTCACCGTGTTCCAGCGCGTACTCGCGGTACGGAACTCCGCCGGTGCCCGTGACCTCCTCCCCATCGCGCCCAAGAACGACGAGCAGCCCTCCGGTGCGGGGGAGGCGTCGTGAGCGTCGCCGAGAAGGCCGCCGACCTCGGGTACGCCACGGGATGGCGAGTCGTCCGGGCGTTGCCGGAACGGATGGCCGTCGCGGTCTTCGACGCGGGTGCCGATTTCGCGGCGCGCCGCCGCGGTGGTCCACAGCAGTTGCGGCGCAACCTCGCCCGCGTGCTCGGAGTGGCTCCGGAAGACGTGCCGGACGACCTGATCCGGGACTCGTTGCGCTCCTACGCCCGATACTGGCGCGAGGCCTTCCGCCTACCGTCGATGGATCTGGCCGCGACAGCGGCCGCTGTCGACTCGAGTGTCGAGGGTCAGGCGTATCTCGAGCAGGCGATGGCCGCCGGCAAGGGCGCCATCCTGGCGCTGCCGCACAGTGGCAACTGGGACATGGCCGGAGTGTGGTGCACCCAGACGTGGGGTGGACTGTCGACGGTCGCCGAGCGGCTGAAGCCGGAGTCGCTCTACCTCCGTTTCGTGGCGTATCGCGAGAGCCTCGGGATGGAGATCTTTCCGCTCAGCGGCGGCGAACAGCCACCCTTCGGGGAACTCGCGAAACGACTGCGCGAGAACAAGGTCGTGTGCTTGCTCGGCGAGCGGGATCTCGCGGCCAAGGGCGTGCCGGTCACCTTCTTCGGGGAACCGACCCGCATGCCCGCGGGGCCGGCCAAGCTCGCGATCGAGACCGGGGCCGCGCTGCTGCCGGTGCACTGCTGGTTCACCGACGGCGGTTGGGGCTTCTCGATCGATCCGCCGATCGACGTCTCGTCCGGAATCGGCGGCGCCACCCAGGCGCTGGCAGACCGCTTCGAGGTCAACATCGCCGCCCACCCCGCGGACTGGCACATGCTCCAGCCCCTGTGGCTCGACGACCTGTCCGAGTCCCGTCGTGCCCGCATGGAGTCGCGATGAAGATCGGAATGGTCTGCCCGTACTCCTTCGACGTACCGGGCGGTGTGCAGGCGCATGTCGTCGAGCTCGCCCAGGTGCTCATCGAGCGCGGACACAAGGTGAGCGTGCTGGCCCCCGCGTCGGAGGGCACGGAACTGCCGGACTTCGTCGTCTCGGCCGGCCGCGCGGTCGCCATTCCCTACAACGGATCGGTTGCGCGCCTGACGTTCGGGCCGGTCTCGTATGCGCGGGTGCGGCGGTGGATCGCCGACAACGACTTCGACGTCCTGCACATCCACGAGCCCAACGCCCCGAGCCTGTCGATGCTCGCGATGAAGATCGCGGAGGGGCCCATCGTCGCCACGTTCCACACCTCGACCACGAAGTCGTTGGTGCTGAGCACCTTCCAGAGTGTCCTCCAGCCGTACCTCGAGAAGATCAGCGGCCGGATCGCGGTGTCCGAACTGGCCCGGCGGTGGCAGGTCGAATCCCTGGGCTCGGACGCGGTGGAGATTCCCAACGGCGTCGACGTGCCGGCGTTCGCAAACGCTGCGCCGCTGCCGGGGTACCCGCGGCCCGGCCGGACCGTGCTCTTCCTCGGTCGGTACGACGAGCCCCGCAAGGGCATGGCGGTGCTTCTCGGCGCACTGCCCACATTGGTCGAGAAGTACCCGGACCTCGAGATCCTCGTGGTCGGACGGGGTGACGAGGAGAAGCTGCGCAAGGAGGCCGGACGCTTCGCCGGCCACCTGCGCCTGCTCGGCCAGGTGAGCGACGCGGAGAAGGCGTCGGCGCTACGCAGTGTCGACGTGTACTGCGCGCCGAACCTCGGCGGCGAGAGCTTCGGCATCGTGCTCGTCGAGGCGATGGCGGCGGGCGCGCCCGTCGTCGCGAGCGAACTCGACGCGTTCCGCCGCGTACTGCGTGACGGCACCGCGGGTCTGCTCGTCCCCGTCGGCGATTCGGCGGCTCTCGCTGCCGCCATCGATTCCGTACTCGGAGACGAGGATCGGCGGCGCGCACTCACCGACGTCGCGAGTGTCGTCGTCGGCGAGTACGACTGGCCGGTGGTGGCCGAGCAGATCCTGCGGGTGTACGAGACCGTGACCGTGGGTTCGACGGGTGTGCGTGAGGTGCGTTCGTGACCTTCTCGGCAATGACCATCCTGGTCCTCGCGTTGATCGCGGCAGTCGTCGCAATCGTTGGCGCGTGGGCGTACGGCACCGCGAACCGCCTGGATCGCCTGCACGTGCGGTCCGATCTGTCGTGGCAGGCGCTGGATGCGGCACTCGCTCGCCGGGCCGTCGTCGTGCGCGCCATCGCGGCGGCAATGGCGTCGGCTCCGGGGGAGAGCGAGCGTCTGTCGACGCTCGCCGGTCAGGCCGAACGCGCCGAACGCGCCCAGCGGGAGTCCGCCGAGAACGCCCTGTCCGGGGCGCTGGCAACTCTCGACGCGCACACGTTGCCACCCCAGTTGGTCGCCGAACTGGCCGACGCCGAGGCCCGCGTGCTGATCGCGCGCAGGTTTCACAACGACGCCGTCCGCGACACGCTGGCGCTACGCACCCGGCGGCCGGTTCGCTGGCTGCACCTCGGGGGCACGGCGCCGCTGCCGACCTACTTCGAGATCGCGGAACGCGGGGAGCAGCCCGATCTCCAGCTCGACGAGATCCGCACGTCGGCACGGGTGGTGATGCTCGACGACCGGGGCCGTGTGCTGCTGGTGCGCGGCCGTGATCCGGAGAAGCCCGACACGTCGTTCTGGTTCACGATCGGCGGCGCCGTCGAGACAGGGGAGACTCTGCGGGCCGCCGCGGTCCGGGAGATCCACGAGGAGACCGGTCTCACGGTGGAGCCCGACGACCTGCGCGGCCCGCTGTGGCGTCGGGTGGCGATCTTCCCGTTCGCCGGTGAGCTGATCCGCTCCGAAGAACTGTTCTTCGCTGTCCGCACCGAGGAGTTCGTCCCGCACCGAGGCGGTTTCACCGACCTCGAACGCCGCACGATCCTCGAGCACCGGTGGTGTACCCCCGCCGAGATCCGGGCGATCCAGGGCGGTGGCGAGGCCGTGTACCCGCAGGATCTGCCCGAGTTGCTCGACGAGGCCAACATGGCCGTGGTCCGGGTCGACGAACCCGAGGTCCGCGCGATCCGCTGAGCCGCCGAAGTGCACGTTTCGCTATGACCGTCGCCACAACAGGCCAGGTATCGGGCACTGGCTATGGGGGCGGTGGCGGCGTCGTCATAGAATTGGCCACGCGCTGTGGCACCACGAGTCCGAGACAGGCTCGGCTGGTCCCGGCGTGTCAGATCTTTCCCCGAAGCCGGCGAGAACCCAGGAGTTTGCTGTGAGCACCCCCGACACCACCCCCACTACCGGCACGGCGCGCGTCAAGCGGGGCATGGCCGAGATGCTCAAGGGCGGCGTCATCATGGACGTGGTCACCCCCGAGCAGGCCAAGATCGCCGAGGACGCCGGCGCTGTCGCGGTCATGGCGCTCGAGCGGGTGCCCGCCGACATCCGCGCCCAGGGCGGCGTCTCGCGCATGTCGGATCCGGACATGATCGACGGCATCATCGAGGCCGTATCCATCCCGGTCATGGCCAAGGCCCGCATCGGCCACTTCGTCGAGGCCCAGATCCTGCAGTCCCTCGGTGTCGACTACATCGACGAGTCCGAGGTCCTCACCCCCGCCGACTACGACAACCACATCGACAAGTTCGCCTTCACCGTCCCGTTCGTGTGTGGCGCCACCAACCTCGGCGAGGCCCTGCGCCGCATCAACGAGGGCGCGGCGATGATCCGATCCAAGGGCGAGGCCGGCACCGGCGACGTCTCCAACGCCACCACCCACATGCGCAGGATCCGCCAGGAGATCCGCCGCCTGACCTCGCTGCCCGAGGACGAGCTGTACGTCGCGGCCAAGGAACTACAGGCCCCCTACGACCTCGTCGTCGAGGTCGCCAAGGCCGGCAAGCTCCCGGTCACCCTGTTCACCGCCGGCGGCATCGCGACCCCCGCCGACGCGGCCATGATGATGCAGCTCGGCGCCGAGGGCGTGTTCGTCGGCTCCGGCATCTTCAAGTCCGGCAACCCCGCCGAGCGCGCCGCCGCGATCGTCAAGGCCACCACCTTCTTCGACGACCCCGACGTCCTCGCGAAGGTCTCCCGCGGTCTCGGCGAGGCCATGGTCGGCATCAACGTCGACGACATCCCGCAGCCTCACCGGCTCGCCGAGCGCGGCTGGTGACCTTCAGCCGGTAGAACACAACACGACGAACGCGGTGACGGCCCGGCGCGGCCGTCACCGCGTTCGTGCGTTGCTAGCCTGAGCGCACGCGGCGGAAGGGGCCCAGATGGCGAAGATCGAGCAGATCCTGGAACTCGAGCGGCTCGAGCGGGATATCTTCCGCGGTATCGCGACGGAGACGATGCTGCCGCGCACGTTCGGCGGACAGGTCGCCGGGCAGGCGCTGGTGTCCGCGGTGCGGACGGTCGATGAGCACTTCCACGTCCATTCGTTGCACGGCTACTTCCTGCGGCCGGGTAACCCGGTGATGCCGATCGTCTACCTCGTCGACCGGATCCGGGACGGCCGATCGTTCACCACCCGTCGCGTGACCGCTGTGCAGGACGGGCAGGCGATCTTCACGATGTCGGCGTCGTTCCACGTGCTCGACGAGGGCATCGAGCACGAGGACGTGATGCCGACCGTGCCGGCGCCGGAGGACCTGCCGGACGCGGCGTCGCTCGCGTCGGAGGAGAAGTCGTGGGAGTTCCGCGAGTGGGCGGACTGGGACCTGCGCTACGTGCCGACCGAGCAGATCCAGCGTCGGCGGGGTGTGCCGGTGCAACAGCAGGTCTGGTTCCGTTCCCGCGAGGAACTACCCGACGATCCGGTCTTCCACATCTGCACCCTCGCGTACATGAGCGACATGACGCTGTTGGCGTCGGCGAGCACCACCCATCCGGATACTCCGATCCAGAGTGCGTCACTCGATCACGCGCTGTGGTTCATGCGTCCGTTCCGGGCCGACGACTGGCTGCTCTACGACCAGTCGTCCCCGTCTGCCGGTTTCGGCCGGGCGCTCACCCAGGGGCGCATCTTCAATCGCGAGGGGCATCTCGTGGCCGCCGTCGTGCAGGAGGGCCTCACGCGACTCCTGCGGCGCGATCCCGGGTAGATCCGTGCGGATCGGTGGATGCGGGGCGCGTCAGCAGTGGCTGATAGCGTTTCCGTAGTCAATAGCGTCGAATAGTGCAGGACATTCTCTCGTGACCAAACAACCGACCATCGGCGTGCTCGCACTCCAGGGCGACGTCCGCGAGCACCTCGCGGCGCTCGAATCCAGCGGCGCCCGTGCGCTCGGCGTTCGCCGACTCTCCGAACTCGAATCCGTGGACGGCCTGGTGATTCCGGGCGGCGAGTCGACGACGATGAGTCGGCTGCTGACCGTCTTCGATCTCCTCGATCCGATTCGTGCCCGCCTCGAGGACGGGATGCCGGCCTATGGCTCGTGTGCCGGGATGATCCTGCTCGCGAGCGAGGTGCTCGACACCCGCCCCGATGCGCAGCACCTCGACGGGCTCGACATGACGGTGCGGCGCAACGCCTTCGGACGTCAGGTGGACTCGTTCGAGGCCGACCTCGACTTCACCGGCATCGACGGCGATCCGGTCCGCGCGGTGTTCATCCGCGCGCCGTGGGTCGAGCGGGTCGGGCCCGGTGTGGACGTCCTGGCCCGGGTGCCGGAAGGCCCCGCCGCCGACCACATCGTGGCCGTGCGGCAGGGCCCGGTCCTCGCGACCTCGTTCCACCCCGAGGTCACCGGCGATCGTCGCGTCCACCAACTGTTCGTCGACATGGTGCGGGGTAACTGACCCCAAACCCGGCAGCGTCCGAGGGGCGCGTCACCACGCGTTCAGGGCGTCGAGGATCTGCGGACGCGACTTCCACAACTCCGCGGACCAGTAACCCCACGCGTGCGTGCCGTCGGGCGTGAAGTCGTACGTCGCAGGGATCCCGAGGCTGTTCAGCCGCGCCTCGAAGGCGCGGGTGTTCATCAGTGCCAGCGATTCGAGACCCATCGCGTTGGACGTGTTGAACGACGTCACCGAACCCGATGATCCGAGGGAACCGCGCAGATCGGACGAGCCGAGGGATCCCAGCAGAGCGCCCGGTGCGTCGTACTCGCCGGGCAGGCCGTTGCCCGAGGAGATGTACATCGACAGACCCTTGAGCAGTGGTGCGAACACGAAGGGATCGTTGCGCATCCACCGGCCGTCCCACGGCGGGCCCCACATGGCATCGGAGTTGTACCCACCGGCGTCGAGCATCGCGATCCGGATCATCTCGCGCATGCCGGGAGCCGACAGATTGAGGTAGCCGGAGTAGGAACCTGCGAACTTGAACTGGTCGCGGTGATAGGCGGCCAGCGTGAGCGCCGCCGAGCCGCCCATCGACAGACCCGTCACCGCGTTGTTGGTGCGGGAGACGCCGCGGGTCTCGAGGTAGGCGGGCAGTTCCTGGGTCAGGAAGGTCTCCCACTTGTAGGTGATCTTCTGCCCGTTGAAGTTGCTCGGGGCGTACCAGTCCGTATAGAAGCTGGACTGTCCGCCGACCGGCATCACCAGGGTGACGTTGTCCAGGGCGAACTGCTCGAACGCGTTGGTCTCGAACGACCAGGCGTTGCGGTCGTCCCGCGCGCGCATGCCGTCGAGCAGGTAGAGAGCGGCGTTACCCCCGCGCGCCGCCCACTGGATCTGGACCTTGATCGGGCCCATCGTCGAGTCGACCCACGCCTCCTCGTAGCCACCGCGTGGGGCAGCGTTCGCGGTGGTCGTGCCCGTCACCGCCGTCAGCGCCGGCAACAGCAGAGCTGCCGCCACGAGTCCGATCAGTCGCTTCTTCAGACGGTGGGTCGATCCCGGTCTGTGAGTGCGCATTCATTCGCCTTTCCCCCAACGATCCGGGCATCCGCATGTTCGCGCCCCCGCGCGAGAGACGCCGTCCGTCGTTCTCGATCACACATCGTTGATGTCTCTGGAAGGGTCCATTGTGCCCGACGCGCTGTCTTGGGAACGTCGGCAACATCTACCGGATCGTAACCTTCCGGGGGAGGCGGTGTGTCCGGACCGGACGGGTGTGCAGGTAGCATCGAATCTCCGACAAGTGTGCAGTCGAATTGCCGTGGGATTTGTCGTATCTGCCACGGCGCACTGCAGGAAGGGGCTCCCACGAATGAGCGGCCACTCCAAATGGGCCACCACCAAGCACAAGAAGGCCGTGATCGACGCCAAGCGCGGCAAGATGTTCGCGAAGCTGATCAAGAACATCGAGGTGGCAGCTCGTACGGGTGGTGGCGATCCGTCGGGTAACCCCACCCTCTACGACGCCATCCAGAAGGCCAAGAAGAGCTCGGTCCCGAACGACAACATCGAGCGCGCTCGCAAGCGTGGCGGTGGCGAGGAAGCCGGCGGCGCCGACTGGCAGACCATCATGTACGAGGGCTACGGCCCCAACGGTGTCGCCGTGCTGATCGAGTGCCTCACCGACAACCGCAACCGCGCCGCCGGCGAGGTGCGCACCGCGATGACCCGCAACGGCGGCAACATGGCGGACCCCGGTTCGGTCTCGTACCTGTTCACGCGCAAGGGCGTCGTGGTGCTCGAGAAGAACGGTCGCACCGAGGACGATCTGCTGGAGATCGTGCTCGAGGCGGGTGCCGAGGAGATCAACGATCTCGGTGAGAGCTTCGAGATCGTGTGCGAGGCCGGGGATCTGATCCCGGTCCGCACCGCGCTGGTCGATGCCGGCGTCGACTACGAGTCGGCCGATCCGGACTTCCGTGCGTCCGTCGAGGTTCCGGTCGACGCCGAGGGTGCCCGCAAGGTGTTCAAGCTCGTCGACGCCCTCGAGGACTCCGACGACGTCCAGAACGTCTACACCAACGTCGACGTCTCCGACGAGGTGCTCGCCGAACTCGACGCCTAGGCTCCGGCGGCGCCGACTGCGTGTTGGTGCATCGTCACGCGCCCACCTCCCGCTATGCTCGAACAACTGTTCGGAAAGTAGTGCGAGAGGTGGGCGCGTGCGTGTTCTGGGTGTCGACCCCGGCCTGACGCGATGCGGCTTCGGCGTCGTGGACGCGGGCCGTGGCCGCGAGGTGAGGCCCGTGGCGGTCGACGTCGTGCGGACCCCGCCCGAGATGGAACTCGCGTCGCGTCTCCTGCGGATCTCGGAGGCGGCCGACGAGTGGCTCGACCGGTTCCGGCCCACGGTCGTCGCGGTCGAGCGAGTGTTCGCGCAGCACAATGTACGAACCGCGATGGGGACGGCACAGGCCGGCGGTGTGGTGGCCCTCGCGGCGGCCAAGCGGGGTATTCCTGTGTGCTTTCACACGCCGAGCCAGGTCAAGGCCTCGGTGACGGGTAGCGGTACCGCCGACAAGAAGCAGGTCACCGCGATGGTCACCCGCATTCTCGGACTGGACACCCCGCCGAAGCCGGCCGATGCGGCCGACGCGCTCGCGCTGGCGATCTGCCATTGTTGGCGCGCGCCGATGCTCGAGCGGATGGCCGCGATGGAAGCGGCGGCGGCGGAGCAGAAGCGGCGGTACGAGGCACGGCTGAAGGAAATTGCGGCCGGAAAGGCAGGAACACGGTGATCGCTTCGGTTCGGGGTGAGGTTCTCGAGGTCGGGCTGGACCATGCGGTGATCGAGGCCGCGGGCGTCGGGTACCGCGTCAACGCGACACCCGCCACCCTGGCGACCCTTCGGCGGGGCGACGAATCGCGCCTGTTGACGGCGATGATCGTCCGTGAGGACTCGATGACGCTGTACGGCTTCGCCGACGCGGAGTCGCGAGATCTGTTCGGCCTGCTGCAGACGGTGTCCGGGGTGGGGCCGCGGCTGGCGATGGCGATACTCGCGGTCCTCGAACCCGAGGCGCTCCGCAAGGCCCTCGCAGAGGGCAATGTCACCGCGCTCACTCGTGTTCCGGGCATCGGCAAGCGCGGCGCCGAACGCATGGTCGTCGAGCTTCGCGACAAGGTCGAGGCCGTCGCCGTGACCGGTGATCTGCCGGGCGCGGGCGCGGCCACGTCCGCGAGCGTCGTCCGTGACCAGGTGGTCGAGGCGCTGACCGGTCTCGGCTTCAAGCTCGAGCACGCGGAGAAGGCCACCGACACCGTGGTGGCGGCCGATCCGGAGGCTCCGACGTCCACCGTCCTGCGGTCGGCACTCGCCCTGCTCGGGAAGACACGATGATCTACGGCGACGGTATGGACGACGCCGGAGGCGCCCGCGACGCGTCGGACGAGTCGGCGGTCACGGCGAATTTCGTCTCGTCGGACGGCGAGGTCGAAGCGAGCCTGCGTCCGAAGAACCTGAGCGACTTCATCGGCCAGCCGCGGGTCCGCGAACAGCTGCAGCTGGTGCTCACCGGCGCGAAGCTGCGCGGTGGGACTCCCGACCACGTGCTGTTGTCCGGACCGCCCGGCCTGGGTAAGACGAGCATGGCGATGATCATCGCGACGGAGCTCGGCACCTCGCTGCGGCTGACGTCGGGTCCCGCGCTCGAACGCGCCGGCGACCTCGCGGCGATGCTCAGCAATCTGGTCGAGGGCGACGTGCTGTTCATCGACGAGATCCACCGGATGGCGCGGCCCGCCGAGGAGATGCTGTATCTCGCGATGGAGGACTTCCGGGTCGACGTCGTGGTGGGGAAGGGGCCGGGCGCGACGTCGATTCCCCTCGAGGTCGCCCCGTTCACTCTGGTCGGAGCCACCACCCGTTCGGGTGCACTCACCGGGCCGCTCCGGGACCGCTTCGGCTTCACCGCGCACATGGACTTCTACGAGCCGCACGAGCTGCAGCTCATCCTGCTCCGATCGGCCGGCATCCTCGGGATCGAACTCGGCGAGGAGGCCGGTGCGGAGATCGCGGGGCGCTCGCGTGGCACGCCGCGCATCGCGAATCGGCTGCTGCGCCGGGTCCGTGACTACGCGGAGGTCCGCGCCGACGGCATCATCACCCGCGAGATCGCGCAGGCGGCGCTGGCGGTGTACGACGTGGACCCGCTCGGCCTCGACCGGTTGGACCGGGCGGTGCTGGGCGCGCTGGTCCGAAGCTTCGGTGGTGGGCCGGTGGGAGTCTCGACGCTGGCCGTCGCGGTGGGGGAGGAACCCTCGACGGTCGAGGAGGTGTGTGAGCCGTTCCTGGTCCGGGCGGGCATGATCGCCCGGACGCCGCGCGGTCGCGTCGCGACGGCGGCCGCGTGGGCGCAACTGGGCCTCACACCTCCGCCGGACGCCGCGGTGGGCGGCATCGAGGTCCGCGCCCGCGAACCGCAGCTCGGTCTGTTCGACCCGCAGGACCCGGACCGGGATGAATCGTGAGGTGATTTCACCGCCCGGGAACCCTCGTTGTTCGATATGAGCGAAATGCCATCGGTGACGATTTCCCTTTCGCGCGACCCGCTAGTGGCACACTGGTCACTAGCGCGGGGCCGACCGGTCCCGTGATCATCGCCGTGTGTAACGCCTTACATGACGAAACCCGAGGACTGACTTCCTGATGGAATTGCTGTTTCCGCTTCTGATTCTTGCTCTGCTCGTGCCGATGTTTCTCGGCATCAGGCGCCAGAAGAAGGAGATGCAGAAGACCGCCGATCTGCAGGACTCCCTGAAGATCGGTGACCGTGTCATGACCACTGCCGGCCTCCACGCGACGGTGGCCGGACTGGACGAGGGAACGGTCGATCTCGAGATCGCTCCCGGTGTCGTCACCACCTGGTCGCGGATGGTCGTCCGTGAGCATGTGGTCGACGAGGACGCAGCCGGCACCGAGTCCGTCGAGCACGACGACGAGACCCCGGACGACACGCAGCGTCGCCTGAACGGCGAATAGTGCGGTAGCCGCCCTCGTCGGCAGGATTTCCCCCTGCCGACGAGGGCGTGTTCACGCTCGGCCCGCCGAGCGGCTCGCTTGTCTTTTTTGCGTCATCACCTTTGCGTCATCATCTGAACCGCACGTACCGAGGAGACAGACAGACCGTGGCACCTTCGACAGGATCGGTGCACCCAGTGCGCGCGCTCGCCGTTTTCACGGCGCTCGTCGCCGCGCTGTATGCGCTGGTCTTCTTCACCGGAGACAAGTCCCCGACTCCCGAGCTCGGGATCGACCTGCAGGGCGGAACACGTGTCACCCTCACCGCGCGGACACCGGACGGCAGTACACCCAGCCAGGACAGCCTCCGTCAGGCCCAGCAGATCATCGAGACGCGCGTCAACGGCCTGGGCGTCTCCGGGTCCGAGGTGGTGATCGACGGTGACAACCTGGTGATCACGGTGCCCGGCGACGACAGCTCGCAGGCACGGTCGCTCGGTCAGACTGCCCGGCTCTACATTCGCCCGGTCGTCGGCTCGCAGGCCGCAGCTGCCCCCGGTGCGCAGCCGGCACCCGCGACGCAGGCCCCGACCACGCCGGCTCCGGCGCCGACCGAGCCCGCCGCCACCCCCGACGTGCAGGAGCGCCCGTTCCCGGCGCAGGATCCCACCGAGTCGGCCGAACCCTCGCCGTCTCCGGCGCCCGCTCCCGCGCCCGGTGAGCCTGTACCCGGTTCTCCCGAGGCAGCCGCAGCCGAGATCGCCAAGGCGAAGGAGACACGTCAGAGCGAGGACCCGGCGGTCCAGCAGCAGGCGATGGCCACGCTCGACTGCTCGGCGCCCGATCCGCTCCAGGGCAACGACGACCCGAATCTGCCGCTCGTCGCCTGTTCGACGGACGGCACCACCGTGTACCTGCTGGCGCCGAGCATCATCGACGGCCAGGAGATCTCCGACGCCAGCTCCGGTTACAACACGCAGCAGTCCCGCTACGAGGTGAGCCTGAGCTTCAAGTCGAGCGGCAGCTCCACCTGGGCGCAGTTCACCGCCGCCAACATCGGCAAGCAGGCCGCCTTCACGCTCGACTCGAAGGTCGTCAGCGCGCCCGTCGTGCAGGGTGCGACGCCGGCCGGTAGCTCGACCTCGATCACCGGCCAGTTCAACCAGACGCAGGCGCAGGAACTCGCGAACACCCTCAAGTACGGGTCGCTGCCGCTGTCGTTCCAGGCGTCCGAAGCAGAGACGGTCTCGGCGACCCTGGGCCTCGCGTCGCTCGAGGCGGGCCTCATTGCCGGCGCGGTGGGCCTCGTGCTCGTGCTCGTCTACTGCCTCGTCTACTACCGCATGCTGGGCGTGTTGACCGCGCTGTCGCTGGTGTTGTCGGGTCTCATGGTCTACGCCGTGATGGTGCTGCTCGGCCGGTACATCGGCTTCACCCTCGACCTGGCGGGCATCGCCGGTCTGATCATCGGTATCGGCATGACCGCCGACTCGTTCGTCGTGTTCTTCGAGCGGATCAAGGACGAGATGCGCGAGGGCCGGAGCTTCCGGTCCGCCGTACCACGTGGTTGGGCGCGTGCGCGCCGGACGATCCTGTCCGGTAACGCGGTCAGCTTCATCGCGGCTGCGGTCCTGTACGTCCTCGCCGTCGGCCAGGTGCGCGGCTTCGCGTTCACCCTCGGCCTCACGACGATCCTCGACGTGGTCGTGGTGTTCCTGGTGACCTGGCCGCTGGTGTACATGGCATCCAAGTCCCGCTTCTGGTCGAAGCCCGGCGTCAACGGTCTCGGCGCGGTCCAGCAGGTCGCCCGCGAACGCAAGCTGGTCGCGGCGTCGACCTCCGAGGAGGCATGAAAATGAGTGAGTCGAACACCTCTGCAACCTCCTCCGGGGCGACCGAGGCAGCCTCCGATCGTGCAGTGCTGCCGCACCACAGCTGGCTCCAGCGGCTCTACACCGGTACCGGCGGATTCGAGGTCGTCGGACGCCGCAAGTTCTACTACTGGTTGACCGGTGCGATCGTCGCGCTGTCGCTCCTGAGCATCCTCGTGCGCGGCTTCTCCCTCGGCATCGAGTTCGAGGGCGGTACCCGCATCCAGTTCCCGACCCCGGAGGGTGTGACCACCGAACAGGTCGAGACGGTCTACAGCGACACCCTCGGCCAGGAGCCGGTCTCGGTGCAGACGGTGGGCTCGGGCTCGAGTTCGTCGGTCGAGATCCGCTCCGAGGCGCTCGACGCCGGTCAGGTCAACGAGCTGCAGAACGCGCTGTACGACGAGTTCCAGCCGAAGGACAGCAACGGCAACACGTCGAAGAACGCGATCAGCGTCGCGGACGTCAGCGAGACGTGGGGCGGGCAGATCACCAAGAAGGCGCTCATCGCGCTCGTGGTGTTCCTCGTCATCGTCAGCATCTACATCGCTGTCCGGTTCGAAAGAGACATGGCGATCGCCGCGATCGTGTCGTTGTTCTTCGACATGATCGTCACCGCCGGCGTGTACTCGCTGATCGGTTTCGAGGTGACGCCGGCGACGGTGATCGGTCTGCTCACGATCCTCGGCTTCTCGCTCTACGACACCGTCGTCGTGTTCGACAAGGTGGAGGAGAACACCCGGGGAATCCTGCACCTGAACCGGCGGACGTACGCCGAGCAGGCGAACCTGGCCGTCAACCAGACGCTGATGCGGTCGATCAACACCACGGTCATCTCGATCCTCCCGGTGATCGCGCTGATGGTGGTCGCGGTGTGGCTGCTGGGTATCGGCACCCTCAAGGATCTGGCACTGGTCCAGTTGGTGGGCATCATCGTCGGCGCCTACTCGTCGATCTTCACCGCGACGCCGATGCTGGTGTCGATCAAGGAACGGTGGGGTCCGGTCGCCGCACATACCAAGAAGGTGCTCGCGAAGAGGGCGGCCGCCGGCACCCGTGTCGGGGCGTCGCAGCCCGAACCTCGGGTTAGCGCGGCGGCGGGTCCCGCGCCGCGACCCGGTGCGGTACCGACCGGGAAGCGCAACAAGAAGAGGCACTGACATGGCGGACGCCACCAGTCGCAGCAGGTTCCGCCGCCGGGCGGCCAGGTCGATCGTCGCCCTGGCCGCCGCGGCCGCGGTCGGCGCGACCGCAGCGTGCAGCAGTGAACCGACCGATCAGGTGCCCTCGTTGGGCTACGCGATCGACAACGTCGTCACCACCTACAACGGCAACACCGTCGAGGGCTCGGCGACCGGGGCGCTGCAGTCGTTCGGTCGGGTTCTCACCGGTATGAGTTACACGGGTCCGTCGGGTGCACCGGTGGCGGACACCGATTTCGGAACCGCGAGCGTGGTGCCCGGGGACTCGCTCACCGTGCAGTACCGACTCAACCCGTCGTCGGTCTACTCGGACGGGGTGCCGATCTCGTGTGACGACTTCGTGCTCGCATGGGCGGCCGGCAGCGGCCGCTTCACCCGGCCCGGCGACAGCGGTGCGGTGCCGATGTTCGACGCCGCCACGCGTGCCGGCTACGCGGACATCGAACGGGTCGACTGCCAGCCCGGGGCCAAGGACGTCACGGTCGTGTTCTCGCCCGGCCGCGGCTACCTCGGCTGGCGGTCGTTGTTCGGCGCCACCGAGCTGATGCCGGCGCACGTCGCCGCGCAGGCTGCGGGTGTGCCGGACCTGGTCGGTGCTATCCGTTCCGGCGATGTGGACGCGGTGGGGCGGATCGCGGATTTCTGGAACACCGGTTGGCGTCTCGAGCCCGGCGACCTCGAACTGGCCAAGTTCCCGTCGTCGGGTCCGTACCGGATCGAGTCGTACACGACCGACGACGGCCTGGTGCTCGTGGAGAACGAGCGGTGGTGGGGTATCAAGCCGCAGACGTCGCGGATCGTGGTGTGGCCCAAGGGCTCCGACGTGCAGGCCGGAATGGATGCCGGGGACGTCGAAGTCGTGGACATCGGTGCCGGTTCGCTGGCCGGGTTCGAGCCGGACGGCGGATTCGACGTCGCACACGAGCCGTCGCGCAGTGTGGAGCAGTTCGTGCTCGCGACGCAGGGTGTGTTCGGTTCGCCCGACGCCCGCCGCGCGTTCGCGCTGTGTCTGCCGCGGCAGCGGCTGTACGACGAACTCGGTCACCCCGGGTTCGACCGTGCGGACGGCATCGGATCGGGTGTGATCGACTCCCGGATCACGGGGCCGGACACGCTGTTCTACCCGTCGGCGGTCGCCGCGGAAGGTGGCACGTACACCGACCCCGACATCCCCGGAGCGCGCGAGGCCGCCGGTCAGCAGCAACTGACCGTCCGTGTCGGGTACCTCGGCCCGGACGAGCGTCGTGCGCGCACCGTGCAGATCGTCGCCGAGTCCTGCGCCGGCGCCGGTATCACCGTCGAGGACGCGGGTTCACCCGACTTCTCCCCGACGGCGCTGCGCGCCGGACAGGTCGATGCGGTGCTGGCAGGCACCGCGTCCGCGGCCGGTGCTGCCGGGACCGACTCGATCGACGACGCGGCGTTCGCGCTGCGGACCGGCAACGGCGACAACTTCGGCGGCTTCTCGAACCGCCGGTTCGACCAGGTGGTCGACCAGCTCGCCGTCGACGCGTCGCTCGCGGCCCGCATGTCGCTGCTCGGCGAGGCCGAGGCGATCCTGTGGAACGAGATGCCGACGATCCCGCTGTTCGACCAGCCCCGCACGATCGCGCACTCGAAGGGCATGCACGCCGTCGTGCCCAATCCGACGAGGTCCGGTTCGGGATGGAACATGGACAGGTGGATACTTCTCAGGTGATTTCTCAGATGGATGCACCCGAAGCCACGAACCCGGAACTCGCCTCGGCGCTCGAGCGTGCGGGTGATGCGGTCTCCCGTCTGACCCGTTGGTGCGACGACTTCCCGACGCCCGGTGTCCGGTTCGCGGATCTCACGCCGGTGTTCGCGGACGGGCCGGGATACCGGTCGGTGATCGAGGGTCTCGCGGCCGCCGGCGTCGGAGCCGATCTGGTTGCCGGGGTCGACGCTCGCGGGTTCCTGCTCGGCGGCGGTGTCGCGATGGAACTCGGATGCGGCGTCCTCGCGGTCCGTAAGGCGGGCAAGCTGCCGCCGCCGGTGCACGCCGAGAGCTACGCGCTCGAGTACGGCGCCGCGACACTGGAGATTCCGTGTGACGCGCCCGATCTGTCGGGGCGCCGGGTGTTCGTGATCGACGACGTGCTGGCCACCGGCGGCACCCTGCTCGCGGCGGCGGAGCTGCTGGCGCGGGCCGGTGCGGACGTGATCGGCGTGGCCGTCGTCCTCGAGATCGAGGAGTTGGGCGGGCGTGCGCGGTTCGACCGGTACCCGCTGACATCGCTGGTCAGAGTCTGAGGACTACAGTTGTGCCTGGTGGTGTAGCAGTGCCGCCAGGTTCCGAGTGGCCGTGGCAGTGCGGTGGCAGGAGGTGACGGCATGACCCAGCATCTTGATCGTTCCCAGAACACTGATGCCACGAATACCGGCGGGGCGAATCCCGCCGAGAAGAGCGCGCCGGTGCCGACGTCGGCATCGCGGCGGGTGCGGGCGCGACTGGCTCGCCGCATCACCGGTCAGCGCAACGCGCCGATCCGGCCGGTGCTCGAGCCGCTCGTCGCGGTGCACCGCGAGCTCTATCCGAAGGCCGATTTCTCGCTGCTGCAGCGCGCGTACGACGTCGCCGAGCAGCGGCACGCGACGCAGTTCCGCAAGTCGGGCGATCCGTACATCACGCATCCGCTGGCGGTGGCCAACATCCTGGCGGAGTTGGGCATGGACACCACGACACTGGTCGCGGCGTTGCTGCACGACACGGTGGAGGACACCGGATACTCGCTCGAGGAGTTGACGGCCGAGTTCGGCGACGAGGTGGCGCATCTCGTCGACGGCGTGACCAAGCTCGACAAGGTCGTGCTCGGATCGGCGGCCGAGGGCGAGACCATCCGCAAGATGATCATCGCGATGGCGCGGGATCCGCGGGTGCTGGTGATCAAGGTCGCCGACCGCCTGCACAACATGCGCACGATGCGCTTCCTGCCGCCCGAGAAGCAGGCGCGCAAGGCTCGCGAGACGCTGGAAGTCATTGCGCCACTGGCACATCGACTCGGCATGGCGACGGTGAAGTGGGAGCTCGAGGACCTCTCGTTCGCGATCCTGCATCCCAAGAAGTACGAGGAGATCGTGCGCCTGGTCGCGGACCGGGCGCCGTCGCGGGACACGTACCTGGCCAAGGTGCGGGCGGAGATCAATGCGACGCTGTCCGCGTCGCGGATCAACGCGGTCGTCGAGGGCCGGCCCAAGCACTACTGGTCGATCTACCAGAAGATGATCGTCAAGGGCCGCGACTTCGACGACATCCACGACCTGGTCGGCGTGCGGATCCTGTGCGACGAGATCCGGGACTGTTACGCCGCGGTCGGCGTGGTGCATTCGCTGTGGCAGCCGATGGCGGGCCGGTTCAAGGACTACATCGCGCAGCCCCGCTACGGCGTGTACCAGTCCTTGCACACGACCGTGATCGGACCCGAGGGTAAGCCGCTCGAGGTGCAGATTCGCACCCGGGACATGCACCGCACCGCGGAGTTCGGTATCGCCGCGCACTGGCGGTACAAGGAGACCAAGGGCAAGCACTCGAACGACATCGCCGAGGTCGACGACATGGCGTGGATGCGCCAGTTGCTCGACTGGCAGCGTGAGGCGGCGGACCCGGGCGAGTTCCTCGAGTCGCTGCGCTACGACCTCGCGGTGAAGGAGATCTTCGTCTTCACCCCGAAGGGTGACGTGGTGACACTGCCGGCGGGATCCACGCCGGTCGACTTCGCGTACGCGGTGCACACCGAGGTGGGCCACCGCTGCATCGGCGCCCGGGTCAACGGCCGGCTGGTGGCGCTCGAGCGGACCCTCGAGAACGGCGAGGTCGTCGAGGTCTTCACGTCGAAGGCCCCGAACGCCGGGCCGAGCCGCGACTGGCAGACGTTCGTGGTGTCGCCGCGCGCGAAGGCGAAGATTCGGCAGTGGTTCGCCAAGGAGCGCCGCGAGGAGGCGCTCGAGGCGGGCAAGGACGCCATCGCGCGTGAGGTGCGCCGCGGTGGTCTTCCGTTGCAGCGCCTGCTCAATGCCGAGGCCATGACCGCGCTGGCGCACGAGCTGCGGTACACGGACGTCTCGGCGCTGTACACCGCGGTGGGCGAGCACAACGTGTCCGCCCAGCACGTGGTGCAGCGGCTCGTGGCGCATCTCGGTGGCGAGACCGCCGTCGAGGAGGAGCTGGCAGAGCGGTCGACACCGTCGACTATCCCCACCCGATCGCGCACGTCCGGAGACGTCGGCGTGCTCGTGCCGGGCGCACCGGGCACCGTGGCGAAGCTCGCCAAGTGCTGCACCCCGGTGCCGGGAGACGAGATCATGGGGTTCGTCACGCGCGGCGGCGCCGTCAGCGTGCACCGCACGGACTGCACCAACGCGACGTCGCTGCGCGAGCAGTCGGAGCGGATCATCGACGTCGAGTGGGCGCCGTCGCCGACGTCGCTGTTCCTCGTCGCCATCCAGATCGAGGCGCTCGACCGGCACCGGCTGCTGTCGGACGTCACGAAGGCGCTCGCGGACGAGAAGGTCAACATCCTGTCGGCGTCGGTCACCACATCCGGTGACCGGGTCGCCGTCAGCAAGTTCACGTTCGAGATGGGCGATCCGAAGCACCTCGGTCACGTGCTCAACGTGGTCCGCAACGTCGAGGGCGTCTACGACGTCTACCGCGTCACCTCGGCGGCCTGAGAACCCCCGATACACGGCTGAAGGGTCCCTTCGTGCGTTGGGAGCGCACGAAGGGACCCTTCAGCTGTTCGGGACGGGTCAGGCGACCTTGGCGGTCTCGATGGTGACCGTGTCGGTCGGTGTGCCGTCGCCCGGGGACGTGGAACCCTCGACGCCCGCAGCGGCAATCTTGTCGAGCGTCGCCAGACCCTCGTCGGAGATCGTGCCGACCACGGTGTAGTTGGGCTGCAGCAGCGAGTCCTCGAACACCAGGAAGAACTGGCTGCCGTTGGTGTCGACGCCGGCGTTGGCCAGCGCGACGGTGCCGCGCGGGTACACGACGGGGTTGCTCGACGCCGGGTCGTTCGGTGCGAACTGGTTCGTCGGGTACTCGTTGTCGTACCGGTAGCCGGGTCCGCCGCTGCCGCGACCGCTGGGGTCACCGCACTGGAGCATGCCCAGGCCGGGAGCAGTGGAGATCCGGTGGCAGGGGGTGTTGTCGAAGTAGGCCTGCTCGGTGAGGCTGACGATGCTGTTGACACTGCACGGCGCTTCACCGCGGTCGAGAGTCATGCCGATCGGCCCCTGGCCGGTGGTGAGGTCGACGGCGACGGTTCCGGCCGTGGAGACAGCGGTCCCGTTGGGCGGTTGCACTTCCTTCGCGGCCGTGCCGGCGGCCGGGTACGTGCAGTCGACGGTCGGTGCCGCGGGTGCGGACGGCGCGGGCAGCGCCGGGTACTGCGACAGGTCGATCTTCGGGGCCTCGGGGGTGGTCCACATGCTCGACGAACTCGTCGTGGTGTCGGACGATCCGCCGTCGTCGCTGCCGCACGCGGTGAGGAGGAGGGCGAGGCCGAGTCCGGCTGCCGCGAATGCCGTGCGCTTCATCAATCCAACCTCACGCTGGTGATGTCGATGGGCAGGTTCGGCTTGCCGCCGCCCGCGGACATCGATCCGTCGTCGCCGGCGGCGGCCACTTTCTCGATGGTCTGGAGTCCGGTCTCGTCGATCGTGCCGAACACCGTGTACTGCGGCGGCAGCGTCGAGTCGCCGTAGACGAGGAAGAACTGGCTGCCGTTGGTGCCCGCGCCGGCGTTGGCCATCGCGATGGTGCCGCGCTTGTAGGTGACGGGCGTCTGGGCGGCCAGGTCGTCGGGCGCGTACTGGTCGGTGGGGAACTCGTTCGCGAACTGGTAGCCTGGTCCGCCGCTGCCGGTGCCCGTCGGATCGCCGCACTGCAGCACCTGCAGGCCCTCTCCGGTGACGAGGCGGTGGCAGGTGGTGCCGTCGAAGTAGCCCTGCGACGCGAGGCTGACGAAACTGTTCACGGTGCAGGGGGATTCGGCGTTGTTCAGCGTCAGCCCGATGGGGCCCTGCGTCGTTTCCATGCTCGCGCTGACCGTCGCGAGCGTCGTGTCGATGCCCTCGGCGCGCGGCGGGTTGTTCGGCTTGGCGGGGGCCTCGGCCGGCGTGTACGCACAGTTGACGAGGTTGGGCAGCGGCTCGGCGCGGCCCGCGGGCATCGCAGCGGCGCTGGGCGTCTCGGACGCGGCGGTGTTCTCCGTCGAGTTGTCGTCCTTGCCGGACAGCGTGACGACGACGGCACCGACCGCGATCACGACGATCGCGCCGACGATCGACCCGGCGATCGTCATCTGCTTGCGCTTCCGTGCGCGTTCGGCGCGCCGTTCGAGCTGGCGTTCCAGCTTTCGTTTCGCAGCCTCACGGCGCTGCTGATTGCTCGGCACTGCAGTCGTCCTCCCGTACGTCTCGTTCGGTCTTCTTCGGAACTCTCCCGTGGCGCCCGTCACCGCACATGGGACATGCGCGAGTCTGCCACCTCAACCTGAGAGGATCCTGGCGGGGCGACGGCCTAGGCTGTACTGATCCGCTCCGGATCCCGTATGACCCCGTTAACCGCCCCGTACTCTAGGAGTTGTCGCCGTGCTCGTCACCGGATTCCCCGCCGGAATGTTCCAGACCAACTGTTACATTCTCGCGCACGACGACTCGGGGGAGTGCGTCGTCGTCGATCCGGGTCAGGACGCCGCCGAGCCGCTCATGCAGTTCCTCGCGCAGTCGGAACTCGAGCCGAAAGCGGTTCTGCTCACGCACGGTCACCTCGATCACACGTGGTCGGTTCATCCGGTGTGCGAGCACTACGGAATCCCGGCGTACATCCATCCCGACGACCGGTACATGCTCACCGATCCGGGACGCGGCATCGGGCCGTCGATGAACCAGTTCATCGCGGGCGTCGAGTTCCGGGAGCCGGACGAGGTGATCGAGCTGGCCGACGGGGACGAGTTCACCGTCGCCGGCATCGATTTCGTCGTCGACCACACGCCCGGGCACACCCAGGGCTCGGTGGTGCTGCGCACCGAGATCGCAACCGAGGAGGGCCCGCTCCAGGTGGCGCTGACCGGCGACACCCTGTTCCAGGGTTCGATCGGCCGTAGCGACCTGCCCGGTGGCAACCACGAGCAGTTGCTGCAGTCGATCGCGCGGAAGCTGTTGGTGCTCGACGACACCACCGCGATCCTGCCCGGGCACGGGGGCTCGAGCTCGATCGGCCAGGAACGCGCGTCCAACCCGTTCCTCGTTGGACTGACCGCGTCCCAGTAAGGAAAAGTAGGCACCGTGAGTAAGTCAGGTCTCAGCACCTTCTCGGCCCCCAAGGGCGTTCCCGACTACGTTCCGCCGCAGTCCGCGGAGTTCGTCGCCGTGCGCGACGGATTGACCCGCGCGGCCCGGCTCGCGGGCTACGGCCACATCGAACTCCCGATCTTCGAGGACACCGGGTTGTTCGCCCGGGGCGTCGGCGAATCCACCGACGTCGTCTCGAAGGAGATGTACACGTTCGCCGATCGCGGCGACCGTTCGGTGACGCTGCGTCCCGAGGGCACGGCCGGTGTGATGCGCGCTGTGATCGAGCACGGGCTCGACCGCGGTCAGCTTCCGGTCAAGCTCAGCTATGCCGGCCCGTTCTTCCGTTACGAGCGCCCGCAGGCGGGCCGCTACCGGCAGTTGCAGCAGGTGGGTGTCGAGGCGATCGGCGTCGACGATCCCGCGCTCGACGCCGAGGTGATCGCGATCGCCGACGCCGGGTTCCGCAGCCTGGGTCTCGACGGTTTCCGCCTCGAGATCACCTCGCTCGGCGACGACACCTGCCGGCCTCAGTACCGGGAGCGCCTGCAGGAGTTCCTCTTCGGGCTCGACCTGGACGAGGACACCCGCCGCCGCGCGGAGATCAATCCGCTGCGCGTCCTGGACGACAAGCGGCCGCACGTCAGGGAGATGACGGCGGACGCGCCGCTCATGCTCGACCACCTGTCGGAGAGCGCGAAGGCGCACTTCGACGAGGTCCTCGCGCACCTGGACGCCCTCGGGGTGCCGTATGTCGTCAATCCCCGCATGGTGCGCGGTCTGGACTACTACACCAAGACGACGTTCGAGTTCGTCCACGACGGCCTGGGCGCGCAGTCCGGTATCGGCGGCGGCGGTCGCTACGACGGGCTGATGGCGCAGCTCGGTGGTCAGCCGCTGTCGGGCATCGGGTACGGCCTCGGGGTGGATCGGACGATCCTCGCGCTCGCGGCCGAAGGCAAGTCCGCCGGCAACCCCGCCCGCTGCGAGGTCTTCGGGGTCCCGCTGGGCGCCGCCGCGAAGACCGAGATGGTGAAGATCGCCCACGCGCTGCGTGCGGCCGGGATCCGCGTCGACATGGTGTACGGCGACCGTGGCATCAAGGGGTCGATGAAGGCCGCGGATCGTTCCGGAGCTCGCATCGCGCTGGTGCTCGGCGACGAGGACCTCGCGGCCGGCACCATCGCCGTCAAGGATCTGAGCAACGGAGAACAGACGTCGGTGGCCATGGAAGGCGTTGTCGCGCAGATCGGTTCGATTCTTGCCGACGCCTGACGGGCGGTCCGGGGAAGAGTTCTCCCTCGACCTCGTCCCGGCGGCGATGCTCGCTCCGCGGATGCGGAAGGTCGCGCTGGTCGCGGTCGTCATCGGAGTCGTCGTGGGCGGCGTGGTGGCGATCTTCGCCGCTCCGCTGGTCGCGCTCGCGGTGGGTGCGGTGATCGCGCTGCCCACCGCGGTCTCCGCGCTGCTGGCGACGCGTCGTCGAATCTGGCTGTCCGGTACGACGATTCACGCATCGAACGGCCTCATCGAGCGCCGCGTCGACGTCGCGCGGGCGGTCAGCGTCGAATTCGTCGTGCGCGTCGCCCGGATCAGCCAGGTGGCCGTCCGGATCGGTGACGGTCGCGTGGTCCGCACCGTCCCCCTCGCGCTCTACACCGCCGACGGCGGTCGGGAACTCGACGTGCTCGGCCTGCGCAAGCTCGCCGATGCGCTGTCGGCGAGCGAGTTGGCTCCGGCCGCCGGTGCGGCGTCGCTGCTGATCGACCAGTTGCGGGCGGAGGCGCGCGGCGCCGGGCTCGAGGAACGGCCGCTGTATCGAGCCGTCGTCCTGGTCCGGGACGCGGGACGGGTGCCGCAGACGACCCTCACCGACGAGGAAGTGGCCGGGTTGTCGAACTGACCCGAATCCGAGGCGGCGGGACCGGACCGACCGCGCAGTAACTCCCTGATTGCGGGTTGCGCGGTTCGATGCGCGGGGGCCACCGACAGGATTATCGTTCGAAGCATGGTCGGTCTCTGGCCCGTCCTGGACCGTAAGGCTGCGTTCGAGGGCGCTCGGGAACTGCTCCGCGACGGACGATCGTGCGGAGTGGTGCTGGTCGGTACCGCCGGTGTCGGCAAGACCACGATGGCGCGGGAACTGGTGGGTTCGCTGACCGGTGAGGCGCGCTGGATCGTGGGCACCGAGTCCACCCAGAGCATTCCTCTCGGCGCCTTCGCGCCGCACCTGGCCCGGACCACCTCGCGCGACCCGGTCGTCGCCCTGCGAGCGGTCCGGGACGTACTCGCCGAGGACGGCTCGGCCCCGGACGGCGGCGCCGCCATCGTCGGCGTCGACGACGCCCATCTGCTCGACGAGTTCTCCGCGGGCCTCGTGCACCAACTGGCGGTCGGCCGCGACGTCCGCCTCGTCGTCACGGTCCGCAGCGGGGCGCCGGTCCCGTCGGCGATCGAGGCACTGTGGAAGGACGGGCTGCTCACCCCGTTCGTCGTGGAGCCGTTCACCCGCGCGGAGATGGACGAGGAACTGCACCAGGTGCTCGGTGCCCCGGTCGAGCGGTTCAGCGCGGACGCGATCTGGGAGGCGTCGGAAGGGAATCCGCTGTTCCTGCGGCACCTCGTGGAGGGTGCGCTCGACGGCGGCACGCTGCGCCGATCCGGTGGGGTCTGGCAGCTACGGGGGCGGCCCGGGGTGTCCGCGGCGCTCGCGTCGCTGCTCGAATCACGGTTCGCCCGCACCCCGCGAGACGCGCTCGACGTGGTGGACTACCTGGCGTTCTGCGAGCCGCTCGAACTCGAGGTGCTCAGCGAACTCGTCAGCCGGCGCTCCATCGAGGAGGCCGAGCGGCTGGACTTGGTACGGATCCGGGATGTCGGCAACGCGCACGTGGTGCGGCTCGCCCACCCGCTGTTCGGCGAGGTCATCCGCGACAGGGCGGGGGTGCTCGCGGCGCAGCGCATCAAACGGCGGCTGGTGGAGGTGCTGCGCGAATCACCGGACCCGGGCGTGGTGACCTCGATGCGGATCGCGGAACTCGCCGTGGAGTCGGGCATCGAGCCGGATCCCGAACTGCTGGTTCGCGGTGCCGAGGACGCGATCGCGATGGCCAGCCTGGAACTCGGGGCCCGGCTGGCCGCTGCCGCCGTTCGCCGCGGCGGCGGATTCGACGCGTCGTTCGCGCTCGGCCGCGCGCTGATGTGGCAGGGCAAGGGCGACGACGCCGAGGAAGTCTTCGCGGCCGTGGACCCCGACGAACTGTGTGAGTACGACGTCGCGCGATGGTTGCTGACCCGCGTCGCGAGCCTGTATCTCGAGGCCGGCAGACCGCAGGAAGCGGTCGCACTGTTCCGGCGTGAGCGCGATCGGATCAGCGATCCGATGCTGGCGGTGTCCGTCGTGGCCCTCGACGCGGTGCTGCACCTGTACGACCGCGAGCTCGGGACGGCGATCGCACTGGCGCGGGAGGTGGAGGCGGCCCCGGAGGCGCACCCGTGGGCCCGCGCAAGCGGTGTCTTCGCCGGGGTGGCGGCACTGACGGTGTCAGGGCGCGGACTCGAGGTGGGCGCCCTCGCGGCATCCGCGTGGGAGGCGATCTCGCACGGCGACGGACTGCTCCGCTTCCACATCGGGTACTTCGAGGTACTCGCCCTGACACTCGTGGGGCGGCTCTCGGCGGCGGAGTCGACCGCCGCCCGTTATCGCGAGATGGCGGCCGGCCAGCCGAACAGCGCGGCCCTGGCCGATGTGGCGTCGGGCGTCGTCGAACTGACCGGCGGCCGGCTCGACGACGCGGCCGAACACCTCACCGAGGCGCTGGCCGTCCTGGACCGCGAGACCCGTTCCGAATGGATGCTGCTGGCCGCAGTGAGTCTGTGTCAGGTGCGTGCCGCGCAGGGCAAGGGTGCCGACGCGGCCGCGGCGCTCGCGGTCGCCGAACGCAACTCCGGTCCGGAACTCGCGTTCTTCGACCCGCTGATCGACATCGCGCGGGCCTGGGTCGCGGGATCGGCGGGGGAGGTCTCGGCGGCGGTGCACGCGGCACGGCGCGGCGCGGACCTCGCGGCGCGATCCGGTCAGTTCGCCGTCGAGGCGATCGCACTCGACGTCGCGACGACGTTCGGTGACTACACGACCGCATCCCGGCTCGGCGAGCTCGCCGCCTTCGTGGACGGACCCTTCGCGCGGGTCGCGGCGGCGCGCGCGCAGGCGTTGGCGAAGGCCGACGGCCCGGCACTCGATGCGCTCGCGGCAGAGTTCGAACGCACCGGGACCCTGTTGGCTGCGGCCGACACGTACGCTCAGGCCGCGACTGCATACTCCCGATCCAACGATCGACGCGGCGAGTTGACGTCGGCGGCGAAGGCGCACTGGCTGGCGTCACGTTGCGACGGGGCGACGACGCCGGCACTCGCGAAGGCGGCCCGTCCGCTCCCACTCACCGACCGCGAACGAGAGGTGGCGGTGTTGGTGGGCCGGGGACTGTCGAACAAGGACATCGCCCGGCGTCTCGTCCTGTCGGTCCGCACCGTGGAGGGCCACATCTACCGTGCGTGCGAGAAACTGGCCCTCAGTCACCGCAGCGACCTCGCCAAGCTTGTCCGGGTGTGACGGTCGGCACTCTGTGGCGTAGCTCGTGGGATGTGACCGATCCCATTCTCCCGCCGACGAATTCGTGCCTACGGTGGAGGTGTCGACTTCGACTCGAGGAGGCAGTATGAACGCGGCACCTGTGGACAAGGCACCCGTCACGGTCACCGTGACCGGCGCATCCGGCCAGATCGCCTACGGACTGCTATTCCGGATCGCGGCCGGCGACATGCTCGGCCCCGACACCCCGGTCCGGTTGCGATTGCTCGAGATCCCGGCGGCAGTCCGCGCCGCGGAGGGCGTCGCGATGGAACTCGAGGACGGGGCGTTCCCGCTGCTGAACGGCGTAGAGATCACCGACGACCCCGTCGTCGGCTTCGACGGTGCGAGCGTCGCGCTGCTCGTCGGTGCCCGGCCTCGCACGAAGGGCATGGAGCGCGGCGACCTGCTCGCCGCGAACGGCGCGATCTTCACGACGCAGGGACGAGCGATCGAGGCCGCGGCCGCCGACGACGTCAAGGTCCTCGTCGTGGGCAACCCCGCCAACACCAATGCCCTCATCGCGATGAACAATGCGCCCGGTGTGCCACGCACCCGGTTCAGTGCGCTGACCCGGCTGGACCACAACCGGGCCATCGCGCAGTTGGCGCACCGGACCGGCGAGCCTGCGGCATCGATCCGGCGCATGTCGATCTGGGGTAACCACTCGGCAACCCAGTACCCGGACCTGTCCCACGCGCTCGTCGGGAACAAGCCCGCCGAGGACGCCGTGTCGGACCGCCGGTGGATCGAGGACGTGTTCATTCCGACCGTGCAGCAACGTGGTTCTGCGATCATTCGTGCTCGCGGTTCGTCGTCCGCGGCCAGTGCAGCGAGCGCCGCGATCGACCACGTGCGCGACTGGACCGCCGGCACCGCCGACGGGGACTGGGTGTCGATGGCGGTATGCTCCGACGGCTCGTACGGGGTGCCGGAGGGGTTGATCAGCTCGTTCCCCGTGACGTGCGCCGACGGCGAGTTCCGGATCGTGCCGGACCTGGACGTCGACGAGTTCTCCCGGGCGCGCATCGATCTGTCGATCGCCGAACTCGCGCAGGAACGCGACGCCGTCCGCGCGCTCGGTCTCGTCTGACCACGCCGAGCCCGAGCGCGCCGACCGCGCGTCAGTGCGCCCTGCCCTCGATTCCCGAATCCTCGAAGCCGCCCAGCGCATCGATCTCGACGCTGCCGATCACTGCGGGCGCGACCATCGGCAGCTCGCCGACCACTTCGTCGCCCGGTACGGCGGCGGCCAGGTAGCCGGCGTTCCCCCGGTGGACCGTGTCGTCGTACGCCCCGCGCAGTTGCGCTCCCGTGCCGGTCGGGGCGTAGCCGGGTGCCGGGGTGCCGGCACCGGACGTGCGGGTCCCGCCCTCGGCGTACGGGGTGGTCGCAGAAGTGGCCACGGAGGGTTGCGCGGCCGACGGGCCGCGCCCGGTCGATCCGGCCCAGGTCCCCGCGCTCCCCGCGACGAAGCCGGGGACGAATCCGCCACCGGCGCCACCGGATCCGCCGGCCCCGCCGAACGACGCTGCGGTAGGAGCGAATTCGCGGGTGGACACGGGTGCCATGCTCGCGGCGTGCGTCTGTGGCGGAAGCGCGTCACCGTACTGCGGCGACGAGTTGGCGAGAGACCTGCCCACGGACTCGAGCACCGACCCCGCGACCGCGACGGGCGACTGTCCGCCCGCAGCGAGGAGACCGGCCGCCGGCGCGGGAGCCGCGGGAACGGGGATCTCGGCGCCCAGCGCAGCCATCGCGGACTGGTGGCCGGCGAGTTCGGCGCGAGTCGCGGCGACCACCGACAGCGCGCGTTGCAGGTGGTCGGCGGCCGCGGCCAACAGCATCGTCTGACCCGGGGGAGTGAGCGCGACCGGAGCGGCTGCCACGGCGGTCGCTGCGAACGATTCGGCGACCGCGACGAGTTGCGCATTGCCGCGCGAGACCGTTGCCGCGGCGTCCTGGGTGACGGACGCGATGGCATTGCCGCGTTCGCTGAGTTGTTCTCCGGTGATTCGGACCTGCTCGCCCTGCGACTGCGCCGCCAGGGCCGCGGAGCCGTCCCAGGCACCGTCCAGAGCGCGCAGCCCCGAGACCCCCATCGACAGCGCGGTGTCGATGACCGACGACGACTGGCGCAGCAACGCGGTGGGGTCGAATCCGCCGAACGCGCCCGTCCCGAAGGCGCTCGCGAGATCGGCCACGGGCTGCAGTAGTTGATCGATACCGGGCAGCGGCGGAAGGGGTGGCAGTTCGGGAAGAGGTGGCAGCGCCGGCGCCGGAGGAAGTGCCCCCGCGGCGATGTCGACGAACGGCGTGTTCAGCGCCGGACCGAGCGGGGAGGCTGCGAGCGCCTCCATCGGTGTCCGGGGAACCGGCATGTCCAGGACCGGCCCGACGGGGGACGCCTGCAACAGATCCAGCACGGTCGGCTGCGCGGTGCCTGCGGTCGGTTCGGGTGTCGTCGTCATGCGTTGCCTCCCAGGGCGCTGCGCGCGTCGCCGAGGACGCGTCCGGTGGCGTGATCGGTGGCGTCGTATGCGGCGGCGACCGCGTGCGCGACCGCCCCGGTGCCGGCGTAGTGGTTCGCGAGCGCGGCGACGGACCGTGCGTGCGCGGTCTGAGTGGCCGCGAACGTTGCCACGAAATCGGCGCCTATCGCGCCGAACACCGGTGTCAGTGCAGCGACGTTCGCGGCCAGGTCCAACCCACCCGCCGTCGCGATGTGAGTCGCGGCCCCCGCCGCGACGTCGCCGTACACCCGAATCTCATCGGGCGCAGCAGAAAACCCGTCCATGATGACCCCCCATTGGTCGACTCGGCACACACTGTAACCGACCGTCCGGCCCGCAGTCGTCCCTCATCGCTCAGGCTGTGGACAACTTTTCGCGAGCCGGTCGAGAACGCCTCGGGCGTGGTGTGCGATCTCGGTGGTGGGACCGAATCGCCCCAGCACGCGCAGGACCGCGTCCGCCACGAGCTCGGGCGGAAGTCCCGGCGCCGGCGAGCCGGATTGGTCGACGGCGTCCGAGCGGGCGTTGATGGTGGCCTCCACCAGGCGGAACGGCAGCGCGGCGGCGGCTCGTCCGACGTTCGGATCACCGATGGTCGCCAGGGCCTCGCCCGCAAGATCGGCGTACTGCTCCATGAGTTCACCACGCAGAGAACGGAATTCGGTGAACCGATCCGTCGTCACCTCGGGCAGTAGATACAAGGCGCCGAGGTTCCAGCGTGACTCTGCGAGTTGGGCGGTGTCGAAGAGTGTGAGCGCGTAGAGGCGGACGACGGGATCCGGGCAGTTCCTTCGCAACATCTCGGCGCACGCGAGGGGTCCCGCGACCGTGTCCAGGAGCAGCGCGGCGAGGATGTCGTCCTTGGTGGCGAAGTGGTGGTACATCGACGCCTGCCGGATTCCGACGGCGTCGGCGATCATCCGCGTCGACGTTCCGGTGAATCCGCGCGTGGTGAACAGTTCGGCCGCGGCGTCGAGAATCTCCTCGCGTGCGGTCGCACCCGGCCGTGTGCGGGTCTTCAGTCGTGGCCGTCCGGCACCCGTCGTCGTCATGTCCTCATCCTTACAGGAAAGTGCTGCACCGTGTTTCGTCGTCCTGACCTGTGATTGTGAGGGCTCGGACACCGTCCCGTAACCGGGGACACGCGTCCGCAACGGAAATCGCCGATCGCGACCCACGATCGCAACCTGCGCGACATCGTGCGCGTCGTTGCGGCCCGAAAACTGTCGAGTGACAGAAACCAGTGCCCGGGCCTCCCGGGCCGGTGACGCTTTCCGCCTCTCGTAGGAGGGTTCATGACAGCCACCGTGACGACAGCGTCGAGCGACCGGGGCGACCTGGCCGAGTTCGGCTACGAGCAGCAGTTGCACCGCTCGCTCGGCAAGTTCGGGTCCTTCGCGGCCGGCTTCTCGTTCGTCTCGATCCTCACGACGATCTTCCAGCTGTTCGGGTTGGGTTTCGGCTTCGCCGGGCCGGCCTTCTTCTGGACCTGGCCCGTCGTCTTCCTCGGGCAGTTCATGGTCGCGCTGTGCTTCGCCGAAATGGCGGCGCGCTACCCGATCTCCGGCGCGATCTACCAGTGGGCCCGGCGCCTAGGCGGCGCGATCGTCGGCTGGTTCGCGGGCTGGTTCATGATCATCGCGCAGATCGTCACCGCGGCCGCCGCCGCGATCGCGCTGCAGGTGGTGCTGCCGTCGATCTGGAGCGGCTTCCAGGTGATCGGTGACGATCCGGCTCTCACCTCGCCGGACGGCGCTGCCAACGCGGTACTGCTGGGGTCGATTCTCCTGGTGCTCACGACCACGATCAACTGCATCGGCGTGAACTGGATGTCGCGGATCAACAGCATCGGCGTGACCTGCGAGATCGTCGGAGTGATCGCCGTGATCGGCATGTTCTTCACCCACGCCCAGCGGGGCCCGGACGTGGTGTTCGACACCGGTGTCGCCGGCTCTCAGCCCGGGTACATCTGGGCGTGGATCGTGTCGGGCCTGATGGCCGCGTACGTCATGGTCGGCTTCGGTTCCGCGGGTGAACTTGCCGAGGAGACGCACAACCCGCGTCGGGTCGCGCCGCGCACGATCCGCCTCGCGCTGTCGGTCTCGGCGCTCGGCGGTGGCCTGATGATCGTCGGTGCGCTGATGGCCGCGCCGAGCCTCACCGACGGTCGCCTGGCCACCGAGGGCCTGCCCTACGTGCTGACGTCGATCCTGAGTTCGCCGTGGGGGACCGTGCTACTGGTGGACGTCGCGATCGCGGTGTTCGTGTGCACCCTCGCGATCCAGACCGCGGCGTCGCGGCTGATGTTCGGGATGGCTCGCGACGGCAAACTGCCGGCCAGCGAGGTGCTCGCCAAGGTCAACCCCCGCACCGGAACCCCGATCGCACCGAGCGTCCTGATCGGCGTGTTGTGCATCGCCGTGCTGGCCGTGAACGTCGGCAACTCCGCGATCTTCGCGACGCTCTCGAGTGTGTGCATCGTGCTCATCTATCTCGCATACCTCATGGTCACCGTGCCCATGCTCGTGCGGCGCCTGTCCGGTCGCTCGCTCGGCGGCCCCGATGTGGATACCGACGGCCGAAAGCTGTTCTCGCTGGGCGTGTTCGCGATTCCCGTCAACATCGCTGCCGTCGGCTACGGCGCCCTCATGGTCGTCAACCTGTCCTGGCCCCGCGCCGAGATCTTCAACCCCACGGGGGAGTACCCGGTCCTGCAGTGGGCCGCCCCCCTCGCGGTGCTCGCCGTCGTGATCGTGGGCGCCGCCTGCTATTCGTCCCGCGGCACCGCGCGCAGCGACCGCATCCCGACCCCCGTCACGATCGGAGCCTGAAGTGACCGTCCCCGACCTCGTCGAGCAGTCCGACGACACCTCCACCACCGCCACCGCTCGCGCACATGCCCGAGCCCAGGCCGGTACGCGGACCGACGCGATGCCGGTAGTGCCCGCCGCCGACTGTCCGACACCTCCGGAGGGCGTCGCCGCCGAGCGCCTCGTGTGGGCCGAAACCGTTCCCGGCGGCCGGTACGCGTCCAAGGTGCTGGCCCGGGGCACCCGCATCCGGCTACGGGATCTCGAGGGCGACGCCTGCGCCAACGTGCTGCTCTTCCGGGCCGACGCCCCCTGGGAGCGGCTCAACGTGGCCGACACCGTCAAGGTG
Source organism: Rhodococcus (subgen. Prescottella) equi (assembly GCF_003013675.1). Taxonomy (NCBI): domain Bacteria; kingdom Bacillati; phylum Actinomycetota; class Actinomycetes; order Mycobacteriales; family Nocardiaceae; genus Rhodococcus; species Rhodococcus (subgen. Prescottella) equi. The sequence goes on from NZ_CP027793.1 coordinate 2,438,642, forward strand.
CCGTGGCAGGCGTACCTCGGCCCCGGGCACCCGTTGCTCTCCGATGCCGGCCGCGTCCTCGCCACCGTCGTCGCCGACACGTCCGGACACCACGACGCACTGTGCGGCACCACCAGTGCCGCCGCGAATCGGGCGCGATACGGCGACGGGGCCCTGCACTCGCCGACGCCCGCCGGGCGGGAATTGTTCACCGTCGCCGCAGCCAAGCACGACCTCGCCCCCCGGGACCTGCCGCCGTCGCTGTCCTTCTTCCACGGCATCCGGGTCGACACCGACGGGGCTCTCGTCAGTACGGGTACCGCCGGTGCCGGGGCGTACGTCGACCTGCTGCTCCATCTGCCGGTGATCGTGTTGGTCGCGAACACCGCGCACCCGCTCGATCCGGCACCGGAGTTCCGCACCACCTCGCTCGAACTCCTCGCCTGGACGGCAGCCGAGGAACTCGACGTCCTCCACAACGACGATCCCGAATACCGGCGCGCCGTCGCCAACACCGAGGACGCCTGGACTGCGCTGCACGGCGCCGTACCGCTCGAAGGAAAGGACGCATGATGACCACCCTGCTCCCCGCCGCCGACCTGGCGCTCGTCCCGGGCGAGATCGTTCTCGACGACACCGTGGCACCCCGCGGCCCGTGGTCCGCCGTCGTGGCCGCAGGCGACGTCCTGACCATCGTCGACCTGCACGGCAACCAGGCGGTCGACACGCTCATCTACGCGGCGGGCGATCACTCCCGCCGCTATTCGGCGGCCGCTACGGTCGTCGGGCAGCGCAACCTGTTCCTCACCACCGGCAGCGTGCTGCGCTCGGACGACGCGAGCCCGCTCATGACGATCGTCGCCGACGAGGTCGGCAACCACGACACGGTCGGCGGTGCCTGCTCACAGGAGTCGAACACGCTGCGCTACGGCCACCACACCAAGCACCAGCACGCGTGCGTCGAGAACTTCCTCGTCGAGGGCGCCCGCTGGGGTCTCGGTAAGCGCGACCTGGTCTCGAACATCAACTTCTTCATGAACGTGCCGGTCGATCCCGACGGTGCCCTGGGCATCGTCGACGGCCTCTCGGCCCCGGGCAAGCGCCTTGCGCTCCGTGCCGACGTCGACGCGTTGGTACTGGTGTCGAACTGTCCGCAGATCAACAACCCGTGCAACGGCTTCGATCCCACTGCCGTCCGCATGATCGTCACTCGCCCCCGGGAGGTGCAGCCATGACCGCCAAGTGCACGGTGCTCCGGCCGGGAATGGGCACCACCGTCCAGGACTATCCCGGTCGGACCGGCTACTGGCAGATCGGGGTACCCCCGTCGGGCCCGATGGACGACCTGTCCTTCCGTCTCGGCAACGTCGCAGTCGGAAACGCCGAGGGTGCGGCAGGATTCGAAGCCGTCATGGCCGGGCCCGCGCTGCGGTTCGACGAGCCGACGCACGTATGTGTCACCGGTGCGCCGACCACCGTCACCGTGGACGGTGCCGTGGTCCCGCAGTGGCGGCCGGTGCGGGTGCCGGCCGGGGGAGTGCTCGACGTCGGGGCCGTGTCCGGTCCCGGGCTTCGCGTCTACGTCCTGATCGCGGGCGGCATCGAAGTTCCCGAATTCCTCGGTAGCGCCTCGACGTTCACCCTCGGCCGATTCGGTGGCCTCGACGGGCGAACCTTGCGCGAGGGCGATGTACTGGCCCTCGGCGACACGCCGACGTCCGCACCGACTGCGGTCCCGGCCGGTTCCGTTCCGGCCCTGTCGCAGCGCTGGGAGCTCGCAGTGACCGAGGGACCCCACGGCGCCCCGGAGTTCTTCACCCGCGCCGACATCGACGCGCTGTACCGCACCGACTACGAGGTGCACTTCAACTCCGACCGAACCGGGGTGCGCCTGAGCGGCCCGCGGCCCGACTGGGCCCGTCCGGACGGCGGCGAGGCCGGGTTGCACCCGTCGAACATCCACGACAACGCCTATTCGATCGGTGCTCTGGACTTCACCGGGGACACACCGATCCTGCTCGGCCCCGACGGGCCCAGTCTCGGCGGATTCGTCTGCCCGGTCACGGTGGTCGCGGCCGACCGGTGGAAGCTCGGGCAGCTCGCGCCGGGCAACACGGTGCGATTCGTTCCGGTCCGCGCCGATCGAGCGGCGTCGCGGCGGGACCTCGGTCTCGGACGCCGAGCCGGACTGCCGGCGGTGCTGTCGGCGGGAGGCGACGGCGACGACGGTGTGCTCGCCAGGCGGGACGGCGACACCGCCGTCACGTATCGCCGATCGGGCGACGACAACGTGCTCGTCGAATACGGCGACATGACACTCGACCTGGCGCTGCGGGCGCGGGTGCACGCGCTGCACCAGCGGCTCGAAACCGAACGGCCGGCCGGCCTGCTCGACCTGACGCCCGGCATCCGGTCGCTGCAGGTGCGGGTGGACCCGGACGTCCTGCCGGTTCCGAGGCTGCTCGGCCTGTTGGCCGAGGCCGAGGACCAGCTCCCCGCCGCGAACGAGTTGGTCGTTCCCAGCCGAACCGTGCGGATGCCGCTGTCGTGGGACGACCCGGCGACCCGCGAGGCGATCGCGCGCTACATGCACGGGGTGCGCGCGGACGCGCCGTGGTGCCCGTGGAACATCGAGTTCATCCGCCGCATGAACGGACTCGACTCGGTGAACGACGTGTTCGACACCGTGTTCGGGGCCGACTATCTCGTCCTGGGCCTCGGCGACGTGTATCTGGGAGCGCCGGTCGCGACGCCGCTCGATCCGCGGCACCGGCTGGTCACCACCAAGTACAACCCGGCCCGCACCTGGACGCCGGAGAACGCGGTGGGCATCGGCGGTGCGTACCTGTGCATCTACGGGATGGAGGGGCCGGGCGGCTACCAGTTCGTCGGCCGCACCACGCAGGTGTGGAACCACCGGCACCCGCAGTCGTCGGGTCCGTTCGAGGACGGCACGCCGTGGCTGCTGCGCTTCTTCGACCGGATCTCCTGGTATCCGGTGGAACCCGACGAGTTGCTCGATCTGCGAGCCGATCTCGCGGCCGGACGAGGAGCCGGGGGGATCGAGATCGCCGACGGTCGGTTCTCGTTGGCCGAGCACGAGCAGTTCCTCACCGACAACGCGGACTCGATCGCGGCGTTCCGGGCGAGCCAGGCGGTCGCGTTCGCCGAAGAGCGACGCCGGTGGGCCGATGCCGGCGAGTTCGCCCGCGTCTGAGGACTCGATCACATCTCCCTCGTAGCGGGACGGCGATTTGCCCGCTGGGGTGAATGGGTGTTCACTCATAGGTGAACGCTCATTCACCCCGGTCGTCAGAGGCTGCCCGCAGGCCCGCCGACCGGCTCGTACGTCCGGAGATGATCCATTGGCAGCACGACCCCTCGCCACCGCGCTCCCCGGGGAGCAGGCGTCGCCGCGTCGCTCCAGCGCCCTGATGACCGCGGTGCTGTGTCTGTGCGGCACCCTCGTCTCGCTGCAGCAGACACTCGTCGTACCGCTCCTCCCGGACCTGCGTCACATCCTCGACGTCAGTGCCGACAACGCATTCTGGCTGGTCACGATCACGCTGCTGAGTGCGGCGGTAGCCACCCCGATCGTCTCGCGCCTGGCCGACATGGTCGGGAAGAAGCGCATGATGATGGTGTCGATGTCGGTGATGGTGAGCGGCTCGCTGCTCGCAGCGATCGGCGGCACCTTCGTCACGGTGCTGATCGGGCGCGGCATGCAGGGATTCGCTTCGTCGCTCATCGCGGTCGGCATCGGCATCCTGCGGGACGAACTGCCTCGCGAGAAGGTGCCCGCAGCGACGGCGCTGATGAGTGCGACGCTCGGTATGGGTAGCGCGCTGGGGCTTCCGCTGGCCGGCGTGATCTATCCGCACCTGGGCTGGCACGCGATCTTCTGGATCTCCGCGGCGGCGGGTGCCGTGATGCTCGCTGCTGTCGCGTTCGTCGTGCCCGAATCGAAGGTCCGCTCGCCCGGCCGGTTCGACATCCTCGGCGCCGTCATCCTGTCGGTGGCGCTCACCGCTCTGCTTCTCGGGATCTCCAAGGGCGGCGCGTGGGGCTGGGGCAGCACCCGCACGCTGGGCTGCTTCGCCCTCGCGGCGGTGGTACTGGCGATCTGGATCCCGTACCAGCTGCGAGTCACCGACCCGATGGTGAATCTGCGAACGTCAGCACGTCGCCCGGTGCTGCTGACGAACATCGCGTCGATGATCGTCGGATTCGCGATGTTCGCGAACATGCTCGCGACCACCCAACAGCTCCAGATGCCGGAGAGCACCGGCTACGGATTCGGACTCAGCGTGCTGACGGCTGGACTGTGCATGGTTCCGGCGGGCATGTCGATGGTGGTGTTCTCGCCGCTGTCCGCGAAGATCACCGTCCGATTCGGTGCCCGTACCACCCTCATCACCGGTGCGCTGATCCTCGCGGCGGCCTACGTCATCCGGTTCTCCTTCAACGGGTCCATCGCCCTGATCATCCTGGGCGCGATGGTCGTCAACATCGGTACCGCGATCACCTACTCGGCCATGCCGATCCTCATCATGCAATCCGTGCCGATCACCGAGACCGCCGCGTCGAACGGGCTGAACTCGCTGGTGCGGTCGATCGGCACGTCGACGTCCAGTGCGGTCGTGACCGCTTTGTTGACGGCGATGACGATGGACATCGCGGGCGTTCACCTCCCGACGCTCGACGCGTTCCGCGCGGTGTTCGCGGTGGCCTTCGCGATGGCGATGCTCGCGGCCGCGGTGGCGTGGTTCATCCCGCGGATGCCGCGCAAGGTGCCCGTCTCCACGGTGGTCGAGGCTGCAGCCGAGGCCCGGGCGGAGACCGCGTCGTGACTAGGGTGGGGGCCGTGACCGGAAAGTCCACGCGCGACAACATCATCGACGCGGCCCGTCGGCTGTTCGCCGAGCGTGGCTACACGTCCACGACGATCAAGGACGTCGCCGAACTGGCCGGCTATTCACCTGCAATGGTGATGAAGATGATGGGCAGCAAGGCCGAGTTGTACAAGGCGGCGGCGCCGACCTTGCCGTCGGTCGCCGACGATCCGCATTTCTGCGAACACGAGTCACCCGGATATCGATTGGTGCGCAACATCGTCGAACGCCGTGACGGCGACGAGTCCGAGCCGTGGGTGATGATGCCGCTGCTGATCCACGAGGCGCCCGACCGCGCGGCGGCTCAGGCCGACGCGCGCGAGCGCTACATCCGTGGCATCGCAGGCAAGATCGGCGACACCTCCGACGACAAACTGCCGACCCAGATGGTCGTCGCCGTGCTGCTCGGCCTCGCGAGCGGCATCCGAACGATGGGAATCCTGTCGGCGGACGTACTCGACTCCGAGGATCTCGTCAGCCGCTACGGCGCGGTGGTCCAGTCGATCATCGACGGAATCGAGGCGCCGTAACCTCGGCCTTACGGGTATCCCGCGACAGCCGGCACCCTGTTTCGGATGCCGGCTGCCGCGTCATGCGGCGTGTGGTCCCGCCCGGTTGTGGGCGGGGACGGGTTTCTTGTAGGGGTCGACGGTGCTGGGTGGGGTGAACCACGGCTTTCTGTCGACGCCGATTTTCACTTCCCAGTGGGAGTGGTGCAGCAAGGTGTGGTGGTAGCGGCAGAGTAGGACGAGGTTGTCGAGGTCGGTGGGGCCGCCGTCTGCCCAGTGCTTTACGTGGTGGCCTTCGCAGTGGGCGGGTGGTGTGCCGCAGCCGGGGAAGGCGCAGCCGTGGTCGCGGGCGATCAACGCCCGGCGTTGTTTCTTCGATACGGTCCTGCTGGTGCGGCCGAGATTCAGGGGGACGCCGTCGTCCATGACGATGGGGGTGAGGTGGCAGTCGCAGGCGAGCCGCCGGGCGGTGGCAATGGAGAGCGGTCCCGTGTGGGGTAGGCGTGCGATGTCTTTGTCGCCGAACAGGTCCGAATCGCCGTCTGGATTCACCCACTCGTGAGCCGACTGGCTGCGGGCGAGGTCGGCGGCGTTCACATGGAGTGACAGGTGGGGCCGCTCGCCGCCCTCGATCGGGGCTTCGCCGGAGTCGAGGTAGCGGCGCAGGATCTCCGCGAAGGCATCGGCTCGCTGACGTGCCGGAGTCCGTTTCTCGGCGGGGTCGTCGAGAAGATTCCGTGGTTTGGTCAACGCCGAGAGTGCGGTCAGGAGCATCTCGCCGGTGACGGCGTCGAGGTCACCTTTGACCGCGACGCGGCCGTTCAGGGTTTTGGAGGCGTGGAATTCGTTGCGCTCGGTGTCTTCGCTGGGTGGGAGTTCGTCGGATTCGAAGATCCGCTCGAGCCGTGAGATGCAGGTGCGGACGGTCGTGGTGGTGGCGGTGGGTCCGGACGCGGCGTCCAGCAACACTTTCCGGCACGAATTTAGCGCTTCCACGGGCATGCCGCGGGGTGGGGTCTCGCAGAACTTCCCGATCAACGCCGCGTGCTCGGCCGATACATCGCCGGCGTTGAAGGCGTCGGCGATCTCGGGCTGCCGGCCGAGCATCCTGCCCAATGCGAGGATCCGTGCCGCGGCCGGCACTTCCAACAGTGAGTTCGCAGCCAACCACTGCTTGACACTGCGAAATCCGAGGGTGTCGAACGAGACCGCACGCGCATCGACTTCGGCGGCCATCGCTACCCGCAACGCTTGGAGCCGTTCGATCTCACGGCAGACGTCGGCCATGCCCTGCACAAGAGCCGCTTCGGCGAGCGATCCCACGTCGTCAGGCCGCAGCGAAGCGGCTGCGATGCCCGAATTGTTGAGTCCCCCCGGATTCATGATACGAGCCTAGTTCGAACGAATGTTCGAGTCAACCAGGCGCGGACCGTTCAGCGCAGGGTGTGTAGTTCCTGCGCGGTCGCCGCGTACGCGGTGTCGTAGTCGAGCGCCGTGAGGGCCTCGACATCACCGACCCGGGTGAACTCCTCCCACGCGCGTCCGTCCCGGCTGCGCCATGCGTTGCCGTCGACGTCCATGCCCCACAGGGCGCCGTCGGTCCCCGCCGAGACCAGTCCGAGCCGCGGTGCGCCCGGCGTGGGGGCGAACGTGCGGGCGCCGTCGGTGCTGAGCAGCAGGCCGTCCGGGGTGGCCGCCCAGATGCCGGCTTCGGTCACCGCCAACGCGGATACCCCGATCGCCGCACCGTCGGCCCACGTCGCACCGTCGTCCGCGGATACCCGGATGCCCGACGAGGTGTCGAAGCCGGCGAGTACGTTGCCGTCACTGGCAAGGGCGTGGAAGTCGACCTCACCGACGAGGGACCGGGACTCCCACGTCACTCCGCCATCGGTGCTTCGCGCCAGGCCCAGCGGATCGGGAGCGTCGCTCGAGGGCCCCGGGTGTCCCGACGAGAACAGGGTGTCGGTGCCGGGTACTCCGCTGAGGCCCATCAGATCGTCGTCCGATGTCCCGACCCGCGTCGTGTTCCCGGACGGTGCCAGTGCGAGCAGGCCGGAATGCGTTCCGGCGAGAACTGTTCCGTCGGCGTCGACGTGCAGGCCGTGCAGATGGTCCAGCTCGGGGCTCAGCGGCATGGTCGTCAGTCGTGGATTGGGCGCCGGCGGGGTGGTCGTCTCGGCATCGGCCGTCGTCTTCGTGTCGGTGGTGCACCCGGCCACGGCCAGGGCCGCCGCGGCGATCAGGGGCAGTGCGGCGGTGCGGAATCGCGCCATCAGTAACTTCTCCGTCCTCGGGATGGGTGTGGGGCGGGAATCGTCGATCAGTCGACGTAGGAGAGGACGGTCATCATTCCCGCCTCACCGTGATAGAGGTTGTGGCAGTGGATCATCCACTGGCCCGGATTGGTCGCGTCGAGGTCGACCTCCACCGTCTGTCCGGGAAGCACGAGCGAGGTGTCCTTGCGTGCACCTGCCCCCGATCGGTCCACCACCTGATAGGTGTGGCCGTGCACGTGCATCGGGTGGAACATCATGGTGCCGTTGACGAAACGCAGCCGCACACGCTCACCCTCGGTGACCTCGAGTGGGGTGTGATCGCCGTAGGTCTCGCCGTTGACGGTCCACGTGTATCCCGACATCTCCATTCCGAGAATCAGGTCGTGGGTGCGGTCGGGCGCGCGGGCCGCGAGCCGGACGTCGGCGGGCGCTCGCAGCTGCGCGCCGGTCACCGGATTCGCGGTCAACTCCGTCGGCCGGGCATCGGGGCCGGGGGTTTCGCCGGCGCCGGTCCGCAGGACAGCGAGCGCATGTCCGTTCTTGCCCTCGGCGGAGGCGACGATCGGGAAGGCCCCGTCGCCGAGTGTGACGGTCACGTCGAATCGTTCGCCCATGCTGATCAGCACGGACTCCGCCTCGAGAGGTTCGACCCGGTAGCCGTCGCTGTGGGTCACCGTCATCCGGTGTCCGCCGACCGCGAACCGGAACGCTGTGTCCGCAGCCGCGTTGACGATCCGCAACCGGATGCGTTGGCCGGGACGGCCCGCGACGTTGGCCGGGTCGAGCACCGTGCGTCCGTTGATCAGGTAGTACGGATAGTTGACGTCCCCCGCGTCCGTCCCCAGCGGGTTCCCCGGATCGGCGCGCATGCCCATACCGCCCATGCCCATTCCACCCATCGCCCCGTGGTCCATGCCGCTCATCCCGGGCATGCCCTCCCGGCGCAGAGTCGCGAGCTGCTCGTCCGGGGTACCGGCGACCCCGTCGAGCCAGTCGTCGAGGACGAGGACCGCCTCGAGGTCGTAGTCCGCGCCGTCGTCGGGATCCTCGACGATCAGCGGCGCGTAGAGTCCGCGGTCCAACTGCATTCCGACGTGCGGATGGAACCAGTGGGTTCCGGCGTCGGGAACGGTGAACTCGTAGCGGAACGAGTCCCCGGGCCGGACCGCCGCCTGTGTCAGTTCGGGCACCCCGTCCATGTCGTTGCGCAGGGCGATTCCGTGCCAGTGCACCGTCGACTCGTCGGGAAGTTCGTTGGCGAAGTCGACGCTGAGGACGTCGCCCCGGCGGGCGCGGATCTCGGGGCCCGGCACGCGTCCGTCGTAAGCCCACGTGTCCACGACGACGCCGCCGAGGTCGATGCGTTCGGGGCGTGCGCGCAGCGTGACGGCGACGGTGCGGCCGGTACCGCTGCGTCGGGCGTTCTCGGCAGCAGTCACGGCGGACGCGCCCGATCCCACTGCTGTCGTCGTCGAGGTGCCGGAGCCGCACGCGGTGGCGACCGCGGCCGCGCCGATGCCTCCGGCGAGCAGCATGAAGCGGCGCCGCGAGATGCCGTGCTGCAGGTGGTTGTTCCGTTCGATCATCGGGGCTCCTGAACATGGCGATCGTGCGACCACCGAAAACTACTGACCTACTTAGTAGGTTAGTAGAAGGCGAAGCGAAGAGCCCCGTAGCGTGGCCCGAGTCACCCGCGGGTGTCGCCGATCGGAGGGGTCAGAACACTGCGGTGATGCACAGCATCCGGCCGGCGAGGGCCAGCGCAGTGGCGGCGAGGGGGAGGGCCGCGAGGAGTGCGATCGCCGCTCCGAGCTGCGCACGGTTACGGAGTCGGTCGGCCCGATCCGCCGGCGAGGCGAGCCTCCCGGCTCGGTCCAGGACCGCGACGTTCCCGGCGCCCACCGCGCCGTCGGGGACGGGGCCGGCGCCCGCGAGAGCGACGAGCCCGTGCAACAGCATGCGCGGTTCGTGAGTACGCATCGCCTGATCGTCCGCGCACATCTCGAGCAGCCGGGCGACATCCGCCGCACCCGCCGTGAAGATGGAGACCCGCGGCGCGGTGTCGGCAAGGGCGCGCACGACGGCCAGGAGTTGCGGGTGCCGCCCGTCGAGGTGCGCGCGCTCGTGCGCGAGTACCGCGTCGAGTTGCGGATGATCGAGCGCGTCGAGGGCTCCTCGCGTCACGACGATGGCGTGGGGGCGCCCCGGCACGCAGTAAGCGGCCCGCTCCGGTGCATCGAGCACGACGGCGTCGACGCCGGCGATCCTGCGCCCCACCATCCGGGCGGAACGCGCGTGGTGGAAAGTGACCCGGCGACGCGCAGCGAGGTTGCGCGTCAACTGCACGCCGGCGAAGGTGAGCGTTCCGCCCGCAGCGAGCGCCACCACGGTCGTCGCAAACTGTGCGGCGGGCGCGCTGTGCACCCCGGACACTGCCTGCACGAGATGCTCGCAGGCGTCCACGATCGACCGCCCGACGACCGCCTCCGCGATGACGGCGACGACACTCACCACCGCCGCGAGCACCGTGGTGGCGATGGCGGCCAGCCAGGCGGCCACACCGAGCCGGGGTGCGATGCCGCTGCGGGTCAGGCGCGGCAGGATGCGCGGGGCGACGACGGCGACGGTGACGGCATACGCCGCCAGGCACGCCGCCGCGCTCATCCGGCGTCTCCCCGGGAAGTGAAGCGGTCGAGCGCGATACGCAGGCTCGCCGACTGCTCCTCGGACATCTGCTCGATGAAATGAGTGAGTACCAGATCCGAGCGTCCGCCGTCGTCGAAGGCGTCACGCATCAGTCGGGCGGTGTGCTGCTCGCGGGTGAGGACCGGCCAGTAGCTGAATGCCTTGCCGACGCGTTCACGCTCGAGCCAGCCCTTACGGTGCAGATTGTCCATCGTGGACATCACCGTGGTGTACGCGATCGAACGCTCCTGCGCGAGCTCGTCGAAGACCTGTCGAACCGTGGCGGCGGCACCGCGATCCCACAATCGGTCCATCACGACGGCCTCGAGCTCGCCGAATCCGCGCACACGCACACATTCCTCCCGTTATCGTCGCCCTCAGGATACGACGCCGGGTGAGGTCCGGTCGCCGCGCTGAACGTGTGGCAAGGAATCGCCGCCCGCGATTCCGACGCTTTGCTCCGCCTGCACACGTGGGCGCGGATGGCCCGACGGCGTTGGCCGTCCTTATGTCGCGAGAGGCGGATCTCCACGTCATGCAACTCATGCAAGCGTCTCCACTGTGGGAGGGCCCGGCCGGCCTCTCGAACAGCTCTCGGAGGTCGATTCGAGGGATCGGCACCGCGATGCCCGTCGCCGTTGGAGTTGCGCCGGTGGCTCGGATGTGGGACTTCTTCGTGTCGTGGATTCGTGACGAGTTCGTATCCGCTGTGGCTCTACCGATCTGATCTAACGTTCGATGAAAGGGAGTGGGATGGCGGGTTCCAAGTGGCGCTTGGGGGTTCGGCGCATGGTGGCCGGGGTCGTGGCGGCTGCAGGCCTCACGGCCGGAGTCGCGGTGATGTCCGCCCCGGCCGCATCGGCGCAACCGGCGCTACCGCCGTTGCCCAGCTCGTCCGAGATCACCGGTCTCATCGACCAGGCGACGTCGCTGGTCGGAACCGTCTCCGGTGCCATCCAGAGCATTCAGAACCTGGACTTCGGGTCCAGCTCCGGACTGCCGCTCGGCAGCCTCGGCCTCGGTGGGGTCGGGCGCCCGGCGTCGGGGCCGATCTCGCAGCGCTTCGGCGGAGGCCACATGGGCATCGACATCGCGGCGCCGATGCGTTCGCCGATCCTCGCGGCAGCCGACGGCGTCGTCATCGACTCCGGCCCCGCCTCGGGATTCGGGCTGTGGATCCGGATCCGTCACAACGACGGCACGGTGACCACGTACGGCCACAACGATGTCAACTTCGTCAAGGTCGGACAGCGGGTGTCGGTGGGCCAGCAGATCGGTCTGGTCGGAAGCCGAGGCCAGTCGACGGGCCCGCACCTGCACTTCGAGGTGGACCTGCCGGGGTGGATCAAGATCGACCCCATCCCGTGGCTCGCCGCGCGCGGCGTCATCATGTTCTGAGGTCCTCGTCTCTCGTCGACACCCGCGGAACGACGCGGGCCGCCCGCCGAGTGGTTCTCGGCAGGCGGCCCCGGGCGGAGGGTGATCAGTCGGCGACGACGGCGTCGGCCTCGATCTCGATCAGAAGATCGGGGTCGATGAGGGCGCTCACCTCGAGGATCGTCGTGGCGGGACGGATCTCACCGAACACCTCGCCGTGCGCCAGGGCGGCCTCCTCCCACTTGCTCATGTCACGCAGGTACATGCGGGTGCGGATGACGTCCGAGAGGGACGCACCGGCCTCGGTGAGGGACGCTGCGATGGTCGCCAGGGCGCCGCGGGTCTGCTCCTCGAGGGTGGCGCCGGGAGAGGTGGTTCCGGAGACGGCGACCTGGTTGCCGATCCGCACGGCACGCGAGTAGCCGATCTTGGGCTCCCACTCGGAACCGGACGAGATGTTCTTTCTGGTCATGGCGAGAATTGTGACAGTCGCGTGTTTCCGGCATGTTCCCCGCCCGCCGATTTCCTCGAACGTCCATTCGAAGTTGCGGTTGACAGCGATTCGCACGCGTGTTCGACTGGATGCATGAGGTGGCAGGGGCAGACAATCGACACCGACGATGGTGCGCTCCCGGGACTCGAGCGGGCCGGGCTGGTACGCAGCGTCCAGACTCCCGAGTTCGAGGGCATCACGTTCCACGAGGTGCTGTGCAAGAGTGCGCTGAACAAGGTGCCCGAGGCGTCAGCGCTTCCGTTCCAGTTCACCGTCAACACGTTTCGCGGTTGCACGCACGCGTGCCGGTACTGCTTCGCGCGTCCCACGCACGAGTACCTGGATCTGGACGCCGGCAGCGACTTCGATTCGCAGGTCGTCGTGAAGATGAACGTCGCCGCGGTGCTGCGCAAGGAACTTGCGCGGCGATCGTGGAAGCGTGAGCACGTCGCTCTGGGTACCAACACGGATCCGTATCAGCGGGCCGAGGGGCGCTACCGGTTGATGCCCGCGATCATCGGGGCGCTCACCGAGTCGGACACGCCGTTCTCGATCCTCACCAAGGGCACGCTGCTGCGCCGGGATCTGCCGATGCTGCGGCAGGCCGCCGAGCGCGTCTCGGTCGGCATCGGGGTCTCCCTCGCGATCCACGATCCCGAACTGCAGAAGGCCGTCGAACCCGGTACGCCCTCACCACGGGCGCGCCTGGATCTGATCCGGTCGGTCACCGACGCGGGCCTGCCCTGCAATGTCATGGTGGCGCCGGTCATTCCCTACCTGACCGACTCGACCGCGCACCTCGACGGGTTGCTCTGCGCGATCGCCGACGCGGGGGCCACGGGTGTCACGATCTTTCCCATGCACCTGCGTGGCAGCACGCGCGGATGGTTCCTGAACTGGCTCGCCTCCGAGCATCCGGCGCTGGTGCGGAGGTACCGGCAGTTGTACGGCCGCGGTGCCTACGTCGCACCCGAGTACAAGACGTGGCTGCGAGCGCGCGTCGAGCCCATGGTCGAGAAGTACGGGCTGGGTGCACGATCCGAGCACCGCGACGCACCCACTCCGGAGCGGCGTGAGCTCGCCACGGCCGGCACGGGGCCCGCGCTCACCCTGTTCTGAGGGAGCGCGGGCGCAGCGGGGTCAGCCGAGGCGTTCGACGATCAGGACGTTCGCGGTTCCGCCGCCCTCGCACATCGTCTGCAAACCGAATCGTCCACCCGTGCGTTCGAGTTCGTGCAGCAGGGTGGCGAACAGCTTCGTGCCCGACGCACCCAGCGGATGTCCGAGCGCGATGCCCCCTCCGTTGACGTTGACGCGGTCCGGGTCCGCCCCGGTCTCGGCGATCCAGGCCAGCACGACGGAAGCGAACGCCTCGTTGACCTCGAACGCGTCGAAGTCGTCGATCCGCATTCCGGTCTTGCGGAGCGCATACTCCGTGGCCGGAATCGGCGCGCTGAGCATGAAGATGGGGTCCGCTCCCCGGACGCTGAGGTGGTGGATGCGTGCCCGCGGTGTCAGGTCGTGCGCCTTCACCGCGGCCTCCGAGGCGACGAGGACTGCGCTGGCTCCGTCCGAGATCTGGCTGGCCAGCGCTGCCGTCAGGGTGCCGCCGGGCCGCAGGGTGGGCAACTTCGCCATCGCCTCCAGGCTGGTGTCGCGTGGGCATTCGTCGATGGTGAAGTCGCCGACCGGAACCGTCTCGCTCGCGAATCGTCCCTCGGCGATCGCCGCCTGCGCCCGTTCGTGACTGCGCAGCGCCCAGCGCTCCATCTCCACGCGGCTGATGCCCCACTTGTCGGCGATCAGTTCGGCGCCGTGGAACTGCGAGACCTCCTGGTCGCCGTAGCGACGCCGCCACTGCGCCGAGCCGGAGAACGGATCCTCGAAGCCGAACTCGCGACCGACGGTCATGGCCGCGGAGATCGGAATCCGGCTCATGCTCTGCACCCCGCCCGCCAGGATGAGGTCCGAGGCCCCGCTCATCACCGCCTGCGCGGCGAAGTGCAGCGCCTGCTGGCTCGACCCGCACTGCCGGTCGACCGTCGTGCCAGGCACCTCCTCGGGGAGTCCGGCGGCCAGCCAGGACGTGCGGGCGATGTTCCCGGCCTGCCCGCCGATCGCATCGACGCACCCGAAGACGACGTCGTCGACGGCTGCGGGGTCGACGGAAGTTCGGTTCATCGCGGCCCGGATGACGTCGGCGCCCAGATCGATCGGGTGGACGGCCGCGAGCGCTCCGTTCCTTCTCCCGATCGGGGTGCGAACGGCATCGATGATGTACGCCTCGGTCATGGGAAGCTCCTCGCCGTTAATCAGGTAGATAATTAATCTATACAGGAGGTGGTGGGGCACGTCCAGCCTCGACTCGGCTGTCGCAACCTCCCCGCCCGATCTCGCTGCGACGGGTAGGTTCCGCGATAGACCGGCAACCGAGATGGGGCGGAGGGCGCGATGGGTGGGGAGGAGGCGCGGGCCGACGCCGAGGGCCGGGCCGCGACCGGTCGCGGCAGCCGACGAGCCGACCTGCGTTCACTGCGGGTGGCGATCGTCTACATCCTGCTCGCGGTCGCCGCCTACCAGGTCTCGGGTTGGCTGTTCCACCACATCCGGGACTTCCTCGGCATGCTGTTCCTCGCGTGGCTGGCCAGCGTCACCATCGAGCCCGTCGTCGACCGGCTCGAACGCACCGGTATGCGCCGCGGACTCGGAACCGGCCTCGTGCTGTTCGGGACGATCGTGTTCGCGATCGGATTCATCGCGATCTTCGGGGCGCTCCTGGCCGAACAGCTCGCGCAGCTGCTCGGAGCCCTACCCGACGCCCTGACCCGCGTGACCGATTGGGCCAACCGCAAATTCGGCACCGACTTCGCCACCGGCAAGGACCTCATCAACATCACGCCGGAGACGGTCCGGGATCTCGCCGAGAAGTACACGCCCGGTGTGCTGGGCGTCGTCTCGACGCTCGTCGGGGTGATCTTCCAGGCCGCGACGGTGCTGCTGTTCGTCTTCTACATGTCCGCGCAGGGCCCGCAGTTGCGCCGCACCATCTCCAGTTGGTTCCCGGCCCGTCAGCAGAAGGTGATCGCTTCGGTCTGGGAGATCTCCGTCGACAAGGCCGGCGGGTACGTGGTGTCGCGCGTCATCCTCGCGGCGTTCAGTGCGGTCGCCACCGGCATCTTCTTCCTGATCATCGGTGTCCCGTACTGGCTTCCGCTGGCGATCTGGACGGGCGTCGTCTCGCAGTTCATTCCGACGCTCGGCACGTACCTGGCGATCGGGCTGCCGGCCGTCATCGCTGCCGCCGCGCAGCCCCTGGACGCGGTGTGGGTGATCCTGTTCGGCACCGCCTACCAGCAGATCGAGAACTACATCCTCCACCCCCGGATCACCTCGCGCACCGTGTCGATCCATCCCGCGGTGGCGTTCGGGTCGGTGATCGTCGGCGCCTCGCTCTTCGGCGCCATCGGTGCGCTGGTGTCGGTGCCGGTGGTCGCGGTCATCCAGGCGATCGTCGAAACCTACGGCCACCGATACGAACTCGTCCAGGAAGTCGACGGTGGGCCGGACCGGGCCGCCGGGTCCGATGACGACGACGAGAACCGGGACGGCGAGTGATCCTCAGCGCTGCGGCCAGTAGGGCGCTCGCAACACCCGCTTGGTGAGTTTGCCCATCGGCGAGCGGCCGAGGTCGTCCCGGAATTCGATACTGCGCGGAACCTTGTAGCCCGCCAGCGAGGCACGGCAGTGCTCGACGAGATCTGCGACATCCGGCGTCCGCTCGCGGGGAACGACCAACGCGTGCACCGACTCGCCCATGTCGGCGTCGGGCACCCCGATCACCGCGGCATCCGCGACACCCGGGTGAGTGACCAGCACGTTTTCGATCTCGGCGGGATAGATGTTGACTCCGCCGGAGATGATCATGTCGGTCTCGCGATCGGTGATGAACACGAAGCCCTCGTCGTCGACGTAGCCGACGTCGCCCAGAGTGAACAGCCCCGGCCGGACGAGCGCGTCCGACGTCTTCTGCGCGGCGTTGAGATACGCGACGGACCGCCCGTCGCGCTCCTCGAATGCGAGCCTGCCCTCGACGCCGGCCGGGAGCTCGTTGCCGTCGGCGTCCACCGCGACGGCCCGGACGAACGGCGGGCGGACCTGCCCGACGCTGCCCGGACGTCGAAGCCAGTCGGCCGACGAGATCCCGCACAGTGGGCCGGATTCGCTACCGCCGTACGAATCGAACAGGACGGGTCCGAACCAGTCGATCATCGCCTGCTTGACATCACGAGGGCATGCGGCACCGGTGTGGGTGACGAGCTTCAGCGAGCCGACGTCGTAGCGGTCGCGGACCTCGTCGGGCAGCGACAACAGCCGGTGGAAGTGTGTCGGCACCATGAGCGACGTCGCGATGCGGTACCGGTCGACGGCCGCGAGGACCGACTCGGCGTCGAACCGTTCCAGCACGGTGACCGGCATGCCGCACGCGACGAGACGCACGCCGGCGAGCGGGCCGGTGTGGTGCAGCGGACCCACCACGAGGTGACCCGGCCACTGGGCGAGCGGCAGGGACCGCATCGAGCGCACGTACGCGTCCACCGTCGTACCCGGGACCGGGCTGCCCGCAAGCGCGTTGACGCCCTTCGGGATCCCGGTGGTGCCCGACGTGTAGGACAGGAAGGGCAGAGCCGGGACGTCCGACGGCGGGTCGTCGTCCGACGCCGCCGCGAGCCACCCCGTCCACGGTGTCACCGCGCCCGTGTCGCAGCGCCAGCCGACCACCAGCGGCACTCCCGCGAGGCGCGCCGCCTCGGCCCCGACCGCAGCGGTCTCCGGGCCGACGAACAGAACCGTTGCATGCGAATCCTCGAGGATGTATGCCAGTTCCGGTGCCGTCAGATGGAAACTCACAGGAACGGGGGAGCAGCCCGCATGGATGATCCCGGCGTGGGCGAGGACGGTCTCGGCCGAGTTGCGGGCGAACACCGCCACCCGTCGCTCCGGGCCCGGCCCGCTGTCGCGCAGTGCGTTCGCGATCCTGTTCACCGTGCGGTCGACGTCCCGCCAGGACAGCTCGACGCGGTCGTCACGCAGCGCCACCTCGCTGGGGGCCTCGAGTGCGCGCTCACGATGCACGATCGCCAAGGGAAGCCTCCGGGAACTGTCGTCGAATGTCGGTCCCGCACAGGCTAGGCGGCGCGGGTCAGCGCAGCGCGGGCGGACTGTCCAGGTCCCGGGCCGCGTAGGTGTCGCACGCCGCGACCTTGCCGGAGTCCAAGCCTGCGGCGAACCACTTCTGCCGCTGCTCCGACGACCCGTGCGTCCACCCTTCGGGGTTGACCCGAGCGCCGGCCGACCGCTGGATCCGGTCGTCGCCGACTGCGGAGGCGGCCGACAGCGCGTCGCGGACATCGGCGTCGGTCAACGGCTCCAGGAACGGCCGCGAGCTGTCGGGGCCGGGTTGGTTCGACGCGTAGTGCGCCCACAGTCCGGCATAGCAGTCGGCCTGCAGTTCGGTGCGCACCGCCAGCGACGCCGCACCGCGCGGATCCTGTTGTGCCCGGCCGATGTCGCCGAGCTGGTTCTGGATGTGATGCCCGAACTCGTGCGCAACGACGTACTCCTGCGCGAGCGGGCCGGCATTCGCGCCGTACCGGTCGACGAGCAACTGGAAGAAGCTGGTGTCGAAGTAGGCCGTCGAATCGGCGGGGCAGTAGAACGGGCCGACGTCGCTCGTGGCGTAACCGCATCCGGTGTCGATCGCGCCGGAGAAGAGCCGAACCTTCGGCGCCTCGTACCTGACGCCGGTCTGGGTGGGCAGCTGTGCGCCCCAGACGGCGTCGAGACTCTCCGCGGTCCCGGCCACTCGGCAGCCGACGTCCCGGTTCGCGTCGACGCCGAACTCACAGTTCTCCAGACCGGAGCCGCCGACCGCGCTCGTGCCGGCGTCGTACGGCCCGTCCGTCGCGCCGAGAAGCGACCCCGGATCGCCGCCGAGGAGCAGCGCGAGGACGAGGACTATCAGGCCACCCGCGCCACCGCCGAGCACGTACTTCCCGCCGCGTCGACCGCCTCCGCCACCTCCGACGGAAACTCGGTCGGCGTTGATCGGGACGTCGTCGTTGAACGTCATCGCGTTGGCTCCCTGTCCGAATCCGTGTGTGCCGGTCGTAACAGCATTCCAGCAATCCGGGCGTGCGTTTCCGGTAACACGAGGTGCCTCCGTAGGATCGCAGCAACAGAACACCGTGCCGTACGCACGGATCGACCACTGTGCTGGATGTTTGTGAAAGGAATCCCGTGCTGCGCACCCACCTGGCAGGCTCGCTACGACCCGAGCACGCTGAGCAGACCGTCACCCTCACCGGCTGGGTGGCCCGGCGGCGCGATCACGGCGGAGTGATCTTCATCGATCTCCGTGATGCTTCGGGCGTTTCCCAGGTGGTGTTCCGTGCCGGCGACGTACTCGAGCAGGCGCATCGACTGCGCGCCGAGTACTGCGTCAAGGTCACCGGCAAGGTCGAGGTGCGTCCCGAGGGCAACCAGAACTTCGAGATCCCCACCGGTGCCATCGAGGTCAACGCGACGGAGCTCGAGGTGCTGAACGAGAGCGCCCCGCTGCCGTTCCAGCTCGACGACCAGGCGGGCGAGGAAGCCCGCCTGAAGTACCGCTACCTGGATCTGCGCCGGGAGGGCCCGGGCCGCGCGATCCGGCTGCGTTCGAAGGCCAACGCCGCTGCGCGGGCCGTGCTGGCCCACCACGAGTTCGTCGAGGTCGAGACCCCGACCCTCACCCGCTCGACGCCGGAGGGTGCGCGTGACTTCCTCGTGCCCGCACGCCTGCAGCCGGGTAGCTTCTACGCGCTGCCGCAGAGCCCGCAGCTGTTCAAACAGCTGCTGATGGTCGGTGGCATCGAGCGCTACTACCAGATCGCGCGCTGCTACCGCGACGAGGACTTCCGCGCCGACCGCCAGCCCGAGTTCACTCAGCTCGACATCGAGATGAGCTTCGTGACGCAGGAGGACGTGATCCTCCTCGCCGAGGAGATCCTGCACGCGGTGTGGAAGCTCATCGGCCACGAGATCAGCACGCCGATCGCCCGGATGACCTACGCCGAGGCGATGCGCCGGTTCGGATCCGACAAGCCGGACCTGCGGTTCGACATCGAACTCGTCGAATGCATGGACTTCTTCAAGGACACGACGTTCCGCGTCTTCCAGGCGGAGTACGTCGGCGCGGTCGTGATGCCGGGTGGCGCGAGCCAGCCCCGCAAGCAGCTCGACGCCTGGCAGGAATGGGCCAAGCAGCGCGGCGCGAAGGGTCTGGCGTACGTCCTGGTGGGTGAGGACGGCACGCTCGGCGGCCCGGTCGCCAAGAACCTCACCGATGCCGAGCGCGACGGTCTGGCCGCCCACGTCGGCGCGAAGCCGGGCGACTGCATCTTCTTCGCGGCCGGCGCAACCAAGCCGATGCGCGCGCTGCTCGGCGCGGCTCGCGGCGAGATCGCCCGTAAGCAGAACCTCATCGATCCGGACGCGTGGGCGTTCGTGTGGATCGTCGACGCACCGATGTTCGAGCCCACCGCCGACGCCACCGCGAGCGGTGACGTGGCCCTCGGGTACAGCGCGTGGACCGCGGTCCACCACGCCTTCACCTCGCCCAAGCCGGAGTCGATCGATACGTTCGACACCGACCCGGGCAAGGCCCTGGCCTACGCCTACGACATCGTCTGCAACGGCAACGAGATCGGCGGCGGTTCGATTCGTATCCACCGCAAGGACATCCAGGAACGCGTCTTCAAGGTGATGGGCATCTCCCACGAGGAGGCCGAGGAGAAGTTCGGCTTCCTACTCGATGCCTTCGCGTTCGGCGCCCCGCCGCACGGCGGCATCGCGTTCGGTTGGGACCGCATCACCGCGCTCCTCGCGGGAGTCGATTCGATCCGCGAGGTCATCGCCTTCCCGAAGTCGGGAGGCGGCGTCGACCCGCTCACCGACGCGCCCGCACCCATTACCGAACTCCAGCGCAAGGAATCCGGCATCGACGCCAAGCCCGAACCTGCGGCAGCCGAGTCCGAGTAGGACACCGGGGCGGGGGGAACACACGTGCTGCATCTGCGCGTGATCTGTCCGGCGGACTTCACCGACGAGGTTCTCGCACTGCTCGAGGAGGAGCCCGGCGCCACCCACATCACGGTGGCGCGGGGCTCCGCAGTGGAGCCCGCCGGTGACGTGGTCCAGGCGGACATCGCGCGCGAGTCGGCCAACGAAGTGCTCGATCAACTCCACGCGCTGCGAATGGAACACATCGGCGCCATCACGTTGGTGCCGACGGAGACGGTGCTCTCGGATTCGGCGCGGGCGGCCGAACAAGCGGCTCCCGGCGACCCGGACGACACGGTCGTCTGGGAGGAACTGATCTCCCGGACCCGCGAGGAGTCGACGCTCAACGTCACGTTCCTGGCGTTCCTCACCATTGCGTGTCTGCTGGCGTCGGTGGGCATCGTGACGGACTCGCCGGTGACGATCGTGGGGGCGATGGTGGTGGGGCCGGAATTCGGACCACTCGCCGCGCTCGCGGTCGCAGTCGCCCGCAGGAAGTTCAGCCTGGCCCGCCGTTCCTTGATCGCGTTGGTGGCCGGCTTTCCGTTCGCCATCGCCGTCACGGTGGCGTGCACGCTGATAGCCAAGTTGCTGGGCTGGGTCGACCTCGCGACGATCGAGGACCTGCACCAGGTCGACTTCATCTACCGGGTCGGACTGTCGTCGTTCATCGTCGCCCTGCTCGCCGGCGCCGCGGGCATGCTGGCCCTCGTCTCCGCGAAGTCGGCGGCGCTGGTCGGCGTGTTCATCTCGGTGACGACGGTCCCCGCGGCCGGTTTCACGGCGGTTGCCGCCACCCTCGGCGAGTGGCGGGTGGCGGCGATGTCGGCGCTCCAGCTCGGCGTCAATCTGACCGGAATTGTGATCGCGGCCATCGCGGTGCTGCTCCTCCAGCAGACGCGCACGCGTCGTGACCGAGCTGCAACACACAATATTCCCAGGTCAGCGCCCTGGGCGCCGCGTTCCTGATCCCGAATGCCCGGCCTCGAACGAGTCGGCCAGGTAGGTTGGGGGGCGATGACCGCAATATTGGCGGAACCCCTCTCCGAGGTCGTTGCCGCAGCCGAGAAGTTGCTCGCCCGTCGCACGGGCGCCGCTGTCCGACTCGTCGACCCAGTCGATCTCGGGGGGAGCGGCCGCACGATCGTGCTCCGAGTCCGCGTCGCCGAGAACCCGTTCTCCCTGCCCCGGACGCTCGTTCTCAAGCAGGTACGCGAATCGTCCCGCAAGGCGGCCGACCCGCGGCGGATCGAGTTCGACGGCGTCGACGACAACTCCGTCGATGTCGCCTTCCTGCGGGAAGCGGTGTCGTACCAGTTCGCCACGGCGCTCGCTACGGAGAATCGGCCCGGCGCGGAGCTGCTCGCCTACGACTTCGAGACGCGCCTGCTCGTTCTCGGCGACCTCGGCGATTCCACGCCGTTCGCGACGCTGCTCAAGCACTCCGATCCCGACTCGGTCACGAACTCGCTGATGGCGATGGCGCAGGCCCTCGGCCGGATGCACGCGGCCACGGTGGGTCGCGAAGAGGACTTCACGGCGCTGCTGCGGCGCGCCGAGGTGGCCCATTGCGGAGATGTGGTCGCGGAGCAGGCCGCAGCCTCGCTCGAGACGGTGCCGGCGCTGCTGGCCGAGCAGCTCGGGGTCGAGGTCTCGCCGGCCGTGCTCGACGTCGCGGCCCGGGCCGGCAAGCTGTTCGGCGGGGGCCGATTCCGCGCCTTCAGTCCGTCGGATCTGTGCCCGGACAACATCATCGTGAACGACGAGGGTGTCCGCTTCCTGGACTACGAATGGGGCGGCTTCCGCGACGCCACCCTCGATCTGGCTTACGCGCTCGTCTCGTTCCCCGCCTGTCTGTGCAGCATCGAGTTGTCGTACGAGCGGGCGCGGGCGATGACCGAGGCCTGGCGCGCCGAGGTCGTCGGTATGTGGCCAGCCCTCGCGGACGACGACTTCCTCACCGAGCGCGTTCTCGACGCCCAGCTCGTGTGGGTGTGGCTGAGCACCTTCCTGTTCCTGCCGGAGGATTACACGCGCATCGCGGCCGTGCGGGGCCACCAGCTCTCCGCGCCGCGAGCCGAGGCTCTGCAGGCGCGATGGGGGAGCCTGGCGACGTTCGCGGAGCAGACCGGCCACGAGGCCGTTGCGGAGCACGCCACGCAGGTCCTCGCGCGTCTGCGCGAACGCATGCGCTGACCGACAGCTCGTCAGCCGGCGTCCGCGGAGTCTTCCCGATCCGAGGCGCCGGCGACCAGCAGCTCGACGGAGCGACGCAGGTTCTCTCGTGCCGCCTGTTCCATGCTGGGCACACCACCGCCGGGAGCCCCGTGTCCGAGCCCGCTCGCAAGAGGGAATCTCTCGGCGAAGTCGGGCGCGGCCGCGGCCAGTGCCTCCAGACGGGGATTCCACGACGGTTCTCCGGCGTCCTCGCCGGCCGACCGCGCGCGCCTCGCATCGACGATCGTCCGTGCGGCCGCGGCGGGAAGCGAGTACGCCGACGAGGCGATCGCCACGATGTCCCGGCGATCGAAGCCGTAGGGCACGAGTGTGCCGAGGAGAAGCTCGAAGGCCTGCTGCTGATGGGGTCCGAGCACCGGGCGGGCGGGCGCGATGTCGAGTAGCCACGGGTGGGCGAGATAGAGCTCCAGGAGCCGCTCGGTCCATTCGATCACCGAAACCGGGGCCGCCGTCCCGAACTCTCGGTGGGCCCGGTCGTACATCAGGTCGAGCAGTTCGTCCTTCCCGTCGACGTAGGTGTAGAGCGCCATCGCGCTACATCCGAGGCGCTTGCCGATCGCGCGCAGCGGCACCGCGGTGTCACCGCGTTCGTCGGCGATCGCGGTGGCGGTGTCGATGATCGCGGCAAGCGTCAGACCCGTCTGTGAGGTGTGCTCCTCGCCCGGGGGCGTCCACAACATCGACATCGTCCGGGACACACGCGGGTGTGCGGCCGTCGTGCCCATCCATCTCCTTACACTGTAAAGACTGCAGGTAGTAATCACTTTACAACGTAAACCCCGATTGTGTGGAGGCTGGCCGAATTGTGTCCGTTCGGCGGTTCCGACTGTGGTGTGGCGATCGGTGGACGAGACTGGAGCGACTCGGAAGGGATTCGGCATGGACACGGGTACAGCGGACGCGGTTCTGGGTGAGATCGCTGCGGGCGGTCCGTCGCTCGTGGTGGTGGCGCATCCGGACGACGAGAGTTTCGGATTGGGCGGGGTGCTGGCCGCGCTGGCGGTGCTCGGCGCCGACATTCGCGTGTTGTGCCTGACGGCCGGCGAGGCCAGCACGCTCGGCGCTGTCGTGGACCTCGCGGAGATACGACGCGACGAGCTGTCGGCCGCCGCCGCCGGCCTCGGAATCGGCGACGTCGCTCTTCTGGACTTCCCCGACGGCGGTCTGGACGGGGTGGACCCCGACGCGCTCGACGCGGTGGTGGTCGATGCGCTCGGAACGGCCGCGACGCTGGTCGTGTTCGAGTCGAGCGGCGTCACAGGTCATCCCGACCATCGTGCGGCGACGGCGTCCGCTGTCCGCGTCGCGCGTGAACGAGGTCTGCGGGTGCTCGAGTGGGGCGTGGCACCGGCCGTCGCCGACGCACTGAACCGCGAGTTCGGCGCGGCCTTCGCCGGGTTCGAGGGTGACGACGTGCTCGATGTGGCCGTCGATCGGGAGATGCAGGCTGCTGCCATCGCGTGCCACGCAAGCCAGGCCACCGACAACCCGGTCCTGCGCCGGCGTCTCGAGCTCTCGGGGCCCCTCGACCGGATCCGATCGACCACACAGCGGCGCTGACCCCGGCTCGGGGGGTGTGGGCACAAGCACATTGTCGTGGATACCCCAGGGGGTATTGTTGACGGCACGATCCGCAACATCCCCGAGGAGATTCATCGTGTGTTACCCCGTCACCTGCAAGACCTGCTCCAAGACCACGTGGGGCGGCTGCGGCCAGCACGTCGACAGCGTCATGCGGACGGTCCCGGCGAGTGAGCGTTGCACGTGCGAGAAGCCGGCCAAGTCGGGCTTCTTCGCATCGCTGTTCGGCCGCTGACCGGGCGCGTTTCGGCGGTGACGTCCTGCGCCCTGCCCGGTCCGCGCGTTCGGCGTCACACCG
The DNA here is from genome assembly GCF_003013675.1 of Rhodococcus (subgen. Prescottella) equi. Lineage (NCBI taxonomy): Bacteria > Bacillati > Actinomycetota > Actinomycetes > Mycobacteriales > Nocardiaceae > Rhodococcus > Rhodococcus (subgen. Prescottella) equi. Next base: position 2,463,073 of record NZ_CP027793.1, read on the forward strand.
CGGCTGGTTGCCGGTCGGCGGAGCGGACGTCTCGACGCGACGGATCGGGCAACGGCACCGCGTCGATCAGTGCCCGGGTGTAGGGGTCGTGGGGTGTCGTGAACACGGTATCCACCGGTCCCGCCTCGATCACCGACCCGGACCGCAGGACCGCGACCCGATCGGCGACCTGGTGGACCACCGCCAAGTCGTGGCTGACGAACAGGCATGCGAACCCCAGGTCCTGCTGGATCGCGGTGAACAATTCGAGCACCTCGGCCTGCACGGACACGTCGAGAGCGCTCGTCGGTTCGTCCGCGATGAGCAGCTTCGGCCGAAGCGCGAGAGCGCGGGCCAGCGCGATCCGCTGGCGCTGTCCACCCGAGAGTTGGTGCGGGAGGCGGTCGGCGAAGGCGGCGGGCAACCGGACGGCGTCGAGGAGTTCGAGCACGCGACGGCGGCGGTCGGCCGCGGAGCCGACGCCGTGCACGTCGAGCGGCTCGCGAACACTTGCGCCGATCGTCAGCCGGGGATCGAGGGAGGTCGCGGGATCCTGCTGGACGAACGCCACGTCGCGCCGCAGTTCGCGGAGATGCCGGGCGGTGATCTCGCCGAGATCGAGCCCTTCGACCAGCACCCGGCCCCCGGTGAGCGGTACGAGTCCCACCGCGGCCCGCCCGAGGGTGGTCTTGCCGGAACCTGATTCCCCCACGAGCCCGAGAACTTCGCCGCGGCGGACCGTGAGGCTCACCTGGTCGACGGCACGGAAGGCGGGACTTCCGTGCCGTGCCGGGTACGTGACCGTGGCCGCGTCGAACTCGAGCACGACATCGGCACCGGACGTCGGAGGCGGCGTCACGGCCGCCTCCTCGGGTAGTCGCGGAACCGCCGCCAGCAGGGATCGGGTGTACGGGTGTGTCGGGGCGTCGAACACCGCGTGCACACTGCCCGTTTCGACGACCCGGCCGGCGCGCATGACGACGACACGGTCGGCGTGCTGCGCCACGACACCCATGTTGTGAGTGATGAGCAGGATGCCCATGCCGGTTCGGGCGCGCAGGCGGTCGAGCAGCGCCAGGATCTCGGCCTGGACCGTGACGTCGAGGGCTGTGGTGGGCTCGTCGGCGACGAGCAGATCGGGTTCGCCCGCCAGGGCGAGCGCGATCGCGACCCGTTGCTTCTGCCCCCCGGATAGTTGGTGCGGGTAGTAGTCCACGCGTCGCTCGGGGTCGGGGATCTCCACCTGCCGGAGCAGGTCCACTGCCGCCGCTCGGGCGCCTGCCCTCGATGTCTTCCGGTGTGCGCGGATCGCCTCCCGTAGCTGCCAGCCGACGCGGCGTACGGGGTTCAGCGCGCTCTGCGGCTCCTGGAAGATCAGCGACACCGTGTTGCCGCGCACGCGGGCGAAGTCGGCGTCGGGGACACCGATCATTTCAGCGCCGTCGAGGACGATCGACCCTCGGGGAGTCGCGCCGTCGGGCAGGAGACCGAGGATCGCGCGGGCGGTCATGGACTTGCCGGAGCCGGATTCGCCGACCAGGGCCACGATCTCGCCGCGGTCGACGTCGAGGGAGGCGGAATCGACGGCGGGTCGTGCCGCCCCGAAGGCGATCGTCAGGTCGCGGATGTCGAGTAGTCGAGTGGTCACGAGAGTCCTTGGAATGGTGGTTCACCGCAGCCGTGACCGGGCGGCGAGGGCTTGCGAGATCAGGAGCAGTCCTAGTACCAGGACGACGACGACCGCGAGGGGGCCGACGACGAAGAACGGTGAGTGGTACGCATTCTGCGTCCCCTCCTTGATGAGGGAACCGAGCGACGGGGCCGGCGGAGTGATACCTAGGCCGAGGAAGCTCATGGCTCCCTCGATGAACACCCCCACCGACATCGCCAGCGCGAGTTGCACTGTCAGTGGTTCGAGGCAGTTGGGCAGGACGTGTCGGCGCAGGATCCATCCCTCCTCGGCTCCGAGCGTTCTCGCGGCTTCGACGTAGGGCGCCTGCCGTACCGTGAGCACCGACGTCCGGGTCAGCCGACCGAACACCGGGATCTCCGCAAGCACGATCACCGTCGCGATCGTCCAGACGCCGGGACCGATGACCATCGTGAGCGCGATCGCGAGGACGATGGTCGGGAACGCGAGGATCAAGTCGAACGCGCGTTGGACAACGGTGTCGATCCGGCCGTCCCGGGTCGCGGCGAGGCCGAGCAGCGAACCGATCACCGCTCCGGCCGGCACCGCCAGGAAGATCACTACGAGATCGATCCGGATGCCGTAGAGGGTCCGGGACAGGATGTCGCGCCCGACGGAGTCGGTGCCGAGGAGATGCTCACCGCTCGGTCCGAGCAGCGCCGCGCCGGCGGTCTGTTCGTCGGGTGCGTACGGTGCGAGCCAGGGCGCAGCGAGGCCGGCGAGCGCAACGATGGTCACCAGGACCACACCGGCCGACCCGCGACCCGTGCGCAACGCGGCCCAGCGACTGCGCCGATCGGTGGTGACGGCGGTCTCGTCCGGTGCGGCGTCCACAATTGCGCTCATGCGTGACCACCCAGCCGGATGCGCGGATCGAGCCAGGCGTTGACGAGATCGGTGATCAATTGGACGGCGACGAACAACCCGACGGAGAACAGCAGCATCACCTGCACCACCGGGTAGTCACGGCTCGAGATGGCCCGCTCGATCAGGTGCCCGAGTCCGGGCCAAGCGAAGATCGCCTCGACGAGAACGGTTCCGCCGAGCAGATGCCCGACCTGCATGCCCAGTACCGTGACCGTCGACGGCAGCGCATTGGGCAGGGCCTGGGTCAGCACGATGCGCCGGCGTGAGATCCCGAGCGCGCGGGCCGTGGTGACGTACGGTTCGGCGAGTTGGCTGCGCAGCGATTCGGTGAGGAACCGGGTGAGCGCTGCTGCGATCGGCAGAGCCAGGCACACGGCGGGGAGGATCAGGTACTGCACGGAGATTCCGGGGTCGTCGAGAAAGCCGCTCCTCGGCACACCTCCCGCGGGCAACACCGCCCACACCACACCGAACAGCACCACCAGGATCGTGCCGGTGACGAAGTTGGGGATCGCGACGGCCACGGTGCCGAACCCGGTGACGACGCTGTTGAGCCAGCGCCGGTCGACGATCACCGAGACCGTGCTCATGGTGAAGGCGATGACGACGGCGAGCAGCAGCGCCGCCGCCGCGAGGACGACGGTGTTGCCGAGCGCGTCGAGCAGCAGGGAGCCGATGTCGCCACCGAGAATCAGCGAATGCCCGAGATCGAAGGAAGCGACACCACCGAGCCATGAGAAGTACTGGCCGACTTGGGAGCCGGTCAGACCGAGGTCGTCACGGATCGACTCGAGTGCTTCGGGAGAGGAGTCGGGGCCGGCGAGGATCTGGGCCGGGTCGCCCGGTACCAGCCGCAGCAGGGTGAAGATCACGACCGAACCGATGGCGAGCACGATCAACGCGGACGGGATCCGACGGAGGCTGTAGCGCAGCATCGTCGGTCACCCACCCAGGTAGGCGTCGCTCAGGTCGAGCTCGCCCTTCTTGGTCCAGCCCACGCCCTGGAGGGCGGCGGACGCGGCCAGCTCGTTCTCGTGGTTGAACAGGCCGATCACGAAGGCGTTGTCGAGCAGCTCGGTGTTCAGTGCGCGGTATGCGTCCTCGGCGTCAGTACTGCTCGGATCGGTGATCCCCCAGACCCTTTCGACGGCGGCCTGGTATCCGGGGTCGATGAAGTTCGACGTGTTCTTGTTCGCGTTGTAGACGTAGGCGCTGGTGGGCAGGGTTGCCGGTGTGTACTGCGCGAAGGTGTGTTCGGTGATCCACAGGCCGCCGTAGGTGCCCGCGATCAGGTTCTTGAGGGTGGTGGCCTGATCCTGGGGCTGGAGGGTGGTCTCGATCCCGACCGCGGCGAGGTCGGCCTGCACGATCTGCGCGACCGCCTCGGATTCGGTGGATCCCGCCGTGTAGGCGACGGGGATGACCGGCACGCTGCCGACCTCGCCGACCAGTGCCTTGGCCTTCTCGGTGTCGTGGTCGTACGTGCCGTTCAGGTCCGCGTCGAATGCGGGCGAATACTGCGGCCACGGCAGGTTGGCGAGATCCCCGTGCCCCTGGTAGACGTCGGCGACGATCCGGTCTCGATCCACCGCGTGGGCGATCGCCTGGCGAAGCCGGATGTCGCCGAGTCCCGGCGCCTGCACATTGGCGCCGATGTAGGCGGTGCGCTGCACACCGGTCTGGTCGACCACCCGGAAACCGGGATCGGCGCCCAGTTGGTCGGCGTCGCGGGGCGCGACGTTGAGCAGCAGGTCGAGTTGGCCGGAGCGCAGCTGCGACACCCGCGTCTGGGCGTCGGGGACGATGACGTACTCCACCCCGTCGAGGTGCGGCGCGCCGTCCCAGTACTGTTCGTTGGCGTCGAAAGTGATCGACGCCCCCGGCTTCCAGGCGGCGAACCGGAACGCACCGGTCCCGTTGTACCCCTTGCCGGTATCGAGGTCGGGCAGTGTGTCGACGTCGATGATCGGCATGACGTCGAAGAGGTCGAGGAAGTTGCCGGCGGGCCTGGCAAGCGTGAGCGTGATCGCGTGCGGATCGCTGGTGTCGAAGCCCGTGACCAGGGCGGCTGTGCGGGCGAGCTGCCCGGACCGGGCCGGATCGGCGTACGTCCGGATGCTGGACTCGACGTCCGCCGAGGTGAACGGCTTGCCGTTGTGGAAGGTGACGTCGTCGCGCAACTCCAGGTGCACGGACAGCTTGTCCTCGGAGACCGTCCAGGACGTCGCCAGTTTCGGCTGCGGATCGAGGCTGTCGGCGGGGTAGCGGATGAGGGTGTCGTAGACCAGTCCGGTGATGGTGGCCTGCGCGGGGGCGCCCGAGTACAGCGACGCGGGGGTCAGATCACCACCGTCACCGATTCGAAGGATACCGCCCTCCGTGACCTCGGTACGGGTGTCGGCGCCGGCCTGGTCGACCGCGGAGTTGCACCCCGCGGCGCCGAGGACGCCGACGACGGACAGGACGAGGGCTCCCAGTAGGGAGCGACTCCGGGGGAGCGCGGGACGGCTGAACACAGGGGGTCCTTTCGGGGCCGTGTGGAGGTGAACTCGCAGGGGCGAGGTGGGGGCGTCGATCGGGATGTCGGCGCGCCTGGGCTGAAAAGCTCCGAGGATCAAAGTAATTGGGAGGAATTAAATTACGGAGGTATCGGATCCACGTGCGTCGAATCCTTTACAGGGCCGCTCACAGGACCGTCGCGCGGTCAGTGCGTGACGAGCTCCGCCGCGAGCCGCTGAGCGTCGGTGGGGCGGCTGCCGGCTGCTTCGGTCTCGAGAGTGACCTCGCCGATCCGACCGGTGTACCGGTACTCGTCGCCGCGGGCGTAGTCGGAGGTGACCGGCGTGCCCGGGTTCGCACCCACCGTCAGCCGACCGGACCCGAACAGGGCCGTGCGTTCGACGCGACCCTCCCCGACGATCCGACCGTCGACGAGGATGCGACCGGTCCCGCCCCGCCCGATGCCTCCGCCGTCATAGGCGAACAGGTACTCGAGCAGGTGTTCGCCGGCCGTGAGCGACTCGGTGGCGCGTACGTGCGTGGTGACCAGGCTGCACAGGTTGTGGGCGAACGTCACCACCCCTTCCCGGACGTAGAAGGACAGCCCGTTGAAGGAGTTGCCCAGGCTCACCAGAACGCCGTCGGACTCGGCACTGTCGGCCACTACGGGCACGCTCAGCCGAAACGACGTGTTCGATGTGCTGGGGAATGCGGCGGTCGGTAGTCGCCGTGTGCCGGCCGGCACGGTGACCCGCCCGCCCAGGTCGGGGACGCGGCGCCCTGCGACGGCCGCGTCCATTCGTTCGATGCCTCGGTCGTCGAGCGGCAGCACCTGGTGTAGCCGTGCCTGCTCCAGGAACAGCTCTTGCAGCGCGGCCAGCCGTTCCGGGTACTCGGAGGCCAGATCGGTGGCTTGGGAGAAGTCACGGGTGATGTCGTACAGCTCCCACGTGTCCTGGTCGAACGGGATGGGGTCGGTTCGCGACAGGTCCCACGGAGAACGGTGCTTGGTGACCGCGGTCCAGCCGTCGTGGAAGATTCCGCGGTTGCCGAAGATCTCGAAGTACTGGGTGAGGTGCCGGTCCGGCGCGGCGCCGTCGCGCAGGGCGTACAGCATCGAGGTGCCCTCGATGGGGCGCTGGGCGATCCCGTCGACCCGGTCGGGATGCGGGATCCCGGCGGCCTCCAGGATGGTCGGTGCCACGTCGATGACGTGGTGCCATTGTGTGCGGACGCCACCTCGATCGGAGATCCCCTTCGGCCAGTGCACGACGAGCCCGTTGCGCGTTCCACCGAAGTGCGACGCGACCTGCTTCGTCCACTGGAAGGGGGTGTCCATCGCCAGGGCCCAACCGACGGGGTAGTTCACGTAGCTGGTCGGACCCCCGATCTCGTCGAGGCGATCCCGAATCTCGGCGGCGGTTTCCGGCAGTCCGTTGTAGGTCCGCGACTCGTTGAACGTGCCTGTCAGGCGTCCCTCGCAGGACGCGCCGTTGTCGCCCAGGATGTAGAAGACCACCGTGTTCTCGAGCTCCCCGGCGGCGCGGAGAGACTCGACCAGCCGACCGACCTGCTCGTCGGTGTGCTCGGCGAACGCCGCGTACATCTCCATGAGCCGTTCCGCGACGACGCGACCGTCGTCGTCGAGCTCGTCCCAGTGCGGGGCGCCGTCGGGCCAGGGCGACAGGAGCGTGCCGGGCGGGACGACGCCCAGCTCCTTCTGCCGCTCGAGGGTCTGCTCACGTTGCGCGTCCCAGCCGTGGCCGAACTTCCCGCGGTACCGGTCCCGCCACGAATCCGGAACCTGGAAGGGGGAGTGGGTGGCGCCGAAAGGCAGGTAGGCGAACCAGGGACGGTCCTTGTCCACGTCGCGCACCGATCGGATCCAGTCCCTGGTCTTGTCGACGAGGTCCTCGGAGAGGTGATAACCCTGCTCCGGCGTCGACGGCGGCTCCACCTGCGCGGTGCCGGAGTACAGGTTCGGGTGGAATTGATCGTCGGCCCCGCCGATGATCCCGTAGAAGGTGTCGAAGCCCTCCCGAGTCGGCCAGTGCGTGAACGGGCCGACGGGAGTGATCTCGTCCTGCGGGATTTGGTGCCACTTGCCGAACACGCCGGTCGCGTAGCCGTTCTCCCGCAGGGTCCGCGCCAGCGGAGCGGCGTCCAGCGGTCGGACACCCGTGTAGCCCGGTGCGCTGGAGGAGAAATCGGTGACGACTCCCATTCCCACGCTGTGGTGGTTTCGCCCCCTGAGCAGCGCCGCCCGCGTCGGTGAGCAGATCGCCGTGGTGTGGAAGCGGTTGAACCTCAGCCCGTCGGCCGCCAACTGCTCGGCCACCGGCATCGAGCACGGCCCGCCGAAGGCCGACGAGGCACCGAAGCCCATGTCGTCGAGCAGAATCACCAGCACGTTGGGTGCACCCTCGGGTGCGGTCACTCTCGGGGGCCCGGGGAAGGGCACCTGCTGATCGCGGACGTCGTGCGCGGCGTCGACGGTCTCCGGGGTGAGGTGAATCGGTAGCTGAGTGCGATCCATCGGGGCTCTCCTCTGTTCTGAACGAACCGTCGCGCGCCGGTCCGAGAGGTCCGGGAATTCGCCCGGTAGGTGCTGAAGCTGCTGCCGCTGACGTCGAGCCGCCGCGGGTGACGACCGGTGGCGAATCGGATTCGAGAAGTGCGCCGCGGTGCCGCAATTCTCCTCCGTCGCGAAGGCGCCGAAGGTGAATTGCGCTCGGTTCCTTCCCCGGTCCAGGTGGGTCAGGCGTCGAAGCCGGGGAAACGGTCGGGGGTGTCGACGACCGAGAAATGCGACGCGTCGCCGGTGAGGATGCGGCTGGCATCCCCGTCGACCGATACCGGGACGTCGCCGGCCAGGGTCACCCGGTGCACGCTGCGCTTGTGGGTGCCGAAGTCCGCGATGCCGTAGTGCTGGGTCGCGCGGTTGTCCCAGATCACCAGATCGCCCGGCGCCCAGGCCCAGCGCAACGTGTTCTCGAGCCGAACGACGCGCTCCTGCAGGAGCTGGAACAGTGCAGCCGACTCGTTGGTCTTGAGTCCCACGAAGTTCTTGACGAAATGACCGAGGAGCAGCGACCGCTCGCCGGTTTCGGGATGCACGCGCACGACCGGGTGCTCGATCTCGAACTTCAGGCGCGTGAAGTTCTGCATCGTCTCGTGACGGTTGACCGCGATGCCCTTGCGGTCGGCGTGTACGCCTGCGTAGTCGTACTCGTTCGAGTGCACCGCCCACAGGCTGTCCACGAGGGCCTTCAGGGGGGCGGGAAGCTGCTCGTAAGCCGCGGTGGTCGAGGCCCACGTGGTGGCGCCACCGTAGGGCGGGATGTCGACCGCTCGCAGGATCGATGCCTTCGGGATCCGGTCGACGAAGCTGACGTCGGTGTGCCAGCTGTTGGCGGCGCCCTCGATGACGAGCGTCCGGTTGTCCTCGGACGTCAGCGTCGGATGGGTGGTGGTCTGCGAGCCGAGGGTCCCGGCGAACCGGTACTGGATGTCGTCGGTGACGTGGTGCTGGCCGCGGAAGACGACGACCTTGTTCGCGGCGAGGGCGTAGCGGATCGCGTACGCGGTCTCGGCGGGGATGTCCCCGGAGACGTGCACGCCCTCGATCAGGGCGCCGATGTTCTCGCCGAGTCGGGTGACGGTGATGCCGCCGGCGGCGTAGATGTCGTGCGCGGTGGACGGGCGGGTCTCGACGGTGGTCACGATTGCTCCTCTGCTGTGGGTGACGGGTACGGCCTGTGCTGTGTCAGCGCGCGGGGACGGGTGCCTCGGGCGCGACCTCGATGCGATGGATCCGACGCGGCTCGTCGCCGTAGTCGTAGATGGCGTTGTGCTGGACGAAGTGGTTGTCCCAGACAGCGATGTCCCCTACGCTCCAGCGGCGGCGGACGGTGAACTCGGGCCTGATCGACACCGTCTTCAGCAGTCCGAGCAGCGCCCGGCTCTCGTCCTCGGTGACCCCGTCGATCGCGGAAGTGAAGAGGTCGTTGACGAACAGCGCCTCGCGTCCTGTCTCCGGATGCCGGATCACCAGCGGGTGCCTCGCCTCGGGGACGTTCGGCAGTGGCGCGATCCGATGCGTCGCAGTGAGTCCGTACAGCGCTTCGCGGATCGGGGGCGAGAGTGCGTCGAGCGCCGCGTACTGGTTGGACCACAGCGTGTCGCCGCCGACCTCCGGGAGCACCTGCATGTGCAGGATGCTGAAACGTGACGGCTCGGCTCTCCACGCGACGTCGCAGTGCCAACGGTTGGCCTGGTAGGCGCTGCCGTTGTCGGTGCTGATCACACTGATCTCGCGGTAGCCCTCGTCGCCGAGGTGAGCGAGGTGCTCGTGCGGATACACGATGTCGCCGAAGTGCTGCGCGAAAGCCCGGTGGGTGGCGGGGTCGACGCCCTGCTCGGGGAAGAACAGCACCCCGTGGTCGTGCAGGGCCGTCCGGACGAGCTCGACGTCGGCGCCGGACAGGGCGGCCACGTGGAGACCGCGCACCTCGGCGCCGATCGCTCCGGCCAACGGTGTGACGGTCACCGTGGCGGCTTCGAGTGTCGTCATCGGTCGTCCTCGAATCTGTTTGGGGGACTGGGATGATCGTCAAAGTAGTTGCCGAGTATTAATTTCTGGAATGGATTCGCTCCGTGTGCGTCCAGGGGTTTACAGATCGGCGGCCGCGCGATATTCGTGAGCGCAGGACGCGCTTCGGCGTCGGCACGTCGACCCGAGATCCGACGCGATTAGGGTGAGCAGCCATGACTGCCAGACGCGGCCGCTACAGCGCCGGCCAGGAAACGCGCGTCCTCCTGGTGGAGACAGCCGAACGGTTGTTCGCCCAGCGCGGCTACGACGCCGTCACGCTCGCCGAGATCCGCAGTGCCGCAGGTCAACACAATGCATCGGTGATCGGCTACTACTTCGGGTCGAAGGAGAAACTGCTCGAAGCGGTCCTCGAGCACCGCCTGCCGGCCGTCAACGCGCACCGCGAGCGGATGATCGGCGAGCGGAGGACCGCCGACGGTCGGCTGACCGTTCGCGACGCCCTGTGGTGCCTCGTGCAACCGCTCGCCGACAGCGTGCGCGAGGGAAATCACTACGTCGGCCTGCTCGACCGACTGCTGGACGCCGAGATCCTGGGAAGCGTGTTCGGCTCCGCGGATCCCACCGTGACCGCGAGTGGCCTCGCCGTGGACCAGGCTCTACGCGAGGCCCTCGATGATCTTCGGGACGAGGTCCGCCTGCAGCGGATCATGATGGTCTACGAGAGCGCGCTGCGGACGCTGGCGCGAATCGCCCGCTCGAGCGGGTCCCCCGATCGCGGCGAGCTCTCGGCGTGCATCGACGCCTGGGTGGGGTTGCTGCGTGCGCCGACGTCCGACGAGACCCTCCGTGCGCGCGCTCACTCCTGAGTGCAGCCGGCTCGGTGCGTCGGTGTCGGCTAGTAGCGTCGGGGCGTGACTGATTTCTTCGGCGACACGGACCCGGGCAGCGATACGGGCCTGTTCGAGGCCCCCGCCGCCGAGCCGGAACCCGAGCCCCTCACGTCGGTTCCGCGCTCGGCGCCGACGTCTCATCCGGGGGCCCCGCTGGCCGTTCGGATGCGGCCCGCGGCGCTGTCCGAGGTAGTCGGCCAGCAGCATCTGCTCGCACCGGGGGCCCCGCTGCGCCGTCTCGTCGAAGGCTCCGGCGCCTCGTCGGTGCTGCTCTACGGCCCGCCCGGCACCGGGAAGACCACGCTGGCGTCGCTCATCTCCGGTGCCACCGGACGCAAGTTCGAGGCGTTGTCGGCGCTGTCGGCGGGTGTGAAAGAAGTGCGGGGCGTCATCGAACTGGCCCGCCGACGCCTGCTCCAGGGTGAGCAGACGGTCCTGTTCATCGACGAGGTCCATCGCTTCTCCAAGACCCAGCAGGATGCGTTGCTCGCCGCGGTCGAGAACCGCATCGTGTTGCTCGTCGCGGCCACCACGGAGAACCCGTCGTTCTCGGTGGTCTCGCCGCTGCTGTCGAGGTCGTTGGTGCTGCAGCTGCAGTCCCTCACGTCCGACGACATCCGGCTGGTCATCGAACGGGCCCGCGCCGACGAGCGGGGGCTCGGCGGCTCCGTCGAGATCGCCGACGACGCGCTCGAGCACCTGGTCCGGTTGGCCGCCGGTGACGCGCGCCGGGCGTTGACCGCCCTGGAAGCGGCGGCCGGCACGGCGCTGGATCGGACCGACGAGCGCCCGGCGCTGCTCGACCTCGAGACCGTCGAATCGAGCGTCGACAAGGCTGCCGTCCGCTACGACCGCGACGGCGACCAGCACTACGACGTCATCAGCGCGTTCATCAAATCCATCCGTGGCTCCGACGTCGACGCCGCGCTGCACTACCTGGCCCGGATGATCACGGCAGGGGAGGATCCGCGATTCATCGCCCGCCGGCTCGTCGTGCATGCCAGCGAGGACATCGGCATGGCCGACCCGACGGCGCTGCAGACCGCGACCGCCGCGGCGCAGGCGGTGCAGCTCATCGGGATGCCGGAGGCGCGGCTCGCCCTGGCGCAGGCCACCATCCATCTCGCGACCGCGCCCAAGTCCGGAGCGGTGATCGCGGCGCTGGGCGCGGCGATGGCGGACGTCGCGGCCGGTAAGGCAGGTCTCGTGCCGCCGCACCTGCGGGACGGTCACTACGCCGGCGCCGCCCAGCTCGGGAACGCGGTCGGTTACAAGTACCCGCACGACCACGCCGACGGTGTCCTTCCACAGCAGTACCCGCCGGACGAGCTGGTGGGTGTCGACTACTACGAACCGACCACTCACGGCGCCGAGAGGGAGATCTCGGCGCGGGTCGGGAAGCTCCGGAGGATCGTGCGCGGACGCTGATCCGCGGTTCGGTCGACCACCTCGGTCGCCGCCGAATAAATGGCGAGCGCCGGGGCGTTAAGCTTGCCCATGGCTGATTCGCGCCTCGGTGCCGATATCTGCTTGCCGAACACTGTGACATTTCGACGGACATACGTTAGGACGAACCCAGGTGCAGACCCACGAGATCCGTAGGCGCTTCCTCGACCATTTCGTCAAGGCGGGCCACACCGAGGTGCCCAGCGCCTCGCTGATCTTCGACGATCCGAACCTGCTGTTCGTCAACGCCGGCATGGTGCAGTTCAAGCCGTTCTTCCTCGGCCAGCAGACTCCGCCCTACGACACCGCGACCAGCGTGCAGAAGTGTGTGCGCACCGGTGACATCGAGAACGTCGGCGTCACCACCCGCCACAACACGTTCTTCCAGATGGCCGGCAACTTCAGCTTCGGCGACTACTTCAAGCGCGGCGCGATCAAGCATGCGTGGGCGCTGTTGACGAACAGCGTCGAGGACGGCGGCTACGGCTTCGATCCCGAGCGGCTGTGGGTCACCGTCTACCTCGACGACGACGAGGCCCGCGACATCTGGAAGGAAGAGGCCGGCATCCCCGACGAGCGCATCCAGCGCCGTGGCATGGCCGACAACTACTGGTCGATGGGCGTGCCCGGCCCGTGCGGCCCCTGCTCGGAGATCTACTACGACCGCGGTCCCGAGTACGGTGCCGAGGGTGGCCCCGAGGCCGACGAGGACCGCTACCTCGAGATCTGGAACCTCGTGTTCATGCAGAACGAGCGAGGGGAGGGCACCGGGAAGGACGACTTCGAGATCCTCGGCCCGCTGCCCAAGCAGAACATCGACACCGGTATGGGTGTCGAGCGTGTCGCGTTCCTGCTGCAGGGCGTCGACAACGTCTACGAGACCGACCTGGTCCGTCCCGTGATCACCAAGGCCGAGGAGCTGTCGGGCCGCACGTACGGCACCGACCCCGAGGCCGACGTCCGCTTCCGCGTCATCGCCGACCACGCGCGTACCGCTGTGATGCTGATCGCCGACGGCGTCAACCCGGGCAACGAGGGCCGTGGCTACGTGCTCCGCCGCCTGCTGCGGCGCATCATCCGGTCGGCGAAGCTGCTCGGCGCCGAGAAGCCCAGCATGCGCGAATTCGTGACCGTCGTGCGCGACACGATGTCCCAGTCGTACCCGGAACTCGCCACCGACTTCGACCGCATCGTCGGTGTCGCCGTGGGTGAGGAGACCGCGTTCCTGCGCACCATCGCGGCCGGCTCGAAGATGTTCGAGGCCGAGGCCGACGAGGTGAAGGCCGCGGGCAGGAAGGTCTTCGGCGGCAACGAGGCGTTCGTGCTCCACGACACCTACGGTTTCCCGATCGACCTGACGCTCGAGATGGCGGCCGAGGCCGGCCTGAGCGTCGACGAGGACGGCTTCCGCTCGCTGATGGCCGAACAGCGGAAGCGAGCCAAGGAGGATGCGCAGGCACGCAAGCACGCGCACACCGATCTCACGGTCTACAAGGAGTTCGTCGACCGCGGCGCCACGGAGTTCACCGGCTTCAACGAGCTGGTGTCCGAGGCGCACGTGCTGGCGCTCATCTCGAACGGTGTGCGCGTCCCCACGGCGACCGCCGGCCAGGACGTCGAGGTCATCCTCGACCGCAGCCCGCTGTACGCGGAGTCGGGCGGCCAGATCGCCGACATCGGCACGATCACCGCGAACGGTCTGCGGGTCAAGGTCAACGACGTGCAGAAGATCGCCAAGAAGGTATGGGTCCACAAGGTCTCGGTGACCGAGGGACAGATCACCGAGGGCGACGTCGTCCTCGTGCAGGTCGACCCGGAGTGGCGCAAGGGCGCGACGCAGGGCCACTCCGGCACCCACATGGTGCATGCCGCGCTGCGACAGGTGCTCGGCCCCAATGCCGTTCAGGCCGGTTCGCTCAACAAGCCGGGCTATCTGCGTTTCGACTTCAACTGGCAGGGCCAGCTGTCGGAGTCGCAGAAGCAGGAGATCGAGGTCGTCACCAACGAGGCCGTCGCCGCCAACCACGCGGTCAACACCTTCGTCACCGATCTGGACAAGGCGAAGCAGATGGGCGCGATGGCGCTCTTCGGCGAGAACTACGGCGACGAGGTGCGCGTCGTGGAGATCGGCGGACCGTTCTCGATGGAGCTGTGCGGCGGCACGCACGTGCAGACGTCGGCGCAGATCGGTCCGGTCACGCTGCTCGGTGAGTCCTCCGTCGGCTCCGGCGTGCGACGCGTCGAAGCGTTCGTCGGTCTCGACTCGTACCGCTACCTGGCCAAGGAGCGCGCGCTCCTCGCCGGGGTCGCGTCGTCGCTCAAGGTGCCGTCGGAGGAGGTCCCGGGTCGTGTCGAGGCACTCGTCGAGCGGCTGAAGGCGGCCGAGAAGGAACTCGAGGCCACCAAGGCGGCCGCGGTGCTGGCGTCGGCGGGCACGTTCGTCGACAAGGCGCACCGCTTCGGCGAGGTGCTTCTCGTCGCCGAGCAGGCACCCGACGGTGTCGCCGGAAACGACCTGCGTGGTCTGGTCAGCGACATCCGGGGCCGGTTCGGCACGCAGCCCGCTGTGGTGGTGCTGCTCGGCAACGCCGACGGCAAGGTGCCGTTCGTCGTCGCCACCACCAAGGCGGCCCAGGATCTCGGCATCAAGGCCGGTGAGCTGGTGTCGAGCTTCGGCCCGCAGATCGGTGGCCGCGGCGGCGGCAAGGCGGACATGGCGCAGGGCTCCGGCTCCGACGTCTCCGGAATCCCGGCGGCGCTCGAGGGCGTGCGGGGCCGGGTCGCCGAGCTGGCAGGAAACTCCTAGCGGTGCCCCCGGTCTCGTCGGGTCCCGACCGTTCCGCCCAGTCGGGTCCCGACCGGCCTGGGGCGGACGACCCCGGGCGCGGGCGTCGGATCGCAGTCGACGTCGGGAGTGTGCGGATCGGGGTGGCCTCGTGCGACCCCGACTGCATCCTCGCGACGCCGGTGGAGACCGTTCCGCGCTCGAAGGAGAAGGGCCCCGACGCGCCGGACATCCGGCGGATTGTCGCGATTGTCGAGGAGTACGAGGCCGTCGAGGTTATCGTCGGTCTGCCGCAGACCCTGCGAGGTGAACGCGGCAAGGCTGCAGACCTGGCGTCCGCGTTCGCGCGGCGACTCCGGCGTGCCGTCGAGCCTGTCCCGGTGCGGATGGCCGATGAACGTCTGACGACGGTGACGGCGTCGCGCGCACTGCGCGAGAGCGGGGTGAAGGCCAAGGGTCAGCGGCCGATGATCGATCAGGCCGCGGCGGTGGCGATCTTGCAGGGATGGTTGGACGAGCGGAGCAGAGCGGTGAACGTGTCGGATCCGGAAGAAGGCGATCGACCCACGGGAGACGCCCTGTGAGTGATCAACGGCCGCCGTCGGGGCGTCCCGAGTACGAGTCGGACTCGCGGTACGCGGGTGGTCACGACGGCGACTACGGCTACGAGTACAGCCGGCCGTACGAACCGGCGTACGACCGGGGCCGGGCCTCGGACGTCGACCAGGGCTACACCTCGGACCACACATCGGACTACGGCTCGGACTACGGATACGAGCCCCAGTACGACAGGTACGAGTACGACGACGGGCGCCGCGCCCTGCCGACCGCGGTCGGCACCCACCCGATCAGCCGCGGCGAGGCCCGTCGACTCCAGGCCGCCGCGCGCCGCAAGCGGCGTGGCCGCATCATCGGCGTGCTGGCCGGCGCGGTGCTCCTCGGCGGCATGGGCGCGGCCGCGGTCGCGGTGTACGACAAGGTCTCCGGACGCGATGTCGCGGACTACGCGGGCCCGGGCGGTCCCGAGGTGGTCGTGCAGGTGCATCCCGGCGACACGGCGAACCAGATCGCGGACGAGATGGCCGCGAAGGACGTCGTCAAGAGCGAGGCCGCGTTCTATCGGGCGGCGCTGCGCAACGATGCGATGAGTGCGGTGCAGCCCGGCTACTACTCGATTTCCACCCGGATCTCCGGTTCGGACGCGGTGTCGGCGCTCGTGTCGCCGGACGCCCGCGTCGGCGCGCTGGTGATCTCGGAGGGGCGTCAACTCCACGACACTCGCGACGTGCAGACCGGCGCGGTGAAGAAGGGCATCTACACCCTCATCGCCGAGGCCAGCTGTGTCGGCCCGGCGGACGCGCAGAAGTGCCTCACGTACGACCAGCTCAACGAGGCGGGCGCGGGCCCGGACCTCGCGGCGCTGGGCGTGCCGGACTGGGCGCGGGCAGCGGTGGCGAACGTCCCGGACCGGGATCGTCAGCTCGAGGGCCTGATCGCCGCGGGCAGCTGGGATTTCGATCCCACGCAGACCCCCGCCGAGATTCTCCGGCAGCTGGTGAGTTCGAGCGCGGAGAGCTACGAGGCGACGGGACTCGAGAGCGCGGGTGGCAACGTCGGGCTCGCGCCGTACCAGATGCTCATCGTCGCGTCGCTCGTCGAACGCGAGGCGTTGCCCTCGGACTTCGACAAGGTCGCGCGGGTGGTGGTGAACCGGCTTGCGGTCGCCCAACCGTTGCAGTTCGACTCGACGGTCAACTACGCACTCGACACGACCGAGGTCGCGACCACCGACGCCGATCGTGCCCGGGTCACGCCGTGGAACACGTACGCCATGCCGGGCCTGCCCGCGACGCCGATTGCGTCCCCGAGCATCAATGCGCTTCGCGCGGTGGAGAATCCGGCGCCCGGTGACTTCCTGTACTTCGTGACGATCGACAAGAAGGGCACGACGCTCTTCACTCGTAGCTACGAAGAGCACCTCGCGAACATCGAACTGGCCCAGAAGAGCGGCATTCTCGACAGTGGAAGGTGATCGACGTGTCGGCCCGTGAAGGCAGGAAGGCTGCCGTTCTCGGTAGCCCGATCGCGCATTCGAAGTCCCCGGACCTGCACCTCGCTGCCTATCGTGCGCTCGGGTTGACCGACTGGACGTACGAGCGGATCGAGTGCACCGGCGAACAGTTGCCGGGTCTGGTGTCGGGTCTCGGGCCCGAGTGGGTCGGCCTGTCGGTGACGATGCCCGGGAAGGTGGCGGCGCTCGAGTTCGCGACCGAACGCACCGACCGCGCCGTCGCGATCGGGTCGGCGAACACGCTGGTGCGCATCGACGACGGCTGGCGGGCGGACTGCACCGACGTCGACGGGGTCCGCGGCGCACTCGTCGAGGGCGGGATCGGCGACCTCTCGGGCGCGCCGGCCGTCGTGATCGGTGCCGGTGGCACCGCCCGGCCCGCGCTGGTGGCCCTCGCGGATCTGGGCGTCGGCTCGGTGACCGTCGTGGCCCGCGATGCCGCCCGCGCGCGCGAGACCCTGGACTGCGGGGAGGCCGTCGGTCTCCACGTGCGGCACCTGACGTTCGACGACGCCCGCCTCGGCGACGTCTGTGCGCACTCCGCCGCCCTCGTCAGTACGGTGCCGGCCGTGGGGGCTGCGCCCTGGGCCGAGGCGATCGGCCGGGCACCGTTCGTGCTCGACGCGATCTACGACCCGTGGCCGACGCCGCTGGCGCAGGCCGTCGAGCGGGCCGGCGGCACCGTCGTCGGCGGTCTCGCGATGCTCCTCAACCAGGCATACGGCCAGGTGGAGCAGTTCACCGGCATGCCGGCGCCGCGTGCGGCGATGGCTGCCGCACTCGATTCCTGAATTCGCCGATGGCGCGGTAACCGCGGCACAGCCCGCCTGTGGCGGGTGTGGCGAGTGCGACCGACGGCCCGCTGTCGAAGGTGACCCTACGGACGTGGAAAGATGCTGGACGTGTTGCGCTGGATAACTGCTGGAGAGTCCCATGGTCCCGCCCTCGTAGCCATGCTCGAGGGGATGGTCGCCGGCGTCGAGGTGACGTCCGACGACATCTCGGCGCAGCTCGCGCGCCGTCGTCTCGGCTACGGCCGCGGTGCCCGCATGAAGTTCGAGGCCGACAAGGTCACGATCATCGGCGGTGTACGGCACGGCCGCACGCTCGGCGGACCGATCGCGGTCGAGGTCGGTAACACCGAGTGGCCCAAGTGGGAGACCATCATGTCCGCCGACCCGGTGGACGAGGCCGAACTCGCCGGCCAGGCGCGCAACGCGCCGCTCACCCGTCCGCGTCCCGGGCACGCCGACTACTCGGGCATGCTCAAGTACGGCTTCGACGATGCCCGCCCGGTGCTCGAGCGCGCCAGCGCCCGTGAGACCGCGGCCCGTGTCGCCGCCGGTACCGTCGCCCGCCAGTTCCTCCGCCAGCTCTTCGGCGTCGAGGTGCTCTCGCACGTCATCTCGATCGGCGCGTCCGAGCCCTACGTCGGCGTCGGCCCGGAGGCCGGCGACCTCGAGGCGATCGACGCCAGCCCGGTGCGCGCGTTCGACAAGGCCGCGGAAGACTCCATGATCGCCGAGATCGAGGCAGCGAAGAAGGACGGCGACACCCTCGGCGGCGTCGTCGAGGTCATCGTCCACGGTCTCCCGGTCGGCCTCGGCTCGTTCATCAGCGGCGCCGATCGTCTCGACTCGAAGCTGGCCGCCGCCCTGATGGGCATCCAGGCGATCAAGGGCGTCGAGGTCGGCGACGGCTTCGAGACCGCACGCCGTCGCGGTAGCGCGGCACACGACGAGATGCGTCCGGGGCCCGACGGCATCCTGCGTTCCACCAACCGCGCCGGCGGTCTCGAGGGCGGGATGACCAACGGCGAGGCCCTGCGGGTCCGCGCCGCGATGAAGCCGATCTCCACCGTCCCGCGCGCGTTGTCCACGATCGACATGGCCACCGGTGAGGAAGCGGTCGCGATCCACCAGCGCTCCGACGTGTGCGCGGTCCCGGCGGCAGGCGTCGTGGCCGAGGCGATGGTCGCGTTGGTCGTGGCCCAGGCCGCGCTCGACAAGTTCGGTGGCGACTCGATCGCCGAGACCCGCTCGAACTTCCAGCGCTACGTCGACGGCATCGCGGCACGTCACCCGCGGTGATCGGATGACACCACGTGCGGTGCTGATCGGGCCGCCCGGTGCGGGCAAGTCGACCATCGGTCGACGGCTCGCGCAGGCGCTCGACCTGGAACTGCTCGACACGGACGTCGAGATCGAACGCCGGACGGGCCGCACCATCCCGGAGATCTTCGCGACCGACGGGGAGCCGCACTTCCGGGAGATCGAGGAGCAGGTGGTCGGGGAGGCGCTCGAGAAGCACGACGGGATCCTGTCCCTCGGTGGTGGCGCGATCCTGTCCGAACGCACCCGTACCCGGCTTGCCGGGCATACCGTGGTGTACCTGGAGATCAGTGTCGCGGAGGGCCTCAAGCGGACCGGTGCGACCACCGGTCGGCCGCTGCTCAACGGGGGCGACCCGAAGGCGAAGTACCACGCGCTGATGCGCCGCCGTCGGCCGCTGTACCGGCAGGTGGCGACCATCCGGATGCGCACCGACAGTCGGAGCCCGAGCCGGGTGGTCCAGCAGTTGGTGACGAAGTTGACCGACGGGCCCGCACCGGGCACCCCGGCACACGACGAGACAGAAGCGGAGCAGTAGAGAAGTGACCGAACCGGTACGCGTCGAGGTGGCAACGGCCGATCCCTACCCGGTGATCATCGGGCGGGGTCTGCTCGGTGACCTCGTCGAGGAGCTCGAAGGCACCCGCACGGTGGCGATCTTCCATCAGCCGCCGCTCGCCGAGACCGCGGAAGCGGTACGAGGGGCGTTGGCGGAGAAGGGGATCGATGCGCACCGCATCGAGATTCCGGACGCCGAGGACGGCAAGGATCTCGCGGTCGCGGGCTTCTGCTGGGAGGTGCTCGGCCGGATCGGCCTGACCCGCAGCGACGCGATCGTCAGTCTCGGCGGCGGCGCCGCCACCGACCTCGCCGGTTTCGTGGCCGCGACGTGGATGCGCGGCGTGCGGATCGTGCACGTCCCGACGACCCTGCTCGCGATGGTCGACGCCGCCGTCGGCGGCAAGACCGGGATCAACACCGAGGCCGGCAAGAACCTGGTCGGTGCGTTCCACGAGCCGTCCGCGGTCCTGATCGACCTCGCGACGCTGGAAACGGTGCCGCGCAACGAGATAGTCGCCGGCATGGCCGAGGTCATCAAGACCGGATTCATCGCCGATCCGGTGATCCTCGATCTCATCGAGGCCGATCCCGAGGCCGCGTTGGATCCGACCGGAACCGTGCTCCCGGAGCTGATCCGCCGCTCCGTCGAAGTCAAGGCGAAGGTGGTCGCCGCGGACCTCAAGGAGTCGAGCCTGCGGGAGATCCTCAACTACGGGCACACCCTCGGACACGCGATCGAGCGTCGCGAGCGGTACCGCTGGCGTCACGGCGCCGCAGTGGCCGTCGGCCTGGTGTACGCCGCCGAACTCGGTCGGCTGGCCGGCCGCCTCGACGACGCCACCGCCGACCGGCACCGGTCCATCCTCGAACTCGTCGGCCTGCCCACCACGTACGACGGGGACGCGTTCGCGGATCTGCTGAAGGGCATGCAGACCGACAAGAAGAACCGCGCCGGGCTGCTGCGTTTCGTCGTGCTCGACGGGCTCGCCAAGCCCGGTCGGCTCGAGGGCCCGGACCCGGCGCTGCTCGTCGGCGCCTACGGTGCGATCGCGCGGGACGCGAGCCCCAGCGGTGGGTCGGTGCTGCTGTGAGGGTGCAGGTCGTCAACGGCCCGAACCTCGGCCGTCTCGGGAAACGTCAGCCGGAGGTCTACGGCTCCACCACGCACGATGACCTCGTCGCGCTGTGTGAGCGCACCGCACAGGAACTCGGCATCGAGGTCGTCGTGCGGCAGTCGGACAGCGAGGCCGAACTGCTCGGCTGGATCCACGACGCCGCCGACGCCGGTGAACCGGTGATCCTCAACGCCGGCGGACTGACCCACACGTCGGTCGTCCTGCGGGACGCGTGCGCGGAACTCACTGCCGGGCTGGTCGAACTGCACATCTCCAACGTCCATGCACGCGAGGAGTTCCGGCAGCACTCCTACCTGAGTGCGGTCGCGACCGGGTCGATCGTGGGCCTGGGCGTCGCGGGTTACGCACTGGCGCTGCGGTTCCTCGCCGAGCGGGGCTGACCGACAGCGAATTTGCCGAGTCCGACGAGAACGGGCCGGGGCGGTACTCCGCCCCGGCCCGTTCGCCGTCCTGTACTCCCCGCCGCCTGCTGGTCGACTGCTACTTGTCGGCGCGGTGCGCTCCGCCCCCGCCCTGGCTGCCGTCGGGATCGACCGGGCTGAACACCTCGGTGGCGGACTCGTCGGCCGCCGGGTTGTACCCGCTCTCGTTGCCGTGCTCGTACGACCATTCGCTGTCGGCGTAGTTCTCGGCCGCGTTCTCCTCGACCTCGAGGTCGGCGTCGTGCTCGTAGGCGACCGCCCCGTCGGACGACTTCGACTCGCGGCCGGCGAGGAACCGGCCGAGAGCCACGGCGACGGACGCCGGGACGAACACCAGCAGGACGGTGAACGCGGCGCCGGAGGTCACCTCGAAGAACAGCGATCCGTTGGTCACCGCGATGTCGAAGATCAGACCCACCAGCCACGACACCGCCCCAGCGAGGATGCCGGCCACGAAAGCCGCCTTGAGCCACATCATCGTGAGGTCGGCGGCGTCGTCGGGATCGGGGTTGGCGCGCCGGTCCCGGATGCCGTCGAAAGCGCCCCACAGGAACGCGGCGAGGATCACGAGGATCAACGAGAACCACCGCAGGATGCTGCCCTGCTGGGGCCACTGCGTCACCGCCGCGCCCAGGAAAGTGCGCACCACCGCATGTACCAAAGCCAGACCGAGACCGCGTACGACCCACCCATTCATGTGACACAGCGTAACCAGCAGGATTCCGCGCTTGTGTCGTAACCCACACAAACGGCACGAAGAGGCGTCGGACACGTCGGGGGTGCGGGGTAGTTTCGGTGCATGTCGATTCATGAGGTGACCACGTCGACCGCCGCGCGCAGGTCGCGGCTCCGCGAGATTCTTCGGGAGCGCGAGCTCGATGCGCTGCTCGTGACCGATCTGCTCAACATCCGGTATCTGACGGGCTTCACGGGATCGAATGCGGCCCTGATCGTTTCGGTCTCCGACGTGCTCGGGTCCGAGGACCGCACCGTCATCGCCACCGACGGCAGGTACCTCGTGCAGGTGGGGGAGCAGGTGCCCGATCTGCGTGCCGAGATCACCCGGGCGTGCGCGCCGGAACTCCTCGAACTGGCCACGGCCTGGGGCGCCGGCCGGCTCGGGTTCGAGAGCCACGTGGTCACCGTCGACCAGCACGCTGCGTGGCGTGACCGGGTGCCGGGGATCGATCTCGTGCGCTCACCCGGGATCGTCGAGCAGTTGCGGGAGGTCAAGGACGAGGGCGAGATCGAACTGCTGCGCCGGGCGTGTGCCGCCGCCGACGACGCCCTCGCCACGCTCGTCGAGCGCGGGGGCCTGCGTCCCGGTCGGACGGAGCGCGAGGTCGCGCGCGAGCTCGAATGGTTGATGTTCGAGCACGGTGCCGACGGCATCTCGTTCGAGACGATCGTGGCCGCCGGCCCCAACTCCGCCGTACCGCACCACCGGCCCACCGGGGCGGTGCTCTCGTCCGGCGACTTCGTGAAACTCGACTTCGGTGCCCAGATCGGCGGCTACCACTCGGACATGACCCGCACCTACGTCCTCGAGCGCGCGGCCGACTGGCAGCGCGACGTCTACGACCTGGTCGCGCGGGCGCAGGCGGCGGGCCGGGCGGCGCTGACGCCGGGGGCGGCGGTCGGTTCGGTGGACGCGGCGGCTCGGTCGGTGATCGAGGACGCCGGCCACGGCGAGAAGTTCCTGCACGGATTGGGGCACGGCGTCGGACTCGAGATCCACGAAGCGCCCGGGATCGGCAAGCTCGGCACCGGTACACTGCTTGGCGGTGCGGTGGTGACCGTCGAGCCGGGTGTGTACTTCTCCGGGCGCGGTGGCGTCAGGATCGAGGACACGCTCGTCGTTCGCGAGCAGGGGCCGGAACTCCTCACTCTCACCAGCAAGGATCTCGCAATCGTCTGAAGGAGACGCGAACTAAGTGGCAGACACCAGTGATTTCAAGAACGGGCTCGTGCTGAAGATCGAGGGCCAGCTCTGGCAGATCATCGAGTTCCAGCACGTCAAGCCGGGCAAGGGCCCTGCGTTCGTGCGCACCAAGATGAAGAACGTCCTGTCGGGCAAGACCGTCGACAAGACCTTCAACGCGGGTGTCAAGGTCGAGACCGCGACGGTCGACCGCCGCGACATGACCTACCTCTACCACGACGGTAGCGACTACATCTTCATGGACGGCGACACCTACGACCAGATCCCGATCGGCGAGGCCACGGTCGGCGACGGCGCGCGCTTCCTGCTCGAGAACATGCAGGTCCAGGTTGCCACGCACGAGGGTGCTCCGCTGTTCGTCGAGCTCCCGGTCACGGTCGAGCTCGAGGTCAAGCACACCGATCCGGGTCTGCAGGGCGACCGCTCCACGGGCGGCACCAAGCCCGCCACGCTCGAGACCGGTGCCGAGATCCAGGTTCCGCTGTTCATCAACACGGGCGACAAGCTCAAGGTCGACTCCCGTGACGGCAACTACCTCGGGCGCGTGAATTCCTGAGTGTCGGGCACGCATAAGAAACTCGGAGCACGTCACAAGGCCCGCAAGCGGGCCGTCGACTTCCTGTTCGAGGCCGAGGCACGCGACGTCGACCCGGTCGACCTCGCGGACGAGCGGTCCGATCTGGCCGGCCGCGACGATTCGGTGGCGCCCGTAGCCCCGTACACGGTGACGGTCGTCCAGGGTGTCGCCGAGAACCTGGACCGGTTGGACCAGGTGATCGAGTCCCACTTGCAGGACTGGACCCTCGACCGCCTGCCGGCGGTCGACCGGGCGATCCTCCGTATCGCTGTGTGGGAGTTGTTCCATGCAACCGACGTGCCGCCCGTCGTGGCCGTCGACGAGGCCGTCGAACTGGCCAAGGAACTCTCCACCGACGATTCGCCGGGCTTCGTGAACGGGGTGCTGGGCCAGGTGGTCCTGGTCGCGCCGCAGGTCCGGGCCGCCGCTGCCGCCACCTCGCAGCGCTCCACCGTCGAGAACGCCGAAGACGACGAGTCCTGACGTGTCGCCGCTGCCGCCCATTCCCGTCACGGGGGTGGGCGGCAGCGGCGTCCGTGCGGCCCTGGACGCAGTGACGTCCGGGTCCGTGGATTCGCACTACCCGGAATCTGGCGCGTGCGCGGCCGCTGATAAGCTGTGCCGCGTCAGACATCCTTTAACGATCCGTCCAGAGAGGCGGAGAAGGAGGTCGCTGTATGCCTACGCCCGAAGGGCCCTCGTCCGGCATTCCTGCGAACGCTCGCGAACTGTTGTCCCCGGCAGATGTCGGCAGGACCGTCGCCCGTATCGCCCACCAGATCATCGAGAAGACCGCGCTCGACGCCACTGAGACGGTCGACGGCGCCACCGCCGTCGGCTCGGCCCCGCGCGTCGTCCTGATCGGCATCCCCACCCGCGGCACGACGCTCGCCGCTCGCCTCGCCGACAAGATCGAGGAGTTCGCGGGGGTCCGACCGCCGGTCGGCTCACTCGACATCACGCTCTACCGCGACGACCTGCGGACGAAGCCGCACCGTCCGCTCGAGCGCACGTCGGTGCCGGAGGGCGGCATCGACAACGCGCTCGTCGTCCTCGTCGACGACGTCCTGTTCTCCGGCCGCACCGTCCGCTCCGCGCTCGACGCGCTGCGCGACCTCGGCCGACCGCGCGCGGTCCAGCTGGCGGTCCTCGTCGACCGCGGCCACCGTGAGCTGCCGCTGCGCGCCGATTACGTAGGCAAGAACGTGCCCACCGCACGCACCGAAGATGTCGCCGTGCTCCTGGCCGAGCACGACGGACGGGACGGTGTCGTGTTGTCGAGCGGGCACGCAGAGGAGAACGAGAAGTGAAGCACCTGCTCTCCATCGCGGACCTGAACCGGGATTCCGCGACCGAGCTACTCGACGAGGCCGAGCGTTTCGAGCAGGCCCTGCTCGGGCGTGAGGTCAAGAAGCTCCCGACGCTGCGCGGCCGCACCGTGATGACGGTGTTCTTCGAGAACTCCACCCGCACACGGGTCTCGTTCGAGGTCGCCGGCAAGTGGATGAGCGCCGACGTGATCAACGTCAGCGCCTCCAGTTCGTCGGTGTCGAAGGGAGAGTCGCTGCGCGACACCGCGATGACGCTGCGTGCGGCGGGCGCCGACGCGCTGATCGTCCGGCATCCGGCGTCGGGCGCGGCGCACCAGATCGCGGCGTGGACCGGTGCGGCCGAGGACGGCGGCCCCGCCGTCATCAACGCCGGTGACGGTACCCACGAGCACCCCACGCAGGCGTTGCTCGACGCGCTCACTCTCCGGCAGCGACTCGGCGGCATCGAGGGTCGTCGTATCGCGATCGTCGGCGACATCCTGCACAGCCGGGTGGCCCGCTCGAACGCGTTGCTGCTCTCGATGCTGGGTGCCGAGGTGGTCCTGGTGGCGCCGCAGACGCTGCTGCCGGTGGGCGTGGAGACGTGGCCCGTGCGGGTCTCGCACTCGATCGACGCCGAACTCCCCGGACTGGACGCGGTGCTGATGCTGCGGGTGCAGGCGGAGCGGATGAACGGCGGGTTCTTCCCGTCACCGCGCGAGTACTCGATCACCTACGGGCTCAACGAGAAGCGGCTTGGGTTGCTGCCCGATCACGCCGTGGTGCTGCACCCCGGCCCGATGCTGCGCGGCATGGAGATCGCGTCGTCGGTCGCCGACTCGGCGAGAACGGCTGTGCTGCAGCAGGTCACGAACGGCGTCCACGTTCGTATGGCGGTGCTGTTCCGGCTGCTGGTGGGAACGGAAGAGGTCGCGTGAGCGACCGGAACACGACAAGTATCGACGAGACGAGAAACGAGAAGGTGGCGCCGCAGATGTCCGCGAGCGGGAACGTGTTGATCCGAAACGTTCTGGTGTACGGGGAGGGCGAGCCGACCGATCTGCTGCTCGGCGGGGGGCAGATCCTCGAGATCGGCACCGGTCTGGACGCAGGCGACGACGTCGAGGTCATCGACGGCGCCGGCCAGATCCTGCTGCCCGGCTTCGTCGACATGCACACGCACCTGCGGGAGCCGGGCCGCGAGGACACCGAGACCATCGACACCGGTTCCGCGGCTGCGGCTCTCGGCGGGTACACCGCCGTGTTCGCGATGGCGAACACCAGCCCGGTCGCCGACTCGGCCGTCGTCACCGATCACGTGTGGCGCCGCGGCCAGGAAGTGGGCCTCGTCGACGTGCACCCCGTCGGCGCAGTCACGGTCGGCCTCGAAGGCCGCCAACTCGCCGAGATGGCGACGATGGCCGCCGGTGTCGGCAAGGTGAAGATGTTCTCCGACGACGGCCACTGCGTCGCGGATCCGCTGATCATGCGACGGGCGCTCGAGTACTCGGCGTCGCTCGGGGTCCTGATCGCGCAGCACGCGGAGGAGCCGCGACTGACCGTGGGGTCGGTTGCACACGAGGGTCCCACCGCGGCTCGCCTCGGACTCGCCGGCTGGCCGCGCGCCGCCGAGGAGTCGATCGTCGCCCGGGACGCACTGCTGGCCCGCGACGCCGGTGCGCGCGTGCACATCTGCCACGCATCCACCGCGGGCTCCGTCGAGCTCGTCAAGTGGGCACGCGGCCAGGGCATCTCGATCACGGCCGAGGTCACCCCGCACCACCTGTTGCTCGACGACTCGCGGCTCGAGACGTACGACGCGGTCAACAAGGTCAACCCGCCGCTGCGGGAGGCGTCCGACGTCGCGGCGCTGCGTGCGGGCCTGGCCGAGGGGATCATCGACTGCGTGGCCACCGACCACGCGCCGCACGCCGAACAGGACAAGTGCTGCGAGTTCTCCCAGGCGCGTCCCGGCATGCTCGGGCTCGAGACGGCGCTGTCGATCGTCGTGGAGACGATGGTCCGGCCCGGTCTGCTCGACTGGCGCGGTGTCGCCCGGGTGATGAGCGAGCGTCCCGCGGAGATCGTCGGGCTCGACGACCAGGGCCGCCCGATCGAGGTGGGAGAGCCGGCCAACCTGGTGCTCGTCGATCCCGACACCGAGTGGACGGTGCATGGTCCGGAACTGGCCAGCGTCGCGAACAACACGCCGTACGAGTCGATGACCCTTCCGGCGAAGGTCACGGCGACGGTGCTGCGCGGCCGGGTCACCGCCCGCGACGGCAAGGTGCGGCCACTCGGAGAGGCACGGTAGTCATGGAACGAATCCTGTGGGTGGTCGGCTGCATCGCGGTGTGGGCACTGCTGGTGTTCCTGATGTACCGCGGGTGGAAGGGCCGCGCCAGGCGCCAGGCGGACCGGATCGGTGAGCTGCCGCAGGTGCCGGCGGATCTCGGTGAGCGGTTGATCGCGCCGAGCACGGGCCTGTACGTGGGCAGCACGATCGCCCCGAGCTGGCAGGACCGCGTCGCGGTCGGCGACCTGGGGTTCCGGGCGACCGGCGAGATCAGCCGCTGGACCGGGGGAATCCTGCTCGAGCGCGACGGCGCGTCGACGCTCTGGATCCCGGAGGCGGCGATCCGGGCGATCCGGACCGAACGCGGCCTGGCCGGAAAAGTGATGACGAAGGACGGAGTCCTGGTGATCCGGTGGGAGCTCCCCACCGGCACCGAGATCGATACGGGATTCCGTGGAGACGACAAGACGGTGTACCCGCAGTGGGTACGCGAGACAGACAGTGATGACACAGCGAATGCGGCGGGCTCTGGTGAGGTCGAGCAGAACGGAGAAGACGCATGAGCGGCTTTGACAGCAATACGGCGGTCCTGGTTCTCGAAGACGGCCGCGTCTTCCGCGGGACCACCTTCGGCGCCGTGGGACAGACCTTGGGCGAGGCGGTCTTCAGCACCGGGATGACGGGCTACCAGGAGACCCTGACCGATCCCAGCTACCACCGCCAGATCGTGGTGTCGACGGCACCGCAGATCGGCAACACCGGTTGGAACCAGGAGGACAACGAGTCGGTCGGCCCGACCGGCGAGTCCGCCGGATCGAAGATCTGGGTGGCCGGCTACGTCGTGCGCGACCCCTCGCGCCGCACCTCCTCGTGGCGTGCGACCGGTTCGCTGCAGGACGAGCTCGAGCGTCAGGGCGTCGTCGGTATCGCCGGCATCGACACCCGTGCCCTCGTCCGGCACCTGCGCACCCGCGGCTCGATGCGCGCCGGCATCTTCTCCGGTGAGGCGCTGGCCGACGTGGACGTCCTCCTCGATCGGGTCAAGACCCAGCCGTCGATGCTCGGTGCCGACCTGGCCGGCGAGGTGTCCACCCCGAACGGCTACGTCGTCGAGCCCGCCGGCGGTGAGGCCCGCTTCACCGTCGCGGCCATCGACCTCGGCATCAAGACCAACACCCCGCGGATGTTCGCCGAGCGCGGCATGCGGGTGCACGTGCTGCCGTCCACCGCGACGCTCCACGACATCCTCGACATCGGGGCGGACGGGGTGTTCCTGTCCAACGGTCCGGGCGACCCGGCCACCGCGGACGGCGCCGTCCACCTCACCAAGGAGGTGCTGGGCCAGGGACTGCCGCTGTTCGGGATCTGCTTCGGCAACCAGATCCTCGGCCGAGCACTGGGTATGAGCACCTACAAGATGAAGTTCGGCCACCGCGGCATCAACATCCCGGTCGTCGAGCACGAGACCGGCCGCATCGCGATCACCGCGCAGAACCACGGTTTCGCCCTCGAAGGCGAGGCCGGCCAGGAGTTCGACACCCCGTTCGGGCGCGCCGTGGTCAGCCACACCTGCGCCAACGACGGCGCCGTCGAGGGCGTCCGCCTGCTCGACGGTTCGGCCTTCTCGGTGCAGTACCACCCCGAGGCCGCGGCCGGCCCGCACGACGCCGCGTACCTGTTCGATCGTTTCGCCACCATGCTCGAGGGAGTCAAGAAGTAATGCCACGTCGTACAGATCTCGAGCACATCCTGGTCATCGGCTCGGGCCCCATCGTCATCGGCCAGGCCTGCGAGTTCGACTACTCGGGCACGCAGGCGTGCCGCGTCCTCCGCGAGGAGGGTCTGCGCGTGAGCCTGGTCAACTCGAACCCGGCCACGATCATGACCGACCCCGAGTTCGCCGATTCCACGTACGTCGAGCCGATCACGGCCGAGTTCGTCGAGAAGGTCATCGCCCGTGAGGCGGCCAACGGCAACAAGATCGACGCCGTCCTGGCCACGCTCGGCGGCCAGACCGCCCTCAACACCGCGGTTGCGCTGCACGAGCAGGGCATTCTGGAGAAGTACGACGTCGAGCTGATCGGCGCCGACTTCGACGCGATCCAGCGCGGCGAGGACCGTCAGAAGTTCAAGGACATCGTCGAGAAGTGCGGCGGCGAGTCCGCGCGCTCCCGGGTCTGCTACACGATGGAAGAGGTCAAGGCCACCGTCGCCGAGCTCGGTTACCCGGTGGTCGTGCGCCCGTCGTTCACGATGGGTGGCCTCGGTTCCGGCATGGCGTACGACGAGGTCGACCTCGAGCGCATCGCCGGCGGCGGTCTGGCCGCGTCGCCCACCGCGAACGTCCTGATCGAGGAGTCCATCCTCGGATGGAAGGAATACGAGCTCGAGCTGATGCGCGACGGCCGCGACAACGTCGTGATCGTCTGCTCGATCGAGAACGTGGACCCGGTCGGCGTCCACACCGGCGACTCGGTCACCGTCGCACCGGCGATGACTCTCACCGACCGCGAGTACCAGGCGATGCGCGACCTCTCGATCGCGATCCTGCGCGAGGTCGGCGTCGACACCGGCGGCTGCAACATCCAGTTCGCGATGGACCCGAAGGACGGCCGTCTGGTCGTCATCGAGATGAATCCGCGCGTGTCGCGCTCGTCGGCGCTGGCGTCGAAGGCGACCGGCTACCCGATCGCGAAGATGGCCGCCAAGCTGGCCATCGGGTACACGCTCGACGAGATCGTCAACGACATCACGAAGGAGACGCCGGCCTGCTTCGAGCCGACGCTCGACTACGTCGTCGTCAAGGCTCCGCGCTTCGCGTTCGAGAAGTTCCCGGGCGCCGACGGCACGCTCACCACGACGATGAAGTCG
Source organism: Rhodococcus (subgen. Prescottella) equi (assembly GCF_003013675.1). NCBI lineage: Bacteria > Bacillati > Actinomycetota > Actinomycetes > Mycobacteriales > Nocardiaceae > Rhodococcus > Rhodococcus (subgen. Prescottella) equi. Next base: position 2,493,081 of record NZ_CP027793.1, read on the forward strand.
GTCGGTGAGGCCATGTCGATCGGCCGCAACTTCACCGAGGCGTTCGGCAAGGTCCTGCGTTCACTCGAGACCAAGCGGGCCGGCTACTGGACGGGCCCCGAGGTGGAGGGCACGCTCGAGGAGCTGCTCGAGGCGATCAAGGTTCCGACCGACGGCCGGATGTACCAGATCGCGCAGGCCTTCGAGCTGGGTGCGACCCTCGAGCAGCTGTTCGACGCCACCGCGATCGATCCGTGGTTCCTCGACCAGATGCAGCAGATCGTGGAACTGGGGGCCGAGGTCCGCTCCGCGGAGACCTTCGGCGCGACCGAACTGCGTTTCGCCAAGCACCACGGTTTCTCCGACCGCCAGATCGCGGCGCTGCGTCCGCAGCAGTTCGGCGAAGGGCAGGCGGGGGAGGACGCCGTCCGCGCGCTGCGTGACGAGCTGAACGTGCACCCCGTCTACAAGACCGTCGACACGTGCGCCGCGGAGTTCGAGGCCAAGACCCCGTACCACTACTCCACCTACGAGCTCGACCCCGAGGCCGAGACCGAGGTGGCGCCGCAGACCGAGCGTCCCAAGGTCCTCATCCTGGGTTCGGGTCCGAACCGCATCGGCCAGGGCATCGAGTTCGACTACTCGTGCGTCCACGCCGCGCAGACGCTGTCCGAGGCCGGCTACGAGACCGTCATGGTCAACTGCAACCCCGAGACCGTGTCGACCGACTACGACACCGCCGACCGCCTGTACTTCGAGCCGTTGACGTTCGAGGACGTGCTCGAGGTGTACCGCGCCGAGACCCTCTCCGGCACCGTCGCGGGCGTCATCGTCCAGCTCGGCGGTCAGACCCCGCTGGGTCTGGCGAAGCGCCTCAAGGCCGCCGGCGTCCCGATCGTCGGTACCAGCCCCGAGGCCATCGACCTGGCCGAGGACCGTGGCGAGTTCGGCCGCGTCCTCACCGAGGCCGGCCTGCCCGCGCCGAAGTTCGGTACCGCCACCACGTTCGAGGGTGCGCGCGAGATCGCGTCGGGCATCGGTTACCCGGTGCTGGTCCGCCCGTCGTACGTGCTCGGCGGCCGTGGCATGGAGATCGTGTACGACGAGAAGGCACTCGAGAGCTACATCTCGCGGGCCACCGAGATCTCCGACGACCGGCCGGTGCTGGTCGACCGCTTCCTGGAGGACGCGGTGGAGATCGACGTCGACGCGCTGTGCGACGGCACCGAGGTGTACCTCGGCGGCGTGATGGAGCACATCGAGGAGGCCGGCATCCACTCCGGCGACTCGGCGTGCGCGCTCCCGCCGATCACCCTGGGCCGCGCCGACCTCGAGAACGTGCGCCGCTCCACCGAGGCCCTCGCCAAGGGCATCGGCGTCAAGGGCCTGCTCAACGTGCAGTACGCGCTCAAGGACGACATCCTCTACGTCCTCGAGGCCAACCCGCGCGCGTCGCGGACCGTGCCGTTCGTCTCGAAGGCCACCGCGGTGCAGTTGGCCAAGGCCTGTGCCCGGGTCATGCTGGGTGAGTCGATCGCCGATCTGCGTGCGGGTGGCATCCTCCCGGCCGAGGGCGACGGTGGCCATGCGCCCATCGACGCTCCGGTCGCGGTCAAGGAGGCGGTGCTGCCGTTCAACCGGTTCCGTCGCGCCGACGGCACCGGTATCGACACGCTGCTGAGCCCGGAGATGAAGTCGACGGGCGAGGTCATGGGCATCGACGCGGACTTCGGTACCGCGTTCGCCAAGAGCCAGACCGCGGCGTACGGCTCGCTGCCGACCAGCGGCTCGGTGTTCGTCTCGGTGGCCAACAAGGACAAGCGCTCGCTGATCTTCCCGGTCAAGCGTCTGGCCGACCTCGGCTTCCGGATCCTGGCCACCGAGGGCACCGCAGATGTGCTGCGCCGCAACGGCATCACGTGCGAAGAGGTGCACAAGCAGTCCGGTGAGAACCTGCCCGAGGGTGCCCGCACCATCGTCGACCAGATCAAGGACGGCGAGGTCGACATGGTGATCAACACCCCGTACGGCAACTCCGGCCCGCGCGTCGACGGCTACGAGATCCGCAGCGCCGCGGTGTCGAAGAGCGTTCCGTGCATCACCACGGTGCAGGGCGCCTCCGCAGCGGTGCAGGGCATCGAGGCCGCGATCCGTGGCGACATCGGGGTCCAGTCCCTGCAGGAGCTGCACACGCGCTTGCGGGATCAGCAGCAGTGACGTCCACGGAGACGTTCGGGGCGCGGCTCCACGAGGCGACGGGCCGGCACGGCTCGCTGTGCGTCGGCGTGGACCCGCACCCCGAGTTGCTCGAGGCGTGGGGCCTGCCCGACAGCGTCGACGGACTCGAACAGTTCAGCGAGATCTGCGTCGAGGCGTTCGTCGGGCAGGTGGCCCTCGTGAAGCCCCAGGTCGCCTTCTTCGAGGCCTACGGCTCCGGCGGCCTGGCCGTGCTGGAGCGGACCGTCTCGGTGCTGCGGGAGGCCGGGACGCTCGTACTGGCCGACGCCAAGCGCGGCGACATCGGCACCACCATGAACGCGTACGCGCGGGCCTGGCTGGGCGCGGGATCGCCGCTCGAATCGGACGCGGTGACGGTGTCGCCGTACCTGGGATTCGGGTCGCTCGACCCCGCGCTGGAGTTGGCGGAGCGCAACAACGGGGGACTGTTCGTGCTGGCGGCGACGTCGAATCCGGAGGGCGCGCAGGTCCAGTCGTCCACCGCGGCGGACGGCCGAAGGATCAGTCAGGTGATGGTCGACGAGGCCGCCGCCCGCAACGCGGGTGCCGACGTCCTCGGGTCGATCGGTGTGGTCGTGGGGGCGACGCTGCGCGACGCCCCCGACCTCGGCGCGCTGCACGGCCCGATCCTCATGCCCGGCGTCGGGCATCAGGGCGGCACCGCCGACGACGTGCGACGACTGGCGGGCTCCGCCCTCCGCGCGGTCGTTCCGAGTGTCTCGCGCGAGGTCCTGCGCGCAGGACCGTCCGTGACGGCGCTGCAGGAGGCCGTAGGCCGCTCGGTGGACGCCTTCGCGTTCCTCCAGGACTGACCGCGCTGCTTCGAGTGTGACACCCGGCAGGGCCGGACCCGGTGAACTCACCGGGTCCGGCCCTTTGTCGTTGTGGGGGCGCCGTTTCCGGCGCCGCGCGGGTGCGACACGCACAGTGGTCGACGGATTTCCGAGATTTCTTCCCGATTTCTCCGGCATGTCGTGCCGTTCCGGCGCAAGTGTGGGCCACGCCACGTCGCCGAGGAGTGCCGGCTGGGGCGCGTGAGGCAGGAAAAGCGGTTTCACCAGGGAGTATCCGGGCCGGACTCGCCCCCGGGGCGACGTCCGGGCCCGAGGAGGCGGGTGTACCGGCCCCCGTTCGAACACCCCGTCGAATGAACACATATCCCACCCGAATCGCGCGTCTACGTCGGGGGGTGGGTTAGCAATCGTCGCCCCACGTGGGTACGGTCGCTATCGCCCCTGGTTATCCGGGGGTTGTAGACCATATGTGCACACGATGAGACGGAGGAACCGTGGCCCTTCCCCAGTTGACCGATGAGCAGCGCGCTGCTGCTTTGGAGAAGGCGGCTGCCGCCCGCAAGGCCCGGGCTGAGCTCAAGGAGCGCCTCAAGCGCGGCGGCACCGACCTGAAGCAGGTCCTGAAGGATGCCGAAGAGGACGAGATCCTCGGCAAGATGAAGGTCTCGGCACTGCTCGAGGCTCTGCCCAAGGTGGGCAAGGTCAAGGCTCAGGAGATCATGACCGAGCTGGAGATCGCCCCGACCCGCCGCCTGCGTGGCCTCGGCGACCGTCAGCGCAAGGCTCTGCTGCAGCGTTTCGATTTCGAGGCCTGAGCGCGGCACGTGATCTCTGACGCAGAAAACGTGTCAGGCGGCAGTGTCGTCTCGGCGACGTCCGAGACAGGCAGCGCAGTGCGGAGGGGTCGGCTGGTAGTACTGGCCGGCCCCTCGGCCGTGGGTAAGTCCAGCGTCGTGCGGCTGCTGCGGGAGCGTTTCCCCGAGGTCGTCTTCAGTGTCTCGGCGACCACCCGCGACCCGCGTCCGGGCGAGGTGGACGGTCAGGACTACCACTTCGTCACGCGTGACGAGTTCGACCGCATGATCGCAGCCGGTGACCTGCTCGAATGGGCGGAGATCCACGGCGGCCTACAGCGTTCGGGTACGCCGGCCGAACCGGTTCGCCGGGCGTTGAGCGAGGGCAAGCCGGTTCTCCTCGAGGTGGATCTGGTGGGCGCACGCTCGGTGCGGGCCGCGATGCCGGAAGCCGTGCTCGCGTTCATGGCACCGCCGAGCTGGGACGTGCTGGTCGCCCGACTGACCGGTCGCGGAACCGAACCGGCCGACGTCGTCGAGCGCCGGCTCCAGACCGCGAAGGTGGAATTGGCCGCCCAGGACGAGTTCGACACCGTCATCGTGAACGAGGACGTCAGCCACGCCTGCGACGAGTTGGTATCCTTGTTGGCTGGACGACAGGCCTAGGCACCGTCGCCCCTGGTTCCGACATTTTCCTCTTGCCATTTACCCAGTCCAGTTCAGGAGAAACCGAGTGAGCAGCACCGAAGCAGTTGTGTCCGACACCGCAGGTCGGGGCGCCCTGCCTGCCTACGACACCCCGCTCGGCATCACCAACCCGCCGATCGACGAGTTGCTCGAGCGCACGTCGTCGAAGTACGCCCTGGTCATCTACTCGGCCAAGCGTGCCCGTCAGATCAACGACTACTACAACCAGCTCGGTGACGGCATCCTCGAGTACGTCGGCCCGCTCGTCGAGCCGGGTCTGCAGGAGAAGCCGCTGTCGATCGCGCTGCGCGAGATCCACGCCGACCTCCTCGAGCACACCGAAGGCGAGTGAGCGGAGTAGCGCCCGTGTCAGATCGGGGAACCGATTCGGCGACCGACGGCTCGGGGACTTCCCCGGCACGTAAGCGGATCGTCGTCGGTGTCGGTGGCGGTATCGCCGCGTACAAGGTGTGTGCGCTCATTCGGAGTTTCACCGAGAGCGGCCACAGTGTGCGGGTGATCCCCACCGAATCCGCGCTCCAGTTCGTGGGGCGCGCAACGTTCGAAGCGCTGTCGGGGAACCCGGTGCAGACCGGGGTGTTCGCGGACGTTCCGGACGTGGCGCATGTGCGCCTCGGCCAGGAAGCCGATCTGGTCGTCATCGCCCCGGCCACCGCGGACCTCATGGCCCGCGCCGTCGCCGGGCGTGCCGACGACCTGCTGACCGCGACCCTCCTCACTGCGCGGTGCCCGGTGGTGTTCGCGCCCGCGATGCACACCGAGATGTGGGAGCACGCGGCGACCGTCTGGAACGTCGCGACGCTGCGTGAACGCGGGAACGTCGTCATCGAACCGGCATCGGGTCGGCTCACCGGGAAGGACACCGGCGCCGGCCGGATGCCCGAGCCCGAGGAGATCTTCGCGCTGGCCTCGCTGCTCCTCGAAAGGTCCGAGGCAATGCCGCGGGATCTCGAGGGCCACCGTGTGGTCGTGTCGGCCGGCGGGACACGGGAGCCGCTCGACCCGGTGCGGTTCCTCGGTAACCGCAGTTCCGGCAAACAGGGCTACGCGATCGCGCGCCTCGCGGCCCAGCGCGGCGCCCAAGTGACGCTCGTCGCGGGTGCGGTGTCGGATCTCTCGGACCCCGCCGCGGTCGACGTCGTCCGTGTCCGCACCGCCGAGGAGATGCGGGAGGCGGTCATGAAGCACGCCGTCGACGCGGACGCCGTGGTCATGTCGGCGGCGGTCGCGGACTTCCGTCCGGCGTCCGTGGCCACCAGCAAGATCAAGAAGGGCGCAGCGGACGAGCCGGATTCGATTCCGCTGGTTCGAAACGAGGACATCCTCGCGGGTCTCGTGCAGGCCCGCCGCGACGGCGCCGTCGGATCGTCGACGGTGATCGTCGGATTCGCGGCCGAGACCGGTGACGAGACCGGCGGAGTACTCGACCACGCCCGCACCAAACTGGCCCGCAAGGGTTGCGACCTGCTGGTCGTCAACGCGGTCGGCGACGGCAAGGCGTTCGAGGTGGACCACAACGACGGTTGGCTACTCGGTTCCGACGGCACCGAAACCGCGATCGAGCCGGGCTCGAAGTCGCTGATGGCCAGTCGTGTCCTGGACGCGCTGGCTGGTCTGCTGGTCCCCGAGTAACACACTGCGCGAGCAGTTGCCGCCGGGGACGGCTTCCTGGCACTAGGGTCGTCCGCGGTATTGAATAGAAGTCGAAATCAAAATCAGCTCAGGTGTCGTATCGAGTCCCCGGAGTCCGTTGACACGGATTCGGCGAGGTGAGATTCGGGCAGAACGTCGAGAGGGAGATCTGTGAGCACGTCCGGCAAGCGGCTATTCACCAGTGAGTCCGTGACCGAAGGTCACCCGGACAAGATCTGTGACGCGATCAGTGACTCCATCCTCGACGCGATGCTCGAGAAGGATCCGCGCAGCCGCGTCGCGGTCGAGACCCTGGTGACCACCGGGCAGGTCCACGTCGCCGGCGAGGTCACCACGTCCGCGTACGTCGACATCCCCAAGATCGTGCGCGACAAGGTGCTCGAGATCGGTTACGACTCCTCGGCCAAGGGCTTCGACGGCAACTCTTGCGGCGTCAACATCGCGATCGGCGCGCAGTCGCCCGAGATCGCACAGGGCGTCGACCACTCGCACGAGGCCCGCGTCGGCGGCCTCGCCGACGACGAGATCGATCGTCAGGGCGCCGGTGACCAGGGCCTGATGTTCGGGTACGCCTGCACCGACACCCCCGAGTTGATGCCGCTGCCGATCGCGTTGGCGCACCGCCTGTCGCGTCGTCTGACCGAGGTTCGCAAGACCGGTGTGCTGCCGTACCTGCGTCCGGACGGCAAGACCCAGGTCACGATCGAGTACGACGGTGACCGTCCGGTGCGCCTCGACACGGTCGTCATCTCGACGCAGCATGCCGCCGACATCGATCTCGACAACCTGCTCACCCCGGATCTGCGCGAGAAGGTGCTCGGCCACGTTCTGTCGGAGTTGACCATCCCGCTCGACACCGCCGACGTCCGCCTGCTGGTCAACCCGACCGGGAAGTTCGTGCTGGGCGGCCCGATGGGCGACGCCGGTCTCACCGGCCGCAAGATCATCGTCGACACCTACGGCGGAATGGCGCGCCACGGCGGCGGCGCGTTCTCCGGCAAGGATCCGTCGAAGGTGGACCGCTCGGCCGCGTACGCGATGCGCTGGGTCGCGAAGAACGCCGTGGCGGCGGGTCTCGCCGACCGAATCGAGGTCCAGGTGGCCTACGCGATCGGTAAGGCCGCACCGGTCGGACTGTTCGTCGAGGCATTCGGCACCGAGAAGGTCGACATCGCGACCATCCAGCAGGCGATCAGCGAGGTCTTCGACCTGCGTCCCGGCGCGATCATCCGCGACCTGGATCTGCTTCGCCCGATCTACGCGGACACCGCGGCGTACGGCCACTTCGGTCGCACCGACGTGGATCTGCCCTGGGAGCGCACCGACCGCGCGGAGAAGCTGCGCGCGGCCGCCGGCCTCTGATCGCGACCGAGAGATCGGTTCGCTGACCGGCACCGACAAGACAGCGGCAGCACACGCGCCCGTGGCGCGAGTGCTGCCGCTGCTTCCTGTTGCGCACCTGGACCGGGAATTCGACTACCTGATTCCTGCGGAGCTCGACGATCAGGCGCAGCCCGGCGTGCGGGTGCGGGTGAGGTTCTCCGGGCGTCTGGTCGACGGCTATCTCCTCGAACGGATCGAATCCAGCGAGCACCCCGGCAAGCTCGGCTGGCTGGACCGGGTCGTGTCCGCCGAACCCGTCCTGACCGCGGAGGTGCGGGATCTGGTCGACGCCGTCGCCCAGCGCTACGCCGGGACGCGGACCGACGTCCTGCGTCTCGCGGTTCCACCGCGGCACGCGAAGGTCGAGTCCGAGGAGTGGACGCCCCGCCCGGTCCCCGAGCCGCCGAAGGCGGATCGGGAGGCGTGGTCGGCGTACACCCACGGCATCAACTTCCTGGAGGCACTCGAGGCGGGGCGCGGGCCGCGCGCCGCGTGGCAGGCCCTTCCCGGTGAGGACTGGACGACGCGGTTGGCCGAGCTGGCCGGTGTCGTCGCCGCGACGGGCCGCGGCGTGATCCTCGTGGTGCCCGATCAGCGCGATCTCGACCGACTGCTCGCGGCGTGCGAAAGCGTAGTCGGCGCCGATCATGTCGTGGGACTCGCGGCCGGGCTCGGTCCGGCAGCGCGGTACCGCCGCTGGCTCGCCGCCCTGCGGGGCACTGCGCGGATCGTCGTGGGGACCCGCGCCTCGGTCTTCGCCCCGACGCCGGACATCGGCCTCGTCGTGGTGTGGGACGACGGCGACAGCAGCCTGTCGGAGCCACGGTCGCCGTACCCGCATGCGCGGGAGGTCGCGTTGCTGCGGGCCCATTCCACCGGATGCGCCGTGGTGATCGCGGGTCACGCCCGGACGGCGGAGGCGCAGGCCCTCGTCGACTCCGGGTGGGCGCACGACCTCGTGGCGGCGCGCGACGTCGTGCGGGCGCGGGCACCGATGATCACCGCGCTCGCGGACAGCGACCATGCGCTGGCTCGCGATCCCGGGGCCCGCGCCGCCCGGCTGCCGGGCATCGCCTTCGCGGCGGCCCGTCAGGCGCTTGCCGCGGGACACGGTGTGCTGGTCCAGGTTCCGCGGCGCGGCTACGTCCCCTCGCTCGCGTGCGCCAAGTGCCGGGCGCCTGCACGATGCCGTCGCTGCAACGGTCCGCTGGCGCTGCCCGCGGCGGCCGGGCCGGACGGTGCGGGCTCGCCGACCTGCAAGTGGTGCGGTGTGGCCGACACCAACCATCGCTGCCACGCGTGCGGCGCCCGGGCGCTGCGGGCGGTGGTCGTCGGCGCCGGTCGTACCGCGGAGGAACTGGGCCGGGCGTTCGCGGGGATCGCGGTGCACACGTCGGGGGGATCCGACGTCAAGGCCGAGATCTCGCCCGGGCCCAAGCTGGTGGTGTCGACCGTGGGCGCGGAGCCGGTGATGCCGGGCGGCTACGGCGCGGCGCTGCTGCTCGACGGTTGGGCACTGCTCGGCCGGGCGGATCTGCGCGCCGCCGAGGAGACGCTGCGCCGGTGGATGACGGCGTCGGCGCTGGTGCGGCCGCACGGCGACGGGGGACAGGTCGTGGTGGTCGCCGATTCCGGGATACCCACCGTGCAGGCGCTGGTGCGCTGGGACCCGGTGTGGCACGCCCGCGGGCAACTCGAGGAACGGGCCGAGGTCGGGTTCCCTCCGGCCGTGCACCTCGCGGCGATCGACGGGACGGTCGCGTCGATCGGGGAGATCCTCGAGCTCGCGGCGCTGCCCGAGTCGGCCGAGGTACTCGGACCGGTGCCCTTGCCGCCCGGTGAGCGTCTGCCGTTCTCGAGTGACGAGCCGGAACCCGAGGACGTGGAGCGAATGCTGGTGCGGGTTCCCCGTGCCGACGGGCGAGCGCTCGCGAAGGCCTTGGCCGAGGCGCGGGCAGTGCGGAGCGCCCGCCGGTCGGTAGGTCCGGTGCGGGTGCAGGTGGACCCGCTGCGCATCGGCTAGCTCTCGTGGACCTCGACGATGTACATCCGGTTACGTGAGCGGTCGAGGAACTTCTCCTCGTCGGCCTCGATCGCCGCGGCCACCTCGGGGCGCGCATGGGTGGCGATCATCGCCTCGTACGCCTCCCGGTCGGCGAACACGAACTCACTGATCACGTCGAAGTCCGGGTCAGGCGCGCCGGCCGCGCCCAGCATGTTGCCGCGGTCGAGGTAATTGCGGCGGTACTCGCCGATCTGCGGCAGCAGGCGCCGGATCAGCTCGGCGTGATTGTTCTCGTAGTATTCGACGAACTCGGCGTGGGTGAGTTCCGGCTTACGGGCCAGTAGCGCAACGGCTTTGATCATGTCGGCACGGTAGGGCACGCGCCGCGTCGCCGGCAGATGTGATCCCGCTCACCGGCAACGTCTCGGGTCAGAGCCAGTGTTGGCGTTTGAAGACGAAATACAGCGTCACGGAGGTCGCGACCATGAGCAGGACGGCTATCGGATAGCCGAATTGCCAGCCGAGTTCGGGCATGTTCTGGAAGTTCATCCCGTACACCGTGCCGACCAACGTAGGCGCGAAAAGGATTGCAGCCCAGGCCGAGATCTTCTTGACTTCCTCGTTCTGGGTGAGGCTCGTCAGCGTCAGACGGCGCATCTCCTCGTTCTGCTGCTGCGCCACCAGGGTGGCGTGCACCGTCAGGGCCGTCTGCAGATGGGCACGGGACGAGTCGGCGCGCTCGACGATCCGCAGGGTGTGGTCCAGGACGTCACGCAGATGCCGACGAAGTTCGAGTTCGACGTGATACTTGTCGGATCCGCGTTCGAGGGCCTCGAGGATCGACACGAGCGGATGGGTGGCGCGCTGGAAGTCGATGACCTCGCCGGAGAGGTCGTAGATGCGCCTGGCCACCGCCGGATCACCGGTGAAGACCTGATTCTCGATCTCGTCGATGTCGTTCTCGAGTCCCGCGGCGACGGGCAGGTACTCGTCGACGATCTGGTCCAGGATCGCGTAGAGGACCGCCTCGGGGCCCAACTTCAGCAGGTCGGGGGAGGCTTCGAGCCGACGTCGGACCTGCGCCAGGTCGGGCGACTCGGCGTGCCGGATGGTGACCACGAAATCCGGTCCGACGAAGACGTGTACCTCGCCGAACTCGACCTTCTCGACGTCGTCCAGATAGCGGGCAGGGCGGAGCACCACGAACAGGGTGGTGTCGTAGCGCTCGAGCTTGGGGCGCTGGTGCGCCGCGATCGTGTCCTCCACCGCGAGGTGATGCAGACCGAATTCACGAGCGAGCGAATCGACCTCGGCCGCGTCCGGCCGGTACAGGCCGATCCAGGCCATGCCGTCGTGCTCGCGCATGCTGCGGTACGTACAGTCGAGCGACTTCGGCGTGTCCACCCGCGTGCCGTCGACGTAGACCGCGTTGTCCACGATGGTCATCAGTGCCCCTGATTCTCTCGCGCAGTGGCCTTATTGCATCACGTCCGCGGCGCTGCCGGTTCGAACGCCGCCGTGCGGCAGTCGTTCCACGATCGTGATCTCATCCACCGGTCTGCGATACGCCGCCACCGCAACGATCTTGATAGACACACTCGAACAGGTCCGGTCGGGGAGGTGCGCATGAACCGAACGATGCGAATGGTCGCGGCGACGGTGGGTGTCGCCCTCGCGGTCGGTGCCGGGGGCTGGGGCGCGACCGCCGCTGCGGACCCGATCGGCACCGCCACCGACCATCCCGCCTACGTCGTCCCCGTGGACCCCGGGCCGGTACAGACCCGGCACGCGGCGGCGCTGCGGTACGCCGAGGATCATCCTGATACGGCACCTCCCGGCTCGAACGACTTCACGTGCCGCCCGGCACCTGCACACCCGAATCCGGTGGTTCTCGTCCACGGCAGCGATTCCGACTCGTACACCGACTGGGCGGCGCTGTCACCGATGCTCGCCGACCGCGGCATGTGCGTGTTCACGCTCAACTACGGTTCGGACGGCAAGCCCGGCAAGTACGCGCGGGGCGACATGGCGCTCAGCGCCGCGGAGGTCGGCGCGTTCGTCGACCGGGTACGTGCGGCGACGGCGGCCGCGAAGGTCGACCTGGTCGGGTACTCGCAGGGCGCCACCGTCGCCCGCTACTACGTCAACCGGCTCGGGGGCAGCGCCGCAGTCGATCGCTGGGTGGGCGTCGCGTCGCCCACCTACGGCGGGAACATGTACGGCATCGTGACTCTGCTCAAACTGGTGCCGCGCCCCGAACGGATCGTCGAGTGGCTCACCTCGGAAGCGATCAGCCAGCAGATGCAGGGGTCTCCCTTCCTCGCCGCCCTCAACGCCGGTGGCGACACCGTGCCCGGCGTCCGATACACCACCGTCGGCTCGCGCTACGACGAGATGATCCAACCCCACACCAACATCGCATTGCGAGATCCGGGCGCGACGAATCTGCTGATCCAGGACCTGTGTGCCGAGAACCGGGGCGGTCATTTCAACATGGTGTACGACCCGTTCGCGCTCGGTCTGGTCGTGCGCGCACTCGACCCGAGCGCGCCGGCGCCGCCGTGCCGTCCGGTCCCGCTGGGCACCGGGATCCTCGACATGATCGTCGTCAGCAATTCCTGACAGTTCCGCCGGAACGGCAGTCAGTCGGCGAGTGTCGCCACGGCCTGCGCCCACAGGAAGAACTTGTTGGTGCCCAGGTCCCGTACGGTCCGGATGCCGAAGGCGGCCAGGAGGTGTTCGGCGTCGGAGTCGCTGACTCCCCGCAGCGACGAGACCGGGGCGTCGGCGAGGTCGTCCACCGAGCGTGATTCGAAGGCCTTGTCGAACTTGCTCGCGATTCCCGTCATGTCGACCTCCACACGCTGGGTTACGGTCAGGATTCGTACCCGCAGTAGAGCGCAGGACACGGCGGGTACGTCGAGATTGCGGCCTCGATCCGGTGTCGAGGCCTTATCGTTCCGGCCATGACAGCAGCTATCCGGGCATCCGACCCGGGTGCGGATGGTGCCGACGGCACCGCGCACGCACCCGACGACGGTGTCGGCACCCCGTCCGTGAGCCGTCGTGCCGTGCGGCGGATGCGGGAGTACGGGCGTGGACTGCACCCGGTGGGACTCGCGGTCGCACTCGTGCTCTTCACGTGGTCGATCAGCCCGTCCCTCCTGCCCCGCGCCTGGTATCTGCAGGGGGTGGCGACCGGTATCTCCGTCGCCGCCGGCTACGGCTTCGGTTGTCTCGCCGCATGGGTCGTGCGTTCGTGCGGCGTGCAACCGGCGTGGTCGGCGCGCACCCAGCGGATCGGCTGGTGGATCCTCGCTGCGGCGACCGTGATCGTCGTCCCCGTCTTCCTGGTGCTCGGTGGGGTGTGGCAGAACTACGTCCGCGACCTCGTCGGCATCGAGCGCACCAATCAGGCGAACGTCCTGCTGGTGTTCCTCATCGCGCTCGTGGTCTGGTTCGTGCTGCTCGAGGCCGGCCGCGGTGTCCGGGCCGGGACCCGCGAGCTCGCCGCGTTGGCCCGGCGGGTGATTCCACGGCCCGCCGCCAACGTCGCAGGCCTGGCGGTCGCGGTCGTGCTGGCCGTCCTCCTCGTCAACGGCGCGCTCTACAACGGGCTCGTCGCGTTCGCCAACTGGAGCTTCTCGGGAGCCGACACCGCCACCGCGCCGGGAGTCGAGCAGCCGACGGTCCCGGAGCGAAGTGGGTCGCCGGCGTCCGCGCAGGCGTGGGACACCCTCGGTCAGGAGGGGCGCACGTTCGTCGGGCGCGGCCCGGGCGCGGCCGAGATCGCCGCGGTCACCGGTCGTCCCGCGAAGGAGCCGATCCGGGTCTACGCGGGACGGGAGTCGGCCGAATCCGTGCCCGCGGTGGCGAACCTGGTGGTCGCCGAGCTCGACCGGACGAAGGCGTGGGAGCGGAAGGTCCTGGCGGTCAACACCACCACGGGCCGCGGCTGGGTGAATCAGAGCGTGGCGTCGTCGCTCGAGTACATCGAGGGCGGTGACACCGCCATCGCGTCGATGCAGTACTCGTTCCTGCCGAGCCCGCTGGCGTTCATCGCGGACCGGGAGAGCCCGCAGATCGCCGGGCGCGCGCTCTTCAACGCCGTGTTCGCCCGGTGGATCGACCTGCCCGTGGAGACGCGGCCGAAACTCGTCGTGTTCGGCGAGAGCCTCGGGTCCTACGGCGGCCAGAACGCGTTCGCGGGTTTCCAGGACATGGCCGCACGCGTCGACGGGGGCCTGTGGGTGGGGACCCCGAACTTCACCCCGCAATGGCAGGAGGTGACCGCCGCCCGCGATGCCGGCTCGCCCGAGATCCTGCCCGTCGTCGGGGACGGGGCGTCGGTGCGGTTCGCATCCGATCCCGAGGACCTCGACCTCGGCACACCGTGGAAGCCACGGCGGATCGTGTACTGGCAGCACGCGAGCGACCCCATCGTGTGGTGGTCGCCGAGCCTGCTGTTCAACGAGCCCGACTGGCTGAGGGAACCGCGGGGTCGCGACGTGGATCCGAACATGACGTGGATGCCGTTCGTGACCTTCTGGCAGGTGACGCTCGACATGGTGTTCTCCGCGGACGTCCCGGACGGCCACGGGCATTCGTACGGGCCGGAGGCGGCCGGGATCTGGGCGCGGATCCTGCAGCCCGAGGGGTGGACCGACGCCGACACCGCGCGCGTGCAGGCGGCGCTGACCGGGGAGGAGAGCGCTCCGTAGAATCGCGGGGTGAACCCTCTTCCGGCGCCGCCGGGATTCGATGCTCCGGGAGCCGCCCTCGTGAACTGTGTGACCACCCGTCCTCCGTGCAGGGAGGTTCGGCGCTGATGCGGATCGTCTTCGCCGGGACACCGGAACCGGCCGTGCCGTCGCTGCGACGGCTGATCGAATCCGAGCGGCACGAGGTGGTTGCCGTCGTCACTCGGCCCGACGCCGTTGCCGGCCGGGGCCGCAAGCTGGTGCGTTCGCCGATCGGTCAGCTCGCCGACGAACACGGCATCGAGGTGCTCACCCCGAAGTCGGCGTCGGACCCGGAGTTCCTGGCCCGATTGCAGGAGCTCGCTCCGGACGCCTGCCCGGTCGTCGCGTACGGCAACCTGCTGCCGCGTCCGGTGCTCGACGTCCCCCGGTTCGGGTGGATGAACCTGCACTTCTCGTTGCTGCCCGCGTGGCGGGGAGCGGCGCCCGTGCAGGCTGCCATCAACGCCGGGGACGAGATGACCGGCGCGACGGTGTTCGCTCTCGACGAGGGCATGGACACCGGGCCCGTGTACGGGGTGGTGACGGAAGCCATTCGCACCACCGACACGGCGGGCGCGCTGCTCGCCCGGCTCTCGGAGAGCGGTGCGATTCTGCTCGAGAGCGTGCTCGACGGCGTCGAGGACGGTGCGCTGCAGGCGGTTCCGCAGCCCCGCGAGGGTGTCTCCCACGCGCCCAAGGTGTCGGTCGAGTCGGCGCGGATCCGGTGGGATCAGCCCGCGCTGGCGGTGCACCGCCACGTGCGTTCGGTGACCCCGACACCCGGTGCGTGGACCATGATCGGTGATCTCCGGGTGAAGATCGGGCCCGTGACACTGGCCCAGGACTCCCTGCCGCCCGGTCGGATCGAGATCCGCAAGGACGGCTTCTACGTCGGGACGTCGACCACCGCGGTCCGGCTCGATCAGGTGCAGCCGCAGGGCAAGAAGCAGATGGCGGCGGTGGACTGGGCGCGTGGTGCGCGTCTCGACGGAGAGGTTCGGGCACAGTGAGCGACGAGAAGCGACCGGCACGCCGATCCGGAGGATCCGGTGGCCAGGGAGCGCGCAGTCGGAGCGGGCGTCCCACCGGACAGGGGCGGCGTAACGAGCGGCCCAAGCAGGCTCGTCGTCCGGACGCCGCCCAGGCCTCGATCGACCAGCCGCGGCGCGCGGCGCGCGACGTGTTGCGTGCGGTCCGTGAGCGCGACGCGTACGCGAATCTGGTTCTGCCGGGCCTGCTTCGGGAACGACGCCTCGACGGACGCGATGCCGCGCTGGCCACCGAACTCGCGTACGGCGCCGCCCGGGCCCGCGGCCTGCTCGACGCGGTGATCGCCGAATGTGCGGGCCGGCCCGTCGAGGAGATCGACGGACCCCTGCTCGACGTCCTCGAGCTCGGTGCGTACCAGCTGCTGCGGACTCGTATCGCGCCGCACGCGGCGGTCGCGACATCGGTGGACCTCGTGCGCGCCGAAGCCGGCCCGGGCAAGGCGGGCTTCGTCAACGCGGTACTGCGCCGGGTGTCCGAGAAGACCGAGGACGAGTGGGTCGCCCGCCTGGCCCCGGACGCCGTCGCCGACCCGGTGGGGCACCTGGCATTCCGCTACGCGCACCCCAAGTGGATCGCGCAGGCGTTCGCCGACTCGCTCGGCGCCGACGCCGCCGAGCTGCAGGACGTGCTGGTCGCCGACGACGCTCGGCCGGGAGTCCATCTGGTCGCGCGGCCGGGTGAGATCTCGGCAGAGGAATTGGCGCTGGTCACGGGCGGTGAGGTGGGCCCGTACTCGCCGTACGCGGTGCACCTCGACGGTGGCGATCCCGGTCTGCTCGACGCCGTGCGCGAAGGGTTGGCCGGTGTTCAGGACGAGGGCAGCCAGCTGGTCGCTCGCGCACTGACGCTGGCGCCGTTGGAGGGACCCGACACCGGCCGGTGGCTCGACCTGTGTGCCGGGCCCGGCGGGAAGGCGGCCCTGCTCGGGGCGCTCGTCGGCATCGACGGTGGCCGGCTCGACGCCGTGGAGCCGGCCGAGCACCGGGCGGACCTGGTGCGTAAGACCACCCGCGATCTGCCCGTCGATGTGCACGTCGCGGACGGTCGCGAGCCTGGACTCGACGGCGGGTACGACCGGATCCTCGTCGATGCGCCGTGTACCGGCCTGGGTGCGCTGCGCCGGCGTCCGGAGGCCCGGTGGCGGCGGCAACCGTCGGACGTGTCCGGCCTGGTGAAGCTGCAGCGGGAGCTGTTGGCGTCGGCTTTGCAGTTGGTCCGTCCCGGCGGCGTGGTGCTGTACTCGACGTGCTCACCGCACGTGTCCGAGACGGTCGCGGTGGTTGCGGACGCGGTGCGGCGTCACGGCGCGGTCGCGCTCGACACGCGCGAGTTGGTGCCCGGGGTGCCGAACCTGGGTGACGGTCCGGGCGTCCAGTTGTGGCCGCACCGGCACGGCACGGACGCGATGTTCATGGCGGCGCTGCGCCGGCCCCTGGAGAGCTGATCCGGGGCCGGCGGCGGCGCGGTCAGTTCGTCAGCGCGCGGTAGCCCTTCGCTCCGGCCCGGTCGACGGCGGCCTTGACGACGGCGAACACGGCGCCCTGCAGGGCTGCGGCGACGAGGACCTCGCGGTTGGAGCGGGCGAGGTCCTTGGGGTCGGGGGCGTTGTCGTCGTCCCCGACCCGCTTCCAGATCTGGCGGAAGGCGGCCCCGGCCAGGATGCCGCCGAGTACACCCGTGGCGAGGGACAGCGGCTTGTACAGAGCCTTCGCGGTCATCTTGTTCATGATCGAATCTCCTTGTCGTCGGTGAATCTCGGTCGTGGTGTGCGGTGCGGGGGCGACGCGCGCGGGCGGCGGGTCATCCGACCAGCCCTTCGCGGGCGGCGACGGAGGCGGGGTCAGCGCTCGCCGGTTCGAACGTCTCGATCAGAACGTCCGGGTCGGCGTAGCGCGCTGTGCGGACCAGTCCGGGCCGGGCGGCGAGAGCGTCGTGGACGGCGTCGCCGGTCTGCGGATAGTCCGGCACCGGGTGCCGCCAGTGCACGGCGACGATCACGCCGTCGTCGGTCAGATGGTCGTCCAGCTCGTCCAGCGTCCGGTGCAGTGCCTCGGGCGACAGGTAGTACGCGACCTCGCTCAACACCACCAGATCGAACGAGCCGGCCGGCCAGGGATCTCCCAGGGCCCAGCGCCGGAACGTGACGGCGGCACCCGCGAGTCGCACCCGCGCGCGTGCCAGGACGTCGTCGACGACGTCGGTTGCGAGAACGTGGTCGCAGCGGCCGGCCAGCACCTCGGTGAGATTGCCGATGGAACACCCCGGCTCGAACGCCGACCGGAATCGTCTGCGGGGCAGAACCGCGGCGGTGAGGGCGCGCTTGCGTTCCTCGTACCACCGCTCGTCGAACTCCCAGGGGTCCGGGGACTGCGAGTACATGTCGGCGAAGTAGTCGTCGGAGAGGCGGTTCACGGGACGAACACCGTCTCGTGGTCGCGCAACAGCCGGTCGAGCACGTGGCGCGGCAGGATGGCCCGGTCGGCCGGCGCGGGGGAGAGGTCGGTGATCTGAGAGGTGAACTCCGACACCGCGTCCCGCTTGCATCGCTGCCGGTGCCGCGTCGGGTGGAAGGTCCGGGCCCGGTGCCACGGCACGGACGGATCGCCGGGGCGCGACCAGTGCCACAACCACACCGGATACTCGATCAGCACCGCACCCGAGCGTAGGGCAGCGTCTGCGGCGGCCCGCCCGGCGGCCTCGTGGTCGGGGTGCCCGTCGTGCCGGAACGGCGCGGCGCACCAGGCGCCGGGCCGCAGGTGTCCGGCGATGGTCGTCGCGAGGTCCGTCTCGTGGTCGGCGACACGACCGTCGGGCAGGCCCAGGGGTGTCGCGGCGAGCAACCCCAACCGGTCCGCGGCGCGGAGCGATTCGGTCCGCCGCCGCTCGGCGAGCTCGGTGGGAGTCACGGTCGGCGAATCGGGGTGGGAGGCCTCACCGTCGGTGACGGACAGTATCGAGACCGGGACGCCGCGGGCCGCGAGTTCCGACGCGAGCGCGCCGACACCGAGGACCTCGTCGTCCGGGTGCGGCGCGACGACGAGCAACTCGGGGCAGGTGTGGACGTCGAGGTGAGGGAAGGCGGTGTGCCCGGACCACACCGATTCCGGGGTACCGCCGGATTCGATCGGTTCGGCGGCGAAGCGTGCGGTGGCGGCACGGGGTGAACGAGTGTGTGAGTCGGTGGTCACGGGATGGTCCTTTCCGGGCGGGAGAGGGCGGAGCCCAGATCGGCGAGGTCGTGTTCGGCATGGCTCTGCCGGAGGTAGACGGTCAGGTCGGCGACCAGTTGCGCATGGCTTCGGTCGCTGCACAGCGGGCCCGCGCCGAGGGCGCGTCCCACCCGGTCGACGGTCTCCGTCGCGGCCGCCTCGATCACCGCGCGGACGCGGCGCGCGCGGACGTGGGCTGCTCGTCCGTCGGTAGGATCGCGGTCCAATTCCTCCGCCGCGACGTCCAGCACACAGTGCGCCGCGTACAGCGCGGCATCGACGGCGCCCAGATGGGCGAGCCGGAACGGGTCGTCACCCACGCGCCGTCGGAGCTCGTCCGCGACCGCTATCGCGCCGCCGTACCAGCAGGCGGCCACGCCGATCGCACCGTGCCAGAAGCCGGGCCGGTCGAGGTACGCGCCGGGCTCACCGATCCGGACGGCGGGGACGCCGACGAAGTCCACCGCGCCGGAGTCGCTGGCACCCATCCCGACCGCGTGCCACGTGTCGGGCACGGCGGCGCTGCCCGGGCCGCGCAGGTCCACCGCGAACAGGGCGCGCTCGCTGTCCGTCCGTGCCGTCACCAGTGCGTGCGTGCAGGAGTGAGCGCCGGAGCACCACAGCTTCCTGCCGTCGAGCACGTATCCGCCGTCGGTCGCGCGCGCCGTCAGCGCAGGCGCCGGCGGTTCGGCGGCCCACACGCCCCACAGTTCTCCGGGCCGCGGTGACGGGCCGTGCAGTTCCGCCAGGATGGCGACCGCGTCCGCGTGCGCCTCGAGCAGTCGAGCGCCCACCAGGTCTCGCCGGGCCGCGTCCGCCAGGTCGCTCCATCGCTTTCGCGTCTGGCCGGAGCCGGGGAGGGGCCACCGCGCCGCGTCGTCGGGGGTGACGGTCGGATGCACCGCCGTCGCGCTCGGCGTCATCGCTGCTCCACGGACAGTGCCGGGCCGACCGGACCCCGACGAGTGGGCGCCGTGGATCCGGGGCCGGCAGCGATGGAGAGAAGGTGATCGCCGAAGCCGCGCGGTGCCCGCGGGTCACGCCGATCCGACGTCGTGACGACCGTGTGTTCGTCCCAGGCGACGCGATGACCAGCGCTGCCCAGCCGGGTCACGAGGTCGACGTCCTCTCCGGTTGCCAGCGCCCGGAATCCCCCGACCGCGTGGTAGACGTCCGCGCGGACACCGAGGTTCGCGCCGTGTACGTGGCCGTGGACCGATCCGCGGCGGCGGCGATAGCCGTCGTCGTACCGGCGCCGGGTCTCGCCGTCGTGTGCGGCCCAGTCGACGCGCACGGTCCCGGCCATCGCGTCGTGGTCGGCCCAGTAGGTGAGCTGGTCGACGAACCAGGAGTCCGGGACGACGGAGTCGGCATCGGTGGTCGAGAACCACACGTCGGGGCGGCCGACGAGACCGCTCGCGGCGAAGCCGGCGGCGCGTGCGGCGCCGACATTGCGCAGACTCAGCTCCACGAGGGTGATCCCGGCGGGCACGACGAGTGCGGTGTCGTCCGTGCAGGCGTCGAGTACGACCGTGGTGTGCACCGGCACCGGCGAGCGCTGTGCAGCCCTCTGCAGCGCTCGCAGGCAACGGGGAAGAAGCTCGCGTTCGTCGTGGGCCGGCACGACCGTGACGATGCATGTCGGCGCGGGTGTCGCGGCGGTGGTGGGACGGATCGCGGCGGGGTGGTTTGCTGTATCGGACACAGGGACTCCTGTCGCGGCGATGTGCTGCATCATCGGGAGATAATCTGTGTCAAACTTTGCATATTTCCCATTTGTCCGCACGACAACGGAGCCGAGTCACACCGGTTCGGGCCACACCCAGTTCCGGACCTCGGGCATGTCCTCGAGATGCTCGCGCACGTAGTCGTGGTGGCGAGCGAGCATGCGCTCGCAGTAGCCGACGAGATCGGCGGCGCCCTCCGGGCTCCGGCGGCACCGCCGCAGTGCCTCCATCGCCAGGTGATAGCGACTCATGTGGTTGAGAACGACCATGTCGAACGGCGTCGTCGTCGTGCCCTGCTCGGTGTAGCCGCGGACGTGGAAGCGATCCGGTCGGACCCGACCGTGCAGCAACTGGTGGAAGGCCCGCGCGTAACCGTGCCATGCGACCACGACGTCGACGTCCTCGGTGAACAGGCGAGCGAAGTCCTCGTGGGAGCGCCCGTGTGGGTGGACGTCGGGTGGGGCCATCGACATCAGGTCGACGACGTTCACCACGCGGACCCGGAGATCGGGAACCTGGCCGCGCAGCAGAGCCGCGGCCGCGAGGATCTCCTCGGTCGGCACGTCCCCGACGCACGCCAGCACGATGTCGGGATCGCCGTCGTCCGCTGCGGGTGCGGAGTTCTCGGTGCCGGCCCAGTCCCACACGGAGGCGCCCGCCCGGACGTGCTCGCGGGCCTGGTCGAGGGTGAGGTACTGCGGATGCGACTGCTTGTCGACCACGACCAGATTCACGCAGTCCCGCGTGGCGAACACGTCCTGCGCCACCACCAGGAGCGAGTTGGCGTCCGGCGGCAGATAGACGCGGGTGACGCCGCCCGACAGCGAGAGCACCGTGTCGATCAGGCCCGGACCCTGGTGCGAGAACCCGTTGTGGTCGTTGCGCCAGCACGTGGAGGTGAGCAGGATGTTCAGGCTCGCGACCGGCGCGCGCCAGTCGAGCGACCGGGCCCGCTCGAGCCACTTGGTGTGCTGGATGGTCATGGAAGCACTCACCATCGCGAAGGCCTCGTACGTCGCGAACAGCCCGTGCCGTCCGGTGAGCAGATAGCCCTCGAGCCAGCCCTGGCACAGGTGCTCCGACAGCACCTCCATCACCCGTCCGTGGAGCCCGACATGGTCGTCACCCGGGACGACGGTGCCCGCGGAACACCGTTCGGTGACCTCGAACACGGCGCCCAGTCGGTTGCTGTTCGTCTCGTCCGGGCAGAACAACCGGAAGTCGTCCGGGTTCGCGACGTAGATGTCACGCAGCATCTCACCGAGCGGCCGCGTCGTCTCGTGGTGGACGGCGCCGGGGAACGGCACCTCGACGGCGTAGCGATCGGCGGACGGGACCTCGAGTTCGCGCAGGAGCCGACCACCGTTCGCGTGCGGATTCGCCCCCATGCGCAGGTCCCCGCTGGGGGCGAGCGCGGCGAGTTCCGGTACCAGCCGTCCCTGCGGATCGAACTGTTCGTCGGGTGCGTACGACCGCATCCACTCCTCGAGTCTCCGCAGATGTTCGGGGTCGTCACGGACGTCGGCGATGGGCACCTGATGGGCGCGGAACGTTCCCTCGATCTCGAGGCCGTCGACGACGTCGGGCCCGGTCCATCCCTTCGGGGTGCGCAGCACGATCGCGGGCCAGCGGGGCCGATCGGTCAGCCCGGAGTCGCGGGCGTCGCGCCGGATCCGGGTGATGGCGGTGTGCGCGCGGTCGAGGGTTTCGGCGAGGTCGCGGTGCACCTCCATAGGGTCGTCGCCCGCGACCAGCACCGCGTCCCAGCCGAAGGCCCGCAGCACGGCGAGCACCTCGTCGTCGGTGCGCCGCCCGAGCACGGTCGGACCGGAGATCTTGTAGCCGTTGAGGTGCAGAATCGGGAGGACGGCGCCGTCCCGACTGGCATCGAGGAAGAACGGCACCTTCCACGACGCCGCCAGCGGTCCGGTCTCGGCCTCTCCGTCGCCCACGACGCACGCGACCGTGAGGTCCGGGTTGTCCATCGCCGCTCCGGCCGCGTGAGCGAGGGAGTAACCCAGTTCGCCGCCCTCGTTGATCGAACCCGGCGTCTCCACCCCGGAGTGGCTCGGGATACCACCGGGTGTGGAGAACTGGCGCGCGAGGCGCCGCAGACCGGCCTCGTCCGGCGTGACGTCCGGGAACAACTCGGAGTACGTGCCCTCGAGGTACGTGTTCGCGACCACGGCGGGACCGCCGTGCCCGGGGCCGGCGACGAACAGCACATCGGCTCCGGTGCGCCGGATCAGCCGGTTGAGGTGGACGTAGACGAGCGACAGACCGGGGCTGGTACCCCAGTGGCCGAGCAGGCGTGGCTTGATGTCCGGCGGAACGAGTGGCCTGCGCAGCAGGACGTTGTCGCGCAGGTAGATCTGGGCGACCGTCAGGTAGTTCGCGGCCATCCAGTACCGGTGGAGCAGGCGGAGTTCGTCGTCGGTGTGGTGGTCGTCCGAGCCCGGTGTCATCGAATGCACCCTCCGTTCGCGGGCGAAGGTGATTCCATCCTGACCGCTCGCCCCGGCCCCCGCAGGGGAACGGGCCTCGGCCCGACCGGTTCCTCCGTTCCCCCTCGTCGTTCCCCCCTTGTTGCGGACGCGCGGAACCAGGCATCCTGGTAGTGGCGACCGCGGCACCGTCCGGCGATGCCGTGTTCCGGTTCCGCCGGCGCCTTCGCGACGAAGTACGGATCTTGTATGCGGACGGACAACTCGCGCACCTCGGCAACCACGATGCCGGCCACCACCATGCGGGCCTGGCGCACGACGAGACCCGGCCCGCTCACCGACCGTCCGCTCGAGCTCGGGCGCGAGTTGCTTCCGCGTCCGACGAGCAGGGACCTGCTGGTGAAGGTGCTGGCGTGTGGTGTCTGCCGCACCGACCTCCACGTGGTCGCGGGCGAATTGCCGCCGCACCGGCTCAACGTGGTGCCGGGCCACGAGGTGATCGGCGAGGTCGTCGCGGTCGGTGACGACGCGGGTGGCCGCTTCTCGGTGGGGCAGCGGGTGGGCGTGGCGTGGCTGCGGGGCACGTGCGGGCACTGCCGGTACTGCGTGCGCGGCGACGAGAACCTGTGCCCCTATTCGACGTACACCGGCTGGGACGCGGACGGCGGCTACGCCGAGTACACGACGGTGCCGGTCGACTACGCGCTCGAACTGCCCACCGGCTATCCCGTCGTCGAGCTGGCACCCCTGCTCTGCGCAGGCATCATCGGTTATCGCGCGTTGCTGCGGGCGGATCTACCCGAGGGCGGTCGGCTGGGGATCTACGGCTTCGGGGGCAGTGCGCACCTGACCGCGCAGGTCGCGCTCGCCCGGGGAGCGCGCGTGCACGTGATGACGCGGGGCGAGGAGGCCCGTGAACTGGCGTTCAGTCTCGGCGCGGCCTCCGTGCAGGGTGCCGCGGTGCCGCCCCCGGAACCGTTGGACTCGGCGATCCTCTTCGCGCCTGCCGGTGACCTGGTCCCGCCGGCGCTGGAGGCGCTCGACGCGGGTGGGACGCTCGCGCTCGCGGGCATCCACCTCAGCGACATCCCGCCGTTGAACTATCAGCGGGACCTGTTCCGGGAGCGGCAACTGCGGAGCGTGACGGCGAACACGCGGGACGATGCCCGCGACTTCCTGGCGTTTGCGCAACGGCACCGACTGCGGGTCAGCGCGCACCGCTACCCGTTGGATGCCGCGGACAAGGCGCTCGCCGATCTCGCGGGCGGTGTGTTCGGCGGCGCCGCCGTTCTCGTGCCGTGACGACGACGCTGTCCTAGCGTGGACTGAGCGGTCCGATCGCGTGGACCGCGCCCGCGAGTGGGAGGACGTCCGCATGATCACTCATCCCGCTTTCACGGTCGAACCGTGGAGCCTGCGCGCCACGAGCCTCGATCTGGACGTCCTGGCCCAGAGCGAATCGTTGTTCGCGCTCGCCAACGGGCACCTCGGCTGGCGCGGCAACCTCGACGAGGGCGATCCGCACGGGCTGCCCGGCAGCTACCTGTCCGGTGTGTACGAGGTGCGGCCGATGCCGTACGCCGAACCGGGATACGGGTACCCCGATTCCGGCGAGACGATCATCAACGTCACCGACGGCAAGATCGTCCGCCTGCTCGTCGACGACGAGCCGTTCGACGTCCGCCGCGGCCGGGTACTGGCGCACGAGCAGGAACTGGATCTGCGGGCCGGGGTACTGCGCCGCAAGGTCGAGTGGCGTTCGCCTGCCGGTCGCACGGTGCGCCTCACGACCACCCGGCTGGTGTCGTTCACCCAACGCACCATCGGGGCGATCGACTACACGGTGGAGGCGCTGGACGGACCGGCGCACGTGGTACTCCAGTCGGAACTCGTGGCGAACGAACCGATGCCGCAACAGGAGGCAGATCCGCGTGCGGCGGCGGTGCTCGCGGAGCCGCTGGTCGCGGAGGAGCACTTCGACCACGAGGCGCTTGTGCAACTGACCCACACGACCGCCGAGAGTGGTCTGCGGATCGCCGTCGCGATGGATCACGAGGTGACCGGACCGGGCGTGCACGTCGAGGTCGAGAGCTATCCGGATCAAGGGCGGGTGACGATCACGTCGGAGCTGGCGCGGGGCGAACGCGTCCGCATGGTCAAGTTCGTCTCGCACGCCTGGTCGGCACGGCGCACCCCGCCCGCGATGCGGGACCAGGTGGCGGGCGAGTTGACGCTCGCGCGTGAGAGCGGCTGGGACGGACTGGTTTCGGAGCAGCGCGCCTACCTCGACAGGTTCTGGGCGCACGCGGACGTGACCGTGGACGGCGATCCGGAGGTCCAGCAGGCGGTGCGTTTCGCGCTGTTCCACATCCTGCAGGCGTCGGCCCGCGCCGAGGGCACCGCGATCGCCTCGAAGGGGCTCACCGGACGCGGCTACGACGGTCACGCCTTCTGGGACACCGAGATGTTCGTGCTGCCGGTCCTGACGTCGGTGCTGCCGCAGGCCGTCGCCGATGCGCTGGGCTGGCGGCATTCGACACTTCCGCGGGCGCGGGAGCGGGCCCGCCAACTGGGGTTCGCCGGTGCCGCGTTCCCGTGGCGGACCATCACCGGCAAGGAGTGCAGCGGCTACTGGCCCGCGGGCGCCGCCGCGTTCCACGTCAACGCGGCGATCGCGCGCGCGGCGATCGGATACATCCGCGCGAACGGGAACGGCGAGTTCGAGCGGACCGTCGGCCTGGATCTGCTGGTGGAGACCGCGCGGCTGTGGCGGTCGCTCGGTTACTTCGACGAGCGGGGCACGTTCCGGATCGACGGCGTCACCGGCCCCGACGAGTACAGCGCGCTGGTGCGGAACGACCTGTACACCAACTTGATGGCGCGCGAGAACCTCGATGCCGCGGTGGCCGTCGTGGAGCGGCACCGATATCGGATGCCCGACCTCGGGGTCACCGACGAGGAGGTCGGTGGTTGGCGTACCGCTGCGGCGCGGATGTACGTGCCGTACGACGAGCGGCGCGGCGTGCACCCGCAATCGTCCGGATTCACGGATCGGCAGGTATGGGACTTCGTGGGGACGCCGCCCGAGCACTACCCGCTGCTGCTGCACTACCCGTACTTCGATCTGTACCGCAAGCAGGTCGTGAAGCAGGCGGACGTGGTGCTGGCGATGCAGTGGGTTCCGGACGAGTTCACCGAGGAGCAGCGAGCGCGGAACTTCGCGTACTACGAGCGGCTCACGGTGCGGGACTCGTCACTGTCTGCGTGCAGCCAGGCCGTGGTCGCCGCCGACGTCGGTGCCCTCGATCTCGCGTACGACTATCTCGGGGAGACGGCCCTGATCGACCTGTACGACCTCGAACACAACACCAGCGACGGACTGCACCTCGCGTCGCTGGCCGGGATCTGGATCGCGCTCGTCCAGGGGTTCGGCGGTGCACGCCGGCGCCGTACCGGTCTCACGTTCCGGCCGACGCTCCCGCGCGGCATCGAGCGCCTCGCGTTCGGTGTCGCGGCGGCGGGATGTCGGCTGCGCGTCCAGATCGAGCCCACCGAGACGAGGTACCACCTCGTGGTCGGCGACGAGTTGACGGTCCACCACGACGGGGAGCCGGTGACCTTGCACGGCAACGAGGTTCGGGTGATGCCCACGGTCCGGCCGCCGGCCGGTCCGGTGGTGACGCAACCCGCGGGCCGGGCTCCGGTCCGACGTCGGCCCGGCACCGGCGGTCGCCCGTCACCCGCCGACTAAACTCGCCGACGTGGCAACCCCGATGATCGCACCGTCCATTCTCTCCGCCGACTTCGCGCGCCTGGCCGAGGAGGCCGACGCCGTTGCCGGCGCCGACTGGCTGCACGTGGACGTCATGGACGCCCACTTCGTGCCGAACCTGACGCTGGGCCTGCCGGTGGTGCAGAGCCTGCTGAAGGCCACCGACATCCCGCTGGACTGCCACCTGATGATCGACGACCCGGGGCGCTGGGCGCCGCCGTACGCGGAGGCGGGTGCGCACAACGTCACGTTCCACGCCGAGGCCACCGACGACCCGATCTCGGTCGCCCGGGACATCCGCGCCGCGGGCGCGAAGGCCGGCCTGAGCATCAAGCCGAACACGCCGATCGAGCCGTACCTCGAGATCCTGAAGAGCTTCGACACACTGCTGGTGATGAGCGTCGAACCCGGATTCGGCGGTCAGTCGTTCATCCCGGCCGTGCTCGACAAGGCGCGTGCCGTCCGCAAGCTCGTCGACGCCGGCGAACTGCGCCTGCTCGTGGAGATCGACGGCGGGATCAACGCCGACACCGTCGAGCAGGCGGCCGAGGCGGGCATCGACTGCTTCGTCGCCGGTTCCGCGGTCTACGGCGCGGCCGATCCTGCCGCAGCGGTCCGCGGCCTGCGCGAGCAGGCGGCCAAGGCCTCCCCGCACCTGACGCTGTCGATCTGACGGCCTCGCGGTGACCTCGCTCGACGCCGCGATGCGGCTCGCGATCGACGCTTCCGAGGCCGCGCGCGGCAGCACCAGTCCCAACCCGCCGGTCGGCGCGGTGATCCTCGACGCGTCCGGCGCGGTCGTCGGTGTCGGTGCCACCCGGCCGCCGGGCGGGCCGCACGCGGAGGTCGTCGCGCTCGCCGCGGCGGGGGAGCGGGCCCGCGGCGGAACCGCGGTCGTCACGCTCGAGCCGTGCAATCACCAGGGCCGCACCGGTCCCTGCTCGCGTGCGTTGATCGACGCGGGAATCGCGGCGGTGCACTACTCGGTGGCCGACCCCAACCCGGCCGCGGCCGGCGGCGCCGACACCCTGCGTGCTGCGCGCATCGAGGTGACCGGCGGGCTGCTCGCCGACGACGCCGAACGTGGCCCACTGCGGGCATGGCTGCACCGGCAGCGAACCGGACGACCCCATGTGACGTGGAAGTTCGCCGCCACGCTCGACGGTCGCAGCGCCGCCGCCGACGGCACCAGCCAGTGGATCACCGGACCGGAGGCGCGGGCGCGCGTGCACGCCGACCGGGCTCGCCTCGATGCGATCGTCGTCGGAACCGGCACCGTCCTGGCGGACGACCCGTGGCTCACGGCCCGGCTGCCCGACGGTTCGCTCGCGCCGCACCAACCGCTGCGCGTGGTCGTCGGCAACCGGCCCGTCCCATCCACCGCGAGGGTCCTCGACGATGCGGCGCCCACCCTGGTACTGCGCACGCACGACGTCGGCGAGATCCTCTCTGCGCTCGCCGATCAGGACGATGTCCTGGTCGAGGGGGGCCCGCGTCTCGCGGGCGCCTTCCTCGCGGCCGGCGCGGTCGATCGCGTCCAGGCCTACATCGCGCCGGTGGTACTGGGTGCCGGGTCCCACGCAGTGGAAGACGCTGGAGTGTCCACCATCACCGAGGCGCTACGGTTTCGTCGGGAGAACGTCGAGGTCCTCGGCGACGACCTGTTGTTGAACCTGATCCCTCGGGCTCAGTAGTTATCGATCCAAGGAGTGAGCGAAGACATGTTCACGGGAATCGTCGAGGAACTCGGCGAGATCGTCGCCAAGGAAGACCTGGCCGACGCGGCCCGCTTCACCGTCAAGGGACCGCTGGTCACCTCGGACGCCGGCCACGGTGACTCGATCGCCGTCAACGGTGTGTGCCTGACGGTGGTCGACGTGCTCGACGGCGAGGCGTTCACCGCGGACGTCATGCGGGAGACGCTGGTCCGTTCCAGTCTCGGCTCCTTGGGGATCGGAAGTCGGGTCAACCTCGAACGCGCCGCCGCAGTCAACAGCCGGCTCGGCGGTCACATCGTGCAGGGCCATGTCGACGGCACCGGTGAGGTCATCAGCCGTAGCCCGTCCGAGAACTGGACCGTGGTGCGGATCTCGCTGCCGTCGAGTATTTCCCGGTACGTCGTGGAGAAGGGCTCGATCACCGTCGACGGCGTCTCGTTGACGGTGTCCGCGCTCGGCGGGGAGCCGGGCGAAGAGTACTTCGAGATCTCGCTGATCCCGACGACGCTGGGACTGACCACGCTCGGCGCTGCCGAGCCCGGCACGCCGGTCAATCTGGAAGTCGACGTCATCGCCAAGTACGTCGAACGCCTGCACACGGCCGCGGGCCGCTAGCCGGAATAACGACCTCGTCACGCGAGGTCGTACTGTTGAGGTGCATCTGAAGCGATGCGCCGGGACATACTCGAGCACGCCAGTTCAAGATTTTGGAGCCCAAGCACGTGACCAGGTTCGACAGCATCGAGCGCGCAGTCGCAGACATCGCCGCAGGCAAGGCGGTTGTGGTCGTCGACGACGAGGACCGCGAGAACGAGGGCGACCTCATCTTCGCGGCCGAGAAGGCCACCCCCGAACTCGTGGCGTTCATGGTGCGCTACACGTCGGGCTACCTGTGTGTCCCGCTCGACGGCGAGGACTGCGACCGGCTGGGGCTCCCGCCCATGTACGCGACCAACCAGGACAAGCACGGCACCGCGTACACCGTGACCGTCGATGCGCGCGAGGGCATCGGTACCGGCATCTCGGCATCCGACCGCGCGGCGACGATGCGCCTGCTGGCCGACCCGACGACCGGCGCCAACGACTTCACCCGCCCGGGCCACGTCGTCCCGCTGCGCGCGAAGGAGGGCGGCGTCCTGCGTCGTCCCGGTCACACCGAGGCGGCCGTCGACCTCGCCCGGATGGCGGATCTGCGTCCGGCGGGCGTGATCTGCGAGATCGTCAGCCAGAAGGACGAAGGCCACATGGCCAAGGTCGACGAGCTGCGGGTGTTCGCCGACGACCACGACCTGGCCCTGATCTCGATCGCAGACCTCATCGCGTGGCGTCGCAAGCACGAGAAGCACGTCGTCCGCGTCGCCGAGGCGCGGATCCCCACCCGGCACGGCGACTTCACCGCCGTGGGGTACAAGAGCATCTACGACGAGGTGGAGCACGTCGCGCTCGTGCGCGGCGACATCGCCGAGGGTGACGGTAGCGACGTCCTGGTCCGCGTGCACTCGGAGTGCCTGACCGGCGATGTGTTCGGTTCGCTGCGCTGCGACTGCGGCCCGCAACTCGACGCCGCGCTCGACATGATCGCGCAGGAGGGCCGCGGCGTCGTCCTGTACATGCGGGGCCACGAGGGCCGCGGCATCGGTCTGATGCACAAGTTGCAGGCCTACCAGCTGCAGGACGCGGGTTCCGACACGGTCGACGCCAACCTGCAGCTCGGCCTGCCGGCCGACGCCCGCGACTACGGCATCGGTGCGCAGATACTGGTCGATCTCGGTATCAAGTCGATGCGCCTGCTCACCAACAACCCGGCCAAGCGTGTCGGCCTCGACGGTTACGGCCTCCAGATCACCGATCGGGTCCCGATGCCACTGCGCGCGAACGCCGAGAACCTCACGTACCTGCGCACCAAGCGCGACCGCATGGGCCACGACCTGATCGGTCTGGACGAGTTCGAGGCCGGTGACGCGCTGTGAGCGGCGAGGGACGCCCCGATCTCCAGCTGGGGATGGCGAAGAATCTGAAGCTGGCGATCGTCGCCGGACAGTGGCATCCCGAGATCAGTGAGGCGCTCGTCGCGGGCGCCAAGCGGGTCGCCAAGCAGGCGCAGATCGAGGATCCGACGCTCGTCCGCGTCGCCGGTGCCATCGAGTTGCCGGTCGTCGTGCAGGAACTGGCGAAGTCGCACGACGCCGTCGTGGCGTTGGGAGTCGTGATCCGTGGCGGCACACCGCATTTCGAGTACGTGTGTGACGCCGTGACGGCCGGGCTGACCCGGGTCGCGCTCGACGAGGGCGTTCCGGTCGGCAACGGGGTACTCACCACCGACACCGAGAAGCAGGCACTGGACCGTTCGGGTCTGCCGGGCTCGGTGGAGGACAAGGGCGGCGAGGCGTGCGCGGCGGCGATCGACACTGCCGTCACCCTGGCGCAGCTGCGACGTAAGCGGACGGGGTCGGCGTCGCGATGACCACCAACGGTGACTGGGAGTTCGAGGTCCGGTCCAAGAAGTCGGCGCGCTACGCGATGGTCGCGGCCGGAGTGCTCGTGCTGGTGCACGTCACCTTGGCGATCCTGCTGCGCACCTCCGCCACGGGCGTGTACTTCCGTCTGGTGGACCAGTTCGCCATGGCGGGCATCGGTCTGCTGCTGGCGGGTGGCGTGCTTCTGCTCACCCGGCCGCGTCTGCGTGTCGGCCCGCGCGGCATCGCTGTGCGCAACATCCTGGGTGAGCGCATCGTCGACTGGGATCTCGACCAGGGACTGTCCTTCCGGGACGGGGCCTCGTGGGCGCGGATCGAGCTGCCCGACGACGAGTACGTCCCGGTCATGGCGATCCAGGCCAACGACCGCGAGCACGCCGTGCAGGCCGTTCGCCGGTTCCGCGAGCTCGAGGCGAAGTACACGAGCTCGCGCGCCGAGTGAATACCGTCGGTACCGCCGACTAGCCTGGAATCGTGCCCGATCCCTCCACTTATCGACCCGCGCCGGGAAGCATCCCGGTGGCACCGGGTGTCTACAAGTTCCGCGACCCGCACGGCCGGGTGATCTACGTCGGCAAGGCGAAGAGTCTGCGGTCGCGACTCAACTCGTACTTCGCCGACGTCTCGTCGCTGCATCCGCGCACCCGGCAGATGGTCACGACGGCGGGCAGTGTCGAGTGGACGGTAGTCAGTACCGAGGTCGAGGCGCTCCAGCTCGAGTACAACTGGATCAAGGAGTTCGATCCGCGGTTCAACGTCCGTTACCGTGACGACAAGACCTACCCGGTGCTGGCGGTGACCCTGAACGAGGAGTACCCGCGGCTGTTCGTGTACCGCGGTCCGCGGCGCAAGGGCGTGCGCTATTTCGGGCCCTACTCGCACGCGTGGGCGATCCGCGAGACACTCGACTTGCTCCTGCGCGTCTTCCCGGCGCGCACGTGCTCGGCCGGAGTGTTCAAGCGGCACAACCAGATCGGCAGACCGTGCCTGCTCGGTTACATCGACAAGTGCTCGGCTCCGTGCGTCGGCCGCGTGAGTGCGGCCGAGCACCGGGAGATCGTCGAGGACTTCTGCGACTTCCTGTCGGGCCGTACGGACCGTCTCGTGCGGCAGCTCGAGACCCGCATGCAGGAGGCGGCCGAGGACCTCGACTTCGAGACGGCGGCGCGCCTGCGTGACGACGTCGGCGCGCTGAAGAAGGCACTGGAGAAGCAGGCGGTCGTGCTCGGCGACGGCACCGACGCCGACCTGGTGGCGTTCGCCTCCGACGAACTCGAGGTGGCCGTGCAGGTCTTCCACGTCCGCGGTGGACGCGTGCGTGGACAGCGCGGCTGGGTGGTCGAGAAGGCCGGCGACGTCATCGAACGCGACGCGGTCGCTGCCGACGCCGGGGCGGAATCGGAGCTGGCGCTGCTCGTCGAGCAGTTCCTCACCCAGTTCTACGGAGAGCAGGCCGCGCTGTCCGACAGCGGCGCGGCGGCCGACCAACCCACGAACGCGGTTCCACGGGAGGTGCTCGTGCCCGCGCTCCCGCGGGACGTCGAGGGCCTGCAGCAGTGGCTCGGTGGGCTGCGGGGCAGTTCGGTCAAGCTCCGTGTGCCGCAACGCGGCGACAAGAAGGCGCTCGCGGAGACCGTCGAACGGAACGCGAAGGAGGCGCTGGCGCAGCACAAGTTGCGGCGCGCCGGCGACTTCACGTCGAGATCTGCAGCGCTGCAAGGCATCCAGGAGGCGCTCGATCTCGATTCCGCGCCGCTGCGAATCGAGTGTGTCGACATCAGCCACGTGCAGGGCACCGATGTCGTGGCGTCCCTCGTGGTGTTCGAGGACGGTCTGCCGCGCAAGTCCGACTACCGGCACTACGCGATCCGGGAGGCCGCCGGCGACGGCCGCTCGGACGACGTGGCCAGCATCGCCGAGGTGACCCGGCGGCGCTTCCTGCGGCACAACCGCGACGTCGCGGCCGGCGGCGGTGCCGACGGTGGCGACCAGGCCCCCGAAGCCGCACTGGATCCGCAGACGGGACGGCCGCGCCGGTTCGCGTATCCGCCGAACCTGTTCGTCGTCGACGGCGGCTCCCCGCAGGTCAACGCGGCCGCTGAGGTGCTCGACGAACTCGGCGTCACCGACGTCGCGGTGATCGGGCTGGCCAAACGCCTCGAGGAGGTGTGGGTGCCGGGGGAGGAAGATCCGGTGATCCTGCCCCGCACCAGCGAGTCGCTGTACCTGTTGCAGCGAATTCGCGACGAGGCGCACCGCTTCGCGATCACGTTCCACCGAAGCAAGCGGTCGCGGCGGATGACGGCGTCGGCGCTCGATTCGGTCCGCGGTCTCGGCGAGACGCGGCGGACCGCGCTCGTCACACACTTCGGTTCGGTGGCCAAGCTGCGCGAGGCGACGGTCGAGGAGATCACGGCGGTACCCGGCATCGGGGTGGCCACCGCGCAGGCCGTGCTCGCGGCGCTCGCCGAACCGCAATCGGATCGGACCGCGGCCGTGGCCGAGGCCGAACCCAGCGCAGATGTGGCTGCGGGAGGCGACGTGGTGGGGGATGATGTGACGGACATCGGCGCATCGGAACGAACAGGACACAGTCGCGAGTGAACGACCAGCAGGAACGCGGTGGGGCAGATGTGGAGGTCGCGCTCGTCACGGGTCTTTCCGGGGCAGGGCTGAGCACCGCGGCGAAGGTGCTCGAGGACCTCGGCTGGTATGTCGTCGACAATCTTCCGCCCGAACTGATCACGCGGATGGTCGAACTCGGCGTCGAATCCGATCCACCGATCCGCCGCCTGGCTGTCGTCGTCGACGTCCGCAGCCGCCCCTTCACAGGTGACCTGGGGCAGGTCGTCGCGGCGCTCGAAGCCATGCCGGTGCAGATCCGGGTGCTCTACCTCGAGGCCAACGATCCGGTGCTGATCCGCCGATTCGAGCACGTGCGTCGCAGCCATCCGTTGCAGAGCGACAGCAAGGAAGGCACGCTGTCCGAGGGAATCGCAGCCGAGCGGGCCAAGCTGGCGCAGGTTCGGGCGTCCGCGGATCTGGTCGTCGACACCTCCGCCCTCGCCGTGCGCGAGTTGCGGGAGAAGATCGAGACCGCGTTCGGTGGCGAGGCCAGCAGCGTGATCCAGGTGACGGTGCAGTCCTTCGGTTTCAAGCACGGGCTGCCGATGGACGCCGATCTGGTGTGCGACGTGCGGTTCCTGCCGAATCCGCACTGGATCCCGGAACTGCGTCCGCACACCGGACTGGAGGAGGCGGTACGGGACTACGTCCTGTCCCGTGACGGTGCCGAGGAGTACCTCGACACCTTCCGGCGGCTCCTCGAACTGACGACGGCGGGATACCGCCGGGAGGGAAAGCGCTACATGACGATCGCGGTCGGTTGCACCGGCGGCAAGCATCGGAGCGTCGCGATGTCCGAGGCGCTCGCGGCGCGCCTCGGCACTGAGGACGGCCTGGCCGTCCGGGTCGTCCACCGCGATGTGGGTCGCGAATGACGGACGCATCGACCACCACCGACTCCCCGGCGCCCCGGATCGTCGCGTTCGGCGGCGGACACGGGTTGTACGCGACCCTGAGTGCGGCGCGTCGGCTCAGCTCCGACGTGACGGCCGTCGTCACCGTCGCCGACGACGGCGGCTCGTCCGGCCGGTTGCGCAACGAGCTCGGCATGATCCCGCCCGGCGATCTGCGGATGGCGCTCGCGGCGCTCGCCGCGCAGACCCCTGATGTCCGGTCGTGGACGGAGACCGTGCAGCACCGCTTCGGAGGGTCCGGCGCACTCGCGGGCCACTCCGTCGGCAACCTCATCCTCGCGGGGTTGACCGAGGTCCTGGGCGACCCGGTCGCCGCGCTCGACACCGTCGCCCGCCTCCTCCAGGTCGAGGGGCGAGTGCTGCCGATGTCGACGCAGGCGCTGCAGATCGAGGCCGACGTCGTGGGTCTGGAGACGGATCCGCGGGTCAGCCGGTGCATCCGGGGTCAGGTGGCGGTGGCGACCACACCGGGCAAGGTGCGCCGTGTGCGTCTGCTGCCGGCCGACCCTCCGGCGTGCCCGGACGCGCTCGCGGCTCTCGGCGCCGCGGATCTCGCGGTTCTAGGACCCGGATCCTGGTTCTCGAGCGTCATTCCGCACGTGCTGGTTCCCGAACTTCTCGACGGGTTGTTGCGGACGCCGGCCCGGAAGGTGCTCGTTCTCAACCTGGCACCGGAGCCGGGGGAGACCGCCGGATTCTCCGCCGAGCGTCATCTGCACGTACTGTGCCAACACGCGCCCGAATTCCGTGTCGACCACGTCGTCGTCGATTCGGCGTCGGTCCCGGCGGGTCGCGAGCGTGACCATCTCTGCCGCGCCGCGACACATCTGGGCGCCGAGGTGGTCTACGCGGACGTCGCCGAGGACGGCACCCACAAGCACCACGCGGGCAAACTCGCGGATGTGCTGGCGGGCCTCGTGGACCGGCGGGCGCCGGCCGGGTCGGCAACCGGATACGACGACATCGAACGAGCCACCGAACGGACGGCCGGGGGAAGGGAGAGCGCCTCGTGGCGATGACAGCCGAGGTCAAGGACGAGCTCAGCAGGCTCACGGTCACGCAGGTCAGCTGCCGCAAGGCGGAGGTGTCGGCGCTGCTCCGATTCGCGGGCGGCCTGCACATCGTCGGCGGCCGCGTCGTGGTGGAGGCCGAGGTGGATCTCGGCTCGACCGCCCGGCGGCTGCGCGGCGAGATCCTCGACCTGTACGGATACCAGTCGGACGTGCACGTGCTCAGTGCCGGCGGGCTGCGCAAGAGTTCGCGATACGTGGTCCGCGTCGCCAAGGACGGTGAGGCGCTGGCGCGCCGGACCGGGCTGCTCGACATGCGCGGGCGTCCCGTGCGGGGGCTGCCGGCTCAGGTGGTCGGAGGCAGCGTCGGCGACGCGGAGGCCGCGTGGCGCGGCGCCTTCCTGGCTCATGGTTCGCTCACCGAGCCGGGGCGCTCGTCGGCGCTCGAGATCAGCTGCCCCGGTCCGGAGGCCGCACTGGCGCTGGTCGGCGCCGCCCGGCGCCTGGGTATCGCGGCCAAGGCACGCGAGGTGCGCGGCACCGACCGGGTGGTGGTCCGCGACGGTGAGGCGATCGGCGCCCTGCTCACCCGGATGGGTGCGCAGGACACGCGCCTGACCTGGGAGGAACGTCGGATGCGCCGCGAGGTGCGCGCAACGGCCAACCGCCTCGCGAACTTCGACGACGCCAACCTGCGCCGCTCGGCGCGAGCGGCGGTCGCGGCGGCGGCACGGGTGGAGCGGGCGCTCGAGATCCTCGGGGAGGACGTTCCGGACCATCTGGCGGCGGCGGGCACGCTGCGGGCCAAGCATCGGCAGGCCTCGCTCGAGGAACTCGGCCAACTTGCGGATCCGCCGATGACGAAGGACGCGGTGGCGGGCCGCATCCGTCGGCTGCTGTCGATGGCGGACCGCAAGGCGAAGGATCTCGGGCTCCCGGACACGGAGTCCGCCGTGACGCCGGAGTTGCTCGAGGAGGCATGACGGCGCCCGGAACGGTCTCGTCGAGGTCACGTTCCGTCCACGGTGCCCTACGCCCGATCCGATGTCCTCACAGTTGCGCGCCGAACAGCGTCCGCCAACTAGGGTGGGATGCGCACCGACTGATGAGCAAAGGAGCGAACTGTGACGGTCCGGGTAGGCATCAACGGCTTCGGTCGTATCGGGCGTAACTTCTTCAGGGCAGTCGATGCGCAGAAGGCGCTCGGCACCACCGACATCGAAATCGTGGCGGTCAACGACCTCACGGACAACGCAACGCTGGCTCACCTGCTCAAGTACGACTCGATCCTGGGTCGCCTGCCGCACGAGGTCTCGCTCGAGGGCGACGACACCATCGTCGTCGGCGATACCAAGATCAAGGCACTGGCGCACCGCGGTCCGCTCAGCGAACTTCCCTGGGGCGATCTGGGTGTCGACGTCGTCGTCGAGTCCACGGGCATCTTCACGGACGCCGAGAAGGCCAAGGGCCACCTCGAGGCCGGTGCCGAGAAGGTCGTCATCTCCGCGCCCGCAAAGGGCGAGGACATCACCATCGTCATGGGCGTCAACGACGACAAGTACGACGGCAGCCAGAACATCATCTCCAACGCGTCCTGCACCACCAACTGCCTCGGCCCCATCGCCAAGGTCCTCGACGACGAGTTCGGAATCGTCAAGGGTCTGATGACCACGGTCCACGCTTACACGCAGGACCAGAATCTGCAGGACGGCCCACACAGAGATCTGCGTCGCGCCCGCGCGGCCGCGTTGAACGTCGTCCCGACCAGCACGGGTGCCGCCAAGGCCATCGGCCTGGTGCTCCCGCAGTTGCAGGGCAAGCTGGACGGATACGCGTTGCGCGTGCCGATCCCGACGGGCTCGGTCACCGACCTCACCGTCAACCTGTCGAAGCCGGCCACGACCGCGGAGATCAACGCCGCCATGAAGTCTGCCGCCGAGGGCCGGCTGAAGGGCATCCTGAAGTACACCGAGGCACCCATCGTGTCGTCGGACATCGTCACCGACCCCCATTCCTCGATCTTCGACGCCGGCCTCACCAAGGTCATCGATGATCAGGCCAAGGTTGTCTCCTGGTACGACAACGAGTGGGGCTATTCGAACCGCCTGGCGGATCTCGTCGGCCTCGTCGCCAAGTCACTCTGAACGGAAGCACTACTACAACTATGTCTGTCAAGACTCTGCAAGACCTGTTGGACGAAGGTGTCGAGGGCCGTACCGTGCTGGTGCGCTCCGACCTGAATGTCCCGCTGGACAACGGAACCATCACCGATCCGGGCCGCATCATCGCTTCGGCGCCGACCATCTCGGCACTGGCCGAGGCCGGCGCCAAGGTGATCGTGATGGCGCACCTGGGCCGTCCCAAGGGTGAATTCGACCCCGCGCTGTCGCTGGCGCCGGTCGCCGCGAAACTCGGTGAGGTGCTGGGCCGCAACGTCCAGCTCGCAGGTGACGTCGTCGGCCAGGATGCGCTCGCGCGGTCCGAGGGCCTGACGGACGGCGATGTCCTCCTGCTCGAGAACATCCGCTTCGATCCGCGTGAGACCAGCAAGGACGACGCCGAGCGCGAGGCGCTCGCGAAGGCGCTCGTCGACCTGGTCGACGGGGAAGGCGCGTTCGTCTCCGACGGTTTCGGTGTCGTGCACCGCAAGCAGGCGTCGGTATATGACATTGCCAAACTGCTGCCCCACTACGCGGGCAACCTGGTCGCGGCCGAGGTCGACGTCCTGCAGAAGCTCACGCAGGACTCCGAGCGTCCGTACGCGGTCGTGCTCGGCGGTTCGAAGGTGTCGGACAAGCTCGCCGTGATCGAGGCGCTGGCACCCAAGGTCGACACCCTCGTCATCGGTGGCGGCATGTACTACACCTTCCTTGCCGCACAGGGTGTTTCGGTCGGCAACTCGCTGTGCCAGGAAGAGATGATCGAGACCTGCAAGGGCCTGCTCGAGCGCTACGCGGACGTCATCCACATCCCGCAGGACGTGGTGATCGCCGATTCGTTCTCGGCGGACGCCGAGTCGAAGACGGTCTCCGTCCTGGACATCCCGGACGGCTGGATGGGACTGGACATCGGACCGCAGTCGGTGGAGCGCTTCGCGGCGATCCTCTCGGGTGCCAAGACGGTGTTCTGGAACGGCCCGATGGGCGTGTTCGAGTTCGAGAAGTTCGCGGCCGGCACCAAGGGTGTCGCCGAAGCGATCATCGAGGCCACGGGCAAGGGCGCGTTCAGCGTCGTCGGCGGCGGCGACTCCGCGGCGGCCGTGCGTCAGCTCGGCCTGCCCGAGGACGGCTTCTCGCACATCTCGACCGGCGGCGGCGCGTCCCTCGAGTACCTCGAGGGCAAGACGCTTCCCGGCATCAGTGCCCTCGAAGACCGAGCGCTGGAGGACTGAGGCATGGCACGTAAGCCTTTGATCGCCGGCAACTGGAAGATGAACCTCAACCATCTCGAGGCCATCGCTCTGGTGCAGAAGATCGCTTTCTCGTTGCCCGCGAAGTACTTCGAGAAGGTCGACGTGACCGTGCTCCCGCCGTTCACCGACATCCGCACCGTGCAGACGCTGGTCGAGGGCGACAAGCTCCTGCTCACCTACGGTGCCCAGGACGTCTCCGCCCACGAGTCGGGTGCGTACACCGGCGAGATCAGCGGCTCGATGCTGGCCAAGCTGGGCTGCACGTTCGTGGTCGTCGGCCACTCCGAGCGGCGCACGCTGCACGGCGAGTCCGACGAGACCGTCCTCGCCAAGACCAAGGCCGCGCTGCGATACGGGATCACCCCGATCGTCTGCATCGGTGAGGGCCTGAACATCCGCGAGGCCGGCGAGCACGTGTCGTTCAACGTTGCGCAGCTGAAGGCTTCGCTGGCGGGTCTGTCGCCCGACGAGATCTCGAAGATCGTCGTCGCGTACGAACCCGTCTGGGCCATCGGCACCGGCAAGGTGGCCTCGGCTGCCGACGCGCAGGAAGTCTGCAAGGCGGTGCGTGACACGCTCGCCGAGCTGGCGTCAGCGGAGATCGCCCAGGCCGTGCGGGTCCTCTACGGCGGTTCGGTCAACGCCAAGAACGTCGGCGAGCTCATCGCTCAGCCCGACATCGACGGTGGCCTCGTCGGCGGGGCCTCGCTCAAGGCGGACGAGTTCGCGACCCTGTCGGCCATCGCGGCCGGCGGACCGCTCCCGTGACCGGGTAGCGACTGAACGATGCGCGGGGCGCGTGGCCGGAAAGGTCACGCGCCCCGCGCTTTTGGTGGATCAGGGCGACAGTGTGCAGGGTCAGGCGAGCAGTTTCAGTCGGAGTTCGGTGACGGTGCCGATCGTCAGTCCCAGTCCCTCCGTCAGATAGCGGTCGAACGAGCCGTAGGTGCGTTCGAGTTCGTCGAACGACGCCTCGAGGTAACCGGCGTCGACCCCGATCAGCTGCCGGTAGATCTCGGCTGCCTCGGGACCCTTCGTGGCGGTGATCCGGTCCAGGGTGGCCCGGATCGTCTCGGCGGAGTATTCGTTCGAGAGCAGGTAATCGTCCACGATCGTCTGCCGGGGCACACCGGCGATGCCGAGGAGCAGGGCGGTGGCCCAACCGGTGCGGTCCTTGCCGGCGGTGCAGTGGAAGACCTGCGGCCCGGAGGTGTTCGCAAGTTGCGTGAGTAGCAGTGCGTAGCCGCGGCGGGACGTCTCGTCCGTGACGGTGTCACGGTAACCGGCCTCTACGTAGGCGCGGGCCTCCTCGGGGCTGCGCAGCCCGGCGATGTCGCCACTGGGGTCGGCCGACAGGACCTGGATCTGCTGGTACCGGACGCCGTCCGGGAGCACGTCCGGGTTCGCGGCGATCTCCTGGTCGGTGCGCAGGTCGTACACGGCGGTCAGTCCGAGCGAACCGAGTGTCTGCAGGTCTGCAGGCGTCGGCGCGAGAGTGTTCGAGCGATAGAACACGCCGCGGTTGACGTGCAGGCCGCCGAGACCTTCGTAGCCGGCTCCGGTGCCGGCGATGTCCCGAAAATTGTTCACCGACGCCAGTCTCGGGGTCTCGGGCGTATCGACCGCGGCGGATCCGGATCCCGACGATCCGAAGCCGGGGAGCGACGACGCTTCGGCGACGACAGGTCCGGCGAGCAGCAGTGCGGCTGTGAGGGCGAGGGTGGTCGTGGCGCGGGTGCGCGGGAAACGCTTGTCGTGCACAGGTTTCGTCACAGTGAGTCCTTCCGCGATGGTGGCTTCCGCCCGGAAGGTAGCGCGTGGACGGACGGTCGATGTGACGCGTCTCACTCAGCGGTTGGGCGCCGTGCTGGGCGTGCGCGAGATTCGCTCACGCCCAGCGCTGTTCGTCTGCGGGGTCAGGCGAACAGCTTGATACGCAGCTTGGCGATCGTCACCGGCGACAGGTCGAGACCGTCGAGCAGATAGTTCTGCACACTGCCGTACTTCGCCGCGAGCTCGTCGAGGCCCGCCTGCAGATAGCCGGCGTCCACACCGAGCAGGGGGCGATAGATGTCCGCGACGGCCTGCCCCCGGCTCGCCTTGATGCCCTCGTAGGTGCGTTCCATCGACGCGGCCGTGTACTCGTTGGTGAGCAGGTAGTCGCTCATGATGTCGGCACCGGAAACCCCGGCGATGCTCTGCAGTAGTGCCGACGTCCAGCCGGTCCGGTCCTTGCCGGCGGTGCAGTGGTAGACCTGCGGTCCGGCGGTGTTCGCCAAGTCCGTGAGCAGTTGCGCGAAGCCTGCGCGCGCGGCCGGATCGGTGACGAACGAGCGGTTCATGTCCTGCATGAAGCGTCGGGCGTCGTCGGGGGTCCGCAACTGGGCGACGCCGGCGGCCAGGTCGCCGGACAGAATCGGGATGCGGACGTACTCGGGTCCGTCGGGGAGCCGGTCGGCCTTCTGCGCCACTTCCTCGTTCGTCCGCAGGTCGTAGACCGCCGACAGCTTCAGCCCGTCGAGGGTGGCGAGGTCCGCGTCGTCGGGCGTGATCGCGTTCGCGCGATAGAACACGCCGGTGCGCATGTGGCCGAAAGGGGTCTCGTAGCCGGGGCCCGCGACGTCGCGGAAGTTGTCGACGGTCGCGAGCCGCGGAGCCTCCACCGTCGTCGGAGCCGACGAGCCGAACGTCCCGAGCGAGCCGAACGACGGCAGGTCGACCGACCCGGCGGCCTCGGCGGCGGCGGTTCCGGCGAACAGGAACGAGCCGGACACGGCGATTGCCGTGGCGGCTCGGGTGGTGCGGCGCAGAGCTGTGGAGCGGTGCGTCATGGTGAGGCCTTCCTCGTCGGGGTGCTGACAGTACGGAAGGTAGTGCGGCACGTTGTGCCACAAAAGTGGGGCATCTCACTGTGCGGGAGGACTGTGGCGCCCGGCATCCACCCCCTGGCCGACGCCGAGGCGCTCCGGATGTCGGGCTTGCGGCTCGCCGGGGGAGTACCAGGTAAGCTGGGCGCGCTAGTGGCCGAATTCCGTCGTGCGTGAAGGGCAGCGAATACCGAAATGGCACTGTTCCTGGACATCCTGCTGGTCATCACCAGCCTGCTGCTGATTCTCCTGATTCTGCTGCATCGCGGTAAGGGCGGCGGTCTGTCCAGCCTCTTCGGTGGCGGTGTCCAGTCGAGTCTGGCCGGTTCGAGCGTCGTCGAGAAGAACCTCGACCGTATGACGGTCTTCACGGCGGCGATCTGGCTGATCGCGATCCTCGGCATCGGACTCGAGATCAAGTTCAGCTGACGATGGCGGGGTACCACAGTTCCGCGACCATCCCCGATGCCGCTGCGGCGCTGATCGATGCGCCGGAGTTCGCGACGCTCGCCACCGTCGAACCGGGCGGCCAGCCGCAGCTGTCCGTCGTCTGGCTCGAGCGGGACGGTGACGACGTCCTCATATCCACTGTCCGGGGGCGCCGCAAGACGGACAACCTCCTGCGCGATCCTCGTGCGACGGTGCTCGTCTACCCGGCGAGTGGCCCGTACAGCTACGTCGAGATCCGCGGCACCACCACGATCGCCGACGACCCCGGTGGATCCCTCATCCACAAGCTGGCCCGGAAGTACACCGGCGCGCAGCGGTGGGAACACGACGCCCCCGACACCCCGCGGGTCATCGTCCGGTTGACCCCGTCGAAGGTGATCTGGAAGGGCTGACGCCGTCGCGTCGTTGCTGTGCGGGGGACCGGCCGTCGGCCGATAATCGGGTGATGACCGGGACCTCGGATTCATCTGCAGCCTCTTCCGTCACGTCCGCGCCGCGCGCCGCCACCGAGCCGCTGCGTGACGACATCCGCCTCCTCGGCGGGATCCTCGGCGACATCGTCCGCGAGCAGGCCGGCGAGGACGTCTTCGACCTGGTCGAACGAGCCCGTGTCGAGTCGTTCCGGGTCCGCCGGTCGGAGATCGACCGGGCCGAGCTGGCCGAGCTCTTCTCGACCGTCGACACCGCCGACGCGATCCCTGTCATTCGTGCCTTCAGTCACTTCGCGTTGCTTGCGAACGTCGCCGAGGACATCCACCGTGAACGCCGGCGGGCGATCCACGTCCGGGCAGGCGAACCTCCGCAGGACAGCACCCTCGCGGCCACCTACGCGAAACTCGATGCCGCACCGGTGGATCCGGAGATCGCTGCGGGTGCGCTCGCGGGTGCCCTCGTCGCACCAGTCATCACCGCTCATCCCACCGAAACGCGCCGACGGACGGTTTTCGAGACCCAGAACCGGATCATGGAACTGATGCGGAGGCGGGAGTGGGTGTCCGTCGATCCCGCCGAGGCAGACGCCGTCGACCGCCAGTTGCGGCGGCAGATCCTCACCCTGTGGCAGACGGCGCTGATCCGGCTGTCGCGCTTGCGGATCCAGGACGAGATCGAGGTGGGACTGCGGTACTACGACGCGTCCCTGTTCGAGGTGGTGCCGAGGATCAATGCGGAACTGCGCGATGCGCTGCGCAGCCGCTGGCCGGATTCGGGAGTGCTCACCGAGCCGATGCTGCGGCCCGGCTCGTGGATCGGTGGCGACCGCGACGGCAACCCGTACGTCACCGCCGACGTGGTCGCACGTGCCACCCACCGCGCATCGGAGACCGCGCTCGAACACCATCTCGCCGAACTGGAGGTCCTCGAGCGGGAGCTGTCGATGTCGGCGAGGCTGGTCACCGTCACCCCGGAGCTGAACCGGCTGGCCGACGAGTCCGGTGACGAGTCGGCGTTCCGGGCGGACGAGCCGTACCGCCGGGCCGTGCGGGGCCTGCGGGCGAGGCTCACCGGCACGGCGGCACGCATCCTCGGTCACCCGGCCGCGCATGCGGTCGCCGGAGAGCTTCCGGACTACCGCGACCCCGCCGAGCTGCTCGCGGATCTCGAGATCATCGACACGTCGCTGCGCTCGCACGGCGACGGCACCGTGGCCGACGACCGCCTGGCCCAGCTGCGAAACTCCGTGGAAGTGTTCGGGTTCCACCTGTGTGGTCTCGACATGCGGCAGAACTCGGAAGTACACGAGACGGTGGTGGCGGAGTTGCTGGCCTGGTCCGGCGTACACCCGGACTACGCGTCGCTGCCGGAGGACGAGCGGATCGCGTTGCTGACGCGCGAGCTGGCGACGCGTCGTCCTCTCGCCGGCCCGCACGCCGAGTTCAGCGAACTCACCACGAAGGAACTCGGCATCCTGCGCGCCGCCGCCGACGCCGTGGACCGGATCGGCCCCGAGGCGATCCCGAACTACGTCATCAGCATGTGCGAGTCGGTCAGCGACATGCTCGAGGCGGCGATCCTGCTGGCCGAGGTCGGATTGTTCGACCCGGACGGCGAGGCCGGACCGCGGTGCCCGGTGGGGATCGTTCCGCTGTTCGAGACGATCGAGGATCTGCGGCACGGCGCGGAAACCCTCACCGCCACCCTGGATGTCCCGCTGTACCGGGCTCTCG
The DNA here is from genome assembly GCF_003013675.1 of Rhodococcus (subgen. Prescottella) equi. Classification (NCBI taxonomy): domain Bacteria; kingdom Bacillati; phylum Actinomycetota; class Actinomycetes; order Mycobacteriales; family Nocardiaceae; genus Rhodococcus; species Rhodococcus (subgen. Prescottella) equi. Next base: position 2,537,217 of record NZ_CP027793.1, read on the forward strand.
TCGCCAATCGCGGGGACAGCCAGGAAGTGATGCTCGGCTACTCCGACTCCAACAAGGACGGCGGCTACCTCGCCGCGAACTGGGCGCTGTACCGGGCCGAGCTGGACCTCGTCCGAGTGGCCCGCGAGAAGGGAATCAGGCTGCGACTGTTCCACGGTCGCGGCGGCACCGTGGGACGCGGCGGTGGCCCCAGCTACGACGCGATCCTCGCGCAGCCTCCCGGTGCCGTCGAGGGATCGCTCCGGATCACCGAGCAGGGCGAGATCATCGCCGCGAAGTACGCCGAGCCGCGTCTGGCGCGGCGCAACCTCGAGGCACTGGTGTCCGCGACCCTCGAATCGACCCTGCTCGACGTCGAGGGCCTGGGCGACGACGCCGCGCCGGCGTACGCCGTCCTCGACGAACTCGCGGAACTGGCACGGGTCGCGTACGCCGATCTCGTGCACGACACCCCGGGGTTCGTCGAGTACTTCGAGGCGTCGACGCCGGTCGCGGAGATCGGCGCACTCAACATCGGCAGCAGGCCGGCGTCACGCAAACAGACGCAGTCGATCTCGGATCTGCGCGCCATCCCGTGGGTGTTGTCGTGGAGCCAGTCGCGGGTCATGCTGCCCGGCTGGTACGGCACCGGAACGGCGTTCGAGAAGTGGGTCGGCGACGACGCGGGTCGGCTGGCGACACTGACCGATCTGTACGAGCGGTGGCCGTTCTTCCGAACGGTGCTCTCGAACATGGCGCAGGTGCTGTCGAAGTCCGACATGGGGCTGGCTGCACGGTATTCCGAACTCGTGCCCGACGCGGAGCTACGCGAAGAGGTGTTCGGCAAGATCTCCGCCGAACACGCGCGCACCCTCGCGATGTACCGGGCCGTCACCGGTCACGACAACCTGCTGTGGGACAACCCCGCGCTGGATCGGTCGGTGCACAACCGTTTCCCGTATCTCGAGCCGCTCAACCATCTGCAGGTGGAGCTGTTGCGCCGCTACCGCGCCGGTGACGACTCGGACAATGTCCGGCGCGGGATCCAGCTCACCATGAACGGGCTCGCGACGGCGCTGCGCAACAGCGGGTAGCGCCGGGTCCGCGGCGCAGCCCCGTCCCTCAGCGATCCGGTGCGAGCTCGGTTCGGGCGTCGGCGGCGGCCTCGCGCATCCGGGTGAGGAACGCCGAGACGGTTTCCCGCTCCTCGTGCGAGAACGTCTCGATCGCGGCCACGGCCCGGCCGATCAGCGGGCCGAAGAAGGACCACCCGAGTTCTTCCGCCTTCGGCGTCACCGTCACCAGGACCCGCCGGCGATCCGCCGTGTCGCGGCCCCGCTCGAGAAGTCCCGCCGTCTCCAGTCGGTCGATCAGTGCGGTCGTCGAGGCCGAGCTGAGGGACAACTGCCCGCCCAGCCATCCGGGTGTGGACGGAGTGCCGGAACGCGCGGCGTCGAGCAGGCAGATGAGGGCCCGCAGATCGGTGGTGTGCAGGTCGTTCCGGTTCGCGAACTCTGCGCCCAGGAGGTTCAGTTCGACGGTGAGTGCCCGGACCCGGTGCACGAGCGCCATTGCGTCGTCGTCCCGACTGTGGGTCATGCGCGTGGGCTCCGATCCTCGACGTGGTTCTCTCGCTAGTCTAGTCTCTCGATCATCGAGATAATGGGTTGAGGGGGACGAGATGAGGCGCGGCACCACCGAAGACTTCGCCGTCACGGCGGCGGGGCTGGGTTTCCTGCAGCGCTACGACCGGGTCCTGGCCAAGTGGCCCGCCGGGACCGTCGGCGTCGACGTCCCGACGCGGCACGGGATCACCCGTGTCAACGCGTGCGGTCCGACCGATGCGGCGCCGGTAGTGCTGCTGAGCGGCGGCGGGGCGACGTCGACGTCGTGGTTCGTCGGCGCGAGCCAACTCACCGACGAGCACCGCGTGTACGCGATCGACTTCCTCGGCGATCCCGGTCGCAGCGTCGTCGGCGAGCGACTGCGCTCGGTCGAGGACCTGATGTGGTGGCTGAGCGACGTGCTGGGCGCACTCGGGCTCGAATCCGTGGCCGTCGTGGGACATTCGTACGGGGCGATGGTTGCCCTCGCCTTCGCGGCGCGGCACCCCGGACGGGTCGACCGTCTGGTCCTGCTCGACCCGAACTCCTGTTTCGCCGGTTTTCGCCCGGACTACCTCCTGCGGGCGGTGCCCCTGCTGTTGCGTCCCACTGCTGCACGGCAGCGAGCGCTGATCGGCTGGGAGACAGCAGGATCGGAGATCGACCGGGACTGGCTCGATCTCGTCGCTTACGGCGCCGCACACTTCCCGTCGACGCGGCCGGTCGTGCCCGGACGTCCACGACCGGGGGCCCTCGAGCGGGTGGTGTGCCCGACGACGGTGCTGCTCGCCGGGCGCAGCCGGATCCACGACATCGGGAAGGTGGAGGCGGGTGTCCGGAAGAGACTGCCCCACGCCGGGATCGAGACGGTGGCCGGCGTCTCGCACTACACCCTGCCGATGGCGGGCGCCGAGTCGACCGTGGCCCTGTCCGACGCCCTGCGCGGGTGAGCGGGCGTGGTCCTCGTCAGGTTCCGGTGGGCTCGAACGCCAGCGGTGTGACGGTGCCGCTGCCGTCTTCGCCGTCGATCAGCCACGGCACCGAGGAACGGGAGGCGCCGACGCGTGTCCACAGGTCCGTCAGCCACGCCGCGGCGGCGTCGACGACCGCATCCTCGACGACGAACGGAGCATTGCGGGACATCAGTGGCACGTCGGGTTCGACCCCCTCCTCCGTGTATACGATGCCGAAAAGGTGTCGGTGGGCGTCGATGTGCTTGTTGAGCGTGAAGTAGTCGGGCCCTTCCAGGCGAACCCAGACGTCGAACGTGCCCTCACCGTCCTGATCGGGGAACACGTCGATGCACAGTTCGGTCGCCTCCGCCGGCAGCGCATCGAGAATCGCCGACAGTTTCGCGGCAGCGGCATCGGTGTGTGCGTCCAGCACGGCAGCCAGCGTCGTCAGGTACTCGTCACGGTCCACTGCCGCAGACTACCGCCGGAATCGTCCCCACCGTGGGCAGGGAACCGATCGACCGCCGCCCACGTCCTACTGATCGAACGGATGAGGTCTGGCGAACGAGAGGGGAGTCGGAACATGGAGCGACGGCCGAGGGAGACGACGTACCGGCGTCTCGGATCGCGCGGCGTGAGCGGACCACGGAGCCGGGAGCTGCTGGCTGCCGGGTGTCGGCCACGCGCGAACGTGACCGACACCGGAGAGCTTGCACCGCCGCGGAATCCGGGAACGGCTCTCGAGGACGAGTCGGAGTGACCGGTGAGCTCAGGAGCGGGGGAGTCCGCTCGCCGCGCCCTCGTCGAGCAGCCACACGGTCTTCTCGACGCCCCGAGCGCCCGCGGCCGGAATCTCGTCGGGGCGGGCGCCGCCGACCGCCGCGGCGACCGCGTCGGCCTTCGCCTCACCCGAGACGATCAGCCACACTTCGCGCGCAGATTGCAACGCCGGCAGCGTGAGCGTCACGCGCACCGGCGGCGGCTTGGGGGAATCGGTGACCGCCACCACCAACTGTTCCGCCTCACGAACCGCGTCGGTGTGGGGGAACAGCGAATTGACGTGCCCCTCTCCGCCCATGCCGAGTAGGTGCACGTCGAACAGGGGACCGGCGCGGCCCGCGGCGAACGTCTCGAGCACCTCTCCGTACGCGGCTGCGGCCGTGACCGGATCGCTGTTGTACGCGCCGTCCGACGCCGCCATGACGTGCACGCGCGCCGGATCGACCGGCACGTGATCGAGCAGTGCCCGGTGCGCCTGGACCTCGTTACGCTCCGGATCGCCGGTGGGCAGGAAGCGCTCGTCGCCGAAGAACACGTCCAGCGCGGCCCAGTCGATCGCCCCCGGGTTGGCGCGGACATGTTCGAGAAGGGCGATCCCCGTACCGCCGCCGGTGAGGACGACGGCGGCGGAACCGCGCGACCGTTGGGCCGCGACCACTGCATCGACGAAACGCTCGGCGGCCGCGCGCACGAGGGCGTCGGTGTCGGCGAAGCGGTGAATCTCGTTCGGATCAGACATATTCCACCTTCGACAGTCCGGTCAGGGCGGCCTCGTAGATCTCGTCGGGATCGAGACGACGCAGTTCCTCCGCGAGGCAGTCCCGGGTCTCGCGTCGCGCCAGGGCAACCAGTGCATCCGGCTGCCCGACGCGGCTCAGGGTTGCGGTGGTCTCGACCTGCGGACGGCTGATCGCGATGCGGTCGTCGTTGGTGAGCTGCAGTTCGACGAACAGCGGACCCGTCTGCCTCCGGACCGGGCCGTCGATACGGTCCGCAAGCCAGCCCGCCAGGATGTCGAGCGCAGGCTCGGTGGCCAGCCCCGACACCGTCGCGGACACGATCTGCTCGTGCGGCGGCTGATCCAGCGCCGACGTCAGCAGCGCACGCCAGTAGGTGATTCGACTCCACGCCAGGTCGGTGTCGCCGGCGGTGTACGAGCCGAGTCGGCTCTTGATGGTCGCGGTCGGATCGTCCGCACCGGTCGCATCGGTGATCCGGCGGATCGCCAACCGTCCCACCGGATCCAGTGCCGGCACGGTGGGGGCGTCGTCCGGCCACCACGCCACGACGGGGGTGTCGGGCAGCAGGAACGGCACCACGACACTCGCCTCGTGGTCGGCGAGCTCGCCGAACACGCGCAGGATCACGACCTCGGACGCGCCGGCGTCGCCGCCGACCCGGATCTCGGCGTCGAGATGTGTTTCCTCCGAACGAGATCCGCGCGCAACGACGATGACGCGACACGGGTGCTCCCGGCTGGCCTCGTTCGCGGCGTCGATGACGTCCTCGGAGTTCTTGCTGTCCCGCGTGCACACGACCAGCGTCAGGACCCGGCCCAGCGTCACGGCGCCACCGGATTCACGAAGCTCCACGAGCTTCTTGTTGATCGCCCCGGTGGTGGTTCCGGGCAGCTCGATGATCACGGCCTTCTCCATTCACGACCGGTGCGGCGCATCATTTCCTGCGCGGACGGCGGACCCCAGGTTCCTGCCTCGTACGGCTCGGGTTTGCCGTTCTCCGCCCAGTGCTCGAGGACGGGATCGAGGATCTTCCAGGACAGCTCCACCTCGGCATTGACCGGGAACAGCGACGGCTCACCGAGTAGAACGTCGAGGATCAGTCGCTCGTAGGCCTCGGGCGACGACTCCGTGAACGCCTGCCCGTAGCTGAAGTCCATGTTGACGTCCCGGACCTCCATGCTCGACCCGGGCACCTTGGAACCGAACCGCATGGTGACGCCCTCGTCGGGCTGGACCCGGATCACGAGCGCGTTCTGACCGAGATCCTCGGTCATGGTGGCGTCGAACGGCAGATGCGGCGCCCGCTTGAACACCACGGCGATCTCGGTGACCCGGCGGCCCAGACGCTTACCGGTGCGCAGGTAGAACGGCACGCCCGCCCAGCGGCGGGTATCCACCTCGAGGGTGATCGCCGCGTAGGTCTCCGTCTTCGAGTCCTTCGCGAAACCCTCCTCCTCGAGGAGTCCGACGACCTTGCGGCCGCCCTGCCAACCGCCGGCGTACTGGCCGCGGGCGGTGGTCTCGTCGAGCGGTTCCGCGAGGCGGGTCGCCGACAGCACCTTGATCTTCTCCGCCTGCAGTTCGGCGGGCTCGAAGCTGATCGGCTCCTCCATCGCGGTGAACGCGAGCAACTGGAGCAGGTGGTTCTGGATCACGTCGCGGGCCGCACCGATGCCGTCGTAGTAGCCGGCCCGGCCGCCGAGACCGATGTCCTCGGCCATCGTGATCTGCACGTGGTCGACGTAGTGGGCGTTCCAGATCGGGTCGAACAACTGGTTGGCGAACCGCAGCGCCAGGATGTTCTGGACCGTCTCCTTGCCCAGGTAGTGGTCGATCCGGAACACGGTGTCCTCGGGGAACACGTTGTTCACGACAGCGTTCAGTTCACGAGCGCTCTCGAGGTCGTGGCCGAACGGCTTCTCGATCACCACGCGCCGCCACTGGCCGTCCGCCGACTTGGCCAGTCCCGACCGCGACAACTGCTCGCAGACCGTCGGGAACTGGGCCGGTGGAATCGACAGGTAGAACGCGTGATTACCGCGTGTCCCGCGTTCGCGGTCCAGTGCGTCGAGAGTGTGCGACAACTCGGTGAAGGCCTCGGCGTCGTCGAAGCTGCCGTGGACGAAGCGGATGCCCTTCGCGAGCTGCTCCCACACGTCCTCGCTGAAGGGGGTGCGGGAGTGTTCGCGCACGGCGTCGTGCACCACCTGCGCGAAATCCTGGTCCGCCCAGTCGCGCCGAGCGAACCCGACGAGAGCGAACCCGGGCGGCAGAAGCCCTCTGTTGGCCAGGTCGTACACCGCGGGCATCAGCTTCTTGCGTGCCAAATCGCCTGTGACCCCGAAGATCACGAGGCCACAGGGGCCGGCGATGCGAGGCAGTCGCCGGTCCCTGCTGTCCCGGAGTGGGTTGATCCAATCGTCCGCCGCGGGTCCGCTCACTGATCAGCTCTCTCGGGCAGCGGCGAGCTGCTGCGAGGTCGCGTCGAGCAGCTCGTTCCACGAAACCTCGAACTTCTCGACGCCCTCGTTCTCGAGCACCAGGAAGACGTCGGTGAGATCGACGCCGACGGCCGCGAGCTCGTCGAACACCTGCTGCGAGGCGACCGCCGTCCCGGACGTGGTGTCCCCGGTGATCACGCCGTGGTCCGCGACCGCGTCGAGGGTGCTCTCCGGCATGGTGTTGACCGTGTTGGGCGCAACCAGTTCGGTGACGTAGAGGGTGTCGGGGTACGCGGGATTCTTCACACCCGTCGACGCCCACAGCGCACGCTGGGGGCGCGCGCCGCGCTCGAGCAGAGCGTGGAAGCGGGCGTCGACCTCGAACACCTCCTGGTAGGCGGCGTACGCGAGGCGCGCGTTCGCCACGCCCGCCTTGCCGCGCAACTCGAGCGCCTGCGGGGTGCCGATCTTGTCGAGCCGCTTGTCGATCTCGGTGTCGACGCGGGAGACGAAGAACGATGCCACCGAGTGGATCTCGGACAGATCGTGACCCGCGGTCACGGCAGCCTCGAGCCCGGTCAGGTAGGCGTCCATGACCTTGCGGTACCGCTCCACGGAGAAGATCAGCGTCACGTTGACGCTGATGCCCTCGCCGATCACCTTCGTGATCGCGGGCAGCCCGGCCTCCGTGGCCGGGATCTTGATGAACAGGTTGGGCCGGTCCACGATCTTCCACAGCTCGACCGCCTGCGCGACGGTCTTGTCGGCGTCGTGCGCCAGCCGCGGGTCGACCTCGATCGACACGCGGCCGTCCTTGCCGTTGCTGGCCTCGAACTGCGGTGCGAGCACGTCGCACGCCGCGCGGACGTCGTCGGTGGTCACCGTGCGGATGGTGTCCTCGACATCGGCGCCGCGGGCCGCGAGCTCACGAACCTGGGCGTCGTAGACGTGCCCCTTGCTCAGGGCGGCCTGGAAGATCGACGGGTTGGTGGTGACGCCGACGACGCTCTTGGTGGCGACGAGCTCGGCGAGGTTGCCCGACTGGATACGGTCCCGCGAGAGATCGTCGAGCCACACCGAGACGCCGGCCTCGGACAGCTTCTGCAGATTCGCGTTCTGAGTCATGGTGCGATTCATCCCTTCACTCGAGCGAGCGAGCGCTGCGCAGCAGCGGTGACGGCCTCGGCGGTGATGCCGAACTCGCGGAACAGGGTCTTGTAGTCGGCGGACGCGCCGAAGTGCTCGATCGAGACGATCTCGCCCGCGTCTCCGACGAAGCGGTACCACGGCATCGCGATACCGGCCTCGACCGCGACCCGCGCCTTGACCGTGGGGGGAAGGACGCCGTCTCGGTACGCCTGGTCCTGCGCGTCGAACCACTCGACACACGGCATCGACACGACGCGAGTGGGAACGCCCTCGGCCTCGAGCGCCTCGCGGGCGGCGACGGCGAGCTGCAGCTCCGAACCCGTTCCGATGATCACGACCTCGGGGGTGCCGGTCGAGGCCTCGGCCAGCACGTAGCCGCCGCGCGAGACACCCTCGTAGTGGGTTCCCTCGAGGACCGGGAGATCCTGGCGGGTCAGGGCCAGACCGGCCGGAGCGCGGGTGGCCTCGTCGGAACCCTTCTCCAGAACGGCCCGCCAGGCGTGGGCGGTCTCGTTGGCGTCGCCGGGGCGGACGACGTACAGACCGGGAATGGCCCGTAGTGCCGCCAGGTGCTCGATCGGCTGATGCGTCGGACCATCCTCGCCGAGACCGATCGAGTCGTGCGTCCAGACGTAGACCACCGGGGTCTTCATGATCGCCGCCAGACGGACGGCGGGACGCATGTAGTCACTGAAGACGAGGAACGTGCCGCCGTAGGGGCGGGTCGGGCCGTGCAGGGCGATGCCGTTGAGGATCGAGCCCATCGCGTGCTCGCGAACGCCGAAGTGCAGGGTCCGGCCGTACGGCTGGGCCTTCCACATGTCCGTCGAGATGGATTCGGGACCGAACGAATCGGAGCCCTTGATCGTGGTGTTGTTGCTCTCCGCGAGGTCCGCCGAGCCGCCCCACAGCTCGGGCAGGACCGGACCGACGGCGTTGAGCACCGCGGCGGACGCCTTGCGGGTGGCCAGGCCCTTGGCGTCCGGCTCCCAGGTGGGGAGAACGTCGGCCCAGTCGGCGGGCAGGTCGCGGCCGGTCAGACGGTCGAGGAGCTTCTTGCCCTCGGGCGCGCGCTGGACCCACTCGTCGTACAGCGCCTGCCACTCCTTGTGCGCCTGCACGCCGCGATCGACGACCTTGCGAGTGTGCGCGATGACCTCGGGCGCCACCTCGAAGCTCCGCTCGGGATCGAACCCGAGTGCCTTCTTGACCGCGGCGACCTCGTCGGCGCCCAGAGCGGCGCCGTGCGCGGCGCCGGTGTTCATCTTGGTCGGCGCCGGGTATCCGATGATCGTGCGCAGCAGGACCAGCGACGGCCGGTCGGTGACCTCGCGGGCCTTCTCGAGCGCCTGCTCGATGGCCACGACGTTCTCGCCGCCTTCGACGACCTGGACGTGCCAGCCGTAGGACTCGTAGCGAGCCGCGGTGTCCTCGGACAGCGCGATCGCCGTGTCGTCCTCGATCGAGATCTTGTTGTCGTCGTAGATCACCGTCAGATTGCCCAGCTGCTGCACCCCGGCGATCGAGGACGCCTCCGACGTCACACCCTCCTCGATGTCACCGTCGGACGCGACGACGTAGATGTGATGGTCGAAGGGGCTCTCGCCCGGCGCCGCCTCGGGATCGAACAGGCCGCGCTCGCGACGAGCGGCCATCGCCATGCCGACGGCCGACGCCAGACCCTGACCGAGGGGACCGGTGGTGATCTCGACGCCGCGGGTGTGGCCGTGCTCGGGGTGACCCGGGGTCTTGGAACCCCACGTGCGCAGCGACTCGAGATCTTCCAGTTCGAGGCCGTAACCGGCGAGGTACAGCTGGACGTACAGCGTCAGGCTCGAGTGACCACAGGAGAGGACGAAGCGGTCCCGGCCGATCCAGTCGGCGTCCGCGGGGTCGTGCCGCATGACACGCTGGAACAGCGTGTAGGCCAGCGGCGCGAGGCTCATCGCGGTGCCGGGGTGGCCGTTGCCCACCTTCTGGACTGCGTCCGCGGCGAGTACACGGGCGGTGTCGACGGCTCTGGTGTCCAGGTCGGTCCAATCGGTGGGGTGGACCGGTTGCGTGAGGACGCGGATCTCGTCTGTGATCGACACGGGCAGATGTCTCCTGACATGGTTGTACGTGGAGCCGGAGGTTGTCCGGAGGGTGCAGTGGGCGTCGCCGGACCTCGAGTGCGCCTCCAGCCTAGTGTGCCGCCCCGATCGGGTCGATTCGGTTCAGGGGTAGCCGCCGTCTACCATCGTTTGTAGTAGTGAAGTAGTAAGCGAGGATGTAGTCGCGTGGGGCAAGGAGAAAGCGTGCGTACAGGGCATCGGCCGAGCGGACACGGCTTCGGCGGCCCCTCCGGCACATCCGAGGCGAAGGCTGCGCGGGACACCACCACGCTGTGGGGGCGGGTGACGGCGACGATTCTGGCGTACGTCGCGCTGACGAAGCCGCGGGTGATCGAGCTGCTGCTGGTCGCGACCATTCCGGCGATGCTGCTGGCCGATCGCGGGCACATCGACCTGGTCCTCATCCTGAGCACGCTGTTCGGCGGCTGGATGGGTGCCGCGAGCGCCAACTCGCTGAACTGTGTGGTGGACGCCGACATCGACAAGGTCATGAAGCGCACTGCGCTGCGTCCTCTCGCGCGTCAGGCCGTCCCGACCAAGCACGCGTTCGTGTTCGGTATGACGTTGGGCGTCGCCTCCTTCGTGTGGCTGTGGTGGCGGGCGAACCTGCTCGCGGGCTTCCTCGTCGTCCTGACGATCGCGTTCTACGTGCTCGTCTACACGATGGTGCTCAAGCGCCGCACGTGGCAGAACGTGATCTGGGGCGGCGCGGCGGGCTGCATGCCGGTCATGGTCGGCTGGGCCGCGGTCACCGGCTCACTCAGCTGGGAGCCGGTGGTCCTGTTCCTGATCATCTTCTTCTGGACGCCGCCGCACACGTGGGCACTCGCGATGCGGTACAAGGAGGACTACAAGGCGGCCGGCGTGCCCATGCTCCCGGTCATCGCCTCCGAAACCCACGTCACCAAGCAGATCGTCATCTACACGTGGGCGACGGTGCTCGCGTCGCTGGCGCTGGTCCCGGCCGCGGGCTGGATCTACGCGATCGTCACTCTGCTCGCCGGTGCCTGGTTCCTGTTCGTCGCGCACCAGCTGTACAACAGCGTCCGCGGCGGCACCCCGATCAAGCCACTCAAGCTGTTCCTGCAGTCCAACAACTACCTTGCGGTGGTGTGCTGCGGGCTGGCCGTCGACTCGGTCCTCGGCTGGGACACCATCGGCAGCCTCTTCTGACCGGACGCGTACGACGAAGGCCCGCTCTCCGGAGCGGGCCTTCGTCGTACGCGCAGGCGTTACGGCACCAGCACGATCGAACCGGTGGTGCGTCGCCCCTCGAGATCCCGGTGCGCGTCCGCCGCCCGGTCGAGCGGGTAGCTGCCGCCCACCCGCAGCTTCAGCGTCCCGGCCGCGATCGCGTCGAGGACGGCGCCGGCCCGCCACGTGAGCTCCTCGCGGTCGCGCACGTAGTGGGCGAGGGTCGGCCTGGTGACGAAGAGTGAGCCCCCCGAGTTCAGGCGCTGGAGGTCGAACGGGGGCACCGGCCCGCTGGCGGCACCGAACAGCACCAGCGTGCCGCGAATGCGGAGCGAGTCGAGGCTGGCATCGAAGGTGTCCTTGCCGACGCCGTCGTACACCGCGGCCACGCCCTCGCCGCCGGTGAGCTCACGAACCTTGTCGGCGAGGCCGGCGTCGTAGCGCAGGACCCGCCAGGCCCCGGCTTCCCGCGCCAGCGCCTCCTTCTCGTCCGTCGACACCGTAGAGATGACCTTGACGCCCTTCGCGGCCGCCATCTGTGTCAGCAGCAGTCCCACGCCGCCCGCTCCGGCGTGGACGAGCACCGTCTCGCCGGCCCGGGCAGGATGAGCGGATTCGATCAGGTAGTGGGCGGTCATGCCCTGCAGCAACGCCGACGCCGCCGACTCGGGCGCGACCGCGTCCGGGACGTCCACTGCGACGGCGGCCGGGACGACGACCTTCTCGGCGTAACTTCCGGGCGCGGACGCCCACGCCACGCGGTCCCCGACGCCGAACTCCGACACCTGCGAGCCCACCTCGAGGACGACACCCGACCCCTCGTCGCCGGGGATGTACGGCACCTCGCGCGCGTATGTGCCGGTGCGGAAGTACGTGTCGATGAAGTTGACGCCGACGGCCTCGGTGGCCACCAGTAGATCGTTCGGGCCGACCGGCGGATCGGGCACCTCCGAGGGGACGAGAACCTCCGGACCGCCGAACCGGGACACCACGATTGCACGCATGTTCTTGTTCTACACCGACCTCGCGGTCGCGTCGGCGGACGGTCGTGTCGGCTCCGCGGCTACCGCACAGTAGTCTGACCCCATGAGCACCGATACCCAGAGCACCGCTGCGGCCCCGGTCCTGCCCTCGGGCACGGTCGCCGCCGTCCGGAAGTTCATCTCCGAGCACGGCGGATCCGCGAGCGCGGTCATCCAGCCGGTGGGTCGGGCGGGCGTGCGGATCACGCTCGTCGGCGCCGACGGCATCCTCGGCGACGAGGTCGTCGACAACGTCGCGATCGCGAACGCGATTGTCGCGTCCATCGACGAGCTCACCGTCTCCGAGTGGGACCGTGCGCTGACGAGCGTCGTGACGCCGCGTAAGGGCCACTTCGCGAAGATGGCCGGGTGGGTGGCCCATCAGACGTGCTTCCCCAAGGCGCGCAACGAGCGCTGACATACCGAGAAGGCCGGGATCCTGCGATGCAGGGTCCCGGCTTTCGTCGTCGGTGGGTGCCGCCGCTCAGACGGAGGTGACCGCCTCGGCGTCGGTGCGGGCGTCGACCGGCACGCGGACCCGGCCGGCCGCGTACAGGGCCGCGGTCGCGGCGGTGCAGGCACCCGCGAGCGCGACGTGGATGGTCACCAGTGCTGCCGGGACGTGCGTCCAGAACTGCACCAGCCCGACACACGCCTGCGCGACGACGAGCCCGACGACCACCTTCAGCCGCAGCTTCACGGCGGCGCTCGCACCGACGGCGTAGAGCGCGAACCCTAGGCCGACGAGCAGAGCGAGGTAGGCGACGAGCAACTCGGCGTGCAGGTGCACGAGGTTGGTGATGTCGAGGTCGAGACGTTCGACGGTTCGTTCCGGGTTCTTGTCGCCCGCGTGCGGCCCGGCGCCGGTCACCATGGTGCCCGCGACGAGCGTGCCGGCCAGTGCGACGCCGGTCAGCGCCGTGAGCCAGCGGAGTTGCTTGGGGAGAGTGGTCACCTCGACGCCGCCGTCCGGCTGGTCGATCTTGTGGTAGAGCATCACCGACAGCCACACCATCGCCATCGACACCAGCAGGTGCAGCGCGACGGTCCACCAGAGGAGCCCGGTGAGCACCGTGATGCCGCCGAGGACGGCCTGGGCCACGGTCGACAGTGGCATCAGCCACGCGTAGGTGAGGACCTCGCGACGGCGTCCGGCACGGGTCACGGCCAGGACGACCGCCGCCGCGGTGGCGACCACCAGGAACGTGAGCAGTCGGTTACCGAACTCGATGAACTGGTGCATCCAGGGCGCCGTGGAGTCGCCGGTCGGAACGAAGCTACCCGGGTAGCACTGCGGCCACGTCGTGCAGCCCAGACCGGACGCCGTGACCCGGACCACCGATCCGGTGACGGCGATTCCGCCCTGCGTCACGATCACCGCGATCGCGATCCACTTCTGGACCGCCAGCGACGGCAGCGGTAGACGGTTGACCAGGTTCACAAACCCGCGATACAGCACGCCCCGATGGTAGAGGGCGATCCACTACGAGGTGTAGTTGGCCCCGGTTCGGTCGGTGTGACGTTCGACGGCGCTCACGACCCCGACGATCCGGTCGACCCACCGGAACCACCGGCGTCGGGAGCGATGGACACGATGCCGGAGATGGTTCCCTGCATGTACCGGCCGTCGTCGGTGATGAGCGCCGACATCTGCAGCGTGTCGCCGAGCAGCGTGCCGGTAACCGTCCTGGTGGTCTTCACTGCGCCTGTCTCGGGGTCGAGGACGGCGTACGCGAAACCGTCGAGCGGCGTCGTGGTGTCGAGTCCCTGGCGGACCATCGTGTAGATGTTGCCGTCGGCGATGGACAGGTGCGGGACCGCGGAGCTGCGGACCTGGTTCTGCCATTTCGTCTCGCAGCCGTTGCCGTCCGCGTCGACGTCCACCCGGGTCATTCCGCCGCGGAACGGCGCCGAGGCGGGCACCGCTTCACCGGCGCCGGCGGGGACCGTCGGGTACGGGTAGCCGTAGGTGCTTGCGACGAAGACAGAGTTACCGACGCCGATGGGGGAGTTCTCGCTGCCGCTGCCCGACCCGACACTGCCACTCACGCTGCCGGACAGGCTGCCGCCCGAACCGCCGGAGCTGTCGCTGCTGCCCGACAGGCTGCCGCCGTCACCTGGAGGCAGTACCGGTTCCTTGCAGACCTCCTCGCCGGACGCCGAACGGTACACCAGCAGGTTGACCTGGCCGTCGGCGTTGTCGACGATCGTCAGGTACTCGGAGCCGGTCACCGGACCGAAGTAGGTGGGCGTGGAACCGGTGCCCCAGCTGAGCTGCCCGGGCTTGCGTGCCGATCCTCGGTCGTACTCCCGCCGCCAGTCGATCGCGGGCTGGGCGTCCGGTCCCGCGCTGAGCTGATAGGTGGCGTGGGTGGTCGCCACCGCGGTGCCGTACTCAGAGGTCGAGATGCTGTTCTGCACCTGCTCGCCGTCCGGCAGTGCAATTGTGCGGGCGGCGCCCTGGGCGTCGACGGTGCCGACGATCCCGCCGCCCGTCGCGAACCACACGTTGCCCGCCCAGTCCGGTGCGAGACCCGTGACGTTGTCACCGTCCGGGATCGCAGTGGTCAGATCGACGCTGGTGTCGACGGCGAGCTGCCACGTGCCGTTCACCTGCTCGTGCCCGATGCGCAACAGGTGCCGGGTGCCGTCGACGACGACGAGACGATCGTCGGAGTCGAGGTACGCGTACACCCCGCCGAGCAGGCTGCCCTTGGTGAGCTGCAGTTGGGCGAGTGAGCCGCCGACCGGGAATGTCGGCGCCTCCGGGTCGATCAGGTGGACCGTGGGGTTCTGCCCGATCATCGTCGTGCACAGCGCCACGACCAGACCGTCCGAACCCTGCAGCAGCGTCGGGCAGGCCGACGCCAGCGGGTACTGCGCGATCGAGACGTCCCCCGTTCCCGGGCCGGCGAGGCGGGTTGCGTCCGAGGAGCCCGCGTCGCCGTGCATGGTCGACGTCCCGTCGGGGCCGAGGTGCGGGTTCGGGGAAGCGAGCGGGCCCCACAGGGGGGCCGCGTCGGCCGTCAGCGGTGCCAGGGCGAGGGCGAGTGCGCCGCACGCCGCGACGGAGGTTCGGCGGAGTCCGGTCATCAGGGAATCGGTCACGCCGGTCATTGTCGATCCGGCCGGTCGGTTCCGGGAAGTGTTTCGCCGGACACGCGCCGAATGCACGAATACTCGTGTCAGACGAACTTGAACGTCCTGGTCGCGACGAAACCGGTCACTGCGGCCCATGCCGCGAGGATGGCCACGCAAGCGAAGTTGACGGTCCCGCCGGTGGCGTCCTCGAGGGCTTGAGCCAGCGCGCCGGAGGGGACGATCTGGGCGGCGATCCGGACGCCGTCGTTGATCTGGTCCGCGAAGATCACGCTGCCGATGCCCGCCATCGCGAACCACAGGATGTTCGCGAGCGCGAGGACGATCTCGGCCCGCAGTGAGCCGCCGAGCAGCAGACCCATGCACGCGAACGTGACGGTGCCGAGCGCGATCACGACGGCGCCGAGGGCCAGGCCGAGCACGCTCGGCCGCCAGCCGAGCGCGAAGCCGATCGCGCCGAGGATCAGCGTCTGCATCGCAACGACGATCACCACCGCGGCGCTCTTACCGGCGATGATGCCCCACTTGGGCAACGGGGTCGCGCCCAGGCGTTTGAGCGCCCCGTACCGCCGGTCGAAGCCGACGGCGATGGCCTGTCCGGTGAACGCGGTCGACATGATCGCCACCATCATCACCGCCGGAACGATCGTGTCGACCCGATCGGTCCCGAAGTCGCCGATCGGCAGCAGCGTGAGGCCGATCAGCAGCGTGATGGGGATCAACATCGTGATGAGCAGCTGCTCGCCGTTGCGGAGCAGCAGTGTCAGCTCCAGCTTGGTCTGCGAGGCCAGCATCCGAGCGGGAGGCGCCGGCTGCGGATTCGGGGCGAACGTGCCGGCGGCGAAACGGTTGTCGGCCAAACGTTCGTGGTTCGTCACGCTCATCCCCTCAGATCCCGTCCCGTGAGTTCGAGGAAGACGTCCTCGAGCCGGCGCTGGTCGACCCGGATCTCCGTGGCGAGGGCGTCCTGACCCGCGCACCACGACGTGACCGCCGCGACGATGTGCGGATCGATCGCGCCGCGCACGACGTAGTCGCCGGGGGAGACCTCCTGCGCCTGGAAGTCGGCGGGCAGTGCCGCCTGCAGCGGCGTCAGATCGAGCCCGGGCGGGGCGACGAGGCTCAGCAGACCCTCCGCCCCGGTTCGGGTCACCTCGGACGGGGTGCCCGACGCGACGATCCTGCCGTGGTCGATGATGACGAGTTCGTCGGCCAGCTCCTCGGCCTCGTCCATCAGGTGCGTGGTCAGCAGCACACTGACACCGTCCCGGCGCAGCGCGTCGACCAGCTCCCAGACCAGCAGGCGCGCCTGCGCGTCCAGCCCGGCGGTCGGCTCGTCGAGGAAGACCAGTTCGGGGCGTCCGACGAGAGCGCACGCCAGCGACAGTCGTTGCTGCTGTCCGCCGGACAGACGGCGGTACGGGGTACGGCGGGCGTCCTGCAGGCCGAGGCTGCGCAGCAGCCACTCGGGATCGAGTGGATTCGCCGAGTACGACGCGACCAGGTCGAGCATTTCGCCCGCCTTGGAACCCGGATATGCGCCGCCGCCCTGCAGCATCACACCGATGCGTGGACGGAGGGCCGCCGAGTCGGCGATCGGGTCGAGTCCCAGCACCCGCACCGAACCGGCGTCGGGTGCGACGAAGCCCTCACACATCTCGACGGTGGTGGTCTTGCCCGCACCGTTCGGGCCGAGGAGCGCGAGCACCTGGGCCCGCTCGACCCGGAGTTCCAACCCGTCGACGGCCCGTACCTCGCCGAACGTCTTGACGACGCCCTCGAGCCGCACCGCGGGCTCACCCTTCTTCAACGTCGTCGCCGACGTTCTGCCAATCACGAGGATCCAGCCTAAGCCCCGGCCCGATCAGACCGGTGCGGTGGTCTGCTGCGCCCGCCACGGCAGCAGGTTCCGGGTGAGGATGATGACGGTCAGGCAGGTGAGGGTCGTCGCCACCGCGGCCTGCACGATCATGAACGGCTGATACTCGGCGCCGTTGGGCATCAGGATCACGCCGACGACCGACGAGAAGGCGATGGTCGGGACTCGGAACACCGGCCGGGTCGCCCATGCGGCCAGCGGGATCACCGCCCAGAGCAGGTACCACGGCTGGACCACCGGGAACAGCAACACGATCGCTCCGAGCGAGACGCCCAGCGCGCCCACCGGGTGGATGCGGCCGACGAGCACGGCGACCAGCATGCGCAGCGTGATGAACGCCGCGACCAGCGATGCGATCGGGCGGGTCAGGCTCAGCACGGCGGTGGTGTGGTCGCCGAGTCCCAGCAGGACGCCGACGAGCCCGGTCCCGAGACCCAGCAGGGTCGGGATGGACATCCAACTGCGCACCTCGGTCGCCGTACCCAGGGTCTGGGTCCAGCCCATGCCGAGACCGCTGGCGACACTGACGAAGACGGTCACCGCAATCGCGACCACACCCAGCAGTGCGGCGGCGGACGCGAGTGCCTTCGTGTTCGAGCCCCACCTGCGGGCGAGCGCCATCCCCACGAACCCGAGCGCGAGCAGGGACGGAATCTTGATCGTCGACGACAGCGCGATCAGCGTCGCACCCGCCAGCAGCAGCACGAGCGCGCGCCCCCGGATCGGATCCTTGCCCTCGACGGCGCGCAACGCGAGTTCCACGCCGGCGAGCATGAGGCCGATCATCAGCGCTTCGTTGTGGATCCCGGCGACCAGGTGGAACAGCACGAGCGGGTTCGCGGCGCCGAGCCAGAGGGCACTCACGCTCGACACCCCGCAGCGCCGGGCGAGCCGGGGCAGCGCCCACACGATCATCGCGACGCCGGCAAGGGCCAGGAGGCGGTGCAGGAAGATGCCCGCCACGATGTTGTCGCCGGTGAGCCAGGTGATCCCGCGGCCCATCCAGAGGAACAGCGGGCCGTACGGCGCGGGGGTGTCCCGCCAGATGTTGGGCACCGTGCGGGTGAGGACGTGGTCGACGCCCAGTGCGCCGGCCGGACCGATCTCGTACGGGTCCAGTCCGCGGGCCGTGATCTCGCTCTGGGCGAGGTAGGAGTAGACGTCCCGGCTGAACATCGGCGGCGCCACCGTGAGCGGGATCACCCACAGGAGCAGCGTTCGATCGAGTTGGGACCGACTGAGCTGGCGGATCGCACGTCCGCCCCGCATGCTGCCGACCGCGAACCGCCCCAGCAGTAGCCAGGCCAACACGACCATCACCGTGCCGGTCATCGCCATGCTCAGCGTCGCGCTGGGCATGCGGGCGGGAAGTCCGAGGATGCGCAGCCCCTGGACCGGGTTCTGCAGGACGGGCTGCGCGCCGGCGCCGAGGGCGCCGACCGCCATGAGGACGGCGCCGGTCGCGCCGAAGAGGCGAATCCGATGAAGCTGCCGCGTCTCGTGCCCGTCGAGTCCGGGCGCCTCCGGTTCGTCGCCGTGCAGGCGGTCCGACACGGAGGGTCGGTGGGAGCGGCCGTCGACGCCGAGCGCACGCTTGGCGAAGGCGGTCACCTTCTCGGCCCGAGACGGGGCCGGGGCTTCCGACTCGTGTTCCATCTCGGTCTGCGGCACACGGTGCAGCGTAGCGGTGCGAACGAGGGGTCCCGGCCGGGGTCGTGCGGGCAGGTCCCGAATCGGGTGTGTCCCGGATCACGCAGGTAACCCTTCGTGGACCGATGCGCTTAATTCCGTCACACTGGTGTTGTGAAATCGGAAGCGGCTCGACGCGCGAGTGGGGAAAGGGCAGGTCACGTGCCTGCTCAGACGTCCACGGGCGCGGCGCTGCCCGTGACCGGCGCGCACGAGGGACACACTCGCGCCGCGGTGGTGCAGTTACTCGTCGAGGAGGGGCCGATCTCGGCCACCGACATCGGCGCGCGACTCGGCCTCAGTGCGGCGGGTGTCCGACGCCATCTCGACGTGCTCATCGAGGCGGGGGAGGCGCAGGAAGCCAGTGCCGCCAGCTGGCGCCAGCGTGGTCGCGGTCGGCCGGCGAAACTGTTCCAGATCACGGCGGCGGGCCGCGGAAAGCTCGGCCACACGTACGACGATCTCGCGGGCGCGGCCATGCGTCAGTTGCGCGAGATCGGTGGAGACGCGGCCATCGAGGACTTCGCCCGTCGCCGGGTGCAGTCGATCGTCGGTTCGGTCGCTCCGGTCGACGACGACGAACCGGAGGCCGTCGAGTCGACGGCGGAGGAGATCGCCGAGGCGTTCACCTCGGCCGGTTTCGCCGCGTCGATCCGTCCGGTCGGCAACGGTGTGCAGATCTGTCAGCACCACTGCCCGATCTCGCACGTTGCGGAGGAGTTCCCCGAACTCTGCGAGGCGGAGCGGGCCGCGTTCGCGGAACTGCTCGGCACCCACGTCCAGCAGTTGGCGACCATCGCGAACGGCGACTGCGCCTGCACCACCCACGTTCCTCTCGCATTACCCCGAAAGACCTCATAGATGTTCTCTCCGGTGGACAGCTCACACCGGTACGTAACAAGACTCCGGAAGGAGCTCGCATGACCGTCACACCAGACCAGGTGACACCCGAGGCGCCCCTGTCTCAAGAAGAGACGATCGCCTCGCTGGGCAACTACGAGTACGGCTGGGCGGACGCCGACGTCGCCGGTGCCAGTGCGCAGCGAGGTCTGTCCGAGGACGTCGTGCGGGACATCTCCGCAAAGAAGAACGAACCCGACTGGATGCTCGACATCCGGCTCAAGGCGCTGCGCACCTTCGACAAGAAGCCGATGCCGCACTGGGGCTCGAATCTCGACGGCATCGATTTCGACAACATCAAGTACTTCGTGCGGTCCACGGAGAAGCAGGCCGAGAGCTGGGAAGATCTGCCCGAGGACATCAAGAACACGTACGACAAGCTGGGCATCCCGGAGGCGGAGAAGCAGCGCCTGATCGCCGGTGTCGCAGCGCAGTACGAGTCCGAGGTCGTGTACCACCAGATCCGTGAGGATCTCGAGGCACAGGGCGTCATCTTCCTCGACACCGACTCCGGTCTGCGTGAGCACCCGGAACTGTTCCGTGAGTACTTCGGCACGGTCATCCCGGCCGGCGACAACAAGTTCTCCGCGCTGAACACCGCGGTGTGGTCCGGTGGATCGTTCATCTACGTGCCGCCGGGCGTGCACGTCGACATTCCGCTCCAGGCCTACTTCCGGATCAACACCGAGAACATGGGTCAGTTCGAGCGGACGCTCATCATCGTCGACGAGGGCGCTTCGGTGCACTACGTCGAGGGCTGCACGGCCCCGATCTACAAGTCCGACTCGCTGCACTCCGCGGTGGTCGAGATCATCGTCAAGAAGGGCGGCCACTGCCGCTACACGACGATCCAGAACTGGTCGAACAACGTCTACAACCTGGTGACCAAGCGCACCAAGGTCGAGGCGGGCGGCTCGATGGAGTGGATCGACGGCAACATCGGCTCCAAGGTCACGATGAAGTACCCGGCCGTGTGGATGATGGGCGAGCACGCCCGCGGCGAGGTCCTCTCCGTCGCGTTCGCCGGCGAGGGTCAGCACCAGGACACGGGCGCGAAGATGCTGCACCTGGCGCCGCACACGTCGTCGACCATCGTGTCGAAGTCGGTGGCCCGCGGCGGCGGGCGCGCGTCTTACCGCGGTCTGGTCCAGGTCAACAAGGGCGCCCACGGGTCGAAGGCGACCGTCAAGTGTGACGCCCTGCTGGTCGACCAGATCAGCCGCTCGGACACCTACCCGTACGTCGACGTCCGCGAGGACGACGTGACGATGGGTCACGAGGCCACGGTCTCGAAGGTCAGCGACGACCAGTTGTTCTACCTCATGAGCCGCGGTCTGACCGAGGACGAGGCGATGGCCATGGTGGTGCGCGGGTTCGTCGAACCCATCGCCAAGGAGCTGCCGATGGAGTACGCCCTCGAGCTCAACCGCCTGATCGAACTGCAGATGGAAGGGGCGGTGGGCTAGTGAGCACCCCCGTGACGGGAGTACAGGGCGCGGCGGCCGGCGAGAACGTCGCCCCCGCGACCAACAAGGGTGAGGTCTTCACCTCGTTCGACGTCAACGCGTTCGAGGTGCCCGCCGGCCGGGACGAGGCGTGGCGCTTCACGCCGCTGCGCCGGCTGCGCGGGCTGCACGACGGCAGCGCCGTCGCGACGGCCCCGGCGGTCGTCGCGGTCCACGGCGACGTCCAGGTCGAGACCGTCGGCCGTGACGACGCCCGCCTCGGGCAGGGTGGCGTTCCGTTCGACCGGGTTGCCGCGCAGGCCTACTCGTCGTTCGAGTCTGCCACCGTGGTGACCGTCGGTCGGGAGACCGAGGTGGCCGCTCCGGTCCACATCGAGGTCACCGGACCGGGCGAGGGCGAGGTCGCGTTCGGACACCTGCAGATCCGGCTCGAGGAGTTCGCGAAGGCCACGATCGTCCTCGACCAGAAGGGCAGCGGCACCTACGCGGAGAACGTGGAGTTCGTGATCGGCGACAGCGCGTCGCTGACCGTCGTCGCGGTGCAGGACTGGGCCGACGACGCCGTCCACACCGCCGCGCACCACGCTCGGCTCGGTCGTGACTCGGTGCTGCGGCACACGTCGGTGAGTCTCGGCGGCGACCTCGTTCGCATCACCCCGACGGTCAAGTACGCCGCGCCCGGTGGCGACGCCGAGATGCTCGGCCTCTACTTCGCCGATGCCGGCCAGCACTTCGAACACCGGCTGCTCGTGGACCACTCGCAGCCGCACTGCAAGTCCAACGTCGTGTACAAGGGTGCGCTGCAAGGTGATCCGGAGTCGGGCAAGCCGGACGCGCACACCGTGTGGATCGGCGACGTGCTGATCCGCGCCGAGGCGGAGGGCACCGATACGTTCGAGCTCAACCGCAATCTCGTGCTCACCGACGGCGCGCGCGCCGATTCGGTGCCGAACCTCGAGATCGAGACCGGCGAGATCGTCGGCGCCGGACACGCCAGCGCCACGGGACGTTTCGACGACGAGCAGCTGTTCTACCTGCGGGCCCGGGGTATCCCCGAGGACCAGGCCCGGCGGCTGGTCGTGCGTGGATTCTTCCACGAGATCATCAATCGCATCGCCGTCCCCGAGGTGCGCGAGCGTCTCGAGGCCGCTGTCGAGGCCGAGCTGGCCGCGGTCGGCGCCTGATCCGGTTCGCCGCCCTTACACAGATACTTCGCCGATACCCGCATAGGAAATCGAATGTCTACGCTTGAAATCCGCGACCTGCACGTCAACGTCGCCAACTCGGACGAGAACGCCGAGCCGATCAACATCCTCAAGGGTGTGAACCTCACCGTCCGTTCGGGCGAGACCCACGCCATCATGGGCCCCAACGGTTCGGGCAAGTCGACGCTGTCGTACGCGATCGCCGGTCACCCCAAGTACGAGGTGACCTCGGGCACCATCACCCTCGACGGCGAGAACGTCCTGGAGATGAGTGTCGACGAGCGCGCCCGTGCGGGCCTGTTCCTCGCGATGCAGTACCCGGTCGAGGTGCCCGGCGTCTCGATGTCGAACTTCCTGCGCACCGCCGCTACCTCGGTCCGCGGCGAGGCCCCGAAGCTGCGGCACTGGGTCAAGGAGGTCAAGGAGGCGATGAGCGAGCTCGAGATCGATCCGACCTTCGGTGAGCGCAGCGTCAACGAGGGCTTCTCGGGCGGCGAGAAGAAGCGCCACGAGATCCTGCAGCTGGGCCTGCTCAAGCCGAAGATCGCGATCCTCGACGAGACCGACTCGGGCCTGGACGTCGACGCGCTGCGCGTCGTGTCCGAGGGCGTCAACCGTTTCAAGGAGCGTGAGAACGGCGGCATCCTGCTGATCACGCACTACACCCGGATCCTGCGCTACATCGAGCCGGAGTTCGTGCACGTGTTCGTGAACGGCCAGATCGTCGAGTCGGGTGGACCCGAGCTCGCCGACGAGCTCGAGACCAACGGCTACGTGCGCTTCACCCAGGCCGGGGCGGGAGCGTAGTCCGCGATGACCACTACGGCGGCTGCGCTGGACGTCACCAGGATCCGGGAGGACTTCCCGATCCTGGGGCGGACCGTGCGTGACGGAAAGCCCTTGG
Source organism: Rhodococcus (subgen. Prescottella) equi (assembly GCF_003013675.1). Lineage (NCBI taxonomy): Bacteria > Bacillati > Actinomycetota > Actinomycetes > Mycobacteriales > Nocardiaceae > Rhodococcus > Rhodococcus (subgen. Prescottella) equi. The sequence continues at coordinate 2,560,335 of NZ_CP027793.1, forward strand.
TGTACCTGGATTCCGGTGCCACCTCGCAGCGTCCGGTGCAGGTGCTCGACGCCGAGCGGGAGTTCCTGACCACGTGCAACGCGGCGGTGCACCGCGGTGCGCATCAGCTGGCCGAGGAGGCCACCGACGCGTACGAGGGTGCCCGTGCCGCGATCGCCTCGTTCGTCGGCGTCGATTCCGACGAGCTGGTGTTCACCAAGAACGCCACCGAGTCACTCAACCTGGTCGCGTACGTGTTCGGTGACGACCGCTTCGACAAGGTGGTCGGGCCCGGCGACGAGATCGTGGTCACCGAACTCGAGCACCACGCGAATCTCGTTCCGTGGCAGGAGCTTGCGCGACGCACAGGCGCCACGCTGCGCTGGTACGGCATCACCGACGACGGCCGGATCGACCTCGATTCGCTCGAGCTGACCGACAAGGTGAAGGTCGTCGCGTTCACGCACCAGTCGAACGTGACGGGCGCGATCTCGCCGGTGGCCGAACTGGTCCGCCGGGCGCGGGCCGTCGGTGCGGTGACCGTGCTCGACGCGTGCCAGTCGGTGCCGCACCTCGCGGTCGACTTCCGTTCCCTCGACGTCGATTTCGCGGCGTTCTCCGGGCACAAGATGCTCGGCCCGTCCGGTGTCGGGGTGCTCTACGGCCGCCGCGAACTGCTGGCGTCGATGCCGCCCTTCATCACGGGCGGTTCGATGATCGAGACCGTCACGATGGAGGTCAGCACCTACGCGCCGCCGCCGCAGCGCTTCGAGGCCGGCGTGCCGATGACGTCGCAGGTGGTCGGGCTCGGCGCCGCCGTGAAGTACCTCGAGAACATCGGCATGGATGCCGTTGCAGCGCACGAACACCTGCTGGTGACGGCGGCGCTCGAGGGCCTCGCCGGCATCGACGGCGTCCGGATCGTCGGCCCCGCCGACGGAATCGATCGCGGTTCGGCCGTCTCGTTCCTCGTCGACGGGATCCATGCCCACGATCTGGGTCAGGTCCTCGACGACGACGGCGTGGCCGTGCGGGTGGGACACCATTGCGCATGGCCGATGCACCAGCGGTTCGGCATCGCCGCCACCGCTCGAGCGTCCTTCGCGGTGTACAACACCCTCGACGAGGTCGACGCGTTGATCGCCGGGATCCGGCGGGCACAGGACTTCTTCGGCGTGAGCGGAGGTAACTGAGAGTGCGCCTCGAGCAGATGTACCAGGAAGTGATCCTGGACCACTACAAGCACCCGCACGGGCGCGGCCTGCGTGATCCGTTCGGTGCCGAGGTGCATCACGTCAACCCGACGTGCGGCGACGAGATCACGTTGCGTGCACACCTCACCGAGGGCGAGGACGGCCGGCCGGTGGTCGCCGACATCTCGTACGACGGCCAGGGTTGCTCGATCAGCCAGGCGTCGACGTCGGTGCTGTTCGACCAGATCGTGGGCATGCCGCTCGACGAGGCGTTGCGCACCGTCGACGCGTTCAACGAGATGGTCAGCAGCCGCGGCACCGTCGAGGGCGACGAGGACGTCCTCGGCGACGGCATCGCCTTCAGCGGTGTGTCGAAGTACCCGGCGCGCGTGAAGTGCGCGTTGCTGGGATGGATGGCTTTCAAGGACGCCGTTGTTCGAATAGTCGACGACGAGAACGACCTGGCTCGAACCGGAGGACAGACATCATGACGGACGCGCAGACCGAACAGGCGCAGGCGGACAGCACCGCGACGACCGAGGCCGCCGAGTACGGCGCGACGCTCACCCCGGAGCGACTCGACGAGCTCGAGGAGGCGATGCGTGACGTCGTCGACCCCGAACTCGGTATCAACGTCGTCGACCTCGGTCTGGTCTACGACTTCAAGGAGATCGACGAGAACGGCATCGACGTCGTGCTGCTGGACATGACGCTGACGTCGGCGGCGTGCCCGCTGACCGACGTCATCGAGGAGCAGTCCAAGCGGGCGCTGGTGAACGGCAGCCTGTGCGACGAGCTGCGGATCAACTGGGTCTGGATGCCGCCGTGGGGTCCGGACAAGATCACCGAGGACGGCCGCGAGCAGCTGCGCGCGCTCGGTTTCACCGTCTAGAGACGGGGACGCCCGGTGGCCGGTGATCTGACCTACAACGAGGTCGGTGCGACCGCCGGGCAGCTGCCGGCGGGATACCGCCACATTCGCAAATCGCTTCCGCTCGGACGCGGCGAGGACACGTTCCTCGCCGCGTCCGACGCGTTGATGCGCTGGGACGTCCACCGTCGTGCCGGGTTGCGGGTCGAGGCCGACAGCGACCATGCGGCCCCGGGAACCACCGTCGTGTTGCGGTGGTTCGGGCTGACCATCCCGTGCCGCGTCGTCTACGTGATCGACGAGCCCGACCGCCGCGGCTTCGCGTACGGGACGTTGCCCGGCCATCCCGAGTCGGGGGAGGAGCGGTTCTGCGTCGAACGCGACGCCGACGGCGAGGTCCGGGCGACCATCACGGTGTTCTCCCGCCCGGGGCGTTGGTTCACACGCCTGGGTGATCCGGTGGCCCGGGTCGTGCAGAGCGTGATGACCGGGCGGTACCTGCGGTGCTTCGTCGCACGTCCCGGCCGGGGATAGCGCGGACTCAGGCTCGTTTACGACGCGCGGGCGCCTTCTTCTTCGCCGGTGCGGGCTTGACCTCCTCGCCGGCGGCCTCGAGGCTGCGCTGCAGTGCCGCCACCAGGTCGACCACCTCGGCGTCCTCGCCGCCCTCTTCACGTTCGGCCGCCGGGATCACCTTCTTGCCGCCACTGGCGATGGCCTCGTCGAGCAATTGCCGGAGCTGGATCTGGTAGTCGTCGGTGAACTCGGTGGGGTCGAAGTCCTCGGCCATGCTGTCGACGAGCGTGCCGGCCATCTTCAATTCCTTGGCCTTCGGCTCCTCGGCGTCGTCGAGGGACGGGAACTCGGCCGCCCGCACTTCGTCGGGCCACAGGAGCGTCTGGATCACCAATACGCCGTCGCGCTCGCGCAGCGCCGCCAGTCGGGTCTTCTGCCGCAGCGTGAAGTGCACGAGGGCGGTGCGATCGGTCTGGGCGAGCGTCTTCGCCAGCAGGACGTACGCCTTGGGCGACGACGAATCGGGTTCGAGGTAGTAGCTCCTCTCGAACAGGATCGGGTCGATCTGTTCGGTGGGCACGAACTGCAGCACCGGGATCTCGTGCTTCTCGGCGGCGGGGAGCTTGTCGAAGTCCTCGTCGGTCAGGATGACGCGGTCGCCCTCGTCGGAGTCGTACGCCTTGTCGATGTCGGCGAATTGCACCGTCTGCCCGCATTCGCTGCACACGCGGTTGTACTTGATCCGCCCACCGTCCTTCGCGTGGACCTGGTGGAAGCGGATGTCGTGGTCCTCCGTCGCGGAGTACACCTTGACCGGCACATTGACCAGCCCGAACGCGATGGAACCCTTCCAGATTGACCGCATGCCCCCACTATTGCCGAGATTGCGGCGCTGTGCGCGGCACGCGACGGAGATCATCACCATCTCGAGACATTTCGCCGACGTCCAGGCGACTGTTCGGCGTCCGCGAGGCGGCTGCGGAGAACGCTCGGCGAACGTTGGGTCAACACTTGCGACAATGCGGAGACAATTGGTCTAGTCCGATCGATGCTGGTGCCTGTGACGAACCACAGCAGTTCCCCGAAGGCCCTGTCCCTCCTCCTCGCCGCCGGCACCCTCGCCGCGGGGGTCGCCGCCGTGACCGCCGGCACCGCCGCCGCGGCGCCGCCATCGGTCACGAAGACCGTCGTGATCGGACTCGACGGCACGATGCTCGACTACGTCAAGAACGCGAATACCCCCAACCTGCACCGACTGATCGCCGAGGGCACCAGCGGCCAGTCGTCCATCCTCGGGCACCCCACGATCTCCGGACCGTCCTGGTCGACGATCCTCACGGGGGTGTGGCACACCAAGCACGGCGTGGTCGACAACTCGTACAGCGGCGCTCGGTACGACGAGTACCCGACGGCGTTCACGCGCATCGAGCAGGCGAACGCGCAGATGCGCACCGCATCGATCGCCACGTGGGGCGGAATCGCCACGATCTCGAACTCCGGCACTCCGAAGGCCGACGTCGTGGTGTCGACGCCGGATGCCGGCAGCGGTGCGGCGACGGACACGGCGACCGCTACCGCGGTGGCCGCCGAGATCGCCGCCAACGGTCCGGACTTCCTGTTCACCCAGCTCGATCAGGTGGACGGCGCGGGGCACTCGTCGGGAACGTCCGGCGCCGAGTACCTGCCGTCGCTCGAGCGCGTCGACGCCGAGGTCGGCAGGATCGTCGACGCCGTGGACGCCCGCAGCAAGGCGACCGGCGAGAAGTGGACGGTGTTGGTCACCTCTGACCACGGCCACAAGCCGAACGGCGGGCACGGCGGCCAGAGTGCCGAGGAGGCAACGACGTTCGTGATCACACGCGGCGCCGGCTACCAGGCGGGCGCCACCGACGACGGCTACACGATCGCCGACATCACGCCGACCGTTCTCGACAACCTGGGCATCGCGCAGCCCGCCGACCTCGACGGGGCGCCGCTGCCGAAGACGCCCACGCCCGCGACGGGCTCGCTCGGACGGCTGCCGTTCTGGATCCCGACGGGTTCGCTGGGGTCCTGAGTCACGACCGCCGGACGCCGGCCCGGGCCAGGGTCCGGCGGATCGGCGGCGACACCGTGCAGAAGAGTTGCCACATGGTCGTCGCAGTTCCACGAACGTCGTCGCGGCCCGACAGGTAGGCCCGCTGCCGCTCGGCGGAAAGGGCGAAGAACGCGTCGAAGAACTCCGCGGTCCGAGCGGGATCGAGATCCAGGAGTGCCGACAGGCCCACTTCTCGCAGCGCGCGGACGGCGCGGGCCTGCCATGGCCACAAGGCCTTTCGTGGGTCGTTCTCGGCCACGAGGGCGGCCACGACGGCGTCGGCGGCCGCCAGCGACGCCGCGACGCTGTATCCGGTGCCCGGGTGGATCAGTCCCGCTCGGGCACCGAACGCTGCGATCGTGGGACGGGTGTGCGGCGCCTGCACCGGGAACCGGACGCGTTCGACCTCGAGGTTCGCCGGCAGCTCGACGCCGCGATTGTCGAGGCGCGCGTCGAGCCGTCGACGCAGTTCGTCCAGTGGCAGCCCGGGCTGGCCGACCAGGCACGTCTCCTCGAGTAGCACGGTGTCGTCACTCAATGGCACGGCGTACAGGAAAGAGGGGGAATCGGCGGGTGTGGTGCCGTTGTCGGTCCGCCAGTCCATGAACCAGCAGTCGGCTCCGTCGAGAGCGGGTGTCGCGGCCGCCGCGGGCAGCACGATCCCGAACGCGGTCTGCTCGGCGAACGCCGGATCGGGGCGCAGTCCGCGGGCGTCGACCACACGACGGGCGCGGATGTCGGCGCCGTCCCGGAGGGTGACGACGCCGGGCGACACCGCGCCGACGAAGCCGCGGATCACGTGTGCGTTCGAGATGTCGAGAGCGTGATGCAGTTTCGCGTTGTCGAGGACGCCGTACGCCCGGTCGAGGACGTGGCGCCGGGTGCCCCACGCCTGCGGATGGCCGACGGTCGAGCGCAGCACGGCCGCTCCGAGCCAGCCGGGCAGCTCGTCCACCCAGGCTGCATAGGTGGGCAGCCACGGGCGGTCCGGGTGTGGGTCGACGGCCACCACGCTCATCCCGGCCCGGGAGGCGCGGTGCGCGAGGGCGCGGCCGGCGGGACCGAGCCCGACGACCGCCAGATCGGGTGCGGCGGTCAGAGCGCGCCCGTCGCGAGCAGCCCGCCGTCGACGCGTACGGTCTCGCCGGTGATCCACGCGGCGTCGTCGGAGACCAGGAAACCGACGAGACCGGCGACGTCCTCGGGAGTGCCGAGCCGCTTCATCGGATAGATCGACGAGGCCTGGTCCTCACCGGCGGCGACGAGGGCGGCAGCGAACTTGGTCTTGACGACGCCCGGGGCGACGGCGTTGACGCGGATCGTCGGTCCGAGCTGCCACGCCAGTTCCTCGGTGAGCCGGATCAGCGCGGCCTTCGAGGCACCGTATGCGGCGATGACGCCCGTGGACCGGATGCCGGCGACACTCGCCAGGTTGACGACGGCGCCGCCGTGCTCACCCATCCACGCCCGGTAGGCCTCCTGCACGTAGCCCAGCGCCGCGACGACGTTGACGTCGAAGATCTTGCGGATCGCGTCCAGGTCGGCGTCCATCAGTGCCCCGTACACCGGGTTGATGCCGGTGTTGTTGATCAGGATGTCGAGGGAGCCGAGCTCCGAGACGGTACGGGTGACGGCGTCGCGGCGAGCCTCCGCGTCACCGGCGTTGCCCGCGACGGCGAGTACCTTGCCGCCGTGCCCGAGGCCGCGCAGTTCCTCCGCCGCCTCCTCGAGCGGTTCGGGTTTGCGGGCGGTGACGACCACGTTCGCGCCGCGGGCGAGGAGTTCGGCGGCGATGGCCTTGCCGATGCCGCGGCTGGCGCCGGTGACGAGGGCGTTGCGGTCCTGTAGATCCTTCACGCGTGTCATGGGACCCCAAGTTAGCCGAGTCACCGGGCCGTGGTGTGGCGGCGAGCCGAGGTCACGGTAAAATCGGTGGTTCTTGTGCTCGATCGCGGGCACGATGACGTCCCGAGGTTCTCTGCCTCGTTGTTTCGATGGTCGTTCGTTTGAGGAGATTTGCTTGATTACCGCCACCGACCTGGAAGTTCGTGCCGGTGTGCGGACCCTGCTCTCCGCGCCGGGATCGGCGCTGCGCGTGCAGGCCGGTGACCGCATCGGCCTGGTCGGGCGCAACGGCGCCGGCAAGACGACCACCCTGCGCATTCTCGCCGGGGAGGGCGAGCCCTACGCGGGCACGGTGATCCGCAGCGGCGACCTCGGGTACCTGCCGCAGGACCCCAAGGAGGGCGACCTCGAGGTTCTCGCGAAGGATCGGGTGCTGTCCGCGCGCGGACTCGACGAGATCATCAAGAAGATGGAAAAGCAGCAGGCCATCATGGCCGAGGCTGCCGACGATACGGTCCGCGACAAGGCCGTCCGCAAGTTCGGCAACCTCGAGGACCGCTTCTCCGCGCTCGGCGGCTATGTCGCCGAGTCCGAGGCCGCCCGCATCTGCAACAGCCTCGGTCTGCCGGACCGGGTGCTGAACCAGCAGCTCAAGACCCTCTCCGGAGGTCAGCGCCGCCGCGTCGAGCTCGCGCGCATCCTGTTCGCCGCGTCCGACGGCTCCGGCGGCAAGTCGAACACCACGCTGCTGCTCGACGAGCCCACCAACCACCTCGACGCCGACTCCATCACGTGGCTCCGTGGTTTCCTGCAGAACCACGACGGTGGACTGATCGTGATCAGCCACGACGTCGACCTGCTCGCCGACGTCGTCAACAAGGTGTGGTTCCTCGACGCCGTACGCGGCGAGGCCGACATCTACAACATGGGCTGGAAGAAGTATCTCGACGCCCGGGCCACCGACGAGCAGCGTCGTCGCCGCGAGCGCGCGAACGCCGAGAAGAAGGCCAGCGCCCTGCGCCAGCAGGCTGCCAAGCTCGGCGCGAAGGCCACCAAGGCGACCGCCGCGCAGAACATGGCCAAGCGCGCCGACAAGATGATGGCTGCGCTCGACGATGTGCGGGTGGACGACAAGGTCGCGCACATCCGCTTCCCGGAGCCCGCGCCGTGCGGCAAGACGCCGCTCATGGCGAAGGAACTCACCAAGGTCTACGGGTCGCTGGAGATCTTCACCGGCGTCGACCTCGCGATCGATCGCGGGTCGCGTGTCGTGATCCTGGGTCTCAACGGTGCCGGCAAGACGACGCTGCTGCGTCTGCTCGGCGGCGTGGAGACGCCGGACCTGGGCGAGCTCGTGCCCGGTCACGGCCTCAAGATCGGCTACTTCGCGCAGGAGCACGACACCCTCGACGACGAGGCGAGCGTGTGGGAGAACATCCGGCACGCGGCACCCGACGCGGGGGAGCAGGACCTGCGCGGTCTGCTCGGCGCGTTCATGTTCAGCGGCCCGCAGCTCGACCAGCCGGCCGGCACGCTGTCCGGTGGTGAGAAGACGCGTCTGGCACTGGCCGGTCTGGTGTCGTCGGCGGCGAATGTCCTGCTGCTCGACGAGCCCACCAACAACCTCGACCCGATCTCCCGCGAGCAGGTGCTCGACGCCCTCCGCAGCTACACCGGCGCCGTCGTACTTGTCACGCACGACCCGGGCGCCGCGGAAGCGCTCAACCCGGAACGCGTCATCCTGCTGCCCGACGGCACCGAGGACCACTGGTCCCAGGAGTACCTGGAACTGATCCAGCTGGCCTAGGCGCTCCGCGCCCGTGCGCCTTTCTGGTAGTTGGGACCACGCAAAAGGCGCACGGGCGGCGTAGCTGCTCGTTTCGTTGATCACGTGTCGGCGGGTGATCTAGCCTGGAATCGAGGCTCGCTCAGCTGACCGGAGGTCGTCATGGCGGAGAGCACGGGAATCTCGCGGGGGGCACGCATCACCGGGGAATCGCGTGACAAGCTCCGCGACGACCTCAAAGCGCAGTACGAGGCCGGTGCGAGTATTCGCACCCTTGCAAATCAGACGGGCCGCTCGTACGGCTTCATTCACAACGTGCTCGTCGAGGCGGACGTGACGCTGCGTCGACGCGGTGGGCCGAACCGGCGGAAGAAGACCACTGGATGAGTTCTGGTTCGGCCGACGGTGAGGCGGGTGCACGGGACCGCGCTCATGGTGCCTGCCAAGGCGAACAGACAGGGGAGACGGAGCGCGACGGTGCTGCGGACGAGCGGCCGGGTTTCCGATGGGACCTCGCACTCCTGGGCGCGCTTCTCGGAGCGGCCACGTGCGGCGTGGGCTATTGGCCGGCGAATTCGGTGCTGCGTGAGACGTTCGGCGTCCAAGCGTTCCCGCCCGCTGGTGGCAGCTACTGGATGTGCTGGTGGCTGCCCGTCGTGGTGGTGATCGGCGTCGTAGGAGTGCTGTTGTTCCCGCGCAGCTCACGTCCCTTCGCGTGCGGGCTGATCGTGGGGCTCGTGGCGGTGGCGGCCGTGATGTGCCTGATCGGCTACTCCGTCGACAGCATGCCTTTCTCCATGTGAGACGGCTCCATGCGAGATGGCCGCCGGCCAGGTGAGTCCCGCAATGTCGAGGATTGAGGATCGGACGCGACGGCAATCGGCTCCGGGTCACCGCCGACCGACCGTAACCTGCAACGCATGGCGTGGTTGGTGCTCGTCGCGATGGGAGTCGTGGTGCTGGTTGCGGTTACGGTGTTGCCGCGGCGCGGGCGGCTCGGTCGCGCGCCCGGGTTCCCCTGGTTCTGGGTGGTGCTCCCCGTCATGTGCATCGCCGTGGCCGCCACCCTGGGCGTACTCTTCCGGCCCGAGATCGTCACCCACGCGTCGAGCATCTGGTGGGATCGACCGGGCACGGGGTCACCCGGGCCTGGTTCGCCGCACGGGCAATTCCTTTCGGCCGAGCAGTTCCAGCGCTACACGATGCTGCGGCGGATGCGATTGATCCTGCCCGCCGTATCCGTCGTAGGAATCGGCCTGGCCGTCGGGGCATGGCGGCGCCGCCGGATATGACCGGCTCCGTCCGCCTACTCGCCCCGGCCTGCACCAGGTCGCTCGCTGCGCCGGCCAAGATGCGCGGTGAGCGCGAAACCGGGGGCCGGTTCTCAGGAATCCTTGCGCCGCACCGACTCTTCGACCAGATCGAGCACGGCCGAGAGATTCTCGGCCCCGTGCCCCGACGCGATGCGGGCGATGAGTCCGTCGAGGACCAGGTCGAGGTAGTCGAGCAGGACGTCGGTGGGCAGGTCGTCGCGCAGACGTCCGGCGGACTTCTGACGCTCGAGCCGGCGAACGGTGGCCTCGGTGAGTTCGGCGCTGCGCTGGGTCCAGTCGCGGGCGAACTCGGGATCGGTGCGCAGGCGCCGGGCGATCTCGAGTCGAGTGCCGAGCCAGTCGAACTGGTCGGGGGACGCGAGCATGTCGCGCATCACCTGGACGAGGCCGCCCTCGGCGACGACGTCGGCCATCCGCTTGGCGTCCTCGTGGGCGAGCGCGAGGAACAGCCCGTCCTTGTCCTTGAAATGGTGGAAGATCGCACCGCGTGAGAGCCCGGTGGTCTCCTCGAGCCGGCGCACGGTCGCGCCGTCGTAGCCGTACTGCGCGAAGCACTGGCGGGCGCCGTCGAGGATCTGGCTCCGTCGCGCCGCGAGATGGTCTTCGCTGACCTTGGGCACAGCCGACTTCCTTTCGTACGAAACTGCAACGGCGGGCCCGAGACTGACGTCCCGAGCCCGCCGTCAGCGCACTGGATGATCCGGAAGGACCCGGATCACACGATCAGGTGACTATCCCCGGATCATGTTGCGCAGCACGTACTGCAGGATGCCGCCGTTGCGGTAGTAGTCCGCCTCGCCGGGGGTGTCGATGCGGACGACCGCGTCGAACTCGACCTTGCTGCCGTCGGCCTTGGTCGCGGTGACCTTGACCGTCTTCGGGGTGACGCCCTCGTTCAGCTTGGTGATGCCGGCGATGTCGAACACCTCGGTGCCGTCCAGGCCGAGCGACGCGGCGGACTCGCCGGCCGGGAACTGCAGCGGCACGACGCCCATACCGATCAGGTTGGAGCGGTGGATGCGCTCGAACGACTCGGTGATGACGGCCTTGACGCCGAGCAGGCTGGTGCCCTTGGCGGCCCAGTCACGCGACGAACCGGAGCCGTACTCCTTGCCGCCCAGCACGACCAGCGGGATGCCGGCCTTCTGGTAGTTCTGCGACGCGTCGTAGATGAACGCCTGCGGCGCACCCTCCTGGGTGAAGTCGCGGGTGTAGCCACCCGAGACGCCGTCGAGCAGCTGGTTCTGCAGGCGGATGTTCGCGAACGTGCCGCGGATCATCACCTCGTGGTTACCGCGACGCGAGCCCAGGGAGTTGTAGTCCTTGCGCTCGACACCGTTGGCGTCCAGGTACTGCGCGGCCGGGGTGCCGGGCTTGATCGGGCCGGCCGGCGAGATGTGGTCGGTGGTGACCGAGTCGCCGAGCAGCGCGAGCACGCGGGCGCCGGAGATGTCGGTGACCGGAGCCGGATCCATCGTCATGCCGTCGAAGTACGGCGCCTTGCGGACGTAGGTCGAGTTCTCGTCCCACGCGAAGGTGTCACCGGCCGGGGTGGCCAGGTTCTGCCAGCGCTCGTCACCCTTGAAGACGTCGGCGTAGGACTTGCGGAACATGTCCTGGCTGATCGCCGACTTGATGGTGTCGTCGATCTCCTGGGCCGAAGGCCAGATGTCCTTCAGGAAGACGTCGTTGCCGTCCTTGTCCTGGCCCAGCGGATCGGTCTCGAAGTCGAAGTCCATGGTGCCGGCCAGCGCGTACGCGATGACGAGCGGCGGCGACGCCAGGTAGTTCATCTTGACGTCGGGGGAGATGCGACCCTCGAAGTTGCGGTTACCGGAGAGCACCGCGGTGACCGACAGGTCGTGCTCGTTGATCGCCTTGGAGATCTCCTCCGGCAGCGGACCGGTGTTGCCGATGCAGGTGGTGCAGCCGTAGCCGCCCAGGTAGAAGCCGAGCTTCTCGAGGTACGGCCACAGGCCGGCCTTCTCGTAGTAGTCGGAGACGACCTGCGAGCCGGGCGCCATGTTGGTCTTGACCCACGGCTTGGTCTCGAGGCCCTTCTCGACCGCGTTGCGGGCGAGCAGCGCGGCACCGAGCATGACCGACGGGTTCGACGTGTTGGTGCAGGACGTGATGCCCGCGACCGCGACCGCGCCGTGGTCGAGCACGAACTCGCCGCGGTCGGTCTTCACCGTGACCGGCTTCGACGGACGGCCGGTGGAGCCGTTGGCTGCCGACGGAACGGCCACGACCTCGTCGGAGGCGGTGGAGAGCGACGCCGGGTCGGACGCCGGGAAGGACTCCTCGACGGCCTCGTCGAGCGCCGTGTGCGCAGCCTCGTCACCGTTGGTGACGTAGGTGACGATGTCGCGGCGGAACGCGGCCTTCGAGTCCGACAGCAGGATGCGGTCCTGCGGGCGCTTCGGGCCGGCGATCGACGGCACGACGGTGCCGAGGTCCAGCTCGAGGTACTCGGAGTAGGCGGGCTCCTTGTCCGCGTCGTGCCACATGCCCTGCTCCTTGGCGTACGCCTCGACGAGCGCGAGCTGCTCGTCGCTGCGGCCGGTCAGGCGCAGGTAGTTGATGGTCTCGCCGTCGATCGGGAAGATCGCTGCGGTCGAGCCGAACTCGGGGCTCATGTTGCCCAGGGTCGCGCGGTTGGCCAGCGGGACCTCGGCGACACCGGCGCCGTAGAACTCGACGAACTTGCCGACGACACCGTGCTTGCGGAGCATGTCGGTGACGGTGAGCACGACGTCGGTCGCGGTGACGCCCGGCTGGATCTCACCGGTCAGCTTGAAGCCGACGACGCGCGGGATCAGCATGGAGACCGGCTGGCCGAGCATCGCGGCCTCGGCCTCGATGCCGCCGACGCCCCAGCCCAGCACGCCCAGGCCGTTGACCATGGTGGTGTGCGAGTCGGTGCCGACGCAGGTGTCGGGGTACGCCTGGCCGTTGCGGGTCATGACGGTGGGAGCCAGGTACTCGATGTTGACCTGGTGGACGATGCCCATGCCCGGGGGGACGACCTTGAAGTCGTCGAACGCGCCCTGGCCCCAGCGCAGGAACTGGTAACGCTCGCCGTTGCGCTGGTACTCGAGGTCGACGTTGCGCTCGAGGGCGTCGGCGCGGCCGAACACGTCGAGGATGACCGAGTGGTCGATGACCATGTCGGCGGGGGAGAGCGGGTTGACCTTGTTCGGGTCGCCGCCGAGGGTGGTGACGGCCTCACGCATGGTGGCGAGGTCGACGACACACGGCACGCCGGTGAAGTCCTGCATGATCACGCGCGCGGGCGTGAACTGGATCTCGACACTCGGCTCGGCCGAGGGATCCCAGTTCGCGATGGCGCGAATGTGATCGGCGGTGATGTTGGCGCCGTCCTCCGTGCGCAGGAGGTTCTCGGCGAGAACCTTCAGTGCGTAGGGCAGCTTCTCGGTGCCGGGCACGGCCGAGAGGCGGAAGATCTCGTACGAGTTGTCTCCGACCTCGAGGGTTCCCTTGGCGCCGAACGTATCAATACTGGTGGTCACGTCAGCTCCACTCGTCTTTGAGGTTCGCCGCCGACGGGGCTGTGTCGACGGCTGAAGCGAGGCACGCGAACAAGGCCAGGTCCGATCGGCGGACCGAACCCGACGGTTACGCGGGCGTCTCGGATCGAGTCTAACAGTACGCTTGTCCTGTGAGACTGCGGGGTCGGGCCCGGATCGGACGTCCGAACGTCGGACTGCCACGGCGACTCGCGTCGCCCCAATCCTCACGTAGTCGCCACGCGGGTGCAACGGACGGCGCGGCCGGTGGTCCGGTACGTCACGTACTGTGCAGATCAGTCTGCCCGTCGCACCCGACCCCGGATGAGAGATGACTGCCTCAATCGCGCCCGTCCTGCTCCCGAACATCGCCAAGATCCCCGACGACGTCTCGCTCGACGCGGTGTTCGCGGATCTGTCCGACGACAACGTGTCGGCGCCCGACGCGGATGTGGAGGGGCTCCAGGCCGTCGTCGCCCGGGCGCAGGAGGACGGTGTGACGCTCCGCATCGTGGTCGTCGACTCGGATCCGCACGGACCCGAACCTCTTCGGGATCTCGCGACCGAGGTGGGGAAGGTCGAGGGCGGCACAGTGCTCGTGCTCAGCCCGTCTGCCAACGGCACGTACAGCGACACGATCAGCCGGGTGGTCCTCGAGAACGCGCAGGATCGAACCTTCACCGGTAATCCCGTCGATTCGGCGAACAATTTCGTCGACGGCATCACCGAGCCGGCGCCGCGTTGGGGACTCGTGACCGCCTTGCTGGTGCTGCTGGTCGCGGCGGTCGCAGGGGTCTCCTTCGTCGCGAAGGCCCGCCGCGGGCAGGGAGCGCGGCCCGTCGCCGCGGAGTCGACACCGGGGAACGGCGAGCGCCCGACCGGAAGCTGATTCCGGCAGCCCCTCCGCATTTGCGCAGGTCGAATTACGTCGGCGTCATTTGTGACAAGAGTGCACCAGAGCGTGCAAAGTGTCGTACGGTGCCAGTGGCACTTTTTGGGGAAGAAGTGTCGCATGAGTGACGTGACGATTCATGTGACGGCGAGAAACGTCGCGTGATCTGCGCGTCGGCGCGGTTCGTCTCCGCGGTGACGCTCCTCCCCGCACGGGCCGGGCAGACAGCCGGGTTCGGTCACAGCAGTTGGGAGGGTGTTGTGGGGCGAAGGGGCTCACGCGCAGGCGTGCGGCGTCCGGCATTGGTACGCGCGCGCTCGGCCGGTGCGCGGGCTCTGCTGGGCGCGAGCGTGGTGTGCGCCCTCGTCGCAGGCCCGCCCGGCACGGCTGCCGCGGTGCCGCCACCGCCACCGAACCCGTCCGACGCCGAGATCGAGAGTGGAAACGCTCGAGTCTCCGAGGGTGTCTCGCAGGTCGGCGACCTCATCAATCAGGTCGCGACCGCGAACCAGCAGCTCGCGCAGCTCGACGACGAGGTTGCGATCAAACGCGAGGACGTCAACAAGGCCCTCGTCGACCTGCAGACCGCGCGGGACGAGGCCGCAGCCGCCGGTGCGCAGGTGGAACAGAGTCAGCAAGCGTTGCGCGACGCCGGCACCCAGATCGAGCAGGCCCGTAAACGGTTCACCGACTACGCGGTGTCGAGTTACACCAAGGGGCGTAACGTCGCGTCGCTGTCGTCGTTCTTCGGCGCGGACGGACCCGAGGACATCCTCGACCGGGCCCAGATGATGCGGATGCTGTCGGCGAGCCAGAAAGCGATCCTGGAGAACCTCGAGCGGGCGCGAACCGAGCAGGCCAACCGGGACTCGGCGGCGCGCGAGGCGAAGCAGCGCGCCGATGCCGCCGCGGGCGCTGCCGAGAACAAGAAGGCCGAAGCCGAACAGGCGATCGCCGCGGCTCGCAACGCCCTTCAGGAACAGGCCGCACGCAAGGCGCAGATCGAGTCCCAGCGAGACGGCGCCCAGGCGCAACTCGACGCGGCGCGCGCCAACGTGAGCGGTCTGCAGGGGCAGCGCGACGCCTATCTGGAGTGGGACAACCAGCGTCGTGCCGAGGAGGCCGCAGCGGCGGCTGCGGCTGCGGCGGCCGCCGAGGCCGCGCGCCGGGCGGCCGCCGACCAGGCGTCGCGGGAGCGCGCATCGCAAGTGGCGGACAGCGAGCGGCCGCACACCCAGATCGACGACGACGGCGAATGGTCGGCGCCCGCGCAGTCCGCGCCCAAGCCGATGGCGCCGTCGGTGACCGGAGCCGGCGCGATCGAGACGGTGATCGACCGCGGCATGTCGCAGCTCGGCCTGCCGTACGCGTGGGGTGGTGGCAACGCGAACGGTCCGACGCTGGGCATCCGCGACGGCGGCGTCGCGGACAGCTACGGCGACTTCAACAAGGTGGGGTTCGACTGCTCGGGCCTGATGATCTACGCGTTCGCCGGGATCGGGATCTCGCTCCCGCACTACACGGGTTACCAGTACACCGCCGGTACGCAGGTCCCGTCGTCGCAGATGCGACGCGGAGACATGATCTTCTGGGGCCCCGGCGCAAGCCAGCACGTCGCGCTCTACCTGGGTGACGGGCAGATGCTCGAGGCCCCGCAGTCCGGTTCGACGGTCCGGGTCTCGCCGGTGCGCTGGGACGGAATGACTCCGTACGCTGTCCGTATGGTGTCGTAGCTCGCGCCGGCTTCGTGCGGCGGTGGGGTGACACCTGGAATAGTTGAGCGGGCAAGACTGGCAAGGCGATGGAACCGATCTAGGTGGAAGCGGGGACTGTTGGTGACCTCACGTGACGGCGCGGTGGCTGGGTCGGGTTCGCAGGGGGCGGTCCATCCGGACGCGGGCTCGGGAACGTCGGACCTGGCGCGGGACGTGCACACGCTCGAGCGCGCGATCTACGAGGTCAAGCGGGTCATCGTCGGCCAGGACCGTCTGGTGGAACGGATGCTCGTCGGCGTTCTCGCCAAGGGGCACGTGCTGCTCGAGGGTGTTCCGGGCGTCGCGAAGACCCTTGCGGTGGAGACGTTCGCGAAGGTGGTCGGCGGATCGTTCTCCCGCGTCCAGTTCACCCCGGACCTCGTGCCGACCGACCTGATCGGCACCCGCATCTACCGGCAGGGGCGCGAGCAGTTCGACACCGAGCTCGGCCCGGTGGTCGCCAACTTCCTGCTGGCCGACGAGATCAACCGCGCTCCCGCGAAGGTGCAGTCCGCACTGCTCGAGGTCATGGCCGAGCGGCACGTCTCGATCGGCGGCAAGACCTACGCGATGCCGGAACCGTTCCTGGTGATGGCGACGCAGAACCCCATCGAGAACGAGGGCGTCTACCCGCTGCCCGAGGCGCAGCGCGACCGCTTCCTGTTCAAGGTGCTCGTCGACTACCCGTCCGTCGAGGAAGAGCGCGAGATCGTCTACCGCATGGGTGTCGCGGCACCCGAACCCAGCCAGGTGCTCGACCCGCAGGAACTGGTCCGGCTGCAGAAGGTCGCGAGCAACGTCTTCGTGCACCATGCGCTCGTCGACTACGTCGTCCGCGTCATCGCCGCGACCCGCACGCCGCGCGAGTTCGGTCTCGACGACGTCGCGGGCTGGATCGCGTACGGCGCGTCGCCGCGCGCGACCCTCGGCATCATCTCGGCGTCGCGTGCGCTCGCGCTGCTCCGCGGCCGCGACTACGTGGTACCGCAGGACGTACTCGAGATCATCCCGGACGTCCTTCGTCACCGGCTGGTGCTGTCGTACG
This sequence comes from Rhodococcus (subgen. Prescottella) equi, assembly GCF_003013675.1. Classification (NCBI taxonomy): domain Bacteria; kingdom Bacillati; phylum Actinomycetota; class Actinomycetes; order Mycobacteriales; family Nocardiaceae; genus Rhodococcus; species Rhodococcus (subgen. Prescottella) equi. The sequence continues at coordinate 2,577,157 of NZ_CP027793.1, forward strand.
ACGCCCTCGCCGACGAGGTCACCCCGCAGGACGTGATCACTCGTGTCCTGCAGACCGTCGGGCTGCCGCAGGTCGGTGCACAACCGGTGCCGCAGGCGGCGCCGCCCGCGCCCCCGGCGTACGACGCCGGGCCGCTGTCCCCGTCGGGCACGCAGCCGCAGTGACCCGGAAACCGGGTGCGGTTCCGTCGTTCCGGTCCGGATCGTTGCGCGATCCGGAACTCACCGCGGCGCTGCGCACGCTCGAACTGACGGTGCGTCGACGCCTCGACGGCGTGCTGCACGGCGATCACCTCGGGCTCATCCCGGGCCCGGGTTCCGAGCCCGGCGATGCCCGCGAGTACCAGCCCGGCGACGACGTCCGGCAGATGGACTGGTCGGTCACGGCGCGCACCACGCACCCGCACGTCCGGCAGACCGTCGCCGACCGCGAGCTGGAGACGTGGCTGGTGGTCGACCTGTCGTCGAGCCTGGACTTCGGCACCGCGCTGTGCGAGAAGCGCGACCTCGCGGTGGCGGCCGCGTCGGCGGTGACGTATCTGGCGGGTGGCAGCGGCAACCGGATCGGGGCGGTCGTGGCGACGGGCGACCGCATGCTGCGCATCCCGGCCCGCGGTGGACGCGTCCACGCGCAGGCGATGCTGCGCCGGATCGCAACCACCCCGCATGCCGCCGAGGGCGTGCGCGGCGATCTGCGGGGTGCGCTCGAGTCGCTGCGCCGTCCGGAACGTCGACGCGGGCTCGCGGTGGTGATCAGTGACTTCCTCGGCCCGATCGACTGGGAGCGGTCGCTGCGGGCGCTGTCCGGGCGACACGAACTGCTGGGCATCGAGGTGCTCGACCCGCGGGACCTCGAGCTGCCCGACGCGGGGGACGTCGTACTCTTCGACCCCGAGTCCGGTCGCACCCGCGAGTTCGCGACCACGCCGCGCCTGCGTGCCGACTTCGCGCAGGCCGCGGCCGCGCACCGTCACGCCGTCGAATCGACGTTGCGGCGCTGTGGCGCACCGCGGCTGAGTCTGAGCACCGATCGGGACTGGATCGCCGACGTCGTGCGGTTCGTCTCGTCCCGGCGGCACAGCTACGGCGCGCCCACCCGTGGGGTGACCGGCCGATGAGTCTGTCCCAGTTCGCATCTCCGTGGTGGCTGCTGTTCCTGGCGGTCGTCGTCGCGCTCGCCGCCGGGTACGTGGTGATCCAGCGGCGCCGGCAGAAGCACGTGCTGCGCTTCGCCAACATGGAGCTGCTCGAGAAGGTCGCACCCAACCGGCCGAACATCACCCGCCACCTGCCGACCGCGCTGCTGCTGGTCGGGCTGGTGTTCCTCACGGTGGCGCTGGCCGGACCCACCGCCGACAAGCGGGTGCCGCGCAACCGCGCGACCGTGGTGCTGGTGATCGACGTGTCGCTGTCGATGAAGGCGACAGACGTCGAGCCGAGTCGTCTGGCCGCAGCGCAGGAGGCCGCCAAGTCGTTCGCGGACGGGCTCACTCCCGGCATCAACCTCGGCCTGGTCGCGTTCGCGGGCACCGCGTCGGTGCTGGTGTCGCCCACCCCGAACCGCGACGAGACGAAGGCCGCGATCGACAACCTGACGCTCAGCGAACGCACCGCGACCGGTGAGGCGATCTTCACGTCGCTGCAGTCGATCGACACCCTCGCGGCGGTACTCGGCGGCAGCGAGCAGGCGCCGCCCGCCCGGATCGTGTTGCTGTCGGACGGCAAGCAGACGGTCCCGGAGAGCCCCGACGACCCGCGCGGCGGTTTCACCGCGGCCCGCCAGGCCAAGGACAAGGGCGTGCCGATCTCGACGATCTCCTTCGGTACCGGTTACGGCACCGTCGAGATCGAGGGCGACCGCATTCCCGTCCCGGTCGACGACCCGTCGCTGCGGGAGATCGCGAACCTGTCCGGCGGCAACTTCTTCACCGCGTCGAGTCTCGAGGAACTACGTGACGTCTACGACACACTCGAGGAGCAGATCGGATTCGAGAACGCACGCGGCGACGCGAGCCGCCCCTGGCTGGTGCTCGGTGTGCTGTTCAGCGCCTCGGGGCTGGCCACCGCGCTGATCCTCCGGCAACGCCTGCCATGACCGCTGGGGCGCCCGTCCCGTGCGTCGATTTCGTCCACCTGGACACGTAACCCGCAACCGAACAGATAGGTTGATCGCATGTCGAACACCAGCAGCCCGTCCCGTTCCGTGCTCGTGACGGGAGGCAACCGCGGCATCGGCCTGGCCGTCGCGCGGCGCCTCCTCGACGACGGTCACAAGGTGGCCGTCACGCACCGTGGCTCGGGCGCGCCGGAGGGGCTGTTCGGAGTCAAGTGCGATGTCACCGACGCGGATTCGATCGATCGTGCGTTCAAGGAGGTCGAGGAGCACCAGGGGCCGGTGGAGGTGCTGGTCGCCAACGCCGGCATCACCGACGACACGCTCCTCATGCGCATGGACGAGGACCAGTTCACCCGCGTCCTCGATGCCAACCTCACCGGTGCCTTCAGGTGTGCCAAGCGCGCCAACCGCGCCATGCTCCGCGCCCGCTGGGGTCGGATGATCTTCCTGGGATCGGTGGTCGGCATGGCGGGCCAGGCCGGTCAGATCAACTACGCCGCCTCCAAGGCCGGTGTGATCGGCATGGCGCGGTCGCTCACGCGTGAGTTGGGGTCGCGATCGATCACCGCGAACGTCGTCGCGCCGGGCTTCATCGAGACCGACATGACCGCCGAACTGTCGGACGACCTGCGGGACACGGCCAAGAAGTTCATCCCGCTGCAGCGGCTCGGGCAGCCCGAGGACGTCGCCGCCGTGGTGAGCTTCCTGGCGTCCGACGATTCCGCGTACGTCTCCGGTGCCGTGATCCCGGTCGACGGCGGCATGGGCATGGGGCACTGACCGCACCCGCTTTTCCCGGAAATCTCACGCACCCACAGACTTTCATCACAGGAGTAGCAACAACATGGGCGGACTGCTCGCGGGCAAGACCATTCTCGTCACCGGCATCATCACCGACGCCTCCATCGCGTTCCACGTCGCGCGAGTGGCGCAGGAGCAGGGCGCGAAGGTGATCATCACGGGCTTCGACCGCCTGCGGCTGATCGACCGGATCGCGCAGCGGCTGCCGGAACCGGTGCCGCCGGCAGTCGAACTCGACGTGCAGAACGACGAGCACCTCGCGACCCTGGCCGAGCGGGTCCGCGAACTGGCCCCCGAGGGCCTCGACGGTGTCGTCCACTCCATCGCGTACTCGCCGCGCTCGGGTCTCGGCGCGCCGTTCCTCGACGCCCCCTGGTCGGACATCTCGAACGCGATGGAGATCTCGGCGTACTCGTACGCGTCACTCGCCAAGGCGCTGCTGCCGGTCCTCAACGACAACGCGTCGATCGTCGGCATGGACTTCGACCCGTCCCGCGCGATGCCGTTCTACAACTGGATGGGCGTGTCGAAGGCCACCCTCGAGGCCGTGAACCGGTACGTCGCCAAGGAGGTCGGCGCTCGCGGGATCCGCTCGAATCTCGTTGCGGCCGGCCCGGTCAAGACGCTCGCCGCGAAGGCCATCGCGGGCGACGCGACCGGCCCCGGCGCGGAGTTGAACAAGCTGAACACCGCGTGGGACAGTGCGGCGCCGATCGGCTGGGACGTCGACGACCCGACGCCGGTCGCGAAGAGCGTCTGCACGGTCCTCTCGGACTGGCTGCCCGGCACCACAGCATCGATCATCTACGTCGACGGCGGCTTCCACGCGGTGGTCGGCTGACCCGTCCCGGGCACCGATGTCGACACTGGGCGAGAATGGACGCATGAGCGGACAGCGGAATTCGGATTTCGACGCACTTCTCGTGCTCTCCTTCGGGGGGCCGGAGAAGCCGGACGACGTGATGCCGTTCCTCGAGAACGTCACCCGCGGTCGAGGTGTTCCGCCCGAGCGTCTCGCCGCGGTTGCCGAGCACTACATGCATTTCGGTGGCGTGTCCCCGATCAACGCTCTCAACCGCGACATCATCGCGCGCCTGGAAGCCGAATTGCGTGAGGGCGGAATCGATCTGCCGGTGTACTTCGGCAACCGTAACTGGCATCCGATGGTCGAGGACACCGTCGCGCGTATGCGTGACGACGGCGTCCGGAACGCGCTCGTGTTTCCCACATCGGCGTGGGGCGGCTACTCCGGGTGTCGTCAGTACGACGAGGACATCGCGCGGGCCCGGGACGCAGCGGGCCCCGACGCACCGACCTTGGAGAAGCTGCGGCAGTACTACGATCACCCGCTCATGGTTGCCGCCTTCGCCGATGCGATCCGTGCTGCGCGCGAACAGCTTTCGGAGGATGCGCGGGACCGGGCGCGGCTGGTGTTCACCGCGCACTCGGTACCCCTCGCCGCCGACGAGAACGCCGGTCCGCCGGCCGAGGGCGGCAACCTCTACAGCCGGCAGGTCGCCGATGCGTCCCGTCTGTGCGCAGAGGCGGCAGGCATCGACGACTTCGACCTGGTGTGGCAGTCGCGCTCCGGCCCGCCGCAGGTGCCGTGGCTCGACCCCGACATCTGCGATCACCTCGACACGGTTGCGGCGTCGGGCGCGCCCGCGGTGATCGTGTGCCCGGTCGGATTCGTCTCGGATCACCTCGAGGTGGTGTGGGACCTCGACACGGAGGCCCGCGACAAGGCGGCGGAACTGGGGATCGAATTCGTGCGCGCCGCGACACCGGGCACGGATCGCCGCTTCCCGCGGATGATCCGGGAACTCGTGGAGGAACGCCGTGCCGGCGCGGCCCCCGCGCGCCTGGGCCGGGAACCGCTGCTCGGTGCGACCGTCGACGGGTCGCCGTGCGCGGTGAACTGTTGCGCGCCGGCGCGCCGTCCGGTTGGAAACTAGCGAGGGACTCTTGACCTCGATCTACGTTGAGGTTCTAGGTTCGCGGAATGACCGAGATTCTGCGTATCGACAAATTCCACGTCCCCGAGGCGTCCCTGCCCGAGTTCCTGGCGACGGTGGGGCAGACCCATGAGGTGCTGGGGCGCCTGGACGGCCTCGTCGCCAACGACGTCGTCCGACTGCAGGAGGGCGAGAGTCACTTCAACGTGGTGACCGTCGTGAAGTGGCGGGACCGGCATGCCCATGATGCAGCTGGGCGAGTGATGGCCGATCGCGCCCGCGCCACCGGATTCGACAGGACCGCGTTCTGGGACCGCCTCGGCGTCGAAGCGGATCTGGGGATCTACACGGCCTAGGCTGTACTGCCGTCGTTGTCCCTCGGCCTGTTTCCGGATGGAAACCGCCCGGCCGACTATGTTGATCGGGTGCAGGACAGCCTCTATCACCGCTTCGAGTTCACATTCATCGTTCCGCTGCTGACGGTGTCGCGGGAAGCGGCCATCGCGGACGAGTTCGACGTGACCGTGCGTGATCAGGGCGGGCTGCAGTTGCTGACGGTGACCGCCGAGGGAATGCGCTGCGCCACAGCGGGAATGAGCCTGGTCGATCAGCTCGTCGCGCACGGGGTGACTCCTGCGCGCACTCATCCGGACCTCGTCACCCGCCAGGACGTCGCGGATCGCGCCGGAGTGACCCGGCAGGCGGTGGGGCAGTGGGTGCGCGGCGTCCGGCAACGCGGGACGCCGTTCCCGACGCCGTTCAACACGGTCTCGGGCGGCATCTGGCTGTGGGGCGACGTGTACGCCTGGCTGCGGCAACACGACTACGGCCGCGACACCGGACTGCTCTACCCGACGCTCGACGAGCACGTGCGAATCGACCGGCACATCGTGATGAACCACCGGTGACGCGTCGGGAGATCGGCCGTCAGGCCCGGTGGGCGTCCCTCGCCGAGGCGGACACCGCGGCCACGCGGGCCGTCCGGACCGCGGACCACAACGGGCGCAACAGCTCCTCGCGGGCGGCCGCGCCAGTCGCGGACGGCGCCTCGGTGGGTGAATCGTGTTCGGCAACGGACAGGATCGCCGCCACCTGATCCGACGAATCCAGGATGCGCAGCGCCCGCGTGGGCGTCGAGTCGGGGTAGCGGTGGTGTGCGCGGTCGTCGAGCGCCTCGGCGATCCGGCGGCGAGGATCGCCGTCGGCCGGGCCCGTCTGCACCGACGACAGCTGCAGCAGCGCGTCCGCGGCATCGCGGATCGCCTCCCGCATCGCGTACTCGGCCTCACCGAGACCTGTGTGCTCGGCGACCGGCGGCACCGCAGCGATCGAGTGGACCGTCCAGCGCAGGACGTCCGGGCCCTCCACGACGGGCACCAGTCCGACGCCGGGCTGTCCGGGTTCGCCGACGATTACGCCCTCACCGGCGTCGAGTGCGGCCCGGGCGAACGGGGAGCCGGCGGGCATCCCACGCACGTCGCCGGGGGCAGGTAGCACCAGGCGCAGTCCGCCCGGCGTGGCGATGCTCCGGCGGACGAGGCGCAGCAGGACGGGTGCCCCGCCGTCCTGCACCCCCGGCCACCCGAGATCGGTCGCCAGCGCGGTCTCGGCGTCCGCCGCGCCCACGAGGTGCATCGGCGCCCACTGCTGCAGAGCGTCGATCACGTCGTCGGGTGCGCTGTCCCCGGCGAGCCAGGAAGCGGCCCACACGGTCAGCGTCGCGCTGGGAGAACTCACGGTTACCGAGCATAGGACGGCGTGGCGGTGTCCGCGCGTGCCCCCGTCTGACATAGCGTGAGGTGCCGTGAACGCGAGCAACATGTACGGCGACATCTTCGCCGGCCACGCCCGGACCCGGAAGCCCAAGACGCCCGAGGTGGCCGCGGAACGCGACCTCGTGGTGGAGGACGCCGCCACCGGATTCTGCGGTGCGGTGGTCGGTATCGAACGCACCTACGACGGCGATTTCGTGCGGCTCGAGGACGGCGCGCGCCGCACCCGCCTGTTTGCGATGCGCGAGGCCGCGTTTCTCATCGACGGTCGCCCCGTCACCCTCGTCCGCCCCGCGCCGCGGCAGCAGAAACCGGCGGCGCAGCGGTCGGCCTCGGGTTCGACCAAGGTCGAGGGTCTGAGAGCGCGCACCGCCCTGCCGAGCCGGATCTGGGTGGAGGGCGTGCACGACGCTGCCCTGGTCGAGCGGGTGTGGGGCCACGATCTGCGGGTCGAGGGTGTGGTGGTCGAGCACCTCGAAGGGCTCGACAACCTCGGTGATCGGCTCGCGGAGTTCCGGCCCGGCCCGGGACGCAAGGTCGGCGTGCTCGTCGACCACCTGGTGACCGGATCCAAGGAGGAACGCCTGACGCAGGGCCTGGGGCCGCACGTGATGGTCACCGGCCACCCCTACATCGACGTGTGGGAGGCCGTGCGGCCCAAGTCGGTCGGCATCGCCGCCTGGCCGAAGATCCCGCGCGGCCAGGACTGGAAGACCGGCGTGTGCACCGCGCTCGGCTGGGGGACTCCGCAGGACGGCTGGCGCCGCGTCTACGGCGCCGTCGAGAGTTTCCGCGACCTCGAGGCGCCGCTGATCGGCGCGGTGGAGCGACTGGTGGATTTCGTGACCGCCGACTGAACTGTGGTTTCGCCGCGGCTGCCGTTTCTCCACAGGGCGTTTCGCGAACATCGCGGTGACCGGTACTTCTGGTTAGATGGTCTTGTGGCAGCTTTGATTTGGCTGGTAGCGGGCGTTCTCCTGGCAGCGGCGGAAGCGCTGGTAGGGGAGTTCTTCCTGCTGATGCTCGCGGGCGGCGCACTGGCGACCGCCGGATTCTCCGCGGCGACCGACTTTCCGGTCTGGGTCGACGCGGTGGTGTTCGGTGTGGTTTCGCTGGTCCTGGTGCTGGGTGTGCGCCCGGCGCTGCTCCGCCGGTTCGAGAAGCCGCCACTGAAGCTGATGAACACCGAGGCCCTGCCGGGCAAGCATGCGCTGGTGCTCGAGGAAGTCGGCGAACATGCCGGCCGGGTCAAGCTCGACGGTGACGTGTGGACGGCCCGTCCACTCGACGTCAGCGAGGTGTATCCGCCGGGGACGACAGTCACGGTGATGGAGATCGACGGCGCGACCGCTGTCGTATGGAGGGGACCGTAGAGAAGATGGCTGCACTGATAGTTCTGGCGGTACTGGTCGTACTCGTCGTCATTCTCGTCGCGAAGTCGGTGGCGTTGGTGCCGCAGGCCGAGGCGGCTGTGATCGAGCGGCTGGGCCGCTACGCGCGCACGGTGTCGGGTCAGCTGACCTTCCTGGTGCCGTTCGTGGACCGGATCCGGGCGAAGGTGGACCTGCGCGAGCGGGTGGTGTCGTTCGCGCCGCAGCCGGTCATCACGCAGGACAACCTGACGCTGTCGATCGACACGGTCGTCTACTTCCAGGTCACCAACCCGCAGGCCGCCGTCTACGAGATCAGCAACTACATCGCCGCGGTCGAGCAGTTGACCATCACCACGCTCCGCAACGTCGTCGGCGGTATGACGCTCGAGGAGACGCTGACGTCCCGCGACTCGATCAACGGGCAGCTGCGCGGCGTGCTCGACGAGGCCACCGGACGCTGGGGGCTGCGTGTCGCCCGCGTCGAGCTCAAGAGCATCGACCCGCCGCCGTCGATCCAGGAGTCGATGGAGAAGCAGATGAAGGCCGACCGTGAGAAGCGGGCGATGATCCTCACCGCCGAGGGCCACCGCGAGTCGGCGATCAAGACCGCCGAGGGTGCCAAGCAGAGCCAGATCCTGGCGGCCGAGGGTGCCAAGCAGGCGTCGATCCTCGGGGCCGAGGGTGAGCGGCAGTCGCGGATTCTGCGCGCGCAGGGTGAGCGTGCCGCCAAGTACCTGCAGGCGCAGGGTCAGGCCAAGGCGATCGAGAAGGTGTTCGCCGCCATCAAGTCCGGCAAGCCCACCCCGGAACTTCTTGCGTACCAGTACCTTCAGACGCTTCCGCAGATGGCGCAGGGCGACGCCAACAAGGTGTGGCTCGTGCCCAGCGACTTCGGGGACGCCCTCAAGGGGTTCGCGAAGACACTCGGCGCGCCCGGCGACGACGGCGTCTTCCGCTACGAGCCCAGCCGTACCGAGGACGAGAACCTGCCTCGGCCCGAGGACGACTCCGACGAGGTCGCCAGCTGGTTCGAGACGAAGGCCGACCCGGCAGTTGCGCAGGCCGTTCGCGCGGCCGAGGCCGTCGCGCGGACTCCCGTCGAGAGCCCTCTGTCGCAGGAGCACCTGCTCGGCGGTGGCGAGCAGCCGGAAGGACTTCCGCCGGGGCAGGCGTAGTTGGTGCTGCGCTGGTTGGACCGCGAACCGGTCCAGCGGTGGCTCGGGACGCTATTCCTGGCGTGGCTCGTGGTCCTCGTCGGACCGTCGGCGATCGATCGAGCGACGTCGGAACCGTCAGCATGGGACTGGGTGTGGCTCGGTATCTTCGGCTCCGCCCTGGCCGTCTCCGTCGTGTCGACTATTCTGGCGTGGCGCAACCGCAACACCGTTCGGGTGCCGGCGAAGGTCTCACCGGCAGAGGTCGCACTACCGGACGTGTCTGCGGCGATCGCGTCCTCGTCGGGCCGGATCGACGCGATCAGACGACTCCGGCAGATGTATCCGGGACTGGGGTTGCTCGACGCGAAGGAACTGGTCGCCAGGCAGCTCCCGGGTCCCGGCTGAGGCGGGTGGGACCGGTGGTCAGAGCGTGTCGGTGAACAGGTCTTCGACCTCGCTCAGCGGCAGTCCCGTCGCCTCGGCGATGTCGTCCAGCGGCAGCCCCGCCCGGCACAGTTCGACGGCGCGGGTGCGGGGACCGTCGAGCCATCCGAGGGACACCAGTGACTGCTCGGCGGCGTGCCTGAGCTCGGCCCGCTGGGAGGGCGACCACGGTGCCGTCCGCGATCGCGACGCCCTTCCGATCCAGTGGCGCAACAGCTCTCCGAGAGTCTCGCGTTGCTGCGCCGTGGGGCGTCCGCCCATCGCTTCCTCGGACACACAGATGTCGAGGAGCATCGCGGGCACGATCGTCTCGTAGCGGGTAAACGACCGCCGACCGTAGCTCTCGGGTAGGCAGCGCAGACAGATGACGAGAGCGCCGGGGACCGACTTCGTGGCAACGGCGAAGTCGACTCCGGCGTCCTGCAACTCGCTCGCGAGCCGGTACACGTCGCCGACCGGTCCGGTGTCCGACGTGACCACGAGATCCATTCGCCCGACGATACCTACTTGCGGTACTGGTAGGCGGAGGTCAGAGGCTCAGCAGCTGCTCGGCTCGGGCTTCGTCGAGGCCACCGCGCCAGGAGGCCAGGGGAACCGGGATGTCCGATCGCGGCCCGCTCTTGACGCTGCGATACGCCGCCCTGCGTTCGGTGTCGGGGACGAACCGATCCCAGCTCGGTACGAGGGCAGGGCAGGGTAGGACTCCGATCTCCGACAGTCCGATCAGGATTCCGTAGCGCTGATACTTGTCGGTACCCGGAACGATCTTGGACCGCGCGACGGCCTTTTCGAGTTCGCTCGGAAGTGTCCCCGCGGGCTGCGTGCGGACGAGGTCCAACAGGGCACGCAGTCGTTGCCGATCGTCGTCGGTCGGGAGCGGAAGACCTTGCGCTACAGCGGCTTCGAGATCGGGAAGATAGTGCTGAGGCAGTTCGTTCCACGCCCATCCGAGCGAGAGCCGCAACAGTCTGTCCGTGACGTCGACGGCGTACGAGTCCTCGGTCAGACCGCAGTCGGGGACACCGCGATCGCCCCGACGACCGGTACCGAGATGCCGAGCCCACCCGAACGAGATCGCCGTCTGTCGGCCACGCGGAGCGCTACCCAGTCCGGCGACGAAGGCGCCCAGTACAGCGTCGACGTCGAGGGCGTCGGCGGCGACGGTCGCGCGTTCGACGATCTCCTGTGGCGTCCAGCGTTCTGTGCTCCGGACCGGCCACCCGAATCCTTCGGCAGCGGCGATGTCCTCGGGTGCGTGCGACGGTTCCGTGCCCTTGACGGTTCCCGCCCGGGTGAGGCGGTAGCCGTAGCAGAGGAGCAGCGGCTCGAGTTCGGCTCCCTGCGGGATGCGACGCGGCGCGGTGCTCACGATCGGTCCCGAAGCGCTGTTCTCACCCATGACGCTATGTCACCAGCGCCCGGCCGACGCCCGCCACGGCGATGGCCCACAGCACGCTTGTGAAGGTGCCGATGATGAACTGCTCCGACGCGTGCGGCTCCCGCAGCTCGGGATAGCGGGCCAGGCCCTTCACCGCGAGGACGATCGCGATGCCCTCCGGCCAGCCCGCGAGGACCGAGACGGCCACGGCGGTGCGCTCGAGCAGTCCGATGACGCGGCCGCCGCGCAGCGGTCCGTCGTCGGGTTCGGGTCCTGCGTCGGGCTGGCGGCGGGCGAACCGGAAGGCGGCCAGCACCATCGGGGCGCCGCCGGTGGCGGCCGCCGCGACGGTCAGGACGTAGGTGGCGCCGAGGGCGAAGCCCTGGACCGGCGGCACAGCCGTCGCCGCGAGAGCGGACCCCGCGAGTGCCAGGACTGCGACGGCAGGGGCGATGCGAACGACCGCCCCGGCCCGGCTGGACGTCGCACCCAGCCGGCCGGCGACGACGCCGACCAGCGCCGCGATCCCCACGAGTGCGAGGCTCAGTGCAGTCATCGGTCGGCCCTCGCGAGGAGTCGAGCCGCCAGTTGCCTGCCGGCGGACTCGGCGTGCCAGCCGGCTGCGATGAGGCGCTGCGAGACGGCTTGCTTGCTGATGCCGAGTTCGGCGGCGGACTCGGCTTGGTTGAGGCCGCGTCGCGCCAGATCGACGGCGGCGTGGCCCTGCGGTGTCCGGCGCGAGACCAGCAGCGCGAGCAGTGTGAGGGCGGCGTCGGCATCGGCTGCCGCCAGGGCGTCCGTAGCCTCGACCGCTACCCCGGACGGACTCCTCTTGGCGCGTTCGACGGCGTCGCGTGCGGCCTCGAAGGCGGGTCCGCGGCCGGCGCGGGTCTGAGTGGGGAGGGGTTCCTCGACCTCGCCCACTCCGATGCCGACACTCCAGTGTTCGCGGCGCACGAGGTCGAGTGCGAGATCGACGACGATGTCGGCGTCGTCGGCCACGGCCTGGACCTCGTCTCCGGCGGTCCGCTCGAACGGGCGGAGCAGGGGAGTCGAGGCGAGGTCGTCGAGCAGTGGTCCGACGCGATCGATGTCTCGCCTGCTGCCTCGCTGGTCGACGGTCAGTACGAACATGATGCAAGGTTATGGGCTTGATTCTGCAAGATCAAGCTCCTGGGCCTTACTTTTAGGAATCCAGGTCTCGGGCTTGACCAACTGTAGGCGTCGGGGAGAGCGGGGTGCGGGCGTCGACGAACAGGCCCAGCATTCCCACTGCGATGCAGATGCCCGACACCACCAGCAGTCGCGGATCGGTCTCCCCGGTCAAGGCGTCGCCGAGAAGCACCACACCCACCGTGCCGGGCAGAATCCCGGCCACCGTGGCGAGCGTGTAGGGCAGCACCCGGACGGAGGACACGCCGCAGCAGTAGTTCACCACCGAGAACGGGATCATCGCGATCAGGCGCATGGAGCCGACGGCCAGCCAGCCGCGCCGCTCGAGCCGGGCGTCCACCGAGCGGACTGCGGGATGGGTCAGATGCGCGGCGACGGCGTCTCGGCCGATCGCGCGCACGATCAACAGGGCGAGGACCGCGCTGATCGTCGTGGCCGCCATCGTCACCGCGATGCCGGTAGCCGCACCGAACAGCACACCGGCGCTGACCGTGAACAGCGTCCGCGGGACGGGCGCGATCGTCACCACGACGTGAACAAACAGGAACACCAGAGGGAACATCGGTCCCACCGATTCCGCCCACGACCGGACCTGCTCGATCGACGGGTGCGGGACCATCGCCGCGGCGACGAACAACACCGCCAATCCGACGAGGGCGCCGAGCACACGGGGATCCCTCAGTCGCGCAATCACAATCGTTCAGACTACCTGCGAGGCCGGTGCCGACGCGGCTACCGGCTGGGGCGCCGGCACGTGACGGTGGCGACGGCACACTCCCGGCCGTCGCTGCCGGTGCTCGTGACACGTGCGACCGCGACCGACCGGCCGGCGCGCACGACCTCCGCGGTGAACGTGACATCGGCGTCGATGGGGGCGGGGCGGAAGAAGTTGATGCGCATGGATGCGGTGTACATGGGTGCGTCCGGCCTGCTCAGGGCGGCGGCGCCGACCAGATCGACGGCACAGGCCTGGATGCCGCCGTGCATGACGCCGAGCTTGTTGGCCAGGGCCGGGTTCGCGGGTACGACGAGGCGCGCGCCCGCGTCGTGGTACTCGAACCGCGCACCGATCCGCGTCAATGAGGACACGGAGGCGTCCGGAATCGAGCCGGGTGCGGACGAGGGACGCACGACACTCGTGCTGCGATCGGCGTTGCCGTCGACGAAGTTGCCCCACGCGGTCGCGGTGGCGAGCAGCGTCCCGGCGCCGTCCCGAAGTTCGGTCGAAGCGATACCGCCGTCGGCGGTGATCGCGACGGCGCGACCGTCGGCTACCACTTCGGGACCGACCCAACCGGTCGGTGTGACGAAATCCACGGACAGATCGGCGGTCACGACGCCGGCACGGTCCCCGCGCCGGTCCCAGAGCGTGAAGCCGAGGATGTCGTCGATCAGAATGCCCAGCGTGGCGGTGGGGGAGACGCCGTGCGCGGCGTGCCCGTCGATGTCCATCGTGAGGCGGTTGACCCCGTCGAGTCGCTGCGGGCGACTCATTCGGAAAAGCCGCTGGGGGGTGATCGAGACACCTTCTTCCAGCACGTTCGCAACGCTCATGAAAAGAGGCTAGCGAACCGTGGGTGGCCTGACGTCGGGAGCCGGACCGGTGCGGTTAGCATCACAGGTCGAGGGGACGAGAATCGTCCGATTTGTTTGCCCGATTGTTTGTCCGATTGGAAGACCGCTCGCACGAGCGATCATGCACGAGAGTGAGAGGGAGCCGCCCCGTGTCACCAGCTTCACAAGCCGAGGACGCCGCGCGCGCCTACTCGGAATGGCAGCAGGCCGTCGCCGGCGTGCTTGCCAAGTCGCGTCGAGTCGACGCCGCCGAGCTGGGCCCGGAGCCGCAGAAGCTTCTCGATACCACCACGTACGACGGCGTGACCGTATCGCCGCTGTACTCCGGTCGCGACGAGCTTCCCGAGGCACCGCTGCCCGGTCAGTTCCCGTTCGTCCGTGGCGCCGACGCGAGCCGTGACGTCAACTCCGGCTGGCTCGTCAACGCCCGCTTCGGGCAGGACACCCAGGACGCAGCCGCGGTCAACCGCACCGTCCTCGACGGTCTGGAGAACGGCGTCAGCGCGCTCACCCTGTCGGTCGGTGGCAAGAACCTGCCGGTCGCCGAACTCGAGGCCGCGCTGGCCGGTGTGCTGCTCGACCTCGCCCCGTTGACCCTCGACGCCGGCGCGGACGTCGCCGCCGCCGCGCAGCAGCTCTACTCGCTGCTCGACGCGCGCGCCGCTGCCGGTGACGGCGTCTCCGACCGGGCGCAGGTCCGCATCGGCCTCGCTGCCTCGCCGCTGACCGACGCCTTCTCGGGCGCCTCCGGTGTGGAGCTGGACGACGCCGTCGCGCTCGCCACGGCCGCCGCGGCCCGTACCGAGACGGTCCGCGCCCTCATGGTGGACGGCACCGCCTTCCACAACGCCGGTGCCGGTGACGCCGAGGAACTCGGCGCCGCGATCGCCGCCGGTGTCGAGTACCTGCGCGCGCTCACCGCGCAGGGCCTGACCATCTCGGAGGCCCTGGGCCAGCTCGAGTTCCGTCTCGCCGCGACCGACGACCAGTTCCAGACCCTCGCGAAGTTCCGGGCCGGCCGCCAGGTGTGGGCGCGCGTCGCGCAGGTGTGCGGCGCCTCCGAGTTCGGTGGCGCAGTGCAGCACGCGGTCACCTCTGCCGCGATGATGTCGCAGCGTGACCCGTGGGTGAACATGCTCCGCACCACGCTCGCCGCGTTCGGTGCGGGTGTCGGCGGCGCCGACTCGGTGACGGTGCTGCCGTTCGACGTCGCGCTGCCCGCGGGCGCTGCGGGAGTGTCCAAGTCGTTCTCCGAGCGCATCGCGCGCAACACCCAACTGCTGCTGCTCGAGGAGTCCCACCTCGGCCGCGTCCTCGATCCGGGTGCCGGCTCGTGGTACGTCGAGCAGCTCACCGAAGAGATCGCGGCGAAGGCGTGGGAGTTCTTCCAGCAGATCGAGGCCGCCGGTGGCTACCGCGCCGCGCTCGCCGCCGGTGTCGTCGCCGACCGGATCGCCGCCACGAAGGCTGCCCGAGACGCGGACATCGCGCATCGCCGGACCGCTGTCACCGGCATCAACGAGTTCCCGAACCTGAGCGAGGCGCCGCTGCCCGCGGGGGCCGCCGAGGCCGGAGCCGCCGTCTCCGGCACTCCCGTCGCCCGTTACGCGTCGGCGTTCGAGGCGCTGCGCGACCGTTCGGATGCCTATCTGGCCGCGAACGGGGCTCGCCCGCAGGTGCTTCTGGCGCCGCTGGGCTCGGTCGCCGAACACAACGTGCGCACCACGTTCGCCGCGAACCTGCTGGCCTCCGGCGGCATCGAGGCCGTCAACCCGGGCCCGCTGGATCCGGCGGACGGCGGCATCGCCACGGCTGTCAAGGAGTCGGGTACGAAGATCGCGGTGCTGTGCGGCACCGACAAGCGTTACGGCGAGCAGGGCGCGGCGGCCGTCACGGCACTCCGCGAAGCCGGTATCGAGCAGGTCCTGCTGGCGGGGCCCGAGAAGATCTTTGCCGACGTCGAGGACGGCGCCGCGCGTCCCGACGGATTCCTCACCGCCCGCATCGACGCAGTCGCGGCACTGACTGAACTGCTCGGCGCGATCGCCGGTGACAACGAGTGAGTGGGAGCACCGAAGTGACAACGAACGAGGTCAAGCACCTCATCGGCAGCTTTGCCGACGTCGCCTTGACGGACCCGGACTTCCCGCAGCCGCCTGCCCCCACCGCGGAGCAGGCCGATGCGCTGGTCGAGAACCTCGCGGCCGCGAACGGCTACACCGCCGAGCAGGTCGTGTGGTCGACGCCCGAGGGTATCGACGTCAAGCCCGTCTACACCAAGGCCGACCGGGACGCCGCCGAGGCGGCCGGCTACCCGCTCGACAGCTATCCGGGCGCGGCCCCGTTCCTGCGGGGCCCGTACCCGACGATGTACGTCAACCAGCCGTGGACCATCCGTCAGTACGCGGGCTTCTCCACCGCGGCCGAGTCCAACGCGTTCTACCGCCGCAACCTCGCGTCCGGTCAGAAGGGCCTGTCGGTCGCGTTCGACCTGGCGACTCACCGCGGATACGACTCCGACCACCCGCGCGTGCAGGGTGATGTCGGCATGGCCGGTGTCGCGATCGACTCGATCCTCGACATGCGTCAGCTGTTCGACGGCATCGACCTGTCGCAGGTGTCGGTGTCGATGACCATGAACGGCGCCGTGCTGCCGATCCTGGCGCTGTACGTCGTGGCCGCGGAGGAGCAGGGCGTCGCTCCCGAGCAGCTGGCCGGAACCATTCAGAACGACATTCTGAAGGAGTTCATGGTCCGCAACACCTACATCTACCCGCCGAAGCCGTCGATGCGGATCATCTCCGACATCTTCGCGTACACGTCGGCGAAGATGCCGAAGTTCAACTCGATCTCCATCTCGGGCTACCACATCCAGGAGGCCGGTGCGACCGCCGACCTGGAGCTGGCGTACACGCTCGCCGACGGCATCGAGTACATCCGCGCCGGTCTCGACGCGGGCATGGACATCGACAAGTTCGCGCCGCGGCTGTCGTTCTTCTGGGCGATCGGCATGAACTTCTTCATGGAGGTCGCCAAGCTCCGCGCCGGGCGTCTGCTGTGGGCGGAGCTCGTCGAGAAGTTCGCTCCGAAGAACGCCAAGTCGCTGTCGCTGCGCACCCACTCGCAGACCTCCGGCTGGTCGCTCACCGCGCAGGACGTGTTCAACAACGTCGGCCGCACGTGTGTCGAGGCGATGGCCGCGACGCAGGGCCACACGCAGTCGCTGCACACCAACGCACTCGACGAGGCGATCGCGCTGCCGACCGACTTCTCGGCCCGCATCGCCCGCAACACGCAGCTGCTGATCCAGCAGGAGTCGAACACGGTCCGGCCGATCGACCCGTGGGGCGGCTCGCACTACGTCGAGTGGCTCACCAACGAGCTCGCGAACCGTGCCCGCGCGCACATCGCCGAGGTCGAGGAGGCCGGCGGCATGGCGCAGGCCATCGGTGAGGGCATCCCGAAGCTCCGCATCGAGGAGGCCGCGGCTCGCACCCAGGCCCGTATCGACTCCGGCCGGCAGCCGCTGATCGGCGTCAACAAGTACGTGCCGGACGAGCCGGACAGCATCGAGGTTCTCAAGGTCGACAACACCAAGGTGCGCGCCGAGCAGATCGCGAAGCTGCAGCAGTTGCGCGCCGAGCGCGACGAGGCCGCCACCCAGGCGGCGCTGGCCGAGCTGACCCGCGCCGCGGCCTCGAACGAGGGCGGCATGGAGAACAACCTGCTGGCCCTCGCCATCGACGCTGCGCGTGCGAAGGCGACCGGCGGCGAGATCTCGGACGCGCTCGAGAAGGTGTACGGGCGCCATCAGGCCGAGATCCGGACCATCAGTGGTGTGTACCGGGACGAGGCAGGCAAGGTGAGCAACATCTCGAACGCAATCGCACTGGTCGAGAAGTTCGCCGAGGAGGAGGGACGCCGTCCCCGCATCCTCGTCGCGAAGATGGGCCAGGACGGTCACGACCGCGGCCAGAAGGTGATCTCCACCGGCTTCGCGGACCTCGGCTTCGACGTCGACGTGGGACCGCTGTTCCAGACCCCCGAGGAGGTCGCCCAGCAGGCGGCCGACGCCGACGTCCACATCGTCGGCGTGTCCTCCCTCGCCGCAGGTCACCTCACGCTGGTGCCGGCGCTGCGGGAGGCGCTCGCCGCGGCGGGCCGCCCCGACATCATGGTCGTGGTCGGCGGCGTCATCCCGCCGGGTGACTTCGAGGAGCTGTACCAGGCCGGTGCCGCGGCGATCTTCCCGCCCGGCACGGTCCTCGCGGACGCGGCGATCGGTCTGCTGCAGAAGCTGTCGGAGCAGTTGGGACACGATCCGATTGCCGCCGACTAACCGTCCGCCGCTCGATCTGGCTGCGCTCGGTGACGCGGTCCTCGAGGGCCGGCGAAGTGATGTGTCCAAGGCGATCACGCTCGTCGAGTCCACCCGGGCCGATCACCGGGAGCAGGCGCAGCAGTTGCTGCTGCGCCTGCTCCCGCACGCCGGAAGCGCGATCCGCGTAGGCATCACGGGTGTGCCCGGCGTCGGCAAGTCGACGACCATCGAAGCCCTCGGGATGCACCTGATCTCGTTGGGCCACAAGGTCGCCGTCCTCGCGGTCGATCCGTCCTCGACCCGCACCGGTGGCTCGATCCTCGGCGACAAGACCCGGATGCAGAACCTGTCGGTGGAACCGAACGCCTTCATTCGGCCGTCCCCGACGTCGGGCACGCTCGGCGGCGTCGCGAAGGCGACCCGCGAGACGATGGTGCTCCTCGAGGCCGCCGGCTACGACGTGATCCTCGTCGAGACGGTCGGCGTCGGGCAGTCGGAGGTGACGGTCGCCAACATGGTCGACACGTTCACCTTCCTCACCCTCGCCCGCACCGGTGACCAGTTGCAGGGCATCAAGAAGGGTGTCCTCGAACTCGCCGACATCGTCAGCGTCAACAAGGCCGACGGCAAGCACGAGACCGAGGCGCGCGTCGCGGCCCGTGAACTGAGCGGTGCTCTGCGGTTGATCTACCCGCACGACGCGCTGTGGAAGCCGCCCGTGCTCACGATGAGCGCGCTCGAGAACATCGGTGTCGACAAGTTCTGGGGCGAAGTGCTCCGGCATCGGCAGGTCCTCGGTGACGCGGGCGAACTCGAACGCAAGCGGCAGAAGCAGCAGGTGGACTGGACGTGGTCGATGGTGCACGACCAGTTGTTGCGTCGCCTCGACTCGAACGAGCGCGTCCGGAAGATCCGCAGTGAGGTCGAGGACCAGGTTCGGGAGGGCTCGCTCACTGCGGCACTGGCGGCGAACCGGATCCTCGACGCGTTCGACGGCGCCGAATAGCGCAGTCACGCAGCAGGTACGACGCGAGGGCCCCGCACCGTACGGTGCGGGGCCCTCGCGTCGTACGGCTCTCAGATGTCCGTCGTCAACCGCACCCGTCCGTCGGTGTCGACGCTCCAGCCCGGGTTGTGGCAGATCTCCCAGATCACGCCGTTCGGATCGGCGAAGTGCCCGTGATAGCCGCCGAACGTGGCCTGCTGCGGATGCTTGACCAGCGCCGCGCCCGCCCGCACCGCAGCGGCGACCAGGGCGTCGACCGCCTCGGCACTGTCGACGTTGTGGGAGAAAGTGATTCCCGACGTCGCGACGTGTGTGCCGGGCCGTCCGATGTCCTCACGGAACTTCTCGGCATCGAACAGGCCCAACACCGTGCCGGGTGCAGTCTGGAAGAAGATGATCTCCCCGGGCACGTCGAGCAGGGCTTCCCACCCGAGCCCGCCGCAGTAGAACGCGCGCGCTGCATCGAGATCCGGCGTCGCAAGCGTCACGAAGTGGATGTGCTGGTCCATGCTCGGCAGTCTCGCACCGTTCCCTGCGGTGTGCAGGAAACGGCGGAAACCCCCGGAAACCCCCGTGCCCTGAGCGCGGGCACGGGGGACTGAATGGATTCAGGCCTCGGGGTCCGATGCCTGGGGATCCGCCTCGGCAGGCGGGGTCCACCGTGCCGCACGAATCGCCGAGAGTTCCGCGGCGTCCTCGGTGGTGGCGATCGCGGGAAGTAGGTACTCCCACATGTCGTCGACGCGTTGCTCGATGTCGGCGCGCAGCGTGAGGACCTGCGACACGAGTTGCACGCCGGTGAACGACCCGATCACGAACCGCGCGAGGGAAGCTGGATCGACGGTGCTCGTAATCTCACCCAGCTCGATTCCGTGCTCGACGATCTGCTGCGCATTCGCGATCCACTCGACGTAGGGCTGGGCAGGTTCACTCGAACCACCGAACTCGAGGGTGAGCCGCATGCCGGCGCGCACGACCGGATCGTGAATGATCTGGCGCGCCATTTCGTGGCACAGCATCACGAGTTGCCGCAGCGGGCTCGCACCCGTCTCGGTCACCGCGCGAACCGATTCGATCGATGTACGGTGTTGCTCCTCGATGACGACGCGAGCCAGCTCGTCCTTCGAGCGGAAGTGGAAATAGAGCGCGCCCTTGGTTGTTCCCGAACCGTCGACGATGTCGCCGAGGCTCGCTCCTTCGAATCCGGATTGCTCGAACATTCGAGCCGCACCGGTGATGATCTGCTGCCGTGTTGCCACGGCGCGTGCCTGTCGTGCCACGTGTACCGCCTTTTTTCCCGACTGAACAACCTGTCTGGCCGTAGCCGGCATGCCGACTGGACGCCCATCCAGATCACGAAACGGTACCAGTGTCGAGCTACCGTTCGGTTCGCTCCGATTGCTGTCCGAAGGGCCGCGCGAAGGCGGCCAGCCGGGTGATCAGGTCTTCGAGAAAAACGGACTCATCGGTATCCCACGCAATCCGGGCATTGGGTGATCTTCCCCACAGTCCGTGACGATCGGCGACCGTCTGTCCTCGCGTGATCCGCCCCTCGGTTTCGACATCGACAGTGGCGGCTCGGTAGGTGGCGATCGACGGATCGAGGGCGACCGCCGCCGCGAAGGGATCGTGCAGATGCGCGATGAACCCTTGCGCATGGTCGCGGTGGAACTCGAAGTAGAAGCGCACCGCGTCGCAGACGTGCCGGACCAGGGGGTTCGATGCAGCGGACCGGAGTCCGGGCGGGTCGGTCGGCTCGATGTCCTCGATCGGGGCGCTGCCGGCGAGTTCCGCGAACCGTCGAACGTGGTCCGGGGTCAGCACGATCCGCTCGGTCAGGTTGAGCCCGCAGACGATGGGCGCCCGCTCGGGCGGGACGGCGGAGAACGCCGCGAACACCTCTGCCGCGGCCTCGGGGTCGACGGAGATGTTCCACTCGGCGACGGGTGTGGTGTTCCCGGGATACTCGAAGGCGCCGCCCATCACGACCAGCCCCCTCAGCCGATGGGGGAGTTCGGGGTCCGCGCGGATCGCGAGCGCCAGGTTCGTCAACGGACCGGTCACGAGGCCGACCAGTTCACCGGGCCGCTCGCGCGTGAGCTCCACCCAGGCGTCGGCTGCAGAACGCCCGGACGGGCGCAGTTCGGGGGCGGGCAGCTCGGCGTATCCGATGCCTTGCGGCCCGTGGGTGTCCTCGGTGGTGCGCAGCGGGACGGACAGTGGTCCGTCGGCGCCCACGGCGACCTCGATGTCGGTGCGCCCGCACAGCTCCAGCCACGCCAGATTGTTGGCGGCGACCTGCGCGGTGGGTACGTTGCCGGCGGTCGAGAGAACCGCGACGATGTCCGCGTCCTCGCGGGCGAGCAGGTACAACAGGGCGATCGAGTCGTCGATTCCGGTGTCCACGTCGACGATGAGCGAGGTGCGGTCGATCATCGCGGACCGCCGTCTGCGGTGACCGTGGAGCGGTTTCCGACGGCGAAGTTCACCGAACGAGCGATGAAACACATGTCGTGTGCGTCGGCATGCAAGCGCTCGGCACGCGCGACCATCGACGGCTCGGCCACCACCACCTGCGGTGCCAGCACCACCTCCGAGAACTGGCCGGAGCCATCGGGGTTCGTTTCCATTTGGCCGGTGGGGTGGTCGGTGTACCGCGTGACGACGATGCCGGCGTTTGCGGCCAGCCCGAGATACCAGAGCATGTGGCACTGGGACAGCGCAGCGACCAACAGTTCCTCGGGATTCCACGCTTCCGGAACGCCTCGGAACGCGGGATCCGCGCTTCCCGCCAGCGTCGGTTTTCCTGGAGCCGACACCGTGTGTTCGCGGTCGTACTCGCGGTAGCCGCTCGTTCCGGAACCGCGGTTCCCGGTCCACTCGACTTCGAGGCTGTAGGTGTGGTCGGCCATGCAAGCATCATGGC
The DNA here is from genome assembly GCF_003013675.1 of Rhodococcus (subgen. Prescottella) equi. Lineage (NCBI taxonomy): Bacteria > Bacillati > Actinomycetota > Actinomycetes > Mycobacteriales > Nocardiaceae > Rhodococcus > Rhodococcus (subgen. Prescottella) equi. The sequence continues at coordinate 2,599,153 of NZ_CP027793.1, forward strand.
TCGAGCCGGGGTTCGGCGGCGCCGCGGCGTCCCGGTCCTACCATGTGACGATGAACTCGCAGCGGAGCCGTTCGGTTCGGGTCGCCTGGACGGTTTTCGTGCTCCTCGGGGTCGCGCATCTCGCCGCCCAACTAGTCGATGCCGGCGCGGTCGCGAACGTCACCCAGTGGTTCTTCATGCCTGTGCTGGCGGCGATCGTGTGGCTGTCGACCGAGACGCCGCGCACGCGGCTGGTGATTCTGGTCCTGATCGCGCTGGGCTTCTCGTGGCTCGGCGACACCGCCCCCGACCTCGCCGACGGGGACACGGCGTTCCTGCTGATGGTGGGCTTCTTCCTGGCGGCTCAGGCGACGTATATCGCCGCTTTCGTGCCGTTCAACGGGCGCGGGGTGATACGCCGACACGCCGGCCTGGTCGCGGTGTACGCCGTCGCCGTCGTACTGCTCGTCGCCGCGTGCGCGCCGGGCGCCGGGGCCCTACTGGTTCCCGCACTGGTATACGGGACAGCGCTCGGGGCCATGGCGGTGCTGTCGGCGGGACTCGGGCGCACCGCGGCGATCGGCGGCGGTCTGTTCCTGGTCTCGGACGGCATGATCGCGCTCGGCGCCTTCGCCGATCGGTTCGAGCCCCCGGCGGAAGGATTCTGGATCATGGCGACGTACATCGCTGCGCAGGTGCTGATCGTGCTGGGAGTGCTCGCGCGAGACCGCGGTCACCACTCGGCCGTGTCCGCGCCCCAGGCTCTCGCCGGAAAGGGATAGTCGGGGAACTCCGGCAGCGGTGGCCGTGCCGTGGTGATCCCGTCACGGGTGACGACCGTGGCGGGCCCCGGCGCCGCCGCGACCGGCGGTTCGGCGCGCCGACCGGGAGCGGCGAGCAGCCAGGCTGCGGTGCACGCGAGGGAGACGTCGACGTCGTGTCCGCCGCCGTCGTGGTGGCGGCGGGCGAGGGCGTCCAGCACGCCGGACGCCAGCAGGTAACCCGACGCGTGGTCGAGGATCTGCGCGGGCAGGGCGCCGGGTCGTCCGTCGCCCTCGACCAGCGCGATGCCCGACGCGGCCTGCACGATGCTGTCGAAGCCGCGGCGGCCGGCCCAGGGGCCGCGGTGACCCCAGGCGCAGACCCGGCCGTGGATCAACCCGGGACGGTACCCGGCGGCGTCGCCGATCAGGGACTCGATGGCGCCCGGCCGGTACCCGGTGAGCAGGATGTCGGAGCGGGTGAGCAGTGTCCGGAACCGTTCGAGTCCACCGGCGTCCCGCAGGTCGAGCAGCGCCGACCGCTTTCCCTGCCCGTTCTCGAGATGCTGCCACGCGATCTCGGGCAGGGCCGGTGGATCGATCCGCAACACGTCGGCCCCGAGCAACGCGAGCGCGCGCGACGCGACCGGGCCGGCGATCACGCGGGTGAGATCCAGAACGCGCACCCCGGTCAGCGGTTGCGAGGCGGTACCCGTCGCTCGGTGCGACGACCGGTCGCTGCGGGCGTGAACGCTCACGAGTGCGCCCGACGCTGCCGCGACACCGGCGGCACTCGATGCCCACTCCTGCTCGGTGCGGACGCGGACCGCGATCGCCTCGCCCGCGGCTGCCCGCTCCTCCACTTCTGCGCCGGACAGGGTCGCGACACGTCGGGCGAATTCTGCTCGCGAGCAGTCCGCGGGCAGTTCGACGATGTCGGTCAGTCGGGCGCGGTGGTGGGGATAGTTCGCATGCGTGCGGATCCAGCCGTCCGCGACGTCGAAGAAGCCCGACAACTCCGCGAACCCCGCGACCGGTCGGCCGTCTCGGCGGAACATCCGGTCACCGGCGAACGAGGCGGCGATCCGCTCCGGAGCGATGGTCACCCCGTGCGGTGCGTGCCCGGTCGCGACCCGCATCGCGTCGGCTGCCGTCGCGAATGCGGACACCGCGTGCACCGCGAGGTCGAAGGCGGGCAACCGGGCCGCCAGGAACGCATGAGTCGGGGGAGTCACCTCGTGAAGGCTAGGGCCCGGCCGAGGATCTGCCTGCCGCCGACACCCGAGTTTCGCCCGCCTCGCTATTGCGGACCGAATGTGTCCGCAATAGCTCGTAGCGTGGTTTTCATCGAGCTCGACCCACACCGACCGAAGGACGAAACACCATGAGTGGAATCGACAGCGGACGCGCCGACATCCTTGCGCTGCTCGACGATCAGCGCCACAACTTCCTGATCACCGTGCGGGGGATCGACGACGAGCAGGCCCGGACGCGTTCGACCGTGAGCGACCTCACGCTCGGGGGTCTGGTCAAGCACGTGACCCACACCGAGCGGGACTGGGTGCGCAAGATCGTCGAGCGCGACGAGACCGCGGAGTTCGACATGGAGACTGCGATGGCGACGTACACGATGACCGAGGACGAGACCCTCGCCGGTCTGCTCGACGACTATCGGGCAACCGCGCAGGAGACCGCGCGGGTGGTCGCGTCGCTCGACGACCTCGACCTGCTCGTCCCGCTGCCGACCGCACCGTGGGCACCGGAACGGCAGTGGTGGACCGCACGCCGGGTGCTGCTGCACGTGCTGCGCGAGACTTCGCACCATTCGGGCCACGCGGACATCATCCGCGAGTCGTTGGACGGGGCGAACACGACGATGCAGATGGGCGCCGACGCCGGCATGGAGTTCTGACGGCGGCGAACGCGCACACCGGGAGGGTGTGCGCGTTCATACTGGTGCGAGACCGGCCTCGACGTCAGGAGGACGACGACCATGTGTCGACTGTTCGGAATGTCAGCCGCCCCGCACCGCGTGCACGCCACGTTCTGGTTGCTCGATGCGCAGGACAGCCTCGCCCAGCAGAGCCGGCGGATGCCGGACGGGACCGGCTTGGGCACGTTCACCGAGGACGGGACTCCACGGCTCGAGAAGCAGCCCGTCGCCGCGTACGAGGACAGCCGGTTCGCGTGGGAGGCCAAGGAACGCGAGTCGGCCACGTTCGTCGCGCACGTGCGGTACGCGACCACGGGCGCGAACAACCTCGCCGACACCCACCCGTTCGAGCAGAGGGGCCGACTGTTCGCGCACAACGGGGTGATCGAGGACTTGCCGAAGCTGGAGGCGGAACTGGGGGACTACCGCGATCTGGTGCAGGGGGACACCGACTCCGAGCGCTACTTCGCGCTCATCACCCGGCACATCGACGAGAACGACGGCGACGTGGCTGCCGGGATCACGGCCGCGGTCGGCTGGATCGCCGACAACCTGCGGATGCTCTCGATCAATTTCGTCCTGATCGAGGCGGAACAGATGTGGGCGTTCCGCTACCCGGACACCGACGACCTCATGGTGCTGCGGCGCCGTCCCGGAGGCCCCAGCGGGCGGCGACACCTCGACCACGCGAGCACTGCGGGCACCGTCCGGGCCAGGTCGGGTGCGCTCGCAACCCTGCCGGCGGTCGTGGTCGCGACCGAACCGATGGACGAGGATCCCGACTGGGAGTCGTTGTGCCCGGGCGAGCTTCTGCACGTGGGGCCGAACCACGAAGTGACCCGGACGATGATCCGCGAGCGACCGCCGAACCATCGGTTGACACTCGCGGATCTGTCCGAGCACGCCGCGTCGTCGCAGGGGCAGAGCGGCGCCTGACGGTCAGGCCGGTTCGGCGCGGATCTCGAATCCCGCAGCGCGCAGGCGGTCGGCCAGCACGTCGCCCATCGCGGTCGCGGGGGTGAGGACGCCGGCACGATCGGGTAGCTCGTCGCGCTGCAACGCCAACGCCAGCGCCGACTCGCCGAACATGACCGCCGTCGCCGCGTACCCGGGGTCGCCCTGCGCGGCGATTCGGCTGGTGTAGCGGGCGCCGGACGTCGTGTCGCCGTACAGGTCGATCGTGAAGTGGCCGCTGCGCCGCGCCTTCTCGCTCGGTCCCTCTCCCGGCTTGGGCAGCACACGGTCGAGCACCCAACGGGTCGGCGGGAACAGCAATCCGCCGACCAACGCACCCATGCCCGCGGCCACGGCTCCGGCCAGCACGGGGGACACGAACGACGACCCGACGTTCATCACCTCGCGGTACCGGAAGTGTTTGCCGTATGCGTAGCCGGAGAGGGCGTTGGAGCGGCGGACCACCCGCGTGTTGTACGGGCCCATGAAGAAGGGTGCCTTCCATCCCGCCATCCCCGGCCTGATGTCCGACCCGCGCACGAGGGCCATGTCGGGCTGGCGGCCGAGATCCGGTTCCGCCGCCCGATCCGGGCTGAGCGAGTACGGCGAGACGGTGATCCGGCGCAGCTCGGCATCGCGCTTGGTGGCATCGAGTTGGGTCCGCAACGAATCGATGGTGCCGCCGCTGACGCCGCCACGCATCGAGGTGACCACCAGCGTGGTGTCGGTGAGGTCACCGGCACCGTCCGCCTGGACGCGCCGGTGCAGCACGTGTACGCCGAGATCCGAAGGGATCGAGTCGAATCCGCACGAGTGGACGATTCGGGCGCCACTCGCGACGGCCTTGTCGTGGAAGCGGTCGATGCTCTCCCGCGCGAAGGGCGTCTCCCCGGTGAGGTCGACGTAATCGGTTCCCGCTTCCGCGCACGCTGCGACGAGCGGCAGCCCGTACTTGGCGTACGGCCCGACGGTGGTCGCGACCACGTGGGTGGCGGCGGCGAGATCTCGCAACGACTGCTCGTCCTTCGCGTCCGCCCGCAGAAGCGGCCAATCCGCCGCGGCCGGACCCAGTTCCGCCCGGACACGTTCGAGCCGGTCGATCGAGCGGCCCGCCAGGCCGATGCGGGTACCGCCCGGCGCGCTGCGTGCGAGATACTCGGCGACCAGGCGCCCGACGAATCCGGTGGCGCCGTAGACGACGACGTCGAGCGTGCGGGTGCGCTGTTCAGAGGTCATACGACGACCCTACTAGCGGGTAAGAAATCGTGCGAGGAAAGTCACACGGGGGCGCGGCGTCCGCTACCGCGATGCCGGAGCGTCACGAAACCGATCCACGACGCCACCACGCACAGCGCGACGAGCGCCCGGACCACGTCGAGGGCGTCGGTCGGGTAGAGCACACCGGTCAAGTAGTGCGCGATGAATCCGTCCGACGGCAGTTGCTGCTCCCCGGCCTTGCCCCGGGCCCAGTTCTCGAGGTGCGTGAGAGGGCAGTCGAATCCGACGAGCACCGTGGCGAACCCCCATGCCACCGCCGCGACGTGCAGCCAGATCGTCCGACGCCATCGCCACGCGAGAAAGCCACCCGCCACCACGTACCCGAGGAACGCCAGGTGGACGAGGACCGTGGCGTCCACGAGAAACCCATACGGCACCGCGCCACCTCCCCGGCGAATCGGGACGGGTCTTCGGGAGTGGGACCTGGGTCCAGGCTACTGCGGTTCCTTCACCACCAGCACCGGAACGTCGACCTCGAGCAGGATGCGTTGCAGCGACCGTTCGAGCAGGAACTTGCCGATCGGAGACATCCGTTTGCTGCCCGCCACGAACAGTCCGGCGCCGCTGTCGGCGACGAGGTCGACGAGAGCGCCGACGCGGTCCCCGCTGTGCTCGCACGTCCGCAGTTCCCACGGGGATTCGCCGACCCCGCCGGCGTCGAGCACGGTCTGTACCTCCGCGCGCAGGGCCTCGCGGTCGGCGTCGCTGCCGGCATCGTCGAGCACCTGCAACACGAGCAGCTGTTCGCGACGCTGCATGGCTTCCCGCGCGGCGTACACCATGGCCACGCGGCCTTCCGGGCTGTCGCTGTGTGCAACGGCAATCGCCATCAGGCCTCCAGAGCAGGGAGTGATCGGTACGCCCACCCAGTATCCCCGCTCCGCCGCGGAATGCCGGTGTGGCACACGTCGCTCTCCGCGCTCACCAGGGTGACGGCCGGTAGTCCTTGAGGAAGCACCCGTAGAGATCCACGCCCGCCTCGCCCTGCACGATCGGGTCGTAGACCCGGGCTGCGCCGTCCACCAGGTCGAGCGGGGCGTGGAAACCTTCGTCGGCCAGGCGCAGCTTCGTGTAGTGCGGGCGCTCGTCGGTGATCCAGCCGGTGTCGACGGCCGTCATGAGGATGCCGTCGTCGAGCATCTCCTTGGCGCTCGTGCGGGTGAGCATGTTCAGCGCGGCCTTGGCCATGTTGGTGTGGGGGTGGCCCGGGCCCTTGTAGGCGCGGCTGAACTGGCCCTCCATCGCCGAGACGTTCACCACGTACTTCCGCCGAGCCGCGGCCGCCGCCATCGACGGACGCAGCCGCGAGACGAGGATGAACGGCGCGACCGAGTTGCACAGCTGCACCTCGAGCAACTCGATGGGATCGACCTCGCTCACCGTCTGGACCCAGCTGTTGGTGTGCGCCAGATCGGGCAGCAGCCCGCCGGCGTCGATCGCGACACCCTGTTCGATCCGGGCCGGGGTTGCGGAACCGGCGACGAGAGCGAGGGAACTCACCTCTTCGGCGGTCAGGTTCGCGGACGCGGCCAGCGCGGACGTGGACAGCGAACCGGCCAGCGCGGCCGGGTGCGCGTCGCTGGTCTTGCCGAACGTCACGACGTCGGGCAGCTCTCCGGCCGGCAGCGGCCCGGACTCGGCGTCGGCCAGCGCGCTGTACGCCCCGGGGGAGCGGCGCACCGTCTGCGCAGCGTTGTTGATCAGGATGTCGAGGGGCCCCTGCGCCGCAACGGAATCGGCCAGCGCGACCACCTGCGCGGGATCGCGCAGGTCGATGCCGACCACCCTCAGGCGGTGGATCCAGTCGGCGCTGTCCTCCATGGCCTTGAAACGCCGGATGGCGTCGTTCGGGAACCGGGTGGTGATCGTCAGGTGGGCGCCGTCGCGCAGCAGCCGCAACGCGATGTACATGCCGATCTTGGCGCGGCCTCCGGTGAGCAGGGCCCGGCGCCCGGTCAGATCGGTGCGCTGGTCCCGCTTCGCGTGACTGGCGGCCGCGCAGTCGGGGCACAGCTGGTGGTAGAACGCGTCCACCTGGGTGTACCGCTGCTTGCAGATGTAGCACGGGCGCGGCCGGATGAGCGTTCCCGCGGTGGCGCCGACCGTGTTCGACGTCAGCGGGATTCCGGCGGTCTCGTCGTCGATGCGGTCGGGCGAACCCGTCGCGGTTGCGGCGACGACGGCGCGATCGGCCTCGGAGACCGCGTCGCGCGTCTCGTTGCGGCGGCGACGCTTGAGCTTCTTGAACAGGTTGCCGACGGCGCGCTGCAGTGCGACGGAGTCGGGGTGGTCGGCGTCGAGCGAGGATGCCTCCGACAGCACTCGCAGGCAGACGTCGAGGTCGGTGGGGTCGATCCCGGTCATCGGTTGTGCCATCGGTGGGTAACTCAGTCCTGATCTCGAGTGGAGGCCGCTCGCCCCGGATGTGGGTGGGCCGACCGGACATTCTACCGACCGCACGAGTCGCCGATTCACGCTCGCCGGGCTGGTGACACGGCAGCCCCGCCGGAGGAGCATGTGAGCTACCAGGGGGACTGCCCCCCGGGCAGCCCCCGCTCGAGAGATGACCCTCGAGGAGGGTGAGGACAATGAACGAGTCGAACGGTTCCTCCGGACGATCCGCGACGGACCGGTCGGGGTCGGGCGCCGTCGTCGGTACCTTCGAGGCGCTGCACGGCGAGGCCGTCGTACCGGTCGAAGCACCGCTCCAGAAGGACGGGCCGTTTCTTCCGGAACTGACCGAGGTGGACCTGCTGGTGCGGGCGCCGGAGGCGCGCCGCGACTTCAACGTGTCGGGATCCGGAATCACCGTCGCGGTCCTCGACACGGGCCTGCGGTCGACGCACGTCGACTTCGCGGGACGTGTCGTGCCGGGCCGCAACTTCACGTCCGACTACGGAGGTGACCCGTCGGAGGTGACCGACGGCCACGGCCACGGCACGTCCGTCGCGGGGATCGCCTGCGCCGGGCGGATCCACACCGGGATCGCACCGAACGCGCGGATCGTGCCCGTGAAGGTCCTGTCGAACGCCGGCACCGGGCGGTTCGCCGACATCCGTGACGCGCTCGACTGGCTGCTCGACCGCCGCTCCATGCTGGGCATCTCGGCGCTGTGCCTGGCCACCGGCGCGGCCGACAACCGGACCACCGACACCGACATGCCCGGTGACGCGATCGGGGCGCTGCTGCAGGAGCTGACGGACGAGGGCGTGTGCTGTTGCCTCGCGGCCGGCAACGACTACTACGCGCACGGCGGCATGCAGGGAATGTGTTACCCGGCGATCTTCCGGCAGACCATCAGTGTCGGTGCGGTGTACGACGCCGACGAGGGCAGCTTCCGGTACCGCGACGGCGCCAAGGCGTTCGCATCGGACTCCGACAGGCTGACGCCGTTCACGCAGCGCCTGCACCGGACGATCGGAGGGCCCTGCGCGACGGACACATTCGCACCGGGCTCGCCGATCACGTCGTCGGGCATCCTCAACGACACCGGTGAGTCGATCCAGTACGGCGCGAGCCAGGCGACACCCGTCGTGCTGGGCGTGGTGGCGTTGCTGCAGTCGTTCCACCTGCGGACGACGGGGCATCTGCCGACGGTCGCGGACGTCAAGCGGTGGCTGGCCCGAGGCTCGACCGTCGTGTACGACGGTGCGGACGACCACGACAACGTCAATCACACCGAGTCGACGTTTCCTCGCGTGAGCGCGCTGGGCTCGCTGTTGGTGTGTGCCAAGGATCTCGCGGTGCGGGAACTGGCGGAGGCGCACCGCGTGGATCGGAGAGCCGGGACCATGCGCTCCTGACGACGAGAGCGGACCGATCCCGGGGGGTGGATGGAGAACGACGAAGACCCCGGTTCGATGAACCGGGGTCTTCGTCGTCTGTCTCAACTCAGAGTGTCCGAGGGGGGACTTGAACCCCCACGTCCGTTAATAGGACACTAGCACCTCAAGCTAGCGCGTCTGCCATTCCGCCACTCGGACTCGTTGCTTTCCCGCCTGTTCGCGGGGCCTTCAGTTGTTCTTCGTCTGCCCCCGTTCTCCGGGTGCCTGGAAAGATTATCCGATATTGCGCCAGGTCCAAAATCGGCTGGTCAGGGGTGGTTTTTGCGGCTTATATGTGGGCTTGTCGGTTCATCGGTGGGGCGCCCGACGGTGGTAGGAAAGTGGGGTGGCAGCAAATGGAGAAGCAGTGACGTCGGATCGGTCGTCGGAGGGGTCCCCGGGCCGCGCCGAATCCGAGGTCGTCGAGCTCGTCAGTTCCCTGATCCGGTTCGACACGTCGAACACCGGTGAGCTCGAGACGACCAAGGGGGAGCGAGAGTGCGCCCTGTGGGTGCAGGCGAGGCTCGAGGAGGTCGGCTACGAGACCGAGTACGTCGAGTCGGGCGCCCCCGGGCGCGGAAACGTCTTCGCGCGACTGAAGGGCGCGGACCCGGCGCGGGGGACGCTGCTGATGCACGGCCACCTCGACGTCGTCCCCGCGGAGCCCGCCGACTGGAGCGTGCATCCGTTCTCGGGTGCAGTCGAGGACGGCTACGTGTGGGGCCGCGGCGCGGTCGACATGAAGGACATGTGCGGCATGATGCTCGCGCTCGCCCGGCAGTTCAAGGCCGAGGGCACGGTGCCCCCGCGCGACATCCTGTTCGCGTTCGTCGCGGACGAGGAGGCCGGCGGCAAGTACGGATGCCAGTGGCTCGTCGACCACCGGCCCGATCTGTTCGAGGGTGTCACCGAGGCCGTGGGCGAAGTAGGCGGCTTCTCGCTGACCGTCCCGCGCGCGGACGGCACGGAGAAGCGCCTCTATCTCGTCGAGACGGCCGAGAAGGGACTCGGGTGGATGCGACTGACCGCGAAGGCCACGGCGGGCCACGGATCGTTCCTGCACGAGGACAACGCGGTGACGATCCTCGCGGACGCGGTATCCCGGCTGGGCAACCACACCTTCCCGCTCGTGATGTCCGACTCGGTTGCCGAATTCCTCACCGTCCTGGCGGAGGAGACCGGTGTCGACTTCGATCCGCACTCCCCGGACATCGACGGCACCCTCGCGAAGCTGGGCAGCATCGCGCGCATCATCGGTGCGACACTGCGCGACACCGCGAACCCGACGATGCTGAAGGCGGGCTACAAGGCCAACGTCATCCCGCAGACGGCCGAGGCCGTGTTCGACTGCCGCGTACTGCCGGGGCGGCAGGCCGCGTTCGAGCGGGAAGTGGACGCGCTGATCGGCCCGAACGTCACTCGCGAATGGATCACCAAGCTGGACTCGTACGAGACGACGTTCGACGGGGATCTGGTCGACGCCATGAACGACGCGATCCTCGCGCACGATCCGAACGGACGCACCGTGCCGTACATGTTGTCGGCAGGAACCGACGCAAAGGCATTCGCGCGCCTGGGGATCCGCTGCTTCGGCTTCGCGCCGCTGCGGCTGCCGCCGGACCTGGACTTCGCGGCGCTCTTCCACGGTGTGGACGAGCGTGTGCCCGTCGACGCCCTCCGCTTCGGCACCCGGGTGATGGAACATTTCCTGATGCACAGCTGATCGAGAGAGAGGACTCCCACATGTCGCACAACCCGTACGACGACCTTCCCGCCCTGCCGTCCTTCACGCTGACGTCCGACGACGTGACGGACGGTGCGCCGCTGAAGAACGATCAGGTCAGCGGGATCTTCGGGGCGGGCGGCCACGACGTGTCCCCGCAGTTGTCGTGGTCGGGATTCCCTCCCGAGACCAAGAGCTTCGCCGTCACGATGTTCGACCCGGACGCCCCGACCGCATCCGGTTTCTGGCACTGGGCGGTCGCGAACATCCCGGTCGGCACGACGTCGCTGGCCGCGGACGCCGGAGACGAGAACGGATCCGGGCTGCCCGCCGGCGCCGTGACGCTGGAGAACGACGGCGGTCTCGCCCGGTACCTGGGTGCATGCCCGCCCAAGGGGCACGGGCCGCACCGCTACATGTTCGCGGTCCACGCGGTGGACGTCGATCACCTCGACATCACCGCGGACTCGAAGCCGGCATTCCTCGGCTTCAACCTGTTCTCGCACGCGATCGGGCGCGCGGTGATCACCGGAACCTACGAGCAGAAGTAGCTTTCCACCGTCGAGGGCCCGCCACCGGATCAACGGTGACGGGCCCTCGACGCGTGCGGGGCTACGTCCGCGCGCCGGCGCCCACGGCATCGGCGATGGACCGGAAACCGGCCTCGCGAACCTTGCGGGCCAGGCCCTTGTGCAGCTTCTTGGCGTAGAAGGGGCCGCCGTAGATGAAGCCGGTGTAGCCCTGCACGAGCGTCGCGCCCGCGAGGATCCGCTCCCACGCCTGGTCCGCTGTCTCGATACCGCCCACCGAGATCAGAACCAACTTGTCGCCCACCCGGCCGTGCAGGCGGCGCAGCACCTCGAGTGAACGCGCGGCCACCGGCGCACCGGACAGTCCGCCCGCGCCGATCTCCTCGATCCTGGACTGCGGGGTGTTCAGCCCCGTCCGCGAGATCGTGGTGTTGGTGGCGACGATGCCGGCCAGCCCCAGCTCCACCGCGAGATCGGCGACCGCGTCGACGTCCTCGTCGGACAGGTCCGGCGCGATCTTCACGAGCACCGGGATGTGCACGGTGTCGAGCACGGCCTGCAGCAGCGGGCGCAGCGACTCGACGGCCTGCAGATCCCGCAGGCCCGGCGTGTTGGGGGAACTGACGTTGACGACGAGGAAGTCGGCCAGCGGGCCCAGCAACCGGGCGCTCGCGGTGTAGTCGCCCGGTGCGTCCTCGGCCGGAACGATCTTCGTCTTGCCGATGTTGGCGCCGATCGGCACGTCGCCGCGACGGTGACGGAGGTGGTTGGCGGCATTGCCGGCGCCGTGGTTGTTGAAGCCCATCCGGTTGACCAGGGCCCGGTCGTCGGGCAGCCGGAACAGTCGCGGGGCCGGGTTTCCGGGCTGCGCCTGCGCGGTGACGGTGCCGACCTCGGCGAAGCCGAAGCCCAGCGGACCCCACGTGTCGACACCCGTCGCGTCCTTGTCGAAGCCGGCGGCCAGGCCCACCGGGGCCGGGAAGTCGACGCCGAACGCCGTGGTGCTCAGCGCGGGATCGTCGACGACGAGCACCTTCGCGACCAGCGCGCGGATCGGCGCGAAGCGCGTGACGAGCCGCATCGCCGCGAACGCGAGGTGGTGGATGCGTTCCGGGGGGACCCGGAACATCAGACGAAGAAGCAGGTAGTACACGAATCTCCTCGAGGCAGGATGCCGGAAACGTGATGGGTGGTGTCGATCAGCCCGCGAGCGGGATCCGCTGCAGGCCGTCGCCGGTGGCCGACCCGACGACGAGCGTGCCCGTCGCGGTGTCGACCGTGACCGAGTTCGGCTGACGGACGGTGTCGAAACGGTTCTTCTCCACGGGCACGCCGGTGGACAGGTCGTAGCCGACGACCTTGTTGTTGCCCGTGAGTGTCACCCACACCAGGTCGGTGCGATTGTCGTACGCGAGCGCGTAGGGGGCGTGCGGGACGGGGTAGCGCTGGCGCATCATCAGCGGATCGGTCGTGAAGACCAGCAGTTCGTCCCCCGCGGTGTCGGTGACGAGGATCCGCTCGTGCTCGTCGGTGACGAGTTGCGTGGCGCCCTCGCCGGCGCGCAACGCCATGCCGAGCGACGAGTCACCCAGATCGATTTCGGTGAGCGACGTCTGACGGCGGTCCAGGGCGCTCAGATCTCCGTCGGTGAGGGCGAGTTCGTCGACCGATGCGAGCCCGGAGATCGTCTCGGTGACCTCGCTCGTGGTGGGGTCGACGAGCTGAACCTTGCCGCCGGCAAGACCCACGGCGAGCTTGCCGTCGGGCAGGAAGAGAGCGGACCGGGCGTCGCCGTCGACCGTGACTGCCGACTTCTCCCCGGAGGCCGCGTCCACGATCTGCACCCGGCCGTCCATCGGGAGCAGCAGTCGGCCCTCGGCGGCGACGGTCATGTCGACGGCCCGGCCGTCGAGCGTGACGGAGCGCGGCTCACCCGCACCTCGCAGCAGCAGGTTCGCGCCGCCGTCGGTGAGAATCGCCGTGGTGTCGGTGGCCGGGTCGAACGCGAGAGCGTCCACCGGGCGCCCGAGGGACTCGACCGATCCGGACGGTGTGGCCGCGGCCGGGGCGACTGCAGCGGTGGCCGGTTCGATCGTCTGGAGATCGTCACCGTCCTTCTCGCTCGAGCACCCGGTGAGCAACAGCAGCGCGGCCCCGATCGTGCAAGCGGTGATGCGCGGTGCGGTTACTCGCATGGGTGTGCTCCTCGGAGATGATGCAGGGGTGCTGCGTGGTCGCTCGCCTCTAGCATCCATGATCGACACCGACCGTCGGAATTCGAGTCGGCCTGTTCGTGAGGCGCGCGACACCCACACGCGGTCAGTGCCGCGTGGCAGTACCGTCGTCGCGGCGCGGAAGGACCAGCGTGGCGCCCGAACGGGGATGCTCGAACACTTCGACCGGATGCCCGTACACGCGGCTGAGCAGTTCCTCGGTGAAGACCTCGGCGGGTGTGCCGTCGGCTGCGGCACGCCCATCCTCGAGGATGCAGATGCGGTCGGCGTAGGCAGCGGCCAACCCCAGGTCGTGCAGCACGACGACGACAGCGGCGCCGTTCGCGGCCCGGGCCCGTGCGATCGTCATCACCGACTCCTGATGACCCAGGTCCAGCGCCGCAGTGGGCTCGTCGAGGAGGACCGTCTCGGTGTCCTGCGCGAGGACCCGGGCCAGGGCGACGCGGGCCCGTTCCCCGCCGGACAGGACGCTGAACGGTCGATCGGCGAGGTGCGCGACGTCACAGATCGCCAGGCTCTCGTCGACGACCTTCTCGTCGTCGGCGCTGCGATCGGTGCGCTGCCACGGGGCGCGTCCCATGCGCACCACGTCGCGAGCGGTGAACGAGAATCCGACGGTGTGCTGCTGCGGCAGCACCGCGCGGCGACGCGACATCTCGGCCGGTGTCCACGCGGAGAGCGGCCGGCCGTCGAGTTCCACGGTGCCATTCGCGACGGGCTGGTCCCCGGACAGTGCGGCCAGCAGTGTCGACTTGCCGGCGCCGTTCGGCCCGACGAGGGCGAGGACCTCGCCCGCGCGAACCGTGATGTCGACGCCGTCGAGGACGATGCGGCCGCCGCGTTCGACGCTGATGCCGGTGGCCCGCATGGTGACGGCGCCCGGCTCGGTACGTCCCGGTCCCGTGACCTCGCGACCGAACAGGTTGCGGGCCCGGTCGAGCAGCGATGCCATCAGGCCCACCCTCCCTGCCGGGACCGGGTGCGGCGGAGGAGCCAGAAGAAGAAGGGCCCGCCGACGAGCGAGGTGAGCATGCCGAGCGGCAGATCGGCGTTCTCCACGAGGGTGCGCGAACCGAGGTCGGCGGCGAGGAGGACCACCGCGCCGCCGAGCACGCTGGCGGGTAGCAGCAGACGGTGTCCGGGGCCGACCAGCATGCGCATCACGTGCGGGACGACCAGGCCGACGAACAGGATGATGCCGGTGAACGCGACGCCGGACGAGACCAGCACCGCGACGATGACGATGGCGATCAGGCGCAGCTTCTCGACATCGACGCCGAGATGCCGGGCCGCGCTCTCGCCGAGGGCGAGCAGGTCCAGCTTGGGGGCGATCAGCATCGACGCCGCGATACCGGCGATCGCCATGGGAGCGACGATCGCGACGGCATTCCAGGTGGCGCCGTTGAGACTGCCGAGTTGCCAGAAGACGATCTGGTCGCGGGCCGCGGGGCTGGCCACGAACGTGAAGAACGCGATGAGACCACCCGCGAAGGCGTTGATCGCGACACCCGTGAGCACGAGCGTGACGACCTCGGTGCGGCCGTCCGAGCGGGCGAGCAGGTAGACCAATGTCGTGGTGACGAGGCCGGCCACGAACGCCGCGCCCGCCACCGCGGGGCCCGCGGTGAACGCGCCGCCCAGGACGATGGCCGCGCTGGCGCCGACGGCCGCGCCCGCGGAGACGCCGATGACGCCGGGTTCCGCGAGCGGATTGGAGAACACGCCCTGCAGGAGGGCGCCCGAACAGCCCAACGCCGCCCCGACGAGGATCGCGAGGATCACCCGCGGGAAGCGCACCTGCCACAGCGTCACCTCGCCGCTGGGATGCGACGGCATGGGTCCGATGTCGAGTCCGACGCGGTGCGCGATGCTGCCGAGGACCTCGGCGGGGCTGGTGGGCACCTGGCCGATGCATGCCGACGCGAGCGCCAGCAGGGCCAGCAGGACCACCAGCCCGACGACGACGGCACCGGGCCGCACTCTCGGCCGGCTGGCGACGGCGGTGCTCATCCCGCGTCGGGGTGGTAGATCGCCTCGGCCAGTGCCGCCAGAACCTGGCCGGTGTTGGAACCGAAGCTGAGCAGCATGGTGTCTGCCATGTCGACGACACGTTCGTTGCGGCCCGCGGGTGTCTGCGCGATGCCCGGGATCTTCTCGAGCCCGTCGACGCCGCCGATCGACTGGAGGCCACCGCTCATCATCAGGATGACGTCCGGGGCCGACGCGATCATGGCCTCACTCGTGATGGGAACGAACTCACTGGTCAGTCCGGACGCGGTCCCGGCGTCGGTGGCCCCGAGCGCGGCGATCAGCGAATCGGCTCCCGAACCGGGGCCGGCGAGCATGGTGATCGACGGCCCACGCATGTAGAGGAAGGCGATCTTCAAGTTCTCGGACCCGGCCGGGACCATGGCCTTCGCGTCCGCGATCTCCTGTTCGGTGCGCGCGACGAGCTGCTCTCCCTGGCCCGGCACGCCCAGCGCCTGCGCCACGGCGGTTATCTGCCCCGGGACGCCCGCGAGGGTGCGCGTCGGATCGAAGAAGATCACCGGGACACCGGCCGCACGCAACTGGTCCTGGACGGACTTGGGGCCGATGCTGGTGTCGGTCAGCACGACGGTGGGTGCGAGGTTCAGGATCGCTTCCGCGTTCATCGCCTGGCCGCCGGGGGTGACGTTCGGGATGTCCTTCGCAGCCGGGAACGCCGACGCCGTGTCGCGGCCGACGACGTTGTCGCCGAGTCCGAGGGCGAACACCGTCTCCGTCAGCGTGCCGTAGCGGTCCGCGGTGACGATGCGACTGGCATCGGTCACGGTGACGTCGACGCCGTCGAAGCTGCGCACCGTGACCGGCAGTTGGGGCACGGGGTCGTTCGAGACGGGTCGCGGATCGGCGTCGGCGACCACCGCGGTGGTCCGGCCGCGCTGCTCGGTGTCGCCGGTGGGGACCGACGTACACGCGGCGAGCGAGACCACGGTCGCGGCCGAGGCGGCCACGACGAGGAGCCGGGAGAGCACAGATCTCATTTCACAAGGTAACGATCGATGTCGGCTTCGAGGTCCGCGAAGAGGGCACCGTTGAGACCGTAGGCGAGGTTGACCTCGGCGATGAAGCGAGCCTGTTCCTCGGGGGAGAGCGGTGCTGCGTCGAGGTTGGCGCGGTACTCGTCCTTGAAGACCTTCGGCTTGGCGATCCGGTCGAAGATGTAGAAGCGCAGTCCGTCGACCTCGTAGCCGTAGGCGCGCTCGAGCATGCGGCGGATGATCTGGCCGCCCGAGAGGTCGCCCATGTAGCGCAGGTAATGGTGCGCCACGAAATCGGCGGCCGAGTCGAACGCCACCTCCTCGAGGCGGGCGACGTATGCGGCGGTCGCGGGAGTCGCGACGACCTGGTCGCGCCAGCCGGGTCCGAGGAGGAATTCGAGGTCCGCGGCGAGGGACGGCAGCCGGACGAGGTCGTCGGTGATGAAGGGCGCGGCGATGGGGTCGGCGACGTGCGCCTCGGCAGCGCGCTCGAGTGCTTCGTACACCAGGTACGTCTGCGCCAGCAGGGCCGCGTAGCCCTCCTCGGTGAGCTTGCCCGCGAGGAGATCACCCACGAATCGGGACTGCTCGGTGGCGCGGTGAGCAGCATCGGTCTCGCTCTTGATGCGCTCGGCGAAACCGGCGAGTTCGCCGGCTTCGGTACCCTGGTCCAGCACGTCCATGTGATCTCCTTCACGTCGACATCCGTCGAACTCAACGGACACGAGGTTAGCCTATCCTCGCATGGTTGTCGTCGCTAAATACCGGGAATCAATCGAAAGTTGGACGCGCGCCCGATTCACGCGCTCACGTCGTCCAACGCCGCAGCGATTGCCGGGGGAAGCCGGAGGTCTTCGGCGGACAGCACGCCCGTCAGCTGGGCCAGATCCCGAGCGCCGACCACGGCACTCGCGATACCGGGACGGTCGCGCGCCCACGCGAGCGCGACCGCGAGCGGTGACGTGCCGAGCCCGTCCGCGGCGGTGAGGACGGCGTCGACGACCCGGATCGACGACTCGGTGAGGTAGCTGCGCACCTCTGAGGCATGGGCGGGGTCCGCGCCGCGGGAATCGGCCGGGATGCCGTCCCGGTACTTGCCGGTCAGTACGCCGCCTGCGAGCGGCACCGCTGCGAAGACGCCGATGCCGTGGTGTGCCGCCGCCGGCAGCAACTCTTCCTCGACCCCCCGCGCGAGCAGCGAGTACTCGGCCTGGGTGGCGACCAGTCGCCCCGGCCCCGAGCGGCCCGCGGCGGTGGCCAGCTGCCAGCCGAGGTAGCCCCGGGCGCCGGTGTAGCGCACCCGTCCGCTGGTGACCGCGAAGTCGAGGGTGTCGGCGATCTCGTCGACGGGCGTCAGCCGATCCCACGTCGCGACCTGCCACATGTCGAGGTGGTCGGTGCCGAGTTCCCGCAGCGTCGCGTCGAGTTGCGTGAGCAGTCCGCGGCGCGAGCAGTCCACCCGCTGCTCGGGCGGCGCGAAGGGGTTGATCCCGGCGCTGCCGCCGAGGATGAGGTAGTCGCGCGGCACGACGTCGTCGAGGAGTTCGGCGAGTAGGCGCTGCGCCTTGCCGTCGCCGTAGGCGGGGGAGGTGTCGACGAGTGTGCCGCCCGCGTCGACGAAAGCGGACAGCTGTGCGGCAGCCTCGTCGCCGTCGGTGTCCCTGCCCCAGTGCAGGGTGCCCAGACCGAGCCTCGACACTCGCAGCCCGCTCGTTCCCACTGCTCTGTATTCCATAACCGCCCACGCCTCGACACCGGATGAATTCGTCGGCGGGTGGCACCCGCCGATCAAGAACACTAGTAGCGCGCACGGCGCGCCGAGTACAGCCACGCCGGGTACCGTCTGAGCCGTGAAAATTGGACTACATGCGTGTAATCCGGATGCCCCCAACCTCATCCGCGGTACTGCCCGTTTCTCGAGTGGCTCGGGGTGCCGCGCGTGATCGGCGAGGCCATGACCTGGCTACAGGCGATCGTCCTGGGGGCGGTGCAGGGTCTGACGGAGTTCCTGCCGATCTCCTCGTCCGGACATCTGCGCATCGTGTCCGAGATCTTCTTCGGCACCGACGCCGGCGCGTCCTTCACCGCCGTGACCCAGTTGGGCACGGAAGCTGCTGTGCTGCTGTACTTCGCGCGCGACATCGGGCGCATCGTCGTCGCGTGGTTCCGGGGCCTGCTGCATGCCGAGCACCGCTCGGACCTCGACTACCGCATGGGCTGGTATGTGATCCTCGGCACGATTCCGGTGGGCGTGCTGGGCTTTCTGTTCAAGGACCAGATTCGTACCGGCGCAAGGAATCTCTGGCTGATCGCGACCATGCTGATCGTGTTCGCGCTGGTGATCGCCGCAGCCGAGTACTACGGCCGCAAGACCCGTCCCATCGAGGACCTGCGGGCCCGGGACGGCATCATCATGGGTTCGGCGCAGGCGCTCGCACTCATTCCGGGTGTCTCCCGCTCGGGCGGCACCATCAGCGCGGGCCTGTTCCTGGGTCTGACCCGTGAGGCCGCCGCCAGGTACTCGTTCCTGCTGGCGATCCCGGCCGTCGTGGCGTCCGGGTTGTTCAGTCTCCCGGATGCATTCGAGCCCGCAGGTGAGGGACTCAACGCCTCCGGTCCGCAGCTGCTGGTCGCGACGCTCATCGCGTTCGCCATCGGCTACGCCTCGATCGCGTGGCTGCTCCGCTTCGTCGTCAACCACTCGATGTACTGGTTCGTCGGATACCGCATCGCGCTCGGGACGCTCGTGCTCGTGTTGCTCGCGACCGGCGTGGTCTCGGCGACGTGACCGGCGTCCGAGCCCGATCCCACTAGGCTGTGACGCATGACGGTGATCCTGCTCCGACACGGACGTTCGACCGCGAACACGGCCCGCACACTGGCCGGTCGCTCGTCGGGCGTCGCACTCGACGAGTTGGGTGTGGAGCAGGCGAAGAGGGTGGTCGAGCGTTTGGCCGGACTCTCGGTGGTGGAGATCGTCCATTCGCCGCTGCTGCGCTGCGAGCAGACGGTCGCTCCGTTGGCCGTCGATCGTGGCCTCACCCCCCGAGTCGACGACCGATTGGTCGAGGTCGACTACGGACAGTGGACCGGGCGTGAGCTGAAGGAACTCGTCGAGGAACCGCTCTGGAAGGTCGTCCAGCAGCACGCCTCCGCGGCTGTCTTCCCCGGCGGGGAAGGCCTGGCCCAGGTTCAGGCACGTGCCGTCGTCGCGGTGCGGGAGCACGATCGGCGACTCGCCGAGGAACACGGCGGCGACGTGCTGTGGGTGGCCTGCAGTCACGGCGACGTGATCAAGGCGGTGCTCGCCGACGCGGTCGGCACGCACCTCGACGGATTCCAGCGAATCGTCACCGAGCCCGCCTCGATCAGCGTGATCCGGTACACGGACACCAGACCGTACGTCCTGCGTATGAACGACACCGGCGGAGACTTGAGCGGCCTCGACGGGCAGGGGCACAAGCCCGACGCGCGCGAGCCCGTTCCCGGAGGTGAGGTCGGTAACGGCGACTAGGCGGATAATGAGGCGGTACGAAGAATTCGAGGAGGTGCAATGCCGCGCGCGATACACGTTTTCCGCACCCCTGATCGATTCGTAGCGGGGACGGTCGGCGAGCCGGGCGACCGGTCCTTCTATCTCCAGGCCGTGCACGACGCCCGGGTGGTGAGCGTGCTGCTCGAGAAGCAGCAGGTGCAGGTGCTCGCGGACAGGATGGGTCTGCTCCTCGAGGAGGTTCATCGCCGGTTCGGCACGGCGGTGCCGCCCGAGACCGGCGAGCTGGACGATCTGAGCCCGTTGGTGACGCCGCTGGACGTGGAGTTCCGGGTGGGCACGATGGGACTCGGCTGGGACGCCGAGGCGGAGTCGGTCGTGGTCGAGTTGCTCGCGGTGAGCGAGACCGAGTTCGACGAGTCGGTGGTTCTCGACGACACGGAAGAAGGCCCCGACGCCGTTCGCGTGTTCCTGACCCCGTTGCAGGCCCGCGAGTTCGCGTTGCGGTCCGAGCGGGTCGTCGCGGCCGGGCGCGCCCCGTGTCCCCTGTGCGGGGAACCGCTCGGTGCGGACGGACACGTGTGCATCCGCACCAACGGCTATCGCCGGATCGCCGGGTTCGATTCCTCCGTCGAGTTCGGGGAAGAGCTCTGACCGCGGTGCCGATCGAGCCTCTCGATCCTGCCGACGGTGCACTGCTCGCGGAGGGCGAGCTGACCCTGGTCGGCCGTATCGTGCACGCCAGTAACGCGACCCTCGTGTGTGATGCGTCGACGGACGGGCGATCGGTGCGGTGTGTGTACAAGCCGATTCGCGGCGAGCAGCCGCTCTGGGACTTTCCGGACGGGACCCTCGCCGGGCGCGAGGTGGCCTCGTACCTGATTTCCGAGGAACTCGGCTGGGGCGTCATCCCGCCCACCATCCTGCGGGACGGTCCGTTCGGTCCGGGCATGGTCCAACGGTGGATCGAGACCCCGGAGCGCCGTCCCGAGGAGGGCGGCCAACCCGATCTGGTGGACATCTGCCCGCCCGAGGAGGTGCCACCGGGCTGGCTCGAGGTGCTGCGGGCGCTCGACGTCCAGGGTGCAGAGGTCTCGCTGATCCATGCCGACGACCCGCGGCTGCAGCGGATGGCCGTGCTCGACGTGGTGCTGAACAACGCGGACCGCAAGGGTGGCCACGCGCTCGAGGGCGTCGACGGCTGGGTGTACGGCGTGGATCACGGCATCTGCCTGCACGAGGAGAACAAGCTCCGGACGGTGCTGTGGGGATGGGCGGGCACGTCGATCGCGGACGACCTCGTAGCCGATTTGGCTGCGCTCGCCGAGCGCCTCTCCGGCGACGAACTGCCCGCGGTGCTGGCCGAGCACATCACGTTCCGGGAGATCGACGCATTGCGCGACCGCGTGCGGATGCTGGTCCGGGATCCGGTCATGCCGCATCCGTCGGGCTCCCGGCCCATTCCGTGGCCGGCGTTCTAATCCGCCGGTTCGTGGCGGGCGCGGATCAGTTCGATCAGGAGCGCGCGTAGCGCGGGGGGATCGGAAACACCCGCGGTGAGCGAGTCGTCGTCCTGTTCGAGGGCGAGCAGTCGGGTGTAGATGTCGCGGCCCGACGCGGTGATCGTGACGCGTTGTCGACGTTCGTCGCCGGGATCGGTGGCGCGGGTGACGAAGCCGCCGCGCTCGAGCCGCTCGACGGTGCGGCTCATCGTCTGGTCGGTGACCCGGCACGCGCGCGCCATGTCGCGCTGGGAGCGGGGTCCGTCGGTGAGACTGTGCAGCGCGATCAATCCGGCGTGGGTGGTGCCGTGTACGCGCAGCACCTGTTCCCACGAGTGCTCGACCAGGCGAGCCGCGGTCGACAGCAACCGGCCCGTGGGCCAGGTGTCGAAGCCTCCGGTCTCCGGCGGACGGTTCGGGGCGGGCTCGGTCAAGGGCGTCTCCGTGCAATTGTTCAGTGGGCTGAATAAACTCCGAGGGGAAGTGTTCCGAGAGTAGCCGTCCACCGACCCCGGAGGCCCCGTGAGCAAGCCGGCAACCAGCAACTCCACAACGCGTCGCACCTCCCGGTGGCGGTGGCTGCTCCCGGCGGTCCTGGTCCTGGTGTGGCTGGGCGTCGGCGGTTTCGGCGGGCCGTTCGCCGGCAAGCTCGGTGACGTCCAGCAGAACGACAACACCGCCTTCCTGCCGTCGTCCGCGGAGGCCACCGAGGCGGGTGCCCTCTACGACGGCTTCACCGACACCCGTTTCGTACCCGCCATCGTCGTAGCCGAACGCGATTCGGGGACAACGCCGTCGGACGCGGATTTCCTCGCACGGGTGGGCGCCTCGGTCGCGGGACAGCCGGGATTCGGTGACCAGATCTCACCGCCGATCCCGTCGCAGGACGGCCGCGCGCTGCAGATGATCGTGCCGATCGATTCGACGGTCGACGTCGGCGACAGTGTCGAGACGTTGCGGACGGATCTGAGCAGCCCGCCGGACGGTCTGACGGTTCTGGTGACCGGTCCGGCCGGGCAGGTCGCCGACCTCTCGACGGCGTTCAAGGGCATCGACGGGTTGCTGCTGCTGGTGGCGGCCGCGGTGGTCCTGCTGATCCTCGTGATCGTCTACCGCAGTCCGCTGCTGCCGTTCCTGGTGCTCTCGTCCGCAGTGTTCGCGCTGGGACTCGCGAGCCTGCTCGTCTATCTGCTGGCCGATGCCGGTGCGATCGCGCTGAACGGGCAGAGCCAGGGCATCCTGTTCATCCTCGTGTTCGGTGCCGCGACCGACTACGCACTGCTGTTGGTGGCGCGCTACCGCGAGGAGCTCCACAACGCGCCGGACCGGTTCGACGCGATGAAGCGGGCGTGGCGCGCCACCCTCGAACCGGTCGCTGCCTCCGCCGGCACGGTGATCGCGGGCGTGCTGTGCCTGCTGCTGTCCGATCTCAACTCCAACCGCGGTCTCGGTCCCGTCGCCGCCCTGGGTATCGCGGCGTCCTTCGTGGCGTCGATGACGTACCTGCCGGCGGTGCTCGTGCTGTTCGGGCGGGTCGCCTTCTGGCCCAAGCGACCGGCGTACGACCCCGAGCACGCCGACCGGGACGAGGCTGCCGACCACCGGTTCTGGGGCGCGCTGGCGCGCAAGGTGGGCGCGCATCCTCGACGGTTCTGGGTTGCGTCCACGCTCGTGCTCGCCGCGTTCGCGTTGCTGCTGCCGACCTTCAAGGCGAGTGGCGTGGCGCAGTCCGACATCTTCCTGCTCGACGTCGATTCCGTGGCCGGCCAGCAGATCCTCGGGGAACACTTCGATGCGGGCTCGGGGTCGCCCGCGGTCGTGATCGCCGACGCCGACGCTCTGGACGGAGTCCTCGCGGCGTCCCGCGTCGACGGGGTGAGTGACGCGCGAGCGGTCACGGCGCCGGGGGAGGCGACCCCACTGGTCGTCGACGGCCGGGTCGCGATCCAGGCGACACTCACCGATCCGGCCGATTCGCTGGCCGCTGAGCGCACGATCGAGCGACTGCGCGAGTCGGTGCATGCGGTTCCGGGGGCCGACGCGCTGGTGGGCGGTCCGACCGCGACGGACCTGGACACCAAGAACACCTCCACCCGGGACCGGACGGTCATCATCCCGGTCGTGATCGCGGTGGTGTTCGCGATCCTCGCGCTGCTCCTTCGATCGCTGCTGGCGCCGCTGTTGCTGATGGGCA
The DNA here is from genome assembly GCF_003013675.1 of Rhodococcus (subgen. Prescottella) equi. Lineage (NCBI taxonomy): Bacteria > Bacillati > Actinomycetota > Actinomycetes > Mycobacteriales > Nocardiaceae > Rhodococcus > Rhodococcus (subgen. Prescottella) equi. Next base: position 2,622,581 of record NZ_CP027793.1, read on the forward strand.
CCGTCGTGCTCTCGTTCGCTGCAACCCTCGGGGTGTCGTCGCTGGTGTTCGACCACCTGCTCGGCTTCCCGGGCGCGGACCCGGTGGTTCCGCTGTTCGCGTTCGTGTTCCTCGTGGCGCTGGGGATCGACTACAACATCTTCCTCATGACCCGGGTGCGGGAGGAGTCACTGCGCGTCGGCACCCGGCGCGGCGCCCTCCGGGCGCTGACCGTGACCGGTGGAGTGATCACGTCGGCCGGTGTGGTGCTCGCGGCCACGTTCTCGGCGCTCGCGGTGATCCCGCTGCTGTTCCTCGCGCAGCTCGCGTTCATCGTGGCGTTCGGCGTGCTGCTCGACGCACTGCTGGTGCGGTCGCTCCTGGTGCCCGCGCTCACCGTCGACATCGGACAGCGGATCTGGTGGCCGAGCCGTCTGGCGTCGGCACCGGAGCCGTCGGACACGCCGCCCGCGAGGGCGGAATCGACTCTCCACTAGGCTCGTTCCCATGCAGTCTTGGTCCGACACCGCTGTCCCGTCCGTGCCCGGTCAGGGGCCTGCCCTCCGGCTCTACGACACCGCGGATCGGCAGGTGCGGCCGGTCACTCCGGGCGCGACGGCGAAGATGTACGTGTGCGGCATCACGCCGTACGACGCGACCCACCTCGGTCACGCCGCCACCTATCTGACGTTCGACCTGGTGAACCGGGTGCTGCGGGACGCCGGTCACGCCGTGCACTACGTGCAGAACGTCACCGACGTCGACGACCCGCTGTTCGAGCGCGCCGACCGCGACGGCGAGGACTGGGTGGTGCTCGGCATGCGGGAGACGGCGCTCTTCCGTGAGGACATGGAGGCGCTGCGGGTGCTCCCGCCGCAGGACTACATCGGGGCCGTGGAGTCGATCGGCGAGGTCGTCGAGTTGGTCGAGAAGTTCGTCGCGTCCGGTGCGGCGTACGTGGTCGACGACCCCGAGTATCCCGACGTCTACTTCCGCGCGGATGCGACCGCGCAGTTCGGTTACGAGTCGGGCTACGACCGGGCGACCATGGACCACTTCTTCGCCGAGCGCGGCGGCGATCCGAACCGGCCCGGCAAGCGGGATCCGCTCGATGCTCTGGTGTGGCGGGCGCAGCGTCCGGGCGAGCCGTCGTGGCCGTCGCCGTTCGGCCCGGGCCGTCCCGGCTGGCACATCGAGTGCGCCGCGATCGCGCTCAACCGCATCGGCTCGGGTTTCGACATCCAGGGCGGCGGTAGCGACCTGATCTTCCCGCACCACGAGTTCTCGGCGGCGCACGCCGAATCTGCCACCGGCACCGATCGTTTCGCCCGCCACTACGTGCACACCGGCATGATCGGTCTGGACGGCGAGAAGATGTCCAAGAGTCGCGGCAACCTCGTGTTCGTCTCGAAGCTGCGCGGCGAGGGTGTCGATCCCGCCGCGATCCGGCTCGGTCTGCTCTCGGGGCACTACCGGGTCGACCGTCCGTGGACCGATCACGTGCTGGCAGACGCGCAGGAGCGGCTCGCGTTGTGGCGCAAGGCCGCCGCGCTCGAGTCCGCCCCGTCGGCCGAGGACACCGTGGCGCGGCTGCGGCAGCATCTCGCGGACGACCTGGACACCCCCAAGGCCCTCGACGCGCTCGACGGCTGGGCCCGGCGTGCCGTCGATCACGGGGGTCCGGACGCGGGGGCGCCGGGTGCCTTCGCGGCCGCGGTGGATGCGCTGCTGGGCGTCGAACTGCGCTGACCTACAGCCGGGTGAACTTCTCGCTGTCCGCCTCGAATTCGGTGAGTAGTTCGGTGGTGAGGGTCGGTCGGGTGTCGGCGATCGCCGCGAGGTAGTCGTCGGTGGTGGCTGGTCTGCCCGATCGCTCGGTGACCTCGCGTTCGAAAGCGGCCTGAGAACCCTTCCGGGACGCGAACTCGATGTCGGCCGGGGTGAACAGCTCGCTCGCCTCGACGAGTCGGTCGAGATCGACGTGCGCCGCCGATGCGCCGAGATACCGGTGCCAGACGGCCTTGCGGGCCGGCTCGTCGGGCGGGCCCACGGGGATCACGTAGTCGAAGCGCCCCGGCCGCAGGAAAGCGGAGTCGAGGGAATGCACCGAGTTGGTGGCACAGACCATCAGTCGGCGCTCGCCCTCCCGGAACGCGGGAATGAGTTTGAGCAGTTCGTTCGTGACGCCGTGCGCGGGGTTGGTGGCGACTCCGGTTCGGGCGCTTGCGATCTCCTCGACTTCGTCGATGAACAACACCACCTCGTCGAGTTCGGCCAGATCCGCGAACACCTCGCGCAGGGACGCGGCGAGCCCGCCCTCGGACGATGCGGCGAGGCGGGACGGGAACAGTTCGACGAACGGCCAGTCGAGGCGTGACGCGATGGCCTTGGCGAAGCTGGTCTTGCCCGTGCCGGGCGGACCGAACAGGATCACCGCCTTGGGCGGCTGAACGCCGTAGCGGTCGGCGAGGTCGGGGTTCTCGAGCGGCGAGACGATGCGGCGCTCGATGACCTCCTTGACTCCCTCCATGCCGGACATGGTGTGCCACAGTCCTTCCGGCATCACCCGGCCGCCGAGCTCACTGAGCAGAGTCTTGTCCGGGCCCAACGGTTCGAGCAGTTCGTAATAGACCAGGCCGTCGCGACGGAGGTATCCCGAGTGCTCGAACGCCGCGGATCCGGTGGCGGCATCGGGCATCACCGCCGAGATGCGGTGGGCGCCCGCGCTGCGCAGTCGTCGCTCGAGGTTCGCGAGCAGGGCGCTCCCGATGCCACGGTTGCGCCAGCGCGAGCCGAGCGCGACGAGCAGGATCCACGCCCGTTCGCCGTGCACCTGTGCGACCGCCATGCCCACCAGTTCGTCCCCGACGGTTGCGACCACCGCGGGCTGGCCGGCGCGGGCCGCCGCCATCACCTCCGCGAGTGTGAACACCGGTTCGGACGAGCCCGGGATGCGACTCTGGTCCCAGATCTGGATGGCCTGGTCCAGGTCGTCGTTCTGGAAGTCGCGCAATCGCCACACCGGCATGTGCGGTCACCTCGATCCGATCGGGTCGGTCACGTCGTCGGGTCCTACGAGTAGACACCGCGCTCTCGGGGCTGTCAGCCCGAGGCGGGAATTGCAACGACCCTGATATGCGGCAAATCCCCTGGTCATCTGCATGTTCGACGCCAAACCGCTGTGGTGCGCCTCACCTGGTCGTTAGATTGTGGGGGTCCCTGCGACGTGTGGAGGCGGTCGGCCATGACACCGGACGAGCTCATGAACGAGGCGTGCCGACTCGCGATCGAGTCGGTCGAGAACAACTGGGGTGGTCCGTTCGGGGCGGTGATCGCCCGTGACGGGGACATCGTCGCGCGCGGCCAGAACCGCGTCCTGCTCACCGGCGACGTCACGGCCCACGGCGAGATCGAGGCCATCCGCAAGGCCGTCCAGGTACTCAACGCGGCGGCGCCGAGCATCTCGCGCGAGCATGTCGACGAGTCCACCCTGAAGCTGGTGCCGCGGCCGGAGGGCTCGCCGGATCGGGTACCCGAACGGGCACGGATGTTGATGGGGATGGAGATCTACACATGCGGGGCGCCGTGTCCGATGTGTATGAGTGCGATCTACTGGTCACGGCTCGACGCGGTGTACTTCGCGAGTGATCTGGCGGCCACGAGCCACATCGGCTTCGACGACGCGTTCCAGTACGAGGATTTCACCCGTCCGCTCGCGGAGCGGTCCATCAAGGTCGAGCAACTGCGCGCCGACCTGGGCGCCGCTGCGTACGCGACGTGGGCCGAGAAGCCCGACAAACATCCGTACTGACATGGCGCCCGAGCCGCCTGCGAGCAATCCTCGACCCGCGACGGTCGTCGTCACCCATCGGCTCCGCCCGGGGGCCGACGCCGACTTCCGGCGATGGCAGGGCGAAGTGGATTCGGCCGCAGCGACGTTCGTCGGTTTCCTCGGTTCGGAGATGGTGCCGCCGTCGATGGGCGGCTCCGAGTGGTCGGTGGTGTACAGCTTCGATTCGCTCGATCACCTCCGCGCCTGGCTCGACAGCGGCCGGCGGCGGAAACTGGTGGACGGCGGCGCCGCTCTGTTCGCCGAGACACCCACCCAGAACGTGCTGCCCGAGAACGCTTCGGAGGCGGTGACCGTCGTGGTGTCGCATCCGCCGGTGCCGGGCCGCGAGCCCGAGTTCGTGGCGTGGCAGCACCGAATCACCGACGCGGAGAAGACGTTCCCGGGCTTTCGGGGCTCAGAGTGGCACCCTCCGATCCCGGGGGTGCAGGAGGACTGGACGATCTTGTTCACGTTCGATTCCCAGGCCGACCTCGACCGGTGGCTCGGGTCACCGGAACGGGCGGCGCTGCTCGCGGAGGGGCAGGAGTTCAGGGACTTCACCGTGCGGCCGATCCCGAGCCCGTACGGATCGTGGTTCTCGGCGGGCGGGGCCGGGGAGGCGAAGGTGCCGTCGTGGAAGACCGCGTTGTCGGTGCTGGTGGGGCTGTACCCGCTGGTCGTGGTTCTCACCATCACCATCGACGAGTTGTGGCCGGACGCGCCCCTGTGGGCGAGTCTGCTGATCGGCAACATCGCCTCGGTGTGTCTGCTGACGTGGGTGGTGATGCCCGTGGTCACCCGAGTCCTGCGTTTCTGGCTCGAACCGCGCGACGCGTCGAGCGGGCGCGTCGACACGATCGGGCTGGTGATCTCGGTGGGATTCCTCGCAGTGGCGGCAGTCGTGTTCTGGCTCGCGACCACGGTGGTGTGGTCCCTGCCCTGATCGCGGACCTCCCGCTACCCCGACCCCGTCACGGTCAGCCACAACAGCGCGATGTTCAGGGCCGTGACGAGTCCGACACAGAGCCACGCGACGGCGGTGGTGGCGGGGGCGTTCCGTTCGGGACCCATCAACTCGGGATCCGACGTCATCCGCACGAGTGGGACCAGTGCGAACGGGATGCACAGGCTCAGCACGACCTGACTGATCACGAGCGCGTACGTCGGATCGACGCCGATCCCGAGCACGATCAGAGCGGGGATGAGGGTGACTACTCGTCGGGTGAGTACCGGGATCCGCATGTTCAGCAGGCCGTGCATGATCTCGGACCCGGCGGCGCACCCCACCGATGTCGACGCCAGGCCGGATGCGAGCAGGCCGACGGCGAAGACGACCGCTATGCCGGGGCCGAGCGACGCCTGGATGGCGGCGTGGGCGCCCTCGATACTGTCGGTGCCCGGGACCCCGCGCAACGCCGACGCGGCGAGGAGCAGCATGCCGATGTTGACTCCGCCTGCCACGACGAGTGCCGCCGTGACGTCCCATCGCGTGACCCGCAACAGACGGTGCAGGCGAGGGCCGTGCCCTGCCGCGCCGTGCCGATCGCGGGCGAGTGCGGAGTGCACGTAGATGGCGTGCGGCATGACGGTGGCCCCGAGCATGCCGGCCGCGAGCAGCACGGTCTCGGTGCCCTCGAAGCGCGGCAGCAGGCCGGTCGCCGCCTCGCCGACCGCGACATCGGTGAAGAACAGTCCGGCGAGGAAGCCGATCGTGATGATCGCCAGCAGTCCCATCACCACGAATTCGAAGGTGCGTTGGCCGCGGCGCGACTGGACGGACAGGATGACCATCGACACCACGCCGGTGACCAGGCCGCCGACGAACAGAGGCAGGCCGAACAGCAGATGCAGCGCGATGGCGCCGCCGATCACTTCTGCGAGGTCGGTCGCGGCGGCCATCGCCTCCGCTTGCAGCCAGAACGCGCGGCGGTTGCCCTTCCGCAGTCGCCGGCCCAGCATCTCCGGCAGGGATCGCCCGGTGACCAGGCCGAGCTTCGCCGAGAGGTACTGGATCAGGACCGCCATCGCGTTCGCGAGCACGAGTACCCACACGAGGAGGTAGCCGTACTTGGCGCCGGCGGTGAGATTGGCCGCGACGTTGCCCGGGTCGACGTATGCGATTGCGGCGACGAAAGCGGGACCCATGAGGGCTACGGAGCGCAGACCCCCACCGCGCCGTCGGAGCGGGGTGGGGGCGTCGATCTCGGTGCTCACGGGACTCCGCTCGTCGAACTTGCCGGGTACGGGCAGCGAGCACCGAACGCGCGGTGATTCGCTTATTCGTACTATAGAGTTCGGGGAGCCGAACTTTCAATCGACGCGGGTTCAACGCGAATCGCCCCCTGCCGGACGGGGTGTCCGGCAGGGGGCGACGAGGTGGGCCGTCAGTGGAAGACGGAGAGCGCGCGCTGGAAGCTGTCGATGCGCTGCGGCAGGCCGTGGGTCCCGCCGTTGACGATGCGGGAGACGCTCTCGATGCTGCCGGAGTCCGACACGGCATTGAGGTTGCGGGACTGCCAGTACCAGGCGGCGGTCTCGAAGGCGTTCTCCGGTGTCGCCATCAGCTCGGGGTTCGCGACGAAGTCGATCCCGAGGTACTGGCTCACACTCTCGTAGTTGTGGCGTCCGGTCACCTGGATTGCGCCGCGACCCTTGAACCGCTCGCCGTCGCCGGGTGCGAAGTTGCCGAGATCCGAGCGGCCCTCGTAGGCGCGACCGGACGCGTACTCCTCGAACGTGCGGAACGAGTCGGATTCGACCACGAGCTGGGCGATGAATGCGGCCTTGCGGAGCGGGGTGTCGATCGCGGCCTTCGCGAGTGCCTCGTTGAGCGGTGCGACGTACTGTGCCAAGCGGTCGGGCGCCACCTGCGGGACGATGTTGACGAGCTCGTCCAGGGTGACGGACGCGGGGGCCGGCGGGGGCGGGGGTGCCGGCAGTGCAGGTTCCGGCACGACGCGCGCCTGCGGGACGGGTGCGGGAGCGGTCGAGGACTGGGGCAGCTCGAGCGCCTTCAGCAGGCCGGCGGTGTCGAGGAACTGGGCGGGCGCGGTGGGTAACGAAGGCGTGACGCTCGCGGAGGCGACCGGTCCGGTCGCGAGGTTGCCGGCGCAGAGCCCGGCGACGGTGGCGGTTGCGAGGACGGCGACACGGGCTCGCGACAGGAGTCCGCGCTGGGTGCCGCTCTTGCGATCGGTCGTGCAGTCAGGAGTGTTGTGCAAGGCTCATGCTCCGGCTGGGGGCTGCGGGTGCAGCCGCGTCGGGCGTGAACACCGGTATCATCGGAAGTGGTCCTCGGGATCGAGACCGTCGGATCACCGGGTGGTCACGGCAATGTCACAACCAGATAACAGGCCGTTACCAAAGATCTTCAAGTGATCGAGACGAGCGCCACTCTCGGCACCGAAAGTGATTCAGATCACAAATCTGTCGGCGTGTCGTTACGGGCTTTGTGCCCTCAGGCCTGGTAGGTGAGCCTTTCCTCGTGGCTCGGGTGGGGGAGGGAAACCCCTCGTCGTGACCTTCCAGCCCCGCAATCGGCTCCACACGAGCGCGAAGATGAACCGCGATCGGCGCCCACGAGACCGGTTCGTGACATCGGTTCGTGACATCACCGCCGCCGACCGATACATGTCTGCGACCCCGTGCCTCGACCCGTCGGCCTCCTCGGGTGGGGGCAACGAACGGCGCCGCCCGGCGTCCCTACGCGTCCGCGAACTCCAGACCACCGTCCGCCGTGGCGGGGACGCGGCGGCGCAGCGGTGACCCCAGGGCCCGGGCGAGATCGCTGCCGTCGTGCTCGGCGAGCAGGTCGCCGCCGGACCAGACGAGCAGTGCCGCGCTGACGCTCTGTTCGGCTGTCGAGTGCGCCAGGTCGTAGTGCGCGCACCCCGGAACGCCCGGGTACGTGATCCAGAGGTCGTAGCCGGTCATGAACAGGTCGAGATCGAACTGGACACTCAGACCCAGCAATTCGCTGCGCCCGTTGTCGTCGACACCAGCGAAGGCCTCGTCGAGGCCCAGCAGGCGGGGCGAGTGCGGATCGGCCGACGAGAGCATCACGTGCGCGGCAGCGAACAGCGGAAGGTGCAGGGATACCGACTGCTCGCCACCGGACAGCGCGCTGTGCCGCGCCACGGTGAGACGGTCCTCGCTGCCGTCCCCGCCGATCAATGTGAACGAGAACACCCGCCACCGGCGGTAGTCGAGCGCCGACGCGAGGATCTCGGGGTACGAGCGCTCCGGGTGCGCGGCCCGGGCGATGCGCACCTGCGCCGCGAAGTGGGCGCGGATGGTCGCCAGCTCGTCGGCACTCAACGCCGCGGGCGCGCGGTCCAACAGCTTGGACACTGCACGGGAGGTGTCGTCGAGGTTGTCGGCGAGTACCCAGTGCACGCCGATCGTGCTGCCCGACGACATGCGCCGCTCGCGCATCTCGGCACCCATCTGGGCGATCAGGTCACGGGCGTCCGCGGTGCGCTCGTGGATCTGCTGGGCGAGGCCGGTCAGCAGCGCGTCCTCGAGGATGCGCCGCTCGGAGTCGGTGAGCAGGACCTCCTGGTCCTGACGTGCCGCCGCGATCCGCGTCGAGAACTCGCCGATCGACGAGTAGCCCTGATCGTCCTGGACTCGGACGACGGTCAGCCCGTCCGGCGCGTCCCACTGCAGGCGGTAGTCCTGACCAGCCGCGGCCAGTTGCGCGTCGAAGTCCTGCAGTGCCGCGGTGAGCGCCGACCGGGTCGACTTCTTCGCGTTCTCGCTGGTCCGGACGGACGCGGTCGCGGCGTCCATCGCGCGATAGAGCGCCGCGACCTCGGCCGGCAGGATCGGTGCGTCCGGATCGCCCTCGGTGACGATCCGGTAGACGAGCTGGTCCGCGGTGAGCCACGCGGCCGCACTCTGCGGCCAGGTGTGCTCGCCCTCGACGCGCAGCAGGTCGAGGAGGTCACGTCGCGCGTACGGTGCCAGTCGGTCGGCGTCGGTCCGGGTCTCGGTGAGCGCGCTGCGCAGTCCTTCGACGGCTGCGTTGTGGGCACCCTCGGCCTTGCCGATCTGCTCGACCGCCGCGTCGTAGGCCTTGCGTGCCGCCCGCTGTTCGGTCTTGCACACCTCGATCCGCGCCCGCGCTTCCTCGAGATCGGCATCGATCTGTTCGGCGCTCGCTCCCAACGCCTCGCGCAGCGTCTCGAGGCGCGAGACTTGCTGCGCGTAGTTCTCCTCGGCGACCGCTGCCTCCTCGACGAACTCCTCGGTGTTGCCGCGGGCCTCCTCGAGCCGGTCCTCGGCCTCACGATGGAGTTCCAGTTCCTTCTCGTGCTCCCGGCGGCAGCGCAACAGCTGTTCGCCCTGGCTCTCGAAGTGGCGGATCGACGCGGCGAGGGCATCGACGTCACGGGCGTGGTGCGACACCCGATGCGCAACCGCGACGGCGCGAAGTTGCTTCTCCTTCGCCGTGTGATCGGCGATGGCCTGGTCGAGTTCCTGGCCGGACGACTCGGTCGACTCCGACCGGGTTCGCAGCGCTCCGGCAGCTTCGGTCAGCTTCTTGAGCGCGGCGAGGACGGCACCGGTGCGCGGAAGCGACTTCGCGGCACCCGCGAGCGTGTCGAGCAGTGCCTTCGCGTCGCCTTCGACCGCGCGGGCGGCGGTCCGGGCGTCCTCCGCCGCGGTGATCTCGGCGTCGAGTTCGTCGATGCGCTGGGCGCGTCGACGTTCGCGCGCCGTGGTGCCGATGTACTCGGCGTCGGCCTTGACGTGCCGGCCCCGCGCGATGCCCTGCCAGAACCGTCCGTCGACTCCGATCCCGACGTGCGTGTCGCGGGCGCTGCCGTCGCGGTCCAGCGAGACCGAGTCGAGGATCGCCCGGACCCGCTCTTCGGGCACTCCGGTATCGCTTTCCACGGCGAGCACGTCGGCGAGGGTCGCGCCCTGCGGGCGGCGGTCTTCCGGCAGCGGCTCGAGGAACTGCTCGGACTCGATGTCGGCCGGCGCATCGTCGGTGGGAAGCACCCACCCGTCGAGGAGGTTCGCGGCAGCGAGCGCGGACTCGACGCCTGCAGCGATGACGGGTTCGACGTCGTCGGCGAAGCGCACGAGACGCCACAGCGGAGCTCCGGGCAGTTCGCTGCGGTCCCCGGTGCGGGACGCGAATCGGGCAGGGGCGTCGTCCTTCTCGGCGGCGACGTGCTTGCGGTCGGTCTGCAGTTCCGCGATCCGGGCGGTCGCGGCCGCCTGCGCGGCGGCGGCCTCGCGGCGGCGGGCCCGCTGCTCGTCGAGTGCGGATTCGACGTGCTCGTGCAGCACGGTGCTCAGACTGGGGGAGTCGTCGTCGCCGGCCTGCGCGAGCGCCTTGTCCAGTGCCGCGAAAAGGTCCGCGGTCACGCCGATCGCGGCGTAGTCGGCGGAATGCTCGGTCCACCAGGAGCGCAACGCCGCCGCGCAATCCGCCCGGGCCAGCTCCACCGTCGCCTCGGCTTCGGCGACCGCGGCCTGTGCGGCCTCGAGCAGTTCGCGTCCCTTGTCGGCGGCCCGGTCCGCGCGTTCGCGTTCGGTGTTCGCCTTCTCGACGGTGGCGAGGGCGGCGCGCACGGCGCGGACGTCGCCGTCGCGTTCCTCGGCGTGCCCGCGGACCGCGGCGATGATCTGATCCGATCGCGAGCCCTCCGGCAGCGGGGTCCACGCGATGCCGGCCTGCTCGGCGGCCTCGGCCAGTTCGGTCTCCGCGCGTACCAGTGCCGCGGTGGCGGTCCGCACCGATTCGGTGGCGCGCGTTGCCTCGCCGGTGCGCTGTTCGAGCGTGGCCTGCGCCTTGCGGGCCTTGTCTGCCTGCTGCTCGGTCGACAGCTTCAGCTGTGCGACGGCGGCCGCGAGGTCGTCGAGCTGCTGTTTGCCCTCGTAGGCACCCGAGCGTTGCAGGGTGTCGAGGTCGGCGCGGGCCTGCTCGAGGGCGCGCTCGGCGGAGGTGAAGCGGTCCTCGGCGAGCAGTCGCTCCTCCTGTCGCGACGATTGCAGCGCGACCGCCGCGTCGAGCACCGACCGGGCGCGGTCCACCGATTCGAGGCGTCGCGCCACCTGTTCGACGTCCGTGCGAGCCTGCTGCGCCAGATACTTCGAGTACACGGTCACGAAGCTCTGCGCCGCCTGATCCGCGGCGGCCAGACCCTCGAGGGCGCGGCCTACCTCCTCCATGTCGCTGAAGGAGCGGGCCGCTTCGAGCACGAGCTGCTCGTCGAGCGGGCGCAGACCGTCCGTGAGGGCCTGCGACAGCCCCTTGGGGTCGAGGTTCTTCGCCAGCTGCGGACGCCGCAGCGTCAGGATCAGGTTGATCAGCTGGTCGTATCGTTCGGCGCCGAGCCCGAACAGCCGCGCATCGATGGCGGCGCGGTAGTCGACGGGGCGGTCGGTGATCGCGTCGCTGCCGAGCTGTTCGGCGAGCTGCTTCCTCGTCAACGGCCGGTCGTCGTCGCCGAGGAGCGAGAAGTCCACGCCGACCCGGCCGTCGGCGACGAAGTACCACCGGGTGACCTTGTCGTTCTGCCGGCTCGCGCGCATGCCGATTCCGACGGTGACCGCCTCGGGGTCGTCCTGCGGCCCGCGGGCGAACTCCATCCACACGTAGGAGTGCGCCGAATCCTGGCCCCGATACAGCAGATTGGACTTCATCGTCCGTTCCTCGCCCGCGAACGGGTTCAGTCGCCGCGGCTCGATGCGTCCGTCGAACACGAACGGGAACAGCACCTCGAGCGCCTTCGTCTTGCCCGAACCGTTCGGGCCCCGGAGCACCAGCCGGCCGTCCGCGAACGAGAACTCCTGGTCGCGGTAGTCCCAGAGATTGATGATCCCGGCGCGGGTCGGCTTGAAACGCGCAGATGCCATGCGAAAAATGCCTCTACTTCTCTAGGAGTGCTTCTCGGCGGAGACCGGTCCGTGGAACAACTCGGACTGGGCGCTCCGGTCGCGGATGTTGACGACGACGCCACGGAACCGGGCGATCGGCGGCAGCACGAGTACGCCGCCGTCGACACTGCGGACGAGCTGCAACCGATCGAGGAGCGCGACGGCGTTGCGGCGCAAGCCGTTGCGGTCCGCCTGCCACTGCGCGGCGAAGGTGCGCCCGAACCGGAGTACCAGTTCGTCGACGGCCCCGGTCACCCAGTCGTCGTCGAGGAGCGCGTAGCGGGCGGGTTCGATCGGGTCGTCACGGTCGTCGGCGGCGTATCCCGCCGACTCCGCTGACTCGGCCGACTCGAACGGGTCGGCCAAGTGCTCGAAGATCCCCGATCGGGGGATCGCCGAGTCCAGCCGCTCGATCAGCTCGGCCTGATCGGTGGTCGGCAGCGGGTGCCGGGGGAGCGGGGCAGCATCGAGATCGAGGACCCGGTCGGCCATCTCGCCGGCCAGGAGCAACGCGACCTGTGCGATGGTGCCGGTGCTCGGGAACCGCACGTCGGACATCCGACCGGACGGATCGATCATCGCGATGCCCTCGGCGCGGCGCTCGGCCACGAGCCCGGTGAGATCCTCGACGTCGGCGGCGGTGCGCGGCAGCGCCAGCTGCAGTCGCTCGTCGTCGGTGAGGGCGTCGGCGTACACGACCGGACGCTCGACGAGGGCGCGCCGCATCCGCCGGGCAGTCTCGCGCGCGTCGGTGGGTCGGTAGGCGGTGATGTCGTCGTCGAGGGGCGCCGGCTCACCGGTGAGCAGCGAGCGCACCGACGTCACGTGCTGCAGTGCCCGGGGCGGCCGGAACAGCGCCACCACGACCGAGCGGTCGATGTCGTAGAGCGCCTCTCCCGCATCGGGATTCGACGCCCATCCGCCCGCGTCACCGTCGGCGAGGACGATCGCGCCGCGCGCGGCGAGCCAGCCGACGGCGTCGACGAACGCGTCCCGGTCTGCCGCGCGGTCGGTGGACAGTGTCACTCCGGCGACCTGCGTAGCCTCGGATGCGACGTGATCGGCCAGCTCCGACAGGGTGATCTGGTTGCCGGCGCGGCCGAGCGCGGCGAGGGCGAGCGCCAGGTACGCGTAGCGATGCCGGTCGAAGGGGCGATCGGTGCCGGTGCGGGCGGGCGCGCCGGGTTCGAGCCGGTCCGTCACTGTGAACAGACGCGCGGTGGTCTCGGTGACCTCGAGTCGGTAGCCGAACAACTCGAGCAGGTCGTCGCGCAGCTCGGTGGCCCACCGGCGCAGCAGCGGCAGCGCGAGGCGATCAGGATACGTCTGCGTCACAAGGTGATTCGAGAGGATTACCCGCGCGGCTCGCTGGTACGAATCGAGGTCGAGTGGGGAGACGGAACGGTTCCTCATCGGACACTCACCCGCAGTCCGTCCAGGTGGAGCCTGCCGCGAGCGGTGTGCACGACGGTCGATTCCCCGTGCGGGCTCAGTGTGAGCTTGACGCCGTTCTCCGACCCGGTGGAGCTGGGAACGGATCCGGTGACCGGCACCCGGGCGGTGAGTGCGGCATTGAGCAGACTGAGCAGGACGTCGGTCTCCTGCTCGTCGAGCACCCGGTCGTACGCGCCGGAAGCCGCCAGCGACGACGCCGCGATCGCCCGCGCCCGCTGGGCGGCGAGTTGTTCCTCCCGGAGGCGGCGGATGCTGCCTTCGTTGCGCTGCATGCGCGACGGCATACCGGGCTGGGCGGCCCGGCCGGTCTCGGCGAGCGTGCGGGAGATCTCCACCGGAGTGGCGTCCCACCACGACCGGGACTCGGGAATGATGTCCGCGTCCGGGTGCACCATCGACAGGTGTCGAGGGCGACCCAGGTCGAAGACGAGCTGGAACAGCGCGTGGGCCGATTCCTCGTCCGGGGTCGCGGCGAACCAGCCGGCCAGGTGCCGCAACTGACTCTCGCGGCTCACGCCGCCGCGTCTGGTCTCGGTGACGCGGCGCAGCAGCGAGAGCACTGCCGCGATCGCGCTCATCGTGCCCTCGCGCAGCCTGTCCGACTCGCTCGGCCCGGCGGCCGCGACGAACCACTGCGCCAGGCCCGACCACCGCGCCCGCCAATCGGATTCGCGCTCCTCGCGGGAGAGGAACACCCGGTCGTCGCTCGCGGCGGCACGGGTGATCAGCGATTCGATGCCGGTCGCCTCCACGTTCTCGATCGCGGCACCGAGCTTCGGCGCGTACCGCGCGAGGTCGGAACTGAACTCGCGCATGTGACTGAGCAGCGCGTCCTTGTGCGAGAGGAACGCCTCCGGCGTGATCTCCGTCGTGCGCACCAGATCGCCCAGCATCAGATAGAACTGGGCAGCGCGGGCCGCCATGTCGGTGAGCGTCGAATCCAGCCGTGCGAGCTTGCGATAGATGAGATCACCGTCGCCGCAGCGGTTCGCCTGCGCGAGTTCCTCGAGGTCGGACAACAGGTCGGGCAGCGCGAGCCGGGAGAGCGTCGCGTCCTCGAGCCGTGCACCCAGCAGGTCCTCGACCGCTCGGAACGCGAGGTAGCCGGCCTGGCTGAACTGGTACACGAAGTGCCGGTTCCGGTACTCGGCGAGCGTCGCGGCGCGGCTGCCGTCGTAGCTGCGTTCGAGCACGCCCCACGTGTGCAACTGGTCGAGCAGGGGCGGGATCTCACCGGCGGTGAGAGCGCCCGACGGGTCGTCGTCGGCGATACGGGCGAGGATGTCGGCGACCTCGCCGGCATGCAGCAGGACAACGTAGTTGGCACGCGCGTGGTCGAACGCCCGCATCACCCACAGGTAGTCGGTGCGTTTCTCCGCCGTGGTGAAGGAGAACAGTCGCAACCGGTCCTCGCGCACGGCGAAGTCGACGTCCGCGGCGGACGCGCGCGGGTCACCTGAATCGCTCACCGTGACAGCCTAGGGCGTCGGCCCTCCGACGAGCGAACACGCCGGTCGGTCACCGCGCTCGGCGCATCTCGCGGCGCCAGCCGGACTCGTCCGCGCGCATCGTCGTCAGCTGGTAGTCGGCGGCATCGGGGTGCCGGAACGGACCGGCGACGAGGTCTGCGTAGGCGTGCGACGGGGCGACGCAGCGCAGTCCCTCGCGGATCTGCATGCGCTCGAACACCACCGCCGACCACGGCGTGGCGATCACGACATCGCCACCGCCGTCGACGGGGCGCAGATCGAACTCGGATGCGAAGGCGTCGACGTCGTCGGCATACAGTTCGAGCACGTCGGGCCGGGCGTAGTCGGTGGCACCGATCCCGGTGACCGCGTAGCCCGGGTCCCCGCTGCTCGCGGCGAGTCGGGACCGCAGGTCGTCGAGGCCGTCGGGCGACGCGAAACGCCGCGTGCGACAGGGCTTGCGATCGGTGGCCCACGCCCGCAGCATGTGCTCCCAGCGGACGTCGGTGACGGGGCCGCGGGGCATCCGGCTGAGGAGTTCGCGCTCGAAGAGCACTTCCACGACGCGGTAAGCGGCACCCGTCGAGGCGCCCGAGAGCTTGATCAATTCGGGCACCGACATTTCGCCGACGTGATCGGCGAGAGCGCGCACGACGCGTTCGGACGGCTCACCGGTGAGGACGCCGGACGGGCGACCCGGGCCGCGCCACGGGTCCGCGTCCGCACCTCGGTTCCGCACCCAGATCGCCGGCCGGTCCGCGACGAGCGTGAGGTTGCCCGTGGCGTCGGCGTAGGAGATGCCGTGCGAGTCGAGTTGGCGGCGCACCGGGTCGGACAGGTAGTGCGCGCACACGAACCCGCGGTCGCTGTCGGACAGTTCGTTCGCGATGCGGGCGATGTCGCCGCTCAGTACGCCCTTGGACGTCACGATCGCGTACGAGACGGTGTCGCCGTCGGGGGCGGTGACGAGAAGTCGATTGGGTGCGGCGGGGGAGCGGGGGCGATCCGCCGACACGGTCCAGCCGTTGGGCAGTGCGCCTTCCAGCCAGGCCACGGCGCGGCGGTAGATGTCGATGCTGCGCTCGGGGCGAGGATTCGGGGCAACGTCGGTGATGCTCACATTCGTCACAGTAGTCACTCTGTGCACTACGGAACCAGTAGAAACTCCGAAACCTGAGCGGCGTGTCGCTCGGAAGTCGGTAGGGGACGGAACATAAGGAATTGCCGAATCATCGCGGCGAATGTCGCGTGTTCGGGCGCCTGTCTCGAGATCGGCTACGGAGGTCGAGGGCGCTTCAGTCGGCGCGCGGGCCCCGGGGCATGAGCAGCGGCGGCAGGATCGCGAGAAGCAGCGCGGGCACCAGGAAGCTCACGCTCGGATGGGTCGCGTACAACGGGGTGAGGGTGAGCGGCGCGAGTGCCGCTCCCGAGAACCGGAACGACTGCACCACCGACACCGCGCCGCCGCGGTTGCCGCCCTCGGCGCCCAGAACTGCGGCATTGACGCCGACCAGCAGGAACTGCGACGCGACCCCGGCAACGAACCAGGCGATCGCCGCGACTGCGACGTAGCCGACGGTTCCCGCCACGGCCACGAGCGTGGCGCCGGCGACGGCGCCCAGCACGACCGTCCTGCGGGCGCCGATCCGGTCGATCAGGGTGCCGACCGGGCGCGCGGTGAGGATGCCTGCGACGCCGAAGCCGGTCAGCAGCAGCCCGCGGGCGGCCGGGCTCATGCCGAAGACGTCCTCGGCGCGGAAGGCGAGCAGGAATCCGAGGCCGCCGAGAGCTCCCCACCCGAGCAGGGCGACGACACCCACTCGGAGCACGTCCGGCCGCAACGCGTCGCGCAGCCGGGCTCCGGTGTCGGCCGGAATGGTGCGTGCGGCGTCGGGCAGGCCCACCGCGCCGAGCAGCGCGGCGACGAGGGCGATCGCGAGGAATGCCAGACGCCAGTCGGCTTCGGCGGCCAGGCCGCCGATCAGCGGGGCGCTGGTCTGCCCGGCCGCCTGCAGCGCGCCGAACGCGCCGAGGGCGCGGCCGAGCTTGTGTTGCGGCGTCATCGCGGCGAGCGTCGCCAGCAGCAGGGGAGTGGTGAACGCGTTCGCGCAGCCCTGGAGAACGCGGGCACCGAGGAACAGTTCGAGTGTCGGGGCCGCGAAACAGGCCAGCGACGCCGCGAGGTACACCCCGTACGCCACCCGCACGGTCCGCATCCGACCCCAGCGTGCGCCGAGCGTGCCCGAGACGAGCATGACGAGCGCGAACGGAAGCAGATAGGCGGTGAGCGAGGACGCCGCCGCAGCGGCGTCGGTCCCGAGTCCGTCGCCGATCTCGGGGAGCATCGACGTGACGACACCGCCGCCGAACGGACCCAGGAATCCGCCGGCGTACAGCGCCGAGCGTTGCAGCGTCGCGCGCGGACCGGCGGCGCCGTCCGCCGTCACGCCCCGAAACGCCCCGGTCCGCGGCGACGCAGATAGCGCTCGAACTCGGCCGCCAGCGCGTCCCCGTCGATCTTGGAGATCGCGTCGGAGATGTCGGTCTCGGCGTCGCCGCGTTCCTCGAGCGAGCGCACGTACTCGGCGATCTCCTCGTCGTCGCGGGTCATCTCCGACACCGACTCCTCCCAGTCCTCTGCCTGGTTGGGCAGATCACCGAGCGGCACCTCGATGTCGAGGACCTCCTCGACGCGCTGGAGCAGCGCGACCGTCGCCTTGGGATTGGGCGGCTGCGACACGTAGTGGGGGACCGCGGCCCAGAACGAGACGGCAGGAACGCCCGCCTTGACGCACGCGTCCTGCAGCACGCCGGCGATTCCGGTCGGGCCCTCGTAGCGGGACTTCTCGAGGCTGAACTGCTCGGCGGCCTCGATGCTGTGCGCCGTGCCGGTCACGGGCACCGGTCGGCTGTGCGGGGTGTCCGCCAGGAGCGCGCCCAGGATCACCACCGTGTGCACGCCGAGCTCCTCGACGAACTCGAGCAGCTCGTCGCAATAGCTGCGCCAGCGCATGTTCGGCTCGATACCGCGCAGCAGCAGCACGTCGCGGTCGCTGCCCGGAGGGGTGCACAGGGACAACTGGGTGGTGGGCCAGACGATCTCGCGGGTGACGCCGTCGACCTGCCGGATGATGGGCCGGTTGACCTGGTAGTCGTAGTAGTCCTCGGAGTCCAGCTCGGCGAGCGGCTTGGCGTCCCACGTCAACTCGAGGTGCTCGACGGCCCCGCTGGCGGCGTCGCCGGCATCGTTCCAGCCTTCGAAAGCGGCGATCAGCACGGGATCGCGCAGGGGTGGCACGTCCGCGTCGGTTTCGTCCGCAGCGGAGGTGTCGGGGAACTCGGGTGAACTCACCCACCCAGCCTACGACCAGGGGCCGACGAGCCGCCCACTACTGTGGACGGCATGTCTGCACCATTCCACTCTGCCCTGCTCGATGCGCTGAAGCAGCGCGTTGTCATCGGCGACGGCGCCATGGGCACGATGTTGCAGGCCGCGGATCTGACTCTCGACGACTTCCTCGGGCTCGAAGGCTGCAACGAGATTCTCAACGAGACCCGTCCCGACGTGCTGCGCGACATCCACCGCGCGTACTTCGAGGCCGGCGCCGACGCGGTCGAAACCAACACTTTCGGTTGCAACCTCCCGAACCTCGCCGACTACGACATCGCCCACCGCATCCGGGACCTGTCCGAGCGCGGTACCCGGATCGCCCGCGAGGTCGCGGACGAGATGGGTCCCGGCCGCGACGGCATGGGCCGGTTCGTGCTCGGCTCGATGGGTCCGGGCACCAAGCTGCCCACCCTCGGCCACGCCCCGTTCGCGGTACTGCGTGACGCCTACACCGAGTCTGCGCTCGGCATGATCGAGGGGGGCGCCGACGCGATCCTCGTCGAGACCTGCCAGGACCTGCTCCAGGTGAAGGCCGCGATCATCGGCAGCCAGCACGCGATGGAGAAGCTGGGGCGCCGCCTGCCGATCATCACCCACGTCACGGTCGAGACGACCGGCACGATGCTGCTCGGCAGCGAGATCGGCGCCGCGCTCACGGCGCTCGAGCCGCTCGGCATCGACATGATCGGCCTCAACTGCGCCACCGGCCCGGACGAGATGAGCGAGCACCTGCGCCACCTGTCGCGGCACTCGAAGCTGCCGGTGTCGGTGATGCCGAACGCCGGTCTGCCGCAGCTGGGTCCGAACGGTGCCGAGTACCCGCTGTCGGCCGACGAACTCGCGGTCGCGCTGTCGGGCTTCGTGAGCGAGTTCGGTCTGTCGTTCGTCGGTGGCTGCTGCGGCACCACCCCCGAACACATCCGTCAGGTCGCCGACGCCGTCCGCCGGGTCGAGCAGGCGAAGCGCACGCCGGAGCCCGAGGACGGGACGTCGTCGCTGTACCAGGCGGTGCCGTTCGATCAGGACGCCTCGATCCTGATGATCGGTGAGCGGACGAACTCCAACGGCTCCAAGGCGTTCCGCGAGGCCATGATCGCCGAGGACTACCAGAAGTGCATCGACATCGCGAAGGACCAGACCCGCGACGGCGCACACATGCTCGACCTCAACGTCGACTACGTCGGTCGTGACGGCGCCGCCGACATGGCCGCGCTCGCAAGCCGATTCGCGACCGCGTCGACGCTGCCGATCATGCTCGACTCCACCGAGCCCGAGGTGCTCCGCGCCGGGCTCGAGCATCTCGGTGGCCGCTGCGCCGTCAACTCGGTGAACTACGAGGACGGCGACGGCCCGAACTCGCGCTACCAGCGAATCATGAAGCTGGTCAAGGAGCATGGTGCCGCGGTCGTGGCGCTCACGATCGACGAGGAGGGCCAGGCCCGCACCGCCGAGCACAAGGTCCGGATCGCCGAGCGGTTGATCCAGGACATCACCACCACGTGGGGCCTGTCGCAGTCGGACATCATCATCGACGCGTTGACGTTCCCGATCTCGACGGGCCAGGAGGAGGTCCGCCGCGACGGCATCGAGACCATCGAGGCGATCCGCGAGATCAAACGCCGCTACCCGGACGTGCACTTCACGCTCGGTATCTCGAACATCTCGTTCGGTCTCAATCCCGCTGCGCGCCAGGTGCTGAACTCGGTGTTCCTGCACGAGTGCACGGAAGCCGGCCTCGACACGGCGATCGTGCATGCGTCGAAGATCCTGCCGATGGCGCGCATCCCCGACGAGCAGCGCGAGACCGCGCTCGACCTGGTCTACGACCGTCGCCGCGAGGGGTACGACCCGCTGCAGAAGCTCATGGAGTTGTTCGAGGGCGTCTCGGCGGCCTCCGCGCGCGAGTCACGGGCCGAGGAGTTGGCGGCGCTGCCGCTGTTCGAGCGGCTCGAGCGGCGCATCGTCGACGGCGAGCGGAACGGGCTCGAGGCCGACCTCGACGCCGCGATGGTCGAGCGTCCGCCGCTCGAGATCATCAACGAGACCCTGCTCTCGGGTATGAAGACCGTCGGCGAGCTCTTCGGCTCCGGCCAGATGCAGTTGCCGTTCGTGTTGCAGTCGGCCGAGGTCATGAAGGCCGCGGTCGCGTACCTCGAGCCGCACATGGAGTCGACCGGCGACGAGGGCAAGGGCCGGATCGTGCTCGCCACCGTCAAGGGCGACGTGCACGACATCGGTAAGAACCTCGTCGACATCATCCTGTCCAACAACGGGTACGAGGTCGTCAACATCGGCATCAAGCAGCCGATCGCCACCATCCTCGACGTCGCTCTCGACAAGAAGGCCGACGTCATCGGCATGTCGGGTCTGCTCGTGAAGTCGACGGTCGTGATGAAGGAGAACCTCGAGGAACTCAACGCGAAGGGTGTCGCGGAGCAGTTCCCGGTCCTGCTCGGCGGTGCGGCGCTCACCCGCTCGTACGTCGAGAACGATCTGTCCGACGTCTACCAGGGCGAGGTTTCCTACGCGCGGGACGCGTTCGAGGGCCTGCATCTGATGGACACGATCATGGCCGTCAAGCGCGGCGAGGGTCCGGCACCGGACAGCCCGGAGGCGATCGCGGCCGCAGAGAAGGCGGCCGAGCGCAAGGCCAGGCATGAGCGCTCCAAGCGGATCGCGGAGAAGCGCAAGGCAGAGTCTGCGCCCGTCGAGGTTCCGGAGCGGTCCGACGTCGCCGCCGACATCGTCGTGCCGAGTCCGCCGTTCTGGGGTACCCGCATCGTGAAGGGCATCGCACTGGCCGAGTATTCGGGTCTACTCGACGAGCGTGCGTTGTTCCTGGGGCAGTGGGGTCTGCGCGGTCAGCGGGCCGGCGACGGCCCGACGTACGAGGAACTGGTCGAGACCGAGGGGCGTCCGCGCCTGCGGTACTGGCTGGACCGGCTGAGCACGGAGGGTGTGCTCCAGCATGCCGCCGTCGTCTACGGATACTTCCCGGCCGTCTCCGAGGGCGACGACGTGATCGTCCTCGAGTCACCGGACCCCGATGCGCCCGAGCGGTTCCGGTTCACGTTCCCGCGTCAGCAGCGCGATCGGTTCCTGTGCATCGCGGACTTCGTGCGCTCCCGTGACGACGCCCGCAAGGACGGGCAGGTCGACGTGCTGCCCATGAACCTCGTGACGATGGGCCAGCCCATCGCGGACTTCGCGAACGAGTTGTTCGCCGCGAATTCCTACCGCGACTACCTCGAGGTGCACGGCATCGGCGTCCAGCTCACCGAGGCGCTGGCCGAGTACTGGCACCGCCGGGTCCGCGAGGAACTGGTGCTGCCCGGCGGTCACAACCTCGCCGAGCAGGACCCCTCGGATGTCGAGGACTTCTTCAAGCTCGAATACCGGGGCGCGCGTTATTCCTTCGGCTACGGCGCCTGCCCGGACCTCGAGGATCGGCGCAAGCTCGTCGCGCTGCTCGAGCCGGAGCGGATCGGCGTCGAGCTGTCGGAGGAGGTCCAGCTGCATCCCGAGCAGTCGACCGACGCATTCGTCCTGCATCACCCGGAGGCCAAGTACTTCAATGTTTGATCGAACGTCGGCGGAGGCCGGCACGCTGCGGGCCGTCCTGTGGGACATGGACGGCACGCTGCTCGAGTCGGAGAACCTGTGGGACATCGGGGTCCGCGAGCTGTCGCTGCACCTCGGCGGCCCGATGTCGGAGGAGACCCGCCAGGCGACCATCGGGGCATCCAGCTACAACGCGCTGATCACGGTGTTCGCGGCGCTCGACCTCGATCCGCATCCGGACGCGCTGGCCGACGCGAAGAGTTGGCTGTACACGAGGATGGGGAAGCTGTTCGAGGCCGGACTGCCGTGGCGGCCGGGCGCACAGCAGGCGTTGCGCACCGTTCGCACGGCGGGACTCGGATCGGCGCTCGTGACCAACACCGACCGGGAACTGTGCGAGTTCGCGCTCGACACGCTCGGGCGCGAGCATTTCGACCACTCGGTGTGCGGCGACGAGGTGCCGGAGGGTAAGCCGGATCCCGCGCCGTACCTGCGGGCGGCCGAACTGCTCGGTGTCGAGCCCGCCGAGTGCCTCGCGGTGGAGGATTCGCCCACCGGCGCCGCCGCGGCGGAGGCGGCGGGCTGCACGGTACTGGTGGTTCCGTCCATCACGACGGTCCCCGAGTCGCCGCGTCGGATCTTCCGCACGACGCTCGAGGGTCTCACCGTGCCGGATCTGTTCGCGCTGCATCGGCAGGAGGCCGCCTGACATGGCGACCCCGAAGATCGTTCTGTTCTACCGGTTCACGCCACTCGCCGACCCCGAGGCGATCCGGTTGTGGCAGCAGACCCTCGCCGCGTCGAACAACCTGACCGGCCGGATCCTCATCTCCGAGCACGGCATCAACGCGACTGTCGGCGGCGACATCGCCGACGTCAAGCGGTACGTGCGGGGAACGCGCTCGTACGCACCGTTCAAGGACGCCGACATCAAGTGGTCCGACGGCACCGGCGACGACTTCCCTCGGCTGTCGGTGAAGGTCCGCCCCGAGATCGTCACCTTCGGTGCCCCCGACGAGCTGAAGGTCGACGCGGACGGGGTGGTCGGCGGCGGGGTCCACCTGTCGCCCGACGAACTCCACGAGCTCGTCGAACAGCGTGGCGACGACGTCGTGTTCTTCGACGGGCGCAACAAGTTCGAGGCCGAGATCGGGCGATTCCGCAACGCCGTGGTCCCGGACGTCGCGACCACGCGAGACTTCTTGTCCGAGCTCGACAGCGGTCGATACGACCACCTCAAGACCAGGCCGGTCGTCACCTACTGCACCGGGGGTGTCCGGTGCGAGGTGTTGTCCGCGCTGATGCGCAATCGCGGGTTCGAGGAGGTCTACCAGATCGACGGGGGCATCGTCCGGTACGGCGAGGCCTACGGCGACGAGGGCTTGTGGGACGGTTCGCTGTACGTGTTCGACAAGCGGATGAACCTGCAGTTCTCCGGCAACGCCGTCACCCTCGGCACCTGCACCCTGTGTCAGGAGCCGACGTCGCGGTACCGCAACTACCCGGACACGGGCGGCCGCGAGCTCGTGCTCGTGTGCGAGTCCTGCGTGCCCGACGCCTGACCGACGGCGATGGCACGCGCCCCACTGCCGGTGCGGGACGGTCTCGGTCCGGACCGGATCCGCATGCCCGCGGCTGCGGTCGCGCGCACGATCGTCGAGTTCCTGACCACGCATCATCCCGATGAGGACTGGGCGGGACGGATCGCGGCCCGCGAGGTGGTCGACGAACACGGGCGGGTCGTCGACCACGGGACCGGCTACCAGCCCACCCGGTTCGTGTACTTCTACCGGGAGCCGGCACCGGAGGTGCCGGTGCCGTTCGACATCGACGTCCTGCATCACGTAGGCGGCCTGGTCGTCGTCGACAAGCCGCATTTCCTGTCGACGATTCCGCGCGGCGCACACATCCGGGAGACGGTCGTCGTGCGTCTGCGGCGCGACCTGGGCCTACCGGACCTGGTCCCGGTGCACCGCCTGGACCGGATGACGGCGGGGGTGCTGCTGTGCACTGCCGATCCCAGCCTGCGCCGCCCGTACCAGGAGATGTTCGAGCGCCGACGCGTGCGCAAGGTGTACGAGGCGATCGCGCCGTACCGCGGCGACATCGAGTTCCCACGCACCGTGCGCAGCCGGATCGTGAAGGTGCACGGCGAACTCACCGCGTACGAGGAAGCAGGAGAACCGAATTCGGAGACGCTGATCGAGCTGGTCGAGCGCCGCGGTGACCTCGCGCGGTACCGGCTGCACCCGAGGACCGGCCGCACCCACCAGTTGAGGCTGCACCTGAACGCGATAGGCGCGCCGATCGTGGGCGACAACTTCTATCCGCAGTTCCGACGCCGCGATCGCGACGACTTCACCGACCCGCTGCGGCTTCTCGCGCGGAGCCTCGAATTCGACGATCCGGTCACCGGCGAGAGCAGGCGGTTCGAGAGCCGGCGGGTCCTGGAGTACTGAGTGCGGGCGGCTCGTCGCCTCGTGAGACAATCGATACCCGTGAAGACCTTCGAATCCCTGTTCGCCGAGCTGACCGAGCGCGCCGCCTCCCGCCCCGAGGGATCCGGCACCGTTGCCGCGCTGGACGCAGGTGTCCATGCGCAGGGCAAGAAGGTGCTCGAGGAGGCCGGTGAGGTCTGGATCGCCGCCGAACACGAGACCGACGAGGCACTCGCCGAGGAAATTTCTCAGCTGCTCTACTGGGTCCAGGTTCTGATGGTGGGTAAGGGACTCAAGCTCGAAGACGTGTACCGACATCTGTGATCGCCGCACCGAGCCACTGACACCCCTGGGTTCCTGATACCCATCCCCGGAAGGACCACCCCACATGCTGCGCGTCGCAGTACCCAACAAGGGATCGCTCTCCGAGTCCGCGAGCCAGATCCTGACCGAGGCCGGCTACCGTCGCCGTACCGATTCTCGTGACCTGACCGTCCTCGATCCCACCAACAACGTCGAGTTCTTCTTCCTGCGGCCCAAGGACATTGCGATCTACGTCGGTTCCGGCGAGCTGGATCTCGGCATCACCGGCCGCGACCTGGCACGCGACTCCGGTGCGCCCGTGGACGAGCGTCTCGCACTCGGTTTCGGTGGTTCCACGTTCCGGTACGCCGCACCGGCGGGCAAGGACTGGAGTGTCGAGGACCTCGCCGGTCTGCGCATCGCCACGTCGTACCCGAACCTCGTGCGCACCGACCTGGCCGCCCGCGGCCTGGAGGCCACCGTCATCCGTCTCGACGGCGCCGTGGAGATCTCGATCCAGCTCGGCGTCGCCGATGCCATCGCCGACGTCGTCGGGTCCGGGCGGACGCTGCGTCAGCACAACCTCGTCGCCTTCGGCGAGTCGCTGTGCGACTCCGAGGGCGTGCTGATCGAGCGTCAGGGTTCGGACCGGACCGACAAGGCTCGCAACCAGCTGATCGCCCGCGTGCAGGGTGTCGTGTTCGCGCAGCAGTACCTGATGCTCGACTACGACTGCCCCAAGACGGCGCTCGACGAGGCCGTCAAGGTCACGCCGGGGCTCGAGTCGCCGACCCTCTCGCCGCTCGCGGACGAGAACTGGGTTGCGGTGCGGGCCATGGTGCCGCGCAAGGGACACAACGCGGTCATGGACCGGCTGGCCGATCTCGGGGCGAAGGCGATCCTCGCCTCCGACATCCGGTCCTGCCGCGCCTTCTGACACGGCACTCTCGAACACGTCGACGGCGGTGATTCCCCTCGGGGAGTCACCGCCGTCTGTGTCCGAAGCCGGCGGGGCGGGTGAAGCCGCTAGCGGGCCCGGACCTGGACCGTCTGGTTGATCCGGCCGACGGCCCCCGTCTCGTCGTAGACGACCCCGGCGCACATGCCGACCCCGTCCGGGCCGTACGACGTCTCGGACGACAGCCCGATCCACTCGCCGTCCGGCACCCGGAACAGGTGCACCGTCAGATCGGTGTTGAGGAAGGTCCACTCACTCGGATGGATCTTGGCGCCGACGCCGTTGGAGACGTCGACCACCGAGAAGAGTCGTTGGATCGGGCTCAGCGACTCACCCTCGACGAGAACGGGATTGGGGCGTGCCCACACCTGGCCGGGACCCTCGCAGCCGATCTCCTTCAACCAGCGCCAGTCCAGGCTCGTGACGAACCCCGAACCCCAGAACGGCCCGTCCATGGGGAGCTCGTGGCCCTCGGACACCGGACGCAACGGGGCGTCGGCCGTGTGCGCCACCGCAGCGGTGTCGACGGTCTCCATCCGCCACCCGGTGCCGCGGGCGACCGCGCGGGCCGTACCGTCGGGCCCGGCAGCCCACAGCTCGGCGACCACCAACTCGACCCGCCGGCCCGGCCGCTCGACCCACGAGCGCACCTCGATGTCGCTGATCGGCACCGGGCCGAGGATCTCGACGACCACTCGGGTGAGGCGGGTGTCCGGCCGGGCGTCGCAACGCTCGAGCGCGCGGACCAGCAACGCCGACGGCGGAGCCCCGTGCTGCATGGTGTCGGCCCAGGTGCTCGCGGTCAGAGGTGTGGACGCGAACCTCTCGACGCCGTCCTCCACGCTCTCGAGCGGTACGTAGTAGGCCAGATCGCTCAATCGACTATCTCCTCGAACTCCGAACTCCCCTCCGAAGGGACGTCCGGCCAACCCGGATACGGGGGCGGTGTTCCACCGAAGGCCGGGCAACGAGACCTATGGTCGCACCAGTCACACAATCGGCCCGGATTGGGGCGGAAGTCCCCCGTGGTGCCCGCTTCGGAGATCGCCTGCCAGATCGCCGACAGCGTCCGCTCGAATCGCAGCAGCTCGTCCTCGACGGGGTCGTAGGTGAGGGTCTGCCCGTCGCCGAGATACAACAGTTGCAGCCGGGCCGGGACGACGCCCCGCGTCCGCAGCAGCACCAGGGCGTAGAACTTCATCTGGAACAGGGCCTTGGACTCGCTCAGCTCCCACGGCGCCCGCCCCGTCTTGTAGTCGACGACGCGGACCAGGCCGGTGGGGGACACATCGACGCGGTCGACGAATCCGCGCAGCAGGACTCCGTCGTCGAGCTCGGTCTCGACCCGGAGTTCGCACGCCTCCGGATCGAAGCGCGTCGGATCCTCCAGCCGGTAGTAGTTCGCGATCAGCCGCCGCGCGTCGGTCAGGAACTGCCCTCGGTCCGCGGGCCCGATGAGTTCGGCGAGTTCGGGGGAGTCGGCGAGTACCCGATCCCAGGCAGGCTCGACGAGTTCCTTTGCCCGGTCGGCCACGCGTTCACCGGCAGGCAACGCGAACAGGGCCTCGAGCGCGGCATGCACGACGGTGCCCTTCACCTGTGCCTTCGACGGTGTCTCGGGAAGCCGATCGATGGCCCGGAAGCGGTACAGCAGTGGACATTGCTTGAAATCGCCCGCCCGCGAGGGTGAGAGCGCGAGTCGCCGCGGGCGTCCCGACTCGTCCGCCCGCCCGGCGCCGTCGGTAGCGGGGGCAGGGTGCATCGGAACGCTCGTGGTCACACCTGGCAGGCTATGCGCTGGGTCCGACACGGTGTCGGGCACGGTCGACGACAGGAGTGGGCACGAGATGGCATCAGGCGGACTGGGACGTAGCGGACCGTTTCAGGTCGGTGATCGCGTCCAACTCACCGATGCCAAGGGGCGCAAGTACACGGTGGTCCTGGAACCCGGCAAGGAGTTCCACACGCATCGTGGTGGGATCCTGCACGACGCGCTGATCGGCACGGACGAGGGCACCGTCGTCACCTCGACCAACGGCACCCCGTACCTGGCGTTGCGGCCGTTGCTCACCGACTACGTGCTCTCGATGCCTCGGGGCGCGCAGGTGATCTATCCCAAGGACGCGGCGCAGATCGTGCACGAGGGCGACATCTTCCCCGGCGCCCGGGTCCTCGAGGCGGGGGCGGGTTCCGGTGCGCTGACCTGCTCGTTGCTGCGCGCCGTCGGACCCACCGGGCGGGTGACGTCGTACGAGGTGCGTGAGGATCACGCCGAGCACGCCGTCCGCAACGTCGAGACGTTCTTCGGCGGACGCCCCGAGAACTGGGATCTGACGATCGCCGACCTCGCCGAGTACGAGGCCGACGTCGACGGCAAGGTCGACCGCGTCGTGTTGGACATGCTGGCGCCGTGGGACGTGCTGCCGGCCGTGTCGAAGGCGCTGGTCCCCGGCGGTGTCCTGGTCGTCTACGTGGCCACCACGACGCAGCTGTCGAAGGTGGTCGAGGCGATGCGCGAGCAGGAGTGCTGGACCGAACCGCGGTCGTGGGAGTCGATGGTGCGTGGGTGGCACGTCGTGGGGCTCGCGGTCCGCCCGGAACACCGGATGCAGGGGCACACCGCGTTCCTGGTCACGGCCCGTCGGCTCGCCGAGGGCACCGTGACCCCCAAGCCACAGCGCCGACCCAGCAAGGGCTGAACGCCCCGGACGACGACGGAGGGCCTGTCACGCGGTTCGCGGACAGGCCCTCCGGTGTGCCGGGTGGGTCAGGAGCAGGACAGACGGCCCATGCCGAGGATCTCGCACGTGCTCGCGTCGGAGATCAGCCACTTGCCGTCCTTCTGGACGAAGGTGACGGGCACGGGAGCGCCGCCGTGCGGGCCGGCGATCTGCGTGGTGGCCACGACGGTGTCACCCTCGACCGCAACCTCGCCGACCGTCGCCGTCAGCGGGTAGCCCGCGAGGACCCCGTTCAGCTGGGCGATGACGTCCGCACGCTGGTCACCGTTCTCGATCACCGCGGTCTTCTGCTCGACAGGGGCGGCGGGGTCGAAGAACGTGGTGAGTTCCTCCTGCAGTACCTCCGTGGACGGCGCAGCCACCGTGGATCCCGAGGCTGTCGTGGTCGTGGCCGAGGCGGCTGCCGTGGTGCTGGAGGAGGTCGTGTCCGACGAATCGTCCGAGCTGCACGCAGTCATTCCGAGGGCGGCGACCAGCACGCCGGCGGCGACGAGGGATTTGCGGATGAACACCGTGAGGCCTTTCGGTTCGGGGCACGATCGGGCGCGACCGGCCTTTAGAAAGGTAAGGCTAACATGGGTCACCAGGGCTTCCGTGGGCGTCACGGTTCGTCGGCGGCTGTGTCTCGGAACGGTTCGAGGTCGTGTCACACCCCGCTTTGCTCGCGCTGCCGGTAGCGTTGATGGATCGGACTGGGAGGAGCTGCACATGAACCCGACTGAGAATCCGGACCCGGTTGCCGCGGCACGTGAGCTCGATGCGCTGCGGGCAGAGATCTCGGCGCTCCGCAGGCAACTCGCGGAATCACCCGAGCAGTTGCGCGAACTCGAATCCCGCGTGGATTCGCTCACCGTCCGCAACGGCAAACTGATGGACACCCTCAAGGAGGCCCGGCAGCAGCTCATCGCTCTCCGCGAGGAGGTCGACAGGCTCGGCCAGCCGCCCAGCGGCTACGGGGTGCTGCTCGCCGTTCACGAGGATCAGACCGTCGACGTCTTCACGTCGGGACGCAAGATGCGCCTGACGTGTTCCCCGAACGTCGAGACGGACACGCTCCGGATGGGCCAGACGGTGCGCCTCAACGAGGCGCTCACGATCGTCGAGGCCACGAGGTTCGAGAGCGTCGGTGAGATCTGTGCTCTGCGTGAGGTTCTCGACGACGGACAGCGTGCGTTGGTGGTGGGACACGCAGACGAGGAGCGGGTCGTGTGGCTCGCTGCCCCTCTCGCGGAGATCGCCGAGGAGGACGACGTCAAGGACCCGGATTCCCCGTCGCGCCGCCTGCGTCCCGGAGATTCCCTCCTGGTCGACACGAAGGCCGGGTACGCGTTCGAGCGCATCCCCAAGGCCGAGGTCGAGGACTTGGTGCTCGAAGAGGTGCCGGACGTCGGTTACAACGACATCGGCGGCCTCGGTCGGCAGATCGAGCAGATCCGTGACGCGGTCGAGCTGCCGTTCCTCCACAAGGATCTGTTCCACGAGTACGCGCTCCGCCCGCCCAAGGGTGTGCTGCTGTACGGCCCGCCGGGCTGCGGTAAGACACTCATCGCGAAAGCGGTCGCCAACTCGCTCGCCAAGAAGATCGCGGAGGCCCGCGGGGAGGACAGCAAGGAGGCCAAGTCCTACTTCCTCAACATCAAGGGCCCCGAGCTGCTCAACAAGTTCGTCGGTGAGACCGAGCGGCACATCCGGATGATCTTCCAGCGCGCCCGGGAGAAGGCGTCCGAGGGCACGCCGGTGATCGTGTTCTTCGACGAGATGGACTCGATCTTCCGTACCCGCGGGTCGGGTGTGTCGTCGGACGTCGAGACGACCGTCGTCCCGCAGCTGCTCAGCGAGATCGACGGCGTCGAGGGACTCGAGAACGTCATCGTGATCGGTGCGTCCAACCGCGAGGACATGATCGACCCCGCGATCCTGCGGCCCGGGCGGCTCGACGTGAAGATCAAGATCGAGCGTCCCGACGCCGAGTCCGCTCAGGACATCTTCTCGAAGTACCTCACCGAGACGCTGCCCCTGCACGCCGACGATCTCGCGGAGTTCAACGGCGATCGGGCGGCCTGCGTCAAGGCGATGATCGAGCGGGTCGTGGACCGGATGTACGCGGAGAGCGACGACAACCGCTTCCTGGAGGTCACCTACGCGAACGGCGACAAGGAGGTCCTGTTCTTCAAGGACTTCAACTCCGGCGCCATGATCCAGAACATCGTGGACCGTTCCAAGAAGTACGCGATCAAGTCCGTGCTCGAGACCGGGTCGCCCGGCCTACGAGTGCAGCACGTGTTCGATTCGATCGTCGACGAGTTCTCGGAGAACGAGGACCTGCCGAACACGACCAACCCGGACGACTGGGCAAGGATCTCGGGCAAGAAGGGCGAGCGGATCGTCTACATCCGCACGCTGGTCACCGGGAAGAACGCCAGCGCCAGCCGGGCCATCGACACCGAGTCGAACACGGGTCAGTACCTCTAGACCCCGCCACCGCCGAGGTAATCGGCCAGCAGGACCCGCGTGTCCGGAACGAACGGCCACGTCGGGTCCTGCAGGTGTGCCTGCAGTTCTCGTTCGGTCCACCACCAGCCGTCGGTGACCTCGCTGGGTTGAAGGCGCAGCGGCCCGTGGTAGCGGGCCTCGAACGCGAACAGGTGGCACCGCAGCGGCGCACCGTTCCACGTCCCGTCCCACGCGATCCGCGAGATCGGGGACAGTTCGACCTCGGTGACGCCCAGTTCTTCGAAGAGCTCGCGCCGCGCCGTCTGCTCGGGTGTCTCTCCCGGGTCGACGACGCCGCCGGCCAGGCAGTCGTGCATGCCCCCGAACACAGCCTTCTGGGGCGTCCGCCGATGAACGTAGATGCGGGAGCCGTCGAGCGAGCGGAGCAGCACGCCGGCGCTGGCATGCCACAGCCCTTCCGCGTACACCCGCGACCGGGGCGCGGTGCCGACCGGTTCACCCTGCGCGTCGTATACGGCGACGACCTCGTCCATGCCATCATCGTCGCACCGCGCGCCGCGGTGCTGTCAGAGCGGACGTCGACGTCGCCCGCTGTCGCGGTCGCGCAGACCCAGGATCACCGCAGCGGTCCCGGCAACGGTCCGGTCCTGGTCGGCGCCGAGCCGGACGAGGATCTCCCGGGCAGTTTCGCCGGGAATCTCGGCCAGCGCCTGCGTGATTCGCAGGCGCGTGGGCGGGTCGTCGGAGTCGTCGAGCGTGTCGTGCACCAGCCGGGCGACGTGGTCGGGATCCGGGGTGCTCGCCGCCAGCCGGCCCAGCACCTCCGCGGCCTCGACGTCCGACCGCCCGTCGACGATCATCGTCATGAGAGTCGGGATGGCCTCGGTGTCGCCGAGCGAGCCCAGGGACAGTGCGGCCCGCTCGCGGATCGAGGTGTCCGGATCGTCGAGCACCCGTCTGAGGAGTGCGGTCGCCTCGGGTGTCCGAACCGACGCGATCGCGGCGGTGGCGCGCCGACGGATCTCGACCGACGCCGAGTCGAGCGCGGCGGCGAGTTCGGGAAGTCCCCGATCGGCGGCACGCGCCAGCGACCACTGTAGCGCCCCCGCCACATTCGGGTTCTCCTCCGCCAGCGCCGCTTCGACCAGTGCTGCGACCGGCAGCGCGGCCTCCGGGTCCTGGGACAGGACGGCCTGTTGCCGGCGGCCTGCCGACTCGGAGTCGAGGGCGTGCAGCAGACCGACGACGCGCAGCACGTCGTCCCACAGCGTGGGTCCGGCATCGTCGACCCGCTCGAGTTTGGCGAGCAGTTCCTGTTCGGCGGCGATCCGCCGGCGGGTGTGGCGGATGAGGTCTCCCACGAGAGTGGACGGTGCGAACTCGGGCTCGTCCAGTGCCCGTTTCGTATCCTCGAGCGACAGCCCCAGCGTCCGCAGACTTTCGACGTGGAAGAGCCGCCGGATGTCGTCGGGGGAGTACTCGCGGTAACCACCCGAGGTGCGCCCGGTGGGGGTGACCAGCCCCAGGGCGTCGTAGTGACGCAGCATGCGAGCACTGACCCCCGAACGCCGGGAGACCTCACCGATCAACATGACTGCTCCTGCTCCGTGCGTCTCTATGCATCCGGTCCGGTCGCCGCGACGCGCCTCGCGAGCTCGACCGACACGGTGAACCCGCTGTCCGGATCGAGGTGGAGACGCTGCGTAGCCTGGGCGTGCGCTCGAACGTACGGATCGGCGTGCGCGGCCGCCACGTCGAGTGCCGGCAGGACGTCGTCGCCCAGCGCGACCAGCGCGCGGCTCAGACTGAGCTGCCGATCCCGATCACCGCGCCCGAGTTCGGTCGCGAGATCCGCGGCGAGGTCGGGCTCGGCGCCGGGCGGCACCACCGCGACCGCGGCCCGCCACGCGCTGCGTGCCACGTCGTCGTGACGATCGTGCAGCAAGGTCCGTACCGCCGGCCACGCGCGCGTGTCCCCGATCTTGGACAGCGTGTGCAGCGCCTGACTGCGTGCCTGCGTGATGTCGGAGCCGAGCTCGTCGATGAGCAGCGGCACCGTCACTTCCGCAGGGAGACGGCACAGCGCCCAGGTCAGCATGTCGCGGACGAAGAAGTCCGGTTCGACGCCGCAGCGCGCGACAAGTGCCTCCGCAGAGGCCGGATCCGCGTCCGTGCCGACAGCGAGTGCCGTCCGCAGCCGATCCGAGGGTCCGGGCGCGGCCAGGGCGCGGACGATGCGGGCAAACGGCCCGCCGTGGTTCGTGGTGTTCACGACGACCACCTCCTTCGCCGTCCATTCGAGTCCTTCTCACTGTGTCAGGGTCAAGCGGCTACGTCTCGGAGGCTCCGCGAAGTGGGGATACGCTGGCGTGGACGAGAGGTGGTGACGCCGTGCCCCTTCCACGTTCACTCGCGCGGGCCAATCGGGTGGGACTCAACCGGGTCGTGGTCCACATCGCCGGACGAATTCCCGGCTTCGCGCTGATGCATCACCGCGGCAGACGCTCGGGCCGGCCGTACACGACCCCCGTCAACGCGTTTCGGATCGGAAACGGCTATCGATTCGCCCTGACCTACGGTTCCGGCAGCGACTGGGTTCGCAATGTGCTCGAGGCGGGGGAGTGCGACGCCACCGTTCGGGGACGCACTGTGCATCTCGTCGATCCTCGTGTCGAGAAGGATCCGGGCGCGCGATGGGCACCGGGTCCGGTGGCGGCCGTGCTGCGCCGAATCGGTGCGGACACGTACCTCCAGTGCCGGATCGACGAGTCCCGATGACGATCTCGATGCCGTCGTCCGGATGCGGAGGCGTCTGACGATCTAGGCTCGTGCCATGCAGCGGATCATCGGTATCGAGGTCGAGTACGGCATCTCATCGCCCGGAGAGCCTTCGGCGAACCCGATTCTGACCTCCACGCAGGCGGTCCTGGCGTATGCGGCGGCGGCCGGCGTGCCGCGCGCCAAGCGCACGCGATGGGACTACGAGGTCGAGTCACCGCTACGGGACGCACGTGGATTCGACCTCGGACGACTCAACGGCCCCGCGCCGGTGATCGACGCGGACGAGGTGGGTGCGGCCAACATGATCCTCACCAACGGTGCGCGTCTCTACGTCGATCACGCGCATCCCGAGTACTCGGCCCCCGAGGTCACCGACCCGCTCGATGCCGTCATCTGGGACAAGGCGGGTGAGCGGGTGATGGAAGCTGCGGCCCGGCACGCGTCGAGCGTTCCCGGGGCGCCCCGACTGCAGCTCTACAAGAACAACGTCGACGGCAAGGGCGCGTCGTACGGGACGCATGAGAACTACCTGATGTCCCGGGAGACGCCCTTCTCCGCGGTGATCGCGGGGCTGTCACCGTTCTTCGCGTCCCGGCAGGTGATCTGCGGCTCGGGACGCGTCGGTATCGGCCAGTCCGGGGACGAAGCCGGGTTCCAGCTGTCGCAGCGCGCCGACTACATCGAGGTGGAGGTGGGCCTCGAGACGACGCTCAAGCGGGGCATCATCAACACCCGCGACGAACCGCACGCGGACGCCGACAAGTACCGCCGACTGCACGTGATCATCGGCGACGCGAATCTGGCGGAGATGTCGACGTACCTCAAGGTCGGTACGACGGCTCTGGTGCTCGACCTCATCGAGGCCGGAGTCGATCTCACCGATCTGCAACTCGCGCGACCCGTCACGGCGGTCCACCACATCAGCCACGACCCGACACTGCGGGCCACCGTGGCACTGGCGGACGGACGTGAGCTCACCGGACTCGCCCTGCAGCGGATCTACCTCGATCGCGTCGCCAAGCATGTCGATCGCGAGGGCGACGACGATCCTCGCGCGGCCGACATCATCGACAAGTGGGCCATGGTGCTGGACTTGCTCGAACGCGACCCCATGGAATGTGCACACCTGCTGGACTGGCCGGCGAAACTGCGTCTGCTCGAGGGATTCCGCAGTCGCGAGGGGCTGGCGTGGTCGGCGCCTCGGCTGCACATGATCGACCTGCAGTACTCCGACGTGCGACTCGAGAAGGGCCTGTACAACCGCTTGGTCGCGCGTGGGTCCATGGAGCGCCTGGTCTCCGAACAGCAGGTGCTCGACGCGGTACACAACCCGCCGACCGATACCCGCGCGTTCTTCCGCGGCGAATGCCTGCGCCGCTTCGGTGCCGACATCGCCGCGGCCAGCTGGGATTCGGTGATCTTCGATCTCGGCGGCGAATCGCTCGTACGGATCCCGACACTCGAGCCGCTGCGGGGCAGTCGCGCCCACGTCGGGAAGCTCCTCGACTCGGTGGATTCGGCCGCTGAGCTGGTGGAGCAGCTTACGAACTGATCACACCGGCAAATCGCGCCGCGTGCTTGCCGCCCCACGGTCACTGTCGGTCGGTAGGGTTAGGGTCCGAGCAGTACGGACGGCCGGAGGGTTGCTCCGGCAGGTCCGAGGTGAAGAGGAGGTCGGTGGCTATGGCCCAGGAGCAGACCAAGCGCGCTGGTGGTGGCGACGACGACGATGCCCCGATCGGCGAGGGCGCAGCCGGGCAGGAACGGCGTGAGAAGCTCGCGGAGGACACCGACGATCTGCTCGACGAGATCGACGACGTGCTCGAGGAGAACGCCGAGGACTTCGTGCGTGCGTACGTCCAGAAGGGCGGCCAGTGACGGCGGGTCGTGCAGGGGTGCCGTCGACCGTCGGCGGCCTCGGTGCCGGACTCGGATCGGGGTTCGCCTCGAACCTGTCCTCGTTCACCGAGTACCTGCGTCTCCACGCGCCGGAAATGCTGCCCGGCAATCGAATCGACATGAACGGCAACGGCCCGGACGGTGACGTCGCGCCCCATGGCACGACGATCGTCGCATTGACGTTCGCGGGCGGTGTCGTCATCGCCGGCGACCGGCGCGCCACCATGGGCAATCTCATCGCGAGCCGCGACGTCGAGAAGGTATTCGTCACCGACGACTACTCCGCAGCGGGCATCGCCGGCACCGCCGGGGTGGCGATCGAGCTGGTCCGGTTGTTCGCCGTCGAACTCGAGCACTACGAGAAGATCGAGGGCGTCCAGCTGACGTTCGACGGCAAGGCCAACCGGTTGTCGTCGATGGTGCGCGGCAACCTCGGTGCCGCGATGCAGGGCCTCGCGGTGGTGCCGCTGCTCGTCGGTTTCGACCTGGACGCGCCCGACCCCGAACGGGCGGGCCGGATCGTGTCGTACGACGTCGTGGGTGGACGGTACGAGGAGCGGGCCGGCTACCACGCCGTCGGATCCGGATCGCTGTTCGCGAAGTCATCGCTCAAGAAGCTGTACCGCGAAGGCGCCGACGAGGACTCGGCCCTGCGGATGGCGATCGAGGCGCTCTACGACGCCGCCGACGACGATTCCGCCACCGGTGGACCCGACCTGGTGCGCTCGATCTATCCGACGGCGGTGTCCATCACCTCGGCCGGCGCGGTGAACGTGCCCGCCGAGCGGACCGCCGAACTGGCGCGCACAGTCGTCGCCGGCCGCACCGAGGAAGGACGCACCCCGCGATGACGCTGCCGTACTACGCCTCAGCCGAGCAGATCATGCGCGATCGCTCGGAGTTGGCGCGCAAGGGAATCGCGCGCGGTCGCAGCGTCATCGTGCTGACCTACGCCGACGGCGTCCTGTTCGTCGCGGAGAACCCGTCCACGGCGCTGCACAAGGTCAGCGAGCTGTACGACCGCCTGGGCTTCGCCGCGGTGGGCAAGTACAACGAGTTCGAGAACCTGCGCCGCGCGGGCATCGTGCACGCGGACATGCGTGGCTACTCGTACGACCGCCGCGACGTGACCGGCCGGTCGCTGGCGAACGGCTACGCCCAGACGCTCGGGACGATCTTCACCGAGCAGCCCAAGCCGTACGAGGTGGAAATCTGTGTGGCCGAGGTCGGCCCGCAGGAAGGGCCGCGGCACGCCCAGCTCTACCGGATCACCTACGACGGTTCGATCGTCGACGAGCAGCAGTTCGTCGTGATGGGCGGCACCACCGAGCCGATCGCGTCGGCTCTGCGTGAGTCGTACCGCCCGGGAATGGATCTGGCCGAGGCCGTGTCGGTCGCGGTGACCGCACTGCGGGACGGGACTCCCTCCGGCAACGGCGATTCCGAACGTCGAGCGCTCGGGGTCACGGGCCTCGAGGTTGCCGTGCTGGATCAGTCCCGGCCGCGCCGCACCTTCCGTCGCATCGCGGGGGCCGCGCTCGAACCACTGTTGCCGGCACCGTCCGCGCCGAAGCAGGAGTCCGCGGAAGGCGGCGAGGCCGGCGGTGCCCCCGATACCGGGAACACCACCGGGTCCGACTAGAGCCGGCGGTAGAGCACCACGCGCCGGGGCTCACTGCGGAACTCGAAACGGCGACCGTCGGCGACCACCTCGCCGTCGGTCGCCAACGCGACCGGGTCGCCGTCGATCTCGATGGACACCGAGGGTGCATTGCGGTGCGCGTACGTCGGTGAGGTGCCGAGTGTGCCGGTGAGCGCGGCGGCAACGAGCCTGATCCGGGAGAACCGGTGGTCGGCAAGCAGATACCGCACGTCGAGGGTGCCGCGGTGGATCTCCGGTCGCGACATCGGTACCTGGTCGGACGGAGTGTAGCGGCCGTTCCCGACGAAGAGCATCCAGATCGCGTGCTCGGCGCCGTCGATGGTGACCTTCAGCGGCTGCGCGGACTTGAGCACCCTGGCCATGGCGAGAGCGGCCGCCGGCCACTTGCCCAGCCGGGGCTGCCAGCGCTCACGCAGTCGCACCGAGTCCGGGTAGCCGCCCAGGCTCGCGGTGTTCACGAACGTGGCCTCCTCGCCGCCGTCCACCCGGATCCGGCCGAGATCCACCAGTTCGGCGCTGCCGTCGGCTATCGCGGCCGCGGTCGATGCGACGTCGCCGACACCGGCGTCCCGAGCGAAGTGGTTCAGCGTGCCGCCCGGAAAGACCGCGAGCGGAAGGTCGTGGCGGACGGCGGCTGCGGCCACGGTCACCACCGTGCCGTCGCCTCCGCAGACCCCCAGCGCCTTCGGGGAGCGCGCGGCGACGATCTCGTCGATCTGGGCGGCGAAGTCCCGGTCACCGTCGAACTCGACGATCCGAGCCTTGGGCAGCGCCTGCTCGACCTCGGTACGGACGGCGTCGTCGTCGCTGCCGGACCCGGGGTTGACGAACACGACCATGCCGTCGCCCTCGACCAGCGCCTGCGTCGTGCGATCCGGTCCCAGCGTCGCGGGCTCCTCGTCCCGCACTGCCCACCATCGCCTCGTAGCGAGGGCGACTGCGGCGCCGACACCGGCACCGACCGCGATGTCGGACGGCCAGTGCACGCCGGTGTGCACGCGCGAGTACGCGACTGCCGCGGCGAGCGGTGCGAGCGCAACGCCGGCGGCGGGGTATTCGAGCGCGACGGCGGTGGCGAATGCGGCCGCGGATGCGGAGTGGCCGGACGGGAACGACGACGAGCGCGGCGCGGGCAGTCCGCGTCGAACCGTGAACTCCGGGGTGCCGGCGGGCGGGCGGCGTCTCGGGAAGACGGGCTTGAGGACCGCGTTCGACAGCGCGCTGGCACCGGCCACCGCGAGGACGCCGCGGACCGCGGCGCGCCGGGCGCGGCCACCGGCCAGTCCCATGCCTGCCGCGACACCCATCCAGAGGACGCTGTGGTTCGCGGCGTTGCTCAGTGTCCGCAGCCCGCCATCGAACCCCGAGGGCGGTAGATCGGCGCTCAGACGCATGAGTATCCGGTCGGTACGTTCGGGGAAACATCTCACTTCGGCCACGTTCCCACCCTAGGGCCGCGAGGCTGTTCGCGAACGGCAAGGCAAACGCGCTCGGCGCTGTACTGTCGAAGTGTGCAGCGACGAATCATGGGAATTGAGACCGAGTTCGGTGTCACCTGCACCTTTCACGGTCATCGACGGCTGAGTCCGGACGAGGTTGCCCGCTACCTCTTCCGGCGGGTGGTCTCGTGGGGCCGCAGTTCCAACGTCTTCCTCCGCAACGGTGCCCGGCTGTATCTCGATGTAGGATCACATCCCGAGTACGCGACGGCCGAGTGCGACAGCCTCCTCCAACTCGTGAACCACGACCGCGCGGGCGAACGCGTGCTCGAGGACCTTCTGGTCGACGCCGAGCAGCGCCTGGCCGAGGAGGGCATCGGTGGGGACATCTACCTGTTCAAGAACAACACCGATTCGGCGGGCAACTCGTACGGCTGCCACGAGAACTTCCTCGTGGTCCGCGCCGGGGAGTTCTCCCGGATCTCGGATGTGCTGCTGCCGTTCCTGGTGACCCGGCAGTTGATCTGCGGCGCCGGCAAGATCCTGCAGACTCCGAAGGCGGCGACGTTCTGCCTGTCGCAGCGCGCGGAGCACATCTGGGAGGGTGTCTCGTCGGCGACCACCCGTTCGCGGCCGATCATCAACACCCGCGACGAACCGCACGCGGATGCGGAGAAGTACCGACGTCTGCACGTGATCGTCGGCGATTCGAACATGGCCGAGACCACCACGATGCTCAAGGTCGGTACCGCGGCGCTGGTCCTCGAGATGATCGAAGCCGGGGTCCCGTTCCGCGATTTCGCGCTGGACAACCCCATCCGGGCGATCCGTGAGGTGAGCCACGATCTGACCGGCCGCCGCCCCGTCCGGCTGGCAGGCGGGCGGCAGGCCAGTGCGCTCGATATTCAGCGGGAGTACTACTCGCGGGCCGTCGATCATCTGCGCACCCGCGAACGCGATCCCCAGGTGGACCAGGTGGTCGATCTGTGGGGCCGCACGCTCGACGCCGTGGAGAGCCAGGATTTCGCGAAGGTCGACACGGAAATCGACTGGGTGATCAAGCGCAAGCTGTTCCAGCGCTACCAGGACAAGTACGGCATGGACCTCGCCGATCCGAAGATCGCCCAGCTCGATCTGGCCTACCACGACATCAAGCGTGGTCGTGGGGTGTTCGATCTTCTGCAGCGCAAGGGACTCGCCAAGCGGGTAACCGAGGACGAGACCATCGAGGCCGCCGTGCAGACTCCGCCGCAGACGACTCGGGCGAAACTGCGCGGCGAGTTCATCGCGGCGGCCCAGGACGCGGGTCGCGACTTCACCGTCGACTGGGTGCATCTCAAGCTCAACGATCAGGCACAGCGGACCGTGCTCTGCAAGGACCCGTTCCGCTCGGTCGACGAGCGGGTGGAGCGGCTCATCGCGTCGATGTGACCGACGCGGTTGCTCGCCCGGTCCGCTGCGGGCGAAACGACCGTTTTGTTACCGCCCGGTCTGCTTTGCGGCCGCTACTCTTCTCCGAGTGGCGACCACCAAAGTCGAACGGTTGATGAATCTCGTCATCTGCCTGTTGTCGACCCGACAGTTCCTGACCGCCGAGAAGATTCGCGAAAGCGTCGTGGGCTACCACGACTCGCCCAGCGACGAGGCGTTCAACCGGATGTTCGAACGGGACAAGAGCGAACTCCGGGACCTCGGCATTCCGCTCGAGACCGGACCGGCGAACCGCTTCTCGACCGTCGAGGGATACCGCATCAATCGCACGGCGTACGAGCTGCCCGAGGTGGATCTCGACAGCGGCGAGGCAGCCGCGGTGGCGGTCGCGGCCCGGCTCTGGGGCTCACCGGAGATGATGTCGACGTCGCAGAGCGCGATGATGAAGCTGCGAGCCGCCGGCGTCCAGGTGGACGCGGACGTCGACTCGGTCCCGGTGGCCGCAGTCCCGGCCCGGACCCGAGGGTCGGAGTCTGCTCTGCGGCAGTTGCTCGAGGCGATCGACGCCGGTCGGAGGGTCACCTTCCGGCACCGCAGCGCACCCACCGATCCATACATCGAGCGAACCGTCGAACCCTGGGGTGTCGTGACCCTGCACGGTCGGTGGTATCTCGTGGGCCACGACGTCGATCGAGATGCGACGCGCACCTTCCGGCTGTCGCGGATCAGCGAGCCCGTTGCCGCGGTGGGCCCGGCGAACGCCGTCCGCAAGCCTGCCGACGCGGACCTGCGTGGCATCGTCGATGCCGTCACCGGTGCCGGTTCGGCAACCGGCACCGCGACGGTGTGGGTGGCCGCGGGCCGAGCGTACGAGCTGCGACGGCTCGGAACCGTGCGGGAGGAGCGGGAACTCGGCGGACGTGCCGGAGTGGTCCTCGACCTGCCCGTCCGGTCGTGGGGCTGGACGGCCAGGCTGATCGCCGGCCACGGTTCGGATGCTCTGGTCCTCGCGCCGGACTCACTGCGCGCGGACGTCAAGGAGAAGCTGCGGTTCGCGGCGGGCGGGACGTCGGCGACCGACAAAGGGGGAGACGTCCGATGACAGCCGGACTGTCGCGGCTGGCGCGACTGCTGAACATGGTTCCGTACTTCATCGCGAATCCGGGGATCAGCAAGGAGGCTGCAGCCCGGGACCTCGGCCTGAGTGTCGCGAATCTGACGAAGGACCTGCAGCAACTGTTCGTGTGCGGGCTTCCCGGCTACGGTCCCGGCGATCTGATCGACCTGTCCTTCGAGGGCGACACCGTGTCGGTGATCTTCTCGGCGGGAATCGATCGACCGTTGCGGCTGACGTCGACCGAGGCGACGGTACTGCTGATCGCCCTGCGGTCGCTCGCCGAAATGCCGGGCATGGTCGACCCGTCGGCCGCGCAGAGCGCGATCGCGAAGATCGAATCGGCCGCGGGCAGTGCGGCGCGACGAGAAGGCGCCGGCAGCGACGACCCTGCGGTGGAAGACGGCGATCGGGCCACCCGGGAGAACCCGGTGGCCGCAACCGTCCGGGATGCGCTGCAACACGACCGAGCGCTGCGCCTGACGTACTACTCCGCCTCGCGTGACGCGCTCACCGAACGCGTCGTCGATCCGATCCGTTCGCTGCTCCTGGACGACCACACGTACCTGCAGGGGTGGTGCCGGCAGGCCGAGGGTGTGCGGCTGTTCCGATTCGACAGGATCGACGCGGCGGTCGAGTTGGACGAGCCGTCGCAGCCGCCCGCGCAGGCACTCGGGACGGACGAGCACCTCGAGTTGTTCAGTCCGGACGGCGATCTTCCCCAGGCGGTGCTGCAGGTGTCCGCCGACCACGGTTGGATCCTCGAGAACTACCCCCTCGATCCCGTTCGCACGCTGCAGGATCGGTCGGTCGAGGCGACGATGCGATACGGCTCGCAGGAATGGATGGCGCGCCTCGTGCTGGGATTCGGGTCGGGTGCCCGCGTGGTGGGACCTCCGGAATTGGTAGAGGCGGTTCGGCAGCGTGCGCGTGGGGCGCTGGAGGCGTACGACGCTCTCGAGACGTGACGTCCCGCTACGTCGGTGGCCGATCGTGTCGGCGTCGTTCGATCGGCCGTTCGGCCACCGCGTGAGCGTCGGAAAGTGTAATTTCGGGTTGCTGCTTCGTTAACGGCAATGCTGGTTCTGCAGCAGTGGCTCCGGTTGGTTGTTACGTCACGGTGAACTGGACATTTACCGCAAGATCGACGCACACACGTCCGGTAGCATCGTTGGCATCTGATACCTGGAGGTAATTATGGGAGCCATGAGCCCCTGGCACTGGGCCATTGTGGCGCTGGTCGTCATCATCCTGTTCGGTTCGAAGAAGCTGCCCGATGCAGCTCGCGGACTCGGACGCTCGCTGCGCATCTTCAAGAGCGAGGTCAAGGAGATGCAGAACGAGGGCAACCAGACTCAGAACGCTGCTCCGCAGCCGCCCGCCGCACCCACCGGTCAGCTTCCGACGGCGCCGGTCGACGCGACTGTCGTGGAGACGCCGCAGTCGCACACCGAGCCGAAGTCGGCCTAGTTCACGTACCACAACACACCGGGGTGAGACGCTCACCCCGGTGTCCGGCTGATCAAGGCTAGGGCCCACTGTGCGAATTCCGTTCGACCCGCGTCGAAGCAGGCGCAGGACAAATCCAGACGGCACGATGTCGCTCGTCGATCACCTGTACGAGCTGCGGACGCGACTGATGATCGCGGTCGCCGCGATCATCGTGACGACGATCATCGGATTCGTCTGGTACTCGACCCGCATCCTCGGGATCGAGAGTCTCGGCGAACTCCTGCGTGGTCCCTACTGTTCGCTGCCGTCGTCGAGTCGTGCGGATCTGAGTAACGACGGGGCGTGTCGACTGCTCGCCACCGGTCCGTTCGACCAGTTCATGCTCCGCTTCAAGGTCGCGATGACAGCCGGAATCGTCCTGGCGTGCCCGGTGTGGCTGTATCAGATCTGGCGGTTCGTCACCCCGGGTCTGTACGCGAAGGAACGCAAGTACGCGATCAGCTTCGTCTTCGCCGCATCGGTGCTGTTCATGGCCGGCGCGGTCCTCGCCTACGTGATCGTCGCCAAGGCCCTGCACTTCCTGATGACGATCGGCGACAACGTCCAGATCACCGCGCTGAGCGGTAACCAGTACTTCGGCTTCGTGATCAATCTGCTGATCATCTTCGGCGTCAGTTTCGAGATTCCGCTGCTCATCGTCGCGCTCAACGTCGTCGGAGTGCTGCCGTACTCCAAGCTCAAGGCGTGGCGCCGAGGGCTCATCATGGCGCTGTTCGTGTTCGCCGCAGTCGCCACGCCGGGCCAGGATCCGTTCTCGATGTTGGCTCTCGCGCTCGCACTGACCGTTCTGTTCGAGATGGCAGTGCAGATCGCCCGCCTCAACGACAAGCGCAAGGCCCGCCGGGAAACCGAGAACTGGGGTGACCTCGACGACGAGGACGCCTCTTCGATCACGGCTCCGTCGCCGATCGAGGGCACCGCACCGGTCCAGGCGTCCGCCGCTCCCAAGACCCCGGCGCAGGACTACTCGGACACGCTGTGACCACGAATGATCGACTCGCGTCCTTCACCTCCCAGCTGAGTTTCCCGCTCGACCCGTTCCAGCTCGAAGCTTGCGCCGCACTGGAGGCGGGCCACGGTGTGCTGGTGTGCGCACCGACCGGGGCCGGCAAGACGGTGGTCGGCGAGTTCGCCGTCCACCTGGCGCTCGAATCCGGCCGCAAGTGCTTCTACACGACGCCGATCAAGGCGTTGAGCAATCAGAAGTTCAACGAACTCTCCGCGCGCTACGGCAGCGACGCGGTGGGTCTGCTCACCGGTGACACCAGCATCAACTCCGACGCGCCCGTGGTGGTCATGACCACAGAGGTGCTGCGCAACATGCTCTATGCGGACTCGCCGACCTTGCGTGGCCTGTCGCATGTGGTGATGGACGAGGTGCACTACCTCGCCGACCGGTTCCGCGGCGCGGTGTGGGAGGAAGTGATCCTGCACCTGCCCGAAGACGTCAGACTGGTGAGCCTCTCTGCAACCGTGAGCAACGCCGAGGAGTTCGGCGCATGGATGGAGACGGTCCGCGGCGACACGACGATCGTCGTCGACGAGACACGGCCGATTCCGCTGTCGCAGCACATCCTGGTGGGCCGGCGTCTGTTCGATCTCTTCGACGCGAAGGCCGCCGCAGGTGCGAGCCACCAGGTGGTCGTCGATCCGGACCTGGTGCGGCACGTCAAGCAGAGGCTGGCGCTCGACCGGATGAACTCGTGGGAGCCGCGCGGTCGCGGCGGCTACCGGTCAAACGACTTCCGTCCGCTGCCGAGGCCCGAGGTGATCGCCCGCCTCGACGAGGAAGGCCTGCTGCCGGCGATCACCTTCATCTTCAGCCGCGCCGGGTGCGAGGCGGCGCTCGCACAGTGCGTCCGCTCGAAGTTGCGGCTGACGACTCCGGAACAGACCGCGCGGATCCGCGAGATCATCGACGAGCACACGCGGCACCTGCCGCGACCCGACCTCGAGGTGCTCGGCTACTGGAGCTGGCGGGAGGCCCTGGAACGGGGATTCGCGGCCCATCACGCCGGAATGCTGCCGGCGTTCAAGGAGACCGTCGAGGAGTTGTTCGTCAACGGTCTGGTGCGGGCGGTCTTCGCGACCGAGACGTTGGCACTCGGCATCAACATGCCCGCGCGCTCGGTCGTTCTCGAACGCCTCGTCAAGTACAACGGGGACACGCACGCGGAGCTCACGCCGGGCGAGTACACGCAGTTGACCGGGCGTGCCGGACGGCGCGGTATCGACGTCGAGGGACACGCCGTCGTGCTGTGGCAGCCCGGCGTCGAGCCGACCGACGTCGCCGGCCTCGCGTCGACGCGCACATTCCCCCTGCGCAGCTCGTTCCGGCCGGGCTACAACATGTCGATCAACCTGGTCGACCGGATGGGCGCGGTGGAGTCGCGGGCGCTGCTCGAGCGGTCGTTCGCGCAGTTCCAGGCCGACCGGTCCGTGGTGGGCCTGACCCGATCGATCGAACGCAACGAGGCCGCTCTGACGGACCTGCGCGACAAACTCGGCGGTGCGGATGGCGAGTACTTCGAGTACTTCCGGATCCGGGAACAGCTACGCAGCCGCGAGCGCATGCTCGAACGGCAGGGCC
The DNA here is from genome assembly GCF_003013675.1 of Rhodococcus (subgen. Prescottella) equi. Taxonomy (NCBI): domain Bacteria; kingdom Bacillati; phylum Actinomycetota; class Actinomycetes; order Mycobacteriales; family Nocardiaceae; genus Rhodococcus; species Rhodococcus (subgen. Prescottella) equi. Next base: position 2,667,487 of record NZ_CP027793.1, read on the forward strand.
GCGCCGACCGCCGGGGTGCTTCGGTGTCGTCGCTGGTCGACCTCCGGCGCGGCGACGTCGTCGCGATCCCCGTCGGTAAGCGCTCGGGGCTCGCAGTAGTTCTCGAACCCGATCAGAACCCCAACGATCCGCGACCGCTGGTGCTGACGGAGGACAAGTGGGCGGGCCGGGTCAGTGCCGCTGACTTTCCCGTCCCCGCGCGTTCCCTCGGGAAGCTGCGCCTACCGAGGCACGTCGATCACCGCACGGCGCGTGTGCGGCGCGACCTGGCGTCGGCGCTTCGCTCCACCGGCATCGTGCCGCCACGCCGGCCCAAGCGGGGCAAGGCCGGCCGCGAGGACAGCGAGGTCGTGGCTCTGCGTAAGGCGCTCCGCGACCACCCGTGTCATTCCCGGCCCGACCGCGAGCAGCTGAGCCGGATCGGGGAACGGTACAACCGACTCGCCCGCGAAACCGAGTCGCTGCGTCAGAAGTCGGCCGCGACGACGAATTCGCTCGCGCGGACCTTCGACCGGATCGTCGCCCTCCTCACCGAACGGGGCTTCATCTCCGCCGGTCCGGATCCGAAGGCGACGGAGGAAGGGCAGCGGCTCGCCCGGATCTACAGCGAGAGCGATCTTCTGGTGGCCGAATGCCTTCGGCGGGGCGCCTGGAAGGGACTCACCCCCGCCGAACTCGCGGGCGTCGTGTCCTCCGTCGTGTACGAGTCCCGTCAGGATGCGGACGCTCCCGATCGGGGCCCGACCGCGCCGCTGCGGCAGGCGCTCGCCGAGACAATGCGCGTGTGGGGTTCGCTGCAGGCCGACGAGATCCGGCACAAGCTCCCGGTCACCCGAGAACCGGATTCGGGATTCGTCACCGCGATCTACCAGTGGGCCAACGACGAGCCACTCGTCGACGTTCTCGTCGCCGCCGGTTCGGGTGGCAAGGAACTTGCGGCCGGGGACTTCGTGCGTTGGTGCCGTCAGGTGATCGATCTGCTCGACCAGGTTCACGCGACAGCACCCGATCCGGCCGTCGCGAAAGCAGCCGCGCGGGCCATCGGGTCGATTCGCCGCGGCGTCGTCGCGATCTCCGCGGCCTGAACGTCGCCGCCCTGGTATTTCCCGGGTGTCCGTCGTTGACTGGTTCGTAGGGGTGCCTCGCGCGTGCACGGGCGAGGCGTCGGCACCGCGAGAGGAGAACGGCGATGGACGGGAAGAACTGGTCGGTGGACATCAGCATCGACGAGCACGATGCGCAGACCCGCTCGACGGCCCGCCTGCACACGGTCGAGTCCACCATCGTGGGCGTCGGCTTGGCGCGGCGGAATCCGGTCGACCGGAACGTGCCGTCGATCGGCGACGAGTTGGCGACGGCACGGGCTCTCGCCGACCTCGCGCACCAATTGATCGACAGCACGGTCGGGGACATCGAGGCGGTCACCCACGCGAGGGCGCACCTGACACAGTGAGGCGGGCCGCGAGGGTCCGGCAGTAGACACGGACGGCGTGGGGCAATGTTCCGCGTCGCTCCCTGTACTGCGTAATGTGGCAGTCGTCTCGCGCCCGGGGTGGGATTCGATCGGGGGATCGAGGAACGAGTTCCGGCGTCGGCGAGGCATTTCAGTGCGGCACAGATGGCCGCGGACCGGACACGAGGAGACGACATGAGCGGCCCGCACGGACCGAACGAATCGACCACCGGTCGGACACCCGACCGTGGTGCCGCCGAGGGTTCGGGCGCGCCGGCGCCCACCGAGCAGTTCCCCACCTACGCGTACCCCGCCGACGTCCACGGTCCCGGCAACTACCGGGGGCCCGAACAGGGACAGTGGCAGCAGAGCCAGGCCTGGGGGCAGCCGCACCAGGGCGCGCCCAACCCCGGCCCGGGGCAGCAGTGGGGGCCCGCGCCACAGGGCTGGCCGCAGCAGAATCCCGGTCAGCAGCAGTGGGGTGCTCCGGGTCAGCAGCAGTGGGGGCCCGGAAACCAGGGCATGGCCCAGGGGTACCCGCAGCAGTTCGGCCAGCCCGGCAACCAGTGGGCACCACCGCAGCAGGGCCCGCGGCAGGGTGGCGGGAAGACGATGCTGTGGGTCGGGATCGGTGTCGCCGCGGTCGTGGTGGTGGCGCTGGTCGGCTGGTTACTCACTTCCGCGCTCGGCGGTAAGACTCTGGACGAGCAGGCGGCGCAGCGCGGCGTCGAGCAGATCGTCACCGAGTCCTACGGTGCGCGTTCGGTCACCGGCGTCAGCTGCCCGTCCGGTCAGAAGGTGGAGAAGGGTGCTTCGTTCGAGTGCAGCCTGACCGTCGACGGTTCACCGAAGTCGGTCAAGGTCACCTTCACCGACGACGAGGGCACGTACGAGGTCAGCCGCCCCAGCTGATCGGTCCGATGTACTTCAGGAGCGTTCGGTCGCCATCGCCGTGAGCAGACGGGCGACCGAACGCTCGATTCCGAGCTCGGCCGCGACCTTGTCGAGTCGCGCCGAGTCGGCGGGCACACGCGGCAGGACGTCCGGCCGCGACAGCCGGACGTCGGCGTCGGTGACGACCCGGACGACGGGAAGGGCGGCGTCGAGATAGTCCGCGGCTGCGTCCAGTTTGGCCCGGATTCCCTTTGCGACGTCGCCGGCGGGATCGGCGGCAGCCGCCCGCAGATCGCGGAGGGAGCCGTGGCGCAGCAGGAGCGTGGACGCGGTCTTCTCGCCGACGCCTTTCACCCCGGGCAGTCCGTCCGACGAATCACCACGCAGTAGGGCGAGTTCTGCGTAGGCCGCGCCGGCCCGGTCGGCCGGGACCCCGTACTTCGCGGCGACCTCCTCGGGGCCGAACAGTTCCGCCTTCGCGAGGCCCCGCCCCACGTACAGCACCCGAACCGCGACCGGGTCGTCGGCGACCACCTGGAGGAGGTCGCGGTCGCCGCTCACCACGACGACGGTATCGGTCTTCTCCTGTGCTGCAAGAGTTCCCAGCACGTCGTCGGCCTCGAGGCCCGCGGCGCCTGCCGTCGCGATGCCCGCGGCGTCGAGGACGTCCATGATCATGTCCACCTGTGGGGTGAGCGTGTCCGGCACCTCCTCGGCTGAGCCGTCGGACCCCTCCGCCACCCGATGCGCCTTGTACGACGGAACCGCGTCGACCCGGAACTGCGGTCGCCAGTCCAGATCGAGGCAGACCGCCAGACGGGAGGGCTGCGTGCGGGTGATCAGGGCGGCCACCATGTCGGTGAAACCGCGGACGGCGTTGACGGGACGTCCGTCCGGCGCGGTCATCGACTCCGGTAGGGCGTAGAACGCCCGGAACCACAGACTCGCACCGTCCAACAGCAGCAAAGGCCCACTCATGCGCCTCATCCTGCCAAACGGCACTAGCCTGGATCCATGAGTTCCCACAGCGCCGCGTCCGCCGGCCTCGACGCCTCCCGCTTCCCGACGGCGGTGTACGCCGACCGTCTGGCCCGAGCCGCGCAGGTCGCGCACCGCGCCGGGCTCGACGGCCTGCTCGTGACACCGGGTCCGGACCTGCGGTACCTGATCGGTTCCCGCGCAGATTCGTTCGAGCGACTCACGTGCCTGGTGGTGCCGTCGGACGGGAACGCGCCGTCGGTGGTGCTGCCGAGGCTCGAGCTGGCGTCGCTGGGAGATTCGGCCGTCGCCGAACTGAATCTGCCGGTACACGACTGGGTGGACGGCGTCGATCCGTACGAGTTGGTGTCGTCGCTGCTGCCGGAGACGCCGCAGGTCGCCGTCACCGACGCTATGCCGGCGCTACACCTCGTGCCGCTGTCGCGGCGTTTCGGCGGGGTCCCCGTCCTTGCGACCGGGGTACTGCGCGAACTCCGCATGATCAAGGACGACGCCGAGATCGAGGCGTTGCGCCGCGCCGGTGCCGCGATCGACCGGGTCCACGCCCGCATGGGCGAGTGGCTGCGACCCGGTCGGACCGAGAGGGAGGTTGCCGCCGACATCACCGCAGCGATTCTGGCGGAAGGCCACACGGAGGCGGCGTTCGTGATCGTCGGATCGGGCCCGCACGGCGCCGATCCGCATCACGAGGTCTCGGACCGGGTGATCGAATCCGGCGATGTCGTCGTGATCGACATCGGGGGGCCGGTCGAGCCCGGCTACAACTCCGATTCGACCCGCACGTACGTCCTGGGGGAGCCGGATCCACAGGTGGCCGAGCAGGTTGCCGTCCTCGAGGCGGCCCAGCGCGCTGCCGTCGAGGCGGTCCGTCCCGGCGTCACAGCCGAGTCGGTGGACGCCGCCGCCCGGGACGTGCTCGCGGATGCGGGCCTGGGCGAGGTGTTCGTGCACCGCACCGGGCACGGTATCGGGCTGTCGGTACACGAGGAGCCGTACATCGTCGCCGGCAACGAGATGGTGCTCGAGCCGGGCATGGCGTTCAGCATCGAACCGGGCGTCTACTTTCGGGGCCGCTGGGGTGCCCGCATCGAGGACATCGTCGTCGTCACCGCGGACGGCTGCGAGTCGATGAACCTTCGACCGCACGAGTTGACGGTCCTCCCGGGCTGAGGCGGCCGCCCGTCAGACGATGAAGTTGCCGAACGTCGGATTCGACTGACACAGCGGCAGGCTCCACAGATCGATCGTGCCGAAGACGGTGGCCCGGATGTTGCCGTGACCGGTGTAGACGGTCTTCGAGTAGTACGGGTAGGCGCCCTCGAGAGCCGCCATACCGCTCGCGCCCGTGTCGAGGTTGACCCACGCGACGGTGACCTGACCGGCGGCGGGGATCGGGGGCGCCGCCGGGAACGACTCGAACCGGATCTCACCCGGTCCGATCGGCGGATTCTGCTCGGGCCCGGTCTGTCCCGTGGCGCCGGTGAGCGACATCAGGCTGCCCTGGTTGGCGCAGCCGATGGTCATGGCCGGCGGGCCGAACGGATGCGGTGGCAATGCCTGAGCTGTCGCAGGAACCGCGACAGCCGCCAGAGCAGCGCCTGCGACCGCCACAGATCGGATGATGCATCGGGTTGTTCGTCGATCGGTCATGGCCATCCCCGTTCGGGTGCGCTGGTGGCGTCCACCCACGGTACCGCCGAAGGATCCGCGGCACCGGCACTCGGACCACCGAATGCCGGTGCAAATCAGGCTATTTCACCGATCCACCAGAATCGCCGACCCCATCACGCGCTGCACCGAGATCTCGATGACGACGCGTGTCGGGTTTTCCCGGGGCGTCCGGTACCGCGCCGCATAGCGCTCGACGCCCTCGGCGACGGACGCCGCGTCCGACAGCACGCGCGCGGGCCCCTCGAGGGTGAGCCACCGGCCGCCGTCCACCTGGCTGACCGCGGCGTACCCACCGCGGTCGGCATTGCGGGCCTTCTGCGACGTGTCGTTCGTGATGATTCGGGCGATCCGGTTGTCCGGGTCCCACGTGAATCCCACCGCCACGACGTGCGGGGAACCGTCCTTGCGCAACGTCGTCAGAGTTGCGAGGTGTCGTTCGGTGAGGAACGTGCCGGCCTCGGCGGTCAGGTGGGAGGGATCGGCGGGGGTTCGGGCCATGCCCCGACGGTACTCGAGCGCGGCTGATCCAGGACACTGGAGGCATGAGTGACACGGACTATGCGCCCGGCTCGGTGGTGCTGCTCGGCGGTCGCAGCGAGATCGGTTTGGAGGTCGCGCGCCGGCTGGCGCCGGGGCGGGTCGTCGTGTTGGCGGCGCGGCGCTCCGGTGATCTCGAACGGGAGACGCGCACGATCCTCGACGCGGGTGCGAAAGCGGTGCACTGCGTCGAGTTCGACGCGGACCGGGTCTCGGACCATCCGGCGGTGCTGTCGTCGATCGCCGAGCAGCACGGCCCCATCGGGGTCGCTGTGCTCGCGTTCGGGGTGCTGGGCGACCAGATCCGGGCCGAGCAGGACGCGGGCCACGCGCTCGCTGTCGTACACACCGACTACGTCGCGCAGATCAGTGTGCTGACACATCTCGCGAACTTGATGCGCGCGCACGGATCGGGACAGATCGTGGTCTTCTCCTCCGTCGCGGGGGCGCGCGTGCGGCGCGCCAATTACGTGTACGGCTCGGCGAAGGCCGGTCTGGACGGGTTCGCGAGTGGTCTGACGGATGCGCTGCACGGCAGCGGTGTCCGCGTGCTGCTGGTCCGGCCCGGATTCGTCATCGGCCGGATGACCGAGGGCATGAAGCCGGCCCCGTTCTCGAGCACCCCGCAGCAGGTGGCCGACGCCGTCGCACACGGGCTGCGCAAGGGGAGCGAACGGGTGTGGGTGCCGGGGTTGCTCCGTCCGGTGATCTTCGCGATGCGGCTGGTGCCGCAGTTCGTGTGGCGGCGGATGCCCCGGTGACTTCCTCTGCGATCGACCCGATCGTGGTCGTCGGAATCGGCGCCGACGGCTGGGACGGCCTCGCGCCGCGCGCACAGGCGGCCATCCGCGACGCCGAAGTGCTGATGGGCTCGACCCGGCAGCTGGAGTTGATACCCGAGTCGGCCGCCAAGCGGGTGGCGTGGCCGTCCCCGATGCTGCCGGCGCTGCCCGCACTGTTCGACGAACACCGCGACCGCCGGGTGTGCGTGCTGGCCAGCGGCGACCCGATGTTCCACGGGATCGGTGTCACACTCGGCCGAGTACTGGGAGCGGAACGCCTGCACGTGATCGCGCATCCGTCGTCGGTGTCGCTCGCGTGCGCCCGGCTGGGCTGGCCGCTGCACGAGACGACGATCGTCAGCCTGGTGAACCGCGACGTCACGACGCTCGCGGCGAGTCTCGTCGACGGGCAGCGCCTGCTCGTGCTCGCCAACGACGAACACACTCCCGCTGCAGTCGCGCGGCTTCTGACCGCGCACGGCTTCGGCGACAGCACGCTGGTGGTGCTCGAGCAGTTGGGTGGCCCCGCCGAGCACGTCGTCGAGGGCCGGGCCGGCGGCTGGGATCGGGCCCCGGGCGATCCGCTCAACGTGATCGCGCTCGAGCTGCGGGCGTCGGATGCCGCGCTCCGGCTCACCCGGACGCCCGGACTGCCCGATGCCGCCTACCGCGGGGACGGGCAGATGACCAAACACGAGGTGCGGGCGCTGACCCTGTCGGCCCTCGCGCCGGCGCCCGGCGAGATGCTCTGGGACGTCGGCGGCGGCTCCGGCACCATCGGCATCGAGTGGATGCGCACCGACCCGCGGTGCCTCGCGGTCGCCTTCGAACGCGAAGACGCCCGCGTCGGGCAGATTGCCGACAACGCTGCCCGACTGGGCGTGCCGACCCTGCGGGTGCGGGGTTCGGCGCCGGGCGCGTTCGAGGACGAGGGGTCGGTTCCCGACGCCGTCTTCGTCGGCGGCGGCGTGACGCAGGACGGCATGCTCGACGCCTGCTGGACGAGGCTTCGCCCGGGTGGCCGGATGGTGGTCAACGCGGTCACCGCTGAGTCCGAGGCACTCGTGCTGCAGTGGCACGCGCGACTGGGCGGGGGCCTGCGCAAGTTCCAGATCTACCGCGGCGAACCGCTCGGCGGATTCACGGCGTGGCGACCGCAACTGCCGGTGGCGCAATGGTCGGTCGTCAAGCCGCACAGCACCGAAAGGGAAGAGCAATGACAGTCCACTTCATCGGCGCCGGACCGGGCGCTGCGGACCTGATCACGCTGCGGGCTTCGCGCATCATCGCCCAGAGCCCCGCCTGCCTGTACGCGGGCAGTCTGGTCCCGGCCGAGTTGCTGACGCTGTGCCCGGACGACGCAGAGGTGATCGACACCGCGCGACTGAGTCTCGACGAGATCATCGAGCAGATCATCGCTTTCGACGCGGCCGGACTCGATGTGGCACGCCTGCATTCGGGCGACCCGTCCATCTATTCGGCGGTGGCCGAGCAGGTTCGACGCCTCGACGCCGCCGGTGTCGCATACGACATCGTGCCCGGAGTACCGGCCTTCACCGCAGCCGCCGCCGCTCTCGGCCGGGAACTGACGGTGCCCGGGGTCTCCCAGTCGATCGTGCTGACTCGCGTGTCGACGTTGTCGACGGCGATGCCGCCGGGGGAGGACCTGCGCTCGCTCGGCCGAAGCGGGGCCACGATGGTGGTGCACCTGGGTGCGCACCGGATCGAGCAGATCGTGGAGGAACTGTCCGAGAACTACGGTTCCGACTGTCCCGCAGCGGTCGTCGCGTTCGCGAGCCGCCCGGACGAGGTGGTGCTGCGCGGCACACTCGCAACGCTGGTCGACCAGGTTCACGCGGCAGGGATCACGAAGACCGCAGTGGTGATCGTGGGGCGCGTCCTTGCTGCGGAAGGCTTCCCGGACAGCTACCTGTACTCGGCGACGCGGTCGCGCACCACACATTGAGTGCCTCGATGCGCAGAGTCCTCGTCCTGGGCGGTACCGGCGAGGCGCGGATGCTCGCGGCGCGCCTCGCCGACGCTCCGTCGGTCGAGGTGATTTCCTCGCTCGCCGGCCGGGTGCGTGAACCGGTGCTCCCGGTCGGACAGGTTCGGGTGGGCGGCTTCGGTGGCGTCGACGGCCTGACGCACTGGTTGCGGGACAACGAGATCGACGCCGTCGTCGATGCGACGCACCCGTTCGCCGCGCAGATCACGGCGAACGCGGCCGCCGCGACCGCGCGGGTAGGGGTTCCGCTGCTGGTGCTGCGCCGCCGCGAATGGGCACCCGGACCGGGGGACGACTGGCATGTCGTACGGGATCTGGCCGCGGGCGCCGAGGCGGTGGCCGGGCTGGGGGAGCGGGTGTTCCTCACGATCGGCCGGCAGGGGGTCGACGCGTTCGCCGACGGCGACGGCTGGTTCCTGATCCGTGCGATCGATCCACCCGAGGTGCGGTTGCCGGAGAAGTCCGAACTGCTGCTCGCGCGTGGACCTTTCACCGTCGGCGACGAGGTCGCGCTGTTGCGGGAGCGCCGCATCGACGTCGTCGTCACGAAGAACAGCGGGGGAGCGCTCACGTCGGCGAAGCTCGAGGCAGCACGGAAGGTGGGGGTGCCAGTGGTGATGGTGGCCCGCACCCCGATTCCGGAGGGGATCGCGTCGACGTCCGATCTCGACGTCGCGGCCGCCTGGGCGGCCGATGGGGTGCTTCCGCTCCCGAAGTGACGTCCCGCGACTGCGATCGAGTGAGCGACGGTGGGCGAATTTCGTGCCAGACGGAAAAGTGGGAATATCCGAAGCTCACCGAAGGGTCGCGGAACCCTCAAAGTCCTATGCGGACTCACCTTCCGACAACTGCACTTCTCGCAACGACGAAGGGGTTGAATGTCCGGGAGGAAGGGGAGAGGTCATGGATCGGATGTACATCGACGGGGCGGGCTGCGAATGAGTCGGGCGGTGGTCACCGGCGCCGGCGGCGGGATCGGGTCGGCGATCTGCCGGGGTTTGGCCTGGCGCGGGCACGACATCGTCGCGGTGGATGTGGACCCCGACGGTCTGGCGGCTCTCGCCCGCGAGCTGCCCGGGCGGGTCACCCCGCATCGGTGCGACCTCACGAACGCGGCAGAACGCGACGGGTTGGTGCGGGCCTTGGGAGGGCGCTGTGATCTGTTGGTCCACGTCGCGGGTGTCGTCGTCACGACACCGTTCGAGCGGGTGACCGACGTCGAGATGGATCGCGAGGTCGGCGTGAATCTGTTGGCTCCGGTCCACCTCACCCGCGCTCTGTACCCGGCGCTTCAGGATTCCCAGGGCCACGTCGTCGCGATCGTGTCCATCGGCGGAATGCTGCCGTTGGCCGAGAGTCCCGGTTACAGCGCGTCGAAGTTCGGACTCCGGGGGTTTCTGCTCGCGCTCGCGGCCCGTACACCGGAAACCGGTGTACGGGTGAGCCTTGTCAATCCCGGATCGGTCGACACCCCGATGCTGCGGCACGAAGCGGCCACAGGTGGATCGGCGCTCAACTTCCTGAGCACCCCCATCCGGCCGGAGGCGGTGGCCGCGCGGGTGCTGAGGCTCGTCGACCGGCCCAGGATCGAGACGAACGTGCCTCGATCGGACGGGTGGATGGCCAAGGCGGGAATGCTCGTTCCCGGCCTGACGCTGTGGGCCCTGCCGTGGATCGCCAAGCTCTCGCGTGGCAACCTGCGGCGATATCGGGCACGGCACGGCATCGAGTCCGTCGTCCGGTAGTTCGCCGCGGTCCCGCAGCGCCATACTGGTCGGGTGGAGGCCGAGAGGCGGTTGCAGGTGTCGGACGTCGCGTCCGCGGCGTGGGAATATGTTCGCCGCGCGCCGGGCACCTTCGTGTGGCTGGCCATCCTGTTCGTGACGACGGTCGTCATGCATCATCTGTCGCCGCAGGTGCTGAACGACGTCCTCGGCGACCGGTCGACCAATCTGCACCACCTGCGCGAGGATCCGATCCGAGTCCTGGTCACGAGCGCGTTCTGGATCGCGGGCGGCACGTGGATCGGCTATTGCCTGCTCTTCAACCTGTTCCACGTGCCGGTGGAGCGTTGGCTCGGGACGTGGCGATGGTTGTCGGTCGCAGTGATCGCGCACGTCGGGGCGACGTACATCAGCGAGGGGGTGCTGTACCTGGCGATCCAGCATCACCGCGCCCCGGAGTCGGCTGTCAACACCCTCGATGTCGGGGTCAGCTACGCCCTCGCGGGAGTCACGGCTGTGTTGGCGTACCGGATCGCGCCGCCGTGGCGCTACGTGTGCGTAGTCGGCGTGCTGCTCGTCTACGGGCTCCCCCTGTTCGGTGGGCTCACCTTCACCGACATCGGTCATTTCACCGCGGTGCTCATCGGCTTCGGGTGCTATCCGCTCACCCGGTCGCGCCCGGGAGTGTGGGATCCGGCGGACTGGTTGCGCGGAATGCGTCAACGTGTCGGAGCGCACAGGTAGCGTTCGCGCCATGACCGAACCGGTGAAGGGTCCCGCGTCCTACTTTCCGTCGATCGAGAAGAAGTACGGCAAGCCGATCAGCGAGTGGCAGAGCCTGATTCGCTCCTCGGATCTCACCAAGCACATGGAGTTGGTGAGCTGGCTCAAGAGCGAGCACGGCCTCGGCCACGGGCATGCGAATGCCCTCGTCGCGCACACGCTGAAGGAGGATGCGACGGGCTGATGCGCCGAGTATCGGCCTAGGCGCCGGCGACGTCGAGTCCGTGCAGCCGCTTCGCGGTGGGCGACTTGTCGACGGATTCCGTATCCGGCTCGGTGCCGAACAGGCGGTCGGCGGTCCCGGACGTGGTGACCGTGAACCAGTAGTGCTCGTTGCGGTAATGGTGGTTCCGGTGATGCCGCCACGTCGCCTTGTACAGCGCAGTCTTCGGCTTGTAGTCGGTGTGGATGAGGAAGTGCGTCCACTCGTAGCCAAGGCCCAGCGCGGTGATGCCGATCAGGAACGTCAACCCGAGCTCGAGGCGGGGGAAGGCGAGCACCGTGGTTGCGATCAGCAGCGGAGCCAGCCAGACGAAGACCGGCGCGGGAATGAAGTCCAGCGGAATGTTCCGCGGATCCCCGTGGTGCGCGCGGTGTTTCCGGGCGAGCAGTGGGTCGATCGTGAACCCGGCTACCCGCTTCGGGCGCCAGTGCAGGACGAACACGTGGATGATCCACTCGAGCACCGGGAACAGTGCGAGCATCACCAACGGCACCAAGGCGTCGGCCCAGGTCCAATTACCGACGACCGACCGGGCCACAAACGCGCCGAGGGACAACGTTCCGATGATCCACGGACTCGGGTGATGCACGAACTCCCGGAACGCGGCAACAAGGGTGACGTTGCGCCCGAAGGCCGGCGACTCTGAGCGGGCGGTGGTCACGAGTTCTCCTCGGATGCATCCCGTGCGGCCACCAGGGCGCTACCCAGGAGTGTGGTCGCCGGCTCGAGCAGGGCATGCGCCGCGGCGAAGGCCGCCTCTCGGTCGCGGCGTCGAATCGCGTCGGTGATCGCACGGTAGCGGTCGCTCTCGTTCACCTCGGCCGCCATCACCATCGCCAATGCGTCGATCATCGGTTCGTATGCGCTGCGCAGCGTGTTGAACATCAGCCGGAACGTGATCGAGTCGGCACCGTCGACCACGAGATCCCAGAAGTCGAGGGCGATGCGTTGCCTGGCCACGGGATCGTCGTCGGCCGCGAGGGCATCGACGGCGGAGTCCAGCACGTCCGCCGTGCCCTCCGGTGCACGCTGTGCCGCCAGTTCCGCGACCTTCGGCCCATTCCACAGTCGGGCCTCGAGGATGCTGTGCGCCACCGCCGGATCGATCTCGCCGCCCCGGACGAGCAGTCGGGGGAGTAGGTCCAGGCCCCCGCGCCGTCGCAGGTCGTTCACCACTGTCGCGCCGCCCTGCCGGACGTCGACCAGCCCCATCGCGGCGATCCGGCCCAGAGCCTCGCGCACCGCCGGGCGGGACACCCCGAGCGCCTCCGCCATGCGCCGCTCGCTGAGCAGCGTCTCACCTGGTGCCACCCGACCATCGACCACGCGGCCGAGCAACTGGTCGAACACGTCGTCGGGAATCGAGCGGCGCTGCACCGGAGTGAGATCCATATCACAGACGTTAGGTCCGCTCGGTACGGTGGTCAAGTGGTTAGACCAGTTTCGGTGAGGCGGCGGTGGAACCCGGCGAGCAGGATCGCAATGAAGACACTGGGTAGGCAGTACCCCACGAACGCGAGGGGAAGGCCCTCGCCCGGAAATGGTCGATTTCCGAGGAGGAAAGCGATGACGATGAGTGCAACCAGCGTGGCCGCGACGCCCCATGCGACGAGTCTTCGTGGCGCGAGTATCGGTATCGCGCACAGTGCCACCGGGAGCGCGAGCGGAACCAGCAGGCCGGCGCCGTAGAAGTCGTACGTCGACGTCGTGCAGTCGTCCCAATCGGAAATCAACTCTGTCGGTAGCAGACCTAACTGGCATTCACTCGTCCACCACATGGGTTCGATCGCCGTGCCGATGGCCAGCATGACGGTGAAGGCCACGAGTATCAGCCACTCGATTCGGACGAAGATCACCCGGTGATCCAAACATGCGCACCACGGCGCCCGCGTCAGTCGCGGCCACCCGGAATCGGTCGCGGGGTCCAGTTCGCCGACCACGGGGCTGCCGTGAACGACGTCGGCTGGTCGAGGTGCTGGACCGTGCCACCTCGGGCGCCGAACGACGAGCGAATCGAGGCGCCGTCCGCGTGGACGTCGACCTGCAGGGAACCGTCGACGATCGCCAGCACCCACCGGTCAAGTTCTTCGAGCAACGCGGCGGACCCGCGATCGCAGGCGTCGCATCCACAATCGGGAATCTCCGCCATCCGCACCGCTGGGTCGCCGGCCGCAACCGTAACGGTGCAGATGTGGTCGCTGTCCACTGGTGTGTGCGTAGTCAGCAACAGGGGCACCGCACCGTTGGCCGTGGGTTCGAGGACGGTGGCGACCCCTCCGGGTTCGATGGGGCGCAACGCCCACTCCACGTGCGAGCCCTCTCGTGCCCAGCGCCGGTCGCGCAAAACCCGCGTCCAGGCCCGCGCGCGGGCCACCACGATCACGAACTTGTCCGGGTTCGTGAGTCGCTCGTACTCCGCCTCGTCCGGCTCAGCGCCATCCTCGTACGGGTTCGGCCATCCCGGGGCGGCCGCGCCGGTGACCGCGAACGTCGCGTCGACGTCGTCGAGCAGTTCGCAGATTTCGCGCGAGAGCACCGCTACGTCCGCACCCCAGCCGGTTTCGTGCATGCGTCGAATACCGGTGTTGTACCGCTCCCACCACGACATATCCGGATCAGCACCCACTTGTGGGACGCTACCCGGCTGCGGGAGAGATGTCTGTGACGGCATTGTCGGCGTAATGAGTGGCACGGGATTCGATGGCATCGAACCGCTCGCCGAGGTGTGATGTATCGATGGATGGATCGAAGACCGACGGACGCGACTGGGACGAGCGCGGTCTTCGGATGGTTCCCGACGTCGACGCGGGACAGTGGATCGTCGACCGGGTTCACTGCTTCGATCACACGATCGCGTCGCTGCTGCCGCCGCATTTTCCTGCCTACGCCCGCATTTTCCATCCGGCAGGCATGGCCGACGACCGGCCGGTGCGCTGGTCCGAGGTTGCGGCCGCGAACGGCACAACAGCGCACCCGGTTATGGAATGGGGGTCGATCGTTCGCGCCTGGGATCTCCCGAACCAGCTCGGAGTGTGGGACGACGAACCGTCGCGAGGTTCGCTGCCTCCGGCGACCGCCCGCGCACTGGCCGCGATCCTGCGTCGCTTCACCGGAACGCCGGAGATGTGCTGGTTCGCGCACTGGGAGGGCTCCGGGCACATCTGTGCACCTTCCGACTATCGACGCCTTCGCATGCCGGCGCGGGACATGATTCTCTTCGCCGGTCCCCTGGACATGGCCGACACACAGTTCGGCGCGACACAACAGTTTCCCACCGGGATGAGCGCACATCTGTGGTGGCCCGACGACCACGCGTGGTGCGTGGCAACCGACATCGACCTGATGTCCACCTACCTCGGGGCCTCCGCGGAGTGCGTCGCCGCAGTCCTGGCCGGCCAGGATCTCGAGGCGTTTCCCGTGTGCGCGGACCAGAGGCTGACCTGGGACAGCGACACTGTCAATCCGCTGCCGTCGGAACCTTACGGCTGATCGGCACCCACCACCGTCGAACGGGAATTCAGGGCACGGGATCTGAGCGAAAGTGTGCCGTGAACTCCCGTTCGGGAGAGCGATGTCAGGCCGGGTAGTGCCGCGGCGTGAAGACCGTTGCCCCCGATGCGCTCTCGACGACCGTCGTCTGTGACGACCCGACGATCAGCAGGCAGCGCATGTCGACGTCGGCGGGGTCCAGGTCCGCGAGGCGCACGATCTTGATCGACTCCTCGGGGCCGGCGACGTCGCGGCCGATGATCACCGGGGTGTCGGGGGAGCGGTGCTCGAGCACCAGGTCGCGCATCGCGGCCACCTGCCACGTGCGGGACTTCGACGCCGGGTTGTAGACCGCGAACGCCATGTCGGCGCTTGCCACCGCGGAGACGCGCTTGGCGACGATGTCCCACGGCTTGAGCCGATCCGACAGCGAGAGCATCGCGTAGTCGTGGCCCAGCGGGGCACCGACCCGGCTCGCGACCGCGTTGGCGGCGGTCATGCCGGGCAGGATCCGGACGGGGACGTCGCGCCACTGCTCCTCGGCCGCCACCTCGAGCACGGCGGCGGCCATCGCGAAGACGCCCGGATCGCCGGACGAGACGACGGCGACGCGGGCGCCGCGCTTGGCCATGTCGAGCGCCATCGCGGCGCGTTCGGCCTCGACGCGGTTGTCGCTGGCGTGCCGGCGCTGGCCCGGCCGGATCGGGACCCGATCGATGTACGTGGTGTAGCCGACCAGGTCGGTGGCCAGGGCGAGCTCCTGCCGGACTTCCGGGGTGGTCCAGGCCTGGTCTCCGGGACCGAGGCCGACGACGACCACCTCGCCGCGCGACGGTTCGGCCTCGACGCGGTTGTTCACCGGGCTGGGCACGACGGCGATCGCGAAGTACGGCACGTCGGCGTCCTCGACGTCGTCGGCCTTCGCGACCCGTTGCCGGTCGGTGCTGGCACGCTCGACGTAGTACGTCTCGTCGATCCGTCCGGAATCCTTGAGCGCCTGGCGCACAGCCGGATAGGTGCGGCCGAGCTTCATGATCGCGGCCGCGTCGGTCTCACGGAGCCGTCGGGTGAGCTCCTCCTGCGGCAGCGTGCCGGGCAGGACGGTGAGCACCTCCTCGCCCTCGACGAGCGGCTCCGCCAGGGCGGCTGACGCGGCGCTGACGGCGGTGACGCCGGGGATGACCTCGGCTTCGAACCGGTCGGCCAGACGCTTGTGCATGTGCATGTAGGAGCTGTAGAACAGCGGGTCGCCCGCGGCCAGCAGTGCGACGCTACGGCCGGCCTCGAGGTGCGCGGCCAGACGTTCGGCGGCCTGCTCGTAGAACTCGTCCATCGCACCCTGGTAGCCGCCCGGATGGTCGATGGTCTCGGTGGTCACGGGATAGACCAGGTGCTCTTCGATCTGCCCCTCGCGCATGTACGGGGCGGCGACACCGCGGGAGATGCTGCGGCCGTGCCGGGCGCTGTGGAAGGCGACGACGTCGGCCTCACCGATGACGCGGGCGGCCTTGACCGTCATCAGCTCCGGGTCTCCGGGCCCGATGCCGACACCCCACAGTTTTCCGTTGGCGCTCATTCGATTTCGCTCGCAATCGCATTGAGGGCGGCCGCGGTGATCGCGCTGCCGCCGCGGCGTCCACGCACCACCAGGTACTCGAGGCCGGCGGGATGCTCGATCAGCGCTTCCTTCGACTCCATCGCGCCGATGAACCCGACGGGTCCGCCCACGATCGCGGCGGGCCGCGGCGCACCGGCCTCGATGAGGTTCAGCAGATGGAACAGTGCGGTGGGGGCGTTGCCGATCGCGACCACCGCGCCGTCGAGCTTGTCGCCCCACAGCTCGAGCGCGGCGGCCGAGCGGGTGTTGTCGATCGCCTTGGCCAGCACGGGAACTCGCGCGTCGTCGAGCATGCACAGCACGTCGTTGTCGCGAGGCAGGCGCTTGCGGGTGACTCCGGCAGCGACCATCTTGGCGTCACACAGGATCGGGGCACCACGGCGCAGCGCCTCGCGGGCATCGGCGACGACGTTCGGGGTGAACGCGACGTCGTCCACCAGATCGACCTGACCGCTCGCGTGGATCATCCGGACGACGGCCTGCGAGACGTCCGCGGGGAAACGGGCGAGGTCGGACTCGGCGCGGATGGTTGCGAAGGACTGGCGATAAATCTCCGCACCGTCGCGGATGTAGTCGATCATGCGCCACACGATAGAGGCATCACGTGGGCGGGTTCTCCACCCGGTAACCGTCGGGGTCGGCGACCACGTCTGTTACCTCACCGCGTGGACGCCCGCACTTGCGATCGCAGCCGGACCAGTGCTGACGACCGTCGGCGGGGAGGTCGCCGCTCTCGATCGCCGCCCGGGCGTCGGCCCGGACGTCGGTATGCGACTTGGCGCAGCCGGGTTGCCCCGCGCACGCGCTGACCTGCAGGTACGGTGAGTTCTCGTCGAAGATCAGACCCATCGGCGCGAGTACCCGCACGACCTGCTCGGCCGCCCACTCCTCGAGGTCGGGCAGCACGATCGATCGCCACGGGGTGACTATGATCGGCTTCTCGACGGCGGCGAGGAACTCCGCGAGCCGGGCCGGGAGGGTGCCGAACGCGAGACCGGCGGCGAGCGCGACATTGCCGTCGGGCTGATCGAGCCACCCGATCGGGCCACGGTCGATCGCCCCCGGGAACTGCACCGGGTCCCCGTACGCGAGCCCGAGCCGTCCCAGCACGCGTTCCGAGCCACCCGGAACCTCGTTCAGTCGCCACGCGTCACCGCGGATCTCGGCGAACGTGCGCGCCGACGCCAGCAGCACGTCGACCGCGTCCGCCTCCGCGAGCCGGGCGCCGGTATCCGTACCCGCAAGAACCAGCGCGAACCTGCTGTCGTCCAGCGCGTGGACGCCGAAGTCGCCGCGCAGTCCCGAGATGTCGCCGGTGCCGTCGTCGAGCGTGAACAGGGTGCGTCCGGGCAGTTCGGCCAGAGCCGGGTCGGCGCACAGGCCGCGGTCCAGGTCGGTGACGAGGCCGCGCACGTCGGCGAAACCGCCGATCCGTCCCGACAGCGGGGAGGCCAGGATGTTGCGCACCCGCTCGTGCGTCGTGGACGGCAGCAGGCCGACGTCGGCGATGCGGCGGGCGAACTCCTCGGGGTCGGACACCGCCCGCAACTGGACGTTGCCACGCGAGGTCAGCTCGATCTCGCCGTTACCGATCTCGTGCGCGGCCGTCGCCAAGGCCTGGAGCTGCGGCGATGTGATCACGCCGCCGGGCAGGCGAACCCGGGCGAGCGGGCCGTCGGCGGCCTGGTGGACCTGGAGGGCACCCGGGCACTTGTCCGGGCCGGAACGTGGAGATGGCACGTCTCCAGGCTAGAGAAGTGCAGGGGCGGGTGCGCGCACGCCTGACCGGTAGGATCACCGGCGACCGCGGCAGAAGAGGAAGCCGGTGAGATTCCGGGCGGTCGCGCCACTGTGAAAGTCAGACCCTCTTCCGCCGCCCGAACCCGTTCCCGAGACGTGTCTCGCCGGAACCCTGCCGTGGGGCGCGAAACCCCGGAAAGGCTGCAACAGTGATCCTGCTGCTGTCGACGTCCGACACCGACCTGCTCAGCGCCCGTGCCAGTGGCGCCGAGTACCGCTGGGCCAACCCGGCCCGTCTGCTGGTCGACGAGGATCTGCCCGGACTGTTCGATGGCGTCGACCTGGTCGTCGTCCGCATCCTGGGCGGCCGCCGGGCGTGGGAGGACGGCATCGACGCGGTGCTCGCGTCCGGGTTGCCGGCGGTGGTGCTGGGCGGTGAGCAGGCCCCCGATGCCGAACTGATGGAGTGCTCGACCGTTCCCGCCGGCATCGCCGCCGAGGCGCACACCTACCTGGCCGAGGGCGGCGCCGCCAACCTGCGTCAGCTGCACAACTTCCTGTCCGACACGGTGCTGCTCACCGGCCACGGCTTCGAACCCGCAGTGCACCTGCCGAACTGGGGGGTTCTCGAACGCGAGACCCGCGCGGTGGACGGCCCGACAGTCGCGGTGCTGTACTACCGCGCCCAGCACCTGGCCGGGAACACCGCGTACATCGACGCGCTGTGCCGGGCGATCGAGGATGCCGGGGCGAACCCGCTGCCGATCTTCTGCGCCTCGCTGCGCACCGCGCCCGGCGATCTGCTCGAGACGTTGGGCCGCGCCGACGCGATGGTCGTGACGGTCCTCGCGGCCGGCGGCACCAAACCCGCCAACGCGCAGGCCGGCGGCGACGACGAGGCGTGGGACGTCGCGGAACTCGCGGCGCTCGACGTGCCGATCCTGCAGGGTCTGTGCCTGACCAGCAGCCGCGAGGCGTGGGAGGCCAACGACGACGGCATGTCGCCCCTCGACGTCGCCACCCAGGTCGCGGTCCCGGAGTTCGACGGCCGCCTGATCACCGTGCCGTTCTCGTTCAAGGAGATCGACTCCGACGGCCTCACCGCCTACGTGCCCGACGCCGAGCGGGCCGCCCGGGTCGCGGGGATCGCCGTGAGGCACGCACGTCTGCGACGGATCCCGAACCCGGACAAGAAGATCGCGCTGATGCTGTCGGCCTACCCGACCAAGCATGCCCGCATCGGCAACGCCGTCGGCCTGGACACCCCGGCCAGCGCGATCGACCTGCTCACCGCGATGCGTGACCACGGCTACGACCTCGGCCCGGTCGACGGCGACGACGCGCTGCCCGGGCTCGCCGCCAAGGACGGCGATGCGCTGATTCACGCGCTCATCGCCGCGGGCGGGCAGGACCCGGACTGGCTCACCGCCGAGCAGCTCGAGGGCAACCCGATCCGCATCTCCGCCGCCCGCTACCGCGAGTGGTTCCAGGCGCTGCCGCAGGACTTCCGCGAGGGCGTCGAGGAACACTGGGGTGCCGCGCCCGGCGAGCTGTACGTGGACCGCTCGTCGGATCCCGAGGGCGAGATCGTCATCGCCGCGATCCGCGCCGGCAACGTCGTGCTGATGGTGCAGCCGCCCCGTGGGTTCGGTGAGAACCCGGTCGCGATCTATCACGATCCGGACCTGCCGCCGAGCCACCACTATCTGGCGGCGTACCGGTGGATTGCAGCGACCGCCGAGGAGGGTGGGTTTGCGGCGGACGCGATCGTGCACCTGGGCAAGCACGGCAACCTCGAGTGGCTGCCCGGCAAGACGCTCGGCATGTCGGCCTCGTGCGGCACCGACGCCGCGCTCGGCGACCTGCCGATGATCTACCCGTTCCTGGTCAACGACCCGGGCGAGGGCACGCAGGCCAAGCGCCGCGCGCACGCGACGCTGGTCGACCACCTGATCCCGCCGATGGCCCGCGCCGAGTCCTACGGCGACATCTCGCGGCTCGAGCAGCTGCTCGACGAGCACTCCAACATCTCGGCGCTGGACCCGGCGAAGCTGCCCGCGATCCGCCAGCAGATCTGGACGCTGATGCGGGCCGCGAAGATGGACCACGACCTGGGCCTGACCGAACGTCCCGAGGAGGACGTGTTCGACGACATGCTCATGCACGTCGACGGCTGGCTCTGCGAGATCAAGGACGTCCAGATTCGCGACGGCCTGCACGTTCTCGGCACGGCGCCGCAGGGCGACGCCGAGGTGGAGTTGGTGCTCGCGATGCTCCGGGCCCGGCAGATGTGGGGCGGCGAGCAGACCGTGCCGGGTCTGCGTGAGGCGTTGGGGCTCAGCGAAGCCGGCGACGAGGACCGTGGCCGCGTCGACCAGATCGAGGCGCAGGCGCACGCGCTGCTGTCCGCGCTGGCCGAGACGGACTGGGATCCGGAGGCCGCCGACCGACTGTCGGACGACGACACCGTCCGGCAGATCCTGCGCTTCGCCGCGACCGAGGTGGTGCCGCGGCTGCGGCAGACGTCCGGCGAGATCGACCAGGTGCTGCACGCGCTGAACGGTGGCTTCATCGCGGCCGGCCCGTCCGGGTCGCCGCTGCGCGGGCTGATCAACGTGCTGCCCACCGGCCGCAACTTCTACTCCGTGGACCCCAAGGCCGTGCCGTCGCGGCTCGCGTGGGAGACCGGTCAGGCGATGGCCGAGTCCCTCGCCGCGCGCTACCGCGCCGACCACGGCGAGTGGCCCAAGTCGGTAGGCCTGTCGGTGTGGGGCACGTCCGCGATGCGGACGTCGGGTGACGACATCGCCGAGGTGTTCGCGCTGCTCGGTGTCCGCCCGGTGTGGGACGAGGCGTCGCGCCGTGTCACGAGCCTCGCGGTGATCGACCTCGCCGAACTCGGCCGCCCGCGCATCGACGTCACCGTCCGGATCAGCGGCTTCTTCCGGGACGCGTTCCCGCACGTGCTGGCGCTGCTCGACGACGCCGTCCGCCTGGTCGCCGGCCTCGACGAGTCCCCGGAGGACAACTACGTCCGCGCCCACACACAGGCCGACGTGGCCGAACACGGCGACGACCGCCGTGCCACCACCCGCATCTTCGGCTCCAAGCCCGGCACGTACGGCGCCGGCCTGCTGCAATTGATCGACTCGAAGAACTGGCGCGACGACGCCGACCTCGCGCAGGTGTACACCACGTGGGGCGGCTACGCGTACGGCCGCGGCCTCGACGGCGTTCCCGCGTCGGACGACATGCGCAGCGCGTACAAGCGGATCACGGTGGCGGCCAAGAACACCGACACCCGCGAGCACGACATCGCCGACTCCGACGACTACTTCCAGTACCACGGCGGCATGGTCGCCACGGTCCGCGCGCTCACCGGCAAGGACCCGGAGGCGTACATCGGCGACAGCACCCGCCCCGACGCCGTCCGCACCCGGACGCTGTCGGAGGAGACCGCGCGCGTCTTCCGGGCCCGCGTCGTGAACCCGCGGTGGCTCGACGCGATGCGCCGGCACGGCTACAAGGGCGCCTTCGAGATGGCCGCGACCGTCGACTACCTGTTCGGCTACGACGCGACCACCAACGTCGTCGCGGACTGGATGTACGAGAAGCTCGCCGAGACGTACGTCCTGGACGAGCAGAACCGCAAGTTCATGTCCGAGTCGAACCCGTGGGCCCTGCACGGCATCTCCGAGCGACTGCTCGAGGCGGTCGAACGGAAGATGTGGGAGGAGCCGTCGCCCGAGGTGCTCGACGGCCTGCGCCAGGTGTACCTCGAGACCGAGGGCGAGCTCGAAGGCTGACGCCTGTGCGCCTTTTCGGTAGCGCCCGCTACCAGAAAGGCGCACAGGCGGCGGAGCCGCCTATCGCCAGAACAGGTGGTGGGTGACTCCACTCGGACTGGGCACTGTTTCCAGATGGAATCGGTCGCGCAGTTCGTCCGGGGTGTCCCACAGCCGCAGGCCCGTTCCGAAGGTGATCGGGGAGACGGCCACATGCATCGTGTCGATCAAATCGGCGTCGAGAAACTCTCGGATCGTGGTGACGCCGCCGCCGAGCCGGACGTCCTTGCCCTGTGCCGCCTCCTTGGCCTCCTCGAGGATCGTGGCCGGCTCGCCGTCGACGAAATGGAAGGTGGTCTCGCCGCGGGTGATCGACGGCCGGGCGTGGTGGGTGAGAACGAACACCGGCGTGTGGAACGGCGGCTCCTCGCCCCACCAGCCCTCCCAGTCGAGGTTCTCCCACGGGCCGCGCTGCGGGCCGAACTTGTTGCGGCCCATGATCTCGGCGCCGATGTTGTGGGAGAAGTCGCGGGTGAAGTAGTCGTCGAGGCCGCGGCTGCCGCCGCCGTCGGTGCGCATGGGCCAGCTCGCGGTGGCGCCCGCCCACGCGAGCATCTCGCCGGGGTCGAGGCCGAACGGGTTCTCGAGGGTCTGGTTCTCGCCGCACGCGACCCCGTCGCTCGAGACATTGAAGTTCTGGACCTTCAACAGTTGACTCACGTGATGCTCCGCTCTCCGGTGGGGGTTACGAGAAGACAGACTCGCCGTGGGGACGAAACTCATCATGCCGTCCCCGCCGCGCGGATACGAGACTGACCGTTCTGTCGTCGGTCCGTCGATGCGTGCGACCATGGAAAAGCCGACGCTCTACGCCTGATGCTGACCGGAGGCCGTGGCGATGGACGACTGGACGCGAAGCGCGCATCCGCGAGTCGTGGTCGAGACCGCGAACGGCCGCACCAGCCACGGCGCGGGCACAGCGGTACGCATCGGCCGGGATCCGCAGCTCGAGATCACGATCGTCGACCCGATGGTGTCCCGCGAGCATGCACAACTGCGGTGGGACGACGGATGGCGGCTCGTCGACTCCCACAGCAAGAACGGGATCTACGTCGACGGCACACGCTGCGACCAGGTACCCGTCACCGACACCGTCCTGGTCCGCCTGGGTGACGCGGTCGACGGACCCGCCGTGCGGATCTCGATCGAAGATCCCGACGCGACGCGGCGGGACCTGGGCGGCCGATGGGACGAGTCGACGATCGAGGTGGGGGCCCCGGCAAGCCCGCCCCTGACACCGCACGAGGCCGCCCCGGCGGGGGCTCTCACGATCGGACGGGCCCCCGACAACGACATCGTGGTCCGGGATGTGCTGGCCTCACGCCGGCACGCGATGGTCCACGACGGGCCGGGAGGCCTCGAACTCGACGATCTGGGGAGCGTCAACGGAACGTTCGTCGACGGCGCCCGGGTGTCCCGCGCACGGCTGACCGACGGCGACGTCGTCACCGTCGGCAACACCGACTTCGTCGTACAGGAAGGCCGTCTCGTTCCACGCCAGGTCGAGTCCTCGACCACGGGAGGTCTACGTGTGGACGGCGTCGGGCTCACCATCGAAGGTGGTCGGCGTCTGCTCGAGGACGTCACCTTCACCGCGGGACCCGGCAGTCTCACCGCGGTGATCGGGCCCTCCGGAGCGGGAAAGACCACCGTCGCCAAGATCATCTCCGGTGCGGAAAGCCCCACCGAGGGTGTCGTCGAATTCGACGGACGCAGCGTGCACACCGAGTACTCGGTACTGCGCTCGCGTATCGGCATGGTCCCGCAGGACGACGTCGTCCATCGGCAGCTGACCCTCCAGCGGGCCCTCGGTTATGCCGCAGAGCTCCGGCTGCCACCGGACACCACCCGCGCCGACCGTGAAGCGGTGATCGCCGGGGTTCTCGACGAGCTGCAACTGACCGAGCATGCCGACACCCGCGTCGATCGCCTCTCCGGCGGGCAACGCAAACGCGCATCGGTGGCGCTGGAGTTGCTCACAGGCCCTTCCCTGCTCATCCTCGACGAACCGACCTCGGGTCTCGACCCCGCGCTCGACCGACAGATCATGGCGACCTTGCGCGGCCTCGCCGACTCGGGCCGCGTCGTCGTCATCGTCACGCATTCGCTGTCGTACCTCGAGATGTGCGATCAGGTCCTGTTGCTCGCACCCGGTGGCAAGACCGCGTACGTGGGGCCGCCCGACCGGGTCGGCAGCGCGCTCGGCAGCTCGGACTGGGCCGACATCTTCGCGCGGGTCGCCTCCGATCCCGACGGCGTGTTCGCCGAGTACCGCGCCACCCGCACGGTCGCGGAGGTGCCGCCGGCCCTGCCCGGACCGCTCGGCTCTCCCGCGCACACCTCGCGGCGAAAGCAGTTGAGCACCGTCGCGCGCCGTCAGGTCCGGCTGATCCGCGCGGACCGGGGCTACCTGATCTTCCTGTCGCTCCTGCCGTTCGTGCTCGGCGGCCTGGCCCTGCTCGTGCCGGGCGACACCGGGTTCGGGCCGTCGGGCGCCGACGTGTCCGGCGAACTCACCCAGATCCTGGTGGTGCTGATACTCGGCGCAGCCTTCATGGGCTGTTCATTGACGATCCGCGATCTGGTCGGAGAGCGCATGGTCTATCAGCGTGAACGAGCCGCAGGCCTGTTGCCGTCCGCCTACCTGGCGGCGAAGATCGTCGTATTCTGCGCCGCCGGCATCGTGCAGTCGGTGATCATGGTGCTGATCGTGTACCTGGGCAAGGGTTTCCCGGGCCGCGGCAGCGTTCTCCCGTCGGGCTCCGTGGAACTGATCGTGGACATCGCCGCCACCACCTGCTGCTGCGTCGTGCTCGGATTGGCGTTGTCGTCGGTGGCGCGCTCGAGCGAGCAGGTACTGCCGATGCTGGTGGTGACGATCATGGCGCAGCTGGTGATGTGCGGAGGTCTGATCACGATCACCGGCCGCGCCGTGCTCGAACAGGTCGCGTGGCTGTTCCCGTCACGTTGGGGGTTCGCGGCCGCCGCCTCGACAGTGGACCTGGTCACCAATTCCACCGGCACCGAGCCGGACACGCTGTGGGAGCACACCGCATCGTGGTGGTGGCTCAGCATCGCCATGTTGGTGCTCATCAGTGTTGTGCTCACCGCGGTCACCTACAGCAGGCTTCGGCTGCGGCGTCGGTAGGGGCTTACAGCCGGCGGTCGAACGCGAGTGTCGGCTCGGCGGTGGGAAGGTCCACGGTGTAGACCCGCAGCCGCACCGACTCCGGGGAGAGATCCATCACCATGAATCCGACGTCGTCGAAGTTCTGGTAGAGATTCGCCCGATCCGGACGGGTCGACTTGCCGTGGTTGTTCTTCGCGGCAGCGCCCGAGACGATCTGCCGAGTGCCCTTGGACTCGACCGTCGGCTCGAGAACCTGCAGCGAATGATCGTGGCCGGAGAGAATGAACTGGCATCGCCCGACCACGTGGTCCTCGAAGAATCGCTTGGCGTGGACCCCGTTCATGGGTTCGATCGGGATGCCGTCGTACGCACCGGCATCGCCGTGCGATCCATTGTTCAGGTACGGGTGGTGGGTGCAGGCGATCTTCCACTTGGCCGGTGATGCCGCGATCGCGGCATCGAGCCAGGCCCGCTGCTCGTTCATGAACTGGCCGTCCACCGCCCAGTACTGCACGAACAGCGGAGGCAGATAGGCGGCGACGGGATTGAGATCGAGCACGAAGAACTCCACGACCGGGTTCTCCTCGGGCACTCGCACCGAGTAGTAGCGGTACGGCATCCACCATTTGCGCGACGTCGCGTGGTATTCGACCTCGTCGTTGCCGCGCAGCAGCCAGCCGCCGTCGCCGGGGAACACCGCGCTGTTGTCGTGGTTGCCCAGCGCCATCACCCAGGGGAAATTCAGCCCGTGATTGGGGTCTTCGAACTTGGTGGCGAACTGGACGTCCCGGTCGCCGTTCGGGCCGGCCTCGTAGATGTTGTCACCGAGCCCCAACGCCATGTCGAACGGCTCGGCCGCGTGCAGCGTGCGGGCGGCGTCGGCCACCGCCCACTGCGGCGGCGTGCCGGTACCGGCGTCGCCGGTCACGAGCACCCGCACGCTCGACCCGGTGGGAAAGGGCAGCTTGCCGGCGGCAGGTGCAGCGGCGGCGGAGGCGGTCGGGGCCAGCGCAGCCAGCGAGACGGCCGCACCGGTGACGCCGACTCCGGCGAGGAAGCGGCGGCGGTCGATCGGGTTGAACTCTGTCACGGGTGTTCCTCGTCGATGTCCAGGTTGTCGGGATGCCGGTCCCAGCAAACCCCACCGGCGACACCCGAACGCCCGAAACAGCGATATCCGAGCGGGTATTCACGAGACGTTCATCGGCGGGTCGCACGTACGCTGGCCGTCATGACTGCCACGCTGAGCGAGATCGGTGCCGCGAAATACGTTCTATTGACGACCTTCAAGAAGGACGGTTCCGGAGTGCCCACCCCACTGTGGGCGGCAATGGACGGCGATCGGATGCTGATGTGGACCGAGTCGAAGTCGTGGAAGGTCAAGCGGATCAAGAATCGTTCGCGCGTCACGGTGGGGGTGTGCGACGCGCGCGGAAATCCGAAGGGCCCGCAGATCGACGCCACCGCGGTGGTGCTCGACGACGCCGGCACCGAGGAGACGCGCGACGCGATCGCCCGCAAGTACGGCCTGATCGGGTGGATCGCCGTCAAGGGCAGCATTCTGCGGCGGGGCCGCAAGGGCACGGTGGGATTGGCGATCACCGCCCCCTCGTCCTGACGCGTCGGCGGCGAATCGGTCATTCGGGCGTTCGCCGCCGGCGCAGGGTCGCCCGGTGCTTCAATTCGCCCATGCGAAAGGCGCTGTCGGCGGTTGCATTGGTCGCTGTCTGGTCGGTTGCCGGGTCCCTGCCCGCGGGCGCCGGACAGCCGTCGTGGTCCGGCGACTACTCCGTCAAGCGCTTCGCCGCGACCAAGACCGGGACGAGTCTCGCTGCGAGCCAGTGGGAACCGGATTTCGCCGACGTCTACACGTTCGAGACGACGTGCACGGACGGTACGTGCGTGGCCACCGTCGTCGGCGGACCCGCGCCCGCCAATCCGACGCTGCCGCAACCGGCGCGGTACACGTGGGACGGCGCCAGTTGGGTGCACCCCTACGACTGGGAGTGGGACTGCTGGATGGGGGAGGGCAATCCGAAGGTGTGGGCGCCGGCCCACTCGGAGGCCTACTACACCCCACAACCGGACGGCACCCTGGTCGGCTCGTGGCGCACCGACATCGCGGGCGGCCCGTGCGCAGGCTCGGTCATCATGGACGTCGCTGCCTATCCGGTCGACCCGCCTCCGGCGTTCGGTAGCGGGAGCTGACCCCAGCAATTGTCCTAGGCTGCGGACGTGTCGCTACCGTGTTTGCAGCGCGGCCCGCGTCCCAAGGTGAGAGTGTCCGATGGACGGTCGATCAGATCTCGAAGCCGGCGACCGCGTTCCCCGTGAGCGGATTGTGTTCGCGGGCATAGATTTCCAGCGTGGCCGGGTTCTTGTGTCCGGTCTGCCGCATCACCTCGTGGGCCTGCGCGCCGTTGCGGAACGCCTGGGTGACGAACCCGGCACGCAGGGAGTGCCCGCCGAGTTTCGCGATCTTGGCGGGGGAGAGCCCGGCGTCGGCGGCCGCGCGGCGGATCACACCGTGGATGCCCTGCCCGGTGAGGGCGCTGTCACCGATGTTGCCGTTTACGCGCAGCGGCCGGAACACCGGCGCCGTCAGAGCTTCGGGGCGCAGGTCGGGGTAGGGGACGTGGCAGACGTGCGTGCGGAATGTGTCGGGGGCGCCGAGGAATTCGGCGACGGCGTCGCGGCCACCCCGGTGGTGGGCGAGTACGACGTCGAGCCACCGGCGGTACACGCACGGCGGGCAGGCGCGGTGCCCGATCGCGAACGGGGTGGCCTTGACCATGCCGTCGCCGACCTGGTCGGTCTTCGATCGCCGGACCAGGATGTGCAGCCCGTCCTGGGGGTGCAGGGTGATGTCGCGCAGTTGCAGGCCGGACAACTCCGCGCGTCGGAAGGCTCCCAGGAACCCGATCAGGATGATCGCCGAGTCGCGCCGTTCGCGCAGCCGGTCCTGCCATGTGTCCGCGTTCTGCCGCATCGTGGCGAGGATGTAGCCGATCTCGTCGCCCAGCAGCGGTGCGACGCGTTTGGTCGGACGTTCCCCGGCTGCGGCATAGGTGCGACGCAGGCCGGCCAAGGTGTCCTTGACGATCTGGGCCTGTCCGGGGGCGGGGCGGGCGCACGCCCGGTGCCAGTAGTTGATCGACGCCACCCATCGGGTGAGGGTGTTCGTCGCGTACCGCCGTTCGCCCGTGGCGGCGCGCAACTCGGCGTGTTCGGTGAGATAGTCGGCGACGGTGTGCGGGTGCGCCGGCATGGGTACGTGTCCTCGCTCGGCGCACCAGCTGCGAAACTTGTCCCAGTCCGTGCGATAGTTCCGCGCGGTGGACGGGGAGTGCCGCTGTTCGAGGGCGGCGACGATCCGGGCCTCGGCGGACGCGGACAGCACCGGGACGGCGGGTTCGAGTCCCGGCCCGGTCGATTCCGTCGGCCGTTCGGCAACCGCGGGCAGAGCGGGCACGACACGGACCGTGCCGACCTCTTCACTCACACCCGTGCTCCTCTCGCGTCATCGAGCGACCCTACCGAGTGCGACCGACAGTTCCGTATGTCCGCGCCAACGGCCGCCGAGTGTCACTGTGACGAAAAGTGGGCATGTAGGGAGTCCCCGCCGGACCGCGGTGGTGTGGCAACCGTGCCGCTCCGCCTTCCCGGTTCGGTCACGGCGCTAACTGTCATTAGCGTGAGTTGGGTGCGCGAGGCCGGGAACCCGTTCCTCACCGCGCATCACGCCGCGACACCGGCGGCATGAACTCGCCCTCGAGGGTCCGGTGCCACCACGCGCCGGTCTCCCGGCGTTCGGCGGGCGTTGTGAAGCGGTAGCGGTACATCCGCGCCCGGATCACCGCCGGGGGAGCGTCGGGAAACGGATTGTGGTGCAGGAGTTTCAGCACCGCGTCGTCGCCCGCGAGCAGGCGGGTGACGAATCCGCCGAACCACGAGGCCGCGTACCCGGAGGAGATCGCGGCGAACCACATCAGCCAGTCCAGCCGCAGGTGGTAGGGCGCGAACTGGCGGGGACGGCGACGCAATCCGCCGGGTTTGCCCTTGAACTCGTATTCACGCCACTCGGTGTCGGGGGTGATGTGTTCGTCGGTGGTGCCCTCGACCACGATTTCGCGTCGGGCACGGGTGATGTGGCCGAACGCTCCGTACGTGTTCACCAGATGCCACGGATCGAACGACGCGTTCATCATCTGATGGCTCGAGAACAGGTTGCGGGCGGGCCGATAGCTCAGCGCCGCGATCGCCAGCGTGAAGGCCACCACGACACTGACGAACCACGGCGGTGACGAGGTCATCTCCGACGGCGACGACACCGGGAGCACGAACTCCCAGAACCCGTCGGGCAGCACCGACATTCCGAGCACGATCGCGAGCCAGTTGAGCCACGCGAAGTTCCCGCTCGCCACCAACCACAATTGGGTGACCACCATGATCGCGGCCGCGCCGCCCGCGACGGGCTGCGGAGCGAAGAGGAAGAACGGCACGATCAGCTGCGTGAAGTGGTTGCCGGCCACCTCGATCTTGTGCAGCGGCCGCGGCAGGTGGTGGAAGTACCAGCTCAGCGGCCCAGGCATCGGCTGGGTCTCGTGGTGGTAGTTCAGGCACGTCAGATCCCGCCAGCACGGGTCGCCGCGGATCTTGATCAGACCGGCACCGAACTCGAGCCGGAACAGCAGCCACCGCAGCAGCAACAGCGTCAGCAACGGCGGGGCGGTGTCCCAGTTCCCGACGAACACCGCGAGCAATCCAACCTCGAGCAGCAGCGACTCCCACCCGAACCCGTACCAGAGTTGGCCGACGTTGACGATCGACAGGTACAGCCCCCACAGCAGCAGCCAGCCCAGCATCGACAGCGGAAGCGGCAACCGGTCCACCAGCCCGAGCAGCGCGAGCGAAGACAGCACCACCCCGGACCACGCCACGATCGCGTAGAACCGGTCGGAGTAGTGCAGGTGGAAGATGCTCGGCGAGCGCTGCCAACGGCTGCCGGCGAGGAACCGCCGGATCGGCAGCATCCCGTCGTCGCCGATGAGAGGTCTGAACTGATTGACCGCGACGAGGAAGGCAGCAAGATAGATGGCGGCGAGCCCCTCCTTGAAGAGCAGCCGCGACAGCCAGTAACCGTCCGCGTCGAACCACACCACAGCAGGCCCCTCTGCTGTGGACGCTACTCGCTCCCGTCAAGCGCTCACATCAGATGCGGCAGCACTTCCTTCTCGAGGAGTTCGAGACCGGACGGGTCGTACGCCGCCTCGGGGACGTAGAAGATCGCGTACTCGAGGCCCTGCTTCTTGAGCGCCGTCAGGTTCTCGACGATCTGCTCCGGCGTGCCGACGGCCGGTAGCCCGCGGAACGCGTTCAGCGACGCCTCGGCCTTCTCGGCTCCGACGACCGGTTCGAGCCGCGCCCGCAGCGCCTCGAGGCGGTCCTGTACCTCGGCCTCGGTGCGGCCGATCGCGACGTTGTAGTTCGCCGACCGGGTGATGGCGTCGAAGTCGGTGCCGACCTCCGCGCAGTGGCGCCGCAGGATCTCCGACTTGTGCGCGAACACCTCGGGGGTGCCGTCGAAGTTCGTGTACTGCGCGTACTTCGCCGCGATCTTCAACGTCACCTTCTCGCCACCACCGGCGATCCACAGCGGGATGCCGCCGTCCTGCAGTGGCAGGGGGCGGACGATCGCGCCGTCCACCTGGTAGTGCTTGCCGTCCAGAGTCGCGGCGCCGGTGGACCATGCCTGCCGCATGATCTGGACACCCTCGTCGAGCCGGCCGAGTCGCTCGCCCGCCGACGGGAAGCCGTAGCCGTAGGCGCGCCACTCGTGCTCGTACCAGCCGCCGCCGATGCCCATCTCGACCCGTCCGCCGGAGATCAGATCGGTCGTCGCCGCCACTTTCGCCAGGTAGGCGGGGTTGCGGTAGCTCATCGCGGTGCACATCTGTCCCAGCCGTACCCGCTCGGTGACCGCCGCGAACGCCGCCATCAGCGACCACGCCTCGTGCGTCGCCTCGTCGGTGGGCTCCGGGACGGTGTGGAAGTGGTCGTACACCCAGATCGACTCCCACGGACCGTTGTCGGCGCGCAGCGCGACATCGCGCATCACGCCCCACTGGTCGGCGGGATCGACGCCGACGAGGTCCAGTCGCCAACCCTGGGGCACGAAGAGTCCGAAACGCATGACAGGATCCTGTTCTCTAGAGGTTTACTGCACGGCGTCCACGTACAGCCATCGTCCGTCCTCGCGGACGAACGTGCTGTGTTCGCGCATCGATCCGCGTGTCCCGTGGTCCACATAGTGCGCGACGAACTCGACGGTGCCGGTGCTGTCGAGGAGACCGCCGCCCGACGTGGTCAGCACGTCCAGTCGGCGCCACACCTGCTCCGGGTCGAGGTCCAGCCGTTTCGGCCTGGTGTCCGGGTGCCACGTGCGCAGCAGATAGGCCTCGTCGCCGACGGCGAACGCGCTGTAACGCGACCGCATCAGCTGTTCGGCGGTGGGCGCCTCGGCCGTCCCGGAATGGAAGCGGCCACAACACCGGCCGTACTGCCCACCGGACAGGCAGGGACAGCGGTCGTCGTCGGAGATCGTCGGCATCGGGACCCTCACTGTGCCTGGCTGACGGAGGACATGTGGAAGTCGGGAATCCGCATCGGCGGCATCGCGGTTCGCGTGAACCAGTCCTTCCACTCCCGGGGCAGTGTCGGCTCGGTCGCGCCCACCTCGGTGACCCGTCGCAGCAGATCCAGTGGGCTCTCGTTGAACCGGAAGTTGTTGACCGCGGCGGTCACCGCGCCGTCCTCGATCAGGTACACACCGTCGCGGGTGAGACCGGTGAGCAGTGCGGTGGCGGGGTCGACCTCCCGGATGTACCACAGCGTCGTCAGCAGCAGGCCGCGTTCGGTCCGCGCCACCATGTCGTCGAGCGTGGCCGCCGATCCGCCGGTCAGCAGCAGGTTGTCACCCGGCACGGCGGCGGGCGCATCGAACTCGGCGGCCGCCGCACGCGGGTAGGCGAGCGCGTTGATCACGCCGTCCCGGATCCAGTCGACCCGTCCGGCGTCCATCCCGTTGTCGAACACCGACAGCGTGTCGGACGAGGAGGTGGTCGCGACGAACGGGGTGTAGCCCAACCGGTCGGCGTGTGGATCCGAATAGAGCGTCAGCGGAATGTCGGTGAGTCGCTCACCGACCCGGGTGCCACCCCGGCGGGAGAACGCGGTGTGCCCCTCCTGTGCGCCGCGGCCCTCCATCGCCCACATCAGCGGGATCATCAGGTCGGACACCGCCGACGGTGGCAGCACCGTCTCGTACCTGCCGGCCGGCAGCGCCACCGTTCGGTCCGACCAGCCCAGCCGGGTGTCGAGGTCGGCCAGCAGCTTCGGCACGGACACGTCGGTGAAGTCGAGGCTCGCCGAACCCACCCAGGCGCTGGCGTCGCCGCGCTTGCCGTTGATCTCGATCGACCCGGTGGGCTGGGTGTACCGGCGGCGCACCCCCGCCGATGTCCCGAGCCACGTGGAGTGGACCTGGTGGTGCGCGAAGCCGTAGAGCCGGTCGGCCCCCGCGAAACCGTCTGCGAGACCGGGCACCAGACCTTCGAACACCTCGACGCCCGTGCTCGCCGGACCGTCGGCCCAGTCCACGCCGCCGACGCCGTCCCCGGCCGGGAGGTCCATGGCGTCCTCGGCGGGCTGCGCCGAGCGGGCCGCGTCCTCGCTCGCGCGCACGACGTCGGCGATCGCACCGGCGTCGACCGTCGACGACGTCACCGCACCGACGCGTGCGGACCCGTCGGCGGAGCGGATCACGGACAGCACGGTCCACGACCTGGATGTCGAGACCCCGTTGGTGGTCATCGAATTGCCGGCCCAGCGCAGCGACGCCTCTGCGGCGTCGGTGACCAGCACCATCGCCTCGTCGACGGTCGAGAGCGCGAGGGCCCGCTCGACCAGTTCCTGCGCGGGGATCATCGGCCGCCCTCCGGCTGAGTCATGGTCACTGCCCGCCCTCCACCCGCGTGTTGAGTACGTTGACGCCGCGGAAGAGCGCCGACGGGCAGCCGTGGCTCACCGCCGCGACCTGCCCGGGTTGCGCCTTGCCGCAGTTGAACGCGCCGCCGAGCCGCCACGTCGACGGGCCGCCGACCGCCTCCATCGACCCCCAGAAGTCGGTGGTGGTGGCCTGATAGGCGACGTCGCGCAGTTGGCCGTCGAGTCGGCCGTTCCGGATCCGGAAGAACCGCTGGCCGGTGAACTGGAAATTGTAGCGCTGCATGTCGATCGACCAGCTCTTGTCGCCGACGACGTAGATCCCGTTCTCGACACGGGAGATCAGGTCGGCGGTGCTCGGGTCGGATCCCGGGTCCGGCTGCAGCGACACGTTCGCCATCCGCTGGATCGGCACGTGGTGCGCGGAGTCGGCGTACGAGCAACCGTTGGATCGGTCCAGCCCCAACCGCGGCGCGAATACCCGGTCGAGCTGGTAGCCGACGAGCACGCCGTCGCGCACCAGGTCCCAGCGCTGCGCGGCGACCGCGTCGTCGTCGTATCCGACGCTCGCGAGCCCGTGCCGTTCGGTCCGGTCGGCGGTCACGTGCATCAGCGGGGTGCCGTACTGCAGGGTGCCCAACAGGTCCGGCGTCGCGAAGGAGGTTCCCGCGTACGCCGCCTCGTACCCGATGGCGCGGTCGTACTCGGTTGCGTGCCCGACGGATTCGTGGATGGTCAGCCACAGATTGGTGGGGTCGATGACGAGGTCGGTCGGGCCGGCCTCGACGCTCGGGGCCGCGACCTTCTCCACCAGCAGGCCGGGGATCTCGGCCAGTTCGGCGTCCCACTCCCACCCCGCACCGGCGAGGTACTCCCAGCCCCGGCCGACCGGTGGGGCGAGTGTGCGCATCGTCTCGAAGGTTCCGGCATCGGAGTCGACGGATGTGGCCTCGAGTTCCGGATGCAACCGCACGCGTTGCTGGGTGATCGTCGACCCGGCGAGGTCGGCGTAGAACGTCTGCTCCTTGACCTGCAGGCAACTCGCGGTGACGTGGTCGACGCCGTCCGCACCCAGCAGGCGGCGCGACCAGTCACCGAGTAGCGCCACCTTGTCGGCCGTCGCCACGGTGAACGGGTCCGTCACGTAGTCCGAGACCCACACCGCGCCCGGGTAGACCGGTTCCGGCGCGAGCTCCACCCGTTCGCGGTTGAGAGCGCGGAGCGCACGAGCGACCCGGACCGCTTCCGCCGCCACGGCGGCCGCAGTGTCCGACGTCAACTGCGCGTGGGAAGCGAATCCCCACGTGCCGTCCACGATCACGCGGACCGCGAAGCCGGTCTCGGTGCCGTCCTCGACCGCCTGTACCCGCCCGTCCCGCAGGCGCAGCGACTGCGTGACGGTGCGGTGCACCCGAAGATCCGCGTGCTCCGCTCCGGCTGCTCGAGCCACTGCGAGCGCTGCGTCGGCGAGGGCGCGCAGGGGGAGCGCGGTGAATTCGTCGTCGACCGCGTGCGGGGCGCGGTCCGAGTGGCGGGCACCGCCATGCGTCACGATCACCGGGTCAGTCTAGAGCGCGGCAGCGCGACGAAGGTCCGCCCCGGCACCCTCGCCGCGCCTGGGCCGACTAGCCCCCGGACCGGACGATGCGCGGCATCGCATACCCGCCGTCGATCAGCCCCGCGGTGGGCCCGTAGAACCGGGCCGCCAACTGGAATCCGTCCGACGGTGCGGTCGGCAGCCAGTTGCGGGCCTGCTCGGGATCGGTGGGCCTCTCCGGCTGCAGATAGAACGTGAGCTTGCCGTCGACCACGGCGTAGTCGCCGGCCTTCAGCAGTTCACTCGTCGCGCTGTACCGGTTCACCGGGTTGTCGATGAAGTAGCCGGCCGAGTCGTACACCGGCAACTCCCAGAACTCGGTGGTCGGCGGCAGTTCGTTCACGTCGAAGGTGAGCGTGTAGTCGTACTTGCCCTCGAGCGGACGGCCCTCGCTGTCGTCGAAGACGTAGGCGATCGTGTGCGACTCGTACGGGACGGGGGTGCCCCAGGCGACGTCGTCGGCGCCGGCCTTGGCGACGTAGTCGAGGTCGTCGAAGAACAGGCTCGACTGCAGGCGCCAACCGTTCATGTCGACCTGCGAGGACTCGAAGGCGTCCTTGGCCTCGCGGCGGGCACGGGTGAAACCATCCTCGATGGCGGCCTTCTGCTCGGCCGAAACCTCCTCGGGCTCGAAGATGGTGCCTTCGCGCAGCCCCAACTTCGCGAGCCGGTCGAGCGTGTCGGTCTCCTTGACCGAGTCGGTGCGCCTGGTCAGCGACGGATCGTTGATCGACAGGCTCAGCAGTTGCAGGTAGTCGATGGGAGTCATCGACTTGCCGATGTCGGAGATCTGATCCATCCGCGGGAAGGTTCGGTAGGCGCCCTTGACGACCGGCTGCTGGTCGAGCGGGGGAACCTTGCCGCCGTTCGCCTCCCACTGCGCGAGCGGCGCGGCGAGCACCCCGGTCACCGTCTGCCGGGCCGCGGCCATGTCCTGTTCGTCGCGGGTCGTCACCGCCACCCGGACCGCCAGCGTGAACGAGTTCGACGATGCGCGGATGATCTCGGTGCCGCGGAAACCGCTGGGCAGCTTCCCTTTCCAGTCGGGCCCGACGATCAGGTACCGCTGCGGCGCATTTCCGGTGAACTGTGAGCCGGCCTTGAAGAAACATTCGACGTTCTGGTCGGTGGCCTGCACGCTCCAGTACCGGCCGTCCGTGACCGCCGGGGTCTCGACCACGATCGGGTCGTCGGAGATGTCGAAGGCGCCGCCGGAGTACAGCGTCGATGCGTTCACCGTGGTGGCGTAGCGGGTCTTCGCGTCGAACAGGTTCAACTGTGGCTGGACCCGGTTGATACCGCGGTATGCCGGTTGCCCCTCGAGTTCGGTGAAGACGTGCCGCAGTTCGTAGTAGCCGGCGATGTTGAGGCCCCAGTAGAAGGCTTCCTCGGACAGGTCGGCGATCTGCTCGGTGGACAGCGCCGGGTCGATCAGGGCGTGCTCGGTCGACTGCGCGGCGGACGGTCCACCGCACGCAGTGATCAGCAGCAGTGCCGAGGCGCCGGCAGCGGCGAGAGCCGTCGAACGGGAGTGGGGGCGAAGCTTCATCGAAAATCCTCTCACGGTGTAAGACAGAGTGACTTAACTTGCGGGCAGCGGGAGACCGCACGCGGGGGCGCGGTCGGAAGACGGGGGGGAGAAGGGGAGAAAGGGTAGGCCGACCGGGTCAGGGCGCCCGCAGGTAGGCGGCGGCTCCCGCGACGAGGGTGTCCACCGCGACCGTGGCCTGGGCGCCGGTGATCTGACGATGTTCGAGACGTCGTTCCACGTCGGCGAGAACAGCGGTCACCAACCGCTTGAACTGCTGGATTCGTTCCATCCGGTACGACTCGTCGAGGTCGCCGAGTCGCACGAGCAGCTCGGTGGTGATGGCCTTGACGCCACTGTTGTGCCGGTCGTCGAACGGTTCGAAGTCGCCGGCGCCCTCGCCGAGGTAGCGGTGCACGAAGCGGGCGTACGAGCTGCCTCCGCTGGTCTCGACGACCGCGTCACCCAGCGGCCGGATGTACGCCTCGACCAGTTCTTCGAAGGTGTGCTCGTCGCGGGCGGCGAGCATCTCGAGGCGGCGTCGGTTCAGCGGGACGAGACGGAAGTCGTACAGCGCCTGGATGAGTGCCGCCTTCGTCGTGAAGTGGTACTGGACCGCCGAATGGTTGCGCTGCTGCGCGCCCGCGCCGATCTCGCGCAGCGACACGTTCGCGACACCTCGCTCCGCGAAGAGGCGTTCGGCCGCGACGAGCAGCCTGCGCTGGACGTCGGACAGGACCGACTCGACGTCCGTGCCGGATGCCGTCGACGTCATGCCCACTCCTCTCGGGTCCGACGCCCCTGCGGCGCGGTTAAGTCACCTTGTCTCACCGATGCGGCGCTTCCCAGGGAGGCTCCCACTGAGAGGGATGCCGGGCATGCCCGAATCGTTCGGTTACGTTGGGATACATGGTGGGGAGGCGGAAACACGCTCGACGGATGCTCGCCGCGACCGTGGCGGTCCTGGTGCCGGCGGCCCTGGTTTCCACGGGGTGCTCGAGCAGCGACGACGGCGAACGCACTTCGTCCGAGGCGGGATTCACTCGGCAGGAGGGCGGTAGGGCGCTCGACCTGCCGGATCCGGACACGGCCACGGCCAGTCGGCTGGAACTCGGGATCTCGTGGACGGGCGGCGCGGTTCTGCCCGCCGAGGGTGCCGCGACGTGCCGTCACGTCACGTACTCGCGGGGCAGCGAAGAGTACTGGGAGTACGAGGTGGAGTCGAGCGACTTCGCCGACTACGACGGCGGGGGAGAGTTACCGGGACGGGACTTCGCGGTGCGCGCGGCCCTGGGGATCCGATCCGCGGAGGCCGATCGAACGGACGCGGTCGACATCGTGTTCTCGGGTCCCGGTGGCAGTCACCACCGCCTCGGCGGTACCCGGGAGGACGGACTCTCGCTTGCGGTGACCGCCGACCACATGACGCTCACCTTCATGATCAACAGCCTGGCGACGAGCATCGACCGCGAGCCGCGGTGGACGGCGGCCGCGGGAACGATCCGCTGCGACGAGGTGGAGGAAGTGACGTCGGGCACCTGAGTCGGTGCGGCCGAAACGAGAAGTCCCCCGCCGAATCACCGATTCGACGGGGGACTTCGACTCCGAGACGCTACGCGGTGAACTGCC
This sequence comes from Rhodococcus (subgen. Prescottella) equi, assembly GCF_003013675.1. Taxonomy (NCBI): domain Bacteria; kingdom Bacillati; phylum Actinomycetota; class Actinomycetes; order Mycobacteriales; family Nocardiaceae; genus Rhodococcus; species Rhodococcus (subgen. Prescottella) equi. Next base: position 2,705,141 of record NZ_CP027793.1, read on the forward strand.
CCACCGTGCCGAGCGCGGTGCAGGTGACGCCGGACTCGTACCCCACCTGCCCGAACATCGCGGCCAGCACGTTGCCCTCACCGGTCTCGACGGTCTTCGACAACGTCGGCACGTTCACGATCGAGTCGTCGAGCGGTACCACGCCGCCCTTGAGGGTCGTCGTGTTGAACCACGCGACCTGCAGATCCGACTTCTTCGGGATCCCGAGATGCGCCGGCAGTGCCTGGAAACGCAGCTGGCCGCGTTCGACCCACGGGGGCAGGGGGAAGTTCGGCCCGGACTGCGCGCTCGCGACCGTCACCGTCATCGGATTGTCGGCGACACCGCAACCGAACGTCGGGGCGGGGAACAGGAAGTCCTTCGCGGTGGTGGTGCCCACCTCCTGGCCCGTCACTCCCTCGATGACCTCGGTGACGCCGGGCGTGGCGAGCAGCCCTCCCAACAGATCCTGGGGTAGCGGGACGTTCTTGGTCAGGTCGCCGAGGAGCGTCTGCAGCGACGGCGGCGCGGCCGGTGCAGGCGCGGCATTCGCCACGCCCGAGAACACGACGGCTCCCGCGGCGGCGGCCGCAACGGTGGCGGTGACACGGACGACCAGACGGCGTGCGGCGGTGCGCCCGAAGCGTCGTGACATGTGAACTCCTCCCTGAGTGACCAGCCCTCCCAGCCGATCTGTCCTGGTACTGCACCACGCCGGAAGTCTCTACGTCAACTTTAGGGTTAGACCGTTACCGCATCGACTCCGATGCCGGCGAGCGGACGTGGGAGCATTTTCGGGTCGCCGATCGTTGAGCAGACAGAGCATTCCGCCGCCCCCGGCGGTCCGCGCCACCGAAAGGATCAACCGATGATCGCCGCACTGTTCGTTCTCTACGTCGTCGTGGAGGTCGGTGTGCTGATCTGGGTGGGCAGCACGATCGGCGTCCTGTGGACCGTGCTGCTGCTCATCGCCGGATCCGCTGTCGGCATGGTGCTGGTGAAGTCGCAGTGGCGCGCCGTCATGGCCGGCTTCCGCCGAGCCACCCGAGGGGAGACGTCGCCGACCGGAGCGGTCGCCGACGGCGCGATGGTTGCGGCCGGCTCCGTGTTGATGTTCGTGCCGGGGCTGGTGACCTCAGTCTTGGGGCTGCTCATGCTGCTGCCGCCCACCCGATGGGCGCTGCGCCCGGTCGCGGTCCTGCTCGCCGGCAAGCGCGCCAACGTGACCTTGGCAGGCGTCGAGTTCGCATCCCGCACGGCAGGTGCACGGCGTGGAACCGTCATCGACGGCGAAGTCGTGGACGTGGACCCGGACTTCGGCTCCGACACCCCGACCCAGGGACCCCGCGCCCTGCCGTAGCAGGCAGACTGGATGCTCGTGAGTACCCAACTGTTGGTCGGCGGCCGCATCTACAGTCCCAGTGCCCCCGACGCCACCGCGATGGCCGTCACCGACGGCACGGTCGTCTGGACCGGCGAGGACCGTCCGGGCCGTGCCCTGCACCCGGACGCCGAGGTGATCGACCTCGACGGCGCGTTCGTCACTCCCGGCTTCGTCGACACCCATGTCCACGTCACCGCGCTCGGCCTGCAGTTGACGGGCCTCGACCTCGGGGGAGCCCGCAACCGGTCCGAATGCCTGGAGCTGCTGCGGCGCTTCGCGAGCGAGCACGACGACGCGGTCGTCTGGGGCCAGGGCTGGGACGACAGCACGTGGCCCGACACCGCCCCGACCACTGCAGATCTGGACGCCGCCGCACCCGGCCGGGCGGTGTACCTCAGCCGCGTCGACGCGCATTCCGCGCTGTGCTCGACGCCTTTGCGTGCCGCGACGCCGGACCTGACCGCGGCCACCGGGTTCACGCCGGACGGTGCGCTCTCCGCCGACGCCCACCACCTGGTCCGCGACCGGGCCCGGGCACTGTTGACCGAGACGCAGCGCGCGAGCGCCCGCCGTGCGGCCCTCGACCACTGTGCGGCCCGGGGCGTCGTCGCCGTCCACGAGTGCGGCGGTCCCGCGATCGGCGGCCTCACCGACTTCCGCGAACTGCTCGCGCTCACGCACGGGGTCGAGGTCCGCGGCTACTGGGGTGAGGCGGTCACCACTGCGGAGGAGGCCACCGAGCTACTGGCCCACACCGGCGCGCACGCCCTCGGCGGCGACCTGTTCGTCGACGGCGCGCTCGGGTCCCACACGGCCGCACTGGTCGAGCCGTACCACGATTGCGCCGGCCGTCACGGGAACCGCTACCTCGACGTCGACGCGGTGGCGGCGCACGTGCGCGCCTGCACCCTTGCCGGGATCCAGGCGGGCTTCCACGTGATCGGCGACGCCGCGATCCGCACCGCCGTCGCGGCGTTCGAGACCGTCGCGAACGAACTGGGCGGACCTGCCGTCGCCGCGCGCGGCCACCGGCTCGAGCATCTCGAGATGGTGACCCCCGAGCAGGCCGCCCTGCTCGGCAGCTGGGGCGTGATCGCCAGCATGCAACCCGTGTTCGACGCCCTGTGGGGCGGCACCGAGGGCATGTACGCGCAGCGCCTCGGCGCCGAGCGGGCCGCGCGCATGAACGCGTTCGCCCCCATCGCGTCGACGGGCATGTCGCTGGCCTTCGGCTCCGACGCGCCGGTGACTCCCATCGAACCGTGGGCGATGCTCCGGGCCGCCGTCAACCACCGCACTCCGGGCAGCGGGGTGTCGCCGCGCGCGGCGTTTTCCGCGGCGACGCGCGGCGCGTGGCGGGCGGGCGGTGTCCGCGACGGTATGGCGGGCACCCTGAACCCGGGGGCTCCCGCGTCCTACGTGGTGTGGGACGCCGACGAACTGGTCGTGTCCGCTCCCCAGGACTCCGTCCAGCGCTGGTCGACGGATCCCCGCTCCCGGGTGCCGGCGCTGCCTCGCCTCGAGGACGACGCCCCGGTGCCGGTGTGCCTGCGTTCGGTGCATCGCGGAGTCACCGTCCATGAAGCGTGACCGGTCTGCCCTGACGGCGACCGCACGCGACGCCGCACTCGCCGTCGCTTCGGGCCTGCTGCTGTTCGCGAGCTTCCCGCCGCGACCACTGTGGTTCCTCGCCCCGGTCGGCATCGCCCTGCTCACCGCTGTCCTCACCGGTTACGGCTGCGGCGGGCGCACGCTGCGTGCCGGGTTCGGCTACGGCTATCTAGCCGGTCTCGGTTTCCTCGTCCCGCTGTTGCCGTGGATCGGCGTCTACGTCGGCCCGCTGCCGTGGCTCGCGCTCGCGGCGGCCGAGTCGGTCTTCATCGGTTTGTTCGGCCTCGCCGCGGTCCTCGTCACGCGCCTACGGGCACCGATCTGGGTCCTGGCCGTCGCGGTCGCGGCGGTGTGGAGCCTCACCGAATGGCTCCGATCGTCGCTGCCGTTCGGTGGATTCCCTTGGGGCCGGCTGGCATTCGGCCAGCCGGAGGGCTGGTTGCTTCCCTTGGCCGCGCTCGGCGGTGCGCCGCTGCTCAGCTTCGGGGTGGCCGTCACGGGGACGGGCCTGGCGGCCGTCGCCTTCACGGCGTGGCGCCGCCGGCCGTTGCGGGCCCTCGCAGGTCCGGTCCTCGTCGCGTGCGGCGCCTCGATCGTGGCCGTGGCCACCGTGCCCTACGTGCACGCCGATGCGGACGGCGACCGAACCGTCACCGTCGCCGCGATCCAGGGCAGCGTGCCCCGGCTCGGCCTCGACTTCAACGCGCAGCGTCGCGCGGTGCTCGACAACCACGTGCGGCGCACCTTCGAGTTGGCCGACGACGTCGCCGCCGGCCGGCAGCCGCAGCCGGACCTGGTGGTGTGGCCCGAGAACGCGTCGGACATCGACCCGTTCCGGAACGCCGACGCGGCCGAGGAGATCACTGCTGCGTCCGAGGCGGTGGGAGCGCCGATCCTGGTCGGCGCCGTGCTCGTCAACTCCGACCGCACCACCACCAACTCCGTCATCGTGTGGGACGGGTCCGCCGGTGCGGGCGAGCGGCACGACAAGCGGATCATCCAGCCCTTCGGCGAGTACCTGCCGTACCGCGACTTCTTCCGGTTCTTCTCGGAGTATGCCGACAAGGCCGGCAACTTCGTGCCCGGCGACGGCAACGGTGTCGTCCACGCCGACGGCATTCCGGTGGGTGTCGCCACGTGCTACGAGGTCGCGTTCGACCGCGCCCTCACCGAATCGGTGCGGGACGGCGCGGAACTGATCGCCGTGCCCACCAACAACGCCACCTTCGGTGACACCGAGATGACCTATCAGCAGTTGGCGATGTCGCAGGTACGGGCCGTCGAACACCGGCGCGACGTTGTCGTGGCGGCCACCAGCGGAGTCAGCGCGATCATCGGTTCCGACGGTTCGGTGCTGCAGCAGTCGGAGCTCTTCGTGCCGGCGGCCCTGGTGTCGGAGGTGTCGCTGCGCACCGAGACCACGCTCGCCACCCGACTCGGACCGATCCCCGAGTACCTCCTGAGCCTGGGTGCGCTCGTCGCGCTCGCCCTGGCGGTCGTCGGCGGTCGTCGCTCGAGGAGCACGTCGGGCGGCCACGCGGATCCAGAGACCGACCGGACGGTGACGGAAACCGCCCGGCGGGGTCCGGGCGAAGCCTGATCCACCCGGCGGATTCACCGAAAACGCCCCTGCACCGTCTCGATGTCGGTGCAGGGGCGTTTTCGTGCGCCTAACATGGTGTAACAGCCAGCGTCCGGCGGTCGAACTAAAGAATGGTGTGCATCACATTTCGTCGACAACGATCGAGAGGTGAGACGGTGACCAATCCGTTCGACGACGCCGATGCCGAATACCTGGTGCTGGTCAATGAGGAGAACCAGCATTCACTCTGGCCCGCCTTCGCGGACGTTCCGTCCGGCTGGGCGGTAGTGCACGGCCGGGACACGCGCCGCGCCTGCGTCGCCTACATCGATGCGCACTGGACCGATCTGCGGCCGCCGGCAACGGTCGTCGCATCGGAGCATGATTCGTCGCTCGGCTAGGCGCGGGACGAGCGCCGCGACCCCCTTCGGACCGACCCCGGACCACCGCCCGGGACCAACCGGACCGAAGGGTCAAATACCACTATCTACCAGGCCATATGAGCAACCTTCACGGGTCCGGAAACCGTCCGTGCGTGTTGTGGATCTTGATATGGTGTGGTCCCGATGCAACCAGGGCATTCTGCTCGCAGGGGGCGTGTAAATGACGATGTCAGGATCTCGGGAACCGGTCGGTCACGGTTCCGGCACACCAGCTCTTCCCGCGGAAGCGTTTCCGCTCTCCGCGGTGCAGCGAAGTATGTGGTTCGCCCAGCAACTCACGCCGGCGGTCCCCATCTTCATCGCGCAGTACGTCACGCTCCAGGGCGACCTGGACGTCGACCTGCTGAGCCACTGCGCGGTCACCGCTGCGGAGGAGTTCCAGTCGCCGTTCCTGCACCTGATCGACGTCGACGGTGAGCCCTACCAGTTCATCGACCCCGACACCGACACATCCATCGAACAGGTCGATCTACGCGATCACCCGGATCCGACGGCCGCCGCGCACGCCTGGATGGAACACGACTACTCGGTCCCGATCGATCTCACCCGCGATCGCCTCATCGACATGACCATCCTGCAGGTCGGTGATCGAGAGTATCTGTGGTACACGAGGATTCATCACGTCGCTCTCGACGGGTACAGCGGCATGACGGTAGCGAACCGGATCGCCGCGCTCTACACCGCCGCGCTCGAGCACCGGGATCCGGAACCGAACCGGGCGCTCGATCTGCGCGAGCTCCTCGCGATCGACCAGAAGTATCGCGCGTCCGGTCGCTTCCAGGCCGATCGTGAGTACTGGGCCGACCACATCGCCGGAATCGAGGCCGGGTCCACGCTGGCCGAGACGGACGCACCGGTCTCCGCGGTGAGCCGGCTCGAGAGCGCACCGCTGCCCGAGGCCGTCATCACCGCACTCGACTCCACCGATCGGACACTCGAGGCCACGCCGGCCGCCGTGCTGATCGCGGCCTTCGCGTGCTACCTCGCCCGCATGACCGGACGCACCGACGTGCTGGTCAACATGCCCGTCTCGGCCCGCACCACGGCGCCGCTGCAGCGGTCCGGCGGCATGCTCGTCAACGTGGCACCGCTGCGTGCGACGGTCTTGCCCAACGACACCGTCGCCGACCTCGTGGGCCGGATCCAGCTGGAACTGATGGGCGCCCTGCGGCATCAGCGGTGCAGCATCGAGGACATCCGCCGGGATGCCGGTCTCACCGGGACCGCCCGCGGGTTGGCCGGACCGATGGTCAACGTCATGCTCTTCCACCAGAAGATGACCCTCGGCGACATCGAGGGCGAGTATCACATCGTCACCTCCGGCCCGGTCGAGGACCTGCTCGTCAACTTCTTCCAGAGCGGCAGTCCGACAAGAACATTCGTGGAGTTCCGGGCGAATCCCGGACGCTACTCGCAGGAAGCGTTGCACACCCACCACCGCCGGTTCCTCGAACTGGTGGAGGAGTTCGTGCAGGCCTCCGCCGACACGCGGGTCGCCGACATCCACGCCGAGAGTTCGGTGGTGGGTGCCCAATTGTTGCGCACCGCGGCGCAACTCGAGTTCTGGTCGCGGGAGCTGGCCGGCCTGCCCGACATCCTGTCGCTGCCGTCGGACCGGCCCCGCCCGGCACGGCGCGCCCTCGCCAGCGACCGGGTGGACTTCGAGATCCCCGCGGCGGTGCACCGGGCCGTCGTCGCGCAGTCCGAGGCCCGGGGCTGCACGGTGTTCGCCGCCGTCCATGCGGCGCTGGTGGTGCTGCTGGCACGCCTGGCCGACGTCGACGACGTCGCGATCGGCACGCCGGTGACGGGCCGCAGCCCGGCAGGAGAGTTCGTCAACACCCTCACGTTGCGGACCCGGTTGTCGCCGGGCCTGACGTTCGACGACCTGCTCACCGACGTGTGCCGCGCCGACACCGCTGCATTCCGGCACGCCGAGACACCGTTCGCGCAGCTGGTCGAGTCGCTGGACCGGACGCGGGAGAACGCGCACTCGCCGCTGTTCCAGGTGATGCTCGAGTTCCTCGACGGCCGCACCCCGCATCTCGACGAGGACGGCCTGGTGGTGCGCGGCGTCGACACCGGACCGGACATCTCCGCCCTCGATCTGCGGCTGACGGTGGAGGAACGCTTCGCCGGCAACGCTGCCGGGGACGCGGTCCCGGACGGTGTGCACGCGTCGTTCGCGTTCGCGACCGACATGTTCGATCCGGAGACCATCGAGACGTTGTCGGCGCGGTTCCTGCGCGTGCTCGACGCGGTGCTCGAGGATCCGTCGACGGTCGTCGCCGACATCGATCTGCTCTCCGAGGAGGAGCGCCGACAGCTGTCCGGGGTGTGGGGCGGCGACGGCGTGGAGCCGCGCACGCTCGCCGAGATCCTCGCCGCGGCCGCGCACACCGACCCCACGCGGACGGCGCTGACGTACGAGGGCCGACAGCTGAGTTACCGCGCCCTCGACGAGGACTCGAATCGGCTGGCTCGGCTGCTCGTCTCCCGGGGTGTCGGCCCGGAATCGGTGGTGGCGCTGTCGATGCCCCGCTCCATCGAGTCGGTGGCGTCGGTGTGGGCGGTCGCCAAGACCGGTGCCGCGTTCGTACCGGTGGATCCGAACTATCCGGCCGATCGCATCGAGCACATGCTCACCGATTCCGGTGCGACGCTGGCACTGACCGTCGCCGCGCATGCGGCCGCGGTCGCGGACATCGTGCCGGCCCTGGTCGTCGACGATCCGGGATTCGGCGCACAGGTGCACCAGTGGTCGCCCGACACGATCACCGACGCCGACCGTTCGGCCCCGGTTCGCATCGACAACCCGGCCTACCTGATCTACACCTCAGGGTCGACCGGAACCCCCAAGGGCGTCACCGTCACTCATCGCGGGTTGGCGAACTTCGCCGAGGACGAACGTCGGCGCTACGGGGTGCGGCCCGATTCGCGCACGCTGCACTTCTCGTCGCCGAGCTTCGACGCATCGGTGCTCGAACTGATGCTCGCGTTCGGCGCGGGCGCGACCATGGTGATCGCACCACCGACCGTCTACGGCGGCGCCGAGTTGACCGCGCTGCTGCGCGACGAACGGGTCACCCATGCGTTCGTCACCCCGGCCGCGCTGGGATCGGTCGACGCGGACGCGTTGCCCGAGCTCGAGTGCGTGGTGACCGGCGGCGAGGCCTGCCCTCCCTATCTCGTGGAACAGTGGGCGCCGCGGCACCGGATGTTCAACGCGTACGGCCCCACGGAGGCGACCGTCGTGTCGAGTGTGTCCGACCCGTTGGTGGTGGGGCGGGACGTCACGATCGGCTGCCCGCCCATCGGCACCGGGGTACTGGTGCTCGACGCTCGGCTGCGGCCGGTGCCGCCGGGTGTCGCCGGCGAGTTGTACGTGTACGGGGAGGGGCTGGCCCGCGGTTACCACGCGCGGGCGGGGACCACTGCCGAACGCTTCGTGGCGAACCCGTTCGACGGCACCCGGATGTACCGCACCGGTGACCTGGTGCGCTGGCGCCGGTTCGGTCGGCGGCACTCGCTCGAGTACGTGGGTCGCACCGACTTCCAGATCAAGATCCGCGGCTACCGGATCGAACTCGGTGAGGTCGAGGCCGCCCTCCGGTCGCACCCCGACGTCGGGTTCGCGCTCGCCACCGGGTTCGTCGGACCGTCGGGGGACACACTGCTGGTGGCGTACGTGCAGGCGGAGAGCAACCGGGAGACCGGCGTCGGGGAGCATCTGGCGTCCGAGGTCACCGCGCACGCCGCGGACGTGCTGCCGCCGCACATGGTGCCCGCGAGCGTCGTCGTGCTCGATTCGCTCCCGCTGACCCCGGCCGGGAAACTCGATCGCCGGGCCCTGCCCGAGCCCCGGTTCGACGTGGGCACCGGCGAGTTCCACGCGCCGGCCACCCTGGACGAGAAGAAGATCGCCGGGGTGTTCTCCGAACTGCTCGGCGTGGAGCGGATCGGCACCACCGACAGCTTCTTCGATCTCGGCGGCAACTCGCTGACCGCGACCCGGATCGTGGCCCGCATCAATGCGACCCTCGGGACCGAACTCTCGGTCCTCGACCTGTTCGAGGCACCGACCGTGGGGGTGCTCGCCGCACGCGTCGAGGCCGCCGGACCGGGCCACGGCGCACGCCCGCCACTGGTGCCGCGCGACCACACCGGACCGGTGCCGGTCTCTCTCGCGCAGCAGCGGATGTGGTTCGTCAATCAGCTCGCCCCGGGATCGGCCGCGTACAACATCCCGATCGCGGTCCGGCTGAGCGGCCCGTTGGACGTTGCCGCACTCCGCGGCGCGCTCGCCGACGTAGTCGAACGCCACCAGACGCTGCGCACGGTGTTTCCGAACACCTCCGACGGCCCGGTGCAACAGGTGCGTTCGGTCGCCGACGCGGCGCTCGACCTCGAGCCCGAGGACGTCACCGAGACGCAGCTGCCACAGCGCCTCCAGGGCGTCGCGACCGCACCCTTCGACGTCTCCGTGCAGCTGCCCGTACGGGCACATCTGTGGCGGCTCGGCCCCACCGAGCACGTGCTCGCCCTGGTTGCGCATCACGTGGCGGCGGACGGACTGTCGATGGCGCCGCTCGCGCGCGACGTCATGGTCGCCTACGGGGCCCGCGCGGCCGGCACCGAACCGGCGTGGCCGCCGCTCGCGGTGCAGTACGCCGACTACGCGGTGTGGCAGCGGGAACTGCTCGGTGCGGAGGACGACCCGCGCAGCCTCGCTGCCCGTCAGATCGCCTTCTGGCGCGACGAATTGACCGGGGCACCCGATCTGCTGGAACTGCCCACCGACCGCCCCCGGCCGCCGCAGCAGTCGATGCGCGGCGGCACGGTGAGCTGCACCATCGCCCCGCACCTGCACCGCCGTCTCCTGGAGGTGGCCGGCGAGTACGAGGCGAGCCTGTTCATGGTCCTGCACGCGGCCCTGGCCGTGCTGCTGGCCCGCGCCAGCGGCGCGACCGACGTCACGATCGGCTCACCGGTGTCCGGTCGCGGGGAGGCCGAACTCGACGACCTGGTCGGCATGTTCGTCAACACCCTCGTGCTGCGCAGCCGGGTGGACCACGGCGGGACGTTCAGCGATCTGCTGGCGCACACCCGAACCACCGACCTGGCGGCCCTCGGCAACACCGACGTGCCGTTCGAGCGTCTGGTCGAGGTGCTCGACCCGCCCCGCTCGGAGGCGTACTCGCCGCTGTTCCAGGTGATGCTGGTGTTGCAGGGATCCGAGCGTAATCGGCTCGAACTGCCCGGGCTCGCCGTCGAGGTGGACGAGATCGACACCGGCACAGCTAAATTCGATCTCCAGGTGATCCTGACCGAACAATCGGACGAGGAGGGCCGCCCGGGCCCGATCGAGGCCACGCTGTCCTACGCGACAGACCTGTTCGATCCCGACACGGTCGCCGCCCTCGCGGAACGCTACCTGCGGATCCTCGAGGCGGTCAGCGTCGATCCGGCGGTCCGGGTCGGCGACATCGACGTCCTCGTCGACGGCGAGCGCGAACTCGTCCTCGACGAGTGGAACGCCACCGCGCACTCGGTGCCGGACGCGACGCTGACCGATCTGTTCGACGCCCAGGCCCGACGCACCCCGCACGCGGTCGCCCTCACGTTCGGCGACGAACAGCTCACCTACGCGGAGTTCGCCTCCCGCGCCCGACGCCTCGCGCGTGAGCTGATCGCCCGCGGCGTGGGTCCGGAGAGCCGGGTGGCACTGTCGATGCGGCGGTCGTTCGACCTGCTGATCGGGATGTACGCGGTGACCGAAGCGGGCGGCGCGTACGTCCCCCTCGACCCGGACCACCCCGCCGCCCGTACCGAGTACGTCCTCGCGAGCGCCGCCCCGGCGTGCGTGTTGACCACCCGCCGCGACCGTGCCGGTCTGCAGACCGACATCGACGTGCTCGAGATCGACAGTCTCGACCTCGCCGGCCGCGGCGACGGCCCGATCCGTCCCGAGGAGCGGGTAGGCGCCCTCCGCCCGGACCACGTCGCGTACGTGATCTACACGTCGGGCTCGACGGGCCGGCCCAAAGGCGTCGCCGTCAGCCACCGCGCGATCGTGAACCGGCTGGCCTGGATGCAGGACCGGTACCACCTCACCGGCACCGATGTCGTCGTGCAGAAGACCCCCGCCACCTTCGACGTCTCGGTGTGGGAGTTCTTCTGGCCGCTGCAGAACGGCGCGAGCCTGGCCATCGCGCTGCCCGAGGGGCACCGCGACCCGGCTTATCTGTCGCAGCTGATCCACGACCGGGGTGTCACCGTCGCCCACTTCGTGCCGTCGATGCTCGCCGCGTTCGTCGTCGGCGCCGACCCGGTGCAGTGCCGGTCACTTCGCACCGTGTTCTGCAGTGGTGAAGCGCTCCCACCCAGCACCGCGGAGGCGTTCGCCGAGTTCGTCGGTCCGGCGGGCGCCGAACTCCACAACCTGTACGGCCCCACCGAGGCCGCCGTCGACGTCACCTACCGGCAGTACACCGCCGCCGACACCGTTTCCGTCCCGATCGGCACGCCCGTCTGGAACACCCAGGTGTACGTGCTCGACGCCCGCCTGCATCCGGCGCCGGTCGGGGTGCCGGGCGAGCTGTACCTGGCCGGTGTCCAGCTGGCCCGCGGCTACGTGGGACGTCCGGACCTGACCGCGGAACGCTTCGTCGCGAACCCGTTCGGCGCTCCGGGCACCCGGTTGTACCGCACCGGCGACCTGGTCCGCTGGCGCAAGACCGGACACCTCGACTACTCCCTCGACTACCTGGGGCGCACCGACTTCCAGGTGAAGCTGCGCGGGCTGCGGATCGAACTCGGCGAAGTGGAGGCCACACTGCTCTCCCGACCGGGTGTGGCACAGGCGGTCGTCGTGGTGCGCCGCGACGAGCTCGTGGGGGAGGCGCTCGTCGGGTACGTCATCGCCGATCCGGGCGTCGAACTCGAGCCGGCGGCACTGCGGGAGTCCCTCGCCGAGTCGCTGCCCGCGTACATGGTGCCGTCGCAGATCCTGGTGCTCGACGAGTTCCCGCTCGGCTCGACCGGCAAGCTGGATCGCCGGGCGTTGCCGGCTCCCGAATTCGGTTCCGTCGAGGCCGAGTTCGTGGCACCTCGTGGCCCGGTCGAGGAAATCCTCGCACTGATCTTCGGCGAACTCGTCGGCACGACGCGGATCGGTGTGTACGACAGCTTCTTCGACCTCGGCGGCAACTCGCTGACCGCGACGCGGCTGGTGGCGCGCGTCAACGACGCGCTCGACGCGCACATCGGGGTGCGGGACGTGTTCGACGCCCCCACCGTGGCCGCTCTCGCGCTGCGCATCGAGTCCGGTGGGATGCGCGGGCCCGAGCGGGCACCGCTCGAACCCGCCGAACGGCCCGCGGCCGTCCCGGTGTCGCTGGCGCAGAAGCGGATGTGGTTCATCAACCAGTTCGACACCAGCTCCGCCGCGTACAACGTGGTGCTGCCCGTCCGCCTCGACGGCGACCTCGATCGCGGAGCGCTCCGCGCAGCCGTCGCCGACGTCCTCGACCGGCACGAATCGCTGCGCACCCGGTTCCCCATGATCGACGGCGAACCGGTCCAGGTGATCGTTCCGACCGCGGCCGTCGCACCAGACCTGGAGCCGGAGTCGGTGGCCGAACAGGACGTCGCGGAACGGGTCGCCGAGTTCGCCGGACGCGGGTTCGACGTCACGGTCGCCCCGCCGGTGCGGTCGCTGCTGCTGCGCGTGGGCCCGCAGACCCACGTACTGGTGATCGTCGTGCACCACATCTGCGCCGACGGGTTCTCGCTGGCACCGCTCGCGCGGGACGTGATGAGCGCCTACATCGCCCGCACCGAGGACCGGGCCCCGCACTGGACACCGCTCGCGGTGCAGTACGCGGACTACGCACTGTGGCAGCAGAAGGTGCTGGGCGGCACCGACGATCCGGACAGCGTGCTGTCCAGGCAACTCGAATACTGGGCGCGCACCCTCGACGGACTGCCGGAGGTCCTCGATCTGCCCACCGACCGGCCGCGGCCGTCGGAACGTACGCTCCGCGGCGCGGTCCAGGAGTTCCGGCTCGGACCCGACGTGCACCGTCGGCTCACCGCCGTCGCCCGTACCCACAACGCGACCGTGTTCATGGCGGTACACGCGGCGCTGGCAGCCCTACTGGCCCGACTGGGCGACACCGACGACGTCGCGATCGGCACACCGATCGCGGGCCGCGGTGCGGCCGCCCTCGACGACATGGTCGGCATGTTCGTCAACACACTGGTGCTGCGGAGCCACTTCGATCCCGCCGCCACCTACTCGGAGTTGCTCGCCGCGGTCCGCGACGGCGACCTCGATGCGTTCCACAACGCCGACCTGCCGTTCGAGCGCCTCGTGGATGCGCTGGCACCGGAGCGTTCCACCGCGCACTCGCCGTTGTTCCAGGTGATGCTCGAGTTCCGCAACAACGAGCAGCCACGACTGGAGCTGCCGGGCCTGACGGTCACCGTCGTCGACACCGGCACCGATTCCACCAACTTCGATCTGCAACTCACTCTCACCGAGGAGTTCACCGAGTCCGGTGAACCGGCCGGGGTGGCAGCCGGATTCACCTACGCGACCGACCTCTTCGATCCGGCGACCGTGACCCGCCTCGCCGAACGGTTCGGTGCCGTCCTGCGCGCCGTCACCGCCGATCCCGCCGTCCGGGTGGGTGACGTCGACCTGCTGACGGCGGACGAGCGGGCCGCGATCGCCCCGGTGAGCGGCGGCGCGGGGGTGCCCGCACGGACCCTGCCCGAGCTGTTGGCGACGGCCGGGGTCGTCGATCCCGACGCCACCGCGGTGGTGTTCGAGGGACGCGAACTCAGCTACCGGCAGCTCGACGCGGACTCGGACCGGCTGGCGCGGTTGCTGATCGCCCGCGGCCTCGGGCCCGAGTCGGTGGTCGCACTGGCACTGGCCAGGTCCCTCGAGTCGGTGACCGCGACGTGGGCGGTCGCCAAGACCGGTGCGGCGTTCGTCCCGGTGGACCCCAACTATCCGGCGGACCGCATCGAACACATGCTCACCGACTCCGGGGCCGTCGTCGGGCTCACCGTGCACGGGCACCGCGACGCGTTGCCTCCCGTCACGGAGTGGCTCGTGCTCGACGACAGTGCCGTCCGGGATCGGATGCAGCGCCAGCCCGGTGGGCCGGTCACCGACGCCGACCGGGTGCGGCCGGTCCGGCTCGACGACCCCGCATACCTGATCTACACGTCCGGTTCCACCGGCATTCCCAAGGGTGTCGTGGTCTCGCACCGCGGCCTCGCGAACTTCGCGGCCGAGGAGCGGACCCGGTTCGGCATCACACCGCGCTCGCGGACCCTGCACTTCTCGTCGCCCAGCTTCGACGCCTCGATCCTCGAGTTGCTACTCGCGGTGGGCTCGGGCGCCACGATGGTCGTCGCGCCGCCCACGGTCCTCGGCGGCGACGAGCTGCGGGACCTGTTGCGCGAAAACCGCGTCACGCACGCGTTCGTCACGCCGGCCGCGCTCGCCTCGGTGGACCCCGCCGGTCTGACGGCGCTCGAGTGCGTCGCCACCGGAGGCGAGGCGTGCCCGCCCGAACTGGTGGCGCAGTGGGCGCCGGGCCGTCGGATGTTCAACGCGTACGGGCCGACCGAGGCCACCGTCGTCGCGAGCATCAGCGAACCGCTCGCGGTGGGAGTCCCGGTCACGATCGGACGTCCCCCGCTGGGCACGTCGCTCGTGGTGCTCGATGCGCGGCTGCATCCGGTGCCTGCCGGGGTGCCGGGGGAGCTGTACGTTCTCGGCAGCGGCCTGGCGCGTGGCTATCACGCCCGTCCCGGTACCACCGGGGAACGCTTCGTCGCGAACCCGTTCGGGGACCCGGGCAGCCGCATGTACCGCACCGGCGACCTGGTCCGATGGAACGGCTCCGGACAGCTGGAGTACCTGGGCCGCACCGACTTCCAGGTCAAGGTCCGCGGCTTCCGCATCGAGCTCGGCGAGATCGAGTCCGCCCTGCGCCGGTTCCCGGGGGTGGCGCGTGCCGTCGTCACGGTCGACGGATCCGGGCCGGCGAGCCGACTCGTCGGGTACGTGGTGCCCGAAGCCGGCGCCGCGGTCGACCCCGCCGACGTCACCGAGTTCGTCGGCACGTTCCTCGCGTCGTACATGGTTCCGTCCGCGGTGATGGTGCTCGACGCGCTCCCGCTCGGTCCGGCGGGCAAGCTGGACCGGCGGGCACTGCCCGCGCCCGACTTCGGCGCCCGCACGGCGGGACGCGCTCCGCGGTCCGAACGCGAACGACAGCTGGCCGACCTCTTCGCCGAGGTCCTGGGGCTGGGCTCGGTGGGCGTCGACGACTCGTTCTTCGGGCTGGGCGGCGATTCGATCATGTCGATCCAACTGGTGTCGCGGGCGAAGGCTGTGGGACTGCACTTCACACCCCGGGACGTGTTCGAGCACAAGACGGTCGAGGCGCTCGCCCGGGTGGCGCAGAGCGGGGCGGACACCGCCACCCTGGCCGAACTCGACGGCGGCGGCGTCGGGGACGTGCCACTGCTGCCCGTCGCCCATTGGCTGCTCGACCGCGGCGGACACCACGACCGGTTCTCGCAGGCGGCGCTGCTGACCGCGCCGGAGGGGCTCGACGACGCCTCGCTCACCGGTGCAGTGCAGGCGGTCCTGGATCGGCACGACATGCTCCGGGCCCGGATCCGTCCCGGCGAGCACCGCATGATCGTGCCGCCGGCAGGTTCGGTGTACGCCGAGTGGCTGATCCGGCGCATCCGGGTCGACGCGGCGCCCGGCACAGACGCCTTCGCCGACACCGTCCGCGCCGAGCTCGACGCGGCCGAGGATCGTCTCGACCCGTCCGCGGGCGAGATGATGCAGGTGGTGTGGCTCGAATCCGCGTCGGGCGGTGGGCGGCTGCTGATCGTCGTGCACCACCTCGTGGTCGACGGTGTCTCGTGGCGCATCCTGGTGCCGGATCTGGCGACCGCGTGGGCGCAGATCGTTGCCGGTGAACGGCCCGACCCGGCACCGGTCGGCACGTCGATGCGGCGGTGGGCGCACGGTCTCGTCGACGCCGCCGCGGACCGCCGCGACGAGCTCGAGCTGTGGCGCGCGATGCTGTCCGGGGACGACCCGCTGCTGGGAGCGCGCCCGCTCGATCCGGCGGTGGACGTGGCCTCCACCGCCCGGACCGTCACCGTCGAGGTCTCACCCGACGTGACCGACGCGTTGCTGACGACGGTGCCGGACGCGTTCCGCGGCAGCGTCAACGACGGCCTGCTCACCGCGCTGGCGATGGCCCTGGTCCGCTGGCGCCGGGACCACGGCGTCGACGCCGACACCGCGCTGGTGACGCTCGAGGGTCACGGGCGCGAGGACCACGTGCTGCCCGGCGCGGACCTCGCGCGGACCGTCGGGTGGTTCACCACCCTGTTTCCGATCCGGTTGGACCTGACCGGAATCGACATCGACGACGCCTTCACGGGCGGGCGCGGCGCCGGCGCGGCGGTCAAGGCCGTCAAGGAACAGTTGCTGGCGGTGCCCGACCACGGCATCGGATACGGGATGTTGCGGTACCTCGACGACGAGGGCGGACGCGCGCTGCGCGGCCTGGCGTCGGCGCAGGTGAGCTTCAACTACCTGGGCCGGCTCACTGCGGCGGTCCCGGAGGACCAGCGGGCCGCCGGCTGGGTACCGACCGACGATGCCGACCTGAGCGTCCTGCAGGACGCCGACCTGCCGGTCGCGTCGGTCCTCGACATCAACGCGGTCACCACCGACGGGGCCGACGGGTCCCGGCTCCGCGCCACGTGGGGCTTCCCGGCCGGCGTCCTGACCGCCGCGGACGTCACCGAGCTGGCCGGGCTGTGGACCGAGGCCCTGATCGCGCTGGCCCGGCACGTGTCCCGGCCGGGGGCGGGCGGACTGAGCCCGTCGGATCTGGATCTGGTCGACCTCGGGCAGCCGGAGATCGAGACGCTCGAGCAGCGCTTCCCGAACCTCGCCGACGTGTGGTCGCTCTCGCCCCTGCAGTCGGGTCTGCTGTTCCACGCCCAACTGGCCGACCGCTCGGTCGACGCATACCTGGTGCAGATGATGCTCGACGTGCGCGGCGCCGACCCCGGCCGGCTGCGGCGGGCCGGGCAGGCGATGCTCGACCGCCATCCCAACCTGCGGTCCGCGTTCGTGCACGGGCCCGACGGCACCCCCGTCCAGGTGGTGCAGGAGCGGGTGCCGTTGCCGTGGAACGAGATCGACCTGTCCGAGCACGACGAGCCGGTGCGGGAGGCCGAACTGGCGCGGCTGATCGCCGACGACCGGACCCGACGCTTCGACATGGCGGAGGCCCCGCTGATCCGGTTCCTGCTGGTGCGGACCGGCCCGGACGAGCACCGGCTGATCCTGACCAACCACCACATCCTGCTCGACGGCTGGTCGACACCGCTGATGATGCAGGAGCTGCTCACCCTGTACGCCACGGACGGCGACACCACCGTGCTGCCGCGGGTGCACGCCTACCGGGACTACCTGGCATGGATCGCCGCACAGGATCCGGAGGCCGGGGTGCGAGCGTGGACCCGATCGCTCGCCGGTCTCGACGAACCGACACTGCTGGCGCCGCTCGACCGCGGCCGCGAACAGGCCACCGTGCCCGCCGAGATCGACATCTCGCTCGACGTCACCCGCACCGCCCGGCTGCAGTCGATCGGCCGGCAGTGGGGCGTCACGTTGAACACGATGGTGCAGGCCGCGTGGGCGATCGTGCTGGGCGCCTCCACCGGCCGCGGCGACGTCGTGTTCGGCGGCACCGTGTCGGGTCGCCCACCGCACATCCCCGGCATCGAATCCATGATCGGGCTGTTCATCAACACGCTGCCCGTCCGGGTGCGGCTCGACGCGCGGGAATCGGTGGGGGAGTTGCTGCGCCGGATCCAGTCCGAACAGGCCGGACTCCTCGACCATCACCACGTGAGCCTCACCGACATCCAGGACGCCGTCGGACCGGCGCTGGCGTTCGACACCCTCACGGTGTTCGAGTCCTATCCGGTGGACCGGTCGGCGATCACCGACGCGGACATCTCCGGGCTGCGCCTGGTGCGCGTGCACGAAGGCTCCGACGCCGCACACTATCCGCTCACCCTCGTCGCCAACGCCGACGACCGGCTCCGGATGAAGCTCAAGTTCCTGCCCGACCTGTTCGACCGCGGGCAGGCCCGGTCGCTGGCGGAGCGGGTTCAGCGCGTCCTCGTCGAGATGTCGGAGGATCCGCAGTGCCCGCTGGCGCGCCTGCGGCTGCTGTCCGACGCGGAATGGGCCGAATTGGTGCCGCTGCGTGGCCGTCCCGGCCGGTCCGTGCGCACCCTGCCGCAGTTGTTCACCGATGCGGCCGCGGCCGATCCGGACGCGATCGCACTGGTGTCGGGCACCACCGAGGTCACCTACCGTGAACTCGACGAACGATCCAACCGATTGGCCCGCGTCCTCCTCGACGACGGGGTGGGTCCGGAGTCGTTCGTGGCGTTGGGGATTCCCCGGTCGATCGATTCGGTCGTCGCGGTGTGGGCGGTCGCCAAGACGGGTGCCGCGTTCCTGCCCGTCGACCCGAACTATCCGGCGGAGCGGATCGCGTTCATGCTCGAGGACTCCGGCGCGACGGCGGGCCTGACGGTGACCGGGGCGCGCGACCGGCTGCCCGCTACCGTGCCGTGGACCGTCCTGGACGATCCCGCGTTCGAAAGCCGCCGCGCCGCGCAGTCCGCCGCGCCCGTCGGCGACGACGCGCGGCCGGTGCCGCTGCGGCTGACGCACCCGGCGTACGTGATCTACACCTCCGGCACCACCGGGACCCCGAAGGGTGTGGTCGTCACGCACGAGGGCCTCGACAACCTCTCCGAGGAGTACCTCACGCACTTCGCGACCCGGCCCTCGTCGCGGACCCTGCACTTCTCGACTCCGAGCTTCGATGCCGCGGTGCTGGACTACCTGCTGGCGTTCGGTCCGGCCGCGACCATGGTCATCGCTCCCACCAGCGTGTACGGCGGCAGCGAACTCGCGGACCTGATCCGCGACCAGCACGTCACGCACGCTTTCATCACCACCGCGGCGGCGGCGACCGTCGACCCCGCCGGTCTCGACGAGTTCACCGAGGTGATGGTGGGCGGCGAGGCCGTCCCACCGGAACTGGTGGCGCGGTGGGCGCACGGGAGGCGCTTCTACAACGGTTACGGGCCCACCGAGGCCACCGTCATGGCGAATGTCAGCGCGCCGTTGGTCACCGGCGAAACCGTCACGATCGGCGCGCCGCTGCGCGGGGTGTCCGAGCTGGTGCTCGACACCAACCTGCGGCCGGTGCCGGCGGGGGTTCCCGGCGAGCTGTACATCGCCGGACCGAACCTGGCGCGCGGCTACCATCGGCGTCCGGGCCTCACGGCGGAACGGTTCGTGGCGAACCCGCACGGGGTCCCCGGCGAACGCATGTACCGCACCGGCGACGTGGTGCGTGTGCTCGCGGACCGCACGATCGAGTACGTCGGACGATCCGATTTCCAGGTGAAGATCCGCGGCTTCCGGATCGAACTCGGCGACATCGACAACGCGTTCGGCGACCACCCCGACATCCGGTTCGCGGTCACGCTGGGACGGCCCGGACCGACCGGGGAGACGGCGCTGGTCACGTACGTGCTGCCGGTCGCCGGCGCGCAGCCCGAGCCGGGTGCGCTGCGGGAGTACGTCGCCGAGCACCTGCCCGCGCAGATGGTGCCCGCGAGCATCATGATCCTCGACGAGATCCCCCTGACGCCGATCGGCAAACTGGATCGCGCCGCACTCCCGGCACCGGAGTTCCTGCCCGCCGCCACCACGTTCCGGGCCCCGACCGATCCCACCGAGCAGACCATCGTCGACACGTTCACCGCGGTCCTCGGGCTCGAGCGCATCGGCGTCGACGACAGCTTCTTCGACCTCGGCGGCAACTCGCTCATCGCCACCCGGGTGATCGCCCGACTCGGCGCGGCTCTCGGCGTCGACCTCGGGGTGCGGGCGCTGTTCGAGGCGCCGACCGCGCACGAACTCGCGCGCTGGGTCTCGCGGGCGCACCTCGACGCGGCGGCCCGGCCACCGTTGCGGCCCCAGGACCGGCCCGACCCGCTTCCGTTGTCGCTGGCCCAGAAGCGGATGTGGTTCATCAACCAGTTCGACACCGAATCCGCCGCCTACAACATCCCGCTCGCGGTCCGCCTCACCGGCGACCTCGACGTCGCCGCTCTCACCGCGGCGGTCGCGGACGTGCAGGAGCGCCACGAGACGCTGCGCACCCTGTTCCCGTCGCGGGACGGCGAGCCGGTCCAGCTGGTGGTGCCGGCCGCCGAGGCCGCGCCGAGCCTCGACGCCGTCGACGTACCACCGGACCGCGTTCCGGAGCGGATCGCGGCGCTGATCTCCCGTGGGTTCGACGTCACCACCGCCGTGCCGGTGCGCGCCGAACTGCTGCGGCTCGGCCCGCGGGAGCACGTCCTGACGATCGTGGTCCACCACATCTGCGCCGACGGCTTCTCGATGGCACCCCTCGCGCGGGACGTCATGGCGGCCTACGTCGCCCGCACGGGCGGCCACGTCCCACAGTGGGCGCCGCTGCCGGTGCAGTACGCGGACTTCGCGCTGTGGCAGCACCAGGTGCTCGGCTCCGAGGACGACCCGGATTCGCCGGGGCGTCGACAGCTGGCGTTCTGGACGGAGGCGCTGGCCGGGCTCCCCGAGGCGATCCTGCTGCCCACCGACCGACCCCGCCCCACCCGGCAGAGCTTCGACGGCGCCCGCGTCGAGTTCGAGATCCCCGCGGAGGTGCACCGGGCGCTGGCCGAGTCGGCACGGCGGCACGGCGCGACGATGTTCATGGCCACGCACGCCGCCCTGGCGGTGTTGCTGGCCAAGCTCAGCGGCACCGACGACATCGCGATCGGCACCCCGATCGCCGGCCGCGGCGAGGCCGAACTCGACGACCTGGTCGGCATGTTCGTCAACACCCTGGTGCTGCGGTCCGACGTCGACCCGGCGGGCGGTTTCGCGGACCTGCTCGCCCGCACCCGCGAATTCGACCTCGCGGCGTTCGGGCACGCGGATCTGCCGTTCGAGCGCCTCGTCGACGTGCTGGCCCCGGAACGCTCCACCGCGCACTCGCCGCTGTTCCAGGTGATGCTCGAGTTCCAGAACAACGAGCTGCCCCGGCTCGAGCTGCCCGGCCTCGTCGCGGACCCGGTCGCCGCCGATCTGGCGGTGGCGAAGTTCGACCTGCAACTGACCCTCGCCGAGCGTCACGACGACGCCGGCGTCCCGGACGGTATCGCCGCGGTCTTCACCTACGCGACGGATCTGTTCGACCCGGGCACGGTGCGCGAGCTGGGGGAGCGGTTCACCCGACTGCTCGACGCTCTCGTGGCGGAGCCCGAACGGGCGATCGGCGACATCACGATCACCACCGCGACCGAACTCGACACGATGCTGCACCGGTGGAACGCGGAGGGGGTCCGCGCGGCAGACGAGACGCTGGCCGACCGGTTCGCGCTCGCCGCGGCCCGCTTCCCGGACCGTCCGGCGCTCACCTACGAGGCGTCGACGCTCGGGTACGCCGAACTCGACGCCCGCGCCAACCGCCTCGCGCGGCATCTCGTCTCGCTCGGGGTGGGCCCGGAGACGCTGGTAGCGGTGGCGCTGCCGCGGTCGGCGGACCTCGTCGTCGCGCTGCTCGCCGTCATCAAGTCCGGTGCCGGCTACCTGCCGCTGGACGTCACCTATCCGGCCGAACGGCTCTCCTACATGCTCACCGACGCCGCGCCGGTGTGTGTGCTGACCACCGGCGCCGACGCCGACGCCATCCCGTCGACCGACGTTCCCCTGATCCGTCTCGACACCGACGAGACCGCCGCGGCGCTCGCGGCGGCGCCGGACCGGGCGGTCACCGACGCCGACCGGCTCACGCCCCTGCGCCCCGACGACGTGGCGTACGTCATCTACACCTCCGGTTCCACCGGCCGCCCCAAGGGCGTGCAGGTCACCCACCGCAACGTGCTGACCCTGTTCGCGAACACCACCGGCGCCTTCGGGTTCGACGAACACGACGTGTGGACGATGTTCCATTCCTACGCCTTCGACTTCTCGGTCTGGGAGCTGTGGGGCCCGCTGCTGCACGGCGGGCGGCTGGTCGTGGTCGACTTCTACACTGCGCGCTCGCCGGAGATGTTCCTCGACCTGTTGCGCACCGAGCAGGTCACGGTGCTCAACCAGACGCCGACCGCGTTCTACCAACTCGCGGAGGCCGACCGCCTCGCGAGCGAACAGGGCACGACGGCAACCGATCTGGCGTTGCGGTATGTCGTGTTCGGTGGCGAGGCCCTCGACCTCGGCCAGCTCGGCCGCTGGTACACGCGGCATCCGGACAGCGCGCCGCGGCTGGTGAATATGTACGGCATCACCGAGACCACCGTGCACGTCACCCATCTCGAACTCGACCGCGCGTTCGCCGAGGCCGCCGACGCCAGCGTCATCGGCCGCGCGATCCCCGGCCTGCGGGTGGTCGTCCTCGACGAACGCCTGCACCCGGTCCCGCCGGGCGTCGTCGGCGAGATGTACGTCGCGGGAGAGCAGTTGACCCGCGGCTACCTGGGTCGGAGCGCCCTGACGTCGAGCCGGTTCGTCGCCGACCCGTTCGGTGCGCCGGGATCCCGGATGTACCGCACCGGCGACCTCGCCCGCTGGAACCGCGACGGGCGGCTCGAATACCTGGGCCGCAGCGACTTCCAGGTGAAGATCCGCGGCTTCCGGATCGAGCTCGGCGAGATCGAGGCCGCGCTGTTGCGGTACCCCGGCGTCGCACAGGCCGTGGTGGCCGTGCACCGGGACGGCACCGGACCAGCGCGGCTGGTCGGCTACGCGGTGCCCGAACAGGGACTCGACGTCGACCCGCAGGACGTGCTCGGTCACGTGGGCCGGGAACTGACGTCGTACATGGTTCCCGCGACCCTGATGCTGCTCGACGAGCTTCCGCTCACCGCGAACGGCAAGCTGGACCGCAAGGCGCTGCCGCAACCGGAGTTCGGCACCGGGGCCGCCCGCGGCCGCGCTCCCGAGACCGACGTCGAACGCACCCTCGCCGGCCTGTTCGCGGAGGTGCTCGGTCTGGATTCGGTCGGTGTGGACGATTCGTTCTTCGGGCTGGGTGGCGATTCGATCATGTCGATCCAGCTGGTGTCGCGAGCGAAGGACGCGGGGTTGCGTTTCACGCCGCGTGACGTGTTCGAACACCGCAGTGTCGCGGGCCTCGCGGCCGTCGCCGCGGCCGATTCCGGGGAAACCCCGGTGCACCTCGACGAACTCCCCGGCGGCGGGGTCGGTGAGTTCCCGCTCACCCCGATCATGCACTGGCTCCTCGAGCGCAGCGACGACGTGCGTCGGTACACGCAGACCGCCCTCCTGGCGCTGCCGAGCCGCACCGACCGGGAACGTCTCGCGCGCACGTTGCAGGCCGTCGTCGACCGGCACGACATGCTGCGCGCGCAACTACACACCGGCCCGGACCCGCACATGCTGGTCCGGCCAGTCGGGGCGGTCGACGCCGACGACCTGATCACCCGGATCCCCGTCGACGCACTGTCCGGACCCGACTTCACCGCCGTGGCGGGTGCGGCGCTCGACGACGCCGCCGGCCGCTTGGATCCCGCTGCCGGAGCCGTGCTGCAGGCGGTGTGGTTCGACGCCGGCGAGACCGGGGGTCGGCTGCTCCTGGTGATCCACCACCTCGCCGTGGACGGCGTCTCCTGGCGCATCCTGGTTCCGGACCTGGCCGCCGCGTGGACGCGGATCGCCGCGGGGGAGCTGCCCGACCTGGCACCGACCGGCACCTCCATGCGGCGCTGGGCGCACGGTCTGGCCGATGCGACCGCAGGCCGGGACCGCGAGCTCGAGCTGTGGCAGGGCACCCTCGACACCCCGGACCCGGTGATCGGGTCGCGTCCGCTCGACCCGGCGGTCGACGTGTACGGGACGGTCGACAAGGTGTCCGTGGAACTGCCGTCCGCGGTCACCGAGGCACTGCTCACGACGGTGCCGGAGGTGTTCCGCGGCAACGTCAACGACGCCCTGCTCACCGCGCTGGCGATGGCACTGACCCGGTGGCGGCGCACCCGCGGGGCCGACACCGACGCCGCACTGGTCAACCTCGAGGGCCACGGCCGCGAGGATCAGGTGGTGCCCGGGGCCGACCTGGGACGAACCGTCGGATGGTTCACGACGATCTTCCCGGTCCGCCTGGATCTGACCGGAATCGACGTCGACGACGCGTTCGCCGCGGGGCCGGCCGCCGGGGCAGCCCTCAAGGCCGTCAAGGAACAGTTGCTGGCGATCCCCGATCACGGCATCGGGTTCGGGATGCTCCGGTACCTCGATCCGCGCACGGGGCCGGTGCTGGCGGAACTGCCGGTGCCGCAGGTCGGGTTCAACTACCTCGGCCGGCTCGGGGGAACCTCGACCGGCACCGACGTGCCGTGGGTTCCGGTGTCCGACACCGAACTCGACGACGCCCCGAGCGCCACGATGCCGGTCGCGTCCGCCCTCGACGTCAATGCCGTCGTCGGCGACACCCCCGACGGGCCGCGGCTGCGCGCCACGTGGGCGTTCCCCAGCGGGGTCCTCGCGACCGTCGACGTCGGGGAACTCGCCGACCTGTGGGTGCGGGCGCTGTCCGCGCTCGCACGGCACGCCGCGCATCCCGGAGCGGGCGGGCTCACCCCGTCCGATCTGGACCTGGTCCGGCTCGACCAGGACGCGATCGAGGCACTCGAGCACCGGTACCCGGGCCTGGACGACGTGTGGTCGCTGTCGCCGCTGCAGGCGGGCCTGCACTTCCACGCGATGCTCGCCGACGACTCCGTGGACGCGTATCTGGTGCAGCTGACGCTGTCGCTGGGCGGCACGGTCGACACCGACCGGCTGTGGCGGGCGGGGCAGGCGCTGCTCGACCGGCACCCGAATCTGCGGGCGGCGTTCGTCCGGGTCGAGGGTGCCGCGTCGGACAGCGGCGCGGTGCAGGTGATCCCCGACCGCGTGGAACTGCCGTGGACCGAGGTGGACCTCTCGCGCCTCGATCCGGGCACCCGCGCCCGCCGCTTCGACGAACTGACCGCCGCCGATCGCGGGACCCGATTCGATCTGACGGCGGCGCCCGCGATCCGGATGACGCTGGTGAAGTTCGGTGCCGGCGACTACCGCCTGGTCGTCACCAACCACCACATCCTGCTCGACGGCTGGTCCACACCCCTGGTGATCCGCGATCTGCTGACTTTGTACGCGACCGACGCCGATGCGTCCGTGCTGCCGCGAGTGCACCCGTACCGCGACTACCTGGCGTGGATGGCGACGCAGGACCCGGCCGAGTCCACCGACGCGTGGCGCAAGGCGCTCGCCGGGCTCGAGGAGCCGACCCTGCTGGCCCCCGCCGTCCCCAGTGCCGGCGGCGGGACCGCCGAACTGGAGGTGGCCCTGACCGCGGAGCACACCGACACACTGCGGTCCCTCGTCCGGGAGCGCGGGCTGACCCTCAACACCGTCGTGCAGGCCGCGTGGGGCATCGTGCTCGGCGCGCTGACGGCGCGCACGGACGTCCTGTTCGGCGGCACCGTGTCCGGTCGGCCCCCGCAGATTCCCGGCATCGAGTCGATGGTCGGTCTGTTCATCAACACACTGCCGGTGCGGGTCACCCTCGACGCCGGCGAAACCCTCGGTGAACTGCTCGATCGCGTCCAACGCGAGCAGGCCGCGCTCCTCGACCACCACTACCTCGGGCTCGCCGACATCCAGCGCGCCACCGGCCCCGCCGCCACCTTCGACACTCTCACGGTGTTCGAGTCGTACCCGGTGGACCGCAACGCTCTGACCGCGGACACCGACATCGCCGGCCTCAAGGTCACCGGTATCGACGGCCGCGACGCCGCGCACTACCCGCTGTCGCTGGTGGCGTCGGTGAACGGCAGCCTGAACCTCAAGTTCGAGTACTTCCCCGAGGTCTTCGACCCCGCCGTGGTCGAGTCGATCGCGACACGCGTCACCGTCGTCCTCGAACACATCGCGACCGACCCGGACCGTCCGCTCGCCCGCCTGGACCTGCTCACCGACACCGAGCGCCACGATCTGGCGCCGGTCGAGGGCCCGGTCGGCGGATCGATCCGCACCCTGCCCGACATCTTCACCGACGCCGCGGCCCTGGACCCCGAAGCGATCGCGTTGTCGTTCTCCGGTCGCGAGGTCACCTACCGCGAACTCGACACCCGGTCGTCGCGGATCGCCCGCGTCCTCATCGACCAGGGTGTGGGACCGGAGTCGTACGTCGCGCTGGGGATACCCCGGTCCGTGGAGTCGGTGCTCGCGGTGTGGGCGGTCACCAAGACCGGTGCCGCCTTCGTCCCGATCGACCCCAACTATCCGCCCGAACGGATCGAACACATGCTCGCCGATTCCGGTGCAGGCCTCGGTCTGACCGTCGCGGCGCATCGACACCGGCTGCCCGACACCGTCACCTGGCTCACCCTCGAGGACCCGGACGTCGCGGCGGCCTGCGCGGCCCACTCCGACGCCCCGGTCACCGACGCGGACCGCACCGCGCCGCTCGGGCTCGAACACGCCGCGTACGTCGTCTACACCTCCGGGTCGACGGGCCGGCCCAAGGGCGTCGTCGTCGCGCACCGCGGCCTCGACAACTTCGCCCTCGACCAGCAGGCCCGCTTCGGGGCCACCGCCACATCCCGGACCCTGCACTTCGCCACCCCCAGCTTCGACGGCGCGGTCTTCGAGTACCTGCAGGCGTTCGGTGTGGGCGCGACGATGGTGATCGCCGAACCCACGGTGTTCGGCGGAGCCGACCTGGCCCGCGTCCTCGCCGACGGTCACGTCACCCACGCGTTCGTGACCACCGCCGCCCTCGCGACCGTCGATCCGACCGGGCTCGACGAGTTCACCCACGTCGCGGTCGGCGGCGAGGCCTGCCCGCCGGAACTGGTCGCGCGCTGGGCCCCGGGCCGGGACCTGCACAACGCGTACGGGCCGACCGAGACGACGATCATGTCGAACATCAGCGCGCCCATGACCGTCGGCGAACAGATCACCATCGGTGGCCCCATCCGCGGTGTCCACGAGGTGGTTCTCGACGGGCGCCTGCAACCGGTGCCGGTCGGGGTGCCCGGCGAGCTGTACATCGCCGGCCTCGGACTGGCCCGCGGCTACCACCGGCGTCCGGGACTGTCCGCGGAACGCTTCGTGGCGAACCCGTTCGGTAAGCCGGGCGAACGGATGTACCGCACCGGCGACATCGTGCGCTGGCGCCCCGACCTGACGATCGAATACGTCGGCCGCTCGGACTTCCAGGTGAAGGTCCGCGGGTTCCGCATCGAACTCGGCGAGATCGACGCCGCGTTGGCCGCCGATCCCACGGTCGGGTTCGCGGTCACCCTCGGCGTGCCCGGACCGGCCGGCGACACCGTGCTCGCGTCGTACGTGGTCCCCACGACCGGGGCCACCGTCGAGACGGGCGCCCTGCTCGACCGGCTGTCGGAACAGTTGCCGTCCCACATGGTGCCCGCCGCGGTGACCGTGCTCGACGAGATCCCGCTGACCCCGGTCGGCAAGCTCGATCGCGCCGCGTTGCCCGAACCCGAGTTCGCGTTCACCAGCGGCGAGTTCCGCGCCCCGACCAACCCCCTCGAATACACGCTGTCCGACGTGTTCACCGAGGTGCTCGGCATCGACCGGATCGGCATCGACGACAGCTTCTTCGATCTCGGCGGTAACTCGCTCATCGCCACCCGCGTCACCGCCCGGCTCAGCGGCCTGCTCGACGCCGACATCCCGGTGCGGGCACTGTTCGAGGCGCCGACGATCCACGCGCTCGCACAGTGGGTCGCGCGCGAACGCGGCGCCGGCACCGGGCACACCCGGCCGGAGCTCGGCCGTCGCGAACGGCCGGACCGTATCCCGCTGTCGCTCGCGCAGCAGCGCATGTGGTTCATCAACCAGTTCGACACCGGGTCCGCCGCCTACAACATCCCGATGGCGGTGAACCTCACCGGGGCACTCGACACCGGCGCGCTGCGCGACGCGGTCGGCGACGTCCTCGAACGGCACGAGTCGCTGCGCACCGCCTACCCGATCGTCGACCAGGAGCCGACGCAGGAGGTCTGGCCGGTCGGCGACGTGCTCACCGACCTGACGCCCGTCCCGGTCGACGACGACACCGAGCTGCGCCGGCAGATCACCGCCTTCGCCTCGCACGGGTTCGACGTCACCGCCGCACCGCCGGTGCGCGCCGAACTCCTCGAGATCGACGACGAGCACCACGTCCTGGTCATCGTCGTGCACCACATCTGCGCCGACGGCTACTCGATGGCGCCGCTCGGCCGGGACCTGATGGCCGCGTACACCGCTCGGGCCGCGGGGACGAGTCCCCAGTGGGCGCCGCTGCCGGTGCAGTACGCCGACTACACCCTCTGGCAGCACGAGATGCTGGGGACCGACACCGATCCCGACTCGCTGATCTCGCGGCAGCTGCGGTTCTGGACCGAGGAGCTCGCGGGCCTGCCCGACGTCATCCAGTTGCCCACCGACCGCCCCCGTCCCGTGCAGCAGACGTTCCGCGGTGGCCGGGTCGAGTTCCGGGTACCTGCCGAACTGCACACCCGCATCACCGAACTCGCGCACCGGCACGGCGCGAGCATGTTCATGGCGATGCATGCCGCACTCGCCACCGTGTTGGCGCGGCTGGCCGACACGGACGACATCGCGATCGGCACCCCGATCGCCGGCCGCGGCGAGATGGCCCTCGACGAGCTCGTCGGCATGTTCGTCAACACGCTGGTGCTGCGGACCCGGATCGACCACGACACCTCCTTCGACGCGCTGCTGCAACAGGTCCGCGAGTCGGATCTGGCCGCGTTCGGGCACGCCGAGGTGCCGTTCGAGCGCCTGGTGGAGGAGATCAATCCGCCCCGGTCCACGTCCTACTCGCCGCTGTTCCAGGTGTCGATCGAGTTCCAGAACAACGAGCGACCGCGACTCGAGCTGCCCGGCCTGACCGTCGAGGGAGTCGGGATCGACGCCCAGGTCGCCAAGGAAGACCTCGAGTTGGTGCTCGCCGAGGAGTTCACCGACACCGGCGATCCGGCCGGGGTCCTGGCGTCGCTGGACTTCGCCACCGACCTGTTCGACGAATCCACCGTGCGCGGCATCGCCCACCGGTTCATCCGCGTCCTCGAGGCGGTCGTCGCCGACCCGGCACGCGCCGTGGGCGACATCGAGATCCTCGACTCCGGCGAACTCGCGGCCCTGGCACCCGCGCACGGTGGCAACGACGTCTCACCCCACGTGTGGCCGGAACTGCTCGAGTCGGCGGCGGCCGTGAACCCGGACGCGGTGGCCCTGTCCTACCTCGGCCGCACCCTCACCTACCGGCAGCTCGACGAACGGTCCAACCGGCTCGCCCGTGTCCTCGCCGGACGCGGCGTCGGCCCGGAGACGTTCGTCGCCCTCGGGATGCCCCGCTCGATCGACGAGATCGTGTCCATCTGGGCGGTCGCGAAATCGGGTGCGGCATTCGTTCCGGTCGATCCGAACTACCCGGCCGAACGCATCGCGCACATGCTCACCGATTCGGGTGCGCGCCTCGGGCTCACGACGTCGGCACTGCGCGAACGACTTCCGGACACGGTGCCGTGGCTGGTCCTCGACGACGATGCGATCGCGGCTCGGCTCGCGGACGCCTCACCCGCGCCGGTGACCGACGCCGACCGGACGGCGCCGCTGCACCTCACACATCCGGCGTACCTCATCTACACGTCGGGATCGACGGGCCGACCCAAGGGCGTCATCGTCACGCACCTGGGCATCGCGAACCTCACCGAGGAGGAACGCCAGAGGTTCTCGGTCACCCCCGACGCCCGGGTATCGCACCTGGCCTCGCCGAGCTTCGACGCCTCCGTGTTCGAGATGATGATGGCGTTCAGCGCCGGCGCACGCCTGGTGATCGTGCCGCCCACCGTCTACGGCGGCGCCGAACTGACCGACCTGCTCTCACGGGAAGGTGTGACGCACGGCTTCATCACCCCCACCGCCCTGGCCTCGATCGAGGACGAGGGACTCGAGTCGCTGCGGATCCTCGCGGTGGCGGGGGAGGCGTGCCCACCCGAACTCGTCGCCAAGTGGGCGCCCGGCCGCCGAATGTTCAACGGGTACGGTCCCACCGAGACCACCATCCAGGCCAGTGTCAGCGCCCCGATGCAGCCCGGCGAGACCGTCAACATCGGTGGACCGGCGATCGGATTCGAGGAGGCCGTCCTCGACGGCCGCCTGCGCCCGGTCCCCGTCGGAGTGCCCGGCGAGCTGTACATCTCCGGCCCCGGCCTGGCCCGCGGCTACCACAACCGGCCCGGACTGACCGCCGAACGGTTCGTCGCGAACCCCTTCGGCCCGCCCGGATCCCGGATGTACCGCACGGGCGACGTGGTCCGGTGGCGCCACGACGACACGATCGAGTACATCGGCCGGTCGGACTTCCAGGTGAAGGTCCGCGGCTTCCGCATCGAGCTCGGCGAGATCGACGCCGTCCTCACCCGGCATCCCGCGATCACGTTCGCGGCGACGCTGGGCCACACGGGGCCGTCCGGGGACACCCTGCTCGCGTCGTACGTCCGGCCGGTGGAGGGGCACTCCGTCGAAGCCCGTGAGCTGCGAGCGCACGTCGCGGCGCAACTGCCCGCGCACATGGTGCCGTCCGCGGTGGTGGTACTCGACGAGATCCCGCTGACGCCGGTCGGCAAGCTCGACCGCCGGGCCCTGCCGACACCGGAATTCACGTCGCTGACCACCGAGTTCCGGCCACCGTCGACCGCCACCGAGCGTGCGGTGACGGAGGTGTTCGCCGACGTCCTCGGAGTCGACCACGTCGGCATCGACGACAGCTTCTTCGATCTCGGCGGCAACTCGATCATCGCCACGCGCATCATGTCGGAGCTGCAGGCCCGCCTCGGCCGGCAGCTGCCGCTGCAGACGATGTTCCTGGATCCGACCCCGTCGGGCCTGGCCAAGCGGATCGACCTGCCGGTGGGATACCTGGGACGCAGCGATTCCCCGGTCGACGACGCCCTGGGTGTGGTGATCCCGCTGCGCCCCAACGGCGAACGACCACCGCTGTTCTGCATCCATCCCGGCATCGGCCTGTCCTGGGGCTACGCCGGCCTCGTGCAGTACCTCGCGAAGGACCGTCCGGCGTTCGGTCTGCAATTGCCGTTGCTGAGCGGCGGTCCGGACTTCGGGTCGGTGCAGCAGCTCGCGCACCGGTACGTCGAGGAGATCCGGACGGTGCAGCCGCACGGGCCGTACCACCTGCTCGGCTGGTCGCTCGGCGGTGTGATCGCCCACGCGATGGCCGTCGAACTGCGGGGCGCCGGTGAGGAGGTCGCCACCCTGGCGATCATGGACAGCTACCTCACCGAGGGGGAGGAGGAACCAGGGCATCTGACCGTGGTCGAACTGCTCGAGGGATTGGGCCTCGATCTCGCCCCGTACGGCGACGTCCGGGACCTGACGTACGCGCAGGCGGTCGATCTGCTCAACGAATCCCTCGGTCAGGACACGGGTCTCACCCCTGCGCACCTCGAACGCATCAACGAGGGGTTCACCACCTCGGCCCGGATCATGAACCGCTACGCACCCGATGTGTTCGACGGCGACCTGCTGTTCTTCACCGCCGGACGCGGTGACGGCAGTGCGCAGTCCACCCCCCGGCATTCGCCGCAGGTGTGGCAGCCCGCGATCACCGGACGCATCCGTGAGTTCACGATCGACTGCGAGCACAACCAGATGATCGAGCCCGAGGCACTGTCCGCGATCGGACCGCTCCTCGAAGAGTATCTGGCTTCGCACTGAAATCGGTCCTGCCGCAACAAACTTCGCATAGATGACCGTCCACCCGGATCCACTGCGAAGGCGGGGTGCAAGGACTAGCGTCGGAACGACTGGACTGCGATCTTCCACACCGTTTGGAGAGCGTCATGAACCTTTCGAAGGCATCGAAGGCCGCTGCTGCATCCGTTCTCGCCGTTGCGGCGCTCGGAACGGGAGCCGGCACCGCGTACGCGGGAACCGCCCCCGGCGACGTCTCCGCGCCCCTCGTCCAACCCGTCGTCGACAAGCAGACGGCACAGGACAATCTGATACGCGAGATCGGAATCGGGTGGGAACGCGGGGGTCCCGCCGCGATGGCGACCGGCGCGGGCGTCGGGCTCGCGATCGGCTGTGTGTCGATCTTCCCGAACTTCATCGCCGGCTGCATCCTCGGCACCGGCATCGGTGCCGGTATCGGCGCCTACAACGGCATCACCGGGGCCAACCCGAACGTCCAGCCGGCGTTCTACGAATGGCTCAACGCCACACCGTGACATCGGGCCGGGTCCCAGGCGAGCGGTTTCACGACCACTCGTAGGGGACCTCCTCGGTGACCCCGAGGTCGTCGCACAGCCGCCGGATCGCGGTGCAGTCCTGCACCAGGTTCCGTCGACCGGAGTCGTGGGCGGCGTCGGCCACGATCCGGTGCGCGCCGCGCACCTGTTCGTGGTCCAGCACCGCCGACCAGGTGGAGAAGTCGTTGGACCGGAACGCCTCGAGCCCGTCCGCGAGGCCGGCGAGCAGGAGTCGCCGGTCGTCTCCGTCCAGACGCTCGAACACGATCTTCAGGAGTTCGCCGGCGATCGACGAGTGGCAGTACTCGTCCCGACGGTGCAGCACCACCGTGGCCCGGTTCACCGGCTGCAGATCCTCGTCGTCGGTCATCAGTCCCAGGTACGAACTGATCGAGGTCTCGGCCACGGTCGTGAACGCGAGCGACACCAGTGCCGACTCGCGCGGCGTCTCGGCCGCGTCCACGGCCTGCTGATGGCGGCGGACCGTGGGCCCGTAGGGGAGCCGGCGCTCGGGCAGGTCCCACCCCCGTCGACGCCGGGTCAGCGCGCTCGCGTTCAGGTGCATGAGCGTGTGGTACTGCTCGTCGACCATGGCCTGCATCGTCGCGACGGTGAGCGTGTCGCCCAGGCCGGTACCGAACGCGTCCTGTGACAACAGTCGGAAGCCCGGGTTGACCACGTACTGTTCGACGTCCATCACGTTCTTGTTGTAGGCGATCCACGCCCACGCCAGGATCCGACGCCGTACCGGTTCGTCGAGCCGGGTGAAGACGTCGTGGTCGCGGAACGGAATCAGCGACTCGGGATAGTCCGCCTTCTCCGCGTCGAACAGGTCGTCGAGGTCGGGCTCGGGACGCTTGACCACGGCGCGGCGCGGCCAACTGCCGGCGAGGCTGCTGATGATCGCGCTCTCCACGGGATCGGCCGGATCGAACGGCGGTAGCGACGGCAACCGCAGCAACTCCTCGTGCACCGCGGCCTCGTCTCCGAATGCGTTGTCGGTCAAGGCGTTCCTCCTCCCGATCGTCGTTCCGGTGCGAGGGGCCCCGTGAACAGGTCCGCACACAGGGCCCGGTACCGGTCGAGGTGGTCACCGAGCGGTGCGCGCGCCGCCGCCATCACGTCCCCGAATTCGCGTGGACCGCCGTGTTCGACGGCCTCGGACAGCCGCCGCAGCGCGGCGGCGAGGGCAGCGCGGGCCGCCGCGGCCTGCGGGTTGCCGGCCTGGATGTCGTGATAGACCTCGGCCTGCCCCGCGGCGACCCGCCCGAGCAGCGCCAGCAGCGTCGTGTGCGGCGGGGTCGCGGCATCGACGAGGGTGTCCGCGTCGATGCCGAGATCACCGAGCGCCAGCCCGAACGCGAGGATCGCGGCGTGGGTGAGCGCCTGCGTCGCCGCGGCGGTCCGATCGTGCTCGTCCGCGCTCATCGCGACCACCCGTGCGCCCCAACCGGTCACGGCACCGAGGAATCGTCCGACGGCGGGGGAGTCGTGGTGGATCACCGCCGCGACGGGGCGCCCGGCCATCCCGAGGCCCGGCGCGAACAGCGGGTTGATCCCCACGGCGGGCCGGGTCGACGCGCGGTCCCGCAGCACGCGATGGATCTCGGACTTCACCGACAGCGTCTCCACCAGTACCGCGCCGGGTTTCATCGCTCCGTCGACGACGGGGACCGCCGCCACCGCGACCGCCTCCGGGACCGCGAGGATCACCACATCCGCCTCGGCGAGCAGCGCCCGCACCTGCGGGTCGGGGTCGGTGACGTCACCGCACACACCGTCGACGCCCGGGATGGGCGCTGCCGCCGGGTCCACCACGGTCACCGAGTCGCCCTCGGCGCGAGCAGATTCCGCGAGCATGGCGCCCACCGCACCGGCCCCGCCGACGATCACCAGCGCGCACGTCGTCGTGTCGGGGGGCGTGGTCATCGATCACCCGCCCCGTCCCCGGTCGGGTCGTCCGGCTCGCCTTCGGCGTCGTCCGCGGAGGTCACCGACAGGCAACGCCGCATCGTGACCGCCTTGACCATCGTCTCCTCGAGTTCCTCTTCGGGGTCCGACAGCGCGACGATCGCCCCGCCCACACCGAAAGTCACCCGATCGGCGGTCGCCACCATCGTGCGGATCACGATGGAGAAGTCGGCAGTCCCGTTGATCGAGAAGTAACCGATCGCCCCCGAGTACACGCCGCGAGGCCCCTCCTCGAGCTTGTCGATGATCTCCATCGTCCTCAGCTTCGGCGCACCCGTCATCGACCCGCCCGGGAACGCCGCCCGCACGCATTCGACGGACGACACGTCGTCCCGGAGCGTGCCACGCACCGTCGACACCAGTTGATGGACGGGAGCGTACGTCTCGACGTCGAACAGCTTGGGGACGTGTACCGAACCGGGGACGCACACCCGCGACAGGTCGTTGCGCACCAGATCGACGATCATCAGGTTCTCGGCCCGGTCCTTCTCGCTGTCGAGCAGGTCCCGGCGGAGCGCGGCGTCCTGCTCCGGCGACGCGTGCCGGGGGCGGGTGCCCTTGATCGGTTTCGAGTCGACCACCCGGTCCGCGCCGATCCGCAGGAATCGCTCCGGTGAGGCACTCAGCACCGATACTCCCGAGAACTGCAGCAGCGCACTGTACGGGGTGGGACTGATCTCCCGGAGCGTCTCGTAGCTCTGCAGTGGATCGATCACCCGGTCGACGGTCGCGGCATTGGTCAGGCACACCTCGTACGACTCGCCGGAACGGATCTCGTCGAGGCACTGGCCGACCAGTGCCAGGTACTCGGCGCGGCCATGTCGCAGATGGGGTTTGGTGTCGTCCTCGAGCTTCACCAGTGGGTGCGGCGGCGGCGGCTCAACGGCCTCGTCCAACTGCCGGATGCGGGTCTCGGTGTCCGCGAACCATTTCGCGACTCCGGGATCGTCCGGCTCCTCACTCAACGCGAGCAGGTGGCAGGCGCCACCGACGTGGTCGATCACCACCGCGCGGTCCGCGAACACGAACGCAGCGTCCGCAGTCGGGGAGGTGTGGACCAGCTGGCTGCCGGCGTCGGCCTTGAGTTCGTACCCGAGGTAGCCGACGTAGCCGAGCCCGAAGGCGAACGGCAACTCCGGGTTCGGCGGCACCGCGCGGATGCGGAGCTGCTCGTCGATGTAGTCGAAGAACCGCCGATGCAACAGCTCGTCCGGCCGGCCCTGCCGCTGCACACGCACCGTGGTCTCGGCGACCCGGTAGGTGATGTACTCGGCGAGCGGTCCCGAACAGTCGCCCATCACCGAGAACTGCGACTCGGGCTCCAGCGCGGCGCTGCCGTCGAGCCAGAAGCTGTTCGGTCCGTCCGCGAACAGGCTCCCGTACACCGCGTGCGGATCGACCGCCCGGTCGATCCGGGTGCTCGACACGTGATAGCGCGGCTGCGGCCCGGCGGCCTCCGACGGCGTGGCCGCCGCGGCAGGTGTCGCCGGTCGGGTCGGCCGACGCCCGGATCGCGACGGGGTCAGATCCCGGAAGTTGCCGAGCAGTTCCCGTCCGTACCGGGTGCAGATCGACTCGGGGTGGAACTGCACCCCCCACAACGGGTGCGTCCGGTGCGCGGCGGCCATGACCAGCCCGTCCTCTGTCCACGCCTGCTCCTCCAACTCCGGAGGCATGGAATCGACGATGAGCGAGTGGTAGCGCACCGCCGGGAAGGGCGACGGAATACCTTGGAAGATGCCGGTCCCGGTATGCCGGATCGACGAGATCCTGCCGTGCATCGGTACCGGCGCCAGACCGACGCTGCCACCGAACAGGTGACACAAGCCCTGGTGCCCCAGGCACACCCCGAGCACCGGGATCTCGCGGTTCGCGATCGCCCGCGCGCTGATCCCGAAGTCCCGTTTGCGGTCCGGCCGGCCCGGGCCGGGCGAGATGACGATGTTGTCGAAGTCGACGAGCGGCACCGACGCCCAGTCGGCGTCGTTGTGCACCACGACCGGCGGTTCCCCGTTGACCTCGGACAGCAGGCTGTAGAGGTTGTAGGTGAACGAGTCGTAGTTGTCGATCAGGAGCGTGCGGGTGCCCATGACGCCATCAGCCCGTCGCGCGATTCGTGTCGTCGGCCGTCCCGATGACCAGGTCCTCGACCCGGCAGGTCTCGCCGATCATCACCTCGTACAGCCTGCGCAGAAAGTCCGGTGACAGTCCGTGGGAGCGAGCGAACTCCTCCGCCCGGTCCTGCACCAGATTCACCCGCTGGGGCTGCATCATCGGGATGCTCCGATGGCGCTTGACCTCCGCGATCCGGACACACACGTCGATCCGTGCACGGATGTCCTCGAGGAACCGACGGTCGATCTCGTCGAGTTCGGCGCGAAGCCGAACGAGCTCCGGCTCGTCGACCGGAAAGGTTCCCGTGGATTCTTCTGAGGTGTCGGCCGTGATCGGGCCGCTGGTGTCGTCCATACGCCACCTCGCCTTACGTCTACTGGACCTTCGCGGTAGTTCTGCGAGCCATCGCGTCAGCCGGATCCGCTAGCTGCGTGCGTTCCCTTCATGATTGCACGGGGGCTGGGGCGTGGCGAATCTTCGCCGATATTCCGAGGGCCCCGAACCGGGCCCGCGAACGGTTCG
Source organism: Rhodococcus (subgen. Prescottella) equi (assembly GCF_003013675.1). Lineage (NCBI taxonomy): Bacteria > Bacillati > Actinomycetota > Actinomycetes > Mycobacteriales > Nocardiaceae > Rhodococcus > Rhodococcus (subgen. Prescottella) equi. The sequence goes on from NZ_CP027793.1 coordinate 2,742,246, forward strand.
GTTTCGATGCGGTCACGAACCTCGTGATGTGTCCGGATTCGATTGCAGCGCACGCGATCGCAAGGTATCCGCCAACGAATCAGTGGGCGCCTCAGCGTGGTTCACCCGAACCCCCGCGACCGCACACCGACGTCGCATATGCTGGGTCGCCGTTCGGCCGAATCGCACCCGTCATCGGATTCTCGGGGCGATCTGAAAAGCGTGGTTTCGGCGGACATGAACCATTTGTGGTGCCGTGCTTTTCGAGGGGGATCTTCGATGTCGTCAACTCCACTCCTGCCGCCGCGACGCGTCGGGCCCGCCGGTCGCGTGGCGGCGGCAGCCGCAATCGCGATCGGTGTGCTCGTCGCGCCCGTCACGGCAGCTGCGCCGGTCACCGCCGCACCCGCCCCGGTGGCGGCCGATCCCGACCCCTTCTACGGCCAACCGACCGACGTCGGCGACCACGCGCCCGGAGACGTGCTGGCGGCACGCCGCATGCCGGCTCTCCCGCAGTTCCCGGGCACCACGGTCTGGCAGGTCCAGTTCCGGTCGACGGGCTCGGAGGGTCGCCCGATCGCCGCGGTGACCACGATCCTCGTCCCCGACGTGCGTGCACCGTCCGGTCCGCTGCTGTCCTACCAGCACATCATCAACGCGCTCGGCACCCACTGCGCCCCGTCCCGGACGCTCTACACCGCCGACCCCGACCTCACGATCCGGGAGGCGCCGGCGCTCAACATCGCCCTCGCCCGCGGATGGACGGTCGCCCTGCCCGATCACCTCGGCCCGTCCAGTGCCTACGGCGCGGCCAGGCTCGGCGGTCAGATCACCCTCGACGGCATCCGGGCCGCGCAACGCGTCCCGGAACTGGGGCTGGCGACGAGCCCGGTCGGCATGGCCGGGTACTCCGGCGGCGGAATGGCCACGGCGTTCGCGGCGGCGCTCGCTCCGTCGTACGCCCCGGAACTGGACATCGTCGGTGCCGCGGCGGGCGGGGTGCCGATGAATCTCGGCAAGATGGCACGAGGACTCGGGACGGCGCCGCACCCCGCGTTCGGTCTCGCGCTCGCCGCGGCCCTCGGCCTCGAACGCGAGTACCCGGACCGCCTGCCGGTGAGCGAGCAGTTGAACGCGCAGGGACTCGCCATGCGGGACGCGGTCGCGGACGCCTGCACCAACGGCATCCTGCTCACCGGTGCCGGGCACAGCGCGTCGGAGATCGCCACCACCACCGATCTGCTGTCCAGCCCGACGGCCCAGGATGTCCTGTCCGACAACAGCATCGAGGACTATCCGGGAGTGCCGACCGCGCCGCTGTTCGAGTGGCACAGTCCGACGGACGCCCTCATCCCGGTCGACTCGATCGACGCCACGCTGCAGCGGTACTGCCGGGCCGGGGCGCGGGTCGAGTCGGAACTGTTCCCGAGCCCGGACCACCTCACCACCGCGGTCCTCGGCGCGCCGCGGGCGCTGGACTACCTCGACGCCCGCTTCCGCGGCGAACCGGCGCCGAGCACCTGCTGACACGCGACGGCGCCGCCACGACAGGTCGTGGCGGCGCCGAGACGATCAGTGTGGAGAGGGAGCCGACTACGCTCCGCGGCGCTTGGCCTTGAGCAGGTCCAGCCGCTCCTTCAGCAGGTCCTCGAGCTCCTCGACGGAACGACGCTCGAGCAGCATGTCCCAGTGCGTACGCGGGGGCTTGACCTTCTTGACTTCGGGCGCAGCGCCCTCGACCAGAGTGCCCTCGAGACCGTTCTTGCACAGCCACGTGCCGGGGATCTCGGCCTCGTCGGCGAAGGGGACGTCGAACTCCTCGCCGTTGTCGCACCGGTAGCGTGCGATGCGGCGGGGCGCCAGGTCGTGGTCACGATCGGTCTCGTAGCTCACCGCTCCGAGTCGACTACCTCGAAGTACGCGATCTGCCATGGTGTGTCCTCTCTTCGTTCGTCACCGCGCCAGTTCGCCGGGGGGCGCACCGAGCGTTCACAACCATCTACAACGTCCCGGACTCCCGGATCGTTCCCGAGACTCCCGTGGATGCGGCCGCACCATCTTACCGGGCAGCCGTCCCGCGACCCGCAGTAAGGTGTGCGTTCATGGCCGCAGCGTCCCGGAGACCCGAATCGTGTGTGTGGTGCGGTCGGGAGGTCGCCCCGGCCGGCATCGGACGGCGCCGCCGCTACTGCCGCCAGTCCTGCCGCCAGCGCGCGTACGAGCAGCGCAACGCGGTCAAGGGCACGTCGATTCCCGCCGACGCCGTGGTGCTCAGCGTGGAGGAGGCCTCCGCACTGTCCGATCGGCTGTTCGAGCTGCGCTGCGCCGCCGAGGACGTCGCCACCGCCGTCGCGGAGGGCGCCGAGGGGCGTGAGCTGTCCGCTCTCACCGAGCGCCTGGTCGCGATGGCCCGCGACGCCGAACGGTTCCGCTGAACCCGACCGTCCCGGCACGCGCGCCCGGAAACGCGTCCGCGCTTACCGAACCGCACTACCGTGGGAGATGTCAGCCCGGAACCGACCGGAGGGAAGAATCATGACGACCCCCGAGCATCACCCGCACGATCCGGCCGATCATCCCCACGTCCACGGCAAGGACTGTGGACACGAGACGGTCCAGCACGGCGACCATGTCGACTACCTGCACGACGGGCACCGCCATGCCGAGCACGAGGGCCACTACGACGAGCACGGCGAAGCCGACTGAGTCCGCAGCGTCGTTGACCGCACAACCGGACCAGCCGTTCGCCGGGCTGCACGAGACCCACTCCGGAGTGGTGATCCTCCTCGGCGACCGCGTCTACAAGATCAAGAAGCCGATCCGTACGGAGTTCCTCGACTTCCGCAGCCGTGAGGCGCGCCTCGCGGCGTGCCGGAACGAGGTCGAGCTCAACCGCCGCCTGGCGCCCGACGTGTATCTCGGGGTGGGGGAGCTCGGCGACCCGGAGGGCGGCGACGGGGAACCGACGGTCGTGATGCGGCGGATGCCGGAATCAGCGCGGCTGTCGACCCTGGCCCGCGCGTCGTCGACCCAATGCCCGTCCGCGGTCGATGCGATCGCCCGGATCGTCGCCGACTTCCACCGCCGCGCGGCCCGCGGACCCCGGATCGACCGGGAGGGGACCGCCGACGCGGTACGTCGGCGCTGGCACGACAACATCCGCGAGACCCGAGAGCTGCCCCGCGCCGTGGTCGCCGAGGACCGCCTGGCCGCGATCGAGCGGACCGTCGACCGCTACCTCGACGGACGCGGCCCGCTCTTCGCGCAGCGGATCACCGACGGCTGCATCGTCGACGGTCACGCCGACCTGCTCAGCGACGACCTCTTCTGCCTCGAGGACGGCCCCCGCATCCTCGACTGCCTCGAGTTCGACGCCCGACTCCGCTACCTCGACCGGATCGACGACATCGCCTGCCTGGCTATGGATCTCGAGTTCCAGGGCAGGCCCGACCTCGCCCGGCGACTGGTGCTCCGCTACCGCGACGCCCTCACCGAGACCGCTCCCGACTCGCTCGTGCACCACTACATCGCCTACCGCGCGTTCATGCGCGCCAAGGTCGACTGCGTCCGGCATCTGCAGGGCCGTGCGGCGTCCGCGGACGACGCGGCGCGCCACACCGCCCTCGCCGAACAGCACCTCGATCGCGCGCGCTGCCGCCTGGTCCTCGTCGGCGGTTTGCCGGCCACGGGCAAGTCCACCGTCGCGGCGCGACTGGCCGAGACCGTCGGCGCGGAACTGATCTCGAGCGACCACGTCCGACGCCACTTGTTCGCCGCCGACCGCACCGCGACGCCCTATCCCGGCTACCGCAGCGGCCGGTACTCGCCCGACTCCACCGGCCGCGTCTACGACTCGATGCTCGACCGGGCCCGAGAGTTGCTCGCCGGGGGCCGCTCCGTGGTCCTCGACGCGTCCTGGACCCATCGGGAACACCGACTGCGCGCCGCCGAGACGGCCGTGGCGGTGTGCGTCGACCTGGTGCAACTCCAGTGCACAGCGCCCGCCGAGCTGACCGAGCACCGGCTGCGGGAGCGGGCCGCTTCCCGCCGGGACCACGACTCCGAGGCGACGCCCGCGGTGGCGGTCGCGATGGCCCACGACGCCGACTCCTGGCCCGCCGCCACGCTGGTCGACACCTCCGGACCGCTCGATGCGTCGCTCTCCGTCGCCGCGGCGGAATGGGACCGCACCCCGGGCTAGATTCCGGCGTCCCGCCACACGTCGTCGACCCGGCGCCGACCCGTCCGCGGCACCTCGTACTCGTCGGCCGACGGCGTCCCCAACCGCACCACGACCTGCGGGAACCTACCGCGAGCCCCGGACGCCGTCGCAGCCTCGCGCACCATCTCCCGGCTGGTCGCTATCTCCGTGACGTGGGTGAGCGGGCACGTCGCCAGTCCCCGGGCCGTCGCCTCGAGCAGCAACTCCGACAGCGCCTCGCCGCATCGCAGCCAGTCCAGCCGGGTGTCGGTGTCGGTGCTCAGGACCGCCAGCGCAGCGCGATCCGCCGTCCCGGGCGGCTCCAAGGCTCCCCGCGGGAACTCCCGGCCGACCGGCACCGTGCCACCGTCCGGCAACACACTCGCGGGGACTCCCGTCTCGTCACAGGAATGCCCTGTCCACCAGAACAACTCGGCCCGGTACGCGGCGTCGTGGCGGCGCACGTCGGCACCGCTTCGGGTGGCTTCGGCCAGCCGGGACGGACCGTCCGCCCCGAGGAACGTGATCGCGACGTCGTGGCGACCGAGCACATCAGCGAGGCCCGCGAGCGCATCCGGAGTGGGCGGACCGAACGCCCGGCGGTCCGTCCACCGGCCCGGGATCGCTTGCCGTAGCGACCGGGTGCGCACCGAATCGGTGCCCGAGACGAACCCGACGGATGCCAGCAACATCGGATTCCCCGGATCGGGCAGCCGATCGATCACCACGCCGAGCCCGTGCTCGGCGACCGCGACCTCGAGATGATGCAGAGCCGTGCCGCAACTGATCACCATCTGCCGAGCCAACGGATCGACGACCGGCAGCGCCCGCATCCGGTCGGCATGCAGTTCCAGGCTCCCGCAACTGAACACCCACGACCACGGCTGGCTGTTGTGCACCGACGGAGCCCGACAGGCGACGGAAACCGCCGCCCGGATCGGCTCGGGAGCCGTTCGGGTGCCCATGCATCGAGTGTGGTCCCACCGGCGTGTCGCGGCAAGATCCGCGCGGCGCAACAGTCCGTCGAGGGCGTCACGGAATCGGGAAAGGAACTATCGGTCGATTCCGGCACCGATGGGCATGACCCGCCACGCGATGCCGGAAACCGCTGTGGGGACCCCGTCCCGGGTGTTTCCTAGGAGGAGTCGACCGAAAAGTCTTCGTCGAGGGGGTCCGCATGGGAACTGCACCGATCGTCGTCGGCGTCGACGGCTCCGCGAGTGCCCGTGACGCGGTGCGCTGGGCCGCGTCCGAGGCGTCCGTGCGTGGTGATCCGCTGCTGCTGGTCACGAGCGTCACCACCGGCGGCATCGGGATGTCGTCGCCGTTCACCGACGACCTGCGCATCGGTGGCGAACACGCGCTCGCGGAGGCCGTGAGTCTGGCCGCGGCCGTCGGGCAGACCGCGACGTCGACGGAGATGGTGACGCTCACCCCCGTCCACGCCTTGATGAACCACGAGGGCACCGCCCGCATGATCGTTCTCGGTACCCGTGGCCTGGGGGAGTTCACCGGCGGACTGATCGGGTCGGTCACCTCCGCGATCGTCCACCACGCCGCCTGCCCTGTCGTCGTCGTGGCGGGGTGGCCGCGGCCGGGCGAGCCGGACTTCGACGGCCCGGTCGTCGTCGGGGTGGACGGCACCGAGACCAGCGAACCCGCGATCGAAGCCGCGTTCACCGAAGCGGCGCTGCACGGAGCCGAGCTGGTGGCCCTGCACGCATGGTCCGATCGTGCGGTCCCCGAGGGAACGCTCGCCGGCTCCTGGTCCGACATCGCCGCCACCGAACAGAGCCGGCTCACCGAGCGGTTGGCACCGTGGCGGGACAAGTATCCGGAGGTGCGCGTCAAACAGGTGATCGTGCAAGACCGTCCGGCGCGGAACCTGCTGACGCGCGGCGCCGGTGCGAGACTGATCGTCGTCGGCAGTCGCGGCCGCGGCGGTTTCCACGGCATGACCCTCGGATCCACCAGCGCGGCACTGCTGCGCACCGTCACCATCCCGTTGATGGTGGTGCGCTCACACTGAGTCGCCGGTCCAGGCTTCGCCGTCGCTCACACCGTCGGAGCTGCTCCGCTCGCCGCGACAGATCATCACCGGGCACGGCGCGTGGTGTAACAGATTCTGACTGGTCGAACCGAGCAGCGCCCCGGTGATCCGGCTCCGGCCCCGGCTGCCCACCACCACGAATCGCGCGCGACCGGCGTACTCGAGCAGCGTTCGCCCCGCACTGTTCTGCTCGAGGACCGTCTCCACCGGGACGTCCGGCCACGCCGCCGAGTGGCCGGACAGACTCTCCGCCACGAGCGCGCGTTCCTCTGCCTCGACAGCCGACCAGTCGACGAGCCGAAAAGCCCCGTACCGCTGGACCGTCCGTGCCGGACCCCACGCGTGTACGGCCACCAGCCGCGCACCCAGCACCGCCGCGTATTCGTACGCCACGCCCACCGCGCGGATGCTCAACTCGCTGCCGTCCACACCGACGACGATCGGACGGTCGTCGGTTGCCGCCGGCGCCCCGCCCCGGCACACCAACACCGGGCACCGGGCGTGGTTGGCTACGCGCTGGCCCGTCGAACCCACCAGCATCGCGCCCACCGTGCCCGCTCCTGTCGCCCCCAGGACCAGCAGACCGGCGCGCGCGCTCAGATCGAGAAGCGTCGCGGCCGGTGGGCCCGGATACTGCGCGAACGTCGAATCGACGTCGGCGAACTCGGCGCTCACCATTTCACGGGCGCGACGCAGCATGCCCTCCGAGTCCGATTCGAGTTTCTCGGTGAACTGCGCCTGGATCAGCACTGCCGCTTCACTCAGATACACCCCTGGGCTGGGGAGCACGTGCACGACGTGCAGGGGAGCGGTTCGGCGCCGAGCCAATCGCGCCGCCCACCGCAGCGCATCGAACGACGACGGCGACCCGTCGACCGCGGCCACCACCGCACCCTCGGCGAAGTCCGTCTCCGGATCGATCTCCATCGAACCTCCTCACGCGTCCGGTGTGGGCTCCAGCGTGCCATCGAAGACGGCGTCGGTGCGGGACCTGCCGTCCGGTCCGCGCGGCACCCGCACCCGGGTGCCCGACGCGAGGACGTGTTCGGTGCCGTCGATGTCGAGTCGGATCGGCGCAGCCTGACTGCGGCGCGTCGAAACCGTCACCGACGCGTGGTCGCACCGCACGTCGATCCAGTGCCCGCGATAGCGGATGTCGAACTCGAGGGTTCGCAGCTCGTCGGGCAGTTGCGGATGCAGCCGCAGAACTCCGCCACGGATCTCGAAACCGGAATAGCAGCGCTGCAGGATGTCGATGCTGCCCGCCATCGCGCCCAGATGGATGCCCTCGCGGGTCGTGCCGCCCTGCGTGTCGGACAGATCCGATTCGAGTGCCTCACCGAGCATCTGCCACGACCCGCGCCGATCACCCCGAACTAGCACCCACGCGTGCGTCACCCGGCTGAGCGTCGACCCGTGCGACGTCCGCGCCAGATAGAACTCGACGGTGGCCGGGATCGACCCCGGATCGAACCGATAGCCCATGTCGCGCACCAGCGCCGCCAGTTCCTCGGCCGAGAACAGGTACAGCAGCATCAACACGTCCGCCTGCTTGGAAGCGCGGTACCGCCGACAGGTGTCGCCCTCGGCCTCGAGGATCAGATCCAGCCGGCCGATGTTCCCGTACCGGGCCCGGTAGCCCGCCCAGTCCAGTTCGCGCAGCGACTCGTACCCCTCGAACTGGGCCGGTAACCCGTTGTCGAGGAAACACAACCGCAACCGCCGTCGCAGATAGTCCCAGTGCTCGATCTCCTCGGTCGTCACACACAGCCGCTCCCACACGCCGGCAGCCTCGTTCTCACCGAGGATCCGGTAGGCGTCGAGCGCCCGGGCCAGGGCCCACGACGTCATGACGTTGACGTACGCGCTGTTGTCGATGCCGCCGCCCGGCCGATCCGGATAGCCGTCGTGGAACTCGTCCGGACCCATCACCCCGCGGATGTCGAACCGATCGTCGGTGGGGTCGTACACCGCCAGACTCGCCCACAGCCGCGCGTTCTCCACCAGCATCTCGGCGCCGAAACTCGCGAGGAAGCCCAGGTCCGCGGACGCCTCCCAGTAGTGCCACACGTTGTAGGCGACCGCGAGCCCCACGTGGTACTGCCGCCGCGAGTGGTCCGCCATCCAGCGGCCGGAACGAGGGTTGAAGAACAGTCGCGGTGTCTCCTCCCGGCCGTCGCTCCCGCTCTGCCACGGGAACAACGCTCCCCGCAGGCCCTGAGCCTGGGCCAACCTGCGGGCCTGCGGCAGTCGCCGGAACCGGTACAGCAGCAGCGCCCGGGTCAGCTCGGGCAACCGAAGATTCAGGAACCCGAACACGAAGATCTCGTCCCAGAAGATGTGCCCGCGATATCCCTCACCGTGCAGTCCTCGGGCCGGCACCCCGACGTCGAGATCCGCGGTGTGCGGCGAAAGCGTCTGCAGCACATGGAAAATCTGTACGTTCGCCGCCAGCCGGGTGCGCACATCGGCGTCGACGGCCACCTCGAACCGCCGCCACAGCGACGCCCAGGCCGCCACGTGATCGGCCAGGATGCGCTCGAACGCGCACGCACCCTGCGCGGCCTCCCGCGCCGCCAGCCCCGGCTCCGAGATCGCCCGATCGTGCGAGGTGAACATCGCGACCGTCTTCTCGATCTCGATACTCCGGCCCGCCTCGACGGTCAGGGAGATCTCGTCGGCAACGGCGTCCGCTTCGAAACCGCGGCGCCGGTCGACCTCGACGAACATCCCGTCCATCCGCACCCGCGTGCGGGCCGCCTGCGCGATGCGGAGACGGGACTGGCTGGTCTCCGCATGCAGCCACACCACATCCGTGCCCGACGGCCCCGTCGTCACCTCGGTCAGATGCCGATCCGCGAACCGGGCCAGATCCGGGACGTTCGTGTTCCGGACGGTCCCGTCCAGCGTCGACCGGATGGTCAGCCGGCCGGACCAGTTCTCCGGCCGCAGCAGCGTGTCGACCACCCCGAGATGCGGGTCCGCCATCGACACGAGGCGACGCTGCCGCAACCGCGTCCGGCGTCCCGCCGCGTCGACCAGCACCGTCTCCCGCAGCAACAGGCCGCCCCGGACGTCCAGACCCACATGGTGGTGAGCGACGGCGTCGCCGCCCCCGGGGGAGAACCACGCCCCGTCGTCGATCCGGAACGTCACGCCCACCCAGTTCGGCAGATTGACGATGCTCTCGTCCTCGTGCCGGACGTCGTCGATCATCGAGTCGAGACGGTTGTAGCAGCCGGCGACGTACGCGCCGGGGTAGTGCACCCCGTCGGCGTGGGACTCCGACAGCGCACCCCGGACGCCCTGGTAACCGTTCGCGAGCGTGAGCAGCGCCTCGCGCCGGCCCTCCACGAGGGGATCGAACCCGAGATACGTCAGCAGCCACGCCCCGCTGTCCCCGTCCGACGCCGTGAGCGAACACAGGTCGCACCCGGGATCGGGTCGTGCACCGACGGCGGACACGGCGTCATTCTCCCACGCGAACCCGCGCCCCGGCCGGATGTGCGGAGCCCTGGGCAAGCCGCGACCCGACGTGGCAGCATCACGCACGTGGCCAGCAGACCCGTCGCAGAACAACAACTGCGCGACCTCGCGCAGCTACGCCGTGTCCGGGATCGGATCGACCGGGAGTACGCGCAACCGCTGGACGTCGAGGCGCTGGCGCGCGGCGTCAACATGTCCGCCGGGCACCTCAGCCGCCAGTTCAAACGCGCATACGGCGAACCGCCGTACGCCTACCTGATGACCCGCCGCATCGAACGCGCGATGGCACTGCTGCGCCGCGGCGACCTGAGCGTCACCGAGGTGTGCTTCGAGGTCGGATGCTCGTCCCTGGGCACCTTCAGCACCCGCTTCACCGAACTCGTCGGCATCTCGCCCAGCGCGTATCGCGACCAGGTGCGCGCCGACGAGGAGATGCCGTCGTGCGTGGCCAAGCACGTCACCAGACCGATCAGGAATCGAGAAGCGCAGACCTCACGCCCCGCCTAGCGTGATCGTCATGAACATCACCATTCACTCCGCCTTCCTCCCGCACACCGACCGCGACGCGGCCCTCGCTTTCTACCGCGACCTCCTCGGGTTCGAGGTCCGGAAGGAAGTGGGATACAACGACATGTACTGGATCACCGTCGGCCACCCCGACCAGCCCGACACCTCGCTGGTACTGCATCCGCCGGCCGCCGACCCCGGCATCACCGACGACGAGCGCCGCACCATCACCGAGATGATGGCGAAGGGCACCTACGCGATCCTCACGCTCGCCACCCCCGACCTCGACGGCACCTTCGAGAAGCTCGCGGCCGACGGCGCCGAAATCGTCCAGGAACCGATCGAGCAGCCCTACGGCATCCGCGACTTCGCCGTCCGTGACCCCGCAGGCAACCTGCTCCGCATCAACGAGGTGCGCTGACATGGTCACCATCGGATCCCTCACCCTCGACGTACCGGACACGTCGGCCGCGAAGTCCTTCTACAACCAACTCGGGGTCGACGCCCACGTGTCCGTCGCCGAGGCGCCGACGCCCGGCACCGGGTTCCGCGGCTACACCCTCTCGCTCGTGGTGTCCCAGCCGAACATCGTGGACGCGTTCGTCGAGGCCGCACTCGGCGGCGGCGCCACCGTTCTGACACCGGTGAAGAAGAGCCTGTGGGGGTACGGCGGCGTCGTACAGGCCCCCGACGGGGCGATCTGGAAGGTCGCGACGTCGTCGAAGAAGAACACCGGGCCTGCCGAACGACGGTTCGACGACATCGTCCTGCTGCTCGGCGTCGACGACGTCAAGGCGAGCAAGCAGTTCTACGTCGACCGGGGTCTGGAGGTGGCGAAGAGCTACGGACGCAAGTACGTCGAGTTCGCCACCGAACCAGGCACCGTCAAACTGGCGCTGTACGGGCGTCGCGCCCTCGCCAAGGATGCCGGAGTCGCGGAGCCCGGAACCGGCGCCCACGGGATCACCATCGGCAGCGACCTCCCGGCCTTCACCGACCTGGACGGCTTCATGTGGGAGACCACCGCGCGATGACGGCACCCTCCGGTAGACATGGAGGCCGCACACCACAGAGGGAGACACGATGACCACGACCGCCCGGCCGGCCACGCAGTCACCGGCGCGGCACACAGCCGACAGCCACGACCTGATCCGCGTCCACGGAGCGCGGGAGAACAACCTCAAGAACGTCAGCGTGGAGCTGCCGAAGCGTCGGCTGACCGTGTTCACCGGAGTGTCCGGCTCGGGTAAGAGCTCCCTGGTCTTCGCCACGATCGCCGCCGAATCGCAGCGGATGATCAACGAGACGTACAGCGCCTTCGTCCAGGGCTTCATGCCGACCCTGGCGAGGCCGGACGTCGACGTCCTCGAGGGCCTGACCACAGCGATCATCGTCGATCAGGAACGGATGGGCGCCAACCCGCGCTCCACCGTCGGCACCGCAACCGACGCCAACGCGATGCTGCGCATCCTGTTCAGCCGTCTCGGGCAACCGCACATCGGCTCGCAGCAGGCGTTCTCGTTCAACGTCGCATCGATCAGCGGCGCCGGGGCGGTCACCGTCGAGAAGTCCGGGCGCACCGTCAAGGAGCGGCGCAGCTTCTCGATCACCGGCGGCATGTGCCCGCGGTGCGAGGGCATGGGCAAGGTCTCGGACTTCGACCTCACCGCGCTGTACGACGACAGCAAGTCCCTCGAAGAGGGGGCGCTGACCATCCCCGGCTACAGCATGGACGGCTGGTACGGACGGATCTTCCGCGGCTGCGGCTTCTTCGACCCCGACAAGCCGATCGCCAAGTTCACCAAGAAGCAGTTGAACGACCTGCTGTACAAGGAACCCACCAAGGTCAAGGTCGACGGGGTCAACGTCACGTACGAGGGCCTGATCCCGAAGATCCAGAAGTCGTTCCTGTCCAAGGACCGGGAGGCGATGCAGCCCCACATCCGGGCATTCGTGGACCGCGCGATCACCTTCCAGACCTGCCCCGACTGCGAGGGCACCCGCCTGAGCGCGGAGGCACGGTCCTCCAAGATCGCCGGGCTCAGCATCGCCGACGTCTGCGCCATGCAGATCAGCGACCTCGCCGAGTGGGTCCGTGGCCTCGACGAGCCGTCGATGGCCCCACTGCTGAAATCGCTGGGGGAGACACTCGACTCGTTCGTCGAGATCGGGCTCGGCTACCTCAGCCTCGACCGACCCGCCGGCACACTGTCCGGCGGAGAAGCGCAGCGCACCAAGCTGATCCGACATCTCGGCTCGTCACTCACGGACGTCACCTACGTGTTCGACGAACCCACCATCGGCCTGCACCCACACGACATCGCGCGGATGAACGACCTGCTGCTGCAGTTGCGCGACAAGGGCAACACAGTCCTGGTCGTCGAGCACAAGCCGGAGGCCATCGCGATCGCCGACCACGTCGTGGACCTCGGGCCGCGCGCCGGGACCGAGGGCGGTGAAATCGTGTTCGAAGGTTCCGTCGACGAACTGCGCACGTCCGGCACCCTCACCGGCAAACACCTCGACGACCGCGCGTCGGTCAAGACCTCGGTCCGGACGGCGTCGGGCGCCCTCGAGGTGCGAGGCGCCGACACCCACAACCTCAGGGACGTCGACGTCGACATTCCGCTCGGGGTGCTCACCGTGGTCACCGGCGTCGCCGGATCCGGAAAGAGCTCGCTCATCGGCGGCTCGGTGGTGGGCCGGGACGGTGTGGTCTCGATCGATCAGGGCGCGATCAAAGGCTCACGCCGCAGCAACCCGGCGACGTACACGGGCCTGCTCGAGCCGATCCGCAAGGCATTCGCGAAGGCCAACGGTGTCAAGCCGGGTCTGTTCAGTGCCAACTCCGAGGGCGCCTGCCCCAACTGCAACGGCGCCGGCGTCGTGTACTCGGACCTGGCGATGATGGCCGGTGTGTCCACGCCGTGCGAGGTGTGCGAGGGCAAGCGGTTCCAGGCCGAAGTGCTCGACTACAAGTTCGGCGGCAAGGACATCAACGAGGTCCTCACCATGTCGGTGGCCCAGGCCGAGGAATTCTTCGGCGCCGGGGACGCGAAACTACCTGCCGCCCACAAGATCCTGGCACGTCTGGTGGACGTCGGGCTCGGCTACATCAAGATCGGTCAGCCGCTCACCACACTGTCCGGCGGCGAGCGCCAACGCCTCAAGCTCGCGACACACATGGGGGAGAAGGGCGACGTCTACATCCTCGACGAGCCGACGACCGGTCTGCATCTCGCCGACGTCGAGAATCTGCTCGGCCTGCTGGACCGGCTCGTCGACTCCGGTAAGACGGTCATCGTCATCGAACATCACCAGGCTGTCATGGCCCACGCCGACTGGATCATCGATCTGGGTCCCGGCGCCGGCCACGACGGCGGCCGCATCGTCTTCGAGGGCACGCCCGCGGACCTCATCGCGGACCGTTCGACCCTCACCGGCAAGCATCTCGCGGAGTACGTCGGTAGTTGAGCATCCACGTCCTACCCATCAATACGTCACTGTGACGTATTGATGGGTAGCTACCGGGACGGCAGGAGAGCGCCCAGCGGACGGGGTCGACCACCGGAGGGCCCGCCGATGCGCCGCGAACTCGACTCGGACGGCGCAGACGTGGCATGGCAATGGACGGCGGGGTCGAATCAGCCGTCCCGAAGGATCGGCGGATCTCGACAGCCGGGCAGCATTGGCTACCCGGTGCGGCCACTCGGTGACGATGCCGGCTGCGCACGGCGCGTGCCTGCGATCCGCCCGGGCGTGCGTGCCGGACACCTGCAGCGCGCAGCCGACCACACGGCGGCGCGGTTCGGTCTCGCAGTTGCCATCAGGTCGATCCGGCTGCGCAGGCAGAATCGTGAAGTCCGGCGGGCTCATCCGCGATATTCATGCCGCGTTATCCCAGCTTCCCGTTTCGCCGATAATCCACATTATGTCAAGTAATCGAGATTCGGGGCTCCCCACGGAAGCCGGGTGGATCCTGATCGGCAGCCAGTGTGGGCCAGCTTGCGCACGCAGCGTCGGCCCACACACGCGGTCCGACGGACCCCGCGCGATCCTGGCCTCCCGCGTGCACAACTGCGCGGGCGGGACGTCAACCTGCGCGCGGCGGCCCACCCACCGCGGTTCGGTACCACTCACAGGCGGCCCCGACGCCGGACGGCCACCGACGCTCATGGCCCGATATCGTGCATCCGAGTCGGCGGCGTCGCCCAGACGCCTGCGCTCTGCGACGACACCCGGTGAGAACGCGCCCGCGCACAAGCACGACATCGCGTACGCAATCCGCGCAGCGCATCCGCACCGGTCGCTGTACTGTGTCATGAGATCCGACCACGCTGCCCCGCCGGTTCCGGCGGACACCTCCACCACCGTCATGGATAATGACGAATATCCATGTCCGCGAGAAGGTTTCGCGATCCCCGACGTTCTGCGCCGGCTCACCCCGAGCGACCCGGATATCCACCGTCCCGCTGGGCTGCGTCGCCGTGATGACGCCGCATCCCGCTGCCTGCACGAACCCGCCCAAGCCCGGGCGGCCGCCGCCGATCCAGAAGTCGGCAGTGCACGTCCGCGGCCGAGTCCTCGGTCACTCCCCTCCCCGCTCGGCGCATACCCGGGGCGCCCCATGCCTCTCGTCAGGCGCGGTCGACGAGTTGCTCGTGGCCGGCGGTTCGCGCGCAGTTCGCACAGCAGAAGATGCGGCTCTCGTCCTCCACGCCGTGCCCGAGGATCCGGCAGCCGCAGTGGGCGCACACCGGCGCCATCGCGTGGGCGGCGCATTCGAAACTGTCGAACACTCCACGCCGGTCCCCCATCACCACCGTGAAGGTCTTGTCATAGTCGTTGCCGCACGTCTCACATTTCGCCATCACACGCCTCCACCCGGGCCGCGCCCGACTGGCACCGTGCCGCCGGGGGCCCTGCACTTGGCGGGCTACCCGCAACCACCGCGCTCCATGCATCGGCGACACCGGCCGAGAACGACGGAACCCCCGCCGCGATGAGTCTGCGGCGGGGGTTCCGGAAGTAGATGGTCAGGCACACGTCGGGGGGTGCGCCTGACCTCCTTCAAAATATCCATACCGTGCGGTCAGGAAAAGGCGCAATGGGGTGAAATCGAGGGTGAAGCCTGTCCGTCCCGCGATCCGTCGTGCGCGAATTGTTCGCCGGGAAGCGAAGTTACGTCGTCCCCCGGCGCCGCCGCTCGTTGTCGTAGCCTGCCGATAAGCTTGTTCGGACGCGAGCCCGCCCCGGCTCCGCGCACGACGCAGCCGCGGAAGGACATTGGAGCAGGCCCACGTGAGCGACGATCGACGACTACTCGAGGCC
This sequence comes from Rhodococcus (subgen. Prescottella) equi, assembly GCF_003013675.1. NCBI lineage: Bacteria > Bacillati > Actinomycetota > Actinomycetes > Mycobacteriales > Nocardiaceae > Rhodococcus > Rhodococcus (subgen. Prescottella) equi. The sequence goes on from NZ_CP027793.1 coordinate 2,757,800, forward strand.
TGGTTCGCCGAATTCCTGCTGCATCGCAGCACGGCGAAGCCGTCCCCGCACACCCTCAAGGCGTACCGCCAGGATTTCGCGGCGATCAGCGGGTTCCTCTCCGAACAGACCGGGGTGCCCGTATCCGCGTTGTCCGTGGAAGCGATCACCAAACCCTCCATGCAGCAGGCGTTCGCTTCGTTCGCCGCCACGCACGAGGTCGCGTCGATCCGCCGCTGCTGGTCCACTTGGAACACGCTGTGCGACTACCTGTTCTCGATCGACACGATCGTGGCCAACCCGATGTCTGCGGTGCTGCGCCCGAAAGCGCCCAAACGCATCCCCAAGGCGTTGCCGGCGGACGCGGTCACGCGGCTCATCCAGACCTTGCAGGAAGACGACACCGACGGGGTCCGGCCGTGGGGCGAGCGGGACTTCGCCATCATCCTCACGGCTCTGCTGACGGGAATGCGGTCGTCGGAGCTGATCGCGGTCGATCTCGGCGACGTGCGCAGCGCTCCTGATCCGGGCGGTGGCTCGGCGCGCGTCATCCGGGTGCGAGGCAAGGGCAGCAAAGAGCGAGTGGCAACCGCGGAGCCCGCCCTGGTGGCGACGCTCACCGGCTATCTGGAGTCGCGCATCGCGCGGTTCCCGGAGACCACGAAGCGCCGCGTGCCCTCGGGCGCCACGCCGTGGCAGCATTTCCGTTCCACCGATCCCCTGTTCGTCGGTGCGGACGGGACCCGGATCACGCGGGGCACACTGCAATACCGGGTACTGCGCGCCTACCGCAGGGCAGGGATCAACGGTGAGCGCGCCAAGGGTGCGCTGACGCACCAGTTCCGCCACACGTTCGCCACCAACATGGCCGACGAGAACGTCAGCATCTTCACGCTCATGCGGATGCTCGGGCACGAGTCCATGAACACGACGCAGGTGTACACCGAGGGGGCGGGTACCGGCGTGCGCGAGGCCGCCGCCCGCAATCCCCTGTACCGGTTCCTCGATGGGGCCTGACCGTTTGTTTTCACCGATTTCAGCTGTTCCGCCCTCATCGGGTGCCTTTCCCTGAGACACTCGGACCGATCGTCCGGTCGCGGTATCCGCTACGCACGAGACGACCCGGAGCGGACAGGGCGTCCCGTTGAACGGGACCACGCCGCCGTGTCGGCCATCCGCTGCTCAGGCCCGCTACCAGGCAGTTTCCCCGTTTCCCCAGGTCCGCTGTGTTGCGCCGGTCACCCATCGGTCCCACTCAGTGCACATCACTCCGATGCCCCCTCAGTGACGCGCCACACTCTGTGACCAACGGAACAGGACCAGCCCACCCACGGCCGCCGGAATCCGTGTAAACGCGACGATCTCGCGGATTTTCGAATTCACGCAGCACAGCCCGGCATTCGGGCGAGTCAAGAGTCTGGACAACTACTTCAGTGACAGCTACTGCAGATACCCGCGGTCCGTCCGCGGTCCCCGCCGCCACGGGCCGTGGGCGGTACAACCGGCAGCGACCGGCTTGGGTGATCATCACCGTCCTCGTGTTGGTCGAGATCATCAGCGCATTCGAGACGTCGATGGTGTACGCCGCCATCCCGACGTTCATCCGGGAGTTCCACAGCGACGCGGCCACGGTCGGCTGGGCCGTCACGGCGTTCCTCCTCGTCGCAGCCGCCTCGGCAGCGGTCTGCGGCCGCCTCGGCGACATGTACGGACGTGAGCGCGTCCTGGTCGTGCTCCTCGGCGCCGCCGCGATCGGCTCGTTCATCAGCGCGATCGGTGACAGCATCGGCAGCATCATCGTCGGCCGCGCCATCCAGGGCGTGGCGGGTGCGATCCTGCCGCTGTGCATCGGGCTCGCCCGCGAACACCTGCCGGCGAAGAAGGTTCCCGTCGCGATCGCGATCATCTCGGGTTCCGCGGTCGCGGCCGGATCGGCGTCCCTGCTCGTAGCCGGCGTCATGCTCGACCACGCCAGCTGGCACATGATCTTCGTCGTCGCCGCCGTGTACGCGGTGCTGGCGCTGCTCCTGGTGCTGTTCGTCCTGCCGTGGCGTCCGCCGACGGGCACCACGCAGAAGGTGGACTACCTCGGCACGATCGCGTTCGCGCCGGCCATCGCGGCGGTGCTGCTCGGTATCAACAAGTCCGGCGCGTGGGGTTGGACCGACATCAAGACCCTGGGTCTGATCATCGGTGGTCTCGTCGTCCTGGCGCTGTGGGTGCTGTGGGAGCTGCGGGTGACGGATCCGATCGTCAACGTGCGCCTGTTCACCGACCGCAAGGTCGCCCTGACGATGGTCGCGACCATGGCGATCGCGGTGGGCCCGATGGGTATCAGCACCATGATCATCCCGATGATCCTGCAGTCACCCACCACGGCGCCGTTCGGTCTCGGTATCTCGGCCACGAACGCCGGCTGGCTGTCGTTCATCGGCTCGATGTTCGGTTTCGTCTGCACCCCGCTCAGCGGACGCATCTCGCGGGCCGTGGGAGCTCGGGCCTCGATGCTGCTCGGCACGGCACTGTTCACGCTCGGCAGCGCGATGCTCATCGTCTTCCACGACTCGGTGGTCGGCATGGTGGCGATGATCATCACGGTCTCGGTCGCCACGGCGTTCGCCTACACGGCGCTGCCGAACCTGATCGTCGAAGCCGTCCCGGAGAGCAACACCAGCGAGGCGACCGGAACCAACTCGGTGTTGCGCACCGGTGGTCAGGGCATCGGCACCTCGATCGCGACGATGCTGCTGGCGTCGTCCGCGACTGCGGCCGGGGGCGTGGCGCCGACTGTCAGCGGCCTCAACACGGTGGCGACGATGATGGTCGTCCTGGGCCTGGTGACGTTCGGCTTCACCTTCCTGATCCGCCGCGGCAGCGTCTTCAAGGACGCATGACGCACGGGCTGTGACATTCCGCGATGGGCGGTGGGTTCTCCCACCGCCCATCGTCGTATCCGGAGGTCCGCCGAGTTGGCAGGACGATGGACCGGGTGGCGGCTACGGTGACAAGAGACAGCACGTTTCGACGAGCTTCGAGGAGCGTGGGATGAGCAACCCCTCGGCACGACCCGAACGGCACCGAGTCGTCGTCATCGGATCCGGTTTCGGCGGCCTGTTCGCCACGCAGGCGCTCAAACGCGCGGACGTGGACATCACCCTGGTCGCCAGAACCACCCATCATCTGTTCCAGCCCCTGCTGTACCAGGTGGCCACCGGCATCCTGTCGGTCGGCGACATCGCGCCGGCGACCCGGATGGTGTTGCGGAAGCAGAAGAACGTCGAGGTACTGCTCGGCGACGTGGAGTCGATCGACCTCGCTGCAGGCAAGGTCACCTCCCGCCTGCTCGAACGCGAAACCGTCACCGAGTTCGATTCGCTCATCGTGGCGGCGGGCGCCGGGCAGTCGTACTTCGGCAACGACCATTTCGCCGAGTTCGCACCGGGTATGAAGACGATCGACGACGCGCTGGAGTTGCGCGGCCGCATCCTCGGCGCCTTCGAGCAGGCCGAGCTGTCCGACGATCCGGAGGAACGGCGTCGCCTGCTCACGTTCGTCGTGGTCGGTGCGGGGCCCACGGGCGTCGAGATGGCCGGCCAGATCGCCGAACTCGCGAACCGCACGCTGGCCGGAGCGTTCCGGCGGATCGATCCGCGTGACGCCCGGGTGATCCTCGTCGACGGCGCGCCGGCCGTGCTCCCCGTGTACGGCGGCAAGCTCAGCCGCAAGGCCGCCGAGCGACTCGAGAAGCTCGGCGTGGAGATCCAGCTGAACGCGATGGTGACCAACGTCGACGTGAACGGGTTGGTCGTCAAGGACAAGGACGGCAACGAGACGCGGATCGAGGCCCAGTGCAAGGTGTGGTCGGCCGGCGTGCAGGCCAGTCCGCTGGGCCGACAGCTGGGCGAGCAGACGGGCGCGGAGGTCGATCGGGCCGGTCGCGTCCACGTCAATCCGGACCTGACGCTGCCGGGCTACCCGAACGTGTTCGTGATCGGCGACATGATGTCCCTCGACAAGCTGCCCGGCCTCGCCCAGGTCGCGATGCAGGGTGGCAAGTACGCGGCCAAGGAGATCCGGGCGGGGCTCGACGGAGCGCAACCGCAGGATCGACAGCCGTTCAAGTACTTCGACAAGGGGTCGATGGCGACGATCTCGCGGCACAGCGCCGTCGCCAAGGTCGGCAAGCTCGAGATCAGTGGCTTCATCGGCTGGATCATGTGGCTCGTGATCCATCTGATGTACCTGATCGGTTTCCGGAGTCGCTTGTCGACGGTGATCTCGTGGACGGTGAGTTTCCTCGGGCGCGGCCGCGCCCAGATGGCCTCGACCGAGCAGCAGGTGTTCGCGCGCAACGCGATCGACGTCCTGCAGGAGCAGAATCGAACGCGTCACGCGACCGAATCACGCGAAGCGGGCTGAATCCGCTCGGGTCACTTGCCGCCGAGCGCCGACGTCTCGGTGATGTTCTGCAGGCGCACCTGGCCGCGCGCGACGAGACGGTCCTGCTCGTCGGTGACGGTGACGGCCCACAGCTGCTGGGTCCGACCGCGGTGCACGGGGTTCGCCTCGGCGTAGAGCGTGCCCTCGCGTGACGCGCGCAGGAAGTCGGTGTTGTTGTTGACACCGACGACGTGGCCCTTGTCGCCGAGCCAGAGGCTGGCGGCGATGCTGGCGACGGATTCGATCACCGCGCAGTGGACGCCGCCGTGCATGATGCCCCACGGCTGGTACAGCGCCGGGGTCACCTTCCACTGGGCGCGGACGCGGTCCGCGGTCAGTTCGGTGAATTCGAGCCCGAGCGCCTCGCCGAAGCCCTTGTTCAGGAAGGCGTTCACCTCGGCGGGGTCGGATCCGTCGCTCAACCCCAGTGCCCGCTCTGCATCGCTCGCCATGACCTGCTCCATCGCTTCACACGGACGGCCCGGATACGGGCCGTCGACCGAATATGTACCTCGTCATAGTGATCCACCCGTGTCGACGCCGCACGCGCGACCCACCGGAGTCGGTGGCGAGCCCCGGTCGGGGGCCTGCCCGCGGACAAAAAAATTCGGCGGGTTCCGCGCGTTGTGCGCGGAACCCGCCGAGGAAGGGACCGGGAGTCACTGCAGCCCTCAGGACTCCGGCACGGTCCAGCGTTTCGATGTCTCGATTATAGGAAAGGCTGCCCTAATCTCGCAACCCGTTCAGCAGGCCATCGCCAGGGCCGTGCGGGTGCGCACCGGAATGCCCGCGGCCTCGAACGCGTCCAGCAGACCCTGACCGCGGCGTACCGCCACCGCATTCGACATTCCCGTCGCCAACGGGATCCGCGTCACCGCACTCAGCACTGCATCCGCCACCAGCATCGCGAAGCGCGACGTGTCGACCGGAGCGCACAGCTCGAGCGCGCGGCGCACCGCGGTGAGTGAGGTAAGGCATCGATGCGCGGTCCAGACGTGGAGCGCACGCTCGCACGGGAGCGTCACGACTCCCCGCGTGTGCGCCAGCTCGTCGTCGGGAAGCACCCGCAGCGTGGTGTCGACGACAGCGGCCCAGTCGATGCCGTTGTCGCTGTCCATGTGGACCCACAGGTTGTCGACTCCGGGATCCCACGCCCTCCCCTCGGTCACGACCAGAGCGGCGACGCGTCCGACGATCGCGTGCACCAGCGCAGCGGCCACCTGAAGGGCGGCGGCATCGGGCGAATGCAGATCCTCCAGCACGCGCGCGAACATGCGGTCCACGCGATGCGCCGGCTGATGGTCGGAGCCGGCGACGCAGGACGCGATCGGCCACCAGCGCCGCTTGCCTTGATGGGCCATGGTCGCGACGGCGTACACGCGGGGGTAGTCGGGAGAGATCTCCCGTAGGCGGCAACACGAGGCGTCGAGCGCTGTCGTCTCCGAACTGAACTGGATATGCGCAGTCGCGGCCATCGTGCCTCCATCGAGAGTTCGAGTTGATCAACAGAAGCGTAGGCTACCCTTACCTATGATGCGACCGAGGGGTCCACATGTGCCGCACAGCGGATACCGCCCTCGCGCGTTCGGTTAGGCTTCCGTAACCTGACGCTCGATAGCGTTACCTCTCATAGGAGCACCCTGCACGTGTCGACGACCCGCCTCCCGGACGTGACCTCGGATGCGTCGAAGCACCGTGTGCCGAGCGCATACGGCAAGGAAGTGATTCCGGAAGGCCCGGCGCCCCGGTCCCGTCGACTGCTGGCCGACCTGCTCGATCTCGGCGTCGTGGCCATCCCGATCGTCATCGGTTGGTACCTCGTCGACTCCCTCGGCGACGCGAAGGGCGGCGGCCAGGCCGACCGGGTCGTGTTCGGAGGCGCCGCACTGCTGATCGCGGTGGCCCTGCTGGTGTGGAATCGCGGCTTCCGGGAAGGCAATGCCGGCACCACCGTCGGCAAGGGCTGGTGCAGCCTCGTCACCCGGGACGCCGCGACTGGTGCTCCGATCGGAGTGCGGCGCGCGCTGCACCGACGGCCATGGCGCTCGTCCGGCACGGAGGTGGTCCACGAGGCGACCGCCCGCGCCGACGGGTTCACGCCGGTCGTGCCGGACTCCTCGCTCGCGGCGGTCCGCCGCCGCAGACTCCTCGGCCTGGCAGTACTCGCCGCCCTGCTGGTGCTCGTGTTGTTCGCGAGTGTCGCCGTCGGCGCGCGGCCACTGTCGTTCGCCGAGGTGTTCCACGCGCTGTTCTCGTCCACCGACAGCGAGACCGACATCATCGTCCACACGTTGCGGATTCCGCGGACGCTGCTCGGGCTCGTCGTCGGCATCGCCCTCGGAGTCGCGGGTGCCCTGATCCAGGGACATACCCGCAACCCGCTCGCCGACGCCGGTCTGCTCGGCCTCAACGCCGGTGCGGCCTTCCTCGTCGTCATCGCGATCTACGCATTCGGCCTCACCGCGCCGAGCCAGTACCTGTGGTTCGCTTTCGCGGGATCGGCGCTCGCCTCGATCACCGTGTTCGGGCTGTCGTCGATCGGCAACGGCAAAGCCAGTCCGCTGAGCCTGGCGCTCGCCGGTGCCGCCGTCGCGTTCTTCCTCCAGGCCATGACCAACGCCGTCGTCATCCTCGATCAGACCACGCTCGACGGCTACCGCTTCTGGGTCGTGGGCTCGGTCGCGGGCCGCGGCTTCGACATCTTCTGGCAGGTGCTGCCGTTCCTGATCGTCGGCCTGGTGATCGCGATCGCGAGCACGCCCAGCCTCAACGTGATCAGCCTCGGCGAGGACGTCGCCCGGTCGCTCGGCACCAACATCGCAATGTCCCGCACGATCGGCATCGTCGCGATCACGTTGCTGACCGGCGCGGCGACCGCGGCCTGCGGTCCGATCGCGTTCATCGGCCTGGTCGTCCCGCACGTGGCCCGGGCCATCACCGGTCCCGACTACCGCTGGCTGGTGCCGTACGCCGGACTGCTCGGCGGCTTGATGCTGGTGATGTCCGATGTCATCGGCCGCGTCGTGGTCCGTCCCGGCGAACTGCAGGTCGGCATCGTGCTGGCCGTGGTCGGCGCCCCGTTCTTCATCGCGCTCGTGCGGCGCAGGAAGCTGGCCAGCCTGTGAGCGTCCTGAATTCTCTGCCCCAATCCGCGGCCGGCGACAGCGCCAAGGTGCCGTCCCGCCCGGCGCTGCGCATCGGTCCCCTGTCCCTGGTACTGCGACCGTTCATGATCGTCGTGAACGTGGCCCTGCTGGTGCTGCTCTTCCTGCTCGTGTGCATCGGCATCGGCCGCGGCGACTTCCCGCTGTCGATCGCGGAGGTCACCAACGTCCTCTTCGGCGGCGGCTCCAAGGTGCAGCGGTTCATCGTCATGGATCTGCGCCTCCCGCGAGCGTTGGTCGCGGTCCTGATCGGCATCGCGCTCGGCATCTCCGGAGCCATCACCCAGTCGATCGCCCGCAACGCGCTCGCGAGCCCCGACATCCTGGGCATCACTTCGGGCGCCAGCGCGGCGGCGGTCGCGCTGATCGTGCTCGGCGGCGGGGGCTCGTTCGTGGGTCTGCTCGCGACACTCGGCATCCCGCTGGCGGCACTGGCCGGTGGCCTGCTGACCGCCGCGGTGATCTACCTGCTGGCATGGCGGAACGGTGTCGAGGGTTACCGCCTGATCCTGATCGGTATCGGGATCAACGCCATGCTCATCGCCGTCACCGGGTGGCTGCTCATCTCCGCCGACATCAACGACGTCTCCCGCGCCAAGGTCTGGCTCAACGGGTCCATCAACGGCGCCGGGTGGGGCCAGGTGTGGCCGGTGGCGATCGCACTCGCGATCATCGGCGGCTGGGCGATCATCGCGACGTTCACCCTCGGAGCACTGCGCCTCGGCGACGACAACGCCCGCTCGCTCGGCGTCCGGCAGCAGTCCGCACAGGCGAAGCTGCTACTCGCGTCGGTGATCCTCGCGGCCGTGGCCACCGCTGCCGCCGGCCCGGTCGGTTTCGTCGCGCTCGCCGCCCCGCAGGTCGCGATGCGCCTGGTCCGCTCCCCCGGCCCGCCGATCATCGCGTCGGCGCTCACCGGCGCGGTGCTCGTCGTCGGCAGCGACATCATCGCCCGCACGATCCTGCCCGTCGAACTGCCCGTCGGCATCGTGACGTCGGCGCTCGGCGGCCCGTTCCTCCTGTATCTGCTCGTCCGCAACAACCGGAAGGTCTCGGCATGACCACCACGGCTCACCCCGCTCCCGCGCCGCGCCTCGTCGCCGAGAACCTCACCCTCGGCTACGGCGACCGGGTGATCGTCGAGGGACTCGACGTCGAGATCCCCAGCGGCGTCATCACGACCGTCATCGGCCCCAACGGCTGCGGCAAGTCGACGATGCTCCGCGCGCTCGGCCGCCTCCTCAAGCCGCGCTCGGGCACGGTCCTGCTCGACGGCAAGGCCATCACGACCATGCGCACCAAGGACGTGGCCCGCACGCTCGGCATGCTGCCGCAGGCCCCCGTCGCCCCCGAGGGGCTCACCGTCGCCGACCTCGTCGCCCGGGGCCGGCACCCGCACCAGTCGTGGATCCGGCAGTGGTCGTCCGACGACGAAACCGAGGTCGCGCACGCGCTGGCCCTCACCGGCGTCGCCGACCTCGCGGACCGTCCCGTCGACCAGCTGTCCGGCGGCCAGCGCCAGCGGGCCTGGATCTCGATGGCGCTCGCGCAGGGCACCGACATCCTGCTGCTCGACGAGCCCACCACCTACCTCGATCTGTCGCACTCGGTGGAGGTACTCGACCTGGTCGACCGGATGCACGAGGAGATGGGCCGCACCGTGATCATGGTGCTCCACGATCTCAACCTCGCCGTCCGCTACAGCGATCATCTGATCGTCATGTCCGAAGGCCGGATCGTCGCGTCCGGCAAGCCGCAGGACGTCATCTCCGCCGAACTCCTCGCGGACGTCTTCGGGCTCGAGGCCACCGTCATCGACGACCCGGTCTCGGATCGTCCGCTGATCGTCCCGATCGGTACCCGGCACGTGTACGGCGCGGTGGGCGGCCCGCACCGCGAACGGTGAGTCTCGTCAGGGCGTGACGATCGCGAAATCCGGATCCGGGGCGTCGAGGTAGCCGATCAGCTCGGTGAGCTTCGCGGCGTCGCCCTCGACCCCGATCCGGCCCGCGCCGACCATGCCGGCAACGTCGCTGCCCCCGACGACGGCGGCGATCAGGTCCGGGCGGGACAGCGACAGGCGGACGTCGGGCTCGGACGCTTCACCGTCGAGGTCGTAGTGCACGAGCAACCCGTTCCGGAGGTGGGTGCGGTGGTCGATGCCCTCGTCGGTGATCCGCCAGTCGATGGTGATGTCGGCGGCCCATGCGCGGGGCCCGTCGATGCGCAGCGCGATCGCGTCGAAGACCTGCTCCACCGACAGGGCCGCTGCGATGTCCGGGGCGTCCGTCCGTGTGGGCGTGCCCACCGGCCCGTTGCGCAGCTCGTAGGCGCCCATGAGGAAGAAGTTCCGCCACGTCCCGTTCTCCGAGCCGAAGCCCAACTGTTCCAGGGTGTCCGCCTGCAGCGTCCGCGCCTCGGCATGATCCGGCTGGGCGAAGATCACGTAGTTGAGGACCTGCGCGACCCAGCGGAAGTCGCCCTCCGCGTACGACTTCCGGGCCTTCGCCACCACCTCGTCGGCGCCGCCCATGAACTCGACGTGCCGGCTCGCCGCATCGACGGGAGGATGCTCCCACAGGGTGGCCGGGTTGCCGTCGAACCAGCCCATGTAGCGCTGGTAGACGGCCTTGACGTTGTGGCTGACCGACCCGTAGTAGCCGTGCGTGTGCCACGCCCGCGCCACCGCCGGTGGCAGCTCCAAGTTCTCGGCAATCTCGATACCGGTTGCGCCCTGGTTGAGGGCCCGCAGCGTCTGATCGTGCAGATACCCGTACAGGTCGCGTTGCAGCGACAGGAACTCGGTGAGCCGCTCGGTACCCCACGTCGGCCAGTGGTGCGACGCGAACAGCACGTCCGAGTGCGCCGCGTACCGGTTGATCGACTCGGTGAGGTACTTCGACCACACGTGCGGGTCACGCACGAGTGCGCCGCGCAACGTGAGCAGGTTGTGCAGCGTGTGGGTGGCGTTCTCCGCCATGCACAGTGCCCGGCGGTCCGGGAAGTAGAAGTTCATCTCCGACGGCGCCTCGGTGCCGGGCGTCATCTGGAACTCGATGCGGACCCCGTCGATGGTGGCGGTCTGTCCCGTGTGGTCGATGTCCACGGTCGGAGTGAGGAGGGTCGGTGTCCCGGTGGAGGTGGTGGGGCCCAGACCCGCGCCGACGGCGCCGAGCGGTCCGCGCGGTAGAGCGGCCCCGTACATGTAGGCCGCCCGCCGCCCCATCGCCGTGCCCGCGTAGACGTTCTCGGCCACCGCGTGCTCGACGAACCCGACCGGGGCCAGGATCGGGCACCGGCCCGCCGCGACGTCCTCGGCGGTGGTGACGCCCTTGACGCCGCCGAAGTGGTCGATGTGCGAATGCGAGAAGATCACCCCCACCACGGCACGGTCGCCGCGGTGCGAGCGGTACAGGGCCAGACCCGCGGCCGCGGTCTCCTCGGAGATCAGCGGATCGATCACGATCACCCCGGTGTCGCCCTCCACCAGCGTCATGTTCGACAGGTCCAGGCCCCGGACCTGATAGATCCCGTCGGTGACCTCGTACAGGCCCTGCATCGCGCAGAGCCGGGACTGACGCCACAGACTCGGATGAACCGTCTCGGGGCAGTCCTCGTCGAGGAAGGCGAACGAGCCACTGTCCCAGACCACCGCACCGTCGGCGTTCTTCACGACTCCCGGCTCCAGCGCGGCAACGAAGCCGCGCTGCGCGTCGGCGAAGTCCTGGTCCTCGTCGAACGGCATCACCTTCAGCGACTCCGCGTGCCGGGCCTGCACGGTCGCCGTGGCCTGTCCCTGATCGGTCATGAGTTCCCTTCCGCCGCACCGCTGTATCCGAACGCAGTCGCAGCGTGACATCTCGGGCGCGGTCGACGCCTCACCCGGCACGGGTGAACAGGCGCAGTCCGACGCTCGGCAGCCCGTCTCACAACCTGACGTGTCGGATCCCGACCGCCGCCCGGCGCAACTGAAAGCGCACCGGATGCAGGCGAGGGCGTTCGAGCTGCAGATTCAGCCTGTCGCCCAGGTGCTCCACGATCTCGTCGACGGTTCGGGTGTCGGTGTCGACGTGCTCTGCGAATCGGTCGGCGGCGAGTGCGGTCACACACCGGTCTATCTGCTGCATGGCCCAGGTTTCGTCTCGGCCGACGGCGCGCCCGAGCCAGTGCCCGCCGCGCGTCCGGAGCCGACGCCGGAGCGTTTCGGGCGATGCGACGAGCGTGAAGTGCCGCACGTCCACCTCTTCTGCCGCCAGGCCGGTCGTGATCTCGTCGAAGTAGTCGGAGTTCACCAACGTCATCGGCACGATCACCGGACCGGCGTCCGCGGCCACCGCGTCGGCGAGGGTGGCAATGACCGCCGACCGCCACTGGGCTCGGTCCTGGAAGTCGTCCCGCGCGGCCGCCGGCAGCATCTTGTGAATCGCGAATCCGATGAGTTCGGGATCGGCCACGTGCGAGCCCGGGATCCGACGGTGCAACTCGAACGCGGTTTGCGTCTTACCCGCACCGAAGGCGCCGTTGATCCACACCAGCATGGGCCGAGCGTAGCGGTGGACGTTCGGGGAGCCACCCACCGAGACGACCGCCGCAGAACCGCGTATGCGATGGGCCTCCTGAGATCAGTCGACCGGTGACGTCGCTGCTGCGGCGACGATGCGGGCGAGGTCGCCGGGCCGGCTCCACATGGGCCAATGCCCGGTCGGGAGGTCGACGACATCGACGTGGTCGAGTTTCGACACCTCGGCGAACATGGGGTGGCCCGCGTCGGCCCACTCCAGCACCTGCGCGCTCGGGATCGAGCAGCACACCAGGGTGGTCGGGACAGCGAGACGCGCATCGTTGGTGAGCGTCACTTGTCGGCGCAGCACTGGGCCCGGTTCCGGAACGGCCCTGTCGCGAAAGCGCTCGAGTGCCTCGGCGCTCAGGCCCTCGAGGCTGGCCTGCCGACCGAGCTCCTCGAACGGCGGCAGTGGGAACTCGGTCAGGTCTTCGGGCGTATCCGGGGCGAAGACACTGCCGTCGGCGACGGGGCCGCTGTCGACCCACACCACTCGGCGGACGAGTTCAGGATGCCGATCGAGGACGAGACTCACCGGCGCGTTGGCTCCGCTGTGCGCCACGATGACCACCGGCCGGGCCGTGGAGGCCGAAACCTGGGTCAGAATCCGTTCGATCGCGGCAACCTGGTCGTCGAGCGTCCTGGATGCACGGTCGGGGTCCTGTCCGTCGAGCCCGGGAAGCGTCATCGGGAGGGCGCGCCACCCATCGGCAGTGAGGTGTTTAAGCACCTCGTCCCACGCCCAGGCGCCCAGCCAGTGGCCGCCGATCAGAATGAGGGTCGGGTTACTCGCGTTTGTCGTCACACGACGATGCTCTCAGGCCTGCTGGACAACGGTATGTCACCATTTTGGCATGATTTTTCGTCGGGCTGAGCAGTGAAGAGGGCCGAGCGGCTCCACGCCCTGTCCGAGATGCTGCGCCGCAGCGGACCACGGGGATGCACCGCCGAACGACTCGCCACCGAGTTCGGTGTGTCCGTGCGGACGGTCAAGAGAGACCTCGCCGCGCTCGAGAACAGTGGCGCGCTGCTCTGGTCACGCCCGGGCCCCGGCGGCGGCTACGGGCTGGTTGCCCGAAGCACCCTGCCACCGGTGAGCCTGTCCCCCGCGCAGGCGGTGGCGCTGCTGACGGCGGTCTCCGCCGCACCCGATGCCCCCTACGCCGATCTCGCCGCGGCCGGCGTCCGAAAGATCATGGACGTACTCGATCCGCGGACCCGGGCGAAGGCCGACGAGCTCGCCGGTCGCATCTGGGTCGACGCCCCTCCCACGCCGCGCACGATCAAGTCGGCGCTGGAGGAAGCGATGTCCGAGCAGCATGTGGTGCGCATCCGCTACACCTCCCGCGACGGCGACACGACCACCCGGGACGTCGAACCGGTGATGTTCGCGGCCAGGAACGGGCAGTGGTACCTGATCGGGTGGTGCCGACTGCGCAGTGAGATGCGGTGGTTCCTCGTGCCCCGGATCGAGCACGCCACTGCGACCCGCATCCCGTGCAGCGGCCACGGCATCGACGAGATCGGCACGCCTCCCCCGACAGCCCGCCCCGTGAACGGCCACGGCGAGTGAGGCGCTCGATCGGCGTCTGCGACCGGCCCGCCGGACGGTCGGTCAACCCGGCGGCTGCACGATCCGTACGGTGCGCGGCACCGACCCGACGGCGAACCCGCAGCGGCGCGCGGCGGCCGCGAACGGTTCCGGGGCGTCGTCCACAGCCCAGCTTTCCCCCGCGCCCGCGTCGTCGAACAGTGCGGCCGCGTTCGCGGCCGTGCCGGTGGTGAACCGGGTCTGGTAGCGCAGGCCGTCGCACGATCGCGCGAGCGCGACAGCCCACTGCTGCGGGATCGTGTACGGAGTGACGGTGCACAATTCGCGGGTGAGTCCGTAGTCCGCGGCCGCCTCGGCGCAGGTGTCGGCCAGGGTCCGGCGGGCGGGGATGCGCAGGCGGGACAGCACCCGCTCGTCGGCGAACTCGCGGGAGATGATGCCGGCGGTCGCGAGCACCTCGCCGACCGTCTCCCGGATCGCGGTGCGCTCGTCGAACGCGACGTAGCAGGTGCCGCGCGGTTCGACGAGATCGAAGCGGCCTCGCCCCGACGACGCGAACCACCACGGACCGTTGCCGGCCTTGTGTCCGCGCCACAGCTGCCGGCGGCTGGTCAACGACCAGGTGGGGAATCCTGTGAGGGAACGGTTTTCGGGCGAGCCGAGCGCGATTACCTCACGGGTCATGCAGCCCACCGCTGCGCGTCGGCGCGGGCGACGGCCCGGACCGGGTCGATCGGCCCGCCCCCGGTGAGCCAGTCGGCCGCGGACCGGCCGTCCAACCCGTCCTGCGGGGTGCACAGCCACAGCGCGGCCGTCCATGGGTCCGCGGCGGCGCGCAGGATGCGCCACACCTCGACGAGTGCCGGGTGCACGGCGCCGCCATCGGTGAACTGCCAGGTCGGGTACACCCATTGGCCGTCGTCCAATCGGCACGCGATGACCGCGTTGGTCGCGACCTTCTTGCTGACCGCCTGCCGACTCACCCGCCACCACCGGGTCAGTCCCGCGGTGTCGTAGAAGGGACCCACGATCTGGTCGTACACGTGACTGGTGGGCAACGCCGCGGACATGGCGTCGGCGATCGCCTCGACATCGGCGAACGTCTCGGCGGGGACTCCGGCCTCGGCGGCCGCGGCGAACGTGTCGTGTACCCGCTGCTTCAACAGCGCCATCAACTCGTGCTCCTGCTCGATCAGCGATGCCCGTGTCGTCATGGCCCAGCCCTCTCGCGCGTCAACCTTGTCAACCACACCCTGCCACCAGCAAGTCAACCACGTCAACCACCGATCGGAGGTGCGTCAGCGCTTGATCAGCGTCCGCACCAGGCGCACGCTCTGCCCCAGCGACACGTCCGGCAAGTAGGCGCGGCCGATCGCATTGCCGATGCTCGGCAGGGCGACAGGGTCCGGGAAACACATGTACATCGGCTCGTACCGCGGCTGGAACTTCGACTTGAACGCCAGCAGCGACCGGAACCCGTACACCGGTTCGAGAGTCTGGCCGAGCACGTCGAGCAACGAGTCCATCGCCTCCGACAGCCCGGGCCGCACCTCGCTCGGCACGTCCGCCTGCTCGCCGTCGCGCACGGTCGCCAACGGGGCCCCGGACAGGCTCACGAACTCGGCGCCCTCCTGCTCGAGGAGCAACGCCGCCGACGCGATGAGGAACTCCATCGCCGGGCGGAAGGCCTCGGGGGTGCCGCGCCGACGCATGAAGTCCAGCGTCCATCCGACCACCCGGCCGTCCCGGTACACCGGCAGCCACGACGTCACCCCGTGCACGGTGCGCTGCTCGTCGACCGCGATGAGGCAACGCACCTCGGGGTCGTCCATTTCCTGCAGGCCGCCGAGCGTGAACCCCATCTCGGGCATGCCCTTGTCGGCCACCCATTCCTCGGAGATCGCGGTGATCTGGTCGGTGATCGCGAGCGGCGCCGTGGGGAAGCTCACCCACTCGGCGGTGATCCCCGACTTCGCCGCCTTGTTCAGTGCGGTGCGCACGTCCTGGAACTTCTTGCCGGTGAACGCGATCGAGCCGAGATCGAGGACCGTCTCCTCGGCCACCTGCACGCCCACCCAGCCCTGTGCGGTCGCCGCGTCCCGTACGTCCCCGGTCACCGAGTAGAAGCACGGCACCCAGCCGTTCGACGCCGCGAACTCCGCGAACCCGACGACGTCGTCACCCACCCGATCCGGTCGGCCCACCGGCCCGCCCGTCGTGAGCGCCACACCGCCGATCACCCGGTAGGCGACGTAGCTGTCTCCTCCGGCGCCGAACCAGTAGGAGTTGCCGCGCCACGTCGTCATCCAGGCCAGCGCACTACCCGAACCGTGCACGAGGATCTCCCGTGCCCGTTCGGCGGCGCCGGTGTCGGCGCCGTGCGCGGGCCGCAGGAACGAGGCGCCGACGAGCACGCACACCACGACCCAGAACACCACGCCGGTCCACTCGTAGAGCAGTGTCGACGCCCAGTCGTCGGGCAGCAGACGCGGGTCGAGCATCTGCAGGTACACCGGCGGCACCAGCCGCTCCGGGAAGTCCGCGAGCAGCGTCCAGGCGGTGGGGCGACGGTCGAAACCGTTGCGCGCCCACAGGCCCCCGAGTACGTACAGCACACCGAGACCCGCGATCAGCACGGCGAGTTTGCCGGCAAGCCTGCGATAGGTCTTCGACGGCGCCTGCACGTCGAACAGTTTGCGGGTCGCCAACAGCAGCACCACCAGCGCGAGCGGCGTCAGGAACGGCGTCAGTGTCCGGTACACGTTGGGGGCGTCGAGGCCGTAGAAGAGCGACTCCTCGTCGGCGACGTCGATGTAGCGGACCGCGAAGTTCAGCAGCGACAGCGCCAGCAGCAGCAACTGCGCGACGAGCGAGGCGATCCACGCGAACCGGCGGCCGCGGCGCAGCCCGTCGCACAGCACCAGCAGGAACACCGACGGCATCAGGCTGAGCAGGGTCGGGCCGAGCCCGGACAGGCGCAGGTCGAGTTCACCCCGCCGACAGTCGAGGGACGACGAGGACTCCGCGCAGATCTCGCGGACCTCGGCGGTCGTCCAGGGCACCCCGCGGAACAGGTCACGCAACACCGACAGCGGCCCGACCGCGTGCGGCGACAGCGCCGCGAGCATCGTGCCGATCGAGGTGGCGGCCACGACGATCGCGACCAGGACCCGGCCCTCGCGCCGGGTCCCGGAGATCCGCGCGCCGCGGGCGGACCGGTGGACGATCCACGGACCGATACACAGGCCCACGATCACCGCGCCGAGTCGGATCACGTCCTGCAACTGTCCGGCGAACAACACCAGCGTGATCGTGAGAGCCAGCAGGCCCACGCGGATCCGTCTGCGCCACAGCGTGTCCATCGAGGCGCTCGCCGCCATCGCGGCGCCCGCGATCCATGTCGTCGGGCCTACCGCGGTCCCGATGTGCAGCCGGAAGCCCCAGTCCGCGTCGAGCAGTTTCACCGCCGACGCGACGGCCAGGCCCACCAGCGCGCCGGCTACCTGGGTGATCAGCGCCGCGAGCGCGAAGCGCCCCGACCCCATCCGGCGCTCGAGCGGGGCGGCGACCAGGAAGACGAGCACGGTGGCGCCGAGGTAGCCGGCGAGCCCGGGCGCCCACAGACCCGCACTGAGACTGGTCCACAACCGCCAGTGCTCGACGGGACCGATCCCGACGGCGAGATGCCGGTCGACGAACTGACCGGGACCGTGGACGATGGAGTCGGTCGCGAAGCCGAGTACCCACATGACGGCGAGCAGGGTGATGCTGACCGGTGCTCCGGCAGCTCCGTAGCGGAGCAGCTCGTATGTCCGGCGCGCGTAACGGCGGAGCGTTGTCACGAGATCAGTCCCATCCTCTCGGCCAGCCAATCCATCTCCTGCCGTAGCCCCGCCGACCACACCGCGAAACTGTGGCTGCCCGGCACCTCCACGTACTGCACGTCCATGCCCGCGTCCCGCGCTGCCGCGAAAACCTTCTGGGCGCCGCCGCGATAGGCGTCGTCGCGCGTGCCCACGACGATGATCCCCGCCGTGTCCGGATAGCGTCGCGACTTCATCAGATCCAACGGATTCACCGCGACGAACGCGGCCTCGTCACCGCCGAACGCCTGGTCGACGGTCCGTCGGCGGTCGCCGAGCGTCGGTTCCTCCTGACCGGACAGGTCGAGGAACGTCGGGTACACCTCGGGATGGTTGGTCGCCAACTGCAGCGAACACGTTCCGCCGTAGGACAATCCGCCGACCGCCCAGGACCGCGGATCGGGGTCGACCTGCAGGTGCGTCTTGATCCAGGTCGGTACATCCACTGCGAGGTAGCTGGCGACCTTCCCCAGCTGCGAGTCGAGACACAGCGGGTTGGCCAGCTGCGAACCCGTGCCGTCCGGAACGACGACCACCGGGGCGAGTCCGTGGTGTTCGCGCGCGAACGCGTCCATCGTCATCGCGAGCTTGCCGCCGTTGAGCCAGTCCTCCGGGGACCCGGGTTGCCCGGCGAGCATCACCAGCACCGGCAGCAGGGGCCGCGGGTTCGCGAAGTAGGCGGGTGGCAGATAGACGACGGCGTCGCGCGCGGCGAACCCCGACGTCGCGCCGGGGATGGCCACGGTCGTGTAGCGGCCGCTGGCCGGAAGATCGGTGGGAGCCTGCGGCGCCCACGCATCCTCGAGGGGCCTACCGGTGACGACGGGGTCCGTCGGCGGAGGTACCTCGGCGAAGTCGATCCGGTCCGGGTCCGGCAGCCCCAGCGCGGTCCCCACCGTGGGATAGGCGTAGAACACCAGGTTGATCTGCACGGCGACCGCGAGCACGACGGCCCCCGCCGCGAGCACCGTGATCGGCACCCACCACTTGCGAGTGGTGAAGGCGCGCGGGAGCGCCAGCAGCGCCGCCCACAGCCCGATGCCGATCCACACGTACACCGACGTCTCGATCGGGTCGGGGAACGGCTTCGACACCTTCTCGACGATCACCCACAGCAGCAGCGTCGCGGCGACCGCTCCAACCACCGACGCGGGCAGCGCCCAGCGCAGGAACCAGCGTCGCCGACTCGCGAGCAACCAGCCGGCACCGGCGATTCCGCAGACCGCGAGGACGACCGGCAACGGCCCGGAGACCAGCGGCAGTCGATCGAGCCACCCGAACATCGGACCTCCGCGCTGTCGTTTCCCCACCGGTATACCGCCCGGCGCCGCGGTGAGACCGATACCACACCGAACTTCCCGAAGTTACTACCGCCAGTAGTAACCATTCCGGGAGGGCGGTCCGTAGAATCGGAGCATGGCTGGACTCGGCGAGCTCGAACGTGCGGTGATGGACCATCTGTGGTCGGTGACGGAGCCTCAGACTGTGCGACAGGTACACGAGGCGCTGGCGACCCGGCGCGAACTCGCGTACACCACGGTGATGACAGTGCTGCAGCGACTTGCCAAGAAGCACCTGGTGATCCAGCAGCGCGACGACCGCGCGCACCGCTACCTCCCGATGCACGGCCGCGACGAACTGGTCGCGAGCCTCATGGTCGACGCGCTGCAGCAGGCCGACGCGTCCGGTGAGCGTGCTGCCGCGCTGGTCCATTTCGTGGGCCAGGTCGGCGCCGACGAGGCGGCCGCACTGCGTGAGGCCCTCGCCGCACTCGAGGCTGCCGAAGCCGCGAAGTCCGAGCCGGTGGCTCAGGCCGGGGATCCCGTTCGTCCCACCGGGTTGCGCCCGGGCACCGGACGAGCGAGCTGAGGCCCCCGCTGCCATGATCTGTCGACGATGAACGCCACCACGGCGCTGGCCTTCGGGCTGCTCGCGCTCGCTCTCACCGGTCCCGTACCGGCGCTGCTCAGTCGCGCGCGGTGGCCGTTCCGCGCCCCTCGGGCCGCTCTCGTGCTGTGGCAGGCGATTGCGCTCGCAGCGGTGTTGTCCGCGTTCAGCTCGGGGCTCGCGATCGCGAGCCAGCTACTGGTGCCCGGCCCCGACGGCCGCCCCACGACGGAGCCGACCGCCGAGATCGACGCGCTCGGGCTCCCCCTGTGGATCCTGTACGTCGTCGTGTTCGGTCTCACCCTCCTGATCGGCGCCAAGCTGATCTTCTCGATGGTGCGGGTGGGCGTGCACACCCGCCGCCGGCGTGCCCGCCACCGCATGCTGGTCGACCTTCTCGACCGCGGCGACATCTCGACCGCACTCGGAACCTTCCCGGGCGTTCGGGTGCTCGACGCCGCGGAGCCGATCGCCTACTGCCTTCCGGGTCTCCGTCAACGGGTGGTGCTCAGCGAGGGCACGCTGAATTCGCTCAACGACGCCGAGGTCACTGCGATCCTCACCCACGAGCGTTCGCACCTGCGGGCCCGGCACGATCTGGTGCTCGAAGCATTCACCGCCGTCCACCACGCCTTCCCGCGGGTGGTGCGCTCGAAGTCCGCGCTCGGCTCGGTGCAGTTGCTCGTCGAACTCCTCGCCGACGACTCGGCCGTCAAGGTCACCGGCCCCGGCCCACTCGCCCGCGCGCTGGTCGCGTGTGCCGGCTCCACCGCGCCCCGCGGGGCGATGGCGGCCGGCGGGCCCAGCACACTGGTGCGGGTCCAGCGCCTCACCGACTCGGTCGGCGACATCCGGATCGCCGCGGCCGCGTACGTCTGCGCGGCCGCCATCCTCGTGGTACCGACCATCGCCGTCGCGGTGCCCTGGTTGGTGGAGCTCAGCCGGCTGTTCTCGGCCGCGCAACCCTGAGCCACCGAAGTAGCACTGGTCACACCTGCCGCCGCGGATCGTCCACTGCCGACGTCGTCGCGTACACTCGAATGCGGCCGCTGTCGCGGCCCGATCAACTAATTGTGCGGCACACAGCCCCATCTCTCCCGCAAGACGCGTTTCGGATGGCCAAGGTGACATGTGCCCTGGCTCGTCTCTTCGTGCGGCTGCATGACAGCCCGCTCCGCGACGCGCCCTACGTCCGGAGAGGTAATTCCGCGTGACCACTGCTGCCCAAGATTCGTCGGTACAGGAGAGCCAGGACGACATCGTCGTCCCGGCCTCCGTCGAAACCGTATCCCCCGAGGTCGACGAGTCTCCTGAAACCATCGAGACCGAAGGCGCCACCGCCGAGGTGACATTCGCCGAGATCGGCCTGCCCGAACCCGTCGTCGCCGCGCTGGCCCGCAACTCGATCACGGTGCCGTCCCCGATCCAGGCGATGGCCATCCCGGATGCCATCGCCGGCAAGAACATCCTCGGTCGCGCGCAGACCGGTTCGGGTAAGACGCTCGCGTTCGGTCTGCCCATGCTGGCACGCCTGGCTCGCCACGAGGACCGCCCGGCGCCCAAGCGTCCGCGCGCGCTGGTTCTCGTGCCGACCCGCGAACTCGCATTCCAGGTCGTCGATTCGCTCACCCCGTACGCCGGTTCGCTCGGACTCAACGTGCGCGCCGCCGTCGGCGGCACCCCGTTCACCAAGCAGGTCGACCAGCTGCGCCGCGGCGTCGACATCCTCGTTGCCACCCCCGGCCGCCTCGGCGACCACCTGCGGCAGAACACGTGCGTCCTCGGCGAGATCGAGATGACCGCGCTCGACGAGGCCGATCAGATGGCCGACATGGGCTTCCTGCCCGAGGTCCGCACGCTGCTCGCCGACACGCCGAACGACAGCCAGCGCCTGCTGTTCTCGGCGACGCTCGACAACGACGTCAAGACGCTGGTGCGGGAGTTCCTGCCCGAGCACGAATTGCATTCGACGCAGGACGGCCGCGCCTCGGTCACCACGATGGACCACTACGTGCTGCTCGTCGACCGCGGCGACAAGGACGCGGTGCTCGCCGAGATCGCCTCCCGCGAGGGCGGCCGCACGATCATGTTCGCGCGCACCAAGCTGGGCGCCGAGGGCATCACCGAGCGCCTGCGTGAGAAGGGTGTCGCGGCCGAGGCCCTGCACGGCGGCAAAGCCCAGAACCAGCGCACCCGCGTGCTCGAGCGCTTCAAGACGGGCCGCACCCCGGTACTCGTGGCCACCGACGTCGCGGCGCGCGGCATCCACGTCGACGGTATCGACCTCGTCGTGCATGTCGATCCGCCGCAGGATCACAAGGACTACCTGCACCGCGCCGGCCGCACCGCCCGCGCGGGCGAGGCGGGCGTCGTCGCGGCGATCGTGCTTCCGAACCAGCGACGCATGTTCCGCCGTCTGACGGGCATGGCCGGCGTGAACGCGACCGCCGTCCCGGTGTTCCCCGGCTCGGAGGAACTGGCGACCATCACGGGCGCGCAGGCGCCGAGCGGTGAGCCGGTGCGCGACAGCTACTTCCGCAGCGAGCGCGACAGCCGTGGCGATCGCCGTGAGCGCTCCTTCGGTGATCGCGGTCCCCGCCGCGAGGGCGGCTTCCGGGGCAACCGGGACGACCGGGGTCCGCGCCGCGACTTCGGGGACCGTGGCCCGCGCCGGGACGGCGACGGTGGTGGTTTCCGCGGCAATCGCGACGACCGTGGTCCGCGTCGCGACTTCGGGGACCGTGGCCGGGGTGAGCGCAGCTTCGGCGACCGCGACAACCGCTCGTTCGGCAACTTCGGCGACCGCGGCCCGCGCCGCGACTTCGGCGACCGGGACAACCGCGCTCCCCGCCGCGACGGCGACGGTGGCGGTTTCCGCGGTAACCGCGACGACCGCGGGCCCCGTCGTGATTTCGGCGACCGCAACCAGGGTGAGCGCGACCGCGGCCCGCGCCGCGACTTCGGCGACCGGGACAACCGCGCTCCCCGCCGCGACGGCGACGGTGGCGGTTTCCGCGGTAACCGCGACGACCGTAACGACCGTGGCCCGCGTCGGGACTTCGGCGACCGGGACAACCGCTCGTTCGGCAACCGCGACGACCGCGGTCCGCGCCGCGATTCCGGCGACCGTCGCAGCGAGGGCGGCTTCCGCGGAAACGATTCTCGTGGAGGCGATTCGCGCAGCAACGGGTTCCGCGGCGACCGCGACAACCGTTCCTTCGGCAACCGCGACGACCGCGGCCCCCGCCGGGACTTCGACAACCGTGGCCCCCGCCGGGACGGCGACGGTGGCGGTTTCCGCGGGAACCGCGACGACCGTAACGACCGCGGCCCGCGTCGGGACTTCGGCGACCGGGACAACCGGTCGTTCGGCGACCGACGCAACTCCTCGGGTCCGTCCGAGCAGCGCAGCAACGGTTTCCGTAGCCGCACCGAGCGTCGCAGCTACGACGGCTTCGACGGTCCGCACCGCAACCGCAACGCATAGTGCACGGGTCGAGGTGATCGACCGCCCGTGAACCACATTCGGCCCCGGCCGCCCTACGCAGGGCATCCGGGGCCGAATGCGTGTCCGGTGTCACGCCCCGAACAGCGGGGCCGGTTCGCGTCACGGTGGGGTCTCGGGGGAAGCTGTAACCATGACCTCAGAGACTTCTGCCAGCACCGAGGCTGCCCGCGCCCAGATCGGCGTCACCGGGCTCGCCGTCATGGGATCCAACATCGCCCGCAACTTCGCCCGCCACGGACACACGGTGGCCCTGCACAACCGCAGCATCGCGAAGACTGACGCGCTTCTGGCCGAGCACGGCGACGAGGGCGACTTCGTCCGCACCGAGACCATCGAGGAGTTCGTCGGCGCGCTGCAGAAGCCGCGACGCGTGCTGATCATGGTCAAGGCGGGCGACGCGACCGACGCGGTCATCGAGGAGCTCGCCGGCGCGATGGAGCCCGGCGACATCATCATCGACGGTGGCAACGCGCTGTACACCGACACCATCCGCCGCGAGGCGGCGCTGCGTGAGCGCGGACTGCACTTCGTCGGCGCCGGCATCTCCGGTGGCGAGGAGGGCGCCCTCAACGGCCCGTCGATCATGCCGGGTGGGCCCAAGGAGTCGTACGCGGCGCTCGGCCCGCTGCTCGAGTCGATCTCGGCGCACGTCGACGGCACCCCGTGCTGCACGCACATCGGCCCGGACGGCTCCGGTCACTTCGTGAAGATGGTGCACAACGGCATCGAGTACGCCGACATGCAGCTCATCGGCGAGGCCTACAACCTGTTCCGTGACGCGCTCGGCTTCGACGCCGAGCAGGTCGCCGACGTGTTCACCGAGTGGAACGGCGGCGATCTCGAGAGCTACCTGGTGGAGATCACCGCCGAGGTGCTGCGCCAGAAGGACGCCAAGACCGGCAAGGCGCTCGTCGACGTGATCGTCGACGCCGCCGAGCAGAAGGGCACCGGCCGCTGGACGGTCAAGTCCGCACTTGATCTGGGTGTGCCGGTCACCGGCATCGCCGAGGCCGTCTTCGCCCGTGCGCTGTCCGGGTCGCGCGAGCAGCGCAAGGCCGCGCAGGGACTGGCGTCCGGTGAGCTGGGCGCCAAGCCGACCGATGTCGCGCAGTTCACCGAGGACATCCGCCGCGCGCTGTACGCGTCGAAGATCGTCGCGTACGCGCAGGGCTTCGACCAGATCCGTGCCGGCAGCGACGAGTACGGCTGGGACCTGACGCCCGGCGACATGGCCACGATCTGGCGCGGTGGCTGCATCATCCGCGCCCGCTTCCTCAACCGGATCAAGGAGGCGTACGACACCAATCCGGAGCTGACGTCGCTGATCGTCGAGCCCTATTTCCGTGAGGCCATCGAGAACGCGATCGACAGCTGGCGTCGGGTCGTCGTCACGGCGACCACGCTGGGGATCCCGGTGCCGGCGTTCGCGTCGTCGCTGTCGTACTACGACGGTCTGCGCGCCGAGCGTCTGCCGGCCGCACTGACCCAGGGCCAGCGCGACTTCTTCGGCGCCCACACGTACGAGCGCGTCGACATGCCGGGCAAGTTCCACACCCTCTGGAGCGGCGACCGCTCCGAGATCGAGGCCTGAGCAGCCCTGCCTACTGACGGATCGGGGCGGACGCTGCGGCGTCCGCCCCGATCCGTCTGTGACGACTAGCCCTGGTGGAGCCGGCGGTGCAGCAGATGCACGTCGTCGACCAGTTCCGGGATCGGTCCGACGACGGTCACCCCGGGCGCGATGTCCTGGATCGGCAGCGGACGGACGGGTGCCGGCGGCACTCCCATCTCATCGAGCCACGACACCAGTTGCGCGGTGGAGGCGACGTAGACGATGCGGCCCAGGCCCACCCAGGCGTGCGCGGCCGCGCACATCGGGCAGTGCTCCCCCGACGTGTACACCGTCGCGCCGGCCCGTTCCTCGGCGCTCAGGTTCTCGGCGGCCCAACGGGCCAGTTCGAACTCGGGATGCCGCGTGCTGTCGCCGTCGGCGATGCGGTTGCGATCCTCCGCCACCGCGGTGCCGTCGGCGGTCGCGAGCACCGACCCGAACGGCTCGTCACCGGCCAGCAGCGCCTCCGCCGCGAGCTCGACGCAGCGCTGCAGATGCCGGAACTCGACCTCGCTGACCAGTTCGGAACTTCCCGTTTCGGACACCAGTACCTCCTCTTTCGCACGGAACCGCGATTGTGCCACCCCGCGGTAGCCTGTGACTTCACGACCGGAAGGCCCGCGCCACCCATGTCCGACCGTCCCCTCCCCACCTTCGCGCAGCTCGGTCTGCCCCCGATACTGGTGCACGCCCTCGGCCGCGCGGGTGTTTCGGCGCCGTTCCCGATCCAGGCTGCCACCATTCCCGACATCCTCGCCGGACGTGACGTTCTCGGTCGCGGCCCCACCGGGTCGGGCAAGACCCTGGCGTTCGGTCTGCCGCTGCTGGTGCGCCTCAAGGGCGGGGCGAGTCGGCCGTCGCGTCCGCGCGCGGTGGTCCTGGCCCCCACCCGCGAGCTGGCCGCACAGATCGAGAAGGCGCTGGACGAACCGGCTCTCGCGCTGGGTCTACGGACGGCCACGATCGTCGGCGGCGTTCCGTTCAAGGCGCAGGCTGTCAAGCTCTCACGCACCGTCGACGTCGTGATCGCGACACCGGGCCGGCTCGCCGACCACGTGTCCCAGGGGACGATCGCGCTCGACGACGTCCGCATCACCACCGTCGACGAGGCCGACCACATGGCCGAGCTGGGGTTCCTGCCGCAGGTCACCGAGATCCTGGACCGCACCCCGGAAACCGCGCAGCGGCTGCTGTTCTCGGCGACCCTCGACGGCGAGGTGGACACGCTCGTCGCGCGCTACCTGCACGACCCGGTCACGCACGCGACCGCGGAGGCCGTCGCCGCCGTCGACTCGATGGAGCACCACGTGCTGCACGTGCCGCGAGAGATCAAGTACCCCACCGTCGCCCGCATCGCGGCCCGCGAGGGCCGGACGCTGCTGTTCGTCCGAACCAAGGCGGGCGTGGACCGCCTCACCGACGAGTTGCGGGCGGTCGGGATCGCGGCGGGCGGCCTGCACGGCGACAAGCCGCAGGGCCACCGCACCCGGGTGCTCGCCGAGTTCGCCGGCGGGACCCTGCCGGTGCTGGTGGCGACCGATGTCGCAGCGCGGGGCATCCACGTCGACGACGTCTCGCTCGTCGTGCACGTCGACCCGCCCACCGAACCCAAGGCGTACCTGCACCGCGCGGGCCGCACCGCCCGCGCCGGGGAGTCGGGTGTCGTGGTGACGGTGGTGACCGAGGAGGAGCGCGGTCCCGCCGCGAAGGTGATGCGTGCCGCCGGGGTGGACGTCGACCCACTCACCGTGGGCGGACGCGACCGCCGCTGGGAGGCGGTGACCGGCGCCCGCGAGCCCAGCGGAACCCCGGTGCCCGAGCCCGAGACCGCATCCGCGCCACCGAAGAAGGAGGCCCCCGCGGACCGGCGGGGCCCGGGTCCGCAGCGCGGCTTCCGCGGACGCGGCGGGCCACGCCGCGACGGGACCGGCCGTCCCGAGTCCGGGCAGAGCCGCCGTCGGCGCGGCGGGAGCTGACCGATGTCCGGGCTGCCCGCCGCCTCGATCCTGTGCGCGCTCATCGCCGCGTTCCTGTTCGCGTGCGCGTCGGTGGCCCAGCAGACCGCGGCGGCGCAGGTTCCCGAGGACCGATCGCTCATCGCGGCTCTGGTGCGCAGCCCACGCTGGTGGGCGGGCATCGTCGGGGACGGCGGAGGCTACCTGTTCCAGGTGATCGCGCTCGCACTCGGCTCGGTGCTGGTGGTGCAGCCACTGCTGGTGTCGATGCTGCTGTTCGCGCTCCCGCTGTCGGCAAAGTTCTCCGGGCACCGGCTCACCCGACGTTCGTGGGCGCTGGCGATCGCACTGACGGCCGCGCTCGCGGTGTTCCTCGTCGTCGGCAATCCCACGGAGGGCGGCACCGACGCACCGTGGGCGCAGTGGTCGGTGCCGCTGATCACGGTGGTGGTGCTCGTCGCCGGCGCGACCGCGCTCGGGTTGTCGCCGCGGATGGATCCGGGGTGGCGGGCGCTGCTGCTCGGCACGGCGAGCGGCGCGCTGTACGGAGTCGCGGTGGCCTTCACCAAGTACGTCACCGACCTTCTCGAGCACGGGGTAGGACACCTGCTCGGCGCGTGGCAGACCTACGCCCTGCTCGCCGCCGGGATCGTCGGCGTGTACCTCCAGCAGCGCGCGTTCCAGGTGGGGCCGCTGTCGGCATCGCTGCCCGCCATGACGATCGGCGAGCCGGTGGTCGCGATCTTCCTCGGCATGACCGTGCTCGACGAGCGCCTGCAGGTCTCCGGGATCGGTCTGGCCGTCGTCGCCGCGGCGATCGTCGTGATGCTGGCGACCACGATCGCGCTCTCGCGCGACCAGGCCACGCTGCAACCAGAGGCGGAGTCCGTCGCGAACTGAAGGGGAATGCCTGCCCGCCGCCCGGACGTTGAGATCATGAGAAGTGTAACTTTCAACTATCTTTCTCCTGGAGGCACCGTGAGCACCCCCGCCCGCACGGCACAGGTCTTTCGTCTCGGCACCCCGTGGCCCGCGCTGGACCCGTTCCTGTTCGCCGTGCACCACGTCGACCACTACCCGCAGGGGACCGCGGATCTCACTCCCGCCGTCGACGTCTCCGACCGCCCGCTCGGCCAGGACTTCGGCAACCCGTCGGGCTGGAACATGTACCACGGCACCACGGTCCCCGGATTCCCCGCACACCCGCACCGCGGCTTCGAGACGATCACCGTCGTCCGGCGCGGTTTCGTCGACCACGCCGACTCCACCGGCGCGTCCGCCCGCTACGGCGGTGGCGACGTGCAATGGGTGACCGCCGGCGGCGGCGTCAGCCACTCCGAGATGTTTCCGCTGCTGAATCAGGACGGCGACAACGACTTCGAGCTGTACCAGATCTGGCTGAACCTGCCTGCGCGCGACAAGTCCGCACCGGCCGAGTTCACGATGCAGTGGAACGAGGACATCCCCGACGTGGCCCTCGACGGTGCGCGGGTGCGGGTGATCGCGGGACGCTTCGCGGGCGAGGATGCGCCGGCGCCGCCGGCCAACTCGTGGGCGTCCGACGTCACCTCGGACGTCGCGATCTGGCTCGTGGACCTCGAGCCCGGCGCCGTCGTCGAGCTGCCCGCGGCCACGTCGCCGGATGCGCGCCGGGTGCTCTACGTCCACGGCGACGGAGCCCGCGTCCATGTCGACGGCACCGACGTCGAGTCCGGCTGGGGGTACGCCCCCGACGACGGCGCCGCGCTCACCGTGCGCGCCGAGACGGCGGCCACCGTGCTGGTGCTGCAGGGCGTCCCGATCGGCGAGCCCGTCGCGGCCCGCGGCCCGTTCGTGATGAACACCGAACGCGAGATCCTCGAGGCGTACGACGACTACCGGCGCACCGGCTTCGGAGGCTGGCCGTGGCCGGACGACGCGCCTGTGCACGACCGGGACGCCGGCCGCTTCGCCCGCTACGGCGACGGGCGGGTCGAACGCCCGGATCCGGCACACGCCGGATAGCGGGCGCACTCCCCGTCCGGGCAGTACGCTCGGCGACTGTGCAGTTCCTCGAAGGGCAGCGCCCGCCGTACGACCTCACCTACGACGACGTGTTCCTGGTCCCGAACCGGACCGACGTGGCGTCACGCTTCGACGTGAACCTGGCGACGTCGGACGGGTCGGGCACCACGATCCCGATCGTCGTCGCCAACATGACCGCCGTCGCGGGCCGTCGGATGGCCGAGACCGTCGCCCGGCGCGGCGGGCTCGTCGTCATCCCGCAGGACGTTCCGTCGTCCGCGGTCGCCGAAACCGTCGAGTTCGTCAAGAGCCGGCACCTGGTCGCGGACACCCCGATCACCCTCGACCCCGAGGACGCCGTCTCCGACGCACTGACCCTGCTGCACAAGCGGGCGCACCGCGCGGCGGTCGTCGTCGACGGCGGCAAGCCGATCGGGGTGCTCACCGAGTCGTCGTGCGCGGACGTCGACCGGTTCACCCGCGTCGGCGCGGTGGCGGTGCGTGACTTCGCGACCGCTCCGGTCACCGCGACCCCGCGCGAGGTGTTCGGGCTGCTCGAGTCGCGGCACGATCCGCTCGCGGTGATCGTCGACGACGACGGCATGCTGGCCGGTGTCCTCACCCGTACCGGTGCGATCCGGGCCGGCATCTACTCCCCCGCCGTCGACGAGCGGGGCCGGCTGCGGATCGCGGCGGCCGTCGGGGTCAACGGGGACGTGGCCGCGAAGGCGAAGGCCCTCGCCGACGCCGGCGCCGACCTGCTGGTGCTCGACACCGCGCACGGCCACCAGCAGCGAATGCTCGACGCCCTGCGTGCGGTCGCCGCGCTCGGCCTCGGGGTACCGCTCGTGGCGGGCAACGTGGTCTCGGCGCGCGGCACCCGGGATCTGATCGACGCGGGAGCGAACATCGTCAAGGTCGGCGTCGGCCCGGGCGCGATGTGCACTACCCGCATGATGACCGGCGTCGGCCGGCCCCAGTTCTCCGCCGTCGCCGAGTGCGCGGCCGCGGCGCGCGAACTGGGCGCGCACGTGTGGGCGGACGGGGGTGTGCGGCACCCGCGTGACGTGGCGCTCGCGCTCGCAGCCGGAGCGTCGAACGTGATGGTCGGGTCGTGGTTCGCCGGCACCTACGAGTCGCCGGGCGAGCTCCGGATCGACCGGGACGGCAATCGCTACAAGGAGAGCTTCGGGATGGCGTCGAAGCGCGCCGTCGCGGCCCGCACGGTCGAGGATTCCGCTTTCGACCGCGCCCGCAAGGGCCTTTTCGAGGAGGGCATCTCGAGTTCCCGGATGCGCCTCGACCCCCACCGTCCCGGCGTCGAGGATCTACTCGACCACATCTGCTCGGGTGTCCGCAGCACCTGCACGTATGCGGGTGCTCGCACGCTCGACGAACTGCACGAGAAGGCCGTGCTGGGAGTGCAGTCGGCGGCCGGGTTCGCCGAGGGCCGTCCCCTGCCGTCCGGGTGGTGACCCAGCACTGAGCGGGATGTCTGTTTCATCCCGTTCGATTCGCGCCCGATATAGTGGTGGCTTCGTTTCCTGAAATATCGTCGGCGCTGCTTCGGTTGAAACCGACGACATGTGCCGCCCGACAGAGAGGACGCCGGTGCCCGAGGCACCCATACACACGCCCCCCGACGCACAGCCCGTCGCGACCGCTTCGGGCCCGGACGCCGAGTCCGAGGGCTCCTCTAGCGAGCCGGGTGACAAACCCGGCGCCCCCAGCAACTCCCCCTCCCCGGGTCGGGTGGTGCTGACGTGAACGTCGCACTGACCGTCCTCAGCCTGGTCGGCTTCATCGCCTTGACCGCAGGCACCGCCCTCTTCGTGGCGGCCGAATTCTCCCTGACCGCGCTCGAGCGCAGCACCGTCGACGCCCACGCGCGCGGCGGCGATCGGCGCGCCCGGCAGGTCCAGCACGCGCATCGCACGCTGTCGTTCCAGCTGTCCGGCGCCCAGTTGGGCATCACCATCACGACACTGATCACCGGTTACCTGGCCGAGCCCGTGCTCGCGCGGTTCATCACCCCGCTGCTCACCGGCGTCGGGCTGTCCGATGCCACGGCCGGCGGCATCTCGCTGGCCCTCGCGCTGATCATCGCGACGTCGTTCTCGATGATCTTCGGAGAGCTGGTGCCCAAGAACCTGGCGATTTCGAGGCCGCTGCCGACCGCCCGCGCCACCGCGGGGCTGCAGGCCGGCTTCTCGCTGATCTTCAAGTGGGCGATCAACGGGCTCAACGGCACCGCCAACTGGGTGGTCCGCCGTCTCGGCATCGAGCCCGCCGAGGAACTGCGATCGGCCCGGTCGCCACAGGAACTCGGCTCCCTCGTCCGCACCTCCGCCGAGCGCGGATCGCTCGACGCCGGCACCGCGCTGCTGGTGAACCGATCGCTGCGCTTCGGCGAACTGAGCGCCGAGGAGTTGATGACACCCCGCGTGAAGATCGAGACACTCGATACCGACGCCACGGTGACCGATCTGCTCGAGGCCGCCTCGCGCACCGGATTCTCGCGATTCCCGGTCGTCGACGGCGATCTGGACAACACGATCGGTGTCGTTCACATCAAGCACGCGTTCACCGTGCCCGCGGCCCGCCGTTCCACCACCCGGCTGGATTCGCTCGCGCAGGCCGTACCGGTGGTGCCGTCGACGCTCGACGGCGACGCGGTGATGGAACAGGTCCGCGCGGACGGCATGCAGGTCGCCCTCGTCGTCGACGAGTACGGCGGCACCGCCGGCGTCGTGACGATGGAGGACCTCATCGAGGAGATCCTCGGGGACGTCCGCGACGAGCACGACGAACCCGAGATCGACGTCCAGCGGGTGGGCCACAGCTGGGCCTGCTCCGGACTGCTGCGCACCGACGAGGTCAGCCGTGCCACCGGCTACCTCGCTCCCGAGGGCGAGTACGACACGCTCGGCGGCCTGGTGCTCACGTCGCTCGGCCGCATCCCGGTCGAGGGCGACGAGGTGGCACTGCCGGACGCGAACGGCCTGCCCGCCGGCCCCGACGGCCGCGGCTGGATCGCCCGGGTCCTGACGATGGACGGTCGCCGCATCGACCGGGTGTTGCTCACCCCGGTGCCGGCGATCGAGCCGGCGCGGGAGGTGACGCACCATGGGTGACCTGTTCGGTGTTCTGCTCACCGTCGTCCTGCTGGCCGGCAACGCGTTCTTCGTGGGCGCCGAGTTCGCGCTCATCACCGCCCGCAGGGACCGGCTCGACGCGCTGCACGCGCAGGGCAAGAAGCGTGCGGCCACCGTCATCAAGGCCGGCGAGAACCTGTCGCTGATGCTCGCCGGGGCCCAGTTGGGCATCACGATCTGCTCGATCCTGCTCGGTAAGGTCGGCGAACCCGCCATCGCGCACCTCATCGAGGCCCCGATGGACGCGCTCGGCGTACCCGACGCCCTGCTCCACCCGATCGCGTTCACGATCGCGCTGGGTCTGGTCGTCGTGTTGCACATCCTGCTCGGCGAGATGGTCCCCAAGAACATCGCGATCGCCGGACCGGAGAAGACCGCGATGCTGCTGGTGCCCGCGCACCTGGCGTTCATCAAGCTCGCCAGGCCGCTCATCGCGTTCTACAACATCAGCGCCAACGGCATCCTGAAGATGCTGCGCGTGGAACCGAAGGACGAGCTCGACGCCACGGTGTCCACGATGGAGCTGTCCGAGATGATCGGCGAATCCCACACCGAGGGCCTGATCGACGAGGAGGAGCACCGCCGGCTGACGCAGGCGCTCGAGACCGAGGGCCGCACCGTCGCCGACGTCATGATCCCGTCGGCCAAGATGCGCACCGTCCCCTTCCGGGACGGCGGCACCACGCTGGGAGCGGTGGAGGAAGCGGTCGTGCAGACCGGCTACTCGCGCTACCCGGTGCGCGGCGCCGACGGTGCCCTGATCGGCTACCTGCACCTCAAGGACGTGCTCGATCGAATCGCCGACGAGGCCGCCGGACCCGAGACGGTGATCCCGCGCTCGGACATCCGCCGGCTGCCGCTGATCTCGGTGACGCTGCCGCTCGACGACGCGCTCGCCCGGCTGCGCCGCACCAACTCGCACCTCGGTGCGGTGGTCGACGCGTCGGGTGCGGTGATCGGTATCGTCGCGCTCGAGGATCTGGTCGAGGAGTTCGTCGGCACGGTGCGGGACGGCACCCACCGGATCGTCGACGTCGTACCCGGTCAGAAGGCGGTCTGAGAGTAGTGAGTTCGGCAGTTCTGCCGGAAGAGGTGTGGACTGCCCGGCGGGACCGCCACCGAGAGGTGGTGGCGGATCTCGTCGGGCCGCACCTGCAGCGCAAGGCCGCGGGCGTCAAGCATCCCGTGCACGACTTCCTGTTCACCTACTACAGCGTCAAACCGAACCAACTGCGCCGCTGGCATCCCGGGTACGGCACCGCCCTCGCCGGGCCGTCGGCGCGCGACTACCTCATCTACGCCGGCTACGAAACCGCCGACGATCTGGTGGCCCTGTCCCCCGACGTCCTGGCACGGCGTCGCGAGACGGTCGAATTCGTCGCCGAGCTGCTGTCCGCCACCGCCGCCCGGCGCCCCCAGCTGAGCTGCTTCGGTCTGCACGAGTGGGCGATGGTGTACCGCGGCGGCGAGGAAGCGGTGCGGCACGCGCAGGTCCCGCTGCGACTGGGGCACGCCGGCACCGACGAAGTGGTCGAGTCGATGCAACTGCGCTGCACGCACTTCGACGCGTTCCGCTTCTTCACCCCCGACGCGGTCCCCCGCAACGAGGCAGCGCTCACGCGGGACACGCAGGTCGGCCGGGAACAGCCCGGCTGCCTGCACGCGGGCATGGACCTGTACAAGTGGGCGACCAAGCTCGGGCCGCTCGTCGAATCCGAACTCGTCATCGACTGTTTCCGTTTGGCAACGGACGCGCGGGCGTTGGACATGAAGGCCAGCCCCTACGACCTGACCGAGTACGGGTACGAACCCGTCCGCATCGAGACCCCCCAGGGGCGCGCCGACTACGTCCGCGAGCAGGTGTCGCTGGCGGAACGGGCCGCGCGACTGCGGACGCACCTGGTCGAACGGTGCCGGGCACTGCTGGTCACGGCGCACAGTTAGCCATATCCAGCCGTCACGGCCGATGCCGCAGCAGCGCATCGCCGACTACACCGGCACCGGCCGGTTCGTGCGCGGCGCCTCCACCCGGCCCGGCGAGTAGTCTCGGTTGTGTTGATCTGACGGAAACGTAGGTGGCGGAATGGCCGACGTCGACACCCTCGGGCCCCACCAGGCGTCCGGTCCGTCGCCCGGTCACGGCCGACTCCCGGCCGATCTCACCAGTTTCGTCGGTCGCCGCCACGAACTCACTGCGGTTCGTGGCGCGCTCACCGAATGCCGTCTCGTGACGCTCACCGGCATCGGCGGTGTCGGCAAGACCAGGCTCGCTCTGCGCGTCGCGACCTCGGTCCGGCGGAACTTCCCCGACGGCGTGTGGCTCATCGAACTCGCCGATGTCCACGACCCGGACTTCGTCGTCGACGTCGTCGCCACCACGCTGGGGGTGCGCGACTACACCGGCCGCCCACCCCGGGATTCGCTCGTCGAAGCCATGGCCGAGGGGGCCAGGCTCCTCGTTCTCGACAATTGCGAACAGGTCGTCGACGCGGTCGCGGAGCTGGTCCAGACGTTGCTGGAGCGGTGCGCCGGCCTGCATGTCCTCGCCACGAGCCGGGAACTGCTCGGACTCGGCTGCGAGACCGTCATTCCGGTGTCCCCGCTGACCACGCCGAGCCGGGACCGGAGCCAACCGGTGATCAAGGTGTCCCGGTTCGACGCCGTCGCCCTGTTCGCCGAACGGGCCGCCTCCGCGGTGCCGGGGTTCGCACTGACGGACGACAACACCGCGACGATCGCCAAGATCTGCGCCCGGCTCGACGGGTTGCCGCTGGCAATCGAACTGGCTGCGGCCCGCACCCGCGCCCTGTCACCCGAGCAGATCCTGCAGCGCCTGATCGAGCGTCGCGGCCTGCTGACGTGGAGCAGTCGAGGTGTGCCGCCCCGACAGCAGACGCTGAAGTGGAGCATCGGGTGGAGCTACGACCTGTGCACCCCCGAGGAACAGCAGCTGTGGCGCCGGCTGTCGCTGTTCACCGGGAGCTTCGACATCGACGACGTCGAGCACATCTGCGGGGAGGACTGTGCCGGCGACCTGCTCGACATCCTGGCGTCGTTGGTGGACAAGTCGATCATCGTCCGCGAGGACGCCCGCGGCCGGGCTCGCTACCGGATGCTCGACACGGTCCGTGGTTTCGGCCGCGAACAGCTGGACGAGACCGCGGGCGATGTGAATCTGCGGTTGCGGTTCCGCGACTGGTACACCCGGATGGCGCTGGACGCGGAGGCCGACTGGATCAGTCCCCGGCAGCTCGACTGGAGCGATCGGCTTCGCGGGGAACTGCCGAACCTGCGGGAGGCGTTCGACTTCGCGATCGCCGAGAACGACGGAAGCGCGCTGCCCCTCGCGGCCGCCCTCTACCCGTTCTGGATCGCACGCGGCCTGTTCGCCGAGGGCCGGCGCTGGCTCCATCGCGCACTCGACCAAACCCACCGGCAACCGACCACCCTCCAGGCCAAATCGCTCTTCGCGGCCGCGATCCTGGCCGCCTTCCAAGGTGACCTCACGGTCGCCGCTGCCCGAGCCGAGGACGCGCTTGCACTGGAGTCGCCGGCGGCGGACCCGATCGCCCGCGCCTACGTCGCGATGGCCGCCGGGATCACAGCCTTCTGCAGCGGCGACCTCGAACAGGCTCGGGTACGCCTGCGGTTCGCGGCGGACACCCCCGGCGTCGACGCGTATCCGCAACTCCAGCTCGAGGCGCTCAGTCTGCTCGGCTGGGCCCACGTCGGTGACCACACCTCGCAGGCTCTGACCTTCCAGGGCCGCGCTCTCGCCATCGCGCAGGGCCACGGCGAATACATTCATCGCGGCTATTCACTGTGGGCCAACGGAGTCGACACCTGGCGCTCGGGCGATCGCGAGCACGCAACCGAACTTCTCGAAGCGGGACTGCGCCTGACCCGGCAGACTCGCGATCCACTGATGGTCTTCACGTGCCTGCAGGCGCTGGCCTGGCTCGACGCGGAGAACGGTCAGGTGCGACGCGCGGCCGTCGTCATGGGAGCGGCCGACGCCCACCGCCGGCTCGTCGGTAGCAACCCGGTCTTCTTCCCCAATCTGCTCGTTCACCAGAACACCTACGAAGAGACGGTCCGCGAGGCGCTGGACGCGAAGACGCTCGACGCCGCGCACCGTGAGGGTGCATCGATGACCACCGCGGACGCGATCGCGTACACGCTCGGTGAACAGTCCCGCGAGCCGATGCCGGACACGCCCGGTCAGGAGCGGACGGTGCTGACCAAGCGGGAGCACGAGGTTGCCGAACTCGTCGCGGAAGGCCTGACCAACAAGGAGATCGCACAGAGGCTCACGATCTCGCGCCGCACCGTCGACGGCCACGTCGACCACATCCTGACGAAGCTGGGCTTCACCTCACGCGTGCAGGTCGCCAGCTGGATCACAGAGTCGGCGCCGACGGACTGACACCCCGGTCACGGCACCCGATACGTCCACTCCGGGTTGGCGAACTTGGTGTCGACCAGTTGCTGCGCGGCCGCCAACTCGGCGTCGGTGTAAGCGCTGGTAGTCGTGTCGTAGCGGGCGCGGAAGTGCGCGAGGAAGGCGGCGATGATCGCATCGCGCGCCATCCCGGTCTGCGAGCGCATCGGGTCGACCCGTTTGCCGGAGCTGGTGATGCCCTTGTCGGATATCTTCTCCCGGCCGATGCGCAACACGTCGGTCATCTTGTCGGCGTCGATGTCGTAGGCCATGGTCACGTGGTGGACGACCGCACCGGCCGCGAAGCGTTTCTGCGCGGCGCCACCGATCTTGCCCTGTTCGGATGCGATGTCGTTGAGCGGGACGTACCGGGCCTTGATGCCGACGTCGGCGAGCGCGCCCATCACCCACTGGTCGAGGAACTCGTACGAGCGTTCGAAACTCAGCCCGTCGACCAGGGACGTGGGCACCGACAGCGAGTAGGTGATGCAGTTGCCCGGTTCCATGAACATCGCCCCGCCGCCGGAGATGCGTCGCACGATGCCGATACCGTGCCGGGCCGCGGCCTCCTCGTCGACCTCGTTGCGCACCGACTGGAACGAGCCGAGCACCACCAGCGGAGAATCCCAGTCCCAGAATCGCAGCGTCGGGCGGCGCTCACCGGTGGCCACCTCCCGGGTGATCACCTCGTCGAGCGCGACGTGCATCGCCGGGTCCAGCACCACCGGTTCGATGACGTCGAAGGTGTGGTCGTGCCAGCTGGTCGCGTGGCCGAGCGCTCGGCGGATCGCGATACCGACCGATTCGGGGGTGAATCCGATCAGAGCCACGTCGTCGCCGATCTTCTCGGCGATCGCCTGGCCGATTCGGGTGGCGTCGGCGGTGGTCGGCAGCCCGGTGACCGCGGCGACGATGTCCTCGAGTGCGTCGTCCGGCTCGAGGAAGAAGTCGCCGGACAGCGCCACCCGGGACAGCTGCCCGTCCTCCACATCGACGTCGACGATCACGAGCTTGCCACCGGGAACCTTGTATTCACCACGCACGAAAAGAAGCGTATCGGTGAGTGCGACAGGGCGGTGGCGCGGGAACCGGCGACACCTACGGTGTGAGCGACGGCGCAGGCGCCGTGTCACCCGCGGCGGGCTGTCCGCAAGTCACTTGCGCGCGAGCGGGCTGTAGAAGACCAGGCCGTTGCCGTTGTTGTCGTAGACCACCGCGCGGCGCTCGTGGGCGTCGTCGTACGGACCCTTCACGATGGCGCCGCCGCCGTCCTCGATGGCTGTCGCGGCCGCATCGACGTCGGCGGTCTTGATGCCGACGACGACCTTGCCCGGGATCGGGTGGTCGACGGCGGTCGCGAGCGCGATCGTCACCGATCCCCCGTCGAGCGCGGCGAAGTGCGCGCCGTCGCGGAACTTCAGGGTCATCCCGAGGGTCCCGGTGTAGAACTCGAGGGCCTCGTCCAGGTTTTCCACCGACAGCATGATCATCTTGGCGTCGTAGTCGCTCACTTGTGCCTCCGGTACTCGATCGAAACTTCGGCGCGTGCGCCGGAACGGACCCGTCCGGGTCCGCCACGGCCCGCCGCGTGCTCGCTGATCCTCACCCACGACCGGCTCCCGCTCATCCCGACCCGCCGCGGATGCTGCGCACGGGGGACCTGGGGCCCTACCGGACCGGGTCCTCGGGCCCGGCGGACGTGTCGCAACGACGTGTCGTAGCTGAGTCGCTCGTGGGATTCCGCTCACCGCGCACTACGGACCGTTCGTCGCGGGTCGGGCCCGACCGGCCGCGCCCCGTAGCGCGAGCGAAGTGACCAGCCAGTATCATCTGTGCACGATCGGCCAACTCGCCGTTCTTGATCGAGTCTGCATCCGGACGCGAACCGTTCGTCCCACCGCAGTCGGCGCCCACCTCACGCGCCTCAGCTCCCCGAGCTGTATTCGTCGATGCCCTGGCCGCCGCACCGGACTGATCTACTCCGGAAGCTACCGCCGGGTAACATTGTTGTCGTCCCGTTCGGCGTCCGAACCATGTGCCCTGACAGCGGCCGTGTTCCGGGCGCTGCTGGTACCGGAAAAGTGAGGCAGTTCCATGACTGAACGCGTGCAGGTCGGTGGTCTTCAGGTCGCCAAGGTTCTCTACGACTTCGTGAACGATGAGGCTCTTCCGGGCACCGGCGTTTCCGCCGAGGCGTTCTGGGAGGGTGCGGGCAAGGTGTTCGCCGACCTGGCCCCCAAGAACAAGGCACTGCTCGCCAAGCGCGACGACCTGCAGGCGCAGATCGACGCGTGGCATCGCGAGCGGGCGGGCAAGCCGCTCGACGCCGCCGAGTACAAGGCGTTCCTGCAGGAGATCGGCTACCTGCTGCCCGAGCCCGAGCCGTTCCAGGTCGCGACCGAGAACGTCGACGCCGAGATCGCCACGACCGCCGGCCCGCAGCTCGTCGTCCCGGTCCTCAATGCCCGCTTCGCGCTCAACGCGTCCAACGCCCGCTGGGGTTCGCTGTACGACGCGCTCTACGGCACCGACGCGATCTCCGAGGACGGTGGCGCGGAGAAGGGTAAGGGCTACAACAAGGTTCGCGGCGACAAGGTCATCGCGTGGGCCCGCAATTTCCTGGACACGGCAGCACCCCTGGCGAAGGGCTCGCACACCGAGGCCACCCGCTACTTCGTGGTCGACGGCAAGCTGGCCGTCGAACTGGGCGGCGAGGTCGTGACGACTCTGGCCGAGCCGGAGAAGTTCGTCGGCTACCTCGGCGACGGTGACCACCCCACCTCGGTGCTGCTGCGCAACAACGGCCTGCACGTCGAGATCGAGATCGACCCGACGTCCCCGATCGGCAAGACCGACGGTGCCGGCGTCAAGGACGTCGTGCTCGAGTCGGCGATCACCACGATCATGGACTTCGAGGACTCGGTGGCCGCGGTCGACGCCGACGACAAGGTCGTCGGCTACCGGAACTGGCTGGGGCTCAACCGCGGCGACCTGTCGGAGTCGTTCGACAAGGGCGGCAAGACCGTCACCCGCACGCTCAACGGCGACCGCACCTACACCACGCCGGACGGTGAGGAGCTGACCCTGCACGGGCGCTCGCTGCTGTTCGTCCGCAACGTCGGACACCTGATGACGAACCCCGCGATCCTCGACGCCGACGGCAACGAACTGCCCGAGGGCATCCTCGACGCGCTGATCACCAGCGCGTGCGCGATCCACGGCCTGAGCATCGACGACGACCACGGCCCGCTGAACAACTCGCGCACCGGCTCGATCTACATCGTCAAGCCCAAGCAGCACGGCCCCGAGGAGGTGGCCTTCACCACCGAGCTGTTCGGCCGCGTCGAAGAGGTCCTGGGTCTGCCGGCGAACACCCTCAAGGTCGGCATCATGGACGAGGAGCGGCGCACCACCGTCAACCTCGCGGCCTGCATCAAGGAAGCGGACCAGCGGGTGGTGTTCATCAACACCGGCTTCCTCGACCGCACCGGAGACGAGATCCACACCTCGATGGAGGCCGGCGCGATGGTGCGCAAGGCCGACATGAAGAAGCAGACGTGGATCGCCGCGTACGAGGACTGGAACGTCGACACCGGCCTCGCGACCGGTCTGCAGGGCAAGGCTCAGATCGGTAAGGGCATGTGGGCCATGACCGATCTGATGGCCGACATGCTCGAGCAGAAGATCGGTCACCCCCGCTCCGGCGCCAACACCGCGTGGGTGCCGTCGCCGACCGGCGCGACACTGCACGCCACGCACTACCACCAGGTGGACGTGTTCGCGGTCCAGGACCAGCTGAAGGGCAAGCCCCGCGCGACGGTCGACGAGATCCTCACGATCCCGCTCGCCCCGTCCACCGACTGGTCCGACGCCGAGAAGCAGCAGGAGCTCGACAACAACTGCCAGTCGATCCTCGGCTACGTGGTGCGCTGGATCGACGCCGGCGTCGGCTGCTCCAAGGTGCCCGACATCCACGACGTCGCACTCATGGAGGACCGGGCGACGCTGCGCATCTCGAGCCAGCTGCTGGCCAACTGGCTGCGGCACGGCATCGTCACCGAGGCCGACGTCGTCGCGAGCCTCGAGCGGATGGCGCCGGTCGTCGACCGCCAGAACGAGGGCGACGCGTCGTACCGTCCGATGGCCCCGGACTTCGACTCCAACATCGCCTTCCAGGCGGCCAAGGAACTGATCCTCGAGGGCGGCAAGCAGCCCAGCGGCTACACCGAGCCGATCCTGCACCGCCGTCGTCGCGAGTACAAGGCCGCCAACGCCTGATCCTCGCGCGCGCCACCCGCGGCCCCGGCACCGTCACAGGTGCCGGGGCCGCGGGCGGTCGGGACGTCCGTATTCGTCACTAGACTGCGTTCGTCGGGACCGGTCGGGCGCCGGTCCGACGCGGTAGAGAGCAAGGCGGTTTTCCACGTGGGGCAGCATCGCAGTGATCGACGCACCCGCGGCGTCAGCAAGGGACCGGTCATCGCGTTGGTGTCGGTGGTCGTGATCGTGCTCGGCGTCGTCGGCTGGTTCCAGCTCAGGGACCGCGCGAGCAGTCAGGGGACGGCGGCGGCGGGCGCATGCGTCGAGGGCGATATCCGACTCGACGTCGCCGCGGACCCGAGCATCGCCGCCCCGGTCCGCGATCTCGCCGCCCGGTTCACCGACACCCTGCCGGTGGTCCGGGACCACTGCGTGTCGGTGACCGTGTACGACGCTCCGACCGCAGCGGTGACCGAGGCACTCGCCGCGGCGCCGGACGGTCCGTGGCAGGAAGATCTCGGTCCGGCTCCGGCGCTGTGGATCCCGGCGAGCGGCACCGCGATCGACCGCCTCGCAGGGGCCGGCGTGGTGGACGGCAGCCCCAAGCCACTTGCCTCGAGTCCGGTGGTCGTCGTCGCGCCCGAGGACCTCGCGGCGGCGCTGACGGCGTCCGGGACCGGGTGGCAGAACCTCCCCGCCCTGCAGAGCGGCAAGGACTCGCTCGACGGGATCGGCCTGCGCGGCTGGGGCGGTCTGAAGCTCGCCCTGCCGGCCGGACCGGATTCCGCCGCCGCGCTCGACGCCGTGGCCGCCGCGACGGCGAACGCCGGAACCGGCCCCCTCGACGAGACACAGGCAGCGTCCCCCCAGGTGGTCGCCGCGGTCGGCGCTCTCGCCAACGGCAGCAAGGCCATCGACGCCGCACCCGCCACCACCGCCGATGCCGTCGAGCTCCTCGCGGGCCGGTCGGATCCCGCGTCCGCCCCGGTCCACGCAGTGCCCGCCACCGAGCAGCAGCTGTACGCCGCCGGCGACGACGCGCGCGGCCTCGTCGCCTACGCACCGGCGGGCGCGACTCCGGTCCTCGACCACCCCGCCACGATCCTCGCCACGCCGTGGGTCGACGAGACGCGCGGCCGTGCAGCCGCACAGTTCGTCGACTTCATGCGGCAGCCGGAATCGGTACAACAGTTCGTGGACGCGGGGTTCCGCGTCGGGGACCGCACGCCTGCGGCCACCGACCGCACACCGATGCCCGAGCTGGGACAGGTGCTCACCCCCGCCACGGGGCCTGCTGCCACGCGGCTCGCGCAGACGTTCGCGAATCCGGCCGTCCCGCAGGCAACCACGATCCTGCTCGACGTCTCCGGGTCGATGGGCTACACCGACGGAGACGGCACCCGGCTGAGCAACACCGTCGACGCGCTGTCCGCTCGGATCGCGGCACTGCCCGCATCGTCCGACGTGGGGTTGTGGGTGTACAGCCGCGGCCTCGACGGTGCCAAACCGTACCTGGTGAAGGTGCCGACCGGGCCGCTGTCGGACGGCGACCGCAGGCAGCGGATCGAGGCGGCGCTGCGGTCGCTGCGTCCGGCCACCGCGACGTCGACCTACGCGTCGGTGATTGCCGCGCACGACAGTGCGGTGGACGGGTTCGTCGACGGTCGCCCCAACTCGGTGCTGCTCGTCACCGACGGACCCAACGACGACACCTCGGTCGGAACTCAGAAGCTCATGCAGTCGCTGACCGGCGCGGCACACCCCGTGCGGGTCGACGTCGTCTCGATCGGCGAGAACAGCGATCAGGCGACGCTCCGGTCGATGGCGGACCGCACCGGCGGCACGCTGATCGCCGTACCGTCCACGCAGGGTCCCGCCCTCGGGGACGCGTTCGCGAAGACGCTGTCGTAGCCGTGATCCGCATCGCGATCTTCGGGGCCTTCCTCGCGCTGGTCAGCTACTGGGTGCACCGCCGTCTGGTACGCGCGACCGGGCTGACCGGACGGCCGGCCCGCGCCGTCGACGTCACGCTGATCGTGCTGTGGGTGCTGGCGCTCGTCGGGGTCGGTAGCGGTGAGGTGTTCGACCCGGCCTGGGCGCGGATCCCCGGCTTCGTCGGCTGGGTATGGCTTGCGGCTCTGCTCTACCTCGTGCTCGGGTTGATACTGGTCGGCGCCGGGTCTGGTGTCGCACGCCTCGCCGGACGCCCGCAGCCCACCGACCCGTCCCGCCGCCGGGTGTTGCGCGGTGCCACGGCCGCGGTGACGGTCGCCGCGATCGGTGCCGCGGGCTACGGCGTCGTCGAGGCCCACACTCCCCGGATCCAGCGGGTCCGGGTACCGCTGCGGCGCCTGCCGAGCGAGTTCGCCGGCATGCGCATCGCCCTCGTGACGGACCTGCACGTCGGTCCGTCCCGCGGAATCGGGTTCACGCGCAAGGTCGTCGATCTCGTCAACGCCCAGAAGCCCGAGCTGGTCCTGCTCGGCGGCGACCTCGTCGACGGCACCGTCGCGAAGGTCGGCCGCGACCTGGAGCCGTTGCGGGATCTGCGGGCCCCGCTGGGCGTGTTCGGGGTCAGCGGCAACCACGAGTTCTACGCGGGCGACGGCGGCCGCTGGCTGGATCTGTGGGACACGCTCGGTATCCGCACGCTGCGCAACGAGCGCGTCGAGATCCACCGCGGCGGCGGGGTTATCGACCTGGCCGGCATCCATGACCACACCTCCTCCGCGCCCTACGAACCGAATCTTCCGGCCGCGCTCGCCGGACGCGACCCCGACCGCTTCGTGCTGCTCCTCGCACACCAGCCGAAGCAGGCGGTCGAGGCGTCCGAACTCGGGGTGGACCTGCAACTGTCGGGTCACACACACGGTGGCCAGATGTGGCCGCTGGGGTATCTCGTCCCCCTGCAGCAGCCGTCGGTGACCGGCCTCGACCGGGTGGGCGACACCGTGCTGTACACGACGCGCGGGGCAGGCGCGTGGGGACCGCCCGTTCGGGTCGGTGTGCCACCGGAGATCACCATCCTCGAACTCGCGAGCCGCCCGCAACCGTCCCGCTGACCGGGCGTGCAGTGCGGGCACGGGTGAAGTCGCGGGTGACAAACGACGTGACACGCGCCCACCACTGGTTGGTTCGCCCGATATGTGCGTGGATGAGAGTTCTGCCGATCCTCCATGCCCCCACCTTCTCTGCAGATGCGGTCGGTCGCCGAAACCGAAGGACACCCATGACCCAGGAGTTCACCAGCAACCGGATCGCCGTTTGGGCGCCGACGAGGTTGCTGCACCGACTCCGGCGCACTTCGGGACTCACCGTCGTCCGGGCGCCCCACGGGTTCGGGAAGTCGGCGCTGGCGTCGGCGTGGCTCACGACATCGCCGGCCGCGGGACGCCGCACACTCCACATCCCACCGCCCCAGCCGACGACGTCCGTCGACGACTACTGGACACAGGTCTACCGCGCACCGACCGGCGCCGGGGACCCGCTGGACATCGTCCTCGAACGCGTGGACCTGCTCGGTGATCCGATCGTCGAACGCCGGATCCACGAGTTCGTCGACGAGCACCTCGCGGTCGACGTCCTGGCGACGGTGGTCGGGCGGTCGACCTTCGAGGATCCGCTGACCTTCCCGCCCGACCACGACTCGCTCCGCGCAGACGACCTTCTGTACACGCCCGACGACTTGCGGGAACTGTTCGGCTGCGCCGGGCACGAACCGTCCGACGCAGTTCTGGACGGTCTCCACCGCCGGACCGGCGGACTACCCCGGCTCTGCACGGCGGTGCTGGCATCGACGACATCGGCAGGCGTACCGGCGGGCGAGGTGCTCGAACAGGCCTGCGCCGACGTGGTCACGAGATACGTCCACCACGACATCCTCTCTGCGGTCGACACCGAACTGCGACGCTTCCTGGTCCGTACCGCGACCGCACGTGTGGTCACTGTGGAGCTCGCGCAGTACCTCGGTGGTGGCCCCGACTCGGCGCGCCACCTACACGACCTCGAATCCATGGGAATCCTGGACCACCGGGACACCGCCGACGGCGACGCCTGGATGCTGCCACCCGCGGTACGGACGGAACTGGTCAGCGTTCAGCGCGCGGAGGGCCTCGAACCCGCGGCGCGGTCTCGGCTGCTGGCTCTCCATCATCGGGACCGCGGCGATCACGGCGCGGCGCTGCGCTGTGCCGCCGAGGCCGAGGACTGGGACCTCGCCGTCGATCTGTTGAACCGACAGGCCGCAACTCTGGTCAACACGCACAT
Source organism: Rhodococcus (subgen. Prescottella) equi (assembly GCF_003013675.1). Lineage (NCBI taxonomy): Bacteria > Bacillati > Actinomycetota > Actinomycetes > Mycobacteriales > Nocardiaceae > Rhodococcus > Rhodococcus (subgen. Prescottella) equi. The sequence continues at coordinate 2,802,447 of NZ_CP027793.1, forward strand.
CGACGTCCTCCGCGAAGCGCTCCTGGCGCTGCCGGCCGAAGTGCTGGACGCCCAACCCGGTCTCACGATGCTGCGCAACCTCGTGCGACAGCTGTCGGGCGATCCCTCGAACGACGAGGCCCGCTACGACACCGCCGACCTCCTCGACCTCACAGTGGTCGAGGACCCCCGCGAAGCTCTCACGATCGTCGGGAACCGGATTCTCTCGCAGCGCCTCGGTGGCGACTACGAAACCGCGGCCGATCAGACACGCAGGCTGCACGTTTCGGTGGGACGGCTGCTGGACACGGACCCCGACGCGATCACCGACCTACTGCCGTTCCTCCGGATGCAGAGCGGCCTCACGTATCAGTTGGCGGGCGACTTCGCGGACTCCACCGTCGAGCTACGGCTCGCACACCGACTCGGTGCGGCACGTCGCATGGACTACATCTCACGGAATGCGGCCGGCAACTCGGCCCTCAACTGGGCTTTCGCCGGCGAACTGCAGCGAGCACACGACTGGCTCGCCGCCGAGGCGCGGATCCCGCCGCCCGACGAGTGGATCGAAGCCCTCGTCCGCATCGGCGGTGCTGTCGCGCGCGTGCTCACCGCGATCGACGAACTCGACCTCCCGTCTGCGGAACGCGCGGTCGAAAGCTTGCGCGTTCTCCCGGAAGTCGTGGAACTGTGGCCGTTCGTGACGTACGCCCGCTGCAGGTACGCCATCGCGACGGGCGAACCGGCGGACGGACTCGCGGCGCTCGGTGTGTTCGCCGACGCGCGGACGACTGCAAACGGCGCCTTCGTGCAGTCGCTGCTCTCCGCTGTCGAGATCGAGGTGTGTCTCGCGCTCGGCGACATCGCGCGGTCCCGGGTGATCGCCGGTTCGCTGACGTCCGACACGCCGTGGGGCGTCGTTGCTGCCGCACGGGCGCACCTTCTCACCGGAGATCACCAGTCCGCCATCACCATGTGCCGCCGGTACGACTGGCTGGGTTCGCCGTACGCGCGAGCGCAGCTGGAAGCACTCGTGATCGAGGCGGCCGCCGCGTGCCGACTCGGCCGCGACGAGGACGCCCTCCGTGCCTGGACCCATGCCTGCGCGATCGCCGACCGCACGGGTATACGGAGCGCCTTCGCGAGCGTCGACCGTGACACCGTCGTCCTTCTCTCCCAGCGTGCGGCACGACCCTCGCCGGCGGTGACCGCGTTCCTCGAGGCGCCGTCCCGCGAGCACTACCCGTCGACGCTGGCCTTCCCGCAGCTCACCGACCGTGAAGCGACGGTGCTCGAGGGTGTCGTGCAGGGCCTGACCGTCGGACAGATCGCGAGCCGGATGTTCCTGTCGACCTCGACCGTCAAGACCCACAAGCGCACGCTCTATCGAAAGCTGACTGCGCACTCGCGCACCGAGGCGATCGATCGTGCCCGCTCCCTCGGCTTCCTCGACGACTGACCCTCCCCGGTCGTGGCTGCTCGAGAACTGGTGGTGAACCCGCGTGAGATTGCAGCGAGTCGCAAGATTCCGGGTTTCCTTCGATTCCGTCACATACGGAGTTCAATCATCGCACCGAGCGGGAGGGACTGGATGCTGCGGCTAGCCTGCGGGACAGAGAATCCGCCGGGCCTGATCCCAGAACGGGTACAGCTGCGATGTGTTCGCGTCGGGATGGTCGGCCCGCGCGACGCGTTCGAACTCGAGATAGGTCTGCCCCGGCATCGACGACAGGTTGCACGCCTGTAGACCGAGCTTCGCGGCCGAGGCGTCCGATACGCCCCGGCCCCACGGCCCGAGATCGGATGCCAGGTAGGCGTTCAGGCCGTCACCCCAACGATCGAACGCGAACTGCATATCGAAGGAACAGCTGTCCGGCAGCAGTTCGACGCAGGTCATCGTCCGCCCCCGTACGGTCGCCACATCGTCGGCCAGAGGCCGTTCCGTCGACGTCTGGGCGACGTCCGACAATGCGCGATAGAAGGCGAAACCCGTCCCGAGAAGCGCCGCGACCACCAGCACGGCAACGATTATCCTCGACACCCCTCCCCCTCTCCCCCGGTCCCGGGCGCCCGAACGTCAGGGACGCTGCGCGAGCGTCAACCGGATCTTGTGCCGGGTGACCACCCGGCCGTCCTCGTCACGCCAGCCCTCCACCCGCTCGAGCGCGGCGTCCCGAACGTGGTCGCGTTCGTCCTCCGGAATCGAATCCCACAGCATGCGCTGCCCGTGGGAGCGCGTCCACGAATACCACTGTGCGGGGTCGTCGAATTCCAGTTCGAGATCGAAGGACGTAGTCCTCTCGTGGACGAGGCCGGCGGTCCGCATCAGTGCCTCGACTGCGGCATCGGCGCCGAACGGCCCATCCGGATCGCGAGGATCCACGGGGAAGAAGCGCGTGTCGCGGTACGGCGCGAACAGATCGTCGAGTTCCTCCCAGCGCGGATCCCACGCGCCGAACGTCGACACGCCCACCGTCCCGTGTGGAACGAGGAGCGATCGCCACGCGGTCAGCGCGGCCGCCGGATCCGGCAGGAAGAAGAGCATGAACGACGCGGTGACGACGTCGTACCGGCCGTGTGGAAGGGACGGCCGCATGGCGTCCATCACCTGGACGTGCACGTTCGTCAACCCTCGGGTCCGCGCCTCGCGCCCTGTCACGGCCACCATCCGCGGCGCGAGATCGATTCCGGTCACCTCCCCCGACGGGCCGACGGCGTCGGCGAGGCGGAACAGCACCGCGCCCCTACCGCATCCGACGTCGAGCGCTCGGGCACCGGGCCGAGGCGCGACGGCACGCACGAGACGATCCGCGATGGGCCCGAAGAACGGCACGCCCAGACTGTCGTAGCTGTCCGCGACCAGATCGAACAGATCCGCGATCCGTGCGGTGTGTACCTCGTCCGGCACCTCGACCATCCATCGATCATGTGCCGGGCGCACCGCCAGGTCAACGACGATCAGGTATCGGAAGGCGCCGACCGGACCAATAGATTCGGTATTTCACCGACTTCCGTCCCGTCCGGATGTCCATAACCGCGCGCAACGTCGGCAGACGGTGAGGGCGGGTCCACGATCCGAGGGCCCGCCCTCACCTCTGGGACGTCAGCCGGAGTACGCCTCGATCGGCGGGCACGAGCACACGAGGTTGCGGTCGCCGTGGGCACCGTCGATCCGGCGTACCGCCGGCCACACCTTCGGTCGCGCGGTGCCGCGCGGGAACACCGCAATCTCCCGTGAGTAGGGGTGGTTCCACTCGGAAACAAGACATTCGGCGGTGTGCGGAGCACCGCGCAGCGGATTGTCGCCGACCGGCCACTCCCCTGCCGCGACCCGATCGATCTCGCCACGAATCGAGATCATGGCGTCGCAGAACTCGTCGATCTCGGCCAGGTTCTCGCTCTCCGTCGGCTCCACCATGAGCGTGCCGGCGACCGGGAAGCTCATCGTCGGTGCGTGGAAGCCGTAGTCCGCCAGTCGCTTGGCGACGTCGTCGACCGTCACACCGGTCTCCTTCGTGAGCGGACGCAGATCGAGGATGCACTCGTGCGCCACCATGCCGTTCTCGCCCGTGTAGAGGACCGGGAAGTACTCGTCGAGGCGGCGGGCGATGTAGTTGGCCGAGGCGATCGCGGTCAGCGATGCCCGGCGCAGCCCCTGGGCGCCCATCATCTTGATGTACGTCCAGGTGATGGGCAGAATCGACGCACTACCGTAGGGTGCCGCCGACACCGGTCCGCAGTCACCCAGTTCGGGCGCCAGGGGGTGCCCGGGCAGGAACGGGGCCAGGTGCGAACGGACCCCGATCGGCCCCACGCCCGGACCGCCGCCGCCGTGCGGGATGCAGAACGTCTTGTGCAGGTTCAAGTGGCTGACGTCGCCGCCGAAGCGGCCCGGACGCGCGAGTCCGACGAGCGCGTTCAGGTTCGCACCGTCGACGTACACCTGACCACCGGCGTCGTGGACGGCCGCGCAGATCTCGCCGACCTCCTCCTCGTAGACGCCGTGCGTCGACGGATAGGTGATCATGATCGCGGCCAGGCGCTCGGCGTGGTCGGCGATCTTCGACCGCAGGTCGTCGAGGTCGACGTCACCGTTCTCGCGGCACGCCACGACCTCGACCCGCATACCAGCCATGACCGCGGACGCGGCGTTGGTGCCGTGCGCACTGGAGGGGATAAGGCAGGTGTCGCGGTGGTCGTCACCACGGCTGAGGTGATAGTTGCGGATCGCGAGCAGACCCGCGTACTCGCCCTGGCTGCCGGCATTCGGCTGCAGGCTCACCGCGTCGTAGCCGGTGATCGCGGCCAACCAGTCCTGCAGGTCCTCGACGACCTTCAACATGCCGGGGGCGTCCTCGGGCGCAAACGGGTGCAGCTTCGAGAAGCCGGGCCACGTGATGGGCTCCATCTCGGCAGTCGCGTTGAGCTTCATGGTGCACGAGCCGAGCGGGATCATGCTGCGGTCGAGTGCGATGTCCTTGTCTGACAGTGCGCGCAGGTAGCGCAGCATCGCGGTCTCGGTGCGGTACTTCGTGAACGACTCGTGCTGCAGATACACCGACGTGCGGTCGCCGAACGGTGCCGGGGTGTAGGCGATCTCGGCATCGGCGGGCATCCCGAACGCCGCGAGCACGGACTGCAGGTGGGCATCGGTGGTCGCCTCGTCGCACGCGACAGCCACGTGGTCGGCGTCGACCAGCCGCAGGTTCACGCCCCACGCCTTGGCGTTCGCGACGATCTCGTCGGCGCGACCGGGCACCCTGGCCAGGACGGTGTCGAAGAATTCGTCGTGGACGACCTCGATGCCGGCCACTTGCAGGCCGGCGGCCAGGTAGGCGGCGCGCTGGTGGACCCGCTGCGCGATCGCCTTCAGCCCCTCCGCACCGTGATAGCTGGCGTACATCGCCGCGATGATCGCGAGCAGCACCTGCGCGGTGCAGATGTTGCTGGTCGCCTTCTCCCGGCGGATGTGCTGCTCACGCGTCTGCAGCGCCAGTCGGTATGCCTTGTTGCCGTCCGCGTCCACCGAGATGCCGACCAGGCGTCCGGGAAGCTGGCGGGCGTGCTTGCTGTGGACCGCGAGGTAACCCGCATGCGGGCCGCCGAAGCCCATCGGGACACCGAAGCGCTGGGTGGTGCCGAAGCACGCATCGGCACCCTGCTCGCCCGGCGGGGTCAGCAGCGTCATCGCCAGCAGATCTGCACCGACCGCCACCAGGGCGCCGCGCTCGTGCGCTTCCGCGATCATCGCGGCATGGTCGACGACCCGGCCCGACGCGCCCGGAAGCTGGGCGAGGACACCGAAGAACTCGCCGTCCGGCAGCCCCTGCGTCAGGTCCGCCTCGACGATCTCGATGCCGAGCGGCTCGGCGCGGGTGATCACCACGGCGCGGGTCTGCGGGAAGAGATCGGTGTCGAGGACGAACCTCGGCGACTTGCTCCGCGACGCCCGGCGCAGCAGCGTCATGGCTTCGGCCGCGGCCGTGCCCTCGTCGAGCATCGACGAGTTCGCGATCTCCATACCGGTGAGGTCGCCGACCATCGTCTGGAAGTTCAGCAGCGCCTCGAGCCGACCCTGGCTGATCTCGGGCTGGTACGGGGTGTACGCCGTGTACCAGGCGGGGTTCTCGAGGATGTTCCGCACCAGCACGGGCGGGGTGAGCGTGTCGTAGTAGCCGAGACCGATCATCGAGGTGGCGACGGTGTTCCGCGCTGCCTGCTCGGCGAGGGCCGCGAGGGCCTCGTGCTCGGAAAGAGGCGCATCCAACGCGTCCAGGCCCGCCGCGACACCGTCGGAGGCAGGATCGAGGATGCTGTCCGGAACGGCGCGCGCTGCGAGTTCATCGAGAGAGTCGACGCCGACGACGTCGAGGATGCGTGCCAGTTCGGCCGAATCGGGGCCGACGTGACGGTCGGCGAACGAATGGCTACGAGCGTCGATCAAGTGAACTCCCAGGCGGTTCGACGGGTACAGGATGCGTTCCGGCGGAACGGTCCTCCCCCTCTGTCGCCTGCTCGATCTTCCGAGCGCCTGAGAGATTCGGCTGCCACACCGGCCGGGCGGAGACTCGGACGGCGTACGCCTTTCCCCGTGGGCGGGTGGGTGCTCCCACCGCTTTCCAGAGGCGTCGGAGCCCGCACGGTCCTGGGTGCCTGAGAGATTGACGGGGAGGTGCTGCTCCTTCGGCGCCCGGGCAGCACATACAGATCTGCCCGGAACTCTCCCGCGCGACGGCGACGCACCGTCAGTCTATGTCACGACCGCGCGCCTACCGAACAGGCTGAGCGGCGGTGATCGCCTAGCCGGTCTTGCGTGCGCCGCGGTTCTTCCGGCGCGACGCCAACTCGTCCTCGGGACTCTGGGTGGCCTCGCCACCGTCCGCGCGCTCGGCCGGGAAATCGGCGATCGTTCCGGTCAGCTCCCGCATCGCGCCACTGACCGCGATCCCGAACACGCCCTGACCACCCTGCAGCAGGTCGACTACCTCCTCCGGAGACGTGCACTCGTAGACGGTGGTGCCGTCGGAGAAGAGGGTGATGCGCGCCAGATCGCCGACACCGCGCTGGCGCAGGTGGTCCACCGCGACGCGAATGTTCTGCAGTGAGATGCCGGTGTCGAGGAGACGCTTCACGATCTTCAGGACGAGGATGTCCTTGAAGGAGTACAGCCGCTGACTGCCGGAGCCGGCGGCCCCGCGAATCGACGGGACCACGAGGTTGGTGCGGGCCCAATAGTCGAGCTGCCGGTAGGTGATGCCGGCGATCTGACATGCCGTGGGCACCCGGTAGCCGACGAGCTCGTCGGGAACGGTGTCGTCGGGGAACAGTCCGGGCTGCACGTCGTCGACGGTCGACGTCTCGATCGATGCCTGGCCGGTTGCCTCGTCGGCGAGGTCCAACTGCTGCTCCTGCGGCCGATCTCCCACGGACTACTCCCTCTCGTGTGTTCAGTGGCGGTGACGGTACTGCCGAACTTCTGCAACCCGTCGATCACACACTCGTGACATCGAGTAAACCCGAACTGTGGATCCACTCAGCGTACGCCCCGGATTCACAGCGTGGCGCGCGTTCGCATGCAAGACGCTAGGGACCCGCGGGGGCCGGGTCAACGCGACGCGCCCAAGAGTCTCAACCTGAACTTGAGGTTGAGGAGTCAGCCGTCGGTGGCCTTGAAATCGTCCGGAGAGACCGACTCGAGAAATTCCTTGAACTTCTCCACCTCGTCCTCGCGCTCGTCCGGCATCACCAGCCCGGCTTCTGCGAGCACCGCCTCCTCGACGAAGATCGGCACGCCGATCCGAAGCGCGATGGCCACGGAGTCCGAAGGACGGGCCGAGACCCGCACATCCCCGTCGAACACGAGATCCGCGTAGAAGGTGCCGGCTTGCAGATCCACGATCCGCACTTCGCGCAGCGTGTGCCCGAACGCATCGAGCAGATCCTTGATGAGGTCGTGCGTGAGTGGGCGCGCGGGTTCCACTCCCTGCTGCTCCAGCGCGATCGCCGTCGCTTCCGTCTGACCGATCCAGATCGGCAGATAGCGGTCACCGTTGCTCTCCCGCAGCAACAGCACCGGCTGGTTCTGCGGCTGCTCGACACGGATTCCGATCACACGCATCTCACTCATCGCGTCCTCCACCTCGTACCGGTGACCGGATCCACCGCGGACGGCGGACGAGCCCCGCTTGACGTACTGCCCCGATTCTATTCGAACCTGCTGTGGTCGTCAGCGATCGAGCGCTCCACGAACCGCAGCCTTGACGAGGCACGTGTGCAGAGTCAGTGACAGCGCCGCGAGTTCGCGGACCATCTCCTCCGCGCGATCGCGCGCACCTGCATCGCGTCCCTTCGCGACCGGACCGGCGATCTGGGCGACGAGGCCTGCTTCACGGTCGGCGGCGAGCTTGAAGGCCCGCAGATGTCGCACCTCGAGCCCGAACTCGGACATCGCCTTCGCGGTCCGCGCCAGGATGACCGCGTCCTCGTCGAAGAAACCGGCGGCTCCGGGCACCACCAGTCCGCTGCGCAGGAGTTCGTTCAGGAACTTGACGTCGATGCCGGAACGTTCGATCAGGTCGTCCCGGCTGATCCGCACCTCACGGTCGGACCGGAACTCCTCGGGGGACACCTCCCCCGGGGCCACCGCGAGGGGGCGTGGGCGCCGGGGAGCCGAATCGACGGCGCCCACGGTGGCCGCGCCCTTGTCGATCGCCTCCAACTGTTCCTTGATCACCTTCAGCGGCAGGTACTGGTCCCGCTGTGCCGTGAGCACGTAGCGAAGCCGCTCACAGTCCGCGATCGAGAACCGCCGATAGCCCGACGGCGTCCGTTCGGGGCTGATGAGCCCCTCGGCCTCCAGGAACCGAATCTTGGAGATCGTGACGTCCGGGAAATCCGGACGCAGTCGATCGAGCACCGTGCCGATCGACATGCCCGTGGCGGCGTCCTGCCGAACGGCGGTCATCAGCTACCTGCACCCGCCGCGGATTCGCCGATCTGGGGGCCGCCGCTGTTGCCGCGCGGGCCGGTAAGGAAGACCAGTCGGAACTTGCCGATCTGGACCTCGTCGCCGTTCGCCAGCACCGCCGAATCGACGGGCTCGCGGTTGACGTACGTGCCGTTGAGGCTTCCCACGTCGACCACCTGGAACTCGTCGTCGTCCTGGCGGAACTCGGCGTGCCGACGACTGACCGTCACGTCGTCGAGGAAGATGTCGCTGTCGGGATGCCGGCCGGCCGACGTGGTCGGCTGGTCGAGCAGGAACCGCGAGCCCGCGTTGGGGCCTCTCTTCACGACGAGCAGCGCGGACCCGGCAGGCAGACCCTCGACCCCGGACACCGGAGCCTCGGCCGTCTGCGACGACTGGGTGTCCATCTCGCTGAGAAAATCCGCACGGAAAACCGATGTGGTCTCGGCCGGCGTTTCTCCGTAAACCGCATCGTTGCCGTTCTCGCTCACCGTTTCTCCTCCTCAATCCGACGAACCGGGAGCGCTCGCGGCGCTCCCGGGTTCACGCGGTCCAACTCGGCCCCGACGACGTCGTGTGACGACGCCGCGGCCACGATCACATTCCGATGCGGATGTGCGCACCGAGACGGCCTTGCGCTCACCTCGACCGTACCCTGAGAGTGCCGGTGCGTGTAGGTGGACAGGCCGCGCGGCGACCCGCGAAATCAGCTCCCGGACAGCGCGAGGTAGGCCTCGGCGTCCAGGGTTGCGGCGAGCACCGAGTCGAGGCCCGCCTCGTCCTCGACCTCGAGGTCCACGAGCCAGCCATTTCCGTACGGCTCGGAGTTCACCAGCTCGGGGCTGCCGTCCAGATCCTCGTTCACGGCAACCACTTTCGCGGTCAGCGGCGCATAGATGTCGGACACGCTCTTGGTGGACTCGACCTCGCCGAACGAGTCGCCGGAGGTCACGTCCTCCCCCACTGCGGGGAGCTGGACGAACACGACGTCACCGAGCTGCGACTGGGCGAAGTCGGTGATGCCGACTCGTACCGTCGTCGGACCCGTCCGCCGCACCCATTCGTGCTCTGCTGTGTAGCGCAGATCGTCGGGGGTAGCGAGCTCACTCACGGTGGCGTCCTTTCGAGGAGGTCCGACGAGCGGACCGCAGAAGATCAGTTTCCGGGATGAGCGTATTGGCGCGGTGAGATCTCCCGCAAGGCGGTCACGGTGACCTGCGGCGATTGTTCGATCCGCAATTGTCCGCCGCTCCGCGCGACGGTGTCGACCACGCCGCCGGGGATGTTCAGGGCCGCAGCCAGCGTCGGCGGATCACCGATCGCGACGACGCGGAACGGCGCGGACACCTTGCGCCCGTCGACCGTGATGTCGCCCCCGCCGCCGCTGACCCACGAGTCCACCCCGATCCGGATCGGGTCCGCACCGGCACCCTGCATCTCGATCGCCTCCGCTCCCGCGGCCCGCAGTTCCTGCAGTAGGTCGAGGATCACCTCGGAGCCGACCGACCTGCCGGGATCCTGGATCGTCAGCGTCACCCCGGGTCCGGTCGCGGCCACCGTGCCGACCTGGATGGAGAGCGCCGACAGGCGGGCCTTCGCCTCGTCGAGCGCGGCGCCCGAACCGCCCCCACCGGCCTCGAGTTTCGACAGGGTCTGTTCGAGTCCGGCGATCTCCTGCCGCAGCGCCGCCTCGCGCTGGTTGAGGTTGCCGAGAACGACGAGCAGGTCCGCGGGGCGGGCAGAGTCGAGGTTGTCGCCCGAGCCGGTACTGGTCACCTGCGTCGCGATCGCCACACCCAGCGCTGCCATGAGCAGGACCGCGAGCAGTCCGAACCCGAAACGCGCGCGGGATCGTGCCGGTCCCTTCGACGGCATCTCGTGCCGCCCGTCGGTCCGTGGCCCGGTGGGAGTCCCGTTGTCCTGCATGCCGATCACGCTCCGAACAGGCGCCGCCGCAGTGCGGCCGCGTTCCCGAAGATGCGGATGCCGAGCACGACGATGATCGCGGTGGACAGCTGTGTTCCGACGCCCAGTTGGTCACCGAGCCAGACGATCAGCGCGGCGACGAGAACGTTGAACACGAAGGACACGACGAAGACCTTCGAGTCGAAGATCTCGTCGAGGTAGGCACGCAGGCCGCCGAAGACGGCGTCGAGGGCGGCGACCACGGCGATCGGCAGATAGGGCTGGACGGCGTCGGGCACCTGCGGGCTGAACACGACCCCGACGACGATGCCGACGACGAGTGCGAGCACTCCGTAGAGCGCGTATCCACCCTTCACTTTCACGGGGCCCCCGTTTCCTTTGCGTACCGCACTTCACGACCTGCCGCAGCGGGCAGCTGCAGGTCGTCCGACTCGGCGATGGTGAAGCCCACGCCGTAGAAATCGCGGACCGCCGCCATCCGAAGGTAGGCGTCGCTCACGACGAAACTCGTCTGCAACTTGGCGGGCGGTCCGATGGCCGAGACCCGGTAGGGCGACGGCACGGGCTGATTGTCGACGAGCATCGCCCCGCCCGCTTGGCGGATCGTGACGCCCGGACCGATCCGGACGTCGCCGACGGCGACGGCTTCCGCTCCGCTGGCCCAGAGCGCATTGACGACGGACTGCAGATCCCGGTCGAGCACACCGGACTGCGGCGAGCCCGGCACCCGCTGTGACGAGTCCGACAGGTCGGGGCGGGCGGCAGGGTCGGTCAACGTCACGACGATGCCGGGTCCGTGCACGGGTTCCGCCGCGGCGGCGGACTCGAGGGTTCGCAGTTCGGTGAGCAGCTGGGCGCCCTCCGCGTCGCCGGCGAGCACCTTGGCCCGCAGGTCGTCGACGCGTGCGGTCAGATCGTCGCGTGTGGTGGCGAGGCTGCGGCCGCGGTCCTCGGCGTCACGCACCTTCGTCAGCATCTCGGCTCGGGTCGCGTCCGCGTCGGAGGCCGACGACGACGCCTGCGCGTACGCGATGCCGAACACCATTCCCACCAGCAGCGCCCCGAGCGCGATCCACGCGCCGGCCGCGATGCGGGGCGGCTTCGAGTGCCCCTGTTCCCGATCCGCAGCCGCCCCGGCGTATCCGGGGTCGAGGTGATCGTTCATGAGGGACTTCAGCAGCGACGGGACCGGATTCCGTCGCACCGACCGGGGCGCGTCGCTCACGGGCCGCTCCGGGCCACCGCGCGCGCCACGCCGACCGCTTTCGCGATGTAGATGCCCGCGGTCCAGACGTAGAGCACCGTTCCCCACACGAGCAGTGCGTAGCCCCAGGCGTTCGCGATCGACGCTCCTGCCCAGTCGCTCTGGGCGGCCAGCAGGATCGGGAGTGCGAACATCAACGCGAACGTCGCGGCCTTGCCGAGGTAGATCACGTCCGGCGGGGGAAGACCCCGACGGCGGTACACCGGGAGCGTGAGCGCGAGGATCAGATCGCGCCCGATCAGGATCGCGGCGAGCCACCACGGGATGATGTCGCGCAGGACGAACGCGACGAGCGTCGAGATGACGTACAGACGGTCGACGAACGGATCGAGCAGGGCCCCGAGGCGCGACATCTGGTTCAGCAGGCGGGCCAGTTTGCCGTCCGCCCAGTCCGTGAATCCACTGAGCATCAGCACTGCCAACGCCCAGCCGTCGGCCTGCGGTCCCAGCAGCAGATACAGGAACAGCGGCACGCCCGCCAACCGGATCATGCTCAGAACGTTGGGGATCGTGAGAATGCGGTCGGCGCCGGGACTGGAGCTCACGTTCTGCTGTCCTACCGCGTCCACCAACGATCCTCTCGGCTCCCGTGCTGTGTCGGTACGCCACCCTTCCACATGCGGTGTCGCATTTCAGCGACCGACCGGGCAGGGCCGCGGCGCTCAGATGCCGAGCGTGTTGCGGGGCACGCGGGCGATCGCCCCGGCGGTGAGGCTGCCGAGGTACAGCCATTCGGGGGTTTCGCGGACGCCCGTGACCGGCGAGTAGCTGCCCTTCCCGCCCTGCAGGCTGTGGACGATGCGCCCAGCCGCATCGAGGCCGAGGACCCACGCGCGGTGTTCCGGGTCCGGTTGGACGAACGCCGGCAGGTTCGCTGTCAGGACGCGCAGGGTCGGGTGCGGGGCCACTCGGTCGAGCAGTGGCATTCGCGGGCTGTACAGCGCCACCCAGAAGATACCGTCGGCGGTCTGCGACGCGACATTGTCGGGAATACCCGGCAGGTTGTCCGCCCAGACCGACACCGCGCCCGTGCGCGGACCGGTCAGCTCGACCCGCTGGATCCGGTAGGACCCGGTCTCGGCGACCACCACGAACGACTCGTCACGCGCGAGCCCCACCCCGTTCGCGAACTGCAGCCCACTCGCGAGCAAGTCGATCTCACCGGTGCCCGGATCGAAGCGGAGCAGTCTGCCGGTACCCGAATGCTCGAGCAGATCCAGGCGGTGGTTCGGCACGGTGAACCTCGACGACGAGTCGGTGAAGTACACGACACCGTCCCGCGCGACGGCCGAGTTGTTGCATGCGAGCAGCGGAGTACCGAGAGCGGTGTCCGCGAGCAACTCCACGCGTCCGGTCTCGTCGACGCGCAGCAGCCCCCGTTCGCTGTCGCAGACCAGGTATCGGCCGTCGCCCAGCACCTCGACGCCGAGTGGCCGGCCTCCGGTGTGGGCGAGTTCGGTGGGTCTGCCGTCGGCGTCGAAACGCCACAGCCGTCCGTCCTCGCCCCCGGTGATCACGCGTCCCTCACCGTCGACGGCGACGTCCTCGGGACCCCGGCCCGTAGGGAGCTTCCACTGTTCGGTCGCGTCGAGCTGGCGACCTGGCGCGAGCACGCCGGTGAGCGCGGGCGCGGCGGGCGGCTGCCAGGCCACCGGCTCGATCCCGGTGCGGTCGAGTGCGCGCAACGCCGATCGCAGGAGGGTCACCGCGCTGACGCTAGTCCGGACGGCCGTCGTTCACGCCGATTTCAGCGCCACGCGAAGCTGGGCTGCGCGAACGCGGACACCCGGGTGTGTCTGCCGTGCAGCACGACCTCGCAGAACTGGTGGATCACGGCCCCGGTGGGCGCATGGATGTGCTCGCCTCGGAACGGCCAGCACGCCACCGGCTCGCCCGATCCGGGTATGTCGGTCAGCTGTGTCGGCACGTCGAGTTCGTCCAGCGGAACCGCGAACACGTGGGCCACCTCGGCCGGACTGGGCACCACCGAGTCGACGGACCGGTCCGACCACACCACGAACGGGGTCATGACGTAGCCGGACCGCGTCACGTAGTCGTCGAGACGGCCGAGCACGTTCTCGGGATCGACCTCGACGCCGAGTTCCTCGGCCAGCTCGCGCAGCGCGGCATCCTGCGCGGTCTCACCGGCGTCAAGGCGCCCGCCGGGCAGTGCGAACTGGCCCGCGTGCGCCCGCATCTTCGCGGGCCGCAACGTCAGAGGAAAGACCGGAATGCCGTCCTCGCCCTGCATCACGGCGATCACGACGGCTGCGGCACGCCGCTCCCCCAGCGGTACCGTCATCGCGTCGAAGTCGTCGAGCCTCGCCCGGATCTCGTTCTTCGACAGCCGCTTCGCCTCCGCCATGTCCGCCTCCCGCACCCCGCACCGCTGTTCGATCGATCATCCCCCATGCAGCCAGGTCCCCCGATATCGTGAGTGCCTGCGATTGGGGTTCGGATGAACATGTCGTCGCGCTTTCTCTCCCACCGGTTCCGGTGCGGCCTCCGCGGCCCCGAGTGCCGCCGCCGCGCCACCCGATCCGATGCCCGGTGTGTGGCAGGCTTCGAAGGCTTTCCCGCGGGAGACGAATCGTGAGCTACGACATCCGGTTTCAGGACCGCGACGAGCAGCCAGCGGGAGTCGTGGCAGGCGACGTCACCGTCGACCGGATCGCCGACTTCATCGGGGCAGCGTTCCGTGAGGTCGTCGCGGTCGCGGAGCGTTCCGGGACAGCGCTCGCGGGTCCGCCGTTCGCTCGGTACCGCCCGCTTCCGGGCGGCGTGTGGAACGTCGAGGCGGGCTTCCCGCTCGACCGTGAGATCGCTCCGGACGGAGAGGTGGAGCCGACCGCGCTGCCTGCGGGACCGGTCGTCACCACCGTCCATGTGGGCGGCTACGACACGGTCGAACCCGCGTACATCGCGTTGACGTCATGGATCGCCGAACACGGTTACCTCACCGTCGGGGAGGCGTGGGAGTGCTACCTCGACGGCCCGAACGTGCCCGATCCACGCACCGAGATCGTCATGCCCGTCACCCGGCCCGATGCCCGACTGAACTGACGGTTCAGTCGATGCCGCCCCCGGCAGCGCGCCTCTCGGACAGGTAAGGAAAGATCGCGCATCGTGATTCGCTCGGCTCGGCTCGGCCTCTTCTCCGCCCTCTCCACCTCTGCTTTGATTCTCACGGGGTGCAGCGGCACCCCGACCGACGGAGAGCCGGTCGTCATCTCGCGTGCGGCCCCGGCACCGGCCGCCGTGACGACCCCCGTCGACGCCCTGCCGCGCATCCAGACCACCCCGGCCGTCACACCGGCGACCGAGCAGGGCACCACCGCGCGCGTCCCCGCACCCGAAGCGGATTCGGCACGCGTCCTCGAACCGACCACGGAACTGAGCACCGAGGATCTGCTGTTCCTGTCGTACATCACCGAGTTCACGTTGATGGAGAAGTCGGAGAGCGACCAGATCCGTCTCGGGCTGTCGATGTGCAACTCGCTCTACCGGGGCCGCAGCAAGGCCGACGTCACCACCGACTACGTGGGCGACGGCCGCTACACGACGCCCGAGATCACGAACGTCCTGGGAGCAGCGACGGTCTCCTACTGCCCCGAGTTCGCGTGAGATCCAGATGACCGACGCGATCCCGTACGAGGAGATGCGACGCATCCTCGGCCTCCCCGTCCGCCGTACCCGGATCTCGGCGCCGTGGGCGATTCGCAAGCTCGACGCCGGCGCCCATGTCGGGCACTGGGGTGTCTGGAAGGTCTCCGGCGGAACCCGTGAACTGATCGACGCCCACCGCACGTGGACCGACGCGATCACGGACGTGAGCAGCCGTTCGGACCACCGCTGACGTCGACGTCCGCGGGCCGACCCGGGAGCCGCCGTCGGAACGACAAAAGTCCCAGGTGAATGATCACCTGGGACTTTTTCGGTCGGGCTGACAGGATTTGAACCTGCGACCACTTGACCCCCAGTCAAGTGCGCTACCAAGCTGCGCCACAGCCCGTCCACGCCCTCGTTCGGGCGCCTCAGAAGATTACAACAGTGTCGCTCCGGAAAGCGAATCGCCAGGTCAGAGGCAACTTTCGGGCTTCCGCTGCCCCCGCCGCACGAGTCCGGTGCCGGTTGGCCACCGAAACCCGTGCGACGTCGGACGATCAGCGCCTCTTGTTGCCGCGGTCCCGCTTCTCCCGGACCCGCACGGAGATGCGGACGGGACTGCCGTCGAAGCCGAACTCCTCCCGCAGGCGACGCTCCAGGAAGCGGCGGTAGCCGGCCTCGAGGAAGCCGGTGGTGAACAGCACGAAGGTCGGCGGGCGGGTGCCCGCTTGCGTCGCGAACATGATGCGCGGCAGGCGTCCGCCACGCATCGGCGGCGGCGTGGCCGCCACGACCTCCTTGAGCCAGTTGTTGAGGCGTCCGGTCGGAATGCGCTTGTCCCACGACTCCAACGCCGTGTCGAGCGCGGGGACGAGCTTCTGGACGGCCCGGCCGGTGTGCGCGGAGATGTTGACCCGCTGCGCCCACGGCACGCGGACCAGTTCGCGATCGATCTCCTTCTCGAGCATCAGACGCCGGTCCTCGTCGACCAGGTCCCACTTGTTGAAGGCGAGCACCAGTGCCCGGCCCGTGTCCGCCACCATGCTCAGGACGCGCAGGTCCTGCTCGGTGATCGGCTTCGACGCGTCGATCAGCAGGATCGCGACCTCGGCGGCCTCGATCGCCGACTTGGTGCGCAGCGACGCGTAGAACTCGTGGCCACTGGCGTGGCTGACCTTCTTGCGCAGGCCGGCGGTGTCGACGAACTTCCACACCTTGCCGCCCAGCTCGACGAGCGAGTCGACGGGGTCGACGGTGGTGCCGGCGACGTCGTGCACCACCGAACGCTCGTCACCGGACAGCTTGTTGAGCAGGCTCGACTTGCCGACGTTCGGCTTGCCGACGAGCGCGACACGCCGCGGCCCGCCGCCGCCGGTGCCCTCGCGCGGAGTCTCCGGCAGCACCCGCAGAACCTCGTCGAGCAGATCGCCGGTGCCGCGGCCGTGCGTGGCGCTCACCATGTGCGGTTCGCCCAGACCGAGCGACCACAGTGCAGCGGCCTCGGCCTCGGTGCGGGCGTCGTCGACCTTGTTCGCGACGAGGATGACCGGGGTCTTGGACCGGCGCAGCACGCGCACCGCGGCCTCGTCCGTCGCGGTCGCGCCGACGACGGCGTCGACCACGAGCAGGATCGCGTCGGCGGTGTTCATGGCCAACTCGGCCTGACGGGCGACCGACTGCTGCAGCCCCTTCGCGTCGGGCTCCCAGCCACCGGTGTCCTGCACCATGAATCGGCGTCCGGCCCAGTTGGCGTCGTACGAGACGCGGTCACGCGTGACGCCGGGGATGTCCTCGACGACGGCCTCACGACGGCCGATGATGCGGTTGACGAGCGTGGACTTGCCCACGTTCGGCCGTCCGACCACTGCGAGTGTCGGTACGGCGACGTGCTCCTCGGCGTCCTCGCCGTCGAGGAAGTCGGCGAGGTCCCAGTCGGATTCCTCGCTCCAGATTCCGTCGCCGGCGTACTCGGTCGCCGAATCTGCTGAATAATCGTCGGTCACTGCACTGCTCCAGTTCTGTCGCCTACCACCAGCAGCAACCTGCCGATCACGTCTTCGATGCCCAGTTCGCTGGTGTCCACCGTCACCGAATCCTCCGCCGGGCGCAACGGAGATACCGCGCGGGTGGAATCGAGGTGGTCGCGACGCTGCACGTCGGCGAGGACGGCGGCGAAGTCGTCACCGCGCCCCTCGGCGATGTTCTGGGCGTTGCGCCGCGTCGCCCGCGCCTCCGCGGAGGCCGTCAGGAAGATCTTCACGTCCGCGTCCGGCAGGACCACCGTGCCGATGTCGCGGCCTTCGACGACGATCCGCCCCGCCTGCGCCACGATGCGGCGCTGCAGATCCACCAGGAACGTCCGGACCTCGGGTACCGCGGACACCGCGGACACGGCCTGAGTGACGGCCGCGCCCCGAATCTCGGCGGTGACGTCCTCGCCGGCCAGTTGCACACCGTCAGCCTCGGGATCGGTGCCGATCGACAGCGGCAGCGACGCCGTGACCTTCGCGATCGCGGCCGGGTCACCGAGGTCGACGCCGTGACGCAGTACGTGCAGCGTCGCGATGCGGTACATCGCCCCGGTGTCGAGGTAGCGCGCGCCGAGGGCGATCGCGACCCTGCGCGACACACTGGACTTGCCGGTGCCGGACGGGCCGTCGATCGCGACGACCAGCGCGGTCCCGTCCGTCACAGACCCACCGCCCCGTACAGGCCGCCGACCTCGCCGCGACCGAGAACCCGCAGGGTGCCGGGACGACCGTCGCCGAGCGCGACATTGCCGATGTCGGTGCGGACCAACCGCACCACCGGGTGCCCGACGGCTTCGAGGAGGCGGCGCACGATGTGCTTGCGGCCCTCGTGCAGCACGACGCGGACCAGCGACTTGCCACCGTTGACGTCGAGGAGCGTGAACGCGTCGACCTTCGCGGGCCCGTCGTCGAGTTCGACGCCGGCCTTGAGGGTCTTTCCGACGTTGCGGTCGACGACGCCCTGGACGGTGGCCAGGTAGGTCTTCGGCACCTCGTACGACGGGTGCATCAGCCGGTGCGCGAGGTCCCCGTCGTTGGTGAGCAGGATCAGGCCTTCGGTGTCGGCGTCGAGACGGCCGACGTGGAACAGGCGCTGACCGGCCGAGACGCGCTCGGAGACGATGTCACCGATGCAGGGACGGCCGAGGTCGTCGGACATCGTCGACTGCCAGCCACGCGGCTTGTTCAGCGCGATGTGGACGAGGTCCTTCTTCACGACGACGCGGATGCCGTCGACGCGGACGATGGCGTTCTCGGGATCGACGCGCAGGCCCTGTTCGAGGACGATGCGACCGTCGACCTCGACCCGGCCCTGGTCGATGAGTTCCTCCGCGGCGCGCCGGGAGGCGACGCCGGCCTGCGCGAGCACCTTCTGCAAGCGCACACCGTCGCCCTTCATCGGCGCACGCTCGCGGTCGACGTCGGCGTACTGGTGCTTCGCGGGCTTCGCGTTGCTGATCGTGGGAGTGTGCGACTGCGCCTGGGCGCGCTGGGGCTTGGCCGACTTCGGCTTGCCCCGCTTGTTCGTCTGCTGCTTGTTCGCAGCGGTGGATCGGGCGGCGCCCTTGGCGGGCTGCCTCTTCTTACGGTCCGGTGTGCCATCACGGCGAGCGGGCTTGTTCACTTTTGATCCCTGTCAGTTTTCGATGTCGATCCCGGGGTCCGGCGCGGTCGCCGTCGACCCCGATGACGACGTAGACCTGTCCATTCTCGCAAATCGTGGATCGGCTTCCAGACTCTCGGTGATGTCATCGATCACATCGACGTCCGGAAGCAGCGGCGCGAGCGGTGGCAGATCCGCCAAAGACGCCAGCCCGAGGCGCTCGAGGAACAGTTCCGTCGTCGCGTAGGTGGTCGCTCCGGAGTCCGTGTCCACACCCGCCTCCGTGATCAGACCGCGCGCCAACAGCGAGCGGATCACGCCGTCCACGTTGACGCCACGCACCGCGCTGATCCGCGCGCGGGTCAGCGGCTGCCGGTAGGCGATGACGGCCAGGGTCTCGAGGGCCGCCCGGGTGAGCTTGGAGCGGGCGCCGTCGAGTAGCAGTCGCTCGACGTACGGCGCGTACTCGGTACGGGTGTAGAAGCGCCACCCGTCACCCGCGTAGCGCAGGTCGATGCCACTGCCCCGCTCGGTGAAGTCCGCCGCCATCGTCCGCAGCATCGTCTCGACCCGTGCCTCGGGAACACCGACGACGTCGGCGAGCATCGCCGACGAGGCCGGGGTGTCGACCACGAGGAGCATCGATTCGAGTGCCGCGGCGAGTTCGGAGTCGGGCAGCTCCGTGAACTCGTCCTCGAACGATCGGGCGTCGTCTGTTCCCACGTCGTCGCTGCCGACGGACGTCATCCGTAGTCCTCCTCGGTCGCGGGAGCCGTCCGGTCCTCACCGGTCCAGCTCACCATCAGCTCACCCAGCGGTTCGGGCTGCTCGAACAGCACCGCTTGCTCTCGGTACAGCTCGAGCAGCGCCAGGAACCGGGCGACGATCTGTACCTGGACGTCGCACTCCGCGATCAGCGCCCCGAACGGTGTCCACACGCCGGCGCCGCGTTCCCGCAGCAGTTCCAGGACCCGGGCGGCCTGCTCCGGAACCGACACTGTCGGTGCGTGCAGATGGTCGAGGCCCACCGTCGGAACCGGGCGTGGACGGAACGCGGTGGCCGCGATCTCCGCGAATTGGAGGGGGTCGACCCCGAGAAGCACCTCGGGGAGCAGACCGACGTAGCGCTCCTCCACCGACACCGACCTCGGGTAGCGGCGCAGCGCGGCCGACTCGAGTTCACCGAACAGTTGCGCCACCTGCTTGTACGCGCGGTACTGCAGAAGCCGGGCGAACAGCAGATCTCGCGCCTCGAGGAGCGCCAGGTCCTCGTCGTCGTCCACCTCACCGGCGGGCAGCAGACGCGCGGCCTTCAGGTCGAGCAGCGTCGCGGCGACCACCAGGAACTCCGTCGTCTGGTCCAGCTCCAGTTCGCTGCCGAGACTGCGTGTGTACGAGATGAACTCGTCGGTGACCTCCGCGAGCGCAACCTCCGTGACGTCGAGTTGGTGCTGGCTGATCAGCGTCAGCAGCAGATCGAAGGGCCCTTCGAAGTTGCGCAGCCGCAGCCGGAACCCCGAGGGTCCGTCTGCGGCGGGAGCCTCCGTGACGACGTCGGTGGCCACGACCACTACCGGCCGCTGCGATGGATGACCTCACGGGCCAGTGCCCGGTAGGCCTCGGCGCCGCCGGACTTGGGGGCCCACGTGACGATCGGCTCTCCGGCCACGCTGGTTTCCGGGAAGCGCACGGTGCGGTTGATCACGGTGTCGTAGACGAGGTCACCGAACACCTCGACGACGCGCGACATCACCTCACGGGCGTGCAGCGTGCGGGCGTCGAACATCGTGACGACGATGCCCTCGAGCGACAGGCGCGGATTGAGCCGGTCTCGGACCTTGTCGACGGTGTCGTTGAGCAGCGCGAGACCGCGCAGCGAGAAGTACTCGCACTCCATCGGGATGATCACACTGTCGGCGCACGCGAGCGCGTTGACGGTGAGCAGACCGAGCGACGGCTGGCAGTCGATCAGCACGTAGTCGTAGCGGTCCAGAACCGGATGGAGCACGCGGCCGAGTGTCTGCTCACGACCGACTTCGGTGACCAACTGGATCTCGGCTGCCGACAGGTCGATGTTGCTGGGCAGCAGGTCCAGTCCGTCGATCCGGGTGCGCATCAGCACGTCGTCGATCGACGTGCGCTCCACCAGCAGGTTGTGGACCGTCAGCTCCAGATCGTGGTGCGCGACGCCGAGACCTGCGGACAGCGCGCCCTGCGGATCCAGGTCGACGAGCAACACTCGCCGACCGTACTGTGCCAGCGAGGCGCCCAGGTTGATCGTCGACGTGGTCTTGCCGACGCCGCCCTTCTGGTTGCACATCGCGATGATCCGAGCGGGCCCGTGCGCGGTGACCGGTCCCGGCTCGGGTATCTCCCGCAACGGACGCCCGGTGGGGCCGAGCGGCGCGTCCGGTACCGGTTCGACATTCTCTGCGTACGACAGCGCGCCCCTGGAATGCGGGTGCGCTGGCTCCGCCTCCGGCGGCTGCGGTGTCACCACGGTCCGATGCTCCCCTGTCCTGTAGGTCCCATCCTGTCGCTGACTGATGCCGTAACGCTACCGCTTCGTGATCTCGAACGACGCCCAACACGCAACCGCGTCAGCGCGCTCTGGGATGCGCCTGCGCCCATACCTCGCGGAGCGCACCCACCGTGACCAGGGTGTAGATCTGCGTCGTCGTCACCGAGGCGTGGCCGAGGAGTTCCTGCACGACACGCACGTCAGCGCCGCCGTCGAGCAGGTGTGTCGCGAACGAGTGGCGCAGCGTGTGCGGCGACACCGCGACCGCGATGCCGGCCTTCTCGGCCGCGGTGTGCAGGACCTGCCACGCGCTCTGCCGGGACAGCCGCCCGCCACGGACGTTGAGGAACAGCGCCGGACCACCCCGCACCGACAACGCCGGCCGCCCTCGAACCAGATAGTTGTCGATCGCGGTGATCGCGGGCCGTCCCACCGGGACCACGCGCTCCTTGCCGCCTTTGCCGCGCAGCAGCACCGAACGCGACTGTGTGTCCAGGTCGTCGACATCGAGACCGACGGCTTCCGAGATGCGGGCGCCGGTCGAGTAGAGGAGTTCGAGCAGCGCCCGGTCACGCAGCGTGCGCGGGTTGTCCGCGGAACCGTCGCCGCCGGACGCTTCGAGGATCGCGAGTACCTCGTCGAGCGGGAGCGACTTGGGCAGCCGGCGTCCCGGGGTCGGGGGTTTCACCGCCCGCGCGACGTCCCCGCTGGTCACGCCTTCTGCCGCCGCGAACCGGTGCAGTCCGCGGACCGCGATGAGCGCCCGTGCCGCCGAACTGGGCGCCAGCGCAACCACTCCGTCCGCCGGATCGCCCTTGCGCAGAGCGACGACGAACTCGCTGACGTCCGTCTCGGTGACCGACCGGATGTCATCCGTCCCCCGCGCTTCGAGGAACCGTGCGTAGCGATCCAGGTCGCGGCGGTACGACGTGAGGGTGTTGCGTGCGGCACCCCGCTCGACGGCCAGGTGGTCCAGATACGAGTCGATCAGACCGCCCAGCTCCGTCATGCGGATCCGTGCCCGGCCCGACCGTGCTTGCGGCGGGCGAAGGCGTCCGGCCGGTCCACCCATGCCGCATCGGCAGACCGCAGATCCTCCCCCCGCGCGCGTGCCGCGGCGAGCGCGAGAATTCCCGACACCGCGGTCGCGTTCACGATGTCGCCCCGCAGCGCCATGGACACGGCATCGTCGAGCGGCACCCTTGCTATCTCGAGGTCGGCTTCCTCGTCGTGGGCGTCCGGCCGTTCGACGTCGTGCACGCCGGTCGCCAGGAACACGCGAACACTCTCGTCCGTGAACCCGGGTGAGAGCGCCACGTCGACGAGGATCGACCAGTCGTCGGCATCGAGGCCCGTCTCCTCGGCCAGCTCCCGGCGGGCCGCGTCGAGCGGCGCTTCCCCGGGCTCGTCGAGCAACCCGGCCGGCAACTCCCACAGTCGCCGGCCCAGCGGATGCCGGTACTGCCGGATCAGCACCAGCCGATCGAGGTCGTCGAGCACCGCCACGGCAACAGCCCCGTGGTGCTCGACGACCTCACGATCGGCTTCCCGCCCGCCGGGCATGGCAACCCGGTCCACCCGCAGGGCCACGATCGCCCCGCTGTACACGTCGCGTGAGGCGACGGTGTCGAACTCGTGTTCCCCCGGCAGGCTCATCGGGGGTTATCCGACGCTGTCCGCGGTAGCCGCCTCGGCAGCGTCCGCCGGCGACGATGCGCTGACGTCGGTGACCTCGACGGGAAGCTGCTCGGCAGCCTTGTAGTCGAGAGCCGCGCCGATGAACGCCGAGAACAGCGGGTGCGGGCGGGTCGGACGGCTCTTGAGCTCCGGATGTGCCTGCGTGGCAACGAAGAACGGGTGCTTGTCCGCGGGCAGCTCGACGAACTCGACGAGGTGACCGTCGGGCGAGGTGCCCGAGAACACGAGGCCGCTCTTGGCGATCCGGCTCCGGTACGCGTTGTTGACCTCGTAGCGGTGACGGTGGCGCTCGGCGACGTTCTCGCTGCCGTACGCCGCGGCGACGACGGAGCCCTTCTCCAGCACGGCCGGGTACGCGCCGAGACGCATCGTGCCACCCAGATCGGCCTCACCGGCGACGATCTGTTCCTGATCGGCCATCGTCGAGATGACGGGATGCTTGGTGTCGGGATCGAACTCCTCCGAGTTCGCGTCCTCGAGACCCACCGAGCGGGCCGCCTCGATGACCACGGCCTGCAGGCCCAGGCACAGACCGAGCAGCGGAATCTTGTGGGTGCGGGCGAAACGGATCGCGCCCAGCTTGCCCTCGATGCCACGGATACCGAAACCGCCCGGGATCAGGACGGCGTCGACTCCGCCGATAGCGGCCCGGGCACCTTCCTCGGTCTCGCACTCGTCGGACGGCACCCACGAGATCTCGACCTTCGAACGGTGCGCGAAGCCGCCGGCCCGCAGCGCCTCGGTGACCGACAGGTAGGCGTCCGGCAGGTCCACGTACTTTCCGACCAGGGCGACCTTGACGGTCTCGCGCGGGTTGTGGACACGATCGAGCAGGTCACCCCACACGGTCCAGTCCACGTCTCGGAACGGCAGACCGAGCTGGCGGACGACGTACGCGTCGAGGCCCTCGCGGTGCAGCACCTTGGGGATGTCGTAGATCGACGGCGCGTCGGGTGTGGAGATGCACGCGTCGACGTCGACGTCGCACATCAGCGCGATCTTCGACTTGAGTGCCTGCGGCACGTCGCGGTCGCAGCGCAGGATCAGCGCGTCGGGCTGGATACCGATGTTGCGCAGGGCCGCGACCGAGTGCTGCGTCGGCTTGGTCTTGAGCTCGCCGGACGGCCCGAGGTACGGAACGAGCGACACGTGCAGGAAGAAGACGTTCTCGCGGCCCACGTCGTGGCGGACCTGGCGCGCGGCCTCGAGGAAGGGCTGCGACTCGATGTCGCCGACGGTGCCACCGATCTCGGTGATCACGACGTCCGGCACATGGCCCTGGGCGTCGGCACCCGCCATGGCGAGGATGCGGCTCTTGATCTCGTCGGTGATGTGCGGGATCACCTGGACGGTGTCGCCCAGGTACTCGCCGCGGCGCTCCTTGGCGATGACCGCCGAGTACACCTGGCCGGTGGTGACGTTCGCGAAGGCGTTGAGGTCGCGGTCGAGGAAGCGCTCGTAGTGCCCGACGTCGAGGTCGGTCTCGGCGCCGTCCTCGGTGACGAAGACCTCACCGTGCTGGAACGGGTTCATCGTTCCGGGGTCGACGTTGAGGTAAGGGTCGAGCTTCTGCATGGTCACGCGCAGCCCGCGCGCGGTGAGCAGCTCACCGAGGCTGGAAGCGGTCAATCCCTTACCGAGGGAGGAGGCGACACCCCCGCTCACGAAGATGTGCTTGGTGGCGCTACGCGACTGGATGCGTGACTGTGGCAAAGGGGCTCCCGTGACGACTGTGCAGGACTTGGTCTGAGTTGAAGCTGCTGGGGGCCTGCCGACCCACGGGACTTCACGGTAACACCTTCTCGCGCAGTCGCCGCGCGCGGCGTACGTGTTGCGGAGCGACAGGCATCACAGTCGCCCGACCGCAGCCGCTACTGCGCCGGCGCCCCGACCGTCACCGAGGTCGCTCCCGGCCCGGTTCCGTAGCGGCCGGCGCCGCCGCCGAGCTGCTCCTGCAGTGCGAGCACCGTGGTGATGCGGCCCGATTCCCGATCGACGTTGTCGACCGTCGAGAGGGTCGCCGAGACCCCTGCGTCGGCACGCGCGACGGCGATCGGGCCACTGCCCTCCGCTGCCGCCGGCGGCCCGACCAGCACCGCACCGGCGCCGCGGCCGTCCATCGCCGCCGCGAAGCGCGCGATCACGGCGCCACGATTGCCACTGGTGTTCTCGGGGTCACCGCTGCCGGTGAGGACGATCGCGAACTGTGCGGGCGCGACGTTGCCGTCGAAGTCGACGAAGCCTCCGCCCCGCAGCGCATCGAGGGCGAGGGCCCGTTCTTCGGGGGTGGTCTGTGGCTGCGCGGTCTGCGGATCGAGCAGCAGCACCGATCCCAGCAGGTCCCCGGCCAGGCTGCCCTGGTCGACGGCGCCGGTTCGCAGCTGGATCCCGGCGGGGATGACGTTCGTCACAGTAGTGCGCAGCTGGTCGCCGTTCACCGAATCCACGAACGACTTCGTGAGGGCGACGCGGCCGGTCACATTCCCGCCGGCCTGGCCGATCAACCGGTTGATTCCCTCGGCCTCACCCGGATCGGCATCGGGCGTGGTCACGACGACGACGGACCGTTGCGCGAGGGTGTCCCGCACGATGCGGTCGGACACCACGGAGTCGAATCCGTCCGCGGCGGTCAGTTGTTCGTTCAACTGGTTGTTGGTCGTGTTGAGGTCCTCGATCCGGCTCTGCAGATCGGCCTTGTCGTCGCGTAGGCCCGAGAGCATCCCGTTCGAGAGCAAACCCGAACCCAGCACCACACCGATGGCCAGTGCCAGGAAGATCGCCGCTATCGAGATGGCATGTTGACGCATCGAAATCACTTGAAGAGCCCCTGAACCCACAGCGCGAAGCTGTTCCACGTGTCGATCGCCCAGTCCATCGCGTCACCGCCGATGTTGGACACCACCAGAGCGACGATCACCGCGGTGAGCGCCGCCAGAACCAGCAGCGCTACTGCCGCGCCCGACACCCGGCTGCTGTACAGCGTCGAAACCGCCTTGGCGTCGACGAGTTTCGGCCCCACCTTCAGCCGCGTCATGAACGCGGCCGGGTTGGTGTCCCGGCGACCGCGGTCGAAGAACTCGTCGAGGGACACCGTGGTGCCGACCGTGACGATGAGGGACGCACCGTGATGATCGGCGAGTAACAGCGCCAGATCCGACGGCGACGCGGAGGCCGGAAACGTCATCGCGCCGATGCCGAGGTCCTGGATGCGCGAGAGTCCCTGCGCGTGGCCGTCCGGGTCGGCAGGTAGCACCACCTCCGCGCCGCACTTGAGCGTTTCGGCGGTGATGCCGTCGGGGTCGCCGACGATCAGATCGGGACGGTAGCCGGCCTTGGCCAACGAGTCGGCTCCTGCTCCGACGCCGATCAGGATCGGCGAGTACTCCTTGATGAACGGCTTGAGACTCTTGAGGTCGGCGAGGTGGTCGGGGCCGTCTGCGACCACCACCACATGCCGATCCTTCAGGTCCACATCGATGTCCGGCACGCCGACCCCGTCGATCAGCAAGGGGCTCTCGGAGCGGATGAACTCGATCGTGTTGCCGGAGAATGCTTCCAGGTGATCGACGAGACCGGTCTTCGCTTCGATCATCCGATCGGAGATCTCGGCCTCGACCTGTTCCTCGCCCTGGACCAGCAGGCGCTCGCCGGCGTAGACGGCGCCCTCGTGCAGTCGGATCTTGGAGCCGTCCTTGACGACCTTCATCAGGTCGGTGCCCGGTGCGTCGATCAGCGTGATGCCGTTCGCGACGAGGACCTCCGGGCCCAGATTCGGGTAGCGCCCGGAAATCGACATCGAGGCGTTGACGACAGCCAGGACGCCGGCCCCCACCAGCGCGTCCGCGGTGACGCGATCGAGGTCGATCTCGTCCAACACGACGATGTCGCCGTGCCCGACGCGGCGCAGCAGCTTGCCGGTGTCGCGGTCGACGCGGGCAATGCCACTGATTCCGGGCAGCGTTTCGGTCTTACGGGAGAGCAGCGCCGGCATCTTCATGCCGTCGATCATCACCCGTCACTCGGCGATCACACGGGAGGCGCGCCGTATCAAATACCACACCAGTCACACAATGCCAACTGAAAAGTCTGTTTCGACTCAGGCGAACGCGGCGCTGCGCTCCTGCCCCGCGATCGTCAACAGTTCCTCGGCGTGGGCGCGTCCGGTCTCGGTGTCGTCGAGGCCCGCCAACATGCGCGCCAGTTCCACGACACGCTCGTCCTCGGTGAGGGTGCGCACTCCGCTGTCGACTCCGCTCCGGACGTCGTCGGTCTTGTCGACCACCAGATGCGTGTCGGCGAAAGCCGCGACCTGTGGCAGGTGGGTCACGACGATCACCTGGTGGGTCCTCGCGAGACGGGCGAGCCGACGCCCGATCTCCACCGCAGCGCGCCCGCCGACGCCGGCGTCGACCTCGTCGAACACCATCGTCGCGCCGCGGTCCGAACCGGCGAGTACCACCTCGAGCGCCAACATCACCCGGGACAGCTCGCCGCCGGACGCGCTCTTGCTGATCGGTAGCGACTGCGCCCCGCTGTGCGCCGCGAGCCGGAACTCCACCTCGTCGACGCCGGACACTCCGGCATGCAGTTCCCGGCCGTCGACCAGCAGCGGGGCGGGATCCGCCGGTCCCGCCTCCCGGGCACGCACCGACACCTCGAGCGCGGCCCGCCCCATCGCCAGTCCCGCCAGTTCGTTGCTGACGGCCTTCGCGAGCTTCACGGCGGCCTTCGTCCGGGCGGCGGTGAGTTTGACAGCCGCCTCCGCGGTGGCGGCGGCGGTCTTCTCGACCCGCTCGGACAGTTCCGCCAGCGCATCGGCAGACACATCGATGCGGGCGAGCCGATCGCGCGCCGTCTCGGCCCATTCGAGCACGCCGTCGATGTCGGCTGCGTACTTCCGGGTGAGTGACTTGAGTTCCGCCTGACGGGTCAGCAACGTATCGAGAGCCCCGGGGTCGCTCGGCAGACCCGAGAGATAGCCGGACAGCTCGCCCGCGACATCGGCGACGACAGCCATCGCCTCGCCCAGTCGTGGCCCGAGTCCCGCCAGTGCGGGATCATCGGACGCCTCGATCCGCGACCGTGCCTCACCGAGCAGGTCGAGCGCGCCGGTGCCACCGTCCATGACGTCCTCGACTCCGGCGAGCGCTGCCTGCGCGCCCTCGGCTGCCGAGCGCAGCGAGTCGAGGTCGCCGAGACGGCGGACCTCGTCGACGATCTCCCGATCCTCGCCGGGAGTGGGCGCGATGCGGTCGATCTCTTCGAGCGCAAACGTCAGCTGATCGGCCTCCTGCGCGAGTTCGCGTGTGCGGCTGGTTCGTTCGAGCAGTTCGTTGCGCGCCTCCACCCACTCCGAGCGCAGCTTGCCGTAGCGCGCGAGTAGGGGGCCCACAGTCTTGTCCGCGAACCGATCGAGCGCTGCAAGTTGCTGATCCGGCCGCAGCAGGCGCAACTGGTCGTTCTGACCGTGCACGGTGAGCAGCGGGTCCGTGAACTCGGACAGCACGCCGGCCGGAATGCTGCGGCCACCGAGATGCGCCCGCGAACGCCCGTCGCCGCCGACGGTGCGGACCGCGATGATGCTGCCGTCCTCGTCCCGTTCGGCGCCGCACGATTCGAGCAGTCGGGTCACTTCACGGTCGATCTGCTGAGAGCTGCCGTCGACACTGAAGCGACCCTCGACCACCGCTCGGGCCGCCCCGACGCGTACCCGACCGGCATCGGCGCGGGCACCGCTGAGCAGATGGAGGCTCGTGACCACCATCGTCTTGCCGGCACCAGTCTCCCCGGTGAGCACGGTCAGCCCTTCGTGGAACTGGGCCGAGGCCGAGGAGATGGCCCCGAGGTTGTCGATCCGAATCTCCGAGAGCACAGCTACCGTTTCCTCCCTCGCCACCCGGTGACCGGTAGTTCGAACTTGCGCACCATCCGGTCTGCGAACGGCGCCGAATCGAGTCGCACCCAGCGAATGGGGTCCTTGCCCCGCACCACCTCGACACGTGCGCCCGCCGGAAGTTCCAGGGTTCGGCGTCCGTCGCAGAAGACCAAGCCGTCGTGGCTGTCGGCGACCGTCTCGACCGCGACGATCGACTCCGGACTCGTGACGAGGGGACGCGCGAACAGTGCGTGCGCATTGCTCGGGATCACCAGCAGCGCTTCGAGTTCGGGCCACACGATGGGTCCGCCGGCCGAGAACGCGTAGGCGGTGGACCCGGTGGGTGTAGCGATCAGCACCCCGTCGCACCCGAATGCCGAGACCGGACGGCCGTCGACCTCCAGTACGACTTCGAGAACGCCCAGACGCGAACGGTTCTCGATGCTTGCCTCGTTCAAGGCCCAGCCGCGCTGGACGATCCTGTCCTCGATCCGGACCAGGACGTCGAGCGTCATCCGATGCTCGATCCGATACTCGCGGCGGACCACCTGAGCCATCGCCGCCTCGAGGTGCTCGGCTTCCGCCTCGGCGAGGAACCCGATCCGGCCGAGATTGATACCGAGCACGGGCACATCCGCCGACTGAGCGAGTTCGGCGGCACGCAGGAAGCTGCCGTCGCCACCGAGGACGATGACCATCTCGCAATCCGCGGCGGCACCCGGCCCCTCCGGCACGACGGTGACGACAGGAACGTCCGGATCGTCGACGCCGTTCTCCACCCAGGAGAGGTCGACCTCGTTGTCCAGCAGGCGCAGCGCGATCCCCGCGTGCGCGCAGATTGCCGCAACCCTGCGGGCGGTATCGGTGATGTCGGGTCGCCCGGAGTGCGCCACCAGCAGTATCTGGCGGCCCGCCTCGCCGCGCGAGACCCCGTGCGTCACTGCGGACCTTCCTCGACTGCGCGACGAACCAGCGCCTCGACGTCCCGAATCTCGCCGCCCTCACCTTCCGGCGAGTCGGCGTCCGGGGTCGGGTCGCCCTTCCGGAGCCACAGGAAGTACTCGACGTTGCCCGACGGCCCGGGCAGCGGACTCGCCACCGCGCCGAGAGTCTGCAGCCCGAGCGCAGCCGCAGCTTCCGCGACCTCGAGGACCGCACCGACTCGCAGTTCGGGATCGCGCACCACGCCGCCGGCTCCGACCCGATCCTTGCCCACCTCGAACTGCGGCTTCACCATCGGGACGAGATCCGCGCCCTCGTTCACACACGCGACGAGTGCCGGGAGGACCAGTTTGAGGGAGATGAAAGAGAGATCGGAGACGACGAGATCGACCGGACCTCCGATCGTCTCGGCATCGATGGACCGGACGTTGGTGCGATCGTGGACGTGCACGCGGTCGTCGGTCTGGAGCTTCCACACGAGCTGGCCGTAACCCACATCCACCGCCACGACCTCACGAGCACCGTTGTGCAGCAGCACATCGGTGAACCCGCCGGTAGACGCACCGGCGTCGAGGCATCGACGCCCCTCGACCGCAAGTCCGTGTGGCATGAACGCCTCGAGCGCCCCGATCAGCTTGTGGGCACCGCGCGACGCCCAGGACACCTCCTCGGCCACCTCGGTCACGCGGAGCGGCGTACCCGCTTCGATCGCCGTGGCCGGCTTGGTCGCGACAGTTCCAGAGATGAGGACGCGGCCGGCGGCGATCAACTCCACCGCTTGCTCGCGGGAGCGCGCGAGACCGCGTCGCACCAGCTCCGCATCGACCCTTGCTCGACGTGCCACCTCAGACCTTGTCCACTGCTGCCAGGGACTCGACGAGTACATCGTGAGCCCGTTCGAGAATCTGTGCCTGCCGGGAAAGTTTGCTCGCTGCGTCCGTATCGGCGGCGGTACCGTCCAACCGCGCGAGCAACTCGTCTACCTGCGAGTGGATACCCGCCGGGTCGACACCGCTGCCCGTACCCGGGAGGTGCTGGCCTGGAAGTGGTACTGGCGTGCTCATCGATGCAAACCTAGCCCATCGGCCCGACAACGGACCACCTGCGATCCCGGCCGACAAGCCGTCACAATCCGCCGAGCAGGGCGGAGACCGCGGCACGTGCCGCGGCGTCGGCAGCCCTGATTCGAACGAACTCCGGATGGGCCCACGCCGCGGCGAGCACGGTGAGGAAGGCGCCGGCGGTCGTATGCCCAGCCCCGCCGTCGCCCGTATCGGCACTCCGCACGACGACGTCCCCTGCCTCGAAGTTCGCCTGCCAGCCAGGATGCGCCGTTACCGCCGACTCCTCCGCCGGCCGGTTCAGCGCCTCCAACGACGCAGCAACGTAGGTCGGTCGGTGCTCGACGTCGGCACGCAGGAGGTCCGCGGTGGTGCTCACGCCGGTGAGTACGAGCAACGACTCGACGTCGACGGCATTCGCCCCCGCGATGTCCGTGTCGAGTCGGTCACCGACGACCAGCGGCCGGCTTGCACGGGCCCTGTCGAGCGCGTCGTGCATGAGCGGCGCCGCCGGCTTCCCGGCCACGATCGGCTCCCGACCGGTCGCGGTACGCAGAGCCGCGACCATCGAGCCGTTGCCCAGGACGAGCCCGCGCTCGGTGGGAAGCGTGGAGTCGACGTTGGCCGCGATCCACAGCGCACCGGCCCGGATCGCAAGAGTCGCCTCCGCGAGAATCGCCCAGTCGGTCGCCGGGGAATGCCCCTGCACCACCGCGACGGGGGCGTCGACGAACCGCCGAACCGCGCGCAGCCCGACCTTCTCGACCTCGTCGCACAGTGCCTCGGTACCGACGACCAACACCGCCGAACCCGTATCCAGATGCTCCGCCAGCAGCCGCGCAGCGGATTGTGAGCTGGTCACAACGTCGTCGTCGGCAGCGTCGAAGCCGAGCTCGCGCAGGTGTTCCGCCACGTCGGCAGGGCTTCGGCTGGCGTTGTTCGTCACGTAGAGCTGCCGCTCGTTGCCCGCTTCGAGCGCCTCCCGGGCACCGGGGATCACCTCGCGGCCCTGGTAGACCGTGCCGTCGAGGTCGAGCAGGAGGACATCATGACCGGCGCGAAGCGACGGGCGATTCGTCGCACCCTCCGCAGACGTCACTGACCTTCTCCGGTCAGTTCGGCCACACGCTCCTCTGCATCGGTTTCACCGTCGAGGTCGGCCGCAGCCGCGTTCAGGAACCACTTGAGACCGTCGGGGATTCGTCCGGCTGCGACGAGCGCGTCCGCATACGCGTAGAACAATCGAGCCGCAGCCGACCCGGAACGCGACGCGTCGAGATCGGCGGTCTGCAGCGTCACGACGGCCTGGTCGTACTGACCGAGGTCCATGCGCGCGCCCGCGACGACCATGCGAAGCTCGCTGGCGTCCTCGCCCGTGAGCGCACGCGCTTCGTCACTTCGGCCGAGTTCGATCGCCCGCTCGGGACGACCGAGGCCACGCTCGCAATCTGCCATGACGGCGAGGAAGCCCGGCCCACCCGACATGCGCCGGGCAGCTCGCAGCTCGGACAACGCCTCGGCCCACTCGCCCGCGTGGTAGGCGGTGATACCTGCGGTCTCACGGACGACGGCGATTCGGCCGGCGCGCTGACGTGCCGCGCGGGCGTGAGCAAGCGCGAGACGTGGGTCGTCTTCGATCAACCGACTAGCCATCACGAGGTGACGGGCGACGGCGTTCGCGTTGTTCTTATCGAGACTCAGCAGATCGCGGCGCACGGCCGGATCGAGCTCCGACGCTTCCACCTCGTCCGGGATGTCCGGCTCGTCGGGACGCGCGTCACGACGCTGTTGACCGACTGCCTCGCGACCGCGTGCCGGCCCGAAGCCACCTTCCCCACCACGACGACGTGGACCGCCACCGGATCGACGATCGTCGCCGCGTCCCTGGAAGGAGCGCCGGTCATCGGACCGGCGCTCGCCGCGGTCGTCGCGTCGGTCGTCGCGACCCCGGTATCCACCTCGCTCTTCGCGACCCTGGCTTCCACGGCGATCGTCGGACCGGTCGTTACGGCGATCGTCGCGATCGCGCCACTGACCTGAACCCCGACCCGGACGGCCGGCGCGATCCTGTCCACTCGGGGGAGACTGACGGCGATCTTCCCGATCACCGCGTCGATCCGACGGTCGACCGTCGCGTTGTCCTTCGGAACGGTGGGGGCCGTCTCCGCGGAAGTTCCGACGATCACCACTGCTTTCCGACACAGCCATTCCTTTCATACAAAACACGAAAGGGGACCCAGTGTGTTGGGTCCCCTTTCGGTAACGGATGTTCGGCGGTGTCCTACTCTCCCACACCCTGTCGAGTGCAGTACCATCGGCGCTGGAGGGCTTAGCTTCCGGGTTCGGAATGGGACCGGGCGTTTCCCCTCCGCTATGGCCGCCGTAAC
The DNA here is from genome assembly GCF_003013675.1 of Rhodococcus (subgen. Prescottella) equi. Classification (NCBI taxonomy): domain Bacteria; kingdom Bacillati; phylum Actinomycetota; class Actinomycetes; order Mycobacteriales; family Nocardiaceae; genus Rhodococcus; species Rhodococcus (subgen. Prescottella) equi. The sequence continues at coordinate 2,835,806 of NZ_CP027793.1, forward strand.
TCTATGAAACTGTCACACATTCAACACCCCTACCCGAACCCATCCCCGGGGTCCGAAGACCCGAAAGATGGTGGGGGTGAATGGTATCTGTGTGTTGTTTCAGATACCGCACAGTGGACGCGTAGCTTCTTTGTGGTAAGTCCTCGGCCTATTAGTACCAGTCACCTCCACACATTACTGTGCTTCCAGTTCTGGCCTATCAACCCGGTGGTCTGCCGGGGGCCTTACCCCCTCGAGGGGGTGAGAAACCTCATCTTGGAACAGGCTTCCCGCTTAGATGCTTTCAGCGGTTATCCCTTCCGAACGTAGCTAACCAGCAGTGCTCCTGGCGGAACAACTGGCACACCAGAGGTTCGTCCGTCCCGGTCCTCTCGTACTAGGGACAGCCTTCCTCAAGTTTCTAACGCGCGCGGCGGATAGAGACCGAACTGTCTCACGACGTTCTAAACCCAGCTCGCGTGCCGCTTTAATGGGCGAACAGCCCAACCCTTGGGACCTACTCCAGCCCCAGGATGCGACGAGCCGACATCGAGGTGCCAAACCATCCCGTCGATATGGACTCTTGGGGAAGATCAGCCTGTTATCCCCGGGGTACCTTTTATCCGTTGAGCGACACCGCTTCCACTTGCCGGTGCCGGATCACTAGTCCCGACTTTCGTCCCTGCTCGACCTGTCAGTCTCACAGTCAAGCTCCCTTGTGCACTTGCACTCGACACCTGATTGCCAACCAGGCTGAGGGAACCTTTGGGCGCCTCCGTTACATTTTGGGAGGCAACCGCCCCAGTTAAACTACCCACCAGGCACTGTCCCTGAACCAGATCATGGTCCGAGGTTAGATGTCCAATACGATCAGAGTGGTATTTCAACAACGACTCCACGAACACTGGCGTGCCCGCTTCACAGTCTCCCACCTATCCTACACAAACCGAACCGAACACCAATACCAAGCTATAGTGAAGGTCCCGGGGTCTTTTCGTCCTGCCGCGCGTAACGAGCATCTTTACTCGTAATGCAATTTCGCCGAGTCTGTGGTTGAGACAGCAGAGAAGTCGTTACGCCATTCGTGCAGGTCGGAACTTACCCGACAAGGAATTTCGCTACCTTAGGATGGTTATAGTTACCACCGCCGTTTACTGGGGCTTAAATTCTCAGCTTCGCCATTACTGGCTAACCGGTCCTCTTAACCTTCCAGCACCGGGCAGGCGTCAGTCCGTATACATCGTCTTACGACTTCGCACGGACCTGTGTTTTTAGTAAACAGTCGCTTCTCTCTGGTCTCTGCGGCCCCACCCAGCTCAGGAAGCAAGTTCCGTCACCAGACGAGGCCCCCCTTCTCCCGAAGTTACGGGGGCATTTTGCCGAGTTCCTTAACCACAGTTATCTCGATCGCCTTAGTATTCTCTACCTGACCACCTGTGTCGGTTTGGGGTACGGGCCGTGTGAAAGCTCGCTAGAGGCTTTTCTCGGCAGCATAGGATCACTGAATTCGCCTCAATCGGCTACGCATCACGTCTCAGGCTGTATGTGACCCGGATTTGCCTAGGTCACGCCCTACACGCTTACACCAGTATTACCACTGACTGGCTCAGCTACCTTCCTGCGTCACCCCATCGCTTGGCTACTACCAGATCGGTTCACGCGCATCCACACACCGGAGAACCCGAAGGTTCGAAGGCGGCTTCAGGGCGCTTAGCATCACTGATTCACCAGGGGCGCGTTCACACGGGTACGGGAATATCAACCCGTTGTCCATCGACTACGCCTGTCGGCCTCGCCTTAGGTCCCGACTCACCCTGGGCGGATTAACCTGGCCCAGGAACCCTTGGTCATTCGGCGGACGAGTTTCTCACTCGTCTTTCGCTACTCATGCCTGCATTCTCACTCGTGCAGCCTCCACACCTGGATCACTCCGGCGCTTCCATGGCTGCACGACGCTCCCCTACCCATCCACACCACTGCACACAGGCCCGTAGACCCGCATGGGTGTTATGTGAATGCCGCGGCTTCGGCGGTGTACTTGAGCCCCGCTACATTGTCGGCGCAGGATCACTTGACCAGTGAGCTATTACGCACTCTTTCAAGGGTGGCTGCTTCTAAGCCAACCTCCTGGTTGTCTTCGCGACCCCACATCCTTTTCCACTTAGTACACGCTTAGGGGCCTTAGCCGGCGATCTGGGCTGTTTCCCTCTCGACTACGAAGCTTATCCCCCGCAGTCTCACTGCCGCGCTCTCACACTCTGGCATTCGGAGTTTGGCTGACGTCAGTAACCTTGTGGGGCCCATCGGCCATCCAGTAGCTCTACCTCCAGAGTGAAACACGCGACGCTGCACCTAAATGCATTTCGGGGAGAACCAGCTATCACGGAGTTTGATTGGCCTTTCACCCCTACCCACAGCTCATCCCCTCAGTTTTCAACCTAAGTGGGTTCGGGCCTCCACGACGTCTTACCGTCGCTTCACCCTGGCCATGGGTAGATCACTCCGCTTCGGGTCTAGAACATGCCACTACAAACGCCCTATTCGGACTCGCTTTCGCTACGGCTACCCCACACGGGTTAACCTCGCGACATGCCGCTAACTCGCAGGCTCATTCTTCAAAAGGCACGCCATCACCCACCCACCGAAGTGGCGCAGGCTCTGACGGATTGTAAGCGCACGGTTTCAGGTACTATTTCACTCCCCTCCCGGGGTACTTTTCACCTTTCCCTCACGGTACTAGTCCGCTATCGGTCACCAGGGAGTATTCAGGCTTATCGGGTGGTCCCGACAGATTCACAGCAGATTTCACGGGCCCGCTGCTACTCGGGTGTCCGTCACGACAGTCACCATGTTTTCGTCTACGGGACTCTCACCCTCTACGACAGGCCGTTCCAGACCACTTCGACTAACACGATGATTTCTCACTGTCGGCCAATCCGGCAGAATTGACAAGACGGATCCCACAACCCCACGAATGCAACGCCCGCCGGCTATCACACACCCATGGTTTAGCCTCTTCCGCTTTCGCTCGCCACTACTCACGGAATCACATGTTGTTTTCTCTTCCTGTGGGTACTGAGATGTTTCACTTCCCCACGTTCCCTCCACACGCCCTATATATTCAGGCGCGGGTAACCACACATCACTGTGGCTGGGTTTCCCCATTCGGACATCCTCGGATCTCAGCTCGGTTGACAGCTCCCCGAGGCTTATCGCAGCCTCCTACGTCCTTCATCGGCTCCTGGTGCCAAGGCATCCACCGTACGCTCTTAAACACTTACAACAAAGATGCTCGCGTCCACTGTGCAGTTCTCAAACAACACACAAACGGAAAACCAGTGCAGACACCGGACCAACCAGAACCGAAGTTCCCGCTGCGGTATGACCTGCGTTTCCCGCTCGTCGTTTCTTCCTTGAAAGATCACTCACGTGTTCTCTCAGGACCCAACAGTATGCCGATATAACTCTCTTCCCACCAGCACTCGGGCCGGCAGCAGTGAAGAAGAATACGTGTCAGTGTTCCACCCATGAGCAACCGCAGTCCCACGATTGGGGACTAAACGGCCTCTGCCAGCAAGAAGACAACCTCTGTTGCCCCTCGACTGGAGAACGCTCCTTAGAAAGGAGGTGATCCAGCCGCACCTTCCGGTACGGCTACCTTGTTACGACTTCGTCCCAATCGCCGATCCCACCTTCGACGGCTCCCTCCACAAGGGTTAGGCCACCGGCTTCGGGTGTTACCGACTTTCATGACGTGACGGGCGGTGTGTACAAGGCCCGGGAACGTATTCACCGCAGCGTTGCTGATCTGCGATTACTAGCGACTCCGACTTCACGGGGTCGAGTTGCAGACCCCGATCCGAACTGAGACCGGCTTTAAGGGATTCGCTCCACCTCACGGTATCGCAGCCCTCTGTACCGGCCATTGTAGCATGTGTGAAGCCCTGGACATAAGGGGCATGATGACTTGACGTCGTCCCCACCTTCCTCCGAGTTGACCCCGGCAGTCTCCTGCGAGTCCCCGCCATTACGCGCTGGCAACACAGGACAAGGGTTGCGCTCGTTGCGGGACTTAACCCAACATCTCACGACACGAGCTGACGACAGCCATGCACCACCTGTATACCGACCACAAGGGGGGCCGTATCTCTACGGCTTTCCGGTATATGTCAAACCCAGGTAAGGTTCTTCGCGTTGCATCGAATTAATCCACATGCTCCGCCGCTTGTGCGGGCCCCCGTCAATTCCTTTGAGTTTTAGCCTTGCGGCCGTACTCCCCAGGCGGGGCGCTTAATGCGTTAGCTACGGCACGGATCCCGTGGAAGGAAACCCACACCTAGCGCCCACCGTTTACGGCGTGGACTACCAGGGTATCTAATCCTGTTCGCTACCCACGCTTTCGCTCCTCAGCGTCAGTTACTGCCCAGAGACCCGCCTTCGCCACCGGTGTTCCTCCTGATATCTGCGCATTTCACCGCTACACCAGGAATTCCAGTCTCCCCTGCAGTACTCAAGTCTGCCCGTATCGCCCGCAAGCTTGGGGTTGAGCCCCAAGTTTTCACGGACGACGCGACAAACCGCCTACGAGCTCTTTACGCCCAGTAATTCCGGACAACGCTCGCACCCTACGTATTACCGCGGCTGCTGGCACGTAGTTGGCCGGTGCTTCTTCTGCAGGTACCGTCACTCTCGCTTCGTCCCTGCTGAAAGAGGTTTACAACCCGAAGGCCGTCATCCCTCACGCGGCGTCGCTGCATCAGGCTTTCGCCCATTGTGCAATATTCCCCACTGCTGCCTCCCGTAGGAGTCTGGGCCGTGTCTCAGTCCCAGTGTGGCCGGTCGCCCTCTCAGGCCGGCTACCCGTCGTCGCCTTGGTAGGCCATTACCCCACCAACAAGCTGATAGGCCGCGGGCCCATCCTGCACCAGTAAACCTTTCCAACCCCCGCCATGCGACAGGAGCTCATATCCGGTATTAGACCCAGTTTCCCAGGCTTATCCCAGAGTGCAGGGCAGATCACCCACGTGTTACTCACCCGTTCGCCACTCGTGTACCCCCGAAGGGGCCTTACCGTTCGACTTGCATGTGTTAAGCACGCCGCCAGCGTTCGTCCTGAGCCAGGATCAAACTCTCCGTTGAAGACTCAAGATTGGCCGGCAAAACCGGCAATCAGTCATAGACATCGAGTCAAATCACTAGCAAAATAAACTCAAACTAGCTGTTTGCGCTGACCATCCCAGACGGAAGAATGAGACAATCAGCAAATACCCACCACAAAAAGTGATGGAGTACCAAAAATTGGCACTGACATTCATCGACACACTGTTGAGTTCTCAAAGAACACGCACACACCATCACTCGAAACACACAGTTTCTCGTTCCGGGGCAACCGTTCCAGCTTAGCCCACCCGGGAGTCGAGTGCAAACTCGCTTCCCTTCCGGGCCACCCGGACGCGGTACAACCACCCTACACACGGCAGGATCATCAACCAACTTCCGGGAATATCAGGCGCTCCCCGTACAACCTCGTTTTCCCTCGCTGACCAGTGAAGATCGCGTCCGGGTCGGTGTCCGTGTCGCTCTGACTCGCAATAAGTTACGGGTCGGTTAGTGGATCTGCCAAATCGCCAGGTCAGAGCGCGATCATGGATCCGGCAAACCGCGAAGCCGCTGGTAGAACGATCGGGACGGGGGCAATCCCCGCCCCGATCGACTCACACTCTCTCAGGTGACGCCGAACACGTCAGCCGGCGATCACCTTGATGCCGGCAAAGTTCTTGCGTCCACGACGGATCACGAGCCACCGGCCGTGCAGCAGGTCCGACGACTCGGGCGTCCAGTCGTCGGACTCCACGCGCTGATTGTTGACGTAGGCGCCACCCTCCTTCACCGCACGACGTGCGGCGCCCTTGCTCTCGCTCAGTCCGCTCGCCACGAGCAGGTCGACGATCGTGCGCGGGGCATCACCGGCGACCTCGGCGATCGATGCTTCCTTCAACGCGGCGGCGAGGGTCGACTCGTCCAGATCGGTCAGCTCGGCACGACCGAACAGTGCCTTGCTCGCCAGTTCGACCGCATCGGTGTTGGCCTGACCGTGGACCAGGGTCGTCATCTCGGCCGCGAGCCGGCGCTGCGCCTCGCGTGCCTGCGGGCGTTCGGCCGTCGCGACCTCGAGCTCGGCCAGCTCCTCCTGGGTGAGGAAGGTGAACCACCGCAGGTACTTCACGACATCGGCGTCGCCGGTGTTCACGAAGTACTGGTACCAGGCGTACGGGCTGGTCATCTCCGGGTCGAGCCACAGGCTGCCGCCACCGGTGGACTTGCCGAACTTCTTGCCGTCGGCGGAGGTCACGAGTGGCACCGTCATGGCGTGGACCGACTCGCCGTCGAGCTTCCGGTTCAGGTCGACGCCGGCGATGATGTTGCCCCACTGGTCGGAGCCTCCGACCTGCAGGGTGCAGCCGTAGTTGCGGCGCAGGTGCACGAAGTCGTTGGCCTGCAACAACATGTAGCTGAACTCCGTGTAGGAGATGCCGTCGGTTTCGAGTCGGCGCTTGACGGTGTCACGGGCCAGCATGACGTTCACCGAGAAGTGCTTGCCGATGTCGCGCAGAAAGTCGATCGCGGTGAGCTTCGACGTCCAGTTCGCGTTGTTCTCGATGACGGCGCCGGTGGGCGATTCGTCGAAGTCGACGAATCGCTCGAGCTGCGAGCGGATGCGGTCGGCCCAGTCCGCGACGGTGTCCGCGGTGTTCATGACCCGCTCGCCGACGTCGCGCGGATCACCGATCATGCCGGTGGCGCCGCCGGCCAGCACGATCGGGCGGTGGCCGGCCCGCTGGAAGCGCTTGAGTGCCAGCAGTGGCACCAGGTGTCCGGCGTGCAGACTCGGCCCGGTCGGATCGAAGCCGGCATACAACGTGACTGGACCGGCCTCGGTCTCGCGACGCAGTGCGTCCAGATCGGTCGACTGGGCGATGAGCCCCCGCCAGGTCAGTTCGTCAAGGATGTTCTCAGTCACGACCCGATCATCCCACCGTCAGGTCGGGGCGGGTGCGCGCGGGCTGCGGCGATAGGACGAGACGGCGGGAGAACCGGGTATCCACAGCCGCCACGGCCAGTCCGGAGCCACCGAGATCCCCACGCGCGGACCGCTGTTCCAGACGTCCGTCGCGCACAGCTCCAGACTCACCCCCGACTCCTCGCCGAACAGGTCGAGGCCGTCGTCGTCGAGCGTCAACCCCAACGCCGCGCCCAGGTTTCCGGGACCGCGTGCCGCGTCGACGGGACGTCGGACGGCGGGACGCCGCGAGGCCACCAGCTCGTGCCCTTCGACGACTTCCGCGGCCCGCAGCAGCACTCCCCCGGCCACGCCGTCCGGTCCGTACGTGACGTTGGCGCAGAAGTGCATGCCGTAGCTGCGATAGACGTAGAGGTGTCCGGGCGGGCCGAACATGACCGAATTCCGGGGAGTCGGCCCGCGGAAGGAGTGTGCCGCCGGATCGGGCCACGGCCCCGACGGATCCCCGCCGTACGCCTCGACCTCCACGATCCGTGCCTGCACTGCACCGACAGTCAGCAGCCCGCCGAGTACCGCGCGCGCGGCGGCGAGCGGATCCTCGGCGTCGCGAAGGACGGCCCGGCCGGAGGAAGTCACGGTCACGATTGTGCACGGATACGCATTCGGTGCACGGCAACGGTTGACCGGCCGGCGGGAGCGGGCAGAGAATTCATCGGGCGATGAGTTCATCACTCGATGAATCGAGGTCGGTATGACCGCACCATCCGAGCACTCCGCCGATCCGCCGGCGTCGTCCGCCGTCGTGATCCAGGGCTTGAACGTGACGCGTGGAGGTGCCCCCGCGCTGCGGGATGTCGACCTGTCGATCCCCCGCGGCTCGATCACCGGACTGTTGGGACCGTCGGGCTGCGGAAAGACCACCCTCATGCGGTGCGTCGTCGGGACCCAGATCATCGAGTCCGGCACGGTGACCGTGCTCGGTCGGCCGGCGGGCTCGACGCCGCTGCGCCACCGGGTCGGGTATGTGACGCAGGAGCCCAGCGTCTATCTCGACATCTCCATTCGGGACAACGTGCGGTACTTCGCCTCGCTCTACGGACGCGGGCACGACGCGGTGGAGGACACGATCGAGGCGGTCGGTCTGAGTACGCACGCCGATCACGCTGCCGGGGACCTGTCCGGCGGCCAACTCGGCCGGGTGTCGCTGGCGTGCGCACTGGTGGGGCGGCCCGACGTACTGGTCCTGGACGAACCGACGGTCGGCCTGGATCCGGTGTTGCGCGCGGAGTTGTGGGATCACTTCGCGGACCTGGCGGCGTCGGGGGCGACGCTGCTGGTGTCGAGTCATGTGATGGACGAGGCGGACCACTGTGAGAGCCTGCTACTTCTCCGCGAAGGTCGGCTGCTCGCCCACGTATCGCCCGACGAGCTGCGCCGACGAACCGGCAAGTCGAATCTGGAAGAGGCTTTCCTCGTCCTCATCCGGGACCAGCAGGTCGGAGTCCAGCCGTGATCGTCAATCCACGTATCTATGCCGCGAGCACCGTTCGCATCCTCCGCCAACTCCGCACGGACCGGCGCACGGTCGCGATGATCCTGTTCGTGCCGTCGCTGATCATGGTGTTGCTGTACTTCCTCTATCAGAACGTCCCGACTCCGCCCGGTCAGACTCCACTGTTCGACCGCATCGCGATCACGATGCTCGGCATCATCCCCTTCATAGTGATGTTCCTGGTGACGTCGATCGCGATGCAGCGCGAGCGCAGCTCCGGAACGCTGGAGCGGTTGCTGACCACTCCCCTGTCGAAGCTCGACCTCCTGGCCGGCTACGGGACCGCCTTCTCGATCGCCGCGGCGGCACAGGCCGCGCTGGCGTGCGGAGTGGCGTTCTGGTTCCTGAGCCTGACCACGCAGGGCAACGCGTTCTGGGTGATCCTCATCGCCGTGCTCAACGCGGTCCTCGGCGTCGCCCTCGGCCTGTTGTGCAGCGCATTCGCGCGCACCGAGTTCCAGGCCGTGCAGTTCATGCCGGTGATCGTCATCCCACAGCTGCTGTTGTGCGGCTTGCTGGTGCCGCGCAACCAGTTGCCGCAGTGGCTCGAGTGGATGAGCAACGTGCTCCCGCTCAGCTACGCGGTCGAGGCACTGCAACAGGTGGCGACCCATCCGGGAACGACCGCGCTGATGTGGCGCGACCTGGGCATCGTCGCGTCGTTCGTCGTGGTCGCGCTGGGTCTCGGCGCCGCGACGCTACGTCGACGCACGCCATGACGGTGGACCCCGCGGTGCCCCCGACCCGGCCCGGGCGTCGCCCCGGCCCGTCGACCACACGCGACCGGATCCTGAGCGCGGCGCGGGAGCGTTTCGCCGACGACGGGTTCGACCACACGACGATCCGAGCGATCGCAGCCGATGCCGGTGTCGACTCGGCGCTGGTACACCACTACTTCGGAACGAAGCAGCAGTTGCTCGTCGAAGCCGTGGCCCTACCGATGGACCCGGCGTCGATCGCCGGCTCGTTCGAAGCCGTGCCGGTGCACGAACTCGGTGAGGCGCTCGCCCGCACGGTGATCGGTATCTGGGATTCGCCGCACCAACCGGCGGTGGTCGCGGCGGTACGGTCAGCGCTCACGGGCGGCCGCGAACGACTGCTCCGCAGCTTCCTGCTGGAAGTCGCACTCCGCGACGTCGTGCCGCGGGTCGACTCACCGCCGGGAACCGGTGAACTTCGCGTGGCGCTCGTCGCGTCGCAGATGGCGGGGTTGTTCCTCACCCGCCACCTCCTCGACGTCGGCGCGCTCGCCGATCTGTCGACCGACGAGGCCGCCCGACTGGTGGCACCGACGCTGCAGGCCTATCTCACGGGCCCGCTCGACGCTGCGGTCAGGACTCGGCCGCCGCGCCCCGGGCGACGAAATCCTCGTGCTCGGCATCGGTGACGTCGCGCGCCTCGTCGATCAGCAGAACGGGAATGCCGTTCTCGATCGGGTACGCGCGGCGCAGGCGCGGGTTGTAGAGCACCTCGTCACCGACCAACAGCAACGGCCCCTTGTCCTGCGGGCACGCCAGAATGCTGAGCAGGGTGGGATCAATAGCCACTTCAGTCCTCTCGGGCCGTCCGTCGATCTCGGCCGGTCCAGGCTACAAGTCGCCGCAGCACCGGCTACGCGGGCACCCCACCCGGACCCTCCGGGCTGCCGCCGTACCGGGCGGCCGCAGCCTTGGTGAATCGCTTGTAGCGGCCCGTCTCGGCATCGAGACACCACGAACGAGCACTCGGCTTCGGCAGCCCGGCGGCCTGCAGTTCGGTCGCCTGCGGCCGGTACGACGGGCCCAGCGGAATCCGGTCGACGACGTGGACGATGTCCGGGCACTGCTCGATCGGCAACTGTCCGAGAGCGGCCGTGACCTCGGCGGCGCTCGGGACGCGGCCGTCGTGGACGGTGATCGCGGCCACCGGTACCTGGCGCTCGCCCGTCGGCACACCGTAGGCGACCGCAAGGTCCACCTGCGGCATTTCTCCGAGCAGGTCGACGATCGGTTGCGTGAAGACCGGCCCGCGGACCGTGTCGACGACCGTCCGCTTGTGATCGACGAGCCAGAAGTCACCGTCGGCGTCGCGACGGAAGAGATTCTCGGTCGGCACCCACGCGTCACCGGCCGCGAACACACCCCGCATGACGCCCGGCACCGCCTCGGTTCGAGCGCCGGGCCTGCCCAGCAGGAGGCCCACCTCGTCGTCCTCACACTCGCGCACGAACCCGCGCGCATCCTCGAGGAACCGTCCCTCGATCGGGTCGTAAGCGCCGACCCGTACCTCCGCGCTGCCCGGCAGCGGCCGTCCCTTCGAGCCGACCTTCGCGCCCGACACGTTGACCAGCACCACGTCACCCTCGGTGGATGCGTAGAACTCGAGCACCCGCGCCGGCGCGAAACGGGAAGAGATCCGCCGCCAGAGCCCGGGCGGCATTCCCGACCCGATGAACAACCGGATCGGATGTCCTTCCTCCAACGGAAGGGATTTGGCGTCGAGAATCTCGCGCATCATCGTCCACGTGTAGCTCACGACCGTCACACCGTAACGGCGGACTTCCTCCGCGAAGCGGTCCGGATCGAGGCCGCGGGACAGGGCGATGCGTGCGCCACCGGCGATCGCGCCACCCAGGGTCGCCATCAACCCGGACGAATGATGCAGTGGCGCAAGGCAGTAGACGGTGTCGCTCCGGCTGAGCGAGGCAGCCGAGGCGGTGCCGAACGCCGACAGCGCCCACCGGAAGTTGGTGATGTACTTGGCTTCGAGGTTGCCGCAGGACCCACTGAAGATCACGAACGCCAACTCGCGGGCCAGGCCGGGATCCGGGCGGTACCACCCGGGCAGCGTCACCGCATCCGGGTCGACCTGCTCGAGGTCGATGACATCGGGGCCCAGTTCCACCGCCAGGCCGCGGAACTCGCCACCACCGAGCACGAGAACCTTCTGACCCGTGGCAACCGCATCCTCGAGGTGGTCGGGATCGACGACGATCCTGTCGACCCGACCCAGCCGGACCGCCTCGTCGAGATCCCCGCCGGGCGGCAGCAGCACCGCGACCGCGCCCAGCCGCGACAGCGCCGCGATCGCGACCAGCGCACTCGGCCGGGTCGCCATCAGCACGCCGACATGCGCGGCAGGCCGGACGCCGGCGTGCACGAGCCCGCGGACGACGTTGTCGATACGGGTGTTGACAGCCGCATTGGTGTGCACCCGGTCGTCGAACAGGAAGCACTCGCCGTTCGGCGCCTGCCTGCCCTGCTCGGCGAGCAGCAGACCCAGCGAGATCCGGGAATGCGGTTGCAACTGCCCGAGGCGAGCCAGTCGGGGCAGTGCCCGCGCCGCCTCTATCGAGATCTCGCGGGTCCCTCGCACGGTGTCGGTCGCGAAGTCGGCGATACCCTTCCCGACGCCGACGCCGACCTCGGCGATCGACGCGACCGTGTGAGTGATGCGATTGGTGAGGCTGACGCCGCTGTCCTGACCGGACGGCTCGTCGTGGATCATCACGTCGACCGCTTCCGGGCGCGGGCCCATGTCTTCGCGCCAGCGCACCCATTCACCCGTGGTCGGCCATGTCCGCGATGCGGCCGCCGATCCGACCACCAGACCGAAATGCCCTGCACGGAGGGTCGACTCGAACACCTCGGCGCGAGGGGCCGCCCGCTTGATGCCCCGTACGGCGAGGGGCTGGCCGATGTCGTCGACCTCGCCGACGAACGCGAGGATCGGGCACGACAGCTCGGCCAGACTGACGGCGGTGTCCTTGATGACGAACCCGCCGGTCATCATCCGGTTGTGGACGATGAACTGCTTGAGCAACTCCGCGACGGCCGGCCCGGACCACGCGACCCAGCCGTCCTGCGCCAGGAACCGGCGCTGCTGCTCGCGCGGTAGCAGCGCATCCCGGTCGTGCAACTGGCGGAGGAAATCGAACCGGGACTTGGCGGTCTTCACCGGATCCAGCAACTGGAACCCGGTGCGCGCCATCCACCCGGCGATCGAGAGCCGGTTGAAGACGTGGTCGGCCAGCAGGTCCGCACCCTTCGTCGCGAGCCCTGCAGGAATGTTGAACGGCAGCGCCGCCAGGGTGTCCACGGGGGCGCCGAACGTGATGAGGCTGGCGATGTTCCGGCAGCGGCGGTACGCCGCAGCCTGGTAGCAGAACATGCCGCCCTGCGAGTACCCGGACAGGTGGACGTCGCGCCCGGTGTGCTCGTGCACCCGGTCGACGATCTCGCTGATCGCGACGATGTGGTCGGCGAGCGTGCGGTTCCAGCCGCCCTCCTCGGCATCGGGCGAACCGAAGTCGACCACCCAAGGGTCGAGGCCCATCTCGTGGAGAATGCCGACCGCGCCCTGGTCCCGCGTGACGTCGTAGACATCCGCGGACATCATCATCGGCGGAACGAGGACGATCGGCGGACCGGCCTCCGCGGGCTCGGTGTCCGCGGGCTCGGTGTCCGCGAAGTAGCGACGGAGCCGGTACATCGGCGCACGCTCGACGATCTGGAACGGGGACGGGGTCGCCCCCGTTTCCAGACCGCCGAGTCGAACAACTTCGAGGCCGTTCTGTGCCGTGGCCACGGCCCGCCGAAGCGAACCCACCACGTACTCGGAACCGAGACTCACCAGCGCACTCCCCCAGCAACTCACCGTGACTTGCATCACATCATGTTCGATGAGCCTTCCACATTACTGCGTTCGTGGAAGCCGGGTCACACCGACTCGTCGTCGATTTCCTTATGCGCGCGCCCATGCGCGAAGCGCGTTCGCCGACTCCCGCACCCCGCCCAGCTGCTCGGCGACGCGGACACCGGCCGTGCCGCCACGCGCACTGCGCGATGCGATCGATCCGTGCACCGTGAGCACCTCACGCACCGCGGGCGTCAGCGCCGGATCGACCCCGGCCAGTTCCTCGTCGGTCAGCTCGTCGAGACCCACGCCGCGAGCCTCGGCGACACGCACGCACGCACCCGCCGCCTCGTGCGCCACCCGGAACGGGACACCCTGGCGCACCATCCATTCCGCGATGTCGGTGGCGAGCGTGAACCCGGCCGGGGCCAGCTCCGCCATCCGGTCGGTGTGGAACTCCAGAGTGGAGACCAGGCCGGTGATCGCCGGCAGCAACAGCTCGAGCTGTGCGACCGAATCGAAGACCGGCTCCTTGTCCTCCTGCAGATCGCGGTTGTACGCGAGGGGCTGCGCCTTGAGCGTCGCGAGCAGACCGGTCACGTTGCCGATGAGGCGTCCGGCCTTGCCGCGAGTGAGCTCGGAGACGTCCGGATTCTTCTTCTGCGGCATGATCGACGAACCCGTCGACCACGCGTCCGCGAGCGTGATGTAGCCGAATTCCGGTGTGCTCCAAATGATGACCTCTTCGGCCATCCGGGACAGGTCAACCGCGATCATCGCGAGGACGAACGCCGCCTCGGCCGCGAAGTCCCGCGACGACGTCGCGTCGATCGAGTTCTCGGCAGCCGAGTCGAAGTTCAGCTCGGCAGCGATGGCGTCGGGATCCAGGCCCAGCGACGAACCCGCGAGAGCACCGGAACCGTACGGCGACACCGCGGCCCGCTTGTCGAAGTCCCGCAGCCGCTGCACGTCGCGCAACAGCGGATGCGTGTGTGCGAGCAGATGATGCGCCAGCAACACGGGCTGCGCCGCCTGCAGGTGTGTCTTGCCCGGCATCACGGCGTCCGGGTGCGCAGCGGCCTGCGTCGCGAGCGCGTCGACCACGTCGAGAACGCCGTCGGCGATGCGGCGGACCGCGTCACGCAGCCACATGCGGAACAGTGTGGCCACCTGATCGTTGCGGGAACGCCCCGCGCGCAGCCGGCCACCGACCTCGGGTCCGACGCGCTCGATCAGCCCGCGCTCGAGGGCGCCGTGGACGTCCTCGTCGGAGTCCGCCGGACCGAACGCACCAGAGGCGACGTCGTCGCCGAGCCTGGTGAGGCCGTCGAGCATCGTCGCCAGGTCTGCGTCGCTCAGCAGACCGGCCTTGTGCAGGACCTTGGCGTGCGCCTGCGAGGCCCGCACGTCGTACGGGGCCAGGACCCAGTCGAAGTGCGTCGACTTGCTCAGCGCCGCCATGGCGGCGGCCGGTCCGGATTCGAACCGGCCGCCCCAGAGGGCACCCTCGTTTGTTCCGTGGGCGTCGGTCATGACCTAGAGACCCAGGTCGCGCTTCGCCGCGACCTTGGAGGACAGGCCGTGGATGTTGACGAAGCCCTTCGCGTACGACTGGTCGAAGGTGTCGCCCTCGTCGTAGGTGGCGAGGTTGAAGTCGTACAGCGACTCCGGGCTGCGGCGGCCGTTGACCGTGATCGCGCCACCGTGCAGGAACAGGCGGATGTCGCCCGTGACCCGCTCCTGGGTCTTCGCGACGAAGGAATCGAGCGCATCCTTGAGCGGCGAGAACCAGAGGCCGTCGTAGACCAGCTCGCTCCAGCGCTGCTCCATCTGACGCTTGTAGCGCCCGAGCTCGCGCTCGAGGGTGACGTGCTCGAGTTCCTGGTGCGCGGTGATCAGGACCATCGCGCCCGGGGCCTCGTAGATCTCACGGCTCTTGATGCCGACGAGACGATCCTCGACGACGTCGAGGCGGCCGACGCCCTGCGCGCCCGCACGCTTGTTCAGCTCCTGGATGGCCTCGAGCACGGTGACGGGCTTGCCGTCGATCGCAACCGGCTTGCCGGCCTCGAAGCTGATGATCAGCTCGTCGGGGCTGTTCCAGTTGAGGGTCGGATCCTGCGTGTAGTCGTAGACGTCCTTGGTGGGGGCGTTCCACAGATCCTCGAGGAAGCCCGTCTCCACCGCGCGGCCCCACACGTTCTGGTCGATCGAGAACGGCGAACGCTTGGTGACGTTGATCGGGATGTTGTTCTCCTCGGCGAAGGCGATCGCCTTCTCGCGGGTCCACGCGTAGTCGCGGACCGGCGCGATCACCTCGAGGTCGGGGGCCAGAGCACCGAAGCCCACCTCGAACCGAACCTGGTCGTTGCCCTTGCCGGTGCAACCGTGCGAGACGACGGTGCCGCCGTGCGCACGCGCGGCCTCGACGATGTGCTTGACGATCAGCGGACGGCTGATGGCCGAGACCAGCGGGTAGCGGTCCATGTACAGCGCGTTGGCCTGAATCGTCGGCAGGCAGTACTCGTCGGCGAACTCGTCACGCGCATCCACCACGACCGACTCGACGGCACCGCAGTCGAGGGCACGCTGACGCACGACCTCCATGTCCTCGCCGCCCTGGCCGAGGTCGATGGCGACGGCGACGACCTCTTTGCCGGTCTCCTTGCCGATCCAGCTGATGGCCACCGAGGTGTCCAGCCCGCCGGAGTAGGCGAGTACGACGCGTTCAGCCATGGTGTGTGTGCTCCTTAGAGATAGAAGTGTTCGAGAAAGAGTCTAGTGGTCAGGCCAGGCGCTCTATCGCCGCGGCAAGCTCCGCTCCGGTGAGCGGGTCGCGGGCCACGACGAGGATCGTGTCGTCGCCCGCGATCGTGCCTACGACGTCGGGCAACGAGGCCCGGTCGAGCGCGCTGGCCAGGTAGTGCGCCGCCCCGGGCGGAGTGCGCAGCACGGCGAGATTCCCGCTGGCGTCGGTCGACACCAACAGTTCGCCGAGCAGGCGGGACAACCGGTCGGTGCCGCCCGAGACGCCGCGTACGGGCGAGCCGTCCTCGGGTACGACGTACACCCCGGCCCCGCCGTCCGCAGCGCGCAGCTTCACCGCGCCGAGCTCCTCGAGGTCCCGCGAAAGCGTCGCGTTCGACACCTCGATGCCCTCGGCGGCGAGCAACGCCGCGAGCTCGGCCTGGCTTCGGATGTGCCGCTCCGCCACGAGAGCGGTGATCCGCGCCTGACGGCCGGCGCGCGTGTGCGCGACGGCCGCGGCAGGGTGCGCGGTCTCCGAGCCCGGGGCGGAGGTCACGGCCGCGTCCCGGCGCGGTCGAGCAACCACACGAGCAGGGCCTTCTGTGCGTGCAGGCGGTTCTCGGCCTCGTCCCACGCCGCGGACTGCGGCCCGTCGAGCACCTCGTCGGTGATCTCCTCACCGCGATGCGCAGGCAGGCAGTGCAGCACGACGGCGTCGGGCGCCGCCTTCGCCAGCAACTCGGCGTTGATCTGGAACGGCCGGAACGGTCCGACGCGGTCGAGACCGTCCTCCTCTTGCCCCATCGACGTCCACGTGTCGGTCACCAGCACGTCGGCGCCGGCGACCGCGGCCTGCGGGTCGTCGACGAGCGTGACCATCGCACCGGTCTGCTCGGCGCGGGTGCGGGCCGCCGCGACGACCGCCGGATCGGGCGCGAACCCGAGCGGGGCGGCAATCGTCACGTGCATGCCGGCGGTGACGCCGCCGAGCAGCAGCGAGTGCGCCATGTTGTTGGCGCCGTCGCCCAGGTACGTCAGTCGCAGGCCTGCCAGCTCGCCCTTGCGTTCGGCGATGGTCTGCAGGTCCGCGAGCACCTGGCACGGGTGGAACTGGTCGGACAGCGCGTTGACGATCGGAACCGTCGCACCCTCCGCCATCTGCTCGAGCCGCTCCTGACCGAACGTGCGCCACACGACGGCGTCGACGAAGCGCGACAGCACCCGGCCCGTGTCCTGCAACGTCTCGTCGCGTCCCAGCTGGGTCTTGCTGCCGTCGACGACGACCGCGTGCCCACCGAGCTGCGCGATGCCCATCTCGAACGAGAACCGCGTGCGCGTCGAGTTCTTGTCGAAGATGACGCCGACGCCGCGCGGGCCCTCGAGCGGCTTGCGCGAGAACGGGTTCGCCTTGAGTTCGCGGGCGAGCCACAACACCTCGGCCTGCTCGGCCGGAGTGAGATCGTCGTCCCTCAAGAAGTGCCGAACGGTCATGTACTACTTACCTCCTGCTGCCGATTCCGCTGCGGCCGTGTCGAGAATTCCCGGCAGCGCCGCGACGAATCCTTCCGCCTGCTCCTCGGTGAGGATCAGCGGGGGTGCCAACCGGATCACCCCCGGCTGCGCGGCGTTGACGAGGTAGCCGGCCTCACGGGCCGCCGCCTCGACCGTCGGCGCGACGTCCTGCGTGAGCACGACACCCAACAGCAGACCCGAGCCCCGGACGTGGTCGACGAGCGGATGCCCGAGCCCCTCGATGCCGGTCGAGAGCACCTTGCCGATCATGTCCGCCCGGGTGAGCAGGTCGTCGGCCGCGATGGTCTTCAGCACCGCCAGGGCCGCCGCCGCACACACCGGGTTGCCACCGAACGTGGTGCCGTGCTTGCCGGGACCGAACAACTCGGCCGCCGCGCCGGTCGCGATGCAGGCGCCGATCGGCATGCCGCCACCGAGCCCCTTCGCGAGCGTCATCACGTCGGGCACGATGCCCGAGGCCTGGTGCGCGTAGAACCAGCCGGTGCGGCCGATGCCGGTCTGCACCTCGTCGAGGACGAGCAGCGCTCCCCGCTCGGCCGTGATCTTGCGGGCACCCGCCAGGTAGCCCTCGGGCGGCACGACGACGCCGCCCTCACCCATGATCGGCTCGAGGAACACCGCTGCGGTGTCCTCGTCCACGGCCCGGTCCAGAGCCTCGAGATCGCCGTACGGGATGTGCTCGACGCCGGGCGGCATCGGTTCGAACGGCGCCCGCTTGTCGGGCTGGCCGGTGAGAGCCAAAGCGCCCATCGTCCGGCCGTGGAACGCCTTCTCGGCGGCGATGATCTTCGGCCGGCCGGTGGCCCGCGCCAGCTTGAACGCGGCCTCGTTGGCCTCCGTGCCGGAGTTGCACAGGAACACCCGGCCGGTGACGGAACCGGCGTTGTCGCCGACGCCCAGCTGCATCAGAAGATATTCGGCCAGCGCGACGGCGGGCTCACTGGCGTACAGGTTCGACACGTGCCCGAGCGTGGACAGCTGCGTGGTGACCGCCTCGACGATCGCCGGGTGTGCGTGCCCCAGGATGTTCACCGCGATGCCGGCGAGCAGGTCCAGGTACCGCTTGCCGTCGGCGTCGGTGACGACCGCACCCTCGCCACGGACCAGTGCGACCCGCGGCACGCCGTAGGTGTTCATCAGTGCGCCGGACCAGCGTTGCTGGAGATCCGTCGTGGCAGTCATGCCAGTCCTTCCGTGGATGCGAGTTGGAGTTCGGGTGCGGGAACGACCATCGTGCCGATGCCCTCGCCGGTGAAGAGTTCGAGCAGTACCGCGTGCGCGACGCGACCGTCGATGACGTGTGCCGTGGGCACGCCCCCCTCGACGGCGCGCAGGCAGGCCTCCATCTTCGGAACCATGCCGGCGTCCAGCCGAGGCAGGAGCTGACGCAACGCGGCCGTGTCGATCTCGGACGCGAGTGACGAGCGGTCGGGCCAATTGGTGTAGAGCCCCTCGACATCGGTGAGGACGACGAGCTTCTCGGCGCCGATCGCCTCCGCCAGCGCCGCGGCCGCGGTGTCGGCGTTGATGTTGTGCACGATGCCGTCCTCGTCGGGCGCGATCGTCGACACGACCGGAATGCGTCCGGCCGCAATGAGATCGAGCACCGCCGCGGGATTGACGGTGGTGACGTCGCCGACGAGCCCGATGTCGGTGGCCTCACCGTCGACCTGCACGGTGCGCCGGGTGGCGGTGAACAGCCGCGCGTCCTCGCCGGAGATGCCGACGGCGAACGGACCGTGCGCGTTGATCAGGCCGACGAGTTCGCGGCCGACCTGACCGAACAGCACCATGCGGACGACGTCCATCACCTCGGGGGTGGTGACGCGGAAGCCTCCGCGGAACTCACCCTCCATGCCGAGCCGCTTCAGC
Organism: Rhodococcus (subgen. Prescottella) equi; assembly: GCF_003013675.1. Lineage (NCBI taxonomy): Bacteria > Bacillati > Actinomycetota > Actinomycetes > Mycobacteriales > Nocardiaceae > Rhodococcus > Rhodococcus (subgen. Prescottella) equi. Next base: position 2,855,125 of record NZ_CP027793.1, read on the forward strand.
ATCGCGTTGATCTGCGGACCGCCACCGTGCACGACGACCGGGTGGATGCCGATGGTGCGCAGGAACGCCATGTCGGCCGCGAACGCGCTCTTGAGCTCGTCGTCGATCATCGCGTTGCCGCCGTACTTGATGACGACGACCTTGTCGTGGAAGCGCTGCAGCCACGGCAGCGCCTCGGCGAGGACGAACGCCTTCTGGCTCGATGTCAGGTTCGCGATGGATTCGGTCATGACGAGTACGCCGAGTTCTCTTCGACGTAGGCGTGCGAGAGATCGGTGGTGCGGATGGACGCACTGTGCTCGCCCACCCCGAGTGCGATCGTCAGGTCGATGTCCATGCCCGACAGATCGACCTCGCGGGCGCCGGGCGCGCCGACGCCGTCGATGCACACGGGATTGCCGTTGAACGACACCGAGATCCGGTCCGGGTCGAGGTCGACGGGAGCGATGCCGACCGCGGCAAGCACCCGGCCCCAGTTGGGATCGGACCCGAACAGTGCGGTCTTGACCAGGCTGTCGCGCGCGACGGTGCGCGCGGCGACCAGCGCGTCCTGCTCGGATGCGGCGCCGCTGACGGTGACCCGGACCCGCTTGGTGACGCCCTCCGCGTCGGCCATCATCTGCTCCGCCAGGTCGTCGCACACGGCGAGAACCGCGGCATTGAGCTCGTCCTGCGACGGCGTGACCGAGCTGGCGCCCGACGACAGCAGCAGGACGGTGTCGTTGGTGGACGTGGCGCCGTCGACGTCGAGTCGATCGAACGTCATCCGCGTCGCGTGCCGCAGCGCCTCGTCCAGTTGCTGCGCGGTGGCGACGGCGTCGGTCGTGACGACGCACAGCATCGTCGCGAGCGACGGCGCGAGCATGCCCGCACCCTTCGCCATACCGCCGACGTTCCACTTGTCGGCGTGGTGCAGCGCCGCCTGCTTCGGGACGGTGTCCGTGGTCATGATCGCGTGTGCGGCGTCGGTGCCGCCGGAGATGCCGCCGGCCAGCTCGTGCACGATCTCGGTGACGCCGGCGAGGACCTTGTCCATCGGCAGCCGGTCGCCGATCAGGCCGGTGGAGCACACCGCCACCTCGATCGCGCCGGTCTCGGTGCCCCAGTCGCTGAGCGACGCGGCCACGTGTTCGGCGGTCTTGTGCGAGTCCTGGAAGCCCGGCGCCCCGGTGCACGCGTTGGCGCCGCCCGAGTTGAGGACGACCGCGCGCAGACGTCCGGTCGTGAGCACCTGCTGCGACCAGAGGACGGGTGCCGCCTTGACCTTGTTGGCGGTGAAGACACCCGCCGCAGCCAGGTCCGGCCCCTCGTTGACCACGAGCGCCAGGTCGGAGCGTCCGCTGACCTTGATCCCGGCCTTGATACCTGCGGCGCGGAACCCCGCAGGGGCAGTGACACCCTGGCTGCGGATCAACCGACCGCCGGCGATCTCGGTGGCGTCGGTGAAGTCGGAATCGGTTGTCACGGAGCAACTCCCACAGTCGAGAGACCATCGGTCTCGGGCAGGCCCAGGGCCAGGTTCATGGATTGGACAGCGCCGCCCGCGGTGCCCTTGGTCAGGTTGTCGATCACCGCGACCACGACCAGGAGGCCGGCGTCCGCGTCGACCGAAACGGCGATCTGCACGGCGTTCGAGCCGACGACGGCACCGGTCTGCGGCAGCTGGCCCTCGGGGAGCACATGCACGAACGGCTCGTTCTTGTAGGCCTTCTCGTAGACGGCACGGATCTCGTCGACGCTCGCGGTGGTCGGCGCCGTGCACGTCGCGAGGATGCCGCGCGGCATGGGCGCGAGCACCGGCGTGAACGACACCGTCACCTCGGTGCCGGCGGCAGCGGAGAGGTTCTGCTTGATCTCGGGGGTGTGGCGGTGCGCGCCACCGATGCCGTAGGCCCGGACCGACCCCATGATCTCGGCGCCGAGAAGATCCGCCTTGGGCGCCCGGCCGGCGCCGGACGCGCCGCTGACGGCGACCACGTTGACCCGCGGCTCGACGACGCCCGCGGCCACAGCCGGAGCCATCGCCAGGGACGACACCGTCGGGTAGCAGCCGGGCACCGCGATCCGGGTGGCGCCCACCAGTTCGTCCCGGCCGCCCGGCAACTCGGGCAGGCCGTACGGCCAGCTGCCGGCATGCGGGCTGCCGTAGTACTTCTCCCACGCGGCGGCGTCGGTGAGCCGGAAGTCGGCGCCACAGTCGATGACGACGGTGGACTGCGGCAGCTGCTGCGCGATCTCGGCCGACTTCCCGTGCGGAAGGCCCAGGAAGACGACGTCGTGCCCGAGCAGTTCCTCGATGTCGGTGGGACCGAGGACGCGATCGGCCAGCGGCAGCAGGTGGGGATGGTGTGAGCCGAGCGTCGTCCCGGCGTTGCCGCCCGCCGTCAGCGCACCGATCACCAGCGAGCCGTCACGGTAGGCGGGATGCCCGAGCAGCAGACGCAGGATCTCGCCGCCCGCGTACCCGCTGGCGCCCGCGATGGCCACCTTGATCGGCGACCGTTGGACGGCCGACGAAGCTTCGGAGTCTCCAGAAGTACCCATACGGATGATTATGCACCATCATGCAAATCTATTCATCCGGCGGCGGCGCACGGTCGGCCCAGGCGCGCAGCGCGACGGCGAACCGGCCCGGTCATCCCACCCGCGAGTGCCCGGACCCGCTGCCGATCACGGCCGAACGGGTGCGAGTTCGGGACGCTTTGCCACCCGTCCGGCGCCCGACGACGTTCCGCGCAGTCGGCGGCCGAGCCACGGCCCGAGGAAACGCAGAGCCCAGTCGGCATCCGCGCGCAGGCGCGCCGGCACGGTGACCGGAGGAAGAGGACCCAGACTGTCCTGCCAGGTCAGATCGGTGCCGGGCAGCCCCAGCACGGTGGCCGCGGCGGCTGCGAGACGGTCGTGTCCGTCGGCATTGAGGTGCAGCCGGTCCCAGCTCCACAGCCGCGGGTCCGTCGACACCGGGTACAGCTCCAGGTCGATCACCGCGACGTCGTGTCGGGCCGCAGCCTTCCGGATCTCCGTGTTCAGCGCCGATATGCGGGCCATGATCGCGCGCCCGCCCGGCATGCCCGCACCGAGCGTCGGGAACGCCATCGTCAACACCCGGGCGCCCGACGCGGACAACGCCTCGAACGCGATCTCCAGTTCCGCCGCGATGGCGACGGGTTCGAACTTCGGACGCAGCAGGTCGTTCACACCCGCGACGACGGACGCCAGGTCGGGCTGCAGCGCCAACGCCGGAGCCAACTGTTCCTCCCGCACCTGACGGGCCAGCCGGCCCCGGATCGCGAGGTTCGCGTACTGCACGCCGGGGTCGATCTCCGCGAGACGTTCCGCCAACCGGTCCGCCCAGCCCCGGTAGCCCCTGGCGTCGTCCCCGTCGTTGAGTCCCTCGCTCTGGCTGTCACCGATCGCCACGAACCGACTGAACACGAAGGTCCCCCTCATCTCTGCTGCGCCTGTGCGACGAGCCTAGAACTCCGCCGTCCCGGTCGACGCGCGGGTCATCCGTCCTTCATCGATCGGCGGATCTCGTCGAGCCGGTCGCGGCCCGCCTTCTCCCGTGCCTGCCACTGCTCGTCGACGTCACGGCCGGTACGGCTCTCTCGTTCGAGTTCCTCTGACCCGATCGCCGTACCGAAGCGTTCCTCGATCCCGTCACGCACCCGGTCGAAGGTCGGCACTCCCGCATCGGTGTAGTCGAGCCCCGACGGCGAACCCGTCCCGATCATCGTGGGCGGCGGAACGTCCGGGGGCGCAGCGGGACGCGACGGGTCCGGTGGGACGTCGGAGGTGTGGCCCCCGGCGGCCGCGAGCATCGCCGCCGCAGCGTGCACCGGAGCCAAGGCCGGCCGGCCGTGCGTGACCGCGAGCACCACTTCCAACAACGCGGCGTCGTCCAGCCCCTGTAGGCGGGTGAGTGTCTCGTCCGGGTCAACCATGAAGGGCTCCTCTCGACAGCACTGTCCAGGCTACCGAGAGGAGCCCCTCCCTGGTCGAACTCGAATGTCAGCCGCGCAGCACGGCACCGACCGCAGCCGCCGCCGACGCGACCGCCGCGTCTCGGGCCGCGCTGGCCTCGTCCTCGGTCAGCGTGCGATCGGCACCGCGGAATCGCAGCGCGAAGGCGAGCGACTTACGACCCTCGCCCACCTGCTCGCCCTCGAACACGTCGAACAGACGGATGTCCTCGAGCAGTTCGCCGCCGCCGCTGCGCAGCGCCGCCTCGACCGCAGCCGCGGGCACCGAGGCGTCGACGACCACCGCGACGTCCTGCAGGACCGCCGGGAACGGCGAGATCCGCGGGGCCGGAAGCACTTCGGTCACGGGCAGCGCGTCGAGATCGATCTCCACCGCACACGTGCGGGCCGGCAACCCGGCGCGCTCGAGCACCGCGGGATGCAGCTCACCGGCGTGGCCGACGACGGTGCCGTCGAACACGACCTCCGCGCAGCGACCCGGATGCCACGGCAGGTACTGCGCGGCGCGCAGTTCCACGGTGACACCGCAGGCGTCGGCGATGGTCCGGACGAGCGCGAAGGCATCCGCCGCCTCGACGGCGCGACCCGGCCCCCACGGACCCGACGGCTCACGCAGGCCGGCCAACACGACTGCCACGTGCAGCGGCTGCGCGGGCAGCGACCCCATCAGTTCGGCGATCTGCTCGTCGGTGGGCCGACGATCGACCGGCAGTGCCTCGACCGGCTTGGTCTCGGGACCCGGTTGGACGACCTGAGCGACGCCGTACAACGCGACGTCCCGCTGACCGCGAGCGACGTTGCGTGCCAGCACCTCGAGCATGCCCGGAAGCAGCGTCGAGGCCAGCTCGGGACGATCCGACTCGAGCGGGTTGAGCACCTTGGTGGTGTTGCGACGGGGATCGTCCGCGTCGAGGCCCCAGGTGTCGAACACGGCGTGCGGGAGGAACACCGGGGGCAGGACCTCGACGCACCCCGACGCCGCCAGCATTCGGCCCACCGCGCGGCGACGGCGCTGCTGCGGCGTCAGACCGCGGCCGGCGGGAGCGTGCGGCAGCACCGACGGGATCTGCTCGAGACCTTCGAGGCGCAGCACCTCCTCGACCAGATCGGCGGGCTGCGTCAGGTCCGGACGCCACGACGGCGGCGTCACGACGAGTTGACCGTGCCCGGTCTCGCTCACGCCGACCTCGACGGTGCAGCCGATCTGTGTCAGACGGCGCGCGGCCGTACCGTTCGGGTAGGCCACACCGGCCACCCGGTCCGGCAGGTCGATGTCCATGCGGATCTGCCCGGCGGGCGTCACGCCACCGATGTCCGTGAGGACCGGTTCGACGGTGCCGCCCGCGATCTCGACGAGCAGCGCGGCGGCACGGTCGAGTGCCGGCAGCGCCACCTCGGGGTCGACGACGCGCTCGTAGCGCTTGCTGGCCTCGCTGATCAGCTTGTGCCGACGCGACGTCTTGAACACTGCCAGCGGATCCCACGTGGCGGACTCGAGCAGGATGTCGGTGGTGCCGTCGTGGACCTCGGTGGAGGCACCACCCATGACGCCTGCGAGCGATACCGCGCCCGAGTCGTCGGCGATCACCACGTCCTCGGCGTCGAGTGCCCGCTCGATGCCGTCGAGGGTGGTCAGCTTCTCCCCCGCCTGAGCGCGGCGCACGACGAGCCCGCCCTGGACCTTCGCGGCGTCGAACGCGTGCAGCGGCTGCCCGAGCTCGAGCAGCACGTAGTTGGTGACGTCCACGGCCGGCGAGATCGGCCGCACCCCCGACATCAACAGACGACGCTGCAGCCACCACGGGCTGACGGCCTTCGGGTCGATACCGGTGATCCGGCGCGCCGTGAACCGGGTGGCCCCGGACTCCGGCTCGAGTGTGATCGGCCACGCCTCGCCGCCGTCGGACGGCAGCGGCGCGATCGCCGCGGGATCGGCGAACTCGAGGTCGAACCCGCACGCCAGTTCGCGGGTCAGTCCGCGCACCGAGAAGCAGTAGCCGCGGTCGGGCGTGATGTTGAGCTCGATGACGGTGTCGTCGAGACCCAGCAGGACGTTGGCGTCGGTACCGGGCTCGGCTGTACCGGGCTCGAGCACGAGGATGCCGGAATGGTCCTTGCCGATACCCAGCTCGGACGCCGAGCACATCATGCCGTTCGACACCTTGCCGTACGTCTTGCGGGACGCGATCGCGAATCCGCCGGGCAGCACGGCACCCGGCAGCGCGGCGATCACGAGGTCGCCTTGAGCGAAATTCCGGGCGCCGCAGACGATCTCCTGCGGTTCGTCTGCGCCGACGTCCACCTTGCAGAAGCGGATCGGCTTCTTGAACTCGGTGAGTTCCTCGATCTCGAGCACCCGGCCCACCACCAGCGGCCCGGTCACGGGCTCGAGAGTGTCGACCTCCTCGACCTCGAGCCCCACCCGGACGAACCCCGCGTCAAGTTCCTCGGGGCTCACCTGCCACTCAGGGGTGGTCCGCTGCAGGATGTCGGTCAGCCACGATTGCGCTACTCGCACGTCTTCTCAGCTCTCTCGTTCTCGTCGCGATCAGGCCTGGACACCGAAGGGCAACGTGAACCGCACGTCGCCCTCGACGATGTCGCGCATGTCGGGGATGCCGTTCCGGAACTGCAGGGTCCGCTCGAGGCCCATACCGAACGCGAAGCCGGAGTACTCGTCGGGGTCGATCCCGCTCGCGCGCAGCACGTTCGGGTTGACCATGCCGCAGCCGCCCCACTCGACCCAGCCGGCCCCGCCCTTCTTGTTCGGGAACCACACGTCCACCTCGGCGGACGGCTCGGTGAACGGGAAGTAGTTGGGGCGCATGCGCGTCCGCGTCTCGGGGCCGAACAGCGCGCGGGCGAAGGCGTCGAGCGTGCCACGCAGGTGCGCCATCGTCAGACCCTTGTCCACCGCGAGACCCTCGACCTGAGAGAAGACCGGGGTGTGCGTGGCGTCGAGCTCGTCGGTGCGGAAGGTACGCCCCGGGCACACCACGTAGATCGGGATCTCCCGGGAGAGCATGGTCCGCACCTGCACCGGCGACGTGTGGGTCCGCAGCACCTGCCGCGAGCCCTCGGGCGCGATGTGGAACGTGTCCTGCATCGTGCGTGCCGGATGGTCGGGCAGGAAGTTGAGCGCGTCGAAGTTGAAGTGCTCGGTCTCCACCTCGGGCCCCTCGGCCACCTCCCAGCCCATGGCGACGAACACGTCGGCAATCTGCTCGGAGATGATCGTGATCGGGTGCCGCGCGCCGGCCGGACGGCGGTCCGACGGCAGCGTCACGTCGATCGCCTCGGCGACCAGCACAGCCGCGTCGCGCTCGGCCAGGAGTACCTCGCGGCGGGCGTCGAACGCCGTCGTCACTCGCGTGCGTGCCACGTTGACTCGCTTGCCCGCATCGGCCCGCTCGTTGCCGGGCAGCGCACCCAGGCCCCGCTTGGCGAGCGCGATGGGGGCCTTGTCTCCGAGGTGCTCGATCTTGGCCTTGGCGAGCGCATCGAGATCGGCGGACGCCGCGAAGGCCTCCTCGGCCGCGAGCGCCGCGGCGTTCAGCGACTCCTCGGTGAGCGCATTCGCATCGACAGTCGGCGGGGCGCCGCCCTCATTCTTAGCCACGACCGGTGCAACTCCTTGTCTATCGATGGATATCAGCGCGCGCAGGCACAACACTCGAATCCTAGGCGATCGCCCCAGGACGATTCGAACGAGTTCACACTCCGGTCAGGACTGCCGGCCCTGCACCCGCGCGCTGGCGTACAGGCAGATCGACGCCGCCGTGGCCAGGTTCAGGCTCTCGGCCCGGCCGCGGATCGGGATCCGCACCCGATGATCGGCTCGCCGCGCCACCGCGGCGTCGAGTCCGTGGGCCTCGTTGCCGAACAACCAGGCGGTGGGGCGGGCCAACAGGTCGTCGGCCTCGTCGAGATCGACCTCGCCGTCGGCCGCGGTTGCCAGAATCTGGATGCCTGCCGACGTCAGAGCGTCGAGCACGGCGTCGACGTTGCGCTCCCGCACGATCGGGATGTGGAACAGGCTGCCGGCAGAGGACCGCACACACTTGCCGTTGTGGGGGTCCACGCTGTCACCGGCGAGGATCGCCGCATCGGCACCGACCGCGTCGGCAACCCGGATGACCGTGCCGGCATTGCCCGGCTCACCGATCGCCACGGGAACTGCCAGGAGCCGGGTCCGCGACGTCACCGCGGTGGCCAGCGGCACGTCGAGCAGATCGCATACGGCCACGACGCCGGGAGGTGTCACGGTGTCGCTCAGCGCCCGGATCGCCCGGTCCGTTACCAGCGAACCACGAACGCCGTCGGCAACGGCCCGCTCGATCAGGTGGGGGTAGCGCTCGGCGGCCTGCTCGGTGAAGAACAACTCGTGCACGGGCCCGGCGATCAGCGCCTCGGCGACCGCGTTCTCGCCCTCGACGAGGAACCGGCCCGTCTTCCTGCGCTCTGCGCCGCGCAGGAGCTTGACAGCAGAAACGACCCGCGGAGTCCGTTCGGTGAACGGGTCCACGGGTCGATTCCGGAACTGCTGACTCAGGCCGCTTCTCCGGCCGGAGCGTTGACGTCGGCCGGCAGAGCAGCCTTCGCGACCGCCACGAGGCCGGCGAACGCCGCGGCGTCGGAGACCGCCAGCTCGGCGAGGATCTTGCGGTCGACCTCGACACCCGCAGCCTTCAGGCCCTGGATGAAGCGGTTGTACGTGATGTCGTTGGCGCGGGCCGCAGCATTGATGCGAGCAATCCACAGCTTGCGGAAGTCGCCCTTGCGCGCACGACGGTCACGGTAGGCGTACGTCAGCGAGTGGAGCTGCTGCTCCTTGGCCTTGCGGTACAGGCGCGAACGCTGTCCGCGGTAGCCGCTCGAGGCCTCGAGAATCGAACGACGCTTCTTCTGGGCGTTGACTGCCCTCTTTACGCGTGCCACTGCAAAATCCTGTCAATCTGTCGGGGCGCAGACACACCCCGTGCGGTCGAGTAAGGGAAGAAATCAGATGCCGAGCAGGCGCTTGATGCGCGGCGCATCCACGTCGGCGACGACGGCGACGCCGTCGAGGCGGCGGGTCACACGCGAGCTCTTGTGCTCGAGCAGGTGGCGACGTCCCGCCTTCTGGCGCAGGATCTTTCCGCTACCGGACACCTTGAATCGCTTCGCGGTGCCGCTGTGGGTCTTCGACTTGGGCATGGAGTCCTCAGTTCTTGTGTTCTGTACTTCGGTCTTCGTGAAGTGGTCCGGTCGGCCGGCTACGCGCTCGGCGCGGAGGCGGTGCCATCCTCACCGGCAGCGGGCTTCGGCTGTGCAGCCTGGACCTCTTCCTGCGCCTTGGCGCGCGTCTTCGCACCCTTGTGCGGCGCCAGCACCATCGTCATGTTGCGACCGTCCTGCTTCGCGGACGTTTCCACGAAGCCGAGATCGGCGACGTCGGCACCGAGGCGCTGCAGCAGGCGGAAACCGAGCTCGGGACGGGACTGCTCACGACCACGGAACATGATCGTGACCTTGACCTTGGATCCCGCTTCGAGGAAGCGGATGACGTTGCGCTTCTTCGTCTCGTAGTCGTGATCGTCGATCTTCGGCCGAAGCTTCTGCTCCTTGATGACGGTCTGCTGCTGGTTCTTCCGCGACTCGCGCGCCTTCTGCGCCGTCTCGTACTTGAACTTGCCGTAATCCATGATCTTGCAGACCGGCGGGCGGGCGTCGGGAGCCACCTCGACCAGGTCGAGGTCGGCCTCGAGAGCGACACGAAGCGCATCCTCGACACGCACGATCCCAACCTGCTCACCACCCGGTCCGATGAGGCGAACCTCGGGGACGCGGATGCGCTCGTTGATGCGGGTCTCGGTGCTGATGGGGCCTCCTAGGTAGTACGGTGCAGTCCGTTGACCGCGCCGCAGCCCGTGCGCCCTCTACCCCAACAAGAAAGCCCCGCGTCGACGAGTGTTTCGTCGTGCGGGGCCCGATGTCGACCGGTTCGACGCCGGATCCGAGACCTCGGACCTTGCGTCCCCTCGATTACCCGAGGAAGCCGTCCGGCACTGCTGCCGTCCGGCGACCGGACCACTGAACCGCACCGTCGGTGCCGCGCAGAGGTGGGAGTCGGACTCCACTTTGCTGCCCTGGCCGAAGCCTAGGGCGGTCGTGACGAACAGCCTAACACCTCCCCCGCCGGGAATCGAATCGCGCTCCGCGTCCCGACCCGGTCACCCCCGGGCGCGATCACGGGTGGAATCCTGAGAGCATGACGCAGAATCCCGACCCGGCCGAAGCCGTTCAGCACGCCGAGGACGACCTCGACGACATCCGCGAGCTCGCGGATGTTCCCGCCATCGAGGTGATCAGCCGCGCCGCCGTCATGCTGATGAGCTCGGCCGCCGAGAAGCTGGGCCTGTCCGACGAGAACCCGGAGACCAGCCCCAACCTGGATCTGGACGAAGCGCGCCGCGTGATCACTGCGCTCGCCGGACTGGTCACCGCCTCCGTCGAGTACCTCGGTCCGCACGCCGGTCCGATCCGCGAGGGACTCCAGGCCCTGCAGCGCGCCTTCCGTGAGACATCGGCCCACCCCGACGAGCCCGGCAAGGGCCCCGGCGAGAAGTACACCGGCCCGGTCTACTGATCAGCGGCAAAGCCGGCAAACCCGATGCACTGATTCCCCTCGCGCCACACTCGTCACATTGGTAGCGTCCCCTTCGCGTGGTTCAGATCACGCAACTCCCCCACCAGAGTCCTCACCCGGGGACGACCTAAGGAGAACGAATGGGATCGATCGGCGACATCTTCAGCGGCTTGCTCGGCGCCATCACCAACGGTGACATCGACATCACCGCACTGCTCACCCAGCTCCTCGCCGGCTCCGCCGAGCAGCAGCAGGGCGGCGGCGGCCAGTAAGGTCCGGGAACTTTCCGGCGGCGGGGGCAATCAGCCCCCGCCGCCGTTTCTTTTGCCCGGAGGACCCCGAGTCCCACTTGCGCGCCCGAACTTTGCTTCCGCCGCCGAACGCCGCGTCCCGCGCGCCCACAGGGCCGCCACCAGGCAGTTTCTGGACAGATGTCCGACTTCCACGCTGGCCTGCACAAACTCCGCGTTCGATGACGGAAAACAAGTTTGCGAAAAGCGCCCCGAATCGCCCCGCCGTGTTGGTAGCGTCACCGTCGCGTGACCGGAAAGTGATCCAGATCACGCATACCCCCACCTGGACCTTCCCCCCGAAGGACCGATTCGAAGGAGAGATACATGGGATCGATCAGCGAAATTCTTCCGGGCCTCATCAGCGCGCTGAGCAGCGGTGACCTCGACATCACCGCACTGCTGGGCTCGCTGCTCGGCGGTGCGTCCGAGCAGCAGCAGCCGTCCTGATTCGGTCCGCTGACAGCTTGACGGCGGTGGGAAACCTCGGTTTCCCACCGCCGTTCGCTCGTTCTGAGTCGACAGGCTTCGGTCAGCCGACCGTCGCGGCCTTCCGCGCACGCTTTCGCGGCGCGGCCTTGGCTTTGGTCGCTCCGGACGCCTTGTTCACTCCGGACTTCCGGGGCGCTGCTCCGTTCGTCGCCGGCGGCGCGGACAGCACTTCCTCCAGGAACCGCCCGGTGTAGCTGCCCGGCACGGCCGCGACGTCTTCCGGAGTTCCCTCGGCCACCACGGTGCCGCCACCGGAGCCGCCCTCGGGCCCCATGTCGATCACCCAGTCGGACGTCTTGATCACATCGAGGTTGTGCTCGATGACGATCACGGTGTTGCCCTTGTCGACGAGACCGTTGACGACCTTCAGCAGCTTCCGGATGTCCTCGAAGTGCAGACCGGTCGTGGGCTCGTCGAGCACGTAGACCGTGCGCCCGGTGGACCGCTTCTGGAGTTCCGCCGCCAGCTTGACCCGCTGCGCCTCACCACCCGAGAGCGTGGGCGCCGGCTGGCCCAACCGGACGTAGCCGAGGCCCACCTCGACGAGGGTTTTGAGGTACCGGTGGATCGAGGTGACCGGCTCGAAGAACTCGGCGGCCTCCTCGATCGGCATGTCGAGCACCTCGGCGATGGTCTTGCCCTTGTAGTGCACCTCGAGCGTCTCGCGGTTGTAGCGGGCGCCGTGACAGACCTCGCACGGCACATAGACGTCCGGCAGGAAGTTCATCTCGATCTTCAAGGTGCCGTCACCGGAGCACGCCTCGCAGCGACCGCCCTTGACGTTGAACGAGAATCGTCCCGGCTGATATCCACGGACCTTGGCCTCGGTGGTCGCGGCGAACAGCGTCCGGATCTTGTCGAAGACACCGGTGTAGGTGGCCGCGTTCGACCGCGGGGTCCGCCCGATCGGCGACTGGTCCACCTGAACCAGCTTGTCGAGTTGATCGAGGCCGTTGATGCGGGTGTGCCGACCCGGCACCTGCCGTGCGCCGTTGAGCTTGTTCGCCATCACGGTGGCCAGGATGTCGTTCACCAATGTCGACTTGCCGGAGCCGGACACGCCCGTGACGGAGGTGAGGACGCCTAGCGGGAAGCTGACGTCGATACCCGCAAGGTTGTTCTCCCGGGCGCCGACGACAGTGATCTGCCGCTTGCGGTCCACCGCACGCCGCTCGGCCGGCACCTCGATGACGCTGCGGCCGGACAGGTACGCGCCCGTGAGGGACTCCGTGTTGTCGAGAAGTTCCTTGTACGTACCGCTGTGCACCACCCGACCGCCGTGCTCACCCGCGAGGGGGCCGATGTCGACGACCCAGTCCGAGGTCCGGATCGTGTCCTCGTCGTGCTCGACGACGATCAAGGTGTTGCCGAGGTCCCGCAGCCGGGTGAGCGTCTCGATGAGACGACGATTGTCGCGCTGGTGCAGTCCGATGGACGGCTCGTCGAGCACGTACAGCACGCCTACGAGCCCGGACCCGATCTGGGTGGCGAGCCGGATGCGCTGGGCCTCACCGCCCGACAGGGTGCCCGCGGCACGCGCCAACGACAGGTATTCGAGCCCGACGTCGAGCAGGAAGCCCAGGCGCGCCTGCACCTCCTTGAGGACCTGGCCCGCGATCGCTTCCTCGCGGGCGCCCAGCGTGAGGCTGTTGAGGAACGCCGAGCACTCGGCGATCGAGAGCTCACAGACCTGCGCGATCGACTTCTGACCGTAGGTCTCGGAGGAGATGGTGACCGAGAGGATCTCGGGCCGCAGGCGGGCGCCGTCACACGCGGGGCACGGGACGTCGCGCATGTAGCCGTCGTAGCGCTCCTTCATCTGCTCGGACTCGGTCTGCTCGAGCCGACGGTGCAGGAACGGCATGACGCCTTCGAACTCGGCGTAGTAGGAGCGGGTGCGTCCGTAGCGGTTCTTGTACCGGACGTGCACCTGTTCGGTGCTGCCCTCGAGGATCGCGCGGCGCGCCTTGGCGGGCAGCTTGTTCCACGGCGTGGCCATGTCGAAGCCCATGATGTCGCCCAGGCCGGACAGCAAGCGCCCGAAGTACTCCGAGCTCTGGCCCATCGACCACGGGGCGATGGCGCCGTCCTCGAGGCTCAGTTCGGGGTCCGGCACGACCAGGTCGGGGTCGACCTCCTTGCGGATGCCGAGACCGGTGCACTCGGGGCAGGCGCCGTACGGAGAGTTGAACGAGAAGGACCGCGGCTCGAGGTCGTCGATCGACAGCGGATGCGCGTTGGGGCACGCCAACTTCTCGGAGAACCGCCGCTCCCGGTCGGGAGCGTCCTCGTCGCGATCGACGAAGTCCAGCACGACGATCCCGTCGGCCAGACGCAGTGCCGTCTCGACGGAGTCGGTGAGCCGCTGCTTCGCGCTCGCCTTGACGGTGAGGCGGTCGACGACCACCTCGATGTCGTGCTTCTCCTGCTTCTTCAACTTGGGCGGATCGGTGAGCTGGTGGATCACACCGTCTACGCGCACGCGCGAGTAGCCCTGTGTGTTGAGCTGCTCGAACAGATCGACGAACTCGCCCTTGCGTGTCCGGACGACGGGTGCGAGGACCTGGAACTTGGTTCCCTCCTCCATGTCGAGCACCTGGTCGACGATCTGCTGCGGCGTCTGGCGTGCGATCTGCTCGCCACACACCGGGCAGTGGGCCGTGCCCGCACGCGCATACAGCAGGCGCAGGTAGTCGTACACCTCGGTGATGGTGCCCACTGTCGAGCGCGGATTGCGGTTGGTGGACTTCTGGTCGATCGACACCGCGGGCGACAGACCCTCGATGAAGTCGACGTCGGGCTTGTCCATCTGGCCGAGGAACTGCCGCGCGTACGCCGACAGCGACTCGACGTAGCGCCGCTGCCCCTCCGCGAAGATGGTGTCGAACGCGAGGCTGGACTTTCCGGAGCCGGACAGCCCGGTGAAGACGATCAGGCTGTCCCGGGGCAGATCGAGATTGATCCCTCGCAGATTGTGCTCCCGCGCACCTTGCACGATCAGGCGATCCGCCACACGTATTCCCTTCTCGGTACAGCCGTCGTCGGACACTCGTCCGGGCGAAGCCCATGGTAGGCGCGGGCACCGACAAACTCGCCGACCAGCAGGTTTCCCGAGGATCGACGGCAGCAGGCGTCGGCGCCGCGATTCGACGGTAGCCTCCCGATCATGGAGCAGCAGAGCATCACCATCGACGACGACTACACCGGCGACCTGTCCGGAAGTTCCGCGGCCCAGCGACGGACTGTCCTGGGCGCCACGATCACGAAGATGTCCGTCGGCCCGATGGACAACAACACCTACCTGATCACGTGCTCTGCCACCGGAAAGTCGCTGCTCATCGATGCCGCGAACGACGCGGGACGAATCCTGCAGCTCCTCGACGCACAGGCGCCGGAACTGGAGTTGATCGTCACGACGCATCAGCATCACGATCACTGGTTCGCGCTCGCCGAGGTCGCCGAGAAGACCGGTGTGCCTACCGCTGCACACCCGCTCGACTCCGAGATCCTGTCGGTGGCTCCGACCCGCAGCCTGGAGGGAGGCGACACCGTGACCGTGGGCGATCTCACGCTCGAGGTGATCCATCTGAGCGGGCACACGCCGGGCGGAATCACGCTCGCGCTCACCGAGAACGGCGGGAACGGCCGCGTCCATCTGTTCACGGGCGATTCGCTGTTTCCCGGCGGTGTCGGCAAGACTCCGGACGCCGAACGGTTCGCCTCGCTCATGGACGACGTCGAGAGCAAGCTCTTCGCCCGGTTCCCCGACGAGACCGTCTTCTACCCCGGCCACGGCAAGGACTCCACGCTCGGTGCCGAGCGGCCCCACCTGGGCGAATGGCGCGAACGCGGCTGGTGACGATCGGTTCCATCGGTCGAACCCCTCGGCCGATGGAACCGGCGTAGTTTGAGGACACCGGCGAAACCTGCAGCGTGGTGAGCGGTATCGACGCCCGGGTCTTTCGTTCGGTCAGCGGCCGGCAGGCGGAAGGCGAACGGCCATGCAGACGACTCCGGGACGGGATCGATGACCCGCGCGGTGATCGATCCCCGGCGTCTCGACGCCGTCGCCTTCGCGCTCGAGGGTGTTTTCGTCGGCACCGCCGACCTCCGTGGTGAAGTGTGGGACCACTTCTACCGCGAGCGCTTTCCGGACCACCCGCCCCTGCCCGGACACGATTACGTTCGGATCGTCGCGGACACCTCGCTGACCGACGCGATCGCGGACGGGCTGGCCGGCGTCGGTGTCCCGCTGCCGGTGGGCGCCCCCTCCGGCTCGCCCACCGCCGAAGCGGCACGGGGCATTACGGGCCTGTTGGATCGGGAGTTCGCGGACCGTATCGCTCGCGGCGGCATCCCGGTGCAGGACGCGGCCGTCGACCTCGCTCGGCGGGTCCGCAGTGCGGGCCTGCGGATCGCGGTGTACTGCGCAGAACCTCGCCGCACCGCGATCCTCGACGCGATCGGTGGCGACATCTTCGGCGCCGAGACGATGCTCGCCGTCGAGGCGCAGCTCCGGACGCTCGACGAAGCCGTACGTCGGCTCGGGGCGGACCCCGCTCGCACGGCCGTCGTGGTGGGCGGTCCGTCGGATCTCGCGGCCGCCCGCCGCGGCGGATTCGCGCTCGTGATCGGCGTGGCCCGCCCCGGCGACGAGGAACTCCTGCGCCGCGCCGGTGCCCACGTGGTGGTGACCGACGTGGCGCGGATCGGGTTTCGTTCCGGGACACGTCCCCTCTCCCGGATTCCCGATGCTCTCACCTCACGCCACCAGTCGGCGGCGCTCCTGCGGTCGCGACATCCGGCGGTGTTCCTCGATTTCGACGGCACGATAGCCGACATCGTGGCCCAGCCCACCGCCGCAACTCTCGTCGAAGGCGTGGCGTCCGAGCTCGCGCGGCTGGCCCGGCACTGTCCGGTCGGGATCATCAGCGGCAGGGATTTGGCGGACGTTCGAGCCCGCGTCGGAGTGCCCGGCCTCTGGTACGCGGGCAGTCACGGCTTCGAGCTCGTCGGACCGGACGGTCAGCACTACGAGAACGAGGAGGCGTCGGACGCCGAACCGGACCTCGTCCGGATCACGTCGACGCTGTGCGAACGCCTGGGCACGGTTCCCGGGGTCCTGGTGGAAGGTAAACGTTTCGCCGTCTCGGTCCACTACCGCAACGTGGACGCCGAGCGGGTCGACGAGGTGATCTCGACGGTGCGTGCGGCCGTAGCGGAGGAACCTCGATTGCGGCTTACGAGCGGCCGCAAGATCGTCGAGATCCGTCCGGATGTCGACTGGGACAAGGGCCGGGCACTGGTGTGGGCCCTCGGCCACGTCGGCGCATCGTCCGACGTGCTGCCGATCTACGTCGGCGACGACCTGACCGACGAGGACGCGTTCGACGCGATCGAGGACAGCGGGTTCGGGGTCGTGGTGCGCCACACCGAGGACGGCGACAGGCGGTCGGCGGCGCGATTCGCGGTGGACGGCCCCGCGCAGGTACACGAACTGCTCCAACGAATCGCCGATCTGGTGGGCAGCGATCCGCGCACCGCACCCCCGCCGGAAGACCCGTGGACGGTGTTCTTCGAGGGTTACGACCCGTCCGTCGAGAAGCTGCGCGAGGCACTGTGCACGGTCGGCAACGGCGCCTTCGCCACCCGCGGGTGCGCGCCCGAGGCGCGAGCGGGCGCAATCCACTATCCCGGCACGTATGCGGCCGGCATCTTCGATCGGCTCCGCGAGGAGATGGCAGGCACCGCCGTCGACAACGAGAGCATGGTGAATCTGCCCAACTGGCTCCCGCTCACGTTCAGGATCGACGGCGGCCCCTGGTTCGACGTCGACACGACCGAGCTGCTCGAGTACCGCCAGCACCTCGACCTGCGTCGCGCGGTCTTCGTTCGGAGGTTGCGCTCACGCGATGCCGCCGGCCGCATCACCTCTCTGATTCAACGCCGATTCGTAGCCATGCATCTGCCGCACGTCGGCGCGCTGGAGACGACGATCTCGGCCGAGAACTGGTCGGGGCGTCTGGACATCCGCTCGGAGGTCGACGGCGCTGTCGAGAACACTCTGGTCGAGCGGTACCGCGCGCTCGGGAGCAGGCACCTCGAGCCGGTGCAGGCCACCGAACTGGCCGCCGGGTCGGTGCTGATCTCCGTGTGCACCAGCAATTCCCGCATTCCCGTGGCAATCGCCGCCCGGACGACCCTCCGGCGTGATCACGAGCAGCCCTCCCCCACGTACCGGTTGATCGAAGGGGACGGCCGGATCGGGCACGACATCTCGATCGACCTCGCTGCCGGGCAGTCCGTCACTGCGGAGAAGATGGTCACCTTGTTCACGGGCCGCGATCCCGCAGTGTCGGAACCGGCCGACGAGTCGGCGCGGTGGCTCACACGCCTCGGCCGGTTCGACGAGGTACTCGACGGTCATGTCCTGGCCTGGGCTCGGCTGTGGGACAGTCTCGGTATCGAGCTCGAGGGCCACGGCCACGCGCTGCGGATCGTCCGCTTCCATCTCCTGCAGATCCTCCAGACGGTGTCACCGAACACCGGCGACCTGGACGCGGGTGTGCCGGCACGGGGACTGCACGGAGAGGCGTATCGCGGCCACATCTTCTGGGACGAGCTGTTCGTGTTCCCGGTCTTGAACCTTCGGTTGCCCACACTGACGAAATCGCTCCTGCGCTACCGCTATCGCCGGCTGCGCGAGGCCCGCCGAGCGGCGCGGGAGGCGGGGCGGACCGGCGCGATGTTCCCGTGGCAGTCGGGCAGCGACGGACGTGAGGAGAGCCCCCGGCTGCATCTCAACCCGATATCCGGGCGATGGAACCCGGACCCGAGCCGCCATCAACTTCACACCGGGATCGCGGTCGCCTACAACGTGTGGCAGTACTACCAGGTCACAGGTGACCTCGAGTTCCTGATCGAATTCGGCGCCGAGATGCTGATCGAGATCGCACGGTTCTACGCCGGACTCGCCGACCTGGACGAGAGTCGCGGCCGCTACGTCATCCGCGGTGTCATCGGCCCCGACGAGTTCCACGCCGGCTACCCGGAAGCCCCCTTCGACGGCATCGACAACAACGCGTACACCAACGTCATGGCGGTGTGGGTGCTGCTGCGGGTCATCGACACCCTCGAGGTGATCCCGCGGCAGATCCGCTCGGATCTCACTCAGGCTCTGGGTTTGCCGACCCAGGAGATCATTCGCTGGGAAGACGTCAGCCGCCGTATGTTCGTCCCGTTCCACGACGGGGTGATCAGCCAATTCGAGGGGTACGGCGACCTCGCGGAACTGGATTGGAGCGGGTACCGCCGGCGGTACGGCAACATTCAGCGGCTGGACCGCATTCTCGAGGCCGAGGGCGACGACGTGAATCGGTACCGTGCATCGAAACAGGCGGATGTGCTCATGCTCTTCTACCTGCTGTCGGCCGACGAACTCCGGGAGTTGCTCCAGCGGCTCGGATACACCTTCCCTGCAAACGCCATCCCCCGCACCATCGACTACTACATCGAACGAACCTCGCACGGCTCGACACTGAGCGGCGTCGTCCATTCCTGGGTCCTGGCCCGTGGCAGCCGAGATCGCGCGATGGAGTTCTTCGACCGAGTGCTCGCATCGGACGTCGCCGACATCCAGGGCGGGACCACCGCGGAGGGTATCCATCTCGCCGCGATGGCGGGCAGCGTGGATCTGATGCAGCGGTGCTTCTCCGGACTCGAGGTGCGCGGCGACCGACTGGTGTTCTCTCCCGACTGGCCCTCGAGCCTGGGCACCTTGCAGTTCCCGATCTTCTATCGAGGTAATCGCCTCTGGTTGACCGTCGACGGTCGTAGTGTCGAGGTGAGCGCCGCGCCGGGCAATCAGCCGTCGATCGAGGTCGAATGCCGTGGACAGGTGGCGCAACTGCACCCCGGGGGCTCGATTCGGCTCGGGTAGACAAATCGGCTCGTGCCGTGCCGGATCACGCTCGCCTGGATACGGTGGAGGGACAATCGAGGTAGGGAGTCCGCCCATGATCGTTCGAAGAATTGCCCGCCCGCTCCTGTCCACCGTGTTCATCGCCGGTGGCATCGATTCCCTGCGCAGTCCGGCTCCCAAAGCCGACGCCGCCGGGGCGCTGATCGAGAAATCCGTCGGGACGCTTCCCGGTGCCGTCACCGAC
This sequence comes from Rhodococcus (subgen. Prescottella) equi, assembly GCF_003013675.1. NCBI lineage: Bacteria > Bacillati > Actinomycetota > Actinomycetes > Mycobacteriales > Nocardiaceae > Rhodococcus > Rhodococcus (subgen. Prescottella) equi. Next base: position 2,874,683 of record NZ_CP027793.1, read on the forward strand.
AAGTTGCCGTCCGACCCCGAGACATTGGTCAAGATCAATGCCGCGCTCCAGGTCGGGGCGGGTGCACTGCTCGCGGTCGGCAAGGCGCCGCGTGCAGCCTCGCTGGTCCTGGCCGGGACGCTCGTTCCGACCACGCTCGCCGGGCACGACTTCTGGAACGTCGACGACCCGCAGCAGCGCGCGATGCAGCGGATGCAGTTCTTCAAGAACATGACGATGCTCGGCGGGCTGCTCATCGCTGCTGTCGACACCGAGGGCAAGCCGTCGCTGGGCTGGCGCGGCCGGCGCGCCGCCCGCAAGGCGCAGGCTTCGGTCGCGGAAGCGTTCTCGAGCGCAAACGGTTCGGATGCCGAACACACGATGCACGTGGTATCCGAGCGGGCGCGGTCGGCGGCCGAGCAGGCCGGTGAGCGTGGCGGCGAACTTCTCGACGCGGCCCGTGTCCGAGGGTCGGCACTGGCGCACCTCGCGAAGGAACGCGGTGCGGAGCTGAGCGAAGTGGCCCGCGAACGCGGACCGGTACTCGCCGAACTCGCGCGCGAGCGCGGAACCGAGTTCGCCCACCTCGCCCGGGAACGGGGAACGGAATGGGCGGCCTCGGCGAGCGAGCAGGGCGAGGTGTTGAGCAAGCGGGCCCGCAAGAAGGCGGAACACGCACTGGCGACCGCCGGCGAGCAGAGTGAGGTCGTGAGCAAGAAGGCCCGCAAGAAGGCCGAGCATGCTCTCGCGGCCGCGCGCGCGAAGGCCGCCGAACTGCAGGACTGATCGCCCGTCGTCACGCTGACGCCGGACGACCGATATCGGGCGGCACGTCACCGGAATTCCGGTGACGTGCCGCCCGTTTCGGATTCGGCACGGTCATCGTTCGCCCGATCCCGAGAGCTCGTCCCGGAGTTGCGAGTCGATGGTCACCCGGACGAGCGCTGCGGCGAGCGGTGCCATCCCCCGCGTCCCGGCCAACGCGCCGAGTCCCCCGCGGTCCCGCGGCAGATGCAGCGCCTCGGCACCGTCGAGGGCGCGGTCGTCGAGATGCGGCCGGAGCCACGTCCACGTGTCCTGAACCTCGCGGAGGAAGATCTCGGCGCCCACCGGGCCGATGCCGTCGAACTCCTCCAGCAGCCGTGCGGCCGCGCCCGCGTCGTGATCGCTTCGCTGCGCGAGCTCGCGCAGATCGCCACGGTATTCGGCCGTCACACGGTGGGCCATCTTCCTCAGGCGGGTCGCGGTGCTCTCGTCGTACCGCGTGTATCGACCTCGCTGCAACGCCGCGATCACCTCCGCCCGCGGTGCAGCCTCCATCGTGTCCGGCGTCCGCCATCCTGCGGCGAACAACTCTCGGGCCGCCCGCGTCGCGATGTCGGCCGATATGCGGGAGCTGAGCAGCATGGACAGCACCAGCAGCTGAAACAACGGTTTGGGTGTGTCCTTCAGCGTGATACGCGCCTCCTCCGCGAAGGTTCGGCCTGCCCGGTCGAGGAGGTCGCGGACCACGTCGGTGTCCGACCGTGAGGCGGTCACGAATACCTCCCCTCCTAACCGGTTGCCGCGTGTTCGACTCCGGCGTTCTTCGGGACGGAACGAATCAGCTTGCGGTTGGCGAATTCGAACAGACCGAGATCACTCAACTCGCGACCGAAACCGGAACTCTTGACGCCGCCGAAAGGAAGCTCCGGGGCGGTCGACGTGGGATGGTTGATCCACACCATCCCGCTCCTGATGCGATCGGCGACGGCGCGAGCCCGCTCCTCGTCCGAGCCGAAGACCGTGCCACCGAGACCGAAGCGCGTCGAGTTGGCGAGCTCCACCGCCTCGTCCTCGTCGGCCACCCGGTAGACGACCGCGACCGGCCCGAACAGCTCCTCCTCGAACGCCCGCATGTCCGGCGTCACGCCGGTGAGCACGGTGGCGTCGACGAACGCGCCGTTTCCGTCCGGCCCCCGGTCGTCCGGACGTGTTCCGCCGACAGTGACCGTGGCGCCCTTGGCTACGGCGTCGTCGACCTGTTCGAGCAACTTCCGTGCAGCGTCCTCCGACGACAGCGGGCCCAGCGTCGTCTGCGGATCCGACGGATCTCCGACGACGAGTTGGGAGAACCGGAGGGTGAGTCCCTCGACGAACTCGTCGTAGACGGCGTCCGGGACGATGAAGCGTTTGGAGGCAACGCAACTCTGGCCGGTGTTGCCGAGTCGTCCCGCGGCCGCCGCATCGAGAACGCCGTCCAGATCGTCCACGTCGAGCACCACGAACGGATCGCTGCCACCGAGCTCGAGCACACACTTCTTCAGGTGCCGGCCCGAAATCTCGGCCAGGGAGGCGCCGGCGCGTTCGCTGCCGGTCAGGGAGGTGCCCTGAACCGCCGGGTGGGAGACCACCCGTTCCACGTCGGAGACCTGCAGGAAGAGGTTGCTGTACACACCCTCCGGCGCCCCGGCGTCGGCCAAGAGCTTCTCGAGTTCGAGTGCCGTCTGCGCACACGAACTCGAGTGTTTGAGCAGGATCACGTTGCCCAGCAGCAGGTTCGGGGCGGCGAAGCGGGCCACCTGGTAGAGCGGGAAATTCCACGGCTCGATGCCGAGCAGCACTCCGATGGGCTCGTTGACGAGTTCGGCGGTGCCCTCGTCCACGTCGAGCTCACGGGGACGGAGGAACTCGGGTCCATGTTCGGCGTAGTAGTCGAAGATCGCCGCCGCCAGGTCCACCTCGGCGCGAGCCTCCGTGATCAGCTTGCCCATCTCCCGCGTCACCGACGCCGCCAAGTCGTCCTTGCGTTCGCGCACGAGTTCGGCGGCGCGGGCCAGCACGTGCGCACGGCGTTCGACGGGTTCGTCGCGCCACAGTTCGAATGCGGCGGCGGCTCGCTCCACGATCTCGTCGAGTTGCTCCCCGACGAGGTACGGGTACTCCCTGATCGACCGTCCGGTGTACGGGTCGACGGTGCGGAAGGGCGTCGCGTCGGGGCCGGACGCACTGGTGGGCTGCACGCTGGTGGAGGTCATGCTCTCCCCTCTCCGGTTGTGGGCGGAATCGGTCCGCTCTCCGACTACCCACTGCACGCCACGCTCACGCATCCGGGCCGCGACCCACGAAGGGCCCTCGACCAGCGAATCTGCGCGAGCATCCCCCGCGCACTAGACTGCTTGGGCGCTTTTCTGCCGTCCCTCGATCTAGGAGACCTCTTGCCCGACGAGGCCCACATCCACCCCGAACTCGACCACGAGCAGGGTTATGTGTCGATGCTGTACGAGCGCCTCGACGGCCTGCGCACGTACGCTTCCGACCGGCTCAGCCGAGTCCTCCTCGAGGGCGGTGGCACCCCGCAGGCGCGGAGCGAGCGCGAGTCGTTCACCCAGATGTACACCGAGGACCTCGCCCGCTACGACGCAGCGGAGAACGGCCTGTGCTTCGGCCGCATCGACGTCGACGGAGAACCGCGCTACGTCGGACGCGTCGGCATCCTCGACGAGGACGGCGACTACGAGACGCTCCTCCTCGACTGGAGAGCACCTCTCGCCCGGCCGTTCTACCTCGCGACCCCGGCCGCCCCGGAGGGGGTCACCCGCCGGCGCCACATCCGCACCCGGCGGCGGACGGTCACCGCGATCAACGACGAGTACCTCGACCTCGACGCAGCGCGGGCTCACGGCGACGGCGGCGGAGCGGGCGGTGTCGCCGGCGAGAGCGCACTGCTGGCCGCACTGAACGCGGCCCGGACCGGGCAGATGCACGACATCGTCGAAACCATCCAGAGCGAGCAGGACGCCATCATCCGGTCGAACCACCGCAGTGTCCTGGTCGTGCAGGGAGGACCTGGCACGGGCAAGACCGCCGTGGCCCTGCACCGCGCCGCCTATCTGCTCTACACGTACCGGCAGCAACTGGACCGGGCCGGCGTCCTCATCATCGGACCCAACGCCACGTTCCTCGACTACATCGGTCAGGTCCTGCCCTCGCTCGGTGAGACGGGAGTCCTGCTGTCGACGATCGGCGATCTGTATCCGGGCGTCCGCGCGACCCGTGAGGACTCGTTGGAAGAGGGCGAGCTCAAGGGCTCCCTGGCGATGATCGACGTGTTGAAGAAGGCGGTCCGCGACCGCCAGGAGGTGCCGAAGTCACCGATCGAGCTGCGGTTCGACACCTACCCGATCACGCTCGACCGGAAGATCGTCACCCGCGCCCGCGGACGCGCGCGCTCGTCGCGTCGCCCCCACAACCTCGCGCGTCCGATCTTCGTGTCCGCCGCGATCGAGGCGCTCGCCGACCAGCTCGCGGCCACCCTGGGGCGCAACGTGCTCGACGGCTCGAACCTGCTCAGCCGCGACGACATCGCCGACATGCGCGACGAGATGCGCGAAGACCCAGCGATCATGGCAGCTCTCGACGCGCTCTGGCCCGAGCTGACGCCGCAGCAGGTCCTGACCGATCTTCTCCGCTCCCCCGAACGGTTGGCATCCGCGGCCCCCGAACTCTCCGACTCCGAACGCGACGTACTGCTCCGCACCGAGGGGGTCGGGTTCAGTGCCGCCGATGCGCCGCTGCTGGACGAGCTCGCCGAGCTTCTCGGTATCGACGACGCCGCCGAACGCGAACGCGCAGGGCGCCGCTGGCGGGCCCAGATCGCCGACGCCCAGGGCGCGCTCGACATCCTGACCGGTTCGGCGCCCCAGGACCTCGAAGACGAGATGGATCCCGAGATCCTCATGGCCTACGACCTCATCGACGCCAGCCAGCTCGCCGAGCGTCAGGACCTCGGCCGCCACCGGACCACCGCGGAGCGCGCCGCCGGCGACCGGACGTGGACGTACGGCCACGTGATCGTCGACGAGGCGCAGGAGCTGTCGGAGATGGCGTGGCGAATGTTGATGCGCCGCATCCCCAACCGGTGGATGACCCTCGTGGGCGACACCGCCCAGACCGGCGATCCGGCGGGCAGCTCCTCGTGGCAGGACGTGCTCGGGCCGTATGTAGCGCAGCGATGGAAGCTGACCGAGCTCACCGTCAACTACCGCACGCCCGCCGAGATCATGGAGCTCGCGCACAAGGTCCTCGAAGAGATCGACCCGAACCAGACGGTGCCGCGGTCGGTCCGTGCGTCGGGCCACGCGCCGTGGGCCCAGTGCGTCGACGCCACCGAGGTTCTCGACGAGGTCCGTCGACGTGTCGCCGCCGAGTCCGGGCCGGGACTGACGGCCGTCCTCGCCGGACACGAGCACGTCGCGCAGCTCGCCGATCTGCGCTCCGACGACGTGAGTGTGCTGACCGTCAAGGACGCGAAGGGCCTGGAGTTCGATTCGGTGATCATCGTCGAACCGCAGAATCTGCTCGACGAGTCCCCGCGCGGCATGAACGACCTCTACGTCGCGCTGACGCGAGCGACGCAGCGTCTCGGCATCGTCCACGCTCGGCCGCTGCCGAGTGTGCTCGACGCGCTCGACGAATCCGTCTGCACACGGGCCTGATCGCCGAACCGCTCGTGGGCGAGAACGTCGAGGCGGTACGGTGCCTGGGCACCGAATCGTCGACTGCAGAAGGAAGAGACCGTGATCCGATCGCGTCTGCGGGGACGCGCAGTGCGCGCACTGCCCATCGCGTTGACTGCCGGCGCGATGGCGGTGACGCTCGGGGCCTGCGGCGCCACGAACCCTGCCGGCCCTCCTGCCGAGACAGTGGCAGATCCGCCCGAGCCGTCCACTGTCGCGACCGTGGCCGACGTCCGCACCGAGCATCTCTCGCAGGTGCTTGCGGCCCGAGGATTCCCCGCCGTCGTTCCTCACCCGACGCTGCTCGCCCTCGCGGACGGGGTGTGCCGGCAGATCGCGGCCGGCACACCCGATTCCGAGATTCTGACGCACCTGCGGCCGACGGCCGCCTACGCGGCGAGCCAGTCCGGCGGCGTGCTCACCGCCGAGCGGGCCACCCGGCTACTGCTCGATTCGACGCGTAGCGACTTCTGCTGACCGGTCAGCGCACCGTGTGCACGATGAGGACATCGCACGTCGACTTGCGTGCCGCGTCGGACGGCACGGAACCCAGCAGACGCCCCGTCAGGGTGTTGAGTCCGCGGTTGCCGACGACCAGGAGGTCCGCCTCCACCTCGTCGACAAGTGCGAGAAGCGAATCCACCGGCGCGCCGACGACGGCGCGTTCGACGATGTCCTTGGCGCCCGCACCCAAGGCACGCTCGCGCGCCCTCCGGAGGATCTCGTAGGTGGGGGCAGATCCGGTCACCTGGTAGGCGTCCTCACGCAGGGTGTCCTGCGCCGCCTCGGTGTCCTTCGGATCCGCGGGATAGTAGGCGCATGCGATCACGAGCTTCGCATCTGCCGCACCGGCAAGGGCAGCAGCCTTGTCGACTGCGCGGTACGACGAGTCCGATCCATCGGTTCCGACGACGACGGTCCGATACGCGGTCATTGATTCCTCCATGTGTGCGTTCGTTCGAGGACTCCGGCTGCGTGCCCTGTTCGACCGAAGATTCCCGTTCGCTGCGCTGACACTATCCGCATCGGCGCGACGTCAGGTGGAATTGCGGCACAACATGCTTCATCCCCCGGTGGACGGATCCACCCCTGCGACCATTTCACCACGGGACTCCACCGTGTGGGTCGCGCTGTCAGCGGGACTCGCCGTACCGCGGGCCGAACAGCGATTCCGGGAACAGACCCGAATCGCGTACGGACCGGCACCACGGCGTGGCGAGTTCGACGAGGCGGGCTGCTCCGTCCTCCCCAAGTTCGGTCCACGGCGCCGACCCGAGCTCGTCGGTGAGATCCTCGACCACCTCGCGTAGTTCACGGCCGTCGGCGGTCAGCTCGCCGTCGGGGGTCAGCAACTCCCGGTCGACCAGGTCGGCCGCCGCCGACGCCCAATCCTCGCTGCTCCAGCCACGACGCGACTGCGCGAACGACTTCCGGAAACCGATTCCCGCGGCGGTGTGCGTGATCAGCGCCTCGAGCCCGCTGAATCCGGCGGTCTGCAGCGCTGCCACGTGACCGTCCCCGCGGTACTCGCGCAGCAGCGTCAGCGCATGCCACAGCACCAGATGCGGCTGGTCCGGCCAGTCCAGTGCGGCATACCCCGCATACAGCGGGCGACCGTCGACGCCCGGGATCGCCTGCGCCGCAATAGCAGCGAGCTGTGCGGCCTCCGACATCTGCTGCGACGCGATCACCTTCTCTCCGAGCAGCGAGCGGTAGGCCGCATCGACGCCGCGATACCGCGCCTTCACGATCTCCGCGGGGTCCGCGAGGGTCCAGGCACGCGGGAGCACGTTCGAGATCAGCGACGGGTTGAAGTTGTAGAACACGGCGGCGACGACCCCCGCCGACACCGCTCCCATCGGTGCGGAACGTCCGGCGAAGTACGTCATTCGGCCCGGTTCGAGCCCGCTCCCGACCAGTTCCCGCTCGACCTCGGGTGCGAAGTAGGCGAGCGAATGCAGAAGTTCGAGCGACCGAGCAGTGCGTCCGGCGAGATGTACGTCCATGTCCCGGAAGCGTACTGACCTCTACTTCAGGCCCGCCGCGTCCATCCCGCGCAACTCCTTCTTCAGGTCCGCGATTTCGTCCCGCAACCGGCCGGCCAGCTCGAATTGGAGATCGCGTGCGGCGTTCATCATCTGATCGGTGAGCTCCTTGACGAGATCCGCCAACTCGGCTCGCGGCATGGACTTCACGTCACGACCCTCGTAGATGCCGGCGCTGACGGCACGACCGGCCTCGCCCTGCGCCCGCCGCCCGCGACTGGCGTTGCGACCGGAACCGCCGACGCCGACCTCGGTGTCCTCGGCCTCCTCGTACACCTGGTCGAGGATGTCGGCGATCTTCTTCCGCAGCGGCTGCGGATCGACGCCCTTCTCGAGGTTGTAGGCGATCTGCTTCTCGCGCCGACGCTCGGTCTCCTCGATGGCTCGTTGCATCGAGTCGGTGATCTTGTCGGCGTACATGTGCACCTGCCCGGACACGTTGCGGGCCGCGCGTCCGATGGTCTGGATGAGACTGGTAGTGCTACGCAGGAAGCCCTCCTTGTCGGCGTCCAGAATCGCGACCAGCGAAACCTCCGGCAGGTCGAGACCCTCGCGGAGCAGGTTGATGCCCACGAGGACGTCGTACTCCCCGAGCCGGAGCTGTCGCAGCAGCTCGACGCGTCGGAGGGTGTCGATGTCGGAGTGCAGGTATCGCACCCGGATACCGAGCTCGAGCAGATAGTCGGTCAGGTCTTCGGCCATCTTCTTGGTGAGCGTCGTGACCAGCACGCGCTCGTCGCGCTCGGAACGCTCGCGGATCTCGTGCACGAGGTCGTCGATCTGTCCCTTGGTCGGCTTCACGACCACCTCTGGGTCGACCAGACCGGTGGGGCGGATCACCTGTTCGACGAACTCACCGCCGGCCTGGCCGAGCTCGTACGCGCCCGGTGTGGCCGACAGGTACACGGTCTGACCGATCCGGCCGGCGAACTCTTCCCAGGTCAACGGCCGGTTGTCAGTCGCCGACGGGAGCCGGAAGCCGAACTCGACGAGATTCCGCTTCCGGGACATGTCGCCCTCGTACATCGCACCGATCTGGGGCACCGTCACGTGCGACTCGTCGATGACCAGGAGGAAGTCCTCCGGGAAGTAGTCGATCAGCGTGGCGGGAGCCGAACCTGCCGGGCGACCGTCGATGTGCCGCGAGTAGTTCTCGATGCCGGAACAGAATCCGACCTGCTTGATCATCTCGAGGTCGTACTGCGTCCGCATCCGCAAGCGCTGCGCCTCGAGCAGCTTGCCGCGGTTCTCCAGGTCGGCGAGGCGTTCCTCGAGCTCCGCCTCGATGTCCTGGACCGCGCGTTCCATCCGCTCCGGCCCGGCCACGTAGTGCGTCGCCGGGAAGATCCGCACGGTGTCGACCTGGCGCACGACGTCCCCGGTGAGAGGGTGGAGGTAGTACAGCGCCTCGACCTCGTCGCCGAAGAACTCGATCCGCACGGCAAGTTCCTCGTACGAGGGAATGATCTCCACGGTGTCGCCGCGGACGCGGAACGATCCGCGGGTGAACGCCATGTCGTTGCGGTTGTACTGGACATCGACGAGGAGCCGGAGCAGAGCGTCCCGGTCGACCTCCACGCCCACCTCGAGCTGGATCGACCGATCCAGATACGACTGCGGGGTGCCGAGACCGTAGATGCACGACACCGACGCGACCACGACGACGTCCCGTCGGGACAGCAGACTCGAGGTGGCCGAGTGGCGGAGCCGTTCGACGTCGTCGTTGATGGACGAGTCCTTCTCGATGTAGGTGTCCGTCTGCGCGATGTACGCCTCGGGTTGGTAGTAGTCGTAGTACGAGACGAAGTACTCGACGGCATTGTTCGGCAGCATCTCCCGCAGTTCGTTGGCGAGCTGCGCGGCGAGAGTCTTGTTCGGCGCCATCACGAGAGTGGGCCGCTGGACCCGCTCGATCAGCCAAGCCGTCGTCGCCGACTTACCGGTGCCGGTAGCACCGAGCAGGACGACGTCCTTCTCGCCCTCTCGGAGCCGCCTCTCCAGCTCGTCGATGGCCTGCGGCTGGTCACCGGCAGGCTCGTACTCGCTGACGACATGGAAACGCGCGTCGGACCGCTCGATCTCGCTGACCGGTCGGAACTCGGAATGGGCAACCACGGGGTGCTCGGATGCGAACGCCATGTCCCCAGGGTATGCGCCGGTTCCGACAAGTTCTGATAACGCTGTCCGAGGCCCGGTCGATCGCCGCTGCCCGGCGCCACGTTTGCCGGTACTTTCTTGCTTTATGGAGAACGTCGAACCGGGCCTCGCTGCGGCCACGCCGCCCGCAGCCCCCGCAGCCGTCTACGTACCCACGGTCGACCTGGCTCCGGCACACCGGCCCAAGATCGAGTACTTCAACCTCACCGAGTGCACCAACACCGATCCCAAGGGATTCGTCCGGCCGGTGGACCACTACCGGCTCGAGCCGTGGGGCCTGTACATGGCGCGCACAGCGGACCACCCGCAGTTCCACTACCTGGAGTCCTGGATCATCCCGGACCTGGGAATCCGCGCGTCGATCTTCCATTTCCATCCGTACCACGATCGCGATCAGGACCACTACATCGACATCGGCGACTTCACGCGCGGACCGGACGTGTGGAAATCGGAGGACCACTACCTGGATCTCGTCGTCCGGACGGGGCGCGAAACCGAGCTCCTCGACGTCGACGAGTTGATCTCGGCAACCGCGCACGGATACATCTCCCCGCGCACCGCCGGCCGCGCGGTGCAGCGTGCGGTGGCCGCAGTCGACGGGATCGCTGCCCACGGCCACGACCTGGACGCGTGGCTCGCGTCGAAGGGCATGCCGATCAGCTGGCGCTGACGCTCGTCAATCGCCGGGCGTCCAACCCGTTGCCTCCGCCCAGGCCCAGGCTCGCTGATACCCCTGGTCGAACCAGGGCGCGACCGCTTCGGCGTACGCGACGTCGGCGTCGGCCTCGTGCGTGTTCTCGGCGGCCGTGGCGGACGCGGCCTGCTTGACCTCGAGGAACTCGGCACGCGCGTCCACGTCCGCACTCAGCCAGTCGCGCAGGAGCAGTGCGAACTGCTGACCGGGCCACCCCGCGACACGGATGCTGATGTGCACCGGCCGTCCGGGGTCGGCGCCGCCGTGCGTGCGCTTGTCCCACAGCCCGGGATCCGCCTCGCCCCCGACACCGTAGGTCGGCTTCGGCAGGTCCCGATCGTCGTCCGGTATGCGCGGGAACCCCGCTGCGGCGAGCGGTCCGGCCAGTGCATCCGCGGCCGCCAGGTCCTTCACCGTGATCTGGACGTCGACGAGGTCGCGGGCATCCAGACCCGGAACCGCCGTGGACCCGACGTGATCGATCCGCGTGGCCAGGTCTCCGCACACCAGTCGCAGTCGCTCGACCAGCCGCCGGCCCTGCGCCGCCCAGTCCGGATCCGCCGGGCGCACGACCGGTGGCACCGACACCGCCGTCCCGGTTCGCAGATTGGCCTCGAAGGGGACCAGGCGATCAGTGAACAGCGCGCGGACCTGCTCCCCGACCATGTCGGGAGTACCGCTGTTGTCGAGCAGGACGTCGGCGGCCTCGCGGCGCTGCGCGTCGGTGGCCTGCGCCGCAATCCGTGCCCGGGCGTCCGTCTCCGGCATGCCGCGCAGTTCGACGAGACGTCGGACTCGTTCCTCCTCGTCGACGTACACGACGAGGACGAGATTGAACGCGGGGCCCATGCGGCCCTCGACGAGCAGCGGAATGTCCTGCACGACGATTCCGTCGGCGGGGGCACCCTCGACGAGTTCCGTGGTGCGCGCCCCGATGAGCGGATGCAGGATCGAGTTGAGCAGCATCCGCGAGTCGTCGCTGCCGAATGCCTTCTCCGCCAACGCCGGACGGTTCAGCGAACCGTCGTCGTGCAGGATCGAGTCGCCGAACGCGTCGACCAGGGCCGCGAGCCCCGGGGTGCCCGGCTCGACGACCTCGCGGGCGATCAGGTCGGCGTCGACGATCACCGCACCCAATTCCGCGAGGACCTTCGACACAGTCGACTTGCCGGCTCCGATGCCTCCTGTGAGGCCCACTCTCAACACGCCGACCAGTCTCTCACCAAACACGCCGAAGATCATCTACGCACCAAATGACGGGGTTCTTCGACCTGGTCAGATACCCTTTCGGAGACCGTACGAACAGCCGATTGAATCGAGTAGGAGAAGCGCATGAGCAGCCATCCCACCCGTCCCGGTCGGCACCGTCTCGGCATGGAGAACGGCATTCACGCCATCCTCATCCCCGAGGTGGCCACGGCGCTCGCAGAGCACCGTCGCAACTGGTTCACCAGTATCCTGAGCCCCGCTCGCCACAGCTTCGCGACCATCAAGAAGCGCACGGCGACCATGCCCACCCGATGGGTGCCTGCCGCGGCGGGCTGACCACCCGCACAGGACACGCACTGTGGCCCGATCCCCGCCGGGATCGGGCCACAGTCGTCTCTCCCCCGTCATCCCTGCCCGGTTCCCCCCGCCCTCTCCGGACCCGCGTTTTGCGCACTTATCGCGCGCAGGGGCCGGCGTGTCGGCGCGATAAGTGCGCAAAACGCGGAGGGGGGGGACGGACAAAGGTGGGGACGAAAAGACAGAAGACCCCGACCCTGAGAGTCAGGGTCGGGGTCTTCCGGTCGATCAGGCCTGAATGCTCAGGCCAGCGCTATCAGGCGTTGCCCGACAGCTTCTCGCGCAGTGCAGCGAGCTGTGCGTCGCTCGCCAGCGAGCCACCGGCGGACTCGGTGGACGCGGCAGCGCCCTCGTCCGAGCCCGACTCCGAGGAGTAGTTGGTGCCCGAAGCGCCGGCCGCAGCCTCGGCAGCCTCGTCGGCAGCCATCTTCTCCATCTGAGCGGTGTGCATCTTGTGGCGACGCTCCGCCTCGGCGTAGCGGGACTCCCACTCCTCACGCTGCTTGTCGAAGCCCTCGAGCCATTCGTTGGTCTCGGGATCGAAGCCCTCGGGGAAGATGTAGTTGCCCTGCTCGTCGTACGAGTCGGCCATGCCGTACTTGGACGGATCGAACTCGGCGTTGTAGTCCTCGTTCGCCTGCTTCAGCGACAGCGAGATGCGGCGGCGCTCCAGGTCGATGTCGATGACCTTGACGAGCGCATCGTCGCCGACGCCCACAACCTGGTCCGGAACCTCCACGTGGCGCTCGGCCAGCTCGGAGATGTGCACCAGGCCCTCGATGCCCTCCTCGACGCGGACGAACGCGCCGAACGGAACCAGCTTGGTGACCTTGCCCGGAACGATCTGGCCGATCGCGTGGGTGCGGGCGAACTGACGCCACGGGTCCTCCTGCGTCGCCTTCAGCGACAGGGAGACACGCTCGCGGTCCAGGTCGACGTCGAGAACCTCGACGGTGACCTCGTTGCCGACCTCGACGACCTCGGACGGGTGATCGATGTGCTTCCAGGAGAGCTCGGAGACGTGGACCAGACCGTCGACGCCGCCGAGATCGACGAACGCACCGAAGTTGACGATCGAGGACACGACGCCCTTGCGGACCTGGCCCTTCTGCAGCTGGTGCAGGAACTCGCTGCGGACCTCGGACTGGGTCTGCTCGAGCCATGCACGACGCGACAGGACCACGTTGTTGCGGTTCTTGTCGAGTTCGATGATCTTGGCCTCGATCTCCTTGCCGACGTACGGCTGGAGGTCGCGGACGCGACGCATCTCGACGAGCGAAGCGGGAAGGAAGCCACGCAGGCCGATGTCGAGGATGAGGCCACCCTTGACGACCTCGATGACGGTGCCCTTGACGGCCTCGTCCTTCTCCTTGAGCTCCTCGATGGTGCCCCAGGCACGCTCGTACTGAGCGCGCTTCTTCGACAGGATCAGACGGCCTTCCTTGTCCTCCTTGGTGAGGACCAGGGCTTCTACCTCATCGCCCACGGAGACGACCTCGTTGGGGTCGACGTCGTGCTTGATGGAGAGCTCACGGGAAGGGATGACGCCTTCGGTCTTGTAACCGATGTCGAGAAGGACCTCGTCGCGATCGACCTTGACGATCGTGCCTTCGACGATGTCGCCATCGTTGAAGTACTTGATCGTGGCGTCGATGGCGGCGAGGAAGTCCTCGGCGGAGCCGATGTCGTTGACGGCTACCTGCGGCGAGGTCACGGTGTTGGAGGGCATGTGTTGAGTTGCTCCGGACGGGTTGTTAGTCGGTTGATGGTGTTTGTCAGACAGGCGGATCGGGATGCCGTACGTTCCGACGTAATGCCGGATCCGACCGATCTTCCGGTCCACCACGAGGTCTTCCGACGACTCCGCCGACCAAACTTCGGCCGGTGGCGATCCGCACCGAAGACACTCGCGAGCAACAGGGTACGCGACCTACGGCTAGCTGGGCAAACCCTGCCGTCACCGGCCCGGCCGCGACCGCCGACGGGCGGGCAGACAACCATCCCTGCGCGACATCTAGGCTTGACCTCCATGTCCGACGATCGTCACGCCGCCGCCATCTCCACCCTCGGGACCAGCGGGGTCGCCCGCACCCGCATCGGTTCGGACGCCAGCGAACGCGCGAGCCGCGCGTGGTGGGACGCCGACGCCGACGACTACCACCGCACGCACGGCGAGTTCCTCGGTGTCGACTCGAGCGCCGGCGAATTCGTGTGGTGCCCGGAGGGCCTCCACGAGGGCGACGTGCACCTCCTCGGCGACGTCGCCGGCAAGCGCATCCTCGAAGTGGGCTGCGGATCTGCACCGTGTGCCCGATGGCTCGCGTCCCAGGGCGCCGACGTCGTCGGTCTCGATCTGTCGATGGGGATGCTGGCCCGTGGGGTGGCCGCGATGGACGAGGCCGGTTCGCGAGTCCCCCTCGTCCAGGCCGGCGCCGAGACGCTCCCGTTCCGTGACGAGAGCTTCGACGCCGCCTGTTCGGCTTTCGGTGCGGTTCCGTTCGTCGCGGATTCGGCCCGGGTGATGGCGGAGGTGGCGCGCGTCCTGCGCCCGGGCGGTCTGTGGATCTTCGCGGTCAACCACCCGATCCGGTGGATCTTCCCCGACGATCCCGGCCCGCGCGGTCTCACCGCGACGCTCCCCTACTTCGACCGGACGCCGTACGTCGAAGTCGACGACGACGGCGTCCCGACGTACGTAGAGCACCACCGCACCATCGGGGACCGCGTGCGAGAGGCGGTCGCGGCCGGTCTCGAGGTGCGCGACATCGTCGAGCCCGAGTGGCCGGAGTGGCTCGACCGCGAGTGGGGACAGTGGAGTCCGCTGCGGGGTCAGTTGTTCCCGGGCACCGCCATCTTCGTCACCCGCAAGCCGGCCTGATCCTCACAGCAGCTTCGACAGGAAAGCCCTGGTCCGCTCCTGCCGCGGGTTGGCCAGCAGCTCCCGGGGGTTGCCGGCTTCGACGACCACTCCGCCGTCCATGAACACGAGTTGGTCGGCCACCTCGCGGGCGAAGCCCATCTCGTGGGTGACGACGACCATCGTCATGCCGTCCCTGGCGAGCTCCTTCATGACACCGAGCACCTCGCCGACCAGTTCGGGGTCGAGGGCCGACGTCGGCTCGTCGAACAGCATCAGTTTCGGTTCCATCGCGAGGGCGCGCGCGATCGCGACGCGCTGTTGCTGACCGCCGGACAGCTGCACGGGATAGGCGTCGGCCTTCGACGACAGACCCACCCGGTCGAGCAGTTCCCGGGCCTGCGCGACGGCCTTCGCGCGAGGCACCTTCTTCACCAGGACCGGCGCCTCGACGATGTTGTCCAGGACCGTGCGGTGCGGGAAGAGATTGAAGTGCTGGAAGACCATGCCGATGTCGCGGCGCTGCTTCGCCGCCGCCCGCGGGCTCAGTTCGTGCAGTTTGCCGCCGCGCTCCGCGTAGCCGACGAGTTCACCGTCGACGTACAGGCGGCCGGCGTCCACTCGTTCGAGGTGGTTGATGCAGCGCAGAAAGGTCGACTTGCCGGAGCCGGACGGACCGATCAGGCACAGCACCTGGCCGCGCGGGATCTCGAGTGTGATGCCGCGGAGCACCTGTAGCGCGCCGTAGTTCTTGCAGACTCGGTCGGCGCGGACCATTGGGGTGGTCACACCGCTCCCCCTTCGTCGCGGCGCTGGGCCTTGGCGAGCGCCTGCAGCTGCCCGGCGGTGAGGGTGCGTGAAGCGCCCTTCGAGTAGTGGCGCTCGATGTAGTACTGACCGACCATCAGGATGCTGGTGATCGCCAGGTACCACGTGGAGGCCACGAGCAGGAGCGGCACCGGGTAGAAGTTGGCGCCGGAGATGTCGCGGGCCCGGCCGTACAACTCCAGGCTGTACGGCACCGCGGCGACCAACGACGTGGTCTTGAGCATGCTGATCAGCTCGTTGCCGGTCGGGGGGATGATGACCCGCATCGCCTGCGGAAGCACCGTGCGCCGCATGGTCTGCGCCCACGACATGCCCAGAGCGGTGGACGCCTCGGTCTGGCCTTCACTCACCGAGCCCACACCCGCTCGAACGATCTCGGCCATGTACGCCGCCTCGTTGAGCGCCAGGCCTATGACCGCGAACAGGAAGGCCGCTTCGAGCGCCTGGATGTCGAAGTGCGCGAACTGGGGCCCGAACGGGATGCCCACGTCGATCGTCTTGTAGATCGACGGGAACAGGCCCCAGAACACCAACTGGACGTACACCGGGGTTCCGCGGAACACCCACAGGTAGACCCACGCCGCGGAACGCAGGACCGGGTTGGGCGACAGGCGCATGACGGCCAGGACCACCCCGAGCACGATGGCGATCACCATGGCCAGAACCGTCAACTGGATGGTCTTCCATGCGGCGGCGGTGATGCGCTTGTCGAACAGATACTGCCCGTACACGTCCCAGTGGAAGGCCTCGTTGGTCGCGGCGCCGTAGACGAACAGGCCGAACAGCGCCAGCACGACGACCGCCGCGACCCAGCGGCCGGGGTGCCGCAACGGGACCGCCTTGATGGGTTCCGGCTCGGAGGCGACCACTGCGTCCGGTGGTCGGCTCTCGTTGGCTGGCATTACTGTGTTCTCTCCTGTGTTCAGTTCGTTGCGCCGTTGACGACCGATGTGTCGATCATCCCCGCCTCGACACCCCATGCTTCGGCGATGGCCTGATACTGACCGCCGTCGATGAGGTACTGGACCGCCTGCTGCAGCACCGGGGCGAGCGGCGAACCCTTCGCGACCACCCATCCGTACGGACTGGCGTCGTACACACCGCCCGCGGGCACCATGCGGCCGTCACTGCGCTTGATCGCGTACGCGGTCACCGGCGAATCGGCCGACAGCGCGTCCACCCGCCCGAGGATGAGGGCGTTCGCCACGTCGTCCTGGCTGTCGTACTTGATCTTGCGGATCGGGGGCTTCCCGGCCGCGACGCACGCCGCGCTCTTCGCGGGCACCTCGTCGATGTCCTCGATCGTGGTGGTCTGCACCCCGACGCGCAGGCCGCACGCATCGTCCGGGTCGATGTCGTCGCCCGCCCGCTGCGCCCACTGCACTCCGGCGCTGTAGTAGGTGACGAAGTCGACACTCTTCTCACGCTCGAGGGTGTCGGTGAACGACGACATACCGAGGTCGAGGGTCCCGGCCTGGACGGCCGGGATGATCTTGTCGAAATCGGTCTGCTTGAGGTCGAGCGTCAGGCCGAGGACCGCGCCCACTGCCTCCATCAGGTCCACGTCGAAGCCCACGATCGCTCCCGACTCGTCCTTGAACTCGTTGGGGGCATAGGGCGGATTCGTGCCGATACGAAGCTCGCCGGAGGCTGCGACGTCCGGGGGCAACTGGTCGGCGATCGCGGCGACCCGTTGCACGTCGATGTCCGGCAGGACCGGAACCAACCCCTCGTCGTTCGTGACACATCCCACGGCCCCGAAGGCCAAGACGGATGTCGCGACGGCAGCGGTCACGCACCTTGCGAATCGAGCGAACACGCGCGCCTCGAACCTCCGTTTCCCGACCGGCGAACCCGGGACACACTACTGCCTGAGCGGTGCAGGTAGCGAACGCGGTCCGCGATCACCGCCGGAACACCCGGGCGATCACGGTCTCGGTGAACTCGCTGGTCGACGCCAGCCCACCGAGGTCGGCAGTGGCGACGCCCGACTCCACGGTTCGCTCGACGGCACTACGGATGCGCTCGGCCGCGGCGGCGAACGCCGGTTCGCTGCGGCGAGCCGAGATCCAGTCGAGAAGCATCGCGGCCGACAGGAAGAGCGCGACGGGGTTCGCGCGGTTGCGGCCCGAGATGTCCGGGGCCGCACCGTGCGCGGCCTGCGCCATCGCCTTCGTCTCGGACGCGTTGATCGAGGCGGCGGTCCCGAGTGATCCGGACAACTCGGCGGCGAGATCGGACAGGATGTCGCCGAACATGTTCTCGGTGACGACGACGTCGTAGTCCTCCCCGCGCCGCACCAGGTATGCGGCCATCGCGTCGACGTGCTCGTCGTCCAGGCGGACGTCCGGATAGTGCGCGGCGACGTCTCGGCACACGTCGCGGAACAGACCGGTGGTGGTGGCCAGCACGTTCGCCTTGTGCACCACGGTGACCCGCTTGCGCCGGCGCATCGCGAGCCCGAAGGCGGTGTGGGCGATGCGTTCACACGCCTGTCGTGTCACCACACCGACGGCCATCGCCACGTCGGGAGTAGGCATGAACTCACCGCTGCCCACGAACATGTTGCGGTCGGCGTAGAAGCCCTCGGTGTTCTCCCGGACGATGACCAGATCCATGCGCGGCGATACCGCGCGTACGCCGGGCAGGGCCCGCGCCGGCCGGATGTTGGCGTACAGGTCGAAGCGCTTGCGGATCGTGCCGCCCGGGGTCAGCTGCATCTGGAACGGGTCCGGATAGGACGCGCTGTCGTGCGGGCCGAGGATCCACGAGTCGAGTTCGGCCAGGGCGACGAGGGTGCTCTCCGGCATCGGTGACCCGTGCGACTCGATCGCGTCGAGCCCGATCGGCAGTGGCACCCACTCCACCTCCGGAAGCCCTGCGGCCGACATCGCGGCGTCCACGACGTCCCGGGCGGCGGGCACGATCTCCCGTCCGATGCCGTCGCCCTGCAACGAACCGAGACGCAGATTCCGCAAATCTCCTGTGCTGACGCTCCCCACGCGACAATCATTACTCACGATGGTCCAGTCCGTGGAGTTGCTGCTCGACCCCGACATCGACGCAACCGTGCGTGCCGAATGGCGCCGGCTCTCGTCCGCGCGCCTGCCCAGCCAGGACCGCATCACCGCGGAGTCGAACCGGCCGCACGTCACGATGGGGGTGGCCAGCCATATCCCCGACGACATCGAGGACGCGCTGGTGCGGGAACTTCCGTCGGCCCCACTCCCGATCCGGCTCGGCGGCGTCGTGGTGTTCGGTGGCCGGCGGCTCACGTTGGCGCGGCTGGTGGTCCCGACCACGGAACTCCTCACACTGCAGCGGATCGTCTACGAGCTGATCGCGGACTGCGAAGGGGTGCCCCCGCACATCGTGCCCGGCGAGTGGACGCCGCACGTCACGCTGTCGCGCCGCATCCAGTCCACCGATCTCGGTACCGCCGTCGTCGTCACGCGTGCCGGTAGTCGCGACGTGGTCGGCACCTCGGCGGGAATCCGGCGGTGGGACTCCGACGACAAACGTGAGTGGCGAATCACACGTCACCCTTGAGCAGTGGAAACAAACCGCGGCGGCCGGGCGTGTTCCGCGATCCGGAAGAATTCGGGCCGACGGAGCGTTGTACCGGCCAATCAGCGGATATCCCGAGTCAGCGGATATCGATGACGACTCCCCCGAAAGGACCCTTCGTGGCTACCCAGACCCTCACCCAGCAGAACTTCAAGCAGACCGTCGAGGACAACGACATCGTGCTCGTCGACTTCTGGGCGTCGTGGTGCGGCCCGTGCCGCAACTTCGCGCCGACGTTCGATGCGTCGTCGGAGAAGCACCCCGACGTCGTGCACGGCAAGATGGACACCGAGGCCGAGCAGGAGTTCGCCGCCGGCGCCGGGATCCGCTCGATTCCCACGATCATGGCGTTCCGCGAGGGCGTGCTCGTGTTCAACCAGGCGGGTGCGCTGCCGCCGGCCGCGCTCGAAGACCTGATCACCCAGGTCAAGGCGCTCGACATGGACGCGGTCCGCGCGGAGATCGCATCGCAGACGGGGAACTGACCCCGGCACGCCACGAGAGACGGAAACGCCGGGCGCACCGATCGGGTGCGCCCGGCGTTTCCCTGCACGGTCAGTGCGCCGCGGCGTCCCAGCTGCGTCCCGTGCCCACCGACACCTCGAGCGGCACCGACAGATCGATCGCCGCCGCCATCTTCTCGCGAACCAGCTGCTCGACCCGCTCACGCTCGCCCGCGGCGACCTCGAGGACGAGTTCGTCATGTACCTGCAGGAGCATCCGCGACGCCAGCCCGGCCTCGCGGAGTGCGCGCTGGACGTCGATCATCGCGACCTTGATGATGTCGGCAGCGGTGCCCTGGATGGGCGCGTTGAGAGCCGCGCGCTCGGCCACTTCCCGACGCTGACGGTTGTCGCTGTTGAGGTCCGGCAGGTAACGCCGACGGCCGAACAGGGTCTCGGTGTAACCCACCTTGCGGGCCTGCTCGACGACCTCGTGGAGGTAGTCGCGGACCCCGCCGAAGCGTGCGAAGTACGCGTCCATCTGCTGACGGGCTTCCTCGGTGGAGATCTTCAGCTGCGCCGCCAACCCGAACGCGCTCAGCCCGTAGGCGAGACCGTACGACATCGCCTTCACGCGGCGCCGCAGTTCCGGCGTGACCTCCTCGATCGGTACACCGAACGCGCGCGAGCCGACGAAGCTGTGCAGATCCTCGCCGGTGATGAACGCCTCGATCAGGCCCGCGTCACCGGACAGGTGCGCCATGATGCGCATCTCGATCTGGCTGTAGTCGGCGGTCAGCAGCGTCTCGTAGCCCTCGCCGACGACGAACCCGTCGCGAATCTGACGGCCCGCGTCGGTGCGAACCGGAATGTTCTGCAAGTTCGGCTCGGTCGACGACAGTCGTCCGGTCGCCGCCACGGTCTGGTTGAACGTGGTGTGGATCCGTCCGTCCTCGGCCACCGTCTTGAGCAGACCGTCGACCGTCACCTTGAGCCGCGTCGCGTCGCGGTGCTCGAGAAGGTGCTCGAGGAACGGGTGCTGCGTCTTCTCGAACAGGGACTGCAACGCATCCGCGTCGGTGGTGTATCCAGTCTTCGTCTTCTTGGTCTTCGGCATGTCGAGTTCGTCGAACAGCACCACCTGCAACTGTTTCGGCGAACCCAGGTTGATCTGCTTGCCGATCACCGCGTAGGCAGCCTCGGCCGCCTCGGCGACGCGCGCGGCGAACGCCGACTGCAGGTCGTGCAGATGCGTGGTGTCGACCGCGATGCCCGTCGACTCGAGGTTGGCGAGCACCTCGAGCAGCGGCAGTTCCATGTCCGCGAGCAGGCCGGTGGCCTCGATGTCGGCGAGTTCGGTGTCGAGCGCCGCGGCGAGATCGAGTACCGCCCGCGAACGCAGGATCTCACCCTCGGCCGCCTCCGCGTCGGCCGCATCCTCGTCGTCGAGGAGCGAAAGCTGTTGCTGGCCGGACTCTTCCACCCGAAGCTCGCGCTTGAGGTAGCGCAGCGACAGATCATCGAGGTTGAAGCTCCGCTGGCCGGGACGCACGAGGTACGCGGCGAGTGCGGTGTCGCTGGTGAGACCCGCCAACGTCCAGCCGCGTCCGCGCAGCGCATGCGTCGCCCGCTTCGCCTCGTGCAGCGCCTTGGGCCGGCCGGCATCCGCAAGCCAGTCCGCGAGTGCCGCCTCGTCCTCCGGCGTCGCCGTCGTGGTCGAGATGTAGGCCCCCTCGCCGTCGGGCGCCGCGATCGCGACGGCGGTCACGTCACCGCCGTAGGGAGTGGTGGTGCCGACGACGGAGAGCCCGTGCCGCTCCCCGGTGGACGCATGTTCGGCGATCCACGCCGCGACCTCGCCCGGCGCGAGAGCCCGTCCGCTGACCTCGAAGCCTTCCTCGGCCTCGGGTTCGGTGGAACTGAGGGTCGCGAACAACCGGTCGCGCAGCACCTTGAACTCGAGGTCGTCGAACAGCGCGTGGATACGCTCGCGGTCCCACGGGGCGAGCGCCAACTGGTCCGGCGTGTACGGCACCGCGACGTCGCGCACCATCTCGGTGAGGTGCCGATTGAGGAGCACGCTGTTGACGTTGGCGCGCAATGCATCCCCCACCTTGCCGCGCACCTTGTCGACGTCGTTGACGAGGTTCTCGAGGGAGCCGTACTCACGAATCCACTTGGCCGCGGTCTTCTCCCCGACACCGGGAATGCCGGGCAGGTTGTCGCTCGGGTCGCCGCGCAGCGCCGCGTAGTCGGGGTACTGCTGCGGGGTGAGGCCGTACTTCTCCTCGACCGCCGCCGGAGTGAAGCGCGTCAGATCCGAGACACCCTTGCGGGGGTAGAGCACCGTGACGTCGTCGGTGACCAACTGCAGCGAATCGCGGTCGCCCGTCACGACCAGCACCCGGTAACCGAGCGCCGTGGCCTGCGTGGTGAGGGTGGCGATGACGTCGTCGGCCTCGAATCCCTCGATCGCCATCACCGGGATGCCCATCGCCGCGAGGACGTCCTTGGTGATCTCGACCTGCCCCTTGAACTCGTCCGGGGTCTTGCTGCGATTGGCCTTGTACTCCGGGAACGCCTCGGCGCGGAACGTCTGCCGGGAGACGTCGAATGCGGCGGCCACGTGCGTGGGCTGCTCGTCGCGCAGAAGATTGATGAGCATGGACGTGAACCCGTAGACCGCGTTGGTGGCCTGACCGCTCTGCGTCTTGAAGTTCTCGGCCGGCAGGGCGAAGAACGCGCGGTACGCCAGCGAGTGCCCGTCGAGGAGCATCAACGTCGGGCGGTCGGAACCGGACGCGTCGGCGGTAGCGGGAGTGGTGGACGAGGACGTGGTTGCGGGGCTCACGGTTGACCAGTCTAGGGAGGAGGGCCGACACCACGGCCCGTCGTCCCCGCGCGTCGCCGACCGGAACCCCCGCAAACCCGCTCAGGCGGGGGAACTGCCTCCGCCGAGAGTGTCGAGGACCACCTCGGCGACGGCCTTCATGGTCGTCCGGCGATCCATCGCGGCCCGCTGGATCCACTTGAACGCCTCGGGCTCCGACAGGTTCTGTGACTGCATCAGCATTCCCTTGGCACGTTCGATGACCTTGCGCGTCTCGAGTCGATCGGACAGGTTCGCGACCTCCCGCTCGAGCAGCGAGATCTCGACGAAGCGGCTTGCCGCCAGCTCGACTGCCGGCACCAGATCCGACTTCGAGAACGGCTTGACGAGGTACGCCATCGCACCGGCGTCTCGGGCCCGCTCCACCAGTTCGCGCTGGCTGAATGCGGTGAGGATCACCACGGGCGCGATGCGCTTCGCGGCGATCTCGGAGGCGGCGTCGATGCCGTCGCGTCGGGGCATCTTGACGTCCATGATCACCAGGTCCGGACGGAGTTCTTCCGCCAACTCCACAGCGCGCTGGCCGTCGCCGGCCTCACCGACGACGTCGTAGCCCTCCTCGCGGAGCATCTCGACCAGGTCGAGCCTGATCAGGACCTCGTCTTCCGCCACCACCACGCGCCGCGGCCGTCGTTCCGTGCCCTGCGCGGCGGGAGCGTTCATGGTCACCTGTCTCCTCGGGGGTCGGCGCCCGCCGAATCGGGGCGCGAACGCTTCGAGGGTACCGGTGGTTTGACTGTGCTCCGTGATCTTCTAGAGTAGGAACCCGCAGGACGCCCTCGTATCCCAATTGGCAGAGGAAACGGATTCAAAACCCGTGCAGTGTGAGTTCGAGTCTCACCGAGGGCACCACACAACTTCCGGAATTCGACGGGACCATTCGGCTACCTCGGCGTGTCGCCGGGAACGATGTCGATCGACGATTCCGATCGACGATTCCGATCGACGACTCCCACGAGTGATTCCTACGAGTAAGGCCCCGAGATCTCGCGATCCCGGGGCCTTCTCGGTCTCCCCTACCAAAAGGAGCAACTCCAGAGTGCCACAACTCTGCGGGTGCGCCCACTACGTACAAGTGTGAAATCGATGGTGAAAATGCCGCGCGGGGCCTCGACGCACTCGTAACCGCGCTCGACGTGCGGGCCTCGACCACCAATTTCCCGGAGGAAGTCCCGTATCGACGACCGGTGTCCGGCGGGCCCGAGTGACCGGCGCGACGCTCTCCGCCTCAGGCGACGTCCGCGAGCGAGTCGAGGATGGCCCGGTAGTGCAGGTGCGCCATGAAGTGGCCGCCCGTCCCGATGTTCAACGTGGACTTCGGGATTCGCGTCGCGAGTTCGGCCGGCCATTCCCGCGGAATCAACTGGTCCGCGTCGCCCCACCATACGTCGACCGGCACCTCGAGATCCTCCGGCTCGAAGCCCCACGGCCGCATCCACGCCCGGTATTCCTCGACGACGCCCGCCGGATTCCTGAGCCCCTCGTCGATCATGGCCGCGAACACCCTCGGTTCGCTGTCGACCAACTCCGCGTCGGCGGGGGCGAGCGTGCGCGACGAGATCCGCGCGAACTGCCGCGGCATCGCTCGGGCGAGCACCGACAGACCGCGGAAGGACGCCTCCGCGAGCCCCGGACAACCCACCGACATCCGCGTGAACAGCCGATCGATCCGGGGCAACCGCGCGAACGTCCCCGCCTCGGTCAGCGGCAGTGCGCCCGCCACGATCGCAATCCGACTGATGCGGGACGACAACGCGTATCCGAGCGCGGCCGCATACTGCCCGCCCATGGACCACCCGAGCACGCCCATCCTCTCGACGCCGAGCTGATCGGCCAGTTGTTCGACGTCGGACGCCCAGTCGAGCACTGTCCGTCCGGGGCTCGGATCGGACAGCCCGATCCCGGGGCGATCCGGTGAGATGAGCCGGATCCCGGCCGCCTCGGCGACCGGGGCGGCGGCTCGGATGTCGAGTCGGCAGGACAGTCCGCCGTGGGCATTGACCACGACGAAGCCGTCTGCGGGACCGTAGTCGGCGAATCCCATCGACCGACCGTCACGCAGACTGATCACCCGATCCTCGGGCCTGACAGTCACTCTGGGCACAACGCACCTCCGACGAGTCGCCATCACGATAACGGTCGGTCGCCCGACAGTGACGGACTTCACCGCCGGGATTCGACGCGTGTTCACCGGCACGGCCCGGACCCGCCGTTTTCGGCCTTCCTCCAGGTAGGCCCGTGTCGTCCGTTTCGGTCGTTTGGTCTTCTTCGCAGGGGGCGTCACTCCTCACGCCCGGTCCCGCTGGCCGGACGTTCGACATGTTCCGCGGCCCGCCGCCGGGCACGAGGCCGCACCGCCGTCCGGTGGATGGGATCGCACGTCGGGAATCAGTTAACTCATGCCATACTGCAACCCGTTCTCTTGCCGGTCACCCACTCGACCGGCCGATCAGGCTCGACAAGCAGATGAGGTTTGCATGAGCGACACCGCCACACCGGCCGTCGAAGGCTGGTTCACCACCGGGCCGGAGCCGGCCCTGATCGGCACCAAGTGCCGGTCCTGCGGCACGATCTCGTTCCCGCGGGAGACCACCTTCTGCAAGAACCCGGCGTGCTCCGGCGAGGAGTTCGACGACGTCGAGCTGTCCCGCTTCGGCAAGGTGTGGTCGTACACCGACGCGCAGTACAAGCCGCCGGCCCCGTACATCCCCACGACGGATCCGTACGTGCCGTTCGCGCTCGCCGCCGTCGAACTGCCCGAGGGTCTCGTCGTCCTCGGCCAGGTGGCCGACGGCTTCGGCGTCGCGGACCTCAAGGTGGGCAACCCGGTGGAGCTGGTCGTCGAGACCCTCTACACGGACGAGTCGGGCGACCGCAGCATCTGGCGTTGGAAGCCGCTCGCGGCAGCAGAGAACGGGGCACAGGCATGAGCAACAACGATGTGGCCGTCCTCGGCGTCGGCATGCACGCGTGGGGCAAGTGGGGCCACTCGTTCGTCAAGTACGGCGTCGCCGCGGCCCGCGCCGCGCTCGCCGACTCCGGAGTCGACTGGAAGGACGTCGACCTGATCGTCGGCGGTGAGACGGTCCGCAACGGCTACGGCGGCTACGTCGCGGGTGCCACCTTCGCACAGGCCCTCGGCTGGAACGGCGCCCGCGTCGCGACGTCGTACGCGGCGTGCGCCACGGGTGCACAGGCCCTGGACACGGCTCGTGCGCGCATCCTCGCCGGCCTGTCCGATGTGGCCCTGGTCGTCGGCGCCGACACCACCCCCAAGGGCTTCCTGGCTCCCAACGCCGGTGAGCGCTGGGACGATCCGGACTGGCTGCGCTTCCGCCTGATGGGCATGACGAATCCCGGCTACTTCGCGCTCAACGCCCGCCGTCGCATCGACCTGTACGGCGCCACCGTCGAGGACTTCGCGGCCGTCAAGGTCAAGAACTCCAAGCACGGCCTGAACAACCCGTACGCGCGTTACCGCAAGGAGGTGGCCGCCGCCGACGTTCTCGCGTCGCCGATGGTGGCGGATCCACTGCACCTGCTCGACATCTGCGCCACCTCCGACGGCGGTGCGGCGATCATCCTGACGTCGATGGAGTACGCCCGCAAGAAGGGCATCGTCGATCCTGTTCGTATCAAGGCGATTTCGACGGTCACGCCCACGTTCCCGCAGACGATCATGGACATGCCGAACTTCTCCACGGAGTCGGCGTCCGCGGTCCCCGCGCCGGAGCGCACGTTCAAGGAGTCGATCGGAGACGCCGCCTACGAGGAGGCCGGCATCTCGCCCGAGGACGTCGACGTCGCCGAGGTCTACGACCTCGCCACGTCCGTCGAACTCGACTGGATCGAGGACCTGGGCCTGTGCAAGCGCGGCGAGGCCGAGCACCTGCTGCGCGCCGGCGACACGACGATCGGTGGCCGCATCCCGGTCAATCCGTCCGGCGGCCTTGCATGCTTCGGTGAGGCGGTCCCCGCCCAGGCACTGGCCCAGGTCTGCGAGCTCACGTGGCAGCTGCGCGGACAGGCCGAGGGCCGCCAGGTCGAGGGTGCCCGCGTCGGCATCACCGCCAACCAGGGCCTGTTCGGCCACGGCTCGTCGGTGATCGTCTCGGCCTGACCCTCGGAGAAGTCGTCTCGAAGAGCTCCCGCCCTCGCGGACGGGAGCTCTTCCTTCTTCCCGAAGCCCCTGTGCACCAGCTAGGTTCGAGTGATGACCGACCTCGATGCCATCGACGAGCACGTGCGGCCCCACCTGGACTCGTCGGCACTGCTCGTCATCGACGTGCAGAACGACTTCCTCGACGGCGGACCGCTGCCGGTGCCGGGCACCACGGCGGTACTTCCCCGGCTGGTCGAGCTGGTGGGGGCCTTCCGCCGTGCGCACCGGCCGATCGTGCACGTGGTCCGGATCTACGACGGCGACGACGTGGATCCGGTCCGTCGTACCGCCGTCACGCGCGACGACGCCCGCATCGTCCGCCCCGGCACCGAGGGGTCCCGAATCCCACCCCAGCTGCTCCCGCCCGGAGCCCCTGAACTCGATCCGGACATTCTCCTGCGTGGTGAATTGCAGCCGTTCGGCGACGCGGAGGCCGCGCTGTGGAAACCACGCTGGAGCGCCTTCCACCGCACAGGGCTCGAAGCCCATCTCGCAGGAGCGGGCGTCGACACCATCGTCGTCGCGGGGTGCAACCTGCCGAACTGCCCGCGGGCCACCCTGTTCGACGCGAGCAGCCGCGACCTGCGGACAGTGCTCGTGACCGACGCGACGTCACAGGTGAGCGACGAGCGTCTGGCCGACGCACGGTCCATCGGCGTCGTGCCCATGACCGCAGCAGAAGTCGGCGGTGCGCTCCGGTCAGCCTTCTGACCAGCAATTTTGCTCGGGTCGCGGCGCATGTGCCGTTCGTGACCGACGCACGCTATCGGGTCACGAGGGCGTTTCGCGCGGCTAGCGAATGTGACCTGGGACACCTTCAGGCAGTGACCCTGGTCACATTCCGTACTCGAATGCGCCCCCGCCTGACCGCCGGTTTTCACCCGCCCACCTGGGCCGACTGTGGAAGTCTCGCCCCGAACACGCACATGCGTACCAGAAAACAGACCCGTGACGTGACGGAGAGTCCCACCTAGCGTCGATCACGGCTCGAACCGAAAGAGCCCGCCGCCGATCCGCTTTCACCGTCGGACTGCCCGCCGGATCGGAATGGCAACCTCCAGGGCAGACGTGAGGGATCGCACCGTCGGCGCCCTTCGTGCGGCGCCGGCCGGAACCCTCACCATCAGTACGGAGAGGACACCATCGATGCCGAAGTCCATCACACGCTTGCTCGGCGGCCTCGCCGCCTCCACCGCGGCCGTCGCCGCGCCCCTCGTCGTCAGCACCGGGACGGCCCACGCCGCCTCCGGCGACTGGGATGCCGTGGCGCAGTGCGAAAGCGGCGGAAACTGGTCCGCGAACACCGGAAACGGCTACTACGGTGGCCTGCAGTTCAGCGCCGGCACCTGGAGCGCTCACGGTGGTTCCGGTCTGCCGCACAACAATTCCCGCGAGGAACAGATTCGGGTCGCCGAGGGTGTGCTGGCCTCGTCGGGCCCGGGAGCGTGGCCGTCGTGCGGACAGTACCTGTGATGCACACCTGAGCGAAGGGGCCGTTCGTGCGCCCGGGGCGCACGAACGGTCCCTTCCGGTGGGGATGCCTCAGCCGACGCTGACCGCGGACAGGCGCCAGGGCCCGCCCCCGAGCAGTTCGAGCTGGCGGGTGTGGTGCTGGTCGACCGTGCTCCGGTGGCTGACACTGAACAGGATGCTGTCGGGGACTCGATCCCGAATCATTTGGTAGAGAGAGTATTCGAGTCCCTCGTCCACGGCCGACGTGGCCTCGTCCAGGAACACCACCTGCGGCCTGATCAGCAGGACGCGCGCGAACGCGATGCGCTGCTGCTCCCCCGGGGACAGGGTCTTCGCCCAGTCGGCGCGCTCGTCGAGTCGTCCGACGAGGTTCCCCAGGTGGACGTCGCGCAGCGCCGCGGCGATCCGGTCGTCGGAAAGGTCCTGCACGTGGCCCGGATACGCCACGGCGCTCCGGAGATCCCCCAACGGCAGATACGGTAGCTGTGACAGGAAGAGTGCGTCGGGTCCCACCGGCCGGGCCACGCTGCCGGCGGCGAACGGCCACATCTCCGCGAGCGTACGGAGCAGCGTCGTCTTGCCACTCCCCGACGATCCCTTCACCAGTAGGGCTTCCCCGGGGAGGAGGCGCAGATCGAGTGTGTCGATCAGCAGTCTGCCGTCCGGGGTGCGCACGGATACCTTGTCCAGGTCCACCACCCGGTCCCGACCCTCGGTCCGGATCGAGGGCAACTGCCGGGAACGTTCGTCGGCGCTCAGCAGCCCGTCGAGACGAATCAGACTGGCGCGGTATACCGCGAACTGGTCATAGGACTGCCGGAAGAACGACAGCGCATCGGACAATTGGCCGAATGCCTGCGCGCTCTGGGTGATGTCGCCGAGCGTGATGGTGCCGGCGAAGAACCTCGGTGCCTGGATCACGATCGGGAAGACGACGGCAACCTGGCTGACGCCCAGATTGAATCCATTGAACTTCAGTGTCCGGAACACGATCTGCCACGCGTTCGCGATGACGGCGGCGAATCGTCCGAGCAGGCCCTGTCTTTCGACTTCCTCACCGCGATAGAACGCGACGTTCTCCGCGCTGTCGCGCAGACGCACGAGTGCGTAGCGGAAGTTGGCCGTCAGGCGTTCCTTCAGGAAGCTCAGGCCGATCAGCGGTCGGCCGATCCAGAACGCGATCGCCGTGGCCGTGAGGATGTCGACGTAGACGAGGAGCACCATCGCGCGCGGAATCTCCACGCCGAACACACTCATCGGCCCCGACAGGTCCCACAGGATCCCGGTGAACGACACCACCGACACCACCGAACTGACCAAACCCATCGACAGCGTCTGCGACGTCGTCGCGACTTCGGTGATGTCGGACTCGATCCGCTGGTCCGGGTTGTCGATCGAACCGTCGATGAATCTTCCTCGGTAGTACGCTCGCCCGTCGAGCCAGTCGGTCGTGACCCGGTCGGTGAGCCACGTGCGCCACAAGATCTCGAGCGCCTGGCCGGTGTACTGCGCCAGTAGCGACCGCACCACGTGCACGGTGGCCAGCACAGCGAAAACCACGATCGAACGCCAGAACATCGACTTCGCACCGTCGAGTGCCGCGGCGTCACCGGCCTCGAGCGCCTGCGCCACCAGTTGCAGTGAGGTGTACATCTCGTTGCCCTGATACGAGAGCAGGACCAGGATCCGCACACCGAGAATCGTCAGAAACAACAGCGCCAGGATCAGCGCCCACGGCCGCCAGCTGTCGCGACTGGAGAAGTAGGGCCCGGTGATTCGCCAGAATTGGCGCCCCCACTCGGTGCGCCGGGCCAGCACCGCACCGATCACGACGAAACAAACCAGCGCGATCAGGAATGCTCGGGAGGTCCACAACAGACTGGCCACGGCCTCGTGGCTCCAGTCGATCGGTTCGTCTCGCATGGGGCTCCCCCATCACCGATGGCGTGCCGTGATCAGAGAACCAGAATTCTAGCCACCGCGGCGGGGCCACGGACCGTCATGGCCGAACAGGCTCAGCGCCGGGCCGGAAAGTGCCGAATGACGCCTTCCTGCACCACCGTTGCGATCAATTCGCCCTTGCGCGTGAAGAACCGACCGGTTGCGAGACCACGCGATCCGGCCGCGACCGGAGACTCCGTCGCGTAGAGCGCCCACTCGTCGAACCGGAACGGACGATGGAACCAGATCGAGTGATTGACGGTCGCGGCGACGATCCGGTCGAGCCCCCAGGACAGCCCGTGGGTGGTGAGCACCGAGTCCAGGACGGTGGTGTCCGACGAGTACGCGAGGGCGGCGGCATGCATCCCGGGATCGTCCCCGAGCTGTCCGTCGGTGCGCATCCAGACCCGATTGTGCTCGAGGCGTTCACCGGAGCCCTTGAGGACCCAGGCAGGATCGTTCGCGTAGCGCATCTCGATCGGTTTGAGCGCGCCCACGAACGTCGGGAGGCGGTCTTCGTAGCCGGCCAGGTGATCACCGAGCGAAGGAAGTTGCTCCGGGCCGTCGACATCGGGGATCGCGACACTGTGCTCGAGCCCGGCACCCCAGTCCTGGAACGCCGCGAACATCGAGAAAACCACGTTCCCGTCTTGGTATGCGGTCACCTGACGGTTCGCGAACGCCCGCCCGTCGCGGTGCCGCTCGACGCGGTACTCGATCGGGGCCTTGACGTCGCCGCCGCGGATGAAGTGGGCGTTGACGGCGTGCACGGGACGTCCGGCATCGACCGTGCGCCCCGCGGCCACCAGTGCCTGGGAGACCAACTGCCCGCCGAACGTCCGGCTGGCGACCTGCTCGGGATGCCGTCCGAGGTAGGTGTCCTCCCCGATCTGTTCGAGATCGAGGAGGACCAGCAGCGTCTCCAGATCGGCCGAGCGCGTCGGTCGTAACGCTGCCCCCACTTCGTTCACGTGCGCGTCCCCTTGCTAGTGGTCTTCCTCCCCGATCCGGTGCACGTGGATCAGGTTGGTCGAGCCTACTGTGCCCGGCGGGGAGCCGGCCACGATGACCACGAGGTCGCCCTTGTTGTAGCGGCCGAGGGAGAGCAGCGCGTGGTCGACCTGCGTGAACATCTGGTCCGTCGAGTCGACCGGGTCCACGATGAACGTCTCGGTACCCCACGACAGCGCCAGCTGGCAGCGCACCGACTCGAGCGGCGTGAACGCCAGCAACGGCAGCGGCGAATGCAGCCGAGCGAGCCGGCGGACCGTGTCCCCGGACTGGGTGAACGCCACCAACGCCTTCGCATCGAGCCGCTCACCGATGTCACGAGCCCCGTAGGAGATGACACCACGCTTGGTCCGCGGGACGTGAGTGAGCGGCGGCACGCGCGCGGGATCGGTCTCGACCGCCTCGAGGATCCGCGCCATCGTCTGCACGGTCTCCATCACGTACTTACCGACCGACGTCTCACCGGAGAGCATCACAGCGTCGGCGCCGTCGAGGACGGCGTTCGCGACGTCCGACGCCTCCGCACGGGTGGGCCTCGAGTTCTCGATCATCGATTCGAGCATCTGCGTCGCCACGATCACCGGCTTGGCGTTCTCACGAGCGATCTGGATCGCCCGCTTCTGCACCAGCGGCACCTGCTCGAGCGGCAGTTCCACACCCAGATCACCACGGGCGACCATGACCGCGTCGAACGCCAGGACCACGGCCTCGAGGTTCTCGATCGCCTCGGGCTTTTCGAGCTTCGCGATCACCGGCACCCGGCGACCGACCCGATCCATCACGTCGTGGACCAGTTCGACATCGGCGGGCGAACGCACGAACGAGAGCGCGATGAAGTCGACTCCCAGCCCGAGCGCGAACTCGAGATCCTCGATGTCCTTCTCCGACAGCGCCGGCACCGACACGTTCATCCCGGGCAACGACACACCCTTGTTGTTGCTCACCGGACCGCCCTCGGTCACCCGACACACCACATCGTCACCGTCGACGGCCTCGACGACGAGCCCGACCTTGCCGTCGTCGACGAGCAACCGGTCACCGGGCCGCGCGTCCTGCGCGAGCTGCTTGTAGGTGGTCGACACCCGATCGTGGGTTCCCTCACAGTCCTCGACCGTGATCCGGATCTGTTCACCCGTCTCCCACCGCGTCTTGCCCTCGACGAACCGGCCGAGACGAATCTTCGGTCCCTGCAGATCGGCCAGGATGCCCACCGCGCGGCCCGTCGCTTCCGACGCCGCCCGCACACGACGGTAATTGTCCTGGTGATCGGCATGTTCACCGTGACTGAAGTTGAGTCTGGCTACATCCATTCCGCTCTCGACGAGCTCGCGAACGCGGTCGCCGGATGCAGTAGCAGGGCCAAGAGTGCAGACAATCTTCGTGCGTCGGGTCACGGGGAAAGCCTAGTCAATCCGGGGAACGAACTCTATTCGGCGGGCGAACGCTCGGTAACACCGAAGTGAGCGTCAGAGGACGGTCAGCGGCAGGGCCGTCGGATGCACCGGAGCGGGCAGTTCGGACGAACCAGTCAGGTACACGTCGACCCCGCGTGCAGCCGAACGCCCCTCCGCGATCGCCCACACCACCAACGACGCTCCGCGGTGCGCGTCGCCGCACACGAACACGCCGGGCGTCGACGTCTGCCAGTCCGCCGCGCACGACAACGAACCGCGGCGGTTGGTCTCGAGCCCGAGATCGTCGAGCAGCGGACCGTGCTCGACGCCCTCGAATCCGATCGCGAAAAGCGCCAGATCACAAGGTAGTTCGATCTCCTCGCCGACGGGAGTGATCACGCGTCGGCCGTGTTCGTCGCGGCCGAGGCGGACCTCCGCGAGCACCATCGACCGGACGTGGCCGGACTCGTCACCGAGGAAACGTTGCACCGCAACCTCGTACCGGCGGACGCCGCCTTCGGCGTGTGCCGGCGACGTACGCAACACCATCGGCCACGCCGGCCACGGTGCCGATTTCGTGTCCCGCTCCTCCGGCAGCGCCGGGTGGTAGTCCAACTGGGTCACCGACAGCGCGCCCTGGCGGTGCGCGGTGCCCAGGCAGTCGGCGCCGGTGTCGCCGCCACCGATGATGACGACGTGCTTGCCGCGCGCGGAGATCGGCGTCGCCCCATCTCCCTCGCACTCGTGGTTCGACGCGACCAGGTGCTCCATCGCCAGGTGCACCCCGTCGAGGCCCCGGCCCTGGACGTCGGGATTGTCGCGGGCGAGCAGCGCCCCGGTGGCGAGCACCACTGCATCGAAGCGCTCCCGCAGATCCGACACCGCGAGGTCCACACCGACCTCCACCTCGGTGACGAAATGCGTTCCCTCCACGCGCATCTGGGACAGGCGTCGTTCGACGACCCTCTTCTCGAGCTTGAACTCGGGGATGCCGTACCGCAACAGCCCACCGAGCCGGTCGTCGCGCTCGTACACCGTGACCTCGTGCCCCGCCCGGGTGAGCTGCTGTGCCGCGGCCAACCCCGCCGGACCCGATCCGACGACTGCGACGTTCTTGCCCGTCCGTAGCGCCGGGCGCACGGGTGGGACGAGGTCCTTCTCCCAGGCGGCGTCCGCGATGGCCTGTTCGATGCGCTTGATCGTCACGCTCCCCGTGGTGTGCGTGTCGGCCAACGCCAGCACGCACGCGGCCTCGCAGGGGGCGGGACAGACCCGGCCGGTGAACTCGGGAAAGTTGTTGGTGGCGTGCAGGCGTTCGGTGGCCGCGTCCCACCGTCCGCGCCGCACCAGGTCGTTCCACTCGGGGATCAGGTTCCCGAGCGGGCACCCCGCGCTGCTCGAATGACAGAACGGGATGCCGCAGTCCATGCACCGCCGGGCCTGCTCGGACACCTCACGGTCCCGCTCGGAGGGCGACTGGGGTGCATACACCTCACGCCAGTCGTGGATGCGTTCCTCGACGGGACGCTTGCGTGCGTCCTGCTTCGCCACGTGCAGGAATCCTTGGGGATCAGCCACGCGCCGCCTCCATGATCGCGGTGTCGACGTCGAGCCCTTCGGCGCGTGCCATCCGTGTCGCTTCGAGCACCCGCTGGTAGTCGGTGGGCATGACCTTCGTGAACAAGGCGGAACGCCGGGGCCAGTCGGCCAGGACCGACGCGGCCACCGCGGAACCCGTCCATCGCAGGTGCTGCTCGACCACCACACGCAGCCATTGCAGGTCGTCGCCGTCCGGAGTCTGCAACCGCACCATCGCGGTGTTGATCTTCGAGTGGTCGGCGTCGAGGAGGAACGCGATGCCACCCGACATGCCTGCTGCCAGGTTGCGCCCGATCGGGCCGAGGACGACGACGCGTCCACCCGTCATGTACTCACACGCGTGGTCGCCGACCCCCTCGGTGACGGCGACGGCCCCCGAATTGCGCACGCAGAACCGTTCGCCGACCCGGCCCCGCAGGTAGGCCTCGCCCGATGTCGCGCCGTACAGCAGGGTGTTGCCCGCGATCACCTGAGTCTCCGGGAGGAACAGGACGTCGTCGGCCGGGCGCACCACGATCCGACCGCCGGAAAGCCCCTTGCCCACATAGTCGTTCGCGTCACCCACCAGGTCGATCGTGATGCCGGGGGGCAGGAACGCACCGAGTGACTGCCCCGCCGACCCCTCGAGCTGGACCCGGATCGTGTCGTCCGGCAGCCCCGCCGCACCGTAGCGGCGGGTGACCTCGGATCCGAGCAACGTTCCGACCGTGCGGTTGACGTTGCGCACCGGCAGTTCGAGCCGCACCGGCAACGCGTCCTCGAGGGCGCCCTCGGCCAGCTGGATAAGAGTCCGGTCCAGGGCCAGGTCGAGCCCGTGGTCCTGGGCACGGACGCGTCGACGCTGAGGCGGGCCCGAGCCCGGGAGCGTCTCCTCGGCCGCGAACACCGGCGTGAGGTCCAGGCCACGGCTCTTCCAGTGCGCGACGCCGACCGCGGTCTCGAGCAGCTCCGGATGCCCGACCGCCTCCTCGACGCTGCGGAACCCGAGTTCCGCGAGGTGCCTGCGGACATCCGCCGCGACGAACCGGAAGAACTCCTCGACGAACTCCGGCTTGCCCGTGAATCGTTTACGCAGTTCCGGATTCTGCGTCGCGACACCCACCGGGCACGTGTCGAGGTGGCACACGCGCATCATGATGCAACCGGCCGCGATCAGTGGCGCGGTGGAGAACCCGAACTCCTCCGCCCCGAGCAGCATCGCCACCATGACGTCGCGTGCGGTGCGCAGGCCACCGTCGCACTGCACCGTGATCCGATCGCGAAGTCCGTTGAGCACCAGCGTCTGCTGCGCGTCGGCGAGGCCCACCTCCCACGGGAGTCCGGCGTGCTCGAGGGAGGTGAGCGGCGATGCGCCGGTGCCGCCGTCGTGCCCGGAGATGAGCACCACGTCGGCATGGGCCTTGCTGACCCCGGCCGCGACCGTCCCGACACCGACCGAACTGACGAGCTTGACGTGGACGCGGGCGTTCTCGTTCGCGTTCTTGAGGTCGTGGATGAGCTGGGCGAGGTCCTCGATGGAGTAGATGTCGTGGTGCGGCGGCGGCGAGATCAGTCCCACCCCCGGCGTCGAATGCCGGGTTCGCGCGATCCACGGATAGACCTTGAACGCCGGGAGTTGGCCGCCCTCACCGGGCTTGGCGCCCTGTGCCATCTTGATCTGGATGTCGGTGGCGTTGACGAGGTAGTCGCTGGTGACACCGAATCGCCCGCTCGCGACCTGTTTGACGGCGCTGCGCCGCATCGGATCGTAGAGGCGGTCGACGTCTTCCCCGCCCTCACCCGAGTTCGAGCGGCCCCCGAGTCGGTTCATTGCGATCGCCATCGTCTCGTGCGCCTCCGCCGAGATCGAGCCGTAGCTCATGGCGCCGGTGTTGAACCGCGCGAAGATCGATTCCGCCGGCTCCACCTCCTCGATAGGCACGGGTGGGCGCAGCCCGTGCCGGAACTCGAACAGTCCCCGCAGCGTCCCGCCCTCCGCGGACAGGCGATCGACCTCCGCGCTGTACTTCTCGAAGACGTCCGCCCGGCCCGTCCGGGTCGCGTGCTGCAACAGGAAGACCGTCTCGGGGGTGAACAGGTGCAGTTCGCCGTCGCGCCGGTACTGGTAGATGCCGCCGACATCGAGCCGACGATGCACCTGCGAGGACGGGTTCTCCGGATACGCGGCGCGGTGCCGCAGTTCCACTTCGCGGGCGAGCACGTCCAGACCGACACCGCCGAGACGACTCACCGTCCCGGTGAAGTACTCGTCGACCACCTCGCGCGAGAGACCGATGGCCTCGAAAACTTGTGCGGCGGTATACGACCCGACCGTCGAAATGCCCATCTTGGACATCACCTTGAGCACACCCTTGCCGAGCGCGCGCAGGTAGTTCCGTACCGCGACCGACGCCTCGACGCCGGTGAGTTCGCCCTCGGCGACGAGGTCCTCGATCGTCTCCATCGCCAGGTACGGGTTGACCGCCGCGGCACCGCATCCGATCAGTAGCGCAATATGGTGCACTTCGCGCGCGTCCCCGGTCTCGACGACCAGCGCCACCTTCGTCCTCTCCTTCGTCCGGACCAGGTGGTGGTGCACCGCGGAAACCGCGAGCAGCGTCGGGATCGGCGCCCGCAGGTGGTCGGAGTCGCGGTCCGAGATCACCAGGGTGCGGAAGCCGTTCGCGATCGCCTCGCTCGCGGACGCCCGGAGGTCCTCGATGGCCTCCGCCATTCCCTCACCGCCCGCGTCCGCCCGGTACAGCGCCCGCAGCACCGTCGCCGCGAAACCCGGGCAGTCCCCGTCCGCGTTGATGTCGATGATTCTCGCCAGCTCGTCGTTGTCGAGCACCGGCCACGGCAGCACGATCTGCCGACACGACGCGGCCGTGGGTTCGAGCAGATTCTGCTCGGGGCCCATCACGCGGCGCAGCGACGTCACGATCTCCTCCCGGATCGCATCCAACGGCGGGTTGGTGACCTGCGCGAACAGTTCGACGAAGTAGTCGTAGAGCAGCCGGGGCCGCTGCGACAGGACGGCGATCGGGGTGTCGGTGCCCATCGAACCGATCGGTTCGCCGCCGGCCGTCGCCATCGGCGCCAGCAGGACGCGCTCCTCTTCCGCGGTGTAGCCGAAGGCGAGTTGTCGTCGGACCACCGACTCGTGGTCGTGGGAAATTCGGCCCCGCCCCGGCATGGAACGCAGGTCGAGCAGACCGGCGTGCAGCCAGTCCGAGTACGGCTGCTGCGCCGCGAGTTCCGCCTTCACCTCGCGGTCGGGCACGAGTCGCCCGGCCTCGGTGTCGACGAGGAACATCTCCCCCGGCTCGAGCCGGCCCTTCTCGATCACCTCGGACTGCGGGATCGGCAGCACGCCGCTCTCGCTGGCCAGCACCACTCGCCCGTCGCCAGTGCGCCACCATCTGCCGGGACGCAATCCGTTGCGGTCGAGAACCGCACCGACGACCGTGCCGTCGGTGAATGTGACGCAGGCCGGGCCGTCCCACGGTTCCATCAACGACGCATGGAACTGGTAGAACGCTCGCAACGACGCGGGCATGTCCGCGTGGTTCTCCCAGGCCTCGGGGATCATCATCAGTACGGCGTGTGGTAGTGACCGTCCGCCCAGGTGCAGGAGTTCGAGAACCTCGTCGAAGGAGGCCGAATCCGAGGCGTCGGGGGTGCAGATGGGAAACAGCCGCTCCAGATCTCCCGGGATCACCGTGCTCGCAAGCATCGCCTCGCGAGAGCGCATCCGGTTCCGATTTCCCCGCACCGTGTTGATCTCCCCGTTGTGGGCGACGAATCGGAACGGGTGCGCCAACGGCCACGACGGAAACGTGTTCGTCGAGAAACGACTGTGCACCACGGCGATCGCACTCGTCACCCGACGGTCTCGCAGATCGCGGAAGAAGACGGCGAGTTGCACCGTCGTGAGCATCCCCTTGAACGTGATCGTCCTGCTCGACAGCGACGGAAAGTACACGCCGATTCCGGCCCGCTCGACCTCTGCGGGCGTCTGCTCGGCGCGCTTGCGCAGACCGTAGATGCGGCGGTCCAGTTCGAGTCCGCCCAGCGGACTGCCGTCCTCCGCTCGGGCGGAGACGAACAGGTACGTCATGTGCGGCATGCAGGACTGTGCGGTCCTGCCGATGTCGGCACCGATCGGGTCCACGTCCACGTCGTGCCAGCCGAGGATCTCGATGCCCTCCTGTTCCGCTATCCCGGCCACACGCTCCCGTGCGGCAATCCGGGACTGCGGATCGGTCGGCAGGAAGCAGATGCCCGCCGCGAAGGTGTGGGCGCCGTCGGGGCGCGATTGCGGCAGCGCGAAAGAGACACGTTCGCGGAAGAACTCGACCGGTAGCTGAACGAGGATGCCGGCCCCGTCGCCGCTGTTGGCCTCCGCACCCGCGGCGCCGCGATGGTCGAGATTCTCGAGAGCCGACAACGCGTCGCACACGATCTCGTGGGAACGCCTGCCGTGAATGTCGGCGACCATGGCGACGCCACACGAGTCCGCTTCACGATCACGGACATAGAGGCCGCGGGAATCGGGTTGCCGAGAAAACAGCACCGGAACACCTCCACACCGGCCCACCGGAAGCTCCGCGAGCTTCGCTGCGGCCATCGCGCGTCGCGCACTTCTTCAGTGGCCCCTGGCGGGGTCACCGACTACGGGTGCCGACTGCATCGATCGGGGTCCACCGGCACTGCTGTCGACCCGTGAAGGTTGCCGAGGTTCCACACCCGGCCGGGCCAGTTTACCCCGGGAAGGCCACCCGAAGCGATGCCGTGAACGTGCTCCGCCCGCGCCGGAGAACGGCGCGGGCGGAGGGTTCGGAGGCGAACGGGGAACGGCGGATCAGGTCTTCAGCGGCCGGCCCTGAGGGTCGCGGACGGCGCCGGACAACATGAGGATTCCGTCGACGAACGCCCAGATCCAGATGACCGGGAAGATCACGAACCCGATTCCGAAAATGATGGTGATCAGGCCGAACCAGAAGACGAGCAACTGGGTGAGTCCGATCCCGATGCTGCCGATGTACAGGCGACCGATACCGGGCAGCGAGATGAACCCGAGCAGGATCTGCAGCAGACCGGCCGTCGCGCGGGACTTGTCGGAGTACGGTTCGCCGGTGACCGGATCCCGACCGAACGGCGCGCTCGGATCGCCGTAGGCTCCGCCGTACATCCCCGGGTACCCCGATGCCGGCGGGTAGCCCGGCGCCGACGGACCCGTCGACGGCGGTGGGGTGGGCCTGCCGTACTCGGGCTGCGGAGTTCCGTACACGGGACCGGGCGAGCTGGCACCGGTGACCGGCGGCAACGGATCGCTCGACGGCGGCGGGTAGCTCGGGCCGGATCCCCAGCCCGGGCCGTTCCCGACACCCGAGTAGGTGTCCCATCCCGGACCGGCGGTGTTGCCGCCCGACGGTGGGACCGCCGACGTGCCGGACGTCGACTCGGTCATCGACGCGTCGGCCGTGGCGTCGTAGTCGAACGGTGAGCCGAACTCGGGTGGCAGCGGCGTACCGGAGGTGTCGGCCGACTTGTCGGCGGACTGATCTCCGGTGGACTCGGGACGCTTGTCCGGTTGCTCGGTCATTTCTTCTTCCCCTCGACTTCGGACGGCTCGGCGGTGTCCGCGGCGGGCGCCGCGCGGCCACCGGATCCGTGCGGCTGCAACTCCGCCGGATCCTCACGGCCCTTCTTCGCGAGAACGAAGTACGCGACGGCGGCCAGGAAGACGAGCGCCGACGTGAACGAGTTGACGCGGATACCCAAGATCTCGGACGCGTGGTCGGAGCGCATCAGTTCGATCCAGAAGCGCCCGGCGCAGTAACCGGCCACGTAGAGCGCGAACAGGCGCCCGTGCCCGATCTTGAACTGCCGGTCGACGGCCACCAGCAACACCACGATCAGCAGGTTCCACACCAGCTCGTACAGGAACGTCGGGTGCACCACCTGCTGGACCACACCGTTGGAAACCCCGTTCAAGGTGTCCACCCGGCCGGAAGCGTCGGTGCGCTCGTAGATCTCCAGACCCCACGCAACGGTGGTCTCGCGTCCGTACAGCTCCTGGTTGAACCAGTTGCCGAGTCGACCGATCGCCTGAGCCAGCACGATGGCCGGGGCGATCGCGTCGCCGAACGCCGGCAGCGGGATCCCGCGCCGGCGGCAACCGATCCAGGCGCCGACGGCGCCCAGCGCGACTGCACCCCAGATGCCGAGACCGCCCTGCCAGATCTTCAACGCGTCCGCCGGACTGCCGCCCTCACCGAAGTACGTCGGCCAGTCCGTGATCACGTGGTACAGCCGGCCACCGATCAGCCCGAACGGCACCGCCCACACGGCGATGTCGAGCACGGTGCCCTTCTCACCGCCCCGCGCGACCCAGCGGCGGTCGCCCCACACGATGGCGACGACGATGCCGACGATGATGCACAGCGCGTAGGCGCGCAGGGCCAGTGGCCCGACGTGCCACACGCCCTGCGGCGGGCTCGGAAGATAAGCGAGCAATTCGGTCGAAGTCACCATCGCAGTCACGACGCCACGTTAGCCGAGCGCACACCCTCCGAGAGTTCCGCAGTGAGCGCCCGCACCGCGTCCAATCCCTGCTCGGCCGCCGAGACGATCGCCGACCCGACGATGACGGCATCCGCGTACGACGCGATCTCCGCCGCCTGCGCCCCGGAACGAACTCCGAGGCCGACGCCGACCGGGATGTCCGAATGCGCGCGGATCCGGGCGGTCAGTTCGGGGGCCATCGAGGACACTGCGTCCCGGGCACCGGTCACGCCCATCGTCGACGCGGCGTAGATGAACCCGCTGCTCGCCTCGAGGGTCATCGCCAGACGCTCCTCGGTCGACGACGGTGCGACCAGGAAGATCCGGTCCAGGTGATGTTCCTCGGACGCCGCCATCCACTCGCCGGCTTCCTCGGGGATGAGGTTCGGCGTGATCAGGCCGAGGCCGCCGGCGGCGGCGAGATCACGGGCGAAGCGATCGACGCCGTACTGGAGCACCGGGTTCCAGTACGTCATGACGACGGCCTTGCCACCGACCGACGCGATCTGTTCGACGACGGTGAACACGTCGCGCACCCGGACGCCGCTGCGTAGCGCGGTCTCGGCGGCGGTCTGGATGGTCGGTCCGTCCATCACCGGATCGGAGTAGGCGATACCGACCTCGATGATGTCGCAGCCCGCGTCGACCATCGTCTTGAACACGTCGATCGACGTGGGAACGTCCGGGTATCCGGCGGGCAGATACCCGACGAGTGCGGCCCGATTCTCGTCGCGGCACTTCGCGAACGTGGGCGCCAGGCGCGAATCTCGTTGGCTCACTTGGCCGAACCTTCCTCGGTCGAATCATCAGCAGAGTCGTCGAACAGCCCGAACCACTTCGCTGCGGTGTCCATGTCCTTGTCGCCACGGCCGGACAGGCTGACGACGATGATCGCGCCCTCCCCCAGCTCGCGGCCGAGCTTGAGGGCGCCCGCGACGGCGTGGGCCGACTCGATCGCCGGGATGATGCCCTCCGTACGCGAGAGCAGCAGCAGTGCGTCCATCGCCTCGGAGTCGGTGATCGGCTCGTACGACGCGCGACCGGTGTCCTTGAGGTAGGCGTGCTCGGGACCGACACCCGGGTAGTCCAGGCCCGCGGAGATCGAGTGCGACTCGATGGTCTGG
Source organism: Rhodococcus (subgen. Prescottella) equi (assembly GCF_003013675.1). Lineage (NCBI taxonomy): Bacteria > Bacillati > Actinomycetota > Actinomycetes > Mycobacteriales > Nocardiaceae > Rhodococcus > Rhodococcus (subgen. Prescottella) equi. Next base: position 2,916,460 of record NZ_CP027793.1, read on the forward strand.
CCGTCCTCGTCCTGCAGCAGGTACGAGTACGCACCCTGGAAAGCGCCCGGGGTGCCACCGGCGAATGTCGCTGCATGCCGACCGGTCTCGACGCCGTCGCCGGCGGCCTCGTAGCCGACGAGCTTGACCGTCGGGTCGCCGATGAACGCGTGGAAGATGCCGATGGCGTTCGAGCCACCGCCCACACACGCGACGACCGCGTCGGGCAGGCGCCCGGTCGACGCCTGCACCTGTGCACGCGCCTCGAGACCCACGACGCGCTGGAAGTCGCGCACGATCATCGGGAACGGGTGCGGGCCGGCCGCGGTGCCGAAACAGTAGTACGTGCGGTCTGCGTTGGTGACCCAGTCGCGCAGCGCCTCGTTGATCGCGTCCTTCAAAGTGGCCGAACCCGATTCGACGGAGACGACCTCGGCGCCGAGCAGACGCATCCGGGCGACGTTGAGGGCCTGCCGGGCGGTGTCGACCGCACCCATGTAGACGATGCACTCGAGCCCGAGCAGGGCACACGCGGTCGCCGTCGCGACGCCGTGCTGGCCGGCTCCGGTCTCGGCGATGATGCGCGTCTTGCCCATGCGCTTGGCGAGCAGCACCTGCCCCAGCACGTTGTTGATCTTGTGAGATCCGGTGTGGTTCAGGTCTTCCCGCTTGAGCAGGATGCGCGCGCCGCCGGCGTGCTCACGCAGCCGGGTCGCTTCGAAGATCGGGGACGGACGGCCGGTGTAGTCGCGCTGCAGCCGGTCGAGTTCGTCGAGGAAGTTGTCGTCCGCGCGAGCCTTCTCGTACTCCGCGGTGACCTCCTCGATCACCGCCATGAGCGCCTCGGGTACGTGCCTACCGCCGTAGACACCCCAGTGGCCACCAGGGTCCGGTTCATGGCCGGACCGCTCCGTCAGACCGGCGCTGGCGGGAGGCAGATCGCCACCCTTGGACACGAGGGCCTCATTGCGTGAACTCACCCCTCCAGTCTGCCCCAACGCCATCGAGAACGAGCGGTCGGGTCCGACGGGAAGCGTGCCGTCAGCGCGACGGCTTGGGGCACGACGGATGCGCACCCGCCGTCACGAGATCCGACACGGCGGCACGCGGATCGCCGCTGGTGACCAACCCCTCCCCGACCAGGACCGCGTCGGCACCGGCACCGGCGTACGCCAGCAGGTCCGCGGTACCACGAACGCCTGACTCGGCGATCTTCACGAGGTCCGTCGGCAGGCCCGGGGCGATGCGCCCGAACGTGTCCATGTCGACCTCGAGCGTCTTGAGGTTGCGGGCGTTGATGCCGATGACGCTGGCGCCGGCCTCGAGCGCGCGGTCGGCCTCTTCCTCGGTGTGGACCTCGACGAGCGCGGTCATCCCCAGCGACTCGGTACGGTCCAGCAGAGACGCGAGAACGTGCTGCTCGAGCGCGGCGACGATCAGCAGGATCACGTCCGCGCCGTGCGCGCGCGCCTCGTGGATCTGGTACGGCCCGACGATGAAGTCCTTGCGCAGGACCGGAATGTTCACGGCCTTGCGGACAGCGTCGAGATCGGCGAGCGAGCCGTGGAAACGCCGCTCCTCGGTGAGCACGCTGATCATCCGCGCCCCGCCGGCCTCGTATGCCGCTGCCAGCACCGCGGGGTCCGGGATGTCGGCGAGGGCGCCCTTCGACGGGCTCGCCCGCTTCACCTCGGCGATGACGCCGATTCCGGGCGCGCGCAGAGCGGCGGCCGCGTCGAGCGCCGGAGGGGCGGCAGCGGCCGCGGCCTTCACGGCAGAGAGGTCGAGAACGGCTTCACGGGCGGCGACGTCGGCGCGCACTCCGTCGAGAATCGAGTCGAGAACGGTCATCGTGGCCCGAGTCCTTTCCGGCATGTCAACCGATGTGAGGAAACTCATCGGCTCTTGACTCAGCCTAGAGGTCGCAGTTATTCGGACTCCGAGCGGGTACCCGAGGGCCCGGTGTCCTTGGTCACATCCGGTGCCGCAGGGCTTGACTCACCTGCAGCGGAGGCGCGATCGCCCCCGTCGACGGTCGGGTCCTCACCTGCGTCGAGCGCGTCCCACAGCATGCGCTGGGTCGGCGGCTCGTTCTCCGCATGCGAGGCGCCCCGCTTGGCGGTGGCCTCCCGCCGCGCCGCCGGACTGTCGTACTTCGACGAGAGTCCTCCTGCCGCAGACGGTTTCCGGATCAGAACGAACGCGGCACCGAAGGCGACGACGGACCCCACCAGCACCAACAGCGCCGGGGCGGTGGCCACCTCGGTCGCGGTGACCTGAGTCGCAACACGTTCGAAACCCGCGATGTCGGAGGCCTTCTCGTCGGAAGCGCCGCCGACGAGCAACCCGACGGCCGGTATCGCGGCGACCACCGCGACGACGGCGACCAGGAGCCCGACCACCCGCAACAACCATCCGCGCACCGCGAAGGCGGCCGCGATCGCAGCGATCAGCGCGAGAGCGAGAGGCGTCGTGGCGGCAGCCCAGGTGCCGCCGTCGAGTTCGGTGATGCGCTCCTCGCCGAGTCCGTCCGCGGACGTCACCGTCACCCACGTCATCCGGGAGGACGCCCACAGGCACAGCGCCGCGACGGCGAGCAGCAACGCCGCCACCCCGGTTGCCCGCTTGCTGCGCGAAGCGGGGTTCGCGGTCTTCTTCTCACTCAACGCCGTTCACCTCCGAAGCGCCCCCGAAGGGCCGCAGCGTCTGCGCGGCGGCGACGGCACTGAGCGCCGACATCGCCTTGTTCCGCGCCTCCATGTCCTCGTACACCGGATCCGAATCGGCGACCACGCCGGCGCCCGCCTGCACGTATGCCGTGCCGTCCTTGATCAACGCCGTGCGGATCGCGATCGCGGTGTCCGCGTCACCGGCGAAGTCGAGGTAGCCGACGATGCCGCCGTAGATGCCGCGCCGTGTCGGCTCGAGTTCGTCGATGAGTTCCATCGCGCGCACCTTCGGTGCGCCGGACAGCGTCCCGGCGGGGAAGCAGGCGGTGACCGCATCGAGCGCGTGCCTGCCCTCGGACAGCCGTCCGGTCACCGTCGACACGAGATGCATGACGTGGCTGTACCGCTCGATGTGCCGATAGTCGTGCACCTTGACGGTTCCCGGCTCGCACACCCGGCCGAGATCGTTGCGCCCGAGGTCCACGAGCATCAGGTGCTCGGAGTTCTCCTTCTCGTCGGCGAGAAGGTCCTTCTCGAGCAGGATGTCGTCCTCCTCGGTGGCACCGCGCCACCGGGTGCCCGCGATCGGGTGCGTCGTCGCGACGCCTTCCTTGACCGTGACGAGCGCCTCCGGGCTGGAGCCGACGATCGAGAAGGCCGTCTCCCCCTCCGGTCCGGGCACCTGCAACAGGTACATGTACGGGCTCGGGTTCGACGCCCGCAGCATCCGGTAGACGTCGATCGGCTCTGCGGTGCAATCCATCTCGAAGCGCTGCGAGAGCACCACCTGGAACGCCTCGCCCGCCTCGATCTCGTCGATCAGCCGGCGCACGTCCGCCCCGAAGCTCTCGGTGGTCCGCTGGCGGCGGTACACGGGCTCCGGCCGCGCGAAGGTGGACACGGTCGACGGGGCGGGCGCCGCCAGCGCCGCCGTCATCCGATCCAACCGCGCGAGCGCATCGTCGTAGGCCTCGTCGACGCGCTCGTCGGATCCGTCCCAGTTGACCGCGTTCGCGATGAGAGTGATCGCGCCCTCGTGGTGGTCGACCGCCGCGAGGTCCGTCGCGAGCAGCATCACCATCTCGGGGATCTGCAGGTCGTCCACCGCGTGGTCCGGCAGCCGCTCGAGCCGTCGGACGGCGTCGTATCCCAGGAAGCCGACCATGCCGCCGGTCAGCGGCGGCAGGTCCGGCAGACGCTCACTGCGCAGCAGTTCGAGGGTACGGCCGAGCGCGACCAGCGGATCGCCGCCGGACGGCGCTCCGGCCGGAACGTTGCCGAACCACGAGGCCTCGCCGTCGCGCACAGTGAGGGCGGCGGGACTACCCGCCCCGATGAACGACCAGCGCGACCAGGACCGGCCGTTCTCTGCCGACTCCAGCAGGAACGTGCCCGGGCGGCTGCCCGCCAACTTGGCGTAGGCGGACAGCGGGGTCTCGGCGTCCGCCAGCACCTTGCGGATGACGGGGACCACGCGATGCTCCGCCGCCAGCGACCGGAACTGCTCGCGGGTGGTGGTCGAATCGTGCCGTGGCCCCCGGCCCGGAACGGCCGAGGGAGCTGCTGGGATGGTGGTGGACTCGCCGCGCATGCACCCATCATCCCAGCAACACCGATCGCTGCCGCGGTCGCGGGTAGCGTCGGCGCCCATGAAGCCCGGAGAGCGCGCGCCCGAATTCGACCTTCCCGACCAGGACGGCATCCGCCGCACGCTGGCTTCACTGCTCGCAGACGGACCGCTCGTGCTGTTCTTCTATCCCGCGGCGTCCACTCCGGTGTGTACGGCCGAGGCGTGCCACTTCCGTGATCTGGCACGCGAGTTCGCCGCGGCCGGCGCGTCCGTGGCGGGTATCAGCCGCGACGCCGTCGAGAAGCAGGCGAGTTTCGCCCGCGCGCAGGCGTTCGACTACCCGCTGCTCGCCGACGTCGACGGCACCGTCGCCGAGCAGTTCGGTGTCCGGCGAGGACTGCTCGGCCGGATCACCCCGGTCAAACGCAGCACGTTCGTCATCGACACCGACCGGACGGTGCTCGAGGTGATCTCCAGCGAGCTGCGCGCCAACCTCCACGCGGACCGCGCGCTCGAGTTCCTGCGCAGCCGGGCCTGATCCGGCGTCAGACCACCTGGAAGGAACGCTTTGCCAGGCCCATCCAGAAGCCGTCGATCACCTGGTCGGCGCTCTGTTCCGGATCGCTCGACGCACCGAGGGTGACGAACAGCGGCGCGAAGTGCTCGATCGTCGGGTGGGCGTACGGCATGCCGGGGGCCTGGGCACGGAAGTCGATCAACGCGTCGACGTCCCCGGCCGCCAGCCTCTCCGCCGCCCACGCGTCGAATTCCGCCGACCATCCGGGCGCCACGGCGTCGGGCGACGGATCGCGCAGGAACGGCAGACCGTGCGTCGTGAAACCGGATCCGACGATCAGCACCCCTTGCTCGCGCAGCGGACGCAGCCGCCGTCCTAGTTCGAGTAGGCGCACCGGATCGAGGGTGGGCATCGACATCTGCAGCACCGGGATGTCCGCGTCGGGATACATGACGGTGAGCGGCACGTACGCACCGTGGTCGAGACCGCGGTCGGGCTGGTGGTGAACCGGTTCGTCGTCGGGCATGAGTGCGGCGACCTGACGGGCCAGGTCGGGTGCGCCCGGCGACCGGTAGGTCACCTCGTAGAAGCGGCGCGGGAAGCCCCCGAAGTCGTACACGAGCGGTGTCCCGGTTGCAGTGGCACCGATCGTGAGCGGCGCCGACTCCCAGTGCGCGGAGATCACGAGGATCGTCGTCGGGCGCGGCAGATCGGTGGACCACCGGGACAGCTCGTCGACCCACTGCGCGCTGTCCACCAGCGGGGGTGCGCCGTGGCTGAGGAAGATGGCCGGCATTTCGCTCACGAGAACTCCTTTGTTGAAGCTTCAACCTAACATGTTGTTCAACTTTCCCCGCTCGACCTCTGTTCCCCGCTCACGCGCCGGCGGTGCCGGTTTGGCACGCTGGTACCCGAGATCGACCTCTTCAGTGATCGGAGAAACGACCCGATGGGCGCGCAACAGAGCACCGAGACTCCCTGGCTCACCGGAGCACAGCAGGAGGCGTGGCGGACGCTCGTCTCCCTCGTGACCCGGCTGCCCGCGGCGCTCGACACCCAGCTGCAGCGCGACTCCGAGCTGACCCACTTCGAGTACTTCGTGCTCGCGGTGCTCTCGGAGGCGCCCGACCGGCGCCTGCGCCTGTCCGAACTCGCGTTCCAGGCCAACGCGTCGTTGTCACGGCTGTCCCATGTCGTGACCCGGCTCGAGAAGCGTGGGTGGGCTCGGCGCGAGACGGTGGCGGGCACGCGCGGGGCGTTCGCGGTCCTCACCGACGAGGGCTACGACAAGGTGGTCGAGGCCGCACCCGGGCATGTCGCCACCGTTCAGGCGCTGGTCTTCGAGGGCTTGGACGACAAGCAGGTCATGCAGCTGTCGACCCTGGGCAAGGCACTCGTCGATCAGCTCGACCGGGGCATCGCGGCCGGCACCGGCAAGGCCTAGCCGCATGGCGGCGGAGCCGGCATCCTCCGGCCCGTCCGCGTGGGGCGGGATGCTCACGCTGACACCCGGCGCCGTCCTCTATCGAGGCCCCGGAGGCAACGCCGATCTGCACGCGCACCATGCCGTGCAGGTCCTGATCACGCTGGACGAGCCGTTCGTCCTCGAATTCGCGGACAGCAGTCTCGAGGCCTCTGCCGCAGTCGTGCCGAGCGGTCTCCCCCACCGGCTGCGGTGCACGTCCCGCGATGCGCTCCTGATGCTGGTCGAGCCGCTGGGGCCCCGCGGCCGCGGGCTCGGCGCGGCGGGATCACGCAGCCGGGGCCAGGAGCATGCGCACACCCTCGCCCGCATCGCGACCGAGCGTGTGCGTGAGCCGAGCGCCACGGCCACGATCGACCACCTGCTCGGAGCGATCACCTCGGAGGGACCGCCGCGATCCCGCGCGCTGTCCCGACCGGTGCGCTCGGCGGTGCAGTATCTCGAACGCAACGCCGGGACGCGGCCGACGCTCACCGGTGCGGCCGCCGAAGCGCACCTGTCCCCCTCGCGGCTGACACACCTCTTCACCCAGGAGGTGGGAATCCCGTTCCGCCGCTACGGGCTGTGGGTGCGCCTGCGTGCGGTCGCCGAACACGTCGCGGCCGGATCCGACCTCACCCGTGCGGCGGTCGCGGCCGGCTTCAGTGACTCCGCGCATTTGAGCCGGGTGTTCAAGAGGAACTTCGGCCTCACTCCGTCGGCACTGCTGGGAATGACGGTCGACCGCGACGCGTGGCCCACGGGCGGACCGACGGGGGCGGACCCCGCGTAGAAGATCAGCCGCAACGTTCAAGCCGCCCCACCGTCGCCTCTCCTACGTTCGAGGCATGGACGTTCACCTGCGACCCACCGACATCCTCGACTACGAGCGGGAACCACTTCGAGCGCTGATCGGATCGCGCGGATGGCGCGAACTGCCGTACGCGGCGCGCATCGGCGCGGTGTACGACTTCGTCAGGGACGAAATCGAATTCGGATACAACGCATCCGACGCGATCCCGGCGTCCCGGGTGCTCGCCGACGGGTACGGCCAGTGCAACACCAAGACCACCCTGTTGATGGCACTCCTCCGCGCCGTCGGAGTGCCCTGCCGATTCCACGGGGCGACCATCGACAAGCGTCTGCAGAAGGGCGTCGTCGAAGGCGCGCTGTACCGCATGGCACCCCGAAACATCCTGCACAGTTGGACCGAGGTGTGGTTCGACGACCGCTGGGTCGATCTCGAGGGAGTCATCCTCGATGCCGACTACCTGGCGGGCCTGCGCAACACCGTGGCGTCCACCGGGGCATTTCTCGGCTACGGGGCCGGGACCGACGACATCGCCGACCCGCCCGTGGCGTGGGTCGGCACCGACACCGCCATTCAGAAGACCGGCGTGAACGGCGATTTCGGTACGTTCGACGATCCCGACGACTTCTACCGAGCGCACGGCACCAACCTGACCGGCGTGCGAAAGTTCCTGTATCAGAGGATCATTCGTCACGTCATGAACCGCAGGGTCGCCTCGATCCGCGGGTGTGCGATCACCCCAGCGGTTCGCCGCCGACGCCCCAGTGCTCGCGCGGAACCTCGGTGATCGTCACCCACACCGACGACGCGTTCTTTCCGGTCGCCTCGGCATAGGCCTTGGTGACGGCGGCGATGGTCTCGCGCTTCTGTTCGGCGGACAGGCCGGGCGTCTGACTGATCTGAATCAGGGGCATGCCGCCATTGTCGCCGCAATCGCTTCCGTCCCGCCCGTCGGGGCGCCACCACCACGCCCGCGCGCCGGGAGCCGAGACGACCGGGGTCGATCGGAGCGGCCTCTCGACTCCATTTCGTCAACACTGTTGACAACATTTCGTCAACACTGTTGACTGGTTCTCATCGAGTTCGACCGATCGGAAGACCTGCCACCCGGTGCGCCACGAGGCAGAAGTGATCGCCCCGATCACCGGTCCGGGGCACACGGCCGACGCCGATCGCCAGTTCCCAGCTCGAACTCATTCGTAGAAAGGGCGCAAGAATGAACCGACTTTCCGGCAAGAAGATCGTCATCACCGGAGCTGCAAGTGGAATCGGGCAGGCCGCGGCGAAGTTGATGGTCGCCGAGGGCGCACACGTTCTGATCGCCGACCTCGACCGGGAGGCCGCCGAAAGTGCCGCCGCCACCATCGGCCGGTCCGAGTCCGGTGGGCGAGCAATCGGGACAGAGGTGGACGTGATGGACGCCGAGTCGATCCGCACGATGATCGACCACGCGGTCGCAGAATTCAGTGGAATCGATGTTCTGTGCAATCACGTCGGCGGCAGCAACCCGCGCAAGGACCTCGACCTGCTGCGACTCGACCTCGACGAGTGGGATCGTACGATGGCGCTCAACGCCCGCAGCACCGTTGTCGCGTCACAGTTGGCGCTGCCTCACATGATCGCGGCGGGCGGTGGTTCGATCATCAACACCGTGTCCGTCGGCGGACTCTCCGGCGACACTCTCCAGTGCGCCTACGGAGCGGCGAAGGCAGCCGTCATCCGTCTCACCCAGTACATCGCCACCCAGTACGGAAAGCAGGGCGTTCGCTGCAACGCCGTCGCGCCCGGGGCGGTGATGACACCGGCGCTCCGGGACAACCTTCCGGCGAACGTCATCGACGACATTCGTCAGCACAACGCCCTCGACATGATCGGTGACCCTGACGACATCGGATGGGCAATGGTCTATCTCGCGTCCGACGAATCCCGGTACATGAGCGGCCAGACCCTCGTGCTCGACGGTGGACTCACCGCGCAGAGTCCGATTGCCGCGAGTCGCCGAGTGCTGCTCGACTCCTGACGGCCCCGGCTGCGGCGGTTGCCGCCGACGCTACGGGTCGGCACAGAACCGACCGGGCGGCGCGGACGATCGTGCTGCGGTCGTACGTGACGACGTAGTCGAACTCACGCTTGCCGTCGGGTCCCCCGGTGTGCAGATCCAGAGCGGAGAGTGCACACGCGAACCGGGCTCCGATGACGATCACGTTCCATTCGTCGATCAGAGGATCGTGTGGGTGCAGCCGATACCGATGGATCCCCAGATCGCTTGCCGGCGAGAACTGTTCGCCGTACGCCGCCGTGAACGAAATGGTGCGGGCGAGGTCCGACCATCGGCGCTCGGTGGACGCGGGAAAGTGATGCAGCCGCTGGAAGGTTCCGACGGCGACGACCTCACTGCCGGCCGATCGCGCCTGCTCCTCCAACTGTGTGCTCATCTCGACGAGGAGACCCTTGACGCTTCGAATCCGTTCGCGTCCGGGAGAAATGAGGGAGAACGGGGTGCTGCCGACCGGGACGGGGTCCACCTGCCAGGTCGGGCCCGCGAGCAGCGGTCGGGGCCGAGTGCTGCGCATCGGATCGGGAGTTCTGTTCAGGGATTCGAACTTCCGGCCCGAGCCGTGGCGGATCCCGAGAGCGAGAGCGTGCTCGCAGTCGCGGTCGGTGTCGATACCGTCGGCGACCACGACCGCGTTGCTGCGCTCGACGACCGCGGCGAGGGCCTGAGCCAGAGCGATCGGATCGCTGTCCGCACCGTTCGACAAACCCCCCGCTCCGACCACGATCACATCCGGCTCGATCAAAGGCAGTAAGCCGAGGGCTCGCGGGTGCGACCCGACGCCGCTGAGAGCGATGAGATCGCCCTCGGCGCGGGCACGGTCGATCAGTCCGAGGACCGGCGTGGGATCGCCGTCCAGCAATCCGGGTGTCACAACCGACACACGGGAGACGGCCGCGGCCCTGTTCGCGCTCCGGCGAGTGATGGGAACGAAAACCGGAAGCGCCCGGCGCTCGACGTCCGATGGAAACAGGTCAATGCAGTCGGCGTCCTCGCCGTTCCACACCACGGCCACACACTCGCCGTCTTCGAGCTGACAGATCGGAACCACCAACTGCGCACCCGACGACTGACCCATCGCAGCAGAATAGGTCAGTTCCCCGGACACCCGCGTGTGCGTCAGTCGGTGAACCGCTCCAGGACGGCGTGCGCGCAACGCGTCACGGTGCGGCGATCGTAGGAGACCACATACTCGAACTCGCGTTCGCTGTCGACCGTGCCTTTGTGCAGGTCCCGGGCGGCCAGCACACAGCAGAAGTGCGATCCGAGGACGACGACGTTCCATTCGTCGACCAGTCGGTCGGTGTGGTCGAGCGGCGCGTGATGGACGTTGAAGTCGATCATCGGCTGAATGCCCACTCCGTATATCCCGGTGTAGGCCACTTGCGACGCAAGATGAGCCCAGCGGCGCCTGGAACCGGGAGTGAAATGATCGGCGTGCTGGAACGTACCCAACACGATGGTGTCCTGGCCGGCCGAAGCGGCCTGCATCTCGAGCATCTTGCTCATCGATACCAACAGTCGCTTGAGGCTGCGCGTCGTCCGGCGACCGGGTGCAGCGATGGTGAAGGGCGTCGAACGCCCGTCCGACGCGCCCTCGGGCCGGGAGCGCGGTCCCGGATCGAAGTCACCGTGACCCGCGACCGATGCGGCTGTCGCAGGAGGGAACGAGCCGATCCCGAACCGCGCTCCGACGCCGAGCGCGCGGCGCCGCTGCAGGTCGCTGTCGACGCCGCGCGCGATCACCAGGGCATCGGTTCGCTCGCGGTAGGCCGCGACTGCATGCGCTGCCCGTGCCGTCAACGCGTGAGCGGGGCGTGAAACGAGGTCGGCCGACGTGATGATCACGTCCGGCTCGACCAGGGACAAGAGCGCCAGCGACTGCGGGCGCTCACCCACCTCGTCCACGGCGATCGCCAATCCCATGGAACGAGCCGCCGCGATGTATCCGAGTGCCCGTGCCGGATGCGCCATGACGGCGTCCTCGGTCACGGTTGCGATGAGGCGCACACCGTCGTCGACTCCCGCCAGGTTCGCACTCACAGCGATCTCCACGTCCAGTAGAGCCAGCTGCGGTACGGCGGCCTCCTCCTCCGCATACGCCCGCGCCGCGGCCAGGGTGATTTCGTCGAGCAGACCCGTCTCACCCATCGAGCGCGCAGTGGCCCGTAGGACACCGGGAGCCGCGAAGGCAGAATCCTCGGCGCCGCGGAGCTGAAGCTCCACAGCGGTCAGGGCGGCGGTGTCCAGGCAGCGGACGGGAGCGCGGTGCACACGGAGCGGGATGCCATGGAACGCGGGGGCAGAGCCCGCCGAGGCGGGTTCCGGTGCAGTTGTCTCCATCGGCCCACCATGCCAGACGCCCGGTCCAGAACCTTTCAGCACCTAATTCATATCGATTCGATAACCTTGCATAACGTTTCGGTATCGTTGGACGACCATCGCTATTTCGGCGGTTTCCGCAGCTCAATACGCACTACACGGGGTCTACGCTCGCCGCATGACAGCAATCGGAGACAGCCCAACTGCGGACACTGCTCCCTCCGTGCCCGTTTCGTTATACGAACTCGCGACGGCACCCGTCACGACCACGAGGCGCGCGGAGCGCACACTGCGGGTGCCGACGGCGGCGTATCTGTCTTCGCTCTATCGCGACGAAGTCGATGCACTCGCCATTGCGACGTGCAGACCGACCTCCGTGGTTCGTCGCGGCACCGGGTTCCTCCTGTGCGTGGAGTTCGAGTTCGACCGGTTCCTCCTCGCCACCAACTCTCCGCTCGGCACCCTCGAATCCAGCCCTCGACGTACAGAGCCCCCGCGATGGGTAGTGCAGTTCTTCGCTCGCGACGACGGCAACGAACGGTTCCTGGTGGAGGCCGCGAACGAATGGCTGATCGACGCATTCGACGAGGCCCTGATCCGGGTCTGCCGGCAGGGACACTGGGTGCGGGCCGATTTGAAGTACGGGCACCTGACAGCGCCGCGCGAGGCCGCGACGGCCTAGTTCGACAGGTGCGCGGCGCGGTCGGGCCGAGGTGTCACGGGCCGAGGTGTCACGGGCCGAGGTGTCACGGGCAGGCCGGTGTGACGATGTCGTAGATCCGTTCGGCCTGATCCTGCGAGGGTTCGGTTCCCTTGTTGGCCGCCAGCACACGGATCTTCTCGGTGACCTGCTCCTCGCTGACCCCGTTCGCCAGGTCGTTGCAGGACGCGATGACGATGTTCTCGATGCTGTCGTCGTCCCGGTCCTCGGAGAGATCCGAGTACCCGCTCCGAAATGCGACCACGAACGCATCGAGCTTCGCCTGATCGAACGTGCCCAGCTGGTCGGTCGATGTGACCGATGTGGGGGTCGATTCTTCGCTCTCCGTCTCGGTGGTCGCGGGCATCTCCATCGACGTCTGCATCGTGGTGTCGGTGTTGTCGTCGTTGCCGTCTCCGCACCCCGCCAACGGCAGCACGGCGCCGGCACCCACCAGAGCGGTGGCGATGATCTTCTTCATGCGACTTGCCTCTCTCTTCGGCTATTCGGAAGTTGGAGTGGAGGGAGCGAACTGCTGCTCGAACAGGCGAGCGGCCTCCTCGAGCACGGATCGATGGATTCGGGCCAGCGGACGGAACTGGGCGACCAGCGGTTCGAGATCCAGGCTGTGTCCGATGACGGTGCCGGTGAGCAACCAGGGAAACCGATCCGGCTCCGAGCCCTGCTCGGCGGGCACTTGTTCGACGAGGCCGCAGCAACGGTGCAGCCGGCGCGCGATCCATTCCTCGACAGTCCGCGGCCACCACGGTTCGAGGGACAGTGGTGTGACGGTCAGGCCCGGCATGTCGATGTCCGACTCCCGGTCTCGGCTCCGACAATCTGCGGCATCGCGTTCGGGGCCGGCGGAGTAGCGCAGGAAGATGCCGTGTGTGGACGCCGTGAGGGCGACCAGCTCGGCCAACGTGGTGATCGTGACGAGCTGCGCCCCCGGCGGCTCTCGATTCGAGACCGCGCCGGTCACGAGTAGGTCCTCCGGACTCTCGATCGCACGAAGCTCCTCCGATGCTCGCATCCGTCTCGACGACGGCGGGCACGGTCCGTGTACCCGGGCGGACGCGCGGCCAACCATGCCGGGCACGTTTCACTTCTCGGCACCTCGGGAATACACCGTCTGTTCCGATCGGTCCCGAGCAGCACCCGGAGAGGCAGACATGAAATTCGAGGCGCACTGGGAGACCACCGCTTCTCCCGACAAGGTGTGGGAGGTACTCGCCGACGGCTGGCGGTATCCGGGCTGGGTGGTCGGCGCGTCCCGAATGCGGGCCGTGGACCCCGCCTGGCCCGCCCCCGGTGCGCGCATCCACCATTCGGTCGGATTGTGGCCGTTCCTCATCGACGACCACACCGAGGTTCTCGAGGAGGATCCGGGGAAGTCACTGACCCTTCTGGCCCGCGCGAAGGCCTTCGGCCGCGCCCGGATCGAAATCCAGGTCCGTCCCCGCCCCGACGGGGTGGGCACCGTCATCGAGATGGGCGAGCATCTCGCCTCCCCTCCCATGTCGTGGTTTCCGCAGAGCGTGGTCGAACTGGCGGCGGTGCCGCGCAACCGGGAGTGCATCCGCCGGTTGGCACTGCTCGCGGAGGGCCCCGCCCATCCGCGCGACGGCTCGACCGCACCGAGGCTCGGGTGATCGGATGACGGAGAAGGCGGATGCAATCGTCGTCGGCGCCGGACCCAACGGACTGGTCGCCGCGATCACCCTCGCGGATCGAGGATGGGACGTGCTGGTCCTCGAGGCCGAACCGACACCGGGAGGAGCCGTGCGTTCCGGTGATCTCCACCCCGGATACCGCTACGACCGGTTCAGTGCGTTCTATCCCCTCAGCGCGGTATCGCCCGCGTTCGCCGAGCTGGACCTGGACCGGCACGGGTTGTCGTGGAGTCGAGCTCCCATCGCGGTGGCCCATCCGCTGGACGCCGAGGACTCGAACGCGCCCGCCGTCCTTCCCGAGGCCGCGGACACCGCAGCCGCACTGGAGCGGTTCCGCAGCGGCGACGGGGAACGGTGGCTCGAGCTGTACCGGACGTGGGAGCGCATCCGCGAGCCCCTGCTGGACACCCTGTTCGGCCCGTTTCCCCCGCTGAAGGGGCCGGTGAAGCTACTGCGCGAGCTGGGCTCGGCGGAGGCGCTGCGCATCGCCCGGTTCCTGTTGTTGCCGGCGAACCGGATGGGGCAGGAACTGTTCGCCGGCGAGGCGGCGAAGGTCCTGCTCCTCGGCAATGCACTGCACGCCGACGTGCCACCCGACGCCCCGATCAGCGGGGCGATGGGATTCCTGTTAGGGATGCTGGCGCAGGACGTGGGTTTCCCGGTCCCCGTGGGTGGTGCGGGCGCGCTCACCGACGCCCTGGTGCGCCGACTGGAATCGGCGGGCGGCCGGGTGGAATGCGACAGTCGCGTCGACGCCGTAACCGTGCAGGGCGGCGCGGCAACGGGGGTTCGCCTGTCCGACGGCCGGACGTTCGGGGCTCGTCGCGCCGTCCTCGCGGACGTGTCGGCGCCCGCGCTCTACGAGCGGCTGCTGCCGCAGGACGTCGTGCCTGCGAACGTGCGCGCCGCGCTCGCGAACTTCGAGTGGGACACCCCGGTGGTGAAGGTGAACTACGCTCTGCGCGAGCCGATTCCGTGGCAGGCCGACTCGGTCCGCCGCGCCGGCACCGTGCATGTGGGCGGCGATACCACCAGGCTCGCGAAGTGGCACACGCAGCTGGCGGCCGGCGAGCTCCCCGAGCACCCGTTCCTGCTGGTGGGCCAGATGACGACCGCCGATCCGACCCGCTCGCCGGACGGCACGGAAAGCGCATGGGCGTACACGCACCTCCCGCGGGGCGTGGCCGACGACGCCAGCGCGGACAAGATCGCCGAGCGCACCGACGAACAGCTCGAGCGTTTCGCTCCCGGCTTCGGTTCGAACATCGTCGCGCGAAGCGTCCAACGGCCGTCGGATCTCGAACGCGCCGACGCGAACCTGGTGAACGGCGCTGTCAACGGCGGAACCGCCCAGTTGCACCAGCAACTGATCTTCCGTCCCGTTCCCGGGTCGTCGCGGCCGGAGACTCCCGTGAAGAACCTGTTCCTGGCCAGCGCGTCGGCGCACCCCGGTGGCGGCGTGCACGGCGTGTGCGGCCTCAACGCGGCCCGGGCCGCCCTTGCCCGGCACGGCATCGGGGCGCCGGTCCGGCGAAGCGTGAACCGCGTCGTGGCGGACGTCGTGTGGCGTTCCGCGAAACGAGGGTGACGATGCGGATCGCGATCACCGGCGCCACCGGGAACCTCGGCACGGCCCTGTTGCAGGCGTTGCGGGAGGACGGCAACCACGAGATCGTCGGAATCGCGCGGCGGAGGCCTCCGGACGAGCCCCCGTACGCCGGCGTGGCCTGGCACACCGTGGACGTCGCCGCCCCCGACGCCGCCGAGCAACTCGCACTCCCGTTCGCGGATGCCGACGCCGTCGTCCACCTCGCGTGGGGTTTCCAGCCCACCCATCGACGCCACTACCTGCGGGCGACCGGGGTCGACGGGACACGCGCCGTGCTCGCGGCCGCAGCGACGGGCGGCGCCGGGCACGTCGTGCACATGTCCTCCTCCGCCGTCTACGCGCCGGGCTCGTACGGGCGGCCCGTCGACGAGTCGTGGCCCACCACCGGTGTGCGGTCCTCGGTCTACAGCCGGGACAAGGTGGCCGCCGAGGACGTCGTCCGCCGCCATGTCGATTCCGGCGCCGGCCCGTCCGTGACGGTCCTGCGCGCCGGCCTGATCGGTCAGTACCGCGCGGGAAACCAGTTGCTGCACTACATTCTTCCCGACTGGGTGCCCGCCGGCGTTCTGCGCCTCGCGCCCGTGGTGCCGATCGACCGGGGCATGTGCATCCCGGCGGTGCACGCCGAAGAGGCGGCGCGGGCGATCGTCCTCGCGACCCGGCAGCGGAAATCCGGGATCTACAACATCGCGTCCGACGTCCCGGCGACGGGCGCCGACGTCCTTGCCGGACTCTCGGTCCATGGTCTGCACGTCCCGTCCCGACTGCTGCGGGCGGCCGCCCAGGTGACGTGGCGGCTGCACCTGCAACCCGTCGACGGAGGCTGGATCGACCTGGCGTACTCGACTCCGCTCGTGGACCCCGCCCGCGCCCGCGACGAGTTGGGTTGGGTCGCGCACACCGAGGGACCGGATGTCGTCCGCGAACTGGCCGAGGGGATGGTCGATCGCGCGGGCACCGGCAGCCCCGTCCTCGAGGACCGCTCGGTGCTCACGCGGCTGACGTCGGCCCTGCGGCGAGGCGAGGTCGGCACCAGGAAACCGACGTGACGGTCAGTCCATCCGCCTGGACGCCGGCTGCGCGTTGCGCGTCTCCATCGGCGGGAGGAAACCGCCGATGACGATCATCGCGACCGCGAGCCCCAGGTGGAGCCAGTTGTCGGCGTCGTTGACCGGAAGGAAGTTCGCCGCGTCGTCACGGTTGATCGACACACCGTAGATCCACACCGCGAAGTAGACCACGCCTCCGGCGATCAGGTAAGTCCGCGCCATTTGCATGCTCCGGGCCATCACGATTCCGGCCACACCGAACGCAAGATGGATGATGTTGTGCAGGACGGAAACTTCGAAGATTCCGAGCAGCTTCGCATCGGAGTGGTGGCCGGCCCACGTCATCGTGTCGTAGTCGGTCGTGATCCCGGGGATGAAGCCCGCGATTCCGACGACGAGGAACACGACACCGAAGACCAGCGCCACCACCTCGGTGGCCGAGCGCTTGCGAGCCGACGTCGGCCGAGTGTCGCTGGACATGTCGTACCCCTTCCTGTTCGGGTCCGAGCGGGGTACCCCGCGATCGCGGCGGTCAACCCCCGGCGGGCGGGGAAATCCGCTCACGGACATCGAGCGTGTGGCATACCCAGCGAATGGGTACCCGACGTCCACGGAGGGGCGGACGGCGAGCACGGACATCGAGGAGGCAGCCATGACGCAGCGACCGGGCGAACATCTGGAGGAGGAACCACAGTCGGAGCGGGGCGCGCCGGGCTCCCGCGATACCGGGGCCGAGGAGCCGAGTGCAGGCGACCACCGGCGCGAGGGCGCCTTCGAGGACGAGTCGACGATCTCGTCGGGCGAACCGGGGTGGCAGCGGCCCGCGGATGCCGGCGGACACGGCGCGTCCTCCGACGAGGCCGCGATACCGCCGTACGACGATCGCCAGCAGGAGGCCAAGTCCCCCGAGCACATGCGTGCACGCGCCGGCGATCCCGACGGCGCCGGGCAGGCACAGAAGAGCGGCGTGCAACACGAACGACCGTCCGAGTCCGACCCCGGGGTCGGACCGGCACACCAGGGTGGTACCCGCCGGGGCGAGGACCATCCCCCGGAGACCACGCACCCGGAGAAGTAGCGCCGCGAACCGGCGCGGCAGCGAAGCACTGGAACGCCGAGGAGGATCAGCAGATGGAAATACTCGTCATCGTCGCACTCGTGGTGATCGTCGCCGCGATCAACGTGCGCTGGTGGTATCGCAGGCGCCAGGGCAACTCGCCCACCCCGGAAGCCGGTACCGCCGAGGGCAAGACCCGGCAGATGAACGACGTGCACCGGGAGCGCCGCAACGGCGAATCGTAAGTCTGCCGCGCTCACGGCCTGCCGATCCCGCGGTAGGAGAAGCCACAGGCCTCCAGAGCCGCGGGATCGAGCAGGTTTCGCGCATCGATGACGAGCGGCCGCTGCACTTCTCGCGCCGCGGCGCGCCAGTCGACGGTCCGGAACTCGGGCCATTCGGTGAGGACCACCACGGCCGACGCGCTCTTCACCGCCGCCGCCGGTTCGTCGACCACCTGGAACTCGCCGTCCGCGTCCACGGCCGATGCCCGCCCCGAGCCGCATGCCGGGTCGTACGCGGTCACGATCGCGCCGCGGACACACAGTTCGTGGACGACCGCCAGCGCGGGCGACTCCCGCACGTCGCCGGTGCCGGCCTTGAAGGTCAGACCGAGGACCCCTATCCGATATCCGGCCAGGGATGCCGCCGGTTCCCCCGTGAGCTCGCGGACGATGTCGGCCACCAGCCGGCGGCGATGGCGGGTGTTCGACCGCACCGCCGCCCGCACGGTGTCCAGCACCACCCCCGCCCGCCGCCCGGCGTCGAGCATGCCGCAGGTGTCCTTGGGCAGGCAGGATCCACCCCACCCCGGACCGGGCGCGAGGAACGCACCTCCGATTCGCGGATCCGCCGCCATCACCGCGGTCACCTCGGTCACGTCGGCGCCCACCGCCGAGCACAGGTCGGCGAGTTCGTTGGTGTACGACGCCTTGACCGCGAGGAAGCTGTTGCACGCGTACTTCGCGAGTTCGGCGCTCGCCCAGTCCGTGCGGAAGATCGGCGCGGGAACCGACCGGTACAGCGACGTGACGGCGTCGACGGCGGCGCTGTCGGCGCCACCGACCACGATCCGTTCGGGCCGCAGGAAGTCCGCCACCGAACGGCCTTCGCGGAGGAACTCGGGATTGCTGACCACGTCGATACGGCCGCGGCCGAGTGAATCCTGCAGTGTGCGAGCGCTTCCCGGCGGGACGGTGGATTTCACCGCCAGCACCACCGGTCCCGCGATCTCGCGGGCGATGCGTCGGGACACCGATGTCACGCTCGCCAGGTCGGGTGCGCCGTCCCGGCCGGAGGGCGTGGGCAGGCAGAGAACCACGACACCGCACGAGGTGAGTGCACCGAGTTCGGTGTCGAAACACACCGTCCCGCCGCGTAATCCGGCGTGCACGAGCTCGGCGAGACGCGGCTCGAGAATGTCGACCACACCCCGCCGTAACCGCTCGACTCGGGTCGCATCGCTGTCCACACACCGCACCGAGTGGCCCAGGTGCGACAGACAGGCCGCCGTCGTCAGCCCCACGTACCCGGCCCCCACTACGCCCACCGGACCTGCGGACATCGCGCACCTCACCTCTCCAGTTGCACGGACGCGGCGGCCACGACGTCGGCCGCCTCGATGTCCGCCAGACCGGGGTCCAGACGCGCACCGTGCGGGTCGCCGCGCCGGCCGGTCCACAACACCGTGTGCAGATGTCGGTCCACCCGCGGACCCCACGTCCGCGGCGGTGTGGGCCCGAACAGCACCACCGATCGCGTCCCGAACGCCGTTGCCAGATGGGCGATTCCGGTGTCACCGCAGACGACCAGCCGGGCATGCGAGACCAGCGCGGCGAGTTCGCCGAGCCGACACGGGACCGCACGCCGGACCGGGACACCCGATCCGACGGCCCGGCACACGTCGTCGACGAGTCCGCCTTCCCCCGGACCCCCGGTGACCACGACGGCTCCCCCGTACGCACTCCACAGTTCGCGAATCACGGCGGCGAACCGAGCTGCGGGCCAGCGGCGGGCCGCGCTCGCCGCGCCGGGGTGGACCACGATCGCACCCTCGACGGGCGCCGATCGGGGTCGTCGGATCCGCAGTTCCGTCGGATCGGCGGGCACCCCGTGGTGCCGCAGCAGCGCGCACCAACGATCGACCTCGTGCAGATGCTCGTCCCATTCCGGGCCGTCAGCGCCGATGCCCGGATCGCGATGACACCAGACGCCGCCCGGTCCCGCGCCGCGCAGCAACGTCGTGCTCTGCGGGCCCCGGCCGTGGAGATTGACGGCCAGGTCGGGACGGGTGTGCACGGCCATGGCGCGCAGCCCGGACGTCGGCACGATGTCGTCGATCCCGCCGATCAGGCCGACGAGGTCCCGCAGCCCGATCGGCGTGGCCAGGCGCAGACGTGCGTTCGGGAACTCGCGCCGCAGCGCACGCAACGCCGGGACCGCGGTCGCCAGGTCACCCACCCCGAGCGCACGCAGCACCAGCACGTCGCTCACGGCCACGACGACTCTTCGGAGGCGCACACGACCATCTCGCGGATCTCGCACCCCTCCGGCTGCCCCAGCGCGTACATCACGGTCGCGGCCACGTCCTCCGGCCGGTTCAGGTGGGCGTCCGGGGGCGGACGGTACTGCGCGGTGCGCCCGTCGAAGAACGACGTGTCCATGCCACCGGGCACCAGCAGGGTCACGCCGTATCGTCCCGCCGTCTCCGCCGCGAGTGCCCGGGTGAAACCGACGACACCGAACTTCGCCGCGCAGTAGGCAGTCGCGTCGCTCACCGCCTTCAGACCAAGGGTCGAGGCGCACGTCACGATGCGGCCGGACGGGCTGGCCAGATGCGGCAGTGCCGCACGGACGACGGCCGCGGTCCCCATCAGGTCGACGGCGACGACGCGCTCCCAGTCGGCTGCGGCGACCTCGTCCAGCCTGCCGCAGCAGTCGATGCCGGCGGCGGTGAACACCCCGTCGAGTCGGCCGCCCACGCTGCCTGCGAGTTCGGCGGTGGCCTCGGCGACCGCCGAACTGTCCGCGATGTCCACGAGCCGATAGGCGTGTTCCGCGTCGGGCACCGCCATATCGAGTACGAGCGGCGTTCCTCCCGCCTTGGCGACGGCGGTCGCGGTCGCGGCGCCCAGGCCCGACGCTCCGCCCGAGATGAGCACGTTGCCGATGTCGATCACGGATTCCTCCCTTCGGATCCGAGACCGGCCCGGCCCCGGAAAGCTTCGTGATGCGATTCGATCGCGGCGACGACCTTGGTGGTCGAGTAGTCGCCGAGCGGCGGGACGGTGCGGACCTCGCCGCCGTTCCGCCGCACGGTCTCGGCCTCGGGGAGATCGGCCGGTCGATAGTCCCCGCCCTTCACCCACACGTCCGGTCGCAACCGCTCCAGCAGGCGGGTCGGCGTGTCGTCGTCGAACACCGCCACCGCGTCGACGGTGTCGAGTTCGCGCAGCATCGCCGCGCGCACGTCCTGCCCGAGCACCGGGCGCCCGGCCCCCTTCAGCCCGCGGACGGACGAATCAGAGTTCAGGCACACCACCAGTGCGTCGCCGAGTGCCGCGGCCTCGCGCAGCAGGCGGAGATGACCCGGATGGACCAGGTCGAAGCACCCGCCGGTCGCCACCAGCCGGCCTCCGTCCCGGTGCACGCGATCGGCGAGTGCGAAAGCGTCCGAGCAGGATCGGCTCGGACGACGAACCCGGCTCGATGCCGCCCCGCGGTCCACGGAGGCCATCGACCCCGCGCCGCCCGCGGACACGAACCGGGACGCGTGATCGACCGCGACCGTGACCGCTTCGGTCACCGACGCACCACCGCCCAGCGCGGCCGCGGCCGCCGCGGCGAAGCGGTCGCCGGCGCCGCACGTGTCCGGCCGGCCGGTCCGCAACGTCACCGGCGTCTCCGGGACCGGGACCACGTGGACCCGCCGCCCCCGTTCGACGACGGTGGCACCGGCCGGGCCCTGGGTGATCGCAACGGCTCGTGTTCCCCACTGCCCGAGCAGGCGCCGCCCGGCCTCGGCCGGCACCAGCGCGTCGGCGCCGCCGCCGAGCGCACCGTAGGCCTCCCGCAGATTCGGCGTCGCCAACGCGCACTCCGCGCCGGGAGCCGCCCCGCGCGGATGCGGATCCCAGACCACCGGAGCCACCCGGGCCCGGGACGCGACCAGGGCCCGGAGGCCCCGATGCCGCGTCGTTCCTCGCCCGTAGTCGGCAACGACGATCGCGTCCGCCCCCGCCAGCGCTCGCTCGACCGCGGAGGTCACGGGCGTGCCTGCGGTGGTGCCGTCGCCGGAGTCGATCCGCAGCAGGTGCTGGACGTCGGTACGGATCCGGGTCTTGGTCACTGTCGCCCCCAGCAGGTCGATCGGGACCACGTCACAGTGTTCCGAAACGAGTTCGACCAGTCGCCGCCCCTCGGCGTCGGCGGCCACCGCTGTCACCAGCACCACCTCGCCGACGTCGCGGGCCGCCAGCACGGCGGCCAGCGCGGCGCCGCCCGGACGCACCCGGACGCTGTCGGTGTCGAACACCGGGACCGGCGCCTCCGGCGACAGCCGGTCGACACGGCCCTCGAGGTCCACGTCGAGGAGCGAGTCCCCGAGCACCACGACGCGGGTCACTGCTCGAACCTCAGGGCGGTGTCGATCTCGGCGCACAACGCGTGCACGAGAACCAGGTGGATCTCCTGCACCGTGGAGACCCGGGGCGCGTCCACCGCGATGGCCTCGTCCACCACCGCCGCCAGCGGGTTGGGTTCGCGCCCCGTCATGGACCACGTCGTGACACCCAACTCGTGGGCCGCCTTGGCTGCGGTGAGGACGTTCGGACTGCGGCCACTCGTGGACAGGCAGAGCAGCACGTCGCCGGCGCGGGCATGGGCGCGGACCTGGCGCGCGAAGATCTCGTCGAGGCCGTAGTCGTTGGCGATCGCCGTGGCCGACGAGGTCTCGGCGTGAAGAGCGATCGCGGACAGTGGCATCCGCTCCCCTTCGAACCGGCCGACGAGCTCGCCGGTGAGGTGCTGCGCCTCCGCCGCACTGCCGCCGTTTCCACATGTCAACAGCCTCGCTCCCGAGGGCAGGACCGCGGCGAGATGCCGGCCCCACCGCTCGAGGCGGGGCGTCGCCGCGACCACGCCGTCCAGGGCCGCGTGAAGTTGCGCTGCATGGTCGTCGAGGTGCTCGGGCATCGGGGCCTCCCAGTTCCGAGTACGGGCGATCACGGGCTACCCGTGCCGACCGGCCCCAAACACCGACCTTGCGGATTCCGCGGAACATGCGTGAGCCCGCCCCGGCCTGGGTATCCGCAGGCATGACCGAACCGACTGCGCTCGCTCTCGTCTGCACACTCAAGGCTTCTCCGGCCCCCTCCAGCAGCGACCTGATCGCCCGGCAGGTCCTCGCCGAACTCGAAAAGCACGGCGTCTCGGGACGCACGATGCGGGTCGTGGACCATCACGTCGCTCCCGGCGTCGAGAAGGACATGGGAGAGGGCGACCAGTGGCCGACACTGCGCCGCGCGGTCCTCGAATCCGACATCGTGCTGATATCGACGCCCACGTGGCTCGGACAGATGTCGAGCGTCGCGAAACGCGTCCTCGAACGTCTCGACGCCGAACTCTCGGAAACCGACGACGAGGGGCGTCCGATCCTGTTCGACAAGGTCGCGGCAGCCGCGGTCGTCGGGAACGAGGACGGCGCCCACGCCATCGTCGCGAGCCTGTTCCAGGCATTGAACGACATCGGCTTCTCGGTGCCGGCCCAAGGTTGCACGTACTGGAACGGGGAGGCGATGACTCCCGGCGACTACAACGATCTCGGCGACGTGCCCGAGGCCGTGGCCTCGACGAACGCGACGCTCGCCGCGAACGCGGCACACCTCGCTCGCGTGCTGCGGGAGAACCGGTATCCGGCGACCTGACCGAACCGGTCGCCCAGCGCCGACGCCTTCAGGGTGTGCCCATGGCGACGGCTGAGACCGCCTCGCTGAGCCTCGGCAGACCTGATCACATGTTCACGACGCGCGATCGAGCGCCATCTCAATGGCGGACGCGAAGTGGCGGACGCGGGGGCTCTCGTTATCGTCGCGCCAGACCAGCGCGAGCGCGGAATCGGGAAGCCCGTGCACGGGTACGAAGGCGATGTCGGCCCGCTGACTGTATGCGGCCGTCGCCGCACACAGAAGGAGACCGCCGCGGTGGGATGCAACCTGCGAAAGCCCCTCCTGAACCGTGCTCGCCCCTCCCCTCGTGTGAATCCGCACTCCGCCCGGTGTCGATCGCGGGGAGTGCGCGCGTCGCCAATAATCCGGCGCGGGACCGGTGATCGGCACCAAAGTGATCTCCGCCAATTGCTCGGCCCTGAGTTCTCCCGCTCCGGCGAACGGATGGTCGACCGAGACCGCCAGCGTCTGAGGTTGACGGGAGAAGACGAGACCGGTCACCAACTCGGGCTCTTCGACGGGAAGCAGTACCACCGCAGCATCGATGCGACCGGCCAGCACATCACTGAACGGATCGCCCAGCGGCAACTCCCTGATGTGTACAGAAGTGCGCGGGTGCTGCAATTCGAATTGACGGATCGCCCTCGCAATCGAATCGTAGATCGCACCCTGAAAGCCGACTCGGAGCGGCGTCGTCGCATCGCGTGCGCGCAACTTCGCCTCTTCGACGACATTGACGAGTGCGCGATGGGCAGGCGCCAAGGAAACGAGGAAGTCGGCCCCGAACTCGGTGAGTTGGACTCGTCGGCTCGTGCGTGTCACCAGGCGCGCACCCATGCGCCGCTCCAATGCGCTGATCAACTGACTCACGCGGCTCTGCGAGATGCACAGCCGCTCTCCGGTTCGTCCGAAGTGCAGTTCCTCGGCGAGAGTGAGAAAGCACTCGATCTCGCGCATGGGTAGCTCCGACACCTCGTCACCCCGATCTCTCGAACCCACCGTCAGCGGATCTTCCCACCCTATCGATGAATCTCGCTAATGAGTCGATGATCGATTCGCCGTTGATCACTCTGCGGCGCGCCGGTTCCCTTGTCGTATGTCTCCCTCCGCACCGACACCGATGTCACGACAGAACTGCCCGACTTCTCGCTCCTTGCAGACCTCGGAGCTTCCGAACCGGAACCACTGGGGAGCAGTAGCTTTGGTCGCGTCGGCCACGTTCGTGGTCGTCGCGGCGGAGATGATGCCCGTCGGACTTCTCACACCCATCGGCGCCACGCTGGCCGAAAATGAAGGGACGATCGGTCTTTCGCTGACGATCACAGGCTTGGTGGCTGCCGCATCCGCCCCGTTCATCCCGGCCGTTACCAGCCGAATCGACCGACGGTCGACGCTCATCGTCCTGATGTTGCTTGTTGCGACTGCGAACGCCCTCACCGCCCTCGCAACAAGCTTCACCGTGCTCGCGGTCGCACGTGTTCTTCTCGGACTGAGCATGGGTGGAGTTTGGGCACTCGCCGCAAGCATGGGTCCCAGGCTGGTTAGGGGCAGTTCCGTCGGGATCGCGACCACCGTCATCTTCAGTGGAATCGCCGTCGCCTCGGTTGTCGGTGTTCCAGCCGGCACCTACATCGGCGACCGAGCGGGGTGGAGCGCAGCGTTCTGGACTCTCGCCGCAGCCGCGACCGTGATCGCCCTCGCGATGCCCCTCGTCGTGCCGAATATGCCGTCCGAAGGCGTTCTACAACTCGGGAGTCTCGCGGCAGCCCTTCGATCCCCGGGAGTCCGGTCGGGACTCGCCCTTACCGCCTTCCTCGTCACCGCACACTTCGCCGCCTATACCTATATCCGTCCGGCCCTCGAATCCTTCACCGACATAAGCGCTTCCTTGATCGGCGCACTGCTCCTCATCTACGGCATCCTCGGCGTCGTGGGCAATTTCACCGCTGGGCCGATTGCCGTGAAGGCTCCGAGCAAAGTGGCGGCCGTCATCAGTTTGGGAATCGCCGCGACACTAGCCGCATTCCCTGTCGTGGCAACCACCGCGACGGCTGCCGCCTTGCTGATGGCCGCATGGGGCCTGTTCTACGGAGGAGTATCCGTGGGAACTCAGACGTGGGTCGCTCAGTCGACTCCCCATCGGGAAGCCGTATCCGCCCTCTGGGTCGGCATCTTCAATGCAAGCATCGCGTTCGGCGCCTTCGGCGGCGGACAGGTCTATGACCGCGCCGGCCCCAGTCTCGTTTTCTGGATCGCCGCAGGAACCGCGTCGATCGCCTTGCTGTTCGCAATAGCCGGGAATCCTTCGAATCCGCGGAAGCAAGCCGGTCGGCGCGTCGGAGGTCGAGTGACCCGGGCCGAGCGTCATCATCGGACGGGCACCCGGACAATTCACCGGCCCGGCGGGGCGGCCGCCTTCGTCGTGGGCGAGCGTCCTGGCAGCGGCACCGCTCTGGCTCCCCCGCGCCGCCGTATCCGCCGAATCTGAGTCACAATCGATTCCCGTGACGACGGTTGAGGAAGTAGCGCCCGATGTGTTCCGTGGCAGCGGAACGCATGTGAACTTCGTGCTCCTGCGAGATGGTGACGCGCTCACTCTGATCGACGGCGGCTATCCAGGCGATGTGGCCGCGGTCGACGGGGCGATCCGATCGCTGGGCCGGCGGCCGGAGGATGTGCAGGGCATGCTGCTCACGCATGCGCACGTCGACCACATGGGCGCGATCGTCGCGTTCCATGAGCGCTACGGAATTCCCGTCTTCACCGATCCCACCGAGGTGGCGCACGCGCGTCGGGAGTACCTCGAGCAGGCCGCCGGTAGGGACTTCATCCCGATGCTGCACAGGCACGGCGTGCTGCCGTGGCTGCTGCGCATCGCCCGCGCCGGTGCCACCAGGTCGGTGTCCGTGAACGCGCAGGCCGTCACCTCCGGTCGCCCCCTGGACCTCCCGGGCGGCCCCGTGCCGGTGGCCACCCACGGCCACACTTCCGGGCACACCGCGTTCCATCTGCCGCAGCACGGTGTCATCGTCACCGGTGATGCCCTGGTCACCGCACATCCGCTGTCAAAGACTCAGGGCCCGCAACTGCTTCCGCCGGTCTTCGACCACGGTCACGGGGACACACTCGCAGCAGCACTCGACCACCTCGCGACGCTGAATGCGGACACCGTCCTGCCGGGCCACGGCCCAGTGGTGTCGATGGCGATCGCGGCCGCCGTCGATCTGGCGCGTGAAACCGCGCGCTCGCGCGCGTACCCGGTGTGATCGTCGCATTGCTGCGAGCATGGGGCCATGAGCGCCGAACCGGGTGAACTGTGGACGATCGGGCACTGGACCTGCCCGCCGTCCGTCGTGCTCGACACGCTCACGCAGGCCGACATCGACATGATCGTGGACGTGCGGAAGATGCCGGGATCGCGGCGCAGTCCGCAGTTCGACGCCGACGAGATGACCGCGTGGCTGGGTGCCGCAGACATCGAGTACCTCCATCTCACCGAGCTCGCCGGTCGGCGGCCCAAGCAGCACGACGTCGACCCGACGATCAACGCCGGCTGGCAGAACACGAGCTTCAAGAACTACGCCGACTACACGCTCACCGCAGGTTTCGACGCGGGCCTGAAGCGACTCACCACATTGGCCGCCGATCGGCACGTCGCGATCATGTGCGGCGAGCCGATGCCGTGGCGCTGCCACCGCCTGCTGATTGCGAACACACTGACCGCCCGCGGCTGGAGCGTGGTGCATCTGGTGAACAACGCCGCGCCACGGCCGCATCGGCTGGGGCAATGGGGCGCGGCTGCGTTGGTGGGCCCGGACGGGGTGGTCACCTATCCGCCCGACCCGGCGCCTGCGGCCGGATCACCGTAGCCGCCGCCTCGGAGCTGTCGGTGTGTGCGCGGCAACCTGCGGCGCCTACTCCGACGATCCGATCCGAACTATGTGGTCCCACCAGACGGCGTCGCTGTCCGAGTGACGGCGAGCACCGCCGCCAGACCCTCCTGCAGATCCCGGACGAAATAGTCAGGGACCTCCAGCGACAGGAAGTGACCGCCGGTCTCGGGTTCCTGCCATCGGACGATCCGCCTATACCGCTGCTCCGCCCACGGGCGTGGGCACTTCTCGATGTCGCGGGGATACATGGTGATCGCGGACGGCACGTCGACCCGAAGCTCGGGATCGAGCGAGTTGTGGCTCTCGTAGTAGATGCGGGCCGCCGAGGCGCCGGTCCGCGTCAACCAGTACAGCGTGACGTCGTCGAGGATCGCGTCCATGGAGATCGTCTCGAAGGGGCTGTCCTCGGTGTCCGACCACTCGGCGAACTTGTCGAGGATCCACGCGAGCAGCGCCACCGGGGAGTCGACCAGCGAGTAGCCGATGGTCTGCGGCCGCGTGGACTGCTGCTTCGCGTACGCCGCCCGGTGGTGCCAGAAGTCGCGGGTCTCCTCGGTCGACCGGCGCTCGTCCGCCGTCAGCCCGTCCGTGGACAACCCCGGCGGCGCCTCCGCGAACAGGGTGTGGACGCCGAGAACGTGCCCCGGGACCGGCCCGCGAGCACCGTGGTGATGTTGCCGCCCCAGTCGCCGCCGTGCGCGAGGAACCGGTCGTAGCCGAGCCGTCCCATCAGCTGTACCCAGGCGGCCGCACGGCTGACCGACGTCACCCCCGATCGGGGTGATGACGATGTTGATCGCCCATTCAAGGTTCGCGTCGCCGACAGTGGTGCCCCCGCTCGACGCGAACCCGGAACGGGCGGCCTCCCGACGGCGCTCGGATCACCAGACGCCGGTCGCCATCAGGATGAGCGCGACCACCACCGCGGCGAAGACGATCACGATGAGACCGACCACCACGATCGTGGCGGCACCAGTCGCCGGAAATCCGTGG
Organism: Rhodococcus (subgen. Prescottella) equi; assembly: GCF_003013675.1. Taxonomy (NCBI): domain Bacteria; kingdom Bacillati; phylum Actinomycetota; class Actinomycetes; order Mycobacteriales; family Nocardiaceae; genus Rhodococcus; species Rhodococcus (subgen. Prescottella) equi. The sequence goes on from NZ_CP027793.1 coordinate 2,944,765, forward strand.
CGGGTGTCGGGCTCGTGCTCCGACACACCCGAGGTTCCGCCGGATGCGGGCGGAGTGGACCCTGCGGGCACGCCCCCACCTGGTTCCAGGTCCGGGGTGTTGCGGGGGTCGGGGTCGGGGCTTTCGGCTGCGCGTGGATCGGTCATCTCGTCCTCCTGGTCGCCTTTGGATCCGAGTACCCAGGGGCGCCGCGAGTCATTCGCCCCGAGTCCCGTCGGTTTCCGAAATCGGTGTTTGTGCGGGCGTCGCAGCGGCTAACCGAAACGGGTGGAGCGCGGCGATCCGGGCCGGTGGGGTACCGGGCATGTCCCTCCCCCGTACGAAGGACAGGTCATGAAAGGTGGCATGCGAGTCGCACTCGGTGTCGCGGCCGGCTACTTCCTGGGCCGAACGCGAAAGATGAAGGTTGCGCTGATGCTCGCGGGCGCGGGAGCGACGGGACGTCTTCCCGACAACTCACGCCAACTGGTTCGGGAAGGAATCAAACGGCTCGGGGAGTCCGCCGAGGTCGGCAAACTCACGGAAAGTGTCCGGGGTGAACTCACCGACGCCGCAAAGCGGGCGGCGGTCGCGGCCGCGAGCAACCGGATCGACGCCCTCACCAACCGCATCGAAGGTGTCGGGTCCGGCGTGGGCGAGAGCGTCGGCAAGGTGGGCGAGGACGTCGGCGACACCGTCGGCAAGGTCGGCGAGGGCTTGCTGGGCGGCGGGAAGGACGACGAAGACGAGGAAGAGCAGGACGGAAAGGCCGAGAAGGGCGAGAAGGGCGAGAAGGACACAGCCACAGCCGAATCCGCGACTCCGAAGTCCACTTCCTCTCGGCAACGGACGAAGCGGACGAAGTCCGCAGCAGACACAGATGACGCCGATACGGGAGATGCCGGCGGCACGGAGAGCGACGAGGACGTGGGATCCGATCACGAAGAGGGCCGGGACGACGCGGCCCCCCGGCGCAGGTCTTCCGCGCGCGGCTCGGCGGCGCGACGCGGCACGCCGCGCACACGTAAGGACTCCGAGTCCACGTCGCGCACCCGCACGCGGTCCGCGACGGCCGCCGATGCACCCGTGCGACGGACCGGGAGGTGAGGGTGATGACCACAACGCAGGAAGGGACCGACGAGAAGGCAACCACGCCTGGCGCGGATCAGCTCAAGTCGTCCCTGCAGCATCTCGTCGGCGCCGTCGCCCAGAAGGGGGTGAAGTCGCTGACCGACACCGTCTCGTCGACCGTGGGCAATCTCGACCAGTTCACCGAGGGCGGCGGAAGTGGAGGTCTCGCGTCCGCCGTGACCGGGCTGGCGCAGGGCGAGTCGCCCGCGAAGGTCGCGCTCAAGGCCGGCATGTCGTCGGTGACCGGAAAGATCAAGGAGAAGGGCCAGGACCTCAAGCAAGCGCTCACTGGTGGCGGCAAGGGCAAAGGTAAGGGCAAGAGGGACAAGATCACCAACATCGTCGAACAGATCGACATCGGCGCACCGGTCGATCTGGTGTACGACCAGTGGACCCAGTTCGCCGACTTTCCCCGGTTCATGAAGAAACTCGAGCAGGTTGAACAGATCTCGGACGAGAAGCTGAGGTGGAAGGCGCAGGTCTTCTGGTCCCACCGCTCGTGGGAGTCCACCATCCTGGAACAGGTTCAGGACGAACGCATCGTGTGGCGTTCCAAGGGCGACAAGGGGTATCTCGACGGCGCGGTCACCTTCCACGAACTCACACCCGACCTCACCAGGGTGCTGGTCGTGATCGAATACCACCCGCAAGGCTTCTTCGAGAAGACCGGCAACATCTGGCGGGCACAGGGACGTCGAATCCGACTCGAACTCAAACATTTCCGCCGCCAAGTCATGATCCAGACCCTCCTGCACCCGGACGACGTCGAGGGCTGGCACGGCGAGATCCGTGACGGCGAGGTGGTTCCCGAGGAGGACCTGGACGAAGAACCCGAAGACGAGGACACCGAGGGCGACGAGGGCGACGAAGAGGAACCCGACGAGTACGACGAGGTGGACGAGGAGCCGGACGAGAACGAAGACGAGGAACCGGAGGATGCGGAAACCGACGACGGTGAGCGAGCGGAAGCCGGTTCCCGGAAGGAGTAACAGATGACCATGGTGCAAGGGGGCGGCGGTGCCGGCGGCCCGAGTTCCCAGAGCCTCGCGGACGTGGTGGACACGATCCTCGACAAGGGCCTCGTGATCGACGCGTACGTACGGGTCTCTCTGGTCGGCATCGAACTCGTCACGATCGATGCGCGTGTCGTGGTCGCCAGCGTCGACACGTACCTACGATTCGCGGAGGCGGTCAATCGCCTGGAGATCTCGGAGACTCAGCCCAAGGGACTGCCCGACATGGTGCAGGACATGACCACGGGCGTCGCCGAAGGCAAGACGAAGGGCGCCATCGAGGCGGCCGGCGAGAAGGTGCTCGACTTTCTCGGTGGCTCGCAGGACGAGCGTGAGCCGCAGCGACGCGGGCACTCCGGCGGAGGCAAGGACCGATGAGCGAACAGGAATCCGCACCGGACGGTGGTGGCCCGGTGGTGTACGTGTACGGACTGGTTCCCGCGGACGTGGAAGTGAAGGAGGACGCCACCGGTATCGGCTCGCCGCCCCGGCCGCTGAAGATCGTCCACCACGAGGACGTGGCCGCTCTGGTCAGCGAGATCGACCCGGACACCCCGCTGGGCAGTTCCGACGACCTGCGGGCCCATGCGGCCGTCCTCGACTCCACCGCGACGGTGGCACCGGTTCTGCCGCTGCGCTTCGGCGCCGTACTCACCGATACCGATGCCGTGGTGGCCGAACTTCTCGAACCGTATCGGGACGAGTTCCACGAAGCGCTCGAACAGCTCGAGGGCAAGGTCGAGTTCGTGGTCAAGGGCAAGTACGTCGAGGACGCGATCCTCCGCGAGATCCTCGCCGACGACCCGGAGGCGGCACGACTGCGCGACGTCGTCCGCGAACAACCCGAGGACACGACCCGCGACGAGCGGTTGGCGCTAGGCGAACGAATCAGCCAGGCACTGACGGCCAAACGCGAGCAGGACACCGGGCGCATCGTCGAAGCTCTCGAACCCGCGGCGACCGCCGTGGCACCACGGGAGCCGACCGACGACGAGGAAGCGGGTTCGGTGGCCGTACTGATCTCCGCGGACGGGGTGGACGAACTGGACAAGGCCGTGGCGCGGCTGATCGACGACTGGCAGGGGCGCGTCGAGGTCACGGTGACCGGTCCGCTGGCCGCCTACGACTTCGTGAAGACGCGGGCGCCGGGTACCTGACATGGGACTCTTCTCCGCCATCTTCGGACTGCCACTGGCGCCCGTCCGGGGCGTCGTGTGGATCGGGGAGGTCGTACGCCGGCAGGTCGAGGAGGAGACGACGAGCCCTGCCGCCATGCGCCGGGACCTCGAGGCGATCGAGGAAGGCCGCCGTTCCGGTGAGATCTCGGAGGACGAGGCCGCGCAGGCCGAGGACGAGATCCTCCACCGGGTCACCCGCCGTCGGGACGCCGGCGGCTCCGGAGAGGAGTAGTGAGCGATGAGCGGGCCGCGAGATCCGGACGAGCCCACCGACCTGACAGCACCGCAGGCCGCCGCGGAGGCGGCGCGGCAGATCGCCGCGCTCACGGGGCGGACGCCCATCGGAGCCGTGTCGGTCGCGCCGAGCGACGAAGGGTGGTCCGTCGAGGTGGAGGTCGTCGAGGATCGCCGGATCCCGTCGTCCTCCGACGTCCTCGCGATCTACGTGGTGGTCCTCGACATGGACGGCATGCTGCTGTCCTACCGGAGGAGCCGCCAGTACACGCGCGGTCGGTCCGAGAAGGGGGCACAGCAGTGACGAGGTCGGGCAGCGGAGCGAACTACCCACAGCAGTACAGCCAGGGGCTCGGCGGGGCGGGCCACGAGCCGGCCAATCTCGGCGACATCCTCGAACGGGTCCTCGACAAGGGCATCGTGATCGCCGGGGACATCCGGGTCAATCTCCTGGACATCGAACTGCTCACCATCAAGCTGCGCTTGGTGATCGCCTCGCTCGAAACGGCGCGCGAGGTCGGAATCGACTGGTGGGAACACGATCCGTGGCTGTCCGGGAACAACCGCGATCTGGAACTCGAGAACGAGCGTCTGCGCGCGCGCATCGAGGTTCTCGAATCCGGCGAGAGACGGGTCGCGGACGTGACCGACCCGCACCGGGCGGTGCAACCGGCCGAGTCACCCGCCGCGGAGGTTCGCGACGATGACTCCTGACGACGGCGTGTGGGTGTACGCCGTGACCGGTGACGGCCCGTTCCCCGGCGGTATCTCCGGTATCCGCGGGGTGGCCGGCGAGGAACTCCGTACGGTAACCGACTCGGGGTTCACGGCCGTCGTGGGCACTGTTCGCCTCGACACGTTCGGCGAGGAAGCTTTGCGGCGCAATCTCGAGGATCTCGACTGGCTGGCCGACACGGCCCGTCGACACGACGCGGTCGTCGCCGCCATCTGCGCGGGCGGTGCCACCGTGCCACTCCGCTTGGCGACCGTGTACTTCGACGACGATCGGGTCCGAACGATGCTGCGCGACAATGCCGAGCAACTCGGCGAGGCACTGCAGCAGATCACCGATCGGTCCGAGTGGGGCGTGCGCGCCTACCTCGAGCGACCGCGCAGCGAACCCCGAGACGCGCGTGAGAAGACCGGACGCCCCTCCGGCACTGCGTATCTCATGCAGCGGCGCGCACAGGTGGCCGCCCGAGAGCAAGCCGAGTCCGCGGCGGGCCGACGAGCCGACGAGATCTTCGCCGAACTGGCACGGTGGGCGGTGGCCGGCGTCCGGCAACCGCCCTCTCCCCCGGACCTCGCGGGCCGTCGTTCCCAGGAGATCCTCAACACGTCGTTCCTGGTCGACAACGGCCGCCACCGCGAGTTCGTCACGGCCGTCGAAGAACTCGACGCGCGACTGAGCGATGTGGACCTGGTACTCACCGGCCCGTGGCCGCCGTACTCGTTCACCTCCGTCGAAGCGAGTGCGCGGTGAGCGCCACCCCGGACCGTCGGATCGCGCTGGTCGATCTCCTCGACCGAGTCCTCGGCGGAGGCGTCGTCGTCGCGGGCGAGATCACCCTGTCGATCGCAGACGTCGACATGGTGCACATCTCCCTGCGCACGCTCGTGTCGTCGGTCAGTGCGCTGACCCGGCCACCCGACGAGAAGCCGGAGAATGCCGGGTGAGCGAATCGAGCGGCGGTCCGACGTCGAACGAGCGTGCCGGCCCGCACGATCGGTCGATTCGCCAGCGGATCGACTCGGATCCCGAGTCGGTCGAACGCGGGCTGGTCGCGTTGGTCCTCACACTCGTCGAACTGTTGCGACAGCTCATGGAGCGGCAGGCGCTGCGCCGCGTGGACGCCGGTGATCTCTCCGACGACCAGATCGAACGCATCGGCACGACGCTGATGCTGCTCGAGGAGAAGATGGAGGAATTGCGTGAGCATTTCGGACTCGAACCCGAGGACCTCAACATCGACCTGGGCCCGCTCGGCCCGCTGTTGGCGGAGGACTGACCGCCGGCAGTGGCGGGAGCCGGCATGAACCGCACATCCGTCGTGATCGCCACACGCGACCGGCCGATCGAGCTGGCCCGGACACTCGACCGCATCGGTGCAGACTGTCCTGCGACACCGATCGTCGTGGTGGACAACGCCTCTCGGGATCCTCTGCAGCGCTGGTTGAAGACGCGCCACCCGGACGTCGAGGTGATCCGGCTCGACACGAACCGGGGCGCAGCCGCCAGGACGGTCGGCGCCCGCCGGGCCGGCACAGAGTTCGTGGCCTTCTGCGACGACGACTCGACGTGGGAGCCCGGCGCCTTCGCCGTCGCCGAAGGCATGTTCGATGCGTATCCGTCGGTTGCAGTGCTCGCCGCTCTCACCCTCGTCGGGGATCAGCAGCAACCGGACGCGATCACCGCCGCGCTTGCCGGCAGCCCGCTCCCCCACACCGAACCGCTTCCCGGACCCCGGATCCTCGGCTTCCTCGCATGTTCGGCGATCGTCCGGCGCGCGGCGTATCTGGGTGTGGGCGGATTCGATCCACTGCTCCACTTCGCCGGCGAGGAACGGCTGCTGTCCCTGGACCTGGCAGTACACGGCTGGGATCTCTGCTATTCGAACCGGCTGGTCGCGCGGCACTTCCCGTCGCAGGTCCGTCCCCCGTCGGATTGGCGGCGGCGCCGCGAGATGCGCAACGACGCCCTCACCTCGTGGATGCGCCGACCGTTTCCCGCCGCCCTCGGATCGTCCGGGCGGTTGCTCCGGCGCGCGCTCGCCGACCGTTGCGCCCGCGGTGCCGCCGGCGAGGTGGCGCGCCTGCTGCCCGCGGCGCTCGCGCGCCGACGGCCGCTGCCGGCGACCGTCGAGCGCGACATCCGACTGCTCGAAACTGCACCCGCTCTTCGTCCGGAGGTCTCGTCGTGAGCGAACGCGCCACGGTCGTCGTCATCACCTACAACCGCCGCGACGAACTACGGCGCACCCTGCGGGCGATGACCTCGCTACCCGACGCGGCGCCGATCGTTCTCGCCGACAACGGCTCGAGCGACGGCAGTGCAGCCATGGCCGAGGCGGAGTTCCCCGACGTCACCGTCGTGCGGTTGCCGCGGAATCTCGGCGCGACCGCCCGCAACATCGCGGTGGAGCAGGTGTCGACGCCCTACGTGGCGTTCTGCGACGACGACACGGTGTGGCAACCGGGTGCGCTCACCACCGCCGCCGACGTCCTCGACGAGTACCCGGGCCTGGCGACGGTCACCGGCCGTTGCCTCGTCGAACCGACGCTGACGGAAGATCCCCTGACCCCTGAGCTGCGCAACTCGCCGGTCCCGGGCCCGGACTGGATGCCCGGTCCGACGCTTCTGGGCATCATGGCCGGGCTGACGATGATCCGCCGTCGCGCGTTCCACGAGGTCGGCGGGTTCGAGCCGCGGATGTGGCTGGGCGGCGAGGAGGAGCTGCTCGCCCTCGACCTCGCCGCTGCCGGGTGGTGGATGTGCTGGCGCGAGGACGTCGTCATCCACCATCGGCCCTCGACGTCGCGTGACGCCCGGCGTCGGCGCCAACTGGGAATCCGGAACACGTTGTGGACGCTGTGGCTGCGCCGTCCGGTGCGCTCCGCGCTCCGTCGCTCGACGCAGATCGTCCGTTCGGCGCCGGCCGACCGGTACACCGCTCTCGCGGTCCTCGAGGCAGTGCGGTCGCTGGGCTGGGTGGTCCGCAACAGGGTCGTCGTCCCGAGTCGGGTCGAATCCGGTCTACTCGCCCTCGAGGACGCCCAGGTGCACTCGGCGGCGCGACGCTACGTGGGCTGACCTGCTCCGCAACACCTTCGGTTCGGTTCCGACACGGGATTTCACGATTACCTATCCATAGAGTTTGAAATTCGCTGGATCGGTAACCCTCCCCACATGAGCGATCGGAGCGACGCGCGCAACATCCTCGTGTGGCACGTGCACGGCTCGTGGCTCGACGCGTTCGTCCGCGGTGGACACCGGTATCTCGTACCCACGCTGCCCGGCCGCGGTCCATGGGGACGAGGACGGATGGGCCGCGACTGGCCGCCGAACGCGGAGGAGATCGTCCCACGCGACCTCGAGAACGCGGACGTGGACCTCGTGGTGGCGCAGAATCCGGGCGAGGTACCGCTGGCCGCCCGGTGGCTGGAGCGCCTGCCCGGACGCGACGTTCCTCTGGTCTACGTGGAGCACAACACCCCGGGTGGGCACGCCCCCACCACCCGGCACCCGATGGCCGATCGTGACGACCTGACACTCGTTCACGTCACCCACTTCAACCGCACGATGTGGGACTCGGGGGCCACGCGCACCCGCGTGATCGAGCACGGCGTCGTCGACCCTGGTGCCCGCCACAGCGGCCGCCTGGCCCGGAGCGCGACGATGATCAACGACCCGGTACGGCGGTGGCGGGCCGTCGGCACGGACCTGCTACCGAAACTGGCGTCCGCCGCCCCCGTCGACGTGTTCGGCATGCGAACCGGCGAACTGGCGCGCAGAGCCGACATACCTCCTTCGGTCTCGGCCGGAGGGGACCTCGGCCGCGACGCGCTGCACGACGCGGTCGGGGAGCGCCGCGTGTATCTGCACACCGCGCGCTGGACGTCCCTCGGATTGTCGCTGATCGAGGCGATGATGCTGGGAATGCCTGTGGTCGCGCTCGCCAGCACCGAGGTGGCCGTCTCGGTACCCCCCGAAGCCGGAGTCGCCGCCACCGACCCCGACCGAATGGTCTCGGCAGTGCACCGCTTCGTCACGGATCCCGCGGATGCCGCCGAGACGGGCCGCCGCGCGCGGGCTTTCGCGCTCTCGAAATTCGGACTCGAACGTTTCCTGCACGACTGGGACGTCCTCATCGACGAGACAACACGCCGACCACTGTGCGCCAGGAGGTAGCGAATGAAGATCGCGATGATCTCGGATCACGCCAGCCCGCTCGTCGCGATGGGCGGGGTCGACACGGGAGGACAGAACGTCCATGTCGCGGCGTTGTCCGCCGCGCTCGTGCGGCGGGGTCACGACGTCGAGGTGTTCACCCGGCGGGACGACGCCACCGTCCCGGAACGGGTCCGCTCCGAGGACGGCTACGACGTGGTGCACGTGCCGGCCGGGCCCGCGCGGAGAATCCCGAAGGACGAGCTGCTACCCCACATGCAGGAGTTCGCCCTCGGTCTTCGCGATCGTTTCGCGCGGGCACAGTTCGACGTCGCGCACTCACACTTCTGGATGTCCGGCCTCACCGGCCGACTCGCGAGCCAGGCATGCGGGATACCACTCGTGCACACGTTCCACGCGCTGGGCATCGTGAAGAAGCGCTACCAGGGCGCGGCGGACACGAGCCCGCCGGAGCGGATCCCGTTGGAGTGCAAGATCGGCCAGAGTGCCGACGCCGTCGCGGCGACGTGCTCCGACGAGGTGTTCGAACTCGTCCGGATGGGCATCCCCCGCTCACACATCACCGTGGTCCCGTGCGGGGTCGACACGGACGAGTTCCGCCCGGACGGGCCCCGGGCCCCACGGGGCGACCGGTTTCGCGTCGTCACGGTGGGACGCCTGGTGCAGCGCAAGGGATTCGATGTCGCCATACGCGCGCTGGTCGCGCTGCCGGGCGCCGAGCTGGTGATCGCCGGCGGGCCGGTGGCGGGATCGGTGGACGAGGACGCAGAGGGATCGCGGCTGCTGCACCTCGCCGACGAACTGGGCGTACGGGATCGCCTGGCGATGCCCGGCCAGATTCCCCGCGCCCGGATGCCGGAACTGCTGCGCTCGACGGACGTGGTGGTCTGTTCGCCGTGGTACGAACCGTTCGGGATCGTCCCGCTCGAGGCGATGGCGTGCGGTAAGCCGGTGGTCGCCAGTGCCGTCGGGGGACTCACCGACTCCGTCGTCGACGGGGTGACCGGGGTGCACGTGCCGCCCCGGAACGCCGACGCCCTGGGCCGCGCCCTGCATCGGCTGCTCACACAGCCCGTGCAGTGCGAGCAGTTGGGACACGTCGGGCGGGACCGGGCGGTGCAGCGCTTCGCGTGGAGCCGGGTGGCGGGCGAAACCGAGCGCGTGTACGAGTCCGTGCTCCGCCAGGCGGTTCCCCGCGCGGCCGGCGGGGTGGGCCGATGAACGCGCCCGGTGGTCCGCGCCGTCGTCGGGTTCTGGTCACCGGCGGAGCCGGCTTCCTCGGTCTCCATCTCTGCACGCGCCTGTCCAGACGGGGCGACTCGGTGATCTGTCTCGACGACTTCTCGACGTCGGCCCCGTGGGCGCGATCGACCCTGGAAGCGCTCGACCGCGTGACGGTGATCGACGGTTCCGTGACGGATCCTCCGCCCCTGCCCCGCCGAATCGACCTCCTGATCCACCTCGCCTGTCCCGCGTCGCCGCGCGACTACCAGGACGATCCGGTCGGCACCCTCGCCACCGGTGGTCTCGGAACCCTCGAGATGCTCGAACGTGCCGAGGCTTCCGGCGCTCGCTTCGTGCTGGCGTCGACGAGCGAGGTGTACGGCGATCCGCAGGTGCACCCGCAGGTGGAGTCGTATCGCGGCAATGTGGACCCGGTGGGCCCGCGCAGCATGTACGACGAGGGCAAACGGTTCGGCGAAGCCCTCGCGTCCGCGTTCCGCCGCCAGTACGACACCGACACCGCGATCGTGCGCATCTTCAACAGCTACGGTCCCGGCATGCGGGCCGACGACGGGCGCATGGTGCCGGCCTTCGTGTGCGCGGCCCTCGACCGCCGCCCTCTACCGGTCGCGGGGAACGGACGTCAGACGCGATCGCTGTGCTACGTGGACGACACCGTGGCGGGCATTCTGGCCATGTCGGACAGTCGGCATCCCGGTCCGGTCAACATCGGCACCGATCACGAGATGTCGGTGCTGGATGTCGCCGCAGTCGTCAACCGGATCGCGCACTCGGACGCTGGTGTCCGCTTCCTGCCCTCGGCCCCGGACGACCCCCGGCGACGGTGCCCCGACGTCGAACGTGCCCGCAGTCTTCTCGGTTGGCGCCCGCGGGTGACGCTGGAGGAGGGCATGCGCCGCACCGTGGACTGGTTCGCCCGCACGGCCCGGGCACAGTCGGTCGCCGGCGCTCCGGCGAGCACCCGAGGGGGTTCACTGTGAAGATTCTCGGTGTCAACGCGGTGTTCCACGATCCCGCCGCCGCCGTCGTCGACGACGGCCGGGTGATCGCCGCCGCGGAGGAAGAGAGATTCAGCAGGCGAAAGCACGGCAAGCGGCCGTACGCCTTCTCCACGTGGGAAATTCCCGAGCAGTCCATTCGATGGTGCCTGGCCGAAGCCGGACTCACCGCGCAGGACCTCGACGCCGTCACGTACTCGTACGATCCCGCTCTGGTGGATCCGGAGCTTCCCGGCACCGAACAGGACTGGGAGTTCCTACGCACGATGTACGCCGAGCGTTTCCCACGGTTCCTCAGGACGGTCCTTCCCGACGTCGATCCCTCGATCGTCCGCTTCGTTCCCCACCACCTGACCCACGCCGCGTCGGCTGCGCTCGCCTCGCCGCATCAGGATTGCGCGGTTCTGGTCGCGGACGGGCGCGGCGAGTCCTCGTCGTATCTCGCGGGCGAGTTCCGGGACGGAAAACTGACACAGCTTGCCTCCCAGAGCCTTCCGCACTCCCTGGGGCTGATGTACGAGGATCTGACCGAGCACCTGGGGTTCGCGCGGTCGAGCGACGAATACAAGGTCATGGCCCTCGGCGCCTACGGGACCCCGCGCTTCCTGCCGGAACTGCAACGCCTCGTCACCACCACCGACAGCGGCAGCTTTCGGATCGAGCCGATCGAATGGGACGCGCTGGCGCCCCGGCGACGTGCCGGGGGCAGTTGGACCTCCGCGCAAGCAGATCTCGCGTGCAGTGTGCAGCGTCGCCTCGAAGACGTCCTGCTCGCGCTGGCTCACTGGCTGTACGACCGAACCGGGAACCCCCACCTTGCGCTCGCCGGGGGTGTGGCGTTGAACTGCGTCGCCAACACTCGGTTGCACGCGGAAGGACCTTTCGACGACGTGTGGGTCCAACCGGCGTCAGGTGACGCGGGGACCGCACTGGGCGGCGCACTACTGGCCGCCACGGAACTCGGCGATACCCCGGCCCATCCCGCCGGGTACGACCTCGGACGGGCGTGGACCGACACGGAACTCGAGGACATTCTCGTGGCCGCGGCCGTGCCCTACGAGCGCCCGACGGACATCGCAGATGCAGTCGCCGAGGCGATCGCACGGAACCAGGTGGTCGGATGGTTCCAGGGCCGAAGCGAATTCGGGCCGCGCGCGCTGGGCCACCGCTCGCTACTGGCGCACCCCTCCCCGGCCGCGAACATCGAGCGGCTCAATGCGGTGAAGGGCCGTGAGCAGTTCCGGCCGGTCGCCCCGATGGTCGCCGTGGACCGCGCGTCCGACATCTTCGGCCGCGGCCCCGTTCCCAGCCCGTACATGTTGTTCGTCCACGACGTCGCGCCGGAATGGCGGGAACGGCTGTCGGCGGTCACCCACGTCGACGGTACGGCCCGCATCCAGACCGTCGATCCCGTCGCCGAACCGCTGCTGCACCGGATGCTGGCGGCGTTCGAGCGCCGAACCGGAGTCCCCGTGGTGGTCAACACCAGTTTCAACACCGCGGGCCGGCCGATGGTCGATTCGCCCCGGGACGCGCTGGAGTGCTTCGGGTCCGCCCCGATCGATCTGCTCGCGATGGGTCCCTTCGCGGTTCGGAGGCCGAGGTGACCCCGCGCGAGTTGCGCTACACCGTCGTGATTCCGACGGTGCTGCGGCCGAGCCTCGACGTTCTGCTGCGAGCGCTGGCGGGCACCGACGGTCCGCAGCCATCCGAGATCATCGTGGTCGTGGACCTGCCCGACCGAACGGGCTCGCAGGTCTCCGGCGGGGCCGGGAGCGTCGACAGCGGTGGGCCCCCGGTGCGATGGCTCTCCTCCGGGGGCCACGGTCCGGCGGCCGCACGCAATCGTGGCTGGCTCGCCTCCCACGACCCGTGGGTCGCCTTCCTGGACGACGACGTCGTCGTCTCTCGCGACTGGGCGCGGCGGCTCGCCGAGGACCTCGCCGGGCTGGGACCGGAGGCTGCCGCGTCCTACGCCCGGATAGAGGTCCCGGCGCCGATCGGACGGCGCCCCACCGACGACGAGCGGCGCACGCTGGCGCTGCGCAATGCGCAGTTCATCACCGCGGACGCGGCTGTCCGCCGATCGGCCCTGATGGCGGTCGGAGGGTTCGACGAGCGGTTCCCGCACGCGTATCGGGAGGACGCGGACCTCGCACTGCGCCTGATGTCGGCGGGATTCACCCTCCACACCGGATCGCGCGTCACCACCCATCCGATCGGCCGCGCTCGCGCTCTCGCCAGTCTCCGCGCCCAGACCGGTAACGCCGACAACGCCCTCATGCGTCGCAGGCACGGGCCGGACTGGCGTCGCACCGCGGGCGAGAGCGGGGGCCGACTCGGGCGGCACATGTTCACCACTTTCTGTGCGGGTCTGGCCGCGGCCGCGGCGGTCTCGGGACGGCGCCGAGTCGCTGCCACTGCCTCCGCGGCGTGGCTCGCCTCCACCGTCCGGTTCGCGCTCGTGCGGGTGGCGCCGGGCCCCCGCACCGCCCGAGAAGTGCTCGAGATGTCGGTCAGCAGCATCCTCGTCCCGCCGGCGGCGGTAGCCCACCGGATCCGCGGGGAGATCGCCGTGTCGAAGGCCGGAACAGCGATTCGGTCGCCCGTCCTCGCGGTCCTCTTCGACCGCGACGACACGATCATCCACGACGTTCCGTACCTGTCCGACTTCCGCAAGGTCGAGCCCGTGCCGGGCGCCGCCGAGGTGCTGTCGCGGCTGCGGGCCACCGGGGTGCTCGTCGGCGTCGTCTCGAACCAGTCCGGGGTCGCGCACGGACGGATCACCGTCGGCGAGCTTCGGGAAGTCAACGACGAAGTGGAACGACGGCTCGGCCCGTTCGACACCTGGCAGATCTGCGTCCACTCGGGACGGGCCGGCTGCGCGTGCCGCAAACCGATGCCGGGCTTGATATTCCGAGCCGCTGCGGACCTGGGCGTGCCGGTGGAGCGCTGTGTCGTCATCGGGGACACGGAAGCGGACGTCGAAGCCGCTCGCACCGCAGGAGCAGTGGGGATCCTCGTACCCACGGCACGCACGCTGCCCGCCGAAGTGCACCGGGCCCACAGCCACGGCAGGCTGGCCCCCGACCTCGCGACGGCCGTCGCACTCGCAGGACTGGGCCGGGGCAGGACCGCCGACTCGTGACCGGCCTCCACACACTCGTCGTGCGCCAGGACAATCTGGGCGACGTGCTGCTCGCCGGTCCGTGTGTGCGCGCGGTCGCGGCCGGATCCGGGCGTGTCACGCTGCTCGTGGGTCCCCGCGGGAGTGCCGCCGCGGCACTGCTTCCCGATGTCGACGAGGTTCTCGTGTGGGAGGCGCCGTGGATCGACCCGGAACCGGTGTGGCCCGGCTCCGACTCGGTACTCGACCTCGTCGACCGGTTGCGGCGGCGCCGATTCGATCGCGCCTTGATCCTCACCTCGTTCCACCAATCCCCACTCCCGACGGCCGTGCTGCTCCGGATGGCGGGAGTGCCGTGGATCGCGGCCATCTCCGACGACTACCCGGGGGCTCTGCTCGACGTCCGCCATCGTCTCGATTCCGATGTACCGGAGGCCGAGCGGGCGCTGGACCTCGCCCGGCGCGCCGGATTCCAGCTGCCCCGCGGCGACGACGGCCGCCTGCGACTGCGCGCCGAGCTGCCCGATCCCGCGCCGTTCGTCGGGCCGGAACCGTACGTCGTCGTGCATCCAGGCGCCTCGGCGGCAGCCCGGACCGCGTCCGCCGGTTGGTGGGCACGAACGGTCCGGTCACTCGCCCTTCGCGGGCATCGCGTCGTCGTCACGGGCGGACCGGACGAGTCCGCGCTGACGCGAGCCGTCGCCGGTTCCGCGATCGATCTCGGGGGACGGACCACGTTCGCGGAACTCGCAGCGGTGCTGCGATCCGCCGCCGTGACGGTCGCGCCGAATACCGGGGCAGCCCATCTGTCGGCGGCCGTCGGCACTCCGGTGGTGTCGTTGTTCGCTCCGATCGTTCCGGTCGAAAGGTGGGGGCCCTACGGAATCCGCAGCATCGTGCTCGGCGACCAGCACGCCCCGTGCCGGGGCTCGCGCGCACGACGGTGCGACCTGGCGGCGCACCCGTGTCTGGACGCGATCGACCCGCGAGATGTGGGTGGTGCAGTGGAGAAGCTACTCCGCAACTCTTCCCTGGAGCGCGAGTATCCGCGAGTTTGGAAACAGGGCACGACGGGAATCCTCCGATCGAAGCCACCGACCGGACCCACCTGTCAGGCCCAGTTTCGAAACGAGGAGTCATGAGCGAAGCGTGCCTCTCCACGAGCAGAAACCAGGAGCCCGCGCCTGTCATCGAGCTGCGCACGCCGGCCGAGCCGATCCAGCTGGCCCCGATCCGGGGGGTCACGGCATCGCTGGCCGAACGGTGCGACATGACCCTCGACCAGTTGGCCGATCTGAGGCTCGCCGTCGACGAGGCCTGCAGCACTCTCTTCCGGATCGCGCTACCCGACAGTGACATCGTGTGCACGTTCCGGGTGCGGGCCGACACCTTCCGATTCGCCGCCTGTGTCCCGACCTCCCGTCCCGCAGTGGACGGAGAGTACGAGCAGACGTTCGGTTGGCACGTACTTCGCACCCTCACAGACGATCTCGCGCTCCATCGACACCACGGCAACGGCGACGGCCGCGCCTCCACCGTCACGATCTCCTTCACCGTGGAATGCGGGGAGCACATGTGACGCCCCGGACTACGGACCGGCCCGACGAGTACAGCGACGTCAAACCCATGTTCGCGTCGCTGCAAGCGCTTGACGAAAACGACCCTGGTCACGCGGAACTACGGGAATCGATCATCACCCGGTGCTTGCCCCTCGCCGAGCACATCGCTCGACGCTTCGACCGCCGCGGCGAGCCCTTCGAGGATCTGGTGCAGGTCGCCAGCATCGGCCTCGTCAACGCGGTTGACCGCTACGACGTCGAGCGTGGCTCGGACTTCCTCGCCTTCGCCGTGCCCACGATCATGGGAGAAGTGCGGCGCCATTTCCGGGACACCGGCTGGGCGGTCAGGGTGCCGCGGCGCCTCAAGGAGCTTCACCTGGACCTCGTCAAGACGTCGTCGCAGTTGTCCCAGCGCCTCGGACGGTCTCCCACCACCCGCGAGATGGCGGAGGAACTGGGAATCGAGGTCGAGGAAGTCGCTCAGGGCCTGCAGGCCGCCAACGGATATCAGGCACTGTCCGTCGACGCCGCCGCGGGCAGCGGCCCCGACACCGGTTCGACGCTGGGCGACCTGTTGGGCGACAACGATTCGGATATCGCCGGTGTCGAGGACCACGAAACACTGCGGGTCGTCCTCGAAGGACTGCCCGAACGGGAACGAACGGTCCTGTTGCTCCGCTTCTTCGGGAACCAGACGCAGTCCCAGATCGCCGCGCACGTCGGCGTCTCCCAGATGCATGTCTCGCGGATCCTGTCCGACACGCTTGCCCGACTGCGTGCGCAGGTGGAGCGGTAGACCACGCGCTGTTCTTCCGGCATACCCGTTTCGTGAGCCTCGAAACCAGGGCAGACGCCGGTGACCTGTACACCGGGACGCGTCGGTGTTAGAAAGAAGAGAGGTTGAGCACACAGCCTGTCCACATCGGAGACGGGCGCATCTGTGGCCGTCGATCGAGTGAGCGTCCCGGCCAGGAATGGGGCGAGGCGCCGTCCAACTCGTTTCCAGCAGATGGAGGCATGCCGTGCCTGATCTTCCCGGTACAGCGACGAACATATTGCACGCGTCCACCCACCAGACCGACGCCGGCGCCGACACCTCGTCCGCGTTGGTGGTGACGCTCCTGGTCGACTTGGACCTCAGCACCGTGGACACCTTCCGTCAGGCGTTCGCCCAGCTACTCGCAGGCGACGCTTCGCCGAACGCGGACCTTCTCGTCTTCGATCTCTCGCGGGTCGACTTCGTCAGCATCGACGGAGCCTCGGCACTTGTCGAGGCGAAGGACAGGGTGGTCGAAAGCGGCCTCGATTTCCGGCTCGTCACCGCGACACGGGGCGTTGAGCATGCTCTTGCGGCCACCGGCGCGCGGCAGATGTTCGAGCGCCACGCCACGGTCGGGTCTGCTCTCGATCGCGAGTCGAACCGGGCGGGCACGCCGGTCGCCGACCCCTCCTACTGACTGCCGCACCGGTGAACGGATCCCCAGATGACGGACGACACCACCGACACACTGAGTGAGCGTTTCGACGAGATCACCGGAGCACTCCAGGATCTGTCCGACGTCCTGGACGAATACGAGGACCTCGCAACGGTTCTGGAGCATGTCGTCGAAGGAGCGGTGAGGATCGTTCCCGGAGCCGACATGGCCGGAGTGACGCTCGTGTCCGACGAATCCGCGAAAACTGTGGCGGCAACGCATCCGCGAGTCCGCGAAGTGGACCAAGTCCAGTACATGAACGACGGCGGCCCCTGTTTGACGGCGTCTCGGGACGGCCGGAGCGTGGTGGTCGACGTCGACCAGGTTCGCTCACGGTGGCCCGCCCTCGAAGCCTCGGCCGCCGATCTCGGGATCAAGAGCTTCATCGCGCTGCCGTTGATGCTCTCGGATCGTATTCACGGCTCGTTCAACCTCTACAGCAGCGATCCCCGAGGCTTCCAGTCCCTGGACGAGTCACTACTCGAGCTGTTCACCACCGCCGCTGTCACCGCGCTGCAGCAGGCCGAACGGCACCGCCGCGCGCTGGCGTCGATCCGAAACCTCCAGACCGCGCTCACTTCTCGCGCAGAGATCGACCAAGCGATCGGTGTGGTCATGGCGTTGCACGGCCTGCCCGCCGCCGAGGCGTTCGACCGGCTGGTGTCCACGTCTCAGGACACGAACGTCAAGGTCAGAACTGTTGCGCGACAACTTCTCGACAAGGTCGCGGCGCAGAGGTGACCGGCGGATGACGGCGGCGCTGCACCCGCAGCGCCGCCGTCATCGTGTCGGACCGTGATCGTGGTCAGATGAGAATCGCGGCAAGGCCCACGGCCACGAACACCACCAATGCCACGGTGGCACAGAGAATCCCGCTGTATCCGAGCACGAGGGGCGGGAAGGCGGCAACCGCTCCCGAGCCGCAAGCGAGGGCCGCCGAGAAGCCGCGCCGTGACTGGCGGCCTCCCGGCTCGGGAAGACCGTTGCGGCCGGCGAGTCGATCGGAGTCGAGAATCATGCGTCCGCACCTACCGTCCTCGCATCGACGTTGCGCGCCTTCCGGAGCTCGGCCCACTGCGGCGGAACGATGACCGCACCGTTCGGCAGGTCGCTCTCCCTGACCAGCGAGATCAGGCTCGCGGCGGCGGATCCGACACTGACGTGATGATGCATGGCGACGTCGATCAACTCGTCGAATGCGGCGTCCTGGCTGCATCCGCGCGCGGCACTGATGACGGCCACCGCTTCGCGTTCGGGAGCGCAGCCCGGCACTTCCCCGCGGAGGGAACGATGTACTGAGAGGTGTTGGCGATTCATCACGAGACGACTCCGATACGTCGGAAGAAGAGCGGTCTCGCTGTCGACCCATCGCATTCTCGAACCGAGCGAGAATGAGGGACGAAGCCGACGCGAGCGGGGCTTCCAGCATCGGCTGTTTGTTCAACCGTGACCAAGAATACAGACTGGCCCCGCCGACGCGCAAGGGTCGGAGCCGAATACGTCCGTGACGGGGTCGTGAGAGATCAAGTCGAGTAGGACTCCGCCGGAAAGGGTATAACCGAGCAATGGCGAACCCCCGCAACGACAGCGACGCACTCGCAGAGAAGGTCTCCGATCTCGCTTCCGAGGCCGGCCGCAGTATCGCGACCGCCGAATCCCTGACCGGCGGGCAGATTTCGTGCCTGCTCGGCGCCGCTCCCGGATCGTCCGACTGGTTCCGTGGCGCCGTCGTCGCCTACGCGAGCGCCGTCAAACACGATCTGCTCGAGGTGCCGCCCGGCCCGGTCGTCTCGGAAGCCGCTGCCCGCAGCATGGCAGCGAAGACGGCGGAGCTCCTGGGCGCCGACACCGTCATCGCGGTGACAGGCGCCGCAGGACCCGACGGCCAGGACGGGCAGGAACCGGGGACCGTCTGGTTCGGGATCTTCGACCGCGGTTCCGTCCGTGCCTTCCAGAAGAAGTTCGAGGGCGAGCCGACGGAAGTCGTCGAGACGACCGCCCATCACGCCCTCGAACTCCTCACCGACTGCCTCGGCGGCGAATGAGCTGCCGAAGCGTCGAGCCGCGCGTCACCAACCTCAGGGTTCGAGGAGGACCTTCACCGCGCCGTCCTGCTTCTTCTGGAAGATCTCGTAGGCGCGGGGCGCTTCGTCGAGCGACAGCCGATGGGTGGCGAACGTGTCGACCCCGAGCGGGTCACCGTCCGTGAGCAGCGGAAGAATGTCGTCGGCCCAGCGCTTCACATTGGCCTGACCCATCCTGAACTGGATCTGCTTGTCGAACATCTTGAACATCGGCAGCGGGTCCAGAGCTCCCCCGTACACGCCGACGATCGAGACGGTGCCCCCGCGGCGCACGATGTCGATCGCTGCTTCGAGCGCCGCGAGACGGTCGATGCCCGCGTGGGTGAACAGCGGTCCGGCGACAGCATCCGGCATGAACGACGTCGCCTGCTGTACCAGCTTCGCACCCGGCGACCCGTGCGCTTCCATCCCGACGGCGTCGATCACGGCATCGGTGCCGCGCCCACCGGTCATGTCCCGGATCGTCGCCCCGATGTCGTCGTTCTCCCGCAGGTCGAGAACCTCGATGCCACGCGCCCGCAACCGCTCGAGCCGCTCCGGAACCAGGTCGACGCCGATCACCCGGACCCCCCGGTGTGCCGCGATCCGGGCGGCCATGTCGCCGATCGGCCCCAGCCCCAGCACCGTGAGC
This sequence comes from Rhodococcus (subgen. Prescottella) equi, assembly GCF_003013675.1. Lineage (NCBI taxonomy): Bacteria > Bacillati > Actinomycetota > Actinomycetes > Mycobacteriales > Nocardiaceae > Rhodococcus > Rhodococcus (subgen. Prescottella) equi. The sequence continues at coordinate 2,964,328 of NZ_CP027793.1, forward strand.
GATTCGCCCTCGCGGACGCCGGCGTACTCCACTGCCTGCCACGCGGTGGGCAACACGTCCGACAAATACACGAAACGGTCGTCCGGCGGGCCCTCCGGGACCTTGATGTGCGTGTACTGCGCCTGCGGAACACGTAGATACTGCGCCTGCGCCCCGGGGATACTGCCGTAAAGCTTCGAATACCCGAAGAGCGCGGCGCCGGTGCCTTCCGATCTGACTTGTGTTGTCTCACATTGCGTCTGCAACCCACCACCACACATCGCGCAGTGCCCACACGAAATCTGGAACGGAATCACCACGCGGTCCCCGACCGCGAGATCGCCCACATCGCTGCCGATCTCCCGGACGATACCCATCGGTTCGTGTCCGAGAATGTCGCCGGCGGTCATGAACGGCGACAGCAGTTCGTACAGGTGCAGATCGGACCCGCAGATGTTGGTCGTGGTCACCTCGATGATCGCATCGTTCGCTTCCTGGATACGCGGATCGGGAACCGTCTCCACCGATACGTTCCGCTTGCCTTGCCATGTCACCGCTTTCACCGCTACCTCCAGGTTGTGGGTCGTCTCCGCCCGACGCCTACCCAGTCGCGGACCGGCGCAAACGCCCCAGGATCGCCCGCCGGCAGCGAGCGGATCGAGGTGCGGTACGGCCCCCGCGAGAACGATCGCGTGCAAGAACGACCGGGGTGGACGACAATCGGAACTACATTCAGGGCCCGCACCGGTCCATTCCGGCGCGGAGCACCGACTCGACACCGGGGAGGCTCGAAATGAACACCAACGACCCTCGCGATCTCGCGCACACGACCCGGGAGCACCCCGGCGAAGCGATCGAAGACGCGCGCAACTGGCCCGGCTACGCCCTGATCGGCGTCGCCATAGTCACGCTGGGCCTTACACTCGTCGCAGCCGGATACGGGTTTGCGGGCTGGGCCTGGATCGCCGGAATCGTCTGCGTGGGCGCACTGCTGGCCGGCACCGCACTCGTTCTCGCCGAGCATCGGCGGGTGAAGCGACTGGACAACGCGTCGCTCACCGATCAGGTCGGCCACTGACCGACGTTTGATTCCTTCGACGATCGGGTACACAGCTGGCGGAACCTGTCGGCGGAAGGGAGTTCGCGTCATGTCGGACAAGGACGAGTCGGGGCCTGCGGAGGCTGTCAAAGGCGCCGTCGAAGGCGTGAAGGGTAAGGCCAAGGAGGCCGCCGGCGCGGTGACAGGTCAGGACGACCTGGTTCGGGAAGGCAAAGCGCAGCAGGACAAGGCATCCGCCGAGCGGGAAGCCGCCGAGAAGGAGGCCGAGGCGGAGAAGGCTCGCGGCAAGGCGGCAGCGAACGAGGCGCGCCAGCGCACGGAGCAGGACTCGTAGCAGATGACTTCGGACGCAGTGTTGCGGGGAACCGGTGAGCCGATTCGCCCGCGCAACGGGAAACCTGGCAAGTTCTGGCGTCTACCGGGGGTCTATCCGCCGCAGTCGGACACCTACCTTCTCGCACGTACGTTGCTCGGCGAGACGATCGAACCCGGTACCCGCGTGCTCGATATCGGCGCGGGTACCGGGTATCTATCGGTGTCAGCAGCGCTGGCCGGCTCGCGGAACGTGACCGCTGTCGATGTCGCGAAGCGGGCATTGCTGAACACCCGCCTGAACGCCACACTCAACGGCGTGCAGGTACGTACAGTCCACGGCGATCTGACGAATCCTCTGGGGGAGAACAACTTCGATCTCGTCGTCAGCAATCCGCCGTACGTCCCGGCAGCCGACGACACGTTGCCGACGGCGGGCCTGGCGCGATGCTGGGATGCCGGCCGAGACGGCCGCGCCCACCTGGATCGCATCTGTCGTGAAGCTCCGCGCATACTGGCGCCGGGCGGTGTGCTCCTATTGCTGCAATCGGCCCTGAGCAACATCGATGCGACACAACGAGAGCTCCAGCGCCAAGGCTTTTCGGCAGAGATCGTCTCCACCGCCCAGATCCCCTTCGGCCCCGTGCTCACCGAACGCGCGTCCCTGCTGCGGCAGCGCGGGCTACTGGCACCCGGAGAAGACCGTGAGAAGCTGGTCGTTTTCCGGGCAATCAAGCCTACGGGCGCAGCATGAGAGCCGATCGGCGCATACAGGTTTCGACGTCTCGCCAGGGACGGGCCGACAGCTCCTGCGGTAGCTAGGTTCCTCCAGGTGCGGCAGGGCGGGATGCCAGCACGATCTGTCGCTGGCAGCGTTGGGTCGGTTGTCCGCGGTCACCCGGCCATGACCGCATCGGCCGATCTGTGATCGAGCGATCCGCGAACGGCAATCGCGATGAGTGCGAGCCCGGCGAAGAGCACGCCCGACCAGATCATCCGATGCAGTAGCGCAGTCAGTTTCGTAGTGGTGAGGACGCCGGAGGCGAATCGCGGTCCGGCGCGGTCCGTTCGTGCGCTCCCCTGTCGCCTCGGCTGGTAGTCCTCCCCTGGCAGGATTGCGAATTGTGGAGTGCTGATGCAACGGAACCTCTGGGTCCACCTCGTCGGCGGAGGTCAGTTGCGGCATTGCTGCGGTACCACCTCACGGAACCAAGCCTCATCGTCTCAGCCGCGGATGGCTTCGAAGGTCCACACCGCGTCGGTGGGGGTCGGTGCGCTGCCGGCGCGATATCCGCCGTGGACGGCCACCTCGGCGAACCCTGCCTGGTACAGCATGGTCGTGAACTCGGCCAACCCGAACCAGAGCAATGAGAACACCTGCAGTTCGGTTCGGATCAGTACGCCGGCGTCCCAGCGTTCGTAGCGGAGCCAACTGGTAGATCGTTGGGCGATCGGATCTGCGGTCCTCTTCCAGGTGTCAAGAGTGATAAGGCTTCCTTCGTGCCACCAATGACGAACTGGATCGCGGTCGGGCTCGACGTGCACGGTCGGCGGCTCGATGTCGACGATGAGCCGTCCACGCGAGGCAAGGTTGCCGTGCATCGCTTCGAGCGCAGCCAGGGCGCTGTCGCGATCCGGCAGAAGAGCGAATGATCCGGTCGGGATCACGATCGCCTCGTACCTGCGCTCGTCGCAATAACGTGTCATCTCGCCCTCGACGACGTCGGGGACCAGATCATGGCGTGCACAGTTCGCCCGGCATTGGTCGAGCATCGCGGGCGAGTTGTCGTACCCGCGCACGGAGAATCCTTGTTCCAGAAGCGGGATGAGGATTCTTCCGGTTCCCACCGCAGGTTCGAGCACGGGGCCGGTCACGCCCTGCAGGCGGGACAGATAGAACTCGACGTCACCGAAGGACGTCCCGATCGGCTTGTCGAGTTCGTAAGCCAACGTGGCGAGTGGTCCGTATTCCCAGCCGGTCCCGTGCGTCTCCACCAAAGCCAACTCGCCTTCCGATCGAGGATGCTGCAACGCCTCTCAGGACGCTCCCGAGCACGCTACGGGCGAGCCGGGACTCTGCACCAATGGATTTCGAATCGCAACTCGTGTTCGACGATTCATCTCCTGGGTACAGCATCGCTGGACTCCAAGGTGAGCGCATGGCAAGGAACGACCAACGTTGGCACTGGGCTCCTGAGGAACTGGCGCTCGCCTCCGGCCCGGATGCAGGCTTCTGGATCGCTGATGGGTTGCGACGCGGTGCGTTCGATGTCGGAGGCCTCGTTCCGCCGGTGTTCGACGCGTTCGCACGTGTCTTCCATCCCGTTTACCTTCACGACGGCGACGACTGGACTCGAGTCAACTGGGGAACCATCGCCCAGCAACACGGCACGACCGCACACGCTGCAATGAGCTGGCAGGCCATAACCGGCACTCACCGTCCCGGCAATGATCCGGAAGAAGGCTCCCTGCCTCGACCGGAGGCAAGCGTCCTCGCGACGATCCTCCGCCATCACACCACCACACCGGACGAATGCTGGTTTGCAATCTGGGACGGGTACGGCGACGAAGGCAGACCCCCGGCTGGTATTGAACTCCTCGATGCGTCCCGGAACATGGTTGTCCTCCACGGGCCGATCACTGCAGCCGAGGCTCGTTTCGGCGCGGCCCCGCACCACTCGGGCGGCGGCTACAGCGCCAATCTATGGTGGCCAAACGATCACACGTGGTGCGTAGCAACCGATATCGACCACAAGTCGACGTACGTGGGCGGCAACTCCGCCTGCATCGATGCCATCCTCACCGATCCGCGTCTCGAAGCCTTCCCCGTTTCCGGAACCCAGTTCATCGGCTGGGCAGCCGACACCGTCAACCCCCATCCGCCATACGGGACATGACAGCCAACCAACTTTCCACAGTGCCGGAGAGGCTCGGCGGGCCCCACAGGTGTGTAGCCGGCCGAGCCGGCGGGCCCTCCAGGTCACCGTGCTGTATCGGACGGGACATGCCGTCAATCCAACTCCGGGCCGGCAGCACACGTGCCTTGTACGTTGAGGGAGTGAACTGGCTCCTGGTAGTGACACTGCTCCTGGTCACGGTGGGCGCGTACCTCGGGATCGGCGTACTGACAGCAATCGGGTAACGCCGACGTGGCGGTAGCGGCGTCCTCGCTGCCGGCTCGATCGTGCTCTTCCCCGCCTACTGGATCACCTGGTATCTGCGGGACACCAAACCCTTCACCCGCACGCCGCAACCATCCGGTGTGCGACAGTCGCAGAACGGGAAACCAGCGGCACGCCGACACGACGCCACACGGTTCCCGAGGTAGCGCCGCGAAGGCACTTGTCATCGCCGCAATCTGCCTCATCGGCGGGCTCACGTTCACCGGCTTGCCCATCTTCGAGACCTCGCTGTGGATCACCTATGCCGTAATGGTCATGGTCGAAATTGCTCTCGGCGTCGTCCTGTTCTTCTCCCGATGGACCAACAAACCCGCAGAAGTCGTCCTCGTGCTACTGGCACTGTTTCAAGCCGGACAGAGCTACTTCAACGAGCAGATGCGATACACCTCAGGTGATCCGGTCATCCCGATCGACAACTTCGGAGTCCTCTTTTGTGCGCTTTGGCGGCATATCTGATCGAGAAGGGCCAGCCCTGGCCTGTTCGACCCCACCCCTGACGGGGGTTCTGGCCCCACCTGGGATGCTCGCCCCTGCTCGGGGCGAGCTGCACCTGTACGACCTATACGCCATCCCATGGTGCATACGTTGAGCGCCTTGTAATCGACTCGGGGGTTCTATCGTTGCTGATTTCGGCTGGGCGTCCCCAGCATGTTCTGTGGCGTGACCAACGCGAAAATCACTCCTCCGCTGAGCAATTGAAAGAGTCGACGGCGTTTTCATGAGGCTTGTAGGTGTGCTCGCAGCCGATCATCCAGCAGAAGGCTCGATGTCGCCGACCAGCTCCGGCGATCGTCACTCATGCGACCCAAGCACCCACCCGCTTCCTCTTCTTCTGCAACATCGGATGGATTCGCGATTCGGGCGACGCCGTAGGGGGTGGCGACTCGACGACGGTCGTCTGCGACGGAGTACTCGGCAGCGCGAAGGAAGTCGTCGTCACAGACGAGGGCTGACCGCTCTATCCGGCACCGCTTCCGCAGGCGACCAGCGCCGCCCCCACCACTACGCCCAGCAACACCCGCCTACCGTTCATGCGTCGACTACCGCGAATGACGCCCAGCCGTTACACCTAAAAGCAGGGCAGTCGTCGCCACCCGCGAATTCGCGTTGTTGAAAGACGAATTGATTGTCGTGGGGCGGAGCCGTTCAGGCAGCGCCACCGCAGTGTCGTAGTCAGGTTCGCTGTCGTGCGGCTGGCGTCCTGAGCTTTCCAATAATTGCAGGCCCACCGGTCGCGAAGGTCGCTGTGCCCGCTGCAAGCAGAATCCCAATCACCGCGGCTCGGCGCGGAAGCCCTTGGCGAGCAGCGGCCGCTACCACTCCCGCGTCGACGACGTCCATCACGACACCGGCTTTCAGCGTTGCGCGTCGAACAGCATCGTCGGGGTGCAGGGCCGCCACCCCCAGGACGATGTCGCGGACTCCAAAGGCCTTGATCCAGATCCCCTTGTCCGGGCCGGGATACTCGACACCAAGCGCTCGGTGGACGCAGCCGGGAAAGAGCGCTGTTGTGGCACCCCAGACGATGCGCCCAAGACCTATGGCAGCGAGAACGTGACGTTCCGCTACATGAACACTTGTCACCTTGGCTGTCCTCCCAGTTGGTTCGGCGTGCTCCCGCTGCGAAGGCGGCCAGTGTGTCGCTCTATGGCTGTGCCGTGTTGCCCATCTCGACGTGATCGAGCCAGATTCGCTTCGTGAAGCCGCCCCGGGTCGTACGCTTCCGATCGGCCACCTTCTTCACCTCGGAATCCGCCATCCCGAGCTCCGCCATCAAGGCGGCGGCAACCTCGAGCAGGTCGGCCAACTCGTCGATTCGGTTCTCCGGCGACGCGTCCTGCAGTTCCTTGGCTTCCTCGACGACCTTGGTGAGCAGCGCCGCGAGGTAGTCCGAATCGTCGACTATGGGCCGCCAGTGCGGGCGGTCACCATTGGCAAGAATAACGTCCGGAATGTTGTCTCGAACGAGCTTTCGATGGAACTCTACCGCGCCGCTGCTTCCCATTCGCTGATTCAACCATCCAGGACGACGTGCAGCGCCCCCTGTTTCCGGGATTGAACGGCGCCTTGGCGAGGCTGGTTCGTTCATACAGCTGTAACCATTACCGCGAGGTGGTACTGATTCAGGAGTGGTATTGCCAGTCCGGCCGGCCCTCGGCGACGTGAGGTGTTCATCGACCGTCGAAGGCACTACCGGTTTCCAAGCCGTCCGCGGGATCGGTGAGCATGGCGCTCAGCGATACCCAGCGCGGACGAGCGGCGTCCGCGTCGACTTTGTCTACTAGGGCTGCTCACTCCCAGGTGATGTCGTCTCGGCCCGTCTCTTCGCGGAGCCGGCGATAGAGATCCGCGCCCACCTCTCGATGGCGCCGTGCGTGTGCGGGGTTATCCCAACCATCGATTGGGTCGTACTGCCGGTCCCACGAACGTTGCCATTCAATGAGGTCACGAATCAGATCGCGACAGCCCGAGCGGGTTGCGGCCCGGCCCGAGTAGGACGAAGTGGTCCGGCACGCGAAGATAGGTTCCCCATACTGGAAACGGCGCGCAGTAGTCGACCATTAATCGGATGCGGGAAATCACCGCTGACGACACTGCGCGAGTGTACCGGTTCACAGCGCCGGGCAGAGGGAACCCGTGCGCAGATCACAACGGACTGGGTTGCTTTCTCTGTGGCCGTTGATTCCGTTGCGCGTGGTCTGGTTCCTCGATGCTGGGCCAAGGATGATGGGCAGGTGCCGGATAGCGACGTGGAACCATATCTCGAAGCCGTCGTGGAGGCCGCCCGCGAGGTGTTGGGTACGGAATTCGTCGGGGCGTACGCGGCCGGGTCGCTGGCTCTGGACGCCTTCGACCCTGGCCGCAGCGACATCGACATCGCTCTGCTCTGCCGCAACCCCTTGAGAGAGGCTGTAAAGCGGGAGTTGATAGCCCGATTGCGGCACAGCGCCCTGCCGTGTCCGGCCCGGGGTTTGGAGCTGGTGGTCTACACCGTGGCTACAGCGCACTCGGGCACCGGGAAGCCGGGCTTCGAGCTCGAGCTGAACGACGGCCCAGACATGGCCTTCCGGCAGACCTTTCGACCTGCGGACCGTCCGGCGGCCGACGGGACGTTCTGGTACGGACTGGACCGCAGCATCCTGCACCAAAGCGGCCGGGTGTTGGCGGGACCGCCGGCCTCGGAGGCTTTCGCCGAACTACCACCGGACGAGCTGCGGAGCCTACTGATCGACTCGCTGCACTGGTGGATGGCGCTGTCCGGCCAATCCGACGACCGATCTGCAGCCGGAGCCGACGACGCGGTCCTGGGGGCCTGCCGCGCGCTGGTCCGATATCGCTACGGGAGGTGGCTTTCCAAAGCCGACGCCGGCCTTCGGCTACTCGGGGCCGGCAACCAGCCGACCGAGGCGATCGAGCAGTCCATCGCAGCACGCTGGGGTGGGCCCCCACCCTCGGGCCGGCAAGCACGGACCTTCCAGGAAGGCGTTCTGCACACGCTCCTGACTGAGACCTGACGGGCCATGCCGCCCGCCACGCATCCGAGTGTCTGCCCGGGCTGGCGCTGCGGGCGGTCACGCAGACCTGACCGAGCGATCGGCCCTCGGACCTGTGAAGTGCGCCAATCACTGTGCGGTCCCCACACTTCGATTCGTGATGTTGCGCGTCACAAACCCGCGGGACTGCCGCGGATCGGAGTGGTGGTTTCTAGGATTGTGTGATGCCGAAATGGTTCGACCTGTCTGCCGGCGACGAGACGCACCTGGAAACAGCCACCTTCGTCCGGCGCTTCTCGGTCGCACTGTCGGTCTCCGCGGAATCTGCATGGGCGGAACTGACCCGCGATAACGCGCTCGCTTGGTGCTCATCTGTCACCAGTTCCCGATACCTGACACCACGCCCGTTCGGTGTGGGCACGCGTCGTGAACTGTCGATGCGTCCATCCCCAGTGAAGGCCACAGAGGAGTACTTCCGGTGGGAGGAGACATCGCGAGTCCGGTATCGGAACACCTTCTACGTCAGTAGATTCACCGTCGCCGGTCTGCGGCTTTTCGTGGAGGACATACTCGTCGAGCAGATTGCATCCGGCTCGCGACTGACTTGGACGTTCGCGATCGAACCGGCTCGCACACTGCGCGTGCCGCTGCGACGTGGTGCACCGGCCGTTACCGCGGCGCTACAGCGCGTCGTGACGGAGACCGCTGACCACCTCGGGCGCGCGACCGAAACCACGCCCATTGACACCTGAGCTGCGCGATCGACCGAGAGCCGGGCTTCGGATCGCCACTACCTGCCTGGTAGAGGTCACTTCCGTTGGCTGCGACATCCAAGGAAATCCCCTTGCAGCGCAGGCAGAGTGGTTCTTCGTTCGCGTTCAACACAGGGATGGAGTGTTCGTGCCCGTGCCCGTGCCCGCGCCAACTTGCCGACATCGCTTGCGTAGGGGCCGTTCCGTCCGTACACAATTCACGGGACCAAGGCCGGCCCAGCGAGGAGAACTACGAAAGGCAACAAACTGCGGCGGGAAGGCCCGGTACGAATAGCAGCGGGATGTGCGGATGAGGGACCGGCTGCCAGTCGGCCGTGCCTACGCCTTGCCAGGTTCGTAGTTCACCCAGTCTCCGTAGTGGGTGAACACGACCCAGGATGCTCCATCGTGTTCCCTTGTCCGTTCTGTCCGGATGCACACGCAGCGACCGTGACTCCGAACCTGATCGGCCGGCTGATCGGGGCAGCACATCTGACGGGTCCGATAGGGGCCGATCTCTCGTTCGTCGACGTCGAGATAGCTCCCCGTAAGGTTTCCACCCTCGAAGGTGCACCGCATGTGACGATCCTAACGGCGGGCCACGAAGTACGTCCGCTTCCCCACCTGGCTGACTGCTGGGCCGCACGCCTGCCCGCGCCCGGATTGCCCAGCGGTTGCGGCCGCTCGAGGCGATGGTGAACATGCACCGCGACACTCCGACGAGTGCCGATCTCGACGCACCTCGCCGACCAGCAGGGCACGACGCAGGCCGAACATGCCGATCGTGGTCGACCGTCTTCTGCTCGAGCTCGCCGAACCACAGTGCGAACACTCCGGCCAGTACGAACATGTTCGTTACGAACATGTTCGTGTAACGTGGTCGGTATGGAGAAGGCAGTTTCGATCCGTAGCCGACGCGAACGACCCGCCAAGCCGGCGTTATCCCGCGAAGGGATCATCGGCGCAACCATCGAGATCATGCGCGCCGAGGGCCTCGAGAAGGCCACTCTGCGTCGCGTGGCACAGGCGCTCGACACCGGCGCATCCTCGCTGTACGTCTACGTGGCCAACACCACCGAACTCCACAACGCGGTACTGGACGAACTCATCGGGTCACTGGAGGTAGGCGCAGACGGGAACTGGCAGACACGGCTCGAGAATCTACTGGCGGACTACACCGACGTGCTGTTCACATATCCCGGTCTGGCGCGATCGGCAGTTGCACTCCGCCCGGCAGGACCGAGCTCACTTCGATTGTTCGACCGGGTCCTCGGGTTGCTCCTAGGAGGCGGTATCGAGCCCGCCCGCGCTTCATGGGGTGCCGATCTCCTACTGCAGTACGTCACCGCGACTGCCGCCGAGCACAGCACTCCGGCGCCCACCAACCGCGACCATCTCGGCGAGAACGAAGCCAAATCAATGCATCTCACGTCAGCGATCCGATCTGCCGACCCACAAGCCCTCCCCCATCTCACTGCACACGCGGGTTCGATCCTCGGCGGCACACCAGCCGAACGCATTTCGTGGTCCATCCGGGCACTCCTCACCGGAATCTCCGCCACACCAACACCAGACACACACCACGATGCGCCCTGACCACAGCGGGCCTCACCAAGGAGCACCATGCCCAAGCACTACCCCATCGCGATTATCGGCGGCGGTCTCGGCGGCCTGGTAGCCGCTCGTGTCCTCCACAGCCACGGCATCGAATCCGCCGTGTTCGAACTCGAACCGACCCGTGACGCCCGCGTCCAGGGCGGCATGCTCGACATCCACCACTACAACGGCCAGAAGGCCATCCACGCCGCGGATCTGTGGGCACCCTTCGCCGCACTGGTCCGCCCCGGCGGCGAAGCAATGCGCATAGTCGACCACACCGGCGCGATCCTCCGCGACGAAGCAGACGACGGAACCCTCACGCGGCCTGAAGTCGACCGCGGCCAACTCCGTGACATGCTCATCGATTCACTACCCGACGACACCATCCGCTGGGGTCACAAAGCCATCCACATCCACGCGGACGCAGGCACAACCGGCCGCCACGAAGTGACATTCACGAATGGTGAAACCATCACCACCGACCTCCTCATCGGAGCCGACGGCGCGTGGTCGAGAGTGCGGTCACTGATCTCCGACGCCACACCCGCGTACACAGGAATCTCGTTCGTCGAAGCAGACCTGTTCGACGCCGACGAACGACGCCCCGCCCAGGCCGAGATCATGGGCGGTGGAATGCTGTTCGCATTCCGCGGAAACACAGGAATCCTGGGTCATCGTGAAACCGACGGCAGCCTGCACAGTTACCTCGGCATCCGCATCGACGAAGACTGGATCGACACGATCGACTTCTCCGACACCGCCACCGCCCAACAAACCATCCTCGACCTGCTCGACGGCTGGAACGACGCGCTCCGCGGTCTGGTCACCAACTCCGATACCGGCCTGACCCCGCGCCGCGTCAACGCCCTCCCCGTCGGACACTCATGGCCGCGCGTCCCCGGGGTCACACTCCTCGGCGATGCCGCGCACGTAATGTCGCCTTTCGCCGGAGAGGGCGCCAACCTTGCAATGTACGACGGGGCACTGCTCGCACTTGCCATCGTTGACCACCCTGGCGACACCGAGACCGCACTCGCCGCCTACGAAGCCGAACTGTTTCCTCGCGCCACCGAGGCGGCCGCCGAATCCGCGCAGAGCCTCGACATCCTCTTCAGCGCGGCGTCACCGCAAGGTCTTGTGGACATGTTCGCCGCTCACGACTCCGAGAGTGGCCGCGCCGGCGAAATATAGCAGCGCGGCATACCCGTGGAACGCAGCGGAGAACACGCCATAGTGCCCGAAGCGCGGAGCGACACCCCAGCCTCCGGTCCGCCTCCTCGGGCGACTCTCAAGACGGGGTTCGCGACAACAGGGATGGCCCCGAAGCGATTTCGGCGCCGCATAGCCGCTCCCTGAGGATGACCGGAGAGGTGCGTGGAGGGAGCCTGCGTCGGCGCCGGGAGAGGATCGGACTCCGATCGGTCCACCGGGCGGCGCTTCTGCCGCTGGACGGTGAAATGGTCCCGGAGCTGTCGAACCCGAGGGGGATCAGGACGCCCACGGCGGGGTTATGGTTCCGCGGTCCGCAGTGATGGCCGTCATGCCCACCGATGTCGTCACCCACAACGAGGCGACACTGCCGTTGGGGTTGTCGAGCTGAACAGTCGCGGACTCCGGAACGAACACGACATCTCCCACCGAGAGTTCAAATCGGCTGTCGTCCAGCGTGATCACAGGTGTTCCATCAAGCACGAGAAGGACCTCCTCATGCGAAACCGTGTGCGATGCGCCAGCACTTCCCGGCACGAGATCCGTCCGCCAAGCGCACAGCTGTCGACTGCCGCGAGAGGGCGCCACATAGGAGTGGAATTTCGCGCCGTGCATTTGGTGGGTGTCGTGATCGCCGCTTCGTCGAATCGGCATGTCGATCCCCTTTCGTCAGTTTTACTGTCTTTATTGGACAGGTAGGCTGACGACATGTCAAGGGACGAACCGCGCGCCGATCTGCTGATACTGCTGATGCGAAGCTCATCCGCACTGGCAGAGCGGATCAATGCCGCCGTGGTCGCGGCGGGGCATTCGTCGCTACGCCCGGCGCATGGCTTGTTGTTTCGCAGAGTGGCCGGCGACGGGGCCACCGTCAGCGAAATAGCGGCCTACCTGGGTATCACGAAACAGTCCGCAGCTGTGATGGTCGACGAGTTGGTCGCGTCGGGGTATGTGAGCAAACACCCCCACCGAAGCGATCGCCGTTCGCAGCTCGTACGGCTCACCTCCGCCGGTGTCGATGTGACCGCTGCGGCTACTGACGCAGCCCTCCGCTGCTGGGAAGCAGCGAGCACGACGATCGGCGCCGACACAATGGCATCGCTGGTGGTCGCACTCGAGGAGATCGGGAAACACGGAACGCCCCGGCCGGTCTGGTGACCGAATAGTCGGGCGACAGCGCTTGCGCTGTGTATTGGGGGCCCGCGTCTCGTCTCAACTTCGCGCTGCGGCACTCCGGCGTCGGTTCTCCTTCTCGATGGCATCGACAAGCTCCCCCTTGTTCATCGTCGACCGGCCGTGGATATCGAGTTTCCGAGCGATGTCGTAGAGGTGACGTCTGCTGGCGTTGGCGTCGACGCCCTCAGCGGTGCGGCCGGAGGCCTGCGGGCCTCCGCTGCGCGCCCGTGCGTCCGACGGCCCCTTCTCGGCCTTCGGCTCCCAGTGGTCGCCGACCTTCTCGAAGCTGTGCTTGAGCGCCGCGTACGCGACCCTGTGTGCTCGCTCACCTTCGCCGTACTCTTCGACCGCCGAGTCGTGCGCCTTGGCGAAGGTCCGTTGCGCCTTCGCGGGCGAGCGCAGCAGTGTTTCCGGCAGCTCCTGCTTCTTCGGCTGTCCGGTCTTGGTCGTCTTCGGCATCACTGCACCTTCTCTCGCCTGTCTCGTCCGGCACGGCCTAGGCCAACGCCGGTGCAATCTCCCGCACGTAGAAATCGAAGAACCCGTCGACATCCGGTCCCGCGTTGACGAGGGCGAGATGATCGAAGCCGGCTTCGCCGTACTCGCGAATGCGCTCCAGATGACCTTCCGGATCGGGCCCGTAGCCGAAGCTCTCGGCCGTGTCCGATTCCCGGACAACGGATGCGGCGGCCTCGAAATTGACCGGATTCGGCAACTCGGCCTGCACTTTCCACCCGGTAGCCGAGAAGCGAAACAGCTTGTGCGCAGACTGCAGGGCCGCGTCCTCCGTCGGCGCCCAGGACAGCGGGACCTCGGCGTATCGCCGTCCCGCTCCCCCCTCCTTCTCGTACTGGGCGATCAGATCCGGGTCGGGCTCGGTCGCGAACAATCCGTCGCCGAGATCGGCCGCGATCTTCGCCGCCGGCGCTCCCGATCCCGCCACGATGATCGGAGGCAGTTGCTCCGGCAAGTCGAACACACGCGCGTCCTCGAGCTCGAGGTGTCGACCGCTGTAGCTGTGATAGCCGCCGCTCCACAGCAAACGGATGATTTCGATCGACTCGCGCAGCATCGCCGAACGGGTCGACGCCGGTGGCCACCCGCGGGCCACGACGTGCTCGTTCAGTCGTTCCCCGGTTCCCAGCCCCAGCACGAATCTGCCGTCGGACAGGAGTGCTGTCGTGGCCGCCGCTTGCGCGATGATCGCCGGGTGGTAGCGGACGAAGGGACACGTCACCCCGGTGGCCAGTTCGAGGGTCGACGTCTTCGCGGCGATGGATCCGAGGATCGACCACGCGAAACCGGAGTGGTTCTGATCGTGCAGCCAGGGGTGGAAGTGATCGCTGATCTCGACGAAGTCGAAACCCGCCTCCTCTGCCCGAACCGCCTGCCGCACGAGCTCGGCGGGCGAGTACGCCTCCGCGAACAATTTGTATCCGATCTTCACAACGCCTCCGTCGATGCCGTATCCGTCACCCGGTCCTGAAAATCGACTACCCCGCAGCCGAGCGCTCGAAACCGGCTCCGCGTGGGGTGCCGCCGGTGCCGATATTGCGTTCGCGTCACGATCGGCGACGGCCACGCCGGTCGAGGATTCCTCCGCGCCGCGGCGGGTATCTCGGCAACGTCCGAACTACCGCGTCCCGAAGGAAGTGACATGTTCACCCACAACAAGGATCTCCAGTTCGAAGTCCGGATCGACAGGCCCGACCCACAGTTCGCGACGCTGCTGCAGGAACAGTTCGGCGGCGCCAACGGTGAACTCAAGGCCGCCATGCAGTACTTCACGCAGGCATTCGTCCTGCGGCGCAAGAACCCGAAGATGTACGACCTGTTCATGGATATCGCCACCGAGGAGTTCAGCCATCTCGAGATCGTCGGCTCGATGATCACGATGCTTCTGGACGGTCTCAACGACGACCTCAAGCAGGCGAACGAGCGCTGCGACTGGATGCCGGTCGTCGCGACGGCCGACGGCCGGGAACAGGCGATCCACCAGGTCGCGGTGAACCCGACCTATCTGAGCCTCACCGGCGGCGGCCCCGACGTCGTGAATTCGGCGGGCACCCCGTGGTCGGGAACCTTCGTCAACTCCAATGGGGATCCGTCGGTGGATCTGCGGAGCAATCTTGCGGCGGAGTCGCGGGCGAAGATCGTCTACGAGTACCTCAAGCAGTTCACGGACGATCCGGGTGCGCAGGACACCCTGACGTTCCTGATGACGCGGGAAGTGGCGCACTACCAGCAGTTCACCGCCGCCCTCAACGAACTGCCCGTCAACTTCCCGCCCGGCCAACTGCCCGGCGACGATCGCTTCCAGAACGTCGCGTTCAACATGTCCAACGGTGGATCGGTCCGCGGGCCGTGGAACGAAGGCCAAGGCCCGTGGCCCGAGGGCACGGAGTGGCGCTACGTCGAGGCTCCTGCCGACCAGTGGCTGCGCAGTGAGGACAGCACCAACCGGGGCGAGACCGAGAGCCCCGAAGGCGGCCCTGCGGTTCACGGCACCAAGCCGTTCACGCACGAGCAGCACGTCCCCGCGAACTGACCTCACGACCGACAGATGCGCGACGAAGGGATGCTCCCCGCGATCGGCGGGGAGCATCCCTTCGTCGTGGTGAGCTGTCCCGGTCAGCTCGGCGGCGTCTCGGGCGGATGGTGCCGACCGCGTCCGCTGAGCACGTCGCGAACCTTGTCCACCGCCGCAGCCATGGCGCCGGTGGTCTTGAGAACAGCCGGCCGCGGTGGTGTGTTCGGGTGAGGACGTGTCGGAGCACGCTTACGGGCCGCCTCCAGTCGGTTCCCTGCGTCCTCGAGGTCCGAGGCGGGAACGGCCTCCGTCACGAGTGGCCACACCTGATTCTGTTCGTACTCGATGTGCTCCCTTGCCGCGGCGAGAAACTCGCGCAGAGCCGACTCGTAGTCCTCGTCCCCCGCGGACCCGTGCTCGATGGTGTCGAGCAACTTCTCTCCGTCCATCTCCTGGCCGATCGCCGTGTCCGCCAGCTCGTCGCCCCCCGGGACCGCGTCGCGGACGATGGGCCAGAAGATCTCCTGTTCGATGGCCTCGTGACGAGACTCCGCGATCACGAGATTCGCGACCATGTCGTCCCGGCCGGGTGATCCCGGGCCCGACCCTTCGAGCACCTCCAGCATGCCGAGAACGCTCTCGTGCTCGGCGCGCAGAAACGTCAACGCATTCACCACACCCATCACCTCCGATTCCAGGGCTGTCTGTGGGACATAACCGATCAGGGGCGTCCTCAAACACGCTGCCGGCAGTGGACAGGATCCGGCGAGGCGTGCACGGTGGGACCAGGACCTTCCGACCGAAGGAGAACTGCAATGTCCGAACGTGATTCGCTGCAGGATCCCACCACGCGCTTTCCGATCCCCGACCTCGAGGGCCAGAAACCGATCGCGCACCCGGGCCTCACCCAGGAGATGACTACCCGCCCCGACCACGGCGAGCAGGACTACCGCGGAGCCGGCCGTCTGGCACAGCGCCGGGCGCTCGTCACCGGCGGTGACTCGGGGATCGGAAGGGCCGTGGCCGTAGCGTTCGCGCGAGAGGGGGCCGACGTCGCCGTCAGTTACCTTCCGGAGGAGGAGCCGGACGCTCGGGAGACCATGCGTTTGATCGAGGATGCGGGTCGACGCGCGCTCGCCCTCCCCGGCGACATCCGCTCCGAGGAACACTGTCGCGCCCTGGTGGAGTCCACGGTGGAATCCTTCGGAGGACTGGACATCCTCGTCAACAACGCGGCGTACCAGATGGCGACGCCGGGCGGGATCGCGGACATCTCGACCGAACAGTTCGACCGCGTGATGAAGACCAATCTCTACGCGCTGTTCTGGTTGTGCAAGTTCGCCGTCGCGGTCATGCCGGCCGGCTCCACGATCATCAACACATCCTCCATCCAGGGCACCAACCCATCACCCTCCCTGATGGACTACGCCACCACCAAAGCCGGGATCGTGGACTTCACCAAGGCGTTGGCCGACGACGTGGCAAGCAGGGGGATTCGGGTCAATGCCGTTGCACCGGGGCCGATCTGGACACCGCTCATCCCGGCCACGATGCCACCCGAGCAGTACCGCGAGTTCGGCAAGGACGTCCCGCTCGGCAGGCCGGGGCAGCCCGCCGAACTCGCGCCCGCGTACGTGTTCTTCGCCTCGCCCGAATCCAGCTACATCACTGGTGAAGTCCTCGGAATCACCGGTGGCACACCGTTCACATAGTTCCACGCGATCGGTGTACCGCGGTCAGTGCGAGGGACGAGGGGTCCCCGGCCCGGTATCGCCACCGAACGGATGGCGCAGGCTCCGCGGGTGTTCCGATTGCTGCGTCGTCTCCGTGCGGGGGGCCTCGGCGCGGGTGGTGGGCGAGACAGCCGCATCACCGGCCGGCACCGCCGCGGCGTCCCTGCGCTCCAACTCGTGGCGGGCGTAACGGGCCTTGCGCGAGGTCCGCCGCGCACCGGCGAGCAGCAGCGCGAGTCCCAGCATGCCCGCGGCGCCGACGACCAGTCCCGCCAGGAAGAGCGTTCCGGTGGACCCGGTCACGTGGACACCGAACACCGTGAAGTCGTCCTGGAGTTCGTGTGCGGTGCCGGTGTTGTTCACGACGCCGGCCACCCCGATCGCGACGGCGGCGATCAGGAGGATCAGTCCGATGATGATCATGTGTTCTCCTCGGTCGTTGCGCGGCTGCCCTGGGCCGCCGCGAATTTCAAGCCGTAGTGGTTGAGGGTCGGAGGCAGGTCCCCGCCCGGTTGCAGTCGTGGTGCACTCACCTGTTCGATCCGGTCGAATGCCGTCACGACCGCGGACAGCACCGTGCTGGATACGAACAGGGCGACGTTGCGTCCGGGGCATTCGGCGGGGCCACCGCTGAAAGGCAGCAGCGTGTGCAAGCCGTCGGCACGCCCGTCGATCCAGATGTCGGGGGTGAACGCGTTGGCGAAGTCGAAGCGGTCCCGGTCGCGGTGCAGCGGCGGGGTGAGGATGATGAACATGCTTCCCTCGGGCACCGTGGCCCTCGCGCCACCCGGGGTCCGCCACACGGTGGGCCGAGTCGAATCCCGCAGAATTGCCGGCGTCGTCGGCCACAAGCGAAGCGACTCCAGAATGCAGGCCCGGTGGATCGGCAGGGTGGCCGCGTTCCCGACGGGTCGCTCCGACGCCTCCCGACGAACCTCGGCGAGCCGGTCGGGGTGCGCGGCAAGGAGTGCGAGCGCACGCAGGGTCGCCATCCCGGCCGCGTCGAATGCGAAGAGCCAGTGCGGGATCTGCCCCACCGGATCGACGGCCGGAGCCGTCTCCACCGACGCGAGCGCGTGGACGAGGGTGCCCGGCTCGGCACGGTCGGCGTAGTCGTAGAGACTCTCGAAGAACCGATCCCGCAGGCGTCGGCGCGGCGGAGTGAGGTACGACCAGTTGCCGTTGGCGCGGAGCTTCCACAGCCGATCGGTGACGTCCGTGTCGTCCCGCGCACTTTCCCCCAGTGTCACCTGGCGAGCGATTCTCCACCAGACCCGGGTGAAGTCGGCCGCCGTGAACGCGCCGGTCTCCCCCACCTGCTGCGCGAAGATGGAAATCTCCCGGTCGATCGTCCGGGCCATGCTGTCGGACGCACCGTGCAGCGGCTTCGGGGTCTCCAGTGCCGCCTCGTTGACCACGCGCCGTCGCGCGCGGATATCGCCCTGCGAGATGAGGACCCCATGCGGCTGGAACGCCCCCAGCGCCGCCCGCTTCTCTCGATTCGCCGGCGTGAACGGGTCCGGGCTGTCGTCGAGCACCCGCGCGACGTCGTCGGGGTCCAGCAGCAGGACCACCCGGCGGCCCGGCAAGCGGAATTCGATCGGACCACGACCGAATTCGTCACGCAGCCGTCGGAACATCTCGATCGACAACGCGTCGGCCCGTGCCTTCTCGAGTAGCGGCATGACCAGATGCCGCCGGGCGATGATGCCGGAGGCGACCGACGGCAGTCCCAGTGCGGTGACCGCTCCGATCGCCCGGAGCCCGGCGACGACCGGAATCGCGGAAGATCCCTCGTCGGTCGTGGCACCGACCGGCTCGCCCGGCGCTGGGAAGTGGGACGTCATTCGGAAGACCTACCCGTACCGCCGAAATGCAAACGTCGCGGGGTGACAGCAGCGTGCATGGACGGTGCCTTCTGGGTTGTCTCTGCGAGGGTTTCGAATCCTCACGGGGCGGGAACCTTCCCACATGATCAGACGCAGACATCGGGCGCCCCCCGAGCCGGACGACGACACCGAAGGTGCCGAGGGGTCGCCCGACGTCCGATATCCGCAACCGAGCCCCCTCGAACCGTGGTGGCGGCGCGTGATGGCGCAGGGCAAGGCGGCCGACGACCGCCCCGAACACGGCGACGGACGCCGCTGAGCCGGCCTGGCCGACGCCTGTCCACGCCGAAGGTGTAGCCACGCGGACTGCTGGGTATGCGACAGCCAGGC
Organism: Rhodococcus (subgen. Prescottella) equi; assembly: GCF_003013675.1. Classification (NCBI taxonomy): domain Bacteria; kingdom Bacillati; phylum Actinomycetota; class Actinomycetes; order Mycobacteriales; family Nocardiaceae; genus Rhodococcus; species Rhodococcus (subgen. Prescottella) equi. Next base: position 2,983,573 of record NZ_CP027793.1, read on the forward strand.
AGCACACGCATTGGAGGGAGACGACCATGGCACGCTCGTCGATCAAGGATGAGAAGCAGTACGAGAAGCTCCGGGAGAAGGGCGCGTCCAAGGAGAAGGCCGCCCGAATCGCGAATGCGAGCGCTGACCGTGGGCGTTCGGACGTGGGCCGCAAGGGTGGCAAGTCGCAGTCCTACGAGGACTGGACCGTCGACGAACTGAAGAAGCGCGCCAAGGAGATCGGCCTGTCGGGCTACAGCTCCAAGCGCAAGGCCGATCTCATCTCCGAACTGCGTAACCACTGAGCCCGTGAACGACCCCTCGCTGTGGCTCGACCGCCCCCGCCCCGCATCGAGTCCGCCCCTTCCGGACGGCAGCCGGTTCGACACGGTGGTGGTCGGTGCAGGATTGACCGGATTGTGTACCGCGTTCGAACTCTCCCGGGCGGGGGCCACGGTGGCGGTCCTCGAGGGCCGCCGTGCGGGTTCGGTGACGACGGGTCGCACGACGGGGAAGATCTCGCTTTTGCAGGGCACGAAGCTGTCGCAGATCGCCGAGCGTTACCCCACGGACGTCGTACGCGCCTACGTCGAGGCCAACCGGGACGGCCGACGGCGGCTTCTGGACCTGTGCCGCAGTTTCGAGGTGCCGGTGCAGAGGGAAACGGCGTACACCTACGCCACATCGTCCGAGGGCGCGACGGCGCTCGCCGCCGAGTTCGATGCCGCAACCGAAGCCGGCCTCGACGTCGGTTGGGACGAAGCGGCTGAGTTGCCGTTCCCGGTGACCGGCGCGATCGGGCTTGCCGATCAGGCGCAGTTCGATCCCGTCGACCTCGTGACCGCGCTCGTGCGCGAGCTGCGCGGGCGTGGCGTCCCCGTCGTCGAGAACACTCGCGTGCGGTCGGTCGGGCGGACGCCGGGCGGCCTCGCCGTCCGCCACGACGGTGGGGGCGAGCTCGTGGCCGACCGGGTGGTCCTCGCGACCGGAACACCCGTCCTCGACCGCGGGTCCTTCTTCGCCAGACTCGAACCGCAAAGGTCGTACTGCATCGCGGTCGCCGGTACGGACCAGCCGCCCCGAGGGATGTACCTGTCCGCCGACTCCCCTACGCGGTCGCTACGCTACGCGCCCAACCCGGACGGCGATCTGCTGATCGTCGGCGGCAACGGGCACACCGTCGGTCGCGGCGGACCGACGCAGCCGCGTGTCGCGGATCTGATCGACTGGACCCGTCGCCACTTTCCCGGCGGGGAGGTCACCCATACGTGGTCGGCTCAGGACTACCACTCGGCCGATCAGTTGCCGGTGGTCGGCGGATTGCTCCCCACCGACGATCGGATCCTGATCGCCAGCGGGTACGACAAGTGGGGTATGACGAACGCCGTCGCCGCCGCGGCCGTGATCGCCGCGCGAATCGACGGCGAGCCGCCGGCGTGGGCGGCGACCTTCGACCCGTGGGCACTGAGTCGCGCACCCCGAAGCGCTCTGCCCACTCTCGAACTCAACGCCGGCGTGGCGGTCGAGATGGTGAAGGGATGGGTGGGGCCCGTCGTCGGATTCCGCTCGTCGTCGCCTGCGGAGGGCGAGGGCAGGGTCCAACCCGGGGTTCCGGTTCCTCGAGCCGTGTGCACGGTCGACGGGCGGACCCACCGGGTGTCGGCAGTGTGTCCCCATCTCGGGGGCATCGTCCGGTGGAACGACAGCGAACGCAGCTGGGACTGTCCGCTGCACGGCTCCCGCTTCGCCGCGGACGGCCGGGTCCTCGAAGGGCCCGCCACGCGAGGTCTGAGTGCGTCGGATTGCGTTTCCGACCGACGGGGTACGTGAGGGTCATGGACCAGTCACGGGCGCCTCTGCTGGAGGCCTTGCAGGAGTACCACCGATTGGACCGTTACGGCTTCTCGCCGCCCGGGCACCGCCAGGGCCGCGGCGCCGACGCGCGGGTTCGCGACGTGTTGGGCGACGAGCCGTTTCGCGCGGACGTCCTGGCGTCCGGAGGCCTCGACGATCGCCTGTCGTCGGCGGGCTATCTGTCGAACGCCGAGAAGCTGATGGCAGAGGCGGTCGGCGCGGACCAGGCCTTCTTTTCCACCTGCGGCAGTTCGCTGTCGGTCAAGGCGGCGATGATGGCGGTTGCGGGAGACGATCCGGGCGGCCTCCTCGTCGCCCGCGACTCTCACAAGTCGATCGTCGCCGGACTGGTCTTCAGCGGCGTCACGCCCCGCTGGATCACCCCGAGGTGGGACGAGGAGATGCATTTCTCCCATCCGCCCTCCCCCGAGCAGGTCCGTTCCGCGTGGGAGAAGCACCCCGACGCGGCAGGAGCGCTGATCGTCAGCCCGAGCCCGTACGGCACGTGTGCCGACATCGCGGGCATCGCCGATGTGTGCCACGAGCGCGGCAAGCCGCTCATCGTCGACGAGGCATGGGGCGCACACCTGCCGTTCCACGAAGACCTACCCACCTGGGCGATGGACGCCGGCGCCGATGTCTGCGTGGTCAGCGTCCACAAGATGGGAGCCGGTTTCGAACAGGGCTCGGTCTACCACGTACAGGGCGACCTCGTAGAGGGCCGGTACCTGGCGCAGTGCGCCGACCTGCTGATGACCACCAGCCCGAACGTGATGCTGTACTCGGCCATGGACGGCTGGCGGCGGCAGATGGTCGAGCACGGCCACGACCTGCTCGGACGCGCGCTCACACGGGCCGCGCGCGCCCGCGAGCAAATCAACGGCATCGACGGTCTCACCGTGCTCGAGGACCGCCTGCTGGGTGAGGAGGCCTCACACGATCTGGACCGGCTCCAGGTTCTCGTCGACGTGAGCGACCTCGGTGTGTCCGGATACCAGTGCACCGATTGGCTGCGCGAACACTGTCACATCGATCTCGGCATGACCGACCATCGGCGAATCCTCGCCACGATGTCCCTCGCCGACGACGACGCCACCGTCGATCGCCTGGTCGACGCCCTCCGGGCCGTCGCCCGTGCGGCGGAGTCGTTCCCGGCGCCCCACGAGATTCGCCTTCCGAGTCCCGACGAACTCCAACTCGAGTCGGTGCTCTCCCCACGGGACGCCTTCTTCGGAGACATCGAGATGGTGGATGCCGGCGACGCCGACGGCAGGATCGCCGCCGAACAGATCACGCCGTATCCCCCGGGCATCCCCGCAGTGGTGCCGGGCGAGCGTCTCGACCGAGCGGTGATCGACTACCTCCGCAGCGGCGTCGCTGCGGGCATGAACATCCCGGACGCCTCCGACACCTCGCTGGAGAAGTTCCGGGTGGTGAAAGAGCACTGAGCGGCGAATCCGCTGGACTTCGTTTGAGCCACAGCGGAGCCGGGCACCCACTACACACAGACCGGAAAGGTTCGAGATGACCGACGAGACCCACCGCCCCGCACCGAAGGACGACGTCCACGCCGACCCCCCGGGTCCGGCCGATCACGGTCGCGACGGCGGAATGGCAACCCGCGAGAACGCGCCGGACGTCGTGCGCCAGTCCGACAAGGACGAGGACGACAGCTGAGCACCTCGGAGGACCCATGATCTATCTGGACAACGTCGTGCAGAAGGTGGGCCAGGTGGTGGGCGAGGCCGTCGGCCACGTGTCGAAGTCGGACGCCACCCAGTCGGTCACCATCGCCCGCCCCCGCGACGAGGTGACACAGTTCTGGCGCGACCCCCAATCGCTGTCCGCGGTCTTCGACCAGGCCGCGGAAGTCCGAGCGGGCGATGTTGCCGGGGAGTATGTCTGGAGCCCGGTCGGTTCACCCGACGACGCCGAGTCGTGGCGCGCGACCCTCCGAGAGGACGAGGACGGCTTCCGGTTCACGACGACCGGGGGCGACGCGACCGGCCCGACCCCCGGATTCGTCCTGGGCTTCCGGGACGCGCCCCACGGGCTCGGCACCGAGGTCACGCTGCGAGCCCGGACCCCGCTACCGGAGTTCCTGTCGTCGCTCGCGGCGTTCGCAGTCCTTTACCGGGCGCGCGCTCTGCTGCAGACCGGGGAGGTCCCCACCCTGCGCGACAACCCCAGCGCCCGCCGTAGTGGGCAGTGATCGACAACCGGAGGAGGTCCCGTGCGCGCTCTGTGTTGGAACGGCGTCAACGACTTGGCCGTGGAAACCGTCGACGATCCGCGTCTGGTCAATCCTCACGACGCGATCGTCGAGGTACGCCTGACCACGACGTGCGGGTCCGACCTGCATTTCATCGACGGCTACCTACCGGGGATGCGAGAAGGCGACGTCTTCGGCCACGAGTTCATGGGCGAGGTGGTCGAGACCGGCCCGCAGGTCACCCGGATCCGGACCGGGACGCGGGTGGTGGTGCCCTCGTTCATCAGCTGCGGGTCGTGCTGGTACTGCGACCACGACCTGCCGTCGGTGTGCGACACCGCCAACCCCAATGCCCATCTGCAGCAACCGGTTTTCGGTTACCCAACCGGCGGGATCTACGGCTACACCCACCCCTTCGGGGGCTACCAGGGCTCGCACGCCGAGTACATCCGGGTGCCGTTCGCCGACTCCAATTGCTTCCCGGTGCCCGACGGGATATCCGACGAGCAGGCCCTGTTCCTCTCCGATGCGGTGCCGACCGGCTACATGGGTGCCGACTTCTGCGACATCTCCGCCGGTGACACGGTCGCCGTCTGGGGCGCCGGCGGAGTGGGTCTGATGGCTGCGAAGAGCGCGCTGCTGCTCGGCGCCGACCGGGTGATCGTGATCGACAGGTTCCCGGAGCGTCTCGAGATGGCACGCACCGTGTGCCACGCCGAGACCGTGGATTACACCGACTGCAACGTGCGCGAGGTACTACGTGAGAGCACCGGGGGACGCGGTCCCGACGCGTGCATCGACGCCGTCGGGATGGAGGGCCACGGTACCGGAGTGCAGGAACTCTACGACCGCACCAAGCAGCTGCTGCGACTCGAGACCGACCGCGCGACATCACTGCGGCAGGCCGTACTCGCCTGCCGCAAGGGCGGAGTGGTCTCCGTGCTCGGGGTCTACGGGGTGACCGACAAGTTCCCGATGGGCGCCGTGACCAACAAGAGTCTGACGATCCGCTCCGCGCAGCAGCACGGGCAGCGCTATCTCCCCAGGCTGTTCGAGCACGTGCAGCGGGGTGAACTCGATCCCGCGGTACTCGCCACCCACGACCTCCCGCTCGAGGACGCGGTCCGGGGCTACGAGATGTTCAAGAAGAAGCAGGACGGTTGCGTCCGCGCGGTCTTCCGTCCGTAGCGACGCGAGAGGGTGCGATGCCGTCGCGGTGGAATCCCACCGTCGGGGTCGAGGAAGAGTTCCTCCTCGTCGACCCGGTCACCGCGTGGCCGCGGATGGACAACGACGCCGTGGTCGCCGAAGCTCACCGCGCCGGTGTGGAGCTCCAACGCGAACTGGGTGCCTGTCAGATCGAGACGACCTCCCCGGTGTGCACCGGGCCGGAGGAGCTGACCACGCAGCTGGCCCAGCTGCGTTCCGCGGCCGCGCAGGCGGCGGCCCGATGCGGCTGTCGACTGCTCGCCTCCGCGGTCCCTCTCGTCGGACCCCGCGAACACCAGGTCAGCGACGACGACCGTTACCGATCGATGGAGCGAGCCTTCGGGATCCTGGCGCGGCAGCACGGCGTGTGCGGCTGCCACATCCACGTGGCGGTGCCGGACCGGGACTGTGCGATCGCAGTCGGCAACCGCCTACGCCCCTGGCTGCCATCGCTGTTGGCTCTCACTGCGAACTCCCCGATCTACAGCGGGGTCGATACCGGTTGTGCGAGTTGGCGTTCGGTCATGTGGCGACGCTGGCCCAGCGCCGGCGCTCCCCCACTGTTCAGGGATGCGCACGAGTTCGACCGCGTCGTCGCGGCGATGGTCGACACCGGCAACATCCTCGATCGTGGAATGGTCTACTGGGACGTGCGGCCGTCCGCACGGTTTCCGACGGTGGAAGTGCGGGTGAGCGACGTTCCGGCGACCGTCGAGGAGTCGGTGCTGCTCGCGGTACTCGTGCGCGCGCTCGTGGTGACGGCGCTGCGAGACGCAGAAGCCGGCTCGGACGTCGCGGATGTACCCGGCCACGTGCTCGACGCCGCCTACTGGCGCGCCGCCCGCGACGGGCTGGACGGCGTGGGTGTGGACCCCGCGACGGTGACCGTCGTCCCCGCCTCGGTCCTGCTCGAGCGGATGATCGACAGCGTGGGCGACGCCCTCGACCACCAGGGGTTGCGAGCCGTCGCAGAAGACGGGCTCCGGCGTCGGGTGGCAGCGGGAAACGGTGCTCGACGGCAGCTTTCGGCCTTCCGGCGACGGCACTCGATCTTCGACGTGGTCGAGACGGTCGCAGACCTCACCCTGCAGGGTTGCTAGGCAGCAGACCACCCGACTGGCGATCACGGGCCGTGCGGGACGACACGAAAGGCGTCCTGCTAGTTTTTGTGACGACTTGTCGTCATAAAGAAGGGTCGACTCGGTGCCGACGATCGATGTACACGTTCATACCGACGGGATCCGGCTACCGCGGCGCCGGCAGATGGCGTTGTCGGCCCTGGCCGGCGCCGCCGCGTCCGCGGTGATTCTCGCTTCGGCGCAACTGGCTGTCGGCTGGCAGAATTCGGCCGATTCCGCGCTCCTGCTGAATCTGGGCTACGCGGCCCAGTTCGCCGCCATCGTCCAGGTACTGTCCGTTCCGCTCGCGCGCGCCGGAGACCGCGTGACGGGTCTGTCGCTGGGATTGTTCGTCGCCGCGATGTTCCCGCCGATGCTGCACGGCCATGCCGCCCGACTCGCAGTCGTGAGCGATCTCTATCTCGTGAATGTGCTCGTGGTCCTGGCGCTCGCGGTCGCGACGGTCCGTGCCACCGCCGATCTGTGGCGGAGGGCTCGCGCGTGAGCGGACCGGCGGACGTCGTCGGCGCGGTTCGGCTCAGAACGAGACGAACGGTCGCGGTGGAGCTCGAGCGCCTGGCGCGGCGCGGCAGCCTGTCGGAGATCCAGATCGAGGCCGTCGCCGCGGCCCTCGAGCGCGTGTCGACCGTCCTCGTCCTCGATCGGCTGGCGGCGTTGCAGGGTGACCCGTGGGTCGTGGCCGAACTGTTCGGCCACGACGCCCCGACCACGAACGAGGAACACCGCCGATGCCCAAACTGACAGGTGGGACCACGCTGGCCGAGCACAAGGCTGCGACGCGTGACGCAATGCTCGACGCGTTCGCCGTCGAACTGCACCAAAGACCTTGGCAGGACCTCAAACTGCAGACGATCGCGGAACGGGCGGGAGTGGCGCGCACCGCGGTGTACAACTACTTCCCCGACCGGACCACACTGTTGCTGGCCTGGTCCGAACGCGAGATGACGCGATTCATGGCGTTGGCCGCGCGCGAACTCGCGGACCGCATCGACCCCGTCGACCGCTTGCAGGTCCTCGTCAAGCTGGTCCTCATCGAATTCTCCCTGCAGCGCGGTGTCGCCGCCTCCGTCGCGTCGATGCTCGCACCCGAGGATCGACACGTCTTCTTCACGCACCTGGAACCACTCGCGGAGCTGTTCGAGGATCTGCTGCGGGACGGTATCGACGGTGGAGTGTTCGCGGACGCCGATCCGGCAGCCACGCGCCAGTTGATCATGGCGTGTCTGGAATCCCAGCGCCCGGGACTGGTCGCGGGAGGAAGAACGGATTCCGCCGTCGCACGCACCGTGCCGTTCATTCTGCGCGCGCTCGGGGTACGAGAACCCGGGGTGCAGGGCTAGTAGGCCCGCGTCAGCAGGGCGTTGCGCAGCGCGGCCCGATCGTCGAACGCGGTCGCCACGCCGTCGTCGACGAGTGCCGGGTCGTGCCCGCGTCCCGCGAGGAGCACGGTGTCCCCGGCACCGGCCAGGTCCACGGCTACCGCGATCGCCTCCCCGCGATCCGGGATCACCACCACCTCTGCCGTCCCGGCCCGGCGCGCTCCCGCCGCAACGGCGTCGCGGAGATCGGCGGCGTCGTCGGAGAAGGCGCTCTCGTCCGTCACGACGACCACCTCCGCGTATCGCGCAGCGGTGAATCCGAGCGGAGCGCGCTTGCCGGGATCACGCTCGCCGGTGGCGCCCAGCACAACCACGATCCGCCCTGGCGTCACCGAACGCAGATAGGGGAACAGCCGATGCTGACCGGCGGTGTTGTGCACGTAGTCGACCAACGCGAGGAACGGTTGCCCGACGTCCACACGCTCGAGCCGCCCGGGGATCGCGTCGAGTGCCTCGATCCCGGCCACGGCAGCGCCGAGGTCGATTCCTCGGACGGACAGCGCAGCGAGGGCCGCGACAGCATTGTCCACCTGGTGCCCGCCGAGGACCCGCAACCGAACCGGTACCCGTTCGCCCCGGTGGTGCAGAGTGAACGTGCTCCCCCACCGTTGTGCCCGCACCGTCGTCGCGTACACGTCGGCACCGGGATCGCGTGCCGAGAACGTCAGGTGTGGAACCGCGACCTCGGCCGCGAGCCGGCGGCCGTAGTCGTCGTCGATGCAGACGGCCGCGCGTTCGCAGAGGTCGCGTTCGAACAGACGTGCCTTTGCTGCGTAGTAGGCCTCCATGTCGGGGTGGTAGTCGAGGTGGTCACGCGCGAGGTTGGTGAAGACTCCGACGTCGAAACGGGATCCGTCGATCCGGTGTTCGGCCAGTCCGTGGCTCGACACCTCCATCGCGACCGCGTCCACTCCTTCCTCGACGAACTCGACGAAGCTCTGCTGCAGCTCACACGCTTCCGGCGTGGTCCGCGTCGCGGGCCGGACCGTGCCGGGTCCCCGCACCGTGACACCGGTGACCACCCCCGTCCGGAGACCCGCCGCCACGAGAGCGGCCTCGAGCAGGTAGACGGTGCTGGTCTTGCCGTTCGTCCCTGTCACGCCGTACAGGTCGAAGGCGGTCGACGGATTTCCGTACGCCCATGCCGCGAGCGGTCCCAGTGCCACGCGTGGATCGTCGACGACGACCGTCGGCACGATGTCCGACGGCCGGTCGCTCAGCATCGCGACAGCGCCGCGCGCGGTTGCCTCCGAGGCGAAATCCGCACCGTGGTGCCGACGTCCCGGCAGTGCAGCGTAGAGGTCACCCGGGCGGACACGCCGGGAGTCCTGACACACTCCGGTGATCACCCGCCGGTCGTCCACGGGGGCGTCGGCAACCACGTGCCCCGCCTCGCACAGGCGGTCGACGACCTCACGCAACGTGCGGGGACAAACCGGCGTCCACAGGTCCTCGAGGTCCATCCGACAAGTTGACCACCCTCGGGGCGGTTGCCGCCGGTGAACGATCGTGTCCCTGACGGTCGGGGCATTCCCGATCCGCGCCGTCTCGACATCTCGGCGACGGAACTGCCCGACTGCGCAGGCGCTCAGCGGCCGGGCGAGCCGACGGACCGCACGGGAAGGCGATGCAACTCCACCTCGTTCAACACCCCGCCCAGGGCCGTCGCCGTCATGTACGTGCAATGCGGCTGCCGGCGCCGATCCGTCGGTGAGCCCGGGTTGAGCAGACGCAGTCCGCCCGGGGCTGTCGTGTCCCACGGGATGTGCGAGTGCCCGAACACGAGCACGTCGGTGTCGGGGTACGCCGCCTCCGCCCGCTTCTCCCTTCCCGCCGCTGCTCCCGTCTCGTGGACCACCGCGAGACGCACCCCTTCGAGCGTCACCCGCGCGATCTCCGGAAGCCGTTCCCGCAGTGCGGGACCGTCGTTGTTGCCCCAGCAGGCGACCAGCCGCCGAGCCCTTCCCTCGAGCTGATCGAGCAACCCGACGTCGACCCAGTCGCCCGCATGGACGACGACGTCGGCGCGATCGACCTCGTCCCACACCGCGGGCGGCAGCGACCGCGCTCGGGCCGGGACGTGGGTGTCGGCCAGCAGCAGGAGCCTCATCTCACCAGTGTGCCGCTCGCGCTCGATGGGTACACGGCGAGCATGACCGTCCCCACACACGACCGACTCGCCATCGTGACCGGTGCAGACTCCGGCATGGGCAGGGCAACCGCGCAACTCCTCGCCTCCGACGGGTACGACGTCGGCATCACGTTCCACACCGACGAGGCCGGGGCTGCGGACACCCGCGCCGCCGTCGAGCAACGCGGACGACGCTGCTACGTCGCCCGCCAGGATCTGACGAGTCCGGATACCGGCGACACCGTCGATCACCTCGCCGAACAGCTCGGTGGATTGGGGGTGTTGGTGAACAATGCCGGCGCCGGTCACCGGGACCGGGCGCTCGACCTGACCTACGCCCGGTGGCGGGAGATGCTCGCCACCGATCTCGACGGCCCGTTCCTGTGCGCGCAACGGGCCGCGCGCCGGATGGTCGAAACGGGCAGGGGTGGACGGATCGTCAATATCACCAGCGTCCACGAGCACGTACCACGCCTGGGCGCGGCCGCCTACTGCACGGCCAAGGCCGGCCTGGGAATGCTGACCCAGTGCCTCGCACTCGAACTCGCCCGGTACGACATCACCGTCAACGCCGTCGCTCCCGGCGAGATCGCCACCCCGATGACCGGTATGGACGAACCCGACGCTTTCCGCGAGGACCGTCCCGGCAATCCGACCGGGCGCCCGGGGCACGTCGACGAGATCGCCGCCGTCGTCGCCTTTCTCGCGTCGCCGCGCGCGTCGTATCTCACCGGCCGCTCGATCCCGGTGGACGGCGGCCTGATGCTCATGGCCGCGCACGGGCACGACATGGCCGACGGCAGCTGGCGCGAACTCTGACTGCGCCCAGCTATTCGGCGCTACGTCCGACCCCCGCGTCGCGACAAGCCGCGACGAGGTGGAGTCCGGCGTAGGTCCGCCACGGCCGCCAGCGGTCGACATCCACCGCATCGATGCCGAACCGGTCCATTGCCGCCCGGACGGCGGGATCCTCGGTCGACAGGACGTCGGGGTCGCCCAGGCCCCGCATCCGGATGTGGGCGGCAGTGCCCGGTGGGAGGCCGGGAATGTCGCCGAGGGCCTTCTCCGCGGCGGCGCGGTCGACGCCCGGGTCGAGTGTGACCGCGCCCGAGGCCAGCCTCCGAGCGAGCCCTCGAAGCGTCCGCCGGAGGGGATCGGACAGTTCCCCGAACGAACGGTCGGCCAGATCCTCGGCTCGGGGGAACAGGTGGGTCAGGCCGCCGCGGGCAGTGACCAGCGGCTGCCCATAGCGCCGCGCCAGGAGGGCGCCGGCCCGGCCGGCGACCGCGCGGAGCGCGAATTCCTCCGGGTCGACGGTTCCCGGAGAACGCAGACCGGGTCGGGCCGCCACGGCGTCGGCGAGCGCCCGGTCCGCGCCCAGCCGCTCGGCCACCGCGTCGGGATCTGCGTCGAGGTCGAACAGGCGCCGGACGCGTTGCGTCGCGGTCGTGAGGTCGCGCAGGTCCTGCAGGCACAGGTGGCAGGGCAGCCACCCGTCGCCGCTGTCCTCCCCGACCTCGGCGATCCCGACACCGCGGGGAAGGCGCAACGTGCGACGGTAGCGGCGGGTGGGACGGACACCGGTCATCTCCTCGACGCCCGGTACCAGATCGGCGGCGAGGACGTCGAAAGTCACTGCGGCCGAATAGTGCCCGCGGAAAGGCAGGCGCAGTGGGATACCCGCCGCCGTGCCGGGGGCGCCTACGTCACCGAACCGGGTGGGGGTCCGGGGGCGGGCGGCGCGCAGCCCGGTGGGGTTGGCCGCGTAGATCTCACGGATGGTGTCGTTGAACTGCCGCACGCTGGCGAACCCGGCCGCGAACGCGACATCGGTCACCGGCATCGACGTGGTCTGGAGCAGGACCCGTGCCGTGTGCGCGCGCTGGGCCCGCGCCAGCGCCGTCGGGCCCGCCCCGACCTCGGCGTTGAGTTGGCGCTGAACCTGGCGAGCGCTGTACCCGAGTCGGTAAGCGAGCCCCGAGACACCCTCCCGGTCGACGACGCCGTCGGCGATCAGGCGCATGGCGCGCCCGACCAGGTCGGCCCTGACGTCCCACGCCACCGAACCGGGGACGGCGTCGGGGCGGCAGCGGCGACAGGCGCGGAATCCGGCGCCCTGTGCAGCGGCCGCGGTGGGGAAGAAGCGGACGTTCACACGTTTGGGGGTGGTCGCCGGACAACTCGGCCGACAGTAGATACCGGTGGTGGCCACCGCGAAGAAGAAGTCGCCGTCGAACCGCGCATCACGACTGCACACCGCCTCGTACCTGGCCTCGTCGCTGATCACCACACCAGCATGCGGTGGACGAGTTCGATCGGGCCAGCGGAAATCGGACGTCGCGTTCGAGGACCGCTCGCTGGGGTCGACGTCTTGGCGGGCTGCCACGGAGCCGCCGAGGTCGTTTACGCCGCCGCTGTCCCGTCCGCTCCGCCCGCGACCACGGCGACGGTCGAGCAGACCACCGCCGCTCGCGTCAAGATCTTTGTCAGCACTGGATACTCACCCCTCTCCCTTGATGGAGGCGATCAGTGTTCGACCGCCCTCGTACCGTGTACGAACGGTTCGGACCCACAGCCGCATCCGGAGCCGTGAGCGTTCGTGCGGCGGTAGCGCTTCGCTCGACGTAGCCACAAGGCGCGCCGCGAACGGATACGTGACTCGCCAACCGGAGCGGCCTGTGGACCGCGGAGAGACCTCGACGGCCACCGGCTCAGTGGCCGCAGGACGTCGTAGCCCCTCGAAGCCTCGCCGCACCTGCTCCCGAACCGTCAGGGGCCCACTCGCACCAAACCTGCCAGCGCCCGGACCAGATCGGCAGATTCCGGAGCGGGTAGCTCCCCGAGCCATTGCTCCTCGACGTCGCGCACCGTCAGCGACAAGCGGGCGTGCAACTGCCGTCCCCGCGGACTCGGATAAACACGCACTTTGCGCCGGTCGTCGGGGTCGACCTCACGGTAGACAGCGGCGATCGACACGAGCCGATCCACGACACGGGTGAGAGTCGGTGCCGGGATCCGTGTATCGACACGCAACTCCGCCATCGTCGCTCCCGGACGGGCCGCCAGCGTGTCCAGCACCAGGTAGTGGTCGACGGTGAGCTTGTCCGCGGCGAATGCGTCGTCCGCCGCCTGCGCTGCCACTCGGGCCGCCCTCAGCAGCGCAGCGGTCACCGACACGTCGCCTACTGCGATGGCACTATCGTCCGACACGACCCACTCCCGAGCTGTTGCGTAGTTCACACCCCACAAGCAATACTTTCAAATGAAATGATAACCCGAGCACAGCCCCTCACCTACGACGCCGCGGAGGCCTCGACATGAGCGCCGTACTCGACCGCGTGCGCGCCGCGCAGTGGCGAGTGGCGATGGTGGTTCCGCTCCAGGGGCCGGCCGGATTGTTCGGGCCGTCGTGCGAGGCGATCGGCGAACTGGCCGTGCACGACATCAACAACACCGGAGGCGTTCTCGGCCGCGAGGCCGCCCTCCATGTCGTGGACGGCGGTCTGGACCCTGCGGCGATCGCCGCAGAGGTGCACCGACTGGTGTCCGCCGGCGCCGTGGACGCGGTGAGCGGTTGGCACATCTCGTCCGTGCGCCACGCGCTCGCACCGGTCGTCACGGGACGCGTCCCGTACTCCTACACCTCGCTTTACGAAGGCGGCGAGACGCGCAGCGGCATCTTCTGCTGCGGCGAGACGCCTCGCCAACAGATTGCTCCGGCCCTGAAATGGTTGCGGGACAACCTCGACACCCGTCGATGGTTCGTGGTCGGCGACGATTACATCTGGCCGCACGGATCACTGGGCGCCGTGCGGGCGTATGCCCACGAGCTCAGTCTCGAGATCGTGGGCGAGGCATTCGTAGACCTCGGCCGCGGCAACATGAACCGCGTGGTGGACGCAGTCCGCGCATCATTGTGCGACGGCGTTCTGATGCTTTTGGTGGGTCAGGACGCCGTCGACTTCAACCGCGCCTTCGCCCGCCGCGGACTCGACGAGCACATCGTGCGGTTCAGTCCCCTCATGGAGGAGAACATGCTGCTCGCGAGCGGGCCGCACGCCACGCGAAGTTTGTTCGTAGCCGCCGCATACTTCCGCTCGCTCGTCGACGCCGACTCGATGGATCTCGTCGGCCGCTACGTTTCGCTACACGGCGCGGCAGCGCCGCCACTGAACAACGCCGCGGAGTCCTGCTACGAGGGCATCCAGACCCTCGCCAACCTCATCCACCGTGCGGGAAATCCGTCCACCGCGGCACTCGATTCCGTCGTCGACGGCGCAGCATACGACGGCCCACGAGGGACCGTTGAGTTCCGAAACCGAGTAGCTCGTCAGCGAATTCACCTCGCCATGGCGAACGGTGTCGACTTCGACATCGTGACCACACTCTGATCGACCACCTCTTGACACTGTGGCGCACACCACTTACTTTCATTTGAAATCATTCCATTTGAAAGTGCTCTGAGGTGTCCGATGGGCAGTGTCGGTCTGCTGTACGTGGGTGCGGTCCTGTTCGTGAACGGGCTGATGCTGCTCGGAGCGGTGCCACCGAGATCGGCGGCGATCCTGAACCTGTTCGTCGGGGCGCTCCAGTGCATCGTCCCGACGGCGATGCTCATACAGGCGGACGGCGACTCCGCGGTGACCCTCGCCGCGTCGGGTCTGTACCTGTTCGGCTTCACGTACCTGTACGTCGGGATCGGCAACCTCGCCGGGCTCGATCCTCGTGGCGTCGGCTGGTTCTCGATCTTCGTCGCCGCCGCAGCGGGTGCCTACAGCCTCATCTCCTTCAGCATCGTCGACGACCCCGTGTTCGGTGTCATCTGGCTGGCCTGGGCCGGGCTCTGGACCCTGTTCTTCCTGGTCCTCGGCGCCGGACGGGAGGAACTCACCCGATTCACGGGCTGGACGGCCCTACTACTCAGCCAACCCACCTGCACGCTTCCTGCGTTCCTGGCGCTGACGGGCAATCTTCCGAGCTCATCTGGTGCTGCGGCACTGTGGGCCGCCGGGCTGGCAGCGCTCGTCGCAGTCGCCGCGACCCTGGGCCTGCCAGCCGCCCGGCGCCGGGTGCCCGATACTGCCGAACTCCACCTCAACCCCCACTAACTCTGCCCTGCAACGCAATCAACGAGAGGAACGATCATGCGACACGGAGATATCTCCTCGAGCAACGACACCGTCGGAGTGGCGGTGGTGAATTACAAGATGCCTCGACTGCACGACAAGGCCGGAGTCCTCGACAACGCACGACGAATCGCCGACATGATGATCGGCATGAAGTCGGGACTGCCGGGGCTCGACCTGGTGGTGTTCCCTGAGTACTCCACGCAGGGAATCATGTACGACGAACGAGAGATGTACGAGACGGCGGCAACGATTCCCGGCGACGAGACCGCGATCTTCTCGGCCGCGTGCCGCGAAGCCGACACCTGGGGCGTCTTCTCGATCACCGGCGAGCAGCACGAAGAACACCCGAACAAGCCGCCCTACAACACCCTGATCCTCGTGAACAACAGGGGCGAGATCGTGCAGAAGTACCGAAAGATCCTGCCGTGGTGCCCGATCGAAGGCTGGTATCCGGGCGACACCACACACGTGACCGAGGGGCCGAAGGGCTTGAAGATCTCGCTCATCGTATGCGACGACGGCAACTACCCCGAGATCTGGCGGGACTGCGCAATGAAGGGCGCCGAACTGATCGTGCGCTGCCAAGGGTACATGTATCCGGCGAAGGACCAACAGGTCCTCATGTCGAAGGCCATGGCGTGGGCGAACAACTGCTACGTCGCCGTAGCGAACGCCGCCGGATTCGACGGAGTGTATTCGTATTTCGGCCACTCGGCGATCATCGGGTTCGACGGCCGCACCCTCGGCGAGACAGGCGAGGAGGAGTACGGCATCCAGTACGCACAGTTGTCGGTCTCCGCCATTCGAGACGCCCGCGAGAACGACCAGTCCCAGAACCACCTGTTCAAGTTGTTGCATCGCGGCTACTCCGGCATTCACGCTGCAGGTGACGGCGACAAGGGCGTGGCGGATTGCCCCTTCGAGTTCTACAAGCTGTGGGTCACCGATGCCGAGAAGGCCCGAGAGCGCGTCGAGTCGATCACGAGAGACACTGTCGGCGTTGCGGATTGCAGGGTGGGATCGCTGCCCGTCGAACAGACCTCCGAGGCCTGACGAGGAGGTCCGCCATGCCCTATCTCACAGACATGTTCCACGAGCAGAACCGAGCGCCCACGGATGTGGTGGCACCGCCACTCCGGCCCGTCGGCGCTTTCGATCCCACCGCACTCGCCGACCGCCTCGGTTCGCGGATCGTCGGACAACGCAACGCAATCGATGCCGTCGTACGGGCGGTCTCGTTGGCCTCGGTAGGCGCCAACGATCCGTCCCGCCCGCTCGCGAACATCCTCCTTACCGGACCGACCGGTGTCGGCAAGACCGAACTGGTACGACAAGTCGCCGCCGCGCTGCGCTCCGGACCGGACGATATGTGCCGAATCGACATGAACGCGCTTGCGCAGGAACACTACGCGGCGTCCTTCTCCGGCGCGCCTCCCGGATACGCCGGCAGCAAGGAATCGTTCACCCTGTTCGACCGCGGCGCCATCGAAGGCGATCCGTACACACCTGGGATCGTCCTGTTCGACGAGGTGGAGAAGGCCGACACGACGGTCCTACGTGCACTGCTGCAGATTCTCGACCACGGCGTGCTCCAGCTGGCGAACGGGCAGCAGACAATCTCGTTCCGCAACAGCTACGTGTTCCTGACGTCGAATCTCGGGTCCGTCGAACTGGCCGCCCGCCGCCGCACCCTGTGGGGGCGGCTGGGCCGCCGACACCCGCCGGACGACGAGAAAGTTGTCCGGCGCGCCGTCGAGCGCTTCTTCGATCCGGAGTTCTTCAACCGCCTCGACGAAACCGTGGTGCTGAACGGACTCGACGATGCGACCGCCCGCGAGGTTGCCGGTCTCGAGATCGACGTGGTCGCACGCCGGCTGGCCAGGCGGTCGATCAGCGTGGAGATCGGACCCGACGTCGTCGCGCTGCTCTGCGGTCAGGGCTTCGACCCCGTCTACGGCGCGCGCGGGCTGCGACGCACTGTACGTACGGTACTGGCCGATCCGATCGCGGCAGCGGTCCTCGAACACCGGCCTGTTGGATCGGAACCACTGCATCTCCGCACGCGGGTGACCGCCGGAAGAGTCCGTGTCACCCGCAGCTGATCTGCGGAATCCGTCTGCGGGGTGGCCCGGTACCGGACCGGGCCACCGCGCACGAGGCCTACCGTCCACGCACGCTCGTGTCTCCCGCCGTCGCAGGTGCACACACCCGGTCCTTTCGAACAGCGCCGCGCCGACACCATCAACGACACTGACCAACGGAGTCCCGGCCCGCGTCCTACGGGCCGGGACGCCACCCGCATCAGACCGGATCGAACCCCTGCCGCGGCTTCATCCGATCCGCGAGGTGCTACGCCGGACGCAGCTGTGCCGTCGGGTCAGGTCGACGTCTCCCCCGTCCCCGCCTCGATGGTGTGCTGGGTGTCGGATGCGAGACGAGTGACCTCGATCTTCCGTGGCTTGGCCCGTTCGGCGACCGGGATCATCACGGTCAGGACACCGTTCTCGTAGGTGGCAGAGATGTTCTCGGCGTCGACGCCGTCGCCGAGTGACAACTGCCGACGATAGGTTCCGGTGAACCTTTCCGACGCGAGCCACTGGACGTGCTCCGCCGAGGGCGCGCTGCGATGCGCGGTCAGCGTGAGCGTGCCGTTCTCGACGTCGACGTCGACCGAGCCGGGGTCGACGCCGGGCAGATCGGCGTGGAGCACATAGTGGTCGTCTACCCGATACAGGTCCATGGGCATGAACTGCGGGACACGCGAGGTACCCACGGCGTTGGACATCAGGCTGCGAGTGAGTGCGTCGACATCGGTGAAGGGATCGAAGCGAAGCACAGCAGAACACCTCCCGAGCTTTCCAGTGCCCGTCACGTCGACGGGCATCCGAACAACGTGTGCACCATGAAATTTAGCACTCCCCGACCGAGAGTGCCAAGAGGATTCCGGGTCGAGTTTTCGACGCGCCCACGACGCCGACTCACACCAATCCCACTGCTGCACAACCACGTCGACGACCGGCCGACTCGCTTCCGCGGTGGGGATCGGATCGAAGCAGCGGCCGGTCGGCGCCGTCACCGGCTCGGGCGGACGCTAGCCCGATCGGATGTCGAGGCCGGCAATCTCCGCGAACGCCGCGAGCTGCTCGAGGTAGTGCCCGAGGGAGTCGTGGCGGACCGTCAGGTTGATCTGTGTGGCGCCCGCCTTCTCCGCCGTGGCGATCACGTCGGCCACCTGGCCGGGAGCGTCGACGGGATCGAGCCGTTGGTTCGGCGAGAAGACGACGTCGAAATCGTCGGGCAACTCGTGCCGGTCGAGCATCTCGCGCATCAGCTCGGGACTGGGACCGCGGAAGGCCTGCGGCGCCGGCGCCCAGCCGTCGGCGAGGGTCACGGCCCGGCGCAGTGCACGCTCGCTGTGCCCCCCGATCCACATCGGAACCCGCGCCTGCGCGGCGTGCGGGTCGACCACCATGTCCAGGAACGAGTGGTACGGCCCCTCATAGGACACCACGCGGCCGGACAACGCCGCGCGCAGGGCCCGCAGGGCGTCGTCGGCGCGCGGTCCACGGTCCTCGAAGGGAACCCCGAGCATGTCGAACTCCTCCTTCAGGTTCCCGACACCGAACGCCAGGATCAGTCGCCCGCCGCTGAGGTGATCGAGCGTCCCGTACCGCTTGGCGATCTCCAGGGGGTGATAGAACGGCAACACCAGCACGTACGGCAGGAATCGCAGCCGGTGTGTCTGCCCGGCCAGGAACGAGAACGTCGCGAGCGGATCGTAGAAGCGTTCTCCGCGCGGCAGACCCGGTGGGACCGCCACGTGGTCCCCACACGTCATGAACTCGAACCCGAGGCGGTCGGCAGCCTGCGCCACCCGGACCAGTTCGGCGGTACCGGCGGCGGCCTCCCACTCGGGTCGGTTGCCCGCGAGCGCCACGATCGGCGAGCTGATACCCACCTTCATGCCCGTGCCTCCGCCCCGTACAGCCTGCGCTGCAGCCGGATCAGCGGATCGTCGCCGTCCCTGCTGCCGGACGGTCCGGCGCCCTCCTTCGGCATGAACCGGCCGGCGTCCGACCGCGTCCACTCCCGGGTGGCCCACCGCTCGGCGATGGCCCAGCGACCGTCCCGCCATTCCATGTGGTCGATGAACCGCACGCCGCTGGTGAAATTCGTCCGCGGATCGTCGGCCGGCTCACCCCAGTGAACCGACGTCCCGTACGTCTCGCTGATGGCGGTGTCGCCGAGCAGTTCGACCAGATGGTTGCCGACCATGTGCATCGTCCCACCGCGCCGGGCGCGCAGCTTGGGCTCGACCCAGGCGATGTACTCGTCCAGGGTGCCCTCGAACCCGGTGTGATGATCGATTCCGTCCGGGTGATACGCCGACCGGACGAGGTCGAAGTCCAGCCGGTCGATTCCGCGGCAGTACCGCAGGACGACGTCGTGGATCTGTTGGCGATCGGACCACTCGCTGCGTTGCTCGTTCATACCGAACGAACGTAGAGAAGCCGTCGGCCTCACGCGGTCCACATCCTGCTGGGCGAGAAGACGCGGCGGTGAACCTCGGACCCGTCGGCGTGCCGGGCGAATTCGAGGCTCAGTGCCCGAGGTGATCTCTCAGGTGCCGATGCTCCATGTGCTTCACGTGCGCATGCTCGGCCACCACGATGCTCGCCCCCGCCATGAAGAACAGCGCGCATGCCGTGCCTGCGATGACGGCCCAGCCCTCGAACCCGTAGCCGGCAGCGACCAGCGCCATCCCGAGTGTGGCTATACCGAGGCCGATCAGTCCCAGCCCGGGCCAGTTCCTCGTGTCGTCGATCGATTCGCCCGGATGCTCCCGGGTGGTGTGCGCACGGTCGAGCGGCAGTCGATGAGTGTTCATGCCGACCCTCTTCCTCGAGGTACGGGTTCGAGGTTCCAGCATGCGCGTGTCCTGCAGTCGAACGGGACACAGCGGCATCACCTGAAGGTCACATTCTCCTCTCGCCGGCCGCGAATCGACCCGGCGACGCGCCCCTGCGCGCACGGCGTAGCAGTGCCCGATTCATTCGCACTCGGCCCGGATCGCCGTGAGCATGACGGAGGACACGGAAATCGGCGGAGCGTCAGTGATGCGGACCATTCCGGCGAGACCGACGGCCAGCATCAGCAACCGGCCCGCCGCCTCACGGGCATGCGTGAAGTCCGCGTTCCGGCGGCACAAAACGGCTGCGAGTACTTCGGTCAACCGGGACAGCGACTCGATGTAGCTGTCTGCGATCGGCTTCCGTAGCTGCGCATGGGCCGCCGCCTCGGCCCATCTGGCCATCGACCGGCCATCCGTTCCACCCAGCAGATCGCGAAAGAACTCGATCAAGGCGTCGATCGGTTCGAGTCCCTGTACTTCGCCTTCATAGGCGTCGATCTCGCTAGCGGAGTATTGGCGCCACGCTTCCGCGGCAAGTTCATCGGTCGACGAGAAGTGATGGTGGATTTGCCCCTGCGAACCACCGAGTTGCTCCGCCACCGTACGGGCCGTAACAGCACTGAGGCCTTCCTTCGCCACGATGGCCGCAGCCGCTTCGACGATCGAGCGTCGACGCTCCGCACGTGCCAGATACGCCATCATTGCCTCCGTCGTGCTTCTCGCTCGGGATGGGACGCCGACTTCAGGAAGGCAGCCGTTCGTTCGCGGAGGCCCTGCCGACGCCGTTCGATCGTCTCCTCGGCCGGAGGATCGAGTGGGCCGACGATCGGCTTGCTGTGGACGTTCACACTGCAGTCGAGGTCGGTGCAGACGTGAAGCCCGAGCGTACTCAACCGCTGACGCTTGTCGCGGGACGGGCGCGGGGCAGTGAAGAGTGACACCTCGTTGAACCGCCGCGCAAACCGACACAGGTCGCACATCACCGCGCGCGAGGAATGTGCGGCTTGATTCGGGTTCTGCCGGAGCATCACACCGAGCGCCTCGCCCTCGACGTCGGCGACCAGATAGACCCGCAGCGGAGCCCGCAGGTCTCGCCAGCCGAGGTAGTCGATGCGCGGCCAACGCACCTCGTCGAATCCGACCGGTAGGTGCACTCTCTTCTGCACCGGATCGAGATTGACGATAGAGGCACGCACTTCCGCCCTCGTCATGGACCGCACGTCGCTTCCCCCTAACTTGTACACGGATACAATTTGTATCACGATACAACTTGGAGGTTCGTGCGTACGCGGGCGTGGCCGCCGACATCGACTCTTCTCGGCCGGCGAGTCGCGAGGCCGCCTACTCGGCTTCCTTGATCCACCTGGTCGCGTACATCGTGTTCGATCCGAAGAATTCGCGAACCACGTCGTCTACTGCGTTCAGACCGTTCTCGCTGTTCGTCATGATCACAAGACTGCGGCCGGTTTCGGGATAGGCGATGAAGAAGGCCTTGTACGGGCCGTTGTCGCCCCAGTGCCAGATCGCGTCCCCGAGTTCATTGCTCTGCAGCCCGATACCGAGGCCCCACTTGATGTGGTCGATCGCGTCCTGGTCGCTGCCGCCGTGGTCGGCACTACCGAAGGGAGTGAACATCATCTGGCGCGTGGCAGGTTCGAGGCCCTCGCCGTCCAGCAGCGCGCCGCGAAGGAACTTGTCGTAGTCACCCGCCGTGGTCCGCAGGGTGTAGGCGATGTTCGCGCGGGGGAAGTTGCGTACCGGCCGGGCGGCGCCGTCGGCGGTGTGGCCGACCGATGTGACTGCGTCGAACGCAGGATTGGTGACGAGATCGCTTCCCGTCATCCCGAATCGCTCGAAGACCCGCTCCCGAACCAGTTGGTCGAACGATTGGCCGGTCAGCGATTCGACGGTCTTCTGCAGGTAGTAGAAGCCCTCCCCGGAGTACGACCACTGGGTCCCGGGTTCGAAGGTGGTGCTGACCGGTGTGGTCTCGAACTCCGGGCTGGACGGTCCGGTCGCCCAGTTCGGGAGGCCGGACGTGTGCGTCAGTACCATCCGCCCGGTGATCCGTTGCGCCGCCGGATCTCCCGCGATCCGCGAGTAGTCGAAGTACTCCGACAGCGGTGTGTCCAGATCGAGCAACCCCTCGTCCACCAATTGCAGCACGACGTACGAGGCGACCACCTTCGTCAGCGATGCCGCCTCGAACACTGTCTCGGCAGTCACCGGCCTACCCGTGGCAGCATTCGCCACCCCGTAGTCGAATTCGCGCTCGGTCCCACGGTCCGCGTAGATGACCTGGGCGCCGGGAACCCCCTGCTCCGCCATGATGGCGCCGAGCCGCTGAGCGACCGCCGCGTTCGACGGGTCCTCGAGGGATCCGCCGAGAGAGCCCAGCGAACCGGTGGAGCCGAGCCAGCCGGGGGCCCCGATGGTCGCCGCCCGAGCCGGCGCATCGATGGACGGGGACAGCGCGACGGCACCGGAAAAGGCCACAGCGAGAACAGGTACCAATACCCTGCGATGGAAAGACTTCACATGACACCTCGAGACATCGATCAACGGACACGCCGATGCTAGGACGGATCGGAGCCCGAATCGCTCGGGGTAACAACATCCTTACCGACGTCAACGAGATGGAAACAAACGTCCGTTTGAACCCTGTCTCGAACTGTGCGCCAGTGGTTTTCGCGTGTCGCAGTTCACACCTTCGGCCGAGCCTTACCGATCTCGACGAACCAGTGGCCAGCACCTGAACCTCGCGTCGCTCCAGCCTCACCGTCTCGCCATGCGCTCTCCGGAAGCCGTCGGGGTCGGGTCCTCGTCCGTGAGGAGATCACGCAGCTGTAAGAATGGTGCGATGAATGTCGTTATCAGGCCGGGCCAATCGGAGGATTCCGTGCTGCTCAGCGAGCTCGCCATGCGTTCCAAGGGCTTCTGGGGTTATAGCGACGAGTTCCTCGAACTGTGTCGACACGAGTTGACGCTGAATGGCACCGACGTCTTGATCCGAAGGACTGCAGTAGCCGAATCGTGCGGCACCGTCGTCGGATTCGTGACCGTTGACGGGACCCCGCCCGACGGCGAGTTGGGGATGCTCTTCGTTGCCCCGGAGGCTATTGGCGGCGGCATCGGCACAGAGCTTTTTCGCCACGCACTCAACACTGCACACCAGGCCGGGTTTCGCCGGCTCGCGATCGAGTCGGAACCCCGTGCCGAACCGTTCTATCGCGCGATGGGAGCGGTCAGAATCGGCAGTGTCGCGTCCACGTTGGTTCCCGGCCGCGAGTTGCCCTTGATGGAAGTGAGCACAATCCCAACCCTTTGAGCAAGGAACGGCTCGAGTTCCACTCGACGCGATGCAGGACATCGAAACCGACCAAGGGGCCGGGCCACCGTAGTAGTCACGGGCAACACCGGAGTGGACGCACAAATAGCTGTGGCGACGGGCTGCGATGATATGTCGGGTCCTTGCGCGAGATTGTGCCGCCGGACAGTCCTCGCCGACTGCACGGGGAGACGCGGAGAGATCAGATACACGCCCCGCTGTGATGCAATCAGCTCATGCAATTCAATCATGACAACATGACTGGCGCGCTCCTGGCCGCGGACCTTGTCAACCTTCAGCGAGAGGACCGATGGACGATCCCGGGTGTCGAGGCGGTTTTGGACAACCACACCATCCGATGGCCAGACGTGGACGAAAGGACGTCGACGGCACTGCGCCGATGGGCCTTTCGACTCCGAGAGGTATTCGTCGCCCAGAACGAGGAGCTTCGGTGCCAGGCCGTCAATGCGCTTCTGGTCGACGGGGTCGGCAGTGTGTATCTGACGACGCACGGCGGTCGTCGCCCGCACTTGCACTTCACACCGGACGGAGACGACCTCGTTGGGCGCGTGATGGCGGTCACTGCGGGTGGGCTTGCGTTCTTCACGGTTGAGGCGGCAGGTGGCCGCCTGGGCGAATGCGATAGGGCAGGGTGCAATCGGGTGTTCGTGGATACCAGCCGAAACGGACGCCGTGCCTATTGCAGCGCTCGATGCGGCAATACGGATGCTGTCCGCCGTCATCGCAGCCGAGGCCATACTTGACCTGGCCATCGGGCGGATACCGCCGGTGCGAGTCCTACCCGATCATCCGGACCCACAACTCGCCAGTTGCCGCAATCGCTTCGCTGATACCGCACCCATCCCGCACTCGTACAGTGCGAGGACACCGTGTTCCAAGTCTCGATCTCACGCATAGCCACACACCCTGACGCAATGGATGGGTACATAACAACCATTACTTCACAGGCATCGCCGGTGCATCCTCGGCCACAGTCCCCGCATGTGAATCCTCATGGTTCGCTACACCGAATGTGCCCGGCGAGTTTGGGGCGCCGCCCCTCCTTGTAGTAGACGTCAACGACGCAGATTCCCTCGACGAAATGTCCGCTGAGTTTCGGCCGAGGAGCAGTCGGGCCGCGCCCTCGCGCTCACCCCCACACCGGGGCATCCGGATCGAACGAATGGGACGCGTCCTCCTCTCGTCCCGACCGTGAGGTGTCGCCGCAGACTCCTCGAACCGACGCGTCAACGACGTGTGCCGGGCGCCGAGATTCGACGGCGCCCTCGCATACCCGCAAACCGCGTCTCGGCCATCGCTCACCGCATCTTTCGCGGTCCCGCCCCGCCGGGTGCGCGAGACCGGCCAGAATCGGGAGTATGAGTGCCGCGCCGACTCCTCCCGCGCCGATGCTCGCCACGCTCGGCGAGCCTCCGGCCGGTGAGGGCTGGGCGTTCGAGATGAAGTGGGACGGACAACGCGCCGTCACCGATGTTCGCGATGGCGGTGTCCGACTCTTCAGCCGCAACGGCAACGACATCACCACGGCGTTTCCTGAACTGACCGGGCCGATAGCCGAGGCCGTCGACGACCATGCCGTCGTCCTGGACGGCGAGATCGTGGCGCTCGACGCGAAGGGTCGGCCGTCGTTCGGTCGGCTGCAACGCCGGATGCACGTCGCTCGTCCTACGACACAGTTACGCAACGACTTTCCGGTCATCTACTACGCGTTCGACGTCCTGGCCCTCGATGGCGAATCGACCATCGGCCGGACGTACCTGGAGCGGCGCCGGATGCTCGACGACCTCCGGATATCAGGGCGGCAAGTGCAGGTTCCGCCGTTCTGGACCGGCGTGGACGGCCACCGGATGCTCGACCTGGCCCGCGAACACCACCTCGAGGGCGTGGTCGCCAAGCGCGTCGACTCCACCTACCGGCCGGGTCGACGCGCGCCGGAGTGGATCAAGACTCCACTGCGCAAGAGCACCGAGGCCGTCGTCGTGGGCTGGGTCGACGGCAGCGGCGCAGCACGTCACGGAGTCGGCTCTCTACTGCTCGGCGCATACGACGACGATGGTCGCCTCGTCTACATCGGACATGTCGGCACCGGCTTCACCACCGCACTGCGCCGATCGTTGCGCGAGCAACTGGCCACGCTCGAGCGGCCCACGAGCCCGCTTGCCGCGCCGCCCCCGAGCCGGGACGCGAAAGACGCGCACTGGGTCGAGCCCCAACTGGTGGGCGACGTCGAGTACCGCGAATACACCGGAGGCAGTCTGCGACATCCCAGCTGGAAGGGCCTACGCGACGACAAGACCCCCGCCGAAGTCGACCTCCCCGGCCGTCACTGAAGATGGATCGGTTGTCGCCCACGGCCGACGCGGCTGCGACACTGCTCGAATGGAAGCTATCGGGTTCGAGGCGGCAGAACTGCTCGACGCGGCCGGTGTCGCGCTCGGACCGGGCCTGTCCGACGCCGAGTTCACCTCCGTCCACGAACGCTTGCCCGCGACGCCCGAGGATCGTCGAGTATCTGCGCAACGAGCTTCCTGCCGGCCGAGGCCGAAAGTCTCTCTCGCCCATCACCGTCCGCGTGCCGTACTGGTCCCGGTTCGTCGAGTCGGCGAGCAGCGCCGAATCGGTCTGACCGACGGGCGGAGTCAGACGGCCGGGCGTTCATCGCCCTCGGTGAGTTTGCGCGCGATGTCGTAGAGCGGCACGTTGCGTTCCTGCGACAACTTGCGCAGTAGGCCGAACGCGTGATCGGCGTCCACCGCGAATTTCTCCATGAGCATGCCCTTGGCCTGCCCGATGGTGTCCCGGGACTGGAGTGCCTCTCGGAACTGCTCCTCGCGCTGGGCTGCGATCACCGCGATCGCCGCATGCGTGGCCAGTGAACCCCCGACGCTCACCGAGGTGGCGTCGAACGCATGGGGAGAGGCACTCAACAGATTGAGCGCGCCCAGGTTCGACTCGGTGGTGTAGAGCTGGAAGGCGAGCATCGAGCCGATCCCCGCGTCCGCGGCACGGGGCGCGAATCGCGGCCACCGGCCCTCGTGCGCCATGTCGTCCACCCGAACTGTCTCGTGCTCCCAGATCGCCTGCAGGCACGGACCGTCGTCGACCTCCTGTTGCAGGTCGTCGATCCGGCTCGGCAACTCGGATGTCCCGGCGCGCGATTCCAGACGCCCGCCCCGCACCGCCAGCGTGATGTCCGCGTGCTCGGCCCCGGGAACGAGCTCGACCGCGGCGCGAGTGATCACCTCGAGCGTGCCGTCGAGGCTGGCGTGCTCGTCGCGCATGTCCCGCGCCATGGCTTCGATCGCGACCCGTACGTGCCGGTCCACGTTTCGCGGCGTCGCCGCTGCGCTGCCGCCCTCGTCGCCTCCGTCGTGTGCCACGCATCCATGTTTCCACTGATGCGGCCCTGCGCGCGGCCGATCCACTCGCCTTTTCGGACGAGTAGCCTGGCGATCAGCCGCATGGCTTCGGACGCCGTCGGTCAGGCGTTATCGGTTCAGCAGCGCAGCTGGTGGCGTCGTCCGTCACCGGACGCCGACAACCTCCTGCGCTATCGCGGCAAGGCGCGTCTGAGCTGCAGAGACGACGCCGTGCCGGTTCTTGTTCGCCTCCTCGTAGGCGACGATGACGCGCACATCGGCGGGATCCGTCAGTTCCTTGATCGCGGCCACCGCGCGGGAGACGTTCATGTCGTCGTAGTCGGCGATCGGCAGTTCGTCGGGCCGCAGCGCGCCCGTGGATGCCCGTACCCCGTGCAGGGCGTCGGCCACCGCGTCGACCCCACGATCACGCGTGACCTCCTCGGCCCGCTCCAAGGCGCCGTCACGACCTGCGGCGATCGTGCGCGTCGCCACGTCGCCGGCGTACGCCCCGCGGCTCAGCAGCTGATCGAACGAGGACCCGCGGAACGCACCGCGTCCATCATCTGGTCGATCCCTCGCGCCGACCAGGACACGGGAGCGTTCATCCAGCGCACCGCCACCCCGGCCACCGCCTGCGCCGGGGTTCGGCGCAGCGCCACGGGACCACCGAGCGCCTCCTCCGCCAGCACGGTGGTCAACCACTCCACGGTCGCCGAATGCGCTGTGATCAGGCGGTCTGCCAGCTTCGCGACGTCCTCGCGCCGTTCCGCGGTGGCCACGGCCTTCAGATACCGGGCGCGGTCGAGCAACTGGTGTTCGAGGGCGAGGTCGGCCAGCAGTGCTTCCTCGAACGGCTGCGCCTGTTCCGCCAGTGCCTTCAGGACGGCCGTGGCCCGCCCGACCATGGGGCCGACCAGGGCGGGTAGCCCACCGAGGTCCCGCAGAGTTCGCTCGATTGCGTCGGCCCGTCCCCGCGCATTGTCGGCGTTGCGCGCGAGTTCGGTCGCCACGGCCTCGGTCCGCGCCTGCGCGCGGCGGGTGTCGGCCAATTGGATCTCGGAATTGGTCAGCTCGAGCAGGGTGCGTAACTGCACGACGAGCGTCGAGGTGTCGGTCACCGCATTCTCCGTTCCGGCAGTGCTTGCCATAGGGGAAACTTCGTCCGCGCCGTGGGCTACCCGAATCCCTCCCGCGCCAATCACTTGCGGCACGACGTGCCGCAAGCGCCCTCGGGCACGCCGCCGCGCCGCTATCCGGCCAGGATCCGCTCGGCGAGCTCTCCGGCTCGCCGCAGGCGCTGATCGGATCCGTCGATCCCGCGGTGAGAGACCGCACCCTCGAGCAACAGGTAGAGATGCTCCGCGACCTCCCGCGGGTCGTCCGCGACACCGTCCTCGGAGACCAACTGCGCCATCCGTTCGTGGACACGCTGCTTGTGATCGCGGATGACGTCGTAGGCCGGGTGGGAGAAGGGCAGCTCGGCGGCCGCATTGATGAAGGCGCAACCCCGGTCCCCCTCGTCGACGTCCGCGCGATAGGAATCGAAGACGGCCAGGACCCGTGGTCGCGGCGCCGTCGCGAGTCGCTCCTCGAACCGCTCCCACCACCGCCTGTCCCGCTCGGTGAGGTAGGCGACCACCAGCGCATCCTTCGAGCCGAATCGGTCGTAGAGGGTGCGCTTGGTGACGCCCGCGCCGGCGGCGATCGCGTCCACCCCAACCGCGTGGATACCGTTGCGGTAGAACAGCTCCGATGCCGAGTCGAGAATCTTACGCGCCCCGTCGGTGAGCCGACCCCCGGATGCCACCATCACACCATCCTCCTTGACTTCACCGACCAGTATACCTAGCGTGAGAACACGTACTTCACAGATCGGTATACCCAACCGGCAGGCGCCGATTCCACACGGACGACCGAAGGGAGTCATGTCATGTCCTTCACGAAGCCGGCACAACCGGTCGGCGGCTCCAATCCGACGCTCTCACCGACGCGCACAATAGGTTTGGCCGGCGCGGGACTGTCCTTGATCGCAGTCTGTTACGGCCTGGCGCGCTTCGCGTACGGGTTGTTCGTGCCCGAGTTCCGCGAGTCCTTCACCCTCACGGCCGGCCAGACGGGACTGATCGCGGCGGCCGGCTACGCCTCGTACTGCGTGGGTGTGGTCGCCGCGACGACGGGCACGCCGCGCTTCGGCGCACGCGCCGTAGCCGTCGCCGCGGGCTCCTTGGCGACGGCGGGGACCGCGCTCATCGCGGTTGCCCCCACCGCTGTCGTGCTGGCCGCCGGCGTCACCATCGCCGGAGTCGGCACCGGGGTCGCGTCCCCGCCACTGGGCCACGCGATCGCACTGAGAGTCGTCCCGCGGCACCGCGACCGAATCCAGACCATCGTCAACGCCGGCACCGGCCTGGGCGTCGCAATCTCCGGCCCGGTCGCCTTGCTGGCCGAAGACCGTTGGCGGGCAGCATGGCTCGCGTTCGCCGCCGTCGCCGCGGCGGTGACCGTGTGGGTGCGGATCCATGTCCCGTCCGCCGTCGGCCACGCACCGGGGCCGGCAGGCACCGACGAGCCCACGACGCGGCACGCGGTGTTCCCGTCCGGAGCCCTCCGGATGCTCGGAGCCGCCGCCGTAGTGGGCGCCGCCACGGCGGCCGTGTGGACCTTCGGTCAGGAACTGCTCGTCACCGTGGGAGGTCACGACCGCACGTTGGCGACGACCGCATGGATCGTGCTGGGAGTGTCGGGCCTACTGGGGGCCGTGGCCGGCGAGTTGGTGCGCCGGGTGGGACTGCAACGCGCCTGGACGATATCCACCGCGGCGGTGTGCGCCGCGACCGCCCTCCTGGCCGCGGCTTCCCGCCAGCCCGCCGTCGCCGTGGCGGCCTCGGCGCTGTTCGGTGCCGTCTACATCGCCGTCACGGGAGTCCTGCTGGTGTGGAGCACTCGCGTCTACCCCACGCAACCCGCCACCGGTGTGGGGCTCGCGTTCCTGCTCGTCGCCGTCGGCCAGGCCGCGGCCGCGCCCGTGCTCGGCTTCGTGGCAGACCGGGCGGGTCTCACGACCTCGTTCTGGATGTCCGCAGGTGTGGCTCTCGCCGCCGTCGCCGTGACGCCGCCTGCTCGATTCCGCAGGACATGATCGGCCCCATCGAGGATCGAGCGCCGTCAGTCCTCGGCTGCGAGCAGCACGTCGGTGTCGAAGCACGTGTGCGTGCCGGTGTGGCACGCGGCGCCGTCCTGGTCGACGATGAGCAAGACCGTGTCGCCGTCGCAGTCCAAGCGGACCTCGTGCACGTACTGGGTGTGGCCGGACGTCTCGCCCTTGACCCAGTACTGCTGACGCGAGCGCGAGTAGTAGGTGCCCTTGCGGGTCTCGAGCGTGCGCGCCAGGGCCTCGTCGTCCATCCACGCCACCATCAGGACGTCGCCGGTCGACTTCTCCTGCGCGACGGCACTGAACAGCCCGGCCTCGTTACGCTTGAGGCGGGCGGCGATCGTCGGATCGAGGCTCATCGGACGGTGATCCCTTCTGCACGCATGGACGCCTTGACGTCCCCGATCGTCATGTCCCCGAAGTGGAACACGCTCGCTGCCAGGACGGCGTCGGCGCCTGCATCGACGGCGGGAGCGAAGTGCTCGACGGCGCCCGCGCCGCCGCTCGCGATCACCGGAACGTGCACCGCGGCCCGGACGGCACGGATCATCTTCAGGTCGAAGCCTGCCTTGGTGCCGTCGGCGTCCATCGAGTTGAGCAGGATCTCACCGACACCGAGTTCGGCCCCCCGGACCGCCCACTCGACGGCGTCGATGCCGGTGCCGCGCTTGCCGCCGTGCGTGGTGACCTCCCAGCCCGACGGCGTGGGCTCCTGACCCACGGGGACGGTGCGGGCGTCTACCGACAGCACGATGCACTGCGACCCGAACCGCTCCGACATCTCGCGCAGCACCTCGGGGCGGGCGATCGCGGCGGTGTTGACGCTGACCTTGTCGGCTCCGGCGCGCAGCAGGCGGTCGACATCTTCGACCGTGCGCACGCCGCCACCGACGGTGAGCGGGATGAAGACCTGCTCGGCGGTGCGGGTGACGACGTCGAGCATCGTGCCGCGGTCACCGCTGGAGGCGGTGACGTCCAGGAAGGTCAGCTCGTCCGCGCCCTGCGCGTCGTACGTCGCGGCGAGCTCGACGGGATCACCCGCATCGCGCAGGTTCTCGAAGTTGACGCCCTTGACGACGCGGCCCGCGTCGACGTCGAGGCACGGGATCACTCGAACAGCCAAAGTCATTGTGGTGGCCCTCCTTCAGGCCGCGTCTCCGGATCACCCAGAGAGTGGAGAATGTCGAGCAGCTCGCCGTGCACGCCGGGCGCCGCCGCGAGGACGGATCGCGAGCCCACGTGCCAGTCGTCGCCGCGCAGATCCGTGACCACGCCACCGGCAGCCCGCACCAGCGCGACGCCGGCCGCGTTGTCCCACACATGGTGACCGAACACCACGGCGCCGCCGAGAATTCCGGCGGCGGTGTAGGCGAGATCCGCCCCGGTCGACCCGTGCATCCGGATCCGCGACGAGACGCGGCTGAGCCGGCCCAGTAGTTCGAAGCGGTACGTGCCGGGGATGCGGCCGCGGCTGTCGAGGTTGAACGCCCCGAAGCCGATCATCGCCGACGACAGTTCGCTGCGTTCGAGCGGCGGCAGGGCGACCCCGTTGCGGTACAACGGCCCGCCCTCGGCGGCGGCGAACCGCTCCCCCGTCAGCGGCAACCAGGTCAACCCCAGCACGGGAACGCCGTCCCGCAGCAGCGCGAGCAGGATGCCCGCGATGGGCAGGCCCGCCGAGTAGTTGAACGTGCCGTCGATCGGGTCGAGGATCCACACGTCACCGCTCGCGAGCTCGGGACCGCCGAACTCCTCACCGTGGACCTCGATACCGGTGCGGCGTTCGAGTTCCGCGGACACCGACTTCTCGAGCTCGAGGTCGACGGCCGTTGCAAAGTCCTTGGGGCCCTTGCGAACCGCACTCGGCGCGCCCAGCCCCTCGACGAACCGTTCCCGGGCGCCGTCGAGAACCTCGCTCGCGATCGCGAGCAGGTCGAGCGGTGTCCGGGACGGGCTCATCGTGGCGGCCGTTGCTAGCGCGAAACCGCGGCCAGGGCCTCGGGCAGGGTGAATCGTCCGGCGTAGAGCGCCTTTCCGACGATCGAACCCTCCACACCCTCGCCGACGAGACCGGCGATGGCCTCGAGGTCCGCAATGGTCGAGACACCACCGGACGCGACGACCGGGGCATCGGTGGCCGCGCACACGGCGCTGAGCAGTTCCAGGTTCGGGCCCGTCAGCGTGCCGTCCTTGCTGACGTCGGTGACCACGTAGCGCGAGCAGCCGTCGCGGTTGAGGCGCTCGAGGACCTCCCACAGGTCGCCGCCGTCGGAGACCCACCCGCGACCGCGCAGGCGGTAGTCGCCGTCGATCAGCTTGACGTCGAGGCCGACGGCGATGCGCTCGCCGTGCTTGGCGATGGCACGCGCACACCACTCGGGGTTCTCGACGGCCGCGGTGCCCAGGTTGACGCGGGCGCACCCGGTCGCCAGGGCTGCTTCGAGGGAATCGTCGTCCCGGATACCGCCGGACAGCTCGACCTTGACGTCGAGCTCGCCGACGACGGCGGCCAGCAGCTCACGGTTGGATCCGCGGCCGAACGCGGCGTCGAGATCGACCAGATGCACCCACTCGGCACCGTCGTTCTGCCACGCCAGGGCAGCGTCGCGGGGCGCACCGTAACTGGTCTCGCTCCCCGCCTCTCCCTGAACGAGGCGAACAGCTTCACCGTTGGCGACATCTACAGCAGGCAAAAGGACCAGGCTCACTGCGCCGATCCTAGTGGGTCACCGGTCTCGTCCGGGCTTCGGGTCGCCACCGGGCTGGTCGGGTCGGCGTCGCCGGTCGCCGTACGCACGATTGGTCATACGTTTCGACACCACACCCATCCCCGCGATCGCCCCGACGACGCCGACGAGGGCGATCCCGAGCCCGACGACCGGGCCCGGCTGCACGAGCACGACGACGAGCGCGACCACGACCAGGACGGTGGCCGCGGTGCCCATCGTCGCGAGCGCGAGCCTGGCGATGGACAGGTCACCGCCGGCGCGGTCGTCGCGGTCGGGGGTCACAGACTGCGGACCCAGTTCTCCAACAACTGGGCGCCGGCGTCGCCGGACTTCTCGGGGTGGAACTGGGTGGCCGAGAGAGCGCCGTTCTCGACCGCGGCGAGGAAGCGGTCGCCGTGCTCGGCCCACGTCAGCTTGGGCGGAGCGATGATGTCCGACGGCGGCAGTTCCCACTTGCGCACGCCGTAGGAGTGGACGAAGTAGAAGCGCGTCTCCGGGTCCATGCCCGCGAACAGGACACTGTCCTCGGGTGCGTCGACGGTGTTCCACCCCATGTGCGGCAACACGTCGGCCTCGAGACGCTCGACCGTGCCCGGCCACTCCCCGCAGCCGTCCGCCTCGACGCCGAACTCGACGCCGCGCTCGAACAGGATCTGCATGCCGACGCAGATGCCCAGGACCGGGCGTCCGCCCGCGAGTCGCTGGCCGATGATCCGGTCACCGCGGACCGCCAGCAGTCCCTCCATGCACGCCGCGAACGCTCCGACGCCGGGAACCACCAGTCCGTCGGCAGCGAGCGCCACCTGCGGGTCGGAGGTCACCTCGATCTGCGCGCCGGTGCGAGCGAGGGCGCGTTGCGCCGAGTGGAGATTTCCGGAGCCGTAGTCGAGGAGGGCAACCTTGCGTGCGGTCATGAGGAAACTCTATCGGTGTGCGGGACCCGCCCCGCGCACAGCCAGGGCGATCGGGGCGACCACCAGCGCCACGACGGACGACAGCGCGAACACCGCCGGATAGCCCGACGCACCGGCGACGACGCCGAGGACGAGCGCACCGATACCGGTGCCGCCGTCGTACGCGATGTTCCAGGCGGCGCTGGCGGCGCCGACCCGATCCGGCCCTGCGGACGCCAGCAGCGTCAGCAGCGCCTCGTTCTGGACGGCGCCGAATCCGGCACCGAACGCCATCGCCCCGACGACGAGCGCCCCGTCACCGCCGATGCCCGCCACCGACAGCGCCAGCAGGCCCATGCCGGCGGCCGCGAGGACCAGTGCGGGCACCAGGGTTCGCCCGGCGCCGATCCGGTCCGCGATCACGCCCGCGCCGTAGCGACCGACGAGCATCGCACCCGCGGACGCCGACAGCGCGAACCCGGCGATCGCCGCGCGGCTCTCCGTCGCGATCGGCAGCAGCGACGACATGCCGCCGTACGCGGCCGAGACCACCAGCATCGCCAGGCACGGGATCAGCAGCACACTCACCGACAGACCCTTGCGGCCCGCCGGCAGGCCGGGATTCGGCACCACCGGTAGCCGCGATATCGACACCAGCGACAACGTCGGTATCAGCGCCCCGAGGACGAAGACCGCGGCATCGAGACCGGCTTCGTACAGTGCGAGGCCGAGGGGCAGCACGATCATCTGGGCCGACGCGATCGCCACACCGTTGGCGCCGGTGACACGTCCCAACAGGTTTCGGGGCGCCAACTCGGCCAACAGTCCGATACCCGCGACCGTCACCATGCCGAAGCCGACACCACGGACCGCCGAGATGACGAGCGCAGGACCGGTTGCGGTGCTCCACAGGAAGGCGAGCGACGGCGGGCCGAGGAGCACACAGCCGACCGCCAGCACAGCTCGGTACCCGTACCGACGGAGCAGTGCCGGCACCTTCAGCTGGGTCGCGACGGTGGTGGCCATGAAGACCGCCGTCGACGCACCCGCCGCGGCGTCGGAGCCGCCACCGTCGGCAATCGCCAACGGGACCACGGGCAGCAGGAGTGACCACCCGCCGAACGTGGTGGCACCCATGAGGAGAGCAACCAGGATCCCGCGCGTACGCAGGAGTTCACGCATCAGATCAGCCGCAGGATTCCCGACGCAGCGGCGAGGACGGCCAGGGCCACCAGCACGCCCGACGCCAGCTTGTTGACCTTCCACATCGCGTACGCGCCGCCGATGGCGAAGCCTGCCGCGAGGAACAGGACGTAGATGAAGACCGTGCTCATGGTTCTACAGCGCACCCTTGGTCGACGGAACGCCCGACACCCGCGGATCGGGTTCGACGGCCTCGCGCAGCGCGCGGGCGACGGCCTTGAACTCCGCCTCGGTGATGTGATGCTGGTCGCGGCCGTACAGAACCCGCACGTGCAGCGCGATGCGCGCGTTGAGCGCGATCGACTCGAAGACGTGCCGGTTGATCACGGTCGAGTACGGCACGCCCGGGTAGCCGCCGATCACGCTGTGCAGCATGTGTTCCGGCTCACCGGTGT
Source organism: Rhodococcus (subgen. Prescottella) equi (assembly GCF_003013675.1). Classification (NCBI taxonomy): domain Bacteria; kingdom Bacillati; phylum Actinomycetota; class Actinomycetes; order Mycobacteriales; family Nocardiaceae; genus Rhodococcus; species Rhodococcus (subgen. Prescottella) equi. The sequence continues at coordinate 3,018,602 of NZ_CP027793.1, forward strand.
GCACGCAGTACGGTCGTCCGGAGACATCGACCGACGCGTGCGCGAGCGTCTCGTCCATCGGGATGAACGCGTCGCCGAAGCGGCGGATACCCCGCTTGTCGCCGAGCGCCTGCCCCAGCGCCTGACCGAGCACGATCGCGGTGTCCTCGACGGTGTGGTGGGCGTCGATCTCGACGTCGCCCTTCGCCTCGACCGTCAGGTCGAAGCTGGCGTGCGCGCCGAGGGCGGTGAGCATGTGGTCGAAGAACGGAATCCCGGTGGACACCGACACGTTGCCCGTTCCGTCGAGGTTCAGCTCGACGACGATGCTCGACTCCTTGGTGGTCCGCTCGACGCGTGCGATCCGGTCGCTCATCGGGATCCCTTCGTTTCCGTGGCCGCCAGCTCCGTGGAGGCAAGTTTCCTGCTGACCCGCAGCAGCTCGTCGTTCTCGGCAGCCAGGCCGATCGTGGCCCGCAGGTGCCCGGCGATACCGACGTCGCGGATCAGCACGCCCTCGTCGAGGTAGTGCTGCCAGGTGCGGGCCGCATCCTCGAAGAGCCCGAAGAGGATGAAGTTGGCGTCGCTGGGGACCACCTCGTACCCCATCTCGGTCAGTTCGGCGCTCACGCGATCCCGCTCCGACGCGAGCTCCGCGACGCTGCCGAGCGTCTCGTCGGCGTGGCGCAGCGCCGCCCGCGCCGCCGCCTGCGTCACGACCGACAGGTGATACGGCAAGCGCACCAGCAGCATCGCGTCGACGAACGCCGGCGCCGCGACCAGGTAGCCCAGCCGGCCTCCCGCGAACGCGAAGGCCTTGCTCATCGTCCGGCTCACCACGAGCTTGGTGGGGAACTCGTCGATCAGGCCCACCGCGCTGGGCACGGACGAGAACTCGGCGTACGCCTCGTCCACGATCACGATGCCGGGCGCGGCCGCGAGGATCTGCTTCAGATCCTCGAGCCCGATGCTGTGCCCGGTCGGGTTGTTGGGGCTGGTCACGAACACGACGTCGGGACGCCGCTCCTCGATGATCCGCACCGCGGTCGCGGTGTCGAGCGAGAAGTCGTCGTGTCGCGCAGCCGCGATCCACTCGGTCTGGGTGCCGGCGACGAGCAGCGGGTGCATCGAGTACGACGGCACGAAACCGATAGCGCTGCGGCCGGGGCCGCCGAACGCCTGCAGCAACTGCTGCAGCACCTCGTTGGAGCCGTTGGCGGCCCACACATTGGACACGTCGAGCGGAACCCCGGTCTGGCGGGTCATGTACTCGGCCAGGTCGGTACGCAGCGCCACTGCATCCCTGTCGGGGTAGCGGTGCAGGTCCGCAGCCGCGGCGCGCACGGCCTCGGCGACGTCGTCGACGAGGGCCTGCGACGGCGGGTGCGGATTCTCGTTAGTGTTGAGCTGTACCGGCACCGTCAATTGCGGTGCGCCGTACGGAGATTGACCACGCAGGTTCTCCCGGATGGGCAGGTCGTCGATGCCGACCGTCGATCCGGGGACGTTCCCCGCGCTCACTGGAGAGCCTCGAACCGCAGACGCACGGCCTCGCCGTGGGCCGGAAGATCCTCCGCGTTGGCGAGCGTGATGACGTGCCCGGCAACGTCCTTCAGGGCCGCCTCGGAGTAGTCGACCACGTGGATGCCACGCAGGAACGTCTGCACGCTCAGACCCGACGAGTGCCGCGCGCAGCCCGCGGTGGGCAGCACGTGATTGGAGCCGGCGCAGTAGTCGCCGAGGCTCACCGGAGCCCACGGACCGACGAAGATCGCTCCGGCGGAGCGCACCTGCGCCGCCACCGCGGACGCGTTCTCGGTCTGGATCTCGAGGTGCTCGGCGGCGTAGGCGTTCACGACCTTCAGACCGGCCGCGATGTCGTCCACCAGCACGGTGCCCGACTGGCTGCCGCGCAGCGCGGTCTCGACACGCTCGCGGTGCTTGGTGATCTCGAGCTGCGCGGCCAGCGCGGTGTCGACGGCGTCGGCCAGATCGGTCGACGTGGTCACCAGCACGCTCGCAGCCATGACGTCGTGCTCGGCTTGGCTGATCATGTCAGCCGCCACGTGCACGGGGTCCGCGGTGTGATCGGCGAGAATCGCGATCTCGGTGGGGCCCGCCTCGGCGTCGATGCCGACCAGTCCACGGCACAGCCGCTTGGCGGCGGTGACGAAGATGTTGCCGGGTCCGGTGATGAGATCGACCGGCGCGAGTTCAGCGCTGTCGGTGTCGGTACCGCCGTAGGTGAGCAGCGCGACGGCCTGCGCGCCGCCGACGGCCCACACCTCGTCGACGCCGAGCAGCGCGGCCGCCGCCAGGATCGTCGGGTGCGGCAGGCCACCGAACGCAGCCTGCGGCGGCGACGCCACGACCAGCGACTCGACTCCCGCGGCCTGCGCCGGCACGACGTTCATCACGACCGACGACGGGTACACCGCGTTGCCGCCCGGCACGTACAGACCGACGCGCTCGACCGGAACCCAGCGCTCGGTGACGGTCCCGCCGGGGACCACATCGGTCACGGTGTCGGTGCGGCGCTGGTCGGCGTGGACCTTGCGGGTCCGTTCGATCGCCACCTCGAGGGCGGCGCGGACGTCGGCGTCGAGTTCGGCGAGCGCACGGTCCAGCTCGGCCTGCGGGACGCGCACGGTACCGGGGCGGACACCGTCGAACTTCTCGCCGTACTCGAGCGCGGCCTCGGCGCCGCGATCGCGGATGTCCTCGACGACGGGGCGGACCTGATGCAGCACCGCGTCCACGTCCACTCCGCCACGGGGCAACGCGCCCCGGAGCTCAGCGGTGGAAGGGGTACGACCACGAAGGTCGGTGCGGGCGAGCATGAGAGGTCCTCTCTGGAGAACGGGGGTTCACACCGATTATCCGCGATGGACGCAAGTTGCCTACATTCCGGCCCCGCACGCGCGTCGAGCGGGCCTCCCGACGCGGCGAGCGGCGGCCCTGAACTGCGATTTGTCCGAAAGACACCCCACTGGACACGTGTCCACCCTAGAGTCCGGACCTGCGGGGCCGGCCACCCCGCTTCCGTCCCCGGAACAGCCAGGTAAGGGAGCCGACGTGATCGCGGATTCGAACTCCACCACTAACCGCGTGTCGCGGCGCGCGTTCCTCGGCGGCGCAGCGGCCGCGACCGTCGCCACCACCGCCGCCGCGATCTCGGCGCCCGCCGGAGCCCAGCCCCGCCCAGTCACCGAGGAGCGGCGCCGGGCCGTCGTGATCGGCAGCGGGTTCGGGGGCGCGATCGCTGCGTTGCATCTCGGGCGCGCCGGGGTGGACACCGTCGTCCTCGAGCGCGGCATCCGCTGGCCGACGGGCCCGAACGCCGAGACGTTTCCGCGGATGCTGTCTCCCGACCAACGTTCCGCGTGGCTGCAGCCCCACCCGGTGATGACGGGCGCTCCCCCGGCGGTGTTCCCACCTTTCACCGGGCTCATGGAACGCATCCCGGGCAACGGCATGGACATCCTGTGCGGAGCCGGCGTCGGCGGTGGATCGTTGGTGTACCACGGCATGACGATGCAGCCGAACGGCGAGAACTTCGCGAAGTGCGTCTCGCCGCGCATCGACTACGAGCAGATGGCGTCGGAGTACTACCCGCGGGTCGCGAGGACGCTGCGGATCGCCACGATCCCGGACGACCTGTTGAACAGCCCCCAGTACAGCTCGTCGCGCCGGTTCGTGGAGATGGCCGACGCGCAGGGCCTGCACTCGTTCCGGGTACCGATGCCGATCGACTGGGAGTTCGCGCGGCGGGAACTGCGTGGCGAGATGCGCCCGTCGTACACCAACGGCGACGTCATCTACGGCGTCAACAACGGTGGCAAGTTCTCGGTCGACGTCACCTACCTTGCAGCGGCCGAGGCGACCGGCAAGGTGGAGGTTGCCCCGCTCCACCGCGTGAACGACATCGAGCGCGGTGCCGACGGCACCTGGATCGTGCACTGCGACCGGATCGGCCGTGACGGCACCGTGCTCGAGCGCAAACGCGTCGTCTCCGACGCGCTGTTCCTCGGAGCCGGTTCCCCCGGCACCACCCGACTGCTCGTCAAAGCCCGCGCGAAGAACGCGATTCCCGACCTGCCGGACGGCATCGGAACGGGTTGGGGCAACAACGGCGACCGCATCTTCATGGTCACCCGGGCGCTCGACAGCCCCGGGGCGTGGCAGGGCGGTCCGGCGTGCGTCGGGGTCAAGGACTGGGACAACCCGGCCGGCGCCCTGACGATCGTCCTCGGGCCGGTGCCGTTCCCCCTCGATCTGCACACGACGTCCGTCATCGGGTACGGCGTGGTGGAGGGACTCGGAAGCTGGCACTACGACAGCGCCCGCGACGACGCGGTGCTCACCTGGAACCAGGCCTACGATCGCGGGCTCACCGACGCGATCCGCGCTCGGATCGAACAGATCGTCGGCGCCGGGTTCGGGGTGTCGGCGATCGACGTGAACGCGTTCGACACCAACACCTTCCATCCCCTCGGCGGCGCCCCCTTCGAGACCGTCTGCGACGACGCCGGACGGGTGCACGGGCAACGCGGCCTCTACATCCTCGACGGCGCGCGTATCCCGGGATCGACAGGCGCGTGCAATCCGTCGATGACGATCGCGGCCCTGGCCGAATACAGCATGGACCTTCTCGTCGCACACGACGTCGACACCGTCTTCTGAAGGAGTTCTCGTGAGAACCGCACTCGGCGCCGCGCTCGTGGCCCTGTCCGCAACACTGCTCGCCGCGCCCGCCGCGGGCGCCGGCCCGCTCGGCGACGACTTCCTGTGGGGTGTGGCCACGTCGGGCTTCCAGTCGGAGGGCTCGTCCCCGGACAGCAACTGGGCGCGCTATTCGGCATCCGGGAGGACCCACGACGCGATCGGCGATGCGGTCGACTTCCGGCACCGGTACGCCGAGGACATCGACAATGCCGCGGCGCTCGGTGTCGACGTATTCCGCTTCGGGATCGAGTGGGCGCGCGTCCAACCTGCTCCCGGGCAGTGGAACGAGGCCGAATTCGCGTACTACGACGACGTCGTGCGTCGCATCCGCAGTCACGGCATGACGCCGATGATCACCCTCGATCACTGGGTGTACCCCGGCTGGGTCGCGGACCGGGGCGGATGGGCCGATCCGCGAACCGTCGACGACTGGCTGCTCAACGCCGAGAAGGTGGTCGACCGCTACAAGGACGCCGAGGCCATCTGGATCACGTTCAACGAGCCCACGACGTACGCGCAGCGCGAGCTGACCTTCGGCGGAATCTCACTCCTGGACGTCCACCGGATGTTCGACGGTATGACCCGTGCCCACCGGGCGATCTACGACCGCATCCACCAGCTCGACCCGTCCGCCCGCGTCGGCAGCAACCTCGCATTCATCCCCGCCGTCTTCGGCATGCTCGACACGCTCTTCGTCGACCGGGTGACCGACAAGCTGGACTTCCTCGGCATCGACTACTACTACGGCGTCTCGTTGGACAACGTCTCCGCGATCGCCGCTGCCACCGACCGCTTCTACGACGTCGACCCGCAGCCGGACGGGATCTACCACGCCCTCATGGCGTACCACCGCAAGCTGCCGGACATGCCGCTCTACGTCGTCGAGAACGGCATGCCCACCGACAACGCACAGGCCCGGCCCGACGGTTACACCCGGTCCGATCATCTCCGCGATCACGTCTACTGGATCGAGCGCGCTCGCGAGGACGGCGCCGACGTCATCGGCTACAACTACTGGTCGATCACCGACAACTACGAATGGGGTTCGTACCGGCCTCGATTCGGCCTGTACACGGTCGATGCCCTCACCGATCCGGCGCTGACTCGTCGCCCGACGGACGCGGTGGCGACGTATCGCGACCTCGTGGCGGCCGGTGGAGTGGCCCCCGACTACCGCCCCGTGAAGGCGGCCGCCTTCTGCTCCCTCGTCGACCCGCCACGCAGTTGCATCGGCTCCGGATCCGGCGGCTCCTGACGGACCCGCCGCGGCCGGTCGGCCAAGCCCGGAGTACATTTCTCGCCCGTGTCGTGGCAGGTCTGGGTGGCGTTCTTCGGCGCCAGCTGGGTGATCAGCCTGTCACCGGGAGCCGGCGCCATCGCGTCGATGACGACGGGCCTGAACCACGGACTTCTTCGCGGGTACTGGAACATCCTGGGCCTGCAACTGGCGTTGCTGCTGCAGATCGCGATCGTCGCCGCGGGCGTCGGCGCCCTGCTGGCGGGATCGACGACCGGCTTCATGCTCGTCAAGTGGTTCGGCGTGGCCTACCTCGCCTATCTCGGTGTGCGGCAGTGGCGTTCGAAGCCCGACCCGGTCACGGCCGAGTCCGCCCCGGATCGTGCGTCCGCCGCCGGACTGGTGCTGCGCGCCTTCCTCGTCAACTCGAGCAACCCGAAGGCCATCGTATTCATGCTCGCCGTGCTGCCCCAGTTCCTGGACCCCGCCGCACCACTGTGGCCGCAGTACGCCCTGATAGCAGCAACGATGGTGGTGGTCGACACGATCGTGATGACCGGCTACACCGGCCTGGCCGCGCGGGTCCTGCGGCTGTTGCGCTCGCCCCGGCAGATGCAGCTCACCAGCCGGGTGTTCGCGACTCTCTTCTTCGCCGCGGCCGCCACCCTGGCGACCGCCGTGTGAGGCTACGCGCCCTCGCGCTTCTCGATTCCCACCGCCGCGCGAAGCTCTTCCAGGTCCACGCGCAGACCCGGGTGCTCGCGGCTGAGCTCCTCCATCAGATCGGCGAGCCCGTCTGCTATGGCGTTGAGCTTCTGCTGCACCGCGTCGTCGGACCGCTTCTGTGTGTTCTGCAGCAGGGCCACCAACAGGAACGTCACGATGGTGGTGATCGTATTGATGATCAGCTGCCAGGTGTCGATGTTCTGCAACACCAGAAACGACGGCGCCCAGACCACCACGATGATGACGCACGCGACGAAGAACACCGCACGCGAAGTGAAATTGCTTGTCGCCGTGGCGAACCTATCGAACACGGACAGTTTGCCGACGACGCCCGACGGCATGGTGACGGACTGCTGCATGGGGTACCTCCAGAAGGATCTGGTGGGGCACTACCCAGGAGCGGCCTCGCTGAAACCGGACAAGTCGTCCGGAGCGGCTCAGGACCGCAGCGAGCTCCTGCCCCGCGACCAGCAGTCGGTGACGTGCTCGCCCAGGAGGTCGTCCAACGCCAGGCACGCCGCCGCCCCGAGGAGCACGTCGTCGAGCAGCTCCGGCCGATCGCTCACCAGACCGCCCGCGAGGTCGCGGACCGCGATCTGCTCGTGGACGGAATCCGCCTCGACATGTTCGTCGAAGAACAACGTCGCGGCGCTCCCGTAACCGAGGCGTCGCAGGCCGGCCGAGTACTTCTTGCTGGGCAACGCGGACGTCGTCTCGATGGCACACAGGTGGCCGACGAGAGCGCCGAGATTGCGGCGGTGCACACCGAAATAGGACAGCGCATTCAACGTCGCCAACGTCACCGCGGGAACGGCGTCCAGGTAGTGCGCGTAGGCGTCGGACAGGCCCAGTTCGCGCATCGTGGTCGCGAACAGTCGCGAGTGCATGCGGTCGAACCTCCCCTGCCCGTACTCGTCGATCTGGATCTCGAGCAGCGCGGCCTTCGGCGCACCGGCCATGCGCGGGATGCCGAAGGTGTAGAGGTCCGCCTCACGCAGCTGGTTCAGCGACCGGTGGATGAGCAGTTCGCGGAACTGCTCGAGCACCGCGTCCGTTGCCATGAAGTCCGAGAGACCGGGCTCTCTCGTCGGGGCGGTCATGTCCCACAGCGCCGCCACCACGTCGTCCCCGAATCGACCCCGCGCCGCAGCGACCCGGTCGCCGGCGAGCGCGCGGATAGCGGCGTCGAACGGTCGCTCCAGCAGCCGCCGGGCCGCGACGAGACGCGGATCCCATTCACAGCGGTCGTCGACGCCGTCGATGCCCTGGAGGTGCAGTTCGTAGAGCAACGTCAGGCACAGCTGCGCGTCGTCGTCGTGGAGGATGCCGAGGGCGTCGGCGTCGTACCGCGCGCTCAGTTCCGCGGCTGCGGTCAGGAAGCTGTCCGGCTCGCCCTCACCGCGCAGAACGTCCAAGAGGATGCCGCTGGCATCCCCTCGCATGACCGGGACGGCCATCCGACCGGTGACTCGTTCTCCGGCGGCGCCCTCTCGAAGCGGCAGCATCACGGTTCTCCTCCCTCTTCCGCCCGCGCCGCGGTCCGCACGACACGCCGCGGCTTCTTCTTCTTGTGTGTCGAATCGCAGAACGGTGGATTCCTGGTTCCGCCGCACCTGCACAGGGCGACGACGTTGCGCTGGATGTCCACGGGCGCACCGTCGGCGTCCACCAACTCGATCGCACCGCGCACGAGGAGGGGTCCGTCCGGGCACACGGTGATCCTGACGTCGCCGTTCACTTCGGCACTCATGTAATCGCATCCTCCACCGGGGTACGTGGCCTCGTGGCATCGGTCCCCCGACCCCGCCGACTGCCTGCATAGGCGATGCGGCGGATCCCGGCCAACCAGGACGGCCACATCCGGATCCCGGCCGGACAGTTGAGCACGGGGTCGAAGGACGGCTGGTCACCGTCTTCGCATGGTATCCGCCGCGTCAGTCGGAAGGACCCGACCGGAACCGGCGCTCCGCGTGCGGACGCCAGTCCGACCCTGAAGGACAGCGGTGGCACCAGGTCCTCGAGCGACGGCGGGCCGTCCGGCCGGCCCCCGACGGGAGCCGCGACGATCCACCGAGGCGCCGCGCCGTCGATCCCCCGATACGCGGCCAGCGTGCTGAAGTTCGCGCTCGCCCACGAGCGGGCCGGCACGAGCGCGATGCGCGCGGGTACGAAGGCCGACGCGAGCAGCAGATCCCACGGACCACCGGGTAGACGCAGACGCACCGCGACACCGAGGATGTCGGGCAGTAAACCGGGGAGACCTATCCCGCGCGACAGGCGAGCATGGAGCGGCACCGGTTCGCCGGTCGGGAGCGGCCACCGCCCCCGACCGGCATCCCCGGTGTCGAACTCGGCGATACCCTCGAACAACACACCGTGCGGATGGAAGATCCGCGCACCGCGGACCGCCGAACCCACCTCGAACGGCACGGACACCGCCTTGCGCAACCCATCCATACGGACCGGATTACCCCGTGGCCGCAGTTTCGAATCGCACGCCGGCACCTTCCGTCGAGGCAGCTAGCGCTGCCAGACCCTGTGGGATCGCATCAGTTCGACTACCTGGTCGGTCACCTGCCGCAGGTCGTCGCCCACGTGCACGCCCGGCTTCTCGCGCGCGCCGGACGCCAGGCCTTCCGCGCCGTTCGAGTCGGCACCCACAGCCTTGCCGTGGCGGAAGGCCTCGTCGAGCAACCGGACCACCCGCGCGTCCCTTTCGGTGGTCAGGGACAGGACGGCATCGAACTCGATCGAGCGGGCCGTGTCGTACGTTCGGGACACCGTGACAGCGCTGTCCCCGAGCGTCAGTCGTCCCCCGTGCGGAGCGGTGACCAACGGGACCACTCCGTGGCCGGAAAGCACATCGAGAACCGCCTCGACGGAATCCGCGGCGGATCCCTCGTCCACGAGGACCGCCACGTTTCGGCCCTCGACCGGCCACTCGCCACCGATCTGGGACAGGGCCGCGCTCGGGCTCGACGGCAGATCCGGTTCGCTGTCGGCGACCTCGGGAACCGGCAGGCCCAGCGACCCAGCGACCCGCTCGCACAGGGTCTTGTCGACGCGTGCGAGCACCTCGAGGGCACGTTCCTTGATGGGCTGTTCGAAGCACTTCCCGAGCTCGAACGAGTAGGCATCGGCGAGATGACGCTGCTCCACCTCGGACAGGCTCGTGTAGAACAGTCGCGGCTGGCTGAAGTGGTCGTCGAACGAGCTCGGCTTGGTCCGCTGCTTGGTCGTCGCCTCGATCGGCACCGGCACGTCCACGAAACCCGTGCCCGGCGCGGCGGTGAACGGGCACCCACCGTCGAGGCTGTTCGGCTTGTAGGGCGCGACCCCGTCGTGGACGGCCGTCTGGTGCATGCCGTCCCGCAGCATGTCGTTGACCGGCGCGTGCGGGCGATTGATCGGGAGCTGCCCGAAGTTGGGTCCACCGAGTCGGCTGATCTGGGTGTCGAGGTAGGAGAAGAGGCGGCCCTGCAGCAGGGGGTCGTCGGTGACGTCGATGCCCGGCACCAGGTGGCCGGGATGGAAGGCCACCTGCTCGGTCTCGGCGAAGTAGTTGGTGGGGTTGGCGTTGAGCGTCATGACACCGATCGGCTGCACCGGCGCCAACTCCTCGGGCACGAACTTGGTGGGATCGAGCAGGTCGATACCCTCGAATTCCTGTTCCGGGGTGTCCGGGAAGACCTGGACGCCCAGCGTCCACTCCGGGTAGGCACCGCTCTCGATCGCGTCGGCCAGGTCCCGGCGGTGGAAATCCGGATCGACGCCGGCCGCGATCTGCGCCTCCTCCCACACGAGGGAGTGCACACCGAGTCGCGGCTTCCAATGGAACTTCACCAGGCTGGTCTTGCCGTCCGCATCGACCATCCGGAAGGTGTGGACGCCGAAGCCCTCCATCATCCGGTACGAACGTGGGATTCCACGATCCGACATGTTCCACATCGTGTGTGCGGTGGCCTCAGTGTGGAGGGTGACGAAATCCCAGAATGTGTCGTGCGCACTCTGCGCCTGGGGAATCTCCCTGTCCGGGTGCGGTTTACCGGCATGGATGATGTCCGGGAACTTGATCGCATCCTGGATGAAGAAGACCGGGATGTTGTTGCCGACGAGGTCGAACGTGCCGTCTTCGGTGTAGAACTTGGTCGCGAATCCACGGGTGTCGCGGACGGTGTCCGCCGACCCCCGAGAACCCAGCACGGTGGAGAACCGCACGAAGACCGGTGTCTCGACGTCCTTCCGCAGGAACGCTGCGGACGTGATGTTCTCCGCCGCTCCGTTCGCCCGGAAGACGCCGTGCGCTGCGGCACCGCGCGCGTGCACCACTCGCTCCGGGATGCGCTCGTGATCGAAATGGGTGATCTTCTCGCGGAAATGATGGTCCTGCAGCAGAATCGGCCCCCGCGGCCCCGCCTTGAGGGAGTGATCGGTGTCGGTCAGCCGGGCACCCTGCGCGGTCGTCAGCGTTTCACCCTGTTGCCGCCGATCGCCGTCGGCGGCGCCGGTCGGCGAGATCCGGTCCGGTCCCGACTGGTCGTCCTTCGTGAGCCGGGGAACCGGCCCGCTCGTCGGCTCGGCCTTCTCGGGGGTGAGTGCGCTCGGCGCACCGGGAACATCGAATTCGTTGATGGACAACGACATCATTCCTTCCTGTTCGTCGGATGTGATCGAAATTCGGGTCACTCATGGAGGGCCGGCAGGACCGGCACCCACGGGCGCGGCGTTCGGCCGGCTCCAGGCCTTCGACTGCTCGTCGAAGCGGATGAGACCTCGCGACTCGAAAGCGTCGAGCCATCCCCGCATCGGCCACCAGCCCCAGCGGCGCTCGAAGATTGCGGCGTTGCGGAGGATGTCGTCCAGATGCTCGACGGGAGGGTCGGAGACGCGGTGGTGGAGGTGGAATGCGTCCGCTCCCCCGACCCAGGCGAGCCCCACCCCGGCTGCCGCAGCAACCTGGGCGAAGTCGGTGTCCTCTCCGCCATACCCCGTGTAGTCCTCGCAGAAACCACCGAGGCGTTGCCACACCCGCGGGCGAACGGCGAACGAGAGCGACCAGAACAGCTCGTACCGGTCGTCGACCAGGACGGTCCCGTCCGGTGGCGCCGGGCGTGCCGGATGCGGGGCTACCGGTGGTACGCCCGCCCCGGGATGCTCCCGGATTCGGGTCGACGCCTCGGCATCGAGATAGGTCACGGGCCCGCACAGCACCGTGTCCCGATGCTGTGCCGTCGCGGCGCCCCGCTCGTAACGATCGAGCATCCGCGGGTGTGGGACGCAGTCCACGTCCAGGAACACCAGCAGATCCGCCCCTCGGTCGATGGCTGCCTCCGCTCCGAGGTTGCGTGCCCGCGCCAGTGGAAGCTCGTCGGTCGAGGCCGGGATCCACACGCTGCGAGTGGCGTCGGAATGCTCGGCGACGATGTCGGTGACGGCCCGGTCGCCCATCGCGACGACGACGTGGTCGTACGCGGCCACGGTCGATCCGCGCAGCCGACGCAATTGCGTGCGCAAGTGGTCGTGTCGGCCCGACACCACGGTCACCACAGAGGTCCTCATCCGGCTCCACCTCCGTCCAGGACGCGTTCGACGGCAGCCGCGGCACGGTCCACGGCTCCGCGGGTGTTCCACCGTTCCCAATCCGCCCCCCCGCCCTGTCGAGCTCGCTCGATCAGGCCGGGCCACTCGGCCGGTGACGGCCAGGACGGTTGTACGACCGCCAAGCGCGCGGCGTGCAGCACGCCGGCCGTCGTGACCTGTTCGGCGAAGGGGCGCTCCTGCGGGATCACGATCGACGCGGCACCGGCGGCGGCGACGTCCGCGACGGCGTTCTGTCCGGCATGCGTGATTACCACCGAACTCGCACACAGATCCGGCCAGGGATCGTCCTTCCATTCCCCCGGGCCGCCGAGCGTGACCCACTCGACGCCCGGTACGGCGGTGTTCCACTGTTCGAGGCGTTGCCGGGTCAGCGACGTTCCGCCCGCGCCACTGAGCACCGTGACCCGGACGGTGCCGGAGTCGCCCGTGACGGCCCGGGCACGTTCCCCGAAACGGCTGAGGCCACCCACATAGGTCGTCTTGGCGGCGTGTCGCTCCAGCCAGGCCGGTGCATACAGCTCGCGCGGCCACGCGGCGATGATGTGGTCCGCCACGTCGTACGCAACCCGGTGCACCGCGTCGTCGCGCTCGCCCGGCATCGCGATCACGACCGTGGGAACACCCATCAGGCGCACGAACGTGGCGACCTCGACCGATACGTCGACAATCATCGCCCGAGGGCGCGCGGTGCGAATCCAGTCGGCGAGCGTCGCCATCCGCGACCGGAGTCCCGGGTCCTGCAGCGGCGCCCAGTGCAGTGCACCGCCGGCGGTGGGATTTCGCGGTGCGGTCGAGGCGTCGTCCCGGTCGAGATGAACGACCTCGCGAAACGGGTGCGGGTGTTCGAGGGCGAGCGAAGTGAGCGCGACGACCGGTGTATCGAGCCGACCGGCGAGAGTCCGTGCACGGGTCAGGTGCCCGCGACCGTGGTGGTGCACGTAGTACCCGATCATGCGACCGACACCCCTTGCAATCGACGGGCCGCGCTGCGGCTGACGGCCGATCGGTAGCACCGCTCGTATGCGGAGACCATCGCCGTTTCCGAGCATGCCGCGAGCGCCCGGGCGCGCACCCGGGCCCGTGGGAGCATCGCCGCGTCGTCGATGGCAGAAGCCATTGCTCCGATGTCCCCGGGAGGGACCAGTCGCCCGCTTTCCCGGTCGACGATCTCGGGAATTCCGCCGCGCGCGAACGCGACGACGGGCGTCCCGCACGACAGAGATTCGGCTACCACCAGCCCGTACGGCTCGTCCCAGTCCGGAGTCACGAGCGACACGGCGCAATCGCCCACGAGCCGGGCCAGTTCGGCACACGGCAGATGCCCGAGATAGTCGACGACGCCGGCCCGCAGACGGGGTTCGACCGCGGTGCGAAAGTAGGCCGGATCGCTCACCGGCCCCGCGATCCGCAGCGATATGCCCGCTCGCTCGGCAGCGTCGATCGCCAGGTGGGTGCCCTTCTCCTCGGTGATGCGGCCGAACCATACGGCGCCGTCGCCGCCCCCTCCGAGCGGCCACGCATCGGTGTCGACTCCGTTCGGAACGACTCGGATCGGGGTTTTCACAACGGATTCCCAGGCCGCGGCGGTATGCCCGCTCACCGCAACGAAATCCACGCCGACGCCGCCGGTGAGCGCGGTGGCCGACTCCAGCCACGGCGTCGGCGGGGTATGCAGGGTACTGACCATCGGAACCGTGAGCGTCGGTGCCATTGCCAGCGGCAGATAGTGCAGGCTGTGGTTGTGCACGACGTCGAAGCGATCGGCACCGTGTTCCGCGAGTTCCAGCATGAGCCCGAGGTAGGCGTGATGGTCCGCGAGGAACTCCGGATGCGGCATCGACGGATCACCGCTGGCGAGGCGACTCGGCCGGAACGACCTGACCCTCAGGTTTCCGCTCGCGACGTCGGCGTCGGAACCGTCCGCGGCGAACAGGGTTACCTGGTGGCCGACGCGCTCCAACGCTCGCGCCAGGTGCCACACGTGCGATTCGAGGCCCCCGGCGAACGGCTGACGGATGGGGTGGCGAGACGACGCGATGATTGCAATCCGTAGGGTCGCCGTCATCCCAGCGCCCGCTCGTAGATTGCTCGGTGTGCGCGAGCGAGGAAGCGTCGCTCCGACATCCGCTCCTCCCAGGTGGCGCGCGGTGACGTCCACCGTTTCCGGTACGCGCGCTGCACACACTCCTCCAGTGAAGCCGTATCGAAGCGTTCTTCGTCGAATGTGTACGTCTCACAAGGGTTCTGCTGATGATAGAAGCCGCAGGATGGTGCGATCACCTGCGTGCCCAGGTCGTGGCAGGCCTCCAGCCATCCGGAGTGGGTGCCGAACCGATACGGCAGTACGGACACCGACAGAGACGACAGATAGGAGAAGAGCTGCTCGTCCGAGTAGTAGGGGTGCACGTCGACGGTGACTCGTTCACGATCGCCGTACTTGAGGAGCAGTTCTCCCGTTTCGGGCGCGTACCAGTGGTTGTCGGGATCGAAGACCTCGTCGTGGAGGTCGACTCTCAGTTCGGCGCCGGGAAGGTCCGAGACTGCCCGCGTGAGCGCCTCGACGACCGGAAGGACGTCCATGTTGGCGCGGAAACTCTTGGCGTGCAGGCCCACCGTGAACGTCTCGGCGGCGGAGGCACCGCGGTGTGCGAACCATTCCTTCTCGACTACGTGCGGATGTGGCAGGACCGTCGCCGAGCGCTGCCATCGGTCCTCGATCACCCGAGCCGCTCCGGGCGTCAAGGTGATCAGTTCATCGGCCAGGGGGATCAACACGTCGAGTTGCTCGTCGTGCATCGACGGGTCCGGATGGTGGGGGTTGCGCAGATCGTGCACGGTGTAGACGAGGGGCTTTCCCTGATCAAGCAGTTCGCTCACGATGTCCTGCAACGTCTTCGGATTCACCGCGTCGAAGCCGAAGTGGATGTGGAAGAGGTCGAAGTTCGACGCGTTCGTACGAATCCACACGGGGTCGAGCATGAGAGGAGGCCACCAACCGCCGGGGACCCTCCGGCCGTCCTCCGGCACCGGGTCGGGCAGTCGGGTCACCTCGTCGTCGAACTCCGGCGACCCCAGATGTCGCACGTAGACATGGGAAGCCGGGACGGAAGCGACACGAATCGGCCTCATCGAGCTCCTCGGGATTCAGGGCACGGCATCACCTGTCGGGTGACACCGTGGACATATTGGTATGGGCAGTGCTTCGGACCGGACGAGTCAGCGGCTCGGCGGGCGCTGAGCGATCACACGCGCCCACCATCCGTCGAGCGGGCTCGGGTCCGGGTATCGGACGACATCGGGACCCGCGAACACCTCCCGGCGATCTGCTCCCAGAAAGTTCTTGTCGGCATTCCTCATGGCACTCATCCCTTCACCTCGGATGCAACGGGCCCGTACCCGAACGTCGGACGAAGATCCGGCAGGTGGGCTGCTGCTTCCGAACCCGTCCACAGGACGCCGTCCGGACACACAGAGAATCTATACCCCCCACACCAAATTTTCTCTGGAAGGTCCACATTGCCTGGCCGAAGCATCGCCACAGCACGTCCGACGGGAATACCGCCCTCCATGATCCACTGCCCCGACATATCCACGCCTCACCATCACCATGCATATGCCGGGAAGCGTGTTGTACCAGCGTCCAGGTGCACCGATGACGCACCGGCAGCATCGGCGATGACCCGCGCCAGACTGGCGACTCGTCCGACACGCCGGACCCGCGTCTTCGAACCGCGCTGCAAATCTCACGCAACAGGTATAGATTTTGTCCTACAGCCGACCGATCAATCCTCAACCGACGGGGGTTCGGATGAGCATCCCGATACCCCCCGCACGCCCGACCTGCCCCTCACCGAGAACAGGATGTGCGATGAGCGACTTCCTCACCGATTACGACGACTCCCGCGAGGCCTGCGACGAGCAGGTTCGCCGCTGCATAGAAGAACTCCGCGACCATTGCGCGTCCGGAGAGACCGACCCCGAGGAACTCCATCGCTGCGTGGACCGACTGTGCGTCGCCGCTCTTCCCATGGCTTACCGCGTCGCCGGCCGGTACCGCAACCGAGGGGTTCCGACAGCCGAGCTCCGCCAGGTGGCGGCCCTCGCCCTGGTCGGAGCGGCCCGCCGGTTCGACCCGAGCAGGGGCACGGACTTCATCCCCTACGCCGTCACATCGGTTCGTGGCGAGATCCGCAAGTACTTCCGCGATTTCACCTGGTCCACCCATGTTCCTCGGCGCCTGCAGGAGAGCCACCTGGCCGTGCGGAACCGGATGGAATCGCTGTCGACCGAACTGGGCCGAACGGTCCGACTGGACGAGGTGGCGCATTCGCTGGGGATGCCGGTGGAGGAAGCCGAGGAAGCTGAGCGCGTGGGCGAGTTGTACTCGTGCGAGTCGCTCGACGCGACGCCGGTGGACGGTTCCGTTCCACGCCTGCACACCACCGGCGATGTCGATGCCGACCTCTCGCGGGTCGAACACCGGCACCTGCTGCGTCGGCTCATGGCCACGCTCGACGAACGCCAGCGCACCCTGTTGTGGCTCCGCTATTTTCACCAGATGTCGCAGTCCGAGATAGCCGAACAGGTGGGGTTGTCCCAGATGCACGTCTCCCGGCTACTGCGGCAGTCGCTCGAGCACCTACGCAGGCAAGCGGACGAGACGGTGGCAGCAGCGTGAGCCGCACCGAACGTGTCCTGGTTGCAGGAGGAGGGCCACGCCTCAGAGAAGCCCGCGCCGCGTGGCCGTCTCCACCGCCTCGGCGCGGCTGGCGACGTCGAGTTTCCGGTAGAGGTTCCGTGTATGCGTGCGAACGGTGTTGAGTGACACGTGCAGCTCGCGGGCGATCTCGCGTAACTGTCTCCCGGTGGCCAGTTCGCCCAGCACGACCTTCTCGGTGCGTGTCAGCCCCGGATTGCGCCCCGCATTGGCATCGAGCAGCTTCGCCCTGACGTGCACGACGAACTCGTGGGTGTGCTCACCGCCGGGTGGGAGCGCTGCGAGCAGTTCGGCGGCGTCGGCAGCGCAGTCGAGGAACGGCATCACGATCCGAGCCGGTTCCGCCAGTTCGAGCGCACGTGAGAGCGCGACGGACGCGTCGTCCGAACGGTGCTCCCGGTTCGCCACCACGGCGTCCAGAAGCCAGGCCCGGACAGCGAGCGCCGGATGCAGCGGCCTGTCGCGGACGGTGGCCAGCAGCTCACCCGCAGCCCCAGTCCGGCCCACGTGCAACTCGACCATCGCCCGCGCCACCACCACGTCGGGGATCTCACCGAAGGCGTCCGCTGCCTTCTCGATCACCTGCGCGGCCGTGTTCGTTCGGCCCGCGTCCAGAACGACTGCCATCGCCGGCGTCACGAGGGTATTGCTCAGCCCGGCCTGCGGACCGCGACTGAGCAATCCGATCAGGGCCCGGCTCACCGCGTCCGCTTCCGCCGTCGTCGGCCGCACCGTGCGCCGCGCCTGCAGGAGCGCGAACGCCACCTCCGCGTGGCCGCCGGAGACCGGCGCACTCGTCCCGTCCGGCCGCGTGCGCCGGGGCGACGTGAGGGCGAGTGCGTGGACCGGGCTGTCGTCGGGCAGCTGCTCGCTCCGAACGTAGGTGTCCATGCATACGGCGGCCGCGCATTGGAAGGCGTCGATCCGGTCGGTGAGACCGTGGGCGGCAGCATATTCGAGCGCGTGCCCGGCTCGCAGGCTCATCGTGGTGAGGTCACCGATCACCCCCGACAGGATCGACAGCCTCGCGAGGGTCCGCAGGATCAGGCGCGGGTGGGCACCGACGTCGCCGAGGGAGAGCGCCTCGCGGAGCAGTCGCTCACTCGACGCCGGGTCACCGAGGAACATGCGCGCGACCGAATGCTGTAGTGCGACGTAGCAGTCCAGATCGGCGCTGCCGCTCGGTCCGCACTCCTCGAACGCGGCGAGCGCATCCTTAGGCATGGCCGATCCACCGATCACGGCGATCTCGACCGACAGAGCCGCCGCGAACGCCGTTGCAGCGGAGGCGGCGCCGCCGGAGGTCGGCGCCGAATCCGGTGCCGCCAGAAAGGCGCGCGCGGCGTCCGGGTAGTTCTGTTCGACGGCGGCGAGCGCGCGCAGGTATCGCACAGCCGGCAGATCGGCGTACCGGGCGCCGAGGAGATTCCAGAGCTCCTCGGTCCGGCCGTCGAACACCACCGTGAGTCCGTGCAGGAGGGCGAGCTCGTCGATCGCCGCCTCATCCCCCAGCGCGACGAGGTGTTCGAGGGCGACGAGCGGCTCGCGCGCCTCGAGGAACCACCGCGCCGCGGTCCGGTGCAACCGGGCCACCCGTTGGGGGTCTCGATCGCGAATTCCTGCGCGGGCATGTGCGCGGATGAGGGGATGCCATCCATACCGGACCCCTGCGGCATCCGACGAACATCTGACGACCGGTACACCGAACTTCTCGCGATCCGACGCCACCCTGTCCACGCTCGCCTCGTCGAGCTGTTCCGCGAGATCGGCGTCGAAGAACTCGACGATGCTGGTGGCCTCGATGAAGCGCAGCAAGTACGCGGGCAGAGCATCGAGCGTTTCTGCCACGACGTACTCCGAGATCCGCTGCGGATAGCGGACGAGATCGGCAATGGCTCCACTCGGATCCGTGTGGTTGGAGAGTCTTATCGCGGCTAGTCGCAGCGGCGCCGCCCACCCACGTGTCAGCTCCAGCAGCGCGTCGAGATCGGACTCGCCGAGCGAGTGCCCGTACTCCTCGACGATCGCGGCGGCCTCGGGCCGGCCGAGCGCCAACTCCTCCCAGCCGATCCAGGTGAGCGTGCCGTCGAGCGCATAGCGGGAGAAGGGCAAGTCGGGGGTTCTCCGGCACGCGACCACCACCGTCGAATGCGCCGGCGCCGAGTCCACGAGGCTCGCCAGCACCCCGAGCGCCACGTCGTCCCGGACCTCGTGGGCGTCGTCGAGTACCAGTACGGTCGGACGTCCCGCCGAGGACAGCCTCTCCCACAGTCCGACAACCCTGCGCCGCAACTCTTCTGCATCGTTGTCGGCGGGTCCGAGTACCAGCCAGGCTATCTCGCGAGCCGCCGTCTCTCTCGCGAGCCAGTCGGCGACCAGCACCGTCTTCCCGGTTCCCGCGGCCGCACTGATCAGGATCTTGTCGGGCACGTCCCGCGCGGCGACCGCATCGAGCATCGCGTAGAGGTCCTCGCGCGGCTGAACCGTGACCGACAGCCGCGGCGGAGGCATCGCCTCGGGAGCGGGTCGATCAGCCGACCGCCCCGCAGGAGAGCCGCCACCGGAAACGTCTCCCGCCGAACTCTGCTGCGCCACATGACTCCTCCGCCGATCCCTGTATGGACTCCCCGACCCACTGAGTCTTATCAGACATTTCGACCAGCTAAGGAAGGTTCAAGATCAACTGTGAGCGAGGCCGCACCATATACCTGTAACTCCAGGTACTCAATAGAATTCAGCGCTCGAACAGAGTCCGAGTCGTCTCCGCGACATCGTCGAGCCAGACGGTCCGCTGCTTCGGTGTCGCATCGGTCACCGGCCTGAGGACGTGGCGTACGAAGGACGGGCCATCGAGATACGGGGCGAGACACCGTCCCCAGATCGCTTCGAGGGGATCCCCGAACACCGCCTCCTCACGTTCGGCGGTGGTGTCCGAGGTGTTCACCACGAGCATCCGCTCGATCGTGACGAGGCTCTCGGGCTCACCGGTCGCGTCGGGCAGACGGTAGGCGACGCCCGGGACCACGACGCGGTCCATCCAGCCGGCGAGTATCGCGGGCGGCTTGCCCCACCAATTCGGGTGGACGACGACGAGACCCCGGGCCTCCCGCAGTTCTGCGCGGTGCCGCCCTACGACGGTGTCGGACTCACGCGCCAGGTACGCCTCGACCGACTCGCCGGTGGTGTATGCCTCCTCGGCCGAGACGATCGGATCGAACTGCTCCGCGTACAGGTCGTGGAACCGGACGTCCGCCCCCGCGTCGGTCAACACCGTCCGGATCCGGTCCGCGATCGCATGGCAGTAGCTGTCTGGGCGTGGGTGCGCGAGCAGCAGCATCACGTGCGACACGGCGGGCTACATGTCCAGACCGAGGTCCAGCACGCTGACCGAGTGAGTCAACGCGCCGACCGCGAGATAGTCGACACCGGTCGCCGCGTAGTCCGAAGCGACGTCGATCGTGAGCCCGCCCGACGACTCGAGCTTCGTCGAGGGCGAGACGGTGTCCCGGCGCTGCACGGCCACCTGCGTCTGCCACAGCGGAAAGTTGTCCAGCAGAACGAGTTCGACACCCTCGGCCAGCACCTCGTCGAGCTGGGTGAGGTCGTCGACCTCCACCTCGCACTCGATGCCCGGTGCGACGGCGCGCACCGCCCGTAGAGCGGCGACCACCGAGCCTGCCGCGGCGACGTGGTTGTCCTTGATGAGCGCCGCGTCACCGAGACCCATCCGATGGTTCACACCTCCACCCACCCGCACCGCGTACTTCTGCAGCCCGCGCATGCCCGGCAGCGTCTTGCGGCTGTCCCGGATCTTGCACTCCGTACCGGCCACGGCGTCCACCCACGCGGACGTCGCGGTCGCGATGCCGGACAGGTGGCACATGAGGTTCAGCATCGTCCGCTCGGCGGTGAGCAGCCCTCGCGTGGGCGCGTTCACGGTGAGCACGGCGTCGCCGGGCTGCACCCGGGTGCCGTCGGCGACGCGGTCGAGTACCTCGTAGTTGCCGGCGCCGATCACCTCGTCGAGTACGAGCAGTCCCACGTCGACGCCCGCGACGGTGCCGACCGAACGCGTCACGACGGCAGCTTTCGCCACGGCACCCTCCGGCACCGTCGCGACCGACGTGATGTCGGGTCCGTAGCGCAGATCCTCGTCGAGCGCGGTGCGCACCAGCGCGAGCGTCTCCTGCGGATCGAGTCGGTCCAGCGTGCTCATCGTGCTCCTGTCGATTCCAGTTCGGGTACTTCGAGTTCACCGTCGCGACCGATTCGCACCTCGATGCTGCGTCGGAACGCGTCGGTCGTGTCCGGGTAGTCGGTGCGGGTGTGGCAGCCGCGGCTCTCCCGGCGAGCGAGGGCCGCCATCACGAGCGCCGACGCCGCGACCGTGAGCGAGGTGTCCTCGAGTGCCGCTCCACTGCCCGCGACCGCTACGCCGCTGCGACCCAATTCGGTTGCGGCGGAGGCGAGCCCATCTCCATCCCGGACCACCGAGGCATGCGCTGTCATGAGCGTCTGCACCGTTTCGCGGGGCGCCCGCCGCCGGAACGGCAGCAGCAGATCGGTCGCCTCGACCCTCAGGTCGGCACGTTCGGCGGCCGCGTGCCCGACGCGCTCGCCCACCACGAGCCCCTCGAGGAGACTGTTCGACGCCAGACGATTGGCGCCGTGCAGACCGGTACGGGCAACCTCACCCGCCGCGAACAGTCCGGGCACCTCCGTCCGCCCGTGCACATCGGTGACGACGCCGCCACACGAGTAGTGCGCGGCTGGGGCGACGGGGATCAACTGCCGGGTCGGATCGATGCCGGCCGCCAGGCACGACGCGGTCACGGTCGGGAACCGCGACGCGAAATTCGTCAGGTGTCGGGCATCGAGATAGACGTGGTCGGTTCCGGTGTCCCGCAAACGCTGCGCGATCGCACGCGAGACCACGTCGCGTGGCGCGAGGTCACCCTGCGTGTGCACGCCGTCGGTGACCGACCGGCCCTCCGCATCGACGAGCCGGGCACCCTCGCCGCGCACCGCCTCACTGATGAGGGGTCGCCGTCCCACCCCGCCGGGTGCGAACAGCACGGTGGGGTGGAACTGCACGAACTCGAGGTCGGCCACGGGCGCGCCGGCCTCGAGCGCCAGCGCGATACCGTCCCCGGTGGCGCCGGGCGGATTGGTACTGCACGAGTACAACTGCCCGAGTCCGCCGGTCGCCAGCACCACGGACGGCGTGTGGATGACGCCGAGCCCCTTGTCCGACAACACGATCAGGCCGGTCACCCCGTGCGGGTCGGTGGTCACGCGCGCGGCGGCCGCACCGAAGAGCACCGGCATCCCGGCCGCGTTCAGCGCACGCTGCACCTCGGCACCCGTTGCGTCGCCGCCGGCGTGCACGATGCGCCGCGTACTGTGCCCACCCTCGCGGGTGCGGGCCACGGTGCCGTCGGCTCCGACGTCGAAGACGGCGCCCAGCGCGGTCAGCGCGGCGAACGCCTCCCGGCCGGCGGACACGATCGACCGGACGGCGGCCTCGTCGCACAGTCCGACGCCCGCGACGCAGGTGTCGCCGGTGTGCGAGTCGACCGAGTCGGTCCGCGGATCGCCGACCACGGCGATGCCACCTTGCGCGTACTGCGTCGCGGTGTCGGTAGGCCCGCCCTTGCTCACCACGAGAACCTGCAGACCGCGTTCTGCGGCCACCCGCGCGGCCGTCAGCCCCGCGACCCCTCCCCCGACGACCACGACATCGGCGCGCGCCTCCCACACGACGCCGTCACCCCCGGGACCGGCGACCATTACTCCCCGCCGCCGGGGTTCCCGATCTCGATCATGCGCTGCACGGACTTTCGCGCCCGCTCGGCCACATCGGGGGCGACGTGGACCTCGTCCTTACCCTCGACGAGGCAGCGCAGCAACGCGGCCGGGGTGATCATCTTCATGTACGGGCACGAAGCACGGTCATTGACGGCCTGGAAGTCCACGCCCGGCGCGGCCTTGCGCAGCTGGTGCAGCATGCCGACCTCGGTGGCGACGAGAACCTGCTTGGCACCGGTCTCACGGGCAGCGTCGAGCATGCCGCCGGTCGAGAGGATCTTGACCTTGTCCTCGGGCACGAAGCCCTCGCCCGCGAGGTAGAGCGCGGACGTGGCGCAGCCGCACTCGGGATGCACGAACAGCTCGGCGTCCGGGTGACTCTTGGACTTCGCGGTGAGCTCGTCACCGTTGATGCCGGCGTGGACGTGGCACTCCCCCGCCCAGATGTGCATGTTCTCGCGGCCGGTCACCCGCTTGACGTGGGCGCCGAGGAACTGGTCCGGCAGGAACAGCACCTCGCGGTCGGGATCGATCGAGGCGACGACGTCGACGGCGTTGGACGACGTGCAGCAGATGTCGGTCAGGCCCTTCACCTCTGCGGTGGTATTGACGTAGGACACCACCAGTGCGTCGGGGTGCTCGGCCTTCCACTCCCGGAGCTGCTCGGCGGTGATCGAGTCGGCGAGCGAGCAGCCGGCCCGCTCGTCCGGGATCAGCACGGTCTTCTCCGGGCTCAGGATCTTGGCGGTCTCGGCCATGAAGTGGACGCCGCAGAAGACGATCGTGCCCTCTTCCGCTTCGGCGGCGATCCGCGAGAGCGCCAGCGAGTCACCGACGTGGTCGGCCACGTCCTGGATCTCGGGCAGCTGGTAGTTGTGCGCCAGGATCGTGGCGTTGCGCGCCTTCGCCAGACGGCGCACCTCGGCAGCCCACTCGGGCCCGCCCTCGACACCGGTGTACCCACCGGGGCCGTCCACGATCTGTCCCGCACCCGCCCACATCGTCGAGGTCATGGCCACTCCTTCTTTCGAAGCCTGTTCGACGGCTCCGTCACTACAACCCGGGCGGGCTGGCCCGAATTTCCGAAATCGAGGTTTTCGACTTAGGATCGAAAACATGCCACATAGTAGCACCGTCCACGAAGTGCTCACCGCGGTGTTCCAGGTTCGGCCCGCTACCGAGACCATCTCCGCAGGTGACGGCCATCACGGCCCCAACGGGTGCCGCGGCGACGAACTGATGGTGCTGCTGTGGCAGCGCGCCCTCGATCCCCAGAAAGGCACGTGGTCGCTACCCGGCGGGACACTGCGCATCGACGAGGACCTGAAAACCTCGGCCCGTAGACAGTTGGCCGAGAAGGTCGACGTCCGCGAGGTGGCCCACCTCGAGCAATTGTCGGTCTTCAGCGATCCCCACCGCGTCCCCGGCGACCGCCGAATCGCCTCCACCTACCTGGGCCTGGTCCCCCTCCCCGCCGATCCACAACTCCCGGCGGACACGGCCTGGCACCCGGTCTCCGCGCTTCCGGAGATGTCCTTCGACCACGGGACGGTGGTCGAGCACGCGCGCACGCGGTTGGCCGCGAAACTGTCGTACACCAACATCGCGTTCGCCCTGGCGCCCGACGAGTTCACGATGTCGACCCTGCGCGAAATCTATTGCGCCGCTCTCGGTTACCAGGTGGACACGACGAACCTGCAGCGAGTCCTGACCCGACGCGGCGTCATCACCGCCACCGGCAACACCGCCCGATCGGGGCGCACCGGCGGCAGACCCGCAGCGCTCTACCGCTTCACCGAGTCGCAACTGCGGGTGACCGACGAATTCGCGGCGCTTCGTCCCCCGGTCTGAGTTCGCCCCACTTTGTCGGCACGTCCGATTACACTCGAAACTATGTTCGAAGCGGGTGGTGCGAGTGGAGGCGTGGAAGCGGCTGACGCCGCCGAGCTGCTCACCGCCCGGCATGCCCGGATCGCACGGGAGCAGTGCCTCGAGATCGAGTCGGTGACCGATCTGTTCATCGTCCGGTGCGAGGAGGACGCCCGGGCGGGCCGGAACGAAGCACGTCACGGCGAGTTCGCTCACGTCGAAGTCGCCGGGATTCTCGGGCTGACGGAGTCGGCGGCGCAGCGGATGATCGGCCTCGGCTGCGATCTGCGGTGGCGGCTGAGCCGGGTCCGGGCGGCGTTCGCTGCCGGGCGGATCGACCTCGCGAAAGCACATGCCCTAGCCGAAATCCTCGCGAAGGTCTCCGACGAGGTGCTCGCCGAGATCGAGGAACGACTACTCGACGGTGCCGACCGGACGAGTACCACCCGGCTGAGGAATCGGGGACGACGCCTGATCGCCCGCCTGGATCCGGAGGGTGCACGCGAACGCCGGAGGCGCGCCACCGCGGATCGCGACGCGCGCGTCATCGCCCGTGACGATGGGATGGCCGAGGTCGACGGTCTGCTGCCCGCCGCGGGTGGCCGGATCCTGGCCGGTCGGCTCCGGGCGATGTGTTTCGACGTGTGCGCCAAGGATCCGCGCACCGATGCGCAGCGCCGCGCCGACGCATTGGTCGCGCTCGCTTCGGGGCACACACACCTCGACTGCACTTGCGGGCGCGACGACTGCGCCACCCACGCGCGCTTTCCCACGCGTGACGATCGCCCCACCCGTTCGGGCGTCTCGGTGCAGGTCCTGGTCGGCGTCGACGCGTCGACACTGCTCGGGCTCGACGACGCCCCCGGCTACCTGTTCGGCCACGGCCCCATCGACGCCGATCTGGCGCGGGATCTCGCTGCGGACGGCACGTGGAAACGGGTGCTCACCCTCACCGATCGCGATCGCGATCGGCTCGCATCAGCGACAGCCTGTTCGACAGGCCCGGTCGTCGGTGTCGGCTCCCCACTTCCGCCGCCGCGACAGGCACCCGCCGATGTCGCGGTGCGCCTTCGCGAACGCACATACCGACCTAGCCGCCAGCTTGCGGAGACCGTGCGGATCCGGGACGGCGGGTGTCGTTTCCCGAACTGCACCGTCCAAGCCAGTGCGTGCGATATCGACCACACGGTCGCGTTCGATCACGACGAACCCGCACGCGGTGGACCCACTACCGAAGCGAACCTCGCGTGCTTGTGTCGCAAACACCATCGGCTGAAAACGCTCGGCCACTGGGCCGTCCGGCAGATCGGCGGCGGAAGGTTGGAGTGGTCGGGTCCCTCGGGGCGGCCCGTCGTCACCGAACCCTATGGGCCGTTCACCGATACAGGCCTGCGCGAGATCTCTGCAGGAATCAGCGCCGAACTCCTGGACAGAGTCACCGACAGTGCCACTGTGGCGGCGTTGAACTACTCACGCGCCGAACTCGATCTCGACTACCTCCTCGACGTCCACATCCCGCCTCGACAACGCCGGCGCCGCGGGCACACCCCGCGCCACGGCGGTTCACGGACGACGATCGAGCCCGAAACATCGCTGTCCGCAACTGCTGACGATTCGCCGCCGTTCTGATCGAAATCAATTCGACGACAAACTATTTCAAACGACGAGTGCGATCGGCTGCCGCCCGTCGACACCGTTGGAGGCGAGTTCGAGCGCCTCGGTCGCCGCAAGCACCGCGATGCACGAAGCGTCACGGGCGAGCCCGACGGTCGTGAACACGGTCAGCGGTCGGCATCCGCGTAGCGGAAAGCGGCGACCGACAGCAGCGCGATTGCACGTGCAGATCGACGTCCGGAAAGGTGTTCCCGAGCCACGGCCATCATCAGCGCCGTGAGTCCGAGTCCCACCCCCTGCGCCGCGCGCCCGATCAACAGGACCGGGAACGGCACCGGAAGCGCCGTCAGCGCGCCGCCCGCGGCGACAATCGTCAGCGTCCAGATCACCACCGCACGACGACGCGGGCCCGACCCGAGCCGACTGAGGATCGGCGTGCTCACGGCACCCGAGAGCAGCCGGACGGTCAACGTCCACTGCGCCGCAGCGAGAGGCACGTGATAGTCGCGCTCCGCGTCGACATCACGGTCGGAGCCTACGACCGTCGAATCCCGCGTGCTCGGCGCCGCGACTTGTCGGGCTGCGGCACTACATTCGTTCCATGACGACGCCCCGGGAGCTCGCCCTGATGCGCCTCGTGGCGCAGCGGATCTCCGGTCCTGCCTGCCCTTCGGCCGCGGAGGCCGTGCGCTGGCTCACCGCGGCGCAGGCGCAGGATTTCCCCGGAGCAATCACCTCGATCGCCGCCAGGGCCGGGGGCGGTGGCCGGAAGTCGATGCTCGACGCCCTGAACAGCGCAGAGGTGGTGCGCTCGTGGCCGATGCGGGGCACGCTGCATTTCGTCGCCGCGGAGGATCTGCGGTGGATGCTCGCACTCACCGGCGCGCGGACGCTGTCGAGTGCACGAGCCCGCCACCGGGCCCTCGACATCGACGACGCCGCGGTCGACCACGCCGGCACCATCGCACGAGAGGCGCTCGCCGACGGCAGCCTCGGGCGATCAGAACTGATGCAGTCCTGGGAGCGGGCCGGGATTCCGACGGCGAATCAGCGCGGACAGCACCTGTTGTGGACGCTGGCACTAACCGCAGTGGTGTGTCTGGGCCCGGTCGACGGCGGCACACAACAGGTGGTGTCGTTCGACGACTGGATCGGCAGCTCACGCGAACTCGACGGTGACGAGGCACTCGGCGAGTGGGCGTTACGGTACTTCCGCAGCCACGGACCGGCGACGGTGGACGACTTCGTGTGGTGGACGAAACTGACCGTCCGGCAGGCACGTGCAGGTCTGGCGTCGGCGGCCGAGCGTCTCGAACGGATCGTGGTCGACGGGGTCGACTACTACCTCGACCCGGCGACGCCCGATCTGCTCGCGGCGCATCGTCGACAGGCGCGCGGGGTCTTCCTGCTACCCGGATTCGACGAGTTCATCCTCGGTTACCGTGATCGCGGAGCCGCCGTGGATCCCGCGTTCCAGCCGCGGCTGCAACCGGGAAACAACGGCATGTTCAGCCCCACCGTCGTCGCGAACGGCCGGGTGGTGGGCACGTGGAAACGGCGTCGCGGTGCGGCCGGCGGCATCGACGCCACGCCGTTCACCGCGTTCGACGCACGCACGGAAAAGGCGATCCCCCGGGCGTATTCGGCACTGGCGTGACGCACCCCTACGGGCTCTCGGCCACGTCCGCCCGTTCGGGATCGGTCGCCGCGGATGTCTCCGCCGTGCCCCCGGCACCGAGGTCGTCGTCGGGGCTGAGTGACACCAACAGCAGATAGACCAGAGCCGCCGCGAGTGGCTGGACGATGAGCACCAACGGCGTCGACACGCCCGGGGCCGCCGCGATCACCGAGTCCACGGCGGGACCGGTGACCTCCGGGTAACGCAGTCGCGCAACGCCCATCCCTACCAGTGCAGCCACACCCGAACCCGCCACGGAACCGCAAACCAGAGCAGCCATCGCTCCCGGCCCACGGGAGCGCCGCATGCCCCACACCACGACCGCCGACAGCACCCCCACGACGATCGTGGTGCCGACGAAGATCGCGAGGGCATCGAACCGGTGCAGATTCTCGGTGGTGAGCACGACCCCGCGGTCCTCGGCGACGACGAGCATGTGCACCGCCGGTGCGAGCAGCGCCCAGATCATCCCGGCCGGCACACCGAGCAGCACCGACACGACGACGATCCTTACCAAGGCTCGCGATCGGCGGTGTCGGGGTGGAGTCACACCACGCGACGTTACCTGCGACCGAGCAGGGTCGAGTCGAGGACACCGTGCCGGGAGCACTTCGCCCACCAGCCGTCGGGGCTGACCTGGACGATCATGCGTCGACCGCACTGCTCGCAGAAACGTGGCGGCTCGAGGCCGAGTTGCGCCGCGGTGGGCGTGGCGTCGTCGACGCCCGGGACGACCCGGCGCCCTGTGAACGGGTTGTAGCGCTCGCCCGCGGGCACGATCTCCGCCGCGGCGTCAGAGGGTGGCATTGAGCGCCTTGATGGGCATCTCGAGATCCACCAGTAGATCCAGGTCGCTCTCGGCGGGACGTCCGAGGGTCGTCAGGTAGTTGCCGACGATGACCGCGTTGATTCCGCCGAGCATGCCCTGCTTGGCGCCGAGGTCGCCGAGGGTGATCTCGCGGCCGCCGGCGAAACGCAGGATCGTGCGGGGAAGTGCGAGCCGGAAAGCGGCCACCGACTTGAGGGCCTCGCCAGCGGGCAGCACGTCGAGGTCACCGAACGGGGTGCCCGGGCGCGGGTTGAAGAAGTTCAGCGGGACCTCGTCGGGCTCGAGCGCGGCGAGGTTCGCAGCGAATTCGGCCCGCTGCTCGACGCTCTCCCCCATGCCGAGGATGCCGCCGCAGCACACCTCCATGCCCGCCTCGCGGACCATGCGCAGCGTGTCCCACCGCTCCTCCCACGTGTGGGTGGTGACCACGTTGGGGAAGTACGACTCGGCCGTCTCGAGGTTGTGGTTGTAGCGATGCACACCCATCGCCGCGAGCTGGTTCACCTGCTCCTGCGTGAGCATGCCGAGCGAACAGGCGATCTGGATGTCGACCTCATTGCGGATCGCCTCGATCCCCGCCGCGACCTGGGCGAGCAGCTTTTCGTCCGGACCTCGGACGGCGGCGACGATGCAGAACTCGGTGGCACCGGTCTTGGCGGTCTGCTTCGCCGCCTCGACCAGACTCGGGATGTCGAGCCACGCGGCGCGGACGGGCGACTGGAAGAGGCCGGACTGCGAGCAGAAGTGGCAGTCCTCGGGGCAACCACCGGTCTTGAGGCTGATGATGCCCTCGACCTCCACCTCGGGTCCGCACCACTTCATGCGCACGTCGTGCGCGAGGGCGAGCAGTTCTTCGAGGCGGTCGTCGCCGAGGCGCAGCACCTCGAGCACCTGTTCCTGATTCAGCGCTTCACCACGCTCGAGTACCTGTTCACGGGCGGCCGCGAGAATGTCGAGATCGAGAACGTCGGGGGCGCTGGTCACTGCAAACTCCTCGGGTGCGGCCAGTCCCGACACCCGGGACCTGACGACTACAGCAGCTGTATCGATGCCGGACTTGAACACCGTACAAGTTGAACGACGTTCACGTTAGAGCCGCGGTGGATTAGTGTCAAAGGAACAGGCCGAACGCGACAACCCGCGGCCCGACCCGATGCGGAGGAGTGAGGCAGTGCAGCTGCGACGCGGCGACGTCCTCGACGGCGCGATGGCGATCCTCGACGAGTACGGTCTCGCCGATCTCACGATGCGCCGGCTCGCGACCTCGCTGGGCGTCCAGCCGGGCGCGCTGTACTGGCATTTCCCGAACAAGCAGACCCTGCTCGGTGCTATGGCCGACCGGATTCTCGAGGGCGTCGACGCCCCGGTGTCGTCGGAGCGGTGGGACGACGGGATCGCCGAGCTCGCTCATCGTCTGCGCACGGCGCTGCTGGCGCACCGCGACGGGGCCGAACTGGTCGCGGCGACGTACGCGTCGCGGATGACGTCGACCCTGGCCCGGGAGAGTTTCGTGGGCGCGGGCGTGCGCGCCGGTCTCCCCCGACCGTATGCCGAGCTGGCCGCGTACACGCTGCTCTACTTCGTCCTCGGGCACACCGTCGACGAACAGTCCCGGGCCCAGATGGAGGCGGTCGGCGCCCTCACTCGGGCGCCCGCGTCACCCGACACCGAAACGGCCGCCGACGTCGGTTCCGACGACGACTTGCTCGACGGCGACCCGCAGGTCCGGTTCGACTTCGGACTGGCCCTGTTCATCGACGGCGTGCGCGCCCGGTTGGCGACCGGTTCCCCGGCCGCCCGCTGAGAAATCCGTCGGGCGCCTCTGCCGTCGGCAGCTAGGCGGTGGGGCGGCCGATCGCGAACGCGGCGATCGCGGTACACACTGCCGTGAATCCGCCGACCACCAACCCGTCGGTCGTCGACCGCGAGCACCACCACGTCAGCCCGCCGGGGAACACCCCCGACGCGACGACGACGGCGTCGACCAGACGGACCGCTCCGGCGCGTGCGCGGCGGGCAGAGGTGTCGGAATCCGCCGGCGGGTGCCCGGGACGAGCAGAGGGCGGCAGATCGGCGGTCAGAAAGTCCGGTCCGCGGAACTCGGGAGGAACTTCGGTACGAGGAGGATTCCGATACGGCATCGCATACTCACCGTCCATGGTGGAGGGCTGGCACGGAGCTACGGTTCGAACTCGCTCGCCGGGTCCGCCCACAGAATAGTCCGCCGCGGCGCCGCTTCGACAGGACTCGAGACGGAAACCACAGCAACGCTGCGGCTTCGGGGCGAATCGGGAAGTGCGCCAGTCAGTGAGCGTCCGCGCGACGTTCGCTGACGGCAACGCAGATGTCGCGATCGACGGCGACCGCCCGAGCGGTGTCGACGTCCCCCACCGCGAGCAGTTCACGTTCGCGGTCGGTCAGCGCCTGGATGGCACGCCCGAGTTCGTCGTCGTCCATCGCCCACGCCGCGGCATGCACCGGGGACGTTCGGGTGCGACTCCGCGTGCGCCATTCGTGCCACCCGAACCACCCGAGCAGTACCACCATCGCGAGGAGGGGCACCATCGCCAACAGCACGAGCCACGTCGGCGGCGTCGTCATCTCACCCGAATACACACCCGGATACTCGCCAGGCCCCATGAACACCCCCCGAAACGAAACTGCGCCCAGAGCTTTCGATGGTAGCGCCGGCGAATCCCGAGCGAAGATCGCGTCCCAGCCAGCAGAATGGGTGGTGTAGCGCACAACAGAGCACCGTCCCGGCGACGTCTGCGAGGTGACGCGATGACCGGAGCGCTCGCCCACCGGGCCGCGGTTGCGATGGTGACCACGGCGGCAGCCGTCGTGCTCGCGGGTTCTCCCCCGGCGCAGGCGCAAACTCCGGACGTCGCGTCGACGCCGGGGGCCGTCACCGCGGTGGAAATGCTTCCGGCATCGTCGTGGATCCCGGGGGCAGTCACCGGCACCAAGGTCACCTACACCACCACCGGACCGCTGGGCCGATCGGCGACCAGCACCGGTGCCGTCTTCCTCCCTCCCGGAGAGCCGCCGCCCGGCGGCTGGCCGGTCGTCTCGTGGGCGCACGGAACCGTGGGGATCGCCGACCGGTGCTCCCCCACCGTCACCGGGAAGATCGGTGGACCGTATCTCGCGCACTGGCTTTCGCAGGGTTACGCGGTCGTCGCCACCGACTACGTCGGTCTCGGAACGCCCGGGCTGCACCCGTACCTCGACGGGCCCACCGAAGCGAACAGCGTGATCGACATGGTGCGGGCGGCGCGGGCGGTAGAACCCGCCCTGTCTCCGCGGTGGATCGTGCTCGGACAGTCCCAGGGCGGCCAGGCCGCGCTGTTCACCGCGGCGCGTGCAACGGGTCGTGCACCGGAGCTCGACTTCCGGGGGACCGTCGCGACCGGCGCTCCGTCGAATCTCGAGAACTTGACGACGCTCGTCACGCCGGGATTTCCCCGGCTCCCGCTCGAGGGCAGCACGGTGTTCGTGTCGTACATTCTCGCCGGGCTGCGGGCGGCCCGGCCGGACATCGACGTCGATCGGTTCCTCACGCCGGTCGGCCGCGATGCCCTCGCGGCCGCCGAGACCGAGTGCTACGAGACGATGGCCCCGAAGCTGGCGGGCGTCTCGATCGGCAGCCTCGTGTCGCGTCCGCTCGACGATCCTGCGCTGCTCGCCGCGGTCCGCGACATGCTCGAGGTCCCCACTACCGGGTACGACAGGCCGGTGTTCCTGGGACAGGGACTGACCGACGACATCGTGCCCGCACCGCTCGTGCTCAAGCTGGCCGCGGAGCTGACCGCCAATCGGCAGCCGGTGACGTTCCGGACCTACCCGACCGGCCACCTCGAGACCATGCGCGCCTCTCTGCCCGAGACGACCGCGTTCGTGCGTGACCTCTTCACGCGGTGATCTCGGCGTGAACAGGTCAGAACCACACTCCGATCTCCGCCAACCGGGCCCGCAGCCGCGCCAGATGGCCACCCGGCCAGTACACCTGGCCGCAGTCCCCACACCGGCTGAACCGGCGCTGCTCGCGCAGCACACCTCCGGGCACCCGGCCGCGGGCCATGGCGGGCGTCGACGGCGCGATGAGCCCGTTGCAGCGCGCACACCGAGTGAGCGGCGCGATACGCGAGTGCAGCCGGAACCGATCGAGGACCTCCCGCAGTTGCAGCCGCGAGTCCGTCTCGTGCAGAAAGCCT
This sequence comes from Rhodococcus (subgen. Prescottella) equi, assembly GCF_003013675.1. Lineage (NCBI taxonomy): Bacteria > Bacillati > Actinomycetota > Actinomycetes > Mycobacteriales > Nocardiaceae > Rhodococcus > Rhodococcus (subgen. Prescottella) equi. Next base: position 3,051,602 of record NZ_CP027793.1, read on the forward strand.
CCGTAGACGAGCGCGGCACGTTCGAGCAGTCCGACGTCCCTGGTGAGCAGCACGCGGTCCTGGCCGCGGGACACTGCGAGCAATTCGTCGTCCGAGCGATCGTTCGAGTACACGCTGTCGAACCCGAGCAGGCGCAGATAGCGGGCGAGGCGACCGAGGTGCACGTCGAGCACGAACCGCGGCTCCCCCAGCGGCGGGCGCAGTGGCGCGATGTCGCCCAGGTCCAGGGACTGGAACGGCGGGTACACGGCGACCCGTTCGCCGCCGGTCAGCAGCCCGTCGAAGCCGACCGGCACGCCGTCCACGACGATCAGATCTACCTCGGTGTGGGGAACGCCCAGCGATTCGATCCGGTCCTTGACCGACGGTGTTCCGGCGAACACGTGGGGAACGGTTCGCCGGCGCGCCGGTGGTCGCAGGAAGTCGTTCAGCTCCCCGTAGAACCGGAACTCGCAGTGCTGCATCGTCATCGCCGTATCGCCCCGACCGAGCGCCGACCGGCCGACTGTCCCGGCGTCGCCCGGCGTGTGGTCATCCTCCGGAACCGTAAGGCCGGGTGATGATCTCGAGATTGTGGCCGTCCGGGTCGTGGAAGTAGACGCCGCGGCCGCCGTCGTTGTGGTTGATCTCGCCGGGTCGTGTCTTGCGCGGATCGGCCCAGTGCTCCATTCCCCGCGCACGGATCCGGCCGTAGATGCTGTCGAAATCCGCTTCCGAGACGAGGAATGCGTAATGCTGCGCAAGCACGTCGACCGGCGACGTCGCGAAGTCGAGCGTAACCCCGTTGTCGAGAGCTACCGCCAGGAACGGACCGGCCGCCACGGGGTCGGGAAGACCGAACAGCTCGGTGAAGAAGTGCGCGGACACGGCTCTGTCCCGCGAGAACACGATGGTGTGGTTGAACGAGATCGTCATGGAAGACCCCTCGAGATTCGACGCCTCCATGCCTGACGCAGTCCGCCATCGACACGCGACGCTGCCCACCATGAAAGCACCGGATCGGCGCCCGCCGCAAGATCATCACGCGTGCCCGTCCAGGCACCGACCGACGAGCGGGCCGATCACCTCGAGCGCCTCCGGCGTGGTGAGCCGATTGTGGGTCCAGGACACCGATTGGATCCGTACCGTCCCGGAAACGTAAGGATCCCACGGTGTTTGCGAGGACGCCGAGGTCCCGTCGGCGGCTGCCACGTAGACCAGATCGCCGTCGAACACCTCCGGACGGTAAGCGCCACCGAGGTCGATCGTGTGCAGGTAGTCGTCGTAGAGGCGGCGCACGTCGGCGGCGGTGAGCGCCCCGTACGGTCCGTCTCCCTCAGCCAGCAACCGCGCCGCCTCCTCGGCGGTGAGGTCGCCGTCGACCGGGGCTTCGTCGACGCCCGCGAACTCGGCGAACAGCATGCCGAGGCTGGGGGCGGGTGCCGACCGCGGAACCGACTCCGCCGTCTGGGTGTCGAGCATGACGAGGGTGCCCACCTCCTCGCCGAGACGCCGGAGCCGCACCGCCATCGCGTGCGCGATCGCACCGCCCACCGAGTAGCCGAGCAGGTGGTAGGGGCCGTGCGGCTGGACCTCGCGGAGCCGGTCGACGTAGTTCCGCGCCAGCTCGTGCATCGTCGCCGGCGCATCCGCCCCGTCTGTCAGGCCGGGCGACTGGATGCCGTACACGGCCCGGCCGGCCGGCAGATACGGCAGCAGGCCCGTGTAACACCATGTCGACCCGATGGCCGGGTGCACACACACCAGAGGTTCCGTTCCGTCGCCCGGCCGCATCCGGACCAGGATGTCCTCCGGCGCGGGCTCGCCGCTGCCGTCCAGCCGGGCGGCGATCGCCGCCGGCGTGGGGTCGGTGACGACCCACTGCATGGGCAGCGGCCGGCCGAGCCTCGACTGCACCTCGGCGACGACCCGCACGGCACTGAGCGAGTTGCCTCCCAATTCGAAGAAGCTGTCGTCGACCCCGACCCGGTCGGCACCGAGGACGTCGGCGAACACGTCGGCGAGGGCCGCCTCCGTCTCTGTCTCCGGCGGCCGGTAGTCGACGGTCCCGAACACCGGATCCGGCAGCGCGCCTCGGTCGAGTTTGCCGTTGGAGTTCAGCGGCACGTGGTCGAGGATCGTGATCGCCGACGGCACCATGTAGGCAGGCAACGACGCCGCGGCGAGCTTCTTGAGCGCCGCGGCGTCCAGGGCACTGTCGGCTGCGAGGCGCACGTACGACACCAGCACGGTCTCTCCGGTGGGCGCCGTGTGCCCGAGCGACGCCGCGAACTCGACGTCGGGGTGTGCGGTCAGCGCAGCGTCGACGTCCCCGATCTCGATGCGCAGTCCCCGTATCTTGATCTGGAAGTCGGTGCGCCCCACGTATTGGAATCCACACGAGCCGGCACGCCGCACCAGGTCGCCGGTGCGGTACAGACGCGACCCTGCCGGGCCGAAGGGGTTGGCCACGAACCGCTCCGACGTCCGCGCCGACTGGCCGCGATAGCCGCGCGCGAGGCACGGCCCGGACAGGTAGAGCTCGCCTTCGCCGCCGTCGGGCACCGGTCGCATCCAGCCGTCGAGCACGACGGCGCGCACCGCCGAACCCGGCACCGGACCGCCCAACGTGATGGGTTCGCCGGGTGCCAGGGTGTCGCTGGTGGTGACGCACACCGTGCACTCGGTGGGCCCGTACGCGTTGAGCAGGCGGGTGCGGGGGGCCCATTCGTCGACCAGTTCGGCGCCGAACAGCTCGCCGCCGACCTCGACCACTTCGACGTCCGGCAGCGCCGCCGGGTCCAGGGTGCCGCAGACGGCGGGGGTGACCAGCAGGTGCGTGACGTGTTCCTGTCGCGCGTACCGCTCGAGTTCGGGGCCGGCGTACACGTCGGGCGGCGCGACGACGAGGGTGGCTCCGGCGGCGAGCGCGAGCGTGAGTTCGAGGACCGACACGTCGAAACTGGGCGAACACACGTGCATGACGCGGGATCTCGGCGTGACGCCCTGATGTTCGATCTGTGCGGCCGCCAGATACGGCAGACCGGTGTGCGTGACGACCACGCCTTTGGGCGCGCCCGTGGACCCGGACGTGTAGATCAGATAAGCGGGGTCGGACACCCGGACCGGGTGTGTGCGCTCGTCGTCCCGAATCGGCAACGGGGAGAAGCGGTCCAGTTCCAGTTCGTCGAGCGGGAGCCACTCCGGGCCGCCCGGGAGCCCGTGGTGGGCAGAGGCGACGAGACCGACCGCGGCCGCACAGTCGTCGAGCATGTAGCCGATCCGCCCGGGCGGCAGATTCGGGTCGATCGGGACGGGCGCCGCACCCGACTTCGCGACGGCCCAGGTCGCGGTCACCGAATCGGCGGACCGCGGGATCGCGACGGGAACGAAGTCCTCCGGTCCCACCCCTCGCTCGACGAGGGCCCGCGCGATGCGGGACGAGCGCTCGTCCAGTTCCCGGTACGTCGTGTCGACGCCGTGCCAGCGCAGCGCTGTCGCATCCGGATCGACGGCTGCTCCCGCCGCGAGTGTCTCGCCCCAGGTGCGGGGGGTCACCGGGTGCTGCGACGCCACCTCCACGAGTTCCTCTCGGCGTTCGGCCCCCAGCACGTCGATGCGCCCGACCAGCGTGTCGGGCCGGTGCGCGACGGTCGCGACGATCCGGGACAGCCGGGCCGCGAGATCCGTAACGGTCTCCGCGGGGACGGCCTGCGGTGCGTACCGCAGCCGCAGCCGCATCCCCGCGTCGTCGAACGCCATCAGCGAGAGCGGGTAGTGGGTGGAGTCGAATCCCTCGACAGCTGTGACGCGGACACCCGTCGCGTCCGCGAGCCGACTCAGTGCCGTCACGTCCTGCGGATACGACTCGAGCACCATCGCGGTGTCGAAGAGTCCACCGAAGCCCGCCGCGTCCTGGATCGCGGTGAGCCCCAAGTGCTCGTGCGGCATCAGTGCGGCGCGCTCGGACTGCAACCGGGCCAGCAGATCGAGCGTCGTCTCGTGCGGGTCGAGCCGGACCCGGACCGGGACGGTGTTGATGAACAGCCCCACCATCGACTCCACTGCATCGACGGCGGGCGGGCGTCCGGACACCGTGGTGCCGAACACGACGTCGGTTCCGGTGGTCATCTCCCCGAGCAGGATTCCCCACGCCGCCTGCAGCACGGTGTTGACCGTGACGCCGGCCCGCTCGGCCGTCCGCGTCAACGCCACCACAGTCGCATCGTCCACCGGAACGGCCTCGCTCGCAGTCGCCGACAGCCGCTGCCCGGCGGCGTGCGGCGCGACGAGGGTGGGTCCGGGCAGCCCGGTCAGTGCCCCGGCCCACGCCTGCTGCGCGGCCTTGGTGTCGCGGGCGACGAGCCAGGTCAGGTAGTCCCGGTACGGCGCCGCCGGGCGGGCCAGCGGCCGACCGCCGGTGACGTACAACTCGAACAGGTCGGAGACGAGCAGCGGCATCGACCAGCCGTCGAGCAGGATGTGATGGTTGGTGACAACGAGCCGGCGGTGGCCGGCGCCGAGTTCGACGAGCAGGAACCGGATCAGCGGCGCCGTCCGCATGTCGAAGTGGTTCTCTCGTTCGCGGTCGATCAGCGCCTGATCGTGGCCGTCGGCGACGACGGCCACCGACCAGTCGACGTCCACGTGGTCGAGTACCACCTGCACGATCGTCCCGTCGGCGCGGTTGTCGAACGCGGTCCGCAGGCTCGGGTGCCGGTCCATCAACGCCTGCGCCGCCACCGCCAACCGGACCGGATCGAGATCGCCGTCGAGGTCGAGCACCAGTTGCACGTGGTAGGCGTCGACGTCGTGTCCGGCGAGCAACGCGTGGAAGAGCAGGCCCTCCTGCAGCGGCGTCGACGGCCACACGTCCACCAACGTGGGATGCGCGCTCTCCCAGCGGACGATGTCCTGCTGCGTCGCCGTCACGAGGTCGAGATCGGACGGTGTCAGCCCCCCACTGCCCGGGCGGTCCGCGTACTCCGCGAGGGCGTGGACGGCACTGCGCCACAGCGTCGCGAACTCCTCGGCGCCGTCCGCGTCGAGGACACCCGGCGCGTACCGGACGGCGGCACACAGATGCGGCCCGTCGGCGAGGTCGACGACGTAGGCGTCGATCGCGAGCGTGCTCGGGACCGGCCCCTGGCTCGCGGCGTCGACCATCGTATCCGGGCCGTCCGCGTCGAGTGACCACCCGGCCGCACCCTGTCCCGCCAGCCGCCCGAGGTAGTTGATCGACACCTGCGGGTCCTCGAGGTCGTCGAAAGCCGTTGCCGTGTCGGGATTGAGGTAACGGAGCAGGCCGTAGCCGATGCCGTGGTCGGGCACCGCGCGCCATTGCTCCTTGACCGCCGCGAGCGCCGCTCCGGCACTGTCGCCCGCAGCGTATGCGTCGCCGAGGTCGATGCCCGTGAGGTCGATGCGGACGGGGAAGCTCGTGGTGAACCAGCCCACGGTTCGCGAGAGGTCGGCACCGGGGAGAATGCGCTCCTCGCGTCCGTGTCCCTCCGCGGACACGACGACACTCGCACGGCCACCGGCCCAGCGATCCCACCCGGCGACAGCCATCGCCGTCGCACACAGCACCGCGTCCGCCGGGGTCGCCCGGTACAGCTCCGGAAGCCGGCCCAGCAGTCGATGCGTCACGCTCGCGGGGATGCGCACCGACAGCTGCTCGGCGGTCATGTCCCGGTCCGGGTCGAACCGCCGGGCGCCGAGAATCGGGTCGGCGGGTGTCAAAGCTTCTCGCCACCAGCGCAGTTCCGCGACCCGTTCCGGTGCGGCGGCGAGCCTGGCCAGCTCGTGCGCCCACGTCCGCATCGAGGTCCCCACCCGCGGCAGTTCGGGTGCCGCGCCGGCCCGGGCCTGCTCGCACGCGGAGACGAGGTCGGCGAGCAGGATGCGCCACGACACCCCGTCGACGGCGAGGTGGTGGATGGAGACCGCGAGCCGTCCCGCCCGTCCCGAGCCGGTGTCACACCACACCACCTGCACCATCACCCCGGCCGCGGGGTCGAGACGGGCAACGGCGGCGGCCCGTTCCCACGACGCGACGGCATCGACGTCCGCGTCGTCGCGGACGTGCGAGCAGTCCACGCGCCGTAGGCAGGTCCCGGCATCGACCGAGCCGGGTTCGGCCACGACCAGGTGCAGGTCGGCGCCGGAACCGAGGCGGGTGGCGCGCAGCATGTCGTGGCGGTCGAGCAGCGACTGCAGCGCCACGCGCAGCTGTGCCCCCGTGATGCCCGCGGGAATCCGGACGGTGACCGACTGCGAGAAGTGGTCCCATTCGCCGTGCCGGCCGCCGAGCCAACGGAGGACGGGTGTCGGCTCCACGGCACCCACACCGCCGCCGGCGATCTCCGCGAGCCTGGCGGCCCGGTCGGAGGCATCGCCGGCGCCCGCGGCGCCGACGACCGCGGCGAGACGCTCGACGGTCGGACGTTCGAACACGTCCTGCGGGGTGAGCACGATGCCCGCCTCGCGGCCGCGGGACACCAACTGGATCACGGTGATCGAGTCCCCGCCCAAGGTGAAGAACGAGTCGTCGGCGGCAACCGCGGGAACGCCGAGCGTCTCGGCGAACAGACCGGCGAGGAGCAGTTCCGCGGGTCCGGTGGGCGCGCGGCCGTGCCCGGTGAACGCTGCGAAGTCGGGCTCCGGGAGCGCGCGTCGGTCGACCTTCCCGTTGGCCGTGACGGGCAGCGAGTCGAGCACGACGACGGCCGCCGGCACCATGTACGGCGGCAGGATCCGGTCGACGGCGTCACGGACACCGACGGGGTCCAGGTGCTGATCGGGCGTGGGGACGACGTAGCCGACGAGACGGTCGTCGCCGCAGCGCTCGCCCCGCCTGGACACGACCACTGCGCGCCCCACGCCCCCGACGCGCAGCAGCGCCGACTCGATCTCGCCCAGCTCGATCCGGAAGCCACGGACCTGGACCTGGAAGTCGGTGCGGCCCAGGAACTCCAGTGCCCCGTCTGGTCCACGGCGGCCGAGGTCGCCGGTGCGGTACATCCGGCCGCCGGCGCCGCCGGGTGCTGCGACGAAGCGCGCCGCGGTGAGGCCGGGCCGGCCGACGTACCCGCGGGCCACGGCGTCGCCGGAGATGTAGATCTCGCCCTGCACCCCCGTGGGCACGGGGTGCAGCCGCGCGTCGAGCACGTCGACCCGGACACCCGGCAGGGGGCGGCCGATCACGGAGGCCGGGATGCCCGCGAGCACGTCCCGGTCGAGGTCCTCGGTGGTGTCGATCACGGTGGCCTCGGTGACGCCGTACATCTCCGCCACCCGGGCCCCACCCTGCGGAGACTGCGCGTACCAGTGTTCCACCTGCGCGGGGGCCAGTTCCTCCCCGCCGACGAACACGTACCGCAGCGCAAGCTCGACACCGGCGGCGTGGTCGACCAGTTGGTAGAAGGACGCGGGCGTCTGGTTGAGCACGGTCACCGACTCCCGGCGCAGCAACTCGACGAACCGGTCCGGCGAGCGTGCGACCACCGGGTCGACCAGCACCGCGGTCGCGCCGATCGACAGCGGCCCCCACGTCTCCCACACCGAGACGTCGAAGGCGAAGGAGTGGAACAGCGTCCAGGTGTCGGTCGGCCGCAGGTCGAAGGCTGCGTGGCCGCCGGCCAACAACGCCACCGCGCTGCGGTGCGGCACCTGAACGCCCTTCGGCCGTCCGGTCGATCCGGACGTGTAAATCACGTACGCGGCGTTGTCGGGGTGCAGCGGGGCGGTGCGGTCGGCGTCGGTCACCGGCTGCGGCGACGCCGCGGCACAGGCCGCCCGCACCTCACCCGAGTCGACGAGGACGACGGGCGCCGGGAGGCTGCCCAGAGAGTGGGCCGTATCCGTGGTGGTGAGCACGCACGTCGGCCGGGCCTCCCCGACGACGAAAGCGATTCGCTCCGCGGGGGATCCGACATCGACCGGCAGGTACGCCGCCCCCGCGAGCGTGGTGGCGATCATCGCGATCACCAGGTCGGCCGACCGGGGCAGCGCCAGCACCACCACGGTGTCCGGTCCCGCGCCGCGGGCGGTGAGCACCCGCGCCAGGCGGCTCGCGTCGGCGAGCAGTTCCTCGTACGTCGTGCGTGTCTCACCCGCGACGAGTGCCACGGTGTGCGGGTGCGTGGCGGCCGCCCGCGTGAACAGGGTGTCGAGCGTCGCCCCCGGCGCGCTCGCGGCAGCGACGTGTCCGGCCTCGATCGCCGACAGTTCGGCCTCGGTGAGTAGATCCACCTCCCCGACCGGGGCGTGTGGATCCGTCACGGCAGCAGCGAGGATCCGGCGCAGCCGTTCGGCGAACGTCTGCGCGGTCGATGCGTCCCACAGGTCGGTGGCGTAGGTTAGGTCCAGCCGCAGGCCCGCGGGTTCGCCGCGCCGCGTGAACGATTCGGAGACGCCGAGTTGCAGGTCGAACTTGGAGACCGCCGGCTCGCAGTCCACGGGTTCCACCTCGAGACCGGGCAGCCGCAGGTACCCGGACATGTCGGTCCGGTACTCGACGAGCACCTGGAACAGCGGCGCGTACGACGTCGACCGCTCCGGTGCCAGTTCGTCGACCAGGCGCTCGAACGGCAGGTCGGTACGGGAGAACGCGGTGAGATCGATGTCGCGGACCACGGCGAGGAGGTCGCCGAATCCGGCGCCGGTGTCGACAGGGGTGCGCAGCGGCAGCATGCCGACGAACATGCCGACGATGTCGTCGAGTCCCGCCTCACCGCGTCCGGACACCGGGGTGCCGATCACGATGTCGCGGGTGCCCGACAGCCGCGCGGCCAGCACCGCGAGCGCGGTGTGCGCGACCATGAACATCGTGGCGTTGCCGTGGCGGGCGACCTCCGCGAGCCGGGCGTGGTCGGCCGCGTCGATGTCGAAGCCGACGACGGCGCCCCGGAACGACTGGCGCGACGGCCGAGGACGGTCGGTCGGCAGCGGGATCAGCTCGGGAATGCCGTCGAGTGTGGAGCGCCACTGCGCGAGCTGGCGCCGGTACAGCGACTCCGGGTCGTCGGGGTCGCCGAGAAGGTCGCGTTGCCACAACGCGAAGTCGACGTAGTCGAGTGCCGGTGGCGCCCAGTCCGGTGGGCTTCCGCGACGGCGGGATTCGTACGCGCGCATCACATCCCGTGCCAGGGTCGTCATCGAGAACCCGTCCGCCGCGATGTGGTGGGCCACGACCGCCAGCACGTGTTCGGTGCGCGACATCCGGAGCAGCTGCGCACGCAGCGGCACCTCGCGGCTCACGTCGAAACCCCTACCGATCAGGCGCAGCAGGTGCGCGGGCAGGTCGGCGCCGAGCACCGACACCAGCTCGGGACCCGGCGCGGCGTCGGGTTCGACGATCCGCTGCACGGGGCCGCCGTCCACGAGCGGGTACATCGTCCGCAGGGTCGGGTGCCGGACCACGACGTCGCCCACCGCGGCGACGAGCGCGCGTTCGTCGAGGTCACCGTGCAGGCGGACGGCCATCACGATGTTGTAGGCGTCCGACGCGGTGTCGAGCTGGTTGATCGACCACATGCGCGACTGCGCCGACGACAGCGGCACGACCGCCGGCCGGGGGTACGGACGCAGCGCCGGACGGCTCTCGGACCGTCCGCCGTGGCGGATCCGCGCGGCCAGGCCGCGGACGGTGGGCGACTCGAACAGCGCACGCACGTCCAGGTCGGCGTCGAGGGCCGCGCCGAGCCGGCGCGTGACGCGGGTCGCCATCAGTGAGTTGCCGCCGAGGTCGAAGAAGCTGTCGTCCGGTCCGATCCGGTCGATACCGAGCACCGCCCGCAGGTGCCCGGCGACGATCTCCTCGATCGGGGTGAAGGGCGCGGTGCCCGTGGCGTCGACAGCGGCGGGGAAGTCCGGTTCCGGCAGCGCCTTCTGGTCGAGCTTCCCGGACGGCGTCAGCGGGACCTCGGGTATCGGGACGATCAGCGCCGGGACCATGTGCGACGGCAACCGTCGCGCCACGTGCGCCAGCAGTTCGTCCGGCTCGACTGCCGGATCGTCCCCGGACCGCACGTACGCGACGAGGACGGTCTCGCCCGACGGCGCGGTCCGCCCGAGCGTGGCCGCGAAGTCCACCGCCGGGTGATCGGTGAGCGCCGCGTCGATCTCGCCGAGTTCGATCCGGAATCCACGCACCTTGACCTGGAAGTCGCTGCGGCCCAGATACTCGAGGGTGAGATCCTCCCGCCAGCGCACGATGTCGCCGGTCCGGTAGAGGCGGTCGCCCGGCAGGGTGCCCTCGTCCTCCGCGGTGGGCCGATCGGCGGGGGCGACAAAGGGACTCGCGACGAAACGTTGCGCGGTCAGCCCCGGCCGGTGGTGATACCCGCGCGCGATCGCGGGACCGCCCAGATACAGCTCGCCGGGCATGCCGATCGGCACCGGCTGCAGGTGCACGTCGAGCACCAACTCGACGAACCCCAGCGTCGGACCGCCGATCGTGACGGGCTCGTCGGGCGCCAGAGGTCCGGCGATGTTGGACATGATCGTGGTCTCGGTGGGCCCGTACGCGTTGAACATGAGCCGCCCCGGCGCCCAGCGCCCCACCAGTTCCGGTGGGCACGCCTCCCCCGCGACGGCCAGCGAGGACAGCGCGTCGAGGTCGTCCGGTGGCAGCGAACCCAGGACGCTCGGAGTGAAGAACGCGTGCGTCGCGCCGCCGGTCGCCAGGCCGCGCGCCAGCTCCTCCCCGCCGTACACCTCGGGCGGCGCGATCATCAGGTGAGCACCGGAACCGAACGCCATGAGCAGCTCGAACACCGACGCGTCGAAGCTCGGCGACGTGAACTGGGACACGCGGGCGTCCGCGGTGACGGCAAGGCTCTCCCGCTCGGCGGCAACGAGGTTCGCCAGACCGCGGTGCGTCAGTGCGACACCCTTCGGGATTCCTGTCGAGCCCGACGTGTAGATCAGGTACGCGGGGTTGTCGACGCGCACCGGCGCACACCGGTCGGCGTCGGAGAGCGGTTCGCAGGAAAGCTCGGCGACCTCGTGCCGGTAGCCGGCGGAGTCGATCGTGTGCCACGACACCGCGCCGGGCAACGTGTCGCGCCAGCGGTCGACCGTGAGCCCCACGCGCGCCCCGGAGTCGCCGAGCATGTGGTCGATACGCTCCCGCGGATACGTCGGGTCGACGGGGGCGAACGCCGCGCCGGTCTTCGCGACCGACCACACGCCCAGCACGAACTCGATCGACCGCGTCACCCCGAGCGCCACGACGTCTTCCGGCCCGACACCGGCCGCGACGAGGTGCCTGGCCATCCGCGAGGACCGCTCGTCGAGTTCCCGATAGGTGAGGACGCGGTCGGCGCACGACAAGGCCGCCGCGTCCGGGTCGATCCGGGCGGCGTCGGCGAGGATGTCGGGCAGTGTGCGGGGCCGGCGTCCGGCGCGGCCGTGGACAGGGACGAGCCGGGCGTAGTCGGTGTCGGAGATCAGCCGCAGGCGCGCCAGTGTCCGGTCGGGCTCGGACGCGATCGCGTGGAGCACCCGCTCGAGACGGTCGGCGACGGTGTCGATCTCGTGCTCGTCGAACAGCGCAGGTGCGTAGTCGATACGGATCTCCAGCCCACCGTCGACGGATGCGGCCAACGCGAACGGGTAGTGCGTGGCGTCGTGGACGGCGACGTCCGCGACCCGCATCCCGGCGATGTCGGTGTCGGCGGTGAGCCCGCCCCGATCGATCGGGTAGGACTCGAAGACGGTGATCGTGTCGAACAGCGCCGCCGCCCCGGTCGCGCGCTCGATGTCGGCGAGACCGACGTGCTCGTGGTCGAGCAGGGCAGCCTGGTCGGCGTGGCAGCGAACGAGCAGTTCGCCGAGCGTCTCCGCCGGGTGCAGGGTCACCCGGACCGGGATCGTGTTGATGAACAGACCGACCATGTCCTCGATACCGTCCACCTCCGGGGGCCGGCCGGAGACGATCGCCCCGAACACCACGTCGTCGCGTCGGGTCCACGCGCCCAGCACGATCGCCCACGCCACCCGCACGATCGTGCTGAGCGTGACCCCGCGCGCCCGGGCGAGCTCCTCGAGTCGCGCGGTCTCGCCTTCGGTGAGCAGCAGCCGATCGGCGCGCGGCACCGTCGGCAGCTGCCGGCCGCGCTCGAACGCGCCGACGAGCGTGGGTTCGTCGACCCCGGCGAGCTCCTCCACCCATCGCTCGATCGACGCCGCTCGGTCGACCGTGGCCAACCATGCGAGGTAGTCCGCGAACGATGCGGACACCGGGACGTCGCGGGGGTCCGGTGTCGCGTACAGCGCGAGGAGTTCGCGGATCAACAACGGTACGGACCAGCCGTCGAGCAGGATGTGATGGTAGGTGAGCGCGAGTACGTACCGGTCGTCGGCGCCGCGAATCAGCAACGCCCGCAGGAGCGGTGGGATCGCCATATCGAAGCGCCGGCGCCGGTCCTCGGCGAGCACCCGGTCGACGGAGGCGGGATCCGGCAGGTCGGCCACCGACCACGGCAACTCGACTCGACGCGGAACCGGTTGCAGCGGATCGCCGTCCGGCCCCGTGGTGAACGCGACCCGCAGGATCTCGTGCCGGTCGAGCAGCATCTGGACCGCGCGGTGCATCCGGTCGCCGTCCACCCGCCCGCGCAGCTCGATCGTCAACTGGACGAGGTAGGGATCGGTATCCGTGCCGGCGAGTTCGGTCTGGAATAGCAGCCCGGCCTGCAACGGCGACAGGGGCCACACCGCAGCGAGATCCGGGTACGTGTCCTCGAGCTCCTCGATGGTCTCCTGGTCGAGGTCCACCAGCGGCACGTCCGACGGGGTCAGACCGCCGGCGTCCGGGGTGCGAGCCGCGCTCGCGAGCTCCCGGCACGCCGAACGCCACAGGTCGGCGAGATCCTGAACCTCCGCGGCGTCGAACAGGCTCTGCGGGTACGCGATCGAGGCGCGCAGCGTCGGGCCGGTCGCCGTGTCGACAGTGAGGAGGTTGATGTCGAGGGCCGCCGCGACGGGCATCTCGGGATCCGCGGACGCCCCCAGGTCGCCCAGTTCGTCGACCGGCAGCCAGGCTCCGTCGTCGCCGTCGGTCAACGTCGTACGCCCCAGATAGTTGATGCTGATCTGCGGTACGGGAGCATCGGCGAGGTCTGCGCCGTCCCGGAGGTAGCGGAGCGCACCGTAGCCGATGCCGTGGTCGGGGGCCGCCCGCAACTGTTCCTTGACGACTTTCAGTGCCTCCAAGACGCCGCCGCCCGTGGCCCCGGTGGCGGCGGCGCCGGATGTCACGGCCTCGAGGTCGATCCCGGTGAGGTCCAGCCGCACCGGATGGACGGTGGTGAACCAGCCCACGGTCCGGGAGAGGTCGGCGCCGGGAATCACGTGTTCCTCGCGGCCGTGCCCCTCGAGCAGGACGAGGCACGACGCGGTCGCGACACCGCGGCGATGCCGCCATCGCGCCAGCGCGATCGCCAGCGCTGTCACGACGGCGTCGTCGACGCCGCCGTGCACGGTTTCCGGGACCGTGGTCGACAGCGCGGCCGAGACGCTCTGCGGCAGCTCGACGAGTCGGGTCGCGACGGCGGCGACGACGTCCCGGTTCGGGTCTAGGTCGCGACGGCCGGGCGGCGGATCGGATTCGCCGAGCACTCCACGCCAGTACCCGGTTTCGGCCGCTCGTTCCGGCGCCGTGGCCCACTCGGTCAACGCGTGCGCCCACGTCCGCATCGAGGTGCCGACGTCCGGCAGAGTCGGCGGCCGGCCGTCCCGCACCTGCTCCCACGCGGATGCGAGGTCCGGCAACAGGATTCGCCACGACACCCCGTCCACGACGAGGTGGTGGATCACGAGCAGGAGCCGTCCGGGCCGATCCGGCCCGACATCACACCACACGGCCTGCACCATCCGGCCCGACGTCGGGTCGAGCCGGATGGTGGCGTCCTCGCGGGCAGCGGCGAGCACACCGGTGAGATTCTTCTCCGGGTCGACCGCGATCCGGCGCAGCACATCCGGTGCCGCGACGTTGCCCGGCGGCGGCACCTCGAACCCCGCGGTTTCGGTCCGGAACCGTGCCCGGAGCATGTCGTGGTGGTCGATCACGGCCTGCAGCGCACCGCGCAGATCGGCTGCCGAGATCCCCACCGGCAACGCCACACACACGGACTGCGCCAGGCGCGACCACGGTCCGCCGCGTTCGACCAACCAGCGCACGATGGGCGTCGGCGGCACGTCGCCCACCCCGCCGCCCGGCAGCTCGGCGAGCACCTCCACCGGGTGGTCGAGGGATGTGGCGACCGCGGCGAGGCCGGACACCGAGAGTCGGTCGAACACGTCGCGGGGCGTCAGGGACAGACCGGCCTCGCGGGCCCTCGACACCAGCTGGATCGCCATGATCGAGTCGCCGCCCAACGCGAAGAACGAGTCGTCGGCTCGTACCGTCTCGACCCCGAGGACCTGCGTGAACAGACGCGCCAGCGCCTCCTCGACCGGACCGGCGGGCGCCCGACCCGCACCGGCCGCAGTTCCGAAATCCGGTTCCGGCAACGACTTCCGATCGACCTTCCCGTTGATCGTGAGCGGCAGCCGCTCGACGACGGTGACGACAGCGGGAACCATGTACGGCGGCAGGATCGCACCGATCCGCTCACGCACGGCGAGCGGATCGAGGACCGCACCCGCATCGGGCACCACGTACGCGGCCAGGCGCACCGCGCCGGCGTCCGACCAGCGCGGTACCACCGCGGCGTCGGCCACCCCCGGGCATTCGGCAAGCGTCGCCTCGATCTCCCCCGGCTCCACCCGGAACCCGCGCACCTGCACCTGGGAATCGCTGCGCCCGAGGAAGACCAGCCGCCCGTCCGCGTCCCACCGCGCGAGATCGCCCGAGCGGTAGAGCCGGTCGCCGGCGGAGAAGGGGTCGGCGACGAACCGTGCTGCGGTCAGTCCGGGCCGGCCACCGTACCCGCGGGCCACCTGGCTCCCGCCGGCGTAGATCTCGCCGACCACACCGACCGGCACCGGGCGCAGCCGGCGATCCAGCAGGTGCAACCGCACCCCCGGCAGCCCGCGTCCCACCAGGTTGCCCGGCTGCTGCGCGCCGTCCGCGTCCATGACCACTTCGGTGAGGAAGACGGTGGTCTCGGTGATCCCGTAGACGCTCACGAGTACCGATGCCTCGTCGCCGTGGCGCTGCAACCAGGGCAGCATGCGGCGCTGGTCGTAGTCGTCGCCGCCGACACAGACCCGGCGCAGATCGGCCGGTGGCCGCGCCGCCGACTTCTCGGCCTCCGCGAACTGCAGGAACGCGGCCGGAGTCTGCCCCAGTACGTTCACGTGCTCGCGCCGCAGCAGGTCGACGAACGTGTCGGGAGATCGGGCGGTGTCCTGGTCGACCACGACGAGAGTTCCCCCGGAGGCGAGCGGCCCCCATATCTCCCACACCGAGAAGTCGAACGAGAAGGCATGGAACATCGCCCACACCGAGCCGTCCGCGGTGTCCAGCGCCTTCCGTGCGTTCGCCAGGAGCGTGCTCACGCTGGTGTGGGCGACCTGCACGCCTTTGGGTCGCCCGGTCGAGCCCGACGTGTAGATCACGTACGCGAGGTGCGCCGGGCGCAGGGGTCGTATCCGGTCGGCGTCGGCCACCGGCGCCCCGGAAAGTGTGCCGAGTCGCTCGGTGGTCGCGGCGTCGTCGAGCAGGACCACCGGGCCGACGACGGTCGACTCGGCGGCGACGTCGACGGTGGTCACCACGCAACCCACCGCGGCGTCGCGCAGCACGTAGTCACGACGCGAGGCCGGGGTGCGGGCATCGACGGGAACGTAGCTGCCGCCTGCGGTGACGACGGCCAGCAGTGTGACGATCAGATCGTCGGAGCGGTCCAGGACGACGCCCACCGGAACCTCCGGCCCCACCCCCAGGGCGATCAGCCGGCGCGCGAGCCGGTTCGCGCGAGAGGTCAACTCCGCGTATGTGAGCCGAAGGCTCCGCCAGACCACTGCGACCCGATCGGGGGACTCCGCGGCTCGGCGCGCCACCAGCGCGGGCAAGGTCTCCTCGACGTCGGCCCCCGGCCTCTGCCACGACGCCAGCCGGGCCGCGAGCGCCGCGGTGTCCACGAGCGGCAGTTCGCCGACGGGAGCCTCGGCGGGCGCGTTCAGCAAGGCGTGCAGCAGACGGGCGAACCGGTCGTGATGGGTGCGGAGGGTCGCGTCGTCGTAGAGTTCCGGATTGGCCTTGAAGTCGAGGCGAATCGGCCCGGCAGGCCCATAGCGGTAGACGTTGACGAGCAGATCCTCGATCGGCCCGGAGGAGAGGACGTCGAGCGCGGTGCGGGTGTCGCCGAGGCGCAGTTCCTCCGGGAACAGCATGAGGTTCAGCAGCGGTCCCGCGAAGCCGCGGCCGGCGCCGTGCGCGCCGCGATCCCGGCGCAGGTCCTCGTGCCGGTACCGCTGATGACGCAACGCACCGGACAGGGCCGCGGCCACCTCGGTCACCAGCTCCGCGACCGTCGTAGCGACGCCGACGGACACCCGCAGCGGCACGACGTTCGCAAGCGTGCCGCCGGAGCGGCGCAGTACCGCCGTCGTGCGCGAGGAGACCGGCAGACTCAGCACTACGTCCTCGGCGCCGGTGTGCCGCGCCGTGTACGCAGCGATCGCCGATGCGACGAGAACCGCGATGCTCACGCCGTACCGGTCCTGGGCCTCGTGGAGAGCCGCTGCGGTGTCGGGCGCGACGACACCACCGACATCACGCCCGAGTGCCCGTGCCGGCGCGGACCTCTCCGCGAGACTGCACCTTTCGGGCATCCCCGACATCCGCTCCGCCCAGTAGTCGCGGTCGGTCCGCCAGCGCTCGGAACCGACGTACGCCGTATCCGCGGCATTGACGGCATCGAGATCGGCGGCCCGGGCGGAGGGCGGCTCCCGGCCCTCGACGGCCGCGTTGTACAGATCTGCGACCCGGTAGAGCATGGTCGCCGCACCCACCCCGTCGAGCGCGATGTGATGGGCCCGGGTGTACCAGAACCAGCGATCGTCGGCGATGCGGAGGAGTACCGATACCGAGAGCCGGTCACGCAGCAGGTCCAGAGGAGCCGTCACATCGGTCCGCATCCAGGTGTGCGCCGCCGCCTCCGGATCCGGCTCGCCGCGCAGATCGATGATCCGGGTGCCCGTATCGAGCCGGGGATCCAGGATCTGGTGCGGCCGAGAATCGATCAGTACCAGACGAATCAGACCCGAACCGAACTCGCGGGCCGCTCGAGAACCGGCCCGCGAGAGAAGGTCGACGTCGAGCCGGCCCGGCCCCTCGCCGATGTCCACGTACTGGGCCACGGACATCGGTACGGCCGGATCGAGCTGCTGCGCCAGCCACTGTCCGGTCTGCGCGGGCGAGAGCGGCATCGGCTCGGAGCACCCACCGCAACCGCTCTCGGGTTCCGGCAAGGCTCCGTCGGCGTCCGTCGTGCCGGGCGCTGCGGCGACTCGGAAGGGCAGTTCCATCAGCTCGGTACGCGGCGTTGCGTGGACTGGATGGTCCGACGCCCGCCGTCGCCTCAGTCCTGACCGGGAGAGTCGATCCTCGTCGCGCGAGCGCCGGAGGCGTTCGACGCGGAAGGAATTGCGTCGATGTTCGTCATTGCCCCAACGATACGACGGACGGTCACCGCCGAGCGAGTGACGATTTCGTGTAGATCACCACTGAGGTGCGGCGACGAGTACGAATATCAGTCCGGCGACGACGCCGAGGGCGCCGCTGAGAATGCCGAAGAGGGCCTCGAGCGACTTGGGTTCACTCTCCTCCGAACGCGACGCGACGACGCCCGCCGCGATGGCACCGAGCCCGAGCACGATGCCGAGACCGAACGTCCAGAAAGTGATGACGGACAGCGCGCCGAGCGCGATCGAGGTGTCGCTGCCGGACCGGCGCAGCCAGTCCGTGACGGCTGCGAGAGGCCGGGAACTGTCGGTGGTGGGGTCTGGATCCGGAACGGGACGATCGGCGACGACGGACATCACGGTGCTTTCTCGAACGAACTACTGGTTGACGCGTGGCATCGGTGGGCGCACCCTCCGATGGGTCTTTCGGTTCGAACCGGGCGAGCGTTTCCCTCGGCGGCCGCTGCCCGACCGGCGACCGATCGACCGTGACACGAAATTAGCACTCTTCAGCCGTGAGTGCCAATCTTGCGTGAACCCGTGCAGTCCGGGCGATCACGCCGAAAGCGACTGGCGCGCAAGTGCACCGATCCCGAACCGGCAATCAGTGTCGATCTCGACGGAAGAGCTTGTTGCCCAACCAGACGACCGGGTCGTAGCGCCGGTCCGCGACCCGCTCCTTCATCGGAATCAGAGCGTTGTCGGTGATGTGGATGTCTTCCGGACAGACGTCGGTGCAGCACTTCGTGATGTTGCACAGACCGAGGCCGAAGTCGTCCTGCGCGGCGTCTCTCCGGTCCGCGACGTCGAGCGGATGCATCTCCAGCTCGGCGACCCGCATGAGGTAACGCGGTCCCGCGAAGGCCTCCTTGTTCTCGTCGTGGTCCCGCACCACGTGACACGTGTTCTGGCAGAGGAAGCACTCGATGCACTTACGGAACTCCTGCGAGCGCTGCACGTCGACCTGCTTCATCCGGTACTCCCCCGGCGCCAATCCGGGCGGCGGGGTGAACGACGGGATCTCCCGCGCCTTGGTGTAGTTGAACGAAACGTCGGTCACGAGGTCGCGAATGACAGGGAACGTCCGCATCGGCGTCACCGTGACGACCTCGTCCTCGGCGAACGTCGACATCCGCGTCATGCACATCAACCGGGGCCGGCCGTTGATCTCCGCGGAACACGATCCGCACTTGCCCGCCTTGCAGTTCCACCGCACCGCCAGGTCCGCGGCCTGCGTCGCCTGGATCCGGTGGATGATGTCGAGCACCACCTCGCCCTCGTTGACCTCCACCGCATAGTCCTGCAGGCCGCCGCCCGACGCGTCCCCACGCCAGATCCGGAACTTCGCGTCGTATCCCATGTCAGGTCGCCCTCCCAGGATGAGCGTCGAGTTCGGCGTCGGTGTAGTACTTGCCGAGCTCGTCGATGTCGAACAGCGCCAGCAGGTCCGGGCGCATCGGCAGCTGCTGTTCGCGGGTGACGATCACGTCGGGAACGGACGTGCCGTCCTCCGCGGCCCGGTCGTCGGCGACCGTGCTGCACACCAGCAGCGTCGACCGCCACTGCGGATCCATCGACGGGAAGTCGTCGCGGGTGTGCCCGCCGCGGCTCTCGGTCCGCATCAGCGCCGCGCGTGCCACGCACTCGCTGACGAGAATCATGTTCCGCAGATCCAGTGCGAGATGCCATCCGGGGTTGAACTGTCGATGCCCCTCGACCGTCACCCCGGGCAGGCGGGACTTGACGTCGGCGAGAGTGGCGATGGCCCGTTCGATCTCCGACTCGGTGCGAATGATCCCGACCAGGTCGTTCATCGTCTGCTGCAGTTGCGTGTGCAGTGTGTACGGGTTCTCCCCCGCCCCCGACACCGGCGGATCGAACGGCAGCAGCGCAGCCCGTGCAGCCGTCGCGACGTCTGCCTCCGCCACCGTCGGGCGCGCCTCCAAGGACTGGACGTAGTCGGCCGCGCCGAGGCCGGCCCGGCGCCCGAACACCAGCAGATCGGACAGCGAGTTGCCGCCGAGCCGGTTCGAGCCGTGCATCCCGCCCGAGCACTCACCTGCGGCGAACAGCCCTGGCACCGTGGAGGATCCGGTGTCGGGATCGACCTCGATGCCCCCCATCACGTAGTGGCAGGTGGGGCCGACCTCCATCTGTTCCTTGGTGATGTCGACGTCGGCGAGTTCCTTGAACTGGTGGTGCATCGACGGCAGCCGCCGCACGATCTCCTCGGCGGGCATGCGCGACGCGATGTCGAGATAGACGCCGCCGTGCGGTGTGGAGCGACCGGCCTTGACCTCGGAGTTGATGGCGCGCGCCACCTCGTCCCGCGGCAACAGGTCCGGGGTGCGACGGTTGTTGTCGGGGTCGTCGTACCACTTGTCGGCCTCTTCCGCCGTCTCCGCGTACTGGCCTTTGAACACCGCCGGGATGTACGAGAACATGAAGCGCTCGCCGTCGGAGTTCTTGAGCACGCCGCCGTCCCCGCGGACGCCCTCGGTGACGAGGATGCCCTTGACGCTCGGCGGCCACACCATCCCGGTCGGATGGAACTGCACGAACTCCATGTTGATCAGGTTCGCGCCGGCGCGCAGCGCCAGCGCGTGCCCGTCGCCGGTGTACTCCCACGAGTTGGAGGTGACCTTGAACGACTTGCCGATGCCACCCGTCGCCATCACCACCGCCGGCGCCTCCAACAGCACGAACCGGCCGGACTCGCGCCAGTACCCGAAGGCCCCGGCGATCCGGTCGCCCTCCTTGAGCAGTTCGGTGACGGTGCACTCGGCGAACACCTTGACCCGGGCCTCGTAGTCCCCGGTCGCCGCGAAGTCCTCCTGCTGGAGGGCGACGATCTTCTGTTGCATCGTGCGGATCAACTCGAGGCCGGTGCGGTCGCCGACGTGGGCGAGCCGCGGGTAGGTGTGGCCGCCGAAGTTGCGCTGGCTGATGCGGCCGTCCTCGGTGCGGTCGAACAACGCCCCGTACGTCTCGAGCTCCCACACCCGGTCGGGCGCCTCGCGCGCGTGCAGTTCGGCCATGCGCCAGTTGTTGAGAAACTTGCCACCGCGCATCGTGTCACCGAAATGGACCTGCCAGCTGTCCTTCGAGTTGGCATTGCCCATCGCGGCCGCGCAGCCCCCCTCGGCCATCACGGTGTGGGCCTTGCCGAACAGCGACTTGCACACGACCGCGACCGACAGCCCCCGCTCCCGGGCCTCGATGACGGCACGCAGCCCGGCACCACCGGCGCCGATCACCACCACGTCGTACCTGTGCCGCTCGACTTCGGCCATGCGCACTCCCCCATTCGGTACATCCGTCCGGCGAGCGTCTCGGTGCCGACGCCGGAATCGGTGGAACTCAGTTGATCAATCGCAGGTCGGAGATCGTGCCGCTCGCCACCAGCATGATGTAGAAGTCGGTGACGATCAGCGTGCCGAGCGTGGTCCACGCCAGCTGCATGTGCCGGGTGTTGAGCCTGCTCACCCACGTCCACAGCCGGTAGCGGAGCGGGTGCGCCGAGAAGTGTTTGAGCCGTCCGCCGGTGACGTGGCGGCACGAATGGCACGACAACGTGTACGCCCAGAGCAGGATCACGTTGCCGGTGATGATCAGACTCCCCACGCCGAGCCCGAAGCTGCCGTTCGGCCCCTCGTAGGCGCGAACCGCGTCGTACGTGTTGACGAGCGAGACCACCAGCGCGACATAGAAGAAGTACCGGTGGACGTTCTGCACGATCAGCGGAAAGCGGGTCTCACCCGAATACGTGGAGTGCGGTTCCGCCACCGCGCACGCGGGCGGCGCCAGCCAGATCGACCGGTAATAGGCCTTGCGGTAGTAGTAGCAGGTGAGCCGAAAGCCGAGCAGGAACGGCAGGACGAGGAATCCCAGCGGAATCCACATCGGCAGCTCGCCCACCCACGTCCCGAAGTGGCTGGCTCCCGGCACGCACGACTCGCTGATGCACGGCGAGTAGAACGGCGTCAGGTAATGGTAGTCGTCGACCCAGTACGCGGTCCGCACGAACGAACGGACGGTCGCATACACGACGAAGACCGCGAGGCCGAGGGTGGTGAGCAGCGGTGCCAGCCACCACCGGTCGGTGCGCAGGGTGCGCGCACGGATGTCCGCCCGAGCCGGCGGCGGCGCGCCGATCTCGGCCACCCGCGGCGCCCTCACGTGTTCTCGTGGGGGTTGCCGCCGAGTCCCTCGTCGTCCGCGCCCTGCCACAGCGAGCGGTCGTACGGGGTGTCCGGCACCTGAACTCGCTCGGCGGTGGCGCCGGACGTCGGACGCGGCGGCGATTCGCTCAGATCGTGAGCGTCGATGTCGAGTCGATCGACGTCGTTGGCCAGTCGCCGCACGGCGGACGCGTCGCCGTACCTCTCTCGCAACGATCCGACGCACTGACGCAGATGCCCGATCGTGCGCTGCAAATCCATCACTTCGGTGGTGGTCATCCGTACCTCCGCACAAACGTCGGTCGGATCGGGTGGCGGCAGGGCTGCCTGTCGCGCCCGATCTGCCTACACGGTGTGATGCCACTCACAGTACGTCAGCCTCCGCGTCGACGCCGTCGATCGATCGAGATCCGCCGACGAGGTACCGCGAACACCTTCCCACGCAGCGGGAGGAGCGCTGACATGTGATGCAGACCACTCCAGGATGGGGCGTCGGGGCGAACCCCGCCCCGGCACTCGATCGAAGGAGCCCGTCCGTGCGATTCACCTATGCCGAGTCCATGACCGATCCCGACTTCTACGTTCCGCTCGCGCAGGCGGCCGAGCGCGTCGGCTTCGACTCCATGACCATCGCGGACAGCATCTGCTACCCGGAGGAATCGGACTCGGTCTACCCGTACACCCCGGACGGCAGCCGTGAGTTCCTCGAGAACAAGCCGTTCATCGAGGCGATGATTCTCGCGATGGCGCTGGGTGCGGCGACCAGCACGCTGCGATTCACGACCTTCGTACTCAAGCTCCCCGTCCGCCCGCCGGTGCTGGTCGCCAAGCAGGCCGCATCCGTGGCGTACCTGACCGGCAACCGCCTGCGCCTGGGCGTGGGCGTGAGCCCCTGGCCCGACGATTTCCAGATCATGGATGTGCCGTGGGAGCGCCGCGGGCGCCGGACCGACGAGGCGATCGACATCGTGCGAGGACTGACCGGTGGCGGATACTTCGAGTATCACGGCGAGATCTTCGACGTACCGTCGATCAAGATCAATCCCGTTCCGACGCAGCCGATTCCGATCCTGATCGGCGGCCACAGTGACGCAGCACTGCGCCGGGCCGTGGTGCGTGGCGACGGCTGGACCCACGCTGGCGGCGATCCCGAGGAACTCGACCGGATGCTGGACCGGCTGCAGAAGATCCGGGCCGCCGAGGGCAAGTCGGACACTCCGTTCGAGATCCACGTCGCCTCCGCCGAGGCCTACACGGTGGACGGGATCAAGCGCCTCGAAGACAAAGGCGTCACCGATGTGATCGTCGGCTTCCGCAACTCCTACGACGTCGCCCCGGACGCCGAACCGCTCGCGCAGAAGATCGCGAACCTGGAGAACTACGCGGAATCGGTGATCGCCAACGTGCCCTGACGAGGCAGGACCGTCGACTCTCGCCGCCCGGGCGCCGGGCGGCGAGGATCGACGTCGACGCGCCGGTTTTGCCCGAAACCCTGCCTTCAGCATTGATAGGTAAAGCGTATCTATGAAATAGACCTCATAGATTGGAACTATCTATGATTCTTGGCTAACCTCTAGAACGTCTGGTATTCAACTTCGACCGAACAGAGGTTCAAATGGCCCTGATC
Organism: Rhodococcus (subgen. Prescottella) equi; assembly: GCF_003013675.1. NCBI lineage: Bacteria > Bacillati > Actinomycetota > Actinomycetes > Mycobacteriales > Nocardiaceae > Rhodococcus > Rhodococcus (subgen. Prescottella) equi. Next base: position 3,075,029 of record NZ_CP027793.1, read on the forward strand.
AACAAGCAGATCAAGCCCTTCTCCGCGACCGCGTACAAGAACGGCGCATTCGTCGACGTGTCCGACGAGGACATCAAGGGCAAGTGGGCGATCTTCTTCTTCTACCCGGCCGACTTCACCTTCGTCTGCCCGACGGAGCTCGGTGACCTCGCCGATCACTACGAGGAGCTGCAGCGCCTCGGCGTCGAGGTCTTCTCGGTGTCCACCGACACCCACTTCACGCACAAGGCGTGGCACGACTCCTCCGAGACCATCGGCAAGATCCAGTACGCGATGATCGGCGACCCGACCCTCGAGATCAGCACCAACTTCGAGGTGCTCCGCGAGAACCAGGGCCTGGCCGACCGCGGTACCTTCCTCGTCGATCCCGACGGTGTCGTCCAGTTCATGGAGATCACCGCGGAGGGCATCGGCCGCAACGCTGCCGAGCTGCTGCGCAAGGTCAAGGCCGCTCAGTACGTCCGCTCGCACCCGGGCGAGGTCTGCCCGGCCAAGTGGGAAGAGGGCGAAGAGACCCTCGCTCCGTCGCTGGATCTCGTCGGCAAGATCTGACGTAAGTCGAATCAGCTGACGTAAGTCGCCACGGGCGGCGCGGGCCCGGACGCCACGGGCCCGCGCCCCACCCCGCTTCCGTCTCGACCAGCACCACCCCGCACCTGTCCGGACCGCAGGAGTAACAAGGTCCACTTCCCCGATCACAGCCTTCCCCACGGATGGAGTAGATCCGCATGCTCGACGCCCCCCTCGCCGCCCAACTGAAGTCCCTCCTCGAGCGGTTGACCCTGCCGATCGAGCTCGTGTCCTCCCTCGACGACGGAGCCAAGTCGGCCGAACTCGCCGAACTGCTCACCGAGATCGCCGCGATGTCGGACAAGATCACCTATGAGCGTCTCGACGACGACGCCCGGCGCCCGTCGTTCGCCATCCGCCGCGTCGGCACCGACATCGAGGTCCGCTTCGCCGGCATCCCCCTCGGTCACGAATTCACCTCGCTCGCACTCGCATTGCTCCAGGTCGGCGGCTACCCGTCGAAGGAAGCCCCCGAGGTGCTCGAGCAGGTCCAGGGACTCGAAGGCAAGTACCACTTCGAGACCTACTTCTCGCTGTCCTGCCAGAACTGCCCCGACGTCGTCCAGGCACTGAACCTGATGGCCGTGCTCAACCCCGGTGTCAGCCACGTCGCGATCGATGGTGCGCTCTACCAGGACGAGGTCGACGGCCGGCAGATCATGGCGGTGCCCACCGTGTACCTCAACGGTGAACTCTTCGGCTCCGGTCGGATGAGCCTCGCCGAGATCGTCAACAAGCTCGACGACGGCGCCGCCGATCGCGCGGCAGCCGCGATCGCGGAGAAGGACCCGTTCGACGTGCTCGTCGTGGGTGGCGGCCCGGCCGGAGCTGCGGCCGCGATCTACGCTGCCCGCAAGGGGATTCGCACCGGCATCGCCGCCGAGCGCTTCGGCGGTCAGGTCCTCGACACGATGGCGATCGAGAACTACATCTCGGTCCCCTACACCGAGGGCCCGAAGTTCGGCGCTGCACTCGAGAACCACGTGCGCCAGTACGACGTCGACCTCATGAACACCCAGCGTGCCGCGAAGCTCGTGCCGGCGGCCACCGAGAACGGCCTCGTCGAGGTCGAACTGGAGAGCGGCGCTTCGCTTCTCGCCCGCACGGTGATCCTGTCGACGGGTGCGCGCTGGCGCTCGATGAACGTGCCCGGCGAGACCGAGTACCGGAACAAGGGCGTCACCTACTGCCCGCACTGCGACGGTCCGCTGTTCAAGGGCAAGCGCGTCGCGGTCATCGGCGGCGGCAACTCGGGTGTCGAGGCGGCCATCGACCTCGCGGGCATCGTCTCGCACGTCACGCTCGTCGAGTTCGACTCGGTGCTGCGCGCCGACGAGGTGCTGCAGCGCAAGCTGCGCAGCCTCCCGAACGTGACCATCCTGCTCAGCACCCTCACCACCGAGGTTCTCGGCGACGGCAGCAAGGTCACCGGCCTCACCTACACCGACCGCACCACCGACGAGTCGCACACCGTCGACCTCGAGGGCGTGTTCGTGCAGATCGGCCTGCTCCCCAACACCGAGTGGCTGGACGGCAGCGTCGACCTGTCGCCGCGCGGAGAGATCGTCGTCGACGACCGCGGTCAGACGTCGGTGCCGGGCGTGTTCGCCGCGGGTGACTGCACGACGGTTCCGTTCAAGCAGATCGTGATCGCTGCCGGCGCTGGAGCGACGGCTGCCCTGTCCGCGTTCGATCATCTGATCCGCACCAGCGCTCCGGAAGAGGAGTCGGCGGCAGCGGTCGGCTGACGCTCTCCCATGCCCCCGGGTCCGGTGCCGTTTCGGTGCCGGACCCGGGGGTCGTTCAGGCCGACGGGGGTAACCCTGTTCGGATAATCCATAGCTTCCGTCCCGTCCGAAGTTCCGTGTCGAGCTGCCGGCCCGACCAGTCGGTCGGCTGTGCGACGATGCCGACATGTCCGCTATCACCGACTATTTCTCCGCGCCGTCCGACGAGGCCGCGACGGCGGCTCTCGACGATCTGCTCGACCTCGATCCGGACGACATCGCCGCGACCGAGGAGCTCTACCGCACCTCGCCGGACGAAGCCACCCGCCCCCGGGTACGGACCGCCGCGAGCGGAACGCCGGTTCTGCAGGCGAAGGGGATCGACCCGAAGGTCTCGCTCGGGCAGCTCGAGGCGGTGCTCACCGGCCGCAGCTATGACGACGTCAAGACCGGCCCGAGGCGCGGATCCATGGTGGCGGACAGCGAGGACGGTGACGCGTTCGTACTGTCCGTCGCCGACGAATTGCGCACTGCACTGGCCGCTTCCGATCCGAGCGCACTGATCGCCGCGGCGCGCCAGTGGATCTTCGACGAAGATGCGGAGCCGTCGGAGGAGTCAGTCCCGTTCGTCGTCGCGCTGGCCGAACTGGCCAGCACTGCGGCATCCCGCGGCGAGCGGCTCTACTGCCGCATCATCGTCTGATCAACAGCGAGTCGAGCCAGCCGGGCTCGAACCACGTGGGCGCGGTCGCGGCGAATCCGGCGGCGTCCGAGCCCGCGACGCCCTCGGGCACGCGCCCGACCACCGCGGACCCGGTGACGGCGGGCAGATCGTGGAGGTTGCAGCGGGCCGCGAGATCCGGACGCCGAGGCCAGGATCCGACGACGAACCCGCTGCACTTCACGCCCGCAGCGGCAAGCGCTTCGGCCGTGAGCGCGCAGTGATTGAGAGTGCCCAGACCGGCAGCGGCCACCACGACGACGGGGGCACCGAGTTCGGCTGCCACGTCGCGCACGGTGAACCCGTCGACGCCGAGGCGCACCAACAGCCCGCCCGCGCCCTCCACCAGCGTCACGTCGTGTCGGGCGTCGAGATCGCGTGTCGCGGCGACCACCTCGGGTTGCGTCAGCATCGGCAGCGCAGCGCGACGCGCGGCGGTGTCGGGAGCCAGCGGTTCCGGGTATCGCGCCAACTCGACGGTCGCGGTCACGCCGCTGAGCCTGGTCACCTCCGCCAGATCACCGGGTTCGTCGACCGTGACGCCGGTCTGTGCGGGCTTGCACACCGCAACCGACTGACCTGCGGCGCGCAACGCGGCGGCGAGCGCGGCGGTGACGACGGTCTTGCCGACGTCGGTGGACGTTCCGGAGATCACGAGAACACTCATGCCGGCACCCCTGCGCGACGCTCCGAGAGAACTTCTGCCAGAACGGATTCGATGACTGCCATCTCGGCGACATCGATCGTCGCCCGCGCCGTCAGACGCAGGCGCGACGTGCCCTCCGGGACGGATGGTGGGCGGAAACAGCCCACGTGCAGGCCGCGATTCCGGCAGGCCGCCGCGGCCGCGACCGCCACCTCCGGATCGCCCAGCACCACCGACACCACGGCCGACTCGGGGGCGGCGGCACCGGTGATGCGGGCGAGGTCGCGGGCGCGGTCCAGGACGGCGGTCGCCCGCTGCGGCTCTCGCCTGAGCACCGACAGCGCCGCCCGGGCAGCGCCCACCGCGGCGGGCGCCAGGCCGGTGTCGAAGATGAACGTGCGTGCCGCGTCGATCAGGTGTGCACGGACTTTCCGCGACGCGAGTACCGCACCACCCTGGCTCGCGAGAGACTTCGACAGTGTCGCGGTGACGACGACGTCCGGTTCCCCGGCCAGGCCCATCTCGTGGACGAGTCCGCGACCACCGCGGCCGCGCACGCCGATGCCGTGCGCCTCGTCGACGAGCAGGACGGCGCCGTGGTCCCGGCACACCCGGTGCATGTCGGCCAGCGGAGCGAGGTCGCCGTCGGCGCTGAACACCGAGTCGGTGAGGACGAGGGCACGCTCCTCGGCTCGCTCGGCGAGTGCGCGGCGCAGGAAGTCGACGTCGGCGTGCGGCGCCACGACGACGCGGGCCCGTGACAGCCGGCACGCATCGACGAGTGAGGCGTGACAACCGGCGTCCGACACGATCAGCGCATCCTGGCCCGAAAGTGCGGTCACTGCACCGAGATTGGCGGCGTATCCGCTTGCGAACACCAGCCCGGACTCGGCTCCCACGAAGGCGGCGAGCTCGCGTTCGAGGAGTTCGTGGTCGGACGTCGTGCCGGTGACCAGGCGCGATCCGGTCGCTCCCCCACCCCAGCGCCGGACGGCGTCGACAGCTCCGTCGACCACCTCGGGGTGCCGGACGAGACCCAGATAATCGTTGGACGCGAGGTCGACCACCCGATCGATCTCGCTGCGGGCCCGCAGCTCGCGGCGCAGTCCTGCCGCCCGCCGCGCCCTTTCGACGTCGTCGAGCCAACCCAGAGCCGCGTTATCGGTACCCACCCGCAGCACCATACAAGCTCACTTGAACGGTGTTCAAGTGAGCTTGTATCGGAACTCGTCGTCCGCGTTCGACCGCCCACCGCACCACCCGGATTCCGCCGCCGAGTGCGCCGACGGAGCCAACCGATGCCGTCACAGTGCACACCCGGACTGGAGCGACGAAGATCACATTTCGGCGCGACTCCGGGACTGGCTGCGCGCCGCCGCGACCATTCCGGCGGCGATGCGGTCGATCTCCTCGGCGGTGCACACGTAGGGCGGCATCGCGTAGATCAGATTCCGGAACGGACGCAACCAGACGCCCGCGGCGACCGCCGCCGCAGTCACCGTCGGCATGTCGACGGGTTCGGCGAGTTCGATCACGCCGATTCCCCCGAGGACCCGCACGTCCACCACGCCGGGCACGTCCCACGCGGGAGCGAGGCCGCGCCCCAGTCCCGTGTTCAGCGCCCCGACCTCCGCACGCCAATCGCGCGAGAGCAGCAACTCCACCGCGGCGACCGCCACCGCGCACGCCATCGGGTTCCCCATGAAGGTGGGCCCGTGCATGATGCCGCCGCCCTCGCCGGCGCTGATCACCTCGGCGACCGCGGTCGTGCACAGCGTCGCGGCGAGCGTGAGGTAGCCGCCGGTGAGCGCCTTGCCCACACACATGACGTCCGGCGCCACCCCGGCGTGGTCCGCGGCGAACAGTTCTCCGGTGCGGCCGAAGCCCGTGGCGATCTCGTCGAACACCAGCAGCAGACCGTGCTCGTCGCACATGCGGCGCAGTTCGCGCAGGTAGTCGGGGTGATGGAACCGCATGCCGCCGGCGCCCTGGACGACGGGTTCGACGATGATCGCGGCGAGTTCGTCACGATGCGCCACCACCAGGGCCTCGAAATCGGCGACGTACCCGGGATCGAAGTCGCGCGGCGGGGCGGGCGCGAACAGTTGCCGGGCGAGCACGTCGGTCCACATCGCGTGCATGCCGCCGTCGGGGTCGCAGACGCTCATCGGCGCGAACGTGTCGCCGTGGTATCCGCCGCGCCACGTGAGCAACCGGTGCTTCTCGGGACGTCCGCGGCTGCGCCAGTACTGCAGGCACATCTTCACCGCGACCTCCACCGACACCGAGCCGGAGTCGGCGAGGAACACCTTGTCGAGTCCGGCGGGGGTGATCTCGACCAAGAGTTCGGCGAGGCGCGCGGCGGGCGCGTGGGTGAGGCCGCCGAACATCACGTGACTCATCCGTCCGAGTTGGTCGGTGACGGCGGCGTCGAGCATCGGATTGCGATACCCGTGCACGGCCGACCACCACGAGCTCATCCCGTCCACCAGTTCCGTGCCGTCGGCGAGCGTGAGCCGTGCCCCTTCGGCGGACTCGACGACGAGCGACGCCGTCGACGCAGGAAACGCGCCGTAGGGGTGCCACAGATGGGTGGTGTCGATTTCGACGATGCGGTCGGCCGTCAGATGCAGGGAGTTCACGGCGCTCGACTGTAGGTGTCAAGCATCACGGGCGGGTCGGCAGGTACGTTGGACAGGTCCCCGCCGGCGGAATCCGCCGCGGTCGACCCCCTGTCGTCTGCCCGGGAAGATTCGCGTGTCCGTCCGCTCCACCGACCGAACCCTCTTCGGCGGGCCGTCGGCGTCGGCAACTCGTGGCCGCGCCGCGCACCGCCACGATCTCGACGGACTCCGCGGTCTCGCGATCGGTCTCGTCGTCGTCTACCACGTCTGGTTCGGTCGGGTGTCCGGCGGCGTCGACATCTTCCTCACGCTGTCGGGGTTCTTCTTCGTCGCCTCGCTGCTGCGGGCCGCGGAATCCGGCGGCCGGCTCGATCCGGTTCCGGTGGTCCGGCGGGTCCTGCGGAGGCTGCTGCCGCCGCTCGTTCTCGTGCTGGCGGCGGTGGTGGCGTTCACCGTCACGATGCATCCGGCCACCCAATGGTTCGACACCGCGCGGCAGGTGACGGCGTCGTTGACGTTCCTACAGAACTGGCACCTCGCCGACAGCGCGAGCGACTATCTCGCCGCCGACCCGTCGGTCAGCCCGCTGCAGCATCTGTGGTCGATATCCGTCCAGGGGCAGTTCTATCTGGCTGCGCTCGTCCTCGTGTTCGGGCTCGCGTGGCTGCTCCGCGCACGTGGCCTCACGGTTCGCGGACCGCTCGCGATGCTGCTCGGTGTTCTCGCGATCGCCTCGCTGACCTACGCGACGACCAGCGACCTGCCTCAGACGTGGCTGTACTACGACACCGCTGCCCGGATGTGGGAACTGCTCGTCGGCGGTCTGCTGGCCTGCGCGGCCCCGTATCTGCGGGTGCCACGGGTGTGGCGGGTGCTCCTCGCGGTCGCCGGGCTCGCGATCGTCGTCGCGTGCGGCATGGTGCTCGACGGACGAAGCCAGTTCCCGGGACCGTGGGCGCTCGTCCCCGTCGGTGCCGCACTCGCGATCATCGTCGCCGGGGCGCGGGGAGACGACGTCGATCTCTCCCCCACCCGACTGCTCGCGTCACCTCCCCTGGTTCGGCTGGGGTCGATCGCGTACGCGCTGTACCTGTGGCACTGGCCGGTCCTCATCGCGTACCTGGTCTGGCGCGAGGAGCCGGATGTCGGTTTCGCCGGCGGCGTCGTCGTCATCGGCCTCTCCCTTGTGCTCGCCGAACTCACCACCCGCCTGATCGAGACGCCGATCCGGCAGACGTCGGGCCCGCGCGCAGTGCGTGGCACGCTGATCGGCGTCATCTCGCTGATCACGGTCGCGCTCGCCGCGGCCTCGGTGACGTGGACCGGGTTCGTCGACCGCCGCACCGAGGAGTGGGCGCAGCAGACATCACTCGACTCCGCGGCGTACCCCGGCGCCGCCGCGCTGCTGTCCGGCGCCGACGTCGAGTTCGCGCGCGAGCAGCCGTCACGCTTCGTGGCGCACGCGGACCTGCCCGCGACCACCCTCGACGGATGCATGTCCCAGGACGGTCAGACCGAAGCTCTCAACTGCACGTACGGCGACACGGAGGCAGACCGCAGCATCGCGTTGATCGGCGGCTCACACGCCGAGCACTGGCTACCGGCGCTCGACGAGCTGGGCCACAAGCACCGTTTCCGGGTGGAAACGTACGTGAAGGTGGGATGCCCGGCAGTGCTCCCGCCGGGACCGGACGCCCCCGTCGGCGAATGCGAGGAGTGGACGTTCGACGTTCTCGACGCGGTGGCCGCCTCGCGCCCCGACATCGTGTTCAGCACCTCCACCCGTCCCCGCCCGGGTGCGGCCGGCGACTACACCCCCGACACCTACCTCGCGTTGTGGCAGGCCCTGACGGACCTCGACCTGCCGACGATCGTCGTGCGCGACACCCCGTGGCTGGAATCCGACGGCGTCGCCTACCGAGCATCGGACTGCCTGGCCCGACGCGGCGGCAACGCCGACACGTGCGGTATCGACCGGGCGCAGGCCCTCGACCCGATCGATCCCGCGCTGGACGCCTCGGCCCCGTTCCCCACAGTCTTCCCTCTCGACCTCTCCGATGCCGTGTGCCGGGAGGATCGTTGCCGGGTGATCGAGGGCAACGTGCAGATCTACCGGGACTCGAACCACCTCACCGCGTCGTATGTGAGGACCCTGACGCCGGTGATGGAGGACCGACTCGGCCCTCTGACGGGATGGTGGTCGGACGCGCCGGCGGACTACTGACTCCGGTTGTCAGTGCGCCACCGGGCACTTGCCGGCGTAGTCGACCTGTAGTTCCTTGATCCCGTTGATCCACCCGGACCGCAGTCGGCGCGGGTCGCCGAGCTTGGTGATGTCGGGCATGTGGTCCGCGATTGCGTTGAACATCAGCTCGATCTCCATCCGCGCGAGGTTCGCACCGATGCAGAAGTGCGCACCGGTGCCCCCGAAGGCGAGGTGGTCGTTGTCGGTGCGGGTGATGTCGAACCGCATCGGATCCTCGAAGACGTCCTCGTCGAAGTTGGCCGACGAGTAGAACATCACGACACGGTCGCCCTTGCGGATGGTCTGCCCGCCGAGTTCGTTGTCCACCAACGCCGTTCGCTGGAATCCGACGACCGGCGTGGCCCAACGGATGATCTCGTCCACTGCTGTCGCCGGACGCTCACGCTTGTAGAGCTCCCACTGGTCGGGGTTGTCCATGAACGCCATGATGCCGTGCGTAATGGCGTTGCGAGTCGTCTCGTTCCCGGCGACCGCGAGCAGAAGCACGAAGAACCCGAACTCCTCGGACGCCAGCCCGTCGCCGTCGACGTCGGCCTCCACGAGCGTGGTGACGATGTCCTGCGCCGGGCACTTGCGTCGCTCCTCGGCCATCGCGTACGAGTACGCGAGAATCTCGGCGGACGCAGTGGCGGACTCCTCCGCGAACTCGGGATCGTCGTAGCCCATCATCTGGTTCGACCAGTCGAAGATCTTGTGCCGATCCTCCTGCGGCACACCGATGAGTTCGGCGATGGCCTGCAGCGGCAGCTCACACGCCACCTGCTCGACGAAGTCGCCGGAACCCGCGGCCACGGCGTCCTGCACGATCTTCTCCGCCCGCGCCTTCAGCGCCGGACGCAGACCCTGGACAGCGCGCGGCGTGAAGCCACGGGCGATCACTTTCCGGAGCTTGGTGTGCTCGGGGGCGTCCTTGTTGATCAGCAGGTGCCGCATCAGCTCGACCGTCTCCCGCGGCATGTCGTCCGAGAACCGCGCGATCGCAGTGTTCTCCCAGGTCGAGTAGACCTCGCTGTTGCGGGAGACCTCCTTGACGTCCTCGTGCCGGGACACCGCCCAGTAGCCCTCGTCCGCGAACCCGCCCTTGGTCGGCGGCTGTGCCACCCAGTGCACCGGCGCCGATTTGCGCAGCGCCGCGAACTCGCTGATCGGCAACCGCCGCTCGTACACGTCAGGGTCGGTGAAATCGAAACCTTCGGGGACACCGGGAACTGTCACGCCGCACACCTTCTCTCGGGATCGAGGCGGACCGTTCGGCGATCCGCGTGACCATGATCACACGATCGCGCAGACCGCCGCTTGGGCATTCGGCACAGCACGGCGGTTGCGAATTGTGCTGTCGGCACAAACGCCACGCACGTCGATCGCGGCGAGCACCGATGGAGAGCACCTACCGGATTTCGCCGACCGGATCCTCGGGTGCGAGGCTGGGACGCATGGCGCCAGATACCCGCTCAGAGACTCTCCCGGCCGGGCGATCGGACTCCGGCGCACTGCTCGCGCAGTGGCAGGAGACCGACGACCAGGTGCTCGATCACCCGGTCCACTTCTCGCTGACCGGCGCTCACGCCCACCTCTCCCGCACCGTCGGTCGGGCGAATGCGTACGCCGACGAGGTGTCGACCTTCTGCTCGGTTCCGACCGACCCGCGACCCGAGGATTGGGAAGATCTCGCCCGCCTGCTCGGGGCCGGCGGCTTCGCCGATCTCTTCAGCTGCCCGGAACTCCCACCGGCACACTGGGAGCCGGTTTTCGTCCTCGACGGGTTGCAGATGCTGGCGCCGCCCACGGGCGTGCACCCTGCTACTGCCGAGGACGGGCTTGCCGCCGGATTCACGCTCGCCGAACTCGGTGACGCGGATCTGCCGGAAATGCTCGCGCTCGTGACGGAAACGCGTCCGGGTCCGTTCTGGTCGCGCACACCCGAGTTCGGAACCTACCTCGGGATCCGCCGGGACGGCGCACTGGTGGCCATGGCCGGTGAGCGCCTGCGCCCGCCGGGCTGGACGGAGATCAGTGCCGTCTGCACCGCACCGGACGCGCGCGGCCACGGCCTGGCCGCGCACCTGGTCCGAGCGCTCGCCGACCGGATCGCGGCCCGCGGCGAACGAGCGTTCCTGCACGTCGCCGCCACCAATGCCCAGGCGATCAGCGTGTACACCCGTCTGGGGTTCAGGCAACGGCGAAACGTGACGTTCCGCGGATTCCGAGTTCCCTGAGTAGCGCCGTGCATCGGGTGTCGCCGCCATAATCTTCGGATGGGCATTACGCGGTGTGCCGACCGGACGGTCGCGCGGTGGCTGGAGCGGTCGGACGAAGATTGGCGACATCTGGCGGCACGAGGTCCACGCGACTTCGAGAAGCACGCGCGCCTACGGTTCATTCCCGACCCGAGCTTTCCGGGGCAGTCAGAGGGCGACGTCCGGCGCGCCCCGGGCGCGCTGTCCGACAACGAACAGCTGGGCGTGGCTCTCGCGGAGTTGACGCCCTACACCGCGACGCCCGACGACTGTTATTTCTGCATCTGGGAAGGATGGCCGAGCTTCTCCGGGGACGATCCGATGCCGAAAATTTCGATCCCGAACCGCGCCTACTTCCTCTTCCGCGGATCACTCGCCGACGTCGCCGACTGGGACTCACAGGTTTCGGAGCTGCTCCAGGACACGGTAGCCCCCACGCCCGCGTTCGTCTGGCCGGCCGATCACGCGTGGTGTGTCACATGCGACGTCGACCCACACTTCGCAACGATCGGCGCAAGCGCCGACGCGATCGCGCGGCTCGTCGCGGACACCCGCGTAGACGTCGTGGTCGACGATCCCGACACCGAGCCGCCGTACTACGGCTGAGGGCGCGCCTTTTCGACCTATCCTCGGAGGATGGCGTGCGAAGCGAGGCCGGTCCACGACCGAGGCTCCCTCGGCTGGGTTGTGTGGGTCAACCTCGCGGCGGCGGTGGCCGCGGCAGCGGTGATGACTGCCGTGGCGTGGCACCTCCCGTGGCCGTCCCCTTCCGACAGCGCTGTCGCACGCGCGAGTGCCCGCACCGCACTGGCGCTTTCAGCCGTGGTGGCGACCGTCGTCGCAGCCCTCATCGTGACGCGGCGTCGGCGCTGGACATGGGCAATCGTGGTCTGGCTTCTCGTTGCCGGGTGCGCACTCGGCGCATCCACATTCGGCCGTCCCACCTTCGCCGACCATCGACGAGAGTTCGAAGAGGTTGCACACCAACTACTTCGCGAGCCCGAGAATCTTCGCGGCGGCCGCTACCAGCGCGACGTAAGAATCGGACGATTCGACGTCGCGTACGCCCATGTCGGCGGCGATGGCTCGGTGTACTTCCACGATGCACGAACGGGACTGTCGCCGTTCGACAATCCGGGATGGATCTACGCACCTCACGGCCTCTCCGAAGCCACCCTGAAACGCACGGCCTCACGCAACATCGGGGACGGCTGGTACACCTTCCCCAACCTCGTCGTCGACGACTACTGAGTTCGGCACAGAAGGACCGTGGGGTGATTCGAACCGAGGTCGACCTACATCCGCATCTTCACCTCGAACGGGACCTTCGTCCGTCGCGACCTCGCCATACGCCCACCCACGCCGGCTCGCGTCCCGGCTCTTCAACGCCGGGACCTCCCGGAAAGTCTGACGCAGGAGAAGCCCCATTGACTCGAACATATATTCGAGCTAGACTTGGGTCATGAATCCGGGGGGACTCAATTCGCTGGTCACGGTCACCGCACCGCGACCAGGAGACGTGCACACACTGCCAGAAATCCTGCTGGTGCAGACCGGCCTCGACATCTGCCACGCGATCGAACAACTCGAAGCACTACGTGCAGCCATCGTCGCCGAAATCGATGAGCGCGCAGTCTCGTTCGACACCCTCGGCTTCCGCAGCGTCAAGCAGTGGCTGGCCGCGAACACGTTGCTGGAGGTACCGGCCGCCGCACGCATCCTCGCATTGGGCCGGATGCTGAGCCGGCAGCCCGAGATCGCCGACGCCTTCAACGCCGGCGATATATCGGCCGAGCACGCCGCGTTGATCGGGAAGTTCTGCGAAACCCCACCCCGCGGCATGCCGAACGAAGCGTTGGATTCCTGCCGGAAAGTGTTGCTGGACAGCGCCACCGGACCCACTGCAACCACCATGACCGTCCGCACGTGCATCTCCCGGTTGGAGCGGATCTTCGAATCCGACGAACTCCCACCCAGCGAAGACACCGAACGCAACGAATTCCACGCCTCGAAAACGTTGAACGGACGCGTCGCGGTCAAAGGTGACCTCGACGCCGTCACCGGCGAGATGCTGTTGACGGCACTGTCATCACTGACCAAGCCGAGGAATCCGGTCGACGACCCCGCCGAGAAACGCACCCCGGCACGGCAGCGGGCGGACGCATTCTCCGAGATCCTGCGCCGCTACCTCGACTCCGGCTACGCCCCCATCGAGGGCGGCGAGCGACCCCACCTGTCACTCCATGTGAACGCCGCCGACCTCGCCCGCAGCAAGTCGGCTCACGAGTGGGTGAATCCAGACAGCGATTCGGATCTGTTCGGCGACAAAGACATCGCACGCATGCCCCACACGGGGCCCCTGTCGATCGCGACCGCCCGCCGGATCGCGTGCGACTGCCACCTCACCCCCATCGTCATGGACGACGGCGTCCCCCTGAAACTCGGCCGCACCAGCAGAACCGTGTCGAAAAAGCAGCGTCGAGCGTTGATCGCCCGCGACCACGGCTGCGCCTTCCCCGGCTGCGGCACACCACCCGCCCACTGCGAAGGCCATCACGTAAAGCATTGGGCAGACGGTGGACCCACCGACCTCGACAACCTCGTCCTACTCTGCCGCTACCACCACCAACTCCTCCACCACAGCCACTGGGACGTGAAAATCGGCGCCGACCGGCACCCGTGGTTCACACCACCGAGCACCGTCGACCCCTACAAGAAACCCGTCCCCGCCCACAACCGGGCGGGACCACACGCCGCATGACACGGCAGCCGGCACCCGAAACAGGGTGCCGGCTATCGCCGGATGCACAAACGCAGCTCGCCGTGTTGTGCTCTTCCTTCTCGCCGCTGCGCTACTGACGGCGATTCTCGGATCACGTGCCGACCGAGCTCGGCATCCCGAAGCGGCGGCTGACCGGCAGTGAGTGTTTCATCGCGTGCCAGCGGACAGCGATCTCCGTTATCCGCCGAATGCCTCGAAACACTCCAAGGCGAGTTCCAGTTTCAGCCTGCGCGCCAGAATGTCGCCGCCGAGAAGTTCTTCCGCCCGCTGCATGCGGTACCGGACGGTGTTCTTGTGGATTCCCAGCCGACGGGCTGCGGCCTCATGGTTGCCGTGACAGTTCATCACGGCGCGCAGGGTGTCCCGCAGACGCTCGGACGCAGGATCCTCACCGAGGAGACCGGCCAGCTCCCGGGCGACGAGGGCGCGCATCGCGTCGGGATCGGCCGACAACATCGAGACCAGTTCGACGTGGGTGTAGCTGGTCACGGCCTTTCGCTGCTTGCCGACCTCGGCGATCCGCTGCGCCGCGAGCGCCTCACGATGGCTGCTGCGGAATCCCTCGATTCCCGGAGCACGCTCACCGACCGCGAGGCGGACGCCGTCCGGAATCCGACACTGGTCGACGACCCACGGGTCGTCGCTGTCCTGCGCGATCCACGACCACACGCCGTGCGCACCCGACGGCACCGACAGGGTGCGCCGGCCGGCCGCAACTCGTGACATCACTCGGTCGAGGGAACCGGCGAACACAGTCGAGTCGTCGACCCACGCGACCACGGCGGTGTGTGTGAGTCGCAACGGGTAGCCGAGCAGTCCCGACGACTGCGCGACGCCCCCACCGCCGTCGAGGACCTCGCGCACCGTGGTCACGCGGGACGCGAAAGCGCCCTGCAGCAGCCGCTCCCGCTCGTCCGCGTACGTGACGGCAAGTTCGTCGAGCATCGCGTTGAGCAGTTCGCTGGTCTGCGACCACATCGTGGTGAGGACCTCGAGTTTGAACTGGGCGTCGAGGTCCTCCTGCTGCAGGAACTCGGTCGCGAACGACAACATGGCTCGGTGACCGGCGTGATAGAGCTGAGACAACACCCGCAGCTCGAGTCCCCGCTGTGCGACCGTGCGGGCGAGCGCGTGGGCCTCGACGGAGACCGGCGCCTCGGCCGATCCGTCGGCGGACTGTCCGGACGCACCGAGGAACGCGCCGAGCTGACTGCGCACCGCCGCTCGTAGGTCGCGTTGAAGTTCGGCGTCCGCGGCCAACTCGGGAATGTCCGTGGTGAACGACTCCTCGAGGCCCGACAGGAAGAGATCGAGGTCGTGCTGCGTCAGCGTGCTGGTGAGGTAGTTGCGCAGCCAGCGGTCTGCCGGTTCCCGCGCGTTCACTCGCCATCACACCTTTCCGGATCGAGCTCGCCGCCGACGATCGGCGGCATCCACCGTAGACGCGGCACCTGTAGTGCACAGCGACGAAACGCCGCGGACGGGCCGCTAGCGCAGATCCGCACCGGTCAGCCGCAGTGTGACGTAGTCGCTGTCGACCAGAGAAGAGTCGAACACGCGGTCTCCGTTCGCCAGCGATCGACGTACCCCCGGCTCGAGGGCGTCCCACCAGGCGTCCAGACACTGACGGCGGACGAACAGGTAGTCCGACAGTGGGCCCTGGAAGATCGCGAAGTGCGGCACGTCGTCGTCGGAGGTGACGTAGCAGACGCTGTCGTCACCGCAGACACTGATGACCTGGCCGATGAACTCCGGGGGCACGAAGCCCTGCGGATTGCGAAGCAGCGCAAGTCGCGCCCGCTCCGACAGGCGGCCGTAGACGTGTTCGGGTTCCGGGATCGCGTCCCCCATGTCCTGCAACCTAACGCCCGGGGACGGGGCCTGTCCCCCGAGTCGGCGGATCCGTGCGATGCTCGAGGCGCGACACGTCCTCGACCGCGAGTGCCCATCGAACGCGAGAGCCCATCGAAGGAGTGCATTGTGAAGGCGATCCAGTACACCCGTATCGGGGCGGAGCCCGAACTCGTCGACATCCCGACGCCCGAGCCGAAAGCCGGTGAAGTGCTGCTCGAGATCACCGCTGCGGGCGTGTGCCACTCGGACGAATTCATCATGAGCCTGCCCGCCGAGCAGTTCGGCTACGAACTGCCGATGACACTCGGTCACGAGGGCGCCGGCCGGGTGGCCGCCGTCGGCGCAGGCGTCACCGACCTCGACATCGGCACGAACGTCGTCGTGTACGGGCCGTGGGGTTGCGGACGTTGCTGGCACTGTGCGCAGGGGCTCGAGAACTACTGCTCCCGCGCAAGGGAACTCGGCATCGCCCCACCCGGCTTGGGCGCGCCGGGCGCGATCGCCGAGTACATGATCGTCGACTCGCCGCGTCACCTGGTCCCGATCGGTGACCTCGACCCCGTCACGACGGTGCCGCTGACCGACGCCGGGCTCACCCCGTACCACGCGATCAAACGGTCGCTCGGCAAGCTCCGCGCCGGCTCGTACGCAGTCGTGATCGGCACCGGAGGCCTCGGACACGTCGGCATCCAGCTGCTCCGCCACCTGTCCCCTGCACGCATCATCGCCCTCGACGTCAACGACGAGAAGCTCGCGTTCGCCCGCGAGGTCGGCGCGCACGAGACCGTGTTGTCGAACGCCGACGCCGCCGCGAACGTCCGGAAGATCACGGGTTCGGCCGGTGCCGCGCTGGTCCTCGATTTCGTGGGTGTGCAGCCGACGCTCGACGTCGCGACCGCAGTGGCCGGCGTCGGGTCCGACGTCACGATCGTCGGGCTCGGCGACGGGAAGTCCGCGGCCCGGGTCGGCTTCTTCACCGGTGCGTACGAGACGAATGTCGCGTCTCCGTACTGGGGTTCACGCAGCGAGCTCATCGAGTTGATCGACCTCGCGCACCAGGGTGTCCTGGACATCGCGGTCGAGCGGTTCGCGCTCGACGACGGCGTCGAGGCGTACCGCCGACTCGCGGCAGGAACGTTGCGCGGTCGGGCTGTCGTCGTGCCGTGAGCCGTGCTGCAGATGTGCTCCGCAGGCTCGTCGGCGGTCTCTTCGTATTCACCGCCGCCATCCACGTCGGCATCGTCGCGGCAGACCCCGAGTTGTACCGACCGTTCGCCGATCGGACGTATCTGCCTCTCGTCCGGACTGCGTGGCGAGACGTCTTCATGGCCCACCCTGCCGGGTGGGGTCTGGTAGTCGCGGCCGGAGAGCTGGCGATCGGCGTGCTGACCCTCGCGGGCGGTCGGTGGACCAGGATCGGACTGATCGGCGCGATCGTCTTCCATGTGGCACTCATGATGTTCGGCTGGGGATACTGGATCTGGAGTGTTCCGATACTCGTCGTGCTCGGATATCTGCTCCGGGAGAACCTCCGGCAGCCTCGGCGTCGTAGCGTGTAGGGACTAGCGCTCCGACCCGTCGAGCAGGGAAGCACCGGAGGCACCGTTGGACGTCATGTTCCCGAGCACCCGGACGATCGCGCGGGAGGCCGTCCCCTCCGTCCTCGTGGGTGTCGCGGCCGCGGTCATCCCGATCGCGATGGTGCTCGTCACCGACCGGGTCACCGACCTGCTCTACAGGTGGATTCCCGATCTCATCGGGTTCGACGGTTACGCCCGATGGTGGATCTTCGCGGTACTCACCGGAATCGGACTGCTGGTGGGTGTGCTGGTGTGGAAACTGCCCGGGCACGGTGGACCCGACCCCGCCACCGCGGGGCTGGTAGGACCGCCGATTCCGCTCAGGTCGCTACCGTCGCTGGCGCTCGTCGTGGCGCTCGCGCTGGGCGCCGGGGTGAGTCTTGGTCCGGAGAATCCGCTCATCGCGATCAACGTCGCGGTCGCTGCCTGGATCCTCGGGCGGCTGTGGCCGACGATGCCGACCAAACGCGTCGTGTGGCTGACGACGTCCGCGACGATCGGTGTGCTGTTCGGCACCCCACTGGCAGGGCCGTTGGCGTTCGTCGAACTGGCCGGCCGCCGCCCGAAGGGCGAGCTGTGGGAGAACATGTTCGCGCCTCTCGTCGCGGCCGGCGCCGGCACCGCGACGATGTTCCTCCTCGATCGCCCGATGCTCGTCATCGACGTCCCCGAGTACCGCGCGCCCACCATCGGGCACATCCTGATCGGCACGCTCATCGCAGTCGGTACCGCCGCCTTCTTCCTGATGGGCGTCCCCGCCTTCCACCGGATGCATGCGCTGTTCCACGCGCTGCCGAACCCGGTTCTCGCGATCGGGCTCGGCGGTGCGGTTCTCGGCGCGCTCGGCGCTGTGGGCGGACCCGCAACACTCTTCAAGGATGCCGAGAACATGGGGCGGGTCACCGCGAGCGCTGCCGACGAGTCGGTGGGCCGCCTCGCGCTCTACGCGCTGATCAACCTCGTGGCGCTGCTCGTCGCGTCCAGCTGCGGCTTCCGCGGCGGCCGGACGTTCGCGTCCGTATTCGTGGGCTTGAACGTCGGATTGCTGGTGCATGCCATGTTCGACACCGTCCCGCTCGCACTGTCGATCTCGTGTGCGGTCCTCGGCGCGCTCGTGGTGGCGGTGCGCAGTTGCTGGCTGGGCCTGTTCATCGGTGCGACGATGGTGGCGTCGTTCGGGATGATTCCGGTGTTGTGCATCGCGGTGCTACCAGTCTGGCTGCTGGTGGTGCACCGCGGCCAGCTGGTCGTGGGTCCCAACACCGTACCGCTCGAGAAGCACGTCAGCTGACGGGGTCCTCGTCCGTACGGGCTTGTGGCGAGAGCGGTTCCGCGGCCTGCTGCACGTACCCCTCATGGCCTCCGATGGTGTCGGAATCCAGTGCGTCCAGCACACGCTCGACGTCGGTGTCCCGGACCAGCACCTCCACCTTCAGTCGCTGCGCGAGCGCGAGTTCACTGCGCTGGTCGCGCATCACCACCGTGTCGCGATGGGTGGAGGGGGCGTGGACTTCCGTCACGACGATCGACCGGGCCCCGGCCTCCCGCAGCGCGCTCTCGAGCGCTCCTGCGTCGATGGCCCGCACGAGCACCGTGACGAGGCGGTACTGGACGCTCGACGGCGCTGCGGCGATCCGCGTCGCCGTCAACGGCGGCTCGTCGACAGCACCCGACGCCAGCCCGGCCCCGGCAACGAACGACGGGGCGAACCGGTACGCGTCCATGCCCTGACGGCGGCGGTCCGAGCCGAACTCCTCGTCGGCGGGCAGGCGCAGGCCCACGGTTCGGTCTGCCGCGAACGCGATCACGAGTGTGACGACGAAAGAGAACGCGACCACCGCGACGACAGCGAGAGCCTGATTCCCCAGCAACGAGAAGCCCCCACCGAAGAACAACCCGTCCGCTCCGATCCCATTGATCGCCTTCTTCCCGAACAGGCCCAACAGGAGGGAACCGAGTACACCACCGACGAAGTGGACGGCGATCACATCCAACGCGTCGTCGAAACGGAACAGCACTTTCAGCCGTAGCGCCACCTGGCACACGAGCCCGGCGACCGCCCCGATCAGCAGCGCCGACGCAGTGTCGACGTATCCGGCGCACGGTGTGATCGTGGCAAGCCCGGCCACCGCTCCGGTCGCCGCACCCACCACGGTCGACCGCCCCTGCCGGAAGCGTTCCGCTATCGACCAGATCACCATCCCCGCTGCCGCCGCGACATGGGTGTTGATCAGGGCCTGCGCGGCAATTCCGTTTGCCTGCAGGCTATCTCCCGCATTGAATCCGAACCAGCCGAACCACAGAATTCCGGCACCGATCATCGTGAGCGGCACCGAGTGCGGAACGGTCTCGGTGCCGGGCCAACCGGTCCGCCGGCCGACGACCAGGAGGATCGCCAGTGCGGCCGCCCCCGCCGACGCGTGGACCACCATGCCGCCCGCCCAGTCCTGCGCTCCCCGGACCGCGAGCCATCCCTCGGGGTCGAACAGCCAATGCGCGATCGGCGCGTACACGACGACAGGCCACACGGCGAGGATCACCACCCAGCCCGCGATCTTCAGCCGATCCGCCGTCGCGCCGGTGATCAGCGCGGGAGTGATTATCGCGAACATCATTTGATAGGCGACGAAGGCCAGGGTCGGGATCGCGATGCCCGGGACGACGACATGCAGTGCCGGGCGCGGCGCTTCGTCCAGATTCTGCAGGGCGAACAGCTTCAGATCGCCGAACAATCCGGCACCAGTGTCCTCGCCGAACGCGATGCTGTGGCCGATCAGGATCCACACCACCGTCACCACGCCGAGCGCGACGAAGTTCTGCTGGATCATCACCAATGTGTTGCGGCTCTTGACCATTCCGGCGTAGAAGAATGCCAGTCCGGGAACCATGAACAACACCAGTGCGGCGCACACCAGCACCCAGGCGGTGTCGCCTCCGTCCATCGGATTCGACGCGGTCACGGAAAAGCACCTCCGGAGAACGACTCCGGTCGCCCCTTCGTCACGGAACAGGTTGCGGGACAAACCGTTCAAACGACACAGCCGAAGCGCCGGGTCGCCGGATCCTCAGTGTAGAGCGGCCACCGTGCGGCGGTAACCCCCGCGATCGACACGCGGTAGGGAGACGCGAGTCGTCAGCCCGGCAATGTCGAGGCTGGCGCCGTCGCCTCGTCGTCCGGCTCGTCCTCGGTGATCAGGCCGGTCTGCAGATCCACGTCGATCTCGCGCCGCTCGCCCTGCAGATTCACGTAGTCGATCTCCACCGTGGGGCGACCGTCCTCCTCGTCGAGTTCGACGCCCAGGATCGCAGGTCCCGGCGGCGTCTCCTGCGCCGCGGCGGTGCCGGCGCCGAGTACGAGTGCGCCGGATCCGACGACGGCGGAGCAGATCACCGCGATGGCCGACCCGGCTCCCCGAGAAGCTGCACGAGAATGGGAGAACACAGGACCTCACCCCTCCACTGGAAGTGCGACTTCGTCTCCACGCTAGACCGAACCACTCACCAGCGACAGGGTGAACGAACCTGCGATCGAACCCTTGTCACAATCCGGGTGCACCGGTCGGCTTACAGCTAGGGTTCAGCAGCATGGAGCGCAGCGGGCCCGGCGTAGCGCCGCCGATCGAGACGTGGCCGGGAGCCGCGTATCCGCTCGGCGCCACCTACGACGGGGGCGGCACCAACTTCTCACTGTTCTCCGAGGTCGCCGAGGCGGTGGACCTGTGCCTGATCGCGAGCGACGGCACCGAGACCCGCGTCCGGCTCGACGAGGTCGACGGCCACGTGTGGCACGTGTACCTGCCGTCCGTAGGACCTGGGCAGCGGTACGGGTTCCGGGTCCACGGGCCTTTCGACCCGGAGGCCGGGCTCCGGTGCGATCCATCCAAGTTCCTGCTCGATCCCTACGGCAAGGCTTTCGACGGCGTGTTCGACGGCCACCCGTCACTGCACGCGTTCGGCGAGGACACGCTCGGCCACACGATGACGACTGTCGTGATCAACCCGTTCTTCGACTGGGGCGCGGACCGGCCGCCGCGCACGCCGTACCACGAGACCCTCATCTACGAGGCTCACGTCAAGGGCATGACCGCGACCCATCCGGAGATTCCGGCTGAGCTGCGCGGCACCTACGCCGGGCTCGCGCACCCGGTGGTGATCGATCACCTCCGTGCGCTCGGGGTCACGGCGATCGAGCTGATGCCGGTACACCAGTTCATGCACGACCAGATCCTGCTCGATCAGGGGTTGCGAAACTACTGGGGCTACAACAGCTACGGATTCCTGGCGCCACATGTCGAATACTCGTCGGCCACCGAGCCGAGCGGTGTGGTCACCGAGTTCAAGGCGATGGTGCGCGCGTTCCACGACGCCGGTATCGAGGTGATTCTCGACGTCGTCTACAACCACACCGCCGAGGGCGACCACCGCGGCCCGACCGTCGTCTTCCGCGGCATCGACAACGCCGCGTACTACCGACTCGACGACGACGATCCGTCCCGCTACAAGGACTACACGGGCACCGGTAACAGCCTCAACGCCCGGCATCCGCACACCCTTCAACTCATCATGGACTCGCTGCGCTACTGGGTGACCGAGATGCACGTCGACGGTTTCCGTTTCGATCTGGCGTCGACCCTCGCCCGCGAATTGCACGACGTGGACCGGCTTTCCGCGTTCTTCGATCTGGTGCAGCAGGATCCTGTGGTGAGCCAGGTGAAGCTGATCGCCGAACCCTGGGACGTCGGCGAGGGCGGCTACCAGGTCGGGAACTTTCCCGGGTTGTGGACCGAGTGGAACGGCAAGTACCGCGACACCGTCCGCGACTTCTGGCGCGGACAGCCGGCCACCCTCGGGGAGTTCGCGTCCCGCCTGACCGGGTCGTCGGATCTGTACGAGGCCACCGGGCGTCGCCCCAGCGCGAGCATCAACTTCGTGACCGCCCACGACGGTTTCACTCTCGCCGATCTCGTGGCGTACGAGGAGAAGCACAACGAGGCCAACGGTGAGGACAACCGGGACGGTGAAAGCCACAATCGGTCGTGGAACTGCGGCGTCGAAGGGCCCACCGACGACCCCACTGTCCTCGCCCTTCGGGGCCGGCAGCAGCGCAACATCCTCGCCACGCTGCTCCTCAGCCAGGGCACCCCGATGCTTGCCCACGGCGACGAGATGGGCCGCACCCAGAACGGCAACAACAATGTCTACTGCCAGGATTCGCCGCTGTCGTGGATGGACTGGTCACTGACGCGAACACACTCGGATCTGTTGGCCTTCGCCCGTCGTGCGTCGGCATTGCGGGCCGCGCACCCGGTCTTCCGCCGACGGCGCTTCCTCGCCGGCCGCCCCGTCCGCGACGAACACCGTCCCGACATCGCGTGGCTCACCCCGACCGGCCGGGAGATGACCACCGAGGACTGGGACAGCGGATTCGGCAAGGTCCTGGCGGTGTATCTGGGCGGTGATGCGATACCCGAACCCGATCACCGCGGGCGCCGTGTGGTCGACGACTCGTTTCTGCTGTTCTTCAACGCGCACGATGCCGACGTCGAGTTCGCGGTTCCGTCGGGCCCCGAGGAGAGCCGGTGGGTCGGCGAACTGGACACCTGCTCGCCCACCGGGGCAACGGATCTCGCTGCCCACGCAGGAGACACGCTCACCTTGCCGTCCCGATCCCTGCTGGTGCTGCGGCGGGACCGGCCGTCATGAGACCGATCACCGCGACGTACCGACTGCAACTGCGAGGTGACGCCTTCACCCTCGACGACGCACGCCGACTCGCCGACTATCTCGATCGTCTCGGCGTCTCGCACGTGTACCTCTCGCCGATCCTGACGGCGATGCCCGGATCCACCCACGGCTACGACGTCGCCGACCCCACATCGGTGTCGTCCGAACTGGGCGGGCGTCCCGCACTGGTCGCGCTGTCCGCGGAACTGAGCGAGCGCGGCATGGGACTGGTCGTCGACCTGGTGCCCAACCATCTCGGAATCGGCCGGCCGCAGCACAACCGCTGGTGGTGGGATGTACTGACGAACGGCCACCGCTCCCCGTTCGCCCGGTTCTTCGACATCGACTGGCGGGACGACAACGGCACCGACGGGCGGATCGCGCTGCCGGTGCTCGCCGACGAACGTGATCTGCTGGCCCTGCAGGTCGATCGCACGGGCGGCACTCCCCTGCTGGCGCTGGGCGAGCAGCGCTTCCCGATCGCCCCCGGCACCGACGACGGCGACCCCCGGGAGATTCACGCACGACAGCCGTATCGGCTGGTGCCGTGGCGGGACGGCCGGGTCGGCTATCGGCGCTTCTTCGCGATCAACGATCTGGCCGCGCTCCGGCAGGAGGATCCGCGGGTGTTCGACACCACCCACCACCAGTTCGCATCGTGGGTACGCGACGACATGGTCGACGGTGTCCGGGTCGACCACCCCGACGGGCTGAGCGATCCCGCCGGATACCTGCGCAACCTCCGCGGGCTCATCGGACCCGATCGTTGGCTGGTGGCCGAGAAGATCCTCGCGGCAGGGGAACCGCTCGATCCCACTCTGCCGATCGACGGCACCACCGGCTACGACGCCCTCGCCGAGTACGGTGGCGTGTTCCTCGATCCGGCCGGGACGGCGGCGCTCACCGAGTTGGCGGCCCGTGCCGGCGCGGCCGGGGACCGTGCCTGGTTGGACGAGAACGGAACCGAATTGCGCCGCAGCGTCGCTCGCGGCGACCTCGCTCCCGAGGTACGCCGGCTGACCCGGGCGATGCTGCGGGATTCACCCACGTTCTGCAATCCGGAGCAACTACGCGACGCCCTGGTGGAGGTCCTCGCACACATGCCGGTGTACCGGGCCGACTACGCGCCGCTCGCCGGCATCGTGCCGCGCATCATCGGGGAGACCGTCGACCGGCACCCGGAATGGCAGACGGCCCTGACGACGCTCGCGAGCGCCCTCGTCGACGGCTCCGAGTCCCGGACCCGATTCCACCAGGTGTGCGGTGCCGTCACCGCGAAGGCGGTGGAGGACTGCCTGTTCTATCGGACCGCTCGCCTCGTGTCGCTCCTCGAGGTCGGTGGCGACCCGGGTGTCGTCGGCTGCTCTCCTGCCGAGTTCCATCTGCGTGCCCACGAACGTGCACGCTTCTGGCCGCGCACGATGACCACCCTGTCCACTCACGACACGAAACGCGGGGAGGACGTCCGTGCCCGCATCGGGGTGCTCTCGCAGGTGCCGGAACTGTGGGCCCGCTGCGTCGCCGACTGGGAGATGTCGGCCCCCAGCCCGGACGGCGTCCTGGGACTGATGATGTGGCAGAACATGTTCGGGGTGTGGCCCGTCGACGGACCCTCCCCCGACGGCGCGGACCTGCGGCCGCGTCTGCACGCCTACGCCGAGAAGGCCGCCCGGGAAGCAGGGGTGCGCACGTCGTGGACCGCGATCGACACGAAGTTCGAGGACGCCCTGCACGAGTGGATCGACCGGGTTCTCGACGGTCCGGTGGGCCGGAGCATCGGTCGGATCGCCCAGCACCTGGCACCGCACGGTTGGTCGGACGCGCTGGGCCAGAAGCTGCTGCAACTGTGCGGGCCGGGCATCCCGGACGTGTACCAGGGCACCGAACTGTGGGAGGACTCGCTGGTCGACCCCGACAACCGGCGTCCCGTGGACTTCGCCGTCCGACGCGCCGTCCTGAAATCGATGGACACCCCCGGTGTCGAGACCCCGCCGATCGACGCGTCGGGTACCGCGAAGCTGCACGTGACGCGCATTGCGTTGCGACTGCGGCGGGAGCGCCCCGACAGTTTCGTGGGCGGACACTACCGCCCGGTCTTCGGGGTCGGTCCGGCCCGGGACCACCTACTCGGGTTCGCGCGCGGGCCCGTGGGCGCTCCCTCGGACGTCATCGCACTCGCGACTCGGCACAGCGTGCTGATCCACGAGAACGGTTGGGGTAGTTCGAGCATCGCACTTCCGACCGGAAGCTGGTTCGACCGGCTGACAGGTGAACTCCACACCGGTTCGATCCCGCTGGCGAAGGTCTTCGGCCGGCTACCCGTCGCCCTGCTGGTCCGGCTCGACCGGCCCTGAACGAGGCTCGGCCGCCGCTCGTCCTCCCGGTGACCGGGACCGCGCCGACACCGGTCGCCACCGCTTCATATGGTCCAGATCACACGATCGTCGAAGACTGGAGGCAGTACCCATGAGCGCGAACCGTTTCGTCGGCAAGGTTGCATTCATCACCGGAGCGGCGCGGGGCCAGGGCCGCGCCGAGGCAGTGCGGCTGGCATCCGAGGGCGCCGACATCATCGCGATCGACGCGTGTGCCGACTTCGACTCCACCGCCTACGACGGCGCCACCGAGGCGGACCTCGCCGAGACCATCGCACAGGTCGAGGCACAGGGCCGAAAGATCGTCGCCACCAAGACGGATGTGCGCGACTTCGCCGCGGTGTCCGAAGCGCTCGCAACCGGCATCGCCGCGCTGGGCCGACTCGACGTCGTCGTCGCGAATGCCGGCATCTGTTCGGGCGCCATGTCGTGGGAGATCACCCCCGAGCAGTGGCAGGAGACGCTCGACGTCAACCTCACCGGCGTGTTCCACACCTGCAAGGCCGCGATCCCGCACCTGATCGAGCAGGGCGAGGGCGGTTCGATCGTCATCACCAGCTCCGTGGCGGGTCTGCGCGGGCTGCCGTTCCTCGGCCACTACGTGGCCAGCAAACACGGCGTCACCGGGCTCGCGAAGACGCTCGCCGTCGAACTCGGCGCGCACAACATCCGCGTCAACACCGTTCACCCCAACGGCGTCGACACGGGCATGCAGGTCAACGACATGCACGCGCTGGTGCAGGAGTACGCGACCACGCTGGCCCCGATCTTCATGGGCAGCCTGCCCGACCAGATCAGCCGGCCCGAGGACATCGCCAACGCCGTCGCGTGGCTGGCGTCGGACGAGGCCCGGCACGTCACCGGCATCCAGCTGCCCGTCGACCTCGGGACTCTCATCCGCTGAGAGACTGAGCGGCTGATCGACACAGGTCGGCTGCGGTGTGCACGCGATCGGGGCATGCTGATCACGTGCACACCTTCGAGGTCTGGGCCCCGATCCCCCGCTCGGTGCGCGTCCACGTGGACGGATCCGAGCACGAGATGACGCGCTCCGCCGACGGCTGGTGGCACGCCGACGTCGCCGCCGCGCCGGGGGCGCGGTACGGGTACGTGCTCGACGACTCCCCCGTCGTGCTCCCCGATCCACGCTCCCCGCGTCAGCCGGAGGGCGTACATCTGCCGTCCCAGCTGCACGAACTCGACCCGAACCGGTGGACGGACGCGGCGTGGACGGGCCGGCAGTTGGCCGGCAGCGTCGTCTACGAACTGCACATCGGCACGTTCACGCCGGAGGGCACGTTCGACGCCGCGATCGGCCGCCTCGATCACCTCGTCGACCTCGGCGTCGGCTTCGTCGAGCTGATGCCGGTTGCGGCCTGGGGCGGCACCCACAACTGGGGCTACGACGGCGTGCTCTGGTACGCCGTCCACGAACAGTATGGCGGCCCGGACGGGTTGCAACGGTTCGTCGACGAGTGTCACCGGCGCGGGCTCGCGGTGGCTCTGGACGTCGTCTACAACCACCTCGGACCGTCGGGCAACTACCTCGACAGATTCGGCCCGTACCTCGCCGACGGCGCCAACTCGTGGGGGCGCGACGTCAACCTGTCGGGTCCCGAGTCCACCGAGGTCCGCCGCTACGTCGTCGACAACGCGCTGCGCTGGTTCCGCGACTTCCACGTCGACGCCCTGCGGCTCGACGCCGTGCATGCCCTGGTCGACAACTCGGCGACACACCTGCTCGAGGAGCTGTCGATCGAGGTCCACCGGCTGTCGGCTCATCTGCGACGCCCCCTCACGCTCATCGCCGAGAGCGACCTCAACGACCCGCGGATCATCACGGCACGGGCCGCCGGCGGACTGGGTCTCGACGCGCAGTGGGACGACGACATCCATCACGCGATCCACGCCGCGGTGTCGGGCGAACGTCAGGGCTACTACGGCGATTTCGGCTCGCTGCAGGCCCTCGCCCGCACCCTCACCCAGGGCTACTTCCACAACGGCACGTACTCGACGTTCCGCGGGCGAATCCATGGGCGCCCCATCGACATCCGGAGGATCCCCGCCGACGCGCTCCTGGCCTACACGTGCACGCACGACCAGATCGGCAACCGCGCCACGGGCGACCGCCCGGGCACGTACCTGTCCGACGGGCAACTCGCGATCAAAGCGGCGCTGGTCCTGTGCTCCCCCTACACGCCGATGCTGTTCATGGGCGAGGAGTGGGGCGCCCGAACACCGTTCCAGTACTTCACGTCGCACCCGGAGGCCGACCTCGGTGCGGCGACGGCGGAGGGACGTCGCCGTGAATTCGCCGAGCACGGGTGGACCGCGGACGCCGTGCCGGATCCGCAGGAGCCCGCGACGTTCGAGCGCTCCAAACTCGACTGGAACGAGCCGACGCGTCGGCCGCACGACCGCCTGTTGGAGTGCTATCGGGCACTGATTGCGCTGCGGCGCAGACGATCCGAGATCAGCGACCCGTGGCTCGAGCACCTCGGCATCGAGTACGACGAGGATACGCAGTGGATTGCGATGACTCGCGGGTCGCTGCGCGTGGTGTGCAACCTGGGTCCCGACCCGGTGACGGTGCCGATCGGCGGGATCCCACTGCTGTGGTGGGACGAGCCCACCGTGGACGCGACAGCCTCCGCGGTGGTGTTACCGGGACATTCGTTCGCCGTCCTGGACGCCGATCCGGTCGCCCGGATCAGAACGGGACGGCGGTGACCACCACGTTCTCGAGGTAGGTGCCACGTCCCTGGGCGTCCTTCACGATCTCCCCGCCACACGTGACGACGTGCAGTTCGCGCGGGCCGCCCGGACCCTGGAACGCCCAGTCCGGCAGCGCCTGCTTGACGAACCGCTCCATTTTCGTGATCTTCCAGCGCGTCACGACGCCGTCCTTCGTCACGTACACCGCGTCGCCGGGATACAGCGTGTGCATCCAATACAGGGCACCCTCACCCTGATTCGCGTTGTCGACGTGACCGGCCACCAGGATCCCTCCGTCCGGGGCATCGATCGGCGCCGAACCGGTCCAGTACGTCACCTGGCTCACATCCCGCGGCAGCAACAGGCTCTGATCCGGCGCCAACCCGAGCGGATCGAGCGTGGTCTGCACCCCGATCGCCGGGATCACCACACTGTTGTCGGGCAGCGGTCCGGCGGGCACCTGTGGTCGGTCCGACGGATTCTCCGCCGCCGGTCCGGGTTTGCGCGCCTGCCCACCGGCACCGATCCCCGGCAACGCGCCGTCGACCGGATCCGCGACGCCGTCGGGGGGCAGTTCGAACGTCGATCGCGGTACCGGCGCGGCCGCCGCAGGCTCTGGCTGCAACCCACGGAAGACGAGGAATCCGCCACCCGCGAGCAGGACGAGCGCGACGACGACCATCAGGATCGTCCCACCCCGACCTGCTCGTCGCGCGGCCTCGTGCCTACCCATGAACGCCATCCTCCCTAGACGGTGACGTCAGAGTAGGGCATCTGCGCCGACACCCAGGGGAAGACGACTTCCATGAGGAGCAGCACGAGCGCGACCGCGATGAGGATCACGAGCGCGGCCTTCACCGGACGGGGTCCGGGGAGGGCGCGCCAAAGGTAGCCGTACATCTGTCTACTCCTGCAATGCCGCGGGGAGGGTTCCCGCGGACTTCGACACGGATTCGACGCGAACCGCGTGCACGATCATGCGTTCGGTGTTCGAGAACAACGGATGGCACGTGGTGAGCGTCAGGGTGCTTTCGAGCCCGGAGTGCGGTTCGACCCACGGGGCCCCGGGCAGCGGGTTGACGACCTCGATGTCGTCGGGGGTGGTGATGTGCCGCCCCACGACGTGGGCATAGTCGCCGTCGGCGACGCGATCGACCTGCTCCGGGCTCAGACAGGCAGCCGCCTCGGCGCGGCGCCCGAGCTGATCGTTTCCGAGTGGGAGAACCCGATACGTGATCCATCGGAACTCGGTCTCCACGACCACGGCATCACAGGTGTCGAGCCGATCCAGGTGCTGGAACACCGCACCGGTACCGATGCGATGCCCGGCGAGCGCGAAATTTCCCGGCTCGCCGGGCATTTGGGTGTCGACGTAGTGGCCGGGGCCGGCCCGCAGGTCCTCGTTGCGCGTGCCCTCGACGACGGCGTAAGCGGCATCGAGGGCGGGAATGTGCACGCGCGCAAACCCTTCGCCCAGCGCGGGAGGTGCCGCGGCGACCGACTCGTCGCCGGTCGCCCCGTTGCTCCAGGACTCCGTCAGCCCGCTGTCGACCTCGTCTTGCAGCCGCGCCGAGACGATATTGGTCCAGAACGCCTCGTAGAAGACGTACAGCAGGAGGACGGCCCCCGCAGTGAGGAGCAGTTCGCCGATGACCCGGCCGCTGTTCGGCCGGGCCCGTTCCGGACCCGGAACTTCGGTGTCGCGCATGGGCCGGAGCCCCTTCCACAGGTGTCGAACCGGCTAGCTACCCACGTTGATCGCAGCGCTGCCGGCGCCACCGAGCAGGTCGTAGAGAAGCACGGACAGCCGACCGAGACCGTCGATCACGGCAGAGCCGGTGGTCTGGACGTCGAAGGTGAGGGAGAGCGGGAGGACGAGCACGGAAGTATCTCCTTTTCGAGGGCGACCGAATCATCGGCCGCGATATTCCTTGTCCGCTGTGGAGCGGTGTTCGATTCGAGCGAACTGCGGCGCGGGGCGGATGCGACAGACGAGGTCGCACCCGCCCCACCAGCCGGGTGCCTGAGGGAACTATCCCTCGCCGGACACCCTCCTTCGGCTACGCAGAGTCAGCCATCCACCACCGGCGATCAGCGCGAGCGCTGCACCGGCGAGCCAGACGACGTTCGCACCCGTCACGGGCAGCGACGACGACTGGTCCGGCGCCGGCTTGCTCGGCGCAGGCTTGCCCGGAGCACCGTTGTGGCCGGTCTCGCCCGCATTCTCCGGCGAGGCAGGTCCGCCCGGTTGCGCCGGCCCGCCCGGCTCACCCGAGACCGGCGGCGTCGGCCACTCGGAGCCCGACCCCGGCGGGGTCAGCGATCCGTTCCACGGCGGCAACGGAATCGGGAGCGGGATGATGATCAGACCGTTGCTGCTGGTCTTGTTCTCGAGTCCCAGCACCACCGGCTCGTTCGCGTCACCGGTAAGGGTGACCGAGACTCCGGTCGGCTTGCCGTCGATCGCCGCGACGTCCGCACTACCTTCCTCCACACCCCAGACGACCTCGCCCCACTTGACGTTGGTCACGTCGGTGTAGGCGCCGGTCTCGGCGAAGATGATCTCGGTGCCCAGCGGGAACTGGACCCGGCCGTCGACGACCGGAGCGTCACAGTCGGCCGTCGGGGTGGCCGGAGCGCCCGGCTTCACGTCGAGGACACAGGAACGGTTCTCGTCGTCGACATCCGTCCACGAGGCCGTGACCTGGAAGATCGTCGAACCGTCCTTGGCGACCTGATTGCCCTTCGGACCGCTCACGATCTTGTCGATGTCCACGTCCGCCGTGGGGATCGGTCGGTTGCGGATCTCCACCACGGATTCGTCGCCCGCAACGATCTGGACCGTGTTGCGGTCACCGGGCTCACCGGCATCCGCGGCCACGTAGTAGAACGGCCGCGCCCAATCCATTCCGGGCAGGGCGGCGGGATCGACCTCGGAGAAGGTGATCACCGTGTTCCGCGGCAGAACGTCGCCGGACTTCCAGCTCCAGCCGTTTGCGGCGTCGAGGGTGATGGTCTCACCCACGGCCGGGAAGTCGGTTCCTCCCGGAAGTGCCGGATCGATGCCCTCGATCCGGACCTCGAACGCCGCACCGTCGGGCAGGTCGGCCTCGGTGGCGGGGACGGGATCCTCACCGTCGAAGACGAACTTGGTGAACTCGACGGAGCCGTTCTTCCACAGCGCCTCGTTCGACAGCGTGATCAGACGGCCGTCCGTCGGGTCGTCGGAGACGATGCCGGTCGCGGTGCCACCGGGATTCGTGACGAGCCACGATTCGCCGTTCGGGTCCGTGCCCCACGAGATCGTGCCCCATTCGACTCCGGCGATCTCGGGACGCCCGGTCTCGGTGAAAGTCACCTCGGTACCGACGGGGAGGTCGACACCGAGCGACGTGGCCGCGCCCTGCTTCACGGTCAGGTCCTTGGTGACGTACTCGGTGCCGTCCTTCCAACGTGCCTGCACCGTGAACTCGGCGTCGTCACCGACCGCCTCGGCGGCCTCGCCGCCGACCTGCTTGGCGATGCGCAGGGTGCCGTCGTTCTTGTCGACGTAGTTCGTCACCTCGACCTTGCCCGCGTCCTTGCCGATGGTGACCGCGGCCGAGCCGTCGTCACCGATCGTCACGTTCCCGGAGTACGAGGGCACGCCCCACGCGAGGCCGTTGCCGTTCGCCGGAACCGTCTCGGTCAGCGTGACTTCGGTACCGCCCGGCAGATTCACACCGAACGGAACCGCGGTGCCGTCGGCCGGGAGCGTGAGCGTCTTGGACTGCGGCGCTCCGTCCGCGTTCCAACTGGCGATCACGTCGAACGTCTTCGGCACGGACTTGTCGAATGCCTCGGGACCCGTGAGCTTCTTGCTGACCGCGAAGGTGCCCATGGTGACCTTGGCCTCGTTCGTGACGGAGACCCTGTTCGCCGTGGCATCGGTGCCGATGGTGAGCGTCTTCGGCTCGATCACCGGTGCCGACCACGTCACCCGATCGGTGTTCAGCGGCAGTACCTCCGAGAAGGTGACCTTCGCTCCGATAGGTAGATCTGCCAGCTCGAAGTGCTGGCCATTCCGCAGGGTGAACTGGCGCACCTCGTCGCCGGTGGTGTCGTCGTCGTCGGCGATGTGTGCGTCGATGACGAAGGACTCGTTGCCGGTGAGACCGCCGAGCCCGTCACCCACGACGGCCTTGGTGATCGTCGCCTTGCCCAGGACGGCGTTGTTGACCAGGGTGACACCGATGTTGGTCTTCGGTGCAATGGTCACGACCGCCTGGGTCTGATCCGCGTTCAGGGTCACGCCCTCTGCCGGACGGAACTTGCCCTGCTCGAAGTAGACGCCGTCGACGGTGGGCAGATCGATCTCGGACAGGCGGATCTGCCAACCGGTACCGCGGGGGTTGACTCCGCTGACGGGTGTGCCGTCCGCCTTCACCTTGACGTTGTACGAGCTGTCCGGCTTGTCGGTCGCCGGGTTCTTACCGGGGGCGAACTCCTCGACCTTGACGGTGAACTCGGTGCTCTGCGGGAACGGCTTGGAGAAGGACGCGACCTCCTTCAACAGCGAGAACGAGCCGCGCGACACGCCGGTGCCGGTGCCGCCGCCACCCCACTCCTGTCGGACGCTGCTCGTGATGGCATCGCGGCCCTGGTAGGTGAGCGAGTTTCCGTACACCGTGCCACGCCCGTCGAGACCACCGCTGGCGGTGCAGAGGGTGTAGTCGATGTAGTACCGGGTCTCACGGTCGTACTCCTCCAACGGCAGGGTGAAGTCGACCCCGCCGGCCGTGCGCACGACGCCGGTGGTGGCGGTGAGGTCCCGCTCGGCAACAGCCTTGTCGCCGAGGAAGTCCCGCGCGATCACCCGGAGATTGAGGTTTGCCTTGATGTCGTTGCCGACGTCGCAGACGGTCAGGGTGCCCGAGAAGGTGTCACTGATGACCGCCGGTTCCGTCAGGCCTTCGAGGTGACGTCCGGGAATCTCCACCTTCCAGTCGAGGGTGGTGCCGGCCGGCTGCTTCTCACCGGCGACGTCACGCTCGGTGGTGTTGAGCTGGCCGCTCTTGCCGCTCTTGAACTCGGGGCCCCTCACCGAAGCGGTGACCGGGGGGCGGCCGTTGAGGCTCGCCGAGTTGGCGAAGACCTCGGTGTTGTCCGGGACCCTGTCCTCGGTGAGGCAGGTCCGGTAGCTCACGTAGTAGTACTGCTCGGGGTCGAACGCGGCGACGTCCTTCGGCGTGATCGTGACGCTGATGTCCTTGGCGCCGGGGGCGGCATCGACATCGATCGTGAACTGGGCGGTGACATCCGTCCGCCCGGGGCTGTTGCCGCTTGCATCGGGCAGGTAGTTCGCCTTGGCGATCTTCACGACGAGCCCCGTCGCGCAGACGGCGTGGTTGCCCGTGAGGGTGTCGGCGATGGACACCGTATGGTCGGCGCTGCCGGCGATGAACGTCCCGGGGACCATGATGGTCCAGGCCGCCTCCTTGTAGCGCTTGCCCTTGTCCAGGCTGCCGGACTTCGACGGCGCGGTCTGCGGCGTCCAGTCCTGGCCGACGCCGGTCGACGGCACGTCCTTGTTGCCGATCGTCACGGCGTTGTCGTAGACGGTTCCGACCGGGTCCACCTGTCCACTGGCCGTGCACGAGGTGTACTCGATCCGGTACAGCAGGTTGCTGTCGAATGCCTTGCCGTTCGTGAGCGCGATCGAGACGGGTTCGCCCGCGGCATCCTGGGTGACGGTGACGCCACCGCTGACCGCCTTCAGGTCGCCCGGGCGACCGGACTGCAGCGTCGCGTTGAGCCGACCGGTGTCGCAGAGCTTCATGTTGGCCGAGAGCGCGTCGTTCAGGGTCACCGAACCGGTACCGGCTGCGTCCAGAGCGGCCAGGTCCTTGCCGGGAATGTCGATGGTCCACCGCACGGCCTGCTTGTCCGACTGCAGCTTTCCGGACTTCTTGGCAGCGCCGAGATCCTTGCCGTCGCTGATGCCGCCACCGCCGGGCAGCGGGTACGACTGCGTGAACTCGCCGTTGAGGACGAAATCGATGTTCTCGGCCGTGGTGTAGGCAACTGCCTTCGTGTAGACCTCGAAGTCGCCGTAGACGTCTTCGGGCCTGTCCGCCACCGCATCGGTGAGCACGCAGGTCATGAGGTTGGTGGCGGCCACCAACTCGCAGGTGCCCCAGACAGTGCCGTCGCCGACCAGATCGATCCTGGGGTTGGCGTCGAGTTTGAGGACCTCAGGGAACCGGACGGTGAACTGGTCGCCGGGCTGAGGAGCGGCGGTCCGCGCGTCCCACTTGCCCTTCACCGAGACGGAATCGCCGACCTTGATCTGCTGGCCGTTCGCCCCCTCGACCTGGACGTCGGTGATCTCGACGGTGATCTTGTCGTTGACTCCGCGCGGGGTGACGGCTGCGGCACGCTGCTGCGCCGTCGTGGTCGGCACGCTCGTCGTGGTCACCGGCGACGTCGACTCGGCCGGGGCCGTCGTCGTGGTCACCGGCGCCTGCGACGTGGTGGTCGTCGGCGCCTTGGTCGTGGTCGTCGGTGCGATCGGAGCGGAGCTCTGTCCCGTCGTCGAGGGCGAGCTCTCGGCGGTGCGCGTCGGAGCGGAGGTGGTCGATGTTTCGCTCGGGTTCGCCGAGGCCATCGGGGCGATGGAGAACGAGGATAAGACCAGAGTCAGAACCGCAAAGATCATCCCGAGCGCCGCCCACCGTGACACCACCTCCCCTCCGGCACGACGCAGGAACACACGTTTACGCATGAAGGACACCTCTCGTTCGACACTCCGATTTGCCGCACGCCTGACGAGGGGCCGGCGACCGACTACGGAAACAGGACAAACACCTCATATACACGAAGTGATGACACGAAAAGTGACACAGAAACTCGTCCACACCGGGGATGGGGTCTCGGGCGCGAGCGCGCAGTCATAACGAAATGGCATGCGCTGCTGATCAATTCGGAGTTGCGCCGCGATCCGATCGACACGTACCGGCGATGACCGGACACTTGCGTGCCGATCGGAATCTCACCCTCGAAATCATCCACCTCTCGGCCGAAAGGTGACCCACCGCACACCTCCGCGGTCCACCGGAGACCCCCCGTTCCGAGGGCGGTCGATGCAGCGAATTGTGTCGTACACCACTGTGCCGCAACCGGTCCGCGGCCGCCAGCCGAAGCGGGGCGAAGGCGCCACCCGATTGCCCCACGGGGCCGCGCCGAAGCAAGGGTGGCCCGAGACGATTCCGTCTCGGGCCACCCCGTCAATCGTCAGGGTTCATCACAGGTCCGTGACATCACCGTCCTCGGCCCTGCGCCTGCGCAGTGCCACAACCAGCACACCGCCTGCGGCGATCAGCAGTGCCAGTCCGCCGGCGACGAGACCGGAGTTCAGCCCGCCGTCACCGTCGGCGCCCAGACCGGAGTCGATCAGCCCGCCCTTGGGATTCGAGGCCTGGGTCTCGGCGTCCGTGCCCGACTCCGTGCCCCCCTGTCCCGGCTGGTTGCCTTCACCGGTGGGGTTGCCGTCGATGACCGGCGTGTCCGTACCCGCCGGCTCGCCCGCAGGTCCGGTCGACCCGGTCGAGCCGAGCGAGCCGGTCAGGAGCCCCGGGATAATCGGGATGATGATCAGACCCGGGAAGCTCGACTTGTCCGGTGTCACCGTCTCGTTCGACGGCTCCGACACCACCTCGTCGCCCTTCGGGTTCGTGCCCGACGCGGTCGCGACGTTGTCGATGCGTCCGTTCTTCACGTCGGCCCGCGTCACGACGTAGGTCGCGGTGCATGCCACCGAGTCCTTCGGCGCCAGCGACTTCGCCTCGTCGGGGCAGGTGATCGCCGACATCGTGCCGGTGCCCGTGAAGTCGCCCTCGTTCACGGTGACGTCCTTCAGGGTCACGTCTCCGACATTGGTGATCACGAACCGGTAGGTCACCTCCTGCCCCAGCTTCACCTTCTCGCGCGGGTTCGCCTTCTTGACGATGCTGATGCCCGGGTGCGGATGGCCCGGCAGCGACACCTGCGACTCCGGCGACTCGATCGGCTCCTTGCCCGGCGGGGTGCCGGTCGCGGTCGCGACGTTGTCGAGCTTGCCGGCATCGATGTCGGCCTGCGTCAGCGTGTAGTTCGCGGTGCAGGTCACCGCGTTGTTGGGCGCCAGCGCGCTCGCGCCCGCCTCGCAGACCGGATCGGACATCGGCCCGGATCCGGTGAACGACTTCTCGTTCGGGCGAACGTCGGTGAGCGTGACGTCACCGGTGTTCGTGATCACGAACGAGTAGGTGATCTCCTTGCCCACCGTGAACTCGGACGAGTCGGAGATCGACGCAGTCTTCACGATCGACAGGTCCGGGTTCGGGTTGCCCTCGATGCCGCCGTCCGACGGCGGGGACTCGATCGGCTCCTCGGTACCCGGAGGCGTGCCGATCGCGGTGGCCGTGTTCTCCACCTTGCCGGCATCGACATCGGCCTGGGTCAGCTCGTACAGCGCCGTGCAGGTCACCTGCGCACCCGGAACCAACGACTTCGCCTCCTCCGGGCACGAGAGATCGGTGATCTCGCCGGTACCGGAGAAGTCGCCTTCCTTGATCGAGACGTTCGCCACCGTGACATTGCCCGTGTTGGTGACCGCGAACGAGTACTTCACCTTCGCGCCGGCCTTGAAACCGTCCAGGCTCGTCAGTGAGGCCGACTTCACGACCTCGAGCTGGGGCGCCTGCGCACCGGTGACGTCGACGTCCGACGGATCGGACTCGATCGGCGTTCCCGACGGCGGGGTACCCGTCGCCGTGGCAGTGTTCTCGACCCTGCCCACGTTCATGTCCTCGACCGTGAACGTGTAGGTGGCCTCGCAGGTCACCGACTTCCCGGGATTCAGCTCCTTCGCATCGTCCGGGCAGCTGATCGCGGACAGCGTTCCCTTGCCGGAGAACTCGTTCTCCTTGACACCGACGTCCTTCAGGGTCTGATCACCGGTGTTGGTGATCGTGAACTTGTAGGTGACGGTGTCGTTCACCTGGACGTTCTCCCGCGGTTCCGCGGTCTTCTCGAGCTTCAGTCCCGCCTGGGGATCACCGGCGAGGTTCTCCTCGTCCTGCGGGGACTCGATCGGGGTGTCGGCGCCCGGGGGCGTGCCGACCGCGGTCGCGACGTTGTCGAGCTTGCCGGCGTCGATGTCCTTCTGCGTCAGCTCGTACGTTGCGGTGCACGACACCTCGGCACCCGGCGCCATGGACTTCGCTTCCTCCGGGCAGGACACGTCGGAGAGCTCACCGCTGCCGGAGAACGCACCCTCGACGACCTTGACGTCCGTCAGGGTCTGGTTGCCCGTGTTGGTGACGTCGAATGTGTAGGTGACCTTCTGGCCGACCTTGAAGTCCGAGACACCCTTGGGCGACGCTGTCTTGACGATCTCGAGGTTCGGCTTCTGGTTACCCGTCAGCTTCGCGTCGTCCTCGTCGGACGTGACAGGATTACCCGATGGCGGAGTGCCCGTCGCCGTCGCGGCGTTGTCGAGCTTGCCCCGGTCCACGTCCGCCTGGTCGAGCGTGTACGTGGCGGTGCACGTCACGGATTCGTTGGGTGCCAGCGACTTCGCGGCATCCGGGCAGTCGAACGCCGAGATCCTGCTGCTCTCACCCGTGAAGGCGGTCTCGTTCGGACGCACGTCCTTCAGTGTCACGTTGCCCGTGTTGGTGATCGTGAAGCTGTAGGTGACGGTCTCGCCCACCGCGAACTTGTCCGCGTCCGTCGGCGACGCCGACTTCTCCAGGGCGATCGCGGGCTTCGGCTCGCCCGAGAGCGTCTTGTCCGACGGCTTCGAGGTGACCGGCTCACCCGACGGCGGCGTACCCGTCGCGGTCGCGGTGTTCTCCAGCTTGCCGGCATCGATGTCGGCCTGCGTCAGCGTGTACTTCGCCGTGCAGGTCACCGACGCACCCGGCGGCAGCGACGCCGCTCCTGCGGGGCAATCGAACGTCGACATGTCGCCCGAACCCGAGAACTTCGTCTCGTTCGGATGCACGTCGGTGAGCGTCACGTCGCCCGTGTTCTTGATCAGGAAGGTGTACGAGATCTCCTGGCCCACCTTGTAATCCGCGGTGGTCGACGGCGATGCGTCCTTCACGAGAGACAGTGACCGGGCAGGATTGCCCTCGACGATCTCCTTGCCCGGCGGGGACACGATCGGCGTGTCTGTGCCCGGCGGCGTGCCCGTCGCGGTCGCGGTGTTCTCGATCCTGCCGTTGTCGATGTCCTTCTGCGTCAGCGTGTACTCCGCGGTGCACGTCACCGATGCCTTCGGCCCGAGCGCCTTCGCCGTGTCGGGGCACTCGACCGCCGACAACGGACCGGCGCCCGTGAACGCGCCCTCGTTCACCCCGACGTTCCGCAGCGTCACGTCACCGGTGTTGGTGATCTTGAAGCTGTACTTGATCGTCTGACCGAGCTTGTAGCTCTCTGCATCCTTCGGCGACGCGGACTTCACGATCGAGATGCCGGGCGTGGCCGGACCACCCTTCAGCGGCACCTTGGACTCGGCGGAGTTCACCGTCTTGCCACCCGGATCGGTGCCGGTCGCGATCGCGGTGTTGTCGACGGTGCCGCGGTCGATGTCCTCCTGCTGGAGCACGTACGTCGCGGTGCACGTCACGGAAGCCTTGGCGGCCAACGATTTCGCGCCCTCAGGGCACGAGAAGTCGGACATCTTCGCCTTACCGGAGAAGTCCTTCTCGACCGGCTTGACGTCCTTCAACGTCACATCGCCGGTGTTGGTCATCTTGAAGCTGTAGGTGATCGTGTTGCCGACCGTGAAGTCGGCTGCGGTGTTCGGCGCAGCCGTCTTCTCCAGCGCGAGACCGGACTTGCGTGAGCCGTTGGTGAAAGTGCAGCTGATGCTCTTGCCGGCGGAACCACTGGGAACCGCCACGGTGCCCGTCGCGCCGTCCCCACTCGAGATCGTGGCCGACGTCTTCGCGTCGACGCACTCCCACGTGGTGCGGTAGTTCGAGAGATCGGCTCCGCTCTTCGCAGTCTCCTTGATCGTGTAGGACTTGCCCGAGAGTCCGAGCACCGGCCCCGCCACCGCGTCCTGGAGCCCCTTCTTGTCGCCAGACGTCGTTGCCGTGTTTCCGGTACTCAGACCGTTGCCGGTGATCTCGAGGCCGAACTGGTCACCGGATGCGACACGGCCGTCGGGGAGGTTCTTGTGAAGCTCGATGGTGACCGGATCGGTGCACGAACCCATGTCGGTCATGTCTCCCGCTTGGGAGAACGACGCCACCTGGCCGCCGGTGCTCGGATCGACGCGCACCAAACTGCTGCTGCTGCCGACGTACAGGTAACCGCTGGGACCGAAGGCGATCGAGTTCGACTTCTTGAACGCGCTGGTCTGCTCGGTGACAGCAGTACCCGTCAGGTTGTTCGAGCTCGGAGTGATCGGCCCCGCGATTCGGTACACACGGCCGTTGGAGTCGCCACCCGCGACGACGTACATGTTGCCCGTCGCATCGAAGGCCAGGTCGCCGTTGCCTCCGGGTGCACTCGGCAGCGAGGCGGTGATGATCGAGTTCGACACCACACCGGTGCCGGGGTTGTAGGAACCGAACTTGAACGTGTCACCGCCGTCACGACCGCCGAAATAGAAGATTCCGGTGGTGGGGTCGATGGCGCCGTGGGTCCCCGAAAGGCTCAGCTTGTGTGTGGCGCTCGTGGTCTTCTCCGTAAGGGCGTCGTACTTGTAGATCGTCTTCCCGGAGGTGTAGACGGCGTACGCGCCGCCCGGCGCGATGCCGAGCTGGTTCGCCTCGTTGCCCGAGACCGGGAAGGATGACGTCGCAGCTCCGGTGTTCGGGTCGATCCGCTTCGCAGCATTCGAACCGTCGTCTACCGAGTAGAGAACGTCGCAGCTCAGCGGTGTTCCCGCTGCTGCCGCCGTCCCCGCCCCGACCGTTGCGGTCGTAATCGTGACCATGGCGGCCAACATGGCCATGACCACAGTTCGGATGACGCCCCTGCGCAGGGCGCCGCTCAACCTCACCATTTGAGGCCCTTCTTATGGACGCCCGGCCGGATTCGGCTGCGAGCGATGGATGACATGGACAATCACCCCGACGCGGGACATACAAACACAATCGGTAGTACACGTCCTTCATCCCCGGAGCGCCTCGAACCGCTTCACCCGAGCACTCACCCTCGCGAAAAGACAAGCACCGCAGTGTCTTTCATATAGGGGATGCACCGAGGGTGAAAAGCCAGGGTGATAGCGCAAGATTCAACCATTTCACCCGCAGATTCATACCTTTGTACTGCAGTCCAAACTCGCTGCGCACCAGAGGTATTCGATCAGAAGGACACGGACCGGCGCAGGACTGCGGGCTGGCGCCCTACTCTGCTGTGACGCTTGATAATTCCCGTTACTCGTGTGACTCGATGCGCACACGAGAACGACCCGCTCGATCATCAATCGAGCGGGCCGCTGTGGCGTTACGGATCAGCGACGGCCGAGCATGCGCGCCACGAGGATTGCCGTGATCAAGAGCACGATCGCAGTTGCGCCGGCCGCGATGTGCATGCCGTCGACGAAGGCCGCCTGCGCCCCGTCGACGAAGGCCTCGGCTTGCGGCGCCGGCATCCCCTTCGAGACCTCGACGGCGCCACCGAGCGTGCCCTGCGCGACGTGCGCCTGATCGGGGGTGAGTGCCGAGACGTCCATTCCGCGGCGGAAGATCGCCAGTACGACACTGCCGAGGATGGCCACACCCAGCGCCACGCCGAGTTCGTATGCGGTTTCGGAGACCGCGGACGCTGCACCGGCACGTTCCGGCTCCACCGAGCTCACCACCAGATCCGACGTCAACGTCAGCGCCACACCGACACCGGCGCCGGCGAGCACGAATCCGATCACGAAGGCCTGCGGGCCGCTGTCCGGCTGCAGTGCGATCATGACGGCGGCACCGATTGCCGCGATCACCAGACCGATGCTCAGCACCCGGTTGGGCGCCCAGCGGCGGACGAGCCACGCCGCAGCCAGCGAGGCGAACGCACTGACCAGGGTTCCCGGCAGCATCAGCAGTCCGGCCTCGAGCGGCCGGTAGCCGAGCACCAACTGCAGGTACTGCGACCCGAAGAACAGCACGCCGGCGAGCGCGAAGATGGACAGCAGGTTCGTCAGGACGGCCGTCGAGAACGCGGGCCGGGCGAACAGCGTCAGGTCGATCATCGGATCGGCCAGCGTCTTCTGCCGGCGCACGAACGCCCAGCCCGCGGCGAGTCCGACGACACCGACAGCGGTGAGTACCCAACTCGGCCCGTGGACCGCGGTCTCCTTGACCGCGTACACCATCGGCACCATGGCCAGCATCGACAGTCCGGCGCTCACCAGATCGAAGCGGCCCGGGGCCGGATCCTTCGACTCGGGAATCACCAACGGCCCGAGAGCGATGAGACCGATCATGACCGGGATGTTGACGAGGAAGACCGAACCCCACCAGAAGTGCTCGAGCAACCAGCCACCGACCAGCGGTCCGGCCGCCGCGCCGCCACCGGCCATCGCGCCCCACACGCCGATCGCGGTGGTCCGCTGACGAGGGTCGACGAACATCGTGCGGATGAGCCCGAGGGTCGCGGGCATCAGCGTCGCACCCGACACACCCTGGAGCACACGCGCCGCGATCAGCATCTCCGGACTCGACGACCACGCCGCGATCAACGACGCCAGGCCGAAGCCGGCCGCACCGATCAGCAGCAGGCGGCGGCGCCCGATCCGGTCGCCGAGGGTGCCCATCGTCACCAGCAGACCCGCCAGCACGAACGAATAGACGTCGATGATCCACAGCAACTGCGTGCTGCTCGGTTCGAGGTCCTCACTGATGAACGGCAGCGCGAGGTCGAGGACCGTCGCGTCCACCGAGATGAGCAGCACGGCGAACGCGAGCACGACGAGGCCGAGCCAGTCCTTCCGGCTCGCCGTCACGTCGTGCGAATCCCGCACGGTGCCCACAGACATGCTTCCACTCCCACACGAACTGGTTGATGAACAGGAACCGACCGGGGAGTTAACCGTCCAGCCGGTACAGTAGCGAACTCCAGAATAGCAGTCGACCGTCCAGCCGGTACAGTGATTTTCATGGCATCCGACACACGCGATCGCATCCTCGACGCACTCGAGAGCCTTCTCCTGACCCAGGGACTCGCGCAGGTCACCCTCGAGGCGGTGGCGGCGGAGGCAGGCGTCTCCAAGGGCGGTCTGCTCTACCACTTCCCCAGCAAGGAAGCACTCCTGGCCGGGATGGTGCGACGACTCGGCGACCGCTCCGACCAGCAGCTGGCCGACGCCGTCGCCTCCGGGCGGACCGTCTCGGAGATCTATCTGCAATACCCGCCGGCCGAGTCCGCCGACGAGATGACGCTGTATCGGTCGATGCTGGCCGCGATGCGCAGCGCCGACGGCCGGCACGACGAGGTGCAGCAGGCGATCGCCGACGTGATGCGGTCGTGGGACGACGGGCTGCTGGCCGAGATCGACGACCCGGTGCAGGCCGAGATCGTCCGCCTCGTCGGCGACGGCATCTATCTGGCGGCCCTGCTCGGACTCCCGGAATCCGACCCCGATCTGCACCGCCAGGTCGTGAACCGACTACTCGGCACCGACCCGGCGGGCAGAGATCGTTCGGACGAGACGCCCGCTACGTGAGGTAGCGGTACGCCGGCGAGCCCGGCTCGAGCTGCTCGACGACGATGCGCGACGTGCGCATCCGATCGAGCAGATCCGACAGACCGTCGGCCGACCCCAGTTCGATACCCACGAGCGCGGCACCGGTCTCACGGTTGTTGCGCTTGACGTACTCGAACAGCGTGATGTCGTCGTCCGGGCCCAGGACCTCGTCGAGGAACCGGCGCAGCGCGCCCGGCTCCTGGGGGAAATCGACGAGGAAGTAGTGCTTGAGCCCCAGGTGAACCAGCGATCGTTCGAGGATCTCGCCGTAGCGGGACACGTCGTTGTTGCCACCCGAGACGAGACACACTACGGTGCTGCCGGGCGCGACGTCGAGCTGCCCCAGCGCGGTCACCGAGAGCGCCCCGGCAGGCTCGGCGATGATGCCCTCGTTCTGGTAGAGCTGCAGCATCGCGGTGCAGATCGCGCCCTCGTCGACCTGCGTCATGGCGAAGCGCTCGGGTCCGCGCCCCGCACGAGTACCGGCGACCAGGGGCAACGACGCGTGCGAGACGACGCTCGCCCCCAACCCGGAAACCACGGCGTACGGCAGATCGCCGACCCGCTTGACCGCGGCACCGTCCACGAACGGGTCGACCTCGGGCAGCGTGACCGGCCCACCCGCCACCAACGCGGCGGTCATCGACGCGGCACCGGCCGGCTCGACGCCGATGATGGTGGTTTCGGGCGCACGCTCGTGCAGGTAGGTGGCGATACCGGCGATGCAGCCGCCGCCGCCGACCGGCACGACGACACTGTCCGGCGCCTCTCCCAGCTGCTCGAGGATCTCGGCGGCGATGGTGCCCTGACCGGCGGCGGTGCGGGCGTCGTCGAACGGCGGCACCATGGTGGCACCCGTCCGCTCGACATCCGCGGCCGCGGCCGCGGCCGCGGCATCGTAGGTCTCGCCCGTCGGGATCAGTTCGACGAACCCGCCGCCGTGCACCATGATCCGGTCGCGCTTCTGCTTGGGGGTGTTGGCGGGCA
Organism: Rhodococcus (subgen. Prescottella) equi; assembly: GCF_003013675.1. Taxonomy (NCBI): domain Bacteria; kingdom Bacillati; phylum Actinomycetota; class Actinomycetes; order Mycobacteriales; family Nocardiaceae; genus Rhodococcus; species Rhodococcus (subgen. Prescottella) equi. The sequence continues at coordinate 3,118,553 of NZ_CP027793.1, forward strand.
CGTAGATCCGGCCACTGATCTCCATCGCCCGGCACGCGAACGCGACACCCTGGGCGTGGTTCCCGGCGCTGGCCGCGACCACGCCGGCGGCGCGCTCGGCGTCACTGAGCTGCATGATCAGGTTGTAGGCACCGCGGAGTTTGTACGAGCGCACCACCTGCAGGTCCTCCCGCTTGAGGTAGACCCGGGCTCCGGTCAGCGCCGACAACCGCTCACTGAACTGCAGCGGTGTCGCATCGATAATGTGTGCAATTCGCTCCGCAGCGGCGTCGATCTCGTCCGCGGTGAGCGCGGGCGAGGTTACCTTCAGATCTGCGAGTTCCGGCGAATTAGACACCCATGCATTTTCCCACTACAGGCGGGCAGGCGCGCAACCGCCCCACCGTTCGCCGGACGCGATGTCCGCGCAGTCACCCTCGCGGCGAGAACTGGGACGGTCGCGGTACGTTGCGCAGATTCGACTTGGCCATCTGAACCGCTTCGGCCACACCGCCGTTCATCACCATCTTGGACATGGCCAGTGCGAACCCTCGGACCTGACCGCCGGTGATCGAGGGCGGCAGCGACAGCGCGTTCGGATCGGTCACGATGTCGATCAGAGCGGGTCCGTCGTGCGCGAACGCCTCTCGGAGCCCCGACTCCAGATCGGCAGGATCCTCGATCCGGCGTCCGTAGAGCCCCAAAGCCGTTGCAACAGCGGCATAGTCGACAGAAGGGACATCCACGCCGAAATCGGGCAAACCATCGACGAGCATCTCGAGCTTGACCATGCCGAGGGTGGAGTTGTCGAACACGACGATCTTGATCGGCAGTCGGTACATCGCGACGGTGATCAACTCGCCCAGCAACATCGACAGCCCGCCGTCACCGGACATCGCGACCACCTGCCGACCGGGTTCGGCGAACTGCGCGCCGATCGCATGCGGCAACGCATTGGCCATCGACCCGTGCAACGCCGACGACAGGAACCGGCGACGGCCGTTCGGGTTCAGGTAGCGCGCAGTCCACACGTTGCACATACCGGTGTCGGCGGTGAAGACCGCGTCGTCGGCGGCGATGTCGTCGAGGATCGAGGCGGCGTACTCGGGGTGGATCGGAACGCGCTGTTTCGCGGGTTCGGTGTAGGCACCGACGACCTTCGTCATGAGCTTCTCGTGCCGGTCGAGGGTCTTCTCGAGGAAGGTGCGACTCGACTTGCGGTGCACGAGCGGTTGGAGGGCGCGCAGCACGGAGCGGGTGTCCCCGTGAACGGGGAGGTCGACACCGGTGCGCCGGCCCAGCGTCTGCGCCGCGACGTCGATCTGCGCGGTCCGCACGTCACCGGGCAGGAACTGGTCGTACGGGAAATCGGTGCCCACGAGAATCAGCAGGTCCGCGTCATGGATCCCGTCGTGCGCGGCCCCGTACCCCAGCAGCCCGGTCATGCCGACGTCGAACGGGTTGTCGTACTGGATCCATTCCTTGCCACGCAGCGTGTGACCGATCGGCGCCCCGACGGTGTCGGCGAGGGCGAGAAGTTCGTCCCGGGCACCGCGCACTCCTGCGCCAGCGAAGATCGCGACGGCGGAAGCCTCGTTGACGGCGTCCGCGAGAGCCTGGACGTCCTCGTCCGCCGGAACGAGCGACGGGGTGCCCGTGCGGGCGAGCGGGGGCGCGGTGCCCTCGGCCGGCTCCTCGGCGATATCGCCCGGCAGCGTGATCACGGCGACGCCCGACTGTGCGATCGCGTGCTGTATCGCGCTCTGCACCACCCGCGGGGATTGCGCGGGAGTGCTGATCATCTCGGTGTAGCGCGAGCACTCGACGAACAGCCGGTCCGGGTGGGTCTCCTGGAAGTAGCCCATCCCGATCTGGGTGCTGGGGATGTGGGAGGCGATGGCGAGCACGGGCGCACCCGAGCGGTTCGCGTCGTACAGACCGTTGATCAGGTGCAGGTTGCCCGGTCCACACGATCCCGCGCAGACCGCCAGTTCTCCGGTGACCTGCGCGTCCGCTGCGGCCGCGAAGGCGGCAGCTTCCTCGTGCCGGACGTGGATCCAGTCGATGCCACCCTCAGCCGCCCCGCCTGTTCTGCGGACGGCGTCGACGACCGGGTTGAGACTGTCCCCCACGATGCCGTAGATCCGCCGCACGCCCGCTTCGACGAGTTGGGAAACCAATTGATCTGCAACAGTTTTCGACGCCATCCCAAGCCTCCGGCCACGGTTCCGAGTGTGGTTGTTCCTGCTTCGCAGGCTACTCGGAACCGGGCCCGACGGCTGGGGGACGGCGACACCGCCCGCTACTTCTGGGGGGACAGAACGAAGACCGGGATCTGACGATCGGTGTTCTGCTGGTACTTGGCGTAATCCGGCCACGCCTCGACCGCACGCTCCCACCAGACGGCCTTCTCGTCGCCGGTGACCTCACGCGCGACCATGTCCTGCTTGACGGGGCCGTCCTGCAGTTCGACGCGAGGATCGGCCACGACGTTGTAGTACCAGACCGGGTTCTTCGGGGCACCGCCGAGCGACGCGACGACGGCATACTCGCCGTCGTGCTCGACGCGCATCAGCGGCGTCTTGCGCAGCTTGCCGGACTTGGCACCGACGGTGGTCAGGATGACGACGGGTTTGCCCTCCATCGTCGTTCCCTCGGTTCCGCCCGAGCGTTCGTAGAGGTCGACCTGGTCCGCGGCCCAGGACGAGGGGCTGGGTTCGTATTCACCGGTGAGAGGCATGCCCTCAAGTGAACACCCCACACTTGATCTTGACCACCCGATCGGCCGGACGACGGGATTTCCGTCACACGTCGCAAATTGTTCGTTGCGCCGAACTTCGTGCCGTCGGTAAGCTGAACACACCGGCAGGACGACCCGAAACCACGCGAGAGAGGTGCACGCAATGACCACCGCTGCACTCCCCCGCCGCTCCCGCGGCCGGTCCGGCGCCACCGTCGATCTCGCCGGCACCGCCTGGCCGCTCTACAAGCTCGAAGCCCTCGCCGCGGGACTACTCGTCTTCGTTCTGGTTCTCGCCGTGACACAGGTGCTGCAACCAGCAGTTCTGACGGCGGCGGGCGTGGCCGTCATCGTGTGGTGGGGGCGGCGCGTCATGCTCGCGCGCCAGTCGACGACACCTCTCCGCTGAGCTTCCCGGACCGGTTTCCCGGACCGACCGGGCCCGTCCCCACGCGACGCGGCCGGCGCCGTGACCCCCTCGCGGATCGCTTCGTCCGGCGCGGTCGCCGTCGACGCCCTACGCTCGGGCGATGCGCTCACGCCGATTGCTCGCGCCCCTCGTCGCTGTCGGAGCGGCCTTCACGCTCCTGAACCCCGCTCACGCCTCGGCCGACACCGCGGTGGCCACCGCGTGCGGAACGCCGTTGAGCTCGAACGAGATCGACGCCATCGTCGCTCTGAGCGATACGTCCACTTTGTCCGGCACCGGTCTACCGCGACTCGAGTCCGCGATCGACCGACACCACCGGATCACCGAGATCCTCGTCGACCACCGGGACCGGCGCGGGCTGTTCTCGATCGGGCTGGACGCCGTCGAGTACGAGGCGGTCCTGCCTCTCCAGCGCGACCCGGCCGCGTTGCCGGACCGCACCTGGTCGCCGACCATCAGCTACGACCTGCTGACACGCTATCTGCGCAACCTGCACGCCGAGTTCACCGGCGCCCCGGTCGATCCGGCGTGGTTCCACTACTTCGCCCTGACCCGGCAGTGCGCGCAGAGCCCGGCCCGGGTCGCGATGGCCGGCTACAACGCCCACCTCACCGTCGACCTCGCGCACGCGGTCGACACCAGCGGCACTCGGCCCGAACATGTCCCCGACTTCTATCGGATCGTCGATTCGATTGCACTCGAAGGCGATTCGATCGTGACACTCACCAAGGACCGGTACGGCGCCGACCTCGGACCACTCTGGCGCTTCTACTTCGTGGGTGAGGGCCTCGATCGCCTCGCCGGCAACGACCAACCGTCGCGGACGCTGCTGCGTGCCGCCGACAGCGGCTACAACACCGTCACCCTGGCGAACGGTTTCGCGCTCCAGGACCCGCAGGTGCGTCCGTCCGCCGAACAGGAGATCGACGGCCTCTGGCGAGTGACGGACACTGCCCTGCAGACCCTGTCCGACCTCGGCGGCCTCTGACCGATCGGAGGTTTGCGGGCACCCGGGTCGGATCCACCGCCACCTTCTACCAGGAGGACGTGCTGCGATTTCGTAGTGCCGTCCGTAGCCCACTCCGGCGCGATTCTGCACTCGACGAAGCGGATCGCACACCCGCTCTCGACTGCGCGCGAAACTTCGACTCGGAGGCCGTCTCCGGTGCGTCGTCGGCGGTTGCGACCAACAGGCAGTCCGGGAGTGCCAACTTCAGGATCGTCCGGAATGTCTGCCAGTACTGTCGCGCGAGCGGACCGGTCGTGTACGGCAGATCGTACTTCTCACACAGCGGCCGCACGCGAGCGGCGATCTCGGCGTACCTGTTACTCGGCAGGTCCGGGAAGAGGTGATGCTCGATCTGATAACAGAGGTTGCCGCTCAGGAACGCCAGCACCGGGCCGGCACGAAAGTTCGCGGTCCCGAGCATCTGCCGCAGATACCACTCCGACGATGTCTCCCGCTCCAACTCTTCGAGCGTGAACTTCTCCGCCCCGTCCGGGAAGTGGCCGCAGAAAATCACCAGATACGCCCACACGTTGCGCAACAGGTTCGCGGTAGCGTCTGCGGCGAGCGTCCGTCGCCACCGCCTCCCGCTGAGCGCGGGGAACAGCACGTAGTCCTTCGCCGATTGCCGAGCAATCTTGACCGCGACGGCGCGGACACCGCTGCGTTGGTGGATATCGACGTCATGCACGGCCACCCCCCACTCGAACGTGGCGGCCAACACCAGATTCTGGATCGGTTGCAGCAGGTGTCGAGGACGCCAGCGCTGATCCCTCGTCACCCTCATCACGCCGAAACCGACATCTTCGTCCATACCGACGACATTGGTATACCGATGGTGGACGAAATTGTGGGCGTACTTCCACTGCGTCGATGTGCCGGCCATGTCCCATTCCCAAGTGGTGGAATGGACTTCCGGATCGTTCATCCAGTCCCATTGGCCGTGCGACACGTTGTGCCCGATTTCCATGTTCTCGATCGACTTCGCGACGCCCAGGCCAGCCACGCCGAGGACCCACCCGATCCGCCCGCGACTCAGAGCGAGCAGCAACCGCGACGACGCGTCGAGCGCTCGCTGGAACGCGATGGTGCGTCGGATGTATCGGGCATCGCGCCGACCCCGCGAATCCTCGACATCCCTGCGAATGGTTGTCAGTTCCACTCCCAGCGCCTCGATGTCATCCCTGCTGAGGTGTGCGTACTCGTCGATGTTCGTAATAGCCACCGCGTTACTCCCGTCCTGAGCCGGGCAGGACGCGTCGACATCCGATACGGCGGCCCGTATCAGCGTGCCGACGCTCCACCCTCGCCGTCCCACCGACTTTCCGCGAGCTCACGGTCCGCCCGACTCGTGGCGCGGCGGACGTCGGCCATCAGAAGATCGTCTGCGGTGGTCGCATTGTTCGGCGCGGCGGCACGCATCATGGTCCGATGCGAGTACCCCGGATCGGTTTCCGGCGCCAAGACCAGCAGGGTCAGCCGGTCGCGATTGACTCCGACCACATACACCGTGTTCATCGGCTGGTAGTGGTATCCGTCCAGGCGAACCGAACGACCCAGTGCCACAATTCGATCGGGCGTCCGAAACCAGTTGGCCAGGCTGTAGACCACGCGCTCGATCGGCCCGAGTCGCACCGAGAGCACGGCCAGAAGATCCGGGAGCTCGTCGACGAGACTTCGCGAGTGCGGCCACCACGCACCGTCCACATACCCGGTGCCCGGCGCCTTGGGCTTCAACCTCAAGCGCGGCGTGTACCGCGGACCGTCCACCCCTCGATGCATGGCCGGTCCGGGCCGGGACTCCGCCACTGGCTCGAACTGGGCGCGCTGCAGCGTCATGACGACGCTCCTACCTCGGCCGAGAAATAGGCCGGATCATTTCAATCGACAGGCGACGCAGTCTCGAATGCCCACGTGCGAAATGCCGTCGATACAGTCCAGCCTACGCTCCCACGCGCCGGCGGAGAGAATCGCCGAAGCGTGGACGCGGGTTCCTCGTCAGCCCGCCAGGCAGCTCGGCCCGAGCAGTGCTTTGAGGTCACCCATCAGCGACGACGACGGCTCCACCCGGAGCACCTCGTCCACCTTCCATAGTGTGGTGCCACGCGATCCGATCAGCTTGACGTGCACGTCCGCCGTCCCGGGATGCTTCGACAGCACCTGCCGCAGGGCACCGAGCTTCTCCTTGGTGCACTGGCGCACCGGCAGGCTCACCGACACCGGCTTCGCCACGCCGATCGCCGACAGATCGGGCACCGCGAGATCGTTGGCGATGAGGGACACCCGGTCGTCTCGAATCGACACCCTGGCCTTGACCAGCACGACCGAGTCCTCGACCACGTCCATGCCGTACACCGAGTACGCCTGCGGGAAGAACAGCACCTCGATGCCACCGGAGAGGTCCTCGAGCTGAGCGGACGCCCAGGTCAAGCCGTTCTTGTTGATCCTGCGGTTCACCGACGCGAGGATGCCGCCGACGGTGACCTGGGTCCCGTCCTTGATGTCTCCTTCGAGGATCACCGGGATGGACGTGTCGGACTGCGCCGCCAGCACGTGCTCGACGCCGTTGAGGGGATGACCGGAGACGTACAGGCCCAGCATCTCCCGTTCGAGGGCGAGCTTGTGCTTGGTGTCCCACTCCTCGTCTGGCACCTTGACGTTGAACACCGAGGTGATCGACTCGTCGGCGTCGTCGCCGCCGAACAGGTCGAACTGACCCATCGCTTCGGCCTTCTTGGTGCCCATGACCGCGTCGATCGCGTCGGCGTGCACCAGCATCAGACCCTTTCGTGGATGCCCGAGTGAATCGAATCCGCCTGCCTTGATGAGGGATTCGGTGACCTTCTTGGAGCAGGCGAGCGCGTCGATCTTGTTGAGGTAGTCGGAGAAGTCGGTGAAGCTGCCCTTCTCCTCGCGGGCCGCGATGATCGACCCGACCACGTTGGCGCCCACGTTGCGGACCGCACCGAGGCCGAACCGGATGTCCTCTCCGACGGACGCGAAGTCGACGCGGGATGCGTTCACGTCCGGCGGCAGCACGGTGATGCCCATCTTCCGGCAGTCCGAGAGGTACACCGCGGCCTTGTCCTTGTCGTCACCGACCGAGGTGAGCAGGCCCGCCATGTACTCGGACGGGTAGTTCGCCTTGAGGTAGGCGGTCCAGAACGAGACGAGGCCGTAGCCGGCGGCGTGCGATTTGTTGAACGCGTAGCCGGCGAACGGCAGAACCGTGTCCCACAGTGCCGTGATCGCGGCCTGGGAGAAGCCGTTGGCCTTCATCCCCTCCGCGAAACCGTCGTAGGCCTCGTCGAGGATCTCCTTCTTCTTCTTACCCATCGCTCGGCGGAGCAGGTCTGCCTGTCCGAGCGAGTAGCCGGCCACCTTCTGAGCGATCTGCATGATCTGCTCCTGGTAGACGATCAGACCGAAGGTGTCGGCCAGGATCTCCTTGAGCGGCTCCTCGAGTTCCGGGTGGATCGGCTTCACGTCCTGCCGGCCGTTCTTGCGGTCGGCGTAGTCGTTGTGCGCGTTCATGCCCATCGGGCCCGGGCGGTACAGCGCCAGGACGGCGACGATGTCCTCGAAGCCGGTGGGCTGCATGCGCCGCAGCAGATCGCGCATCGCGCTGCCGTCGAGCTGGAACACGCCGAGCGTGTCGCCCCGCGCGAGCAGTTCGTACGTGGCCGGGTCCTCGAGCGGCAGCGTGTCTAGGTCGATGTCGACGCCGCGGTTGGCCTTGATGTTCTCGATCGCGTCGCCGATGACCGTGAGGTTGCGCAGACCGAGGAAGTCCATCTTGAGCAGACCGATGGCCTCGCACGACGGGTAGTCCCAGCCGGTGATGATCGCGCCGTCCTGCGCGCGCTTCCACACCGGAATCGCGTCGGTGAGCGGCTCCGACGACATGATGACCGCGCAGGCGTGTACGCCTGCGTTGCGGATCAGGCCCTCGAGGCCCTTCGCGGTCTGGTAGATCTTCGCGACGTCCGGATTGGAGTCGATGAGGGCGCGAACCTCGACGGCTTCCTTGTACCGCTCGTGCTCGGGGTCGGTGATACCCGACACCGAGATGTCCTTTGCCATGATCGGCGGCGGCAGCGCCTTGGTGATCTGGTCGGCGATGGCGAAACCGGGCTGGCCGAACTGGACTCGCGCGGAGTCCTTGATGGCGGCCTTGGTCTTGATGGTGCCGAACGTGATGACCTGCGCCACCTTGTCGCTGCCCCACTTGTCGGTGGCGTAGCGGACCATCTCGCCGCGGCGGCGATCGTCGAAGTCGATATCGATATCGGGCATCGACACGCGTTCAGGGTTGAGGAACCGCTCGAACAGCAGCCCGTGCGGGATGGGGTCGATGTTGGTGATACCCATCGCGTACGCGACGAGCGAGCCGGCCGCCGAGCCTCGACCCGGGCCGACCCGGATCCCGACCTCGCGGGCGTGGTTGATGAGGTCGCCGACCACGAGGAAGTAAGCGGGGAAGCCCATCTGGTTGATGACGCCGATCTCGTACTCGGCACGCTCGATGTACTCGCGCGGCGGCCCGGCCGGGAAACGCCGGTCGAGGCCCCGCATGACCTCCTTGTGCAGCCAGCTCGCCTGCGTCTCGCCCTCGGGCACCGGGAAGATCGGCATCCGGTCTCGGTGCTGCCACACGTCCTCGTACGGCTGCACTCGCTCGCCGATGAGCACGGAGTTGTCGCACGCGCCGGGAACCTCGGAGTCCCAGATCGCCCGCATCTCCTCGGCCGACTTGAGGTAGTAGCCGTCCCCGTCGAACTTGAAGCGGGTGGGGTCCGAGAGCGTCTTACCGGTCTGGATGCACAGCAGTGCCTCGTGGTTCTCGGCGGCGTCCTTGGTGACGTAGTGGCAGTCGTTCGTCGCGAGCGGCGGGATCCCGAGCTGTCGGCCGATCGAGAGCAGGCCCTCCCGGACGCGGCGCTCGATGGACAGCCCGTGGTCCATCAGCTCGAGGAAGAAGTTGTCCTTGCCCCAGATCTCCTGCCATTTCGCGGCGGCCTCGAGCGCCTCGCGGTCGTGGCCGAGCCGCAACCGGGTCTGGATCTCGCCCGACGGGCAGCCGGTGGTGGCGATGATGCCCTCGGCGTGGGTGGCGATCAGCTCCTCGTCCATGCGCGGCCACTTGCCGAGCTGGCCCTCGATCGACGCGAGCGACGACAGCTTGAACAGGTTCCGCAGACCGGTCGAGTTCTCGGCGACCATCGTCATGTGGGTATACGCGCCGCTGCCGGAGACGTCGTCCGACTTCTGGCTCGGGTCGCCCCACAGCACGCGCTTGGTGTTGAACCGCGACTCGGGCGCGACGTACGCCTCGATGCCGATGATCGGCTTGATGCCGTGCTTCTTGGCCGAGTTGTAGAACTCGCTGGCGCCGTACATGTTGCCGTGGTCGGTCATGCCGACCGCGGTCATGCCGAGGCGTTCGGCTTCCTTGAACAGCGGGCCGACTTTTGCCGCACCGTCGAGCATCGAGTACTCGGTGTGGTTGTGCAGGTGAACGAACGAGTCAGCCACGCGTGCCTCTCTGTAATTCGGTAGATCCCAGGCAAGCCCAGAGTCTATGCCCTGTCACCGACGGTCTCGGGCAGCCGTGACCCGGCCCTGCGCGTCCGCCGTGCACGAGCCAGTGCGTCCGTGGTGAATACCACCAGGGCGACCCAGATCAGGGCGAATCCGACCCACCTCGACGGTGGCATCACCTCGTGCATCACGACCACTCCCCAGACCATCTGCAGGGCCGGGGTCAGGTACTGCAACAGGCCCAGCGTCGTGAGGGGAATGCGCTGCGCGGCGAGGCCGAACAGCAACAGAGGCGCCGCCGTGACCGGTCCGGCCGCGACGAGCAGCAGGCTGTGGCCCACGCCGTTACCGAGGAACGACCCGGTGCCGGAGACCAGGAGAACGACGAGGTAGACGATCGCGAACGGCGCCGCGACCAGACCCTCGGCCGTCAGACTCGTGCGCGGATCCAGCGGGACCACCTTCTTGACGACCCCGTACAGCGCGAACGACAGCGCCAGAGTCAGTGCGACGACCGGTGGCCGGCCGTAGTCGACGGTGATGATCACCACGGCGATCGCTGCCAGGACCAGTGCCGCGATCTGGGCGGCACGGATCTTCTCGCGGAAGACGAGCACCCCGATCAGCACGCTGACGAGCGGGTTGACGAAATAGCCGAGAGCGGCCTCGACGACATTGCCGGAGACGACCGCGTAGATGTAGACGCCCCAGTTGACGGCGATCGCGACGGTGGCCGCCGTCACGAGCCCCCACGTCCTCGCGGACAGGCCGCGCAGCGATCCCAGCTTGCCGAGGACGAGCAGGACGGCGAGCATCAGCAGGACTGTCCACACCATCCGGTGCGCCAGCACCTCGAGGGAACCGGCGGGGTCGAGGAGACCGAAGAAGATCGGGAACATTCCCCAGATCAGGTACGCGCCGAACCCGGCCGCCAGTCCGGTGGAATCCTCGGTTCTACCCTGCGGTGTCACGTATGCCGACGATAGCCCTCCGGCTACTGTGACTCGTCACACGCCGAATCCCCCGAGCCAGGAGGACTGCACCTTGACGATCGGTGACCGGACGCTCCGACGGATCCTGGGCGCGGCCGGCCTGCTCGCCGGCAGCGTCGTCGCGTTCGCCGCCGGCCCGTGGCCCGGGGCGCTGGTCGTGCGCACCGTGTTCGGCCGGGACGCGCGCAGGACGACGGAAGCCCTGCGCAAGCACGCTCCCGGAGGAGTCGCGTCGATCACCGCGCAGCGGTACCGGGCGGGCGACGACGACGCCCACCTCGACGTGTACTTCCCCGCCGAATCGGGAGGCGCCACGCACGCCCTGCCCACGGTGATCTGGACCCACGGCGGCGCCTGGATCTCGGGGCACCGGACGAACTGCGCGACCTACTACGAGCTCATCGCCGCGGCGGGCTTCACCGTCGTCTCGCTCGACTACTCCCTCGGACCGCGCCACCGGTACCCGACGGCCGTCGAGCAGTTGCGCGACGCCCACGCCTACATCCTCGCGAATGCCGAACGCCTGCACGTCGATCCGGACCGAATCGTCCTGGCCGGTGACTCGGCCGGCGCCCAGTTGACGAGCCAGCTCGCGACGATGGCCACCGACGCCGCCTACGCCCGCGCGATCGGGATCGAGTCGGCGCTGCGACCCGAGCAACTGCGCGGCGTCGTCCTCAACTGCGGCATCTACGAGGTGACCGACATGGTCGGCGGCCCCGGCATCCTGGGCTGGGGCACCTCCGAGTCGATCTGGGCCTACACCGGCACCAAAGACGTCGCGAACTCGCGCGCCGTCGCCGAGATGTCGACGCTGCGCCACGTCACTGCGGACTTTCCGCCTACCTACATCTCGGGCGGCAATGCGGACGGGCTCACCGAGAAGCAGTCGAAGGCGCTCGCGGTGAAGCTCACCGATCTCGGCGTCGACGTGACGGCCCTCTTCTACCCGGACGACCACGAACCGCCGCTGGCACACGAGTACCAGTTCGACCTCGACAACGCCGACGGCCGGCACGCACTGGATCGGACGATCGAGTTCCTGCGAAAGCACACCGGCGACGCCCCGGTGGACTGACGAGCCGTCAGCCGGAGACCGCGCCGCACACCGACCGCAGCGCCCGCACCAGACCGGCCAGATGCAGCACGTCCGGTCGCTCCGCGCCGACGACTTCGGCCGCACCGGCGACGAGGTCCGACAGGCACCGCGGATCGGCCAGTACGTCCTTCTCCTCACCGGTCCGCGTCACGATCTCGGCGTTCAGGCGATCCAGCACAGGCCGCACCGCTGCGAGGTCGGGCCGCGGCTCGGGCACCGCCTGTGGCACGACGTCCCAGTACGCGAACAGGCCGCGCTGCACGTCCTTGCTCGCCTCGATCTGATCGCGGAAGATCTGCGTGACCCGGGCCGGGTCGAGGCCCTGGCCCCGCGCCTGCTCGGCGACCGCACGGAGCACATCGGCCTCGCGTGCCGGGTCGTCGATCGGCTTGCCGGTCCCCCACTTGGCCGCCGCGACCGCATCGGCGATCGCCAGGCGTTCGGAGAGCGCGGAGATCAACGGGACCAGGTCCGAGCTCGGCGCCGCCGACGACGACTCGGCCGCAGCCGTCGCCGTCCCCACCGACGACATTGCGGCACCTACGGCGAGCACCACCGTCAACGCTCGTATCGACATGGATTTCCTCGGCATTGCGACATTGTGCCGCCGCCCCCACGCGGGTGGTCGGATTCGACCGAGGGCGGGCGCGTCAGCCGAGGGCGGGCACCGGGCCGTCGTCCGGCCCCGGAACGACAGAGGTGGACTGCGTCGGCAGCAGTGGGTTGACCGAGAACGCCCCCGCGATCGCGTCGGCGGGCAGGGCCTCCACCGCCCGCACCCCCGGGACCGCCGCGAGCGCGCGCAACCGGTCCAGCGAGCCCCGCACCGTCGCGCCCACGACGCACGCACAGTCCGCGGACAATCGGCTCGCCGAGTAGGCCGCGATCTGGGCACCGCGATCGTTCCCGACGGCTCCGGCCTGTAGACGTGCCGCCGCGACCGACGGCGCGCGGTGCACCGCGACATCGTTGGCGGGGACCGGTACCGCGACGATCGGTGTCTGGACTCGATCGACAGGGACCCGGAAGAGCACCTGGGACACCCGCACGTCCGGCGTGTCGGTCAGCAACTGCGAGGTTGTCACCGGGGCGTCGAACGACACCAGCGCCCACCGTGGCCCGGCGTCGGCGGAGTCCGCGGCAGAGGCGTCGGTGAGCGAGGCAGCGGCCCGCGCCAGGTACTCCGCGACCAGTTCACCCGATTCGGGACCGAGTGCATCGGTCCCGACACGCCCCGGCTGCGGCGGATTCGCCACCCCCAGGCCCACCACGACAGCCGCCAGCGCGACCGTCGCGGCGACGGCCGGCCACGTGCGCGAACTCATCTCACGCGCCCCGCAGGACTCCGAGCGCGTGCTGCAGGTCCTTCGGGTAGTCGCTCGTGATCTCGACCCAGTGCCCGTCGGCCGGATGCGCGAATCCCAGCGAGCGGGCATGTAGCCACTGCCGCTCCAGTCCCAGCCGCTCCGCCAGGCGCGGGTCGGCACCGTACGTGAGGTCACCGCAGCACGGGTGGCGCAGCGCCGAGAAGTGGACACGGATCTGGTGCGTGCGGCCCGTCTCGAGGTGGATGTCGAGCAGACTGGCCGCCTGGAACGCCTCGACCGTGTCGTAGTGCGTGACGCTGGGCTTGCCGTCCGCCGTCACCGCGAACTTCCAGTCGTTGCTGCGGTGGCGACCGATGGGCGCGTCGATCGTGCCGCTGCTCGGATCCGGGTGTCCCTGCACCAGTGCGTGATACCGCTTGTCGATGGTGCGCTGCTTGAAGGCGCGCTTGAGGACGGTGTAGGCGCGCTCGGACGTCGCCACGACCATCACGCCGGACGTGCCGACGTCGAGGCGGTGCACGATGCCCTGGCGCTCGTGCGCACCCGACGTCGAGATGCGGAACCCGGCGGCCGCGAGGCCACCGATCACCGTCGGCCCGGTCCAGCCGACGCTCGCGTGCGCCGCGACACCCACAGGCTTGTCGACCGCGACGATGTCGTCGTCGGCGTAGAGGATCTCCATGCCCTCCACCGGCTCGGCCTCGATGGTGAGCGGGCGAGGCGGCTCGGGCAACTCCACCTCGAGCCAGGTGCCGGCCGAGAGCCGATCCGACTTGCCGGCGGCGGCGCCGTCGACCAGCACCGCGCCCTCCTCGGTGAGGGTGGCCACGGCGGTCCGCGAAAGCCCGAGGAGCCGCGCGAGGCCGGCGTCGACCCGCATGCCGTCGAGCCCGTCGGGCACCGGCATCGATCGTGTCTCCCTCATTCCGCATCTCCCTTCCGCGAGACCTTGTCGCCACTGGGTTCGATGCCGAACAACGTGAGCGCAACCAACAGGACGGCGCCGCAGACGATCGACGAGTCCGCGACGTTGAAGACCGGCCACCAGCCGACCGAGACGAAGTCCACGACGTGACCCTGGAGCGGACCCGGCGAACGGAATATCCGGTCGATCAGGTTGCCCAGCGCACCGCCGAGAACGAGACCGAGGCCCAGGGCCCACCACGGCGAGCGCAGGGTCCGCCCGATCCGGATGACACCGATCACGACACCGACCGCGACGAGCGTCAACAGCCAGGTCATTCCCGTCGCCATCGAGAACGCGGCACCGGGATTGCGGATGAGGGTCAGGGTGACCGTGTCGCCGATGATGCGGACCGGATCCCTCGGGTCGATCAACGCGACCGCCAACACCTTCGTCAGCAGGTCCAGCGCGAGCACGACGACCGCGATGACCACGAGCATCCGCATGCGCCGAGGGCGTGCCGCCACGGTGCCGGAGCCGGAATCGGCGGGCGGCACGGAGGCGTCACCGGGGTCGGGGACGGGTGGATCGGGAATCGGTTCACCTTTCACGGCGGCGTCGTCGCTGTCGGTGCGGTCGTCACTCACCACGCCATCATCCCTTACGCGGGAGACAGACCGGTCATGCCACCCGCGCCGACTAACCTGTTGGCGTGCCAGTTGCGTCGAAAGTCTTCCGTTCGGGAACCGCGGTCGTCGCGGCCACCCTCTCCCTCACTCTCCTCGCCGCGTGCGGCAACGGCGGCGAGGCTGCGCCCGTGAGCCCCGACGCGGTCGGGGCCGCCTCCGACGAGGTCACCGTGCCGGTGACGGCCGCGACGACCGAGATCGTCGACGCCGGCGCCGAACCGCGATCGGTGGTCCGGTTCCGGCCCGCGCAGGGCACGCGCCAGGAAGCACAGCTGGTCACGACTGCGACGGTGATGCAGCAGATCGACGAGCAGGCCGTCCAGGACGTCTCGACGCCTGCCCTGACCATGCCGCTGACCGCACTCGTGACGCAGGGCGCATCCGACAGCACACCGGCGACGACCGTGGACCTCACGCTCGGCGAACTGAGCACACCCGACCCGGACGTCGACGAGGTACTCGCCCCGGCGACCGGCTCGCACGCGGGGTTCACGATGAACCTGTCCGGCGCCGTCACCGCACTGCGCCTGCGCCCCGACCCCGACGCCCAGAACAAGGCGCGGGCCATGATCGAGCAGGCGTTCTACCAGGCGGTGTATCGGACGGTCGCGTTCCCGGAACAAGCGATCGGCGTGGGCGCCGAATGGAGGATCCGCCAGCAGGTGATGGGCGCGATCGCCGTCGACCAGGTGACGACCGCCAAGCTGGTCGCACGGGACGGCGACCGTCTCACCATCGACGTGCAGGTGGAGCAGACGCCCACCACGGCGCTCTTCCAACTGCCCAACGGGGCCGGGGCGCTGGACGTCGACTCCTTCGCCCTCCGTGGGTCCGGCAATGTGGTGGTCGACCTGAGCGTGCCGCTGCCGGTCGCCGGATCGATCACCGCCGAGGGCAGCCAGTCCTTCAGCGATCCGACCGACACGATGCACCTGCGCCAGACCACGAGCGAGCGGGTCGAATGGAACGGCTGACGCGCGTGGTCGTCACGGCCGCTGCCATCGCGCTGGCCGGCGGGCTGGTGGCATGCGGATCGTCCGACCCGGAACCCGGATCGTCGACCGACGCCTCGCCGTCGGTGCCGTCGGATCTCGGTCCGGCCGTGACCGCGCCCGCTGCGCCCGGCGCGGGTCCGATCACCGACCCGGCCGCGCTGCGGGCCGCGCTTCTCGCCGCGCCCGACCTACCGGTGGGGTTCGTCGCACTACCCGCCGCCGAGAGCCCGGGCGAGACGACCGGCGCCGGCACTGCGCCGCCGACGACCAACCCCACCCGGTGCGCGAACGTGCTCGACACGGTCGCCCGCCAGGCTCGCGGTGCGGTCGCCGACGCCGAGTCGAACTTCTCCGGGCCCGACTTCACGAGTATCGACATCGATGCCGCGAGCTACCCGGGAAGCGGTGCGGCCGAAGCTTTCTCGACGATCCAGGCCACAGCGCGGCAGTGCACCACCTACTCCGGCACCGACGGCGAGGGCGTCGGGGTCGACTACCGCGTCGAACCGCTCGCGACTCCCGCTGTCGGTGACGCGTCCACGGGAATCCGGCTGATCACCACGAGCGACGGATTCTCCCTGGTGTCCGACGCCGTGCTCACGGTCGTGGACTCGACCGTCGTACAGGTGGTCGCGACGGGACCCGAACCGATCGACGCCGGGGTTCTCGCGGGCCTCGCCCGCAGTTCCGCCGAGCGGATCCACGCGGCGGCGCCGACGCGCTGAGCCCGGAACCGACCGGGACCGAACACGCCGATGCCGTCGTCACCCGGGGTGACGACGGCATCGGCGCA
This sequence comes from Rhodococcus (subgen. Prescottella) equi, assembly GCF_003013675.1. Taxonomy (NCBI): domain Bacteria; kingdom Bacillati; phylum Actinomycetota; class Actinomycetes; order Mycobacteriales; family Nocardiaceae; genus Rhodococcus; species Rhodococcus (subgen. Prescottella) equi. The sequence goes on from NZ_CP027793.1 coordinate 3,135,049, forward strand.
GGGACCGTGAGCGCTTACGCGGGGCAGGCCGGCGAGGAGAGCTGAGCCATGGTGACGAGCTGGCAGGCGTAAGACTTCGACATCTTCCAGACGCCGTCCTCGGCGACGAAGTCGACCGTGGCCGGGTTGTTCTGGCCGTTGATGACGAGCTCCACACCGGCGGTGACGGTGTCGTCACCGGTGGGGGTCACGTCGACGACGTTGATCGTGGCGCCGGCATCCTTGGCGGCCTTGGCGACCTGGTTGATCAGCTCGGGATCGGCCTCGGCGCCCTGGACGAGCTGCGCCTTCTGCTCGACCGGCACGCTCTCGTCGAATGCGGTGGCCAGAGCGGCGTTGAGCTCGGCGGCCGTCGGCGGTGCGAGCGTCGGCGTGGCCGCCGCGGTCGTCGTGGTCTGCTGCGCCGTGGTGCGCTCGGTGCTTCCGCTGTCGTCCGAGCAGGCCGTCATGGTCAGAGCAGCGGCGATCGCCACACCAGCGATGGTCATCTTCCGGAGCTTCAAGTGCTTGTCCTTTACATTCTCGGTCGAACACATTCTCGGGTCGAACACGATTCGGGTTTGGCCGGGATGCGGACGACGATAACCGCCCACCCCAGCTGTCACGTACGTTCACAGCAACAATACCGGCGGTGAGGACGACCTCACGCCAGGCTGTCGATCACGTCCGCGACGACCAGATCACAATCGGTGTCATCGAATGTACGTGACGGCCCCCGCCCCGTGCTGCGCGTCTCGAACCGGACCGTCACCACACCGTGGCCCGCGCCCTGCACCCAGCCGTGCCCGTACTCCGGGTGCGAGACGTCCATGCCGGGCCGCCAGCGGACCGTCGTGTCGGAGCCGTCCTCGGCGATGGCGTCGGCCTCGGCTACGTCGTCCTCGGCGGGCACTGCCTGATCGAGCTCCGGGAACAGCGAACCCTGGCTCACCGCCGACAGGCCCCCGAACCCCACTCCGACGAGGCGGATCGGACCGAGCTCGAGCGGATCGATCACCTGCCGTTGCGCTGTCGCGGTGAGGATCTGCAGATCGGTCGTCGCGTACGGCAGCGTGAGCGATCTCGTGACGATGCTCATGTCCGACTTACGGAGCTTGAGCACGACGGTGCGGGCAGCGCGCCCGTCCCGGTCCAGGCGACGGTGCGCGGCCGCGGCACTCGCGTCCACCGCACGGCGCAGCCCGGCCAGCGTGACGATGTCCTCGGCGTACGTGGTCTCGGCACTGACCTGCTTGGCGTCGGCGCGTTCGGCGACCGGCCTGTCGTCGATCCCCCGGGCGAGCCGGTGCAGGCTCGGCCCGTTCGTTCCGCCGAGCACCGACACCACTTCGGCGTCGGGAAGCGCGGCGAGAGCGCCGATCGTGTCGATGCCGAGCCGCTTGAGTTTCTCCTCCGCCACGGGCCCCACTCCCCACAGCTTGCGCACCGGCAGCGCACTCATCAACTGCTGCTGGACATCCGGGGACACGACGGTGACGCCGTTGGGCTTGGCGAGCCCCGACGCGATCTTGGCCACCTGCTTACCGGCGCCGGCGCCGATGGACGCGACCAGTCCGGTCTCGGCCAGCACGAGGGCCCGCAACTCCTCGCAGTAGCGTTCCACCTCCGCCTTGCCCACGCCCGCCAACTCGGCCGGCTCACCGAACGCCTCGTCCATCGAAAGCTGTTCCAGCACCGGCATCCTCACGCGCAGCGCATCGAACACCTGACGGCTGACGTGCCCGTACAAGGAACCGCGCGGCGGCAGCACGACAGCGGCGGGGCCGACCAACCGTCGCGCCTGGTGCATCGGCATCGCCGAATGCGCCCCGAACACCCGAGCCTCGTAGCTGGCACCGGCCACCACTCCCCGACCGCCCAGCCCGCCCACGAGGACCGGACGGCCGCGCAACGTGGGACGGGTCAGTTGCTCGACGGACGCGAAGAACGCGTCCATGTCGAGGTGCAGGACCCACCGGCGGCTGCGGGTGGGGTCGGCGGAAACCATGTCTGAAAACTACGCCGGGCGGACGACAGGAATTTCGTCGTCCGCCCGGGGCGCCTCGTCCGGTCAGGCCTTGACGATCACGGCGCGCACACCCTCGCCGAGATCGACGACCGCGTCTCCGCTGACGGCACCGAGCTCGAGCGACGTCGCGAGGATCTCCCCCGCGATCAGCTCGCGGTGCCGAGCGGCCCACTCCAGCCGGTCCACCGGGACCTCCAGCGTGACCGAGATGCGGTCGGAGACGTCGAGTCCCGCGCTGCGGCGGGCGTCCTGCAACTCGCGGATGCGGTCCTTGGCCCAGCCCTCGGCCTCGAGCTCCTCGGTCACCCGCGAGTCCAGCACGACCAGGCCGGCGCCGTCCGGCAGTGCCGCCGTCGACTCGGGCTCGGCCGCGACCAGACGCTGGGTGTACTCGGACGGCAGCAGGTCGATGCCCGCGGCGCTGACGACGCCGTCGGTCTCGGTCCAGTCGCCGGCCTTGACCGCCTTGATGACGGTCTGCACGTCCTTGCCCAGACGCGGACCCGCGGCGCGCGCGTTGACGACGAGCTCGAAGCGGCCGTGCACGTCCACGTCGTCGGTGAGGTCGACCTTCTTGACGTTGACCTCGTCGGCGATCAGACCCAGGTACGGCCGCATCTTCTCGGCGTCCGGCGCCGCGACCGTCACCTCGGGCAGCGGCAGGCGCACGCGCAGGTTCTGTGCCTTGCGCAGTCCGAGCACCGTCGAGCAGACGCTACGGACGTCGTCCATCGCGGCGACCAGCTCGGCGTCGGCCGGCAGCTCGGTCTCGGTCGGCCAGTCGGTCAGGTGCACCGACCGCCCACCGGTCAGCCCGCGCCAGATCACCTCGGACGCCATGGGCAGCAGCGGCGCCGCGAGCCGTGTGACCACCTCGAGCACGGTGTGCAGCGTGTCGATCGCGTCGCGGTCCTCGTCCCAGAACCGGCTGCGCGAGCGGCGCACGTACCAGTTGGTGAGCGCGTCGCAGAACGTGCGCAGCTCGTCGCACGCTCCAGCGATGTCGGTCACGTCGAGCGCCTCGGTGATCGCGTTCCGCGTGGCCGCCAGCTTGGCGAGGATGTACTTGTCGAGCACGTTCGGCGAATCGGTGCGCCACTGGCCGGGCTTGGACGCGTACAGCTGCAGGAAGCTCCACGCATTCCACAGCGGCAGCAACGCCTGGCGGACACCCTCACGGATGCCCTGTTCGGTGACGATCAGGTTGCCGCCGCGCAGGATCGGCGACGACATCAGGAACCACCGCATGGCGTCCGAGCCGTCGCGGTCGAAGACCTCCTTGACGTCCGGGTAGTTGCCCTTGGACTTGCTCATCTTGAGACCGTCGTCGCCGAGGACGATGCCGTGCGCCGCAACGCATTTGAAAGCCGGGCGGTCGAACAGCGCGGTCGCCAACACGTGCAGCGTGTAGAACCAGCCGCGGGTCTGGCCGTTGTACTCGACGATGAAGTCGCCCGGGTAGTGCGAGTCGAACCAGTCCCGGTTCTCGAACGGGTAGTGCACCTGCGCGTACGGCATCGAGCCCGACTCGAACCAGCAGTCCAGCACCTCGGGCACGCGACGCATCATCGACTTGCCGGTCGGGTCGTCCGGGTTGGGGCGGACCAGCTCGTCGATCATCGGCCGGTGCAGGTCGGTCGGGCGGACACCGAAGTCCGCCTCCAGTTGGTCGAGCGAACCGTAGACGTCGACTCGCGGGTACGACGGATCGTCCGACACCCACACCGGGATCGGGCTGCCCCAGTAACGGTTACGGCTGATGTTCCAGTCGCGGGCGCCCTCGAGCCACTTGCCGAACTGGCCGTCGCGGATGTGCTCCGGCACCCAGGTGATCTCCTGGTTGAGTTCGACCATGCGATCGCGGAACTTGGTGACGGCCACGAACCACGACGGCACCGCCATGTAGATCAGCGGCTGGCCCGAACGCCAACTGTGCGGGTACGAGTGCTCGATCGTCTCGTGCCGCAGCAGCTTCCCGGCGGCCTTGAGGTCCTTGATGATGACCGGGTTCGCATCAAAAACCTGCACACCTTCGTAATCCGGGACCATCGAGGTGAACTTGCCGCCCGGATCCAGCGGCTGCACGATCTCGATGCCGTTGGCCGTCGCGCACTCCATGTCCTCTTCACCGAATGCCGGCGCGAGGTGCACCACGCCGGTACCGGAGTCGGTGGTGACGTAGTCGGCGGACAGCACGCGGTGCGCTTCCTCGTGTCCCTTGCCGGGGCCGTGGAAGAAGTCGAACGGGGGAACGTACTTCAGCCCCACCAGGTCGCGGCCCTTGTACTCGCCGAGCACCTCGGGCGCCTCACCGAGTTCGCGCGCGTAGTGCCCCACCCGCGCGGCGGCCAGCACGTAACGCTTGCCCGCGCCTTCAGACCCTGCCGCCCGCACCTGCACGTAGTCGACATCCGGATGGACCGCGATCGCGAGGTTGGACGGCAGCGTCCACGGCGTGGTGGTCCAGATCAGTGCGTTCGCGCCGTCGAGCGGCGAGCCGGGCGCGGTGAGCAGCATGTCGACGGTGACCGCGGGGTCCTGACGCATCTTGTAGGCGTCGTCGAGCCGGGTCTCCTGGTTCGACAGCGGCGTCTGCTCGTACCAGCTGTACGGCAGGACGCGGAAGCCCTGGTAGATCAGGCCCTTGTCGTACAACTCCTTGAAGGCCCACATGACGGACTCCATGAAGTCCAGATCGAGGGTCTTGTAGTCGTTGTCGAAGTCGACCCAGCGGGCCTGACGGGTGACGTAGTCACGCCACTCGTCGGTGTAGCGCAGGACGGACTGCTTGCAGTAGGCGTTGAACTCGGCGAGGCCCATCGCGTCGATCTGCGACTTGTCCTTGATACCGAGCTGCTTCTCCGCCTCGAGCTCGGCGGGCAGGCCGTGGCAGTCCCAGCCGAAACGGCGGTCGACCTTCTTGCCACGCATGGTCTGGAAACGCGGGACGACGTCCTTGACGTAACCGGTGAGCAGGTGCCCGTAGTGCGGCAGGCCGTTGGCGAACGGCGGGCCGTCGTAGAAGACGAAATCCTCGGCACCGTCGCGATTCTCGATGCTGGCGCGGAAGGTGTCGTCCGCCGCCCAGGCCGCGAGCACCTTCTGCTCGAGGTCCGGGAAGGAGACGGATCCGGTGGCGCGTCCGCCGACGATGTCGACGCGCGGGTACCCGTCGTTCGTCCGGGGAGAGGTGGATTCGTTACTGGTCACCGTTTGGCTCCTCGTGCCCTACTACCGGCACGGGGACGACGACGGCGCCCTGTGCGCCGTGACCGCGGTACCACCCCGCTTGCCCGCCGCGCGGACGCGGCGAACCTCTCGACCTCGGGCTGTGACGGGCCCACCCGTTCGGTTCTAGTGAGCCGGAACCCGGTGGCGCTTGCGCCCCCACCGAGTACCGACCGTTCTTCCGAAGGCTCCCCGGTGATGGCCGGATCGACGCCGAATGTGCGTTCAGTCTAACCCTGCGTCGAATCGCTTCCGGAATCGCCGTGGTCGGGCAGATCCGCGGTCCCGGTCTCGCCGGGGGGATTCTGCGCCCCCGTCTCGCCGGGCACCGCCTTCCTGCTCGCCAACGCACTGACGAGCAGGAGGACGGCGCCTGCGACACAGACCAGGATGCAACCCCACGCCCAGATGACGGAACCCGTCATCAGAGCGATCACCAGCAACGCGAATCCCGCCGCGGCAAGGACCAACGTCATGACCAGCACGATTCACCCCCTGCTCGGGAGCCGGCCGGGCGTCGACTCGGGGTCAGTTGTTTCCTTTGGCGTACGACTGGGTGAAGCCGGCCTGAGAGCCCGGACCGAAGGTGTCCTGGCCGCCGTCGACCGGAACCGCCGAGCCGCGCTGCTCGAGCTCCTCGAGCTGAGACTCCAGGTACGACTTGAGACGCACCCGGTACTCGCGCTCGAACGTCTTGAGCTGCTCGATGCGGCCTTCGAGGACCGAACGCTGCTGGTTGATCGTCGCCATGATCTCGGTGTGCTTCTTCTCGGCGTCCGCCTGCAGCGCGTCGGCCTTCTCCTTGGCCTGACGCAGCTGGGTCTCCGAGCGGGTCTGGGCATCGGACAGCAGCGACTCGGACTTCTGCTTCGCATCCGCGACCATCGTCTCGGACTTCTGCTTCGCATCCGCAACCATCGTCTCCGACTTGGTGCGCGCGTCGGTCACCAGTCGCTCGGAGTTGGTGCGGGCATCGCTGAGCAGCTGCTCGGCCTCGGTCTTGGCGTCGCCGGTGAGGCGGTCGGCCATCTCCTGGGCCAGACCCAGCACCTTCGCGGCCTGCATGTTGGCGTCCTCACGCGGCGCGGCCGCGGGGGCCGGTGCAGGCGCGGGCTTGGGAGGCTCGACGACGCGAACCGGCTCGGGCTCCGGCGCCGGAGCGGGCGCGGCTGCCGCCGCGGGACGCGGGGCCTTCTTCGCCTCGGCCAGCTCCTGGTCGAGCTCGCCGACACGCTGACGGAGGTCTGCGTTCTCCTCGATGAGGCGCGACAGCTCCTGCTCGACGAGGTCGAGGAAGGCGTCTACCTCGTCCTCGTTGTAGCCACGCTTCCCGATCGGAGGCTTACTGAACGCAACGTTGTGCACATCAGCTGGAGTCAGCGGCATGGAAGGATCCCTTCACGCATCTTTTGGCGGTCTAGCACGCATTCGGTTCTAGCGCGTTGCGCGTACTCGTTAACCATTTCGTTACCAGTCACACTGTAACTGCGGGCCATTCTGTCACACGAAACCTGCGGGTGAAGCCAGTCCTGCGACCACCTGCATCAGGATGAAGAGCAGGAACAGCAACACCATGATCGAGAGATCGAGCCGGACTCCGCCGAGCGAGATCGGCGGGATCAGTCGGCGCAGGAGCTTCACCGGTGGGTCGGTGACCGTGAAGATCGCCTCGAGGACGACCACCACGAAGCCCGTCGGCCGCCAGTCACGGGCGAAGACTCTGATGAACTCGACGATGATCCGCCCGATGAGCAACAACCAGAAGATGAACAGGATCACGTAGATCACCGAGAACACGGCCACACCTTCACTCTGCCTGACAGGAACCAGTCGATCAAAACCAATGGGGAAGCCGAGCCGCGTGTCACAATCCCGCGAAGCAGCCGACCGGGTCACACGATCCGGCCGACCGCGCCCAGGTCACTTCTGGTTGTAGAAGCCGGTCTCCGCGATCCGGCGGCGCTCCTCCGCGGAAACATCGATGTCGGCGGGCGAGAGCAGGAACACCTTGGTGGCGACCTTGTCGAACGATCCCCGCAGCGCGAAGGCGAGACCGGCGGCGAAATCGACCAGGCGCTTCGCATCGGCGTTGCTCATCTCGACCAGGTCCATGATCACCGGCGTGCCGTCACGGAAACGCTCGCCGATGGTGCGCGCCTCGCCGTAGTCACGGGGACGGAGCGTCGTGATCTTGGACAGCGGGCCGCTCTCGTCGACGGCGGAGCGGCGGCTCTCGACCCGATCGAGCCGCGGGTCGACCGCGAGTGAACCTCGGGTCGGTCGCGGAGCGACTCCGCGCGGCGCGATCGATTCGACGCGCTGATGGGACGGCCGGGGCGCGGGCTCGTAGCGATCGAAGTCGCTGTCGACGTCGTCGCGACGCGCCGACGCGTAACCCGGTTCCGCGTATTCGCGACGGCCCTGACCGGGCTCGTCGATGTAGTCGTCCTCGAAGTCCTCGAGGGGAACCATGCCGAAGTAAGCCTTGAACTTGTGCAGGCTGCTCATTGATCGACCTTCCTGGGCGCGGCGGACTGGTACTGGCTAATCCTGCGGTCGACCGCAGAAATCCGGGTGTGACTGGTGTTCCATGTGTGACTGGTGATCATTTCGAGACTATCGGTCGAGAGCCGAGCAGCGCAGTTCCGACACGCACGCACGTCGAACCGTGGCGGACGGCGGACTCCAGATCCCCGGTCATCCCTGCCGACAGCGTCCCCGCACCCGGATGCACCCGCATCAGGTCGGCGTGCACCTCGTGCAACTGCGCGAACGCGGCATCGGGGTCCGCGCCGAGCGGCGGAACCGCCATCAGGCCGGCGAGTTCGAGACCGGGCGCGGACGCCACCCGATCCGCGAGACTCTCGAGGTCCGCGACCGGGACACCACCACGCGACGGATCACCGTCGAGACTGACCTGGACGAGAACCTCGACGGCACTTGAACGCTCCCCCGCGTCCAGCGCGGCAGCGACGGCTCCGGACAGCGCATCGGTGAGCCGGCCGCTGTCGAGCGAATGGAGCGTGTCGGCCCAGCGCACCACGGACTTCACCTTGTTCCGCTGGAGCCGGCCGATCATGTGCCAGCGCACGGGTTCGGTGACGTCGGGATCGGCGGAGAACTCCGCGACCTTGGTGCTCGCCTCCGGTTCCCGTGACTCACCGAACGCCCGGCACCCGAGGTCGTAGAGAACCCGCACATCCGATGCCGGGAAGAACTTGGTCACGGGCAGCAGGGCGACCTCGGACGGCTCCCGACCGGCGTCCCGGCAGGCCGCATCGAGCCTGGCGCGCACGCGCGTCAGGGCCGACGCAACTTCTTCGTGCCTACCCATCCCGACAGTCAACTCTCTTCCGTCACTCCGACCCGGACGGATCCATCCAGATCACGGCGGCCAGCCTTCCGGTCGGTGCGCCCCGACGATGGCTGAACAGTGTCGGATCCTCGATCGTGCAGCGCGGGTCCTCCGCGACCCCGGAGACGCCCGCGGCGAGAAGCTGGCGCCGCAGGCCCGCCCGCAGATCGAGGCCCGGGGTGCCCTTCGCCGTCCGCGTCGCGCTGCCCGGAAGGAACTTCTCGACATCTGCCTGCATCGCGGCCGGCACCTCGTACTGGCGGCCACTGGCCGCGGGTCCGAGGAACGCTCCGATCCGCTCGGGACGCGCGCCCTGCTCGATCATGGCGCCGAGCACCTTCGGGACGATGCCGATGCGGGCACCGATGCGGCCGGCGTGCACCGCGGCGATCACGCCCGCCTCGTCGTCGGACAGCAGGATCGGGACGCAGTCGGCACTCAGCGTCACCAACGCCAGGCCGGGCACCTTCGTCACCAGCGCATCCGTCGCCGGCACGGGGCCGTCGACCGGCCCGTCGACGACGGTCACGTTGCGGCTGTGGATCTGCTCCATCCAGACGAGCCGCTCGAACGGCAGGCCGATGCCTTCGGCCAGTCGACGGCGATTGGCCTCGACCGCCGCGGGATCGTCGCCGACGTGGTCACCGAGATTGAACGAATCGTAGGGTGCCGCGGAGACCCCGCCGGATCGACTCGTGACGACCCGCCGGACCCGAACACCCGTCACAGCTGCCCCGCTCAACGGCGCATGAAGGAAGGCACGTCGACGTCGTCGTCCTCGCCGTCCTCGTTACCGACCGGCACGGCACGCGACCCCGTGGATCCGAGCGGCGGAAGGCTGGATCCGGTGGGCGTACCGACCGGCTCACGCGGGGCCACCGGCGGGGCCGGCGCCGGCTCGGCGGGCGCCGCCGGAGCAGCCGCGGCGGGGCGCTCGGACTGGCCGACCTCACCGGCACGGCCGGCACCGATGTTGCCGCGACCGATCGCGGACTGGACCTCGAGCGGACGCTTCACGGGAGCGCCGCCGTCGAAGCCCGCCGCGATGACCGTGACCCGCACCTCGTCGCCGAGCGAATCGTCGATGACCGTTCCGAAGATGATGTTGGCGTCGATGTGCGCGGCCTCCTGGACCAGCGACGCGGCCTCGTTGATCTCGAACAGGCCGAGATCCGAGCCGCCCGCGATCGACAGCAGCACGCCGCGTGCACCTTCCATCGACGCCTCGAGGAGCGGCGAGTTGATCGCCGTCTCCGCAGCCTTGATCGAGCGGCCCTCCCCGCGGGAGGAGCCGATGCCCATCAGCGCGCTGCCGGCACCGGACATGACGCTCTTGACGTCCGCGAAGTCGACGTTGATCAGACCCGGCGTGGTGATGAGGTCGGTGATGCCCTGGACACCGTTGAGGAGAACCTCGTCGGCGCTGCGGAACGCGTCCATCAGGCTCACCGCGGCGTCACCGAGCTGGAGCAGACGGTCGTTCGGGATGACGATCAGCGTGTCGCAGGACTCGCGGAGCGCGGAGATACCGGACTCCGCCTGCGAGCCACGACGCTTGCCCTCGAACGAGAACGGACGAGTCACGACACCGATCGTGAGAGCGCCGAGCTTGCGGGCGATGCTCGCGACGACGGGCGCGCCACCGGTGCCCGTACCGCCACCCTCACCCGCGGTGACGAAGACCATGTCGGCGCCCTTGAGGACCTCTTCGATCTCGTCCTTGTGATCCTCGGCGGCCTTGCGGCCGACCTCCGGGTCGGCGCCGGCGCCGAGGCCGCGGGTGAGCTCGCGTCCGACGTCGAGCTTGACGTCGGCGTCGGACATCAGCAGAGCCTGGGCGTCCGTGTTGACCGCGATGAACTCGACTCCCTTGAGTCCCTGCTCGATCATGCGGTTGACCGCGTTGACGCCGCCGCCGCCGATACCGACGACCTTGATTACGGCGAGGTAGTTGTGCGGGGGCGTCATGGGCTCTCGCCTTCCGTGAGTGGGTTTCGCGCTCGTACTAAGGGGGTGATTGCCGGAAAACCCTCAACCTCAACCACAGGGTCAAGGTTATGTCAAGTAGTCCCTCGAAGCGAAACGCTATGCAGTGGCACAGCAATCCGCCAGCAGGCGCGCCGACACGCGCCAAGTTTTTGCGGGCATTGGTTGCCGCTGACCTGGATTGCGGTGTGCGGCCCCAGGATCACCCATCACTTTACTGTGGGCAACTCGGGACTCGACACATCGAAGATCCGGCCGGGCTGCGTCAACAGCACGGACACCACCGCCGACTTCCTCTCGGAGCCGTCGGCACTGCCCCACACCACGACACGGCCGTCCACAAGAGTAACCGAGACACTCGAAATCGTCGGCGCGGCAACCTCGGAGACCTGGAAGCGCACGGACTCCGGTAGAGCCCCCAGCACCTCGAGCGCAGCCTGCGTCGCGTGGTCGTCGCGTCCCGGGGTGGGAGTCACCAGACGCACCACACCGAACGGCGGAGGCTCGATCGCGAAATCGACGCCGTTCTCGTCCATGAGGTGGGTGCCCTCCGGGGAATCGAAGAACACCACCGGAATCCGCTCGGTGACCGAGACCACGACGGTCGACGGATACTCGCGCCGCACCCGGGCCTCCGCGACCCGCGGCATGCCGGCGACCCGCTGCGCTGCCGCGGCCGTGTCGACCCGCAGCAACGGCCTGCCCTCCTGGATCCCGGCCTGCGCCAGTACTTCCTCGGACGAGAGCACGCCGTCGCCGACGAACTCGACGCTCCGCACCGACATCAAGGGGCTGAACCACAACGTAGCCGTGAGCGCGACGATCAGCACCGCCACTGTTCCGCCGATCAGGAAGACCTTGCGACGCAACGACCTGGCACGTGCCCGATCGACGGATCCCCGGCCCGACCGCTCCGCCGGCTCCGGCGAATCGACCTGCACGTACGAGCCCTGCGGAACCTGCTCGCTCGGTCGGGAACGCACCCGGCGGTCCCGCCTGGCGTCGGGTCGTCCGCCCCGCGAGCGACTCCGGCGATCGGAGGTCACATCCGCTCCGAACCGGATCCCGCTGCCGCCGAACGACTGCCGTTGGGGCGAGCCCGCAGTGCGTCGAGGATCTGACCACCGAGCATCGTCACGTCGCCCGCACCCATCGTGATCACGACGTCACCCGGTTCCGCCAGGCTCGCGACCTGACGCGGCACCTGCGACCGATCCGGCTGATAATGAACGGGTTTCGTCACCGACTGCGCGACCAGTGCCCCGCTCACCCCCGGCAACGGCTCCTCGCGGGCGCCGTAGACGTCGAGCACCACGACCTCGTCCGCCAGATCGAGCGCCTCACCGAATTCCTGCGCGAACGTGACCGTCCGCGAGTAGAGATGCGGCTGGAACACCACGACGACCCGGCCCGGCTGCCGGTCGTCGTCGACGAGATCGCTTGCCGCACCGAGGACGGCGCGCACCTCCGTCGGATGGTGCGCATAGTCGTCGAACACCCGAACGCCTCGCTCACGCCCGGTGAACTGGAATCGGCGATGGACTCCGCCGAACCCGGCGAGCCCCTCGAGCAGTTCGTCGATCGACGCCCCCGCGCCGCGACCGGCGAGCAGGGCGGCAAGCGCGTTGAGCGCCATGTGCTTTCCGGGGACCCCGAGGCGCAGAGTGCGCGCGGCGTCCTCACCGGCGAACCTGATCTGGGCCACTCCCCCGGTATCGCGGGCCTCCCACGACACCAGCTCGACGCCGACCGGCACGGGACCGGCGGCAGCCACACCGTCCGCGGTGCCGTAACCGACGACGCGGACGTCGTCGCGGCCCGCCTCGATCGTGCGGCGTGCGAGCGCCGCCGACCCGGGATCGTCGAGACACGCCACCAGCAGGCCGCCCGGCGCGATCCGCGCGACGAAGTCGTCGAAGACCTGGACGTACGCGTCGCTGGTGCCGAAGAAGTCGAGATGATCGGCCTCGACGTTGGTGACGATCACCACGTCGGGGTCGTACTGCAGCAGCGAGCCGTCGCTCTCGTCCGCCTCGGCGACGAAGACGTCACCGGTGCCGTGGTGCGCGTTGGTGCCCGCCTCGTTCAGCTCACCGCCGACCGCGAACGACGGATCGAATCCGCAGTGCTGCAGAGCGACCACGAGCATCGAGGTGGTCGACGTCTTCCCGTGCGTGCCCGACACGAGGAGCGTGCGGTGGCCCTGCATGAGGGACGCGAGCACCGCCGGCCGGAGGATCACCGGGATCCCCCGAGCCGCCGCCTCCACGAGTTCGGGATTGTCCTTCGGGATCGCGGCGTGGGTGGTGACCACAGCGGTCGGCCCGCCCGGCAACAGGTCGAGTGCGCTCGCGTCGTGGCCGATCCGCACCACGGCGCCGCGGGCGCGCAACGACAGCACCCCGCGGCTCTCCTTCGCGTCGGAACCGGATACCTGACCGCCGCGAGCGAGCAGGATCCGCGCGATGCCGGACATGCCCGCACCGCCGATCCCGACCATGTGCACCCGCTCGAGCCCCACGGGTAGCTGCTCACTCATCGGTTTCCCCTTGCTACGTCGACAACGATCTGCGCGACCGCAGCGGCTGCACTGCGGTGACCGGCGCCGGCGGCGCAGCGACCCATCTCGTCGAGTCGCGCCCGGTCTCCGAGCAGCGGTACGACGGTGTCCGCCACGAACTGCGGCGTCAGTTCCGCGTCTGCCACGATCATCCCACCACCCGCAGCGGCGACGGGCCGGGCGTTCAGTTCCTGCTCACCGTTTCCGTGTGGCAACGGCACGTAGACGGCGGGCAGACCGACCGCGGACACCTCGGCGACCGTCATCGCACCGGAACGGCAGATCACGGCGTCCGCCGCGGAGTACGCGAGATCCATCTGCTTGAGGTACGGCACCGCCACGTAGGGCGCCGCCGCCCCCGATTCGACGTCGACCGAATTCTTGGGCCCGTACGCGTGCAGCACCGACACACCCGCCGCGGCGAGCTGCGGCGCGGCGCCGACGACGGCCTCGTTGAGCGACCGCGCACCCTGGGAACCGCCGAACACCAGCAGCACCGGTCCTTCGGCGGGCAGACCGAAATGCTCGCGCGCCTTCGCCCGCAGCGCCGCCCGGTCCAGGCCCGTGATCGACGAGCGCACCGGAATACCCACCACCTCGGCGTCCGCCGCTCCCCGGGCCGCAACGCCCGAGCCGGGGACCGCCGCGAGCACGCGTCGGGCCCGGCGGGCGCCGATCTTGTTGGCGATACCGGCACTCGCGTTGGCCTCGTGAATGACGATCGGAATCCTCCGGCGCCGCCGCAGTAACCCGGCCCCGGCCGCCAGGTAGGCCGGCAGCGCGACGTACCCGCCGAACCCGACTATCACGTCGGCGTCGGTGCGGTCGAGCACCTCACGGGTGGCGGCGATGGAGCGTCGCAGCCTGGCCGGCAGGCGCAGCAGGTCCATCGTCGGTTTGCGCGGCAGTGGAACCGGCGGGATCAGTTCGAGGGGGTAACCGCGCTCGGGGACGAGAGTGGTCTCGAGTCCGCGCTGCGTGCCCAGCGCCGTCACCACGGCGGACGGGTCGAGCGCGCGGACCGCGTCCGCCACGGCCATCGCCGGCTCGATGTGTCCGGCGGTCCCGCCGCCGGCGACCACCACCGAAAGGGCAGTGTTCCTGCCGTTCACGCCGCTCACCTACGTATTCCTCGCTCTCCTGGACGCGGGTCGCGCGCACGCGTCGCGCGCCCCCGCTCCGTCATGGGGCTTCGCCCCTCGTTGTCGTCCGGCCGTCGGCCCCTGGCCGGCGGCGTTCGGCGGGCCGTGTCGTGTCCACGGCCCCGTGGTTGTCCGTACGGATTGCCGGCGCCGATCCGCTCGGTCCGAGCGGGGGCCCGCTCGCCGCGCGCCGGCTGGATCTTCCGATTCTCCTGCCCGCGGACCACCGCGGCGCCCCGCTTCCGAGGCGGGATGTACGCCGCCGGCTTCGGCAGCCGGAGCAGGCGCGCGACGCGGCCGTCCTGACCGCTGTGCAGCGCCGACACCGCCTCGGGTTCGTGCCGGGCCGCGTTCGCGACGAGGCCGAACATCAGTAGCGTCGTCGCCGTCGACGTGCCGCCCGCCGACACCAACGGCAACTGCAGACCCGTCACCGGCAGGACGCCGACGACGTAGCCGATGTTGATGAACGCCTGGCCGGTGATCCACGCGGTGGCGGTCGCGGTCAGCAGCTGCAGGAACGGGTCGGCCGACCGGCGAGCGATTCGCAGGCCGGTGTAGACGAACAACGCGAACAGTCCGATCACGGCGCCGGCGCCGATGAAGCCGAGCTCTTCGCCGATGATCGCGAAGATGAAGTCGTTGTGCGCGTTCGGGAGATAACTCCACTTGGCGCGGCTCTGGCCGAGTCCTTCGCCGAACAGGCTGCCGTCGGCGAGCGCGTACTTGGCCTGCCGCGCCTGGTAGCCCGCGCCCTGGGCGTCGTCACCCGGGTTCAGGAAGGACTGGACACGCGCGGATCGATACCCCGCGGTGAGCGCCAGTGTGGTCGCGGCAGTCGCGCCGGCCACCAGCAGGGACAGGAAGATCTTGAGCGGCAGACCGGCGAACCAGAGCAGCGCCAGCAGGATGATCGCGAGCGAGATGGTGGTGCCCAGGTCGGGCTGCAGGACGATCAGGAAGAACACCACCAGCGCCGCCGGCACCAGCGGTATCAGCATCTCCCTGAGCGGGGGGTTCTCGCGCCGCCGCGTAGCGAGGAGATGCGCACCCCACACCGCGAACGCGATCTTCGCCAGCTCCGACGGCTGCAGGGAGATCGGGCCGATCACGAACCAGCCACGCGTGCCCTGGGACTCCGTACCGATACCCGGAATCAACACCAGCACGAGCATCACGATGGTCACGCCGAACGCGGGCAGCGCCCACTTGCGCAGCAGGCGCACCGGAACGATCAGCGCGCAGTAGAAGATCACCAGACCGACCGTGGCGAAGATCAGCTGTGAGACGAACTTGCCGTACGCCGAACCGTCACGAGCCACCGACTCGACACTCGACGACGACAGAACCATCACCAGACCGAGGACGGTCAGCAGCATCGCGATCGTGACGACGAGATGGAACGACGTCAGCGGACGCGCAAGCCACGCACCGATCCTGGTGCGCGGCGCACGTTCGCCGGCCGTGGTCATCCCTCGATCCCCCGGCCGGTGTCGGCAGCGGTCAGCGCGGCGGCCGCCGCGGCGAAACTGCGTCCACGGTGCCCGTACGAGTCGAACATGTCGAGCGACGCCGCCGCGGGCGCGAGCAGGACGACGTCGCCCGGCGCAGCCAGCGCCGCAGCGGTCCGCACCGCCTCCGCCATCACGGTGTCCGCGTCCGCCGCGGGAAGATCGAGGTGGAGCGCCGGGTCGGCGCCTTCCTCGGGCCCGTCCACACCCTCATGGCCCCCATCGTCGCCCGCGCGGACGAGAACGACCGGAACCTCGGGGGCGTGTCGTGCGAGCGCGTCCGCTATCGCCCCGGCATCACGGCCGATCAGGACCGCCCCGGCGATCCGCTCGCCCACCTCGGCGACGAGGTCGTCCACGCGGGCGCCCTTGAGCAGGCCGCCGGCGATCCACACGACCGAATCGTGCGCGACGATCGACGAGCGCGCCGCATGCGGATTGGTCGCCTTCGAGTCGTCGACGAACGTGATCTCCGCGAGCGTGCGGACGACCTGCGCTCGGTGCGGGCCCACGCGATGCGCACGCAGTCCCGCGGCAACCGCATCGGTGGTGACACCGATCGCGCGGGCCAGCGCAGCGGCCGCCAGCGCGTCGGACACTCCCGCCGGCCCCGGCGGGCTGATCTCGTCCGCTGGAACGAGGGCTGCGCCGTCCGCGAACGCGCGATCGACGAGCACGCCGTCGACGACGCCGAGTTCGTTCGGGTCGGGTTCGCCCAGGCGGAATCCGATCGTGCGCCCGTCCCGCGAGCGGTCCGCGAGCGAGGCCGCCACCGGGTCGTCGAGCCCGACGACCGCGACGGCGCCCGTCAGAGCCTGTGCCTTGGCGTCGACGTATCCCGGCATGCCGCCGTGCCAGTCCAGGTGGTCCTCGGCGATGTTGAGCACGACCCCCGCCGCGGGCCGAACCGACGGCGCCCAGTGCAGCTGGAAGGACGACAGCTCGACGGCCAGCACCTCCGCCCGCGGCTGCGCCCGCAGCGCATCGAGGACCGGGAGACCGATGTTGCCGCACGCGGCGGACACGAAACCGGCCGCCTCGAGGATCGAGTGCAGCATCGACGTCGTGGTCGTCTTGCCGTTGGTCCCGGTGACGACCAGCCACTGCCGCGGCGGTCCGTACATCCCCGACCGGTCGACGTGCCACGTGAATTCGATGTCGCCCCACACCGGAACCCCCGCGGCCGCGGGGGCGGCCAGCACGGGTGCGTCGGGCCGGAAGCCCGGGCTCGTGACGACGAGCTCGAACTCGGCCATCCGCCGAGGATCCGCCGCCAGGTCGTCGACCGGCACCGTGGACGCCCCCGCCTCCGCGCAACGAGCGAGCGCGTCGGCCGCGGTGTCGGTGACGGTCACGTGTGCTCCGAGGTCGTGCAGCGGTGCGATGACTGCCCGACCGGAGATGCCCGCGCCGGTCACCAGGACCCGGGCACCGCGCAGCCCGTCCAGGTTCGCAGGATCGATCGGCATGGATCAGTCCCCGATCGCCGCGAGGTACTCGCTGTAGAACAACGCCAACCCGATCGCGGACGCGATCGCCGCCAGCAACCAGAATCTGATGATCACCTGGGTTTCCGCCCAGCCACCGAGTTCGAAGTGGTGATGGAACGGTGCCATCCGGAAGACCCTTCGGCGACTCGATCGGAAGACCGCCACCTGGATGACCACCGACGCGGCCTCGGCGACGAACAGCGCGCCGATGACGACCATCAGCAGTTCGGTGCGGGTCGTGATGGACAGACCCGCGAGCATGCCACCGAGAGCCAGCGAACCGGTGTCGCCCATGAAGATCTTCGCCGGCGCGGCGTTCCACCACAGGAAGCCGATGCACGCCGCGGCACCCGCCGCGCACAGCAGCGCCAGGTCCAGTGGGTCGCGGACGTCGTAGCAGCCCTTGGCGGGTCCGGCGGTGACTGGTCCGCCACTGCACGCGTTGCGGTACTGCCAGAAAGTGATGATGACGTAGGCACCGAGCACGAGGCTCATCGAGCCGGCCGCGAGACCGTCGAGCCCGTCGGTGAGATTCACCGCGTTCGACCACGCGCTCACCAGCAGGTACACGAACAGGATGAAGACGATCGAACCCATGCTGACGGTCGCGATGTCGCGCACGTAGGACAGGTGCACGCTGCCGGGTGTCAGACCGTTGCCACCGCGGAACTGCAGCGCCAGGATCGCGAAGACCACGGCCGCCACGAGCTGGCCGACCAGCTTGGCGGTCTTGTTCAGGCCCAGGTTGCGCTGCTTGCGGATCTTGATGAAGTCGTCGAGGAAGCCGACCGCGCCGAGCGCGGTCGTCAGGCCGAGGACCAGCAGACCCGACGCCGTCGGGCCCTCCGCGTCGTAGCCGATGCCGATCAGGTGCGAACCCCAGTAGCCGGCCCACAGACCGGCCAGGATGGCGACACCACCCATCGTGGGCGTGCCCCGCTTGGCCTGGTGGCTCGCGGGCCCCTCGACCCGGATCTCCTGCCCGAAGCCCTGCCGCGAGAAGACCTTGATCAGGACCGGTGTCAGCAGGATGGAGACGGCGAGCGCGATGCCCGCGGCGAAGAGGATCTGCCTCACTGCGGCGCCTCCTCGCCGGTCACCGAACCCGCCACGGGCGCCGCGAGCACGGCATCCGCGACCTCCCACAGACCGATCGACTGCGACGCCTTCACCAGCACCAGATCACCGGCCCTCAGTTCCTGCTCGAGCAGTGCGATCGCGCTCGCACCGTCGGGCACGTGGATCGCCTCGTCACCCCACGAACCTTCCATCACCGCTCCCTGGTACATCGCGCGGACGGGCCGGCCCGGTCCGACGAGGATCAGCTTGGTCACGTCCAAGCGCACCGCGAACCGTCCGATCGCGTCGTGCTCGACCACTGATTCTGGCCCCAGTTCCGCCATTTCACCGAGGACCGCCCACGTCCGGCGCGCCGGACCACGTCCCGACCGCGCCATGGACACCAGCGCCTTGATCGCGGCGCGCATCGAATCGGGGTTGGCGTTGTACGAGTCGTTGACGACGGTCACGCCATCGGACCGGTCCCGGACCTCCATGCGGCGGGCCGACACGGGCGCCGCGCCGCCGAGGGCCGCAGCGATCTGATCGAGGGTCGCACCGCACTCGAGTGCGACGGCGGCCGCCGCGAGCGCGTTGCCGACGTGGTGCTCGCCGTGGACCGCGAGAGTGACCGGGACCGCCCCGGCCGCGCACGTCAGCGTGAAGCTCGCGCGCGCCTGGTCGTCGAGGCGCACGTCGGTGGCGCGGACGTCGGCGTTGCCCGACAGGCCGACCATCACCACGCGCGCCTCGGTCCGGTCCGCCATCGCCGCGACCAGCGGGTCGTCGGCGTTGAGGACCGCCACTCCGCCGTCGGCCGCGGACGGCAGCGACGCGGGCAGTTCGCCCTTGGTCTCCGCGATCGCCTCGCGCGAGCCGAACTCGCCGAGATGCGCGGTACCGACGTTGAGGACCACTCCGATACGGGGTGGTGCGATCTCCGCGAGCGCCGCGATGTGGCCACGGCCGCGCGCGGACATCTCGAGCACCAGGAACCGGGTGTCGGCGTCGGCGCGCAGCGCGGTCCACGGATGTCCCAGTTCGTTGTTGAACGACCCGGGGGGCGCGACGACCGATCCCAGCGGCGACAGCACCGCGGCGAGCAGGTCCTTCGTGGACGTCTTGCCCGACGACCCCGTGACGCCCACGACCGTCAGCCCCGACTCGGTGGTGAGCCGGTCGACGCTGGCGCGGGCCAGCTTGCCGAGCGCCGCCAGCACCGCGGCCCCGGACCCGTCACGATCGTGTTCGAGGGCCAGTGCCCCGTTGCCCGACGTGCCGAGCGGCTCGACGACGATCGCGGGAACCCCGACGGGACGCGCCGCGAGCACCGCGACCGCACCGGCCGCGACCGCACCGGCCGCGTGGTCGTGGCCGTCCACCCGCGCACCGGGCAGCGCCAGGAACAGGCCACCCGGGGTGATCTTGCGGGAATCGAACTCCACCGTTCCCGAGACGGTTGCCGACGGATCGTCGACGTCGTGGAGCGTCCCGCCGACCGCCTGAGCGATCTCAGCGAGCGTCATCGGGATCATGCGTTTCCTCCGTGTGCGCGATCCTCGGGGACGATCCGTGCGATCGCCGCTGCCAGGACCTCGCGGTCGTCGAATGGGTATTTCACCCCGTGGACCTCCTGGCCCGACTCGTGCCCCTTACCGGCCACGAGCACCACGTCACCGGTCCGCGCCCAGCGGACCGCCGCGGCGATGGCCTCCGCGCGGTCACCGATCTCGCGGACCTCCCCGCGCTCGGCGTCCGGAACGGCCACGGCTCCGGCGAGCATCTGTGCGCGGATGGCGGCGGGGTCCTCGGTGCGCGGATTGTCGTCGGTGACCACCAAGAGGTCGGCGCCGCGGGCGCCGGCCTCGCCCATCAGGGGCCGCTTGCCGCGGTCACGGTCACCGCCGGCACCGACGACGACGGCGATCCGCCCCTTCGTCTGCCCGCGCAGGGTCGCGATGACGGCTTCCAGTGCTGCCGGCTTGTGGGCGTAGTCGACGACTGCGAGGAAGTCCTGGCCCCGCTCGACGCGTTCCACCCGACCCGGGACGTCGACGTTCGCGATCCCGGCCAGAGCGGCGTCCACGTCGGCTCCCGCCGAACAGCAGATCGCGGCGGCCAGCGCGGCGTTGGCGACGTTGTAGTGGCCGGGTAGGCGAAGTGTCGCGGTGCGCGGCGTGCCGTCGGGACCGGTGAGGGTGAAGACCTGGTTTCCGGTGTCGGACGACGACGTGGCGGTGGCCGTCCAATCGGCGGGCGGGTGCGTGGACACGGTCTCCACCGCGTCCGCGTCAGCGGGATGCGCGTGGCGGGCGATCTCGGCCATCCGGACGCCCCACCGGTCGTCGGTGCAGATCACTGCGCGCTGGGCGCACACCGCGGAGTCGGCGGCGAACAGCCGACTCTTGGCGTTGAAGTAGTCGTCGAAATCCTTGTGGAAGTCGAGGTGATCCTGCGACAGGTTGGTGAATGCCCCGATCGAGAATCGGACGCCGTCGACCCGGCCCAGCGCCAGCGCGTGACTCGACACCTCCATGACGACCGTGTCGATGCCGCGTTCACGCATCGCCGCGAACAGCGCGTGCAATTGCGGCGCCTCCGGCGTCGTCAGGGCGCTCGGCACCCGATGCCCCGCCACCCGCGTCTCGATCGTGCCGACCAGGCCGATCGTGTGCCCGGCCGCGGCGAGACCCGCTTCGACCAGGTACGACGTCGTGGTCTTCCCCGAGGTGCCGGTGATTCCGATGATCTGCATGTGCTCGGACGGGTGCCCGTAGATGGTCGCCGAGGCCTCGCCGAGGACCTGCCGCGGATCGGGGTGCACCAGCACCGGCAGCGACGCGTCCGACTCCCCGGTGCGCGCAGCGAGCATCGCGACGCCGGCGTCGTCGGTGAGAACGGCGGACGCACCGGCAGCGATGGCGACACCCACGAACTCCGCCCCGTGTGTGTGGGCTCCCGGCAGCGCGGCGAACAGGTCGCCGCGGCGCACCGCCTGCGCCCGCAACTCGACGCCCGTCACGTCACCGGCGTCGGCGCCGGGCGACCCGATCCACTCGAGTCGGGCACCGATCCGCGCCGCGAGGTCGGTCAGGGCAGTGAACGGTGGATTCTCCGGCCGGAGACCACCCACCGCCGCCGCGTCCGGCGTTGACGGCTGCGGACTCGGATGCACAGGCAGTAGGTCCTCTCGGGTCGCTTCGGATCGGGTATCCGATGGATTTCTTTCGGAACTTCACGCGGGTCACCGCGCGATGATCGACATGTCAGATTACCGGCGGCGACTCCCGCTGCACGAGTCAGCGTGCCCGGCACACGCCCGTCCGTGGGAATCGTCACGCCGACCGCCTCGTCAGTCCGCCTGGAGCACCAACCGCCGACCCGGATCCGGCGACATCGGAACGCTGTCGCGTTGCAGCAGCCACGACGCGATGTTGTGGAACAGCGGCGCCGCCGACTGGCCACCGCCGCCGTCGATCCCCCGCACCGGCGCGTCGAGCATGATGCCGATGACGTAGCGCGGATCATCGGCCGGAGCGATACCGGCGAACGTGATCCAGTAGTTCGAGTTGGAGTAGCACCGGCAGGCAGGATCCACCTGCTGGGCCGTGCCCGTCTTGCCGGTGATCTGGTAGCCCTCCACGGCCGCCTGCGGGCCCGTGCCCTGCTGGTAGCCCATCGGATCCTTCTGGGTCACCGAACGGAACATGTCGCGCACCGTACGCGCCGTTTCCTCACTGATCGCGCGTACGGGCTCGGGACGTTCGGTCTCGGTACGGGTGCCGTCCTCGTCGACCACAGCCTTGACGATCCGCGGAGAGATCCGTTCACCGTCGTTCGCGATCGCTTGATACATGCCGGTCATCTGCAACAGGGTCATCGAAAGACCCTGCCCGATAGGCAGGTTCGCGAAGGTTCCCCCCGACCAGTCCTCCAGGGCCGGGACACTGCCCGCACTCTCGCCGGGCAACCCGACATCGGTGACCTGGCCGAGCCCGAAGCGGTGGAGCATGTCGGCGAAGCGTTCCTCACCGACACGTTCCGCGAGCATCAGGGTGCCGACGTTGGACGACTTTCCGAAAACCCCGGTGCTGGTGAACGGCACCACGCCGTGCGCCCACGCGTCCTTGACGGAGACGCCGGCCATCTGAATGGTGCCCGGAACCTGGAGTACCTCGTCGGGGGTGGTGAGGCCGTACTCGATCGCCGCAGCGGCGGTGACGATCTTGTTCACCGAACCCGGCTCGAACGGCGAGCTCACGGGAAGGTTGCCCATCTGCGCGGTACGCGGGTTGTTGCCCACCCCGATCGCCGGATTGAACGTGCCGTCGTTCGCCATCGCGAGGACTTCGGCGGTCTTCGTGTCGAGCACCACGACGGACGCGTTCTTCGCGCCCGACAGGTCCTTGGCCTGCTGCGTCTGTTGCTGCACGTAGTACTGCAGGTCGGAGTCGAGCGTGAGTTCCACCGTGGACCCGTCGACCGCCTCGCGGAGATCACGCCGGCTGCCCGGGATGACCGCGCCGTCCGAACCCCGGTCGTGGGTCTCCGAGCCGTCCTTCCCCGCCAGCGTCGAGTCGAGGGACGCCTCCAGACCGAGCAGTCCGTGGCCGTCCCATCCGGTCGCCCCCACGACGTTGGCGGCGAGCGAACCTCCCGGATACTCGCGGATGTCCTGCCGTTCGAGCCCCACCTCCTGGAACTCGTCGCCGATGTCGGCGGCGATCGCCGGGTCGACGCTGCGCGCGAGATAGACGAAGGTCTCGTCGCTGCGCAGCTTCTCGAGCAGGTCGCTCTCGGAAACGGTGTCGCCGAGTCGCTCGTGGATACCCTCCGCGATCTCCTGCAGCCGCTCGTCGGGCTCGGGCTTCTCCGGGTTCTCCGCGTGCGCTTCCTCGAGCCTCTTCCGTTCGGCGACAGGCTGGAACGTGAGAGCCTTCGCGTCGAGGGTGTAGGCGAGCTTGTTGCCGTTGCGATCGACGACGGCGCCGCGGACCGCGGGCAACGTCACGGTCGTGGTGCGCTGATTGGCGGCCTCGGCGGACAGCCGCGGAGCCGCGATGCCCTGGACCCACAGCAGTTGGACCGCGACGATGGCCAGCGCGCCGAGCATCACGAGGCGCCCGCCACGGAGCCGGAACTCGAAGGAATCGCCGCGCTTCGTGCGCCCCCGCTTCGGACGTCGAGGCGGGGGTGCCGGCCGGCGACGCCGCGGAGCGGAGCCGCTCACTGGCGCGCGCCCACCGGAGGTTGGGTGATCACCGTCACGGGTGTCAATTGTTCACCCTGTGCCTGGATGCGGCCGTCATTGCTCGGCTGCGGCGTGGCGGGAGTACCCGGCGACGTGGTGCTCGGCGGCGTGGTCGGCGGGGCGGTGGTCGTCTGCTGCCGAGGACGCTCGGGGGCGACCGTCGGCGCCGATGTCCGGTCCAACGGAGCGACCGGCTTGCCCTCCGCGGGCTTCGGCGTGCCGACCACCTGGACCGACCCGTCCGACGCCTGCAGCAGCCGCGCCGGATCCTTCGCGGGAATCAGGCCCAACTCGGCGGCCTTCTGCGCGAGAACGGGCGCCGAGTTGCCGGCCTCCACCTCGCGCTTGAGGTCGACGGCCTGCTCACGAAGCGTCTGATTGTGCGCGCGCGTGGCGGCCAGCTCGTACGAATCCTCCGCCGAGCGCGTCGTGAGCAGCAGCGTGGCCGCGAGGCCCAGACACAGCAACCCGATGATGGTGGCCACGAACGGAATCCGGGCCACGACGTCCTTGGGTGTCGTCACGACCGAGGTGACACGCGTGTCCGACGCCGACGGGTGGCCCGCCACGGTGGCACGCTGCCGGCGGCGTTCGTAGGCACGCTGCGCGGCATCCGACCGGCGAAGACTCGCGGACCCGACACCGACGGGAGTCATCTGCACAGTCATGCGCTACGCCTTCCTCGCGATTCGTTCCGCTGCCCGCAGGCGGACCGGTGCCGCTCGTGGGTTGTCTTCGATCTCGGCCTCGGACGCCCTCTCCGCACCACGGGTGAGGATCTTGAACTCCGGACCCATCCCCGGCAGCTCCACGGGGAGCCCCTCGGGCGTCTTCGATTTCGCGCGCGGAGCGAGTTCCTGCTTGACCACGCGATCCTCGAGCGACTGGTACGACATGAACACCACACGCCCACCGACCGCGAGCGCATCCAGCCCCGCGGGGATCGCGTCGCGCAGCGAATCGAGTTCGCCGTTGACTTCCACCCGCAGCGCCTGGAAGGTCCGCTTGGCAGGGTGTCCCCCGGTGCGCCGGGTGGCGGCCGGGATGGTGTCGTAGAGGAGTTCCACCAGCGCAGCGCTGGTCGTGAACGGCTGCTTCTGGCGACGGCGCACGATCTCGGACGCGATCCGGCCGGCGAATCGCTCCTCGCCGTACGTGCTCAGGATCCGCGCCAGTTCGCCGTGGCTGTACGTGTTGAGGACCTCGGCGGCCGTGATGCCCGTCGTCGGATTCATCCGCATGTCCAGCGGCGCGTCGATCGAGTATGCGAAGCCCCGATCGGCCTCGTCGAGCTGCATCGAGGACACCCCGAGATCGAACAGGATCGCGTGCACCGATCCGACGGGATCGAGGCCCGCCTGACCGAGGGCCTCGACGATGCCGTCGTAGCGGGTGTGCACGAACGTCGTCCGGTCCGCGTAGGGCGCGAGACGGTCCGACGCGATGCGCAACGCCTCGGGATCTCGGTCCAGGCCGATGAGATGCAACCCGGGGTAGGTGCGCAGGAAATACTCCGAATGCCCGCCGAGACCGAGGGTCGCGTCGATCATGACGGCGCCGTCACCGCGCGGGTTGTCGGCCGTGATCGCCGGACCCAGCAGGTCGTCGGCACGATTGAGCAGTACCGGGACATGACCGAACTCGCCGGGGACCTTGCCGTCCTCGCCGTCGACCATGATTCCTCCGACTCTTCCGCGGTGTGTTGCTGTGCAGGGTGGGCGAATGCCTCGGGGTCCCTGTCCGATCGGGGACCTGGCGCTGGGGAAGTGCGTCAGGGTCCCGGCGGCGAACCTGACACTGGGGAAGTGCGTCAGGGTCACCTTCGGGCAGAGGCCTCGCGGCACTCGCCGATGGCGTCTCCGGGCTAGAAGATCCCTTCGAGCGCCTCGTCTCTGGCTTGCGAGTAGCTCTCCTCGTGCTCCGCGAGGTAGGACTCCCACGCTCGGGCGTCCCAGATCTCGAGGAATTCGATCTGACCGATCACCACACAGTCCTTCGACAGCCCCGCGTAGCGACGGTGGTCGGCGGACAGCGTGATCCGGCCCTGACCGTCGGGGTGCTGCTCGTCCGTCCCCGATGCAAGTCCGCGCACGAATGCACGGGCCTGCGGGTTGGTCCGGGAAGCCGCAGCAGCACGACGCGCGACCGCGGTGAACTCCTCGCGGGGGTACACCGCAAGGCTGTGGTCCTGACCTTTCGTGACCATCAACCCTCCAGCCAACGCGTCCCGGAACTTCGCAGGCAACGTCAGTCGCCCCTTGTCGTCGAGCTTCGGCGTGTAGGTACCGAGAAACATCTCGTCACCTCCCGCCGGAGCCCCTGTGGCGAATCTGTTGGGACCTCACCGGTTGGTGCGACCCAGCATTCATGCGGGTCGCTCCCACGATCCGCTGCGCACCACAGTACCCCACTTTCCCCCACCACGACTCCAAACTCGGGGCCGATTTGACAAGTTTCGAAAGATAACTGCAGTTCACACGCATGGGTCGAAGTGGGGGACGCGGCGAACGTGACCGCAAACACCCGGCCAGGCACGCGACATCCCTCACGGGGGCCACCCGAAAGCCGCCGAAACGCCCAGGTCGGAGCGCTCAATCACCCCGACGGGCGGCACCCTTTGCGGCCGGCCACGCTCGGTGGGGAACTGTGGGGACCCTGGTGGGTCGATGTGGGGGCACGGGTCGGACCGCGGCCACACACGCAAACGGCGGCGGCGCGACCCATGGGTCGCGCCGCCGCCGTTCGGAAAGTGTGCCGGCCTATTCCTGTTCGAATCTCTTGCGGAACCTGTCTTCCATCCGCGACGAGAATCCGCCGGACTTCTTACCTCCGTGCGGCTTGCGTTGATGCGAGCCGCGGTTGGCATCTGCCCCACCGGAGCCTGAGTCGTCTCCGTCGGGAACCGCCGCCAGATGGCTCTTTCCTCCGCCGACGAGGAAGAGAACACCGGCACCGAACATCACGACGAACCCGATCACACTGACGATCGGGAAATCGCCCAACCTCAACACATCGACAGCCACACCCACGATGAGAAGAACGAGACCCAGAACGAACAGGGCCGCCGCCTGCAATCGGCGCTTGCTGGAGGCGACGCGAATACGTCCGCCCCTCACTGTGGACGCGAACTTGGGATCCTCGGCGTAGAGAGCGCTCTCGATCTGGTCGAGCATGCGCTGCTCGTGCTCGGAGAGTGGCACGGTACCTCCCCCGGCACTAAGAGTTGGCACCTCACCGCGGTGCGGAGAGGCGGGTAACGGACTGGCGGTTACCTGGATTCAATAATACGAGTAGAACCAGCCCCCCACCACCTACTCCATCGACGAGTTCTCATCGAATAGGTGACTATCTGGGGCAGCCCGGCGGGTGGACGCCCGGAGGTGTCCGGAATCACCCGCTCGCGCACGCGGATCGGACCCGGCGGCACCTGCGGAAACCGGCACGGTAGTCAGCGCCCGAGAAGGTCCTCGACGTCGAACAGGAACCTCCCGACCTCGGCGTAGAAGCCGTCCACCTCCTCCGCGTCGACGGTGCGGGTGATGCCCGCCTCCAGGTCCGCACGCAGTCCCGAGTAACCGGCGAAGTAATCCGCCCACGCACCGAAGCCGGGTTCGGCACGCGCCATCAACACCCACGCGCTGCGGGAGCGGGGTCGGCGCGCCCCGCCGGCCGACGTCCCCTCGCTCGCGGCCAGCACGGCCGCTGCGCCACGCAGTGCGCCGACGTACGCGGTGCAGAACCTCTCGGCGGGATGGGACGCACCGGCAGCCTCCGAGAGCAAGCTGTCGGCCCGGCGCAACAGATTCACCGCCTTGGCAGGCGCCGACAGCGGACCCCGCACGGACGCCCCGCCCTTGGGGCCCGACATCCCTGAAGGCACCGAGGACACCGACCCCGACGCCGCCCCAGACGACCCCCGCACCCTCACTCTCGGACCTGATGTCCGCGACTGGACCTGGACCACGATTCGCGCACCTCCCAGAAGTACGAACCTCGGGACCGGTGAGCCGGTGATGTTCGCTTCCCTCGAACATCACCGGCATCACCGGATCACCAATATCGAACATGCGTTCGACCTATTCAATATAGCTGGCCCCACCGACACGTCGTCAAGAGAGAGAAGGGTGAGCCCACTCATGGATGCGAACCCCGGCGAGAGTCCCGGTATCGACCCGGACCCGACGCCGGTCGTCGTCGACCTGTCGGTATCCGACATGCGTGCCCGCTTACCGGAGGCCCTGTCGATCTACGTCGAAGCCATGAACTACCCCCGCGGGACGGAGTTCCACCGCGCGCCGCTGTGGACCGAACACACGCAGCGCCCGGGATGGCGAGCGGTCGGTGCCGTCCGTCCCGATCCGGCGCAACCCGATCGGCCCGGTCCGCTCGTCGCGATCGCCTACGGGTATCGCGGCGCCCCCGACCAGTGGTGGCAACAGCAGGTCCGCCACGGAATGCAGGCGACGGGGTGGAGTCGGGACCAGATCGAGTACATCCTCGGCAGCTACTTCGAACTGACCGAACTGCACGTGCACCCGAGCGCCCAGGGGCATCGTCTCGGTGAACGACTGCTGCGCCGACTCCTCGCCGACCGCCCCGAACGCGGGGTCCTGCTGTCGACGCCCGAGGTGTCCGAGGAGGACAACCGGGCCTGGCGCCTGTACCGGCGTACCGGATTCCGAGACGTCGTCCGGCACTTCACGTTCGCGGGCGACCGCCGCCCGTTCGCCGTCCTCGGAAGGGGTTTGCCGCTGTGAACGGACAACCGCAGGAAATCCGTCGGCGCTCGGATGCGGCCCTCGACACCGTCGTGATCGGCTCCGGGCACAACGCACTGGTCGCCGCCTGCTATCTCGCGCGGGACGGCTGGTCGGTCGAGGTGCTCGAGCGCGACACCGTCGTGGGCGGCGCCGTCTCGACGGTCGAGCGATTCCCCGGGCACAAGGTGGATCGGGGCTCGTCGGCGCACATCATGATCCGGCACACCGGGATCATCGAGGAGCTCGATCTCGCGGCCCACGGTCTGCGCTACATCGACTGCGACCCCTGGGCGTTCGCGCCGGCGCCCGCGGGCTCCGAGCGACCCGGAATCGTCTTCCACCGCAGCCTCGACCGCACGTGCAGATCGATCGAAGAATCGTGCGGACGCGCCGACGCCGACGCCTACCGCCGCTTCGTCGGCACGTGGGGTCCGCGGTCCGAACGCGTGATGCGCTCGTTCTCCGCGCCGCCCACCGGCGGTCACCTGCTGCGTTCGTTCTGGGGCCTCGACACCGGAGACGGCGGTGCGGCGCTGTCCCGCGAGTTCCTCGCGTCCGGCGACGCGCTGCTCGACGAGTACTTCGACAGCGAACCGCTCAAGGCAGCCCTGGCCTGGTTCGGGGCCCAGTCCGGTCCCCCGATGTCCGAACCCGGCACGGCGCCGATGGTCGGCTTCGCCGCACTCATGCACACGCTGCCCCCCGGTCGCGCGGTGGGCGGCAGCGGCGCCCTGACCGCGGCGCTGTCGGCACGACTGACGGCGGACGGTGGCACCGTCCGCCTCGGCGACGGCGTCACCGAACTGTGCCGGACGGCGGACTGCTGGACGGTCGTCACCGAATCGGGCCGGCGCGTGCGCGCCCGGAACGTCGTCGCCGGCTGCCACATCCTGACCACCCTCGATCTGCTCGAGCGCGGCGGCTACGACCGCGCCACGCTCGACGGCTGGCGGCGCCGGATCCGGGTCGGCCCCGGCATCGGGATGGTGCTGCGGCTGGGCACCGATGCCCTGCCGTCGTATCCGAGCGCACCCGCCGACGCGTCCGCGACCACCACGACGTCGGGCCTGCAACTGCTGGTCTCCGATCGCGCACAACTGCGCACCGCCCACGGCGCCGCGCTCGCCGGCGAACTCCCGCCCGAGCCCGCGGTCCTGGCGATGAGTTTCAGCAGCATCGACCCCAGCATCTCCCCTGCCGGCGAGCACCAGGTGACGTTGTGGTCGCAATGGCATCCGTACCGGCTGTCGGGCGGACGGGACTGGGCGAGCCTGGGCGAGAGCGAGGCCGACCGGATCGTGGCGGGCGTCGACGCCCTGGCACCGGGGTTCGCGGACAGCGTCCGGCACCGTCACGTGCAGACACCGGCGGACATCGAACGCGAGATGGGGTTGCTCGGTGGCAACGTCATGCACGTGGAGATGTCGCTCGACCAGATGATGCTGTGGCGGCCGCTGCCCGAACTCGCGGGCCAACGCGTGCCCGACGCCGACAACCTCTACCTCACGGGGGCATCGACGCACCCCGGCGGAGGCGTGTCCGGGGCCAGCGGCCGCAGCGCCGCCCGGATCGCGCTGTCGGACGCGCGCGGGGGCCGGTGGCGTCGGGCGCTGCGCAAGAAACTCCGGTGAACACCACCGTGCGGCGGGCCTCGGCCGTCGTCGCGATCGCCGCCGTGGGCGCCCAGATCGCGTACCCGCTGGTCCACAGCGATCCCCGCGACGCCGTCACGGTCGCCGTGGTGGCCCTGCTCGCCGCCGCCTCGATCCTGCACGCGATCGCCGTGCGCGGAAAGCTCTGGGCGGCGGGCATGGTCGCGGCGACCGCAGGTATCGGTCTGCTGTCGGAGGTGGTCGGCACCGCGACCGGCATCCCGTACGGCTGCTACGAGTACGCCACCGGACGTCTCGGCTGGTCGATCGCCGACGTCCCGCTCGTCGTTCCGTTCGCGTGGACCGCGGGCTTCTACCCGGTGTGGTGCGTCGCGTCGCGGCTGACGCGGCAGCGGCTCTCGCGGATCGTCCTCACCACGGTCGGCGTCGTCGGCTGGGACCTGTATCTCGACCCGCAGATGGTCGCGGACGGTCAGTGGCAGTGGTGCGTCACCGACGCCGGTCTGCCCGGCGTGGCCCACATTCCGCTGACCAACTACGCGGGCTGGCTTCTCGTCGCTGCGGTGATGGCCGTCCTGGTCGATCTGCTCGATCGCCGAACGGAGACCGTGTCCGCGTCCGACGCGGTCCCGATCGCGCTGTTCCTGTGGACGTGGCTCGGGTCGGCGTTGGCTCACACCGTCTTCCTCGACGCGCCGGAACTGCGTTACTCGGCGGTCTACGGAGCCGTCGCGATGGGTGTCCTCGGAGTGCCGCTCCTCGTGAACCTCACCCGCACACGCCGAGCCGAGCAGCACAACACCCCTACCGCCTGACACGTATCCCGGTGCCTGGCACGATGATCGCTGTGCAGCCGCCTTCCCGCCCGACTCCCCCACTGTCGTCCCGCCGCCCCCGCACGCGGGTGCTCGGTGCCGCTGTTCTCGCGCTGCTGCTCGTG
The DNA here is from genome assembly GCF_003013675.1 of Rhodococcus (subgen. Prescottella) equi. Lineage (NCBI taxonomy): Bacteria > Bacillati > Actinomycetota > Actinomycetes > Mycobacteriales > Nocardiaceae > Rhodococcus > Rhodococcus (subgen. Prescottella) equi. Next base: position 3,165,952 of record NZ_CP027793.1, read on the forward strand.
CCGCTGCTGGCCGGCTGCCTGCGGGTGCAGGTCTCGATGGGTGTCTCGGCGGACGACAAGGTGTCGGGCCAGATCGTCGCAGCCACCGTCCCGAAGGACGACGACGACAAGGGGCCGCAGCTGACGCCACCCGACTCGCTCGCCGACCGGATGAGGGTGCAGGAGTACGACAAGGACGGTTACGTCGGCACCCAGGTGTTCTTCAGCGGACTGTCGTTCGGCGAGGTACGTGATCTCGGCTCGATGTCCGCCGACACCTCCGGCGTACTGCAGTTGTCGCTGCAGCGAGCCGGCGACCTGGTGAGCCTCGACGGCCGCATCGATCTCGAGGACGTTCCGGCGCAGGGCACCGACGTCCAGTTCACGATCGCGTTCCCGGCCCGCGTGGCCACCACCAACGGCACCCGGGACGGGGATTCGACCGTCACGTGGAAGCTGCCCGCGGGAGAGGTCACCAATCTGCGCGCCGAGGTTCGCTACGCGGACCCCAGCACCCGCAGCTTCGCCGGCTGGGCCGGCATGTCGGCGGGCGTGGCGATCGGTGTCGCGCTGATCGTGGGCGGCATGGCCTGGCTCCACCGCAACCGCAACACTCCGCCGCGGCCGCAGCGCGACAGATCCCTGGAGACGTCGACGCGGTAGCCGGTCCACTCCGATGGCAGCCCCACTCCGTCCACTGCGTTCGTCTCTGCTCGTGACCCGGAGCGCGGCGCTCGTCGCGCTGTCGGGGGCGGCGATCGCGGCCGTCAACGCCTGCACGATCCCCCGTCTCCACGCACGCCGCGTCACCGAACCCGTCACGGTGGTGGTGCCCGCCCGGAACGAGGAGAGTCGCATCGGCGATCTGGTGGCAGATCTTCGGCGGCAGACTCTCCTCGACACCCTGCGCGTGATCGTCCTCGACGACGAGTCGGCCGACCGCACCGCGGCGGTCGCGACGTCGGCGTTCGCGGGCGACGGCCGGTTCGCCCTCGTCCCCGGCGACGGTCCGCCGCCGGGATGGCTCGGGAAGAACGCGGCGTGCCACGAGGGCGCCACCCGCGCAGCCCGTCTGATGGACCCGGCCCGGCCCGGCGTGCTGGTCTTCCTCGACGCCGACGTGCGTCTGGCGGCCGACGCCCTCGCCGCGGCGGTGACCGCGCTGCGCGACTGCGGAGCGGACCTCGTCTCACCGTGGCCGCGGCAGGATGCCGCGACGGCCACCGAGCGACTGATCCAGCCCCTGCTGTGCTGGTCGTGGTTCTCGACGCTGCCGGTGACCGTCGCCAATCGCAGTACCCGCCCGTCGACCGTCGTCGCATGCGGGCAGTTCCTGGTGTTCGACGCCGCCGCCTACTACCGCATGGGCGGGCACGCTCCTGTCGCCGGCAGCCACACCGAGGACCTCGACATCGCGCGCGCCGTGCGCCGCCGCGGCGGCCGCACCGTCGTCGCCGCCGCGCAGGAGCGGGCGCACTGCCGGATGTACACGGACGCGGACGCGCTGCGGGACGGGTACACGCGCTGGCTGTGGACCGCCTTCGGGTCGCCCGCGGGCGCGGCCGTGGTGACGACCCTGGTCGCGGCGACCTACGCCGTCCCGCCGCTCGCGATGCTGTTCGGTCGCGGCCGCACCCGCGTCTGGGGCACCGCCGGCTACCTGGCCGCGATCGCCTCACGCATCACCGCTCGGGCCGTCGAACGCGGTTCACCGCCGAGTGGCCGGGATGTGGCCGATGCGGCGGCACATCCGGTGTCCGTCGCCGCCTTCGTGCGACTGGTCGCGGTGTCGCACCGCGACCGCCGCCGCCGGCGACTGCAGTGGAAGGGTCGACAGCTGACCTGACGGTCAGACCGACGCCGAGGCCGACATCCCGAGGTTCGCCAACACCTCGCCGGTGGCCCGCGCGAAATTGAGCGTGATGAAGTGCAGGCACGGCGCGCCCTCGGCGATGAGCCGCTCACTCATCTCGGTCGCGACCTCGATGCCGATCTCGCGCACCGCGGCCCGGTTCTCGTCGGGTCCGTCGCCCGCGGCGCGGGTGAGACGTTCCTCGAGCGCGGGCGGCAGACTCGAACCCGACAGTTCCAGGCTGCGCCGCGCCGAGCGCAGCGACGTGATCGGCATGATCTCGGGGATGATCGGCTTCTCGCCCTGCTCGCGGTCGTACGCGACGACGCGGTCGCGCAACCGCAGGTAGTCCTCGACGTCGAAGAACATCTGGGTGATCGAGTACTCGGCACCCGCTCGCAGCTTCTGCACCAGGTATTTGGTGTCGTGATCGAGGTCGGGCGCGCGGTAGTGGCCCTCGGGGAAGGACGCCACACCGACGTGGAAGTCGCCCATGTCGCGCACCAGACGCACCAACTCCTCGGCGTACTCGACGCCGTCGGGGTGCTTGACCCAATCGCCGAGCGGATCGCCCGGCGGATCCCCACGCAGAACCAAGATGTTGCTGATGCCGCGGTCGGCGTACGCCCCGCACATCGCGCGCAGTTCGTCGATGCTGTGCCCCACCGCGGTCAGGTGCGCAACGGGCAGAAGGGTGGTGTCGTCCGCCAACTGACCCGTGACGCGGACGGTGCGGTCACGCGTCGACCCGCCGGCGCCGTAGGTCATCGACACGAATGCCGGTCCGAGTCGCTCGAATTCGCGAACCGCACGCCACAGCCGCGCTTCGGCGGCCTCGTCGCGGGGCGGCGAGAACTCGACGGAGAAGGGAATCCGACCGCTCTTCGAAGCTTCGGACGAGCGGATCCGGTCCACGATCGAGGGGGTCTGAGTCACGAATCCCGCGCTGTTGCGCCCCCGGACGGCATCGAATGTCACCCGCCAAGCATAGGTTCAGTGCACTGGTCGGACCGCATCGCGTCGGCTCCCCGTCTCACGTGCCGGGACCTGGGCAGCACCCGACGCGACCGTGGAGAGGACCACTAAGGTTGGTCGGGAGGCTTTTCGAGAACTCGATTTGGAGGCTGTCCTGTCCGCTGGAGCCGGTGAGTCCACTCGCCCTTCGCCGTCCGTCCCACCGTTCACCGATACCGTCGAGGACGCCTTGCGGGAGTTCTTCGTCTCGCGCGCCGGCACGGTCGAGACCGTCGGCGGCGGCTACGCCGAGGCGGTCGCCGCGCTCGAGAGTTTCGTGCTGCGCGGCGGCAAGCGGGTGCGTCCCATGTTCGTCTGGACCGGCTGGCTCGGGGCCGGCGGGGACGCCACCGGGCCCGAAGCGCCGGCGGCGCTGCGGGCCGCGTCGGCCCTCGAACTGGTGCAGGCGTGCGCACTGGTCCACGACGACATCATCGACGCCTCGACGACGCGGCGCGGCTTCCCCACCGTGCACGTCGAGTTCGCCGACCAGCACAGTGCCCACCACTGGATCGGCGGATCGGCGGAGTTCGGCCGGGCAGTCGCCATCCTGTTGGGCGATCTGGCGCTGGCATGGGCAGACGACATGATCCGGGAGGCGGGACTGTCGCCCGACGCCCAGGCGCGTATCTCGCCGGTGTGGTCGGCCATGCGCACCGAGGTACTCGGCGGCCAGTTCCTCGACATCAGCAGCGAGGTCCGGGGCGACGAGACCGTCGAAGCTGCGTTGCGGGTCGACCGATACAAGACCGCCGCCTACACGATCGAACGTCCGCTGCACCTGGGCGCGGCGCTCGCCGGCGCGGACGACGCACTCGTCGCCGCTTACCGGACGTTCGGCACCGACATCGGCATCGCGTTCCAGTTGCGCGACGACCTGCTCGGCGTGTTCGGCGACCCCGAGGTCACCGGCAAGCCGTCCGGCGACGATCTCCGCGCCGGCAAGCGCACCGTCCTGTTCGCGGAAGCGCTGCAGCGGGCCGACGCGTCCGATCCGGCCGCCGCGGCGCTGCTACGCGAGTCGATCGGCACCGACCTGTCCGACGCCCAGGTCGCGACACTGCGCTCGGTCATCACCGATCTCGGCGCCGTCGACGACGCCGAGCGGCGCATCAGCGAGCTCACCGACAGCGCTCTCAGTGCGCTCGACGGCAGTACCGCCACCGACGAGGGCAAACTGCGCCTGCGGGAGATGGCCATCGCGGTCACCCGACGAGACGCCTGACCGCGGTGGTCGGCGTGCGCGTCGTACCCGGGGCGACGGACCGGGTCGTGGTGGTGGGCGCCGGGCTGGCGGGATTGGCCGCCGCCCTCCATCTGCGCGGCAGCGGACACGAGGTGACGGTCCTGGAACGGAGCGATCATCCGGGCGGCCGGGTCGGGACGTACCGATTCGCCGACCACGTGATCGACAACGGCGCGACCGTGCTGACCATGCCGGAACTGGTCCGTGACGCCCTCGCCGCGGTGGGCGCCGACTTCGATACGACGACGCCTCCCCTGCGTCTACACCGCCTGTCGCCCGCGTACCACGCCCGGTTCGCCGACGGCTCCTCGATCGACGTGCATTCGGACCCGGATCGGATGGTCGCGGAGGTGACCCGGGTCTGTGGGGCGGACGAGGCGCGCCGGTACCTGGAACTGCGCCGCTGGCTCGGTCGCGTGTTCGACGCCGAGTTCGACACGTTCATCGACGCGAACTTCGATTCCCCACTGGACCTGTTCGCCACGCGCGCCTCCGCGACGGACCTGGCCAGGCTGATCGCCGCGGGGGGCTTCGGCCGCCTGGGCAATCAGGTCGCCCGCCGGATCCGCGACCCGCGCCTGCGCCGGATCTTCACGTTCCAGGCCCTCTACGCCGGGGTGGCGCCGGCGAAAGCTCTCGCCGTCTACGGCGCGATCGCGCACATGGACACCTCGATGGGCGTCTCCTTTCCCGAGGGCGGGATGCACACCATCGCCGAAGCGATGACCGACGCGTTCACCTCGGCAGGTGGGCGGATCGAGTTCGGGGCGGAGGTGGTGGCACTCGAGCAGTCCGGCGATCGGGTACACGCGGTGCGCACCGCGGCCGGAGGGACGTTCGGGTGCGACGCCGTGGTGCTCACTCCGGACCTGCCGATCGTCGACGACTTGCTCTCCGCCCGCCGGCCCCGACGGCTGCGGATCTCGCCGTCCGCCGTGGTGCTGCACGGCACCGTCCCGTGCGACGTCTCGGCAGCCTGGGGCGCACCGCACCACCACACGATCGACTTCGGCGCCGAGTGGGAGCGCACGTTCGCCGAGATCGCGGCGCGGCCGGGTCGCGGCCGGTTGATGAGCGATCCGTCGCTGCTGATCACCCGACCCGCGGTCACCGATCCGGGTTTGCTGGTCGAACGCGACGGCGTCCGGCACGAACCGCTGTCGGTGCTGGCACCGTGCCCCAATCTCGACAGCGCCCCGTTCGCGTGGGACACCCTGGCCGGGCCGTACGCCCGTGAACTGCTCCGCACCCTCGAGCAGCGCGGATACCGCGGCATCACCGGCGGTTATGTCGTTGATCACATCGACTCGCCCGGGACGTGGGCCGCGCAGGGCTTGGCGGCGGGCAGTCCGTTCGCTGCCGCGCACGTGTTCCGGCAGACCGGGCCGTTCCGTCGTCGAAACCTGCCTCGACACCCGGTCAACGCGGTTCTGGCGGGCTCCGGCACGACGCCCGGTGTGGGCGTCCCCACGGTGATCGTGTCGGGGAAACTGGCCGCCGAACGCATCGACGGACGCGGACGGAAGCCGCGTTCCGGACTGCATGCCGAACATTCCGGTGGGACACACTAAACTGACTAGCCGTCCAGTACCGCGCGGCCGTCCAGCGTCGGCCGACGGTGATCGAGCACCTCATCCGGGGGAGGAATCTGTACCGATGTCGGCCCCTTCCGGACCCCTCGACACCGCGTCCGACCGTTCGTGGCTGCGCGCCGCCGGCGACTATCTGCGCACTCCCGAAGGCCACGCCACCGTGCTCGGGTTCATCGGCGCCCTGATGATCACGTTCGGCGGCTTCGGTGCCGGCAGCGTGCGCCGGCACGACCCTCTGCTCGAGGACGCCAACCTGTCGTGGCTGCGGTTCGGGCACGGCTACGTGTTGTCCACGATCGTCATCTGGGCGGGCGTCCTCGCAATGGTTGCCGCGTGGGTGCGACTGGGCCGCTCCGCGATCAAGAGCCGAGTCGGGGTTCGTGCCCTCATGTGGACGGTGCCGATCTGGACCGCCCCGATGCTCCTCGCGGTGCCGATGTTCAGTCGCGACGCCTACTCGTATCTGGCTCAGGGCGCGCTCCTGCGGGACGGGTTCGACCCGTACGCGGTGGGGCCGGTCGCCAACCCCGGCATCCTGCTCGACAACGTCAGCAATGTGTGGACCACGACGACCGCGCCGTACGGGCCGATCTCGCTGCTGCTGGGCCAGGGCATCACCAGCCTCACCGGCGACAACGTGATCGCCGGCACCATGATGCTGCGCCTGACGATGCTCCCGGGCCTCGCGCTGATGATGTGGGCGCTGCCCCGCCTCGCTCGGCAGTTGGGCGGCAACCCGGCGATCGCGCTGTGGCTCGCGGTGCTCAATCCACTGGTCCTCATCCACCTCGTCGGCGGCGTCCACAACGAGCTGCTCATGGTCGGCCTCATGGTCGCCGGCGTCACGCTGGCCCTCGATCGCAAGCATGTTCCGGCGGTGGCGGTCATCGCGATCGGAGTCGCGGTCAAGGCGATGGCCGGGATCGCGCTGCCGTTCATCGTGTGGATCTGGATGATCCACGAACGCGAGCGCGCCCAGGCCGAGGGCCGCGAGCCCGCCACCCCGCTGGCATCGTTCGTGAAGACGGCCGGCATCGGTGTCGCGGTGTTCGTCGCGGTCTTCACCGCGGCGTCGGCGGTCGCAGGTGTCGGGCTCGGCTGGCTCACGGCGCTGCAGGGGTCCGCGAAGATCATCAACTGGCTGTCGCTGCCGACGATCATGGCGCATCTCGTGACCGTCGGCACGGGCTGGTTCACCGGCGCGACGCTGGCCCCGGTCCTCGAGGTCACCCGCGCCATCTGCGCGGTCGCCCTCGTCACGACCCTCGTCTGGGTGTGGTGGCGCTTCCGGCGCACCGAACGCGACGCGGTACTGGGCATCCTCATCGCCCTCGTCGCGATCGTGATCCTGTCCCCGGCCGCCCTGCCCTGGTACTACTCGTGGCCGCTCGCGATCGCAGCCGGCTTCGCGATGTCGACCCGCACCCTGCAGGTCCTCGTCGGCCTGTCGACGTGGCTCATGCTCGTCTTCCAGCCCGACGGATCGATCGGCCTCTACACATTCCTGCATGTCGCGCTCGCGACGTTCGTCGCGGTCGTGGCCGCGGTGTCCCTCAAGACGGTCGATCCGCTGCGACTGCGGTCGGTCGCCGAGCCGACACCGGACATCCGCCTGCCGGAGGCACCGGAAGCCACAGCCGTCTCCGAGGCACTGGTCAGCGGTCCCGATCGGCGGCCGTCACCGCTGTGACACCGCCACGGGACTCCGATCTGGGCGCGGCCTATCGGATGTGCCGTGAACTCGCCGCCGAGCACGGTAGGACGTACTACCTCGCAACGCGACTGCTGCCCGCGGATCGGCGGCCGGCGGTGCACGCCCTGTACGGGTTCGCCCGCACCGTCGACGACGTCGTGGACGTGGACAGTGCCGACAACGCGGCCGACCCGGCCGCCGAGCGGATCGCCGCGGTCGACCGAATCGAGGCCGAGCTCGCCGCCGCGCTCGCCGGACGTCCGGTGACCGACCCCCGGTCCGGGCCGGTCGTGCGGGCGGTCGCGGACACCATCGACCGGTACGCGATTCCGGTCGAGTACTTCCGCGCATTCCTCGCTTCGATGCGGATGGACATCCCGGGCACCCCGGACTTCCAGGACGGGTACCCGGACATGGCGACATTGCGGCGCTACATGTACGGATCGGCGGTCGTGATCGGGCTGCAGATGCTGCCGGTCCTCGGCACCACGACACGTCTCGACGAGGCGAAGCCGCATGCCGCGGCGCTCGGCGAGGCCTTCCAGCTGACGAACTTCGTGCGCGACGTCGGCGAGGATCTCGCGCGGGGCCGGGTGTATCTGCCGGCGGACGACCTCGCCGCCTTCGGCGTGGACACGGAGCTGCTGCGGCACTGCAGGGAGACGGGCCTCGTCGATCCGCGAGTGCGGCGAGCACTGGGACACGTCGCGGCCCTCACCCGGGCGCTCTATCGCGAGGCCGAGCCGGGGCTGAACATGCTCGATCCGCGGGCCCGGCCGGGCATCCGGGCGGCCTACACGCTCTACTCGGAGATCCTCGACGAGGTGGAACGCAGCGGGTTCCGGGTGTTCGATCGTCGCGCGGTCGTGTCGAGGCGCCGACGGCTCGCGGTGGCGCTGCCGCTGCTGGTGCGCGCCACCCGGGCGAGAGCAGGTACGGCCGGGCGACAGGTCTGACCCGCCGCCCGGCCGCTACGCGGTGCTGTGTCAGAAGGCCATCGACTGGGCGCGGCGAACCACTTCACGCGCCTGGTCGGTGTGCATCGTCTCGATGGGCGTGGCGGACAGCGACTCGTCCTCGGTGAAGAGCCAGCGCAGAATCTCCTCGTCGTCGAATCCGCCGTCGCGCAGCACGACGATGAGGCCCGACAGCAGCCGGACCGGCTGGCCGTCGTCGCCGAAGAACGCCTCGGGAACACCGACGACGCTGTCGCGGCGGACCGCGATCAGCTTGTGGTCGCGCAGCAGCTGATGGACGTGGGTGACAACGATGCCCATCTGCTTCGACACGTCCGCCAACTGAAGCAGCGGGATCGAGCGGTCCAACACGTCATCGCAGTAAGGGATAGCACTCACTCCCGTAACGTTATCGGGTCGGCGGAGACGGTACGACCAGGGTCCCGCCGTGGAATCGGGTCGGGCGGCGTCTGCTGACTACGATCGAGATGAATCTGTGCACGGAAGCGAGGGGCGCGAGCGTGAATCCCGGAGGTCGACGGTTGATCGGTGTGGTGCTGGACAGGCGCTACCGCATCGATGCGCCGATTGCGCGGGGCGGCATGTCCACCGTCTATCGCGGCATGGACCTGCGTCTGGATCGCCCCGTCGCGATCAAGGTGATGGATCCGCAGTTCGCCGCCGATCCGCAGTTCCTGGCCCGGTTCGAGTTCGAGGCCCGGGCGGTGGCCCGCCTGGCCCATCCCGGGCTGGTGGCGGTCCACGACCAGGGCAGCGACGGCGAGCACGCCTTCCTGGTGATGGAGCTCGTCGAGGGCGGCACGTTGCGCGAACTGCTGCGCGAGCGCGGGCCCATGCCCCCGCACGCCGCGGCCGCCGTCGCGCGGCCGGTGCTCGAGGCGCTCGCCGTCGCGCACCGCGCCGGCCTGGTGCACCGCGACATCAAGCCCGAGAACGTCCTCATCTCGCACTCCGGCGACGTGAAGATCGCCGACTTCGGACTGGTCCGGGCGATCGCCGCGGCCGGCACGACGTCGCGCAGCGTGATCCTCGGTACTGCCGCATATTTGTCACCCGAGCAGGTCACCACCGGGACCGCGGATGCCCGCAGCGACGTCTACGCGGCCGGGGTGCTGCTGTACGAGATGCTGACCGGCGCCACACCGTTCACGGGCGACACGTCGCTGTCGATCGCGTACCAGCGGATCGACAACGACGTCCCGGAGCCGAGCACCGTCATCGACGGCGTGCCGGCGGAGTTCGACGACCTGGTGGTCCGCGCGACCGAACGCGATCCGGAGCAGCGCTTCGCCGACGCCGGCGCGATGGCGGCGCAACTGCGCACGGTGAGTACGCAGCTGGGGCTGCCGGACTACCGGGTGCCCGCGCCGCGCCGCTCCGCGCAGCAGTCCGCGACGCCCACGGCCGTCACACCACGCGCGCCCGGAGCGCCGGGACCGTACGCCGAGCCCGGGAGTCGGCCCGTCCCGGCCGCCGACGCACCGACCACGGTCACCCCGGCGGCGGCCCCCCAGGACGGCGTCCAGCACACCAAGGTCGTGACGACGGTGACGCCGCGGCCTGCCGACGACGATGTCTCACCGCTCGACGCTCCCCCGGACCGGCGCCCCTTCGGCGCGCCCGGGTCGCCGCAGCACGGTTCGCGGCGGACAGTTCTGGTGTGGCTGCTGGTGATCCTGTTGGTCGCCGGCGCGCTCGGTTTCGGTGGGTGGTGGCTCGGGTCGGGTCGCTACGCTGCGATTCCGGCCGTCGACGGTCTCGACAAGGCCGGCGCCACCTCGCAGATCGAGGCGGCCGGTCTGAGCGTGGAGACCCGCGGGGCGTACTCCGACACGGTGGCGATCGACACGCCGGTCGGCACCGATCCCGCGGCCGGTGAGCGCGTGACACGCGGGTCGTCGGTGGTCCTGCTGGTCTCGCTGGGGCGCCCGACGGTGCCCGAGGTCGGTGGCCGCGGCGACGTCGCGGCCGTGGAGGCGAGCCTGCGCGAGCGCACCTTCGTGCCGGTCGACGGTGGGGAGGCGTTCAGCGCGCGGGTTCCCGTCGGCGGGATCGCCGCCCTCGAGCCCGCGCCGGGCACCGTGCTCTCGGTGGGCTCCGAGGTCCGGATGCTGCGCAGCAAGGGCGCACCGCCGGTCGACGTCCCCGGGGTCGAGGGGATGTCGGAGGACGCGGCCCGCAAGGCGCTCGACTCGGTCGGCATCACCGTCCGCGACGTCCAGCAGGTCTTCGACGACAAGATCGACGCCGGCGACGCCGTCGGCACCGATCCTGCGGCGGGTACGTCCGTCAAGGCCGGTACCAGCGTCGTGCTGAAGGTGTCGAACGCCGTGAAGGTTCCGGCGCTGCTCGGCCGCTCGGTCTCGTCCGCCAAGTCCGAACTGGACAAGCTGGGGCTGCAGTACGAGGTGCGCCAGATCGTCAGCTCGGACCGCTCACTGATCATCTCGCAGAGCCCCGGCGCCGGCGACCGCGTCGCCCCCGGCGGCACCGTCACCATCACATCCCTGCTCTGACGATTTCCCGAAAACAGCTGAAGGGCCCCTTCGTGCGCTGCGAGCGTACGAAGGGACCCTTCAGCTGTTCGGGCTAGTCGCGCAGCATCTCCGCGACGAGGAACGCCAGTTCGAGCGACTGCTGGGTGTTCAGGCGCGGATCGCATGCGGTCTCGTAGCGACCGGACAGGTCGAGATCGGAGATGTCCTGCGCGCCGCCGAGACACTCGGTGACGTTCTCACCGGTCAGCTCGACGTGGATGCCGCCCGGATGGGTCCCGAGTCCGTTGTGGACCTCGAAGAAGCCTTGGACCTCGTCGACGATGCGGTCGAAGTGGCGGGTCTTGTAGCCGGTGGTGGCCTCGTGGGTGTTGCCGTGCATCGGATCGCACTGCCAGATCACCTGGTGACCGGTGGCCTGCACCTTCTCGATGATCGGGGGCAGCAGGTCGCGCACCTTGCCGTTGCCCATGCGGGAGATCAGCGTCAGCCGGCCCGGCTTGTTGGTCGGGTCGAGGCGCTCGACGTATTCGACGGCCTGCTCCGGCGTGGTCGACGGGCCGATCTTGAGGCCGATCGGGTTCGCGACCAGTTCGGCGAACGCGACGTGCGCGCCGTCGAGCTGCCGGGTGCGATCGCCGATCCACAGGAAGTGCGCCGACAGGTCGTACAGCTTGGGGTGATCGTCGGTGTTGTCGAGACGCAGCATGGCGCGCTCGTAGTCGAGCACCAGCGCCTCGTGGCTGGCGTAGATCTGCGCCGACTGCAGGTTCGGGTCGGTGACGCGGCACGCGTTCATGAACCGCAGGCCGCGGTCGATCTCGGCGGCCAGCGCCTCGTAGCGGGCGCCGGCGGGCGAAGACGAGACGAACTCACGGTTCCAGTCGTGGACCTTGTGCAGGTCGGCCATCCCCGAACCGGTGAGGGCCCGCACGAGGTTCATCGCCGCGCTGGCGTTGGCGTAGGCCCGCACCAGGCGTGACGGATCGTGGACACGCACGGCCTCGTCGGCGACGAGCGAGTTCACCATGTCGCCGCGGTACGACGGCAGACCCAGCGCGTCGGTGTTCGACGAGCGCGGCTTGGCGTACTGGCCGGCGATTCGCGCCACCTTCACGACCGGCATGCTCGCACCGTAGGTGAGCACGACGGCCATCTGCAGCAACGTACGAATGTTGCCCTTGATGTGCGGTTCGGTGTTGTCCGCGAAGGTCTCCGCGCAGTCGCCGCCCTGCAGCAGGAAGGCCTCACCGCGAGCCACCTCGGCCAGCTTCTGCGACAGCGCCTCGACCTCACCGGCCACCGTGATGGGAGGCACGCTCTCGAGGACGGTACGCATCGCGGCCGCCTGGTCGGCGGGCCACTGCGGCTGCTGCGCGGCGGGCTTGGCCAGCGCCGCATCCAGCTGATCTCGCATGGCTGCGGGCAGCGGCGGGAGTTCGGGCAAGCGGTCGATCGGAACGTCGACAGTCCAGTTCACCACTACAGGATATTCGCCTCGCCCGGGTGGGGTGAGCGAAGGCCCCCATTCACACGGAATCGTTGCCCCGGCCGGGGCTCGTGATTCGCGTCACCGGACCGAGCGGAACGCCTCGATCGCCTCGAACTTCGCGAGGTTGTGCCGGGCGTCGGCGAGCGCGTCGTGGGCGTCGTCGGGAACCGGCGGCAGCGGCGGGGAACCGTTCGTCTCCCAGTGCTGACGCAGTTCACGGGTGTAGCGCGGCATGCACGACGGCAGCTCCGTCATCGCGCCCCACAGCTGGCACAGCACGACGTGGTCGTACGCCGCCACCCATGCCCACAGCTCCGGTTCGATGCCCGGCCGGGGAACCAGGAACTTCATGAGGTCGTCACGGATGCGTGCGCGGCTCTTCCAGACCGGCGACGACGGCGAGGGCAGCTTCGGCAGCACGTTGCGGCGCACCCACTTGCCGGCGCGGTCCGGATCGAACTCGGTGGAGACGGCGTAGAACTCACGCCCGTCCTCGCACACCACACCGATCGAGACCAGCTCGATTGTGCGACCATCCTCGATGAACTCGCAGTCGTAGAAGTAGCGCACGGTGGGGAGCCTATGCCCCGGATCCCGAGCCCTCGACACTGCCCCGCTCGCGGGGTCACTCGACACCGTGCCCCGTGTTCGTAGAAGGATGTGGTGGTGCACAACCCCACGAGCGACTTCGCCGGCCCCTCCCCCGCGGACGACGGCGCACCGCCGAAGACGACGTGGAGCCCCGCCGCCGTCCTCGCGGCCAGGGTCGTCGTGGCCGCCGCGTTCACCCTCGGGGCCCTCTTCTACCTGGTCGGTTTCCCGGGTGTGCGCGACGTGGGCTTCCAGTACCACATCGATCTCGACGTCTACCGCCTCGGCGGCGCCGTCTTCGCGGCCGGGGACCCGCTCTACGGCGAGCTGCCGCCGACGTTCTTCGGCCAGCACCTGCCGTTCACGTATCCGCCGCTCGCCGCCGTCGTGTTCGCCCCGATGTCGTGGATCTCGCTGCAGGCGGCCGGCGCGGTGCTCACCGTGCTGTCCCTGGCCGCACTGGTCGCGACGCTCGTACTGGCGCTCGCGTCGGTGGGTGTGCGTCCGCGCACGACCCTGGTGTGGACGGCGCTCGGCGGCACGGCGGCCGCTCTCACGTTGGAGCCGGTCAGCTCGACGTTCGACTACGGCCAGGTCAACATCCTGCTGATGGTGTTCGTGGCAGCCGACTGTCTGATGAAGAAGACTCCGTGGCCGCGCGGCATCCTCATCGGATTCGTCGCGGCCGTGAAGCTCACCCCCGCGGTGTTCATCCTGTACTTCCTGTTCCGCAAGGACTTCCGGGCCGCGGTCACGACCGGAACGAGCTTCGTGGCGTTCGGCGCCATCGGCTTCCTCGTCGCCCGCGCCGACTCGTGGGAGTACTGGACCGAGACGCTGTTCGACTCGAGCCGCATCGGCGGCCCGGCCTACCCCGCGAACCAGAGCCTCACCGGCGTCCTCGCCCGGCTCGGGCTCGACCCGTCGATGCGGACCGTGCTGTGGCTGGTGCTGAGCGTGGCCGTGCTCGCGCTCGCCGCCGTCGCGATGCATCGGGCCTTCGCGGCCGGGCTGCCCGTCGTGGCGCTGTTCGTCAACGCGTTGTTCGGTCTGCTGGTCTCGCCCGTGTCGTGGTCACACCACTGGGTCTGGGTCGCGCCTCTGCTGATGGTCCTCGCCGTGGCCGCCTACCGGCGCCGCAGCGTCGTCCTCGGCGCCGCCGTCGCTGCCAGTTTCGTGCTGTTCGTCCTCGCCCCGCACTGGGAGCTCGGCGTCGGCCGCTGGGACGGGACCGGCTGGCCGCTGTGGGACCAGTTCCTCGCGTCGTCCTACGTGTGGTGGGCACTCGCCGTGATGGTCGCGGTGACGCTGTCCCTCGGCCGGCGGGCCCGTCTCCGCGCCGGGGTCGCCGACTCCCCCACGCAGCTGGCGCCCACCGCCTGACACGGTCTCGCCCGCGGTGTCGCGCCACCAGCAGTAGACGTACAGCGCCAACGACACCACGAGGGTCACGATCACCCATACCGTGACGGTGATGTCGACCCAGGCGCCGATCGGGGGCGCGCCGGGCAGGATGTTGCGCATCGGGATCACCGCGAAGACCATCGCGGCCATCCAGCCCAGCATGTCGGTGTGCACGACGCGGCGGCGGCGCGCGGTCTGGATCGACACGAACGCCGCCAGCGCCGCCAGGATCACCATCATCGCCAACAGCAGCGCCGAGTAGACGAGGATGCCGCCGGACCGGTGCACCTCCACGCGTACCTCCTGGACGTCCTGGCCGTCCGCCGAGAGCACGTCGTCGCCGACGGTCCAGCCCTCGGCTTCCCCGTCGACGAGCACACGGGTGGGATGGGCCTGCACGCCCGATCCGGATCCGGTGTACGCCGTCACCACGAGGGGATCGACGACGAACCGGTCGAAGGGCCACCGTCCGGCCTGCCCGTCGAGCAGCACCTGGGTGTCGAACGTCGTCACCGACGTCCCTTGTGGGAGGACGAGTTTCGTCCGGGCGATACTCGGCGAGACGAGGACGGTCATCTCGCGCGCGAGATCGGCTCCGCCGGAATCGAGGAAGCTGGCGCCGGGCGCCACCGAGACCTCGACGTCGACCCGCGACGTGCTGGGACGGACCTCGGTGAGGGAGACGATGACGAGCACCTCGTCGGCATCGGGCGTCACCTCCGTCCATCCGGCATCACTGTCGTCACTCGCGGCGTAGACACCCAGCGACGACAGATACAGGGCGACGACGAGTGCGGCGATCAGCGACCAGAACAGGCGGGGCCGAGTGCGGGCGAACGAGACGACGGACACCCACGGAACATACCGTCAGGTCGTCATTTCGGGCGGTGACTCGACAGTGCTGCCGTCACCGAATCGTCCGGCGCGGAACCGACTTCCGGATCTCTCCCCGACAGGACGTCCCGTGCCGCCTTCGGATACGCCAGCATCTCGCGCACCGTGTTCCTCACCAGTGTGGATCTCCTGCCGCCGGCCCGGCCCGCGTACACCCCGTGGGCCTCGATTCCGGCGGCGCGGGCGAGCGCGACGGTGCGTGGCAGATGGAAAGGCTGAGTCACGAAGAGCGCGTTTCGGATTCCGAACGTTTCCGCCGCCCGCACACACGTGTCGTAGGTGTCGAGCCCATAGGGGTCGGCGACGATCGACGTTCGCGGAACTCCCACCTCGACGAGGTACTCGACCATCGCGGCGATCTCGTCGCCCGACCGCCCGTGCGCGTCGCCGGAGACCAGCACGACGGCCACCTTGCCGTCCCGCACCAGACGTGCGGTCGTGTCGAGACGTCCTTGGAGGAACTTCATCGGGCGGCCGTCCCGTACCCGCGCACCGAGCACGACCGCGACGGGCGCCCGGGGGGCTCGGGCCGCACGGTGCATGCGCCCAGCCGCGACCGCGCCGATCCACACGGCGGGACCGACGAGGGCGAGCAGCCCTGCGGCGGCGGCCGATCGGCCGAGCCGACCGAGCGTCACCCGCCCGCTACCCGGCGCGCGTGTCGGGCACGCGGTCGATGTCGGTCACCGGCTCGGCGGCGGGCGCCGGGTCCTTGAGGCTGGCGGCATAGATGTCGACGTACTCCTGACCGGACAAGCCCATCAGCTTGTACATGACCTCGTCGGTGATGGCACGTTCGACGAAACGGTTGCCGCCCATGCCCTCGAACCGGGAGAAGTCGATCGGCTCGCCGATGCGGACGGTGACCTTCGCCGGCCGCCACATCTTGGAACCGATCGGATTGACCTTCGCGGTGCCGATCATCGCGACCGGGATGACCTTGACGCCCGACTCGAGTGCGAGGCGCGCCATGCCGGTCTTGCCCTTGTACAGACGGCCGTCGGGCGAGCGGGTGCCCTCCGGGTAGATGCCGAGCAGCTTGCCCTGGCCGAGGACCCGCAGCCCGGCGTCGAGCGCGTCCTTGGCGGCGTCGGCACCGGTGCGGTCGATCGGCACCTGACCCACGGCCGAGAAGAACCACTTCTGGAAGGCACCCTTGAACCCGGTGCCGGTGAAGTACTCGCTCTTGGCGAGGAACGTGATCCGGCGCGGGCAGCGCAACGGAAGGAAGAAGGAGTCGAGTACAGCCTGGTGGTTGCTGGCCAGAATCGCCGGGCCGTCCGTCGGAATGTTCTCGGCGCCTTCCAGTTTCGGCCGCCCGAGGAGCCACATGACAGGACCCAACAACACGTACTTAAACAGCCAGTACCACATGGCGTCCTTCCGTCCGAGCTCGTTCCCCCGAGGCCTGCCAGGGCGGCCACCTACGCAATGACTGTACTCAGCAGTCTGGACGGCTGCCACACCGTGTTGGTGCGCTCCGCTGCGTCAACGCGGACCGGCCAGCGCCCGGCGCGCGAGGTCGGCGGCACCGATCATTCCGGCCGCCTCCCCCAACTGGGTGTGCCGGATCCGAGCGAGCGGCCGGTGCCCCGCGCCGGTGACCAGTCGCGCGTAGTGCTCGCGCGCCTCGTCCAGGAACAGCGATGCGGAACTGCCCACGCCGCCGCAGATGACGACGAGGTCCGGATCGAAGATGTCCGACACCGTCGCGAGCCCCACCCCGAGCCACCGCGCGAAGTCCGCGAACGTCGCGAGCGCCACCGGGTCCCCCTCCCGCGCGGCCGCCGCGATCCGTCGGCCGGTCAACGCGCCCGGATCGACGGCGACGTCCCGCGCCAGGACCGTCGAGCCGGACGGCTCGGCCGCGAGCATTTCGAGTGCGGTGTCCACCAGCGCGGTCCCGCTGCAGTACCGCTCCCAACACCCGCGCTTGCCGCACGCGCACACCCGGCCGTCGGGCACGACCTGCAGGTGTCCGAGTTCCGGTGCCACGCCGAAGCTGCCCCGGTACAAGCGGCCGTCGATCAGCAGCGCTGCCCCGATACCCGTCCCGATCGCCACGACCACGACGTTCCGGCCACCTCCGGCCGCACCGAAGCGGCTTTCCGCCCAGGCCGCCGCGTTCGCGTCGTGTTCGAGCACGACCGGCAGCGAAAGCCGGTCTCCGAGACGGCGAGCGACGGGTGCGTCCACCCACGGCAGGTGCGGCGCGAACCGGACCGTGGTGCGGTCGTAGTCGACGAAGCCCGCCACCGCGAGCCCCACCGCCGCAATCCGGTGCCGTGACGTGAGCTCCCGGACGGCGCGGGTGATGCCCTGTTCGAGGGCGTCGGCGGAGTGCGGCGTCGGCGCCTGCGCGGTGTCGACGACCTCACCGCGGACGTCGACCACCGACGCGCGGATACTCGTCCCCCCGACGTCCACTCCGACGGTGAGCTCTTCGACGCTGTTCACGTCGACGATTGTGCCCACACCGCTGCGTGCGGTCGCCGCCGGGCGGTGCGGATCAGTCCTTGATCGTGATGTGGATCGGCACGAAGGCGGAGGCCTGTTCGGGCGGCTCCGGCGCCTGCCCCGCGCGCGCCGCGGCGGCGTCCTGCTGCCCGTCGAGCACCTCACGCAGCACCGCGAGCAGGGCCGACGCATGACCCGCCACCGCCGTGACGAGGTCGTGCTGCTCACCCCGGATCAGCGCGGCGAGGGCGCACAGCGGACACCACGAACAGCTGCTGCATCCCGTCTGGCCGGCCGACTCGGGCCCGTCGGATTCCGCGGCGGCCTCGGCGCCCCGCGCCGCCTTCTGCAGGATCGGCTCGATCCGCTCGAGAACCGTCTCGGCCAGGGCCCTCAATTCCGCGACCATCTCGGCGTGCTCACCGGTCACTGCGGCCACACCGCCGGGTCCGGCACGAACCGCACGACCAGGTCGGTGCCGTCGAAATCCGCGTCGCGCACGGTGCACCGTCGGAGCACCGATGCCAGCCTGACGCGACGGCGCTTCCCGTCGGCCCCCACCACCAAGTCGTCCTCCACTCGTCCCAACGTCAATGCCCGGGGGTCCGCGAGCGGCAGGTGCATGCGCATCGCATACACCGATTCGAGGCCACCCGATCCTGATTCGAGCGCTACCCGGATGGGTTCGGTATCGGCGGTGAGCGCCGCCGACGGGCGGGATACGCCCGGGTAGAGGATGCGCGCCACGCCGTCCAGAGCCTTCAACCCTATCGGCTCGGTCGCCAGCTGGTCGACGGGAAGCACGACGGCGTCCCCGGCGGCCACGCGCAGATCCGCGAGAACCGAGTCCTGCGCACCGCGGCGAGCGCGGTACCAGCCGCCGGCATTGGACTCGTCCGCTTCGATGTCCGGCAGCAGCCCGTTGACGATCACGGCATCGACCCGCAGCGCCCCGAGAGCCAGCGCCGACAGCAATCTGCGTGTCTCCGCCGCCGCCATCCGCTCGGCCGTCGTCACCACCCGGATCGTCGTCCGCTCCCGATCCGAGAGCAGCGCCGCGATCGCCGACGCGGTCTCCAGCACGCGATCCACCATCGCGACGACCACGGCGATGCCGGTGTCGCCCGAGGTGAGTGCCGCCATGCGGCGGTGCTGGGGCCACACCCGCTCGATGTATCCGGCCACCGATTCGGGCAGGGACAGCAGGCGTTGCGCGTCGGAGGTGGCGGGGCAGTCGACGACGATCGTGTCCCAACGTGATTCGTCGGCCGACCGCACCACCTCGCCGAGCCCGAGTACGTCCTCCACGCCCGGCAGTCCGGTCAGCTCCTCCGGCGCCAGGTCGGTCAGGTCGGCGCCGTGATCGTGCGCTCCGCCCAGTGCCAGCAGCGCGACCAACCCCCGGTAGCGCTCCTCGAGCAACGCCAGCGTGTCGATCTCGAGGACGTCCAGTGCGGGTGCCACGCGCGTCGGTTCTCCCGGCGCGATCGGGTGGTCCAGCATGTCGGCCAGCCCGTGCGCACGATCGAGCGAGACCAGGAGGACGCGCTCACCGTTCGAGGCCGCGCCGACCGCCGTGGCAGCCGCCATCGTCGTCTTTCCGGCACCGCCCTTGCCGACGAAGAACCGGACTGCGGCACCCGATCCCGAAGCTGCGGCGCTCAGCCCTCGACCCGCTTCTTGAGTTCCTTGAGCGCCGTGTCGGTGATGACTCTCTCGGCCTTGCGCTTGAACAGCCCGATCATCGGGATCGTGAGATCGACGGTCAGTTCGTAGGTGACACGGGTCCCCCCGCCGGCCTCGGGCTCGAGCGTGTACGAGCCGTGCTGCGATTTCTGGATCTCACCGGACACCAGGTCCCAGCTCACCGCCATGCCGTCCGGCGCCCAGCGGTAGCGGAGCACGTAGGTGTCCTTGACCATTCCGGCGTCGAGGACGAACCGCACCTCGTCGGCGCGGCCGTCGGGTCCCGACGCGAGGACCTCCACGGACTTGGCGGCCTCCACCCAGGACGGGTAGGCGCCGAAGTCCGCGATCACACCCATCACCTCGGCGGCGGGGGCGTCGATGGTGATCGACCTCTTGGTCTTCTCGGCCATGCCTCGGACGCTTCCTTTCAGAACGACGCGGTGCGCGCGTACCGCTCGTTCATCTCACACGATTGCCGACCTCGCGCACAATTCGCTACGCGGGCGGCTCCCCGGCGGCGCGTCCCGCCTCGAGTTGCTGCTTGATCTCGAAGGTCATCGTCTTACCGGCGAGGCGGCGGGCGTGGTTCATCCCGGCCAGGTCGAGTGACGCGAGAGCCTGCGGCGATACCCCGGTCGGCTCCGCGTGCAGGAAGTAGTGCACGACGGTTCCGTCCATCACCGGCTCGAGCCACACCTCCATCGTTCCGGTGAGGGGTCCCGCGACGGTCCAGCGGACGCCCTTCTCGGCCCGGTCCTCGCGCACGTCGAGGACCAGATCCGGCCACCACGCGCGCCAACGCGCGGGCACGGACACGCGGGCGGCCACCTTCTCGGGGGCTGCGGCGACGAACGTCTGGTCGGCGACCTGAATGCTGCTCACCCTCACAGCTTCACACACCGCCTGCCAGGTCGGTGATCTGGACTACACCTGGACGGACGACCATGCGAGCAGCCGCAGGTAGGTGGCAGTGCCGCACGTCACGCGCGGGCCGTCTATCGTGAGGATCAGCAAGCCCTACTCGTCAGTATCTTCAGTGTTCGGAGGTCGTCGTGCCCGAGTTCAGCGTTCCTGCCACATTCACGATTCCGGAGGACGCGTCCGCGGTCGACTCGGTCTACGAGTACGCAGCGACGAAGCTCGATCACGTGGTCTTCCGCAGACTCGTGAACGGATCGTGGGTCGACGTGACGGCCCGCGAGTTCGCGGAACAGGTGACAGCCGTCGCGAAAGGCCTCGTGGCCCGCGGCGTCCAGCCCGGCGACCGGGTCGCCCTGATGTCGGCCACCCGCTACGAGTGGCAGCTCATCGACTACGCAATCTGGTCCGCCGGCGGCGTGACGGTGCCGATCTACGAGACGTCGTCCGCCGAGCAGGTGAAGTGGATCCTCGAAGACTCCGGCGCCATCGGCCTCGTCGTCGAGACCGATCAGCATTCGAAGACCGTGGCCGAGGTCGCCGAGGCGGCGCCCGACCTGCGCGCGGTCCTCCAGATCGAACCGTCCGGCGCGGACGCCGGTGCCGTCGAGGTGCTCACCACGCAGGGAACCGAGGTCTCCGACGACGAGATCCGCGCTCGCAGGGCAGCACTGAAGGCGAGCGATCCGGCCACACTGATCTACACCTCCGGCACCACGGGCCGCCCGAAGGGCTGCCAGCTCACCCATTCGAACCTGATCGCCGAGTCCAAGGGCATCATCGCCTCGAGCCTCGGGGATCTGCTGACCACGCCGGGCGTCAGCACGCTGATGTTCCTGCCGCTCGCGCACGTCCTCGCTCGCGCCGTGAGCATCGCAGCGTTCGACGCGGGCGCCTCGGTCGGCCACACGAGCGACATCCCCAACCTCGTCCCGACATTCGCCGAGTACAAGCCGGACTTCATCCTCTCGGTGCCGCGCGTGTTCGAGAAGGTGTACAACACCGCACGCCAGAAGGCCCATTCGGAGGGCAAGGGCAAGATCTTCGACGCGGCCGCAGCGACCGCGATCGCGTGGAGCGAAGCGAAGGACAACGGTGGACCCGGCCTGCTGCTGAACATCAAGCACGCGGTGTTCGACAAGCTCGTCTACTCGAAGCTGCGCGCCGCGCTCGGCGGCAACTGCAAGCTCGCGATCTCCGGTGGCGCACCGCTGGGCGCGCGCCTCGGCCACTTCTTCCGCGGCATCGGCGTCACCATCTACGAGGGCTACGGGCTCACCGAGACCACGGCGGCGTTCGCGGTCAACACGATCGGCAACCAGAAGGTCGGAACCGTCGGAAAGCCCTTGGCGGGCAACTCCGTCCGGATCGCCGAGGACGGCGAGATCATGCTGTCCGGCCCGGTGGTGTTCTCCGGCTACTGGCGTAACGAGACCGCCACGAAGGAAGCGATCGAGGACGGCTGGTTCCATACCGGCGACCTCGGCACCGTCGACTCCGACGGCTACATCACGATCACCGGCCGCAAGAAGGAGATCATCGTCACCGCCGGCGGCAAGAACGTCGCCCCTGCCCAGCTCGAGGACCACCTGCGGGCGCATCCGCTGATCAGCCAGGCAATCGTCGTCGGTGACCAGAAGCCGTTCATCGGCGCGCTGATCACGATCGACGCGGAGGCACTGCCCGCCTGGAACGAGCGCAACGGCAAGCCCGCCGGCACAACGGTTTCGGAGCTGCTGTCGGATCCCGATCTCACCGCCGAGGTCGACGCCGCCATCGCCGAGGCCAACAAGCTCGTCTCGCACGCGGAGGCGATCAAGAAGTACCGGATCCTGCCCGTCGACTTCACCGAGGAGACCGGCGAGCTCACCCCGACGATGAAGCTCAAGCGGGGCGTCGTCCACGAGAGCTTCGCGTCCGACATCGAGCAGATCTACAGCAAGTAGCCCACACCCGACGGCGCACGACGCCCGCGGCCCCGAAAGGGCTGCGGGCGTCGTGCGTTCCCGTTCTCCGGCGCGGGACCGTTCAGGACAACAGGTGGCGCAGCCGGGCGCCGAGCACGTCCCAGCGCCAGTGCGCCTTGACGAACTCCCGGCCCGCTGCGCCCATCGCCGCTGCGCGGTCGCGGTCCTCGAGCACCTCGACGAGCGCAGCCGCGATGTCGTCCACCGAGGTCCCGTCGACGACGTACCCGGTCTCGTTCTCGCGCACCGTCTCCGGTGCGCCACCGGATCGTCCCGCGATCACCGGCACGCCGCTCGCCGACGCCTCGAGGTAGACGATGCCGAGACCTTCGACGTCCAACCCGGCGCCGCGGGTACGGCACGGCATCGCGAACACGTCCGCGATCGTGTGGTGCGCCGCCAACTCCGCCGCGGGGACACCCCCGGTGAACACCACGTGTTCGGCCACCCCGCACTCGTGCGCGAGGGCCTGCAGGCGCTCCGCGTACGGTCCGCCACCGACTATCACCAGCACGGCGCCGTCGATGCGGCGTCGCACCGCCGACAACGCCCGGATGAGCTGATCCTGCCCCTTGCGGGGCACCAGGCGGGACAGGCACAGGATCGTGGGCCGCTCCCCCAGCCCGTATCGGGCCCGCAGCTCCGCGCGTGCCGCCGGGTCCGGGCGGAACACGTCGGTGTCCACACCGGGGGGCAGGTGTTCGAGCGCGGCACCGGCCCCGAACGCCGACGCGAAGCGCCCACGGGTGTACTTGCTGACGAACGTGACCGCGTCGGTGGTGTCGCCGATCCGCCGCAGCGCCTGCCGGGCACCGGGCAGCATCGACCAGCCCACCTCGTGGCCGTGGGTGGACGCGATCACCCGGTCCGCGCCCGCCCGGCGCACCGTCGGCGCGAGCAGTGCCAGCGGCGCCGCCGCACCGAACCACACGTTCGAGCACGCGTACTCGCGCACCAGCTTCGCGGCCCGGCGCGCGACGAACGGCGTCGGCACCATGAGCGTCGTGGGATGACGCACCACGCGGTAAGGCTGCTCGGCGTCGAAACGGATGTGGCTGTCACCCCGCCAGCGGGGCGCGTAGACCACCAGCTCGTCCGGCGGCAACTGGGCGGCAAAGGTGTGCAGGTACGACTGGATCCCGCCGGGGCGGGGGGGAAAATCGTTCGTCACCAACAGGGTTCGACGCATGCGTCCACCGTAGGTCCCGCGGACGGGGCGGCGGCCACCAGGGTCAGGACAGTTGTTCCTTGACCCACACACCCCACGCGTGCACCAGCTCGTCGGTCCCGACCCCCAGCACGCTGCGGATCCTGCGGTCGAGTTCCGCGTCGGCAACCGGCCCGCGGGCCAGCTCCCGGTACAGCGCACCCAGCTGCCCCTCGCCGTACTGCGACGCGATGAAAGTCGCCAACGACCACGACGATTCGTATGCGAGCCGAGCAGTGTCGCCACCGCCACGGAAGTCGCCGTCGACGGGCAGCCTGCTCGGCGGCCCGGACTTCGCGACGTCGGCCGCCAGGGTGGGTGCGAGCTGACCGAACTGCGCCTCGATACCCCGGTAACCGACGTAGTCGGCGTACCCCTCGAGCATCCACATCGGCGACCCGTCCTCGGTCACCGGACGCGCGGCGATGTGGGTGAGCTCGTGCCGCAACACCGACACCCTCGTCAGGTCGGTCAGTCGCCCCGCCGACTCCGGGCTGAACACGATGCGCTGACCGGACGCCGTCCGCGAGCGCCGGTCGACCGCGTCGGACACGGCGACCGCAGCGATGTCCGCCCCGCTGTGATCACTGCCGACGAGCGAGGAGAACTCCTCCTGCGAACCCGCGACCATGACCACGGCCCGGCGCGACCAGTCCTCACCCCACACGTCGGTGACGTGACCGACGGCGTCGCCGACCTCGCTCGCCAGCAGGTCGATCATCGGCGCCTGCGTCGTCGGCCCCAGCACGAACGACGGCCGACCTTCCTCACCGTCCACCCGACGAACCGCCACCGGACCGAAATCCCAAGGGCCACGCCAGGTCTCACGATCGGAACCCGGCACGCCGGAATCGCTGACGAGCTTCCACTCGTCGCCGTGCCGCGCCAGGAGCAGCGCCACCGGTTTGCGGGTCGACTGCGCGTCGGCCCCCGCGATCGAGTAACGCAGGTACACCGTCGGCGCCCACACGTCCGAAGCCCCGAGTTCGTCCGCGGTCGCGGACGCCACCGGCGTCTCCGGCTCGACACCGATGTCGTAGGCGAACTCGCCGAACGGAACCCCCGCGGCGTTGTTCGCTCGGCGGATCTCCGACTCGAGGAAGCCGGGTTCGGCGTTCGGATCGAACAGCGCCGGCAACGAATCGGTGTCACCGGTGCGCACCGCGGCGGCCCACTCGTCGAGCAGGGCCTGCGCGCCCGCGCGTCGCGCATCCTCGTAAGGGTTGCCCACGGGGGCGGCACCCGGCGGGGCGGCTGGTTCGTCGTCACCGTGATCGAACGCCGACAGGCTCAGCACCAGCGCGACGGCCACACCCAGCCCGAGCAGACCCGCCCACTCCCACCGCCGAACACGCCGCCGGGGCGTGGCAGTGGACGAACGATCTTCAGCGGACACGTCCGAGAGTGTATGAGCCTCGGACGACACCGGACCCGATACCCCTGGGTATCGGGTCCGTTCGAGGGCCGTGTATCGACCGGGTCGGGCTGCGGGTCAGTACCGGCGTGCACCGTAGAACGGCATCGACGCCATCGAGTCGACCTTCACGGGCGTGCCGTAGGTGGAGGCGTGCAGTACGTTGCCGTCGCCCGCGTACAGCCCGACGTGCGAGGCGTCCTCGTAGAACAACACGACGTCACCCGGCTGCAGCTGACTCTTGTCCACCGGCGTCCCGCCACCCGCCTGCGCCTGGCTCGAGCGCGGCAGCACCTTGCCGATCTGCTTGTACGCCCACACGACCAACCCGGAGCAGTCGTAGGCGTCCGGGCCGGTGGCGCCCCAGCTGTACGGCTTCCCGATCTGCGTCATCCCGGCCTGCAGCGCCGCGGAGCCGGTGCCGGGCGCCAGGTTCCCCAGGATGCGTCCGGCGTCGAACCCGGGCGGGAAGGAGCTACCGGCCAGCTGAGCCCGCTCGGCGCCGGTGAGACGGTCGAACGCCTGTGTCACCGACTCGATCTGCTTCTGCAGCTCACTCTGCTTGTTCTGCAGATCGTCGCTGACGACTCTGGCCTGGTCGGTGGCCGATCGCGCCGC
Organism: Rhodococcus (subgen. Prescottella) equi; assembly: GCF_003013675.1. Classification (NCBI taxonomy): domain Bacteria; kingdom Bacillati; phylum Actinomycetota; class Actinomycetes; order Mycobacteriales; family Nocardiaceae; genus Rhodococcus; species Rhodococcus (subgen. Prescottella) equi. Next base: position 3,191,451 of record NZ_CP027793.1, read on the forward strand.
GTCCGCGGACACCCGCGAGGCCTCGGCGGCGGCGGACGCCTCGACCGACGCCTGCTTGAACCCCGCGACGGCCTTCGACGTCTCGTTCGAAATGGCGTCCAGCGCAGCCATCTGGTCCAGCAACTGCTGCGGCGAATCGCTCAGCATCAGCGCATAGAGCCGATTGGTCCGCGCGCCTTGGTAACTCGCGGCCGCCAGCTTGCCGACCGTGGGCCGGAACTGATCGATCCGGGATTCGGCCGCTGCGAGGGCGTCCCGGTCGCGCGCCAACCGCGCCTCCGCGTCCCGCTGGGCCGCCTGCTTGCCCTCGAGATCGATCTGGGCATTGTGGAGAGCTTCGGTGGTCCGTTCGGATTCCCGGGAGAGTTCCGCGAGGCGGTCGAGCGCCGCGGTCGGATTGCTCAGCACGGGATCGGCACCCGCCGAGCCTGCGGGCAACCCCACGAGGGTCAGGGAGAGCACCCCCGTCGCCAGAGCAGTACACATCGAGCGCTTGAACTTGAGCGAGGACTTGTCAGCGGGCACAGCTGCGCGACACTCCGTTTCTGGATTCAGTCTCCATCGCACGGCGATGGGCTCCGTAATGTCTCGAATAGGTTACGGAAGGGTATATGTCCGTGTCTACCCACCGGTACAACAGAACGCCGCACAGTCGCGAATGCCACAGCTGACGCGGTGCGAACGGCGTTCGGATACGGCTCGGGGCGGGTCCGAAACCGGACCCGCCCCGAGAACCGAGAACTGTTGTGTCGACTACGCGTAGCGGCGAGCGCCGTCGAAAGGCATCGACGACACCGGCGCGAGCTTCACCGGCTGGCCGGCGGTCGACGCGTGGATGACGTTGCCGTTGCCGGCGTAGATACCCGAGTGGCTGCCACCGTAGAAGGAGATGACGTCGCCGACCTGCAGATCGTCACGTGCGACAGACCAACCGGCCGCGGCCTGGTCGTAGCTCGTACGCGGAAGGTTGAGGCCGGCCTGCTTGTAGGCCCACTGCACGAGGCCCGAGCAGTCGAACGCGTCCGGACCGGCGGCACCGTAGACGTAGGGGGCGCCGAGCTTGCTCTCCGCTGCCTGCAGGGCCTGCTGGCCGGCGCTGAGGATCGGCGCGACCGAAGCCGGAGCGGCGGGCGCGAGATCGGCGGAGCCGGTAGGCAGCGCAGGCGCGACGATCGGGGCGATCTGCGCGACGGCCGCGTCGACCTGAGCCTGGTTCACGCCGGGGAGGTCGACCGTGCCGACGCCCGGGACGTTGACGGGATCGGCGATGGCCGGGGCCGCGGAGACCGCGACGGCTCCGATTGCAAGTGCGCCGGCGACGGCTGCGCGCTGCGCGGAACGCTTGAGATTGGATGACGCCACGAGAAAGGTAACTCCGTTTCTTCCGTTCGTCCGCCGACCGAGTTAGCTGACGGGTTCGGGCTGGGAAGATCAGCCCTACCCGTCGACACCGCACACGCGGCTTCGACGGGATTCACCCCAAAGGAAACTTGGGTTCCCGGCACGTCCCCTCGATGAGGTTTCGATTAGGCGGGCCCAGCGATGCCGTTCCGGGTGGGACGGCAAGACTCCGCTAGGTCTCGAGAAGATTACGAAAGCGCATCCTCCGTGTCGACCCGGACGCGCCGAATCGGCACTTTTCAATCGTTTGGCCGGGGTTCGAGGCATCCTCCCGGCCCCAACATCACGGACGGATAACAACCAGTTCGGTTCCGCTCCCACAGGGCGTTCACCCCGCTTCCCCCACGCGGCGGCGGCGAACGCGCGCGACGAACGACGAACCGCCGGTCGCCACTGGTCAGCGCGAGATCCACGGGGGCCGCCGAAGACCACACCCCGGCCCGCCCGCGTCCGTCACGACCACGCCGCAACGGCCCGAAACCGAACTCGCCCAACAGCGATCGCACACGATGCGATCCGGGCGCCGAGAACGGCGGGTGTGATCCTCGTCTCTCCACGCCCGCGGACGGGTCCGATGCGCCACCGGAGCCGTTGTCGGAGGGGCTCTCTAAGGTCTGCGGTCGTGAGCAGATCGCCGAACGCCCGAACCGCCGACGGCCTCCAACTGACTTTCGACGAACTCGACACCCCTTTGCGCGAGACGACCTTCGTCGTCGTCGACCTCGAGACCACCGGCGGAAGCTCGGAGTCCGACGCGATCACCGAGATCGGGGCCGTGAAGGTGCGTGGCGGCGAGGTGCTCGGGGAGCTCGGCACCCTCGTCGATCCCGGCCGCGCGATTCCGCCGTACATCGTCGAACTCACCGGGATCACGACGGCGATGGTGCGCACCGCGCCGCGGATCGACACGGTGCTCCCGGCCTTCCTCGAGTTCGCCGGTGGTGCAGTACTCGTCGCGCACAACGCCGGCTTCGACGTCGGGTTCCTCAAGGCGGCAGCCGCCCGACAGGGTCTGCCGTGGCCCAAGTTCCAGGTGCTGTGCACCGTGAAGCTCGCGCGCCGAGTCCTGGGCCGTGACGAGGCGCCCTCGGTCAAACTGTCGGCGCTCGCGGCGCTGCTGGGGGCGGACACCACACCGACGCACCGGGCGCTCGACGACGCCCGGGCCACCGTCGACGTATTGCACGCGCTCATCGGGCGGGTCGGCAACCAGGGCGTGCACAGCCTGCCGGAACTTCTCGACTACCTGCCGCGCGTGACGTCGGAACAACGCGCCAAACGCACCCTGGCGAGCCACCTTCCGCGGTCGCCGGGCGTGTACCTGTTCCGCGGGCCGTCGGACGAGGTGCTCTACGTGGGGACCGCGTCGGATCTGCGACGACGCGTGCGCAACTACTTCACCGGATCCGAGACTCGCGGACGGATGAAGGAGATGGTCGCGCTCGCGACCCGGGTCGACCACGTCGAGTGCGCGCATCCGCTCGAGGCGGGGGTGCGCGAGTTGCGCCTGCTGAGCGCGCACGTGCCGCCGTACAACCGGCGCTCCAAGTTCCCGATGCGCGGCTGGTGGATCACGCTCACCGACGAGGCTTTTCCGCGCCTCTCCGTGGTCCGTACGCCCACCGCAGACGCCCTGGGCCCCTTCCGGTCCCGGACGGACGCCACGGACGCCGCCGCGACGGTGGCCGAGTTCTGTGGGCTGCGGACCTGTACGACGCGGATCGGGAAGGGGCAGCGGCACGGACCGAAGTGCCCGCCGCGGGACATCGGAGGTTGTCCTGCGATCGCCGACGACGAGGGGGGCTACCGCGTCGCGCCCGAGACGGCACGGGCGCTGATCCGGGGCGAGGACGACGCGCCGCTGCGGCGTGCGCGCGCTCGCATCGAGGAACTCGCCGCCGCCGAGTTGTTCGAGAGCGCGGCCCGTCTGCGGGACCGCGTGGCGATCCTCGGCCTCGCCCTGCGCCGTGTGCAACGGCTCGCCGCGCTGGCCGCCGTCGACGAACTGGTCGCCGCCCGGCCGGCTCCGGAGGGCGGTTGGGAGTTCGCCGTCGTCCGGGCCGGACGCCTCGCGTCCGCGGGTGTCTCGAGGCGTGGCGTCGCGCCGATGCCGGTGGTCGAGGCACTGGTCGCATCGGCGGAGACGGTCCTCCCCGATCCGGTGCCACTGCGGGGTGCCTCACCCGAGGAGCTCGCAGTCATCGCGCGCTGGCTCGACGCCGACGGTGTGCGGATCGTCCGGACCAGCCACGGCTGGTCCGAGCCCGCACACGGCGCCGGATCCTGGGAGGACTGGTGCACGCTCGCCCGGACAGCCCGAGCGCCTACTGTGTCTGTCGAACGACAGCAAAGCTGAAGGAGCGCCATGATCAACGCGATCGTCATGATCCACGCCGAGGCCGACCGGATCCCCGAGACTGCACAGGCGGTCGCCGACCTGGGCGGAGTCTCCGAGGTCTACTCGTGCGCCGGCGACGTCGATCTGATCGCGATCGTCAAGGTGCGCGACCACGCCCAGATCGCCGAGGTCGTGACCGAGCGCATCAACAAGGTGCGCGGCGTGACCAAGACCGCGACGCACATCGCGTTCCAGTCGTACTCCAGCGCGGACATCGAGGCCGCCTTCTCGCTCGGCGAGTAGGCGGCCCCGCGCGTCTAGTGGTGGGCGGCCAGTTCCGTGGTGAGCGCCGCCCACCGCTCGAGCACCGTGGCGGCGGCACCCGAATCGATTGCCCGGGCCGCCTTCTCGAGACCTGCGGCCAGCGATTCCTCGAGGCTGTCGCCGACGCCGTCGAACGCGGCGAGCGCACCGGCCGCATTCAGCAGCACCGCGTCGCGGACCGGCCCCTCGTCGCCGGCGAACACACCGCGCGCGACCGCCGCGTTGGCCTGGGCGTCGCCCCCGCGCAGCGCATCCAGCGGCACCCGCGCGATGCCCAGATCCGTCGGATCCAGCTTCCGGGTGCGCACGGTGCCACCCGAGACCACGTGCACCACCGACGTCGTCGACGTGGTGAGTTCGTCGAGTCCGTCGTCGCCGCGCACCACCAGCGCCGAGTTGCCGCGCTCCGCGAGCACCCCGGCGACCACCTCGATGAGATCCTCGAAGGCGCAGCCGATCAGTCCGGCGCGCGGGCGGGCAGGGTTCGTCAGCGGCCCGAGGACGTTGAACACCGTCGGGATGCCGATCTCCTTGCGTGGCGCTCCCGCGAAGCGCAGTGCCGGGTGGAACACCGGCGCGAAGCAGAACCCGATCCCCACCTCCTCGACGCAGCGCGCGACCTCCTGAGCGCCGAGATTGATGTGCACGCCCAGCGCCTCGAGGACGTCGGCGCCACCGCTCTTGGAGGAGGCGGCACGGTTGCCGTGCTTGACGACCCGGACACCCGCCGCCGCCACCACGACCGACGCCATCGTGGAGATGTTCACCGTGTTGGAGCGGTCACCGCCGGTACCGACCACGTCGACCACGTCCGGCGAGACCGGCACGCTCCGGGCGTGGCCGAGCATCGCGTCCGCGAGGCCGCGCAGTTCGGGCGGCGTCGCACCTTTCATCTTCAGGGCGACACCGAACGCGGCGATCTGCGCGGAGGTGGCGTTGTCGGACATGATCTCGTCCATCGCCCATGCGGCGTCGTCGGCGGTGAGATTCCTGCCGTCGGTGAGGGCCCCGAGAATCGCCGGCCAGGTCCGGTCGGCCGCGCCCGCCACTCGATTCACTGCCTGCGCTGCCGACTGCCGCACCATGACGACCCCTTCTGCTGTACGCCCACCAACCGGTCGGGCGGAGATTTGACGTTCCGCAGCTTAGTGCGCCCGTCCGAGCTCACCCCGCGGACGGCGGCTGCAGCCCCTCCCAGCCCAGCGCGGTGCCCCCGAGCCGCTGGGCCAGGCCGGCCATCCGCGACCGCTCCTGGGAGCAGTGCAGGGCGTCGAGAAGCTGCACCCGCTCGAGGAGCACCGTCGCGACCCCGTCCGCGTCCACCACGGGTTCGTCCGCGAGCGCGTAGTCGTCCTGACCCGCGACGTCCACCGCCTCCTGCACCCGATCCGACGGCAGACGGAGGTGATGCCGGAGCACGGCCTGGGCATCGGGCACCCATGCCGGCGCGCCCGCAGCGCCACGTTCGAGGGTGGTCGAGCATGCCTCGACGTCGTCGAAGCCGGACACCACCACCACGAGGTCCTCGCGCGTTCGATCGAGGGCCGCGGGCGAGCGCCTGGACAGAAATCCGCCAAACCAACGAGCGACACCGCTCCTGAGTTCCATGTGCCTACTTTGTCACGTCCACCGACGCCCGCCGGGACCGCCGAGGAATGGCCTCTGACGTGGGCCGACGCGCCGACACCGGACCCGGGTGGCTTTCCTTTACGACGAAGCGTCATACTTCTCAGCGTGACGAGCGCAGTAGGGACTTCAGGATCGGCAATCACCCAGCGCGTGCACTCGCTGAACCGGCCAAACATGGTCAGCGTCGGCACCATCGTGTGGTTGTCAAGCGAGCTCATGTTCTTCGCAGGGCTCTTCGCCATGTATTTCGTTGCACGAGCACAGGCGAATGGGAACTGGCCACCGGAGCCGACGGAGCTGAACCTCACGTTGGCCGTGCCGGTCACGCTGGTGCTGATTGCGTCTTCCTTCACCTGCCAGATGGGTGTCTTCGCGGCAGAAAAGGGTGACGTCTTCGGTCTCCGGCGTTGGTACCTGGTGACTCTTGCCATGGGCACGTTCTTCGTGCTCGGCCAGGGGTACGAGTACTACCACCTGGTGCACGAGGGAACGACGATCTCGAGCAGTGTGTACGGATCGGTCTTCTACATGACGACCGGCTTCCACGGCCTGCACGTCATCGGCGGTCTGATCGCGTTCGTCTTCTTGATCGTCCGCACCAAGGTCAGCAAGTTCACGCCTGCACAGGCCACTGCGGCGATCGTCGTTTCGTACTACTGGCACTTCGTCGACATTGTGTGGATCGGCCTGTTCGCCACGATTTATTTCATCCGTTAGCCAGCTGAACGACCAGGCAGCCCCCTGACGCTTCAGTCGTCCCGACATACCAAAGGGATACAGATGAGTTCATCCCCCCCTCCCGCAATCGAGGGTGACATGCCCGACCGCACCACCGCCGCCAAGGCGCGCCGCCAGCGCAAGCTGCGCCGGCGCGTCACCGGCGCGTTGATCCTGATGATGGGTCTCGTGAGCGCCGGATTCCTCGCCTCCGCACTGACGCCTGCACCGCAGGTCGCCACCGCGAGCGACGATTCCGCCGCGCTGATCCGCGAGGGCAAGCAGCTCTACGACACCTCCTGCATCACGTGCCACGGCGCGAACCTGCAGGGTGTCCAGGACCGCGGCCCCAGCCTCATCGGTGTCGGCGAGGCAGCCGTGTACTTCCAGGTGTCGTCCGGTCGTATGCCGGCCGCTCGCAACGAGGCCCAGGCTTCCCGTAAGCCGGCCAAGTTCGACGCCCGTCAGACCGACGCCATCGGCGCCTACGTGCAGTCCCAGGGCGGCGGCCCGACCGTCATCCGCGACGAGAACGGCGAGATCGCGCAGTCCTCGCTGCGTGGCGGCGACGTCGCCCGCGGTAGCGAGCTCTTCCGCCTCAACTGCGCGTCGTGCCACAACTTCACCGGTCGCGGCGGTGCGCTGTCGTCCGGCAAGTACGCCCCCGTTCTGGACCCGGCCAACGAGCAGCAGATCTACGCCGCCATGGTCACGGGCCCGCAGAATATGCCCAAGTTCTCCGACCGTCAGCTGACGCTCGAGGAGAAGAAGGACATCATCGCCTACGTCAAGCAGTCCAGCGAGAACAAGAACCCCGGCGGCTACGGCCTCGGTGGAATCGGACCGGGTTCCGAGGGTCTCGCGATGTGGGTCGTCGGCATCGTCGCTGTCGTCGGTGCAGCACTGTGGATCGGAGCAAGGTCATGAGCGACGCCGGCAGCGGCGATACGCCGAAGAAGTACACGGACGACGAACTCGACCGTATGAGCCGTGACGACCTCGTCAAGCTCGGTACCAACCTCGACGGCGTCGATGTCGCGTTCCGCAAGGACCGCTGGGCGGTCAAGGGCACGAAGGCCGAGAAGCGCGCAGAGCGTTCGGTTGCCTTCTGGTTCATCCTGGCGGGCGTCTCGGCGATCGCGTTCATCGCGATCTTCCTGTTCTGGCCGTGGGAGTACGCCGGTCCGGGTGAGGACACCTACTCGGCGTACAACCTGTACACCCCGCTGATCGGCCTCACCATGGGTCTGGCGATCCTCGGTGTCGGCGTCGGCGCGGTGAAGTTCACCAAGAAGTTCGTCCCCGAAGAGGTCTCGATCCAGGACCGCCACGACGGCGGCTCGGCCGAGGTCGACAAGCGCACGCTCGTCGCGCAGCTCGGCGACACGCTCGACAGCTCGACGATCGGCCGCCGCAAGATGATCAAGCGCAGCCTGATCTTCGGTGGCGGCGCCATCGGCGTCATGTCCGTCATGCCCCTCGGCGGCATGATCAAGAACCCGTGGGCCAAGGGCGACGACTCGCCGCTGTGGGTGTCCGGCTGGACCCCGCGCTACGAGGGCGAGACCATCTACCTGCGTCGCGACACCGGACGTCCGCACGACATCGTGCTGGTTCGCCCCGAGGATCTCGACGCCGGCGCCATGGAGACCGTCTTCCCCTTCCGTGAGTCCGAGCGCGGCAACGACGAGGAGCTGTTCAAGGCTCTGCGTGGCATCCGCAACTCGGTCATGCTGATCCGTCTGCGCACCGAGGACACCCAGAAGGTCATCAAGCGCAAGGGCCAGGAGAGCTTCAACTACGGCGACTACTTCGCCTACTCGAAGATCTGCACCCACCTCGGCTGCCCCACCTCGCTCTACGAGCAGCAGACCAACCGAATCCTGTGCCCCTGCCACCAGTCGCAGTTCGACGCGCTGCAGTACGGCAAGCCGCTTTTCGGTCCCGCCGCTCGTGCTCTTCCGCAGCTGCCTATTACAGTGAACGAAGAGGGCTACCTCGTCGCCAACGGTGACTTCATCGAAGCCCTCGGCCCGGCATTTTGGGAGCGTCGACCGTGACCACTACCACTCAATCCAGAGTTGCCGCCCAGGCAGAGGGAGTCGACTCCCGCTACCACCTCGCGGCCGGTATGAAGCGGCAGATCAACAAGGTCTTCCCGACGCACTGGTCGTTCATGCTCGGCGAGATCGCGCTCTACAGCTTCATCATCCTGTTGATCTCGGGTGTCTACCTGACGCTGTTCTTCGACCCGTCGCTGGCCGAAGTCACGTACAACGGCGCCTACGAGCCGCTCCGCGGCGTCGAGATGTCCCGCGCCTACGCCACGACCCTCGACATCTCGTTCGAGGTTCGCGGCGGTCTGTTCGTCCGCCAGATCCACCACTGGGCTGCGCTGATGTTCGCCGCGTCGATCATCGTGCACCTGCTGCGCATCTTCTTCACCGGCGCGTTCCGTCGCCCGCGTGAGGCGAACTGGGTCATCGGCTCGCTGCTGCTGATCCTGGCGATGTTCGAGGGCTTCTTCGGTTACTCGCTGCCCGACGACCTGCTCTCCGGTACCGGCCTGCGCGCCGCGCTCTCCGGCATCACCCTGAGTGTTCCGGTCGCCGGCACCTGGCTGCACTGGCTGATCTTCGGTGGCGACTTCCCCGGCACCCTGATCATCCCGCGTCTGTACGTCGCGCACGTCCTGCTGCTGCCCGGCATCATCCTGGCCCTGATCGCCGCCCACCTGGCGCTGGTCTGGTACCAGAAGCACACGCAGTTCCCCGGCCCCGGCCGCACCGAGAAGAACGTCGTCGGCGTTCGCATCCTCCCGGTGTTCGCTCTCAAGGGTGGCGCGTTCTTCGCGTTCACGTTCGGTGTCCTGGCCCTGATGGGCGGCCTGCTGCAGATCAACCCGATCTGGAACATCGGCCCGTACAACCCGTCGCAGGTCTCCGCAGGCTCGCAGCCCGACTTCTACATGATGTGGACCGACGGTCTGGCACGTCTGTGGCCGGCATGGGAGCTGTACTTGTTCGACCGGTACACGGTCCCCGCGGTGTTCGCCGTCGCGGTGATCATGGGCCTGGTGTTCGCACTGCTGATCGCCTACCCGTGGATCGAGAAGAAGTTCACGAAGGACGACGCGCACCACAACCTGCTGCAGCGTCCGCGTGACGTCCCGGTCCGCACCGGCATCGGCGCGATGGCCATCGCGTTCTACCTGGTGCTGACGATCTCGTGCATCAACGACATCATCGCCTACCACCTGGACATCTCGCTCAACGCGATGACCTGGATCGGCCGCATAGGCATGGTGATCCTGCCTCCGGTCGCGTACTACGTCACCTACCGGTTCTGCCTGGGTCTGCAGCGCAGCGACCGCGCGGTGCTCGAGCACGGCATCGAGACGGGCATCATCAAGCGCCTGCCGCACGGTGAGTACGTCGAGATCCACCAGCCGCTCGGCCCGGTCGACGATCACGGCCACCCGATTCCGCTGGAGTACCAGGGTGCTGCGATCCCGAAGAAGATGAACAAGCTCGGCTCCGCCGGCAAGCCCGGCTCGGGTAGCTGGGTCACCCCGGACCCGGTCGAGCAGAGCCAGGCGCTCGAGGCAGCCGATCACAAGGCTGAGCACGAGCAGCTGAAGATGCTCACGGAGTACCAGGACCGCATCCGCGGAAACGGCTCCGGCAACGGCAACGGCGAAGCGCACTAGTTCGCCGAGACCGACGAGGAAGGCCCCGAACCGATATCGGTTCGGGGCCTTCCTCGTTCCGGATCCGCCCGGAAACCACCCGGGTACCCCGACGTGCCTCTACTGTCCTCGACAACGACGATGTTGCGGGGGGATTCGATGGTGGCGAGCTATGTCGACGAACGGTATGCACCGGTGCGCGCCGAGGTGACCGAGTTCGACCTTCCGGTGCGGGGCACGATCCCGGAGTGTCTCGACGGCCGCTATCTGCGCAACGGCCCCAACCCGATCGCGCAGGTGCGTCCGGACGAGTACAACTGGTTCACCGGCGACGGCATGGTGCACGGCATCCGGATCAGCGGTGGACGCGCACTGTGGTACCGCAACAGGTGGGTCGACTCGGAGGTCACGTCGAGGGCGCTGCACCGATCCGCTCCCCCGGAGCACGGTCGCTCACCCCTGCACGGGCCGTCGGCGAACACCAACGTCATCGGCTTCGCGGGGCGCACCCTCGCCCTGGTCGAGGCGGGCGTCGCCTGTGCCGAACTCTCCTACGACCTTGACACGGTCGACGTGTGCGACTTCGACGGCACGGTGCGCGGCGGCTACACCGCCCATCCGATCGAGGAACCGGGTACCGGTGAGCTCCACGCCGTCTCCTACCACTTCGGTCGGGGCGACACCGTCCTCTACACCGTCATCGGACCGGACGGCCGTCTCCGCCGCAAGCTCCCGATCCGGGTCGGGGGCAGCCCGATGATGCACGCCTTCTCGCTCACCCCTGACTTCGTGGTGATCTACGACCTGCCGGTCACGTTCGACGTTCGCAGCGCCGTCACCGCCAACATCGCCCGCCCGCTGCGTCCCTTCGCCGCGCTCGCGCTGAGTGCCACGATCGGACGCGTCCGACTGCCGCCTCCGGTCCTGAACCGCGTGCCTGCGACCCGCGCCGGGGGCTTCCCGTACCGCTGGGACCACCGCTATCCGCCCCGTGTGGGGCTCGTCCCCCGCCGCGGTGATCCGACACCGATGTGGTTGGACGTCGAGCCGTGCTACGTCTTTCACCCGGTCAACGCCGCCAGCGAGGGCGGGAAGGTGGTCGTGGATCTCGTCGTGCACGAGCGGGTGTTCGACGCCGACCGCACCGGTCCGTCCGAGGGGCGCCCGCGACTCGAGCGCTGGCATCTGGACCCGCTGGTCAGCAGCCGCGTCCGCCGCACCCGACTCGGCGACGAGAACGTCGAGTTCCCGCGGTTCGACGAGCGCCACACCGCCTCGCTCCATCACGACTGCTGGCTCGTGGTCGGCTCGGACGACCTCTCCGGCGAGCACCGCCTCGTCCGGTCCGATCGCGCCCACGGCATCCAGGCCATGCGCGATTTCGGCCCCCGATCGGCGGTGGGCGAGTTCGTGTTCCACCCGGAGGCTCCGGACTCCCCGGAGGGGCACGGCGTGGTGATGGGATTGGTGACGAATCTCGCGGAGAACTCGACCGAGCTCAGGATCCTCGATGCGCGGACGCTCGAGGATCAGGCGTCGATCGCGCTCCCCCGCCGGGTTCCCGCCGGGTTCCACGGGAACTGGGTGCCGGACGCCGCAGCGACCCTGTGACAAGCCCCGAGAACGGCGAAGGCGCCGAACCCGGCTGGGGGTTCGGCGCCTTCGGCGTCGTTCTGAGGTGAGCGCTAGTGCTTCTCGGGTCCGAGGTGGTACTCGAAGACCAGGCCGGCGGCGGCGGTGAGAACCAGCACCACGGCCACGACGATCATCCACGGCTGGAAGAACGCCAGCGAGATGGCCGCGAAGGCGGCCGCACCGGCCAGCAGGATCGGCCAGAAGCTGCCGGGGCTGAAGAAGCCCAGGTCGCCCGAGCCGTCGGAGATTTCGGCCTCTTCGTAGTCCTCGGGGCGGGTGTCGAGACGACGCGCCACGAAGCGGAAGTAGGTCCCGACGATCAGGCTCAGGCCTGCCGACAGGATGATCGCGGTGAGGCCGGCCCACTCGATTCCGGTCCGCGACATCGCGGTGAAGACACCGTAGACGATCGCGACGAGAATGAAGAACACCGTCAGGATCTCGAAGAGCTTGGCTTCGATCTTCATATCAGTTCTTGTCCTTGGTCAGTGGTTCTCGGGCGTCAGTTCCCGTTGGCCGATGCCTCGCGCACGGTGCGATCGGTGTAGAACGGGGAGGTCGAGGTCGCGGTGGGCGACTCGCCGATCGACGCCAGCGCCTCGCCGGTGTTCATGCCCTTGCCGCCCTCTTCGACCGACTTACGGGCCTGGATGTACTGCTCGAACTTCTCCGGCGTCACTGCACGGACCTCGAAGTTCATCATCGCGTGGAAGGTGCCGCACATCTCGGCGCAGCGGCCCACGAACGCGCCTTCCTTCTCGATCTCACTGATCTGGAAGACGTTGTCCGAGTGGTTCTCCTTGGGGTTCGGGTTCACGTCACGCTTGAACAGGAACTCCGGGACCCAGAAGGAGTGGATGACGTCGGAGGACGCCAGGACGAACTCGATACGCTTGCCGGTCGGCAGCACCAGGATCGGAACCTCGTTGCTGGTGCCGACGGTCTCGATCTTGTCGTACGCCAGGTAGGACAGGTCCTGCGGGTTCTTGCCGTGGATCGCGCCGATCTTCTCCTTGCCGTGCTCGTCGACGCCTTCGGGCTTCGACGCAGCCAGCGCGGCCTCGGTAGCGGCCTGGTCGATGCCGTCGTACTTGGCGGCGCCGTCACCGAGATCGATGCTGCGGTAGCCGAACTTCCAGTTCCACTGGTAGGCCGTCACGTCGACGACCACGTTCGGGTTGTCCTTCTTCTCGGTGACGTAGTTCTGCACCACGACAGTGAAGTAGAAGAGAACAGCGATGATCACGAACGGAACTGCCGTGTAGAACAGCTCCAACGGCACGTTGTATGCCGTCTGACGGGGGAACTCGGGCGAGTCCTTCTTCTTGCGGTGGAACACGACCACCCAGAAGGTGAGGCCCCACACGATGACACCCATGACGAGGGCGGCGATGACCGACCACGTCCACAGTTCGCGCATGCGTTCTGCCTGCGGGGTAACTCCCGAGGGCCACCCGAAGCGAAGCACCGAGTTGTCGATTGAACATCCCGACAACAGCATGGCAGCTATGCCCAAAGAGCCTGCCAGCCCGGCTCGCCGAAGGATCCGACCTTGCGCCACGTTCACGCCTTCCTGATCGCCGCAATTCCACTAGGGCACACCCGATGGGAAGGCCCAATTACTACGCAGCGTAGACCAAAGGCGCCGATCCTCCACTGTCGGGTCGGCGCCCGTGTTGCAGTCGGGACCAATGGCCCTCCACGCTACGCGCCCTACCTGGGATTCAGCTGAGATCGCGGCCACCTCCCGCGGTCCGGCGACGGTCCCCCTCCGGAAACTGCGGCATACTTTCCTGGGAAATCGGCGAGCCCCCGCGGACCACCGGTCTCCGCCCGACAACCGACTCTGAATCGAGGTACTGGACGCCGTGTGCGGACTGCTCGGACTACTCACCACCGACGGCACCAGCGACGACGCCGTCGCCCGCGTCGATGCGGCCATGCACTGCCTGCGCCATCGCGGCCCGGACGAGCACGGCACGTGGCACGACGACGACCTGATCTTCGGTTTCAACCGGCTGTCGATCATCGACATCGAACACTCGCACCAGCCGCTGCGGTGGGGTCCGCCGGAGAACCCCGAGCGGTACGCGCTCACGTTCAACGGTGAGATCTACAACTACCTCGAGATCCGAGCGGAGCTCGCGAAGGACCACGACGCGCAGTTCCGCACCGAGGGCGACAGCGAAGCCATCGTCGCCGCCTTCCACTACTGGGGCGCCGACGCCGTCCGCCGGCTGCGCGGGATGTTCGCGTTCGCGGTGTGGGACACCGAGACCCGCGAGCTGTTCGTGGCGCGCGACCCCTTCGGCATCAAGCCGCTGTTCATCGCGACCGGCGCCGCCGGCACCGCGTTCGGCAGCGAGAAGAAGAGTCTGCTCGAGCTGGCCGACGTCATCGGCATCGACACCGATCTCGATCCGCGCGCGACGGAGCACTACACGGTGCTCCAGTACGTCCCGGAACCCGAGACGCTGCACGCCGAGATCCGCCGACTGGAATCCGGGTGCTACGCGCGCCTGACGCCGGGCAAGGCGCCCGAGACCACGCGCTACTTCACGCCGACCTTCCCGGCGGTCCCGTTCGCGCCCGGCAGCGAGGCGTCCCGCTATCGCGAGATCGCGGAGGCCCTCGAGGACTCGGTGGCCAAGCACATGCGCGCCGACGTCACCGTGGGCTCGTTCCTGTCGGGCGGCATCGACTCCACCGCGATCGCGGCGCTCGCGATGCGGCACAACCCGAACCTGATCACCTTCACCACCGGGTTCGAGCGCGAGGGCTACTCGGAGGTGGACGTCGCGGCCGAGTCCGCGGCGGCGATCGGTGCACGGCACGTGGTCAAGGTCGTCTCCCCCGCCGAGTTCGCGGCCGCGATCCCCGAGATCATCTGGTATCTGGACGATCCGGTCGCCGACCCCGCCCTCGTTCCCCTCTGGTTCGTGGCGAAGGAGGCGCGCAAGCACGTCAAGGTGGTGCTGTCCGGCGAGGGCGCGGACGAGCTGTTCGGCGGCTACACCATCTACCGGGAACCGCTGTCGCTGAGGCCGTTCGACTATCTCCCGGCCCCGCTGCGCAAGGCGGCCGGCAAGCTGTCCGAGCGCATCCCGGACGGCACCCGCGGCAAGAGCCTGCTGAGCCGAGGCTCGATGACGCTCGAAGAGCGCTACTACGGCAACGCGCGCAGCTTCAACGACGCCCAGCTGCGGGCGGTGCTGCGCGACTTCCGCCCGGAGTGGACGCATCAGGACGTCACCGCGCCCATCTACGCGCAGTCACGGGACTGGGATCCGGTGGCGCGCATGCAGCACCTGGACCTGTTCACGTGGCTGCGCGGCGACATCCTGGTCAAGGCCGACAAGATGACGATGGCGAACTCGCTCGAGCTGCGGGTTCCGTTCCTCGACCCCGAGGTGTTCGACGTCGCTTCGCGTGTGCCGCTGGATCAGAAGATCACGAAGACCACGACGAAGTACGCGCTGCGGCAGGCGCTCGAGGGCATCGTGCCGCCGCACGTGCTGCACCGCGCGAAGCTGGGCTTCCCGGTGCCGCTGCGGCACTGGCTGGCCGGCACCGAGCTGTTCGACTGGGCGCACCAGCAGATCGCCGAGTCGGGTACCGATCACATTTTCGACAAGGCCGCCGTCACCCGGATGCTGAACGAGCACCGCGCGGGAACGTCGGATCACAGCCGCCGGCTGTGGACGGTTCTGTGCTTCATGGTGTGGCACGGGATCTTCGTCGAGAAGCGCATCGTGCCGCAGATTCAGGAGCCGGTGTACCCGGTCAGCCTGTAGGCGCTCCGCGCCCGTGCGCCTTTTCGGTAGCTGGTACTACCGAAAAGGCGCACGGGCGGCGTGGCCGCCTTACGGGAGCAGCGCCGCGATGTCGTCGGCGGCGTCGCGGCCGTACGCCTCGGTGAGGCGCTTGAGGGCGTCGTCGCGCTGGAACGTCCATTCCTGCGTGCCGACGGTCTCGAGGACGTAGACGGCGACGAGCGAGCCCAACTGCGCGGACCGCTCGATGCTCAGGCCCGCGGAGTGCGCCAGCAGGAAGCCTGCACGGAACGCGTCGCCGACGCCGGTCGGGTCGACCTTGCCGCGCTCGGGCACGACGCCGACGCGGACCCAGTTGCCGTCGGCGTCGACGATCTCGACGCCCTTGGCGCCGAGCGTGGTGACGCGCAGTCCGACCTGGGAGCGGATCTCCTCCTCCGACAGCCCGGTCTTCTGCTGCAGCAGACCCCACTCGTACTCGTTGGTGAACAGGTACTTGGCGCCCTGGATGAGCTTCTTGGCGTCGTCGCCCGACAGGCGCGCGAGCTGCTGGGACGGGTCGGCGGCGAACGGGATGCCGAGCAGTCGGCACTCGTCGGTGTGGCGCAGCATGGCGGCGGGGTCGTTGGCGCCGACGAGCACCAGGTCGAGGTCGCCGGCAGCCTTCGCGACGGCGGCGATCTCGATCTCACGAGCCTCGCTCATGGCGCCGGGATAGAACGACGCGATCTGGGCCATGTCCTCGTCGGTGGTGCACACGAAGCGGGCGGTGTACGCGCTGTCGGACACGCGAACCGCGCTGCAGTCGACACCGTTGGATTCGAGCCAGGTGCGGTACTCGGCGAAGTCGACGCCCGCCGCACCGACGAGCAGCGGCGAGCCACCCAGCACACCCATCGCGTATGCGATGTTGCCGCCGACGCCGCCGCGGCGGATCACCAGGTCGTCGACCAGGAAGCTCAGCGAGATGTGCGCGAGCTGGTCGGCGAGCAGCTGCTCGGCGAAGCGGCCCGGGAACCGCATCAGATGGTCGGTGGCGATGGATCCGGTTACCGCAATGGTCACGCGGGTGCCTTTCAGCTCGGGTGGCGCCGTCGGTCAGGACGCCAGTCGGGGGCGCAACGCAGTCTGACGCGGAGCCCGCCGGTGAGGCAGACTCCGCGTCAGAGTGCGTCGAGAAGGTTGTTCGGGACTCAGTTGAACGAGTCGCCGCAGGCGCAGGACCCCGTGGCGTTCGGGTTGTCGATCGTGAAGCCCTGCTTCTCGATGGTGTCGACGAAGTCGATGGAGGCGCCCTCGACGTAGGGGGCGCTCATGCGATCGACGGCGAGGTTGACGCCACCGAAGTCGACGACGAGGTCACCGTCGAGGCTGCGGTCGTCGAAGAACAGCTGGTACCGCAGGCCGGCACAGCCACCGGGCTGCACGGCGATGCGCAGCGCGAGGTCGTCGCGTCCCTCCTGATCGAGCAGCGCCTTCGCCTTGGAGGACGCGGCCTCGGTCATCGTGACGCCGTGCGTGGCCGTCTCGTTCTGCACAGTCATGGGCTCTCCCTGTCGCTCGTATCAAACCCGTGATCGCTTCAACGGTACTCTCCGCGCTGCTATTCCTCATGTATCGGGGCGATCCACACAGCGCTCGACGGGCCGCGCCATCGGTCGGCGACGCACGACGTCAGAGCCTCGAGCCGGCTGGCGGCCTCTGTCATGGCTCGCTCGACCGAGCCCGCGAACTCCGCCACCGAGAACGCCGCGACGATGCCGGCCTCGGCTGCGGTGTCCGGATCCACCGCGACCTGCCCCGCGAGAACCACCGTCGGCACTCCCCCGCGCCGGGCCGCGGCGGCGAGCGTGGTGACGAGTTTGCCGCGCAGGGACTGGTGGTCGAACCGGCCCTCACCGGTCAGCACGACGTCGGAATCCGCGAGCTGATCGGCCTGACCGGTGCACGCGGCCACCACCTCAGCCCCCGATTCGCGCACGGCGCCGAGCGCGAGCAGCGCCGCGCCCAGTCCGCCGGCCGCACCGGCACCGGGCAGGTCGGCGACGTCGCGCCCGCAGGCCCGCGCCAGTTCTCCTGCCCAGACGGCGTTGCGCTGCTCGAGGAGCTCGATCGCGGACGCGTCGGCGCCCTTCTGCGGGCCGAACACGTGGGCGGCCCCGTGCTCGCCGAGCAGGGGATGCTCGACGTCGGTGGCCGCGACGAGTTCCACATCCCGGAGTCGGCGCGCAGCCTCGTCCGGACCGCCGAGGGCGGCGATCATCCCGCGCCCGCCGTCGGTACAGCAGGACCCGCCGAGTCCGACAACGATCCGGCGCGCGCCGGCGTCGACCGCCGCCGCGATCAACTCGCCGACGCCGCGGCTGTGCGCCTCGAGGGACGTCGTCCGGGTGGGCGGCCCAGCGAGCAGCCCGAGCCCCACCGCCTGGGCCGATTCGATGTAGGCGGCGTCGTCGGCGAGGACCCAGCGCGCCTCGACCGCCTGCCCGAGCGGCCCTGACACGCGCGCGGATCGCATCCCCCCGGCAGTAGCCGAAATCACATCGGCGAACCCGGGGCCGCCGTCGGACTGCGGTGCGAGTACGACGGTGTCCGAGGGCCGTGCGGCCGACCATCCGGCCGCCATCGCCTCGGCCGCCTGTACCGCAGTGAGGGTTTCACCGAACGAGTCGGGGGCGATGAGCACGCGCATCAGCGCAGTGTATGGCGGCCATCCGACCTCGGCATTTCGGAAGGCGTCCTGGCGGTTCGACGGGTGGTCGGTTTCGACTGCACGGCAGTTATCCCATAGCCTGGTGACGTGAAGCTGCTACGCCGAGGCGACTCCGACAATTCCGACAAGCGCGACGTCGAGGTCATCGAGTCGACCGCGGAGACCACCACTGACGAGCCGGGAACGGCCGATGCCGCCGGCGCATCCACGCCGGGCAAGGGCCGCCCGACCCCGAAGCGGCGCGAGGCCGAGGCCAAGAAGCGCGGTCCGGTGGCGCCCGCTCCGCTCACCTCCAAGGAAGCCCGCGCCCGCCGCAAGGCCAATCGCGGCAACAAGGAGGAGCGCAAGGCCGCGGCCGCCGAGCGCCGCGCCGAGTCCGCGAATCGCCGCGCCCGAATGCTCGCGGGCGAGGAGAAGTATCTGCTCCCGCGTGACAAGGGTCCGGTCCGCGCCTACACGCGCGATCTCGTCGACAGCCGCCGCAACCTCGTCGGCCTCTTCATGCCGCTGGCCCTCGTACTGATCATGGCGATGTTCCTGAGCCCCGTCATCCAGAACTACGTGACACTGGCGATGCTCGTGATGATGCTGTTCATGGCGGGCGAGGGCTACTTCCTCGGCCGGATGATCAACAACAAGGTCCGCGAGCGGTACCCGGACAGCGTCGACGGGGGCTTCAAGCTCGGCTGGTACGCCTTCGTCCGCGCGTCACAGATCCGGAAGATGCGCGCACCGGCACCCCGGGTCAAGCCGGGCGACGCCGTCTGATCCACCTGCGTCTCGGGCCGGTCCTCGCACTGCGGGGACCGGCCCGACGCGGTTGGTAGCGTCTACCCTCGTGCCCTCCCCCGATTCGTCCCGCGCCCGGCGCACCCTCGTGCTCGGAGGCGCGCGGTCCGGCAAGTCGGCACATGCGGAGGGCCTGCTCGACGACCTCGCCCCCGGCACGCACGTCCGGTACGTGGCCACGGCACGCCGCTACGCGGACGACCGGGACTGGGACGCCCGCATCGATCAACATCGCCGACGCCGCCCCGATGCGTGGTCGACGGTCGAGACCGGGCACGACGGCAGCCTCGTCGCCGTGCTGAGCGCCCCCGGACCACACCCCCCGACGTTGGTCGACGACCTCGGGACGTGGATCACCGGGGAACTCGACGACGCCGACGCCTGGGAGGCTCCCCGCGGGACGATCGCGAGTCGCACCGACGGACTCGTCGACGCGGTCGCGTCGTACGGAGATCGGCTGCTGCTGGTGAGTCCCGAGGTGGGCATGGGCGTGATCCCCGAGCACCGCTCGGGGCGGTTGTTTCGCGACGAGCTCGGCGCCCTCAACGCCCGCCTGGCCGATGTGTGCGACGACGTGATCCTCGTGGTCGCCGGCCTCCCCCTGATCCTCAAACGACCCGCGCCGATACGAAAGGCTTAGCGTGACAAGCGAACCCGTGAGCCCGTCCGCTCCACTCTACGAGCCGCTCACCCCGCCGGACGCCGGGGTGCGGGAGCAGGCACTGGCCCGTCAGTCGATGCTGACGAAGCCGACCGGCGCCCTCGGCCGCCTCGAGGAACTGTCGGTGTGGGCCGCGGCCTGCCAGGGCGTGTGCCCCCCGCATATCTTCGCCCGTCCACGCGTGGTGGTGTTCGCCGGCGACCACGGCATCGCCCGCGGCGGGGTGTCCGCGTACCCGCCCGAGGTGACCGCGCAGATGGTCGCGAACATCCAGGGCGGCGGTGCGGCCGTGAACGTGCTCGCGGATGTCGCGGGCGCGTCGGTGCGCGTCGTCGACCTGTCCGTCGACGCCGACACCGATCCGGTCGTGTCGGCGTACAAGATCCGCCGCTCGTCGGGGTCGATCGACCGCGAGGACGCGCTCACGCACGAGGAGACGCTGCGCGCCGTCGCGGCCGGACGCGCGATCGCCGACGAGGAGATCGACTCGGGCGCGGACCTGCTCATCGCCGGCGAGATGGGCATCGGGAACACCACGCCCGCAACGGTCCTCATCGCCGCGCTCACCGACACCGAGCCCGTCGCCGCGGTCGGTCGCGGCACCGGCGTCGACGACGCCGGGTGGATGCGCAAGACCGCCGCGATCCGTGACGCGCTGCGTCGGGCGCGCCCCCACGTCCGCGACGCGGTGGGACTGCTCCGCACGGTGTCCGGCGCCGATCTGGCCGCCATGGCCGGCTTCCTGGCGCAGGCGTCGGCGCGCAGGACGCCGGTGATCGTCGACGGCCTCGTCGTCACCGCCTCCGCGGTGGTCGCGGAGGCGCTCGCCCCCGGTGCGCGCGAGTGGTGGGTGGCCGGTCACCGCTCCACCGAACCGGCACATTCGATCGCGCTGCGGCACCTGGGTCTCGATCCGATCCTCGGCCTCGACATGCGTCTCGGCGAGGGCTCGGGCGCCGTCGCGGCGCTGCCGATCCTGCAGGGCGCGGTCGCGACCCTCGCGCACATGGCCACCTTCGATTCCGCCGGGGTGAGCAACAACACCGAACTCGAGCCCGAACCCGACGGCGCTGCAGCGGAATCGAACTGATCGTGCGCGCCGCGGTCGCCGGGCTGTCGACGGCACTGTCCTGGCTCACGGTGCTACCGGTGCGCGGCCCGCGCGAGATCGGCCGCGCCGAAGGGCGGGCGGCCATCGGCGCGGCGCCGGTGGTCGGGGCGCTGCTCGGTGCGGGCGCCGCCGCCGTGCTGTGGGTGCTGGTGTGGGCCGGACTCGACCCGGCACTGGCGGGACTGCTCACGGTCGGCGCGCTGGCCGTGTCGACCCGCGGGATGCACGTCGACGGTCTCGCCGACACCGCCGACGGCCTGGGCTGTTACGGCCCGCCGGAGCGGGCGCGCGAGGTGATGCGCAGCGGGGGCGCCGGACCGTTCGGGGTGGCCGCGTTGATCGTCACCATCGGCGTGCAGGCGCTCGTGTTCGGTTCGCTGGGCGCGGGCGGCGCCTGGATCGCGGTGGCCGTCGCCGTCGCGACCGGACGCGTATCGGCCGTCTTCGCCTGTCGCCGCGGCATTCCCGCGTCGAGCCCGAGCGGTTTCGGCGCGTTGGTGGCGGATTCGCAACCGGCGTGGACGGCCGCGGTGTGGGGCGCAGCGGCAGCGGTCGCGGCGCTGTGGGCCGTCCCGGACCGGTGGTGGCAGGGCCCGCTCGTGATCGTCGTCGCCCTCACCGGGGCGATACTGCTGGTTCGGCACTGTGTCCGCCGCTTCGCGGGCGTCAACGGCGATGTGCTCGGGGCTGCGATCGAGTTCACGGTCGCCGCGACGGCCGTAGGATTCCTGATCGGTCCCTGAGCCCGGATGCACTCGGGCCCTCCCGCCGGAAGCGGAAGGGCCCGAGACGAATCGGTGTGCGGACTCAGCGCAGCTTGGTCATCCAACCGTGGGTGTCGGCGAAGGTGCCGCGTTGGATGCCGGTGAGGGTGTCGCGCAGCGCCATCGTGATCTTGCCCGGCTCGCCGTCGGCGATGGTGAACTCGCCCTCGGCGGACTTCACGCGGCCGACCGGCGTGATGACGGCGGCGGTACCGCACGCGAACACCTCGGTGATCTCCCCGGATGCGGCCTTCTCGCGCCACTCGTCGGTGCTGATCTTGCGCTCCTCGACGGCGAAGCCGGCGTCGGCGGCCAGCGCGAGCAGCGAGTCGCGGGTGATGCCCGGCAGCAGCGAGCCGGACAGCGACGGCGTCACCAGACGCGCGTCCGGGCCCGAGCCGAAGACGAAGAACAGGTTCATCCCGCCCATCTCCTCGACGTACTTGCGCTCGATCGCGTCGAGCCACACCACCTGGTCGCAGCCCTCGTCCGAGGCCTGCGCCTGCGCCAGCAGCGACGCGGCGTAGTTGCCGGCGAACTTCGCGGCGCCGGTACCACCCGGGGCCGCCCGCACGTACTCCCGCGAGAGCCACACGCTCACGGGCTTGACGCCGCGCGGGAAGTACGCGCCGGCCGGGGACGCGATCAGCAGGTAGCGGTATTCCTTGGCCGGGCGAACTCCGAGACCGGCCTCGGTGGAGAACATGAAGGGCCGCAGGTACAGCGAGTCCTCGCCACCGGCGGCGGGGACCCACGCCTCGTCGACGTCGAGCAGCGCGTCGATCGAACGGACGAACAGGTCGTCGGGCAGCTCCGGCATCGCCAGACGGCGGGCCGACTGACGCAGACGCTCCGCGTTCGCGGTGAGACGGAACGACGAGATGCCGCCGCCCGGCTGACGGTAGGCCTTCAGACCCTCGAAGATGGCCTGCCCGTAGTGCAGCACCATGCCGGCCGGGTCGAGTTCGATCGGACCGTAGGGCAGCACCTCGGCGTCGTGCCAGCCGCGGCCCTCGGTGTACATGATCGAGACCATGTGATCGGTGAAGAACCGACCGAATCCGGGCGCCTCCAGAATCTCGCGCCGCGCCTCTTCGGTCGCGGGAGAAGGATGCTGGGTGCGCGCGAATTCGAGGCCGTCTGTCATAAGCCGTAATCCTATCTAACGGAGTTTCGCCGCTTTTTCCCTGGTGCCGAGCGTTACCTGGTGTGGACCGGCACGAACGGCGGCGTGACGACCTCGCATCGGAGGCTACGCCCGCGCACGTCGACGGAGATCTCGTCGCCCGCCGCCACCCCGGAGGCAGTGTCGAGCAACGCCAGAGCGATCCCCACCTTGAGCGTCGGCGAGAAGGTGCCCGACGTGGTCTCGCCGATCGACGCACCGTCCTTCGACACGGTCTGTCCCTGCCGCAGAACGCCGCGGTCGAGCGCCTTGATGCCCCACATCCGCCGGGCCGGACCCGCGGCCTTCTCCGCGGTCAGCGCGTCGCGACCCCAGAACTGCGGCTTGGCCCAGGCGATGGCCCAGCCGCAACGCGCCTGCAAGGGCGAGATGTCGAGCGAGAGTTCGTGTCCGTGCAGCGGGTATCCGGCCTCGGTACGCAGGGTGTCGCGGGCACCGAGCCCGGCGACCTCACCGCCCTGCGCGCGCACGGCATCGATCAGTGCCCGGAACAGTGCCTCGGCGTCGGCCCAGCGCGGCAGCAACTCGAAGCCGCGCTCACCGGTGTAGCCGCTCCGGCACACCCGGACCGGGACGCCGTGCCAGTCCATGTCCGCGAAACCCATGTAGTCGATGTCGGCGATCGCGATGTCACCGCGCAGGTCCAGCGCCGCGAGGACCTCGCCCGCCTTGGGTCCCTGCACCGCGAACACCGCGTAGTCGCGGTGCTGGTCGGTGATCTCGATTCCCTCGGGCGCGGCCGCCTGCAGTCGCGCGACGACGTCGGCGGTGTTGGCCGCGTTCGGGACGAGGAACACCTCGTCGTCGGCGACGTAGTAGGCGATCAGGTCGTCGACGACGCCGCCGGTCTCCGTGCAGCACAACGTGTACTGGGCCTGGCCGGGGCCGATCTTGCCGAGGTCGGCGGTGAGTGTCGCGTTGACGAAGTCGGCGGCGCCGGCGCCCGCGACGAGCGCCTTGCCCAGGTGGCTGACGTCGAACAGGCCGACCGCCTCGCGGACCGCGGTGTGCTCGGCGACGGTGCCGGCGTACGAGACGGGCATCTCCCAGCCGCCGAACGGGGCGAAGGTGGCGCCGAGGTCGACGTGAACGGAGTGGATGGGTCCCTGCAGCAGCTGCTCGTCGCTCATGGGCGACAACGCTAGCCGACGCCGCCTGCACGTCCGTACCGCATTCCGGGCACTAACATCGGATTTCGGCAAGCCCCTTTTTCTTCCTTCCCCACCGCAGGAGATGCCCGTGCCCGCAACCTCGTCCCCCATTCGCCCCCTGGGCCCCGAACTGGCTCCGGTCGGATCGATCGGAAAGCGGGCCGACGTGCTCGTGATCGGTCTGACGGCCGGATCCGACGGACCGGAGGCGCTCGTCGGCGCCGGCGTGGACGAGGAAGTGTTGGCCGGGCTCCTCGACGACCTGCAGGCCGTCGGCGCGACCGGCAAGGCCGAGGAACTCACTCGCGTCCCCGCCCCGGCCGCACTGGCGGTGTCGAGCGTGCTCGCCGTCGGACTGGGCGCAGCCGACAAGATCGACGGCGAGCAGGTCCGCAAGTCGGCCGGCGTGGCCGCTCGTGCACTGACCGGTGTCGCAACCGCCTCCACCACGCTGTCGGCCGTCGACCTCGGTGCCGCCGCGGAGGGCTTCTACCTGGGGGCGTACAGCTACAGCGAATTCAAGGCGAAGTCGGCGCCGGGCGCCGGCGCGCAGCCGCTCGCCCGCGTCGAACTGCTCGTCGAGGCACCGCGGGCGAAGTCCACGAAGGACACGCTGGCCCGCTCGATCGCCGTCGCCGAGGCCGTCGCCACTGCGCGTGAGCTCGTCAACACCCCGCCGAGCCACCTGTTCCCGGCCGAGTTCGCCGCCCGCGCCAAGGCCCTCGGCTCCGCCGCCGGGCTGACCGTCAAGGTCCTCGACGAGAAGGCACTCGCGAAGGCCGGTTTCGGTGGCATCGTCGGTGTCGGTCAGGGCTCGTCCCGCCCGCCGCGCCTGGTGCAGATGACGTACTCGTCCGGCAAGCGCCGCGGAGTCAAGAAGGTCGCACTGGTCGGCAAGGGCGTCACGTTCGACACCGGCGGCATCTCCATCAAGCCTGCTGCCGGCATGGAGAACATGACCTCCGACATGGGCGGTGCGGCCGCCGTCGTCGCCACGGTCGTGCTGGCCGCCAAGCTGCGCCTGCCCGTCGACGTCACGGCGTGGGTGCCGATGGCGGAGAACATGCCGTCGGCGACGGCGCAACGTCCCGGCGACGTGCTCACCCAGTACGGCGGCACCACCGTCGAGGTGATCAACACCGACGCCGAGGGCCGCCTGATCCTGGCCGACGCGATCGCCCGCGCCTGCGAGGACGAGCCCGACTACCTGATCGACACCGCGACGCTGACCGGCGCGCAGATGGTGGCCCTGGGCAACCGCACCGCGGGCGTCATGGGCACCGACGACTTCCGCGACCGCGTCGCCACGATCTCGCAGGAGATCGGCGAGAACGCGTGGCCGATGCCGATGCCGTCGGAGCTGCGCGCCGACCTGAACTCGCGGGTCGCCGACCTCGCGAACGTCACCCCACACCGGTGGGGCGGCATGCTCGCCGCCGCCATCTTCCTGAAGGAGTTCGTCGCCGACGACGTGCAGTGGGCGCACATCGACGTCGCCGGACCGGCGTTCAACACCGGCGGCCCGTTCGGCTACACCGGCAAGGGCGGCACCGGTGTCCCGGTTCGGACGATGATCTCGGTGATCGAGGACATCGCTGCCAACGGCTAGGCGCTCCGCGCCCGTGCGCCCTTCTGGTAGCCGCGACTACCGAAAAGGCGCACGGGTGGCGCAGCCGCCTACAGTTCGCGCTGCCGTTCCCGCTTGCGTTCGATCCGGCGCCGGTTGTCGTAGTCGCGCATGCGCTGCGGGTATCCGGTCTTGCGCACGTCGTAGACGGGGATCTTCAGGTCCTGGCCGAGTTTGCGGGCGCCCCGCTCGCCGCCGACCTTGCGCCGCGTCCATTCGCCGTCGTACGCGACGAGCACGACGGTCAACTCGGTCACCGTGGTCTCGGGTTCGATGTAGGCCTCGACGCCGCGGTGCGAAGCCGCCCAGTCCGCCAGGTGACGCGCGTCGGACTCGACCCCCGCCCTCGGACGCGCCCCACCCCGGCGCGTGAATCGGTCGAACAACCCCACGTGAACTCTCCTCCCGGCGCTTCGCGGACGACTCCGCAGCGATCTGTCCGATTTTGCCAGCCCGTGACAGCAGCGACGAGGAAATTCACGTGACACGCCCCTCGCACGACGCGCCCAGGGCATCAATGAAAGGATGGGCGGAGGCGCCGCACGACGGGTCCGAAGCGCAGCACACCGCCGGAGTGAGGCGCCTCGGAAACGTCGTACAACGCCGCCGGAACCGTGCTTCTCGAGCACAATGGTTTTCGACCACAAGTCGACAAAACTCAACAAACCCGAACACAACCGTCGAGGAGTCAAAAGAAATGGCCTTCTCCGTCCAGATGCCAGCCCTGGGTGAATCCGTCACCGAGGGAACTGTCACGCGGTGGCTCAAGCAGGAAGGGGACACGGTCGAAGTAGACGAGCCGTTGCTCGAAGTCTCCACCGACAAGGTCGACACCGAGATCCCGTCGCCCGCTGCCGGCGTCCTGACGAAGATCGTCGCGCAGGAGGACGACGTCGTCGACATCGGTGGCGAGCTGGCCGTGATCGGTGAGGCCGGCGAGGCGCCTGCCGCCGAGGCCACTCCCGCTCCCGCCGCCGAGGAGACTCCGGCCCCCGCCGAGGAGACTCCGGCTCCCGCCGCCGAGTCTGCACCGGCTCCGGCCGCCGAGCCCGCCGCTGCTCCTTCCGACGGTTCCTCGTCCGGCACCCCGGTCACGATGCCGGAGCTGGGCGAGTCGGTCACCGAGGGCACCGTCACCCGCTGGCTCAAGGCCGTCGGTGACGAGGTTGCCGTCGACGAGCCCCTCCTCGAGGTCTCGACGGACAAGGTCGACACCGAGATCCCGTCGCCCGTCGCCGGTGTGCTGCTCGAGATCAGCGCGCAGGAGGACGACGTCGTCGACGTGGGCGGCCAGCTCGCCGTCATCGGCTCCGGGGCTCCGGCGGCCGCTGCCCCGGCCGCTCCGGCTCCCGCACCCGAGCCCACCCCGGCTCCCGCACCCGAGCCCACCCCGGCACCGGCACCCGAGCCCACCCCGGCTCCCGCCGCTGCTGCTCCGGCTCCGGCTGCCGCACCGGCCGCCCCCGCTGCTGCTCCCGCCCCGGCCGCCGCACCGACCCAGTCGACCGACAACGCGCCGTACGTCACCCCGCTCGTGCGCAAGCTCGCCGCCGACAACAACGTCGACCTGTCGAAGGTCTCGGGCACGGGCGTCGGTGGACGCATCCGCAAGCAGGACGTCCTCGCGGCCGCCGACGCAGCCAAGGCTCCCGCCGCCGCTCCGGCTGCAGCCGCCCCCGCTGCCGCTGCTCCGGCCCCCACCGCGACCGCGGGTGTGCGTCCGGAACTCGCGCACCTGCGTGGCACCACGCAGAAGGTCAACCGGATCCGTCAGATCACGGCCGTCAAGACCCGCGAATCGCTGCAGAGCACCGCTCAGCTGACCCAGACCTTCGAGGTCGACGTCACCCGGATCGCGGCGCTGCGTGCGCAGGCGAAGGCCGACTTCGCCGAGCGCGAGGGCGTCAACCTGACGTTCCTGCCGTTCTTCGCGAAGGCCGTCGTCGAGGCCCTCAAGGTTCACCCGAACGTGAACGCGAGCTACAACGAGGACGCCAAGGAGATCACGTACCACGCTGCCGAGCACCTGGGCATCGCGGTCGACACCGAGCAGGGCCTGCTCTCGCCGGTCATCCACAACGCTGGCGACCTGTCGCTGGCCGGCCTGGCCCGCGCGATCGCCGACATCGCCAAGCGTGCCCGCACCGGTGGCCTCAAGCCGGACGAGCTGTCCGGTGGCACCTTCACGATCACCAACATCGGTAGCCAGGGCGCCCTGTTCGACACCCCGATCCTGGTGCCGCCGCAGGCTGCGATGCTGGGCACCGGCGCGATCGTCAAGCGCCCGGTCGTGGTCCAGGACGAGAACGGCAACGAGTCCATCGGCGTCCGCTCGATGTGCTACTTGCCGCTCACCTACGACCACCGCCTGGTCGACGGCGCGGATGCGGGTCGTTTCCTGACCACCATCAAGCAGCGCCTCGAGGAGGCGTCGTTCGAGGCCGATCTGGGCCTGTGAGGTCCCGCGGATCGCGAACGCCACACGAATGACCGCCGAGGGGCACCACTTCCACACGAAGTGGTGCCCCTCGGCGTATCGGCAGGAGCCGTCGAAGGAGGAGAACACATGCGGATCGTCGTCGCCGGGTCGTCGGGACTGATCGGGAACGCGCTCGTCACATCGCTGCACGCGGACGGCCATGAGGTGACCCGACTGGTGCGCAGACGGCCGTCGAGTCCCGACGAGTCCCAGTGGGATCCCGGACGTGGGCAGCTCGACGACGAGGTGCTGCGCGGCACCGACGCGGTCGTCAACCTGTGCGGCGCCGGGATCGGCGACAAGCGCTGGTCGGGGGCCTACAAGCAGGAACTGCGCGACAGTCGGCTCACCACGACGGACGTGCTCGCCCACGCGGTCGCCGAGGCCGGCGTTCCGGTGCTCCTCAACGGCAGCGCGATCGGCTACTACGGCGACACCGGTGACCGGATCGTCGACGAGCGTTCACCGGCCGGCGGCGGGTTCCTCGCAGATCTCTGCCGGGACTGGGAGGCCACTGCGCGGGCGAGTGCGGCCGGTGTCCGCGTCGTGAACCTGCGGACCGCGACGGTGCTCTCCCCCACCGGGGGCATGCTCGGCAAGTTGCGTCCACTGTTCTCGCTGGGCCTCGGTGGACGTCTGGGCAGCGGCCGGCAGTACCTGTCGTGGATCTCCCTCGCCGACGAGGTGGCCGCGATCGAGTTCGCACTCACCCACGACGACGTTCGCGGGCCCGTGGACCTGTGCGCGCCCGAACCGGTCACCAACACGGCCTTCACGTCGGCGATGGGTCACGCACTGCACCGGCCGACCCCGTGGATCGTGCCGGGCTTCGCAGTGTCCGCACTGGTCGGCGAGTTCGCGCGGGAGGCCGTCCTGACCGGACAGCGGGCGGTCCCGAAAGTGCTGACGGACGCCGGTTTCGACTTCCGGCACCGCACGATCGAGGACGCTCTCGGATACGCATTCGGTCAGGCGTAACGTCTTCGATCATGAGCAGTGTCTTCGCGGCGGCCACGAGCACGGCCCGCTCCAGTTCCCAGCCGATGGTCGTCGAGCAGCTCGGGCGCATCGACTACATGGAGGCGTGGGATCGCCAGCGCGTGATCGCCACCGCGCGGGCGGACGACGAGGGTGCCGACACGCTGCTGCTGCTCGAGCATCCCGCCGTGTACACCGCGGGTAGGCGCACCGCGCCGGAGGACCGTCCCGCCGACGGCACACCCGTCATCGACGTCGACCGCGGCGGCAAGATCACGTGGCACGGTCCGGGTCAGCTGGTCGGCTATCCGATCGTCAAACTCGCCGAGCCGGTCGACGTCGTCGGGTACGTCCGCCGGATCGAGGAGGCGCTCATCGCGGTGTGCACCGACCTGGGCCTGACGTGCGGACGGGTCGAGGGCCGATCCGGGGTGTGGCTGCCCGCGGCGCTGGTCGACGGCAACTGGCTGCCCGAGCGGAAGGTGGCCGCGATCGGGGTGCGGGTGCAGCGCGGCGTCACGATGCACGGTTTCGCCCTCAACTGCAACGCCGAACTCGACGGGTTCGACAACATCGTCCCGTGCGGCATCACCGACGCCGGGGTGACGACCCTGTCGCGGGAGCTCGGGCGCGACGTGACCGTCGACGACGTCGCGCCCGCCGTGATCGCGGCAGTACAGGCGGCGCTCGACGGCGCCTTGCCGGTGACCGCCCACGACATCGAACGGGTGACCTTCGACACGGGCGCGGCGGCCCCCGAGTTCACGACCGTGCGGTTCGGTTGAGGCCTGCCGCCCAGCCCGGAGCGACGGTTCGGTCAGGCGTACGATCGACGGCGTGACTGTCGCCCCAGAAGGACGGAAGCTGCTCCGCATCGAGACCCGAAATGCGGAAACTCCGATCGAACGCAAGCCCAACTGGATTCGGACCCGCGCGAAGATGGGCCCGGAGTACACCGAGCTCAAGGGCCTGGTGAAGAACGAAGGCCTGCACACGGTCTGCGAGGAAGCCGGCTGCCCCAACATCTACGAGTGCTGGGAGGACCGGGAGGCGACGTTCCTCATCGGCGGCGAGCAGTGCACGCGCCGTTGCGATTTCTGCCAGATCGACACCGGCAAGCCGGCCGCGCTCGATCGTGACGAGCCGCGCCGGGTCGCCGAGAGCGTCAAGGCGATGGGTCTGCGCTACTCGACCATCACCGGTGTGGCCCGCGACGACCTGCCCGACGGCGGCGCCTGGCTGTACGCGGAGACCGTGCGTCAGATCCACGCGATGAACCCGGGCACCGGTGTCGAGAACCTGATCCCCGACTTCAACGGCAAGCCCGATCTGCTGGCCGAGGTGTTCGAGTCCCGTCCCGAGGTGCTCGCGCACAACCTGGAGACCGTGCCACGCATCTTCAAGCGGATCCGCCCGGCGTTCCGCTACGAGCGCTCACTCGGCGTGATCACGGCGGCCCGTGAATTCGGCCTGGTGACCAAGTCGAACCTCATCCTCGGTATGGGCGAGACCCCCGAGGAGGTCCAGCAGGCGATGGTCGACCTGCACGAGGCGGGCTGCGACATCATCACGATCACGCAGTACCTGCGCCCCTCGCCGCGGCACCATCCGGTCGAACGGTGGGTCAAGCCCGAGGAGTTCGTCGAGCACTCGCGGGCCGCCGAGGAGATCGGATTCGCCGGTGTGATGGCCGGTCCGCTGGTGCGTTCGTCGTACCGGGCCGGCCGCCTGTACGCGCAGGCGATGGCCCGCCACGGCCGCGCCCTGCCCGAAGGCCAGGCCCACCTCGCCGAGGAGGGCAGCGCTTCCCAGGAGGCGAGCTCGGTGCTCGCGAGGCTCGCCGCCCGCGCCTGACGTGTTCTCCCCCTCACCGCGCGCGCGATAGGGCACGGTGAGGGTCGTATCCTGTGAGGTATGGCGAACGGCAGTAAGTCCGGTAAAGCGGGCAAACCAAGCAAGGAAGCGAAGGCTGCGGCGAAGGCGGCCCGCAAGCAGGCGTCCAAGGAACGCCGGACTCAGCTCTGGCAGGCGTTCCAGATGCAGCGCAAGGAAGACAAGCTGCTGCTGCCGATGATGATCGGCGCACTCGTCGCGAGTGCGCTCGTGTTCTTCCTCGTCGGGCTGATCTTCGGCATCGAGTGGTTCCTGCTGCCGATCGGCGTCCTGGTGGGCGTCCTGCTGGCCTTCATCATCTTCGGCAAGCGGGTCCAGAAGACGGTGTACGGCAAGGCCGAGGGCCAGGCCGGTGCGGCCGCGTGGGCACTCGAGAACATGCAGGGCGCGTGGCGGGTGAAGAACGCCGTCACCGGCACCGCTCAGCTCGACGCGGTGCACCGGGTGATCGGCCGTCCCGGCGTCATCCTGGTCGCCGAGGGTTCGCCGCAGCGGGTCAAGGGCCTGCTCGCGCAGGAGAAGAAGAAGACGGCCCGCCTCGTCGGCGACACCCCGATCTACGACATCGTCGTCGGCAACGACGAGGGCCAGGTTCCGCTGTCGCAGCTGGTCAAGTACCTCAACAAGCTGCCGCGCAACATCGACACC
Organism: Rhodococcus (subgen. Prescottella) equi; assembly: GCF_003013675.1. Lineage (NCBI taxonomy): Bacteria > Bacillati > Actinomycetota > Actinomycetes > Mycobacteriales > Nocardiaceae > Rhodococcus > Rhodococcus (subgen. Prescottella) equi. The sequence continues at coordinate 3,222,956 of NZ_CP027793.1, forward strand.
AAGCGCATGGACTCCATCGAGTCGCGTCTGGCCGCGCTCGGCAGCCGCAGTGGTGCGGCCATGCCCAAGGGTCCGCTGCCGCCCGGCGCACGGATGAAGGGCATGCAGCGCACCATCCGTCGTCGCTGATCCTTCCCACGCACGAACGCCGAATGTCACATCGGTTCAGTCGGACTGAACCGATGTGACATTCGGCGTCAACGGGCTACCTGGACAGTGACGAATCAGCGCGTGCGCACCAACGCGGTGCCGGTGGCACGGTCGTGCATGCCGCGGCCGTCGACGTCGGTGATGACCGCCGGCGCGATGAAGACGATCAGGGCCTGACGGGCCAGGGCGCGCAGGAATCCGACGGGCACGGGGCCGTCGACGCGGGCCACCTGCAGTCCCATCGCGTACTGCCCCGGAGTGAACGAGAACAGGGTGACGCAGACGAGGCCGACGACGAACCACAATCCCAGCGTGTACGTCGAGACGTAGGAGTCCCACGGCGCCTGCTGCATGAACAGCATGACCACGCCGGCCGACATGAACCAGTCGATGACGAGGGCCCCGATGCGGCGGCCGGTGGTCGCGAGCGACCCGGGGCCGTCGGCCGGAAGCCCGAGAAGTTCGCCTCGGTACGCCTGCGCCTCGGTCTGGTCCTTCGGCAGCGCCGCGGACGGTCCGGAGAGCCAGGAACCCATCATTCGTGCCATAGCGTCCAGGATAGGCGTCGACGTGCGGGTTCCGACCGGCCGTGGCACCCGGGGTGCCCTCCGTCACACTGACGGAAGTTGGCCGACCGGTGGGAATGGTCACATTCACACCCGGTCCACGGGCCGAATCCCGACGTGTAACACTGGCGAAACATAGGCTTGATTAGCGGGCAACACCGGCTCTCTACCGTCTTGCCTCGACGAAGCCGCCGCAACCCGACCGGCAGGTAACCGACTTAAGGAGCACCAACGTGGCGTTCACCACGGCCGATGAGGTCATCAAGTACATCGCCGAACAGGACATCGAGTACGTCGACATCCGATTCAGCGACCTGCCGGGCGTCCAGCAGCACTTCTCCATCCCGGCCTCCGCGTTCAACCAGGACGTGTTCGAGGACGGCCTCGCGTTCGACGGCTCTTCGGTCCGCGGCTTCCAGTCGATCCACGAGTCCGACATGATGCTCCTCCCCGACGTCGCGACCGCGCGGATCGATCCGTTCCGCAAGGCCCGCACCCTGAACATGGACTTCTTCGTCCACGATCCGTTCACCCGTGAGGCCTACAGCCGCGATCCCCGTAACGTCGCCCGCAAGGCGGAGGAGTACCTGAAGTCGACCGGCATCGCCGACACCGCGTTCTTCGGTGCCGAGGCCGAGTTCTACATCTTCGACTCGGTCCGCTACGACTCGCAGATGAACGGCGCGTTCTACGAGCTGGATTCGGTCTCCGGCGCCTGGAACACCGGCAACGACGTCAACGCCGACGGCTCCCCCAACCTCGGCTACAAGGTTCGCCCCAAGGGCGGCTACTTCCCCGTCGCACCGTACGACCACTACGTCGACCTGCGTGACGCGATCTCCACGAACCTGACGAACGCGGGCTTCGAGCTCGAGCGCGGCCACCACGAGGTGGGCACCGGTGGTCAGCAGGAGATCAACTACAAGTTCAACACCCTGCTTGCCGCTGCCGACGACCTGCAGCTGTTCAAGTACATCGTGAAGAACACCTGCTGGCAGTACGGCAAGTCGGCCACCTTCATGCCGAAGCCGCTGTTCGGTGACAACGGCTCGGGCATGCACGTGCACCAGTCGCTGTGGAAGGACGGCAAGCCGCTGTTCCACGACGAGGCCGGCTACGCGGGCCTGTCGGACATCGCTCGTTGGTACATCGGCGGCATCCTGCACCACGCGCCGTCGCTGCTGGCGTTCACCAACCCGACGATCAACTCGTACCACCGGCTGGTGCCGGGTTACGAGGCCCCCATCAACCTGGTCTACAGCCAGCGCAACCGCTCCGCCGCGGTCCGCATCCCGATCACGGGCAACAACCCGAAGGCCAAGCGCATCGAGTTCCGCGCCCCGGACTCCTCGGGCAACCCGTACCTGAACTTCGCCGCGCAGATGATGGCCGGCCTGGACGGCATCAAGAACAAGATCGAGCCGATGGCTCCGGTCGACAAGGACCTCTACGAGCTCCCGCCGGAGGAGGCCCGCAACATCCCGCAGGCGCCCACCAGCCTGTCGGCCGTCATCGACCGCCTCGAGCAGGATCACGACTACCTCACCGAGGGCGGCGTGTTCACCACCGACCTGATCGAGACCTGGATCGCGATCAAGCGCGAGCAGGAGATCGCCCCGGTCAACCTGCGTCCGCACCCGTACGAGTTCTCGCTGTACTACGACTGCTGAGTCGAATGAACCGCTGACGCCGTCGCGTCGGTAGTTCGTCGAATCGACCCGCTCCCCGATCACCGAAACGATCGCGGAGCGGGTCGATTCGTTCATGTCGGCCCAGAACCGGGCGACGTCGATCCGAGTGATGTTAGATCGGAATCATGTGGTCCGATCGGTCCACATGGAGAGGATGCCGTGCCTGCCCCCATTGCCACCGCAACTCCTGCCGCGCACGCGGCCCTCCTGGGCCTCGGCGTGTACCGGCCCCGACGTGTGGTCCCGAATTCCGAGATCGTCGACCGCATCGATTCGTCCGACGAATGGATCCGGACTCGTTCCGGCATCACGGCTCGCGGCTGGGCCGAGCCCGACGAGACCATCGTCTCGATGAGCGTCGCCGCCGCCCGCGACGCGCTCGCCGCGGCGGGACTGGTCGCCGAGCAGATCGACGCCGTCGTGCTGGCCACCTCGTCACAGATGGTGCTCGGCCCGTCGGCCGGAGCGGTCGTGGCGACGGAACTCGGCATGCAGGACACCGCCGCCTTCGACGTCTCCGCAGGTTGTGCCGGCTTCTGCTACGCGCTCGGCAACGCGGCGAGCCTCGTCCGCGCAGGGCAGGCCCGGCACGTCCTGATGATCGGCGTGGAGCGGCTGTCCGACCTACTCGATCCCACCGACCGGACGTGCGCGTTCATCTTCGCCGACGGCGCCGGTGCGGTCGTCGTCGGTCCCTCCGATTCCGAGGGGATCGGTCCGGTCGCGTGGGGTTCGGACGGGAGCCAGACCAAGGCGATCAAGCAGGACAAGGACTTCATGCAGTATTTCGCCGAGGTCGCGGCCGCCGAAGCCGCGGGTGGCAGTACGGAGCGGCCGTACATCCGGATGGACGGCCAGGCCGTCTTCCGTTGGGCCATCACTTTTCTGGAGAAGGCGTGCCGCGACGCGCTGGAGAAGGCCGGGGTCACCGCGGACGACCTGGACGCGTTCGTGCCGCACCAGGCCAACAGTCGCATCACCGACGCGCTGATCCGCACTCTGGGGCTCCCCGATTCCGTCGCGGTGGCGCGGGACATCGCCGAGAGCGGCAACACCAGCGCTGCATCGATCCCCATGGCGATGGAACAGCTCCTCCGCTCCGGCGAGGCCCGCCCCGGTGACACCGCGCTGCTGCTCGGCTTCGGCGCCGGCCTGGCCTATGCCGGGCAGGTGGTCCAGCTCCCCGCGATTTCGTAGGCAGGACAGGCAACAAAACGAGCCCGTCACTCCCTCGGGAGTGACGGGCTCGTCGGTGTCGGTGCCGAGCGCTCGACTCAGTAGCGGCTCGCGCCGGAGAAGGTCATCGAGTCCAGCGGCGAGATCTTCACGTTCTCGCCCTCGGTGGGGGCGTGCACGACACTGCCGTTGCCGATGTAGATGCCGACGTGCTCGGCGCCGTAGAAGGCGACGACGTCACCGGGCTGCAGGTTGGCCTTGGACACCGAGGTGCCGCCGCCGACCTGGTCGTAGCTGGTGCGCGGGACCGACTTACCGGCCTGCTTGTAGGCCCACTGGACCAGACCGGAGCAGTCGAACGAGCTGGGGCCGGTGGCGCCCCACACGTACGGCGAGCCGACCTTCGACTGGGCGGCGTTCGCGACGGCCTGGTTCGACCCGGCGACCGGGGTGGCCTCGATGGAGCTGCTGCCCCAGCTGGGCGCCGTGAACGGCTGCGCCATGGCGGGGGCGGCGGGAATCATGACGGCGCCGGCGGCGACAGCGCCGAGCAGCAGGCCGCGGGTGGTACGGGTCAGGCGGGTGTTCTTCAGGGCCATTCGAGGGTCCTCCGAGTCTTGCTGTGGTCCGACACTTGGTCTGGCATCGGTGTTCGGGCACAACCCAGAGTTCCGTCGTTATGGATTCGATACATCCGTAGAAGTACGCGAAGGGGTACCTGTTCAGGTAACCGGGTATACGTGGTCCGCGCCGGAGCGGCGGTGGACATCCGGCGGAAATAGAGCGCTGACCAGCAAAGAGAGGCAGGAGATCAGCCGTCTCCCACAGCTCGGAGTGACTGTGCGGTTCGTGACTCACGCGACAATACGGGCAGTGTGATCCGGACCGCGATCACCCGAGACGCACCCGACAAGCGTCGAAGTAACGGCTCGAATGTCACGCTTACATCTCCGCGGCCGACGATCGTGACGGTATCTCGACGTTGTCTCAGCCCGGTAATTTGCTCGCCAGCACGTCGACCTTGGTGATGGTGGGGTGCGCGACGAACAACTCGTCCGCGCGCGCCATGAGAGCCTGCGCGACCTTACCGGCGAGGTGCGCCTGCCGCCCCGCATCGTCGGGGAACGCGTCGAAGATGCCGAACGTGGCCGGGCCGAAACGCAGCGCGAACCACGCGGTGGTGTCCGGTTCCTCCTCAACCAGCGACAGCGCACTCTCGAGGAACTCGGCGACGGCAGCCTCCTTGCCGCGTTTCGCCTCCACTCGTACCAACAGTGCTGCGCGAACCATTCGGCACCTCCGAAGATCGTTCCCGGTACCACTCACTGTTCTCGCGCGCGCAGGCCGAGTCAACGAGGAGCGGGCGCCGCGACAAGGAGGTCACGACGCCCGCTCGCGGGTTGTCTCAGTCGAGGTCGGCGAACCGCGGAATCAGGTGCTCGGCCACCTGCTTCGCCTCGTCGATCAGCGGCCAACCGGCCAGGATCAGCGACGTCAGCCCCGTCCGCTGCTTCAGCACCCGGACGTGGTCGGTGATCTCGTCGGGGGCGCCGACGTAGTACACGGCCGACGACCCCGTCGCGAAGATATCGAGCGGCGACCACGCGGTGATGCCGGCGTACAGGCCGTCCCCGAGGTAGAGATCGTTCGGTTCGGGGAGCTTTCCGGCCACGATGGTGTCGACCCACCCCTGCCGCTGGGCGTCACGCGCGGTGAAGGTCTTCAGGTCCTGTTGCCCACCGGTCCGACGCCGCACCGCCTTGTCCAGGACGTCGGTGATCTGGTCGATTCCGGCCTTCTCGAACAGCGACCGGAACCGGTCCATCGCCTCGTCCCGGGACGGGCGGACGATCACGCCGGACAGCGCGCCGAAATCGGTGAACTCGCGTCCTGCGGCGGCCGCGGCAGCCCGCGCACCGGCGAACTTGTCCTCGATGAACGACGTCTCGCGGAGCATCACCAGGTACGCATCGAGCACCTTGCCCGAGTTCGCCAGGCCGGCCGGGGAGTCGCCGGTACCCCACAGTGGAACGTCGTGGTCGGCCAGCCCGTCGATACGCAGCGGCGTGTTCGGGAAGTTCGACTCGGTGCCCTCACGGTAGTACCGCCGGAAGTCCGCCCAGTACTGTTCCCCCAGTTCGTAGCGGCGGTCGTGTTCGACGTTCATGTCGTACTTGGTGAGGATGTTGTCGCGTCCGTTCACCGAGTTGATCATGAGGCGGCCACCGGTGAAGGCGTCGAACGTGAGCGCCTTCTCGGCGAGCAGGCGCGCCGGGATCATGTTGGCGTAGATCGCGACGAGGAACTTCATCCGGCTGGTGTGCGAGGCCGCCCATGTCGCGGAGGCGAACGGATCGTTGGACCAGGTGGCGACGAGGGCGCCGTCGAAGCCGCCGTCGTCGATGGTCTTCGCGAGTTCGATCTGACGCGCCCCGTCCACCGGGTAGAGGCCGCCGGGGCTCCACGGGAAGTCGCCGTCGGCCTGCGTGAGGTACCAGAAAGTCTTGATGCTCATCGATTTCCACCCACGATCGCCGGATCGATCGACTCGACGAGGGCACGCTCGGCGAGCGTGGCCGCGTCGACCGCAGCCAAGGCGTCGAGGTACTCGACCGCGAACGAGCCGGGGCCCGAGGACTTCTCGGCGGCGATCTCCGACGCGACCGCGACGTGCGCGTGCGCGGCGGCGAGGCCGACGAGCGGGCTGGGTGCGACCGCGAGGTAGGCCGCGACCAGGCCACCGAGCGAGCACCCGGTCGAGGTGACCCGGGGCAGCAGGTCACTGCCACCGCCGATCCGGACCCCGACGACAGCGCCGTCGGCGTCGCGGCCCACCAGGTGGTCCACCGGGCCCGAGGCCGAGACGGCGTCGGCGTGCGCGAGCAGGGCGACTGCCGCGGGCACCGCCGCGGCGGGGTCGTCGGAGCTGTCGACGCCACGGGTGTCGCCGCCGAGACCGGCGAGGGCGATGATCTCGGAGGCGTTGCCACGGATCGCGGTGGGCCGGTGCTTCAGCAGATCGACCGCCAGTCCACTACGCCACGGCAGGCCGCCGACCCCGACGGGGTCGAGCACCCACGGGGTGCCGGCATCGTGCGCGGCCTCGGCCGCGAGCGTGAAGGCTGCCGCGGTGCCGTCGTCGGGCGTGCCGAGGTTCACCAGCACGCCACCGGCGATGCGGGCGAATCCTGCTGCCTCGTGGGCGTTGTCGATGTGGGCGTTGCTGGCCCCGGCAGCGAGGACCACGTTGGTGAGGAAGTTCGCGGACACGATGTTGGTGAGCGAGTGAACGAGTGGCACCTGGGTGCGCAGCGCGTCGAGGGCGCCGGCGAGATCATCGCCGGTGATGGTGCGGTTCATGGAAATCCTTGGGGAGTGGAACGATTCGGGTGGGAGGAATCAGGACCGACGACATCGGGTCACGGTTCACCGCCGGGCAGGGTCACGAGTGGCAACGCCGGGTCGGCGGTCCACTCCTCGAGGGATCCGTCGTAGATCCTGATGTCGTGGTGGCCGGCGAGGACCAGTCCGAGGGCGGACAGGCACGCCGAGATGCCGCCACCGCAGTAGAGGACCACCGGATCGTCGGCGCCGGCGAGCGCCGCTGACGCGAGGGACCGGAGTTCCTCGACCGGCCGCAGTCGGCCCGTCTCGTCGAGCAGGCTCTTCGCCGACAGGTTCCGGCTGCCGGGGATGTGTCCGCGGCGCGAGTACCGGGTCTGCTCGGCACCGGAGAACTGGGCCGGCGCAAGCGCGCAGACCAGCGTCCCCGGCGCGCTCCCCTCGACGATCGCGACCGCATCGTGCCGGTCCGCCCATGCCGGCCGGTATTCCGTCACGTCGAGCGGCGCCGCCGCCGGGCGGACCGGAGCATCGTCCCCGACCGCGACCGGCAGATCGAGTGTGCGCCAGCGGGCCAGACCACCGTCGAGGACGCGCGCGTGAAACCCGATGCTGCGGAGCAACCACCACACCCGCGCCGCCCACGTCGTCGTGCCCTGGTCGTACAGGACGACGTCGGTGTCGGCTGTGATGCCCAGCCCGGCGAGGTCCTCGACGAGTTGCCCGACGCGGGGACGGGAGAAGTGGAGGTCGCTACCGCCGTCCGAGAGCACGGCGAGCAGATCGACGTGCCGCGAGCCCGGCACATGCGCCTCTCGCCACGCCGATGCGCCCGACGCGGGCCGGTAGTCGCCGTCGAAACGGGCAGGAGCCAGGAGGACTGTGACGTCCAGCACGACGGGCGCCGACTCCTCCCCGAGTAGGGCGGCGAGTTCCTCCGCCTGGATCAGGGCCCACGCAACGCTCGACAACTTGTACATCCTCACTACGACGATCAGCGCCCACGAACCTAAATGACGACGTGCGTATACGCAAGTATCCGACCGGCGTCGATGGCATAATCAGCGAGTCCGAAGCACAAACGACAGATGGGGCACCGATGGCACACGGGGACGACCTGACGGAACTCGGCGCACTCATACCCACCGACGCCGCCGGCCGATCCGATCAGACGTCCAGGCAGTACCTCCACCTGCGCGCCGACATCCTCGCCGGCAAGTTCCCACAGGGTGCGGCACTGCACGAGACGCAGCTGAGTGAGAAGTACGGCGCGTCCCGCACGCCGATTCGCGAGGCCTTGAACTGGCTCGCACACGACGGCCTCCTCGAACGCGCCGCGCGTGGTTTCCGAGTCCGCTCCGGCACTCCCGAGGACGTGATCGAGATCTACGCGGCGCGCGTCGCCCTCGAGTCGGAAGCCGCCGGCGCTGCCGCGATCCGGCACACCGACCTGGACATGGCCCGCCTCGACCGACTGCACAACTCCTGCTGCGGAGCCAAGGACGACAACGAGATCCGCACCGACAACTTCCGTTTCCACGAGGCGCTGTGGCAGGCCGCCCACAACACGACGATCATGACGCTGCTGGTCCGACTGACGACGCAGCTGCGGATCTACGACAGCGGACCGCCGTCGAACTACGGCGAACCCGATCTCCTCAATGCCGAGCACAGCAACATCCTCGAGGCGATCCGCGCTCGGGACGAACGGTCCGCACGGGAGCACATGCGCACCCACCTCGAGCGCAGCCGCGAGCAGCGGATCCACCTCTTCGCGAACGGCTGAGGCCGGTACGCCTCCACGGGTCCGCGGACGGTTTCGTCCGCGGACCTCGTCGTTTCGAAACCAGGCGGGGTTCCAAAACCCGACAAAGGGTACTCAGGTACGCCTTACTTTATTTATTGTAGGCTTACCTGACCTTCCGATCCCGGAAGGTTGCTGCCGTTCCTCGAACGGCCACCGAGCCAACGACTTCTGCCTGCGGAGCCCCATGTCGACCCCTCCCCGTTCCTCGAACTTCACCGCCGCGATCACCCGCCGAGACCTCATGCGCTCGATGGGGGTCGCAGCGCTCGCGCTCGGCGCCCTCGGCGTCACCGCATGCTCGAGCCGCGAGACCGTCTCCGCGACGGCCGCCGACGCCGCCACCGGCGGCGGTCCCGTCACGATCGTCGACCAGTACCGGAACACCGTCACGTTCGACACCCCGGTGGGCCGGATCGCGTCCGCCATCATCCCGGTGCCGTCGATGATCATCGGGTCGGATCAGTCCACCGCCCGCAATGTCGGCGTCAATCAGGTCGCGATCTCGATGGCTTCGAAAGGCATGCTGGGCACGATGTTCCCGCAGTTCCTCGACACCCCGGTGGTGGCGGGCAACGACTTCGTGCCGAACGTCGAGCACATCCTGAGTCTGAACCCGGACGTCGTGATCCAGTGGGGCGACAAGGGCGACGACATCGTCGCGCCGCTGCGCAACGCCGGCCTGAAGGTGATCCTGCTCAAGTACGGCACGCAGGAGGATCTCGAGGCCTGGATCCGGATCTTCGGCGAACTGCTGGGCAAGAAGGCCGAGGCCGACGCGGTGCTCGCGAAGATGGCCGACGACCGCGCGCTGGTCGAGAAGACCGCCACTGCACACGCGGCCGCGGCACCGCGGGCGCTCTACCTGTACAACGCGCCGGAGATCAAGGTCGGCGCCGACAACAGCTACATGGACTTCTGGATCGACCTGGCCGGCGGCCGGAACGTGGCATCGGGCGCCGGTAGCGGCTCCAGCCTGGGGGTCACCCGCGAGCAGGTGCTCGGCTGGGACCCGGAAGTGCTGATCCTCGGCAACTTCGAGCCGACCACCCCCGCCGACGTCTACGCCGACCCCAAGTGGGCGTCGCTGTCGGCGGTGAAGAACAAGCGCGTCTACAAGGCCCCGATCGGCGGCTTCTCGTGGGACCCGCCGTGCAATGAGTCGAACCTCATGTGGCTGTGGGTGAACTCGGTGTTCTTCCCGGACGTGAACCACGGACTGCGCGAGCGCATCCGGGAGACGTACCGCGCGCTGTACGCGTACGACGTCACCGATGCGGACGTCGACCGGGTCCTCCAGATGCCGGCCAACTCGGGTAGCGCGGGCTATGACGCCTTCCGTGCTTGAGACCGCAACCGAGCAGCGGGCGCGGCGGTCGTCGCGCTTCGTGGTGCCGGTGGTCCTCACCGTCGGGATCGTCGCAGTCGGACTGATCTCGCTGTCGGTGGGCCGGTACACCGTGCCGGTCAACGAGGTGGCCCGCATCCTGATCAACGAGGTGATCTCACTCCCCCGCACGTGGACCGACGCCGAGTCCAACGTCGTTCTCGGCGTGCGCCTTCCACGAGTCCTGCTGGGGATGCTCGTCGGCGGCGGCTTGGCGCTGGGCGGTGCCGCACTGCAGGCCGCGTTCCGCAATCCACTGGTGAGCCCGCAGATCCTGGGCGTCTCCTCGGGCGCCTCGTTCGGCGGCGTACTGGCCCTGATGTTCGGCCTGGGCTCGACGTTCCTCGTCGGCGGCGCGTTCCTGTTCGGACTCGCCGCACTCGGCATGGTGCTGCTGATCGGCCGGAGCCGGGCGGGTGGCGCGATCCTCATGATCGTCCTCGGCGGCGTGGTCACCAGCGCGTTCTTCTCGGCCCTGGTGTCGTTCATCACCTACGTCGCGGATCCGTACACGACGCTGCCGTCGATCGTGTTCTGGCTCATGGGATCCCTTGCGACCGCGGACATGGCGAAGGTGCTCGTCGCGGCGGTCCCGATCCTCGCGGGATCGGCCGTGATCATCGGACTGCGCTGGCGAATCAACATTCTCTCGCTCGGTGACGACGACGCCGCCTCGCTCGGGGTGAATCCCGGACGGCTGCGTGCCCTGCTGCTGACGATGGTGGCGCTCATGACCGCGGGCGCCGTCGCCGTGGCCGGCGTCATCGGGTGGGTCGGCCTGGTGGTTCCGCACATCGCCCGGCTGTGGGTCGGACCCGATCACCGGATCTCGATGCCCACGACGTTCGTGCTCGGTGCCGCCTACCTGACGATCATCGACACCCTCTCGCGCACGGTGAGTTCCGGCGAGATTCCGCTCGGCATCCTCACCGCGATCATCGGTGCGCCGGTATTCGTTCTGCTGCTGCGGAACTCGCGTAGACAGGCCTTCATCGATGCTTGAGATTCAGGACGCAGGTTTCCACTACCCGCGCCGGGACTGGGTGTTCCGGCACGCGAACCTGCGGATCGAGGGCGGCATCACGTCGATCCTGGGGCCCAACGGCCAGGGCAAGACGACGCTGCTCCGGTGTATTGCGGGGCTCACGCCGTTGCGCGAGGGGCGGGTGGAGCGGGACACCGCGATCGGATACGTCCCACAGGCCGCGCTGTCGAGCTTTGCGTACTCGGTCTTCGACATGGTCCTGATGGGCCGGGCGAAGAAGGTCTCGGCCTTCGCGGTGCCCGGTAGGGCCGACATCGCCCGTACCCGCGAGGTCCTGGACCGGGTCGGCATCGGCAATCTCGCTCGGCGCAGCTTCGCCGAACTGTCCGGTGGCCAGAGGCAACTGGTGCTCATCGCGCGGGCGCTCGCCTCGGACGCCACGTTCATGATCCTCGACGAGCCCGTGTCGGCCCTGGACCTGCGCAACCAGGCGAGGGTGTTGGAACTGCTGCGCGACCTCGCCGCGGACGGCATGGGCGTCCTGCTCACGACGCACCATCCGGATCATGCGCTGCACCTCGGTGGGCGCGCGGTCGTGATGTGCTCGCCCGAGGACATCCGCATCGGCGCCGTCACCGATCTCGTCACCGACGACATGCTCAGCGAGCTGTACGGCATCGACGTCGTGAGCGCCACCGTCCACGACCGCGGGGCTCCGCGCACCGTCCTCTACACCCGCTACGACACATTCACGGCCGCCGACCCGGCGGCCACCCTGCAGAAGGCTTCACGATGACTCTCGACACGACTGCGCCGCAGTCACTTCCACCGGTCCTGCACCTGGTGATGGGCACCAACACCGGCATGTCCGGCGGCACCACCGCTGCCCTCCGGGTGCAGCCCGTCGACCTGTACGACCTCGACACTCTCGACCTCGTCTCGGTGCGCGGCTTGCTGGTGAACGGCAACTGCGACCAGATCTTCCTCGAGCGCCGACGCGACCTGCTCACCGGCTTCGTCACCGGCGGCGGCCGCATCGCGATCATGGGTCACCCGCTCACCGACTTCCTGCCAGGCCTCGGCCAGTGGCGCAAGCTGCAGTACTCGGGCCCCAAGGATCTGGCGATCACCGCCGGTGAACCGCACCCGGTGTGGGAGGGTGTCGACCGCGCCGACGTCAGCTTCCGGCGCGGGGTGTCCGGCTTCTACGGTCGCGGCTACAGCCAGAAGCTGCCCGACGGCGCCGTCGTGACCAACCGCATCGGACGGCACGCGCTGCCCGTGGACTACGTGTATCCGCTCGGCGCCGGCGAGGTGCTGGTGCACGGCGGCATCGATCTGGCCGTGTACCAGGAGGATCCGAACACCTCCGCCCGCATCTTCCCGCAGCTGCTCACGTGGCTGGCCCAGCAGGAGGCACAGGCATGACCACCATCGAACCCTTCGCCCGCACCGATCGAGCCCCCCGCTCCCGGCGTCGACTCGCACTGGTACACGGTGGATCGCACTTCCACCTGCAGACGCTGAAGGACCCGGCGGTGATCGCACACCAGCCCGAGTTCCTGTACCTCGCGGACCTCGCCGACGGTGACCTCGATGCGTTCGACACCGTGATCCTCGCCGACCGCCTGCACCCCGAGTTGTTGTGTCGGCACACCGCGCAGATCCTCGCGGTCGCCGAGCGCGGCGGAACGCTCGTCGTCCTCGGCGAGAACGCGGCGCACACGTGGCTGCCCGGCGTGACGTGGACGGCGCGACCCACCAACTTCTGGTGGTGGCTCGAGGGCGAGGATCCGCTGATCCGCACCCGCAGCCCCGAACACGAGGCGTGGGAATACCTTTCGACGAAGTCGGTGATCTGGCACCACCACGGGCTGCTGCACACCGACGCGGATGTCGTGCCGCTGCTGGTGTCGGAGGAGCCCGACGAGAACGGCGACCTTCGCGACGCCGGGATGATGCTGTTCGAGGACACCGTCACCACGCCGGGCCGGATCATCGCGACCACGCTCGACCCGACGTACCACCACGGCAACAACTTCATGCCGGGCTCGACGCGCTTCCTCTACGCGCTGCTGCGCTGGCTGGACAACACCGGCAGCTGAGGCAAGCCCCCCCCCCCCACACAGCTGAAGGGTCCCTTCGTGCGCTCGGAGGCACCGAAGGGACCCTTCAGCTGTCGGAGGGGAGTTTCTCAGTCGACGTCGTAGACCTCGGTGGCCGGCACCGCCAGCAACCGGTCCGTCATCTCCTGCTTCAGCACGACCAGGCGGGACTCCTCGGCGTCGTTGCGCCCACTCCTGTTCACCAGTTCGATGAACTCGTCCGCCACGAATCCGTCGCGCACCTGCAGCGTCACGGAGGAACCGCGGTAGTCGAGCCGAAAGACGTAGTTGGCGAGTGTGCTTCCGCGCTCCGGCCGGGCCAGCGCCGGATCCACGACGTACCGACCGCCCGAGACGGCGCGCGTCACCATCTCGAACGCGTCCCGCACGCCCGGTCCGCCGTGCGCCGTGGCGATCTCCACCTCACGACGCTCGATCGGGTGCCCCTCGTCCAGCAACGGCAGCGCGCGTTCGAGCACCTTGAACGCGTGCGCCACACCGCCGGGCGCGCTGGGCCCGTGGTATCTCATCAGATCGCCGAACGTGTAGACGAGCGGTACCCCGCCCTCGACGACCGATACCTCGGACACTTCCGACCTCACGATCACTCCCCTCCGAACACCCTCTGCACCACGGCCTTCGCCCGCCGGGTGACCCGCAGGTAGTTGTCGAGGAACTCGTTGGCGTCGCCGCCCGGCCAGCCGGCCACCTGCGCGACGGCGGCGAGCACCTTGCCCGGTCCGGGCAACTGGTCGGTGGGCTTGCCGCGCACCAGCACCAGCGCGTTGCGTGCCTTGGTGGCGAGCAGCCAGGCGTCGCGCAGCAGCTCGACGTCGCTCTCGCTCAACAACTCCGCCGCACCGATGGCGTCCAGCGTCTCGAGGGTCGACGTGTTGTGCAGTGACGGGATCTCGTGCGCGTGCCGCAACTGGATCAGCTGCACGGTCCACTCGATGTCGGCGAGGCCGCCGCGACCGAGCTTGGTGTGCGTGGCCGGGTCGGCGCCGCGCGGCAACCGCTCCGAGTCGACGCGGGCCTTGATCCGCCGGATCTCCCGCACCGCCTGCTCCGACACCCCACCCTCGGGGTATCGGGTCTTGTCGATCATGTGCAGGAACCGCAGCCCGAGCTCGGCGTCCCCCGCGACCGCGTGGGCCCGCAGGAGCGCCTGCACCTCCCAGGCCTGCGCCCACTGGGCGTAGTACGCCTCGTACGACGTGAGTGTCCGCACCAGCGGGCCGCTCCGTCCCTCGGGCCGCAGGCCGATGTCCACCTCGAGCGGCGGGTCGGTACTGGGAGCGCCGAGCAGGGTCCGCACCCGGTCGCCGATCAAGTTGGCCCACTTCACCGCCCGCGTCTCGTCGACGCCCTCGTGCGGCTCGCACACGAACAGCACGTCCGCGTCGGAGCCGTAGCCGAGTTCGCCGCCGCCGAGGCGACCCATGCCGATCACCGCGAACCGCGCCGGTGCGGGCTCTCCCGCCTCCGCCTCGTGCGCGCGGATCACCGTCGCGAGCGCGGCATTGAGTACCGCCGCCCACACCGACGACAACGCCTTGCACACCTGCGGGACGTCGAGCATGCCGAGGATGTCGGCGCTCGCGACGCGCGCCAGCTCGTAGCGGCGCAGCGAGCGGGCGGCACCGATGGCCCGCACCGGGTCGACGTACCGCGCCGACGACGACAGGATGCCCCGCGCGACATCCTCGGGCTGCGGCTCGAGCAGTCGCGGACCGGACGGGCCGTCCGCGAACAGCCGGATCACGTCGGGGGCCTTGATGAGCAGGTCCGGGATGTACGCCGAGGACCCGAGCACCGTCATGAGACGCTGCGCCACGGACGCCTCGTCCCGCAGAAGCCGCAGGAACCACGTGGCGTCGACCAGGGCGTCGGACAGGCGCCGGTACGCGAGCAGGCCGGCGTCCGGATCCGGTGTGTCACCGAGCCATTCGAGCAACGTCGGCAACAGCAGGGCCTGGATGCGTCCCTTGCGGGACGCCCCACCGGTGAGGGCGGTGAGGTGGCCGAGCGCGTTCTGCGGCGCCGAGTAGCCGAGCGCGGCCAACTGGCGGACCGCGGCGTCCGGGCTCAGCCGCAGGGCTTCCTTGTCGATCCGCGCCACCGACTCGAGCAGCGGACGGTAGAACAGCTTGGCGTGCAGGCGCCGCACCCGGTGCGAGTTGCGCTTGATCTCCGCATTCAGCACCCCGAGCGCGTCGTTGCGCCCGTCGGGGCGCATGTGCGCGGCGCGAGCGAGCCAGCGCAACGCTTCCTCGTCGTCCGGCGGCGGCAGCGTGTGGGTGCGCTTGAGCTTCTGCAACTGCAGGCGGTGCTCGAGCAGGCGCAGGAACTCGTACGAGGCAGTGAGGTTCGCGGCGTCGTCGCGACCGACGTATCCCCCGGCGGCGAGAGCCGTCAGGGCGTCGACGGTGCTCTTGACCCGCAGCGACGTGTCGGCCCTACCGTGCACCAATTGCAGGAGTTGGACGGCGAATTCGACGTCCCGCAGGCTCCCGCGACCGAGCTTGAGTTCCCGCTCACGCAGTTCCGGCGGCACCGAGTTCTCGACCCGGCGGCGCATCGCCTGCACCTCCGGCACGAAGTCCTCGCGCTCGGCCGCCGTCCACACCATCGGGCCCAGGGCCTCGGTGTACTGCCGCCCCAGGTCGAGATCGCCGGTCATCGGCCGGGCCTTGAGCAGCGCCTGGAATTCCCACGTCTTGGCCCACCGCTTGTAGTACGCGATGTGCGAGTCGAGGGTGCGGACCAGCTCGCCCCGCTTGCCCTCGGGACGCAGGGCTGCGTCGACCTCGAAGAAGGCCGCCGACCCGATACGCATCATCTCGCCCGCGATGCGGCTCGAGACCGCATCGGACGGTTCCGCGACGAACACCACGTCGACGTCGCTCACGTAGTTGAGTTCCCGCGCACCGCACTTGCCCATCGCGATGACGGCGATCCGTGCCGGGCACGGCTCGTCGGGAGACACCGCGGTGACGGCGACCGCCAGGGCCGCGGTGAGCGCGGCGTCGGCCATGTCGGAAAGCTGGTGCCCCACGGTCTGATACGGGACGACGGGCTCGTTCTCGACGGTGGCGGCGAGGTCCGCAGCCGCCAGCACCATCATCTGGTCCCGATAGCACTTGCGGAGAGCGGCAATCGCTTCCGGCCCGGTGAGCTCGGCGCGGTACAGCATCGACGACGCGTTCGGGCCGGTCTCCGGGACGGCGCCGACGCACGCGAGCAGCCGCCGCGTCAGCTCTTCCTTCGACGGCAGCGTCATCTCGCCCGCCAGCAGCTTCCACGACGACGGGTCCGCGACGAGGTGGTCACCGAACGCGCTGGACGCACCGATCAGCCCGAACAGCCTGCCGCGCAGGCCCTTGTCGGTGTGCAACGCGCTGTCGAGCTCGGCCCACGCGTCGCCGAGCCCCTCCTGGATGCGCACCAGCGTGCGGAGGGCCAAATCGGCATTCGCGGCCCGCGACAAGGACCAGAGCAACTCGACCGAGTCGAGGTCGGACCAGCCGATCGCCTTCAGCTCGTCCGGAGCCGTGGGCTCCACGAGCCCCAGTCGGCCGACCCCGGGGACCGCCGAGCGAGCATACGGAGGCTTCACCGGAGCACCCCCGTCCGGACGTCGTCACCAGCGGAACATGGACCGGCCGGACGGGGCACGCGCGTCACCTCTCGGGATCTTCCTGGTCGGATCGGCCCTACAGGCCGAGGTAGGCCTTCAGCTCGAAGGGAGTGACCTGGCTGCGGTACTCCTCCCATTCGCGTCGCTTGTTGCGGAGGAAGAAATCGAACACGTGCTCACCGAGCGCCTCGGCGACGAGTTCCGACTTCTCCATCTCGGCCAGGGCTTCGGCCAGGCTGCCGGGCAGCGGCTTGTAGCCCATGGCGCGACGCTCGGCACCGGTGAGCGCCCACACGTCGTCCTCCGCCTCGGGCGGCAGCTCGTAGCCCTTCTCGATGCCGCGCAGTCCGGCGGCGAGCAGGACGGCGAACGTCAGGTACGGGTTGCATGCCGAGTCGGGGCTGCGGACCTCGACGCGCCGCGACGACGCCTTGTTCGGCGTGTACATCGGCACGCGGATCAGCGCGGACCGGTTGGACGGGCCCCATGTCGCGGCCGTCGGCGCCTCGCCGCCGTGGACGAGCCGCTTGTAGGAGTTCACCCACTGGTTGGTGACGGCACTGATCTCGTTGGCGTGCTCGAGGATGCCGGCGATGAACGCCTTACCGGTCGCCGACAGCTGGTTGGGGTCGTCCGGGTTGTGGAAGGCATTGGTGTCGCCCTCGAACAGGCTCATGTGCGTGTGCATCGCCGAACCGGCCTGATCACCGAAAGGCTTGGGCATGAACGACGCCCGCACACCCTCGTCGATGGCGACCTCCTTGACGACGTACCGGAACGTCATCACGTTGTCGGCCATCGAGAGCGCGTCGGCGTAACGCAGGTCGATCTCCTGCTGGCCCGGCGCGGCCTCGTGGTGGCTGAACTCCACCGAGATGCCCATCGACTCGAGCGCGTCGATCGCGTGGCGACGGAAGTTCGGTGCCCGATCGTGCACGGCCTGGTCGAAGTAGCCGCCGCTGTCCGCGGGGACCGGTGGGCTGCCGTCGATCGGCCCGTTCTCCAGCAGGAAGAACTCGATCTCGGGGTGCACGTAGCACGAGAAGCCGAGGTCACTGGCCTTCGCCAGCTGGCGGCGCAGCACGTGCCGCGGATCGGCCCAGGACGGGGTGCCGTCGGGCATCGCGATGTCACAGAACATGCGCGCCGAATGCTGGGCGCCGTCCTTGTGTGCCCACGGCAGGATCTGGAAGGTCGAGGCATCCGGCTTGGCGACCGTGTCCGCCTCGGAGACCCGCGAGAAGCCCTCGATCGCGGAGCCGTCGAAGCCGATTCCCTCCTCGAAGGCGCCCTCGAGTTCGGCGGGCGCGATCGCCACCGACTTCAGGTAGCCGAGGACGTCGGTGAACCACAGCCGCACGAACCGAATATCTCGCTCTTCGAGGGTGCGTAGCACGAACTCCTTTTGGCGATCCATGCTCGCGAGCGTAAGCACATCGCGTTAAATCTGTGTTACATCGTGAAATCGGTCTCGTCGGCGCAGCTCAACACGTCAGGTCCGGATCGGGAACCGTGAGGTCCACGAAGTACCGCGTGAGCGGATCGTCGATGCACGCGACACCGTCGAACGACGCGGTGTGCTGCGCGCCCCGGTACGTCACCAGCGCGGCGTCCAACTGTTTCGCCAGGTCCACGCCCGCCTGGTAGGGGGTGGCGGGGTCCTGCGTCGTCGACACCACCACGAGCGTCGGCAACCCCTCGACCGACGCCGGGTCGATCGCGTGCGGCGCACCGGTGTTCGGCACGGGCCAGAACGCGCACGCGTCGAGCGGTGCGTTGCCGGTCCCGCGCCCGTCGTCGAGGAACGGGGCAGCCTCCCGGTACCGCATGTCGGCCTCCCCGGCCACAACCCGGTCGGTGAGCGGCGGATCGTCGACACACCGGATCGCGTTGAACGCGTCGTTGATGTTCGAGTAGCTGCCGTCGTCGGCTCGCCCCTCGTACAGGTCCGCCAGCAGCAGGAGCGTGTCGCCGTTGCCTTCCGCGAGACTCGACAGCCCGCCGCGCAGCGAACTCCACAGGCTCGGCGAGTACAGCGCCTGCGTCACACCGGTGATCGCGTCCGAGTAGCTCAGGCCCCGCGGGTCGGTGGTGGCGGCCGGTCGCGCGACCAACGGATCGACGAGGGCCCGGAAACGCGCGTTCGCGGCGCTCGGATCGGTGCCGAGTGGGCAGTTCGACGTCTGCGCACACTCCGCGGCGAACGCGTCGAACGCCTGCTGGAAGCCCGCTCCCTGGAGCACGACCTCCTCGACCGGATCTTGCTCGGGGTCGAGAGCGCCGTCGAGCACCATCGCCCGAACGTTCCGGGGGAACGTCTCCGCGTACTGCGTGCCGATCCGAGTGCCGTACGAGAATCCGAGGTAGTTCAGCTTCGCGTCGCCCAGCACCGAGCGGATGACGTCCATGTCCCGCACCACTTCGCGGGTACCGACGTGCGCGAGCAGGGGCAGCCCCGAGCGTTCCGCGCAGCGGGCGGCATACGTTCGGTTCTTCTCCTCGACGTACGCGATCCCCGCGGGGCTCATGTCGACGTCCGCGTCGCGCCGCTCGGCGTCGCTCTCCTGCGGGGTCAGGCAGCGCACCTGGGGTGTGGACGCGCCGATCCCCCTCGGATCGAAGCCGATCATGTCGAACCGCTCGGCCAGTTCGGTGCCCTCGGTGATCGACGCCGAACTCAGTCCGGACGCACCCGGGCCACCGGGATTGACGAGGATGGAACCCAGCCGGGCCCCGGTCGCCGGCGCACGCGAGATCGCGATCTGTGCGGTGTCCCCGGCGGGCGCGGCGTAGTCGAGCGGGACCGTGACCTTCGCGCACTCGAGCGACGGGCTCAACTCGTCCCCGTCGGTGGCGAAGCCGTCGCACGACCCCCACGTGATCTGCTGCGTGTAGAACGCCTCGAGTCCGGGCGGCACCTCGCCCGCGCCGGCGACGGCCTCGGCCACAGGCGTCCCGACGACGGTGTCCGATCTGTCCGCCGAGCTGCAGCCGGCCGCCAGGACGGCCACCGTCCCGATCGCAGCGGCCACGAACAAGCGGGGTCTGGACTGCATACCTAGATCGTGCCACGCGACCCTGAACCCCCGGTCGAGCCACTGAACGCGGGAGAGGGGCGCGGCCGGGTGTGACGAACGGCACCGAAACAGCCCTACGAGGCTTCGCGACGCGGTGGCAGACTGAGACGCGTCAGCATCCCACCCGGGGACCCGCACGGCGGGCCTCGAGGCCAGAAAGGGACAACGATGTCCGAAAACGCTGTCTACGGCTCCGCCGCACCCGCGGCCCCCAAGCGCAAGACCCGCATCCATCACCTGCAGGCGATGAAGGCCGAGGGCACCCGCTGGGCCGAACTCACCGCATACGACTACTCGAGCGCCCGACTGTTCGAGGAAGCCGGCATCCCGGTCCTCCTCGTCGGCGACTCGGCCGCGAACGTCGTCTACGGATACGACACCACTGTGCCGGTCACGATCGACGAGATGCTTCCCCTGGTGCGCGGCGTGGTGCGCGGCGCACCGCACGCCCTGGTAATCGCCGACCTGCCCTTCGGCAGCTACGAGGCCTCCCCGCAACAGGCGCTCGAGACCGCGTTCCGCTTCATGAAGGAGGGACAGGCGCACGCCGTCAAGCTCGAAGGCGGCGAGCGTGTGGCCCCGCAGATCGCGGCGCTCACCGCGGCCGGCATTCCCGTGCAGGCCCACATCGGCTTCACTCCGCAGTCCGTCAACAGCCTCGGCGGATTCCGGGTGCAGGGCCGCGGCGACGGCGCCGAGCAGCTGGTCGCCGACGCGATCGCGGTCCAGGAGGCCGGTGCGTTCTCCGTCGTCATGGAGATGGTCCCGGCGGAACTCGCCGGACAGGTGACCCGCAAGCTCACCATCCCGACCGTCGGCATCGGCGCCGGTAACGAGTGCGACGCCCAGGTGCTGGTGTGGCAGGACATGGCCGGGTACACCAGCGGTAAGACCGCGAAGTTCGTCAAGCGCTTCGGCGAGGTCGGAACCGCTCTGCGCGACGCGGCGGCCGCCTACGCCTCCGAGGTGGAGTCCGGGGCCTTCCCCGCCGCGGAGCACAGCTTCTGACGCTGCCCACACGACAGACGACGGGAAGGCCGGCCGACGAGATCGGACGGCCTTCCCGTTTTTTGGCACACTCGACATTCCGGACTGCGCAGCAGCCACCCCCGATCAGAACCGAGGTGCATCCATGACCGCACGCCGAGGACGCCTCGCGGCGACCGCCGCCGCGACCGCCGCACTCGCCGCCCTCGTCGGCGGGTGCAGCAGCACCGGCGATTCCCCGACGCCCGGTAACAGCGCACAGACGTCCGCGCTGACGTCGGTCCCGCAGCCCTCGGCCACAGCAGGCGGGAACAGCGGTTCCGTCACCGGTGTCACCGACGCCCAGGCTGCGCAGCTGTGCTCGGACATCGACGAGCAACTGCAGAACTGGCGCACCTACACGCCGACGATCGGCAAGGGCGGGCTCAACACCGTCGTGATCTCGTGGGCCACCACGAACGGCGTCGACCTGCTGAAGCTCGCCGGTGACCGCGGGCAGGTCGACGCGATCACCAGCGCGCAATGTCCGCAGGTGCGCGACGGTGCGCTGTACGCGCTCGAGATCCCCGATCTCGCGTCCGCGCTGATCGGCTTCTGAACCGTGCGGACACCGTACTCCCCGATCGCGCCGCACCGCACGGGATTCCTGTCCGTCGGTGACGGGCAGAGCGTCTACTGGGAGGTCAGCGGAAATCCCGACGGCAAGCCGGTCGTCTTCCTGCACGGCGGTCCGGGCGGCGGCACCGATCCCGCGCACCGCAGCTTCTTCGATCCCGCGGCCTACCGGATCGTGCTGTTCGACCAGCGCGGCTGCGGGCGGTCCACGCCCCACGTCGCCGACGGCGCGGACCTCTCGGTGAACACCACCGATCACCTCGTCGCCGACATCGAAGCGCTCCGAGAGCATCTCGGCGTCGACCGCTGGCAGGTCTTCGGCGGCTCCTGGGGATCGACGTTGGCCCTGACCTACGCGCAGCGATACCCCGAACGCGTCACCGAACTGGTGCTGCGCGGCATCTTCCTGCTGCGCCGCACCGAAATCGACTGGTACTACAACGGCGGCGCCGGGAACCTCTTTCCCGAGCGATGGGAGCAGTTCCTCGCGCCGATTCCGCCCGAGCAGCGCTCCGGCGACCTCGTCGAGGCGTACCACGAGCTGCTGCACTCCGACGATCCCGATGTCGCCGTGCGAGCGGCGATCGCGTGGTCCGGTTGGGAGGGCGCCACCAGCACGCTGCTCCCCCGCCCCGAACGGATCGACGAGACGTCCGAGCCGCGATTTGCCTTGGCATTCGCGCGGATCGAGAACCATTACTTCCGCAACGCGGGCTTCATCGACGAGGGCCAACTGCTGCGCGATGCCGCTGTTCTGGAATCCGTCCCGGGTGTGATCGTGCAGGGCCGCTACGACGTCGTCTGCCCCGCCACCAGCGCGTGGGAGCTGCACCGGGCGTGGCCCGGCTCCGAACTGCACATCGTCGACGACGCCGGCCACGCGGCCGCCGAGCCCGGCATCACCCACCACTTGGTCGAGGCCACGGACCGCTTCCGCGCCTGACGGTTTCGGTCGACGCGTAGCCACCGGCACTGGTAGACCTGAAGCGTGGCCGCACAGAAGCACGGGCGTGGAGATTCGGTGCCCGACGTGATCGTTCCCGCGGCGCGGGGACACTACGAGCGACTGGTGTCGCTCGCCGTCGACGTGCGCGCGGACGCCGACGATTCCGTCCACCAGATGCGCGTGTCCACCCGCCGCCTGCGCAGTCTGCTCGGCTCGTACAAGCACGCGTTCCCGTCGGAGGCAACCCGCACGGCGCGCGCCGAACTGCGCTGGCTCGGATCGGTTCTCGGCAAGGCCCGGGACGCGGAGGTGCTCGCCGAGCGCTTCTCCGCCCTCATCGACGCACAACCCGGTGACCTCGTCGTCGGGTCCGTGCACCAGCGGCTGGTCGGGACGCAACAGGACCTGTACCGGGCCGCCCACGCGAGCGCGGTGGAAAGCCTCGACGAGCCGCGGTTCGCGGCGCTGTGCGCGCTGCTCGACGAGATCACTTCCGGCCGGCACCCCGTCCCCGCGGAGGTGACCCTGCGCTCCGGCCTCGACAAGGCCCACCGCCAGCTCCGCAAGGCTGCGAAGAAGGTCCGCCGGCTCCTCGACGACGGCGCCGAGGCGGGGCCGGCACTGCACCGGGTTCGCAAGCGGGCCAAGAAACTCCGGTACGCCGCCGAGGCCGTCGCGGTGGCCGAGCCGTCGGCGGCCGATGTCGGCAGTGCCGCAAAGGCTCTGCAGACGGTCCTGGGCGATCACCAGGACGGCGTGCTTGCCCGCGCGTGGATCATCGACACGGTCGCGCAGGCCCGCGAGGACGACGAGGACACCTTCACGTACGGGCTGCTGTACGCCACCGAGGAGCAGCGGGCCGATCGTGCCGTCGACGCCCTGCCGCAGCACGTCAAGGCGATTCGGCGCGCCTACCGACGGCTCGAGCGGAAGTCCTGAGGCAGCTCCCGCGCAACACCCCGGGCGTCCCCGGCCGCCGGCGCGAGCCGCGCCGACGGTCCGAGGCGGGTCAGGTCAGGCGTTCCACTCGTCGTCCGCGTCGTCCGCGGCCTTGTTCCGTTCGGCCGCGGTCTGCAGCGCCCGCTCGGCGCTCTCCCGGTCCGGATACGGTCCCATCCGGTCGAACACGTTGGCCGCCTTACCCTGGCTGACCGATCCGTCGCTGAGGCTGAAGTACCACTGCTTGTCGTCGTCGCTCATACCCCACAGTGTGCCCCGCCGAACGCACGGCCACCACGCCATCCGGGACCGGCGTGTGACGGCCGCGTGACATCACGGTGAAGTCGTGGACGTGGGTCTGTGACAAAACGCTGCCGACTGCTAATCTCTGCGCGTACCGCGCATTCTCGCCGACGCCTCGCGTCACTGGATTCTCGACGCGCTGGCGTCACAGATCGGAGCCCCGCATGTCCTACATCATCTTCGACACGCTTCTTCCCTACCTCGGCCAGACCGGCGCCGAGTACTGGGCCAAGCTGCTCATGATCAACCCGATCGGCGGCTACTTCCAGTAGGACATGCAGCCGAAGGCCCCCGGTGTGCACCGGGGGCCTTCGTCGTATCGGCGTGTGGGCGGACGAGTTGGCGTGTAAGCCGGATCCTGTCCCCTGCGCTCGCGCGCCGGGTGGCGACCATCCATCTGGGCACACCGTCGCCGGGTACCTCGAGCAGTCCACCCGCAGGCTCGGGCGAGCAGCCCTCGAACACCTGCGCAGCCGCACCCGTGGTCCCGGAGGACACCGGTGCGGCCTTCGACCTTGCTCCGGGCGGGGTTTACCTAGCCGCCCCGGTCACCCGGGGCGCTGGTGCGCTCTTACCGCACCTTTTCACCCTCACCGACGCCTGAGCGTCGGCGGTCTGTTTTCTGTGGCACTGTCCCGCGAGTCACCTCGGGTTGCCGTTAGCAACCGCCCTGCTCTGTGGAGTCCGGACTTTCCTCGGCCCCGGGCCTGACACCTCGAGGATGTCGGTTCCCGTAGCCGCGGCCGCCCGGCCAACTCGTCCGCACGACAAGACTACTGGGTGCGGTCGCCGTGTCCGAACCCGCGGTGTCGGTGCTCGGCACTATCGTCGCGCCATGACGCGTTACGTGGCACTTCTGCGGGGAATCAACGTCGGCGGGATCAACATCAAGATGGCCGACCTGCGGCAGGTCTTCGTGGACCTCGGGTTCGACGAGGTGAAGACCGTCCTCGCGTCGGGCAACGTCCTGTTCTCCTCCGACCAGGTGGACGTCGCCGGCCTGAAGGCCACCATCGAGACCGCACTCCGGAAGGTGTTCGGGTACGAGGCGTGGGTGTTCGTGCTCGAGACGGCGACGCTGGCCCGGATCGTCGACGCCTACCCGTTCGATCCCGAACGCGCCGGCTGGCACCCGTACGTGATGTTCACCGCCGAGCCGTCGGTGCTTGGCGGACTGCTCGAGGTGCAAGACCGGCTCGACCCGGACATCGAGCGCATCGCGGGCGGCGACAATGTCCTGTACTGGGAGGTCGAGCGTGGGCGCACGCTCGACAGCACCTTCGGGAAGAACACGGGCAAGCCGAAACTCAAGTCGGTGACCACCACTCGCAATCTGCGCACCCTGGTAAAACTGCTGAAGTAGCCGCTGCGTGACATCATTCGTCGGTGACGATTGTGGCGGTGCTGCTGGTAGCCGCTGTGCTGATCTTCGCCGTCACACGCCCGCGCGGGCTGCCGGAGATAGTTGTCGCCGGCCCGGCCGCCCTCGTCGCACTCGCTGTCGGCGTGGTCACGCCGAGCCAGGCATGGGACGAGATCACCGCCCTGGCACCGACGGTCGGATTCCTCGCGGCGATCCTCGTGCTCGCCCACCTCGCCGACGCGCACGGGGTGTTCACCTGGGTCGCGGGTGTCCTGACGCGGACGGGCGGGGGTCATCCCCGACGCCTGCTCGCGCTCGTCTTCGCGGTCGCCGCCGCAACCACTGCCGTCCTCAGCCTCGACGCGACCGTCGTACTGCTCACACCGGTCGTCATCCGGGCGGCGCGGGCACTGCGCGTCTCGGTGCGTCCCGGCGCGCATGCGACGGCCCACCTGTCGAATTCGGCGTCGACGCTGCTGCCCGTGTCGAATCTGACGAATCTGATCGCGTTCTCCGCGACGGGGTTGACCTTCGTCCACTTCACGGCGGTGATGGCGCTGCCGTGGCTGGTCACGGTGGTGATCGAGTTCGCGATCTTCCTGGTGTTCTTCCGCCGCGAACTGACCGGCCCGGACGGCCCCCTCCCCACAGCGACGACGGCGGCGGAGCCCGCTCCGGTTCTGGCGTTGGCGGTGCTCGCCGCGACGCTGGCCGGATTCGCGCTGGGCGGGCTGGTGGGTGTCACGCCGGGGTGGATCGCGGCGGCGGGGGCCGCGGTGCTCGCGGTGCCGGCGCTCAGGGACGGACGCACGACGCCGAAGCGCATCGTCTACGCCGCCGACGTGTGGTTCTGCGCGTTCGTCCTGGCGCTCGGTGTGGTGGTGGCGGGTGTGGCCGCCGGACCGATCGGCGAGTGGATCGGCGAACGTCTGCCCGACGACGCCGGTCTCGTCGGCATGCTGGCGACCGCCGCGATCGCGGCCGTCGCCGCGAACCTGCTCAACAATCTCCCGGCGACGCTGCTGCTGCTCGCAGCGCTGGGGCCGGGCGCGCCGACCGGACTGGTGCTGGCGCTGCTGATCGGGGTCAATCTCGGGCCCAATCTCACCTACGTCGGTTCGCTCGCCACGATGCTGTGGCGCCGCGTCGCAGCGGCCGGCGGGTGCCGGCCCGAGCTCGGCACGTTCACCAAGCTCGGGCTGGCCACCACACCACTGACGATCGTCGCGGCGACGACGGCGTTGTGGTTGGTCCTGTGACCGCGGTCAGCGGGCCGGTTCGAGCGATTCGTCCGCGAACGGATCGCCCTGGCGCGGTGCGTTGTACAACTCCTCGTCGAGGATGCCCTCCCGCTTCGCGACGATCGTCGGAACCAGCGCCTGGCCGGTGACGTTGAGCGCGGTGCGGCCCATGTCGACGATCGGTTCGACCGCGAGCAGCAGACCCACACCGGCGAGCGGCAGGCCGAGGGTCGACAGCGTCAGCGTCAACATCACGGTGGCGCCGGTGGTGCCCGCGGTGGCGGCGGAGCCGATCACCGACACCACGACGATGAGCAGGTAGTCGGTGATGCTCAGATCGATGCCGTAGAACTGGGCCACGAAGATCGCCGCGATCGCCGGGTACACCGCCGCGCAGCCGTCCATCTTCGTGGTGGCACCGAGCGGCACCGCGAACGACGCGTACTCGCGCGGCACACCGAGGTTGCGTTCGGTGACGCGCTCGGTGAGCGGCAGCGTGCCGATCGAGGACCGCGAGACGAAGCCCAACTGGGTCGCCGGCCACACACCGGAGTAGAAGTTCTTCACCGACAGGCCGTGCACGCGAATGATGATCGGGTACACGACGAAGAAGACGATGGCCAGGCCGATGTAGATGGCGATGGTGAACACGCCGAGCTGGCCGATGGCATCCCAGCCGTAGGTCGCGACGGCCTTGGCGATCAACGCCGCGGTCCCGATCGGGGCGAGGCGGATGATCCACCACAGCACCTTCTGCACGATCGCGAGCAGCGCGGCGTTGAAGTTCAGGAACGGCTCGGCCTTCTCACCCACCTTGAGGGCGGCGATGCCGATAGCGATCGCGACGACGAGCAGCTGCAGCACGTTGAAGCTCAGCGACGTGGTCGCGGAGAATCCGGAGGCCGCGTCGCCGGTGACGGTGGTCTTGGCGCCGAGCCCGAGGAAATTCTGCGGTACCAGGCCGGTGAGGAACGCCCACCACGAGCCGCCGGTCTTGGGCTCGGTCGCCTTGGTGGCGTCGACGGTGGTGTTCGACCCGGGCTGGGTGATCAAGCCGACGACGATGCCGATCAGTACCGCGATGAACGCAGTGATCGCGAACCACAGCAGCGTCTGCACTGCGAGACGGGCCGCGTTCGCGACGTTGCGCAGGTTCGCGATGGAACTGACGATCGCGGTGAAGATCAGCGGGATGACCGCGACGGTCAGCAACGCCACGTAGCTCGAGCCGATCGTCTTGACGGTGCCGACGAGCCAGTTCTCGTTGCCGTCGGCCGCGTCGGGCATGGCGCGGGCGATCAGTCCGAGGACGACGCCGAGGATCAGACCGGCGACGATCTGCGGGCCGAACGAGGTTGCCCACTTGGGCAGGGCGCGCCGGGAGGGCGCGTCGAGGGTAGGGGCCGACATTTTGGCCTTTCGGGTGAAGATGTGGAGACGGCGGCGCACGACGACACGCGCGCGACCGGGATGGACGCACGGAAGGCTCGGAGATGGAGAGCCGTCCCGGGACTCGAGTGGTCGACCGGGTGTCAGCAGTGACAGACCGCGCTCGCCTGCAGACAGTTGTCGACGTAGCGGCGACAGGTCAGCAGGGCGTTCACAACGGTCGAGGCTACGCCTGCCGTCCATCCGTAATCCAATCGGATGCCCACCGCGTGGGAGTGCTGGGAGAATGGGTAACCGGGAGTCGAGCAACCGTGCTGCCACCGGAGGTGGAATCGATGGACGAGCCCGAGGGCCTCGCCCGGACGACGACCCAACTCGCCACGACCGTCGTCGCGGCCGCGCTGCTGGCCACCGGGCTGCTCGGTTTCGTGCCCGGTGTCACGTCGGGTGTCGACGACATCGCGTTGGCCGGCCCCGGAACGGGCGCGCGCATGTTCGGGCTGATGGAGGTCTCCGTCCTGCACAACCTCGCCCACATCGTCACCGGGGCGATCGGAATGGCGATGTCGCGCAAGCTGGCCACCGCGGAGATGTTCCTCATCGCCAGCGGCCTGGCCGCCGTGATGCTCGCCGTGTACGGGCTGGTGATCCGGCCCGACACGGCATCGAACTTCATGTCGATCAACTACGCGTCGAGCTGGCTCCACCTCGTGGCCGGCGTGGTACTGGTGTTCCTCGGCGTCGCGTTGCCGAGGCACGACGACGGCCCTACAAGTGCGACGTATCGTTGACCAGCCGGACCGACGAACCGCCGTCCGGGTAGAACTCGGCGATGCTCAGCGACGCCAGATCCAGATGCAGGCGATACAGCAGCGACGGTCCGACGTCGAGCGCCAGTTGGAGCAGTGTCTTGATCGGCGTCACATGCGTCACGACCAGGATGTTGGCGCCGGGATAGGACGCCGTCAGGTCGTCCCGGACCGTCTCGATCCGGGCCCGCACCTCGTCGAAGCTCTCGCCTTCCGGCGGGCGCACCGACGTGTCCGACAGCCAGCGGGTGTGAACGTCGGGGTCGAGCTGCTGGGCCTCGGCGAACGTCAGCCCCTCCCACTTGCCGAAATCGGTCTCGATCAGGCCGTCGTGGACGGTGACCGGCAGTCCCAGCGCCTCAGCCGCCGCGGCGGCGGTCTCGCGGGCCCGGCCGAGTGGTGAGCTCACGACCGCGGCGATCGCGCCCTTGTCGGCGATCCGCTGCGCCGCCGACCGCGCCTGGGTACGCCCGAACGCGGTGAGCGGCGGGTTGCCGCGGCCCGAGTACCGGCGTTCGACGGACAGTTCGGTCTGGCCGTGGCGCAGCAGCAGCATGCGGGTCGGCGCACCGACCGCGCCGGTCCAGCCGGGGGACGTCGCGGCGGCGGACTCGGTGTCGGTCGCGGGGGAAGTCTCGGAGCCGGTCGCCGGGTCGGTATCCGCGAACCCGGACGTGATGGCGTCCTCCCCGTCCATCGCCTCGTTGGCGAGGCGATCGGCGTGCGAGTTCTCGGCTCGCGGGATCCACGTGAAGTCCACCCGGGCGAACCCGTCGGCCAGCTCCCGCGCGCGCTGTGCGAGCGGGATCATGTCCGGGTGCTTGACCTTCCAGCGTCCCGACATCTGCTCGACGACGAGCTTGGAGTCCATCCGGACGTCCACCTCGTGGGCACCGAGGTCCCGGGCCGCGGCCAGACCGGCGATCAGTCCGCGGTACTCGGCGACGTTGTTCGTGGCCACCCCGAGGAACTCCCGACGCTCGGCGAGCACCCGGCCACGGTCGGCGTCGAACACCACCGCGCCGTAGCCTGCCGGGCCGGGATTACCGCGGGATCCGCCGTCGGCCTCGACGACGACACGATCCGAGGTCACAGACCGGACTCCTTGGTGCGCACCATGATTGCGCTGCACTCGGGGCATCGGACGACGACGTCGGCGGGGGTGGCGGCGATCCGGGCCAGCTCACCCCGGTCGATCTCGATGCGGCACGCTCCGCAGCGGCGGGCCTGCAGCAACGCCGCACCGACACCGCGCTCGGCGCGCTGCTTCTCGTAGATCGCCAGCAGCTCGTCGGGGAAGAGCCCGACGAGGCCGGAACGATCGGCGTCGCAGCGCTCCTGCGCCTTGTCGAGGTCGGCGACGGCGTCGTCGCGGCGGCGTTCGGCGTCGATGAGTTCGTCCTCGACCTGGGTCAGGCGTGCGCCCGCGTGGTCGTGGTCGGCCTGCGACGCCTCACGGCGCTCCATCACCTCGAGCAGCTCGTCCTCGAGGACGAGCTGCCGGCGCTCCAGGCTGCCGAGTTCGTGCTGCAGCTCGGACAGCTGCTTCGGCGCCAGCGTGCCGCCCTCGAGCAGCTTCCGGTCCCGGGTCTCACGCTGGCGGACGGCGTCGACCTCACCCTCGAGCTTCTTGATGTCGCGATCCAGGTCGTCGAGCACGATCTCCACGGCCACGGCGGCGTCCTTGCGGGAGAGCCGCTCGGCCTCGAGCCGCTCCACTTCCTGCTGCTCGGGCAGGGCGGAGCGACGGTGCGCGAGCCGTGCCAGCTCGGTGTCCACACCGGCGAGCTGGAGAAGCTTGGACTGCACTGAGGGATCGACGTTCACGCGTGGAAGCTCCTGCTGTGTTCTTGTTGGTCACGAGTTCTCGAACGGGCCGAGATCAGGTGTCAACCGTACCCCCGACGGCGCGGTGTACCGACCACATCGGGCACCCCGCCGCCGCCTGCGTCAGTGGCAGGCGACCGTCCACGGGTCGGTGCGCAGTTCGGTGACCCGCACGTCCCACCCGTCGACGCTTCCGAAGCGGCCGTCGAGCACTCCCTTGGCCTGCGCACACCACGGCTGTTCGCTGGCCCAGTGCGCCACGTCGACGAGGGCCGGCCCGCCTCGGCGCAGGTGCTCGTCGGCCGGATGATGTCGCAGATCCGCGGTCACGTAGACGTCGGCACCGAGCCCGGACACCGTGTCCAGCAGCGAATCGCCCGAGCCACCGCACACCGCGACGGTCCGAACGACGCGGTCGGGGTCGCCGGCCGCCCGCACGCCCCACTCCGTCCGGGGTAGCGCCGCGGCGACAAGGGCGGTGAACTCCCGCAGGGTCTGCGGTTCGGGTAGTTCGCCGATACGTCCGAGCCCGCGGCTGCCGGGGAAGTCCGCCGTCTCGAACACGTCGAACGCCGGTTCCTCGTACGGATGCGCGGCCCGCAACGCGGCCAGGATCCGGGTCCGCGACCGGCGCGGTGCGATCACCTCGACACGGTCTTCGCGCACCGCCTCGACCTCCCCGACGACTCCGAGCGTCGGGGCCGCCCCGGGCAGCGGGCGGAACTGACCGTCGCCGGTCACCGTCCAACTGCATTCGCGGTAGTCGCCGAGCTCGCCGGCCCCCGCCGCGAACAACGCCTCGCGGACCCGAACGGTGTCGGTGGTGGGGACCATCACCACCCACTTGTCGGTGGCGGTGTCCGGAATCGGGACCAGCGGGCGCGTCGCGACGAGGCCCAACGCGCCCGCGAGCGCGTCGGAGACTCCCGGGTCGGCGCGGTCGGCGTTGGTGTGGGCGCTGTAGAGCGCGCAGCCACCGCGGATCAGGCGGTGCAGCAGCGCGCCCTTCGGCGTGTGTGCGCCGACGGTGTCGACGCCGCGCAGCAGCAGCGGGTGGTGCACCAGCAACAGCTGGGCACCGCTCGCGAGCGCCTCGTCCACCACGGCGGCGGTCGCGTCGACCGCGACGACCACCTTGCGCACCTCGTCGGCGGGGTCGCCGGCCACCAGGCCCACCGAGTCCCAGGACTCGGCGAGCGCCGGGGGGTACGCCGTCTCGAGTGCGCCGATCACGTCCGCCAGGGTCGGGACGGTCGTCGAGGTTGCGGTCACAGAATCTCCCTCATGGTCGTGATCAAATGTTCGGTCATCGCTCGCGGCCGAACCGCAATGCGCAGGAAATCGGGGCCCAGGCCCGGGAAGGTGTCACAGCGGCGCACCGCGACGCCCCTCCCCCGCAGGTGGGTGCGCATGCGTTCGCCGTCGGGCAGGTGCAGCAGCAGGAACGGCGCGGCAGCCGGGGTGTGCACCGCGATCCCCGCGTCCCGCAGCAGCGCCACCGCGGTGTCGCGGTCGGCCCCGATCCGCAGCGCCATCTGTCCCGCCTCGGCCACGGCGGCGGGCTCGCTGCACGCGGCGATCGCTTCGAGCTGCAGGCTCCCGACGGGCCAGTGCGGGCGCCCCACTGTCAGCCGGTCCAGGACGTCGGGATGGCCGAGGGCGTACCCGCACCGCAGTCCGGCGAGCGCCCACGTCTTGGTCAGGCTGCGCAGCACCAGGATGTCGGGCAGGGAATACCCGGCGACCGACGCCGCCTCGCCCGGGACGGCGTCCATGAACGCCTCGTCGACCACCAGGATCCGGCCCGGCCGCCGCAGCGCGAGGACGTCGGTCGCCGGGTGCAGCACCGACGTCGGGTTGGTGGGGTTACCGATGACGACGAGGTCGGCCGATTCCGGCACCGCCGACGGATCGAGCCGGTACGGCGCGTCCAATCTCACGTGCGTGACCGGGACCCCCGCCTCGCGCAGGGCGAGTTCGGGTTCGGTGAACGACGGGTGGATCAGCGCGGCCTCACGCGGCCCCAGTCGCGGCAGCATCGCGAACCCCTCGGCGCCGCCCGCCAGTGCCAGCACCTCGTCGGGCGCACGCCCGTGCCGGGCCGCGACCTGCTCCCGCGCCCGCCGGTCGGACGCCTCGGCGGGATACCGGCCCAGCCCGGCCAACGCGTCGGCGAGTCGGCGCCGCAGCCACTCGGGCGGGCCGTCTCCCTGCACGTTCACCGCGAAGTCGAGCAGTCCGGGAGCCGCCTCGGCGTCGCCGTGGTGCCGCAAGCGCGCGAGCGCGTCGAGCGCCGTTCCCGAACCGAATTCCATAGCCGTCGAGCCTACGGCGCGAGCCGGTGCGCACCGCCGCGGACGTCCGATCACAATGGATGGGTGACGACGACCGCTGCACCCCTCGCGCCAGTCCTGCTGTTCGACCTCGACGGCACCCTCACCGACTCCGCACTCGGCATCCACAACGGCTTCCGGCACGCGCTGGCCGCGGTCGGTGCGCCCGCCCCCACCGCGGAAATGCTCGGGACGGTCATCGGACCACCGCTGATGGATTCGATGCGCGGCATGGGGCTCGACGACGCGGCCACCGCGGCGGCCCTGGCCGCGTACTTCGAGCGGTACGACGCCGTCGGCTGGTCCGAGAACCAGGTGTACGACGGCGTCGAGGCGATGCTCGCGGCGGCCGGTGCCACCGGGGCGAGGATGGCGGTCGCGACGTCCAAGACGGAGAAGTTCGCGATCCGGATTCTCGAGCACTTCGGGTTGGCCGACTACTTCGAGGTGATCGGCGGCGCCAGCAGCGACGGGTCGCGGCGCGCCAAGGCCGACGTCATCGGACACGTCCTCGGCGGGCTGGGACTGCCGGCGACGACGGGCGGCACCGCCGACGTCGTCATGATCGGTGACCGCGAGCACGACGTACACGGCGCCGGGCACTGGGGTATTCCGACCGTGTTCGTCGAGTGGGGCTACGGCACCACCGCCGAGGCGGGACAGGCACGCTGGACGGCTCCGACGGTCGCCGACCTCACCCGGATCCTGACGGGGACGGCGTGACACGAGCATGATTCACGTCACTTTCGTGTGCACCGGAAACATCTGCCGCTCCCCGATGGCGGAACGCATCTTCGCCGAACACGTGCGCCGCGAGGGCCTCGGTGACCGGGTCCGGGTCACCAGTGCGGGCACCCACGGCTACCACGTCGGTGACGGTGCGGACCCGCGCACGGACAAGGTCCTCGAGGCCTCCGGATACCCGACCGGGCACCGCGCCGCGCAGGTCGGCGACGACCATCTGTCCGCCGACCTGGTGGTTCCCCTCGACACCGGCCACGACCGGATCCTCGCGCGACTGGGGGTGCCCGCCGAGCGGCGCCGTCTGCTGCGCAGCTTCGACCCCCGCGCCGACGGCGATTCGGTGCCCGACCCGTACTACGGCGACGTCACCGATTTCGAACTCGTCCGCGACCAGATCGAAGCCGCCGTGCCCGGCCTGCTGGACTGGGTGCGGGAGAACTGACCTGCGCGCGAGCCAGTACCGTGGTAGCCGTGCGTAGGCTGACGTTTCTGCTGCGACCCGGCTGGCTGGCATTGGCTGCCGTCGTCGCCGGTTTCGCCTTCATGTGCTTCACCGTGCTGGCCCCGTGGCAGCTCGGGAAGAACACCCGGACCGAGCAGCGCAACGGGCTGCTCGAGCAGTCCCTGAACGCCGAGTCCGTGTCGATCGACACGCTGCTCGACGGGGGCGGACCCACCGAGAACGACGAGTGGCGCAGGGTCCTCGTCACCGGCACCTACGTACCGGACAGCGACCTGCTGGTGCGGCTGCGCTCGGTGGAGGACAAGCCGGCCTTCGAGGTGCTGACCCCGCTCAGGATGTCCGACGGCGACACCCTGCTCGTCAACCGCGGCTACGTCCGCCCCGAACAGGGCACCCAGGCTCCGCCCATCCCGGCTCCGCCCACCGGCGAAGTGACGGTCGAGGGGCGGATCCGGATGTCGGAGGGCACCGTCCCCGGTAAGGAGCCGATCAACGAGGCCGGCACCCGCCAGGTGTACTACATCGACTCCGGCCAGATCGGACAGTTCATCGGCACCGATCTGGTGACCGGCTACCTGCAACTCGACGACGCCCAGCCGGGCGGACTCGGCACGATTCCGCTGCCGCAGATCGACGCCGGGCCGTATCTCTCGTACGGCCTGCAATGGCTGGCATTCGGCATCATGGCCCCGCTCGGTCTCGCGTACTTCGTTCGTGCCGAGCTGCGCGAGCGGCGGAAGGCGAAGCAGCGCACCGCGCCGACTGCGGCGCCCGACGCTCCCCCCGTGCCCGCCCCCGTGGAGGCGGCTGCGGAACCGTCGCCCGCGCCCGGGACGGCGGTTCACACAGCCGACGACTTCCAGCTGCCGTCCCGACGCGGACTGCGCCGCAAGAAGAAGACCGAAGAAGCCCCGGTCACGGCGTCGGAAGCGAAGCTCGCCGATCGCTACGGCAAGCACCGCTGACGGAGCGTCGGCCGGTCACGGCCGCTCGCACTCGAATTCGCGGACGTCGATCGCGAGGATGCGCTCCGTCAGATCGTCGCCCGGCCCGTCGCCGCGGAAGTCGTCGAGCGCGGACCGCGTCGTCCACATCTCCAGCACGTTGATACGGTCCGGTTCCAGAAGGTCGGCGCCGAGCGCGTACTCGATGCAGCCGGAGGCTGAGCGGGCCCGCGAGACGACGTCCCTGCACGAGTCCAGGTAGTTCGCGCGGTCGTGCGCTGCCACCGTCAGATGTCCCGCCACGATGATCATCGTTGCCTCCTCTCCGACATTCTTCCGCAGACGAGGACCGTCAGTGCAGCAACGAGCGCTGCCCCCGCCTGGACCGCCGACGACAGACGCGCGGCCCGCTGGAGGTCCGCGATCACCGGTGCCGGACCCGAGCCGAGCGTGGGCCGCATCTCCACGCCGTGCGCGTACTCGGTTCGGCCGCCCAGTTGCACGCCGAGCGCACCGGCCGCCGACGCCTCCGCCACTCCCGCGTTGGGGCTCGGATGCGCGGCCGCATCCCGGCGCCACGCCTGCACCGCGGCGCGCGGCGAGCCACCGACGACGGGGGCCGCGGCGACCGTGAGGGCTCCCGCCAGCCGCGCCGGAGCGAGGTTCACCACGTCGTCCCAGCGCGCCGCGGCCCAGCCGAAGCGGCCGTACCTGTCGTTGCGGTAGCCGATCATCGCGTCGAGCGTGTTGGACGCCCGGTACGCGAGCAGACCGGGTACCCCCGCGACCGCGCCCCAGAAGAGCGCGCCGACGGTGGCGTCGGAGGTGTTCTCCGCGACGGATTCGAGGCTGGCGCGCGCCAACCCGTCGGCGTCGAGGACACTCGGATCCCGCCCGCACAGCGACGGCAGGAGCGCCCGCGCGGATTCCAGATCGTCGGCGTCGAGGTGCAGGGCCATCGTGCGCCCCGTGTCGGCGAGTGATGTGCCGCCGAGGACCGTCCACGTCGCCGCGGCCGTCACTGCCGTCTGCCCCACCCAACCTGCGCGCCTGCCGCTGCGCTCGGCGAGCACGCCCAGCGCAGCGGTCGCGCCCACCAGGATCGCAGTGTGCGTGGCACCGGAGAGTCGGCTGTCCGCGTAGGTGCGCTTCTCCAAAGCCATTGCCGCGAGCCCGAAACCGGCCACGGGGTGCAGGCGTCGGGGATCACCGAGAGCGCGGTCGGCGAGGTATCCGAGGACGAGTCCCGTCGCGCGGGCTGTGGGCCGGGAACCTCGGCGGGGCGAAGAAGACACGACGGTATTTCTATCAATCCGGGCGTCCCGCGACCTAGCCGGCGCTCTACCGCTCGAACCCGCGCCGCATGTCGTCGACGATCCGCGGCCGGTCGAGGGTCGACGGCTCGAGGTCGCGCCGGGGCCGGTCGAGCGGGAAGACCGCCGCCGCAGCGAGGGTCGCGTCGTCGAGGAACCTGCGCGGCGGCGCGGACGGCGAGAGCGCCAGGGTCGGGGCCGGTCCGGCCTGCGCGAGAACGTATCCCCAGTCCCCGAAGCTGGGCACGTAGGCGTGGTACGGCGTCACCCCGAGCCCCACCGATGCGACGGTGGACACGGTGCGCCAGTAGGCGTCGGGCGTCGAGTACGGGCTGCCCGACTGCACCACCATCAGCCCGCCGGGGTTCAGCGCGGCCGCGACCAGCCCGTAGAACTCGGTGGAGTAGAGCCGGCCCAGCGTCGGGGTGTCGGGGTCGGGCAGGTCGACGATCACCGCGTCGAAGCCGTCCCCGCCGCGTTCGCGCAGCCACCGGAACGCGTCGGCGGTCACGACGTCCACCCGATCGTCCTCGAGCGCGCCACCGTTGAGGTCACGCAGCTTGGTGTTCGCCAGTTCCAGGACGGCGGGATCGAGCTCCACCTGCACGATCTCGCGGACCCCTTCCTGCCGCAACACCTCTCGCGCCGCGAGGCCGTCGCCACCGCCGAGGATCAGCACACGCTGTGGATCCCGGGCGAGCGCCGGGTAGACGAGCGACTCGGTGTAGCGGTGCTCGTCGCGGCTCGAGAATTGCAGGTCACCGTCCAGGTACAGGCGGATGTCGCCGGAACGCTCGGTCACCACGATCTCCTGGTACTGGGAACGCTGCGCGTACACGACCGGGTCGGGGTAGAGCCGCTGCCGCGACGTCGTCTCGATGTCCGACGCGCGCACCAGCAACGTGCCGAGCAGTGCGGCGGCGACGAGCAGCGCCAGCATCGACGCGGCCCGCGCCACGGGCTTCAGGTGCCCGCGGAGCAGGAACAGCGCGGCGACGGCCGCAGCCACGAGATTCACCATGCCGGTGAGCGCGGTCCCGCGGATCAGCCCTGCCGCCGGCAGCAACAGGAACGGCCACGCCAGTCCACCGATGAGAGCGCCGGCGTAGTCGGCGGCGTTGAGATTGGCCAGCACCTTGCCCGTGTCGGCGGCGTCGGTGTCGCGGCCGGTCTGGAGCAGCGTCATGAGCAGCGGCACCTCGGCGCCGACGAGCATGCCGATGGCCGCGGTCGCCAGCACCAGCACCCACGTCGACGAGCCCAGGAACGTGAACGCGACGTAGAGCGCGGCGGCGCTCACGCCGCCCACCAGACCCAGTACCACCTCGACCGCGACGAACGCCGGCGCCGCCCGCGTCAGCAGCGGCTTGGCGGCCAGTGCGCCGAGACCGAGCGCCGCGACGAATCCGGCCACGATGAGCGAGGTCTCGGTGATCCCGCCGCCGGTCAGGCTCGCCGACAGCGTCAGCAGCGCCAGCTCGTAGACCAGCCCGCACGCCGCGCACGCGGCGACGGCGGCGAGCAGCAGCACCCGCGACCGTCGCCCCAGCGCGGGGGCCGCCGCGACGGTCTCCGGCGGCGCGGTCACGGTCACGACAGGGCGGCGGCGTTGACCAGGCCCACCGAGAACAGGGTCACCGCGACGGCCCACGCCGCGCCGCACATGCGGGGCTCGCCCACCAGCGCGACGAGCCGACCAGGCAGAAGCACGTTCATGATCGCCAGCGCGGCGGCCTGCAACACCACACCCACCACGCCGTAGACCAGCGAATCGGCCAGACCCTGCGCGAAGCCGTCGGAACTGGTGAGGATCGCGGTGACGACGATGATGGCGAGCGCCAGGTGGTTGGCGCCGAGCAGCAGCGCCGCGTTGGGGTTCTTCTCCACGTACACCTGATGACGCAGATTGCCCGGGGTGAGGGCGTCGAGCATCGCGAAGCCTGCCGCCAGCACGGCGACGCCCACCGCGAAGAACGCGAGGGTGGCGAGCACGCCCCCGACCATCGGCAGGAACTCCACGGTTCCGATCTCGGTGGCGGCGGCCAGGTTCGTGACGGTCATGTTCGCGCTCCCGGATTGCTGAGTGATGGTGGTCATTTCGCGTCCCCGGATCCCCCGGAGGTGTTGCCGGCGGCCGGCGATCCGGGCGTGAACCCGGGCCCGAGATAGACGAAGTGGCCGCCGCGGTATCGGCCGTCGAGGTCTTCGACGGAGATGTTGCTGCCACCGCCCGCCGCCGGGCCGACGGTGACGATGTCGTCGTTG
The DNA here is from genome assembly GCF_003013675.1 of Rhodococcus (subgen. Prescottella) equi. NCBI lineage: Bacteria > Bacillati > Actinomycetota > Actinomycetes > Mycobacteriales > Nocardiaceae > Rhodococcus > Rhodococcus (subgen. Prescottella) equi. Next base: position 3,261,360 of record NZ_CP027793.1, read on the forward strand.
TAGCGCAGGTACTCGTTGCCGCCGTCGGCCTTACGTGCCGCCGGTTCGTCCTCGTCGACGATCCGGGTCACGGTGGTGCCCACCGGGTCCGGTGACCAGTAGTTGGTGATGTCGCCCTGCGAGCCGCGGTGCTCGAATCGGTCGGCGAGGTGGTCCCGCACATTGCTGCCGCCGCATCCGGCTGTGAGCGCGACGACCGCGCCGAGCAGCGCGCCGGCCACGACCCGCCTCACGGCCGCCACCGGCTCTCGGTCGAGACCACGGTGCCGCCGCCGCCCCCCGGATACAGATGCCAGGTGCGCCAATGCCATTGCCCCGCACGTGCGGCCGCGGTCAGCGCGGTGAGCGCGTCGCGATCGCCCGGGAATGCCCCGCACACCCAGCCCTCCCCCGACGACTGCTCGCGCAGCGCCGCGGCGCGAAGACGGAACTCGTCCTCCGGCACCAACTCGGTTCGGGAGACGAATCGATAGCCGTGCCGCTCTTCCACTTCCGGCAACCGCATGCCACCGGAGCGGACGGCCTCACACGAGACCTGCTCGGTGAGCATCCGGCCGCCGGCCTCGGCGACCACCACGTGCGACGCGCCCAGCACGCCCAGCGTCAGCGATCCGGCGAGCCCGTCGTGCAGGTGCAGTTCCGCGAGCGTCGCGGGTACGGGAGCGTCCAGCACGAGGCCGAGGGCATCCGCGGCGACGTCCGCCGGTTCGACCTCGAGTAAGTGGACGCTCACTGCGCGGGACCGGCGTGGATCACGGTCAGTTCGCTGCGAGTGACGGCGCGTCCGGTCGACACCTCCCACGACGAGGTCCGGGCCCAACGCTCGAACGCGAGCAGGCCGGTCTTGTCGGCGGTCTCGTAGTCGGCGTAGTCCATCGATCCGGTCGGAGCGGTGCCGGTGGTGCCCTCGGCGGTGAAGCGTGCGGAGCCGGACTCGATCTTCCGGTAGACACGGTCGTCGAGGACGACGTCGCCGCCGGGTTCCAGACCGGTGCCCTCGCGGCGCATCCACAGCGTCATCTCGAGCTCACCCTCGTCGTCCTCGACGGTGAGCCAGCGGCGGCCGGTGGAGCCGTCCAGCAGGTGTTCACGCCACTGGTAGCCCTCCTCGTCGAGGACGATGGTGCCGCGCACGACGTGGTCGATGCCCGCGTACGTGACGATGTCGCCAACACCGATCTTGTGCGGGTCGTAGACCTCCGGGTAGTCGGCCAGCGGATCGACGCGGCGCGGCGCCGACTTGGGCTTCGTGCGCTGGACGACCACGACGATCCCGACGATCACAACCAGGATCAGCAGGACGACGAGAAGAATCATCACACCCATCAGGACATTTCCCCCATACTCGATGTGTTCCGGGGCACGACCCTACCTGCGCCTCGCGGGCCGCATCCAACCCACGACTTCGGACAGCCTTCCATTGCTGGTCGAGGGGACGCGGCCGCAATAGTCTTCGAGACGTGACCTCACACAAGGAGTCGCCCGAGCAAGCCGGCCCCGCCGGAGTCCACGACGCGGAACCGCACCTGGGATCGCTCTCGTCGCGGCTGAACTGGTTGCGCGCAGGCGTACTCGGCGCCAACGACGGCATCGTCTCGGTCGCCGGCCTGGTTGTCGGCGTCGCTGCGGCCACCACCGACCGTGGACCCATCCTCACCGCGGGCCTGGCCGGTCTCGCGGCCGGCGCCGTGTCGATGGCGTTGGGCGAGTACGTCTCCGTGAGCACCCAGCGCGACACCGAACGGGCGCTGCTGGCCAAGGAGAAGCACGAGCTGTCGACCATCCCCGAGGCCGAACTCGAGGAACTGGCGTCGCTGTACGAGGCGAAGGGCCTGTCGTCCGAGACGGCTCGAAAAGTGGCCGAGGAACTGACCGAGCACGACGCGTTCGCCGCGCACGCCGAGGCGGAACTCGGCATCGACCCGGACGAGCTCACCAACCCCTGGCAGGCGGCCGGCGCCTCGGCGATCTCGTTCACCGTGGGAGCGATCCTGCCGATGCTCGCGATCCTGCTGCCCCCGGCCACCGCGCGAATTCCCGTCACGTTCGTGGCCGTCCTGGTCGCACTCGCGATCACCGGCAGTCTCAGCGCCCGACTGGGCGGCGCGCGCCGGTCCCGCGCCGTGCTGCGGGTGGTGACCGGTGGTGCACTCGCGATGGCCGTCACCTACGGGATCGGTCAGCTACTCGGGGTTGCGGGAGTCTGACGCGGGTTCGACGGGTTCGCCCAGCAGCCAGGCCTCGAACGCCTCGTTGCACAGGCAGGCGGGCGAACGCCGCTCCCGCAGCACCGCGATCGCGCCGGCCGGATCGGCCTCTTCGGACAGCACCATCGCCCGCGCCGCGACCAGACTCGACCGGTTGAGCCCCACCTGGCAGTGGATCAGTACCGGGCCGGTCTCCCGGCACACGTTCACCCACGCCGCGAGTGCGTCCACCTGTTCGAACCCCTGCTCGGCGCTGTCGTACATGCGCACGTACATCTCGGAGTCGACGGTGTGCCGGATGTCGTACTGCTCCCACGGATACAGCGACACGAGGTGTTTGACGAAGTCCGGCAGGACCAGCCCCTCCCGACACCCGCCCTGCCACAGATTCCGCGAAATCTCACTGATCACCGGAACGTCGAACGGCAGCTGCTTGTGCGCGGTGATCCCGATCAGATGCTGCCGCATCGGGTCCAGCGCGATGTCGATCGCTGTCGGATCGACGGTGGGGTCCGTCGCCATCTTCGTCCGTTCCGTCGTCGTCCTTCCAGTATCGACTCGGCACGCTCCGGATTCGGGGCGAACGCACGCGAAAACCCCGCATCGCAATTCGCGAGTGCGGGGTTTCGATGTGGGCGCGGAGGGTTTCGAACCCCCGACCGCTGGTGTGTAAAACCAGAGCTCTACCACTGAGCTACACGCCCGAAATCCGGCGACCGAGGTCGCCGGATTTGCCTTCAGGACTTTAGCGCGGTGAGCGCTTTCTCCCAAGCTGCCTGGTCACGGGGTTCGCCGGGGCCGTTCATCTCGGCGAACCGGATGACGCCTTCCTTGTCGATGGCGAACGTGCCGCGGTTGGCGAAGCCGAGTTTGTCGTTGAAGACGCCGTAGGCCTCGGCGACGGCTCCGTGCGGCCAGAAATCCGACAGCAGCGGGAAGGTGTATCCCTGCTCGGCGGCCCAGATCTTGTGGGTCGGCGACGGGCCGACGGAAACCGCGAGGATCTCGGCGTCGTCGTTCTGGAACTTCGGGAGCTCGTCCCGCACGCGGCACAGCTCGCCCTGGCAGACACCGGTGAACGCCAACGGGTAGAACACGAGCAGAACGTTCTTCTTCCCGCGGAAGTCCGACAGCGTGACTTCCTGGTTGTTCTGGTCCTTGAGTGTGAAATCGGGCGCGACTGCGCCCACCTCGAGAGGCATGCCTGTTCCTAACGTCGGGTACGGCAGCACGTCCGTCACGACCAAAGTACGCCGTGCGGAAGTGCGTGGATGAGGCTTCGAGCGGTCAGCGCTTGGGGGCGCGGGCCTTGGGCTGCACCAGTCGGCTACCGCTCCACATGCCGAGGTTCGCTGCCGAGGTCTGGGTCAGACCTGCGGTGGGCGCGGATTCGGCGATCTCACTGGGCTCGACGTGCCCGGGCTGCCCGGTCTTCGGGGTGAGCACCCACACGAATCCGTCGTCGGATAGCGGTCCGATCGCATCCATCAGCGCGTCGACCAGGTCACCGTCGCCGTCGCGCCACCAAAGCAGCACGACGTCCATGACCTCGTCGGATTCCTCGTCGACCATCTCGCCACCGATGGTCTCCTCCACCGCCGAACGAATGTCGTCGTCGGTGTCCTCGTCCCAGCCCAGTTCCTGAACCACCATTTCGGGGGTAATGCCAAGCTTCTGAGCGTAGTTCTGAGCGTCCGCCGCGGCGACCACGGTGGTGTCCTCCTCTGTTCGGTCGGCCGCAGCATCCGCGAAACCCTCCGCGAGGTGCTGCTGACCTTGGTGGCGATCGAGCGTCCGTCGATCAATAGGTGAAAGCGAACATGGTCGGAAGCTTTCGCGCAAGCCGACGAACCCGAAAACCTCGAGAAAGTCCGCGCGAATTCCTGAGAATCGCCGCGAACTGGACGTTCTCCGACCGAACCGTCGGACCGCGACGCGCCGGGTACCGGACAACAGGAGCGGGGGTGCCTCCGGAGTCCGGATGGGGAAAGATGAGGGCTGCGCCATATTCATATGGAAAGTCGGACGGTCCTAACAAGGACCGCCCGGATGGAGCGGACGCGATACCGCGCGTCCCACCACAATGAGGAGCACACCTTGTCAGACCTGATCCAGGGGCCCGCGTCTCAACCGAACGCCGACACACCGGGCGTTTCCGGAGCGGTCCAGCCACCTGCCGCGAACGCGCAGCCCGGAGCCGACGGCCGGGTCCGCGTCATCCGCGAGGGCGTGGCGTCCTACCTGCCGGACATCGATCCGGACGAGACCACCGAGTGGCTCGAATCTTTCGACGGTCTGCTGGACCGTTCGGGTTCCGCCCGTGCCCGCTACCTGATGCTGCGCCTGCTCGAGCGCGCCGGCGAGAAGCACGTGGCGATCCCCGCCCTCACGTCCACGGACTACGTGAACACGATCCCGACCGAGAACGAGCCGTGGTTCCCCGGTGACGAGGACGTCGAGCGCCGGTACCGCGCCTGGATCCGCTGGAACGCCGCGATCATGGTGCACCGCGCGCAGCGGCCCGGTGTCGGCGTCGGCGGCCACATCTCGACGTACGCGTCGTCCGCCGCCCTCTACGAGGTCGGCTTCAACCACTTCTTCCGTGGCAAGGACCATCCGGGCGGTGGCGACCACATCTTCGTGCAGGGCCATGCCTCGCCGGGCATCTACGCCCGCGCGTTCCTCGAGGGCCGCATCCCGGCCGAGCAGATGGACGGCTTCCGCCAGGAGGCGAGCCACGCCCAGTCCGGCGGCGGCCTGCCGTCGTACCCGCATCCGCGCCTGCTCCCGGACTTCTGGGAGTTCCCGACGGTGTCGATGGGCCTGGGCCCCATGAACGCCATCTACCAGGCACGCTTCAACCACTATCTGAACGACCGGGGCGTCAAGGACACCTCGGATCAGCACGTGTGGGCGTTCCTCGGCGACGGCGAGATGGACGAGCCGGAGTCGCGCGGCCTCGCGCACGTCGCGGCCACCGAGGGCCTGGACAACCTGACCTTCGTCATCAACTGCAACCTGCAGCGCCTCGACGGTCCGGTCCGCGGCAACGGCAAGATCATCCAGGAGCTGGAGTCGTTCTTCCGCGGCGCCGGCTGGAACGTCATCAAGGTCGTGTGGGGCCGCGAGTGGGACGCGCTGCTGCACGCCGACAAGGACGGCGCGCTCGTCAACCTCATGAACGAGACGCCGGACGGCGACTTCCAGACGTACAAGGCGAACGACGGCGCGTTCGTCCGTGAGCACTTCTTCGGCCGCGACCCGCGCACCAAGGCGCTCGTCGCCGACATGAGCGACCAGGAGATCTGGAACCTCAAGCGCGGCGGCCACGACTACCGCAAGATCCACGCGGCGTACGCGGCAGCGATGGCACACAAGGGCCAGCCGACGGTGATCCTGGCGCACACCATCAAGGGCTACACCCTCGGTAAGCACTTCGAGGGTCGCAATGCCACGCACCAGATGAAGAAGCTCACGCTCGACGACCTCAAGCGGTTCCGCGACATCCAGCGCATCCCGATCTCCGACGCGGAGCTCGAGAAGGATCCGTACCTGCCCCCGTACTACCACCCGGGGCCGGATTCGCCGGAGATCCAGTACATGCTGCAGCGCCGCAAGGCCCTCGGCGGCTTCCTGCCGTCGCGCCGCACCGACGCCGCCCCGCTCCCGCAGCCGGCGGACAAGACCTACGACGTCGTGCGCAAGGGCTCGGGCAAGCAGGAGGTCGCCACGACGATGGCCGTCGTGCGCATCCTCAAGGAACTGTTGCGCGACAAGGAAATCGGCAAGCGCATCGTGCCGATCATCCCCGACGAGGCCCGCACGTTCGGTATGGACTCGTGGTTCCCGTCGCTGAAGATCTACAACCGCAACGGGCAGCTGTACACGTCCGTGGACGCCGAACTGATGCTCGCCTACAAGGAGAGCACCGTCGGCCAGATCCTCCACGAGGGCATCAACGAGGCCGGCTCGACGTCGTCGTTCACCGCGGTGGGCACGTCGTACGCCACGCACGGTGAGCCGATGATCCCGGTCTACATCTTCTACTCGATGTTCGGGTTCCAGCGGACCGGCGACGGCCTGTGGGCGGCCGCCGACCAGATGGCCCGCGGCTTCGTCCTCGGCGCCACCGCCGGCCGGACCACCCTCACCGGTGAGGGTCTGCAGCACGCCGACGGCCACTCGCTCCTGCTGGCGTCGACCAACCCCGCGGCAGTGTCCTACGACCCGTCGTTCTCGTACGAGATCGCGCACATCGTCAAGGACGGCCTGCGCCGCATGTACGGCGGAACGCCGGGCGTCGACGGCTTCGGTGGCGAGAACATCTTCTACTACCTGACCGTCTACAACGAGCCGTACCAGCAGCCCGCCGAGCCGGAGAACCTGGACGTCGAGGGCCTGCTCAAGGGCATCTACCTGTACAAGCCGGCCGAAGGTTCGGGACCGCGCGCCCAGATCCTCGTCTCCGGCGTCACGATGCCCGACGGTCTGCGCGCACAGCGGCTGCTCGCGGACGAGTGGGGCGTGGCCGCGGACGTGTGGTCGGTGACGTCGTGGGGCGAACTGCGCCGCGACGGTGTCGAGTGCGAGCGCGAAGCGCTGCACAACCCCGGCGCCGACGCCCCGACGCCGTACGTGACCAAGGCGCTCTCGCAGGCGCAGGGCCCGTTCGTCGCCGCCTCCGACTGGATGCGCGCGGTGCCGGACCAGATCCGTCAGTGGGTGCCCGGTTCCTACACGACGCTCGGCACCGACGGGTTCGGCTTCTCCGACACCCGCCCGGCCGCGCGCCGCTTCTTCAACGTCGACGCCGAGTCGATCGTCGTCGCGGTGCTCTCCGCGCTGGCGAAGTCCGGCGAGGTCGACCGGTCGAAGGCCGTCGAGGCCGCAGCCCGGTACCGGATCGACGACGTGCTGGCCGCGCCGGTGTCGATGGCGGATCCCGGCGTCGCCTGAGCCCACCGGATGACACGGCCTCGCGGCCGCTGAACACGCCCGTCGCCTGCTCGAGTGTCCCCGAGACCTCGTGCAGGCGGCGGGCGTAAGTTCCTTTCATGGCCGAGGATCAGCCCGAGACGTCGAACAGCTCGCCGGAGCTGCCCGCCCTGCGCGAGGTACCGGCGCGACGTGTCCGCTACCAGCCCCCGCCACCCGCGACGGGCGGCCGGCCCACCCGGGATTCGTTGCCGGATGCACTCCTGCGCCGGGTCAAGCAGTTCTCGGGACGACTGTCCACCGAGGCGATCGCCTCACTTCAGGACCAGCTGCCGTTCTTCGCCGACCTCGACGCCGAGCAGCGCGCAAGCGTGCAGATGATCGTCCAGAAGTCGGTCGTGAACTTTCTCGAATGGCTCACCGACTCGGACAGCGACATCCGCTTCACCATCGATGCCTACCAGGTGATTCCGCAGGACCTCGCCCGCCGGCTGACCCTGCGCCAGACGGTCGACATGGTCCGCGTGGCCATGGAGTTCTTCGAGCAGCGATTGCCCGCTCTCGCCCGCAACGACCGGCAGCTGGTGGCCCTCACCGAGGCGATCCTGCGGTACGGCCGTGAGCTGGGCTTCGCAGCCGCCTCCGTGTACGCCAGCGCCGCCGAGTCCCGCGGCGCATGGGACACCCGACTCGAGGCCCTGGTCGTGGACGCCGTGGTGCGCGGCGACACCGGCTCCGATCTGCAGTCCCGGGCCGCCACCCTCAACTGGGACGCCACCGCCCCGGCGACCGTCATCGTCGGCACTCCCCCGCCCGAGGAGGGCGTGTCGGTGATCGGGACCGTGCACAGTACGGCGCAACGGCACGGCCGGGGAGCGCTCGCGGTGATCCAGGGCGACCGGCTGGTCCTCGTCGTCAGCGGCGAGTTGCACGGGAGCAAGGCGGCGCGCGAGTTCATGGCCGACCTGATGGACAAGTTCTCCGACGGGCCCGTCGTGATCGGACCGACCACCCCGAGCCTGGGCGCCGCCCACTTCAGTGCTGTCGAGGCGTTGGCCGGGATGGAGGCCGTCGTCGGCTGGCGTGGTGCGCCGCGCCCGGTGTTCGCGGCGGAGTTGTTGCCCGAACGTGCCCTGCTCGGGGACACCGCGGCGGTCGCCGCCCTGACCGAGCGTTTGATCCAGCCACTGACCGGCTCGGGGACCGCCCTCGCCGACACCCTCGACGCCTACCTGGACTCCGGCGGCGCTGTCGAGGCCTGTGCCCGTCAGCTGTTTGTTCATCCAAATACGGTCCGATACCGCTTGAAGCGAATTTCAGAAATCACAGGGCGCGATCCGACGAACCCGCGAGACGCGTATGTGCTCCGCGTCGCAGCGACGGTGGGCCGACTTGCCCAAACGCCCGTTCAAACGTCGACTTCCGACACATCCGTCACAAACTTCACAATCCGGAGGGTAGGAACGTAACGCTGGGGTGCCCGAATTCGATAGGGAGCGCCCACGTGCATTTTTGTAGGAAACCTACAAAACACGTGTCCGGGTTTCATCCCCGACAACATCTCGCAGCACCGCGGGAGGGTGTTCCCTTGAATGCGTGATTTCGTTGCTAGCCCCGGGTCAGGGCTCTCAGACACCCGGCATGCTCAGCCCCTGGCTGGACCTGCCGGGCGCGCACGATCGCGTGACACTGTGGTCGAAGGCTTCCGGTCTCGATCTCGTCCGGCTCGGCACCACCGCCACCGCCGAGGAGATCACCGACACGGCGGTCACCCAGCCACTGGTCGTCGCCGCCGCACTCCTCGCTTACGAGGAGCTCGAGCGACGCGGCTCACTTCCTGCCGACGCGATCGCTGCCGGGCACTCGGTCGGCGAACTCGCCGCGGCCGCGGTCGCGGGAGTCCTCACGTCCGACGACGCCGTAACCCTCGCCGCGATCCGCGGCGCCGAGATGGCGAAGGCGTGTGCCCTGGAACCGACCGGAATGTCGGCGGTCCTGGGGGGCGACGAGGACGCGGTGCTGTCCCGGCTCGAGGAGCTCGACCTCACGCCGGCCAACCGCAACGCGGCCGGTCAGATAGTCGCGGCCGGGCGGATCGAGTCTCTCGAGCAGCTCGCCGCCAATCCTCCGGAGAAGGCCCGCGTACGGGCCCTCCCGGTGGCCGGGGCGTTCCACACCCGGTTCATGGCGCCCGCGCAGGACGCCGTCGCCGCCGCGGCCGCACGGATCACCCCCGGGGATCCGACGCGGACGCTGCTGTCCAACTCGGACGGCGCGCCGGTCACTTCCGGCGCGGACGCCCTGACTAAGCTGGCCGCGCAGGTGACCCGACCTGTGCGCTGGGATCTGTGCACCGCGACGTTGCGGACCGCTCAGATCTCGGCCATCGCGGAACTTCCTCCGGCAGGCACCCTGATCGGGATCGCCAAGCGTGAGATGCGTGGCACCCCGACCGTGGCGCTGAAATCTCCCGGGGACATTCCCGCCCTGACCGAACTCACCGAAATCGGTTAGCTCCGTGCGCGCACACCACGCGCGCACCGGTCCGGCGTCCGTCGGACCGAAAGCCGAGACACGAACATCGAAAAAGAAGGGAGCCACCTAGTGGCCGCCAACCAGGAAGACATCATCGCCAACCTCGCCGAGATCATCGAAGAGGTCACCGGCATCGAGCCGTCCGAGGTCACCATCGAGAAGTCGTTCGTCGACGACCTCGACATCGACTCGCTGTCCATGGTCGAGATCGCGGTGCAGACCGAGGACAAGTACGGCGTGAAGATCCCCGACGAGGATCTGGCCAGCCTGCGCACCGTCGGCGATGTCGTCGCGTACATCCAGAAGGTGGAGGCCGAGGGTGGCGAGGCCGCCGAGACCGTCAAGGCCAAGCTCGAGGCCACCAAGAACGACGACGAGTGAGCCAACCGTGACTTCCGCTTCTGCCCAAGGGTTATTACCGAACATCGTCGTCACCAGCCTTTCGGCTACGACGTCGGTTGCCGGAGATGTGGATGGCACGTGGAAGGGCCTGCTGGCCGGTGAGAGCGGCATCGACGTTCTCCACGGCTCCTTCGTCGAGGAATTCGATCTGCCGGTGCGTTTCGGTGGCCAACTCAAGGTCCCGTTCGACGATGCACTGAGCCGGGTCGAGATCCGACGCATGAGCTTCGTGGAGCGCCTCGCGCTCGTACTCGGTCGCCAGGTCTGGCAGAACGCCGGCAGCCCCGAGGTCGACAAGGATCGTCTCGGGGTTGTCATCGGCACCGGACTGGGCGGCGGCGAAGCACTCATCGACGCCGTCGACAGGCTGCGCGAGGGCGGGTACCGCAAGGTGTCGCCGTTCGCGGTCCAGATGGTGATGCCGAACGGTCCGTCGGCCACCGTCGGACTCGAACTCGGCGCGCGCGCCGGGGTCATCACGCCGGTATCGGCGTGTTCGTCCGGGTCGGAGGCCATCGCGCATGCGTTCCGCATGATCGCGATGGGCGACGCGGACATCGTCGTGACGGGTGGCGTGGAGGGGGCCATCGGCTCGGTTCCGATCGCGAGCTTCGCCATGATGCGCGCGCTCAGCACCCGCAACGACGACCCGAAGGCGGCCTCGCGCCCCTTCGACAAGGACCGGGACGGATTCGTCTTCGGTGAAGCCGGAGCCTTGATGATCCTCGAGACGGAGGAGCACGCGAAGGCGCGTGGGGCGACCATCCACGCGCGTCTGCTGGGCGCCGGCATCACCTCGGACGGTTTCCACATCGTGGCACCCGATCCGGAAGGCACGGGCGCGGCACGCGCCATGACCCGCGCCATCGAGACCGCAGGTCTCACCAAGTCCGACATCAAGCACGTCAACGCGCATGCGACCGCCACCCCGATCGGCGACATCGCCGAGAGCACCGCCATCAAGGCAGCGGTCGGCACGCATCCCGCGGTGTACGCGCCCAAGTCGGCCCTGGGCCACTCGATCGGCGCCGTCGGCGCACTCGAGGCTGTGCTCACGGTCCTCAGCGTGCGGGAGGGCGTCATTCCTCCCACACTGAATGTGGACAACCAGGATCCGGAGATCGATCTCGACGTCGTGAAGGGTGAACCCCGCTACGGCGACATCGATTTCGCGATCAACAACTCGTTCGGTTTCGGTGGGCACAACGTCGCGCTCGCCTTCGGCCGGGCATAACCCAGCCGAACCTTGCTGGATCGCCAGGTGGGGACCCGCACCCGGGTCCCCACCCCCCGACCTTTCGCCCCAGGTGGGCATGCTCAGGAGGACATCATGACCGTCTTGGCTCCCGCGACGCAGTCTGAAGCATCGACCGATCCGCGCGATCCGCTCGCGCGTCTCGCCAAGCTCTTCGATGCCGGCACCGTCGCACCGCTGCACGACCGCGACAAATCCGGAGTGCTCGCCGCATCGGGCGAGATCGACGGCGTTCGCACCATCGCCTACTGCTCCGACGCGACCGTCATGGGCGGCGCGATGGGTGTCGACGGCTGCAAGCACATCGTCGCCGCGATCGACACGGCGATCGCCGAGAAGGCCCCCGTCATCGGCCTGTGGCATTCCGGCGGTGCACGCCTCGCCGAGGGTGTCGAGGCGCTGCACGCCGTCGGACTCGTCTTCGAGGCGATGGTCCGCGCCTCCGGTCTCGTCCCGCAGATCTCCGTCGTCCTCGGCTTCGCTGCCGGTGGTGCCGCGTACGGCCCCGCGCTCACCGACGTCGTGATCATGGCCCCCGAGGGCCGCGTGTTCGTCACCGGACCGGACGTCGTGAAGAGCGTCACCGGCGAGCAGGTCGACATGGCGACCCTCGGCGGCCCCGACACGCACAGCAAGAAGTCCGGTGTGGCCCACATCGCCGCCCGCGACGAGGACGACGCCTACCACCGCGCTCGCCGCCTGGTGTCGATGTTCTGCGAGCAGGGCGAGTTCGATCTCGCCGCTGCCGAGCGCGGCGACACCGACCTCCGCGCGCTCATGCCGGAGTCGGCCAAGCGCGCCTACGACGTTCGCCCGATCGTGCACGAGTTCCTCGACAACGTCGAGGGCGAGTCGAGCTTCGAGGAACTGCAGGGCAACTGGGCTCGCAGCATCGTCACGGGCGTCGGTCGTCTCGGCGGCCGCACGGTCGGCGTGATCGCGAACAACCCGCTGCGTCTGGGTGGTTGCCTCAACTCGGAGAGTGCCGAGAAGTCGGCGCGCTTCGTGCGCCTGTGTGACGCGTTCGGCATCCCGCTGGTCGTGATCGTCGACGTCCCCGGCTACCTGCCCGGCGTCGGCCAGGAGTGGGAGGGCGTGGTGCGCCGCGGCGCGAAGCTGCTGCACGCCTTCGCCGAGGCCACGGTCCCCCGTGTCACGCTGGTCACCCGGAAGATCTACGGCGGCGCCTACATCGCTATGAACTCGCGGGCGCTCGGTGCGACCGCGGTCTACGCGTGGCCCGACTCCGAGGTTGCCGTCATGGGCGCCAAGGCCGCCGTCGGAATTCTGCACAAGCGCGCTCTCGCCGCGGCGCCCGAGGAGGAGCGGGAAGCCCTGCACGACCGGCTCGCCGAGGAGCACGAGGCCATCGCCGGTGGCGTCGGTCGGGCGATCTCGATCGGCGTCGTCGACGAGACGATCGATCCCGCCAAGACGCGCAGCATGATCAGCCGCGCACTCGCCGCGGCGCCCGCGAATCGCGGACAGCACAAGAACATCCCGCTGTAAGCCTCACGGGCACAGTCGAACACCGCGAAGCCGAGGCCTCCCGCACCTGCGGGAGGCCTCGGCTTCGTTTCCGGCGGACCTCCCCGGACCGACGGCCGGACGCGCGCCGAAGGACGCTATCGACGTGAACCTGGCACACGACTGGACTTGCAGAAACGAATGCCCGACAACGCATTTCGGCCGTCGATGTGACACTTCGAGTGAGGCGCCCCAGATTTCGGAACGTCAGCCGACGTCGCGGTGGAGCCACGTCACCTCGGCGCCCTCACCGCCGCTGCGGTACGACTCGAGCACCTCGTCCCACTCGGTCCCGAGAGCGTGCTCGATCGCCTCGGCCAGACCGCTCCCGCCCGCGAGCAGCGACCGCAGGCGCATCTCCCCCACCACCACGTCACCGCACGCGCTCGTCGCGCCGTGCCACAGGCCGAGGCCGGGGACGTGACTGAACCGCTCGCCGTCGACGCCCTCGCTGGGGTTCTCCGTCACCTCGAAGTAGAGCAGCGGCCATGCCCGCAGCGCCGCGGCGACCCGGGATGCCGTGCCGACCGGGCCGATCCAGTCGCAGGTTGCCCGCAGTGTGCCGGCGGCGGCCGGCTGCGCGGTCCACTTCAGGTTGGGCCGCGCATCGAGGATCGAGGTGAGCGCCCACTCGACATGCGGGCACAGCGCGGCGGGCGACGCGTGGACGTAGACAACTCCGGCCGTCGCATCCGCGAACTGGTTCAACGAGCGCACTGCAACACCTCCAGCTTCGACGAGGGACGTCTTCCCCAACGACCTCGGCCGATACGTGGAGCCGGATGCGCCGCAACGGGACACACCGACGACCAGTGTGCCTTGTGATGCCACTGTTACGCCAGTGGTAGCTGTAAATTTATCTGCCGCGACCGCGAAGTTCGGTGGCGACCGCGTCGCTCAGGTCGGTCCACAGCGGCTTGGCCCAGTCCCCGAACGCCCGGTCCGTGAGCACCACACATGCGGCGTCCAGCGCCGGGTCGACCCACAGGAAGGTCCCGGACTGCCCGAAGTGACCGTAGGTGGCGGGCGAGTTGCCGGTGCCCGTCCAATGCGGCGACTTGCCGTTCTTGATCTCGAAACCCAGGCCCCAGTCGTTGGGGCGCTGCGGGCCGTAGCCGGGGAGCAGTCCCGCCAGCCCCGGGAACTGCACGGCGGTGGCCTCGGCCAGCATCTGTGGGGAGACCAGCGTCGGCCTGAGTAGTTCGGCCGCGAATCGGCTCAGGTCGTCGATGCCGGCCTGCGCGCCGTGGCCGGCCGGCCCGACGAGAGCGGCCGTGGCCATCCCGAGCGGTTGGAACACGGCCTCGGCCACGTAGTCCGGGAACGCAATGCCCGTCTCGGCCTCGACGAAGTCCGCCAGTACCTCGAAGCCCGCACTCGAGTAGATGCGCTTGGCGCCCGGCTCCGCCTGCACCCGGTTCTCCCCGAAGGCGAGACCCGACGCATGCGCGAGCAGGTGCCGCACGGTGGCGCCCGGTGGGCCGGCCGGCTGATCCAGCTCCACCGCGCCTTCCTCCACCGCGACCAGGGTGGCGTACGCGCACAACAGCTTCGTCACCGACGCGAGCGGGTAGATCCGCTGCCCGTCACCGAAATGCGCAACGCCTCGGCTGCCGTCGACGACGGCAGCCGAGGCGTTGTCCACCGGCCATTGCCCGATCCGATCGAGAGTCTGCACCCGATCAGACTACGAGGGCGGTCTGGTCAGGAATTCACCAGTCTGCTTCGGTGTAGCGGATGACACCGCGGATGTTCTTGTTGTCGAGCATGTCCTGGTAGCCCTCGTTGAGCTGCTCGAGCGAGTAGGTGTTGGTCACCATGTCCTCGAGGTTCAACAGCCCGGCCCGGTACAGATTCAGCAGGTTCGGGATGTCGACGCGGGCGTTGCAGCCGCCGAAGATGTTGCCCTTGAGATCCTTCTGCAGCATCGACATCAGGAACGTGTTGAGCTTGACGTCCATGTCGGCCATGTGACCCATCGCGGTGACGACGCAACGGCCGTTCTTCGCGGTGAGCGTCATGGCGGGATCGATGTACTCACCCTTCATCTCGCCGACCGTGATGATCGTCTTGTGGCACATGCGGCCCCACGTGATCTCCATGATCGGTGCGATCGCCTCTTCCATCGACGGGAAGGCGTGCGTGGCACCGAACTTGAGGGCCTGCTCCCGCTTGAAGGGCGACGGGTCGATCGCGAACACGTAGCGTGCGCCCGACGCGACGGCGCCCTGCAGTGCGCTCATGCCGACGCCGCCGACTCCGATGATGGCCACCGACTCACCCGGCTTGACCTCGGCGATGTGCGTCGCCGAACCCCAACCGGTCGGGACACCACAGCCGACGAGGGCCGCGAGCTCGAACGGGATGTCCTTGTCGATCTTGACGACGGAGGACTCGTGCACCGTCATGTACGGAGCGAACGTGCCGAGCAGGCACATCGGGATCACGTTCTGCCCGCGCGCCTGGATGCGGTAGGTGCCGTCGGAGATGGCCTGGCCGCTGAGCAGCCCCATGCCCAGATCGCACAGGTTCGAGTGCCCCTCCGAGCACGACGGACAGCGTCCACAGGCCGGGATGAACGACAGTACGACGTGGTCGCCGACCTCGACGCCCGTGACGCCCTCGCCGACCTTGGTGATGACGCCGGAGCCTTCGTGGCCACCCATCGCGGGGTAGGACGGCATCGGCGTCGCACCGGTCACGATGTGGTGATCGGAGTGGCACATGCCGGCAGCTTCCATGCGGATCTGCACTTCACCGGCAACCGGGTCACCGAGTTCGATCTCCTCGATCGACCACTTCTCGTTGACACCCCACAGCAGCGCGCCCTTGGTCTTCATTGCTTCCGCCCTTCGATACCGACTACCAATGGCTGTGACGATAGCCACAAATCTTCCAAATTGAAACATGTTCTAGGTGTCGAGTAGTGAAACCACCCGCTGAGCGGGAGATTTACAGCGCGCTCGTCGGTGTAACGCGTGTCGGTGAGTCGGTCGGTCGACCAGTTGCGAGCGCACGCGACCCGGATCGACGGATCACGTGAGGGCCCGGAACGCGGCGTACTCCTTCGCCAGCAGATCCATGTAGTGGTCGATGTCCGGCAGCATCCCGGTGTCGCAGGACACCGAGAGTGTGAGCGCGTCGCCGATCGACGTGGCGACGTGGCCCACCCCGCGGCCGTCGATCACGTCCCCCACGCTCACCGTCGTGTGCACCGGGATTCCGAGGAACTCGAGGTCCGCGGCACCGCGGGGCACATTGCTGACGATCGTGTTCGGATGCCCGATCACCTCCGTATCCGCGCCGGGACGCGCGGACGGGGCGGTCAGCCGCCGGAGGAGCGGAGCCGGAAGTGAATCGAGGATCTGCATCCGGTCGGATCCGGATCGCTCGGCGCGGCCGCGTTCGCGGCCGGCGGAGTCGGAGATGGCGGCGAGACGCTCGCAGCGATCCTCGAGATCGGTGTGGAGATCGACGATCATGGAGACGATCTGGTTACCGACGGGCGGCCCACCCGCGCGAAGCGACAGCGGCACGTGGGCGGCCAGGGACGCGGCCGGCAGCTCGCCCGCCTCGACGAGGTAGGCGCGCTGGGCGCCCGCCACGACCGCGACCAACAGTTCGTTGATCGTGTACTCCCCCAGAGCTTTCGCGGTGGACTTGGCCTCACCGACCGTGAGATTGAGAAATCGATGCGCGCGGCCACCGTCTGCGCGGCCGTTGAATCGGGTGCGCGGGTGCAGCGGGGCCGGCATCGGGACGTCGTCGGCGCGCCGCGCCGCAGCCCATTGCCGGACACCCACTCGACCCGTGCGGGCCAGCAGCGCGGGAAGGCGGACCGGCGCCGCGAGCCACCACGGCACGCTTCTACCGAATCGCCATTGCGTGGTGGCACTTTTGCCGAAAAGGGAACGGAGGAGATGAACGAACCCGAGACCGTCCGTCACGGAATGGTGAAGCCGGAGAGCGAAGACGACCGCTCGATCCGGGAACCCGTCCACGCCCGTGACACCGGTGAAGACCGAGGCCCGCCACGGCGGCATGTTCGGAGGGAGGCCGTCCGCGGTCATCTGCACCAGCTTCTCCCCCAACGTTTCCCACCCGGAGTCGGTGTGTTGCTCGACCGAGACGTGTCGCGCGACGTCGACGTTGCCCGGCACCCAGCGTGGGTGATCGAGCGACCACGGCACCGGGGCCAGTCGGTGGGTGAGGATGGGCGAGCGGTCCAACCGCTGCGCGATCCATCGTTCGACCTCGGCCTGGCCGATGCCACCGGTGTCCTCGAACACCAGTACACCGACCATCGTCGGTCGGTTCCACAAGTAGAAGATGGTGTCCGCCGCCGAAAGTCGAGCAGGTGCGATGAATGCCATGCCCGAACCGTACCGCTCGGTCGGTCATCCGACCGGGCACGGACTAGGTCGGCGATGCACGCGCGTGCTCGTTCACGTGCCGGGCGCGAACGGGTCCGTCGCGGCCGCGATCCGCCCGGACGCGTTCACCAGCACGGCTTCGCCGTGGCCGAAGCCCGCGATCCGGGCGCCGGTACCGGCGAGCACGGTCAGGGACCGGGCCGCCGCCGCCCGGTCCGTGTCGAACACACCCAGAATGACGTCGCCGTCGAACTCGGCCACAGCATCGCCCGTCAGGAGGGCCGAGACGTCAGGCAGGAACACGGCGATACTCCCCGGAGTGTGGCCGGGAGCAGCCAAGACACGCGCCCCACCGGCGAAGTCGAGGACGTCGCCGTCGCGCACCAACCGGTCGACACGACACGGCGGACCGTGGGACGGCTCGTCGGACTCCGCGTGGATCGTCTTCTCCGCTTCGGTGAGGACGGGGAGTGGACCTCGCTGCGTACCCGTCACGAAGGGCGCATCGAGCTCGCCGGCGATCACCTCGACGGGCGCCCAGGTGGCGATCTCCGCCGCGGACCCGGCGTGGTCCTCGTGAAAATGTGTGAGCACGATGCTCCGGACATCGGCGCGGTCGCGTCCGAGCGCCGCCAGCGCCGCCGCGATCAAGTCCGCACTGTCCGGCCATCCTGTGTCGACGAGCGTGACGCCGTCCTCGCCGAGCCAGAGGAAACAGTTCAACAGGTGCGCCGGACCCGTGGGGATCCGCAGCCCGAACAACGCGGGGGCCAACTGCTGAAGATCAGGACTGGACATGCCGGAACACTACGTCGACAGGCGCGGGAGGACGTTCTATTTCGTTCTCGGCGAACATGTTCCGGACATTCAGACCGCGCTGTCGCCCCGAGTCCTCCACTGACCGCGTACCGAACCTGTTGATTTCCGAACAGTGGAAACAGGTATCCGAACAGGTATTCGTGCCCTGGGCCACCCCGGTGACCCGCGTGCACACTGAGCCGGTATCGATCAGCAGGATCTGCGGGAGAGTGCCTCGTGACGCTTCGACTTCGATCTGCGGCCGGCAGACCATGACGTGCTTCGGATACCGCTTCGCGACCGCCGACTCCGGACTGCTCCGAACCGCACGCGCCCTCGCCGGCGTCCTGACGAACCCGGTCCCGACAGGATCCGTCGTCACGGCTCGTCCGGTGATCCGTGGACTGCGAACCTGGGACCACGCGCCGAGAACGATCGCGATCATCGCCCTCGACAGTGGCGTGTGGTGCTACGCGTGGCTCCTCGGCGGGAACGGCGCCCGAGGTGCGCGGGCCAGACTCCTCGGTCGCGCACCCGGCGACAAGTACCCGACCTTTGCCACGAATTCGGCGCCGGCCTGTGTGGGGCGGGCGGGGCTCGAACCCGCGACCAATGGATTATGAGTCCACGGCTCTAACCGACTGAGCTACCGCCCCGTACCGCGGCGTGTGTCGCCGACCGCCGAATGTTACCGCCCGAGCCCGGCGGCGCGGCGGCGCGGGTGCCGTGTGTCGCGGCCCGAGGCGCGCTGTCGGTACCTGCGAGCAGACTGACCGGCGAACAACCGAGCAACAAGCTCGGACGAATGCCGAAGGACCGCAATGACCCACTGGACCACCCGACCGATCTGCGCTTTCGATCTGGAAACCACAGGCCGAGACCCACTCTCGGCCCGAATCGTCACCGGGTCGGTGGTCACGGTCGGCGGCGAGGGGCACCGGACCCGGAACTGGATCGTCGATCCGGGCGTCGAGATCCCGGTCGACGCGGCCGCCGTTCACGGCATCTCCACCGCGCAGGCACGCGAACGCGGCCAGGACTATGCGTCGGGCTACCGGGAGATCCGCAGCGCGCTCACGGACGCGTGGGCGGCCGGCCATGTCGTCGTCGCCTTCAACGCGGCCTACGACCTCACCGTCCTGGACACCGAGGGGCGCCGGCTCGGGTGGCCGCCGCTGTCGGGCTACGGTCTCGTCGTCGACCCCTACGTCATCGATCGGGAGATGGATCGTGACAGGCGCGGCAAGCGCACACTTGGCGCACTGTGCGAGCACTACGGGGTGGTGCTGGCGGCTGCGCACGAGGCCGAGTCGGACGCCCTGGCCGCGGCGGAGCTGGCCCGGATCCTGCCCCGGCGGTTCCCCCACCTCGCGGCCCTCGACGACGTCATGACCAGCCAGGCCGCGTGGCACGCCGAGCGTCAGCGTGACCTCGTCGAGTACCTGCGGAGCGAGGGCCGCGACGCGTCCGACGTCGACGGGCGGTGGCCCATCCGCGGCGCGGCGTGACCGCCCGCATCACGGCCGAAAACGACCGAAGGCCCCTCACCCGCTAGGGTGAGAGGCCTTCGTTCGGGCTCCCCCGGCTGGACTCGAACCAGCAACCGTTCGATTAACAGTCGAATGCTCTGCCAATTGAGCTACAGGGGATTGTCCTGCTCGGCGCTGCCCTTTCCGGCGGCGCCTGAGAAACTGTAGCCCATACCCCCACCCGAGTACCAAATCGCCTGAACAGAGACCGATCAGGCAGGATGTACACAGGCACTTCGACGGGAGGAATCCGGAAATGTTGCGGTTGTTGGTAGGCGTCGCTGCGGGCTACGTCCTGGGTACCCGGGCCGGCCGGGCCCGGTACGAACAGATCAGTAAGGCAGCCAAGGCCGTGGCGACCAGCCCTGCCACCAAGAAGGCGATCGAGGTGGGCCGGCAGAAACTCTCGGACTCCCTCAGCACACAGCCCAAGCTCGAACCGATGAAGCCGATCGACGAGCAGACGACGATCCTCGTTCCCCAGGACCAACTGCGCCGCAATTGAGCCGCGGATGCGGCGGGGGTCAGGCGATGCCCTCGCCGCTGGTGTCGCCGATCGCCTGATCGAGCAGGCTGCGCCGGTACTGCTCGAGCGCGACCAGATCCCCCAGGAGGGAATGGAACTCGTCGGAGTCGGTGGTCGGTGAGATGCGCTGCAACTTCGACTTCAACTCGGCCACCTGCTCGCCCACCCACACCTCCTGCAGACGCGCGAGCACGCCCCGGATGTACCGCGGGGCGACGTCCTCGTCGGTGGGCAGTGGATCGACTGCGAGTTCCATCACGATCGAGTGCACGGTGCCCTCACCGGCAGCGCGGCCGACCGCGTCCACCCACTCGGCGCCGCCGAGGCCCGCGCTCGTGCCGCCGGCCGCGGCGACCGCCTCACGGACCGCCGCGTAGGCGGGATGGGTGAACGATTCCGGCGGCAACGAGTCGAAGACGGTGCCCGCGATGGCGGGATACTGGAGCGCCGCCTTGAGGGCGTCGCGCTGCGGCCACAGCGCCGGGTCGTTGGGCCGCGGACGCGCGATCCCCGGCGCCGGCGCGGGGAACGCCTCGACCTGCGCGGGATCGACGGGACGACGTTTCGCGGCGGGGGCACCGCCGCCGCGGGCGAACTTGCGCGCCTCGTCGCGCACCCGACGTCGAACGGCGGGGATGTCGTCCCAGCCCACCCAACCGGACAACTGCACCGCGTACCCGTCCCGCAGCGTCGGTTCCTTGATCCGGGCCACCACTGGGACGGTGCGGCGCAGAGCTTCCACGCGCCCCTCCGCGGTGTCCAGATCGTGTTCGGCAAGAAGGGATTTGACGACGAACTCGAACATCGGAGTGCGGCGCGCCACGAGGTCGCGGACCGCGGCGTCCCCGGACTTCTGCCGCAGTTCGCAGGGATCCATCCCGTCCGGCGCGATCGCGACGAACGTCTGCCCCGCCATCTTCTGATCGCCCTCGAACGCCTTCATAGCGGCCGCCTGACCCGCGGCGTCGCCGTCGAAGGTGTAGATCACCTCACCGCGAAAGTAGCTGTCGTCCATCAATAGTCGGCGCAGCATCGCGAGATGTTCGTCACCGAAGGCGGTGCCGCACGAGGCGACGGCGGTCTTCACCCCGGCCAGGTGCATCGCCATGACGTCGGTGTAGCCCTCCACCACCACCGCTTGATGGCCCTTGGCGATATCCCGCTTGGCCAGGTCCAGACCGAACAACACGTTCGACTTCTTGTAGAGGATCGTCTCGGGGGTGTTGACGTACTTGCCGGGCATGGTGTCGTCGTCGAACAGCTTGCGCGCTCCGAAGCCGATGACATCGCCCGCGAGGTTGCGGATCGGCCACAGCAGCCGACGGTGGAACCGGTCGATCGGGCCGCGACGCCCCTCTTTCGACAGGCCTGCCGCCTCGAGTTCCTTGGCCTCGAATCCCTTCGCCATCAGATGCTTGGTGAGCGTGTCCCACCCGTCCGGGGCGTAGCCGCAGCCGAATTGGGCGGCCGCGGCGGCGTCGAAGTTGCGTTCGGTGAGGTAGTCGCGGGCGGCCTGCGCGTCGGGTTCCTTCAACCGGGCCGCGTAGAACTCCTGCGCGGCGGCGTTGGCCGCGACCAACCGCGCTCGGGTGCCGCGGTCGCGCTGGACCGACGGGCCGCCGCCCTCGTACGAGATCTGGTAGCCGACGCGGTCGGCGAGCTGCTCGACGGCCTCCACGAAGCTGACGTGCTCGATCTTCTGCAGGAACGAGTAGACGTCGCCGCCCTCGCCGCAGCCGAAGCAGTGGAAGTGGCCGTGATTGGGGCGGACGTGGAACGACGGCGACTTCTCGTCGTGGAAGGGGCACAGCCCCTTCATGGAATCGCCGCCCGCGCGCTTGAGCGAGACGTACTCGCCGACGATGTCCTCGATCCGGGTGCGCTCGCGAACGGCCGCGATGTCTCTGTCAGGGATTCGGCCGGCCACCACGACAGTCTAGGCGCTTCGCGCCCGTGCGCCTTTCCGGTAGCCCGCACCACCGAAAAGGCGCACGGGCAGCTCCGCTGCCTACCCCCAGCTCGCCTGGGCCCCGAGGCTCTGCTTGTCGATCCGCTCGAGGCGGGTCTCGGTGCACGACGCGATCTGGTCGACCACCACCCGCACCCGGGCGGCTTCGTCTGCGGCCCGTTCCCAGGCGGGAAGGAACAGCGGATCGAGGCCGGCGGGTGCGGTGCGCAGGAGCCATTCGGCGACGCGGTGGATCCGCTCCCGCTGCCGGCCCTGATGCTTGAGATGTCCGGCGTCGGACATCACGTAGTACAGCGCGACCGTCTTCAGCAGCACCACCTCGGCCGCGACGATCGGAGGCACCTCCAGGTCGGCCTGATACCGCGCGAGCGGTCCGGGCCCGGTCACCACCCGGGTCCCCGCGACCGCCGCGGACGCGAAGCGACCCACCAGTTCGCTGGTGAGATTCTTCAGAGCGACCGCGCTCGTCAGGGTGCCGTCGTAGCTGCCGACCGCCGCGACCACCGGCAGCCGCGACAACCGGGACGCGGCCTCCACCAGTTCGTCGACGGCGGGCCCCGGGAAGCGCGCCGCCCCCAGTTCGGCCAGCGCCCGGACCTCCGCGGCGTCGGCCAGCGCCCGCAGATCGATGCGTCCGGCGATGACGCCGTCCTCGACGTCGTGGACCGAGTAGGCGACGTCGTCGGCCCAGTCCATCACCTGCGCCTCGAGGCACTTGCGGCGCTCCGGTGCGCCCTCGCGGATCCACGCCAGGATCGCGGCGTCGTCGTCGTACGCACCGAACTTGGCGCCCGGCCGCGGACGGGTCCACGGGTACTTGATCGCCGCGTCGAGCGACGCCCGCGTCAGATTGAGCCCCACGCTCCGCCCCTCGGCGTCGAGCACCTTGGGCTCGAGGCTGGTGAGGATGCGCAGATTCTGGGCGTTGCCCTCGAAGCCGCCGCACACCGCCGCCACCTCGTCGAGCGCTTTCTCCCCGTTGTGCCCGTACGGCGGGTGGCCGATGTCGTGCGCCAGCCCCGCCAGATCGACCAGGTCGGGATCGAGCCCGAGTCCGTCGGCGATGCCGCGGCCGATCTGCGCCACCTCGATCGAGTGGGTGAGCCGGGTGCGCGGGGTGTCGCCGTCCCGCGGCCCCACCACCTGCGTCTTGTCCGCGAGCCGGCGCAGCGCAGCGGAGTGCTGCACCCGGGCACGGTCACGGGAGAAGGGGCTGCGGTGCTGCGCCCCGTCGACACCAGACGTGAGGTCGGCCGTCTTGGGCGCCTCGGTGACACGGCGTTGCAGGTCGTGCGCGGTATACGTCGCACGGTTGAAGGAGTCCGTCATTGACCCGCCGTGTAGCCGAAGTCCGCCGAGAAGTGCGTCAGCTGGTACCACAGCAGAGCGCCTGTCTCCCTGACGATTCCGTGCAGTTGCGACTCGCGGGTCATTACAGCGGGACCTTGCCGCGTGGGCGCCGTCCAGGCGTCCAGCCCCGCGTCGCGGGCCATCGTCCGGGTGCGCAGCGAGTGCCACGGGTCGCTCACGAGGACCGCGGAGTGCAGGCCGCGCGCGCCCATCTCCCGGCTGACCGCCTCCACGCTCAGCAGGGTGTCGGACCCCTCTTCGACCGCGACGATCGCGCCACCCGGCACGCCCTGGTCCATGAGGTAGTTGCGGCCGGACGCGGCCTCGGTGTACTCGTCGCCCTCCTGCTTGCCGCCGACCGTCACGATCGTCGCGGCGACGCCCTGCTCGTAGAGCTTGTGGGCCTGGTCGAGCCGGGCCTCGAACACCGACGACGGGGTGCCGTCGTACTGCGCGGCGCCGAGCACGACGATCGCGTCGGCGGGTGTGGTGTCGGTGACCCGGGCCACCTGCCACACCCGGAGCGCGGTCCCGCCGACCAGCACCACACCGATCAGCAGTGCGCCGAGCCCGATTCTGGTGGTCCATCGGGCGAGCGCGGCACCGAAGGACCGGCGCGGCACGGGACGTGACGACAACTCCGGCGGGTCGTAGCTGGGCGCGGTACTCACTCCCCGATTCTGCCAGTCGCCCACCGGGGCCGCCGATGACGACGCGCCAAGCGGATAGATTCGTCACATGGCCCAGGCTCTGTCGCGTCCCCTCCCCCGCCTCTGTGTCGCCCGACGGCCCGCCGCCGTCGTCGGGGCGCTGTTCGTCCTACTCGCTCTCGTGTTCGCACCCGCGACCGCGACGGCCGAGGCGCCGCTGCGGCTGCCGGACCACATCACCGATACCGCCGGGGTCCTCGACGCCGGGCAGCGGGCAGACGTCCAGAACGCCCTCGACACGCTGTACGACGAACACAAGGTCAGTCTCTGGGTGGTCTACACCGCGGACTTCGACGGCCTGTCGCGTGAGGCATGGGGCCAGCAGACGGCGAAGCTGAGCGCTCTCGGAAACCGGGACGCGCTCCTCGCGGTCGCGACGAACGCCGGCGACTACGACTTCGACGTCCCCCAGGCACTCTCGGAGGTCACCGACTCCGAGCTCGAATCGATTCGTCAGGACTTGGTGCAACCCGCTCTGCGCGAGGGCGATTGGGCCGGTGCCGCGATCGCCGCGGCGGGCGGGCTGGGGGACGCGATGACCGCGACCAACACGTCGTTGAAGGTCCTCGGCGTCGGTATCGGCGTGGTCGTCGTGGCCGGTGCCGGCGTCTACCTGTACTCGCGCAAGAAGCGAGGTGACCGACTGGAGTCGTCGATCGCGCAGGCACGGCAGGTCGATCCGACCGACGCCGCCGCGCTGTCGGCGCTGCCGATCCCGGCGCTCGACGCGCTCGCGAAGGACGAACTGGTGGAGATGGACAACGCCATCCGCACCAGCGAGGAGGAACTGAACCTGGCCGTCGGCGAGTTCGGGGCGGACGCGACCGCGCCGTTCACCGCCGCGTACGACCGGGCCAAGGCGACGCTCGCGTCGGCGTTCGCGATCCGTCAACGCCTCGACGACGACATCCCCGAGACGCCCGAGCAGCAGCGACAGATGCTGGTCGAACTCATCACGACCTGCGAGCGCGCCGACCGCGAGCTCAATGCCCGTGTCACCGAATTCGATGCGATGCGCGACCTGCTGCTCGACGCCCCCGCCCGACTCGACGCCCTCACCCAGGCCGTGGTGGCCCTCACCGTCCGCATCCCCGAGGCCGAGGCCACGCTCGCCGCACTCGGCGGTCAGTTCCCGGCGTCGGTGCTGGCGACCGTGCACGACAACCCGGCCATGGCACGCGAACGGATCACCTTCGCGGAGCAGAACATCGAGGCCGGCCGTAAGGCCGCGACGCTTCCGGCGGGCAAGCAGGGCCCGGCAGTCGTCGCGATCCGCGCCGCCGAGGGCGCGCTCGACCAGGCTCGCCAACTGCTCGACGCGGTCGATCGCGCCGACACCGACATCCGGCACGCCATCGCGACCCTGCCCGCAGCGATGGCCGACGTGCAGGAGGGCATCGACGCCGCCGGACCGCTCGCGGAAAAGGGCGGACCGGAGCTCGCGGAGGCGAAGGCCGCCGCGGAGGCGGCGTTGCAGAATGCGCAGTCCGCCAAGGACACCGACCCGCTCGGCAGTTTCACCAAGGTGGTGGAGGCCGATGCCCGCCTGGACGCCGTGCTGGCCCAGGCACAGGAGGCGAACCGGCAGGCCGAGCGGGCACGCGCGCGTCTCGATCAGGACCTGACGGCAGCGAAGTCCCAGGTGTCGGCGGCCGCCGACTTCATCTCCACCCGGCGCGGCGCCGTCGGCGCGGAGGCCCGCACCCGCCTGTCGGAAGCGCAGCGGCACCTCGAGGCGGCGCAGCAACTCGCCGAGTCGGACCCGTCGAAGGCGTTGCAGCATGCACAGTCCGCCACCCAGCTGGCGTCGCGGGCACTGTGGGCCGCGCAGGCCGACGTCAACCGCTACCAGGACAACCAGCGTCCGCCGAGCGGCGGCGTCACCGGCAGCGGCGGCAACGCCGCCGGCGCGATCCTGGGCGGCATCCTCATCGACAGCATGCTGCGCGGCGGATTCGGCGGCCGCGGCGGCAACTGGGGCGGACGGGGGGGCGGCGGCTGGGGTGGGCCGGGCCCCGGCTCCTTCGGCGGCCCGAGCAGCTCGGACCGCATCGGCCGGGGCGGCGGCGGCCGCTTCTAGACCCGAAACCTCCGGCTCCGGAAACGCCGAATGTCACATGCGTCCAGTCGAACTGAACGCATGTGACATTCGGTCGGGGAAACTAGGAGCCGATCAGGCGCTGGGCGAGGTAGCCCTCCACCTGGTCGAGGGAGACGCGCTCCTGCGCCATGGTGTCGCGCTCACGGATCGTCACGGCCTGGTCTTCGAGAGTGTCGAAATCGACCGTGATGCAGAACGGGGTGCCGATCTCGTCCTGGCGGCGGTAGCGGCGGCCGATGGCACCGGCGTCGTCGAACTCGATGTTCCAGTGCTGGCGCAGCGTGGTCGCCAGGTCCTTCGCCTTGGGCGAGAGGTCGGCGTTGCGGCTGAGCGGCAGCACCGCGGCCTTGACCGGTGCGAGACGACGGTCCAGCTTGAGCACGGTGCGCTTGTCGACGCCGCCCTTGGCGTTGGGCGCTTCGTCCTCGGTGTACGCGTCGACCAGGAAGGCCATCAGCGAACGGGTCAGGCCGGCCGCGGGCTCGATGACGTACGGCGTGTAGCGCTCACCGGACGTCTGGTCGAAGTAGCTCAGGTCGGTGCCCGACGCCTTGGCGTGCGTGGCGAGGTCGTAGTCGGTGCGGTTGGCGACGCCCTCGAGCTCGCCCCACTCGCTGCCCTGGAACTGGAAGCGGTACTCGATGTCGACGGTGCGCTTCGAGTAGTGCGACAGCTTCTCCTGCGCGTGCTCGTACAGGCGCAGGTTGTCCTTGTTGATGCCGAGGCCGGTGTACCAGTCCATGCGGTAGTCGATCCAGTACTGGTGCCACTCTTCGTCCTCGCCGGGCTTGACGAAGAACTCCATCTCCATCTGCTCGAACTCGCGGGTGCGGAAGATGAAGTTGCCCGGCGTGATCTCGTTGCGGAAGCTCTTGCCGATCTGGCCGATGCCGAACGGCGGCTTCTTGCGCGACGTGGTCAGCACGTTCGCGAAGTTCACGAAGATGCCCTGCGCGGTCTCGGGGCGCAGGTAGTGCAGGCCGGTCTCGCTGTCGACCGGGCCGAGGTAGGTCTTGAGCAGACCCGAGAACGCCTTGGGCTCGGTCCACTGCCCCTTGGTGCCGCAGTCCGGGCACACGATCTCGGTCATCGCCACGGCGTCGGGATCGTCGAGCTTGTGCTTCTCCGCGTACGCCTCCTGCAGGTGGTCCTGGCGGTGGCGCTTGTGGCAGTTGAGGCACTCGACGAGGGGGTCGGTGAACACCTCGACGTGGCCCGACGCCTCCCACACCTGGCGGGGCAGGATCACCGACGAGTCGAGGCCGACGACGTCCTCGCGGCTGGTGACCATGTTCCGCCACCACTGCTTCTTGATGTTCTCCTTCAGTTCCACGCCGAGCGGACCGTAGTCCCAGGCCGACTTGGTACCGCCGTAGATCTCACCGCATGGGTAGACGAGGCCACGGCGCTTGGCGAGGTTGGCGACGGTATCGATCTTGGACTTGGGTGCCACTTGGCTGCTCTCCATCTGGGTAATAGATGCGTGGTTCACGTGCGGATTTCGCCCGTCCAGCCTATCGGTAGCGACGGAGGCGTCCCACGTGCCCGGTTGACATGCATATTCATGCATATCAAAATGGAATTGATTTGCAATAAGGTGGCATGTCCGGGCCCGATCGGTGCCCGTCCGATCGCATGGGAGGAGGCGCACGTGAGTGTCGCCGACGCGGGCCACCTGCACCCCGGAACCGCCGATCACGGCGCCTGCTCCGAGACGGCCCCGGCACCGCTGCCGCCCAAGGAGACGCTCACCGCCGCCGGTGAGATCCTGCGGGCCCTCGCCGCGCCGGTCCGTATCGCGATCGTGCTGCAGTTACGGGAGTCGCAGCGCTGCGTCCACGAACTCGTCGCCGCACTCGGGGTCACCCAGCCACTGATCAGTCAGCACTTACGCGTACTCAAAGCCGCCGGCGTCGTGCACGGCGAGCGCAACGGACGTGAAGTGATGTACCGACTCGTCGACGACCATCTCGCCCACATCGTCGTCGACGCCGTCGCCCACGCGGAGGAAGCATGACCGAGAACGTGACCGACCCGACCGATCAGCGCGAGCGGGCCGGCCGGGCCGTGGTCGGCGTGCGCTCGACCAAGCAGCGCAGCGCCATCTCCGCACTACTCGACGACATCACCGAGTTCCGTTCGGCCCAGGAACTGCACGACGAACTGCGCCGACGCGGCCAGGGCATCGGGCTCACCACCGTGTACCGAACGCTGCAGACCCTCGCGGAGGCCGGCACCGTCGACGTGCTCCGCACCGACACCGGCGAGTCCGTGTACCGACGCTGCTCCTCCGGGCACCACCACCATCTCGTGTGCCGCGCCTGCGGATTCACCGTGGAGGTCGACGGGCCCGCCGTCGAACAGTGGTCGCAGACCATCGCCGACACCAACGGGTTCACCGACGTCAGCCACACGGTCGAGATCTTCGGTACCTGTCGGGACTGCGCGCAGGCTCGCTGACCGCGGCACTCCGCCGACCGACCGAACCTTCACGGCGCGGCCCTCCGACACGTCGATCGGTGTAGCCCCTCACCTCGTGGCCACCTCGAGGTACTCGCACTGCGCTGAGCGCTGTCGAATCCGATTCGACGAAAGCGTGCATACCAAACAACTGGTTTGGGTACGTAGTCCACAACAGCGCTCGATCGCCAATCGTCGGGGCGGAGCGCGGAGGGGAGGACACCATGAATCGGAAAGCAAAGGCCGCGTTGGCCGCCGGAGCCGCTGCCATACTGCTGCTGGGTGGTGCCGGAACGTTCGCCTTCTGGCAGGACCAGACAGAAGCGGGCGGCGGCACGATCACCTCGGGCACGCTGGCACTCAGTGAGTGCACCCCTACGTCGGGCTCGGGCTGGCGCGACGTCTCCGGTGGCCGGTCCGTCGCTGTCGACCTGCCGGATTTCCGGATCGTTCCGGGCGACACACTCGAGTACTCGTGCACCAGCACGGTCACGGCCAGCGGCACGAATCTGTCGGCGACGCTGGCCGCCGACACCTCCGAAATGTTCTCCGAACTCAGCGATCCGGCGCTGCAGGCGCAGCTGATCGACACATCTCTGACCGCCACCACGAGCAGCGGAGCCGTGCTACCCGATGCGCAGGTGACCGACCAGAACGACGGGGAAACCCTCACCATCGCAGCCCGACTCACCTTCGACCCGGAAACCTCGGGCACGATTGCCCAGGGCACCAGCGTCACCCTGAACAACGTGCTGATCACGCTCACACAGAACTTGAACCCCGCGTAGTAACCAGTCGAATCGCAGTGGGGGTGAAGAGTGCGCAGCTTCAGGTGGCTCGCCGCCGCCGGTGCGGCGGTGGCGATCGTGGCGTTCGGGGCAGCCGAGCAGACGGGTGCGCTCTGGCGCGGTGAGACGCGGATCGACGGCGGCATCATCCGGTCCGGCACGCTCGCGTTGCGGGTCGGTGGTGCGGCTCTACCGACGCAGGTTCAGAACTACCAGTTCACCAGTTTCGGGGGCACCGACCTTGGGCCGGGATCGGTGGTGCAGCGCGCCTTGACCGTTCGTAATGCCGGTGACGTCGATCTGCAGTATCGATTACAGTCGGCACGGCAGAGCTCGGCGTCGCTACCGCTCACACTCGGGGTGTGGACGGTGGCGAGCGAGAGCGGTTGTCCCGCATCGTCACCGCCCGTCGGTGCCTCGCTCTACGAGGGGCCGCTCCCCTCCGCCCAGGCGCCACCCGCGCCGCAGTGGGCGCCGGTACTGCGACCGCAGGAGACGATGGTCTGGTGCCTGCGCGCCACGGTGGGTGCGGACGCCTCACCCAACGTGTCCACCGCGGTGTCTCTCGATTTCGCAGCGAGCTCGGTATGAGCGCGTCGGCGTCGGTCGACACCGACGAAAGTCGCACCCGGTGGCTGCGGAGCGTCCTCGGGTGGGTAGTCGCGCTGGCAATGTTCGCGCTGCTGGCGGCCACCGTCCTGGTTCCGGCCGTGGCGGGAGCGGAGCGGTTCACGGTCCTCACCGGATCGATGCGCCCGACGTATCCGCCCGGCACACTTGTGATCGTGCGGCCCTCCGAGGTCGACGGACTGGCCGTCGGAACTCCGATCACCTATCAACTGGAATCGGGTCGACCCGATGTCGTGACGCACCGCATCATATCGGTGCGCCACAATCCGAAAGGCGAGGTCTCGTTCCGCACCCAGGGCGACGCCAACGACAGCCCGGACCCGAAACCGGTACGGACCGAACAGATCCGCGGACAGGTCTGGTACAGCATCCCGTATCTCGGCTACGTCAACAACTGGCTCTCCGGGCAGAAGCGCGCCGTCACCGTTGCGGGCGCCATCGTCGTGCTCGTCGCCTACGCCCTGTTCAATCTCGTCCGAGACATCCAAGTCCGCCGGAAGGGGTGACCGGTGCGCCTCTTCCCCGCTCCGCGCAGGCACCGGATCGGCATCCGGGTGCGCGCACTGCTCTGTCTCGGCGGGCTTCTCGGGATCGGTGCGGTGGGCACCCTGGCCGCGTGGAGCGACAAGGCGACAGCCACGTCCGGCACGTTCGCCACCGGCACGATCAACCTTCAACTCGACAACACGAAGACCCTGGCGTTGAACACACTCGCCGCGCTCAACCTGCTGCCGGGTGAGAGCGTCGCGGCCGCCGTGACCGTGCAGAACAGGGGCACTCTGCCGCTCACCTACACGATGGCGGCGACCACCCCCACAGGGAGCTCGGAGGTCGCCGCGCACGTGGTGGTGGCCGCGTACTCCGGCGGTGCGGCGACCAACGGCGCCACCAACGGTTTACGCGCCGGTTCCTGCAGCGGCACCAAGATCGCGGAGTCCGCGCTCACGGCCGGCGGTTCCGCGCCGATGGTGTCCACGCCACGCCCCGTCGCCGCGCGCACCGGCACGGAAGCGCTGTGCGTGACCGTCCGACTGGCGCCGTCCGCACCGGTGAGTGTGCAGAACCAAATGCTCAACACAGTGCGCCTGGTGTTCACGGCCGCCGCCGGGAGGCAATCATGAGACGGGTGATCCGCATAGCGCTGTGGGTGGGCGCGGTAGTCGGCAGCCTCTGCATCGTCGCCGCAGTGGCGGCGCTGGCGTTCGGGATCAAGCCACTGATCTTCCGCTCCGGCTCCATGGAACCCGAGATCGGCACCGGTGCACTCGCCTTCTCGCGCACCGTGGCGGCCTCCGATCTCCACCCGGGCGACATAGCGTGCGTCGAAGACCAAGCCGGGCAGCGGATCACGCACCGCGTGGTGGCGGTGGACGCGGTCGCGGACGACACAGCCACGTTGCGGCTGAAGGGAGATGCGAACGCAGACGAGGACGTGCAGCGGTATCACGTGGAGACCGCGGGAAGGGTCTTCCTCCACGTCGAGAAACTCGGATATGCGGTGGTGTGGTTGTCGAGCCCGCCGGCCGTGTTCGCCGGTGGGATCCTGGTGGGCCTACTGGTCGCAGTGGCCGTCAAACCCGACTGGCTCGATCACCGCCGGGGGGCTCGGGACGAACGGGGCAGCAGCCCGGCGCTCACGGCGGGAGCCGTGCTCGCGGCGGCGACGCTGACGCTCACCGGAGTGGTGCGGGTGCCGACCACCGCCGCGGCCTATGCCGACACCGCAACGGCGGTCACCGGCGGATTCGGAACGAAGGCGGCCTTCGTGCCTCGTATTGCGGCGACGAGCGGTACCAACACCTATGTCACCTGCAGCGACAAGAGCGTCTCCGGGCCGGACCCCGTCACCCTGTCGTGGTCGCATCTGGGCGCCCCGTACCGGTACCGGATCATTCTGCGGGACCTGGACGGGATGATCTGGCGCACATGGGACGTCACCCCCGCGAGCGGCAAGACCGGTGATCCGGTGTCGTTCACCATCGACGGCGCCGGCCTGCCCTCACACGCCGCGATCTGGCAGTACAACGCCGAGATCCACACGATGCTGCCGGGCCCGCCCGTCTCCTCGGGCGCCGTCTCCACCGACTGGCGCGGAATCGGCGTCTCACAGCACCTCCAACTGGGCAACGAGGACCTGTTCTGCAGCAACCGCGGCGAGCAGTCCGGCTCGCCGGCGTACGTTCCGCCCCCGGCGTCGGTGACGTGTGTGTCCCAACCGGCCGGGGCGCAGCCGGCACGCGCGGTCCTGTCGTGGCCGCACCTGGGACCGCCGTACACGTACACCGTCTCGGTACGTAACGAGAACAACCGCAACATCGTGCTCAGGCGGACGGTGACCTCGGTACCCGCACAGCCCGGTCAACTGGTCAACACCACCGTCTCCGGTTCGGACCTGGATTCCGGGACACTCTCCGGCACCGCTGCGGTCGCGGAGATCCGGACCCTGAGCGGCTCCGCGGAATCCGCGGAATTCGTGACCCAGCGGCTCACCGTGAGCAGGACTGCGACCGCCTGCGCCGCCGCAGCTCTCACCAGATCGGCACCCGACGCGACGACCGGGACCTCGGCCCCCGATACGACGCCCCCGAGCACTTCACAGATACGCCCGACACGGACCTCGGACGCCGAACCGACAATCGGTACGTCACAGTCTCCGGCGTCTTCGACCACGACGCCCCCTGTTCCCGCGACTCCCCCATCGGAGCCGGAGTCGACCCCGCCGCCCACCGAACCGACAGCCGAAACCACCGTGCCCCCGATGCCTTCCACCACCGAACAGGTCGGTGCCACAACCACGTCGGACAGCGGACGGCAAGCTCGGCTCGTGCACGACGACCGGTGGTGGGTCCAGGTCGTCGACGGTTCCGGCGTCGAGGTCACACGTGTCTCGGCGGAGCCGGACACCCGGATGCACTGGTTGAGGGGAACCGACCAGCTGTGGCTCTCGTGGGCCGCCGGCCCGGTCTACCTGGACGGCACCACGAGTTGGAAACCGACGCAGCCGCAGAGTCCGGTCCCCGCAGAGATCGAGGAGGCGTTCACGTGACCGGCCGGCCGTGCGGCGCGAGTAGGGGGACTTTCGGTGGGGAACAACTGCGCGGCGATCGCCGCATTCGCCGTCTCCGCAACGACGGACCCTGGC
Organism: Rhodococcus (subgen. Prescottella) equi; assembly: GCF_003013675.1. NCBI lineage: Bacteria > Bacillati > Actinomycetota > Actinomycetes > Mycobacteriales > Nocardiaceae > Rhodococcus > Rhodococcus (subgen. Prescottella) equi. Next base: position 3,294,597 of record NZ_CP027793.1, read on the forward strand.
CGAGATCGGCACTCGGCCGCGGAACCCTTACGCCAGCAGTCCCCCACGCGCGTCCTCGATGCCCGACAGCACGAGCAGCAGCATCGTCGCGAGTGGTGCATCGGTCAGGCCCGTGGCTGGGAAGGTGTAGCGCAGCACGACGTCCGCCAGATTCCCGCGCGTGATCATGCTGATCGATCCGAACTGCGCCTGCGCGTTACGCTCGGCGACCCGCTCGAGCAGCGCCGCGGTGTACGTCCGGTCCCACGCCAGCACCCCGGTCAGCGACAGTACGTCCAAGCCGTCGGCGAGAGTGACGGCGCGCAGCGAGCACAACGCGCCGCCGTACTCGAACCGCAGGGAACCGTCGTCGGATTCGACGGCGACGAAACCCGCGAGCGCCGCCCGCGCCCGCTCCTGCAACGCCTCGGCCGCGTCGGGGGCGCTCACTGGTACTTCACTCCCCCGAAGCGACGATCGCGGGACGCATACTCGACGCACGCAGCCCAGAGGTCGCGGCGGTCGAAGTCCGGAAACAGCTTCTCCTGGAACACCAGTTCCGCGTACGCCGCCTGCCAGATCAGGAAGTTCGACGTCCGCTGCTCGCCGGACGGTCGCAGGAACAGGTCGACGTCGGGCATATCCGGCTCGTCGAGGTACTTCGCGAACGTGGCCTCCGAGATCTTCTCGGGATCGATCTCCCCCGCCGCGGCGCGACGGGCGATCTCCCGGGCCGCGTCGGCGATCTCGGCGCGGCCACCGTAGTTGACGCACATGGTCAGCGTCATCACGGTGTTGTCCTTGGTGAGTTCCTCCGCGATCTCGAGTTCCTTGATGACGCTGCGCCACAGCCGAGGTCGGCGCCCCGCCCACCGCACCCGCACACCCATCTCGTGCATCTCGTCGCGGCGGCGCCGGATGACGTCCCGGTTGAAGCCCATGAGGAACTTGACCTCCTCGGGGCTGCGCTTCCAGTTCTCGGTCGAGAACGCGTACGCGGACAGCCACTTCACGCCGATCTCGATGCACCCGGCGACGGTGTCCATCAGGACGTCCTCGCCGCGCTCGTGTCCCGCGGTGCGCGGCAGCCCGCGATCCTGCGCCCACCTGCCGTTGCCGTCCATGACGAGCGCCACGTGGTTGGGGATCAACTCGGGCTGCAGGATGGGCGGGCGGGCGCCCGAGGGGTGCGGGAACGGCGGGCGGATCTCCCGATCAGGCTGAGCTCGAGGTTCGCGTCGTCGAATCACGCTCCCCATCCTGCCTGACCGCCTCATCGTCCCCGACCGCCGCATGGGGTCGGTGACGTTCGATCAGCGGAAGGGTGCGCAACTGCCGTTCGAGGTGCCATTGCAGGTGCGCGGCGATCAGTCCGCTGGCCTGGCTACGCATCGCCGGCGTCGCGAGCTCGGTGTCCTTCCACTGCCCGTGCGCCAAGGCGTCCATGAGATCGAGCACTCCGGGCGACGGCGTGGCCGCACCGGGCGGTCGACAGTGCACACAGACGGCGCCACCGGCGGCGACATGGAACGCACGGTGCGGACCGGGCGCTGCACACCGCGCGCAGTCGGTGAGCGCCGGCGCCCAGCCCGCGTAGCCCATCGCCCGCAGCAGGTAGGCGTCGAGGATCAGTTCGACGGGCCGTGTCCGGTCGCCCACCGCCCGCAACGCTCCGACGGTGAGGCTGTGCAGCCGCGGGACCGGCGCCTTCTCCTCACCGGCCAGCCGCTCCGCGGTCTCGAGGATCGCGCACGCGGTGGTGTAGCGGCCGTAGTCGTCGACGATGTCGGCGCCGAACGCGTCGACGGTGCTCACCTGGGTGACGATGTCGAGGTTGCGCCCGGGATGCAACTGCACGTCGATGTGCGCGAACGGCTCGAGCCGGGCCCCGAACTTCGACTTGGTGCGGCGCACGCCCTTGGCGACCGCGCGGACCAGTCCGTGCTGCCGGGTCAGCAGGGTCACGATGCGGTCGGCCTCGCCCAGCTTGTGCTGGCGCAGCACCACCGCATAGTCCCGGTACAACCTCACGTGCCCAGTCTCCCACGCGGCACCGACGCTCACCCACAGGCGCGTCCGCCGAAACCACCCCGCAAAAAACTGCAACGCGTTACTGTTCGTTCGAACGAACGGAAGCGGCGTGAAGGGGCGACAGTGAGCACGGAACTGCGAGAACAGTGCGTCGAGCAGCACGCGCCCGGCCTCGAAGACCAGGTCACGGCCCTGGCTACGGGCCGCGGCACATCCGTCGCCGCGGTGACCGCCGCGCTCGACCGGATCGACGCCGGTCAGGCCACCCTCAACGCGTTCCGGATCGTGCGCCGCGCCGCGGCACTCGCGGAAGCGGCCGAGGCCGACCGCCGCCTGGCCGCCGGGGTACGCCTCCCGCTGCTCGGTGTCCCGATCGCTGTCAAGGACGACGTGGACGTCACGGGTGAGCCCACTGCGTTCGGATGCCCGGGCGACTTCCCGGCCAAGACCGCCGACTCCGAGGTGGTGCGACGACTACGTGCGGCCGGTGCGGTGATCGTCGGCAAGACCAACAGCCCCGAACTGGGCCAGTGGCCGTTCACCGGCGGCGCGTTCGGTCACACCCGCAATCCGTGGGGCCGCGACCACACGCCGGGCGGGTCGTCCGGCGGCAGCGCGGCTGCGGTCGCGGCCGGCATGGTGCCCGCGGCCATCGGATCCGACGGTGCCGGTTCCGTCCGCATCCCGGCGGCGTGGACCCACCTCGTCGGCATCAAACCGCAGCGAGGCCGCATCTCGACGTGGCCCGAGCCCGAATCGTTCCACGGCATCACCGTCAACGGCCCGGTCGCCCGCTCCGTCGCCGACGCCGCCCTGCTGTTCGACGTCGTCGCCGGCAACCACGACGGCGACCTGCACAAGCCACCGCCGGTCACGGTGCGCGACGCGGTCGGCCGCGATCCCGGCCGGCTGCGGATCGCGCTGTCGCTTCGCATCCCGTTCACCGCCACCCCCACCGCGTTGCACCCGGAGATCCGGACCGCGGTGGGCCGCACCGCGCACACTCTGCGCCGGCTCGGCCACGACGTCGTCGTCGACGACCCGGAGTACGGCATCCTGCTGGGCCTCAACTTTCTTCCGCGCTCCCTGGCCGGCATCGAGGTGTGGCTCGACCGCCTTCCCGATCGCAGCCTGGTGGATCCGCGCACCCGCGCCAACGGGCGCACCGGGCGCCTGCTCTCCGGGTGGCCGTTGCGCGCCGCGCGGGCCGCCGAACCGCGGATGAGGCGGCGGATCGGCGCGATCTTCGACGACTACGACGTGGTCCTGGCGCCCACCACCGCCACGCCCCCGCCGCGCGTCGACGCGATGGACGGCATCGGCGGTGTCGCTACCGACAAGGTGATCACCGCGGCATGTCCGTACACGTGGCCGTGGAACATCCTCGGCTGGCCCAGTGTCAACGTCCCCGCAGGCTTCACCACCGACGGGCTGCCGATCGGGGTGCAACTGATGGGCCACGACAACACCGAACCCCTGTTGGTTTCCCTTGCCGCGCAACTCGAAACCGTCGGCCGCTGGCACGAGCACCGGCCCGTTCGGTGGTGGTGACGGATGGGGGCGACGGCGGTGCGCGACCGCATTCTCGCGGCCGCGCTGCAGATCGTCGGCACCGAAGGCGTGCCGGCGCTGACGAACCGGCGCATCGCAGCCGAGGCGGGCGTGGCGCTGGGCTCGATCACCTATCACTTCGCGACGCAGTCGGAGTTGCTGCACGCCGCTCTGACAGGTTTCGTGGCCGAGGAGACCGCGCGGCTGCGTGAGATCGCGGAAAGCTACCGCGACAACGGGATCAGCCTCGAGGACGCCGCGGCCGTCACCGAACGGGTCGCGCACGATCTCGGGTTCTCCGCCGAGCGGATCGCACCGTTCGAGCTCTACATCCAGGCCGGCCGCGACCCGGCACTGCAAGCGGCCGCGACCGCGTGCTTCGCGGCCTACGACGAGCTGACCGTGACGATCCTGACCGCACTCGGCATCCCGGACCCGCAGTCACTCGCCGCCACACTGGTGGCAGTCATCGCGGGCCTGCAGTTGCGCCGCCTCGCCACCGGCGACGGCGGACAGGAGATCTCGGTGGCGGTGCTCCGACTGATCCGGGGCGCCTTCCTCCCGGCGCCGTGACGCGGGATCACTCGACGACGGGGGCCGAGGAGCCTCACCTCGCCCCGAGACGGTCGGTACCCCGCCACAGTTGCGGATGACGTGGACCCATATGTCGCGACAGCACGAGGAAGACAACGGCGATCAGGGGCAGCAGGAAGTCCGTGGGGAGCGCCCACACGTTCATCGGTTCGGTGTTGTCGTGCGCGGCCCACTGCATGATGTGGCCGATTCCGTCGCCCCAGAACGAGACGAGCAGGACGAACACGGCCGCACTCATCCAGCCGCCCCGGTTGGCCTTCCACGCGCACGCGACGCCGGCAGCGCCGATCGCGATGTCCGCCCAGCCGACCTCCCACTGGAACATCGACTGCGTGTAGCCGATGCCGTCGGCGATCTCGTCCGACGTCGGCCCGATGTGGCCGATTCCGCCGACCACGGTCCACACGCCGCCCCCGACGACCGCCCACAGCGCGACCAGTCCGCACATCCGTCTCGGGGTGCGCCGCTCCGGGTGCCGGTCGAGCGCGATGTGCACCGCGGCGCCGAGGACCAGCACACCCCACTGGATCAGGAAGAACCCCATGACATCACCTTCTCGATCCGAGAGGCCTGTGCAGGTCGACGGTTCGATCGTCGCACGCGCCGGGGCACCGCCGGGCCGAAAACAGTCGTGCCGAAAACAGTCGTGCCGCTCCCCCGACCGGGAGAGCGGCACGACGAGAACCGGAGCGACGGACGCTAGAAGCCGAGGCGCCCCAACTGCTTCGGGTCGCGCTGCCAGTCCTTCGCGACCTTGACGTGCAGTTCCAGGAAGATCTTGACGCCGAGCAGCTTCTCGATCTGCTTGCGGGCCGCAGTGCCGACTTCCCGCAGCCGGGCCCCACCCTTACCGATCACGATGCCCTTCTGGCTGGGCCGCTCGACGTACAGCAGTGCGTGGACGTCGAGAAGTTCGCCCTGCTTCTCGGTGCGCCCCTCACGCTCGCGCACCTCCTCGATGACGACGGCCAGCGAGTGCGGCAGTTCGTCGCCGAGACCCTCGAGCGCCGCTTCCCGGATCAGCTCGGCCATGAGCGTTTCCTCGGGCTCGTCGGTGAGCTCGCCGTCGGGGTAGAACGCCGGACCGGGCTCCATCAGACCGGCGAGGACGTTCACCAGCAGTTCGACCTGCTCGCCGGAGACCGCCGACACCGGGATCACCTCGGCTTCGGGGCCGAGAAGCTTGGAGAGCGCCATCAGCTGCGCGGCGACACCGTCCTTGCTGACCTTGTCGATCTTGGTGACGATGCCGACCAGCTTGGTCTTGGGCGCCATCTGACGGACCTGCTCGAGGATCCACCGGTCGCCGGGGCCGATCTTCTCGTCCGCCGGGATGCACAGGCAGATGACGTCGACCTCGGAGTAGGTGTCGCGCACCAGGTCGTTGAGGCGCTGACCGAGCAGCGTGCGCGGCCGGTGCAGGCCGGGGGTGTCGACCAGAATCAACTGGGCGAAGTCGCGGTGCACGATGCCGCGGATGGTGTGGCGTGTCGTCTGCGGGCGCGACGACGTGATCGCGATCTTCTCGCCGACCAGCGCGTTCGTCAGCGTCGACTTGCCCGTATTGGGTCGGCCCACGAAACAAACGAAGCCGGAACGGAATTCGTTGTCGGTCATATCACTCCTGGTTCACGTTTCCGTCTTCGTCCATCTGGCCGGTGTCGCGGTGTTCGTCCGGTATCCGTTCGACGTGCACGGTGCTGATCCGCACCCGACCCCGCACGTCCGCGCCGCCCTCACCGCGCATCCGCAGCCCGGCCGTCTCGATCTGCGAGCCGGGCAGCGGTACCCGGCCCAGTTCGTAGCCGAGCAACCCGCCCACGGTTTCGACCTCGTCGCCGGGGATCTCCACGTCGAACAGTTCACCGAGATCCTCGACCGGCAGCCGGGCCGAGACCCGGTATGTGCCGTCACCGAGATCCTCGATCGGCGGAGTCTCGTCGGTGTCGTACTCGTCGGCGATCTCACCGACGATCTCCTCGATCACGTCCTCGATCGTCACCAGCCCGGCGATGCCGCCGTATTCGTCGACCAGCACGGCCATGTGGTTGCGGTCGCGCTGCATCTCGGCGAGCAGGCTGTCGAGCGGTTTCGAATCGGGCACGAACACCGCCGGGCGCATCACCTGCGCCACCTTCACACTGCGGCCGCCATCGGACGAATAGTACGTCTGCTGCACCAGGTCCTTGAGATACACGACGCCGAGGACGTCGTCGACGTTCTCGCCGATCACCGGGATCCGGGAGTGGCCGCTGCGGACCGCGAGCGTCGTCGCCTGCCCGGCCGTCTTGTCGGCCTCGATCCACACCATCTCGGTGCGCGGCACCATCACCTCGCGTGCCGAGGTGTCGCCGAGTTCGAACACCGACTGGATCATCCGGCGTTCCTCGTCGGCGACGACGCCGCGCTCCTGCGCCAGGTCCACCAGCTCGCGCAACTCGATCTCCGACGCGAACGGGCCGGCCCGGAATCCCCGGCCCGGGGTGAGTGCGTTACCCACCAGGATCAGCAGCCGGCTCACCGGGCTGAGCAGCGTGCCGAGCGCACCGAGCGGAACCGCCGCCGCCAACGCCAACGGGTAGGCGTGCTGCCGGCCCAGGGTGCGTGGCCCCACACCGATCGCCACGTAGTCGACGAGGACCATCGCCACGATGGTCACCGCCATACCCCACATGGGGCCGAGCAGGTCGATCAGCGCCCCCGCGAGCAGGACCGCGGCCGCGATCTCGCACAGGATCCGCAGCAGCACCATGAGATTGACGTACCGCGGACGGTCCGAGACGATCCGGACCAGCCGCATCGCTCCCGGCCGTTCGTCCTTCGCCATCTCCTCGACGCGCGCCGGTGACAGCGTGTTCAGCGCCGCGTCGAGCGCCGCGAAGAGACCGCCGAGCGGCACCAGCACGACAGCGACGAGCACCAGGACGACTGCGTCGTTCACGTGTCGATCACCGTCCGCCGAGCGTCACTGCTCGGTGCCGTCGAAGAAGCCGGCCTTGCCGAGCAGCCGCTGATCGCGCGCCGCGAGTTGCGCCTCGCGCTCGGCACGTCGCAGGTCTTCGTACCAGTCGGCCAGCAACTGGTTCTGCAGGCCGAACATCTCCTTCTCCTCCTCCGGCTCGGCATGGTCGTAGCCGAGGAGGTGCAGGACGCCGTGCACGGTGAGCAGCGCCAGTTCGTGATCGAGCGAGTGCCCGGCCTTCTCGGCCTGCTCGAGCGCGAACGACGGGCACAGCACGATGTCGCCGAGCATCGACGGGCCGGGTTCCGGGGCGTCCGGCCGTCCACCGGGCTCGAGTTCGTCCATCGGGAAGGACATGACGTCGGTGGGACCGGGCAGATCCATCCACCGCATGTGGAGGTCGGCCATCGTCGACGAATCCACGAGCACCATCGACAGCTCCGCCGCGGGATGCACGTCCATGCGCGCGATCACGAACCGGGCGACGCTGATCAAATCCTCGTCGGAGACTTCCATCCCCGATTCGTTGGAGATCTCGATACTCATCTACGTCGTTCCTTCGTCGGCCGCGGGCATGCGGGAGCCGTTGTTCGCGGAGACAACCCTACCGCCGGTGCGAGCGCGGCTGGACCGCCCGCCGCTGTGCCCGATTGCCCAGCGGGAGATCCCCGTTCCGGGTCGACTCGAACCGGTCGTAGGCATCGACGATGTCGGAGACCAACCGGTGCCGGACCACGTCGGAGCTGTCGAGTACCGCGAAGTGGATGCCGTCGATGTCACCCAGGATCTCGGTGGCCGCCCGCAGCCCCGACCGTGCCCCACCGGGCAGATCGACCTGGGTGATGTCGCCGGTCACGACGATCTTGGACCCGAAGCCGAGCCGGGTGAGGAACATCTTCATCTGTTCGGCGGTGGTGTTCTGCGCCTCGTCGAGAATGATGAACGCGTCGTTGAGGGTGCGACCCCGCATGTACGCCAGCGGCGCGACCTCGATGACGCCGGCCTGCATCAGCTTCGGGATCGCCTCGGGATCCATCATGTCGTGCAGCGCATCGTGCAGCGGACGCAGGTACGGGTCGATCTTCTCGTGCAGCGTGCCTGGCAGGAAGCCCAGCCGCTCACCGGCCTCGACCGCGGGACGCGTCAGGATGATCCGCGTCACCTGCTTGGTCTGCAGCGCCTGCACCGCCTTGGCCATCGCCAGATACGTCTTACCGGTACCGGCGGGCCCGACACCGAACACGATGGTGTTCTCGTCGATCGCGTCGACGTAGCGCTTCTGATTGAGCGTCTTGGGCCGGATCGTCTTGCCCCGACGGGACAGGATGTCCAAGCTCAGCACGTCGGCCGGAGAATCCGACAGCCCCTGCGTGAGCATGCCGTGGGTGCGCCGTACCACGTCCGGGGAGATCGGCTGATTGCGACGCACGAGGGACGTCAACTGCTCGAGCACCCGCTCCGCGAGCGCGACGTCCGCAGGCGTTCCGGTGAGCGTGACGGCGTTCCCCCGCACATGGATATCGGCGTCGAGCACCTGCTCGAGAGCGGTCAGATTCTCGTCGGAGGACCCGAGCAAGGGCGGGACCACCTCGGGCGGAAGTTCCATGCTCGAGCGCACATTGCGCTGAGCCGGCTGTGCGGGATCCTGCGGGGTGTCGCGCAAACGCGACCTGCCGTTCTCGACTTGTTCACTCACGTGCGCGCTATGGCCTTCTTCCAGGTCCGATGGGTCGACGACCGGGTCGTCGCGTGTGCCCAAAGTCTAGCGCCAGCCGCCGACGGCGCCCACCGAGTTACCCGCCGGCCTCCTCACCGGGTGCGTCGGCGTCCGCGAGCCAGTCCGCCGCCTCCGAGACGACGGCGACGGCGTCGTCCGGCGGCAGCCCCAGCAACACCAGCCCAGCGGTGGCGAACGTCTCACCCCGGTCGGAGATCGCACCCCGGTTCGCGTGCTCGAGGAGCGTGAGCGTCATGCCCTCGTACATCGCGACCAGGAGCTCGGCGGACAGGTACGACGAGAACATCCCCTCGCGCTGTCCACGCTCGACATTGCCCACCGAGATCGTGCGCAGCGGTTCGAGGAGGTCGTGGATGCGCTCCTCCCCGAGCTCGCGCCGGGCGAACGACAGCAGCACCCGGAACCGGTCCCCGATCGGCCAGGTCCGCAGCGCCAGGACCGCGACCGCCAGGTCGGCCCGCTCCGGTGCAGGCGGCCCGGACGCCAGGCTCGAACAGATCGCCCCGGACGCCTCGGCCACCAGACCCTCGATCAGGGCTTCCCGGTTGGGGAAGTGCGAGTACACCGTGCGGCGAACGACGCCGGCCGCCTTCGCCACGTCGTCCATGCTCGCGTCCGGATCCGCCGCGAACGCGGAGATCGCCGCCTCCAGGATGCGGGCGCGATTGGCGCGCGCCTGGGAACGGACCGGCACCGGAGACTGGGAACTCACCGAACCATCCTCCCCCGAAGGCGCCGTGTGATGTGCACCACCGCGGCATTGCACACCGGTGTGCAACTAACTAACTTGCACATCAATGTGCAACATCGCCGGCGTGCTCGCGCCTGGGCGGGAGGGAATTCGAGGATGACGATCACACTGTCTCGGCTGCCGGGAGTCGCCGGCACTCCGGTCGAACGGATGGATCAGCCGTACCCACGCCGCTGGGCCGCCCTCGGGGTGCTGTGCCTGAGCCTGCTCATCGTCGTCATGGCGAACACCGCGCTCATCGTCGCCGCGCCGGACATGACCCGCGACCTGCAGCTGACGAGCTCGGATCTCCAGTGGGTCATCGACGGTTACACCGTCCCCTACGCCGCACTGATGCTGCTGTTCGGCGTCATCGGTGACAAGTACAGCCGACGCGGGGCCCTCTTCGCCGGCCTGCTCGTCTTCGGCGGTGGCGCGGTGTTCGGAAGCCTCGCCGACAGCACCACGTCGGTGATCGCGGCCCGGATGGTCATGGGCGTCGGCGCCGCGATCATCATGCCCGCGACGCTCTCCCTCCTGGTCGCGACGTTCCCTGCCGCCGAGCGCGCCCGCGCCATCGCCGCGTGGGCGGCCACGTCCGGTCTCGCCATCGCCCTGGGACCGCTGCTGGCGGGGTGGTTGCTCGAGACCCGCTCGTGGCACTCCACCTTCCTCATCAACGTCCCGATCGCGGCTCTCGCGATCGTCGCCGCGCTGGTTCTGGTGCCGCCGTCGAAGGCCCACGGACTGGGTCGCATCGACTGGATCGGCGGATTGCTGTCGGTCGTGACGATCGGCTGCCTCGTCTTCGCGATCATCGACGGGTTCCACTTCGGCTGGGGTGCATCGGCACTCATCGCGTCCGCGATCTCGGTGGTCGGCCTGATGCTGTTCCTCGCGTGGGAACTGCGGCACCCGCAGCCACTGCTGAACGTGCGCAAGCTCGGCGAGCGGGCCGTGGGCGGCGCGTCACTGGCGGTGATGCTCGTGTTCCTGACGGCGTTCGGCGCGATGTTCTTCGTCGCCCAGCAATTCCAGTTCGTGCTCGGCTTCGGCCCCCTCGACACCGGTGTCCGGCTCCTGCCGCTGGCCGCCGCCGTCTCCGTCGGTGCCGCGGCCAGCGCCCGGCTGACGCCGCGCATCGGCGCCCGGGCCGTCGTCGCCGGCGGCATGCTCGTCGCGGCGGCGGGCGTCCTGCTGCTCGTCCGCGTCGACGGCGCCTCGACGTACCTCGACTTCGTCCCCACCCTGGTGCTCCTGGGCATCGGTGTGGGCCTGGCGGTTTCACCCGCGACCGACGCCATCATGGGGAGCTTCCCGGACAAGGACCTGGGCGCCGCCGGCGGACTCAACGACACCGCGATCGAGCTCGGCGGGTCGCTCGGCATCGCGATCCTCGGCTCGGTGCTCGCCTCCGCCTACAAGGATGGGATCGCCGGCTTCCTGGCGGCGCTACCGGTTCCGAAACTCACCGGGGCGCAGGCAGATCTGGTCGCCCAGGGGTTGCAGGCGTCGGGCGAATCGGTGGGCGGCGCAGCGATCGTCGCCGAGGAACTGGCGAAGAACCCGTTCGGCGCCGCCCAGGCACAGCCACTCATGGACGCCGCGACGGTCGCGTTCGCCGACGCGATCTCCCGGGCGAGCCTCGTCGGCGGTCTCGCCCTCGCGGTCGGCGCGGTGGTGGTCGCCGCGATCCTGCCGAGCCGAACCGCCCCGGGTCAGGACTGAGTGCCCAGCAGGACCTCGCGGGAGAGCTTCCAGCTCCGCGTGTTCGGGTCGAGGAAGGCGAAATGATCCTCGCCCTCGACCAGCGTCAGCTCCACGGGGTCGCCGGCGGCGCGGGCGGCGTCGGCGTACCGGGACGCGATCTTCGCCGGCACCTGGGCGTCCTCGGTGCCGTGGAGGACGACGACGGGAACCCCGATCGGCACGCGATGTTGCGGTGACGCCGACCGGTAGAGCTCGGGATCGACGTCGAACGGCACCCCGAACAGGTCCTCGATGTAGCTGATCCGGCGGCCGCGCTCGGCGGCCGACGCCAGATCCAGCGCACCGGCCTGCGACACGAACAGCTCCGGCCGGACCGCCGTATCACGTTGCCCGGCAAGCCACACCGCGAGCTGACCGCCCGCCGAGTGACCGACTACGCGCACGCGGTCCAGATCCAACGGCACGGGCGACGCTTCGGCGACCGGTCCGGCGATCGCGTCCAGCGCGGCCACGACGTCGGCCGACATTTCGGGCCACCGTCCGCCCGCGCCGATCCGGCGGTACTCGATGTTCCACACCGCGACGCCGCTGCGGGCCAGTTCCACCGCGAACGAGGTCCCGAGATTGAGGTGGTACTGCCCGCTCCAGTAGCCGCCGTGGATCACCATGACGACCGGCACCGGACCGTCCCCCGCGCCCTCGGGCGCGTAGAAGTGACCGAACTGCTGCGGTTCGGGTCCGTACTCGATGCGCGTCCGGGGCATGGATCTCACTCCTGTGTCGTGGGCGGCTGCGCCACCCGTGCGCCTTTTCGGTAGCGGGAGGTACCAAAAAGGCGCACGGGCACGAAGTGCCTTCAGTCGATGGGCGCGGACGACCAGCGGTCGGTGAGCACGCCGATCGCCCCGAGCGCCACCGCGGCCGCCGTCGAGGTGCGGAGCACCGTCGGCCCGAGCAGGACGGCGGTGGCTCCCGCACCGGTGAGGGCGGCGATCTCGTCGTCGGACAGTCCCCCTTCGGGGCCGACCACCAGCATCACCTCGGGCGCGTCCCGCAGCGGCAGCGACGCGAACGGCGACTTCGCCGACTCGTGCAGCACTGCCACGACGCCACCGCGTCCGACGACCTCCCGCACCCGCTCCAGTACCTGCTGCGTGTGGTGCAGGTCGGCGACCTCGGGCACGAACGAGCGCCGGGCCTGCTTCGCCGCCGCGATCGCCGCGTTGCGCCAGCGGGTGACGCCCTTGTGGATCTTGGCGCCCTCCCAGCGGGCGACGCAGCGCGACGACTGCCACGGCACGACGACGTCGATCCCCGCCTCGGTGGCAAGTTCGACGGCCAGTTCGGAGCGTTCGGCCTTCGGTAGCGCCTGCACCAGGGTCACCTGCGGCGTGGGCGGCTGCTGGTCGAGTCGGGCTGTCACCTCGAGGTCGAGGCGGTCCTTCCCGGCGGCGGTGACGACGGCGTCGGCGAGACCGCCGCGACCGTCCGCGAGCAGTAGACGCTCACCCGGCTTGATGCGCCGCACTGTCGCGGCGTGCCGGCCCTCCGGCCCGTCGAGCACTGCGGGACGGCCGACGTCGGGCAGGGGGTCGAGATAGAAGACGGTCGCAGCCATCGGGTCCGACGCCGATCAGCGGCCGCTGAAGGCGTCGCGCAGCCGGGAGAACAGGCCGCCGCTGTTCTGCGATCCGGTCGAGACGACCTCGGCCTGATCGCGGTCGCGGTGATTCTTGAACTCCTGCAGCAGCTTGCTCTGCTTGCCGTCGAGCCTCGACGGGATGACCACCTCGAGATGCGCATGGACGTCGCCGCGCACCGTGGAGCGCAGCTTCGGCATGCCGTGGCCACGCAGGACCGACACCGATCCGGGCTGCGTGCCGGGGTCGACGGTGATCTCGGTGGGACCGTCGATGATGGTGTCGAGCGTGACGGTGGTGCCGAGGGCCGCGTCGACCATCGGGACCCGGATGGTGCAGTGCAGATCGTCGCCGTCGCGGACGAACACCTCGTGCGGCTGCTCGATGACCTCGACGTAGAGGTCACCGGCGGGGCCGCCGCCGGGGCCGACCTCGCCCTGCGCGGCGAGGCGGATGCGCATGCCACCCGAGACACCGGCCGGGACCTTCACGGTGATGTCGCGGCGGGCGCGGACGCGGCCGTCTCCACCGCACTTGTGGCACGGATCCGGGATGGTCTCGCCGACGCCACGGCACGTCGGGCAGGGACGCGAGGTCATGACCTGGCCCAGGAACGAGCGCTGCACGGACTGGACCTCGCCGGCGCCGCCACACGTCTCGCAGCGGACCGGCTGGGAGTCGCCGTGTGTGCCCGAACCGGTGCACCCGTCGCACAGGATCGCGGTGTCGACGGTGATCGTCTTCGTCACGCCCGTGGCGCACTCGGCGAGGGTCAGCTTGGTGCGCAGCAGGGAGTCCGCGCCGGGCTGCACCCGCCCACGCGGGCCGCGCGCGGTTCCGCCGCTGCCACCGAAGAACGCCTCGAACACGTCGCCGAGACCACCGAACCCGGCCCCGCTGAAGCCGCCCGCTCCGGCCGAGGCGCCGGACTCCATCGGGTCGCCGCCGAGATCGACGATGCGGCGCTTCTCGGGATCCGAGAGCACCTCGTAGGCCGTGGAGACCTCACGGAACCTGGCCTGCGCCGTCTCGTCGGGATTGACGTCCGGATGCAGTTCACGGGCGAGCTTTCGGTATGCCCGCTTGATCTCCTGATCGCTCGCCTTCGGTCCGACGCCGAGCGTGCCGTAGTAATCCCGTGCCACTTTGGGTATCTCGTCCTTCTCTACATCGTTCGCATCAAACGGTGAGCGTCGCCCGGCACCGGTCGGTCCCGGCCCGGCCACGTGGCGCCCGTCCGCGCCCTATCGCTCGGCGAGTACTTCGCCGATGTACCTGGCAACGGCAGCCACCGAGGCAATTGTTCCCGGGTAGTCCATCCGGGTGGGACCGAGGACCCCCACACCGCCGAACACGGTACCGGCCGTGCCGTAACCCGTGGAGATCACCGAGGTGCCCCGCATCTCCTCGACCTGTGTCTCCTCACCGATACGCACGGTGACGCGACCGGCGTCCTGCGTCGCCGCGATCAGCTTGAGGACCACCACCTGCTCCTCGAGCGCCTCGAGCACGGAGCGCAGTGAGCCGGGCAGCCCCGCCTGCATGGTGAAATCGGCCGCGTTGCGTGTCAGGTTCGCGGTCCCACCCAGGACCAGGCGATCCTCGGGGTGTTCGACCAGGGTCTCTACCAGCACCGTGGCCGAGCGGATCACCGCATCGCGCAGATTCTCGGGCGCATCCTCGGCCAGTTCGGACACCGCGATGGAAGCTGCGGCCAGCCGCTTCCCTTCGAGCGCACCGCCGAGCAGCGCCCGCAGCCGGGACAGGTCCTCGTCGTCGATCACGTCGCCGAGTTCGACGATTCGCTGGTCGACGCGTCCGGAGTCGGTGATCAGCACCATCAGCAGGCGCGCCGGCGTGAGGGCCACCACCTCGAGGTGACGCACCGACGATGCCGACAGCGTGGGGTACTGCACGACGGCGACCTGCCGGGTGAGCTGCGCGAGCAGCCGCACCCCGCGCCGAAGGACGTCGTCCAGGTCGACACCGGACTCGAGAAACTCGAGGATCGCGCGGCGCTCGGCCGCCGAGAGCGGCTTGACGTCGGCGATCCGGTCGACGAACTGGCGGTAGCCCTTGTCGGTCGGTACCCGGCCCGAACTGGTGTGCGGCTGGGTGATGTACCCCTCGGCCTCGAGGGCCGCCATGTCGTTGCGGATGGTGGCACTGGAGACGCCCAGGTTGTGACGTTCGACCAGGGCCTTCGACCCGATCGGCTCCTGCGTCGAGACGTAGTCGGCGACGATCGCCCGGAGTACCTCGAATCGTCGTTCCTCCGTGCTCGCCACCGCCACCCACCTCCGTTTCGCGCTGCGGCCCGGGCCGTCCCGGAGCCGTGCCTCCCGCCCTGCGCGGGATCCACCTCGGTACCCAGTCTAATGGCCCCGCCCGGACGGAACTTCGCAGGCCGCGCCGGACATTCGAGGCACACGGAACAATTGCCTCGTAGGCCGTACTGTGGTCACCGGTCGGGCCGCAGGACCCGTCCTACGGTCGAGAACTACGGGCGGTGAACATGATCTTCAAGGGTGTCAGGGAAGGCAAGCCGTATCCGGATCACGGATTGACGCTGCGCGACTGGGCCCAGATACCGCCGCGGCAGGTGCGCCTCGACGAGATCGTGACGACCACCCGGGTGTTGCAGCTCGACCGGCTGCTGGACGAGGATTCGACCTTCTACGGCGACCTGTTCCCCCACGCTGTGCTGTGGGAGGGGACCATCTACCTCGAGGACGGCGTCCATCACGCCGTACGCTCGGCCCTGCGCAACCGCGTCGTGCTGCACGCACGGGTCTACGACTACGACGCGGCACCGACCGAGTAGATCGGCCCCGGGTCAATCCAGGATGTCCCGGACCACGGCGTCGGCGAGCAGCCGCCCACGATCGGTGAGCACCAGGTGGGCGTTTTCGACGCGCGCGAGTCCGTCCGCCACCACCCGCTCGGCGGCACCGCGTTCACTGTCGCCCAGATCCGACAGCGGCAGCCCGGTGCGTAGCCGAACGGTCAGCATGACGCGTTCCACGTGCGCGTCCTCAGCGGTGAGCGTCTCGCTGCCCCCGACCGGGAGTTCCCCCGCCGACAGCCGGTCCGCGTAGCGCGCGGGATGCTTGACGTTCCACCACCGCACCCCACCGACGTGGCTGTGCGCGCCCGGGCCGGCACCCCACCAGTCGCCGCCGTCCCAGTAGCCGAGGTTGTGGCGGCAGCGCGACGCATCGTTCGCGGCCCAGTTCGACACCTCGTACCAGTGCAACCCCGCGTCGGCGAGACGCGCGTCGATCCGTTCGTAGCGGGAGGCCAGAACGTCGTCGTCGGGTGCGGGCAGTTCGCCACGTCGCACCTTGCGGGCCAGCGCGGTGCCGTCCTCGACGATCAGCGCGTACGCGGAGACGTGGTCGACGCCCGCGCCGAGGACCGCGTCGAGCGACGCGTCGAGGTCGCGATCGGTCTCGCCGGGGGTGCCGTAGATGAGGTCGAGGTTGACGTGGTCGAACCCGGCGGCCCGCGCCTCACGTGCGGCGGCCACCGCCCGGCCCGGAGTGTGGGTGCGGTCGAGCACCCGCAGCACGTGCTCGGCGGCCGACTGCATGCCCAGCGAGATCCGCGTGAAACCCGCCTCGCGCAGCCTGGTGAAGAACTCCGGCGACGTGGACTCCGGGTTGGACTCGGTGGTCACCTCTGCGCCGTCGGCGAGGCCGAAGCTCGCCAGTACAGCCCCGAGGACCTCGGCGAGGCCGTCGCCGCCGAGGAGCGAGGGCGTACCGCCGCCGACGAACACCGTGTCGACCTTCGGAGCGCCGGTGATCTCGGCCGCCGACGCGAGCTCGCGCTTCAATGCCTCGAGCCAGGACTGCGGCGACGCCGACGTGCCGAGTTCCCCGGCCGTGTAGGTGTTGAAATCGCAGTACCCGCACCGCGTGGCACAGAACGGGACGTGGACGTAGATGCCGAACGGCCGTGTCCCCACTCCTTCGAGCGCCGACACGGGAAGTTCCAGGCGTGTCGATTCGACATCGACCACTGATCCACTCACGTCTCCAGTGTCCCAGCCATCCGATCTGCCGCCACGAACGCCCGCCCATCAGGACATTTCCCGGAATTTTCGGGGAAATATGCTCCCGGTGGTCGGCAGACGGCAAATCCCGTGGCAGAATGGCCCGCATGACAGATACCGGGGTGCGATTGGTGGCGCGGCGCCACGTCGACCTCAAGCGTGTCTGTAGCTGTTGTTGTCTGTCCTGCGGCGTGTAGCGGCCAGCGTTTCCCTGCCCTGAAGCAGCGGCGCTCGCCTGCGTTCGTCTCCCCCCGTTAGGCCCGTAATCCGGCCGGCCGAGGACGACCCCGCGAGGAAGCAGCCCTCCTCTCCCTGTCTTCGACCGGTGCACCGTGAGATTCACGAAATTCAGGAGCACCCATGACGTCGACCACCGACGCCGAATCTGCCGTGAGCCCGCCGGCGCGCACCGCGCGTCCGAAAAAGCGTGTCTCCGAGGGCCAGTGGGCCCTCGGCTACCGCGAGCCGCTCAACGCGAACGAGCAGATCAAGAAGGACGACAATCCGCTCAACGTCCGCACGCGCATCGAGAACATCTACTCGAAGCAGGGTTTCGACAGCATCGACAAGGCCGATCTGCGCGGCCGCATGCGCTGGTGGGGCCTGTACACGCAGCGCGAGGAGGGCTACGACGGCACCTTCACGGGTGACGAGAACATCGACCTGCTCGAGGCGAAGTACTTCATGATGCGGGTGCGGTGCGACGCCGGCGCCCTCACCGCCGCGCAGTTGCGCACGATCGGCGAACTCTCGACCGAGTTCGCCCGCGACACCGCCGACCTCTCGGACCGCGAGAACGTCCAGTACCACTGGATCGAGATCGAGAACGTCCCCGAGATCTGGCAGCGGCTCGAGGCCGTCGGTCTCAAGACCACCGAGGCGTGCGGCGACTGCCCTCGCGTCGTGCTCGGATCCCCGCTGGCCGGCGAGTCGTTCGACGAGATCCTCGACCCGACCCCGGCGATCGACGAGATCGTCCGCCGCTACATCGGCGATCCCGAGTACTCGAACCTGCCGCGCAAGTTCAAGACCGCGATCTCCGGGCAGCAGGACGTGGTGCACGAGATCAACGACGTCGCGTTCGTGGGCGTGAACCACCCCGAGCACGGTCCGGGCCTGGACCTGTGGGTGGGCGGCGGCCTGTCGACGAATCCGATGCTGGCGCAGCGCGTCGGCGTGTGGGTGCCGCTCGACGAGGTCCCGGACGTGTGGGAGGCCGTGGTTTCGATCTTCCGCGACTACGGCTACCGCCGGCTGCGCGCGAAGGCGCGGCTGAAGTTCCTGATCAAGGACTGGGGCATCGAGAAGTTCAGGGAAGTTCTCGAACAGGAGTACCTGAAGAGGCCCCTCATCGACGGCCCCGCGCCGGAGAAGCCCGAGCGCCCGATCGACCACATCGGCGTCCAGAAGCTGCGCAACGGCCTCAACGCGATCGGGTTCTCCCCCATCGCCGGCCGCGTGTCGGGCACCATCCTGACCAAGGTCGCCGCCGCGGCCGAGGCGGTCGGCTCCGACCGCATCCGCTTCACGCCGTACCAGAAGCTGATCGTGCTCGACGTGCCCGACGACAAGGTCGAGGAACTGATCGCCGAACTGCAGCCCCTCGGCCTGCACGCCCGGCCGTCGCACTGGCGTCGGAACCTGCTGGCCTGCAGTGGTATCGAATTCTGCAAGCTGTCGTTCGTGGAGACCCGCAAGCGCTCGCAGGTGCTCGCGCCGGAACTCGAGGAGCGGCTCGCGGACATCAATGCCCAGTTGGACGTCCCGATCACGATCAACATCAACGGCTGCCCCAACTCGTGCGGCCGGTCCCAGATCGCCGATATCGGGTTCAAGGGCCAGTTGGTCGACGACGGCGAGGGCAACCAGATCGAGGGTTTCCAGGTGCACCTGGGCGGCAGCCTCGGCCTGGACAGCGCCTTCGGCCGGAAGCTGCGCCAGCACAAGGTGACCAGCGCCGAACTCGGCGACTACATCGACCGGGTGGTGCGCAACTTCGTGAAGCACCGCAACGAGGGTGAACGCTTCGCACAGTGGGCAGTTCGAGCAGACGAGGGGGATTTGCGTTGACGATCGACATCACCACGGCAACCCAGGACGAGCTCCGGGCACTTGCCGCGCAGGGCGCAGCGGAGCTGGACGGCGCGTCCGCACGGGAATTGTTGCAGTGGACCGAGGACACGTTCGGGGCCGGGGCGAGCGAAGCGACGGGGTATCGCAACAGCTACATCGTCGCGTCGAACATGCAGGACGGCGTGCTGGTTCACCTTGCCGCACAGGTCCATCCGGGCGTGGACGTGCTCTTCCTCGAGACCGGATACCACTTCCCCGAGACCATCGGCACCCGTGACGCGGTGGAGCAGGTGTACGGCGTCAACGTCATCAACGCACAGACCGACGTCTCGGTCGCCGAGCAGGACGCGGCCGAGGGCAAGGATCTGTTCGCCCGCGAGCCCAACCGCTGCTGCGCGCTGCGCAAGGTCGCGCCGCTGAAGGCGACGCTGAAGAACTACCGGGCGTGGGTCACCGGCATCCGCCGGGTCGAGGCCCCCACCCGGGCGAACGCGCCGTTGATCTCGTTCGACGAGGCGTTCGGACTGGTGAAGATCAATCCCATCGCTGCATGGTCCGACGACGACATGCAGGCGTACATCGACGAGCACTCGATCCTGGTGAATCCGCTCGTCGACGAGGGGTATCCCTCCATCGGGTGCGCTCCGTGCACCGTCAAACCTCTCCCCGGCGCCGATCCGCGCAGCGGTCGGTGGGCCGGTTCGGCCAAGACAGAATGCGGGTTGCACGCCTCATGACCATCGACATCTCCCTCCCCGAGCCGCGGCTTCAGCTCGACGGCAACAAGTTCGACACCCTCGACGCCCTCGAGTCCGAGGCCATCCACATCTTCCGTGAGGTGGCCGGCGAGTTCGAGCGGCCCGTGATCCTGTTCTCGGGCGGCAAGGACTCGACGGTGCTGCTGCACCTGGCGATCAAGGCGTTCTGGCCGGCCCCGCTGCCGTTCGCGCTGCTGCACGTCGACACCGGACACAACCTGCCGGAGGTGCTGGACTTCCGCGACCACGTCGTCGCGAAGTACAACCTGCGCCTGCACGTGGCCAAGGTGGAGGACTACCTCGCCGACGGCCGCCTCACCGAGCGCCCCGACGGGATCCGCAACCCGCTGCAGACCGTGCCGCTGCTCGACGCGATCGCCGAGCACCGCTTCGACGCCGTGTTCGGCGGAGCGCGCCGTGACGAGGAGCGGGCTCGCGCCAAGGAGCGGATCTTCTCGCTGCGCAACGCGTTCGGGCAGTGGGACCCCAAGCGTCAGCGTCCCGAGCTGTGGAACCTGTACAACGGCCGGCATTCCCCCGGCGAGCAGGTCCGCGTCTTCCCGTTGAGCAACTTCACCGAACTCGACATCTGGCGCTACATCGCGCGGGACAACGTCGAACTGGCGAGCATCTACTACGCCCACCAGCGTCCGGTGTACCAGCGCGACGGCATGTGGATGACCCCGGGCGTGTGGGGTGGCCCGGCCGAAGGCGAAGAGCTGCAGACGCTGTCGGTCCGCTACCGCACCGTCGGTGACGGATCCACCACCGGCGCGGTGCTGTCCGAGGCCGCCGACAACGAGGCCATCCTGGCCGAGGTCGCGGCGTCCCGGCTCACCGAGCGCGGCGCCACCCGCGGCGACGACCGAGTTTCCGAAGCGGCCATGGAAGACCGCAAGCGAGAGGGCTACTTCTGATCATGAGCGACCTGCTACGACTCGCTACCGCGGGCAGCGTCGACGACGGCAAGTCCACTCTCGTGGGCCGGCTGCTGTACGACACCAAATCCGTTCTGGCCGACCAGATCGACGCCGTCACCCGCGCGTCGGTCGACAAGGGCCTGTCCACCCCCGACCTGTCGCTACTCGTCGACGGCCTGCGTGCCGAGCGCGAGCAGGGCATCACGATCGACGTCGCATATCGCTACTTCGCGACACCGCGCCGCTCGTTCGTGCTGGCCGACACCCCGGGCCACGTGCAGTACACCCGCAACACCGTGTCGGGCGCGTCCACCGCGCAGTTGGTGATCCTCCTGGTGGACGCGCGCAAGGGCGTCATCTCGCAGACCCGTAAGCACGCCGCGGTGCTGGCGCTGCTCGGAGTGCCGCGACTGGTGCTGGCGGTCAACAAGATCGACCTCGTCGAGGATCCGGCGCAGGTGTTCGCCGACATCACGGCCGAGTTCCGTTCGCTGACCGGATCTCTCGGCTGGGACGACGCCGACGTCCAGGCGATCCCGGTGTCCGCGCTACACGGCGACAACGTCGCCGTGGCGTCGGACAACACGCCGTACTACGACGGGCCGACGCTGATCGAGCATCTCGAATCGGTGCCCGTGGACAGCGACAACGAGGGCAAGCACGCCGTGGGTCTGCGGTTCCCCGTGCAGTACGTGATCCGTCCGCGCACCGCCGAGTTCCCCGACTACCGCGGCTACGCCGGTCAGGTAGCGGCCGGTTCGGTCGTTCCCGGCGACGAGGTGGTGATCCTGCCGTCCGGAACCCGGACGACGGTCACCCGCATCGACACCGCCGACGGCGAACTCGACGTCGCGCACGCGGGCCGCAGCGTGACGCTGGTGCTCGCCGACGACGTCGACGTCTCCCGCGGCGACACCATCGCGGCGCCGTCCGGCGCGCCGGAGCCGATCGACCAGTTCGACGCCACCGTGTGCTGGCTCGCCGAGAAGCCGCTTCGTCCGGGCGCACGCCTGCTGCTCAAGCACGGCACCCGCACCACGCAGGCCATCGTCGGCGCGCTCGTCGAGCGCCTCGACGAGCAGGAACTGACGTCGGAGCTGTCCCCGGAAACCCTCGAGCTCAACGAGATCGGCAAGATCTCGGTGCGTGTCGCGGAACCGATCGTGGCCGACGACTACACCGTCAACCGGCACACCGGCAGTTTCCTGCTGATCGATCCCGCCGGCGGCAACACGCTCGCGGCCGGTCTGGTGGGCGACGCCATCGCCGCGGTCGAGCTCGGTGAGCGGGTCTGACACCGTGACTCCACTGATCGCCGTCGCACACGGCAGTCGTGATCCCCGATCCGCTCGGGTGGTCACGGCTGCCGTGGCGGCGATCCGCGCGCAGCGGCCGGACGTCGACGTCCGGTTGTGCTTCCTCGACCTGAACACGCCGTCGGTGGACCAGGTCGTCGACGCCGTCGCCGCGGAGGGGCATACCGCTGCAGTGGTGGTGCCCCTGCTGCTCGGCAGCGCGTTCCATGCCCGCGTGGATCTGCCCGGGATCCTGGCCGCTGCCCGCGCACGGCACCCGCAGCTGACGCTCGTCCAGTCCGACGTCCTGGGCCACGACCGCCGCCTCGTCGACGCGGTGCGGGACCGGATCACCGAGACCGGTGTCGCCACCGACGACACCCGCGCCGGAGTCGTGCTCGCCGCGGTCGGCTCGTCCGATTCGCGGGCCAACGATCGCACCCGTGCACTGGCCGGCGTCCTCGCCGACGGCAACCTGTGGGCGACGGCCGCCTGCTTCGCAACCTCCGCCGAACCGACCGTCGGACAGGCGATCTCACAGCTGCGCTCGCGAGGGGTCGAGCGCATCGTGATCGCCCCGTGGTTCCTGGCGCCGGGACGCCTCACCGACCGTCTCGGCGCAGCCGCACTCGACGCCGCTCCCGACGTCGTGTTCGCCGAGACGATCGGCGCACACCGGAACGTCGCCGAAGTTGCGCTCGATCGGTACCGGACCGCCCTCGGCGCAGCGGACTCGTGGCGACTCTCCGCCTGACGTTTACAGTGAGTCGGTGACGACCGACAAGCACAGCGCGGCGAGTGCCGCATCGCTGCGCGGCAGGTGGAGTTCCGAGACCACAGCCCAGCTCGCGCGCCAGTTCGTCGATCAGGCCGGATTCGTCGGACGCACACACGAGATCACGTCCCCGTTCGGAACCGACGACGACGGTCGTGTGGACCTGCGCGGCGTGAAAATGGCTCGCGGATACCCGCTCTCGATCAAGTACCTCACGCTCGAGCGGCTCGACCTGAGCTACGCCCGAGGAACCCTCCACTTCGTCGAGACCGAGGTGAGCGACAGCCGCTTCGACGGAATCTCCGCGTCGGGCAGCACGTTCGACCGATTCTTCGCAAGGTGCAGTTTCAGATCGGCGCGCCTGACGCGGGCACGGATCGGGCGGCGATTGACCGACTGCGACTTCACCGGCGCATCGATGCGCAAACTCACACTCGGAGAGAACACCGTGTTCGAGCGGTGCACGTTCCGCGGAGCAGACCTCACCGACGCGAAGCTGGTGGGCGGCCGCTTCGTCGAGTGCACATTCGCCGACACCACGTTCTCGGCGCTCACGACCTTCGACCGCTGCGACTTCCGGGGCACCCTGCCCGAGCTCGGACCCGCGCGCCGAATCCGGTGCACCCACGGCGGCCGTCCCCTGCCCGACAGCTGGCCGGGTCAGGCGTACGCCGACGACCTCGAAAGTGACTACCTCGGGCGTTACGGGCGCGCAGTGCAGGCGGGGACCGCGGAGACCATGCCACTCGACCCCGAGTCACCGCCCGGGCACGCCACGCGCTAGGCGTTGTCGGTTCGGAAGCCGAGACCGCGCTCGCCCAGCGAGTCGGTCAACACCCGGAGCGCTTTGGGACCGACGCCGTGGAGCGCGAGGAGATCCTTCGCCGAGTGCTGCGCGACGGCCTCCAGCGTGGTGATGCCGGCTTGCGCGAGCGCCCGGGTAGCCGGACGCCCGATCCCGGCAGGGAGATCGCCGGTGATGTCGCTGGGTGGGGTCATGCACGTCATCGTAGGGAGCCGTACCCGTGGCGTCGACCACAATCCCTTTACCTCGAGTCAACTCGAGGTTCTAGCGTCGTCAGTGACACCCCCGCCTCGACGAAGGACCTCGCGTTGACGACCACTGCCCCGAACCCCCTGCTCGGCGAAGACTTCCGGCGCGCCTTCCGGGGTTACCCCGCGGGCGTCGCGATCATCACCGCACAGGGTGCCGCCGGCCCGGTGGGCATCACCTCGTCGTCGGTCGCGTCGATCTCCGCCGATCCCGCCGTGCTGGGCTTCTCGCTACAGGCCCTGCGGGGTTCTGCCGCCGAGATCGCGGTGGCGTCGAGCGTCCTGGTGCACCTGCTCACCGCCGACAACGTGGCGCTGGCCCGTCGGTTCGCGGCGTCCGGCAACACCCGGTTCGGCGTCGACACGGCCTGGTCGACACTGGGATCGGGTGAGCCACTCCTGCACGACACCGGCACAGTGCTGCGCTGCACCCCGCTCACGCGTACCGAGGTCGGGCAGGCACTGGTCGTCACGGCCGCTGTGACGGAGATCCACGACGCCGAGTCGCTCGCGGCTCCCCTGGTGTACCAGAACCGCTCGTACCACTGCGTGAGTGCCTGGACCGCACTCCCCTGATCCAACGTTCGTTCGGACGCAGGTCGGTCCCGACCGCTACGGGAAAAATCTGACGAAAACCATTACCTCAGATTTACTCTCGTGATCATGCAACCGACTCTCCGCCGCCCGTATCGACGGGCCGGCGCCGCCGCCCTGGCGACTGCGACATCCCTGGTGCTCGCCGCCACCCTCGCACCGACAGCCTCCGCAGCGATTCCCGTCCCGAATGCAGGGTCGTCGATCGGTGACGGGTGGGAGACGCGAGCCGTGGCCCGGGCCGCATCGAAGGTGGTCGGCCACAGTGCACCCGGCATGTCGATCGCGATCGTCAAGCGCAACCCCGACAAGCCCGACGAGGCGATCACCACCACATACCACTTCGGGTTGGCGGACAAGGAGAATCAGCGCCCGGTCGGTCCGCAGACTCAGTTCGAGATCGCCTCGGAAACCAAGACGTTCACCGCGGGACTGCTCGCGAAGCGGATCGACGAAGGCCTCTCCACTCTCGGCGATCTCGCCCAGGACTACGAGCACGACGTCACGTTCCCGACGATGGACGACACGGTCGTCACGCTCGGGGATCTCGTCACCCACCGGTCGGGGCTCACCGACGACCCGGGCAACCTGAATGCCGGCTGCCCGGGAGGCGGCGACCACGGGTGCTCGGACGCGAAGGCGCTCTACAACCGCACCCTGCTGTGGGAGGGGCTGGAGGCGCCGGGTTCGCTGGCGAGCGCACCGGGATCGGAGTGGATCTACTCGGACTTCGGTTTCGGAACCCTGGGCACCCTGATGGCCGATGCGTACGCACCGGGTCACGCCGAGCCCCGCTTCGCCGACGTGGTCCAGCGCGAGCTCACCGGTCCACTCGGCATGACCGGGACCGTCATCGAAAGCCCCACCCCGGACCTGGCCGTGCCCTACGCGAACGGCAGCCCGACCGACCTCTGGAACAACACCGGTGCGCTGGCCGGCGGCGGCGGTCTGATCAGCACGGCGGCGGACATGGCGAAGTGGGTGGCGGCCACCCTCGGCTACGGGGACGAGCCGCTGGTTCCGGTTCTGCAGTCGATGCTCGATCCGATCCCGGGCGTGGCGCCGACCAAGATGCCGAACATGCAGATGGGCATGGCCTGGCAGCTGTTCCCCCCGCAGAACGGGATCAACCGCCCGTACGCGTTCAAGGACGGTGGCGCCTCGGGAATGACCAGCGCCACCTACCTCGTGCCGTCCGAGGGATGGGGTGTGACGGTCATGGCGAACGGCGACTCGGAGCACACCGACGGGGTCGCCCTGGACCTGATGCGTGAGCTCGCCCCCGACTACCCGGCGCCGCCGGAGAGCGGCAGTGGCTCACTGTCGTTCGGCTCGCTGGGGTCCTGACCCGTCGGACGACGACGAAAGCCCAGCTCCACCTTGGCGGAGCCGGGCTTTCGTCTTTGCTCGGCGGACTAGCTTGCGATGTCGCTGGGCCGCACGTACACGGTCTCGCCCTCGCGCAGACCGAGCGCCTCGGCGTCGCTGCGGGTGATCTGCGCCGACAGCTCCTGCGCTCCGGTCTTGGGCTGCAGCTCGACGCGGACCTCGAATCCGAGGTGCACGACGCGGGAGACCGTGGCCGCGAACGACTGCGGCAGCTGGTTGCGGTCCAGGCGCAGATCGTGCGGGCGCACGAGCTGCCCGTTGAGCCGGGCGACCGGGCCGAGGAACGACATCACGAAGTCGTTGGCCGGGGTGTCGTACAGCTCCTGCGGGGTGCCGACCTGCTCGATGCGGCCCTTGTTGAGCACCGCGATCCGGTCGGCGACGTCCAGGGCCTCCTCCTGGTCGTGGGTGACCAGCACCGTGGTGACGTGCACCTCGTCGTGCAGGCGGCGCAGCCACGTCCGCAGGTCGTCACGCACCTTCGCGTCGAGCGCGCCGAACGGCTCGTCGAGCAGCAGCACCTGCGGATCGACGGCGAGCGCACGGGCGAGGGCCATGCGCTGACGCTGTCCGCCGGACAGCTGTG
The DNA here is from genome assembly GCF_003013675.1 of Rhodococcus (subgen. Prescottella) equi. Lineage (NCBI taxonomy): Bacteria > Bacillati > Actinomycetota > Actinomycetes > Mycobacteriales > Nocardiaceae > Rhodococcus > Rhodococcus (subgen. Prescottella) equi. Next base: position 3,321,032 of record NZ_CP027793.1, read on the forward strand.
CGGGGTAGCGGTGCTGGAAGCCGTCCAGCCCGACGATCCCGAGCAGATCGTCGACCTTCTTGGTGATCTCCGCCTTGGGGCGCTTGCGGATCTTGAGCCCGAACGCGACGTTGTCCCGCACGGTCATGTGTTTGAACGCCGCATAGTGCTGGAACACGAAGCCGATGTCCCGCTTCTGCGGCGGCACGCCGGTGACGTCCTTGCCGGCGATCGTGATGGTGCCCGAGTCGGGATGTTCGAGGCCGGCGATCGACCGCAGCAGCGTCGACTTGCCCGAGCCGCTGGGGCCCAACAGGGCGGTCAGCGAGCCCGACGGGATGTCGAGGGTGACATCGTCGAGCGCGGCGAAGTCGCCGTAGTTCTTGCGCGCACCGGTCACGGTGATCATGTCGTGCTCCTCTTGCGGTCGAGCAGAGTCATCAGCAGCAGGGTGATCAGGGCGATACCCATCAGCAGCGTTGCCGCCGAGTAGGCCCCGAAGGTGTTGTGGTCGTCGATGTAGCGGGAGTGCACGAGCAGGGTCAGGGTCTGCGATTGGCCGGGAATGCCGGACGAGACCATGATGACCGCGCCGAACTCGCCGAGCGCGCGGGCGACGGTGAGGACGACGCCGTAGGTCAGGCCCCAGCGGATGGCCGGCAGGGTGATCCGGCTGAACGTCTGCCACTTCGACGCGCCGAGCGTCGCGGCGGCCTGCTCCTGTTCCTCACCGATCTCGTGCAGCACGGGTTCCACCTCGCGCACCACGAACGGGAGGGTCACGAAGATGGTGGCGATCACCATGCCCGGCAGCCCGAAGATCACCTTGAAGCCGGTCGATTCGATCCCACCGAACCAGCCGTTCGCCCCCCACAGCAGGATCAGCGAGACACCGACGACGATTGGCGAGACCGCGAACGGCAGGTCCACCACCGACTGCAGGAGACCGCGGCCCGGGAAGCGTCCGCGCACCAGCGCGAGCGCCGTCACGATGCCGAACACCACGTTCAACGGGACCACGATCGCCACGATGATCAGCGACATGTTGAGCGCCGAGATGGCGGCCGGGGTGCTGATCGCGTGGAAGAACGCGACGAAGCCGTTCTCGAACGTGCGGTACAGGATCACTGCGATGGGCAGGACCAGCAGGACGAAGAGGTAGGCGAGGACGATGGTCCGCAGACCGATCCGCGCCTTCGGGGACAGCTTCACTGGGCGTGCTCCTCTCGGCGCTGGTTACGGGCCGCGAACAGGCGCAGGACGAACAGCGTGACGAACGCGATCGCCAACAGTGCCACCGACACGGCCGCGGCGCTGACCGGACGGTCGATCTCGATCTGCTGTTGGATGTACTGCGACGCCACCTGCGTCTCGCGGGGAATGTTGCCGCCGATCAGGACGACGGAGCCGTACTCGCCGATCGCCCGGGCGAACGCCAGCCCGGCACCGCTGATGACCGCCGGCGCCAGCGTCGGCAGCACCACCGAGCGGAAGATGGTCCAGTTGTTCGCACCCAACGACGCGGCCGCCTCCTCGACCTCTCGGTCGGCCTCGATCAGCACCGGCTGTACCGAGCGCACGACGAACGGCAGCGTCACGAAGGCCAGCGCGACGATCAGACCCGGCTGCGTGGCGTTGAGGTGGATACCGACGGGGCTCTGCGGCCCGTAGAGCGAGAGCAGCACGATGCTCGCGACGATCGTCGGCAGCGCGAACGGGAGATCGATGAGTGCGCCCACGATCCGCTTGCCGGGAAACTCGTCGCGCACCAGCACCCAGGCAATGGCAGTGCCCATCACGACGTTGATCACGGCGACGATCGCGGAGACCACCACCGTCACCCGCAGCGCCGCCAGCGCGCCGGGAGCGGTGACCGCGTCCCAGAAGCCGGCCCAGCCGTTCTCGAACGACGTGACCGTCAGCGCCGCCAACGGAAGGAGCACGATGACGCTGAGCCAGAGGCCGGCGATACCGATGCCGAGCGGCCCGACGGCACCGGTGACGGCAAACCTGCGCCGCGAGCGGGTCTTCGGTTTCGGTGAGGGTGTCTGCGCCGGCTGTCGGGCCGGCTGAGTCGTCACGGTCGTCATCACTTGGTCGCGTTCTCGTAGATTGCGGCGATCCGTCCCGAGTCCTGCTCGAACAGATCCTGGTCGACGGCGTCCCAACCACCGAGGTCGGCGATGGTCCACAGCTTCTGCGGCTCCGGGAAGTCCGCGGCGAACTCGGCCAGCACGGCCTGGTCGACGGGACGGAACCCGGCCTGTGCCCACTGACGTTGCGCTGCAGGGGTGTAGAGGAACTCACGGAACGTGACGGCGGTGGACGCGTTGCGGCCCGTGGAGACGACGGCAACCGGGTTCTCCACCTTGAACGTCACAGCGGGCGTGACGTGCTCCACCGGATCGCCCTTACGCTCGGTGAACAGCGCCTCGTTCTCGTAGCTGAGCAGCACGTCACCGGTGCCCTGCAGGAACATCTCGGTCGCCTCGCGTCCCGACTTGGGCTGCACCTTCACGTGCTCGCTCACGAGCTTGCCGAGGTAGTCGAGTCCCGCCTGCGGGTTCCGGCCGCCCTCGCTCTCGGCGGCGTACGGCGCCAACAGGTTCCACTTCGCCGAACCCGAACTGAACGGGTTGGGGGTGACCACCTCGATCCCCGGACGCAGCAGATCGTCCCAGTCGCGGATGTTCTTCGGATTACCCTCCCGCACGACGAGAGTGACGACCGACCCGAACGGGACACCGCCGTATGCGTCCTGGTTCCAGGAATCGTCGACGAGACCCGCCTCGACGAGCCGGGTGATCTCCGGCTCGACGGAGAAGCTCACCAGATCGGCCTGCGCGCCGTCCCTGACCTTGCGGGACTGGTCGCCCGAGGCACCGTACGACGGATTGAACCGCACGCCCTGACCCTCGTCGGTCTCCGCGAACGCCGCGGTGACCTTGTCGTAGCCCGGCTTGGGGACGCCGTATGCGAACAGGTTGATCGTGCCGCCACTGCCGTCGGCACTGCCGTCGCCGCCACCCATGACGTCACTCGAACCGCCGCTACACCCGGCGAGCGCCACCGCGGCGACGGCGACGAACGCAGCCACGAGGGGGCGGGACCGATGGTTCATAGGGACTTACCTTCCTACAGTGCCGGCAGATGCAGAAGAGCTCGCAGCAGAGCGGACCGACCGGACGGTCGGGCGGCGGGAGCTATCGGGGCGCAGGGGGGGCGTTCGCGGCACGCAGGGCAGCGGGGTGACTCGGGGAAGAGCTACGCGTTCGGACCGAACACGAGTGTCACGACTGGGCGAACACCGACGAGGTGATCAACAACAGTCGACGTCGGCAACTGCAAGTCGGCCGACAGCGATCAACGCCAGTTCATGGCGGACCTGGTGGGCGACGACTACAGACACGCGGCAGACTTTAGCAGAGCGCCGAACCGCCGTCCGAATCGCTTTTCTGGTGACCGGGACGGCCGTAGTCGGGCAGGCCTCAGCGGGTGAAGTACCAGGCGATGACGACCAGGACGATAAGTGCGATCAGAGCCAGGGTCACGCGTGAGCGCGGCATCAGGAACCCTCCACCTTCGAGCGCGCGTCCGCGCAGACATCCGACGCGGCCGGTTCGGCACGACCGACTGCAGCGAACACCGCGGACAACACGCGGTCGAGCATCCAGGCGATACCGAAGCAGGCCGGGATCATCACCGCGAGCACCAGGAGAACCTGGGGAATGAACGGCAGGCCGGCGATCCACAGTTCGGCGCCGTCCCACCAGTTCGCGAGTTGATCCACCCGACCACCCTAGCGGCTGGCAAGGTGCGGACCGAACGCGGCGCAATGTGCGTGCCGCGTCCGGTCCCGTGTCCTCACCGTGCCTGCGCGCGAGCTACTTGGTCGCGTTCTCGTAGATCACCGCGATGCTGCCGGTCCCCTGCTTGAACAACTCGGCATCGACGGTCTTCCAGCCCCCGAGGTCGGCGATGGTCCACAGCTTCTGCGGCTGCGGGAAGTCGGCCGCGAACTCCTGCGCCACGGCCGGGTCGACGGGACGGAAACCCGCCTCCGCCCACAGTCGCTGGGCGTCGGCGGTGTAGAGGTAGTCGCGGAACGCGGTCGCCTGGGCCGCGTTGGGGCTGTTGGAGATGACCGCGGCCGGATTTTCGATCTTGAACGTCGCGGGCGGAGTGACGTGCTCCACCGGGTCGCCGTTGCGCTCGGTGAACAGCGCCTCGTTCTCGTAGCTCAGCAGCACGTCACCGGTGCCCTGCAGGAACGTCTCCGTGGCCTCGCGTCCCGACTTGGGCTGCACCTTCACGTGCTCGCTCACGAGCTTGCCGAGGTAGTCGAGTCCCGCCTGCGGGTTCTGGCCACCGTCGCTCTTCGCGGCATACGGCGCCAACAGGTTCCACTTCGCCGAACCGGAACTGAACGGGTTGGGGGTGACCACCTCGATACCCGGACGCAGCAGATCGTCCCAGTCCTGGATGTTCTTCGGATTGCCCTCGCGGACGACGATCGTGACGACCGACCCGAACGGAATTCCGTTGTAGGCGTCCTTGTTCCAGTTCTCGTCGACAAGGCCGGCGTCCACCAGTCGGGTGATGTCGGGTTCGACGGAGAAGTTCACGAAGTCGGCCTGCGCGCCGTCCTTGACCTTGCGGGACTGGTCGCCCGAGGCACCGTACGACGGATTGAACCGGACCCCCTTGCCATCCTCGGTCTCCGCGAAGGCCGCGGTGACCTTGTCGAATCCGGGCTTGGGCACCGCATACGCGAACAGGTTGATCGTGCCGCCGCTGCCGTCGGCGGTCTCGGTGCCGCCGACGACGTCACTGGAACCGCCGCTGCACGCGGACAGCGCGACCGCGCCGAGCGCGACGAGTGCGGTCAGGAACGAACGGGAACGATGCCTCATGAGGGATTGCCTTCCTACCAGGCTCACGGATGATGGTGATGACGTACGGAATCGGTCCGGCACACGCCGGACCGTACTCAGAGATCGGACGGATGTCCTGCATTGGAAGGGCGTTCGTGACGAACCGGGCGCGCAGCACGCCCCGGCCGGTCCACCGACGAAGAAGAGCGAAGCGCGCGGCCGCGGGCCGGATTCGACGGAAGACGAACGCCCGGAAAGGGCGTCAGCGACAAAGAATGTCGGCAACCGCCAGATCGCCGACGGCAATCAACGCCAGTTCATGGCGGACGCGGTGGGCGATGGCAGCAGACACGCCGCAGAGAGTAACAGACACCCGCAGTCGCGGCGAGCCGCACCGCTCCCCCGCGCGGCGCGGTCGAAACATGGACGGCGGCGTGCGCGCGGGTCGATGATGAGGAGATGACGTCGCAGGCCGAGCAGTCAGTCACCGGACCGTCGGGCGATTCGGACGAGATCGCGCCGGAGCACCGCAGCGTCTATCCGCCGATCGACGACTACGCATTCCTCTCCGATTGCGAGTCGAACTGCCTGATCGCCCGGAACGGCTCCGTCGAGTGGATGTGCATCCCGCGACCCGACTCGCCCAGCGTGTTCGGGTCCATCCTGGACCGCAGCGCCGGACACTTCCGGATCGGGCCGTACGGCCAGAACGTGCCGGCCGCGCGCCGCTACCTGCCGGGCGGGCTCATCCTGGAGACGACGTGGCAGACGCAGACCGGGTGGCTCATCGTCCGGGACGCCCTCGTGATGGGACCCTGGCACGCGAACGAGCAGCGTTCGCCGACGCGTCGGCGCACGCCGTCGGACTGGGATGCCGAGCACGTGCTGCTGCGGACGGTGAAGTGCGTCAGCGGCACCGTCGAGTTGGAGATGAGCTGCGAACCCGCCTTCGACTACCACCGCGCCCCGGCCCGGTGGGAATACACCGGCAAGGTGTACGAGGAAGCCACGGCGACGTCCCGCGCGTCCTCCGCCGACCACCCGACACTGCGCCTGACGTCGAATCTCCGGCTCGGCCTCGAGGGGCGCGAGGCCCGCGCCCGGACGCGAATGGTGGAGGGCGACAACGCCTTCGTCGCCCTCTCCTGGTCCGATCTGCCGGCCCCGCGTACCTTCGCCGAGGCGGCGGACCGGATGTGGCAGACCACCGAGTGCTGGCGGCAGTGGGTGACGATCGGCCGGTTCCCCGACCATCCTTGGCGTGGCCACCTGCAGCGCAGTGCGCTGACCCTCAAGGGCCTCACCTACGCCCCCACCGGCGCCCTGCTCGCCGCCCCCACCACGTCCCTGCCCGAAACGCCCGGCGGCGAACGGAACTGGGACTACCGGTACGCCTGGGTGCGCGACTCGACCTTCGCGCTGTGGGGTCTCTACACGCTCGGGCTCGATCGGGAGGCCAACGACTTCTTCTCGTTCATCTTCGACTCGTCCCAGTCCGACGACGGCGACCCGGCACCCCTGCAGGTGATGTACGGCGTCGGCGGCGAGCACACGCTCGTCGAGCAGGAACTGAGCCACCTCAAGGGTTACGACGGGGCCCGGCCGGTCCGGATCGGCAACGGCGCCTACAACCAGAACCAGCACGACATCTGGGGCACGATGCTCGACTCGGTGTACCTGCACGTCCGTTCCCGCGACCAGGTCCCCGAGACCCTGTGGCCGCTACTCAAACGTCAGGTCGAGGAGGTCGTCGAGAACTGGCGCCGGCCCGACCGCGGCATCTGGGAGGTTCGCGGCGAACCCCAGCACTTCACGTCGTCGAAGATCATGTGCTGGGTCGCGCTCGACCGCGGCGCCAAGCTGGCGACGTTGCACGGCGAGAAGGCTTATGCGGCACAGTGGGCCGACATCGCGGACGAGATCCGAGCCGACGTCCTCGCCCACGGTGTCGACGATCGTGGGGTGCTCACCCAGCGGTACGGCAGTCCGGCTCTCGATGCGTCGTTGCTGCTCGCTCCCCTGCTGCGCTTCCTGCCCGCCGACGACGAGCGCATCCGGGCCACCGTGCTGGCGATCGCCGACGAACTCACCGAGGACGGACTGGTGCTGCGCTACCGAGTCGAGGAGACCGACGACGGACTGTCCGGCAAGGAGGGCACTTTCACGATCTGCTCGTTCTGGCTCGTCTCGGCCCTGGTGGAGATCGGGGAGCTCGAGCGCGCCAAGCAGTTGTGCGAACGTCTGCTCGGGTTCGCCAGCCCACTCAAGCTGTACGCCGAGGAGATCGACCCCAAGACCGGCCGGCACCTCGGCAATTTTCCGCAGGCCTTCACCCACCTGGCGCTGATCAATGCGGTCGTGCACGTCATCCGAGCGGAGGAGGCCGGCGACACCGGCACCTTTCAGCCCGCTCACGGGCCGTCCTGACGTGGGAACGGCCACTTCTGTCGGTGACCTGTGTCACGATCGGCGCATGTTGGATCACCTGGGAATTCAATGCGTCGACATCGAAGCCGGTGCTGCGTTCTACGACGCCGTGCTCGCGCCCCTCGGCGGGAAGCGGGTCGTCGAACCCGCTCCCGGCGTCATCGGTTACGGCGTGCCGCCACACCCGGACTTCTGGATCAGCCCGCTGGTCCCGGCCGATGCCGGCTTCCGCGAGAACCATGTGGCGTTCGTCGCGGACACCCGAGCCGCGGTCGATGCCTTCTACGCGGCCGCGGTCGAGGCGGGTGCAGAGGTTCTGCACGCACCGCGCGAATGGCCGGAGTACCACCCCGGCTACTACGGCGCGTTCGTGCGCGATCCCGACGGCAACAACGTCGAGGCGGTCTGCCACCGCCCCGAGTGACGGCGTTCGCTCAGTAGGTGCGGCGTAGCAGGCGTTCGGCGTCGGCGGCGATGGCGCGGACCACGTCGCCGGCGGGTTGCTCAGTCGTGACCAGACCCGCTGCCTCGCCGGCGTAAACCACACCCTGGGTCGCGTCTGCAGGGTCGTAAGCGGCAGCGAGCGTTTCGTTGTCGGCGCCGCGACCGTGCCACTCGGCGGTGTAGTCGTTGGCAAGGGCACGGCCGCCCCACCTCGCCGGCCAGGGCTGATCGCGCGCCTGATCGAAGATCGACGTGTAGACGGTGTCGGCACTGCCGGCCTCGATCAGCTTGCGGCGGGCGTATTCCGGCCCGATCGTCTCCGGGCTCGCGAGCAGCGCGGTGCCGATCATCGCGCCCTCGGCGCCGGCGGCGATCACCGCCGCCAGTCCACGGCCGGTGCCGATTCCGCCCGCCGCGAGGACGGGCAGGCTCGTCGCGTCGAGGACCTCCTGCAGCAGCGGCAGGGTGCCGATCCGCCCGGTGTGGCCGCCGGCCTCACCGCCCTGAGCGATGACGAAGTCGACGCCCGCCCGCTCGACCACGTGCAGGTCGTCGAGCGTGTTCACCTGGGAGACGGCGAGCGCACCCGCGGCGTGGACCCGTTCGACGTACGGTGCCGGATCGCCGAACGACAACGACACCACGCGCGGGCGCTCGGCGAGCGCCGCGTCGAGCAGTGAATCGTCGGCGTCGAGAGACCACGTCATCAGCCCGATGCCGAGCAGCCCGCCGCCGATCTCGCGGGCGGTCGCCGACTCCTCGGCGATCCACTCGGGCGTCGCGTAGCGTGCCGCGCCCAGCAACCCCAGACCGCCGGCGCGGGTGACCTCCCCCGCGAGCCGTCCGCCCGCGCGGCCGCCCATCGGGGCACCGAAGATCGGCACCTCCAGCCCGAGCTCGCGGGTCAACCAGGTGCCGATCATCGAGTGTTCCTCCTACTTGCCGTCCGGCTACTTGCCCTTGGGCTTGTCCGCCACCGACTCGTTGGACAGGGCCGCAACGAAGGCTTCCTGCGGAACCTCGACGCGACCGATGGTCTTCATCCGCTTCTTGCCCTCCTTCTGCTTCTCGAGCAGCTTGCGCTTACGGCTGATGTCGCCGCCGTAGCACTTGGCGAGCACGTCCTTGCGGATCGCCCGAATGTTTTCGCGCGCAATGATCTTCGAGCCGATCGCAGCCTGGATCGGCACCTCGAACTGCTGACGGGGGATGAGCTCGCGCAACTTGGTGGTCATCTTGTTTCCGTACGCGAAAGCGGCATCCTTGTGCACGATCGCGCTGAAAGCGTCGACGGTCTCACCCTGGAGCAGGATATCCACCTTCACCAGCGCGGCCTGCTGCTCGCCCGACTCCTCGTAGTCGAGGCTCGCATAGCCCTTGGTCCGCGACTTCAGAGCGTCGAAGAAGTCGAACATGATCTCGCCCATCGGCAGCGTGTAGCGCAGCTCGACGCGCGTCTCCGATAGGTAGTCCATGCCCCCGAGCTCGCCGCGCCGCGACTGACACAACTCCATGATCGCGCCGGTGTACTCGCTCGGCGCGATGACGGTGCACTTGGCCATCGGCTCGTACACCTCGCGCACCTTGCCCTCCGGCCAGTACGACGGGTTGGTCACCTCGTGCTCGGAGCCGTCCTCCATCACCACCCGGTACACCACGTTCGGCGCGGTGGAGATGAGGTCGAGCCCGAACTCGCGCTCGAGACGGTCGCGGGTGATCTCCATGTGCAGCAGACCGAGGAAGCCGCACCGGAAACCGAAGCCGAGAGCGACCGAGGTCTCCGGCTCGTAGGCCAGGGCGGCGTCGTTGAGCCGCAGCTTGTCCAGCGCGTCACGCAGCACCGGGTAGTCGGAACCGTCCATCGGGTAGAGACCCGAGTACACCATCGGCTTGGGATCGCGGTAGCCGGTCAGCGGCTCCGATGCGCCGTTGCGGAACGTGGTGACGGTGTCGCCGACGCGCGACTGCCGCACGTCCTTCACACCGGTGATGAGGTAGCCGACCTCGCCGACGCCCAGACCTGTCGTGGCCTTGGGCTCGGGCGAGATGATGCCCACCTCGAGCAGTTCGTGTGTGGTGCCGGTCGACATCATGGTGATCTTCTCGCGGGGACGGATCTTGCCGTCGACCACACGCACGTAGGTGACGACGCCACGGTAGGCGTCGTACACGGAGTCGAAGATCATCGCGCGTGCCGGACCGTCCGCATCGCCGACCGGGGCCGGAACCTGCTTCACGACCTCGTCGAGCAACTCCTTCACACCGACGCCGGTCTTCCCGGAAACCTTCAGCACGTCCTCGGCCTCGCAGCCGACGATGTGGGCGATCTCGGCCGCGTACCGCTCGGGGTCGGCGGCCGGCAGGTCGATCTTGTTGAGCACCGGGATGATGGTGAGATCCTTCTCCATCGCCAGGTACAGGTTGGCCAGGGTCTGCGCCTCGATGCCCTGCGCGGCGTCGACGAGCAGGATCGCGCCCTCACAGGCCTCGAGCGCGCGGGACACCTCGTACGTGAAGTCGACGTGGCCGGGAGTGTCGATCAGGTGCAGCACGATCTCTTCGGTCGTGCCGTCCTCGTTCTGGACGGTCCACGGCAGACGGACGTTCTGCGCCTTGATGGTGATGCCGCGCTCGCGCTCGATGTCCATGCGGTCGAGGTACTGAGCGCGCATCGCGCGCTCCTCGACGACGCCGGTGAGCTGCAGCATCCGGTCCGCGAGAGTCGACTTGCCGTGGTCGATGTGCGCGATGATGCAGAAGTTCCGGATCTTCGACGGATCCGTGAACGTCTTCTCCGCAAAGTTGCTGCTCAAGCCCAATTCCCTCGTCTCACTCGCGCACTGACATCGGCCCGGTCCGGTCGCCCGTCCCGCACTGGTCCCGCACCAGGATCGCATCGACAGCGTCCCGTGCCCTCCCATCATCCCTTGACCATGGGTGGGCGTACACATCGAGGGTCACGGCAGGCCACTTGCCACCAACGTACTGAGCCGTCCCGGGGACCGGCGCCCCGAGCCTGCCGATCCCCGAAGACAGCGAACGCCCCGAGGATCACTCGAGGCGTTCGGCGGCTCGCTTCCCCCGAGCCACCTGTCGCAACCTACGCGCGGGGTCCGACAGTCGGCCTCCGCCGATCGGCTCGAGCACGGCCACGGTGGCCGTCGACCCATTCGACGTCGTGCAACAACACGAAGACCCCGCACCAGGGGGTAGCGCGGGGCCTGCGTGTGCGCCGTAGACGGGCACGTCCATAAACATACCGCGAGTACGTTTCGGTCGGCGTGCATCGTCGCGAAAAATTCGAAGTCCCCGGATTCGATGCCAGCTCGGTTCCCGGGCGCCGACGGTCTCCGGCGTTAAGCTCGGCTGTCATGGCGAGCACTTGGGGCAGCATCGGCAGGAAGCTCGGCGACTTCGCCGTCACGCAGGGCCCGAAGCTCCTGCGCCAAGTGCAGAACACGCCGGCGGTCAAACGCGCGACCGCGGCGCTCGCGGGCCCACCGTCCGCGGTGCCGGGCCGGCCGGTATCGCGTCGGACGTCACCGACCGCGCACCGCGCCCGCAGAATCGAGTACGCCCCCGATCTCGACGGCCGTGCCGATCCCGGCGAGATCGTCTGGACGTGGGTCACGTACGAGGAGGATCCCGGCCAAGGCAAGGACCGGCCGGTGCTGGTCGTCGGCCGGGACGGCAACACGTTGCTGGGACTGATGCTCTCGTCGAACAGCGAGCGCGACGACGAGCCGAACTGGCTGGCGCTCGGCACTGGCCCCTGGGATGCGGACAGCAGGCCGAGTTGGGTGCGACTCGACCGGGTCCTCGACGTTCCCGAGGCGGGCATCCGACGGGAGGGCGCCGTTCTCGACGTCGATCGTTTCGAGACGGTGGCCGCCCGCCTACGCGCCGACTACAGCTGGCACTGACACCTTCCACGACACGGCAGGGGCCCGGCGCATACTCGCGCCGGGCCCGTGCCCTGTCGCGTCAATCGTTCAGTCGGTTGTACCGGCCGAACAGCGCCCGGTAGATGACGGCACCCAATGCGCCGCCGATGAGTGGGAAGACGATGAACAACCAGACCTGCCCCATCGCACCCGGCTGGTACGCCGCGACCGCGAAACTCCGGGCGGGGTTGACGGACGTGTTGTCGATCGGAATCGAGATGAGGTGGATGACGGCGAGCGTGAAGCCGATCGAGACGCCCGCGAGCGGGACATCGGACAGCTGATCCGTCGAGGCGAGCACGACGAACACCAGCAGTGCCGTGAGAACGATCTCGACCGTCATCGCCGCACCGATCCCGTAACCGGGCTCGACGAGCTTGCCGAGCGGACCGGTCTGGGCCGACGGGCTGTGGACACCCCAGCCGTTCGCGGCCAGACCGTCCTCCCGACGGTTGTAGCTGGGGACACTCTGCGCGATCGCGTACACGGCCAGACCGGCCACGAGACCGCCGACCACCTGGGAGAGCACGTAGAAGCCGGCCCTGGCGGCCGTCACCCGACCGAGAATGTAGTGCCCCAGCGTGACGGCAGGATTGACGTGGCAACCCGAGATGGGGCCGATCGCGTAGACCAGGAACATCAGCGTCAGGCCGAACGCGAGTGCGATGCCGAGCTGACCGACCGTGCTACCCGAGAACACCGCTGTGCCGATCGCCGCGAACACCAGCACGAAGGTTCCGACCCCCTCGGCCAGGTACTTCTTGAGGTCGGAGATGTGTTCCTTCTCCGCGATTTCCTGTGCTGTCGACATTCACACCCTCACTTCCGAACCGAAGAGCGCCTGATGTTTCCGAACGGACGTTACGTACATCTCGGTCTCGTTTCGGCACATTCGGTACTCTCCGAGTCCGAATCGGTATGCGCGAGAGTGCGTTCCGACGGACCGCCAGCGGTGGTCGCGAGCACCGACCCCGCCGACACCCCGGCCACCGACCCGCATCAGCGTGTGGGTATGCTTTCCAAGCCCTGGACGGCCACCGGTTTGAGAACACCACACGGGTACTGGTAGTGTCGTCGGTCGGCGCATCCGTGCGCCCAGAGCTTTCCGACAGAAACCAAAGACGACAGGATTTTACGCGTGGCCAACATCAAGTCCCAGGTGAAGCGGATCCGCACCAACGAGCGCAACCGACTCCGCAACCAGTCGGTCAAGTCCTCGCTGCGTACGGCGATCCGTTCCTTCCGCGAGGCCGCGGCAGCCGGTGACAAGGACAAGGCCAACGAGCTCCTCGTCGCCACCAGCCGCAAGCTCGACAAGGCAGCCGGCGCCGGCGTCATCCACGCCAACCAGGCAGCCAACAAGAAGTCGGCGCTCGCGAAGGTCGCCAACTCTCTCTGACAAGTTTCTGACGGTTCCACCGTCGCAAGCTCTGTGGAAATAGCCCCCGATCGATGATCGGGGGCTATTTCTTGTTGTCGTCCCGGTCCTGTCGTCGCCCCGACCACGGACCGACAACCTGCATTCGGTGCGGGCCGAAGGGGCCCGTACCGGTGGTTCAGCGCCCCCCGTGCAGCGCGACGATTCGCTGCACCGCCGCTTCCACCGCGTAGTCGGCGTCGGCTGCTTGTCCCTTGACCTCGGCGTTGAGCCGGGCGACCACCTGCAATGCCTCTCCGATCGAGGCCGGATCCCAGCCGCGGACCTGCGCCTGCGCCTTCTTGATCTTCCACGGCGGCATGCCCAACTCCGACGCCATTCGGAACGGGTCGCCGCGACCGGCCGAGCCCACCCGGGCGATCGTGTGCACCGCGTCGGCGAGGGCGTCGGCGAGCAGCACGTGCGGCACACCCCGGTGCATCGCCCACCGCAGCGACTCCATCGCGCCGCGCCGATCCCCCGCCACCGCCTTGTCGGCGACATCGAATCCGGACACCTCGGCCTTGCCCGAGTAGTAGCGCTGGACGGCGGACGCATCGATCTTGCCGCCGGTATCGGCCACCAACTGAGAGCAGGCGGCGGCGAGCTCACGGAGGTCGGACCCGACGGCCTCGACGACGAGTTCGATCACTTCCGGCGACACGCGCACGCCCGCCGTGCGGAACTCCCCGCGCACGAAGTCCACTCGCTCGTTCGCCTTGAGCTTGGCGCACTGGTGCACGACGGCGCCGGACTTCTGCAGCACGCCCGCCATCGCCTTTGCGCGACCGCCGCCGGAGTGGAGTACGACCAGCACGACGCCCTCGGGGAGGTCGGCGGCGGCGTCCTGCACCAGCGCGACGGCATCCTTACCCGCCTCGGCGGCGGCTTCGAGGACCACCACCCGGTCCTCCGCGAACAGTGACGGGCTGAGCAGTTCCGCCAGTTCCGGCGCGCTCGCGTCCCCGGCGCGCAGTCGCGAGACGGGCATGTCCTGACCGGCCGACCCGGCAGCCTCCCGCACGGCGGCGATCACCGAGGCGACCGCGCGTTCGACCAGGAACTCTTCGTCACCGAGGACGAGGTGGAGCGAATCGGGCCGCGTTGAGGTGCTCACCGCACGATGTTCCCACGAGAATGCCCGACGACGGCAAGCGCCCCGGACCCCGAGCGCGCCACCGCCACATCGCCGTCCCGGTCGGTGCGCACGGTCACCGCGCCGAGCGCCGCGAGCCGTTGGAGGATACCGGGATTCGGGTGCCCGAAGGTGTTGTCGGCCCCCACGCTCACGAGCGCGACCCGCGGCCGGACCGCGTCGAGGAACTCCGGACTCGTCGTGCGGGACCCGTGGTGCGGGACCTTGAGCACGTCCGCACGCAGTGGGATCTTCGACCGCAGCAGCGCGCGTTGACCGTCCTCCTCCGCGTCGCCGGTGAGCAAGAGGCGGCCCGCCGCCGTCTCCGCCATCAGCACGAGAGATGCGTCGTTGGCGCCGTCCTCCGCGGCCGCCGGTGTCCGGGGTTCCGGGAGCAGCGGCCCCAGCACAGTGATCCGAACGGCGCCCACCGTCAGTTGGCGTCCGGCCGCCAGGCGCACGAGCGGCACGTCCGCGCGCGACGCCGCCGCAGACACGAACCGAAATCCGCCCTCCGGCAGGCTCGCCGGTCCGATCGCCACGGCCCCCACCGACCGCCCGTGCAGGACCGCGTCGAGTCCGCCGTAGTGGTCCGCATGCAGGTGCGTGACGACGAGTAGCGGGATCTCGTCGATGCCCAGCCGCCGCAGGCACCGGTCCATCGGACCCGGCTCCGGACCCGCGTCCACCACCACGGCCCTCCGCCCGCCGGCCGACAGCACCAGCCCGTCGCCTTGCCCGACGTCGCACGCCACCAGGGCCCACCCCGACGCGGGCCAGCCGGGCTGGTGGAATCGCGTCGGAACCCACACGGCCGCGACGCCGACCGCGACCGCCAGCAGCATGCGTCGCGACCACGGGTGGCGCGCGGCCAGGACCGCGACCGCGATCCCGACGGCCACGATCACCGCGCCCCCGAGTCCGTTGCGAACGGCGAGGTTTCCGCCCGGTACCGCCGCCGCGCGGTCCGCGACCTCGAGCAACCACCAGAGCGGGGGCCCGGCGACGCGGACGAGCAGGGCGGCCGCGGGCAGCCACACCACAGCCAGCACCGCCGTCGCCGCACCGACCACGGTGATCGGCGCGACCGCCGGCGCCACCAGCACGTTCGCGACGATCGAGACGATGCTGACCGTGCCCGACATCGCCGCCACCAGCGGCGCGGTCACCACGAACGCTGCGAGTGCGACGGCGCACATCTCGGCGAGCCAGCGCGGCCAGCCCCGTGCCCGCAGCCGCGCCACCAGAGCCGGCGACACGACGACCAGCCCTGCGGTCGCGAACACCGACAGCGCGAATCCGAAATCGACTGCGAGCGAAGGCGACAGCGCCAGCAGGACGACGACGGACGCGGCGAGCGCCGGAATCGCCTGCTTGCGTCGACCGGTCACCAGCGCCAACAGCGCGACGCAGCCCATCGCGGCGGCGCGCAGCACACTCGGCGACGGCCGGGCGATGACGACGAAGGCCACCAGCGCGATCCCCGCCAGCAGCGCACCGGTGCGGGGTCCCAGGCCGACACCGCGGACCACGAGAAGCACCGCACCCAGGACGATGGATACGTTCGCCCCGGACACCGCTGTCAGATGGGTGAGTCCGGCGGCGGTGAACTCGTCCTTGGTCTCCTGCGCGAGCCCCGAGGTGTCGCCGACCACCAGGCCCGGCAACAGACCCGCCTGGTCCGCCGGGAGGGCGGAGCCGGCAGCGGACGCCAGTCGGTCGCGGACCACGCCGGCCCACCTCTGGATGGCCGGCGGCTCGGCGACGTGCTGCGGCGATCCCGTCGCCCGCACCACGGCCACCGTGAGATCGCGGCGCTCGGGCTCGGCGAGCCGGCCCCGCAGGGTCACCCGCTGCCCGGGCAACAGGCCGGCCCACTGCTCTCCCTCGGCGAACACCAGTATCGACCCGCCCGCCCGCAGCACTGTCCGGTCGGTGCGGACCTCCTGTAGCGAGGCGCGCAGCATCAGCTGACGCTCCCCTCCGAAACTCTTGCCGCGCAGCATCTTCGGGTCGTCGTCGAGTTCGACTACGAGCGTCGCGGAGCCGCCGCCCGCCGTCAACGCGGCCAGGGGGTGTGTCTCGACGGCGTGCGCTCGCACGGCGACGGCCGCGGCGAAGCCCGCACCGAGCAGTGCCGCCGCGACCACCCCCACGCCGATCCCCAGCACAACCGACGGGCCGGCGCGACGCCGTCTCCACACGAGAAGCGCGAGCACCGCTCCCACCGCGGCCGACACGACCGCCGACACGGCGGCCGGCCGCCACCCCGCCAGCAACCCGACCAGGGTTGCACCCCAGCATGCGGCCGCCGACGGGACCAGACGCAGATCGAACGGGTGGTCCCGCTCGCTCACAACGTCACCAGGTCGCGTAGCTTCGCCAGTCGCGCGGGTCCGATGCCGTCGACCTCGCCCAACTGCTCGACATCGGTGAACTTGCCGTTGCTCTGCCGCCACGACACGATTGCCGCCGCGGTGACCGGCCCGACACCGGGCAGCGCGTCGAGCTCCCCCTCGCCCGCGGTGTTCAGGTTCACCTTCCCGGCGGCCTTCCCGCCACCGCCGGCTGCGCTCCCCGGCGCCGCACCGGGGCCGACGCGGGCACTGCCGACGGTGGTGGGACCGCCGTCCGGCGGCATCGCCCCGACCAGGATCTGGTCGCCGTCGTCGACCCGTTCGGCCATGTTCAACCCCAGGACGTCCGCGCCGGGGCGTGGCCCGCCCGCGGCGGCGAGCGCGTCGGCGACCCTGGATCCGGGCGGAAGCCGAACCAGCCCGGCCTGATTGACGAGACCGACCACGCTCACGACCAGTTGCGCGTCCCCGACGGGTTCCGCCTCGACCGCCGGCGCCGGCAGGCCGGCGTCCTCGTCGCCGACGGCCTCCGGCTCGCGCACCTCGACGACCGGCAACGGTGGAACCGCCTGCGCGGTGGGACGATCCCGCCACACCGCCACACCCGCAACTCCGGCGGCGATCAGCCCTGCGAGGACGAGGACCGCTGCGCCCCGGCGGCCGAGGGCCAGGCGCGACCGCGGTGAGAAGCTCGTGGGCTCGTCCTGCTCCGGCGCATCGCCGCGTTCGAACAGCCAGCCGGGAGCCCGTTCGTCGGCGGCGTCGAACGCGGAGCCGTCGCTGTGGGACTCGGCCGCGGTCCGCGGCACCGCCGTCTCGGACGCCGTCACCAGTCGACTGCGCACCGTCGCTCGATCCTGATCGCTACCCATGGGGAGAAGCTAGAACCCGTATCCGGCAGGACAGCGGCCGAATCAGCCGACGAAAAGAAACCTGTGGATCAACGATCAGCTGTGGATGACGGGCTCGAATCGCCCTCCGCTGCAGGTAGATCTGCCCCGCCCGGGCACACCACCACACCGACCGCACCCGGACCGACGTGCGCGCCGAGGACCGCACCGATCTCCGTGACGACGACCTCGCTCAGATCGGCAATCCGATCCTTCAGCTGCGCCACCACGTCCTCGGCCCGTTCGGCGGCATGGGAATGGTGCACGGCGACCGCGGCCGAACCCTCCCCTGCCTCCATCACGGCGGCGTCGACGAGTTTGGCGAGCGCCTTGCTCGACGTCCGGGTCTTCTCGCGGAGGACCAGTTTGCCGTCGACGACGTGCAGGACCGGCTTCATCGCGAGCGCCGTACCGAGCAGAGCCGCGGCCGTGCCGATCCGTCCGCCTCGACGCAGGTGCTCGAGACGGTCGACGACGATGAACGTCCGCCCCCGCGCCGCCACCTCCACGGCACGCTGGTAGACCACCTTGAGGTTGCCCCCGGCGCGTGCCACCCGGGCGGCCGCCAGCGCCGGGAACCCGAGGCCCATTCCCGTCGACTCCGAATCGACGATGCGCACCTTCTCGCCGAGCTTCTGTGCGGCCTGCCGGCCTGCCTCCCAGGTGCCGGAGAGACCGCGCGAGATGTGCACCGCGACCACGCCGTCGCCGCCGCTCTGTTCGAGCGCCGCCGCGTACGCATCGGTGAGCTCCCCGGGCGACGCACCGGACGTCGTCACCCCGGACAGGTCGTCCGGAACCGGGTCGACGCCGTCCAGGAGATCGCGGCCGCCGCTGAGCAGATGCAGCGGGACCACCCGGATGCCGAAGCGATCGACCAGTTCGGGCGACAGACAGGCCGACGAATCGGTCACGACGACGACGGGCACGGCGCTACTCCGCTCCGGATTCGGTGGACGGCACCGGACGTCGGACGTTCTTGATCGCGTCGATCATCGCCGCGGCCACCTCCTCGTGGGCGTCCCAGCCCCAGTGGATACCGTCCGGGTTGGCGTGGTCGGAGAAGACGTTGTCGCGCACGGCGGCCGCCAGATCGACCATCGGCACCCCCTTCTGCGCGGACCACGTCTCGAGGGCCCGCACCGCGGGTTCCCGTCCGGCGTGCACCCGACCGTACGCGTCGCAGCGATGCACCGACGGATAGGTGCCGATCACCGGGAGGTCCGGCCGGATCGCAGCGAGCGCGTCCCGGCAGCTCTCGAGATATTCGACCGACAGCCGCGGCGGCAGAGCGACGGGTCGGCCCAACTTCGACAGCCGCGGCTGCAGCCACTGGTAGCCGGTGCGGACGACCCGTCGCAGCGCTGGCGGACGGATGTAACGCAACTGCTCACGTAGTGCCGTCGGCAGCGGCGACGGCAGGGAATCCATGCCGCCGACCGCGAACACCACGGTCCCGGCCTGTGGTACCGCGGCCCACACCCGCGGGTCCTGCGTGATCGCCCACCAGGCGTCACGACTGGTCCAGCCGATGCGCGCCACCAACTCGACCCGCCAGCCCAATTCCTTCGCGACCAGGCTCGGCCAGATCCTCGGGTGATCGGCGGGGAGTCCGCCCTTCGGTCCGTAGTAGGCGAGCGAATCCGCGACCACCAGCAGGACCGGCTGCTCCGGCTCGGACGCGGTCACGACGGTGCCGCCGTCAGATGCCGAATCGACGGCGCCGCCGTCAGAGCACGTCGCCGGCGACGTTCGCCGACGCGTTCCACACATCCAATCGCCATACCGGTTCCGTACCCTCCCCGTGTCCGCTGAGCTGCACCCAGCTGGTGTTCCCGAGTCCTCCGAGCACCGGCCAGCGATCGGCCGGAAGGTCGAGCAACCGCGCCGTCAGCGCAGCGATCAGCCCCCCGTGCGCGACGAGCACGAGGGGGCGCTCCGCGCCCTGTGCGCCGTTCCGGTAGTCGGAACTACCAGAAAGGCGCACGGGTGCGTCAGCGCCCACGCCCCAGTTCTCGTGGCGCGCGAGCAGTTCCTGCACCACCGGCAAGCTGCGGGCGGCGACGTCGATCCGGCTCTCCCCGGCAGGCGGCGCCCACTCGGCGTCGGTCCGCCACCGCGCCCGCGCACCCGGCGAGATCTCGTCGACATCGGTGTGGGTGAGCCCCTGCCAGTCGCCGAGATGCGTCTCCCGCAGCCGGCTGTCGGTCTCGACGGACAGCCCGACGTGGTCGCCCAGCGCGAGCGCGGTGTCGTGCGCGCGGCGCAGGTCGGACGAGACGATCGCGAACGGCTGCTTCTCGGCGAGAGCCTGCGCGGCAGACTTCGCCTGCGCCCGCCCCAGATCGGACAGGTCGGTGTCGAGCTGTCCCTGCATCCGGTTGCTCGCGTTGTATTCGGTCTGCCCGTGCCGCAGCAGGATCAGCCGCCTGACCGCGGGCCCGGCTGCGGCCGCCGTCACTGCTCCGACTCCCCCGCCTCGTCGGCCGGCTCGTCGAGCGACAGGCTGCGGGGCTCCACGCCCTCGACGGGGATCACCGGGCAGTCCTTCCACAGCCGGTCCAGCGCGTAGAAATTGCGCTCGTCGGTGTGCTGGATGTGTACGACGATGTCGACGAAGTCGATCAGGGCCCAGCGGCCCTCGCGCGCTCCCTCGCGGCGCACAGGCTTGTGCCCGGCCTCACGCAGCTTGTCCTCGACGTTGTCGACGATCGCGTTGACCTGACGTTCGTTGGCCGCCGACGCGATCACGAAGCAGTCCGTGATCACCAGCTGCTCCGAGACGTCGAGCACCACCACGTCCGAGGCCAACTTCTCGTCGGCCGCCAGTGCCGCGATTCGTGCCATCTCGATGGCGTCGTTCGATGCGCTCACTCAGTGTTCTCCCGGTTCTGCTTGTACTGAAGATTGTGAAGGGTCTGCGGCCGGGTGTCGCGCCGGGACCGGCTCCGACATCGTGACCGCCCCGTCCAGCCGCTCCACCCCGTGCGGTCGGTACAGGTTTCGCTTGCTGATGTACTGCACCACCCCGTCCGGCACGAGGTACCAGACCGGCCGGTGCTCGCTGGCGCGCAGCCGGCACTCGGTGGACGAGATCGCCAGCGCGGGGATCTCGATCAACGTCACCGCATCGCGCGGCAGCCGCTCGAGGTGCGACGAGAGGTGCTCGGTGTGCAGCTCGTAGCCCGGCCGCGAGACGCCGACGAATTTCGCCAGCGCGAACAGCTCCTCCCAGTCCTGCCACGACAGGATGCTCTCGAGTGCGTCGGCACCCGTGATGAAGTAGAGCTCCGCGTCGGGGTGCTGGGCCCGCAGATCCCGCAGGGTGTCCACCGTGTAGGTGATCTTGCTGCGGTCGACGTCGACACGACTCACCGAGAACCTCGGGTTCGACGCCGTCGCGATGACCGTCATGAGGTAGCGGTCCTCGGCCGGACTGACGTCGCGGTCGTCCTTCTGCCACGGCTGTCCCGTGGGCACGAAGATCACCTCGTCGAGAGCGAATCGATCGGCGACCTCACTGGCCGCCACGAGGTGGCCGTGGTGGATCGGATCGAAGGTGCCACCCATCACGCCCAGGCGGCGCCGCGGGGCGATAGCTGTCGGCTGCTGCACGAGGATCCAGCTTACGGGCTGCCGCGGCGCACCCGGTCACACAGGCAGCAAACCGGCGACCACTGCCGCCAATTGCTGCGCGGAGCGGCACTCGTGCATGTCGATCACCTCGTTGTAGACGAGCGCCGCGGAATCGCCGGTCCCCCACTGACCGCGCGGTTCCGGGTTGAGCCAGTGCGCGTGCTTCGCGACGGACACCAGAGCCTCGAGGGCCGGCAGGCCGGGATCGCGATAGTTGTTGCGGGCGTCACCGAGGACGAGCAGAGAACTCCGTCCGGTGAGGGTGTGCGCGTATCGCTCCGCGAACACCCCGAGCGAGTGCCCGTAGTCGGAGTGCCCGTCGTAGGTGATCAGTTCGGCCTCGCGGATCATCCGCGACATCGACACCCCGAGATCGGCCCCGGTGTCGAAGAACCGGGTCACCTCGTCCGTGGTGTCGATGAACGCGAACACCCGCACCCGCGAGAACTGCTCCCGCAGGGCGTGCACCAACAACAGTGTGAAGTGTGAGAAGCCGGCCACCGACCCCGAGACGTCGCACAGCAGCACCAGTTCGGGGCGGGCCGGGCGGGGCTTGCGCTGCACCAGATCGATCGGCACCCCGCCGGTCGACATGGACTTGCGTAGCGTGCGCCGCAGGTCGATCGCGCCCGAGCGAGCCCGGCTGCGTCGTACCGCCAAGCGGCTCGCCAACAACCGGGCCAGCGGGGTGACGCTGCGCCGCAGGGCCACCAGTTCGGAGTCGGATGCCCGCAGGAAGTCGACCTCTTCGGCAAGCTTGGGCACCCCGTAGTTCGCCACCCGCTCCTTGCCGATCCGCTCCGCCGACCGGCGCCGGGTCTCGGACTCCACCATCTTCCGGAAGTCCATGATCCGCTGGACCGCGGCGCGCTTGGCGACCTCGGACGCGTAGTCGCCGCCCGACTTCCCTTCCTGCGGCTGGTTGCCCAGCAGGCCCGACAGGATCTTGTCGAGGAGCGTGTCCGGCGCGACGTTCCGCAGCGCCTGGTACGCCGAGAACGACGGGCCGTTCGTCGACTCGTACCTGCCGATGTCCTCGACCATCTGCGCGACGAGCGCCTCGAGCTGTTCGAGCGCCTCCGGGGAATCGTCCGAGAGGAGTTCGGCGAGCAGTTCCTGCAGCGCGTCGAAGTCGATCTCGCCGTCCGGGGTCCGGGGAATGCTCGGGGCTTCGTCCGCACCCTGACCCCGCAGGCCCACGCCGGCCGGGAACCACAAGTCGAACAGCGCGTCGAACGTGGCCCGATGGGTGTGGCGGCGCAGCAGCGAACACGCGAGTCCCTCGCGCAGCGCCTCCCGATCCAGCAGATCCAGGACGGACATCACCCGGCCGGCGTCGACCGTCTCGGACGGCCCGACCGAGATGCCGCGCCGACGCAGCGCCTCGACGAAGTCGACGAGATGACCGGGGATTCCGTACGGCGCGGGCGGGCCGCCACGACGGTTCGCGGGCGAGGTGACCATCGGTCGGGTCCTCTCAGTTCAGGCGCAGCTCGGCGGCGGCGCGCTGCTGATCGGCGCGGTGCTTGAGCACCACACCCATCGTGGCGCGGACCGCGTCGTCGTCGAGGGTGTCGAGTCCGAGCGCGAGCAGCGTCCGACCCCAGTCGATGGTCTCGGAGACCGACGGCACCTTCTTGAGCTGCATGCCGCGCAGCACGTTGACCGTGCGGACCAGCTGCTCCGCGACGGCCTCGGGCAGTTCGGGCACCCGGCTCGCCAGGATCCGTCGCTCGAGGTCGGCGTCGGGGAAGTCCAGGTGCAGGAACAGGCAGCGCCGCTTGAGCGCCTCGGACAACTCCCGCGTCGCGTTCGAGGTGAGTACCGCGAAAGGCTTTCGGGTGGCGGTGATGGTCCCGAGTTCGGGGATCGTGACGGCGAAGTCGCTGAGCACCTCGAGCAGCAGGCCCTCGATCTCGACGTCGGCCTTGTCCACCTCGTCGATCAACAGCACCGTCGGGTCCTCACGGCGGATCGCGGTCAGCAACGGCCGCGACAGGAGGAACTCCTCCGAGAACACGTCCTGCTTGGTCGCGTCCCAGCTGTGATCGCTGCCGGCTTGAATGCGCAGGATCTGCTTCGCGTGGTTCCACTCGTAGAGCGCGCGGGACTCGTCGACACCCTCGTAACACTGCAGCCGCACCAACTCGGCCGCCGACGTCTGCGCGACGGCCCGCGCCAGCTCGGTCTTACCGACCCCGGCCGGGCCCTCGATGAGCAACGGCTTGCCCAACCGGTCGGCGAGGAACACCGCGGTCGCGGTCGCCTTGTCGGCGAGGTAACCGGTCTCGGCGAGCCGTTCGACGACGTCGTCGACACTCGCGAACAGCGGCGGTGCGGTCGGCAGGGCGCGGTCCACACTCGCTCCTTTCGGGCCGTCAGGCCGGTCGGGTATGACCGTCTCCCCAGACAGTCCACTTGGTCGAGGTGAGCTCGCCCAGACCCATCGGGCCGCGGGCGTGCAGCTTCTGCGTGGAGATCCCGATCTCCGCACCGAACCCGAACTGCTCACCGTCGGTGAAGGCAGTCGAGGCGTTGACCATAACCGCGGCGGCGTCGACACGCGTGGTGAACTCGCGCGCAGCGGACAGATCGGACGTCACGATGGCCTCGGTGTGGCCGGTGCCGTAGTGGTCGATGTGCGCGACGGCCTCGTCGAGACCGTCGACGACCTTGAGGGCGATGTCGAGGGTGAGGTACTCCTCGGACCAGTCGTCCTCGGTGGCGGGGACGAGACCGGGCAGGTCGCCGTGCACGGTGACGCTGTGCTGCTGCAGCGCCTGCAGCAGCTTGGGCACCGCGGTCTCGGCGATCGCCGCGTCGATCAGCAGCGTCTCGGCGGTGTTGCACACGCTGGGCCGGCGGGTCTTGGCGTTGAGGACGATCTTCTCGGCCATCTCGAGATCCGCGGCGGCGTGCACGTAGACGTGGCAGTTGCCGACCCCGGTCTCGATGGTCGGCACCGTGGCGTCACGGACGACCGCGTTGATCAGGCCGGCGCCGCCGCGCGGGATGACGACGTCGACCAGACCACGGGCCTGGATGAGGTGCGTGACACTGGAGCGGTCGGCGCTGGGCAGCAGCTGGACGGCGTCCGCGGGCAATCCCTGCTCGGTGAGCGACTCGCGCAGCACCTGCACCAGCGCGGCGTTGGACTTCGCTGCCGACGACGACCCGCGCAGCAGTGCCGCGTTGCCGGACTTGAGCGCCAGCCCGAACGCGTCGACCGTGACGTTGGGGCGGGCCTCGTACACCATGCCCACCACGCCGAGCGGAACGCGCACCTGTCGGATCTCGAGGCCGTTCGGGAGCGTCGAACCGCGGACGATCTCGCCGACCGGGTCGGCCAGGCCGGCCACCTGACGCAGACCCGACGCGATGCCTTCGACACGCGCGGCCGTCAGACGGAGTCGGTCGAGGAGAGAGTCCTCGGTGCCGGCCGCGCGGGCGGTCTCGATGTCCTCGGCGTTCGCGGCGAGCACGGCGTCGGTCGCGGCGACGACCGCGTCCGCCGCCGCCTGCAGGGCGGCGTCCTTCTGCGCGGTGGTGAGCAGCGCCAGCGCGCGAGACGCGACACGCGCGCGCCGGGCCGCGTCGTGGACCTCCTGGCGGGTGTCCCCGGAGTCGGTGGCGGCCGGTGAAGTGTGCGTCGCGGCAGTCATCTCTACAGATTAGCGAGCGCCGCGGGCGCATAATCGTTCTGCCCATGCGCCGACTGCATAAGGAAAAGTCAGTGTCACAACACGAGACGATCCACCAAGCACCGTCAGAGGGATACAGTCGCGGACTCAACGCCCGCACCGTGCAGATGATCGCGCTCGGCGGCGCGATCGGGACGGGCCTGTTCTACGGCGCCGGCGGCGCGATCGAGGAGGCCGGGCCGTCGCTCATCCTCGCGTATCTCGCGGCCGGCCTGGCGATCTTCGTCATCATGCGGGCGCTCGGCGAACTGCTGACGTACCGGCCGATCTCCGGCAGCTTCGCCGAGTACGCCGAGGAGTTCCTGGGGCGGTTCTTCGGGTTCGCCACCGGGTGGGCGTACTGGGCGGTGTGGGCGGCCACGTGCATGGCCGAGATCACGGTCGCCGGCAAGTACGTCGAGTACTGGTGGCCGAGTGTCCCGACGTGGCTGACCGCGCTCGTGGTCCTGCTCGTGCTGTTCAGCGCCAACCTCATCTCGGTGAAACTCTTCGGCGAGGCCGAGTTCTGGTTCTCGGCCATCAAGATCACCGCCATTCTGGGGATGATCCTCATCGGGATCGGCGTCCTCACTCTCGGATTCGGTCACGCCACCAATCCGACGGTGACGAACCTGTGGGCGGACGGCGGCGTCTTCCCCAACGGGTTCGGCAGCGCGCTGATGAGCCTGCAGGTGGTCATGTTCGCGTACGTCGGCGTCGAACTCGTCGGCGTCACGGCCGGCGAGGCCAAGGATCCCAAGCAGACCCTGCGCAAGGCGATCAACACGCTGCCGTTCCGCATCGGCCTGTTCTACGTCGGCTCGCTGATCGTCATCCTCTCGGTCGCGAGCTGGCAGGACTTCCACGCCGGTAAGAGTCCGTTCGTCGAGGTGCTCGAACAGATCGGCATCCCCGCCGCCGCCGGCATCATGAATTTCGTCCTGCTCACCGCGGCGCTGTCGTCGTGCAACTCCGGCATCTACTCCACCGGCCGGATGCTGCGCAGCCTGTCGCTGCGCCGTGAGGCACCCGAGGTGCTGGGCAGGTTGAGCAGTCGGCACGTGCCGTACGCGGGTATCACCATGTCGGCCGGAGCGATGATCATCGGCGTCGTCGTCAACATCCTGTCCCCGGACCGCGCGTTCGTCTACATCACCTCGGTGTCGACGATCGGGATCATCTTCGTGTGGGGTGTGATCCTCGCGTGTCATCTGCGCTACCGCCGCTTCGTCAATCGCGGCGCGCTACCGGCGTCGGACTACCGGCTGCCCGGCGCGCCGTACACCAACTGGATCGCGCTGACGTTCCTGGCATTCGTCGTAGTACTGCTGTTCTTCACCGATGCGGGCCGGATCGCCCTCGCGGTCGGCGCGGTGTTCGGCGTGCTCGTCGGCGCGGGCTACTTCACCCTGCTCGGACGCGCCTCGTCGCGGTACTGACCCGGCCGGTCTCCCGCGTGGGGCGACTAGCCTCGGCACATGGAGCAGAACACCGTGGTCGTCGTCGGCAGCATCAACATGGACCTGGTGGCGCGGGCTGCACGGATGCCCGCCCCGGGCGAGACGGTCCTCGGCACCTCGTTCGCGACGACACCGGGCGGCAAGGGATCCAACCAGGCGATCGCCGCGGCGAAGGCCGGAGCGGACGTCGCCTTCGTGGGCGCGGTGGGCGACGACACGTTCGCGCTCGAACTGCGCCAGACACTCGTGGACGCGGAAGTGGACGCCGAACGGCTGCGGGAGGTGCCCGGCCCCAGCGGCGTCGCCGCGATCACTGTCGACAGCTCCGGCCAGAACTCGATCATCGTGGTGCCCGGCGCCAACTCCCGGGTCGTGGACCTCACACACGACGAGCTGGCGGCAATCGCCGACGCCGACGTCCTGCTGTGCCAGTTGGAGATCCCTCTCGACACCGTGACCGCGGCCGCCCGGCACGCCGCCGCACACGGGACCGTCGTGATCCTCAATCCCTCTCCGGCGCAGCCACTGCCCGACGGCCTCGTCGATGCGGTGGACGTCCTCGTCGTGAACGAAACCGAGGAGCGGCAACTCGGCGAGGACGCCCTCACCCGGGTGCAGCACGTGGTCACGACTCTCGGCGCCGACGGCGCGCGCTACCGCGGACCCGGCGGCGAGCAACTCCGGGTCGCCGCCCCCTCGGTCGACGCGGTCGACACCACCGGCGCGGGTGACGCGTTCGCGGGAGCGCTGGCATCGGCGTGGAGCCGCGGCCCGCTCGCGGCGCTGACGTTCGCCTGTGCGGCGGGCGCGCTCACCGCGACCCGTCCCGGCGCCAGTGCGGCGTCGCCGACGCGCGCCGAGATCGAGGAAATCTCGGCCGCGGACGCTTGACGTGGAAATCGGGTTGGCACCCGCGGTCGGGGCCCGTACGGTTCACCGGGTGATCTCTGCCGATCCGGTCCTGCGGCCGTGTACGAGTCCGACGGAGTGGCCGGCCCTGGTCCGCATCTGGCGGAGCGCGGTCGAGGCAACCCACGATTTCCTCACCCCCGAGGACGTCGCGTTCTTCGAGTCCCGGATGACCAGTGACTACCTCCCGGCGGTCGAAGTCACAGTGGCAGACGTCGACGGGGTGCCTGCGGGTTTCTCCGGACTCGCCGGCAACTCCCTCGAGATGCTCTTCGTCGACGACGCGCATCGCGGACGCGGAATCGGCTCCGCGCTGCTCGACCGCGCGCTCGCGGGTCATCCGGACCTGGTACTGGACGTCAACGAACAGAATCCTCAGGCCGTCGGGTTCTACGAACGCCACGGCTTCGTCACGCTCGGCCGCTCGGAGACCGACGCCGACGGTCGCCCGTTCCCGATCCTGCACATGGCGCGTTCCACCTACTGACCCGAGCCACCGTGACACCGGACCTGTCGGCGTCCTCGGGCACGATGGACGCATGACGACCGCGACCAGCACCGAGTCCGCCGCCGATCTCCGCGACGAGGCCGAACGGTTGCTCCGGGAGCTCGCCGGCCCGGACGCCCGGCTCCGGGAGGACCAGTGGACGGCGATCGAAGCCCTGGTGGTCGGCCGACGGCGCGCGCTCGTGGTGCAGCGCACCGGCTGGGGCAAGTCGGCGGTCTACTTCATCGCCGCGAAGCTGCTGCGGGCACACGGGCACGGCCCGACCGTCATCGTCTCCCCGCTGCTGGCCCTGATGCGCAACCAGGTCGCCTCTGCCGAACGGGCCGGTGTGCGGGCGGCGACGATCAACTCGGGCAACGTCACCGAGTGGGACGAGATCCACGAACGGGTGGCCGCCCGCGAACTCGATGTACTGCTGGTCAGCCCCGAGAGACTCAACAACCCCGACTTCCGCGACCAGGTGCTGCCGTCCCTCGCCGCGGATGCCGGCCTCGTCGTGGTCGACGAGGCCCATTGCGTCTCGGACTGGGGCCACGACTTCCGGCCGGACTACCGCCGCATCCGGACCCTGGTCGAGGAACTCGGCGAGGGCATCCCGGTCCTGGCCACGACGGCCACCGCGAACGACCGCGTTGTCACCGACGTCGCCGCGCAACTCGGAGTGGGCGGCGCCGAGACTCTGGTGCTGCGGGGCACCCTCGAACGCGACTCGCTGCGCATGTCGGTCGTCCGCATTCCGGAGGCCATCCAGCGCGCGGCGTGGCTGGCCGAGCACCTCGACGAGCTCCCCGGGTCCGGCATCATCTACACGCTCACCGTCTCCGCTGCCCGCGACCTGGCGAGTCTGCTGGCCGACCGCGGTCACCAGGTCGCCGCGTACACCGGGCAGACCGACGCCGCCGAGCGGGAGGTGCTCGAGAACGACCTGCTGAACAACCGGGTCAAGGCACTGGTCGCGACGTCGGCGTTGGGCATGGGATTCGACAAGCCCGATCTGGGGTTCGTCGTGCATCTCGGCGCCCCGTCGTCGCCCATCTCGTACTACCAGCAGGTGGGCCGAGCCGGGCGTTCCACCGACAGCGCCGAGGTGGTGCTGCTGCCCGGGCACGAGGACCAGCAGATCTGGAGCTACTTCGCGTCGGTGTCGTTCCCGCGTGAGCACATCGTGCGCAAGGTCATCGACGTCCTCGACACCGATCGCCCGCAGTCGACGATGGCCCTCGAGCCGCTCGTGGAACTGAACCGGACGCGACTCGACCTCGTTCTCAAGGTGCTCGACGTCGACGGAGCGGTACGCCGCGTCCGCGGCGGCTGGGTGGCCACCGGGCAGCCCTGGACGTACGACGCCGAACGCTACGGACGACTGGACGCCGCCCGGCAGGCCGAGCAGCAAGCGATGCTCGAGTACGAGCGCACCGACGAGTGCCGCATGACGTTCCTGCGCCGACAGCTCGACGATCCGGGACTGGCCGCGGCCGGTGACTGCGGCCGTTGCGACAACTGTGCCGGTCCGAAGTACAGCCCCGACGTGAGCGACACCACGCTCGCCGACACCCGGCAGCGTCTGCAGCGCCCCGGCATCGACCTCGCGCCGCGCAAGCAGTGGCCCACCGGGATGGCCAAGCTCGGAATCAACCTGTCCGGCAAGATCTCCGACGGCCCGGAGCCGGGCCGCGTACTCGGCCGACTGTCCGACCTGGGATGGGGTCAGCGCCTGCGAGGCCTGCTGGACGGCCCGGACGGGCCGGTACCGGACGCGATCGTCGACGCCTGCATCAAGGTCCTCGCGGCCTGGGACTGGGCCGAACGTCCGGGCGCGGTGATGGGTCTGGAATCGTCGACGCATCCGATCCTGGTGCGGTCGCTCACCACGCGACTGGCCGAGGTGGGCAGACTCGAGGATCTGGGTGTGCTGCACGTGCGGCCCGAGCTTGCGCCGGTCTCGGCGGCCAATTCGGCGTACCGTGTCGCGGGACTCGACGGACGGTGGGAGGCCCCGGACCTGTCCGGTGTCGCCCGCCCGGTGCTGCTCCTCGACACCGTCACCGACACGGGTTGGACGCTGACGATGGCGGCCCGCACGCTGCGTCGGGCAGGTGCCCCCGCCGTCCTTCCTTTCGCGCTCGCGACCCCCAAGTGATACCGTCTGTGATCAGGGTCACATACACCTTCTCACCTGCACGGCTGTAGGGCCTTCTCTGTCCGATTTCGCTGGTTCCGTGAAATCGAGGCGTCGGGTTGTTACGTTCGAACAACAAGGACGCCAACCACAATGACGCCAACACAGCTGAGAAATACCCCAACCACCGTGCCGGACGCGGTGGAGTTTCGTAAGCCCCAGATCTCAGACGGAGTCCGGCTCTGGGAGATCGCCAAGGATTCACAGGTGCTCGACCTCAATTCGAGTTACTCGTACCTGTTGTGGTGCAGAGATTTTCAGGACACCTCGATCGTCGCGACCGCCGACGACAGGGTCGTAGGATTCGTTACCGGCTATGTGCGCCCCGAGGTGCCGGCCACACTATTCGTCTGGCAGGTCGCCGTGGACGAGGATCAGCGGGGCCGCGGACTGGCCGGACGCATGCTGTCCCACCTGCTCGACCATGTTGCGTTGCAGGGTGTCTGGAAGCTCGAGACCACCATCAGCCCGGACAATGCCGCATCGATTGCGCTGTTCACGTCCGTCGCCCATCGGCGCGGATGTGAGATCACCAAGAGTGAACTGTTCTCCCCCAACGATTTTCCCGACGGGCACGAGGCCGAGGATCTTTTCACGATCTCGCCGCGGAATGCCTCCTGAGGAAGGAGCACCCATGACCACAGTCGAGACCAGCATCTTCGAATCGCTCGAATCCGAGGTGCGGAGCTACAGCCGTAACTGGCCCTCCGTGTTCGAATCCGCGTCCGGTGCGTGGATCCGCGACGAGGGCGGGCGCGAGTACCTGGACTTCTTCGCGGGCGCCGGCGCACTCAACTACGGACACAACAACCCTGTGATGAAGCAGGCGCTCATCGACTACATCGCGAGCGACGGCATCACGCACGGCCTGGACATGTCCACCGTCGCCAAACGGGAGTTCCTGAAGAGCTTCCAGCGCAACATCCTCGAGCCCCGCGGGCTCGACTACAAGGTCCAGTTCCCCGGTCCGACCGGCACCAACTCCGTCGAGGCCGCACTGAAACTCGCCCGCAAGGCCACCGGCCGTGAGTCGATCATCAACTTCACCAACGCTTTCCACGGTATGACGCTGGGCGCGCTGTCGGTGACCGGCAACTCGATGAAGCGTGCGGGTGCCGGTGTTCCGTTGGTGCACGCCACCCCCATGCCGTTCGACAACTACTTCGGCGGAGTCACCGAAGACTTCCAGTGGTTCGAACGCGTGCTCGACGACTCGGGCAGCGGGCTCAACCGTCCCGCCGCGGTGATCGTCGAGACCGTCCAGGGTGAGGGCGGCGTCAACGTCGCACGGCCCGAATGGCTTCGGGCCCTCGCCGACCTGTGCCAGCGGCGCGACATCCTGCTCATCGTGGACGACGTCCAGATGGGCTGCGGCCGAACCGGTCCGTTCTTCTCGTTCGAGGTCGCCGGGATCACCCCGGACATCGTGACCCTGTCGAAGTCGATCGGCGGCTACGGCCTGCCGATGGCGCTCACGCTCTTCAAGCCCGAACTCGACCTCTGGGCACCGGGCGAGCACAACGGCACATTCCGCGGCAACAACCCGGCTTTCGTGACGGCCACCGCGGCCCTCGATCACTACTGGGCCGACGACGCGCTGCAGAAGTCCACGCTCGCGAAGGGTGAGCGAATCAGCCAGATCTTCTCGAACCTGGCCCAGACTTTCGACGGCGTCAGCACCCGCGGCCGCGGCATGGTCCAGGGTCTGGTGTTCGCCGATCCCGGTATGGCCGTCAAGGTGTGCGGAATCGCATTCGACGAGGGGCTGCTCGCCGAGACCTCGGGACCGTCCGACGAGGTGGTCAAGCTGCTGCCGCCGCTGACCATCACCGAGGCCGAACTCGACCACGGACTGAGCATCCTGGCCGAGGCCACCGCCAAG
Source organism: Rhodococcus (subgen. Prescottella) equi (assembly GCF_003013675.1). Lineage (NCBI taxonomy): Bacteria > Bacillati > Actinomycetota > Actinomycetes > Mycobacteriales > Nocardiaceae > Rhodococcus > Rhodococcus (subgen. Prescottella) equi. Next base: position 3,352,753 of record NZ_CP027793.1, read on the forward strand.
GTCTTCGCCTGACACCCCCGGGCCAACCGGAAACGTAGCGACGAGAGGAGCTTTCATGATCGTTCGCACCACCGACGAGATCACCGACACCGACCGCGACATCACGAGCGAGGACGGAAACTGGCGCAGCAAACGCATCGTGCTCGCCGGCGACGGCGTCGGATTCTCGTTCCACGAGACCACCATTCGCGCGGGATCGGTCAACGAGTTCCACTACGCCAACCACATCGAGGCGGTGTGGTTGATCGAGGGCGACGGCATCCTCACCGACCTCGACAGCGGCGAGGTGTACCAGCTCCGGCCCGGGACGATGTACCTGTTGAACGGGCACGAGCGACACCGGGTGGAACCTGTCACCACGATGCGCATGTTGTGCGTGTTCAACCCTCCGGTCACCGGACGCGAGGTACACGACGAGAACGGTGTCTACCCGCTCGTCACCCTCGACGAGGACGAGCGCGCCGCCTCGTAGATCTCCACAACAGTCAGGGCCCGGTCGAACTACTCGACCGGGCCCTGACCGTTGCTGCGGATCGTGCTGATCAGCCGACGCGCTCCATCACGACGGTGGGGTCGTCCATCGGGGGAACGTCGTCCCCGACCGGTTCCTGGCGACGTCGCCACCAGATGGTGAACGCCACGGCGACGACGATCAGCGCGACGAGGCCTGCGACCGCCGTCCAGAACCGCGGCCCGTAGTAGCCGACGAGGACCATCCGCATGGCGTTGCGCGCCCACGTCAGCGGCATCAGTGCGTGCAACCACTGCAGCGGGGCGGGCATCTGCTCGATCGGGTAGACGGCGCCGAAAGCGAAGATCTGGATCATCAACGCCCCCAACGCCACAAAGGTGCCGTTCACCGCACCGAAGACCACCGTGAAGAGCCGTCCCAGCGCCACCGCCGCCGCACCCACGAGGATCATGACAGCGGCGAGGGCCAGAACGCTCGGCGGATCCGCGTCGGCGACGACGAGCGAGACCACCGTCGCCACGAGCGCCGCGACGAGCGTGACGAGCGCCGGCACCCGGTAGCGACGCAGCCCCTCCCGGATCACGTTCTCGTGCACGCGCTGCGGGCTTCCCCGACGCGGACGGACGACGAACCAGATCAGGATGCCGACGAGGAACAACAGCACCGACATCACAGCCGGCACCGCACCAGGCCCGAATCCGGCGGCCGGGTAGGCGTACTTCTCCTCGACGGCGACGGGCGCGGACAGGAGCCCTGCCGTGGTGGCCCGTTCTTCGTCGGTGAACTGGGGAACCTGCGCGGCGCCGTCGGTCAGCCCGGTCGCGAGTTCGTTGCTTCCGCTGTCGAGCTGGCCCATGCCGGTCGACAGCTGCCCCAGTCCGTCCCGCAGCTGGATTCCGCCGGTGTTCAGCTGCCCCAGTCCCGCCGACAATTCGTTCGCGCCGGTGCTCAGCTGGTTCGCTCCCGACGACAGTTCGCCGAGCCCGGTGTTCAGCTCCCCGGCACCCGCAGCCGCCGACATCAGGCCGCCGCGGTAGTCCGCCGACGGATCGGTGAGCTGACGTGCCAGCTCCCGTGCGCCGTCCCGCAGCTCGACGAGCTGGGACTGGATCTCGCCCTGTTCACCGAGGATGCTGAGCAGCGGTCCGGTGACCGTGTCGACGAGCTCGCTGATCTGTTTCGCGCCGGCCCCCAGCTCGTCCGTGCCGCCCACCAGTTGGTTCAGTCCGGCGCTCAGCTCACCCGAGCCCGCCGCAGCCTGGCCGGCGCCGGCCGCGAGTTCCCCGGCACCAGCCGCGAGTTCCTTTCCACCCTGGTTCGCCTCACCGAGTCCCGTCGACAGCTCCTTGCTGCCGGCGTAGAGCTCGTTGGTGCCGGCGAGCGCGTCCTTCGTACCGGCCGACAGCTGCTGCGCGCCGGCCGCCGCCTCGCCGAAGCCCTTGCCTAGGTCACCGAGCCCGATGAGGACCTGATCGACGGACTGCTCACCGATCGACTCCGAGACGGCCGAACGCACCTGCGCGACGACGCTCTCCCCGACCGGTGTGGCGACGAGACTGTTGTAGTCGTTGTAGACGACATCGAGCTGGGCCTTGCGGCCGCTGCCACTCGCGGCGCTGGCGACGTCGGCGCTGAACGTCTCCGGGATCAGGACCGAGAAGTAGTAGGTGCCGTCGTCGACGCCGTCCTGGGCCTGTTGCGCCGAGACGACCTTCCAGTCGACGTCGCCGCTGTCGACCAGACCGGCGACGACGTCGTCGCCCGCGACGATCCGGGTGCCGTCGACCTCGGCGCCCGCGTCTGCGTTGACGATCGCGACGGGCAGACGGCTCACGGTGTCGCCCGGATTCCACAGCGCCCACATGTAGAAGCCGGCGATCGCGAGCGGCGCGATGACGACCAACGCGAGAACTGTGCGGACGACGTGAGCCCGGCGCGTGGACGCGCCGGACTCACCGGACGGGGATGTGGACACCATGAAGAGCTCTCTCGTTGCGCGGACCGAGTGCGGCCGGCGCCCGAACGGCGCCGACGTGGACATATGTCCAATTCGGTCACGATAGAGAGTCAAACCGCTCGCGGTGGCGTTTCCCGCGAAATCGCGGCGTGGTGGCGTCGTCAGGACACCGGATCGGGAAAGAACAACTCGCGTGCCCGCCGCGCCACCTCGGCGGGCGGGACGTCCTCGATGCGGGTGCAGACGGCCCAGCGGTGCCCGAACGGGTCGAGGAACACACCGTGCCGGTCGCCGGAGAACGCGTCGGCCACGGGCGTGACGAGGGTGGCGCCGGCCCGCACCGCGGAGTCGACGAACGCGTCGGTGTCCTCGACGTACACCACCAGCGAGGAGTGCACCCAGCCCTGTTCTGGCGCCTTCAGTCCGAAGTCGGGCATCTCCTGTGACAGCTGGAGCATCGAGTCGCCGATCCGGATCTCGGCGTGCATCACGGTGCCGTCCGGGGCATCCATCCGGTCGACGATCACCGCGCCGAGTCCTCGGACGTAGAAGTCCAGCGCGGCGTGGCCGTCCGGTACCGCCAGGTACGGCGTGAGGGTTCGGTATCCGTCGGGAATCGGGTTCACTGTGGTCATGGCGACCAGTGTCCGACGGCGGACGCCGCGGCCGATTGAACGGATCGGACACGCCTACCCTGGATCGGGTGATCGACCGAATGCTCGAACTGCTCCACGGCCGCCGCGTGTGCGTGCTCACCGGGGCAGGTATCTCCACCGACTCCGGTATCCCCGACTACCGCGGGCCCGATTCGCCGCCACGGAACCCCATGACCTATCAGCAGTTCGTGGGTGATCCCTCGTTCCGCCGGCACTACTGGGCGCGCAACCACCTCGGTTGGCGCTTCATGGACGCCGCCCGCCCCAACACCGGGCATCGCGCCGTCGCCGCACTCGAACGGGCAGGCGTGGTGCACGGCGTCATCACTCAGAACGTCGATCTGCTGCACACCAAGGCCGGTACCCGGCAGGTGATCGACCTGCACGGCAGCTACGCACAGGTGCGGTGCCTGGACTGCGGCGCGCAGACGTCCCGGATGACGCTCGCCGACCGCCTCGATGCCGCCAACCCCGGCTTCGCGGAGACCGTTGCCGCCGCCACGGGTGTCGAGATCGCACCCGACGCGGACGCCGTGATCGAAACCACCGACCACTTCCGGATGGTCGACTGCGAGCAGTGCGGCGGCATGCTCAAGCCCGACATCGTCTACTTCGGCGAGAGCGTGCCGAAACCGCGCGTGACCGCGGCTTTCGAGATGGTTGCCGGCGCCGACGCCCTGCTGGTCGCGGGATCGTCGCTGACCGTGATGTCGGGTCTGCGCTTCGTCCGCCGCGCCGCCCGGGCTGGCCTGCCCATCGTCATCGTCAATCGCGGCGCCACGCGGGGCGACGAGTTCGCCACCCTCAAGATCGAGGACGGCTGCTCGGACGTGCTCGAGTCGCTCGTGTCCGCGCTGCCCGGTTGAACGGACGGCTACAGAGCCACCAGGTCGTCGGCGTGCACGACGGGACGATGCATGTCGGCGGGAAGGTCCGTGGTCGAGTGGCCCAGCATGTCCTCGATCTCCGTCGAGTCGTACGCCACCACGCCGCGCGCGACGGGACGGTCGTCGGGTCCGACGATGGACACCACGTCGCCGCCGTAGAACCGGCCGCCGACGGCGGTGATCCCCGCCGGCAGCAGCGAACGCCGACGCTCGACGACCGCCCGTACGGCGCCCGCGTCGAGGTGCAGCGCGCCCTGCGTGTCCGCAGCGTGCCTGACCCAGAACTTGCGGGCCGACATCCGGTGCGGCCGGGCCGCGAACACGGTGCCGACGTCGGCGGTGGTCAGTGCCGTCGCGGCGTCCGATGCCGCGGTCAACAGCACCGGCACACCCGAGTCGGCCGCCAGCCGGGCCGCCGACAGCTTGGACGCCATCCCGCCCGTACCCAATGCTCCGCCTGACCCGGCGACCACACCGTCGAGGTCCTCGGGGCTGTTGACCTCCGGAATCAGTGTGGCGCCGCCTTTTCGGGGGTCGCCGTCGTAGAGGCCGTCGACGTCCGAGAGCAGCACCAGGGCGTCCGCCCCGACCAGGTGCGCGACGAGTGCCGCGAGCCGATCGTTGTCGCCGAACCGCAGTTCCGTCGTCGCGACCGTGTCGTTCTCGTTGACGATCGCGACCGCGTGCAGGGCCCGCAGTCGGTCGAGGGTGCGCTGCGCGTTGCGGTGCTGGGTACGGCGGGCGATGTCGTCGGCAGTGAGCAACACCTGTCCGACAGTGCGCCCGTATCGTGCGAACGACGTGCCCCACGCATGCGCCAAGGCCAGCTGACCGACGCTGGCGGCCGCCTGTTTCGTCGCGAGATCCCTTGGGCGGTGCGTCAATCCGAGCGGAGCCAGGCCCGCTCCCACAGCGCCCGACGACACCACGACGACGTCCGACCCGGCCCGCATCCGCGCCTCCAGCGCGTCCGCGAGCAGGTTCAGCCGTCCGACGTCGAGTCCGCCGATCAGGCTCGTGAGTGCCGAGGATCCGATCTTGACGACGATGCTGCGCGCGGACGCGATGGCCGCTCTGGTCTCGCTCACCGGTTCTCGGGATCCTCGCTCTCGAGTCCCCGGCGGACCCGGCGGGCGTGCTTGCGCTCGGCAGCACCGATGCGCTCGTCCTGGTCGAGACGCGCGTCGGTGCCGCGTCCGGTACGGATGATGTCGACACCAGCCGCGGTCTGCGGCTCCCACTCGAATCCGACGTCACCGATGGTGACGAACGCGCCCGGTTCGGCGCCGTGCTTGACCAACGCGTCCTCGACGCCGAGACGGGCAAGACGGTCCGCGAGGTAGCCGACGGCCTCGTCGTTGTCGAACGCCGTCTGGCGCACCCAGCGCTCAGGCTGAGTGCCCCGCACGATGAATCCACCCGGTGTGTCCGGATCGGCGATGACGTCGAAGCCGGTCTCCTTGGCCGCGATCGGTCGGATCACCTGACGCTTCGGCTCCGCCGGCGGATGCGCCTCGCGGTACTCGGCCACCATCTTGGCGAGCGCAAAGGTCAAGGGCCGCAGACCCTCCCGGCTGACGGCCGAGATCGTGAACACCGGCCAACCGCGCGCCTCGAAGTCCGGCGTCACCATCTCGGCGAGCTCGGCCGCCTCGGGTACGTCGGCCTTGTTGAGGATCACGATGCGCGGACGGTCGGCGAGATCGCCCAGTCCGGCATCGCCCTTGAGCGCGGGCTGGTACGCCGCCAGCTCCGTCTCGAGGGCGTCGACGTCGGAGATCGGGTCGCGTCCGGGCTCGAGCGTCGCACAGTCGACGACGTGCGCGAGCACCGCGCAGCGCTCCAGGTGGCGCAGGAAGTCCAGACCCAGACCGCGTCCCTCACTGGCGCCGGGGATCAGGCCCGGGACGTCGGCGACGGTGAACGTCGTGTCGCCACTCGACACCACACCCAGGTTGGGCTGCAGAGTCGTGAAGGGGTAGTCACCGATCTTCGGCTTCGCGGCCGACAGCACCGACACGAGCGACGACTTGCCGGCGGACGGGAATCCGACGAGGCCGACGTCGGCGACCGACTTGAGTTCGAGGATCAGGTCGCCCGACTCGCCGTCCTCGCCGAGCAGCGCGAAACCGGGAGCCTTGCGCGCCTTGGACGCCAACGACGCGTTGCCGAGACCACCGCGACCACCGCGCGCCGCGACGAAACGGGTACCGATACCGACCAGGTCGGCGAGGACCTCGCCGTCCTTGTCGACCACGACGGTGCCGTCCGGCACCTTGAGGATCAGGTCCGAGCCGTTGGCACCTTCACGGTTGCCACCCATGCCCTGGGTGCCGTTGGTCGCCTTGGCGCGCGGATGGAAGTGGAAGTCGAGGAGGGTGTGGACGTTGCGGTCCACCTCGAGCACGACATCTCCGCCGCGACCACCGTTGCCACCGTCGGGGCCGCCGAGCGGCTTGAACTTCTCGCGGTGGACGGAGGCGCAACCATTGCCGCCTTTTCCGGCGCTGACGTGCAGCACCACGCGGTCAATGAATCGGGACATGACTGCCGGATCCTTCCTCAGTCAATTCTTCGGGCGGAGAGGGCGGCGCGCCGAGCGCACCGTTCTGGAAACAACAATAGGGGCGGGCAGGGTTGTGAGACCCTGGCCCGCCCCTATTGGGAGATCGGATGTGATGTCGGACTCGTCAGTGCATCGACACGACCGCAGTCCGGATCACAGTTGGCAGCAGGCTCAGGCCTCTGCCGCGACCGGAACGATGTTCACGGTCTTGCGCCCACGCTTGGTGCCGAACTCGACGGCGCCCGCAGCGAGAGCGAACAGGGTGTCGTCACCGCCACGGCCGACGTTCACGCCGGGGTGGAAGTGGGTGCCGCGCTGACGCACGAGGATCTCGCCGGCGCTGACGGACTGGCCGCCGAAGCGCTTCACGCCGAGTCGCTGTGCGTTTGAATCGCGACCGTTACGGGAGCTGGATGCACCCTTCTTATGTGCCATGTCGAATCCCTCCCAGGAATCGGTGAAAGCTGAATCGGTGAAAAGGTCGAGCTACTTGATGCCGGTGACCTTGAGGACCGTCAGCTTCTGACGGTGACCCTGGCGCTTGTGGTAGCCGGTCTTGTTCTTGAACTTGTGGATCCGGATCTTCGGGCCCTTGGTGTGCTCGACGACCTCACCGGTCACGGAGATCTTCGCCAGCTTGTCGGCGTCGGTGGTCAGCTCGGACCCATCGACCACGAGGACCGGGGCAAGCGAGACAGCGGTGCCGGGCTCACCCTCGATCTTCTCGACCTTGACGAGGTCACCAACAGCGACCTTGTACTGCTTTCCGCCGGTCTTGACGATCGCGTACGTTGCCATCGGACGGCTACCCCTTGCTACTTCGAACGTGCTCGCGCCGCTGCCGTGAGGCTTTCGTTGCTGCGCGACTGGTCTGGTGTGGCAGCTACCCCTTGCGCGCCCGTGGTAGGCCCGAAGCGGGCGCAGCAGAGCGGTATCGCCGGGTAGCGACCGGTCAAGATTACGGGACAGTGGCCGTCAGGGTCAAACTGACGCAACACCGTTCCCGCTGTGGTGCTTCACCGCCCGAAGTCGACGGAGCGGTGAAGCACCACGGGACGAATCAGGCGTCGGCGTCCACCGGAGGACCGGCGGGACGTGCGGCGGCACGGCGACGACGCGGCTTGCGTGGAGCGACTGCAGGCTCGGCGGGAGCCTCGCCATCGGGCGACGACGTGCCCTCCGCTGCCTCGGGCGCCGGCTCGGATGCCGCCGGGACTTCGGCCGTCGGAGCGGGCTCCGTGGCGGACATCACGAACACCGTCCCCGACTCGGGGCTGTCCGCCGCCGGTGCGGCCGCCTCGCGGGAGACCCGTCGGCTCCGTCGACGGCGCGGCGCCGCCTCCGGTTCGGGTGCGGACTCGGACGTCGGTTCCGCCGTCGCCTGCGGCTCGGGTGTTGCCTCCGGCTCCGTCCGCGGCGTCTCGACCGTGTCCGGCTGCGCGACGTCGGCCGGCGAGGTCTGCGTGGCGTCCTCGGCCGCCGGCGCTGCTTCCTCGGACGGCGGCGCTGCTTCCTCGGCCGCCGGCCCGCCGGACGGATCGTGGTCGGGGTGGTGCGACGCCATCGCGAGCGCGACCGGGTGGGCACGCTTGACGGTCGCGTCGGCGGCCGCCTCCTCGGCGGACGGGTGCGCGTGCTGACCGTTGGACTCCGGTTCGGGCGTCGGTGCCGGCGTCGCCGCCGCCGCGCGATCGCGGCCACGCTTCTTGCGGCCACCACCGCCCGACTCCTTGCCCTGCCCCTGGCCGCGGCCACCGTCGTCGGACGACTTCGTCTCCACCGGCTCGGTGTGGACGATGATGCCGCGCCCGTGGCAGTGCTCGCACGTGGTCGAGAACGCTTCGACCAGCCCGGTGCCGAGCTTCTTGCGCGTGACCTGGACCAGGCCCAGCGACGTCACCTCGGACACCTGGTGGCGGGTGCGGTCCCGGCCCAGCGACTCGGTGAGTCGGCGCAGCACCAGATCGCGGTTCGACTCGAGCACCATGTCGATGAAGTCGATGACGATCATGCCGCCGATGTCGCGCAGGCGCATCTGCCGCACGATCTCCTCGGCAGCCTCGAGGTTGTTCCGCGTGACGGTCTCCTCGAGGTTGCCGCCGGCACCGGTGAACTTGCCGGTGTTGACGTCGACCACGGTCATCGCCTCGGTGCGGTCGATCACCAGCGTGCCACCGGAAGGCAGCCAGACTTTCCGATCGAGTGCCTTCGCGAGCTGCTCGTCGATGCGGTGGGTCTCGAAGACGTCCGGGGTGCCCGGCGCGGGATCGTGCCGCTCGACGCGCGGCAGCAGGTCCGGCGCCACCGTCTTGATGTAGGTCTCGACGGTGTTCCAGGCCTTCTCGCCCTCGATCACCAGCTTCGAGAAGTCCTCGTTGAACAGGTCACGCACAACCTTGACGAGGAGGTCGGGCTCCTCGTACAGCGCCTGCGGCGAACCGGACTTGCCGTCCTTCGCCTTCGCGGCCTGCTCCTCGATCGTCGCCCACTGCGTCTGCAGACGGGTGACGTCGCGGGACAGTTCCTCCTCGCTGACGCCCTCGGACGCCGTCCGGATGATCACACCGGCGTCGGCCGGCACGATCTCGCGGAGAATCTCCTTGAGACGCTTGCGCTCGGTGTCGGGCAGCTTTCGGCTGATGCCGGTGGACGTTCCGCCGGGCACGTACACGAGGAACCGTCCGGCCAGGCTGATCTGCGTGGTCAGGCGGGCGCCCTTGTGCCCCACCGGGTCCTTGCTGACCTGCACCAGCACCTGATCGCCGGGCTTGAGCGCCTGCTCGATCTTGCGCTCGCGCCCACCGAGACCGGCGGCCTCCCAGTTGACCTCGCCCGCGTACAGGACGCCGTTGCGTCCGCGGCCGATGTCGATGAAGGCGGCCTCCATGCTGGGCAGCACGTTCTGCACACGACCCAGGTAGACGTTTCCGACCATCGACGTGGAGGACGACCCGGTGACGAAGTGCTCCACGAGCACGCCGTCCTCGAGGACCGCGACCTGCGTCGACGCTGCCGGGTTGGCACCACCGACCTTCTCGCGGACGACCATGACCCGGTCGACCGCCTCGCGGCGGGCCAGGAACTCCGACTCGCTCAGGATCGGCGGGCGACGACGTCCGGCGTCCCGACCGTCGCGGCGACGCTGACGCTTCGCCTCGAGTCGGGTGGATCCGCTGATCCCCTGCACCTCGTCCTTGGTCCGCGGCTTGTTTCGCGGCTCACGCTCGTGCACGACGGTGTTCGGCGGATCGTCCTCGGAGGCGACCTCACCGTCGGCGCCGCCGCGACGGCGACGACGACGGCGCCGACGACGGCTCGAGCCGTCACCCTCGTCGTCGGACTCCGACGCCTCGCCCTCGGATGCCTCGGTACTCTCGGTACCGGCCTCGGCTGCCGTGTCGTCGGCGTTCTTGCCGGTCGATTCGGCGGCTTCCGAGGCGGTCTCCTCGGTCTTGTCGGTGTCCTCGGTCTCGCCCTCGGCGTGCTGCTCGCCGCGCCCACGGCCGCGGCCGCGACGGCCCCGGCGACGGCGACGCTGCTGATCGCCGCTCTCGGTATCGGTCGACTCCCCGGCGTCGGACGAGGCGGACGACTCCGACGACTCCGAGGAGTCTGCGGTGGCCTCGGTGTCGGTCGCCTCGGCCGAAGCCTTGTCGGCGGCCGGCTCCGCGGCGGACGCCACCTTCTCCGGCTGCGGCTCCTCGGTCACCTCGGGGGCTGCCGCGGCCCGACGGCTGCGCCGACGACGCGGAGCAGGCTCCGCTGCCGCGGCGTCGGGCTGCAGGAACAACGGTGCCTGCACTACCGCAGGAGCGGCGGCCTCTTCCTTCTCGGCGGCGGGCTCGGCGTCCGTGAAGAGCGTTTCGCCCACGCCGGAGGTCTCTGCCGACTCCTCCGCCGTCGTGGGCGACGGGGCGGACTCGGCCGGCTTCTCGGCCTTGGGGGCAGCCTTCTTGCGGGCCCGCTTACGGGGCGCCGGCTTCTCGGCCGGCGGGGTCTCCTCGGGGGCTACCTGCTCGGCGGCTTCTGGCTCGGTGGCTTCTGGCTCGGTGGCGGCGACCGGTGCGGTCACCTGCTCGGCCCCGGCAGCAGTCCCCGTCACGGTGGCGTGGATACGCTCCGCGATCTCACGGGTCAGACTCGACTGCGCGCTGCGCAGCTCGGTGCCGAGTGCGGCGGCCTCGGCGAGGACCTGCTTGCTCGTCACACCGAGAAGCTTGGCCAACGCGTGGGCGCGGATCTTCTCGGGCAGTGCCGGGGTGGCACTCGCTTGGACCGACGCTTCCACGATCGGTTCCTGCACGTTTTCGGGCGGCGCTTGATCGGCCACGTATTCTCCTCGAGCCCCCGGGCGCGTCCATCCGTCTGTCTGTCGAATGTGACGCGGCCGCGCGGGGGCGATGGTTGTGTACTCGTACCTCGGGCACGAGATTGTCTGGTCTCGCTCCACGTACTCCACAGTGTCCGTTATCACTGCAGAATCGCGCGGTGCCTGGCTGGATGGCGGCGATCCACGGCGCATGCGCCTGACCGATCACGGCCCGAGCGCCTGCTCATCCAGCGTGCCTCACGTGACAGGGATTACCTGTACTGATGTGGCAGCGATGACGGGCTTCGTTCCGTGGGTGTCATCCGGCCGAATCCGCGTGGAACCAAATTGCGGTCCGGCCTCCCCCAGTATCCCACACGGCAGCGGTTTGTCCGCCCAGCGGCGCACCGATAGGTGCCGAAACGAAGGGACGCTCCGCGGGCACGAAAGCCCGGGAGCGTCCTGAGGTAGAGGGTGTCAGACCCGTGCGAGCTGCGGAAACCAGAGCGCGATCTCCCGCTCGGCGGATTCCACGGAGTCGGATCCGTGGACCAGATTCTGTCCGCCGTCCAGCGCGAGATCGGCACGAATGGTGCCGGGAACAGCCTTCTCGACGGGGTCGGTGCCGCCGGCGATCTGGCGGAACGCCGCGATCGCCCGCGGACCTTCGAGAACCGCCGCCACGAGCGGACCCGAGGTGATGAACTCGAGCAGCCCCGGGTAGAAGGGCTTGCCCTCGTGCTCGGCGTAGTGCGTGGCGGCCACGTCGTTCGGCGCGGTCCGCATCTCCATCGCCGCAATGGTCAGGCCCTTGCGTTCGATGCGGGAGAGGATCTCGCCGACGTAGCCGCGGGCCACGCCGTCGGGCTTGATCAGTACCAGGGTGCGCTCAGTCACGGCGAACAGCCTAGACGGTCAGTCTCGTTGTCCCGGCAGCAGACCCCGCGCGATGCGCTCGGAGATGTCCTTGCGCAGGTACACGATGTACAGCCAGACCGCGCCGAAGAGCACACCGATAACACCGAGCGAGATGTCGATGAAGAAGCCGAGGATCGTCGCAACCTGCAGCGTCAGGTTGAACTTCATCGCCCACGGCTTCCCCTGTACGCCCGCGCCCAGGATCATGAGCAGTGCCAGCACGCAGATGTAGAGGCCCGAGGCCCACGTCAGGCCCGTCGAGTTCACGACCGCCACGACCGGCAGCGCCAGCAGCACGACGATGGCCTCGAGGATGAGGGTCCCGGCCATCACGCCGCGGAACCCCTTCCACGGATCGTTCACCGGGGCACGGAACTCGGGTTCCGGGTTGTCGCTCACGCGGGGTCCTTTCCGAACAGGGATCGGGCGACGCCGGCGGTCACGACGGACCCGGTGACGACGACACCCGCTCCCGATACTGCCTCACCTGGTTCGGCGACCTCCTCGGCCAACCCGATCGCGGTCTCGAGGGCGTCCGGCAGGGTGGACGCCACCACGACACGTTCGTCGCCGAACCGCGCGACTGCACGGTTGGCGAGATCCTCGACATCCATCGCGCGCGGCGACCCGTTGTGGGTCACGACGATCTCGTCGAACACCGGCTCGAGGGCCGACAGGATCCCGTCGACGTCCTTGTCACCCATGACGCTCACGACGCCGACGAGCTTGCGGAAGTCGAACTCCGCCGACAAGGCGGCCGCGAGTGCCTGTGCGCCGTGCGGATTGTGCGCGGCGTCCAGGAACACCGTCGGCGCGTTACGGACCCGCTCGAGCCGTCCGGGATTGACGACCGACGCGAAGCCCGCGCGGATCGCGTCCGCGTCGAGCTGCCGGTCCGGGCCGGCACCGAAGAACGCCTCCACCGCGGCGAGGGCGAGCGACGCATTGCGCGCCTGGTGCTCGCCGTGCAGCGGCAGGAAGATGTCCTCGTACACGCCGCCGAGTCCCTGCAGCTCGAGTTGCTGGCCGCCGATCGCGATCTGTCGGCGCAGAACCCGGAACTCGGATCCCTCGCGGGCGACGGCCGCGTCGACCTCGACGGCCCGCCGCAGCAGGACGTCCATGACCTCGGGGGCCTGCTCGGCGATGATGGCGACGGTGTCGACCGGCGCGACACCCTCGACGCCGCTCTCGCGGCCCTTCTTGATGATTCCGGCCTTCTCCCCCGCGATCGACGCGAGATCGGGGCCGAGGTAGTCCATGTGGTCCAGGCCGATCGGGGTGATCACCGCGACCTGCGCGTCGATGACGTTGGTCGCATCCCACTTGCCACCCAGCCCGGTCTCGACGACCGCGACGTCCACGGGCGCCTCGGCGAAGGCCGCGTACGCCATCGCGGTGGTGACCTCGAACTTGCTCATCGCGGGGCCGCCGGCAGCCTCGGACTGCTGGTCGATCATCCGGATGTACGGCTCGATCTCCCGGTAGGTGTCGACATAGGTGCGGACCGAGATCGGGGACCCGTCGATGCTGATCCGTTCCGTCGCCAGCTGCAGGTGCGGGCTGGTGGTCCGGCCGGTCCGACGATGCAGGTGCGTCATCAGCGCGTCGATCATCCGCGTCACCGACGTCTTGCCGTTGGTGCCGGCGACGTGGATGGCCGGATAGCTGTGCTGCGGCGAGCCGAGCAGGTCCATCAGCGCGGAGATCCGGGTCAGCGACGGCTCGATCTTGGTCTCGGGCCACCGCTGGTCCAGCTCAGCCTCGACGAGCGCGAGTTCGGCGAGGTCGACCGGGTCGGGTGCGCCCGGACGTTCGGTACTCACGCTCCGCCCAGCTCCTTCAGACGTGCCGACATGCGTGCGATCTCCTCCTGGGCCACCTGCCGGCGGGCGCGGATCTTGTCGACGACCGCGTCGGGCGCCTTGGCGAGGAACGCTTCGTTCGACAGCTTGGCAGTGGTGCCGGCGAGCTCCTTCTCGGCGACCGCGAGGTCCTTCTCGAGACGCTTCTTCTCCGCCCCGAGATCCACGGCGCCCGACGTGTCCAGCTCGACGGTGACGGTGGCCTTGCTCAGTCGCACCTCGACGGACGCGGTGGCCGCGAACGTCTCGGTGGGCTCGGTCAGCTTCGCGAGGAACGCGACCGACGCCAGCTGCGACTCGATGTCGGCCTCGGCGGCACCGGTCAGGCGCGCGGCCACCTTCTGCGACGGCTTGAGTCCCTGGTCGCTGCGGAAGCGGCGCACCTCGGTGACGAGACGCTGCATGTCCTCGACCCGCTGCGCGGCAACGGGATCCGTCGCGATGCCGGTCGCGACCGGCCAGTCGGCGACGACCACGGACTCGCCGCCGGTGAGCACCTTCCAGAGCGTCTCGGTGACGAACGGGATCACCGGGTGCAGCATCCGCAGCAGCGTGTCGAGGACGTTGCCCAGCACGGCCTTCGTACCGTCGGTGTACACGCTGCCCTCGGCGAGCTGCGGCTTGGCGAGTTCGAGGTACCAGTCGCACACCTCGTCCCACGCGAAGTGGTAGAGCGCCTCGCAGGCCTTGGAGAACTCGAACTTCTCGAACGCCTCGTCGACCTCGCCGCGGACCTGCTCGAGCCGGTCGAGGATCCAGCGGTCGGCGTCGGTGAGCGCGTCGCGGGCCGGCAGGTCGGCAACGACCGCACCGTTCATGAGCGCGAACTTGGTGGCGTTGAACAGCTTGTTCGCGAAGTTGCGCGACGACTGCGCGTGGTCCTCGCCGACGGCCAGGTCGCTGCCCGGGTTCGCACCGCGGGCCAGCGTGAAGCGCAGCGCGTCGGCGCCGAAGCGGTCCACCCAGTCGAGCGGGTCGATGCCGTTGCCGCGCGACTTCGACATCTTCTTGCCGAACTGGTCGCGCACCAGGCCGTGCAGGAACAGGTCCTTGAACGGGACCTTGCCGCCCTGCACCGCGTCGTCGCCGGCGACGTACGTGCCGAACATCATCATCCGGGCCACCCAGAAGAACAGGATGTCGTAGCCGGTGACGAGAACGCTTGTCGGATAGAACTTCTCGATCTCGGCGGTCTTCTCGGGCCAGCCCATCGTGGAGAACGGCCACAGCCCGGACGAGAACCAGGTGTCGAGGACGTCGGGGTCCTGCTCCCAGCCCTCGGGTGCGGTCTCGTCCGGGCCGAAGCACTGCACCTCACCGTTCGGGCCGTACCAGATCGGGATGCGGTGGCCCCACCACAGCTGACGCGAGATGCACCAGTCGTGCATGTTGTCGACCCACGCGAACCAGCGAGGCTCCTGGCTGGCCGGGTGGATGACGGTGTCGCCGCCACGGACCGCGTCGCCCGCGGCTTTGGCCAGCGCGTCGACCTTGACCCACCACTGCATCGACAGCCGCGGTTCGATGGTCTCCCCGGAGCGCTCGGAGTGTCCGACGCTGTGCACGTACGGACGCTTCTCGGCGACGACGCGGCCCTGCTCGGCGAGCGCCTCGCGCACCTTGACGCGGGCCTCGAAGCGGTCCATGCCGTCGAACTGCGTTCCGGTGTCGGCGATCTTGCCGGTCTTGTCCATGATGGTGGGCATCGGCAGGTTGTGCCGCAGGCCCATCTCGAAGTCGTTGGGGTCGTGCGCCGGGGTGATCTTCACGGCGCCCGTGCCGAACGCGGGATCGACGTAGTCGTCCGCGATGATCGGAATCTGCCGACCCGTGAACGGGTGCTCGAGCGTGGTGCCGATCAGGTCCTTGTAGCGCTCGTCGTCGGGGTGGACGGCGACGGCGGTGTCACCGAGCATCGTCTCGACGCGGGTGGTGGCGACGATGACGTGCGGCTCGTCGTCGCTGAGGGAGCCGTAGCGCAGCGAGACGAGCTCACCCTCGACCTCCTCGAACTTCACCTCGATGTCGGAGATCGCGGTCTGCAGCACCGGCGACCAGTTGACCAGCCGCTCGGCGCGGTAGATCAGGCCGTCGTCGTAGAGGCGCTTGAAGATCGTCTGGACGGCGCGGGAGAGCCCCTCGTCCATGGTGAACCGGTCGCGGCTCCAGTCGACGCCGTCGCCGATGCGCCGCATCTGGCCCTGGATCGTGCCGCCGGACTCGCGCTTCCAGTCCCACACCTTCTCGATGAAGGCCTCGCGGCCGAAGTCTTCCTTCTTCTTGCCGTCGGCCGCGAGCTGCTTCTCGACGATGGTCTGCGTCGCGATACCGGCGTGGTCCATGCCGGGCAGCCACAGCACCTCGAACCCCTGCATCCGCTTGCGGCGGCACAGCGCGTCCATCAGGGTGTGGTCGAGGGCGTGTCCCATGTGCAGCGAGCCGGTCACGTTCGGCGGGGGAAGCACGATCGAGTAGCCGGGCTTGTCGCTCGTCGCGTCGGCGGTGAAGTAACCGGCGTCCACCCAGCCCTGATACAAGTCGGCCTCTACCGCGCTGGGGTCCCAGCTCTTGGGGAGGGCGTCTGCGGGGTTCTGGGGAGTCTCTGGCGCACTGGTCACCCCCCAATCGTAATCAGTGACGGCGAATCGCCCGGACCCGGCTCGCCACCCCCGCCACCGCCCCCGCCACCCCTCGCCCCTCCCCTCGCGTTTCGCGCACTTGTCGCGTGATTTCGGGGATCGCAAGCGCGACAAGTGCGCAAAACGCGGATCAGAAGCGCTGGACGAACGCGTACCAGTCCCCCTCGATGTGCCGATACCCGATGTCCCCGTCGCGGCGGGGCTCGCCGAGGTAGGGCCGCTCACCCGGCAAATAGGCGACACCCACGAAGTCGACCAGCCCGCCCTCGACAGTGAACCGGCACCCGCGATCTCCGACGCGTTGGACCGAATGCACCCGGTACACACCGATCCGTTGGGATCGGACATCGGTAGCGTCGGCCGGATCCGCGCACGCGATCGCTGCCCGCTGCAGGTCGTCCTTCGAAACCCACCACCCGAATCGCCCCGGCAACTCGGCGGCCGCCAGCCCGACGGTGACCAGCACGATGACCGGCGCGACGAGCGTGACGCCGCGCCAGCCGTAGCGGATCGAACCGAACACGACCGCGGCCAGCCACACGACGCCGACGATGATCAGGGCTCCCCATGCCAGCACGTACAGCGGGTAGAACACGACGGGCGGCACCAAGCTCCACAGCACGACCAGACATGCCGCAGCGGCGAGAAGTGGAATCACCAAGCCGACCGTCAGACGCCACCACAACGACGCCGGCCGCCGGGCAGGCCTTCCCTCACCGACCTCCGGACGCGTGTCGTCCATCCCCCCCACATCCCCTCGCGTTTTGCGCACTTGTCGCGACATGCCGATAGCCAAAAGTAGCGATAAGTGCGCAAAACGCGGGGAGAGTGGGGTGCAGGGCGGGCCCGGGGGGCGGAGAGTCGGTCAGCCGAGAACGTCGGGGAGCGGGACGTCCTCCTCGAGGACGTGCTCGGCGAGGAAGGACTCGACCACCTGGTACCAGACCTTGGCGTGCTGGGGGCTGAGCACCCAGTGGTTCTCGTCGGGGAAGTAGAGGAAGCGGTGGTCGGTCTTGCCCTCGGCGTCCGCGGGCAGCCCCGATTCGGACAGCAGCTCGTACCAGAGGCGCAATCCCTCGCCGATCGGCACGCGGTAGTCCTTGTCGCCGTGGATCACCAGCATCGGGGTGACGATGTCGGCGACTGCCAGGTGCGGCGAGTTCTCGAACGCCATCTCGGGGGTCATCTCGCGGGCCCAGTACCAGGCGGCGTCGGTGGTGGGGGCGAACTGGTCGAGCGCCCACAGGCTCGCGTGCGTGACGATCGCCTGGAACCGGTCGGTGTGCCCGGCGATCCAGTTGGCCATGTAGCCGCCGAAGGAGCCGCCCATCGCGGCGGTGCGCTTCGCGTCGATCTCGGGCAGCGCGACGGCCGCGTCGGTGATCGCCATCAGATCGGTGAACGGCGCCTTGCCCCACTGACCCCAGCCGCGCTGGACGAAATCCTGACCGTAGCCCGTCGACAACGCCGGATCGGGCAGCAGCACCGCGTAGCCCTTCGCCACCAGCAGCCACGGGTTCCATCGCCACGACCATGTGTTCCACGAGTTCAACGGTCCGCCGTGCACCCACAGCACGAGCGGCGCCGGCGCGTCGGCCGACGCGGACTCCGGTAGGGCCAGCCACGCGCGCAGCGGAGTGCCGTCGTCGGCCTGGCCGACGACCTCGGTGAGCCGCCCCGGCAGCCGCGGCGGCTCCGACGGGGCACGTAGTTCCGTGACGGTGCCCGCGTCGACCCCGGTGAGGGCGATCCGGACCGGGTGCGGCGGGCGCGCGTACGACGCCCGCAGCGCGTACACCGCCGAGCCGTCCGGGGCGACTTGCAGATCGGAGTAGGCGGCGTCGTCGGTGGTCAACGGCGCCGGGGTGCCGTCGCCGCGCAGCACGAAGACGGGGCCGCGGCCTCGCTCGTCGGCGGTGAGCAGCACACCGGCGGAGTCCGGGAGCCACACGGCCGAGGTGGGCCAGCGATCCCAGCCCGACGCGAGGTCCACGACGCGGGCGTCCTCGAAGTCGAAGCGGTGCAGCGTGATCCGCGGCGCCTGTTCGGCATCGCCGTACGACTCACGCAGGTACACGACGCTCGAAGCGTCGGGCGAGATCACCGGCCGCGACAGGTCCGCGCCGTCGTCGTCGACGATCGTGGTCCGCTCCCCCGTCGCCGCATCGATGCGCACCAGCACGGTGCGCATCGAGCCGAGAACGCCCGGCAGCGACCACGTGCTCACGACGAACGAGCCGTCGGGAGCCAGGTCGTAGTCGGCCTCGCGCAGCGCGATGCCGGGGGTCGGGGTGAGGTCGTCGAGCGAGATCTCGCCGTCGACGTCCGTCGTCCCGGCGAGCAGGTGCGGGACGTCCGGACCGAGGTCGTGATCCCAGTGTCGGACCGGGTATCCGGTGTGCAGGATCGCCTTGACCTTCTTGTCCTTGCGCTCGCCGCGGATCCGCTCGTCGTCCTCGACGGTGGCAGCCAGCGCGGACGTGGACACCACCACGCGCGGGGCCGAGCGTGCCGCGCGGACACCGGAGATTCCGCCGCCGCGGCAGGCCACACGGGATGCCTCGCCGCCGTCGGCCGGAAGCCGCCACAACCCATTCGGTGCGTCGTCCGCCGCGCCGGGTACGGGCCGCGACGCCGTGAACAGCAGGTCGCCGGTGCTGGTGAACGCCGCGCCCCCTTCGCCTTCGACTCCCCAGGTGATCCTGCGGGCGGACCGGTCACCGGCGGGGTCGATCTCCCACAGCGCCGACACGTACTTGGTCTCGTCGGCGTCGAGGACTGCCTGCGAGATAACGAGACGCGAGCCGTCCGGGGACAACACCAGTCCGGACAGCCGGGCCAGTGCCAGATAGTCGTCGAGGTCGTCGAACGGTGTGCCGAGCGGGGTCTGCGGGGTGGAGGTCACCCCTGATTGGTACCACTGATCGGTACGCCACCGAAGTCAGCGTGGATCGCGCCACATCTTCCACAGCGTCGGACCGCCGTTCGGGATCACGATCTCGCCGGTGACCTCGAACCCGAATCGTTCGTAGTACGGGATGTTGGCGTGCTTACTGGACTCGAGATAGGCCGGGGCCCCCTCGGCGTCACAACGCGACAACCGGGAGTTGAGCAGCGCCTTGCCGTAGCCGCCGCCGCGCCCGGCCGACGACGTCCCGATCGTCGACAGGTACCAGTGCGGCGCGGTGGGGTGGGCGGACTCGAGCGCGTGCGAGACCTCGGCGCCGACGCGGAGTTTGCCACCGAGGGCGCGGACGACGGCGGGCAGGCTGCGCAGCGAATCGAAACTCGACTGCTTCCATCGGCCCGGCGGATCCCAGAGCGCGCCCCCGACGATCGTGCCGTCGGGCGTCTCCGCCAGTTCCGCTCCGCCACCGGCGAGGTGGTGGTAGCGGGTCTCCGCCGCGAACAGACGCGCCATCCCGGTGGGACGTTTCGCGTCGTTCGGGAACATCCAGCACATGACGGGGTCGTCGTCGAACGCTTCCGCGAGAGCGCGCGACAGCGCCGGAATGTCTGCTCGGGTCACTGGCCTCACGCCCATGACCGCGAGAGTACCGGCTGGTTCAGGCGAACAGGGGCGCGATGCGCGGCGGGATCTGGTCCAGCGCGTACGGCAGGCTCACCACGGTCGACCAGGCCATCGCCTCGGCCGCCTCGTCCTCGAGCACGATCGTCCGACCGTCCTTGACGACGTCGAGGGTCTGGTAGACGGGTGTCTTCGCCAGCTCGGCCCGCAGGTCGTCACCGAAGCCGCCGCCCGCGTACCAGACGAGCAGGTCGACGTCCGCGAGGGAGAGCTGCTCGGTGCTGATCTCCGCGAAATTGGTCTTGCGGACCTGTTCCGCGACAGGCGGATTCACGAAGCCGAGCTCGGTGAAGAAACGGACCTTGGGATCCTCGGGCCCGTACACACCGAACTGGCCGGGACCCTTGAGTGCGCCGACGAGAACCGTCTTGCCCGCGAACGACGGGTTGGCCGCGGCCACGTCGGTGAAGCGCTGCTGCACACCCGCCACCAGTTCGGCGGCCCGATCCTGCTTGCCGAGCGCCTCGCCGAGGATCGTGGTCTGGTCCTGCCAACGCACGCCGTAGTCGGCGACGCCCGCGGGCTGTGCGACGGTCGGCGCGAGCGCGGACAGCTTGTCGTACTGCCCCTGGGTCAGTCCGGAGTACGTGCCCACGATGAGATCCGGTGCGGCGGCCGCGACCTTCTCGACGTCGATACCGGTGCTCGCGCTGCCGATGATCGCCGGCTGGGCGTCGCCGAGCAGCGGCTGCGACCACGGCCACACCCCGTACGGATAATTGCCGTACCAGTCGAAGACGCCGACGGGAACCGCGCCGAGCGCGAGCAACGCGTCCTGGTCGTTGTAGCCGACGCTGACGATCCGCTGCGGGTTCTCCGGCACCGTCGTGCGGCCGTACTTGTGGGTGATCGTCGCACCGGAGGCCCCGCCGGAACCACCGTCGCCGGATCCGCTGCTGCACGCGGCGGCGAACGCGAGAAGCGCGCCGGAGCTGCCGATCAGGAATCCTCGGCGCGAGATTGCGCCGGCTCGCGACTGGAGATCACCCATCGAAGGACCCTTCGTGTCGTGGTGGTGCATGCAGGAGAAGGTAAGGCTAGCCGACACTACCTGGTGGTTCGGTGCGTCGGATCGTGCGGACCCGACCGAATCGGGCCACTATGGGGTCATGACGCGCACGGGGCCCCGGGAGGACATCGCCGAGATGGGGCTGCACAACGGGCCACCGGTGGACTTGGTGCCGGAGGGGGCGACCGCCGACGGCACCGCCGAGGAACGGCGGGTCCTCGATTTCCGGGTGGTCGAGTACCGCACCCCCCGCGGCAACGCCGCCGCCTACTACTCGAAGACCAATCCCCTCGCCCCACTCGACCACGTGGCGGTGAAGTCGAACACTTCGGCGTCGAAAACCGTTGTCGTGCCTCTCGAACCGAACGGAGATCGCTAGGTGGGCCGGGTCACCGCACGCCGACCGGTCCTGCGCATCACGCCGGACGGCACCCGCCGTCGGCCGGACGCCCTCGCGGTCGAGGAGCCGCTCGAGATCCGTCTCGGCGGGCGGTCGCTCACCGTCACGATGCGCACCCCGGGCCACGACGTCGAACTGGTCCACGGGTTCCTGCTGACGGAGGGGATCATCGCGTCACCCGAGGACGTGCGAGCCGTCCGCTACTGCGACGGGGTCGACGCGGACGGCGCCAACACCTACAACGTCCTCGACGTCGAACTGGCCGCCGAGGTGCCCGACCCGGGCAACCGCGGGCGGCGCGAGTTCCTCACCACGTCCGCGTGCGGGGTGTGCGGCAAGGCGTCGCTCGACGAGGTCGCGGTGCGGAGTCGGTACCCGTTGTCCGACAACGCGCTCGAGGTCACCGCGACCGCGCTGGCGTCGATGCCGCCCACCCTGCGCAAGGGCCAGCGCGTGTTCGAGGCGACCGGCGGCCTCCACGCGGCCGGGGTGTTCACCGCCGACGGCGCGCTGCTCGCCCTCCGCGAGGACGTCGGGCGCCACAATGCGGTCGACAAGGTGCTCGGCTGGGCGCTCACCGCAGGCCGCGTCCCGGCGTCCGACACCGTCCTCGTCGTCAGCGGACGCGCGTCGTTCGAACTGGCGCAGAAGGCCGCGATGGCCGGGATCCCGGTCCTCGCCGCGGTTTCGGCACCGTCGTCGCTGGCCGTCGACCTGGCCCGAGACCGCGGGATGACCCTCGTCGGCTTCTTGCGCGGAGAGAGCATGAACGTCTACTCGGGCGAGCAGCGGATCAAGATCTGACACCCGTTCGCCCACTCGCGCGGGGCGCGGCGTGCCACAGTGGAGACCACGCGGGTCGGGCGAACGGGAGGGCGTCACGGCATGGCCGGAGGACGGAAACGGCACGTCGCGGGGGCCGCCACGGCGGGTGCACTCGCGGTGGCCGGGACATTCGGTGCAGCGCCGGCCGCGGCGACGGTGACCGGGCAGGGCGACGTGCGCACCTTCGGCAACTCGATCCTCGTGACGATGCTGAACATCGACTCCACCACCGACGCACCGGCGCGGTGCGCGACCGTCGTCTTCGACACCGTCGGCCGACCCGTGATCACCGATCTGCAGGAGATCTACGACGGTGGACTCGGCATCTGGTGGACCACGATGCCCACCGAGACACTCCATCTCGCGGGGCAGTACACGGGCAGCGCCGATTACCGCGTCACCACCGAGTGCCGGGACGACGACGGTGTCGTGCGACTGGCCGACACCGTCGTCACCCTGCCCGAGGGCGAACTCGTCGGGAACCCGCCCCGGTACTCGGAACTGTTCGGGCCGTTCTAGCAGAGGCCGGCCGGCTTCTCCCCCGCCTGCAAGGCGCCGAAGAACTGTTCGGCATCGTCGAACGACTGCGGCACGGCGGACCGGTGATCGGCACCCTCGTACGTCTTGTAGGCGACCTCGGAACCGTTGCTGCACAACGTCTCGACCACTGCCCGGCTGCCCGGTTCCGCGATGAGGGTGTCGGCGGTGCCCTGCAGCACCAGCGTCGGAACCATGAGCGTCAGCTGTCCGAGCGACTGCTTCTTCAGGTACGTCACGAGCTTGTCGATGTCGGCGCCCGGCGCGAACGCCTTGTCGACCGGCACCGAACCGATCACGTTCCGGATCTGACCGACGCACCCGGTACGCGCCGCGGTGAGCAGCACCTGCGACTCCGGCGTGACGTACGAATCCGCCACGATCGACGGATCCGCAGCCTCGGCACCCAGCAGGATCAGCGGCAGGAAGGCCAGTGCCGGGGCCACCGCGGGGTCACCGGACGCCAGGTACTGCGGCGTCGCACTCGTCTCGTTGCCCGGGGCGATCGCGACCGCGCCTCGCAGATCGAGTTCGGGTGCACGCTCGCTCCCCTGAGCCGCGGTGAACAGGGTGGCGTGCCCGCCCTGGCTGTGCCCCATCGCGTACCACTGATTGCTGATCGAGTCGTCGATCTCCCGGCTGGCGCGGACGATGTCGACCACCGCGTTCGCCTCCGTGCCACCGTCCATGTAGGGGTGGCCGCCGGGGGTGCCCATGCCGACGTAGTCGGTCTGCACTACGACATAGCCGTCGGCGACGTACCTGTCGAGAACCGCGTCGACGCCGCCCAGGTAGTCGTGCGCCGGACCGTCGGCGGTGTCGTTCGACGGCGCGCAGATGTCGGAGACACCGGTGGTGCCGTGTGCCCAGCTGAGCACCGGCCAACCGCCGTCGGGCGCCGGGGTGCGGGGTATCGACACCGTCCCCGACACAACCACCGGGTCGCCCTGCGCATTCTGCGACACGTATGTGATCAGTTCACTGCGGCCGGCGCTGGGGAGCACCGGCGCACCGCGCAACTCCTGGACCGAAAGCAGTTGCCCGGGTTCGAGAGCCGCATGGGACTCGTCGGACTTACCGTCGCTGCTGCATCCGGCAGCGACCAGCGCCACCGTCGTTGCAGCAACCGTGAAGAGGCCGGCACGACGGGCGCGCACGCCCCCGTTCCTCGACAGCGGATTCACGAACACCTCCAAATTAAGAAATCTTTCTTAGCCCGAAGAAGATAACCCATTCAGTACTCTTGCCGCTATGAACTCGAACGGTCGCGACACGATCCTTCTCGTCGCCGAGCGCCTCATCGCCGAACGCGGACTGCACGGAGTCTCCGCCCGCGAGATCGTGAGAACGGCCGGCCAGCGGAACAACTCGGCCATTACCTACCACTTCGGATCGTGGGACGGCCTGCTCGAATCGGTGTGGCTCGAACACATCGGCACCGTCAACGAGCTGCGCGCCCGCATGCTCGACGAGATCCCCGAAGACGCCGCCGATCGCCTCGACCGGCTGGTCGCCGCCTACGTCCATCCGTTCGTCGCGGAGATCTCCGCCCACAAGCCGTCCTACTGGGCGCGCTTCAACGAGCAGTGGTTGACCGGAGTCCACATGGACTTCGTCGACCGGCCCACCACCCTGCTCCCGGAGGACGCCCGCTACCCGCGCATCCAGGGCATGGACCTGCTCAAGGGGCTCTTCGCCCGTATCGGTGCGGAACTGGCACACCTCGACCCCGAGGCCCGGACCCGCAGGGTCGCGACGACGGCCCGGTTCGTCGTGTCCGCCCTCGCTACGTGGGAGCGGGAATCGACCACGGGCATCGCACCCGATCTCGACGCTTTCGAGAAGGAGCTGACGGCACTGGCGCTCGCGCTTCTGCTCGCACCCTGACACGGCAGAGGGGCCCGGGTGCCGATGGCACCCGGGCCCCTCCACGAGGTCCTACCGCTCCTACGCGCTCTTGTCGCGGCGCTCGCGTTCCGGCTTGCGGGGCACGATCGTCGGGAGCACGTTGTCGTTCACCGTCTCCGCGGTCACGACCACCTTCGCGACGTCGTCGCGACTGGGGATGTCGTACATCACCGGCAGAAGGACTTCCTCCATGATCGCCCGCAGGCCACGCGCGCCGGTACCGCGATGGATCGCCTGGTCCGCGATCGCCTCGAGGGCGTCCGCCGAGAACTCCAACTCCACCCCGTCCATGTCGAACAGCCGCGTGTACTGCTTCACGAGAGCGTTCTTCGGCTCGGAGAGGATCGTGACGAGCGAATCCTTGTCGAGGTTGGTCACCGACGCGACGACGGGCAGACGGCCGATGAACTCCGGAATCAGACCGAACTTGATCAGATCCTCCGGCATGACCTCCGCGAAGTGGTCCTGCGTGTCGATCTCGGCCTTGGACCGGACCTCCGCGCCGAAACCGATGCCGCGCTTGCCCACCCGATCCGACACGATCTTCTCGAGACCGGCGAAGGCGCCGGCGACGATGAACAGCACGTTCGTCGTGTCGATCTGGATGAACTCCTGATGCGGATGCTTCCGCCCACCCTGCGGAGGAACACTTGCCTGCGTGCCCTCGAGGATCTTCAGCAGCGCCTGCTGCACACCCTCACCGGAGACGTCGCGGGTGATCGACGGGTTCTCGCTCTTGCGGGCGATCTTGTCGACCTCGTCGATGTAGATGATGCCGGTCTCGGCGCGCTTGACGTCGTAGTCGGCGGCCTGGATCAGCTTCAGCAGGATGTTCTCGACGTCCTCGCCGACGTAGCCGGCCTCGGTGAGCGCGGTGGCGTCCGCGATCGCGAAGGGGACGTTGAGCATCTTCGCGAGCGTCTGCGCCAGGTAGGTCTTGCCACACCCGGTGGGGCCGAGCATCAGAATGTTCGACTTCGCGAGTTCGACCGTCTCCCCGCGGGCGTCGCGGCCCCGGTCGCCGGCCTGGATGCGCTTGTAGTGGTTGTACACCGCGACCGCCAGGGTCCGCTTCGCCGAATCCTGGCCGATCACATAGTTCTCGAGGAACTCGCGGATCTCCGCGGGCTTCGGCAGCTCGTCGAGCTTGACCTCGCTCGACTCCGCCAGCTCTTCCTCGATGATCTCGTTACAGAGATCGATGCATTCGTCGCAAATGTAGACCCCGGGTCCCGCAATGAGCTTCTTGACCTGCTTCTGGCTCTTACCGCAGAAAGAGCACTTGAGCAGATCGCCGCCGTCACCGATGCGTGCCATCTCGTAAGGTCCCTACTTCCTTGTCTACGTGCGAGCATCCTCACCCGGTCCCCCACCGCCGCGGTGCGGCCGATGCGAACCCCGAATCCGGATCGAAGGCCCCTGGTGTGACCGTACCCGCAGTTCGCGAACGAGGTCGACCAATAGAGCGGTGATTCCCCCGCGACACGGGCGCTCGGCGCGAAAATCAGGCCGACGTCGTGCGCGGACTGCCCAGCTTGACGGGGTGGCGTCCCGGTCCGCCGCAACCCGCCCCTCGGGCGTGTCGACGAACCGGGATGCCCCGCATCACTTCTGCGCCGAGAGCTTCCGGTACTGGAGCACGTCGTCGATGATGCCGTACTCCTTCGCCTCCTCGGCGGTGAGGATCTTGTCGCGATCGGTGTCCTTGCGGATCACGTCGGGATCCTTGCCGGTGTGCTTGCCGAGCGTGGTCTCCATGAGACGACGCATGCGCTCGATCTCCGCGGCCTGGATCTCGAGGTCCGACACCTGACCCTGGATGCCGCCGGTGGCCGGCTGGTGGATCAGCACGCGCGCGTTCGGCAGCGCGAGCCGCTTGCCGGGGGTGCCCGCCGCGAGCAGCACCGCCGCGGCCGACGCGGCCTGGCCGAGGCACACCGTGGTGATGTCGGCGCGGACGTACTGCATCGTGTCGTAGATCGCCATCAGCGACGTGAACGAGCCGCCGGGCGAGTTGATGTACATCGTGATGTCACGGTCGGGGTCGAGCGACTCGAGCACCAGCAGCTGGGCCATGACGTCGTTGGCCGACGCGTCGTCCACCTGCACGCCGAGGAAGATGATGCGCTCCTCGAACAGCTTGTTGTACGGGTTCGACTCCTTGACGCCGTAGCTGGAGTGCTCGATGAACGACGGAAGGATGTAGCGCGACTGTGCACCGGACGGGGCCTGGCCACCGAGTGCGTGGGCGGCACGGGGATCGAACAGGTTGGTCATCAGTTCTCCAAGGATGATGGGAGCGGAAGGAAGGGTTCGGGTCGCGGCACTAGTTGCCCGCGCCGCCCGCCTGCCGCGCGCGGGTGACGACGTGGTCGACGAAGCCGTACTCGAGCGCTTCCTTCGCGGTGAACCAACGGTCGCGGTCCGAGTCGGCGGTGATCTGCTCGACGGTCTGACCGGTGTGCTCCGCGATGAGCTCGGCCATCTCACGCTTGGTGTGCGCGAACTGCTCGGCCATAATCGCGATGTCGGACGCCGTGCCACCGATACCGGCGGACGGCTGGTGCATCATGATCCGCGCGTGCGGCAGGGCGTACCGCTTGCCCTTGGTGCCGGCCGACAGCAGGAACTGCCCCATCGAGGCGGCCAGACCCATACCGAAGGTCGCGACGTCGCACTCGGCGAACTGCATGGTGTCGTAGATCGCCATGCCCGCCGTGACCGAACCACCCGGCGAGTTGATGTACAGGTTGATGTCCCGTGTGGGGTCCTCGGCCGACAGCAGCAGGATCTGGGCGCACAGCTTGTTCGCGATGTCGTCGTCCACCTGCGTACCGAGGAAGATGATGCGCTCGCGAAGCAGGCGTTCGTACACCGAGTCGCTGAGATTCAGGCCGGAGGTGGCTGAAGTCATGGCGGGATTCTGGTAAGTCACGGTACCTGCCTTCTGATAAGTCGTTGGTTCCTGACACAGACACTAACGAAGTAGGGCGGCACCGGAGTCCCGGTGCCGCCCTACTTCGCTGAAAGCGGAAAACTAGCTCGCCGTCCGGCGGGCAGAAGGATTACTTCTGCTCTGCCGCCTCATCGCCCTCGGCCTCGTCGGCGGCCGGCTCCGCGGTGCCGAACATCTCGGCGGTGTCGATGGTCTCACCGGCGGTGTCGGTGACCGTCGCGGCGTCGACGACACCCGCGAGAGCCTTGCCACGGCGCACGTCCGCAAAGACTGCACCGAGCTGGTTGGCCTGCTGGATCTGCTGGATGAACTGCTCCGGCGCCATGCCGTAACGCTGCGCCTGGAACAGGATGCGCTCGGTGAGCTCGTCCTGGCCGACCGTGGTGCCGGCGGCGTCGGCGATCGCATCGAGCAGCAGCTGGGTCTTCACCGAGCGCTCGGCGGCCTCCTTGGCGTCCGCGTCGAACTGCTCGCGCGTGGTGCCCTGCGCCTCGAGGAGCTCGTTCAGCTTCTCCTCGCTGTGGTCGAGGCCGTGGATGGCGTCGTGCAGCGCAGCGTCGACCTCGGCCTTGACGACGGCCTCGGGCAGCGGGACCTCGACGGTCTCCAGCAGCGACTCGAGCACCTTGTCGCGGATCTGACCGGCCTGCTCGACCTTGCGGACACGGGCGACGCGCTCACGCAGGTCGGCCTCGAGGTCGGCGAGGGTGTCGAACTCGCTTGCCATCTGGGCGAACTCGTCGTCGGCCTCGGGCAGCTCGCGCTCCTTGACCGAGTTGACGGTGACCGTGATGACGGCCTCCTGACCGGCGAAGTCGCCGGCCACCAGCTTGGAGGTGAAGTCCTTGGACTCGCCCGCCTTGACGCCGATGATGGCCTCGTCCAGGCCCTCGATCAGCTGGCCGGAACCGACCTCGTGGGACAGACCCGAAGCGGTGGCCTCCGGGACGGCCTCGCCGTCGACGGTGGCGGACAGGTCGATCGACACGAAGTCGCCGTCCTGGACCTCACGCTCGACACCCTTGAGGGTTCCGAAGCGCTGACGCAGCGACAGCAGCTGCTCGGCAACCGCCTCCTCGGTGACCTCGATGGGGTCGACGGTGACGGCGACGGTGGAGAAATCGGGGAGAGTGATCTCGGGGCGGACGTCGACCTCGGCGGTGAAGACGAGCTCCTGGCCGTCCTCGAGCTTGGTGATGTCGATCTCCGGCTGGCCGATGACCTTCACGTCCGAGGCCGAGACGGCCTCCGAGTAGCGGGCCGGCAGTGCGTCGTTGACGACCTGCTCCAGCACGGCGCCGCGGCCGACGCGGGCCTCGAGCAGCTTGGCCGGAGCCTTGCCCGGACGGAAGCCGGGGAGACGGATCTGCTGCGCGAGCGCCTTGTAGGCCTTGTCGAAATCAGGCTTGAGCTCCTCGAAGGGCACCTCAACGTTGATACGGACTCGCGTCGGGCTGAGCTGCTCGACGGTGCTCTTCACGGATCTGGCTCCTTCGTAGTGGTGATGCTCTTCGTTGCTCTATGTCGTGCGTCGGCGCCGCGCTCGCGACACTGACGCACACGTGGTCGGGATGACAGGATTTGAACCTGCGACCCTCCGCTCCCAAAGCGGATGCGCTACCAAGCTGCGCCACATCCCGTCCGAAACAGGACCTCACCAACCTTGCGAGGACCCGAGGCAGAATCCTACGGCCCCCCGATTAGGAAATCCAAAGCGAGGTAGGTACAGTTCCATCTCGCACACGGCATCGCTGGCGATCCCACTAATGTCGTATGCACGGGGATGTAGCTCAATGGTAGAGCCTCAGTCTTCCAAACTGATTACGCGGGTTCGATTCCCGTCATCCCCTCCGCGAGGAGGAAACCCCCGCCCGGCGATTACGTCCGGGACGGGGGTTTTGTCGTTTCTCCACCAGCTTCCGCCCCGCCGAGTGACGCTTGTCACACAGGCAAGCCGGTGCCTGTTTCGCGCGAATCGCCACCCCACGCGACCAGGCCATCCTAAGTTGGAACCTGTTACAGATTTCAGGCCAGCGAAGGAGTGCCGGATGCACACCCCCCTCTGCGACGAACTCGGCATCGAGTTCCCGATCTTCGCGTTCACGCATTGCCGCGATGTCGTGGTCGCTGTCAGCAAGGCCGGCGGTTTCGGCGTCCTCGGCGCCGTGGGCTTCACCCCCGAAGAACTCGAGATCGAGCTCAAGTGGATCGACGAACACATCGGCGACCGCCCGTACGGCGTCGACATCGTCATTCCGAACAAGTACGAGGGCATGGACTCGAACCTGTCGGCCGACGAGCTGACGAAGATGCTCCAGTCGATGGTTCCGCAGGCCACCTTGGACTTCGGACGCAAGATCCTCACCGACCACGGCGTGCCCCTCCCCGAGGACGGCAACGACAACGCGTTGCAGCTGCTCGGCTGGACCGAGGCGACCGCGACACCTCAGGTCGAGGTGGCTCTGCAGCACCCCAAGGTGACCCTCATCGCCAACGCACTCGGCACCCCGCCGGCCGACATGATCGACCACATCCACGCGGCCGGACGCAAGGTCGCGGCCCTGTGCGGCTCGCCTTACCAGGCGCGCAAGCATGCCGATGCGGGCGTCGACATCATCATCGCCCAGGGCGGCGAGGGTGGCGGGCACTGCGGCGAGGTGGGCTCGATCGTCCTGTGGCCGCAGGTCGTCAAGGAGGTCGCACCCGTCCCCGTGCTGGCGGCCGGTGGTATCGGCAGTGGCCAGCAGATCGCGGCAGCGCTCGCGCTGGGCGCCCAGGGCGCGTGGTCGGGCTCGCAGTGGCTGATGGTCGAGGAGGCCGAGAACACTCCCGTCCAGCAGGCCGCGTACGCGAATGCGAGCAGCCGCGACACCGTTCGCAGCCGCTCCTTCACCGGCAAGCCGTGCCGGATGCTGCGCAACGACTGGACCGAGGCGTGGGAGCAGGAAGGCAACCCCGAGCCGCTCGGGATGCCGCTGCAGTACATGGTGTCCGGTATGGCCGTCGCCGCCACCCACAAGTACCCGGACGAGACCATCGACGTCGCGTTCAACCCGGTGGGCCAGGTCGTCGGCCAGTTCACCAAGGTCGAGAAGACGTCGGCGGTCATCGAGCGGTGGGTGCAGGAGTACCTGGAGGCGACCGGCACACTCGAGCAGCTGAACGCCGCCGCCGAAGCCTGACGGACGTCTCACCGCGGTCACTCGTCGGGCAGCATCGGGACGCTCACTCCTCGGTCGCGACCGAGGAGTGCGGCGCGCGTCACCGCGACCGACCCGAACTTGGCCCGCACCGCATCGAGCGCAGTATCGAGCCGGACCCCGTCGGTCTCCGTCACCGGAGGCCCGGTGTCCGGCTCGAACGGTAGGGCCAGCTGCTCGGCGCCTTCTCTGTCGAGATTGGTCAACGCAACGCCCACGAGCGTGAGCCCGCGCTCGGCGATGAGCGGATGTGATTCGACGAGCAGTGCCCGCACGGCGGCCAGCACGACCTCCGTCCGGGCCGACGCCTCACCGAGCGTGACCGATCGAGTGGCGCGTTCGAAGTCAGCGAACCGCATCCGGAGCACGACCGTGCGGCACACCCACCCGGCCGCCCGCAGCCTGCGCACGACCCGATCCACCAGCGCCGCGGCCGTGGACTCGACCTCCGCGAAGCTCCGTTGCCGCCGGCCGAGGGCGTGCTGCGCGCCGATGGACCGGCGGCGGCGGCCGGTCTGCACTCGCCGCGGGTCGCGGGCCCACGCCAGGGCGTGCAGGTGCCTGGCCGAACCCGGCCCCACCACCGTCGACAGCTCGCGTTCGGACAGCGCCGCCAGTTCCGCGACAGTCCGGACACCGTAGTCGCGCAGCTTGCGGGAAGTGACCTTTCCCACGCCCCAGAGCCGCTCGACAGGCAGCGGGTGGAGGAACTCGATCTCCCGGTCCGGTGGCACCACCAGCAGCCCGTCGGGCTTGCCGACCGCGCTGGCCACCTTCGCGAGGAACTTCGTGCGGGCCACACCCACAGTGATCGGCAGGCCCACCTGCTCCCGCACGTCGCGCCGCAATCGTTCCGCAATCCGCACGGGACTCCCGGAGATCCGCCGCAAACCGCCGACGTCGAGAAATGCCTCGTCGATGGAAATCCCCTCGACGAGCGGCGTCGTGCGGCGGAACACCTCGAAGACGGCCCTGCTGGCCTCGGCATACGCGGACATCCGCGGTGGCACGACGATCGCGTCCGGGCACAGGCGCCGGGCCAGCGCTCCACTGGTCGCCGTCCGCACACCACGCGCCTTCGCCTCGTAGCTGGCGGCGAGGACCACTCCCCCGCCCACGATCACCGGGCGTCCGCGCAGGCGCGGGTCGTCCCGCTGCTCGACGGACGCGTAGAACGCGTCGAGATCGGCATGCAGAATCGTCGCCTCGGCACGCACCGCGGCCTCGGGATCGCACACACCGTCGGACACGAACATATGTTCGCATGCGCCACCGACAAGACGATCGGTGTCCGAGTCGCAGGTCACCCGGTCCCGGTATCCTGGATGTTGTCCGATTTGTCGCCTCCGGAAGGCACCCCGTGGAACTCCTTCTCATCGTCGCCGTACTCGGCGCCGTCGTCTTTCTGGTCATGAAGAGCCAGAACAAGAACAAGGGCCACTCGGCGAACCAACTCGAAGACGCCAAGGCGGACGCACGCCAGGCGATCGAGCGATTGGGTGGCCAGGTCTACAACCTCGTCGGCAGCGACGAGGCCTCCAAGCAGGCGCTCGCCGACGCATCCGAGCGGTACACCGCCGCCGGTTCGCAGATCGAGCAGGCGACCACGCCGGTGCAGGCGCGTCTCGCGAAGCAGACCGCACTCGAGGGTCTGTACTACATCCGCGCGGCACGCACGGCGATGGGCATGGACCCGGGCCCCGAGGTGCCGAGCATCGACGGCCAGAAGTCGGCCGGTTCGGTCACCGAGGATCGCGAGATCGAGTTCGAGGGCCGTCAGGTCGCGGCATCGCCCAACCCGTCGTCACGCACGCCCAACTACTACCCCGGCGGCCGCGTCGCCGGACGCCCGGTGCCGGCCGGCTGGTACTCCGAGCCGTGGTGGAAGCCGGCCCTCGTCGCCGGCGCGTGGGGTATCGGATCGATGTTCCTGTTCTCCGCCATGTTCTCGGGCATGGCCGGTGTCCCCTACGACGCGCAGGCTTTCGAAAGCGGTGCCGGTGAGGGCGGCGACGGTGGAGACGCTGGTGTCGACGGCGGTGACGCCGGAGGTGACACCGGTGACGGCGACTTCGGCGGCGGGGACACCGACTACGGCGCCATGGGCGACGGCGGCGACTTCGGCGGGGGCGACTTCGGCGGGGGCGACTTCGGCGGGGGCGACTTCGGCGGGGGCGACTTCGGCGGGGGCGACTTCGGAGGCTTCGACTTCTAGTCGACCTGACAACCGGGGCACCAGAACAGGTTGCGCCCCTTCATGACAGCGTGAGCGATCGGCGTGCCGCAGATGCGGCACGCCGATCCTGCTCTGCGGTAGGTGTAGGTGCGCGGCCGATCCTTCGCGTACGACGGGTCGCCGTGGTCGTCCTCGGGCCGCACGACGTGCATCTTGCCGCGGCGCACCCCGACGTTCATCAGGTCGACGAGGTCGGCCCACATCGCGTCGAACTCGGCGCGGCTGACGTTCTTACCGGGGCGTTCGGGATGAATGCCGTGCCGGAACAGGATCTCGGCGCGGTAGACGTTGCCGACGCCGGCCAGGACGGCCTGATCCATGAGCAACGCCCCGATCGGCTTCTGCGACTTCGAGATTCGCGCCCACGCTCGGTCCGGGTCGGCGTCCGCACGAAGCGGATCGGGACCGAGGCGGGCCTCGATAGCGGCCACCTGCGGCTCGTGCAGCACCTCGCACGCGGTGGGCCCGCGCAGGTCGGTACCGAATTCGGTGCCCGCCATCCGCATCCGCACCTGTCCCACGGGCGGTTCGAGCGGGAGCGGCGACTCGGTGAACTTTCCGTACAGGCCGAGGTGGACGTGCACCACGAGGCCGTTCTCGTAGTGGTGCCACAGGTGCTTGCCCCACGCGTCGGAACGGACGAGGACGCGACCGTCGATCAGGGCCGCGTCCTCGGCGAAACGACCCTGGGGGCTCGACACCCGCACCGGTGATCCCGCGAAGCGCCGCTGATGCAGCCGCGCGAGACGGTGCAGGGTGTGTCCCTCGGGCAACGTGTCTCCTAGGCCTCGGGGGCCTCGGGCACGGCGGGTGCGACGCCGGTCTTCTCGTACTCGGCGAGGATGTCGATGCGGCGCTGGTGGCGCTCCTCGTCGGACCACTCCGCGGCCAGGAAGGCGTCGACGATCGCGAGGGTCTCCTCGAGCGAGTGCATGCGGCCGCCGATGCCGATGAGCTGCGCGTTGTTGTGCTGACGCGCGAGCTGCGCGGTCTCGACGCTCCACGCGAGCGCGCAGCGGGCGCCGGGCACCTTGTTCGCGGCGATCTGCTCACCGTTGCCGCTGCCGCCGAGGACGAGGCCGAGGCTGCCCGGGTCGGCGACGACGCGGCGAGCCGCCTCGATGCAGAAGGCCGGGTAGTCGTCGACGGCGTCGTAGACGTGCGCACCGCAGTCGATGGCCTCGTGGCCGTTCGCGGTGAGGTGTTCGATGATCTGGTTCTTGCGTTCGAAGCCGGCGTGGTCGGCACCCAGGTATACGCGCATGGCCTCAATTCTGACAGGCCACGCCGTCGCGGCGCCCCTCGGGGACGCCGCGACGGGTGTCGGGTGTGGCCGATGACCTCAGTCGAACTCGGGGTCCTCGGTGCGGGTGCGCTTGAGCTCGAAGAAGTGCGGGTACGACGCCAGCGCGACGGTCCCGTCCCAGACTCGGCCGGCGTCCTCGCCGCGCGGGATTCGGGACAGGACGGGGCCGAAGAAGGCGGTGCCGTTGACGTGGATGGTCGGGGTGCCGACGTCGTCGCCGACCTTGTCCATGCCGGCGTGGTGGCTGCGCCGCAGTTCGGCGTCGTACTCGTCGGTGTCGGCGGCCGCGGCCAGCTCCGCCGGTAGGTCCAGCTCGGCGAGGGCCTCGACCACGACGTTCGTCAGATCCTGGTCGCCGCCGTTGTGGATGCGGGTGCCCATCGCGGTGTACAGCGGCAGCAGGATCTCGTTGCCGCGCTGCTGCGCCGCGGCCATGAGGACCCGCACCGGGCCCCACGCCTGGGCCATCCGCTCGCGGTACTCCTCGGGCAGTTCCCGGCCCTCGTTGAGTACGGCGAGGCTCATGACGTGGAAGTTGGCCTCGATGTCGCGCACCCTCGTGACCTCGAGGATCCAGCGCGAGGTGATCCAGCACCACGGGCACAGTGGGTCGAACCAGAAGTCGACGGTATCCGTCGCATCGTCGGTGCCTGGGGTCTGTGCTTGCATGCTCACTGGCATCTCCTTGTCCGGGCGTAGCGACGTCCACGCCACACCTCTCGATTGAAGGGAACCACGTCGGCGCGGGAATGCTTCCCGAGCACGCCGATACCCGGTTAGGGTCGATCGAGGACAGCGAAATGACAGATCCAGTCGCAACACTGGAACGGAGCATTGACGTGACTTCCCTCGACCCATCGCAGCGCACCTTCGTCGTAGTCGGCGGAGGCCTCGCCGGCGCCAAGCTGGCAGAGTCCTTGAGAGCCAGGGATTTCGACGGCGCGATCGTGCTTCTGAGCGCCGAAGACCACCTTCCGTACGAGCGTCCACCGCTCTCCAAGGAGCACGTCGCCGGCAAGAAATCGCTGCCGGACTTCACGGTGCAGAACGGCGACTGGTATCGCGACCACCACGTGGACCTGCGCCTCGGCACCACGGCAGAGGCGATCGATCGCGACAATCGGCGCGTCGTGCTGCCCGACGGATCCACGATCGGTTACGACAAGCTCGCCCTCGCCACCGGGTCCCGCTCGCGGCGACCTCCGATACCGGGCGCCGACGCGGCCGGAGTGCACTATCTGCGGACGATCGAGGAGTCGGACGCGCTGATCGCGGCATTGATCCCGGGGTCGCGTCTGGTCGTCGTCGGCGCGGGATGGATCGGACTCGAGATCGCCGCGGGCGCACGCGGCAAGGACGTCTCGGTGACGATCGTCGAGGCGGCCGACCTGCCGCTGCTGGCTGCGCTCGGCAGCGAGATGGGCGCGGTGTTCGCCGACCTGCACCGCGAACACGGCGTCGACTTCCGGTTCGGTGCGAAGGTCGAGGAGATCACCGTCTCCGACGGCCACGCGAACGGCGTGCGTCTGGGCGACGGCACGGTCCTGCCGGCCGACGCGGTGCTGGTGGCGGTGGGCGCGCAGCCGAACATCGAGATCGCCGAGGCCGCGGGGCTTTCCGTCGACGGCGGGGTGTTGGTGGACGGCACCCTGACGACCAGCGATCCGCACATCGTCGCGGTCGGTGACATCGCGGCGCAGCAACATCCGCTGCTCGGGACTCGGATTCGCGTCGAGCACTGGGCGAATGCCCTCAATCAGCCGGCGACCGCGGCGGCCACGATGCTGGGCCATCCCGTCGAGTTCACGAACCTGCCGTACTTCTTCACCGATCAGTACGACCTGGGCATGGAGTACGTCGGCTGGGCGCCGGAGTATTCGAGGGTGGTCACGCGCGGCGACGTCGACGCCCGGGAGTTCCTCGCGTTCTGGCTCGACGAGGAGAACCGGGTCCTGGCGGGGATGAACGTCAACATCTGGGACGTCACCGACGACATCAAGGCACTGGTCGCCTTCTCGGGCCCGGTCGACCCGGACCGCCTCGCCGACCCCGCCGTCCCCCTGCAGGACCTGCTCCCCTGACCCATCGCGTTTTGCGCACTTCTCGCGCCCCGGGACCCGAGATCTGCGCGACAAGTGCGCAAATCGCGGGAGATGCGGGGTGCGTGATGGGATGTCAGGAAGTGTCCGTCCACCCGTGATGAGGAGTTCTCCGTGGCCCCACCGAATCTGACCCGCACTCAGGCCGCCGAACGGTCGGCGACGGTCTCGGTCGACAACTACCGCATCGACCTCGACCTCACCGACGGCGCCGGACGTCCGGGCGAGAAGACCTTCCGATCGCGGACCACCGTCACGTTCCGGGCGAAGGCCGGCGCCTCGACGTTCATCGACATCATCGCCGCCACAGTGCATTCCGCGACTCTCAACGGCGAGCCGGTCGACGTGTCGGCGTACGACGAGGCCACCGGGATCACGCTCGACGGCCTGGCCGAGGCGAACGAACTGGTCGTCGACGCGGACTGCATGTACACCAACACCGGTGAGGGCCTGCACCGATTCGTCGATCCGACGGACGACGCGGTGTATCTGTACTCGCAGTTCGAGACCGCGGACGCCAAGCGGATGTTCGCGTGCTTCGACCAGCCGGACCTCAAGGCCACCTTCGACATCTCGGTCACCGCGGCCGAGGACTGGGCGGTGATCTCGAACGCCGAAACCGTGCAGACCCTCGCGGCCACGCCGGGCCGGCACGTGTTTCGGACGACGCCGCGGATGAGCACGTACCTGGTGGCCCTCATCGCCGGCCCGTACGCGCAGTGGACCGACGCCTACACCGACGAGCACGGGACCATCCCGCTCGGCATCTACTGCCGCGCCTCGCTCGCGCCGTACATGGACGCCGAGCGGCTGTTCACCGAGACCAAGCAGGGTTTCGGCTTCTACCACCGCAATTTCGGGATGCCGTACGCGTTCGGCAAGTACGACCAGCTGTTCGTGCCGGAGTTCAACGCGGGCGCGATGGAGAACGCTGGCGCGGTGACGTTCCTCGAGGACTACGTGTTCCGGTCCAAGGTGACGCGCTACTCGTACGAGCGGCGCGCCGAGACGGTGCTGCACGAGATGGCGCACATGTGGTTCGGCGACCTCGTCACCATGCGGTGGTGGGACGACCTGTGGCTCAACGAGTCGTTTGCAACGTTCGCGTCGGTGCTCTGCCAGAGTGAGGCCACCGAGTACACCAACGCCTGGACCACGTTCGCGAACGTCGAGAAGTCGTGGGCGTACCGACAGGACCAGTTGCCGTCGACGCACCCGATCGCCGCCGACATCCCGGATCTGGCCGCGGTCGAGGTGAACTTCGACGGCATCACGTACGCCAAGGGGGCGAGCGTGCTCAAGCAACTCGTCGCGTACGTGGGCCAGGAGCCGTTCATGGCGGGTCTGCGTGACTACTTCGCCGAGCACGCGTTCGGCAACGCGACGTTCGACGACCTGCTGCGGGCGCTGGAGAAGGCGTCCGGCCGCGACCTGTCGGATTGGGGCGCGCAGTGGCTCAAGACCACCGGCCTGAACACCCTGCGTCCGGACTTCCAGATCGAGCCCGACGGCACGTTCCGCAACTTCGCGGTGCTCCAGGAAGGCGCCCGTCCCGGCGCCGGCGAGACCCGGGTGCACCGCCTCGCGGTCGGCATCTACGACGACGACCCGGCCACCGGCAAGCTGGTCCGGACCCACCGCGTCGAACTGGACGTCGAGGGCGACAGCACCGACGTTCCCGAACTGGTGGGCGTGCCGCGCGGCAAGCTGATCCTCGTCAACGACGACGACCTGACGTACTGCTCGCTCCGCCTGGACCGGGACTCGCTCGACACCCTCGTCGGCCGGATCGGCGACATCGCCGAGCCGCTCCCCCGCACCCTCGCGTGGTCGGCGGCTTGGGAGATGACCCGACAGGCCGAGATGCGAGCCCGCGACTTCGTCAGTCTCGTGCAGCGCGGCATCGGTGCCGAGACCGAGGTGGGCGTCGTCCAGCGGCTGCTGTTGCAGGCGCAGACGGCGCTCGCGGCGTACGCCGAGCCCGGCTGGGCGGATGCGTTCGGCTGGCCGGCGTTCGCCGACCGCCTCCTCGAACTGGCCCGCGAGGCCGAGGGTGG
Source organism: Rhodococcus (subgen. Prescottella) equi (assembly GCF_003013675.1). NCBI lineage: Bacteria > Bacillati > Actinomycetota > Actinomycetes > Mycobacteriales > Nocardiaceae > Rhodococcus > Rhodococcus (subgen. Prescottella) equi. The sequence continues at coordinate 3,391,144 of NZ_CP027793.1, forward strand.
CTCGGATCACCAGTTGGCGTTCGTGAACGCGCTGACCGGCTCCCAGCTGTCCGCATGGCACACCGAGATCCTGCAGGAACTGCTCGACACGACCGATCCGGCCACCGTCGGGCTGGCCGGGCTCGTCGTGGACACGGACCTGCGCTGGCGGCTGGTGCACGCGCTCGCGGCGGCCGGGGAGATCGACGCCGACGGCACGGCGAGCCCGCTGATCGACGCGGAGGCCCAGCGCGATCCCACTGCCGCCGGCGCCCGCCAGGCCGCGGCTGCCGCCGCGTCCCGACCGCAGGCGGCGGTCAAGGAACGGGCGTGGACGACGGTGTTCGACGACGACACCGTCCCCAACATCACCGCGCGGGCGATCATCGGCGGCATCGTCGCCCCGGGGCAGTCGCAACTGCTCGAGCCGTACGTCGCGCGCTACTTCGCGGAGATTCCGTCGGTGTGGGAGCGCCGGTCGAGCGAGGTGGCGCAGACCGTCGTCGTCGGGCTGTATCCCTCGTGGTCGATCAGCGAGCAGTCGGTGGCCGCGGCGGACGCGTTCCTCGAGGGCGATCATCCGCCGGCGCTGCGCCGTCTGGTGGTCGAGGGCCGGGCCGGCGTCGTGCGCTCGCTGAAGGCTCGGGCCTTCGACGCCACCTGACCGCCGAAACGACGGTGACCCGGTGCCGTGCGGCACCGGGTCACCGGGGTGGAGCGTGAGTGCTCGGGCTTACTTGGGGGCGATCGCAGCGCTCATCACGCGCAGGGCCGAGACGAGGCCGTCGACGAGGTCGCCCTCGCCGAACGACGCCAGCGCGGCGGTGACGCCGAGCTGAGCGACCCGGTCGGTGACCCGGTGCTGGACGGCGCGGCCGCCGCGGACCTCGATCGCGCGCTGGTTGGGCGAGACCGCGATGAGGACCGAACGCTCGGCTTCCGGCGTGTGCGGGAAGATCGCGTCGGCGCCGAGCGCCGTGTTCTCGCCGAGATCGCCGACGTAGACGTTGAACCGCACCTTGGTGGAGCGGGTCGCGTCGGTGAGCGCATCGTCGAGGCGCACGAGCTGGTCGGTCGTGAACGGCAGCAGGTCGTCGAACGGCTCGCCGATGCGGTGCACGCCGGAGAGGCGACCGCTGGTCGTCACCACGGTGCCGACCGGCAGATCTGCCGGGGCGACCGAAGTCTGGATAACGTCACCACTTGCCACTTGCCGAACCTCCGATCGCGTCTGCGCCCACGGCGTGCGCGGCGTGGTGACCGTGCGTGGTCACCTCGTCGACGGCGCTCCACAGGACCGGCTGGTGGGTCCAGCGCTCGCCGAGGCGGTACTCGGTCGGCACGAAGCCGGGCGACTTCTTGGTCATGAAGGACAGTCCCGCGACGATCGCGATCACCAGGACGGGTATCCCTACGAATATCAGCACTGTCTCGAGAATGCTCACGAGGCAAACCGTAGCCGAGTCCTGCCGAAATGGAAGCGTCGGGGCCGAAACCGCCTTCTTCTCAGGCCGCGCCCTCGCCGAGATACGGCAGCCAGGTCGGATGCAGTTCGGTGGTGCTCGACAACAGCCTCCAGTGCGGGCCCGACGGTGGCACCAGCGCGGTCCGGAGCGTCCACCCCAGCTCGGTCAGCAGTTTGTCCGCTTTGCGGTGATTGCACGGCGCGCAGCACGCGACGCAGTTCTCCCACGAATGGCCGCCGCCCCGACTGCGCGGCACGACGTGATCGATCGTCTCGGCCTTGTTGCCGCAGTAGCCACAGCGGAAGCGGTCGCGGTGCATCAGCGCCGCCCGGGTCATCGGGACGCGCGAGCGATAGGGCACGCGAACATAGTTGCGGAGGCGGATGACCGACGGCACCTGCAGGGAACAGCCTTCGGAGTGGATCACGGGCCCGAGCGGATCCTCGTGGACGGCATCGGCCTTGTCGCAGACCATCAGCACGACGGCACGGCGGGCCGGCAGGGCGGTCAGGGGTTCGAACGTCGCGTTGAGCAGCAGTACCCGACGCTTGTTCCAGCCGGGCTGCGGGCCCCGACCCGGCAGAGCGAGCCCGGATGCTCCGGGCTCGGGAAGGACGTGCAGCGGAAAAGCCCCCGATGTGTGGTTACCCCGCACATCAGTGGGCACGAGTTGTCGATGCGCTCGCGCGCTCTGTCGGTGTGCCATGCGACCTCCGCGAAGACTGACCCAAGTTGACCACGGATGATGCGGTCCCGCACACCCATTTCCGGGAAAAAGTTGCTGCACGATCGGTGAACCCGGGGTGCCGGACACCGCGGGCCGGCCGTGCCCGGGTGACTTCGCCGCGAGAACGGGCACAATGGGACACGCCATGACTGAAACGAACCCCACGACCCCCACGACGGAGCAGACGTTCTACGACGCGGTGGGCGGAGCCGAGACGTTCCGCAAGCTCACCGCCCGCTTCTACGAGGAGGTGGCCAAGGACGAGATCGTCCGCCCGCTGTACCCCGAGGAGGATCTCGGCCCCGCGGAGCGACGTATGCGCATGTTCCTCGAGCAGTACTGGGGCGGTCCGCGCACGTACTCGGAGGAGCGTGGCCACCCACGCCTGCGGATGCGCCACAACCCGTTCAAGATCGGCCCGATCGAGCGGGACGCCTGGCTTCGCTGCATGCACATCGCGATCGCGTCCATCGACGAGCAGACTCTCGACGAAGCCCATCGGCGGGCCCTCGTCGACTACATGGAGATGGCGGCGGCCTCCATGGTGAACTCGCCGATCTAGCGGCCCACGACCGAGGCAACCACACAGGCCGAGACACGGGCGCAGACACAGCCTCATACCGCGATCCGCACGCCCCCGATGCGGCACTATGAAGTGCTGTGACCACCCGTGACGATCAGCCCATCACCGGCACGGCGCCCGACTCGCGTCCGTGGTGGTCGGACGCCGTCTTCTACCAGGTGTATCCGAGATCGTTCTCCGATTCGAACGGCGACGGCGTCGGTGATCTGGGCGGAGTCGTCGACCGGCTGGGCTACCTCGAACTGCTCGGCATCGACGCCATCTGGCTCAGCCCGGTGATGAGGTCCCCCATGGCCGACCACGGCTACGACGTCTCCGACCCGCGGGACATCGACCCGCTGTTCGGCGACCTGGCGACGATGGACACACTGATCGCCGAGGCGCACGCGCGCGGAATCCGGGTCACGATGGATCTGGTCCCGAACCACACCAGCGATCAGCACCCGTGGTTCCGTGAGGCCCTCGCCGCCGGACCCGGCAGCAGCGCCCGGGAGCGCTACATCTTCCGCGACGGGCGCGGTCCCGGCGGCAGCGAGCCGCCCAACAACTGGCCGAGTGTGTTCGGCGGCCCGGCGTGGACGCGCATCACCGAATCCGACGGTTCCCCCGGCCAGTGGTACCTGCACATCTTCGCCGCCGAGCAACCGGATCTGAACTGGGACCACCCCGAGGTGTTCGACGACCTCGAGAAGACGCTGCGATTCTGGCTGCACCGCGGCATCGACGGCTTCCGGATCGATGTCGCGCACGGCATGGCCAAGCCCGAGGGTCTGCCCGACCACGACTGGGACGCCAACGCGCTGCTCCGCAACGAGGACGACGATCCCCGGTTCGACAATCCGGAGGTGCACGAGATCCACCGGGGCATCCGTGCGGTGATGAACGAGTACCCGCACGCGATGGCAGTCGGCGAGATCTGGGTCCGCGACAACGAGCGGTTCGGCGAGTACATCCGCCCCGACGAACTCCATCTCGGCTTCAACTTCCGCCTCGCCGAGACGCCGTTCGACGCCGACTCGGTGCGCGCCGCGATCGAGAACTCGCTCGACGCGGTCGCCCGGGTCGGCGGCACGGCCACGTGGACGTTGTCGAACCACGACGTCGCACGAGAGGTCACCCGGTACGGCAACGGGTCTCGCGGGACGACCCGTGCCCGCGCGATGGCGCTGGTCGAACTCGCGCTGCCGGGGGCGGCGTTCATCTACAACGGTGCCGAACTGGGACTGCCGAACGTCGATCTGCCCGACGCGGCGCTGCAGGATCCGGTGTGGGAACGATCGGGCCACACCGAACGCGGCCGGGACGGATGCCGCGTGCCGATGCCGTGGGAGGGGACGTCGCCGCCCTTCGGCTTCTCGACCGCGCCGGACACGTGGCTGCCGATTCCGGCGGAGTGGGCGGACCTGACCGTCGAGGCACAGCTCGAGGACGTCACGTCGACACTGTCGCTGTATCGCGCAGCCCTCGAGCTGCGCGCGACGCTCACCCAATGCTCGGGCAGCGAAATCGATTGGTACGGAAGCCCTCCGGGATGCTTCGCGTACCGCCGCCGCGGCGGTCTCGTCTGCGTCCTCAATGCCACCGACGGACCGATCCAGCTGCCACCAGGCACCGTCGTGTTGTCGAGTCTGCCGCTCGTGGACGGCCTGCTCCCCGCCGACTCGGCGGCCTGGTTGGTCTGATTCGCCGTCCTCCCGCCCAGCGGGAGGGACGATTTCGCCGCCCTTCACGCGCTTCCTAGGGTCGTGGACGCGACGCGACCGGACACAGGCGCCTCGGGTCGCTCCCCCAACGCACCCCGAGGAGCTCCGCGATGGCCGCGACCGAACCGAACCCGACCGAGAAACCTGCGCAGTCCCACTGGGACCACGAGGTGGATCTGCTCGTCGTCGGCAGTGGCGCAGGGGGTTTCACGGCCGCCCTCGCCGGTGCCGCGGAGGGTCTGGACACTCTGCTGATCGAGAAGTCCGACGTCTACGGCGGTGCCACCGCGCTGTCGGGCGGCGGGGTGTGGGTTCCGAACAATCCTCTGCTGATCCGTGAGGGGCTGGGCGATTCCCGCGCCGACGTCCGCCGTTACCTCGACGCGGTGCTCGGCGACCGGGTGCCGTCGGCGAATGTCGACGCATTCATCGACGAGGGCCCGAAAACCCTCGAGTTCCTGGAGACGTCGAGCCCGCACATGCGTTTCCAGTGGTGCACCGGATACTCCGACTACCACCCCGAGCAGCCGGGCGGCCGTCCCGCGGGCCGGACGATCGAGCCGCTCCCCGTGGATCTCAGGAAGCTCGGCGCGGACGAGCACCTGCTGCGCCCCGCCGCCCTCGCGACGCCGCCGGGCCTGTTCATCACATCCAAGGACTTCGTGCAGCTCAACATGGTGATGCGCACGTGGACGGCCAAACTCACCGCGCTCCGAACCGGGTTCAACGCCGTGAAGTCGATCCTGCTGCGCCGACACATGGACACCCTGGGCCGCGCTCTCATCGCGCGACTGCGGCTGGCGCTGAAGGACGCCGGGGTGCCGCTGTGGCTCGAGACGCCGATGCAGACGCTCGTCACCGACGAGACCGGTGCCGTGATCGGTCTGGTCGCCGAGCGGGGCGGTCGCGCGGTGCGGATCCGCGCTCGTCGTGGCGTCGTCCTGGCCACGGGCGGATTCGAGTTCAACGAGGACATGCGCAAGACGTACCTGCCCGAGGGCGGTCGGGACAACTTCAGCGCCGCATCGAAGGACAACACCGGAGACGGCATCGTGGCGGGCCGGAGTGTCGGCGCCGCAGTCGATCTCATGGACGACGCGTGGTGGATGCCGTCGTTCCAACGGCCCGACGGCATCGTGCAGGTGATGGTCGCCGAGCGTTCCGTACCGCGGTCGGTCATCGTGGACCAGCACGGCAGACGATTCACCAACGAGGCGGCGCCGTACGTCACGTTCGTGCACGACCAGTTGGCCGGCGGCCACGAGCCCACCTGGTTCGTGTTCGACGAACGCGCCAAGAAGCGTTACCCGATCGGCGGCATCATGCCGGGGCAGAAGTTCCCCACATCGTGGATCGACGGCGGATTGGTCGTCGTCGCCGACACGGTCGAGGAACTCGCCCACCAGATCGACGTTCCGGTTGCTGGACTCACCGAAACCCTCTCCCGTTTCAACGGATTCGCCCGAAACGGGAAGGACGAGGACTTCCACCGCGGCGAGAGCGCGTACGACAACTCCTACGGCGATCCGAGCCTGCCGCACCCCACCCTCGACGTGATCGACACCGCTCCGTACTACGCGCTGCGGATGCGCGCCGGCGACCTGGGCACCAAGGGCGGACTGGTGTACAACGAGAACGGTCAGGTCCTGCGCGCGGACGGCTCCGTGATCGACGGCCTGTACGCCACCGGCAACACGTCGGCGTCGGTCATGGGCAACGACTACGCGGGAGCGGGCGCCACCATCGGACCCGCGATGGTGTTCGGCTACATCGGTGCCCGCCACGCCGCCCGCAGCAAGTGACAAAGCCAAACGCTGGAAGGTGAGCCATGAGTGAATCGGCAATGCTGTCCGACAAGGTCGTTCTCGTCACGGGCGGCGCCCGTGGCCTCGGCGCTGCATTCGCGCGCCGAATCGTCGAGGGCGGAGGCAAGGTGGTGATCGCGGACGTCCTCGACGACGACGGCCGCACCACCGCCGCCGAACTGGGCGACGCCGCCCGCTACGTCCACCTGGACGTCACGGACGCCGACGCGTGGCGGTCCGCCGTCGAGTTCACGGTCGCCGAGTTCGGGTCGCTGACCGGCCTGGTGAACAACGCGGGAGTATCGACCGGCCAGTACATCGAGCACGAGCCGCTCGAGCACTTCCGGCAGGTCCTCGACATCAACCTCGTCGGAGTGTTCAACGGCATCCAGGCCGTCATCGCCCCCATGCGGTCCGCGGGCGGCGGGTCGATCGTGAACATCTCGTCCGCTGCCGGCCTGATGGGGCTCGCGCTCACCGCCGGCTACGGGGCGTCGAAGTGGGGCGTGCGAGGCCTGTCGAAGATCGCCGCCGTCGAACTCGGCACCGACCGGATCCGCGTCAACTCGGTTCACCCGGGCATGACGTACACGCCGATGACCGCGGGCGTCGGCATCCAGCAAGGGGAAGGCAACTACCCCAACACCCCGATGGGACGGGTCGGCGAGGCAGACGAGATCGCCGGCGCGGTGACCTACCTGCTGTCGGACGCGGCGTCGTACGTCACCGGCGCCGAGATCGCCGTCGACGGCGGCTGGACCGCCGGTCCGACCGTGAAATACGTGATGGGACAGTAGGAAAAGATGGCCACTGCGCACCTGTTCGCGGCCGGCGCGGTGGCGCTCGCAGGGCTGGGCGGACTGCTGCCCGGCGCCGGATCCCTCGGTGCCGGGTCGGTGGACGCCGGTTCCCTCGCCGGTGCCACTCCCCCGCCGCGCGTCGACTATGTCAACGCGATCACGTTGCCCGCCGGTCTCGAGTTCGGCGGCTCCCGCGTGGGCGGGCTGTCGGGCATCGACTTCGACGAGGCGTCGGGCGAGTTCGTCGCGATCAGCGACAATCGCGGCGAGCAGGGTCCGGTCCGCCTGTACACCCTGGACCTCCCGCTCGAGGACGGCCGCCTCACCACCGCCCGGTTCGACGAGGTGGTGCACCTGCGGGACGTCGACGGCGCGCCGTACGCGCCGCGCACCGCCGACACCGAGTCCGTGCGGTGGTTGCCCGATCGCGGCGGCTACATCTACACCAGCGAAGGCGAGTCGAGAACCGGCCGGCCCGGCTTCGTCCGGGAAACGTCCTCCGACGGCATCTTCCTGAGGGACGTGCCGCTGCCGGAGCATTTCGCACCACGTCTCGACCTGGACGGTGCGCTCGTGTCGGGGATCCGCGACAACCTCGGTTTCGAGGCGATGACCCTGTCGCACGACGGTTCCCGCGTCGTGGCGGTGTCCGAGAACGCGCTGGTCCAGGACGGTCCGGCCGCGTCGCTCGACGGCCCGTCGCCGTCTCGGCTGGTGGTTCTCGATCGCGCGACGGGGGCCGACCTCGGCGAGTACGTGTACCCGGTGGACGCGGTCCCGCCCGGCGGCATGGCGCAGGCCACCGGAGTCGCCGAGATCCTCGCGGCCGGCGACGACGCCTACCTGACCCTCGAGCGCACGCTGATCCCGGGCCTGGGCTTCACCGGGAAGATCTACCGCACGACCATCGACGGCGCCGACGACGTGCAGGACGTGCCCGCTCTCACCGGCGCCGAGCGCGTGATGCGCAAGGAGCTCGTGTTCGACTTCGCCACCGTCGCCGAAGATTCCGATTGCATCGAGGGCATCACGTGGGGACCCCGCCTGCCCGACGGCTCCCGTTCGCTGGTCGTGGTCGCCGACGACAACTTCGGCCTCGCCGGACGCACCACGTTCCATCTGCTGTCGGTCTCGCGCTGACCGCGCGGGGGGGTGCGGCGACCGCGTCGTCGATCGCCGCACCCCGCGTGTGCACATTGTGCACACACTGCGGCATAGGGTGAGCCCGTGGCCGACACCGATCCGAACCCGCAGACCACCCCCGCGCCCACTCGCGCGGCCGGGACGCAGACGCTCGCCCGCGGCCTGCACGCGCTCGAACTCGTTGCGAACTCCGCGAGTGGACTGACCATCCAGGATGTCGCGGATCGACTGGGTGTGCACCGCAGCATCGCGACCCGACTGCTGGCCACCATCGCCGACCGGCGCCTCATCAGCCGCGGACCGGACGGCCGCTACCGCGCCGCGGGCGGTCTGGCCGCGCTCGGCCGCGAGGTCTACTCCGGTCTGCGTGAGGTCGCGACGCCGCTCATGCAGAATCTCGCCGACCGCCTCGGCGCAAGCGTCGCATTGTTCGTGGCGGAGGCCGACGACGCCGTCGCCGTGGTGGTCACCGAGCCCGCGAACTCGACGGTCCGGGTCTCGTTCCGCCAGGGCGGCCGCCACCCTCTCGATCGCGGTGCCGCAGGGTACGCCCTGCTCTCCGCACTCCCCCCGCGCCCCGGAGAGGATTCCCGGGTGACCGAGGGACGCCGGACCGGCTACGTCATCAGCTTCGGCGAGGTCGAACCCGGCTACTGGGGCCTGGGCGCCCCCCTCGCCCAGGTCGAGAACGAACCGGCGGCCTGCCTCACCATCATCAGCGCATCGAAGGAACTCATCGAAGGATCCGTGGACGCAACCCTCGAGGCCGTGGCGCAGTTGCGCCGGTACACCACCTGACCTGACGGCCCGATTTCCGGACGAGAGACCCGCACCGACCCGTTCGGTGCGGGTTTCGTGCGTTCTGCAGGGTGACAGCCACGTGGGCTTGCGAGGGGCGGCGTGTCCGTGTTCACATAGTGCGTATCGATGTGCAACTAACGGTCATCAAGACGCGCTATTCGCACACTCGAACCCCGGGCCGGCGCAACCGCAGTGAGGAACCTATGAACACCACCCACCACGACAGTGACGTGATCATCGTCGGCGCCGGGCCCGTCGGCCTGATGCTCGCGAACATCCTCGGCATGTACGGCCGGTCGGTGACCGTGCTCGAGGCCCTCGACGACCTCATCGACTACCCGCGCGGCGTCGGGCTCGACGACGAGTCCTTCCGGACGATCCAGACCGTCGACCTGGTCGATTCCGTGCGCCCGCACACCAATCCGCAGCACATCATGCGGCTGGTCAACGGCGCCGGGAAGGTGATCCTGGTCAACAATCCGCAGACCGTGGAGTTCGGGTGGGAGCGCAAGCACGGATTCATCCAGCCCGAGGTGGATCGCGCACTGTACGAAGGACTTTCGCGGTTCGACGACGTCCGTGTCCTGTTCGGCCACCAGGTCGAGACCGTCGAGGAGGACACCGAGTCGGTCACCGCGATCGCTCACGTCACCGGACGCGACGGCACGGTCGAGGAGCACCGCTTCCGGGCCCGCTACCTGGTGGGCTGCGAGGGCGGCAAGTCGCCGACGCGCAAGCGCCTGGGCGTCACCTTCGAGGGTGAGTCGCCGTCCACGCGATGGCTCGTCGTGGACGTGAACAACGATCCACTCGGCACGCCGAACGTGTTCCTCGGCGCCGATCCCAAGCGACCGTACGTCTCGATCGGTCTGCCGCACGCAGTGCGCCGCTGGGAGTTCATGCTCCTCGACGGCGAGACCGAGGAGCAGGTGACCGACCCGGCCTTCGTCGATCAGCTTCTCGCCGAGCATGTTCCGGATCCGTCGAAGCTCGAGTTCATCCGCCGCCGGGTCTTCACGCACCACGGCCGGGTGGCGTCGAGCTTCCGGAAGGGGCGCCAGATCGTCGCCGGCGACGCCGCACATCTGATGCCGGTGTGGATGGGCCAGGGCTGGAACTCCGGCATGCGCGACGCGACCAACCTCGGCTGGAAGCTGGCAGCGGTGCTGTCCGGACAGGCCGGGGACGACCTCCTCGACACCTACACCGACGAGCGCAAGGAGCACGCGCAGGCGATGGTCGACCTGTCGCTCACGTTCGGCAGGTTCATCAAGATCACCAACCCGGCGGCCGCCGCCCTGCGCGACGCCGCGTCGTCCGCACTGAACCTCTTCCCCCAGGTGAAGAGCTACTTCGCGGACATGCGCTTCAAGCCCATGCCGCGCTACACCCGCGGGGTGCTCGCCGATCCCACGACGCAGGCGTCCGGCCGGGCCGCGGCCCGCCTGACCAGCAGACTGGTCCCGGTCCGAACCGCCAACAGCACCGTGTCCCCGGTCGGCGTGCAGTTCCCCCAGCCACGGGTGACCACCCGAGGAGCCACCGACGTTCTGCTCGACGACGCGATCGGCAACTGGTGGTCGGTGCTGGTGTGGGGCAACAACCCGCGCGATCTGTTGCCGCAGGAATCGCTCGACAAGCTCGCCGTGCTGGGTGCCCGACTGGTCGCGATCGTTCCGGAGACCCAGCGCGAGTGGGCCGAGAAGTACATGGACGACGACGTCGTCGTCCTCGGTGATCACACCGGCGCAGTGAAGAAGTGGTTCGACGACCGGCCCACCCCGATCATCTTCCTGCGCCCGGACCGGTTCGTGGCCGGCGCCTGCCTGGCCCAGCACGCTCCCGCCACCCTCGACGCCATCCTGGCGGCGATGTCGTTCACCGGCCGACCCGCGTCCGTCACCGCCCAGCCGTCGCTCGCCAACTGAAGGAGATTTCCATGTCCGTCCCGACCCCCGACTACACGACCGACGCCTTCTTCGGGCTCGAGGACAAGTGGCTCGAGACCGCCGCCGGCGAGCTCACGCACTACCACGACCTCGGTGAGGGCACCCCGATCCTGTTCCTGCACGGCTCCGGCACCGGCGTCACCGCGGCCGCGAACTGGTGGCTCAACCTCCCCGAACTGAGCCGCTACGGGCGCTGCATCGCGATCGACTCGATCGGCTACGGGCAGTCCGTCGTCGCCGACGGCACTGCGTACGGCATCAAGGAATGGGTCCGCCACGCGGTGCGCGTCCTGGACGCGCTCGGCATCGAGAAGACGTGGATCGTCGGCAACTCCCTCGGCGGTTGGCTGGCCTTCCAGTTCGCGATCGACTTCCCCGACCGGCTCCTCGGCATCGTGTCGATGGGCACCGGCGGCGCCAAACTGACGGGAGCGCTTGCCGCGCATTCGAATCCGACGCTCACCGAGGACGGCATCCGCAAGACCCTCGAGATGTTCGTGGTCGACAAGTCGCTGGTCACCGACGAGTTGGTGTCGCTGCGCTACCAGTCGGCCCTCAACGACACCGCCTCCGACCGGCTGGCCGACGTCGTCGCCGCCCGCGACCGGGACCGCCACGCCCTGCCGCTGGACTTCGAGGACCTCGCCCGCCTCGACATCCCGGTCCTGCTCGTCCACGGCGTCCAGGACGTCGTGATCCCGGTGTCGCGGACGTGGGAGCTGCTCAACGTGATCCCCCACGCCGACGCGCACATCTTCAGCCAGTGCGGCCACTGGTCCCAGGTCGAGCGCGCAGCCGAGTTCAACGAGGTCGTCGGCAGCTACCTCGCCCGCCACGCCGACACCCAGCGCTGATCGGGGGAGGATCGTCATGCCACAGGCACTGCTGTGCATGTCCCACAGCCCACTGCTCGACCACGCCGACCCGCCGGCCGACGTCGTCGCGTCGGTGCAGGGTGCGTTCGAGCACGCGCGGACGTTCGTTCGCGACTTCGATCCGGACCTGGTGGTGAACTTCGGCCCGGACCACTTCAACGGGTTCTTCTACGACCTGATGCCGCCGTTCTGCCTCGGCTACCGCGCGCACGGCACCGGTGACTACGACTCGTTCGCGGGTGAGCTGGACGTCCCCGAGGAGATCGCCGAAGACCTCGCGCAATTCGTGATCGACCGCGGCATCGATCTGGCGATCTCGCGGCGAATGGAGGTCGATCACGGTGCGGTGCAGCCGATGGAGATCCTCCACGACGGTGACGCCGCCGCCCGGCCGGTTCTCCCGGTCTTCGTGAACTCGGTGGCCCGCCCGTTCGTCCCGATGTCCCGGGTGCGGGCGTTCGGGCAGGCCGTGGGCGAGTACTTCCGCGGCACCGACCGCCGGGTGCTGTTCATCGGTTCGGGGGGCCTGTCGCACGATCCCCCGGTACCCCAGTACGCGACGGCCACCGATGCGCAGCGTGAGTTCCTCACCGCGGGAAGACATCCCACAGCGGAGGCGCGCGCAGCGCGACAGGCGAACACGATCGCCACCGCGCGCCGGTTCGCGGCCGGCGAGGCGGACATCATGGACCTCAACCCGGACTGGGACCGCGGATTCCTCGACGTCTGCCGGTCCGGACGTGTGGAGGACTTCGACCGCTACACCGCCGACGACATGGATGCCGCCGCCGGACACTCCTCGCACGAGGTCCGCACCTGGGTGGCCGCATATTCGGCGCTGCACGCGTGCGGGGACTACGCCGTGACGTACGAGTTCTACCGGCCCATCCCGGAGTACATCGCGGGCTTCGCCGTCACCACCGCCGTCCCGCGCTGACCCACACCCGTTCCGGACTAGGGTTGACAAGTTCGGTGATCTGTCTCACAGTCGAGACATGACGACGACCATGTCCGGCAAGGCGTCCTACGTTCCCCGATCCGGCGAGTCGTGGCGGGATCCGTGGGGCATGTACGCGGCGCTGCGCGATCACGACCCCGTGCACCATGTCGTGCCCGACGGATCGCCGCAGGACGACTACTGGGTGCTCACCCGGCACGAGGACGTGTACACCGCGGCGCGTGACGCCGAGACTTTCTCGTCGGCCGAGGGCCTGACGATGACGTACGGCGAGCTCGACAAGATCGGGCTGCGCGACAATCCGCCGCTGGTGATGCTCGATCCGCCGGTGCACACGCAGTTCCGTCGCCTCGTCGCGCGCGGTTTCACTCCCCGCCAGGTCGAGGCCGTCGAACCGGAGGTGCGCCGCTTCGTCGTCGAACGACTCGAGGGCCTGCGCGCCGCCGGCGAGGGCGACATCGTCACCGCGCTGTTCAAGCCGCTGCCCAGCATGGTCGTGGCCCACTACCTGGGTGTGCCGCCGGAGGATCGCGGCCGGTTCGACGGCTGGACCGATGCGATCGTCGCCGCGAACGCGACGGGTGACCCCCTCGCGGCCCGGACCGCAGTGGTCGAGCTGATGACGTACTTCGGTGGTCTGATCGAACGCCGCAAAGCCGAGGCCGAGGCGGGCAACGCCGGTGACGACACCATCTCGCACCTCGTCGCCGCTGGCATCGGCGCGGACGGCGACGTCACCGGCCTGCTGTCGATCCTCGGGTTCGCGTTCACCATGGTGACCGGCGGCAACGACACCACCACCGGAATGCTCGGCGGCGCAGTGCAACTACTGACTCTGCGCCGCGATCAGCGGGATCTGCTGCTCGCCGACCCGGGGCTGATCCCGGGGGCGATCGAGGAGCTCCTGCGGCTGACGTCGCCGGTCCAAGGGCTGGCGCGCACCACGACGTGCGACGTCACGATCGACGACGCCACCATCCCCGCAGGACGCAAGGTGCTGCTGGTCTACGGGTCCGCGAACCGCGATCCCCGCGCGTTCGGCGAGAACGCCGAGGAACTCGACGTTCGGCGAAACCCGAAGCAGATCATGACGTTCAGCCACGGCAACCACCACTGCCTCGGCGCAGCGGCCGCACGGATGCAGGCCCGCGTCGCGCTCGAGGAACTGCTCGCTCGCTGTCCCGATTTCGACGTCGACATCGACGGCGTCGAGTACGCCGCCGGCAATTACGTGCGCCGCCCCACCCACGTTCCGTTCCGCGCCGGGTGACGATGTCCTCCAGCACATCCCGCACCTGGCTGAGCGACGAACGAGTCGAAGCGGCCGCCGGGAGGATCCTCGACGCCGCGGCCCTGTTGTTCGTCGAGCGCGGTGTCGCGACGACGGGCATGGCCGACATCGCGAAGGCGGCGGGCTGCTCGCGGGCGACGCTGTACCGGTACTTCGAGAACCGCGGCGCACTGCACCGCGCCTTCGTGCACCGCGAGGCCCGGCGGCTCGGTGATCGGATCGCCCGCGCCGTCGCGGCCGTCGCCGATCCGCGCGAGCGGGTCACCGAGGCCGTGCTCATGGCGGTCCGCGAGGTCCGGTCGACGCCGACGCTGGCAGCGTGGTTCGGTCTGGGCGACGCCGGTCTGGCCTCCGAGCTCGCGAGCACGTCGGAGGTGATCGAGGTGCTCGGCACCGCCTTCCTCGCCGACGTGCGGCACGCCGACGACGCCGAGATCACCCGTCGTGCGCGCTGGTCGGTGCGGGCGATCGTCTCGCTCCTCACGGTGCCGGGGATCGACGACGCGGACGAGCGGGCCATGGTCGAGCAGTTCCTGGTACCGGTGCTGCTGCCTTCCGTGTGATGCCGCACACTGTAACGCTCCGCCTCGCACCGTCGGATACACGATCGGAAAGTCGGTCGGGGACTCGAGGGAGCACACATGTCGATGGGCACGCGGAACACCACCTGTGAGGGCTCGGTCCCCGGGGTGATCGAGCCGGGCCTGGTGCTCCGGTCGTCCGACGTCTACGTCGTGGGACGGGAGAAGGTGCGCGAGTTCGCCCGCGCGATTCTCGCGACGGATCCGGCGCACCACGACGTCGACGCCGCCCGGCAGGCCGGGTACGCGGACATCGTCGCCCCGCCCACCTTCACGGCGGTGGTGACGGCAACCCTGATCCGGGACATGCTGACCGATCCGGACTCCGGAATCGACCTGAGCCGGCAGACTCCGATCCACGTGAACGAGAAGATCACACTCGCGGCGCCGATCCTGGCCGGTGACGCCCTCACCGCGTCGCTGGCCGTCACCGGTGTCAGTGAGCGTGGCGGGGCGGTGTTCCTCGACACCGAGACCACCCTGCACACCGCCGCGGGAGAGCTGCGGTCGACCGTGCTGTCGTCGATCCTGCTCACCCCCAACACCGAGCCGGCGAGTCCCGAACCGGAACTGGTGGGGGCCCGCTGACCCGGACCTATGCCGTGAACAGCGGGATCGCACCCGCACGGCGGGCGTAGACCGAGCCGAACCGCGCGTCCAGGCGCAGCCACGACGGGGTTGCCCGTACCCGCACGACCTCGGTCTCGGCGATAGCGTGGACGTCGGTGTCCGCGGTGGCCGGGCTACCGTCGGCGAGCGGCACGAATCCCATTCCGGTGAGCGCGAACACCGTTCGCATGGCGATCGCCACCTCGGTACCACCGCCCGCGACCTCGAGAACCTTCTGCTCGAGCAGCGATGTCGGCGGCCCCTGCGCGCTGCCGTGTTCCTTGGCGAGTGCGGCGCCGCGCTGCGCCAGATCGAGGAGAACCCGGGCCGGGACGTCGTCCACATGCACGAAGCCCGACTCCGGCGGCAGGGCGCCGCGCCACGCCGAATCCATCGCGAATCCCGGATCGATGTCGCCGCCGTCCCCGGCGAGCGCGCGCAATAGCTCGTCCCCCGCAGCGGTGGTGTCGGCAGGGCGGATGTCGCCGGCCACGACACGGGTCGCCAGGGCATCGAAACCCGTTGGCGCCCAGACCGAAACTCGTCCGTCGCTTCTCCGCTTCAACCGGACGACGGCGGCCTCGTCGAGCCGGGTCGCCCGCCCGACGAACATCGCGAGATCCGCGCGATCAGCTTCGGAGGGAATCGTCAGGACACGCTCACGCACGCTTCCACAACTCCAGGTACCCGCGCTCGGACGGGGTCAGCCGCCGCAGCCGCTGCGTCCCGATGTCGAAGGCCGCGATCTGCGTCGACGCGACGATCGACGGCGGCGTCGACGGCGCCGCTCCCCCGGGACGCACCTCGTAGGCGATCGTGAAGTCCACAGCCCGAATCTGCTCCACCCACATCAGCACGTCGAGCGGGCTGTCCTCGTGACGCAGTTGCCCGCGATACCGCACCCGTAGGTCGGCGATCACCGCGCCGTCGCGCAACGTCACCGTCGGCGCCCCGTCCTCGAACAGCCAGGGGATCCGCGCCTCCTCGAGCAGCGTCACCATGCGCGCATGGTTGATGTGCTGGAACGCGTCCATGTCCGACCACCGGACCACGACCCGTGTATGGAATCCCACCGGCTGCGCGCCGACGGCCTTCCCGTTGTGCACGGTCTCCTGGGAACCGCTCACCTTCCGACCTCCGATCTGGTGCCCACACCCCGCACCATGCTGCGTACCTGACGCGCCGCCACCGACAGCGTCGCAAGGTCCAGCGTTCCAGACTCGAAGATCTCGGCCAGCGCGGACCTCGATCGCGCGAGTCGTGAGGCGTTCGTGGACTCCCAGTAGTCGATCTTCTCCTCGGGGGTCTCGTCCGGTTCACCGCCGACGAGGACTTCGAGGGTGAGCGAGCGCAGCGACCCGTACAGGTCGTCGCGCAGCGCCAGCCGGGCCAGCGAATGCCACCGGTCGCCGCGGGCGAGGTCGGACACGGCGGTGAGCAGCCAGTCGATGCCCAGGTGCGCGTCCAGCGCGAAATACAGTTCCGCCACCTCCTCGCCGTCGCGCTCGCAGATGTCGGCGACGTCGATGATGTCGAGCAGACAGAACAGGTCCAGCAGCCGGTACACCTCGAGCGCGAGTTCCCGCGGGGCGCCGTCCGCGATCGCCGACCGCGATCGGCGTTCCAGATCGGTGACGTGGTGGCCGCGCAGCCAGCCCGGCACCTTCGGCGCGAGCCTGCGGAACTCACTCGAGTAGCGGGAGATCTCGGCACCCACCGCGATCGGCTGCGGCCGGTTCGACAGGAACCAGCGCGACGCGCGGTCCAGCACCCGCCGCGACTGCAGCATGAGGAGATCCGAGACCTCCGACGGCACGTCGGCCGTCCCGACCCGCGACCACACGTCGTGCAGTTCGAAGATCTCGGTCACCGCGGCGTAGGCGCGGATCGCGTCGGTGCTCGACGCGCCCGCGTCCTCCGCGAGCCGGTACGCGTACGTGATGCCGCCGTTGTCGATCGCCTCGTTCGCCAGCATCGTGGCCACGATCTCGCGACGCAGCGAGTGCCCGCGGATCGCCGCGCCGAACCGATCGCGCAGCGGCTCCGGGAAGTAACCGGGCAGACGAGCGGCGAAGAAGTCGCTGTCCGGCAGTTCGGTGGCGAGGAGGTCCTGCTTCAGCGCGAGTTTGGCGTGCGCCATCACCGTCGCCAGCTCGGGAGAGGTGAGCCCGCCGCCCGCCTGCGCCCGTCGGCCGAACTCGGCCTCGGTGGGCAGCGCCTCGAGCTTGCGGTCGAGCCCGTGGTGGGTGACGAGCGTGGCGATCAGACGACGGTGCACCCCCAGCATCTGGGGCGCGCTGGCACGGGACATGCCGAGCTGGTCGTTCTGGGCGATGTTGTCCGCCAACACCAGTCGGGCCACTTCGTCGGTCATCGATGCGAGCAGAGGATCGCGGTCCGCGCTCGGCAGTTCACCGCTGCTGACGACGGCGTCGAGCAGGATCTTGATGTTGACCTCGTGGTCGGAGCAGTCGACACCGGCCGAGTTGTCGATCGCGTCGGTGTTGATCTTGCCCCCGTGCAGCGCGTACTCGATTCGTCCCAGCTGCGTCACACCGAGGTTGCCGCCCTCCCCGACCACGCGGGCACGGACGTCGGCCCCGAGCACGCGAACCGCGTCGTTGCTCTTGTCGCCCACCGACGCGTCGGACTCCGACGCCGCTTTGACGTAGGTGCCGATACCGCCGTTCCACAACAGGTCGACCGGCGCCTGCAACACGGCCTTGACCAGATCCGGCGGCGACAGTTCGGTCACGTCGTCGCCGAGTCCCAGCGCAGCCCGCACCTGTGGGCTCACCGGTACCGATTTCGCGGTCCGCGCGTACACGCCGCCGCCTTCGCTGATCAGCGCGCGGTCGTAGTCGTCCCACGACGAGCGCGGCAACGCGAACATGCGCCGCCGCTCGGCGAACGAGCGCGCCGCGTCCGGCGTCGGGTCGAGGAAGATGTGCCGGTGGTCGAATGCCGCGACCAGCCGGATGTGCTCGCTGAGCAGCATCCCGTTCCCGAACACGTCGCCGCTCATGTCGCCGATTCCGGCCACCGTGAAATCGTCTGTGCCCACGTCGATCCCGAGTTCCCGGAAGTGGCGCTTGACGCTCTCCCAGGCGCCCCGGGCGGTGATGCCCATCTCCTTGTGGTCGTAGCCGGCCGAGCCGCCGGACGCGAACGCGTCGCCGAGCCAGAACCCGTAGTCGGCGGCCACGCCGTTGGCGATGTCGGAGAAGGTCGCGGTCCCCTTGTCCGCCGCGACGACGAGGTACGTGTCGTCCCCGTCCCTCCGAACAACGCGCGCGGGCGGCACCACGGCGCCGCTCGCCCGGTCGACGTTGTCGGTGAGGTCGAGCAGTCCGGAGATGAACTTGCGATAGCAGGCCACTCCCTGATCTCGTACCGCCTGGCGGTCGACGGCCGCATCACCGGTCGGCGCCACCGACTGCTTGACGACGAAACCGCCCTTCGCACCGACCGGGACGATCACCGCGTTCTTCACCGCCTGCGCCTTGGCCAGGCCGAGGATTTCGGTGCGGAAGTCCTCGCGCCGGTCCGACCAGCGCAGTCCGCCGCGCGCGACCGGACCGAACCGCAGGTGCACGCCCTCGACCTCCGGCGAGTACACGAATACCTCGAACTGCGGGCGCGGCTTCGGCAGTTCGGCGATGCGGGCGGGCTCGAACTTGAGCGAGAGGAACTCTCGCGATAGCCCGTCGGCCCCCTGCACGAAGTAGTTGGTGCGCAACGTCGCACGGACGAGCCCGAACAACGCCCGCAGAATGCGGTCGACGTCGAGGCTGACGACCGTGTCGATCGCCGTGCGCAAGTCGTGCTCGAGGGACTCCGACCGCTGCGCCGACGCGGCGTCGGGGTCGAACATCGACTCGAACAGTTCGACGAGCAGGCGGGCCACCTCGGGGTGCGCAAGTACCACCGACTCGATGTGCCCCTGGCTGTAGGCGAAGCCCGCCTGGCGCAGGTACTTCACGTAGGCGCGCAGCACCGAAACCTGCCGCCAGTCCAGCCCGGAGCGCAGCACAAGCTCGTTGAACCGGTCCGCCTCGCACCGCCCGTGCCAGATGGCGGCGAACGCCTCGGTGAGCCGATCGCGCAGCTGTTCACCGGGCCCGTCCGCGCCGATCCCCGCGGCGGCGTCACCCAGCAGCTCCCGGGGTACCGCGAGCCCGAACTCGTACAGCCAGCACTGGAGGCCGTCCGGACGCCGTACCGCGTACGGACGCTCGTCGAGCACCTCGACACCGAGGCTGTGCAGCGCCGGAAGTATGTGGGACAGCGAGATTCCGTCGCCGACGAAGTAGAGCGCGAACTGCCACCGCCACGCCGGAGCGGGCGAGTCGTGGTGGATCCGCATGTCGATCGAGTTGGCGTCGAGACCCTCGAAGCGGCTGATGTCGACGAGCGCCTCCGCGGCGTCGAAGTCCTCCTTGTAGGCCTCGGGGAGCTCGGCCGCATACTTCGCGGCGACGGCCGGATCCACATCGGGATCGGCTGCCACGGCGTCCGCGAAATGGTCGTCCCAACTGCGGCTCGCCTCGGCGAGCAGGCCCTGGATGCGGAGCCGATTGGCCTCCGACGTGTCGACGCGGCCGTCGCGTGAGCCGGGCGGCTTCCGGATCGTCACGTGCAGCATCGCGAGGTCTCCCTCCGAGACCCGCGCGGTGTAGTCGAGTAATCCACCGCCCAGCTCGTCCAGCAGGATCTGCTGCATCGCCAGGCGCACCCGGGTGGTGTAGCGGTCCCGCGGCAGGTACACCAGACACGAGACGAACCGTTCGAAGCTGTCCTCGCGCATGAACAGTCGGATCTGCCGGCGCAGCCCGATGTTGAGCACCGCGGTCATCGTCTCGAGCAACGCGTCGGCGTCGATCGAGAACAGTTCGGTGCGCGGAAACGACTGCACCACCTCGAGCATCGCCTGGCCCGAGAAGGAGTCGATACCGAAACCTGCGCGCTCGATCGCGGTGCGCACCCGACGCGCGATCACCGGAATCTCCAGGACGTTCTCGTGCATTGCGGTCACCGTGAACACCCCGAGGAAGCGATGCTCACCGACGATCGCACCGTCGTCGTCGAGGATGCTGACACCCACGAAGTACGGATACACCGACCGGTGCACCGTGGCCGGCGCCGAGCCCTGCGTCAACACCAACAGCGGACGATCCGGAATGTCCACCGTGAGCGGGATCCTGATGTGCTCGTCGGCGTGGGCTTCCGACCGCAGTACACCCAGTCCGCTCTCCTGAATCCGCCGGGTGCGGTGGTCGTCTCCGCATTCGTAGCGGCGATAGCCGAGCACGGTGTAGTGCCCGTCGGCGAGCCAGCGCAGCAGGTCCGCGCAGTCTCGCAGTTCGTCGGCCGACCGGCCGGGCGGCGGATTCTCCGCTCGGACATCGAGTTCGGCCGCGACCGCGAGTTGCAGTCCGCGCATGGCATCGGTGTCCGCCACGACCTGTCCCACGTCGGAGAGCACCGCGGCGATGGAGGATTCGAGCTCGTCGAGGATCTCGTCCTCGGTCGCAGGATGCAGTTGTACGTGCATCCACGACTCCGCGAGGGCATCGGTCGGGAGGTCGCGGATCGGGACGTCGGCGAGAATCTGTTCCAGCATGCCGTCGGCGTCCCGGCGCACACCCAGTATCGGATGGACGACCTCGCTGATCGACGCATCGAGTCGGCCCAGCAATGCGGTGACGGACTCGACGAGCAGCGGCATGTCGTCGGCGACGATCTGCAGTGCGGCCCCGACGCCGGAGCCGTCGGACGGACGGTGGACGCGGGTGACCGCTTCACCCGGCAGGCGCCGCGCCGCGAGCAACACGTGCTCCCGGACGATCGCGTCGGCATGCCGGTCGAGAACGCTGTCGGGTTCGCCGGCGGACGTGTGACGGAAATACACCGCCCTCAGGTCCGCCAGACCGGCCCGCACGTCCGAGGACAGCGTCAGTGACCAGTCGGTATCCACAGAATCCGTCATCGCGACGCTCCGTCCCTGTTCGAGATCACCGCGGTTGGCTCAATGGCGAGCCTAACCGCGGCGACCCCGGGTCGCCCGGAACTGCCGGTGCGGACGGGTCCCGGACGGACCCCCGCGTGGGCTACGCGGGCGTCGTGGCCGGCAGGTAGCGGCCGAGCACCTCGCGCTCGACATCGGAGAGCACACGTGACGTCTCCGCCCGCGCGTCGAAGCCGACCATGACGGCGTCGCCCTTGGCGCAGACGGTGCCGGCGATGTCCTTGACGACGTGCCGCAACGTGAACGACGACGTCCCGACGTGGACCACCGACACCTCCACCCGGACCGGGCCGGAGGCATCGGTGATGGGGCGCAGGAACTCGGCGTCCATCTTGCGGACGACGACGGCCCGGGGTGCGGCGCCCGACGACGCCGCACCCTCCGTCAGGAAGAGCGACCGCGCTTCCTGCATGTACTCCACGACGCGGGCGTTGTTGACGTGTCCGAGGCGATCGGAATCGCCCCAACGCACCTGGACGTCGCAGCTGTAGACCTGGTTCGACACGGGGTCAGTCGCGGGTCAGCTTGCGGTGGGTGACCCGGTGCGGACGCGCCGCATCGGCACCCAGCCGCTCGACCTTGTTGGCCTCGTACGCCTCGAAGTTGCCCTCGAACCAGAACCACTTGCCCTCTTCGACGTTGCCCTCCCACGCGAGGATGTGCGTGCAGGTACGGTCCAGGAACCAGCGGTCGTGGGAGATCACGACGGCGCAGCCCGGGAACTGCTGCAGGGCGTTCTCGAGCGAGCTGAGGGTCTCGACGTCGAGGTCGTTGGTCGGCTCGTCGAGGAGGATCAGGTTGCCGCCCTCCTTGAGGGTCAGCGCCAGGTTCAGACGGTTGCGCTCACCACCGGAGAGCACCTCCGACCGCTTCTGCTGGTCCGGTCCCTTGAACCCGAACGCGGAGACGTACGCGCGCGAGGGCATCTCGTTCTGGCCGACCTCGATGAAGTCGAGCCCGTCGGAGACGACCTCCCACACCGTCTTCTTGGGGTCGATGTTGGCGCGGGACTGGTCGACGTAGCTCAGCTTCACCGTGTCGCCGACCTTCACCGTGCCGGAGTCCGGCTGCTCGAGACCGACGATGGTCTTGAACAGCGTCGTCTTGCCGACACCGTTGGGGCCGATGACACCGACGATGCCGTTGCGGGGCAGCGTGAACGACAGGTCCTTGATGAGCACCCGGTTCTCGAAACCCTTGTCGAGGTGGTCGACCTCGACGACGACGTTGCCCAGGCGCGGCGGCGTCGGGATCTGGATCTCCTCGAAGTCCAGCTTGCGGTGCTTCTCGGCCTCCGCGGCCATCTCCTCGTACCGGTCGAGGCGGGCCTTGTTCTTGGTCTGGCGGGCCTTGGCGCCGGAGCGGACCCAGGCGAGCTCCTCCTTGAGCCGCTTCTGCAGCTTCTGGTCCTTCTTACCCTGGACCTCGAGGCGCTCGGCCTTCTTCTCCAGGTAGGTGGAGTAGTTGCCCTCGTACGGGTGCAGCTTGCCGCGGTCGACCTCGCAGATCCACTGGGCGACGTGGTCGAGGAAGTAGCGGTCGTGGGTGACGGCGAGGACGGCGCCGGGGTAGCTCGCGAGGAACTGCTCGAGCCACAGCACCGACTCGGCGTCGAGGTGGTTGGTGGGCTCGTCGAGCAGCAGCAGGTCGGGCTTGCTCAGCAGCAGCTTGCACAGCGCGACGCGGCGACGCTCACCGCCGGACAGGTGCGTGACGGGCTCGTCGGCCGGCGGGCACCGCAGCGCGTCCATCGCCTGCTCGAGCTGCGAGTCGAGGTCCCACGCGTCGGCGTGGTCGAGCTCCTCCTGGAGCTTGCCCATCTCCTCCATCAGCTCGTCCGAGTAGTCGGTCGCCATGAGTTCGGCGATCTCGTTGAACCGGTCGAGCTTGACCTTGATCTCGCCGAGGCCCTCCTCGACGTTCTGCTTGACCGTCTTCTCCTCGTTGAGCGGCGGCTCCTGCAGCAGGATGCCGACCGTCGCCTCGGGGTCGAGGAAGGCCTCGCCGTTCGACGGCTGGTCCAGACCGGCCATGATCTTCAGGATGCTCGACTTACCGGCGCCGTTCGGGCCCACCACACCGATCTTGGCGCCCGGGTAGAAGCTCATGGTGACGTCGTCGAGAATGACCTTGTCACCATGCGCCTTGCGCACCTTTTTCATCGTGTAAATGAACTCAGCCACCCAAAGGCTCCAATCTGGACTGGAAAAGCGCAGCTCACCGGCTGCGAGAACGTACGACTCGACCGCCAGCCTACCGCGCCCGTCCCGCACCCCTCCCGCGTGCGCGACCGGTACCCGATAAAGACGCGGTGCGGTCGCGGAAGAAGATCTTGGACGCCACGCTCGGATTGATCGGCAGCGCCGGGTTCGAGGGTGTCGACATCGCAGCCGTGGCCGCCGCTGCGGGTGTCACCCGGCAGACGGTGTACTCGATCTTCGGCACGCGCGAGGATCTCGTCTCACAGGCGATCGCCGGTCTCGCCGTCGAGGTGCTCGGCGACGTCGACGCCCGGCTCGCGGCCACACAGTCGGCGGCGCGCTGCTCTGCGCCGGGGACGGCCATCCCTTGTTCGATCCGAGGATCACCACCCGCACCAAACCGGTTGCCCCCGAACTTCTCTCACCGCTCGTCGACCGGTCACAGGCGCTGCCGGACGAACGGCGTCGAGTCCGGCAGCGACGCGGCCATCGTCCCGTCATGGTTGGTCGGGTACGTCATGTAGGTGGCGTCGACGCCGGCCAGCCGCAGGTCGGCGATGAGCTTGAACGACAGCGGTGCCGGGACCACGGTGTCGAGCAGCCCCTGCGCGATGAACAGCGGCCGGTCGTAACCGGTGGTGGGCACGCCCAGATACTCGGTCATGGCGGCATGCATCGCGGGTTCGCCGAGCGATCTGGTCAGCAACTCGCCCACCGACACGCCCTTCACTGCCTCGGACTGTTCGTCGTAGCACAGGGTCTCGGCCGCGTCGACGAGTTCCTTGCCGCGCGGGGTGAGGTAGCTGTCGACGTCGACCTGCGGCATGGTCGCGCGCATCCCGGCGAAAATGTACGTCGCGAACACCGTCAGCCCGTCCAGTCCGAGGGGCGGAATCCACGGTCCGCCGATCGAGAACGCCGTCTCGAGGTTCGACGGCGCGCCGGTGGTGACGGCGCCGCGGAAGTCGAGTTCGGGTGCATAGCGAGTCGCGTCGTGCGCGGTGAACAGCGCCGCGTGCCCGCCCTGCGACTGCCCGATCGTCATCCACCGCGGTGACAGCTCCGGCACCACGGCCCGGCCCGCGCGCACCATGTCGATCACCGCGGTCGCCTCGGAGGCTCCTTGGAGATAGGGATGGACGCCCGGGGTGCCGAGCCCGATGTAGTCGGTCGCCACGACGGCGTACCCCTGGGACAGCCAATGGCCCAGATAGTTCGCGTCGCGCTGGCTGCGCGGATTCCGCGAGGGCGCGCACGCGTCGCCCAGACCCACCGTGCCGTGCGCCCACGACAACACCGGCCACCCACCCTCGGGCGGAGTGCCCTGCGGGACGAAGACCACTCCGGAGCTCTCCGCTGGACGCCCGACCGCATCGCGCGTGATGTACGTGATCCGGTACTCCCGCGCGGCGCCGGGCAGTCCGAGCCCTGCCGGCAGAGCCTCGACGGACTGCACTTTCCCCGCCGTGGCGTCGGCGGGTGCACCGCCCGCCGACGCCACGGCCGGCACCAGCGCGGTGAGGGCGAACGCCGCCCCGACCGCGGTCGCGCGACGCAGTGACTCACCGATCGATCGACGCATGTTCGCTCCCTCGGGTTTTCGTTTCCGTTCGGCCTGGGCCGCAGTCACTGTCGCAGACCACCGGATGGTTCGCCCGGCGAAACGCCGAACCTTTCCGACCTACCCGGTGAGAGCCTCGACCCGTTCCTCACGGGCACCGGCCTCCCCGTCCCTGCCTTCCGATTCGGAAGGAGCCTCGCCCTCGGATCCGTCGGTCGCGCCGCCCCGCGTCCGGCCCGACCGGTCGAGCCGGGCGCTGCAGCGCGCGAGATCCGGACCGACCGCTGTGGCCCTCATCTCGAGGTCGGACCGCGGCTCGCCGTCGCGCGTCTTGTACTCGTTGGTGCGCAGTTCGCCGTGCGCGATGATCGGGTCGCCCTTCATCAGCGACGCACCCACGCCCTGCACGAGCCGGCGCCAGCAGCTCACCGTCAGGTACAGGGTGCCGCCGTCGACCCACTCGCCGGATTCGCGGTCGCGTCGACGGACGTTGCTCGCCATCCGGAAGCTCATGACCTCCTCGCCGGACGTGGTCTCACGCTTGATCGGGTCGGTGATCACGGTGCCCACCACCGTGCCGTGCGTTTCGTACATCGCCATCCCCCTGGATCGGCCGCTCGGGTGGGTCCCCGAGACGGCGAATGCACCGCCCCGGTCGGGACGGTGCATTCGACTGTGCCGTGGATCGCGCCCGGAAACGGGCCGGCGGGGTGATCTGTGGATGAACCGAATCGCCATCCACAGGGTGCGCCGAAGGCGCCCGGACGCCCGGAGCCTGTCGGCGGTGCGTGCTAGTGGCCGGCCTCCCGGTCACGTCGCGCGAGTTCGGCGAACATCGCGTTGTGCGCGGCCAGGTCCGCGTCGTCGTCGCGCTCGGCGGCACGGTCGACGCGTTTGGCGGTCTTCTGGTCGCTGCGCGACCACTGCACCAGCAGCGCGAGCATGACGAGCACCAGCGGAACCTCGCCGGTGGCCCACGCAATGGAGCCGCCCAACTGCTGGTCGTTGAGCAGGTCGGTGTTCCAGTCGAGGCCGAGCGACCGGTAGAACGTCGCTCCCATGACCTCGCCCATGCTCATGAGCGCGATACCGAAGAACGCGTGGAAGGGCAGCGACCCGAACACCATGGCCAGCTTGGTGATGGGCTGCAACTGCCGCGGCGACGGGTCGACGCCGATCACGACCCAGTAGAACAGGTAGCCGCTGAGGATGAAGTGCACGTTCATCAGCAGGTGCGCGGTGTGGCTGTCGACGTTGGCCCCGAAGATGCCGCCGAGATACAGCGCGTAGAAGCCGCCGACGAACAGCACCGACGCCACCAGCGGGTGGGTGAGGAAACGCGAGATGGGGCTGTGCAGGAACGCCAGTAGCCATTCGCGCGGGCCCGGGACGCCGTCCTTGCCGGCGGGGCGCATCGCCCGCAGCGCGAGGGTGAACGGTCCGCCGAGCACCAGCAGCACCGGCGCCAGCATCGACAGCGCCATGTGGGCGCCCATGTGAACACTGAACATCGCCGGTGCGTACCGGCCGACACCGGACGACGTACCGATGAGCAGAACCAGGCAGCCGGCGAACCACGCGATGGTCCGGCCCACCGGCCAGCTGTCGCCGCGCTTGCGCAGGGTCCGCAGACCGACGAAGTACAGCACGGCGAGGACGATCGCGGCGGTGCCGAAGATCAGGTCGAAACGCCAGTCCAGCATCAGCTTCGCGAAGGTCGGCGGACCGTCGAGGTTGTAGCCGAGTTCCACCTCGGTGAGCGTCGGCACCGACGACGGCGGAGGCGGCGGAGTGCGGCCGAGTCCGACGGCGATGCCGATCGTCGCGGCGAACACGAGGGCCTCGGCGCCCGCGAACCGGATGAGCGCGCCCCGCGACTCCGGGTCGGCGGCGAGCGCGGGCAGCGCGCGTCGACGCTGGAGGAAGCCGAACACACCGAGCACCACCAGCGCGACGATCTTCGCGACGATCAGGCGTCCGTACGTGGTGGAGAAGAGGTCGTCCAGCGGAACGCGGACGAGCGCGTTGACGACGCCACTGATGGCCATCGCCACGAAGCAGATGGTCGCGACGAAAGAGAACCGTCGGGCGGCGACATCGGTGTGCGCACCGCGACGGCGGGCGTGCGCGAGCAGGGCGAAGAGGCCGCCCGCCCAGAACGCGGCGCCGACGAGGTGCCAGATCAGGCTGTTGGTGGCGACGTCGTGCGAGCCACCCGAGGACGAATGCCCGGTCAGCGCCAACGGCATCATCGTCGCAACACCCAGCGCCAGCAGGAACGGCGTCCAGGACCAGCGCAGCGCGATCCGGCACAGCACGGCGAGGACCACGGCCATGATCGCGGTCCACTGCCACGCGACGGCCGTCTCCACCTGACCGATCGCCGAGAACAGGTTCGACGGCTTGACGGCTTCCGAGAACGGCTGACCCGATGTATCCGACAGCGTGAGTGGCACCAGGATCACCGCGCTGACCGCCCACACGAACGCGGCGTGCGAGGCGGTGCGCACCGCCCGGTAGCCGTCGATGTCGAGGACGCCCGACTTCTGGGGCGGCACCATGAACGCCGCGAACAGCAGCGAGCCGATCGCGATGACGGCGGCGATCTCGCTGACCGCGCGCAGGGCCGGCAGGCCGTACGTGGTGAGCGGGCCCGGATCCGGGATGCCCATCAGCACCAGCGCCTGCGACGCCGACATGGCGACCACGAGGGCGGCGACGAGGCCGGCGAAGACGCCGCTGACCGCGAAGAACAGGCCGGAACCGGGACGGGACGAGGGAACGGGAGCGTGCTCGGTCTGCTCACGCACGGGTGTTGCCATGCCTACCAGGGTAGGACCTACGACAATCTGTCGGACTCGTGCCTCGCCCCGGCCGCGGCTGCCGGAGCGCGGGCGGGCCCCCGACGATCTCGAGCACCTCCGCCAGGACCGCCACGGTGTGCGCGGGCAGGAAGTCGTCGCAGTACGGCAACGCCGCGGCCATCGACCCGGCGAGCGGCTCGAAACCCGGTTGGGCGGCGCGGGGATTGAGCCAGACGAGTCGGTGGGCGCGGCGGCCGACCCGGGCCACCGCCCTCGCCAGGTCGGCCGGGTCGTCGCTGTCCCAGCCGTCCGAGGCGACGATCACGACGGCGCCGCGCAACGACGACCCGTGTGGCGAGGACAACAGTGCGTCGAGGCTGCGGGCGATGTGAGTGCCGCCGAATCGGTCGACGACTCGTTCGGTCGCGCGCTGGGCGGCGACCTCGGCGCTGCGGTGCGCAAGCGTCGGCGTCAGCCGGGTGAGCCGGGTCGAGAACACGAACACCTCGGCGTCGCCGGGCCGGGATCCGAGCACGACCGCGCGCATCAGATGCAGACAGGCTTGGGCGTACCCGCGCATGGATCGGCTCACGTCGCACACCAGCACGATGCGACGCGGACGGGGGCGAGGTCGGTCCCGCGCCACCCGGACCGGCTCGAACCCGGTACGTCCCGCACGACGCATCGTCGCCCGCAGATCCACCCGGCCGTGCCGATGCGGTTCGCGCCGACGGCTCCGCCGTGCCGGCCATCGTCGCCGCGCCCGCTCGAGCCGTGCGCCGAGTGCCCGCAGATCTGCGTCGTCGAACGCATCGAACGGCTCGCCCGCGAGATCCTCGCGCGGGCTGGGTAACCGCCTGCAGGCGCCGACGGCCGCCGAGGTCTCGTCGTCGGACGCTCCGGCGCGCGTCACCCACGGCAGTGCCGTCCGCTCCCCCCTCGTATCTCCCTCGTGCACCGACGGACCGGGCTCCGGCCGTACGGAACGATCGTGCGGGCCGTTCCGTGCAGCGGCGCGGGCAGCCGGGTCGAGCGCGAGGACCGCGTCGGAGAACACCGCCGCGAACACGGCATCGAATCGCTCGAGATCGATCCGGCGGCCGACGAGCGTGATGCGGGCGGTCCAGTAGAGCCGGCGCCGGTCGGTCGGCGGCAGCACCCGCAGCGCCTCGGTGAACCGCCCCGCCCCGCTCGCCGACACCGCGATCCCGACCGATCGCGCCCGCGACACCAACGCGACGGCGAACGCCGCGAGGTCCACCCCGCGCAGCAGTGGGGCCGGAGCGTCGGGGGCCGTCACCGCCGGCGCGCTCGCAGGACGGTGAAGACGACGGCGGCCGCGACCGCCGCGGCGATCCAGGGCAGCAGCCGGCGCGCGGCCCCGATCCCGGACAGTGCCACGAGGTCGATGGGCTCGACGTCCGGTTCGACGGCGACCGGCCCGGTCAGCCCGGACACAGCAGCGACGCCGGGGCCGTTGTCGGGCGGAGGCAGCGCACCCGTCGCAGTGCCACTCGTCTCGGAAGCGAGCCGGTCCTCGAGCGACGACGCGAACTGCCCCATGAGCTTCGCGGACACCTGCGAGATCATCCCGCTGCCGAACTGGGCGAGCTTGCCGACCACCTTCATGTCGGTGTCGACGGTCACCCGCGTCGCGTCACCCTCCTCGTGCAGGCGCGCGGTGATGGTGGCGGACGCGTTGCCGCTGCCCCGCTTCTCCTTGCCGCGCGCGTCGATCACCGCGGTGTGGGACCGGGCGTCCTTCTCGGCGAAGGAGGCGCGGCCGGCGAACTCGGTCGTGACCGGCCCCACCTTGATCTTGACGGTGCCGAGGTAGTCGTCGCCCTCGCGGCCCGTCATCCGCGCGCCCGGCAACAACGGTGCGATGCCCTCGAGGTCGGTGAGCACCTCCCATGCCCGCTCGATGGGGGCGTCGACCGTGAACTGGTCTGCAATCTTCATCGTCGTCCTCTCATCCTGTCCTCCCGCTCGCGGCGTACGCAGTCACCGCCTCGGCCAGCACGGTCCGGTCGTCGGGGGTCTTCGCGATCGCGCCGAGGCTCGCGAGCGCATCGGCCGCCACGAGGTCGGCGGCGCCGAGCGCGGCGAGTGCCGACACCCAGTCGACGGCCTCGGCGACGCCCGGCGCCTTGTCGAGGTCGAGACGGCGGGCCACGCCCAGGAAGTCGGTGACGCTCGCGATCAGCGGCTGCGTCGCGCCGGGAACCGTGCGACGCAGGATCGCCGCGGCCCGCTCCGGAGCGGGGTAGTCGATCCAGTGGTAGAGGCAGCGTCGGCGAAGTGCGTCGTGCAGGTCCCGGCTGCGGTTCGACGTCAGCACGACGATCGGCGGCCGGTCCGCGACGAACGTACCGATCTCGGGCACCGTCACGGCCGCCTCGCCGAGGAACTCGAGCAGCAGCGCCTCGAATTCGTCGTCCGCGCGGTCGATCTCGTCGATCAGCAACACCGGTGGGATCGCCCCGCGGTGCCGCACGCAGCGCAGGATCGGGCGTTCGAGCAGGAACGGTTCGGTGAACAGGTCCGCCTCCTGCAGCCGGTCACCGCGCGCCTCGGACACCCGCACGGCCAGCAGTTGCCGCTGGTAGTTCCAGTCGTACAGGGCCTCGTCGGCGCCGAGGCCCTCGTAGCACTGCAGTCGCACCAACGGTGTGGTCAACGCGGCAGCGAGAGCCTTGGCCGCGGTCGTCTTCCCCACCCCGGGCTCCCCCTCGAGCAGCAACGGCCGCCCCAGTTGCAGCGCCAGGAACAGCGCCGTGGCGGTGCCCTCGTCGAGGAGATAGTCCCGCTCGTCGAAGCGGCGGATCAGCGTGTCGACGTCGGGGACGATCGCGGTGACGGCCTCGGTCACGAGGCGTCCCGGTCCTGGTCGAGCAGCGCCCGGTACTCGTCCCACGTGTCGACGTCGAGGGGCATCCGGCCTTCCGCCGGCACGTCGAACACGTCGATGTCGTCGCGGTCGAACAGCTTCCACACGGCCTTGTCGCCGTACAGGTCGGCGAGGTCGCCGAACACGTCCCGCCCCAGCCACAGCGGATGTCCCTCGCCGTCGCTGTAGCGACACAGTCCGATGTTCTCGAGACGGCCCCGTTCGACCAGCGCGCGGACCGCACGGGGAGACACCCCGGGCTGGTCACCGAGCATCAGCACGATCCCGGAGGCGAGGGGGTCGATGTGCGGCAGGGCGGCTTTCACCGACGCCGAGCATCCGCTTGCGGCGTCCGGGCAGTGCAAGACGGTGCATCCACCGAGGTCGACGAGGTCCTCGATGGCGTCGGCGGATCCGGGCACCGTCACCAACAGCTGGTGGAAGCGGCAGGCGCGGGCCACCGTGAGCGTCGCGTCGAGCAGCGTCGCCCCGCGGTAGGGCAGGAGTTGTTTCGGCCGACCCAGCCGCCGCGACGATCCGGCGGCGAGCACCAGTCCGGTCACGAACATCGCGCACGCTCCTTCTCGTAGGCGCGGCGGCAGCCCGGCGCGCAGAACCAGTAGTCCTCCCCGTCGATCTGCAGGTGCGGCGTGTCCGCGCCGACGAGGACCGTCATGCCGCACACCGGATCGATGACAGTGAGGGCCGCATCCGGTTCCGCCTCGGCCGCAGCCGAATCCAGCTGCCCGATCCGGATCGCGCGC
Source organism: Rhodococcus (subgen. Prescottella) equi (assembly GCF_003013675.1). Lineage (NCBI taxonomy): Bacteria > Bacillati > Actinomycetota > Actinomycetes > Mycobacteriales > Nocardiaceae > Rhodococcus > Rhodococcus (subgen. Prescottella) equi. Next base: position 3,422,662 of record NZ_CP027793.1, read on the forward strand.
ACCAGTTCGGCCGCGATCGACACCGCGATCTCCCCCGGAGTTCGGGCACCGATCGGAAGCCCTGCCGGGGTGTGCACGACAGCCCGTTCCGGTTCGTCGAGGTCGAGTTCGTCGACGATCGTGGCGCCGCGCCTGCTACTCGCCACCAGTCCGACGTAACCGACTCCCGAGTCCAGCGCCTCGCGGATCACGGCAGGTTCGTCGCCGCCGAGACTCGCGACGATCACCGCAGCCTCCCCGTCGCCGACGGAGATGCCCCGGCGGACGTCGACGTCGAGCACCTCGAGGACCCGGGCGACGGCGTCGGCGACCGGCGTGGCGCCGGCCACCCGCACGATCGGGGCCGGCAGGCACGGTTCGAGGAAGATCTCCATCGCCCCACCGGACAGGCACGGGTTCACGACGACGTCGGCGCCCGGTGCGTCCGGGAAGGCCGGTCCGCCGTCGGGCAGGATGCGCAGCAGCACGCTCTCCCCCGACGCGACGGCATCGAGCGCCGCGCGGCGCACCGAGTTCTGAGCACAGTGTCCACCGACGAATCCCTCGATCATGCCGTCCGGCAACACGATCGCCTGATCGCCGGGCCGGGTCGACGTGGGCTGTTGGGCGCGGACCACCGTCGCACGCACGAACGGACGCCGCTCGCCCGTCAGTTCGGCGGCGCGCGCACTCAGGTCCATGCGAACTCCTTCGTCAGATCGGCGGGGTCGCGCGACCCTGCATCGCCTCCCACACCCGCGACGGTGTCAACGGCATGTCCGCGTGCTGCACCCCGAACGGTTTCAAGGCGTCGACGACGGCGTTCACCACCGCCGGCGGCGAGCCGACCGTCGCGCTCTCGCCGATCCCCTTGGCGCCGATCGGGTGGTGCGGCGAGGGGGTGACGGTGTACCCGGTCTCGAGGTGCGGCACCTCACGCGCGGTCGGAATGAGGTAGTCCATGAGCGACCCGCCGAGACAGTTGCCGTCCTCGTCGAACGCGACGATCTCCATGAGCGCCATGCCGATTCCGTCGGTGATGCCGCCGTGCACCTGACCCTCGATGATCATCGGGTTGATCCGGGTGCCGCAGTCGTCGACGGCGAGGAAGCGGCGCACGCTCACCTGCCCGGTGCCCGGGTCGACGTCCACGACGCAGAAGTACGCGCCGTACGGGTACGTGAGATTCTCCGGGTTGTAACAGATCTGGGCCTCGAGCCCGCCCTCGATGCCGTCGGGCAGATCACCGGCGCCGTACGACCGCATCGCGATGTCCTGGATGGTCACCGCCGCCGACGGGTCACCCTTCACGTGAAAGGTGCCCTTCTCCCACTCCAGGTCGGCGACGGACACCTCGAGCATCCCCGACGCGATGATCCGCGCCTTGTCGCGGACCTTGCGCGCCACCAGGGCGGCCGCGGCTCCGGACACCGGCGTCGACCGACTGCCGTACGTGCCGAGTCCGAACGGGGTGTTGTCCGTGTCGCCGTGGACCACGTCGATGTCCTCGGGCGGGATTCCGAGTTCCTCCGCGACGATCTGCGCGAACGTCGTCTCGTGCCCCTGGCCCTGGGTTTGCACGGACAGCCGGACCACGGCCTTGCCGGTCGGATGCACGGTGAGTTCACAGCCGTCGGCCATGCCGAGCCCGAGGATGTCCATGTCCTTGCGCGGTCCGGCGCCGACCGCCTCGGTGAAGAACGACATCCCGATGCCCATCAGCTCGCCGCGCCGACGCCGCTCGGCCTGCTCGCGGCGCAGGTCGTCGTAGCCGATCATGTCCATGGCCTTGCGCATCGTCGTCGCGTAGTCGCCCGAGTCGTACTTCCACCCGGTCTTGGAGGTGTATGGAAATTGCTCTGGGCGCAACAGATTTCGCAGCCGCAGCGTCGCGGGGTCCCGGTCGAGTTCGAACGCGAGACAGTCGACCAACCGTTCGACCAGGTACACCGCTTCGGTGATCCGGAACGAGCACGCGTACGCGACTCCCCCCGGTGCCTTGTTCGTGTAGACCGCGGTCATGTGGCAGTACGCGGCCTCGAGGTCGTAGCTACCGGTGAACACGCCGAAGAACCCGGCCGGGTACTTCACCGGGGCCGCGGTGCCGTTGAACGCACCGTGGTCGGCCAGGACGTCGGTGCGGATCGCGAGGATCTTCCCCTCCCGCGTGGCGGCGATCTCGCCGACCATGATGTAGTCCCGCGCGAAGCCGGTGCTGGTGAGGTTCTCGCTACGATCCTCCATCCACTTGACGGGTTTGCCGGTGAGCAGCGACCCGACGATGGCGCACACGTAGCCCGGGTAGATCGGTACCTTGTTGCCGAAACCGCCGCCGATGTCCGGCGAGACCACCCGGATCTTGTGCTCGGGCAACCCTGCGACCAGCGCGTACAGCGTGCGGTGCGCGTGCGGGGCCTGGCTGGTCGACCACAGCGTGAGCTTGCCGTCGACGGCGTCGTAGTCGGCGACCGCGCCGCACGTCTCCATCGGCGCCGGATGCACGCGCGGGTAGACCATCTCCTGCCGTACCACCACGTCGGCCCTGTCGAACACGGCCGCGGTGGCGGCGGAATCTCCCGTCTCCCAGTCGAAGCAGTGGTTGTCGGTCTTGCCGTCCAGGTCGGTGCGGATGACGGGGGCGTCCGCGGCGAGGGCTCGGCGGGCGTCGATCACCGGGTCCAGGATCTCGTACTCGACGTCGATCAGCTCGAGCGCGTCGCGCGCCGAGTACCGGTCCTCGGCAACGACGAACGCCACCTCCTGCCCCTGGAACCGGGCCTTGTCCGTCGCGAGCACCGCCTGCACGTCGTTCGACAGAGTCGGCATCCACGCCAGGCCCTTCTCGGCGAGATCGGCGCCGGTGACGACCGCCGCGACCTTCGGGTGCGCCTGCGCGGCCGTGGTGTCGATCCGCACGACCCGCGCGTGCGCCACCGGCGACCGCAGGATCGCCAGGTGCAGCATGCCGGGCAACTGCACGTCGTCGACGTAGCGTCCCTGGCCGCGGATGAACCGCGGGTCCTCCTTGCGGAGCATGCGACCGTGCCCGCATGGCTTGCCGTCGTTGACGGGGCGGTCGGGGTCCGTCTGCGGGTGGTCGAGCGTGGTCACGACGCGCCTCCCGTGGTGACGGTGTCGGTGGTCGCGCCGCCGTGCTCGGCCGCCCACCGGACGGACCGGACGATCGTGGTGTAACCGGTGCACCGGCAGATCTGGCCCGAGATCGCCTCGCGGATCGTCTGTTCGTCCGGGTCGGGGTCGCGGTCGAGCAGTGCGCGGGCGGTGATCATCATGCCGGGCGTGCAGAATCCGCACTGCAGGCCGTGGCACTGCATGAAGCCCTCCTGCACCGGGTCGAGGACGCCGTCGGCGGCCAGCCCTTCCACGGTGCGGACCGCGCGCCCGTCGGCCATCACGGCGAGCATGGTGCACGACTTCACCGGTTCGCCGTCCACCGCGACCACACACGTCCCGCAGTTGCTGGTGTCGCATCCCCAGTGAGTTCCGGTGAGGCCCAGACGGTCCCGCAGGAAGTGCACCAGCAGCATGCGCGGCTCCACGTCGTCGGCGACCTCCGCGCCGTTGACCGTCATCGTCACCTGCATCTCACAGCTCCGTCCGTCCGGTGTGCGCCCGCTCTGCGGCGGTCCGCAGCGATCGGACGGTCAGTTCCTCGGCGAGATGCCGCTTGTAGGCGGCGGTGCCGCGCGAATCCGTGACGGGTTCGCAGGCCTGCCCGGCCAGTTCGCCCGCCCGCCGGAAGTTCTCCTCGTCGGCCGGTTGCCCGCGCAGGACGTCCCCGATGTCGGCCAGACGCTCGGCGTCGGGCACCACCGCGGTGAGACCGAGCCGCGCCGCCGCGATGCGGTCACCGTCCAACCGGACCGCGGCGCCGGCGGCCGCGATCGCCCAGTCCCCCACCCGCCGTTCGACCTTCGTGTACGCACTCGATCCCGACGGCACCCGGGGAATCCACACCTCGGTGAGGATCTCGTTGCCGCGGACGGCCGTCTCGTAGGGCCCGACGAGGAACTCCTCCATCGGCACCTCCCGCACCCCGGTCGGCCCACGGATCACACAGACCGCGCCCACCACCGTGCACACCGTCGTGAGGTCCTCGGCTGGATCGGCCTGGCACAGCGACCCACCGATCGTGCCGCGGTTCCGCACCACCGGGTCCGCGATCACCCTCTCGGCGTCCCGGAAGATCGGCAGCAGCCGAGCCAGATCGTCGGACTCGAGAATCTGGCGATGCCGGACCATCGCCCCGATCCGCACCGCGTCCGCCTCGACCGTGATGTCGCCGAGCTCGGCCGCCAGGTCGTTGATGTCGATGAGATATTCGGGGTTCGCCAGCCGCAACTTCATCATCGGTAGAAGACTGTGGCCACCCGCGACGATCCGCGCCTCGTCGCCCAGCCGATCCAGCAGCGCGATCGCATTCTCGACGTCGGTGGCGCGCTCGTATTCGAACAGTCCCGGAACCTGCATGTGGCACTCCTCACAGCCCGGACACCTTCCAGCGTGTGCCCGGTCGGGCGGGGCGTCAAGCGCGATTCAGCGAAAGCTTGATCTCGACTCGACACGGCCGCCCCGATCACCCGTTTCGCTCGTGATGGATACGTCCGCGCAGGTCACGCAGCGGTAGCCCGCCGCCGCCCCAGCGCCGCGCGATGATCTCCGCCGCGATGGACACGGCCGTCTCCTCGGGAGTGCGGGCGCCGAGATCGAGCCCGATCGGGCTCGACAGCCGGGCCAGATCCACGTCGGTCAGACCGGCCTCGCGCAGCCGGTCCAACCGGTCGCGGTGGGTGCGCTGTGAGCCCATGGCCCCGACGTACCCGACGTCCGGCAGTCGGAGCGCGACCGCCAGCAACGGGACGTCGAACTTGGGATCGTGGGTGAGCACACAGATCGCCGTGCGGCCGTCGACTTCCCCCGCGTCGGCCTGCGCTTCGAGGTACCGGTGCGGCCAGTCGACCACCACCTCGTCGGCGGTCGGGAAGCGCGACGCGGTCGCGAACACCTCGCGCGCGTCACACACGGTCACCCGGTATCCGAGGAACTTCCCCTGCCGAGCGACCGCGGCCGCGAAGTCGATCGCCCCGAACACCAGCATCCGGGGCGGCGGCGCATAGCTCGCGACGAACACCCGCAGGCCCTCGCCGCGCCGCTGCCCGTCCGGCCCGTACGCAAGTACCGCGGTCCGGCCGGCCGCGAGCAGACCGCGGCCGTCGTCGACGACCGCGGCGTCGAGCCGGTCCGAACCGAGCGTCCCCGCGACGTCGTCGGGTCGGATTACCAGGTGCTGCCCGACGCGACCGGCGACGTCGTCGACGACCGTCGCCACCGCCACCGGACGCCGCTCCGCGATGTCGTCGGCGACGTCTGCGAGTGCGGGAAACGTGGCGCGAGAGACCGGCTCGACGAACACGTCCAGGATGCCGCCGCACGTGAGCCCGACCGCGAACGCGTCGTCGTCGCTGACGCCGTACCGCTCGAGGGTCGGCCTCCCCGTCCGGACCGTCTCGGACGCCGATTCGTAAACCGCGCCCTCGACGCACCCGCCGGACACCGAACCGGACACGCGGCCGTCGGGGGCGACCACCATCGCAGCCCCCGGAGCGCGCGGCGCGGAGTGGAAGGTGGCGACCACCGTGGCGAGTCCGGCCGTCTCGTCCGCGCGCCAGATCGCGAGCAGATCGGACAGAACGTCGCGCATGGCTTCAGCCTCCAGCCCCGGCCGTCGCCGCAGGTGAGGCCGGTCCATTCGCAGATGTCGATCTTCCTCGGCCCGTACCCTCGAGGGCGTGACACCCGCTCAACTGCGAGCCTATTCCGCGGTGGTGCGGCTCGGATCGGTTCGAGCGGCAGCGCGTGAATTGGGCATGACGGATTCGGGTGTCTCCATGCATATCGCCCAGCTCCGCAAGGAACTCGACGACCCCCTGTACTGCCGACGACCGTCGGGGCTCGCTTTCACACCGGGCGGGCTGCGCCTCGCGAGCCGGGCCGTCGAGATCCTCGGGCTACAGCAGCAGACGGCGCTCGAGGTGAGCCAGGCCGGCAACGGCCGGCGTCTCCTGCGGATCGCGGCGTCCCCGCTGTTCGCCGAACACGCCGCCCCCGGGCTGATCGACCTGTTTGCCGGGCGCGCGAAGGATCTGTCGGTCGAGCTGAGCGTCCACCCCGTCCGGCAGTTCGCGAATCTGATCTCCTCGCGGGCCGTCGACGTCGCGCTGGGGCCGCGGGTCCTGGGCGAGCGGCAGCCGCTGTGCCTGCACCCGTTCCTGCAGTACGAGGTGCTCACGGTGTGCGCACCCCAGCACCCGATGGCGCGGACCCGGCCGTCGCTGCGGCAACTGCGCGAGCAGCAGTGGTTCCTCGGACCGTCCGCGGCCGGCGGCGACGGCGTGATGCGGCACATGCTCCGCGCACTCGACATCCCCCACGAGCGGCAACGGATCTTCCAGAGCGACGCCGCCGCGGTGGAGGCGGTCCGGCGGTCGTCGGCGCTGACGCTGGCACTCGGCTTCGCGATCGACGACGAACTGTCGGCCGGCTCTCTCGACCTCGTCGAAGGTCCGGAACTGCGCGCGGCGGGCGAATGGTGCGCCACGACCCTGCACCACCAGCACCTCCAGCCCGCCGCGACCGAACTGCTGCACTTCGTCAGCACACCGCGATGCATCCAGGCGATGATCCGCGGCACCGGCGTCGACGTCGCCCACTTCAAACCCAAGGTGCACGTCACACTCTGGAGCTGACCCCGGATGCGCGAATCACCCCGAATCAGCAGGTATGCTCTTGGCCGCGCCTCCGTAGCTCAGTTGGATAGAGCAAGAGCCTTCTAATCTCTAGGTCGCAGGTTCGATTCCTGCCGGGGGCACCACAAACTGCAGCGACCGAACCGGCATGTGATCATCCCACCGGCGTACCGGTGAACGGGGCAACCATCACGCACGGCACCGGTTCCGGGTACTGCGGATCGAGCGCGTTGAGCACATATCCGGCTGCGACGGGCGAGGCGGCCAGCGCTGCATGCTCCGAGTAGTCCTGTGGGCACCGATCCTGGACGACGATGTTCGTCACGTTCGGACCGGGGACGAGACCACTGGTGTACGGCACGACGAGCTCGTCGTACCTGGTGGCGATGTTCGTGTACGCGACGCCGGGCGCATACGGACTGCCGCCCTCGTTCATCTTCTCGATGAAATCGGCGCCCGGCGCCATGTCCAGGCAGGACGCGCACAGCCGTCCGAACGTCTGCTCCTGCAATGCCTTCAGCCCGAACTGCTCGACGAGGGCCGTGATCTCGCCGGCGCCGAAGGAGCCGGCCCCACCCCAGAGCGGAGCCAGTGACACGTACTTGTCCACCTTCGCCGCGCCGCCGAGGAACTTCACGTAGTAGTTCGGCATCAGGGTGCCCTGCGAGTGGCCGACGATGTCGACGTTGCTCGCGCCGGTGGCGGCAAGCACCTCGTCCACGAAGACCGACAACTCCTGTGCGCTCTGCTCGAGCGGCGTGAGTGCGCCGAAGGCACTCATCGGCCACGTCGCGTCCGGACGCGTGCCGTAGGTGGGCGCGAAGACGCAATAGCCTTCGTTCTTCAGCAGGGGACCGTATGTGGCCCAATTCGTCTGCCGATTCGCACCCGTGCCGTGGACGAGGATCACCGGATTCGGGTGGGCCTCGGTCGGCACACAGGCCCAGTCGTTCGAACCCGGAATCGAGCCGCCAGGGTTTGCCGTCTCGAGCGCGATACCTTCGAAGAAATTGTGCGGCACGGGTAGCGGATCGGCCCCGACGCCTGGCGTCGCCACAACGGACAGGGCGAGCGCCCACAACGCTGACGCACAGACCGCGGCGAAGAACGCACGCATGTAGATCCCCCTCGGCTGTTCCACCAGAACCCCGACCGACCGACCGAAACCTAGCACCCGCGTGAGGTTTCGGACGCGAACTGCAAGCGGCCCGCCCCCGGTGGACGGGGACGGGCCACTTGCTACGAACTGCGATCGATCACTCGACCGCGTCGGGCTCGACGAAGCCCTCGGGGGTCTGGAAGCCCTCGAGCCTCTGCTCGCCGGTGATCGCCGGGTCCGGGCGATCGAACGTGTCGGTGGACGCCACCCGCATGCCGCTCAGATCGGTCTTCATGTAGATCACGTTGTAGCGGTCCCACGTGGTCAGCACGAAGTAGAGATTCTTGTCGGTGCCGTTCTTGTTCGTCCACGGATGCATGAAACCGCCGTACAGCGACGGCAACGCAGTCGAGCCGATCAACGTCTGCGTGCCACTCCAGTTGATCAGGTCCGACGACTGCCGGATCTTCAGACCGCCCATGTCGGTGTACATCGCGACGTACTTGCCCAGGTACGGATTCCATTGCACCGACAGTTCGCTGACGTTGCCGCGGATCACCGGAACGGCGTCGGCGATGTCCTGGCTCCACCCCGAACCGGTTCGGTACTCGTAAGCGTTGAGGTTACGAATGTCCGCCTTCGGTACACGGGCGAGGCGCGCCTCCCCCGATCGACCGGAGGGCGTTCCGAACTCGTAGACGTAGTTGCTGTCAGCACCGCGCCCCGGAACAAAGGCACTCATCTGCCAGTTCTTGTTGCTGGTCGCCAGATTCGGGACGCCGGGCAGGTCGAGACCGTCCAGCACGCCCTCGCGGTTGAGGCGGACGGTGGCCGGATCCGTGGTCCAGTTCTCACCGTTGTCGGTGGAGAAGGCCAGGCCCGAGTAGTTGGTGGTCCACTCTCCCGGCACGTCCCACGAACGGACCGACATCCAACGCACGTACTGCACGCCGTCGACCGCGACGCCGCCGGTCGGGATCACCGTGAACTCGGGCATCGTTCCCGGAGGCAGGTTCAGCAAACCCTTGATGACCTGTCGCGAGAAGTTCCCGCCAGGGGTGTCGAGCGGAGAACTGTCGATGCGCATGCCGTCGGCCAGATTGGCGTCGTTGCTGCGGAACAGGACGTTGCTGCGCCACTGGTCGCCGTCGATACCGCAGTCGCCCACGGTGTCACCGAAGGCCATCAGCACCTGACCGGCCCCGTTGTCCCACATGATTCCGAGGTCGGTGCCGGCGACGCTGAAGCGGTCGATCGTGTCGTTCGGGCTGCCCGGTCCCGTCACCATCTCGAGTGCCTTGGTGGGGCCGGACAACACCGGTAGCGCGCCGTTGGGCGCGCCGGTGATCCACGGCAGCGAGTTGGCCAGCGATCCCGTCGCGCTTCCGAGGCTGCCTGCGCCCAGACTGCCCATCAGGCTGCCCGTCAGCCCAGAACTCCCGAGGCTGCCGCCGCCCTGACCACACGGGCCACCGACGGCAGCGGCCGGCGTCGCCATCGCGACCGACAGTCCGGCGGTGACCGCGGCGGCCGACAGGGCTGCCGCCCACCTCCGATTTGCTTCTCTCACAGACCGATTCCCTTCCACAGGTGGAGACGGAGGGAGACAACCCCAGTGCGGCCCGACCGCTGATTCCCCCGAATACGTTCGTCGGTCAATGATCAAACCACGGAAAAGCCCCGATCACGACGTTTCCTGTGTGACTGCTGGGGAAACTGTGACTCTGCCCGACCCTCGGACGCCGGACTCGAACTCGTGCCACCGGCCCCGACACGGGTCTCCTAGCAATCTTCGCAACCACGTAACACGATGTTCACACGTGGCTAATCTCACTTTCCGCAGGTAACCGTCGAAGTCGTGCAGCCTCGCGGACTATCGTGTAACGGAAAGATTAATAAGTTCTCACGGAATCAGGTAGGTGAATGTTGTCTGTACGCGACCGCGTTGAGGAGATCTACAAGCAGGTACTCCTTCGCAATGCTGGCGAGCCGGAGTTCCACCAGGCGGTCGCCGAGGTCTTCGAGTCGCTCACCGTGGTTCTCGATCGGCACCCGAACTACGCCGACGGCGCCCTGATCGAGCGTCTCTGCGAGCCCGAGCGGCAGATCATCTTCCGTGTGCCGTGGCAGGACGACAACGGCAACATCCACGTCAACCGTGGTTTCCGCGTGCAGTACAACAGCGTGCTCGGCCCGTACAAGGGCGGCCTGCGCTTCCACCCGAGCGTCAACCTCGGCATCGTGAAGTTCCTGGGCTTCGAGCAGATCTTCAAGAACTCCCTCACCGGCCTGCCCATCGGTGGCGGCAAGGGTGGCTCGGACTTCGACCCCAAGGGCAAGTCCGAGTCCGAGATCATGCGTTTCTGCCAGTCCTTCATGACCGAGCTGCAGCGCCACATCGGTGAGTACACCGACGTCCCGGCCGGTGACATCGGCGTCGGTGGACGCGAGATCGGCTACCTGTTCGGCCAGTACAAGCGCCTCAACAACTCGTACGAGTCGGGCGTCCTCACGGGCAAGGGCCTCACGTGGGGCGGTTCGATGGTCCGCAAGGAGGCCACCGGCTACGGTGCCGCCTACTTCGTCGCCGAGATGATGGCCGCCAAGGGCGACTCCATCGAGGGCAAGAAGGCCGTCGTGTCCGGCTCGGGCAACGTCGCCATCTACGCGATGGAGAAGATCCACCAGCTCGGTGGCACGTCCATCGCCTGCTCCGATTCCTCGGGCTACATCGTGGACAACGCCGGCATCGATCTGGAACTGCTCAAGGAGATCAAGGAGGTCCGTCGCGGCCGCATCTCCGAGTACGTCGACGAGCGTCCGGACGCGCAGTACTTCCCGGGCGGCAACATCTGGAACGTGCCGTGCGACATCGCGCTGCCGTGTGCCACGCAGAACGAGCTGGACGACGTGTCGGCGAAGGCCCTGGTGAACAACGGCGTCAAGGCCGTCGCCGAGGGCGCCAACATGCCCACCACGCCGGGTGGTATCGCGGTGTTCCGCGAGGCCGGCATCGCGTTCGCGCCGGGCAAGGCAGCCAACGCCGGTGGCGTCGCGACCTCCGCGCTGGAGATGCAGCAGAACGCGTCGCGTGACTCCTGGAGCTTCTCCTACACGGACGAGCGCCTGTCGAAGATCATGCGCGGCATCCACGAGCGTTGCTCCACCACGGCCGAGGAGTACGGCAAGCCGGGCGACTACGTCCTGGGCGCCAACATCGCCGGCTTCGTGAAGGTCGCCGACGGAATGTTCGCCATGGGCGTCATCTGATCGACCCGCAGACAGAAGTCGGGCCCGGCACCTGTGACAGGTGCCGGGCCCGATTCGTTTGTCAGGGATCAGCTCTCGTCGGCGTCCGGCCGCTCACCGTCCTCGCGCGCTTTCCGTGCTGCCTCGCGCATCTCGATGCCGTCGGTGATCCAGTCGCCCACCTCCCGGGTGACGTCCCGGACCGCACCGGCGATGATCACCGCGATCGCGCCGACGTGTGTGGCCGCGGACTCGGTCAGTTCCTGCACCGTGTCCTTACCTCGCTCGAACTTCCCCACCATGTTCGACGTGCCTCTCATGCAGCGGTCTTCCGACGCTCGACGATAACACCGCTCACCGGCGCCCGGCCGACGAGCGACGGCGGCAACGCGAACCGGAAGATCTTGGCCCACACGGTGCCGATCTGCCGGAAGAAGCCGCCGGTGTTGTACGGCAGGTCGTAGCGTTCGCACAGTTCCCGGACCCGCGGCGCCATCTCCGGGTACCGGTGCGCCGGGATGTCCGGGAAGAGGTGGTGCTCGATCTGGTGCGACAGGTTGCCCGACATGATGTGGAACAACGGGCTTCCGGTGATGTTGGCGCTGCCGAGCATCTGCCGCAGGTACCACTGGCCGCGCGTCTCGTCGGCGGTCTCGTCCTCGGTGAAACTCTGCACGCCGGACGGGAAGTGACCACAGAAGATGATCGAGTACGCCCACACGTTGCGGACCACGTTGGCGGTGACGTTACCGAGCAGGGTCGAGACGAACAGCGGGCCGGTGAGTGCCGGGAACAGCACGTAATCCTTGAGCACCTGACGGCCGGCCTTGCGCCACCAGCCCCGCACGAGCGGTTTGACGTCCGACCACCTGCGCTTGCCCTGGATCACGTTCTCGGCCTCGAGGTCGTGCAGCATCACGCCCCACTCGAACAGGAACATCAGTGCGGTCGCATACAGCGGATTGCCCAGGTAGTAGGGGTTCCAGCGCTGCGCCTCGTCCATCCGCAGGATGCCGTACCCGATGTCGCGATCGCGGCCGACGATGTTCGTGTAGGTGTGGTGCATGTAGTTGTGCGAGTGCTTCCACTGATCCGCCGGGCACACGGTGTCCCACTCGAACACCCGCGAGTTCAGGCCGGGCTCACGCATCCAGTCGTACTGGCCGTGCATGACGTTGTGCCCGATCTCCATGTTGTCGAGGATCTTCGAGATCGACAGTGCCCCCACTCCCGCCAACCAGAACGGCGGCAGGAATCCCAGGTACATCAGGCCGCGGCCGGCGACCTCGAAACCGCGCTGCGCCTTGATGATCCGGTAGATGTACTCGCGGTCTGCGGCGCCGAGATCGGCGACGACCTCGTCACGCAGCGCGTCGAGTTCCCGGCCGAGTGCCTCGACGTCGTCGTAGCCGATGACGGTGACCTCGGGCTCGGGGTCGCGGCCACCGAATTTCAGAAACCCGGGCAGGGCCAGGAACCCGGGAACGCTCAGTCCTAACATGGGTTTCTCCTCTGGTCGTGGTGGACCGGTAGGTCAGACATCGATCTCGACGTCCCCGACCGGCGCCGAGATGCACAGTTGGATCGACTGCTCCGGGTCGTCGTGGGTATCACCGGTGCGCAGGTTGCGGGTGCGCCCGGACCGTTTGACCGCGGTGCACGAGAAGCAGATGCCCATCCGGCAGCCGAATTCCGGCTGCAGACCCGCGGCCTCGGCCTGGTCGAGCAGGCTGGCTCCGGTGTTCTCCGCGGTGACGCCGCTGCGCGTGAAGGACACGACGCCGTCCGCCGGTCCGGAGGCCGCCGGCGGGTCGCTCCGAAACCGTTCGGTGTGCATCTGTTCACCGAATCCATCGGCGTCGAGCATCTCCTCGACCGCCGCCGAGAGCGTGTCCGGACCGCACACGAACACCTCCGATTCCGGCCCGAACCACGGCGCCACGGCGTCGAGGTGCTCGCGCCGGAACCGCCCGTCGACCGAGGTCTCGACGACGCGGACAGTCACGTTGTCGTGCGCCCGGTCCATCGCCCGCAACTCGCCCGGGACGGGAACGTCGTCGTGCGTGCGGGTGTAGTGCAGGAACGCGACAGACCCGGCGAACCCCTCGTCGACGAGGGTGCGCAGCATCGACAGCACCGGAGTGATCCCGCTACCGCCGCTGACGAGGACCACCTGCGCCGGTCGCGGCTCGGGCAGTGTGAATTCGCCTGCCGCCGTAGACAGGTCGAGCACCATGCCCACGGCCGCCTCGCGGACGAGATACTGCGAGACCAGCCCGCCGGGGTGCGCCCGCACGATCAGCCGGATCGAGTCCCGCGCCCCGCCCTGGGCACCGGTGGGCGAATAGCACCGGGTGTGCCGCACGCCGTCGATGACGACGCCGAGTTGCACGAACTGGCCCGCCGCGAAGCCGCGCCACTGCCTGGTGGGCCGCAGATCGAGCACCACCGAATCCGATGTGGGGCGCTCGACCCGCACGACGCGGGCCCGCATGTCGCGAGCGGTCGCCATCGGGTCGAGCAACTCGAGGTAACGGTCGACCGTATGGGGGGTGGCGAGCGCCTCGAGCAGCGACAGCAGCGGCCGTCGGCGCGCTCGCTCCGGGGAAGTCGTCGTCATGATCATCTCCTCACGAGAGATTTTCAGTGCACACTCGTACACTGATTAGTGTGAACGCGATTACCCCCTACCTGTCAATCCCGGAGGAGCGTGACGGCGATCACTGCACGACCCGGACGGTGCCCGGGACCCGATGCCTAGACTCGACGCCGTGACCGAACCGGTGGAGACCCGCGCACAGCGCAAGGAGCGCACGCGGCAGGCCTTGCTGGACCGGGCACTCGAACTCCACGCCGACCGCACTTTCGCGAGCGTGAGCCTGCGTGAGGTCGCGCGCGCCGCGGGCATCGTGCCCACGGCCTTCTACCGGCACTTCGCGTCGATGGACGAACTCGGCGTCGTGCTGGCGGAGGACAGCATGCGCGTGCTGCGCCGAATGCTGCGGGACGCCCGGCGCACTCCGAGCAGCAGAAACGCCCGCGACTCCCTCGACATCCTCGTGCGCCAGGTGCGCGCCCACGAGGCCGAGTTCCGGTTCGTCGCCCGCGAACGGTACGGCGGCGTCCCGGAGGTGCGGCGCGCGATCGCGACCGAACTGCGCCTGTTCGTCAGCGAACTCACCATCGACCTCGGACGCATGCCGGCGCTGGGCGACTGGGATGCCCCGGACCTCGAGATGGCCGCAGACTTGATCGTGCAGGCGATGCTGGCCGCGGTCGTCGATCTGCTCGAGGTCGATCGCCCCGGTTCGGCCGACGAACGGGCGGTGATCGACCGCACCGCGAAGCAACTGCGGCTGATCACGATCGGCATGGGCGGGTGGAAACCGGCGCGCCCATAGCGATTCCGCTACCGTGGCGCAATGACCGACGACTCACGGACCGATCGCGTGCGCCTGGGCGAACTGACCTTCGATGTCACCGTCGCGGGCCCCGACGACGGAACCCCGATCCTCCTGCTGCACGGTTTCCCGGAGAGTTCGGCGTCGTGGCGCCCGGTCACCCCGCGCCTGGTGCGCGCCGGTCTGCGGGTCATCGCCCCGAACCAGCGCGGTTACTCCCCCGACGCCCGGCCGGAGCGGGTGGACGAGTACCGCTTCGACCGTCTCGTCGGCGACGTCGTCGGACTGCTCGACGCCTACGACATCGAGTCGGCGCACCTGGTCGGCCACGACTGGGGTGCGGCCGTCGCCTGGCAGGTCGCCGGGGGCCATCCGGAACGGATCCGCAGCCTCACCGCGGTCTCGGTTCCGCACCCGGCCGCGTTCGGGTGGGCGCTGAGGGAGGATGCCGATCAGCAGCGCCGGTCCGGCTACATCGGCCTGCTCCGCCAGGAAGGGAAGGCCGAAGCCGTTCTGCTCGAAGACGATTCGCGTCGCCTGCGCGCCATGTTCGGCGACGGGAACGACCCGGAACTGGTGGAGGAGCACGTGCGTCTGCTGTCGCAGCCAGGTGCGCTCACGGCAGCGATGAACTGGTACCGCGCTATGACCCGGGCGTTCGGCGATCTACTGCCCGTCCGGGTGCCGACGACGTATGTGTGGAGTACCGCAGACCCGGCACTCGGGCCGGCGGCCGCCAAGCGGTGCGCCGAGTTCGTCGATGCGTCCTACCGTTTCGTGGTCCTCGACGGCGCGAGCCACTGGATCCCGGAGGAGCATCCGGACGCGCTGGCGGACGCGATCCTCGCCCGCGTGGCGCAGGCCTGACCTACGGTCACGCGCGCAGCAGCACCTCGAGTTCGTCGACGACGGCGTCGAGTGGCGCCGACGTGCCCTGCGCCTGGGCCATCACGAGCGCGCCCTCGAGAGCACTGACCACCAACACCGCCAGCGACGCCGACCGGTCCTGAGGCACCCCGTCCTCGACGAGACTCGCGGCGATCAGCTCGCACCACTCGGCGAAGGTGACGCCGGCGACCTCACGCGCGCCGCGCTCGGTGCCCAGAGCCGCCGCGACGATGGGGCATCCCGCCTCGTAATCCGTTGCCTCGAGCCCGCGGCGCCACAGATCGACGAGCGCCCGCAGCGCCGACACGGTGTCACCCGACTCGAGCACCCGGGCCACACCGCGGCCCAGGTAGGCGGCGGCGGACCGGGTGGCCTCCTCGACGAGCTGCGACTTACCGCCCGGGAAGTGGTGATAGATCGAACCGCGGGGCGCGCCGCTGTGCGCGAGCACGTCGGCGAACGACGTCGCAGCGACGCCCTGCTCACGGATGAGCGCGACCGCGCTGTCGATCATTGCGGCCCGGGGCCCGGCCCCGGGGTCCTGCCGCCTCGCCATGTCGTCACCTTCCGCCGTCGCACGGTTGCCGTCCGCTTCTATGTATGTTGTCATACTTAGAACCGGATCGTCAGCCGTCAGGAGTGGTCGTGACCCAGATCGTCGCACCTACGCACCCGTTCGACGTGGCCGTCGAACTCTCCCCCGAGTTGGGCGCACCCGGCGTCTTCCTGGGCCACACCTCCCCCGCGTACGCGAACATGGTGGGTCCGTTCGGTGGCATCACCGCCGCGACCCTGCTGCGCGCGGTCCTGCAACATCCCGAACGTCTGGGCGACCCGCTGTCCCTCACGGTGAACTTCGCGGGTCCCATCGCCGACGGCGCGTTCGAGGTGTCCGCCCGCCCGACGCGGACGAATCGGTCCACGCAGCACTGGAGCATCGAACTCGCCCAGGACGGCGTCGTCACGACGACGGCCACCGCGGTATTCGGCAATCGCCGGGATACGTGGGCGTCCACCGAGATCGAGGCGCCCCCGGCCCCGGCCGCCGACGACGTGGCCGCTGCAGGTTTCCCCGACTTCATCGCGTGGGCGCGCAATTACGAGATGCGGTTCGTCACCGGGGAGCTCCCCACTCCCGAAGCGGGCGGACAGCCGGATTCGACGACCACGATGTGGGTGCGCGACGCCCCGCCGCGAGCGCTGGACTTTCCGGCACTGACATCGCTGTGCGACGTCTTCTACCCGCGCGCGTTCCTGCGTCTGGGTCGGTACCTGCCCGCGGGCACGGTCTCACTCACGGTGTACTTCCACGCCGACGCGACGTTGCTCGCCGCGCAGGCCGACGACGCCCTCCTCGCCACCGCCCGAGCGCAGCGGTTCGGGAAGGGCTACTTCGACCAGTCCGGTGAGATCTGGGGCCACGACGGAGCCCTGCTCGCCACCACCCACCAGCTGGTGTACTTCAAGGACTGATCTCCGGTGACCGCATGTCACACACGGTCAGTTGAACTGGACGCGTGTGACATCCGGCCGTCACGTGGGGAGGGACTCGGCCGTGTCGCGCTCCGGTGCCCGCACCGCGGCCAGCGCGGCGAGGCCGATCCCCAGGACGACGAGCAACCCGACGATGCCCGCCCGGTCGGCGCCGAACCACCAGGCGAAGAAACCGAACAGTGTCGGCGCGAGGAACGACACCGCGCGGCCCGTGGTGGCGTAGAGACCGAACAACTGACCTTCCCGGCCCGGCGGGGTGATGCGCGCGAGGAAGGTGCGAGCCGACGACTGTGCGGGCCCGACGAAGAGGCACAGCAAGAGGCCGAAGATCCAGAAGAGCAGCGTCCCCGAGACACCGATCAGCACGACTCCGACCGCGATCATGGAGACCAGTGACGCGACGATGACCGCCTTCGGGCCGACCCGGTCGTCCAGACGCCCGGCGACGATCGCGCCGAGTGCGGCGACGACGTTGGCAGCGACTCCGAACAGCAGGACGCTGTCCGACGCCATCCCGTACACGTTGACCGCGAGCACGGCACCGAACGTGAAGACTCCGGCCAGCCCGTCGCGGAACAGTGCACTGGCGATCAGGAACCAGACCGTCCGCCGGTCCGCCTCCCAGAGGTCCTTCAGATCGC
Organism: Rhodococcus (subgen. Prescottella) equi; assembly: GCF_003013675.1. Taxonomy (NCBI): domain Bacteria; kingdom Bacillati; phylum Actinomycetota; class Actinomycetes; order Mycobacteriales; family Nocardiaceae; genus Rhodococcus; species Rhodococcus (subgen. Prescottella) equi. The sequence continues at coordinate 3,440,180 of NZ_CP027793.1, forward strand.
GCCACAGGACGCGGTACGACTCGACGAATCCCGCCTTGGCGGCGCCGGGATCGGCGGCACTGCGGGGAAGTTCCGGCACCGCGAAGAGAACCGGCAAGGCGAACACCGCGAACCACGCTGCCGCGAGGAGCGCGACGAGCCGGATGTTGAGGCCACCTTCGGTGGTCAGCCCCAGCAGTCCGCGGCTGTCGCCGTCGCCCGCGATGAACCCGAGATAGCACACGAGCAGCAGGACGATGCCGCCGAAATAGCCCATGGCCCAGCCGAAACCGGATACCCGGCCGATGTTCTCGGGGGTGGACACCTGCCGCATCATCGCGTTGTACGGCACACCCGCCAGCTCGAAGATGACAGAGCCGACACCGAGCAGCACCAGTCCGAGCCACAGGTAGTGGTAGTCGTCGACGACGAGGAACATCGCCGCCATGGTCGCGACCGTCAGGAACGTCAGCACGGCGAGCGACCGTTTGCGGCGCCCGGTCGCGTCGAACCTCTGGCCGCTGACCGGCGCGAGGACGGCGATGAAGAAGCCTGCGATGCCGAGTGACCACCCGAGCCAGGTGCTCGCCGAGATCGATCCCGGGAGGTCGTCACCCACCGCGTCGGTGAGGTAGACGGAGAAGACGAACGTGACGATGACGGCGTTGAAAGCCGCGCTGCCCCAGTCCCACAGTCCCCACGCCGCGACCTGCCGGCGGGACGCCGCCTGCCCGATGCCTGCTTCGCCGACCACTTCCGCACCCATGGCGGTGAGCCTACGTAGTCGGGCGAGAACCGCAGGACGACGTGCGCGTCCGTGTCGCCGACCGACGTCGGCGCCCGATCACCCGCATCCCGGAACCACCCCCAAAAAGGGAATCCATCCTTCTATCAAATTTCTGCAGGCCTTTCAATTTCGCGGGACGAAATCCCGGAAACAATTTTGTGCGTGTTACACTTCACGACGACTGATGGGAATGCTTCGACGATTCTGTGCACAATACGCGCGGACTCCTGATCCGGAACTCGTCGATCCTCGCGCACGACCTGCGAATACCGCACCTCGTGCGCATCCGCACGCCCGTCGGCGCAGGCAACTCCCGCGCCGACGGGCGTCGTGTGCCGCCTCGGCCCCGTCGGTCCACGAGCCGCGTCGAGGGATATGACCCGCTCGGACCGAACAGATTTCGCACTCCCGGAGTCGCGAACACGGCTGCGCACCGGCACCGGCACCGCCCCGTGCGCAGCGCCACCGCGCGGCCCACGGCACCCCTCGCCGGCGCCGGCTCGCGTCGGAATTTCGCGACCCGTTTTTGTGCGAATAGATGTCAAGGAGGTAACGAATGGACGTTCCCGAACTCGTCCAATTCAGTGCCGTGGCAATTGTCCTGCTGCTGCTGTTCTTCTACGGAGGAACATTTCTCATATCCCTTCGCATCGGCAGGAAGAACGAGAACGCCGACAACTTCATGACCGCCGGAAACCACGTCGGTTTCGGCATCTCCGCCGCCAGCATGACGGCCACCTGGATCTGGGCGTCGTCGATGTACGCGTCGGCGACCTCCGGATACACCTACGGGATCTCCGGCCCCATCCACTACGGGTTGTGGGGCGCACTGATGATCCTGTTCATCTATCCCTTCGGCCGGCGGATCCGGACGCTGGCGCCTCGGGCGCACACGCTCGCCGAGATCATGTACGCGCGCCACGGTCGGTCCAGCCAGCTCATGCTGGCCGGCTCCAACGTCGTCGGCAGCCTCATCAGCCTGATGTCCAACTTCATCGCGGGCGGCGTGCTGATCTCGTTGCTGTCGCCACTCAACTTCATCCAGGGCGTGCTCGTCATCGCGGGCGGCGTGCTGCTGTACACGCTGTGGTCCGGATTCCGCGCGTCCGTGCTGACCGATGTGATCCAGTTGCTGGGAATGCTCGGCGCCGTCGTCGTACTGATCCCGATCGTGTTCTTCGCCGCCGGGTTCCCGGCCGCGTTCGAGACGGGCGCGGCGAATCTGACTCCCGCCCAAGGCAATTTCTTCTCCAGCGAAGCCTTCTTCAACCAGGGGGCGCCGTACATCGCCGCGGTACTCGCGTACGCGATCGGCAATCAGACGATCGCGCAACGGTTGTTCGCGGTCCGCGAGGACCTCATCAAACCGACGTTCGTCACGGCCGCCGTCGGGTACGGCTCGACCGTGATCGGGATCGGCATGTTCGGCGTGCTCGCGCTCTATCTCGGCATCGAACCGCTGGACGGCGATGTCAACAACCTCATCCCGCAGATGGCCGGCACCTACCTGCCCGCGATTCTCGTCGCTCTGTTCTTCCTGCTCGTCCTCGGCGCGTTGTCCTCGACCGCCGACTCGGACCTGGCGGCGCTGTCGTCCATCGTGATGACCGACGGCTACGGCCACACGGTCGCCGGCAGGTCGAAAGCCGATCCGCGCCGAATGCTGCTGATCGGCCGCGCGACCATGATCGTCGCGACCGCACTGGCCGTCGCGTTCGCCAGCATGAGGCTGAACATTCTGGATCTGCTGGTGTTCGTCGGCGCACTCTGGGGCGCACTCGTCTTCCCGGTCATCGCCAGCTTCTACTGGAACAAGGTCTCCAACAAGGCGTTCACGGTGGCGACGATCTCCGCCGTCGCAACCTTCCTGCCGGTGCGGTTCGGCTGGCTTCCCACGGACGGCGCGTCCGGGTTCCTCATCGACGTCGCTTCGATCGTCGGCGTGGGTGTGGTCGCGGGATTGATGGCGTTCGGCTTCTTCGGACTCCGAATCGCCAAGATCGTCGGCATCGTCGCCGTCGTCGTCACCGCGCCCTTCGGCATCGGATTCCTCCACGACTACGCGACCCTCAGCGGCTCACTCGTCGCCTACGCCGTGAGCACGGTCGTCTGTTTCGCGATGTCGGTGCGCAATCCCGACACTTTCGACTTCGCGACGATCGAGCAACGAGTGGGCGACTTCGATCGGCCGACCGGCGCAGACGACGACCGCCCGACGCGGGACGAGACGCCGGCGGGCAACTGACCACCGCGTCTCGTCCGATCCACTCGATTCGCCCCAGGAGGCTTTTCGTGAATGCTGCAGTGCTGACCGTGTACGTCCTGATCTGGCCGGTTCTGGTGGCCGCGACACTGTTCGTCATCACGCGCGGTGTGATCCGCGAGTGGGTGGCAGCCCGCCGGACGGGTCGAGACCTCGTCTGACGACTCTTCCCGGAGAACGGGTGTCCCGGAGAGTTCCGGGACACCCGTTCTGTTTATACGCCCGATTGCATATTCACCTCGTTGCATAGAGAATGGGCGTGTGGCACTCGAACACGCGATCCTCGTGTCCCTCAGCGAGCAGTCCGGCTCGGGGTACGAACTCGCGCGCCGGTTCGACAGATCGATCGGCTTCTTCTGGAGTGCCACCCACCAGCAGATCTACCGCGTACTCAAGCGGATGGACGACGCAGGATGGGTCACGGGCGAAGCGATCGCACAGGACGGCCGCCCCGACAAGAAGGTGTACCGCGTCTCGACCGCCGGACGGGCCGAACTTGCCCGCTGGATCGCCGAGCCCACCGAACCGGGACACCTGCGCAACGAACTCGCCGTGAAGATCCGCGGCGCCTCGTACGGGGACCCTGGTTCGTTGCTCGCCGAGGTGCGCCGGCACCGCGACGAGCACGCCGCGCGCCTGGACCTGTACCACCGCATCGCCGACCACGACTTCCCCGAGTCCCGCCCCCGCAGCGGCCGCGCCCTGCACCAGTTCCTCGTCCTGCGCGGCGGCATCCGCGTCGAGCAGGGCTTCGTCGACTGGTGCGACGAGGTGCTCGCCGCCCTCGGGTCCGAAGCGGACTCGGAACAGCCCTGACCCGACCGAAAGGCCCGGCATGACTTCCCCGTTCCCGCATCTGCTCGCACCCCTCGACCTCGGATTCACGACGTTGAGGAACCGTGTCGTCATGGGTTCGATGCACACCGGACTCGAGGACCGCGCGAAGAACACCGCGCGTCTGGCCGAGTTCTACGCCGAACGCGCCCGCGGCGGCGTCGGCCTCATCGTCACCGGCGGCTACGCCCCCAACCGGACCGGGTGGCTGCTGCCGTTCGGCGCCAAGCTCACCAACCGGTTCGAGGCCCGCAGGCATCGCACGATCACCCGAGCCGTGCACGATGCGGGCGGCAAGATCGCGCTGCAGATCCTGCACGCGGGCCGATACAGCTACCAGCCTTTCAGTGTCAGCGCGTCGTCGATCAAGGCGCCCATCAATCCCTTTCGGCCGCGCCGACTGACGAGCCGCGGCGTGCGGTGGCAGATCCGCAACTTCGTACGCTGCGCCCGCCTGGCCCGCTCGGCCGGGTACGACGGAGTCGAGATCATGGGCGGCGAGGGCTACTTCGTCAACCAGTTCCTGTGCGAACGGACCAACAAGCGCACCGACGAGTGGGGCGGTACACCGCAGAACCGCCGCCGGATGGCCGTCGAGATCGTGCGCCGCACTCGCGCGGCGGTGGGGCCGAACTTCGTGATCCTCTTCCGGCTGTCGATGGCGGATCTGGTCGAGGGCGGCCAGGGCTGGGACGAGATCGTCGCGCTCGCACAGGAAGTCGAGGCCGCGGGCGCGACCGTCATCAACACCGACATCGGCTGGCACGAGTCCCGGGTGCCGACCATCGTGACGTCGGTGCCACGGGCCGCGTTCGTGGACGTCACCGAGAAGCTTGCCAAGCACGTGTCGATTCCGGTGGTGGCGTCGAACCGGATCAACATGCCCGAGATCGCGGAGGAGATCCTCACGCGCGGTGAGGTGCAACTGATCTCGATGGCACGGCCCATGCTGGCGGACCCGCAGTGGGTACGCAAGGCCGAAGCGGGCGCAGCCGACCAGATCAACACGTGCATCGCGTGCAACCAGGCGTGCCTCGACCACGCGTTCGTCAACAAGCACGTCTCGTGCCTGCTCAATCCGCGAGCCGGCCGGGAGACCGAGCTGACGCTGCTGCCGACACGGCGCAAGAAGAACCTCGCCGTCGTCGGCGCCGGACCCGCCGGGTCGTCCGCGGCGCTCAACCTGGCCCAGCGTGGGCACGCCGTCACGCTGTTCGAGGCGCGCGACGAGATCGGTGGCCAGTTCGGGATCGCGCAGAAGATCCCCGGCAAGGAGGAGTTCGCCGAGACCATCAGGTACTTCCGGCGTCAGCTCGATCTCGCGGGCGTCGACGTGCGCCTCGGCACCCGCGTCGACGCGGTGGACCTGATCGACGCCGGCTACGACGAGGTGGTGATCGCGACCGGCGTCACCCCGCGCGTGCCCGCCATCCCGGGCATCGACCACCCGAAGGTGCTCTCGTACGCCGAGGCGGTCCGCGACGGCAGGCCCGTCGGCCGGTCCGTCGCGGTGATCGGTGCGGGTGGCATCGGCGTCGATGTGAGCGAATTCCTCACCCACGCGCACTCCCCCACGCTCGACGTCGCGGAGTGGAAGCGTGAGTGGGGGGTGACCGACCCCGAATCGGCGCCCGGCGCACTCACCTTCCCGCAGCCGTCGCCGTCGCCCCGTGAGGTGTTCCTACTGCAACGCAAACCCGGCCGTATCGGCGCCGGGCTCGCGAAGACCACCGGTTGGGTGCACCGCGCCGCGTTGAAGGCCAAGGGAGTGCAAGAACTTTCCGGCGTCAACTACGAACGCATCGACGACGCGGGCCTGCACATCACCTTCGGCGAGAAGCACGAGAATCCGCGCACACTCGAGGTGGACACCGTGGTGGTCTGCGCGGGTCAGGAGTCGGTGCGCGACCTGGTCGACGAGTTGACCGTGGCCGGCGTCACGACGCACGTCATCGGTGGCGCCGACGTCGCCGCCGAACTCGACGCCAAACGCGCAATCGAACAGGGCACGCGTCTCGCGGCGCGGATCTGAGCGCGTGACCACCGCCTTCCCGACGACCCGCTACGCTGCACTGTCGTGAGCCTGCCGAATCCCACCCCTGACGCCCGCGCGGTCGTGACCGGCGCCTCCTCCGGCATCGGCGAGGCCCTCGCCGCCGAACTGGCCGCGCGCGGACACTCGCTGATTCTGGTCGCCCGCCGCGGCGACATCATGGAGAAGCTCGCCGCCGAGTTGCGCGAGAAGCACGGCGTGGAGGTCGAGGTCCGCGCCGTCGACCTGTCCGACCGCGACGGTCGGGCCCCGCTCGTCGCCGAACTGGCCGAGCGGGAGATCTCGATCCTGTGCAACAACGCGGGCATCGCGACGTTCGGTCCGGTCGTCGACCTGGATCCGAGCTACGAGCGCGACCAGGTCGAGCTCAACGCCGTCGCCGTGCACCACCTGACGCTCGCCGTTCTGCCGGGCATGGTCGCCCGCAAGTCCGGTGCGATCCTCATGGTGGGCTCCGCCGCCGGAAACATGCCGATCCCGAACAACGCCACCTACGCGGCGACGAAGGCGTTCGTGAACACGTTCTCCGAGTCGCTGCGCGGCGAACTGAAGGGCAGCGGCGTCAACGTCACCCTCCTCGCGCCCGGCCCGGTGCGCACCGAGACTCCGGACCCGGCCGAGGCGTCGATCGTCGACAAGCTGGTACCCGACTTCCTGTGGATCTCCAGCGAGTACGTCGCGAAGGTGTCGCTGGACGCGCTCGCGGAGAACAAGATGCGCATCGTGCCCGGCATCCTCAGCAAGGGCATGTCGGTCGCGGGGCAGTACAGCCCGCGCGCCGCGATCGCACCCATCGTCGGCACGTTCTACAAGAAGCTGGGCGGCTGACCGCGGCGTCAACCGCGCGTCAGGGCTGCCGCGGCCCCCGTCAAGTCCCCGTCAAGAACCGACCACCGAGCAGGGCGTCGGCGTAGTCCTGAAGGTGAACCCGCTCCGACCGGAACGCGGGCACCCCCCAGGAGACGCCGGTGACCCTGCTCGACATATTTCCCTCGCTCCGCGCCGCGATGGCCCCGCGTCTCGATCCGGCACTGTGGCCGGTCACCACGGATCACGACGAGCGCGGCCGGATCCGGGTGGGCGGCGTCGCGCTCGACGACATCGCCGACCAGTACGGCACGCCGACGTACGTGCTCGACGAGGACGACGTCCGCCACCGGTGCCGCGCCTACCGAACCGCCTTCCCCGAGTCCGAGATCGCCTATGCCGCCAAGGCACTGACGACCCGCGCCGTCGCCGACTGGGTGACGAGCGAGGGCCTGTCCCTCGACGTCTGCTCCGAGGGCGAACTCGCGATCGTGCGGTCCGCAGGGGTGGATCCCAGCCGGATCATCCTGCACGGCAACGCCAAGACGGCGACGGAACTTCGCACCGCGGTGGGCGTCGGGGTCGGGCGGATCGTCGTCGACTCGCACACCGAGATCCGACTGCTGGCCTCCCTCGCCCGACGCCGGCAGAGGGTGCTCGTCCGTGCGACTCCGGACATCGACATCCACGGCCACCCGGCGGTCACGACCGGCGTCGACGACCAGAAGTTCGGGTTCCCGATCAACGGCGGTCACCTCGACGCCGCAGTCCGCCTCGTGCTCGAGCAACCGTCTCTCGAACTCGTCGGACTGCACTGTCACCTCGGTTCCCAGATCACCGACGTCGAACTCTTCACATCGGCCGTCGAGCGGATGATCGGCCGGATGGAGCAGATCCGACGCGATCACGGGGTGATCCTCACCAACCTGAACCTCGGTGGCGGGCACGCCGTCCCGTATCTCCCGGGCGATCCGCAGATCGATCTCACCCGCCTGGCGGGAGTCCTCGACGACGCGCTCGACGAGGCGTGCGCCCGCAATCGGTTCCCGCGACCGGACATCACCCTCGAGCCCGGACGCGGAATCGTCGCACGCGCCGGCGTCACGCTGTACCGCGTGGTGTCGATCAAGACCGGTTCGGGTGGAAGGACATTCGTCGCGGTCGACGGCGGTATGAGCGACAACCCCCGGGTGGCGCTGTACGGCGCCCACTACGACGTCGCGGTCGCCAACCGGCATCCGACCGGCGCTCACATGCCTGTGACGGTCGTCGGACGGCATTGCGAGGCCGGGGACGTACTCGCCCGCGACGTGTCCCTGCCGTGCGATCTGCATCCCGGGGACGTCTTGGCGGTGCCGTGCACCGGCGCCTACCACCACTGCCTCGCGTCGACCTACAACAGCGTCGGGAGACCGCCGATGGTGGCAGTCCGCGGGGGCTCCGCGCGCGAACTGATCCGCCGGGAGACGGCCGCGGATCTGCTGTCGCGCGACGTCGGACTGTAACCCGGTTCCAGTGAGTGAGACCGGTCATACGGAAACAGACCGTCCGGGCAGATAGTGATGCGCACCACAACATTGCGATCCAGCCAGGAGGAACCCTGTGAAGACCCGCGCCGCCGTCATCACCGAAGCGCCCGGCACCTACAAGGTGGTCGAACTCGAACTCGAGGGCCCCCGCCAGAACGAGCTCACCGTCAAGATGGTCGCGTCGGGCCTGTGCCACTCCGACGATCACATCGCCAAGGGCGACCACGGCGTGGGCCGCTACCCGATCTGCGGCGGCCACGAGGGCGCCGGCATCGTCGTCGAGGTCGGACCGCACACCGTCGGCTGGGAGGTGGGCGACCACGTCATCTTCTCGTTCCTCGCCGGCTGCGGCCGCTGCCGCTGGTGCGCCAAGGGCCTGCAGAACCTCTGCGACCGCGGCGCCGCGATCATGACCGGCGGCCGCCCCGACGACCCGAACAGCTACCGGCTGACGCTCGACGGCGCACCCGTCGCGCAGACCTGCGGACTCGGCACGTTCAGCGAATACACCACGGTCAGCATCGATTCCGCCGTCAAGGTCGACAAGGATCTCCCCCTCGAGACCCTGTGCCTGCTGGGCTGCGGCGTCGGCACCGGCTGGGGCGCCGCCGTCAACTCGGCGGAGGTCTACCCCGGGCACACGGTCATCGTCATGGGCATCGGCGGCATCGGCATCAACGCCGTCCAGGGCGCGGCGCACGCGGGGGCGTCACACATCATCGCGGTCGATCCGGTCGAGTTCAAGCGCAATGCGGCTCTCGAGTTCGGTGCCACCCACGCTGTGGCCACGATGGAGGAGGCCACCGAGATCGCGCGCTCGTTCACCAACGGGCAGGGCGCGGACGCGGCCGTCGTCACGGTCGGTGTCACCACCGGTGAGCATGTCGCGCAGGCCTTCTCGTCGATCCGCAAGGCCGGCACGTGCGTCGTCACCGGTCTCGGCAAGATGGAGGACGTCGGGCTGCCGATCAGCCTGCTCGAGCTGACGCTGTACCAGAAGCGCATCCAGGGGTCGCTGTTCGGCGCCTCCGCCCCGAGCGCGGACATCCCGTGGATGGTCGAGATGTACAAGGCCGGCAAGCTCGAACTCGACAAGCTCGTCACCACCACCTACAAGCTCGACGACATCGCCCAGGGCTTCATCGACATGCACGAAGGCAAGAACATTCGCGGCGTCGTGCTGTTCGACTGATCGCGTTCGGTACCGGGCGTCACCGCCGTCGGCGGCGCCCGGTACCGAAGATGCTCCGCGAGATCTCTCGTCCCGCCGCCGACGCGGCCGACCGCAGGAAACTCTTCACGGCAGCGTTACCGAGGATCTGCTCGGTCACACTCGGTTCGTCCGGCGCCGGCGGCAGGTCGGGAAGGTCCGGCAACGGTGGCACGTCGAGCGCCGGGTCTGCGTTCGGCGCCCCGGCCACCTTGGCGCTCAGGAGTTCGTACGCCGACTCCCGGTCGACCGTCTGCCCGTACTTCGGCTGCAGTGTGCTCGCCGCAACCGCGGAGCGGATGCCGTCGTCGCCGATCGTGCCCATTAGAGAGCGCGGTGGCCGCATCCGGGTCCACGCCACCGGCGTCGGTGCACCCCGCTCCGACAGCACCGTCACGATCGCCTCGCCCGTGCCCAGCGATGTCAGCGCCTCCGCGAGGTCGTAGTGCGCGGTCGTCGGATACGTGCGCACCGTCTTCGTGAGCGCCTTCTGATCGTCCGGGGTGAAGGCGCGCAGCGCGTGCTGCACCCGGGCCCCGAGCTGCGACAGGACGGCATTGGGCACGTCCGTCGGCAACTGCGTACAGAAGAACACGCCGACGCCCTTGGAACGGATCAACTTCACGGTCTGCTCCACCTGCGCCAGGAACGCCTTCGACGCGTCCGCGAACAGCAGGTGGGCCTCGTCGAAGATGAAGACGAGCTTGGGCTTGTCGAGATCCCCGGCCTCGGGCAGCGTCTGGAACAGGTCCGCCAGCACCCACATCAGGAACGTCGAGAACATCACCGGTCGTGCTGCCTGGGCGCCGAGCTCGAACAGCGTGACGATCCCGCGGCCGTCGTCGGCGAGGCGGAGCAGATCCTCCGTCTCGAATTCGGGCTCACCGAAGAACGTGTCACCGCCGTCCGCCTCGAGGTTCACGAGCGCCCGCAGGATCACCCCCGCGGTGGCCGCCGACACTCCCCCGATGCCCTTCAGGTCGGCCTTGCCCTCGTCGGACGTCAGGTGCGCGATCACCGCCCGCAGATCCTTCAGGTCCAGCAGCGCCAGCCCGCGGGTGTCCGCCCAGTGGAAGATGAGCCCGAGGGTCGACTCCTGCGTCGCGTTGAGTCCGAGCACCTTGGCGAGCAGGATCGGCCCGAAGCTGGTGATCGTCGCGCGCACCGGAATGCCGCTCCCCTCCGTGCCGAGGGAGAGGAACTCCACCGGGTAGCGCGCGGGAGACCAGTCCGCGTCGCCCGTCTCGCGGGCGCGCGTCACTATGGCGTCGTTCGAGGCCCCCGCGACGGACAGCCCGGACAGGTCGCCCTTCACATCGGCCATGACGACGGGAACCCCGGCGGCCGAGAGCTGTTCGGCGATGCCCTGGAGTGTCTTGGTTTTGCCGGTGCCCGTCGCCCCCGCCACGAGTCCGTGACGGTTGAGGGTGGCGAGCGGAATGCGCACGCGCGCGGACGGATCCACGACGTCGTCGACGACGATCGCTCCCAGTTCCACGGCCGCCCCGTCCGACGCGTAGCCGGACGCGATCTCGGCAGCGGCGGCGGCGATTCGGCCGTTCTCCGCGGGCGACTGCGCGCCGTCGGCACTCGGATCAACCGTCATGGACGTCCTCCTCGAGCAGAAAGCGTGCGGGAAGTTCTCCACCGTGGACAATATCCCGACGGTCCCTGACTACTGTGTTTCTCGTGCAAGACAAATTGGTATGGATCGATTGCGAAATGACGGGGCTTCGGCTCGGTTCGGACAAGCTCATCGAGATCGCGGCCCTCGTGACCGACAGCGACCTCAACATCCTGGGCGAAGGCGTGGACATCGTGATCCACGCCGACGACGAGGCGCTGGCGGACATGCCGGACGTCGTGACCCAGATGCACGCGAAGTCGGGACTGACGGAAGAGGTGCGCGCGTCGACGGTGACGCTCGCCGAGGCCGAACAGATGGTGCTGGCGTACATCCGCGAGCACGTACCCGTCGCCGGCACGGTGCCGCTGGCCGGTAACTCGATCGCGACCGATCGCGGTTTCATCGCCCGCGACATGCCCGAACTCGACTCTCACCTGCACTACCGCATGATCGACGTCAGCTCCATCAAGGAACTGTGCCGGCGCTGGTACCCCCGGATCTACTTCGGTCAGCCGGAGAAGGGCCTGTCGCACCGCGCGCTGGCGGACATCAAGGAGTCGATCCGCGAACTGCAGTACTACCGCCGCACGGCGTTCGTCGCCGATCCGGGTCCGTCGACCACCGAGATCGCCGCCGTGGTGGAGGCCCTGGGCCCCGCCTGACCTGCCGATTGGCACTTTCCTCGATCGACAGGCTAGTATTCATCTCGCTGCAGCAACCGGCCCCGCCGGAAGTTACAGCGATGGTGACTGTAGTTCAGTTGGTAGAGCACCAGGTTGTGATCCTGGCTGTCGCGGGTTCGAGTCCCGTCAGTCACCCCGAAGAAAAGCCCCGGCATCCGCCGGGGCTTTTCTCGTTTCCGCGCCGCCCCCGGGACTCTGTGTCGGCCCCAACCCGCGCTCGTGCCGCGCGACAGCCGCCTCCCAGCCGCCTCCCAGCCGCCTCTACCCCACTCCCGCGTTTTGCGCACTTGTCGCGCGTGCGGGACCCCGCATCGCGCGACAAGTGCGCAAAACGCGAGGTAGAACAAGAAACGTGACCTATTTCACCGTTCGTTACCGGACAGTAGGAACAAATGCGTCTGACCAGGAAAAACTCACAAGTCCCACTCAGTGAGACCTGTTCTTAACCGTATGTTCATCCGTTCTCTACTGTGACGCGCAGCATCTTCGATGCACGGCAGTGACTTTCCTCACTGACGCAGCCCGACAGCATCAACAACAGGAGAAAACATGCCTACCTTCGGTTCCTCGACCCCCGAGATCCGCAACTACTTCGGCATCGGCGCCGGCCTCGTCAGCGGCATCGGTGGCGTCATCGGCCTGCTCGCCCTGCTGGGCGTCATCTGATCCCGTCCTGACGGATCAGAACCGCAAACTACGAAAGTGGCCGGCACCATCTGGTGCCGGCCACTTTCGTGTCGCCGGAGCGACGGGGCGCGCATCGACTCGTCGCGCCCCTCCCGATCGAACGGCGTGGGACTAGTCGAACAGCGTGGGCGACTCACCGTCGCTGTCGGCCGATTCGGCCGCCGGGGCGGCGGGACCGGGCTGCGCCTTACGCACCACGGTCAGCGAAGTCGTCCGACGCGACAGCCGGTGGCCGTCGGCGTGTTCGAGGAGTGCCATGCCGTGTCGGACCTCGAGGACGGTCCACGGGCCCGCATGTCCCGCCGCCTGCACCAGGTCCCCGACTCCCACCGATTCCACGTTCAGCTCCCGTTCCTTCGGACGATTCGGTCACACCCAGATTAATCGGCGGTCATGCGTTGCCGGCGCGCCAGGTCTCCCAGGGGATGTTCCAGTCGCCCAGGCCGTCGGTGCCCGACAAGGTCCCCCCGACGGTGTTCTCGACGATCACGATGTCGCCGCGCTTGGTGTTGTCGTAGATCCACTTCGCGTTCGACGGGCTCAGGTTGAGGCACCCGTGGCTGGTGTTGGTGTTTCCCTGCTCGCTGAGAGACCAGGGTGCGGAGTGGAAGAAGATGCCGCTGTAGGACATTCGCGTGGCCCAGTCGACGGGCGTGCGGTAGCCGTCCGCCGAGTTCACCGGGACGCCGTAGGTGGACGAATCCATCACCAGGTGGTCGAAGCGATCTCCGATGATGTAGACGCCGTTGTCGGTGGGGGTGCTGTTCTTGCCCATCGACGTCGGCATCGTCTTGACGTCCTTACCGGCCACGTTCACCGTCACCTGCTTGGTGTCGTCATCCGCGGTGATGACGACCGCATCCCCGATGGTGAACGAGGAGTGGACGTCCTCCTGCCCGAACATCCCCTTGCCGAGCTCGCGGCCGTAGACCTTGACGTCCACGGTCACCTTGGTTCCCGGCGCCCAGTAGTTCTGTGGACGCCAGCGGACCTCCCGGTTGTTGAGCCAGTAGAACGCGCCTTCGACAGGCGGCACCGTGACGATCTCGATCGCCGCCTCCGCCGCCTTGCGGTCCGGGATGTTCTCGTCGAACTGGACCGCGACCGGCTGCCCGATGCCGACGACGCTGCCGTCACCGGGCATCACGTACGGCTTGGTGAGGTTGCCCGGCGCACTCGTGGTGAAGGTGAGCGTCGTCGACGTCGAGCCGCCGAGCCCGTAGGCGTCGGCCCGCAGCGTGTACTTGCGGTTGTAACCGAGCGGCTCGGTGTTGGTCCAGGACAGCCCGTCCGGGGCAACCACGCCCGCGACGGCGCGTCCCTCTGGGTTGCGCAGCTCCACGTCGACCAGGCGACCGTCGGCGACGCGCACCGCTACCGGGTCACCGGGCGAGTAGCCCACGGCTCCGTCGGTGACCGTCGTGGTGACGACCGGCTTGATCAACGACAGGAGCGGATTCGAGTCGATGGGCGCGTCCGACGACGTCGACGCCCCGGCCGGCCCGGTCGAGATGGTGCAGCCGGTGACGAGCATCACCGCCCCGAGCGCTGCGGCCACCGCCGCAACCACGACCGGAACCTTCGAACGTCCGACTAGCCCGCCGCGCCGACTCTCGACCCCGCGACCGATCTTCATGAAAACCCCACTTCACAACCACAACAACCACGACACACCCGCCTGGCGTGCCCCGCCCCGGCGCCGGAACCCGACCGGTCCGTCGCTCGCGCACCTGCATGATGCCAGTCCGACGACGCGCCCTCCGACGACGTGCCGGACAGTCGAGTAACGGTCGAATACCAATCGCTACCTGCGCCGCAGTGGTTACAGAGGGACTGATTTGCTTTCGTCGGAAGCGGTCCGTTAATGTTCTCCTCGCACCGAGCGGGGACACCCCGCCGAGGCAAAATGCGCCGCTAGCTCAACTGGCAGAGCAAGTGACTCTTAATCACTGGGTTCGGGGTTCGAGTCCCTGGCGGCGCACGCTGGATCGTCCACTGGACGTTCGAGCAGAGCTAGCGCCTATAGCTCAGTTGGTAGAGCAAGTGACTCTTAATCACTGGGTCCGGGGTTCGAGTCCCTGTGGGCGCACCGAGAAGGCCCCCGCACATCGTGCGGGGGCCTTCTTCGTGTCTCGGGAATCCGCCGCCCGCCGAACGACGAACGGGACATCAGGTACGCACCGTGACGCGGATGCGTGCCCCGACGTCCCGTTCGGAGATCGAGTGCGGATCGATCAGCGGAAGATCTTGCGCAGCACGAGCAGTCCGACGACGGCACCGGCACCGATGAGCGCCGCCTTGACGGCGGGCTCGTTCAGCTTCGCGAGCACCGTGTGCTTGGTGGTCTCGACCAGCCGCTTCGGATTCGTGCGGACGGCCAGCACGTCGAGTGTCTGCGCGAGCTGATTGCGGGCGTTCTCGATGTCCCGCTCGATGGCCTCGGTGTCCCTGGGCACGTGTCCTCCAACTGGTTCGAATGATGCGGCTGTGATGCTGCTGTGCCGGTCACGCTACCGGCCCGGCTCGACACAACCGTAGAACAGAAGAGCCGCCGCGGCGCAGACCGCACCCGTCAGGCCCCTTCGGTAGCCTCACTCGCTGTGACCGACAACAGGCTTGCCCCCGGAGACATCGCTCCCGAGTTCACCCTGCCCGACGCCGACGGCAACGAGGTGTCCCTCGCCGACTACCGCGGCCGCAAGGTGATCGTGTACTTCTACCCGGCCGCCAGCACGCCGGGCTGCACCAAGCAGGCGTGCGACTTCCGCGACAGCCTCGACGAGCTCAACGGCGCCGGCCTCGACGTCGTCGGTATCTCTCCCGACAAGCCGGCCAAGCTCGCGAAGTTCCGGGACAACGAGGGCCTGACCTTCCCGTTGCTGTCGGACCCGGAGAAGACGACGCTCACCGCGTGGGGCGCGTTCGGCGAGAAGAAGATGTACGGCAAGGTCGTCCAGGGCGTCATCCGCTCGACGTTCCTCGTCGACGAGGACGGCAAGATCGAGGTCGCACAGTACAACGTGCGCGCCACCGGTCATGTCGCCAAGCTGCGCCGCGACCTGTCCGTCTAGGCCCGCCCCGTTCACTCCCCCCGTTCGCCGAGGCCCAGCAGGAACAGGGCCTCGGCGACGGCGAGGTTCTCGATCTCCGACGGGTCGACGCTCTCGTTGGGCGCGTGGATGAGGGCCTGCGGCTCCTCCACTCCCAGGAGCACTATCTCGGCGCCCGGGAACTGTTCGGCGAGCACGTTGCACAGCGGGATGGTCCCGCCCTGCCCGGCCACGGCGAGCGGATGGCCGTACGCGGTCTCCAGTGCCGCCTGCAGCGCCGCGTAGCCCGGGCCCGACGTCTGCGCCTGGAACGGGGCACCGACGACCTCACGCTCGACCCGCACGTGCGCGCCCCACGGGGCCGCGCCTTCCAGGTGGGCGACGAGCGCGTCCTGGGCCCGCTGAGGATCCATGCCGGGCGGCACCCGCAGGTTCAGGCGCGCCGATGCGCGCGGTTGGATGGCCGCCGCCGACCCGATCACGGGCGGGGCGTCGATGCCGAGGATGGTCAGCGCCGGCCGTGCCCAGACGGCGTCGGCGACCGATCCCGATCCGGTCAGCCGCACCCCGTCGAGCACGCCGGCGTCCTTGCGGAACTGCTGTTCCGGATACTGCGCGCCGTCCCAGTCCTGCGCGGTGTCGAGTCCGTCGACGACGGTGTTGCCGCCGTGGTCACGCAGCGTCGACAGCATCTGCACGAGCGCCGCGAGCGCGTCCGGCGCGGAGCCGCCGTACATTCCCGAGTGCAGTTCCCCTTCCAGGGTCTCCACGTGCACCACGACGTTCGCGATCCCCCGCAGACTCGTGGTGACCGTCGGCTGCCCCACGGCGACGTTGCCGGTGTCGGCGATCACGACGACGTCGGCGGCGAACAGGTCGGGACGGTCCTGCACCAGTTGCTCGAGACCACCGGTGCCGGTTTCCTCCGAGCCCTCCGACACGATCCGGATTCCGACCGGGAAGGTGTCCGCGACCGACGCCAGCGCGCGCAGCGCCAGCAGGTGCATGACGACGTTGCCCTTGCAGTCCGCCGCGCCGCGCCCATACCAGCGCCCGCCCCGCTCGGTGAGCTCGAACGGCGGTGAATGCCAGAGTGCCTCGTCGCCGGCGGGCTGGATGTCGTAGTGGCTGTACAGCAGGACGGTGGGGGCGCCGTCCGGTCCCGGATGGTGCCCGACGACGGCCTTCGATCCGTCGGACGTCTCCACGAGCTCCACGTGCTCGATGCCGACCGACCGGAAGGCGTCGGCGACCCATTTCGCCGCCCCGGTGCACTGTTCCGGCGGCGCCTGGCGCGGATCGGCGATGGAACGGAATCCGACGAGCGTCGCGAGTTCGTCGCGCGCGGTCGGCATGAGCTGCCTCACCCGGGTCCGGATCTCGTCCGACTTCTCCACCACCACCGCACCTCCAGGACTCTCGACGTGACGCTCCGAGCCTACGAGCCCGGACGGACGCGCGTGAGCATCCGCGCGTTCCGCTAGGCCAGGGCGTCGGACGGCAGCCATTCGGCCCCGAACAGTTCCGCGATCGCCCCGAGGGTGCTCAGGTCGCCGTCGACGGACGCGGCAGCCACCAGCAGCCGCTGCACCATCGTCGTGGCGGCCCGTTCCTCGACGGTGCCCTCGCTGTAGAGCAGGAACCACGGGCACACCTGGTAGTCGCGGTGTGCGCGGCCGACCGTCTGCCGGGCAGCGATGCCGGAGTACCGCGGCTGATGGAACAGGCCGATCCGCGGCGTCGCGGTTGCGGACGTGCCGTCCGAGAGCTGTTCGTTCGCGTGGAGGCTGATCGCGGTGGTGGTCGTGAACACGCAGACCGGCGCCAGTCCGCGTTGGAACCGCAACCGCTGCTCCTCCGCGTCGGTGCGACCTCCGAAGATCCGTGCCACAGGGACACCGCGGGCCTCGAGTGCTTCCGCGATCGGTGCGGCCGCGGTCGACACCATCTCCGCGGCGATCACCACCTGATAGCCCCGTGCCACGTACGCCGCGGCGAGATCGACGGTGTGCGGGACCCGGATCATTCCGGCCTTCTGCCGGAACCTGAGCAGCGCAGCGAGACCCCGTGCGGTATCCGATCCGGTACGGGCCACGCCCATCTCACGTCGGAACTCGCCCCACTCGAGGTCGTACTGCTGTTGCTCCGTGGGTGTGAGCTCGACGCCGAGCCCGTCGATCGGTGCCGGCCCCCACGGAGAGTTGCGGTGCAGCATCAGGGGTGGATCGTGCGCGGTGAGCCAGCCGCGTACGACGGCGACGGCCTCGGCCTGCAACGCCACCCGCTCCAGGGCCTCCGGTGACCACTGCCAGGAACCGAATCTGCGGGCCAGCGGGAGCCCGGCGCGGGCGAGCCTCGCGCCGAGGTCGTCCCACTCCGCCGGGTCCTCGCCGTGGATCTGCGCGAACAGCGACGACAGGTATCGCCACTCGCCGGGGTGGTGTCCCGGAGTCGCCGTGACCGCGATGAGGAACGGCGCCCTGTCCGGCGGAGCGAGCATCTTCGT
This sequence comes from Rhodococcus (subgen. Prescottella) equi, assembly GCF_003013675.1. Lineage (NCBI taxonomy): Bacteria > Bacillati > Actinomycetota > Actinomycetes > Mycobacteriales > Nocardiaceae > Rhodococcus > Rhodococcus (subgen. Prescottella) equi. The sequence goes on from NZ_CP027793.1 coordinate 3,458,195, forward strand.
GATGCGGCGCATGTAGTCGGTGCGCTGGGACGTGTGCCGAAAGTTCTGCGCCTCGTCCGCAATGACGACGTCGAAAGCGAACTTGGGCCGGCCGTTGGCGGCGATCAGCTTCTTCAACTGGTCGGGAGAGCAGATCAGCCAGCGGTAGCCGCCGTCACCGACCGCAGCGATCGTCGAACGCCACGACGGGATCGTGATCGCCGTCGGTCGGTCGACGATCACCAGCACGTTCGTGCCGCCGCGCTGCGCGAGTACCTCCTTGGCGCCGAGGACCGCCGAGATCGTCTTGCCCATGCCGACGTCGTCGAACAGAGCCATGCCGCGCATCCCGTGCCGCGCGGCGTCGGCGATCGCGCTGCCGGCCGCGAGTTGCTCCGGGCGCGGAGTCTTGGCAGCTGCCTTCGCCGAAGGCCCCCGCGTCCCGGCGAAGTCGTCCGCGAGCCACTGTTGGTAGCTGTAGGGCTTCGCGGCGAACGGCGCGAGCGACGCCGGCAGGTCACGACCGACGTACACGTGGCAACGGAGCTTCTTGTTCCAGGTGGCGCCCGCCGCGCTGACGCGGTGCGGGACGTCGAGCATCCACACCCGCTCCCCCGCCGCGGGTACGGGGAGAGCCGGGGCGGAAGCGGCCTTGCGCGCGGTCTTCTTCGCCGGACGTCGGCGAACGGTGCGGCCGGCCACGTCAGGAATCAGAGTTCGCGTCGTCGCCGGCGGCACCGGACTCGTAGCGCGAGACGATACGTTCGACCCCGTCGAGGAGGAGGCCCAGCGCGAACCGGAAGTCGGAGTCCTCCCAGTCCACGTCGTCCGCGGCGAAGGCAGCGCCGTCGAGGGCCGCGGTGAGAGCGGGAAACCGGGTCGGATCGATCAGCCGCGGCAGGATGGCCGCGTAGTTGTCCGACTCGGCGTTCACGACGAGATCGGCGGTGAATCGCGCCCGTCCGATGACATGGACCGAGACGTTCAGCGCGACCTGCACCTTGAGCGCCTCGGGTAGCCGCGTCGACGCGAGACAGCGGAGGGCGGCCTCGAGCCAGGCAATGTTGTTGGGCCCCAGCGGCGCCCCGTCGATCGGCAGGCGCAGCCACCAGCGGTGGCGCATCAAAGCGTCGTACTCGGCGCGCGCCCAGGTCTCGAGTCCGGCCCGCCAGGACACGTTCGCCGGGATGTCCGGTGGGGCTCCGATCACCCGGTCGGCAATCAGCTCGAGTAGCTCGTCCTTGCTCTCGACGTACCGGTACAGCGACATCGTGGTGAAGCCCAGGCGTTTGGCGACCCGCGCCATCGACAGCGCCGCGACGCCCTCCTCGTCCGCGAGTTCGATGGCGGCATCGAGGATCTCGTCGAGAGACAGACCCCGTTTGGGGCCGCGCCGACCGGACTCGTCCAATCCCCACGCCAGTTCCACGAATCGAGGCAGCGCCGCCTCCCCTGTGGTCTCCATCCGCGTCGTGCTCCTGCCTGTCACCCCGGTCGCTCTTGCGCTCATCCTAAAACTGCGTATGGTCTAAGCAGTTGTATATGTCATACACAGTTATGGGGAGGAGTGTTCGGATGAACCCACAATCTCTCGACCACGCCGTCGCGGTGACCGGGCTGCGCAAGGCTTTCGGCGAGCGAACGGTGCTGGGCGGAGTCGATCTGCACGTGCCCACAGGGTCGGTGTTCGCGCTGTTGGGAGCCAACGGCGCCGGCAAGACGACTACCGTCCGCGTGCTGTCGACGCTGCTGCCGTTCGACGCAGGACAGGTCCGGGTGGCCGGGCACACACTCCCGTCGCAGGCTCGCGCGGTCCGCACCGACATCAGCGTCACAGGCCAGTACGCCTCGGTCGACAAGCTCTCGACCGGACGCGAGAACCTCGCCCTGATGGGCGAACTCCATCACCTCGGTCGCCGCGGAGCTCGGGCCCGCGCCGACGAACTGCTGCACCGGTTCGACCTCGTGGACGCCGCCGACCGCCGCGCCGACACGTACTCCGGAGGCATGCGGCGGCGCCTCGACCTCGCGATGAGCCTGGTCGCCCGGCCCAGGGTCCTGTTCCTCGACGAGCCGACGACGGGGCTGGACCCGCGCAGCCGCCGGGACATGTGGGACATGGTCCGGGAGCTGGTGCGCGAGGGCACCACGATCCTGCTCACCACCCAGTACCTCGACGAGGCGGAGGCCCTGGCCGACCGCATCGCAGTGCTCGACGAAGGCCGAATCGTGGCAGAGGGGTCGGCGGACGAACTGAAGCGGCTCGTCCCCGGCGGTCATGTCGAACTGCGGCTCCAGGACGGCACACAGGCCGCGGCGGCCGCCGCCGCACTGCCCGAGGCGGTCGTCGACTCCGAGACGGCGACACTCACGATCCCCACCGACGGCAGCATCGGCTCCCTCGGGCGGATCCTCGCCCGCCTCGACGACCGGACGCTGTCCGTCGAACGATTCGCCCTGCACACGCCCGATCTGGACGACGTGTTCTTCGCTCTGACCGGCTCCGAGAAGAAGGAAGCTGTCCGATGACGACGCCCCTCGACGCGCGGCACGACGGCCGGACCGTGATCGCGGATTCGTGGGCTATGTTGCGGCGCAATCTCACCCACCTCACGCGCAGCCCGGACACGATGATCACCGCGCTCGCGCTCCCCGTCATGCTGATGCTGCTGTTCGTGTACGTCTTCGGCGGCGCCATCGACACCGGCAGCGCGTACATCGACTACGTGGTGCCCGGAATCATCCTGCTGTGCGCCGCATTCGGTTCGGCGACGACGGCGGTGAGTGTATCGGCCGACATGACCGACGGCATCATCGACCGCTTCCGTACACTCCCGATCGCGCGTTCGGCGGTGCTCAACGGCCACGTGCTCGCCAGCGTCACCCGCAATCTCGTCACCAGCGCCCTCGTCGTGGCGGTGGCCCTACTGATGGGGTTCCGGCCCACCGCGAATCCCGTGCGCTGGCTGGGCGTGGTCGGTGTTCTGGCGTTGTTCGTGTTCGCGCTGTCGTACCTGGCGACCGCACTCGGCCTGCTCGCAAAGAATCCCGAGGCGGCCAACGGTTTCACCTTCGTCATCCTGTTCCTTCCGTACGTCAGCAGTGCGTTCGTGCCGGCGGAGACCATGCCGACGTGGCTGCGGTGGTTCGCGGAGAATCAGCCGGTCACGCCGATCATCGAGACCGTGCGCGGGCTACTGATGCAGACCCCGGTCGGCAACAGCGCATGGCTCGCCGTCGGGTGGTGCGTCGCGATCGCCGCGGTGGGGTACGCGGCCGCCACGACGCTGTACCGCAGGCGCACCGCCCGGTAGGCGGTACCGGAGGAAACACCAGAAGCGGGAACCTCGTCGAATCCGAACGAAAAGACAGATAACCTGTGCTCGTGGAGTCCACTACCAGCCGCCGTCCCCCTCGCCGGGTGGACCCCGCGCTGGAGGTCCAGAGCGACCCCCAGGAACTGATGCCGCGGAAGCGTCCCACCCAGGAACGCAGCCGTCGCAAGTTCGACGCATTGCTCAACGCGTCCCGCGAGTTGCTCGTCGACGTCGGGTTCGAGTCGTTCACGTGCGAGGAGGTCGCGGCGCGCGCCGACGTCCCCATCGGCACCCTCTACCAGTTCTTCGCGAACAAGTACGTGATCGTGTGCGAACTCAACCGGCAGGACCTGGTGGGTGTGCAGCAGGAACTCGAGGCGTTCGGTGGCGAGGTTCCGTCGCTCGACTGGCTGCGGTTCCTCAACACGTTCGTCGACCACATGGCCGGACTGTGGACGTCGGATCCGTCCCGCCGCGAGGTGTGGCTCGCGATGCAGTCGACGCCGTCCACCCGCGCGACGGGTGTGATCCACGAGAAGCAGTTCGCCGAGCGGGTCACGCGCATGCTCGCGCCTCTCACTCCCCACACGCCCCGCGAGCGCCGCACGATGATGGCCGAGGTCCTCGTCCACGTCGTGTACTCGATGCTCAATTTCTCGGTACAGGACGGGCAGAGCCACGCCGACGCGGTCGCCGAACTCAAGCGCCTGATGGTCGCGTATCTGCTTGTGGCCGAGAAGGAATCCCGCTCCAAGTAGCCGGGTACCGCGCCGCACGCGTGGCCGGTACCCGCTGCCCCCTGTAAACGAAGAACGAGGCCGGCCGACGGATTGTGTCCGTCGACCGGCCTCGTATTTTCCGTGCTCGATCAGCCGATGGGCGCGATCGGGTCAGGTTCTTCGATCACCACCATCGCGCCCGCGACGTCGCCGTCGTGGGTCAGCGACAGGTGGATCTTGGCGCTCGGCAGGAACTCCGCAGCCTCACCGTGCAGCTTGATGGTGGGTCGACCCCACGCATCGTTGACGACCTCCACCAGCGCGTAGGCGTTGTCACCGACGGCCGGCGGGCGAGCGAACCGCGATGCCGCCCAGGCCTTGATGACCGCCTCCTTCGCCGCCCAACGGACCGCGTAGTGCCGCGCCGGGTCGGTACTGCGGGACTCGCAGTACCGACGCTCGGCCGGTCGGAAGCTCGACAGCATCGCGGTGCCGGGTCGCTTCATCTGCTCTTCGAACTCAGAGATCGTGACGACGTCGAAGCCGATTCCGAGAACCGCCATCACTGGCACCCGGGCTTTCCGGCGCGGTACACGTGATCGGTACCCAGGCGCGCCTCCTCGGTGAGGAGCATGTCCGCCTCGAGCTGACGAGCAGCCTTGGCGGGCACCGCATCTCCACCGAATCGGCGGTCTGCGGGACGCTCGTACAGGGCTTCGCCACCGCACATCGCCGACGCCAGTCGGCGCTGTCCGTCGATGGTGCGCTGCTGCGCCTGCGCCAGGTACGCCTCGCGCTGATCCGCCGGGATCGACTCGACGAACGCCTGCGGGTGGACCACCGCGATCAGACCCGACACGTGACCGAAGCCGAGGCTGGTCAGCAGGCCTGCCTTGAGCGCGAACTCGTTCCCGAAGCGCAGCGGGGTCCGCGGCCACACCAGGTGCGAGAACTCGGCCATCTTGTCGTCGACGCAGTCCAGGCTGCGGTTCGGCGGGATGACGCCCTGACCGAGGACCTGGCACAGGCCGATCAGCTGGAACGCCGCCGCGCCACCCTTGGCGTGACCGGTGAGCGTCTTCTGCGAGATGACGAACAGCGGGGCACCCTCGCTGCGGCCCAGGGCCGCCGCCAGTCGCTCGTGCAGTTCGGCCTCGTTCGGATCGTTCGCCGCCGTCGAGGTGTCGTGCTTGGAGACCACCGAGATGTCGTCGGCAGTGATACCGAGCGCGTTGAGCGACAGCGCGAGCTGCGAATCCTGTCCCCCGCGACCGGCGCCGAGGGCACCGATGCCGGGAGCCGGGATCGAGGTGTGGACGCCGTCGGCGAAGGAGCCGGCCCACGCGACCACGCCGAGGACCGGCAGGCCCATCTCGAGCGCGAGATCACCGCGAGCGAGCAGGATCGTGCCACCGCCGGCCGACTCCACGAAGCCGCCGCGACGTCGATCGTTGGCCCGCGAGAAGCGGTTGTCGGCAATGCCCTTCGCGGCCATCTCGTCCGACTTGGCGGTCGCCGACATGTCGCCGAAGCCGACGATGCCCTCGATACCCAGGTCGTCGAAGCCGCCGGCCACGACCAGCTTGGCCTTGCCGAGCTTGATCTTGTCGACGCCCTCCTCGACGGAGACCGCGGCCGTGGCGCACGCCGCGACCGGGTGCACCATCGCGCCGTAGCCGCCGACGTACGACTGCACGACGTGCGCCGCAATGACGTTCGGCAGGGCCTCCTGCAGGATGTCGTTCGCGCGGGACTCGCCGAGCAGTGTGTCGATGTACAGCGAGCGCATCGACGTCATGCCGCCCATGCCGGTGCCCTGCGTGTTGGCGACGAACGCCGGGTGCACCCAGCGCAGCAGCTCGGACGGGGTGAAGCCGCCGGTGAGGAACGCGTCGACGGTGGTGACGATGTTCCACAGCCCGACGCGGTCCACGGAGCCGGCCATGTCGGCGGGGATACCCCACTTGGTGACGTCGAATCCGGTCGGGATCTGGCCGCCGACCGTGCGGGTCAGCTTGACCTTGCGCGGCACGCGGATCTCGGTGCCGGCCTTGCGGGTGACGGTCCAGTCGCCGCTCTCCGGGTCCACCGCCGCGACGGTGTTCTCCGGGTCGGAATCGACGAACGCACGGGCCTCCGCCTCGGAGCCGACCACGAAGGACAGGTCCTTGTCGATGAACACCGACGTCAGCAGCGGCGCCGTGTTGTCGACCATCGCGCCCTCGTCGCCGTAGGTGCGGATGCCGCAACGCTCGACGACAGCGTCGTGGTAACGCTCGGCGATCTCTTCCTCGGGAACCAGATCGCCGCTCTCGACGTCGTACCAGCCCGGCTTGGGATCGTTCTCCCACGCAACCATTCCGGTGTTCCACGCCAGCTCGAGCACGCCGGCCGCCGACAGCTGCTCGTCGACCTCCATCTCGAAGCGGGTGCGCGCGGAGCCGTACGGGCCGAGCTCACCGGCGCCGACGATGACGACCAGGTCGGCCGGGTCGACATCCAGCTCGGGCCAGGACGGGGCGTCGAGCGCGTCGACGATCCGCGGCGGAGCAGGCAGGGCGGCAATGGAATTCGCGTCCTTCGACGCCTCGTCCTCGGCCTTGCCCGCAGCCTCGGCCGCCTCGGCGGCCTCCTTCGCGAGCGCCGGCAGGTCCAGGTCCACCTCGGCGAGCCCGCCGGTGAGATCCACCAGGCGCGGCGCGTCCGCAGCGGCGCGCTTGACCTCCGGGGTGCACGAGAGCAGCAGTTCGGTCGCCATCTCGTCGGTGGACCAGGTGCGCACACCCTTGGCCTCGACGGCCTCGACCATCGGGTCGTTGCCGCCCATGAGGCCGGTCCCGCGCACCCAACCGATCAATGCATGGACGAGCGTGACCCGCTCGGCCCACGTGCGCTCGGCCGACCAGCGTCCGACGACCGCGTCGAGCGCCGCCTTCGACTCGCCGTAGGCACCGTCGCCGCCGAACAGGCCGCGGTTCGGCGAGCCGGGCAGCACGACGTGCAGGTGGGTGTCGACGTCACGGTCGTAGCCGATCTGCGACAGTCCGCCGATCAGGCGCTCCACCGACCACAGCAGGACCCGCATCTCCATCTCGGCGCGGGCACCCGCGTCGGACAGCTCGCCGGCCACTCGCGGTGCGGCGAACGGGAACAGCATCGTCGGCGTCATCGCCTCCTTGACGAGCTTCTTCGCGCCACCGGCCGTTTCGGTCTGGACATTGCCGACCCACTCGACCAGCGCGTCGACGTCGCTGTACGACGCCATGTTCGCGGGCACCACCCACAGGGCGGCACCGGCGCGGGCGTTCGCGGCGTAGAGCTTGCGGTAGAAGCCGAGTCGGTCGCTGTCGAGGCGCGAGGTGGTCACGACGACCGTCGCGCCGCCGCCGAGCAGCTTGCCGGCGACCGATGCGGCGATCGAGCCCTTGCTGGCACCGGTGACGACCGCGATCTCACCGGTGTACTGCCCGGTCTCCTCGATCGGGGCGACCGCGACCTTTGCGATGCGGCCGTAGATCTCGGCCAGCGTCGTGCGGCCCTCCGCGGTGGCGCGCTGCTGCCACCACTGCGCGTGGGCGGCCACGGCGGCACCGGCGCCGTCGAAACGCTCGACGGTCAGGTCGATCTCACCGGTCCAGCCGCGTGCGAGGTCCTCGCGGGCGGTGGCCCAGCGGTCGTCGATCAGGACGGCCTTCTTGGCGTCGAACGCCGGGGCGACCAGGCGCGGCCAATCGGAGCCGAGCTCGGCCGACACGAGGTCGACGAGCGCGGTGTCGTCCGCGGCGACCGCGGCAGCGGCCGACTCGCTGAAGCCGAGCTGCTCGAGCACCAGACGTGCGGCCGAGGCCAGCACGCCGTTGCGGCCGGTGATGGCCTCGGTGAACTCACCGAGCGCGGCAGCGTCGACGGTTCCGCCCGCTCCCCCGCCGGCAGCCGGCATGGAGACGGCCACGCCGCGGCGGGATGCGACGGCCTGGACGGCGGCGTCGACGAGGGCGTCGACGGCAGCACCGTCGGCGACAGCACCCTCGTGCAGCCCGCCCATCGCGCCACCGCGGACGCTCGAGCCGTCACGGGTACCGAGGGCCACCTCGGCGGTCACGTGGGTGGCCCAGCCGTCGCCGAGCTCCCAGACCTTCTTGACGCGATCCGCGATGGCGGCCGGACGCTTACCGGACGGACCGAAGACCTTGCGCAGGTGATCGCCAATCGAGTCGGACAGCACCGGGCCGAACGGCTTGTACGTGCGGGCCAGGCGATCGACCGTGACCGCGAGCGATCCCATGTCGGCGTCGGCGGCGCCGTCGATGGCACCGAGCGACAGCTCCGACCCGAGGTCGACGAGCAGCTGGTTGCGGCGCGAGGACACGCCGTCGCACAACGCCTCGATGGTGTCGGCGGGACCGATCTGGTCCGGGCGCAGCTTGGTCCAGAGCGCGATGAGCACCTTGGTGGCGTCGGCGGCCTTGAACGCGATGTCGTCGGGGCGCGGACCACCGGTGGGTGCGGCCGGGGCCGCGACGGGAGCAGCAGCAGCCGGAGCCGCGGCAGGCGCGGCACTTTCCACGGGCTCGTCGTCCTCCACCGGCGCCGGATCGACGTCGGTGCTGTAGACGATCGACGCCTCGCGCTCGATGTTGAGCACCTCGACCTTGGTGTTCGCGTGCTCGTCCAGCTTGAGGGTCTGCGACGCCAGGTTCGCGACGGTCGGGGTAGCCCCCAGACCGATCTCGACGAAGCGCTCGACACCGAGTCCGCCGTCGGCCTCGTCGGTGAACAGCAGGTCCTGCGTCTCGATCCAGCGGACCGGGCTCGCGAACTGCCACGCCAGCAGCTCGACGAGGATGACGCGGGTCAGCGCGACGGGACGCTCGCTCCAGCTGTCGAAGTCCGCCAGTACCGCCTGCAGCTGCTCGGACGGCACCAGGTCGGCGATCTCCTGGACGAAGTCGCGACCCAGGTTGAACAGCCGGGGCACGAGGTTCGGGATGTAGCGGCCGATCAGCAGCGACGGGTCGATGTCCTGCGGCAGCAGCTCGTCGAGCTTGGCGCGGAAGTCGTCCACGCCGCCGCGCAGGACGGTCGAGTGGAACGGCACGTCGATGCCGGGCACCAGGATGAACGCGCGCTTGCCACCGAACGCCTCACGGCGGATGTCGATCTCACGCTCGAGCGCCTCGAGCCCCTTGACCGTGCCGGCGATCGCGTACTGCGAACCCTTGAGGTTGAGGTTGACGATCTGCAGGAATTCCCCGGTCGCGTCGGCGACACCGCCCACGAACGCCTGCAGCTCGTCGTCGGCGACGCCGATCTGCGACGGGCGGATCGCGGCCATGCGGTAGTCGCTGCGGCCCGCACCGTCGCGGGGCACCAGTTCGTGCATTGCCGATCCACGCTGGAAGACCACCTCGAGGAGCGCCTCGAGCGGCAGCACGCCGGCGACCGCGGTGAGGGCGTTGTACTCGCCGACCGAGTGACCGGCCAGGTAGGAGCCCTCGACGAACGCGCCGGACTCGCGGAGTTCGGCGACCTGCGCGACACCGAGGGTCGCCATCGCGACCTGCGTGAACTGGGTCAGGTGCAGCACGCCGTCCGGGTGCCGGTGCTCCACCCCGCGCGCCTTGACGAGCGTCGGGTTGTCGCGGACGACGGCCAGGATCGAGAAGCCGAGTGCCTCGCGGGTGTGCTTGTCGGCACGCTCCCAGACCTCACGCGCGGCCTTGCTGCGCGAGCGGGCGTCGAGGCCCATGCCCGGGCGCTGGATGCCCTGGCCGGGGAAGGCGTACACGGTCTTCGGCGCCGCGGTGCGACCCGTCGCGACCATCACCAGGTCACCGTCGACGCGGCAGCCGACCTCGACGATCTCGTCGCCGTGATCGGTGGCGACCCGGTCGACGCGGACGTCGATCTCGGCGCCGGGGCGGACCATCCCGAGGAAGCGGGCGGTCCACGCGGTCAGGCGACGGGTCGGCACCTTCGATGCGGGGTCGACGGCGACGACGGCCTGCTGCGCGGCGGCCGACAGCCACATGCCGTGCACGATCGGGCTGCCCAGACCGGCGAGCAGCGCCGCGGCGTCGGAGGTGTGGATCGGGTTGTGGTCGCCGGAGACGCGGGCGAACGCGGCCATGTTGCGCGGCGCCACCATCTTCAGATCGCGGCGGCGACGACGCGGGGTTTCCGCGACGTCGGCGGACAGCGATCCGCCGGCGCGAGCCGGATCGGCCAGCTCGCCCTTGCCGGTGCGGCCACGAATCGCGAAGCGCTCGGTGAGCGTCGCGACGGCGGGAGCCTCGAGGCCCTCACCGAGCATCGCGCCGACCTCGACGCGGACCTCGACGACACGACCCATGTCGGTGTCGATGACATCGCCGGCCTCGGCACGGACCACGAGAATGCTCGTCTCCGTGGGCAGTTCGCCGACGAGGTCGACCGCGTGATCGAGGTGGACCAGGTCGAGCATGCCCTCGATGACGTGCACGCCGGACTCGGTGGCGGCGGCGCCGAGCGCCGCGAACACGGCCGGCCAGCACGCGCCGACGACGACGTCGGGCACGGCCTTGCCGCTGGTGCTCACGGTCTGGGGCAGGCCCACACCGGTCACGCCGGCGTGGTCGGCGACCAGATCCGGGGTCCACGCCAGGTTGATGTGCGCGACACCGTTCTTCACCTGCGGAAGCTCCTGCCCCGCAGCGACACCCAACAGTGCCGACATCGACGCCTCGGCGTCGGCCTGGGTCACGACGGGGGCGCCGCCGTCACGGACGGTGACGGGCACCGTGATGCGGATCTCGACGGCCTTGCCCTGCGCGAGCGGCACGGTCAGATCGACGTGCTCGGCGTCGGCGACGACGAGGCGGGCGCCGGTCTTGTCGTGGCTGGCGACGGTGTCGGACTCGATCGTCCACTCGTCGACGGCGCCGAGACGGCGAACCGGGTTCTGCGTCAGGCGCGCGGCCCACAGGACGTCCGGGGCGGTGAGGACGGCGTCGAGCAGTCCGGTGCCGAAGCCGCCGTGACGACGACCGGCGATCGGGGTCGGGGTGGCGCCGGCGGCGACCAACTCGTCCGCGGTGGCCTTCTCGAAGCGGTCGAGCAGCTCACCGACCGGCTCGTCGACGCGGGTGATGCCGGCGACCGCGACGGTGCCGGGAATGATGCACACCTGGTCGGCGGTGTAGCGCGGGTCGTGGGCCTGCCACAGCGAATCCGAACGCCACCAGCGTCGGACGTCACCGTCGACGACGGGAACGAAGTTGACCGGCTTGCCGGGGGTCTTGCACAGCGCGACGAAGAACGGGACGTCCGCCGGGTGCAGCACCGTGGTGGCGTAGTCGGGGTACGCCGCCTCGAGAGCGCAGAGCGCTGCGAAGGGCTGGTCCAGCGTCGCAGGATCCGCGAACAGCGTCTGGATGGGGCCGCGGTCGTTGCGGTGCAGTCGGGCCTCGGCGCGCTGCAGCATCTCGCCGAAGCGATCCCGCCACGACACGTCCAGCCACACCGACTGCGTGGCGTCGACGATCGCGTCCTGCACGTCGCCGCCGCAGTCGAACGCCTGCGCGGAGTCGACGCCCACGGCCAGCTCCAGGTAGCGGCGCAGCCACTGCTGGTAGGTCATCGAGGCGACGTCGCCGAAGTACGGCTTGGCGGTCACGTCGAGCGCGGCGATGATCTCGTCGCGGCGGGCCGCGACGGCGTCGGCGTCACCGGCGACCTCGTCGAGCAGACGGCCCGTGCGCGACGCGGCGTTGTCGATCTCGTGGATGTCGGCACCGAGCTGGCTGCGGCCGGAAGCCATGCCGCCCTGCGCGGTTCCCGCACCGACCCAGTCGGGGGTGCCGGGGGTGTCGACGAGCATCTGCTTGACGTCGGGCGAGGTGGTGGCCTCGAGCGTCGCCATCGCGGCGGTGCCGACGAGGATGCCGTCGAGCGGCATCGCCGGGAACCCGTGCTCGGTGGCCCAGCGTCCGGTCAGGTAGTCGGCGGCCCGCTCAGGGGTGCCGATGCCGCCGCCGACACACAGCACGAGGTTGTCGCGGGTGCGCAGCTCGGCGTACGTGGCGAGCAGCAGGTCGTCGAGGTCCTCCCACGAGTGGTGGCCACCGGCGCGGCCGCCCTCGATGTGGACGATGACCGGGAAGTCCGGGACCTCGTTCGCGATGCGGATCACCGAGCGGATCTGCGCGACGGTGCCCGGCTTGAACGCGACGTAGCTGAAGCCGGCCTCGGTCAGCTCGTCGATGATCGTGACCGCTTCGTCGAGCTCGGGGATTCCGGCGGTGACGACGACGCCGTCGAACGGCGCGCCCGCGGCGCGGGCCCGCGGGACGAGCCGCTTGCCGCCCACGTGCAGCTTCCACAGGTACGGGTCCAGGAACATCGAGTTGAACTGGACGGCACGGCCCGGCTCGAGCAGACCCTTCAGGCCCTCGACGTTGTCGGCGAAGATCTGCTCGGTGACCTGGCCGCCACCGGCGAGCTCGGCCCAGTGGCCGGCGTTCGCGGCGGCAGCAACGATCGCGGGATCGACGGTGGTGGGGGTCATGCCCGCGAGCAGGATCGGCGAGCGTCCGGTGAGCTTCGTGAACGCGGTCTCGACGGCGACGCGGCCGTCGGGCAGGGTAACGGCCTTGGGCGCGAACTCCGTCCACGCCCGAGCGACCTCGGGGGTGGCACCGGGGGTGAGCAGGTTGCGGTGGCCACCGCGGGTGGAGGCGGCGAGGATGCCGACGCCGTGACCACGCAGGCCGGCCGAGGTCATGCGGGTGAGCAGATCGCCGGGTCCGAGGTCCAGGATCCAGCGGGCGCCGGACTCGACGGCGCCTTCGACGGCGTCGACCCAGTCGACCGGGTCGACGAGGACGGCCTGCGCGAGCGCGCGCACCTGGTCGGCGTCGAGACCACAACGGGTGGCCCAACCACCGATGATGTCGACGGCCTCGGCCAGCGCGGGGTGGTGGAAGCCGATCTCGACCGAGAGCGACTCGAAGACAGGCGAGAAGACTGCGCCACCACGGGTCTTGGCATCGCGTTCACGGGCCTCGTCGGCTGCGATCTGCTCGCAGCGCTGCTGGACCCGTGCGAGCTGAGCCGGCGGGCCCGACAGCACGACGCGACGACGCCCGTTGCGGATCGCCAGGACGGCGGCGCGCTCGGGCGCCTGGCCCTCGGCCAGCTCGGCGACGATGACGGCCAACCGCTCGGGGTCGACGTTGGAGACGGCCAGCATCGGCGAGCGGTCGGCACCGGCGATGATTCCGCGGCGACGGCCGACGAGACCCGCAGCGGCACCGATGAGCTGGGCGGTTGCGAGCAGCGCGCCGTCCGCGGCACCGCCGCCTGCGACGGCAGCGGCAGCGATCAGGCCCTGCGAGTGGCCGATGGTGGCGACCGGGGCGTTCACCGCGGGGTCGAGGCCCTGCTGCTGCAGCGCGCGCAGCGCGGCCAGCTGGGTGAGGAAGACGCCGGGCAGCGAGACCGCGGCCGACGTCAGGGCAGCCTCGGACGGTCCCGCGGGCGCGGTCTCGTCGTCGGCGAGTTCCTGTTCCAGAATCCACGCGATCGGATCGAAACCGACCGGGCGGACGACGAGGAGATCCTGCGCGACCGGCTCGAGCATCGCGGCAGCCTCGTTCACGAGCTCCGTGAGCGTCGGCTCCAGACCGCTGTCGCGGGTCAGTTCGGCCAGTGCGCTCAGCCACGGGGCACCCTGCCCACCGAACGCGAGCGCGTACGGCTCGCCGGCACGCAGACGGTCCACGAGGGGTCCCTGCGCCGCGGAACGGACCGGAGTCCGATCAGCACCGAACTGGCTCTGCTCCTTCGAGGTTCGTCCGTTTCCTGCAGTGTCGTCGATCGTCACTGAAGTTGTGTCCTCTCCTGGTTCCCTCACGGGAGGTAGGTCTTGGTCGGCCGCCCTCGGCAGAGCTGACGCGTGGCATCCCGAGACACCCACGGCACCCCTCGAATTCACTTCGGAATCCAGCGAATCCGGGCGTGTAAAGGTTGGCACAGAATCATGAGGAAAGCCTCACGTTTGTCCGCCGACCCCGTTCCTACCAGCGAGTATCGAGTGACATTGCGCACACCGTCGCCCTCAAGTGACTCGTGAGTAGACCTCGTAACCGCGGGTCAGGTGGCATGCGAGGACGTCCATAAACCTGAGGGAACCCTCACGTTGATTGTTACCAATTCGTGATCACCTTGACGGCGGCGCCCAGACGTGCGGCAGGCGCTGTCGGACCGTCCCCGTTGTCGGAGGACGCCGCTACCGTGCGACGCGTCAATCGAAATCCAGGGGGGATTCATGACCGACAATCGGATTCGCGCACTCGTCGAATACATCGGCACCGCGCTGCCGCCCGACCGCTCACACTGGCCGGCCGGCTGGCCACGCGAGGCCGAAGCAGCGCTGCTCGACGCGATCTTCGCGGCCCGCGCCACCTACGGCACCCCGACGTCCGGCGTCCGGCGGGTCGTCGCCAACTGGCGCGCGCACCGGAAGCACGAGCTCGACGATCTTGGCGCGCTGGCTGCCTTCGCCGACGCCCCGGACCACCTCGCGGAAATCCTCGACAACCGGCAGCGAGTGCCGGGCAACTACACCACCAAGGCCGAGGCGGCGGCCCTCGCGGCGGCGGCATTGATCGACGCCGGAATTCCCGGCAGCGAACGGATCGGGGACGGCCGACGCGCGCGGGAGGCGATCACCGCGGTTCCGGGACTGGGGGGCGCCACGTGGGAGACCTTCGTCCTGCAACTCGGGCTGGTCGGCCCCGCAGCGCTCGGTGCAGTGCACGGGTTCGTCGCGCAGGCGCTGGGCCCCGCCGAACCACCGGTGAGCGAGGCATGCGCCCTCGAACTTCTCGCCTCCGCATCCGAGACCGAGAACATCCCACCGGCCGCCCTCCTCAACGCCGTGTGGCGGTACGGACGAGCCCGGTCGATCAGACCGAAACCGTTGTCCGCGTAGCTGAATCACCTCACGGGTGCGGTCGGCCGGTCCTGCGGTTCAGGACCGGCCGGCGGTGGCGTAGGCTGACATCGCTCGCGCGAGTGGCGGAATTGGCAGACGCGCTGGATTTAGGTTCCAGTGTCTCAGGACGTGGGGGTTCAAGTCCCCCCTCGCGCACCACGGCGGCCGTGTCGTCGCCTCTACGCCACGTTCTCTGCGGCAAGGGTGGCGAAGGATCGGCGCAGGAGGTCGACTGCGTCCACCCCCTCGGATTCGGCCCAGGTGCTCAGGGCGATGTCGAAACAGGCGAGTGCGGACTGCACGAGCGTCTGTGCCCGAAGTTCCGCATAGTCGCCGTTCAGACGTGCCTCCACAACGGGAACCAACATCTTCGCCCAACCCAGGTGCTTCTCGAGGTTTCGGGCACGAAGTGACGCGGTGCTGGTGAGCACCCGCATGGTCCGCTTGCTCCGCTCTTCCTCACCGGCGTTGCGCGGGCGAGACAGCAAGGCTTCGAAAGCGATTCGCAACGAGACCAGGGGCGGTTCGTCGGTCGGGCGCGAGGCAAGCCCGTCGCGGACGAATTCACCCCAGCGAGTCAGGTCCCCGATGACCGCATCCTCCTTGGCGGGGAAGTACCGATGGAAACTCCGCGCGGAGATCCCGACCTCGGCAGCGATCTGTTCGACGGTGACGGACTCGAAACCGTGCTCGGCGAACAGGTCGATCGCGACATCGGATATGCGCGTGCGCACAGCTTCACGGGTGATGTCGCGCAAACGCGGGGCGGGTGCCGGGGAACTGTCCACATCGGCAGCATACATGGACAAACTTGTCAGCCTCTGACACATTGGTCTGCAACCGCCAGCGAGGAGGATCCATGGAAGAACGCACACTCGGCAAACAAGGACTCACGGTCTCCGCCCTGGGCTACGGCGCGATGGGCACGGCAATCGGCTACGGCCCGACCGACGACGTCGAATCGATTGCCGCGATCCGTGCCGCACACGATCTCGGCGTGACGATGTTCGACACCGCCGAGATGTACGGCTGGGGCGAGGGCGAGAGGTTGCTCGGCCGCGCCTTGGCTCCGGTGCGTGACGACGTCGTGATCGCCACGAAGTTCGGACTCACCCGGTCGTTCGGGGCCGACTCGCGTCCCGAACACATCCGCGAGGTCGTCGACGCCAGCCTGCGCAACCTCGGCATCGACACGATCGATGTGCTCTACCAGCACCGTCCGGACCCGACTGTGCCCATCGAGGACGTGGTCGGCACGATGGCGGAGTACGTCCAGGCGGGCAAGGTTCGGTATCTGGGTCTGTCCGAGGCCGACGAGGCGACGATCCGCAAGGCGCACTCGGTTCATCCGATCTCGGTCCTGCAGAGCGAGTATTCGATCTTCACCCGTGAGGTCGAGTCGCTCTTCCCCGTGCTCGAGGATCTCGGTATCGGTTTCGTCGCCTACTCGCCTTTGGCCCGGGGGTTCCTCAGCGGCGCTGTCTTCTCCCGAGACCACTACGACGCGAACGACTTCCGTCGACACCTGCCGTGGTGGGACCCGCAGAACTTCGATGCCAACCTCGCGATCGTCGACGGCCTCGACGCTCTGGCCCGTCGAAAGGATGCCACTTCGGCCCAACTGGCGTTGGCCTGGCTCCTGACCCGTCGGGACTACGTGGTCCCGATCCCCGGTTCCCGCAACCCATCCCGGGTCGCACAGAACATCGCCGCCTCGGACCTGGTACTGGACGCCGAGGATCTGCGTGCCGTCGACCGTGTCGCCGGCGGAGGCGGGATCGGCAACCGGAACTGAGCATCGCCGTCCTTCCCTACGATGAACGCATGGCACGGACACCGGACAGTTCGTCTCCGCACGTGGTCACCTACGACGGGCTGCCGGCATCCGCCGGCGGCGCGCACTCGCTGCGAGCCAAAGATCCCGACAAGGCATTTCGGCGGGTTCGGAGCTTCATCGAGGAGTGCACCGCACAGGCGTCGCCCCCGTCGTGGGTGTTCCGGGTCGCGGCCGGTGGCCCACCCGCAGCGACCGAGCACCTCGTCGCCCTCGCCACCGACCGTTTCGGCGGCCCCCGTCACCGCGCGCGAACCCACACGGAATGGAAAGTCGCGCCCGGCGCCGTGGACCACGCCCTCGACATGCTGGGAACCGCCGGGCCCGACGCGGTGACGAGCCACGGGCATTCGCTGGCCGCGCTGACCTGTGGCATGCGTGTCGATCTACTCGACCCGCTCGCCCGTGCCCCGTACCCCGACATCACCCCCGATGCCTTCGGCCGCTTCGCGGTCGACGGGTACGGCCGTCTGCTGGGCGCCTCCGGCGTTCGTGCAACCGTCGGCACCGCGGCGTCCTCGGTGTCGCTGTGGCTGAACCTGCCGGCCGACGACCGTCTGGCCCCAGCCGCGCGTCATCTGCAGGACCACCTGCCGTTTCGTCTGTCCGCGAAGCACTGGCGCCTTTGGCAACCGACGCGCAGCGGCGACGCATACCGCTCCACGAAGATCCCGTCGCCGGTGCACACCCGCGACTGATCCGCGCGTCGCGGTGTCCGGTCAGCGCCTGTTCTGCCGTTCCTGCGCGAGCGCGCGCTGCTTCACTGCCGTCTCCCGGTCCAGCCGAGCGAACACGAGATGCTGTTGCGCGTAGGTCCAGATGTTGTTGCTCACCCAGTACAGCAGGATCGCGATCATCAGGAACGGACCACCTACGAGGACGCCGAGCGGGAACACCCAGAGCATGAGCTTGTTCATGATCGCGGTCTGCGGGTTCGCCGATGCGTCCGGCTCCTGCCTGGCGACGGAGGCACGCGCATTGAAGTGCGTGGCGAGCGACGCGATCACCATCAGCGGAATCGCCACGGCCGCGATCGTGGCCACGGTCGGCACGCCGCCGTGCGCCGCGAAGGACTCGAGGGTGCTCTGCGGAGAAGTGATCGCGGTCGAGATCGGTGCACCGAACAGGCGCGCGCTCAGGAACGACTGCACGTCGGCCGGACTGAAGATGTAGTTCGCGGTGTTCGCGTTGTCCTGCGCAGTCATCCCGAGCCCACCGTGACCGGTTCCGGTGCGGTTGAAGGAACGCAGCACGTGATAGAGCCCGATGAACACCGGCGCCTGCACCAGCATCGGAAGACAACCCATCAACGGGTTGAAGCCGTGTTCCTGCTGCAGTTTCTGCATCTCGAGCGCCATGCGCTGCCGGTCACCGGCGTACTTCTTCTGCAATGCCTTGATCTGCGGTTGCAACTCCCGCATCTGGAGGCCGGTACGGATCTGTCGGATCGCGGGTCCGAGCAGCAGCAGACGCAGGGTGAAGACCAGGAACATCACCGCGAGCGCCCACGCGAAGCCGTTGTCCGGACCGAGTGCGGCGCCGAACGCTTTGTGCCAGAACCACAGAATCGCGGAGACGGGATAGTAGACGAAATCGAGCATCGAGCACCTCTTCGTCGCGTGACACGACAACGGGTCGTATCACGCGGGTGTTTGCCGCGCCGGGGTCCTTCGGACTGTTACGGGCGCTGGACGGACAGGGATCATCTGTGCGGCACAGCGAAGCTATGCGGCGGCGAGAGCCTGTCCGGGTGCTCGGGGACGACGGGGACGGCCGGGGGTGTTCGGCGCGCTCTGCCTGCGGAACGCGCCACGCAGGTGCCGCTCCTCGCGCGGTGGTCCGGCGGCCGGCGCCGCCAACCGGTGCAGTTGCGACAGCGCACCGTCACCGCTGACCGCGAAGATCAGTGCGATCGCCAGGGCAGTGCCCGCGAGGGCGGCGGGACCGTCGACGGCCGTCGTCGCGA
Source organism: Rhodococcus (subgen. Prescottella) equi (assembly GCF_003013675.1). Taxonomy (NCBI): domain Bacteria; kingdom Bacillati; phylum Actinomycetota; class Actinomycetes; order Mycobacteriales; family Nocardiaceae; genus Rhodococcus; species Rhodococcus (subgen. Prescottella) equi. The sequence goes on from NZ_CP027793.1 coordinate 3,476,985, forward strand.
TCACCAGGGTCAGCACGCCGACCCAGGTGAGCTGAACTGTGTTCAGCCTCTCCGCGAGTGCCGACCGGAACGGTGCCATGACAGGCACAGTACCGGCACGGCGCCCACCCGGTGTCGATGCTGCAACCATTCCCGCGACACGCGAACTCCGCACCCGTTCGCCGCGCTAGCGTTCGGGGTTATCGCGGCACCACCGTCGCGACACCGTTCCGCGGCAGACAGGGGACGACGGTGTCCACACGTGTTCTCTCGGACTCGACCTGTACCCACGTCGTCGACGTGGCCGCCGAGAGGGTCGACATCACCGACTGGCTGTTCTCGCTACCCGAGGCCGAGTACCGACGATGCTGTCCCCCGGACCACATCACGATCGGCGTCGGCACCGCCGAGGACGGGCATCCGCTGTCCATCGGTGTCGAGACGATCGGCGACGCACTCCTGATCCACCACTTCGCCACCGAGGTCGTCGAGCCTCACCACTGCCGGATGCTGTCGACGTCGGACGTCGTGTCCGCGGAAGGCCGGACGACGGTGGACGTGACCTGGGAGTTGCGGGCCCAGCCCACCGGCGACGGTCGGTGCACCGTCACCGACCGGATCCTCGTCACCCCGACCGGGGACTACTTTGCCTTCATCGAACGACACGGGATCGTCTTCGAGGACGCAGCGGCCTCCTGCCACGCCGCGTGCGGTGACCACGTCCGACGCGAGACTCCTCTGCTCGCGGGCAGCATCGCCCGCCGGGCGTCGAACTCGAACGGGCGCCACGCCGCCGACTCCACTGCCCTCGGGAGGCTTCCGACGATCCCGGACAGCGACGGCGACACCGCGAAGGCCGTCGTCCGCCGGACCACCGAGCAGGTGCAGGGCGGTGGCGACTTCACAGTCTTCGACGAGCTGTTCGCCGACGACTACGTCGACCACACCCCGCAGCGGGGACTCACCCCCGACAAGTCCGGCACGAGACTGCTGTACCAGTCGATGCGCGCGGCCTTCCAGGACTTCCACGCCGAGATCCACTGGCAGTCGGTCGACGGTGACCTGGTGACCACCTACAAGACCTACCGCGGAACCCGACGGGGGACGTTCCCGGGCGTCGAACCCACCGGCCGCGCAGTCACGTTCGACACCGTGGACGTCATGCGGGTGCGTGGCGGCCGGATCGTCGAACATTGGGGTGCCGCCAACCTGCTGTCGCTGATGGACCAGCTCGGCTAATTCAGCACGCAGTCCCGTCCCCGAACTCGACCTGTACCGCCGACGCCCCGCGCAGCACGGCCACCTGTTCGGCCTCCGCACGCAGCTGCTCGCGGACCGCAACGTCCAGCGGCTCGAAGGTTTCGAGCGTCAACGTCAGCGTGCGGCCGCTCTTGCGGGGGCGCCACGTTCCGACGATTCTGCCGTCCGCGAGCACCGCACCGGGTCCTCCGACCGTCTTCCACACCTGCGCGTGATGCTTCGTTCCGACGATGGACGCCCGATCCCGCATCTGCAGGTAGGGGTCGTGCGGCGGGAGCAGCCGCACCCCGGCCGCCGGCGGCGGTGACCGCAGGGCGTCCAGATCCTCGACGAGGGTCCACGCCGATCGCCCGTCCACGTCGACAGGAACCAGCTCGGATTCGAGCGTCGACCACCACGGCTCGACGTCACCAGTGCGCACACCGAGCCAGGAAGCGAAGTCCTTCCGGCTGGACGGGCCGTAGCAGTGCAGGTAGCGACGCGAGAGGTCCGCGCGGGCTGGGCCGGGCTCCACCTGCGGCAGCGCCCGGCCCAGCCATTCGTCGAGCAGAACGAACGGAACCTTGTTCCCGGTTCTCGGTGCGAGGCAGACGATTCCGCGTAACGCCAGGATCCGGAGGCAGAAGTGCACGACGGCCTCCCCCAGCGGCTGGCGCATGCCGTAGGGTCCGTCCGCCAGCCACTTCTCGCGGCGCATTCGAGTCAGCCTGGGTGCAACACCCTCGGCCAGTTCCGCACCGAGTTCTCCGATCGCCAACTGCCTGCCCGCCAGTACGGTGGCGATCTCTTCGGCGATGAGGTCGACAGTCTCGTCCAACCCCAGTCCGAGCGTGTCGAGCGCCTGCCCCACGCCGCTGATCAGGTGCAGCCGTGCCGTCTCCGTGGCCGGCAGAACGCCCGCGGTGAAGACCGGAGCGTCCGCGCGCGGAAAGTGGAACGGTGCCCCGCGCATGGACCACGACTGCAGCAGGCTACGCTCCTCGCCCTCCAAGCGGTCGACGAACTCTCGCCTCACACCCTCGACTCGGGCATGCAGCGCGAGCAGGACCGACCCGGGCGGGCTGTTCTGGATGCCGCATGCGCCGGCCACATCGAGCAGATCGGTCAGTGGGCGCCGGCCGGTCAGGTGGTGTGCATGCAAGCGGTACGCGACGACGTCGTCGGCCTGCACGATGGCGGCGTCCCCGCGGCCCTGACGCACTGTCACCGATCGCCTCCCGTCGGTCGCCGTCGACTCCCATCACACACCCTTTATCGGCATCACACACCCACTGCGCACGGAACGGGTGTGTGAACCCGACAAGTCGTGTGTGACGCCGGCGGCAGCGAACTCAGGCCAGCGAACCCCGCGTCGTCACGACTTCGCCGCCGACCATCACGAGCGACGGCTGCGCCAGGACCTGCGGCCCGGTACGTGGATCCTGCTCGTACACAACCAGGTCCGCGGATGCACCCACCGCCAGTCCCCCGCCGCCGAGCCAGGCCTGCGCATTCCAGCACGCGGCGCCGAGGGCTTCGGTGGGTGTCATGCCGACCTTGCCGAGCGAGGCGACCTCGTCGGCGACGCGGCCGTGCCGGACGTGTCCGCCGGCGTCGGTACCCGCGTAGATCGGGATGCCGGCGTCGCGGGCGGCGCCGATGGTGTCGTTCACCCGCGCGTACAGGTCCCGCATGTGCGCGGCGTACACCGGGAAACGTGTTGCGCCGTCGGCGATCTCCGGGAAGTTGTCGATGTTGATCAGCGTCGGCACCAGGGCGGTGCCGCGCTCCGCCATCATCGCGATCGTGGCATCGGTCAGTCCGGTGCCGTGTTCGATGCAGTCGATCCCGGCATCGATCAAACCGGGGAGCGCATCCTCGCCGAACACGTGCGCGGTGACGCGGGCGCCCTCACGGTGCGCGGCCTCGATCGCCTCGACGAGGATGCGGTCGCTCCACAGCGGGGCCAGGTCACCGACCTCGCGGTCGATCCAGTCCCCCACCAGCTTCACCCAGCCGTCACCGGCACGGGCCTGCCGCACCACCTCGTCGGGCAGCTGCGACTCGTCCTCCAGGTCGACGGGCAGGCCGCGGATGTAGCGCTTGGGCGCGGCGATGTGCCGTCCGGCGCGGATGATCCGCGGCAGTCCGGGGACCTCGTCGAGCGAGCGGGTGTCCACCGGCGATCCGGCGTCGCGGACCAGCAGGACGCCGGCCTCCCGCTCGATCCGGGCCTGCGCCAGCGCCCCGTCGAGGTCCTCGGCACCGCCGCCGTACCGAATCCCGATGTGGCAGTGCGCGTCGACGAGGCCGGGCAGGATCCAACCCTCGGTGCACAGGGTCTGTGCGTCCGGCACCGGCTCGTCGGTGAACTTGCCGTCCCGGATCCACAGCTCGAACGGCTGCTCGTCCGGCAGACCGGTGCCCCGCAGGTGGTAGGACGTCACGCGGACCTACTTCTTGGGGAGCTTGAGCTGCGACAGGTCGATGCCGTCGAGACCCGGAGGCAACTGATCGAGGCCCTTGGGCATCTTCGACAGGTCCGGGAAGCCGGCCGGCATCCCGCCCGGCATGCCCGGCAGACCACCCGGCATCCCGGGGAAGCCGCCCTTGATCTTCGGCTGCGTCGGGCCCTTGCCGCCCTTCTTGCCCTTCTTCCCCTTCTTGCCGCGCACCTGCTTACGCGCGCCGGGCATGCCCATGCGGCCGGCCATCGCGGCCATCATCTTCCGGGCCTCGAAAAAACGGTCGACGAGCTGGTTGACGTCGGAGACCTTGACGCCCGAGCCGTTCGCGATGCGCAGGCGGCGCGACGCGTTGATGATCTTGGGGTTCTCGCGCTCCGCGGGCGTCATGCCGCGGATGATCGCCTGGATGCGGTCGAGCTGCTTCTCGTCGACGTTGGCGAGCGCGTCCTTCATCTGTCCGGCACCGGGCAGCATGCCCAGCAGGTTGCCGATCGGGCCCATCCTGCGGACGGCCATCATCTGCTCGAGGAAGTCCTCGAGGGTCAGCTCGCCCGAGCCGATCTTCGCGGCGGTGGCCTCGGCCTGCTGGGCGTCGAACACCTGCTCGGCCTGCTCGATGAGCGTGAGCACATCGCCCATGCCGAGGATGCGGCTCGCCATGCGGTCCGGATGGAAGACGTCGAAGTCCTCGAGCTTCTCACCGGTCGACGCGAACAGGATCGGCTCGCCGGTGACCTCACGGACGCTCAGCGCGGCACCACCGCGGGCGTCGCCGTCGAGCTTGGTGAGCACGACACCGGTGAAGCCGACACCCGACTTGAACGCCTCCGCGGTGTGCACCGCGTCCTGGCCGATCATGGCGTCGAGCACGAAGATCGTCTCGTCGGGCTGGACGGCGTCGCGGATGCCCGCGGCCTGCGCCATCAGCTCCTCGTCGATGCCGAGGCGGCCGGCGGTGTCGACGATCACGACGTCGTACTGCTTGTTGCGGGCCTCTTCGACACCGGCGCGCGCGACCTCGACGGGGTCGGCGGCCGAGATGCCGAGCGGGTTCTCGCCACCGCCGATGGAGGTGCCGGGGTGCGGCGCGAACACGGCCGCGCCCGCGCGCTCACCGACGATCTGCAGCTGGCTGACGGCGCCGGGACGCTGGAGGTCACACGCGACGAGCAGCGGTGTGTGGCCCTGATCCTTCAGCCACTTGGCCAGCTTGCCGGCGAGGGTGGTCTTACCGGAGCCCTGCAGACCGGCCAGCATGATCACGGTCGGCGGCGTCTTCGCGAACTGCAGGCGTCGCGTCTCACCACCGAGGATGCCGACGAGTTCCTCGTTGACGATCTTGACGACCTGCTGCGCCGGGTTGAGCGCGGCCGAGACCTCGGCGCCCTTCGCGCGCTCCTTGATCTTGGCGATGAAGGTGCGGACGACGGGGAGCGCGACGTCGGCCTCGAGGAGCGCGAGACGGATCTCGCGGCACGTGGCGTCGATGTCGGCTCCGGAGAGTCGACCCTTGCCACGCAGATCCTTGAGGGCTCCGGTCAACCGGTCGGAAAGGGATTCGAACACCGAATGCGCTCCTGAGCTCTGTGCTGGTCCGCCCGCAGGCCGTGAATAATTCTCGGAACCAGGGTAACCGTTCCAGCGCCCGCATCCGCGCGGCAACCCCGGAGGCGCGCGGCCGGTCGACGGCTCACTCCGTCGCCGGTTCCTCCTTCTTCGGCTCCGGCGCCGGTACGACCGACAGGATCGCGTTCTCGATCTGCTCCCGGCGTGCCCGCGTGCCGCCGCCCTCCATGCTGATGCAGAACGCGTCGACCACCGACGATCCGAGCGTGCTCACCCGCGCCCAGCGCACGTCGGCACCGTTGCGTTCCAGGACCCGGGCCAGCCGGCTGAGCATTCCGAGCCGGTCCTCCGCCCGCAGTTCGACGATCGCGTCACCCTGGGCGTCCTCCCCGCCCACCACGTCGAACCAGATCACCCGCGGAGGTGCCAGCGCGTACTGCACCGGCACGGCCGCGACCGTCCGATCCTCGAGCACCTGGTTCTCGCGCACTTCGCGTTCCTTGGCGTCGAGTTGCTCGAGCACGTCGATCTCCCCCGCCATCGCCCGGATCAGCTCCTGCCGCAACAACCCCGCCTGGGGCGGCGCACCGAATCTCGGGGCCACGACGAACGAGTTGATCGCCGAGTCCCCGTGGCTGCCGAGCGAGGCCGACAACACCCGCAGGGAGCTGAGCGCCAGCACCCCTGCTTCGTGCGACAGCAGCCCGGGCGTGTCCGGGGCGACGACGGTCACCACATAAGTGTGCGCGGCGGTCCCCGGGTCGAGCGCGACGTGCACACCACCCTGCGTCGCGACATCGATGAGCGCCGGATCGATCGGGTCGGGTACCGGCAGCTGATCGCCGGCCATCGCGAGCCGGCAGCGGCGCACCAGCTCGCCGATGAGCGACGACTTCCAGTCGCCCCACACCCCCGGCCCGGTGGCGAGCGAATCCGCCTCCGCCAGCGCACTCAACAACTCCAGCAGCACATGGTCGCCGCCGAGTTTGTCGACGACCATCTGGACGGTCGCCGGATCGTCGAGGTCGCGGCGGGTGGCGGTCTGCGCCAACAGCAGGTGGTGACGCACCATGCCGGTCAACAAGGCGATGTCCGACGGCCACAGCCCGAGCCGGGCCCCGATCTGACCCGCCAGTTCCGCGCCGACGACGCTGTGGTCCCCGCCGCGTCCCTTGCCGATGTCGTGCAGGAGCGCACCGAGCACCAGCAGGTCGGGACGTGAGACCCGCGTCGTGAGGGCACCGGCCTGGGCGACGGTCTCGACGAGGTGCCGGTCGACGGTCCACGTGTGCACCGCGTCGCGCGGCGGCAGGTCGCGCACCGCGCCCCACTCGGGCAGCAGCCGGCCCCACAGACCGGTGCGGTCGAGCGCTTCGATCGTCGGGATCGCCCGATGACCGGAGCCGAGCAGCACCAGGAGGTCACCGAGCGCCCCCTTGGGCCACGGTTCGCGCAGCTCGGGCGCGCTGTCGGACAGTCGCCCCAGCGTGGACGCGGAGATCGGCAGTCCCGTCGACGCCGACGCCGCCGCAACCCGCACCACCAGACCGGGATCGCGCTTGGGTCGCGCATCGCGCGCCAGCACCAGCTCGCCCGACTGCTCCACGACCCCCTCGTCGATGGGCCGACGCAGCGGCACCCGTCGCAGCTTCGACAGCCCCTTGCGGGGCAGCGAGTTGCCGGCGGTGCGCAGACCCACGTCCACCGAGTACCCGATCGTGCGTGCGCAGTCGCTGAGCATTCGTGCGAGATCGAAGCGGTCTCCGATCCGCAGCGCCGCGCCGATCTCGTCGGCATCCTGCGCTCGCAGCTGGTCCCGCGAACGCCCGGCCACCCGATGCAGTTCGGTCCGGACGTCGAGCAGACGCCGGTGCGCCAGCGCGAGACCGCCACCGGGCGTGTCCGGACCGAGCCCGGGCATCCCGTCGGTGAGCTGCGCGATGGACAGCGTGTTGAGGAGCTGGACGTCCCTGAGGCCACCACGGCCGTTCTTGATGTCGGGCTCGGCGCGGTGCGCGATCTGGCCGCTCCGGGCCCAGCGCGCCTGCGCCTGCTCGACGAGTTCGTCGAATCGCGAACGGATCCCGGTACGCCACTGCCGGCGCACACCGCCGATGAGCAGGTGACTCAGCTCGACATCGCCGACGATGTGCCGGGCCTCGAGCATGCCGAGGGTGGCGGTGAGGTCGCTCGCGGCCACCTGGAGCGCCTGCGGCACCGTCCGCACACTGTGGTCGAGCTTGATGTGCGCGTCCCACAGCGGGTACCACAGCTGGTCGGCGACCTTGGCGACCAGCGCGGGGTCGACGTCGTCGTGCAGCAGGATCAGGTCCAGGTCCGAGTACGGCATCATCTCGCGGCGGCCCAGGCCGCCGACCGCCACGATCGCGAAGCCCGAGTCCGGCCGGATGCCCAGCTCGTTTCCCTTTGTGGTGAGCCAGAACTCGTGCAGGTCGACCAGTGCGTGTCGCAGTGACGGTGCGTCGAGGCGGTGGTTTCGAGTACCTCCCGCCAGGAGCTGTTCCCGCGCCCGGGCCAGATCGCGCGCGTCGTCGGTGTGGTTGGCGTCGGGTCCGTCGGACCCGGACGGCCCCGACCCCGTCGCCGTGATGGCGACAGGATCAGGGCCGTCGAATCCGGACCCGCGAGGGTCAGATCGCATCCCCGCCCCGTTCTCCGGTACGTACCCGGACGACCGATTCGACCGGCGTGACCCAGACCTTTCCGTCACCGATCTTCCCCGTGCGGGCGGCCTCGACGATGACCTCGACGACCTTGTCGACTACCGAATCCTCGACGACGACCTCGACGCGAACCTTCGGGACGAAGTCGACCGAGTACTCGGCGCCCCGATAGACCTCGGTGTGCCCCTTCTGCCGCCCGTACCCCTGGACCTCGCTGACCGTCATACCGAGAACACCGGCCTGTTCGAGTCCGGTCTTGACGTCCTCGAGCGTGAACGGCTTGACGATTGCGGTGATCAGCTTCATGACTCATGCCTCCCTGGCGGCAACAGTTGCGGGCGCCGGTACGCGCCCCGGGACCGGGCTACCTGCAAGTGCGACGAAGTCGTAGGCGCTCTCGGCGTGTTCGGCCTCGTCCACGCCACGAGCCTCGGCCTCGGCGCTGACTCGCAGTCCGATCGTGACCTTCACGATAAGCGCGATGACGGCCGTAGCGATGCAGGAGTACACGAGCACGGCGCCCGCGCCGACCGCCTGACGCCACAGCTGGTCGAGTCCGCCGCCGTAGAACAGGCCGTTGACGCCGGCCGGTGCAGCCTCGGTCGCGACCAGGCCGACCAGCAGCGTTCCGACGAGACCACCGACCAGGTGGACGCCGACCACGTCGAGCGAATCGTCGTAGCCGAAGCGGTACTTCAGGCCGACGGCCAGGGCGCACAGTGCGCCGGCGACGACACCGATCACGATCGCGCCGACGACGTCGACGGACGAGCAGGCGGGGGTGATGGCGACCAGGCCGGCGACGATGCCCGACGCGCCACCGAGCGTGGTGGCGTGACCGTCGCGGATCTTCTCCACCAGCAGCCAGGCCAGCATTGCCGCGCAGGTGGCGACGACGGTGGTGACGAACGCCGCAGCGGCGACTCCGTTGGAGCCGACGGCCGAGCCGGCGTTGAACCCGAACCATCCGAACCACAGCAGCGCGGCGCCGAGCATCACGAACGGCAGGTTGTGCGGACGGAAGGGCGTCTTGGGCCAGCCGCGACGCTTACCGAGCATGAGCGCGAGGACCAGACCTGCGACACCCGCGTTGATGTGGACGGCCGTGCCGCCGGCGAAGTCGATCGCGCCGAGCTTGTTGGCAATCCAACCGCCCGTTTCGGCGGTGACGCCGTCGAACGAGAACACCCAGTGCGCGACCGGGAAGTAGACGACCGTCGCCCACAGGCCGGCGAACAGCAGCCAGGCTCCGTACTTCATGCGATCGGCGACCGCGCCCGAGATCAGGGCGACCGTGATGATCGCGAACATCGCCTGGAAGGCGACGAACACCAGTGCCGGGATGGTGCCGACCAGCGGGATCGCGGCGGCCGTGCCGGCCTCGGCGTCACCGAGGTAGTCACCCCCGAACAATCCCTTCAGTCCGAAGAACTCCGTCGGATCCCCGATCAATCCGCCCTTGTCGTCACCGAACGCGATGGAATAGCCGAACAGCACCCACAAAACGCCGACGACTCCCATCGCGCCGACGCTCATCATGATCATGTTCAGCACGCTCTTCGCGCGGACCATGCCGCCGTAGAAGAACGCGACGCCCGGAGTCATCAAGAGCACCAGCGCGGCGCTCATGAGCATCCACGCGGTGTCCCCGGTGTCCGGGGCTCCGATAGTGGGGAAATCCACGGTGAGCCTCCTCGTCAGTCTTGTCGTTCTGATCAGCAAGACTGCTCACCTGGTGTTTCATCCGTGGTTGCACAGCGTTTCGGATAGGTGAACGGATCGGCCGGTTGTGTTGCAGTCGGGTTTCGCGGTTGCGTTCACCCCCGGATCGAAACTTCGTGGACCACCGCGAAGGTCGCGAAACGCCGCTGCCCGGCCCCTCGGACGAGGGACCGGGCAGCGATGGACGGAGCGTGCCGGTCAGCCCAGCAGCGCGTCGACGAAGGCCTCCGGCTCGAAGGGAGCGAGGTCGTCGGCGCCCTCGCCCAGACCGACGAGCTTCACCGGAACGCCCAGCTCGTGCTGGACCTGGAAGACGATGCCACCCTTGGCGGTGCCGTCGAGCTTGGTCAGCACGACGCCGGTGATGTCCACGACCTCGGCGAACACGCGGGCCTGCATCAGGCCGTTCTGTCCGACGGTGGCGTCGAGGACCAGCAGCACGTCGTCGACGGCCGCCTTCTTCTCGACCACGCGCTTGACCTTGCCCAGCTCGTCCATCAGGCCGGTCTTGGTGTGCAGACGACCGGCCGTGTCGATGAGCACGACGTCGACGCCGTCCTCGATGCCCTTGGCGACCGAATCGAACGCGATGGCCGCGGGGTCGCCGCCCTCGGGTCCGCGAACGACCTCGGCACCCACGCGCTCGGCCCATGTCTGCAACTGATCGGCCGCGGCCGCACGGAAGGTGTCGGCGGCGCCGAGCAGGACGCGTCGGCCGTCTGCGACGAGGACCCGGGCGAGTTTGCCGGTCGTGGTGGTCTTGCCGGTGCCGTTGACGCCGACGACGAGTAGCACGGCGGGATGATCGCCGTGCGGAAGGGCGCGGATCGAGCGATCCATCTCGGGACGCAACTCCTCGACGAGGACCTCGCGCAGGAGCGCCCGGGCCTCCGCCTCGGTGCGCACACCGCGGGACGCCATCTCCTCGCGCAGCCGCTCGACGACCTTGACGGTGGTGGCGGTGCCGAGATCGGCGATCAGCAGCGTGTCCTCGACCTCCTCCCACGAGTCCTCGTCCAGGTCACCGCCACCGAGCAGGCCCAGCAGGCTCTTGCCGACGGCGTTCTGCGAGCGCGACAGCCGACCGCGCAGGCGATCGAGCCGGCCCGCGGTGGGCTCGATCTCCTCGATCGCGGGAGTGGGAGCAGCCTCCGGCTCGGCCACCGGCTCCGGCTCGACCACCGGCTCCGGCTCGACGACGGGCTCCGGCGCGGCTTCCGGCTCGACGACCCGCTCCGGCGCAGGCTCCGGCTCGACGACGGGCTCGGGTGCGGGTGCAGGTTCGACCACCGGCTCCGGCGGAGCCACCGGTTCGGGGGTGACGGGCTCGGGAGCGGCGGGAGCCTCCGGCTCGGCGACCGGCTCCGGGGTGAAGGTGGGCTTCGCCTCCGGAACCGGCGTGGTCGGGGGAACCGGCGGCGCGACCGGGGGCTTGGGCGGAACGACCGGCGGCTTGGGCGCGGCCGGCGGCACCTTGGGCGGCGCGGTGGCCGACGGCCCCTGGCTGAAGTTGAAGCCGCCACCGGCTTGGTATCCGCCCGAACGGTCCTTCGGCTGCTCCGTCAGCTCGGGCTTCTCGGCCGCCGCGGTGAGGCTGATGCGGCGACGGCGGGCCAGGGTCAGGCCGACGACGAGCGCCACGACGAGGACGGCCAGTACGGCCGCTATTGCTATCCAGGCTCCGGTAGTCACACCGACATCCTGTCAGGCTGCCCGCGTCCGTGACGCCTCCGGGCAAGACCGGCGGGGCGTGGCGAGATCGGTCCGTGACACCCGAGGAGCGGCTCCTCGGGTGTCACGTCGGGCCGTCAGAGCAGGGCGGCGATCTCGTCGGCGATCTGCTCCGGGGTGACGGTCGGCTCGAAGCGGCGAACGACCTCGCCGTCCCGGTCGACGAGGAACTTCGTGAAGTTCCACTTGACCTCGTCGGTGCCGATCGCCTCGGGGCGGGTCTTGCTGACGTGCTCGTAGAGGAAGCCGTGGTCCGGGCCGAAGTCACCGGGGGCCTGCGCGCGCAGGTACTGGTACAGCGGGTGTGCGTCGTCGCCGTTGACCTCGAGCTTCGCGTACACCGGGAAGGTGACGTTGTAGTTCACGCTGCAGAACTGCTGGATCTCGGCGTCGTCGCCCGGCTCCTGGTCGCCGAACTGGTTGCACGGGAAGCCGACGACCTGCAGGCCCTTGTCCTTGTTGGCGCGGTGCAGCGCCTCGAGGCCCTCGTACTGCGGCGTGAGGCCGCACTTGCTCGCCACGTTGACGATCAGCAGCAACTTGCCCTTGTGGGCGCTGAGATCCTCGGTGGCGCCGTCGGCGGTCTGGACGGGGAAGTTGTGGGCGTTCATCGATGGTTCTCCCATGTAGTTCGGTGGGGTCGTGCGGGGTGCACGCACGTGAATGACGGTGCCGGGTTCACCCGGCAACCAGGTCCTGACCGCGCAGGCGCTGCGAGATGACGGTGGTGATGCCGTCGCCGCGCATGCTGACGCCGTAGAGCGCGTCGGCGACCTCCATCGTCGGCTTCTGGTGGGTGATCACGATCAGCTGCGACTTCTCCCGCAACTGCTCGAACAACCCGATCAGGCGCCGCAGGTTCGTGTCGTCGAGCGCGGCCTCCACCTCATCCATGACGTAGAACGGCGACGGCCGGGCCCGGAAGATCGCGACCAGCATCGCGACCGCGGTGAGCGACTTCTCGCCACCGGACAGCAGCGACAGCCGCTTGACCTTCTTGCCCGGCGGCCGGGCCTCCACCTCGATGCCGGTGGTGAGCATGTCCGACGGATCGGTGAGCACCAGACGGCCCTCGCCGCCCGGGAAGAGTTTCGCGAACACCTCCACGAACTCGCGTTCGACGTCCGCGTACGCCTCCGTGAACATCTGCAGGATGCGGGCGTCGACGTCGGCGACCACCCCGAGCAGGTCCTTGCGCGCGTTCTTGACGTCCTCGAGCTGGGTGGACAGGAAGTTGTACCGCTCCTCGAGCGCCGCGAACTCCTCGAGCGCGAGCGGGTTGACCTTGCCGAGCGTCGCCAGGTCCTTCTCGGCGCGCTTGGCCCGGCGCTCCTGGGAGGCGCGGTCGTACGGCACCGGCGCGGGCCGGGTGACCTGCTCCCCGCGCTCGCGGGCCTGCTCGTACTCCGCGATCTCGAGTTCCGACGGCGGCAGCGCGACGTCGGGCCCGTACTCGGCGATCAAATCGTCGAGGTTGACTGCGTACTGCTCGAGGATCGTCTGTTCGAGCTGCTCGATCCGCAGGGCCGCTTGCGCCCGCGCCACCTCGTCCCGGTGGACCGCATCGGTGAGTGCCGCCATCTGGGCGGTGAGCTGCCGGACGCGCTCCTTGACCGCCTCGACCTGTTCGGTGTGCGCGGCGCGCAGGCGGCTCAGCTCGTCACGGTGTGCCACCGCGTCCGCCACGACGCGGTCGAGACGGTCGGCCACCTTCTGCCCGGCCGAGGCCACTGCGGCCGCCACCTCGGCGGCGGTTCGACGGGCCTGCCGCGCCCGCTCGGCCCGCGCTCGGGCCTCGCGTTCGGCCTGGGCCGCACGACGCAGCGAATCAGCCTTGCCCCGAACGGATTCCGCTCGCTCCTCGGCGGTGCGCACCGCGAGGCGGGCTTCGACCTCCACGGCACGTACCTCGGTGAGCGCAGCCGCGGCGGCCTCCCGTTCGAAATCCGTCGGCGCAGTACTGCCCGAGTCGGCCGCGGCACCGGACTGTTCGTCCTCCGCGCGCCTCAGCCGCTCCTCGAGTTCGGCGAGCGCCACGAGCGTCTCCTCCCGGCCGCTCTCCGCCTTGGCCCGCTGCGCGAGCAGCCGCTCCGACTCGGCGTGGGCCGCCCGGACAACGTGCCCCAGGCGCCCCAACTGCTCGTAGACCGCGGACATGTTCGCGTCGGACTCGTGCAGAGCGGCCAGCGCCTGCTCCGCGACCTCGGCGCGGTCGGCCTGCTCGGCGACCGCGCCGGCGAGGGCGGCTGCCAGTTCCTCGGAACGTCGCTCGGCCGCCTCGAGAGCCAACGTCGACGCGTCGATCGCGGCCTGCACCTCGAGGGTGCTCGGACGGCGATCGGATCCGCCGGTGACCCAACCGGTTCCGACCAGATCGCCGTCCCGGGTCACCGCCCGCAGGGACGGCTGCCGGCACACGAGTTCGGTTGCCGCGTCGAGCGAATCGACGACGGCCACCCGATCCAGGAGGGCATCGACTGCGGCGCGCAGCGATTCGGGGCAGTGCACGTTGTCGGCGATCCACGTCGCCGACCCGGGAAGGTCCGGACGCGGCGCGACGTCGGAATGCTCGGCGGTGTGCAGGATCGCAGCCCGGCCACCGTCGGCGGCGCGCAGTGCCTGCACGGCCGCCGCCGCGGCGGCGGCAGATTCTGCGGCGATCGCGTCGGCCGCCGGACCCATCACCGCGGCGACCGCGGCCTCGTACCCGGCGTCGACGCGAATCAGTTCGGCGACGGGGCCGGTGAGCCCGCGATCGGTGTGGTGCTCGAGCAGCCAGGCGCCGCCGTCCTTGCGTTCGAGCCCCATCGACAGCGCGTCGATGCGCGCTCTCAGCGACGCCACCTCCTGGCCGGCGTCGCGTTCGGCGGCCTGCAGTTCGGCGACCCGCGCGGTGATCAGGTCGAGTGCCTCGACCGCGCGCTCGTGGTGGCCGTCGAGCCCGAGTTCCCCGGCGTCGAGGTCGTCGACGGTTGCCTCGACCGCGTCGAATTCACGTTGCGCTGCGTCGCCGCGTTCACGGGCCTCGCCGATCGCCACGTCGAGCCGGGCCACCTCGGCGTCCACGGACTCGGCACGGGTACGCAAGGTGTCCACCTGCCCCGCCAGTCGTGCCAGTCCTTCGCGGCGATCCGCGATCGCCCGCACCGCCGCGAAGTGAGCGCGTTCGGCCTCCGCGGACGCCTCCTCACGCTCGGCGAGTTGTTCGCGTGCGGCCTCGAGCGTCGCGCGCGCGATGTCGACGGCGGCGATCAGTTCGGCCTCCTCCGCCGCGATCCGCTCGGCCCGGGCCTCCATCTCGTCGGGATCCTGGCCGCGGCCCGGTTCCGGTTCGCTGTCGAGGTGCCGCGCGCGCTCCTGCGCGATCCGGATGGTCGCGCTCACCCGCTCCGCCAGCGCCGACAGCTGGAACCACGTCTGGCTCGCCGCCTCGGCCTGCGGCGTCAGGCGGGCCAGCGCCTGCTCGTGTCCACCGAGTTCGGCCGTCGCCGCCTCGAGCGCCGCCTGCACCGTCTCCTGCTGTTCGCGGGCGAGTTTCTCGTCGTGAGTCTGGTGGGCGAGTTCGGCCCGGCGTGTGACGAGGTCGTCCGCTGCCAGCCGCAACCGCGCGTCGCGCAGGTCGGCCTGAACGGTCTGTGCGCGTCGCGCGACCTCGGCCTGGCGACCGAGCGGTTTGAGCTGTCGGCGCAACTCGGCGGTGAGGTCGGTGAGCCGCGCGAGGTTGGCCTGCATCGCGTCGAGCTTGCGGACCGCCTTTTCCTTGCGCTTGCGGTGTTTGAGAACGCCCGCGGCCTCCTCGATGAACGCGCGCCGGTCCTCGGGACGCGATTCGAGGATCGCGGACAGCCGACCCTGCCCGACGATGACGTGCATCTCCCGGCCGATACCGGAGTCGCTGAGCAGTTCCTGCACGTCCATCAGGCGGCACGAGTTGCCGTTGATCTCGTACTCGCCGGCGCCGTCGCGGAACATCCGTCGTGTGATGGACACCTCGGAGTACTCGATGGGCAGGGCGCCGTCGGAGTTGTCGATCGTGAGCGTCACCTCGGCGCGGCCGAGCGGGGCCCGCCCGGCGGTGCCGGCGAAGATGACGTCCTGCATCTTGCCGCCGCGAAGCGCCTTCGCGCCCTGCTCCCCCATCACCCAGGTGAGGGCGTCGACCACGTTCGACTTGCCGGAGCCGTTGGGTCCCACGACACACGTGATGCCCGGCTCGAACCGCAGAGTCGTTGCGGACGCAAAGGACTTGAAGCCCTTCAACGTCAGACTCTTCAGGTGCATGACGGTGGACTCTACCGGCGGATCAACGCTCGACGAATCCGGAAAGGCCTCCGCGTGCCGCGTCGATGTGCTCGACTACCAGCGTCACGTTTCCCGGCGTCTGTCCCGATCGCAGCAGCTCGAGCAGCCGCTCGAGTTGCGGCCGCGGGCCCTCGGCGATCACCAGCACCCGCCCGTCGGCGTGGTTGGTGGCGTGGCCGACCAGCCCGAGTTCGAGGGCACGTGCCCGCGTCCACCACCGGAAGCCGACACCCTGGACGTAGCCGTGAACCCAGGCGGTGAGGCGTTCGGTGTCGAAAGTCATGGCTGCCATTATCCGACGGGCGGTGTCAGCTTCCGGACGGCGCCGTCGAAGCCCACCGCGTACAGGGCGCGGCTGTCCCATCCGGGACCCGCACCGAACTTCACGGCCGACGTCAACATGAGCCCCGACGCTATCTCGCAACTCGTACCCGCGACGGGATCCACCCGCAGCACCTTGCCCGCGACGTTGTACGCCAGATAGACGGCGCCGTCCGGGCCGACGGTGAGGTCGTCGGCGACGTTGAGCGGACCGATGCCGGGCAGCGGGATCGCTCGGACCGGGCCACGCAGATCCGACGCGGAGAGGACCTTCAGCTCGCTGACCGGGTCGAACGACGTCGTCAGGTACACGCGATCGCCGTCGGTCGCGACGCCGTCAAGGGTGCCCAGGTCGGAGCGCACCCGTTCGGGCGAGCCGGGTCGATCCGCCGGGATCCGGGTGAGGCCCGGCGTTCCCAGATTGTGGGTGGTGAGCAGGTCGCCGTTGCCGAGTCGGGCGAGACCGTTGGGCATCACGAGACCGCCGGCCACGGTTCGGCGCTCGCGGCTCACCAGGTTCACCACGTCGACGGTGCCGTCCGCGATGTTCAAAAGCCCGGAAATCGCGCTGTTACCGGTGGTGAAGTACACGTCGTCGCCGGCTACGGCCAGCCCGCCCGGACCGTTCACTGGATCGGCGAGCGTTCCCCGCGCACCCGACGCGTCGAGCGTGCGCACAGCGCCGGGCGCCGTCATCGACGAATCCGACAGCAGCATGGAACCGCGACCGTCGAACGCAAGGTTCTCGAGCATCCCGTAGCCGGGCGCGATCGTCACGACGTCCCAACGCGGACAACCGATCCCGTCACTCGACGACTGGGCCGACGCCGGTGACCCTGTCAGCAGTGTCGTGACTGCTGCCGCCGCAAGCGCAAGAACTCCGAGCCGCACCCTTCGCCGACTCCGCACAATGTCCCCCATGTCCGTCCGTTCCGGGCCGAAGGCGCGATTGTTGCAGACGTCGAGCCTGCAGGGATCGGAATCGACCCGCACAACGCCGACGAACCAGGACCTCGGATCGGTCCGGATCACCTGTATGCCATGCGCGGGCGACTCGATCGGCATCATCCGGCGTGAATCCCGAGCGCACGGTCGGCGGATGCTCACGCCAACCGACCAGTCCCGAACTGTCGTGACCCCAGACGCGGACGGCCAACGTCATCGTCGAATCCGCCCAGTCCAACCCGGTCCCCGAGTTCTAACGGCCAGTCAGGAATACATCTGCGACAGCAACCACCAACGCCGACGCACAACCAACAGCGATACCGGCAATTTGCGGCGATCCAGGCCGGAAGTGCCGTACGAGGTAGCCGGCCCCAGCTCCCACCAATCCGATAGCGAGCACACCGCCGAAGATTGAGAACAACGTCATGAACGCGACCATGGTGACCGCCGCTCCGATTGCAGCCCCTACGGAATGGCCGGCGGTGCCGGCGATAGCTACGGGGAACTGCCACACCAGGGCTGTCAAGCCGGCCGCGACAGGGGCCGAGAGCACTGCAGAGCAAGCCCCTCCCCGCAAGCTACGTTTTGAACTGGGCTGCATGGTATGCCAGTGTGCCTTGCCCGCTTCGGAGGGTCGATCAGGTGTGAGCGTTTGTGCCGTAGTCGGTTTCAGTTCCGCTTCCACATGCCGTGCCGCTGTCCGGGCGGGCCTACCGAGGTGTGGGTCGACCCCCGTCGACCTACACCAAGATCAGGAGCCCGATGTTTCGGACACGATGACGCCTGACACCACACGCAGGAACCCTGCGATCACGTCCGGATGTGACAGCCACATCCATTGACTCGAACATCAGTTCGAACTAAGCTTGCATCATGAATCCGGGGGGACTCAACGACACGGGCATCGCAGCTACCGCGCTGCAGCCCGACGACGTGCGCCTACTCACCGAAATCACATTGCTGCAGAACACTCTCGAAGTCACCCGCGAGATCGAACGCCTCGAGGCATTGCGGGTAGCGATGGTCTCCGAAATCGACGAGCGCGCAGTCTCGTTCGACACCCTCGGCTTCCGCAGCGTCAAGCAGTGGCTGTCCGCGAACACATTGCTGGAAGTGCCGGCCGCAGCCCGGATCCTCGCGTTGGGCAGGATGCTGAGCCGGCAGCCCGCGATCGCCGACGCCTTCAACTCCGGCGATATATCGGCCGAGCACGCGGCGTTGATCGGGAAGTTCTGCGAAACCCCACCCCGCGGCATGCCGAACGAAGCGTTGGATTCCTGCCGGAAGGTGTTGCTGGACAGCGCCACCGGACCCACTGCAACCACCATGACCGTCCGCACCTGCATCTCCCGGCTCGAGCGGATCTTCGAATCCGACGAACTGCCACCCAGCGAGGACACCGAACGCAACGAGTTCCATGCGTCGAAGACCTTGAACGGGCGAGTTGCAGTCAAGGGTGATCTCGACGCAGTCACCGGAGAGATGCTCCTGACCGCCCTGTCGACGTTGACCAAGCCGCGCAACCCGATGGACGACCCCGCCGGCGCCCGCACCCCGGCGCGGCAGCGGGCCGATGCGTTCGCAGAGATTTTGTGCCGCTACCTCGACTCGGGCGAGGCGCCCATCGAGGGTGGCGAGCGACCCCATCTATCCCTGCACGTGAACGCGCAGGACCTCGCGCGTACCGACGCGGACCACGAGTGGACAGGCTCGGACGGCGATCCGGACCTGTTCGGCGACAAAGACATCGCCCGCATGCCACACCTGGGACCACTGTCGATCGCGACCGCCCGCAGATTGGCCTGCGACTGCCACCTCACGCCGATCGTCATGAGCGACGGCGTCCCGATCGATCTGGGCCGCACCAGTAGGACTGTGTCGAAGAAGCAACGGCGGGCACTCATCGCCCGCGATCACGGCTGCGCCTTCCCTGGCTGCGGCGCAGTGCCCGCCCACTGCGAAGGCCACCACGTCACACATTGGGCTGACGGCGGACCAACCGACCTCGACAACCTCGTGCTGCTGTGCCGCTACCACCACGGACTGCTGCACCACTCCCACTGGCAAGTGAGAATCGGCGCCGACCGCCACCCGTGGTTCACCCCACCGTCGACCGTGGATCCCTACAAGAAACCCATCCCCGCCCACAATCGCGCCGGACCCCGGGCGGCGTAGGCACCGTCGACGCCTGCCGTCACCCAGGACGGCAGGCGTCGACCAGGCGTGCTCTAGTCGCGCTTGATCGTCAACGTCACCTTGGTGCCGGCCTTGAGCGTGCGGCCGACGGTGCAGACTTTGTCGACCGAACGCTCGACGAGCGCGACCAGTCGATCCTGGGCTTCTACGTCGAGTTCGCTGAGATCGAGTTCGAGAACCTCGTCGAGCTGCGGGTACACCTCGTTCTCCCGGTCGGCCGCGCCGGACACGCGGATGGTGGCGTCGTAGTCGTCACCGAGACGGCGCGACAGCGGGAAGTCCGAGCTCATTCCCGAGCACGCGGCCAGCGCGATCTTGAGCAGTTCACCGGGGGTGAATACGCCCTCCACCGACTCCGATCCGATCCGGACCTCGGCGCCACGCGAGCTACGTCCGGTGTAGAGGCGGGTTCCGGTGCGCTCGACCCAGAGTTCGGTGGGCGTGGGTGCGGGAGTCTGTTCAGCCATGAGTGGAGATCCTGCCATCCTCCGGTGCCTCGTCCCACACCTGGATACCCGAGATCTCCGGCACTTCGTCGCGGTGGAACGTCGGGTCCTTGCCCTCCGCGCGCTGACGTCGATAGTGGCCGAACAGCAGGAACGCGACACCCGACAGCGGCAGCAGTGCGGCCAGGTTCACGGTAGCCATGACACCCATCACCAGGTCGGCGAGCGCCCAGATCAATGGCAGTGATCCGACGGCCCCGGCGAACACACACACCACGACGATCGCCCGGAACCCCTGCAGCACGCGTCGGCTTCCCGTGAGGAACTCGATGTTGGATTCGCCGTAGTAGTAGTTGCCGATCACCGACGTGAAGGCGAGGAAGAAGATCGCGAAGGTCAGGAAGTGCACGGTCCAGCCGCCGAGCTGCGCGCTGAGTGCGTTCTGCGTCAGCGACGCGCCGGCCTTGGTCCCGTAGTCCGGGTTCGACAGCAGGATGATGAACGCCGTTGCGGTGCAGACCAGCAACGTGTCGAAGTAGACGCCCAGGCTCTGCACCAGACCCTGCTTGACCGGGTGTGAGACAGCGGCCGTCGCACCGGCATTGGGGGCCGAACCCATGCCCGCCTCGTTCGAGAAGAGCCCCCGTCGGATGCCTTGCATGAACGCGGCCGCGAATCCGC
This sequence comes from Rhodococcus (subgen. Prescottella) equi, assembly GCF_003013675.1. NCBI lineage: Bacteria > Bacillati > Actinomycetota > Actinomycetes > Mycobacteriales > Nocardiaceae > Rhodococcus > Rhodococcus (subgen. Prescottella) equi. The sequence goes on from NZ_CP027793.1 coordinate 3,497,265, forward strand.
CGCTGACCACCTCACGGATGCCGAAGGCGTTCTCCACAACGAGCCGGATCATGCCGGGCACCTCGGTGATGTTGAGCGCCACCACAATCAGAGCGATGACCAGATATGCGCCCGCGACCACCGGGACCACCACCTGCGACACGGCCGAGATCCGGCGCACCCCACCGAAGATCACAGCAGCCGTCAGACCCGCGACCACGAGCCCGACGACGATGCTCAGTGCGCGGGAGTCCTCGCCCACCGAGGTGGACACCGCGTCGACGATCGAGTTCGTCTGCACCGCATTGAAGACGAAGCCGTACGTGACGGTGATGATGACGGCGAAGATCACGCCCATCCAGCGACGGCGCAGTCCGTGCAGCATGTAGTAGGCCGGTCCGCCACGAAAACCGCCGTCCTTGTCGCGGATCTTGTAGACCTGCGCCAGCGTCGACTCGACGAACGCCGTGGCGGCGCCGATGAGCGCCATCACCCACATCCAGAACACCGCGCCGGGTCCACCGACGCTGATCGCGATCGCGACGCCGGCGATGTTGCCGGTGCCCACCCGCGACGCCGCCGAGATCGAGAAGGCGCGGAACGCCGAGATCCCCTTCTCCCCGTCGGGCAGCGTCTCGGCCGGCTCGGTGACCGATCGGAGCATGTCCGGCAGCAACCGGATCTGGACGAACCGGGACCGCACCGTGAAGTACAGGCCGAGCCCGACCAGCAGCACGATCACTGCGTACCAGTACGCATCGTTGATGTCGGTTGCCAGTTCCACGAGCGAGTCCACATCAGCGACTATGCGGGACGCTCGTCCGGTCCGCCAGTCGCGAACCGACCGTTAGTTGCTACACCTGGAACCGATAACCCATACCGGTCTCGGTCAGCAGATGCCGCGGTTTCGACGGGTCGACCTCGAGCTTGCGACGCAGTTGTGCGAGGTAAACCCGCAGATAGTGCGTCTCGGTGGCATACGCGGGACCCCACACCTCGCGGAGGAGTTCCTTCTGCCCCACCAGTTTGCCCTTGTTGCGGACGAGCATCTCGAGCATGCCCCACTCGGTCGGCGTCAAGTGCACCTCGGCCCCATCACGGGTGACCTTTTTCGCGGCCAGGTCGACCGTGAACGAATCGGTCACGACGACGGGCTCACCGGTCTCCGCGGCCGCCGCGCCGCGCCGGACCGCGGCCCGCAGGCGCGCGAGGAACTCGTCCATCCCGAACGGTTTGGTGACGTAGTCGTCCGCCCCCGCGTCGAGCGCCTCCACTTTGTCCGACGAGTCGGTCCGGGCCGACAACACGATCACCGGCGCCGTGCACCACCCGCGCAGACCCGCCAGTACCTCGATGCCGTCCATGTCCGGCAGGCCCAGATCGAGGACGATCACCTCCGGGTGCCGCTCGGCTGCCGCCCGCAGCGCCGCCGCCCCGGTCGACGCGGTCGTCACTTCGTAGCCACGGACACTGAGATTGATCCGCAGTGCCCTCAGGATCTGCGGCTCGTCGTCCACCACCAGCACCCGCGTCATCGGGCCCCTTCCACTTCCCCGGCACCCGCGGGTGCCGCATCCAGTTCCACGATCATCGTCAGTCCACCGCCGGGGGTGTCGGTCACCCCGACCGTGCCGCCCATCGCCTCGACGAACCCCTTGACCACCGACAGCCCGAGGCCCACGCCCACGGTGTTGTCGCGGTCGCCGAGTCGCTGGAAGGCGTCGAAGACCTGCTCGTGGGTGCCTCGCGCCAATCCCGGTCCGGTGTCGGCGACGGTGATCGTCATGTGGTCGCCCGCGCGAGCCGCTCCGATCCGAACCGGCTCGTCGGGCGCGTATCGCAGCGCGTTGTCGACGAGGTTGGCGATCACACGCTCGAGCAGGCCGGCGTCCGCCATCACCGCGGCGTCGCCCACCTCGACCTTCACCTGGTCCCGGACCCGTCGTGCGGACCCGGGCCCACCGAACCCCGCGCCGACCAACGCCCGGTGCACCACCTCCTCGAGGTACACCCGGCGCAGCGTCGGTTTCACGACGCCCGCGGCCAGACGCGAGGAATCGAGCAGGTTGCCGACGAGAGCGGTCAGCTGGTCCGTCGACTCCTCCACGGTGGCGAGCAGTTCCGCGGTGTCCTCGGGTGAGAACTCGACGTCGTCGCTGCGCAGGCTCGACACCGCTGCCTTGACCGCGGCGAGTGGGGTGCGCAGGTCGTGGCTGACGGCGGAGAGCAGCGACCGACGCAGCCGGTCGGCCTCCGCGAGGGCCTGCGCCTTGCTGGCCTCCTCGGCGAGTTGCCGCTGCCGGATCAGGCCCACGGCCTGATTCGCGACCGCGTAGAGGACCTTGCGGTCCCGCGCGCCCAGTTCCTCGCCCGCGAGCAGCAGGGCGTATTCGCCGTCGCTCACCTCGCACACCGTGCCGGCCTCGTCGACGGTGCTCGGCGCCGACGCCCCTGCCGCGCTCACGACGCCCTCCCCGCGCCGGACGACGCTGACCCCGGTCTGCGAGTACGTCTCACGCACCTTCTCGAGCAGCGCGGGCAGATCCGCGCCGCGCAACACCGAGCCGGCGAACAGCGCCAGCAGTTCGGCCTCCTGCGACGCCCGCCTGGCTTCGCGCGACCGTTTGGCCGCCGCGTCGACGAGGATCGCCACCGCGACCGCGACCACCAGCAGCACGACGGTGGTGATGAAGTTGTCCGGTTGGGCGATGGTGAAGCTGTAGAGCGGGGCGGTGAAGAAATAGTTGAGCAGCAGGCCCGAGATCAACGCGGACAGGATCGCGGGCCCGACGCCGCCGAGCAGTGACACCACGAGCACGACGACGAAGAACAACGCGTTCTGTCCGCCGACCCCCGCCACCCGGTCGATCAGCCCCATCAGGGCGGCGGCGATCGACGGGACGACGACGGCGGCCAGCCACGACACCGCGCGCCGTTCGCCGCGACCGAGGAACGAGATCCGGTGCCGGGTCGCGGCCTCGTCGTGCGTCACCATGTGCACGTCGATCTTCCCGGACTGCTGGACGATCGCTGCCCCGATCCCCTCGTCGAGGATCCGGGCCCACCGCGACCGCCGGGACGTCCCGATGACGAGTTGGGTGGCGTTGACCTCGCGGGCGAATTCGAGCAGCGTTGTCGGGACGTCGTCGCCGACCACGCTGTGCAGGCTCGCGCCGATGCTCGTGGCGAGCCTGCGCACCTTCCCCATCTCGGCGGCGGACACCCCTTCGATGCCGTCGCCGCGGACCACGTGCACCACCATCAGTTCCGCGCTCGCCTTGCCGGCGATACGGCTCGCGCGTCGTACGAGGGTTTCGGATTCGGGACCCCCGGTTACGGCGACGACGACGCGTTCGCGTGCTTCCCACGTGTCGGTGATCTTGTTCTCGGCGCGGTACTTGGCGAGGGCGGCGTCCACCTGGTCCGCGACCCACAGCAACGCGAGTTCGCGCAGCGCCGTGAGGTTTCCGCGCCGGAAGTAGTTGCCGAGCGCCGCATCGACCTTCTCGGCGGAGTACACGTTTCCGTGAGAGAGCCTGCGTCGCAGCGCTTCCGGGGTGATGTCGACGAGCTCCACCTGCGATGCGGCCCGCACCACAGCGTCCGGCACCGTCTCCTGCTGAGTCACACCGGTGATCTGCTGGACCACGTCGTTGAGACTTTCGAGGTGCTGGACGTTGAGGGTCGAGAGTACGTCGATCCCGGCGTCGAGCAGCTCGTAGACGTCCTGCCAGCGCTTCTCGTTCCGGCTGCCCGGGGTGTTCGTGTGGGCGAGTTCGTCGACGAGCACCACCGCCGGCCGCCGCGCCAGCACGGCCTCGACGTCGAGTTCGGGCATCGCCGTGCCGCGGTACTCGACGAACTTCGGTGGAATCAGCTCGAGTCCGGCGGCCTGCTCGGCGGTGCGGGCGCGGCCGTGGGTTTCCACCACGGCCGCGACCACGTCACCACCACGTTCGAGGCGCCGGTGCGCCTCCCCGAGCATCGCGTACGTCTTGCCGACGCCCGGCGCCGCACCGAGATAGATGCGCAGCTCACCACGGCGCGGCGCGCGGTGCTGCTCGGGACTGCTCACAACGCCATCATTCACCCGCGGGGACCGCATTGCATCCGGGTGCGGTCAGTCCGAGCGCGACGTTGAGTTCGAGCACGTTGACGCGCTCGGCACCGAGGAAACCGAGCTGACGGCCCTCGGTGTGCTCGGCCACGAGCTCTCGGACCCGGTCCTCCCCCAGGCCTGTGGCCGCGGCGACGCGCGGCACCTGCAGCTGCGCGTAGGCGGGTGAGATGTGGGGATCGATGCCGGAGCCGGACCCGGTGACCGCGTCGACGGGGACGTCCCGCGCAGGCACGCCCTCCCGCTCGGCGACGGCTGCCCGGCGCGCCTCGACGAACCCGGCCAGCACCTCGCTGCTGGGGCCCTGATTGCCGGGCAGGGCCGCTGCAGGGTCACCGGGTGCGAACGGGTCCTCGTCCGCGACCGAGCCGACGACCCGGTTGTGGAAGAACGGATCCGGCTCGCCGGCCGGGACCTGTGGATCGACGCCGACCCAGCGGCTGCCCACGACACACCCCGCGGCGTCGTGGACCGGAGAGCCCTCCGCGGACCCCGAGGCGATGCGTCCCACGCCCCATACGGCGGCCGGATACAGCACCCCGAGGATCGCCGTGAGCGTAAGGAGGACGAGCAGCCCCGCCCACACCTGCTTGAGGAAACCGATAGCGAATCTCATTGGCTTTTCACCCGATTCCAGGAATGAGGCGGACGACGAGGTCGATCACCCAGATTCCGACGAAGGGGGTGACGACACCGCCCACGCCGTAGATCAACAGGTTTCGGCCGAGCAGTTTCGATGCGGCCGCGGGCCGATAGCGGACGCCCCTGAGCGCCAACGGGATCAGTCCGACGATGACGAGAGCATTGAAGATCACCGCCGACAGGATCGCCGACTGCGGAGTCGCCAGATGCATGATGTTCAGCACCGCGAGCTGCGGATAGATCGCACTGAAGAGCGCCGGCAGGATCGCGAAGTACTTCGCGAGATCGTTCGCGAGCGAGAACGTCGTGAGCGCCCCGCGGGTGATCAGCAACTGCTTGCCGATCTCGACCACCTCGATCAGCTTGGTCGGATCCGAGTCGAGGTCCACCATGTTGCCGGCCTCCTTCGCGGCCGACGTCCCGGTGTTCATCGCGACGCCGACGTCGGCCTGCGCGAGGGCGGGGGCGTCGTTGGTGCCGTCGCCGGTCATCGCGACCAGGCGTCCGCCCTCCTGCTCCTGACGGATCCTCTCGAGCTTGTCCTCGGGCGTGGCCTCGGCCATGAAGTCGTCGACCCCGGCCTCCTCCGCGATGGCCCGCGCAGTGAGCGGGTTGTCGCCGGTCACCATGACGGTGCGGATCCCCATGGCCCGCAACTCCGCGAACCGTTCGGCGATCCCCGGCTTGACGACGTCGGTCAGCGCGATCACGCCGAGCACCGTCGCCGTGCCACGCTCGGCGACCGCCACCACGAGCGGGGTGCCGCCCCCGAGGGCGACCTCCTCGACCGAGTCGGACACGGCCGGATCGACCGCCGCACCGTACCCGGCGACCCACGCCAGCACGGCGTCACCGGCACCCTTACGGATCTGCTGCCGGCCGGTGCCGGTGGCGATGTCCAGTCCGCTCATTCGGGTCTGCGCCGTGAACTCGACGAACTCGGCGCCCCGCTCGCTGTCGGAAGCCTCGGTGGTGAGCCCGTACCGCTCGGCACACAGCTCGACGATGCTTCGCCCCTCGGGGGTGCCGTCCGCGAGGCTGGACAGCCGTGCCGCGGCGGCCAGTTCGTCCTCCGACCGGCCCGGCGCCGGATGGAGCGCGGTGGCCCGGCGGTTGCCGAAGGTGATGGTGCCGGTCTTGTCCATCAGCAGCGTGTCGATGTCGCCGGCGGCCTCGACCGCGCGGCCCGACATCGCCAGCACGTTGCGCTGCACCAGCCGGTCCATTCCGGCGATACCGATCGCGGACAGCAGCGCGCCGATCGTGGTCGGGATCAGGCACACCAGCAGCGCGATGAGCTTGACCGGATCCTGAGCCTCACCCGCGTACTCGCCCATCGGTCCGATCGCGACCACCGCGAGCAGAAAGATGATCGTGAGCGACGCGAGCAGGATGTTCAGCGCGATCTCGTTGGGCGTCTTCTTGCGCGACGCCCCCTCGACGAGCGCGATCATCCTGTCCACGAACGAATGCCCCGGCGCGCAGGTGATTCTCACCACGATCCGGTCGGAGAGCACCGTGGTGCCACCGGTGACGGCGCACCGGTCGCCCCCGGACTCGCGGACGACGGGGGCGGATTCGCCGGTGATGGCCGACTCGTCGACGGTCGCGATGCCCTCGACGACGTCGCCGTCGCCGGGAATCACCTCGCCCGCCTCGACCACCACGGTGTCGCCGACCACGAGCGTGGTGGCCGAGACCTCCTCGACCGCGCCGGACGCCGTGACCCGTCGGGCCACGGTGTCCTGCTTCACCTTCCGCAGGCTCGCGGCCTGGGCCTTGCCACGGCCTTCGGCGACCGACTCGGCGAGGTTCGCGAAGAGCACCGTGAACCACAGCCAGGCGGCAATCGCCCACGAGAACATCGTCGGCTGCACGATCGCCATCGCCGTGGTCACGACGGACCCGACGAGGACGACGAACATCACCGGGTTGCGGGCCTGGTGGCGTGGATCGAGTTTGCGCACCGCGCCGGGCAGCGACGTGATCAGCTGCCGGGGACTGAAGATGCCGGCCGCGACCGGCGCGTGGCCGTGCGCGGAATCCGCGTCGGGCACATCGGTGGGAACGTCGGTCACGGGGACCGTCGTGTGGGTCTGAAGACTCATTGCAGGGCCTCCGAGATGGGCCCGAGAGCGAGGGCCGGGAAGAAGGTGAGGGCCGCGACCAGCACGACGGTGCCGGTGAGCAGTCCCGTGAACATGGGGCCGGACGTGGGCAGGGTGCCCGCACCGGCGGGTGTCCGACGCTGCGCGGAGAGCGATCCCGCGAGCGCGAGGACGAACAGGATCGGCAGGAAACGTCCCAACAGCATGCAGACACCGAGCGCCGACTGGAACCAGTCGCTCGTGACCGTGAGGCCGCCGAACGCGCTGCCGTTGTTGTTGGACGCCGACGCGAATGCGTACAGCACCTCGGTGAAGCCGTGGATGGACTGCGGAGTGCCGGGATCGCCACTGTTGCCGAGGTATCCGACGGTCGAGCCGAGGATGACGGTGATGCCGGTGCCGATCAGGACGAGGGCGGGCATCACGAGCACCGACAGTGCCGCGAACGTGATCTCACGCTGCCCGAGCTTCTTGCCGAGGTATTCGGGGGCACGTCCGACGAGCAGACCACCGACGAACACCGCGATGAGGGCGAGGACGAGGATGCCGTACAGGCCGGTCCCGACGCCGCCGGGCGCGATCTCGCCGAGCAGCATGTTCAGCAGTACCGCACCGCCGCCGAGCGGCGACATACTGTCGTGCGCCGAGTTCACGGCACCGGTACTGGTGCCCGTCGTGGCGACGGCGAACAGTGCCGATCCGGGGATTCCGAAGCGGACTTCCTTGCCCTCCATCATCGACCCGGCCGCCGTCGCCGCGGCGCCGCGCGCCCCGGATTCGGCCGCGAGCGTCACAGCGAGCAGGCCGAAGAACAGCGTCGACATCACGGCGAGGAGAGTCAGGCCCTGCCGACGGTCGCCGACCAGTGTGCCGAACGTGCGGGTGAGGCTGACCGGGATCAGCAGGATTGCAAGGATCTCCACGATGTTCGTCATGGGGGTGGGATTCTCGAACGGATGCGCCGAGTTGGCCGCGAGGATGCCACCACCGTTGGTGCCGAGTTCCTTGATCGCCTCCTGCGAGGCCACCGGGGCCAGTGCATTCGTGACAGTGGTCCCGTCGAGCCCGGTGGACGAGAAGCCGGTCCGGAACGACTGGATCACGCCCTGGCTCAGCAGGATCAACGCGATCACGAAGGCGAAGGGCAGCAGGATGCGCAGGGCACCGCGGGTGAGATCGACCCAGAAGTTGCCGATCTCGCCGCCCCGCGAGACGCGGACGAATCCACGGATGAGCGCCGCCGCGACGGCCATGCCGACGGCGGCGGACACGAAGTTCTGGACGGCCAGGCCCGCGGCCTGCGTCAGGTGGCTCATCGTCGTCTCCGGGACGTACGACTGCCAGTTGGTGTTGGCGACGAACGACGCCGCGGTGTTGAACGCGACGGCGGGACTCACGCCCTCCAGGCCGCCGCCGAGCGGCAGCACTCCCTGGATCCGCTGCAGGAAGTAGAGCAGCAGCACGCTCGCGGCCGAGAAGCCGAGCAGGCTGCCGGCGTAGCCGTACCAGGTCTGCTCGGTGCGGGGATTGATCCGGCAGAGCCGGTACACGACAGTTTCGATGCGCAGATCCCCGGACCGGAGATCTGTGTCGGTGGTGTAGACCTTCGCCATGTAGTCACCGACGGGGACGTACAGAATCGCTAGCACGGCAACGACCAGTGCTATCTGCAGTCCCGCTGCGAGAGCGGGATTCATGTGTGGAGACCTCTCGAGGACTAGAACCGCTCAGGGTTCAGGAGCGCGATGAGCAGGTAGATCACCAGCGCGGCGGCGATCACGACGACGGCGACACCGACCGTCCCGGCGACCGTCACCGGACGCTCCTCGTCTGCAGACCACGCAGCACCAGCGCACAGACGGCGAACACTCCGATGATCAACCCGACGTAGGCCAAATCAGCCATGACGTTCCTCTTCGTCTTCCTCGAAAACCGCAGCGTCGTATCTCGACGCCCACTGCGGAGCGTGCCCCCGTTCTGCGCCCGGATGCGCTGCCCTTACGCATCGCTGACACCACCGACTGATCGCGTTGACGCGATCTTTACGCGCCGCTCCGTCCGGGCTTCGAGAGCGCCCGTACCGACGCCGGCACCGGTACGTCGTCGGACACCCACGGGGCGCGGATCGGTTCGCCCGCAACGGTTCGCATCGGCACCACCCCCGCCCACACCCCCGGATCCCGGTCGCCCTCGCTCGGCGGGGCGTCCCGCACCTTGACCGTCCAGCGGCCGGGCTCGATCGGCAGTGCGATCGTGAGGGTCGCGGCCAGTTCCTTGCGGGTCGACGCACGCACCTCGGTGCTGCGGTCCGAGATGAGCGCGTCCGACAGTTGGACGAGCGCGCACTCCGCCTCTTCTCGGCGCAGCGGCGTCAGGTTGCCGTGCACGACCGCAGAGCGGTAGTTGGCGGAGGAGTTGAAGAGGTTGTCGGCCACGACGATTCCGTCGAGTAGCGTGACACACAGCGATGCGGGCGCACCGGACGCGACATGGCGCAGCGCGCCGGCCCCTGTCGAACCGTGCAGCAGTATCCGGTCTCCGACCCGGGCGTAGAGCATCGGCACCGTCCAGGGCAGCCCATCGACGACGGTGGCAAGCGTGCCGACGGCGCAGGCGTCGAGCACCGAGTCCAGGTCGGCGCGGGACTCGCGGGAGCGTTCGGGCAGTCGTCCGATGCCGCACAGCGGCGGTGTGATGGTCATACCGACAACTGTGGGTCGATAGTGGCGCCCCGGCCAGGTCCGGAATCGTCCAATCAGCCAGACCAGTATGGTGCACGGATGGCCCGGACCCCTCGTGCGTCGACCCTGCACCTCACGCTGCCCGACACGAGTGAACCGCTCCGACAGCGGATCGCCGGAGCAGTGGTCGCGGCGCTGCGGAGCGGCGCGCTCCGGCCCGGCGATCTCCTGCCGGCCAGCCGGGTCCTCGCCGTCGAACTGGGTGTGTCCCGTTCCGCGGTGGTCGACGCGTACGACGAATTGGCGGCCGCGGGTTTCGTCGACTCGCGTGCGGGATCCGGCACCCGGATCGCGCTGGGCGCCGACGTCGCGGCGCACGCCGGTGTGACCCCGCACGTGACCCCGGCGGAGGGCACGGCGTCGTCGCCCCGCACCGTCCGCCCCGCCGTCGCCCTGGACCTGTCGCCCGGCTACCCGGACACGGACCTGATCCTTCCTCGCGACTGGCGATCCGCGTGGCGCGCGGCCACGGCGGGGCCGGTGCCGAACATCCCACCCGGGCCCAGTGGCCATCGGCGACTGCGTGAGGCGCTCGCGGTGCACCTCCGGCGCACTCGCGGCATCGTGGCAGAACCCGACGAGATCGTCGTCGTGCCCGGCGCGCTCGCCGCCCTGAGAGCCCTTGTCGCCGCGGCAGACCTGCCCGGCAAGCCGATCGCGTTCGAGGATCCCGGTTACGCGAAAGCCCGGGTCGCGCTCGCGGCCGCGGGCGCCGACATCCGACCGGTCACCGTCGACCAGGACGGGATCGATCCTGCGGCCCTACGCGCCACCGACGCCGCGGTCTACTGCACTCCGGCACACCAGTACCCGATGGGCTCGCGACTCTCCGCGGCCCGGCGAGCCGCCCTCCTCGCCAGCGCCTCGACGGCCGGACGGCTCGTCATCGAGGACGACTACGATGGCGAATTCCGTTACGGCGTACCGACACTGCCTGCTCTGCGCGCAATCGAGGGCGGACGTGAACGGGTGGCGTACGTCGGCACCGTGTCGAAGATCCTCTCGCCGTCCCTGCGCTTGGCGTGGCTCGTGCCCCCGGCCGACCTGCTGCCCCGCGTGCACGACGCACTCGCGGCGAGCGGCGAGACCGCCTGCGCCGTCACGGCGGACGCCGTCGCCAGGTTCGTCGAGTCGGGTTCGCTCACCAGGCACCTCGCCCGGTCGTCACGCACGTACGCGGCCCGGCGGCAGGCGTTCGTCGACGCGTTGCGGACGCACCTGCCGGGCGTGCAGCCCCTCGGAGTCGAGGCGGGACTGCATGTGGCGCTACGCCTTCCCGACGGCGCCGACGACGTCGCGATCGCCACCGAGATCACCCGCCGCGGCGTGAAGGTACCGGCACTGGCCAAGTATCGGGTGTCCGAGGCCGGACCGCGCGGACTGCTGTGCGGCTACGCGCAGTTGCCGGAATCGAAGGCATCCGCGGCCGCGACGACGATCGCCGAGGTCATCCGCGAACGAGCCGCGGCCGCGGCTGACACTTCGGACAGCTGTACGACGAGCGGTTCATGAACTTCTCGCGCCGGATCGGCGCCCCGCAGCGTCGGCACGGCAGGTTCTCCTGCCCGTAGGCGTTGAGGGACCGGTCGAAGTAGCCGGACTGGCCGTTGACGTTGACGTACAACGCATCGAACGACGTGCCGCCCTGGTCGAGAGCCTCGGTCATCACGTCTCGGGCCGCGTCGAGCAGGACTCGCAGCCGAGGGCCACTCAGCTTGTCGGTGGGACGGTTGCCGTGAATCTCGGCCCGCCACAAGGCCTCGTCGGCGTAGATGTTGCCGACGCCGGACACCACGGTCTGGTCGAGGAGGGCGCGCTTGATCTCGGTGTGCTTGGCGCGCAATGCCTTCACGACGAGATCGGGATCGAAACGCGGATCGAGCGGATCGCGGGCGATGTGCGCGACCGAGTCCGGCACGACGGTGCCGTCGACGGTGACGAGGTCGGCCAGCGCCCATCCACCGAAGGTCCGTTGGTCGACGAAACGGAGGTCGATGCCGGACTCCAGGCGCGCCCGGATCCGGAGATGCTTCTCGTCGGGCACCGTCGGATCCTGCACGAGCATCTGCCCGCTCATGCCCAGATGGACGACGATCGCAACCGAGCTCGGTTCGAGGACGAGCCACAGATACTTGCCTCGGCGCTCGGCCCCCACCACGGTCTGGCCCTCGAGTCGACCGGCGAGGTCGAGAGAGCCCGGCAGATGCCGGCGTACGGCACGCGGATGCAGAACCTCGACGTCGGCGATGGTGTGCCCGACGACGTGGGCCTCGAGACCCTGTCGGACCACCTCGACCTCGGGAAGCTCCGGCACGCTACGCCCTCGACCTGTGCCGGGTCAGGACTCGACGACAGTGTCGTCGGGAAGGACGACCGACTGCGCAGCCTCGGACAGCGCGCTCCACGCGGTGCTGGCGGCCTTCTGCTCGGCTTCCTTCTTCGACCTGCCCACACCGACACCGAAAGCATCGCCACCGACGACGACCGTCGCGGTGAACTCCTTGTCGTGGTCGGGACCGGTCGCGGTGATCTCGTACGACGGGACACCGATGCCACGTTCGGCGGTCAGTTCCTGGAGGCTGGTCTTCCAGTCCAGGCCGGCACCGAGTTTCGGGGCACGCGAGAGCAGATCGGCGAACAGATCGAGCACCACCCGTCGGGCAGTGTCGATTCCGTGCTCGAGGTGGATCGCACCGAGGAGCGACTCCATGCCGTCGGCCAGGATGCTCGGCTTGTCGCGGCCACCCGTCATCTCCTCGCCCTTGCCGAGGAGCAGGTGCGCACCGAGACCACCGGGCCCCAGACCGCGCGCCACCTCCGCGAGGGCGTGCATGTTGACGATGCTGGCGCGGATCTTCGCGAGCTCACCCTCGGACTTCTCGGGGTGGGCCGTGTAGAGGCGCTCGGTGATCGTCAGTCCCAGGACCGAGTCACCGAGGAACTCGAGGCGCTCGTTGGTCGGCAACCCGCCGTGCTCGTACGCGTACGAGCGATGGGTCAACGCGAGCGTCAGCAGATCCTCCGTCAGAGGCACGCCAAGGGCGGCGAGGAGAGATCCGTGATCTTCCTCGCCGCCGGCGTAAGCTGTATTGCTTTTTTTGCTGGTCACAGCGCGACTTAGCAGACTAGACCGCTGCGGTAACCTGACGGCCCTTGTAGGTGCCGCACGACGGGCACGCAACGTGGGGCAGCGTCTTCTCGCCGCACGCACGGTTCGGGCAGGTGATGAGGGTGGGCGCAGTGGTCTTCCACTGGCTCCGTCGCGACCTCGTGTTGGACCGCGACATTCTGCGCTTGGGAACAGCCACGTCTACTTCTCCTCGTTGATCTTGCTGGCATCAGCAGTTGCATTGCTGGCGTCGGATCCTGCACCGAATTTGGCTGCGAGCCCAGCCCAGCGAGGATCCATTATTTCATGACCGTGCCCGGATTCCGCAATCGCCAGGCGAATGCCACATTCGGGACACAATCCCTCACAGTCGTCGCTGCACAACGGCTGGAGCGGAAGCTCCAGTCCGACCGCATCGACGATCACCGGTTCGAGGTCGATCTCGTCGTCCACGACCCGGTAGACCTCGTCCTCCTCGGTGGTCTCCTCGGTGGCGCTGTCCGGGTACGCGAACAGCTCCGTGAGGTAGAGGTTCACCGAATCGGTGAACGGCTCGAGGCACCGCGAGCACTCGCCCACGATGTCCGCACTGACGGAGCCGGTGACGAGGACACCCTCGGACACCGACTCGAGCCGCAGATCGAAAGTCACGTCCGCACCCTCTTCGATCGCGACCATGTCGAGACCGATCCGGGAAGGAGCCGGGACAACCCGTGACACCGTACGCATCGAACCGGGCCGACGGCCCAGCGAGAGCGTATCCAGCACGAAACCCTCGTCCCGGGCGGGACGTGAGGCACTGCGATGATGGGATGACACCGGAATCTCTTTCAGGAAGCACAGGGTAGGGCAACCACTCCACGGTACGCGATGTAACCCGGAGAGGCGAAATCGGCAGTCGATCGGCCGCCGATCCGGGGCCTTCTAGCGGCGGCGGTCGCCGTAGCCGGCGTCGTAGTCCGGTACCCCGGTCCCCGTCCGCAACTGCTGGCGACCACGCCCCACGGACCGGATGGTGCCGTTCAGGAAGTCCTCGAACTCTGCGAGCTTGGTGTCGACGTACAGGTCGCATTCCGAGCGCAGTCGATCCGACTCGGCATGGGCGGCGTCGATCACGCGCGCCGACTCCGCGTTGGCGGCCTGGACCACCTCGGCCTGCGACACCAGTCGCTCCTGCTCGGCGATGCCGTCCGCGACGGAGCGCTCGTACGAGGCCTTGCCGGACTCGATCATGCGGTCCGACTCGGCCCGCGCGCGCCCGGTGAGCGAGTCGTACTCGCGCTGACCCTCGGCGACCGTCGCGTCGGCCTCGGCGCGTGCCTCGTGGACCAACTGCTCGGCATGCGAGCGCGCCTCGGCGACCATGCGATCGGCCTGCGCCTTGGCGTCGGCGAGAATTCGGTCCGCGTCCTCGCGAGCCTCGGTGATCGTCTGGTGCGCCTGCGCGTTGGCCGTCGTCACCATCTGCTCGGAACTCTGGCGGGCGTCGCCGACCAGCTTGTCGCGATGATCGAGCACGTCCTGCGCGTCGTCGAGTTCACCGGGAATCGCATCCCGGACGTCGTCGAGCAGTTCGAGGACGTCGCCACGCGGTACGACGCACCCCGCGGTCATCGGAACTCCACGCGCCTCCTCGACGATCGCGACAAGCTCGTCGAGTGCCTCGAATACCCGGTACACGCACAACCCCAATCGTCGAATGCCATCGCTGGTGCTGAAAGACAGTTTGCCCCAGACCCCGCACACCCGCCGCCGCGGCGCCGGTGTGTCGGACGAAGGAGTTCGTCAGCCCTTCGTCAGCCCTTCTCCTGGGCCCGCTCGGCGAGCCGCGCCACGAGCCGCGCGTGCACCTTCTCCGGGACCATGTCCGCCACGTCGCCACCGAACGTCGCGACCTCCTTGACCAGCGAACTGGAGAGGTAGCTGTACGTGGGGTTGGTGGGGATGAAGAGCGTGTCGACTCCCGACAGCTTCTGGTTCATCTGCGCCATCTGCAGCTCGTAGTCGAAGTCGTTGGCACCGCGCAGGCCCTTGACGATCGCCGAGATCCCTTGCGACTTGGCATAATCCACCAGCAGCCCGTGCCACGACGCGACCCGCACGTTCGGCAGGTCGCCGGTGGCGTCCTCGAGCATCTCGATGCGTTCCTCGACGCTGAACAGACCGCGCTTGCTCTTGTTGATCATCACGGTGACGACCACCTCGTCGAACAGTGCCGCAGCACGTCCGATCACGTCGAGGTGGCCATTGGTCACGGGGTCGAAGGATCCGGGGCAGACGGCGCCAGTCATGAGTCCAGACCGTAGCAGGTGGCGACCTCGATCCGGGTCTCGCCGTAACGCTTGGTCCGCTCCGGGCGCATGCCGTCGGGCCACGTGGTCTCGGGCGAGCGGGAGGAGCGCTCGACGACCACGATGGAGCCCTCCCCCACCCAGCCGTGCGCGACGAGATCGGAGAGCACGGAGGTCACCGCCTCCTCTGTCACGGCGTACGGCGGATCGGCCAGCACCACGTCGAATTCGCGCTCGGCCGCACCGCCCACGACGGCTGCGACGGGGGCCGTGCGAACGACCGCACCGCTCAGGCCGACCGCCGCCACGTTCTGCTTGACGACGGCGGCGGCCTTCGCGTCCGACTCGACCAGCAGCACGTGAGCGGCGCCCCGCGAGAGCGCCTCGAGCCCGAGGGCGCCGGAACCCGCGTACAGGTCGAGCACGGCGGCGCCCTCGAGGTCGATGCGGCTGTCGAGCGAACTGAACAGGGCCTCGCGGACTCGCTCGGACGTCGGGCGGGTCCCGCTCGCGGGCACCTTCAAACGCCTGCCTCCGGCACGGCCGGCGACGATTCTTGTCACACTGCAGTCCTGTTCACTCGCCCACGGTCACTCGTTGCCGGTTGTCTCCCGCGTCGAGACGACCGCCAGGAGATCGCCACCCTCGACCTGCGAGGCACCGGCGATGGCAACTCGCGAGACGATACCGCTGCGCGGCGCCGTGATCGCGGCCTCCATCTTCATGGCCTCGATCGTGGCAACGGTGTCACCGGCCGAGACCTGCTGGCCCTCGGTCACGACCAGGGTGACCGCACCCGCGAACGGGGCGGCGACGTGGCCGGGGTTGTTCCGGTCGGCCTTCTCCGCCGCGGGCACCTCGCTCGCGATGGAGCGGTCGCGCACCGACACCGGACGCAACTGGCCGTTGAGGATGCACATGACGGTGCGGTAGCCGCGCTCGTCGGGTTCGGAGATCGCCTCGAGCCCGATGAGCAGCTCGACGCCCTTGCCGAGCTTGACCCGGTGTTCCTCGCCGCGGCGCAGGCCGTAGAAGAACTGGTTGGCCGACAGCTGCGAGGTGTCGCCGTACTTGTCGCGGTGCTCCTCGAACTCCCTCGCCGGGCCGGGGAACATCAACCGGTTGAGGGTGGCCTGCCGTTCCTTGGACGATCCGGACAGTCCCTTCTCGTCCTCGGGCGTGAGCTGCACCTCGGGCTTCGCGGCACCGCGACCCTCGAGCGCCTTGCTGCGGAACGGCTCGGGCCACCCTCCGGGAGGGGTGCCGAGTTCGCCGCGCAGGAACCCGACCACCGAATCCGGGATGTCGAAACGGGCGGGATCCGAGGCGAATTCGTCGGCGGGGACGTTCGATCCCACGAGGTGCAGCGCGAGGTCGCCGACCACCTTCGACGACGGCGTCACCTTGACCAGGCGGCCCAGCATCCGGTCGGCGGCGGCGTACTTCGCCTCGACCTCCTCGAAGCGGTCGCCGAGACCGAGGGCGATGGCCTGCTGACGCAGGTTCGACAGCTGACCGCCCGGAATCTCGTGGGTGTAGACGCGACCGGTGGGGGCGGGGATGCCGGACTCGAACGGCGCGTACACCTTTCGCAGCGCTTCCCAGTAGGGCTCGAGATCGCACACGGCCTGCAGGTCGATGCCGGTGTCGAACTCGCTGTGCGCGGCGGCGGCGACGATCGCCGACAGCGCGGGCTGGCTGGTGGTGCCCGACAGCGGCGCCGAGGCACCGTCGACGGCGTCCGCTCCGGCGTGCCACGCGGCGAGGTAGGTCGCGAGCTGGCCGCCGGGAGTGTCGTGGGTGTGCACATGCACCGGCAGGTCGAAGTTGGAGCGCAGTGCGGTCACGAGCTTGGTGGCGGCGGGGGCACGCAGCAGGCCGGCCATGTCCTTGATCGCGAGGATGTGGGCGCCCGCCTCGACGATCTCCTCCGCCAGACGCAGGTAGTAGTCGAGGGTGTAGAGCTTCTCGTCCGGGTTCGCCAGGTCGCCGGTGTACGACATCGCGACCTCGGCGACCGTGGTGCCGGTCTCGCGGACCGCCTCGATCGCGGGACGCATCTGGTCGACGTTGTTGAGCGCGTCGAAGATCCGGAAGATGTCGATGCCGGTGTCGGCGGCCTCCTGCACGAACGCGCGGGTGACCTTCTCCGGGTACGGGGTGTAGCCGACGGTGTTACGGCCGCGCAGCAGCATCTGCAGGTTGATGTTCGGTACGGCCTCGCGCAGCGCCGCGAGCCGGTACCAGGGATCCTCGTGCAGGAAGCGCAGCGCCACGTCGTAGGTCGCTCCGCCCCACGCCTCGATCGAGAGCAGTTCGGGCGTCATCCGCGCGACGTGACCGGCGACGTCCAGCAGTCCGGACGTGCGCACCCGGGTGGCGAGCAGCGACTGGTGCGCGTCGCGGAACGTGGTGTCGGTGACCGCGAGCGCCTTCTGCTCGCGCAGTGCCTTCGCGAATCCCTCGGGTCCGAGGGCGAGCAGCTTCTGGCGCGACCCGTCCGGCGGGGCGACACCGAGATCGACCTTGGGGAGCTTGTCGTGCGGGTACACCGCGGTCGGACGCTCGCCGTGCGGCTTGTTGACCGTCACGTCGGCCAGGTAGTTGAGGATCTTGGTGCCACGGTCGGCCGAGCTGCGCAGCGTCAGCAACTCGGGCCGCTGCTCGATGAACGACGTCGTCACGCGTCCCGCACGGAAGTCGGGGTCGTCCAGAACCGCCTGCAGGAACGGGATGTTCGTGGAGACACCGCGGATGCGGAACTCCGTGACGGCGCGGCGGGCGCGGGCGACGGCGGCCTCGAGGTCGCGACCACGGCAGGTCAGCTTGACGAGCATCGAGTCGAAGTGGGCGCCGACCTCTGCGCCCAGGTTCGCGCCGCCGTCCAAGCGCACGCCCGCGCCGCCCGGGGTGCGGTACGCGGTGATCCGACCGGTGTCGGGGCGGAATCCGTTGGCGGGGTCCTCGGTCGTGATGCGGCACTGCAGTGCGGCGCCGCGGATCGTGATCTTGTCCTGTGCCAGACCGAGATCGGCCAGCGTCTCGCCCGACGCGATGCGCAGCTGCGCCTGCACCAGATCGACGTCGGTGATCTCCTCGGTGACCGTGTGCTCCACCTGGATTCGCGGGTTCATCTCGATGAAGACGTGGTTGCCGCGGGTGTCGAGGAGGAACTCGACCGTGCCCGCGCAGCGGTAACCGATCTGCTTGGCGAACGCGACCGCGTCGGCGCAGATCCGATCTCGCAGTGCGGGATCGAGATTGGGGGCCGGCGCGAGCTCGATCACCTTCTGGTGCCGCCGCTGCAACGAGCAGTCGCGCTCGAACAGGTGGATGACGTTGCCCTCGCCGTCGGCGAGGATCTGTACCTCGATGTGACGCGGGTCGACGACGGCCTGTTCGAGGAACA
The DNA here is from genome assembly GCF_003013675.1 of Rhodococcus (subgen. Prescottella) equi. Lineage (NCBI taxonomy): Bacteria > Bacillati > Actinomycetota > Actinomycetes > Mycobacteriales > Nocardiaceae > Rhodococcus > Rhodococcus (subgen. Prescottella) equi. The sequence goes on from NZ_CP027793.1 coordinate 3,515,661, forward strand.
CCGTCGGATCACCGAACGCCGACTCGGCCTCTCGCGAGGCCGCCTCGATCGCCTCCCGCAGTTGCGCACGCTCGGCGACCCGGCGCATACCGCGTCCGCCGCCGCCGGCGACGGCCTTGACGAAGACGGGGAACTCCATGTCCTCGGAGGCCGCGAGCAACGCCTCGACGTCCGACGAGGGCTCCGACGATGCCAGCACCGGCAGGCCCGCTGCCTTCGCGGCCGCGATCGCACGCGCCTTGTTGCCGGTCAGCTCGAGTACCTCGGCTGACGGGCCCACGAACGTGATGCCGTTCGCTTCGCACGCCGCGGCCAGGTCCGGGTTCTCGGACAGGAAGCCGTAGCCGGGGTAGATCGCGTCCGCACCGGCACGCTCGGCCGCCGCGATGATCTCTTCGACCGAGAGGTACGCGCGGACCGGATGACCGACCTCACCGATCTGGTACGCCTCGTCCGCCTTCAGGCGGTGCACCGAGTTGCGGTCTTCGTACGGGAACACCGCAACGGTCCCGGCACCCAGTTCGTAGGCGGCACGGAACGCGCGGATGGCGATTTCGCCGCGGTTGGCGACGAGGACTTTGGTGAACATGGGAAGCAAAGTACCTTGCCGCGCGGCGTGCCGTGAGCGGGGCGTCCCATGATGCGGAACGCTTCGCAAGCTTCACAAACAGCTGCTCTGACATGCGAAATTGGCAAGTTTGCAAACCGGAGAAGAAGTGCCCTGCACAGGCCGTACTCGGTGGCCGTGCTCGGCCTCCGACACCGGATCCGGAGGGCCGGGAGGGCACCCGGAAACTTCTAGGACTTCTCCAGAAATTCGATCCTCTCGGAATCGAGCGCGGCCGCCACCATCGCCGCCAGACCGGGGTGGCGGGACAGATCCGGGTCGTCGTCGACGACACCGCGGGCGAACTCCTGCGCCGACGCGATCACGTCCTCGTGCTCGAGCAGGGACAGCAACCGCAACGTCGTCGCGCTGCCCGACTGGGCCGAGCCGAGGACATCGCCCTCTCGACGCTGGCGCAGATCGAGCTGGGCGAGTTCGAAGCCGTCGTTGGTCCCGGCGACGGCGGTCAGTCGCTCGAAAGCCGGCGATCCCGGCATCATGTCGGTGATGAGGATGCACAGTCCCTGATGGCTGCCGCGACCCACCCGGCCGCGCAGCTGATGAAGCTGGCTGACGCCGAACCGATCCGCGTCGACCAACACCATGACGGTCGCGTTGGGGACGTTGACACCCACCTCCACCACCGTGGTGCAGATGAGGACGTCGATCGCACCGGCCGTGAAGTCGCGCATCACCGCGTCCTTCTCGTCGGATGGCAGCCGCCCGTGCAAGAGTCCGAGCCGCAGATCTTGCATGGGCCCCGACCGCAGTTCGTCGAAGAGATCGACGGCCGACTTCGTCTCCGGCGGCTCCTTGCCGGCCTTGATCAGTTCGGCATCGCTGTCGCCGTCACCGATCCGCGAGCACACCACGTACGCCTGCCGTCCGTCGGCCACCTCCTCCCGGATCCGCTCCCACGCCCGGGCGACCCACTGCGGGGTCTGCCGTGCCGCCACGACCTTGCTCACGATCGGCGCGCGCCCCTGCGGCAGCTGCCGCAGCGTCGACGTCTCGAGATCGCCGAGCACCGTCATCGCGATCGTGCGGGGAATCGGCGTCGCGGTCATCACCAGCAGGTGCGGGCTGAGCCCCTCCTTGGCTCGCTTGCGCAGCTCGTCGCGCTGCTCGACACCGAAGCGGTGCTGCTCGTCGACCACGACGAAGCCGAGGTCGAAGAACTCCACGTTGTCCTGAATCAGCGCGTGTGTGCCGATGACGATCCCCGAATCACCGGTCACGATGTCCAGGAGCGCTGCCCGACGCGCCTTGGTCGACATCGATCCCGTCAGGAGCGTCACCTTGGTCGCCACGTCCGCGGCCCCCAGCTCACCGGCAGCGCCGAGCGGCCCGAGCATCTCCCGCAGCGACCGGGCATGCTGCGCCGCAAGCACTTCCGTGGGGGCGAGCAGTGCGCACTGGTATCCGGCATCGACGGCCTGCAGCATCGCCCGGAGCGCCACGATCGTCTTGCCGGAACCCACCTCACCCTGCAACAGGCGGTTCATCGGGTGCCGGCGGGCGAGATCGGCCGAAATCTCCTCGGCCACCTCCTTCTGCCCCTCGGTGAGCTCGAACGGCAGCATCTCGTCGAATGCGGCAGCCAATCCGTCCGGCTTCGGCGGGCACTGCGGCGCCACCCGCGCCGCGATGTCCCGTCGGCGCTGCGCGAGCACCAACTGCAGTGCCGCCGCCTCGTCGAATCGCAGACGCTCCTGCGCACGGCCGATGTCGTCGCGGGTCTCGGGTAGGTGCACCAGGCGCAGGGCCTCGTCGAGCCCGATCAAGCCTTGTTCCCCACGCACCGCGTCCGGCAGCGGATCCTCGACTGTGTCGAGCTGATCGAGCACCTGACGCACGCAACGGAGGATCGTCCAGCTCTCCACCTCCCGCGTCGCCGGGTACAGCGGGATCAGCTCGCGGTCGAAGATCGACATGTCGACGCCGGAACCGGAATCCTGCGTGGCGCGCGCCATTCCGGCGAGGGAACCCGCCCCCTGCACGTGTGCCATGGACACCACCGGATCCTCGCCCTCCGCCGGCTCGGGCAGGATCAGGTAGCTCGGATGCGTCAGGCTCCACTTGTTGCGGAAGTACTTCACGGTGCCGGAGAACATCGCCCGGACACCGACACGCACAGCGTGCTTGACCTTGTGCGGGTTGAAGAACGTGACGTCGACGCTCTGCGACTCGGCCGCGAGCACCACCTTGAGCATCTGGCCGCGGCGGCTCTTCATGTTCACGACGTCGGCCTTGACGACTCGGGCGATGATCGTGACGTGCGAACCCTCCTCCGGCTCCTTCTCCGTCAGTTCCCGCCCCTGTGCGGCGTACCGGTGGGGGTAGTGCCGCAGCAGGTCCTCGACCGTGCGGATGTCGAACGCCTCGACGAGCGCGTCGGCCGTCTTCGCCCCCAGCAGGTGGTCGAGGCGATCCGTCAGCGTCGCCATGTCGGGTGTCCCGTCGCCGTGCTCACTATCGACTCGCCTTCTACTCGACGCCGAACTGCAACAGATCGCGGCTCTGCCCACCCCGGTAGACCATCACCTCGACCCCCGGATGGCGGGACGTGATGTAGTCCGCGACCCGCTCCCCCAGCCCCTCGCTCGCCTGCGCGCCCAGGAGCACCGTCACGAGCTCGCCGCCGGCCCCCAGAACGAGGTCGACGAGCCGGCATCCGGCGGCCACGACGTCCCGTTCGATCACCACGACCTCGTGCCCGACGAGGCCCAGTCCGTCCCCCGGTTCGCACGTCCCGACGTAGGTGAGGGCGCGTTCCTCCGCGACCCGAAGCGAACCCCAGCGGGTGGCCGCCGCCGCTTCCGACATCGCGAACGCGTCGTCGACCGCCAGCCGCTCGGCGTCGTGCACGGCGAGCGCCGCGAGTGCCTGCACCATCGACGAGCTGGGCAGGAAGACGACGTCGCGCGCATCGGCGCGGGCCCGCGCGCCCACCGCGATCAGGTCCTGGGCCGGCAACGCGCCGTTCGGCAGCACCACGACCTCGCGGCGGCCGGTGCCCCGGATGGCCGCGAGCAACTGCTCGGGGGTGACGGCGCCGTCGGACCGCAGTACCCGCGCGCCCTCCTGCTCGAACAGTTCCGCCGCGCCCGGCCCCTCCACCACGGACAGCACCGCGCGTGGGGTGGCGGGGTCCGGGACGTCGGCGCGGGCAGCGTCGAGCACGAAACACGTGATGCGAACGCTGTGCAGGCGCCCGGCCTCGAGTCCGGCCTCGACGGCGGCTCCCGCGTCGCTGCAGTGCACGTGGACCGACCACGTGGGCATCTCGTCCGAACCGTCACCGACGATCACGACGGAATCCCCCAGGGAACAGAGCCGACCACGCAGATCCGCGATGCGTGCCTCGTCCGATTCGGCGACGAGGTACATCACCTCGTAGTCCTGGCCGGCGACCTCGTGGACGAGGTGCGCGGGGCCGCACACGTGCTCCGCGCCGGTCGCCGCACCCTCGCCGGCCGGCGCCAGGAAGGCCTCCCGAGCCGGGGGCACACCGCAGATCACCTCGACCAGGGCGTCGAGGATGACGACCAGACCCCGGCCACCGGCGTCGACCACGCCGGCCGCACCGAGCACGGCGAGCTGCGACGGAGTCCGGAGCAGCGCCTCGGCCGCCGCATCCGCGGCCACCGCCGACAGCCGCGCAAGCGGAGCACCCGCGGCCTCCGCGGCCACCGCGTCGGCGGCGGCCGCGAGCACCGTGACGATGGTTCCCTCCATCGGGACGCTGACAGCCTCGAGAGCCAGATCCGATGCGTGCCGCAGCGCCGAACGGAAGGTGTCGGCGTCGAGCCTGTGCGACTTCGTGGACTCGGCGACCCCCCGCAGCACCTGGGAGAGAATCGCACCCGAGTTTCCGCGCGCGCCCGTCACCGCCCCGCGCGCGAGCGCCCGGGCCACGGCGGACGCGTCGGCCCCGCGCTCGTCCGCGGACAGTGGTGCGGCGGCCCGGACCGCTGCGCGCATCGTTGCGAGCAGATTCGTTCCGGTGTCCGCGTCCGGGACGGGGAAGACATTGAGATCGTTGATCTCGTCGCAGCGCTTCTCGATGCCGGTGACACACGCGTCGGCCCATCGGTACAGAGCGGAGCCGTCGACCGCCTCCAGGACCTCGAGCACCCGTGTTCGTCCTCTCCGCGCATCGGCCACACCAGCAGCGGGACGGGGCCACTACCCGCCCAGCCGTCCCAGACCGCCAGCTTAGCGGGGCCATCCGACGTACCCCTCGAACGCGGCCCACGCGCAACCTGTACCGTCATTCCAGTCTTCGACACGGCCCGAACCGCACTGTAGTTCGCCTCGGGCCCGATGATTTGGCCAATCCATGCGGATGCGGTTACCCTTGCAGGGTTGCCTCGCACGGGTCGTTCCACTTCGCGTGTTCGTAGGCAAGAACAAGACAATGTTTGACTATCACAAGGAGTTCGCGACTATGGCTGCCGTCTGCGACGTATGCGCCAAGGGGCCCGGCTTCGGTAAGTCGGTCTCGCACTCGCACCGGCGTACCAACCGTCGCTGGAACCCGAACATCCAGCCCGTTCGTGCTCAGGTTGCCCCCGGCAACACCAAGAAGCTGAACGTCTGCACCTCTTGCCTGAAGGCCGGCAAGGTCGTGCGCGGCTGATTCCGCTCACAGCACAGTTCTTCGACTGAGCCCCCGACACCTCGGTGTCGGGGGCTCAGTCGTTTTCGCGGCTCGTCCGGAGGGGCTCTCGGCCGCTCGTGACCGTCGCGGTGGATGGGACCGGACTACCGGACCGGCCCGATCGAGCGGCTAGTGTGCTCCACGTGACTGCAACAGAAGCACCCAGCAATGTCCGGATCGAGGACGGCGTCCTCCGCGTGGCCGTGGCAACTGCCGCGAACGGAACCTCCCTCGACATCGACGGAATCACCGAGGCGACTGCCGCACTGCGCGCGGCCGGCAGCGACGTGGGCGCGGTGCTTCTCGTCGGTGACGGCGCGAACTTCTGCGCCGGAGGCAACGTTCGGGCTTTCGCCTCGGCCGAGCGTCGCGGCGAGTTCGTCGGCGAGATCGCGACCGCGTTCCACGAGTTCGTGCGCGCGCTCGACGACACCACGGTCCCGGTCGTCGCGGCGGTCCACGGCTGGGCTGCCGGCGCCGGCATGAGCATCGTGTGTCTCGCGGACATCGCGATCGGTGGCACCTCGACCAAGCTGCGTCCCGCGTACCCGTCCATCGGCTTCACACCGGACGGCGGCATGTCGTGGACGCTGCCGCGCATCGTCGGTGCGTCACGCGCACGGGAGATCCTGCTCACCGACGCCGTCCTGAACGGCGAGGAGTCCGTGCGTCTCGGCCTGCTCAGCCGGATCGTCGAAGACGACCAGGTGCAGGACGAAGCCCTGCGTGTGGCACGGACGCTCGCAGCCGGCCCGACCGCGTCCTACGCCGGGATCAAGAAGCTCTTCGCGAGCAGCCGGGCCAACTCGCTGTCCGAGCAGCTCGACGCCGAGACCGCGTCGATCTCCGCCGCAGCCGACGGTCCCACCGGCCGCGAGGGTGTCGACGCGTTCGTCGAGAAGCGTCGCCCCGACTTCTCGTCGGTGCGCAACGCGTAAGCGGGAACCGCGGATCCCGGTCGCTCGTCAGGCCTCCACGGTCACGGCGACCGGGGTCCGGTCCGCACGGAAGTGCACCTTCGGCCAGTAGCCGGCCAGGAAGGCCTGTTCGAACAGACCCCGGTCGTCAGAGAGGTCCACCCCGAAGTCCCCCGAGTGGTAGACGGTGGCGGCTTCGAGCCCGAACGAGTCGAGGAAACGCAGCCGGTCCTCGTCGGTGTCGCTCTCCTCGCGCACCCGCCACCCTATCGACACCGAGGCGTCAGGGCAGACGCCAATCCACCTGGTTCGCACCGAGTTCGGCGAGCAACTCGTTGGCGCGACTGAACGGCCGCGACCCGAAGAAGCCGCGGGACGCCGACAGCGGCGACGGGTGCGCCGACTCGATCGTGGGAACGTCGCCGAGCATCGGCTTCAGTGTGGCAGCGTCACGCCCCCACAGGATCGCGACCATCGGCGACTGCCGCTCCACGAGCGCGCGGATCGCCTGTTCCGTGACCGCCTCCCAGCCCTTCCGGCGGTGCGACCCGGCCTCCCCCGGCGCGACGGTCAGCACCCTGTTCAGCAACAGCACACCGTTCTCGGTCCAGGGCGTCAGGTCGCCGTTCGACGGCGTCGGGTACCCGAGGTCCCGGCTGTACTCGGCGAAGATGTTGTTCAGGCTCCGCGGCACCGGCCGGACGTCCGGCGCCACCGAGAAGCTCAGGCCCACAGCATGTCCGGGTGTCGGGTACGGATCCTGACCGACGATGAGGACGCGCACGTCCTCGAAGGGATGCGTGAACGCGCGCAGCACGTTCTCACCACTCGGGAGGTACTGTCGTCCGGCGGCGATCTCGGCGCGCAGGAAGTCGCCCATCTCGGCGATCCGGCCCTCGACCGGTGCGAGGGCCTTCGCCCACCCGGGGTCGATCAGGTCCGTCAGCGCCTTTGCCGCCATCAGTCGAGCCTGCGCAGCGCGTCGCGGTAGAACGCGGCATTCGCCGCGTACAGCTTCACGTTGAGTTCGAGGTGACCCTCGGGAACCTCGTAGCCCTCGCGCACCTTGGCCGGCACACCGAGCGCCATGCTGCGCGGCGGCACCTCGAACTTGAACGGCACGACGGCGCCCGCCCCGACCACCGATCCGGCACCCACCGTCGAGCCGTTCAGCACGACGGCGCCGGACGCGATGAGGCAGTTGTCGCCGATCTGCGCCCCCTCGATGTGGGCGTTGTGCCCGACCACGCAGCCGGCGCCGATGACGGTCGCGTCGATCGACGTGCAGTGGACGACGGTGCCGTCCTGGATGTTGGTGCCGGCGCCGACGCTGATCGTGCCGTAGTCGCCGCGCAGCACCGCCTGCGGCCAGATCGAGGCGCCCGGCCCGAGGGTCACGGCGCCGATCACGACGGCGTCGGGATGGACGTAGGCGTCCGGTGCGATGTCCGGTTCGCGATCACCGAGTGCGTAGATAGCCATGCGTGCAACCTATCCCGCGTCGAAGCTCTGCCAGCCACCGGACACCGTCCACGGATGCCCGTCGACCAGCACCCTGCCGCCGTCGGCGTCCACACCGGAGACCACCTCGCCGATCGCCGACCAGCCGTCCGGAAGCACCGTTCCGGGCGGGAACGTCGCCGCCAGGGCGTGGTCCTCGCCACCGGTCAGGATCCACTCCCACGGATCCCGCCCGAGATCGCGCGCCGCATCGAGCAAACCGGCGGACGCGTCGATCCGCCCCCGGTCGATCCGGATCCCGACGCCCGACGCGTCCGCGATGTGGCCGAGGTCGGCGACGAGACCGTCGGAGACGTCGGTCATCGCGCTCGCGCCGGCGACCGCGGCCGCGACGCCCTGCTCGTAGGGCGGTGTGGGGACCCGGTGCGCGTCGATCAACTCCGCCGCACCCGGAACCGACGGGTCCACGCCGGCGAGCAGCAACGCCAGTCCCGCAGCCGACCGGCCGAGCGCCCCGGCGACAGCGACGACGTCGCCCTCTCGCGCACCCGAGCGCAGCACCGGACTGCGGCCTTCGAGGTCGCCGAGGACCGTGACCGACACGACGACCTCGTCGGCCTGCACCAGATCGCCGCCGACCACACCCGCGCCGAGAGCCTCCGCGGCACTGCCGAGACCGTCCGAGATGCCCGCGGCAACCGCGAGTGGGGTGTCGGGCGGGCAGCCCAGCGAGACGAGGAACGCCGTCGGACGCCCTCCCATCGCGGCGATGTCCGCACCGTTCTGGGCCACCGCTTTTCGGCCCACCTGCTCGGGTGTCGACCAGTCCAGCCGGAAGTGCCGATGTTCGACGAGCATGTCCGCCGACACCGCGGCCCGGCCGTCCGGCATCCGCACCACGGCCGCGTCGTCGCCCGGCCCGAGCAGCGTCGTCGACGGTTGCCTGCGTCGTTCCACGGCCCGCCCGATCACCGCGAACTCCCCCACCGACGCCACGGTGCGATCGTCGTCGTCCTGCTGCGGTCGCGAGGATTCGATGGTGGGCCTCCCAATGCTGATGTGCGTACTCGTGTGCGCCGGCGGTCTCCCGGTCCCGGGATTCGCCTCCCGCAACTGCGGTACCTTTTAGTGTGCGGCCGGGCATCCGGTGCGGGGCGCCGGGACCGGAGTCCCGTGGGTCTCCGCGACTCTACCGAGGCGACGGCGCACGACGACGGGAAGGACGGACCCGTGGTGCAGGCTTACGTACTGATCCAGACCGAGGTCGGCAAGGCCGCGGCGATCGCGGCGACGCTGTCCCGGATCACCGGCGTCGATTCCGCCGAGGACGTGTTGGGGCCGTACGACGTGATCGCCCGCGTCGGCGCACCCGCCGAGGCCGCGCTGTCCGACGTCGTCGACGACATGAAGAAGGTCCGCGGGATCACCCGCATCCTGACCTGCCAGATCGCGGCGCCAGCCGCACCGACCGAGAACTGAGATGTCCGAACCCGAGAACCCCACCACCGATCAGAACGAACCGCACCCGTCCGAGAAGCGCAGTCCCGCGCTGATCGCGACCGCGGTCGCCCTCCCCGTCGCGCTCGTCATCGGCGTCATCGTCGCCGCCGCGATCGCCGGGCGTTCACCCGTGAAGGAAGATGTCGGGCTCGGCCCCGTGGAGGCGCCGGCAGCGCAGTCCGCGGAATGCACGACATTGATGAACGACCTGCCCGAGAACCTCGGCGACTACACGCGCGCCGAACTGCGCGACCCTGCACCCGAGGCGACCGCCGCGTGGCAGCCCGACGAGGGCGAGCCCGTCGTGATGCGGTGCGGTCTGCCGCGTCCCCCGGAGTTCGACCAGGCATCGCCGCTCAGCGTCGTCGACGGCGTCCAGTGGTTCGAGATCTCCGGCGCCTCGCAGGGCATCGAGGCCAGCACGTGGTACGCCGTCGACCGCGGCGTGTACGTCGCGTTGACCGTGCCCAACGGATCGGGCCCGACGCCCCTGCAGGACGCGTCCGCTGCGGTTTCCGAGGCGCTGCCGCAGAAGCCGCTCGACCCCGCGCCGGTCCCCAACCCGTAGCGGGTCGCGCGCGGGCCGGGGTCCGACGCCGCGGCGCTCGGCTCAGCTCAGCGCAGCCCCGTCCCGCGCGCCACGGCCGTGTCGACGAGCGTCGAGACGAGCGTCTCGTACTCGACACCGGCGGCCTGCCACATGCGCGGGTACATCGAGATCGACGTGAAGCCCGGCATCGTGTTGATCTCGTTGATCACGGGTCCGTCCGCAGTGACGAAGAAGTCGACGCGGGCCAGCCCCTGGCAGTCCAGCGCGCGGAAGGCACGGACCGCGAGGGCGCGGATCTGTTCGCTGACGTCGTCGTCGAGCTTGGCCGGAACGTCGAATTCGCAGACGTCGTCGAGGTACTTGGTGTCGAAGTCGTAGAACGCGGACTCGTCCCCGTCGGTGTCGGGCATGCGGATCTCGGCGACCACGCTGGCCCGCACGTCACCGTCGGGGAATTCGAGGACGCCGCATTCCACCTCGCGCCCGACGATCGCCGACTCGACGATCACCTTGGGGTCGTGCGAGCGGGCGACGGCCACCGCGGCGTCGAACTGCGACCAGTCCGCCACCCGCGTGATGCCGATCGACGAACCGCCACGGGCCGGCTTCACGAACACCGGCAGCCCCAGCTGCTGCTTCTGCTCGTCGGTGACGGTCGACGTGCCCGGGCGGAGCACCACCTGGAACCCGACCGGCAGACCCTCGGCCGCCAGCAGCTTCTTGGTGAACTCCTTGTCCATGCCCGCCGCGCTGGCGAGGACGCCGGGACCGACGTAGGGAATGCCGGCCAGCTCGAGCAGGCCCTGGATGGTGCCGTCCTCGCCGTACGCACCGTGCAGGACCGGGAACACGACGTCGACCGACGCGAGCGCCTGACCAGCCTGCTTGTCGTCGAGAGCGACGACGGCACCCGCACGGGTCGGGTCCGCGGTGAGGGTGAGAGCCTTGCCGTCCGCGTCCACGGTCGGCATGGACCGGTCGCGGATCGCGAGGTCCGCGGGATCGGTCGAGCCCAGCACCCACGCGCCGTCGGTCGTGATGCCGATCGGTACCACTTCGTAGCGATCCGGGTCGAGGTTCCTCAGGACGCTGCCGGCGGAGACACAGGACACCGAATGCTCGTTGCTGCGGCCACCGAAGACGACGGCGACCCTGGTACGCGGATTGTTCACGCCCCAAACCGTACCGTTGCGAGCGGCCTCGCCACGAACCGACCGAACAGCTCGATTCGATACTGCCCGAAGTGCCCGGAACTACTCGGGTTTGATGCGGCGCCCCAGCAACATACCGACCGCGTCGTGAACCGACATGCCCTCGTGGCACACCCGGTGCACGGCGTCCGTGAGCGGCATCTCGACCCCCTTCGCAGCGGCCAGGGCGCGCACCGACGTACACGACTTCACGCCTTCGGCGATCTGGCCGTGGGTCGCGGCCTGGGCGCTCTCGAGCGACCCTCCGAGCCCCAGCCGCTCACCGAAGGACCGGTTCCGGGACAGCGGCGACGTGCAGGTGGCCACGAGGTCGCCGACGCCCGCCAGGCCCGCGAGCGTCGCGGCGTTGGCTCCCGATGCGACTCCGAGTCGGATGATCTCCGCGAGTCCTCGGGTGATCAGGCTCGCGATCGTGTTCTCCCCCAGCCCGATGCCGGACGCCATGCCGCACGCCAGCGCGATCACGTTCTTGCAGGCCCCACCGATTTCACACCCGATCACGTCGGTGTTCGTGTAGGGCCGGAAATAACTTGTCGCGCAAGCTTTCTGGACGGCGAGGGCGCGCGCCTCGTCGGTGCACGCGACGACCGTGGCGGCCGGCTGGCCGAGCGCGATCTCACGCGCGAGATTGGGCCCCGAGAGCACCGCCACCCGTGTCGGGTCCACCGACGCCACCTGTGAGACGACCTCGCTCATCCGGAGCAGTGTCACGCTCTCGATGCCCTTCGCGAGGCTGAGCAGGGTCGCGTCCGGACCGATCGCACCGGCCCACCGCTCGAGATTTCCGCGCAGCGACTGGGACGGCACGGCGAGGACGACGATGTCCGCGCCCGCCAGAGCCTCCTCGTGATCGTCGGTCGCCGACAGCGTCGGCGGCAGCGCGATCCCGGGCAGGTAGTCCGGGTTCTCGTGCCGGCTGACGACGGCGTCGGCGATCTCGGTTCGCCTGGCCCACAGCGTCACGTCGGTTCCCGCGTCGGCCAGCACTTTCGCGAACGCCGTCCCCCACGATCCCGCCCCCAGAACCGCCGCCTTGCTCACGCCGCCCCCTCCGCTCCGCGCTCACCCGAGTTGTTCACTGCCCACACCGTTCCGCCGCCGACCTGCCCGCTCACTGCCTGCGAACACGATATCCCTCACACCGATCGGTCGGCGGGCGCGCCGCGTCGACGGCGCGGCTGGCAAGATTGGCGACATGAGGGGTGCGCACCGATCGGATCAGCCCGCGCACACCCATGTCGTCGTCGCCGTGAAAGACCTCAGCCGCGCGAAGACCCGCCTCGCGGAATCGCTGTCGGCCTCGGACCGGACCGACCTCGTCGTGGCGATGCTGCGGGACACGCTGAGCGTCCTGGTGGGCGCGCGCGACACGGCCGACCCGGCTCGGATCACGGACGTGACCGTGGTGACCCCCGACCCCGTCGTTGCGTCGATCGCCGCCGAGTGCGGCGTCGGGCACCTTCCGGATCCGGCCCGACGCGCCATCGGCGAGTCCGGGCTCAATGCGGCGCTCACGGACGCGGAACGCGCGCTCGGCACCGCCGGGGGCGCGATCGACGTGGTGGCGCTGCAGGCCGACCTGCCCGCCCTGCGGACAGCCGAGCTGCTCGATGCACTCGGACAGGCCCGCCGCGGCGGACGCTCGATCGTCGTGGACCACACCGGCACGGGAACCTCGGCGCTGTTCGCCTGCGGCCCGTCCACTCGTCTCGACCCGAGGTTCGGGACCGACTCCGCACGGGCCCACATCGCGTCGGGGGCGCGGGTACTCGACGGGGCCTGGCCAGGACTGCGCCAAGACGTAGACACCCTCGACGACCTGTTCGCCGCAGCCCGCCTCGGCCTCGGCCCCGCGACCCGGGCGGTGTTCGACCGCCTCGGATGTACGCCGGGTGTCCGGCAACTCCGATAGCTGTGAACTCCGTGTGATCGATTGTCCTGCCTGCGAATCTCGAGGGATGATCGTGGAGTGAGCAACGGGAGAGCACTCGAGCGACGCACGGACTCCGACCGATCGGCGGAGGACGGTTCCGACTCTGATCGAACACGCCCGGCGGGTATCGGCCATTCGGCCATCATCCCGACCGCCCCGCCTGCGGCCACCCCCACCGGCTCCCCGGACGGCGGTCTGCCCACGGCGCGCTATCTCAACCGCGAACTGAGCTGGCTCGACTTCAACTCCCGTGTGCTCGCCCTCGCGGAGGACACTTCGCTGCCACTGCTCGAACGCGCAAAGTTCCTCGCGATCTTCGCCTCGAACCTCGACGAGTTCTACATGGTCCGGGTGGCCGGCCTGAAACGACGCGACGAAACCGGGCTGTCGGTGCGGTCCGCGGACGGACTCTCGCCCCGTGAACAACTGGCGCTCATCGGATCCCGCACCCAGGAGATCTCGTACAAGCACGCCAGGGTGTTCCTCGATTCCGTGCGTCCGGCGCTCGCCGACGAGGGCATCTCGATCATCGGCTGGTCCGACCTCGATTCCGAGGAACGCACGCGTTTGTCGGCGCACTTCCACGAACAGGTCTTCCCGGTCCTGACCCCGCTGGCCGTCGACCCGGCCCATCCGTTCCCCTACATCAGCGGGCTGAGCCTCAATCTCGCGGTCACCGTGAAGGATGCCGCAACCGGCGGAGAGCACTTCGCGCGCGTGAAGGTGCCCGACAACGTCGACCGGTTCGTGCGCGTGACCCGCACCGGCGACACCCCCGGCGCGATCGCGGCCTTCCTGCCCACCGAGGACCTCATCGCCGCCCACCTCGACGTACTCTTCCCCGGCATGGAAGTGGTGGAGCACCACGCTTTCCGCGTCACACGCAATGCCGATTTCGAGGTCGAGGAGGATCGCGACGAGGACCTGCTCCAGGCACTCGAGCGCGAACTGGCCCGACGGCGGTTCGGTTCCCCGGTCCGCCTCGAGGTGGCCGACGACATGACCGAGCACATGCTCGAACTGCTGCTCCGGGAACTGGACGTGGATCCCGGGGACGTCATCCAAGTACCTGGGCTTCTTGATCTTTCGTCGCTCTGGCAGGTCTACGGCGTCGACCGCCCGAATCTCAAGGACGCGCCGTTCGTTCCCGCCACGCACCCGGCGTTCGGCGAGCGGGAGACGCCCAAGAGCGTCTTCTCGACCCTGCGCGACGGCGACGTTCTCGTTCAGCACCCGTACGACTCGTTCTCCACGAGTGTTCAGCGGTTCATCGAGCAGGCGGCCGCCGACCCTCAGGTTCTCGCGATCAAGCAGACGCTCTACCGCACCTCCGGCGACTCCCCGATCGTCAACGCCCTCGTCGCGGCGGCCGAGGCGGGCAAGCAGGTGGTGGCGCTCGTCGAGATCAAGGCGCGCTTCGACGAGCAGGCGAACATCAAGTGGGCCCGCAAACTCGAACAGGCCGGCGTCCACGTCGTCTACGGACTGGTCGGTCTCAAGACCCATTGCAAGACATGCCTCGTCGTGCGACGCGAGGGGTCGACCATTCGCCGCTACTGCCATATCGGCACCGGCAACTACAACCCCAAGACGGCCCGCCTCTACGAGGACGTCGGCTTGCTCACGGCGGCACCCGAGATCGGCGCCGACCTGACGGACCTGTTCAACTCCCTCACCGGGTACTCCCGAAAGTCGCAGTATCGCAACCTGCTCGTCGCCCCGTACGGCGTGCGCGCCGGGATAATCGCCCGCATCGAATCGGAGATCGAGCACCGCAAGGCCGGCCGCGAGGCGGGAATCCGGCTGAAGGCCAACGCCCTCGTCGACGAACAGGTGATCGACGCGCTCTACCGCGCATCACAGGCCGGGGTCCCGGTCCGGATCGTGGTCCGCGGGATCTGTGCGCTCAAGCCCGGCGTTCCCGGCCTCAGCGAGAACATCGAGGTCCGCTCGATCCTCGGCCGCTTCCTCGAGCATTCGCGGATCATGCACTTCCAGGGTTCGAACGAGTTCTGGATCGGTAGCGCCGACATGATGCACCGGAACCTCGATCGCCGCGTCGAGGTGATGGCACAGGTCAAGGATCCGCGTCTCACCCGTCAGCTCGACGAGATCTTCGACTCCGCACTCGATCCCACCACCCGCTGCTGGGTACTCCAGTCCGACGGCAGCTGGCAGGCCGCACCCGCTCGTGGCGAGAAGGTGCGGGAGCACCAGGAAGAGATGATGCGCCGACGCAGATCCACCAACTCCTGACGCGGAATCCGCTCCAGTCCAGCCGTTCGACCACGACCTCCGGTCGAGGGAAGGAACCACACCGTTGAGTCCTGATAAACCGGTCAAAGCAAACATTTTCGCGGCCGGCGCAGTTCTGTGGCGCAAGTCACCGAACAACCCGTACGAGATCGAAATCGCACTCATTCACCGGCCGAAGTACGACGACTGGTCTTTTCCCAAAGGAAAACTCGATCCCGGCGAAACATCGATTTCCGCCGCAGTGCGGGAGATCCACGAAGAGACCGGAATTACAGCGCAATTGGGGCGACATCTCTCAGGTGTGACATATCCGATACCGGGCCACCGCAAGCTCAAGCGGGTCGAATACTGGGCAGCCGAGGCGGCGGGCGGTGAGTTCACGCCCAACGACGAGGTGGACGAGATGCGGTGGCTGCCACCGGACGACGTCCCCGACCAGCTCTCCTACCCGATGGACCGAACGATCCTGCGGCGGTTCGTCCAGATCCCGCCGGACACCACCACGGTCCTGCTCGTGCGTCACGCAAAGGCGGGCAGCAGGAAGAAGTACGAGGGCGACGACGACACGAGGCCGCTCGACGAGAAGGGTCGTGTGCAGGCGGAAGCCCTTGTCGGCCAACTACGAGCCTTCGGAGCATCCGAGGTGTCGTCGGCGGACCGGACCAGGTGCGTGCAGACGGTGGAGCCCCTCGCCGCGTCGCTCGAAGTACCGATCCACATCGAGCCCCTTCTCTCCGAAGAGCAGTACGCGGCCGATCCGGCGAGCGCCCGCGCCCGCGCCCGCAAGATCGCTGCTCGAGGCGGCGTTCAGGTCATCTGCAGCCAGGGCGGGGTCATCCCCGACCTCCTGGAGTGGTGGGCCAAACGCGACGGCATCACGCTGCCGCCTGCCCGAAACCGTAAGGCGAGCACGTGGGTGCTGTCGTTGTCGGGCGGTCGGTTGGTCGCGGCGGATCACATCGACAGCCCGCTGCCCATGCCCCGCAACGCGGATTGACCTCTCGACACACGACAAGGCGGCCACGGGATTCGATCCCGTGGCCGCCTTGTCAGTTACGGAGTATTTCCGCCGAAGTCTCGCGACTTACTTACGTGCGGTGCGCTTGGCCGGAGCCTTCTTGGCTGCAGTCTTCTTCGCGACGGTCTTCTTGGCTGCGGTCTTGGCGGGAGCCTTGGCTGCAGTCTTCTTCGCGACCGTCTTCTTGGCTGCGGTCTTGGCAGGAGCCTTGGCCGGGGCCTTGGTCGCGGTCTTCTTCGCGACGGTCTTCTTGGCGGCGGTCTTGGCCGGAGCCTTGGCCGCGGTCTTCTTGGCTGCGGTCTTGGCAGGAGCCTTGGCCGCAGTCTTCTTCGCCACGGTCTTGGCAGGAGCCTTGGCCGCAGTCTTCTTCGCCACGGTCTTGGCAGGAGCCTTGGCCGCAGTCTTCTTCGCAGCCGTCTTCTTGGCGGCGGTCTTCTTGGCAGCCGTCTTCTTGGCGGCCTTCTTCACGGGCTCAGCGGCGCCACGCTTGACGGCCGGTCCGCTGCTGGGGAGCTTCTGCCCACCGGCGATGAGCGCCTTGAACTGTGCGCCCGGACGGAACGCCGGAACCGACGTCGGCTTGACCTTGACCGTCTCGCCCGTGCGCGGGTTGCGAGCGACGCGAGCCGCGCGACGGCGCTGCTCGAAGACACCGAAACCGGTGATGGTGACGCTCTCGCCGGCATGGACTGCACGCACGATGGTGTCGACCACGTGCTCGACGGCCTCACTCGCGGTGCGCCTGTCCGTGCCCAGCTTCTCGGTCAGAACATCGATGAGCTCTGCCTTGTTCATGGAAAATCCTCCGCAAACTAATGGTCCACCGTCGGACCGACTACGAACTACGGTAAACCCGAAATCGGCAAGAGTCTATGTGCCACGCCAATTCTCATCAAGCGCGGCCCCCCGATCTGTGCTAGATCGAGGGGCCGAACCAGTTATCCGATTACGTCAATTGTCGTTCGCGACGCGCGCCGGAAGGGTCGCAGGTTTCCATGACGGCCTTGACTTTTCGAACTCGGAAATCGCCTCTACCTGGCGCAACGTGAGTCCGATGTCGTCCAGCCCCTCGAGTAGACGCCAGCGCGTGTAGTCGTCAATCTCGAACGGCACCACAGTCGTTCCGGCGGTCACGGTCTTGGATGCGAGATCCACCACGAGTTCGAGACCCGGCTGCTCCTCGAGCAACTTCCACAGCATCTCGACGTCGCTCTGCTCGACCTGAGCCGCGAGCAGACCGGCCTTACCGGCGTTGCCGCGGAAGATGTCGGCGAAACGCGATGCGATGACGACGCGGAAACCGTAGTCGGACAACGCCCACACCGCGTGCTCCCGAGACGACCCCGTGCCGAAGTCGGGACCCGCCACCAGGACGCTGCCCTTGTCGTACGGCGCGACGTTGAGGATGAACTCCGGGTCGGTCCGCCAGGCTGCGAACAGCCCGTCCTCGAAACCGGTTCGGGTCACTCGCTTCAGGTACACCGCAGGGATGATCTGGTCGGTGTCGACATTGGACCGGCGCAGCGGAACACCGATTCCCTTATGAGTGGTAAAGGCTTCCATCGTTTTTCTCCTAGTTCCCTTGCGCCCTATGCCAGGTCTGCCGGTGCCGAGAGCTTGCCCCGCACCGCTGTCGCGGCCGCGACAGCCGGAGAAACGAGGTGCGTACGCCCACCCTTGCCTTGGCGGCCTTCGAAATTGCGGTTCGATGTCGACGCCGAGCGCTCGCCCGGGGCCAACTGGTCGGGGTTCATACCCAGGCACATCGAGCATCCGGCCTGACGCCACTCGGCACCCGCCGTGGTGAAGATCTCACCGAGACCCTCGTCCTCGGCCTGAGCGCGCACCCGCATCGAGCCCGGCACGACGAGCATCCGGACACCGTCTGCGACCTTGCGCCCCTTGAGAACCTCCGCAACCGCGCGAAGATCCTCGATACGCCCGTTGGTGCACGAACCGACGAAAACGGTGTCGACCGGCACCTCACGCAGCGGCGTGCCCGCCTCCAGGCCCATGTACGCCAGCGCCTTCTCGGCGGCGAGACGTTCGCTCTCGTCGGCGAAGTCGGCCGGGTCGGGAACCGAATCGCCGAGCGGGGCACCCTGACCGGGGTTCGTTCCCCAGGTGACGAACGGCGTCAGCGCCGAACCGTCGATATGCACCTCGGCGTCGAAAACCGCGTCGTCGTCGGTCTTCAGCTGATCCCAGGCCGCCACCGCCGCGTCCCAGTCGGCGCCCTGCGGAGCGTGCGGACGGCCCTTGACGAACTCGTAGGTGATCTCGTCCGGGGCGATCATTCCGGCGCGAGCCCCTGCCTCGATGGACATGTTGCAGATCGTCATCCGCGATTCCATCGAGAGCTTGCGGATCGCCTCGCCGCGGTACTCGAGGACGTACCCCTGCCCGCCACCGGTGCCGATCTTCGCGATCACGGCGAGGATCAGGTCCTTGCTCGTGACGCCGGGCGCCAGTTCGCCGTCCACCGTGATCGCCATGGTCTTGAAGGGGCGCAGCGACAGCGTCTGCGTCGCCATCACGTGCTCGACCTCACTGGTGCCGATTCCCATTGCCAGAGCGCCGAAAGCACCGTGCGTCGACGTATGGCTGTCGCCGCACACGACGGTCATGCCCGGCTGGGTCAGGCCGAGCTGGGGGCCCACGACGTGCACGATGCCCTGATCGAGATCACCCATGGGGTGCAGGCGAACTCCGAACTCCTCACAGTTCTTCCGCAAGGTGTCGACCTGGGTCCGCGAGACCGGGTCCGCGATCGGCTTGTCGATGTCGACCGTCGGCACATTGTGGTCCTCGGTCGCGATCGTGAGGTCGGGTCGGCGCAACTTGCGTCCGGCGAGCCGCAGACCGTCGAAGGCCTGCGGGCTGGTGACCTCGTGAACGAGATGCAGGTCGATGTAGATCAGATCCGGCTGCCGTGCCGCACCCTCACCTTCACCGCGCACGACAACGTGCTCGTCCCACACCTTCTCGGCCAGAGTGCGTCCTCTGTCAGCCATCTTCTCCACCTCTGTCTCGGGATGTCGCGCGTCGACAGGTTCCTGGGCTGCCCCGTGTCGCGCGCCGTGTCGAACCACCTCGCACGCAATCGGCTATGATCCCAATATGCGAGAAGGGAGTATCGATCTATGAGACAGCATAGCGGTATCGGGGTGCTCGACAAAGCAATGGGCGTGCTTCACGCCGTCGCCGAACAGCCCTGCAGCCTCACCGAACTGTGCAACCGGACCGGGCTCCCCCGCGCCACCGCACACCGTCTCGCCGTGGGACTCGAAGTGCACCGACTCCTCACTCGCGACGCGGACGGACTGTGGTGCACCGGACCCGGCCTCGGCGAGCTCGCCGCGACCGCGAGCGACGCCCTCGTCGACGCTGCGGCGCTCGTCCTGCCGCGGCTCCGCGAGATCACCGGAGAAAGCGTTCAGCTCTACCGGCGCGAGGGGACCCACCGGGTGTGCATCGCGTCGATGGAGCCGCCCGCCGGCCTGCGCGACACCGTGCTCGTCGGCGCGCGACTGCCGATGACCGCAGGTTCGGGCGCCAAGGTCCTTCTCGCATGGGCGGACGCCCAGACCCAACGCGCCATCCTGCCCGAGGCCTCGTTCGGCGAACGAGTGCTCGTCGAGGTGCGTCGGCGTGGCTGGGCGCAGAGCGCGGCCGAACGCGAGTCCGGCGTGGCCAGTGTCGCGGCGCCCGTCCGGGATGCGTCGGGCAACGTCGTCGCGGCGATCTCGGTGTCGGGACCGATCGATCGCATGGGCCGCCGCCCCGGCGCCCGCTGGGCAGCGGACCTGCTCGCCGCTGCGGACGCGCTCCACAAGCGCCTCTGAGGACCTAACCGACCCCACGCGCGTGCCGTGAAAGTGATTCGTGGCACAGTCGTTCGAAGGAACGAAATCCACTTCGAGTCGAGGAGCGGCTGTGGGGACCAACCAACGCGGGCAGATCACGATGTCGGACGCCGAGATCACCGAATTCGTCGAACGCAGCCGAGTCTCGACGATGGCGACGATCGGGGTGAACGGCACCCCTCACCTGGTCGCGATGTGGTACGCCGTCATCGACGGGGAGCTGTGGTTCGAGACGAAGGCCAAGTCGCAGAAGGCCGTCAATCTCCGGCGCGACGACCGGCTCACGATGATGATCGAGGACGGTGACACGTACGACACCCTCCGCGGCGTCTCGATCGAAGGTCGCGGCGAGATCGTGGACGACCCGGAGGCCCTGTTCAAGGTCGGGATCAGCATCTGGGAGCGCTACACGGGGCCGTACTCCGAGGACGTCAAGCCGGCGGTCGAGATGATGTTGCACAAGCGCATTGCCGTCAAGGTCGTCCCGGAGCGGGTGCGGTCGTGGGATCACCGCAAGCTCGGACTGCCGGAGATGCCGGTCGGCGGGTCCACCGCGGCTTACCTCTAGGCAGCCCGGCGCCGCCGTAAAACCACGCGACGCGCGCCCGGCCTCGGCGGTACATTCCGAATCGACGAGTCACCACCGAGGCAGGAGGAGGACGACGTGAGCGAATCGGCCGACAACGAGATCAAGCGCAAGTTCCGCGAGGCCCTCGACCGCAAGAACCACCGGCAGTCGAGTGCGACGGCGCACCTGGACGGGCAGTCGAAGGTCCATGATGCCCACGGCAGCGCCGACCACAAACGCGAGTTCCGCCGGAAGAGCGGGTAGGCCCGGTCGGCCGCGGCCGGTGCGCTCCCCCGAAATGAGAAATACCCTCGGATCGATGATCGGAGGGTATTTCTCGTTGTAGCCCCGACGGGATTCGAACCCGCGCTACCGCCTTGAGAGGGCGGCGTCCTAGGCCGCTAGACGACGGGGCCAGGACTGACACTCGAATGCAAGTTCACTTCCGCAGAAGAACCTCCGCTTCTGCGGAGGGTCTGTCCGTGGTAGCCCCGACGGGATTCGAACCCGCGCTACCGCCTTGAGAGGGCGGCGTCCTAGGCCGCTAGACGACGGGGCCGAGAACTTGCATCGAACGCTGTACTGCTATGACTGCGAAGCAACACATCCGCAGTGTAACTGGAAGCCGGTGAGCTGAACTCACCGAAGTACGGCGACCTTTCGGCCTCCGAACTTCCGCTGGGGTACCAGGACTCGAACCTAGAATGGCTGAACCAGAATCAGCTGTGTTGCCAATTACACCATACCCCAATGGTCTGTTCCTTCGGCCTGCCCTGCGGGCGTCTGGCCTCCGTTCCGAACCGAGAAGAAGATTAGCACCAACCCTCGCCCGAACTACAAATCGGCTGGTCAGAGTCGGTAAATCGCGCTAATGACCGCCGCGACCCGCCCGGACGAGCCGGTGCGGGCCGCGGCTGACGACCTGAAGTGGACCCCGAGTCAGGCGATCTGCGCCCGAGCCGAACGCAGGCGGGCGAGGGTCTTCTCGCGACCGAGCAGTTCCATCGACTCGTACAGCGGCGGACTGATGTGCGAACCGGTGAGCGCCACGCGCACGGGAGCGAAAGCCTTACGCGGCTTGAGTTCGAGCTTGTCGATCAGGGCGCCCTTGAGCGTCTCCTCGAGATCCGCGGTCGCCCACTCCGGCAGCGCATCCAGCGCCTCGATCGTGGCGTCCAGCACCGGCGCGGCGTCGGCGCCCAGGTTCTTCGCAGCGGCGGCCGGATCGATCGCGAAGTCGGCGTCGTCGACGAGCAGGAACTTCAGCAGGTCCCACGCGTCCGACAGAACGACGATGCGGGTCTGCACGAGATCGGCCGCCACGTCGAACTGCTCGGCGGTGAGGGCGTCGACCGGGTGCCCGTGAGTGGTCAGATACGCGCGCAGGCGGGCAGCGAAGTCGGCCGGCTCGAGCAGACGAATGTGCTCCGCGTTGATCGCGTCGGCCTTCTTCTGGTCGAAGCGGGCCGGATTGGAATTGACCTTGGAGATGTCGAACGCGGCGACCATCTCGTCGAGGGAGAAGACGTCGTGGTCGTCGGCGATGCTCCAGCCCAGCAGTGCCAGGTAGTTGAGCAGCCCTTCGGGGATGAAACCGCGATCGCGGTGGATGAAGAGGTTCGACTCCGGATCACGCTTGGACAGCTTCTTGTTGCCCTGTCCCATGACGAACGGCAGGTGACCGAACTCGGGTGTGAAATCGGCGACACCGATGCGCTCCAGCGCCTCGTACAGCGCGAGCTGACGCGGCGTGGACGAGAGCAGATCCTCGCCCCGCAGCACGTGCGTGATCTTCATCAGCGCGTCGTCGACCGGGTTGACGAGCGTGTACAGCGGAATGCCGTTGCCGCGGGTGAGCGCGAAGTCCGGCACCGTACCGGCCTTGAAGGTCGTCTCCCCGCGCACCAGGTCGTTCCACGTCAGGTCGTGGTCGGGCATCCGCAGCCGCACGACGGGCTTGCGTCCCTCGTCCAGGTACGCCTGGACCTGCTCGGGCGTCAGGTCCCGATCGAAGTTGTCGTAGCCCAGCTTGGGGTCGCGGCCGGCCGCCTTGTGCCGCGCCTCGACCTCGTCGGGAGTCGAGAACGACTCGTACGCCTCCCCCGCCTCGACCAGGCGGCGCACCACGTCGAGGTGCAGATCGCGTCGCTGCGACTGCCGGTACGGCTCGTACGGGCCGCCCACCTCCGGACCCTCGTCCCAGCTCAGCCCCAGCCACCGCAGCGCATCCAGGATCGCCTGGTACGACTCCTCCGTGTCACGGGCAGCGTCGGTGTCCTCGATACGGAACACGAACGTGCCACCGTGGTGACGCGCGAACGCCCAGTTGAACAGGGCGGTGCGGACGAGCCCGACGTGCGGGGTGCCGGTGGGTGACGGACAGAAACGGACGCGTACTTCGCTGGTGGTCATGGCTCACTTCGGGTCGACACTGCTAGACGCTGCTAGGCGTGGTCAGCTACGGGAACGGACCCCTACAGGCTAGTCCGCAGCCACCCGGAGCGGTATCCGATCAGCGCTTGGCAGCAACCGGATTGGTCAGCGTGCCGATCCCCTCGACCGTCACGCTCACACTCTGACCGTCGACGATCGGCCCCACACCCTCGGGCGTTCCCGTGAGGATCACGTCACCGGGAAGCAGGGTCATGACAGCGGACACCCACTCGATGATCTTCGGAATGTCGTGCAGCAGAAGCGAAGTTCGGCTGCGCTGCTTGATCTCGCCGTCCACCTCGGTCGTGATCTCGACGTCCGAGACATCCACATTCGTCTCGATCCACGGACCCAGCGGGCAGAACGTGTCGTACCCCTTCGCGCGGGTCCACTGGCCGTCGTGCCGCTGCTGGTCGCGCGCCGTGACGTCGTTCGCGACCGTGTACCCGAGCACGACGTCGAGCGCCTTGGCCGCGGGGACGTCCTTGCAGGGACGGCCGATGACGACCGCGAGTTCGCCCTCGTAGTGCACCTCGTTCGACGACGGCGGCAGCATGATGGGAGCGCCCGGACCCGCGATCGAGGTGTTGGGCTTGATGAAGATGACCGGATCCTCGGGCGCCTCGCCGCCCATCTCCGCAGCGTGCGCGGCATAGTTCTTGCCGACGCAGATCACCTTGCTGGCCAGGATCGGGGCGAGCAGGCGAACGTCCGCGAGCGGCCAGCTGCGGCCGGTGAAAGTCGGTGTGCCGAAGGGATGTTCGGCGATCTCCTTCGCGGTCTGCGCGTCGCCCTCCCCTTCGATCGACACGAAGGCAACTCCATCGGGACTGGCAATTCGACCAAGGCGCATGTGCCCGAGTCTATCGAGTCACACGACTGCGCTCGGCCATACCCGTCGCACGGTCGATCGCGAAGGGTCTAGACTTCGACGAATATCCACATTCTAGGACATTCATTTCATATACTGGGACGGAATCATGAGCGCACAGGTAGGCGAGGAAGTTCGGGTAAGTGCGGCGAAACGCTGGGCCATGCTGGCACTCGGTGTGCTCGCGCAGGCCGCGGGCGCCGTGTTCTCGAACGCGCCCGCGTTCCTGTTGCCCACGCTGCACGACACCCACGGCATGGAGCTGTCCCGTGCCGGACTGGTCGTGGCCGCGCCGACTGTCGGGTTCCTCCTCAGCCTGATGGCCTGGGGCGCCGTCGTCGACCGCGTCGGCGAGCGCCGCGTCCTGGTGATCGGCATGGCGGCGACCGCGCTGGCGAGCGCCGGCGCAGCCCTCAGTTCGTCGTTCGCGATGCTCGGCGTCTTCCTCCTGATCGGAGGCATGGCCGCGTCGAGCGCCAACGCGGCCAGCGGCCGGGTCGTGGTGGGATGGTTCCCACCACAGCGACGCGGATTCGCGATGGGGATCCGGCAGATGGCACTGCCGCTCGGCGTTGCGATCGCGGCGCTCACGGTGCCCGGAATCGCGCAATCGCACGGTGTCGGTTGGGCATTGGCCCTGCCCGTGGCGGCGACGTCGGTTGCCGCGGTCGGTTGCCTGTTCGTGGTCGATCCGCCCCGGCCGGGGCGTGCGGCCGCCCGGGGTTCGGGCCTGTTGGACAACCCGTACCGCAACTCGGGTGTGCTGTGGCGGATCCACGGCGTGTCGGTGCTGCTGGTGGTGCCGCAGTACCTGGTGTGGACGTTCGCGCTGCTGTGGTTGATGACGGACCGGAACTGGTCCGCCGCGTCGGCCGGTCTGCTGATCACCGTCACCCAATTGCTGGGCGCTGCAGGGCGGATCGCGGCCGGAGCACTGAGCGATCGTGTCGGTAGCCGGATGCGCCCGTTGCGCTGGGTGGCCGTAGCGGCGGCTGTGTCCATGGGAGCGCTGGCCCTGACGGACTGGCTGGACTCCCCCGTGTCCGTGGCGCTGCTTGTGGTGGCGTCGGTGATCACGGTGGCGGACAACGGTTTGGCGTTCACCGCCGTCGCCGAGATCGCCGGACCGTACTGGAGCGGCCGTGCGCTGGGGGCCCAGAACACGAGCCAGTACCTCGCGGCGTCGCTGGTACCGCCGGTCTTCGGGGCTCTGGTCGCGGCGGTGAGCTTTCCCGTCACGTTCGCGGTCGCGGCCCTGTTCCCACTCGTTGCCGCGCCACTGGCGCCCCACGACCACCCCGAACGCCGCTGAAACACCCGCCGGAACGACCGTGACCGCCGCCCGGAACCCGGGCGGCGGTCACGTCTTTCGAGTGTCGAGAGCGCCTAGAGGGCGGCGGCGATCCGGTCGCCGACCTCGGTGGTCACGATCGGACCGTCCCCACGCGAGGCCAGATCGGCCTCGACCGCGGCCTCGATGCGCGCGGCGTCGTCCTCGCGGCCGAGGTGACGCAGCAGCATCGCCGCGGACAGGATCGCCGCGGTCGGGTCGGCGATGCCGTGGCCGGCGATGTCCGGTGCCGAGCCGTGGACGGGCTCGAACATCGACGGGTTGGTGCCGGACGCATCGATGTTGGCGCTCGCAGCAAGGCCGATACCACCGGTGACGGCGCCCGCGAGGTCGGTGATGATGTCGCCGAACAGGTTGTCGGTGACGATCACGTCGAAGCGGGCCGGGTCGGTGACCATGTAGATGGTCGCCGCGTCGATGTGGCAGTACGCCGTCTCGACGTCGGGGTACTCGGCACCGACGGTCTCCATCGCGCGCGTCCAGATGCGACCGGCGTTGGAGAGCACGTTGGTCTTGTGGATCAGCGTCAGGTGCCCCCGCCGCTTCTGCGCCAGCTCGTACGCTGCACGGACGACGCGTTCGGCGCCGAACCACGTGTTGACCGACACCTCGGTCGCGACCTCGTGCGGGGTGCCGATGCGGATCGAACCACCGTTACCGGTGTACGGGCCCTCGGTGCCCTCACGGACGACGACGAAGTCGATGTCCGGGTTCGCGGCCAGCGGCGAGCTCGACTGCGGGTAGGTGCGTGCCGGACGCAGGTTCACGTGGTGGTCGAGCAGGAAGCGCATATTCAGCAGCAGGCCGCGTTCGAGGATGCCCGGGGCGACGAACCGCGGGTCGCCGATGGCGCCGAGCAGGATCGCGTCGTGCTGACGGATCGCGTCGAGCTCGGCGTCGGGCAGAAGATCGCCGGTCTCGTTGTAGCGCTTGGCACCGAGGTCGAACTCGGTGGTCTCCACATCCGGCACCAGCTTCCGCAGCACCTTCAGCGCTTCCGCCGTGACCTCGACACCGATGCCGTCACCGGGGATGACCGCAAGCTTCATGGGACACACTCTCTTTCGACTGGATCCGCCGGTGGCGTGAGACACCCCGGCTGCACCGGTGGCCGTGACCGTCGTCGACGGTCACGGCCACCGGGGAGGGATGGGGAGGATCAGGACAGGTCGACCTGCGCGACGCGGGCGTCGAGCTGCTCCACGATCTGGGCGACCTCGGCGTCACCGACGACACGGTCGACGCGCAGGATGACGGTGGCGCCCTCACCCTCGGCGTCCTGGCTCAGCGCGGCGGCCTGGATGTCGATACCGGCGGTGCCCAGCACGGTGCCCAGGACACCGAGAACGCCCGGGCGGTCCGTGTAGTGGACGACGATGTTGTGGCCCTCGGCGCGCAGGTCGAAGCTGCGGCCGTTGATGTTGACGATCTTCTCGACCTGCTGCAGGCCGGTCAGCGCGCCCGCGACGGTGGTGACGGTGCCGTCCGCGGCAACCGCGCGAACCTCGACCGCGCTGCGGTGCGTCTGTGCCTCGCTGTGCTTCTCGACCTCGACGCTCACGCCGCGCTGCTCGGCGAGCTGCGGTGCGTTGACGAACGTGACGGCCTCGTCGCTGCTCGCCGAGAACAGGCCACGCAGTGCGGCCAGACCCAGGATGTCGACGTTCTCGGCCGACAGCTCCCCGCTCGCGACGACCTGGACGTTCTGGACGGCCTCGGGCGACAGCGTGCCGGCGAGCAGGCCCAGCTTGCGGACCAGCTCGAGCCAAGGGGCGACCTCTTCGCCGACCGGGCCACCGGAGACGTTGACGGCGTCCGGCACGAACTCGCCGGCCAGGGCCAGCAGGACGCTCTTCGCGACGTCGGTACCGGCGCGATCCTGGGCCTCCGAGGTGGACGCACCGAGGTGGGGGGTGACGACGACGTTGTCGAGGTCGAACAGCTTGGAGTCGGTGCACGGCTCGGTTTCGAAGACGTCGAGTCCGGCGGCGCGGACCTTGCCGTTCACGAGCGCGTCGTACAGCGCGTCCTCGTCGATCAGGCCACCGCGAGCGGCGTTGACGATGATGACGCCGTCCTTGGCCTTGGCCAGACGCTCGGCGTTGAGCAGACCCGCGGTCTCCTTGGTCTTGGGCAGGTGCACCGAGATGAAGTCGGCGCGCTCGACCAGCTCGTCGATGTCGACCAGCTCGATGCCCAGCTGCGCGGCGCGAGCGGCGGGCAGGTACGGGTCGTACGCGATGATGTCGGTCTCGAAGGCGGCGAGACGCTGCGCGAACAGCTGGCCGATGCGGCCCAGGCCGACGACGCCGACGGTCTTGCCGAGGATCTCGGTGCCGTTGAAGCTCGAACGCTTCCAGGTCTTCTCACGCAGCGTGCGGTCGGCAGCCGGGATCTGGCGCGCGGTGGACAGCAGCAGCGAGACGGCGTGCTCGGCGGCCGAGTGGATGTTGGAGGTCGGGGCGTTCACGACCATGACGCCACGCTCGGTGGCAGCCGGGATGTCGACGTTGTCGAGGCCGACGCCGGCGCGGCCGACGATCTTCAGCTTCGTGGCGGCGGCGAGGACCTCGGCGTCGACCGTCGTGGCCGAGCGGACGAGCAGGGCGTCGGCCTCGGGCACGGCCGCGAGCAGCGCGGGACGGTCCGGACCGTCGACCCAGCGCACCTCGACACCGTCACCGAGCGCATCGACGGTCGATTGTGCGAGCTTGTCGGCGATCAGGACAACGGGACGGCCATTCTGGCTCACGAGGAACTCTCCTGTGTTTCGGTGTCTGGGTGTGTCGGGTCGAGCGATTGTCCGCGGCCGGGCACCGCTTCGGGCGCGCACGGGTCGCAGTCGTGATCAGTTTAGTTGGCAGTGCGGCGCGATTCCGCAGGGCGGGTACCTGCTACCACATAGTGGACGCCGCCGGAGCGCAATTCGGAGATTCGCGCCACAGCCGGAAACGACTCCGGCCCGGGGGCCGCACGACGGTACGCGCGGACCCCGGGCCGGACGGAGGCTGTGGATCAGGCCGTCTCGGTGATCGGACGATCGACCCAGCTCATCAGGTCGCGCAGCTTCTTGCCGGTGACCTCGATGGGGTGCTCGGCGTTCTCCTTGCGGAGAGCCTCGAGCTCCTTGTTGCCGTTCTCGACGTTGGCGACCAGGCGGCGGGTGAACTCGCCGGACTGGATGTCGGCCAGGATCGCCTTCATGCGCTCCTTGGTGTCGGCGTCGATGACGCGGGGGCCGGACAGGTAGCCACCGAACTCGGCGGTGTCGGACACCGAGTAGTTCATGCGGGCGATGCCACCCTCGTACATGAGGTCGACGATGAGCTTGAGCTCGTGCAGCACCTCGAAGTACGCCATCTCGGGCGCGTAGCCGGCCTCGACCATGACCTCGAAACCGGTCTTGACCAGTTCCTCGGTGCCGCCGCACAGCACGGCCTGCTCGCCGAAGAGGTCCGTCTCGGTCTCTTCCTTGAACGTGGTCTTGATGACGCCGGCGCGGGTGCCGCCGATGCCCTTGGCGTAGGACAGAGCCAGGGCCTGGCCCTCACCCTTCGGGTCCTGGTGGACGGCGATCAGGGCCGGAACGCCCTTGCCGTCGACGAACTGGCGGCGGACCAGGTGGCCCGGGCCCTTCGGCGCGACCATGCCGACCGTGACGTTCGCCGGCGGCGTGATCAGGTCGAAGTGGATGTTGAGGCCGTGGCCGAAGAACAGCGCGTCGCCGTCCTTCAGGTTCGGCTCGATGTCGTTCTTGAAGATCGACGCCTGAGCGGTGTCGGGGGCGAGCACCATGATGACGTCGGCCCACTCGGCAACCTCGGCCGGCGTGCCGACGGTCAGGCCCTGCTCCTCGGCCTTCGCGCGGGACTTCGAACCCTCCTGGAGGCCGATGCGCACATCGACACCGGAATCGCGCAGGCTCAGCGAGTGCGCGTGGCCCTGGCTGCCGTAGCCGATGACCGCGACCTTGCGGCCCTGGATGATCGACAGGTCTGCATCGTCGTCGTAGAACATCTCGACTGCCACAGTTCTTACCTTCCCTCTGGGTTCTATGAACGCTTGATTGTCTGTTGTCGGCTGGTGAACGGTTCTAGCGGGTGGCCGTGATGGACTTCGGCCCGCGGCCGACGGCCACCACACCGGACTGCACGATCTCGCGGATGCCGAACGGATCGAGCATGCGCAGGAGTGCGTCGAGCTTGGAACGGGTGCCCGTCGCCTCGATGGTGACGGCCTCCGGAGCGACGTCGATCACCTTGGCGCGGAACAGGTTCACCGTCTCGATGACCTGTGTGCGCACGCTGGAGTCCGCCCGCACCTTGATCAGGATCAGCTCGCGCGCCACCGACGCCTCGTTGTCCTGCTCGACGATCTTGATGACGTTCACCAGCTTGTTGAGCTGCTTGGTCACCTGCTCGAGCGGGAACTCGTCGACCGTGACGACGATCGTCATGCGCGAGATGTCGGGGACCTCGGTGCCGCCCACGGCGAGCGACTCGATGTTGAAACCCCGGCGGGAGAAGAGTGCAGCGACACGGGCCAGCACGCCCGGCTTGTCCTCGACGAGAACACTGAGGGTGTGGCTGGTGCTCACTGACGTTCCTCTCCGGAAGCGGCCTCACCGGCACGCTGCTCGCGTTCCATGGCCTCGTGAATGGTTGCGGGCTCGTCCGCAGCTTCGTCCTCGTCGAACAGCGGACGAATTCCGCGGGCGGCCATGATCTCGTCGTTGCTGGTGCCGGCGGCGACCATCGGCCACACCTGGGCGTCCTTGCCGACGATGAAGTCGATGACGACGGGCTTGTCGTTGATCGACTGAGCGGTGCGGATGGCGTCCTCGACGTCCTCCTCGCGCTCGACGCGGATTCCGACGCAGCCCAACGCCTCCGCCAGCTTGACGAAGTCCGGGATGCGGACGGCGCCGTGCGTGCCGAGGTTCGTGTTGGAGTAGCGCTCGTCGTAGAACAGCGTCTGCCACTGGCGGACCATGCCCAGGTTGCCGTTGTTGATGAGCGCGACCTTGATCGGGACACCCTCGACCGCACAGGTCGCGAGCTCCTGGTTGGTCATCTGGAAGCAGCCGTCGCCGTCGATGGCCCAGACCTCGCGGTCCGGCAGACCCATCTTGGCGCCCATCGCGGCCGGGACGGCGTAGCCCATCGTGCCGAGGCCACCGGAGTTGAGCCACGTGCGCGGCTTCTCGTAGTTGACGAACTGTGCCGCCCACATCTGGTGCTGACCGACTCCCGCGCAGTAGACGGCGTCCGGACCGGCGAGCCGGCCGACGGCCTGGATCACATACTCGGGCGACAGCGCACCGTCCGAGGGACGGTCGTACGCCAGCGGATAGGTGCGACGGATGCCGTCGAGGTACGCCCACCACTCGGTGAGATCGAAGGACGTGCCCGTCGCCTGGTCGGCGCGGATCGCCTCGATCAGCTCGGCGATGACCTCCTTGCAGTCGCCCACGATCGGGACGTCCGCGTGGCGGTTCTTGCCGATCTCCGCCGGGTCGATGTCCGCGTGGATGACCTTGGCGTCGGGGGCGAAGGAGTCCAGCTGGCCGGTGACGCGGTCGTCGAAGCGCGCGCCCAGCGTGATCAGCAGGTCGCTCTTCTGCAGCGCGGCGACGGCCGCGACGGTGCCGTGCATGCCGGGCATGCCGCAGTTGAGCTGGTGGCTGTCGGGGAACGCGCCGCGCGCCATCAGCGTCGTGACGACCGGAATGCCCGTCAGCTCAGCGAGTTCGAGCAGTTCGGCCGATGCCTCGGCCTTGATGACACCGCCACCGACATACAGCACCGGCGACTTCGCGTCGGCGATGAGCCGAGCTGCCTCGCGGACCTGCTTGCCGTGCGGCTTGGTGACCGGACGGTAGCCGGGCAGGTGCATCTCCGGCGGCCACGAGAACGTGGTCTGCGCCTGCAGGATGTCCTTCGGGATGTCGACGAGGACCGCACCCGGGCGACCGCTCGACGCGAGGTAGAACGCCTCCGCCAGGATCCGCGGGATGTCGACACCGTCGGTGATGAGGAAGTTGTGCTTGGTGATCGGCATGGTGATGCCGGAGATGTCGGCTTCCTGGAAGGCGTCCGTGCCGATCAGCCCGCGACCGACCTGGCCGGTGATCGCGACGACCGGAACCGAGTCCATCTGTGCGTCGGCGAGCGGCGTCACCAGGTTGGTCGCGCCGGGACCGGAGGTCGCCATGCAGACGCCGACCTTGCCGGTGGCCTGCGCGTAACCGGTCGCGGCGTGGCCTGCGCCCTGCTCGTGGCGGACCAGGACGTGGCGGACCTTCTTC
Source organism: Rhodococcus (subgen. Prescottella) equi (assembly GCF_003013675.1). Classification (NCBI taxonomy): domain Bacteria; kingdom Bacillati; phylum Actinomycetota; class Actinomycetes; order Mycobacteriales; family Nocardiaceae; genus Rhodococcus; species Rhodococcus (subgen. Prescottella) equi. Next base: position 3,547,173 of record NZ_CP027793.1, read on the forward strand.
GAATCGAAGAGCGGGTCGTACACCGGCAGAACGGCACCACCCGGGATACCGAACACGGTGTCGACCTCGAGCTCCTCGAGGGCGCGGACCACCGACTGCGCGCCGGTGACGCGCTCGGGCGCGACCTGACGACGGTTACCGGGCTGCGAGGCGGCGGCCCTGCTGTCTCCCGCGGTCGGGCCGGTAGCTCCCGACTTGCGCGGCGTGGGTTGAGGCCGTGCGGTTGGTGCGCTCACTGGAGAAGTCCTCTGCGATTCTGGCTCTGCGGTTCTGGATCCGGGCAACAAAAAACCCTCGTCAGCATCAGCTGTACGAGGGTGGCGCGTCGTTATCTGGCGAGTTGCAACAACCGGCTCAGGCGACGACGCGCCGGCCGATTACGAGCAACTCATTCTGCTTCACGCGCTCGACGGTAGGCGCGCCAATGGTAGACAGTCAACTTTGGTGAGTGCGCTGTCCCAGAATGTAAGATGCCTCGGCTGCAGTGCGAAGATGTAGAGGTGTCATCTCCTCAGCAGCCCGTGCCACCACAGCCATCATCCCATACGCCCGCGGACAGCCGACAGGTCATCCGGATTTCGCCGCTCGCGCTGATTGCGTGCATCTTCCTGCTGTTCTGCCTCAGCTTCCCCGTTCTGGGTTGGCCGGCGGCGTTCGCCTGGACGTTGGTGATCCCCTTCCTGATCGGCGCCTGGGTGCTGCGCGTGCGCACCACCGTCACGCCGGACGGGCTCGAGCTGCGGCGAGCCTTCTCGTCGCAGTCCATATCGTGGGATCAGGTGAAGGGCTTCCGCTTCCCCAAACGCGGCTGGGCCCGGGCCGACCTCGTGGACGGCACCGAGGTGTCGCTGCCGACCGTGACGTTCGGCCGACTGCCCCAGCTGGCGTCCGCGAGCGGTGGGCGGGTCACCGACCCGTACGCGGCCGCTCGTGCGGCCGAGGCACGCAAGCGTGCGGCCGAAGCCGAAGCAGCCCGGTCGGACGAGACCGCAGCTACCGACGCGCCGGAGCCGAATGCCGAATGACCCGGTCACGGGAGTAGCGTCGCACCAGGACGTCTCCCACTCCCACCGGAGATGACGAGGCAGTTCTCACAGCCGATATCGGGTCCAGCCGACCAGCACCCCACGGGCCCACACGTACACACTTTTCTCGCTGCGCTCGGCGTGCACAGCCCGCCGCCGAGAACCGCTGATCGACGAAGGAATCCGCCCATGCCCCCGCTGAGGTCACGCACCACCACCGTCGGACGCAACGCTGCCGGAGCCCGCTCGCTGTGGCGGGCCACCGGTATGACCGACTCCGACTTCGGTAAGCCGATCGTCGCGATCGCCAACTCGTACACCCAGTTCGTCCCCGGCCACGTTCACCTCAAGAACGTCGGCGAGATCGTCGCCGAGGCCGTCCGCGCCGCCGGCGGCGTGCCCCGCGAGTTCCACACGATCGCCGTCGACGACGGCATCGCCATGGGCCACGGCGGCATGCTGTACTCGCTGCCCAGCCGCGAGATCATCGCCGACTCCGTCGAGTACATGGTCAACGCCCACACCGCCGACGCACTGGTGTGCATCTCGAACTGCGACAAGATCACCCCCGGCATGCTCAATGCCGCGATGCGCCTGAACATCCCGACCGTGTTCGTCTCGGGTGGCCCGATGGAGGCCGGCAAGGCCGTCGTCGTCGGTGGCGTCGCGCAGGCACCCACCGACCTGATCACCGCGATCTCCGCGAGCGCCAACGACTCCGTGTCCGAGGAGGGTCTCGACGAGGTCGAGCGCTCGGCGTGCCCGACGTGCGGTTCGTGCTCGGGCATGTTCACCGCCAACTCGATGAACTGCCTCACCGAGGCACTGGGCCTGGCCCTGCCCGGCAACGGCTCCACGCTGGCCACCCACGAGGCGCGCCGCGCCCTGTTCAGCCGCGCCGGCACCACCGTCGTCGAGGCCGCGCTGCGCTACTACCGCGACGAGGACGAGTCGGTTCTGCCGCGGAACATCGCCACCCCCAAGGCGTTCCGCAACGCGATGGCACTGGACGTCGCGATGGGCGGCTCCACCAACACGGTGCTGCACACGCTCGCCGCGGCGCAGGAAGGCGAGGTCGACTTCGACCTGAGCACCATCGACGAGATCAGCCGTCGGGTGCCGTGCCTGTCGAAGGTCTCCCCCAACTCGGACTACCACATGGAGGACGTCCACCGCGCCGGTGGTATTCCCGCGCTGCTCGGTGAGCTGCGCCGCGCCGGCCTGCTGGAGACCGACGTCTCCACCGTCCACACCAAGAGCTTCGACGAGTGGCTCGACACGTGGGACATCCGCTCCGGCAAGGCGTCCGACGAGGCGATCGAGCTCTTCCACGCGGCACCGGGCGGCGTGCGCACCACCGAGCCGTTCTCGACGAACAACCGTTGGAGCGCACTGGACACCGACGCCGAGGGCGGCTGCATTCGCGACCTCGAGCACGCCTACACCGTCGAGGGCGGCCTGTGCGTGCTGCGCGGCAACATCGCCGTCGACGGCGCGATCCTCAAGACGGCCGGTATCGACGAGGAACTGTTCTCGTTCCAGGGTCCGGCCGTCGTCGTCGAGTCGCAGGAAGCGGCCGTCTCGGTGATCCTGCAGAAGCAGATCAAGCCGGGCGACGTCATCGTGGTTCGCTACGAGGGTCCCAAGGGCGGCCCGGGCATGCAGGAGATGTTGCACCCCACCGCCTTCCTCAAGGGCGCCGGGCTCGGCAAGGAGTGCGCCCTGATCACCGACGGCCGCTTCTCCGGCGGCACGTCGGGCCTGTCGATCGGCCACATCTCCCCCGAGGCCGCGTCGGGCGGTGTGATCGGACTCGTCGAGGACGGTGACCAGATCCGCATCGACGTCGCGACTCGCACGCTTGAGGTCCTCGTCGACGACGAGACCCTCGCCGCGCGCCGCGCCAAGATGGAGGCGTCCGAGCGTCCGTGGCAGCCGGTCGACCGCCAGCGCACCGTCACCACCGCGCTGCGCGCGTACGCCGCCCTGGCCACCTCGGCCGACAAGGGCGCCGTCCGCCAGGTGCCGTAACACCGCTACAACGGCTGAAGGGTCCCTTCGCGCGCTGTGAGCGCGTGAAGGGACCCTTCAGCTGTATCGGGCGGCTCAGATGACGGGATTCGCGCCGTTGAAGACGAACCACACCGTCAGACCGGCGGCGACCCCGACGAGCAGGATGACGACGGACCCGACGTGCGGCCGGGTGGCCCACTTGCGCCGGCCGTCGAGCGCGATCCGGCCGGGACCGGTGAGGACGATGGCAGCGGCGGCGGCCCCCAGGAGCGTCTCGTACTCGACGCCGTCGGGCGCGAAGTACTCGAGACCGGGCAGCGCCGACTGCTTCAGGCACCACGCGTTGATCATCACCGCCAGCACCGCCGCACCCGCGAACGGCGTGAGCAGGCCCAGGATCAGCAGCGCACCGCCGGCCACCTCGCCGACCGCGCCCGCGACCGCGAGGGCACGCGCGTGATCGAAACCGGCAGTGACGAGGTCGTCGCGGTATCCGCCGAGCCCCGGGCCGTTCCACCATCCGGTCAGCTTCTGCAGACCGTGCGCGAGGAGGGTGCCTCCCACGGCCAGACGCAGGACGAACAGTCCGACGTCGAGCGTGCCGCGACGCTGGTCCGTGCTCTCGGGCGGTGGCCCCTGCGGGGACACTGCGACGGGGGCGGCGACCGTGACGGGTTCGGACACTATCGGCTCCGAAGCAGTCGGCCCCGAAACGATCGGCTCCGACACCGTGGGCTCGGGACGCGCAATCACCTCGGTGACCTGATCGTCGACAACCGGCGGGGCCGGTGCGTTCGCGGCGGGCCGGTAGACGGGCAGCTGTTCGGTCGGCAGACTGCTCAGATCGTCCGCCCCGGGGTCGAAATCGTCGTCGGTGCGCGGGATCGACGGCCGGACGGACTGTGCGGGAAACCGCTCCGTCGGCTGGTCGAACGGACTGGGCGCGGTTCCCTGGCCGGTGGACGCTGGGTGCTCTCTCGGCTTGTCGGTCACGAAAGGCAGCCTAGGGCGGATCGCGGTGGGTCACCGGATTGGCGCCTCGGCGCGCCGGTCACACCGGGCGACGTGGCGGCGACGGCGTGCCCTTCCGTAACGTCGTGCAGCATGAGGATGCGTGTACCGAGCCTGCGGGCCCGCCGTGCGACGGCGGCCGCATTCTGTTCGATCGTCGTGGTCGCGGCGGCGGGATGCGCTCGCTTCGACGACACCGCGTCCTCCCCGTTCACCCCGGAACCGACGTTCGGGTCGGGTGGCGAGGTGCAGCCGAAGGAACCGTCACCGCCGTCGTCGGTGGCGCCGCAGCCGTCGGTGCCCGACGAGCCGTGCTTCGACCGCGATCCGAACGTCGTGGCGACGTGTCTCGACGCCACCGGCGGACTGGTGATGCTGCCCGACGGGGCGTCGGCGCTGGTGACCGAGCGGCGCACCGGGCGCATCCTGCTGGTGACGCAGGGCCAGGCGCCCACCGAATTCGCCTCGGTGCCCGTGGATTCGGGATCCGACGGCGGCCTGCTCGACATCGCGCTCTCCCCCACCTTCGGGGAGGACCGGCTGGTCTATGCGTACATCACGACGGACACCGACAACCGCGTCGTGCGCGTCGCCCCCGGCGACGTTCCCAAGGACGTGCTCACCGGCATTCCGCGGGGCGCCGAGGGCAACGCCGGGTCACTGACCTTCGCGAAGCCCGGCGAGCTCATGGTGCTCACGGGCGATGCGGGCAACCCGGCCGCCGCGGCCGATCCGGGATCGCTGGCCGGCAAACTCCTCCGTGTCACGTCGCTGTCGACGGCTCCGGCGCCGCCGCCTCCGGCCGTCGCCGCGTCGGGGTTCGGCCGCGCCGGCGGCGTCTGCACCGACGTGGACGGCGGAGTGTGGGTGACGGATCGGACGGCGACCGAGGACCGGCTGCAGCGGATCCGCCCGGACGGCGGCGTCGGCGCCGCCCCGGTGTGGACGTGGCCCGACAAGCCGGGCGTCGCGGGATGCGCGGTGGCGGCGGGCGCCGTCGCGATCGCGCTCACCGACGGGCGCGCGGTGGCGGTGCTGACGACCGACCGCGAGACCGGTTCGGTGTCGTCCGCGCCCGCGCAGCTCGCACAGAATCTCTACGGCCGGCTCGGCGACGTCACGATCAGCGGTGAGGGTCAGATCTGGGCGTCGACGGTCAACAAGTCGGGCGGCGAGCCCGGGCCGACGGACGACCGCGTCGTGAAGATCCCCTTGCCGTCCGGCGGCGGCGGATTCGACTGACGCTCAGGCGCTCACCCCCTCGTGGGCGTCGCCCGGCGACGTCGGGGAGCGCCTCACGAGGAACCCCGCGAGCATCGGCAGGATCAGCACCGAGATGGCGCCCGCGGCAACGAGGATGGATGCGGTGGCGTTCGACATCTGCCCCGCCGACACCGCGACGCCGGTGACCGCGACGATGAGCGGCAGACCGGTGGTGGAGTACAGCGCGACCTGCAGGCTCTCGCGCGTGTCGAACGATGCGATCCGGTCGTAGCGCGACGCGACGAACACCGGCAGACCGCGCACCACCACCAGCAGGGCGAGGAACGCGGCCAGCACCCCCGGCTCGTCGGCGACGGCCGACACGTCGATCGCCATGCCGGAGGTGACGAAGAAGATCGGGATGAGCAGGCCGAAGGCCAGACCCTCGAGTTTGTGTTCGAGCTGCTCGTTGCCGTCCGGCACGGTGCGCCGCAGGATGAAGCCTGCCGCGAACGCGCCCAGAATGATGTCGAGGTCGAAGACGGCTGCGACCGCGATGAGCGCGACGAGCAGCAGCATCACTAGCCGGACCGTGGTCTGGGCGGTGGTGTCCGACCCGCGGCGGACGACGGCCAGCAGGTCGGTGCCCTCGCGCAGGATCCGCGCCGGGAGCAGCGCCACCACCACCGCGACGGCCGCGAACGCCGCCAGCACGACCAGCGACAGCACCGCACCGCGCGCACCCAGCAGCACCGCCATCGCGATGACCGGGCCGATCTCACCGATCGCGCCGTGGTTGAGCACCGCGCGGCCGACGGGGGTCTCGACGAGACCGCGGTCCTTGAGGATCGGCAGCAGGGTGCCCAGCGCGGTCGACGTCAGCGCGATCGCAACGGCGATCTCGGAGTGCACCAGTCCCGCCGCGGCCAGCCCGCCGACGACGGCGAACGCCAGCGCCAGGCAGATCAGCCACGTGATCAGGGCACGGCGTCCGCCGCGGCCCGTCAGTTCGTCCCTGTCGATCTCGTATCCGGCGAGCAGGAACAGCATGCCGAGCCCGAGCTCACGCAGCAGCTCGATCTCGGAGTCGACGTTCGCCAGGTCCAGCGCGTACGGCCCGATCACGATCCCGGCCACGAGCAGCAGCACGACCTCGGGAATCAGCTTGCGCCGCAACGATCCCGCGATCAGTGGCGCGATCGCCGCGGCGACTGTGATCCAGAAGAGTGACGTGGCTACGGCAGCGCTCATGCGCCGCTACATTAGCTGCACGCGGCGATGACGAGTTCCTTGACACGCGCCGGATCTGCTTGTCCGCGAGTGGCCTTCATGACGTCGCCGACGATCTTGCCGGCCGCCGCGACCTTGCCGCTGCGGATCTTGTCGGCGATGTCGGGGTTCGCGGCGAGAGCCTCGTCGACCGCGGCCTGGAGTGCCGAGTCGTCACGCACCACCTCGAGGCCACGGGCGGCCACGACCTCTTCCGGCTCACCCTCGCCGGCGAGCACGCCGTCGACTACCTGGCGGGCCAGCTTGTTGGTCAGCTTGCCGTCCGCGACGAGGGCGACGACCTTGGCGACCTGCGCCGGGGTGATCGCCAGCTCGGTCAGCTCGACACCGCGAGTGTTGGCCTGCTGCGCGAGGTATGCCACCCACCAGGAGCGGGCCTCGGACGCGGGTGCGCCGGCCTCGGTGGTCGCGATGACGAGGTCGAGGGCACCGGCGTTGACGAGGTCGCGCATCTCCTCGTCGGAGACGCCCCACTCCTCCTGGATGCGGGCACGGCGGAGCCACGGCAGCTCGGGCAACGTGCCACGCAACTCCTCGACCCACGCGGCGTCCGGTGCGACGGGCTCGAGATCGGGCTCCGGGAAGTAGCGGTAGTCCTCGGCGGTCTCCTTGCGGCGACCGGCGGACGTGGTGCCGTCGCCCTCCTGGAAGTGCCGGGTCTCCTGGATGACTTCGCCACCGGAGAGCAGAACGGCGGCCTGACGGCGCATCTCGTAGCGGACGGCCGTCTCGACGCTCTTGAGCGAGTTGACGTTCTTGGTCTCCGTGCGGGTGCCGAACACGTCGGCGCCGATCGGCATGAGCGAGACGTTCGCGTCGCAGCGCAGCGAGCCCTGATCCATGCGGACGTCGGAGACGTCGAGGGCCTTGAGCAGGTCGCGCAGGGCGGCGACGTAGGCCCGCGCCACCTCGGGGGCCCGCTCACCGGCACCGGTGATCGGCTTGGTCACGATCTCGACGAGCGGCACGCCCGCGCGGTTGTAGTCGAGCAGCGAGTGGCTGGCGCCGTGGATACGACCGGTGGCGCCGCCCACGTGCAGCGACTTTCCGGTGTCCTCCTCCATGTGCGCGCGCTCGATGTCGACCCGCCACGTGCTGCCGTCGTCCAGCACGACGTCGAGGTAGCCCTCGGTCGCGATGGGCTCGTCGTACTGCGAGATCTGGTAGTTCTTCGGCTGGTCCGGGTAGAAGTAGTTCTTCCGGGCGAACCGGCCCCACGGGGTGATCGAGCAGTTCAGCGCGAGGCCGATGCGGATCGCCGACTCGACGGCGGCCTGGTTGACGACGGGAAGCGCTCCCGGCATGCCGAGGCACACGGGGCACACCTGCGTGTTGGGCTCGGCACCGAACGTCGTGGGGCACGGGCAGAACATCTTGGTGGCGGTGTGCAACTCGACGTGCACTTCCATGCCCAGTACGGGCTCGAACTTCGCGAGGACGGCGTCATAGTCGAGAAGGTCAGCGGACACGGCGGCAGTCATGGCCATGAGTTTATGCGCCTCGTCACCCGAAGAACGCGGCCGCCTCCCGGTAGCGCTCGACGGGCACCGTCTTGAGTTGCTTGGTCGCCTCCGACAGCGGCACCAACTCGATGTTCGTGCCGTGCAGCGCCACCATCTGCCCGAACTGTCCGTTGTGCGCCGCGTCGGTCGCATGGACGCCGAACCGGGTCGCCAGCACCCGGTCGTACGGGGTGGGTGTGCCGCCGCGCTGCACGTGACCGAGCACCGTTGTGCGCACCTCCTTGCCGATGCGTCGCTCGATCTCGACCGCCAACTGCTGCGCGACGCCCGTGAAGATCTTGTGCCCGAACTCGTCGATCCCGCCCTCACGCAGCGTCATCGACTCCGGGTCCGGCGCCGCTCCCTCGGCGACCACACAGATGAAGTGCGAGTCGCCGCGCTGGAACCGCTTCTTGACCAGTGCGCAGACCTCGTCGACATCGAACGGCACCTCGGGCACCAGTGTCAGGTGCGCGCCGGACGCCATGCCGGACTGCAGAGCGATCCACCCGGCGTGCCGGCCCATCACCTCGACGAGCATCACGCGCTGGTGCGACTCGGCGGTGGTGTGCAGCCGGTCGATCGCCTCGGTCGCGATCGTCAGTGCCGTGTCGAACCCGAACGTGACGTCCGTGCAGTCGATGTCGTTGTCGATCGTCTTCGGGACGCCGACGACGGGCACGCCGCTCTCGGCGAGCCAACTGCCGGCCGTGAGCGTGCCCTCGCCGCCGATCGGGATGAGGACGTCGATGCCGTTGTCGTCGAGCGTCTGCTTGATCCGGTCGAGACCGTCGTGCAGTTTCTGCGGGTTGACGCGGGCGGTGCCGAGGATCGTGCCGCCGCGCGCGAGGATGCGGTCGATCCGGTCCTCGTTCCGCATCTGGACCTTGCGGTCCTCGAGCAGGCCGCGCCAGCCGTCCCGGAATCCGACGACGGTGCTGCCGTACCGACTGTCCGCGGTGCGCACGACGGCGCGGATCACGGCGTTGAGACCGGGGCAGTCGCCGCCTCCGGTGAGTATTCCGATGCGCATCACGGCACCTCTCGGCGTTCGCTTGCAGAGCGGTCCCTGTTCATCTTGCCGCTCCAGCGCCGATCCGGCACGCCGAGTCGATCAACCGGGGGTGACCAGCCCCGATTCGTACGCCATGACGACGGCCTGCGCGCGATCGCGCAGCGAGAGCTTCGACAGCACCTTGCCGACGTGGGTCTTGACGGTCTGTTCCGCGACGAACAGCCGTTCGGCGATCTCGACGTTCGACAGTCCCGCCGCGATCAACTCGAGTACCTCACGCTCGCGGGGCGTGAGCGTCTCGAGCTGCCGGTCGCGGCGGCGCGGGGAGGCCCGGCGCCGCGTGACGTCCTCGATCAACCGTTTGGTCACGCTCGGAGCGAGCAGCGCCTCCCCCGCCGCCACCACCCGCACCGCCCGGATCAGCTCCTCCGCCGGCGCGTCCTTGAGCAGGAAGCCGCTCGCGCCGATCCCGAGCGCCTCGTACACGTACTCGTCGATGTCGAACGTGGTGAGCATCAGCACGCGCACCGGCGGTTCCATTGCTGCTGCGAGGATCTCGCGCGCCGCGTCGAGCCCGTTCATCTCCGGCATCCGCACGTCCATCAGCACGACGTCGGGCCGCAGCCGCTTGACCTCGGTGACCGCGGCACGACCGTCGGGGGCGTCGCCGATGACGCTGATGTCGGGCTGGGCCCCCAGCAGCGCACCGAAGCCCTGCCGCACCATCGCCTGATCGTCCGCAATGAATACCGTGATCGCCACCGCCACAGCCTAGGCGAGCGGGGCGTTCGGGATATGTCCCCGGACCTCGAATCCGCCGTCGTCCCTCGCGGTGGCGTCGAGAGTGCCGCCGATCGCGGCCGCGCGTTCACGCATGCCCGCGATCCCGCTGCCGCCCGACGATTCCGGCCGCGGCGAGGCCGCCGAGGAGGCGAGCGCGGGACCGTTGGCCACCACGAGGGAGGTGACCGAGGGCCCGTAATCGACCGACACCGTCACGTGTGCGCCCGGGCAGTGCCGCGACGCATTCGACAGCGACTCCTGCAGGATGCGGTACACCGTCAGCCCGGACATCTCGGACAGCACCGACGGATCACCGGTCACGTTCCACGACAACGTCATCCCGGCACGCCTACTACCGTCGAGCAGCGCCTGGACCTGGTCTACGCCGGGCTGCGGCGCCCGCTCGATCGTCTCCGCGTCGCTCCGCAGCACACCGAGCAGACCGCGGATCTCGTTGAGCGCCTCCCGCGCGGTGGCGCCGATGGACTCGAACTCGGCCTTGGCCTCGTCGGACACCGATGCGATCCGGTACGGCGCACTCTGCGCCTGCACGACGACCATCGACATGTGGTGGGCCACGACGTCGTGCAGGTCCCGGGCGATGCGTGCCTTCTCCTCGAGGATCGCCCGCCGTGCCCGCTCCAGCTCACCGGCCTCCTCTTCCGCGGCGAGCTGTCGGCGGGACAGCACCAGCCAGCGGACCAGCAGACCGAACACCACCAGGGCACTCAACCCGACCGCCCAGCCGATGCCGTCGTCGCCCGGAGCGTCGGCGAAGAACAACAGCACCGTGGAGATCCACGCCACCACGACGGTGGGCGGCCCGGCGACGAGGCTCACCGCCAGCAGCAGCGTCATGATCACGATGATGTGCACGACCTGCCACGGGTACACGTACCCGGAGTCCGGGACGAGGTCGAACACCCACGGGATCACGAGCGCCGACACGGCCGAGACTGCCCATCCGAGTGCGGGATTGGCCCGGACGAGGATGAACGGCCATGCGGCGAGCGCCGCGATGATCGGCTGCATCGGGTACGAGACCTGATGGGTGAGATGCAGCGTCGGCCACGCCACCGCGTACAGGACGACGGTGACGAGGCCGATGAGGATGTTCACCCCGTGCCCACGCATCCGATTCGTCGCATCACGGACCACTCGATTGCCACTCACGGATCCGACTCTAGGAACTGCGGTCTCGTCGGGCGTCATACCTGAGAGTGAGATCGCGGTGGTTCCCCGGTACGAGCGGCTCGTCGCCCGTCCCGCCGCGGGGCGGGGCGTGATCCGCACTTCGGGGTGATGTCCCAGCGCAATACCCGTTTCTAGCGTCGTTTGGCATGCGAACCAGAATCTGGGCCGGCGCGGTCCTGGCCGCCACCTCGATCGTGACCGCGACGTCGTACGCTCCCGCAGCCGACGCCGATCCTCTGCGCGAGGACACCGTCGCCGCGCGTGCGGTGGCCGCGCTGACGGCAGACGACCGGTCACCGGAGGTCGTCCCGCACGATTTCACCACGGTGATGGGCTACCGGCCCACCGTCGTGGACGGGATGCTCGTCAATCCGGACGGAGCATGCTCGTCGCCGATCCCGCTGCCGTCCGAGTTCGACACCGCCTGCAAGTCGCACGATCTCGGCTACGACCTGCTGCGGTACGCCCACCTGAACGGCGGCGACCTGGGAACGTGGGCGCGCACCGAGATCGACGCCCAGCTGGACCGGCGCCTGCACGACGCCTGCGATGCCCGGATCCGGGACCGCGCACAGTGTTTCGTGATGGCCGATACCGCCGCGACCGCGGTCGGCTGGAACTCGCGGCGGCAGGGTTACGGCGCCCCCGTCGACGAACCCTGGATCCGGTACACCGTCGGGGGCGCCCTCGCCGCCGCCGGCGTACTGCTCACGGCGTTCGTGATCCGGCGGATCAGGACGGGGGGTGCGGCATGAGTGCCGTCGACGCGTCACGCGCGGCGGCCGCGGGCGCCCTCTCCCTGCCCCGCGTCGCCACGACGGCGGCGGTGACGAGCGGGGCCGTGGCGTCGCTCGCACCGTCGCTGTTGCCCCGCGGCCCGGTGGTGCAGGGTGTGCTGACCGGGATACTGGCGGTGCTCGGCTGGGGCGTCGTGACGACGGTGCGACGCCTGCGGTCCGTCCACCCGGCCCCGCACCGGGACGCCCGGGTGGTCGCGCTCGTCCTCGCGGGTGCCGCCGTCGTCTGGTCGGTCGGAACCGCGAATCACTGGCAGAATGCGGTGCGGGCGGCGATGGGAGCACCACCGGTCGGGGCCGGGCACTGGGCGGAAGTGACGGTCTGGGCAGGAATCACCGGCCTGGCCCTGTTCGCGGTCGCTCGCGGAATCCGCAGTGTCGCGCGACGTCTCGGTCTGCTGCGCGGCGCCGCACTGGCGCTCGTCGCCGGGACCGTGCTGATCGCGGGCGCCGCACCGGCAGCGGCCGATGCTGCGGCGCAACACTTTCGGAACACGAGTGGCCGTATCGACCCGACACTCGCGCCGGGTGATCCGGATTCGCTCGTCCCGTGGTCGACGCTGGGCGCGGAGGGCCGCCGGTTCGTCGCCGGTATCTCCGACCCGCGCAGCGTGCGGACCTACGTCGGTCTCGACTCGGCCCCGGAGCCGGGGGCCCGGGCGCGCCTCGCGGTCGCCGAACTCGAGCGCGCGGGCGGCCTGCGCCGGGCGCACGTGGTGGTCGCGGTGCCGACCGGCTCCGGGTGGATCGACGGTGAGGCCGCACGCGGACTCGAACGCCGCTTCGCCGGCGACGTCGCGATCGTGGGCATGCAGTACTCGTACGCGCCGAGTTGGGCGACGTTCGTCTTCGGCCGGGCCGATGCGGAGGCGTCCGCCCGTGCACTGTTCGCCGCCGTCGCGGCGCGGATCGGAGAGTTGCCCGCCACCGAACGTCCCGCGCTGCACGTGTACGGGCAGAGCCTGGGGTCCATCGGTGGCAGCGCGATCTTCGACGACGTCGCCGACCAGCGCGCACGGACGTGCAGTGTGCTCTGGGCGGGCCCGCCGGCCGGCTCGGTGCGCACCGACGACGCGACAGTCCTCGCGAACAGTTCCGACCCGGTCGTCTGGTGGTCGCCGGCACTTCTGACGCGAGCACCCGACCTCGCCCATGCGCGGGTCGATGCGCCTGTGCCGCAGTGGATTCCCGTCGTCAGCTTCGTCCAGACCGGCATCGATCTCGTATTCGCCCTGAATGCCCCGTCCGGGCACGGCCATCGCTACGGCGACGACCAGGGACTGGCGATGCGTGACTGCGGCTGACCCCGATCCCCGGACACATTCGTCTGACCCACCTACCGTGGAGACATGAGTGCAACGGACACGGAACCAGCGCGGGCGATCCTGCGGGACAATTTCGAACGGATCCGCGAACTCGTTCTCGCGAGCACCGACGGACTGACCACCGAGATGGCCGACTATCGTCCCGGCCCACAGGCGAATTCGATCGCGTGGCTGATCTGGCACCTCACCCGCGTCCAGGACGACCACGTGAGCGACATCGCCGACGTGGATCAGGCCTGGACGTCCCGTGGTTGGCAGGACCGGTTCGGCCTGCCGTTCCCCGCGTCGGACATCGGGTTCGGGCACGACAGCACCCAGGTCGGCGAGGTCCACGCCGACGCCCAACTGCTCGCCGACTACCACGGCGACGTCCACCTGGCGACACTCGAGTACCTCGACGAACTCACTGCCGACGAACTCGACCGGGTAGTGGACCGGCGGTGGGATCCGCCCGTCACGGTGTCCGTCCGACTGGTCAGCGTGATCGGGGACTGCCTGCAGCACCTCGGGCAGGCCGCGTACGTGCGGGGGCTGTTCGAGGAACGTTAGCCGCGGACCCGCCCCAGTCGCGGCCCGCGAACGCCGACGGCCCGGATCCGTGTCTCGGATCCGGGCCGTCGTGCGGAGCGGGTGTTACGCGACGGGCGACGCGATCGGCCCGCGGGCCGCCTCGTAGGCCGCGCCGACGCGGTACAGGCGCTCGTCGGCCAGCGCCGGGGCCATGATCTGCAGGCCGACGGGCAGACCGTCGTCCACCGACACACCCGACGGCACGGACATCGCGCAGTGACCGGCCAGGTTGGTCGGCAGCGTGCACAGGTCGGACAGGTACATAGCCAGCGGATCGTCGACCTTCTCGCCGAGCTTCCACGGCGTGAACGGGCTCGTCGGCGACACCAGGACGTCGACCTTCTCGTAGGCGGCATCGAAGTCGCGGGCGATCAGCGTCCGAACCTTGAGCGCCGAACCGTAGTAGGCGTCGTAGTAGCCGGACGACAGCGCGTAGGTGCCGATCATGATGCGGCGCTTGACTTCCTTGCCGAATCCGGCCGCGCGGGTGGCGGCCATGACCTGCTCGGCGCTCATGTTGCCGTCGTCGACCCGCAGGCCGTAACGCATCGCGTCGAAGCGTGCGAGGTTCGAGGACACCTCACTCGGCAGGATCAGGTAGTACGCCGCGAGCGCGTGCAGGAAGTTGGGGCACGACACCTCGACGACCTCGGCACCGAGCGCCGTCAGCTGCTCGACGGCGGCGTCGAACGACGCGATGACGCCGGGCTGATAGCTGTCGGAGTGCAGTTCCTTGACGACGCCGACCCGCACGCCCTTCAGGTCGCCGGTCGCACCCTGACGGGCGGCCTCGACGACCGGGCGGACCGGCTCGTTCACCGACGTGGAGTCGCGCGGGTCGTACCCGGCGACGACCTCGTGGAGCAGCGCGGTGTCGAGGACCGTACGACCGCAGGGACCGCCCTGGTCGAGCGACGACGCGCACGCCACCAGACCGAAGCGCGAGACGGTGCCGTACGTGGGCTTGGTGCCGACGGTCGCGGTGACCGCGGCCGGCTGGCGGATCGAGCCACCGGTGTCGGTGCCGATCGCCAGCGGCGCCTGGTACGACGCGAGCGCGGCCGCGGAGCCGCCACCCGAACCACCCGGGATACGCGTGGTGTCCCACGGATTCCGTGTGGGGCCGTACGCGGAGTTCTCGGTGGACGAGCCCATCGCGAACTCGTCCATGTTCGTCTTGCCGAGGATCGGGATGCCGGCCTCGCGCAGCTTGGTGGTGAGCGTGGCGTCGTAGGGCGAGACCCAGTTCTCGAGGATCTTCGACGCGCACGTGGTCGGCATGTCGGTGGTCGTGAAGACATCCTTGAGGGCGATCGGCACGCCCGCGAGCGCCGATACCGGCTTGTCACCGGCGGCGATCGCGGAGTCGACCTCCTTGGCCGCGACGAGCGCCTGCTCGCCCGCGACGTGCAGGAACGCGTGCAGCTCGCCGTCGACCTTTGCGATCCGATCCAGGTGCGCCTGCGTGGCCTCGACCGACGAGATCTCGCGCGAATGGATCTTCGACGCCAGGTCCGAGGCGTCGAGACGGGTCAGATCGGTGCTCATTCGCCCTCTCCCAGGATCTGCGGAACGGCGAACCGGTCCTCTTCGACGGCCGGAGCGCCGGACAGTGCCTGCTCGGGCGTCAGACCCGGGACGACGACGTCGGGCCGGGTCACGTTGACGACGGGGTTGGGGTTCGCGGTGGGCGGGACATCATCTGCCGCGACCTCCGCCACCGCCTTCACGTGGCTGAGAATCGAATCCAGCTGACCGGCGAACTCGTCGAGTTCCGCGTCGGTCAGGGCGAGCCGGGACAGCCGGGCGAGGTGGGCGACCTCGTCACGGGAGATGGCAGGCACCTTCGGTGACCCCTTTCAGGTCGGAGTGAACGTTCCCACCAGCCTAGAGCGTGGCCGTCGCGGGCCGTGCAGCCCGTCACCCGAGCAGCGGCGGGACCGGGGTGAAAGGATGGAGGCGGCGGGGGCTCGCACCGTGTCCCTTCTTCGGTGTCGAAACTTCAGTCTTCGAACGAACGGAAAGGCCGCACGTGTCGTACCTGCTGCGAGTCCAGCTGCCCGATCGTCCCGGCAGCCTCGGCGCACTCGCCGTCGCGCTCGGCTCGGTCGGCGCGGACATCCTCTCGCTCGACGTCGTCGAGCGGGGTTCGGGATTCGCCGTCGACGATCTCGTAGTGGACGTCGCGAGCGGCTCGCTTCCCGACACGCTCATCACCGCCGCCGAACATCTCCCCGACGTCCGCGTGGACTCGATCCGCCCGTACGCCGGAATCCTCGACACCCATCGCGAACTCGAACTCATCGACAACGTCGCGGCGGCGCACTCCGACCGGCTGCAGGTCCTCGTGGACGGCGCACCGCGCGTGCTGCGCGTCGGTTGGTCGACGGTGATGGACCTCGGTCCGCACGGCGCGTTCCGGGTCGTCGGCAGCCCGGGGGCGCCGGAGACACACGCCGGCGACGCCCCGTGGATGCCCCTCGCGAAGGCGACCGTCCTCGACGGCCAGGCCGACTGGGTACCGCAGTCGTGGCGCGACATGGACACCACCCTCGCCGCCGCGCCGCTCGGCACCAGCGGCAAGGTGCTCGTGCTGGGCCGCCCCGGCGGGCCCGAGTTCCGCCCGTCCGAGGTGGCCCGCCTGGGCTATCTGGCCGGGATCGTCGCGACCGTGCTGGGCTGAGACCGCTAGACCAGTTCGCGGACGAGGGCGGTGAGCTCCATGCCGGGAACCGGCTCCCAGTTGCGCTCGGGCGCCGGGACGAAACCGTTGCGGTCGTAGATCCGTCGGGCGTCCACCATGTCGGACTGCGTCGAGATCACGACAGCGCGGTCACCGCGCTCGTAGGCGACGTCCAGCACGTGCCGGACGAGGGCCGATCCGACGCCCTTGCCGCGGGCGGTGGGCGCGACCGCCAGCATGCGGAACTCGAGCTCACCCTTCTCCGCGACGTCCGCGAACTTCGATTCGGGTGCGGCGATGGTGACCGACCCGACGATCTCGTCACCGACGACCGCGACGACCACGTCGGCGTGCTCGGCACGGGACGCCGTGTCGCGCAGCCGTTCCGCGTACATGTCGGACTCCGATACGAAACCACCGTCGATGTAGACGTCGGCGGTCAGGGTGCCGACGGCGTCGTAGTCGGCAGGCGTGGCGGTCCGGATATCGATCATGGCGTCACTATGTCAGCCACTGCCCTCCGTCAGAAAACCGATTCAGATGCCCCGAGCGGCGGAAATGAGACGCCCGCCACACTCGGACCACTCGGTCTGGACGAACGCGATCACCACCGCGGGCGCGCCGGGTACGTGCGCCGCGCCACAACGGAACCGACTCCCACCAGGATCGATGGACGTCGACCCACCTCGCCGAGCGGCGACCGAACCCCCGCTCGCTCCGCCCGGCCGATGCCCGACGCCAACGACGCCTCGTCGTAGAGTGGCATTCATCACGTAGACAAGATGCCCGATTCGGTGTGAATGTTCGTGTCGCGCTGCGCTTCTCCGGCTGTGGCCGTCAGACTCCCTCGGGCCCGTGGTCGAGGAGGCGCCGGAAACCGTCCTCGTCGAGGATCGGGACACCCAACTCCTCCGCCTTCGCCGCCTTCGATCCGGGCGCCTCCCCGATCACC
The DNA here is from genome assembly GCF_003013675.1 of Rhodococcus (subgen. Prescottella) equi. Lineage (NCBI taxonomy): Bacteria > Bacillati > Actinomycetota > Actinomycetes > Mycobacteriales > Nocardiaceae > Rhodococcus > Rhodococcus (subgen. Prescottella) equi. Next base: position 3,564,536 of record NZ_CP027793.1, read on the forward strand.
ACGAACGCCGTCTTCTTCGACACCGATCCCGCCGCCTTCCCGCCGCGAACGAGGATGGCTTCCTTCGCCTCGTCACGACTGAAGCCCTCGAGCGAACCCGTGACGACGATCGACAGTCCCTCGAGATTGCGCACGATGGACTCGTCTCGTTCGTCCTCCATCGTCACTCCCGCGGCACGCCACTTCGCGACGATGTCGCGGTGCCAGTCGACCTCGAACCAGGCCACGACAGCCGCCGCGATCGTGCCGCCGACGCCGTCGACCGCGGCGAGTTCCTCGACACCGGCGTTCTCGATCCGCTCGAGGCTGCCGAATTCGCTTGCCAGGGCCCGCGCCGCGGTCGGCCCGACGTGCCGGATCGACAGCGCGACCAGCACGCGCCACAGCGGTTGCTGCTTGGCCGAGCCCAGATTGTCGAGCAGGCGGCGGCCGTTGGCGGACAACTTCCCCGCCTTGGTGCGGAACAGCGGCGCCTCGAGCAGGTCGTCCTCGGTGAGCGAGAACAGGTCGCCCTCGTCACTGATGACACCCGCCTGCAACAGTGCGGTCGCGGCCTCGTAGCCGAGCACCTCGATGTCGAAGGCGCCGCGCCCCGCGACGTGGAACACCCTCTCCCGCAACTGCGCCGGGCACGAGCGCTGGTTGGGGCAGCGGATGTCGGCGTCGCCCTCCTTGGCGGGGGCCAAGGTGGTGCCGCACTCCGGGCACTCGGTGGGCATCACGAACTCGCGCTCGGAGCCGTCCCGCACGTCGACGACCGGGCCGAGAACCTCGGGGATCACCTCGCCGGCCTTCCGGATCACCACGGTGTCCCCGATCAGCACACCCTTGCGCTTGACCTCGGACGCGTTGTGCAACGTCGCGAGGGCCACGGTCGACCCGGCGACCAGCACCGGCTCCATGTAGGCGAACGGCGTGACGCGTCCGGTGCGGCCGACGCTGACCCGGATGTCGACGAGCTTGGTGGTGGCCTCCTCCGGCGGGTACTTGTACGCGACCGCCCAGCGCGGCGCCCTCGACGTCGCGCCGAGGCGACGGTGGAGCGACATCTCGTCGACTTTCACTACGAGGCCGTCGATTTCGTGTTCGACGTCGTGCCGGTGTTCGTCCCAGTACTTCACCTTCTCGACCACCGCGTCCGCCCCGACGACCCGCGACGTGTGGGTGGAGACCGGCAGGCCCCACGCCGCGAGCGCGGTGTACGCGTCGTACTGCCCGGCCGGATCGAACCCCTCGGTGCGGCCCAGGCCGTGGCAGATCATGCCCAGCCGCCGTCGCGCGGTGACCGCGGGATTCTTCTGCCGCAGCGAGCCGGCCGCGGAGTTCCGCGGATTCGCGAAGGGCGCCTTGCCGTCCGCGACCAACGAGGCGTTGAGAGCGGCGAAGTCCTCGAGCCGGAAGAAGACCTCGCCGCGCACCTCGAGCAGCGCGGGAATCGGGTATTCGTCACTGGGCGTCAGGGTTTCGGGAATGTCCGAGATGGTGCGGGCATTGAGCGTGACGTCCTCACCGGTGCGACCGTCACCCCGAGTCGCGGCCCGGACGAGTCGACCGTTCTCGTAGACCAGGTTCAGAGCGACGCCGTCGATCTTGACCTCGCACAGATAGTGCAGGTCGGGGTGGGCGGCAGCGGAGCCCGCAGAGCGACCGTCGGACACCTCTGCCTCGATGCGGCCGATCCAGGTACGGAGCTCGTCGTAGTCGAAGACGTTGTCGAGGCTGAGCATTCGCTCGAGATGGTCCACGGCCTTGAATTCGGTCGCGAAGCCGCCGCCGACCAGCTGGGTGGGCGAATCGGGCGTGCGCAGATCCGGATGCCGTTCCTCGAGGGCGTTCAGTTCGCCGAACAACTGGTCGAACTCGCCGTCGGAGACGATCGGCGAATCGAGCACGTAGTAGCGGAACTGGTGGTTGCGTACGACCTCGGCCAGCTCCTGCCAGCGCTCCCGATCCTCGGCGCTCGCGGGCACGACCTCCACGTCGGGCTGACTGGTCACGGAGGCGGGGGCTTCGTTCTGGTCCACCTGGGAAGGTTATCGCAGCCAGCCGACAAGTTTCGGCCGCCGAGAGACCCCTCAGCGGGTCCGGTCGGGGTCCGCCCCGTCCGCGAAAGCGCGGGTCACATCGTTCGCCGACCGCAGCGCCGCGCGGGCCCGGTCCAGGCTCGCGCCGGCCAGTCCGCACGCCGGGGTCACAGCGACGCGCGACGACAGCAGTTCGCGGGGGAAGCCGAGCCGGTCGAACAGCCGGGTCGCGGGCTCGGCCAGCTCCCGCCAGCCGGGCGTGCGCTCGGGCTCACCGGTCGGCACCAGTCCCAGCGCGAGGTCGACGCCACCGTCGAGCAGTTCGCCGATGCCGTCCAGGTCGGAGGTCCCGAGGGTGTCGACATCGAAGCCGACCATCGCGGCGCCGCTGCGGCGCAGCAACCCCCACGGGACATCGGACGCACAGCAGTGCACCAGAACCGGGGCATCGATGCGCCCGATCGCCTGCTGCAGGACATGAAGTGCCTCGGGCTCCGGCAGCGCACGAGGCGTCTGCAGGATCGACACTCCGGACAGCGAACCTGCGAGCACCGCCGGCAGGCCCGGCTCGTCGAGTTGCACCACCACCGGCGAACCGAGACGTCGCGCGGTGTCGGCGACGTGGTTCGCGACGCCCTCGGCGAGCGACTCGGCCACGTCCCGCAGCGCCCCGGGATCGGTGAGCACGCGGTGCCCGCCGTGCAGTTCGAGTTGCGACGCCAGCGTGAGCGGGCCGACGGCCTGCACTTTCACCGGTTGGTCGGTGCCACGGCGTCCGGCCAGCTCCCACGCCTCCTCGAGCGCGTCGAGATCGCGGGCCAGCAGGTCCCGGGCGGTGCGGGTGGCGGCGCCGACGCGCTGCGCCAGGCGATACCCCGTCGTGGAGGTGTCGATCGGGATGTCGATCAGCAGGGCTCCCGCTCGGCCGATCATGTCGGCGCCGATGCCCCGCGCGGGCAGTTCGACGAGGTGCGGCAGGGCCGCTAGTTCTCCGACGACGATCTCCGCCGCCGCTCGCGGATCGGTGCCCGGCCACGATCCGACACCCGTCGCGACACCGACGGGAACCCGGGAGGCGGTCACGGACGGTCCGCGGAGGTTCCCGCGATGGTGCCGCTGCCGATGACGACGTCGCCGTCCTCGTCGGGGCGGTACAGCACCACGGCCTGTCCCTTCGCGACGCCGGTCAGCGGTTCCGACAGCTGCACGACGATGCCGCCGTCGCGACCTTCCCCGTCGCTGCGCTCGCCCCGGACCGCCTCCGCGACAGCACGCGCGGTACCGCCGTGCGCACGCACCTGCACGATGCACTCGATCGGCCCCTCGGGCGCCTGCCCCGACGTCCAGATCGCTCGTTCGGCGGTGATGGTCCACACGTCGAGGCGCGCGGCCGAGCCGACCCGCACGGTGCCGGTCTCGGGCTCGATCGCGGTCACGTAGCGGGGCTGACCGTCGGCGGCCGGCCCCTGCACGCCGAGCCCCTTGCGCTGCCCGATCGTGAACCCGTGGACGCCCTCGTGCTGCGCGAGCACCTCACCGGTGTCGGCGTCGACCACCGCGCCGGGTCGGATCCCGATCCTGGCTCCGAGGAACGCCCGGGTGTCGCCGGACGGGATGAAGCAGATGTCGTGGCTGTCGGGCTTGTTCGCGACCGCGAGTCCGCGTGCGGCGGCCTCTTCGCGGATCTGCTCCTTGGGGGTGTCGCCGACCGGGAACATCGCCCGGGACAACTGGTCGGCGGTGAGCACCGCCAGCACGTACGACTGATCCTTGTCCGCGTCCACCGCACGGCGCAGCTCGCCGTCCTCGAGACGGGCGTAGTGCCCGGTGGCGACGGCGTCGAAGCCCAGCGCGTACGCCCGGTCGGCGAGCGCCGCGAACTTGATCTTCTCGTTGCACCGCAGGCACGGGTTGGGGGTCTCGCCGGCGGCGTACGACTCGACGAAGTCGTCGATCACGTCTTCCTTGAAGCGGTCCGCGAAATCCCATACATAGAAGGGGATTCCGAGTACGTCGGCGGCACGCTTCGCGTCACCGGCGTCCTCCTTGGAGCAACAGCCTCGCGAACCGGTGCGCAACGTGCCGGGCGCGGTCGACAGGGCGAGGTGCACGCCCACGACGTCGTGACCGGCCTCCACGGCGCGGGCCGCGGCCACCGCCGAGTCCACACCACCGCTCATCGCAGCCAGAACTCGCATCTAACGATTCCCTCCTCGAGCGCCCGCGCTCGCCAGTCCGGCGGCCCGGGCACGTTCGATCACCTGCGGCAGAGCGGACAGCAGCGCCTCGACGTCCCGCTCGGTCGACGTGTGCCCCAACGAGAAACGGAGCGATCCACGAGCGACGACCGGGTCGACGCCCATCGCGGTGAGCACGTGGCTGGCGCTCGCGACCCCGGCCGTGCAGGCCGACCCGGTGGAGCACTCGACACCCGCGACGTCGAGGAGCATCAGCAGCGAATCCCCTTCGCAGCCGGGGAAAGTGAAGTGCGCGTTACCCGGGAGCCGCGCCGGCCCGGTGGCGCCGTTGAGGATGGCGTCGGGCACGACGGCGCGCACACCCTCGATCAGACTGTCCCGCAACGTGATCAGCTCGGCGCTGCGCGACGCCATCTCCGTCGTCGTGATCTGCAGAGCCGATGCGAGGCCGACGATCGACGCCGTATCCTGCGTGCCCGAACGCAGGTCACGCTCGTGGCCGCCGCCGTGCGACAGCGGCACGCACGGCACCTGCCGGCCGAGCAGGAGTGCACCGACACCCTGGGGGCCGCCCAGCTTGTGGCCGGCGATGCTGAGCGCCGACAGCCCACTCGTCGCGAAGTCGATCGGCAGGTGCGCTGCGGCCTGCACTGCATCGGAGTGGATGGGGACGCCGTACTCGGAGGCGATCGCGGCGATCTCCGCGATCGGGTTGACAGTACCGACCTCGTTGTTGGCCCACATGACGGTGACGAGCGCGGTCTCCTCGGCGTGCAGTGCCAATTCGGCCCGCACGGCGTCGGGGTCGACGGCACCGTCGGCGTCGACGGGCAGCCACGTCACCCGGGCGCCCTCGTGTGCGGCGAGCCACTCGACGGCGTCGAGCACGGCGTGGTGCTCGACCGCGCTCGCCAGGATCCGGGTGCGCCGGGGGTCGGCGCCGCGCCGCGCCCAGTAGATGCCCTTGACGGCCAGGTTGTCGCTCTCGGTGCCGCCGGAGGTGAAGATCACCTCGGACGGGCGGGCGCCCAGGCACGCCGCAATCGACTCGCGGGCCTCTTCGATACGGCGTCGCGCCGACCGACCCGATCCGTGTAACGACGAGGCGTTACCCACCGTGGCGAAGACCTCGGTCATCGCCTCGATCGTGGCCGGATACATGGGTGTGGTCGCGGCGTGGTCGAGGTAGACCGCTGAGCTGGTGGCAGGCGAGATCATGACCCGACAAGGATAGCCCGTCGCCCGCAGTCACCGTTTGGCCGGAGACCGCAGTCACGCTGCTTGCGCGTGGTCCGGCTGGTCGAGCCGCGCCAGGAGCCGGTCGATCGTCGGCCGGGAGCCGTCCCGCACCTGTCGCGAGCAGCGGTCCGCGAGCTCGCGCCGATCGCTGCCGGGGTGCTGCATCTCCCCCGCGGTCACCCGGACGCGCAGGCCCCGGGCCCGGAGGACGCGGCGCATCGACGCGCCGATCGTGTCGGCGCCGACGAAGGCCGGCACCGTGGTGCCGTCGCCCGCGGCGTCGAGGTAGTCCACCGACAGCGGCAGCACCGGTCGCTGCGCGTCGATCGCCGACTGGAACAGCGCGGGCCGGAAGCGCCCGAACGCCCGACCGCACCACGTGGTCCCCTCCGGGAACGCGATCACCGTCTCCCCCGCGGACAACCGGTCGCGGACGGTGGCGACCGTCGCGGGCAGGCCGCGCAGTCGGTCGCGGTCGATAGTGATGACTCGTGCTCGCCTCGCGACCGCGCCGAGCAGCGGCCACGTCACCAGGTCCGCCCGGGCCACGAACCGGCCGGGCACCACGGCGGCGAGCACCAGCACGTCCAGCCACGACACGTGGCCCGCCACGACCAACGTGCCGTCCGGGACCCGTAGCCCGGCCCCACCCTCGACTCGGATCCCGATGCCCCGCAACGCAGCCCGGGCCAGACGCCGGTGACATCGCGCTCGCGTGGGCTGTGGGAGCGCGCGCAGGAGCGGGAACAGCAGCATGCTCGACGCGGCCGCCGCCAGCGCCACCCATCGCGCGCAGGCCGTCGGCACCGAGACGCGGCCGACCCCGCTCACGCAGCGCTCACCGCACGGACTCGTAGGCGCCCAGGGGTGGCTCACGCCGCGGCCTCGAGGGTCGCGGCGGCGCGCTGGAGCCGTTCCAGGTAGCGGGTGTCGGCGTCGTGCAAGGTCTGCAGCGCGACGAAGTCCGCGACACCGAAGTCCGGGTCGTGCGCCGGCTCCCCGCAGATCTTCGCCCCCAGCCGCAGGTAGCCGCGCAGTAGTGGCGGAACCGCCGGCCGCAGGGGTGCGGCGATGTCATCGAGCGGTCGACCGTCCACCCGCACCGGTCGCAGCGGTCGCACCCACGACGACGGCTCCGCGGCGTGGCGGCCCAGCAGGAAGTCGCGGACGCCGCGCACGTTCGCGCCGGCAACGGCGTCGGGCCGGTCCTGCATCGGCACCGACACGCAGCCCATGACCGTGTCGTGGCCGGTGAGCTGCAGGTAGTGCAGGATGCCCGCCCACATGAGCGCGAGCACCGAGCCGGAGCGGTGCTCGGCGTCGACGCACGCGCGCCCCATCTCGACCACGCGACGCCCAGTGGGATCGAGCGCTTCCAGGTCGAACTCGGTGGCGGTGTAGTAGCCGCCGGCCGCGATCGCGGCGTCGGGCGGAAGCATCCGGTAGCAGCCGACGAACTCGTCGGTCGCGTTGTCGCGGACCAGCAGGTGGTCGCAGAAGTCGTCGAAACGGTCGGCGTCCAGACGGTCGTCGGACGCGGGGATCACGAAGCCGGGTTCGGCGGCGAACACGCGGTAGCGCAGGGCCTGAGCGGCTAGGCGGTGCTCACGATCGGAGGACACCAGGAGGGAGTAGCGCGAGGTCTCTCGCGGGGAACAGACGGTCTCGACAGTCGACGAAGTTGTCATGCCAGAGGTCTATCGAGTGGGTACGGCGATCAGGCGTCGCGGACGTGTCGCGTCGATGCAGCTTCGGTGAACGTGCCGCACGGCCTCCCACCCGCGCCCTCCGACCACCACCATCTGATCCATGGACGAGCTCACACCGCACGCACTGCGCCGCCGCGACGCACTCGCCCGCGGGTACACGGACTCCGAGATCCGCACGCTCTGCCGCAACGGCGGCCTCGACCGGCTTCGTCCGGGCGCGTATCTGCGTGGCGGAGTCGAACTCGATCCGCGGCAACGACACGTGGAACTGATCAGGGCGACGTTGCCCGGAGTGAGCGTCGACGCAGTCGTCAGCCACCAGTCGGCGGCCGTCCTGCACGGCCTGCCGATGTGGGGAATCCCACTCGACCGTGTACACGTCACGCGCGACAGAACCGGCGGCGGGCGGCGGACCCGGCACCTGCACTCACACTCTGCGCCCCTCCCCGACCGGAACGTGCTCGTCCGCAACGGGATCCCGCTGACGTCACTCGCCCGCACCGTCGCCGACCTGTGCCGAACCTCCTCGTTCGAGACGGCTGTCGTCATCGGCGATGCAGCGTTGCGCGTGTCCGCCGTCCAACCCGACGAGATCAGGGACGCATCGACCTACGCGATCGGACCCCCTGGTTACCCCGCCGCACTGAGGGCGCTCGAATTCCTGAACGGTCGCAGCGAGAGCGTCGGCGAGTCACGCAGTCGCGTCGCTCTCGCTGCGCTCGGACTCCCGGCCCCGGATCTCCAGGCGTCGTTGCTCGACGCCGACGGCCTGTTGCTCGGGCGAGTCGACTTCCTGTTCGCCGATACGGGAGTGGTCGGCGAGTTCGACGGGAAGGTCAAGTACGGCAAGTACCTACGCGACGGCCAGGCTCCGGGTGACGCGGTGTTAACCGAGAAGCAGCGTGAGGATCGGATCCGCGACGCCGGATGGGGACGAATGCGCGCGCGAGAGCGACCGACACGACGCGAGAGCCCCCGCCACCGGATGCGGTGACGGGGGCTCTGCGAGCGCGTGGCCGGGTGTCAGCCCTTGTGAGCCTTGACGGCCTCGGTGAGCTGCGGAGCGACGTTGAACAGGTCGCCCACGACGCCGAAGTCCGCGATCTCGAAGATCGGGGCCTCTTCGTCCTTGTTGACCGCGACGATGGTCTTCGAGGTCTGCATGCCGGCGCGGTGCTGGATGGCGCCGGAGATGCCGAGCGCGATGTACAGCTGCGGCGAGACCGTCTTACCGGTCTGACCGACCTGGAACTGACCCGGGTAGTAGCCCGAGTCGACTGCGGCACGCGAGGCACCGACGGCGGCACCCAGCGAGTCGGCGAGCTCCTCGACGACCGAGAACTTGTCCGCCGAGCCGACGCCACGGCCACCGGAGACGACGACCGACGCCTCGGTGAGCTCCGGACGATCGCCACCGACGATGGGCTCACGGGAGACCACCTTGACGGCGCCCTCTTCCTGGCCCGGAACCTCGACGACGACCTGCTCGCCGGCAGCGGCCTGCGGCTGGGCCTCGACGGCACCCGGGCGGACCGAGATGACCGGGACCTCGCCGTTGGCCTTGGCGTCGACGGTGTAGGCGCCACCGAAGATCGAGTGGACGGCGCTGCCGTCGGACTTGACCTCGACGACGTCGGACAGCAGGCCGGAGCCGATGCGGGCCGCCAGGCGACCGGCAACTTCCTTGCCCTCGGTGCTGGCCGCGAGGATCACGGCGGCCGGGCCGGCGGTCTCGACCAGGCCGGCGAGGACGTCGACCTTCGGGGTCACCAGGTAACCCTCGATGTCGTCGGACTCGGCGACGTAGATCTTGGCGGCACCGGCAGCGGCCAGGGCCTCGGCCAGCTTCGCGGCGGTGCCGGCGGGACCGGCGACGACGGCGGCCGGCTCACCGAGAGCACGGGCGGCGGTGATGAGCTCGAGGCTGACCTTCTTGAGTGCACCCTCGGCGTGCTCGACGAGCACGAGTACTTCTGCCATTGCTTACTTCTCCCTGTCTTGTCTGCTGGTCTCGAGGGGGCCGGATCAGATGATCTTCTGGCCCACGAGGTACGCGGCGATCTTGGTGCCGCCGTCGCCCTCGTCGGAAACGCGCTCGCCAGCGGTACGCGGGGGCTTGGGGGTGGAGCCGGTGACGGTGGTGCCGGCGTTCGCGACACCCACGGTCTCGGGATCGACACCCAGGTCGGCCAGGGTGAGGACCTGAACTTCCTTCTTCTTCGCGGCCATGATGCCCTTGAAGGACGGGAAGCGCGGCTCGTTGATCTTCTCGGTGACCGAGACGATGGCCGGGAGGCCGGCCTCGAGGCCGAATACGCCCTCGTCGGTCTCACGCTCGCCGGTGACCTTGCCGCCCTCGACCGTCAGCTTGCGCAGCTGGGTGAGCTGCGGCAGGCCGAGGTACTCGGCGATGATGGCCGGGACGGCGCCGATGCGGCCGTCGGTGGCCTCGTTGCCGGCGATGACGAGGTCGGCGGCCTCGCCGTTCTCGAAGCTGATCTGTCCGAGCGCCGCGGCGAGAGTCCAGCCGGTCTGGATGGCATCGGAGCCGTGCAGCGCCGGGTCGTTCACGTGAACGGCCTTGTCGGCGCCCATGGACAGCGCCTTGCGGATGGCATCGGTGGCGCGGTCGGGACCGGCGCACAGGACGATGACCTCGCCGCCGTCGCGCTCCTTGATGAGGAGGGCTTCCTCGACGGCGCGCTCGTTGATCTCGTCGAGCACGGCGTCGGCGGCCTCACGGTCGAGCGTGAAGTCGCCGTCGGACAGCTTGCGCTCGGACCACGTATCGGGGACCTGCTTGATCAAAACGACGATGTTCGTCATGGGTCTTCGTCGACCTCCTGTGTGTAGCCGGCTGATAGTCGCGAGAAACTCCGCGACATGCCGAGCTCTCGTAAGTAATTTCGTCGCACGTTGGCTGTGCGACAGATTACCTCACACTAAGTTACCAGCCGGTAACTTAGGCGAAATCCGGTCTCACCATAACCGCCGGAGCGGCGTGTCGCGGCTGTGATGTGGACCACCCCGACAACTGTCCCTCGCGGTGCCACTAACCTCGCTGGGGTGAGCGAATCCACAGTCGGTTCCACAGCCAGCCCCCTCGACGCCGGGGCGACATCGCCCGACGATGCCTCGACACTGCCGTTGACGGGCGAGCGAACGGTGCCCGGAATTCCCGAGGAGAACTACTGGTTCCGGCGGCACGAGGTGGTCTACCGCGACCTGCTCCCCCGTTGCACCGGTCGCCACGTGCTCGAGGCGGGTTCCGGAGAAGGCTACGGCGCCAACATGATTGCCGATGTGGCAACGAAGGTCACAGGACTCGACTACGACATCTCCGCGGTCGAGCACGTCCGTTCCCGGTACCCCCGAGTGGAGATGCTGCACGGCAATCTCGCGGAACTGCCGCTCCCGGACGGCTCCGTCGACACGGTCGTCAATTTCCAGGTGATCGAGCACCTGTGGGATCAGGCACAGTTCCTGCGCGAGTGCCACCGCGTGCTGGCGCCCGGTGGCGAACTGCTCGTGAGCACCCCGAACCGAATTACGTTCTCGCCCGGGCGCGACACTCCCCTCAACCCGTTCCACACGCGTGAGTTGAATGCCGCGGAGCTCACCGAACTTCTCGTCGACGCGGGCTTCCGGGTCGAGGTAATGACCGGAGTGCACCACGGCGAGCGCCTGCGCGCCCTCGACGCCAAGCACGGCGGCTCGTTCATCGACGCCCAGATCGAGCGCGCTCTCGCAGGAGAGCCGTGGCCCGAGGACCTCACGCGCGACGTCGCGGACATCGGTGTCGACGACTTCGAGCTGCGTGAGGCCGACATCGACGCGAGCCTCGACCTCGTGGCGATCGCGATCAAGGATCCCGTGGCGTGACCGCGGCTCAGGGGGAAACCGTGACATCCCGCGAGCCGGGCATGTTCTGCCTGGTCCTGCACTCGCACCTGCCGTGGCTCGCCAACCACGGCCGCTGGCCGGTGGGCGAGGAGTGGCTGTACCAGTCGTGGGCAGCCACCTACCTGCCCGTCACCGCTGTGCTCCGCCGCCTCGCCGCCGAGGGGCACTCGCGGATGCTGACGCTCGGCGTCACCCCGGTCCTCGCGGCTCAGCTCGACGACCCGCACTGCCTCGACGGGATGCACCACTGGCTCGGCAACTGGCAGATCCGCGCCCACGAGGCCGCGGGGATGCCGTCGGCCTCGCACAAGGAGCTCGGCGCGCGCGAGCACCGCGCGTCCGCGGCAGCCCTGGCGGACTTCGAAACCCGTTGGCGCCACGGCGGTTCCGCCGTCCTGCGGGAACTGATCGACGCCGAGGCGATCGAACTGCTCGGCGGTCCGCTCGCGCACCCGTTCCAGCCGCTGCTCGACGAGCGGTTGCGGGCGTTCTCCCTCACCGAGGGCCTCGCCGACGCGCACGCCCGCTGGGGCCACACCCCGTCCGGGATCTGGGCACCCGAGTGCGGCTACACGCCCGGCATGGAACGCGGGTACGCCTCCGCGGGCGTGTCGCACTTCATGGTCGACGGACCCGCGCTGCGCGGCGACACGTCCGCCGGTCGGCCGGTCTGGGGCTCCGACGTCGTCGCGTTCGGTCGCGATCTAGAGGTGAGCTACCGCGTGTGGTCGCCGAAGACCGGGTACCCCGGTCACCCGGCCTACCGGGACTTCCACACCTACGACCACGACACCGGGCTCAAGCCCGCCCGGGTCACCGGGCGCTCGGTGCCGTCGGAGAAGAAGGCACCGTACGACCCCGAGTCGGCGGCGGCCGCCCTCGACAAGCACGTCGACGACTTCGTCGAGACCGTGCGCCGACGACTGCGCAGCGAGTCCGAGCGCATCGGCAAGGGCGCCCTCGTCGTCGCCGCGTTCGACACCGAACTGTTCGGGCACTGGTGGTACGAGGGCCCGCAGTGGCTCGAGAAGGTGTTGCGCGCCCTTCCCGAGGCCGGCATCCGTGTGGGCACCCTCGCCGACGCCCGCGCCGCCGGTTACGTGGGCCAAGCGGTGGAGTTGCAGGACTCGTCGTGGGGGTCGGGCAAGGACTGGCGGGTGTGGGCCGGAGACCAGGTGCAGGACCTGGTCCAGCTCAACGCGGAGGTCGTGCAGACCGCGCTGGACACGATCGACAAGTCCCGCGACGCGAATCCGGGCAGACCGGAACTTCGCAATCGGGTCCACGACCAGATGTTGCGTGAGACGCTGATGACGGTCTCCAGCGACTGGGCCTTCATGGTCAGTAAGGATTCGGCGGCGGGATACGCCCGCGACCGGGCCCACAAGCACGCCCACGCGCTGCGGGAGATCGCCGACGCCGTCGCGTCCGGCCGCGACGATCTCGCACGACGTCTCGCGGACGGATGGAACGCCGCCGACGGCCTCTTCCCCGCACTCGACGCGCGGCGCCTGCCCGGTCGCCGGACCGAAACAGCCGCATTCGCTGGGAGCGTGTGATGAAGATCCTCATCGTGTCGTGGGAGTACCCGCCGGTCGTCGTCGGCGGGCTGGGGCGGCACGTCCACCATCTGGCGACGGAACTCGCCGCGGCCGGCCACGAGGTGGTCGTGCTGTCGCGCCGGCCGTCGGGTACCGACGCGTCGACGCATCCGACGGTCACCGAGATCGCCGACGGAGTGCTCGTGGTCGCGGTCGCCGAGGATCCGCCGCACTTCATCTTCGGCGAGGACATGCTGGCGTGGACGCTCGCCATGGGTCACGCGATGGTCCGCGCCGGCGTCGCACTGGCGAAGGAGGGCATCGGCGCGGGCTGGCAGCCCGACGTCGTGCACGCCCACGACTGGCTGGTGGCGCACCCCGCCATCGCACTGGCCGAGTTCTACGACGTCCCGCTGGTCTCGACGCTGCATGCCTCGGAAGCCGGTCGGCACAGCGGCTGGATCTCGGGCCGGATCAACCGCCAGGTGCACTCGGTGGAGTGGTGGCTGGCCAACGAGTCCGACTCGATCATCACGTGCTCGGCGTCGATGCACGACGAGGTCACCGAGCTCTACGGCCCGGAGCTGCCGCCGATCACCGTGATCCGCAACGGGATCGACGTCACCACCTGGAGCTTCCGGCCCCGCGCGCCGCGGTCCGGGCCGGCGACCCTGCTGTACGTGGGACGACTCGAGTACGAGAAGGGTGTACAGGACGCGATCGTCGCGCTGCCGCGGATCCGGCGCAGCCACCCCGGCACGACGCTCGCCGTCGCCGGTGAAGGCACGCAGTTCGAGTGGCTGCAGCAGCAGGCCCGCACGCATCGGGTCGCGCGTTCGGTGACGTTCCTGGGCAACCTCGACCACGAGGAGCTGCTCGGCTGGCTGCACGGAGCCGACGCGATCGTCCTGCCCAGTCGATACGAGCCGTTCGGCATCATCGCCCTCGAGGCGGCCGCCGCGGGCACCCCGCTGATCGCCTCCACCGCGGGCGGGCTCGGCGAGGCCGTGGTGGACGGGGTCACGGGCCTGTCGTTCGAGCCGGGCGACGTCGATGGACTCACCTCGGCGGCGCGGGAGGTGCTCGACGATCCGGCCGCCGCGCAGCGGCGTGCGGTGGCTGCACGAGAGCGTCTCACCGCCGACTTCGACTGGCACAAGGTGGCCGAGGAGACCGTGCAGGTGTACGCCGCCGCGAAGCGACGGGTGCGGCATCCGCTGGCGCGCCCGCAGATTCCGGAGCGTCCGCTGCCCGGTCGGTAGCGGACGCCCCGTTCACCGAGCGATCAGGCCTGACTGCCGGCGCCGTTCCCGTTCACCGCGGGGGCGGCGTCGGCCCCGTTCGAGGCGAGCTTCTTGCGCGCGATGTCCTCCAGCGCCGCGATGTACTTCGCGCGGTCCGCCGCGCCGGCCTCCCAGTCGGCCCTACGGTTCTTCACCGCCTTCGCAGGCGAGCCCACGGCGATGCTGAAGTCCGGGATGTCCCCCTTGACCACGGCGTGGGCGCCGAGCACGCAGCCACGACCGACCCGGGTGTTACGCAGCACCGTCACCTTGGCGGCGATCCAGGTGTCGGGTCCGATCCGCACCGGCCCCTTGACGATGCCCTGGTCCTTGATCGGCACGTCGACGTCGTCCATGCGGTGGTCGAAGTCGCAGATGTAGCACCAGTCGGCGACGAGGGTGGACGCGCCGATCTCGATGTCGATGTAGGTGTTGACGACGTTGTCCTTGCCGAAGACGACCTTGTCCCCGATCCGCAGCGAACCCTCGTGGCAACGCAGCGCGTTGCCGTCGCCGATGTGCACCCACTTGCCGATCTCCATGCGGGACAGGCCCGGCGTGGAGTGGATTTCGACGTTCTTGCCGAGGAAGACCATGCCGCGGGTGATGATGTGCGGATTGGCGAGTTTGAACTTCGCCAGGCGGTAGTAGCGGACCAGGTACCACGGGGTGTACGCCTTGTTCGCGATCACCCACTTCAGCGAGGCCACCGTCAGGAAACGGGCCTGTTCACTGTCCCGACGTCGCGATCCGCGCCACCTCGAGCGCAACGGTGCGCCCCACATGCTCGTCATGACCCGTAAGCCTACGGACCGCGACTGTGCGCCCGGTCACGTGCCCCGTGGGTCGCCCGTCCCGTGGTCGTCAGGTCGCGGCGCGGCGCCCCACACCGTGGCGGGCGTCCCACGAGTGACGGGTCCACCGCGGTGCGACGAGAACCTGGTGTCGGCGGGCACGGCGCCGGCGCATCGACCGCAGCCACTCGTCGTCGTGCGCGACGACGTACGCGATGAGCGCCCCGACCGCCGCGGTGATCACCATCGCGACGACCGAGACCATGACCAGTCCCACCGCCGCGGCGACCCCCACCACCAGGCCGCCGATGACTGCCCGTCCCGCGGCGGGGGTACCGAGGAGAAAGTCGTCGGGCCCGGAGCCGGGGAGGGTGTCAGCGGAAGTGTCCGGGTCCACCTCGGAACGGCTCTCGGCGACAACGGATTCGGGCGGCGGACTCGTACCCTCCCGGGGATCCGATGTCGGGGCGTCTGCCTCGATCGTGACTGATTGCCGCACGTCGACTTCGGATTCTGTCCGCACTCCCGGCTGCATGAATCCATTAGACACAATTCCGCAGCGCGTGTCGCGACCGAATTCGATAAACGATCTGCAACGATCGTCACCCGCGCGAATTGCATGCGTGGCGTTTTCCACTATCGGGCATTTCAACCGTTCAGGGCACTTTCCACGGTGACGCACGGGAGCGCATGGGCCTCGGCGACCGGCGCATGTGTCACCTGCCCCGACCAGGTGTTCAAGCCTGCGGCCAGGGCACTGTCCGCGCGCATGGCCGCCCGCCAACCCTTTTCCGCGACGACGCCGACAAACGGAAGGGTGACGTTTACCAAAGCCCGGGTGGACGTATGGGGAACAACACTCGGCATATTGGGAACCGCATAGAAAATTGAATTGTGAACCACGAAAGTCGGGTGATCGTGAGTAGTCGGGCGGGAGTCTTCGAAACAGCCGCCCTGATCGATCGCGATGTCGACCAGCACGCTCCCCGGGAGCATCCGGGCGACCTGCTCGGAGGTGACGAGGCGCGGCGCCCGCGCACCGTGCAGCAGCACAGCACCGATCACCAGGTCCGCATCCGTCAGCGTCTGTTCGAGCTCGGTACGGGTGGAGACGGCCGTCGAGATGCGGGAGCCGAACCGGTCGTGCAGCGCCCGCAGCCGCTCGACGTCCCTGTCGAGCACGGTGACCCTCGCCCCCATCCCCACCGCGACGGCCGTCGCGTGCGTGCCGGCGCTGCCCGCACCGATCACCACCACGCGCCCCGGCGGCACCCCGGGTACCCCACCGAGCAGAATGCCCCGCCCGACACCACCGGCTGTGGCCTGCAACGCATGTGCGCCGACCTGGGTGGCGAGCCTGCCCGCCACCTCACTCATCGGCGCGAGCAGGGGAAGCGAGCCGTCGGGCCGCTCCACCGTTTCGTATGCGATCGCGGTCACCCCGCTCGACAGCAGCGCCTCGGTGCATTCCAGTGAGGCGGCGAGATGGAGATAGGTGAACAGCACCTGACCGCGTCGCATCAGCCCGAACTCGGGAGCCAACGGCTCCTTCACCTTCACGACCATGTCGGCCTCGGCCCACACGTCCTCCGCCCGATCGAGGATTCGTGCGCCCGCCATGACGAATTCGCCGTCGGGCATCGCCGATCCGATCCCGGCGCCGCGCTCGACCAGGACGTCGTGGCCGCGCGCACGTAATTCGTTGACGGCCAGCGGGGTCAGCGCCACCCGCAGTTCACCGCTCTTGATCTCCCTGGGCACACCAATTCGCATGATGTCTCCTCCGCCGGAACGGATCCGTCCTTCGAGGGTCCCACGATTGCGGGTGGGGCGGTTGGCCGACGGAGAATCCGGGCCGGGATAGTCTCGCTCCGGACGGATTCCGATTCGAGGAGAAGTGATGCGGCGTGCCCTCAGGTCGTCGGCGGCGGCGCTGACGACGATCTCGGCCCTCCTGCTCGCAGGGTGCGCCGGCGATTCCGGCGCCGAGAACGTCTTCGGCGCGGGCGGCTGGCCGGGCATGCATTCCGACGCCCGCAACAGCGACACCGCCGCCGTGACAGGATCCCGGTCCCTCGATTTCCAGTGGTCACGGCCGCTCGGCGGCCCGACGACGACGAACGCCTCCGTCGCCGCCAACGGCCAGGTGTTCCTGACCGCAGCCACCGACGCGGGCTGCAACGTCTTCTCGTTCCAGGTCGACACCGGACGCAAGCGCTGGTGTGCCCGGGTCGGACCCGGAGCCGCGCTGTCGACTCCCGTGGTGGACCGTGCCACCAACACGTATGTCGGCGAGGACGGCGCAATGCTCTCGTTCGACGAGCGCGGCCAATTGCGCTGGCGCACACCGGTCACCGGCACACCACTGTCCGCACAGTTCACCGGTGACGGGAACCTGCTGTTCGTGACGCAACTCGGGCAGGTGAACGTCGTCGATCCGCAGACCGGCCGCACGGTGGCGGCGCCGTACGACCTCATCCCCCCGGCGTCGTACCCGCAGGGCGCGAACATCGATCCCCTGCCGAACGATCTGGGCGTCCAGGACTGCCTCGCGGGCGGGCCGCTGTGCCCGGTGGCGACGTCCCCCGCGATCGACCTCGACAACGGACGCATCGTCGTCACGTACTGGCGCCCCGGCGCTCCACAGGCCGACCTGGTGGCTCTTCGATACGGCGACGGCGAGCGACCCCGAATCACCGAGGAATGGTCCACGAGCACCCTCGCCGCCGGCAGCGCATCTGCGCCAGTGCTGTCGCGGGACGGAAAGACCGTGTACGCCAACGACAACGCCGGACACCTGTGGGCGCTCGACGCCGAGTCCGGCTCCGTCAGGTGGCAGTACGACCTCGGCTATGCGGTACGCGGCGGCCCGTCCGTCTCCGGCAGTGGGGCGATCATCCCAGCGGGCGCGGAGAACGGCCGTCTCCTGGCCCTGCGCGACCGCGGCGACCGCGCCGAGGTGCTGTGGGAACGCGCCGACGTCGTGCAGCGCGGTGCGCCCGCCCAGACGTCCGGCTCCACCGCATACACCGTCGTCCGGGACGGCGACAACGGCCTGGCCCTCCTCACCTTCGACACCGCGTCCGGGGAGACACTCGACCAGGACGCGCTGCCCGGGGCGTCCGGATCGACCGCGGGGACGTCCGTCGGACCCGGCGGCGAGGTACTCACCCCGACGCTGATCGGCGAACTGTTCGTCCTGAA
Organism: Rhodococcus (subgen. Prescottella) equi; assembly: GCF_003013675.1. Lineage (NCBI taxonomy): Bacteria > Bacillati > Actinomycetota > Actinomycetes > Mycobacteriales > Nocardiaceae > Rhodococcus > Rhodococcus (subgen. Prescottella) equi. The sequence goes on from NZ_CP027793.1 coordinate 3,582,431, forward strand.
GTAAGGGTCAGAGCCGGGCAGCGCACACGAAGGCGACGGGCGTGCGGCCGATCCGGGTGAGCACCACCGACAGTGGCGTGGTGCCCCGCAACTTCAACCGCGGCCGCAGCACGGCGGGATCGATGTCGAGTCCGCGGACGAGGATCTCGGCCGAACCGCAGTCCCGCGCCGCCAGCTCCTGACGCAACGCCTTCTCGGTGTACTTCAGCCGCGCCAGCACCCGGAACCCGCGCACCCCGTCCGGCACGCTGTCGCCCGTGAGGTAGGCGATCCGCGGATCCAGCTGCCACAGCCCGTGCCGCGCCGCGTAATGGCGCACCAGGCCCGCCCGCACCACGGCGCCGTCCGGGTCGACGATCCACTCCCCCGGCTCGCGCTCGGGGATGTCGTTGGATTCGGCATCGGTGACCTCCCACGACGACCCGTCCGACCGCAGGACGGTGGCCCGCCGCCGCACCCCCGCGCCGGCCAGTCCCGGCGACCACAGGCACGCCTCCCGCACGCCGCCGTCGAGCGAGACGACCTCCACCTCGCCGTCCCATTCGAGCCGGTCGAAGTCCAGACCGGGCGCACATTTCACCGCGAGGTCCCGGCCGGCGTAGACGTCGAGCAGGTCGGGCAGCGGCGGCATGAGCGCCGCCGGATCGTGTGTGCGTCTGCCACCGGAACGGCGCGCCGGATCGGCGATGACGACGGTGTCGCGCGTGCACGGCCGCAACGCGTCCGCCCGGACCAGCGTCGCGCCCGGAACGTTGTGCGCGGCCATCGCGAGCCGCACCGGGTCGAGGTCGCTGCCGACCACCGTGTCCGCCACCGGAACGAGCGCCGACAATTCGGCGCCGATCGAGCACGTGACGTCGTGGACGCGGCGCCCAGCAAGCCGCTCGCCGCGATGGCGGGCCACCGCGAGCGGGGTTGCCTGTTGCAGCGCGTCGTCGGTGAACAGCCAGGAGTCGGCGCCCGACAGCTTGGTCTCGGCCTTGCGCCGCAGCAGGACGGTCTCGATCAGCAGTCCGGCGCGGTCGCCGAAACGCGCACGCGCCCGGCCGATGTCGGCCAGGCGCGTCCGCGTGGACAGCTCCGACTCCGCCGTCCGAGTCAGCGCCGCGATGCCCTCGGCGCTGCGCAGATAGTCGACGTCGTCGATCGTGAAGTCGTATCCCAAAGCTCGTTCGACTCGGTTCAGTCGGTGGTGCCCGGCTTCACGCCGGTGATCATCACGTTGTAGAAGAAATTGCGCGGGACGACGTGCTGGAGCACCTTGTCGTCCACCCAGCTCAGCGTCTTGAAGCCGCCGAACGCGAACTTGGCCCAGCCCCAGCCCAGCTTCTCCGGCGGCACGGCGGCCTCGAAGGTGCGGACCGGCCAACCGAGGAGCGCCGCGGCGAACTCCTCCGTCTTGGCCTTGACCTCGACCGCACCGGCCGACTTCGCGATGTTCTCGAGGTCGGTGGGGTCGAAGGTGTGCAGGTCGACGACGGCCTCGAGAGCGGCGGCACGCGACGACTCGTCGAGCTCGGCCTGCGGGCGACGCCAGTCGGACAGGAACGGCAGTTTGGTGACGTTGGTGGTCGCGGCCCACGTCGCGCGACCGAGCCAACGGGCGTAGAAGTTACCGATCGTGCTGGGTTCACCGGCGAAGACGAAACGGCCACCCGGCTTGAGCACGCGTAGCACCTCGCGCAACGACTGCTCGACGTCCGGGATGTGGTGCAGCACGGCGTGCCCGACGACGAGGTCGAATGTGTCGTCCTCGTACGGGATGGTCTCGGCGTCGGCGACGCGGCCGTCGACCGGCAGTCCGAGGTGCTCGGCATTGCGCAGCGCGACCTTCACCATGCCCGGGGACAGGTCGGTGACCGAACCGGTCTTCGCGACGCCGCCCTGCATGAGGTTGAGGAGGAAGAAGCCGGTGCCGCAGCCCAGTTCGAGTGCCCGCTCGTACGGCAGCGGCTGGTCGCCGGCGACGGCGTCGAAACGCCCGCGTGCGTAGTCGATGCAGCGCTCGTCGTACGAGATAGACCACTTGTCGTCGTAGGTCTCCGCTTCCCAGTCGTGGTACAGGACCTGGGCGAGCTTGGTGTCCTGCAGCGCAGCCTCGACCTCTTCGGCCGTGGCGTGCGGGTTGGGCGCGGGATCTGTCGGGCTTGCAGTCATGCCGGGAATCCTACCGAATGGTAAGGAATGAACAAGTTCTAGTTTTGCGGTTCTTCCCCCCGCGTTTCGCGCACTTGTCGTCGCCTCGGGGCCCGGAGAACGACGACAAGTGCGCGAAACGCGAGAAGAGGCGCGGCTACTTGCCGGTGAACTTCGCCTTGCCGGGGCCGTTCTCGACGAACGACTCCATCCCGATGGTGCGGTCGGCGGTCGCGAACAGCGACGCGAACAGGTGCTGCTCGATCTTCAAGCCCGTTGCGAGGTCGGTGTCCAGGCCCTGGTCGATCGCGGCCTTCGCGGCGGCGATCGCCCGGCTCGCGGCACCGGTGAACTGCGACGCCCACGTACGCGCGGCGTTGTAGACCTCGTCCGGTGCGACCATCTCGTCGATGAGACCGATCGCAAGGGCCTCCTCGGCGCCGACGAAGCGACCCGTGAAGACCATGTCCTTGGCCTTGGCGGGGCCCACCAGGCGGGCCAGACGCTGCGTGCCACCGCCACCGGGGATGATGCCGAGCAGGATCTCCGGCACCCCGAGCTTGACGTTGTCGCCCGCGATCCGGCGATCCGCGCCGAGGGCCACCTCGAGGCCGCCGCCGAGCGCGTAGCCGGTGATCGCGGCGACCGTCGGCTTCGGGATGTCGGCGATCGCGCCGAGCGCCGACTGCAGGTCGGCGATGATCTCGCTCATCTGCACGAAATCGAGCTCCGCCATCTCCTTGATGTCGGCGCCCGCGGCGAACACCTTCTCACCGCCGTACACGATGACGGCCTTGACCTCCGGATCGACCGTCGCCTGACGCGCAGCCGCCCGAATCTCCTCCTGCACCTGACGGTTGAGGGCATTCATCGGAGGACGCGCCAGACGGATCGTGCCGATACCTTCGGAAACCTCGAGAGTCACAAACTCAGCCATGCGGCTCAGGCTACTGGGCGTCACCCCAGGGCAGCGCCCCGGTGTCGTAGTAGCCCTCGTCACCCGGGAAGGACACCCGCGGCTTGCCGTCGACGAAACTCAACTCCGGCAGGATCGGCGAAATCTCCGGCTCGGCAGCGAGAATCGCGTCGACGCCGTCGAACTCACCCAACGTCGCGAGCTGACGCCACGTCGGCGGCAGCAGGACGCTGCGACGCTGACGCCAGTCGTCGACGGCCGCGGTCGGGGTGCGCCACGCCACCTCGGCGGCCTCGGACGTCTCCCCGTCGGCGTTCTGACCCTCGGGCAGCACTGCGACGAAGAAGCGGGTGTCGTAGCGACGCCCCTCCTGGACCGGGGTGATCCAGTTCGCCCACGGGCGAAGCAGATCCGCACGCAGGACGAGGTTCTCGCGCGTCAGGAAGTCCGCGAACGACAACTCCCGCGACTCGAGCTGGCGACGGGCCTCGGCGTACCCGGCCGTGTCCGCGACGACGGTGTCCTCCGTCGGGCCGGCGAGCAGGACGCCGCACTCCTCGAACGTCTCCCGTACCGCCGCGCACACGAGCGCTTTCGCGCGGGCCTCGTCGACGCCGAACCGCTCCGCCCACCACGCGGGCGACGGGCCGGACCAGCGGACGTCGGCGGTGCCGTCGGACGGATCGACGCCGCCGCCCGGAAACACCGTCATGCCACCGGCGAACGCCATACCGGCGACCCGCCGCAGCAGGAACACCTCGACACCGTCGTCACCGTCGCGCACGAGCATCACGGTGGACGCGTCCTTCGGCGCCGGAGCCGTGGACACGGTCTGCGACTCGTCGAACATTCCGGCCTGCTGCGGGGCACCGGCGGTGGGTGCGCCCGACTCTCGAGAAGTTCCCATACCGGGAACTTACGCCCCGAGTGACGGACGCCTCACCACCAGTCCCAGCGGGCGCGCCCAGCGCGCGTGTCGCGAACGGGCCGGCCGGGTCAGGCCCGGTGCCGTCCGGGATGCCGTGTCCGACGGGCGAAGTAACGGCCGTCGACGCGATCGAGCGTGATCGACTGGCTGAACGCCTCGCTGAGGTTCTCGGCCGTGATGACGTCGTCGAGCAGACCCTGCGAGACCACCCGCCCCTCGGACAGCAACATCGCGTGGGTGAAGCCCGGCGGGATCTCCTCGACGTGGTGCGTGATGAGCACCGTCGCCGGCGAATCGGGATCGGCCGCGAGGTCACCGAGGCGTGCGACGAGTTCCTCACGGCCTCCCAGGTCCAAGCCCGCCGCGGGCTCGTCGAGCAGCAGCAGTTCCGGATCGGTCATCAGTGCCCGGGCGATCAGCACGCGCTTGCGCTCGCCCTCCGAGAGGGTCCCGTACACGCGGTTCGACAGATGCTCGGCACCCAGGCTCTCGAGCATCTCGACGGCGCGCTCGGTGTCCATGTCCTCGTAGCGTTCCCGCCAGCGACCGAGCACCGAATAGCCCGCCGACACCACCAGGTCGCTCACGATCTCGTCCGCCGGGACGCGATGGGCGAGCGCCGACGACGACAACCCGATCCGGGGTCGCAGTTCGGTGATGTCGACGCGGCCGAACGTCTCGCCGAACAGGCGCGCCACACCGGACGTCGGGTGGATCTCGGCGGCCGCCATGCGCAGCAGCGAGGTCTTGCCCGCGCCGTTGGGGCCGAGCACGACCCACTTCTCGTCCAACTCCACTTTCCAGGAGACCGGGCCGACGAGGGTCGCTCCGCCACGGCGAATCAGGACGTCTTCGAAATCGATGAGGAGATCAGGATCTGGTTCCGACACAGCGACCATCTTCGCGTACCGCCCGCCGGAGGGTCCGATCGGACCGGATCTGCGTGTCGGCGGGCCGATCAGGGGATCGGGGCGATCACCGTCATGGAACCGGGCGCTACCTCGGTGAACCCGGCGTCGCGCACCGCCACGGCCGCGCCGCGAGCGACTTCGTCACACAACTGGGCCCACTGCCCGGGGTCGGCGTCGCGCACCGCGCAGCGATAGCCGTCCGCGGCCCAGCGGCGCACCCGTTCCACCGGCATCGCGCCGGCCAGGATCATCGACGCGTGCCCCACCTGCGCGGCAGCCTTGCCGACGCTCATGCCGAGCGAGGCGTTCACCCACATCGTCGGGACGCCGTCCGGCACCGGCCCGGGCTCGTCGTGCTCGAGGTCGGTGCCGCCGATCTGCAGCTTGCGGATCCGCGGGTCGAGCGCGCCGACCGGTCCCGGCACCAGCGCTCGGGCCTGCGCGCCGGCGACGTCGACGGTGACGCCGTCGACGTCCTGCGCCGCCAGCCACTGCGCGCCACGCGCCCGACGCGCCACCTTGCGGATGCGCGCGTCGGCCCACTCCCGGAACGCGCCCTGCCACGGGCCCGGCTCACCGTCGTCGTCCGGGCCGACCCGTTCGTCGAGGCACAGGGCGACCGTCGCGGACGCCGCCGCGGCCAGCAGGTCGCTGCGCGCGGGCGGATCGACCTTGGGGAGGTGCAGGACCATCGGCATCGCGAGGACCTGGGCGGGATCCTCCGGGTCGGGACGGCTGCCGTGCCCGGCGCCGAGTACGCCGTGCCGAGCCGCGAACCCGTCCCCGGTGAGGGTCATGCGATCGGTACGCGCCGCACGACGCCGTCGACCGCGTCCGCCGCCTCGACCTCGTTCCGGGTGACACCGAGCACGAAGAGCACGGCATCCAGGAACGGGTGCGACAGCGCGGTGTCGGCGACCTCGCGCAGGGCCGGCTTGGCGTTGAACGCCACGCCGAGCCCGGCGGCGTTGAGCATGTCGATGTCGTTGGCGCCGTCGCCGACGGCGACCGTCTGCTCCATGGGAACGCCCACGTCCGCCGCGAACTTGCGCAGCGCGACGGCCTTGGCAGCGCGGTCGACGATGTCGCCCACGACGCGTCCGGTGAGCTTGCCGTCGACGATCTCGAGGGTGTTGGCCTGGACGAAGTCGAGTTCGAGTTCGTGTGCGAGCCCCTCGATCACCTGACGGAACCCGCCCGACACGACGCCGCAGTGGTACCCGAGACGACGCAGCGTCCGGATCGTGGTGCGCGCGCCCGGGGTGAGCTGCAGGTCGGCGGCGACGTCGTCGATGACCGAGGCGTCGAGGCCCGCGAGCGTCGCGACCCGCTGGTGCAGCGACTCGGTGAAGTCGATCTCGCCGCGCATCGCTGCTTCGGTGACGGCACGGACCTCGTCCTCCACGCCGGCGCGCGCCGCGAGCATCTCGATGACCTCGCCCTGGACGAGGGTGGAGTCGACGTCGAACACGATGAGGCGCTTGGCACGGCGGGCGAGTCCGGCGTGCTCGACGGCGACGTCGACGTTCTCGCCGACCGCGACCTCCGCGAGCCCGGTACGCAACTGCTTGTCCGCCTCGGCGCCGGTGCTCGACGCGGTGACCATCAGCTCGAGGCCGGTCACCGGGTAGTCGGCGACCCCCCGGATCGAGTCGATATTCGCGCCCTGCCGGGCCAGCTCACGCGACAGCGAGCGGAACGCCCGCGCACTGACCGGGCTGCCCAGCACGACGACGGCGTGCGTGGACACCTGCTGCCGACCCGCCGGGTCGGCACCGATCTCGACGTCGACGTTCATGCCGACGGTGTCCATCGCCTCTTCGAGCTCCTCCTGGAGCGCCTCCGGGTCGGTGGGACACGCGACCAGCACGCCGAGGGTCAGGCGCCCCCGGATCACGACCTGCTCGACGTCGAGCAGGCTCACGTCGTGACGCGACAGCGCCGCGAAGAGCACCGACGTCACGCCGGGCCTGTCCGGACCAGTAACCGTCACCAGAACCGTGGCGTCTGACGCACCCACCGAGAGAACTCCGTCCGTTCGAACTCGAACAACTCGACAATGAAATACCGCTCCCCATTCTGCCAAGTCGGCGTGAGAGCAGCGGAAAGGCCCCGCCCGTAGTACGGGCGGGGCCTTCCGGTAGTGCAGGGACCCTCGGGTCCGCTAGGACTTGGTGTCCTCCAGGACCGCGGTGGAGTGCTTTCCGCCACCGTGTCCGATACCGACATGGGCCTCGTCGCGCATGCGCTCGACCATGTGCGGGTAGTGCAGCTCGAACGCCGGACGCTCCGAACGGATCCGGGGCAGCTCGGTGAAGTTGTGCCGCGGCGGCGGGCAGGTGGTGGCCCACTCGAGCGAGTTGCCGTAGCCCCACGGGTCGTCGACCTTGACGACCTCGCCGTAGCGGTAGCTCTTGAAGACGTTCCACAGGAACGGCAGCGTCGACGCACCGAGGATGAACGAGCCGATCGTGGAGATCGTGTTCAGCGTGGTGAAGCCGTCGGTCGGCAGGTAGTCGGCGTAGCGACGCGGCATGCCCTCGGCACCGAGCCAGTGCTGGACCAGGAAGGTGGCGTGGAAACCGATGAACGTGGTCCAGAAGTGCCACTTCGCGAGACGCTCGTCCATCATGCGGCCGGTCATCTTCGGGAACCAGAAGTAGATACCCGCGTAGGTGGCGAACACGATGGTGCCGAAGAGCACGTAGTGGAAGTGCGCGATGACGAAGTACGAGTCCGTGACGTGGAAGTCGATCGGCGGGCTCGCGAGCAGGACGCCCGACAGACCACCGAAGAGGAAGGTCACGAGGAAGCCGACCGAGAAGAGCATCGGCGACTCGAACGTCAACTGGCCCTTCCACATCGTGCCGATCCAGTTGAAGAACTTCACACCGGTCGGGACCGCGATGAGGAACGTCATGAAGGAGAAGAACGGCAGCAGCACGGCGCCGGTGGCGTACATGTGGTGCGCCCACACGGCGATCGACAGGGCAGCGATGGCCATGGTGGCGTACACGAGGCCGCTGTAGCCGAAGATCGGCTTACGCGAGAAGACCGGGAAGATCTCCGAGACGATGCCGAAGAACGGCAGCGCGATGATGTAGACCTCGGGGTGACCGAAGAACCAGAACAGGTGCTGCCACAGCAGGACGCCACCCGTTGCCGGGTCGAAGATGTGGCCACCGAGGTGACGGTCGACGAACAGGCCCATGAAGGCAGCGGTGAGCAGCGGGAACGCCAGCAGGACGAGGATGCTGGTGATCAGGATGTTCCAGGTGAAGATCGGCATCCGGAACATCGTCATGCCCGGTGCGCGCAGGCACACGATGGTGGTGATGAAGTTGACGCCACCGAGGATGGTGCCGAGACCCGCGACGGCGAGGCCGAGGACCCAGAGGTCCGCGCCGACGCCCGGCGAGTGCAGAGCGCTCGTCAGCGGGGTGTAAGCGGTCCAGCCGAAGTCGGCAGCACCACCGGGGGTGATGAAGCCGGCCGTCGTGATGAGGGCGCCGAACAGGTACAGCCAGTAGCTGAACGCGTTCAGACGCGGGAACGCCACGTCGGGGGCACCGATCTGCAGCGGGACGATGTAGTTGGCGAAGCCGAACACGACCGGGGTCGCGTACAGCAGCAGCATGATCGTGCCGTGCATCGTGAACAGCTGGTTGAACTGTTCGTTCGAGAGGAACTGCAGGCCCGGCACCGCGAGCTCGGTACGCATCAGCAGCGCCATCAGGCCACCGATGAGGAAGAACGCGAAAGAGGTGACCAGGTACATGATCCCGAGCACCTTGGGATCGGTGGTCGTCACCATCTTGTAGATGAACGAGCCCTTGGGTCCCTGCCGCGGCGGGTAAGGCCTCGCTGCTATCTCCGGGACTGGCTGGGGCGCTACGGCAGTCACTGATCCTCCTGAATGTGCCCTTGGTCGCTCCGCAGGCCGCGCTCTGAGCGCCTACCCCGGACTGGCGGAAGAGGCGATCGCTGGCTTGCGCTCATCGAATCGTAGACGGTGCTTTCGGGCACCGCGGACCGGGTCCTACTCCCTGTCGTACTCGGGCCCTTCGACCTTCGGGCCTCGAGGCCGCGAACAGGGCTTTAGTCCCCCATCGGACCTCTCGACCACCGGCCCGCGGCGTGTCGGCGCGGCGCGGGCCTCACCGCCGAGTCGTACCCGGCTGTCGAGAGCAACGACACATCCATGCTATTAAGGTTTTCCTTACCTAATCCCCTCGGCTCGTCCGTTCCACTCGCTTGGAGTTCCATCTCGTGTACACACTCGCCCGACGCCGCACCCTCACTTCCCTCGCCGCCGTGGGAGCTGCCGTGAGCATCGCCCTCACCGGCTGCTCCTCCACCGAGAGCACAGCCGATACAACGGCCACCGAGTCGACCGGGTTCCCGCGGACCGTCGAGCATTTCCGGGGTGTGGCGAACATCGACGCCGAGCCGCAGCGCATCGTCACGCTCGACAACAGCTACGCCGATGCCGTGCTACTGCTCGAGTCGCCGCTCGTCGGCTTCGTCGACTACCGCGAGCAGGGCCTGCCCGACTACCTCGGCGACGCCCGTGACCGGTTCGCGGCCGACGCGGTGTCGGTCGGCAAGGTGCAGAACGTGAGTCTCGAGAAGGTGGCCCAGCTCGAACCGGACCTCGTCCTCTCGGCCGAGGTGCGCGACGGCAAGAACTACGAGGCGCTGTCGGCACTGGCACCGACGGTCTTCTCCCAGTCGACCGGCCCCACGTGGAAGGACAACATCCGCCTCGTCGCGAAGGCACTCGGCAAGGAGGATCTGGCCGAGCAGAAGATCGGCGACTACGAGGCCCGCGCCAAGGCCATCGGCGACGAGATCAACGCCAAGGCGAACAACCCCACGGTGTCCGTCGTGCGATTCGCCGGCGAGCCGACCGCTCGCCTCTACCGGACGACGTCGTTCAGCGGCATCGTTCTCGCCGACGCCGGACTCGCCCGCCCGGCCAGCCAACAGGCCGACCCCGCCGACGCCGGCAGCATCATGAACTCGATCAGCCCCGAGCGCCTGGCCGACGCCGAGGCCGACGTCATCTTCGTCGCGACGTACGAGGATCCCGAAGGCAAGTCGATCAAGGCCGCCGAGGCGTTCCGCCAGAACCCGCTGTGGGGAACGCTGAAGGGGCGCATCGTCGAGGTCGACGACGCGATGTGGATGACGCCGGTCAGCATCCAGGGCGCGCACAAGATCCTCGACGACCTCGCCGAGGCCTTCGGCGTCGACCCGCACAACGGCTAACCTGAGGCGGCCACACGCCGCGCTCGCCGAAGAGGAAGTCGTCGCATTGTCCAGTGCCCAGCCCGTCAGATCTCGCCGTATCGCCGCCGTCGCGCTCGCGACCGTGGCGCTCGTGGGACTCGCCGGCTGCGGTAGCGACACCGCCGACGACGCGAGCACCATCGTGCGGACGACGACCAAGATCGCCGGTGCCGGTGTCGTGAACGTCGAACGCGACACCGGCAACGCGTGCGCGGAGCCCTCGCCCGCCGACCCGGGCGCAGCCGACCCGCAGCGGATCGTCGTCCTCGACACCGCCGCACTGGACGCTGTGTGCGCGCTCGGCCTGCAGGGCCGGGTCGTGGGCACCGTAACCCCGGACGGCGCCGATCGGCAGCCGTCGTACCTGGGTCCGGGCGTCGCGGCGCTGCCCGGCATCGGACCGGCCGGCGCCCCCGACGTCGATCTCGTCGCGAAGTCCGCCCCCGACCTGATCGTCGGGGCCGCGCCCGCGGATCCGGTTCTGGCCGATCGACTTCGCGCACTCGCGCCGACTGCGTTCGTCGGCGCCGACACCGTCTTCTGGAAGAACCGCTTCCTCGCGACCGGTGAGGCGCTGGGACGCTCCGGCGCGGCCCGGCAGGCCCTCGACGCCTACACCGCCGACGCGGCACGGATCGGGAACGATCTCGCTGCCCGGCAGACGCAGGCGTCGGTAGTACGGTTCGGCGCCGATTCGCTCGCGATCACGGGGCCGGGCAGCTTCTCGGGCCAGGTCCTCGCCGACGCGGGCGTCCAGCGACCGGCCTACCAGCGCCTCGAGGTCGCGGCCGAGGAGATCGACGATCTCGGTACCGCGGAGGGCGACGTGATCTACGTCAGCTTCGACGGCCCGGACGGGCTCGAGCACGGCAAGTCCGTGATGGATTCCGACGAGTGGTACGCCCTCGGCGCCGTCCCCGACAAGCGCGTCTTCGCGGTCGACGACGAGATCTGGAACGGCGGGAACGGCATCGTCGCCGCGCGGGCCGTCCTCGCCGATCTGCAGCCGAGCCTCAACGGCTACGCCTAGGAGTTCACCGTGCCGGTACCGGAATTCGTCGCGGCGCTCCGCGACCACGTGGGGCACGCCCCGCTGTGGCTGCCCGGTGTGAGCGCCGTCGTGGTCGACGACACCGGACGGCTGCTGTTGACCCAGCGGGCCGACAACGGCAAGTGGGCCGTGGTCTCGGGCATCCTCGAGCCCGGTGAGGAACCGGGTCCGGCGGCGCTGCGCGAAGTTCGCGAGGAGACAGGCATCGACGCCGAACTGGTCCGGGTGAGCAGCGTCGACACCGCGGGGCCGATCACCTACCCGAACGGCGACGTCGCCAGCTACCTGGACGTGTGCTTCGTTGCGCGCGCGGTGGCGGGTGAGGCTCGCGTGGCCGACGACGAGAACCTCGACGTGCGCTGGTTCTCCCCCGACGCCCTGCCCGCGAATCTCACCGATTCGTCGCGGCGGCGGATCGCGGCCGCCCTCCGCGACGACGAGCGCACCTGGTTCGCGAGGGACTGACCCGTCCCCGACTCAGCCCTGCGCGGTCTCCCACAGACCCATGACGTTGCCTTCCGGATCACGGAAGTAGGCGGCGAAACCCATTGTGCCGACGGGCTGTTTCGCGGCGACGGTGGCGCCGCCGAGCGCCTCGATCTTCGCCAACGCGGCATCGATGTCGGCGACGTCGACGGTGATCACCGGACCCCTGGGTGCCTGGTCGGACCGCTGGAACATGCCGCCGCCGATGTATCCGGGCTCGGCCGGCATCCCGGACTCGGCCACCGGACCCGTGGACACGCCCGTGTACTCGAGTTCCGGCATCTCGGTGACGTTCCACCCGAACGCCTGCCGATAGAAGTTGCGGGCTCGGTCTCCGTCGTCGAACGGGACCTCGAAGTGCACTACTCGACCGGTCATCGCCGTCTCCTCGATCGTCGTCGACTGGGGTCACCTCACTCCAAAGTAGGCCGGGTGCACCGCCGGACTCAACGGCCCGCCGAAACCCCGCCCACACCATTGCCTTTCGCGGTGGCGTCCGGCACCCTTTCCCGGTGACGACATCAGAGTTCGACGCAACCACTCCCCCTGGTGCGGTTTCGCCGCCGCTCCCCGACAAGCACGGCGAGTCGGACGATCCGCGCTATCCGTCGCCGCGGCAGGCGCGGCAGGCGATCGCGTTCGTCGTCGACTGGATCCTGCACGTCGCTGCCGGGCTGGCTGCGATGACCGTTGCGATGGACATACCGGCGGTCGCGGACTGGGCCGCGCTCGCACTGCCGATCGGATGGATCGCCGCGTCGCTCATCGATCGCGTGGTGTTGCAGCGGATCGTCCACGCGACCGTCGGCAAACTCCTGCTCGGCGTCTGCGTCATCCGTCCGTCCGACGGCTCCTGGCCCACCCTCGGCTACCTGCTGAAGTGGTGGCTGCTCGGCGCCCTCGACGCGGTCGCCACCTTCTCGGACAGCCCGTGGCTCGGCAACTACGACAACTCCCCCACCGTGGTCCGACGCCGAGACGTCACGGCGCTCCGAACCGCCCCGTGAAACGCCGACGGCCGAATGTCACACCGGTTCAGTCCAACTGAACGCGTGTGACATTCGGCCGCGGAGAGTGCGGTGGAACTAGAAGTCCCAGTCGTCGTCCTCGGTGTTGACGGCCTTGCCGATCACGTAGCTCGAACCCGAGCCCGAGAAGAAGTCGTGGTTCTCGTCCGCGTTCGGCGACAGGGCCGAGAGGATCGCCGGGTTGACGTCCGTCTCGTCCTTCGGGAACAGACCCTCGTAGCCGAGGTTCATCAGCGCCTTGTTGGCGTTGTAGCGCAGGAACTTCTTGACGTCCTCGGTGAGACCGACCTCGTCGTACAGGTCCTGCGTGTACTCGACCTCGTTGTCGTACAGCTCGAACAGCAGCTCGAACGTGTAGTTCTTGAGCTCCTCACGCTCGGCCTCGGTGACCCGCTCGAGTCCGCGCTGGTACTTGTAGCCGATGTAGTACCCGTGCACGGCCTCGTCACGGATGATGAGGCGGATCACGTCGGCCGTGTTGGTCAGCTTGGCCCGCGACGCCCAGTACATCGGCAGGTAGAAGCCCGAGTAGAACAGGAACGACTCGAGCAGCGTCGAGGCGACCTTGCGCTTGAGCGGGTCGTCGCCCTTGTAGTAGTCGAGGACGATCTGCGCCTTGCGCTGCAGGTTCGGGTTCTCCTCCGACCAGCGGAACGCGTCGTCGATCTCCCGCGTCGTGCACAGCGTCGAGAAGATCTGCGAGTAGCTCTTCGCGTGCACCGACTCCATGAACGCGATGTTCGTGAGCACGGCCTCCTCGTGCGGCGTGACCGCATCCGGGATGAGGCTGACGGCGCCGACGGTGCCCTGGATGGTGTCCAGCAGCGTCAGACCGGTGAACACGCGCATCGTGAGCTGCTGCTCGTTCGGTGTGAGGGTGGCCCAGGACTGGATGTCGTTGGACACCGGCACCTTCTCCGGCAGCCAGAAGTTGCCGGTGAGACGGTCCCACACCTCCGAGTCCTTCTCGTCGGGGACGCGGTTCCAGTTGATCGCCGAGACGCGGTCGACCAGCTTGATGCGCGTGCCGTCGGCCGGAGAGTGCACGTTAGGGGCGGAGGTCATCGTTCTTCCCTCTTCGAGTTTCGTTGCGGGGTCTCAGAATTGGCGATCACAACATGCACGAGACGCAACCCTCCACCTCGGTCCCCTCGAGGGCCATCTGACGCAGGCGGATGTAGTACAACGTCTTGATTCCCTTGCGCCACGCGTAGATCTGCGCGCGGTTGACGTCACGCGTGGTGGCGGTGTCCTTGAAGAACAGCGTCAGCGACAGGCCCTGGTCCACATGCTGTGTGGCGGCCGCGTAGGTGTCGATGATCTTCTCGTACCCGATCTCGTACGCGTCCTGGTAGTACTCCAGGTTGTCGTTCGTCAGGTAGGGCGCCGGGTAGTAGACGCGACCGATCTTGCCTTCCTTGCGGATCTCGATCTTCGCGGCCACCGGGTGGATCGAGCTCGTGGAGTTGTTGATGTACGAGATCGAGCCCGTCGGCGGGACGGCCTGCAGGTTCTGGTTGTAGATGCCGTACTGCTGCACCGACGCCTTCAGCTCGCGCCAGTCGTCCTGCGTCGGGATGTGGATACCGGCGTCGGCGAACAGCTGCCGCACCTTCTCGGTCTTGGGCTCCCACACCTGGTCGGTGTACTTGTCGAAGTACTTGCCCGACGCGTAGTCGGACTCCGGGAAGCCCTTGAAGTGGGTACCCCGCTCCTTCGCGATCAGGTTCGACGCGCGGATCGCGTGGTACACGACCGAGTAGAAGTAGATGTTCGTGAAGTCGATGCCTTCTTCGGAGCCGTAGAAGATCCGCTCGCGCGCGAGGTAGCCGTGCAGGTTCATCTGCCCCAGGCCGATCGCATGAGAGTCGTTGTTGCCCTGCTCGATCGACGGCACCGAGTAGATGTGCGTCTGATCCGAGACGGCGGTGAGCGCGCGGATCGAGGTCTCGATGGTCTTCGCGAAGTCCGGCGAGTCCATCGTCAGCGCGATGTTCAGCGAGCCGAGGTTGCACGAGATGTCCTTGCCGACATGGCTGTAGGACAGATCGTCGTTGAACGTCGACGGGGTCGAGACCTGCAGGATCTCCGAGCACAGGTTCGAGTGCGTGATCTTGCCGGCGATCGGGTTCGCCCGGTTCACCGTGTCCTCGAACATGATGTACGGGTAGCCCGACTCGAACTGCAGCTCGGCGAGGGTCTGGAAGAACTCGCGCGCCTTGATCTTCGACTTGCGGATCCGCTTGTCGTCGACCATCTCGTGGTACTTCTCGGTGACGTTGATGTCCGCGAACGGCACGCCGTAGATGCGCTCGACGTCGTACGGCGAGAACAGGTACATGTCCTCGTTCTTCTTCGCGAGCTCGAACGTGATGTCGGGGATCACGACGCCCAGCGACAGCGTCTTGATGCGGATCTTCTCGTCCGCGTTCTCACGCTTGGTGTCGAGGAAGCGGTAGATGTCCGGGTGGTGCGCGTGCAGGTACACCGCGCCGGCACCCTGCCGGGCACCGAGCTGGTTCGCGTAGGAGAACGAGTCCTCGAGCAGCTTCATGATCGGGATGACGCCCGAGCTCTGGTTCTCGATCTTCTTGATCGGCGCGCCGTGCTCACGAACGTTGGTGAGCAGCAGGGCGACTCCGCCACCGCGCTTGGAGAGCTGCAGGGCCGAGTTGATCGAACGGCCGATCGACTCCATGTTGTCCTCGATGCGCAGCAGGAAGCACGACACGGGCTCGCCGCGCTGCTTCTTGCCGGAGTTGAGGAACGTCGGCGTCGCCGGCTGGAAGCGTCCGGCGATGATCTCGTCGACCAGTTCGGTCGCGAGCGTCTCGTCGCCCGCCGCGAGGGTGAGCGCCACCATGCACACACGGTCCTCGAAGCGCTCGAGGTAGCGCTTACCGTCGAACGTCTTGAGGGTGTACGACGTGTAGTACTTGAAGGCACCGAGGAACGTGGGGAAACGGAACTTCTTCGCGTAGGCCCGGTCGATCAGCCACTTCACGAAGTTGCGCGAGTACTGGTCGAGGACCTCACGCTCGTAGTAGTTCTCCCTGACCAGGTAGTCGAGCTTCTCGTCCAGGTTGTGGAAGAAGACCGTGTTCTGGTTGACGTGCTGCAGGAAGTACTGCTTGGCGGCCTCACGATCCTTGTCGAACTGGATCTCGCCGCTCGGACCGTACAGGTTCAGCATCGCGTTGAGCGCGTGGTAGTCCAACTCGCCCGCCGACGCGTCGGGTTGTGCCGCAGCGCGCTCTACACTCCCAGCCGGGGCTGAATCTGTGATGGTCGGTGCCACTGTTCACTCTCCATGAATTGTGCGAGGCCCTCGCGCACGGCGACGACGTCCTCGGCTGTTCCCATTAGTTCGAAGCGGTACAGGTACGGGACCCGACACTTCTGTGAAATCACGTTCCCGGCGTAGCAGTAGGACTCGCCGAAGTTCGTGTTGCCGGCAGCAATCACCCCTCGGATGAGGTCGCGATTGTGCTCGTTGTTGAGGAATCGGATGACCTGCTTGGGCACGTAGCTCGTGTCGCGTCCCGTCGACGTCGTGCCGCCCCCGTAAGTGGGGAGGATCAGGACGTACGGTTCGTCGACCTCGAACGCGCCTTCGCGGTCACGTAGTGGAATGCGCGTAGCGGGGACACCGAGTCGTTCGACGAATCGGTGTGTGTTCTCCGACGCGCTGGAGAAGTACACCAGCGAAGCCATCGGCGTTCACCATTTCACTCGAGGTGGATCGTCCCCGCAGGGCTGCGGCGCGGCGGCTCAGGCAGCGTTTGCGGTGAGGTCCTTGATGCGGTCCGGGCGGAAGCCCGACCAGTGCTCCTCGCCGGCCACGACGACGGGGGCCTGGAGGTACCCGAGGGCCATCACGTAGTCGCGAGCCTCGGGGTTCTCGGAGATGTCGACGATGTCGTATTCGAGACCGGCCTTGTCGAGGGCACGGTAGGTGGCATTGCACTGAACGCAGGCGGGCTTGGTGTAGACGGTGATGCTCATGACGGGTCCCTCTTTCCACGGCCTGGCGAGCTCTGGATGTGCACTCTGTTGCCGAGGATGAGGCCTACTTTCGTACCCGGGATCTGATTCGTTCCCGTTGTGCCCTCTCGGCTGTGTAGACACTACACCTTGTGGCCGACAGAAACCCACAACCCGATATCTTGCGAGTGACACGGTTGATATTCGCAGGTCGGCCGCTTCCGGAGCACCCAGCGAAACCGCCTTTCGGCGTGTCGCGGGTCACATTTCCGGGGCCGTGCGGGGGTGAGTTCGATCACGCCGCCGCCCCCGGCCTGCACGGGCGCGTAACCGGCGCCACAGAACCGGCCGGACAGGGCCGACCACACCGCCCGCGCGCCGCCGTTCACCGCCTCGACGCCGCGCCCCCGAGCCCCTGCGGGAGCCCGCTTCCGACACGCCGAGCGCGACACGCCGAGATCCTCTCCATGCATCGCGATCGGTATCACCCGAGGCCCCGCCAGTGCCGTTAACTGGAAGATAACCAACCGTCACGCGGTGCCCCATGGTCGGGCACCCTGTGCCAGGGTGGGAAGCGTGCCCGACAATCCGAGCCCGTACCTCTTCGCACCCGTCTCGGACGTCGTCCGCGTCACCCCCAACATGCAACGCATCACCCTGCGGGGCGGCGACCTGCGGCACTTCGCTTCGAGCGGCGACCCCGACGAACGCCTGCTGGTGGTGTTCCCGAACCCGGGAGACGACGCACCCCCGCGCCCGCAGCGGATCGGAACCGCCGTCGACTACCCGGCCGACGGCGCCCGTCCGGAAATGCGGAGTTACACGGTGCGGCGGTGGGATGCGTCGGCCTTCGAGATGGACCTCGACTTCGCCGTCCACGAGGGCGGCGCCGCCGTGCGGTGGGCGCTGCAGGCCCGCCCGGGGCAGACGCTGGGTGTCACCACCGCATCCGGTTGGTACCGCCCACCGCCCGACACCGCATGGCAGCTGCTGCTCGCCGACATGACGGCGCTACCCGCGGTGGGCCGCATCGTCGAGGGGTTGCCCCGCGGCGCCCGGGTGCACGTCGTCGCCGAGGTCACGACTCCCGCCGACGAGCAGCGATTCGACACCGCCGGCGACGTGACCTACACGTGGCTGCACGGCACCGGAAACGGCGTGGGCCCCAGCGCGCTCGCGACGGCCGCCCGCCGGCACGACCTTCCGGACGGTCCGGGCTACGTGTGGTTCGCGGGTGAGGCCGGACTCTCACGCGAGATACGCCGGTGGCTGCGCCACGATCTCGGTCAGCCCACCGAGCGCTACCACGTCCTCGGCTACTGGCGCGCCGACAAGGAGGCGTGGACGGCGCGCTACGAGCAGGTGCGCGAACAGATCGAGTCCGCCCAGATCGCCGCCCTGGAATCGGGCGGCGACTTCGACTCGGTCCGCGACGCCGTCGACGCGGCAATGGACGACGCCGGACTCTAGGCTCCCGAAACGGCTGAAGGGTTCCTTCGTACGCTCGGAGCGCACGAAGGAACCCTTCAGCTGTAGGACAGGCCGGCGTCAGGCGCTGACGAGATCCTTGGAAGCCTCGACCAAGGCGGCGACGACGCCACCGACCTGCTGGGCGACCTCGGCGTTCTCACGCGGGTGCAGCTCGCCGAACTTCTGGATGGTGCCACCGATGGACAGTTCGGCGGCGAGGACGTTGCCGCCGGCGATGCCGAGCGCCTTGCGGGCGTCGTCGTGGGCCCACTTGGCGGCGTTGGGGCTCGGGGAGGCGCTGATGACGGCGACCGGCTTGTCCTTGACGGCACCGGCACCGTAGGGGCGCGAGAGCCAGTCGATGGCGTTCTTGAGAACGGCGGGAACGGTGCCGTTGTACTCGGGGGTGACCAGGAGCAGGGCGTCGGCCTGGGCGGCGGCGGCACGGAGCTCGTCGACACCGGCGATCGAGGCACCCGGGACGTCGATGTCCTCGTTGTAGAAGGGCAGGTCTCCGAGGCCCTCGAAGATCGTGACCTCGACGCCCTCGGGGGCGACGGCCGCGGCGGTCTCGGCGACCTGACGGTTGACGGAGCCGGCGCGGAGGCTGCCGACGAGGGAGAGAACGCGGGTCTCAGACATGACTGGTGCTTCCTTCGATGGTGCGATGGTTGACGCTGCAACAGGTATAGCAGCATAAACGGACCGCGGTCCACTTCTGTTCCCGCTGGGCTACGATGCCTCACGTGAACAGCCCACTCCTTCCGCTGGTGGATGCCGAGATCCCCGAGAGATGTGACGCTGCCCGCAATCGGAAACTGCTTCTCGATGCGGCGGCGGACCTCGTCGCGGAGCGCGGCGTCGACGCCGTGACGATGGAGGCCGTCGCCGCCAAGGCCGGGGTCGGCAAGGGCACCGTCTTCCGACGGTTCGGCAGCCGCTCCGGACTGATGAACGCACTGCTCGACCACACCGAGCGCGAACTGCAGCACGCGTTCATGTTCGGTCCCGCGCCGCTCGGGCCCGACGCTCCCCCACTGGACCGTCTCATCGCCTTCGGCCGCGCCCGCCTCGACATGGTGACCGTGCAGGGCGACGTGCTGCGCGCCGCCGAGGGGTCACCCGACGTGCGCTTCGGCGGTCCGGCCCGTGCGGTGAGCCTGCGCCACGTCGTCACGCTGCTCGCAGACGCGGGCGTCGACGGTGACGTGGAACTGCTCGCCGTCGCTCTCCTCGCCACGCTCGAAGCCGGCCTCGTGCTGCACCAGATCCGGGTGCTCGGAATATCGCCCGCACGCATCGCGAACAACTGGGAAGACCTGGCCCGCCGAATAACTCGAATCGGACCCGATCTCGCCTAGGGTGTGCCCATGCGCACGCCGATCGTCCTCCTCGCACTTCTCGCCGTCGCGACCTCCGGCGGGTGTGGCAGCGCCGACGGCGACAGCGGCGCGTCCACCACCACGTCCGCATCGGCTGCGTCCCCGGGCGACGCCCTGTGGGGCAGGACGTTCGTGTCGACCTCCGTGACGGGCCCGGCGATTCCCGGCGGCGGCCCGCTCGAGGTGGCCTTCCCGGAGCGGAACTCGATCGCGATGAGCGCGGGCTGCAACCGGGGCGTGAGCAGCGTCGATCTCGCCGACGGCATCGTGCGGACGGGCGCGATCGCGACCACCATGATGGCGTGCCCGGGAGAACTCGCGGGTGCCGACAAGTGGATGACCGACCTGTTCGAGGCGCGGCCGACCTGGGAGCTGGACGGCGCGATCCTCACGCTGACGGCCCCCGGCGCCGCCGTCACGCTCACCGACAAGAAGACCGCGAACCCGGATCGCCCGGTCGTCGGCACCACGTGGGTGGTCGACACGCTCGTCACTCCGCAGGCCGTCAGCACGTCGGCCGCGCTCGAGGCGTCGGCCCCCACGCTGACGATCGACGACGCCGGCCAGGTCACCGGCTCGACCGGATGCAACCGCTTCAACGGCCCGGCGACCATCGCGGGCGACACCATCACGTTCGGACCGTTGGCGACGACGAGGATGGCGTGCCCCGCCGACGTCGCCGACGTCGAGCGTTCGGTTCTGCACGTGCTGGACGGCCCGGTCACCTACGAGGTGGAGGGGCCCACGATGCGACTGACGAAGGACGACGGCACGGGCCTGGGCCTGCGCGGCGCGTAAGCCCGCTCGATCAGCGGCCCGCCGGCGCGCGACCGGGAGCGGGACGGCCGGGCGGCCGGGCGAGCAATGCCTCCCACCCGGTGCTGCGGGCCACGAACCCGTGCCGATCGTAGAAGTCGAACATCGCGATCAGGCGATCGCGCGCGTCGCGCGGCAGATCACCGCCGTACCTGTCGGCCCACTCGTCGACGCGGATGCGGCGCACCGTGACCTCGTGCGGGAGGGCTCGAGCCCACTGCCCGATGCTCGACACCTCGGCGGCCCCGAGTTCGTAGGTGACGCCGTGATGGACGTCGGCGCCCTCGTCGAGCACCCGGGCGGCCGCCGCGGCGACGTCCGGGAGGCGCACGAACGTGAAGGGCGCGTCGGGGTTGTACGGCACCTCGAGCGCCGTGGCGGTGCCGTCGAGCAGCGTCGGGAAGTTCTCGGCGTACGCACACGGCTGCAGGATCGTCCACTGCACGCCCCCGTGGGTGCGCAGCATGTCCTCACACACCGCCTTGTCGAGATGGTGCGGCATCGCGGGGGTGTGCGGCCACGCCACCGAGTGGTAGACGACGTGGTGCACGCCGGCCCGGGCTGCCGCGTCGAGCGTGCGGCGCAGCAGCCCCGGCTCGTCGGGATGCACGTTGGGTGCGATGAAGTACACCCCCCGGCAGCCCGTCAGGGCGGCCTCGAGCCCCTCCCCCGTCTCGAGGTCGACGCGGCGATCACCGGCGCGCCGGGCGGTATGGACCACCCGGCGCACCGGCCGCCCCGCGAGTGCGCGAACGACTGCCGCTCCGGTCTTGCCGGCGGCGCCGATGACGGCGAGTTCGCCGCCGCGGGGCTGGAAGCGATCCATCAGGTCAGCTCCCGACGAAGTCGTACTCGGCGAACTTCGCCCCGCCGGAGAGTCGTTCGTAGCCGGGGCCGCGGTCGAAGAACGGTTCGCCGTCACTGCGCTCGGTCCGCATCCGTTCCCGCAGGTGCGTCGTCGCGGCGATATCCACGACCGGCTCGTCGGTCGTCGATTCCGGCGCCAGCACCACGCCGTAATCGTTGCGGGCGCCGTCCGGAGACACCTTGCGCCACAACACGTCCCGGACGACCTCCTCGACGGGCCGGTCCAACGGATCGCCCCAGCCGCCACCGCCGGTGGTCCGGATCCGGACCACTTCCCCGGCCTTGATCGGTTCCGCGTCGGTGAGGGCGTCGAACTCACGCTCGTTCGGCCCGCCGGGATCGAGGACCACCGAGAAGGGCCGTCCGGCCTTGCCGCCCTTGACTCCCCAGCAGGACAGGATCGAGCGGTCGGCGATCGACATGAAGTGCGCGTCCTTGAGCATGCGGATGTGCTTTTCGTACCCGAGTCCGCCGCGGTAGCGGCCGGCGCCTCCGGAATCGATGGCCAGGCCCAGCTTCTCGACGACGAAGGGGAAGCGGCTCTCGGTGAACTCGGTCGGCAGGTTCCGGGAATCGGGGACCACGTGGATCGTGTCCTCCCCGTCGGCGTAGTGCCGGCCGCCGGAGCCGCCACCGAGGACCTCACGCATGAGGTAGGAGTGCCCCTCGAAGTCCTCGCCGTAGACGCCGGTGTAGCGGATCGTCTCCTGGTCGGCCGGCATGTTCCCGTCGACGGCCTTGGCGACCACACCTGCCAGAACGCCGAGCAGACGCAGGATCACGAAGGTGCGCGCGTTCGTCGGGGCCGGGAAGATCGGAGTGATCAGGGTGCCCTTCTCGGGGAACTTCATCTCGATCAGCGGCACCACGCCCTCGTTGACGTCCAGTTCCGCCATGCGCTCGGGGGTGTCCGCGAGATTGCGCAGAATCGGCGCCAGCCACTTGACGAGGAAGTTTCCGTCCGCGTAGTCGCCGCAGTGGTTGATCGGCCCCTTCGCCTGCGGACCGGTGCCGGTGAAGTCGAGAATGAGCCGCTCGCCGCCCGCGTCCTCCGGGCCGGTCTTGGTCAGGGTGATCCGCTGCGTGTGCAACTTCGGTTCGTCGACGCCGTCGTGTTCGGCGTAGTCCTCCCACGTGTACTCGCCCACCGGGATCTTGCTGAGGATCTCCCGCCGGTAGGTCTCCGTGGTGGCATCCATCATCGCGTCGAAGCACGCCTCGACCGTCTCGACGCCGTAGCGCTCGAACAGTTCGGTCAGGCGCCGAGCCCCCATCAGGCAGGCGGAGCACTCCGCGTCGAGGTCCGCCGCGAGCGCGTCGGGCATCCGCGAGTTGCGGGTCATGATGCGCAACGCCGCCTCGTTGGGCACACCGCGGTCCCACAGCTTGATCGGCGGCACCATGAGCCCCTCCTCGTACACCGTGGTCGCGCCGGACGGCATCGACCCCGGGCAGCAGCCACCGATGTCGTCGTGGTGACCGAAGGCCTGGACGAAGGCGACGACGGACGGCTCGGTGTCGCCGGGCCGGGTGGCGAAGACGGGCACCGTCACGCAGAGATCAGGGAGGTGGCCGATGCCGCCCTCGGAGAGGTAGACGTCGTTGTGGAAGTACACGTCTCCGGGGTTCATCGTCTCCAGCGGGAAGTCCCGTGCGACCGGGTGGACGAGCGCCGAGTACGAGCGGCCCGTGAGCTTGCGCAGGTTCCGGTCGTGGATGCCGGCGCGGAAGTCGTGTGCGTCGCGGATCATCGGCGACCGCGAGGTCCTCGAGATCGACGTCTCGACCTCCATCTCCACGCTGGCGAGGTAGCCGGCGACGATCTCCACGAGGACCGGATCGGGCGCTGCCCCGTCCAGGGGGCTCAACCGGTACGGCTTGCTCGCCTGCACGGCAGCGGGCTCGGTGATGGCAGTCATCGGTTCACTCCGTTCGAGTCGGACGTCTTGGCGATGCGGATGTTCCCGAACGCGTCGATGCGTGCCCGGAATCCGGGATGGACGGGAATGGTGGAGCTGAACTCCTCGATCACCGCCGGACCGTCGAGTTCGTCACCTGCCCCGAGCTTCGTGCGGTCGTAGACCGCGGTGGTGACCCACTCGTCGAAGTAGGCCGGGCGCGTGCCGGTGACGGCGCTCTCCGCTCCCTGCCCGGCGGGGATCTCGGTGAGCTCGGGGCGTTTGATCGGTCCGATACCGCTCACGCGGAGATTCACCCACTCCACGTGCTGGTGGGGATCTCCCCGGAAGTCGTAGCCGTACAGCTCGCGGTGGGCCTGATGGAATCGCTCGGCCGCCTCGTCCATGAGGGTCCGGGTGACGGGACCGTCGCCGATGGGGACGCGCACCTCGAACGCCTGGCCGAGGTAGCGAAGGTCGGCCGAGCGCGCATAGCGGCGCTGATCCGACGCGAATCCCTCGTCGGCGAGCGCGCGCTCCGCTTCCGCGGCGAGAGCGTCGAACTCGGATTGCAGCGCGTCGGCCTTCAACCGGTCGTGCCTGGAGACGTGGGTCTGTACGTAGTCGTTGCGCACGTCGACCGTGAGCAGACCGAACGCGGAGACATTGCCCGGATTCGGCGGGATCAGGACATCGCGGAGTCCGAGGATGTCGACGAGCCGGCACGCGAGCAGCGAGCCGGATCCACCGAAGGTCACCAGCGTGAAGTCGCGCACGTCGAGCCCGCGCTTGACGGTGATCTGGCGCAGCGCGTTGGCCTGGTTCCAGGCCGAGACCTCGAGGATGCCCGTCGCGCACGCTTCGAAGTCGAGGCCCAACGTGCGGGCCAGTTCCTCGACGCCCTTGCGGGCGAGTTCGGTGTCGAGCGGGATCTCGCCGCCGAGCAGGTGCGGAGGGATACGGCCGAGCAGCACGTGCGCGTCCGTGATCGTCGGCTCGCTGCCGCCCTTGCCGTAGCACAGGGGGCCCGGGTCGGCGCCCGCCGACTGCGGACCGACGCGCAGCGTCCCCTCGGGCGTCATCCACGCGATCGAGCCGCCGCCGGCGCCGACCGTGACCACGTCGATCATCGGGATCTTCGACGGGTACACGCCCACTCGCCCCTCGGTGGTGAGTGCGGGCTCACCACGGACGACGACGGTCACGTCCGTGGAGGTGCCGCCACCGTCGCAGGTGAGCACCTGATCCACGCCGGCCACACTGGCGATGAGTGCCGCGCCGAGGGCGCCCGCCGCCGGCCCGGACAGGACCGTCGTGATCGGCTGGTGGACAACCTCTTTGGCGGACAGCACGCCTCCGTTCGACTTCATCACGTAGAACGGAATGTCGCGCCGCTCCCCCTCGACGGACGAGAACTCCCGCAGGCGTGTCGCGATGTTGTTGACGTAGTTCCGGATGTTCGGCTTCACCGCGGCATCGACGAGAGTGGTGATCGACCGCTCGTACTCGCGATACTCGCGCAGCACCTCGCTCGAGATGCTCACGGTCGCGTCGGGGAATTCCTCGAGCAGGATGTCCCGGACACGCCGCTCGTGGCTGGGGTCGGCGTAGGAGTGCATCAGGCACACGCCGATCGTCCGAATGTCACGGTCCGCGAAGAAACGGGCCGCCGAACGCACGTCGTCCTCGTTCAGCGGGCGGATCTCGTTGCCGTCGAACGCAAGCCTGCCGCGGACGGTGCGTACGCGGTCGGCCGGGACGATCCGATCGGGCTTGACCCAGAAGTACGAGTTGCCGTAACCGTCCGGGACGGACTGGCGGGCGATCTCGAGCACGTGCTCGTAGCCCTCGGTGGTGATGAAGCCGAGGTTCCCCACCTTTCCTTCGAGCAGCTTGTTCGTCGCGACCGTGGTGCCGTGGCTGACGGCACCGATCGCATCACCGGTCTCCCCCAGTTGCGCGAGCACCTTCTCGATCCCCGCGAGGAACCCGAGCGCCGGATCCGCGGGCGTGGACGGGGTCTTCGTCGTGACGACGGCCCCGGACTCCTCGTCCACTGCCACGACGTCGGTGAATGTGCCGCCGGTGTCGATGCCGACCCGGATCTTCCTGGATTCCACGCTGCCTCCTGGCTGGTCTCGCCCGTTCCTACCTGCGTGCTCCCATTCCACCCGCTCGATCGCGCGGATTCTTTGTCACAATTCGCCGAACCCGACGGTGCCCGTTGGGGGTTGACGACACTGCTGCACAGACGACGGCGCCCCGGGCCGTAGCCCGGGGCGCCTGCTCCCGCCGTCCGCTCGAACGGCTACCTTCGTGCGCCGCCGCGCGCGAGGATCCCGCCGACCACGACGCCGGTGAGGGCCAACGCGGCCCCCACCGCCGCCGAAGCGAACAGTGCCGGGGCGGAGACGGACTCGCCGCTCCGAGCGGGGACGGCCGACGCCCCGACCGCGCGCGCCGCGGACGCCACGGGCGCGGCCGGCGAGGCACCCGCGACGATCTCGGCTGCTTCGACGACGTCGGCCGGGGCGTCGGCCACCGGGATGCCGTCGACGATCACACCGTCGATGCCCTTGAAGAAGACGCCCGCCATCTTCTTGGCCACACCGGTGATCATGCGCTGGCCGACGCCACCGACCATGCCGCCGACCACGGCATCGGCGTCGTAGCTCAGCAGAGTGCCGCCGCCCTCGCACTCTTCGAGCCGCACCGTGACGTCGGCCTTCACGGTGCCCGGGGCGCCCGAGCCGGATGCGGTGAGCACGAAGGACTCCGGCCGATTCTGTTGCGACAGAATCACTTCACCGTCGTAGGTGCCCTTGATGGAGGCGACGCCCGCCGTGATCGACAACTTGTAGTGATTGTCGGCGAGCTGCTCGAGCGACTGCACGCCCGGGATCGTGGCGGCAAGCACACGCCCGTCCTGCAGGTTGTCGTACACGACCTCGGGCGGAGCCAACAGCTGCGCGGTGCCGGCGATTCTCATTCGTTCTCCTCGCTCTGGGACGCTGCGTGCGTCAGACGCAGCTCGAACAACTCGGAAGGTGATATCGGCATGGACCGGATCGGGATGCCCTCGGCATCCTCGATCGCGGCGGCGATGACCGCCGACGTCGGGATCACGCCCGCCTCGCCGGCGCCCTTCATGCCGAGCGGGTTGAGACCGGACGGGGTGACGGTGTGGTCCATGTCGAGGGAGTCGGGCATCTCGGTGACGAAGGGCATCAGGAAATCCATGTACGACGCGTTGAGCATCTGCCCGTGCTCGTCGTAGACGATCCTCTCGTACAACGCGCCGCCGATCCCCTGCGCGACGGCGCCCTGGACCTGCCCTTCGACGATCCGGGGATTGATGACGTTGCCGCAGTCGTGCACCACCGCGTACTTCCGCACGTGGATCTCGGCGGTGACCGGGTCGGTCTCGACGATCGCGGCGTGCACACCGGACGCGAAGGTCGACGTCGGCGGCGAGTAGTAGCCGGTGGCCTCCAGGCCCGGCTGCTCGCCTTCCCGGACCGGGGGCACGGTCATGTCCGTCTCGGTGGACGCGAACCCCGTCGCCAGCCGCGACGACTCGTCGAACGCGTACCGCAGCGGATTCGACAGCACCGCGACCACACCGAGCGGAATCGACGTGCCGGCGGCACCGGGTTCCGTGCCCTTCCGGCAGACGTGCCCGCCGCGCAGTTCCAGATCGTCCGGATCCAGGTGCAGGTGCTCACCGGCGATCTTCCGTGCCTTCTCCGCGACCATCTGCGCCGCGACGTGGAAGGCGGAACCCGACATGACCGCACCGCGTGACGCGAACGTGCCGACGGCGTACCCGAACCGTCGGGTGTCGCCCGTGACGATCTCGACGTCGGAGACGGGCACCCCCAGATCGTCGGCGACGATCTGCGCGAAGGACGTCTGGTGTCCCTGGCCCTGCGTGGTCAGACCCGTTGCGGCCTTGACCTTCCCGGAGGTCTCGACGAGGACGTGGGCGCCCTCGTACGGTCCCGGCCCGGTGCCCTCGACGTAAGCGCCGACCCCGATACCGACGGTGCGACCCTGCGCCTCGGCTCGCCGCTTGTACTCGGGGAAGCCGTCCCAGTCGATCAGCTCCTTCAGCTTGTCGATTCCGGCCTGGTAGTCCCCGGTGTCGTAGATGAGCGGCCGCCCGTCCTGGAACATCAGACCGAAGTCGTACGGCATCTCCTCCGGCCGAATGAGATTGGCCTCCCGGACCACGAGGACGTCCTTGCCGAGGTACTGGGCGATGGCATCCATCGAGCGTTCCATCGCGAACACGGCCTGGGGGCGCCCCGCACCCCGGTAGGGCGTCACCAGCACGGTGTTGGTGTACAGCGAGTACGCGTCCACCCGGAAGGATCTCGGCTTGTACGGCCCGAGCACCTGCGTGGAGGTGTTCAGCATGACGATGATGCCGTAGGGCAGGTACGCGCCGTTGTCGTGCCAGAACGTGAAGTCGAAGGCCAGCAGCCTGCCTTCGTCGTCGAATCCGACCGTGACCTGCTGGAGCTGGCCGCGCTCGTGAGCGCTCGACACGAAATGTTCGCGGCGGTCCTCCACCCACTTGACCTCACTGGAGATTCCCGCGCGGCCGAGTTGGCGTGCGGCCCACGTGACCATCACCTCCTCCGGCCAGGGGTGCACGATCTTCACGCCGAAACCGCCACCGACGTCGGGCGCGATGCAGTGCACCTTGTTGTGCGCCATGTTCAGTCGCGCCGCGATGGCGGCGCGCGCCGAGGTCGACGTCTGTGTGGAGGTCCAGAAGGTGAGGGTCTGCTCGTCGTCGTCCCACCGCGCGTAGACGCCCTTGCCTTCCATCGGCATCGAGGCGGACCGCTCGATCTCGAGGTCCAACGTCAGCCGGTGTGGGGCCGAGGCCAACTCGGCGTCGACGTCACCGAAGCCGTGCTGCAGGTGCGCGGCGACGTTGTCGGGGACATCGGCGTGGACGGCATTCTCGGCGCGGCGCGCCACGTCGATACCGACGACGGGCGGCAGCATCTCGTAGCCCACCTCGATCAGCGCGCAGGCGTCCTCGGCGATGTACCGGTTGTCCGCGACGACCATCGCGATGGCCTCGCCGACGTGGTTGACCTCGTCCTTGGCCAGCGGATACCCGTTGCGGGGTGCCGTGATCGCGGGGTGCGGGATCAGGAGCGGCAGGTTCTCCGCCATACCGGCCGAGTCCGCCTCGAGGTCCTCGTAGGTGTAGATCGCGTGCACCCCGGCCAGCTCCGACGCGGCATCGGTGTCGATCCCGGTGATCCGCGCGTGCGCGTGCGGTGAGCGTACGAAGGCCGCGATCAGCGCATTGTGACCGAGGTCGTCGAGGTACCGCCCGTTGCCGCTGAGCAGGCGCGCGTCCTCACTCCGGGGAATCGGCTTGCCGAAGTACCGGTCCGGCTCGGACGCCACCTCGGACGCCGTGTCCGTGGTGGGGCGCTCGGCGTGCTGGGGTTTGGTGACGCTCATGCCCGTCCCGCCTTTCCGCCCACCGGCGCGGTGGTGCCGCGGACCTTGCCCTCGAGGGAGGCCCGGGCGGCCGTGTCGTCGGGCCCCAGGGGCGAGTCACCTGCACGCTCGCGCGTGATCTCCGCCGCCCGCAGGACCGCCGCCCGAATGTTCTGGTACCCGGTGCACCGGCACAGGTTCCCGGCAATCGCCTCGGTCGCCTCCTCCCGGGTGGGGGACGGATTCTCCTCGAGGAAGGCCGCGATCGTCGTCACGAATCCCGGTGTGCAGAAACCGCACTGGAGACCGTGACAGTCGACGAATGCCTGCTGGACGGGATGCAGCGTCCCGTCGGGCTCGACTAGGCCCTCCACCGTCGTGACGGACCTGCCCTCCAGACTCGCTGCGAGCACCAGGCACGATCGCACCGGCTTGCCGTCGAGCAGCACCGTGCACGCGCCGCATACGCCGTGCTCGCATCCCACGTGGGTTCCGGTCCGCCGGAGGTGATGCCGGATCGCGTCCGACGCGAGCGTCCTCGACGGCAGGATCACCGTCTGGGTCACCGAGTTCAGGGTGAAGGTCACCGCCACGTGCTGTTCGCCGGTCTCCTCCTGCAGGTCGGCGAGCTGCTCGTCGATGCCCCGTGTCGTCTTCGTCATCCTCACACTCCTCCCACCGAAGCCAGTTCGTTCACGCGGACACTCGTCGCGTCCTGCGCCGCGGCAAACCCGACCCGTGCGGTAAGGGCGGC
Source organism: Rhodococcus (subgen. Prescottella) equi (assembly GCF_003013675.1). Taxonomy (NCBI): domain Bacteria; kingdom Bacillati; phylum Actinomycetota; class Actinomycetes; order Mycobacteriales; family Nocardiaceae; genus Rhodococcus; species Rhodococcus (subgen. Prescottella) equi. The sequence continues at coordinate 3,611,819 of NZ_CP027793.1, forward strand.
AACCAGCTGCGAGCGGTACCCGGCCGTGGCGTGGATGTCGGCCTCGGTCTCGATCTTCTCGCGCGCCTTCTCGGACAGCGCCTGCCACAGCGGATCCCGGGCGTCGCTCGCGGACGCGCCGCCGAGAACGTCGGTGTAGTCGACGACGTCGCCGAGTTCGCCCGCGGACACGTACGTCATGCGGGCCGACGTGACGACACCGCCCTCGACGCGGACCTGCGCGGCCACCCCGACGAGCGCGTAGTCACCGTGCCTGCGGGCGATCTCGTCGATCGCGGTACCGACGCCGGGGCGCACGGCCGGCACCGTCACACTCGTGGCGATCTCGTCCGGCTCGAGCGCCGATTCGAGCGGTCCGACGAACAGTTCCGCCGCGGGGATCTCGCGGGTGCCCCGGACGGACCGCGCCGTCACCGTCCCGCCGAGCAACGCCACCACCGCCGGCATCTCCGCCGACGGGTCGGCGTGCACGATGGAACCGACGGTCGTGCCGCGGTTGCGAATCGTCGGGTGCGCGACGAGCCGGAGTGCGCGGCCGAGCAACGGTTGCACGCGGGCCGCGGCCGGGTCGGCCTCGAGGGCCGAGTGGCGGGTGAGCGCCCCGAATCTGACACCCGACTGCTCGGAGGTGGTGACGGCGTCCAGATCGGGGAGGGCACCGATGTCCACGAGGTGCGCAGGCGCCGCGAGCCGCATCGACAACAGCGGAATCAGCGACTGCCCGCCCGCGAGTACCTTGCCCTCGTGCGCTACCTGCGCCAATACCGTGCACGCCTCGTCGATCGACCCGGGCCGGTGGTAAGTCAGTGGCGACGGTTTCATCTCTCAAATCCTGCCTGCATCCAGAGCGCGACGTTTCGTGAAAATGTGACAAGCCTGACAGTTCGACGATGGCAGATGTATTCCAGGTCACACCGAGGGGGCCGGGACACGCGCGCCGTCGTCGGGTTCGGTATCCGGTTGGGGCGGCACGACCGCCGGCCGAGCCGGCTCGGTATCGGTGTCCTTGGGCGCGATCGCGCGGCACAGGTGGTACATCACGATGACGACGATCGTGCCGAGTGCGATGCCGCTGAGCGAGAAGGTGTCGGTGAACCTCAGCGTGGTGTCCCCGATCGCGATGATGAGACCGGCGGCGACCGGCATCAGGTTGAGGGGGTTTCCGAAGTCGACACCGTTCTCCTTCCAGATCTTGGCGCCGAGCAGGCCGATGATGCCGTACAGGACGACGGTGATGCCGCCGAGGACACCTCCCGGGGTCGCGGAGATGACGGCTCCGAACTTCGGCGAGAACCCCAGCAGCATCGCGATCACCCCGGCCGCGGCGTACGCCGCGGTGGAGTACACCTTGGTGGCCGCCATGACGCCGATGTTCTCCGCGTACGTGGTGGTGGGCGAGCCGCCGACGCCGGTGGCGATGGCGGTCGCGAAACCGTCTGCGGCCAGCGCGCGTCCCATCATCGGATCGAGATTCGTCCCGGTGATCTCGGCGACGGCCTTCACGTGGCCGGCGTTCTCGGCGATCAGGGCGATGACTCCGGGCAGGACCAGGACGATGAACGTGAGGCTGAACGACGGGGCATGGATGCCCACGACGCCGTTGGCCTCGTCCGAGAAGGGCGGCAATCCGAGCCAGGGTGCGGAGGCGACACCGTCCCAGTTGACGCGGAAGTGCTCGGTGACCTCGCCGGCCGTCGGATCGTAGGACGTGACCGGCCCGAATCGGTCCAGCACCCAGGACAGTCCGTACCCGAACAGCAGTGACAGGAAGATCGCGACCCGACCCAGAAATCCTCGGAGCACCACGCTCGACACCACCAGCACGACCATCACGATCAACGCCACCCACTGGTCCTGCGGCCAGTAGGTGCCGGCGACGACCGGCGCCAGGTTGAAGCCGATCAGCATGACCACCGCACCGGTGACGACGGGGGGAAGGATCTTGAACACGACACCGCCGCCGAGGAAGTGGACGATCACACCGATCGCGGCGAGCACCAGGCCGGACACCATGATCGCACCGGTCACCTGGGCCGAGGTACCGCCCTGCGCGCGGATGGCTGCGATACCGCCGACGAACGCAGCCGACGTGCCGAGGTAACTCGGGATCCGTCCCTTCACAACCAGCAGGAAGAACAGCGTGCAGAATCCCGACAACATCACTGCCAGTTGCGGATTGAGTCCCATGATGATCGGGAACACGAACGTGGCTCCGAACATGGAGACGACGTGCTGTCCGCCGAGCCCGATCGTGCGGCCCCAGGTCAATCGTTCGTCGGGCGCGACCACTTGTCCCGGTTCGATGGTCTTACCGTCTCCGTGCAACGTCCATATGGGCATACTCGGGCCTTTCGAACGAAGGGCGGTGCCTGCTGCGACCACGGGCCGGGGCCGACACACCCGTCCACGGTGTGCTGCAGCTCACAGTTGCACCTCGATAGGAGGGCAACGCTAGTACAGCGCTATCGCGGCGGCGTGAGAGCAATGTGCCAGTGCGGAACGGAAGATATTGGCAATGTTAGGAATTGATGCCACGCATGGCGATGATCTTCAGCGCGAGTGAGAGATCGAGGCGCAGAGCGGGGTGCGCGGTGAAGGGCCCGAGCATCTTCTCCAGCTTCACGACCCGATAGCGCAAAGTGTTGTAGTGAAAGTGCAACTGCCGCGCGGTTTCCGCGATGTTGATGTTCGTCGCCAGAAGGACCTCGAGGGTGCGGCGCATGTCCTGTGCCTCGGCGGTGTCCTCGGTGAGTTCCCGCAACGTCTCACGCGCGAAGGACTCGAGCTCCTCGGGTTCGTCGACGAGGCTGAGCAATCGGTACACCCCCAGCTCGTCGAAGTGCGTCACGGCCCACTCCCCGGAGATTCGCCGACCCACCTCGAGCGCGGTCCGCGCCTGGCTGTAGAGCGCGGGAAGGTCGTCCACGGAGGCCGAGACACGCGACACGCCCACACCGAACGGCCGACGGCCCCCGCCGCCGGCGCCGCGCACGTGGGCGACGAGTTCGTGGACGAGGGTCATCGTGTCGGCGCCCTCCCCCATCAGGACCACGGTTTCCGTCGAGAGCGCGGTCACCACCGCCCCGGGATCACGCGCCGCGACGGCGCCGGAGAACGCTCGCGCCTGCCTCTCGACGACCGGCATCCGGTTCGGGGCCGCGGCGGCGTCCGTGTCGACGGGGTCCGGTTCGATCGCGAGGACGACGATCGGGCGCGACAGATCCCACCCGAACGTCCTGGCGTGCGCCACCACCCGGTCGGGGTCGCCGCCGCGCCCACGCAGCAGGTCGCGGACGAAGTTCGCCCGATGCTTCTCCTCGACGGCCGCGACCGCGAGTTCGCGGGTGACCACCAGCGCGCACACCTCCGCGGCCCGCTCGACGAGGTACAACTCCTCGTCGGCCAGTGGGCGGGACGCCGTGAAGAACGCGAGCCGTCCGTGATCGATGCCGTTCGCGGAGACCGCGGAGACGGCGATGAACCCGTCGCCGAGCTCACGCCGCCCCAGCCCGCCCTCCACGGAGTCCGTTCGCAGCCGGCCCGTCGCGTCGAGCGCACTACTGGTCGCCAGCCGGCACAGATCGGCGTCCTCCCCGGCCCGGCTGATCTGTCGGCCGTCCGGGGTCGTGACGAGCACCGCGCCACCGAGCGCCCGCGCGAGCGCCGCGGCGAGCTCTCGGTGACCACCGCCCGCCATCACCACGGACAGCAGCTCGTGCCGCACGTGGTCGGCGGCCAGTACCGCGTCGATCTGGCGGGCGGCCATGCGGTCGAGCGACCGGGAGATCTCGTGCCCGGAACAGCAGGCTGCCGTGAACGTCACGACGGGCATTCCGGCTTCGGTGGCGGCGTCCGCCAACTCGCGCGGAAGGTCGGGTCCGGTGTCGAGCCGCACCGCGAGAGCGGCGACACCGCGTCGGTCGAGCCGGGCGACGAAGTCGGACACCGACGCCAGCCGCGCCAGGACGCTGCCGGACGTGACGAGCAGCTGGTCGCGGCGAAGCCACGGCCCGACGTCCGGTACTGCCATCACGGCGACGTTCGTGATCGCCCCCGCGGCGGCGGGACGTTCGGTGACCAGCGCCGCTCCGGGCAGGAGTCCGGATGCCAGCAGGGTGTCGAGCGGAACCGGTGCGAACGTGTTCGACGCCGTCACCGCACCACCCTGCTCCTCTGATCTGCGCGCCCCCGAAACTCGGCAGCGCGCCAAACGGACTTCGAGATCATCTCTCCCGAGGGCGGTGAAGTCCAGCGCTCAAGCCGGGCAGTCCGCGGGGCGGACATCGCTCCGCCGGTCCCGGTGGATCGGGCCGTCGAGATCACGCAGTTCGAGTGCCGTTGCCGAGCGTGCCACCTTCATCATCTCCGCGAGGATCGACACCGCGGTCTCCTCGGGAGTTCGCGCGCCGAGGTCGAGACCGATCGGCGAGTGCAGTCGGCCCAGTTCGTCGTCGGTCAGGCCCCTCTCCCGCAGCAGGGCGACGCGGCGCTCGTGGGTGGCCCGACTGCCCATGGCCCCCACGTACGAGGCGTCCGAGCGGAGCGCGCGTTCGAGCAGTGGAATGTCGAACTTCTCGTCGTGCGTGAGAACGGCCATCACCGTGTGCGCGTCGACGGGAGCGGTCTCGAGGAATCGGTGCGGCCACATCACGACCACCTCGTCCGCGCCGGGGAACCGGGCCCGGGTGGCGAACACCGGGCGGGCGTCCACGACGGTCACGTGGTAGCCCGCGAAGGAGCCGAGCGTGCACATCGCCGCCGCGAAGTCGACCGCGCCGAACACGTACATCCGCGGCCGCGGCGCAAACACCTCGACCATGGCCGACGCGCACGACCCTGTCGCCGGTTCGAACGCGTAGACCGTCGACGTGCCTGCCGCCGAGCGCGAGCGGATGTCGGCGACTTCCGACTCGGCCACCTCCACCGCCCCCCGCGAGGAGGCCGCGGTGACCACGGTGTGGCGAGCCGGCCGCCCCGAATCCGTGGCGGTCACCACCGCGACGGGCTCACCCTCGCGGACGAGACGTGCCACCTCGGCGAACTGCGGGTACGCGGCACGGTCGACCCGTTGGACGAACACCTCGATCGTCCCGCCGCACGTCAGCCCCACCCCGATGGCATCGTCGTCGGCCACGCAGAACACCTCCGTCCGGCTGCATCCGTCGGCGAGGACCTCGAGTGCCGACTCGTACACGGCGCTCTCGACGCATCCCCCGGACACGCTGCCGAGGACCTCACCGGCCGCGGACACCGCCATCGCCGCGCCGGGCGTGCGTGGTGACGACTTCCACGTGCGCACGACCGTCGCGAGCGCGAACGCTTCGCCCCGGTCGAACCACGCCGTGAGTTCCGTCAGGATGTCGCGCATCGCGAAGCCTCCTCGTGTGGTGATCGGTAGGAACTGGTCCGGCGGACACGGTGCGCCACAGCGAGTGCGACGTGCTCCTGCCAAGGCCGCGCGATCACCTGGACGCCGATCGGCAACCCGTCGGCCGCCGTCGCGACCGGGACGACGACGGACGGAAGCCCGGTGACGCTGATCGCCCGACAGCACGCGAGCGCATCCTGCCAGGTCAGCGAGTGGCCGTCGACCGTGAACGTGTCGAGCCCGAGCGGTGGCGCGGTGATCGAGGCGACCGGGAGCACGAGGACGTCTCCCATCTCGTCGAGCAGCCCGGCGGTGAGGCGCGCTCGCTGCGCCCACAACTCCTCGACGTCGCGGTGGCTTCGTCGTTCCGACGCCGCCGCCAGCACAGCCCGGATGTTCGCCCCGAAGTCGGACGGTGCGCCGTACGCCTCGATGTCCGCCGCGGTCTCGGTGGCGCGCAGTCGTCCGAACAGGTCGTTCGCCCGTGCGAGGGCCGAACCGGCGTACCGTCGGGCCCCGAGTCCGCCGGCCGTCTCCGCAACCGCGGCAACGATTCCCGCTTCGACGGGAACGGTGCCCTCCCCACCCGCCCAGGTGATGTCGAGCCCGTCCACCTCCACGTCCGCCGGATCGGCCCACCGGAACCGACGAGACGACACGACCCGCAGGACCAGCGCGGCGTCGTCGAGGGTCCGTGCCAGCGGGCCGATCGTCTGCACGACGCCGTGCACGGTCGCGGGGTTGGCCAGCACCCGGTCGCCGGCGGCCACTCCCGGGTACTGGCCGTCCGCGCTCACCCGGCCCGACGTCGGGCGAATGGAACTGAGGCCGGTGCAGTGTGCGGGCCAGCGGACGGAGCCGCCGAAGTCGGTCCCGAGGCCCACCGCGCTCATCCCCGCCGCGAGAGCCGCCGCCTCCCCGCCGCTCGACCCGCCCGGAGAGCGCGGGTCCGCTTCGGTGCCCAGCGGGTTGCGGGTGTAGCCGAACAGGTCGTTGTGCGTCAGACCGCTCGCCCCGAACTCCGGGGTGTTGGTCTTGCCCACCAGGATTGCGCCGGCGCGCTTCATCGCCGCCACCGCCGGGGCATCGGCCGCGGGCACGTTCCCCGCGAGCGCCCGCGACCCCGCCGTCGTGCGGACCCCGGCGGTGGCGATCAGATCCTTGACGGTGAACGGCACACCGGCGAGCGGGCCGACCGGGTCACCGTGGGCCAGCCGGCGATCGAGGCGGTCCGCCGCCGCCAACGCCTGCTCCGCCGGCACCGTGACCACCGCGTTCCACCGGGCGTTGCAGTTCCCGATGTGGTCCAGGTGCTCCTCGATCACGGCCCGCGCCGATACCTCGCGTCCGGTTATTGCGCGAGCGATGTCACGCGCGGTCGATCCGATCCGACCGCCTCCGAATCCTGCCACGGCGCCTCCTCCGGCATCGTCGTGCAGCACACGGTAGGGCTGCCGAAAACCGGTGCGAAACGGCCAGGATCCACAGCAAGTCGACACCCGAGCTGTGAACAGTTGATACTCCACCCCCTCCCCGCCTCTGCGAGGATCGGACCATGCCTGCCCCGTGGTTGCGTCTCGCCGTCGCCCTGTTCGCGGTGAGCTGGGGAGCCAACCAGTTCGCACCGATGCAGCTCGTCTACAGCCGGCACCTGGGGCTCACGAGCGGATCGTTCACCGCGATGCTCGGCGCCTACGTGCTCGGCCTCGTTCCCGCGCTGCTGTACTTCGGTCGCGTCGCCGATCGTGCGGGACGCCGGGTGGTCATCCGCTCGATGATCCCCGTCTCGGTGGTCTCCTCCCTCGTCCTTCTGCTCGGTCCCCTCAGTCCCGAACTGCTCTACGTCGGGCGGGTGCTCGCCGGAGTCGCGTCCGGCATGGCGTTCGGTGCGGGCACCGCGTGGATGAAGGAACTCAGTGCCCGGGCGCCCGTCGGCGCAGGCGCGCGCCGGGCCGCGGTGTCCCTGTCCGCGGGCTTCGGATGCGGCGCGCTGTTCGCCGGCGTGGTGGCGCAGTGGCTGCCCGCACCTCAGGTGTCGCCGTACGTTGTCCACATCGCGCTGATGATCGCCGCCCTGGCGCTGGTGTGGCCGGTGCCCGAGACTCGTACCGTCCGAACGGCTCCGGCGGCCACCCGGGTGACGGCGCTGTCGAAGGCGCCCTTCCTACGGGGCGTGGTTCCCTGGACACCGTGGGTGTTCGGCACCGCGACCATCGCCTTCGCGACGCTCCCGCCACGCGTCGAGCAGTCACTGGGTGCGGTATCGATCGCGTTCACCGGAACGATCGCGGCGCTCACCATGATCACCGGAGCGGTGATCCAGCCGTGGGCCCGGCGGTTTCTGGAGCACCGCGAGGAGTGGGGGGCACCGGCGGGAGCGGTACTCGGTGTGCTGGGACTCGGTGCAGCCGGCGTCGTCGTCCACACCGACGGCGCCGTCGCGGTCGTCGCAGTCTTCGGGGCGGCGCTTCTGCTCGGTTCGTGCTACGGAGTGCTCCTGATCTCCGGCCTGGTCGCGGTCGAACGACTCGCGCCGGAGGACGAACTCGCACAGTCGGTCGCGGTCTACTACTGCCTGATCTACCTGGGATTCGCGCTGCCGTTCCTCGTCTCCGTCCTGGCGCCGCGGATCGGGTACGGGACGTGCTTCGCTGCGATCGCCGTCCTGATGATCGCGTCAGTCCTGGTCGCGAGGACCGCACCCGCTCCCCGCGCCCGTCCCGCACGCCGCGACGACGTCTCGCCGGTCGGCCGATGAGCGACGGCGGCGGCACCGCGGTGCCGGGGACCGGCGTGGGCGCCGTCCCCGGAGCCCGGACGGACCACGTCGTCGGACTGCTGCTGGCCGCGGGAGCCGGGCGTCGCTACGGCTACCCGAAAGTGCTTGCCCACGAGGGCGGGTGGCTCCGCACTGCGGTCCACGCCCTGCGGTCCGGCGGGTGCGGCCGCGTGCTCGTCGTGCTGGGCGCCGCCCGCGCCGCGCTGCCGTCCGGGGCCGAGGCGGTGTACGCACCGCGCTGGGCCGAGGGCATGGGAGAGTCGCTGCGCGCCGGACTCGATGCGGTCGCCGAGGACCCGGACGCGGACTACGTCGCCGTCCATCTCGTCGACCTGCCGGACGTCGGGCCCGACGTCGTCGCCCGCACCATCGACGCCGCCACGAGCACACCGAGCGGGATGGCCCGCGCGTACTTCGGTGTCACGCCCGGGCACCCCGTCGTCCTCGGGCGGCGACACTGGGGGCCGATCGCGGCCCGCGCCGCCGGCGACGCGGGCGCGCGGGAGTATCTGCGGACGCACCGCGCCGCGGTGGCCGCCGTCCCGTGCGGCGACCTGGCCACCGGCCGGGACCGGGACCGTCCCGACGAGCCCGGTTAGCGCGGTCCGAACGTCCGGGTCAGCCAGTCCGCGAGCACGCGTGCGCTGGCGTCCACCTGCGCGGGCCAGTCCATCGCGGAGTCGTCCGCGTGATCGCTCACGTGCTTGACCAGCCGGCAGCGGGCGCCCAGCCGATCGCACGCGAACGCGACCGCGAACCCCTCCATGTCGACCAGGTCGGCGCGCGCGGCGAGAGCGTCGCGGACCGCGGCGTCGGAGACGAAGGTGTCGCCCGTCGCGAGGACCGTCCCATCTCCGTCGGCGAGGTCGATCGCGTCGCGCACCGGGTGGCCCAACGAGCGCAGTACCTCGGCGCTGATGTCGTGGTTCAGCACCGCCGACGGCACGTACAGCCCCGCGTGATGGCCGTGCAGCGCACCGGCAGTGCCGATGTTGACCACCAGGGGCAGGCGGTCCGGGGCATAGCCGGCGAGAGCCTGCGTCACGGCGACGGCGGCCGCGACCTTGCCGATCCCCGTGACGACGACGTCGATGCCGTCGGGCACGTGGGCCGCTTCCTCCCGCGTGGCGCTCACCACGAGGATGCCGGTGCTACTCATCAGGCTCTCCCGAGTTCCGTGACGCCGCCGGTGACGTCGGGCCACATCCTGCCGTGCCGGTTCGCAGGGCTGCACACCCGACCCGTGCTCGCTACAGTTCTGCCATGGCTATCTCGCGTGCACGGATCATCGCGGAACTCGGTGTGGAGCCGACGATCGATCCGGAGGCCCAGATCCGCAGTCGGGTGCAGTTCATGAAGGAGTACCTGCTCTCCACTCCGGCGAAGGGTTTCGTCCTCGGTATCAGCGGCGGGCAGGACAGCACCCTCGCCGGCCGGCTGGCACAACTGGCGGCGGAGGAACTGCGTGCGGAGGGGCACACCGCCGAATTCGTCGCCGTCCGGTTGCCGTACGGCGCGCAGGTCGACGAGGAGGACGCCCAGGTCGCGTTGAAGTTCATCGCGCCGGACCGGTCCCTCGCGGTGAACGTCAAGCCCGGTACCGACGCGACAGCGGGCGAGGCGTCGGGCGCGCTGCGCGAGATCCTCGGCGACGGGGGACAGCTGCGGGACTTCGTGCGCGGCAACATCAAAGCCCGTGAGCGGATGATGATCCAGTACGCGATCGCGGGTGAGCTCGGCTACCTCGTGGTGGGTACCGACCATGCCGCGGAGGCGCTGACCGGATTCTTCACCAAGTTCGGCGACGGAGGCGCGGACCTCACCCCGCTCACCGGACTCACCAAGCGTCAAGGCGCCGCGCTCCTGCAGGAGATGGGCGCGCCGGACTCGACGTGGCGGAAGGTGCCCACCGCCGACCTGGAGGACGACCGGCCGTCGCTGCCGGACGAGGTGGCGCTCGGCGTCACCTACCAGCAGATCGACGACTTCCTCGAGGGCCGGGACGTCGCCGACGACGTGGCCCTCGAGCTCGAACGCATGTACCTGAACACCCGCCACAAGCGAACGGTGCCGGTGACGCCTCTCGACACGTGGTGGCGCGAGGACTGACGGAGGGCCGAGCCGGAGAGCGGACGACAGGGGGCGGTGGTGACGACGTATCTGGTGGCGGGCGGCACCGGGGTGGCGGGCCGGTCGGTGGTGGCCGAACTGGTGCGGCGCGGGGAGACGGTTCGGGTGCTGAGCCGCCGCGGCGGGGCACTGGGAGCCGGCGTCGAACAGGCCGCGGGCGATCTGCTCACGGGCGCCGGACTCGCGCAGGCTCTCGACGGTGTCGACATCGTCATCGACACGACCGACGGCAAGACCCGCCGCACTCGACCGGTCCTGACGACCGGGGCGGGGAATCTGCTGTCGGCGGCACGCGAGGCGGGGGTCTCGCGCGCCGTGCTGCTGTCGATCGTGAACGTCGACCGCAGCACGTTCGGGTACTACCGCGCCAAGACCGAGCAGGAACATCGGTACGCGGCGTCGCCGCTGCCGACGCAGGTGGTGCGGGCGACACAGTTCCACGAGTTCGTGCCGATGCTGTGCGCCCCCACATCGAAGCTGGGCCTGATCCCGGCGTTCACCGGTGCCCGCTTCCAGTCGATCGACACCGCGGACGTCGCACGCGCCCTCGTCGACGCCGCACAGACGCCGTCGGTGACGGCCGATCCGGTGGTCGTCGCGGGACCGCAGATCCTCACGATGCGCGAGATGGCGCAGGCGTGGAAGGCGGCCACGGGTGCCCGCGGACGGGTGACGGACCTGCCGATGCCGGGCGCGATGGGCTCGTTCTGGCGAAACGGCTCGAACCTGGTGCCCGACAACCACTTCGGGACGGTGACCTTCGATCAATGGTTGGCGGCGCAGTAGCGGGTGGTCAGCCGCCCGCGAACGGCGGGAGCACGTCCACCTGCGCGCCCACCCCGCTGCTCGGGTCGCGCGTGAGCTCGGAGTCGACGAGATACGCGGCGACCCCGAGGACCTTCGCCATCTGTTCGCCGTAGCGTTCGGCGAGTACCACCCGCAGGTGCGCCAGATCCGCGCCGACGGGCACCGTCAGCGTCTCCTCGGTTCTGCCCGCGGCCTCCGCCGCCGCCGCGAAGTACCGCACCTGCACCGTGCGCACCGTCTCGAGGGTCCCGAAGTCCGTCTCAGCCACCGATCGCTCCCATGCTCCGCCTCGGCGGGACGAAACCCGCCGCGTTGATGCCGTGTCCGGCCCACTTGTCCCACATCGCGGCCCGCCACATCTCGGCCAGGGTCTCGTCGTCGGCGCCGGAGCGCAGGGCGTCCCGCAGGTCCACCTCGCGGTCGCTGAACAAGCACGAACGCACGGTCCCCTCCGCGGTGAGCCTGGTGCGGTCGCACTCCTCGCAGAACGATCGGGTGACCGACGCGATGATTCCGACCGTCGCCGGGCCCCCGTTCACGAGCCATTCCTCGGCGGGCGCGGACGGATCCTCGCGCCCCACCTCCCGTAGGTCGAAGCGCTCGCCGAGAACCCCGAGCAGGGTCTGCGCGTCCACCATGTTCCCCCGTGCCCACTCGTGGTCCGCGTCGAGCGGCATCTCCTCGATGAAACGTAGCGCACACCCCGCGTCGAGGCACCACTGCAGTAGATCGGCTGCACCGTCCAGCGTTTCGGCCATCAGCACCGCATTGATCTTGAGCGGCGCAAGCCCGGCTTCCTGTGCTGCGCGGATTCCCGTCAGCACCGACTCGAGGCGGTCGCGTCGGGTCAGTTCAGCGAAGTGCCGGCGGTCGATCGTGTCCAGCGAGACGTTGACGCGCGAGAGTCCGGCGCGGGCGAGGCCGACAGCGCGGTGCTCGAGACCGACCGCATTGGTCGTCATCGACAGCGGAATCCCGGGTACCAGCTCGCTGCACCCGGCGACGATCACCTCGAGGTCACGGCGCATCAGCGGTTCGCCACCGGTGAACCGCACCTCGCGGATCCCGAGGCGGTGCACCGCCACTCCGACAAGCCGGATGATCTCGTCGGCGGTGAGCAGGTCTCGGGCCGGGATCGCGGGCAGCCCCTCTGCGGGCATGCAGTACGTACACCGCAGCGAGCACTTCTCGGTGATCGACACCCGCAGGTCCCGCGCGACCCGCCCGAAACCGTCCAGCAGTTCGGGCACGTCAGGTCGCCCGTCCGTCGACGGCGCCGCCGACCGCACGGTGGGGATTCCCACGTTCACCGCCGTCGCCGTCCGCGCCGCTGTCACCATGTCCCCCAGTATGCCGCCGACACCGCCCGCGGGCGCGACGACGGATGCCTAGGATTGGCTCTCATGGCACAACGTCCGGGTGCGCGATCCGTCGAAGACCATGCCGCCGACGTGGCCGAACTCCTCGCGCCGATGCTCACGCGGCCCACCGAGACCGTCCGGCTGGCGGACGCCCTCGGTCGGGTGCTGTCCCACGACGTCTGCTCCCCTGTCGATCTGCCGCTGTTCCGCAATTCCCAGATGGACGGCTTCGCGGTGGACGCCGCGTCGATCGCCACCGTCCCGGCGACGCTGCCGATCGTGGCGACGGTGCCGGCCGGCCCGGCCGAGCCGGCCCGGCACGTGCCGGGCACCGCGGTGCGGATCATGACGGGGGCGGTACTCCCGGAGGGCACGGAAGCCGTTGTCCCCGTGGAGGACACCGAGGTGTCCGACGGCAAGGTCACGGTTCACCGTTCGCGCGCCGTCGGCGATTTCGTGCGCGAACGCGGAAGCGACGTCCGCACCGGCATGCTGCTGCTCTCCGCCGGAACCCTGCTCGAACCCCGTCATCTCGGCGTGCTGGCCGCGGTGGGCCTGGCGGCGGTGGCCGTGCGCACCCGGCCGCGCGTCGCGGTGATCACGACGGGGGCGGAATTGGTGGACGCGGGTGCCGCCCCGGAGCCGGGGCAGATCTTCGACTCCAACGGCGCGGCACTGTCGGCGAGCCTGCGCGCGAACGGCGCCGAGGTGTCGGTGACGGACCGCAGCAGCGACGACCCGGACGTCTTCCGGACCTGCCTGCGCCGCGCGATCGCCCGCGCCGAACTCGTGATCACGTCGGGCGGCGTCTCGATGGGCGACTACGAGGTCGTCAAGGACGTACTCGCCGAACTGGGCGCCCGCTTCGGGCCGGTGGCGATGCAACCCGGCGGGCCGCAGGGTCTGGCCCTGGTCGACGAGGTTCCGGTGCTGACGTTCCCGGGTAACCCGGTGAGCACGATGGTTTCTTTCGAAGTGTTCGTGCGCCCGCTGCTGCGCCGGGCCGCCGGGCTGCCCGAGGTGCCGCGGGAGAACGCGCCCCTCGCGCACGCCGTGACCTCGGTCGCCGGGAAACGCCAGTTCCTGCGCGGCCGTCGCACCGGCTCGGGTGTGGAGGTGGTGTCCGGTCCCGGGTCCCATCTCGTGGCGGCACTCGCGTGGGCCGACGTGTTGATCGATGTTCCAGCCGACGCGGTGTCCCTCGCCGCGGGCGACCGAGTGAAGGTGTGGCCCCTGTAGTGAGCGAGCAGAACATGACCGAGCTGAGCCATCTCGACGGCGAGGGCCGTGCCCGGATGGTGGATGTGAGCGCGAAGGCGGACACGACCCGGATCGCGGTCGCCGCCGGCGAACTCGTGACGACACCCGAGGTGGTCGCGTTGGTGCGCGCCGACGACATGCCGAAGGCCGACGTCCTGTCGACGGCACGCATCGCCGGCATCTCGGGCGCGAAGAAGACGTCGGAGCTGATCCCGCTGTGCCACCAGCTGGCGCTGTCGTCGGTGAAGGTCGAGTTCGGGTACACCGACTCGTCCATCACCATCGAGGCGACCGCGAAGACCAAGGGCCCCACCGGGGTCGAGATGGAAGCGTTGACCGCGGTCGCGGTTGCCGGTCTCACCCTGCACGACATGGTCAAGGCAGTGGACCCGGCCGCGAGACTCGACGGTGTCCGGCTCCTGACGAAGGAGGGCGGCAAGCGCGGGAGCTGGCGACGCGACGAGCGCGGCGGCGACACCGCCGCACCGGCGCCGGCACGGCCCGAGGTGCGCCCCGATTCGGCGACGGTGCTGGTGGCCTCCACCGGCGGTGCGCGCGGCACCCGGCCCGATACGACTGGCCCGGCGATCGCCGAATGGCTCACCGACCGCGGGTACACGGTGCGCGGTCCCCTCGTGTACGCCGACGCCGACATCGCGGCCGGCCTCGCCGACGCCCTCGCCGACGCCCCGGCCCTCGTCCTCACCACCGGCGGGACCGGCGCCTCCCCCACCGACGCGACCCCCGAAGCCACCCGTGCGGTGCTCGATCGGGAGTTGCCGGGCGTCGCCGAGGAGATGCGGCGGGTCGGCACGCAGGTGACACCGCACGCGTCGCTCAGCCGCGGCCTCGTCGGACTCGCGGGCCGGACCTTGATCGTGAACCTGCCGGGCTCGCCCGGCGGCGTGAAGGACGGCCTCGAGGTGCTGGATCCGATCCTCGAACACCTGCTGGCCCAGATCGCGGGCGGAGGTGCACACGATGAGTGACGTGTTCGCCCGCATCTCCGAGCAGCCCCTCGACCCTGCCGTCGTGGACGCGGCCGTCGCCGGACCGGAGCACGGCGCGGTCGTGGCATTCACCGGCGTCGTCCGGGACCACGACGGCGGGCGCTCGGTGTCCGCCCTCGAGTACCAGGCGCACCCCGACGCCGAACGCTTCCTGCGCCGATGCTGCGAGGAGGTCGCCGAACGCACAGGTCTGCCGGTCGCGGCCGCGCACCGCGTGGGATCGCTGGTGATCGGTGATCTGGCGCTGGTCGCCGCGGTGGCCGCGCCCCACCGCGCCGAGGCATTCGCGGCTTGCGCCGAACTGGTGGAGCGGATCAAGGCGGAGGTGCCGATCTGGAAGCGTCAGACGTTCGCGACCGGAACGTCCGAGTGGGTGGGCCTGTAGCCCGCCGGGTGATCGCCCCGACACCCCCTCGATCGCCGCAACCCGGTATGGTGGCGGGTACTGGACGTCCGCTTGCCGGGCGTCCAGCGTCGTAGAACGCTTCCTTCGCGCCGGATCCGCGCATTTGCTCGCGTGCACCAGCACAAGCATTTCTTGCGGCGATCGATCTTGCCTCCCGGCAATGTCGCCACCTTGTGCAGGCCGTGCACCGGGATCCCCCGGCCGTAGGCGTGCATGACGAATGCCCGAAAGGCACCGACGAACTTGTCCACCAGCGTCACCACCCCGTCCGACGAATCCGCCACGGCCTCCTTCGAATCGCTCGGCGTCCCCGCTCCGATCGTCTCGGCCCTCGCGGACGGCGGCATCACCGCGCCGTTCCCCATCCAGGTCGACACTCTCCCCGACACGCTCGCCGGGCGTGACGTTCTCGGCCGCGGCAAGACCGGCAGCGGCAAGACCCTCGCGTTCTCGATCCCGCTCGCGGCACGCCTCGCAGGCGGCAAGCGCCGTCCCGGCAAGCCGCGCGGTCTCGTCCTGGCCCCCACCCGCGAACTAGCGACGCAGATCACCGCGACGCTCGAGCCGCTCGCCGGCGCGCTGGGGTTGCGCGTCACCACGATCTTCGGCGGCGTCTCGCAGCACCGTCAGGTCAAGGCTCTCGAGTCGGGCGTCGACATCGTCGTCGCCTGCCCGGGCCGCCTCGAAGACCTGATGAAGCAGCGGTTCGTCACACTCGACGCCGTCGAGATGACGATCCTCGACGAGGCCGATCACATGGCCGACCTCGGCTTCCTGCCCGGCGTCACGCGCATCCTCACCGCGACGCCCTCCGGCGGGCAGCGCCTGCTGTTCTCGGCGACGCTCGACAACGGTGTCGACAAGCTGGTCAAGCGCTTCCTGCAGAACGAGGTGCTGCACTCGGTCGACGAGGCGAACTCGCCCGTTGCCGCCATGACCCACCACGTGTACGACGTTGCCGGCGTGGAGGCGAAGAAGGCGCTCGTGCACAAGCTGGCGTCGGGGCAGGGCCGTCGCATCCTGTTCATGCGCACCAAGCACCAGGCGCGCAAGCTCGCCCGCCAGCTGACCGAGTCGGGCATCCCGTCGGTGGACCTGCACGGCAACCTGTCGCAGAACGCTCGCGACCGGAATCTGGCCGCATTCTCGGAAGGCACCGCCCGCGTGCTGGTCGCCACGGACGTCGCAGCCCGCGGTGTGCACGTCGACGAGGTGGAGCTCGTTGTGCACGTCGATCCGCCGGCCGAACACAAGGCGTACCTGCACCGTTCGGGCCGCACCGCGCGTGCCGGAAGTGCCGGTGACGTCGTGACCATCGTTCTGCCCGAACAGCGTAAAGACCTCTCGGCCCTGATGCGCAAGGCATCGATCAAGGTGACGCCGGTGCAGGTCACGGCCGACTCCGAGCACGTGGTCACGCTGGTCGGCGAACCGGCACCGCACGTGGCACCCGCGCCCAAGACGGACAAGCCCGCGGGCGACGGTCGTCGTCAGGGACAGGGTCAGCGTTCCGGCCGACGGGGCGGCGGCGCCCAGAACGGCCAGGGTGGGCGCAGCCGCGGTCCCCGCACCGAGGGTGCCGGTGGCGCCGGCGGCCAGGGCGGCGGCGGACGCCGACGCTCGGGTGGACGCTCGGGCGCTACCGGCGGTTCCGCCTCGGGTTCGGGCGGGGGCGGACAGGCGGCGGGCGGCGGCTCGCGCCGCCGGCGCGGCTGAAACCGCGTCTACCCGCTCAGAAACGTTCCCAGTGGATCGCGTCGGACAGGTCCCGACGCGTCCGCCAGCCGAAGCGTTCCAGATCCGGAACCTCCTGGAACTGGTCCACCTTGCCGACGCACAGCCACGCGATGGGGCGGACCGGTGCGGGAATGCCCAGCAGGTCCGTGAGGTACTCCTCGTCGTAGAACGACACCCAGCCGACACCGATGTTCTCGGCGGCCGCCGCCAACCACAGGTTCTGGATGGCGAGCACCGCCGAGAACAGGCCGGTGTCGTCGATCGTGTGTCGGCCCAGAATGTTCTGTCCGCCGCGGGACGGGTCGTACGTGACCACGATGCCGGTTCCGCTCTCCCGGATCCCCTCGATCTTGATGGGGTCGAACGTCTTTCGCCGGTCCTCCGGTAGCGAGTCGGCGAACGCCCGGCGACGTCCGGCAACGTGCTCGGCGAAGGTGTCGAGCGTGTCCTGGTTGCGGACCACGATGAAGTCCCACGGCTGGGTGTTGCCGACGCTCGGGGCCGCGTGCGCCGCACCGAGCACCCGCTGCAACGTCTCGTCGGGGATCAGCTCGCCACTGAACTCGGCGCGGACGTCACGGCGTCGGCGGATGGCTTCGTACACGGAAACGAGAGATTCGGTCACGCCTCCACGGTAGCCGCCGCACCACCGGCCTCTCCCGCGGTCGGGTCAGACTTCGACGGTGTACCGGTGCACGCCCATCATGGTGTCGCTCTCGAGGTAGTCGGCCTCGGGTTCGACGCACGCGTCGAGCAGTGCATCCACCGCGTCCGGATCGAGGTCCATCCCGATCACGACGAGTTCGGTGCGCCGGTCCTCCCCCGCCACCCAGCGCTGCGGGGTGAACCGGATGTGGTCGCCCACCACCTGCAACAGGTACTTCTGCTGGTATCCGGGCACACCGAAGTAGACGAAGCCCTTGATCCGGTAGACGCCGGCGGGTTGCTTCTCGAGGAATCGGATCAACCGACGCGGGTGCATCGGCAGATCGGACGTGAACGTGACGCTGTCGTACATCGCGTGGATGTGCGGATCGTGATCCCCGCCGCACTCACCGCACTGCTCCGACGGCTCGTCGAGACCGAGGAGCAGGTCGTCGAACGACAACTGCTGACCGGGGCGGGCGGTCGGGCGCGGTGTCCGATCGAACAGCAGATCCGGGTCGACTCTGCCCTGCACGGTGGACAGCACCGCGGCGCGGGGGTTGATCCGGCATACGTCCGCGAGCAGCGCGTCGTGCGCGTCGGCGTCGATGCGGTCGGTCTTGTTGAGGACCACCAGGTCCGCGATCGCGACGTGCTGATCCAGTTCCGGATGCCGCTGCCGGCTGCTCTGGTACTCGGCGCCGTCCACCAGCATCACCAGGCCCCCGTACGTGATGTACGGGTTCTCACTGCCGAGCACGAGCCGAATCATGTTGCGGGGTTCCGCGAGCCCGCTCGCCTCGACGACGATGACGTCGATCTCCGACCGGCGATGCGCGAGCCTGTTCAGCATCTCGTCCATGTCGCTGACGTCCACCGCGCAGCACAGGCAGCCGTTGCTCAGCGCCATCATCGAATCGACCTGTCCGGCAACCATCATCGCGTCGACGTTGACCGAGCCGAAGTCGTTGACGATGACGCCGATCCGGGTGCCACCGTTGTTGTGCAGGAGATGGTTGAGCAGGGTCGTCTTCCCCGATCCGAGGAACCCGGCGACGATCACGACGGGGATCGACCGTGGAGCCCGCTTCTTCGCCACCCCGACCCTCCCAGTTACCGACGACACCAACCGGTCATCGTACTAGTGCGCCGGCCGGGCAGACGCGGGCGTGAACCGACCACCGGCCCCACACACCCCCCGGGGTATTCTTCCCCAAAGTGCCGGCCACGGCACTCGAGCGATGGAGGCTATGGACATGCGCCGCACTCTGCCCGGCAACCGGTTTCCCGGACGCCTGTTTCCCGGCCGCCTGGCCGCAGCAGCGGCGTGCGCAGGTATAGGTGCGACGCTCCTCGCCGGTTGCGGCACCGACGGTGGCGACGCGCCCGCTACCTCTCCTCGACTCGTCGACGTCCGGGAGTTCGCCGACATCGCGGCGTCCGACGACACATTCGTCCTCAACGTGCACGTCCCCGACGAGGGCACGATCGCCGGAACGGACGGTGCGATCCCGTTCGACGCCCTGGCCGCCGAGGCGGCGGCACTGCCGTCGGATCACGGCACCACGATCGCGGTGTACTGCATGTCGGGCAACATGAGCGCCACCGCCGTGCAGGATCTCGCCGACCTCGGCTACACCGACGTGGTCGAACTCGACGGCGGCATGATGGCTTGGATGGCCGACGGGCGCGAATTGCTTCCTCCGGCAGCCTGATCCGTCCCCCACCGTTTTCGGCGGACACCGATCGCGTGCGACAATGCCCCGGTCAGACGAGGACGACAGGAGACGCGGGTGCGAGCCGAGGTGACCGCCGCGTCCCGCTGCGCCGTCACAGCGACCCTGGCGACCCTCGCGGGCCTCGGCCCGTACTTCACCGCCACGACGGGTGATCCCGGGCCGGGCGACTGGCGTCCGGTGCGCGACCTGTACGACGACGCCCACGCGCTCGCCGGCGTCGCGGGGCACGTGGGCGCGCGGATCGGCAGCACCGAGTACCGGGTGGCGGCGTCGACGTTGTTCCTCGGGTACGCGGCCCGACTGTGGTCGCTCACGCTCGGCGGCATCGTCCGCGCCGGCATCCTGCCCGACGCCGACCGCCTGCTGTGGCGCGACACGGACGGCCGCATCGACCTGCATCTGGCCGAGCCGGTCGGCTGGGGAGGCACCGGCCTGGTCGACGTCGCGCGGCAGATGGTCCTCGACCGCCACCTGACGCCGCTCGTCGCCGCGATCCGCACCGTCGAGCCGATGTCGGACCGCCTGCTGTGGGGCAACGCCGCGTCGGCACTGATCGGGGCCGCCCGCATGCTCGACGGTGCGAGCGACACGGCGGCAATGCGCGTCGCCGAGACGATGCTGCGGGACTCTCGACTGATCGATACCGTCGACCGGCAGGGCGACGGTTATCGACGTCGTAGCTGCTGTCTCTTCTATCGCACGCCGGTCTCCGGCTACTGCGGGGACTGCGCGCTCATCCCTCCGCACGCACCCGAGCCCGGGGAGGGGTCCGACCCAGCGAAAATAGGTCATTAGACCGAGGCGGCGTGCCCCGCACCACAAATTGCACTAGAGTACAAAAATGTTGCCCCTCCCCCCTGGGCAGCAACGGGGCTCGTCCGGCTTTCCCCCCCTGTCCGGACGAGCCGTCGGGTGGTGGCGCGTGAGAGTACTCCGCGCCACCACCTGGCACCGTCTCCGCGCAGCTGACAGGATGCGCGGATGATCCTCGAACACGCTCCCTTACAGGTGAAACCGGGCCACGCCGACGAGTTCGAAGCGGCGTTCGCACAGGCGCGAACGATCGTCTCCGCAATGCCGGGGTTCCGCCGGCTCTCGTTGTCCCGCTGTGTCGAACGCCCGGACGCGTACCTCCTGCTCGTCGAGTGGGACACTCTCGAGCACCACACCGAGGGATTTCGTGGCTCCGACGAGTACCAGCAGTGGCGGCACCTGCTACACCACTTCTACGACCCGTTCCCCACCGTCGAGCACTACGAGCCCGTGGACCGCGCCTGAACGCCCGAGCCCCACCGGACGCGTTACCACGGACGTTCCGCACAGTGGACCGTTCGACGAGACAGCCGCCACAATCTGGTTTACGGTCGATCCGCCTCCCAGTCAACCGAAAGGTTGTTTGGTTGCGGCTATCGACAACCGGACACCGTGCCGGCGTACACACCAGAGGAGTAAAAATGGGTTCGTCTGACGCAGATCTCGCGCTGATCAAGCAGATTCAGCCGGTCGTGAGCGGCATCGGCACCGTCATCGGTGGCCTCGGCGCCATCCTGAGCCTCATCGGCGCGGTGGCTGCTTTCAGCTGATTCGTCAGCCACAGGCTCGAAACCCCCGACCCGTCCCCGGACGGATCGGGGGTTTCCTCGTTCGGGGGGAACCTCGCGGCGGGAGCTCGAACACGAAGAAGACCGGGCCACGATCGCAATGATCGTGGCCCGGTCTTCGGAGTGGAGCTAAGGGGACTCGAACCCCTGACCCCCACACTGCCAGTGTGGTGCGCTACCAGCTGCGCCATAGCCCCGTATCGAGTTGTTCTCTGCGCTTCGGGAGTGACTCCCTCGTGCTGAAAGAAAGTTACACCACCGCCGACTCGGACAACAAATCGGCTGGTCAGAGGCGATAAGCCGGTCGGTGGCCGGTCCGCTGCGGACCGGCCACCGGGCAGCTTCTACTGCGAAACCTGCGAGACCCAGTCCGGATCGCTCAGGGCGTCGATCACCTGGCCGTTGTGGACGACGGCCGGGGTGCCGGTGGCACCGGACGCGGCGAGGGCCTGACGGCCCGTCTCGGCGTCCGCGGCGGCCTGCTGCATGCGCTCACCGCTCGTGATGCAGTTGACGGCCGCCTCGTCGGCGCCGGCGTCCTCGGCGAGGGTCGCGAGCTGTTCGTTGGACAGATCGGACTTGCCGTTCTCGGCGGGCTGGTTCGTCGGCGAGAACAGCTCGGCGTGGAACTTCGAGTACGCGATGGCGTCACCGGTCTGCGCGACGCACTGCGACGCGGCCACGGCGCGCGTCGAGTAGTCCCCGCTGGCCGAGAGCCGGTTGAGGAAGTTGAGGATGTGGTAGTTGACCGCGACCTTGCCCTCGTCGATGGCCTGCGCCACTTCCTGGCCGTGCTTCTCCTCGAGCTGCGCGCAGTACGGGCACATGGGGTCCTCGAACACGTCGATGGTGTTCGTGACATCCGGCAGGCCCAGACGGACGACGCCCGCCTCCCCCATCGTCACCTGGACGGCGGAGTTCTGCACCGCTCCGTATCCCTCGTTGCGCGGCTTGTTGCTGTCGCGCGTGAGGAGAATGCCGCCGATCACCAGCGCAGCGATCACGACGACCGCGATGCCGCCGACGATGTACGTGGCCTTGCTGGAGGTCGGTTGCGGGTTGTACTTCGCCGACTTCGGTTTCTTCGAACTCACTTCGCGTCCTTCGTCATGGTTGTGAGATCCGTGCGGAACTTGACCGGAGTGCCTGCCGCGGGGCCGCGTGCAGGCACTACTCGGGACCTACTCTGCCACCGCTGCCTGAGCGGGCACTGAGAACGACCCGCGCGAGCGCGGCCCGAGAGCGAACGGACTACGCGGGAAGACGACGAGCCACACCGCCAGCGCCAGGAACCCGACGTCCCGGGCGATCTCCCGGGCGTAGTCCCAGCCGTCCACGTCCGCGGCCCCACCGCCACCGAAGCAGCCGCAGTCGATCGACAGCCCGCGCGCCCACACCGAGATGATGACGCCGATGAGCACCAGCAGGGCCGCGGCGGACACGATCGCCGTGAGCCGCACACCGAGTCCGATCACCAGGAACAGGCCGAGCGCGATCTCGAGCATCGGCATCGTGTACGCCACCGGGCGCACCAGGTCCTCCGGCAGAAGCTGGTAGGCCCGGACCGCCACGACCGTCTGCGTCGGGTCGATGAACTTGATCCACCCGGAGATCAGCCACACCGCGGC
Source organism: Rhodococcus (subgen. Prescottella) equi (assembly GCF_003013675.1). Classification (NCBI taxonomy): domain Bacteria; kingdom Bacillati; phylum Actinomycetota; class Actinomycetes; order Mycobacteriales; family Nocardiaceae; genus Rhodococcus; species Rhodococcus (subgen. Prescottella) equi. Next base: position 3,634,290 of record NZ_CP027793.1, read on the forward strand.
CAGACCGAGGCGCGCGAGGAGGCTCACAATGCGTATCCACACGTCTCACACGCTACCGAACAGGCATGCCCGCGCTTTCTGGATCATCGCCCGTTTCCGCAGCTGGATTCGGTCGTAGGGACGACTGCGTGCCCCGTCCCGAGAAGCTTCGAGTCGCTGTTCGCCGGCTCGCGGGCGGCGGCGCGGGCCTACTGCTCGCGGGAGGGCTCGCCGCGTCTTTCCCCGCCGAGCTCCGTGGGACCCTGCGGCAACTGATGTTCGGTGCGTTCGCGGTCGGTGCCACGTACGTCGTCGGTGCGCTCGTCGGGCTCGGGGCCGGCTGATCCCGGACGGATCCCCTTGGGCACCACCACCCACAGCAGGATCGGCAGGAGCATGATCGCGCCCGTCACCGCCCATGCCGCCTCGAAGGAGAGCTTCTCCGCGAGGCTTCCCGCCACGAGGGGCCCGGCGAAGCCGCCGATGTCGCTGGTCATCTGGAACGCAGCCAGCAGCGGCCCCCCGCGCCGACCGGAGCCGACGACGTCGGCCACCGCGGCCTGCTGCGCCGGGCCCATGATGCCCGAGCCGATGCCGGAGATCGCGGTCGCGACGTAGAAGATCACGAGGTCGTCGGTCAGACCCATCGTCATCGTCGACAGTCCACAGATCAGCAGTCCGGCGATCACGAACGGCTTCCGCCCCATGCGGTCCGACAACCGTCCCGAGCGCAACAGGACCAAGGCGTTGCCGACCGCGAACACCGTGAGCGCGACGGCGGTGGCCGCGGTGTCCCCCTCCAGAGCGGTCACGACGAACAACGGGACGAGCGCGATCCTCACACCGAAGATGACCCAGCCGGTGGCGAGATTCGACGCGAGTGCCGCCCGGAACATCGGTGCGCGCAAACCCTCCCGCAGGGTCATGGTCTGCAGACCGCTGTCCGTCTCGGGTGCGGCGAGGCGCGAGTTGCGGAGTGCGACGAACACGACCGCGGCCGCGACCACCAGCGCGACCGTGTAGATCGCGAACGGCACCCGCAGACCGAAGCGGGCGAACACGCCGCCGAACAGCGGGCCGGTGATGGTGCCGATCAGGAACGACGCGGTGTAGATCCCGGACACCCGGCCGCGGCCCTGCGGCGGCGACATCCGGATCAGCAGGCCGAGCGCGGACACCGTGAACATCGTCGATCCGATGCCGCCGAGGGCCCGGAAGACGAGCAACTGCCAGTACTCGGACGCGACCGTGCAGGCGCCCATCGACGCCGCCGTGATGAGCAGCCCGGACATGTAGGTGGGGCGCTCACCGAGTTTCTGGACGAGCCGCCCGCTCATCGGTGCGAACAGCAGACGCATCAGCGCGAACACGCTGATGACCGCGCTGGCCGCGGTGAGGCCCACCCCGAAGCTGCTCGCGAACTGCGGCAGCGCCGGCGCCACGATCCCGTAGCCGAGAGCGACGATGAACGCCGACACGACGAGGACCCAGATCTCCTTGGGCAGTTTCGTGTCGGCGCCCGCCGCCGCGTCAGTGTTACTCATTGCCGATGAATCTATCGGCGAGGGTGAACGGCCGTTCAGCCCAGTCCCAGTGCGCGGGAAACGACGTCTTGAGCGGCGGCCTGTACCTGCGTGAGATGTTCGGGGCCACGGAAGGATTCGGCGTAGATCTTGTACACGTCCTCGGTCCCGGACGGGCGGGCGGCGAACCACGCGTTCTCCGTGGTGACCTTGAGGCCGCCGATGGCCGCACCGTTGCCGGGCGCGGCGGTGAGCGTCGCGGTCACCGGTTCGCCGGCCAGTTCGGTCGCGGTGACCTGTTCCGGCGACAGCCTCGCCAGCACCGCCTTCTGTTCGCGGGTCGCCGGCGCATCGATGCGGGCGTACGCGGGATCGCCGTGCTGCCGGGTGAGTTCGCGGTACCGGGCCGACGGGCTCTGCCCGGTGACGGCAGTGATCTCGGCGGCCAACAGCGCCAGCAGGATCCCGTCCTTGTCGGTGGTCCACACGGTGCCGTCGTGGCGCAGGAAGGATGCGCCGGCGCTCTCCTCACCGCCGAAGCCGAGTGAGCCGTCGAGCAGTCCCGGCACGAACCACTTGAAACCGACCGGCACCTCCACGACGGGGCGTCCCAGTCCACCGGCGACGCGGTCGATCATCGACGAACTGACGAGCGTCTTGCCGACCTTCGTCGTCGGCGACCACCCGGCGCGGTAGGTGTAGAGGTAGTCGATCGCGACCGCGAGGTAGTGGTTGGGATTCATGAGGCCGCCGTCGGGAGTGACGATGCCGTGCCGGTCGGCGTCGGCATCGTTCCCGGTCGCGAGGTCGAATCGGTCGCGGGCCGCGATGAGCGAGGCCATCGCGTGCGGCGACGAGCAGTCCATCCGGATCTTGCCGTCACCGTCGAGTGTCATGAACCGCCACGTGGCGTCGACGAGGGGGTTGACGACGGTGAGGTCGAGGCGGTGCCGCTCGGCGATGGCCCCCCAGTAGTCGACGGAGGCACCACCCAGCGGGTCGGCCCCGATTCGCAGACCGGATGCCCGGATCGCGTCGAGGTCGAGGACGCCCGGCAGGTCGTCGACGTACTCGGACAGATAGTCGTACCGCCCGGCCTCCGCGAGGGCCCGCGCCAGCGGCACCCGGGCGATCCCCGACAGGCCCGCGCGGAGCAGTTCGTTGGCGCGGTCCGCGATCGCCGTCGTGGCGTCGCTGTCGGCCGGGCCGCCGTGCGGCGGGTTGTACTTGAAGCCGCCGTCGCGCGGCGGATTGTGCGAAGGGGTGACGACGATACCGTCGGCGCGCGCCGCCGGGCCGGAGGCGTTGTGCCGCAGAACGGCGTGGCTCACCGCCGGCGTCGGGGTGTAACCGTCGCGCGAATCGATCACCACCGCAACGCCGCCCGCGACCAGCACCTCGAGGGCGGTCGCCCACGCCGGCTCCGAGAGCGCGTGCGTGTCGCGGCCGAGGAACAGTGGGCCGGTGATGCCCTGGCCGCTGCGGTACTCCACGATCGCCTGCGTCGTCGCGAGGATGTGCGCCTCGTTGAACGCGGAGTCGAGGCTCGAGCCGCGGTGGCCGGACGTGCCGAACATCACCTGCTGCAACGGATCAGCCGGGTCGGGGGTGCGCGTGTAGTACGCGGACACCAGGTGCGCCAGATCCTCCAGATCCTCCGGCAACGCCACCTGACCCGCTCGTTCGTGCACCATCGACCCCTCCGAAACCTCGAACTGGAAACTCGGTTCCCATCGTGCCAGGGCCGGGGGTTCCCGGCGCGTTCAAGCGGTGATTCGAAACCCCAACCAGGCGAATCCGATACCGATCGCGATGCTGGACGCGACATACACGACGGAGGTGCCGGTTCGCCGCACACGTGCGAGACCCACAGTTTCGGTGGCGAACGTCGAGTAGGTGGTCAGGCCACCGCAGAAGCCGGTGCCCAGCAACGCGAACACCGCGGGCGGCAACGTGGCGCCCGAGAGCAGGCCGAGGACGAAACAGCCGACGACGTTGACGACGAACGTGGGCACCGGGAAGCTCCCGTACGACGTGAGGTGGCGGCCGGTGAGGTAGCGAACCCCCGCGCCCACGCCACCACCGAGCGCGACCCACAGCACCGTCACGCTTGCGCCCGCCGCCGGGAGTGCCATTCGTCACCGAGCGCCATCCCGATGCGTGCCGCGAGCAGTGCCGGCAGGAGGGTCGCGAGGATGTACACGACCGCCGAGCCGGGGTGCTGCACGACGTCGACGGCGAACGTCGAGAACGTGGTGAATCCGCCGAGTACACCGACACCGAGGAACAGACGCCACAACCGGTCGGGTCCGAGCACGGCGGCGAGGATGCCCAGCAGCAACGACCCCAGGACGTTGATCACGAGGATGGTCCAGATACCGGGGAACTGCAGTGCGAGCGCGTAGCGGATGCTCGCGCCGACGGCCCCGCCCGCGGCGACCACCGTCAGGGCCCGCGCCTGCGCCATCGCTCCTCCTGTCTGCCGGCCGATACCTACTGTGGCAGACGCGGACGGACCGCCGCATCAGCGACGCGGGGCCGCGGCCGCGGCCGCGGCGACAATCCTCGGGCCCGCAGCCGGATCCCCCGCCACCGGGTGTGCGCGGCCACGCGCAACGGCGCGATCGGGATGGTGAGTGCTGCGGTCAGCACTTCACGCGCGGTCACGTCGCGCCGGTCGCCCACGACTGTCGCGACGAGCGGCCGTTCTCCCGGACGCTCGAGGCAGATCCCGAGCCGGAGCGACGCGTCCGGCGAGGGCACCCGCATTCGGCATTCGTCGCCGGACGGCGAGACGTAGAAGTCCTGCGCCGCGCGCGTACCCCCGTGCGCGGAGGGCCGCAGCAGATAGCACTGCCTGTCGCCGTGGGTGGTGCGCACCTCCGCGATCACACAAGCCGGGCGCCCCTCGACGTCGTGGCACCAGAACACGGTGAGCGGATCGAACACGTACCCGAACACCCGGGCATCGGTGAGCATCAGCACCTTCCCACCGTCGAGGTCGATCGCGTGCGCCGCCAGGAAGGCATCGACGGTTCGCCGCAGGGTCCACGACAGGTCCCCGAGTTCGTCTGCGGACGCGAAGCCGGCCAAGCGTGCGAGCACGCGCGGCAACCTCGGCAGGTTGTCGATGTCCACGAGCCAGCTGTAGCTGCGGTAGCGGAAGGCGTTGTGCAGCGGTGCGGTTCGCACGTGGCTGACCGTCGTGCGATAGATCGCCGGCGTCGACGGCAGCGGTGGTGGTGGTGCGGTCGTCATGCCCACAGCCTCCTCCGTGGCTCTGCTCGTACCCGATGCTCACGAGACGTTCGAAGGCGTACAGCGGCGCGTCTGGTCACGGACGAAATCGACGGCGATCCGATGCCAGCGGCCCGGGTGGCGCAGCATGGTGTGGCCCGTGCCCGCCATACCGATCCATCGGGCGTCCAGGCCCCGCGCCTGAGCCAACGTGGTCTGTCGCCGCGACGCCGCCTGGTCGGTCCAGGTGTCCGCGGTGCCGTGCACGACGACCATCCGCCGGCCGGTCGGCACGCACCCGCCCTCCCCCTCAGGCCACCACGGGGCCAGAGCGAGGACCCCGCACACCAGAGGGTCGTCGGCGACCACTGCCGCCACTCGCGCGCCCATCGAGTGGCCCACCAGAACCACCGGTGTCTGCGCCGGTCGCAGGTCGTCGAGGATCCTGCGGACGTCGTGGACGGGGCTGCGGTCGGCTCCGTTCCAACCCCGGAGCAGGTAGCGGACCTGCCGGACCTCCACCTCCGGGCAGGATCGCCGGAGTGTCCGGGTGAACGACGACATGCGCAGATCGGCGGCCTGCCAGGGCTTCGAGCGGCGACGATCGCTCGCCTTGCCACCCGGCAGCACCAACACGATCAGAGCCGGGGTCCCGCCCTCACCGTTCTGCGTTCGTCTCCGTACCGACATGCCCGGTATTCGGAACCGGTGGGCGTGCGGATGGGTGATCCGCGTCAGCCGCCCGTCGACCCTGATCGCGCGCCCGTAGCAGGCCCGGTCCCCTGCTGCGCGAACGAGTCGACAGCGGCAACGAGATGCTCGGTGAAGCTGCCGCCGCCGTGCCCGGCGTCGTCGACGACGACGAGACGGCTGCCCGGCCACAGCCGGGACAGTTCCCACGCGATGTCGAGAGGACCGGACACGTCGTACCGGCCGTGCACCAGAACAGCCGGGATGCCGGCGAGCCGGTGCATGTTGTCGTGCAGCTCGCTCGGGCGGAGGAAGCAGTCGTTGCCCCAGTAGTGCGTGACGAGGCGCGCGAACACCATCCGGAACGTCGGATCCCGATATCGCGCGTCCGGCGTCCATCCTGGAGTGAGAGAGACATGTGTGTCCTCCCATTCGCACCACCGGACGGCCGCGTGCTCGCGCACCGACGGATCGGGGTGGGCGAGCAGGCGCGCGTACGCGGCGGCAAGGTTGCCGTCCCGCTCCTCCGTCGGGATCGGCTCGACGAAGCTCTCCCATTCACGCGGAAAGATCCGCCGCATGTCCCGGGTGATCCACCGGACGTCGCGACGAGGATCCGACGTGATCGCCCCCAGCGCCATCCCTGTCACGCGGTCCGGATGCGCCTGCGCGTAGGCGAGTGCGAGCGTCACACCCCACGACACCCCCACGACGAGCCACTGTTCGATGCCGAGATGCTCCCGTAGCTGCTCGATGTCCGCCACGAGGTGAGCGGTGGTGTTGGTCGACAAGTCGGCCCCGGGATCGTCCGCGCGGGGCGTACTGCGGCCGCAACCGCGCTGGTCGAACAGCACGGCCCGGAACTTGTCCGGATCGAAGAGCCGCCGCCTGCCGGGCCCGGCCCCGGCACCCGGGCCGCCGTGCAGATAGACCACCGGGAGCCCGTCCGGCTCGCCGACCGTCTCCCAGTACAGACAATTCCCGTCGCCCACGTGCAGCAGACCGGTCTCGTAGGGCTCGGTCGGTGGATAGCGGACAACCATGGGACGAGTGTGCCAGTGGGGCGAGCGGCTCCGGGCAGAAGGACTTCGGGCAAGAAAAAGGGGCCCGATCGGAAAGGTCTTCCGATCGGGCCCCTTCTCAGTGGAGCTGCCGGGAATCGAACCCGGGTCCTCCGCCGCTTTGCCAGGGCTTCTCCGTGTGCAGTTCGCTATGCCTCTACTTGGATCTCCCGGTCCCGCGAACAAGCCGAGATGACGATCCCAGTCGCTGTTGGATGTCCCGTACCACTCCGCGACCGAGTGGAACGGTAGAGCCCTCTAGCTGATGCCAGTACCCGGGCCGAGGGCGAACCCGGACTGACAGACACGCAGTCGCTACTTAGGCAGCGAGGGCGTAGTCGCGCTGATTGGAATCGGCGCTTATTGGTTTGCAGCGACGCTTACGGTGGTCTCTTGCCTGCACCGACACGCTTCCCCTAACTCAACGTACGCAGTCGAAACCGTTCAGCCCCGTACGTCCCCACGTCTTTCATGGGGCTACTTACTCTAACCCGCGGACGGTCGGGAATCATCCCGATTTTCCGCCGAGGCTTCCGGGACCGTCGCCGCTCTCGCGTCACATCCATGCGTTTCACCCTTCGGCACCACTTCATTCCGTTAGTGTCTGGCCCCGGGACGGACTTTCGGTGACATTCGTCACTCGACACTCTCTGGGGGAAACTGGGATGACGTCGTTCGCGCGCCGACTCGTGGGCGCTGCCGTACTCGCTCTCGCCGCCGTGACCGCGGGCACACTCACGGCACCCGCGGCCGGGGCCGCCCCGGCCTATCCGACGCCGTACACCGACCCGTTCTACGCGGCGCCGGCCGACATCGCGACCAAGGCACCCGGCGACGTTCTCGAGGTACGCCGCGCCGACACGTGGCTCGTCCCGGGCAACGAGGTGTGGCAGATCAAGTACCGCTCCACCAACTCGTCGGGCGATCCCATCCCCGCCGTCACCACGGTGATCAAGCCGATCAATTCGCCCACGGACATGCCCGTGCTGTCGTACCAGGCGATCGTCAACTCGCTCGGCCTGAAGTGCGCGCCGTCGGCCGCGCTGTTCACCGGCGAGATCAAGGACGTCTTCGGGTTGCCGCTCGCCCTCGCGCAGGGGTGGGCGGTCGCGATCCCCGACCACCTCGGTCCCGACAGCGCCTACGGGGCCGCCAAGCTCGGCGGCATGATCACGCTGGACGGCGTCCGCGCGCTCAAGCGCCTGCCGGAGCTGCGATTGTCGAACAGTCCTATCGCGCTGGCCGGGTACTCGGGCGGCGGTATGGCCACCGCATGGGCGGCGGCGCTCAACCCGACGTACGCCCCGGACGTGAAGCTCGCGGGCGTCGCCCAGGGCGGCGTACCCGCGAACATCGAGGAGATGGCCGTCGGGCTCGGCCTCGCGGACCGGCACCCCGGGTTCGGACTCGGCTTCGCCGCCGCCGTGGGCCTCGAACGGGAGTATCCGGACCGCCTGCCGATCGGCGACCAGCTGACACCGGCGGGACTGGGGTTGCGCGAGGAGCTCAAGGACGAGTGCCGCACGATCATCATCGCGAAGGGGCTCCTGCACAGCGTGAGCGAGGTCGCGAAGTCCACGAGCCTGCTGCAGGACGAGCGGACCCGGGCCGTGATGCGCGAGAACAGCCTCGTCGACTACCCCGGTATCCCGACTGCGCCTGTGTTCATGTGGCAGGGCTCGACGGACGGCCTGACGCCGTTCGGCTCGGTGGCAGCAACCGCCGACCGCTACTGCAAGGCCGGGGCGACGCTCGTGTTCCGCGGCTACCCCATCGCCGAACACATGACCAATGCGATCGTGGGACTGCCCGAAGCGTTCCTGTATCTCAAGGATCGGTTCGCAGGAGTGCCCGCACCCACGGACTGCTGAACAGCGTTTACGTCGGCAAACAAATCGTATATGTCCATTCCTCGGGATTTGTCCGCGAATCCTCCTGGACGGCCGTTCAGCTTCACCTAACCTCCCCGTCTGAAGACGAGTGCGCTTGTTAGGGGACCACCGAATGTCCGTCCGCTCCACTTTCGTTCGCCGCCGACTGCTCCCTGCGCTCGGCGCCTCGCTGGCGCTGGCGCTCGCCGGGGCGGCGATCGCCGTGTCGGTTCCGCTGTCGCCCGATCCCACCGATCCCGGGCCGCCCACCGACCCCGTCTACGGACTCGCCGGCAACTGCTACACCCTCGCGTCGGAGACGAATCCGGGGTTCCTCGCGCGCGACGGCGACGGATACCGCCTCGCCGACGCCGCCGGCGCCGCCAAGTTCCGGATGCAGGCCGCGCAACTGGGCCGATTCCTGTTCTTCGGTGACGACACCGCCCTGATCGCGGGCGAGTCGGGTCGGGCGTTCGCCTCACCGCAGGCCACCCCCGCCACCGACTGGACACTGACGTTCACCGACGGCGCCTACACCGCGACATCGACCACGAACGGGCAGCAGTTGGGCGTCGACCGAGCCGACGGCCGGCTCACGGTCACCGCACCCGGCGAGGATCCCGAGGCGGGACGCTTCCGGCTCGAACCTGCGGACGGCTGCGCAGACTTCCCGGAGGTGGAGATCGGCGCCCGCGGAGTGCCCCTCACCACGTCTGCAGGTGAGGTGCGCGGGTTCATCGACGCGCACGTGCACATGAACGCCAACGAGTTCATCGGCGGTGAGATCCGCTGCGGCGAGCCCTACTCGCCGCTCGGCGTCACCGTCGCGCTGCAGGACTGCGAGGACCACAAGCCCGACGGCCTGCCCGCGTTGCTCGAGAACGTCCTCTCGCACGGTAGCCCGTTCGAATCGCACGACACCACGATGTGGCCGAGCTTCGCGGACGTCCCGTCGCACGACTCGATGACGCACGAACAGATGTACTACCGCTGGGTCGAGCGCGCGTGGCGTGGCGGGCAGCGGATCATGACGAATCTGCTGGTGTCGAATCGTGTGCTGTGCGAGCTGTATCCACTGCGCAGCAATCCGTGCGACGAGATGGAGACGGTCCGGATCGAAGCCCGGCAGGCCCACGAGATCCAGGACTACGTGGATGCGCAGTACGGGGGACCCGGTCGCGGCTGGTTCCGCATCGTCAGCTCCCCCGCCGATGCCCGTGCGGTCGCGGCGTCGGGCAAGCTCGCCGTCACGCTGGGTATGGAGATCTCGGAGCCGTTCGGCTGCGGCCTGCGAAACGGTGTCCCGCTGTGCACCGAACAGGACATCGACGCCGGGCTCGACGAGCTGTACGCGATGGGCGTGCGGCAGGTGATCCTGACGCACAAGTTCGACAACGCCTTCGGTGGCGTCCGATTCGATCAGGGCGTGACCGGCCTCGCGGTCAACGCCGGCAACTTCCTCGGCACCGGCGAATTCTGGAAGACCGAGCCGTGCAGCGGGGTCGCGAAGGACAACCCGATCGGCAATGTCGACCAGGACACCGCGGAGCTGACGAAGTCACTGCCGCCGGGCGTGACCCTGCCCCTCTACCCCGAGGGAGACGCGTGCAACGCGCGTGGCCTGACCCCGCTGGGTGAGTACGCGATCCGCGCGATGATGCAGCGCGGCATGATCGTCGACATCGACCACATGGGCGTCAAGACCGCCGACGCCGCCCTGAGGATTCTCGAGGAGGCGCAGTACTCGGGGGTCGTGTCGAGCCATGGTTGGACCGACCCGTCGAACTACCCGCGCATCTACGAGCTCGGCGGATTCGTGGCGTCGTACGCGGGACCGTCGGAGAACTTCGTCGAGGAGTGGCGCTCGGCCCGACAGGACCGCGACGAGCGGTACTACTTCGGCTACGGATTCGGCGCGGACACCAACGGATTCGGCGCGCAGCCGGCGCCGCACGAGGACGGTGCGCGGTTCGTCGAGTACCCGTTCACGACGTTCGACGGCGGCACGGTCATGGAGCAGCAGCGCGCGGGGACCCGCACGTTCGACTTCAACACCGACGGGCTGGCGCAGTACGGGATGATTCCCGACTGGATCGAGGACATGCGTGTGTTCGCCGGTCAGGACGGCGCCCAGTTCATCGACGACATGTCCCGCGGCGCCGAGGCGTACCTGCAGATGTGGGAGCGTGTCGCCCGCTAGAAGCTGCGGTGGCCGCCGCGTTCACCCCTCACGCGGCGGCCACCGCTACCACCTCGAACGTTCGACCGGACAGACCGTCAGCGCATGCCCTTGACGCGGCGCCCGAGCTCTCGCGTGACCTCGCGCTCGGCGGTGCGTCGGGCCAGATCCTGACGCTTGTCGTAGTCCTGCTTGCCCTTCGCGAGGGCGAGCTCGACCTTGACCTTGCCGTCCGAGAAGTACATCGACAGCGGCACCAGCGTCTGGTTGCCCTCACGGGTCTTGCCGACGAGGTGCTCGATCTCGCGCTTGTGCAGCAACAGCTTGCGGGTACGGCGCGGCGCGTGGTTGGTCCAGGTGCCCCGCGCGTACTCGGGGATGTGCAGTCCCCGCAGCCACACCTCGCCGTCGTCGACGGTCGCGAACGCGTCCACGAGGGACGCCTTGCCCTCCCGCAGGCTCTTGACCTCGGTTCCGACGAGCGCCACACCGGCCTCGTAGGTGTCGATGATGGTGTAGTTGTGTCGCGCCTTGCGGTTGGTCGCGATGACCTTGCGGCCCTTCTCTTTCACGTGCGGGCCCTCACTGTCGTCGATCCGCTGTCAGTTGTGCTCTGACCTGTCATGGGTACGACTCCAGCATAGGAGGCCCGGCAAGCCGATTACCTATCGCGTCAGTCCCGGACGTACAGGCGGAGCGCGATGTATGCGGTAATCGCCGCCATGCCGGCGCCGACGATCACGATGAACGGCGAGACCAGCAGCACGTCGCTGTTCGAGATTCGCGCCACGATGTTCGCGTCGTAGATCTCGCCGAGGACGTCGTCGATGAACAGATTCTTGGCGGTGAACAGGCCCACGATCGCCAGCCCCGCACCGATGAGCGAGGCGACGACAGCCTCGAGCAGGAACGGCAACTGGGTGTACCAGCGGGTGGCGCCGACCAGGCGCATGATGCCGACCTCGGTGCGGCGGGTGAGCGCGGCCACCTGAACCATGTTGGCGATCAGGAAGATCGCGGCGATCGCCTGGACGATGGCGATCGCGAACGCCGCGTTGCGGATGCCCCCGAGGACGCTGAACAGCCGGTCGACGAGTTCGCGTTGGTTGAGGATGCTGTCGATGCCGGGCCGCACCGCGAACTCGGCGTTGATCGACGCGAACTGGTCCGGATCGCTCATCTTGACCTTGAACGAGGCCGGGAAGCTCTCGGCGCTGACCAGCGACGCCAGTTCCGGGTTGTCCTTGAACACGCGGTCGGTGGCGTCGGCGACGGCGTCGTCCTGGTTGAGGTACTGCACGGCGACCACACCGTCGGTGTTCTCGAGGTCGTTGCGGATCCCGCGGCACAGGTCCTGCGCGCAATCCGGGTCCGACGCCGAGATGTCCTCGGTGAGGAACAGCTGCACCTCGACCCGGTCGAGGAAGATCTGCTGCGTCTTGTCGGCCATCTGCACGACGAGCAGGCCGCCGCCGAACAGGCCCAACGAGATCGCGGTCGTGAGAATCATCGCGACGGTCATCGAGATGTTGCGGCGCAGGCCGGTGAAGACCTCGCTGAAGATGAAGCTGGCACGCATCGGGGAGGGAGTCCTTACGTCGTCTGGTCGAACGGTTCGGCTGGGGTGTGCCGTCTGGCCCTAACGGCCGACTGCGTACACGCCCCGCGCTTCGTCTCGGACCACGCGGCCCAGGTCGAGCTCGACGACGCGTCGGCGCATGGAGTCCACGATGTGGTGGTCGTGCGTGGCCATCAGCACCGTCGTGCCGGTGCGGTTGATCCGCTCGAGCAGCAGCATGATGTCGGCGCTGGTGTCCGGGTCCAGGTTGCCGGTGGGCTCGTCGGCGAGCAGCACCAGCGGACGGTTCACGAACGCCCGGGCGATCGCGACGCGCTGCTGCTCACCTCCGGACAGCTCGTTGGGTAGGCGGTCGGCCTTGCCGGACAGCCCCACCAGGTCGAGCACCTCGGGGACCGTCCGCTCGATGGTCGAACGGGACTTGCCGATCACCTCGAGCGCGAACGCGACGTTCTGCGACACCGTCTTGCTCGGCAGCAGGCGGAAGTCCTGGAACACGTAACCGACGCTCTGCCGCAGCTTCGGCACCTTGCGGCCCGACAGCTTGTTGACGTGGAAGTCCGCGACGTAGATGTCGCCGGAGGTGGGCGTCTCCTCCTTGAGCAACAGCTGCATGAACGTGCTCTTGCCGGATCCCGACGGCCCGATCAGGAACACGAACTCGCCCTTGTCGATCTCGACGTTCACCTTGTCCAGGGCGGGCCTGGTGGAGGCCTTGTAGAACTTGGAGACATCCTTGACGCTGATCACGGGAAGCCAGTCTAGCCGTTATCGAACGGTGACCTTGGGTAGCGACGCGCGGCGATCGACGACCGCGCTCAGCCCTGCGGTGTCGGGGCGGTGGTCGTCACCTCGTCGGATGTTCCCGACTCCGGTTCCTGCGACTGCTGCGGGACCTGAGGCTGCGTGGTGGTCGACTTCGTCGCCGACTCCGACGAGGGCGTGTTGCGGCCCTGGTTCGGTGTCGTGGTCGGGGTGCCGGACTGTTGCCCACTCCGACTCGTCTCCGACGAGGTGGACGACGACGTCGCCGGGTCCTCCGTCTCCGAGGTTCGGGTGGACGTCTCGGGTGAGGTCGATGCCCGTTCGGTCTCCCGCTGGGGAGCCGGCGCGGCCGGAGCCCCGTCGCTCACGGCGGGCGCCGGGTTGGACGTCGCGGTGTCGGCCGGGGGGTTGAGATCGGCGTTGAGCATCGCCAGACCCAGCCACAACAGACACAGCACGACGGTGGTGGTGCGCATCCGGCCGCCGAACACGCGACGCGGGATCCGCTTCCACAGCAGCGACATCTTCTCCTGGGGGCTCATTCGTCGTCACCTCCGCCCACGGGATCGGCTTCGAGTTCCGCCGCGACGGTGATTCCCGCCCGGCGCAGGGCCGTGACGACCCGAACGCGCAGCGCCCGACCCACCTGGAACTGCTTGCCCGGCAGGGTGCGGGCCACCATCCGGACACTGACTTGGTCGACCGCGAGGCTCTCGACACCCATCACGGACGGTGTGTCGAGCAGCAGTGGCCGCAGACTCTTGTCCTCGTACGCGTCCACACCGACGCGGTGCAGGATGTCGTTGACCCTGTTGATGTCGGCGCTGGCCGGGATGGGGACGTCCACGACCGCCCGTGCCCAGTCCTTCGACAGGTTCACGGCCTTGACGATCTGTCCGTTCGGAACCGTGATGACCTCGCCGTCCGCGTTCCGCATGCGGGTCACCCGCAGTGTCACGTCCTCGATCACACCTTCGGCGTCGGTGCCCGAACCGGTGATCGCGATCTGGACGGTGTCACCGAAGCCGTACTGCCTCTCGGTGATGATGAAGAACCCGGCGAGGATGTCCTGCACCACACGCTGCGCGCCGAAGCCGAGCGCGGCGCCCAGCACGGTGGCGGGTGCGACGAGGCTGCCGATCGGCAGCCCCAGCAGATTGAGCACCTTCATGGCGGTGATCACGTAGATGATCGTGATGACCACCCAGGTGATGACCTGTGCCACGGAGTGCCGGTGCTTGGTCGCCTCGGACCGCACCAGCGCATCGCCCTGCTGGTAGTTGTCGTCGATGCGCTGCGTGATCCGACCGCCCGCCCAGTTCACGAAGCGAGCGAGGATCACGGCACCGAGGACCGTCAGCGCAATCGGCAGTCCGGTGACTTTCAGCCAATCGAGGAGACGGTCGTACGGGGTGAACGTCAGGGCGAGGTGTGTGGTCTGCATTCGTCCTAGGCTTGGTTTTCGCTCATCCGCCAGCGGATGCCGGCCTCGATGAATCCGTCGATCTCACCGTCGAGGACGGCGGACGGGTTGTTGACTTCGTACTCGGTCCGCAGGTCCTTGACCATCTGGTACGGGTGCAGGACGTACGAACGCATCTGGTTGCCCCACGAGCTGCCGCCGTCACCCTTGAGGGCGTCCATCTCGGCGCGCTCCTCCTGACGCTTGCGCTCGAGCAGCTTGGCCTGCAGAACCCGCATCGCGGACACCTTGTTCTGCAGCTGCGACTTCTCGTTCTGACAGGTGACGACGATGCCGGTGGGCACGTGCGTCAGTCGGACCGCCGAGTCGGTGGTGTTGACCGACTGGCCACCCGGACCGGAGGAGCGGTAGACGTCGACGCGGACGTCGTTCTCGTCGATGTCGATGTGGTCGGTGGTCTCCACCACGGGCAGCACCTCGACCTCGGCGAACGAGGTCTGGCGGCGGCCCTGGTTGTCGAACGGGCTGATCCGCACGAGACGGTGGGTGCCCATCTCGATCGACAGGGTGCCGTAGCTGTAGGGCGCCTTGACCGCGAAGGTGGCGCTCTTGATGCCGGCCTCTTCCGCGTAGGACGTGTCGTAGACCTCGACGCCGTAGCCGCGCTTCTCGGCCCAGCGGATGTACATGCGCATGAGCATCTCGGCCCAGTCCGCGGCATCGACGCCACCGGCGCCGGCGCGGATGTTGACGAGCGCGTCACGCTGGTCGTACTCGCCCGACAGCATCGTCTTGACTTCCATCGCCTCGATGTCCGTGCGCAGCTGCGCGCGCTCGGCGTGGGCGTCGGCGACCGCTTCGGGCCCCTCCTCCTCGGCGAGCTCGTAGAGCACCGCCATGTCGTCGAGGCGCGAGCGCAGTTCCTCCACGCGACGCAGTTCGGACTGCGCGTGCGAAAGCTGGCTGGTGACCTGCTGCGCGTGCTCCTGGTCGTTCCACAGCTCCGGATCGGACGCCTGGTGTTCGAGTTCGTCGATGCGGCGGCGCAGCTCCTCGACATCGAGAACCTTCTCGACCGTGGTCAGAGTGGTGTCGAGCTCGTTGAGGTCAGCGGAAACGTCAGGATGCACAGTTATCCAGGCTACCGGGTGAATCGCCGGGTCCGACGTTGCACCGGCCACACACCGGTCGGCGCCTCGCGATCGTCGTCGACCGAGGGCCTCTCCCCCGTGCAGTAGCGTCGGACCGGTGACCGACCTCGAACTCGCCCTGCGCCTCGCCGACGAAGCCGACACCATCACCCGCGCCCGCTTCGGCGCGCTGGATCTGCGAGTCGACTCCAAGCCCGACCTCACGCCGGTGTCCGACGCCGACCTCGCGGTCGAGCGCGCGCTGCGAGCCGTGCTTGCCCTCGAGCGTCCCGGCGACGACGTGCTCGGCGAGGAGTTCGGCGGCGATGCGAAGTTCGCGGGTCGGCAGTGGGTCATCGACCCGATCGACGGCACCAAGAACTTCGTCCGCGGCGTCCCGGTGTGGGCGAGCCTCATCGCGCTGCTCGAGGACGGCGTCCCCGTCGTCGGTGTCGTCAGCGCCCCCGCGCTCCGCCGCCGCTGGTGGGCGTCGGCCGGCGAGGGCGCGTGGGCGTCGTTCGACGGCGGCGATCCGCGCCGCCTGTCCGTGTCCGAGGTCGGCGACCTCGGGTCGTCGAGCCTGGCGTTCTCCTCGCTGTCCGGGTGGAAGGACCGCGGCATTCGCGACCAGTTCGTCGATCTCACCGACGACGTGTGGCGAATCCGCGGCTACGGCGACTTCTTCTCCTACTGTCTGCTCGCGGAGGGCACGCTCGAGATCGCCGCCGAACCCGAGGTGTCGCTGTGGGACCTGGCGCCGCTGGACCTGCTGGTCCGCGAGGCCGGTGGCCGCTTCACGAGCCTCGAGGGCTCCGACGGCCCGCACGGCGGAAGTGCGGTCGCCACCAACGGTCTGCTGCACGACGAGGTCCTCGCGCGTTTGCGGTCGCGGTAACGCTCGGATAGCACGGCGCCGCGGCCCGCACAAGGCCCACGGGGAGGACTCTCCGGTCGCGCTCACCGGCCCGAGGGCGGGGGTGTGGCCGTCGCTCACCGCGAAGACTGGATCGAGGCAGCAATTCGCCGCAGTCTTCGAGGAGCACAGTGACGCACATTTCCCGCCGGTCCTTTTTGATCGGCCTCGCCGCCGTCCCGCTGGCCGCGTCCGCCGGATGCGTGGTGGCGCAGTCGAGTCCCCCCGCACCGGGCACCGCACCGACCGGTAAGTTCACGCGTTCCCTCCCGATCCCGCCGCTCGCGGCATCGACGGTGGACGCTGCGGGCACCCGGCACTTCGTACTCACGGCCGGAACGGGGCACTCCGAGGTGCTGGCCGGGAAGAGCACGGCGACATGGGGTTTCAACGGATCGATGCTGGGGCCGACGATCCGGGCCCGACGCGGTGAGGCCGTCGCTTTCACGATCGACAACGCACTGCCCGAGCCGACCAGCGTGCACTGGCACGGCATGCACGTGCCGGCCCGGTTCGACGGCGGCCCGCACCAGGCCATCGAGCCGGGCGCGAGGTGGGAGCCCACGTGGACGGTGAACCAGCCCGGCGCAACGCTCTGGTACCACCCGCATCCGCACGGCTCCACCGAGAAGCACGTCTACCGGGGATTGGCGGGACTGTTCCTCGTCGACGACGACGTCACCGATGCGATCGATCTCCCGAAGGACTACGGGGTGGACGACATCCCGCTGATCATTCAGGACAAGCGCTTCACCGCCGACGGCACGCTGGACGAGTCCGACCCCACCGACGTCGGGTTGCTGGGCGACACCATCGTCACCAACGGAATCGCGGGCGCCTACCTGCCGGTGACCACCGAACTGGTCCGGTTGCGCATCCTCAACGGTTCCGGGGGCCGCACCTACAATCTCGCATTCTCCGACGACCGTGAGTTCCAACTGGTCGCAACCGACGGCGGCCTGCTGTCGGCGCCCACTGCGCTGCGACGGCTGCAGCTCAGCCCGGGTGAACGCGCCGAGATCGTGGTCGCGATGCGCGGCGGCTCCGACGTGGTGCTGCGGTCGGTTCCCGCCGACGACCGCGGCGGGCTGGACCGCGCGGCCGCCGCGCAGTTCGGGTTCACCGACACCTTCGACATCGTCGAGTTGCGCCCCGAACGCACCCTCGGCCCGTCGCCCGCCGTCCCGTCGGCCCTCGCGCCGATCGCCCGGCTCGACCCGTCGACGGCCGTCGCCGAGCGTGATTTCGAGCTGCAGTGGTTCATGATCAACGGCGCGCGGATGGACATGAACCGCATCGACTTCTCCCCCACCGTCTACACCACCGAGATCTGGACGGTGCGTAACGCCGACAACTGGCCGCACAACTTCCACGTCCACGACGTCCAGTTCCAGGTCCTCGACATCGACGGATCGCCGCCGCCCGCGCACCTGGCCGGCTGGAAGGACACCGTCTACGCCCCGCCGGGGCGGCGGATCCGGCTGGCGCTGCGTTTCACCGAGTACACCGACCCGGCCGTCCCCTACATGTTCCACTGCCATCTGTTGCTGCACGAGGATCAAGGCATGATGGGGCAGTTCCTGGTTCTGGAACCCGGCGCGACACCGCGCCCGATGCAGATGGGTACGAGCGCGCCCACGACCGCAGGCCACGGCGGTCACGGCGGGTAGTCAGTCGAGAGGTACATGTAGATGACGGATCCGAACGAGGTCGACTTCGCCCACACGGATGCCGCCGACCGGAAGCGGCGCGAGAAGGCGACCGGGCTGGCCCGGTACATCTGGGAGCGCGCCATCAGCGGCGCCGAACTCCTCGACCTGCCGGACGCGCAGCTGCGCAAGCTGGCGCGGGAGGCGGGCGTCAATCCACCCAGCACGCGCGAGACCTGGACGGTCGTCGCGGAACTGCTCGACGAGAAGTCGCGCTGGGCGGACGCGCATCCCGGGCACCCGCAGGCCACCCCCGCGCACGCGGACGAGAAGATCATGTGGGTCAAGCGGCCGATCCAGCCCTGGACCTAGTTTCCGCCGGGAGTCGAGCCGAACCCGAAACTGCACGGACCCACCGGCCTCGCCCGCAGAATCTCCTGGGCCCGCGACCGGGCGGCGTTGTACTCGAACCACGCCGGCTCGTCGTCGACGACGATGCTCCACAGTGCGCACGAGCGCGCGGGTTCGGGCAGCTGGTCGAGCGCGGGCACGGCGTCGACGGACAGGCCGCGCAGATACTGGACGTCGATGTCGCCGGTGTCGGCGTATCGCTGCACGTTTCGCTCCGCGATATAGCCGTCCGGATTGATCGCGGCGAATCCGAGCAACCCGACGGCGGCCGACACCAGCACTGCCCGCGGCAGCCACCGCGCCGACATGCGAATCCCGGCCGCAATCAGCAGCACGAACACCACGCCCAACCACAGCTCCGCCGCCATCACGGCCAGCCGTAGCCTGGTGAATCCGAACTCGCTCTCGTACAGAGACACTCGATGAACGGCCGACGCGACGATCACGAGCGTCAGTACGCACAGCATCCCCAGCAGCAGGCGTGCCGACACTCGGTCCCCCACGCTGCCGCGGTCCACTTTGCGTACAGCGACGGCGACGACGAGCAGCGTCAGGACGGTCACCGCCGCGAGCTGCCAGAAACCCTGGCGCGCATAGTTCGCGTACGTGAGACCGTCGGTGTCCTGGACGTGTCGGTCGCCGCCGAACAGCACCCGCACCTGGACCGCGACGAAGCCGGCGAAGAGCGTGTCGAGCAGCGCCAGGGGTACCGCCCACTCCCATCGCGCGGCCGGGCGGCCGGGCCGCGGCGCGAGGGCGTCGAAGGTCGGGGGCCGCCGCCGCAGGTAGGCGGCCGCGAGTGCGGCCACCGCGACGAAGCAGCCGACGAGCAGCCGGCCGAGCGGGTTGCTCACCCGCACATCAGGAACCACGGATTCGAACAACCGCCCGAACTCGGGGTCCGCGCTCACGAACAGTGAACCGAACAGCGCCACCAGCGCCACACTGATCGCCGTCACGGCGATCACCCGCCCCGGCTTCACACCGGTGCCGATGCTCAGCCTGTTTCGGCCCCGCTCCACCCAGCCGACCAACCGTACCGGTGTGAGCCAGAGCGCGACGGATGCCAGCGCGAGCCCGGTCCACGTCCAGCCCCCGACCAGAGCAACGGATCCCACCACCCAGCTCGCCACCACACACAGCGCGACCAGCCATTCGGCTCCGCGGACGGCCGCCACCGCGAGCAGGGCGAGCGCGCCGGCGACAGTCGCGAGCTGGAACGCCGTCGGGCGCGGACGCACGTTTGCGAAGGCAGTGACCGCCACCGCAGCCCCGGTCAGCAGGTACGCGATGCTCACCACCGATGTCTGCAGGATCAGGGTCGCGATCACGCCCGCCCCGAGCGCTGCCACCAGCGTCGCTCGCGGGACCATCGACGTCCGATCACGGCGCCACACGTCGCGGCGCCAATGCCACAGGCCGTCGTCCGAAGCAGTCTTCGGTGGACTCGTCGTCGGTGCGGTCATCATGGGTCTCCTCCTCCACGCCGGCCTTCGATGGGCAGGCGTCATCGCGGGGCCGACCGCGATGGTCCGGTCCCGAAGGGATGTCGATCGTGAGCGGGTCTAGCTCTGCGGCAATGCCACTCGGATGCAGCAGCCGCCGGACGTGTCGAGAACTTCGATCCGGCCGTCGTGCAGTTCCACGGCCCAGCGGGCGATCGCGAGCCCGAGTCCGGTCCCCCCGTCCTGTGCGCCGCCCCGCGCGAAACGTTCGAACACCCGCGAGCGGTCGGCGTCGGGTATGCCCGGTCCGTCGTCGTGCACGTCCAGGATCAAGTCGCCGGAATGCGGGTCGGCGCGCACGCGGATCCGGATCCGCACGGGCGAGTCCTGCGATCCGTGCCGTGCCGCGTTGTCGACGAGATTCGTGATCACCTGATGCAGTCGCGCGGTGTCCGCCACTGCGCGCAGCCCCGCCGGGGCGACGTCCACGTCCACCCGCAGCGACCGGCCGGGACCCGACGCCTGCGCGATCACCTCGCCCAGGAACGGCTCGATCTCGAAAGTGGCTCGCCGCAGCGGAACCGCACCTCCCTCGAGCCTGGACAGATCCAGCAGATCCGCGACCAGGCCGCCCAGTCGCTCGGTCTGTGCGAGCGCCGACATCATCGTCGACCGGTCGGCGACCGCGACGCCGTCGACCACGTTCTCGAGCACCGCTTGCAACGCCGCGATGGGTGTGCGCAGTTCGTGGGAGACGTTGCCGATCAGCTCGCGGCGGTAGCGATCCTCGGCCTCGAGATCCTCGGCCATCTGGTTGAACGCCGTGGCCAACTGGCCGATCTCGTCCCGCGCCGTCGAGCGCACCCGGCGCGAATAGTCCCCTGTCGCCATCGCTTTCGCTGCCGCGGTCATCTCCCGCAGCGGCGAGGTCATCCCGTGCGCGAGCACCTGCGTCACCACCAGCGCCGCAACGAGCGCAGACAGGAGTGCGAACCGGAACTGCCACTGCGAGGTGAGCCAGAACGTCAGCGACGCGAGCAGCAGCGACGCGGCCACCAGCAGCCCGGTCTTGACCTTGAAGGAACGGAACGGGTCGAGGGGACGCGGCCAGCTCATCTCGGCACCTCCAACGCGTAGCCGACACCGTGCACCGTGCGGATCAGTTCCCCACCGAGCTTGCGACGCAACGCTTTCACGTGAGAGTCCACGGTTCGACTACTGGCCGCGTCACCCCAGCCCCACACCTGCTCTAGCAGGGTTTCCCGCGCGATCGCCGCACGCGGCCGGGACGCGAGGTGCACCAACAGGTCGAACTCGGTGCGGGTGAGATGGACCTCGGCTCCCGCGACCCGGACCAGGCGGGCGCTCACATCGACGGACACCTCGCCGAGAACCAGCAGATCGGCGTCCACGGCGCGGTCGGCGCGGCGTAGCAACGCCGAGACCCGGGCGACCAGAACCCGCATACTGAACGGCTTGCTCAGGTAGTCGTCGGCGCCCACCCCGAGCCCGATCACCATGTCCGTCTCGTCGGCCCGCGCGGTCAACATCAGCACCGGGACGGGGCGGGACGCCTGGATGCGCCTGCACACCTCGAGTCCGTCGAAGCCGGGCAGCATCACGTCCAGCACGACCAGGTCGGCGCCGAACGCCTCACATTCCGAGACGGCGGTCGGTCCGTCGAACGCGACCCGCACGTCGTACCCCTCGGCGCGCAGCCGCGCGGCGATGGACTCGGAGATCGTGCGTTCGTCGTCGACGACGAGAACTCGGCGCTGGCTGACTCGATCGGGCTTGGTCACGCACTCGACTGTATGGGGCGGTTATGGGGATGCCCGGCAGGAGTTGTGAAGGTTGTGTGCACGTTTCGACTCCCCACCGATGAGACGCCTCAACCGCGTTTGTGCGAGTAGACCGCGAGCCGAACCCGGTTACCGCAGCCGGTCTTGTCCATCAGATTCGCAACGTGCGTCTTGACGGTGGTCACGCCCAGGTGCAGGCGGTCGGCGATCTCCTTGTTGCCCAGGCCCTCGCCTACGAGCGCCAGCACCTCCTGCTCGCGGGCGGTGAGGGGCACCGCGTCGGCGGGGGCCACCTCGCCGCCGGGACCCGACGCCACCGCCCGGTCGACGAGACGTCGCAGGAGGGCAGGTGAGAAGAGCATGTCGCCGTCGAGGGTCCGGCGGATCGCGTTCAACAGGTCGGTGGGGGCGGTGTCCTTGACCAGGAAGCCCGTGGCCCCCGCAGCCAGCGCGGGATAGAGATGATCGTCGTCGTCGAAAGTGGTGAGCACCAGCACCTTCGCGCCGGAACCCGACCCGGCGATCCGGCGGGTCGCCTCGATGCCGTCCAGGCCCGGCATCCGCAGGTCCATGAGGATGACGTCCGGTGAGAGTTCGGCAGCCTGACGGATCGCCTGTTCGCCGTCGGCGGCCTCACCGACCACCTCGAGGTCGTCGGTCGACTCGCACAGCATCCGCAGACCCGCGCGCACGAGTCGTTGATCGTCGACGATCAGAAGCCGAATCATCGGTCACCGTCCTCGCTCGTCGATCCCGGTTCGGGGCGGGGTTCGGGGATCCAGGCGTCGACGACCCATCCCCGGCCGGTCGCGCCGGCCTCGAGTCGACCGCCGACGAGCTCCACCCGCTCCGCCATCCCGATGATGCCGTGCCCGGTCGAACCGGAACCGTTGCCGTAACCGGCGCTCTCGATCCGCACTCTGACGCCGTCGCCGCCGCGCTCGACGGTCACCCCGGTGTGGCCGCGGGGATCACCGTGCTTCATCACGTTGGTCAGCGACTCCTGGACCACCCGCAGAAGCGTCAGCCGACCGATCGTGTCGAGTCCGTCCAGATTCGGGTCGACGTCGGCGGTGACGTCGAATCCGGCCGCACGAGTCCGCTCGATCGCGGAAACGATCTCGATCGGCACCGCATCCGACTCGACGAGGGCGACCTCCCCGAGCGCCGGATCGCGCAGCGCGACCAGTAGTCGACGGATGTCGGTCAGCGCGTCGGAGGCCGTCCGGTGCACGTCGTCGAGCACCTCCAGCACGCGCGGGTCGGCGTCCGCCGTCACGTGCCGGGCAACGCCAATCCGCAACACGATGGACGCCATGTGATGGGCGACGAGGTCGTGCAGCTCACGCGCCACGACGCTGCGTTCGGCCGCTCTGGTCTGCAACTCGGCTGCAGCCCTGCGGGATTCGGCTTCGGCGGCCCGCGCCCGGTACGTCGCCGCGAGATCTCGCTGCGCGCGCAGGTAGAGCCCGAGCAGCAGCGGCAGACCCACATAGGCCACCGTCGAGACCAGCGTCGCGGCCCGCCAGAAGCTCTCGGAGGTCTCGAACCACACTCCCACCAGCACCGCCCCGGCCCAGCACAGAGCTGCCACCACGATCGCCGCAGTGCGGTGGGTGCGCATCGCCAACTCGGCGAGCGTGACCGCACCGAGGTACGGCACCGATCCGGACAGGCCCCACGCATCGGCGGCGAACATCGGGACCGCCAACGCCGACGTCGCAATCGACGCGGCAAACGGCCGGCGGTCGGCCACCACGAATACCGCCGCGGCGGTCATCGCCAGCACCCAGTAGCCCAGCGCCACGTGGTACCTACCGGGGAAGGTGCTCGCGACGAGCATCAACGGCACCAGAACCACCGGCGCCCAGCGCACCAGCCTTCCCACGTCGACGCGCGAGCGGATATCGATCACAGCCCCAACGGTAGGCGGGCCCCCGCGCCGCCACCTCCTCCCCGAGGAGGAGACCGCCCCTCTCGCGTTTTGCGCACTTATCGCGCTCCGCGCGCCTCGAATCGCGCGACAAGTGCGCAAAACGCGGGAGCGGGATGTCCGTATCGTGATGCTCGTCACTTTGCCGATTGACTCGACTTCGTTTCTTACTCCGGAGTAAGGTAAGGGCGTCCGAGACCGCACCCCCGAGAAATGGTCATCATGAGCAAGCAAGACGTTGTGAAGACGAACGGCGCCAAGCGTGAGCCCCGCGACACCTCGGCGGTCGGCCTGAACCCGGTCAGGCGGGACGCGATGGGCGCCGCCATGCGCGTGCTGACCCGGATCACCGGGTCCGACCTGGCCGAGAAGTACAACCTGCGCCAGGTCATCGACCGCGTCACCTACGAGGGCACCAAGACCGGCTTCAAGACCCTCGGTGCCGCGACCCGCACGTTCAACCGGGTCTCCGGAAACGGCGCCCCCAAGCGCCTGCCCGACGGCGCCCCCAAGAACGCCGGCTACTTCGACCTCACGCCGGACGACGAGCAGAAGATGATCGTCGAGACGGTCCGCGAGTTCTCGGCCGAGATCCTCCGTCCGGCCGCGTACGACGCCGACGAGGCCGCCGCCGCACCCGCCGACCTGCTGAAGCGTTCCGCCGAGCTCGGCATCACACTCATCAACATCCCCGAGGAATTCGAGGGTGTCGCGTCCGAGCGCGGCGCGGTCACGAACTCGCTGGTCGCCGAGGCCCTCGCGCACGGCGACATGGGTCTGGCGCTGCCGATCCTCGCGCCCAGCGGCGTGGCCGTCGCCCTCACCCAGTGGGGCACCGACTCGCAGCAGAAGACGTACCTGCCCGCGTTCGCCGGCGAGAACGTCCCCGCCGCGGCGGTCGTGGTGAGCGAGCCCCGCGCGCTGTTCGACCCGTTCGCGCTGCAGACCAAGGCCGTTCGCTCCCCCAGCGGTTACAAGCTCAACGGCGTCAAGAGCCTCGTCCCCGCCGCGGGCTCGGCCGAACTGTTCGTCGTCGCCGCCGAACTCGACGGCCGTCCGGCGTTCTTCATCGTCGAGTCCGACACCAAGGGGCTTGTCGTCGAGGCGGATCCGAGCATGGGTCTGCGCGCCGCCGGCCTCGGCCGTCTGGTCCTCACCGACGTCGCGGTGCCCGAGTCCGCGATCCTCGGTGACGGCGACGCCGACCAGCGTGCCCGCGAATACGCCGACGCGGTCCGGCTCGCGCGGCTGGGCTGGGCGTCGCTCGCGGTCGGCACCAGCCAGGCCGTACTGGACTATGTGATCCCCTACGCCAACGAGCGGGAGGCGTTCGGCGAGCCGATCAGCCACCGGCAGGCGGTGGCGTTCATGATCGCGAACATCGCGATCGAACTCGACAGCATGCGGCTGGTGACGCTGCGGGGCGCATCCCGCGCGGAGCAGGGCCTGTCGTTCGCGCGTGAGGCCGCGCTGGCCCGAAAGCTCGCCTCGGACAAGGGCATGCAGATCGGTCTGGACGGCGTCCAGCTGCTCGGCGGCCACGGCTTCACCAAGGAGCACCCGGTGGAGCGCTGGTACCGCGACCTGCGAGCCATCGGCGTGGCCGAGGGCATCGTCCTCATCTGACGCCGACCCGATTCGTTTACAGGAGACCTTTCGATGATCAATCTCGAACTTCCCAAGAAGCTGAGGGCCTCGGCGAACCAGGCGCATCAGGTCGCGGCGCAGATCCTCCGTCCCGTGTCCCGCAAGTACGACCTCGCCGAGCACGAGTACCCCAAGGAACTCGACACCATGGCGGCCATGGTCGAGGGCCTCAACGACTCCGGGCAGGGCGCGTCCGGCGCCGCACTGGGCCGCGGTGACGAGCAGCCCAAGGCTGTGGGCAACACCAACGGCGGCAACATGGCGTCGCTGATGAACGTGATCGAAACCTGCTGGGGCGACGTGGGTCTGACCCTGTCGATCCCCTACCAGGGCCTCGGTAACTCGGCGATCGCCGCGGTCGCCACCGACGAGCAGCTCGAGCGCTTCGGCAAGGTGTGGGCGTCGATGGCCATCACCGAGCCCAGCTTCGGCTCCGACTCGGCGGCCGTCACCACCACCGCCGTGCTCGACGGCAACGAGTGGGTCCTCAACGGCGAGAAGATCTTCGTCACCGCCGGTGAGCGCTCCACGCACGTCGTGGTGTGGGCCACGGTCGACAAGACGAAGGGCCGCGCCGCGATCAAGTCGTTCGTCGTCCCGCGCGAAGCGCCGGGCCTGAGCGTGGCCCGCCTCGAGCACAAGCTCGGCATCAAAGCGTCGGATACCGCCGTACTGCTGCTCCAGGACTGCCGCATCCCCAAGGACAACCTCCTGGGCGATCCGGAAGTGAACGTCGAGAAGGGTTTCGCGGGCGTCATGCAGACGTTCGACAACACCCGTCCCATCGTCGCGGGCATGGCCATCGGCCTGGGCCGGGCCGCGCTCGAGGAGCTGCGCGGCATCCTGGAGGAGGCCGGCGTCGAGATCTCGTACGACACCCCGGCCTACAACCAGCACGCGGCTGCCGCCGAGTTCCTGGCGCTCGAGGCGGACTGGGAGGCGTCGTACCTGCTGGCGCTGCGCGCGGCGTGGATGGCCGACAACAAGAAGCCGAATTCGCTCGAGGCGTCGATGTCGAAGGCCAAGGCCGGACGCACCGGAACCGCGGTGTCGCTCAAGGCCGTCGAGCTGGCCGGCAGCTACGGGTACTCGCAGCGCCCGCTGCTCGAGAAGTGGGCCCGAGACAGCAAGATTCTCGACATCTTCGAGGGCACCCAGCAGATCCAGCAGCTCATCATCGCCCGGCGCCTGCTGGGCAAGAGCTCGGCCGAGCTGAAGTAGCAACGCCGATCGACCAATCGGGCCCCCGTCGCAGCAGCGGCGGGGGCTCGTTCAGTTCGGTTCGCGGGGGCCCGAAACGCCGAAGCGCCTCCCGCGCATGGGTCGCGGGAGGCGCTTCGCATCGAGAGCTGAGGAGGCGTCTCTGCCCTCGGGTCCGTGGGTCGACGCGTGCTCACCGAGCAGAACACCCGAGTACGCCGACAAAGTGGCACTGATCGAACTGCATGCGACGGTACACCCGACCAAACCGACCGGCCACCCTTTTGGAGCAATCCAATCAATTTGCACTGCAGTACATTTGCCCTGCGTCTACCGACGCGAAGGAGAGCGCCCGCCGCAGATGCGACGGGCGCCCTCTCGAGTGTTCGGCGACTCAGCGCTGCATGAGGTTCGACCGCCCGGCGACCACTGGAATCCACAGCGCCGCGAGGAAGGCCATCGCCGCCCACTCGACCAGCAGGCCGTAGCCGAGGCTGCCCGTCTCGGCGCTGCGGACGCTGTGCTGCGACCAGTACGTCAGCAGTCCGAGCGCGGTGCCGACGGTGACCCCGGCCATCGCGACCCACGCGAACACCCAGCGCCGCGTCCACGCCGCGAGCGCTGACACCCCGATCCCGAACACCACCACGAACCACGTGAACAGCCGGGCCAGGGCAGCGACCTCGTCGTGCCCGCCGGCCAGGACCTGCCACGCGCGCAGTCCGTCGACCTGCGGAGCCGCGAGCGCGATCAGCAGGATCAGCACGGTCGCCGCGATGAACGGGCCCCGCCCGCGCGGGTCGACTTCACGCGCCACCTTGGCCTCGATCGACGCGAGTTCGCGTCGCAGCAGCGACAGGTCGTCACTCATTCGTTCGTGCCGCTCGATGCTCGTCTGCGCTGAAACACACCGACGACCATATCGACGGCAACGAACCCGAGCAGCGTCAGCCCCAGCAGCGGCACGAACCATCCGACCAGTACGGAACCGATCACAATCGCGCCGATCACGGCGGGATGCAGGCCCCGCAGTGCGCCGCGGGCCGGCGGCCGACCCCAGCGCTGCGTGCCGCGCGTGGGACGTCGCAGCCACCACATCCGGTAGCCGAGGACGATCACCGCGACCAGTGCGATCGCCAACGCCAGCAGAACGATCTGGTTCGACAACCCGAACAGGATGCCCATGTGCAGCGCGATGCCCCACGTGGTGAGCTTCGCCGCGAGCGGCCAGTCGGCGAACCGCGATTCGTCGGTGATCTGCCCGGTCGCGCCGTCCACCGCAACCGCATCCGTCGAGAACTGCCACGGCTGACGGGTCTGGGTCACCACGAAGGCGGTCTCGGGCGTCGCCGGGATCGACGCCTCCACCTCACCGGTCACGCCGGCGTTCGCGGCGACCGCGAGGACGTCGTCGATGCGTCCGACGTTGCCGTCCAGCACATCTGTGCCGGCCGGAGCAGAAGCATGCCCGCCGTGGCCCTCGTGCCCACCGGACGGAGCGGCGTCGGTGCCGGACAGCGTCTTCGCCACCGACGGCGTCGTCCAGCCCAGCGACGTCCGCAGGTCGGTGACGTTCTCGCCCGCGTACTTCGACCAGGTCAGGCCCGTCGCGGACAGGAACACGAGACCGATTGCGATCCACAGCCCGACGGCGCCGTGCCATCCGAGCGCCCGGTTGCGCCCGCGTGCACCCCGCTTGACGGTCCACAACCGGGGTGCGGCGGCCGCGCTGCGGACTCGGGCCGTTCGGTAACGACGCACCCACAGGTAGACGCCACCGAGCGCGATCACCCACAGCCAGGACGCCGCGAGTTCGCTGTAGAGCCGGCCGGGTTCACCGAGGTGAAGATGCCGGTGCAGCTGGGAGATCCACGTCCGCAGCGGCAGCGCGCTGCTGCTTCCGTAGACGACGAGTTCGCCGACCGGCCGCGCTGTCACAGGGTCGACGAACACCGACAGCCGCTCGGATTCACCGAGTGTCGGGTCGGTGAACAGCACCCGCGTGGTCTGCCCCTCCCCCGACGACGGCCGTACCGCCGACACGGTCAGGTCGGGGCGCTCGGCCTGCGCGGCCGCGACCTGCTCGCTCACCGGTGCGGCGGGCCCGGTCGACTCGACGTGCAGGTAGTCGCGGTAGACGAACTGCTCGAGGGTGGGTGCTATCGCGTACAGACCACCGCTGATCGCCGCGATGACAAGGAACGGCGCGACGAAGATGCCGGCGTAGAAGTGCAACCGCAGCACCAGTTTGCGGAGTGCGCCGGGCGGAGACGAATCATTTGACTCCGGGCGGGATTTCGGATCGTTCGGAACGTGCGCAGGGGTGGTCCCCACGCCTTCGGAAGCATGCATGACACAGGCTCTTTCCTGAAGTCTCGGATCGGCGCGCGAAACGAACGCGCGCCGCAAGGAATCCGCCGACGGGCCCCGGAACACGGGTCGTGTGGGGACATCGGCGGTGAAGACGACGGCAGATGCCGGGCACGCGAGCGCGTGACCGGTCGGCTACCGGGAAAGAGCGGGCGGGCCGCGGGTTCCGCCCGCGACGAGGGCGACGCGAGCGCCGGTCGGGTCGAGGCGACGGACGACCGTGGGTGTCCACCGGCGAATGTGGGGGACGGGGGGCGCGGACAGCACCGCGACGACGACCCGGAGCACCGATCCGAGGAGGCTCAGCAGCGACCGCTCGGCCGCCCGGATCAAGACGGCGCCGACGATGGTCGCCGCGGCGTGCGCACCCAGCATCTGCGGGGTGAGCTGCAGTCCGTGTGCGTGCTCGGACGCCAATGTGAGGGTGAAGTGGCCGATTCCCTGCCCCGCTGCCAGCATCAGCGCGAGAAGTACCAGCGGGCCACGCCGGGAGCGCAGCGACGCGACCGCGGCGCCGACGACGGCACTCGCCGCGACCAGCAGCACGATCGCCTCGTCTCCGGGGAACGCGGAGCCTCCGCCCAGTCCGTGTGCCGCGATACTGAGCGCCCCGGACAGCGCGCCGACGACCGTGCCGCGCAGTTGCGCGGCGGCGTCGGGTCCGGATTCCACTCCGCGAGACTAACTGCCGGCGTCCGACTCGCCCGCGGCCGCCGACTGTCGGACCAGGACGAATTGCCCCACTGTGACGCACATCACCGCTAGTCTGGGGCTGCCGACGTCACCGATGGGAGCAACCATGCAGGACGTTCTGACGAAGATCACCGACACACTCAGCGCGGTGCGCGTGATGCAGCGTTCCGGGCTCATCCCCTTCCCCCGTGTGGACGAGGGGGTTCGCGTGCTGCTCGCCGTCGACAAGTACGGCCCGTTCGCGGGTTCGGTGCACGCCCATGCCGCGGCCGGACACGGACGGATCGCACTGATCGACGAACGCGGCGCACTCACCTACCGCGAGCTCGAGGCACAGTCCAACGCGCTGGCACGCGCCTGGAAGACCGAGGGCATCGGTGTCGGCACCTGCGTCGGCGCGATGTGCCGCAACCACCGCGGCCTGATCCTCACGATGCTCGCCGCAGCCAAGAGCGGAGTTCGCCTGGTGCTGATGAACACCGGATTCGCGCGGCCGCAACTGGTCGACGTCGCGGTGCGGGAGAAGGTGGAGTTCTTCGTTTTCGACAGCGAGTTCGCCGACATCGCCGATGCCCTCCCGTCCGACGTCGCCACGTACCTGTCGTGGGTCGACGAGCCGGTGCGCACTCCCCCGGCCGAGACACCGCCGCGCACCCTCGACGACCTCATCGCCGGACAGTCCACCGACACCGTGCCCGCCCCCGAACAGCCCGGCGTCTTCATCCTGCTCACGAGCGGCACCACCGGCACCCCCAAAGGCGCGCCCCGGGGGCACACCTCCCCGTTCGTCACCGCACAGTTCCTCGACCGGATTCCCTTGCGTCCCAAGCAGACCATGCTGATGGCCGCTCCCGCGTTCCACGGCACCGGCATCTCCCAACTCGGCCTGGGCATGGCGCTCGAGAACACCGTCGTGATGCAGCGTCGGTTCGACCCGGAGACCACGGTGCGCCTGATCGCCGAGCACCGCGCCGACACCCTCGTGCTGGTGCCGACGATGCTGCAGAGAATCATCGATCTCGGCCCCGACGTGCTCGGCAAGTACGACACGTCGTCACTGAAGGTCATCTTCGCGGCCGGATCGGCCATACCCCCGGACCTGTGCATCCGCACCCAGGAGGTGTTCGGCAAGGTGCTGCACAACTTCTACGGCTCCACCGAGGTCGCCGCGGTCACCGTTGCCACCCCGGACGACCTCGAACGCGCACCCGGCACCGCGGGACGACCGCCTGCCACGTGCCACATCGCCCTGTTCGACGACGCCGGCAAGCGGATCACCGAACCCGACGTCGTCGGGCGCATCTTCGCCAAGTCCGGACTGAGCTTCGAGGGTTACACCGACGGACGCGACAAGGAACGCATCGACGGCATGCTCTCGACCGGCGACGTCGGCCACTTCGATCACGACGGACTGCTGTTCGTCGACGGACGCGACGACGACATGATCGTCTCGGGTGGGGAGAACGTCTACCCACTCGAGGTCGAGAACCTCATCGCCGAGCGGCCGGATGTCCTGGAGGTCGCGGTGATCGGCGTGCAGGACGACGAGTTCGGCCACCGCCTGCGCGCCTTCGTCGTCGCGGCGTCCACGTCCACGCGCGATCCCGACGAGATCCGTGCCCACGTGAAGTCGAATCTCGCCCGATACAAGGTGCCGCGCGACGTCGTCTTCATCGAGGAACTGCCCCGCAACGCCACCGGCAAGTTGCTGCGTCGGGTGCTCTCGGAAATGGACGTCGAGTCGTCCTGAGCGGCCCCGGCGCACACACATCGCCCCGGCGCACTGAACCCGATCGGAATCGGCACAGACAGCACGATCGACCACCCACGGCAAGTTCCCGTGCGAGGACGCTGCCTGCACGAGCACAAAAGGAAGAACCCCCGCCCTGATCCAGGACGGGGGTTCTTCATTGGTAGCGGGGACAGGATTTGAACCTGCGACCTCTGGGTTATGAGCCCAGCGAGCTACCGAGCTGCTCCACCCCGCGATGCATGAACGAAGTTACACGAGCGGCGGAACGGAAGGCAAATCGCCTGCAGCGAGCCGGTCGCGTCCGCCGAAGCCGCCACCGAAGCTCGTTGCAGGGTGACTCGGATCACGAAAAATCGGTAATCCATCTCACATAACACGCATGTAACGGCCAGGGCTCGAAAAGGCAACGCGCCGCTCGGACCTGCATGAATGCGGCCGGGTAGCACTTCCGAACGGGTCGACCGGACTGTTTCGTCGACATGACTTTCCGGCGGGCGTCGTCGTACGTTCGTTACCAGCTCGTGATGTTCGAGTGCAGGACCGACCCGCCGCTGCCAGCTCTGCCCCCGCGGGATTCGGACGAACACAAACCCTTCGAGGGGCAGGGACGCGACACCACGAACGGTGTGCCCGGGAGGACGAACCCGTCTCCCGCCGGCCCAGTCGCGTCGGCGCAGGAGAGGAACTACCCGCATGACCAACACCAGCTTCACCAAGCGCGCCCTCGGCTGGGCCGCCGTCACCGGCGCCCTCGTCGCAGTCCCGTTCGCCGCAGGCACCGCCACCGCAAGCGCCGCCACCCACAACTGGGACGGCGTCGCGCAGTGCGAGAGCGGCGGCAACTGGGGCATCAACACCGGCAACGGCTACTACGGTGGCCTGCAGTTCTCGCAGAGCACCTGGACCGCCAACGGGGGCACCGGCTCCCCGCACACCGCGTCCAAGGAGGAGCAGATCCGCGTCGCCGAGAACACCCTCGCCTCGCAGGGTCCGGGCGCCTGGCCCACGTGCGGCCAGTACCTGACCACGGCCGAGCCGGCCCCGATCGCCGAACCCGCGCCTGCCCCTGCCGAGGCCCCCGCACCGGCGCCGATGCAGGCCCCGTCCGCTGCCGACCTCGTCGACCAGGCCGTCCGGCTTGCCGGCGACGCGGCCTCCCAGCACGGCTACGGCGACCAGTTCCAGCAGCTGCTCGACACCCACGGTGGCGCCGTCACCGACGTGAAGGCCGCGCTCACCCGCTGAGCCCACACAGCTGAAGGGACCCTTCGTACGCTCGGAGCGTACGAAGGGTCCCTTCAGCTGTTTACCGGACTCGGAACCTACCGATCAGCCACCGGCCGACTGGTAGGCGTTGACGGCCCGCTGCAGGCGATCGAGCGCCTCACCGTAGGCCTTGAAGTCGCCGCCGGCCTGCGCCGACTGCAGGTTGGCCAGTGCCGCATCGAGTTCCGCGACCGCAGCAGCCTTGTCCGGCGTCTGACCCGGTGCCGACGGAGCCGGAGTGGGTGCCGGCGTCGTCTGACCGCCGGTCTCCGGCTGGGCGGCGGGCTCACCACTCGGCCTGGTGGCCGAGCTGCCCGTGCCCGACCCGAACACCTGGTCCAGCGCCTCCGCGAGCGTCGGCGCGTAGCCGACCCGGATGCCGGTGGTGTCGGTGAAGCTGACCATCACCCTGGCGAGCTGCGGGAACGCGTTGGCCGAGTTGCGCTGCGTGTACAGCGGTTCGACGTACAGGATGCCGCCGTCCGCGATCGGCAGCGTCAACAGGTTTCCGAAGATCACCTTGTTCGACTGCCGCAGCAACGCCAGCTCGCTGGCGACGCGCGGATCCGACGTCATCGCGGACTGCGCCTGCTGCGGACCCTGCGTCTGGGTGTTGGTCGGCAACTGCAACACCCGGAACTTGCCGTAGTTCTCGGGGTCCGACTGCACCGAGATGTACGCCGACAGCAGCTCACGCTGGTAACCGACCATCGGGCTGGTCAGAACGAACTGCGGCTTCGCCGTCTCCGGGTTGCCGGCCAGCACGTAGTACGGCGGCTGGTTCTTGTCGGTCTCGACCGTCGGGTCACTGGGCACCGACCAGAACGCGTTGTTGCTGAAGAACTCGCCCGGATCGTCCACGTGGTACTTCGCGAGCATCTCGCGCTGCACCTTGAACAGATCCTCCGGGTACCGGAAGTGCGCCTGCAGATCCGGGCTCACCTCGGACTTGGGCTTGACGGTGTCGGGGAAGACGCCCATCCAGGCCGAGAGCACCGGATCCTTGTCGTCCACCTGGTACAGGGTCACCGTGCCGTCGTACGCGTCGACGGTCGCCTTCACCGAGTTGCGGATGTACGAGACTTCCTTCTTCGGCAGCATGCGGCCGTTGGCCTGGTTCGTGCTGTCCTGCACCAGACCGTCGAGCGAGGACCGCTGCGCGTACGGGTAGTTGTCGAGCGTGGTGTACGCGTCGACGATCCACTGCATGCGCCCGTTCACGACGGCCGGGTACACGGTGCCGTCCGTGGTGAGCCACGGCGCCACCTTGTTCACGCGGTCGGCGGGATCACGGTTGTAGATGATCTTCGAATCCGAACCGATGGCTCCGGAGAACAGGATGTTGCGCTCGGTGTACTTGGCTGCGAACGCCAGGCGGTTGAACCAGTTCCCGATGCCGACACCGCCCGCACCGGTATAGGTGTACTTCCGCGAGTCGGTGTCGTACTCGCGAGGAGCACTGCCCGGCTCGCCGCCCACGATCGCGTAGTCGGCATCCGAGGACGCGATCACCGGACCGTAGTAGGTGCGCGGATTCTCGACCTCGAGGGCGGGGTCCGCGGGCTTCGTCTCCAGGTCGCTGACGCTGTAGATCGGGTAGCCGCCGGTGTTGTTCTGGGTGTCGCCGCTGACCGCCGTCACCTGGTTCGCGTACGCAGCGACGAAACCGTTGCCGTGCGTGTACACGGTGTGCTTGTTGATCCAGTCCGTCTGGTTGCCCTGCAGACTCGACGGCGACAGCTCGCGGGCCGCGACGACGAAGTCGCGGAGCGTGCCGTCCATCTCGTACCGATCGATGTTCAGCGACTTCGGGAACGCGTAGAAGTTCTTGAGCTGCTTCTGCGCGGTGAACGTCGGCGAGAGCACGTTCGGATCGAGCAGGCGGGTGTTCGCGATGGTCGTGACGTCCGCCGGAACATCCTTGGGTTGCTTGGTCGACGTTCCCGAGTAGTCGACGTATTCGACTGTCTGGTCCGTGATCCCGTACGCCTGTCTGGTCGCGGTGATGTTCCGTTCGATGTAGGTGCGTTCCTTGTCGGCCGCGTTCGGCTTCACCGAGAACTGCTCGACGACGAGCGGGTACACGGCACCGACGAGCACCGACGACAGCACCAGCAGCGCGACGGCCATCGCCGGGATCCGCAGATCGCGCAGGAAGATCGCCGCGAAGAAGGCGATCGCGCAGATGACGGCGATCGCCAGCATGATCAGCTTGGCGGGCAGCACCGCGTTGATGTCGGTGTAGCCGGCGCCGGTGAACGTGGGCTCCTTGCGTGAACTCGACAGCAGCGCGTACCGGTCGAACCAGTACGAGACCGCCTTGAGGAGCACGAACGTGCCGGCGAGCACCGCCAGCTGCACGCGCGCCGACTTCGTCAGCGCGCCCTGACGACCGCTCAGCCGCAGCCCGCCGAAGATGTAGTGCGTGATCAGGCTGGCGAAGAACGCGATGACCACGGCGACGAACAGCCAGTTCAGGACGAACTGGTAGAACGGCAGATCGAACGAGTAGAACCCGATGTCCTTGCCGAACTGCGGGTCCGTGATCCCGAAATTTTGGCCGTTGAGGAACAACTGCACCGTCGCCCAGCTGGCCTGTCCCGCGAGACCGGCGAACAGGCCGATCACGACCGGGATGCCGATGCCGAACAGCTTCTGACGGGTCATCACCGCGGTGCGGTAGCGCGCGACCGGGTCGTTCGAGCCCGGCGAGGGCAGGAACATCGGACGCGATCGATACGCCAGCAGCAGCGCGAGCCACACGATGGCGCCCACCACGAGGCCGACCACGAAGAACAACGCGATCCGGGTCAGCAGCACCCTGCTGAACACGCTCCGGAAGTCGACCTCACCGAACCACAACCAGTCCGTGTAGACGTCGATGAATCGCGGGCCGACCAGCAACAGTGCTGCGGCGATCAACGCCAGGATCAGCAGCACCCGTGTGCGTTTCGACAACGAAGGTAAACCGGCGGGGG
Organism: Rhodococcus (subgen. Prescottella) equi; assembly: GCF_003013675.1. Lineage (NCBI taxonomy): Bacteria > Bacillati > Actinomycetota > Actinomycetes > Mycobacteriales > Nocardiaceae > Rhodococcus > Rhodococcus (subgen. Prescottella) equi. The sequence goes on from NZ_CP027793.1 coordinate 3,669,787, forward strand.
GCCTCATGCCCACGTGCCACTCTCCCAACAATCCGGCGACGCCTTCGCGCCGCAGCCAATGCACCGTCCAGCGTCACCTGAGAGTGACCGTTTCGTCCCACTCTACGTAACTACCCGTCGACGTCGCGCCCCGTGACCGAGCCGCGCGCCGTCGGGCCATGGTGCAAGGATAAGGATGTGATCGATAGCGATGGTGTTTTCCACGGCGACGGGTCCCCGGGAAACCGTGGAAATGTGAGCCTGTCCAGCGAATCCTTGAGCCGATGCGTGCACGAGGTGATCGACTTCGTCGACGCCGGCGGGTGGGGTCAGCCGCCCACGGTGTTCGCCATCGTCCCGACGGCGCTCGTCGCGGCGGCCGAGCCGTCGCTTCTCGACCAGCTGGACGACGGGGCCGAGCTCACGCCCATCGAGCAGGAGTCGCTGCCCGACGACGTCGAGGGCGGCTCCCCCGCGCTCGACGAGTTCCTGGCCACGACCACGTGGCCGTCCGAGGTGGTCGGCTGCGCTCTGGTGCAGGAGATCGTGGTGCTGCCGCCCGAGGCGGAGTCCGACCTGGACGACGCGGTCGCCCCGACGCTCACCGATCAGCACGCCGCGAACGAGGCCGCCCGGACCGCCGCCGAGTCGCATCCCGACCGGCGTGAGGCCCGGCTGATCGCGGCGGTGCTGCGGGACGGCCCGTCACTGGCCCTTCTGCAACTGCGACCGACCGACGACGACGATCCGTTCGCCGGGGTCGAACTGCGCACGTACGACAATCTCGCTCCCGGCGTCGTCTCCGCTCTCTACGCGACGCTCGACGCGGACGAGCTCTAGCAACTCGGCGCCGGACGGCCCTCGTTGATGTCGGCGAGCGCGTCGATTGCGCCGCCGAGCGTCTCGACCTTCACGAGGTCCAGGCCGTCGGGCCGGTTCGCCACCGCCTCGTCGCAGTTCTTGGCCGGAACCAGGAAGGTCGTGGCGCCGGCTTCCTTGGCCGCGATCATCTTGTAGGGAATGCCGCCGATCGGCCCCACGTCACCGGCGGGGTCGATCGTGCCGGTGCCGGCGACGAAGTCGCCGCCGTTGAGTTCGCCCGGGCTGAGCTTGTCGACCACGGCCAGGCTGAACATGAGGCCGGCCGACGGCCCGCCGATGTCGGCGAGGTTGAAGTCGATCGTGAACGGCACCTCCGGCACCGTCCCGGCGCCGACACCGAGGTAGCCCGGGTTCGAATCGTCGCCGTCGCCGTGCGGGCGGGAGCCGAGGGTCACCGGCGCGGTGGTTTCCACACCGTCCCGCACGAACGTGATGTCGACGGTGGATCCGGCACCGGCCGCACCGACCGCGTCCTGCAGTTCGTCGGCGCTGCCGACCGGAGTGGAGCCCACCCGCAGCACACGGTCGCCCTCACGCAGGACGCCTGCGGCCGGGCCGCCCTCCGCGACGGTGCGGATCTCGACGGCGACCGGAAGGTTCAGATACCGGAGGGCCGCGAGCTCGGCACTGTTCTCCGACTTGGCGAACTGAGCCGAATTCTCTTCCTTGACCTCTTCCTGCGACTTCTGCGGCGGGTAGACGTCCTCGCGGGGCACCAGCCCCTGCCGTCCGCTCACCCACAGACCGAGTGCGTCGAACAGCGTCAGGTTGTTGCGCACCGCGACGGTCGTCATGTTGAGGTTGCCACTCGTGGCGTCGACCGCGGTGCCGTCGATCTCGACGACGGGCTTGCGCACGATCTCGCCGTTCTCTTCGACGTCGGTCTCGCCGAGCGTGTTGAAGGTCGGGCCGGGGCCGAGCGCGACGAACGGGACCTTCACCGTCGTTCCGAGGACGCCCAGTGCCAGGACCGGGGCCAACGTCGCCAGTAGGGTCACCATCCGTCGGTTCACCTGGCCAGGATAGAGGCCGCCGCGAGTTGCATCGCCGGACCCCGGGTGGTGTTCGCCGTGAGCGTGATCTCCGCACGGGCCATGCGGGGCCGCGCCTTGTACCGTTGAACTATGAGCGATCTGCCCTTTGGCTTCTCCAACTCCGACGACGACCCGGACCGCAACAAGGATTCGGCGGGCCGCGAGCAAAGCGGGGGTCAGGGAGGTTCGGCCGGTCAGCCGTTCGGCTTCGATCCGAGTGCATTCGGACTGGGCGGCGCGGGCGGTGCCGGGGGCGCCGGGTTCGATCCGGCCGCGCTCGGTCAGATGCTCTCCCAGTTCGGGCAGATGCTCAGTGGCATGGGCAGTGCGATGGGTAAGGGCGACCAGTCCGGCCCCGTCAACTACGAGATCGCGAAGAATCTCGCGCGCCAGCAGATCGGCTCGGTGACGCCGATCGGCGAGGGCACCGCGTCCGCCGTCTCCGACGCCGCGCGTCTCGCCGAACTGTGGCTCGACGGCGCCACCACACTTCCCGCCGGCGCCACCCGCACCCTGGCGTGGACTCCCAACGATTGGCTCGACGGCACCCTCGACACGTGGAAGCGGCTGTGCGACCCGGTCGCCGAACAGGTTTCCGGCATGTGGGTGCAGGGCCTTCCCGAAGAGGCCCGCAACATGATCGGCCCGATGGCCGGGATGTTCACCCAGATGGGTGGTCTCACGTTCGGATCCCAGCTCGGCCAGGCACTCGGCCAGCTGTCGAAGGAGGTCCTCACCTCCACCGACATCGGCCTGCCGCTCGGGCCTGCCGGTACCGCAGCTCTGCTCCCCGCCGCGATCGAGGCCTTCAGCGAGGGGCTCGAGCAGCCGCATCGCGAGGTGCTCGTGTTCGTCGCCGCCCGCGAGGCCGCCTACCAGCGGCTCTACAACCACGTGCCGTGGCTGCGGCAGCGACTGCTCGCGACCGTCGAGGACTACGCACGCGGGATCAAGATGGACTTCTCCGCGATCGAGGAGGCCGCGCAGGGACTCGACCCGTCGGCGCTCACCGATCCGTCGCAGCTCGAGAAGATCCTGCAGCAGGGCGCTTTCGAGCCGCAGACCACGCCGGAGCAGAAGCAGGCCCTCGAACGCCTCGAAACCATGCTGGCGCTCGTCGAGGGCTGGGTGGAGGTCGTCGTCGCCGAGGCGCTCGGCGAACGCCTGCCCGGTGTCGCCGCGCTCACCGAGACGCTGCGCCGCCGCCGCGCGACCGGTGGACCCGCCGAGCAGACCTTCGCGACGCTCGTCGGCCTGGAACTGCGCCCCCGCAAAGTCCGTGAAGCCGCGCAGCTGTGGCGCCGGCTCACCACCGACACCGGCATGGAAGCGCGCGACGGCGTGTGGGCTCACCCGGACCTGCTGCCCGACTCGTCGGACCTGGACAATCCGGCCGCATTCGTCGACCGCGTTCTCGGCGGCGGCGAGGCGAGCACCTTCCACGACCCGATCGCGCAGCTCGAGCAGACCGAGGCACGCGAGCGGGAGGAGAAGAACCGCGATCAGGGCGACGCCGGCGAGTCCGAGGCCTAGTCCGGAACGCTGTCGTCGGCGGCGGCGCAGTCGTCCGCGTCGCCGCCCTGCAGGCCCGGTTGCCGGGTCACCACTGAGTACGCCTCCAAGTAGCCCATGGCCCGCTCGGTGCGCGGATACTGCCGGACCTCACGCCAGAACCGTTGGTTGTGGCCGCCCGAGACATACAGGTGCACCAGTTCGTGGACCAACACGTAATCGAGCACGTAGGCCGGCACCGTCTGCAGCAGTTCGCTGACCCGGATGGTGCCGTCCACCGGCGTGCACGACGCCCAGCGCGTCTTCATCGACGGCACCCACCGCACCGAGACCGGGGTGGCCGCGCCGCCGAGCCATCGCGCCGACAGTCGCGCGGCGCGCTCGGCCAGTTCCACGTCGCTGCGTCGGGCCCGGTCCGCCGCGCGTAGATCCGCGCGCTCGAGCTTCTCGATCATCTCGGCGACCAGTTCGGCCTCTGCCTTCTTCGACAGACCGGTCGGCATCAGCACGACGACCTTGTCGCCCTCGCGGCGCGCGCTCACCGTCCGCCGTCGGCGGGCGCTGCGCCGGATCTCCACCTCGGGCCCTGCACCGCTGTTCGACGTCTCCGAGCCAGTCACGGACCACCACGCTAGCCGTCCGGTCCGACACCGCTCCACACAGATCTCGGACCGATCGGCTGCCTGTGCGAAATACCGAGCTCACGGCGCATTTTTCCCTGTGGATAACCCCCGGAATTCCGACGGGCGGTCGGTGTCCGGAATGAGATCGTCCGTCCATGACCTCCGTAGCCGCCACACACCTGCGACGTCTCGTCCTCGATCCCCGACTGCCCGTGCTGGTGCGGCCGAGCGGTCGCCTACAGATCGGGTGGGACCCGGAGACGTCGATCATCCTGACGCCGCCCCCGTCGGTCGATCCGCAGGCCCTCGTCTCGGTGCTGGGGCTTCTCGACGGCCGCACGTCCCGGCCGGGCGTGGTGTGGCGTGCGGTGGAACACGGCATCGCACCCGCCGACATGTCGACGATCCTGAGCGAGCTCGAAGAGGCCGGGGCGCTGCGGCCCGCCCCGACGCCCCCGGACGACGTCCCGACGATCCGCGTGCACGGCCGCGGACCGTTGGCCGACGCCATCTCCAGCGCACTCACCACCGGCCCGGCCCGGGTCACCCGGTCCACCCACTTCACCGCGGACACCGACGTCACGACGTGGAACTGTCTGTGTGTCGTCCTCACCGACGAGCTCGTCGTCGATCCTCGGCTGGTGGACGCGCTGTTGGTCGCGGGTATTCCCCACCTGCCCGTCCGCCTGCGGGACGGGCGCGGGGTGGTGGGGCCGCTGGTCCTGCCGGGCAGCACGAGCTGCCTGCGGTGTGCCGACCTCACGCGATCCGACGTCGACGAGGAATGGCCGCACGTGGCCGCGCAGCTGCTCGGCCGGGTCGGTCACGCCGCCCCTGCGACCGTGCTCGCCACCACGGCCGTCGCGTTGGGACAGCTGGAAATGGTGCTCTCGCGGGCGGCCCGCCCCGCGCCCGCGAGCCTGGACGCGACGCTCGAGATCGACCTCGATTCGCACCGGTTCGCGGTCCGGCCGTGGCCCCGCGATCCGCGGTGTGGATGCTCACGTTCCGCAATCTTCTTGGACGAACCCGCGAATCTTCCGCCATGATGGTCTGGTGTCCGACATCCCACGCAGAAGCACCGCCCGCACCGCCAAGCTCGCGAGCATTCCGCTGGGCATCGCCGGTCGCGCGGCGATGGGTTTCGGGCGCAAGCTGGCCGGTGGGGACCGGGACGAGATCGACGCCCAGCTGACCGCGAAGGCCGCCGAGCAGTTGTTCACCGTGCTGGGTGAGCTCAAGGGCGGCGCGATGAAGCTCGGGCAGGCGCTCAGCGTGATGGAGGCCGCGATCCCGGAGGAGTTCGCCGAGCCCTACCGCGAGGCGCTCACCAAGCTGCAGGCCGAGGCACCGCCGCTGCCTGCGAAGCAGGTGCACCGAGTCCTCGATCAGCAGCTCGGCACCAAGTGGCGCGATCGCTTCGCCGAGTTCGACGACACTCCGACCGCTTCGGCGAGCATCGGTCAGGTGCACCGCGCGGTATGGGCCGACGGACGGGAGGTGGCCGTCAAGGTCCAGTACCCGGGCGCCGACGAGGCCCTGCGCGCCGACCTGAAGACGCTCACCCGGTTCGCCGGGCTGTTCACGTCGGTGATGCCGGGAACGGACATCAAACCGATCCTCGACGAGCTGAGTGCACGCACCGAGGAAGAGCTCGACTACCGCATCGAGGCCGACAATCAGCGCGCGTTCGCGAAGGCGTTCCACGGCGACCCCCGCTTCGTCGTGCCGCGGGTCGTCGCGAGCGCCCCCAAGGTCGTCGTCACGGAGTGGATGACGGCCACCCCCCTCTCGGCGATCATCACCGACGGCACGACCGAACAACGCAACACCGCGGGCGCGCTGCTCGCGGAGTTCCACTTCGTCTCGCCGGCGCAGGTGGGGCTGCTGCACTGCGATCCGCACCCGGGCAACTTCATGCTGCACGACGACGGCCGCCTCGGGATCATCGACTTCGGCGCGACCGCCCCGATGCCGAACGGGCTGCCCCCGGTGTTGGGCCGCATGGTCCGCCTCAACCTGGAGGAGCGCTTCGACGAGCTGACGGAACTGTTGCGCGCCAATGGTTTCGTGCTCCCCGGTCGCACTGTCACCGATCAGGAGATCGCCGACTACCTTCGCCCGTTCACCGATCCGATCCGATCCGAGTCGTTCCACTTCACACGTGCGTGGCTGCAGAAGGCGGCCGGGACGGCGACCGATCTGTCGGGCAGCCACTTCCGAACCGCGCGTGCCCTCAACCTCCCGGCCGAGTACCTGATGATCTTCCGGGTGCTGCTGGGTTCGGTCGGCATCTGTGCCCAACTCGACGCGTGCGCCCCGTACATGGCGATCCTCACCAAATGGCTGCCCGGCTTCTCCGACGACGCCGACGGTCTCGAGAGCCTCGACGGCGCGTAGGTCAATACAACCCAATTAGTCTCGTTCTTAGGACACTCAGGACGTCTGGGTACTAGGTTCAGATCGCTCGATCTGAGCACTCCGCTACGTGACCTCCGCGCGGTGACTGCCAAGTCGCCTCCAGGCGACTGCATTGCACGGGTGAACGAAGGAGCAGGGGACTGTTCCACAGGGTACTGCTGTGGGCGGAGAGGACTATGGAATGTCTGACGAGCCGCGTTCAGCAGCGCCCGGCTGGTACCCCTCGCCGGACGGCGGGCAAAGGTACTGGGACGGACAACAATGGCTGGCGTTGCCCGACCCGGGCTCCTCGCGCATCGCGGGTGGCAAGCCTCCTGCAACGCGCTCTCGAATCTTCACCATTCCGCGTTTTACCAAGCACCCCCTCGTGCTTGGAATCTTGGCGGTGCTCGTGGTCGCCGGAATCGGCTCGGCGATCGCCGTCAAGGTTTCGAACGATTCGAAGGCCGAGGAGCGCCGGCAGGCGACCGCCGCGGCCGCTCAGGCCGAGTCCGATCGCGCAGCCGCGGCGGCCGCCGCAAAGCAGAAGGAAGACGACGGAGAACGTGCAGAGCGAGCTCTTTACGTCATCCAGCTCGAATCCAGCGTCAAGACCATGGCCGAAGAACACGTCTCGAAGTCGATCATCGACGGACCGATCCTCAACGTTTCTTGTGATCCCGTCGGTGGGGGATCAACGGACGACTTGACTGAAACGACCACCGTCTTCGAGTGCTTCGCGGCCACCGAGGAGGTCGGAGACGGACGGATGCGGGGCTTCAAATACCACGCGACGATGAATTGGACGGCCGGAACATACACCTATGGATTCGGAGCACCTTGACATCTCCTGTGTCGAGGTGCTCAAACCTCTAAGGCCTCGTCGTGGGCTTCTGTTCGAGTCGAAGCCCACGACGAGTGCATCAGGCGCAGACGAGCGCCTTGCGTTGGTCCGGGTTCTTCCGGGGCCGACCTCGCGGCCTCTTACGGGCGATCACGACCCCCTGATCGAAGATCTCACCGCCCCAGACTCCCCACGGCTCGGCGCGGTCGAGTGCGGCGCGCAGGCACCGGTTGCGGACGGGGCACTGTCCGCACAGCGCCTTGGCCCGTTCGAGGTCGGCAGGTGTCTCGGCGAACCACAGGTCGGGGTTTTCCACTCGACAGGGCAGCTCCGGGCGTGCCGAGTCGACTACTGCCAATCCGCCGGACACGGTGCTGGTCTCGTTCTGTACTCGGCATGTCGCGGTAGACACGTCGTTCTCCTCTGCTGATGTTTCGCGGCTGGCGCCGGCTTTCGGTGGTCATACGAACCGAAGTCGAAGGCCTGGAGCTCGAGGGCTCGAAACACGAAGGCCACGGTTCGCAGTTGCGATCCGTGGCCTCGAGAGGAATGGCGGGAGTGCCTACCGAACGAATTGTCGGTGTCTACTCCGGGCCACGGATGCGGGGGCTGCTGCTTCTGCTGCTGCGCGCAGACGGATTGCGTGCGGTGCGGCGGCTGCGTTCCTCGCAGCGACCGGGGCGGCCGCAGGGAGGTACGCGCCAGCGATTGCGGGCACAGATGCACGCGCTGCTGCTGCAAATGCAGTTGCATTCCAGTCGTTCATCTTTTTGCCACCTCCCTTTCGTATCGGTCCGACAGTTACCGCACACAAGTTTTACCCCGTGGTGTGCAGTCCAGGGTATGCAACCCGAACAGACCGCACAAGTTATTTTTGACCTGCGGTTTTACCGCGGATCGTGGGTCACGTGGGATCCAGTGTCGCCGACGACCACTCGCCGCGCACCACGGCGAGAACATCGGCGCCGAACTGTTCCAGCTTTTTCGCACCGATCCCCGAAATCGCGGTGAGCGCACGTTCGTCCTGCGGCTGCTGCTCGGCGATCGCCTGCAGCGTGTTGTCGGTGAACACCACGTAGGCGGGCACCTTCATCTCACGGGACGTCTCCCGGCGCCAGTCCTTGAGCGCCTCGAAAAGCTCCATGTCGAGGTTCGACGGGCAACCCTCGCACCGGCCGAGCGTGTGCGCGGTCGCGTCCAGCAACGGCTTACCGCACACGCGGCACCGCGGCCGCTGTTTCGTGGAGCGTGCGGGCTTGGCGATCCGCGACGCCGGCGAATCGTCCGGGATCACGTTGGTGAGGAAGCGGGACCGGCGCCGGGACTTGCGTCCCCCTTCGTTGCGCGCGAGTGCCCACGACAGCGCCAGGTGTTCGCGGGGACGTGTCACGCCGACGTAGAGCAGCCGACGTTCCTCCTCGATGCCGTCCTGGTCGCCGGGCGAATTGGAGTCGCCGAGCACGTGCGCGATCGGCAGCGTCCCCTCGGTGAGTCCGACCAGGAACACCGCATCCCATTCGAGTCCCTTGGCGGCGTGGAGCGACGCCAGCGTGACGCCCTGCACGACCGGAGGATGTCGCGCCTCCGAACGGGCGGCCAACTCTGCGAGCAGCCCACCGAGCGTGAGGTGCGGGTCGTGCGCGAGCAACTCCTCGGTGAGCGACACCAGCGCAGTGAGCGAACCCCACCGCTCGCGCGCCTGGGCGCCGGTCGGTTCGACGTCGGTGAGCCCCAACGGGACCAGCACCGCCCGCACCAAGGTCACCAGCGCCTGGCCGGTGTCGGCGCCCTCGGGCAGGTCGTCGCGACCTGCCACCTGCCGCAGCGCGTTGATCGCCTGCCGCACCTCCTGCCGAGTGAAGAAGCCTTCGCCGCCGCGCACCTGGTACGGGATCCCGGCCTCGGTGAGCGCCTGCTCGTGCACCTCCGACTGTGCGTTGATGCGGTACAGCACCGCGATCTCGGCCGGTTCGACACCCTGCTCGATGAGCTTCTTGATCTGCCGCGCCACCGCCGCGGCTTCGGCCGGTTCGTCGTCGTACTCGGCGAACGTCGGTTCGGGGCCGGACGGCCGCTGCCCGATCAGCTGCAGGCGCGTGCCGGCGATCCGGCCGCGGGCCTCCCCGATCACCCGGTTGGCGAGCGAGACGACCTCCGGGGTGGACCGGTAGTCGCGCTCGAGCCGCACGACGGTCGCGTCGGGGAACCTGCGCGAGAAGTCCAGCAGGTACTTCGGGGTGGCACCGGTGAACGAGTAGATCGTCTGGTTGGCATCGCCGACGACGGTGAGGTCGTCACGATCCCCCAGCCACGCGTCCAGCACCCGCTGCTGCAACGGCGTCACGTCCTGGTACTCGTCGACGACGAAGCACCGGTACCGGTCACGGAACTCCTCGGCGACCGCCGAGTGCTCCTCGAGAGCGGCCGCCGTGTGCAGCAACAGGTCGTCGAAGTCGAGCAGCATGCCGTCGTAGTTGCGGGCCTTGAGTTCCTCGTAGCCCGAGTACACGGCCGCGACCTTGGCGGCGTCGGCCGGGATGTCCCGCCGGGCCCGCGCCGCGACAGCCGGGTAGTCCTCCGGGGCGACGAGCGATCCCTTGGCCCACTCGATCTCGCTCGCAAGGTCGCGGATGCTCTCGGTGCTGGTGGACAACCCCACCCGGCTCGCCGCCTGCCCGACGAGCGCGAACTTGCGGTCCAGCAGCTGCCACTCGGTGTCGCCGATCACCTGCGGCCAGAAGTAGCGCAACTGACGCAGCGCCGCGGCGTGGAACGTTCGGGCCTGCACCTGCGGCCCACCCCCGCCGATGCCGAGCCCGCGGAGCCTCCCGCGCATCTCTCCGGCCGCACGGGCCGTGAAGGTCACCGCGAGGACCTGACCGGCCGAGACGTGCCCACCCGCGACGAGGTGTGCGATGCGGCGGGTGATGGTGCGGGTCTTGCCGGTGCCGGCGCCCGCCAGTACGCACACGGGGCCGCGCGGTGCCAGCACGGCGGCAGACTGCTGCGGGTCCAGGCCCTCGTCGGGCCTGGTTCCGGTGCGCTCCGGGGTGACATCCGCTGACATGCCGTCCATCCTCTCAGGGCGCACCGACACCGGCTGCCCGCACCCGCTGCGCTGTGACGTACGCCCGTGCGGGAACAGTACGGACCGATCGTGGTGTTATAGGCGCCGTGACTACCGAAGCTCCCGCCCTGACTATGTACTCGACCACGTGGTGCGGTTACTGCCGTCGCCTGAAGAAGCAGCTCGACGAGAACGGCATCTCGTACGTCGAGATCGACATCGAGCTCGATCCCGCGTCGGCCGAGTTCGTGGGCAGCGTCAACGGCGGCAACCATGTCGTCCCCACCGTGAAGTACGCGGACGGCAGCACCGCCACCAATCCGAGCCTGGCGCAGGTCAAGCAGGCCCTGGGCCTCTAGCCCCTCGTTCGGCTCGTCGGTCGGCCCGTCAGTCGGTTGCGGCCCAGGACTCGATCATCACTCGCGCGATCGAGATCGATCCGGGCAGCAGCAGCTCGGCGTCCGAGCGCGACGTCCAGTCGCCGGCGTCGAGCGCGGACCGGATCTGTTCGCGCGTGAACCAGTGGGCCTCGGCGATCTCGCCGTCCGCGAATTCGAGCGGAGCGGCGGGGTCGCCTACGGCCGAGAACCCGATCATGACCGAACGCGGGAACGGCCACGGCTGGCTGCCGAGATACCGGACGTCGTGCACGTCCAACCCGACCTCCTCGCGGATCTCCCGCACCACGCACGTCTCGAGGGACTCCCCGGCCTCGACGAATCCGGCGAGGACCGAGAACATCCGCGGCGGCCACACCGGCTGACGTGCGAGCAGCACCCGGTCGGCGCCGTCGTGCACCAGGCAGATCACCGCCGGGTCGGTGCGCGGAAACTCCTCGTGCCCGGTGCTCGAGCTGATCCGGGACCACCCGGACATCGTCGGTTCCGTCGCGGCCCCGTCGATCGCGCTGTAGCCCGCGTGGTCGTGCCAGTTCAACAGCGCCACAGCGGTTGTCAGCAGTCCCGCACTCGACTCGTCGAGCCGGTGGCCGAGCATTCGCAGATCACCGAGTTCGCCGGTCATCGCCGGAACCCGTACCGCCCACACGTGGCGCGTACCGTGAAGCCCCAGGAATACCGCGTCGTTCGCCGGTTCGTCGCCCAGCGTCGATGCCGGCTCGAGAACCAGTTCGCCGTCGGCTACCCGAACCTGACCCCGCGGATTGACCCGCAGCAGAAAAGCGTTCGCCCATCCGGCACGCAGCGCGTCGGTGTCCGCGCGCAGTTCCTCCGCCCGGTCGAGGGCGGCTCGCGACAGCAGTGGAGTCTCGGTCAGTTCGAAGTGCGGCACGGGAACGACCCTACTGCGAGGGACCGGTCCGCCCGACTTCGCTCAGCTGCTGACGCGCCGGATGTACAGCAGGAGGTCGTCGGCCTCCACGGCGTCGACCTCGGGCGACCCCACCCGCAACAGACGGCCGTCGCGCACCACGCCCAGCACGATGTCGGACAGGTGCCGCGGCGAACCACCGACCTCCTCGGGTTCGACCTCACGCTCGGCGATCGCGAAACCGGCCTCCGGGGTCAGCAGGTCCTCGACCATCTCCACCACGCTCGGCGTGGTGCGGGCGATACCGAGCAGGCGTCCCGCGGTCTCCGAGGAGACGACCACCGAATCCGCCCCCGACTGCCGCAGCAGGTGCGCGTTGTCGGTCTCCCGGATCGCGGCGACGATCTTCGCCTTGGGTGCGAGTTCGCGCGCGGTGAGTGTGACGAGGACCGCGGTGTCGTCACGGTTCGCGGCGACGATGATCGACGCTGCGTTCTGCACACCGGCGAGCCGCAGCACGTCGGACTTGGTGGCCGAGCCGTGCACGGTCACCAGGCCCATGCTCGCCGCGGTGTCGAGCACCACCTGATCGGTGTCGACCACCACGATGTCGGAGGGCACGATGCCGTCTCCGAGCATGGCGTCGATGGCGGTACGTCCCTTCGTACCGAATCCGACGACGACGGTGTGGTTGCGCACGCGATGCCTCCAACGCTGGATCTTGAACGCCTGGCGCGAGCTCTCGGTGAGCGCCGAGAGGGTCGTACCGACCAGGACGATGAGGAAGAAGATGCGGAGCGGCGTGATGACCAGAACGTTGATCAGTCGCGCTTCCGGGGTGATCGGGGTGATGTCGCCGTAACCGGTGGTCGACAGCGAGACCGTCGCGTAGTAGATGCAGTCCAGCAGCGACAGCTGGTTGTCCTGCGCATCCTTGTAGCCGTCCCGGTCGATGTAGACGACGAGCACGGCCAACGCCAGTGCGCCGAGCGCGTACGAGACTCGCCGCGCGATGGCGCGGGACGGACTGGTCTGCATCTCCGGGACCTTGAGCACGCCGACTAGCGCGAAGTCCGGCCGATCCGTCAGCGCGTCCGCGTTCCCGAACCGCGCTCTCAACCTACCGGGCATCCACTGGTCCCCATCTCCTCTGCTCCGACTGGCAGTTCACACAGTCGGCTCGCAGCCTAACCGCGGATCCCGGAATAGCGGAACGGCACAGGAAAATCGGGGTGACGGTGGCGGAACGACGGCGCGTGGGGCAGGGTGGCCGCATGTCACAGCGTCCGAACCGATCCAGTCAGGCTCCTGCTCTCCGCCTCGCCGCTCTGCTCTTCGGCGCCGGAACACTGCACTTCGTCCGGCCGCGGCCGTTCGACGCGATCGTGCCGCGCGCGCTCCCCGGAAGCGCGCGCACGTACACGTACGCGTCGGGTGTCGCCGAGCTCGCGACGGCCGCGGCGCTCGCGGTGCCCCGGACGCGCCGGCTCGGCGGCACGCTCGCGACCGCACTGTTCGTCGCCGTGTTTCCCGCCAACGTGCAGATGACGATCGACTGGTTCCGGTCGAACCGCACGTCGACGCCCGCGAAGGTCCTCGCCGCGGCCCGTCTGCCGCTGCAGATCCCCCTGGTCGCCGACGCATTGAGGGCCCGGCGCAACGCGGCCTGACCGGACAGCTTCAGTCGGCCGGCGTCTCTTCAGCACCGGCAGTCGTGATGAGACGTGCCAGACGGTCGGCGTCGGGCAGATCCTCGGGCGCGATGGTGCGTCCGGTACGCACGTAGTGGAACGCAGCGCGCACCTTGTCGAGCGGCGGCTCCACCGGCCGTCCGGTGAGCCGGGACTGACGCGCCGCCATCAGCTCGGCCCACGCGATCCGGTAGGCGGCCAACTGCATCACGACGGCGCGTTCGTTCGCGGCGGACGGCTCGGCGCCGGTCTTCCAGTCGATCACCGTCCAGCCGCCGTCGGCGTCGGCGAAGACGGCGTCGATCCGGCCGCGTAGCACGGTCCCGGCGACGGAAGTCTCGAACGGCACCTCCACCTCGACGGGGCTGCGGTCGGCCCACGGCGAGCGCAGGAACGCGTCCTGCAGCAGAGCGAGTTCGGTCTCGGTGCCCACCCCGGTGTCGGCGGCGCCGGGAAGCTCGTCGAAGTCCAGCAGACGAGTGGCACCGAACCGCTGTTCCACCCACGCGTGGAACGCGGTCCCCCTGCGCGCCAAGGGGTTCGGCGGGAACGGCAACGGTCGACGCAGCCGGGCCGCGAGTGCGTCGGGATCGGCGGCCAGGTCGACGAGCTGGCTGACCGACAGTTGCGCCGGCATCTCCACGTCGGTGCCGCCGTGTCCGCGTTCCCTCCGCTCGGCGAGGAGCGCGTCCACATCGGCAGCCCAGTTGTCCGGGTCGTCGTCCGCCGCCTCGGGCTCCGGCGCGGCCTTCCCCAACCCCGCGAGCGCTCCGCGCACCAGTTCGGCACCGCGTTCGACGTCGGCTCGCCGGCGCCCCAGCGGATCCCGCGGCCACAGCGCCGATCGCGGCGTCGCCGTGAGCGGGTTCTCGGCGCCGTCGTCCGGCGCGGGTGCCCAGACGTCGATCGCGCCGAGTCGCTCACCCTCCCACGTCGACACGAGTTCCTCGAGTTCGAGCAGGAACGGCGACGGGCCCTTGGGGTCCGCACCGGATTCGGCCCAGTGATGGCCGGACACGAACAGCGCCCGCTCGGTGCGGGTGAGCGCCACGTAGAACAGGCGCCGGTCCTCGTCGAGACGGCGTGTCGAGAGCGCGTCCTTGTGGGACTTGATCGCGTCCTCGAGGTCCTTGCGGTGGTACAGATTCTCGAGGTCGAGAACCGGGACGCCGTCGGCGGATTCACCCGGGTAGGCACGATCACCGCGCAGTGTGGGCGGCAGTTCGGCCACCGATCCCAGCCACGTCGCCGACGCCTGGCTGGAAGGGAAGACGCCGGCGGTCAGGTGCGGCACCGCCACGACCTCCCACTCGAGCCCCTTCGCCGAGTGCACCGTGAGCACCTGCACACGGTCGGGCGCCACCTCCACCTCGCCGGGGGCGAGACCGTTCTCGACATGTTCGGCGGCGGCGAGGAACGACAGGAGTCCCGTCAGCGTCGCCGACGTGCGGTTCGCGTAGCCGGACACGACATCCGCGAAGGCGTCCAGGTGCTCGCGTCCGGCGCCACCCACCTCGGACTGCCGTGTCCGAGCCTGCGCCTCGATCCCGATGCCGATCACGCGTTCCACCTCGGCGACGAGTTCGGTGAGGGGCTGGCCCAGCCGTTCCCGTAGCGACGCCAGCTCGGCGGCGACCGCACAGATCCGCACGTACCCGGCCTCGGAATACCGGTGCGCCGGGCCGGGATCGGCGAGCGCGTCGGCCAGGCCGGCCTGCTCCGACTGCTCTCCGGGCAGGGCGCTGCCGAGCGCGTCGTCGAGGGCGGCCGCGTCGGTGACCGCACCGGTGGCGCCGTGGTCGGAGCGGATCCCGAGTTCGCCTGCACGCTTCCACAGGGCACGGATGTCGGCGGCACCGATCTGCCAGCGGGCGCCGGTGAGGACGCGTACGGCGGCGCTGCCCGCCATCGGGTCGGCGACCAGGCGCAGCATCGCGACGACGTCGGCCACCTCAGGCGTGTGCAGCAGACCACCGAGGCCCACCACCTCCACGGCGAGGCCCCGCGCCCGCAGTTCCTCCGCGATCGGGGCGGCGTCGGCGTTGCGTCGCACCAGCACGGCCGCGGTGGGCGGCTTCGCGCCGTCGACGCGGGCCGCCTCGTACTGCTCGGCGATCCGGTCGGCCACCCAGGCGCGCTCGGTCTCCACGGTGTCGAGAAGGGCGAGCCGCACGTCGCCGGGGACGGCCGCGGGCCGCGCCCGCAGCTTGCTGACCTCGACTCCCCTGTCGCGCAACGGCTCCGAGATCATGTTGGCGAGCTCGAGGGCCTCCGGCGGGTTCCGCCAGCTCGTGAGCAATTCCAGCTTGGGCGCCGGGGTGCCGTCGGCGAGCGGGAAATCGGTGGCGAAACGCGGCAGGTTGGCCGCCGATGCCCCACGCCAGCCGTAGATCGACTGCATCGGGTCGCCGACCGCCGTCAGTGCCAAACCGGCGTCCTCACCGCCACCGAACAGCGACGACAGCAGCACTCGCTGCGCGTGCCCGGTGTCCTGGTACTCGTCGAGCAGCACTACCCGGAACCGGGCGCGCTCGCTGCGCCCCACCTCCGGATGCTCGGACGCGACGCGTGCCGCGAGCGACATCTGACTGCCGAAGTCCAGCGCGCCCTCACGACGCAGGGTGTCGGCCAGACGCTGCACGAGCGGCAGCAGATCGAGCCGCTGATGCTGCACCTCGAGCAGGTCCAGCAGCGTCTTCGACGGGCCGCCACGCTGTTTCGGCCCGGCCGGGAGCGTGTGGATCAGCTTGTCCAGTTCGGTATGCGCCTCCCGCAGGTCGGCCGGTTCGACGAGGTGCTCGGCGAGCTGACCGGACAGCGCGAGTACCGACTCGGTGATCGAGGCGGGGTTGCGGTCGGTGTCGAGATCGTCGTCCCAGGCGCTGACCACCCGGTACGCGAGCTGCCACAGCTCGGTCTCGGACAGCAGCGTCGCGGACGGCTCGATCGGCAGCAGCAGCCCGTGTTCGGAGAGCAGCCGTCCGGCGTACGCGTGATACGTGCTCACTTCGGGTTCACTCGCAAGGATCCGGGACCGCAGCGACCCGCTGGGGTCGAGATCGCGGACCAGCGCCGAGCCGGCCAGCTTCGCGAGTCGCTTACGGATGCGGGCAGTGAGCTGCTGCGCCGCCTTACGGGTGAACGTCAGGCCGAGGACCTGTTCGGGATCGACCAGCCCGTTCGCGACCAGCCACACGACGCGCGCCGCCATCGTCTCGGTCTTGCCCGCCCCGGCGCCGGCCACGACGAGGGTGGGGCCGAGCGGAGCCTCGATGACCGCGGCCTGCTCGGGCGTCGGCGGGAACTGCCCCAGCGCCTCCGCGAGTTCGGCCGGGCTCACGCGGCGCCCGCTCTGCACGGTGCTCACTCCGACGTCACCTGCCGTCCTTCGTCGTGTGCCGGGCAGCTCGAGAGCACCGGACAATGCCTGCAGCCGTCGTTGATCCTGGCGAGGAACGCCGGTCCGCGGGTGGCCGCGGCGGCGTCGTGGATCACGTTCTCCCACAGCGCGACTCCGTCGTCGTCGAGCGCGGACTGTATGCGCTGCGTCGACCCTTCCTTCTTGTGTGGCTTGGCCACGAACACCAGACGGGCGCCACCGGGCTGCGACGCCGGCACCCCGTCGATCAGACCGCGGGCGGCGGCCACCTGGTAGGCCGCCAGCTGTGCGTGCTGCTCGGCCTGTTCCTTGGTGACCGCGGCCTTCGCGGTCTTGACGTCGATGACGACGGGCCGCCCGTCCGAGTCGCGCTCGAGCCGGTCGATCCGGCCGCGGATCCGCACGGTCGCCTCGCCCTCCGTGCGGGGTTCGAGCACGCCGTCCACGGCCACCTCGACGCCGATCTCGGTGAGTTCGGATCGAGTGCCCCGCAGCCAGTCCGCGAAGTTGTCGAGCATGCCCCGCGTGCGCTCGAGTTCGCGGCGCGAGAACCACTCCGAGCCGAGATCCACCGAGTCCCATGCCGTTTCCAGGGCGTGGTCCACCTGATCCGGCGGGATGTGGCCGGCCAGCGCCTGCACGAGGGTGTGCACGAGCGTGCCCGCGATGGCGTGGGTGTTGTCGCCGTCGCTGCCCCCGTGCCGCTCGAGCATCCACCGCAGGGGACAGTTGGCGATCAGTTCGATCGTCGACGGCGACAGCGGAACCGGTCCGTCCTCCGGATCCCACAGCCCCACATCGGAACTGGGCGCCGACGTTCCGTACCACTGGTCGGGGTGCGCGCCGCGGACGCCGGCCTCGGCGAGCCGCGCCAACTGGTGCGCCGCCCGTTGCTGCCGCTCCGGGTCGGCGACCGCCACCTCGGGATCGCACACCACACTGCGCAACTCGGCAACCAGGGCCGGCAAGGCGAGGACGCGGGGGGTGTCGTCGGTGACCGGCGCGACCTCGTCGACGTCGAGGTCGTCGGCGCCGCGCAACAAGTCGTCCACGAACCGCGAGCGCACCAGTTCGGTGTCGCCGCTCGACGAGTCGACCGCTGTCACGAGCAGCGAATCGCGAGCCCGGCTGCACGCCACCAGGAACAGGCGCCGTTCCTCTGCGAGCAGCGGCGCGGTCCGCGACAGCGTCTTGTCGACCTCGCCGAGCCCGCTGGTGATCTCGATGAGTTCCTCGGTGCCGAGCAGCGTTCCGCGCGCCCCGAGGCTGGGCCACAGCCCCTCCTGGACGCCGAGCACGACGACCACCCGCCACTGCCGTCCCGCCGCCGAGTGCGCGCTGAGCACCGTCACGGTCTCCTGCGACGCCACGGCGCGCATCGGGGCAGGCCCCGGAATCGCCTGCTCGACGAGGTAGTCGACGAACCCGGACAACTGAGCCCGCGGCAGTCGGTCGACGTAGTTCGCGGCAGCATCGAAGAGAGCCACCACCGCATCGAGATCGCGGTCGGCCTGGGCGCCGATCGGCCCGCCGAACGCGGAGGCCGCCGCCCAGCGACGCTCGAGCCCGGTCGCCTGCCACGCCGCCCACAGCACCTCTTCGATGCCCCGGCCGCGCTGCAGCGGTACCCGGGCGCGCCGCAGCACCTTCAGCACCCTGCGCAGCGAGAGCGATTCGACATCCGTCAGTCCGGGAAGCAGGTGTGCCACCCCGTCGGCGTCCGGCCCGTCCACGATGAGCGCCCGCAACAGCTCGGCCGAGTCGCGGTCGCCACCCGACGCCAACTCGACCCGTCGCAGGCCGCGACGCAGCCGCCGCAGGCTCACCGGCTCGGCCCCACCGATGGGACCCGACAGCAGCGCGATCGCGTCCTCGCCGGTGAACTCGCCGCCGACGAGGGCGCGCATGACGGACAGCAATCCGGCCACCCCGTGCTGCTTCGCGAGCGGCAGTTCGCTCGCGGCGGTGGTCACCGGCACTCCCGCCGAGAGCAGCGCGCGCCGCAGTGGCGGCAGCACCCGCGGCACCGACCGCGCAACGATCGCCATCTCCGACCACGGCACGCCGTCGATCAGGTGCGCGCGCCGCAGGGTGTCCGCGACGAGCGCCGCCTCCTTGGCCGGAGTCGACAGCACCCGGACCACTGCACGCCCGTCGGTGTCGTCCTCGGTGACGGGCACCGCCGCGCCGCGGTGCGGCGGGTTGCCGGGGAGCAGGCCCGCGATCCGCCCCGCCACCCGTGCGACGGCCGGCGCCGCCCGGAAGTTGGTGTCGAGGATCACCTGCGCGAGGTCCCCGCGATCGGCGAGACCCGTGAGGAACCGTGGGTCCGCGCCACGGAACGCGAAGATCGCCTGGTCCGGGTCGCCGGCGATCGCGGTGCTCGCGGTCCCGGTTCCGATCAGGCGTACCAACTGCGCGGCCTGCGGATCGAGGTGCTGGGCATCGTCGACGAGCAGGTGCCGCACCCTGGCGCGTTCGCGGCGCAGCAGGTCCCGGTCGGTCGCGAACGCGGTGAGAGCCGCGCTGATCAACTCGGCGGCGTCGAGCGCCGGCGCGGTGGCCTCCGGCGCCTCCATTCCCACCGCGCCACGCAGCAGCATGCCCTGCTCGTAGTGGGCGGCGAACCGCCCCGCCGCGACCCATTCGGCCTTGTCGTGGGCATATCCGAGATCGATCAGATCCTCCGGGCCCAGGCCGCGCTCGTTGGCGCGCAGCATGAGGTTGCGCAGTTCGACGGCGAAACCGGTCATTCCCAGAGCGGGACGCAACCGCTCCGGCCACATTCCCCCGCCGTCCGCGATGTCGCCACGCAGCAACTCGCGCAGTACCGCGTCCTGCTCCGCACCGGTGATCAGCCGCGGCGGCGGATTACCGTGCGCGGCGGCCTGCAGCCGCAGTACCGCGAAGGCGTACGAGTGCACCGTCCGGACGAGGGGCTCCCGGGTGGCCCGGGGCTGGACCCCGGGGCTCTCCGGGTCGTGCTCGGCCGCGAGCAGTCGCTCGGTGATCTGCTCCCGGATCGCGGTGGCCGCTCGGCGCGACTGGGTGAGCACGAGCACCGACTCGGGATCCTCGCCGGCAACGATCCGGGCCACCGCGGCATCGACCAGCAGCGTCGTCTTCCCGGTCCCCGGGCCCCCGAGGATCTGCCAGGGGTGCCAGCCGCGGCCGGGCGGTGCACCGGTCAGGACCCGTGCGGGGTCCGCCGGCCAGGTGCGCAGCGACGGCGTCGATCCGCGTCGCCCGACGAGCCGTGCGGTGGGCGCCGTCTGCCTCGTGCGTGCGCCCGTTTCGCTCATACAGGGAATCTCACCAGACGGGTCCGACAGACGTCGCATCCGGCATAGTGGACGACATGCGCGGTCTCCACACGTACCTGTTCGGCACGCCCGGAGCACCCGAAGTGCTCGCCCTGCACGGACTCACCGGGCACGGACGCCGGTGGGAGGCGCTCGGCACCGGCCAGCTCGGTGACACCCGGATCATCGCACCAGATCTGCGCGGCCACGGCCGCTCCCCGTGGACGCCGCCGTGGGGTCTGGACACACACGTCGGCGATCTGGTCGGAGTGCTCGACGAGCACGCGACCGGCCCCGTCGTCGTGGTGGCCCACTCGTACGGCGCCGCGATCGCGCTGCATCTCGCGCAGGCGGTACCGGATCGGATCCGCGGGGTCGTCCTGCTCGATCCCGCCCTCGGGCTCGACCCGGAGAACATGAGCCGGATCGCCGGACTCGTCGCCGCCCACCCCGACTACACCGACGCAGCGGAGGCCCGCTCCGAGAAACTGCACGGCGCGTGGGCCGACGTGCCCACCGAGGCCCTCGACGCCGACCTCGCCGAGCACCTGGTCGAACTCGACAACGGACGAGTCGGCTGGCGCATGTCGGTTCCGGCCGTCGTCGCGTCGTGGGGCGAGATGGCACGCCCGTTCGTCCTCCCACCCAAGGGCATCCCGACGGTTCTGGTGCAGGCACTGCGCGTGCAGCCGCCGTACGTCACGCCCGAGTTCCGCGCCGCGCTCGCCGAGCATCTCGGGGACGACCTGACCATTGCCGACCTCGACTGCGACCACATGGTCGCCCACGCGAAGCCCGACGAAGTCGCTTCCCTCGTCCGCAAGCTGCTGTAGGACCGCACGTGGCCGCCACCACCGAGGAACAGATCGAGCGCGTCCGCGACCTGGTCGCCTCGATTCCACTCGGTCGGGTCGCCACGTACGGAGACATCGCCTCGGCCGCAGGACTTTCCAGCGCCCGCACCGTCGGCTGGATCATGCGTACCGACTCCGCCGACCTCCCGTGGCACCGAGTCCTGGGAGCGTCGGGCCGGCCGGCGGCCCATCTCGCCCGTCGCCAGTTGGCGAAGCTCGAGCTCGAAGGTGTGCCGATCCGGGACGGTCGGGTGGATCTCGGGGCGGCACGCCACCGGTTCTGACCGGCGGCGCACGCGTACACCCGATGGGGCAGCATTGGGCCATGCAGACCTTCGGCCCTCCCGGCGGGCACCCCGCCGCGATCGTGCTCGCCGGTGGACGTGCGACCCGGATGGGCGGGATCGACAAACCCGGCCTCGTCGTGGCGGGCCGTCGGATGCTCGACACCGCACTGGACGCCGTCGCCGACTGTGATCGGGTGGTCGTCGTGGGTCCGCACCGCGACGACCTGCCGGCCGCGATCGTGCAGACGCAGGAGTCACCCGCCGGCGCCGGCCCGGTCGCCGCGCTGGCTGCGGGCCTGGCCGCGCTCGATCGAGCACCCGGCGACATCGTCGTGCTTCTCGCCGCCGACCTGCCGAGCCTCGACGCGACGGTCGTCGCGGCTCTCGTCGCGAGCCTGGGCGCCGACCCCGGCGCGGAGGCCGCGTTCGCGGAGGACGACGCCGGCCGACTGCAATTCCTGCTGTCGGCGTGGCGCCGGACCGCGCTCGCCGCGCGTCTCGACGCGCTGCCCGACCTCACGAACCTGCCGATGAAGTCGCTCGTGCCGGACCGTCACGTCACGCTGGTGTGCGCGGGCGTCGCCGACTGCGACACTCCGGCCGACGTCGAGCGGGCCCGCGTCACCCACGTGCCGGGGCCGATGGACATCACTACGGCGCGTACGACGATCCGGAACACGCTCGCGCCCTTACCGATCCGTGCGTCCGCTCTCGGCGACGCGCTGGGGGCCACACTCGCTGCCCCGCTCGTCGCGGCGGAGGCGCTGCCCCGTTTCGACGTCTCCGCGATGGACGGCTATGCCGTCTCGGGACGGGGACCGTGGCGACTGCACGCCGAGATCCGATACGCCGGGGCGGCCTCCGATCTCGTGCTCACCCCCGGGGACGCGGTGCGGATCGCGACCGGCGCCCAGGTCCCGCGCGGTGCGACGTCGGTGATCCGGGACGAATTCGTGGACGTGGCACCGGATTCGGTGGGCAGGCTCGTGGTGCGGCGCCCCGAGACCCCGGAGCGCGACGACACCCGTCGCCGCGGCGAGGACTGGCAGCCCGGCCATCACCTCGCCGAGGCAGGGACCGCGGTGACTCCGATGCTCGTCTCGGCCGCCGCGAGCGCGGAGGCCACGACGGCCGAGGTGCGCGGACCGGTGTGCGCACACGTCGTGGTGACGGGCGACGAGATTCGACGCAGCGGCCCCCTGCGCGCCGGTCAGACGCGCGACTCGCTGGGACCTGTGCTGCCGGACCTGCTGCGGCACTGCGGGGTCCGAACCGTCGCCGACACGCATCTTCGGGACACCGCCGACGGCTTCGACACCCTCCTCGACGGCGCCCGGGACGCCGATGTGATCGTGGTCGTCGGCGCGACGGGTGGCGGCGCCGCCGATCAACTCCGCAGCGCACTTCTGCGTGCCGGCGCCCGGATCGTCGTCGGACGGGTGCGCTGTCGGCCCGGAGGTTCGCAGGTGACCGCCATGTTGCCCGACGGCCGGGTGGTCCTTGGACTGCCCGGCAATCCCGTCGCGGCGGTGGCGACCTTGCTGATGGTGATGCCGGCGATCGTCGACGCGCTGACCGTGCGCACGCCCGTCGTACCGATGACCGGCGCGGTGTCGAACGCGTCGCAGGTCGGTGCCTCGGTCGCCCGGATCGTGCCCGTCACGCGGCAGGTGGACGGGACCTGGCGGGCCGACACGATCGTGCGCACCGCACACCTGGCGGGGCTGATCGGGAGGGAGGCGCTCGCGCTCGTCCCGCCCGCCCCGGTCGACGGTCAGAGTGTGGAGCTGCTGCCCCTCCCGACGTGACGGCGGGTCAGTCGGGCTGAGCCCGCCGCTGCTCCCGACCGATCCGGCGCTGCTCCTCGGCGCGCTCCCGGCAACGCCGCAGGAACTCCTCGTCGGTCTCCGAGTCCTGCGCGATGTGTCGTCCCGGCCGGTCGTACTCGGGGAACGCCGACGGCGGTCCGGAACGACGCGATGCGCTGTATCCGCCTTCCGGACGGCCCGCGACCAGCCACAGCACCGAGCCCAGCAGCGGCACCAGCACGACGACGACGGCCCAACCGACCTTCGGGATGTTCCGTACGGCGTGCTCGTCGGCGACGATCACGTCGACCAGACAGAACACCCACAGGACCATCACGATCAAACCCAGATACGGCATGGACGCCGACCCTCCCCACTTCCGCCCCGACCACGATGACTCCCCGACCACACGTGCACCGTCGATGAAACCAACCCAAAGGTACGTAGCGCAACTATCGAGTCTCGCCCGAGGAGCCGGGGCGTGCGGGACGCGTGATCAGATCCCCAACGACCGCGCGATCATCGGCCAGGAGTTGTGCAGGTCGTCCTGCCAGTAGCCCCACGAGTGCGTGCCACCCGGCTTGAAGTCGAACGTCGCCGGAATCTGCAACTGGGCCAGACGATTCGCGAGATTGTGGGTGCAGTAGTTCGTTGCCGCTTCGATGATGCCGCCCACGATCACCTGGTTGGCCAGCGCGGCCGGGCGACCGTCGATCCCGAGACCGTCCAGTGTCTCGTGCGGACCGGGCAGTCCCGACCCGGTGGTGATGTACAGTTCCGTGCCCCGCAGGCGTTCGGCGTTGGCCACCGGATCGTTCTGCCCCCAGCCGGGCCCGTCGAGCGGCCCCCACATGTTGGTGACGTCCACCCCGCCGCGGAGACCGACCACGGTCTGGATGAAACTCTGGCCGGCCGGCGTCGCCGTCTCGGCGCAGCCGCTGAACGAGCCGACACTCCGGTAGAAGCCGGGCTTGGCGATCGCGTAGTTGAGAACCGACGTGCCGGTCATCGAGATCGCGACGATCGACTGCACCTTGTTCGTACCGAACTCGGCGTCGATGACGGGAGGCAGTTCCTCGAGCATGAAGGTCTGCCACTTCTGGCGGCCCAGCTTCTCGTCGTCCTTCTGCCAGTCGGTGTAGTAGCTGAAGGCGCCCTGGAGTGGGGTGACGACATTGACGTTCTTGTCCTGGAAGAACTGGTTGATGTCCGTGTTCCGCTGCCACGTGGCCCGGTCCTCGCCACCGCCCGCGCCGTTGAGGAGGTACAACGTGGGGCGCGGCACGCTCCCGTCCGCGGGACGAATGACCTCGAGCGGAATGTTGCGGTCCATCGAGGGCGAGTACACCGAGATGTTCACCCTGCGATCGGATACCGCGGTCGATTTCACCAGATACGCGCCGGAGGCTTTCGACACTGCCGTCACCGCACCGCCCGAGGAGTCGCCGCCCACGGTGTCGCCGCCCGCGGACGCCGTTGCCGGAACGGCGACCAGCGGGACCACCGCCGCGGCGGCTGCGGCCACGAACAGACGCGTCGCCGAAAATCTCGGATGCCTCATGTGAAACCCTCTCCCCCGGAACACGAACGCGCCGGACCTCACCGGACCGCAGAACCACGCCGGACCATACCGAGCGAATCGCCCCGAGTGTCCCGATCGGAGTTTTCGCTCGAAGTTCACCCGCCGCCTCACCCGCCTGCGCGGACCGCCCGCGAAAATCACGTTGCGGAGCAACGGCACCGGTCGCTAGGGTCGTCCGCAGACGTTCGAGAGCGACCAGGAGGTGAGTCGATGATTGCGGTGACAGCCACTGCCGTGGGCACTGCCCGGACCATCCTCACATCCCGGGCCTCGATCTGAGTCGAATCCCCTCTTCCTGACCGGACGGTGCGCAACAGCGCGCCGAGGGTGAAGCGCGTCCTCGGACGGGGCCCGATCCCGAAGGGTCTCACCATGTCTTCTTCACCATCGTCTTCCACACCATCCCCCAACTCCTCCGCACAGGACCTCGCCGCACTCGGCTGGGACGGCACGCTCGCCGAACAGTTCACCGAGTACGAATCCCGAGGGCTCGTCGCTGCCCGCGTCGCCAGGGTCGACCGTGGTCGCTGCCACGTACTGACCGCGAGCGGTTCGGTACGTGCCGACAGCACGGCCGTCACGACGTCCGATCCCGAGCACACGGTGTGCACCGGAGACTGGGCTGCACTCGAACTCGGCCCGCAACCTCGAGTCGTGGCAGTACTGCCGCGACGCGGCGTGATCGCACGAGCATCGGTGGGTCGGACGTCGCATCGCCAAGTTCTGGCGGCCAACGTCGACACCGCCTGCGTCGTGGTGTCACTCGCCGCACCGATCAAGCCGGGCCGAATCGAGCGGCTGCTGGCGCTGGCCTGGGACGCCGGCACCACACCGTTGATCGTTCTGACGAAAGTCGATGCCGCCGAGTGCGATCCGGGGACCGCAGCGGACGAGGTCTCCGCACTGGCGATCGGTGTCGACGTCGTCACCGTCAGCGCCCGCACCAGAGAGGGCATCGACGAACTCGCGCGGCGCCTACCCGGAACCACCGTGCTGCTCGGCCCGTCCGGTGCCGGCAAGTCCTCGCTGACCAACGCCCTGCTCGGCGAAGACCGGATGGATACGAACGAGGTCCGCGCCACCGACGGCAAGGGACGGCACACCACGGTGCACCGGGAACTGTTCCCCGTCCCGGGAGGCGGTGTACTGATCGACACCCCAGGACTGCGAGGCATCGGCGTGCACGACGTCGGCGACGGCATCGAGCACGTCTTCGGTGACATCGAAGAGATGGCCCGGGGCTGCGGATTCCGGGATTGCCGGCACCGCAGCGAACCGCGATGCGCGGTCCAGGACGCGGTGACCGACGGTCGACTCGACCTCGAGCGGCTCGACCGCTACCGCCGAATGCTGCGCGAGAGCGAATGGGCGGCGTCTCGCGGCGACGCCCGGCAGGCCGGCAAGCGCACCGCCGCGGACAAGGCCATCACGCGCGACATCAAAGCCCTGTATCGCCTCCGCGGGCGCCGAGACTGAAACCCGAATCCCCTTGAAACGGAAGGATTACATGACCATTCACTGGACCACCCGGCCCGAGAGCGACACCGACAGCGACGCCGTCCGCCGGATCCTGCTGGCTGCGTTCGACACCGCCGAGGAGGCCGATCTCGTCGACGCGCTGCGCCGCGATCCGGCGTGGGTCGACGGCTTGTCGATGCTCACCGTCGACGCCGACGGCGAGCCCGTCGGGTTCGCGCTGCTCACGCGCTGCCACATCGGCGACACCCCCGCACTGTGTCTGGCACCGTGCGCGGTGCTGCCGCAGTATCAGCGGACCGGTGCCGGCTCGGCCGCGATCCGTGCGGTGCTCGACGCCGCGAAGCAGCGCGGCGAGCACTTCGTGACCGTCCTCGGGCACCCGGAGTACTACCCGAGGTTCGGGTTCACCCGCGCGTCCGCGCACGACGTGCGAATGAACGTCGTCGTACCCGAGGACGCCCTCATGGTGCTCGCGTTGGACGGGCGCCCGATCCCGGGCGGGACGATCACCTACGCCGCCGCGTTCGGCGACATCTGACGGCGACCCAGCACGAACGACCCCCGCGCGACCGCTGCCACGACGAGTAGCAGCGTCAGCGCACCGGCGACGTAGATCCACGCCGGGGTTCGGTCGGCGTCCGGGGCGGCCTGCACGGCAGTGTCCGCCTCGGACGCCTTCGTCTGCGCCGACGGCAGCGCTTTCGATGCGTCGGACACGTTCGTCGAAAGCCCCTGCACCACACCGGTGATCGGCCCGGTGCCGTCGACGAGCTGCCCGGTTCCGTCGGCGAGGGCCTTGCCACCGTCGTCGAGGAGCGCGAGGCCGTCACTCAGCTGCCGGGCGCCGTCCGCAACCTGTCCCACACCGCTGACGAACTGGGCGGACGGATCACTCAGCTCGTACGACAGTTGACGAGCGCCGTCCTTCAGCATGGCGAGCTGCGCGAGGGTGTCCGGTCCGAGCCCCTCGGCGTCGAGCTGCGCGACGAGGTCGTTCACCCGCCCCGACGCGGCCTGCGACACCGGATCGGTGGATGCCGACAGCGCTGCCGCCACCTGCCGCAGCGAACCGGTGACCTGCCCCTGCAGCTCCCCCAGCCCGGAGAGCCGGTCCACGACCTCGTCGACGCCGCCGCTGATCTGTTGCGCGCCGTCACCGAGTTGTCCGACGCCTCCGCTCAACTGGTCGAGCCCGGCAGACAGCTGCCCCGCCCCGTCCCGAGCCTGCCCGAGTCCCACCGAGAGCTGGTTGGCGCCGTCGTCGAGCTGCCGGCCCCCGTCCACCAGCTGGTTCATCCCACCGTTCAACAGCGACAGCGGCAGGCTGGTCTGCTGCAGGCTCCGGCGGGCCTGCGCGAGAGCGTCGGCATCCGAGTCGGCGGGCGGACCCGCCTCGAGCGACGTGTCGGGGTCGGCCCTGACCACGGGTTCGTCGGCGAACACGGTGAAGTACGACACCGTACCGACGACGGCGACGACGAGCAGGCCGAGGAGCGCGACGACCTGTCGGGTGGAGAGTCTGCGGCGGCGGGGTTTGTCGTGTTCGCTCATAGGTCCGCGAACGGTAGCCGCGGCAATTAAGCGATCTCTGAGATGGAGACACCTCTCACATCGATGTCGCCTCCGCCGCGACCTCGGCGATGACCGCAGCGTCCTCCTCACCGAACGTCTCCTCGAGCGCCTCGGGTGAGTAGTCGAGGTCGATCTCCTCGACCGGCCGGCCCCGGGCCGACTCGATCGCACCGAGGCGACGTTGCGCCCGGTCCGCGGCGTACTCGAGATACACCGCGGGGTCGATGCCGAACGGCGGTTCCTCGAACTGGTCGTTGACCCACTGAATCATGTCGAGCGCGTGCGGGAGAAGCTCCCCCATCCGCTGCTGGACGAGGTCCCAGTTGCTGTCGTCGGCGGCGACGTGCCGGCGGCACGTGAAGGTGCCCCACGCCATATGCCGACGCTCGTCGTCACCGATGCGACGGACGAGTTCCTGCATGCCCGGGAAGATCCCGCGCTCGGTGCACACACGCTGCCACGCGTAGTAACCGGTGAGCGCGAGGCTGCCCTCGATGACGTGGTTGTAGGTGACGCTCGCGCGGATCTGGTTGGCCGGACTGGGATCGGTCTCGAGGATCCGCAGGGATCGCGGCAGCTCCTCGTAGAACAGCGTGCGATAGTGCGGGTTCTCGGCAACGAACGGGTGGAGATCGCCGTCGAGGCCGACGGCGTCCATCCACCGCCGGAACACCTGGACGTGCTTGGCTTCCTCGAAGCAGAACTGCGTCAGGTACATCTCGTCGTTGAACCGCCCCTCTGCGGCCATCGCCTTCATGAACGGCTGGATGTCCTCGGTGACCGCCTCCTCGCCGGCGATGAACTGGGTGCACAGGTACGTGGAACTGCGCTTCTCCTCACTGGTGAGTGAGGCCCAGTCCTCGGCATCCTGCGTGAAGTCGATGTCCGCCGGATTCCAGAACTTGGCATTGCCCTTCACGAACAGTCTGAGCGGGAATGCGTCCCAGTTGAGTCCGCCCTTGCGGAGCGAACTGAAGCCCTCTCTGTCCACCGATGTCGCGGTCATCCGAAGAACCTCCTGCGCCGACGTCCGCCTCGCACGCTCCCAGTCCCGGACCTGGACGTATCGATTGGGCCGAGCGTGCCCGGTCGCTTCTCACGGTAGTCCGGTTCGACCCCCGTCGGGAGTGTTTCCTGCACACCGATGCGCAAAGAAGTCGGGCGCGCGACGGCAATGCCTGTGTCTCCGGTCACCGCCGATGTCGTATGTTCCGGGAAGCAGTCGACGAAGGAGCAGTTGTGGACACGACCGAGATCGGATTCCTGCGCCGCGACGGCGACGGGTTCTTCCCGCTCGACATGGGTATCAGCAAGTGGTCACCCGACATGATCAACGGGCCGGCGATCACCGGCATCCTCGCGCGGGCCATCGAGAACGAGCACGGCGCAGAGGGATTCGTGCCGGCGCGCCTGACCGTCGACCTGTTCCGCCCGGCACGGGCCGAGCAACTCCACGTCGTCACCCGCAGCGTCCGCGACGGCAACCGTATCCGCGTCGCCGACGCCGAGGTGATCCAGCAGGGCGAGGCCGTCGCCCGCGCCTCGGTGGTGTTCCTGCGCCGCTCGGAGCAGCCGCCGGGCGAGCTCTGGACTCGCCCCGACACACCGCAACCGCCGCCGCTGAGCCTCCTCGAACCGTTGCAGGCACCGTCACATCCGTGGATCGGCAGCGACGGCCATCCCGCCGGCTGGTCACCGTCACTGCGCGATCACGAGGGTTCGAGCCGCAAGCGCATGTGGCAGTACCAGATCCCGGTGGTCGCCGGGGAGGAACCGTCACCGTTCGCCCGCGCCGCGATGGTCGGCGAGACCACCAGCCTCATGACCAACTGGGGCACCGCCGGCATCGGGTTCATCAACGCAGACCTGACCCTCGCGCTGTCCCGGCTGCCGGAGGGACCGGAGATCGGCATCGAGGCAGACAATCACCTCAGCGTCGACGGCATCTCCGTCGGTAGCACGACGATGTTCGATCGGCGCGGACCGATCGGCACGTGCATCGTCAGCGCACTGTCGAACGCCGAGCGGCAGCTGGGGTTCCGCCGCTGACCCGCGCCGCTCGCGGACTCGCCAGGAAGAAGCGCTCGGCGACCAGGTCGGCGATCGCGTCGTGCGCGCCGAGCGGGTCCGCGACCCCGTCCGCCCCGGCCTGACCCAGCCGCGTGTGGAACAGGCCGGGCGCCAGCAGGTACGACGCGACGCGCACGCGCCGTTCCCCCTCCGCCCGAAGTCGGGCGACGGCCTCGGCCACCGTCGGCGTGCCGGAGGCGATGTAGCCGACCGGGACGTCACGGCGCACCCGCGCCGACAGCATCGCCGCGGCGCGGCGTACGTCGTGCCGGCCCCGCGGATCCGACGACCCCGCCGCGGCGAGCACCACGGCATCGCCGAGCCGCCAACCGGATTCGCGCAGTCGCTGTTCGAGCACCCTTGCCAGGGCGGGGTGCGGGCCGAGGGCGCGGGTCACGACGACCCGCGGGTGTCCGCTGTCCGCGACCGCACGGGGCACGTCGGTGTGCACGTGGTACCCGGACGCCAGGAACGCGGGCACGAGCACTGCCGGTCCGCGGACGTCGCACAGCACCTCGGTGGGCGACGGCCCCAGCACGTCGACGAACGCGGTGCGCACCGCCCCGACCTGCTCGGCCGCCGCTTCGGCGAGCGCCGCAACGGTTTCGACGCCGGCGCGGCTGCGGGTGCCGTGCGCGACGAGCACCAACTCCGTGGCGCTCACCGGCTTGCCTCGAGCAGCCGGTCGTACTCCGCCGGGTCCAGCGCCAACCGGTAGCCACGCTTGACGACGGTCTGCACCGCCTTGGGTGCCCCCAGGTGGCTGCGCAGCCGCGCGATCGCGGTCTCGACGGCGTGCGGATCACCGCTGCCGCCGGGGAGCGACGCCAGCAGGTCCGCACGGGAGACCACCATGCCGGGCCGCTCCGCCAGGCGTCGTACGAGTGCCATTCCGGCGG
Organism: Rhodococcus (subgen. Prescottella) equi; assembly: GCF_003013675.1. Lineage (NCBI taxonomy): Bacteria > Bacillati > Actinomycetota > Actinomycetes > Mycobacteriales > Nocardiaceae > Rhodococcus > Rhodococcus (subgen. Prescottella) equi. Next base: position 3,700,320 of record NZ_CP027793.1, read on the forward strand.
GTGAGAGCACCTTGACCTCGCCGTCGACGACGACGCACGTGCCGCGCACGCTCAGTTCGTGGCCGCCCGCCCGCACCTGCGCGTCCCGCCGTGGCAACTCGTCCGCGATGTGCCGGGCCAGCGACCCCAGACGTGAGCGTGCCGGCATCGTCGTAGGTGCCCCGAGTGCGGTCAACGGCGCGGCGGTGACGGGTCCGACACACGCCGCGAGCACCCGCCCGTCAAACGCCCGGAGCAGCGGTTCGAGCGCACCGGTCTGCTTGGCGCGGCCCAGGATCGAGGCGACCGCGGGCGCACTCGTGAAGCTCACCGCGTCCAGCCCACCGCACCCGACGGACTCGATCAGCCGGTCCATCGCGCTGCAGTCGTCCGGCGGCGTCCATCGGTACACGGGCACCGCGATCACGTGGGCCCCGGCGGCCCGCAGCGCCGCGCAGAAATCCGGTGCGGGTTCCCATTCGGTGGTTGCACCGTGCAGTTGCACAGCGATTCGTCGGCCCGCGATCCCCTCGCCCAACAGATGTTCGAGCACCTCCGCCGACGACTCGGATTCCGGCGACCACTCCTCGCGCAGGCCGGCGGCGCGCACCGCTCCGGTCGCCTTGGGACCGCGAGCCAGGATCCTCGTGGACCCCAGCGCGGTGAGCAGTTCCTCGCCCGTTCCCCAGCCCTCGGCCGCACCCATCCAGCCCCGGAAACCGATGCCGGTGGTCGCGACGATCACGTCCGGCGGGTCCGCGACGATCGTCTCGGTCACACGGGCCAGTTCGGTGTCGTCGGCGAGCGGGATGATCCGGATCGCCGGCGCGTGCACGACGTCCGCACCCCGCCGGACGAGCAGCGTCGCGAGCTCGTCCGCCCGACGCGACGCCGTGATCCCCACCGTGAAGCCGCGCAGCTCGTCGCCACGCGGCGGCCCCCCAGCCGTCACGTGGACCCGACCGGGGTCACGCACACCTGGACGACGTCGCCGCCACGCCCCTCGACGACACGGACCGGGTACACCGGCAGCCGCACCGACGCGTCGTCGAGACACCTCCCGTCCACGAGCGAGAACACCTGCTTGAGCAGTGGCGACGCGACGGTTGGTTCACCGTGCCGGTCGCCGACCAGTCCCCGGGACATCACCGCGGCCCGGGCGACGGGGTCGATGTTGCCCACCGCTCGCAGGCTGCCGTCGGCGAGCCGGAACAGTGCGGCCTGGGCGCCGCCGCGCAGGAGCACGGCCACGCCGCGCCCCGGGATCAGATGGCTCCGCGTACACGCGGACGTCCAATGCCGTGCCTCCGCCTCGAAGGGCGTCTCACTGGTGCCGACCTCGCCGGACACCCAGCTCTCCATCACCGTCATCGCAGACCTCCCTGTCCTGTGCTCATTCAAAAGTCGGGTTGTTTCCGCGGCGTTACTCCTCGATTACCGACTCGAGGAGAGTTCCGAACGGCGTTCCGGTACGTCCGGTATGCCCATCAGGACGGGCACCTTGCGGGGTCCGGAGTCGTCGAACACCACGGTCGGGTCGGGCACGTCGGGGGCGTTGACGAACGACACGAACCGCGACAGCTTCTCCGGATCCTCGAGTACCCCGGCCCACTCGTCGCGGTAGCCGGCGACGTGCCGGGCCATCGCCGCCTCGAGGTCGTCGGCGATCCCGAGGCTGTCGTCGCACACCACGGCCTTCAGGTGATCGAGTCCGCCGTCGAGCGATTCCACCCACGGCGCGGTGCGCTGCAACCGGTCCGCAGTGCGGACGTAGAACATGAGGTAGCGGTCGATGTACCGGATCAGGGTCCCGTCGTCGAGACCGCCCGCGAGCAACTGCGCGTGCCTGGGCGACTGGCCGCCGTTACCGCCGACGTACAAATTCCAGCCGCTCTCGGTGGCGATGACGCCGACGTCCTTGCCGCGGGCCTCGGCGCACTCGCGCGCGCACCCCGACACCCCGAACTTGATCTTGTGCGGCGCGCGCAGGCCGCGGTACCGGTTCTCGAGTCGCACCGCCATCCCCACCGAGTCCTGCACGCCGTACCGGCACCACGTGGACCCGACACAACTCTTCACGGTGCGCAGCGACTTCCCGTACGCCTGACCGGATTCCATGCCGACTTCGATCAGACGCCGCCAGATCTCCGGTAGCTGCTCCACGCGGGCACCGAACAGGTCGATCCGCTGACCACCGGTCACCTTGAGGTAGAGATCGTAGTCGCGGGCGATCTCACCGATCGTGATGAGCTGTTCGGGCGTGCACTCGCCGCCGGGCATCCGCGGCACCACGGAGTACGTGCCGCCCCGCTGGATGTTGGCGAGGAAGTGATCGTTGGTGTCCTGCAGTGCGGCCTGCTCGCCGTCCAACACGTGGTCCGACGACGTGGACGCGAGGATCGACGCGACGACGGGCTTGCAGATGTCGCAGCCGGTTCCGGTGCCGTACTGCGCGATCAGACCCGAGAACGTGCGGGTGTCGGTGGCGCGGACGATCTCGAACAGTTCGGCGCGGGACTGCGTGAAGTGCTCGCACAGCGCCTTCGACAGCTCCACACCCGACGACGCGAGCAGTGCCTTCACGGTCGGCAGGCACCCACCGCACGTCGTGCCCGCGCCGGTGCAGTTCTTCACCGAGGCGAGATCGCACGCACCGTCGGCGATCGCCGCGCAGATCTCGCCCTTGGTGACGGCATTGCACGAGCACACCTGCGCGTCGTCGGGAAGTGCTCCGGCGCCAGGCTTCTCGCCGGCCGAGGAGATCAGTGCCGCGGGGTCGCCGGGCAGCTCCCGTCCGACGAGCGGACGCAGCGATCCGTACGCGCTCGCGTCGCCGACGAGGATGCCGCCGAGCAGAGTCCGCGCGTCGTCGGAGACCACGAGCTTGGCGTAGGTGCCCTTCGCGGCGTCGCTGAGCACCACCTCCAGGGCGCCCGGGGTGGCGGCGTGCACGTCGCCGAAGCTCGCGACGTCCACGCCGAGCAGCTTGAGCTTGGTCGACAGGTCGGCGCCCGGGAACACCGCGTCGCCTCCGAGCAGCCGGTCCGCGACCACCTCGGCGGTGGTGTATCCGGGCGCGACCAGCCCGTAGCAGCGGCCCTCGACGGCCGCGCACTCACCGACCGCGAACACCGCGGGATCGGAGGTGACGCAACCGCTGTCGGTGAGGATGCCGCCCCGCTCGGCGACGGCGAGCCCGGCGTCGCGGGCCAGCTGGTCGCGGGGCCGGATGCCCGCCGAGAACACCAGCAGCGCCGCGTCGATCACCGTCCCGTCGGACAGTTCCACGCGCACCCCGGCCGGGCCGTCGGTGATCGACGCGACGCCGGTGCCGGTGTGCAGCGCGAGCCCGAGGTCGGTCACCAGCCGGGCCAGCACGGCGCCGCCACCCTCGTCGACCTGCAGTGGCATGAGGCGTGCGTTGTGCTCGACGACGTGCGGCGTCATACCCAGCTGCCGCAACGCGTTCGCGGCCTCGAGCCCCAGTAGCCCGCCGCCGACCACGACACCGACCGCACTCGGTCCGGCCGCCTCGGCCCGCGCGCGGATCCCGTCCAGATCGGTGGGAGTGCGGTAGACGAAGCACAGATCGTGGTCGTGGCCGGGCACCGGCGGCACGAACGGATAGGAGCCGGTGGCGAGGACGAGTGCGTCGTAGCGCAGTTCCTCCCCCGTCGACGTCGTGACGATGCGAGCATCCGGGTCGATCGACTCCGCGCGCACCCCCACCCGCAGATCGACGGCGCCGTCCCCGTCGAAGTCGTTGCCCGACAGCGCGAGTTCGCGCACATCCCAGGAGCCGACGTACGACGACAGCGCCACCCGGTCGTACGCCGGCACGTCCTCCTCGCCCAAGACGATCACCGTCCAGGTGTCGGCGTCGTCGCGCGCCCGCAGCGCCTCGACGAATCGGTGTCCCACCATGCCGTGTCCGATGACGATCGCGGTCCGTACGCTCATGCCGCACCTTCCTTCCGGGCCCGTTGTGTCGTGTCTTCGTCGTGTTCGTTCCGGGGATCGGTGGTCCGCAGCCAGTCGCAGATCCCCTCCACCGCGGAACTGCAACCGCCGCACCCCGTCGTCGCACGGGTCGCCGTCGCGAGCGCCCCGACCGACCGCGCACCGGCCCGCCACGCGCCCGTGAGATGCGCCTTGGTCACCGAGTTGCAGCGGCAGATCACCGCGCCGCCCGGCATGCCGGCGGGGCTCGCGGTCTCCGATGCCGCGCCGGTGCGCCCGGTCAGCAGCGACATCCGGTCCTGCGGCACCGGCAGTTTCGCGTCGAACAGCTGGGTGACCGTCCCGACGGTGTCGGGGCAGCCGAGCAGGACCGCTCCGGCGATCCGCTCGTCGGCCACGACCAACTTGGCGTAGCGCCCGCGGGCCGGGTCGGCGACGGTGAGAACCTCGTACTCACCGTCGTGCAGGTCCGCACTCACGTCACCCATCGACGCGAGATCGATGTCGTGGGCCTTGAGTCGCGTCACCGGCGGGGTGCCGTGGTACTCGGCGGTGGCGTCGGCGCCGGTGATCCGGTCGGCGACCACCTCCGCCTGCTCCCAGCCCGGCTGCACGAGCCCGTACACCTCGCCGCGGTGCTGCGCGCACTCGCCGATCGCCCACACGTGCGGGACGTCGGTGCGCAGCGCGTCGTCGACGACGATCCCGTGCTCCACCGTGGCGCCGACGGCCGACGCCAGCTCGGTCGCCGGCCGGATTCCGGCCGTGAGCACCACGATGTCCGCGGGAAGTTTGGTGCCGTCGTCGAGCACGAGCGCTCTCCCGGAGGCGTTGCGACGCAGGGCGACCGCGCGGCGCTCGAGTACCACCCTCATGCCCAGGCTCGTCAGGACGCGGGTGAGTACCCGGCCGCCGCCCTCGTCCAGCTGCCGCTCCATCGGCACCGCCCGGGGATGCACGACGGTGACGTCGGCGCCGCGCAGCAGCAGCCCGCGGGCGGCCTCGAGCCCGAGCAGCCCGCCCCCGAGTACCACCGCCCGGCAGCCCGGGCCCGCGGCCTGGGCGATGCGCGCGCAGTCCTCCACCGTCCGGAATGCGACGACGTCCGAATCGTCGGCCGCCATCCCCTCGATGCGCGGCACGAACGGAACGCTGCCCGTCGCGAACACCAGCTCGTCGTAGCCGAGCGTCGTGCCGTCGTCGCCGCACACGGTTCGGGTCGCGGTGTCGATCCCGGTCACCCGCACCCCAGTGCGGACGTCGACGTGGTTGCGGACCCACCAGTCGTCGGGCCGCAGCCGGGTGTCGCGCGCGGTGATGCTGCCCGCCAACACGTTCGAGAGCAGGATCCGGTTGTACGCGGCCCGCGGCTCCGCACCGAACACCACGATCCCGAGCCGGGCCGGGTCGCGTTCGCGCCGCCGCAACTCCTCCGCCAGCCGCGCCCCGGCCATGCCGTTGCCCACGATCACCACCCGGCTCACGGGGCCACCGCCCGGGCCGGCTCCAGCCGCACCGCGCACACCTTGAACTCCGGCATCCGGCTCGTCGGATCGAGTGCCGGGTTGGTGAGCAGGTTGGCGCGGGCGTCGCCGGCGAAGTGGAACGGCAGGAACACCGTGTCCAGGCGCATCGAGTCGTCGCACCGCACCGTGACGGACACTCGGCCGCGGCGCCCGACGACGAGCGCGTCGTCCCCGTCGCGCACGCCCGCCCGTGCCGCGGTGTCCGGGTGCACCTGGACGAACATCGACCCGGCCGCGGACGCCAGCTCCGCGACCCGGCGGGTCTGCGCGCCCGATTGATAGTGCGCGAGAACACGTCCCGTGGTCGCGACCAGTGGGAACTCCTCGTCCGGCGCTTCTGCCGGACCCCGATGCTCGACGGCGGTGAACCGAGCCCTCCCGTCGTCGGTGCCGAAGCGGTCGAGGAACAGCCGGGGCGTCCCGGGATGCCCGACGTCGGGACACGGCCAGTGCAGCACCTCCCCCGCATCGAGACGGTCGTAGGTGACGCCCGCATAGTCCGCGCCGCCACCGGCGGATGCGGCCCTCAGCTCGTCGAACACCTCGCGCGGCTCGACCGGGAACCGGTGCGCAGGCTGCCCGAGCCGAACGGCCAACCCACGCAGCACTTCGAGCTCGCCGCGAGCTCCGTCCGGTGGTTCCACACCCCGACGCCGCCGCAATACACGCCCCTCGAGGCTCGTCATCGTGCCCTCCTCCTCGGCCCACTGCAGGACCGGCAGCACCACGTCGGCCATCGCGGCGGTCTCCGACAGCAGGAAGTCGCACACCACCAGCAGATCGAGGGAGCGCAACCGGTCGACGACGTGCCCGGCCCGGGGCGCCGACACCGCGAGGTTGGCGCCGTGCACCATCAACGCGCGAGGTCCGCCGGGGCGGCCGAGCACGTCGAGCAGTTCGTACGCGCTGCGGCCCGGCCCGGGCAGGTCCGCCGGATCGACGCCCCACACGCGTGCGACGTGCTCGCGTGCAACGGGATCGCTGATCTTGCGGTAGCCGGGCAACTGGTCCGCCTTCTGCCCGTGTTCGCGGCCACCCTGGCCGTTGCCCTGACCGGTGACCGGGCCGTAACCGCTGCCCCGCCGGCCGGGCAGGCCCAGCGCGAGCGCCAGCCCGATCCACGCCGAGACGGTGTCGGTGCCGCTCGCGTGCTGCTCTGTCCCGCGCGCGGTGAGCACGTACGCGCCCGTGTCCGCCCGTCGGGACCGCGCCAGGACCTCCACTGCGCGCCGCAGCGCCGCGACCGGGACCCCGGTCACCCGTTCGGTGCGCTCGGGCCACCACTGTGCCGCTGCGAGCCACGCGTCGTCGAAGCCGGTCGTGCGGGTCTCGACGAACTCCCGGTCGAGGTGCCCCTCGGTGACGGCGAGGTGCAACATCCCCAGCGCCAGGGGCAGATCCGTGCCGGGCGCGAGTTGCAGGTGCAATCCGCCGCCGGCCAGCGCCCGGTCCGCCGTGGCGGTGCGCCGCGGGTCGACGACGATCAGCCCGCCGGCCTCCGCCGCCGCCGTCAGGTGCCCGACGAGCGGCGGCATCGTCTCGGCGACGTTGCCCCCGACCAGCAGGATCGCCTTCGCCGACGTCAGATCGGTGACCGGAAACGGCAGTCCGCGATCGAGCCCGAACGCGCGGATCCCCGCCGCCGCGGCGGACGACATGCAGAACCGCCCGTTGTAGTCGATGTTCGACGTGCTGAGCGCGACGCGCGCGAACTTGCCGAGCATGTACGCCTTCTCGTTGGTGAGCCCGCCGCCGCCGAACATCCCCACCGCGTCCCGACCCCCGACCTCCTGCGCGGCGCGGAAGCCGTCGGCGACCCGGTCGAGGGCGTCGTCCCACGACGTCGGCTGCAGCCGCCCGGCGACCCGGACCAGGGGCGTGGTGAGCCGGTCGGGGTGGCGCAGCAGTTCGGCGCTCGTCCACCCCTTCTGGCACAGGCCGCCGCGGTTGGTCGAGAACTGACGGGCCGAGACGGTCGGCCCGGATGCGCCGTCGGCGGTGAGCGCCATCGCGCACTGCAGGCCGCAGTAGGGACAGTGGGTGTCGATCCGTCGGCCGACGACGGGCGCGATCACGACGCCACCGCGATCGACTGTCCGGCAACGTCGTTCGCTGCGGACGTGCGCCGCACGAACACGATCCAGGTGACCACGGCGCACACGATGTAGAAGCCGAGGAACACCCAGAACGCCATCGTCGCCGACTTGGCGGGGCTGCTGTACGACGCCCGCAGCACCAGGTTGATCCCGACTCCCCCGAGCCCGCCGATCGCACCGGCGAACCCGATCAGTGCCCCGGTCATGTTGCGCGACCATGCGGCCCGCGCGTCGGCGTCCAGTCCGTCCAGCGTCCGGGATCGGCCCTCGAAGATCGACGGGATCAGCTTGTACACCGACCCGTTGCCGATGCCGGAGAGCACGAACAGCGCCACGAAGCCGATCACCAACGCGGTCATGGCGGTCCCGGTCGCGGCGCCGGGGGTGGCGTCGTCCGCGGTGCCGGCCGCGACCAGCACTGCCGCCGCCAGCACCATCGCGGCGAACGTCCACAGCGTGATCCGGCCACCGCCGATGCGGTCCGCGAGCCGGCCGCCGAGCGGACGGGCGATCGAGCCGAGCAGCGGCCCCAGGAACGCGATCTGCGCGGCGTGCAGTGCGGCCTGCGCCGGGGTGTCGCCACCGGCGAGGAAGTTGATCTGCAGCACCTGACCGAACGCGAAACTGAACCCGATGAACGAGCCGAACGTACCGATGTAGAGGAAGCTGACGATCCACGACTCCCGAACCCGCAGCGCTTCGAGCATCGAGTGCAGGTCGGCCTTCTGCCCCGTGAGGTTGTCCATGAACAACCCCGCACCGACCGCCGCCACCGCGATGAGCACGAGGTAGACCGCGCACACCAGGTACGGCGCGGTGTTGCCGACCGTCGCGATGACGAGCAGACCCACCAACTGGATCACCGGCACGCCGATGTTGCCGCCGCCCGCGTTGAGCCCGAGTGCCCACCCCTTGAGACGCTGCGGGTAGAACGCGTTGATGTTGGCCATCGACGACGCAAAGTTGCCGCCGCCGACACCCGCGGTCGCCGCCACCAGCAGGAACGTCGTGTACGACGTGCCGGGGTGCATCACGAACCACAGCGTCAGCAGTGTCGGGACCAGCAGTACCAGCGCGCTGAAGATCGTCCAGTTACGTCCGCCGAACCGGGCCGTCGCCACCGTGTACGGGATGCGCAGGATCGATCCGACCAGGGTCGGGACGGCTACGAGGAAGAACTTGCCGGCCGCGTCGATGCCGAAGACATCGGTCGGCATGAACAGCACCATCACCGACCAGATCGACCAGACCGAGAAGCCGACGTGCTCAGCGACCACCGACCACACGAGATTGCGTCGGGCGATGGCCTTGCCGCCGGCTTCCCAGGCGTCGACGTCCTCGGCGTCCCAACGCTCGATACGGTGGCCGCGCACCGTGGGCGCGGCGCCGGACGTTTCTGTGGGCCGATCGGAGAGAGTGGTCACCTGGGCCTCCTACCTGTGTGGGAAACCCCAAGGTAGGAGGCCGGTGTTGCGTCGGTGCTGCGCCCGGTGACCCGTCCGTCAACTCTCGCTCACGATCGCCCGGCCGGGCGGTGAGGTCCACGAACGTCCAGGTCAGGCGGCTTTCGCACCCCAGCTGTCTTCGAGCATGCGGGGCTTGCACGCCGCCCACGCCGAGATCAGGACCACGACGACGGCGACACCGAGCAGCGCGAACGGCGCGCCCCAACCGCCGGTCGACTCGTGCAGTACGCCGAACAGCAGGGGCCCGACGCACGCGACGGTGTAACCGATGCCCTGGGTGAATCCGGACAGCGCGGCGGACCCGGCGTGCGTCCGGGTGCGCAGGTTGATCAGCGTCAGCGACATCGGGAACGTGCTGGGGCCGAGGCCGATCACGACCACCCACAGGATGGGCGCCGCCATCGGCGCGAGGAACAGGCCGGTGAATCCGATCGCGTAGGCGAGCGCGCAGCCCACGACGATGGGGAACGGGTTACGCATCCGGGCGCACACGCTCGGCGCCGCGAACGCCGCGATCAGCCCCATGAACGAGAACACCGCAACCATGCTGCCGCCGAACGATTCGCTCGCCCCCGCCTCGGTGAGGATCTTCGGGATCCACGTGAACATCGAGTACGTGATCAGGGATGTCATCCCGAACATGCCGGCCATGCCCCAGCCGACGGGCGAACGCCACGGGCGTCCCGGCGCGTGCGACTCGGCGGGCAGCGCCGCCGCGGCGGCGGCGCCGCCGACCTGCTTGCGCCCGCGGGCGAGGATCATCAACCACGGCGCGGCAGCCGCGAAGCCCAGCAGCGACCAGACGCCGATCGAGATCCGCCAGTCGAACGCGTCCGCGAGCGGCACCGCGACCGTGGCGGGCAGGATCGTGCCGATCTGCACACCGGTGATGTAGACCGAACTCATGAGCGCCAGCCGGTCGCCGAAGTACCGCTTGACCAGCGGCGGGATCACGACGTTGCCGATACCCATGCCGCCGAGGGCGAGTGCCGACAACGCCAGCAGCGACCACGTGTCCGACACCATCGCGCGGGTGAGCATCCCGACGCCGGCCATCATCATGCCCAGCAACGCGGTCCATTCGAGCCCCAGCCGACGCGCGATGGCCGGAGTGAGCAGGCCGAAGACCGCGAACATCGCCGTCGGGACCATGCCGAAGACGCCGACCACGGTGGACGAGAAGCCCAGTTCCGAGCTGATCTGGTCGGCCAGCGGCGTGAACGAGGTGACCGCCGTTCGCAGCACCAGCGCCGACATGGCGATCGCGGCGAAGACGAGTACCCGGCCTGCCAGGAGCGGTTGTGGCCCGCGCGGGGCCGTGGCGATGGATCCCGCGGAGCGGGAACTGCCTGCAGGCGCGGTCATGTACTGCCTCGTTCCGTGATCGATCGGAGAAAATTCGGGAGCGCTCTCGCCGGGGCTTTGGCACTCGACCAGATAAATCATAGGATGACCGGATGAAAGAGGGCAAAGCATAATTCGTGTGACGCCCGTCTACCCGCAGGAGCTCCGTTGCAACCCGTTCGCCGCAGCACCCTGATCACGCAGGTGACCGACCAGCTCCGGGACGAGATCCGCTCCGGCAAGTGGCCGGTCGGCTCACGCATCCCCACCGAGCCGGAGCTCTCCGAACTCACCGGGACCGGTCGCAACACGGTGCGCGAGGCCGTCCAGGCCCTCGTCCACACCGGACTGCTCGAACGACGACAAGGGTCGGGCACGTACGTGCTCGCGGCCTCCGAAGTGAGCGGCACGCTGGGCAAGTACTTCGCCGGCGCGCACGAACGCGACGTCCTGGAACTGCGCCAGTCGCTCGACGTGACGGCCGCGGGACTCGCCGCGCGTCGGCGCGACGACCAGGACATCCGGAACCTGCGCGCCCTGCTCGCCGCCCGCAGCGAGGCCTGGCACGGCAGCGATCTACGCACGGCGATCACGGCCGACATCGCATTGCACCGCGGCATCGTCGCCGCCAGCCACAACCGCGTGTACCTCGAGTTCTACGACTCGCTGCTCCCCGCGATCGAGGAGACGGTCACCAAGCACGCCTCCGCGACGGGCGCCGCATTCCACGACGAGCACAGCGAACTGGTAGAGGCGGTCATCGACGGCGACAGCGTGCGCGCCGTCGCGGCGGCCCGCTGCTTCTTCGACGAACTGCTCGCGGGCTACGCCTAGACCCGGCGGCAGCTGGGGTCGGTGTGGCTAGAGGATCAGCCGCACCAGATCCGCGGTCCGCAGCAGACCGGGCAGCGCGTCGGGCGTCGAGCGCGGATGCAACGCATGGACGGAGAGCCGGAAGAGCAACGCCCGCAACAGCATCTGCGGCCACTCGGGTAGATCTTCCCAGCGCCCGATCAACCCCTCGTCGGCGCCGCCCCACGACAGTGCGTCGACGACGACCACACCGGCCGCCCACGCGGCGGGACGCCAGTACGGGGTGATGTCGGTGACGCCGGGCGCGGCGCTGCCGTCGAACAGCACGGTGCCGAACAGGTCTCCGTGCACGAGCTGGTCCGGGGACCGCACGGGCTTGCGCAGGGTCGCGAGCTGACCGATCACGTCGACGCTGCGCTTGGCATCGGGAGTGAGGTCCTCGAGCGCCCCCGCCGCACGGGCCGTCCGCAGCGGGACCGTTTCCCACGCGGCCCGATCCGCGGCGACGAAGACGTCGACGTCCGCCCACGGCGCCACCGGCGGCTGGGCGAGGAATCGAGGTCGCTCGAGCTGCGCGGTCGCGGCGTGCAGGCGCAGCGACAACGACACCACCTCGTCGTGCCGAGGCTCGGACGAGCCCGTCAGGAAGGTGTCGGCGCGCCAACCGGAGACGACGTAGCGGCCGTCGGTGGCCCGCACCGGGCGGGCGAGGCGCACCGCGTCGACCGCGAGCGTCTCGCGTACCTTCGCGGACCACGCCGCGCGTGCATGATCGGCTACCGCCGACAGCACGACGTCACCGCAGCGCCAGCCGCCGTCCCAGTCGGCACCCAACGCGACCGGCTCGACCTCACGGAGACCGAACGTGGAACAGACGTGCTGGGGCGGTTGCGTAGAGCTCACGGCCGTCAGGCTACCGCCGCAGACCGTCCGTTTCGGTGAGGCTCTCCGAAGGCCGCGCTGATTGGATCCGTGGGGACGTTCAGTAGACCGGGAGGGACGGGTCGACCTGGTTCGCCCATGCGACGACCCCGCCCTGCAGATGCACCGCGTCGGCGAACCCGGCCTTGCGGACCGCGGCCAACGCCTCCGCCGAGCGGATGCCGGTCTTGCAGTGCAGCACGATCCGCTTGTCCTGCGGTAGTTCGGAAAGGGCCTCCCCCGACAGGATCCGGTCCTTGGGGATCAGGGTCGCGCCGGGCAGGTGCACGATGTCCCATTCCACCGGCTCCCGCACGTCGACGATCGCTATATCGGCACCCGCGTCGAGCAGCGCGCGCAGTTCGCGCGGGGTGATCGTGGCGTCGCGCTCGGCCTCGGGAACCGACGTCACCCCGCAGAACGCGTCGTAGTCGACGAGTTCGGTGACGGCCACCCGGTCGGGGTCGCGGCTGAGCCGCACGGTCCGGTAGTTCATCGCGAGAGCGTCGTAGATCATCAGCCGGCCCAGCAGCGACTCCCCGATGCCGGTGATCAGCTTGATCGCCTCGGTCGCCATGATCGACCCGATCGACGCGCACAGGACGCCGAGCACGCCCCCCTCCGCGCACGACGGCACGGTGCCCGGCGGCGGCGCCTCCGGATACAGGTCGCGCAGCGTGATGCCGCGCCCGTCGGGGGCGGCGTCCCAGAACAGCGACACCTGCCCCTCGAACCGGTAGATCGACCCCCACACGTACGGGCGCCCGGCCAGCACGGCGGCGTCGTTGACGAGGTAGCGCGTCGCGAAGTTGTCGGCGCCGTCGAGGATCAGGTCGTACTCGCCGAAGAGTTCGACGGCGTTGGACGCGTCGAGCCGGAACTCGTGCAGGCGGACGTCGACGTGCGGGTTGATCTCCACGATCTTCTCCCGCGCACTCTGCGCCTTGGGCCGTCCGACGTCGGCGGTGCCGTGGATGACCTGACGCTGCAGATTCGACTCGTCGACGACGTCGAAGTCGACGATGCCGATCGTGCCGACACCCGCCGCCGCGAGGTACATCAGCGTCGGCGAGCCCAGCCCGCCCGCTCCGATGACCAGCACGCGGGCGTTCTTCAACCGCTTCTGTCCCGTCGTACCCACGTTCGGGATGATCAGGTGCCGGCTGTAGCGGGCCACCTCGTCGCGGCTCAACTCCGCCGCAGGCTCCACCAGAGGGGGAAGCGGACTCTTCGCGGACACCACACGCTCCTGAACTCGACCGGTCAACGCTCGTCGTCCAGCCTAGGCGGTCGGCAATCTCACCTCGAGGTCGCTCAGGTCGGACACCACGACGTCCGCACCGGCCTCCCGGAGCGCGTCCGCATGATGAGCACGGTCGACGCCCACGACCACCCCGAAGCCCCCACGCCGGCCCGCCTCGACGCCGGCCAGCGCATCCTCGAGCACCACGCACTCCGACGCGGACAACCCCAGTCGCCGAGCGCCCTCCAGGTACGTGTCGGGCTCCGGCTTACCGGCGAGCGCCAAGCGGTCGACGTCCACGCCGTCGACCCGGGCGTCGAACAGGTCGGTCAGGCCGGCCGCGTCGAGCACGCGGACCGCGTTGCGGCTGGCGGTCACCAACGCGACCGGCACGCGCGCCGCTCGCAGTCTCCGGACGAGTGCGACGGTGCCGGGGAACGCCTCGACCCCGTGCTCCTCGAGTTCGTGACCGAACATCGCATCCTTGCGGGCCGCCAGTCCGCACACCGTGTGCTCGGTCGGGGGATCCGACGGCCGGCCGTGCGGGATGTCGATCGAGCGGGAGGCCAGGAACGACGCGACGCCGTCGACGCGTGGCCGGCCGTCCACGAACTGCAGGTAGTCGTCGGACGTGAAGGGTGGTTCGCCGCGGCCCCGTTCGGCCAGGAATCCGTCGAACAGTCGCTTCCATGCCCGTTCGTGCACGCGTGCGGTGTCGGTGACCACGCCGTCCATGTCGAACAGGAATCCCGCGCACACGGCGTCCCCGATGCGGGCGGCTCCGGCGGCGGTCACGGTCGGTCCTCAGCCTCGGGGGTACGGCCAGGGATTGAAACGGCACACCTTGCCGTCCATCGGGACGACGCCCTCCGGGTCGAGCTTGGCGATGTCGTTGTTGGCGGTGCCGAACGACTGCTGCATCATCACCGGCGCGAGCCCGCCGTCGGTCTCGCACGGCTGATGCGCCTGGTACCCGATGGCGTGCCCCACCTCGTGGTTGATCTGGTACTGCCGGTACGAACCGATGTCGCCCTGGAAGGCGGTGGCGCCGCGCACCCAGCGGGGCTCGTTGAGCACCACCCGGTCGATACCCGGGTTGAAGCAGGACACCTCGAGCTGGATGTCGTAGCCACAGGCCTCGCGGATCGTCATCTGCGAGGTCAGCGAGATCCGGAAGTCCGGCCCGTTCCCGTTCTTCAGTAGCGGATCGGTCGCGTCGACGCGCCGGAACGCGAATCGCGGATCCCGTGTCCAGCTCTTGGGGTTGCCGAGCGTCTGGTCCACCATCCGGCCGAACGCCTCGTCGCCGCCCAGACCCGCCGTGTCGATTCCGTCCTCGACCTCGACGCTGTACGTGAACACGCGCTCGGTGCCCTGCCCGACCTGGCCGGTCGTGCCGGGCACCACGTGCCAGGTGCCTGCTCCCGTGGCGGTGAACGGCCCGCCGTCGGGCAGCGCACCGGCGGGCACGGTGTCGGCGAAATTGCCGTCCGCGAGGGGCGGGACGCCGACGATGTCGGTGCCGTCCTCGTGGCTGAGCACACCGAATCCGGGGTCGTCGGAGGCCGCGGAGTCGGAATCACCGATCCCGCGGACAGCGTCGACGAGCACCAGCACCGTGACGATCAGGAGGACCGGGATCGCGTAGGCGCGCCACCCGTACATCGAGACGAACCTGCCGAGTTTGCTCTGCTTGCGGACGTCCCGCTCGGGTCGTGGAGCCCGGGGACGACCGATGTTCCGGCGGGTCGGATCCCACAGCGCGCGCAGCGGCTCGTGCGGATCGGGTACCCGGCCGGGGTCGATGCCGGAGGCCCGGTAGTCACCGGATCTCGGGTCGTCGGACGCCTCGGGAACTGTGCCCCCCAGGCGCGGTCCTCCTCGGTCAGTCACCCCGCCAGAATCTCACAGACCGCCCGACGGTTCACCCGGCGCGCCGGAAATCCGGAGGGCACGACCCCCGTGTGTGAGGTGCCCCACCGGCCGCTGCACAGCTCCCGCGCCACCCCGCACCGTCACCGCCGGCGGGCGACCGCTCACCGCGCCGCCGTGTCCCGCGTGGGGAATCCTGGAATACTCGCAGACAGGGGGCGTGACGGTGCCCGGCACACGGCGCGTCGACGACAAGTTCAGTACAGCGAAATAGGCCGAGAAGCGTCCGGGTATCGTGCAAATGATTTATCTTGCCCCGAGGCGTTCGTGAGAGGTCGGACACCGAACGAAGCGGGGCTCTTTGTGCAGATTGGGAGCGACATGACTGAACTCGCGGATCGGACACACTCCGATCGCGCCGCCACGACCGCAAACGGTCAGGGCACCCGCCGCAACACCCGGCTACCCCGGGACGCGCGGCGTCTTCAGTTGCTCGCGGCCGCCAGCGAGGTCTTCGTCAGCCGCGGCTACCACGCCGCCGGCATGGACGAGATCGCCGAGTGCGCCGGCGTGAGCAAGCCCGTCCTGTACCAACATTTCCCGGGCAAGCTGGAGTTGTACGTCGCGGTGCTGCAGAGCTACGTCGACACCCTGATCTCGGGAGTGCGGCAGGCACTGCGGTCGACCACCGACAACCGGCAGCGCGTCCGGGCGGCCGTGCAGGCATTCTTCGACTTCGTCGACACCGACACCCAGGGCTTCCGTCTGGTGTTCGAGTCCGACCTGATGGGCGAGCCCCAGGTGGCACGTCGCGTCGAGCAGGCCACCGAGGCCTGCGTCGATGCCGTGTTCGACCTCGTCGCGCACGACTCGGGACTCGATCCGTACCGCGCTCGAATCCTCGCCGTCGGCCTTGTCGGCGCGAGCCAGTTCACCGCACGGTACTGGCTCGAGGCTGCGCGGCCGATCCCCAAGGAGGAGGCGGTCGACACCACCGTCGCTCTGGCCTGGGGTGGCCTCTCCCACGTGCCGCTGCACGCGGAGACCAAGTAGTCGGTCCGCCGACGAGCGAAGGGCGCGGAGTCTTCGAAGACTCCGCGCCCTTCGCGTACATCCGGATCTAGCTGGTCGGCGCGAACCCGACCTTGCGGCTGTCGGACGGACCGATCTCCACGTAGGTGATCCGCGCTGCCTGGACGAGGAACTTGCGTCCCTTCTCGTCGACGAGCGAGAGCACACCGCCCGCGTCTCCGAGCGCCTTCGTCACGTGCGCCTCCACCTCGTCGGGCGTGAGGACGCTGTTGACGACGAGCTCACGCGGGCTGTCAGTTACACCGATCTTGACCTCCACGGTCAACCTCCGAACTCTCCGAGCGCTTGAAGCTGTCCCGGCCAGGTTAATGCAGCGCTGCCCGCCCGGGCCTGCCGCGACGCTGTGCTGAGAGCGAACAGCGCGCTCAGACCAGGCCCAGCACCGCCATCCGCTCGGCGTGCTTCGCCTGCATGTTGTCGAACAGAGCGGCGACGCCGTTGAGGCTGCCGGTCGCCGTCATCACGAGGTCGGTGAGGTCCTCGCGGCGGGCGAGGACGAACTGGGCCTGCGTGATCGCCTCCCCGAGCAGCCGGCGACCCCACAGCATCAGCCGGTCCTTCTCGCTCTTGCTCGCGGCGACCGCGGCACGAACCTCCTGCACGACGAACTCCGAGTGGCCCACTTCGGCCAGCACCTCGCGGACGATCCCGCCCACCGTGGGATCGAGCGAGTGCGCGATCTCGAGGTAGAAGTCGGCCGCGATGCCGTCACCCACGTACGCCTTCACGAGCGACTCGAGCCACGTCGAGGGGTCCGTCGACGCGTGGTAGGCGTCCAGGGCACGAACGAACGGGTCCATGGCCGCGTACACCTCGATGCCCCGGTCCGTGAGCGCCCTGTGCAGCGTCTCGAAGTGACCCATCTCGGCGGCGGCCATGCTCGCGAGCGCGACCCGTCCCTGCAGCGTGGGAGCCATCCGGGCGTCCTCCGCCAGGCGATAGAACGCGGAGATCTCGCCGTACGCGAGAACTGCGAACAACTCGGCCACACCCGGGTGGTCGGCAGCGATGGCGGGCACGGACGACGTCGGTGAATCGGCTCCCATGACGCCACAGCCTAATCCGTCCTGTGACGTACCCCCGGGAGCGACAGGACTCGCCCGGATACGTGATCTGCGCCATCAGGTGTCGGGCGTGACGGGGTGGGCCGCTACAATTGTGTCGGGAGACCGATATTTCCGCGCTGGTCCCGGTACCGGAGCACGACATCCGGAGTGCCGAATTCGAGTTTGGATTCGAACGATTCGGGCGCGAAACGGATACGGACTCCCGAAGATAATGTGCGCGCACCTGATCGACGGCGCTCGCCGCGTCTCGCCGAGATCCACGCGATCTCCGCGCTGAGACGGAGGCTGGGCCACCGCACAAGAGGGCACCGACATCGGCCGACTTACGGCCTGGCCCCTTACCTCGTGCGTGCGTGCCGATACGAGGAAGGCCAGTTCCCTGAGCAAGATCACGATCGACCACGAAGACAGTAACCACGCAGCAACCGAGACCACGCTGTCCGCGCAGCTGGACGAGACGCACACCCCGCCGACCTTCGGCGAGCTGGGCGTCCGCGACGAGATCGTCAAGGCGCTCGCCGAGATCGGCATCGAGCGCACGTTCGCCATCCAGGAGTTGACGCTCCCCCTCGCCCTCGCCGGCGACGACCTCATCGGTCAGGCCCGCACCGGCATGGGCAAGACGTTCGGCTTCGGTATTCCGCTCCTGCACCGGGTGTCCACCGCCGATTCCGGCACCACCCCGCTCGACGGCACACCCCGCGCCCTCGTGATCGTGCCGACGCGCGAGCTGTGCGTCCAGGTCACGCAGGACCTCGAGAACGCATCGAAGTACCTGAAGTCCGGCGAGAAGAACCTCGAGGTCCTGTCGATCTACGGCGGCCGCCCGTACGAGCAGCAGATCGACGCGCTCCGCAAGGGCGTCGACGTCGTCGTCGGTACCCCGGGCCGCCTGCTCGACCTCGCCAACCAGGGTCACCTGATCCTCGGCAAGGTCGGCGTCCTGGTCCTCGACGAGGCCGACGAGATGCTCGACCTCGGGTTCCTTCCCGACATCGAGCGCATCCTCGGCATGGTGCCCGACAAGCGGCAGACGATGCTGTTCTCGGCCACGATGCCGGGCCCGATCATCACGCTGGCGCGCACGTTCCTGACGCAGCCGACGCACATCCGCGCCGAGGAGGCGGACTCGTCCGCCGTCCACGAGCGGACCACGCAGCACATCTACCGCGCCCACGCACTCGACAAGGCCGAGATGGTGGCCCGCGTCCTGCAGGCCGACGGCCGCGGCGCGACGATGATCTTCACCCGCACCAAGCGCACCGCGCAGAAGGTCGCCGACGACCTGAACGAGCGCGGGTTCAACGTCGGTGCCGTGCACGGCGACCTCGGCCAGATCGCCCGCGAGAAGGCGCTCGCCGGCTTCCGCAGCGGCAAGGTCGACGTCCTGGTGGCCACCGACGTCGCGGCCCGCGGCATCGACATCGACGACGTCACGCACGTCATCAACTACCAGTGCCCGGAAGACGAGAAGACCTACGTGCACCGCATCGGCCGCACGGGTCGCGCCGGTCGCACCGGTATCGCGATCACGCTCGTGGACTGGGACGACGTCCCCCGCTGGCAGCTGATCGACAAGGCTCTGGCTCTCGGTGTGCCCGACCCGGTCGAGACCTACTCGAGCTCGCCGCATCTGTACGAGGACCTCGGTATCCCCACGGACGCAAAGGGTTCGATCCGCAAGCCGCGCGCCGAGCGTCCGGCCAAGGAGCACAAGGACGCCCCGGCGGCCGAGAAGTCGGAGAAGTCGGACGCTCCCAAGCGTTCGCGCCGCCGCACCCGTGGCGGTAAGGCCACCGACGGTTCGGCGTCGGCCGCCGCGACCGCGACGTCCGGCGAGAAGACCCCCGAGGTCGCCTCGTCGACGACCGACGAGGCCGGCTCCGCGCCGCGTCGCCGTCGTCGCCGCCGTCGTCCCGCATCCGCCGAGGGCGCACCGGCGCAGACCGACTCCCAGCCCGTGAGCGTCACGGCAGCCGCCGAGTAGTTCGGGGTAACCTGCCACCTGTGCTGGCACCCGAGCGTCGTACCCGTCTGGACGTCGCCGTCGCCGCGACCATCGCGATCGTCGTCGCGGTCGCCGCGGCGGTGATCTGGATTCGGAGCGACGCTCGGGGTACCACCTCGGTGACCGCGGATGCTCCCGCGTCCACGGTCGACACTCCCCTGTCCCCGCCCGCGTCGCTGACCGAGATCTGGCGTGCCGCGAGCCCGGAATCGGCCGCCCCCATCGTCGCCGACGGCACGGTTGCGACGGCCGACGGCGGAACGGTTCTCGGGCGGGACCCCGTCACCGGCACCGAGCGGTGGCGGTACCAGCGGGACATGCCGCTGTGCGGCGCGATCGGAGCCTGGAACACGGTGGTCGCGGTCTATCGCGATCAGCGGGGCTGCAGCCAGGTCACCCAACTCGACGGAGCGACCGGACAACGTGAGGCGCAGCGTTCCAGCGACGCCGACGACACGGTCACCCTCTCCTACGACGGCACGTACGTGGTGTCCCGCGGCTCGGAGCGGATGGAACTGTGGCGGTCCGACCTGGTCCGCACGCTCGAGTTCGGACGGGTCGACGCGCCGATCAACCCCGGCAAGCAACCGCGCCCCGACTGCTCCCTGAAGTCGGCGGCAGCCGGCGGCACCCGAGTGACCGTGCTGATGAACTGCCCCGGCGAGGCCGGCGACCGGATCAGCGTCCTCGACGCAGCCCCGAAGGACAATCAGGAGCCGCAGGAGGCAGGCTCGACGCTGCTGACCGGGCCGGGCGCCGACACGTCCGGGGCCCGGCTCGTCGCGGCGTCCGGCGACCGCACCGCGGTGTACCTGCCGGCCGGACCGATTTCCGAGGCCCGCATCGCCGTGGTCGACGGCGAGGGCACCGAGATCGCGTCGCACCCCGCCACCACCCCGGTCGCCGACGGCGCGACCGCCGCCCGCAACGGTTCCGTCTTCACGTGGTGGACCGGTACCGAGCTCATCGCGCTCTCCACCAGCGAACTGGCGCCGAAGTGGACGATGACCGGCGCTCTGGGCCCCGGCGCGATCATGGCCGGATCACTGCTGGTTCCGGTACCCGGCGCGATCGCCGTCCTCGATCCCGCCACGGGCACCGAGCGGGCGCGGATTCCCGTAACCCGAGACAGTGACGCCGGCCCGATCGCGACATCGGTCCTGGGCGACATCGTCCTCGAGCAACGCGGCGACGAGGTCGTCGCGCTGCGCTGAGTCACGCGGGCACGGTCAGGCAGTTCCCTCGTACGGCGAGAAGGTGACGAGCTCGGCGTCACCGGTCCAGTGCGCCGAAAGATGATGCGCCAGTTGACGATACGCCTCGCCACCCTTGTTCTTGCGTCCCGCTAGGACCGTCGCGCCGGACGCCGACGCCTCCGCGAACCGCACCGTCCGAGGAATCGGCGGGGCCAGCACCGGAAGGTCGTAGCGATCCGAGACGTCGGACAGGACGTCGCGGCTGTGCGTGGTGCGCGCGTCGTAGAGGGTGGGCAGCGCACCGAGCAGAACCAGGTCGGGATTGGTGATCTGTTGGACCTCGGACACGGTCCGCAACAACTGCCCCACGCCACGGTGCGCGAGCGTCTCGCACTGCAACGGCACCAGAACCTGTTGCGCCGCGGTCAATCCGTTGAGGGTGAGCACCCCCAGCGACGGCGGGCAGTCGACGATGATCACGTCGAAGTCGTCGAGCACCGGCGCGAGGGCACGCTTGAGCGCGAACTCACGGCCCGGGCGCATCAGCAGCAGCGCCTCCGCGCCCGCGAGGTCGATGGTTGCGGGGAGCAGCTTCACGCCGTCGTCGGTGTCGAGCAGCACGTCCGCGACCGGGACGTCGCCCGTGAGGACGTCGTGCACCGACGCCTCGAGCCGATCGGGGTTGTGCCCCAACGAGAATGTCAGACATCCCTGCGGGTCCAGGTCCACCACCAGCACCCGCCGGTCGAGATCCACGAGCGCCGCCCCCAGAGACGCGACCGTCGTGGTCTTGGCTACCCCACCCTTTTGATTCGCTACAGCCAGTACCGTCGTCACGGCCTAGATCCTTGCGTACTCGAGGCCCGAAGGCGAGGGTTCGAGCGCACCCGGCATGATTGATTCCATGACCCCACGCGAGCGCCGACTGGTTCTGCTGCGACACGGGGAGACCGAGTGGGCGCGCCTCGGCCGGCACACGAGCACCACCGAGGTCCCTCTCACCGAGCGCGGCGCGGCCCAGGCCCGGGCGGTCGGCGCGCAGTTGACCGAACTCGCGCTGGACGATCCGCTCGTCGTCACCAGCCCCAGA
This sequence comes from Rhodococcus (subgen. Prescottella) equi, assembly GCF_003013675.1. Taxonomy (NCBI): domain Bacteria; kingdom Bacillati; phylum Actinomycetota; class Actinomycetes; order Mycobacteriales; family Nocardiaceae; genus Rhodococcus; species Rhodococcus (subgen. Prescottella) equi. Next base: position 3,721,993 of record NZ_CP027793.1, read on the forward strand.
CGCCGGGCGCACGTCACCGCAACGCTCGCCGGGCTGACCCACGACCGTCACTGGGACGCGTTGACCGAGTGGGACTACGGCGAGTTCGAGGGCCTGACCACCCCCGAGATCCGCGAGCAGGTCCCCCATTGGACGGTGTGGACCCACCCCTGCCCGGGCGGCGAGACCCACGAGATGGTCGGCTCCCGAGCCGACATGGTGGTGCACACCGCCGAGGCGGCTCTCGCGGACCGCGACGTCGTGCTGGTGGGACACGGCCATTTCATGCGGGCTGTGATCGCGCGCTGGGTGGAGCTGCCCGTGACCGAGGGGCGACGTTTCCTACTCGATCCCGCCGCGCACACGGTCCTGTCCTACGAGCACGGGTTCCGCACCATCCGAGCCCACAACGTGACCCCGAGAGAAGGCCTCCAGTGAGTGAATCGACGCGCCAGACCGCGGTGATCCGTCGTGCGACGCCCGCCGACGTCGACGCCGTCACCCGCTTGATCTACGAACTCGCCGAGTACGAGAAGGCCCGGCACGAGTGCACCGTGGTTCCCGAGCAGCTCGCCGCCGCTCTCTTCGGCCCCGAGCCCGCGGTGTTCGCCCACGTCGTCGAGGTGCCGACGCCGGAGGGGCCGACGGTCGTGGGGACGGCCATCTGGTTCCGAAACTTCTCGACGTGGGACGGCGTGCACGGGATCTACCTGGAGGATCTGTACGTCACGCCCGAGCACCGGGGTGCCGGCTACGGCACGGCGCTGCTGGCGACGCTCGCCGAGGAGTGCGTGACGAAGGGATACACGCGGCTGTCGTGGTCGGTGCTGAACTGGAACACGCCGTCGATCGGCTTCTACGAGTCACTCGACGCGGTCGCCCAGGACGAGTGGACGACCTACCGGCTCACCGGCGACCCGCTGGCGGCTCTCGCCGCCCGGGTGTCGTGATCGGCCGCCGCGCTCATTCCTCGTCTGCGTCCGGAGCCCCGTAGGCCTCGGCCATCCAGCGGGAGGTGCTGCCGGCGAACAGCATCGCCAGCGCCGCCAGCACCACCGCGCCGAGCAGGACGCCCCAGAACCAGCGGTGCGAGGTGAGCACGTACCACGTGACGGGCAACAGCAGCAGCTGCGCCATGAGGGCGATCGTTCGGCCCCAACGCTGACCACGCAGCAGTGCGACGCCGGCCGCCAGTACGGCGCCACCGAGAATCAGGAACCAGGCGGCGGTGCCGTAGCCGCTCGTGACGCTCTGGTCGGCACCGAGCAGACCCCGCACCACCAGGAAGATCGCGAAACCGACGGCAACCGCGCCTTCGAGGGCGACGAGCACGCCGGCCCGCCGGACCGTGCTGGGAGTCGGGGTGGGTGCAGGCTGATTCGACACGCAGCCAGCCTATACATCGACCGGACCCGGCTAGGCTGATGCCCCGTGCGCGCGCTGCTGATCGTCAACCCCAACGCCACCTCGACCACTCCCGCGGGACGAGACCTCCTCGCACACGCGCTGTCGAGTCGGGTCCGCCTCGACGTCGCGCACACCACCCACCGCGGACATGCCGGCGAACTGGCGGCGCAGGCCCGCACCGACGGGGTCGCGTTGATCATCGTCCACGGCGGCGACGGCACGGTGAACGAGGTGGTCAACGGTCTGCTCGGCGAGCCGCACCCCAGATCCATGCGGTCCGTTCCGATCGGGCCGATACCGCTGGTCGCGGTGGTCCCGGGTGGATCGGCGAACGTCTTCGCCCGCTCGCTGGGCATCGAGCCCGACCCGGTCGACGCCACGAATCAGCTGATCGACCTCCTGGCCGCGCGCCGGCGCCGGACGATCGGCCTCGGTCACTGCGACAACCGCTGGTTCACCTTCAATGCGGGGATGGGCCTCGACGCGCAGGTCTGCGAAGCCGTCGACAAGGGCCGCAACAACGGGCAGGCGGTGACGCCGGGGCGCTACGTGCGTCACGCCGTCCGCGCCTTCTTCCGAGCGAAGTGCGAGGAGCCGACTCTGACTGTCGAGGTCCCGGATCGCGACCCCATCGACGGCATCCACTACGCGTTCGTCTCGAACTCGACACCGTGGACGTACCTGAACAGGCGTGAGGTGCACACCAACCCGGGAACCGGCTTCGACACCGGCCTCGGCCTGTTCGCGATGCGCACGATGCGCGTCTTTGCCAGCCTTCGCGTAGTTCGTCAACTACTTTCGGCCGGATTATCGCCTAAATCACATTCATTGATTCGATTCGACGACGTTCCGCAAATCCATATCCGTTCGAGTTCCCCCATCGGGTTGCAAATGGACGGCGACTATATCGGCCTGCGAACCGATGTGACATTCGTCGCCGTGCCCGACGCACTCGAGGTCGTGGCCCCCGCGCCGCGCTGATCCGCGCGGCGCCCAGGATCCCCCGCAGAGGCACCGCCGCGGCCCCGTTCCACTGAATCGAACGACCGATCGGGACCCCTCAGCCGTCCGATCGGCCACCGCGCTGGACCCAAATGTCCAGATGGGGTGCGCAAACCCGCAGGTGGGTGTAGAAAGGACGAGGGCCCACATAGGGGAGCCTAACCGAGTGAGCTTGCCCACGGTGCAACCGATTTCTATTGACTTCCCCTGGGTTCGTGAAAGCATTCACAAGTAACAGCGCTGAAACTTCCAAGTAAGCGCCCATGAACTTGTGAATACATAACGGTGCACATTGCACCCAGTTAAGGAGTAGAAGGATGGACTGGCGTCACACTGCAATCTGTCGCGACGAGGATCCCGAACTGTTCTTCCCCGTGGGAAACAGCGGTCCGGCCCTTGCGCAGATCGCTGATGCCAAGGTTGTCTGCAACCGTTGCCCCGTCACCGCCGAGTGCCTGTCCTGGGCCCTCGAGTCCGGCCAGGACGCCGGCGTCTGGGGCGGCATGAGCGAAGACGAGCGTCGCGCCCTCAAGCGCCGCAACGCCCGCACGCGCGCACGCACCGCGGTCTGATACGGCTTTCGCAGGAGGGCCCGGCACCTATCGGTGCCGGGCCCTCCTGCTTTCCACGCGTTTCGTGACGCGAACGTAAGAAAGGTCGGTCAGCCGCGCGGTGAGCGGCGGCCCAACGGCACCCGCAGCACGGCGTCGGTTCCGCCGTCCGGCGACGGGTGCAGCCCGAGGGACCCACCCAGTTCGGCGCCCACCAGGGTCCGCACGATCTGGAGCCCCAGACGGTCCGACTTCTCGAGACTGAATCCCGGCGGCAGTCCACGGCCGTCGTCGTGGATGACGACGTCGAGCCAGCGCGCGGAACGGTCCGCCCGCAGATACACCGTTCCCGACTCCCCCGGCTCGAAGGCGTGCTCGATCGCGTTCTGCACGAGTTCCGTCAGCACCATCACCAAAGGCGTCGCCCGCTCGGCCGAGAACACCCCCAGACTGCCCTCCCGCTCGATCTTGATCGGCATGTTCACCGACGCGACGTCGGCGAGGATCGGCACGAGGCTGTCCACGACCTCGTCGAGGTCGACCTCCTCGTCCACCGACATCGACAACGCATCATGAACCAGCGCAATGGAAGTCACGCGGCGGACCGACTCGCTGAGCGCCTGCCGCGCCTCCTCGTTCTCGGTCCGGCGGGCCTGCAGTCGCAAGAGCGCGGCGACCGTCTGGAGATTGTTCTTGACCCGGTGGTGGATCTCGCGGATCGTCGCGTCCTTGCTCAGCAACGCGCGGTCTCGCCGCTTGACCTCGGTGACGTCGCGGATGACCACGGCAGCGCCGACCACCTGACCGCGCGGTTTGAGCACGAGCGCCCGGAGCAGGACGGTGGCTCCGCGGGCCTCGATCTCCATCCGGTGGCCGAGCCGACCGCCGAGCGTGCCGCTGATGTAGTCGGCCACTTCCTGCGACTCGAACGGGTCGTTGATGAGCGAGCGCGTCGTGGACGCCAGGTCCTTGCCCACCAGATCGGTGTTCAGCCCCATGCGGTGATACGCCGACAGCGCGTTGGGGCTCGAGTAGACGACGCGGCCTGCGGGGTCGAGACGGATGAAACCGTCGCCCGCGCGGGGGCTCGAATTGGTGTCCGAGCGCGTCTCGGGATTGGGGAACGTCCCCTCGCTGATCATCTGGCACAGGTCCGCCGCGCAATCGAGATACGCGATCTCGAGTGGGCTCTGGGCACGCTGCTGCGCCAGATTGGTGTCCCGGCTGAGGACGGCGATCACCTCGCCGTCGCAGCGCACCGGGACCGCCTCACGACGGAGCGGGGTTCCCCCGCGCCACGTGCGGTCGACCTCGCTGACGATCTCGCCCTCGACGAGTGCCCGCAGTACCTGCGGGTGCTCGGACTCCGAGACCACGGACCCGACGGCATCGTCGGGAAACGCCGTGGAGGCGGTCGTCGGCCGGCACTGCGCGACGCACACGACGGTCCCCGGCATTGCGCCGTCGTTGCCCTCCGGTCGTTCGGTGGCCACCCACAGCAGGACATCGGCGAAGGACAGGTCCGCGAGCAACTGCCATTCGCCGACCACCTGCTGCAGGTGGTCTACCGCGTTACCGGGAAGGTCGGTGTGCTCGGCGAGCAGGTCGCTCAGGGTCGACATGTGCCAGGCTCCGAATCGCTTCTCTGGTTCAGCCGATGGTGGCGATCAGATCGCCCTGCTGGATGACGTCGCCTACCTTCACGTCGACGGACGTCACCTTGCCGGCGACCTCGGCCAGAACGGGGATCTCCATCTTCATGGACTCGAGGATCACCAGGGTGTCGCCCTCGTCGACCTCTTCGCCTGCACTGACAACGACCTGGTAAACGGTCGAAACCATCTCGGCGCGCACATCTTCTGCCACCTGGCACCTCACTGTTCGTGGACGGTCGCGGACCAGCCAATGGAACCACAGCCAACCACACGTGAAACACTAGGACGAACCCGAGTTCGAACAGAGAAGGAGCTACTCATGGGTAAGCGTGGTCGTAAGAAGCGCAGCCGCAAGGGCAACGCCGCCAACCACGGCAAGCGTCCCAACGCCTGAGTAAGGCTGTAGACGAGAATCGGGGGCCGGCAAGCCACAGCTTGCCGGCCCCCGATCGTCGTATCGGACCAGGTCAGCGGTCGGTCTCGCGATCCACCACCGGTCCGGCGTCGCTGACGACCACCGTGCGGCGGATCTCGATCGACAGGCGTTCCCGGAGCCCGGCGGGTGCATGATCCCCGCCACACTTGCGCCCGATCAGTCTCTTGACCTTCTCCTCGATGCCGTACGCCGCGAAGCATGCACCGCAGGTCTCGAGGTGGTGCTCGATTCGCGCTCGGGAATGCTCGTCGCACTCGCTGTCGAGCAGCAACCACACGTCCGCGATCACCGCCGAGCAGTCCAACTGCTCGAACTCGTTCTCCCCGGTCACCGAGTAACCTCCTGCTCCGCCTCGACCTCAGTGCTGCGCCCGGCGGCGTCGACGGCGCCCCCGCGGTTGAATCCACGTTCCCGCGCGACATCCGCGAGCAGACCCCGCAACTGCTTGCGCCCGCGGTGCAGTCGGGACATCACGGTGCCGATCGGCGTGCCCATGATCTCCGCGATCTCCTTGTAGGGAAATCCCTCGACGTCGGCGTAGTACACCGCCATCCGGAACTCCTCCGGCAGTTCCTGCAGGGCTGCCTTGATGTCGTCGTCCGGGAGGGCGTCGAGCGCCTCGACCTCCGCGGACCGCAGACCGGTGGAACTGTGCTCGGCCGTCGCGGCCAACTGCCAGTCGGTGATCTCGTCCGTCGGGTACTGCGCAGGCTGACGCTGCTTCTTGCGGTAGGAGTTGATGTAGGTGTTGGTGAGGATCCGGTACAGCCAGGCCTTGAGGTTGGTCCCCTCCTTGAACGAGCGGAACGCCGAGTACGCCTTGACGTACGTCTCCTGCACCAGGTCCTCGGCGTCCGCGGGATTGCGCGTCATGCGCAGCGCGGCACCGTACAGCTGATCGAGGAGCGGTAGCGCGTCACGCTCGAACCGCTCGATCAACTGGTCCTGGGACTCCGGCCCATCACCCGCAGATTCGTTCGCGGGTTCGTGATCGTCCAGCACACTGATCCCTTCGCTAGCCGTAGGGGTCAAGGCTACCGCCAACCCCGGGGCCGTCGAGGGATGCGTCTCGGTCACGAAACCGACCGTCGTCGATCCGGTCACGGTCTCCGGACGAACCCGTTCTGCACACAACACCGGCACGTACCACTCCCTTCGCTGATGCAGCGTCTCGCGAGGTATCAACAGCACGGGGCGAGAGTCTGTTCCCGGACCGCTCTAGAGTCAGTGCTCATGGCCGGAACATCGACTCCCGCAACGAAGCTGCTCGACAAGGAGAAGGTTGCGCACCGGATCCACTCGTACGACCACGACGCCCGCGCGGCGTCGTACGGCGACGAGGCGGTCGAGTCGCTGGCCGGACAGCTCGGGGTCGAACCGGGACAGATCTTCAAGACGCTCGTCGTCAAGACCGACACCGGCAAGCTGGCGGTCGCGGTGTTGCCGGTGCCGTCGAAGCTGTCCCTCAAGGCGGCCGCCGCGGCGTTGGGCGCGGGCAAGGCCGTCATGGCCGAGCAGTCCGACGCGGAGAGGTCCACGGGGTACGTGCTGGGCGGAATCTCGCCGCTCGGCCAGCGCAAGCGCCTCCCCACGGTGGTGGACGCGTCCGCGCTCACGTGGGATCGCGTGCTGTGCAGCGCGGGCCGCCGGGGGCTCGAGATCGAGGTGGCTCCGCAGGACCTGGTGCGGCTGGCGGGCGCGGTGGTCGCGGAGATCACCACCGGCTGACGCTCCCGCCGAGGAATCTGTGGGCGGCTCCCGCTGTTGCGCTGTGGGAAGAAACTTCGACGAACGAAAGACGGTGCCCGGCGTGTCTGATCTCTCCCTGCCCATCTCGATCCTCGACCTTGCCCACATCGGTACCGACGAGAGCGCCGCCGACAGCTTCCGGGCGAGTGTGGAGATGGCCCGCAACGCGGAGCGGTGGGGCTTCGAGCGGATCTGGTACGCCGAGCACCACAACATGCCGGCGATCGCGTCGTCGGCGACGAGCGTGCTGATCGCGCACGTCGCCGCGCACACCGAGCGGATCCGCCTCGGTTCGGGCGGCATCATGCTGCCCAACCATGCTCCGCTGACGATCGCCGAGCAGTTCGGCACCCTCGCCGAGCTGCACCCCGGCCGCATCGACCTGGGTCTGGGCCGCGCCCCCGGCAGCGATCAGCAGACGATGCGGGCGCTGCGCCGCGACCCGAGCTCGGCGGAGTCGTTCCCGCAGGACGTGCTCGAGCTGCAGGGCTACCTGACCGGGCCGTCCCGGGTGCCGGGCATCGAGGCGACCCCGGGCAAGGGCACGAACGTGCCGCTGTACATCCTGGGTTCGTCGCTGTTCGGTGCCCAGCTCGCGGCCGCACTGGGTCTGCCGTACGCGTTCGCGTCGCACTTCGCCCCGGCCGCGTTGGACGACGCGCTCGCGATCTACCGCCGCGAGTTCCGCCCGTCCGCACAGCTTGCCGAGCCGTACGTGATCGCCGCCGTCAACGTGATCGCCGCCGACACCGACGAGGAGGCGCAGCGGCAGTTCCTCGAGACCAAGCGCAAGCGGGTCGGGCTGTTCGTCGGACGCGGGCGCACCTTCACGCCGGAGGAAGCGGACATGATCCTCGAGTCGCCCGCGGGCCGGCAGGTGCTGGCGATGGTCCGGTACACCGCCGTCGGCACGCCGACCGTGGTGGGCGACTACCTCGACCGGTTCGCCGCGCAGACGGGCGCCGACGAGCTGATGGTGGTGTCGTCGGCCACCGAGCGCTCCGCGTGGATGCGTTCGCTGGAACTGGTTGCCGACGTCGCCGGCCTCACGGCACGGCAGCCGCTCACAGCAGGCTGATCTGCTCCCCTGCCCGGTCGCCCACATCGGGCGCCAGGAGGTCGGGGCCGTTGTTGCGGACGCTGTTCACCTTCGGTGACACGCGCCGGATCTCGACGGCCGCGGCCTCCTCGAGGCTCGGCCGGATCAGGTCGGGATGACCGAGGCTGTCCGGATCCAGCCAGGCGTCCCAGCGGTCCCGCGGCAGGATCAGCGGCATCCGGTCGTGCACGTTCGCGAGCTGGTCCACCGACTCCGTGGTGAGGATCGTGGTCGACAGCAGCGGCGCCTCCCGCGGAGCCTGCGGGTCGTGCCACACCGACCACAGCCCCGCCATGAAGAGCGGCGCACCGTCGCCCCGGGACATGTAGTACGGCACCTTCACGGCCTTGCCGTCCGCGGTCGGCTCGGTCTGCCACTCGTACCAGCCGTCCATCGGCACGAGGCACCGCTTGAACCGCAGCGACGTCTTGAACGCCGCTTTGGTGGCGACGGTCTCGGACCGGGCGTTGAACAACGGCGCACCCTTGCCCGGCTCGGTCGCGTACGACGGCACCAGTCCCCAACGCATCCGCCGGATCCGGCGCCGCACCGGGCTGTCGTCGTCGCCCCGGTCGTGCCGCGCGACGACCGTCAGCACCTGGGTCGTGGGCGCGACGTTGTAGTCCGCGGTCCCGGAATCGGTCTCCCCCGTCTCGTTCACGGCGTCGAGTTCCACCGCGAGCGTCGCGGGGTCGGCCGTCGTCGCATACCTGCCGCACATGCCTCCATGCTGGCACGGATCACCGACACGTTCCGTCATGAGAGAAGATGGACCGGTGAGTCGTGAGAGCCTGTGGAGAGCGCCCCGAGCCGAAGCCCCCGTGGATGCGTCCGTGACGCTGCCCGGATCGAAGTCGATCACCAACCGGGCGCTGATCCTCGCGGCGCTCGCGTCGGGACCGTCCACCATCACCGGCGCTCTGCGCAGCCGCGACACCGATCTGATGATCCAGGGCCTGCGCGCGCTGGGCGTCGCCATCACCGCCACCCCCGACGCCGCGACCGGCACCACGCTGCATGTCGTGCCCGGCCCGATGACCGGCGCCGCGGTGGACTGCGGGCTCGCCGGCACCGTGATGCGGTTCCTGCCGCCCGCCGCCGCCCTGGCCGAGGGCACCGTCGCCGTCGACGGCGACGAGCAGGCCCGCACCCGGCCGCTGGGCACGATTCTCGACGCGCTGCGCGGGCTCGGCGCCGACATCGACGGTGACGCGCTGCCGTTCACCGTGCACGGTCACGGTGGCCTGCGCGGCGGGACGGTGACGATCGACGCCTCCGGCTCGTCGCAGTTCGTGTCCGGGCTGCTGCTCTCGGCAGCCCGATTCGACGAGGGTGTGACCGTCCGGCACCAGGGCGGCTCGCTGCCGTCGATGCCGCACATCGACATGACCGTCGAGATGCTGCGCGAGGCAGGCGTCACCGTCCACACGCCGGGCGAGAGCGGCGACGCCGACACCTGGAAAGTGTTGCCGGGCAAGATCGATCCGGTGGACTGGGTCGTCGAGCCCGACCTGTCGAACGCGACGCCGTTCCTGGCCGCGGCCGCCGTCACCGGTGGCACCGTGCGGGTGCCGCTGTGGCCGTCGCGCACCACGCAGCCGGGAGATGCGATCCGCGGAATCCTCGCGGAGATGGGCGCCGACGTCCGACTCGAGGAGGGCGTGCTCTCCGTAACCGGGCCGAAGACGTTGCGCGGCATCGACATCGACCTGCACGACATCGGCGAACTCACTCCCACCGTCGCGGCGCTGGCGGCCCTCGCGGACGGCCCGTCGGTGCTGCGCGGCATCGCGCACCTGCGCGGCCACGAGACCGATCGGCTGGCGGCGCTCGCCACCGAGATCGGCAAACTGGGCGGCGCGGTCACCGAGACCGCCGACGGCCTGCGCATCGAGCCCCGACCGCTGCACGGGGCCCAGTGGCACTCGTACGCCGATCACCGGATGGCCACCGCCGGCGCAATCCTCGGACTCGTGGTCGACGGCGTCGACATCGAGGACGTCGGCACCACGGCGAAGACGCTGCCCGGGTTCGAGAACTTGTGGACGGCCATGCTCGACGAGACACGGTCCGCGTCGGGACCCGCCGAGCAGGAGGCGCTGTCCTGAGCCGCCGGGTGTACGACGAGTCCGACGTCCGGATCCGTCCGGGCAAGGGGTCGCGTCCACGGACCAAGAACCGACCCGAACACGCCGACGCCGCGGAAGGAATGGTCGTCTCCAAGGACCGGGGCCGCTGGGGCGTCGTACTGGGCGGCGACCCGGACCGGCTCGTCGTCACCATGCGGGCCCGCGAACTCGGCCGGACACCGATCGTGGTGGGCGACCAGGTGAGTGTGGTCGGCGACCTGTCCGGCAAGCCCGACACCCTGGCCCGCATCGTCCGCGTCGCCGACCGGTCGACCGTGCTGCGCCGCACCGCCGACGACACCGACCCGTTCGAGCGGATCGTCGTCGCCAACGCCGAGCAACTGCTGATCGTCGTCGCGCTGGCCGACCCGCCTCCGCGCACCGGCTTCGTCGAACGCGCCCTCGTCGCCGCATACGTCGGTGGCCTGGAACCCGTTCTGTGCCTGACGAAGAGCGATCTCGCGACGCCCGACGAGTTCGCCGCCACGTTCGCCGGCCTCGACGTTCCCGTGGTGGTTGCCGGCCGCGACGATCCGATCGAACCGGTGACCGAGATCCTCGAGGGCCGCCTGACCGCACTGATCGGACACTCCGGTGTCGGCAAGTCGACGATGGTCAACCGGCTGGTACCGGACGCCGACCGGGCCACGGGCGTGGTCTCCGGCGTCGGCAAGGGCCGGCACACGTCGACGCAGTCGGTGGCGTTGCCACTGCCCGGCGGAGGCTGGGTGATCGACACCCCCGGTATCCGTTCGTTCGGGCTCGCGCACATCTCTTCCGAGAACGTCGTCGAGGCGTTCACGGACCTGGCCGCGGCCGCCGAGGACTGTCCCCGCGGATGCACGCACCTGGGCCCACCTGCGGACCCGGAGTGTGCGCTGGACAAACTCGAGGGGAAGTCGGCGGACCGCGTCGAGGCGGTGCGGCGACTGCTCGTCGCCCTCATATCCAACGAGTCCTGGACGTAGGGGGCGGTAGCCCGACCCCCGCTGTGCCACCCCGCGACCGGACGGCGCCCGCCCCGATCCGGGGCGGGCGACCATCGGGTGCGGAGCGCCGCGTCAGGCGGGAGTGATCGGCAGTTCCCGCGAGCGGTCGGCGGTGAACGAGGTGGCCGTGGCGGGACCCGCGGCGCCGTGGGTGCTGTCGGGGTCGAGGACGCAGTGGGTGCGTCCGTAGACGGTGTACATGCACTTGTTGTTGTGGTTGCAGCGCCCGGAGACGGTGCGGTCGGCCTGGATCCGGGTCACGAGGTCCGGCTCGCGCAACAGCGCCCGACCCATCGCGACGAACCCGAAGCCCTCGCGCATGCCGGTGGCGATATGGTCGTAATTGTTGATGCCACCCAACAGGATCAGCTGGGTCTCCGACACCACCGGGACGAACTGTCGAGCGGATTCGAGCATGTACAGGTCCTCGTAGGGGTAGGTGCCGAGTGCGCGCTTCCCGAAGAGCCGGACCCCGGTCTTGAACGGCTCCTTCATCACCGCCGCGAACTCGTCCACGGGGACGTCACCGCGGAACAGGTACATCTGCTTGAAGAACGACGAACCCTGGGTCAGCTCGATCGCGTCGAGGTTGCGGTCCCGGTCGAGCAGCTGCACGGTGCGCAACGACTCGGACAGCCAGATGCTGCCCCGGATGCCGTCGTCCATGCTGATCTTCGCGGTCACCGCGATCCGATCTCCCACGACCTCGCGCACCCGCTGCGCGATCTCCCGCACGAGCCGCGAGCGGTTGTCGATGGTTCCGCCGTACTCGTCCTTGCGGCGGTTGAGCAGCGGGCTCAGGAACGAGCTCGGCAGATACAGGTGCCCGAAGTGCAGCTCGACGGCGTCGAAGCCCGCCTCCACGGCGATCGCAGCCGCGTCCCCGAACTGGTCGATCACGCGGCGGATCTCCGACGCGCTGATCTCGCGGCAGTACTCGAGCGACGACGGGTTGATCACCCGGCTCGGCGACATGGCCGTCACTCCGGTGATCTTCTTCGACGCGACGACGCCGGCGTGGCCGAGCTGCGCGGCGATGGCTCCGCCCGCGGCGTGGACCGCGTCCGTCAACCTCTGCAGGCCCGGAAGTGCCTTGTGGCTCATCAGGATCTGGCCGGGCGCACTGGCCCCTTCGGGGGCCACACAGCAGTAGGCCACCGTCGTCATCCCCACCCCGCCCCGGACGAAACCGAGGTGGAAGTCGATGAGGTCGTCGGTGACGAGGCCTTCCGGCGACCGCCCCTCCGAGGTGGCGGCCTTGATGATGCGGTTGCGCAGCCGAACGGGCCCCAGAGTGGCGGGGGCGAAGGGATCCGGGGTCACCGTCTCGGTGGGTAGGCCTGCGATGGTCATGAGTCGCCCTTCTCTCGATCCAATTGTGACGGGCACCACGATTCGTGGAGGCTGTCGCGGCGTCAATACCGCGTCCCTCCCACCGGGCAACCCGCCTGGATCGAGAGCCCGGGTCAGTCGACCCCGCGCGCACGCGCCGCGAGGACGCGGTACTCCTCGTCGGTGATCGTCCCCGAGTCGAGCAGTGATTTCGCCGTCACGAGGTCGTCCGGCGACGGCGTCCCCGCGACCCCCCGGATGTAGGCGTCCTCGGCTGCTTGGTACCGACGGTCGGCGCGGGCGGACCGCTCGACCATGCCGCGGCCGCGGACGATCAGGTAGACCATCTCCCCGATGATCGGCAGGACGAACAGGAAGAAGACCCACACGGCCTTCGCCCATCCGGACGTCCGGTGGTCGCGGAAGAGATCGGTGAGGATCGAGAACAGGATCACCACGTACGCCGCGAAGGCGAAGCACGCGAAGACCAGCCAGAAATACTCCCAGAACGAGTCCATCGCTTGCTCCGTTCACGAGACGACGGCGAGTGAACTGCGCAGTCCATTCTGCTACCGGTCCGCCCGCGGGACACGACGATTCACGGAAAGCACGAATCCCGGCGGGTCCACACCGAGAAAGGTGCGGATCCCACCGGGACTCGGACGAACCCTCTAGCGCGACACCAGCGCGCGCAGGCCGCGGCGCTTCTTCGACGCCTTGATCGCCGACAGCAGACCCTTGCGCCTACCCGTCACCGGATCGATCGTCGCGGTGGTGTTGCCGCCGAACTTGCGCTCCGACGCCGTCTCGGGCGCATCGTCCGGCGTGTCCTTGAGGAACTTGTTCGGCAGCGACAGCTTGGCGATGGTGCGCCACGACTTGGCGTACTGCACCGGCAGCGGACCGGTGGTGTACGGCAGGTCGTACTTCTCGCACAGCGCCCGCACCTTGACCGCGATCTCGGCGTACCGATTGGACGGCAGATCGGGGTAGATGTGGTGTTCGATCTGATAGCTCAGGTTGCCGGTCATGAAGTCCATGACCCGCCCTCCGGAGATGTTGGCACTGCCGAGCATCTGCCGCAGGTACCACTCGGCGTGGGTCTCGTTGTCGACGTCCGCCTTCGTGAACTTCTCGGCACCGTCCGGGAAGTGACCGCAGAAGATGACCGCATTGGTCCACAGGTTTCGGATGACGCCCGCGGTGAGGTTCGCGGTGAGCGTGCTCTTCCACGCCTTGCCGGTCAGGGCCGGGTACACGACGTAGTCCTTGAGGGTCTGCTTCGCGATCTTGCGGCCGACCTCCTTGGCGTTCTTCTTCGTGTACTCGCGGTCGTCGCGGCCGGCCGCGACCCGGCCCAACTCGAGGAGCTGGATCGCGATGCCGTACTCGAACAGCAGCGCCAGGATCGCGTTGTACGCGAGGTTGCCGTAGTTGAACGGCCGCCACTTCTGGTCACGGGTGACGCGGAGGAGCCCGTAGCCCACGTCGTCGTCCATGCCCAGGATGTTCGTGTACTTGTGGTGCAGGTGGTTGTGGGTCTGCTTCCAGTGCGCCGACGGGTCGACGTTGTCCCACTCCCAGTTCGCGGAGTGGACCTCCGGATCGTTCATCCAGTCCCACTGCCCGTGCATCACGTTGTGCCCGAGCTCCATGTTCTCGATGATCTTCGCGACGCCGAGCATGCCGGTGCCGAGCAGCCACAGGGGCCGCTTCCGGCTGCCGAACAGCACCGCACGTCCACCGATCTCGAGGGACCGCTGCAGTCGGATCGTGTTGCGGATGTAGCGCGCATCGCGCTCGCCACGGGAGTCCTCGACATCACGACGGATGGCGTCGAGTTCGCGGCCGAGCGCCTCGACGTCGGCATCCGTCAGATGCGCGTACTCCTTGATGTCGGTAATCGCCACGGCCCTACCGTACCGTAAGTTACGGCACCGTAGGTTAACAACAGATCACTGTGTGACACGTCACAGTCGGCTACACCCGGCGGGGACGCCCCCGCCGACCCACCTGCGCCTCGGCGTGCGCGCGCAGCGCCGACAACAGTCCGCGGCGCCGCCCGGTGCGCGCGTCGACCCGCAGCGCCTCGGCGATCCGGGACCCCGTCGAGGCGAACTTGCGCTCCGACGACGTCTCGGGCGCGTCGTCGGAGGTGCGCTTGAGGAACCGGTCGGGCAGCGCGAGCTTGTGGATCGTCCGCAACGCCAGCAGGTACTGCCTGCTCAGCGGCCCGGAGGTGTACGGCAGGTCGTACTTGGCGCACAGCGCCTGCACCCGGACGCCGATCTCGGCGTAGCGGTTCGACGGCAGATCCGGGAACAGGTGATGCTCGATCTGGTAGCTGAGGTTGCCCGTCAGGAACGCCATCACCGGACCCGCGTCGATGTTGGCGCTGCCGAGCATCTGACGCAGGTACCACTGCGCCCGAGTCTCGTTCTCGAACTGCTCGACCGTGAACTTCTCCGCCCCGTCCGGGAAGTGACCGCAGAAGATCACCGCGTAGGCCCACAGATTGCGGACCAGGTTCGCCGTCGCATTCGCAGTGAGCGTGTGCTTCCACGCCCGGCCCGACAGAGCCGGGAACAGCACGAAGTCCTTGCCGACCTGCCGGACGATCTTCACCGCGAACTGCCGATTGGGCGCGGTGTTCAGTTTCTTGTGGTCGACGCCCTCGAGGTCCTTCTGTGCCGAGAGGTCGTGCAGCGCAATCCCCCACTCGAAACCGGCCGCGAGAATCACGTTCGCGATCGGCTGGAACAGATTGATCGGCCGCCACTTCTCGTCGCGGGTCATCCGCAGGATGCCGAATCCCACGTCGTCGTCCATGCCGACGATGTTCGTGTAGGTGTGATGCGAGTAGTTGTGCGCACGCTTCCAGTGGTCGGACGGACCCGTCATGTCCCACTCCCACGTCGTGGAGTGGATCTCCGGATCGTTCATCCAGTCCCACTGGCCGTGGGTGACGTTGTGCCCGAGCTCCATGTTCTCGATGATCTTGGCGAGCGACAGCATCGCGGTGCCCGCGACCCAGGCCGGCTTGCGTCGACTGGCGAGGAGCACCACCCGCGCACCGAGTTCCAGCGAGCGCTGCAGTTTGATCGTGCGCCGGATGTAGCGGGCATCGCGTAGGCCCCGAGACTCCTCGACATCGCGACGGATCGCGTCCAACTCGCGCCCGAGGGCGTCGATATCGGCGTCGGTGAGGTGGGCGAACTCTTTGATGTCCGTAATGGCCACCGAGGTCCTCCGTTGGATAGATCAGTTCACCGGCGTCGACATTCGACGCGAGGCACAGCACTCAACGATACGGGAAATCGGACACCTGCCGATCTCGCAGATACCGAGATCACAGGCGCGTTCAGGCGTCGAGAGTGCAGTCGCCGGCGGCGGCCGAGATGCACGTCTGGATGCGCTCGCCCTCGGCGTGCTCCTTGCCGTTGCGCAGATCGACCGCGTGACCGGACTCCAGCGGCAGCACGCACGTCTGGCAGATGCCCATGCGGCAACCGAACGGCATCAGCACGCCGGCCTTCTCGCCGGCCTCGAGGAGCGTGGTTGCGCCGTCCACCTGGACCTGCTTGCCGGACCGGGAGAACGTCACGGTGCCGCCGTCGCCGGACAGGTCCGCGCGGGACACCGCGAAACGCTCGAGGTGCAGGTTCGGACCGACGCCCTCGCGCTCCCACGTCTTCTCGATCTCGTCGAGCATGCCCTGCGGACCACACGCCCACACCTGACGCTCGCGCCAGTCGGGGCATACCTCGTCCAGCGACGACAACTCGAACTTGCCCTGCGCCCGGGTGTGCCGGACATGGCAGCGGAAGGACGGGTGCGACTTCTCCAGCGCCGTGAGCTCGTCACCGAACATCACCGCCTCCTCGGTGGGGGCCGAGTGCACGTGCACGACGTCGGGCAGGTCGTCGCGGCGGTCCATCGTCCGCAGCATCGACATGATGGGGGTGATGCCGCTGCCCGCGGTGAGGAACAGGATCTTCTCCGGCGGCGGTTCCGGCAGCGCGAAGTTACCGGTGGGCGCGGCCAGGCGCACGATCGTGCCCGACGACACGCCGGTCACGAGATGGCTCGACAGGAACCCCTCGGGCATCGCCTTGACGGTGATGGAGATCAGCTTGTGGTCGACGTTGGGCGCCGACGTGAGCGAGTACGACCGCCAGTGCCAACGTCCGTCGACGTGGATGCCGATGCCGACGTACTGGCCCGGCTGGTAGTTGAAGTCGAAGCCCCACCCCGGCTTGATCACGAGCGTCGCCGAGTCGGCGGTCTCCGGCCGGACCTCGACGATGCGGCCGCGCAGCTCGCGCGCCGACCACAGCGGGTTCACCAGGTGTAGGTAGTCGTCGGGGAGAAGCGGCGTCGTCAACCTGGTCACGGCACCGCGCACCAGGCTCGCCACGGACCGGTTCGACCCGGCAACTCCCGCTGCAGGCCCCTCGATCCAGCTCTTCAGTCCCATCCGACCTCCATCTCGCACTTCGGGCGTACGGCCAGAGTAGGGCATGTCCCTACGGTGGCGTAACTTACGCCCGAGTAATGAGCAGAGGTAACGATCCGGGTGGGACGTACGACCCCGATCAGAGCAGTTCGAGCAGGAACGGCAGCTCCTGCGTCGCGTACCACGCCAGCTCGTGGTCCTCGGCGTCGCCGAGCACGAACTCGGCGTCCGCGTCACCGAGATCCGCGTCGTCGACGATCGCGACGGCCTTCTCGATGTCCGGCTCCGCCTCCGCCAGGTCGACGTGCACCGACGCCACCTGCTTCAGCGTGAGCACCTGACCGAGCCGCACCACGGCGTCGTCGAGGTCGGGACGGTGCGTCGCGTCCTCGACGTCCGCCGCGATCACCGCACGGCGGTACCGGGGCGCCGGGGCGTCGCTGCCGGGTTCCGGAACGGCGGCGGCGATCAGTCGCAGCGACGCGCGTGCCGCCTCCGCCATCGCGACCTCGGACAGCTCGTCCTCGTCACCGGAGTGGTACGCCTCGCGCAGCGCGGGGGTGACCGCGAACGCGGTCCGGCTCACCGGCGCCAGCTCGCGCTCGGCCACCAACTGCTCCAACATCGCGATCGTCGCGGGAACGTAGACCCTCACGCTCGACCTCCGGTCACGGACTCAGCCACTGGCATCCAACAACTCCTCGAGAGACTCGTGCAGCGACGCGGCCACGACGTCCACATCGGCCATCGCGTCGCGATCCGCATTCAAACCGTAGTGGACGTTCCCGTCATAGGACGTCAACGCGATGCTGAGGGCCTGATTCTCCAGCAACGGGAAGACCGGATACATCTCCACCATCCGCATCCCCGCCAGGTACAGCGGAATCTGCGGGCCGGGCGCATTCGTGACCATGACGTTGAACATCCGTTGGGACAGACTGCTCGCCGCCCGGGCCCCGCGGGCGTGGAGCGAGGCCGGCGCGAACCCCGACAACCGGATCATCGTCCGGGCGGTCACCTGCCGGCTCTGCCGCCCGAAAGCCTCGGTCGCGTGCGCCACGTGGGACAGGCGCATCACCGGATTCGGCTCCCCCACCGGCAGATCCACCAGGAACGACGACGTCCGCCCGTGCGGTTGCCCGTCGCCCCCACCCACGTCGACGACACTCGCACCGTTCGTTCCCGGATGCGCCTCGCAGATCGACATCGGTGCCAGCGCGCGCAACGTCGTCCCCTCCGACACCGGCATCCCGCGCGACAGCAGCCAGTTCCGCAACGCCCCCGCGACCACCGTCAGCACGACGTCGTTGATCGAACACCCGTAGCGGGCCCGGATCTTCCGATAGCGCTCCAGGTCGGTGGTGGCGGTCGCGAACCGACGGTTCCGCGAGATCGGCGCGTTGAGCGGACTCGACGGTGCCGGCTGCGCGGCGGTGCGGGCGAGCGCGGCGAGTTTGCCGAGGGCGCCCACCGTCTCGTCGACCACGCTCGACACGTCGCCGAGCGTCATGCGCAGCGTCTGCAGGCCCTCGCGCGGTTGCGAGACCAGTTGCGCGAGGGCACCGGCCACCAGCGCGGCTTCGCTCGGCGCCGACTCCGGCATCCAGAGGTCCACCGACGTCTCCTCCGGTATCGCGGTGTCGTCCAGCAGCACCTGCCCGATGTCGAGCGCCTTCTCGCCGTCCACGAGGGCCGAATGCGACTTCACGAACACCGCGCACCGGTTGTCGGTCAGCCCCTCGACCACGTACATCTCCCAGAGCGGGCGGGTGGTGTCCAACGGTCGCGACAACAGCCTGGCCACCAGGTCGTGGAGCTGCTCGTCGGTGCCCGGGGACGGCAGCGCCGAACGCCGCACGTGGTAGGTGATGTCGAAGTCCTGGTCGTCGACCCACACCGGTCGCGCGAGCCCGAACGCCACTTCCCGAACCTTGCGGCGATACCGCGGAACCAGATGGAGACGGGCGTCGACGAGCCGTAGCACCGCCTCGAAGTCGAATCCTCCCGACGGAACTTCCAGCACCGCAACGGAGCCCATGTGCATGGGAGCGGTACCCCCGTCGAGGAAGTAGAACGACGCGTCCTGCGTCGTGAGCCTCGTCGCTTTCGCCATCAATGCCCCCTGTTCCGCGCCGCCTTCGCCCCCGACTCCCGACGGTCCGAATCGAGAAGAATCGCAATCTCTTCCGCGGCCGACTCCGGATCGGCGTGATGCACACCCACCATGCCCGCGGCGACCGCACCGCGTACGTTGCCGATCAGGTCGTCGACGAAGATGCACGCACTCGGCGCCAACCCCAGCCGATCGGCCGTCAACTCGTAGATCCGGCGATCCGGTTTGGCCGTCCCGACGTCCCCGGAGATCACCACGACATCGACGAACGCACCCTCGAGATCCCGCAAGGGCTGCGCGCGCGGCCCGCCGGGGTCGTTGCTGAGGATTGCGGTGCGCACACCGTCGCGCCGGGCCGCAGCCACGACGCCCGCCATCAGGCGGCCGTCGGCGCCCGGTCCCGCGAGCACGCCACCGAAGTCCAGCACCAGCCCTTGCACTCCCCCACCCTAGGACGGCCCGGACGTCTCCGCGACACCAGCCGACCCCGACGGCGCCCGCGCCTCTCGCTTTCTGCGGCCGGACATGTCATGATGTCGCGCAGATTCCGCCTCTCCACGGAGTCGACCACCCGCGTCCGTCCGGATCCGAATCCGGCGGGCGCAGTCGACGAGCGTGCCGCCCCGAGCGCACCGGAGAGGACGATCATGCAGGTACCACACCGATTCATCTCCCCCGCACCGCATTTCGAACCGCCTACCCGGAACGGGGTCCACCCGCTCGGCCGACGACCGGTGGCCGAACCGCGGGTCGGCACCACTCGTAGGTCACCGCACGACGGCCGCTCACCGCGCCGAACCCTGCCGCGGCCGAATGTGGAGAACGCCGCGCCCCCGGAACTGCGCCGGTTCACCGAACACTCGCTCCGGCTCACCTTGGAAGTGCTCGACGGACGCCGTCCGCCGGCCCACCTGCGCCCCCTGCTGACCAAGTCCGTGCACGATCTCGTGCCGGCGCTCGTCCGCTCCGCGCCGGCCGGCCGCCGCCTCGGGGGAGCCATCCTCACGCGCATCCACATCCGCGTCGTGCACGCCGACGCCGCCGAGGTGTTCGGCACCTACAACCGCGGCGGCCGGGTGTTCGCCCTCGCCGCGCGTATCGAACGCGGCAAGGGCGCACACCCGGCCGGATGGGCGATCACATCTCTGCAGATCGCCTGACGAGCACGGTCTAGCGCTTGCGCTTGGACTTGGGGGCCCGCTTCGACTTCGCGTCGGCACGGGCCGCCTCACGACGCTCGCGGCGGGTGCCGGGCTCACCGTCGACGTCACCGGCCGCGCGGCTCACCTGAGCGCTACCGTCCTCGGCGGGGCCCGACAGCGTCAGCCCCCGGGGCTGCTCGTCGTCGAGGCCCTTCGCCCGCAACGCGACCGGTGCGGCAGGCACCGACTCAGACGCCGGAGCGGACTGCTGCCCCAAGGCCGGCCCGCCCGCGGCAGCGGCAGCAGCCGAGGCCGCGGTGACGCTCACCGGAGCTCCGCCGCCCTGCGGCGTACCGGCCTCGACCTGCAGGTTGAACAGGAACCCGACCGACTCCTCCTTGAGCCCCTCGAGCATGCCGGTGAACATGTCGAAGCCCTCGCGCTGGTACTCGACCAGCGGGTCGCGCTGCGCCATCGCGCGCAGGCCGATGCCCTCCTTGAGGTAGTCCATCTCGTAGAGGTGCTCACGCCACTTGCGGTCCAGGACCGACAGCATGACGCGACGCTCGAGCTCGCGCATGCCGCCCTCACCGGCGATCTCGTTGATCTGCTGCTCCCGCTTGGCGTACGCGTCGTGCGCGTCCTTCAACAGGGCGTCGAGCAGACCCTCCCGGTCGAGGTCGGAATCGCCCGCCTCCGCGGCGCCGACCAGTTCCTTGTAGTCGATGCCCACCGGGTACAGCGTCTTCAGCGCCGACCACAGCTGCTCGAGATCCCAGTCCTCGACGTAGCCCTCGGACGCGGCACCGTTGACGTACGCGGTGATCACGTCCGTGATCATCGACTCGACCTGGCCCTCGAGGTTCTCGCCCTCGAGGATGCGGCGGCGCTCGTCGTAGATGACGGTGCGCTGCTGGTTCATCACCTCGTCGTACTTGAGGACGTTCTTGCGGATCTCGAAGTTCTGCTGCTCGACCTGCGTCTGCGCGCTCTTGATGGCCTTCGAGACCATCTTGGCCTCGATCGGAACGTCGTCGGGCAGGTTGAGCCGGGTCATGATCGACTCGAGCGCCGCACCGTTGAACCGGCGCATCAACTCGTCACCGAGCGACAGGTAGAAGCGGGACTCGCCGGGATCGCCCTGACGTCCCGAACGACCACGCAGCTGGTTGTCGATGCGGCGGGACTCGTGACGTTCGGTGCCCAGCACGTACAGGCCGCCCGCGGCACGAACCTTCTCGGCGTCCGCCTTGACCTCGTCCTTGACCTTCTCGAGGACGCCGTCCCACGCCGCCTCGTACTCCTCCGGATTGTGCACGGGATCGAGCCCCTGCTTGCGGAGCACCAGGTCGGCGATGATGTCGGGGTTGCCACCGAGCACGACGTCGGTGCCTCGGCCGGCCATGTTGGTCGCGACCGTCACGGCGCCGGAACGGCCGGCCTCGGCGACGATGGTGGCTTCCTGCTCGTGGAACTTCGCGTTTAGCACGCTGTGCGCCACGCCGCGCTTGGTGAACTGCTTGGAGAGGTACTCCGAGCGCTCGACGCTGGTGGTACCGATGAGGACCGGCTGACCCTTCTGGTGCCGCTCGACGACGTCGTCGACGACCGCGTCGAACTTGGCCTCTTCGGTCTTGTAGATCAGGTCGCCGTTGTCGACGCGGATCAGCGGCCGGTTGGTCGGGATCGGGATGACGCCGAGGCCGTAGGTCTGGTGGAGCTCGGCAGCCTCCGTCTCGGCCGTACCGGTCATGCCCGAGAGCTTGTCGTAGAGGCGGAAGTAGTTCTGCAGCGTGATCGTGGCGAGCGTCTGGTTCTCCGCCTTGATCTCGACCTTCTCCTTGGCCTCGATCGCCTGGTGCATGCCCTCGTTGTAGCGGCGCCCGACGAGGATGCGGCCGGTGAACTCGTCGACGATGATGACCTCGCCGTCGCGAACGATGTAGTCCTTGTCGCGCTGGTAGAGCTCCTTGGCCTTGATCGCGTTGTTCAGGTAGCTCACCAGCGGCGAGTTCGCCGCCTCGTACAGGTTGTCGATACCGAGCTGATCCTCGACGAACTCGACGCCGGCCTCGTGCACGCCGATCGTGCGCTTCTTGATGTCGACCTCGTAGTGGACGTCACGCTTGAGCAGCGGCGCGATGCGGGCGAACTCGCCGTACCACTTGCTGGACGCGTCGGCCGGACCCGAGATGATCAGCGGCGTACGGGCCTCGTCGATGAGGATCGAGTCGACCTCGTCGACGACCGCGAAGTTGTGCCCGCGCTGGACCAGGTCGTCGAGCGTGTGCGTCATGTTGTCGCGCAGGTAGTCGAACCCGAACTCATTGTTGGTGCCGTACGTGATGTCGGCCGCGTACGCCTTGCGGCGCTGTGCGGGCGTCATGCCGGACAGGATCACGTCGACCTCGAGCCCGAGGAAGCGGTGGACGCGGCCCATCCACTCCGAGTCACGCTTGGCGAGGTAGTCGTTGACCGTGACGACGTGCACGCCGTCGCCGGAGATCGCATTGAGGTACGCCGGGAGGACACAGGTCAGGGTCTTGCCCTCACCGGTCTTCATCTCGGCGACGTTGCCGAAGTGCAGGGCTGCACCGCCCATGACCTGGACATCGAAGTGACGCTGGCTGAGCACGCGGCTCGCGGCCTCGCGGGCGACGGCGAACGCCTCCGGCAGCATGTCGTCGAGCGTCTCGCCGTCCGCGTAACGCTTCCTGAACTCATCGGTCTTGGCCCGCAGCTGCTCGTCGGAGAGCGCCTCGACCTCGGGAGAGAGGGAGGAGACATGGTCGGCGATCTGCTTGAGCCGCTTGACCATGCGACCCTCACCTACACGGAGCAGCTTCGATAGCGACAGTGACGGCACGGTCTTCTTCGTCCTCAATCCAGGTGTCGGGTTCCAGGTGTCGGTATCGGTGGCAGATACATGACAAACGGGATCCGGCCGAGGTCGGGTTACCCCAGCCGGATCCCATGTTATGCGTATTCACGGTCGGACGAGTAGACCGACCGGCCGCAACGTCAGGCCAGGCGAATCAATCCGTAGTCGAACGCGTGGCGGCGGTACACGACGGAAGGCCGGTCGGTCTCCTTGTCGTGGAACAGGTAGAAGTCGTGGCCGACCAGCTCCATCTCGTACAGCGCGTCGTCGACCGTCATCGGCGAGGCGGAGTGGACCTTGGTGCGCACGATCTGCCCCGGACCGGGCGGCGCCTCGCCGTCGAGGGAGAGATCACGGTCGATCGCGAGCGAATCATCTTGCGCGAGTGCTGCGGTGGCTTGCGCGACCGATACCGGCGTCTTCTCCCCGTAGTGGACCTTTCGGCGGTCCTTGGTGCGGCGCAACCGACTTTCCAGCTTGGCAGTCACGGATTCGAATGCCGCGTAGAAACTGTCCGCGCTCGCTTCGGCGCGGGCGACCGGCCCCTTGCCGCGGGCCGTGATCTCGACTCGCTGGCAACTCTTGGCCTGTCGGCGGTTGCGTTCGTGTTGGAGTTCCACATCGAAGTGGAAGATGGTGGGATCGAAGCGCTCGAGTCGTGCGAGCTTCTCGGAAACGTAGACCCGGAAGTGTTCCGGCACTTCTACGTTGCGTCCTTTGACGACGATTTCGGCGTTGTTCGCGCCCGTGGTACTCGGAGCCTCCGTCGTGGCGGCGTCTTCGTCAACGAAGACCGAGGCTTGCATAGGGGTCGTCACTCGTACCTCCCGATTTACGGCCGGTTCACTGAGGTGAGACCGGCGAGTTCGATCTCGACCGGGCGGGGGACCACCCGGTATCAGAACGTGAAATATCACCTCCCACCTGTGACTTCGGGTGTGATGGCGACGCTAGTACGTAACTGCTCCGTGTGCCACTGTTCAGCGCGATTTCACCGGTGTGTCGTGAACGACATTCGCCCGGATCGACCGTTTCCGCAGTTCGCCGCGTCTGCCGGGTCAGGCGGCGGCCACGACGATCACCGCCGCGACCGGCACCCCCGCGGCACCCAACGCACGCACCGATTCCGCACACGTCGCGCCGGTCGTCACGACGTCGTCGATCAGAACCACCTGCCTCCTCCCGGGGGCGCACACGCCCCACGGCGACCGATCGACCACGATCCGTCCGCCGATGTTGTCCTGCCGCTGGCCCGCCGAGAGGCCGACCGAATCGCGCACGCCTCGGCGCATCGACAGGACGGGCCACACCCGGCACCGCGCGTCCAGACAGGTCGTTGCGGACTCCACGGCCCGCAGCACCGGGTCACCTCCGCGCAGTCGCGCGGCACGGGTGCGCGTCGGCGCGGGCACCAGGCAGAGCCCTGACGACGCCGCGGGCCGCAGTTCACCCCACCGTCGCAGAACGTCGATCGCGCCCGCCAGCGCGGCACCGAGCGGCCCTGCGAGATCGCGGCGCCCACGCTCCTTCGCGGCGATCACCGCGCGCCGCCGGGGACCCGAGTACGGCCCCAGCGCCCACACCGGCACCCCCGGGTCCACGCGCGGTGTGACGGCGATCGGGACATCCGCCAGCGCCCGACGGCACCGCCCGCACCACTGGGTGCCGGTGACACCGCAACCCCCGCACTCGGCGGGCAGGACCAGGTCGAGGAGTGTGCGCACAGCCGGCAGTGTGCCGCCCGCCACCGACAACCCGCGCCGCTCGAAGCCGGGTCAGCCCGGCAGGACCGGAACCGCCTTGGTCCCGGCCAGGCCGGGCACCTCCCGCCAGTACCGGTCACCGGCCGGATCGTTGTTGTTGAGCTGGAACACCGCACGCGCATCCGCCACGTACTCGGTGGTGGACGTCGCGTCGACGGCCGTCACCGGCGCCGTCAGGTTCCGGCTCGGCAACGAATCCATCCGCGACCCGTCGACCGCCAGCTGGACCACCGGGACGTCGGATCCGCCGCGCGCGACGACCACCGTGTCCCCGGTACTCCAGTCGAGCGAGATCGCCGGCCCGCCGAGGCCGTGCGCGATCGCCCGCGGGCTGGTGAGCGAGTACGCGCCGTCCGGCATCTGGACGACCGTGGCGACGTACACCTTCCCGTCGATGATCATCGCGGCGCGGACGCCGTCGCGGGAGAGCCGCAACTCCGTGATCGGGCCACCGATCGCGCCGAGCGCGCCGCTCTCCACGTTCATCGTGGTCAACTTGCCGGTGCCGGTCTCCCGGACCACCCGCACCACGGTCGACCCGTTCACGACCGCCCAGACGCTGGCGCCGTCGACGCCCCACGACGGTCGCGTCACGGACTGCGCCTCGAGCGCGGTCGCCACGTTGCCGTCGTACGTCCCCACCACCAGGGCCGTCTGTGGCTCGGGTGCCGGCCGCCGGGTCTCCGCCACGGCCGCGACGAGGGCGCCGTCACGCGAGATCGCGACGGAACGGAGGTTGTCCGACGCCCCGAAATACCCGGGAACCTGCGTCACGGCGCCGTCGTCGACGGCGACCAGCCCGCCGCCGCGCAGCGCGTGCAACCCGACGGAGGCGCTCGACGTCGCAAGCGGATTCAACGAGGCGACGTCCGCGGTGGTCCAGCCGTCGGCATACCGCGAATCGAGCGGTTGGCCGTCGGCCAGGAGCACGTAGGGTCCCGAGATGTCGGCGTTGGCCAACGTCCAGACCACCTGCGCCGCAAGTAGTTCGCGCGACTGCGCGTTCATCTTGCTGAGCCCCTGGAAGTCCACTCGGATGCCGCCGAGTCCCACCCCGACCTGGGACGAACGTCCGTCCGCCTTGGTGATGGTGCCGAGCACCGACACTCCCGAGCCCAGCTCGTTGCGCACCGCGCCGGCGAGCGAAGGCTTGGGTCCGTCGATGAGCAGCCCGATCAACTGCGTCGCCATCTGGTCCTGGCTGGCCGCGACCCACCGTGGATCCGGCACCACGGTGGTGGCACTCGGATCCAGGAAGTACAGCGACTTGCGTTGGTACGAATTCAGGAACTGCGGGCGATCCATGATGACGCCCGACGGCAGGTCGTCGATGCGCCACTCGCCGTCGACCTTGACCCAGCTGAACTTGGCCTCGAAGGTGCCCTCCTGGGCCTGGTAGAGGCCGCCCGGTTCGAGCTGCCCCACCCGGTTGGCCCGGATCGTGTACACGGCGCGGTCCGCGGTTCGCGATTCGAGGATGAGGTCGATCTTGTCGACGATGGTCGCGCTCGCGGCGTCGTCCCACCGCGCCGAGGTCTCCTTGGTGAGGAACTGCCGAGCGGCGAGGTGCCGGTTGGCAGGATCGGTGCTCGCCTTGACGAAATCGCGAAGCAACAGGTCCGGCTCGCGTCCGGGCGCGGGCGCCTCGACACTCGTGGTCGGCATCGAGCGTTGGATCGTCCCGATCGCCTGCGGGGCGGACGAATCCGGCAGGTTGGCGCAACCCGTCGCGCCGACGATCACGGCACCGAGCACCGCGCACAGCACCGCCCGCGCCCGGCTCACGATTCCCTCTCCCGCACCCTCGGCACGGTCGGACTCTCGTCCGGATCGGGCTGCGGAGCCGTCGTCGGCAGGTCCTCGTCCGCCCCGGTGGTAGCCGTCGTGGGCTCCGAGACGACGAGAGCCGTGGGCTCCGACACGACGGGAGCCGTGGGCGTCGAGACGATCGAGGCCGTGGGCTCCGCAGAGCCCTCCGCCGACGCCTCGTCGGCCCCGGTCGCGGCGGGCGCGCCCGGCAGCGGCCGACCCTGGATGTACTTGGCGACGCCGGGCTTGAGCGGCAACGGACTCCGCGACACCTTGCGCCCCCGCACCCGCGGCAGCGTCAACCGGAAGCACGCACCCTCGCCGGGCTCTCCCCAGGCCTCGAGCATGCCGTTGTGCAGGTTCGCGTCCTCGACGCTGATCGCCAGCCCCAGGCCGGTGCCGCCGGACCGGCGGACACGCGACGGGTCCGAGCGCCAGAATCGGTTGAACACCAGCTTCTCCTCCCCCGGCCGCAGACCGACACCCTGGTCGCGCACGATGAACGCCGCGGCGTCGTCGTCCGCCCGCAACCGCAGCAGCACGGGCTTGCCCTCACCGTGGTCGATCGCGTTGGCGAGCAGGTTGCGTAGGATCCGCTCGACGCGGCGCGGATCGACTTCCGCGACCACCGGCTCCTCCGGCAGGTCGACGATCAGTTCTGTCGACGTCTCCTTCGCGAGATGACGCACCGTCGAGACCGCGGCGCGCGCACACATGCGCAGGTCCAGTTGCTCGGACGCCAGTTCGGCGACGCCGGCGTCGTGGCGCGAGATCTCGAGCAGGTCGCCGAGCAGGCTCTCGAAGCGGTCGAGCTCGGCGACGAGCAGTTCGGACGAACGCTTGAGCACGGGATCGAGCTCGTCACTGCTGTCGTGGATGAGGTCGGCCGCCATTCGCACCGTGGTCAGCGGGGTCCGCAGCTCGTGGCTCACGTCGGAGGTGAACCGCTTCTGCAGGTTGCCGAACTCCTCGAGCTGCGTGATCTGCTTCGACAGGCTCTCCGCCATCTCGTTGAACGACATCGCCAGGCGCGCCATGTCGTCCTCGCCGCGCACCGGCATGCGCTCCTTGAGTCGACCGTCCGCGAAGCGCACCGCGATGCGCGACGCAGAGCGGATCGGCAACACGACCTGACGCGCCACGAGCATCGAGATGGCCGCGAGCAGCACCGCCAGCACGGCGCCGCCGATCAGCAGCGTGCCGCGCATCAGCGACAGACTGCTGTCCTCGCTTGCGAGGGGGAACACCAGGTACAGCTCGAGTGTGGCGATGTCCGACGCGGTCGGGCTGCCGATGATGAGCGCGGGACCGGAGTAGCCGTCGGGGTCGTTGACGGTCGCGAACTGGTAGCTGATCTGGTTCGCGCGCACGAATTCCCGCAGGCTCTCCGGGATCTGCTCGGCCGGGCCACTCGACGTCGGCTCGCGTGGGCCGTCCCCCGGCACGATGACCACCGGGTCGAAGGTGCCCGCCGAACCGGACGTCTGGCCGGCGTCGGACTCCCGGTTGGTCAGCGCCAACCGGGCCGCGTCCAACCGGACCTGCAGCGATCCGCTGTCGTCGGCACCCGACAGCTGCGCCTCCACGGTCCCCCGCGCGCGGTCGAGCTCCTCGCTCGCCGCCGTGATCTTGGCGTCGAGGAGGCGATCGGTGAGCTGACTGGTGAGCACCACACCGAGAATCGTGATGACGATCAACGACAGCGACAGCGCCGAGACCACGACGCGCAGCTGCAGCGACCTACGCCACGAGTGAGCGAGCCAGTTGCCGGAAGCCCGACACCAGCGGATCAGCGGAGAGAACGCCCTGTTGACTCGCCGCCGGTTCCGTCCGGCACCGATCACGGCGGTCCGGCCTTGTAGCCGACCCCCCTGACTGTGAGCACCACCTCCGGGTTCTCAGGATCCTTCTCGACCTTGGCGCGCAGCCGCTGCACGTGCACGTTCACCAGTCGGGTGTCGGCGGCGTGGCGGTAACCCCACACCTGCTCGAGCAGCACCTCGCGGGTGAAGACCTGACGCGGCTTGCGGGCCAGCGCCACCAGGAGATCGAACTCGAGGGGCGTCAGCGAGATCAGCGCGTTGTCGCGGGTGACCTTGTGCGCCGGGACATCGATCATGATGTCGCCGATGCTGAGCACCTCTGCCGGCTCCTCCTCGGTGCGACGCAGCCGGGCGCGGACTCGGGCGACCAGTTCCTTGGGCTTGAACGGCTTCATGATGTAGTCGTCCGCCCCGGACTCGAGCCCGAGTACCACGTCGACGGTGTCCGTCTTGGCGGTGAGCATCACGATCGGCACGCCGGACTCGGCCCGCAGGACACGGCAGACGTCGATGCCGTTCATGCCGGGAAGCATGAGGTCGAGCAGCACCAGGTCCGGACGCGTCTCACGGACGGCCGTCAGTGCCTGGCTGCCGTCGCCCACCACGTAGGGTTCGAACCCCTCCCCACGAAGCACGATGGTGAGCATCTCGGCGAGCGCCGTGTCATCGTCGACAACCAGAATCCTTGGCTTCATATCCCTATCGTTACATCTTCGAGGCTGCTTGATGTGGAAAGGCGCGTACACGCCCCGGCGTGCCGCTCAATGTTGCGACGGCAGGCCTCTCCGCTGATGCAAGACTGCCAGTTTATCGGCCAGAATGCCCGGATCGGTGTCCGGTGTGAGCGTCCACCACGGGGAATTCCAGTCCGCGGCCGCCAGCTCGCGGTACACCTCACCGGTCCTCGCCTGCAGGCCACTGTCCTTCTCGTACGCGTCCAGCGTGCGGGAAACGTCCTCCGCCTCGCGGGCCCGGGCACGCTGCTCGGCCAGCGCGACGGGCACGTCGAGGTACAGCTGGAGGTCCGGGCGCGGCAACCCGAGGCGGTCGAACTCGAGGTTCTCGATCCAGCCGACGAATTCGCCGTCGCCGCCCTCGTGCATCCGGGCGGCGCCGTACGCCGCGTTGGAGGCGACGTACCGGTCGAGGATCACGACGTCGTGCGCGGCGACGAGGTCGCGCAACCGGTCGGCAGCGCCCGCCCGGTCGAGGGCGAACATCACCGCCATCGCGTGCACCGAGGCACTCAGGTCGCCGTGCGCGCCTTTGAGGGCTTCGGACGCGAGGTCGGCGTGGATCGACGTCCCGTACCGCGGAAAGTCGAGAGTCGCGACGTCCAGGCCGTCCGCTTCGAGTCGCGCGACGACCTTGCCCACCAGCGTGCGCTTACCGGCACCGTCGAGCCCCTCCAGGGCGATCAGCATTCCCACGACGGTCGAGCCTATCGGTGGTCACCGCCGGACGCCCGGACCTGGGGACGGGACGGCGGTCACAACGTGTTCTTGTGAACGACGCCGCCCTTGACGATGACGTCGAGGTGCTTGTCCGGGTCGGCGAGCAGCGACAGGTCCTCGAGCGGATTCCCGTCCACCAACAGCACGTCGGCCCACGCGCCGGGGGCGATCACGCCGAACGGGGCGTCCCGGTACGGGTCCCGCTCCCCCGCCAGACGGAACAGTCGGGCATTGCCCGACGTCAGCATCCTCAGCGCCTCCAGGTTGCCGAAGTAGTCGGCCAGGCGTGCCGCCATCGCGCTCTGCCGCGCGGCGGACTCGGGTTCGAGGAGCAGATCGGTACCGAAGGCGACCCGCACCCCGTGTTTGCGCGCCCAGCCGTAGACCTGTTCGACCCCGCCGCAGATCTCCCGGTTCTTCTCGGCGCGATCCGGATCCGGGTAGTGGTGGTCGTCCTCGGCGAACGGCTGCATCGACAGCCACACGTCACGCTCGGCCATGAGGGCGACGGTGTCCTCGTCCGCGAGATGTCCGTGCTCGATCGACTTCACGCCGGCCTCGATGGCCCGCCTGATGCCGGTGACGTTGTAGACGTGGGTGGCGACGTAGGTCCCGTAGTCGGTGGCCGCGTCGACCGCCGCCCGAAGCTCACGGGCGGTGAACTGCACCGTGTACAGCGGGTCGTACATCGACGCCGCGCCACCGCCGACCATCAGCTTGATCTGCGAGGCCCCGCGCTTGAGTTGTTCCCGCACCGCCGCGAGTACCTGCGATTCACCGTTCGCGATGCGCATGAATCCGATTGCCTCGGAGCGGTTCTCGACACCCCCCAGCTCGGTGGGCGTGTCGTAGACGAACCCGAAGTCGCCGTGTCCGCTGGTCTGGGAGATCGCCGCCTGGCACGGATAGATTCGCGGCCCCGGGAACTGGCCCCGGTCTATCGCGGTCTTGATGCTCGCGGTGTCGCCGGCCATGTCCCGCACGGCGGTGAAGCCGCGCAGCAGCATGTTCCGGGCCTCCGCGGTCCCGTTGAGCGCGATGTGCGCCTGCGTCCCCGTGAGCAGATCAAGATACGAGTTCGCGTTGCCCACCAGGTGCACGTGCGCGTCGCTCATCCCCGGCATCAGCACCCGGCCCCCGCCGTCGACGACGACGGTCCGCCGGCCCGGTGCCTCCCCGATGGGCGATCCCGACACCGCCTCGATCCGGTCGCCGTCGATCAGCACGTCGCCGTGCACGAGGTCCGCGGACTCACCGTCGAACACCCGCACGTCGCGAAACAACAGCCGCTCGCCACTCCCCGTTGCCGCCATACCCTCGGACCCTAGCGAGCGGGCGCGCCCGGGGCGGCCGGATAACGGCATCGGCCGGGGATCGTGACCACGATCCCCGGCCGATGCCGTGACTGATTACGACGAATGTCGCGGGTACCTCAGTAGCGGTAGTGCTCCGGCTTGTACGGACCCTCGACGTCGACGCCGATGTACTCGGCCTGATCCTTCGTCAGCTTGGTGATGGAGCCGCCGAGCGCTTCGACGTGGATCTTCGCGACCTTCTCGTCGAGGTGCTTGGGCAGGCGGTACACCTCGTTGTCGTACTCCTCCGGCTTGGTCCACAGCTCGATCTGCGCGATCGTCTGGTTCGCGAACGAGTTCGACATCACGAACGACGGGTGACCGGTGGCGTTGCCCAGGTTGAGCAGGCGTCCCTCCGACAGCACGATGATCGAGTGGCCGTCGGCGAACGTGAACTCGTCGACCTGCGGCTTGATGTTGATCCGCGTGACGTCGCCGGCCCGCTCGAGGCCCGCCATGTCGATCTCGTTGTCGAAGTGGCCGATGTTGCCCAGGATCGCCTGGTGCTTCATCTGCTTCATGTGCTCGAAGGAGATGATGTCCTTGTTGCCGGTCGCGGTGATGACGATGTCGGCCTCACCGATGAACTCCTCGACGGTCTTGACGTCGTAGCCGTCCATCATCGCCTGCAGCGCGTTGATCGGGTCGATCTCGGTGACCGTGACGCGCGCGCCCTGGCCGCGCAGCGCCTCGGCGCAACCCTTGCCGACGTCGCCGTAGCCGCACACCAGCGCCGCCTTGCCGCCGATCAGCACATCGGTGCCGCGGTTGATGCCGTCGAGCAGCGAATGGCGGGTGCCGTACTTGTTGTCGAACTTGCTCTTGGTGACCGAGTCGTTGACGTTGATCGCCGGGAAGGCCAGCTCGCCTGCAGCGGCGAACTGGTACAGGCGCAGCACGCCCGTGGTGGTCTCCTCGGTGACGCCCTTGACCGACTCGGCGATCGCGGTCCACTTGCCACCGTCGGCCTCGAGCGACTTGCGCAGCAGCGCCAGGAACACCTTGTACTCGTCCGAGTCGTGCTCGTCGTCGGTGGGCGGGACCACGCCGGCCTTCTCGTACTGCGCGCCGCGCAGCACCAGCATCGTGGCGTCGCCGCCGTCGTCGAGGATCATGTTCGCGGTGGTACCGGGCCACGTGAGCATCTGCTCGGCTGCCCACCAGTACTCCTCGAGGGTCTCGCCCTTCCATGCGAAGACCGGGACACCCTTGGGCTCGTCGACGGTGCCGTGCGGGCCGACGACGACGGCCGCGGCCGCGTGATCCTGCGTCGAGAAGATGTTGCACGACGCCCACCGAACCTCAGCACCGAGGGCCGTCAAGGTCTCGATCAGGACCGCGGTCTGGATCGTCATGTGCAGCGAGCCGGAGATGCGAGCGCCCTTGAGCGGCAAGACGTCTGCGTACTCACGGCGGAGCGCCATGAGACCGGGCATCTCGTGCTCGGCGAGACGGATCTCCTTGCGGCCGAACTCGGCGAGCGACAGATCCGCCACCTTGAAGTCGATGCCGCCGCGGTGCTCTACCACCGGCTCCGATGAAACTGAGGTCGTCATGTGCCTCTCCTGTTGGCTGTCTGGGTTGACTCCCAGGCTATCGGGTGCCGATCCGCCCCGGGGGACGGGACGTGCCTACGCCCGGGTCACGACGTCGACGAAGGGGGCGAGCAGGGCCGCCAACTCCTGAGCGTCGTCCCGATCGGACGTCGGCGGCATCGACACGTAGCTCAGTGCGATACGCACGATGCCGTGTCCCAGCACCGTCGAATCGCCCTCCGACGCCTGAATCCAGCTCAGCCGGAAGGTCTCTGCCAGCCGCCCCGTGGCCCGCTCGATGAGCGGCGCGCTGTCGGTGGTGACGATGCGCAGAAGGTCCGGTTTCGCCGCGCCCGTCCGCAACGACCGAACCAACGGGTCCGCGCCACTGGCCTGGAAGAAGCCGGTGAAGCCGTCCACCAGCGCCGCACGCGCGTCGCCCTCGTGTCGGTAGACGGCGTCGGTGACGGCGTCGACGAAGCGGTCCACCAATCGCAGCGCGTAGCCGTTCGCGAGACCCTGCCGCGACCCGAACTCGTTGTACAGCGTCTGCCGGCTCACGCCGACAGCCGCCGCGACGTCGGTCATCGTGACCCCCGACCAGTCCCGTTCGAGCAGGAAGTCGTGGACCGCGTCGAGGATCGACTCGCGCAGCAGCAGTCGCGACGCCTCCTGGTAGGGCACACGTGGCTGGGGCTCGGTCATGACGTCGAGCCTAGTGGCGGCACGCCCCCGGCCTCAGCTGCGCTCGACCTCGACCATGAAGAAGTCCTCCTTCGCGGCGCCGCAGTCGGGACAGCGCCAGTCGTCGGGAATGTCCTCCCATCGCGTCCCAGGGGCGATGCCCTCGTCGGGCCAGCCGAGTTCCTCGTCGTACTCGAATCCGCACTGCGCGCACTGATAGAGCTTGTAGTCCTTCATGATCCCTGTCCTCTTTCCCGTCAGACGGGTTCGAAATCGATCTTCTCCCGGACACCGCAGTCGGGGCAGCACCAGTCGTCGGGCACCGTCGCCCACGACGTCCCCGCCGGGAACCCCTCACGGGGAGCTCCGACGGCCTCGTCGAACACGAACTCGCACACCGGGCAGCGATACGCGCTCATGCCGCTCCCCCGTGGGCCGCGAGCAGCTTCTCCCGCCTACTCGGCTGCAGGTTGACCTTCGTGATGTCACCGTCGTAGTGGGCGAGGACCTTTCGATCCATCACCGCCCGCCACAGGGGCGGCACGTACGCGAGCATGATCATGCTGGCGTACCCGCTCGGCAGGTTCGGCGCGATGTCCATGCTCCGCAGCGTCTGGTAGCGCCGCGTCGGGTTGGCGTGGTGGTCGCTGTGCCGCTGCAGGTGGTACAGGAAGATGTTGGTGCAGATGTGATCGCTGTTCCAGCTGTGAGCGGGCGTGCACCGTTCGTAACGCCCACTCTCGGTGCGCTGCCGCAGCAACCCGTAGTGCTCGAGATAGTTGACGGTCTCCAGCAGGGAGAACCCGAACACGGCCTGCAGCAACAGGAACGGCGCCACTTCCCAGCCGAAGATCGCGATCATCGCGCCGAACAACACCACCGACATCAGCCACGCGTTCAGCACGTCGTTCCGAATTGTCCACGGCCCCTTCCCGAGCCGCTCCAGGCGCGCCTTCTCCAGGCGCCAGGACGACCGCAGACTGCCCCACACGCTGCGCGGGAGGAATGCCCAGAAGCTCTCCCCGAAGCGTGAACTCGCGGGGTCCTCGGGGGTCGCGACCCGCACGTGGTGGCCGCGGTTGTGCTCGATATAGAAGTGGCCGTAGAACGACTGCGCGAGCGTGATCTTCGACAGCCATCGTTCCAGGTCGTCCTTCTTGTGGCCGAGTTCGTGCGCGGTGTTGATGCCGATCCCGGCCACGCACCCGACACTGATCGCGAGACCGATCTTCGAGACCAGGCCCAGGCCCCCGTCGATCCCGAGCCAGCTCAGGTCGTCCGCCGACCACAGGTAGCACGCGACCACCACCGTGACGATCTGCAGCGGGATGTACGCGTAGGTGCACCAGCGGTAGTACCGATCGTTCTCGAGCTGTTCCATAACCTCGTCGGGCGGGTTCTGCCCGTCCGCCCCGAAGGCGAGGTCGAGGATCGGCAGCAGCACGTAGACGAGCAGCGGACCGATCCACCACCACACCGGCGCCACCGCCCCGAGCCCGACCCGATTGAACGCCCAGACCAGCGCGAGCGCCAGGAAGATCGCGGTGGGCGGAATCAGGCCCAGCAGCCACAGATAACGCTTCTTGTCGCGCCAGACCGGCACTTCCGTTTCGACAGCTCCGTCCGCCGCCATGATCATCCCCTTCCACGAGGCCACTCCAACGTGAGCAGCATCACCCTGGAATTGACGATACGCGTCCTCGTGTACGGGGTCTAGACAATCGCAAAGATTTGTAAACCGGTCAGGACTTCTCCTTCGCCTCCGCCGCCGCCGCGCGCTCGCGAACCCCGATCATGGAGTGCCGGCGACTGTAGGCGAAGTAGACCACCACACCGATCGCCATCCAGACGATGAAACGCAGCCAGGTCTCGACGGAGAGGTTGAACATCAGCCACAGGCAGGAGAGCACCGCCAGGATCGGGACGAGCGGTACCAACGGCACCCGGAAGCCGCGCGGCAGGTCCGGACGCGTGCGACGCAACACCACGACGCCGATCGACACCAGCACGAACGCGAACAGCGTTCCGATGTTCACCATTTCCTCGAGCGTGCCGATCGGGAAGAACGCGGCGAGAACGGCGACGACGACACCGACCAGCACCGTGATCCGCACGGGGGTGCCGTGCTTACCGGTAGGCGCGAGGCTCCTCGGCATCAGGCCGTCCCGCGACATCGCGAACAGCACGCGGGTCTGGCCGAGCATGAGGACCATGACGACGGTGGTGAGGCCGGCGAGGGCGCCGAACGAGATGAGGTTCTTCGCCCAGTCCATGCCGTTGATCGCGAACGCCGTCGCGAGCGTGGAGTCGTCGCCGGCGAGGTCTGTGTACTTCACCATTCCGGTGAGCACGAGGGAGACCGCCACGTAGAGCACCGTCACGATCGCGAGCGATCCGAGAATGCCGCGCGGCAACGCCTTCTGCGGATTCTTGGTCTCTTCCGCGGTCGTCGCCACGACGTCGAAGCCGATGAACGCGAAGAACACGAGGCTGGCAGCCGCGAGGAGGCCGTACCAGCCGAATGTGCTGCCGCCGGCGCCGGTGACGAACGAGAACAGCGACTGGTGGATGCCCTCACCGGTCGATCCGGCCTCGGACGGCGGAATGTACGGGGAGTAGTTCTCGCCCTTGATGTAGAAGGCGCCGACCACGACGACGAACAGCACGACCGCAACCTTGATCGCGGTGATCACCGCGGAGACCCGCGACGACAGTTTCGTGCCGGTCGCCAGGAGGACGGTGATGATCGCGATGATGAGGACCGCGCCCCAGTCGATTTCACGAGAACCGATGTGCAGCACGGGGCTCGAGCTGCCCAGCACCTCACCGAGGTACAGCGACCAGCCCTTCGCCACCACCGACGCCGCGAGTGCGAACTCCAGGATCAGATCCCAGCCGATGATCCAGGCGACGAACTCACCGAAAGTCGCGTACGAGAAGGTGTACGCGCTGCCCGCGACGGGGACTGTCGACGCGAATTCCGCGTAACACAGGGCCGCCAACGCACACGCGACGGCCGCGAACACGAACGCCAGCGATACCGACGGCCCCGCAATGTTGCCGGCCGTCCGCGCGGTGAGGGTGAAGATGCCGGCGCCGATCACGACCGCGACGCCGAAGACCGTCAGGTCCCACGAGGTGAGGTCCTTGCGGAGTTTGGTCTCCGGCTCGTCGGTTTCCAGAATCGACTGCTCGACCGACTTGGTGCGGAACAGACCTGATCGTGATCGTGCGCGGGTACTACCGACATTCGGGTCGGACGTCGCCATCGCTGCCTCCTCGGAGGTGGGGATGGAGAAAGCCTATGCCGGTGGGACGCCGCCAGCACGGTTTCGCGACACGCCGCCTGACCTGGGACGAAACACCCAAACGGCACTCGCGCGGTATACGCGCGGCCCGATCTCGGGCGGGGCCGCGGAACGGGGCGTCAGCCCCCCACCCCGGCCCGGAAGATCTGGGTGTCGTCGGCGCAGGCCTGGATGTGAACCTCGTTGTCCGACGCCGAGATCCAGGCCGCACCGCCCCGCTCGAGAACGAGCGAGTGCGGGCCGCACCCGAGCTTGGCCGCACCCGACGTGCACAGCAGGATCTGCGGGCCGTCCGGCTCGATCGTCACGGAGACCTCGGAACCGGCGTCCGACGCGTCCAGGTCGATGCGGGTCAGCACGAACTCCGCCGCGGGCGTCGCGTAGGCCACCTCGCCGGGCCGGCCGGTCGGAGCCGGCGCCAGCAACGGCACGTCGACGGAGTCGAAGTCGAGCACCCGCAGCAGTTCCGGCACATCCACGTGCTTGGGGGTGAGCCCGCCCCGCAGCACGTTGTCGGAGTTCGCCATGATCTCGACTGCCGTGCCGTGCAGGTAGGCATGGAGGTTGCCGGCGGCCAGGAACAAGCCCTGCCCGGGCTCGAGCGTGATGCGGTTGAGCAGCAGCGCCGCGAGCACCCCGGCATCACCCGGGTAGCCCTCGCTCAGTTCGAGCGCGGTTCGCGCCTCGGGGACGAACTCGGCTTCGGCCGCGTCGGGCCGCGACAGGTACCGGACACAGCCGTCGAGCACGGGAGGCAACAGCGCCGACAGTGCCGGCGACGGCAGCGTGATCCACGTCGTGAACAGTGCGCGCAGACCGTCCGGGTCCGGCTGACCGGCGAGCAGACCGACGTAGGGCGCAAGTTGTTCGACCTCGAGCGCCTGCAGGAACCGCACGGTGCGGTGCGGATCCCGGAACCCGGCCAGCGCCTCGAACCTGGTGAGCGCGACGACCAGTTCCGGCTTGTGGCTCGCGTCGCGGTAGTTGCGTTCCGCCGAATCCACGGGGATACCCACCGCGTCCTCGCGCGCGAACCCCTCACGGGCCTGTTCCGCACTGGGATGCGCCTGCAGCGACAACGGTTCCTCGGCGGCCAGCACCTTCAGCAGGAAGGGCAGCCGTTCACCGAACTGCGCGACGCTCCGCTCCCCGAGTTCGGACAACGGCGCGGCGTCGATGACGTCCCGCAGCGAACGGGTGCCGCCGTCCTCGATCACGTGTGCGGGATCGCCGGGATGCGCTCCCAACCACAGTTCCGCCTCCGGGTGTGCACTGGGGCTCGGACGACCGCACAGTTCTGCGAGCGCGGTCCGCGACCCCCATGCGTACGACCGGAGCGCCCCTTCGAGTTGGCGCACTAGTTACCACCGATCAGACGTAGATAGGCCGCGCTCATCTCGAGTCGGCCGACGAGAATTGCGAGTTGCTCGAGGTCGGTTCGCGTACCCCCGGGCCCCGGCGACCGCGATGCCGACCCGGCGAGGTCCGGCGCGCTCTCGCTGCCGTCGGCGACGACGACGTCGGCGTCGGGAAGAGCCGCGACGCGACGTTCGACCAGTGCCCGATTCTCTTCGAGCGCCAGCACCACGACACGCACGGCCGCAGCGGGGGCCGGACCGTCGAGTTCCTCGTCGTGGAAGAACGGGTCGTAGCCGGCCGCGGTGCCGGACGGGAACCGGCGCACGCCGCTCACCGCATCGGGCAGGTCCGTCGCGGCGGCCACGTCCGCTCCGACGCGCAGCAGCGCCTCGCTGCCGTGCCGTGCCACGAGCGCGGTCGTCCGGGAATCCCCGGTGAGCACGACACGTCGGCCCTGCATCCGCGCGGCCAGCGACTTCGCCGGATTGTGGAAGACCTCGTTCGACGGGTGATCGCGCACCGCCTCCGCGTCGACCACGTCGGCGAGACGGTCGAGATCCGGGACGATCTTCGCCGTCCGCTCCGCGTCGACGGCGACGAGGACCGCCAGGAACGCTGCGAGGTACCGGAGCAGTCCGTGTTGACCCGGGACGGCGACGCGGGGCGGCAGGAGCAGGGCCCGCCCGGCACCCGCAGCACGCATCGGGCCTTCGTCCGGGGCGACCACGACGACCTCGGCGCCGCGCCGCAGCGCGCTGTCGACGGACTCGACGAGGCGCGGGTCACCCGCATCGTCACCGGCGACGACCACCACGTCGAGCGGACCCACCCAGGGCGGTGTCCCGACGGCTCCGAGTACCGGGACCCCGATGCGGCTACCGACGGCGGCCTGGGCCAGTTCCGCGGCCCGGGACGCGCTGCCCTCGCCACTGACCAGGACGACGCTGCGCGGCTGCATGCCGTGCAGCCGGGCCAGTGCGTTCTCGTGCACCGCGGCCGCGGTCGCACGGATCTGGGCACCGCCGAGCGCCGCGAATCTGAGTGTGCCGTCGACATCGGCAGCGAG
Organism: Rhodococcus (subgen. Prescottella) equi; assembly: GCF_003013675.1. Lineage (NCBI taxonomy): Bacteria > Bacillati > Actinomycetota > Actinomycetes > Mycobacteriales > Nocardiaceae > Rhodococcus > Rhodococcus (subgen. Prescottella) equi. The sequence continues at coordinate 3,761,069 of NZ_CP027793.1, forward strand.
CAGGGCGTCGACATCGTCGAGATCGAGCAGAGACGACGGAGCTGTCATGGCGAACACACCTCCCTTTCACTCCCACTCAACCCTGTCCCCCCGACGAGTCCAGGTGAATCGAGTATCCCAGCAATCGACGTTCTAGGCGCGGACCGTTCCGAGGATCTCGGTGACGAGCGCGTCCACGTCGGCGGACGTGCGGGCCTCCACGTTCAATCGCAGCAGCGGCTCGGTGTTGGAGGCGCGCAGGTTGAACCAGGCACCGTCGCCCAGGTCGACGGTGACGCCGTCGAGACGATCCACGGAGACCGTGCGGTCCGCGAACTGCGCGATGACGGCCTCGGTGCGCTCGGACGCGTCCGCGACGGTCGAGTTGATCTCGCCGGACGCCGCGTATCCCTCGTACGACGCCATCAGCTCCGACAGCGGCCGATCCTGCTCACCGAGGGCCGCGAGGACGTGCAGTGCCGCGAGCATGCCGGAGTCGGCGCCCCAGAACTCACGGAAGTAGTAGTGCGCCGAGTGCTCGCCACCGAACACCGCGCCGGTCTCGGCCATCTGCTGCTTGATGAAGGAGTGGCCGACACGGGTGCGGACGGCCGTGCCGCCGAGCTTCTCGACGAGTTCCGGCACGAAACGCGACGTGATGAGGTTGTGGATGATCGTGGCGCCGGGCTCCTTCGCCAGCTCGCGATCGGCGACCAGCGCCGTCACCGCCGACGGCGAGACCGGGTCGCCCTTCTCGTCGACCACGAAGCACCGGTCGGCGTCGCCGTCGAAGGCCAGCCCGATGTCGGCGCCCGTCTCGCGCACGAACTTCTGCAGGTCGACCAGGTTGGCCGGATCCAGGGGGTTCGCCTCGTGGTTGGGGAAGGTGCCGTCGAGCTCGAAGTACAGCGGCAGCACCGTGACGGGCATGGGATCGAACACCGCCGGGACCGTATGGCCGCCCATGCCGTTGCCGGCGTCGACGGCGATCTTCAGCGGCCGAAGGTCGGCCAGTTCCACCAGGCCGCGGACGAAGCTCGCGTACTCGGCGAGCACGTCCTGCTCGGACACCGTGCCCGCGTCTCCGTCGTACGCGGGCACACCCTCCGCGACCTCACGTGCGATGACGGCGAGACCGGTGTCCTGCCCCACCGGCTTGGCGCCCGCGCGGCACAGCTTGATGCCGTTGTACTTCGCCGGATTGTGGCTGGCGGTGAACATCGCGCCGGGGCAGTCGAGGATGCCGGAGGCGAAGTACAGCTGGTCGGTCGACGCGAGCCCGATGTGCACGACGTCGAGGCCCTGCCCGACGACGCCTTCCGCGAACGCCCGGGACAGTTCGGGTGACGATGCGCGCATGTCGTGTCCGATCGCGACGCGGGTCACCGGCGCGATGCCGGTCGCCTCGTCGCGGACCAGTCGAGCGAACGAAGCACCGACGTCGCGGACGAACTCGACATCGATCTGCTCGCCGACGACACCACGCACGTCGTAGGCCTTGATCACGGCATTCACGGATTCGACGGATCGAGCCACTGCTGGTTACTCCTGCTGTTCGTAGATGCGACAGACGGGGCTTTTCGGGCCGATTCGTCCACCGGGTCGATCACCGAGCCTAGTGGGGACCGTGCCGGGTTCGCCTCCCGAGCGGCAGCGCCGGGCGCGTGGTAGGCCTCCGAGCGGAGAACGGCGGTCGCCGAGGGCGCTGTCGCGCGCCGGGACGGATCAGTTGGCGGGGTCGGGTAAGACGCGCAGATGACCGCGCCGACCGGTCCGCACCGTGGGCGGCGCCGACGGCACCGAAGCACCGGAACGGGACTCCGGCGAGCCGTCGTCGGTGCGGGGGCGCTCCCCCAGGCCGGCCTCGCGGACCGCTTCGGCCAGCGCGGTGAGATCGTCCTCGTCGGGTGTGCTGGACGAGAAACCGCCCTCGTAACGCACGAGTTCCCAGCCCTTGGGGGCGGTGATGCGCGACGCGTGGGTCTCGCACAGGTCCCACGAGTGCGGCTCTGCCACCGTGGCCAGCGGACCCACGACGGCGGTGGAATCCGAGTACACGTACGTCAAGGTGGCGACAGCAGGGTTCTTGCACCCAGGCCGGCAGCATCGACGCAGTGATCTCACAAGCAAGGAGACTAACCCCATGCGTCCGGTTGGCATACTCGGACACACCGAGGAAGCGATTCCGGGACTGCTCGCACGCGTCCGTGCCACAGGTCACCGGCGGCGTCCAGGGGTGCGGTTCGGCGGTCGCGGTAATCTCCACGGCATGGCCAGATCTCGTCGCCCTCGCCCGCTGACGTCGCGCTCGGTCGCGCGCCGGGGCCGCGGCATCCGGGGACCGCTGTTCCCGCCGGATCTGCCGGCAGCGCGCACCCGCGCGGAGAAGTTCGATCAGTTGGTGCTGGGAGCTTTCGAGCCGATCGATGCACGATGGCACGACCGCCTCACCAAGCTGGACATCGCGGTCGACGAAGTGCCGCGTATTCGCGCCATCGACCCGGATTCGGTGAACTGGCCACCGGAAGTCGTCGCAGACGGACCGGTGCCGCTGTCGCGTCTCATCCCCGCGGGCATCGATCGGCGCGGGACGGCGACGCGCGCACGCATCGTCCTGTTCCGGCGCCCGATCGAATTGCGCGCCAAGGATCCTCAGGACCTCGAAGACTTGGTGCACGACGTCCTGGTGGAGCAGGTGTCCACCTATCTCGGCGTGGACCCCGAAGTGATCGACCCCGATCTACCGGGAGCCGACGAGTAACGAATCGTCAGATGATGCCGCGCTTGAGGCGCCGGCGTTCGCGCTCCGACAGCCCGCCCCAGATACCGAAGCGCTCGTCGTTGGCGAGTGCGTACTCGAGGCATTCGCCCCGCACCTCGCACCCGAGGCAGATGCGCTTGGCCTCACGCGTCGATCCGCCCTTCTCGGGGAAGAACGCCTCGGGGTCGGTCTGCGCGCACAGCGCCCGGTCCTGCCACTGTTCCTCGGCCGGGTCGACCATCGCGTCGAGTCCCGGGATCAGACTGAGCTGCGGGACGGTCACGCCGAGTTCGAAGTCGACGGCGTCGCCGAGCGACACATGTGCGTCCGAATCGGCCTGCGGCTCGTCGTCGACAACGCTCAGAGGAGTGTCGAACTCATACTGCCGGTACTCGTACTGCTGGTACTGCATCGCTCCGCCTCCCCACCTGTGTTCTAGCGCAGAATTAGTCGATCGATCTCGATGGAAATCACGCCGTTCTCGCCTCGAGGGCTACCCGTGCAACGGCCCGAACGATGGTTCGAACCGACAGCCGCTCCAGATGAACTCGCCCCTCGAACCTGGAATGACATACATGTGATTAGACATGCCCTGGCGTGTCGGGTCAAGCTGAACGGGAAAAGTCGTTTACTATCCGCGCCCCATCGCACAGCGTGGTAGAACCCGGTTCGATGAGACAGCCTCGATCAGCACTGAGCGACAACGCATAGGCTTCGGGTTGTGAAGGTGACTGTATTGGTTGGCGGCGTCGGAGGGGCCCGTTTCCTCCAAGGTGTTCGAAATCTGCTCGGCGACGACTCGGCGGCGCCGGACGCGTCGTCCGATCACGAGATCACGGCGATCGTCAACGTGGGTGACGACGTCTGGATGCACGGGCTGCGTATCTGCCCCGATCTCGACACGTGCATGTACACCCTCGGCGGGGGTATCGACCCGGAACGTGGCTGGGGTCACGTCGGCGAAACCTGGAATGCCAAAGAGGAACTCGCGGCGTACGGCGCCCAGCCCGACTGGTTCGGACTCGGCGATCGCGACATCGCCACGCACCTCATCCGCAGCCAGATGCTGCGGGTCGGCTACCCGCTCTCGGCCGTCACCGAAGCCCTCTGCAAGCGTTGGCAGCCCGGTGTCTCGCTGTTGCCGGTCAGCGACGACCGCAGCGAGACCCACGTCGTCATCACCGACCCCGAGGATCCCACCGGCGAGCAGCAGAAGGCGATCCACTTCCAGGAATGGTGGGTCCGGTACCGCGCCCAGGTTCCCACGCACAGCTTCGCGTACATCGGTGCGGAGCAGGCGAAGCCGGCCCCCGGAGTCCTCGAGGCGATCGAGTCCGCGGACGTCGTGCTACTCGCGCCGTCGAATCCGGTCGTGAGCATCGGCGCCGTTCTCGCCGTCCCCGGCATCCGCGGCGCACTGCGCACCACCAAGGCGAAGATCGTGGGACTGTCGCCCGTCATCGACGGAAAGCCGTTGCGCGGCATGGCGGACGAGTGTCTCGAGGTGATCGGCATGGAGACCTCCGCCGAAGCGATCGGCCGCCACTACGGTGCGCGTTCGGGTACCGGAATCCTCGACGGCTGGCTCGTGCACTCCACCGACCGGGCCGACATCCCCGGCGTCGAGGTCCGCAGCGTCCCCCTGCTGATGACCGACCCCGAGGCCACGGCCGAGATGGTCCGCGCTGCCTTCGACGTGGCCGGAGTGAGCCTGTGAACGACCGGAGTGAGCCTGCGAGCGTGCGCGATCACGGCGCCGGTCGGGCGATCGAGATCGTGCCCGTCACCGGGCTTCCCGAATTCCGACCCGGCGACGACCTGGCCGGCGCGATCGCGGAGGCGGCACCGTGGCTCGCCGACGGCGACGTTCTCGTCGTGACCAGCAAGGTGTTCTCGAAGGTCGAGGGCCGGATCGTGGCCTCCCCCACCGACCCCGACGAGCGGGACGCCGCCAGGCGGCGCCTCGTCGACCAGGAGGCAGTCCGGGTGGTGGCCCGCAAGGGGCGCACTCTCATCACCGAGAACCGACTGGGCATCGTGCAGGCGGCGTCGGGCATCGACGGCTCGAACGTGGACGGCGCCGAATTGGCGCTGCTGCCCGAGGATCCGGACGGCAGTGCCCGAAAGTTGCGGTCCGACATCGAGTCCCGTCTGGGCGTCGACGTCGCCGTCGTCGTCACGGACACGATGGGACGGGCGTGGCGCATCGGCCAGATCGACGCCGCGATCGGGGCCTCGGGTGTGCCGGTCCTGCACGCGTACGCCGGTGCGGTCGACGGCCAGGGCAACGAACTGTTCGTGACGGAGGTCGCGGTCGCCGACGAGATCGCGGCGGCAGGCGATCTCGTGAAGGGCAAGCTCGGTGGAGTGCCCGTCGCGGTCGTCCGGGGGCTGGGTCTCGAAGACGACGGGTCGGCCGCCGAGAAGCTGATCCGCCGCGGACCCGAGGACCTGTTCTGGCTCGGCACCGCGGAGTCGGTGGAGATGGGTCGCCGCGAGGCGCTGCTGCTGCGCCGGTCGGTGCGTGAGTTCTCCCACGACGTCGTCGACCCCGACGCACTGCGGGACTCGATCGCGGAAGCGCTCACCGCACCCGCACCGCATCACACCCGGCCGGTGCGGTTCGTGTGGCTGCGCAGCCGTGACGTCCGCGGTCGCCTGCTCGACGCGCTGCAGCAGCGCTGGCGCGACGACCTCGCCGCCGACGGGTTGAGCGCCGAGCGGATCGAACGTCGAGTTCGCCGCGGCGACATCCTCTTCCGCGCACCCGAGGTCGTGATCCCGTTCTGCGTGCCCGACGGCGCACACGACTACCCCGACGAGCGCCGCACCCGTGCCGAGTCGACGATGTTCACCGTCGCGGTCGGCGCGGCGGTGCAGGGTCTGCTGGTCTCGCTCGCGACCCGTGGCCTCGGCAGCTGCTGGATCGGTTCGACGATCTTCGCGGCCGACACCGTCCGGGGCGAGCTCGACCTTCCCGACGACTGGCAGCCCCTGGGCGCGATCGCGGTGGGACATCCGGTGCAGCCGCTGACGCCCCGCAAGCCGGTCGCGCCGGGCGACGCCCTCGTGGAGCTGTAGATGTCGGCGCGGTCACTGCACGCGTCCGCCCGCGAGGCGCTGCAGAACTGGGACGCGGACTCCGACGACGCGGAGTCGTTGCGGCACACGATGCTCGCGTTTCTCGACTCCGCACCCGACGGCTGCCTGCGCTCGCACGCACCCGGGCACATCACCGCGTCGTCGCTCGTCCTGGACGAGGACGGACGGCACGTTCTGTTGACACTCCACCCGCGGGTGGGCCGGTGGATCCAGCTCGGCGGGCACTGCGAGCCCGGCGACGAGACCGTCGTCGACGCGGCCCTGCGCGAGGCGCGCGAGGAGTCCGGCATCGAGGGGCTGCGTATCGAGCCGCGAATGCTGTCCGCGCACACGCACCCGATCACGTGCTCGCTGGGCGTGCCCACCCGCCACCTCGATCTGCGTTTCCTCGTCACCGCGCCCGGGCCGGCGTCGGAGGTACCGATCACCATCAGCGACGAGTCTCAGGATCTGCGCTGGTTCCCGCTCGACGACCTGCCGGAGGGTGCCGAGAAGGAGACGATCGATCATCTGGCGCTCCGCGCCCGTGCGCCTTTTCCGTAGCTGCAACTACCGAAAAGGCGCACGGGCGGCGAAGCCGCCTACACCAGCAGCTTCGCCGCGGTGGCCGCGACCACATCGTCGACGCCGATGCCGGGGGCCGTCTCGACCAGCCGCAAGCCCTCGTCGGTGACGTCGAGGACGGCCATGTCGGTGATGATCCGCTGGACGCAACCCTTGCCGGTGAGCGGCAGGGTGCACTCGTCGAGGATCTTGGATTCGCCCTTCTTGGAGACGTGTTCCATCATCACGATCACCCGCTTGGCGCCGTGGACGAGGTCCATCGCACCGCCCATGCCCTTGACCATGTGGCCGGGGATCATCCAGTTGGCGAGATCACCGCGGGCGCTGACCTGCATCGCGCCGAGGACGGCGACGTCCACCTGACCGCCGCGGATCATCCCGAACGACTGCGACGAGTCGAAGTACGACGCGCCCGGCAGGACCGTGATGGTCTCCTTGCCCGCGTTGATCAGTTCGGGGTCGAGTTCGTCCTCGGTGGGGTACGGGCCCACGCCGAGCACTCCGTTCTCGGAGTGCAGCACGACGGTGATGTCCTCGGGAATGTAGTTCGGCACCAGAGTCGGCATGCCGATGCCGAGGTTGACGTACTGACCGTCGGCGAGTTCCCGGGCGACCCGGGCGGCCATCTGCTCGCGGGTCAGCTTCTGCGCAATTGCCTGAGTCATGCTCGTACCGTTCGCTTCTCGATTCCGACATCGACCTTGCCCACGTGCACCACCCGCTGCACGTGGATGCCCGGGGTGTGAATCTGGTCCGGGTCCAGCTCGCCGGGTTCGACGAGGTGCTCGACCTGCGCGATGGTGATCCGGCCCGACGCCGCGGCGGGCGGGTTGAAGTTGCGCGCGCTGCGGCGGTACACGAGGTTGCCGTGGCGGTCGCCCTTCCACGCGTGGACGAGCGCGTAGTCGGCGGCGATGCCGCGCTCCATGACGTAGGTCGTGCCGTCGAACTCGCGGGTCTCCTTGACTGGGCTCGCGACCGCGACACCGCCGTTGCCGTCGTAGCGGCGCGGCAGCCCGCCCTCGGCCACCTGCGTTCCGACGCCGGCCGGAGTGAAGAACGCGGGGATGCCCGCGCCGCCGGCACGCAACCGCTCGGCGAGCGTGCCCTGCGGCGTCAGCTCCACCTCGAGCTCACCGGACAGGTACTGGCGCGCGAACTCCTTGTTGTCGCCCACGTACGAACTGATGGTTCGTCGGATGCGGCCCTTCTCGAGCAGCACACCCAGACCGAAGCCGTCGGTCCCACAGTTGTTGCTCACCGTCTCGAGGTCGGTGGCGCCCTGGTCGAGAAGCGCGCCGATGAGGATCTCCGGCACTCCGACCAGGCCGAACCCGCCGACGGCGATCGTCGCGCCGTCCGGCACGTCTGCGACGGCCTCGGCCGCTGTGGCAATGACTTTGTCCATCATGGCGGCCAGCATACGACGCTTCGTACGTAATGTGAACCACCGTCCGCATCATGAACACGCCGCCGCTCGGCATTGATCGCAGCGACCCGACGCACTACCGTGTTCGTATAGCGTCACATCGTCCACATTGCGAACAGCATTCGGTTCCCCCTCACCCTGTTCCCCGAAGAGGTCTCTCATGCTCCATCTGCCCCCGCAGTACCGGCCGCTCGGCGCCGGCGTGAACGCCCCGCCCGACTTCGCCGACTACAAGACGACCGGTCTGCGCAGTCCCCGGCAGCCCCTGAAGTTGCTGCCGCAGCGCCTCGGTGAACTGACCGGACCGGTGTTCGGCGAGGACCGCATCCAGGCCGGCGACGCCGATCTGACCATCGCGAACGGCGGCGAAGCCCAGGGCCAGCGGATCGTCGTGCACGGCCGCGTGCTGGACTCGAACGGCAAACCCGTCCCGAACACCCTGCTCGAGGTGTGGCAGGCCAACGCCGGCGGCCGCTACCGCCATACGGGCGACAACTGGCCCGCACCGCTCGACCCGCACTTCGACGGAGTGGGTCGCTGCGTCACCGACGCCGACGGCCACTACACGTTCACGACGATCAAGCCCGGTGCGTACCCGTGGCGCAACCACGACAACGCGTGGCGCCCGTCGCACATCCACTTCTCACTGTTCGGCACCGCGTTCACCCAGCGCCTGGTCACGCAGATGTACTTCCCGGACGATCCCCTGTTCTTCCAGGACCCCATCTACAACGCCGTGCCCGCCGAGGCGCGGCACCGGATGGTCAGCGTCTTCGACTACGACGCGACCGTGGCCGACTGGGCACTGGGGTTCCGCTTCGACATCGTCCTCCGCGGACGCGACGCCACTCCGTTCGAGGACGACGAGGATCACGATGACTGACACCGCCCCGCAGCACACCGCCCCGCTCTACTCCGTCACGCCGGGCGACTTCACCACCGCCCCATTCGGTGTCACCCCGTCGCAGACCGTGGGCCCGTACTGGCACATCGGCCTGCCCTGGGCCGACGGCCCCGACGTCGCGGCGCCGGGGACCCCCGAACGGATCACGCTGCGCATCACCGTCATCGACGGCGACCGCGTCCCCGTGGCGGATGCGATGGTCGAGACCTGGCAGGCGGACGCGGTCGGCCGCTTCGCCCATCCGGACGATCCGCGCGGCGCAGCCGCACCGACTCCGGCGGGATTCCGCGGCTTCGGCCGGGCCGGCGCCGACGAGACGGGCACCGCGGTGATCCACACCGTCAAGCCGGGCGCCCTCCCCGCGGAGAACGACACCGTCGAGGCGCCGCACGTCAACCTCGGCATCTTCGCGCGGGGCATGCTCGAGCGCCTCTACACGCGGCTGTACTTCCCGGAGGACACGCAGGCTCATACCGGCGATCCAGTGCTGCTGGCACTGCCCGAGTCGCAGCGACCCAAGCTGATCGCGAGCAGGACCGACGACGGTTACAGCCTCACGGTCTATGTTCAGGACAGCGACCCCGACGGTGTCGAGACGCCGTTCTTCGAGCTGTGATCAGGAGCCTGGCGTGACACACACCCGCGGTGAACTGTTCGACCCCGTCTTCGGCGGCTCCGCCGTCGCCGCGGAGGTCTCGGATCACGCGTGGGTGGTCGCGCTGCTCGAAGTCGAGGCCGCGCTGTCCCGGGCGGCCGCAACGGTGGGCCTGGTGACGGTCGAACACGCGTCGATCGTCACCGGCGTCGCGACCAGGCTCGCCGCGCCCGGCGCGCTCGACATCGCCGACCTCGGCCGCCGATCCGCCGCGGGCGGCAACCCGGTGATCCCGCTCGTGCAGATCCTCCGATCGGCCTGCGCCGCCGAGGGGGTGCCGAGGTCCGCCGTGCACGTGGGTGCCACCAGCCAGGACGTGATGGACTCGGCGCTGATGCTGTTGTCGCGCAGGGCGGGTCGGCATGTGCTCGCCGATCTGCGGGTCGCGGCGAACGCCGCGTCCGAACTGGCCCGGCGGCACCGTGCCACCCCGATGGTCGCGCGCACCCTGGGACAACAGGCACTACCGACGACGTTCGGCGCACTGGCGGTGTCCTGGTTCACCGGTCTCGACGACGCGGTGGCCCGGATCGACCGGGCACTGTCCGCGCTGCCCGTCCAGTTCGGTGGTGCCGCCGGCACCCTCGCCGCCGTCCACCCGCACGGCCTCGCGATGGCCGACGCCCTCGCGGCCGAGCTGGGCCTGGCCCGGCAGGTGGCGCCGTGGCACACCACCCGCACGCCCGTTGCCGCACTCGCGTCCGGCCTGGGGATCGCCGCCGGAGCAGTGTCGAAGCCCGCCACCGACGTCATCGCGATGGCCTCCACCGAGTTCGGGGAGGTGGCCGAGAACGCACCCGGTGGGTCGTCGGCCATGCCGCACAAACAGAATCCGGTGTCCGCGATCGCCGCGCGAGCCGCGGCTCGGCGGGTGCCGGGCCTGGTATCGACGATCCTGGCGTCGATGGACCACGAGTTCGCGCGCGCCGCGGGCGCGTGGCATGCGGAGTGGGAGACGGTCGGCGACCTGCTGCGGCTCACCGGCGGCGCCGCGCGGCGCCTCGCGTCGAGCCTCACCGGTCTGCACGTCCATGCCGATGCCATGTCCCGCAATCTCGACATCACCGGGGGCCTGATCCTCGCCGAACGGGTGACCGGGGCGCTCGCGGCCCACACGGACTCGGCCCGCGAGATCGTGACCGCCGCCGCGTCTTCGGGAATACCGCTCGATCAGGCGCCGGAGATCACCGCGCACCTGACGGCCGGCGAGCTGCGCGATCTGCTCGACCCCGCGAACTATCTGGGCCACGCGATCGATCTCGTCGACCGTGCGCTCGCTTCTCGAACCACCGGAGGACACCCATGACCGAGGACGGGCGCACTGCCCTGCACTACGAACTGCACGGTGACCCCGACGCCCCGCCGGTTCTCCTGCTCGGCTCGCTGGGCTCGGACCTGCACATGTGGGACCCCCAGATCCACGCACTCTCGGCGCACCATCATGTGATCGCCGTCGACCATCGCGGCCACGGCGGATCCCCGGCCCCGACCGGGCCGTACACGATCGCGGACCTCGGCGGCGACGTCGTCGCGCTCCTCGACACACTCGGGATCGACGCGGTGCACTTCGTGGGCCTGTCCCTCGGCGGCGCGGTCGGACAGTGGCTGGCAGCACACCGCCCGCAGCACCTGCGCACGTTGACCGTGCTGTGCACGGCAGCGCAGTTCGCGCCCGCGCAGCCGTGGCTGGACCGGGCGGCGGCCGTCCGCGCCGACGGCGTCGCCTCCATCGCGGACGCCGTGGTCGGACGCTGGTTCACTCCCGAACTGGCGCAGCGGGATCCGGAACTGGTGGCCCGCCACGTCGCGATGGTGCGCGGCACCACCGACGAGGGCTACGCGGCCTGCTGCGAGGCGCTCGCGCACTGGGACGGCCGGCCCGACCTGGCGCGCATCGTCGCACCCACACTGGTGATCGCTGCGGAACAGGACGGCCCCACTCCCCCTGCAGCGCTGCAGGAGATCGCGGACGGTATCGCGGGCGCCGAGTTCCACGTCGTGTCGCCCGGTGCACACCTCGCGAACGTCGAGCAGGCCGGCACCGTGACGCGGTTGATCGCCCGCCACATCGCGGCCGCCACTCCGGTCGGGGTCGCCCGACGAGCGGTTCACGACGCCGGAATGTCGGTACGCCGTTCGGTTCTCGGCGACGCGCATGTGGACCGCGCGATCGCGAACAGCACCGCGTTCACGGAACCGTTCCAGGACTTCATCACCCGCACGGCGTGGGGCGACATCTGGGCACGCGAGGGCCTCGACCACCCCACCCGGCGTCTGCTGACGCTCGCGATCCTCACGGCCGTCGGTAACGAGCACGAACTGGACATGCACATCCGGGCCGCACTGCGCGCGGGCACGGCCCCGGAGTTGCTCGTGGAAGTATTCCTCCATACCGCGGTGTACGCGGGTGTGCCGAACAGCAACCGGGCCTTCGCGCTCGGCAAGCAGGCTCTCGCCGACCTGGCGGGCGCCACCGAGGGGAGTACCTGACAGTGACGAATTCGAGCGGGACCGAAGCGGCCGGGGCGTCGACCGACTACGTGCAGTCACTCGCGCGCGGGCTTTCCGTCATCAAGGCCTTCGACGCCGAGAATCCGCGTCGCACGCTCAGCGACGTCGCCCGTGCCACCGATCTCACCCGGGCGACCGCTCGACGCTTCCTGCTCACCCTGGCCGAGCTCGGTTACGTCCGCACCGACGGATCGGCCTTCTGGCTGACCCCGCGGGTACTCGAACTCGGCTACAGCTACCTGTCCAGCCTGTCGCTGCCCGACATTGCCGGACCACACCTCGAGGCGCTGTCCGACCGGGTCCACGAATCGACGTCCGTGTCGATCCTCGACGACGGCGACGTCGTGTACGTGGCGCGCGTGCCGGTCCGGCGCATCATGACCGTGTCCATCACGATCGGCACCCGCTTCCCCGCGTTCGCGACGTCGATGGGACGCGTGCTGTTGGCTGGTTTGAGCCCCGCGGAGCTGGACGCCTACCTCGCCCGCGTGGATCTGACCCCCATCACGGGCCGCACCATCGCCACACCTGCCGCCCTGCGCGACGAGCTCGACAAGATCCGGGTCGACGGCTTCTGCGTCGTCGACCAGGAACTCGAGGAGGGTCTGCGCTCGCTGGCCGCACCCATCCGCGACCGCGACGGCACTGTCGTCGCGGCCGTCAACATCTCGACACAGGCTGCGCGCTACACGACGGAGGCGGTGTACGACACGCTCGTGCCGGCCGCCGTCGCGACAGCCGACGCCATCTCGGCCGACCTGGCCCGTACCCAGACTCAATCGCCATCGCACCAAGGAACGAGATATGCCTGACGCAGTCATCTGCGAGCCCCTCCGCACCCCCGTCGGCCGCTTCGGTGGCGTCTTCCGGGACGTCGCCCCCGAGGATCTCGCAGCCACGGTGATCACCGAAATCGTCACCCGCACCGGCATTTCCGGTGGAGACATCGACGACGTCATCCTCGGCCAAGCGTCCCCCGGCGGCGAGGCGCCCGCGATCGGGCGAGTTGCGGCTCTGAACGCCGATCTGGGAGTGGACGTTCCCGGCCTGCAGGTGGACCGGCGTTGCGGTTCCGGGTTGCAGGCGATCATCCAGGCCGTGATGCAGGTCCAGTCCGGCGGCAGTGACCTCGTCCTCGCCGGTGGCGTCGAGTCGATGAGTCAGGCCGAGTTCTACGCCACCGGGATGCGGTACGGCGTCCGCGGAGAGTCCGTGGCGCTCAACGACCGTCTGGCGCGCGCCCGCGTCACCGCGGGAGGCCGTAACTATCCCGTCCCCGGCGGCATGATCGAGACCGCCGAGAATCTGCGTGCCGAGTTCGACATCAGCCGCGAGGACCAGGACGCGCTCGCGGTGCAGTCGCATCGACGTGCCGTCGCGGCGCAGCAGAGCGGCATCTTCGCGCAGGAGATCGTCCCCGTGGCGGTCCCGCAGCGCCGGGGCGACGCCCTCATCGTCGACACCGACGAGCATCCCCGCGCCGACACGAGCGTCGAGTCCCTCGCGAAGCTGCGCCCGATCCGCGGCAACGTCGACCCCGGCTCCACCGTCACCGCCGGCAACGCCAGCGGCCAGAACGACGGTGCCGCAATCGCAATCGTCACGACACCGGAGAAGGCGGAAGCTCTCGGGCTTCGTCCGCTCGCGCGCCTCGCGAGCTGGGCGGTCGCCGGTGTCCCGCCCCGGACGATGGGCATCGGGCCGGTCCCCTCCACCGAGAAGGCCCTCGCGCGGCTCGGCCTGTCGCTCGCCGACATGGGCGTCATCGAGCTCAACGAGGCCTTCGCGGCCCAGGCGCTCGCCGTGATCCGCACCTGGGGCCTCGAGCCCGACGATGCGCGCCTCAACCCCAACGGCTCCGGCATCTCGCTGGGTCACCCCGTCGGCGCCACCGGGGCCCGCATCCTCGCGACGCTGCTGCGCGAGATGGACCGTCGCGAGGCCCGATACGGCCTCGAAACCATGTGCATCGGAGGCGGCCAGGGCCTGGCCGCGGTCTTCGAGCGCATCGCCTGACCCCGGAAGACGAGCAGGGCCGACCCCGTGGGGCCGGCCCTGCGGTGTTTCTCGATCAGCGCGCCGTGGCGGCCTTGACAATCTCGTACATCTCCGCGATCGCGCGGGCACAGTCGCCCTGCGTGTAGCCGAGCAGCGCGGTCTCGGCGGGATCGGTGTCGTACGCAATGACATTGCCCCGGCCCTGGACGATGAAGCTGTCGGGCAGCAACGGATGCTCCTCGTCGCGCTCTTCGATCGAACGGTCACCTCCTGCGGCGTCGACCAGCAGCTGGAAGTACTCGGCGAAGGTGAGGTTCTGGTCACCGATCAGGTAAGCCCGGCCGGACTCGGCGTTCTGCAGCGCACCCCAGATCGCCTCGGCGAGCGACTGCGCCGACATGTAGTTCGTGCCACCGGCCGGTGCGAAGTCGGGGATCTGCGGCTCGTTGCCCGCAGCCCACGAGAACAGCTTGCGATAGCGCTTGGCGGACACGCCGCTGATGGCGCCCAGGATCGACGGCGGGTTCAGCGTCGAGACGTTGAAGTTCTCGTCGGCCAGGGCGCGCGCACCCTCGTCCGCCGCCTTGCGCGCGGCCACGTACGGCATCGTCTCCGCGTACTCCGGCCGCAGGTGGTGGTAGTAGCTGCCGACCTGGACGAAACGCGAGACCCCGGCCTCCTTCGCGAGCGCAGCGAAGCGCGGCACGCCACCGGTCTGGGTCTTCTCCCAGAACTCGGCCTCGTCCACGTCGCGGCCCATGTGCCGGATGTCCTGGCCCGCAGCGAACACGACGGCCTCGAACGGCGCCAGATCGTCGACCGTGAACGTCTGCTCCGTGTAGTCACCGAGCAGCACCGGGAAATCACGCACCGGGGAGTCGTCGGCCAGCGGATTGCGGGCGGCGACGGTGACGTCGTTTCCCTGATCACGCAGGTGCAGCGCGGTGTGGGCGCCGATCATGCCGGTGCCGCCGACGATCAGGATCTTCATGGAATGCCTCTTCTGTAGGTGGAGCGGTACTACCCTCACGAACCTACGGACGACACGATCGCCTGCATCCCGGATTCTCACCGAGCGAGAAACCGTCCGGGTTCGGCCGGCCCCGACCCCGACGCGGGGCCGGCCGAGACCCGTCCTCGCCGGTCAGCCCAGCGGGGTGCCGACGTAGTTCTCGGCGAGGAGCGTGCGGCCGGCCACCGACCGGGTGACCATGTCGAGCTCCGCGACCTGACGCTTGTGGTCGAAGCCGGACGCGTCCGGCAGTCGGTGCATCATCGAGGACATCCACCACGAGAAGTGCTGCGTGCGCCAGATGCGCGGCAGCACCGTCTCGGTGTAGGAGTCGAGTCGGCCGCGGTCGCCGGTCTCGAAGAACTCGGCCATGCCCTTGGACAGGACGTAGACGTCGGCGACGGCGAGATTGAGGCCCTTCGCTCCGGTGGGCGGCACCGTATGAGCGGCGTCGCCGGCGAGGAACAGGTTGCCGTGCTGCATCGGCTCGCACACGAAGCTGCGGAACTGCAGGATCGACTTCTCGAAGATCCGGCCGTCCTTGATCTCCGCGCCCTCACCGTCCACGCGTGCGTGCAGTTCCGACCAGATGCGGTCGTCCGACCAGTTGTCCACCGAGTCGTCCGGATCGACCTGGAGGTAGTGGCGCTGGACCTGCGGGGTGCGGGTGCTGATGAGCGCGAAGCCCCGCGGATGGTTCGCGTAGATCAGTTCCTCGGAGGACGGCGGCGCCTCGGCGAGGATGCCGAACCACGCGAACGGGTACTGGCGGAAGTGGTCCTGCCGAATCGACGGCTCGGGGATCAGCTTGCGGGTCTTGGTGCGCGAGCCGTCGCAGCCGCCGACCAGCGCACAGGTGAGCGTCTGCTCGCTCCCGTCCGCGTCGGTGTACGTGATGTAGGGCTTGTCGGAGGTGTGGTCGTGCACCTCGACGTCGGAGACGCCGAAACGAATGTCGCCGCCGTCGGCGAGCCGCTTGGCGATGAGGTCCACGAGGACCTCGTGCTGCGGATAGACCGTGACGGCGCGGCCGCCGGTGAGTTCGTCGAACGCGATGCGGTGTCCGCGCCCGCCGAAGCGCAGTTCGATGCCGTGGTGCTCGAGCCCCTCGGCCTTCACCCGGTCACCGAGGCCGGTCTCGACCATCAGGTCGACGGTGTTCTGCTCGAGCACGCCCGCGCGGATGGTGCCCTCCACCTCTTCCCGCGTCCGGGCCTCGAGAACGACGGATTCGATGCCGCGCAGGTGCAGGAGATGGGACAGCATCAGTCCGGCCGGGCCGGCGCCGACGATGCCGACCTGGGTGCTCGAGATGGACATGGGTAACTCCCTCGGTAGATCGTGATCGCCAACACTGTCCCGGCGAACGACCCGTGCGCGGCAGGCCCACTTTCACTGAGTGAAAGAGTATTTCGTCCCTCTCAGGTGAGACGTGTGTCACGCGACGCCACGGGAGATACCCCGCGCAGCGGCCCGCAGGGCGGGAATCAGGGGTGCCGGATCCTCGTCCGCACGAACCACCACGGAGACCGACGCGATCACCTCGCCCCCGGGCCGCAGAACGGGCGCAGCCACCGCGAGCGTGCCGATGTTGAGATGCTCCCGGCAGACGATGAACCCGGTCCGCCGGATCTCGTCCAGCGTCTGACGCAGCCGGTGCTCGCTCGTGATGGTGTGGGGGGTGAACCGCTCGAGTCCCCCGGCCAGCACTGCGCCGAGCAGATTCGGGCCACCGTGCGCGAGGAGAACGAGACCCCCACTCGACGCGTGCAGCGGCAGTCGCCCTCCGGCCCGCCCCACCACCGCAACCGCGCCGCGCGCCGAAAGCCGCTCCACGTACAGCGCCTCGAGTCCGTCGCGGACGATCAACTGCACGTTCTCCCGTGTCGCCTCGTACAGGTCTTCCAGGTAGGGCATGGCCACCTGCCTGAGACCGTGTGCGCGGGGCGCGAGAGCTCCCAGTTCCCAGAGCCGGACGCCGATCTCGTAGCGACCCTCGCCGTCACGTTCGAGCGCACCCGTCTCGACCAGTCGGGCGCACAGTCGATGGACGGTCGGTAGCGGCAGCCCGGTCCGCCGAGCAAGTTCGGACTGCGTCATCCGCAGCCGCTCCGAGGAGAACGAGTTGAGCACCCGGAACGCCCGACCGATCATGCTGCGGTCGATTCCGCCTTCGTCGCTCACCAGCCCAGTGTGGCCGGACCACACGCGCAGCAGACCGCCAACCCCTCGGTTTGCGGCTTGACATTCTCCTGTGACCCACCCAACAATGACCGAGTTCTTAAATTGAACGGTGGTTCGTATTGCGAACACCTTGGCTTCTGGAGATCGAATGAGCACCATCGAACGACTCGAGACACGCGGCCGCGCCGCGATGTGGGTCGCCCCACTGTGTTGGATCGCCGTCCTCCTCGACGGCTTCGATCTCGTGGTCCTGGGTGCGGTGATCCCCTCACTGCGCGAGTACGGCGACTGGAACCTGAGCACCAGCGCGATCACGACGATCTCCACGTTCGGCCTCGTCGGTATGACGATCGGCGCCCTCGTCATCGGCACCCTCACCGACGTGATCGGACGGCGGCGGGCACTGATCTACGCCGTCGCGGCGTTCTCGGTTCTCACGCTGCTGTGCGCGGTCGCGCCGAATCCGTTCGTCTTCGGACTGCTCCGCTTCCTCGCGGGAGTCGGACTGGGCGGCGCCCTGCCCACCGCGCTGGCCCTGGTGAACGAATTCTCCAAGAAGCAGGGTGGCGGATCGGCATCGACGATGCTGATGACCGGCTACCACGTCGGCGCCGTCGCCACGGCGGCCCTGGCACTCGTGCTCATCGACCCGTTCGGCTGGCACTCGATGTTCGTCGTCGGCGCCGCACCGGCCGTCGTACTGATCCCGTTGATGATCAAGTACCTGCCGGAATCGCCGTCCTACCTGCTGTCCAAGGGCCGCCGCGAGGAAGCCGAGACCATCGCGGCACAGTACGGACTCACGCTCGAGGCAGCCACGGCCGCCGACGCCCCCGTGGCCACGGCCACCGACCCCGTCAAGACACTCTTCTCACGAAAGTTCCTGCGCAACAGCATCGCCATCTGGGTGACGTCGTTCATGGGCCTGCTGCTGGTCTACGGCCTCAACACCTGGCTGCCGACGATCATGCGCGAGGCCGGCTACGAACTCGGTGCGGCCCTGACCTTCCTGCTGATTCTCAACGCCGGCGCCGTCGTCGGCCTGCTGGTCGCGGG
The DNA here is from genome assembly GCF_003013675.1 of Rhodococcus (subgen. Prescottella) equi. Taxonomy (NCBI): domain Bacteria; kingdom Bacillati; phylum Actinomycetota; class Actinomycetes; order Mycobacteriales; family Nocardiaceae; genus Rhodococcus; species Rhodococcus (subgen. Prescottella) equi. The sequence continues at coordinate 3,779,224 of NZ_CP027793.1, forward strand.
CCGCGTCGCCGACAAGGTGGGGCCGCGGACCGCGGCAATCGCATGGTTCACCGGCGCAGCCGTCTTCCTCGCGCTGCTCAGCATCGACGTCGGCGGCGGCATCTACGTCATGGTCTTCCTGGCCGGCTGCTTCGTCTTCAGCGCGCAGGTGCTCGTGTACGCGTTCACCAGCGCCAACCATCCCGCGAACGTTCGTGCGACGGCCCTCGGCTGGTCGGCGGGCGTCGGCCGGGTCGGCGCGATCTGCGGACCGATCCTCGGTGGCGCGCTGCTCGGCGCCGGCTACGCGGTGCCGTGGGGCTTCTACGCCTTCGCCCTGGTCGGTCTGATCGGCCTCGTGGCGATCGCCTCGACCCGCAATCTCGGCACCGACTGACGGACCGCACACGAGAGAGGGCCGGCCGGGATTCCCGGTCGGCCCTCTCTCGTCGGACGACGCCCCCTACCGGATCGGTGCGAGCGTGGGCCGCTTGGCGGTGATGCCGTCGCCCGACGACGTCCCGCGCAGTCGGCGCCCGACCCACGGGACGAGGAACTCGCGCCTCCACCGGCGGTCGGCCTCGCGCTGGGACGCCCTGTCGGTGGGCAGCTCCGGACCGAGCGGGTCCATCACGATGTGGTGCTCGACGCCGAGGGTCTGGAGCACCCGGATCGCCATGTTCTGATGTCCCGGGGTGGACATGTGCAGGCGGTCCCAGTCCCACATCCGCAGGTCGCGGTACTCGTCGAAGCGCCAGAAGTCGACGATCCGGGCGCCGTGCCGGTCCGCCACCTCCCGGACCAGTTCGTTGTAGATCGCGGACCGGCCGCGCAGCTTGCCGAACACTGCCGCCCAGCCCGCGTCGTAGGCGGTCCACACGAGCACCTCGGCGCCGGTCGCGGCGAGCTTGCCGATGGCCTCGTCGTAGCGGGCGACGAGCGCGTCGATGTCGATCTTGGGCCGCATGAAGTCGTTGCCACCGGCGTAGATGGTCACGAGGTCGGGCTCCAGCGCGACGGCCGCGTCGATCTGTTCGTCGACGATGGGGCCGAGCAGCCGACCCCGGACCGCGAGATTCGCGTATCCGAAGTCGGCGCTGCGCGTGGCAAGTTCCTCGGCCACCCGGTCCGCCCAGCCCCGTAGCCCGTTGGGCCGGGTCGGGTCGGGGTCGCCCACCCCCTCGGTGAACGAGTCACCGAGGGCGACGTACCTGTGGAAGACCGGTTCCTGCGACAACATGACCCCAGTATTTCAGTAGCAGCGCTAAAGAAGTTGGCGGCGTGCGCAATCACACGTCGGTGCTGAACCGCACCCCGCCGTCGGGCAACTTCACGCCGGGCCACACGCGGGCGCCGCCGATCAGCTCGCAGCGGGCACCGACGTCGGCGCCGTCGCCGATCACCGCGTCCCGGATCAGGGCGCGCGGACCGATACGGGCACCGAAACCGATGATCGACCGCTCGACCACCGCACCGGCCTCGACCTGGGCGCCGTCGAACAACACCGCGCCGTCCAGTCGGGCTCCGGCGCCGACCTCGGCACCGCGGCCCACGACGGTGCCGCCGATCAACAGCGCACCCGGCGCCACCCCGGCGCCCGGATGCACGAGCGACTCGCCGCGCGGACCCTCGAGGGCCGGCGACGGCGCGATGCCGCGCACCAGGTCGGCCGAACCGCGCACGAAGTCGTCCGGGGTACCCATGTCCCTCCAGTACGACATGTCGACGTGGCCGAACACGCGGGCACCGTCGGCCAGCAGGGCCGGGAACACCTCGCGCTCGACGGACACCGGGCGATCCGACGGAATCTTCTCGATGATCTCGCGGCGGAAGACGTAGCAACCGGCGTTGATCTGGTCGGTCGGCGGATCCTGCGTCTTCTCGAGGAACGCCTTGACCCGGCCTTCCTCGTCGGTGGGGACGCAACCGAACGCGCGCGGATCGCCGACCCGCACGAGGTGCAGCGTGACGTCGGCGTTGGTGCGGTGGTGCGTGTCGAGGACCGCGGCCAGGTCGGTGCCGCCGAGGACGTCGCCGTTGAAGACCATGATGTTGTCGGCGCGCAGGCTCGGCAGCACGTTGCGGATGCCGCCGCCGGTGCCCATCGGCTCCACCTCGGTCACGTACTCGATCTCGAGCCCGAGGTCGCTGCCGTCACCGAAGTGCTCCTCGAACACCTTCGCCTTGAACGACGTGCCCAGGACGACGTGCTTGATCCCGGCCTGCTTGATCCGCGCCAACAGGTGCGTCAGGAACGGAACTCCCGCCGTGGGGAGCATCGGCTTGGGCGCCGACAACGTCAGGGGACGCAGCCTGGTCCCCTGGCCTCCCACCAGAATCACGGCATCGGTCTCCGCAGCGAGTGTCATGCTTTCCCCTCTGTCTCGATCTCTTCGTCCTCGCGTCCCGTGCGCTGGCGGACGGCTGCCGCAACCGCCAGCTTCGAACGCAGTGCCAATCCCCCGCGCAGGGCCCACCGCAGCGGCGCCTGCCACCACAGCGGATGCCGGTCCGCCTGGAAGCGGTAGGCGCTCTCATGATGTGCGGGCAGCATCAGTTCGGGATGCTTGCCGGCCGCGTGCCCCTTGGCGTGGGTGACCTCGGCCGACGGGACGAACACGTTGAGCCAGCCGGCCCGTCCCAGCCGGTCCCCGAGGTCGACGTCCTCCATGTACATGAAGTAGCGGGAGTCGAATCCGTTCACCGAATCGAACGCGGACCGGCGCATCAGCAGGCACGAGCCGGACAACCAGCCCGCGGGCCGCTCGGTGATCGTCTCGTTTTCCTGCCGGTACCGCTGCGTCCACGGATTCGACGGCCACACCGTGCCCAGCACCGCGTGCCCGGCGCCGGAGATCAGGTCCGGAACCTGCCGGGCGGACGGGTACACGCTGCCGTCGGGTTCGCGCACCATCGGGCCCAGGGCGCCGGCGCGCGGCCACCGGTCGGCGGCCGCGAGCAACTCGTCGATCGATCCGGGAGACCACCGCACGTCGGGGTTGACGACCACGACGAACTCGATGTCGGGGTCGATCTCGGCGACGGCGCGGTTGATCGCGCCGCCGTAGCCGATATTGCCGCCGGTACGCAGCAGCCGGACATGATCGTGAGCTGCTGCGGCGGCCTCGGGGGCGCCGTCCGTCGAACCGTTGTCGGCGAGGATGACCTGCGGGTTCTCGACCGTCGCGTCGGCCAGCGTGCTCAGAAAATGTTCCAGGTGCTCGCCCGGCGAGTAGGTCACCGTCACCACGGCCAGCTTCGAACTCACGCGGACAACCCTAGCCCGCGCGCCCGTATCGTCCTCATCGACGCTGCGCCAGCGCGTCGGCGAGGGCGTCGCGCCACGGGCGCAGCGGCGTCAGCCCGGCCGCTTCCCACGCGCGGGGAGACAACACGGAGTAGGCCGGTCGCGGTGCCGGACGCACGAACTCGGCACTGGTGCACGGCCGGACCCGTTCGGGGTCCGCGCCCACCCCGGCGAACACCGCGCGCGCCAGGTCGAACCACGTGGCGCTACCGGCGTTGGTGGCGTGCAGCGTCGCCCCGGGCCGGCCACCGACACGCGCCAGTTCGAGCAGACCCGCGGCCAGATCCACCGCGTACGTCGGCGAACCCACCTGGTCGTCGACCACCGAAACCGTGTCCTTCTCCTTCTCGAGCCGCAGCATCGTCGCGACGAAGTCGGTACCGCTTCCCGTGTACACCCACGCCGTCCGGACGATGTGTGCGTCGGGGAGCACCGCACGGATCGCCAGTTCGCCGGCCAGCTTGGTCCGCCCGTACGCGGTCCGGGGGCCGGTCGGATCCCCGGGCTCGTACGGTGCGGCGTCGGCGCCTGCGCGGTCCCCGGAGAACACGTAGTCGGTGGAGACGTGGATCAGGTCGGCGCCCGCCTTCGAGCAGGCCGACGCGAGATTCCGGGCGCCGGTCTCGTTGACCGCGGTCGCTGCCGCCTCGTCCGTCTCGGCGGCGTCCACGGCGGTGTACGCCGCGCAGTTCACGACGACGGCGCCGGGCGCCACCCACGAGTCGACGGCACCCGCGTCGGTGATGTCCAGCTCGGCCGAACCGACACCCTCCACCGGCAGGCCGGCGGCCTCGGCGCACTGCACCAATCGGCCGCCGAGTTGCCCCCGCGCACCCGTCACCAGAATCCTTCGCACAGGGAGCGAGTCTGGCACGCCGAGCGCCGCCATGCCCTGTCGAAGCGGAATCACCAGTAGCCTTGTCGCCAGTATGAGTACCGACCGTCATGGAGGCCGACGCGTGCCACACGAGCCCACCGCACGGAGGGTGCCGCGAGCGCAGAACCCGCTCTCGCGCATTCAGATCGCAGTCGCGGTCGTCGCGGTGCTGGTCCTCGTCATAACCGGATTCGCCTGGCGCAGTGTCGATTCGCTGCGCTCGAATCTCGCCACGATCGGCGGCCTCGGCCTCGGTGGCGCCAAGGACGGCGCCGTCGACATCCTGCTGGTGGGCACCGACAGTCGCACCGACGCGCACGGCAATCCGTTGAGCCAGGCGGAACTCGACTCGCTGCGTGCGGGCGAGGAGGTCGCGTCCAACACCGACACGATCATTCTCGTCCGGGTACCCAACGACGGCAGTTCCGCGACCGCGATCTCGATTCCGCGCGATGCGTACGTCGACGTGCCCGGCCTCGGGAAATCGAAGATCAACGCCGCCTACGGCGCCACGAAGGAAGCCGAGCGCCAGAAGCTGATCGAGGACGGCGAGTCCGAGAAGACCGCCGAGAACGAATCGAGCCAGGCCGGCCGCGAGGCTCTCATCAAGTCGGTGGCGAACCTCACAGGGGTGACGGTCGACCACTACGCCGAGATCGGGCTGCTGGGCTTCGTCCTGCTGACCGATGCCGTCGGCGGTGTCGACGTGTGCCTCAACGCGGCTGTGGACGAACCCCTCTCGGGCGCGAAGTTCCCCGCCGGCGAGCAGACGCTGTCGGGGCCGAACGCGTTGAGCTTCGTCCGTCAGCGCCACAACCTGCCCCGCGGCGACCTCGACCGCATCGTCCGCCAGCAGGTGTTCATGGCCTCGCTGGTGCGCGAGGTACTCAGCGCGAAGACACTCACCAGCCCGGGCAAGCTCAACCAGTTGAGCGCGGCGGTGAAGCGCTCGGTGGTACTCGACTCCGACTGGGACATCATCGAATTCGCCACCCAACTCCAGGACCTGGCGGGCGGCAAGGTGCGGTTCGAGACGATCCCGGTGGTCGACATCAACGGGATGACCGACTACGGCGAGTCGATCGTGCAGGTCGACCCCAAGGCGGTTCGCAAGTACGTGGCCTCCCTCGCCGGTGAGGAGCCCGCCGAGGACGACACCACCACGTCCACGACGCCGACGACCATGCCGGACATCGACGTGTCCTCGGTGACGGTCGACGTCGCGAACGACAGCAGCATCAGCGGTCTCGCGTCCACCGTCGCCGCGACGCTCGAGGACGAGGGGTTCGGACTGGGCGACGTCGGCAACAACACCGGCAAGTCCGTGAGCCGCAGCACGGTGTTCGCGAACAAGTCCGACAGCCAGGCCGGCCAGGCGGTTTCCGTCACGCTCGGTGGACTGCCGATCGAGGCGGACTCGTCGCTCGCGTCCGGCGAGGTTCGCGTCGTGCTCGCCGGCGACTACAAGAGCCCCGCGGGTTCGTCGACCGGGTCCGGCGGCGTCGTCGACGCGGGTACCTCCCCCACCCCCGTCGAACCCGGGCCCGCGATCGACGCCGGCAACAAGGGCCCGCACTGCGTGAACTGACCGGACAGGGGAACCGACCCCGCCGCGTGAACTGACAGAATGGGCGCCGTGACCGACCTGACCACCGCACTGCTCGATCCGATCCTCGCCGCCGACCCGGCGGGCCCCCGGATCACCTACTACGACGACGCCACCGGCGAGCGCATCGAACTGTCGGCGGTCACGCTCGCCAACTGGGCCGCGAAGACCGCCAACTTCCTGTCGGACGAGTTCGCGCTCGTGCCCGGCGCCCGGGTGTCGGTGCTGCTGCCCGCGCACTGGCAGACCGCCGCCGTGCTGCTCGGCGCCTGGTGGGCGGGCCTCGAGGTCACACTCGAGGCGGATCCCGACGCGGACGCCGCCCTCGTGACGGTCGACCGACTGGACGATGTGGCCGACGTCCCCGAGATCGCGGTCCTCTCGCTCGACGCGTTCGGGCGCCCCGTTCCCGACCTGCCTGTCGGTGTCACCGACTACGCGACGGCCGTCCGGGTGCACGGTGACCAGTTCCGGCCCAGCGGTTCCGGCCCTGCGGCCCTCGACGGCCGCGGCGTCGACGACGTCCTGTCCGCCGCCCGCTCCGGGGCCGCCGCCGACGGTGTCACCGGAAGCGACCGGGTGCTCTCCACCCGGTCCTGGTCGACGCCCGACGAGCTCATCGCCGGGCTGGTCTCGGTGCTCGCGGTGGGCGCGTCGCTGGTACAGGTGGCCAATCCCGACGCCGACGCGGTCGAACGTCGCGTCGGCGCCGAGAAGATCACCACCCGAGTCGGCGGGTAACCGGCTCACGCCAGTGCGGCCACCGGCGCCGTGCGCGCCGCCCGGCGTGCCGGCAGGATCGCGGCGACGACGCCGGCGATCCCGCCGCCGAGCACGATCAGCAGCAGCGTCAGCCACGGCAGGGTCCCGAGTTCGAGGTCGTCGAATCCGAACACCGACGCGGATCCGGTGATGCCGAACGCCAGACCCAGCACGACTCCGAGTGCGGACGCGACACCGGCGATCAGCACGGCTTCCCACAGCAGCAGCGACCGCAGACCCGCCCGCGTCAGGCCCACCGCCCGGAGCAGCCCGGACTCGCGGCGGCGCTCGAGCACCGACAGCGCCATCGTGTTCCCGACACCGATCAGCGCGATCACCACGGCCACCGACAGCAGCCCCGCGACGATCATCAACAGTGTGTCGAGGACCGTGTCGAGGGTCGCCCGCATCAACAGGGAGCCACCGACGTCGCTGCCCGGCGCCAATTGCTCCGCCAGTGACGCGATCTCGTCCCGGACCGCGCGCTGGTCGTCGTCGGAGAGACCGTCGACGAGCCGGATCCACAACTGCTCGGTACTCACCTGCGACGACAGCGTCCCCAACGCCCGCTGCTCGACCATCGCGGGCAGCTCACCCGAGTCGCCCACGGTGAACTCGCCGCGCGCCGCGTTGCCCGCGAGCATCACCATGGCTCCGGATTCGAGGCCGAGCCCGGTCCGGTCGTCGGCGGGCAGCAGCAGTTGACGGTTGCCCGGCAGGTCGATGTCGGTGCGCAGGGTCGCGCGCACCGCCGGCACGTCCGTGCCGTACACCGTGAGGGCGCGGCCGTCCGGGAGGGTGAGGTCCGCGACCGAGAGCGGTGCCACCGCATCCACGCCGTCCAGCGCCCGCACGCGGTCGGTGAGATCGATCGGCAGTCCCCCGTCCTGGTGCGTGGAGACGCTGACGTCCACCGGGAACTGGTCGTCGACCGCGCCGGGGGCACTCGCCTTGGTGACCGCGATCCCGACGACGAGTGTGCTCGTGAGCGTCACGCCGATCAGCAGTGCCGTCGCGGTCGCCGCGGTGCGCCGGGGGTTGCGCCCGGCGTTGCCCGCCGCGAGCATCCCGACCGGGCCACCGAAACGGCCCAGCACCGCACCGACGCGGGAGATCACGGCCGGGACGATTCGCTGGCTCAGCAGCACGATCGCCACGAACGTCAGCAGTCCTCCGACACAGGCGATGAGCACCTGAGCCGTGGCCGCACCGACCGCCAGGATGCCGACGCCGACGACCAGCCCGAGCAGGCCCAGGAAGCGGCGGGCCCGCGAGACCACCAGTGGTTCGGGTTTCGACTCGAGCGGCTGCAGCGCCGCCAGCGGCGACACCCGCGTCGCCGCCCGGCCGGGTGCCGATGCCGCGATCATCGTCATGGCGATGCCGACGAGCAGCCCCGCGATCACCGTGACCGGGGTGACGGTCAAGCCACGCAACGGAATCGGAGCGTCGGTGGCGGCCACGATCCGGCCCACCGCCCAGGCTGTCGCGACACCGGTCGCCACACCCAGCACCGACGCGACCGCGCCCACCCCGGCAGCCTCGGCCCGCACGCTGCGTCGCACCTGCGCGGCCGTCGCGCCGACGCAGCGGAGCAGCGCCAGCTCCTGCGTCCGGGCAGCGAGCAGCACCGCGAACGTGTTCGCGATGACCAGCCCCGCCACCACGACCGCGATGGCGCCGAACGCGAGAAGGACACTCGCCAGCAGATCGGAGTCGCCCAGGTACTGCTGCGACGCGAGCTCCGTCTGCCGGGCCGCGGTCTCCACGGTCGTGTCCGCCGGCAGCGCCGCGCGGACCCGGTCGGCCAACTGTTGCTGCGTCACGATGCCGTCGCCGGCGACACGGATCTCCCGCGCACCGCCACCCGCAGTCCACGCGTCCAACTGCGCGGGCGTCGCGAACACCGTGGCGCCGTCCATGCCCTGCGCCGTGCCGGACAGGTCGACATGTCCGACCACCTTCGCGGTCTCGGTGACCTGCCTGTCGCCGCCGAGCGTCGTGACGGTGATGTCGCTGCCGAGTGGGACACCCGAGTCCTTTTCCACCGCAACCTCACCCGGCACGTCCGGGAAGCGCCCGTCGGCGAGGGACTGCCAGCGCAGCGAGGCGTCGTCCGCCACGGACTGCGCGGACCCCCACGCCGCGGACTCGCCGTCGCGTCGCACCTTGACGCTGACCGAGACGTCCTCGCTCACCGCCCGCACGCCCGGCACCGCGGCGATCGCGGCCACGTCGGCGCTGCCGGTCACCACCACGTCCGACGACGCGTACTGACCGGCCAGCGAGTCCGTCACGCCGGATTTCAGCGTCGAGTTCAGGGTGAGCGTCGCGACGATGAAGGCCACCGAGATCACGACCGCGAGCGCCGAGGCGACGTACCGTCCCGCGTGGGCCCGCATCTGCGCCCATGCCAACCCGCGCATCAGTGCGTCCTGCTGACGTCGTCGGCACCGAGCAGGCGCATCGTCTCGATCACCGAATCGGTTGTGGGACGGTCGATCTCACCGGCGATCCGGCCGTCGGCGATCAGCACCACCCGATCCGCGTAGGACGCCGCGACCGGATCGTGTGTCACCATCACCACGGTCTGACCGGTCTCGCGCACGCTCGAGCGCAACAGGTCCAGAACCTCCGCGCCGGTGCGGGAATCGAGATTGCCGGTGGGCTCGTCCGCGAAGATCACGTCGGGCTGCGGTAGCAGAGCCCTCGCCACCGCGACCCGCTGCTGCTGCCCGCCCGACAACTCGTGTGGGCGGTGTCCGAGCCGGTCGGTCAACCCCAGTCGCCGCACCACCTCGTCGCGCCATCCCGGCTCGGGCAGACGTCCCGCCAACCGCATCGGCAGCAGCATGTTCTCCTCCGCCGACAGCACCGGCAGCAGGTTGAACGCCTGGAACACGAAGCCGATCCGATCCCGTCGCAGTTCCGTGAGCGCGCGGTCGCCCAGGGTCGTGATCTCGGTGCCGCCCACTTCGACGGTCCCGGCTGTCGCGGTATCCAGGCCGGCGAGGCAGTGCATCAGCGTCGACTTACCCGAGCCCGAGGGTCCCATGATCGCCGTGAACATCCCGGCCCCGAAGTCGACGTCCACCCCGCGCAGTGCATGGACCGCGGTGTCGCCGCTGCCGTACGTCTTCGTCAGGCCCCGAGCCCGCACCTTCTGGTCGTCAATTCTCATGCAGTCGACGTTATGGCTGGTCAGGGGTCCGGCACATCGGAGCGCGGGGCGATCTCCAGGCGGGCCGCCGTCATCCCTGGGTAGGACCGGCGGTCATCCTGGGTGCCCACTCCGGGCCTCGAGCGCGGAAATCCGCGCACCCGACTCAGGACTGGACGCTACGGCTCTCCACAGGCCCCGGCCCATCCACAGACTTTTCCCCTCCCTGGGTGCCACGCCGCGGTGCGTCATACCCGGGTCGGACTCTCCCCTCGTGAACCACTTCGGTATCCATACCCGTTCCGAGCCCCGTTCCAGAGTTGTCGTCGAAGTCGACGGACGCGAATTCCACAGCGGACCGGAGGTGTTCCACAGCGGCCGGAAGCGGCGGAACTGGCTGGTCCGGCAGGGATGGCCGGCGCTCGCGTCGCGCCCCGGCCTGAGTGTCCACCCCTTCCGAGTTGCGGCGGGAATCCGCCCGGGAGGCACAGGAGTGGGCGCAGAGGCCGACTCAGTCGGAGCCGAGCAGATCCTGCGGACGGACGAGACCGACCTGGAACGCGTAGACCACGGCCTGGACCCGGTCGCGCGAACCGGTCTTCGAGAGCACCCGCCCCACATGGGTTTTCACGGTCGCCTCGGACACCACGAACTTCTGTGCGATCTCCGAGTTCGACAACCCGTGGGCCATCGCCTCGAGCACCTCGATCTCGCGCGGGGTCATGTCCTCGGGCAGCGACGGGGCCGCCGAGTCGCTCAACATCGGCCCCACGTGCTGCAGCAGCTTGCGGGTGGAGCGGGCCTCGATCACGGCGTCGCCGCGGTGGACGGTGCGGATCGCGGCCAGCAGTTCCTCCGGGGGCACGTCCTTGAGCAGGAAACCGCTGGCGCCCGCACTGATCGCCGACATCACGTACTCGTCGTTCTCGAACGTGGTGAGCACCACCACCTTCGGGGAGTCGTCTCGCGCGGTGAGGCGGCGGGTGGCCTCGATGCCGTCCAGGTGCGGCATCTGCACGTCCATCAGCACGACGTCGGCGGCTGTGCGCTCCAACGCGGCCACACCCGCCGCGCCGTCGGATGCCTCGAGCACCACGGTGAGATCGGGCTGCGAGTCGATCACCATGCGGAAACCCGCCCGCACGAGCTGTTGGTCGTCGACGAGCGCCACACGGATCATGCGGACCAGCCTAGGGCGCGACGTACGGGAGCAGTCCCTGCACCCGGTAGCCGCCCCCGGACGCCGGACCGGCGGTCAGTCGCCCTCCGTGGAGTTTGGCGCGTTCGGTCATCCCGATCACGCCCTGACCGCCCGGCGACGGTTCGATCAACGCGGCCGCCCCGCCCCGGCCGTCGTCGGTGACGACGAGCTCGAGTTCACGCTCGCCCCAATACACGTCCACCCGCGCATGGGCACCGGGCCCGGCATGCTTGAGCACGTTGGTGAGCGACTCCTGCACGATCCGGTACGCGGTGAGACCGGCCCCGGTGGACAGCTCCCGCGGCTCGCCCGCAACGCTCAGAGCAATGTCCAGGCCGCCGCGCCGCAATTCGGCGACGAGCCCGTCGATGTCACCGACTCCCGGCATCGCGGAGAACTCGCGCGGCCGATCCTCGCGCAACACCGACAACAGCGCCCGCATGTCGGTCAGGGCCTGCCGCCCCGTCGAGGCGATGGTCTCGAGCGCGGTGATCGCCGCCTGCGGATCCTGCGCCGCGCCGTACCGCCCGCCGTCGGCCTGGGCGATCACCACCGTGAGGGAGTGCGCGACGATGTCGTGCATCTCGCGTGCGATGCGGGTGCGCTCGCCGAGGGCTGCGAGTTCGGCCTCCTGGGCGCGTTCGAGTTCGAGCAACCGGGCTCGTTCGGTCAGGCCCTCGATCTCCTTCAGACGGACCCGCCGCAGATCACCGAACGCCCACACCGCCAGCACGAACACGACGAGGAACGTCGACGTGATCACGGCCTCCTGCCAGCCGCGTCCGTCGTACGCGAAATACTCGAGACCGCCGATCGACGCGCCCCCGATCGCGATCAGCAGCGCCGTGTAGCTGCTCCACCGCGGGGTGTAAGCGGCGAAGGCGTACAGCGCGATCGGCACCGCGATCACGCTCGGCAGCAGCATGTTCGGGATCAGCACGAGGTGCGCCACCGCGAATCCCGCGATGGTGAACCCGGAGACGATCGTGTGGGAGCGTCGCCACGCCAGCGGCACCGTCATACCGAGCGACACGACCAACGCCTTGTCGCCGCCGTCGGAGGCGGCGGCCAGGAGGCAGAAGAACGACAGGAGCGCCGCCACGACACGGTCGATTCCGACCGCGTGGGCGGCGCTCCAGCGATACCAGCGCTCACTCAGGGGGAACCGGGCCATGCCGTCAGCCTAGAGCCCGGTTTCGCAGGCGCTCAGCCGAGCAGCTCGGCGCGCAGCGCCGCGTCCTTCTCCAGAACCATCTGCTCGAGACCTGCCTGGTAGTCCGCCATCCGCTGCTGCAGGGCCGGATCCGACGCACCGAGGATGCGGACCGCCAGCAGTCCCGCGTTGCGCGCGCCCCCGATCGACACCGTCGCGACCGGCACCCCGGCCGGCATCTGCACGATCGACAGCAGCGAGTCCATGCCGTCGAGGTACTTCAGCGGGACCGGCACGCCGATCACCGGCAGCGGCGTCGCCGACGCCACCATGCCCGGCAGGTGTGCGGCGCCGCCGGCACCGGCGATGATGACCTTGATACCGCGACCGGCCGCGTCATTCGCGTAGTCGAGCATGCGCTGCGGAGTGCGGTGGGCCGACACGACACCCACCTCGAACCGGACACCGAACTCGGCGAGAGCCTCCGCGGCGGCCTCCATGGTCGGCCAGTCGGAGTCGCTGCCCATGATCAGCCCGACGAGGGGCCCGTTCGATTCAGTCACTTGCCGTCCGTTCCTGTGTGATCGTTTCCGAATTTCCGTCGAGCCCGGTCAGGACCGACCGTGCTCGTCCCACCCGTCGGTCCACTCGGCGTGCGACAGCCAGTGCGCCGCCCGCTCCGCGCGCTCGCGCACCGCGGCCACGTACGCCGGGTCGTCGATCGAACCGGAGGCCGCGCCGAGCACGTTCACGTGCCCGATCTTGCGGTCCTTGCGCTCGCCCTTGCCGTACAGGTGCACCTTCGCGTCGGGCATCCGTGCGAAGAGGTGGTGCAGACGCTCGTCCATGCTCATGGCCGGTGCCTCGGGCGCGCCCAGCACGTTCGCCATCACCGTGACCGGCGCGATGGGCGACGGATCGCCGAGCGGGTAGTCGAGGACCGCGCGCAGGTGCTGCTCGAACTGCGACGTCCGCGCGCCGTCCTGCGTCCAGTGACCGGAGTTGTGCGGGCGCATCGCGAGCTCGTTGACGATCAACGTGCCGTCCGTCGTCTCGAACAGCTCGACCGCCATCGAGCCGACGACACCCAACTCCGACGCCACGCGCAACGCCAACTGCTCGGCCTCGGCGGACAGCTCCTTCGACAGCTGCGGCGCCGGTGCCAGCACTACCGCGCACTGGCCGCTCCGCTGAACGGTCTCTACGACCGGCCACGACGCACCCTGCCCGAACGGCGAGCGCGCGACCATCGCGGACAGCTCCCGCGTGAAGTCGACGGCCTGTTCGACCATCAACTGGACGCCCCTGTCGAGCTGCTCGGTGACGATCGCCTCGGCCTCGTCCGAGTCGTCGGTGATCCACACGCCGCGCCCGTCGTAGCCGCCGCGAACCGCCTTGATCACCACGGGCCACCCGTGCTCGGCGCCGAAACGGACGACGTCCTCGGCCCACGTGACCTCGGCGAAGGCCGGGATCGGGGCGCCCATCTCACCGAGTTTGCGGCGCATCGCCAGCTTGTCCTGCGCGTACACGAGCGCCTGCGGCGGCGGCTGCACGTTGACGCCCTCGGACACCAGCACGTCGAGGTGTTCGGTGGGGACGTGCTCGTGGTCGAACGTCAGGGCGTTGGATCCGAGCGCCGCCTTCCGCAGCGCAGCGAGGTCCTCGTGGCTGCCGAGCACGACGTCGGGGCTGACCTGCGCGGCGGGCTCGTCGATGCTGCCCGCCAGGACACGCAGGGTCTGGCCCAGTTCGATCGCGGCCTGATGCGTCATGCGGGCGAGCTGACCGCCGCCGATCATCGTCACGACGGGCATCCCGCTGGGGAGGTCACGCGGAGGAGTGGGGCGAGGTGCGGATTCAGATTTGCCGGTCACGACACACCATGGTGTCATGTTCGCTCGCGAACGCTTCTGCCGAGGTCATCCCCCGTCGCAACCTGTGAAGAACCTGATAAACAACGGTCCGCTGCCGCCGTCGAGATCGCGGCTTCGTAGAATACTTCGTTGTGTCTTTCGTCGACGCGGCGATGAGCCGAGTACCGCAGCCCTTCCGGGCCATCGTTCTTCGCCACCACGAGTTGATCAAGTTCGCAATCGTCGGCGGCACCACGATGGTGGTCGACCTCGCGATCTTCTACTCGTTGAGTCTGACGATCCTCGAACAGAAGCCGGTGGTCGCCAAGATCTTCTCCGGCGTCGTCGCCACGATCCTGAGTTACATCCTCAACCGGGAGTGGTCGTTCAAGCATCGCGGCGGGCGCGAACGCCACCACGAGGCCCTGCTCTTCTTCACGATCAGCGGGATCGGCGTCATCATCGCGGCGGCGCCGCTGTGGATCGCGAACAACGTCTTCGACATCCGCGCGTCGGCGAGTTTCACGACGGTCGTGATCGTCGACTTCATCCTGAACTACATCATCGGCAACCTGCTGCAGATGATCTTCCGCTTCTGGTCGTTCCGGCGGTGGGTGTTCCCCGAGGAGACCGGCGAGCACGAGCGCATCGAGGAGCCCGAGATCGCCCCCCTGGCCGGCGAGGACCCCACCCGCAACTAGCGCGGTTCGTGGATCCCGGCCACCCGCGTCGGGGCGTCGTCCTCGACCCGCGCCAGGAACAGCGCGAACAGTGCGGGCCGGCGCCGCTGCAGTTCCAGTCGGCCGCCGTCCGCCTCGACGAGGGCGCGGGCCAGCGCCAGCCCCACACCGGTCGAGCCGGCGCCCGAGAAGCCCCGATCGAAGATGTGCGGCGCCAGTTCGTCGCTCACGCCCTCCCCCTCGTCGGACACCTCCACGCAGACCCGCGCGTCGTTCTCCGACCCACGGCCGGCGGGCCCCGACGCGAGCCGGACCGACACCGTGCACGTGCCCGCGCCGTGCTGCAGCGAGTTGTCGATCAACACCGACACGGCCTCGCGCAGCCGGGACCCCGTCGACGACGACGTCAGCCTCGGCTCACCGCGTAGTCGGAGGACCCGGCCGGCCTCCTTGTACGGCCCCTGCCAGTCCGCCACGACAGTCGCCAGCTCCCCCACCACCGACACCGGCTCGCGTCCGGCCGAGCCGCTGTTGCGCGACGACCGGACCAGGTCGTCGACCGCCACGGTCAGCCGGTCCACCTGCGCCATCGCCTCCTCGGCCTCGTGCACGACGTCGGGGTCGGGATGCCCCGACAACTCGTCGAGCCGCAGTCGTACCGCGGTGAGGCGACTGCGCAGCTGGTGCGAGACGTCGGCGACCAGTGCGTGCTCGCGCTGCAGGCGCTGCGAGATCTCCACCGTCGCGGAGTCGAGGACGTCGGACACACGGTCGAGTTCGGGGATCCCGTGACGCCGCGAATCGGGCCGGAAGTCCCCCTCGGCCAACCGGGCGGCCCGCTCGGCCACGTCCTTGAGCGGGTCCGCGAGCCGTTTCGCGGTGACCACGGCAACTGCAGCACCGGCACCGATCGAGGCGAGCACGAGCAGTGTCACGGCGCCGACGGCCTGCCTCTGCAGCGTGCGCATGCGATCGGACGGCACCTCCAGCCGCAGCGAACCCGAAGTACCCATCGACAGCGACTCGACCAGAGGCGACGGCACCCTCTCGGCGCCGAGGTCCAACCGGGCAGCGCCCTCCTGCGGGGTCGGGTACACCACGACGAGTTTGCCGCCCTCGGGAACGACCAGACGCAGCGACGTCGTGTCGAGTCCGTCCTCGACGACACCCGAGGCACCCTCCTGGACGATGATCTCGGCGGCCATCCGATCGAGCCGGGCCTGCAGATCGCTTCGCGTGAAGTCCTCCACCCACAGCCAGGCGGTGTAGATCAGCGGCACACCCAGCAGGAGACCGGTGAGGATGACGACGGCGAGGATCGACTGCAGTATTCGGCGACGCACGGTGGGCGAACCCTAGTCGGTGTTGATCCGGAAGCCGACCCCGCGGACGGTGGCGATCTTCCGGTCGGCGCCCGCGCCCTCGTCTCCGATCTTCCGGCGCAGCCACGACATGTGCATGTCGAGTGTCTTCGATCCGCGTAGTTCCACGTCGCCCCACACCTCACGCAGAATCGTGTCGCGCGAGACGACCTGGCCGGCGTGCTCGAGCAACACCCGCAGCAGCTCGTACTCCTTGTTGGCCAACGCGATCTCGGAGCCGTTGACGAGCACGCGGCGCGCAGCCGGCTCGAGACGGATGCCGGCCACCTCCACGACGACGTCCTCGCCGCCGCCGCTGCGCCGCAACAGTGCCCGCACCCGGGCCATCAATTCCGCGAGCCGGAACGGCTTGCCGACGTAGTCGTCGGCGCCCGCGTCGAGGCCGACGACGAAGTCCACCTCGTCGGTGCGTGCGGTGAGCATCAGCACGGCGAGGTCGAGGCTGTGCGCGCGGAGCTGCCGGCAGACCTCGAGTCCGTCCATGCCGGGCAGGCCGAGATCGAGGATCAGTAGTTCGAACTCGCCGGTGAGCGCCCGCTCGAGCGCGGATGGCCCGGTCTGTTCGATCGTGACGGTGTAGCCCTCTCGGCCGAGTGCACGCGAGAGCGGCGCAGCGATGGCCTCGTCATCTTCGGCAAGCAGTACGGCGGTCACGACGACAGCCTACGGTCGGTTTCGTCGGCGCGGTCCCAATTACCATCCATTCCGGAAATCGCGGTGATCGTCGGGAGCAGCGCCGCGTCCGTCGTGTCCGGTGTTCGGGTAGCCGCCGGAGTGCGGATCGTTCGTGGCGTCGAAGACCTGCCGGTAGAGCAGCGAGTGCACCTTCTGCACCTCGGGGATGTCGTCGAATTCCAGTGGGTCGTCGGACGATGCGACGATCATCAACGTGCCGGTCCGCAGCATCCGGTCCACGAGTCCGTGCCGGAACTGGACGTTGCTGATCCGGTTCATCGGGATGTCGATTCCCGTGTGCGTCATGATTCCGTGCCGGATCATCACCCGCCGGTCGGTGACGATGAAATGCGTGGACCGCCACCGCAATACCGGGACGAGGGTCTTCCACACCACCAGTGCGAGCCACGCGACGACGATGACGGCGGAGGCGACGAGGCTCGCGCCGTCACTCAGCCGGCGTTGCGCGAGGCCCAGCAGGTAGCCGCCGATCGCAGCGGACAACACGAAGATCGTGACCGGGACGACGAGCATCTTCCAGTGCGGGTGCCGATGCAGCACCAACTCCTCGTCCGCCGCCAGTGCGTCTTCCGGGTATCCCATGCGACGAGTCTGACAGGTACAGGTCCGCCCGGGCCTGCGGGATCAGCGCACGCGACGGCCGAGGAACGCGGCGGCCAGCACGATGACGCCGTACAGGATCATCCACACACCGACGACGATCACGAAGACACCGAGGGACAGTTCGGGCTGCAGCAGCACGATCGCGCCGGCGACGACGCTGATGAGGCCGAGCACGATGCCCACGGCCCGGTTCCCGGGCACTTCGGAGGCACCCGCGACGATGTCGAGTACCCCCCGGAACACCCACCACGCGCCGATGACGAGCGCGATCACGACGAGTGTCTGCAGCGGGCTGCGCAGGACGAGGAATCCCAGGAGGACCGCGAGCGCTCCGGACAGGCCGGTGAGCGTGCGCGCGGCGGTGGGGGCGTCGACCTCCGCGAATGAGCGGACGATCTGGATGATCCCGAACGCGAACACCTGGATCGCGATCAGGACGGCCACCACCACCAGAGTTGCGTCCGGCCACACCAGGATTGCGATACCGAGGCCGAGGGTGAGCAGACCGAACACCGCGGTCAGCCCGGTCAGGAATCGGCGCGCGGTCTCCAATTGCCCGGTATCGCCCGCCACCCAGATGTCGTTCGGTGCGCTCATGGCTGTTCCCCTCCGCCTCACGAGAATTCGTGGATCAGCGTCAAGGTAGCAGCAATACCTGCGGCGGCGGACCGTACTGCGCACGCGATCGGCGGAGCCGACGCGGATTCACCCTTCGGGGGTGAGGAGCGCCCGAGCGATCGGCGACACAATCCTGCTGAGGGCAGTGGACTCTCCAGCGAAGTTGCTCGATCGATCGAAAGGGGAACTGCGATGAGCGATCGCACACCGACGACCCACAGTTCGGGCGGCGGAGCCAAGCAAGGGTTCGCGGCGGGCACGTCGATCGCCGCCGCGATCGTCCTGATGACCGTCGGGGTCCTGGAGATCTTCCAGGCGATCTCGGCACTCGCCGACGACAACTTCTTCGTCGTCGGACCCGAGTACGTCTACCAGTTCGACCTCACGACGTGGGGCTGGATCCACCTGGTTCTCGGCATCGTCGTCGTCCTCGTCGGCATCGGCCTGCTGACCGGCGCGACATGGGCGCGGGTGAGCGCGATCGTCATAGCGGCGCTGGCCATCATCGCGAACTTCCTGTGGATTCCGTGGTACCCCCTGTGGTCCATCCTCATCATCGCGCTCAGCGTCGTGGTGATCTGGGCTGTCTCCACGTGGGACACCAGCAGGGTCTGAGCCTCACACGGCTCGTAGATGGGTGATGTCGCCGGCCGACACAGCGACCGGCGACTTCCCGTCCGCCTCGATCACGATCCGGCCCTCGACGTCGACGTCGATCGCCGTCCCGATCAGTTCCCGATCCCCCGGAAGCTCGGCCCGCACTCGGCGGCCGAGCGTTCCGCACCTCTCCTTGTATGCGGCGGCCAGCGCGTCGACCTTCCATCCCGCGGCCTCCCACTCCCGGTGGCGCCGCGCCAGTTCCCGCAGGATCGCCCGCACCAACACCGTGCGGTCGGTGACCTCCGCGTCCTCGAGGAGCAGCGACGTCGCGGTCGGTACCGGCAGTTCGTCCTCCGTCAGGCTCACGTTCAGGCCGATCCCCACGACGACCGTCGGGACCGGCGCCGTCGCAGCCACCTCCGCGAGGATCCCGACCACCTTGCGTCCGCCGATCAACACGTCGTTGGGCCACTTGAGTTCGGCGTCCACGCCCGCGGTCCCGCGCAGGACGTCGACCACCGCGACACCCGCGAGCAGCGGCAGCCACCCGATGTCGGCCAGGTCCATGCCGGGCATGTCCAGGACGGCCGAGACCGTGACGAGGGCACGCGGCGCGCTCACCCACGGGCGGGCGTGCCGACCGCGTCCGCCCGTCTGGTGCTCGGCGATCAGAACACTGCGCGGATAGTCGGCATCACGGGGTGCCGCAAGGAGATCGGCGTTGGTGGAACCGGTCTCGGTCACGACGTCGACGCGCGACCAGAATGCGTCCGGGTCGCCGCCCGCATCACGGACGAGGGCGCGCCGGAGCACACCGGCATCGAGCGGGGGGCGGTTCAGATCGGTCCACATCCGTCCAGCCTAGGATGCGGCTCGAATGTGACTCGTCAGTAGCTTAGGTTCAATAATTCAACGCAACCTGACCTCGCTCGACGCGGGCCCCACAGACCTGGTTAAGCTCACTTCCCATGACCAGTGTGCAGGAGCCAGCCGCGGCGGAGGCGGCGAACACCCCGGATATCCACACGACGGCGGGAAAGCTCGCTGACCTGCGCAGCCGCCAGGCGCAGGCAATGCAGCCGATGGGCGAAGCCGCGATCGAGAAGGTCCACGCGAAGGGCAAGCTGACTGCGCGCGAGCGCATCCACGCGCTCCTCGACGAGGGCTCGTTCGTCGAGCTCGACGCCCTGGCCCGGCACCGCAGCACCAACTTCGGCCTCGCCGACAACCGTCCCGTCGGCGACGGCGTCGTCACGGGCTACGGCACGATCGACGGCCGCGACGTCTGTGTCTTCTCGCAGGACGCCACCGTCTTCGGTGGCTCGCTCGGCGAGATCTACGGCGAGAAGATCGTCAAGGTCATGGACCTGGCGCTCAAGACCGGTCGCCCGCTGATCGGCATCAACGAGGGTGCCGGCGCACGTATCCAGGAGGGCGTCGTCTCGCTCGGCCTGTACGGCGAGATCTTCCACCGCAACGTCCAGGCCTCGGGTGTCATCCCGCAGATCTCCCTGATCATGGGCCCGGCCGCCGGCGGCCACGTGTACTCCCCCGCGCTGACCGACTTCGTGGTGATGGTCGACGAGGCCAGCCAGATGTTCGTCACCGGCCCCGACGTCATCAAGACCGTCACGGGCGAGGACGTCACCATGGAGGATCTGGGCGGCGCCCGGACCCACATGGCGAAGTCCGGTGTCGCGCACTACGTCGCCTCCGGCGAGCAGGACGCGCTCGACTACGTCAAGGACCTGCTGTCCTACCTGCCGAGCAACAACCAGGCCGCGGCCCCGCGCCTGGCCCCGTCCGATCCGATCGTCGGTGCGATCGAGGACTCGCTCACCGACGAGGACCGCGAACTCGACACGCTCATCCCGGACTCGGCGAACCAGCCGTACGACATGCACGAGGTCATCCGCCGCATCCTCGACGACGACGAGTTCCTCGAGGTGCAGGCCGGCCGCGCGATGAACGTCATCGTCGGCTTCGGTCGCGTCGACGGCCGCAGCGTCGGCATCGTGGCGAACCAGCCCACCCAGTTCGCGGGCTGCCTGGACATCGACGCTTCCGAGAAGGCGGCGCGCTTCGTCCGCACCTGCGACGCGTTCAACGTCCCGATCATCACCCTGGTCGACGTTCCGGGATTCCTCCCCGGCACCGAGCAGGAGTACAACGGCATCATCCGCCGCGGCGCGAAGCTGCTGTACGCGTACGGCGAGGCCACGGTCGGCAAGATCACCGTCATCACCCGCAAGGCGTACGGCGGAGCGTACGACGTCATGGGCTCCAAGCACATGGGCGCCGACGTCAACCTGGCATGGCCGACCGCGCAGATCGCGGTCATGGGCGCGTCCGGCGCCGTCGGCTTCGTCTACCGCAAGCAGCTCCTCGAAGCCGCCAAGAACGGTGAGGACGTCGACGCGCTGCGCCTGAAGCTGCAGCAGGAGTACGAGGACACCCTGGTGAACCCGTACGTGGCGGCCGAGCGCGGCTACATCGACGCCGTGATCCCGCCGTCGCACACCCGCGGACAGATCGTCTCCGCGCTGCGTCTGCTCGAGCGCAAGATGGTTTCCCTTCCGCCCAAGAAGCATGGGAACATCCCCCTATGACAGCGACCACCCGGGAAGAAGTGCTCACCGACGCCGAGCTGCTTGATGCGTCCTCGCTCGAAGGAGCCGCGTTGGCCGAAGCTGTCGCAGGACTCGAGCCCGATGTCGCGGCCGATTCGCAGTCCCCGCTGATCAAGATCGTCAAGGGCAACCCCACCGACGAGGACGTCGCTGTGCTCGTCGCGGTGCTGTCCGCGGCGGCGGCGGCCTCGGGAGAGCCGGCTGGCGACGGCCTGCCGCCCGAGACCTGGGGCGCACCGACCCGCATGCATCGCGGGCACGCGCCGTTCTCGCCGTACTCGTTCGGCACCCCGGTCGCCGCGCGCCCGTTCTGATCGAACGGTCCGCACGAGTGACACACCTGGTTCTCGCCTCGGCGTCCCCGGCACGGCTGTCCGTGCTGCGGGGCGCCGGGGTCGAGCCCACCGTCCGCGTCTCCGGCGTGGACGAGGATGCGGTCATCGACCGCCTGGGGCCTTCTGCCGCCCCGGAAGCCGTCGTCACCACGCTCGCCGAGGCCAAGGCCCGCGACGTGATTCCCGCCCTGAATGCCGAGGGCATCACCGATGCCGTCGTCATCGGCTGCGATTCGATGCTGCTCATCGACGGCGAACTGCAGGGCAAACCGCACACCGTCGACGTCGCCCGGGAACGCTGGCGTTCGATGGCCGGCCGCAGCGCGACACTCCTGACAGGGCACAGCGTCCTGCGCCTGTCGGACGGCGTGGTCGTCGCCGACGCCTCGGATCACAGCGGCACCGTCGTGCACTTCGCCTCGCCGTCCACCGAGGATCTCGAGGCCTACCTCGCGTCGGGTGAGCCGTTGAAGGTCGCCGGCGCGTTCACCCTCGACAGCCTCGGTGGCTGGTTCGTGGAGCGACTGGAGGGCGATCCGTCGAGCGTGATCGGAATCGGCCTGCCGCTGGTACGGCGCCTGCTCTCGGCCGTCGGTGTCTCGATCGCCGAACTGTGGGCCGCCAACTCCCTGGTGCGCTGACCCCGCTCCGCTAGTTCCGGGCGCGCTGCAGCGCCGCCGCCATGGCGCGGGCCTTCGACTTGGCTCGTTCCGCGTCGACGCCGACAAACGACGCATCCACGGTGTCGCACCACAACGCCAACCACCGCTCGAACCGATCATCGGTGAGATCGTGCTGCCGGTGCAGCGCCTCGTGCACCGGCCCGAAGTGCCCCTGATATCTGACCGTGCGGAACAGGATCTGCTCCCAGAAGTCACCGACGACGGGTAGGTGCTCGTCGAGTCCCACGACGGCGAGGGTCTCGAAGACCGGGGCGAGCAGCGGGTCGACCAGGGCTCGTTCGTAGAAGGTGCGCAGGAGACGATCGACGTCGGCGCGGGTGGCCAGTTCCTCACGGGGGCCGTCGGGGGTCGTCACGGTGGCCGACAGTACCCGCCGGTAGCCGACGCGATATCGGTCACGCTGCCGAACGGGTGACCACTTAGACTCGTGGGTGGACAACCCTCCACCCACGCATGCCTCAGGAGCCCACCCGTGCCCGTCGCGCCAGACCCCAACCCCGCATTCGCTGCGTACGCCCACCCGGAGCGACTCGTGTCGACCGAGTGGCTGTCGATCAATCTGGGTGCTCCCGGCGTGAAGGTCGTCGAGTCCGACGAGGACGTCCTGCTCTACGACATCGGCCACATCCCCGGCGCGGTGAAGATCGACTGGCACCTGGACCTCAACGATCCGGTCACACGCGATTACATCGACGGCGCGGCGTTCGCCGACCTGATGAGCCGTAAGGGCATCTCCCGAGACGACACGGTCGTCATCTACGGCGACAAGAGCAACTGGTGGGCGGCGTACGCGCTGTGGGTGTTCACGCTGTTCGGCCACGAGGACGTGCGTCTGCTCGACGGTGGACGGGACGCGTGGATGTCGGAGAATCGCGACACCACGTTCGACGTCCCGACACCCGCCCCCACCGAGTATCCGGTCGTCGAACGCGACGACAGTTCGATCCGGGCGTTCAAGGACGACGTCCTGGCACACCTGGGCCACGGCCCGCTGGTCGACGTCCGGTCGCCGCAGGAGTACACGGGCGAGCGCACGCACATGCCCGACTACCCCGAGGAGGGCGCGCTGCGGGGCGGCCACATCCCGACCGCGGTGTCGATCCCGTGGGCCCGGGCCGCGGCGCCCGACGGGCGTTTCCGCAGCCGCCCGGAGCTCGAGGAGATCTACGGCGACTTCTCACGCGACGACGACGTGGTCGCGTACTGCCGCATCGGCGAGCGCTCGAGCCACACGTGGTTCGTCCTGACGCACCTGCTCGGGTACCCGAACGTACGGAACTACGACGGTTCGTGGACCGAGTGGGGCAACGTCGTGCGGGTCCCGATCGTCAGGGGTGACGAGCCGGGCACCGTGCCGGGCGCTGCCGTGGAAGCCGCATCGTGAGCCTGCCCGCCTCCCTGGCCGAGATCGTCGACGACTTCGCCGCCGTCGACGGGCAGGACAAGCTGCAGTTGCTGCTCGAGTTCAGCCGCGAGCTCGCGCCGTTGCCGGCCGAGCTCGAGCAGGACGCGATGGAGCCGGTGCCCGAGTGCCAGTCGCCGCTGTTCCTGTTCGTCGACAGTTCGGATCCGGAGAGGGTGCGTCTGCACTTCAGCGCGCCGGCGGAGGCCCCGACCACCCGCGGCTTCGCGTCGATCCTGCATCAGGGACTCGACGGGCACAGCGCCGCAACCATTCTCGCGGTTCCGGACGACTTCTACTCGGATCTCGGGTTGGCCGACGCGGTCAGCCCCCTCCGGCTGCGGGGCATGAGCGCGATGCTCGCCCGCATCAAGCGCCACCTGCGCAACTGAGCGGTACCTTTCCGCTGCACCACCCACCGGGGAGCGACCCTTCCCGACAACTTCACTGTGACGATCTTCACCGCCGCCACCGCGACGGGACAAGAGACTGGATTCTCCACGATGGAATTCACCGAGCTCGCGGACTACGCGATCTCCCCGGGCATGCTCACCGAGTGGTTACCCGAAGCCACCACCGGGTGGGTGGACGACGGCCGTCCGGCGTCGTACATCCACGAGGCACACCTGCGCCGCACCGCCGACGGCACCCACGACGACGGCCGGGAGTCCTGGCTCGGGGCCGCGTTCCGCATTCCGGGCGAGTTGGACCACGACGCCTTCCGTACGGCGGTGGGGATGTGGATCGAACGCCACGAGCCGCTGCGCACGCATGCCGCGCTGGGCCACGACGGGCGCATCACACGCCGCACCATCGACCCCGCCGGCATCGACCTCAACGAGGTCCGGCACGAGTTCGAGTTCGACGCGGACACCGTGTACGAGCGGGTCCACGACCTGTTCGACGAGCTGACCTCGCCGCACCGCTGGCCCGCGTATCTGTTCGTCACGCTCGAGCATTCCGATCCAACACCCGAATGCACGGTGTTCTTCGCTGCCGACCATTCGATCATCGACGGGCTCTCGATGGTATTGGTGGCGCACGAGATCACCAGCCTCTACACGGAGGCGCTGACGGGGAGGCCGTCGCTGCTGGTCCCGGCCGGCAGTTACATCGACTTCGGCGCCGAGGAACGAGCGGCCGCCTCGGCGATCGATCGCACCCACCCGGCCGTCGAGTGCTGGCGGGCGGCTTTCGAGCGCAGCAAGGGGCGCCTGTCGGACTTCCCGCTCGATCTGGGGCCGCGTCCGGCGGAACGGATCGCGCAGCGGGCAGTGTCGGAGTGGGTGTTCGACGCCGGCCAGGCCGCCGCCTTCAACACGGCATGCCACCGCGCGGGGCAGAACTTCTTCGCGGGCGTCCTGGCGTGCCTGGCGCAGTCGGCCGCCGAACTGAGCGGCGACACGGTGTTCCGGACCGTCACGCCCGTGCACACGCGGAACGATCCGCACTGGGCCACGTCGCTGGGCTGGTTCGTCGGCCTCGCCCCCATCGAGTTCGACATCGCCGGCGCGGCGGACTTCGCGGAGGCCGCCGCGCGGGCGTCGGCTGCGATCTCCCTCACCAAGCCGGCGGCGAAGGTGCCGTTCGCGCGGGTCGAGGAGATCCTGGGGACCCCCATCCGGCCGCGTTTCGTCGTCTCCTTCATGGACGTCCGGTTCGTTCCGATGGCCCAGCAGTGGCCGGAGATCCACGCGCGGGCGCTGCGCAGCCGTCACTACACCCACGACGTCTACGTCTGGGTGAATCGAACCCCGCACGGCCTCAACATCTCCGCGCGATTCCCGGGAACCGACACCGCCACCGAGAGCGTGATGTTGTTCCTGCACCGCGCGCGTCGCGCCATGCTCGACGTCGTCGCGGCCTCCGAGCCCGTCCGGGCGAACATGCCGACCGCCGTCGCGAGCACAGGTGCCACTACTGATCAGTAG
This sequence comes from Rhodococcus (subgen. Prescottella) equi, assembly GCF_003013675.1. NCBI lineage: Bacteria > Bacillati > Actinomycetota > Actinomycetes > Mycobacteriales > Nocardiaceae > Rhodococcus > Rhodococcus (subgen. Prescottella) equi. Next base: position 3,804,685 of record NZ_CP027793.1, read on the forward strand.
GGTTGCGATGCCGCGCCGAGCCCTTAATGTGTAAGCGCTATCCGGTTACATCGTCTATCGGATTGATGCATACACTCCGATGAGATGCCAACAGATACCCGCCGGTGACCCCACAGGTGAGCCACGGGGACAGACCATGCGAAACACAGGAGGCTCAGTGCCCACTCAAGCCAGCGCGCAGATCACGAAGGTGCTCGTCGCCAACCGCGGCGAGATCGCTGTGCGGGTCATCCGAGCCGCGAAGGATGCCGGCTACGGCAGCGTCGCTGTCTATGCCGAGCCCGATGCGGATGCACAGTTCGTGAAGCTGGCTGACGAGGCGTTCGCCCTCGGCGGTCAGACGTCGGCCGAGTCCTACCTGGTGTTCGACAAGATCCTCGAAGCCGCGAAGAAGTCCGGCGCCGACGCGATCCACCCCGGCTACGGCTTCCTGTCCGAGAACGCCGACTTCGCGCAGGCCGTCATCGACGCGGGCCTGATCTGGATCGGCCCCTCGCCGCAGTCGATCCGCGACCTGGGCGACAAGGTCACCGCCCGCCACATCGCCGAGCGCGCGAACGCTCCGATGGCGGCCGGCACCAAGGACCCGGTCAAGAACGCCGACGAGGTCGTCGAGTTCGCCAAGCAGTACGGCGTCCCGGTCGCGATCAAGGCTGCCTTCGGTGGCGGCGGTCGTGGCATGAAGGTCGCGCAGACCATCGAGGAGATCCCCGAGCTGTTCGAGTCGGCCACCCGTGAGGCCATCGCGGCCTTCGGTCGCGGCGAGTGCTTCGTCGAGCAGTACCTGGACAAGGCCCGCCACGTCGAGGCCCAGGTCATCGCCGACAAGCACGGCAACGTCGTCGTCGCCGGCACCCGCGACTGCTCGCTGCAGCGCCGCTTCCAGAAGCTGGTCGAGGAGGCCCCCGCGCCGTTCCTGACCGACGACCAGCGCGCGCGCATCCACGCGTCGGCGAAGGCCATCTGCAAGGAGGCCGGCTACTACGGCGCCGGCACGGTCGAGTACCTGGTCCAGGGCGACACCGTCTCGTTCCTCGAGGTCAACACCCGCCTGCAGGTCGAGCACCCGGTCACCGAGGAGACCGCCGGCATCGACCTGGTCCGCCAGCAGTTCCTCATCGCCAACGGCGAGGAGCTGAGCATCAAGGAGGATCCGACTCCGCGCGGCCACTCCTTCGAGTTCCGCATCAACGGCGAGGACGCCGGCCGCGGCTTCATGCCCGCCCCCGGTCCCATCACCGTCTACAAGGAGCCCACGGGCCCCGGCGTCCGCGTGGACTCGGGTGTCGTCGCGGGCGACGTCATCGGCGGCCAGTTCGACTCGATGCTCGCCAAGCTGATCGTCACCGGCGAGAACCGCGAGCAGGCGCTGCAGCGTGCCGCGCGCGCTCTGGCCGAGTTCGAGGTCGACGGCCTCGCCACGGTCATCCCGTTCCACCGCCACATCGTCGAGAATCCCGCGTTCATCGGCGACGGCGAGAAGTTCGACGTCTACACCAAGTGGATCGAGACCGAGTGGGACAACCCGATCGAGCCGTTCACCGGTTCGGGGGCTGCCGCGGACGACGAGGAGAACCTGCCCCGTCAGTCGGTCGTCGTCGAGGTCGGTGGCCGTCGCGTCGAGGTCTCGCTGCCCGGTTCGTTCTCGATCGGCACGGGCGGCGCCCCGGCCGGCGTGATCCGCAAGAAGCCGAAGGCGCGCAAGCGTGGTGGCGCCGGTGGCGGTGCCGCTTCGGGTGACGCCGTGACGGCTCCGATGCAGGGCACCGTCGTCAAGGTCGCCGTCGAGGAGGGCCAGGAGGTCGCCGAGGGCGATCTGATCGTCGTTCTCGAGGCCATGAAGATGGAGAACCCGGTCACCGCGCACAAGGCCGGTGTCGTCACCGGTCTCGCGGTCGAGGCCGGCGCCGCCATCACGCAGGGCACGGTTCTCGCCGAGCTGAAGTGATGTCTCGGTAGGTAACCCACCGCTTCACACTGTGCGCGCCTCGCGAATTCGCGGGGCGCGCACAGTGCTGTTCGGGCAGTAGGCTTCACGACATGTCCGACGTCCCGGAGATCCGCATCGGCACCGCCGAACGCGAGCAGGCGCTCGCGGCACTGTCGCAGCACTTCTCCGACGGCCGGCTCACGGTCGTCGAGTTCGACGAGCGCAGCGGACAGATCGCCGCGGCCACCACGCGCGGGCAGCTGGACGAGGTGTTCTCGGATCTGCCGTCGCTCACGCCGTCCGCGCCGTCGAAGGTCTCTCCGGAGCCCGCGGACGTCGACGGTGAGAAGACGTGGCGCAACACCGTCATGGCGGTGATCCCGTTCGTGGCACTGGCACTGTTCTTCGTGGTGCCGATCGACAACAGTTGGCTGTTCTTCCTCCTGATCCCCGCGACCGCGGCGATCCTCTTCGGCGGCAGGGACGGCAGGAAAGGGCGCGGCAGCTGCTGATGGAACCGATCGAGATCAACGCCGGCTCCTGGTATCTGCGCGCACTCCGCGCCGACGAGCGGGTCGACGACCGTCCCGCGCTGCGTGACGGCGGCGTCACCGATCCCGGCTACGTCGCAGATCGTGCGCGGCAGTGGGAGACGGAGGAGCACTTCTCCTGGGCCGTGTGCGAACCCACGACGGGTGAACTGCTGGCCGAGGTGGGGCTGACGCCCGGCGGCGCCGACGGCGCGCTGAGCGGGTGGGCACGCGCCGGCCACGACGACGCGCTCGCGGCCGCCGCCGAGGCCGTCCGCCGGTTCGCCGAGGGTGCGCTCGGACTCGCCGTCACGGGACGATGAGGCCGATGCTCGACCGATTCGACAGGCGCTGTGTTCCGCTCGCGATCGCCACGGTGGTCGTGCTGGTGATGCTGTTCTCTCCCGGCTCCACGGTCCCGAGCGGACCGGAGAACAGCGACAAGATCACCCACGCGCTGATGTTCGCGGCGCTGGCCCTGACATCGCGCTATGCCCGGATCGGCGTGGGATGGACGGCGGCGTGGCTGCTGACGTTCGCCGCGGTGTCCGAGGTGCTGCAGGGCGCCCTGCCGATCCAGCGAAGTTGCTCGGTGTGGGACGCGGCGGCCGACGCCGTAGGCATCGTGGTCGGTCTGGTGGCCGCGCGGGTGCTGGCACGCCCGCTGCGCATCCCCGTCTGAGCCGCTCTCAGCCCTCCAGCAGGTGCGCGCGGATCGCGTCCTGTCCGGCGACGTCGATGCCGAGTCCGTCCGCGAAGTAGCCCTCGATCGAGCCGAACTTCTCGCGCATCTGGGTGAGGGCCGCCTGGAGGTACTCCGGCCGCACGCCGAGGACCTGCTTCAGCAGTTCCGGGTCGCCGCCGGCGGCGGTGAACTTGTCGAAGATCGACGCGAACGCCGGCAGCAACTGCTCGTTGGTGAGCAGATACTCGTGGAAGACGGCGTCCTCGTCCAATCCGAGCAGGAGCAACAGCGAGGCCGTCGCCCAGCCGGTGCGGTCCTTGCCGGTGGTGCAGTGCACGAGGGCCGGAAGATTGTCGTGCGCAGCCAGATCCGTGAACAGCGTGCGGTACGACGCGATGGCGCTCGGCAGGGTCACGAAGTCGCGGTAGCTGCCGAGGAAGTAGTCGAGCGCCTTGTTCTCGCCCAGCATCGACACCGCGATCGACGGATCCGACATCACGGCCTGCATCTGTGCGGGCACCGAGCGCAGCGCCTTGTCGGCGAGGACGTCGAGCGGGACCTCACGTGCCGACGGCGGCAACCGGTCCGGCGCCGCCTCCCGCTCGGAGTGGGTACGCAGGTCGAACACCGTCACCAGGCCGAGCTCCGCCAGACGCGGGGCGTCGTCGACAGTGATCTTGCTGAGGTCGGTCGAGCGGTAGTAGCGCCCGAACCGGATGGTCGCGCCGTCCCGCGTGCGGTAGCCACCGACGTCACGCAGGTTCGGGACGGACTCGATCGGGATGCTCGCACCGGGCTTCTCCCCGGAGGTTGACGTCATGCGCCCGAATCTAGACGAACCCGGCGGCCGAGGCTCGTGAAAGTCTCGGCCGCCGGGCTCGTGTCGTGTGGGGTGGGCCGTCAGCTCAGCTTCTTCGAGCGCAGTTCGTGGCCCTTCGAGGTCTTGCAGCGGCCGGTCTCGAGGTCCCACTGCCAGCCGTGCAGGTTGCACGTCAGGTTGGAGCCCTCGACGACGCCGAACTTGCTCAGGTCCGCCTTGAGGTGCGGGCAGCGACGCTGGATCTCGTAGCCGCCGACCTCGATCGAGGCGGTGTCGTCGTGCGCCTCGGCGAACCAGCCGTCGGCGTACGCGATGCGCTCGTCGGTGAGGCACTTGAAGAACGTGTAGAGGAACTCGTTGTACCCGCCGACGCGCCACGCCTCGAAGCGGGTGGACAGGAAGATCGTGTTGACCCAGTCCGGTTCGTCGTCGCGCAGCACGGTGCGCACCAGTTCGGGCGCGATGCGGAAGCCGTAGCGGTACTTGCCGTCCCCCTCCTGCGGCTCGCGGACCGTGCGATTCGGGAAGTCGAGGACGACGGTCTCGTCCCCCATCACCAGTCCCACCGGGTAGCCGATGCCGTCGCAGATCACGTCGGACTGCGCCATGATCGGCTCGAACTTGGCCTTGAGCGGTCCGAGCAGCGGCTCGCCCTCGGCGGGCGCCCACGAGGCCTTCTCCGCGGCGATGACGGGCGCCATGCGCTGCGCCATGTCCTCGATGTAGGCGGCCTTGTCGGTGAAGATCTTTTCGACGTCGGCGTCCGGGATGGGATGCGCCAGGGTGGCCTTCTCGCCGTGGATGTCGACGGTCGAGCCGGGGATCATCAGCAGGCCGCCGTCGTTGCCGTGGATCTTCATCTGCTCGAGGAACACGATCTGGTCGGGGAAGATGTTGCCCTCGTCGCCGTGATCGTCGTTGAGCGAACGGAGCGCGTCGTCGAGGAACACGGGCGGACCGGCGGACGGCACGACCCAGGTGGCTCCGACCTGCTCGATGTAGCTGCGGCAGCGGTCCATGCCGCGCTGGCGCTTCTGCTTGCCGAAGTTGCGCTTGGTGCCGGCCGGGATGTCGTAGACCATCGGGTACCAGATGGCGCCCGAGTACTGCAGCAGGTGGATGTCGATCTTGCCGAACGCCTCGAGCATCGGGTCCATGTCGACGGGCCGGGCGTCGTTCATGTTGAAGCACACGGTCTCGCCGTCGGAGACGACGAGGCCGGAGTCGCCGATCGGGCCGTCGGCCGGCGCGCGCAGCGCGATGATCATGATGTCCAGGTCGCCCTTGGGACCGCTCACCGTGTGCTTGACGGAGTCCTCGGTCTCGAAGAACTTGGTGAAGCCCAGCTTGCGGAGTTCACGCTCGAGGTCCGGCACCGGGTAGTCGGGGAGCAGGACGGTGGCGTCCTTGTTGACGTGCGCGGCCAGGGTCTCCGGATCGAAGTGGTCCTTGTGCAGGTGCGAGACGTACAGGTAGTCGACGTCCCCGAGGGCGTCCCAGTCGAGACCGGTGTTGTCCGGGAACGGGAACCACGACGCGAAGTACGCGGGATTCACCCACGGGTCGCAGAGAATCGACCCCGCTTCGGTCTGGATGTGGAATCCGGCGTGTCCGACGCTGGTGATCTGCACTCGTCTGCCTCCTCGATAGACCTCGACAATCGTAACGAGGCGAGGCCGCGATCCCGCCCGGCGCACCACCGATGTGGGCCGAAACACCAGGTATTCGGGACTTCGGCCCCTACGGATGCACCGCGGCCAGGGTCCGATCGAGCGCGTCGACGGCGGCGTCGAGTTCGGCGATGGTCACGGTGAGCGGCGGCCGGAACCGGATGCCGCGCTCCCCCGTCGCCAGGAACAGGACGTGTTCGCGCTCCCGCAGCCGCGTCACCACTCGGTCCCGGTGCGCGGCCGTCGGCAGCGTGATCGCGCACATCAGCCCGCGGCCCCGTGGCTCGGTGACGGCGTCGTGGGCGGCCGCGAGGTCGTCGAGCCGGCGCAACAGGTGGGTGCCGCACAGCCGGGCGCGGTCGATCAGACGGTCCTCCTCGATCACTTCGAGGATCCGGCGGGCCCGGACCATGTCGGTGAGGTTGCCGCCCCACGTCGAGTTGATCCGCGAGCTCACCTCGAAGACGTTGTCGTGCACCTCGTCGACGCGGCCGCCGGCCATGATCCCGCACACCTGCGTCTTCTTGCCGAACGCGACGACGTCGGGGGTGACGCCCAGCTGCTGGTACGCCCACGCGGTTCCGGTGAGCCCGCAGCCGGTCTGGACCTCGTCGAAGATCAGCAGCGCGTCGTGTTCGAGGCACAACTCCCGCATTCGGGCGAAGAACTCGGGGCGGAAGTGGTGGTCGCCGCCCTCGCCCTGGATCGGTTCGGCGAGGAAGCACGCGATGTCGTGCGGGTGGTCGGCGAATGCCCGCCGTGCCTGCGCGAGCGCGCGTTCCTCGGCCTGTTCCACGTCCCGTCCGTCGGTCAGGTACGGCGCGTCGATCCGTGGCCAGTCGAACTTGGGGAACCGCGCGATCTTGGTGGGGTCGGTGTTGGTGAGCGAGAGCGTGTAGCCGCTGCGCCCGTGGAACGCCTCGGTCAGGTGCAGCACCCGGGTGCCGAGCGCGGGATCGCGTCCGGCGGCCTCGTTGCGGCGGCTCTTCCAGTCGAACGCGACCTTGAGCGCGTTCTCCACGGCGAGGGTGCCGCCGTCGACGAAGAACAGGTGCGGCAGCGCCGGATCCCCGAGCACCCGCGCGAACGTGTCGACGAACCGCGCCATCGGGACGGTGTAGACGTCGGAGTTGCTGGGCTTGTTGATCGCGGCGATCGCGAGTTCGTGACGGAACGCGCCGTCGTCGGCGAGTGCCGGATGGTTCATGCCGAGCGCGGACGACGCGAAGAACCCGAACATGTCCAGATACGCGGTGCCGTCCCGTTGATCGACCACGCTCACTCCGCGTGAGGCCTCCAGATCGAGGACCAGGTCGAAACCGTCCGCGAGCATGTGCGCTCGCAGGACGTCGTGCACTCGCCCGGCCGGCAGGTTCGAGTCACCGGCCGCGGGGCGGACCGCGGTGCTCATGCTCAAAGGTTACGTCAGCGTTCCGCCCCACGTCCGGGCATCGAGGCTCGTACGATCGAGGAGCGATGGCCGAAATCCACGAACTGCGGTCGAGATTCGCTGCGGCGCTGTCTCGCATGTACGGCCGCGAGGTTCCGGAGTACACGACGCTCGTGGATGTCACCGAACAGGTCAATGCGGACCATCTGGCCGCGCACCCGGACACCGCGGAACGCCTCGGCAGCATCGGACGGGTGACCGCGGAACGGCATGGCGCAATCCGGGTCGGGACGCCGGCGGAGATGCACGACGTCGCGGTGCTGTTCGCCGGCTTCGGCATGTACCCGGTGGGCTTCTACGACCTGCGCGAGGCGACGCCGCCGGTGCCGGTGGTATCCACCGCCTTCCGCCCGATCGATCCCTACGAGTTGGCGCGTAACCCGTTCCGGGTGTTCACGTCGATGCTGACGACATCGGATCGGCGCTTCTTCGATGCCGATTTGCAGCGGCAACTCGACCGCTTCCTGGCACGCCGTCGCTTGTTCCCGGACGTGCTGTTGTCATTGGCCCGCCGCGCCGCGGACGACGGGGGCCTCGACGAGCCGCAGGCGCAGCGCTTCGTGGCGCTCGCGACGTCGGTGTTCGAGTTGTCGCACGAACCGGTGGACCTGGGGTGGTATCGCGAACTCGAGCAGGTCTCCGCGGTGGCTGCGGACATCGGCGGCGTCACCAGCACCCACATCAATCACCTGACGCCGCGGGTGCTCGACATCGACGACCTGTACGCGCGGATGTCGGCGCGCGGCATCGCGATGATCAACCGGATCCAGGGGCCGCCGCGGTGGCACGGCCCGGCGGTGCTGCTGCGGCAGACGTCGTTCCGGGCGCTGGCCGAACCGCGCCGCTTCGCGCTGCCCGACGGCTCGGTCACCGACGGCGCGCTGCGGGTGCGGTTCGGCGAGGTCGAGGCACGCGGGATCGCACTCACCCCGAGTGGGCGGGCACTCTACGACGAGCTGATGGACGCGGATCCGTCGAACGCGAACAGACTGTGGGACAAGCGCTTCCCGGCGTCGGAGGACGAACTCGAGAAACACGAGGCCGCCTATTTCACGTACCACGACGGGGTGCGCGAACCGATCGTCTACGAGGACTTCCTACCGAAGTCCGCGGCCGGCATCTTTCGATCGAATCTCGACACCGACACCGACACCGACACCCACACCGACACTGCCGCGTCCGCCGCAGGGTCCGGCACCGACTTCTCCCGCGCCTCGCTAGCGGCGGCGATCGGCCGGGACATCCACGATCCGTACGAGCTGTACCGACGTCAGCAGGAACAGTCGAGAGGACAACGGCGATGACACTTCCCGGCACAGGACTGTTGGCGGACCGGGCGATCGCGGCGCTTGGTCGTTGCGGGGCAACACTTCCCGACATCGCCGGCGACGCCGGACCGGCCCCCATCGAAGCGCGGACGCCCATCGACGGTTCCGTGCTGGCCTTCCTGCACCCCAGCACGTCCGCCGACGTCGACGCGGCGGTGCGGGGCGCGGCGGAGGTGTTCCCGCCGTGGCGGACTACGCCTGCCCCGGGGCGGGCCGCGGTGGTCCGCCGGTTGGGTGAGCTGCTCGTCCAGCACAAGACCGACCTGGCGGACCTGGTGACCCTCGAAGCGGGGAAGATCCGCTCCGAGGCCCTCGGCGAGGTCCAGGAGATGATCGACATCTGCGAGTTCGCGGTCGGACTGTCCCGGCAGCTGTACGGGCGCACCATCGCCTCGGAGCGGACGGGGCATCGGCTGGCGGAGACGTGGCATCCGCTCGGCGTGGTGGCGGTGATCTCGGCGTTCAACTTCCCGGTCGCGGTGTGGTCGTGGAACACCGCGCTGGCGCTGGTGTGCGGTGACCCGGTGGTGTGGAAGCCGTCCGAGACGACCCCGCTCACCGCGATCGCGTGCGACGCGCTGCTGCGCCGGGCGACGGCCGAGACCGGAGCCCCGGACGGCCTGCACCACGTGGTGCTCGGGACGGCGGTGGTGGGCGAGCAGTTGGTCGACGACCCGCGGATCGCGCTCGTGAGCGCGACCGGATCGGTCCGGATGGGGCGCGCGGTGGCGCCCCGGGTAGCAGCCCGCTTCGGCCGCTGCCTGCTGGAGTTGGGCGGCAACAACGCCGCGGTGGTGACGCCGTCGGCCGATCTGGATCTGACCGTGCGCGCGGTGGTCTTCGCGGCCGCCGGGACCGCGGGACAGCGCTGCACGACGCTGCGCCGGCTCATCGTGCACCGGTCGATCGTCAACGAGGTGACCAACCGGATCGCCGACGCGTACCGGCAACTGCGGGTGGGCAACCCGTTCGACGACGGCGTCCTGGTGGGCCCGTTGATCTCCGGAGCAGCGCTGCACGCGATGCACTCCGCGCTCGACACCGCGCGCGCCGACGGCGGCGTCGTCGTCACCGGCGGCGAACGCATCGGTGGCGGCGGCTCGTTCTACGTCAGGCCCGCGATCGTCCGGATGCCATCACAGACCACGATCGTGCGGGCCGAGACGTTCGCGCCGATCCTCTACGTCCTCGCGTACGACACGTTCGACGAGGCCATCGAACTGCACAACGCTGTCCCGCAGGGGCTCTCGTCGTCGATCTTCACCACCGACCAGCGCGAGGCCGAGCGATTCCTCGCCTCCGACGGCTCCGACTGCGGCATCGCGAACGTCAACATCGGCACGTCCGGCGCCGAGATCGGTGGCGCGTTCGGCGGCGAGAAGGACACCGGTGGCGGGCGTGAGTCCGGCTCGGACGCCTGGAAGTCGTACATGCGCCGCGCCACCAACACCGTCAACTACTCCGACGAACTCCCCCTCGCGCAAGGGGTGGAGTTCGGCTAGCCGGTCTGCTCGCCGCGGTTCTCGTCGCGTCGCAGCCGCGCGTCGTAGTCGGCCCGTGCGGTGGGGTCGACGCGGGTCAGTGCACGCTCACCGCCGACGGCGCGGCGGATCCACCGCACCAACCGTTCCGGTGCCACGGCGAGCCCGACGTCGAGTGCCGCGAGGTAACCCGGAACGGGTGTCTCGGCGCGGCGGGTGCGGACGGTACGGACGATCGCGTCGGCGATGTCCTCGGGATCGACCGTCGGCAGTCCCTTGCCGAGCGGTATGCCCGACGTGAGCGTCGTGCGTACGGCGCTCGGCAGGACAGTGCTGACGCTCACTCCGTGGTCGGCGAACTCGAGCCGGGCTGTCGCCGAGAGTCCCACGGCCGCAAATTTGCTGGCGTTGTACACCGCCAGCCCGGGGATCGCGATCTTCCCAGCGAGCGACGCGACGTTCACGACGTGCCCGCGTCCGCGCTCGATCATGCCGGGCACCACGGCCCGCATCCCGTGGATCGGGCCCCACACGTTGACGTCGATCGTCATCTCACCGGTCGCGTCCGGCTCGTCGAGGAACCCGCCGACCGGCATGACACCGGCGTTGTTGACGAGGATGTCGATCGCCCCGACGTCAGCCACACACGCGTCCCATGCCGTCCGGGACCGGACGTCGAGAACATGGGCAGTGCCGATGCCTGCTGCGGCATGCTCGACCGCACTCCGATCGAGGTCGGCGAGGGCGACGTCCGCTCCACGGGCGACGAAGGCCTTCGCGGTGGCGCGGCCGATGCCGCGTCCGGCACCGGTCACGAGCACTCGTGCACCCTCGAGCGCGATATCGGGATACCGGGTCATGGCGACACCTCCGTCGACGTCAGGTAGGCCGATGCGTCGAAGTCGCGCAGTCGTTCTCGCATGCGACCCGTCGACCACGGCCAGTTGAAGCTGTTGCGGCCGTTGACGTCCAGGAAGTAGCTCTGGCAGCCACCGGCGTTGTAGACGGTGGTGGCGAGGGCCTGCTGCACCTCCGCATTGAACGCCGCCTGCACCTCGGGGCGGGTCTCCATCCGGGTCCAGCCGGCTGCGCGCGCCGCTCCGATCGCCGCCGTCAGGTAGTCGAGCTGCGCCTCGAGGATCATGAACGCCGACGTATGGCCGGTACCCAGCGCCGGACCCAGCAGCACGTACGCGTTGGGGAATCCCGCGACGGTGGTGCCGAGGTACGCCTGCGGACTGCCCTTCCAGTGGTCACCGAGGCTGCGCCCCTGACCGTCGAACACCCGTCCGGCGATGGGCATGTCGAGGATGTGGAAACCGGTGCCGAAGATGATGGCGTCGATCTCCCGTTCCTGCCCGTCCGCGCCGATCACCACGTTGCCCCGCACCTGCTGCACCGCGTTCGCGTGCACCTCCACGTTCGGACGGTTCAGCGCCGGGTAGTAGCTGTTGGACATCAGCAGCCGCTTGCAGCCGAGGGTGTAGTCGGGGGTGAGCGACCGCCGCAGTTCCGGATCCCGGATCTGCGCCCGCAACTGCATGCGGCCGATCTGCTGGATCACCCGCAGGATCCACGGGTTACGGAAGCCGACCCCGAGAGCTTCCATGATCCCGTACTGGATGCGCCGCAACGCGTTCAGCGCCCCGGGCACCGCTCCGATCGCCGCCCGGACCGGACCGGGCAGCGTGGTGTCGGGCTTGGGCAGTACCCACTGAGCGGTCCGCTGGTACAGGTGCAGTTCCCCCACCACCGGCGCGATCTCGGGGACGAACTGCACCGCCGACGCGCCCGTCCCCACGACGGCGACGCGCTTGCCGGACAGGTCGTAGTCGTGGTTCCAGCGCGACGAGTGGAACACCTCCCCGGCGAACCCGTCGAGCCCCGGAATGTCGGGGACGAGCGGCTGATTCCACGGGCCCGCGGCCGCGATCACCGCGTTCGCGGTGAAGGTGCCGTTCGACGTCTCCAGCACCCACCGCCGCGTCGGCTCGTCCCACTGGGCACGCAGCAGTTCGGTGCCGAACTCGACTCGCTCGTGCACGCCGTGCTCGGCGGCCGTCCGCTCGATGTATTCGCGGATCTCGTGCTGTCCCGCGAACAGTCGGCTCCACCCCGGGTTCGGTGCGAACGAATACGAGTACAGCGCGGACGGCACATCGCACGCGCAGCCCGGATATGTGTTGTCGCGCCACGTTCCGCCGAGCGCGTGGGCCTTCTCGAGGATCACGACGTCGCCGATCCCCATGCGCTGCAACCGGATCACGGCACCGATACCCGAGATTCCGGCCCCGACGACGATCACCTCGTGGTGGCCGGTCATGCGGACGCTCCCGTCGCGAGGGCGCGCTGCACCGACGTTCGGGTGCTGCGCAGCGAGTGTTCCAGAGTGGCGAGTCGGCGCCTGTCGTCCATGAAGTTGGGGCCCATCACAGCGAGATCCTCGGCCGTCGCGTCGACCCGGATCACCCGCGTGCCGGACGCCTCCAACGCCGCACACTCGGCGTCGAGTCCGGCACTCATCCAGTTCCGCAGGACCGCTCGCTCGAGAGCGGCCGATCCCCGGCCGGGCACCCGACCCCGGGAGGCCATGGGCGCCAGCACGATCACCTCGCCGAGTCCGCGTTCGGCCAGCAGGTCGGCAGACGCGGTGGATGCCGCACCGCCGTCGACGTACCTCCGGCCGCCGATGGTGACCGGCCGCATCCAGCCCGGGATCGCCCACGACGCCCGCAACGCCTCGGACAGCGCCGCCTTCGGCGCCCCCTGCGCGCCGAAGGGCACTCGCTCCCCGGTCGCGGCGTCCATCGCGACCAGCCACGTCTGCGGATGCGCGACCCAATCACCGGACCCCGCGACGCCGGTGGCGAGGCGGTCGAGCCATTCCGCGTCTCCGCGCCCCTCCGGGAGCAGTCCGCTCAACCGGGTCATGGTGGGCAGCGCACGCCTCAGCAGACCGGGCGCACCCGGGCGTGGGCGCGGCAGTGGAGGGAATCGGCCGGGCGCGCCGGCGAGGTGTCCGGCGAGCACAGGATGCGTCGACTCCCGGAGTTGCATCGCGAGGATCTCGTCGACACCGATGCCGCTCCCGAGCATCGTGACGAGTTCGGCACCCGCGGACGTGCCGACGAGAACGTCGGCGTCGCGTGGGTCCCACCCGAGGGCGTCCCGGATCGCGATCAGCGCCGCGACCGTCCATGCCGCCCCCAGCGTCCCCCCGCATCCGATGACCAACCCGCGACCGAGATATGTGTCACTCGAAGTCATATCCAGAAACTAGCAGCATTCAAATACTCTCGGTAGCCCAAATGTCGTGAAGAATGACGGCATGGCACGTTTGACCAGATCGGAAAGCCAGGCCCGCACCCGCGCGGAGCTGCTCACGACCGCCCGCGACCTGTTCCTCACCGACGGCTACGCGCTGACTTCTCTCGAGAAGGTCGCCGAGACGGCGGGCTACTCGAAGGGCGCGGTGTACTCGAATTTCCGCGGCAAGAAGGAACTGTGCCTCGAGGTTCTCGACCTGATCCACACGACGAAGTTCGAAGAGGTGGCAGCGCTCGTGGCCGCCGACGGCGAACTCGACGAGCTTCTCGAACGTATCCAGGAGTGGGCCGAGCGCACCCTGGGCGACGTGGGTTGGACGATGCTCGAGTTCGAGTTCATCGCCGCCTGCCGGCACGACCCCGACGTGCAGGCCGCGCTGGCATCGGCCCTGGGGATGGCGCACGGAATGGTTCTCGCGCTGGTGAATTCGCTGACCGCCGCGACCGGTACCGCGCTGCCGCTGCCGCCCGAGGAGGCGGCGCGCAGCATCCTCAGCCTCGGAGTGGGCCTCGGTATCCAGCGCGCCATCGACCCCACCATCTCGGCGCGGATCGTCACCGACAATGTGCGCGCCCTCCTGCACCGAGGCTCGCCCCTCCCCGACTCAGGGGCGAGCGTCGGCTCACGACCCTCCGGCTCGGTCAGTACAGGGTGCCGATGAAATCGAAGATCGCGGGCTGAACCGCAGGGTTGGCGTTGCTGATTCCGGTGGCCGCGCCGATGACGCCACCGATCGCCGCACCGGGGATACAGCCGACGAACAGGAACAGCACACACCCGACGACCGCGCCCACACCGGCGCCGATCTGCGCATTCATCTGGCCGCCGCCCACCCAGCCCTTCTCGATCTCGCTGATCATGTTCGAGTAGGCGTCCTGGCGCGCGTCCACGTTGTTCAGCGCACTCACACCCTGTGCCGGGATCGCCGGCGTGAGAGTGAGTTTGCCGCCGTCGACCGACGGCACCAGCGGAACGTCCACCCCGGCCACCCGGTAGGTGAGCGGGACGGTGCCGACGGTCGTCCCCGCCGGATCGACGACGTCGACGACGTCGCCGGCCACCCGGAAGGTGCCCGCATCGAGGACGGTGTCGAGCGACGTACCGTTCGCGCCGATCTGGGTCTGGTAGTGGATTGCGCCCGGCGCCGGCGGCGGCCCGGGCTCGGCGTAGGCGGTACCGGTTGCCACGCCGAGTGCAGCGATGGCGAGCACGGACACAGCCGCAGTCCTGTGGAGTTTCACGGGGAGCTCCCTCCTTGCGGGAAGACGGCCCCGACCTGGTCAAAGACCGTCCGGAACATCCATTAGACTAATGAGTGGAGGCCGGTCTGTACGGCCTAACCGGGATTCCTGACCGATTCTCGGACGACTTCGACGACGGGCCCCGTCGCCGGTCCGGCAGCGTCCGGTGATGTCCGATTCGACCGCATTCGCCCCGGCATACCGACTCTCCGGCGCGAGCGTGCCGACCACCGCGTGGGACACCGGCGTGGAGTAGAGACGCGATGTCGCCTCCGCGACCGTCGGGCGCCCGCATCGCTGATCGGCGAAGTGTCGGTACCTGCAGGCAAGATGGACCGCATGGACGCCGTCCTCGATCGCTTCTCCGCGCCCACCAGGGAGTGGTTCGACGGTGCCTTCCCCGCACCCACCGCCGCCCAGTTGGGTGCGTGGGACTCCATCGCGAGTGGTTCGCACACGCTCGTCGTCGCGCCTACCGGGTCGGGAAAGACGCTGTCGGCGTTCCTGTGGGCGCTGGACCGGTTGGCGACGGCGGTCGAGGCCGGCGCATCCGACGAGAAGCGCGCCGCTGAGCGGCGCACCACGGAGCAGCGCACCACCAAGGTGCTCTACATCTCTCCGCTCAAGGCGCTCGGCGTCGATGTCGAACGCAACCTGCGGGCGCCGCTGGTAGGCATCACACAGACCGCGAAACGTCTGGGGTTCGAACCGCCCGAGATCCGCGTCGGTGTGCGGTCGGGGGACACCCCCACCGGCGAACGGCGCAAGATGATCAAGACGCCGCCGGACATCCTCATCACCACACCCGAGTCGCTGTTCCTGATGCTCACGTCGTCGGCGCGGGAGACCCTCACCGGCGTGGAGACCGTGATCGTCGACGAAGTCCACGCGGTCGCCGGCACCAAGCGCGGCGCCCACCTCGCGCTGTCGCTCGAGCGTCTCGACATGCTGCGCGACAAACCGGTCCAGCGGATCGGACTGTCGGCCACGGTGCGCCCGCACGAGGAGGTGGGCCGCTTCCTCGCGGGTTCGGCACCGATCCGCATCGTCGCTCCCCCCGCGGCGAAGACGTTCGATCTCACGGTGCGGGTCCCGGTCGAGGACATGACGGAACTCGGTATCGCCGAGCCCGATCCGGAGTCGATGTCGCCCACTCCGCAGGCCGGGTCGATCTGGCCGCACGTCGAGGAACAGATCGTCGATCTGATCCTCGACCACCGCTCGTCGATCGTGTTCGCGAACTCGCGCCGGCTCGCCGAGAAGCTCACCGCCCGGCTCAACGAGATCTACGCCGAACGGCTCGGCGGCGCCGTCGAGAAGCAGGGCAGACCGCCCGCGCAGCTCGGCGCGCCCACCGAGGTCAACTACGGTGCCGATCCCCTGCTGGCGCGGGCCCACCACGGCTCGGTCAGCAAGGACCAGCGGGCGATCATCGAGGACGACCTCAAGTCCGGGCGTTTGCGCTGCGTGGTGGCCACCAGCAGCCTGGAACTCGGAATCGACATGGGCGCAGTCGATCTCGTGGTGCAGGTGGAGGCGCCGCCGTCGGTCGCGAGCGGGTTGCAGCGCGTCGGCCGCGCCGGACACCAGGTGGGCGAGATCTCCCGTGGTGTGCTCTTCCCCAAGCACCGCACCGACCTCATCCACTGCGCCGTCACGGTCGAACGTATGACGAACGGCAAGATCGAGGCACTCGAGATTCCCGCGAATCCGCTCGACATCCTCGCGCAGCAGACCGTCGCCGCCACCGCCCTCGAACCTCTCGACGTGGAACAGTGGTACGACGTCGTCCGGCGCAGCGGTTCCTTCGCGACCCTGCCCCGTTCGGCGTACGAGTCGACGCTCGACCTGCTCGCGGGTCGCTATCCGTCGGACGAGTTCGCCGAACTGCGTCCCCGCCTGGTGTGGGACCGCGACGGTGGCACCCTCACCGGGCGCCCCGGTTCGCAGCGTCTGGCCGTCACGTCGGGCGGCGCGATCCCCGACCGCGGCCTGTTCGCCGTCTACATGGTGGGCGAGCGACAGTCCCGGGTCGGCGAACTCGACGAGGAGATGGTCTACGAGTCCCGCGTGGGCGACGTGTTCGCGCTCGGCGCCACCAGTTGGCGGATCGAGGAGATCACCTACGACCGGGTGCTGGTCAGTCCCGCGTACGGGCTGCCCGGACGGCTGCCGTTCTGGCACGGCGACGGTCTCGGCCGTCCCGCCGAACTCGGCGAGGCCCTCGGCGGCTTCCTGCGCGAGCTGTCGTCCAGCACGCCGGACGAGGTGGCCGCGCGTCTGGTCGCCGCCGGGCTCGACACGAACGCCACCACCAACCTCGCCGCGCTGATCGAGGACCAGCAACAGGCCACCGGGCGGGTACCCACCGACCGCACCCTCGTGGTGGAGCGCTTCCGCGACGAGCTCGGCGACTGGCGACTGGTGCTGCACTCGCCGTACGGGCTGCGGGTGCACGCACCGTGGGCGCTCGCGATCGGTGCGCGCCTGCGTGAGCGATTCGGTGTGGACGCCGCCCCCACCGCGTCCGACGACGGCATCATCGTGCGTCTGCCCGACACCGACGACACCCCGCCCGGCGCGGAACTGTTCGCGTTCGAGCGCGACGAGATCGAGGACATCGTCACCGACGAGGTGGGCGGCTCGGCGCTGTTCGCGTCCCGGTTCCGTGAATGTGCCGCACGCGCACTGCTGCTACCCCGCCGCACCCCCGGCAAGCGGGCCCCGTTGTGGCAGCAGCGGCAGCGGTCGGCACAGTTGCTCGACGTCGCGCGCAAGTTCCCGACCTTCCCGATCCTGCTCGAGACCGTGCGCGAATGCCTGCAGGACGTCTACGACCTGCCCGCGTTGCGGGATCTGTTCGGCCGCATCGCCCGCCGGCAGATCCGGATGGTCGAGGTCGAGACCGCAACGCCGTCACCGTTCGCGAGTTCGCTGCTCTTCGACTACGTGGGCGCGTTCATGTACGAGGGCGACAGCCCGCTCGCCGAGCGTCGCGCAGCCGCACTGTCGCTCGATTCCACACTGCTCGCCGAACTGCTCGGCCGGGTGGAGTTGCGCGAACTGCTCGACGCCGACGTCATCGCGAAAGCCGAGCGGGAACTGCAGCGGCTGGCGCCCGAACGCCATGCCCGCGACGTGGAGGGCATGGCCGATCTGTTGCGTCTGCTCGGCCCGGTCACCACCGAGGAAGCCGCCGAGCGCTCCACCGCCGATCCGGTGCCGTGGCTCGACGAGCTCGTCGCGCACCGGCGCGCGCTGCGCGTCTCGTTCGCAGGACGCCAGTGGTGGACGGCCGTCGAGGACGCCGCCCGGCTGCGCGACGGGCTGGGGGTGCCGCTGCCCATCGGTACGCCGGCCGCCTTCATCGAACCCGTCGACGATCCGCTCGGCGATCTGCTCGGTCGTTATGCGCGCACGCACGGTCCGTTCACGGTGTCGGAGGCCGCGGAGCGCTTCGGAATCGGCTCCGCCGTCGCTCGCGACGTCCTTGCGCGACTGGCGAACGAGAAACGTGTCGTCGAGGGCGAGTTCCGGCCCGGCGCGTCCGGCAGCGAATGGTGCGACGCCGAGGTGTTGCGCCGACTGCGGCGCCGCTCGCTCGCGGCGGCGCGGGAGGAGGTGGAGCCGGTCAGCACCGCGACGCTGGGCCGGTTCCTGCCCGGCTGGCAGCATGTCGGTGGCTCGCTGCGCGGACTCGACGGCGTGGTGACGGTCGTGGAACAGCTTGCGGGCGTTCCCGTTCCCGCGTCCGCCCTCGAGTCTCTGATCCTGGCGTCGCGGGTGCGCGACTACTCCCCCGCGATGCTCGACGAACTCACCGCCACCGGCGAGGTGCTGTGGTCCGGTGCCGGGCAGATCTCCGGGAAGGACGGCTGGGTGAGCCTGCACCTGGCCGACTCGTCTCCGCTGACATTGGCGACGCCCGCCGAGATCGATCTCACCGACCTGCATCGCAGCATCCTCGACACCCTGGCCGGCGGCGGCGCGTACTTCTTCCGGCAACTGTCCGACACCGTGCAGTCCACCGACGACACCGCACTCGCCGCCGCGCTCTGGGACCTGGTGTGGGCCGGGTACATCGGAAACGACACGTTGGCCCCGCTGCGTGCGCTGCTGTCGGACACCTCGCGTGCCACCCCCAGCCACCGCACGCCGCGGCGTGCGCCCCGCGCTCACGCGTATCGCCGGCTCGGACGTCCCACGATGCCCACCCGCAGCGGCCCGCCCACCGCGGGGGGACGGTGGTCGCTACTACCCGAACCGGAACCCGACCCCACGCTCCGCGCCCACGCCACCGCCGATCTGCTGCTCGAGCGGTACGGCGTCGTCACGCGCGGCTCGGTGGTCGCGGAGGAGGTTCCCGGCGGCTTCGCGTCGATGTACAAGGTGCTCACCGGCTTCGAGGACGGCGGACGCTGCCGGCGCGGCTACTTCGTCGACACCCTCGGGGGCGCGCAGTTCTCCACGCCCGATGTGGTCGATCGCCTACGCACCCACAGCGACTCGATCGAGGGCCGCCACACGACGGCACCTGCCGTCACACTCGCCGCGTCCGACCCCGCGAACCCCTACGGCGCGGCACTGCCGTGGCCGCAGTCGATGGCCGGTGACGATGCCCCCAAGCATCGCCCGGGCCGCAAGGCCGGGGGCCTGGTGTCGCTCGTCGACGGCGAACTGGTGTTGTTCGTCGAGCGCGGCGGACGGACCGTCCTCACCTTCACCGACGACATCGGCGTCCTGCGCACCGCCGCCGAATCGCTTGCCGCCACCGTGAAACGCGGCGGCATCGACAAGGTCGTCGTCGAGAAGGTCGACGGCGCCACCATCCACGGCAACGACTTCGCGCCGTTGCTCACCGAGGTGGGCTTCTCGGCCACCCCGCGCGGCTTCCGATTGCGGGCGTGACGCGATGCCCGAGGGAGACACCGTGTGGCAGGCCGCGCGACGCCTCGATACCGCGCTCGCCGGTCGCGTCCTGACCGAGTGCGACATCCGGGTGCCGCGCTACGCGACCGTGGACCTGTCCGGCGAGGCGGTCGACGCGGTCGTCGCCCGGGGCAAACATCTGCTGACCCGTATCGGCGCGCACACGATCCACACGCACCTGAAGATGGAGGGCTCCTGGCAGGTGTATCCACGCGGCGCTCGATGGCGGCGTCCCGCGCACCAGGCACGGATCGTACTGGGCACCGAAGACACTGTCGCCGTGGGCTTCTCCCTCGGGATCACCGAAGTGGTCGATCGCAGCGACGAGGAGAGTGTGGTGGGGCATCTCGGCCCCGATCTACTCGGCGCGGACTGGAACGCCGTGGTGGCCACCTCGAATCTCGTTGCGGCGGGCGAACGTCCCATCGGCGAGGCACTGTTGGACCAGCGCATCATGGCGGGTATCGGCAACGTGTACCGCAACGAGATCTGCTTCCTGCGCGGCGTCGATCCGCGCACCCCGACCGCTCGGGTGCCGGACCTGCCGAAGGTGGTCGACCTCGCGCACCGGGTGCTCCGCGCCAACCGGGACCGACCCGTCCGTGTCACCACCGGCGACCGGCGACCGGGACGACGGGACTGGGTGTACGGGCGCGGCGGCAAGCCGTGTCTGCGCTGCGGAACTCCGATCGCCGCGGCCGAGTTCGGTGAGGAGCCCGGCCGTGAGCGGTCGATCTTCTGGTGTCCGAACTGTCAGCCCCTGCTCCCGCCCGGCGGCTGACCCGCCGCCTGCAGCAGCGCGACGCAGTGCGCGACGAACTGCTCGCGCGGAGCGGTGATCGTGCCGTCGAGGTATCCGATGAACAGGCTCGTCAAAGCTCCGACCAGACCGACCGCCGTCATCTGACGCTCGTCCGGATCGGACAGCGGCGAGAGTTGCTGGTGCACCAGCAGGACGAATGCCGGCGCGAGTTCGAGTCCCTGTCCACCCAGCGCCGGTTCGGCCAGTGGTGCGAGTAACAGCACCCGCCCGCGCGCCGGATCGTCGACCATCAACTCGACGAACGTCGACACCGCCGCGACCGCCCGATCCTGCGGCGATCCCGACGACGCCACGGCCGCGACGAGCGCGTCCCGCGCCTGCCTGCCCACGTCCTCGTACACGGCCCGCACGAATTCGTCCCGGTCGGCGAAGCTCTCGTAGAAGTAGCGCTCGGTGAGCGCGGCGGATCGGCAGACCGCTCGAACGCTGACGGCGGCGCCGCCCTCTGCGCCCAGCAGTTCGATTCCGGCACCCAGGAGTGCCTCCCGGCGCGCGGCGCGGCGTTCCTCGAGGCCGGTGCCCGCCCAGGTCCGCCGTTGCGCGTCCAACAACCCTCCAGTCCTTGACCGACTTCCGCCGATCCTAATCTGACAACAGGTGTAGTCACTCTTTCGGGAAGTCGGCTCGCATGACGGGCTCGTCCACCGCAACGATCCGAGTCACTACGCGCCACCCATGGGGTGATTGTGCGACGCTCTGTCGCATGGAATCGGATCTCCGCTCGTTGCTGCACCGGCCGTTGCTGAGCCGGTCCGTGCCGCTCGACAAGGACAACGCCGCCAGCCGGATCAGTGCCTACGTGTACGGCAACATCCTCATCCTCGCGGCGTTGATCCCGGAAACGATCTCGCGCAGCGATTCCCGCACGATCGCCGTGGTCGCCGGCACGGCGATCTCCACGTTCATCGCGCACGCGTTCGCCGAGGGGGTGGGCAAGTCGGTGCGCTCGGGCCGTCAGCTGACCACCGCCGAACGCTTCGCGGAGCTTCGCGACTCGGTACCGGTACTGAGCTCGGCGGTCGTGCCGATCGTCGTGCTGGGTACCGCATACTTCGGCTGGCTCGAACCGTTCACCGCGCAGGTGATCGCCGAGGTCGCGATCCTCGTCCGGATCGCGTCCATGGTGTTCGTCATCACGCGCCTGCGCGGCGAGCGGCCGTCCGGTTACACGCTGATCGCGGCGGCGGCGCTCGCCGTCGTCGCCACCGCGATCGTCGTGCTCAAGGTCGTGCTGACCCACTAGGGGCGGTGCCGGGTACCGGTTCGAGAATTTCCGCGCGGGCCTCGGGGGCCGCGGCACGCAGGGCGTCGGCGGAGAGGTCGTCGGGCTGCGCCTGCGAGAGCACCTCGGCCTCGACGCGGGCGCGGTACGTTTCGACCTCGCGGTCGATCGTGGCGTCGTCCCAGCCGAGGATCGGCGCGACCAGGCGGGCCACCTGCTCGGCGCAGTTCACCCCGCGGTGCGTGTACTCGATCGAGATGCGCGTGCGGCGGGCGAGGATGTCCTCGAGGTGCAGCGCACCCTCCGCGGCGACGGCGTACACGGCCTCCGCCTGCAGGTAGTCGGGCGCATCGGTGATCGGCTGCAACAGTTCCGGCGACTGCTTGGCCGGGGCGAGAACCTCGTCGATCAGCGATCCGTAGCGACCGAGCAGGTGCTTGATCCGGTAGGGGTGCAATCCGTACAGCTGTCCGAGGTGCACCGCCTGGTTCACGAGCGCGAAGTAGCCGTCCGCGCCCACCAGCGGAACCTTCTCGGTGATCGACGACGCGACGGCCGCCGGAAGATCCTCGGCCGCCAGATCGACGGCATCCTTGCCCATCACCCGGTAGGTGGTGTACTTCCCGCCGGCGATCGCGACCAGGCCCGGCGCCACGCGCGCCACCGCGTGCTCGCGGGACAGCTTCGACGTCTCGTCGCTCTCCCCCGCAAGCAGTGGACGCAAACCCGCGTAGACGCCGTCGATGTCCTCGTGGGTGAGCGGGGTGACCAGCACCTTGTTGACGTGGCCGAGGATGTAGTCGATGTCGGCCTCGGTGGCGGCAGGGTGCGCGAGGTCGAGGTTCCAGTCGGTGTCGGTGGTGCCGATGATCCAGTGGTTGCCCCACGGAATCACGAACAGCACGGACTTCTCGGTACGCAGGATGATCGCCGAGTCGCTCACGATCCGGTCCCGCGGAACCACGATGTGCACGCCCTTCGATGCGCGCACCCGGAACCGGCCCCGCTGGTGCGAGAGCGCCTGGATCTCGTCCGTCCACACGCCGGTCGCGTTGATGACGACGTGTCCCTTCACTTCCGTGGTGGCGCCGGTCTCCGAATCCCGCACGCGCACACCGGACACTCGGTCCGCCTCGCGCAGGAAACCGACGACCTGCGTGGAGGTACGCACCACCGCACCGTAGTGCGCCGCGGTACGCGCGACCGTCATCGTGTGACGGGCGTCGTCGACGACGGTGTCGTAGTAGCGGATACCGCCGATCAGCGCATTACGCTTGAGTCCGGGCGCCATCCGCAGCGCGCCGGCCCGCGTCAGATGCTTCTGTGCCGGAACGGACTTCGCGCCGCCCATTCGGTCGTACAGCAGGAACCCGGCCGCCATGTACGGGCGCTCCCACCCGCGATGGGTCAGCGGGAAGAGGAACTTGAGCGGTTTGACGAGATGCGGCGCGAGCGTCGACATCGACAACTCCCGTTCGTGCAACGCCTCCGCGACGAGCCCGAACTCGAGTTGTTCCAGGTAGCGCAAACCCCCGTGGAACATCTTCGACGAACGGGACGACGTGCCCGACGCGAAATCCCGCGCCTCGACGAGCGCGACCTTCAGTCCGCGGGTCGCGGCGTCGAGGGCCGCGCCCACACCGACCACCCCGCCACCGATCACCACCACGTCGAACTGCTCGGTTCCCAACTGGTCCCACGCCTGCGCCCGCTGCTGCGGGCCGAGGAACTGCACACCAGGCTGCTTGTCCAAC
Source organism: Rhodococcus (subgen. Prescottella) equi (assembly GCF_003013675.1). Classification (NCBI taxonomy): domain Bacteria; kingdom Bacillati; phylum Actinomycetota; class Actinomycetes; order Mycobacteriales; family Nocardiaceae; genus Rhodococcus; species Rhodococcus (subgen. Prescottella) equi. The sequence continues at coordinate 3,827,875 of NZ_CP027793.1, forward strand.
TCGGTCTCCCGTGGTTGTCGGCGAATCTGGTCTCAGGCTAGTAGCTTCGTGGCCAGACTGCCCGAGAGACGAGGATGACCGTGACCAAGTACATCGCCGCGATCGACCAGGGGACGACCTCGAGCCGGTGCATGATCTTCGATCACGACGGTGACGTCGTCGGCGTCGCACAGAAGGAACACGAGCAGATCTTCCCGGAGCCGGGCTGGGTGGAGCACGATCCCGAGGAGATCTGGACCAACACCCGCGAGATGGTCGGGTCGGTCCTGGCCAAGACCGACCTGACCGCCAAGGACATCGCCGCGGTGGGAATCACCAATCAGCGCGAAACCACCGTCGTGTGGGATCGCGAGACCGGAAAGCCCGTCTACAACGCGATCGTGTGGCAGGACACCCGTACCGACAGTCTGTGCGACGAGCTCGGCGGTGACGAGGGTCGCGGACGCTTCCGCGAGACCACCGGGCTGCCGCTGTCCACGTACTTCTCGGGGCCGAAGGTGCGGTGGATCCTCGACAACGTGGACGGCGCACGCGAGCGGGCCGAGGCCGGCGAACTCGCCTTCGGCACGATCGACTCCTGGATCATCTGGAACCTCACCGGCGGTCTGCACATCACCGACGTGACCAACGCCTCGCGCACTCTGCTGATGGACCTCGAGACCCTCGACTGGGACCACGACATCTGTGCGGCGATGGGAATCCCGGTGTCGATGCTGCCCGAGATCCGCAGTTCATCCGAGGTGTACGGCGATCTGGCGCTGCCCGGCATCTCGGCGGGAATCCCGATCGCCGGGATCCTCGGTGACCAGCAGGCCGCGACGTTCGGTCAGGCGTGCTTGTCGGAGGGCGAGGCCAAGAACACCTACGGCACCGGCAACTTCCTTCTGCTCAACACCGGCACCGAGAAGGTCCACAGCGAGCACGGTTTGCTCACCACGGTCTGCTACAAGCTCGGCGACAAGCCCGCCGTCTACGCCCTGGAGGGGTCGGTGGCCGTCACCGGCTCGCTGGTGCAGTGGCTGCGTGACAACCTCGGAATCATCCAGTCTGCCAAGGACATCGAACCGCTGGCACAGACCGTCGAGGACAACGGCGGTGCGTACTTCGTGCCCGCCTTCTCGGGTCTGTTCGCGCCGCGGTGGCGTCCCGATGCACGCGGCGTCATCGCCGGACTCACCCGATATGTCAACAAGGGTCACCTGGCGCGCGCCGCTCTCGAGGCCACCGCGTACCAGACCCGCGAGGTCATCGAGGCCATGCGCGCCGACTCTGGGGTCGAACTCACGACGCTCAAGGTCGACGGCGGCATGGTGGTCAACGAGACACTCATGCAGTTCCAGTCGGACATCTTGGATGTCCCGGTCACGCGTCCGGTCGTGAACGAGACCACCGCGCTCGGCGCGGCGTACGCGGCCGGCCTGGCCGTCGGATTCTGGGAGAGCGAGGACGACATCCGCACCAACTGGGCGGCGGACAAGACCTGGGAACCTCGGATGGGCGACGCCGAGCGCGAGCGCCTCTACGCCGGCTGGAACAAGGCCGTCGAGCGCACCTACGGCTGGACCGACGAGGACAACGCCTCCACGTAGGCCTTCCACGCCTGGAGTCGCTCGCGCCAGTAATCCGCACCCGGACCGGGCCCTACCTGAGTTGCGCGAATCCGAACCTCGGCGTCGTCCCCGGCGAAGTCGATCCGCACCTCGATCGGTGACTGAGCCGTTGCGGCCTCGGATCCCCACCTCATCGCGATGGTCTCACCGTCGACGCAGTCCACGACCCTGCCTCTGCGCTCGTCCCAGGAGATGAGGGCATCGCCACCGACCTCCGCATCGACGACAAGATCCACCCACCATCCGGCGCGTTCGCGGTACCGCGCGATCGCATTCCACACCTCGCGAAGCGAACCGCCGACCGCGACGGTTTCGTCCACCGTCTGGCGTTCGGGCCCCACCGGATCGCCCCCGACGGGCGCGAACGCCTCGAGACTTCTCAGGTCGTCGAGCGAAACGAGCGCCGCGGCCGGCGCACCGTGCCGGGTGATCGTGATCCGCTCGCCGCGGTATCCCACCCGGCACACCAGCTCCCGCAGCTGCGCCCGCGCTTCCCCGAACGGAACCTCCGACGTCGTCATTGCACGGATGCTAGGCGCGCGGTCCGACAGTCCGGCCGGGCGGAAGCACCGCGGTTCGAGCGCAGAAGATCGATCACCGACAAAGCCATTTGGTACAGATCACAAGGTTTTGTACAAAACTCTTCAGGCACCGATCACAGTTCCCGAGCGATGCGCCGAGTGGGCGGCCCGCAGCCGGTCTACGCCCTCGGCCAGCACCGCGCCGTCGTAGGTCGCGAAACACAACCGGGCCGCATGCGGGTGGGCGCTCGCGACGCCGAACGCCCCGCCGGGCACGAACGCGACATCGTGCCCGACGGCGGTGTCGAGCAGGCGCGTGGTGTCCGTGCCGTCGGCGAACTCGATCCAGCAGAACATCCCCCCGTGCACCGTCGCGTGCGAGATACGTTCCCCGAAAGCGGCTTCGAGGGACGAGACGAGAGCGTGCGCGCGCCCCGCGTACGCGGCACGGACGGTGGCTAGATGCCCGTCGAGCCACGCGGCGTCGCCGAGCAGTTCCGTCGCGATCTGCTGTGTGAGCGACGAACCGCACAGGTCCGCGCCCTGCTTGAGCAGTTCGACGGCCTCGCACACCCGGCGATCGCCGTGCAGCCAGCCGATCCGCAGCGCCGGGGCGAGGGTCTTCGATCCGCTCGACAGCCGGATCACCCGATCGGAGTGCGCCGCGACCGGGGCGGGCGCGGGCGCATCGAACCACAGTTCGCCGTACGGGTCGTCCTCGATGATCCAAAATCCGTACTCGTCCGCGAGCGCCGCGAGGTGGACCCGCCGCTCCGCCGACAGCACGACGCCGCGAGGGTTGTGGAAGTTGCTCACCGTGTGGACGAGCTTGGGCCGCAACCCCTCCCGCAGAGCCTGCTCGAGTGCCGCGGTATCCATGCCGTCCGCGTCGAGCGCGACGGGCACCAGCGCGGCCTGTGCCGTGCGGAACACCTGCAGCGCACCGGTGTAGCCGGGTTCTTCGACGACGACGGTGTCACCCGGATCGAGGAGCACCTGCGCGAGCAGGCTGAGCGCCTGCTGCGAACCGTGCGTGACCACGACCTCGGCCGGGTCGATCGACCGCCCCACCTTGACGCCCTCCCGGGCCGCGACGGTCTCGCGCAGCGGCGCCCAGCCGGACGTCTCGCCGTACTGGACCGAGCGCGGATCGGCGAGGGCGCGGTGCGCGGCCTCGGCGATCCTCTCCCGCGGAACGAGTTCGGTGGCGGGCAGTCCGCCGGCCAGGCTGATCACCTCCGGACGCGCGGTGAGGGTCAGCAGATCCCGGATGGCGGAACTGCGCAGACCGGCCATCCGGGAGGACAGACGTGGGGACGAGTCGAAAGACGACGGATCGAGTGACATGGAGGCGGCTCCGTGGCGTGGGACGGCGCGCCGTCGTACGTGCGACGGCGCAGGACGAAGGCAGGTACACCCAGGTCGTCCCGGATCCACGGGGCGGAGAGCGATGCGAGGGGCCGATGGTTCTCGGCCCCTCGCATCATTTCACAGCGCAACCACTATTTGGAAACTGAATCCCGAATCGTGAGACTCGTCATCTCAGTCCAAGTCGTCGTGGCGCATCAGCTGCCGCGACGCCTCGGTGATCGAGCCGGACAGCGACGGGTACACCGAGAACGTCTGCGCCAGGTCGTTGACGGTGAGGTTGTTCTGGACCGCGATCGCGATCGGCAGGATCAGCTCCGACGCGGTGGCCGCGACGACGACACCGCCGATGACCACCCCGGTGGCCGGTCGGCAGAAGATCTTCACGAAACCGCGGCGCAGACCGGACATCTTGGCCCGCGGATTCGTGTTGAGCGGCAGCATGACGGTGCGCGCGGGCACCTCGCCGTTGTCGATCGCGGCCTGGCTGACGCCGACGTTCGCGATCTCGGGACGGGTGAAGACTGCGGAGGCCACCGTCTTGAGCTTGATCGGGCTCACGCCCTCGCCCAGCGCGTGGTACATCGCAATGCGACCCTGCATCGCGGCCACCGAGGCCAGCGGCAGCAGGCCCGTGCAGTCCCCGGCCGCGTAGATGCCGGAGACCGCGGTCCGCGAGACACGGTCGACGCGCAGGTAGCCACCCTGGCCGAGTTCGATGCCGACCTTCTCTAGGCCCAGCCCCTCGGTGTTGGGCGTCGAGCCCACCGCCATCAGCGCGTGACTGCCGTGCACGGTACGACCGTCCGACAGCTTGACGACGATCCCGCCGTCCTCGGTCCGTTCGACGGCGTCGGCGCGGGCGTGCTTGACCAGGGTCACGCCGCGCTCGGCGAGCACGTCCTCGAGGACCAGGGCGGCGTCGGCGTCCTCGTGCGGCATGACGCGGTCACGGCTCGACACGAGAGTGACCTTGACACCCATCTCGGTGTACGCGGACACGAACTCGGCGCCCGTGACACCGGAACCGACGACCACCAGGTGCGACGGCAGCTCCTCGAGGTCGTACAGGTGACGCCACGTGAGGATGCGCTCGCCGTCCGGCACCGCACCGGGCAGCACGCGGGGGCTCGCGCCGGTCGCGATGAGCACGACGTCTGCGTCGAGGATCTTCTCCTCGCCGGTGGTGAGGGTCGCGCGGACCTGGTGGGCCGCCATACCGATCTGCCGGTCGATCAGCTCGGCCTTACCGGAGAGCAGCTGCACGCCGACGCTCTGCAGGCGCGCGCGAATGTCGGAGGACTGCACCTGCGCGAGGTTTTTGACCCGGGAGTTGATCTCGGGCAGCGAGATCGTCGCGCTCGAGGGATCGAGGGAGATACCCAGGTCGGTTGCCCGCCGCATGTCGGTGCGGATACCGGTCGAGGCGATGAAGGTCTTCGACGGAACACAGTCGAACAGGACGCACGCGCCACCGATGCCGTCCGAATCGATCAAGGAGACCGCGGCGCCGTGCTGTGCTGCCACCAGCGCCGCCTCGTATCCGGCAGGTCCGCCGCCGATGATCACGATTCGGGTCATTCGTCCTCCAAGCTTGCCTCGACGGCCGGGATCTCCAGCCTGGCCCGGGTACAACGCTATTCCAGTGACCGGGAACACGCAGGCAACGGGCCCCTCCCGAGCGCCGAGCACGTCGGATCGTGCGCCGGACGGTTCTCCGGGTTCCCCAGTTCCGAGCCGACGGATTAGGCTTGCCGCCGTGCCGATCTATGCCGCCTACGGGTCCAACATGCACCCGGAACAAATGCTCGAGCGCTGCCCGCATTCGCCGATGGCGGGCACCGGGTGGCTCCGAGGCTGGCGATTGACCTTCAGTGGCGGCGACATCGGCTGGGAGGGCGCACTCGCGACGGTCGTCGAGGATCAGGACGATCCGGATGCTGCGGTCTTCGTCGTCCTCTACGACGTCCCCACCGAGGACGAGGAGCGCCTGGACCGCTGGGAGGGTTCCGAACTCGGCATCCATCGCAAGATCCGGTTGCGCGTCGACACCGCCGACGGGCCCGTTCTCGCCTGGCTGTACGTGCTCGACGCCTACGAGGGCGGCCTGCCCTCTGCCCGCTATCTCGGCGTGATGGCCGATGCCGCGGAGATCGCCGGCGCCCCGGCCGAGTACGTCCGGAGCCTGCGCACCCGCAACAGCCGTAACGTCGGCCCCGGCACGCCCTGACCGCCTGTCAGGACTGCAGCACCAGGTTCGTCAGGACCCGGACTCCGGTGACCAGCGCCCGCTCGTCGAGGTCGAACGTGGGCTGGTGGATGTCCAACTGAGGGCCGTGCCCGGACCACACGCCCAGCCGCGCCATCGCGCCCGGCGCCTCCTCCAGATACCAGGAGAAGTCCTCGCCGCCACCCGACTGCGGGGTGTCCGCGAGAGCGTCGGGACCGATCGCGCGCACCGCGTCCTCGAACATCCGCGCCGACACCTCGTCGTTCACCACCGGCGGCACCCCGCGCCGGTAGTTGAGCTCGTAGCGCACGCCGGTCGGCGCGAGCAGTCCGTGGACGATCTCCCTGACCGTCGGCTCGAGCAGCGCCCACGTGTCGTGGTCTCCGGTGCGGACGGTCCCGGTGAGGATGCCGCTTCGGGGGATCGCGTTGGGGGCCTGCCCGGCGCTGACCGCGCCCCACACCATCACCGTGCCGCTACGCGGATCGATGCGGCGGCTGAGCATCCCGGGCAGCCCGGTGATGACCGTGCCGATCGCGTAGACCAGGTCCGTCGTCAGGTGCGGCCGGGAGGTGTGACCGCCCGGCGAGTCGAGGACGAGTTCGATGGTGTCCGCCGCGGAAGTGATGGCACCGACCCGCACGCCCACCTTGCCCGCCTCGAGCCGCGGGTCGCAGTGCAGTGCGAAAATCCGCGAGACCCCCTGCATCCCGCCGGCGGCCACGACGTCGATGGCACCGCCCGGCATGACCTCCTCGGCCGGCTGGAAGATGAACCGCACGCCGATCGGCAACTGCGGCAACGAGTTCAATGCCAGTGCTGTCCCGAGCAGGATCGCGGTGTGGGCGTCGTGGCCGCACGCGTGCGCCACGCCGGGCACGGTCGACGAGTACGGCGCACCCGTCGCCTCCTGCAGCGGCAGCGCGTCCATGTCGCCGCGCAACCCGATCCGCATTCCGCCGGGGCCGATGTCGCAGATCACGCCCGTCCCTCCGGGCAGCAGCAGCGGTGACATCCCGGCCGACGACAACTGGCTCGCAACGAACGCGGTGGTCGCGAACTCGTGCCGCGCCAGTTCCGGATTGGCGTGGAAGTGCCGACGCCACCGCGACAGGTCCATCGTGTGTTCGGCGAGCCACTTCTCGACGTCCTCGTTCACCGACGTTCCACTCCTTCCAGCAGGCGCGCTCGCTGACCTTCGTCGAGCGCGGCTCGAATCGTCGTGCGCGCCAGAGCGATCGCACCGTCGACCACGGCCTGGTCGGCCGACTCGTTAACCGCTGCCGCCGCGAACGCCGGCTGATGCGTCACCGCGCCGCCGGAATCGAGTCCCACGACCGGGTGAATTCCGGGCAGCACGTGCGTCACGTTGCCCATGTCGGTACTGCCCAGCGGCCGAGACGATTCCAACTCGGCGGACAGCGGAGTCCGGCCGAGGTCGACGATCTCGTCGCGGTACACGTCGGACAGCCACGGGTCCGGCCGCAGTTCGCTGTACGGCGGCGAGACCGTGCGGATCCCGTGTGTGCACCCCGTCGCGAGCGCCCCGGCCGCGAAGCACGCCTCGGCGCGGGCGGTCAACTCCTCGAGCGAGTCCGCCGTCCGCGCCCGCAGGTAGTACAGCATCTCGGCGTGGGCGGGCACGATGTTCGGTGCCGCGCCGCCGTCGCTGACTATTCCGTGCAGTTGCTGCCCCGGCGACAGGTGCTGACGGAGCAGCGCGAGACCGACCTGCGCGACGGTGACGGCATCGGCTGCGTTGCGGCCGAATTCCGGTGCGGCCGACGCGTGCGCCTCCCTGCCCGCGAACGTGATCGCGAGGTCGGCGAGCGCGAGCGACGTCGCACCCACGATGTCGAAGGGTCCGGGATGCACCATCAACGCCGCCGCGACATCGTCGAAGACACCGCGCTCGAGCATCAGCACCTTGCCGCCGCCCGTCTCCTCGGCCGGTGTCCCGATGACCCGCACGGTGATTCCCAGCGCATCCGCGACCGGCGCCAGCGCGAGGGCGGCGCCGACCGCGGATGCCGCAATGACGTTGTGCCCGCACGCATGACCGATCTCCGGGAGCGCGTCGTACTCGGCGAGCAGCCCGATCACCAGATCGCCGCTGCCGACAGTCGCCTCGAACGCCGTGGGCAGATCGGCGATTCCGGTGCGCACGTCGAAGTCGTGACCGCGCAGGAAGTCGACCAGCTTGGCGGCGCTGCGGACCTCCTCGAACGCCAATTCCGGTTCGTCGTGGATGGAGTGCGACAGCGCGATCAGATCCGATCGCGCGGCCGACACCGTCTCCGATACTGCAGGGGATCCTGACCTCACAGCGTCCAGTCTCTCACTCCTGCGGGCCGGGCCCTCGTCAACCGAACTTGAAGTTGCTCTCGTCGGTCGCGGTGCCGAGGGCTTCGAGCGTTTCGCGGTGGATGCCGCGCTTGATCCCGGAGAGATTCGCCCCGCGCGTGGAGACGAGTGCCGACGCCCGCGCGACGGCAGCACCGAGCACCAGATCGCCCTCGACGGCGTCGTCGACGATGCCCGCCGCCAGCGCGTCGGCCCCGCCGTAGCGGCGTCCCGTCGTCATCGCCTCGACGGCCGTCTGCCGCGTCAACCGGGACGTGAGGAGCGACGACATCCCCACCGTGAACGGCATGTTCAGATTGACCTCGGGCAGGCAGTAGTAGCCGCGGTCGCTGCGCATGACGCGGAAATCCTGCGACACCGCGAGCATCGCGCCGGCACCGAAGGCGTGACCCTGCACGGCCGCGATCGTCGCCATCGGGAAGGTCAGCAGCCGGGAGAAGACCGTGTGCACCCGATCGAGATACCCGGGCAGCTTGTCGAGGTTGCCGAAGATCCAGTCGGTGTCGAGGCCGTTCGTGTAGAACTTTCCGGTCGCCGTGGTGACCAGCGCGGCGGGCCCCTCGTGCGCCTCGACCTCGTCCAGCAACGCGTGCGTCGCGTCGATCCAGTCGGGGTGGAACCGATTCTCGTTGTCCGTCTCACCCTCGTTGCCGAGGTACAGGACGAAGACGTCGCCTTGACGATTCAGGTATGGCATGGGCGCGATACTACCCGCGAGTAACATCGCGTGCCGCCACTACTGTGTCCCTTCATGGGCACACTCGAGCAGCAGGCCGCCGACGTCCTCGCCGAACGTACCGGGATCGCGAAGCACCGCGCCGCGGTCGTTCTCGGATCGGGATGGCGGGCCGCAGCCGACTCGCTGGGCGAGCCGGTCGCCACGGTCCCGATGGCGGACCTTCCGGGTTTCGCCACACCGTCCGCCTCGGGACACGCCGGCACGGTGCTTTCGATCCGTGTCGGTGACACGCCGGTTCTCGTACTTCTCGGTCGCGCGCACGCCTACGAAGGGCACGACCTCACGCGCGTCGTGCATCCGGTCCGCACCGCGATCGCCGCCGGCGCCGACACCGTAGTGCTCACCAACGCCGCGGGCGGGATCCGCGAGGGGATGAGCGTCGGGCAGCCCGTCCTCATCAGCGACCACCTCAACCTCACCGCAAGGTCACCGCTCGTCGGGGCCCAGTTCGTGAACCTCGTCGACTCCTACAGCCCCCGGTTGCGGACCCTCGCCCGCGAGATCGACCCGACCCTGGCCGAGGGCGTGTACGCGGGACTGCCCGGCCCGCACTACGAGACGCCCGCGGAGATCCGCATGCTCCGCATCCTGGGTGCCGACCTGGTGGGGATGTCGACCGTGCACGAGACCATCGCGGCCCGCGCGCTCGGCGCGGAGGTCCTCGGCATCTCCCTCGTGACCAACCTCGCCGCCGGCATCACCGGAGAACCTCTCGACCACGCCGAGGTCCTGGCCGCTGGGCAGGCGTCCGCCGGGCGCATGGGCGGACTGCTGCGCGACCTGCTGGCGCGGCTGTGACGCTCCGCTTCGGGACCGCCGGCCTACGCGGACCGGTCGGCGACGGACCGGACTGCATGAACGTCGGGGTCGTCGAGCGCACCACGGCGGGGCTCGCGGCCTGGCTACGCGGCCAGTGCCTCGGCGGCGGCATCGTGGTCGTCGGCCGGGACGCCCGGCACGGGTCGGAGGAGTTCGCGGCGGCCGCGGCCGAAGTGCTCGCGGCGGAGGACTTCGACGTGGTGCTGCTGCCGCGGCCACTGCCCACTCCCCTGGTGGCGTTCGCGGTACGCCGACTCGGCGCGGCAGCCGGCGTGCAGATCACCGCATCGCACAATCCGCCCGCCGACAACGGATACAAGGTGTACGTCCACGGCGGGGCACCGCTCGCGGCCCCGGCCGACCGCGAGATCGAGGACGCGATCGCGAACGTCGAACGGGTCGGCCGTGCCCCGGTCACGCCGGTGGACGACGCGCTGGTCACCGCCTATCTCGAGCGAGTCGCGTCACTGCCGTTCGGCGACAGGCGGGACATCCGGATCGCACTCACACCGCTGCACGGTGTCGGCGGCGAGATCGCGGTGGCCGCCCTGCACGCGGCGGGGTTCACCGACATCCACACCGTCGCAGGGCAATTCGCACCCGATCCAGACTTTCCCACCGTCACGTTCCCGAACCCCGAGGAACGCGGCGCCACGGACGAACTGCTCGCGCTCGCTGCGTCCGTCGACGCCGACGTCGCGATCGCACTCGACCCCGACGCCGACCGCTGCGCGGTCGGTGTGCCCGGTCCGGACGGCTGGCGGATGCTCACCGGCGACGAGACCGGCGCGCTGCTCGGCGATCGGATCCTCGCGCACGCCTCCGGGGACGCACTGGTCGCGACGACGATCGTCTCGTCGACGCTGCTCGGCCGGATCGCCGAGGCCCGCGGATTTCGTTCCGCCCGCACCCTCACCGGGTTCAAGTGGCTCGTGCGCGCCGGCGAGGGCCTGGTCTACGCGTACGAGGAGGCCGTCGGGCACTGCGTCGACCCGCAGGTCGTGCGCGACAAGGACGGCATCTCCGCGGCCGTGCTGATCGCGGACCTGGTCGCCGACCTCGCGGCGGACGGGCGCACTCTCGGCGGTGCCCTCGACGACCTTGCCGCGCGCTTCGGCGTCCACGTCACCGGCCAGGTCTCGCGCCGGTTCGACGACCTCGACGAGATCGGCCGGGCGATGGCCCGACTGCGCGAGTACCCGCCGGCGGAGCTCGCCGGAATCGGCGTCACGGCAAGGGACCTCGCCGCGGCGCGCGGTCCGCTCCGCACCGACGCGGTGACCCTGACCGGCCCGGGGCTCCACGTCACGGTCCGGCCGTCGGGCACCGAGCCGAAACTCAAGGCCTACTTCGAGGTCGTCGAACCCGTTACGTCCACCACGCACCTAGCCGCCGCCCGGGTCGCCGCACAGGCGCGGGCCGAGGCGGTGCGGGCGCACCTTGCGGCGGGAGATCGACCCGGCACATCCTGAAGCGCGAGTACCTCCCACCCGAAGGTGACAACGGAACGGAGAAGACGATGCTCCGACAGAACGGTTCCACGTCGAGGACGCGCACGGCGACCCTCGCGATCACGGGGGCCGCGCTCGTCGCTCTCGCCGGTTGCGGCGGGAACGACGACGGCTGGCAGGATCCCACCTCGACCACCGGCACGACCACCGGCACGACGACCGGCGCGGGCACCGGCACGCCCGACGCCGCCCCGGGCACACAAGCCCTCGCTCGGGCCGGAGCGACCGCCGTGGCGGCGGTACCCGAGGGTGTCCTCGTCTCGATCGAAGCCGAGCACGACCGGACGTGGGAGGCGCAGGTCGTCACTCCCGACGGGATCGAACACCACGTCGATGTGTCCGCCGACGGCGCGACGGTCCTCGGGACGCCCCGGATCGAGGAAGAGGACGAAGCCGACCGCGCGAAACACCGCGACCGCGTGCAGGGAGCGACTCTCGACTACAACGCGGCCACTGCCGTCCTGCTCACCGAAGTACCCGGCGGCGCGGTCACCGAACTCGACCTCGACTCCGCCAACGGCACCACGGTGTGGGAGGCCGACGTGATCGACGAGTCCGGCACCAAGCACGAGGTCACCGTCGACGCCGCGACCGGCACGGTCCTGGCGAACACGACCGGACGCTGAACTCGGCGAACCTCCCGCTCGGGCAGATCAATCTCTGGTACAACGTTCCGGTACCGATGGTTGGCGATTTGAGAGGTTTGGCCGATATGAGAGTTTTCCAGGGCGCTGCCGCAGGCCGGGTCCGAACGGCTGCCGTCGTCGGCGCAGCACTCGTCGCCTTGGTCGGTTGCGGCAACGACGACGGCGGCGCGGCAACCACCACGAGCGCCGCTGCCGCGACGAGCACCTCCGCGAAGGCCTCGACGACGTCGGCTTCGGGGGCTTCGGAGGCTTCCGAGGCTTCGGGGGCTTCGGGGGCTTCGGGGGCTTCGGGGAACACGGCGACATCCCCCACATCGGCATCGGGCGCGACTGGCGCCCCGACGCTCGCGCCCGGCTGGAACGCCAAGGTCTTCGAACATGCCGGCCGCACCGCGCTCGCGGCAGTTCCCGGTAGCTCGCTGGTGTCCATCGAGGAGAACAGCGACGGCAGCTGGGTCGTCGACCTGATCAACGCCGACGGCGTCGCGGTCGAGGTCGGCATCTCCCCCGACGGTGACCGCGTCATCGCCGGCCCCTCGGTGACCGGGGAACCCACTCCGGGCACCGACGTAGCCGAGCTCGACTACACGGCCGCCACGGGCGTCGTGCTGACCGAGGTCCCGGGCGGCCGGATCACCGACCTGCAACTCGTGGTGGAGAAGGGCGGCACGTACGTGTGGGAGGCCGACGTCGTCGACGCGTCCGGAGCGCGGCGCGCCGTGGACGTCGACGCGGTGAGCGGACGCGTCCTGCAGAGCGCCCCGCGCTAGCTAGCGGGGGCCGAACTGGCGGTCGCCCGCATCGCCGAGTCCCGGCACGATGAAGGCGTTCTCGTCGAGGCCCTCGTCGACGGTGGCCGTGACCAGGCGGACCGGGTGGCCGGAGTTCGCGAGGGCGTCGACGCCCTCCGGTGCGGCGACCACACACACCGCGGTGACGTCGGTGGCGCCACGCGCGACGAGCAGATCGATCGTGTGCACCATCGAACCGCCGGTCGCGAGCATCGGATCGAGCACGTACACCGGGATGCCGGAAAGGTCGGCCGGCAGCGACTCGAGGTACGGCACCGGCTGGTGCGTCTCCTCGTCCCGGGCCATCCCGACGAAACCGACCCGCGACTGCGGGATGGCCAGGCTGGCCTGGTCGACCATGCCCAGGCCCGCTCGCAGGACCGGGACCAGCAGGGGCGGCGCCGCCAGTCGGTAGCCCGTCGTCACCGCCACCGGCGTCTTGACGTCGAACTTCTCGACCGGGGCGTCGCGGATGGCTTCGTAGATCAACATCTGGGTCAGTTCGCGCAATGCGGACCGGAACGTGGGGCTGTCGCTGCGCTCGTCCCGCATCGTCGTCAGAAGAGCAGCTGCCAGCGGATGATCGACCACGCACGTTTCCATGAGTTCACAGGATAGTGGGGACCTCCGCCGCCGAATTCGATGGGAACCGAACCGCGCCTCACCGCGTCCAACTCTTCGACGGACATCTTCTCGACGGGGGGACTGCATGGGTGAGTTCTCGGCACGGACGGCAGGTATCGCGACGTTCGGCGCGACGGCCGCTGCTCTGGCCGCACAGACCGAGGCCGCGGGCGCAGCCGCGGGCGCGGCGGGTCCGGCACTGCTCGGACCGGTCTTCGGAGTCGTCGGGGGCGACTTCGTGGCCGCGTTCACGGCCGCTCAGGATGCTCACGTTGCCCAGGTGCGGCGACTGTCGTCGGCCTGGTCGGCCATGAGTGCAGCGGCCGCGAGCACCGCCGCGGCGTACGACGCGACCGATGCCGCGGGCGCAGGCGCCCTCATCGACACGGGCGCAGGCGCCCTCGTCGCGACGGACGCCGGGCTCTCATGATCGACGTCCTCGCGCGCCCTGTCGTCGACCTTCTCGCCGCGTTCGGTTCCGGTGACCTTCCGGCCGGCTCCCCCGCCGCATCGCTGCGGGCGGCCTCGGAAGCGATCGACGCCGCCCATGCGGTGGGGCGGACCGGGATCAGCGAACTCGGGGGCACCTGGACCGGTGTCGCCGCCGACGCGGCGGTCACGAAAGCGGAGGCCACACAGTCCGCATCCGTGCAGCTGTCGGATCGCGGCCGGGAGATCGCGACCGTCGTCGAGGCTGCGTCCGAGAGCGTCCGGGCAGGCAACGCCGAGCTCGCGGCGATCCTGCAGTCCTTCCTCTCACTCGCGTCCTCGGCGCTTCCCGCGCTGGCGACACCGGCCGGGCAGATGATGTTGATCGGTGCCGCGACAGAACACCTCGGTCGTGCGCTGACCGTCGTCGAGCGAGTGCGCGGAGAGTTGGCCGCGCACACCGCGAAGATCGTGGACCTCACCGCCCCCGACCCGGTGCCGAACGACGCCCGCACGGTCGCCGCGTCCGCGACCCTTCCCGCGGCACCCGTGGCACCGCAGGCCGATGTGGCCGGGCGGGTGCTGTCGGCGTTCGCGGGTCCCTCCTCGGGGCCCGTCGGATCCTTCGGCTCGTCGGCCGGCGACGTGGCACCCGTCGCCTACGGCTCCGGCTCGTACGGTTCCGGTTCGGCCGTGGCATCCACCGAGAGCGGCAGTGCCGGCGGCTCGACTTCGTACGATCCCCGCTTCGGCGGGAGCGGTGTCGAGATCGTGCTCCCCGACGGCACCACCGCCGTGGCCCCCAACGAGGAGGCCGCCGACGCGGTGCGCAATGCCCTCACCCAGCAGGGTGTGCCGTACCAATGGGGCGGCACGACGCCCGGACAGGGTCTGGACTGCAGCGGCCTCACCCAATGGGCTTACCGCGAGGCCGGAGTGGAATTGCCGCGGCTGGCCCAGGAACAGAGCGTCGGCGTTCCGGTCGCCCAGGAAAACGTCATGCCCGGCGACCTCGCGGTGTGGGACGGCCACGTCGCGATGGTGATCGGCAACGGCCAGATGGTCGAGGCCGGCGATCCGGTGTCGGTCAGCGCGATCCGAACCAGCAACAGCGGCATGGGCTTTCACGGGTTCTACCGGCCCACCGAATGAGCATCCCGTCCCACGATCGGAGTGACATGACTGAACCGTTTCCGCCCCCACCGGCGTCGCCGGCGTCCTCGGCGACCGCTGTCAACCGCGCGCGTACCGTTGCGGTCCGGGCCACCGAGACGGGGCTTCCGCTCGACATCCGCATCGACAGGGGCGAACTGCGCTACGGCGGCGAACGCCTGGCCGCCGAGATCCTGCGGCTGTGCCGCGAGGCGGGCCGGGAGGCCGGGGCCCGGCGACGCGAACAGTTGACCCGCGACGGCGTGCCCGCCGACGTGCTCGATCGGCTCGGGCTGCCCACCCGCGACCAGGTCGCGGCGAGTCAGCGCGCCGAGGACGAGAACCAGGCCGCACCGGCGAGTTGGATGCGACCGGCATGAGCGGGCGCGAGATGGATGCGGTCGTCGAACGGGCGAGCGCTCAGCTGGACCTTCTCGACGGCGCGTTGTCCGCACTCCAGGCCGTTCGGGCGGAAGCCGCGAGCGAAGACGGACGCGTGCGCGTGGAGGTCGACGGCAACGGCAGCCCGACCGGGTTGTGGCTCAGCGATTCCCTGCAGGACCTCGACGCGGCGGTCCTCGCGCGGACCATTGCGCACACCGCGCACCTCGCCGCCGCGGCTGCAACCGAGGAGCGCAATCGCATCACGTCGGAACTGTTCGACACGTTCGACGCGCGTTGACGGCGTCCAGCTATATCTTTGCCGCGCGGCTGGCTAGGCTTCCGGCCATGGCTGGAGACATCGTCCCGATCGAACTCGGTCTCACCCGAGGCGACCTCGTCACCCTGTGGGCCCCGAGCTGGCGCGAGGGCGACGACGAGTGGGAGGCATTCCTCGGCCACGAGGAAGATCTGTACGGGTTTCCCACGGTCGCGGAGCTCGCCGCGTTCATCCGGACAAACAGCGACAACGATCTCGTCGATCACCCGTCGTGGGCGACCGTCTCGCAGCTCGCGGCTCCCGAACTCGAGCCGGACGACGACCACGGCTACGACCTCGTCGGGGTCCCGGAACTCGCGGCCGGTGATCCCGAACCGCTGACCGTCGCCGAACTCCGCAGCACCCTCGACATGGTGCGCAACCTCGGTGAGGTCTGCGAGCTCGAGCCGGTCCTGAAGTTCTTCGCCAACCACTCCGAGCTGAACTACCTGCGTGGCGGCCAGGACGTGTTCGCCGGCCGCGAGGGCGAGGAGCTGTGGGACCGCATCGGCACCGCGATCGCCCGGGGCTGGGACGCGGTGATCGATGCGGTGGACTCGATCGTCTCGACCCCGGCGGTCGACGCGCAGGCCCTGGCGATCGCCGAGGCCGAGATCCTCGCGGCGGAGGAGAACGTGGTCGACGCCGACGACGACGCCGAGGCCGACGAGGACCTGGAGGAGTACGACGCCGATTCCGAGGACGAGGAGGAGACGTTCTGGACCGAGGTCGGTATCGACCCGATCCAGATCATCACGTCCGAGACCACCTACTACTCACTGCGCTGCTACCTCGACGAGCACGCGGTGTTCCTGGGCCGCGGCGGAAAGATCTCGGTGTTCGGGTCGGAGCGCGCGCTGGCCCGCTACCTGGCCGACAACCACGACCACGCGCTGGCCCAGGTGAGCACGTACGAGCAGGTGCAGACCGCCGCGGTCGACGGCTCCCTCGACATCGAGGTCACCGATCAGAACGTCTACGTCCTTCCCGGGCTGGCGGACGACTTGGCCGAGGGCCCGGACGCCGTCGACGCCGACCAGTTGGAGTTGGCCGTCGAGTTGTTCACCGACGCCGCCGACTTCGCGAAGGACGACGCCACCGATGCCGCGCTCGCCGCGTCGACCCCGCTCGGCTGGTACGTGTCGTACATTCTCGAGCCCGATCCCGGTCGCATGACCCCGAGCCCGCCGTTCCAGGCCGAGGCCGAGGCGTGGCGCGCCCTGGAGAACGAGTTCGAGACGCGTCTGCGCCCCGAATAGGCCGGGCGGGCAGGTCAGCCGATCAGCACCGCGTAACCCGGCTTGATCACCCCGTCGATCAGCGCCAGCCGTTGGTCGAAGGGGATGAACGCCGACTTCATCGCGTTGATGGTGAACCGTTCGAGATCGCTCCAGCCGTAGCCGAACGTGTCGACCAGCGCCAGCATCTCGCGGCTCATCGTGGTGTCGCTCATCAGCCGGTTGTCGGTGTTGACGGTGACCCGGAACCGCAGGCGCGCGAGCAGATCGAACGGATGCTCCTCGAGGTTGGCGACCGCACCGGTCTGCACGTTCGAGCTCGGGCACAGCTCGAGCGGGATCCGCTTGTCGCGCACGTAGTTCGCGAGCAGGCCCAGGGTGATCTCGCCGTCGGGTCCGACCACGATGTCGTCGGTGATGCGCACCCCGTGCCCCAACCGATCGGTTCCGCAGAACGCGATCGCCTCGTGGATCGACGGCAGCCCGAACGCCTCGCCGGCGTGGATCGTGAAATGCGCGTTGGACGCGCGCATGTACTCGAAGGCGTCGAGATGTCGGCTCGGCGGGTATCCGGCCTCGGCACCGGCGATGTCGAAGCCGACCACGCCGCGGTCGCGGAAACGGACCGCGAGTTCTGCGATCTCGCGCGAGCGCGCAGCATGCCGCATCGCAGTGAGCAGGCAGCCGACCCGGATCTCGCGCCCGTCGGCCCGGGCGTTCTCCTCGCCCTCCCGGAACCCTTCGAGGACGTGCTCGACGACGTCGTCGAGGCTCAGTCCGCCCTCGAGATGCTGTTCGGGCGCGAACCGCACCTCCGCGTAGACCACGCCGTCGTCGGCCAGGTCCTCCGCGCACTCGCGCGCGACCCGGCGCAGACCGACCGGGGTCTGCATCACCGCGACGGTGTGCGCGAAGGTCTCGAGGTAGAGCTCGAGCGAACCGCTGTCGGCGGCGTTCCGGAACCACGCGGCGAGTCCGTCCGGCGCCTCGGCGGGTAGCCCCGTGTAGCCGCATTCGTCGGCGAGTTCCGCGACGGTGCCCGGCCGGAGGCCGCCGTCGAGGTGATCGTGCAGCAGCACCTTGGGCGCGCTGCGGAGGTAGTCCAGATCCAACGGCGCTGTCATGGCTAGACGGTAGCCGCGGGACCTGTCGATCGGGTGGCATCGGAATGCCGAGTGTCGGAACGCGTGATGGCCGGCAGCCGGTGTTTCGAGTTGATGCCGACCACTCCCGTCACACGAGACGACGGCTGTAACCACGAGGAATGAGGTTACCGGCGAGTAGATTCAGGAAGGCGCACCACAGACCGTGTGAGACATTTTGCACATTGCATCCGCAGGACGCAGACCCATCGATTCAGGGCCAGATCCCGGGTAGCGCGTGGACCCACCACGCACGCGGCCGACCACGCAACACCGACCACTATTGTCGCGCAACAGTTTCCGCCGAAACAGGGCACTAAGTCCCCACCTGGGACCAACCACTGAATGCATGCAGACAATCGACACCCGGCATCGACCCCGCTATGGGAAGGCAAACCTAACAAGCAATTTCGTGGCCGTACGAACCACAGAGGGAATTAGTTCCCGGATTCGGTTGGGTTTAGAGTTCACAGAAGTCGGTTTAGGTTCTCGTCGAGCCCGAGCTGCTGGACACCCGAAAAGCTGTGCAGGCTCGACGCGCCCACCAAAGACGTTGGAGGCACAGCACTCGATGAGCAGCACGACTGAAGCCGCTCCGGCCAAGGAGCGCACCCGGTCGCTTTACCGGGGAGACCCCGGCATGTGGTCTTGGGTTCTACACCGGATCACTGGCGTAGCGACATTCTTCTTCCTTTTCGTCCATGTCCTGGACACCGCACTCGTGCGCGTCAACCCGGACACCTACGACCGAGTCATCGAGACCTACAAGAACCCCCTTGTCGGCCTCATGGAGCTCGCGCTCGTCGCCATGGTGCTGTACCACGCACTCAACGGCCTGCGCGTGATGCTCGTCGACTTCTGGTCGAAGGGACCCCAGTACCAGCGCGTCATGCTCTGGGTGATCATCGCGATCTGGTTCGTGGTCATGATCCCGGGTGCCGGACGCATCTTCTACAACATGTTTGCGGGGCACTGACATGACGACAGAAGCCAAGTCTCTCGGCAAGGCGTACGACCGCCCCGCCAGCCTGGACAACCCCCGCTCGCCGCGCAAGCCGGCGAAGAACAACTTCGAGCTCTACGCGTGGCTGTTCATGCGTTTCTCGGGCCTGGCGCTCATCATCCTGGTCCTGGGTCACCTGTTCATCATGCTGATGCTCGACGACGGCGTGCACCGCATCAACTTCGCGTTCGTCGCGGGTCGCTGGTCCAGCCCGTTCTGGCAGTTCTGGGACCTCACCATGCTCTGGCTCGCCCAGCTGCACGGCGGTAACGGCCTGCGCACGGTCATCGCGGACTACTCGCGTAAGGACTCCACCCGGTTCTGGCTCAACACGATCCTGGTCGTGTCGATGATCCTGATCATGGGCCTGGGCACCTACGTCATCTTCACCTTCGACCCCAACATCTCGGCGAGCTAGGGGAGCAGAGACTTCATGCAGGAACATCGTTATGACGTCGTCATCGTCGGCGCCGGTGGCGCTGGCATGCGCGCAGCCATCGAGGCCGGGCCCCGCGCTCGCACCGCGGTCCTGACCAAGCTGTACCCCACTCGCAGCCACACCGGTGCCGCCCAGGGTGGCATGTGCGCCGCCCTGGCGAACGTCGAGGAAGACAACTGGGAGTGGCACACCTTCGACACCGTCAAGGGTGGCGACTACCTCGCCGACCAGGACGCGGTCGAGATCATGGCCAAGGAAGCCATCGACGCGGTGCTGGACCTGGAGAAGATGGGTCTCCCGTTCAACCGCACGCCCGAGGGCAAGATCGACCAGCGTCGTTTCGGTGGTCACACCCGCGATCACGGTAAGGCCCCGGTTCGCCGCGCATGCTACGCCGCCGACCGCACCGGCCACATGATCCTGCAGACGCTCTACCAGAACTGCGTCAAGCACGACGTCGAGTTCTTCAACGAGTTCTACGCGCTCGACATCGCGCTGACCGAGACCCCCGAGGGTCCCGTCGCCACCGGCGTCATCGCCTACGAGCTCGCCACCGGCGAGATCCACGTCTTCCATGCGAAGTCGATCGTCTTCGCCACGGGTGGCTCGGGTCGCATGTACAAGACGACGTCCAACGCGCACACCCTCACCGGTGACGGCATGGGCATCATCTTCCGCAAGGGCCTGCCGCTCGAGGACATGGAGTTCCACCAGTTCCATCCGACGGGACTGGCCGGCCTGGGCATCCTCATCTCCGAGGCCGTCCGCGGCGAGGGCGGCATCCTCCGCAACGTCGACGGCGAGCGCTTCATGGAGCGCTACGCCCCCACCATCAAGGACCTCGCGCCGCGCGACATCGTCGCCCGCTCGATGGTGCTCGAGGTGCTCGAGGGTCGCGGTGCCGGTCCGAACAAGGACTACGTCTACATCGACGTCACGCACCTCGGCGAGGACGTGCTCGAGGAGAAGCTCCCCGACATCACCGAGTTCGCGCGCACCTACCTCGGCGTCGACCCGGTCACCGAGCTCGTGCCCGTCTACCCGACCTGCCACTACGTGATGGGCGGCATCCCCACCAAGATCAACGGTGAGGTGCTGCGCAACAACGAGGACCACGTTCCCGGCCTGTACGCCGCCGGCGAGTGCGCGTGTGTCTCGGTGCACGGTGCGAACCGTCTCGGCACCAACTCGCTGCTCGACATCAACGTCTTCGGTCGCCGCGCCGGCATCGCCGCCGCGGAGCACGCCGAGAAGTCCGACTTCGTCGAGCTGCCCGAGAACCCGGCCGCGAACGTCGAGAAGTGGCTCGAGGTCATCCTGTCCGACCACGGCCACGAGCGCGTCGCGGACATCCGCACCGAGCTGCAGCAGTCGATGGACAACAACGCGTCGGTGTTCCGTACCGAGGAGACCCTGACGCAGGCGCTCAAGGACATCCACGCCCTCAAGGAGCGCTACAACCACATCACGGTCCAGGACAAGGGCAAGCGCTACAACAGCGACCTGCTCGAGGCCGTCGAGCTCGGCTTCCTGCTCGAGATGGCCGAGGTGACGGTCGTCGGTGCCCTCAACCGCAAGGAATCGCGTGGCGGCCACGCCCGCGAGGACTACCCGGATCGCAACGATGCCGAGTACATGCAGCACACGATGGCGTACAAGGAAGGATCGGAGCTCATCTCCCCGATCCGTCTGGACTACAAGCCGGTTGTCCAGACCCGCTACGAGCCGATGGAGCGTAAGTACTGATGTCCGCACCTGTCATGGACAAGGACGCAACCGCGCTGCCGCCCGTCCCCGAGGGCGCGGTCATGGTCACCCTCAAGATCGCCCGGTTCAACCCGGAGGACGGCGAGGGCCAGCGCTGGGAGAGCTTCCAGGTCCCCACCCTGCCGACCGACCGTCTGCTGAACCTGCTGCTGTACGTGAAGGGCTACCTGGACGGCACGCTGACGTTCCGTCGCTCCTGCGCGCACGGCGTCTGCGGTTCGGACGCGATGCGCATCAACGGTGTCAACCGTCTGGCCTGCAAGGTCCTGATGCGCGACATGCTGCCCAAGGACGGCAAGCCGATCACGATCACCGTCGAGCCCATCAAGGGTCTGCCGGTCGAGAAGGATCTGCTGGTCGACATGGAGCCCTTCTTCGACGCGTTCCGCGCCGTGAAGCCGTTCCTCATCACGACCGGCAACGAGCCGACCCGCGAGCGCATCCAGTCGCAGGCGGACCGCGCCCGGTTCGACGACACCACCAAGTGCATCCTGTGCGCGTGCTGCACCACGTCGTGCCCGGTGTACTGGAGCGACGGCAGCTACTTCGGCCCGGCCGCGATCGTGAACGCACACCGCTTCATCTTCGACAGCCGTGACGAGGGCGCCGCCGAACGCCTCGACATCCTGAACGACAAGGACGGCGTGTGGCGCTGCCGCACGACCTTCAACTGCACCGACGCGTGCCCCCGCGGCATCCAGGTGACGAAGGCGATCCAGGAAGTCAAGCGCGCGCTGCTGTTCGCCCGCAAGTGACGCGTTCGTAGGAATCAGCACCACCGTTTTGCGCACTCGGCGCTGCTCCCGACCTGGTCGGGGCGGCGCCGAGTGCGCAGAATGCGTTTCAGGGCCTACCCTGGAATTTCGTTATGGCTGCTCACCCGAAGTCCGCGCGACGGCGAATCCTCCTGACCGCCACTGCCTCCGCACTCGTCCTCGGTGCCGGGGGCGCTCCCGCCGCGGCCGTGCCACTCGCCGGGCAGTCGCCCCTGGCTGCGGATCAGGCCGTCGCGCCCACCACCACTCCCCCGTTCAGCACACCGAACACCGATGCGTGCCCGCACCGACTGTCGCCGCCGCCCGCGATCGACCTGTCGGAGGTACCGCGCCCCGGTGAGACCGCACCGGCCCCCGTCCCGGTGCCGAACGAGCCGGTCGGCGGTGCGGCACTCGGCAACTGCGGTGTGGTCACCGCCCCCGGCACCCCGCCACTGCCCGCCGAGATCTCGGCGACGGGCTGGGTTCTGTCCGACCTCGACACCGGTCAGGTGCTCGCCGCGAAGGACCCACACGGGCGTTACCGGCCCGCCAGCACCATCAAGGTGCTGCTAGCGCTGGTGGCGCTCGACGAACTCGATCTCGACACCACGATCGTGGCGAACCCCGAGGCCGCGTCCATGGAGGGCAGTTCGGTCGGCCTGGGCGCCGGCGGCACGTACAGCAACCTGCAGCTGATGCAGGGGCTCGTGATGCGGTCGGGCAACGACGCCGCCCAGGCGCTCGCACAGCAGCTCGGCGGCGAGCAGGCCACCGTCGCCAAGATGAACGCCAAAGCGGCGTCCCTGGGCGCGTCGGACACCCGGACGGCGTCCGTCTCCGGTCTCGACGGACCGGGCATGTCGACGTCGCCGTACGACCTGGCGCTGTTCTTCCGCGCGGCGATGCAGAACCCGACGTTCGCCGGGCTGATCACGACGGACACCGTGATGTTCCCCGGTCATCCCGCCGACCCCACCAAGCCCGACGACAAGCCGGTCGATCCGTACCCGATCTTCAACGACAACCAGTTGCTCGCCAACTACCCGGGCGCCCTCGGCGGCAAGACCGGCTACACCGACGACGCCAGGCAGACGTTCGTCGGCGGCGCCGAGCGGGACGGCCGCCGCCTCGCCGTCACACTGATGGCCGCCGACGTGCTGCCGATCCGGCCGTGGGAGCAGGTCGGTCGGCTGCTCGACTACGGCTGGGCGCTCGACCCCGCCGTCTCCGTGGGCGTCCTGGTGGATCCGAAGGGCGCGGACGAGCCGGCCGTCCAGGTCGCCGGGCCCGAAACACACGGTCCGGGGGGCATGGATCTGGCGTCGGGTTCGGACCTGCCGAACAAGGAGGTCGCCGGACGCGTCGCGATCGGCATCGTCGGGTCGGGCATCGTCCTGGGTCTGCTGGGCTGGGCTCGGGCACTCACCCGCCGCCGCCGGCGCTGACGAGGCTCAGTCGCCCCGTCGCCGCCACAGGCCCGCCAACCCGATCGCCGCGAGTGCACCGGCGCCGGTGAGAGCGAGCGCTTCCTTCGCCGACGCCCCTTCCCGTACCTCGACGCGAGGCCGGATGACGGCGGAGTCAGGCGGCGGGACGTACGCATTCGCGAGATTCTCCCGGGCGGTGGCGGCCCACGCGGTGGCGAACAGGATGAGGCGCGCGCTGAGGTTCGCGAATACGAGGAGACCGATGATCGGCCCGAAGGCCGCACCCGCGGGCCCCTGGCTCACTGCCTCGAGATAGATGGCCCCGACCTGACGGAAGACCTCGAAGACGATCGCCGCTGCGAACGCAGCGCGTCCGGCGCTGCGCAGGGTCACCGCTTCGCGCGGCATCCGCGCGATCACCCAAGACAGCAGCGCCCAGGTGGCGAGCACGCTGATCGCCAGCGACGTGATCCGGAGCAGGACGCCCACGCCGGTCACGTGCTCCACGCCGAGCCACTCGACCACCTGACGAGCGACCGGGCCGTTGCTGAGCGCCGACAGTCCGAACGTCACGAGCATCGCCCCACCGAGGCCGAGGAGCGCCCCGAAGTCCTTGAGTTTCGTGATCACGAAGTTGCCGGCCTCGTGGGTGTGCTCCCACATCGCCGTCAGCGCGTCCCGCAGGTTGGTGATCCAGCCGATGCCGGCGTACGCGGCGCCGAGGAGACCGAACACCCCCACGCTGGTGCGCGCGGAGATCGCCGAATCGATCAGCCCGTTGACGGTCTCGCCCAGACCACCAGGCATGTTGTTGCTGACCTGGTCCTGGATCTCGTCGACCCACTCCGGGTTGCCCGCGAGCGCGAAACCGGCGACGGCGAACGCGACCATGAGGATCGGAACGATCGCGAGGATCGTGAAGTACGTGATCCCGGCGGCGTAGTAGTCGCCCTTCTGCTGCTGGTAGCGACCGCCCGCTCGGACCAGGTGATCGAGCCACGGCCGCGCCGCACGCTGCCTGTCGAGAAAGCTGGGCGCGGCATCGGCCATGTACGGATTACCTCCTGGTCGTCAGGAATCCCACCTTCTCATAGACCTGGCCGAGTGTCCGGGCAGCGACCTCGCGGGCCCGATCGGCCCCGGAGGCGAGGATGCGGTCCAGTTCGGCGCGGTCGGAGAGGTAGCCGTCGACCTTCGCGCGCAGCGGCGTGACGAACTCGCCGAGCACCTCGGCGGTGTCCGCCTTGAGGTCGCCGTACCCTTTGCCCTCGTAGCCGGCGACGAGGTCGTCGATGCTCTTGCCGGACAGTGCCGACTGGATGGTGAGCAGGTTGCTCACGCCGGGCTTGTTCTGCGGATCGAACCGAATCTCGCGCTCGTTGTCGGTGACGGCGGACTTGATCTTCTTGGCCGAGACCTTGGGGTCGTCGAGCAGGTTGACGAGGCCGGCCGGAGTGGGGCCGGACTTGCTCATCTTCGACGTCGGGTCCTGCAGGTCGTAGATCTTCGCGGTGCCCTTGATGATCTGCGGCTCGGGGATCACGAACGTCTTGCCGAAGCGGGTGTTGAACCGGCCGGCGAGGTCACGCGCGAGTTCGAGGTGCTGGCGCTGGTCCTCACCCACCGGCACGCGCTGCGGGCGGTAGAGCAGGATGTCGGCGGCCATCAGCACGGGGTAGGTGAACAGCCCGACGCTGGCATGATCGCTGCCCTGCCTGGCCGACTTGTCCTTGAACTGCGTCATGCGGCTGGCCTCGCCGAAACCGGTGATGCAGTTGAGGACCCAGGCCAGCTCGGCGTGCTCGGGAACCTGGCTCTGCACGAACAGCGTCGACCGCTCGGGATCGATGCCGAGCGCGAGCAGCTGAGCGACGGCCCGAAGGGTGCGCTGACGCAGTTCCTTCGGGTCCTGCGGCACGGTGATCGCGTGCAGGTCGGGGATGAAGTAGAAGGCGTCGAAGTCGTCCTGCAGAGGCACCCACTGCTGCAGCGCACCGAGGAAATTGCCGAGGTGGAACGAGTCGGCGGTGGGCTGGATACCGGACAGGACGCGGGGCTTCGCGGTCGGTGCGGTCGTGGGATTCTCTGCGGTGCTCGACATAATCCCCGATACTTTCACGCGCCGGGATCGGCGATGCGAGGGAGGTGCACGCCGACCGCGGCGAACCGATCGACGACGGCGTCGGCGCCTCCGGGCCGCACCTGCAACACGAGCGACGCGTCGGTTGCACCGACCGCCTGCGCGAACCACGGCAGTTCGGTCGGTTGTTCGTTCAGCAAGCTGTCGGCGTCGAGCACCAGCACCACCGCGTCGGCGCCGACGGTGTCGGCGAGTTCGCCGAGACACTCGTCGAACGCGTCCTTGTTGCGGCCGAAGTAGTACGGGAACTGCAGGGCCGCGGCGAACTCGTCGAACAGCGCCGCGACCGTCGGCATCCGCCTGCCCCGCACGTGCCGGACCGGCCGGAGCGCGCGCAGGTCCTCCTCGATGCCCGCGGTGCGGCGTGCATCGGCGACGAGCAGCGACAGTCCGCGCGGAAACGTCGGAGTGGGGGCCATCACCGCATCCTTGCGAAGGTCTCGTAGTGATCGTCGGTGTACCACGCGGACCCGTCGCTGCCGGTCACGATGCGCTCCGCGTCGCGGCCCCGGCCGTCCACCTTCCGGTTGACGTCCCATTCCTGGTAGCGGATCTTCCCGCCCCCGTCTGTCGCGGGCAGCCGGCCCTCGTGGTTACCGAAAGTCCGGCCGCCCTGGGTGCCCGGGGCATCGTCCGGTGGCCAGCGTCCGGCGTCGACGGCCGCGAGCGTGGCCCACGCGGCCTGGGGCACACCGCTCGCCTCCCGGACAGTCGAGGTGGTCGTGCTGGACGTCGTGGCCGGCGCCTTCGGAGCCGCGAGGGCAGTGCTCGTGGCCGACACGGGCACCGACGACGCGACCGGAGATTTGTCGTCGCCGCCGTTCTGGGTGCCGACGAACACCGCGGCCGCGAGTCCGACGAGGGCGACGAGCAGCGCGACGATCGGACTCCTGCGCTGCGGAGCCATCAGCGGAACTGCACGGTGACGGGCGCATGGTCGGACCAGCGCTCGGCGTAGGTCGCGGCCCGCTCGACGCGCGCTTCCTTCGCCCGCGCGGCCAGGCCGGGGGTGGTCAGGTGGTAGTCGATACGCCAACCGGCGTCGGTGTCGAACGCCTTGCCGCGGTACGACCACCACGAGTACGGGCCGTCGACGTCCGGGTGCAGTTCGCGCACGACGTCCACCCACGCGCCGCCGGCGAGCAGGGCGCCCACCCAGTCGCGCTCACCGGGCAGGAAGCCCGACTTCTTGACGTTGCCCTTCCAGTTCTTGATGTCCCGTTCGGTGTGGGCGATGTTCCAGTCGCCGCACACCAGGACGTCGCGTCCGGCCGCCACTGCCGCCTCGGCGCTCGCCGACAGGTGCGCCGCGAACGACGCCATGAAGCGTTCCTTCTGCTCCTGCTTGGGCGTCTCCGCCTCCCCGGTCGGCAGGTACAGGCTGCCGACGGTGAGCGCGTCGAAGTCGGCTTCGATGTAGCGTCCGGCATCCGCGAACTCGTCGTCCCCGAAACCGATGCGGACGGCGTCGGCAGGACGCCGCGACAGCACCGCCACACCGTTGCGGCCCTTCGCCGACGGTTCCGCAGACGCGACGTGCCAGCCCTGGTCGAGGGCCGGCGCCAGCGTCTCGTGCAGTTGTTTGTCGGAGGCGCGCGTCTCCTGCAGGCAGACGACGTCGGCCTGGGATCCGGCGAGCCAGTCGATCAGGCCCTTACGGGCGGCGGCGCGGACGCCGTTGACGTTGACGGTGGTGATGATGTGCGGCACGCGGAGAACCGTATCGGACGTCACCGACGCGCCGTCACCACCGCGACGGCCAGGACTGCCAGACCGGCGAGCGCGAGCGCCGACCCGACCAGAGCGGGAGCGGTGTAGCCGAGGCCCGCCGCGATGACGACCCCACCGATCCATGCGCCGAACGCGTTCGCGACGTTGAGCGCGGAGTGGTTGAGGGCGGCCGCGAGGGTCTGCGCATCGGCGGCCACGTCCATCAGCCGGGTCTGCAGGCCGGGCACGAGCGCCGAACCGGCGGAGGCGACGAGGAACAGCACGAGCATCGCGGTGAAGGGATTGTGCGCCGCGACCGCGAAGAGCGCCAGGAGCCCCACCAGGGCAGCGAGCATCGCGAAGAGTCCGGGGGTGAGCGCCCGGTCGGCGAGGCGGCCGCCGAGGGTGTTGCCGGCCACCATGCCGAGCCCGTAGACCATGAGCGCGACGGGCACCAGCGTCACCGGGAGTCCGGCGACGTCGGTCATGGTCCAGCCGACGTACGTGTACACCGCGAACATGCCGCCGAAGCCCACGGTGGCGACGACGAGGGTGAGCCACACCTGTCCGCGCCGGAGGGCGGACAGTTCGGTCCGCGGGTCGGTGGTGCGCACGTCGTGCAGGGGCGGTACCCGGAGCGCGATCGCCGCGACGGTGAGCGCGCCGATCAGGGCGACGACGGCGAACGCGCTGCGCCAGCCGAGCCCCTGCCCGATCCAGGTCGCCGCCGGCACCCCGGCGACGTTGGCAACCGCGAGGCCGCTCATGACCATCGCGACAGCCTTCGCACGGTGCCCCGGTCCGGCGAGGTACGCGGCGACCAGCGACGCGACGCCGAAGTAGGCGCCGTGCGGGAGTCCCGCGACGAAGCGCGCCACCAGCAGTCCGCCGTAGCTGGGCGCGACGATCGTGGCGGCGTTGCCGACGGTGAACGCGATCATCAGCGCGATCAGCAGGGTCTTGCGCGGAACCCTCGCAGTCAGTGCGGCGATGACCGGCGCGCCCACGACGACGCCGAGCGCGTACGCGGTGATGACGTGTCCGGCAGTGGACTCGGAGATTTTCAGGCCGCCGGCGATCTGCGGCAACAGGCCCATCGCGGCGAACTCGGTGGTGCCGATGCCGAATCCGCCCATCGCGAGGGCGAACATCGCGCGGCGGCGTCGGGCAGCCGGGACGGGGCTGCCGGACGGCGCGGGAACGGTGGCCGAGACGGTCAAGAGAGATACCTTCCGGGCACGGTGGAACAAGACGTCCGACGGTAGTGAGGAAATGGAAACGGGACGTTCCCACGAGGGGAACGTCCCGTTTCGGCGAGGGTTACGCGATTACGCGCGCGCCTTCTGCAGGTTCTCGTCGAGGGTCGCGAGGAACTCCTCGGTGGTCTGCCAGGCCTGGTCCGGGCCGACCAGTAGTGCGAGGTCCTTGGTCATCTGACCGTTCTCGACGGTCTTGATGACGACGTCCTCGAGCTGCTGTGCGAACTCGATCAGCTCCGGGGTGTTGTCCAGCTTGCCGCGGTGCTCGAGGCCCCGGGTCCACGCGAAGATCGACGCGATCGGGTTGGTCGACGTCGGCTTGCCCTGCTGGTGCTGACGGTAGTGGCGCGTGACGGTGCCGTGTGCGGCCTCCGCCTCGACGGTACGGCCGTCCGGGGTCATCAGCACGGAGGTCATCAGACCCAGCGAGCCGTAGCCCTGCGCAACGGTGTCGGACTGGACGTCACCGTCGTAGTTCTTGCAGGCCCAGACGTAGCCACCCTCCCACTTGAGGGACGAGGCGACCATGTCGTCGATGAGGCGGTGCTCGTAGTGCAGGCCGGCGGCGTCGAACTCGGCCTTGAACTCGTCCTCGTAGATCCGCTGGAACTCGTCCTTGAACATGCCGTCGTAGGCCTTGAGGATCGTGTTCTTGGTGGAGAGGTACACCGGGTAGTTCTGCTGCAGGCCGTAGGACAGCGAGGCCCGCGCGAAGTCCTGGATGGACTTCTTGTAGTTGTACATACCCATGACCACGCCGCCGTCCTCGGGCAGGCGGCACACCTCGTGCTGGATCGGCTCGGAGCCGTCGTCCGGGGTGTAGGTGATGGTGACGGTGCCGGCGCCGGGTGCCTTGAAGTCGGTGGCGCGGTACTGGTCACCGAAGGCGTGACGGCCGACGATCACCGGCTTGGTCCAACCGGGGACCAGACGCGGGACGTTCGAGATCAGGATGGGGGCGCGGAAGATCGTGCCGCCCAGGATGTTACGGATGGTGCCGTTCGGGGAACGCCACATCTTCTTCAGGCCGAATTCCTCGACCCGCGCCTCGTCCGGGGTGATCGTGGCGCACTTGACGCCGACGCCGTGCTTCTTGATCGCTTCGGCGGCGTCGATGGTGACCTGGTCGTCGGTGGCATCGCGATGCTCGATCCCCAGGTCGTAGTACTCGAGATCGACATCCAGGTAGGGATGGATCAGCTTGTCTTTGATGAACTGCCAGATGATGCGCGTCATCTCGTCGCCGTCGAGTTCGACGACCTTGCCTTCGACCTTGATCTTGGACATGGGGGCTTCGCGTCCTCCTAGGAAGTGTCCCTGGTTCCGTTCCCTGGGTACTGGGGGTGCACGGGCCACTTTGTGAGTGGACCCGCCAACGGTTCAATTATCAAACGTAGACGGTTCGGATCTCCCTCGGCAGGGACGACCCAAACATGACGAGCGTACTGCTATTGCTTCCGAGCGCAACCATGCCCCCTGGCTCACTACCCCTACCTACCGGTAACTTTGCCGGTTCTCCACACCTGGGGTCGAAAGATCAGCCCCCTCCTTCCCGTGTGCCCGTTTCTGCCGTTAAGATCACGGCCAGGTCATGAGTGTCAGCGTCAAGCCCCGGCTCGCTGGCCGGCAACCCTCCAACCGCGGTGGGGTGCCCCGGGTGATGACCTGGTCTTCCGACTCGAGCCGGAAGACAAGCGCGGGTCCGCTGGGACGGACCCACTGACCGGGCCATGCCCCACCGGAGGTTCTTCATGTGTAGTTGTCACGAGTAGCCGGTCCACAGGCGCGCAGTCGATGCTGCGCCAACCCCATCTGCAGACTTCACACCCTGGAGTAGAACGACTCATGACCGAAATCACGGACGCCGCTGTCGACCCGACCGCGAACTGGAGCTTCGAGACCAAGCAGGTCCACGCGGGACAGACGCCCGACGGCGCCACCAACGCCCGCGCGTTGCCGATCTACCAGACCACGTCGTACACGTTCGACAGCACCGACCATGCCGCAGCGCTGTTCGGCCTGGCCGAGCCCGGCAACATCTACACCCGCATCATGAACCCGACGCAGGACGCCGTCGAGCAGCGCATCGCCGCGCTCGAGGGTGGCGTCGCCGCTCTGCTGCTGGCCTCCGGGCAGGCCGCCGAGACGTTCGCGATCCTCAACCTCGCCGAGGCCGGCGACCACATCGTGTCGAGCCCGCGTCTGTACGGCGGCACGTACAACCTGTTCCACTACTCGCTGCGCAAGTTGGGCATCGAGGTCTCGTTCGTCGAGGATCCCGACGACATCGAGCAGTGGCGTGCCGCGATCCGCCCGAACACCAAGGCGTTCTACGGCGAGTCGATCTCGAACCCTCGCAACGACATCCTCGACATCCCGGGGATCTCGAAGGTGGCGCACGAGAACGGCATCCCGCTGATCGTCGACAACACCGTCGCGAGCCCGTACCTGATCCGTCCGCTCGAGCACGGCGCCGACATCGTCGTCCACTCGGCCACGAAGTACCTCGGCGGCCACGGCACCGCGGTCGCCGGTGTGATCGTCGACGGTGGAAAGTTCGACTGGACACAGGGCCGCCACACCAACTTCACGACTGCCGACCCGAGCTACCACGGTGTCGTCTTCGCAGATCTCGGCGCGCCGGCGTTCGCTCTCAAGGCCCGCGTGCAGCTGCTGCGCGACCTGGGTTCCGCGGTCTCGCCCTTCAACGCGTTCCTGATCTCGCAGGGCATCGAGACGCTCAGCCTGCGGATGGAGCGCCACGTCGCCAACGCCAAGGCCGTCGCCGAGTACCTCGAAGCCCGACCGGAGGTCACGTCGGTCTCGTACGCCGGGCTGCCGTCGTCGCCGTGGCACGAGCGGGCGAAGACGATCGCCCCGCGCGGCACCGGCGCGATCGTCGCGTTCGAGCTGGCCGGTGGGGTCGAGGCCGGCAAGAAGTTCGTCAACGCGCTCACCCTGCACAGCCACGTCGCCAACATCGGTGACGTGCGCTCGCTGGTGATCCACCCGGCGTCGACCACCCACTCGCAGCTCACCCCGGAGGAGCAGCTCGCGTCGGGTGTCACCCCCGGCCTGGTCCGGCTCGCCGTCGGCATCGAGGGCATCGACGACATCCTCGCCGACCTCGACGCCGGTTTCGCGGCGGCGGCATCTTGACCGTCAGCTCCGTTCGCAACGCCCGTCCGGCGGGGTTCCCCCCGCCGGACGGGCGCTTGTGCTTTGTCCACGTCGGCTCGATCGAACTCGAGAGCGGTGTGGTTCTTCCCGATGTCGAGCTCGCCGTCCAGCGGTGGGGCGAGCTCGCGACCGACCGGGACAATGTGGTCCTCGTCGAGCATGCCCTGACCGGCGACTCGCACGTGACGGGCCCCGCGGACGACGAGCACCCCTCCCCCGGCTGGTGGGACGGCATGATCGGCCCGGGCGCCCCGATCGACACGAACGAGTGGTGCGTGATCGCCACCAACGTGCTCGGCGGCTGCCGCGGTACGACGGGACCCGGTTCGATTGCCGCGGACGGCACGGTGTGGGGGTCGCGCTTCCCGGAGATCTCCATCCGCGATCAGGTGGCTGCCGAGGTCGCCCTCGCCGACGTGCTCGGCATCGAACGTTTCTCGTCCGTCATCGGCGGGTCGATGGGCGGCATGCGGACGCTCGAGTGGATCGTCGGGCATCCCGATCGGGTCGACTCGGCTCTGGTCCTCGCGGTCGGTGCTCGCGCCACCGCCGACCAGATCGGCACCCAGACCACCCAGATCGCCGCCGTGACGAGCGATCCCGACTGGCAGGGCGGCGACTACCACGGCACCGGGCGAATTCCCCGCACCGGTCTGGGACTCGCCCGCCGGATCGCGCACCTGACGTACCGCACCGAGGCCGAACTCGACTCCCGTTTCGCCAACGACGCCCAGGCCGACGAGAATCCCTGGGACGGTGGCCGGTACGCGGTCCAGAGCTATCTCGACCACCAGGCCGACAAGCTGGTTGCCCGCTTCGATCCCGCCACCTACGTGTTGCTGACCGAAGCGATGAACCGGCACGACATCGGTCGCGGACGCGGCGGTGTCGCGGCGGCGCTCGCGTCCACGAACGTGCCCGTGATCGTCGGCGGCGTCGACTCCGACCGGCTGTATCCGCTACGCCTGCAACAGGAACTCGCGGACGGGCTGCCGGGCAGCGACGGGCTGCGGGTCCTGGAATCGAAGGACGGCCACGACGGCTTCCTCACCGAAGCGGACGCCGTGGCGGAACTGTTGAAGGAGACGATGGAACTGGCGCGCGCCGCCCGCCGGGGCTGAGCGCGAACTCCCGCAGATCCGAGCGGCGCGTCAGTCGGTCCCGAGGGGGTCGATCGACGCCGCCAGCGCGATGATCGTGGCCCCGACGACCGCCATCGCCGCCACATCGAATCCCTTGCCGCGCACGGCGAGCAGCCCCACCCGGTCGGGCGACAGTGCCGCGCGCAGGAGAGCCGCGAGCACCGTGGCGCCCCCGAGAACGAGGGCGCCACGGCGCCAGCGGTCGGCAAGGACCAGCACGAAGGCCGCCGCCACCACGAGGACGACGGCGAGCAACGGCCAATTCCTGCGCGCGAACTGCGTCACGGACCGGTCCTAGTCGGACTGTCCGGCGAGCTGCTCGGCCCGCTCCACGACATTGGTGAGCAGGAAGGCACGCGTGAGCGGTCCGACACCACCGGGGTTCGGCGACACGAAGCCGGCGACCTCGCGGACGTCGTCGGCGACGTCACCGCGCAGTCCGTCGGCGGTGCGGCTGACGCCCACGTCGAGCACGGCGGCACCCGGCTTGACCATGTCCGCGGTGATCAGACCGGGCACGCCGGCGGCAGCGATCACGATGTCCGCCTGGCGCACCTGCGCGGCCAGGTCACGGGTTCCGGTGTGGCACAGCGTGACCGTCGCGTTCTCGGTGCGGCGGGTGAGCAGCAGGCCGATCGGGCGACCGACGGTGACGCCACGACCGACGACGGCGACGTGGGCACCGGCGATCGGAACCTCGTAGCGACGCAGCAGGTGCACGATTCCGCGCGGGGTGCACGGCAGCGGCGCCTCCTTGCCCAGGACCAGGCGCCCCAGGTTCACCGGGTGCAGGCCGTCGGCGTCCTTGTCGGGGTCGACGCGCTCGAGCGCGGCGTTCTCGTCGAGGTGCTTCGGTAGCGGGAGCTGCACGATGTAGCCGGTGCACTCGGGATTGGCGTTGAGCTCGTCGATCGTGGCCTCGAGCTCTTCCTGCGTGATGTCGGCCGGCAGGTCGCGACGGATCGAGGTGATGCCCACCTTCGCGCAGTCGTTGTGCTTGCCGCGCACGTAGGCGGCCGAACCGGGGTCGTCGCCGACGAGGATGGTGCCCAGTCCGGGCGTGATGCCCTTCTCCTTCAGGGCTGCCACCCTGGCCTCGAGGTCCTCGAAAATCTCGTCGCGGGTTGCTTTGCCATCCAGGATCGTTGCAGTCACGGCGACCATTGTTCCAGGCTAGGGTCGCTGCATGTCACCGGCTCCGGATCTTCGTGGTCCACGTGTCCTGTTGACCCCCGTCCAGCCGTCCCACCACGCACGGCTGCGCGAGATCCATCGGCTTCCCGAGGTGAGCCGATGGTGGAAGGAACCCGCCGACGACTGGCCGGCCGATGACCCCGACACCGTCGGATACGCGGTCGTCGTGGACGACCGTGTCGTGGGATTCGCGCAGTGGTACCAGGAGTCCGATCCGGAGTTCCGGCACGCCGGACTGGATCTGTTCCTCGACGGCGCCGTGCACGGGCAGGGCCTGGGAAGCGAAGTGGTGCGGAGGCTGTGCAGCCACCTCGTCGACGATCGCGGCTTCCACCGGATCGTCATCGACCCCGAGTCCGCGAATGCGGCGGCGATCGCGTGCTACCGCAAGGTGGGGTTCCGTGAGGTCGGCATCATGCGTGAGTACTGCCTGGGCGCAGACGGGGTGTGGCGCGACGGGCTCCTGATGGATCTGCTGGCACGCGAACTGGTGCGCTGACCGACAGCGCCGTCACGGTTCGACGGTCAGGCCGTGCGCGACCGCGTACGCGACCGCCTGCGTCAGTTCGACCCGGGTCTTGTCGAGTTTCGCGGCGGTCCACAGCCCGGGGTCGACGTGAGCGCCGCGCAGGTCGGCGCCCTCGAGCCGGATCGCCTCGACCCGCGCGCCCGACAGGTTCACCGACCGCAGCACGGCGCCGCGCAGATCTGCCTGCACCAGGTTGGCCTCGCGGAATCGACAGTCGGTGAAGTCCAACCCCCGCAGGTCCGCGCCGCCCATCGACGCCAGCGTGAAGTCGACCTCCTCGACCACCAGCGGCCGCATCTGACACTCGACGAAGATCGAACCGAGCATGCTGCAACTTCGGAAGCTGCTGTGCCACATGGTGGTCCGCGCAAACATGCACGACCGGAACGCGCTGCCGTGGTGGTGCGAATCGGTGAGGTCGGCACCGGTGAAGTCACACTCGGTGAAGACCACGAACTCGGTGTCGAGTTCCGAGAGATCCGCGTCGCGGAACGAGCACGCGGTGTAGTGCTGCCGGACCCACTTCTCCCCGGTCGCGCGGGCATCGGAGAAGTCCTCCCCCACGATCTCGACGATTTCACCGGTCATGAAATCCATGCTGCCCCCGCCCACCGACAATTTCGACCGGCGCGATCCGCTCGGCGGACGGCGACCCGTACCTGGCAAGCTGAACGCCGTGTTCCGAGTGATGTTCCACGAGCCCCGCATCCCACCCAACACGGGAAACGCGATCCGCATGGTCGCCGGGACGGGCTGCGAACTGCACCTCGTCGGCCCGCTCGGGTTCGACCTGTCCGAGCCCAAGCTGCGGCGCGCAGGCCTCGACTACCACGACCTCGCCTCGGTGACGGTGCACGAGAACCTCGAGGCGGCGTGGGACGCGCTCCGACCCGAGCGGGTCTTCGCCTTCACCGCGCACGCGTCGACGTCGTACGCGGACCTCGCCTACCAGCCGGGGGACGTGTTGCTGTTCGGCCCCGAGCCGACCGGGCTGGCGCAGGACGTGCTCGAGGACCCGCACGTCACCGCGCAGGTGCGGATCCCG
Source organism: Rhodococcus (subgen. Prescottella) equi (assembly GCF_003013675.1). Taxonomy (NCBI): domain Bacteria; kingdom Bacillati; phylum Actinomycetota; class Actinomycetes; order Mycobacteriales; family Nocardiaceae; genus Rhodococcus; species Rhodococcus (subgen. Prescottella) equi. The sequence goes on from NZ_CP027793.1 coordinate 3,863,353, forward strand.
ATGGTGCCGGGCCGACGGTCGCTGAACCTGTCGAACGCGGCGGCGGTCGTCACGTACGAGGCCTGGCGCCAGCACGGTTTCGCGGGGGGCGTCTAGCCGACGCCGCTGCGGCGCACCATGCGCACCAGGTCACCGGCGGGACCGGACAGCTGACGGGGGCCGCGCCACACCGCACGCAGGCTGCGTTCGAGCACCAGGCCGTCGACGTCCACCACCTTCAACTCCCCCGCGGCCACCTGATCCGCCACTGCGAGGGTGCTCATCACCGCCGGCCCGACACCCGCGATGATGCTGGTGCGGATGGCCGCGGCACTGCCGAGCTCGAGCAGCGGCGGCGTGCTCGGCAGGTCCTGCAGGGCGACGTCGAGGGTGGTGCGGGTGCCCGAGCCGGGCTCGCGGACCACGAGCGGCGTCTGCGCCAGCTCGGCGACGGTGATCGGCTTGCGCCGGCGCGTCCACGGGTGCCCCGGATGCACGACGACGACCAGCTCGTCCCGCGCGACGGTGACACTGTGCAGGCTGCGCGGCAGTGTCGGTGATTCCACGAATCCGACGTCGCAGGCGCCCGACTCGAGCCGCTCGAACACCTGGGTGGAGTTGAGCACCTGGAGATGGATGGTGACGTCGGCGTCGAGCCCCCGGAAGCGACCCAGCCACCCGGGGAGCAGATGTTCGGCGACGGTCATACTGGCGCCGATCGTCAGCTCCGCGGAACGTTCGGCTCTCAGCCCGTCGGCGACGTCGAGAAGTCGGTGCGCCTCGTCGAGCAGGCGGCGTGCCCAGTGCACGACCACGGTGCCCTGCGGGGTGAGTGTGGATCCGGTGGTACGCCGATCCAGCAGCGGCATACCGAGTTGCCGCTCGAGCTGTTTGATCGCGCGGCTCCCGTTGGGCTGCGCCATTCCCGCGTTTCTGCTTGCCGCGCTGAGACTTCCGTGGTCGTCGACGCCCACGAGCAGTTCCAGGACATCGAGGTCGGGCCAGCGGCGACGCATTCGCAGATTGTATGCGCCGAACTATTGACATATCCGATCGATATGCCGCCATACCGTTTTGCCGTCTACCGAACGACCGTTCAGTGACGGAATCTGGAAGCCATGAGCAGTAGCGTCGAGCAGCAGACCACCGCCCCCGAGGCACCCGGCCGCGCCCGGGCCGCCGCGGCCTCGCTGATGCCGGGAGTGGCGGTCGCCGCCGTGGCCACCGCCGTCGCGATGGGCGTCGGGCGCCTGCTTCCGACCGTCAGCCCGCTGCTGATCGCGATCGTGCTCGGCGCCGTCGCCGCCAACACCGTGCAGCTTCCGGCGACGATCCGGCCCGGGCTCACGTTCTCCTCGAAGAAGCTCCTGCGGGTGGGGATCGCGCTACTCGGTCTGCAGCTGATGCTCAGCGACATCGTCGGGCTCGGGTGGGGCATGATCGCGGTCGTCGTCGCGATCGTCACGCTCGGCATCACCGGAACGATGATGATGGGCAGCGTGCTCGGTCTGTCCTGGACCCAGCGGCTCCTGATCGCCTGCGGGTTCTCGATCTGCGGTGCGGCCGCAACCGCCGCGGTCGACGGGGTCGTCGACGCCAAGGAGGAGGAAGTCCTCACCGCGGTGGCGCTCGTGGTGCTCTTCGGCACCCTGATGATCCCCACGATTCCGCTGCTCTCCCGCGCGCTGGGCATGGACGAGACCACGGCCGGCATGTGGGCGGGCGGGTCGATCCACGAGGTCGCACAGGTCATCGCGGCGGGCGGCGCCATCGGAGGCGGCGCCCTCGCCGTCGCAGCCGTCGTGAAGCTCGCCCGGGTGGTGATGCTCGCTCCGGTCATGGCCGTGATCGGTCTCCAGCAGCGCCGCCGGTCCGACGGCACGACGGCCGGGACCCGGCCGCCGCTGGTACCGCTGTTCGTGGTCGCGTTCCTCGCGTGCGCCGCGCTGCGCTCGACCGGAGTGCTTCCCGACGGCGTGCTCTCCGTCGCCAAGGTCGTGCAGACCGCCCTGTTGACCGCCGCGATGTTCGCACTCGGCACCGGCGTGCACATCGCCACCATCAGGAAGGTGGGACCGCGCCCCCTCGCGCTGGCCGCGATGTCGACGGTATGGGTGGCCGCGATCGCGTTGGTCGGCGTGCTGATCGTCAACTGACTGCACGCACAGGGACATCGCCCGCGGCACGAATGTCCGATCTGCCCCATCCGGGCCGGGCGACGCGATACAGTGCCCTCGAAAACCGGATGTATCAGGGGAATTGCACGTTACGCAGCGTTTCGGGTATGTCGGGTCCACCCCCTCGGAACCATCGAAGGACCACCACCCATGCGAAACGGAGCACTTCGCCGCGCGCGAAACGTGTTCGCCGCCTCGGCGCTGTCTCTCGCAGCGCTGCTGATCACGACCCTGAGCGATGCCGCCGTCGCCGGAGCACAACCGCTGTCCCACCTCACCGGAATCGATGGCGACAGCACCGACGCACGCGTGCGCACCGCACACGTCTACTCGGAGTCGATGGACCGCGTCGTCCCCGTCCGGGTACTGCTGCCGGCCGACACGTCACGTCCGCGCCCGACGCTGTACCTGCTCAACGGCGCGGGCGGCGGTGAGACCGGCGCGACCTGGCAGGCCAACACGGACGTCACGGAGTTCTTCGCGGACAAGCACGTCAACGTCGTGACCCCGATGGGCGGCACCGCCAGCTACTACACCGACTGGGAACGCGATGATCCGGTCCTCGGCCGTAACAAGTGGCAGACGTTCCTGACCCGTGAACTGCCGCCGATCATCGACGCCGAGTTCGGCGGGAACGGCACCAATTCGATCGCCGCCATCTCCATGACGGCGACGTCCGTCCTCAACCTGGCGATCGCAGCGCCCGGCCTGTACAGGGCCGTCGGGTCCTACAGTGGGTGCGCCGAGACGAGCACCCCGATGGGATCGGCCTTCGTGGACCTGGTGGTCCGGTCGGCGGGCGGGGGCGATCCGGTGAACATGTGGGGGCCGCCGGGGAGCCCGGCACGGCTGGCCAACGACCCTGTTCGCAACGCGGAGAAGCTCCGTGGGACCGAACTGTTCGTCTCGTCCGGCTCGGGTCTACCGGGGCCGCACGACCATCTGGGTGCACCCGGTGTCGACGGGGAGCCGGTCCTGTTCGCCCGTCAGGTCGTCGTGGGCGGTGCGATCGAGGCCGCGACCAACGCCTGCACCCGCAATCTCGCCGATCGCCTTCGCGCCCTGAACATCCCGGCGACGTTCGACTTCAATCCGACCGGCACCCATTCGTGGGGGTACTGGCAGGACGACCTGCACCAGTCGTGGCCGCTGATGGCCCGCGCGATGGGCATCTGACGGCGAACGCTCGACCGGCGCTCAGCTGCGACCGCAGGCGATGTCGAGGAAATCGCGTGCCGCGCCGCGCAACCCGCGAGATCCGTCCCACACCGCGAGCAGCCGTCGCGGCATGCGCAGGCCCTGCACCGGAACCGACGCGAGCCGTCCGTCGTGGAGGTCGGCTTCGACCGCGAGCGACGAGACGACGGCCGGGGCGTTGCCCGCGACGACCGCAGCCTTGACGGCGGTGCACGACGTGAGTTCGAGCAGTGGGTCGACGCAGCCGGGGACCGCGTGTTCGAGCGTCGTCCGGGTGCCGGAGCCGGGCTCGCGCTGGATCAGCGGCGTGGCCGCGAGCTCACTGGGGTCGATCGGGGCCCGCGCGATCCACTTGTGGTCGGGCGGGACGATCACGACCAGTTCGTCGTGCGCCACCTCGACCGCGCGCAGACCGTCGGGGGCCGTCGGGCCCTCGACGAATCCGAGGTCCGCCTCGCCCGCCCGCACCTGGGCCGCCACGTCGGTGGAGTTGAGCAGGCGCACCGAGGTGACGACGTTCGGGTACTTGCGCCGCATCGCGACGGTCCAGCCCGGAACGAGGTATTCGGCGATCGTCATGCTGGCGGCGACGGTCAGGTTCGCGTCCCGTTCGCCGCGCAGGGCGGCGACGCCCGACGCCATCTCCTCGGCGGAGTCGAGGATCGCTGACGCCCATTCGAGGATCAGCGCACCCTCGGCGGTGGGCTGGACACCGCCGGCGCCGCGATCGAACACCCGCAGCCCGAGCTGACGCTCCGCGGAGCGCACGCGCGCACTGACGGCCTGCTGGCTGAGTCCGTGTTCGCGTCCGGCCGCGCCCATGCTCCCGAGCCTGCCCACCGCGACCAGCACGTCCAGCGCGGCGAGTTCGGGAACACGGTTCGAAAGCGGCATACCCCCAAGGCTAGACCCACAAACGGAGTTTGTATCCCTTCCACTCCAAGCCTTCTACCGGCAACAACGTCGGAACGGCAACCTTGGTTTCATGCTTACCGCTCCGCGTCTGGCACATCTGACACCCAACTGGTTCGCCGTGGTCATGGGCACCGGCATCATCGCCGTCGCCACGTCGTCGCTCCCGGTGAATCTGCCGGGCCGACGCGGGATCGCCCTGACGTTCTGGCTTCTCGCGGTGACCCTGCTCGCGGTGCTCGTGACCGCTTTCGCGGTGCACTGGATCCGGCACACCGAGCACGCCCGCGAGTACGCACGCAGCACCACGATGTTCCCGTTCTACGGCGCGCTGCCGATGGCCGTGCTCACCGTCGGTGCCGGCACCGCGGCAGTCGGCTCGACGGTGATCCCGGCCGGGCTCGCGTTCGGTATCGCCGGGACACTGTGGGCGCTCGGCACCATCGGCGGCCTTGCGACCAGCGCGGTGATGGCGGGACGGTTGCGGGCCGTCGCCGATCGCGGCACCGCGGTCCCTGCGTGGCTGATGCCGGTGGTGCCGCCCATGGTGTCGGCCGCGACCGGCGCCGCCCTGGTGACCCATCTGCCCGAGGGCGGGCCGCGGGTCGCGATGCTGGCAGGCTGCTATGCGCTGTTCACGCTCGCGCTGGTCTTCGCGCTGTTCATCGTCGCGCTGCTCGCGGCCGAGTTCCGCGACGGCGGCCTGCCGCCGCTCCAGGCGCTGCCGACCATGTGGATCCCGCTCGGCATCGTCGGGCAGTCGATCGCGGCCGCCAACAACCTGGGAACCGCGGCCGGACACGCCGTCGGACACGACACCGCGAATGCACTGCACCTGTTCGGCCTGGGTTACGGCCTGCTGATGGGGACGGTCATGATCGTCGTCCTCGCCGCGGTCGGCGTCCTCACGGCGCGCGCCTTCCGTTCGGGTCTCACGTTCACCATGAGCTGGTGGAGCTTCATCTTCCCGGTCGGCGCGTGTGCCGTGGGGATGGGAGCGTTCGGTGTCGCGGGCGACTTCGAGATCCCGCGACTGCTGTCGGCCGGACTGCTGTGCGCCCTGGTCCTCGCCTGGTGTGTGGTGGCCGTGCACACCGCACACCGGGTTCGAACCAGGGCGCTACCGGCTCCGGCCTGAGCCGGATCGACCGTCAGGTCAGCGCGTCGATCGCGGCCTGCAGGCGGGTCGTCGCCTCGGCGGCAACCTCCTCGAGCCCGGGCTCCTCGGTCACCGCGACCATGAGCGCCGGGTTCATCGCCTCGACGATCACGCCGTCGCCGTCGGAACGGACCACGACGTTGCACGGCAGCAGCAGACCGATCTGCCGGTCCACCCCGACCGCACGGTGGGCGAGCTGCGGATTGCACGCGCCGAGGATGACGTACCGCTCCATCTCGGCGCCGATCTTCGCCTTCAGCGTCGCCTGCATGTCGATCTCGGTGAGCACACCGAAACCCTGCTCCTGCAACGCCGCCCGCGTCCTGGCGATGGCGTCGTCGAACTCGGTGTTCAGTCGGGTCGAGATTCCCAGTTCCATCACGGACTCCTCGGGGTCGATTTCAGGAGGGTTGTCGTCAGGCCAGGGCCAGGAACAGCTTCTCGAGTTCGGCCTCGGTGAGCGGTTCGGACGCCTTGCCGTCACCGGACAGGCATTCGCGCAGCCCGGTCGCGACGATCTTGAAGCCGGCCCGGTCGAGCGCGCGGGACACCGCCGCCAACTGCGTGACGACGTCCTTGCACTCGCGGCCGTTCTCGATCATCGAAATGACTCCGGCCAGCTGTCCCTGCGCGCGGCGCAGGCGGTTGAGCACCTGGGCGATGCTCTCTTCGTCTCCGGTCATGAGACCTCCTCGTTTCCCTTCCAGATTACCCACAGGGGTATCCCGCCGGATCCGGCTGTGACCACTGTCATCAGCCGGATCCGGTGTCGGGATCACCCGTGCGAGAACTTGATGTTCGGCAGCGCCTTGCGCAGCCAGTTCGGCGACCACCAGGCCGCGTTCCCGGTCAGCCGCAGCAGCGCCGGCAGCAGGATCAGGCGGATCAGCACGGCGTCGAGCAGGACGGCGATGCCCAGCAGGATGCCCATCTCCTTCGGCGGCAGCGGCTCGGCGAGCGCGAAGCTGAAGAACACGCCCACCATGACGGCCGCGGCCGCGAAGATGACCCGTCCGGAATGCGCCATGCCCGAGATCTGGGCACCCCGCGCGCTACCGGTCTTCTCGTACTGCTCCTTGACCGTCGACAGCAGGAACACCGTGTAGTCCATCGCGATCGCGAAGATCATCGCGAAGAAGAACACCGGCCCCCAGCCGTCGAGGAAGCCCTGCGGGGTGAAGCCGAGCAGATCGGACAGGTGCCCGTCCTGGAAGATCAGCTTCGATGCACCGAACGCCGCAGCGGTCGACAGCAGGCTCACGACCGTGCCGATCAGCGAGACCAGCGGGGCCTGCAGGGCGACCAGCAGCAGCAGGAAGCCCAGCACCAGGATCACGCCGATGACGATCGGCAGGTAATCGTTCAACGCCGTCTGCAGGTCCAGGTTCTCCGCCGGCGCACCGCCGACCAGGGCGCTGTCGGGCAGTTCGCCACGCAGTGTGTCGAGCGTTCCGCCGAGCGCGGGATCCGACGGATCGACAGTCGGCAGCGCCTGCATCATCACCAGACCGGACCCGTCCGACGCCGGCATCGCGGGCGTCACCGCGGCCACACCGTCGACGGTTGCCGCGGCCTGGGCCGCAGCGGGCGCGTCGGCCTCGGGGACCACGATCTGCAGCGCGCCCGGCGCGCCGACACCCATCTGCTCCTGCACCAGTTCGTATCCCTGACGCACGGCGGCGTCCTCGGGGACCACCTGGATGGACGGCATCGCGACCTTGAGGCCCAGCACCGGGATCGCGAGTCCGATCAGGATCGCGACGGCACCGACCGCGAACGGCAGCGGGTGCCGGTCGAGCAGCTTGCCCCACTTGGTGAACAGCGGCGAGCCGTCGGTCTCGGTCTGCTGCTTCTTGGCGTACGGCAGCGAGCCGGCGTTGACCTTGCGGCCCAGCTTCGCGAGCACGGCGGGCAGCAGCGTCAGCGTCGCCGCGAGAACGAACACGACCGCGAGCATGATGCCGACCGCCATCGTCCGGACCGCGGGCGCGGGGACGAGCAGCACGGCGGACAGACTCACCAGCACCGTCAGTCCCGAGAGCAGGACAGCCTTGCCGGCGGTGTCCATCGTCTCGGCGACCGCCAGGCGCGCGTTCGCGTTCTTACGCAACGCGTCCCGGAAGCGGACGACGAGGAACAGCGCGTAGTCGATGCCGAGCGCGAGCGCGAACATCATCGCGAAGTTCATGGCCCACACGGAGATCGGAGTGATCTCGTTGAGCAGCACCAGGCCGCCGGCGGACGCGACCAGACCCGCGAGGGTCAGCAGCAGCGGCAGACCCGCGGCGACGAGCGAGCCGAACGCGAGGACCATGATGCCGAGCGTGACCGGCCACGACATCATCTCGGCCTTGATCATGGCGTCGTGGTTGGCCTTGTTGAAGTCGCTCCACAGTGCCGACGCGCCGGTCGGGTAGACGTCGATGCCGTCGCCCGAGAGCGCCTTCAGGTCGCCGCCGAGGTCGTCGACCGCGCGCACCATGTCGTCGGTGTTCGCGTTCGCGCCGGCGACGAGGATGCCGGTGTGCCCGTCGGGGCTGATCGTCATGCCGGGCTGCGGCGGGATCACCTCGCCGATGCGGGCGTCGGCCTGCAGCACCGACGTCGCCTCGCCGAGCACCTGCTGCACCGCGGGGTCGTCGAGCGGCTTCTCGTCGGAGTGGACGACGACCTGGATCGCCGACGACGCGTTGCCGCCGAAGTGTTCCTGTGCGAGCTCGCGCACCTGCACCGACTCGGAGCCGTTGGCCTGCCAGCCGGCACCGGCCAGCGAGCTGAACACCGAGGGCGCCGCGGCGCCGAGGGCGACGACCAGCACGAGCCACGCGGTGATCACCCATTTGAAGTTGTCGGCCATCGCGGCACCGAGCCGGGCGAGTGGGCCGCCGACGGACTCGGTGGATGGCGGCGGGGAGTCCTGCCGCTGTCCGGTGGTGGTCATGGGAGATGCCTTTCGGTGTTGTGGGTGTCTGGTTCCGTCCCGCGTTTTGCGCACTTAGCGCGGTTTCACGGGTGGGATTCGCGCGATAAGTGCGCAAAACGCGAGGGACGGAAATACGGGTGGGGGTATATGTGAGGGCTAAAGAGAACCCGGTCGAGAACCACTCGGTTTCGACCGGGTTCGGGTGGAGCTAGCTGCCGGACTCGACGGCGCGGCCGGACTGCAGCCATGCCATGGTGCCGCCGACGACGTTGACGGCGTCGACACCGCGGGCCTCGAGGTACTGCGCGGCCTGGGCGCTGCGGCCGCCGGCCGCGCAGATGACGTAGACAGTGCCGTCGGCCGGAACCTCGTCGACGCGCGCGACGAACTCGCTCAGCGGGATCGAGGCCGCGCCGGGCACCCGCGCCTCGGCGTACTCGTCCGCCTCACGGACGTCGACGAGCGGGGCGCCGGTGGCCAACACCGCTTCGAGTTCGTTCACGTCGATCTCGCGCATAGAAGGTTCCTTCCGAGTGTTCAGGGGTTCACGAGACGCCGGCCGGCGCCTTCGCGCGCTGCCCTGCGTCCCACGTCTTGTAGCCGCCGTCGAGGTTGGCCGCGGGTCGGCCCAACCCGGCGAGCAGGCGCACTGCGGTGTGGCCGCGCTGGCCCACCTGGCAGTGCACGATCAGGTCGCCGGCCGGCAGTTCGCCGACCCGGTCCCTGAGCTCGTCGAGCGGGACGTTGACGGCGCCCGGGACGGCGCCGGCCGCGAACTCGTCGGCGGTGCGGACGTCGACGAGCGACGCGCCACCGGCGACCAGCGTATCGAGTTCGTGCCACTGGACCGTGCGGGTGGAGTCGGTGCGCAGGTTGTCGGCGATGTAGCCGAGCATGTTCACCGGATCCTTGGCCGAACCGAACTGCGGCGCATACGCCAGTTCCAAGTCGGCCAGGTCCGACGCGGTCAGCCCACCGGCCATCGCGGTGGCGATGATGTCGATGCGCTTGTCCACGCCCTCGCCGCCCACGGCCTGGGCTCCGAGGATGGCGTCCGTCTCGGGGTCGACGAGCAGCTTGATCGCCATCTGCTGCGCACCCGGGTAGTACCCGGCGTGCGACTGCGGATGGGTGTGAATCGCCCGGTAGGCACGACCCGCCGCGCGAAGCCGCTTCTCGTTCCAGCCAGTCGCGGCGACGATCAGCCCGAACACCCCGACGACCGCGGTACCGGACGACGACGTGGCCCGCACCGGACGGCCGGCGATGACGTCGGCCACGAGACGACCCTGTCGGTTCGCCGGGTTGGCGAGCGGGATCATCGCGACCCCGCCGCCCACCGCGTCACGCTTCTCGACGGCGTCGCCGACGGCGAAGATATGCGGGACCGAGGTGCGCATCCGGTCGTCGACCACCACGCCGCCGCGCTCCCCCAGCTCCGCGCCCGCCATCTTCGCGAGCGTGTTCTCGGGCCGGACACCGATCGCCATGACGACGATGTCCGCCGGGAGCGTGCGTCCGTCCGCCAGTTCGGCGGTGGTCGCCCCGATCGAGGTCAGCTGGGTGCCGAGTTCGAGGCGCACGCCGTTCTCGCGCATCCGGTCGGCGACGGGTGCCGCCATCTCGGGGTCGAGCGGCGCCAGCACCTGGTCGGCGAGTTCGACGACGGTGACCGCGAGATCGCGGTGGCGCAGGTTCTCGGCCAGTTCGACGCCGATGAAACCGGCACCGACGATGACGGCGCTGGGCGCCCCGGACGTCTGCGCCGACTCGATCTGTTCCACCAACCGGTCGACGTCCTCGACGTCGCGCAGGATCAGCGCGCGTTCGACGCCGGGCAGCGGCGGCACGATGGGGCTCGCGCCGGTGCTCAGCACCAGTTCGTCGTAGCTCTCGACGTAGGTGTCTCCCGACGCGAGGTCGTGGACGGTGACGGTGCGGGCGTCGGGATCGATCGCGGCGACCTCACTGCGGACGCGGACGTCGAGGCGGAAACGGGCTCCGAGACTCTCGGGCGTCTGCAACAGCAGTTCGTCGCGGTCCTCGATGACGCCACCGGCGTAGTAGGGCAGACCGCAGTTCGCGAACGACACGTGCGCGCCGCGCTCGAAGACGACGATCTCCGCCGACTCGTCCAGACGACGCATGCGGGTGGCCGCGGACATTCCGCCGGCGACACCTCCGACGATGACAACCTTCACGATCTACCTCCTCAATGTTGCGACCGACTATACCCCAGGGGGTATCCGAGAGGGTGTGAAGCTGCTCTCAGCGGAAGTCCCGCGACCTACTCGCCATCCGCAGGTCCATCAGCTGCAGATGGTCCGCGACCACGGTCACCGCACCCTCCGCGTTCTGCACCTTCCCCCGCACAAGCAACGCCGGGGCGCTGGTGGCGAGTTTGCGATACCTCGCCCACAGCCCAACCGAACACACGACGTTGACCATTCCGGTCTCGTCCTCGAGGTTGACGAAGGTCACCCCGGCCGCGGTGGCGGGCCGTTGCCGATGGGTCACCGCTCCCCCGACCAGCACCCGGTCCCCGTCCGGGACGTCGAGCAGTCGCGACGCCGGCAGCACTCCCAGCGCGTCGAGTTGCGGGCGCAGGAACTCCGTCGGGTAGCTGTCGGGCGAGACGCCCGTCGCCCAGACGTCGGCGGCGGCGAGTTCGAGGTCGCTCATACCCGGCAGGGCCGGCGCACGGGTGGACGCCCCCATCCCCGGCAACCGGTCCGGGCGCTCCCCCGCCGCGGCGCCGGCCGCCCACAGCGCCTCGCGCCGGGACAGACCGAAGCAGCTCAACGCTCCGGCCGTCGCGAGGGACTCGACCTGCCCCGTGGTCAGGTCGATCCGACCGGTCAGATCCAGGATCGACCGGAACGGCCCGTCCTCCGCCCGGGCCGCGACGATACGGTCGGCGAGCGCGTCACCGATGCCGCGCACCTCTCCCAACCCCAGCCGCACCTCGGTGCCGCATGCTTCGAGGGTGGCGTGCGCGAGGCTCGCGTTGACGTCGGCCCCGTGCACTCGCACCCCGTGCCGGCGGGCGTCGGCGACGAGGGATTGCGGCGAGTAGAAGCCCATCGGCTGCGCACGCAGCAGGCCCGCGCAGAACGCCGCCGGGTGGTGCAGCTTGAACCACGACGAGTAGAAGACGAGCGACGCGAAGGACTGCGAATGACTCTCGGGGAAGCCGAAGTTCGCGAACGCGTGCAGCTTCTCGTAGATCCGGTCGGCGACGTCGCCGGTGATGCCGTGCAACTCCCGCATGCCGTCGTAGAGCCGCCCGCGCAGGCGTTCCATCTTCTCGGGCGACCGCTTGGAGCCCATCGCGCGCCGCAGCTGGTCGGCTTCGGCGGCGCTGAAACCGGCGGCGTCGACAGCCATCTGCATGAGCTGCTCCTGGAACAGCGGCACCCCCAACGTGCGCGCCAGCGCCTTCTCGAGACACGGATGGTCGTAGACGACGGGCTCGCGACCGTTGCGGCGCCGGATGTACGGATGCACCGAACCGCCCTGGATCGGCCCGGGCCGGATGAGCGCGACCTCGACGACGAGGTCGTAGAAGTTGCGAGGCTTCAGGCGCGGCAGTGTCGCCATCTGGGCTCGCGACTCCACCTGGAACACCCCCACCGAGTCGGCGCGTTGCAGCATCTCGTAGACCGCCTGCTCGGACAGGTCGAGCTGCGCCAGGTCCACCTCGATCCCCTTGTGTTCGGCGACCAGGTCGATCATGTAGTGCAGCGCCGAGAGCATGCCGAGGCCGAGCAGGTCGAACTTCACCAATCCCACTGCGGCGCAGTCGTCCTTGTCCCACTGCAGAACGCTGCGATTCTCCATGCGCGCCCATTCCACCGGGCACACGTCGGCGATGGGCCGGTCGCAGATCACCATGCCGCCGGAGTGGATGCCGAGGTGCCGGGGAAAGCCCTCGATCTGCGCGGCCAGCTCCAGCACGGCCGGCGGGATGTCGGTGTCGGTCTCCTGGCCGACGCCGGTCCACCGGCTGACCTGCTTGCTCCACGCGTCCTGCTGGCCCTGCGAGAAGCCGAGCGCCCGGGCCATGTCCCGCACCGACGACTTGCCGCGGTAGGTGATGACGTTGGCGACCTGCGCGGCGTACTCGCGGCCGTACTTGGTGTAGACGTGCTGGATGGCCTCCTCGCGTCGATCGGATTCGATGTCGACGTCGATGTCGGGCGGGCCGTCCCGCTCGGGCGAGAGGAACCGTTCGAACAACAGCTTGTTGCGCACCGGGTCGACGTTGGTGATGCCGATCGCGTAGCAGACCGCCGAGTTGGCGGCCGAACCCCTTCCCTGGCAGAGGATGTCGTTGCCCTTGCAGAACGAGACGATGTCGTGGACCACGAGGAAGTAGCCGGGAAAGGTCAGCCGTTCGATGATGTCGAGTTCGTGTTCGATCTGCGCGTATGCGGCCGGGTTCGCCGACGGTGGCCCGTACCGCCGGCGTGCCCCCTGCATGGTCAGCTCGCGCAGCCAGCTCGCTTCCGTGTGCCCGTCCGGGACGTCGAACGGCGGGAGTTTCGGCGCGATGAGCCGCAGATCGAACGCGCACTCGAGCCCCAGCGCGGCGGCGCCCGCCACCGCCTCGGGGCACTGCGCGAACAGCCGCACCATCTCGGCCCCGGACCGCAGGTGCGCACCGCCGGTGGGCGCGAGCCAGCCCGCCGCCTCGTCCAGGCTCTGCCTGGCCCGCACGGCGGCCATCGCCATCGCCAGCCGTCGTCGGTGTGGACCGGCGAAGTGCGCCGCAGTCGACGCGATCACGGGAAGCTGCTGTCGCGTGGCGATTTCCGCGAGCGCCGCGTTGATCTCGTCGTCCTCCGGCAGGCCGCGATGGGTGAGTTCGACGGTGACCCGATCGGCCCCGAACCGGTCGACGAGGTCGCGCAGCGCAGCTTCGGCGGCGTCGGGACCGCCGGCGGCGAGTGCACTGCGCACGTGCCCCTTGCGGCACCCGGTGAGGATCTGCCAGTGCCCGCCCGCCGCCTCCGTGAGCGCGTCGTAGTCGTAGCGGGGCTTGCCCTTCTCCCCACCGGCCAGGTGCGCGGCCGCAATCTGCCGCGACAGCCGCCGGTACCCTTCCTGCCCGCGAGCCAGCACCAGAAGATGCGTGCCGCCGGGGTCGGGGGTGCCGGTGCGCGGGGTGGCGTCGAGGGACAGTTCGGCCCCGAACACCGTCCGCATGCCCAGCTCCTTCGCGGCCTCGGCGAACCGGACCACGCCGTACATGCCGTCGTGGTCGGTGAGCGCGATCGCGTCCAGCCCGAGCCGCACGGCTTCCTCGACGAGTTCCTCGGGCGGGCTGGCACCGTCGAGGAAGCTGAAGGCCGAGTGGGTGTGCAGCTCGGCGTACGGAACGGTGGCACCGACCGGGCGAACCGCACCGTCGGCCAGGTAGGCGCCGCGCTTGCGGGACCACGCCGGGCTGTCGCCGCCGTCGCCCGGGAACTGCGACTCGTGCCGCGGGCGCCCCGACAGCACCCGTTCCATCTCCGCCCACGTCGGCGGACCGTGGCCCCAACCCATCCAACTGCCACCTTCCCGCAGGACACACGCCTGCGCGTACAGGAAGACGCGGAGGGGAAGACGCATCTTTCGAACTCATGTTCGAGTGTGGCACGTGTGCCCGGCAGGGTCAACGCGAGCACCCCTGCCGGACGGTGGCCCTACGGCCCCAGCGTGCGATAGGCAGCCGCTTCGAACTCGAGGTAGCCGTCGAGTGATGCGCGGTCCGCGAAGGGCAGAACCTGCGCGGCCCACATACCTGCGATGCCGTTCTGCCGATCGATCCAGTAATAGAGGTTCGCGAGCCCAGCCCAGGCGAGCGAGCCCGCCGGCCGGCCGGTCGGCGCCGGCTCGTCGTTGACCATGAACGTGTACGCCCACGATTTACGCTGCCCGGGGAAGAACTCGGCGTCGTTGGACAGCTCCGGTTCGACGCCGGGCAGCATCGTCACCTGCTGCCCGTCCAGCCCGCTCAGGACAGCCCGCTCGACTGTTGCTGCCTCGAGGACGCGGCCATGGTCACCCATACCGTCGTTCAACCACATGCGGAGGAACCTGGTGTAGTCCCCGACGGTCGAGTACAGCCCGTGACCACCCATGTGCACCTCGGGATCCTGCGGCAACACCAGGTCGAGCGGTTCGAGCACCCCGTCCGCCCGCCGCTGATGGATCGTCGCCCGCCGCTGCTCCATCGCCTCGTCGAGCCGGAAGGCCGTGTCCGACATCCCCAAGGGGGTGAAGATGCGCTCGGACATCACGTCGCCCAGTCGCTCGCCCCGCACAGCCTCGACGACCAGCCCTGCCCAGTCGATGTTCGATCCGTACTGCCAGCGCTCACCCGGATCGAACAGCAGCGGCGTCGTCAGCGCGGCCTTGGTGCCGGTGATGACGCTCGGCCAGCCGTGCTCGACCGTCAACCGGTGGTACGTCTCGTCGAAGAACGGGTAACCCAATCCGGCAGTGTGCAGCAGCAGCATGCGCGTCGTGATCGCGCGTCGGGGTGCCCGCAGCACGGGCGCCCCCTGCGCATCGAAGCCGTCGATCACTTCGAGTTTCCCGATCTCCGGCAGGTAGTTCGACGCCGGAGCGTCGAGATCGAGGAGCCCCTCCTCCACGCACTGCAGCACGGCGGTGCCGGTGATCGCTTTCGTCGTCGAGAACATGGCGAACACGGTGTCGGGTGTCATCGGCCGCGCGTCGAGTATCGACCGAACTCCGGCCGAACCCTCGTACATGGTCCCGTTCCGGTCGGTCAGCATCGCGACCACACCGGGTATCTGCCCGGCACCGGCACCCGTCACGCCGTCGAGCACGGAGTTCAGCTTCGAATCACGTTGTTCCACAGTTCATCTCCCGTCAATGACCTCGTACAGGAGAGCAACCTAGGGGGATTTCCGCGGCGCCCGCGTCCTCGATCGGCAATCACCGTCTCGAACCGGCAGATATTCGTGATCGGCGTCACTTCCTTCCGCGACGCAGGGTGTCGGACGGGTTCTCACCGAACCGTTGCCGGTAAGCCGCGGCGAAGACACCCATGTTGACGTACCCCCACGCACCCGCGGCCGCGGCGACCGTCGTCGTCGCATGGGAGGACAGCTCTCGCCGCACTCCCTCCAGCCGGTGCTCGCGCAGACAGTCCCGCGGGGTGATCCCGAGGTATTCGCGGAATCCGCCGGACAGCGCCCGGACGCTGACACCGACCTCCTGGGCTACCTCGGCCACCGTCGGAAGGTCGCGAGCGTTGTCTTCGATGTATCGCACCGCCCGCCTGACGTAGCCGGGCGCGGGCACTGCCGGGGCCGGCGCCGGGTCGACACCCGCACTCGCCGCCCATTCCTCGAGCACCTGTGCCGCGATGATTTCCTGCAGATTCGTTCCGATGCGACGGTGCGCGATCGTATCCCGGTCCGTCGCCAGGGTGCGCGAAGCGTAGTCCAACAACGCCAACCATGGGCTACCCGGGCCGCCGACGACGCACTTGTGCCGCCACAGCCGGTCGTCGGGAGCCCGCCCCCACCACCGCAGCGCGAAATCGGCCAACAACCGGTGCGGGATCGTGAGGTTGAGCTGAAGATGGTCGGCGTCGGCGGCAAACCCGTAGTCGACCCGACTGCAGTCGACGACGAACGTCTGTCCGGACCTCAGGTCGACGCTGGACTTCGTGGTCACTTCGTGCCGTGTCCGCCCATTCAAGGTGGTGAGCACCAGGACGTTGCCGGCCTCGGGCTCGAATTCGCTCAGCGCCACCGGAATCCCGTAGCTGAACCGGGTGAGCGTCATCTCGGCGATCTTCACCGAGAACATGTCGGACGCGGGGACTAGTCCGCGCCCCACCGGCCGCACCGAGTACGGCATGTACACCGCGTCCGACCACTGCTTGATCTCGTCCCAGTCTGTGACGGATCCGGCGCCCCGCTCACGTGGGGTCCGGGGATCGAAGGTCGACAGCACACCCGGAGCATAGGTAGCGCAGTCCCGTCGCGGAAGGTTACCGGCCCTCGGATCGGACCATGGTCGTCCACTCCTCCCACACGGGGCGCACCAGCGCCGCGAGCGTCCGGTATCCGCCGCTGTCCGGGTGGGCTCCGTCCCCGTCCCGCACCTGCTGCATCCAGACCGGGTCGGCGACGAGGGCGTCGAGGACCGGAACGTACTCGACACCGGCAGACCGGCAGACCGCGGCGAACCGCCGGTCGAGCGCGGCCGTGCGCGCATTCTGATCTGCGTCGTCGATCGGCGGCGGTCCCACGACCAGCGCCCGCCATCCGCGCGCCGCACACCCCGCGAGCATCGCGGCGAGATTCTCCACGGACACGTGCGGGTCGACACGCGGCGCGCCACCCTCGACGGTCGTGTCGTTGACGCCGAACGAGAACACCACGCGCCGGTCGACACCCGCAGGCAGGCGCTGCGCGCACTCGTCCCGCCAACGGCCCCGGATGTCACTCGACGTCTGCCGTCGCACCCCGAGGTTGTAGGCCGTCAGCGCCGTCGCCGGGGACCCCGCCGCGAGTCGACCCGCCCAGCCGAGGAACTCGGAATCTCCCACTCCCGCAACGAAGGAGTCACCGACGAAGCACACTCGAACGTCATCCATGCCCACGATGGTCTCAGTGGACGACGCCGGGGATCGACGGGTGGCGCCCCTGGACGGAGATGACGGGCCGGGTCGGTCGCTAGAGTCGCGGGAATGACACGCTGGGCCTCGATCGTCGTTGCACGCAAATGGTGGGTACTGGCGGTCGTTCTGATCGCCGCCGTGGTGGCGGGAATCTGGGGCACCGGCGTGTTCTCCAAACTCAGTCAGGGCGGCTACACCGATCCGGGAAGCGAATCGGCACAGGTGTCGAAGATCGTCGACGACAACTTCGGCCGCCAGGATCCCGACATCGTCGCGATCTACACGGTCCCTGCGGGGCAGACCCTCGCCGAGCTGGAGCCGGTCGTCACCGAGACCCTCGACCGGTTCGCGGCCGACGTGCCGACCCAGTCGGTGACGTCGTACTGGACCGCTGTCCCGCCGGCGAAACAGTTGCTGCTCTCGAACGACGGGACGAAGGTGGCCGCGTCGATCGTGCTCTCGCCCGACGCGGAGGTGACCGTCGCCAATTTCGGCGACCTGCTGCCGAGGCTCGAGATCGACGGGGTGGAATCCGAATTCGCGGGTGGGGCCGTGGTCGGGGTCTCGCTCAGCAACCGGTTGCAGGCCGACCTGGTCCGCGCCGAGGCCATCGCGATTCCGATCACGTTGGTGCTGTTGGTGTTCGTGTTCGGCGGGGTGGCCGCGGCCGCCGTCCCGGTGTTCGTCGGACTGCTCTCGGTCCTCAGTTCACTGGGCATCCTGCGCCTGCTCACCGGGGTGACCGAGGTCAGTTCGTTCGCGCTCAACGTCGCGTCGCTCATCGGGCTGGGGCTGGCGATCGACTACGGCCTGTTCATCGTCAGTCGCTTCCGTGAGGAGTTGGCGACAGGAGCGGCGCCCGCCGACGCGGCCCGCCGGACCGTGCTGACGGCCGGTCGCACCGTGATGTTCTCGGGTCTGCTGCTGGTGTGCGCGTTCGCGGGCATGCTGGTGTTCCCGCAGGCGGTGATCCGCTCGCTCGGTTTCGGCGCGATCGCAGCCGTGACGGGTGCGGCGGTGCTGTCGCTGACCGTCCTGCCCGCGCTGCTCGCGATCCTCGGACACCGCATCGACGCACTGTCGTGGCGTAAGGGTGCGGCGCAACGCGGCGAGGAACGCGCACAGCGCTTCTGGGGCGGTGTCGTCACGAAGGTGATGAGGCGACCGGCGGTCGTCGCGGTCGGCATCACCGCGGGCCTGCTGGTGCTCGCCGCGCCGCTGACGAAGGCGACACTCGGCGAGATCACCTACACCGCACTGCCGGCCGACGATCCGGCCCGCATCGCCACCGAGACCCTCGCGACCGAGTTCCCGTCGACCGGCGAAGGAGCGACGCTGGTCCTGCGCGGCCCCGGCGGGGCACCCGCATCCCCGGGTGATCTGTCGAGGGTCGTCGCCGAGGCCAAGCAGGTGGACGGCATCTCGCAGGCCGTCGTGCTCGCGACGAAGAACGACGTGACCGCGATCCAGGCCCTCTACGCCGAGGGTGTCGAGGGCGGCGCGGCCGGCGACGCCGTGCAGGGCCTGCGGGCGATCGAGGCCCCACCGGGCACCGAACTGCTCGTCGGCGGCGGGCAGGCATCCGTCGACGACGGCAACGCCGCGATCGTGCGCTTCTTGCCCGCGATGATCGCGATCATGGTGCTCTCGACGCTGGTGCTGATGTTCCTGGCGTTCGGATCGGTGGTGCTACCGGTCAAGGCCGTCGCGATGGCGGGTCTGAGCCTCGCCGCGACGTTCGGCGTCCTCACGTGGGTGTTCCAGGAGGGGCACGGCGCCGAACTCCTCGGTGTCACTCCGGCCCCGCTCGAGGCCACGTTCGTGGTGCTCATCCTCGCGGTGGTGTTCGGGTTGTCCACCGACTACGAGGTGTTCCTGATGTCGCGGATGGTGGAGGCCCGGGCAGCCGGCGCCACCACCGAGGAGGCCGTCCGGATCGGAGCCGAACGCACCGGCCGGGTCGTCACCGCGGCGGCGATGCTGCTCATCGTCGTCACCGGCGCCTTCACGGTGTCGGGGCTGTCGATCATGCGGTTCCTCGGCGTCGGCATGATTCTCGCGCTGATCATCGACGCGACGGTCGTGCGGATGCTGCTGGTGCCGTCGCTGGTCAAGCTGATGGGTGAGTCCAACTGGTGGGCCCCGGCCTGGATGCGGCGAGTGCACGCGCGTGTCGGACTCGGTCACTGAGATTCGCGTATCCCTGGTGACGCTCCTTACTTCAGAGTAAGTTCCGGGGTATGGCCACGTACATCGTCACGGGCGGCACGGGATTCCTCGGCAGGCACACGATCGAGCGGCTACTCGAACGGGACCCGTCGGCGCAGGTGCACGTCCTCGTCCGCCCCGGTTCGCTGTCGAAGTTCGAGCGGTCGGCCGAGCGCTGGCCCGACCGCGCCCGGGTCCACGCACTCGTCGGCGACCTCACCGCGCCGGGGCTCGGGCTGCGGACCCCGCCACCGGCCGCCGACCACGTGCTGCATCTCGGCGCGATCTACGACCTCGCCGCGGGCGAGGAGCAGGCGTCGACCAACATCGACGGCACCCGGGCGGTGATCGACCTCGCCTCGGGACTCGGTGCGACGCTGCACCACGTCTCGTCCTTCGCGGTGGCCGGCGATCACCCCGGCCGGTTCACCGAGGACGACTTCGACCTCGGCCAGCACTTCCCGACGCCGTACCACCGCACCAAGTTCGAGGCCGAGCGGCTGGTGCGCACCTCCGGCGTTCCGTGGCGGGTCTATCGTCCAGCAGCTGTGGTCGGGAGCTCGGTCACCGGCGAGATGGACAAGGTGGACGGCCCCTACTACTTCTTCCCCGCGCTCGCCGCCCTCGCGAAGCTGCCGTCCGCGCTGCCGGTGGCCGTCCCGAAACTCGGCTACACCAACGTGGTTCCGGTGGACTTCGTCGCCGCCGCGATCGTGGAGCTGATGCTGCGGCCGGGCCTCGACCACCGGACGTTCCACCTCGTCTCGCCGGACGCCCAGCCGGTTCGGCAGATCTATGCCGCACTCGCGAAGGCCGCGCATGCGCCCACCCCGGTCGCCGATCTCCCCGGGGCTCTCGCCCGGCCGTTGCTCGATCCGCCCGCGCAGGTACGTGGGGTCCGCGACGTCGCGCTGCGCCGCATGGGCGTCCCGCCGGTCATGCTCGACCACCTCACCCTGCCGGCCCGGTTCACCACGGAACGAACACGAGAGGCCCTGCAGGACAGCGGCATTGCGGTGCCTCCCTTCCCGTCGTACGCGGAGAAGCTGTGGGCGTACTGGCGCGAGCATCTCGACCCGGACCGTGCCCGACGTGACGACCCGGCCGGCCCCCTCGTGAACCGGAACGTCGTCATCACCGGGGCGTCCTCCGGCATCGGACGCGCCGCCGCGATCGCGACCGCCGCCAAGGGCGCGACCGTGTTGCTGCTGGCCCGCCGCGCCGACGAACTGGACGCCGTCGTGTCCGGGATCCGGGAGGCCGGCGGATCGGCGTACGCCTACCAGTGCGACGTCACCGACAGCGAGGCCGTCGAGCGGACGGTGAAGTCGATTCTGACCGAACACGATCACGTCGACATGCTCGTCAACAACGCCGGCCGCTCCATCCGGCGTGGCCTGTACCACTCGACCGACCGACTGCACGACTTCGAGCGCACGATGGCGGTCAACTACTTCGGCGCGGTGCGCATGGTGCTGGCGCTGCTGCCGCACATGCGTGAGCGCCGCTTCGGTCACATCGTCGACATCAGCACCGCCGGCGTCCAGGCCCGGACACCACGATTCGCGGCGTACGTCGCGAGCAAGTCCGCGCTCGACGCGTTCGCGGACGTCGCCGCCGCCGAGACGTTATCGGACGGCATCACGTTCACCACGATTCACATGCCACTGGTGCGCACCCCGATGATCGCGCCGACCGGTCAGTACAACGCCGGGCCCGCCGCCAGTCCGGAGAAGGCCGCCGCCATGGTGGTCCGCGCGTTGATCGAGAAACCCAAACGCATCGACGTCCCCGTCGGCACTCTCGCCGAATTCGGCGGCATATTCGCGCCTCGCCTCAAGGACCGCGCACTGTCGCAGATGTATCACGCATTCCCCGATTCGCCGGCGGCGCGCGGGGAGGCCGAAGCCGAGGTCGGCACCCCCGCGCCTCTCGAGCCTCACTCGTCCACTCCCGCCCCTCGACCGACCGGTCCGACCGCCGTGGCGGCGCGGTTCGGGCGCCGTCTCGCCCGGCTGATTCCGGGCGCGCACTGGTGAGGCGTTTGCACTGGTGAACGGGTGAATTTCGCCGACGCGATCGCACACAATTTCGATTCACGAGTTGGCCAAACCGTCTTTCGCTGTGCTAAGCAAGATAGGAGGGATCACCGAAAATAGGGAGAGAACTTTGACGCCAAGGATCGCGATTTTGGGAGCCGGTCCGAGTGGCCTCGCACAGTTGAGGGCATTCGAGTCTGCACGTAAATCAGGTCTTGGGTCGATGCCCGAAATTGTTTGTTACGAAAAGCAGAGCGATCTGGGCGGCATGTGGAACTACACGTGGCGCACGGGTCTCGACCAACACGGCGAACCGGTACACGGGAGCATGTATCGCTTCCTCTGGTCCAACGGGCCGAAGGAGTGCCTGGAGTTCGCCGACTATTCTTTCGAGGAACATTTCGGCCGACCCATTCCGTCGTATCCGCCGCGGGCGGTGCTGCACGACTACATCATGGGCCGGGTGGATCAGGACGACGTCCGCAAGTACATCCGCTTCGACACCGCCGTCCGGTGGGTGGAACGCGTGCCGACCGAGAACGGCCCGGACAGGTTCGCGGTGACCGTCGCCGACCACCGCAAGGACGTGCTCGAGACCGAACTGTTCGATCACGTAGTGGTGGCAACCGGACATTTCTCCACTCCGAACGTGCCCCATTTCGACGGCATCGAGGACTTCCCCGGACGGGTCCTGCACGCGCACGATTTCCGTGACGCGCGGGAATTCACAGGTAAGCGCCTCCTGCTGATCGGCAGCAGCTATTCCGCGGAGGACATCGGCACCCAGTGCTTCAAGTACGGCGCCGCCGAGGTCACCTTCAGCTACCGCACGAGCCCGATGGGGCACGACTGGCCCGAGGGTCTGTCCGAGGTGCCGCTGCTCACCGCGATCGACGGCAACACCGTGCACTTCCAGGACGGCAGCACCCGTGAGGTGGACGCCATCGTGCTCTGCACCGGATACCGCCACCACTTCCCGTTCCTGCCCGACGAGCTGACTCTGAAGACGAACAACCGTCTGTACCCGCGCGGCATCTACAAGGGTGTCGTCTCGCAGGCTGATCCGCACCTGTTCTTCCTGGGCATGCAGGACCAGTACTTCACGTTCAATATGTTCGACGCGCAGGCCTGGTATGTGCGCGACGTGATTCTCGATCGCATCGAATTGCCCGATCACGACGCCCGCGAGCGAGATATCGACGCGTGGCGCGAACGCGAGGAAAACCTGCAGAACGCAGTCGAAGAGATCGATTTCCAGGCGGCGTACATTCGCGATCTGGTCGACCGGACCGACTACCCCGAATTCCACGTCGAAAAACAGGGCGAGCTGTTCAAGAAGTGGAAGAAGGACAAGAAGAACGACATCATGGGCTACCGGAACTGCAGCTACACGTCGACGCTGACCGGAACCGTCGCCCCGCCGTTGCACGACGAGTGGATGAATATCCTCGACGATTCCGCGGAATCATTTCTCTCCAACAATTTCGGAATCCGGGAGCGCACGCACGCGCCACGCAAGGTGGTTCCGATCGGGTCGCCGCATGCCCGTCCGGCGGCGCGCGTCGCCGAATCGGGCTGACGGACAACTACATCGGACTCCCCGCCGGAACCTCGGCGGGGAGTTCGCGTACGTGGACCGCGACGACCGGGCGGACCGGTTTGGCGTCCGCGCCGCAGCTGGCCGGACGGGCCGGCAGTTCGCGCTGCTCGACCGTCACCTGCCAGCGGCGCCCGTCGCGGTGGCTCACCACCGGATGATGCGCTCTCTCGTCCACCGTCAGGTCGTCGATTCCGGCCGGCACGCCCTGACGGACCGCCACCTCCGCGACCTGGCCGCGCTGTCCCCAGACGCTGCGGCCGCGCAGGCCGGGCAGGTAGACCTCGCCGCTGCGCGCGGCCCGCACCGCGAGACCGCTCTCGGCGGGGGTGAGCCGGCCGTACGTTTGGCCGCTCGGTAGCAGGATCATCGACGGCGCGAAGCGGTGGCCGCCGGTGTGCGAGCACTCCCACACGTCGCCGGAGAACTCCGCTGCGAGCGTCGCCGCGACCGGACGCCCCAGGACCGCGCAGCACTGGTCGCGCTTGCCGTGTGCGCACACCAGCACTATCGGACCGTCGACGCGCTCCCCCAGCCCCGGCGCGGGGCCGGCGATCCGTGTCAGGTCGATGTCGAGGAGGTCGGCGACCGCTCCGATCTCGAGCCGCTCGCACCACGCGTCGTCGGGATGCGAGTTCGCCAGCAGGACCGTCCGGGTGCCGCGGTCCTCTGTGCGCCCCGGACGCCGGATGAACATGATTCGAACGCCGGCCGCATCGGCCCGATCCGTCAGGGCGGCCGCCAACTCGGGGCCCAGGGCAGTCCCGTCCAGTACGTCCCGCCCCCACGCGCCCGGATACTCCACACACACCCACCCTGCGACCTGCGCCGCGGTGCCGGGCAGCGGTTCGTCCGCGGACAACACCGAACACGTGAAGGGGCCAGCCTGGGGTACCGATTCACTCACCTCGTCATTGTGTACCGGCATCGATCACTTCGAGCACCGAGACCGATACCACGACCTGCCGCAGCAAGCCGAACGCCGTCGCCCGCGTGCATCCGTCGAGTTCGACGTCGATCCGATCTCCGCCGGAACCGTCCGGGCGCAGCAGCGCAATCGTGGCGGTGCGGGTCGCGACGAGTGAGCACGCCGAGGCCGCCGGGGCTGCGACGACACCGAGCACGACGTCGGCACTCTGCTGGACCGTCAGGCGCGAGCGCGACTCCTGGGTCGACTCGCCACCGGTCTCGCGGTATCGGCACACCTGCAGCCGACCGATGCCGTCGATCGGGAAGGCGAGCGCGGATTTGTCGGAGATTCGGGCACGCCGCTCCTCCTCGGAATCGGGCCGCACGTCCGCATCGGTCGTCGTGGAGAACGCCGAGCCGAACTTGGTGTCGCAGACGCCGGGATCGTCCGCCCGCAGCGCAGTGACATGCCGTTGCCGGTCCACCTCGCGCAGTTTCGCGAGGGCAGCGATGGGGCCGTCCTTGGGTCCGCATCCCGTGGATGGCCACGCCGGTCGTACTGCGCGCTCCTCGTCGTCGACGAACCACACTGCGACCGAGGGTGTCTGACGTATACAGCTCGCCATGGCGCCCTCGGGGAACCGCTCGGATTCTTCCCGGAAGGCGTCCCACGCTGCCCCGATGTCACCCTCGAGCCGCACACTGTCGATCGTCAGTGCACCCGACGAGTTCTCGCCGCGCTCGCAGCGGACGACGGAGACCGGCATGAAGTCTGCGGGCGGGTAGCCGACGCCCTGGGCGGGCGGACCGGTGTCGATACCGTCGTCCACGAGTGCAGTCAGCCGTCGCTCGATGTCGGGGGCCTGGCAATCGGCACGGTCGAACGTCGCGGCGACGGGAGGTCGATAAGAGACGTCGCCGCCGTCACACGCAGCGAGGAGTGCGCACGTGAGTACACCGGTTACCAGCGCGAATGTGCGCCTCACCCGTAGAACTTCCGGCCCTCGGCGAACTGCTCGACGAACGAGGCGATCCGCCGGGCCCGGGTGTCGGGACGCTTGGCGTCCTGGATGCGATACAGCGCCGCGAACCGGTTGCGGCTGTCGAGGGTCGCGAAGAACGCCTCCGCTGCCGGGTTCGCGGCCAACGCGGCGGCGAAGTCGGGCGGCACCTGGGCGTCCTTGGGCCCGTCGTAGGCGCGCTCCCACCGCCCGTCGGACTTGGCTGCCTCGACTGCAGCGAGGCCGGACGGCTCCATCAACCCGCGCGCGAGTAGCGCCTCCACCGCCTCGCGGTTGCGCTTCGACCACGGACTGCGGGCGCGGCGGGGCGTGAACCGTTGCAGGCGGAAGTCGTCGTCGAGCCGACGAGCCTGGCTGTCGATCCAACCGAAACACAGCGCCACCTCCACCGCCTCCGCGTAGGTGACGGTCGTGTGCTCCGAACCCTTCTTCGCGAGCTTCAGCCACACTCCGGGCGATGTGGACGTGTTGGCGCGCAACCACTCCCGAAACGCATCCGGGTCCGAGAACTGCTCGACAGGCAGGTCGTCCGCCATGTCAGCGCCCGCGCCACACCCGGGCGAAGCCGCGGGTCAGGTAGGCCAGCGACCCCAGCGCGAGCACCCACTTGGTGGTGCTCACCGCGGTCGTGGCGCGGATGGTGCGGTCGGTGATCCGGTACCGGTGATCGAGCAGGTACAGCCCGGCGACGTTCTCGATGTAGTCGCCCGCGGCCGCGACGACGGGCGCGGCGAGAAGCACCCGCCTTGCCGTCGGCGACAGGGGCGCCAGTTCGTCGAGGCGCCGTGCCCCGCCTCGCAACGCCGCCGCGTAGACGATCGGGTGCACGAAGTCCGGATAGAAGTGGCTGCGGTAGCGCTCGGTCTCCGCAGGGTCCATCCCGTCGAGGACCGTTCGGTACGCGTGCGCCGACCAAGCCGTCTGCGTCTTCAACAGCTTCGGCCCGACCGGGCCGAGCAGACGCGCGATGTTCGCCTGCGACACCACGAAGGCGACCGACCAGGCAATCAGTTTGCCGTTTCCACCACGCATCCCATCCCGGAAACCCATGTCCCGCATACTGCCACGCGGGGCCGGGTTTCAGGGCCGCATCAGGTTCAGGGCGCCATCAGAAAGGGCAGCACCGCGTTCTCGAAGTCGCGGAACCGATCCCGATGGATACTGTGCCCACACGCGAACGAGACCACCTCGCAGTCCCGGATCGCGGAGACCGCGGCGTCGAGCAGTACCGGGTCGACCATGCCGGTGGGTCCGCCGCGCAGGATCAGGGTCCGCGCCTCGATGTCCGTGAGGCGTTGCCACCACAGCGGATTGGGCTCGTGGAACTGTGTGAGGGCCGACGCCGTCATCGACCGGTCGAACGCCCACACCGCACGCGGGCTGCGCAGCATGCTGGTGGTTGCGTGCCACAACTCGACGAGCGACGGCAGCCTGCCGGCGAAGTTCGGAACAGGATCACCCGGCCGCAGCGGCAGCGGCGCCTCCTCGAGGACCAGACGACGCACCAGTTCGGGTTGTTGCTGCGCGACCAGCGACACCGCGTGCCCACCGAGCGAATGCCCCACGAGATCGACCCGGTCGAAGTCGAGGTCCTCGCACAGCCCCAGGATGTCGTCGCCGAACTCGCCAAACAGGTAGGACGCGGCCCGGGCACTGCGTCCGTGTCCGCGCAGGTCCACCGCGAGGACCCGGCGCCCCCTCGCCGTCATCGACCGCGCGAACCGGTCCCATGTGCGGTTGTCCCCGCCCATGCCGTGCACCAGGATCACCGGAACCTGATGCGTCCCAGAGGAGGTGCTGCCACTGTCACGGTAGGAAATCGTGTGACCACTGCGGGTGACCGTCGTCTCGGTGAGCTGCACGGTCATCGAGCGTAGTCGTGCTCTCGTTCGGGAACCGCCCGGGTCGCCCGCTGCGGCGTGAGGTTCAACCGGCGCAGCAACTGGGCGTTGGCCGCCACCACGACCGTCGACGCCGACATGAGGATCGCACCGATCTCCATCGGCAGCACGAACCCGATCGGGGCGAGGACACCGGCCGCGAGGGGCACCGAGATCACGTTGTATCCAGCCGCCCACGCCAGGTTCTGCACCATCTTCCGGTACGTCGCGTGCGACAACTCGATCACCGAGACCACGGCACGCGGATCGTCGCTCACCAGCACCACACCCGCCGATGCGATCGCGACGTCGGTGCCGGCGCCGATGGCGATGCCGACGTCGGCCTGTGCGAGCGCGGGTGCATCGTTGACGCCGTCGCCTACCATCGCGACCCGGCGTCCGGCGGCCTGCAGTTCCTTGATCTTCGCCCCCTTGTCCTGCGGCAGCACCCCGGCGATCACGTCGTCGATGCCGAGATCGTCGCCGACCGCACGGGCGACGGGGTACGCGTCACCGGTCAGCATCACCACGCGCACGCCGCGGGCGTGCAGCGCCTCGATCGCGTCGCGGGACTCCGGGCGGATCTCGTCGGCGAGCCCCAGCGCGCCGACGACGCGGCCGTCGCGAAGTACGTGCAGGACGGTGGAGCCCTGCGCCGCCCACTCCTCCGACACCGGAAGCGCCGAGGCCCCGTGACTGTCGAGCATGCCGGGCCCGCCGACGCTCACCTCGGCGCCGTCGATGGTTGCGGTGACGCCGACCCCGTTGCGGGCCTGGAACGCGATGGCCTGCGGGATCCGCAATTCGCGGTGCTCGGCCGCGGCGACGATCGCCCGCCCCAGCGGGTGCTCGCTGTCACGTTCCACAGCTGCGGCGAGTGCGACGAGGGTGTCCTCGTCGACACCGGGTACCGCGCCGGTGGCGACGAGTGCCGGCTCACCCTTGGTGAGGGTGCCGGTCTTGTCGAACAGGACGGTGTCGACGGTGCGCATCGCCTCGAGCGCCCGCCGGTCGGTGATCAGCACGCCGGCGCGGGCGGCCCGTTCGGTGGCAATCGACACCACGAGCGGGATCGCCAGGCCCAGCGCGTGCGGGCACGCGATGACGAGGACCGTGATGGTGCGGGTGATCGCCTCGTCGGGCGTGCCGAAGATGGACCACACCAGCAGCGTGATCACCGCCGCACCCAACGCGAACCAGAACAGCAGCGCAGCGGCTCGATCGGCGAGTACCTGCGCCCGCGACGACGAGTTCTGTGCCTCCGCGACCAGACGCTGGATGCCGGCCAGCGCCGTGTCCTCGCCGACCGCGGTGATCTCGACCCGCAGTGCCGAATCGGTCGACACGGTACCGGCCACGACGGGATCCCCGAGTTCGCGGCGTACGGTGCGCGACTCTCCGGTGATCATCGATTCGTCGAGGTCCCCGGCCCCCTCCACGATCCGCCCGTCGGCCGGGATGCGCCCGCCCGGACGCACCATGACGACGTCACCGGTCGCCAGATCGGCAGTCGAGACGGTGGTGACCGTCCCGTCGGCGTCGATGCGTTCGGCCTCGTCGGGGAGCAGCGCGGCGAGGGAATCGAGCGCGCTCGACGCCTGCCCGAGCGAACGCATCTCGATCCAGTGACCGAGCAACATGATCACGATCAGGAGCGCGAGCTCCCACCAGAAGTCGAGGTCGTGCCCGAGCAGGCCCAGGCTCGAACCCCACGACGACACGAACGCGACGGTGATCGCGAGTGCGATGAGCAGCATCATCCCGGGCTGACGCGCGCGGATCTCGCTCACCGCACCGGTGAGGAAGGGTCGCCCGCCCCACACGAACATGACCGTGCCGAGCAGTGGCGAAATCCATTCCACCGCCGGGTTGTCCGGCAACGTGTAGCCGACGAGGTCGGCGAACATCATGTTGGCGCCGACAACCGGGATCGCGAGAACCAGCATGATCCAGAAGAGTCTGCGGAACTGGGCGACGTGATCGCCGTGCCCAGCGTGACCTGAGTGACCCGAGTGGCCCGCGTGATCGGTATGTCCGGCGTGTGCGGCGTGACCCTGGTGAACTTCTTCTCCGTGTGGGTTCATACTCACAGAACCTATACCCCCTATGGGTACTGTGCACAGCATTACTCGTAGATGCCTTCCACCCCCCACCTTCCTCTCTCGTAGATCAGAAGCAAGGCCCGCGAATCGGCGAGCAGAACCTGCACCCGGGACGCCGCCCGCGCCGCCGACGCGTCCCACCATCGCTCGTCGACCGACCACGGCCCCGCCCAGCCCTGCACACCCCAGTCCCGACTCCCCCAGCGCAGCAGTGTGGGCGCCGCACCCAACTCGCCCCGCTCGGTCACGTGCACCGGAGCTCCCGAGCGGTCCTCGAGCGACACCACGGGGACGTTCGGCAGCACCGTCGACGGCGCCGGCTCGGGCATCCGGCCCGGCCACGGCGCCGACGGATCGGTCTCGGAAACCAGCTCGTCCCCCAACGGCACCAATGTAATTCGGTCCATCGGCCCCCTTCCGCCACTGAGCACTCCCACCTGAACCGCCTCGCCACCGAGCAGGCCCTGTACCCGGACCAGCGCCCGCCGCGCCCGCTCGTCCTCCTCACCGACCCCGCCCCACAGCCCCAGTTGCAGGGCGCCCGCCGCGACCACCTCGACGGGCTCGAGGCTCAGCACCGTGATCCCGGCGGTGGGTCGCGAGTCGCTGCGCCCGGTGAGCCAGCCGTCCAGTTGCCAGCGCACCCGGTCCGCGGTGCCCTCCGGAGTCAACGGTTCGGCACAGCGCCACGTCCGGCTCAGATGCTCGCCGTTGCCGGTGCTCGCCGACACCTGCAACCGGGTACACGCGACCGACGCGGCCGAGAGTTTGGCGTGCAACCGTTCCGCCAGCGCCCGCCCCGCGAAGGCCGCCGCGTCGACCCTCTCGATCGGCGGGTCGCACTGCTGTTCCACCTCGAGATCCGGGGGCAGCGTCCGCGCCGACGGCGGCCGCTCCGGCTCACCGCGCGCGGCCCGGTGCGCACGGACGGCGTCGGTCCCGAACCGCGACGCCACATCCACCGCGGACAGCGCCGCGAACGCCCCGACGGTGCGCAACCCGAGCCGGCGCAACAGATCGACCAGGTCGGTGCGGTCGGGCGCCGAGAGGCTGGGTTCGGCTGCGATCTCCGCGATCGGCAACGGAGCGAGGAATCGGGCGCCGCCCCCGGCCGGCACCAGCGCAGCGCGGCGTGCGGCGATCACCGCGGTGGACAGCTCGTCGGCGATCCCGATCTGACATTCGGCGCCCGCCGCCGCGACCGCGTCCACGATCCGCTCGGCGGCGGCCTCCTCGGATCCGAAGTACCGGACAGCGCCGCGCGCCGCCAGCACCAGCAGCCCGGGCCGCAGCACCTCGACCCCCGGCGCGGCCTCGTCGACAGCTGCTGCGACGGACTCGAAGAGCCGCGCGTCACGCTCCGGATCCGACTGCGCCACATGCAGTTCCGGACACCTGGCCTGAGCTTCCCGACGACGGAGCCCGCGTCGCACCCCTTCCGCCCGGGCCTGCGCCGAGCACGCGATCACCCGGTTGGCCAGGAACACCGCGACCGGCCGGGTGGCCGGGAGGTCCGCTGCGGCCGCCGCGGCCACGGCGGGCCAGTCCGGACACCACACCGCGAGTACCCGCGCACTCATCGAGCGACCGTCTCCGGCGCGAAAGCGACCGCCTCCGGCACCCACTCGACCCGTCCCCGCGTGGACCGCACGTCGAGGCACGCGGTCCGCGATTGGAACGAGCGACCCTGGGCCCGCACCGCCAACCGGACCGAACGCAATCTGCCGCGCCCCGCCTCGGGTCCGCACCCGACCCCGTCGTACCCGCGCACCCGCGCCTCCAACCGGACCTCGGCCCCACCCCACTCCCCGCCGGTCACGATCAACGTGGACTGCTTGCTGCGCGCCCGGGCCACCACGGCCCGCGCCCGCGACGGCGGCACCGAGACACCACCCAACCCGAGCACCACCAGGTCCATGCCGTCGAGCAGCACCGCCGCGACCTCCACCGGGTCCGGACCGGGGTTCGGCACGAACGCCAACCGGCGCAACTCGGCACCCATCTCGGCGGCCGCGAGCAGACCCAGGCGCGGGAAGCCGATCACCGCCGCATGCCCACCGTCCGACGTCACCGAGGCCAGCAGTCCCAGCAACAGCGAGGTCGCGCCGGAGAGAGCGACCACCGATCCGCGCGTGAGACCACCTCGCGGCAGGAGCGCGGCCAGCGGCCCGGGAACCGGGAGAACCCGTTCGCCGCCCGCGCCCTCACGACCGTCCGCCGCTTCCCCGCGGGCCGGCACCGCCGCCATCCGGCGGCGCAGGTACTCCAGGCGTTGCTGCCGCGTCAGCCCCGCCAACGGGGCCGACTCGTCGATCCGGGGCCGGGCCGGCGATACGGACAGTCGGGCGGGTTCGGTCATGGGCTGCTCCCCGGGTACACAACGCTGGTTCTTCAGGTTCTCGGCACCACGCGGGGAAGACGCGAGCACTCGAAATCTCGATTCGAACATGCTTTCGAACTGGTACCAGTAAAGCGCCCCCACGCCGGGACGTCAAGGGAACCTCCGCGTATCCACTAACCTCGGGTACGTGACTCAGCAGGAACGCTCCGGACAGCCCCGACGAAGCCGGGCCGTCGTCGGACCGGACTACCTGATGGCAGGTAGGTACCGGCTGCGTTCCAAGCTCGGCGGCGGCGGCATGGGTGCGGTGTGGCTCGCTCACGACACCCTGCTCGACCGCGAGGTGGCCGTGAAACAGGTCACCACGACCGCGGGAATGGACGACGCCGCGGCCCGCGAGGTCCGGCAGCGCGCGCTGCGCGAGGGCCGCAACGCCGCCCAACTGTCCCACGAGCACGCCATCGCCATGTACGACGTCGCGGTCGAGTCCGACGAGCCCTGGCTCGTCATGGAGTACCTACCCTCGCGCAGCCTCGCCGAGGCCATGAGCTACGTCGACACCCTGCCGCCGCTCCAGGTCGCGCAGATCGGCGCGCAGATCGCCGCGGCACTCACCGACGCGCACGCGGCCGGCATCCTGCACCGCGACATCAAGCCCGGAAACATCCTCGTCGCCGACCGCGGCGACGCACTCGGCATCGTGAAGATCAGCGACTTCGGTATCGCCCGCGCGAAGGGCGACGCCCCGAGTAGCAAGGCCGGCGTCATCACCGGAACGCCCGCGTACTTCGCCCCGGAGGTGGCCCGCGGCGACGACCCCACCGAGGCCAGCGACGTCTTCTCACTCGGCGCCACGCTGTACACCGTCGTCGAGGGGCAACCGCCGTTCGGTCTCGACACCGATCCGATCGCGCTGTTGCACCGGGTGGCAAAGGCCGAGATCTATCGGCCGAGCCTCAGCGGCCCGCTCACCGACACGCTCCTGCACATGCTCGAACCCGACCCGGCCCGCCGTCCCACGATGGCGCAGGCGCGGGACGCCCTCGCGGCCGTGGCGCTCGGTTCCGACGCGGTCGGCCGGACCGGCGCCCTGATCGGCGAACCCGTGAAGACCTCCGACGGCGCCATCCCGAACTGGGCGTACCGCTCGGCCCCGGCGGCGATTCCCCGACGCCGGTTGACTCCCACGACCGCCACGGATCTTCCTGCGGTGCAGTCGAACACACCGCTGGGTTCCGTCCCCCGCCCGGCCGGACGCGCCTGGCTGCGTCAGCTCACCGACGGGCTGACCGGACCGCAGGCCCCCACGGATCTACGCGGCCGACTGGTCGCGGCTGCGCCGCTCGCGATGGCCGTCATGGTCGGCATCATCGTGCTGGCACTCGTCATCGTGCTGATCGTCGCGTTACTGGCCTGACGCGGCCGGCGCTCAGTCGATGCGTCGGCGGTGCGCCCAGCGCGTGAGCGCATTCCGGTTGGACTGCTGCGTCTTCCGCAGCACGTTCGACGCGTGCGTCTCGACGGTCTTCACCGAGATCACCAATTCCTCCGCGATCTCCCGGTACGTGTAGCCGCGGGCCAGCAGGCGCAGCACCTCGAGCTCTCGCGGGGTGAGCGAATCCAGTTCCGGATCCAGCGGCGGCTCGGGCGCGTTCGACCGTCCGGTGAACGAATCCAGCACGAACCCGGCCAGGCGTGGGCTGAACACGGCGTCACCGCCGGCGACGCGACGCACCCCGTCGGCCAGTTCCGCACCCGAGATCGTCTTCGTGACGTAGCCGCGGGCGCCGGCCCGGATCACCGCGATGACGTCCTCGGCGGCGTCGGACACGCTGAGCGCCAGGCACACCGGGCCCGAGTCGATCCCGTTCAGCACCGCGACCCCGCCACCGTCGGGCATGTGCACGTCGAGCAGGACCACCTGCGGACGCAGCGCGTTGATCCCGGCGATCGCCTCGGCGACGCCACCGGCCTCGCCCACCACCTCCATGTCCGCCTCACGTCCGAGTTCGGCACGCACCCCCGCCCGGAACACTGCGTGATCGTCGACGAGGAACACCCGGAACTTGTCGGGACCGGTCTGTGGCGAGGCCGTGAAAGTCACGGCCCCACCCTAGGACATCGGTTCGACCTCGTTCACGACGTCCTCCGCGTCGTCGTCGTCGGACACCGGTCGCGGCATGTGGATTCGCACCTCGGTGCCCTTGCCCACCGTGGACCGGACCTCCACGCGACCGCCGCGGCGTTCGATCCGGGCCCGGATCGATTTGGCCAGACCCTGCCGGTCCTCGGGGACGGTGTCCGGATCGAAGCCGACGCCGCGGTCGCGCACGAACACGCTCACCTGGTCTCGTTCGGTCTCGGCGTACAGGTCGATGCTCGACACCCCGGAATGCTTGGCCGCGTTGACGAGCGACTCGCGGGTCGCGCCGAGCAGCGCGGTGAAACACTCCCGCGACAGCCCGGACCCCTCGCTGCCCTCGGCCGCGAGTTCCACGTCGCCCACCGTGACCGGCCGCACCGTGACGCCGTGCTGGTCCTCGACCTCACCGGCGATGGTCTGCAGCGCCTCCGACAGGCTCGTGTGGGCCGTTTCCCCGCCCCCGAACAGCCACCGGCGCAGTTCCCGTTCCTGACCGCGCGCGAGACGGGTCACCTCCTGCGGCGAATCGGCCTGCTTCTGGATGAGCGCGAGCGTCTGCAGGACCGAATCGTGCAGGTGCGACGCGATCTCCTCGCGTTCCTCGTTGCGGATGCGGGCGGCCCGTTCCTCACCGAGCGCCCGCCACAGCCGCAGCCACAGCGGCACGGTCAACAGGCCCGCGCCGACGAGCGTCACGACGACGGCCAGCAGCGACGAACGCAGCGCGTCGAGATCGATCTGGGCGAGGACGACGACACCGAGACCGGTGACGATCAGAGTCACTCCCCCGAGGATCCGGGCCCAGGTGAGCACCGTCGGACGCCGCGGCAGTCCCAGGACCGACCGCGACCCGTCCACGTCGAACTCGCGCCACACCAGCGCGGCACCGACCGCGACGACGATGAACGGCGTGACGACCGACGCCGCGGTACCGCTGACCAGCCAGCTCAGGCTCGCCGCGCACGCGAGGCCGATGACGGCCAGGCCGATCGCTCGACGCCGTTCCGACGCATTCGGCCGTTCGGTGTCCGTGCCCTGCGGGGTGAAGATCCACAGCAACCCGTACGCCATGATGCCCGCGCCCGCGAGGGAGGCCAGCAGCGCGAACGCCACCCGCACCTTGAACACGTCGACGTCGAGGTGATCGGCGATCCCGCCGGCCACACCACCCACGATGCGTCCGCCCGCCCGACGCTCGAGCTTCGGATAGAGCGCTTCGTCGAGGGCAGGCACCGCAGGCACGGCGGGAACGGCGGAGTTCGCCGCCTCGTTCGGATCGACCATGGGTTGCACAGTGTCGATCCTGGCACGATCCCGGAGCCCCGACATCAGGGCCCGACCCTGAGATCGACGACGTCCGGGCCGGCGAGTCGGGGAAAGATCAGGGTAGTTCCCGATGGTGCGGACCACGGCCGGACCGCAACGATGAATGCATGACCACAGGGAGCTTCTCGGACCAGCTTCACGACCTCTGGCGCACCCGCCCACTGCGGCTGCCGCAGCAGGGACACGTCGCGGGTGTCGCGGCCGGCATCGGCCAGCGCTACCGCGTCGACCCCGTCCTGGTGCGCGTCGCGTTCGTCGTCTCGACGATCTTCGGTGGCGCCGGCATCATCCTGTACATCGCGAGCTGGCTGCTGCTGAGCAAGCCGGGCGATCAGGTCTCCCCCGCGGAATCACTGATCGGCCGGGGTCGCAGCTCGCAGTCCGGCACCAAGACCGTGGTGCTGGTCGTCGCGCTCGCGATCGCCCTGAGCACGATCGGGCCGATCGGGTTCGGCATGGGCGGTTCGGTGGTGCTCAGCTTCGCGCTCATGCTCGGCGGTCTGTGGCTGCTGTACCAACGGCAGCCCGTTCCACCCGAGTTGCCGGCGAGTGTCGCGCAGGCCGCCCCCGGCTACCCGGTCACGACGTTCCAGACCGCGCAGGCGAACGCCTACCCGCCGCCCGCGTACAGCCCGTACACGCGTCTGCCCGACCACTACGAGCCCGAGTCCGCTCCCGCCGGAAGGTCGACCGACGCCGCGACCGACGCGGGCACGACGTCCCCGACCCCACCCGCGTGGGACCCGCTCGGCGTCGCCCCGTTCGCGTGGGATCTCCCCGAACCCGCCCGCACGGCCGAACCGCCGGCCGAGCTTCCGAGCAAACCACGCAGCCGCTACACCTCGGTCGTCCTGGGCCTCGCGGTCCTCGCCGCAGCCGCCGCCACCGCGATGTGGGCCGTGACCGGTGCAGAATGGTTGTCCCCCGCCAGGATCGGCGCGATCTCCCTCGCCGTGATCGGCGTCGGGTTGCTGCTCGGCGCGTTCCTGCGTCGCGGCTACGGTCTGCTCGTCGTCGGCTTCCCGCTCGCCGGGTTCGTGGTTCTCGCCTCCATCGTGGGACCACTGAACTGGGACGAGTCGAGGGTCGGGGAACGCACGTGGACGCCCCGGTCGATGGCCGAACTCGCGCCCGTGTACGAGGGCACGGCCGGCGACTTCACCCTCGACCTGCGTCAACTACCGCTCACCGAGAGCCGGGACGTGCGCGTCGACGGCAAGCTGGGCAACTACACCGTGATCGTGCCGCAGAACATGGACGTTCGCACCGACTGCTCCGTCGTGCTCGGCTCGACCGACTGCATCGGAGACGCCGCCGTCGACGGAGGCGCCGACGGCGTCGGCGGGCCGGTTCTGAACCTGAAGGTCGACAACAAGGCCGGAGAAGTGAGGGTCTACCGTGGCTGAATTCGCTGACAACTCGGACATCCCCACCACGGGCATCGCCGACGACACCGACGAGCACACCGCTCCGAAGCCGTCCCGCCGCCCCTCGATCGGCCTGTTCCTCGCCGGCGTCGCCGCGATCCTGGTCAGCGTGTGGGCGCTGGTCGGGCCGTTCTCCCTCGAACCGCTCGCGAACGTCGAGTTCCGCTGGCTCTTCGTGGTCGCGGCCGTCGTCATCGGCGCGGTACTGGTGTTCTCACCCGGACGGCGGCGCTAGCCGCACGAAACGACAGTGCCCCGGCCTGTGTGGTGGCCGGGGCACTGTCGTGTGCAGTCAGGTGGGAATCACTCCCACTCGATCGTTCCCGGCGGCTTGCTGGTCACGTCGAGCACGACGCGGTTGACGTCCGCGACCTCGTTGGTGATGCGGGTGGAGATGCGCTCGAGCACCTCGTACGGCAGACGCGTCCAGTCCGCCGTCATCGCGTCCTCACTGGAGACGGGGCGCAGCACGATCGGATGACCGTACGTGCGGCCGTCACCCTGGACGCCGACGCTGCGGACGTCCGCGAGCAGCACGACGGGGCACTGCCAGATCTGACCGTCGAGGCCGGCGGCGGTGAGCTCCTCACGCGCGATCGAATCCGCGTGGCGCAGGATGTCGAGACGCTCCTGCGTGACCTCGCCGATGATGCGGATGCCGAGGCCCGGTCCGGGGAACGGCTGGCGTCCGACGATCTCCTCCGGCAGACCGAGCTCGCGGCCGACGGCGCGCACCTCGTCCTTGAACAGCAGACGCAGCGGCTCGACCAGCTTGAACTGCAGGTCCTCGGGCAGACCGCCAACGTTGTGGTGGCTCTTGATGTTCGCGGTGCCGGTGCCGCCGCCCGACTCGACGACGTCCGGGTACAGCGTGCCCTGGACGAGGAAGTCGACGGTCTCGCCGTGCGCGGCGCTCTCACCGAGCACCTCGGACACGGCGCCCTCGAAGGAGCGGATGAACTCGCGGCCGATGATCTTGCGCTTGGTCTCCGGATCGGAGACGCCGGCCAGCTCGCGCAGGAACGTCTCGGATGCGTCGACCGTGATCAGGCGGGCACCGGTCGCGGCGACGAAGTCCTTTTCGACCTGCTGACGCTCACCGGCACGCATCAGGCCGTGGTCGACGAACACGCACGTGAGGCGGTCGCCGATCGCGCGCTGCACCAGTGCGGCCGCGACCGCGGAGTCGACGCCACCGGACAGGCCGCAGATGGCCTTGCCGTCGCCGACCTGCTCACGGACCTGCTCGATGAGCGAGTCGGCGATGTTCGCGGCCGTCCACGCGCCCGGGATCTCGGCGATCTCGTGCAGGAAGCGGCTGAGCACCTGCTGGCCGTGCGGCGAGTGCAGGACCTCGGGGTGGTACTGGACACCGGCGAGCTTGCGGGCACGATCCTCGAACGCGGCGACGGGCGCGCCGGCGCTGGACGCGGTGACCTCGAAGCCCTCCGGCGCGGCCGTGACGCCGTCACCGTGGCTCATCCACACCGGCTGAGTCGCGGGCAGACCGTCGTGCAGGACGCCACCCGAGACGGTCATCTCGGTGCGGCCGTACTCCCGACCGCCGGTGTGCGCGACGGTACCGCCGAGGGCGTTCGCCATGGCCTGGAACCCGTAGCAGATGCCGAAGACCGGGACACCCAGGTCGAACAGGGCGGCGTCGAGCTGCGGCGCACCCTCCTCGTACACGCTCGAGGGCCCACCCGACAGGACGACCGCGAGCGGCTTCTTGGCCGCGATCTCCTCGACGGTCGTGGTGTGCGGCACCACTTCCGAATACACCTTCGCCTCACGTACGCGTCGCGCGATCAGCTGCGCGTACTGGGCTCCGAAGTCGACTACGAGAACCGGCCTGTCCTGCTGGGTTTCTGACACCTGCACAGTCTAATAGGCGCAGCTCCGACGCCTTCCGCGGCCTAGGCGACCCCGCTGCCCGCCTCGCTCTCCTCCTTCTGACCTCCGCGGATCTCGACGATCGGCAGGGTCAGCGCGGCCGGGGCTCCGGCGGGGACCACCGGCGAGTTCGGCGCGACGGCGGGAATCCGCTGGTAAGGAGCACCCTGTGCGGGTCGATTGTCCTGCTCGCCCTTGTTCGGCCACAGCGATGCCGCCCGCTCGGCCTGCGCGCTGATGGTCAGCGACGGGTTGACGCCCAGGTTGGCCGAGACCGCGGCGCCGTCGACGACACTGAGCGTCGGGTATCCGTACACGCGGTGGTACGGGTCGATGACGCCGTGGTCGGCATCGGCGCCGATCGTGCACCCGCCGAGGAAGTGCGCCGTGAGCGGGATGTTGAACACCTCGCCCCACGTGCCGCCGGCGACGCCGTCGATCTTGTCGGCGATCCGCCGGGTGGCCTCGTTGCCGACCGGGATCCACGTCGGGTTGGGCTCACCGTGGCCCTGCCTGCTGGTGACCTTGCGGCGGCCGAGGACACCCCGCTTGGTGTAGGTCGTGATCGAGTTGTCGAGATTCTGCATGACGAGTGCGATGATCGTGCGCTCGCTCCAGTTCCGCACCGACAGCATCCGCAACATCTGCGCCGGGTTCTTCGCGATGATGCCGAGCAGCTTCACCCACCGCGGGGTGGGTCCGTCACCGTCGGTCATGAGCGTCTGCAGCAGCCCCATCGCGTTGGAGCCCTTGCCGTAGCGGACGGGCTCGATATGGGTGTCGGACGTCGGATGGAACGACGACGTGATCGCGACACCCTTCGTGAGCTCCATCGCGGGATCGACCTTGTACTTACCGGCTCCGACGATCGACTCCGAGTTGGTGCGGGTGAGCTCGCCCAACCGGTCCGACAGCTTGGGCAGCGTGCCGGTGTCCTTCATCTTGTGCAGCAGGTGCTGGGTGCCCCACGTCCCGGCCGCGACGACGACGTACTTCGCGGTGTAGGTCTTGTGGTTCTTGCGGACCTTGGCGCCGGTACGCCGAGTCACGACGTCCCACGTACCGTCCGACGCCTCGTGCAGCGACTCGACAGTGGTCATCGGCACGATCGTCGCGCCGGCCTTCTCGGCGAGGCCGAGGTAGTTCTTGATCAGCGTGTTCTTGGCGCCGTGCCGGCAGCCGGTCATGCACTCGCCGCACTCGATGCAGCCGGTGCGGGCGGGGCCGGCGCCGCCGAAGTACGGATCCTCCACGGTCTTGCCGGGCTCACCGAAGAACACGCCGACCGGCGTCTGGATGAACGTGTCGCCCACGCCCATGTCCTCGGCGACCGACTTGATGACCTCGTCGGCGGGCGTCATGTGTGGGTTCTGCACGACGCCGAGCATCTTGCGGGCCTGCTCGTAGTGCGGCGTGAGTTCGGAATCCCAGTCGGTGATGTCGCGCCACTGCGGATCCTGGAAGAACGACGCAGGCGGCTTGTAGAGGGTGTTGGCGTAGTTGAGCGACCCGCCGCCGACGCCCGCGCCCGCGAGGATCAGGACGTCGCGCAGCAGGTGGACGCGCTGGATGCCGTAGCAGCCGAGGGCCGGCGCCCACAGGAACCGCTTGAGATCCCACGAGGTCTTGGCGAAGTCGGCGTCCGCATAGCGACGGCCTGCCTCGAGCACCCCGACCTTGTAGCCCTTCTCGACCAGCCGGAGCGCAGTGACGCTGCCACCGAATCCGGAGCCGACGACGAGCACGTCGTAGTCGGTTGCACGCTGCTTGCCCATTTGCACACCTCCACCGAAGAAAACCGGGTTTGCTACTCGCCAGTATGCACCGCATTCCTGTGACCCGAGCCACAAGGGTGCCCTAACTGTAACCAGAGGTTCCACACACGGTGGTCGATACCCCCGAACGACTGTGGCCGAATGTCACACCGGTTCAGTCGACTGAACGGGTGTGACATTCGGCCACAGTGGAAGAGACGGATCAGGCGCGGACGCTCAGGCCGACCTTCTGGAACTCCTTGAGGTCGGAGTAGCCCGACTTCGCCATCGACCGACGCAGGCCGCCGACGAAGTTGAGCGAACCGTACGGGTCGTCCGACGGTCCGTTGAGCACCTGGTCGAGTGCGGGACGCTCGCCGTACGACACCGGCAGCAGCGAGCCGCGCGGCATCGACGGGTGTGCCGCCGCGGACGGCCAGAACCAGCCGCCGCCGGGAGCCTCCTGCGCGACCGCGAGGGGCGCACCGATGACGGCCGCGTCGGCGCCGCACGCGATGGCCTTCGCGAAGTCACCGGAGGTGGTGATGTCGCCGTCGGCGATGA
Organism: Rhodococcus (subgen. Prescottella) equi; assembly: GCF_003013675.1. Lineage (NCBI taxonomy): Bacteria > Bacillati > Actinomycetota > Actinomycetes > Mycobacteriales > Nocardiaceae > Rhodococcus > Rhodococcus (subgen. Prescottella) equi. The sequence continues at coordinate 3,903,555 of NZ_CP027793.1, forward strand.
CGTGCACGTAGCGGCCACCGGTCTCGTCGAGGTAGTCGCGCCGCGCCGCCGCGGCGTCGGCGATCGCCGTCGCCATCGGCACGCCGATGCCGAGCACCTCACGGGTGGTGGTGGCGCCCTCGGTGGAGCCGTAGCCCACGATGACGCCGGCCGCACCGGTGCGCATCAGGTGCAGCGCGGTGCGGTGATCGCTCACGCCGCCGGCGATGACCGGGACGTCGAGCTCGGAGATGAACGTCTTGAGGTTCAACGGCTCGCTGTCCCCGTGGGCGACGTGCTCGGCCGAGATGATCGTGCCGTGGATGACCAGCAGGTCGATTCCGGCCTTGATCAGCTCCGGGGTGAGCGCGCGGGCGTTCTGCGGGCTGACCCGGACGGCCGTCGTGATCCCCGCATCGCGCACCTGCGCGACGGCGGCGGCCAGCAGGCCGGGCTGGATCGGCGCGGCGTGCAGTTCCTGCAGGCGTGCGACCGCGGCGTCCGGATCGACTTCCTTCTCCGCCATCTCCGCCAGCTCGACGAGCTTCTGCTCGACGTCGGCGTGCCGACCCCACAGGCCCTCACCGTTGATGACACCGAGACCACCGGCCTTGCCGAGCTCGATCGCGAACGACGGCGACACCAGCGCGTCGGTCGGATGAGCCAGCACCGGGATGTCGAAGCGGTACGCATCGATCTGCCAGGCCGTCGACACCTCCTTGGAGGAACGGGTCCGGCGAGAGGGAACGATGTTGATGTCGTCCAACTCGTAGGTGCGTCGGGCAGTTCTGCCCATGCCGATTTCGACGAGGTCGCGCACGCGCGCCCCTTTCTCGATTGTGTTGTGTGCTTAGCGGGCAGCGTAGTTGGGCGCTTCGACCGTCATGGTGATGTCGTGCGGATGGCTCTCCTTGAGGCCGGCCGCGGTGATCTGGACGAACTGCGCTTCCTGCAGCTGCTCGATCGAGGCGGAACCGGTGTACCCCATTGCCGCGCGGAGGCCACCGACGAGCTGGTGGATGACCTGGCCGAGCGGACCGCGGAACGGCACGCGCCCTTCGATGCCCTCGGGGACCAGCTTGTCCTCGGCGAGGACATCGTCCTGGAAGTAGCGGTCCTTGGAGTAGGACTTGCCCTGGCCCCGGCTCTGCATCGCGCCGAGCGACCCCATGCCGCGGTAGCTCTTGAACTGCTTGCCGCCGACCAGGATCAGCTCGCCCGGGGACTCGGCCGTGCCGGCCAGCAGGGAGCCCAGCATGGCGGTGGACGCGCCGGCCGCGAGGGCCTTTGCGACGTCACCGGAGAACTGCAGGCCGCCGTCCGCGATGACCGGGACACCGAGCGCCTTGCACGCCGCGGTGGCTTCCAGGATCGCCGTGATCTGGGGGGCGCCGACACCGGCGACGACACGGGTGGTGCAGATCGAGCCGGGACCGACACCGACCTTGACGGCGTCCGCGCCGGCCTCGACCAGCGCGAGGGCGCCTGCCCGGGTGGCGACGTTGCCGCCGATGAGCTGGACGCGGTCACCGATCTCGCCCTTGAGCTTGGTGATCATCTCGAGCACACCGCGGGAGTGTCCGTGCGCGCTGTCGACGACGAGCACGTCGACACCGGCGTCGGTGAGCGTCATCGCGCGGGTCCACGCGTCGTCGCCGACACCGACCGCGGCGCCGACCAGCAGGCGACCGTCGCGGTCCTTGGTGGCGTTCGGGTACTGCTCGGTCTTGACGAAGTCCTTGACCGTGATGAGGCCGGTGAGCTTGCCCTGGCCGTCGACTATCGGCAGCTTCTCGACCTTGTGGCGGCGCAGCAGGCCGAGCGCGACCTCGGCGGTGACACCCTCGCGCGCGGTGATCAGCGGAGCCTTGGTCATCACCTCGGCGACCTGCCGGTTCTGGTCGACCTCGAACTGCATGTCGCGGTTGGTGATGATGCCGACGAGCTCGCCCGCATCGTTGGCGACCGGGAGACCGGAGATGCGGAAGCGGGCGCACATCGCCTCGACGTCGGCGATGGTGTCGGTCGGCTTGCAGGTGACCGGATCGGTGACCATGCCGGCCTCGGAACGCTTGACGGTCTCGACCCATCCGGACTGCGCTTCGACGGACGAGTTGCGGTGCAGCACACCCATGCCGCCGGCACGCGCCATCGAGATCGCCATGCGGGCCTCGGTGACGGTGTCCATCGCGGAACTCACCAGCGGCACGCCCAGCCGAATCTCGCGCGTCAGCTGGGTCGAGGTGTCGACCTGGTTCGGGACGACGTCCGATGCCGCGGGCAGCAGCAGCACGTCGTCGAAGGTGAGACCCAGCATCGCAACCTTGTTCGGGTCGTCTCCCCCGGTGTGCACGTGCCCTGCGGAACTACTCATGCGGCTCGGGTCCCTCCATCAAGCGTCGATCGGTAAAGGAAGAAGGTGTGGACGCCGGAAACTATTCCTTCGCCCGCCGTCCATGGTATCGGCTCGCGGATATCGGCTCGCTCCGGGCGGCGCACGGCCGCTCCGCGACGCACCGGGCGTGATCAGCTAGCGCAGACCGGGCTGACCTGCGTACCGTGGTGTTGTGCGCGATCAACTGCCTCCCGGCCTTCCCCCGGACCCCTTCGCTGGTGACCCCGCCGACCCGTCCGCTGCGCTCGACGCGATCGAGCCGGGTCAGCCGCTCGATCCCCACGAGCGTCTCGCAGTGGAGGAAGATCTCGCGGATCTCGCGGTGTACGAAGCACTCCTGAGCCACCGCGGCATCCGCGGACTCGTGGTGTGCTGCGACGATTGCCAGCAGGACCACTACCACGACTGGGACATGCTGCGCGCAAATCTCCTCCAGCTGCTCGTGGACGGCACGGTTCGCCCGCACGAGCCGGCCTACGACCCGTCCCCCGACGCGTACGTGACGTGGGACTACTGCCGCGGCTACGCGGACGCGTCGATGAACGACGCACTGCACGGCGACGGCTTCGATATCTGAGGCTCGATTCTCCGAGGCCGATCCCCGGCCCCACGAACGACGACTACGGCCCGGCGAGGAAACTCGCCGGGCCGTAGTCGTGCTGCCGTATGCCCCCGGTCAGGGAGACGGGGTGGCCGGTGACGGCCCGCCCAGGGAACCGCTCGATGCCTTCGTGGTCGACGTCGACGACGGTGCCGTAGTGGTCGTCGTCGGTGTCGGTGTCCCCGACGACGGGGTCGCGGGGTTGGTGGTGGGTGTCGAGGACGCCGCGGCCGACGACGAGGGCGCGGTCGACGTGCCGGGCAGGATGCCGAGCGAACGCGGGTCGACAGGGAAGCCCGGTAGTCCCGGGTTCGACGGCGACAGTTCCGCACCGGGGTCGATCGTCGACGAGTCGACGGCGGTGGACGTGGAGGGGTCGGGCGCCGGCGGCACTATCGGCGCAGGCGCCGTGGTGGCCCTCTGCAACTCGGTCAGCAACCGCTCGCGCCAGACGTTCAGTTCGTCCCGCGTTCCGGCCTCGTTGACCGCGTTCGCGCGGGCACCTGCGGAGTCCAGCTTCGCCTTGGCCCCGGCGGCATCGCCGGACGCGATGAGCCGCTCGGCTTCCTCGAGGCTGGACGTGGTGTCGATCTTCGCGACGGTGGACGCGGCCCGTTCGGTGAAGACGACCTGCTTGACGCCCCACAGCGGATCGCCGGGTTCGGCGTTGTAGGAGAAGATCGTCATGCCGCCCATCGCAATCGCGACGACGGCGGCCGCCGCGGCGATCGGACGAAGCAGTCGCAGGTGGCTGCGGCCCGATCGGGTGCGGGTGACGAGAGCATCCCTGGCACCGAGTTCGGCCTGGACCCGCGCGACGATGTCGTCGAGGTCCGGTTCGGCCGGCATCGGCTGCGCGAGGATCTCGGCACGCCAGTTCGAGAGCAGAGCCGCGACCTGGTACTCCTCCGGGCTGTCCGTCGCAACGGGCCCTTCGGCGGAGATCGCGTCGATCAGGGCGTCGTCACGGCGGACCGCGGCGACATCGATCGGCATGCCGTTTCCGGCGAGATCGGCGTGGGGGTCGCCCGGCTCGCCACTGTTGCCCCTAGCCATGTCTCTCACCTGCTTTCGTCACTTCCTTCTTCAACTTCGCGAGGGCCCGGTGTTGAGCCACGCGCACAGCTCCGGCAGTACTACCGACTGCCGCCGCCGTCTCCTCGGCCGACAACCCGACGACGAGCCGGAGGACGAGGATCTCGCGATGCTTCTCGGGAAGCGTCTGCAGCAGAGCGTTCACCTGTCGGCTCGTCTCCGAGTTGAGAGCCCGTTCCTCCGGGCTGTCGTCCGCGGATACGACATCTGGTACTTCAGCAACAGGATCGGATTTGTTACGCGCCGCGTTTCGGTGTGCATCCGCCACCTTGTGCGCGGCGATTCCGTACACGAAAGCCATGAACGGGCGACCCTGGTCCTGGTACCTGGGAAGCGCCGTCATCACCGCGAGGCACACCTCTTGCGCCACGTCGTCCGCAGACAGCTGGCCTCGTTCGGCAGCACCGACCCGGGCCCTGCAATACCGCACGACCAAAGGGCGGATACTGGCGAGAACCTGGGACAGAGCGTTCCGGTCACCTTGCGCGGCAGCGGCGACTGCGGAGTTCAACTCCTCACCCGTGTTTGACATCGTCAGAGCGGATCCTGGCGTTACAGTGGCACGTCCCCCCAGCCGGGTGTGCTTCCACCTCGCAGCGGAACATCTGTCACTCTAACTACAGAGCCCGACGCGCCATCGCATCGTCCGAATATCCGACGCTCATTTCGCGAACCGCCCACCCCGGTGAGCGATCTCCGCGGCACACTCGTCGCGCACCGTCCGCACGGCCGGATCCGGACTCACTCCGTCCAGCAGCATCGCCGCCGCCCACCGCAGTGGCAGCAGCCCGTGCGTCCCGCTGTCGGCGAGCACCGCGCGGGCCGTCTCGATCGCACGGTCCGGGGTGGGAAGCCCCGTCGCCGCGGCTGCCGACAGCAGGGCCGACTTGACGCGGTGGCGTACCGACGGATGTTCGGCCGATCGCGCGACGGCACTGTCGGTACGGGTCGTGGCGGTGGCGAAGTCGCCGGATGCCAGGGCGATCTCGGCTGTGACCCAGTCGAGGCGCACGTGCTGACGCCACAGTGCGTCCTCGTCGCCGACGCCCGCGAGGTGCGCGGCACACCGCTCGAGCAATCGCCGGCCGAGCGCGAGCCGGCCGCATCCGAGTGCGTCCGCGGCGAGTCCGGTGAGCGCATCGCAGCGGGCCTCGTGCCAGCGCCGGTCGTCCGGACCGCTGCTTCCGAGCAGAGCGAGCGCCGCGCCGTCGTACTCGGACGCCTTCGCATGGCCACCCAGCTGGCGCAGCAGCGAGGCGCGCGTGCTCGACGCCAGCGAGGCCAACGCGGGGTCGAGCCCCGGCCGGCGCTCGAGGTCGTCGAGTGCCGCCCGGGCCTGCGCATATCGGCCCTGCCCGCCCAGCGCGACAGCGCGCAACCAGCGGTCGGCCCGATCGGCGGAGTCGGCGGGATCCGGCAACGGGCTCCTGCCGGGGGTGGAGCCGAACGCGACGTCGAGCAGCATCGGGTGATCATCGCACCGCCCGTCCGCTCCCCCGCGGCGCGGGCGACCGGCGCGAATTCGGGATAGTTGACAATTCTCCAACTGGACGACCGTCAAACTATATCCCGCGTCGACAATGGGCGCGCCACAGCAACGGTCTCCTTCAATTTTGAAGAATGTGTGGCGGTGCGGTTAACGGCAATGCTCGAAGAATACTCGGGAGTAACCCACAGAGCGAGAACATTCAGGACGACCGTTCAACAGACACGCGCGACCACGTGCAGGAACGTGTTCACGGCCCTTACCGGCACGCAATCACACCCCGCCTCGGATGTAAATGTCCAGGGCGTTAATTCTCCGCGTCGGAGATATGCAAATCGCCACTGGCTGAAAGTGTTGACGCGATTTCGTATACACCTTTACGGTTGCGGGGCATGACCGATTCATTGGTCTCGTCCACCCGGGGGGTGGCGGGCCGCTCGCAGTACCACCGCGAGCCTGCTGACAGAGGAGTACTGATGCCTGTTCCGAACCACCTACCCGGCCCCAACGCCGACATCTGGGATTGGCAGATGCGGGGGCTGTGTCGTGGCGTCGAGTCCTCGGTGTTCTTTCATCCGGACGGAGAACGAGGACGTGCACGAGCACAGCGGGAGAGCCGCGCGAAGGAGATGTGCCGGAGTTGCCCGGTGCTGGCGCAGTGCCGGAACCATGCGCTGACCGTCTGTGAGCCGTACGGCATCTGGGGAGGAATGTCGGAGTCCGAGCGCGAAACCCTGACCCGACAGTCACGGCGCCGCATCGCCTGACCACTCGCCGAAGCCCGGGACACCACCACCACGCACAGGTGTCCCGGGCTTCGTCGTGTGCGCCGCCGCCCAGGAGTCGAAAACTCGGACCCGTCCGCCCGACGCACCGCTCCGAAGCACTTACCGACAGTGCACGGAACATCCGTCAGGAAGGCAGTCCCATGATCACGAAGACCCGCACCCTCGCCGTCGCCGCCACCGTTTCGATCGCATTGCTCGGCGCGAGCGCGTGCTCCTCGGACGACTCCAGCGATTCGGCCACGGCGACCAGCACCACGACGATGATGCAGAGCCCGACGACGTCGGCGATGTCGGGCACCGCCGCCCCTGCCGCCGATCTGGTGGGCCCGGGCTGCGCCGAGTACGCGGCCACGGTTCCGGACGGCCCGGGCTCGGTCGCGGGCATGGCGCAGGATCCGGTGGCGGTCGCCGCGTCGAACAACCCGATGCTCAAGACGCTGACCGCCGCGGTGTCCGGCCAGCTCAACCCGGACGTGAACCTCGTCGACACCCTCAACGGCGGCCAGTTCACGGTGTTCGCGCCCACCGATGCGGCGTTCGCGAAGCTCGATCCCGCCACGGTCGAGCAGCTCGAGACCGACGACGCCCTGCTCACCAAGATCCTGACCTACCACGTGGTGCCCGGTCAGCTGGCGCCGAGCGATGTCGACGGCACCCACGCGACCGTCGAGGGCGGCGACGTCACCGTCACCGGATCGGGTGACGATCTGAAGGTGAACGAGGCCGGCGTGGTGTGCGGTGGCGTGCAGACCTCGAATGCCACCGTCTACCTGATCGATTCGGTCCTGATGCCGCAGTAGATCCGGGGTAGAACGCACCACGGTCACCACCCTGCGAGAGGATCCGGCCGATGCACGCTACGGTTGTCCACTATGCACCCGAGCGAGCAAATGTGAGTTCGGCCGGATCCTCCGGCGGGGACGACTCCTGCCCCGCGGACAATGTGCAACTCGTAGCTGTCCGCCGTGCCGAGTCCGACGAACTGCGAATCCTTCTGACCCGGATCGCGAGTGGCGACGAGGCCGCCTTCGCGTCCTTCTACGACCGCACCGGTCCGCGCGTGTACGGACTGGTTCTGCGGGTGCTCCGTGATCCGGGCTTCTCCGAGGAGACCACACAGGAGATCTACCTGCAGGTCTGGAAGTCCGCGGCGACCTTCGACCCCGGGCGCGGGTCGCCGCTGTCGTGGCTGATGACGCTCGCGCATCGCCGGGCCGTGGACCGGGTCCGCTCGGAACAGTCGCACACCGATCGCGAGATCGTGTACGAGACCGCCAACCGGACCGACGAGTTCGACGAGGTCACGGAGGAGGTCACGCGCCGCGCCGAACGTCAGGCGGTGGTCGACTGTATGCAGACCCTCACCGACATCCAACGCCAGTCGGTGACGCTCGCCTACTACGGCGGCCGGACCTACCGCGAAGTGGCAAGCGAACTGGGCGTCGCCGTACCGACGGTGAAGACCCGCATCAGAGATGGATTGGCAAGGCTCAGAGGATGTCTGGGGGTGATGTGACGTGGACGACGATCTGATCGAGTGGGCGCACCTGTACGCCCTCCACGCCCTCGACGACGAGAACCTGCGTGCGCTGGATGCTCGCCTGGCCGACGCCGACGAGACGACCCGGGCGGAGTTCGACACCGCCGTGCGATTGGCTCGCGAGACGATGGCGGCCGCAAGTTCGCTCGTCGCCGTCACCCCGCCCGCGGCACTGCGCCGCGACCTGCTGCGTCAGGTGTCGGGTGACGACCTCGCGAAGCGGCGAAACAGCAAGCGCCGGTGGCAGATCACGATGGCGTCCGTGGCAGCGGCCGTCGTCCTGCTCGTCGGCGGAGTCGTGATCGGTCGCCAACTGACCGAGACACCGCCCGCGACGCCGGTGACCGCCCAGATCCTCGCGGCGTCGGACATGCACTCGGTGACGGCGGAGATTCCCGGCGGCGGCACGGCGACCACGATGTACTCGAAGGAAGCCAACGCGGCGATGCTGGTGATGAACGGTGTCACGCCGCCGAAGCCCGACACCGTCTATCAGATGTGGCTCGTCCGTGGGGACGAACCGGTGCCCGCCGGCACGATGGGGCCGGACCAGGTGTCTCCCACCACCACGGCGGTGCTCGAGGGTATCGACGGCGCGACGCAGCTCGGTTTCACGGTGGAACCCCCCGGCGGGTCCTCGTACCCGACAGGAACGATGTTCGCGTCCATTCCGCTCACCTGAGGCGCATCTCGCGACAGCAGAAGACCCCCGGACGATTCGTCCGGGGGTCTTTCGCGTCAGCGCTTGCCGAGCAGATCAGTGGGCGTGGCCGTGGCCGTGGTCCGCTGCTTCCTCGGTGGGCTTCTCGACGACGGCCGACTCGGTGGTCAGCACCATGCGAGCGACCGACGCGGCATTGACGACCGCGGAGCGGGTCACCTTGACCGGGTCCACGACACCGTCGGCGAGCAGGTCGCCGTAGGTGAGGGTCGCGGCGTTGAAACCGTGGCCCTTGGGCGCCTCGGAGACCTTGCTGACCACGACTGCCCCGTCGAGACCGGCGTTGGTGGCGATCCAGTACAGCGGAGCCTCGAGCGCGGTCCGCACGACCTCGACACCGGTGGCCTCGTCGCCGGAGAGCGACGCGGCGAGGTCGGTGAGGGCCAGACCGGCCTGCACGATGGCGGAACCGCCACCGGGAACGATGCCCTCCTCGACCGCGGCCTTGGCCGCGTTGACCGCGTCCTCGACACGGAACTTGCGCTCCTTGAGGTCGGTCTCGGTGGCCGCGCCGACCTTGATGACGGCGACGCCACCGGCGAGCTTCGCGAGACGCTCCTCGAGCTTCTCACGGTCCCAGTCGGAGTCGGTGTTCTCGATCTCGCGCTTGAGCTGTCCGACGCGGGTCTCGATGTCGGCCTCGGTGCCCGCGCCGTCGACGATCGTGGTCTCGTCCTTGGTGACGACGACACGACGGGCGCTGCCCAGCAGGTCCAGGCCGGCGTCCTTGAGCGTGACGCCCATGTCGGCGGTGATCACGGTGCCGGCGGTGACGACGGCGAGATCCTCGAGGAACGCCTTGCGACGGTCACCGAAGAACGGTGCCTTCACTGCGACGGCCTTGATGGTCTTGCGGATCGAGTTCACGACGAGGGTGGAGAGCGACTCGCCCTCGATGTCCTCGGCGATGATCAGGACCGGCTTGCCGGACTCGGCGATCTTCTCGAGCAGCGGCAGGAACTCGGGCAGGGAGCTGATCTTCTCGCGGTAGAGAAGGACCAGGGCATCCTCGAGGACCGCCTGCTGTGCCTCGATGTCGGTGATGAAGTACGGCGACAGGAAGCCCTTGTCGAACTGGACGCCCTCGGTGACGACGAGTTCGGTGTGCAGCGTCGAGGACTCCTCGACGGTGACGACGCCGTCGACACCGACGCGGGTCATGGCCTCGCCGACCATTTCGCCGATCTCCTCGTCACGCGAGGAGACGGTGGCGACCTGCGCGATGGCGTTCTTGCCCTCGACCGGGGTGGCGGCGGCGAGCAGAGCCTCCGAGACCACGTCTGCGGCCTTGGAGATGCCGACGCCGAGAGCGATCGGGTTCGCGCCTGCCGCAACGTTCTTGAGACCGGCCTTGACCAGAGCCTGGGCCAGGACGGTGGCGGTGGTGGTGCCGTCGCCCGCGACGTCGTTGGTCTTGGTGGCGACGCTCTTGACGAGCTGCGCACCGAGGTTCTCGAACGGGTCCTCGAGCTCGATCTCGCGCGCGATGCTCACGCCGTCGTTGGTGACGGTCGGGCCGCCGAATGCCTTGGCGAGCACCACGTGCCGACCGCGGGGGCCGATGGTGACCTTGACGGCGTCGGCGAGCTGGTCGACGCCGCGCTCGAGCGCGCGCCGGGCCTTCTCGTTGAACTCAATTTGCTTGGACATTGATTCAGCTACTCCTGAGATTCAGGGTTTCGTCCCGAAACGGATTTCAGGGTTACCGCCGGAAACGCACTCCGCCCCGGGTCCGATGAGGAACTCCGGGGCGGGAGGCGTGAGGCTTACTTCGCGACGACAGCCAGAACGTCGCGAGCCGACAGGATCAGGTACTCCTGGCCGGCGTACTTGATCTCGGTTCCGCCGTACTTGCTGTAGATGACGGTGTCACCCTCCTGGACGTCCAGGGGGATGCGCTTCTCGCCATCCTCGTCCCAGCGGCCGGGGCCGACGGCGACGACGGTGCCCTCCTGGGGCTTCTCCTTCGCCGTGTCGGGGATGACCAGGCCGGAGGCAGTCGTCGTCTCGGCCTCGTTGGCCTGGACGAGGATCTTGTCCTCGAGCGGCTTGATGTTCACGCTCGCCACGATGAGCCCTCCACTTTCAGGGGTTCGTTGGGCCCGAGGCTGTTCCTCGGACCACGATCAGTTCAGTCACCACGTGACCCCTCACGTGCCCCGTCGTCGCGGGTGCCGGGACTCGCTCAGTGTCGACTAGCACTCTATACATGCGAGTGCCAGCACTCAAGGCAAACCGAGAGCCGACACCCCGAATCCGCTGCCGTCAGTACTGCGACGGCATGTCGAGCACCGCCATGGTGCAGCGGGAGACGCACACGAGCTTGCCCTCGTCGTTGACGATCTTGATCTCCCACACGTGTGTCTTGCGACCGATCGCGAGCGGCGTCGCTGCGCCGTGGACCCATCCCGAGCTCACCGGACGCACGTGGTTGGCGTTGATCTCCATGCCGACGCAGTGGAACCTGCTGCGATCCACCGCGAAGATCGACGCCCAGCTCGCGAGGGTCTCGGCGAACGCGACCGACGCCCCGCCGTGCAGGACTCCGGCGGGCTGCTTGGTCCGTTCGTCGACCGGCATGCGGCCTTCGAGCGAATTGTCGGTGAACCGGGTCAGCTCGATGCCGAGATTCCGGTTGAGGGTGTCGGCGCCCTTGCGGTTGACCAGCTCGACGCTGGGCTCCCCGAACCAGATGCTCACGAAACCTTCACCACGACCTTGCCGTTGACGTCACCGTCGATCATCGCCTGGAAGCCCGCGTGGATGTCCTGCAGCGGGATGACGCGATCGATCTTCGGCCGCAGACCGGTGGCCTCCATCATCCGCAGCATCGACACCAGTTCGGCGCGCGTGCATCCGGTCGAGCCGAGGATGCGCTGCTGCAGGTAGAAGATCCGGGTGAGGTCGGCGGGCGGGTTGGAGCCGGACGTCGCGCCCGCGATGACGATCGTGCCGCCCGGTCGCAGCGAACGCATCGAGTGCGCCCACGTGGCCTCGCCGACCGTCTCGATGACGACGTCGACCTTCTCCGGCAGGCGGGCGCCGGCCTCGACAGCAGCGTGTGCCCCCAGTTCGATTGCGGTGGCACGCTTGTCGGCACTGCGGCTCGCGGCGTACACCTTGGCACCGGCAGCCGCGGCCAGGCTGATCGCGGCCGTGGCGACGCCACCCCCGGCGCCCTGCACCAGCACGCGGTCGCCGGCCTTGATCTGCGCCTGGGTGAACAGCATCCGGTACGCGGTGGTCCAGGCGACGGGCAGGCACGCGGCCTCGTCGAACGACAACCAGTCCGGCTTGGGGATCAGGTTGCGGCGGGGCACCACGAGGTACTCGGCGAACGCGCCGTCGTGCTGCTCGGACAGCAGGGCGCGGTTCGGGTCGAGCGTCTCGTCGCCCATGCCGCCGTCGGCGTCGGCGATCACCGGGTAGACGATCACCTCGTTGCCGTTCTCGTCGACGCCGGCCGCATCGCAGCCGAGGATCATCGGGATCCGGTCGGCGGGATGCCCGACGCCACGAAGCGTCCACACGTCGTGCATGTTGAGGGCGGACGAACGCACCGCGACCTTGGCCCAGCCGTCCGGGACGACCGGATCGGGGACCTCGCGGAGTTCGAGTCCTCCCAGCGGGTCGTCCGCGTTCTGGGCGACGGCGACGGCTGCGAGCATGGAATCTCCTGTGCTGTCGGACACAGCGACCGGGTGCGGCGCTGCGAAACATCTGTTCGGGTACCCATGTTCGACGGGGCCCCGTCTCCCGCGCGAGCGCGCGTTCCGCACCTCGGCACGACCGCTGGCATCGAAAGCCGTCGCGGCTGTCTCCTGTTGTCATACCCGGCCGGGTTCGCATCCGGCCGGTCGATGTCACGTCATCGTCAGCATCGCCGAAGTGCAAGGGAGACGACTCATGTGTACCTCCGATGGAGGCAGCCCGACCTCGGGCTCGATCCAGCGGCCGGCCGCCCTGACCAAGTTCGTCGACGTGTCGACGATGGTCGACACCGACAACGGCTTCGTCGATCGCGCGGTCTTCACCGACCAGTCGATCTACCAGCAGGAGCTGCGCCGCATCTTCGCCCCGAGCTGGCTGTTCCTGGGCCACACGTCGCAGATCTCCAAGCCCGGCGAGTTCCTCACCACCTACATGGGCGAGGACCCCGTCATCGTCTCGATGGGCAAGGACCGCAAGATCCGGGCATTCCTCAACTCGTGCCGTCATCGCGGCGCCCGGGTGTGCCGCGCCGACTTCGGCGCCACCAAGAACTTCACGTGCACCTACCACGGCTGGAGCTTCGACACCGCCGGCAAGCTGGTGAGCGTCCCGAACGAGGCCGGCTACCCGGAGTCCTTCGACAAGAAGGACTGGGGCCTGGTCGAGGTCGCCCAGCTCGACACCTATCACGGTCTGATCTTCGCGACGTGGAACCCGGCGGCCCCGCCGCTGAAGGAAGCGCTCGGCGGCATGACCTACTACATGGACGCGATGCTCGATCGCGATCCGGAGGGCACGGTCGCCGTCGGCGGGATCCACAAGTGGGTGCTCGACGGCAACTGGAAACTGGCGGCCGAGCAGTTCGCCACCGACTGGTACCACGTCAACATGTCGCACGCGTCGGCGCTGATGGTGCTCTCCCCCACCGGCCGCGGACCGAAGTCGGAGATCGTCAACACCCCGGGCCGTCAGTTCAGCGATCCACTGGGGCACGGTGCCGGCTTCCCGACGCACCCGCGCAGCCGGTTCGACGCGCAGCCGGTGCACGAGTACTACGACTACGTCGCGCTGCGTGAGCGCCTGGGCGACGAGCGCGTCGAGGGTCCGATGACGACCGGTCACGCCACCGTCTTCCCCAACTTCTCGTACCTACCCGTCAACGGCAGCATCCGCGTCTGGCACCCGAAGGGTCCGGACAAGATGGAGGTCTGGGCGTGGACCATCGTCGACAAGTCGATGCCCGAGGACGTGCGTGAGGCGCAGCGTCTCTACAACCTGCGCACCTTCGGTCCCAGCGGCATCTTCGAGCAGGACGACGGAGAGAACTGGAGCGAGTGCCAGTCCATCGCAGGCGGTTTCATGACCAACAGTGTGCCGCTGAACTACCAGATGGGCCTGGGCTCCGAGCGCGAGGACGGCGTCTACCCCGGTAAGACGAGCGAGCTGTACAGCGACGCTGCCGGACGTGGCTTCTACCGACGCTGGGCAGAACTGATGAACACACCGGCATGGCACGAAAAGGGCGCGAAGTGAGCGAGACCATCAGCAAGATCAAGGTCGGCGCGGTCGGCGACATCGAGGACGGCGAGGCGCTGGTCGTCGACGCCGAGCAGACCGGAACGGGTGAGCCGATCGCCGTCTTCCACGACGAGGGCGAGTACTTCGCACTCAACGATCGCTGCAGCCACGGCGAGGCGTCCCTCGCGGACGGCTGGATCGAGGGCGGCCAGGTCGAGTGCCCGCTGCACTCGGGCAAGTTCTGCCTGCGCACCGGGTCCGTGCTGTCCATGCCCGCCACCGAGGACGTCGCGGCCCACAAGGTCGAGGTCGAGGGCGACGAGATCTGGCTGTACCCCGGCCAGGCCGCTGCGGAGTGACCGATCCCATGAGCATTCCCGAGCGCATCGTCGTCGTGGGTGGCGGACTCGCCGGTGTCAGTGCCGCCGGCGAGCTCCGTGCCCGCGGCTTCGAGGGTGAGATCACGCTGGTCGACGGCGGACCCACCCCGTACGACCGTCCGCCGCTGTCCAAGGCGTTCATGTTCGGCACCGCCGACGAGTCCGACCTCGCGCTGGCCAAACCGGATTGGTATGCCGTGCAGCGGATCACGCTGCGCACCGGGTCACCGGTCACGGCGCTGAAGCCGGACGAGGGCGTCGTCGAACTCGCCGACGGCACCCGCCTGGACGCAGACGTGACCATCCTGACCACGGGCGCCGGTGCCCGTCCGCTGCCGGTACCCGGCGGCGACCTGCCGCAGGTGCATCTGCTGCGCACCATCGACGACGCCCGCGCGCTCAAGGCGCGGCTCGTCCCGGGCGCACGCCTCGTCGTGATCGGCGCCGGCCTGATCGGCGCCGAAACCGCCTCGGCGGCACTGCAGCTCGGGGCCCAGGTGACGCTGGTCGACCCGATCGACCCGCCGATCGTTCCCGCGGTGGGCCCGGAACTGGCGCGCTACCTGCACGACCAGCACGCCGAGCACGGCATCGCGGTGCACACCGCGGGCGTCTCGGAGATCCGGGAGACCGGCGACACCGTGACCGTCGTGCTCACCACCGGCGAGGAACTGCCGGCCGACGCGGTACTCGTGGGCATCGGGTCGATCCCGTCGACCGAACTCGCGGAGGCCGCGGGACTCGAGGTGGACGGCGGAGTGCTCGTGGACGAGCACTTCCGCACGAGCCACCCGGCGGTGTTCGCAGCCGGTGACGTCGCGCGCC
This sequence comes from Rhodococcus (subgen. Prescottella) equi, assembly GCF_003013675.1. NCBI lineage: Bacteria > Bacillati > Actinomycetota > Actinomycetes > Mycobacteriales > Nocardiaceae > Rhodococcus > Rhodococcus (subgen. Prescottella) equi. The sequence continues at coordinate 3,918,594 of NZ_CP027793.1, forward strand.
GACGCGACAGCGACGGCACCCTGCACCGACGCGAAGAGCACTGGGAAGCAGCACAACTGAACGGACGCGCGGTCGCCGCCCGCATCCTGGGGCAGGAACCCGACCCCGAGTGCGCGGGCTGGTTCTGGTCCGACCGGCACGGGATCCACGTGCAGGGGGTCGGATCGATGACCGCCGAGGGCGAGACCGTGATCCGGCTGCACCCCGACGACGCAACCCGCCCGCAGATGGTGTTCCGAGTCCGGGGCAACACCCTGGTCGGAGCCGCGTTCATCGACGGCGGTCCCGCAGTGCGGGCCGCGCGCATCATCATCGACCGCGCTCTTCCGGTGGATCCGGCCGCTCTGGCCGATCCGTCCGTGAATCTGCGCAAGCTCGCCAAAGGATGACTTGACCATGGCAACCGACACCACCTCGGCGGCGGTCCCCGCCCAACGGCAGATCGCCGACGCCGCCACGCATTTCCGTGTGCAGCAGCTGTACTTCCACGAAGCCGAACTGATCGACGACGGCCGTTTCACCGACTGGCTCGACCTGCTCGCGGAGGACCTGCACTACTGGGCACCCACCCGCAGCAACCGCCTGCGCCGTCAGCAGTCTCTCGCGGTCGCGGCCCGCGGGGAGGCTGCGTTCTTCGACGAGACCCGCGCGAGCCTCGCCTGGCGCATCCGGCGCTTCGATTCCGGCATGGCCTGGGCCGAGGATCCGCCGTCGCGCACCCGCCATCTGGTGAGCAACGTCGTCGTCCGCCACGCGGACACGGACGAACAGGAGATCGGGCAGTGGTACGCGCGCTCGAACTTCATCGTCTACCGCAACCGGCTCGAGCGTGAGGTCGACATCTACTCGGGCGGTCGCGAGGACATCCTCCGCGAGACCGGCAGCGGCGATCTGGTGGTCGCCCGCCGCACGATCCTTCTCGACCAGAACGTGTTGCTGGCCAAGAACATCAGCACCTTCTTCTGATCCCCTCATTCCTGCTCGGAACACCCAGGCGACGATCCTCCCCAGACACAAGGAGCGCGTGACACAGTGACAACGAATGCAGCGGCAGAGACGGCCGTGACCACCCGCGAGGTCGAGACCTCGCTCGGCACCATCAAGGTGAGCGAGGCCGGCACCGGCCCCGTCCTGGTGATGCTGCACGGCGGTGGGCCGGGCGCGTCGGCGATCGCCAACTACAGCCAGAACCTGCCGGCTCTGACGCCGCACTTCAAGGTCGTGCTGCCGGACCAGCCGGGCTTCGGTGGCAGCTACCGCCCCACGGAGGAAGACCTCCAGGAGCGGAGCATCACGCAGATCACGGTGGACGCGCTGATCCAGACGCTCGACGCGATGGGGATCGAGGAGTTCCACCTGATGGGCAACAGCCTCGGTGGGGCCGCGGCGATCGCCCTGGCACTGGCGATCCCGCACCGCGTCACCCGGCTGGTACTCATGGCTCCGGGCGGCGGCTGGCTCCCGTTCGGCCCGACGCCCACCGAGGGCCAGAAGGCGATGTTCCGCTACTACAACGGCGGCGGCCCCTCGGTGAAGAAGATGAAGGACTTCGTCCGCACCATGGTCGCCGACCCCAAGCAGTTCGACGACGCCAACATCGAGGCCCGCTACGAGGCGTCGCTGGACGAGAGCCACATCGAGTTCTACCACCGCTACAACGCCGCGTTCGCGCGTCGTCACGGCATGGATCCGCTGTGGCGCGACGCCCACGAGATCAAGGCGCCGACGCTGCTGCTGTGGGGCACCGAGGACCGGACCATCACTTTCGAGGGCTCGCAGCTGATGCTCAAGCAGATTCCGAACGTGCAGTTGCACGCCTTCAGCAAGTGCGGGCACTGGGTCCAGGTCGAGCGACAGAAGGAGTTCGAGCGGCTCGTGGTGGACTTCCTGGAGGACCAGTGACCGGGTGGCTCGAGGGCAACGTCGCCCTCATCACCGGTGGTGGCTCCGGTCTGGGGCGGGCCGTTGCCGAGCGGTTCCTCGACGAGGGCGCTTCGGTCGTCGTCGCGGACCGTGATCCCGTCAAGCTCGGCGAACTGGTGGAGGCGGCCGGTGATCGCGGCGACCGCGTCCACACGGTGGAGGCCGACGTCCGCTCCACCGCCGACCAGCATCGCGCGGTCTCGGAGGCCGTCGCACGCTTCGGTAAACTGGACACCCTGGTGCCCAATGCGGGTATCTGGGACTACCAGCGCTCGATCACTCGGCTCGACGGCGAATCGTTGTCGGCGGCGTTCGACGAACTGTTCGCCGTCAACGTCAAGGGCTACCTGCTGGCCGTCGAGGCGTCGTGGCGGGAGCTGGTCAAGACCCGCGGCAGCGTCGTGATGACGTTGTCGAACTCGGCCTTCTATCCGAACGGAGGCGGTCCGCTGTACACCGCGAGCAAGCATGCGTGCCGCGGACTGGTGCTCGAACTCGCGTACGAGCTGGCCCCCAAGGTCCGGGTCAACGGCGTCGCCGCCGGCGGCATGCGCACCGACCTGCGCGGCCCGGAGTCGATGGGCATGGCCGAGCGTTCCATCGAGGCGTCGTTCGCCCGCAGCGCCACGACGGGCGACAACCCGCTGCTGCCGCTGCACGACGCGAGCGTCGATCCCGCCGATTTCACGGCGCCCTACGTGCTGCTGGCCTCGTCGGCCAACAGCTCCAACATCACCGGTGCGATCATTCCCGTCGACGGCGGCATCGCCGCCCGTGGGTTCCGCACCGCGGCAGGCGGAGACGATCTGTGAGCACCGAGAAGCATCCTGTCGACATCAGCCCCGCGCGTGCGCTGCAGAACCTGGGCCGACTGCACGGTGACCGCACCGCACTGATCTACGAGAACCACACGGTCGGCTACCGCGAACTGACGGCGCGCGTGCACGCGATGGCACTGACCCTCCACGCGTCCGGCATCCGCAAGGGCGACCGGGTGGCCTACCTGGGGCTCAACAGTCCGACGTTCCTCGTGACCTACCTCGCCTCGGCGTGGGTGGGCGGCGTGTTCGTGCCGATCAACTTCCGCCTGGCCGCAGCCGAGATCGCCTACCAGCTGGGCGATTTCGGACCGCGCGTCCTGATCGTCGAGCCCGGCCACATGCCCGTCGTCGACGAGATCGACCCGGCGGTCCTGCCGCCGCGCCTGATCGCGGTCGACAACGACGACGCGGTGCCGCTGACGGACGAGCCGGCCGAGCGCTGGGAGCGGCTGACGGCGGCCCTCGCGCGCGGCGCCGATCTGGACATCGCCCTGTCGCCGCTGCCCCGGTACGCGGACGACCTGGCGGCGCTCATGTACACGTCGGGCACCACCGGGCGCCCCAAGGGCGTCATGCTCACCCACGGCAACATCTGGTGGAACTCGTTCAACGTGGACTCGGTTGTCGAGACCAGCCGCAGCGACGTCAACCTCGCGGTGGCGCCGTTGTTCCACATCGGCTGCCTCAACTCGTTCACGCTGCGCAGCCTCGCCCGCGGTGGCGCGACGCTGGTGCGACGCAGCTTCGACCCGGCGCAGACCCTCGCGGACCTCGTCGAGTACAAGGTCAACACCATCTTCGCGGTGCCCGCGATGTTCTCCGCCGTCGCCCAGCTGCCGCAGTTCGCCGACGCGGACCTGTCGCAGCTGCGGTCGGCGATCGTCGCGGGGGCGCCCGTGCCGCCGAGCCTGGTCAAGGAGTACGGCCACCACGGTGTCGCGCTGCAGCAGGCGTGGGGGCTGACCGAGACCGCGCCGTTCGCGACGTCGCTGCCACCCGAGCGGACCCTGGAGCGGGCGTCGTCGGCCGGTCTGCCGATGCCGTTCTGCGAGATCAAGATCGTCGACCCGGTCACGGGTGCAACGCTCACCGAGCCCAACGCGGCCGGCGAGATCTGCGTTCGGGGACCGAACGTGACCCCGGGCTACTGGGCCAACCAGCAGGCCACGGACGCCGCGTTCGACGCCGAGAACTGGTTCCACTCCGGCGACCTGGGGTGTCTCGACGAGGACGGCTTCCTGTACATCGTCGACCGGATCAAGGACATGATCATCACGGGCGGCGAGAACGTGTACCCGGCCGAGGTCGAGCGGGTGCTCGTCGAGTACCCCGGCGTCACGGATGCTGCGGTCGTCGGCGCCCCCGACGCCAAGTGGGGCGAGATCGTCGTCGCCGTCCTCGTGGTGTCCACCGACACCGACCCGACGCTCGAGGAGATCCGCGACTTCACGAGCGAGCGCCTCGCCAGGTACAAGCTGCCGAAGGAGATCCTCGTGCTGGACTCGCTGCCGCGCAACGGATCCGGAAAGCTCGACAAGGTGTCGCTGCGCAAGCTGGCGGCCGACGGACACGGTTCGCTGGGCCGATGAGCATCCCGGGTTGGCCGCTGACGTACACCGTCGACGACGGTGGCACGCCGCACGAGGTCCGCGCACGGTTCGCCGTGCGCGGGCCCCTCGGGAACGCGTACCCCGCCGGCATCGCCGACCTCGAACTCGATCTGCGCGGCCTCGGGGACCCCGACGCCCTCCGCGGCGTCGGGGAACAGATCCTGCGGGAGAACCCCGCATGTCGACGCGTCGTGCTGCCGGTACCGGCCGGCGACCTCGACGCAATCGGCTTCGCCGAGGACGCCGGATTCCGCTACGTCGTCGACGTCGACGTAGCGGGAGAACGCGGTGAGATCACCGAACTGTCCCTCCTGGTCCTCGAACCGGGTTGGGTTGCCGACGCACCGACCGCCGTCGACGACCTACCCCTCTGAGTACGCCAGCCCCGAAGGGCGGCCGGATTCGTCCGAATTCGGCCGCCCTTCAGCTGTTTTGGAGCCTTCGTGCGGCGTGCTTCCCGGCAATTGCCCTCCGGTTCCGGTACTTGGTTGAGGTGAATACACCTGTCACGCCGAGTCCTTCGGCCCTCATGTCCGCTGCCGCCCGAGCCGCCCACGCGGTCGTGGACCCTCCCCCGCATCTGATCGTCGACGACACCGCGCGCCTGCTCTGCGAGGCCGCCGGCAGCCCGTCCCCGCTCGACTTCCATCTCGCCCACCCCTCCGAACCGGTGCTGGCAGCCGCTCGGGTGTCGGCCGCCGCCCGCAGCGCTTACGCCGAACAGTTGCTTCGTGCGTCCGGCATCCGGCAGTACGTGGTGCTGGGCGCGGGTCTCGACACGTCGGTGTGGCGTGTGCCGCCGTCGTGCACCGTGTGGCACGTCGACCTGCCCGGCGTACTCGCGTGGCGTGGGACGCTCCTCGACGGCGCAGGCACCTCGGACCTCGGCGTGCCGGTGCCGGTCGACCTCGCCGTCGATGACCCGGTTTCCGTGCTCGCACACGCCGGTCTGCGAGTCGACGAGCCCGTGTTCGTGTCGTGGCTCGGGGTGTCGATGTATCTCGACGCCGACGCCGTCCGGAGGACCTTCACATCCCTCGGCGCCCTCGCGCCGGGATCCGAGTTGGTGTTCGACCACATCGTTCCCGCTGCCCACCGCGATCAGGCGGGCAGCGACTACGCCGAGGCCGTCGCGGCGGCGGCCGGCGCGCAGGGCGAGCCGTGGCGCTCCACACCCACCGCCGTCGAGCTCGACGTGTGGCTGGACGAGCCGGGATGGTCCACCGCCCAGTCGATCGGTGAGGCCGACTCGACCCCTCCGGGGTTCTGGGATCGGACGGACGCACTGCAGCCCATGGAGCTGGTCCGATTCACGCACGCCCGGCTGCCGGGCCAGGGCGCGTCCGGGCGAAACGGATAAACTGCGGCGTCTCGATCGACGACGGAGGGGGATCCGATGAGGGGATCGATCGCACTGCGCGGGGCGGCGGCGGTGGTAGGCGTCGCCGGCGTCGTTTCCGGGTTGGCCGCGCTGGTCGCTTTCCGATCCGGCGCGTCCACCAACGTCGTGATCGTGACGGCGTCGTTCGCGCCGTTCCTGCTGGCGGTGACGATCGTGGGGGCGATCGTCACCGCCGCTGCACGGCAGTGGATCCTGCTCGGCATCGCGGCGCTGGTTCTCGCGCTGGGCGGGTGGGCGTTCGGTCCGCTGTGGGTGGGCGGCGCGTCGGGCAGCGTCGGGGCGCCGACCGGGCCGACGATTCGTGTGATGCAGTCGAACATCATGGTGGGCTCGGCGGATCCCACTGCCCTCGTGCAGGCGGTCCGAGATCAGGGTGTCGACGTGCTCACGCTGCAGGAGCTGACCGAACCGGCCGTCGCGGCACTGCGCGATTCCGGTCTGGAAGATGTTCTGCCACACACGTTCCTGGAACCACGCGTCGGCGGGAACGGCGGCGGCATCTACAGCCGGCTTCCGCTTTCCAACGGCCGGACGGTGGAGGGTATGGCCCTGACGAACCTCGTCGTCGACGTCGATGCCGGATTGGGTGAGCCGGTGGTGCTGTTCGACGTGCATCCCGTGCCCGCCTACATCGCGCCGGCCGAACATTGGACCGAGGACTTCGATCGCCTGCGGGATGCGATGGATGCGGCCGCCGTTTACGACAACGTGATCGTGAGCGGCGACTTCAATGCCACCTACTCGCACCGCAAGTTCCGGGACCTGCGCCACGGCGGCTACGTCGACGCCGCGGACCAGCTGGGCGCGGGAATCCTGCCGACGTATCCCACCGACAAGCGTTATCCCGCGATCGTGGGAATCGACCACGTCCTCACCAAGGGTGCGCAGGCCACGTCCCTCGAGCGCGTCGAGGTGGCCGGGTCGGACCACTACGGTCTGATCGCCGAGCTGCGCTTGAGCGGCGATCAGAACGGCGGCGATTCCCCGTCGGAGTAGGTCGCCGGGCTGTCGTGGCGGGATCGCCTGCACGGTAGCCGCGGCACCAGAGTGGGGGCGCTGTCCTGGACAAACATTCCGCCGGGCAGCGTCACCGTCGTGGTGCCGTAGCGGCTCGTCCACACCACGACACCGGCACCGAGCATCGAGGCGTCGACTCGCCCCATCGTCTTCAGGTTGTGGTGGAACTGGCACAGGCACTGCAGGTTCGACACGATCGTCCATCCACCTGCCCTCGGGTTGCGGTGCGAGAACGGCACCACGTGATCGAGTTGGCAGCGTGCCGCCGGCACCGAGCAGCCGGGAAAGCGGCAGCGACTGTCCCGCGTGCGCACCATCGCCGTGGTGGCGGCGTCGGGGCGGTAGACTAGCGCTCCAGCCTGTGGCTCGCTCAGCCCGCCATGGCCGTCCGGATGGCGACCACGCCGCATCGTCGGATCAGCCTCGAGCGCAGACTCGATCCCGCAGACGGTGGTCCCGGTTCCTGAAGGTGGAGGCCCCGCTCTCTCCCCCGACCGATTCGCATCCCGGTGTGGAACCCGTCCGCCGCGATGCCGCGTCCCCCGGGCCCGGAACACGTGGAGGCCCCGTCGCCGCTGCATCGGTTCCGTCGGCGGGCCGGTGGGCCGGAGATCGTCGGCAGCGCCAGCGTCGGCGTCGGCGCTCGCCATTCCGTCGGCCACGAGCCCGAGTTCGGTTGCCAGATCGACCATTTCGGTGAGCATCGCCCGCCACGTCGCGTCTTCGGCCAGCATCTGCGCGAGGGCCGGATCGATCGGTCCGTGTCCGTCGAGGTACGCGGGCGACGCGGTGAGCCCGAGCAGTGTGGCGACATCGACGGTGATCTGCACCAGCGGCTTCCGCCGCGACGGCATCGAGGCCGCGGCCACCGTGGGACAGTCGGACTTCTCGCACGTGCAGGGCAGCGCGGATTCACCGTGCAGCAGTGCCACGAAGGCGTCGACGAGAAGGATCTGCCGACCGCGGCGGTCCTGCCTGCACACGGTGTCGGCCATCTCGCACACCAGTTGCCATGCCGCCTGCCCCTGCTCTGCAGTCAGTACCGCGGTGAACTCCGACAGCGGTCCCACCGGGCGGACCCTGACTCGGCACTCCGCCTCGGCGACCTCGCGATCCGATGCCGCCTCGTCGGGGCTGGCGCGCACGATCAGCTCCCGAATCTCGCGTCCGAGTGCGGCCGGCGCCAATCGCAGGGCCGATCGGACGATCTCGCCCTCCAGAAGGGCCAGCGTTTCGGGGCTGAGGCCCGCCGTCTCACGATGAATTCGCCAGGCTCGGGCGTAGTCGAGATCGCCGGCCAGGAACGCGGCACACGTGAGCGGGAGGCGAAGTCGCAGATCGACGCCGAGGTCACAGAAATGCGAGGCCATCGTGTGCGAACAGCCCAGCCTGGTCGACACCTCCGCGATCGCCTCGTTGCCGCAATCGCGAATGTCGCCGCCCCGCAATGCAACGTCACGCTCTAGTGCCGACAACGCCAGCTCCCCCGCCAGCAGCACCTTGCGGGCGGCATGTGCATTCTCGATGCGCGCCAGCCCCGACAACTCGACGAACCGCAGCGCGTCCCGCGCGACGTCGGCCGCCGCCAGCTCCTCGACCCCACCCCCGGATTCGAACATAGTTTCGATCATACGGACACCTACCGACAACCCCGCGCGTGTCATCCGAACTGCCTCCGAACGTCCGGGAGGCTGCCCCTATGACTTCCGATTCCGAACCGGACCCGTCGACACGCCGCCGACGAGCGATCGCCGACTCACTGCGTCAGTACCTGTCGGACGCCACCTCCATGCCGCCCGCACCGACGTCGGAGCCGGATGATTCGATCGGATGGTTCGCCCCGGCCCCCAGCGGACACAAGCTGTACGGGCGAGAACCCTGGACCCGCATGCGCGACGTCGAGGTCGGCGTCGCCGGGCATGCCGTCGCCGTCTCGTTCACGTGGCTGCCCGACGACCACCCGACGCGGTCGTACGTCGTCGTGCTGCACATACCGGACTGGGACGAGATCACCGGTTCCGACTCCCTAGTCACGACCCTCGACCTGTTGCTCGATCGTCCGGACTGGCAGACGCGCCTGCACCCGGCCGGAGGGGACGTCTTCGTCGTGCTCCCACACTTCTAGCCTCGAACGCCCTACCGGAATCCGAACCCACCCGGACTTCACACGGCTCCGGATAGCGGCGTCAGGCGGCACCATCCCACCCCAGGGCCCTCGCGAGATGCGCGCGCACCGCTCCCGCCACGACATCCGGGTCCTCGAGCATCGGGATGTGCCCGACGCCCGGAAGCACGATCTCGTCGACCTCGCCGGGAAGTTCGTCGACGAAACGCTGCATGCAGGTGTCCCGCGCCAGGAAGGTGTCGTGTTCCCCCAGGATCAGCGACGTGGGCGCGGCGATCCGATCGAGTTCACGAATTGGTCCGTCACGCAGGAATGCGAGCAGGATCGGCAGGTACACCGGGCAGTGCGACACGGCCCGAATGACATTCGTGGCGTCGTCCGGATCTACCCGGCTGACGTCGTGGCTGCAGTTCGCGATGACGGGTCGCTGGAAGAACGCACTCGCGGCGGCACGGTCACCGAGCACCCGTGCGAGCGCCATGAGCGGGAACTGTGCCACGAAGCCGAAGCCGACGCGGAACTCGATGCGGGAGAATCGCTTCCACCCGCCGCCCGGGTTGATCCCGGCGACCGAGCGGGCACGCCCTCGACGAGCCAGTTCGAACGCGACCTGACCGCCCAGCGAGTTGCCGACGACATGGCACGTGTCCCAGCCCATCTCGTCGAGGTGCCGTTCGATGCCGTCGGCGATGCCGGTGATCCCCAGATCGCGCCACCGCAGCCGCGGACCGCCCCAGTGCCCGGGCATCGTGAGCGCGAGAACGTCGTAGTCGGAGGCAAGATCGTCGGCCACCCGATGCCACACATGGTGCGACAGCGTGAAACCGTGCAGCAACAGCACCGGCTCACCGGATCCCCCGCGGTACGCCGACGTCACCATGTCGTCTCCTCCCCCGAGGCGTCCTTCATGGGTAGCACCCGGATAGGGATACGACAAGGGCCGGGCGTCCTCCGTAGACGCCCGGCCCGATGCCGAAGAGAGAGAAACTACTTCGCAGTGGTCACCGCGAAACCGGCCACCCACTCGGGGATGGCGCGGTAGTAGCGCGACTGCAGCTCGTACGAACCCGAGGCCGCGAGCGCCGCGTAGGCCGCGATCCAGGTGCGGACCTCGTGCGACGAGCCGCCGCCCTGCTCCTCGAAGAACTCGTTGGTCCAGCCGTCGAACTGTTCGATGTCGCCGGACGCGACGATGTCGAGAACCTCGTTGTCCCACTCGGGGTTGAGCGGCTTGCGTGTCGACGTACCGGCGGCCAGATCGATGCCGGACTGCACGACGCGCTGCTCGCCGCGGGCGCGCTGCTCCGGGGTGGGCGGATTGCCGAGGATGAGCGCCTCGGCGACACGCGGCGGTGCACCTTCGAGGATCGGCACCGGCGGATCGTGCGAGAGGCCACCGGAGGCCAGGAACAGCACCCTCTTGTCGAGCCGCGCGGCCGCCTCGCCGAGCGCCTTGCCGAACTGCCGGATCCGGCGCACCGGGCCGAGCGGCGCGGCCACGCCGTTGACGAAGACCGGCACGGTGGGCACCGACTGGATGCCGCCGAACAGCATCTCGAGCGGCTGCACGAAGCCGTGGTCGACGACCATGCGTGCCGAGATCGTCAGGTCGATGTCACGCTCGAGGACGCCCTTGGCGATCGTGTTCGCCGCCTCGTTGTCGACCAGGATCTCCCCCTCGGCGGATCCGAAGTCTCCGACCGCAAGCGCACCCGTCGCGATCGCGAAGGGCGGCATCTTGCCGTAGAAGAACCCGTTGTAGTGGTCGGGCGCGAACAGTACGACGAGCTCGGGGTCGTACTCCTGGACGAACTTCCGCGCGCCGGCGATGGCGTGATCGACCTCGTCGAGCACCTCCTGCGCAGGGTCGTTGAGCCCGATCAGTGGGGAGTGGGACAGCGCAACCAGCGCAACTGGCATGAGACGGCTCCTTCGGCCTGAATCAGAGTCCGGGAGAGGTTCGCTCCCGGGAGCTGTAGTGGAGGGCTACGACGCGAGCGCGATCTGGGAGGCGCTCAGTGCGCGCGACGCCGCCATACAGACCCGCCGCAGCGCGGGTTCCGCGCTCGCGGGGGTGTAGCGGGAAGCCTGACCGGACACGGAGAACGCCGCGACCGGACGCGATCCCGCTCCCGTCACGACCCCACCGACACAGACGAGTCCGTCACGACTCTCCTCGTGATCGAAGGCCACGCCGGTCCGACGAATCTGCGACAGCTCGACCCGCAGACGGCCGATATCGGTGATGGTCTTCGAGGTCCGCGCGGCCAGGTTCGAACCGAGAAGCTCCTCGGAGTCCTGGCCTGCATACGCGAGCAGCGCCTTGCCCACCGCCGTGCAGTGGGCCGGCACCCGGCCACCGACGCGGGAGGGCGACGCGACGGTCCGGTGGCCGTACAGCTTGTTGATGTAGAGGACGTCAGGTCCGTGCAGGACGGCGAGGTGCACGGTCTGCCGGGTGGCCTCGTACAGGTCGGCGAGGAACGGGGTGAGGACGTCGCGGACCGTCGAGTGCTGCGGGGCGTACACGCGACCGCCGAGGTTGTGCAGTTCGGAACCGAGCCGGTAGTCGCTGCCGACCCGCTCGACGGCGTGATTGCGCTCCAGCATGCCGAGGATGCGGAAGGCCGTCGACTTGCTCAGCCCGGAGCGCCGCGCGAGTTCACTCACGCCGACGCCCGTGTACGCCTCCTGGCCGAAACTGGTGAGCAGGCTCATCGCCTTGTCGACGGCGGCGCGGCCGTCGCGACCCGAACCCGAACGAGACAGATCGGTTAGTTCCTGCACGCCCATCGATCCCACCACTTCACTCTGCGAATCGGACATCTCCGGCGCGACCAGGCGCCTCGTCAGAGTGTGCCCACCAGGCGTTTGCATGTCAAGATTGACGATAGTGATATTAAAAGTGACACCCCGCCCGTCTCGGCTTTAATCGTCTGGAGCATTGAGCTCATTCGAGAGCACCGGACGGCGCCGAGCACTTCGACCGAGAGGAGGCCCGTGGACAGCAATGGGCTGATCGCACGCAATGTCCAGCGGTTCCGCAACGAACGCCAGATGAGCATGGGCGACCTCGCCAAGCGCGCCGACCTGTCGAAGCAGACGCTCTCGAAGATCGAGCAGGGTGTAGGCAACCCCACAGTCGAGACCATCGACGCGATCGCCACGGCGCTCGACGTTCCCCTGCGCCGCCTCGTCACCGAATGGGGCACCCGGGTGTTCGTGGTGCGCGCCGGCGAGGGCGTCTGGAACGACAAGAACGACGCGGGGACGACGAAGGTCCTCGACCAGATCTACGGCTCCGGTTACGTTCGCACGAGCATCATGCGCCTGCGGGCGTCGGCTACCGCGGCCCCCGACGACCTCGTCCGAGCCGCAGATTCCGCCGGAACTCTCATCCACGCCTACGTGATCAGCGGGAAGGTGCGCGTGGGTCCCGCGAACGAGCTGGCCGACCTGGGCCCCGGCGACTTCGTGCAGTTTCCGAGCGACATCCCGTGGGTGCTGGCCGCGTCCTCCGCCGAGGCCACCGTGCACGTCGTGACGACGATGCCGCAGGTGCCGCAGTTCGGTCCACTGAGCGACGAGAACGCCTGACAGCCGACACTCCGCCGATTCCGCGGCAAACGGGCGTTCGGTAACGATTCGTCGCCTACAGTGTGCGCGTGGGTGAACAGCAGATGAACGGAATGAATCGGCGCACCTTCCTGGGAGCAGCCGGTGTCGGCGCACTCGGGATCTCGGCACTGCCGCTGGTCGGCAACCGATCGTGGAATCCGCTCGCAGCGCAGGCCCGTGCGGCCGCACCGCTGCCGGCGTCGATCGCGGGCACCACGCTCGAATCCGTCGCGGTCCCTCTGGGTTCGAGCGGATATCGCCGGCTGACCGCAGGTCCGGGCTGGCCGCTGGTCGTCCGGAACGATCTCGCGGAGGCCCGGTCCGGACGTGAGGACCGCCGTTCCGACCTGGCCTCGATCGTCCAGCTCACCGACGTCCACGTGCTCGACGCCCAGTCTCCCGTGCGGTTCGAGTACGTCCACCCGTTCCAGGGCGCCGCGTTCCGACCGCAGGAGACCATGACCGCCCAGGGTCTGATCTCGCTGATCGATCGCGTCAACTCCCTGCGCAAGGGACCGCACACCCAGCGCGACTTCGACGCCGTCGTCACCACCGGCGACAACACCGACAACAAAGAATTCGTCGAACTGGGCTGGTTCCTCACCGCCCTCAACGGCGGCGTCATCACCCCCAACACGGGTGATCCGACGCGATACGAGGGCGTGCAGAACTCGGGCGCCGACCTCTACTGGAATCCCGAGTCCTCGATCCAGGACATCTACAAGCAGACGGGCTTCCCCGAGGTCCCCGGGCTGCTGTCCGCGGCGCTGCAGCCCGTGACCAGCCCCGGACTGGACACCAAGTGGTACTGCGTGTTCGGCAACCACGACGACTCCGTCGAGGGCACCCTCCCGAGCGGCATCCCGTTCCTCGAGCAGATGTACACGGGCAACAAGAAATTCGATGTGCCCGACTCCTCGGATCAGGCGGCCCGCATCTCGAGCGCGCTGAGCTCCGATCCGACGGCGCTGCTGAACCTGCTCTCCGCCATCACGACTCCGCCGCGCACCGTGACACCCGACGCGCGCCGACAGCCGTTCACGCCGCGCGAGTTCATCGCCGCCCACCTCGATCCCGCCAACACCGGTCCCGGACCGGTCGGCCACGGCTTCGCGCCCGACGCCGACGAAACGGGCATCGGCTACTACACGTTCGAGATCTCGCCGGGCGTCATCGGCATCAGCATGGACTCGACCAACCGCGCCGGGTTCGTCGACGGCTCGCTCGGCGAGGCACAGTTCAAGTGGATCGAGCAGACCCTGCTCGCCGGCAGCAGCAAGTACTACGACACCAACGGTGCCCTCGTCACGCAGAGCCGCACCGACACCTACTTCGTGCTGTTCAGCCATCACACCAGCACGACGATGGCGAACACCCTGCCGGATCCCGAACGTCCCCTCGAGCCGCGTATCAAGGGCGCACAGCTGGTGGACCTGCTGCACCGCTTCCCGAACGTCCTCGCTTGGGTCAACGGACACACCCACGAGAACCGGATCACCCCGCAGGTGGGCCGGACCCCCGAACAGGGATTCTGGGAGATCAACACCGCCTCGCACATCGACTTCCCACAGCAGGGACGCATCATCGAGGTCGTCGACAACCACGACGGGACCGTCTCGCTGCTCACCACGCTGATCGAGGCGGACAGCCCCTACCAGGTCGATTACGACGACTTCTCCCCCGCGGGCCTGGCGTCGATGTATCGGGAGTTCTCGTTCAACGACATCCACGCGGATGCGAAGCTGCTGGGCGGCTCGCCGGACCACAACGTGGAACTCGTCCTCGCCACACTGCGCTAGGAAGAACTGTCACCGGAGGCCGGTGGGGGCATCTCGCCCCCACCGGCCTCCCGCGTATCCTGAAGCGCCCGACCCCATTTGACGGCCTGGGTCAGTAGCTTCACACCCACCGCGAGCATCACCAGATTGCCGACGATCATCACCGTCACGACGGCTCGCGCCGGCTGGGTGACCGCGGCGATGTCGCCGAACCCGACCGTCGCGAACACCGTCAGCGTGAAGTAGAGCGCGTCGATCCGCGTCAGGGTTTCGTTGAACGCCGCCGGATCCATCTGTGAGAGCAGAAAGATCGCTGTGGCCGAGCCGAGAAGATAGACGGGCAACGTCACGGCCAGCGCTTCCGCCGAGCGCACCTCGGGTGTCGGCGAGTGAATGATCTGCCGGACCTGCCAGGCGCACAACGCGACGACCATCGACGCCCCGCCCGTGAGTACCAGGATCGCGCCCGCATCCGAGACATGGTCCATCGGCAACGCGAAGTAGGCGGTCAGCAGAATCACGACGGTGGCGGCCGAACGCAACAGCGCCCTTCTGAGCATCCGGCGGCGGTCGTGGCGATCGAGGCTCACCAAGTGGATCGCGTCGGACATGAATCCTCGCTTCCGAAGTCACCCGTTGCACGGGCCGACGGAACGATCGCCGTCCGTTCCACCGCGAATGTCCGACCCGACCTGCACGGACGCACACCCGCCGAGCGCCGCCACCCGACATTGGGTAACGTTCGGATAACGACGCCCGTGGCCGGCATCGAATTATCTCAGTTTCCGGCCCGGGACGGCCCGAAACACGGGCGAACCGACACGAGCGAACTCGAACACCGAAAGCAGGAGGTGGACAATGCGAAATTCACTCGGCATCTCCACCGGAGCAGCCGGGGTGTGCAGCGCACTCGTCTCCTCCGACGACACCGGCGTACAGGACGTCGAATACCGCACGATCTCCGCCGACCTCGGAACACAGACCGATCCGGGCGATCTGGCACTGTCTGCAATCGGGCTGATGACCACGCAGGTTCCCGACCGCCGCATCGAGCCGGACGCCATCGCGGTCGCCTACCGCACCGAATCGCAGGCCGCCGCGGTACGTTCCGCGGCGAAGTCCCAGAAGCGGGCGATCCGGCTGGTCCCCGAGACCGCCGCCACCCTCACCTACCTGCGCAGCACCGGACTCGTCGCGCAGTACGGCATCATCGCCCTCGTCGATCTCGGTGCGTCCGGTCTCACCGTGACCATCGTCGACCAGGCCGACGGCACCGTCTTCTTCCGCGACCGCACTGCGGCGGTCAGCGCCGACGCGGCCGCCCACGAGACGGCCGACGAAGCAGGTTCGCGCGCCGCCGAATTCGTGGCCGAGGCCTTCGCCCAGGCCCTGCAGCGGCCCGAGGCACTCGTGCTGGTCGGCGGCGGCGGGCGGATCCCGGGAATCGCCTCCGCGCTGGAATCCACGTTCGACGCCGCGACGATCGCCGTCCCCGAACCCGAGGCCGCCACGGCGAAGGGCGCCGCGCTGCTCGCCGGGTCCCCCGAACGCCAGAAGTTTCCCCTGGTCACCGGGTCCGGTGGACGGGTCTCCGGTGCACTCGTGGCCGCCGTCGTGGTGGGAGGCCTGATGCTCGGCTACGGCGTCAAGGAGATGGTGCCGCAGAGCGAGGAGAACTTCTCCCCGACCGGCAGCCAGGTGATCGAGACCCCCACCACCGGCCCCTACCAGCCTCCTCCCCCTCCTGAGGAGACGTGGCTTCCGACGAAGAATCCCTACCCGACGACCACGTCCGTTCCCGTGCCGCAACCGCCGGTCCCGACATACGACTACAGCACGCCGGAACCGAGCACCAGCTACCCGACGTTCGACGAGACTCCGCCGACGACGTCGGACGTCTCGCCCGAGCCCACCACGACGGCACCCACAACACCGCCGACGACAACGACGACCACCCCGCCACCGGCGACGACCACGAATCCGGACGATCTGCCGTGGATCCCACCGAAATGGCCTGAACTACCCACGTGGCTGCCGGAGATCCCCAGCATCGCGCCACCGGGCACGCAGACCCCGTCGCCGTCCGAGCCCCCGGAGGCGTCCGGTCCGGCCGAGACACCCGAGCAGACTCCGGAATCGGCTCCCGAGACGGCTGCACCGTCGACCGCGGCACCGGCGCCGGAAGCACCGATCGCGGCCGTCCCCCAGGTCAGTCCCGAATCTGGCTCACCGACACCGGAAGTCCCGGATTCGTCGCCGAGGTGAGCGCCGACGGCTGTGCACCGCCCGCAATGAGGTGCGCGCCGAGCGCAGCGATCATCACACCGTTGTCGGTGCACAACCGAGGACGCGGCACTCGCAGCGTGAGACCCGCCGCGGCGCAACGCTCTTCGGCGAGCGCGCGGATCCGCGAGTTCGCCGTCGCACCGCCGCCGAGAACGAGGGTGTCGACCCCGACGTCCTGCGCGGCGCGCACGGCCTTCATCGTCAGCACGTCGGCGACCGACTCCTGGAAGCCCGCCGCGACATCCGCGACCGGAACCTCTTCGCCCGCACGTTGCTTCGCCTCGACGAACCGCGCAACCGCGGTCTTGAGGCCCGAGAACGAGAAGTCGTGACGCGCGTCGCGGGAGCCGGTCATGCCGCGCGGGAACACGATCGCATTCCGGTCGCCCTGCTGCGCGAGACGATCCAGCGCCGGGCCGCCCGGGAAGCCGAGACCGAGTAGGCGCGCAACCTTGTCGAACGCCTCACCGGCGGCATCGTCCACGGTCGTGCCGAGTTCCACGATCGGCTTGCGCCCCAACTCCTCCACGTGCAGCAGGTGCGTGTGCCCACCGGAGACGAGGAGCGCCACGCACGGCGGCATCGGCCCGTGCTCGATGGTGTCGACAGCGACGTGCCCACCGAGGTGGTTGATGGCGTAGAACGGCACACCCCACGCCGCGGCGTACGCCTTGGCCGCAGCCACCCCGACCAGCAGCGCGCCGGCCAGCCCGGGGCCGATCGTCACGCAGATCGCGTCGGGCTTGTCGATTTCCGCGGCCGCGAGGGCGCGCTTCATGGTCGGCACCATCGCCTCGAGGTGCGCGCGCGACGCCACCTCCGGCACCACACCGCCGTATCGGGCGTGCTGGTCGACGCTCGACGCCACCTCGTCGGCGAGGAGTTCGCAGCTACCGTCGGAGTTCCACCGAACGATGCCGACACCGGTCTCGTCGCACGAACTCTCGATCCCCATCACGATCATGGCCGTCACTCCTTGCCCTGCCGCTGCGCGGCGTCGGCGTCGGTCGGTGCCGGGCGGCGCATCGTGAATGCGTCCGCGCCGCTCGGCTGGTAGTACCGCTTCCTGGTGCCGACGATCTCGAAGCCCTCGCGCCGGTACAGCGCGATCGCCGGCTCGTTGTCGGTGCGGACCTCGAGGAACACCGGCCCGCCCCACTTGTCCGCCACCCGCAGCAGCTCGCCGAGCAACGCCCCGCCGACCCCGCCGCGCTGCACCGTCGGATCGACACCGATGGTGTGCACCTCGGCCTCCGGTGTGATGCTCGTCCCGAGCAGCGACACCCCGGCGTAACCGATCAGAGCGTCGCTGCTGTCGCGCGCCGCGAAGTAGTGGTTGTGACCGCCCGCGAGCTCCGAGCGGAACGCGTCCGCGCTCCACGGGTCGTCGCCCGGGAACAGCACCTGCTCGAGTTCCGCGCACCGGTCGGCGTCGGTGTCGGCGAGCGGGACGATACGAAAACTCATTTGCGCCGGTCCGCCAACTCCACCGCGTCCGGTCGGCGCAGGTACAGCGGGACCAGCGGCTCCGGTTCCACCCCGACTCGCAGTGCCTGCGCCGCGACCGCGACCAGCCCGGCGGGCGACGGCGTCTCCACCGGCAGCACCGGCAGATCGAACAGATCCACGTGCGAGGCCGACCCGGCGATCACCTGCGACGGCTCGCCGTCCAGGTCGGACGGCTTGATCACCTCGGGCCCCTCGACGCGCTTCCCCTGCGAGTATCGCGCCCAGTACACCTCGCGCCGACGGGCGTCGGTGACCACCAACAGGTCCCGGCCGTCCGCGGCATCCGCGGCGATCGCGTCGAGGCTGCACACGCCGTGGACCGGGATGCCGAGCGCGTCGCCGAACGCGGCACCCGTCGCCATCCCCACCCGCAGTCCGGTGAACGGCCCGGGACCGACGCCGACGACGACGGCGTCGAGATCGGCCGGGGCGTAGCCCGACTCGGCCAGGCACTCGAGGATCTGCGGCGTCAGGACCTCCGCGTGTGCGCGGGCGTCGACAGTGGCCCGGGTCGCGAGCGACCGCGGGGCGTCGGCGGACTCTGAGTCGAAGCGCACGACTCCCGCAGTGACCGCAGGGGTGGAGGTGTCGATGGCAAGCACAAGCACGATGTACCAGGCTACTCGCACTCCACGGGGCTCCCCCGAGCCGGCCGACCAGCGGGCTTTCGATCGCCGTTCCGGCGCGTCGTCTTGGTGCAAATGTGATATTTCGGGAATATCTCGACCAATGCCCCACCGGGCAGCCGGGGGACCAGGAAAGGTGGCGAAATGAGTGGGGCAGTCGAAGATCTCGAACAGCAGACATCGTCCGCCCGTCAGGACGACGGGCTCTTCGGACCGGACAGCGTCACCTGGCGCTTGTTCGCCGATCCGGCGTCCTCCCTGGGCGCCGTCTGCGGCATTCTGTTGCAGACCCTCAACCCCGACATGATGACGCTGTTCAGCAAGGTCTCCGCCAACTACGGCGACGCTGCCGGCCGCGCCGCGCGCACCGTCAAATACCTCGACACCACGGTCTTCGGGGACACCGCGCACGCTTTCGCCGCCGGTGAAGCCGTGCGGCGCATGCACCGTCACGCCAAGTGGACCGACGAGCGCACCGGCCGGGTCCTCGTCGCCGACGAGCCGGACTGGCTCGTGTGGACCCACAACACGCTGGTGTGGGGCATCCTGCGAAGCTCCGAGATGTACGGGCCGAGCCTCACGGCGGCCGAACGCGACCGCTTCGTCGTCGAGCAGCACAAGGCGGCCGAACTCGTCGGCATCGACCCGTCCACGCTGGCCTCGACACATGCCGAACTCGACGACTACATCCACGGTCAAGTGGACTGGCTGGCGGTCACGCTGCCGGCGGCCGAGGCCACCGTCGCGCTACGCAAGCCGACGCTGAAGGGCAACCCGATCAAGGTCGCGTCGTCGGTGGTGATCCAGGACGGCATCATCGCGCTGCTGCCCGAGTGGGCGCGCACGATGTTCGGTGTCGCCGGCCGCCCGATGAGCCTCGGCGGCGCCGCCCGCGCGACTCGCCTGCTCATGGCCGCCGCCCGGCGCAACAAGCCCTACGAGAAGCTGATCGCCGACATGTTGTCGGAGGTCGACGCGCATCCGTACCGCAAGGTGCGCGGTATCGACGGGGTGCGCCGCTGACGGATCAGCGAACGGCGGGACCGGATACCCACTCCCACACGGCAGTACGGACATCCGACTCCGGTTCCCGCCGCAGCCGCACCCGCAGGTGCCGATCGGCGAGATGCTCGACCACACCCTCGCCCCACTCGACGACGACGACGGCCGACGCCAGATCGGTGTCGAGGTCGAGCGCGTCGAGCTGGTCGTGCATGTCCACGGCGGCATCGGAGGCCACCGCCTCGTTCAACCGGTAGGCGTCGACGTGGACCAGCGCGACCGGGGTGCCGCCGTCCGGGCGTGGGCCGGCCCGGTGCTCTCGCGCGATGATGAACGTCGGGGACGTCACGCGTCCCTCGACCCCGAGACCGGCGGCGATGCCTCGGGTCAACGCGGTCTTGCCGGCGCCGAGCGGACCGTCGAGCACGACCAGGTCGCCCGCCCCCAGGTCGGCCGCCAGCGCGCGTCCGAGCGCCTCGGTGTCCGCGGTCGTCGGCAGGGTCGCCTCGCCACGTCCGGTTCGCGTGTCAGCCGACATCTGTTCGCTCCAGTCCACCCACCAGCGCCGCATTCTCGCGATCCTCGCGTCTCGACACGGCGCGCCGGACCAGCCGATCGATCGCATCGGAGGTTACCTGCGGGAACTCGAGCTCCACGAGATGGCCCGCGTCCCGCACCCGCACCAGCTCGGCGCGGGACAGTCCCGCGGCGAGCGCTTTCGAGCTGGAGAACGGGATGATCATGTCAGCGTCGCCGCACAGGACCAGCGCCGGAACGTCGCCCAGCACCGGCAGGGCCTCGGATTCGTCGTGCAACTCGAGGGATTCGAGGAAGTTGACCACCGTCACGACCGAGACGTCACTGAGCATGCCGTCGGAGAACTCGACCAGCCGCGGGCTCACCTCCGTGCCGTACGACGCCGCCCGCAGGATCGGCGAGATGATCGCGCGGGCCGCGCCGCGCGCCTGCTGCACGACGCCGGGCGCGGTCCGCACCGCGAGACGGAAGGCGTCGATCACCGGGTTGTTCAGGTTGCGGCCGAGTCCCGACTTGTTCAGACCGGCCGCCGTGGTGGCGAGCAGTCCGACACCGATCACCCTGTCGTCGAACAGCTCCGGGAACTGACGGGCCATCGCCAGGATCGTCATGCCGCCCATCGAATGACCGACCAGGACGACCGGGCCCGACGGGGCCGTCGCCTCGACGACGGCCGCCAGGTCGCGGCCCAACTGCGCGATGGTGCAGCTCTCGACCGCCGGCGTCCCGGATTCGCCGTGTCCCCGCTGGTCGTAGAACACCATCCGAGCCGAGTCCCCCCACCGGTGCGCAAGCTGAGTCCGCTGGAAATGCCACGACTCCATCCGCAGGCAGTACCCGTGCACGAAGATCACCGTGAGCGGTGCGTCGGCGGGCCCCACCTCGCGGACCAGGAGCGGTACGTCGTCCTCCGTGGTGACGACGCGACTGCGGTCACGGGAGAACACCGTGAAGTCCTCGGACGCGTAGATCTCCGGGCCGCGGCGGGTCGTCGCCGCCTTCACCGCATTGAGCCCCGCGAGCGTCCCGATCGCCGCGACGCCCGCCACCCCACCGAACAGCCCGAGCCTGTTCAGGATGTTCATGACCGGCCACCCGGGCCTCCGACATAGGTCCGGATCGTCCGGCCCCGCACCGACGTCACCACCTCGTAGTGGATGGTGTCGAGCGCGTCCGCCCAGTCCTGCGCGTGGGGCACGCCGCGGTCACCGTCACCGTCGCCGAAGAACACGGCGGTATCGCCCTCCCGGACTCCCGCGCCGTCCGGTCCGAGGTCGACGACCACCTGGTCCATGCAGACCCGGCCGATTCCGGGACGCCGATCGTCGCCGAGCCACACCTCGAAACGACCGCCCAGCGCGCGCGGGATCCCGTCCGCGTAGCCGACCGGAAGCAACGCCACCGTCGTGTCGTGCGGCGCCACCCACGTGTGCCCGTAGGAGACGCCCTCTCCTGCCGCCACCTTCTTCACCAGTGCCACCCTCGATCGGAACGTCATGACCGGCCGCAGGCCGAACGTCCCCAGGTCCGGAACCGGGGACAGTCCGTATATCGCGATTCCGGGCCGAACAATGTCGAACCGCAGGTCGGGACGGGTGAGGGTGGCCGCCGAGTTCGACAGGTGCGCCGCCTCAGGGACCAGACCGATGCGCTCGGCGTCCTCGAGGGCACTCGTGAAACGCTCGCGCTGGTCGTCGATGACCGGGTGGTGCGGCTCGTCCGCGTGCGCGAGGTGGGAGAACACGCCCTTGAAGCGGACCGCGCCCTCTGCCTCGACGCGCGCGAGATCCTTCAGGAAGTCGGTCCACTCCTCGCGGGACACTCCGTTGCGGTTGAGGCCGGTGTCGACCTTGACCGTCACGGTCGCGGCGGTGCCGACCTGACGGGCCGCCGCGGCGACGGCAGCCAGGTGCCGCGGCGACGACAGCCCCAGTTCCACCCCGGCAGCGACCGCGGGGGCGAAGTCCGAGTCCGCGGTGTGCAGCCACGACAGCACGGGTGCGGTGATGCCGGCGTTCTTGAGTTCGAGTCCCTCGGCAAGCGTCGTGACACCGAGTTCTCCGGCACCGGCTGCCAACGCAGCCCGCGCGACCGGTACGGCGCCGTGGTTGTAGGCGTCGGCCTTGACGACCGCCATGACCGTGGCGCCGCCCGCGTGCTCACGCAGGATGCCGATGTTGTGGGCCACCGCGTCGAGGTCGATCACCGCTTCCGCCTGAGGCGCCGCCGCAGATGGAGGCGTATTCGCCGCCACGGGGGCGCTCGTCTGGGTCGGGGCGGTGTCGGGCTCCTGCGCGGTAGTGGTCACGAACTTCGATCCTGCCACTCGTCAGGAGGAAACTCCTGCACGGGTAGAACCCGACCAGTCACGATCGAGACACACGTGAGCTCGGGAACACTCGCAGGATCCGGATCGCCGATCGCAGATGCGCGAGCAACGTCGACGCCGAGATGGGCGCGAGCCCCGCGTCCCCCGTCTCGTCGGATCCCTCCCGAGCTCCCAGATTGGCCGCGAGCGAATGCGCCCGTGCACCCGCGGCGGCGGCCTGGGACGGTTCGAGTCCGGTGGCCAGCAGCGCACCGACGATGCCGGACAGGACGTCCCCCGAACCCGCCGTCGCGGCCCACGAACTGCCCGCGTCGTTGACGAGCGCCCGGCCCGACGGCTCCGCGATCACCGTTGCTCGCCCCTTGAGCAGGACCGTCACGCCCCATTCCGCGGCCAGAGCACGCGCCGCCGCGACCCGGTCGGGTGTCGGTGCGACGCTCGTGAGCCGCTCGAATTCGCCGGCGTGCGGAGTCAACAGGGTCGGCGCGGCGCGGTGCCGGACGAGATCGGGGTGCTTCGCGAGCAGATTCAGACCGTCGGCGTCGACCAGCACCGGAACGTCGGAGTCGAGCACGGTCCGCAACTCCTCGAACGCGGCGTCGTCGGTGCCGATCCCGGGGCCGACCACCCACGCCTGCACCCGCCCGGCCTCCGCCGGTGACGGCGCCGCCACCACCTCGGGCCAGTGCCCGACGACCTCGTCCGCCGCCCGGCCGGCGTAGCGCACCATTCCCGCCGTCGCCGTGACCGCCGCGCCGGCCGACAGCACCGCCGCGCCCGGATACCGCCGGCTCCCCGCGACGACCCCGACGACGCCCTGCGTGTACTTGTCGTCCGCCGCATGCGGCACCGGCCACAACCGGCCGACCTCCCACGGATCGACTGCCTGCAGGTCTGCTTCGGGGAGTGTGAGGCCGATGGGCACCAGTTCGACGCGTCCACAGCGCGCGGCGGCGAGCGCGTGCACGGGCTTGAGCGCCCCGAACGCGACGGTGACCGCCGCCGTCACCGCGGGGCCGTCCACCGCCCCGGTGTCCGGGTCGACGCCACTCGGCAGGTCCACCGCCACGATCGGGGCGTCGAGCTGCGCGACGATCGCGGCCGCGGCGGGACGGAGCGGTCCGCTCCCGGAGATGCCGACGATGCCGTCGAGCACCAGATCGGGATCGCCCGGGTCGGGCGAGACCCGCCCACCCGCGGCCTGCAGCGCCGCCAGGCCCGCCGGGTGCGCGCGGTCCGGATTCAACAGGACCGCGGTGACCGCGACGCCGCGCCGGCGCAACAGCGCGCCCGCCCACAGCGCGTCGCCGCCGTTGTCGCCGGAGCCTACGAGCAGCGTGACGCGGCGGCCCACCACGCCGCCGGTCCGCGCCCGCAACTCACCCGCCGCCACCCGCGCCAACCCGTGGGCTGCGCGGCCCATCAACGTGCCGTCGGGCAGGCTCGCCAACAGCGGCGCCTCCGCGGCCTTGACCTGCTGCGCCGTGTAATAGTTCCGCATCTCCGTCAGGCCGCCACCGGGCCGGAGATCATGAACCGGGCACCGTTCGGATCGGCCACCTGCGCCATCCGGCCGTACTCGGTGTCCCACGGCTGGGTGAGGACCTCACCGCCGAGGTCGACGACCCGCGCGATCGCGGCATCGGTGTCGTCGACCTGCACGAACATCTGCCAGTGCGACGGCACCTCGGGCGGCAGCGCCTTGCTCGCATCGAAGATCCCCGCCAGGTCCTCACCGTCGAATCGGCCTGTCGAGTAGCGGAATTCGTCGCTGTCGCTCAGGGTGGCCAGATCCCATCCGAACACGTCCCGATAGAAGGGCAGCGCGGCGTCGTAGTCCTTGCTGACCAACTCGAACCACGCGGGCGTGTTGGACTCGCCGATCATCCCGAAACCCTTGTGTTCGCCCGGCTGCCACACGCCCACGACGCCACCCGACGCGTCCTGGAACATCGCCATCCGCCCCTGCCGCGGAACCGTCATCGGCTCCATCATCACCTGGCCACCGGCCTTCGAAACGGCCTCGGCTGTCGCGTCCGCATCGGCCGTTGCCAGGTAGGTCGTCCACACGTCCACGTACGGGTTCCCGGCCTGCCCGGGCATCGCTCCGGCCACCGGCTTCCCGCCGGCGAGGAACATCACGTAGCCGCCGTACTCCTCGGAAGACCCCTCGTGGGTCCATCCGAACAGAGCGTCGTAGAAGGCGGTGGCGCGGTCGATGTCGGACGACTGCAGGTCGATCCAGCAAGGGGCGCCGAGCGGCGCGGATTCACGGGCAGGCATGGCAACTCCTCGTGCGATTCGAGGTCGGTACAGGTGTGGGAGGACACACTCGCCGTCAGACTACGCTGAATTGCATGAAAGCACGGGCAACCGCGATGGCCATCGGAATCGCTTTGGCTGCAACCCTTTCCGGGTGCAGCTCCGACGCGGGAGGTGGTGCTCCGGTAGACCTTCCGGGCGGCACGGCCAAAGCACTCACCGTCGAGGTGAAGAACATGACCTACTCGCCCGCGTCGATCACGATCCAGGCCGGCCAGACCGTGACCTGGGTGTTCGACGACCGCGGCGTCCCGCACGACGTCGTCGGACTGGGAAGCGCCGAGTCCGTCCTGCGCAGCCCGCTGCTGAAGACCGGCACGTGGCAGTTCACGTTCACCGAGCCGGGGACGTACGACTACACGTGCTCTCTGCACCCGGACATGCTCGGTGTGGTCGTGGTGGTCTGACGACCACACCGAGCAGGCGTCGGACTATTCGACGGTGACGGACTTCGCGAGGTTGCGCGGCTTGTCCACGTCCAGCCCGCGGGCGACCGCGACCTCCGCCGCGAAAACCTGCAGCGGAATCGTGGACAGCAGCGGCTGCAGCAGCGTCGGCGCCGCCGGGATCTCGATGAGATGGTCGGCATGCGCCCGCACCGCCTCGTCGCCCTCCTCCGCGATGACGATCGTCGTCGCGCCGCGCGCCTTGATCTCCTGGATGTTCGACACCAGCTTCGAGTGCAGCACCGCACGCCCCTTCGGCGACGGCATCACGACGATGACCGGCAGGCCCTCCTCGATCAACGCGATCGGGCCGTGCTTGAGCTCACCGGCCGCGAAGCCCTCCGCGTGCATGTACGCCAGCTCCTTGAGCTTGAGCGCACCCTCGAGCGCCACCGGGTAGCCCACGTGGCGGCCCAGGAACAGCACCGCCGACGAATCGGCGAACTGCCGGGCCAGCGCACGCACCGGCTCGACCGTCTCGAGGACACGGGACACCAGGCCCGGCATCGCCGCGAGATCGGCGTACTCCCGGGCCACCTCGTCCGGGTACTTCGTGCCGCGCGCCTGCGCCAACGCCAGCCCCACCAGGTAGTTCGCGGTCACCTGGGCGAGGAAGGCCTTGGTGGAGGCCACGGCGATCTCCGGACCGGCCCGCGTGTAGAGGACGGCGTCGGCCTCACGGGGAATCTGCGCACCGTTGGTGTTGCAGACCGCCAGCACCCGGGCCTTCTGGTCCTTCGCGTGCTTGACGGCCTCGAGCGTGTCCGCCGTCTCACCCGACTGCGAGATCGCGACGACGAGCGTGGAGCGATCCAGCACCGGGTCGCGGTAGCGGAACTCGCTCGCGAGCTCGACCTCGACGGGAAGCCGCGTCCAGTGTTCGATCGCGTACTTCGCGAGCAGACCCGAGTGGTACGCGCTGCCGCACGCCACGACGAACACCTTGTCGACGTCGCGCAGCTCCTGATCGGACAGCCGCTGCTCGTCGAGCACGATCGTGCGATCGACGAAGTGGCCACGCAGGGTGTCGGCGACGGCCTGCGGCTGCTCCTGGATCTCTTTGAGCATGAAGTAGTCGTGGCCACCCTTCTCGGCGGCCTGCAGGTCCCAGTCGATCCGGAAGGGACGGCCCTGCTGCTCGTTGCCCGCGAAGTCGCTGATCGAGTAGCCGTCCGCGGTGATCACCACCACCTGGTCCTGGCCGAGCTCGACCGCGTCCCGGGTGTGCTCGATGAACGCCGCGACGTCGGAGCCGACGAAGGTCTCGCCGTCGCCGACACCGACGACGAGCGGAGTCGACCGACGCGCCGCAATGATCATGTCGGGGTGGTCGGCGTGCGTGAACACCAGCGTGAACGCACCCTCGAGCCGGCGCAGCACCGCCAGCGCGCTCTGCAGGAAGTCACCCGCGGTGGGTCCCGACTCGTACGCCTTGGCGACGAGATGGACGGCAACCTCGGAGTCGGTGTCACTGAGCAGATCGACGCCCGCGGCCTCGAGTTCACCGCGCAAAGGAGCGAAGTTCTCGATGATGCCGTTGTGCACGACGGCGAACCGACCGCTGGCATCCCGATGCGGATGCGCATTGCGGTCGGTGGGCTTGCCGTGCGTCGCCCACCGCGTGTGCCCCATGCCGGTGGTGCCGACGAACGAGTCCCGACCGATCTCGTCGAGCTCTGCCTTCAGATTGTCGAGACGTCCTGCCTTGCGCTCGGTCGCCAAGCCCCCCTTGCCGTCCAGGATCGCGACGCCGGCGGAGTCGTAGCCGCGGTATTCCATCCGCTGCAACGCCTTCTCCACGACATCCAGAGCCTGGCGGTGGCCCACGTACCCCACGATTCCGCACATGGTTCACCAGGGTACTTGGGCGACCGTGTGGAGCGAACTCGGTCTGCGATCGGATAACGTCACACCCGTGGCGCAGACACCTAAATCCCTGGTATCCAAGCTGTCCAAGCGTGGCCCGCACAAGGTGCTGCGCGGCGACCTCGCGCTCGCAGGACAGCCCGGCGTCGTCTACACACCCGCCGAGGGATTCAACCTGCCCGCCGTCGCCTTCGGTCACGACTGGATGGTGGGTGCCGACAACTACGCCGGCACCTTCGAACACCTCGCGTCGTGGGGAATCGTCGTCGCCGCACCGGGCACCGAACGTGGGCCGGTTCCCTCGCATCTCGGACTCGCCGCCGATCTCGTCACAGCCCTCGACATCTGCACCGGTGTCCGGCTGGGCTCCGGCCGGATCAGCGTGCAACCGGAACGCCTCGCCGTCGCCGGGCACGGCATGGGGGCCGGGGCCGCCGTCCTCGCGGCGGCGCAGCACACGACGATCAAAGCCGTCGCCGCGCTGTTCCCCTCGCCGACGGCACCGTCCTCGGCGGTCGCCGCGGGCCGGGTCTCCGCCGCGGGACTGATCCTCGCCGGCGCGAAGGACGTCGACTCCCTGAACAGCGACGCCCTCGCTCTCGACGACGCCTGGCGAGGATCGACGCTGCTGCGCGTCGTCGACAAGGCATCCGACTCCGGACTCGTCGAGGGGCGCCGCCTGCTCGGTTTCCTCGGAGTCGGCGGATCGGAGCGGCGGACGCAGCGCGTGACGCGCGCCATGCTGACCGGCTTCCTGCTGCACCGGCTCACCGGCGACAAGGCGTACTCCGCGTTCGCCGACACCGACGCCCACTTCCCCGGCACGCATCCCGCCGTCCGCGAGGACGCCGAGCACGACGGTCACCCTCTCGATCCGCGTGAACTCGCCGCGCACCGCGCGGGCACCCAGGCCGGACGACTGCTCGGCGGCTGATCCCGGCCTCACATCGCGCCGGCCTCGGCGAGCGCGACTCCCTGATCATCGCCTTCGGGGGCCGGTGGGCCCACCTCGGCGAGGGTCGGTTCGACGGCGCCGGCGACGACGGGCGCCGGTGCCGGTGTCCTGCTGCCGCGGACCGGATTGGATCCCGCTCCAGGAACGGTCCCGCCGGAGTCGGATTGCCCTGCCGCCTGTTCCGGGGCCGCCTGTTCGGGGGCCGACGGTTCGGGCCCCGACTGTTCCGGCCCCGGTACGCAGTAGGCGGCCGGCGCGGGCGGCTCGGGTTCGGGTTCGCATTCCGGCTCGGGTTCGCATTCCGGCTCCGGTGCCGGCTCAGCGACCGTCTCGGCAGGAGCAGCAGCCGTGGGTTCGGGACACTGAGGTTCCGGTGCCGGCTCCGGACTCGTCGACGCTGGTTCCGAGGTCGTCGGCCCTGGTTCCGGTGCCGGCGCAGGCGGTTCGGGTTCGGGTGTCCCGGTGCCGCAACTGCACTCGCAATCGCACCCGCACCCGTCCTGTCGCTCCGGGCCCGGCTCCGGGACACTCCCGGTCTCGCATACCGACTCCGACAGCTCGACCACCACGTCACCCACGATGCCGAGTGCCATCTCGGCCACCGCGCCGACGATCGCACCCGCAGCACGGACCGCGCCGTCGATCGCGAGCGAGCCGCCCGTTCCGACCGATACCCCCGTCTCGGCCGCTCTGATCGTGACGCCGGGAGTGGGCATCGACGGCAGGACGCCGGCAGGTGCAGTCGGCGCCGTTCCGGCCGTCCGGGCTGCGGCGACTCCCGTCCCGGCGCACGTCAGGCCGGCCAGACTACTGGTGGGCGATGGCACGGAGGGCGTAGAGGGCTCGGAGACTGTGGCGCACGCCGGGGTCGTGGTGGGTGTCGACGACGGCTGCGGGCACGGCTGTGGCGCAGGCGCCGCGATGCCGGTACAGATCTCTTCGAATCCCGCCGGCGCCCGGAACGCGCTGTCGTCGACAGCGCAGAATGCAGCGTCGAGGTTCCGGAACACCGCGTCGACCGTGGATTCCGTGGCATCGCACAGGTCGACGAATTCCGCTGTGGTGTCGCGGATCCGGGCGAGGAACACTTCCACCGCCCAGTTCGCGGCATCGTCCGCCGCCGTGCCGAAGCTCGCGGCGTTCTCGACGATTCGGTCGACCTCCGCGACGGTGCGGCCACAGGCACGAGTCGGGTCGAGACTCGCGACCCACTCCGCCTTGCGTGCAGCCGCTTCCCGCAGCACACGGTCGGCCTCGGCCAGCGCACATCGCAAGTCGGCCAGGTCCTGCTGCAGGCGGGCCGCCCGCTCGAGGTGTCCGGCGAAATGCGCGTCGACGGCATCGGACGTGTGCCCCTGCCATGCCTCGGCGACGGCGGTACGCACCCGCTCCTGGTCGTCGCACCGCTGGTCGATGTCTGCCGCCACCTGTGTCACGACATCGATGTCGGCGGCCAGGGCGTCGAGTCGGATGTCGTTCTGCTCGAAGTAGCGTGCCTCGATCTCGTCGTAGGCCGGGAACGTGTCCCCCGTGCCCGCCCGCTCGGCCACGAAAGCCGCCCGGGGAACGAAGGTCGCGAAGAACTGCAGCCCGTCAGCGGCGGCCCTCGACAGGGCTTCCATCACAGCGCCCCGAGCGACACGACGTTGCCGGCGTTCGCGGTGTCCCGGCCGTCGTAGGCGTCGACCGTTTCGACGAGTCCTCGCGCAAGGGCCGACGACCCCGTCGAGAACGCGCCGATCGCCCGGGCAAGCCTCAGGTAGCCCTCACGGATCGCGCGTTCCCTGCCCGGATCACCCAAACCGTTGCCGAACCGGCACTGGCCGACCTGCCAGACGAGACCGCTGGATCCCTCCGCACTCGCCTGCAGCGACCGAGCCGCTGCCCGTACCCTCGCGACGTCGATCGAGACCACGTCTGCCATCGGTTCCACCTTCCGCGCTGTCGATCTGGACTCTTATGCCCAGTTCGACGCAGGAGGTGGCCGTACGGTTCCGTCAGACCGACGCCACGTGCCCCGCGAGGGTCTCCGCGATCCTCTGCGCCACATCCAGATCCGCAGCCTCGACCATGACCCGCACCAGCTGCTCGGTGCCGGACGGACGCAACAGGACCCGGCCCGTGTCACCGAGTTCGGTCTCGGCAGTCTCGATCGCCGACAGCACCTGCGGGGCGGCGGCGACGGCAGCCTTGTCCGCGACCCGGACATTGATCAGAACCTGAGGCAGCGAGGTCATCGCCCCCGCGAGCGCTGCGAGGGGCTCACCCGTGCTCGCCATCCGTCCCATCAACCGCAGACCGGTCAGGACCCCGTCCCCCGTGGTTCCGTGGCCCGGGAGCACGACGTGCCCCGACTGCTCGCCGCCGAGGCTGAAGCCCCCCGCGCGCAGTTCCTCGAGCACGTAGCGATCGCCGACCGCGGTGGTCCGCAACTCGATTCCGGCCTCACGCATCGCGATGTGCAGACCGAGGTTGCTCATGACGGTGGCGACGAGAGTGTTCCGCACGAGTTCGCCGGATTCGTGCATGCCGATCGCCAAGACGGTCATGATCGCGTCACCGTCGACGACGGCCCCCGACGCGTCGACGGCCAGGCAGCGGTCGGCATCGCCGTCGTGGGCCAGGCCGAGGTCGGCACCGTGTTCGACGACTGCCCGCTGCAGCCCCTCCAGGTGGGTCGAACCACAGCCGTCGTTGATGTTCACACCGTCGGGTTCACCGTTGATCACGATCACCGTCGCGCCGGCGGCGCGGTACGCCTCGGGGGCGACCGTCGATGCGGCGCCGTGCGCGCAGTCGACGACCACGGTCAGTCCGTCGAGGCGGATGTCGAGCGCATCGGCGAGATGGGCGAGGTACCGACTGGTGGCGTCGAACGCTACGTCGACGCGGCCGATACCGGCGCCGATGGGCCGACGGCGGGGCCCGGCAGCGATCGCGGCCTCGATCCGGTCCTCGATCTCGTCGTCGAGTTTGTGGCCGCCGGCAGCGAAGATCTTGATGCCGTTGTCGGGCATCGGGTTGTGCGACGCCGAGATCATCACCCCGAGCGCGGCGCCGTATTCACCGGTCAGGTACGCAACGGCCGGCGTCGGGAGGATTCCGACGAGCACGACGTCGACACCGGCTGCGGTGAGTCCGGCGGTGACCGCGGCCTCGAGCATTTCACCGCTGGCGCGCGGGTCGCGGCCGACGACCGCGACAGGTCGCTCCGACGCCGGTCCGGGGGGCGCGAGAACCTCCGCTGCTGCGGCGGCAACCTTCAACGCCAACTCGGCGGTCAACTCGGCGTTCGCCAAGCCCCGCACACCGTCCGTGCCGAACATACGACCCATAGATTCCGACCCCTCCAGATCCCGGCGAGCATTCAGGTGAAACACGAAAGCAGGCGTCCGGAAGCGAATGAGCTCTTCGAACGCCTGCTCTCGTGGAAGAACAGGTGCCGGAGCCGGCACGAATGCCGGCTCCGGCGACACATCAGCGCTTGGAGTACTGAGATGCCTTGCGGGCCTTCTTCAGGCCGTACTTCTTGCGCTCGACCGCGCGAGCGTCACGCGTCAGGAAGCCGGCGCGCTTGAGCGCGGGGCGATCCTCGGCGGTGACCTCGATCAGGGCACGGGAGATGGCGAGACGCAGCGCGCCGGCCTGACCCGAGGGGCCGCCACCGGTCAGCAGTGCGGTGATGTCGAACGACTCGGCGCGCTCGACCAGAACCAGCGGAGCCTTGATCAGCTGCTGGTGCACCTTGTTCGGGAAGTAGTCCTCGAGGGTGCGGCCGTTGAGCTTGAACTCACCGGTGCCGGGGGTCAGGCGGACGCGGACGACCGCCTCCTTGCGACGACCGACGGTCTGGACCGGGCGATCGATCACGATCGGAGCCTGCGGAGCAGCCTCGTAGACCTCGGCGGCCTCGGACTCCGAGGTGTACTCGGTGATCTCGTCAGCCGCGACCTCGACGGCCTCGTTGAAGTCTTCGTTGCTCACTGGGCGACCTGCTTGATCTCGAACGGAACCGGCTGCTGCGCGGCGTGGGGATGAGTCGGGCCTGCGTAGACCTTCAGCTTGCCCGCGATGGCGCGGCCCAGCTTGTTCTTGGGGAGCATGCCGGTGACGGCCTTCTCCACGAGGCGATCCGGGTTCTTCTCGAGAACCTCGCCGACCGAACGGGACTTCAGGCCACCCGGATGTCCGGAGTGGTGGTACAGGAACTTGTCCGTACGCTTGTTGCCGCTGATGGCAACCTTGTCGGCGTTGATGATGACGACGAAGTCGCCGCCGTCAACGTGGGGTGCAAAGGTGGGCTTGTGCTTGCCGCGGAGCAGGTTGGCTGCCTGCACGGCAAGGCGACCGAGCACCACGTCAGTGGCGTCGATGACGTGCCAGGTACGGGTCACGTCTCCGGCCTTCGGGGAATACGTAGGCACAGAACTTCCTCGTCTGTTCGTTTCTGCTGCTGGCCTGGCGTGCCTCGTGCAAAGGCACGGGTGGTCCTCGGCGGCCAGTTGAGACCCGGGGACCATTTCTCTCCGCACACGGATGCGCAGCGAGAGATGACACGCCGACGTAGAAGACTACCGGCTCGGGACCGGCAGGGTCAAAAAGCCCTCGCGTCAGCCGAGCGCATCGGCCAGCCGGTCCACCGCCCAGGTGAGGTCGGCCCGAGAGACGACCAGGGGCGGCGCGATCCGAATCGTTCCCTCGTGCGCATCCTTCGCCAGCACACGCCGGGCCAGCAGACGCTCGCAGATCACTCGCGCGGACGGCTGCCCGGGCGCCAACTGCACACCCGCCCACAGTCCGCGTCCTCGCACCTCGGACACCCGGTCCGCGGGCAACGCCGACAGCAACCGGTGCAGGTACTCCCCCAGCTCGCGGCTGCGCTGCTGGTACTCCCCCGTCTCGAGCAGTCGCACCACCGCGCTGCCGACCGCGCACGCGAGGGCGTTGCCGCCGAACGTGCTGCCGTGCTGACCCGGACGGATCACCCCCATGACGTCCCGGTTCGCGACGACCGCCGACACCGGCACGAGCCCACCACCGAGTGCCTTGCCGAGCACGTAGACGTCCGGCACGACCGATTCGTGATCGCACGCGAACGTGAGCCCCGTTCGCCCGAGACCGCTCTGGATCTCGTCGGCAATCATCAGCAGGCGGTGTTCGTCGCACAGCTTCCGGACCGCGGCCAGGAAGCCGTCGGGTGGAACCAGGACTCCGGCCTCGCCCTGGATCGGCTCCACGAGGACCGCGACGGTGTTCTCGGTGATCGCGTCCGCCAGCGCGACGCTGTTGCCGTACTCGACCGAGGGGAACCCCGCAGGAAAGGGGCCGAATCCGTCGCGTGCGTCGGGATCGGTCGAGAATCCGACGATTCCGATGGTGCGGCCGTGGAAGTTGCCGCGGAACGTGATGATCTCCGCACGATCGTGCTCGACGCCCTTGACTTCGTAACCCCACTTACGCGCGAGCTTGAGCGCCGTCTCGACGGCCTCCGCGCCGGTGTTCATGGGCAACACCGCGTCCTTCCGGCACAGCCGCGCGACGTCGGAGCAGAAGTCGGCGAACCGATCGTGCTGGAACGCGCGACTGGTGAGAGTGAGGCGACCGAGCTGCTCGCGGGCCACCGCGACGAGAGCGGGGTGCGCGTGCCCGAAGTTCAACGCCGAATACCCCGCCAGTACGTCGAGGTAGTCGACACCGTCGATGCCCCGCACCCAGGCGCCGGAACCGGATTCGATCACCACCGGGAGGGGGCTGTAGTTGTGGGCGCTGTGCGCGTCGGCTCGGGCGAGCGCGGCGCGTGTCTCCTCGGTCACCGGTACCAGCCCGGCTTCGGTCTCTCGTCCTACCGTCATGATCCGCCTCCCGGTCCGGCGCGACGCGCCACCGCATTCGGATCACGTCAGTATCCGCCGACTGGGCTACGGCGGCAATGGTTCTCGACGGAAAATGCCGGGTACGCACGTGTGCCCCGACGTCTCTCCTACGTCGGGGCACACGATTCAGGCGTAGTGCGGAGGCTACGCCCAGCTGTTGGCAGCGGCGGTGTTCACCTGCTGCATGTCCGCGTTGCCCTGGCCGACGACACGGCCCACGGCGTCGAGGATCTGGTTGAGCTCGTCGGCGGCCGCGTCCCACTTGGCCTGGTGCTCCTGGTACGCGGCGGACGCAGCGCCGTCCCACTCCGCGACCATCGGGGCGATCGAACTCTTGAGATCGCCCAGCTTCCCGTTCATCTCCTTCTGGAGGGCGTCGATTCGAAGCTGGAGCGCCTCGATCTGACCGAACGAATAACGCATCATGTGCTGCTGCTCCTCTGTGACTGTGATCCGGGGATCGAAAATCAGATGTTCAGGCTGCCGGCGACGTTGTTGAGCGACGCCGTGTGGTCCTGCTGCGTCGTATCGAACGTGACGCTGTTGGACTTGATGTTCTCGCCGATCGCCTGGAGCGCATCGTTGAGCTTCTTGGCGCTGCCGTCCCAGCGCTCCATGAGGCTGTGGAACGCGATCGCTGCCGACCCCTCCCATGCCCCGCGAATCCCGTCCACCTCCGACCGGAGGTTCCCGAGGAGCCCGGCGATCTCCTCGCGCACGTCGCCGACGCGACGCGACGTGTCCTCCATGGTCGAGACTGTGGTCTTCATCTGATCGCTCACTCTGACTCCTTCGGAATCGTTTTCGCGTTTCCGCGCCCCGGCCCGGGTCAGCCCCCCGTGAAACAACCACAGCCGGCCTCGGCCTCTACCAGTTCGCGCCTACATATGGTTCGACGCAGCGACAGGTGAATTCGGTTCCATTCGTCCCGAGACTTTTTCGAACGCCTTCGCCGGACACGGATTCACCGCGCGGAAGCGACCGTCACGGCGCGAACCGCCTGCTCGCAATCGTCGGCGATCGCCTCCCACCCGGCGTCGCGGTACTGGCAACCCACGCTCACCTGCACGTCGTCTTCCAACAGCACGTACCAACGCACCCGCGATCCGTCGGCGGGTGCCTCGACGTACGCGGCGGACCGCCGCCCGCCGAACTCGACGTCCGCGGCGAAATCGGAGAATGGTCCCGCGGCCCCACGCTCGCCGATCTTGCGTTCGAGCCCGCGCACCACCGAATCCCAGGCGGTGCCGACGGCGAGTTCGGTGGGCAACACCACGATCCGGCCGTCGCGGCCGTCGTCCGGCACCAGGTCCAGCCGACCGGATCGGTCACCCCGAACCTGCCACGAATCGGGCAGTTCGGTACTCGCCCTGCCGATCTCGACGCGCTGCAGAGGCGCGGCGGCGGGTTGAGACTCCGATCCGCGTGTGTACCGCACGGCGAGCATCGACCCCACCGCGAGCAGCAGTGCCACCGCCGCTAGTGACGCCCCGATGACGACGGACCTACCGGTCGGGCGCACCGGCTCCGGACGCGGCACCTGATCGACCCACGATCGCCGTGCCGGCTCGGACGCATCTGAGCCAGAACCTGAACCTGCACCCGACTGGGAGGACGCGGTGCGGCAGGCGACGAGCGCTGGTTCCGGCACCACCCGCACGTCGCGGCCGGCGTCGGTCGACAGCAGACGGGCGACCGTCTCGGCGGATGGGCCGACGACGCACACGGGCCCGGCGCCCTCGTCCCCACTCACCTCGTCGATCAGTTCGTTCACCACCGCGATCCACGCCGAACCGACCTCGATTCCGGTATCGGGAGCGGCGTCGGTACCGGCGCTGGCACTGGCACTGGCATCGGCCCCGGGTTCGAGATCGAGCACTCCGGTGCTCGGCGCGAACGCGCAGGCCGTGATCTCAGACGTGCCCTGTGGGCCCGGGCGAACGGCAACGGCGGTGGTGGTCGTCTCGGCACACTCGACGACGATCCATGCCCCCGAACTGGTCGGCGCGGGAACCGCGAGCGCGATCGGCAGGGTCTCCACGTCGTTCGCGGATCGTCGCGCAGCGGCGCCGAGCACGCCACAACGGGTCCGTCCCCAGTGCGCCGGATGGAGAATCGTCATCACGTCGACGAATCCGTCTCGCTCCGATACCTTCCTGACAGCCCGCGCGATCACGGATGCGAGCGCCTCGACGGTCGGCCGAACGTGTTGTGCCGAGTCGACGAACTCGTCGTCGATCGCATCCACGCACCCGCGCAGCTCCTCGTCCGCAGACGCGTCGACGCCGGCGGCCGTCCCGACCCACACGGTGTCGACGCCGAGGTGAACCACGACGGACCGTGACGTCACAACGGGGGCAACCATGCGACCTGGACGAGCGAGGTTCCGCGGCGGGTCACGAAGGTGCCGCGACCGGGTGGCATCTCGGACGGACGAACCGCTCCGACGAGGTTGCCTTCGTCGCGGTTCCCGCTCATGACGATGCCGGCGGGTATCAGGTCTCGGATCCGGGCGATGACAGGTTCGTACAGTGCCCGGGACGCACCGCCGGATCGACGCGCGATGATCACGTGCAAACCGAGGTCCTTGGCGTGCGCGAGGTAGTCGATCAGCGGTGTGAGCGGATTCCCGCTGGACGTAGCCACGAGGTCGTAGTCGTCCACCACGACGTAGATCTCCGGACCCGACCACCACGACCGTTCACGCAGCTGTTGCTGCGTGGTGTCCGGGCCCGGCATCCGGCTCGCAAGGATTCCGGCGAGGTCGTTCATCATCGTGGTGAAAGTCGTTGCGGAAGCCGCGTATCCCGCGAGGTGATCGCCTTCCACGACGCCGAGCAACGTTCGGCGATAGTCGCCGATGATCAGCTTCGCCTGCTGCGGAGTGTTCGATTCCATCAGTCCGAGGCAGATTCCGCGCAACAACGTCGTCTTGCCGCACGAGCTGTCGCCGAACACCAGGAAATGTGGTTGCTCGGAGAGGTCGAGACGTACGGG
The DNA here is from genome assembly GCF_003013675.1 of Rhodococcus (subgen. Prescottella) equi. Lineage (NCBI taxonomy): Bacteria > Bacillati > Actinomycetota > Actinomycetes > Mycobacteriales > Nocardiaceae > Rhodococcus > Rhodococcus (subgen. Prescottella) equi. The sequence continues at coordinate 3,955,636 of NZ_CP027793.1, forward strand.
AGCGAGTTCCGCCTCGTCGATGCCGATCGGAACGGACAGGCACGGCCCCTCCTCGGGCCAGCGCCCGGCCGACGCCGACAGCAGATCGGTACGCGGAACCCGTTCCGGCAGCATGCGGACGGGCGGAGCCGACTCACCGGGATGCAGCGCCTCGATCCGCGCCACCGCGTCGGCAACGCCCACGCCGAGGTCCTCGCTCCGGGCCACACCGTCCAGTCGCGGTAGCGCCGCCAGCAGATGCAGCCCGTCGCGCGTCATGCCGCGTCCCGGGCGTCCCGCGGGAACCAGCATCGCCTTCGCCCGCCCGATGTCGGAGTCCGTCGGATCTCCCAGACGCAGTTCGATCCTCGTGCCGAGCTGATCCTTGAGCGCCGGCCTGATGTCGGCCCACCGCGGCGTCGCCAGTACGACGTGGACTCCGAACGAGAGCCCCTGCCCGGCGAGCGCGGCGATCTGCGCCTCGAGCGCCTCGAAGTCCTGGCGGATACTCGGCCAGCCGTCCACGACCAGAAAGACGTCCCCGAACGGATCCCGGGAGAGCCCGTCCGGACCGTCACTGCCGTCCCTGCGTCGACGGCGGAACTCCGCCATCGACTCGATACCCAGTTCGCGGAACCGGCGTTCACGTCTGCGGACCACGGTCGCGATCTCGGCGACCGTGCGCCGCACGAGGTCCACGTCGAGACGGTTCGCCACGGACCCGACGTGCGGCAGCCCGGACAGCCCGGCGAGGGTGCCACCACCGAAGTCGAGGCAGTAGAACTGAACCTCGCGCGGCGAATGCGTCGCGGCCATCGACAGGATCAGCGTCCGCAGCAAGGTCGACTTGCCCGACTGCGGTCCACCGACGACCGCGACATTGCCGGTCGATCCGGCGAGATCGGCGAACAGCACGTCGCGGCGTTGATCGAACGGACGGTCGACGATGCCGATCGGCGCCCGCAGCGCCTCGGCGGCGGGAGCCGGAAGCCCGGACTCGGTGTGCGGCAACAACCGGTCGAGCGTGGGTGAAGTGTCGAGCGGCGGCAGCCACACCTCGTGCGCGGCCGGACCGCAGTTCCGGATCCTGTCGACCAGCACTTCGAGCAGCGACCTCGTGTCGGATTCCGCCTCGGGCGGCGCGTCCGGGATGGCCTGGACGACGGGTGCGTCGGAGGCAGGCAGCGCGACAGGTTCCGCGGTGAACAATCGGGGCCGTAGGTCCTCGGTCGGCGCCGCACTGCCTGTTGTGCCGAGCGTCCGCTCCCGCTCGTACGGCCCGGACACGTACGACGCCTGGAACCGCACGATCTCCGCGGAGTCGCACTTGAGGTAGCCGGCGCCCGGCGTCGCCGGCAGATGGTAGGCGTCCGGGACGCCCAGGACGGTGCGTGATTCGTTGGCCGAGAACGTCTTCAGTCCGATTCGATAGGACAGGTGGCTGTCCAGGCCGCGAAGCTTGCCCTCCTCGAGTCGCTGACTCGCGAGTAGCAGATGCATCTGCAGAGATCGCCCGAGTCGACCGATCGCAACGAAGAGGTCGGCGAACTCGGGTTGCTGACTCAACAACTCGGAGAACTCGTCGACCACGATGAACAGGGCGGGCAGCGGCGCCAGGTCGGCACCTGCGGCGCGGGCCTTCTCGTAATCGGTGACGTTCGCGAAATTGCCTGCCGCCCGCAGCAACTCCTGCCGGCGATTCATCTCGCCCGCGAGCGCATCCCGCATCCGGTCGACCATCGCGATCTCCTCGGAGAGATTCGTGATGACCGCGGCGACGTGTGGGGCCTTGTCCAGCCCCAGGAAGGTGGCGCCGCCCTTGAAGTCGACCAGAACCAGGTTCAGCGCCTCCGGCGAATGGGTCGCGAGGAGGCCCAGCACGAGTGTGCGCAGGAACTCGGATTTGCCCGAACCCGTTGCGCCGATGCACAGTCCGTGCGGACCCATTCCGTTCTGGGCAGCTTCCTTGAGGTCGAGTTCGACAGGGCTGCCGTCCACGCCGACGCCGATCGGCACTCGGAGCCGGTCCCGTCCCTGACGGGGTGTCCAAGCCCGGGCGGGATCGAATCGATCCACGTCGCCGAGTCCGAGGAGTCGACTCCATCCGGCCGCGACCGGACCGTCGCCGTCACCGCTCCCGTCTGCCACGGCGACCGCCGCGAGCCGATAGGGCGCGAGGCGTCGCGCGGCGGACAGAGCCTCACGCGCGGTGAGTGCGTCCGCGACCGCGAAGGTTTCCACGCCCGCGGCGCTGCGGGCTCCGAGCGCACCGTCCTGTATGACCAACTGCAGTCCACGCGTGGCCGTCAGTCGGGGGCAGTAGCCGCTGAGGTCCAGGACGGTCACCGAGTCGAGCCCACCGTCGGTGACCATCGCGATGTCGCCCGCGAGGATGCCGCCGTCGACCACGACCACGAGCTGCGGAACGCCCTGCACCGGTGACGCCGTTCGGGAGAATCGTCCGCGCATCGCCAGCTGCCCGCCCAGGGCGGCATCGAGTTCCAGGACGGAGCCGTAGATCATGCGGGACGGGCCGAGCCCGTCGACGCTGTCGGAGTGCTGCGCGTGCGGAAGCCATTTCACCCAGTCCCACTCGCTGCGGGTGTCGGGTCCACACACCACGGCGACCTGCAGCAGATCCGGACCGTGGAACGTGCACAGCTGCAGCAGCATCGCGCGCGCGAGGTCCCGCGCTGCCGCCTGGTCCCCGTCGATGCCGATCGCCGCGAATCCGCGCAGCGACACCGCGGTAGGCAACTCGGCGACCACCGAGTGAGCCCGAACGAAGCGTCTGAGCGCGACCGCCGAGACGGGTTCGAGATCCTCTACCGGCCCCGTCTCCGGCGGAATGAGACGGGTGGCAAGCCGCTGGCTGCCGCGGCCCACCCGGACGTGGCAGAAGTCCGTGTCGGCGATCCTGCGCTCCCACATCCGCGAGGCGCCCGACAGCGTCCAGAGCATGTCGGGATCGGGATGGCTCCACTCGAGCGCCTCACGCTGTTGTCTGCCCGTGTCGAGAGCGTCGCGCCGCAACTGGTCGAGGTAGCGCAGGTAGTCCTTGCGGTCCTCGTTGGTCTCACCGGCTTTCGCTCCCCCGCCCCGTCCGGATCCGGCAAGCATGCCGAGTGTCGACACGAGCATCATCACCGGGAAGAGCAGCGACATCGGACTCGCCGCCATCCCCGACGTGAACATCAGGGCGACCATTCCCACCATCGCCGCGACCATGACCAGCGGAAGCAGCTTGGTCATCAGATTGCCGGGGGTGGTCCGGGGGATCTCGGGAGGCGTCTGCAGACTCACCTCGCCGCCCGGTGCGCGCGGCGACTCCCGACGCGCCTTGCGCACGAAACGTACAGTGCCCATGCTTCCACCCCTAGAAGACTGCGCATCCCCCGCCCGGCGCGACGCTTCCATCGCACCGGGTAACCCCCCACGGGCTCCGGACTCGCGAACAGGAAACTACCGCACGACCCCGACAGGTGGCGCAGAGGTGTGGTCGAGCCGGTCCGGCGCAGCCGGTACAGTGCGGGTGTTCGCGAAAAGAGCTGTTCGGATGGGGATCCGAATCGCAGATTCCGGGGGGGAACGATCGTGACTGTGCTGCGCGCCGACCAGACGACCGGCGGTACGACAGGCGCCCGACCACGTGGCGGCGCCGACCTGTGCCGGCTGACGATCCTCACACCGCACAGCCAGATCGACCTCGCGCTTCCCAACTCGGTGCCGGTCGAGCTGCTGGTACCCGGGATCGCCGACCTGGTGGAGAAGCACAGTGCCGCCAACGACTTCGACGTCGCCGGCGACCGTCTCCACCCGACCCGATGGGTGCTCTCCAGGGTGGGCAGCCCGCCGCTGTCACCGGCCTCGACCCTCCAGGAACACGGTGTCCTCGACGGCGAACTCCTCGTCTTCGACTCGGTGGAGGCCAGCCCGCCACCGCCACTGTTCGACGACGTCATGTACAACGTCGCAGTCGCCGAGACCGGCCACGCACATCCCTGGACACCGCGGATCGCGCGCCTGACGGGCTCCGCGATCGCCGTCGCCGCCGCCACGGCCGGGGCGTTCGTGCTGCTCCGCACCGAGGGCGCCACCGCGTCGGTGATCGGGGCCGTTGCCGCATTCGCGATGGTCGTGGCGTTCCTCGTCGCCGGAGCGGTGGCCGGCCGGGTGTACGGCGACGCGGGCGCGGCACTCACTCTCGGCGCGGCGGCGCTGCCGATCGCGTTCGCGGCCGGCGCCCTCTTCGTCCCCGGCGACGACCTGCCACCGGACACGCTGCTCGGGCTCGTCATGGTCGGCGCCTGCGCGGTGGTGGCCCTGCGTGCCGCAGGTGTCGGGCACGCCGTGTTCACGACGGCCGCGTCCGTCTCCCTGCTCGGGTCGCTCGCCGCGCTCGTCGCTGTCCTCACCGAGCAGTCGACGCGGTCGGTCGGAGCGATGCTCGTCGGCGGGGCCCTGTTCGGACTCGTCTTCGCACCGCGGATCGCGATGATGCTCGCGAAACTGCCGCTGCCTCCGGTGCCGGCACCGGGCACATCGCTGGACCCCACCGAGGAAGACCCGGACGACGCCCGGAGCCTGCCCTCGTTCGCGACGGTCGAGCGGCGCGCCGAGCACGCCCGGCGCTACCTCACCGGCCTGGTCGCGGGATGGACTCTGCTGACCGTGACCGGGGCCCTGCTGGCGTCGGCTCCGAGCATGTCCGACGGAATATACTGGCCCGGAACGTCTCTGGCTGTTGCTGCGGCCACAGTACTCATGTTCCGAGGACGGACCTACAGTTCCGCCGAACAAGCCGTCCCTCTCATCTCCGGGGGCAGCGCGGTGCTGATGCTGCTGGCGGTCGCGACGGCAGTGGTCGTCCCGAGCGCGGCCCTCCCGCTGTTCGCGACGACCGCACTGCTGGTCGTCGCGGCTCTCGTGCTCGGGGTCGTCGTCCCGCAACGGACGTTCTCTCCGGTGCAGCGCCGCGCCGCCGAGATCGTCGACTACGCGGCCATCTCCGCCGTGGTACCGCTCGCGTGCTGGGTGTCCGGACTCTTCGTCGCCGTTCGCGGGCTGTGATGCGGATGCGCTCCGCCGCGCGCCCGGCGACGATCGTCTCCCTCCTCGCCGTCGCCACGCTTTCTCTCGGCGGAGTCGGGTCCGCGGTGGTCCCGTCGCCGATCGACCCGGGCAGGCTTCCGGGTGCTGCGCGCCCCGCTCCCCTCGCGCCAACCGAGCAGCGCAACGCGTGCGCGGCGGCGACGGTGTCGGCCGACGAACCGAATGTTCCTCTGCCGCAGCGCACGATGAGCTTCGACACGGTGTGGCCGCTCACCCGCGGGGCAGGTCAGACCGTGGCGGTGATCGACACCGGCGTGGCTCGGCATCCCCGTCTACCCGGCCTGATTCCGGGCGGCGACTACGTGTCGACGGGCGACGGTACCGGCGACTGTGACGCACATGGAACCATCGTGGCCGGTCTCATCGCCGCCGCACCCACACCGACGACGGGGTTCGCGGGCGGCGCCCCCGACGCCCGGGTCATGACGATCCGCCAGTCGAGCGCCAACTTCTCGGAAACCCGCCGACGGGACGATCCGAACGACGTCCAGAACACATCCGGATACGGCAACACCCAGACCATGGCGATGGCGATCCGGCAGGCGGTCGACAACGGCGCCACGGTCGTCAACATTTCCGAAGTGGCGTGCCGGTCGGCCTCCGACGGCATCGCCGACCAGTCGCTCGGCGCCGCGGTGCACTACGCGGCCACCGTGAAGAATGCGGTGGTCGTCGCGGCAGCGGGGAACTTCCGCTCCGGCGGCTGCATGGCCCAGAATCCTGGTGCCGACCCACTCGATCCCGGCGCGGACCCGTGGGATTCGGTGGCCACCATCGCGACTCCAGCGTGGTACGACGACTACGTACTCACGGTCGGATCCGTCGACCCGGACGGCGCGGCATCCGAATTCACTCTCGGTGGCCCGTGGGTGGACGTGGCGGCGCCCGGCACCGGCATCGTCTCGCTCTCACCCGACGGCGCCGGCGAGACGCGCAGCTGGTCCAACGGTCAAGGGCAGCAGATGCCCTTCGTCGGAACCAGTTTCGCGGCGCCTCTCGTGTCCGCGACGGTGGCACTCGTGCGTGCCAGGTATCCGCAACTGACCGCGCAGCAGGTGATCGCCCGGATCGAGGCCACCGCGCACGCTCCGGCCGAGGGCTGGAATCCGTTCGTCGGACGCGGTGTCGTCGACCCGGTTGCCGCGGTCACGGCCGATCTGCCCGACGACGCCGCCACGGAACCGGCGTTCGCGTCGGCACAGCTCCCGGCACCGCAGCCGCCGCGACCACCCGACAGTCGGCCCCGCACGGTGGCGCTGGCCGCGACCGGTGGGATCGTCACACTCGCCGTCCTCTGCGTGCTCGCGTCGCTGCCGCTCCGCCGTCGGGCGTCACGACACGACTAGTTGCCCGCAGCCACCGGCGCCGGATCGGTGTCGGCCGACACGCCGTCGTGCGCGACCAGCGCCGCGGACTTGCCGAGAGCGGGACCGGGAGCGAGCAATTCGACGATCCGCCACGGCGCCGGAGCACCTGGAACCTCGAACCCCAGTGCCTTCGCTGCATCGGCGTTCTCGACCCCGTACCGGACGCCCGTGTCGGCGACGAAGAACAGTCCGCCCTTTCGCGCGCTGCCGGACTCGAGGCCCGTCGTCTGCACGAACCCGCCGGCACCCGAACGCAGGTAGGCGAAATCAGCGTGATCGCCGGACCCGTCGGCCTGCGCCAACCGGACCGTGCGGGCATCGTCGGGGATCGGCAGCGAGCGTCCCGCCGCCAGCGTGAGAGCCGCTTCGACGCGGCCGGAGTCGTCGCCCTGGGCTGCGCCCTGCGGAGTCCAGGTCAGGCAGCCGACCGGGTCGGCAGCCGGGTCCGCGAGCCGCGGCGGGACAGCTGGGAAGGTCGACACGTCGAGCACGTCCGCCAAAGGAGCCCTGGCCAGCGCGTCGGGGCTGATCGTCGCCATTTCCGACTGCCCCTGGGAAGCGGCGAACTGGATGAGAAGTGCTGTGGCGGAACTGATCTCCTGCACTCCGTCCCGGAGAACCACGTAGTAGCGGACGTCGTCGCCGCGCATCAGTTCGACGACGGATCCGACGGTCCGCCCGGCGATCTGATAGTTCGGTGCAGATCCCCGGGACTCGATCTGCGGTGGCGTGATCGGGAGCGTCTCCGGAATCGCGTTGAGCAGTCCCCGACCGATCGGGCGGGGCTGCGCGCTTTCGAGTCCGAGTGCGCGGGTCACTGCGCGGTCCCGCAGGTCGATCGGTGCGCGACGGCCGTCGTACACGAGGTAGGTGTCGGCGCCGTGCGAGACGAGCAGCGCACGATCGGATCCGAGCGGTCCGACCCGATCACTCCACGACGGCTCACCGACGACTACCGTGGTTGTGACAGAGCCGGTCCCGTCGGCGGTCACCGTGTCGCACACCGTCCACGGCTGCCCGTCCGGCGAACCGGCGGGGAGCGCCGACGGGGCGCCCGGGATGCCGACCAACGCGCCTCGCGGCCGGGACTCGATCTCCGACTCCGACACCGTCACCGGCTTCGCCGCCTCACCGACGATCAGCCGCGCGGACGCCAGGTTCAGCACGGGATGGAGCGCATCGTTCACCGCGACGAACATTGCGCCCGAGTCCTTTCCGACGACGATCGTCGCGTTGCCGATCTTGTCCTGCGGGCGGAACAGTGCCAGGGCCGCGCATCCGGCCAGCACCAGACACGCCACGACGATCCCCACCCCCAGGGCGCGCGACTGCGACCGCATCGGATCGGACAGCATGCGTACGTCCTTGCGGACGAGCGCATGCTCCATACGGCGGACCAGGAATCGGTATCCGCTCACCTGCCATCGAGTAGTCGGCTGTGCAGCCATGTTTCCTCCCCCACGAGGCGCACGCTTCGGGTCCACACAGTACAGTTCGCTCGAAAGCACTCTTCGGCGGACGACCGATCGCTCCGTCTGGTTCAGGTATCGGGGAGGAACCGTGGACCATTTCCGTGCCGGACGCCGTCCGTACACGGCTGCCGCAGCACTGATGACGACCGTCGTGGTCGCGCAGTCGGTCGGCGGGGCCGTGTGTCTGCTCGCACTGCTCGCGGGGGTTCCGTTGTGGGCCGCGGTCGTCGCAGCCGCCGTGGTCGGCGGCGCACTGTTCACTCGCGTCGGTGGCCGGTTCGCGGTGGCGTGGATCGGGACTGTGCTGGGCCTGATCGACACCCGCAGACCGACGATCGGACGCACCACCGACTTCCACGCCGCGAGCGAGACAGTCGGCCTGCACTGGATCGCCGGCCAGGTCGTCGCTGTCGTCGAACTGCTTCCCCCGTCGGGCCATTGGACCCGGGTGACGCGTGAGCGCGTCGACTCTCCCGACCACCTCCCCGTCGCGGCGCTGGCATCGTGCCTGAATCAGCACGACGTCACGCTCGGCGGAATCGACATCGTGGCCCACGGGAGTCGCGCCGTCACCGGCACTCCGGCCGCCGAGGTGTACGACAACCTGGTCGGGCCGCTTCCCGCCGTCGCCCGCCGCACCGTGTGGGTGGCGCTCCGGTTCGACGCCGCCGCCGACGGCGCATCGGTGGCGCGCCGCGGCGGCGGTGAGGAGGGTGCCGCACGCACCGTCGCCGTCGCCGCACGACGCGTCGTCCGGGCGCTCGGCGACGCCGGCTACGCCTCGCGCATCCTGCCCGCGGCCGACGTGGAGTCGGCGGCCGCGCTCATCTGTCGCGGCGTCCACCCCGACGCGATGGACCAGCAGTGGTCCCATGTCCCGCTCCAGGGCCTGTGCAACACCGGCAACGCGATCGATCCCCGGCATCTCAGCCGCGAACTGCTCACCGCGGTGTGGGCGCACCCCGGCGTCGGGACGACCGTCACGGTGCGCCTGCGTCCCGCCGCAGACAAGGATTCGGTACTCGTCGGTGCCGCGTTCCGGACCACCACCCGTGCGGTGCCGTCCCGAGGTCTGCGGCACCCGGGCCTGATCTCGATGCAGGGCCGGCACCGCGACGCTCTCGTCGCGCAATTGCCGGTCTCGTCCCCGGATCTCGACCACCTCACTCCCCTGCGCGCAACCGACCCGGCCCACCTCGACCGCCTGCACCTGCCGGTGGCCGGTTGCGGGCAACTCGTCGGTTCGGACGCCCAGGGCCACGCCGTCGCCATCCGGCTGTCCGGTCCAGGTGTGCGCGACGTACTGGTCGACGGCGAGCTGTACCTGGCGCAGCAGGTGGTGTTCCGGGCCGTGGGGACCGGTGCGCGGGTACTGGTCCACACCGACAGACCTCATGCGTGGACGACACTGGTAGAGGCGATCGGCGCGCCCAAACGACTTCGGCTCGCTCACGGATCCGCCTGGGCCGAGACCGGATTCGACACTCTCGTCGTCGACGGCCCCCCGGCTCCGCCCGCCCGGCCGGGCGTAACGACCGTCCATGTCCAGCCCACCGCTGCGCCCGCGTCGGCAACGGCCCCAACGGTCGACGTATCGATACTGCAACCCGGCGCGTCCGGTGACCGCGTGATCCTCACGACGGGAGGCCGCAGCATCGACCTGGCGCTCGTGACGATCTCGTCCGAGACCGCCTTCCTCGGACGTCCGCGCCCGTCACGGCTCGTCGGCGCGCACTGAGACTCAGCCCGGATAGGGCACGTGCCCGCGCCGCGTGCGTAGCGCATCCCCCCACCACGCCAACTGTGTGAGCATCCGCCCGGCGGCATCGTTCGCAGCGCCGTCCGCCGGGTCGAAGTGCTTGCGCGCCTGATGGAAACTGACGGCTTCGCGGACCGAGACCATGTGCAGTTCCGCCACCACCTGACGCAGTTGCTCCACTGCCCGCAGCCCTCCCGACATGCCTCCGTACGCGACGAAACCGATGGGCTTGGCGCGCCACTCGTACTTGACGGTGTCGAGTGCGGTCTTGAGCGCCGCCGAATAGCCGTGGTTGTACTCGCTCGTCACGACGACGAAGGCGTCCGCGTTCCCGATACGCTCGGTGAAGTCGTCGACTTCGCGGGTGCGCGAAAGATCCTGTGGGAGCGACGCTTCGGCGAGATCGAGCACCGCCGTGTCGAACTCCCCGCGAGCCCGGGCCCGCTCCACGAACCAGTCGGCGACGACGGGGGCGAACCGCTGGACGCGGACACTACCGACGATCACCTCGAGTCGTAGCGGATGTTCCCATTCCATCGGATCGCTCCCTTCCGGGTTCGATCCTAGAGCGCCCGATCAGAGTCCACAGGTCAGCAGGATCGCCAATTCCTCGTACGCCTGGGCGTCGTCCAGACCGGTCGCGGCAGCCACCTGGCGCTGCTGAATCCGCACCATCGCGGCGGCGGCGACGTCCCCGACGAAGGCGGCGTGCGCGTCCCGCAACTCCCCCGCCGCAACCCCCTCGGTGATGAGTTCCTGGACGCGCCTGGCCGCGAACCGCGTGTTGCGCTCGTACACCTCACGCACTGCTGGATCGGCGGCGAGGTCCTCCATGAACCGCGGCGACGCCGGACGTAGCTGCTCGCCCACCGCTTCGAGGTACCTGCGGATGCGGTCCCGGGCGTCCACCGCACCGGCCACGCTCGCCTCGACCTGTTCGGTGGCTCCGCGAAAGAAATGGACCGTGGCAGCGCGGACCAACTGTTCCTTGCTGTCCGCAAGGCGGTACAGCGTGGACTTCGAGCAGTGCAGCCGCGCCGCCAGGTCGTCGAGCGTGAGATGCGCGAACCCCTCGTCGAGGATCAGGGCCACCAGCGCGTCGAACAGCGCGAGGCGTCTGGCCGTCATCTTCACCGGGGTTGCCATACGCCAGACGGTACTGCAGTATCGCTTTCAGTACTACTTTTCGAAGCTGAGTCAATCCGCGAGGAGACCACCGTGCCCGTCGAACGCCTGCTGCCCACCCAGGAAGCCCACGACCTGATCGACCTCACCCGTGACGTCGCGGACAAGGTGCTGGCGCCGATCGTGGACGAGCACGAGAAGACCGAGACGTTCCCCGACGGCGTCTTCCCCGCACTCGGGCGTGCCGGACTGCTGAGCCTCCCCTACCCCGAGGAGTTCGGCGGCGGCGCGCAGCCCTACGAGGTCTACCTCCAGGTTCTCGAGGAGATCGCGGCACGCTGGGCCGCCGTGGCCGTCGCCACCAGCGTGCACAGCCTGTCGTGCTTCGCGCTCGCGACCCACGGCACCGACGAGCAGAAGTCGAAGTGGCTGCCCGACATGCTCGGCGGCGAGACCATCGGCGCCTACAGCCTGTCCGAACCGCAGGCCGGCTCCGACGCCGCGGCGCTCTCGTGCCGGGCCACCGAGGTGGACGGCGGCTTCCGCATCAACGGCAGCAAGGCGTGGATCACCAACGGTGGCCGTGCCGACTTCTACACCCTGTTCGCCCGCACCAGCGACGACGGGGCTCGCGGCATCTCGTGCTTCCTGGTCCCGAAGGACACCGAGGGACTCGGCTTCGGCAAACCCGAGGAAAAGATGGGACTGCGCGCCGTACCGACGACGGCCGCGCACTACGACGACGCGTTCGTCCCGGCCGAGCGGCTCATCGGCAAGACCGGGCAGGGCCTGCCCATCGCATTCAGCGCCCTCGATTCCGGGCGTCTGGGTATCGCCGCCGTCGCCGTCGGCCTGGCGCAGGGCGCGCTCGTCGATGCCGTCGCATACGCCAAGGAGCGCAAGGCATTCGGCAAGCGCATCATCGACCATCAGGGGCTCGGTTTCGTCCTGGCCGACATGGCCGCCGCGGTCGACTCGGCCCGCGCCACGTACATCGATGCCGCCCGCCGGCGCGACGCCGGACTCCCCTACTCCCGCAACGCGTCCGTCGCGAAGCTTGTCGCGACGGACGCAGCCATGAAGGTCACCACGGACGCTGTCCAGGTGTTCGGCGGATACGGCTACACGCAGGACTTCCCCGTCGAGAGGTACATGCGCGAAGCCAAGATCACCCAGATCTTCGAGGGCACCAATCAGATTCAGCGACTCGTCATCGCCCGCCAACTCGCGGGCTGACGGACGTCAGTCGCCGCAACAGCCGGAGCCGCCCGGATCGATCGCAGTACGCATCTCCCGGGTGGCTTCGTTGCGGGCGGCGAGGTCCTCGTCGGCCGGGTAGTCGACGCGGATCAGCGAAAGCCCGTGTGCCGGAGCGACCGCGACGGCACTCGCCCGCTCGCGCTCGGCGAGCAGCCCCGCCATCCACTCGACTGTGCGGCGGCCCTCGCCGACCGCGAGCGCGGCACCGACCAGACTCCGCACCATCGACCAACAGAAGGCGTCCGCGCTCACGAAGGCAGTGAGTTCGTGACCCGACTGCTCCCAGTCGAAGCGCTGCAGTTCGCGAACCGTCGTCGCACCCTCGCGACGCTTGCAGAACGCCGCGAAATCGTGCAGACCCAGCAACCGCGACGACGCCTCCCGCATCGCGTCGACGTCGACGTCCTTGGGCCACGCGACGGTGTCCCGGGCGCGCAACGGCTCGGCGCCGTACGGCGCCGTGGTCAACCTGTACTCGTAGTGCCGCCGGATGGCCGAGAACCGTGCGTCGAAATGCTCCGGGGCGAATGAAACGGCTTTGACCCGAACGTCTCTGGGCAGGAACCGGGCCAGCCGGCGAACGAGCCGCGACGGCTCCTCGGGAATCATGTCGGCCGGCACGTCGACGTGCGCCACCTGACCACTCGCGTGGACACCCGCGTCGGTGCGTCCGGCCACCGTCAGCAGCACCGGGGTGCGGACGATCGCACTCAGCTTCTCCTCGATCTCGCCGCACACCGTGCGGCGGCCGGGCTGACGCGCCCAGCCCGAGAAGTCCGTGCCGTCGTAAGAGATGTCGAGCCGCAATCGAACGAACCCGCCGTCCCCGGAGGGAGCGGCGGGTTCGTTCGATTCAGCATGTGCCGAAACCAAGAGGACTAGTCCTTCTTGGCCTCGTCGGCGTCTGCTGCAGTCGCGGTCTCGTTCTCGACACCCTCGACCACGGCGTCGGCGTTCTCGACCTCGGCCTCGGTGGCGTCGGCCTCGACGGCCTCCACCACGTTCTCCTCGGCAGCCTGCGAAGCGGCAACGCGGCGAGCGCGATCCGCCTCGGAGGTGACGGTCTTCTCCTTGACGAGCTCGATGATCGCCATCGGAGCGTTGTCACCCTTGCGGGGGACGGTCTTGATGATGCGGGTGTAGCCACCATCGCGGTCGGCGTAGAACGGGCCGATCTCCGCGAACAGGCCGTGCACGACGTCCTTGTTGCGGATGACCTTGAGAACCTCGCGACGGTCGGCGAGGGTTCCACCCTTGGCCTTGGTCACGAGCTTCTCGGCGTACGGACGCAGGGCCTTGGCCTTGGCCTCCGTGGTGGTGATTCGGCCGTGCTCGAAGAGAGCAGTCGCCAGGTTGGCGAAGATCGCCTTCTGGTGCGACGCCGACCCGCCGAAGCGGGCACCCTTCTTGGGCTTGGGCATTGGAGCTCCTCTGAGGCTCGCCCAGCACATTTGCCCATGTGCCGGGTGATACGGGTTACAGCTGTTCGGTCTCGGCGTAGTCCTGGTCGGTGCCGTCAGCGTCGCTGAAGGAACCGGCATCCGTGTCACTCCACGTCCCGGTGGCGGCGTCGTAGCCGGCAACGGTGGTGGGATCGAAGGATGCAGGGCTGTCCTTGAGGGCGAGGCCGAGCGAATGCAGCTTGACCTTCACCTCGTCGATGGACTTCTGTCCGAAATTGCGGATGTCCAGCAGGTCGGACTCGGTACGACCAACCAACTCGCCGACGGTGTGAACACCCTCGCGCTTGAGGCAGTTGTAGGAACGAACCGTCAGGTCCAGATCCTCGATGGGGAGTCCGAAGGAAGCGATGTGATCGGCCTCGGCAGGCGAGGGTCCGATCTCGATACCTTCTGCTTCGACGTTCAGCTCACGGGCCAGGCCGAAGAGCTCAACCAGGGTCTTGCCCGCCGAAGCGAGCGCGTCCCGAGCGGTGATGGAGTTCTTGGTCTCCACGTCGAGAATCAACCGATCGAAGTCGGTGCGCTGCTCGACGCGAGTCGCCTCCACCTTGTAGGTGACCTTGAGCACCGGCGAGTAGATCGAGTCGACCGGGATACGGCCGATCTCGGCGCCGGACGCCTTGTTCTGGACGGCGGGGACATAGCCGCGACCGCGCTCGACGACGAGCTCGATCTCCAGCTTGCCCTTGTCGTTCAGGGTGGCGATGTGCAGATCCGGGTTGTTGACCGTGACGCCCGCCGGCGGAACGATGTCACCCGCAGTCACGACCCCGGGGCCCTGCTTGCGGACGTACATGGTGACCGGCTCGTCCTCTTCGGAGCTCACGACCAGGCCCTTGAGGTTCAGGATGATGTCGGTGACATCCTCCTTCACACCGGGAACGGTGGTGAACTCGTGCAGGACGCCGTCGATGCGGATGCTGGTGACAGCAGCGCCGGGAATCGACGACAGCAGGGTGCGGCGCAGCGAATTGCCGAGGGTGTACCCGAAGCCTGGCTCGAGGGGCTCGATGACGAACTTCGAGCGGTTTTCAGCGATGACCTCTTCGGTCAGCGTGGGTCGCTGAGAAATGAGCATTGGATTTCCTCCTGTACGGGCGTCCGCTATATGACGCCCACGATGGGAAAGGCTTGGGACCCGGGAGCGGCCGTTACCGACCGCTCCCGGGTAACACGCCTTACTTCGAGTAGTACTCGACGATCAGCTGTTCCTGCAGCGGAACCTCGATCTGCGCACGCTCGGGGAGCTGGTGCACCAGGATGCGGAGGCGTCCACCGACGACCTGCAGCCAACCCGGGATCGGGCGATCGCCCTGGGTCTCACGAGCAACCTGGAACGGCAGGGTCGCCAGCGACTTCTCGCGGACATCGATGATGTCGTACTGCGAGACGCGGTAGCTGGGGATGTCGACCTTCTTGTTGTTCACGAGAAGGTGACCGTGCGTGACCAGCTGACGCGCCTGGCGGCGGGTACGGGCGAGGCCGGCGCGGTACACGACGTTGTCGAGACGCGACTCCAGGATCTGGAGCAGGTTCTCACCGGTCTTGCCGGGGCGGTTGACCGCCTCCTGGTAGTAGCGGCGGAACTGCTTCTCCATGACGCCGTAGGTGAAGCGTGCCTTCTGCTTCTCCTGCAGCTGGAGCAGGTACTCGCTCTCCTTGATGCGCGCGCGGCCGTGCTGGCCCGGCGGGTAAGGACGCCGCTCGAATGCCTGGTCGCCTCCGACGAGGTCGACGCGCAGACGACGCGACTTGCGGGTGATGGGTCCGGTATAACGTGCCATGTTCTTTTACCTATCCTTCCCGCTACTTAAACCCGACGCCGCTTGGGCGGACGGCAGCCGTTGTGCGGCTGGGGGGTGACATCGGAGATGGTGCCGACCTCGAGGCCGGCAGCCTGCAGCGAGCGGATCGCGGTCTCGCGGCCCGAGCCCGGGCCCTTCACGAAGACGTCGACCTTCTTGACGCCGTGCTCCTGCGCCTTGCGGGCAGCGTTCTCGGCGGCGAGCTGAGCAGCGAACGGCGTCGACTTGCGCGAGCCCTTGAAGCCCACGTGGCCCGACGACGCCCAGGAGATGACGTTGCCGGCCGGGTCGGTGATCGACACGATCGTGTTGTTGAAGGTGCTCTTGATGTGAGCGGCACCGTGCGGGACGTTCTTCTTGTCCCTGCGACGCGCCTTCTGGGTCTTCTTCGGACCGGTGCTACGTGACTTGGGAGGCATTACTTCTTCTTTCCTGCGACGGTGCGCTTCGGACCCTTACGGGTGCGAGCGTTGGTCTTGGTGCGCTGTCCACGCACGGGCAGACCACGGCGGTGGCGCAGGCCCTGGTAGCAGCCGATCTCGATCTTGCGGCGGATGTCCGCCTGCACCTCGCGGCGCAGGTCACCCTCGACCTTCACCGACTCCTCGATGTACTCGCGGAGCTTGGCGAGATCCTCGTCCGTGAGGTCCTTGCTGCGCAGGTCCGGGTTGACACCCGTGGCAGCCAGGATCTCCTTGGAGGTGGTACGGCCGATGCCGTAGATGTAGGTCAGTGCGATCTCCATGCGCTTTTCGCGGGGAAGATCAACACCTGCGAGACGTGCCATGTGGCATTCCTATCGGTGTGCGGAGGTCTGCTCCCAGTCCGTCCCCTGCGCATAAGACTCTGCGTTCCGATCGCAGTGGGGCCCCGGCCTCCGTGCCGGGGGTGGACCGGTACCTGCCCGTGAACGTGCTGAGCCCGGGTACCGGTTGGTGCTGAGAGGTCTTCTTTTGCTTGTTGCCAAGCAGATCTCGAAGAAGCTGTGCTGCTGGGACTAGCCCTGACGCTGCTTGTGACGCAGGTTCTCGCAGATCACCATGACGCGCCCGTTGCGGCGGATCACCTTGCACTTCTCGCAGATCTTCTTGACGCTAGGCTGAACCTTCACGTGCGTCTGATCTCCTGTTGTCTGTCCACCCGAGGGCAGACATAGTTCTCCCCGGCCGGGTGTGGCCGGGGAAGCTTTTACTTGTAGCGGTAAACGATGCGTCCACGCGACAGGTCGTAGGGCGAAAGCTCCACGACCACGCGGTCCTCGGGAAGGATGCGAATGTAGTGCTGACGCATCTTGCCGCTGATGTGCGCGAGGACCTTGTGGCCGTTCTCCAGCTCAATGCGGAACATCGCATTGGGCAGCGGCTCGACAACTCGTCCCTCGACCTCGATGGCCCCGTCCTTCTTAGCCATGTCCTCCGCGATCCGTTGAGTGGCGTATGGGTGCATCGGTTACCGTCACCGGTATCCGCTACAGCGGTGGCTCCAATTGCCGGCCGAGAACGCCACTCCGACGCGAGGTCGGACACGCAAACAACCGATACGCAGGGCGCACCGTTTTTCCATCCTACCGGCATTTGCCGACCAGGCCAAATGCGACCCCGAGTCGCCTCGGCCTCGACCGAAGGAGTGACCCCCTCACATGCGCGCCCTCGTCCAGCGAGTCACGTCGGCAGCCGTCGCGGTGGACGGCGACGAAGTCGCCCGGATCTCACCAGCCGACGACGGGCAGGGTCTGCTCGTCCTTCTCGGCGTCGGCCACGACGACGATCCTGTCGCCGCCGCGAACCTCGCCCGACGGGTGTGGCGGCTGCGCATCCTCGACGGCGAGAAGTCCGCGTCCGACGTCGACGCGCCGATTCTCGTGGTCAGCCAGTTCACCCTCCTTGCAGACACCCGCAAGAGCCGGCGGCCGTCGTGGTCCGCAGCCGCGCCCCGCGCCGTCGCCGAACCACTCGTCGCCGCATTCGGCGACGCACTGCGCGAGCTCGGCGCCACCGTCGAGGTCGGCCGGTTCGGCGAACACATGCAGGTGAGCCTCGTCAACGACGGACCGGTGACAGTCCTGTTGGAGGGATGACCCCGGGACACGAAAAAGCCGAGCGGGCAGCGACTGCTCGCTGCCCGCTCGGTGCTCTTGCTCGGTGTTCTGTGGGTGAGCTCTGCTCAGTTGTCCCCGGGCCGAAGCGTGAGGATCCTTGGACCGTCCTCGGTCACCGCGACCGTGTGCTCCCAGTGCGCGGCGCGGCTGCCGTCCGTGGTCACCACGGTCCAGTCGTCGCCGAGCACCTCGGTCTCGTACGTGCCGAGCGTGAGCATCGGCTCGATCGCGAGAACCGACCCGATGACGAGGTGCGGACCCTTACCGGGCGCTCCCTCGTTCGGCAGGAACGGATCCATGTGCATCTCGCGGCCGATCGCGTGCCCCCCGTAGCCGTCGACGATCCCGTAGGACCTGCCGTGCAGCTTCTCCGCGGCATGCGTGCCGAGCTCGATGGCGTGGGAGACATCGGTGAGGCGGTTGCCCTCGACCATCGCCGCGATCCCCGCCTCCATCGACAGCCGCGTCGCCTCACTCAGCTGCGCATCCGCCTCACTGAGTTCGCCGACACCGAACGTCCATGCCGAGTCGCCGTGCCAACCGTCGAGGATCGCTCCGCAGTCGATCGACACGAGGTCACCCTCGACCAGGATGTCGTCCGCCGACGGGATGCCGTGCACGACGCGATCGTTGACCGACGAGCAGATCGAGCCGCTGAAACCGTGGTAACCGAGGAACGACGGCACAGCGCCGGCGTCCCGGATCACCGATTCCGCGACCCGGTCCAACTCGAGGGTGCTGACACCGGGCTTGGCCGCGTCCCGCACCGCCACGAGGGCGGCGCCGACGATCGCGCCCGCCGCCGCCATGGCGTCGAGCTCACCCGCCGTGCGGAACGGAACAACCTTGCGCTTGCGGCCGAAAGCCATTACTTCCCCAGCGCGGCCAGGGCGCGGGCGTTGACCTCTTCGACAGCGCCGACGGCGTCGACGGTGACGATCTGGCCGGCGTAGTAATCGAGCAGCGGTGCCGTCTCCTCGCGGTAGACGCGCATGCGGTTACGGATCACGTCTTCGGTGTCGTCGGCGCGACCGCGGGCGAGCATCCGTTCGACGACGACCTCGTCGTCGACGTCGAACGCCAGCACACCGTCGAGCTTGGCGCCGAGCCCCTCGAGGATGCCCTCGAGCGCCTTCGCCTGATCGACCGTGCGCGGGAAACCGTCCAGCAGGAAGCCGTTGGCGGCATCCGGTTCGGCGACGCGGGCCTTCACCATGTTGTTCGTGATCTCGCTCGGGACGAGATCGCCCGCATCGAGGTACTTCTTGGCCTCGAGCCCCAGCGGCGTCTCCTGCCCGATGTTCGCACGGAAGAGATCTCCGGTGGAGATGTGCGGAACACCCAACTTCTCGGACAGAATCGCGGCCTGGGTGCCCTTACCGGCACCGGGAGGACCAAGGAGGACAAGTCTCACTTGAGGAACCCTTCATAGTTTCGCTGCATGAGCTGGCTCTCGATCTGCTTCACGGTATCGAGGCCCACACTGACCATAATCAGCACCGCGGTGCCACCGAACGGCAGGTTCTGCACCCCACCCGAATTGCCGATGTCGAGGAACAGATTCGGCAGGACCGCGATGGTGCCGAGATAGATCGCACCCGGCAGAGTGATACGGCTCAGTACGTAGTTCAAGTAGTCGGCGGTCGGGCGACCCGGACGGATGCCCGGGATGAAGCCGCCGAACTTCTTCATCTCGTCCGCGCGTTCCTCCGGATTGAAGGTGATCGCGACGTAGAAGTAGGTGAAGAAGACGATCATGCCGAAGTAGATCAGGATGTAGACCGGGTTGGCCGGGTTCACCAGGTACTCGTTGATGAACCGCTGCCACCAGCTCGGATCCGTGCTCGTGTTGGCGCCGGTGAGCTGCGCGATGAGGTTCGGCAGGTACAGCAGCGACGACGCGAAGATCACCGGGATGACGCCGGCCTGGTTGACCTTGAGCGGCAGGTACGTGGACGATCCGCCGTACATGCGGCGACCGACCATGCGCTTGGCGTACTGCACCGGGATCCGGCGCTGACCCTGCTCGACGAACACGACGCCCGCGATGATCGCCAGCGCCGCGACACACACGAGTGCGAAGGTGAGGCCGCCACGGCTGTCGAGGATGGCCTTGCCCTCGGACGGGATGCGCGAGGCGATACCGGCGAAGATCAGCAGCGACATGCCGTTGCCGACTCCGCGTTCGGTGATGAGCTCACCGAACCACATGACGAGCGCAGCGCCGGCCGTCATCACCAACACGATGATGATCAACCCGAAGACGCTCTCGTCCGCGATGATCGGTTGGCTACAGCCCTGCAGCAACTGGCCGCGCGCAGCGAGCGCAACGATGCCGGTCGACTGCAGGATCGCGAGCGCGATCGAGAGGTAGCGCGTGTACTGCGTCATCTTCGCCTGGCCCGACTGGCCCTCCTTGCGGAGTTCCTCGAACTTGGGGATGACGACAGTGAGGAGCTGGACGATGATGCTCGCCGTGATGTACGGCATGATGCCGATCGCGAACACCGACAGCTGCAGGAGCGCGCCGCCGGAGAACAGGTTGATCAGCGAGTAGATGCCGGCCGACTCACCGCCGGAGACCTGGTCGATACAGGCACGGACGTTTCCGTAGTCGACGCCCGGGGACGGCAGCGTCGCGCCGAGGCGATACAGGGCGACCAGACCGAGTGTGAAGAGGATCTTCCGCCTCAGGTCTACCGTCCTGAGGGCCGAGACAAAGGCGGAAAGCAAAGATCCTCCTGGGCGCACGACTGGCAGGGAAGCGAACCTATTGGTCCGTCCGGTGGGATTGCAGAACTCTAGAACTCTAACAGTGACACATGAAATTACAGCCCAGTCCCGGGCTGTCCGGCCACCAGTATGCCTCGCCGAGAAGGCCGCTGAACGAAGAATGGCCGCAGCACCACCCCGAGGGACGGTGTTGCGGCCATTCTTGCGATCAGACGAGCGAGATCACAGCTCGGTGGTGGTACCACCGGCAGCGGCGATCTTCTCCTTGGCAGCGCCCGAGAACTTGTTCGCGGTGACCTGGACGGCAACCGCGATCTCGCCCTCGGCGAGCACCTTCACGAGCTGGTTCTTGCGAACCGCGCCCGCGGCGACGAGCTCGGCAACGCCGATCTGTCCACCCTCGGGGAACAGACGGGCGATGTCGCCGACGTTGACGACCTGGTACTCGGTGCGGAACGCATTCTTGAAGCCCTTGAGCTTGGGCAGACGCATGTGAAGCGGCATCTGTCCACCCTCGAAGGCGGCCGAGACGTTCTTGCGAGCCTTGGTGCCCTTGGTACCGCGACCGGCGGTCTTGCCCTTCGAGCCCTCACCGCGACCGACGCGAGTCTTGTCGGTCTTGGCTCCGGCAGCAGGACGCAGGTGGTGCAACTTGATGGTCATGGTTAGACCTCCTCAACCGTGACGAGGTGGCGCACCACGTTGATCAGACCACGGTTCTGCGCGTTGTCCTCGCGGACGACGGACTGACGGATGCCCTTCAGTCCGAGGGTGCGCATGCTGTCCCGCTGGTTCTGCTTGGTGCCGATGGTGCTCTTGACCTGGGTGACCTTGAGCTGTGCCATTACTTCACGCTCCCAGCCTGTGCACGAGCGCGGAGCATGCCGGCAGGGGCAACGTCCTCGAGGGGCAGGCCACGACGGGCTGCAACCTCTTCCGGACGCTGCAGACCCTTGAGGGCGGCAACCGTCGCGTGCACAACATTGATGGCGTTGTCGCTACCCAGCGACTTGGCGAGGATGTCGGAGACACCCGCGCACTCCAGCACGGCACGCACCGCGCCACCGGCGATGACACCGGTACCGGGGCTGGCCGGACGCAGCATGACGACGCCGGCAGCCGCCTCACCCTGGACGGGGTGAGTGATGGTGCTACCGATCAGCGGCACGCGGAAGAAGTTCTTGCGAGCTTCCTCGACGCCCTTCTGGATGGCCGCGGGAACTTCCTTGGCCTTGCCGTAGCCGACACCGACGAGTCCGTTGCCGTCGCCGACGATCACGAGAGCGGTGAAGCTGAAGCGACGACCACCCTTGACGACCTTCGAGACGCGGTTGATGGAGACGACGCGCTCGATGTGGTTCGACTTCTCGGCGGCGTTGTCACGACGGTTGTCCCGACGATCACGGCCACCGCGGTTGTCGCCCTGGTTCGGGCCATTCTGTCCGGCGGGTCCGCTTCCGCCGTCACGCCTTTGACGTCCCGGCATCAGGCATTCCTTCCGTTAGTAATGTTGGTCATCAGAACTTCAACCCGCCTTCGCGTGCGGCGTCCGCCAGGGCCGCGATGCGGCCGCTGTAGGTGTGGCCACCGCGGTCGAAGACCACGGCCTCCACGCCGGCAGCCTTGGCACGCTCGGCGATCAGCTGACCGACCTTGGCACCGCGAGCCTTCTTGTCGCCCTCCAGCGCACGCACGTCGGCCTCGATGGTCGACGCAGCGGCCAGGGTCTTGCCGGCCAGGTCGTCCACCAGCTGCACGTGGATGTGCCGCGACGAACGGTTCACCACGAGACGGGGACGCTCGGGGGTGCCGGAGACCTTCTTGCGGAGACGGAAGTGACGACGCGCCTTCGACAGACGACGCGTGGTGGACACGTCCTTGCCCAGCGGGATCCGCTTGGCTTTCTGATTTGCAGTCTGGCTCATATCACTTACCCGTCTTTCCGACCTTGCGACGGACCTGCTCACCCTCGTAGCGGATGCCCTTGCCCTTGTACGGGTCGGACTTGCGCAGGCGGCGGATGTTGGCCGCGATCTGGCCGACCTTCTGCTTGTCGATGCCGGAGATCGAGAACTTGGTCGGCGACTCGACAGCGAAGGTGATGCCCTCCGGAGCCTCGATCGGGACCGGGTGGCTGTAGCCGAGGGCGAACTCGAGGTCCTGACCCTTCAGCGCCACACGGTAACCGACACCGTGGATCTCCATCTTGGTGGTGTAACCAGCGGTGACACCGGTGATCATGTTCTGCACCAGGGTGCGCGACAGACCGTGCAGCGCACGGCTGCGACGCTCGTCGTCGGGACGGGTGACCAGCAGGGCACCGTCCTCACCCTTGGCGACCGAGATCGGCTCGGACACGGTCAGCGACAGCGAACCCTTGGGTCCCTTGATCGCGACGTCCTGGCCGTCGATGGTCACGTCGACGCCCGCGGGGACGGCGACCGGAATCTTTCCAATACGCGACATAGTGGTGGCCTCTCTTACCAGACGTAGGCGAGGACTTCCCCGCCCACACCCTGATTGGCCGCCTGACGATCGGTGAGCAGACCGGACGACGTGGAGATGATGGCCACGCCGAGGCCGCCCAGGACCTTGGGCAGGTTGGTGGACTTCGCGTACACGCGCAGACCGGGCTTCGAGACTCGGCGCAGGCCGGCGAGGCTGCGCTCGCGGCTCGGGCCGTACTTGAGGTCGACGATCAGCGTCTTGCCGACCTCGGCATCCTCGGTGCGGTAGTCGGCGATGTAGCCCTCGCGCTTGAGGATCTCGGCGATGTTCGCCTTGATCTTCGAGTGCGGCAGCTTCACCTCGTCGTGGTACGCCGAGTTGGCATTACGCAGACGCGTCAAGAAGTCTGCGATCGGATCAGTCATGGTCATGAGTTGACCTGTGCACCTTTCTCGTTGGGGTTCCCATGCAACACCGGAGTCCGGGCCCGCTCCCCCGATCACTCGGAGGAACGGGCCCGGCCCGATCGTGGGCCTACAACGAAGTGGTTCTTTACTTCACCGTTCCCGCGGGTGCGGGACGGAAGTCTTCGTTGGTTCGCTTACCAGGAGCTCTTGTGAACGCCCGGCAGCTCGCCGGCGTGCGCCATCTCGCGAACGCAGATTCGGCACAGGCCGAACTTGCGGAACACGGAGTGCGGACGTCCGCACTTCTGGCAGCGGGTGTACGCGCGCACCGCGAACTTCGGCTTCTTGTTGGCCTTGTTGACCAGTGCCTTCTTAGCCATGGGCTCAGTTCTCCTTGAACGGGAAGCCGAGGTGCTTGAGCAGCGCACGGCCTTCTTCGTTGTTGGTGGCGGTGGTCACGACGGTGATGTCCATACCGCGCGGACGATCGATCTTGTCCACGTCGATCTCGTGGAACATCGACTGCTCGTTGAGGCCGAACGTGTAGTTGCCGTTGCCGTCGAACTGGTTGCCCGACAGGCCGCGGAAGTCGCGGATACGGGGCAGCGCGATGGACACGAGACGGTCCAGGAACTCCCACATGCGGTCGCCGCGCAGCGTCACGCGCGCGCCGATCGGCATGCCCTCACGCAGCTTGAACTGCGCGATGGACTTGCGGGCCTTCCGGATCTCCGGCTTCTGACCGGTGATCAGGGTCAGGTCGGCAACCGCGCCGTTGATCAGCTTGGCGTCACGGGCGGCGTCGCCGACACCCATGTTGACGACAACCTTGACCAGGCCGGGGATCTGCATGACGTTCGCGTAATCGAACTCAGCGTTCAGCGCGTCCTTGATCTCCGCACGGTAGCGGGCCTTCAGGCGCGGCTGGGTCTTGTTCTCGGTGGAGGTCATGTCAGATGTCCTTCCCGTTCTTCCGGGAAATGCGAACGCGCTTGCCGGTCTCCTCGTCGGTGCGGTAGCCGACGCGAGTCGGGTTCCCGTCCGAGTCGACGACCATGACGTTCGAGACGTTGATCGGAGCTTCCTGCGTCACGATGCCGCCCGAGGAGGCGCCACGCTCGTTCGCAGAAACCGCGGTGTGCTTCTTGATGCGGTTGACGCCCTCGACGAGGACCTTGTTGGTCGCGGGGTAGGCCTGGATGACCTTGCCCTTCGCGCCCTTGTCCTTGCCGGCGATGACCAGCACGGTGTCACCCTTGTGCACCTTCATCACAGCACCTCCGGGGCGAGCGAGACGATCTTCATGAACTTCTTCTCGCGCAGCTCACGGCCGACGGGGCCGAAGATGCGAGTGCCGCGAGGATCGTTGTCCGCCTTGATGATGACGGCAGCGTTCTCGTCGAACTTGATGTAGGAACCGTCCGGACGACGACGCTCCTTGGCGGTGCGGACGACGACGGCCTTGACGACGTCACCCTTCTTCACGTTTCCACCCGGGGTTGCGTCCTTGACGGTGGCGACGATGATGTCGCCGATCCCGGCGTAGCGACGAGACGAGCCACCGAGAACGCGGATGCAGAGAATCTCCTTGGCACCCGTGTTGTCGGCGACGCGCAGTCGCGACTCCTGCTGAATCACTTACTTCTCCTTGACCTGGCTTGTTTCGACCTGGTGGTTCACACGCGAATCACCGGGTCGTGCGCGGCAGATTTCCGACCCGACGCGCGCGGTCCGTACCCGCCGATGGTGGGGCCACCACTGCTTTCACAGGGCAACCCCACCATCGTACTGGATACACTCTTCGGCTCTTACTTGGCCTTCTCGAGGACCTCGACCAGACGCCAGCGCTTGGTGGCCGACAACGGACGGGTCTCCATCAGCTGCACGCGATCGCCGATGCCGGCGGTGCCGTTCTCGTCGTGCGCCTTGACCTTGGTGGTCCGACGGATGATCTTGCCGTAGAGCGGGTGCTTCACCCGGTCCTCCAGCTCGACCACGATGGTCTTCTCCATCTTGTCGGAGACCACGTAACCGGTGCGGACCTTGCGGCTGCCGCGATCTTCGGTGCTGTTGGTGCTCACTGCCTTATCCTCGCTCATGCGGCGTCACCTGCGTCCGGACCAGCGGCCAGGCCGAGCTCGCGCTCACGCAGGACGGTGTAGATGCGCGCAATCTCGTGACGGACCGTGCGCAGCCGGCGGTTGTTGTCCAGCTGGCCGGTTGCCATCTGGAAGCGAAGGTTGAACAGTTCTTCCTTCGCCTCGCGGAGCTTGGTGACCAGTTCTTCGTCGGTCAGCTCGCGGAGCTCTGCAGCAGGGCTGGTGGTTGCCATCAGAACTGCTCCTCCCTCGTCACGATCCGGCACTTGCACGGGAGCTTGTGCATCGCGCGGCGCAGGGCCTCGCGGGCGATCTCCTCGTTCGGGTAGCTCATCTCGAACATGACCCGTCCGGGCTTGATGTTCGCGACCCACCACTCCGGCGAACCCTTACCGGAACCCATGCGGGTCTCGGCAGGCTTCTTGGTGAGCGGGCGATCCGGGAAGATGTTGATCCAGATCTTGCCGCCACGCTTGATGTGGCGAGTCATGGCGATACGAGCGGACTCGATCTGCCGGTTGGTGATGTAGGCGGGCTCGAGAGCCTGGATGCCGTACTCACCGAAGGCCACCTGGGTACCGCCCTTGGCGGCACCCGAACGGCTCGGGTGGTGCTGCTTGCGGTGCTTGACCCGGCGCGGGATCAACATGCGTCAGCCCTCCTTCTGCTCGGTAGAAGCGGGAGCATCGGCGGTTGCGGTCGCAGCGCGACCGGCCTCGGTGCTGGTCGCCGTGGTGCCGGCGGCACCGGAGCGACGCGGACGGCTCGGGCGCTCGCGACGCGGGCGCTCGGCCGGGGCGGCGGCGGACAGCTCACGCTTGCCACCGACGATGTCGCCCTTGTAGATCCAGACCTTCACGCCGATGCGACCGAAGGTGGTCTTGGCCTCGTAGAGGCCGTAGTCGATGTCCGCACGCAGCGTGTGCAGCGGAACGCGACCCTCACGGTAGAACTCCGAGCGGCTCATCTCGGCGCCGCCGAGGCGGCCCGAGCACTGCACGCGGATGCCCTTGACGTTCGGCTGACGCATGGCCGACTGGATGGCCTTGCGCATCGCACGACGGAACGCGACACGGTTCGAGAGCTGCTCGGCGACACCCTGTGCCACGAGCTGAGCCTCGGCCTCGGCGTTCTTGACCTCGAGGATGTTCAGCTGGACCTGCTTGCCGGTCAGCTTCTCGAGCTCGGCGCGGATGCGATCGGCCTCGGCGCCACGGCGACCGATGACGATGCCCGGACGCGCGGTGTGGATGTCCACACGCACACGGTCACGGGTGCGCTCGATCTCGACCTTCGCGATGCCCGCGCGCTCCATGCCGGTGGCGAGGAGCTTACGGATCGCGACGTCTTCCTTGACGTACTCCGCGTACTGCTTGTCTGCGTACCAGCGCGACTTCCAGTCGGTCGTGATGCCGAGACGGAAGCCGTGCGGGTTGATCTTCTGGCCCACTACTGACCACTTCCCTTCCGGCGGTTACGACCCGAGGCGGCACCCCGGTTCGCCACACTTTCCACAATGACGGTGATGTGGCTCGAACGCTTGCGGATCCGGAAGGCCCGGCCCTGGGCGCGCGGCTGGAACCGCTTGAGGGTCGCACCCTCGTCCACGAACGCCGTCGAGACGACGAGGGTGGCGGGATCCAGATTCAGGTTGTTCTGCGCGTTGGCAGCGGCGCTGGCGATCACCTTCGCGACCGGCTCAGCCGCGGCCTGCGGTGCGAACTTGAGGATCGCGAGAGCCTCGTCGACCGACTTGCCGCGGACGATGTCCACGACACGGCGCGCCTTCATGGGGGTCACGCGCACGTGGCGCGCGACCGCCTTCGCGGTGGGGTTCTGGGTTTCAGTACTCATCGACGCTTGCTCTTCCGGTCGTCCTTGATGTGGCCCTTGAACGTCCTGGTCGGTGCAAACTCTCCGAGCTTGTGGCCAACCATCGAATCCGAAACGAACACCGGAACGTGCTTGCGTCCGTCGTGGACGGCAAACGTGTGACCGATGAAGTCCGGAATGATCGTGGAACGACGGCTCCAGGTCTTGATGACCTGCTTGGTGCCCTTCTCGTTCTGCACGTCCACCTTCGCAAGGAGGTGGTCATCGACGAACGGGCCCTTCTTCAGGCTGCGTGGCATCCTTCACTCCCTCCTTGACTAGCGCTTCTTGCCGGTACGGCGACGACGGACGATGAGCTTGTCGCTCGCCTTGTTCTTGCGGGTGCGGCCCTCGGGCTTGCCCCAGGGGCTGACCGGGTGGCGACCACCGGAGGTCTTACCCTCACCACCACCGTGCGGGTGGTCGACCGGGTTCATGACGACACCACGGACGGTCGGGCGGACGCC
Source organism: Rhodococcus (subgen. Prescottella) equi (assembly GCF_003013675.1). Taxonomy (NCBI): domain Bacteria; kingdom Bacillati; phylum Actinomycetota; class Actinomycetes; order Mycobacteriales; family Nocardiaceae; genus Rhodococcus; species Rhodococcus (subgen. Prescottella) equi. The sequence goes on from NZ_CP027793.1 coordinate 3,983,102, forward strand.
CTTCCAGCGCATGCGGCCGGCCTTGCCCCAGTTGATGTTCGACTGCTCGGCGTTGCCGACCTCGCCGACGGTGGCGCGGCAGCGCACGTCGACGCGACGGATCTCACCGGACGGCATACGCAGCGTGGCGTAGGTGCCTTCCTTGCCCAGCAGCTGGATGCTGGCGCCGGCGGAGCGGGCCATCTTGGCACCGCCGCCCGGACGCAGCTCCACAGCGTGGATCGTGGTACCGGTGGGGATGTTGCGCAGCGGCAGGTTGTTGCCCGGCTTGATGTCGGCGCCTGCGCCGGACTCGATCGGAGCGCCCTGCACCAGGCCCTTGGGGGCGATGATGTAGCGCTTCTCGCCGTCTGCGTAGTGCAGCAGCGCGATGCGAGCGGTGCGGTTGGGGTCGTACTCGATGTGAGCGACCTTGGCCGGCACGCCGTCCTTGTCGTTGCGACGGAAGTCGATCAACCGGTAGGCGCGCTTGTGACCGCCACCCTTGTGACGGGTGGTGATGCGACCGTGGGCGTTACGACCACCGCGACCGTGCAGCGGGCGAATGAGCGACTTCTCGGGCGTCGACCGAGTGATCTCGGCGAAGTCCGAGACGCTCGAGCCGCGGCGGCCCGGGGTAGTCGGCTTGTACTTACGGATTGCCATGAGTCTTCTCGTCCTCTATATCTCGTCAAGTCCCAGACGCTTACGCGACCGGGCCTCCGAAGATCTCGATGGGCTTGCTGTCGGCCGAGAGGGTCACGAGCGCGCGCTTGGTGTCCTTGCGCTTGCCGTAACCGAAGCGGGTCCGCTTGCGCTTGCCCTGACGGTTGGCGGTGTTGACGCTGGTCACGGTGACGCCGAAGACCTTCTCGACGGCAATCTTGATCTGCGTCTTGTTCGAGTCCGGGTGCACCAGGAAGGTGTAGGTGCCTTCCTCGATCAGTCCGTAGGACTTCTCGGAGATGACCGGGGCCAGCAAGATGTCGCGGGGGTCGGCGATGGTGGTCACTTGCTCTCCTCCTCGTTCTTGGCCGGGCCCGCGATGAAGGTGTTCAGAGCCTCGAGGCTGAACACGACGTCATCGCTGTTGAGCACGTCGTAGGTGTTGAGCTGGTCGGGTGCGATGGGGTGCACGCCGTCCAGGTTCTGGACGCTCTTCCACGCGGCGATGTCCTCGCGGCCGACGACCAGCAGGAACTTCTTGCGGTCGGACAGCTCGCCCAGGAACGACTTCGCCGTCTTGGTGGACGGGACCTGCCCGGCGACCAGTTCGGTGATGACGTGGATGCGCTCGTTGCGGGCCCGGTCGGAGAGGGCGCCACGCAGAGCGGCAGCCTTCATCTTCTTGGGGGTGCGCTGCGAGTAGTCGCGCGGCTGCGGGCCGTGGACGGTGCCACCGCCGGCGAACTGCGGCGCACGGGTCGAGCCCTGACGTGCGCGGCCGGTGCCCTTCTGGCGGTACGGCTTCTTGCCACCACCGCGGACCTCGCCGCGGGTCTTGGTGGAGTGCGTGCCCTGACGTGCCGCAGCGAGCTGCGCGACGACGACCTGGTGCATCAGAGCGATGTTCGCGGTCGCGTCGAAGATCTCGGAGGGGAGATCGACGGTGCCGTTGGTCTTGCCACCGGCGGCCTTGACGTCGAGGGTCAGCTTGGTTGCGGTCTCGGTCATGCCGAAGCACCACCCTTCACTGCGGTCTTGACGATCACGAGGCCACCCTTGCGGCCCGGGATCGCACCCTTGATCAGCAGCAGACCGTTCTCGGCATCCACCTTGTGGACCGAGAGGTTCTGCGTCGTGATGCGGTCGGAGCCCATACGGCCCGACATGCGCATGCCCTTGAACACGCGACCGGGGGTGGCACAGCCACCGATGGAACCCGGGCGACGGTGGACAGCCTGTGCGCCGTGGGAGGCGCCCTGGCCGGCGAAGCCGTGACGCTTCATGGTGCCGGCGAAGCCCTTGCCCTTGCTGGTGCCGGTGACGTCGACGTATGCGCCGTCCTCGAACACCTCGGCCGTCAGCTCCTGGCCGACCTCGTACTCCGAGGTGTCGGCGACGCGGAGCTCGACGACGTGGCGACGCGGGGTGACGCCGGCCTTGGCGAACTGGCCCGAGGTGGGCTTGTTCACCTTGCGCGGGTCGATGGCGCCGAACGCCAGCTGCACGGCGCTGTAGCCGTCACGCTCTTCGGTACGGATCTGGGTGACGACGTTCGGCCCGGCCTTGACGACGGTGACCGGAACGACCCGGTTGTTCTCGTCGAAGACCTGGGTCATGCCGAGCTTGGTGCCCAGGATTCCCTTGATCTGATTAGTCATTTGATATCTCCGCTGCGTCTTCCCAAGCTCACTGGATGTTCACGTCGACGCTGGCCGGAAGGTCGATGCGCATGAGCGCGTCGACCGTCTTCGGCGTCGGGTCGAGGATGTCGATCAGCCGCTTGTGAGTACGCATCTCGAAGTGCTCGCGCGAGTCCTTGTACTTGTGCGGCGAGCGGATGACGCAGTACACGTTCTTCTCGGTAGGCAACGGCACCGGGCCGACCACGCGTGCCCCGGTACGGGTCACCGTCTCGACGATCTTGCGCGCTGACGCGTCGATCGCCTCGTGGTCATAGGCCTTGAGCCTGATGCGGATCTTCTGTCCCGCCACGCTTGTGTCCTTTTCTTGCCGCGTTTCGTAGAACCCGAACGAGCCGGGGACTACCTCGTCTGCACAGCCCTCGGCTGAAACACGACACGAACAACACACACTCGCGATCGAGACATCACTCGATCCGCTGCCGCTGTTCATGTGTCATGGTTCTCCGGTCCACGCGGTCGGGCGTGTCGCCCTGTCGCTCATTCCCCGGCCCCGGAAATCCCTTCCCAGGAGCCGCGAGAACCGCACCGGATGCACCCGCGAGGGGCGCAAACTTTGGGTACTGCTTCCGTCTTGCATCGTCGTGACCAGGCACTTCGTCCCGATACTCGACTTTCATCCAGCCCGACTCGGGTCGCAACGGAGCGCGTCCCAGTCAAGGCAACCCGATCAGTATGCCGTAGCCGACCCTCGAGATCAAATCGCAGTCGCTCGGACTTCCGAGGTCAGCGGGCGAATCCGACCAAGCCATCTTACTCGTGAGTAAGATCTCCGCCATGACATCGACCCCCACCGCCACGTACCGAAGCTGGCAGAAGTTGCCCGCCAACGGATTCGGGCGCGCGCTGTTCTCCCTCGGCATGTGTGTGCGAGTGCCGTACTTCGCGACGGTGCTTCCGACCGTCGACCGGCTCGAGCCCGGACACTGCGAGGTGACCGCGCCGAAATGGTGGGGTGTGCACAACCACATCGGCACCTTCCACGCGATCGCGGCCTGCAATCTCGCCGAGGCGGCCATGGGGATGCTCGCGGAGGCGACCGTGCCGGTCGGTCATCGGTGGATCCCCAAGGCGATGAACGTCCGCTACCTCGCGAAGGCACAGTCCCGGCTGCGCGCGACTGCGACCCTCGACCGGATCCCCGACTTCGACACCGTCACCGAGGGAACGGAACTGACCATCCCGGTGTCGATCCGCGACCGCGCCGGCACGGAGGTCGTGCACGCCGACATCACCGTCTGGGTGACGCCCGCCTGACCGAGCGCCTCGCCGTGAGGGCGAGCGAACCCGGACCCGATATATTTGATCCGATCCGATTTTGTTGCACGCATCACACCAGCGGCCCCTGCCGGCCCCGGCCGGGACCCGCGGACGAAGCGGGCACGCGTCCTGCCGAGGAGAAGTCATGGCCCCGCCCGCAGCCCGGTCGACGGGAAATCTCCGACGCCGTCCCCAGTTGTCCGACGACGTCGCGGTGCACGTGCGCAATGTGATCATGTCGGGCGGCGTGCGCCCGGGCGAGTTCATCCGCCTCGACGAGACCGCGGCCGAACTCGGCGTGAGCGTCACCCCCGTCCGCGAGGCTCTGTTGACCTTGCGGGGCGAGGGACTCGTGGAGCTGGTCCCCCACCGCGGCTACGTCGTCGCCCCGCTGAGCCGCGACGACGTCAACGACGTCTTCTGGCTGCAGGGCCGGATCGCCGAGGAGTTGGCCGGACGGGCCGTCGACCACGTCGACGACGAGGCGCTCGCCGAGCTGACCGCGATCAACGATCGGCTGCGGCAGGCCGTCGAACTCGGGGACGCTCTCCGGATCGAGGAACTCGAGTTCGCCTTCCACCGGATCATCAATCGTTTGGCAGGGGCCCGGAAGTTGTCGTGGTTCCTGCTCGGCGCCACTCGCTACACCCCGGTCCATTTCTATTCGGCCGATCGCGAGTGGGGAGACGAGGCCGTGGCCAGCCACGCGCGACTCGTCGCGGCCCTCGCCGCTCGGGACCACGCCGGCGTCGCGGACGAGACCCGCGCCCATTTCGACGACGGCGCGAAGCGTCTGGTTCGACACCTGGAAACGATCGGAATCTGGGACTGATCGCCTGGTCAGGCAGGTCGCCGGCCGGGAACTCGGACGCGGCGGACGAACGGTGCGCCGGTCCGTGGACGGCTTGTGGCGGCCGCCACGCGGGTAACATTCCCCGGCAGCGGCGGGAATACACGTCGACGGAGGACGGCCCCTTGGCCCCCGAATGGCGGAGAGCCATCCAACCCAGGTGAACTAGCGGAGTGTCGATGCCAATATTCCAGGACGCAGCCGTGCTCGTCGACGACGTCCACAAGTCCTTCGGCGAGGTGAAGGCTCTGCAGGGCGTCAGCTTCGAAGCCAAGCGCGGGACGGTTCTGGGCATCCTCGGCCCCAACGGCGCCGGCAAGACGACCACCGTGAAGGTTCTGTCGACGCTGCTGCGACCGGACCGGGGCCGTGCGCTGGTCGCGGGACACGACGTCGTCACGCACGCCGCCGACGTCCGCCGTTCGATCATGATGACGGGCCAGTACGCAGCGCTCGACGAGACGCTGTCGGGCCGGGAGAACATCGAACTGTTCGGGCGTCTGATGGGCCTGGATCGCGCCTCCGCGAAGCAGCGGGCGCAGGATCTGCTCACCGAGTTCGATCTGCTCGACACGGGCAAGCGCCCGGTCCGCGGCTATTCCGGCGGCATGCGCCGGCGCATCGACATCGCGTGCGGACTGGTCGTGCGCCCGGAGGTCGTGTTCCTGGACGAGCCGACGACCGGACTCGATCCGCGCAGCCGCCAGGGTGTGTGGGCGCTCGTCGACACCCTCAAGGAACAGGGCATCACGGTGCTGCTGACCACGCAGTACCTGGAGGAGGCGGACCTGCTCAGCGACAACATCATCGTCATCGACCGCGGCACCGTCATCGCGGAGGGCACCGCCGATCAGCTCAAGGAGCGCACGGGCGGCAGCTACTGCGAGGTCGTCCCCCTGGATCCGCAGAAGTTGCCGTGGGCGATCCACGCGCTCGGCAATCTGGTTCCGCACGAGATCCGCACCGAGATCGCCGAAGGCGCCGATCGCGTGTCCGTGCCGGCCCCCGACGGCGCCGCCACGCTGTCCGAGGCGCTGCGCCGCCTGGACGCGGCGGGCATCGAGCTCGCCGACATCGCGCTGCGCCGGCCGTCCCTCGACGACGTCTTCCTCTCCCTGACCGGTCATTCCGCTCCGGGGGCCGAGCGATGACCTCTGGGGCCAACAGCGCGGCGGAGAGGCTGGCGGTTTCCGCGGCCTCCGAGCGGGCTTCGGTGGCGGTTCCGGCCAAGCGCGTCGGCTCGCACCGGCGTCCGGACCCCAACGGGTTCCAGCAGTGGCTCGCGCTCACCGGCCGCAGCCTCAAGACGATGGTGAAGACCGGCGAGCTCGCGGTCGCGGTGATCGCGCCGCTGATCTTCACCGTCGGCTTCTATCTGCCGCTGCGGTTCGTGATGAAGCTCCAGGGCGTCGACTACGCGCAGTTCCTCATGCCGATCATCGTGTTGCAGGCGATGGCCTTCACGGCCATCTCAGCGTCGCAGGTCGCCTCGGTGGAGTCGCTGCTCGGCCTGACGACGAGACTCAAGACGATGCCCGTCGCGGGACCCGTGCCACTGCTCTCGCGCATGACCCGCGCCCTCGTCCGGTCTGTGATCACCCTCGTGGCGGCGTTGGCGTACGGCTACGCCATCGGTTTCCGGTTCAGCGCGGGCGCGGCGCAGGCAGCGCTGTTCTGCGCGTTGGCGCTGTCCATCAGTGTGGCGCTGTCGCTGGGTGCGGACGCGATCGGCACCCTGGCGAAGTCCCCCGAGGCGACGTCCCAGGCGCTCGCGCTGCCGCAGCTGATCCTCGGCATGCTGTCGTGCGGCTTCGTCCCGGAGACCGGGTTCCCCGAATGGATCCGGCCGTTCGTGCGCAACCAGCCGATCTCGCAGTTCTCGTTCGCGATGCGGGACATGGCCGAGGGCGGGGTCACCGCGTCGTCGCTCTTTCCGGCCGTCGCGTGGTGTGTGGGTCTGGTCGTGGTCTTCGCGCCACTGGCCGTGTGGGCGAGTATGAGGCGCAAATGAGTGAATCCCCGGAACGCACGATGACGTCGAGCCGAGCGGCGCGGGCGTCTGCTTCCTCCATCGATTTCCCGCCGCCCACCGAGGCGTGGCCGGAGTCGTCCCCCAAGGCGTTGTGGGTGCACAGCACCGTCCAGTGCCGACGTCTCCTCAAGCGCTGGTCGCGGGATCCTTCCACGATGATCCAGGCGCTGCTCTATCCGGCCCTCACCCTCGTGATGTTCCGGATCGTCATCGGCAACACCGTGACGGCAGCGACGGGACAACCCGCCGTCTACGGTCAGGTTCCGATGATCATCCTGATCGGTGCCATGTTCGGTTCCATCGTCAGCGCCGTCGGATTGCGGGCCGAACGCAAGAACGGCCTACTGTCGCGCTTCTGGACGCTGCCGATCCATCGGGCCGCCGGTCTGGTGGGCCGCATGATGGCGGAAGCCGTGCGCGTGACCATCACCACGATCGTCATCCTCGTGGTGGGTGTCTTCCTCGGATTCCGGCTGACGCAGGGATTCCTGCCGAGTGTGTTCCTGGTGATCCTGCCGGTGATCTTCGGCATGGGCTTCGCGATGATGGTGACCGCGCTGGCCACCGTGTCGGGCGACGCGCCGCTGGTCGAACTCGTGTCGATCGGCTGCACCCTGTTGATGTTCTTCAACTCGGGTTTCGTGCCGGTCATGGCGTATCCGACCTGGTTGCAGCCGGTGGTGGCGGCGCAGCCGATGTCGTGCGCGATCGATGCGATGCGCGGGCTGGCGATGGGTGGTCCGATCCTCGAACCCGTGCTGCAGACCCTGGCATGGTCGTTCGGCATGATGGCCGTGTTCGTGTATCCGGCGATCAAGGGCTACCGGCGCGCGGCCGCAACCGGCTGAGCGCGTTCGCCTCCGGCTCGGTACGGGCCGTCCGCAATACATCTCACGTTCACCCTCCCCGGAGGGTGAATGTGCGCTTCGTCTGATATTTGTTTCAGTGAGTTCAGAGGGTTGGGTTTCCGTCCGCTGTGCTTCATCCCTCCCCTTTTTCTGTTCTCCAGGAGCATCCGCATGGCTTTTCGGCGGCGCCCGGCAGCGAAATTCCTCGCCGCCGCGGCCGTGGTCCTCTTCGGCGCACTCGGTTTCCCACCGCCCGCCGCGACAGCAGATCCCGGACCGGGCCGGGCCGACCTGCCGGGGGCGTTGACGTCCGCCCCTCCCCCCGGCGCCAACGACTGGAACTGCCGCCCCGGCGCAAGGCACCCACGCCCGGTGATCCTCGTCCACGGCACCGGCATGGACATGGGCAGCTGGGGCGCACTGTCCCCCGCACTGCAACGCGAGGGATACTGCGTCTTCGCCCTGGACTACGGCCTGGCGACGGGCGCGTGGGGTCGCGGTGACATCCGTGCCTCGGCCCGTGAGCTGGCGGGCTTCGTCGATGCGGTGCGGGCCCGGACCGGCGCCGCACAGGTGGACGTCGTCGGCCATTCCCAGGGCGGGACGATGACGCGGCAGTACCTGCGGTTCGAGGGCGGCGCGGATCCGAGCGATCCGTCACGCAACAAGATCCGCAGGCTGGTGATGCTCGGCCCCACGACGCACGGAACGACGTTCGGCGGTCTGCAGGCCTTCGTCGACGCCTTCACGTCGCTTCGACTCACCGACGAGCCGACCAACGAATGGCTCGCCGGTCTGGGTTTCGGGCTCGCCTCGTACCAGCAGATGATCGGATCGAAGTTCCTCGCCGCCCTCAACGCCGGCCACGAAACCGTGCCGGGTGTCGACTACCGGGTCATCGCGTCCCGAAGCGACACGGTCGTCACGCCGCCCGAAGGGTCGTTCCTGGTCCCGGGCCCCGGGTCGTCCGTCCTCAACGAGTGGATCCAGGACAGTTGCCCGGCGGCGAACGTCTCGCACGTGGGACTGCTCGACGATCCGCGTTCGATCTTCCTGGTCAGGCGCGCGCTCGACCCGAGCCTGCCCGGCGCGGTCCCCTGCTGACGGGTCCCCGGCCGCCGTCGACGGCGTGAACACACCGGTGGCCGCTCCTTCCTCGGGAGGAGCGGCCACCGGTGTCCGTTCAGCGACGCAGGTACCGGTCGAGTGCCGGTCCGACCACTTCGAGCGCGGTCGGTGACAGCAGCTGCCGGTGTCCGGCCGCGACCGGTACGACCTCGACCGATCCACCGACGGAATCGCGCCAGCCCGCCGCGCCGTCGGCCTCTCCCATGTCTGCGCTGAAGTACAGCAGATCTCCGTCGAAGTCACCCGGACGGTAGCGGTCGAGGAGACCGAACGAGTGCGCGATGCTCTCGACGATGCGTTCCCAGTCCGCGCCGGTGATGCGGTCGAACGGTGCCGGCAGTCTGCGCAGGATGGTGTCGACGCGCTCGGGATCCAGCTGTCGGAGCGCGACGTCGCCACCGGCGAGTTCGGCCGCGAAATCACCGAGTAGGTCGGCCAGCGAGGGGTCCTCGTACTCGGCGACGCCCGTCTCCGGATCGGCGACATGGCTGTCGAGCATGGCGAGGGTCTGCACCGTCTCGCCCATGTCCCGCAGCTGTACCGCCATGGCGTGGGCGATCGATCCGCCGAGGGACCAGCCGACGAGGTGGTAGGGGCCGCTCGGCTGGATCCGCCGGATCCGGTCGACGTACAGCGCCGCCCATTCCTCGATGCTGGCGGGAAAATCGACGTCCTCGCTCAGGGCGGGCGACTGGATGCCGTAGATCGGACGGTCCTCGTCGACGTACCCGGCCAGACCGGCGAAGCTCCACGACAGGCCGGTGACCGGGTGGAGGCAGAACAGTGGCTCCGACGTTCCCGAGGCCCGCAACGGCAGCACCACACCGAGGCCGGCGGTCTCGTCGTCGCCGCGGTCCGCGTCGGCGTGTGCACCGGATTCGATCCGCGCCGCGATGCTCTCGACCGTGGGCTCGACGAACATCCACTGCAGCGGCAGCGGGACGCCGAGAGCGTCGCGCAGCGCGGCCACGACGGTCACCGCGACGAGCGAGTTGCCGCCGAGGTCGAAGAACTCGTCGTCCAGACCGACGTCGTCGACCCCGAGGGCATCGGCGAAGGCACGGGCCACGGCCTTCTCGACCGGCGTCTCCGGAGCCCGGAACTGCCGCGGCTCGACCGCAGGGGCCGGCAGCGCCTTGCGGTCGATCTTGCCGTTCACGTTCAACGGGAGGGCCTCGAGTTCGACGAACACCGACGGCACCATGTACGACGGCAGGCCGCTCGCGAGGTCGGCCGCAAGTGCGGCGGTGCCGATCGGCGCGGTGCCCGCCGGCACGATGTACGCCACCAGCCGGTCGCCGGATCGGCCGTCGTTACGCACGATGACGGCCGCTTCGGCAACGTCGGGGTGCGCCCGCAACGCGGCCTCGATCTCGCCGAGTTCGATGCGGAATCCGCGCACCTTGACCTGGAAGTCGGCGCGACCGACATAGTCGAGGGTGCCGTCGGTGCGCCATGCGACGACGTCACCGGTGCGGTACATCCGCTCCCCCGCCGGACCGTAGGGGTCGGCGACGAATCGGTCGGCGGTCAGCGCCGGGCGACCGAAGTAGCCGCGCGCCAACTGGGCGCCGGCGAGGTACAGCTCACCGGGCACACCGACGGGGACGGGCCGCAGTCTGTCGTCGAGGACGAGCAGTCGCGTGTTCCATTCGGGGCCGCCGATCGGTACCGCGGAGCCGGTGGTGTCCGCGACGCGCTGCGCCGTGACCGACACCGCGGCCTCGGTGGGCCCGTAGAGGTTGAACAGCTCGGCGGTGCCCGCCGCCACGAAGCGGGCGGCGGTGTCGGCAGGCAGCACCTCGCCGATCGCGAGGACCCGGCGCAGCGACTCGGGCAGCCGGTCTCCGGACTCGACCAGCAGCGCCTGCAGCATCGAGGGCACCGCGTGCAGCGTGGTCACCTTCTCGCGGCGCATCAACGAATCGAGGTAGCCGGGGTCGCGGTGGCCGTCCGCGGTGGCGACGACTAGTCGTCCACCGGACGTCAGCGCCGACCAGAACTCCCACACCGACAGGTCGAACGTCGCCGCGGTCTTGAGCAACGCGGCATCCGAGGCGTCCAGGCCGTATTCGGCGCGCTTCCATTCCAATTGGTTGACGATCGCCGCGTGGCTGACGGCGACGCCCTTGGGCCGACCCGTCGAACCCGACGTGAAGATCACGTAGGCGGTGTTCGCAGGTCGCAGCGGCGACGTGCGTTCGCGATCGGTGATCGGACGGCCGTCGTGCTCCGTGCCGTCGATCAGGTCGACGTGCAGCACGGGCAGGTGTGCAGGCGTCTCGACATCCTCGCGGGAGGTGGCCAGCACGCAGACCGGCTGCGCCGTGTCGAGGATGTAGGCGGTGCGGTCCGCGGGATGGTCCGGGTCGATCGGCACGTAGGCGCCACCGGCCTTGGCGACGGCGTACATGCCGACGATCAGGTCGGCCGAGCGCCGCATTGCCAGCGCGACACGGGATTCCGGTCCGACGCCCATCCCGATCAGGCGACGCGCCAAGCGGTTGACCCGCGCGTCGAACTCCGCGTAGGACAGTCGTTCCCCCTCGGCCACGACGGCCGGGGCGTGGGGGGCGGCCGCGACCTGGGCGTCGAACAGGTCGACCAGTGTGAGGTCGTCGGCGACCGGATGCCGGGTCGAATTCCACCGGTCGAGTACCTGGTCGCGCTCGTCGGCGTCGATCATCTCGAGGTCACCGACCGAGACCGACGCATCGGCGACGACACCGCGCAGGATGCGGGCGTACATCTGCGCGAACCGGTGGGCCGTCGCCTCGGTGAACAGGTCCGTCGCATACGTGAAGTCGACGCTGAAATCGGCCGGTTCGCCGTTCGCGTCCACGTTGTCGACGATCGTGGCGTGCAGATCGAACTTGGCGAGTTCGAAGTCGACGTCGACCGGGGCGACCGCGAGTCCCGGAAGTTCGAGGACCTCGTTCTTCATGTTCTGGAAGGAGAAGCCCACCTGGAAGAGTGGGTGCCGGGCCCGGGAGCGGACCGGGTTGAGGACCTCGACGAGACGCTCGAACGGAACATCGTCGTTCGCGAAGGCGTCGAGGTCGGCTGTGCGCACGCGTTCGAGCAGATCGCCGAACGACTCCGCGAGGTCGACCTCGACCCTCAGGGCGAGGGTGTTGACGAACATGCCGATCAGGTCGTCGAGCGCGGACTCACCGCGGCCCCCCACCGGGGTGCCGACCACGATGTCGCCGCTGCGCGACAGCCGCGCCAGCAACACCGCCAAGGCCGCGTGCATGACCATGAACGAGCTCGCACCGTGCTCGCGGCCCAATTCCACCAGGCCGCGATGTGTTTCGGCGTCGACCGAGGCACCGACGGTGGCGCCGGTGTACGACTGCACGGCCGGCCGCGGCATATCCGTGGGCAGATCGAGCTGATCCGGGATGCCGGCCAGTCTCTCCTTCCAGAAGGCGATCTGCTTCGCGATCACCGAATCCGGATCGTCCTCGGAACCGAGAGTCTCGCGCTGCCAGACGGCGTAGTCCGCGTACTGCACGTCCAGCGGAGCCCATCCGGGCGCGGCATCGGACGCTCGCGCAACGTACGCGGTCATGACGTCTCGAACCAGTGGCCCCATCGACACGCCGTCCGCGGAGATGTGGTGCACCACGAGCGCCAGCACGTACGACGACGGCGACAGTTCCAACAGACGCACCCGCAGCGGCACTTCGGCCGTGACGTCGAACGCGGTCAGCGCGATCGCGCTCAGCCGCTCTGCCAACGAATCGGCGCCCACCTTCTCCGGACCGAAGTCCCAGTCGGCCACCACATCCTCGACGGGGAGCACCGACTGGTACCCGACGCCGTCGTGCTCGGGATACCGGGTGCGCAGCGCGTCGTGCCGCGACACGACGTCGACGACCGCCTGGCGAAGGGCCTCGACGTCGAGGTCTCCGGTGAGCCGGACGGCGATCGGAATGTTGTTCACCGCAGACTCGGGCTCGAGGCGGTTGAGGAACCACATGCGCTGCTGCGCGAGCGACAGCGGGATCCGGCCGTCGTGGGTGCGGGCCACGAGTGCGTGCCGGACCGCTCCGGTGAACGATTCCAGGCGTGCCGCAAGGGCTTCCACGGTGGAAGCATCGAACAACTCGCGGACGGGGACCCGGGTGCCGAGGGCCGCCCCGAGCCGGGCCACGAGCTTGGTCGCGACGAGCGAGTTTCCGCCGAGATCGAAGAAGTCGTCGTCGAGGCCTGCCCGGTCGACTCCCAGGACGTCCACGAACGCCCGCGCGACGAGCTCCTCCGTCGGGGACGCCGGGGCCCGGAAGTCGCGTGCCTCGAAGTTCGGTGCCGGCAGGGCCTGGCGATCGAGCTTGCCGACCGCGGTGAGCGGTACCTCGTCCAGGACGATGATCGACGCGGGCACCATGTACGACGGCAGCAACGACGCCACATGAGCGGCCATCGTGTCGGCGTCGACCCCGTCGGCGAGAACGTACGACACCAACGCGGTCTGCCCGGACGGCATGGGGTGGCCCACGGTCGTCGCGAACGAGACGTCGGGGCAGTCCGTCAATGCGGCGTCGATCTCGCCCAGTTCGATTCGAAAGCCCCGGACCTTGACCTGGAAGTCCGAGCGGCCGACGTACTCGATCGACATGTCGGTGGCGCCCACCGCTTCTCCACTCGGCGACGCGGTCCACCGGACGACGTCACCGGTGCGGTACATCCGTTCTCCCGCAACGCCGTACGGGTTGGCCACGAAGCGGTCCGCCGTCAGCGCGGAGCGACCGTGGTAGCCGCGTGCCAGCGCGCCGCCCGACAGGTACAGCTCACCGGCGACGCCGCGGGGCACCGGACGCAACCGGGTGTCGAGGACGAGGGCTCCCACACCGGGTACGGGCCCGCCCACCGTGACGGGCTTGCCTGCGAACAACTCTCCTCGCGTCGAGATGATCGTGGTCTCGGTGGGACCGTACGCGTTGAAGAACTGCCGGTCGGGCGCCCAGTTCCCGACGAGTTCGGTGGTCGACGCGTCGCCACCCACGGACAGCAGACGCAGATCGTCGAGGCCCTCGGGGTTCATCGATCCGAGAACGGCGGGCGTGATGATCGCGACGGTCACCTTGCGCTCGGCGAGCAGAGCATGCAGCTCCTCTCCGCCGAGGATCGTCGGGGGAACGACGACGAGCTCCGCACCCGCCGCCGCAGCGACGGCCCACTCGAACACGGACGGATCGAAACTCGGCGAGCAGATGTGCAGCACACGATCCGATGCGGTCACCGAGTACAGCTCGACGGACTGATCCACCAGACCCGACAGACCACGGTGCGTCACCACGACGCCCTTCGGCCTGCCCGTCGATCCCGACGTGTAGATCACGTAGGCGGCGTGATCGAGCAGCAGGGGCCGGGTCCGGTCTCCGTCGGTGACGGGTGCCGCGGAATGCCCGGCCTCGACGGCGGACCGTTCGAGGTCGTCGAGCGACCACCACGAGACCGCGTCCGGCAGATCGGTGATCGAGTCGGCTACGGCGATACCCAATGCCGCAGCCGAGTCCGTCACCATGTGTTCGATCCGGTCCTCCGGATACGTCGGGTCCACCGGCACGAAGGCGGCGCCCGTCTTCGCGACCGCCCACACGCACAGCACCATCTCCCAGGAGCGAGGGAACGACAGAGCGACGACGCTCTCCGGTCCGATGCCCCGACCGATCAGCTCACGCGCGATGACACTCGAACGCTCGTCGAGGTCCCCGTACGTCAGTGCGATGTCGCCGCAGCCGAGTGCGGGAGCGTCGGGATCGGCGGCCACGTTGCGGCCGAGAATTTCGGTGAGGGTCTCGAGTCGCGCCACCGGCGGTCCGGCGACGGTGGTGAGGGCCGCGAGTTCGCGATCCGAGAGCAGCGCCGCGTCCCCCACCGGGACCGAGGCGTCGGAGACGAGCGAGTCGAGCAGCCGCACGAATCGTTCGCCGATCGAGACGACGGTCGGTGCGTCGAACAGATCGGTGGCGTAGGTCATTCCGATCGACAGTCCTGCGCGATCAGAATCGGCGTCGACGACGTCCGAGACGGTCACCTGCAGATCGAACTTGGCGAGCGCGATATCGAAGTCGACCCCCGACGCGGTGACCCCGGGCAGTTCCAGGGCCTGTCCCGCCACACCGCTCTGGAACGCGAGCGCCACCTGGAACAACGGGTGCCGTGCCTGTGAGCGTTCGGGATCGAGAATCTCGACGAGCCGCTCGAACGGGAGGTCGGCGTGCTCGAAAGCGGCCAGGTCGGTGGACCGAACCTGCGCGAGAAGATCGGCGAAGGACTGCCCGCCGTCGATCTCGGTGCGCAGGACCAGCGTGTTCACGAACATGCCGATCAGGTCGTCGAGCGCGGCCTCGCCGCGGCCGGCGACCGGGGTACCGATCGCCACGTCCGGGGTACCGCTCAGCCGCGCGAGCAGCACCGACAGCGCCGCGTGCACCACCATGAACGGCGACGCCGCGTGGGCCTGTGCGACGTCCTCGATCCGGGACCGGAGATCGGCATCGATCGAGAACGTATGCGTTGCACCGCCGTTGGATGCGACGGCGGGACGCGGACGGTCCGACGGCAGGTCGAGCTGGTCGGGAAGTCCGGCAAGCGCGGACGTCCAGTAGGCGACCTGTCGCGCGATCACCGAGTCCGGGTCGTCCTCGCTGCCGAGGACCTCGCGCTGCCACAGCGCGTAGTCGGCGTACTGCACGTCGAGCGGCGCCCAACCGGGGGCCTCTCCCCGACTGCGGGCCGCGTAGGCCGTCATCACGTCGCGCGCGAGCGGGCCCATCGAGACCCCGTCGGCCGCGATGTGGTGCAGCACCAGGACGAGTACGTACTCGCGGGAGGACAACGCGAAAGCTCTTGCACGGACCGGGATTTCGGCGGTGAGGTCGAATCCCTCGAGCGCCCACTCCTCGATACGGCCGACCAACGTGCCCTCGTCGGCCTGCTCGATCCCGAGATCGAAGTCGACGGTGTCAGGGCTCAGGATCTGCTGGCTTCCCACTCCGTCGACGTCGGGGAACACCGTGCGCAGCGACTCGTGGCGGGCAAGGACGTCCCGCACCGCCAGCGCCAGCGCCTCGGTATCCACATCGCCCGACAGCCGGATAGCGAGCGGAATGTTGTTCACCGCGGACTCGGGATCGAGCCGATTGAGGAACCACATGCGCTGCTGCGCCAACGACAACGGCACCCGCTCCGGCCGCGGACCCGCGACGAGCGCCTTACGCGCACCCGCACCCGCAAGCAACTGCACCCGCGCGGCAAGGGCCTCCACCGTCGACGCATCGAACAACACCCGCACCGGCACCTGCGCATCGAACGCCGCACCGAGACGCGCAGCGACCTGAGTCGCGACCAGAGAGTTACCGCCGAGCGCGAAGAAATCGTCGTCCAGACCCACCCGATCCACACCGAGCACGTCCGCGAACACACCCGCGACAACCTCCTCCGCCGCAGTCGTCGGAGCCCGGAACACCGTCGCCTCGAACACCGGCTCCGGCAACGCCTTCCGATCCAACTTGCCCGACGCATTCAACGGAAACGCATCGAGCACCACGAACATCTGCGGCACCATGTACGACGCCAGCGACGTCGCCAGCTGCGCCTTGACCGCAGTGGTGTCCAGATCCTGGTCCGCCACCACGTACGCGACCAGCTGATCATTCTTGACCAGCACCACCGACTGCGAGATCCCCGGCACCGCCAGCAGCGCCGTCTCGATCTCACCCAACTCGATCCGCAGACCACGCAACTTCACCTGGAAATCCGTGCGGCCGATGTACTCCAACTCACCCGAACTGGTCCACGTCACCAGGTCGCCCGTGCGATACATCCGCTCACCGCTATCGGAGAACGGGTTCGCCACGAAACGATCCGCCGTCAGATCACTGCGCCCCACATACCCGCGGGCCAACTGGGCACCCGCCAGATACAACTCACCCGGAACACCCACCGGCACCGGATTCAGACGCCCATCGAGCACGAACAGCTGCGTGTTCCACACCGGCGCACCGATCGGCACCGACGCCACATCAGCCGCAGTCACCTCGTGGAACGTCACATCCACCGCAGCCTCCGTCGGGCCATACAAATTGTGCAACGCCGCACCCGGCACCACATCACGCAGCCGCGCCGCCGTCGACGCCGGCAACGCCTCACCCGACGCGAACACGTTCCGCAGCGTCGTGACGTTCTTCGCCGCGGGCTCGGCCACGAACACCGACAACATCGACGGCACGAAATGCGCGACCGTCACACCACACTCGACCATCACCCGCACCAAATACGCCGGATCCCGATGCCCATCCGGCAACGCCACCACCAGCCGCGCACCCACCTGCAACGGCCAGAAGAACTCCCACACCGACACATCGAACGTGAACGGCGTCTTCTGCAACACCACATCCGCCGCAGCAAGCCCATACTCGGCCTGCATCCACACCAGACGATTCACGATCGCCCCATGCCCGACAGCCACACCCTTCGGCCGACCCGTCGAACCCGACGTGAAAATCACATACGCAGTGTTCGAACCACGCAGCGGCCCAATGCGATCCGCATCCGACACCGGGGCAGACGAGAACCCGGACACATCCACGTCGTCGAGAAGGACAACAGGGACAGACCTCTGCCCCGCAACCTCGAAACCGTCTCGCGACGTCGACAACACCACCGCCGGCGCAGCCGTGTCCAGGATGTAGCCGTTGCGCTCCGCGGGCTGATCAGGGTCGATCGGCACATACGCACCACCGGCCGCGAGCACCGCATACATGCCCACCAGCAGATCCACCGACCGCCGCATCCCCAGACCCACCAACGAGTCCGGCCCCACACCCTCCGCAATCAGCAACCGCGCAGTACGCCGCACCCGCGACGCGAACTCCGCATACGACAGCGCCTCACCCTCGAACACCACCGCAACCGCATCCGGCGTCCGCGCCACCTGCGCCTCGAACAGATCCACCAACGTTGCGTCCGGCACCGCCCGCGACGTCGCGTTCCACTCCCCCACCACCAACGACCGCTCGACCTCGTCCAGCAGGTCGATGTCGCCGACGACCCCCGACGGACGAGTGACCACCGAGTGGAGGATTCGCGCGAACCGGTCGCCGAAGATGCGCATGGTCGACGCGTCGAACAGGTCCGTCGCGTAGGTGAGTGCAACGGCATAGCCGGACTCGGCCCCGGACTCGAGAACCGTCACCTGCAGATCGAACTTCGCTGCAGCGGAGTCGAACTCGACCTCCGAAACGGCGAGGTCGCCGAGGGTGAACTCGGCATTCCCGAGGTTCTGGAACGTGAGCATCACCTGGAACAGCGGATGCCGCGCCTGCGAGCGCGCCGGGTCCAGAATCTCCACCAGCCGCTCGAACGGCACGTCCGCATGCCCGAACGCGGCCAGATCCGACGACCACACCTGCCCGAGCAACTCCTCGAACGACGCACCCGGTTGCACGTCCGCACGCAGCACCAGGGTGTTGACGAACATGCCGATCACATCGTCGAGAACAGCCTCACCACGACCCGCGACCGGCGTGCCGATCGCGATGTCCGACGTCCCACTCAACCGCGCCAACAGCACCGACAACGCCGCATGCACCACCATGAACGGCGTGACGGAGTGTTGGCGAGCGAACTCGTCGACAGCTCGGGACAGGTCTGCGTCGAGTGCGAACCGATGCGTGGCACCGTGATTGGTCGCGACCGCGGGGCGCGGGCGGTCGGTCGGCAGATCCAACTGGTCGGGAAGCCCGGCGAGCGCCTGCTTCCAGAACGAGATCTGCTGCGCCAGCACCGAGGTGGGATCGTCCTCGGCACCGAGCACTTCCCGCTGCCACAGCGTGTAGTCCGGGTACTGCACCGCGAGTGGTTCCCAACCGGGGGCGACTCCAGCGGAGCGAGCGGCGTACGCCGCCATGACGTCACGGGTCAACGGGCCGATCGAGAAGCCGTCGGCGGCGATGTGGTGCACGACGAAGACGAGCGCGTGTTCGGTGGGCGACACCGCGAACAACGCGGCCCGCAACGGGATGTCGGCGGTGAGGTCGAAACCTGCCCCCGTCAACGCAGCGACCCGCTCGAGAAGATCGTCGGCAGCGACGGTGTCCACCGGCAGCAGCTCGCCGATCTCGGCGGCCGGCTGCACCACCTGGTACCCGACACCGTCGACAGCGGGGAAGACGGTGCGCAGCGACTCGTGGCGTTCCACCACGTCCGCCACAGCCGCCCGCAGGGCCGGTACGTCGAGAGCTCCGGTCAACCGGATCGCGACCGGGATGTTGTTCACCGTCGAGTCGGGCTCGAACCGGTTCAGGAACCACATCCGCTGCTGCGCGAGCGACAGCGGGATCCGGTCCGGGCGCGGCCCGGCCGTGAGTTCCTTGCGCACAGGACCTGCGGAGTCTGCCCGGATCCGGGCGGCGAGCGCCTCGACGGTCGAGGCCTCGAACACCGCCCGCACCGGAATCTGGGCCCGGCCCGCCGCCGACAGGCGGGCGACCACCTGCGTTGCGATCAGCGAATTGCCGCCGAGCTCGAAGAAGTCGTCGTCGCGGCCCACCTGATCGACACCGAGAAGGTCGGCGAACACCGTCGCGACGAGTTCCTCGTCGCGGCCGACCGGCGCGCGGAACTCACGCGCCTCGAACACCGGCGCGGGCAGCGCCTGGCGGTCGAGTTTGCCGACCGGAGTCAGCGGAATCTCGTCGAGCAGCATCACCGTGGCCGGCACCATGTGCCGAGGGAGCGATCGGCCGACGAACTCCGGGAGCGCGGACGTTTCGAGCGTACGCCCGGGGACGGCGCGGACATACGCGACGAGCACCTTGCCACCGGCACCGGATTCGTGCGCGACGACGGCCGCGAAGTCCACGTCCTCGTGCGCCGCGAGGACCGCTTCGATCTCGCCCAGTTCGATGCGGAATCCACGGATCTTGACCTGGAAGTCGGATCGGCCGACGTATTCGATCTGCTGGGAGGCGTTCCACCGCACCACGTCGCCGGTCCGGTACATGCGAGTGCCGGGCTCACCGAACGGGCAGGCGACGAATCGTTCGGCGGTGAGTGCCGGTCGATCGTGGTAGCCGCGGGCGACGCCGGGCCCCCACACGTACAGCTCGCCGGCGACACCGGCGGGGGTGGGCCGCAGCCGGTCGTCGAGCACCGCCAGCGACATGCCTCGGGTGGGCCCACCGATCGTGATCGGTTGCCCGGGGACCAGCGGATCGGAGATGGCCGTCATGATCGTCGTCTCGGTCGGGCCGTACCCGTTGAAGAATCGACGACGCGGGTCGGCCCACCGCGACACCAGGTCCGGCGGGCACGCCTCGCCGCCGACGACGACGTCGAGGAACGTGTCGAGGCCTGTCGGGTCCACCGATGCCAGCGCTGCGGGCGTGACGAATCCGTGCGTGACCCGTTGCGCTGCAATGAGTGCGGCCAGTTCCTCGCCACCGTAGACCGTGGGCGGGGCGATGACCATCGTCGATCCGGAACCGACCGCGAGGAGCAGTTCCAGGACCGAGGCGTCGAAGCTCGGCGAGGCGAAGTGGAGGGTGCGCGATTGCGGCGTGAGATTGTACCGCTGCACCTGCTCGGCGCAGAAATCCGCGAGACCGGCCTGGGTGACGACCACCCCCTTCGGCCGCCCGGTCGAGCCGGAGGTGTAGATCACGTAGGCCGCGTCGGCATCGGTCAGGCTTCGGGTCCGGTCTGCGAACGAGATCGGCTCCGACGAGTGCTCGGCCAGGACACGGTCGAACTCGTCGTCCAGGATCAGCCATTCGACGGAATCGGGGAGAGAGTCACGAGCCTCCGTGGTGGTCAGGCCGAGCACGACCCCGGAATCCGACACCATGTGGGCGACACGGTCGGCCGGATAGTTCGGGTCGATCGGCACGTAGGCTGCGCCCGACTTCGCGACGCCCCACACCGACGACACCGACTCGATCGAGCGCGGTACGGCGACGGCAACGGCGTCTCCTGGTCCGATGCCGCGTTCGATGAGGACCCGGGCGAGACGAGACGACCAGGCGTCGAGGTCCGCGTAGGTGCGGGAGCGGTCCTGGTAGACGAGGGCTGTCGCCGACGGGTCGCGTTCGACCGCCGACGCCAGCAGCTGCGGCAACGTCCGCGATCCGGAACGAGGGCGGCGCGCAGGTCGTTCCCTGCGCGCCGGACGCGGACGCCGCGCCCTCTTGTTCTCGTTGCCGTCAGTTCCCCGCTCCCGACCCAGCTCACTCATGCGTTCGGAACACCTCGGGTATCGCTCGTCGGCATCTCACAACGCATCACCGTGACTCATTCCTCACATCGACATCGCCCAGGACAAACCATCATTATCGCCTCACACCGACCACGAGTCCGCGTCGGCAGCGACCCGCCGGACGTCCGGGCCGCCGACGGAGCGTCCACCGTCGGTGAGGACCAGCACCTCGAGATCCTCGAGTTCTTCCAGGTCGAGTGCCTCTGCAGGGGCGTTCGCGAGGAAGGCGTGGGTCACCCATTCGTCGGCCAGAACGTCGGTGACGTTACTGTCCGAGACCGCCGTGACCACCGTCACCGCGCCCGCAGTGGAGGCCAGCACCAGCTCGATGACGCCCCAGACGGAGGTCGCCGGTTCCAGGCAGACGGTCCTCGATTCGTACGTGATCCCGTACGCGGAGCGGTCCCGCTCGGCCAACGCCACAGCTCGGCCGTGATCGAGCACGAAGGACCCGTCCACCGCGGCGAAGGCGATATCACCTGCGTCGAGCAGGCGGGTCCGCTCGGAGTACGAGACGGGGCGTCCGGACTGCTCGTCGATCCGCGCCCGCGTGGCCACGTCGTCCACGACGATCCACTCGACGCCGTCGTGCGCGGCCGCCCTGTTCTGGGAGTTCGTGATGCCCAGCTTCGCCGGCAGCGCAGCATCGATCGATTCCCAGGCGTCGTCGTTCGCGTCGATCGGGGTGACCGCTGCCCCCGACTTGAGTACCGCCCACGCGGCGATCACGGCATCGACCGAACGGGCCAGCGCGACCGGGACCCGAGTGCCCGGCCCCACTCCTTCCGCGATCAGGACCCGGGCGAGGCGCGACGACCGTTCGTCCAACTCGCCGTATGTGATCTCGGTGCCGTCGTCCGCGATCGCGGGGGCCTCGGGGTCGGCCTCGACGACCGCCGACAGCACCTGAGGCAGGGTGCTGGTGGCGGGCACGATCGTGTTCGAGGCGTCGGCCTCCTCCCGCTCCGAGTCCGCGAAGCCGGGGAGGAGCGCGCGCTCGGCCTCGGTCACGATCTCGATGTCGCCGACCACCGCGTGGGGGTCGGCGGCGACCGCCTCGAGGATTCGGACGAACCGCTCTCCCAGCGTCACCACCGTCGCCTCGTCGAACAGATCGGTGGCGTAGGTGAGGATCGCCTCGACGGTGCCCGAGTCGGTCGGGATCAGCGTGAACTGCAGGTCGAACTTCGCGGCTCGGTCTGTGTCCGGGACACTGCTCACGGTGAGACCGGGCAGCGCGAGGGTGGCCTGTTCCTGGTTCTGGAACGAGAGCACCGTCTGGAACACCGGATGCCGCGCCGAGGAGCGGTCCGACGACACGGCCTCGACGACCCGCTCGAACGGCAGGTCCGCGTTCGCGAAGGCAGACAGGTCGGCCTCCTTGGCCCGAGCCACCACCTCGGTGAACCTCATCGAGGACGTCAGTTCGGTACGCAGAGCGAGGGTGTTCACGAACATGCCGACCAGGTCGTCGAGCGCGGCCTCGCCGCGTCCCGCGACGGGGGTGCCGACCGTGACGTCCCAGGTGCCGCTCAACCTGGCCAGGAGGACCGCCAGGGCGCTGTGCGCAACCATGAACAGCGAGGCCCCCTCGGCCCGCGCCAGTGACTCGAGGGCCGCGTGGAGCTCTGCGGAGAGCGTGAACTCGGTCTCGGCGCCGCGCATCGACGCGACCGCGGGGCGGGGGCGATCGGTCGGCAGATCGAGCTGATCCGGCGCACCGGCGAGGGCACGTACCCAGTGCGCGAGCTGCCCGGCAGCCACGGTTCCCGGTTCGTCGGCGGACCCGAGCACCTCACGCTGCCACAGCGCGTAGTCCGCGTACTGCACCGGAAGCGGCTGCCACTGCGGCGCCTCGCCCTGCGTCCGAGCCGCGTACGCGGTGACGAGGTCGCGGGCCATCGGCGCCATCGAGACACCGTCGGCACTGATGTGGTGCACGACGAACGCGAACACGTGCGTGGTGTCGTCCAGTCGGAACAGGCCCGCCCGCAACGGCACCGCGCTGCGCACGTCGAAGCCCTTGCCGACGAGTTCCGACACCCGGCCGTACACGTCGGCCGGGTCCACCGAAATGGGTGTGAGATCGAACTCGACGTCTGCTGCAGGAACGATCACCTGGTGCGGACCGTCCGCGTCCTCCGGGTAGAAGGTGCGCAACGACTCGTGGCGCGCCAGCACGTCCCGCAGGGCCGCGTGCAGGGCATCGACGTCGAGTGACCCCGTCAACTGCATCGCGAGCGGAATGTTGTAACTCGTCGATTCCGGTTCCAGGCGGTTGAGGAACCACATGCGCTGCTGCGCCAACGACAACGGCACCCGCTCCGGCCGCGGACCCGCGACGAGCGCCTTACGCGCACCCGCACCCGCAAGCAACTGCACCCGCGCGGCAAGGGCCTCCACCGTCGACGCATCGAACAACACCCGCACCGGCACCTGCGCATCGAACGCCGCACCGAGACGCGCAGCGACCTGAGTCGCGACCAGAGAGTTACCGCCGAGCGCGAAGAAATCGTCGTCCAGACCCACCCGATCCACACCGAGCACGTCCGCGAACACACCCGCGACAACCTCCTCCGCCGCAGTCGTCGGAGCCCGGAACACCGTCGCCTCGAACACCGGCTCCGGCAACGCCTTCCGATCCAACTTGCCCGACGCATTCAACGGAAACGCATCGAGCACCACGAACATCTGCGGCACCATGTACGACGCCAGCGACGTCGCCAGCTGCGCCTTGACCGCAGTGGTGTCCAGATCCTGGTCCGCCACCACGTACGCGACCAGCTGATCATTCTTGACCAGCACCACCGACTGCGAGATCCCCGGCACCGCCAGCAGCGCCGTCTCGATCTCACCCAACTCGATCCGCAGACCACGCAACTTCACCTGGAAGTCCGTGCGGCCGATGTACTCCAACTCACCCGAACTGGTCCACGTCACCAGGTCGCCCGTGCGATACATCCGCTCACCGCTATCGGAGAACGGGTTCGCCACGAAACGATCCGCCGTCAGATCACTGCGCCCCACATACCCGCGGGCCAACTGGGCACCCGCCAGATACAACTCACCCGGAACACCCACCGGCACCGGATTCAGACGCCCATCGAGCACGAACAGCTGCGTGTTCCACACCGGCGCACCGATCGGCACCGACGCCACATCAGCCGCAGTCACCTCGTGGAACGTCACATCCACCGCAGCCTCCGTCGGGCCATACAAATTGTGCAACGCCGCACCCGGCACCACATCCCGCAGCCGCGCCGCCGTCGACGCCGGCAACGCCTCACCCGACGCGAACACCAACCGCAACGAACCCACCCGGCCCACAGCCGGCTCCGCCACGAACACCGACAACATCGACGGCACGAAATGCGCCACCGTCACACCACACTCGGCCATCACCCGCACCAAATACGCCGGATCCCGATGCCCATCCGGCAACGCAACCACCAGACGTGCACCCACCTGCAACGGCCAGAAGAACTCCCACACCGACACATCGAACGTGAACGGCGTCTTCTGCAGAACAACGTCCGACTCCGTCAGCCCGTACTCGGCCTGCATCCACACCAGACGATTCACGATCGCCCCATGCCCGACAGCCACACCCTTCGGCCGACCCGTCGAACCCGACGTGAAAATCACATACGCAGTGTTGCCGGACCGCAGCGAAGCATTCCGCTCGACGTCGGCGATCGGACCGTCGGCGAAGTCCGACACGTCGACCGTGTCGATCTCCACGCTACGCAGGCCCGGCACGTCACCCGCGTCACGCGACGTGGTAAGCAGCAGAACGGGATTCGCAGTCGCGAGGATGTACCGGTTGCGCTCGGCCGGCTGATCGGGGTCGATCGGCACATACGCACCACCGGCCGCGAGCACCGCATACATGCCCACCAGCAGATCCACCGACCGCCGCATCCCCAGACCCACCAACGAGTCCGGCCCCACACCCTCCGCAATCAGCAACCGCGCAGTACGCCGCACCCGCGACGCGAACTCCGCATACGACAGCGCCTCACCCTCGAACACCACCGCAACCGCATCCGGCGTCCGCGCCACCTGCGCCTCGAACAGATCCACCAACGTTGCGTCCGGCACCGCCCGCGACGTCGCGTTCCACTCCCCCACCACCAACGACCGCTCGACCTCGTCCAGCAGGTCGATGTCGCCGACGACCGCCGACGGTGTGGCGGTCACGACCGACAGCACGCGAAGACAGCGGTCACCGAGAATACGAATCGTGTCGGCGTCGAACAGTTCCGTCGCATACGTCAGGTCGATGGTCAGCCCACGGTCGGGCGCGCCTTCCGTGACCGTGACTTGCAGATCGAACTTCGCTGTCGTCGAATCGAACTCGACGTCCGAGACCGCGAGCCCACCGAGTTCGAAGCTGGTGAGGCCGAGGTTCTGGAACGTCAGCATCACCTGGAACAGCGGATGCCGCGCCTGCGAGCGCGCCGGGTCCAGAATCTCCACCAGCCGCTCGAACGGCACGTCCGCATGCGCGAACGCCGCCAGATCGGTCTCCCGCGTCCGTGCCAACAGGTCCTCGAACGAGCCGGCGGCGTCGACCTCGGTCCGCAGCACCAAAGTGTTGACGAACATGCCGATCACATCGTCGAGAACAGCCTCACCACGACCCGCGACCGGCGTGCCGATCGCGATGTCCGACGTCCCACTCAACCGCGCCAGCAGCACCGACAACGCCGCATGCATCACCATGAACGGCGTGACGCCGCGGGTGCGGGCGAGCTCGGCGATCGCCGACTGCAGGTCCGCCGGAACCTCGACTGTGTGGCGGTCGCCGCGGTACCCGGCGACGGCGGGCCGCGGCCGGTCCGTCGGCAGGTCCAGCTGATCCGGCAGCCCCGCAAGGGTCCGCTTCCAGTACGCGACCTGCGTCGACATCGGCGATTCCGGATCGTCCTCCGAGCCGAGGACTTCGCGCTGCCACAGCGTGTAGTCGGCGTACTGCACCACGAGCGGAGCCCATGCGGGCAGCGTGCCCGCCGAGCGGGCGGCATACGCGGTCATCACGTCGCGCGTCAGCGGACCCATCGAGAATCCGTCGGCAGCGATGTGGTGCACGACGAGCACCAGCACGTGCTCGGTGGGCGAGACCGCGAACAGACCCACCCGGACCGGGATATCGGCGGTGAGGTCGAACCCGGCGACCACCATTCGCTCGACGAGCGCCGGCAAGTCGGCCTCCGTGATCGCCTCGGCGGTGACCGTGCCCGCAACCTCGGAGGTCGGGCGGATCGACTGGTAGCCGACACCGTCGACGTCGGGGAACACGGTGCGCAGCGATTCGTGCCGGTCCAGCACGTCACCGATTGCGGCAGAGAGCGATTCGACGTCGAGGTCACCCGACAGCCGGATCGCCAGCGGGATGTTGTTCACCGCCGATTCCGGTTCGAACCGGTTCAGGAACCACATCCGCTGCTGCGCGAGCGACAGCGGGATCCGGTCCGGGCGCGGCGCGGCCACGAGGGCCTTCGTCCGCGCACCGGTGGACGCCGACACCCGTGCAGCGAGGGCCTCGACGGTGGAGGCGTCGAACAGGACGCGGACCGGGACCGTGGTGTCGAGCGCCGCGCCGAGGCGGGCGCATACCTGTGTCGCCAGCAGCGAGTTGCCGCCGAGCTCGAAGAAGTCGTCGTCGCGGCCCACCCGGTCGACGTCGAGGACGTCGGCGAAGACCGCGGCGACGGCTTCCTCGACCGGAGTGCTCGGGGCCCGGAATTCCCGCGCCTCGAACTCGGGTTCGGGCAGTGCCTTGCGGTCCAGCTTGCCGCTGCCGGTCAGTGGCAGGCGGTCGAGAACCACGAACACCGCCGGCACCATGTACGCCGTGAGGGAGCGGGCCGCGAACTCCTTCAGTTCGGCCACCTCGATCGACCGATCCGCGGCCGCGACCACGTACGCGACGAGCTGGTCACGCAGCACGACGACGGCGGTCTGGGCCACCGTGTCGTGCCGGGCGAGAACGGATTCGATCTCACCGAGCTCGATGCGGAAGCCGCGCAGCTTCACCTGGTCGTCGGCGCGGCCGACGTATTCGAGCACCCGGTCCGCGGTGGTGCGCACGACGTCACCGGTCCGGTACAGGCGCGAGCCGGGCATGCCGAACGGGTTGGCGACGAACCGTTCCGCCGAGAGCGCGGGACGGCCGAGGTAGCCGCGGGCGACTCCGGCACCGGCGAGGTACAACTCTCCGGGGACGCCGGCCGGGACGGGCCGCAGGCGGCCGTCGAGGACGTACGCGTCGGCGCCGCGGATGGCCCGACCGATCGTGACGGGCTCGCCGGGGACGAGGGCGCCGGAGATGTTGGACGCGACGGTGGCCTCGGTGGGACCGTACGCGTTGAACATCCGGCGGCCCGGCGCCCATCGTGCGACGAGTTCGGCCGAGCAGGCCTCGCCGCCGACGACCACGGTGCGCAGGGCCTCGAGGCCCGTCGGGTCCACCGAGGCCAGGGCGGCCGGCGTGACGAACGCGTGCGTGACGTGCTGGGTGCGCAGGAGGTCGGCCAACTCGTGACCGCCGTAGATCGACGTCGGGGCGATCACCATCGTCGCGCCCGCACCGAAGGCCATCAGCAGTTCGAGGATCGACGCATCGAAGCTGGGCGACGCGAAATGCAGTGTCCGCGAATCGGAATCGATGCCGTACCGCTCCACCTGCTCGGCCGCGAACGCGGCCAGGCCGGTGTGCGTGACTACGACGCCCTTCGGCACACCCGTGGATCCGGACGTGTAGATGACGTACGCGGCGTCGGTGACGCGCAGCGGTGCGGTGCGGTCCGCGTCGCTCACCGGAGCATCCGGCTGCGCGGCCACTTCGTCCGCCGTCGCGGGGTCGTCGAGCACGATCCACGGCACCGCGGCGGGCAGGGCGCCCTCGTGTTCGGTGCGGGTGATGCCGAGGAGCGCCCGGGAATCGGTGACCATGTGCGCGACGCGGTCGGCCGGATAGTGCGGGTCCACCGGCACGAAGGCCGCGCCGCTCTTCGCGACGGCCCACACGGCCACGACCGACTCGATCGAGCGAGTGAGCGCCACCGCGACCACCGTTTCCGGGCCGGCGCCGCGCGCGATCAGTGCGCGCGCCAGTCGCGACGACTGCTCGTCGAGGTCCCGGTACGCGACGGTCCGCTCGCCCGAGACGAGCGCGGCCCGCGCCGGATCCGCGCTTGCGGCAGCGGACAGGATCTGCGGCAGCAGCATCGGGGCCGGGCCGGCGTCGCCGGACGCGGCGGTGAGCGCGGAGCGCTCCGCCGCATCGAGGACGTCGATGTCACCGACGACGACGGACGCGTCGGCGGCGACGGCCTCGAGCACGCGGACGAAGCGGTCGGCGAACACCCGCATCGTCGACGCGTCGAACAGGTCGGTCGCGTACGTGAGGTCCACGTCCAGTGCGCCGGTCGCGGAGTCGCTCTCGGCGACCGTGACGGCCAGATCGAACTTCGCGACAGCGGCGTCGAAGTCGACTCCCGACACTGTCAGATCACCGAGCGCGAGGTCGGTGCGGTCCATGTTCTGGAACGACAGGGCGACCTGGAACAGGGGGTGACGGGACTGCGAGCGGGCCGGGCTCAGTGCCTCGACCAGGCGCTCGAACGGCACGTCCGCATGGCCGAACGCCTCGAGATCGGTGGCGCGCACACCGGTGAGTAGTTCGGTGAAGGGGCGGTCGCCGCGGACGTCGGCCCGCAACACCAGGGTGTTGACGAACATGCCGACCAGGTCGTCCAGCGCTGCCTCGCCGCGGCCCGCGACGGGGGTGCCGATCGCGATGTCCGACGTGCCGCTCAGACGCGCCAGCAGCACCGACAGGGCCGCGTGCACCACCATGAACGTGGACGCCCCGTGGTCGCGGGCGATCGCGTCGAGTCGCGCCGCCGTCTCGGCCCCGATCGAGAAGCGATGCGAGGCACCACTGTTCGAGGCGATGGCGGGACGCGGGCGATCCGCGGGCAGATCCAGGCGGTCGGGCAGATCGGCCAGGGCGCCCCGCCAGAACTGCATCTGCTGGGCGATGACCGACTCCGGGTCGTCCTCGCTGCCGAGCACCTCGCGCTGCCACAGCGCGTAGTCGGCGTACTGCACCGCGAGCGGCGCCCATGACGGGGCCGCACCGGCCGACCGCGCGGCGTACGCGGTGACGATGTCGCGCGTGAGCGGATTCATCGAGAATCCGTCGGCGCTGATGTGGTGCACCACCACCACCAGCACGTGCTCGGTGGGCGTCACCGCGAGCAGCCGCATCCGGAGGGGGACGGCCGCCGTGACGTCGAAGCCCTGCGAGATCGTCCGCGCGACGGCGTCGGCGACGTCGGACTCGCGCACCGGTTCCGCGGCGAGATCCACCTTCACCCGGTCGGCGGGCAGGATCACCTGGCTCGCGGCGCCGTCGATCTCCGGGAACACGGTGCGCAGCGACTCGTGCCGCTCGATCACGTCGGACACGGCCTCGCGGAGAGCGTCGACGTCCAGCGCGCCGGTCAGCCGGATCGCGACGACGATGTTGTTCGCCGCGGATCCTGTGTCGAAGCGGTTGAGGAACCACATCCGCTGCTGTGCCATCGACAGCGGGAGCGTGTCGGGGCGCTCCTGCGCCACGAGCGGGGCCCGGGTGTCGCCGCCCGCGGCCACGGCCGCGTCGACGAGTGCCGCGAGCTGCGCGACGGTGGGGGCGTCGAAGAAGTCGCGCACATCGATGCGGATGCCCAGGTCGGCGTTGATGCGTGCGACGACGCGGGTGGCGCTGAGCGAGTTGCCACCGAGCGCGAAGTAGTCGTCGTCGACGCCGATGCGCTCGGCACCGAGGACCTCCGCGAACGTCGCGGCGAGTGTCTCCTCGGTGGGGGTGGTCGGTGCCCGGTACTCACTCGCGAGCGACGAGAAGTCCGGGGCCGGAAGGGCCTTGCGGTCCAGTTTGCCGCTGGCGTTCAGCGGGAACTCGGCCAGCGCGACGAACAGCGACGGCACCATGTACTCGGGTAGGCGGGCGCTCACCGCGGCGGCCAACTCGTGCCGGTCCACGTCGGCGCCGCCGTCGGTGACGACGTACGCCACGAGGTGGTCGCCCAGGTCGGCGTCGGCGTGCACCACGACGACGGACTGCGACACTGCCGGGTGGTCCAGCAGCGCCGACTCGATCTCGCCGAGTTCGATGCGCAGACCGCGGAGCTTCACCTGGAAGTCGGTCCGACCGATGTACTCCAGCTCACCGGAGAGGCCCAGCTTGACCAGGTCACCGGTCCGGTACATGCGCGCGCCTGGAGCGCCGTACGGGTCGGCGACGAATCGGTCGGCGGTGAGGTCGGGACGCTGCAGGTAGCCGCGGGCCAACTGCACGCCCGCAAGGTACAGCTCACCCTCGGTGCCGGCCGGGACCCGCCGCAGGCCCTCGTCGAGGACGTACAGGGCGGTGTCGGCGACCGCCGCACCGATCGGGACCGTCGTCTCGTCGTCCGCGGTGACCTCGTGGAACGTGACGTCGACGGCGGCCTCGGTGGGCCCGTACAGGTTGTGCAGCGTGGCGCCGGAGATGTCCCGGAATCGGGCCGCCGTCTGCGGCGGCAGCGCCTCACCCGACGCGAAGACGTTCCGCAGCGTCGCGACGTCCTCCGCGCTCGGCTGTGTCGGGTCCCCCGCCGCTCCGCTCGCCAGCGACGCCACGAACACCGACAACATCGAGGGCACGAAGTGCGCGACGGTGACGCCGCGCTCGGCCATGATCCGCGCGAGGTACGCAGGATCCCGGTGCCCGTCGGGCGCCGCGACCACCAGGCGTGCACCGACCTGCAACGGCCAGAAGAACTCCCACACCGACACATCGAACGTGAACGGCGTCTTCTGCAGCACGACGTCGGAGTCGGTCATGGGGTACATGTGCTGGCGCCAGCGCAGGTTAGCCACGATCGCGCCGTGCCCCACCGCGACGCCTTTGGGTCGGCCGGTGGAGCCGGACGTGAAGATGACGTACGCGAGGTTCTCTGCCGACAGCGGCGCCGACCGGTCCGCATCGGTGACCGGCGTGTCCGAGTGGGCCTCCAGATCCAGGGCGTCGACCGCGACGATCGGGGTGTCGGTGTCCAGGGTCAGCTCGTCCCGAGTGGTCGTGAGAATCACGACGGGACGCGCGATGTCGAGGACGTAGCCGAGGCGGTCGGCGGGATGATCGGGGTCGAGGGGCACGTACGCGCCGCCCGCCTTGACGATCGCGTACATGCCGACGAGCAGCTCGAGCGAGCGCCGGATTCCCAGACCCACCAGGCTGTCCGGTCCCACACCGAGTGAGATCAGGTGGCGCGCGAGACGATTGGCACGCGCGTCCAGGTCCGCGTACGTGAGGGTGGCGCCGGCGTACTCG
This sequence comes from Rhodococcus (subgen. Prescottella) equi, assembly GCF_003013675.1. NCBI lineage: Bacteria > Bacillati > Actinomycetota > Actinomycetes > Mycobacteriales > Nocardiaceae > Rhodococcus > Rhodococcus (subgen. Prescottella) equi. The sequence goes on from NZ_CP027793.1 coordinate 4,014,220, forward strand.
AGCGCGACCGCGTCGGGGGTGCGGGCGACCTGCTCGTCGAACAGCGATGCGAGTGTTACGGCCGATCCGGCCGGCGCGGCGGTCGCCGAGTCGCCGAGCACCTCTACAGCGTCCGCGAACAGTGTGTTCAGCAGCCCGGGCAGTCCCCCGGTCTCGGGGGCCTCGAGCAACCCGGGCGCCACGGTCGACAGCACGACCGGGACGAGCGCATCGATGCCGAGCACGCCGCCCATCGCGGCATCGAGGTTCTCGATCTCCTGCTTCAGCCGGGCGTACGTGACGGTGGTGTCGCCGACGGTCAACGCGATCCGGTCGGCATCGACCTCGACCACACCGGCGAGAAGCCTGGGCAGGTCCTCGATCGTCAACGCGTCGACTCCGAGCTGCTGGGCCGCCATGTACTTGTCCTTCCCGACATCTGAAAACTTCGATCGCTCGATGCGGGGGAGCCGACGGATCGGCTCCCCCGCATCATCCGAGCGCGATCACTCGTGTCCGCCCTCGATGATCGCCGATGCGGCGACGATCATCTCGGCAACCGCCGACCGGTAGCCGTCCGGGCCCAGCGCCGGCAGGATGCCCGGCAGCAGCCCCGTCAGCGCAACGGTCATCAGCGCCTCACCCTTCAGCGCCGCGCCCATCAGGGCGACGATCGCTTCCAGTTTCGCGTGCAACTGCCCGAACGTGACGTCGGTGCCGTCGTGCGCGACGGCCACCGTCTCCGGCGCGATCTGCGCGGCACCCGCGACCAGTTCGGGCAGGTCGTCGACCGTGAGCTGCTTCTTCGGTTCCAGTGCCGCCCGCTCGGCATCCGTGGTGACGTCGATGGCGCGCAGAACCACCGACGGGTTCTCGGTGACGACATCGAGGATCCGCACGAACCGGTCGGCGAAGACCTCGACGGTCTCCCGATCGAACAGTTCGGTGGCGTACGTGAACGATCCGTCGATCCCGGTGAGGGCACCGGACTGGTCGAACTGTTCCACCGCGGTGACCTGGACGTCGAACTTCGACTGGTCGGCACCGAGATCCAGCGCCGACACCTCCAGGCCGGGCAGGGCGAACGTGCCCGTCTGCATGTTCTGGAACGTGAGCATCACCTGGAACAGCGGCGAGTGGGAACTCGCGCGCCGGACACCCACGGCCTCGACCACCTGCTCGAACGGCACGTCGGCGTTCGCGAAGGCCGCGAGATCCTGCGTTCGTGCGTGCGCGAGCAGATCCGCGAACGACGCGCTCGGCTCGACACGGGTGCGCAGCGCGAGCGTGCCCACGAACATGCCGATCAGGTCGTCGAGGGCGGCGTCACCGCGGCCCGCGACCGGGGTGCCGATCGTGATGTCGTTCGACCCACCGAGCCGCGACAGCAGGATCGCGAGCGCCGCATGGAAGACCATGAACGTCGTCGCGCCCTGCTCGCGGGCCGTCTTCTCGACGCGCGCAGCGAGATCCGCGTCGACCGCGAACGGAACCGCGGCCCCCGCGAGCGACGGACGGGCCGGCCGCGGACGGTCGGTCGGCAGCGCCGAAAGTTCCGGCGCCCCCTTCAGTTCGTCCACCCAGTAGGCGATCTGCCGGGCCACGGCCGAGTCCGGATCCGACTCGTCGCCGAGAACCTCGCGCTGCCACAGCGTGTAGTCGGCGTACTGCACGCCCAACGGCTCCCACTGCGGCACACCGCCGTCGACCCGCGCGACGTACGCGAGCACGACGTCGCGGATCAGGGGGCCCATCGAGAACCCGTCGGCCGCGATGTGGTGTGCGACGAAGGCGAGCACGTGCTCGGTCTGCCCCACCGCGAACAGTGCGGCCCGGACCGGCACTTCGGCCGTGACGTCGAATCCACGTCCCAGGAACTCGATCAACCGATCGGTGACGTCCGCCTCGGACACCGCGATCGGCTGCAACCGCGGCACGGCCCGATCGAGCGGGACCAGCACCTGAGCCGGACCGTCGGCGGTGTCCGGGTACGTCGTGTGCAGCACCTCGTGCCGCGCGATCACGTCTGCCACGGCACTCGCCAGGACCCCGGCGTCGAGCGCGCCGGACAGGCGCACGGCGACCGGAATGTTGTAGGCCGCCGAGGCGGTATCGACCTGGTTGAGGGTCCACATCCGCTGCTGCGCGAGCGAGAGCGGAACGTGCGGCGGGCGCGGCCGCGCGGTGAGCGCTGGGCGTCCGCCCTGGCCGACGAGCGGCGTGACCGCGCCCGCGACGCCCGCGACGGTCGAGTCCTCGAACACCACGCGCACCGGCACCTGCGTGTCGAGCGCCGCACCGAGCCGGGCCACCAACTGGGTGGCCACCAGCGAGTTGCCGCCGAGTTCGAAGAAGTCGTCGTCCAGACCCACCCGTTCGATCCCGAGCACGTCGGCGAAGGCACCGGCGACGATTTCCTCGATCGGCGTGGTCGCGGCCCGGAAGTCGCGGGCCTCGAACACCGGCTCCGGGAGAGCCTTTCGATCGAGCTTGCCGTTCGCGTTGAGCGGCAACGCGTCCAGCACCACGTACGCCGACGGCACCATGTACGACGGAAGCGTCCGCGCCAGAGCGTCGTTCACCGTCGCGGTGTCGATGTCGGCGTCCGCCACCAGGTATGCGACCAGTCGCGTGCCGGTGTGAGCGTCGGTGTGCGCCGTGACAGCGGCCTCGCGGATCCCGGACAGTTCCCGCAGCCCGGCCTCGATCTCGCCGAGTTCGATGCGGAAGCCGCGGACCTTGACCTGGAAGTCGGCCCGCTCGACGTACTCGAGTTCGTCCGAGGCGTTCCAGCGCACCACGTCACCGGTGCGGTACATCCGCTCACCGGTGGCCCACGGGTCGGCCACGAAACGGTCGGCCGTGAGGTCCGCTCTGCCGTGGTACCCGCGGGCCAACTGCACGCCCGCCAGGTACAGCTCGCCCGTCACCCCGGCAGGCACCGGGTTCAGCCGCGAGTCCAGCACATACACCCGGGTGTTCCACTCGGGCACACCGATCGGCACGACGACGGTGTCCGCGTCGGTCACCTCGTGGTGGGTCACCGACACCGCGGCCTCGGTGGGTCCGTACAGGTTGTGCAGCACGGCGGTGTTGTCGGCCCGGAACGCCTGCGCGGTCGCGGCCGGCAGCGCCTCGCCGATCGCGAAGATGCGGCGCAGCGACGGGGGCAGCGTCCCCCCTGCGGTCGTGGTGAGCATCGACAGCATCGACGGGACCACGTGCAGTGTGGTGACCTCCTCGTCGCGGAGGACGCCGAGCAGGTAGCCGGGATCGCGGTGGCCGTCCGGCGACGCGATCACGAGCCGTCCGCCGCTCGTGATCGTCGACCAGAACTCCCACACCGACAGGTCGAATGTCGCGGCCGTCTTGAGCAGCGCGGCGTCCGACGCGTCGAGCCCGTACTCGTCACGCATCCAGAGCAACTGGTTGACGATCGCCCCGTGCGGCACCGCCACACCCTTGGGCCGGCCCGTCGAACCCGACGTGAAGATCACGTACGCGGTGTTCCGCGAATCGAGCGGGCGCAATCGATCGGCGTCGACGACCGGGGTGGCTGCGAACGCGTCGAGGTCGACGGTGTCGATCTCGAGCACGGGCCACGACGCGACGGCGGCGCCGTCCCGCGAAGTCGTCAGCACGCAGACCGGTCGGGCCGCGTCCAGGATGTACCCGGTCCGGTCCGCGGGCTGGTCCGGGTCGACCGGAACGTAGGCGCCGCCCGCCTTCGCGACCGCGTACATGCCGACCAGCAGATCGACCGAACGGCGAATCGACAGGGCCACGAGCGACTCCGGTCCGACGCCGTCCGCGATCAACCGCCGTGCGAGACGGTTCACCCGGGCGTCGAACTCCGCGTACGTGACCCGCTCGGCGCCGCTGACGAGGGCGATCCCGTCCGGGGTGGCCTTCACCTGAGCGTCGAACAGGTCGACCAGGGTGGCCCGCTCGGTCGCGGTCGCGGTGTCGTTGCGTTCCACCAGCAGCCGCGCGCGTTCCTCGAGTCCCAGCAGATCGACGTCGCCGACGGGCAGCGTCGGCTTGACGACGACGGCGGCGAGCAGGCGCGCGAAGCGCTCGGCGAACGAACGGACGGTCGACTCGTCGAACAGGTCGAGGGCGTACGTCATCGACGCCTTCATGCCCGTCGGGTCGCCGCCGTCGTCGTAGTGGTCCTCGACGATCATGTGCAGATCGAATTGCGCCACACCCGATTCGATCTCGGCCGCCTCGACGGTGAGGCCGGGCAACTCGAGCGCGCCGGTGTCGTGGTTCTGGAACGAGAAGCCCACCTGGAACAGCGGGTGCCGCGCCGTCGACCGCGTCGGGTTGAGGTGCTCGACGAGCCGTTCGAACGGCACGTCCGCGTGCGCGAACGCCTCGAGGTCCGTGTCGCGGACCTCCGACACCAGGTCGGCGAACGACCGCGCACCGTCCACGCGGGTGCGGAACACGAGGGTGTTGACGAACATGCCGACCAGCGCGTCGAGTTCGGCCTCGCCGCGACCCGCGATGGGGGTGCCGACCGCGATGTCGTCGCTGCCCGACAGCCGCGACAGCAGCACCGCGAACGCCGAATGCACCGCCATGAACAGCGTCGCGTTCTGCTCACGGGCGAGATCACGCAACGCCCGGTGGGTCGGGGCGTCGATCTCGAACTCCACGAGTCCGCCGCGGAACGACTGCACCGCGGGACGCGGATGATCGGTCGGCAGATTCAGCTGGTCCGGCAGTTCGGCGAGGGTCTCGCTCCAGTACCCGAGCTGCTGAGCGGCGAGCGACTCCGGATCGGTCTCGTGGCCGAGGATCTCCCGCTGCCACAGCGCGTAGTCGGCGTACTGCACCGCGAGGGGCGTCCACCCGGGAGCGTGCCCGGCAGTACGCGCGGCGTACGCGGTCATGACGTCACGGGTGAGCGGGGCGAGGGACACACCGTCCGCGCTGATGTGGTGGACGACCATGCCGAGGACGAAATTGTCTGCGCCCGTGCGGTACAACTCCACCCGGATCGGGACGTCGGAGGTCACGTCGAACCGGGTCTCGGCGAGTGCACGCAACCGGCCGGGTAGGTCGTCCGGAGCCACATCGACGATCCGGAGCGGCGTCCGCGCGTCCGCCGCGGGAAGGATGACCTGCGCGGGGCCGTCGTCGGTCGCCGGGAACACCGTGCGCAGCGACTCGTGCCGCTCCGTCACGTCGGCGAGGGCCAGATCGAGGGCCGCCACATCGAGATTCCCGGACATCCGCAGTGCCAGTGGGATGTTGTACGCGGTCGACTCGGTGTCGAACCGGTTGAGGAACCACATGCGCTGCTGCGCGAGCGAAAGTGGGATCCGCTCGGGACGGGGGCGGGCAGTGAGGGCCTTCCGCGTACCGCCGGCCTGCTGCGTCAGCCGCGCCGCGAGCGCCTCGACCGTGGATGCCTCGAACAACTCCCGCACCGGCACCCGGGTGTCCAGGGCCCGGCTCAGGCGGGAGACCACCTGGGTCGCAACCAGCGAGTTGCCGCCCAGGGCGAAGAAGTCGTCGTCGAGCCCCACCCGGTCGACACCCAGGACCTCGGCGAACACACCGGCCACGATCTCCTGGGTCGACGTCGTCGGAGCCCGGAACGCCCTCGTCTCGAAGACCGGCTCGGGCAGTGCCTTCCGATCCAGCTTGCCCGACGCGTTCAGCGGGAAGGAATCGAGAACGACGAACGTCTGCGGCACCATGTACGACGCGAGCGAGGCGGCCAGTTCGGCCTTGATCCCGTCGACGTCGAGGCCGCCGGTCGCGACCACGTAGGCGACCAGCTGATCGGACTTGACGAGCACCACCGACTGCGTGATCTCCGGCCGCGCCAGCAGCGCCGTCTCGATCTCGCCGAGTTCGATCCGCAGACCGCGCAGCTTCACCTGGAAGTCGGTGCGGCCCAGGTACTCCAGCTCGCCCGCAGGAAGATCCCCCGTCGCTTCGCTCGCCCCGACCGTCCACTTCACCAGGTCACCGGTGCGGTACATCCGCTCGCCGGCGGCGGCGAAGGGGTTCGCCACGAAGCGATCCGCCGTCAGGTCGGCCCGACCGAAGTAGCCCCGCGCCAGCTGGGCTCCCGCGAGATACAGCTCGCCCGCAACACCCGCCGGGACCGGACGCAGGCGCCCGTCGAGCACGTACGCCCGGCTGTTCCACACCGGCGACCCCATCGGGACGCTCGCGCCGACGGTGCCCGCCACCGGGCGCGCCGTCGCGTGCACCGTGAACTCCGTGGGTCCGTACAGGTTGTGCAGTTCCGCACCGTTCACCGCGGCGAACCGGGCCGCGGCCGACGTCGGGAACGCCTCACCGGCCACCTGCACCAGCCGCAGCGAATCGCAGTCGCCGGCGGCCAGCTCCGCGGTGAACGCCGTCAGCATCGACGGCACGAACGACGTCGCCGTCACCGCCTGGGCCTCGATCACCCGCTTCAGGTATGCCGGATCCCGATGCCCGTCCGGGGTCGCGATCACCAGACGACCGCCGACCGCCAACGTGCCGAACAGCTCCCACAGCGACACGTCGAACGTGAACGGCGTCTTCTGCAGCACGACGTCGTCCGCCGACAGCGCGTACTCGGCGCACAGCCACTCGATCTGGTTGACGATCGCGGTGTGACCGACGGCCACGCCCTTCGGCCGGCCCGTCGAGCCGGACGTGAAGATCACGTACGCAGTGTTGCCCGGACGCAGCGGTGCACGACGTTCCGCATCGGTGACCGGAGCGTCCGAGAACCGCGAGACGTCCAGCTCGTCGAGAGCCACGACTCGCTGGGCGGCGGGAAGATCGGCGCCGTCCCGTGAGGTGCTCAGCAGCAGAACCGGATTCGCCGTCTCCAGGATGTAGGCATTGCGTTCGGCGGGCTGGTCCGGGTCGATCGGAACGTATCCGCCGCCCGCGGCGAGCACCGCGTACATCCCCACCAGCAGGTCCGGCGAACGGCGCACGCCGAGCCCGACGAGCGAATCGGGGCCGACACCCTCCGCGATCAGCAGCCGTGCGGTACGGCGCACCCGCGCCGCGAACTCCGCGTACGAGAGCGACTCACCCTCGTAGACGAGTGCCGTGGCATCGGGCGTGCGCGTCACCTGCGCGTCGAAGAGGTCCACCAGCGTGGACGCCGTGACGGGGTGATCGGTCGCGTTCCACTCGTCCAGAACCAGGGACCGCTCGCGGTCGTCGAGCAGATCGATGTCACCGACCACGACGGCCGGGTCCGTGACGACCTCGTCGAGTACCCGGACGAAGCGGGCGGCGAACACCCGCATCGACGCTTCGTCGAACAGATCGGTGGCATACGTGAGGTCGACCGTGTACCCGGCTTCGACCGGCTCGACGGTGACCTGGAGATCGAACTTGGCGACGGCCGCGTCGAAGTCCACCGTGGACACGTGTAGTCCGGCCAGCTCGAGCGAGGCACGATCGAGGTTCTGGAACGCGAGCATCACCTGGAACAGCGGGTGCCGGGCCTGCGAGCGCTCGGGATCGAGGATCTCGACCAGGCGCTCGAACGGGAGGTCGGCGTGTTCGAACGCGGCCAGATCGGTCGACCTGATCCGTGCCAGCAACTCCTCGAACGGTTGTCCGCCGTCCACGTCCGTCCGCAGGACCAGGGTGCCGACGAACATGCCGATCACGTCGTCGAGCGCGGCCTCACCGCGTCCGGCGACCGGGGTACCGATCGCGATGTCGGAGGTGCCACTCAACCGGGCCAGGAGAACCGCCAACGCCCCGTGCACCACCATGAACGGAGTGACACCGCGGGCTCGTGCCACCGCATCGATCGCGGCGTGCAACTCCGGACCGATCGAGAAGCGGTACGACGCACCGTGGTTGGACGCCACCACCGGCCGCGGCCGGTCCGAGGGCAGATCCAACTGCTCGGGAAGGTCGGCGAGCTGCTCGGTCCAGTAACTCACCTGGCGCGAGATGACGGACTCGGAATCGTCCTCGCTGCCGAGGACTTCCCGCTGCCACAGCGTGTAGTCGGCGTACTGCACCGCGAGCGGGGCCCACGCCGGCGCCTCGCCCGCCGAGCGCGCGGCGTACGCGGTCATCACGTCGCGGGCCAGCGGAGCCATCGAGAAGCCGTCGGACGCGATGTGGTGAACCACGATCGCGAGGACATGTTCGTCGTCGGCGAGACGGAACAGCGCGGCGCGCACCGGGACGTCGGCAGCCAGGTCAAAGCCGGCTGTGGCCAGCGACTCGATCCGCCCGATCAGCTCGCCGTCGGGCACGGCTTCGGGCTCGAGCTCGATCGTGACCCTCTCCACCGGCAGGACGGCCTGCGTTCCGACGCCGTCGACGTCGGGGAAGACGGTCCGCAGCGACTCGTGGCGCGCGATCACGTCCCGCACGGCGCGGCGCAGGGCCTCGACGTCCAGGCCACCGGACAACCGGATCGCGAGCGGAATGTTGTTCACGGCCGACTCGGGCTCGAACCGGCTGAGGAACCACATGCGCTGCTGAGCGAGCGACAGCGGGATCCGTTCCGGCCGCACGCGACTCGTCAGCGCGGGCCGGGAACCGGAACCTGCGAGCACCTGCACGCGAGCCGCCAGGGACTCCACCGTCGACGCCTCGAACAGTGCCCGCACCGGCACCTCGGTGTCGAGAGCCGCACCCAGGCGCGACACCACCTGCGTCGCGACGAGCGAGTTGCCGCCCAGGGCGAAGAAATCGTCGTCGAGTCCCACCCGGTCCAGGTCCAGGACGTCGGCGAACACGCCGGCCACGATCTCCTGCGTCGGTGTCGTCGGGGCCCGGAACGCCTTCGTCTCGAACTCCGGCTCCGGCAGCGCCTTCCGGTCCAGCTTGCCCGAGGCATTGAGCGGGAACGCGTCGAGTGCGACGAACACCTGCGGAACCATGTACGACGCCAGCGACGTGGCCAGCGCGGCCTTGATCGTGTCGGCATCGAAGTGCGTGCCCGCGACCACGTACGCGACGAGCTGATCGTCCTTGACGACGACGACTGCTCGCGTGATCTCGGGCAGGGCGAGCAATGCGGTCTCGATCTCCTCGAGCTCGATCCGCAGACCACGCAGCTTCACCTGGAAGTCCGTGCGGCCCAGGTACTCCAGACGGCCGTCGCGGGTCCGGCGGACCAGGTCCCCCGTCCGGTACATCCGCTCGCCGCGGTCGGAGAACGGGTTCGCCACGAAGCGATCCGCGGTCAGATCCGTCCGTGCAGCGTAACCGCGCGCCAATTGCACGCCTGCCAGATAGAGCTCACCCGGAACGCCGACCGGCACCGGGTTCAGGCGTTCGTCCAACACGAACGCTCGCGTGTTCCACACCGGTGTTCCGATGGGCACCACGCCGGACTCGGCCCCGGTGGCCTCGTGCCGGGTGGCTTGCACGGTCGCTTCCGTCGGGCCGTACAGGTTGTGCACCGACGCCCCCGCGACTCGTCGCAGACGCGACACCAGGGCTCCGGTCAGTGCCTCACCACCGCTGAACACTCGGGTCAGCGACATCGCTGCGTCCGCGTCGAGGTGGTCGATCGTCGCCTCGAGAACCGACGGTACGAACTGCGCCACGGTGACTGCCCGATCCCCGATGACCCGGGCGAGCGCGAGCGGATCGCGGTGCGCGTCGCGCGGGGCGACGACGATGGCGGCGCCGGCCTGGAGGGGCCAGAACAGTTCCCACACCGAAGCGTCGAACGTGAACACCGTCTTCAGCAGAACACGATCGGCCGCGCTCAGCGTGTACTCGGCCTGCATCCACGCAAGCTGATTGACGATCGACCGATGCGAGACCGTCACGCCCTTCGGCCGGCCCGTCGAACCCGACGTGAAGACGACGTATGCAGCATTGTCCGGACGCAACGGCGCCGGACGCTCCGCCGCCGTGACCGGGGCATCGGAGTAGCCGGACACGTCGACGGTGTCGAGGTGAACCGTGCGACGCACCGCGGGCAGCCCCTCGTGCTCCCGCGAGGTGGTCAGCAGTAGAACGGGATTCGCCGTCTCCAGGATGTAGCCGTTGCGCCGGGCGGGCTGGTCGGGGTCCACCGGCACGTAAGCGCCACCGGCAACGGTCACCGCGTACAGCGCCACGAGCTGATCGAGCGAACGCCCCATGGCGACCGCGACCAGCGACTCGGGGCCCACACCCTCCGAGATCAGGAACCGCGCCACGCGGCGCACGCGGGCCGCGAACTGCGCATAGGTCAGCGACTCGCCCTCGCACACGACCGCCGTCGCGTCCGGGGTCCGGGACACCTGCGCCTCGAACGACTCCGGCAGCGTCGTGCCGTCGACCACTCGGCCGGTCGCGTTCCAGTCCTCGACGACCCGAGACCGCTCGGCGGCGTCCAACAGCGCGACATCGCCCACGGCAACCGACGGATCCGCCAGCACTGCGGACAGGATCCGGACCAGACGCGTCCCGAACTCTGCCATCGTCGCTGCCTCGAACAGGTCCGTCGCGTAGGTCAATTCGACGGTGAGACCGCCGGCGGTGCCGGCGTCGTCGATCGACTCCATGACGCTGACCTGGATGTCGAATTTCGAGAAGACCTCGTCGAAGTCGACCTCCGAGACCGTCACACCGGGGAGTTCGAAGCTCGTCCGACCGAGGTTCTGGAAGGCGAGCATCACCTGGAAGAGAGGGTTCCGGGCCTGGGAGCGCGCCGGCGCGAGGACCTCGACCAGCCGCTCGAAGGGCACGTCCGAGTGCGCGAACGCGCCCAGGTCGGTCTCCCGCACGGATTCGACGAGCGCCTCGAACGACCGATCGCCGTCCACCTCGGTGCGGAGGACGAGTGTGTTGACGAACATTCCCACGAGGTCGTCGATCGCGGATTCGCCGCGTCCCGCGACGGGGGTACCGATCGAGATGTCCGACGTGCCGCTCAGCCGGGCCGCCAACACCGACAGTGCCGCGTGGAACACCATGAAGGGCGTCGTGTTCGTGCGCTTGGCGAACGCGACGACAGCCCGGTGGATCGACGCGGAGACGGTGAACCGGTGGGTGGCGCCGCGACCGGACGCCACCGCGGGCCGCGGCCGGTCGGCGGGCAGGTCGAGCTGGTCCGGGGCGCCCGCGAGCCGATCGCGCCAGTAGGCGATCTGCTGCGCGAACACCGAATCCGGGTCGTCCTCGGCGCCGAGCACCTCGCGCTGCCACAGCGCGTAGTCGGCGTACTGGACGGGCAACGGTTGCCACGCCGGCACGCTGCCCACGCACCGAGCGGTGTAGGCCACCATGATGTCCCGGGTCAGCGGCCCCATCGAGAAGCCGTCGGCCGCGATGTGGTGCACCACGAGGGCGAGGACGTGCTCGGTGGGGCTCAGTTCGTACAGCTCCGCCCGCAGCGGAACCTCCCGCGTGACGTCGAACGTCCAGCGGGCCAGCTCACCGAGGGCCGCCGGCAGTTCGTCGGCGCCGATCGCGACCGGCTCGAGTGCGACCCGCACCTGCGACGCGGGACGGATCACCTGCGTGCCGACACCGTCGATCTCGGGGTAGACCGTCCGCAGCGATTCGTGTCGGACGATCACGTCGCCGACCGCCGCCCGCAACGCGGTGCGGTCGAGCAGCCCGGACAACCGGACTGCCACCGGAATGTTGTTACCCGCGGACGAGACGTCGAATCGGTTGAGGAACCACATCCGCTGCTGGGCGTACGACAGCGGAATCCGCTCGGGCCGCGACTTCGCGACGAGCGGGCGTCGCCCGCTGCCCACCGACTGCTCGATCCGAGCCGCCAACGCCTGCACGGTCGAGGCTTCGAACAACTCGCGCACCGGAATCCGCGTGTCGAGGCCCTCCCCGATCCGGGCGACGACCCGCGTCGCGACGAGCGAGTTGCCGCCGAGCTCGAAGAAGTCGTCGTCGCGTCCCACTCGCGGGGTGTCGAGCAGTTCCGCGAACACCCCGGCGACGATCTCCTCGATCGGAGTCTCCGGAGCCCGGAACTCGCGCACCTCGAACTCCGGCTCCGGCAACGCCTTTCGGTCCAGTTTGCCGCTGCCGCTGATCGGCAGCTCATCGAGCACGACGACGGCCGCGGGGACCATGTACGCCGGCAGCGCCCGCCCCACCGTGTCCTTCACCTCGGCCGGGTCGATCGACGCGCCCGGCGCGGCCACGAGGTACGCGACGAGCTGCTGGTGCCGAACCACGACGACGGCCTGCGCGACGTCGCTCAGGCGGTGCAGGACGGCCTCGATCTCACCGAGCTCGATCCGGAAGCCGCGCAGCTTCACCTGATCGTCGGCGCGGCCGACGTACTCGAGCACCCGGTCCGCGGTCGTGCGCACGACGTCACCGGTCCGGTACAGGCGCGAGCCGGGCATGCCGAACGGGTTGGCCACGAACCGCTCCGCCGTGAGCCCGGCACGTTCGTGGTAGCCGCGAGCCAGTCCAGCGCCCTCGAGGTACAGCTCACCCACGACGCCGGCCGGAACCGGGCGCAGGCGCGCGTCGAGCACGTAGGTGCCCGCCCCACGGATCGCGCGGCCGATCGTCACCGGCTCGCCCGGCACGAGCGGGTCCGAGATGTTGGAAGCGACGGTCGCCTCCGTCGGACCGTACGCGTTGAACATCTTTCGGCCCCCGGTCGCCCAGCGAGCCACCAGGTCCGCCGAGCAGGCCTCGCCACCGACGACGACCACGCCGAGGGCGTCCAGCGCGGACGGATCCACCGACGCCAATGCCGCCGGGGTCACGAACGCGTGGCTGACGTGACGGGACGCCAGCAGCTCCGTGAGCTCCTGACCGCCGTAGATCGAGGTCGGCGCGATCACCATCGTCGCGGCCGCACCGAAGGCCATCAGCAGTTCCAGGATCGACGCATCGAAGCTCGGGGATGCGAAATGCATTGTCCGCGAACCGGAATCGATGCCGTACCGCTCCACCTGCTCGGCCGCGAACGCGGCCAGGCCGGTGTGCGTGACCACGACTCCCTTCGGCACACCCGTGGAACCGGACGTGTAGATGACGTAGGCGGGATGGCCCGGGGTGAGGGGCCGTACGCGATCGGCGTTCGAGAGCCGCTCCACCGACTGTTCCGCGAGGCCGGCCGCCACGGCGGCATCGTCGAGCACCAGCCAGGGCAGGCCGTCGGGCAGGGCGTCGGCATGCTCCGACGTCGTCACACCGAGCACGGCCCCCGAGTCCGAAACCATGTGCGCCACCCGATCACGCGGGTAGTTCGGGTCGACGGGCACGAACGCGGCACCGGACTTCGCGACCGCCCACACGGCGGTCACCGATTCGACCGACCGCGTCAGTGCCACCGCGATGACGTCCTCGGGCCCGGCACCGCGGGACACCAGCAGCCGCGCCAGTCGAGTGGACCGCTCGTCGAGCTCGCGGTAGGTGAGCTCCTCGACACCGGCGATCAGCGCGAGTGCCTCGGGATCGCTGTCCGCCGCCGCGGCCAGCAGATCGGGCAGCGGCGTCGGCGCGGGCGCATCGAGCCCGGCCGGGCCGGTCAGCTGGGCGATCTCCTCGGCGCCGAGCAGGTCGATGTCCCCGACGACGGTGTCCGGGTCGGCGACCACGGCAGCGAGAATGCGCAGGAACCGGTCTGCGAACGCCTGCACGGTCGACGCGTCGAACAGGTCTGTGGCGTAGGTGAACTCGCCCGCCATCCCGTCCGCGAGGCCACCCTCGCCGATCGATTCCCGGAAGGTGAACTGCAGATCGAACTTCGCGACCTCCGCGTCGAGTTCGACCTTGTCGATCGTGAGGTCGGGCAACTCGAGATGGGTCGTGCCCAGGTTCTCGAACGACAGCATCACCTGGATCAGCGGGTGGCGGGCGGTCGACCGCGCGGGGTTGAGGATCTCGACGAGCCGCTCGAACGGGATGTCGGAGTTCGCGAACGCCCCGAGCGCCACGTCCCGCGCGTGCGAGAGCAGATCGGCGAACCGCGTACCGGATTCGACGTGGGTGCGCAGCACGAGCGTGTTGACGAACATGCCGACCAGGTCGTCGAGCGCCTGCTCGCCGCGTCCGGCCACCGGGGTGCCGATCGCGACGTCGTCGGTCGCGGCGGAACGGGACAGCAACACCGACAGCGCCGCGTGCACCACCATGAACAGCGACGCGTTGCGTTCGTGCGCGATCGCGATCAGTGCGCGGTGCACGTCCGCCGGCACCGTGAAGTCGATCTTCGCGCCGCGATAGGACTGCCGCGCCGGGCGCGGACGGTCCGTCGGCAGGTCGAGATGGTCGGGTAGACCGTCGAGGTGCGCCGACCAGTAGCGCGCCTGCTTCGCGACGATCGAGTCCTCGTCGTCCTCCGAGCCGAGGATCTGCCGCTGCCACAGCGCGTAGTCGGCGTACTGGACGGGCAGGGCCTCCCACACGGGCTGCCCCCAACGAACGCGCGCGTCGTACGACGCCATGACGTCACGGGCCAGCGGGCCCATGGACCAGCCGTCGGCGCTGATGTGGTGGACGACGATCGCGAGGACGTGGTCGAACGGATCGATCCGGAACAGTGTGGCGCGAACCGGGGTCTCCGTCGTGACGTCGAACCCGGCCGACGCGAAAGAGACCATCGCACGGTGCAATTCGTCGACTCCGACGTGCACCGGGGTGAGGTTCGGGACGACGCGCACGGCGTCCACCACCACCTGGTGCGGCCCGTCCGGCGAATCGGGGAACACCGTCCGCAGGGACTCGTGTCGGTCGAGCACGTCCACCAGCGCGACCTGCAGGGCCACGACGTCCAGGTCACCCCGCAAGCGGAGACCGAACGCGAGGTTGTAGGTCGCCGATCGGGGGTCGAGCCGGTTGAGGAACCACATGCGCTGCTGCGCCAACGACAACGGGACCCGGTCCGGGCGTTCCTGCGCGACGAGCGGGGCGCGGTTCCCCGCGCCCGCGTGCTGCTCCACCCGCACCGCGAGCTGCTCGACGGTGGACGACTCGAACAGCACCCGCACCGGCACGGAGGTGTCCAGAGCCGCCCCGAGGCGCGCGACCACCTGCGTAGCGATCAGCGAGTTGCCGCCGAGCGCGAAGAACTCGTCGTCCAGGCCGACCGTCTCGACGCCGAGGACGTCCGCGAGGACGTCCGCCACGATCTCCTCGACCGGGGTCCGCGGAATCCGGAACGATTTCGCCTCGAACACCGGGACGGGCAGCGCGCGCCGGTCGATCTTGCCCGACGTCGTCCGCGGCAGGGCGTCGATCGGCAGGAACATCGTCGGCACCATGTACGACGGCAGACGCAACGAGAGGTGTTCCCGCAGATTCGCGGGATCGAACGGGACGGCGCACTCTGCGGACGCGACGACGTACGCGACGAGCTGATCACCGGCACGCGGGTCGTGGTGCAGCGCCACCACGGCCTGGGACACCGATCCGTGCTCGCGGACAGCCGTCTCCACTTCGCCGAGCTCGATACGCAGTCCGCGCAACTTCACCTGGAAGTCGCTGCGTCCCACGTACTCCAATTCGCCCGCGCCGTCGGCGTCGACGATCCACCGCACGAGGTCACCGGTGCGGTACATCCGCTCGCCCGGCGCCCACGGATCGGCGACGAACCGCTCCGACGTCAGATCGGAGCGGCCGCGGTATCCGCGTGCCAGCTGCGCGCCGGAGACGTACAGTTCCCCGACCACACCGGCGGGCACCGGGTTCAAGCGGGAGTCGAGGACCCGCACCTGGCTGTTCCACACCGGGGCACCGATCGGCACGGCCGCGGACTCGGTCCCGGCGACGGTACGACGGGTTACCTGGACCGCGGTCTCGGTGGGGCCGTACAGATTGTGGATCGCGGCGTCGCAGATGCTCCGGACCCGCGAGACGACCGCCGTGGTGAGCGGCTCACCACCGCAGAACACGTGTGTCAACGACACACACCCCTGGCGTTCGAGGTGGTCCGCGACGGCGTCGAGCACCGTCGGAACGAACTGCACCACCGTGATCGCCTGCTCCGCCAGGATCCTCGCCAGGTACGCGGGATCGCGGTGGCCGTCCGGCGCTGCCACCACGATGCGGGCCCCGGATTCCAACGGCCAGAACAGCTCCCACACCGACGCGTCGAACGTGACCGGGGTCTTGAACAGCACCGAGTCGTCGGCGCCGAGGCGGTACTCGTCCTGCATCGACAGCAGCTGGTTGACGACTGCCGAATGCGAGATCGTCACCCCCTTGGGGCGACCGGTCGATCCCGACGTGAACAGCACGTACGCGGCGTTCTCGGGACGCAGCGGGGCACGCCGGGCCGCGTCCGTCAGCGGCGCCGGCGACAGCGCGGACAGATCCAGCGTGTCGACGTCGACACGCCGCACGTCTTCCGGCAGGTCGATGTCGTCACCGGACGTCGTCAGGACGCACGAGGGGCCCGCGGTACCGAGAATGTGGGTGTTCCGCTCGGCGGGCTGCCGGGGATCGATCGGCACGTACGCGCCACCGGCAGCGAGGACGGCGTACACGGCCGTGAGCAATTCGGGCGACCGTTCCATCGCGACCGCGACCACGCTCTCGGGTCCCACGCCCATCCCGACCAGATGGCGCGCGAGCCGGTTGACGCGGGATGCGAACTCCTCGTAGGTCCACGAACCCGTCGCGAAGACCACTGCCGGCGCCGACGGCGTCGCCGCTGCCTGCCGGTCGAACAGTTCGGGAAGCGTCACGGGGGGAAGGTCGTGGCCGGTCCGGTTCCACTCGTGGACCACCCGGCGCTGCTCCGTCTCGTCGAGAAGGCAGACGTCACCCACGGTCACGGTGGTGTCGGAGACGATCGCATCCAGGATGCGCACGAAGCGCTCCGCGAACGTCGCGACGGTGGACTCGTCGAACAGGTCCGTCGCGTACTCGAAGACCGCGCCGATCGATGCGGGCGCGCCGGACTCGTCGAATCCCTCCGAGATCTGCAGCTGCAGATCGAACTTGGAGACGGGGACGTCGAGTTCGGCGGCTGCGGCACGGACCCCGGCGAAACTCAGGTCGCGCACTCCGGCGACCTCGGCGGACAGCATCGCCTGGAACAGCGGATGGCGTGCCGGCGACCGGGTGGGCTCGAGCGCCTCGACCAGCCACTCGAACGGCACGTCCGCGTTGCCGTACGCCTCGAGATCGGTGGTCTTGACGGCGTCGATCAGGTCGGCGAAGGTGATGCCCGGATCCACCTGGGTCCGGAGCACGAGCGTGTTGACGAACATGCCGATCAACCCGTCGAGCGCCTGGTCCCCACGCCCCGCGACGGGGGTGCCGACGGCGATGTCCGACGTGCCGCTCAACCGCGCCAACAGCATCGCGTACGCCGCGTGCACGACCATGAACAACGTCGCGCCGTGCTCGCGCGCGACGTCCAGCAGTCGGGCGTGGGTCTGCGCGGAGATGTCGAAACGCAGCTTGGCTCCGGCGTTGGAGGCCACCGCCGGGCGCGGCCGGTCGGCCGGGAGATCCAGCTGGTCCGGCAGCCCCGCGAGGGCTTCGGTCCAGTACGCGATCTGCTGTCCGGCAATCGAATTCGGATCCGTCTCGGAGCCGAGCATCTCGTGCTGCCACACCGCGTAGTCGGCATACTGCACGGGCAGCGGCTCCCACGCGGGGGCGGCGCCCTCGGACCGGGCGGCGTACGCGATCATCAGATCGCGGGCGAGCGGGCCGAACGACGAGCCGTCGGCCGCGATGTGGTGCAGCACCATGGCGACCACGTACTCGGCGTCGGAGAGCCGCAGCAACTCGATCCGGAACGGCGGTTCCGAGGTGACATCGAAGCCACGGGAGGCGAGACGGAGCAGCGTCGGCTCGAGATCGTCCGCGGCGGTCGCGACCGGTTCGAGGTCCCGCACGACGTCGCGCGCGGGAAGGACGACCTGTCGGGCGACACCGTCGACCTCGGGGTAGACCGTGCGAAGCGACTCGTGGCGCTCGACCACGTCCGCGAAGGCGGCGGAGAAGGCCTGCGGGTCCACCGCACCCGACAACCGGACCGCGAACGGGAGGTTGTACACGGCGGTCGTGGCGTCGAAGCGGTTGAGGAACCACATCCGCTGCTGCGCGAGGGAGAGCGGGATGCTCGCCGGGCGGGCGACCGAACCGAGGGCCGGTACACCGGTGCCGCGCTGGGCGGTGTCCCCGGCACGCGCGGCCAGCGCCGCGACGGTGGACGCCTCGAACAATTCCCGCACGCCGAGGCGGACGTCGAGGGCGGCGCCCACCCGGGTGACGACCTGCGTCGCGACCAGCGAGTTGCCGCCGAGCTCGAAGAAGTCGTCGTCGAGACCCACCCGCTCGATGCCGAGGACCTCCGCGTACACCGCGGCGACCGTCTTCTCGGCGTCGCTGCGCGGAGCACGGAACTCCTTGTTGCTCAGGAACGTCGGCTCCGGAAGCGCCTTGCGGTCGAGCTTGCCGCTGGTGTTCAGCGGGAAGGCGTCGAGCACGGTCACCGACGCCGGAACCATGTACGCCGGCAGCGACCGGCCGGCGAACTCCGCCAGATCCGCCGGGACGAGGGTGCGCCCGGGTGCGGGCACCACGTACGCCACCAACTGGTCGCCGGTCGCGGTCGATACCACGAGGACGACCGTCTGCGACACGTCCTCGTGCGCGAGCAGGACGGTCTCGATCTCGCCCAGCTCGATCCGCTGACCGCGGAACTTGACCTGGAAGTCGGTGCGCCCGATGTAGTCGAGGTTGCCGTCCGCGCGCCAGCGGACGAGGTCACCGGTGCGGTACATCCGCTCACCCGCTCGGCCGACACCGTCGAGTCCGCCGAACGGGTTGGCGACGAACCGATCCGACGTGATGTCGGGTCGGCCGACGTAGCCGCGGGCCAGCTGGTCGCCCGCGAGATAGAGCTCTCCCGGCTGACCGATCGGGGCGGGACGCAGCCGGTGGTCGAGCACGTAGGCGCGAGTGTTCCACTCGGCCAAACCGATCGGAACGGTGGCGGTGTCCTGCGGACCGGATTCGTAGTAGGTCACCGACACCGCGGCCTCGGTGGGTCCGTACAGGTTGTGCAGACCCGCACCGCACAGCTCCCGGAAGTCGGCTGCGGTCTCGGGCGGCAACGCCTCGCCGATGACGAAGCAGTCCCGCAACGAATCACACGACCCGGCAGGGGCGTTCGCGACGAACACCGTCAGCATCGACGGCACGAAGTCGGTCACGGTCACCGAGTGCTCGGCGATCTTGTTCGCCACGTACACCGGGTCGCGGTGCCCGTCCGGCGTGGCGATCACCATGGAGGCACCGACCCGCAGCGGCATGAAGAAGCCCCACAGCGACACGTCGAACGTGGTCGCCGTCTTCTGCAGGTAGGCGTCCGACTCGGTCATCGGGTACTCGTGCAGCATCCACTCGAGCTGGTTGTCGATCGCGGCGTGCGAGACCGCGACACCCTTGGGACGACCCGTCGAACCCGACGTGTAGATCACGTACGCGGTGTTCTCCGGACGCAGCGGCGCCAACCGGTCGGCGTCCGTGACCGTCCGGGTGTCCAGCGCCGGGAGATCGATCGTGTCGATCTCGATCGACACGATGCCCGCGGGCAGGTCCACGGCGTCCCGCGCGGTGGTGAGCACGCAGGCCGGACCGGCGGATTCGAGGATGTACGCGGTGCGATCGGCCGGGTGGTCCGGGTCGATCGGCACCCACGCGCCACCGGACTTCACGATCGCGTACAGGCCGACGATCAGGTCCAGGGAACGCCGGATGGACAGTCCGACAAGCGATTCGGGACCGACGCCGATTCCGATGAGCGTGCGGGCCAGCGCGTTCGCGCGCGCGTCGAGCTCGGCGTACGTGAGCGTCTCGCCCTCGAAGACGAGCGCGGTCGCGCCGGGAGTGCGCGCCACCTGCTCGTCGAACGCCTCCGCGAGGTTGCGCGGCCGGAACTCGTGCCCCGTGCAGAGCCAGTCGCCGAGCACCGTGCGGCGCTCGACATCGGTGCCGAGCGGCAGTTCCCACACCGGCTGCTCGGACCCCGCCGCCACGTAGCGGTCGAGGAACTCGACGAAGCGCTCGTGGTTGCGGCGGGCCTCGTCGTCGCCGTACAGGTTGGGGTTCGACTCGAAGTCCACGTGCGTCGTGGAACCCGCGATGCCCTGGTAGACGTTGACGCCGAGGTCCTCGATGAGACCCGTCGACAGGATGTGCTGCTCACCGACCGTGTCGCCGAACCGCAGTTCCGTGTGGAACATCATGATGTTCACCCACGGACCGAAGAACGACGCCTGGCCGGCCGCGCCGGTGACGTCACGGCGGATGTCCTCGTGCCGGTACCGCTGATGGCGCAGCGCGCCCGACACCTCGGTCGCGACCAGGCCCAGCAACTGCGAGACGGTGGTGTCGGCGGACACGGTGAGGCGGAGCGGCACCACGTTGGAGGTCATGCCGCCGGAGCGGCGCAGGACCGCGTTCGTGCGCGCCGTGACCGGCAGACTCAGCACCACGTCCTCACGCCCGGTCATCTGGGCGAGGTATGCGGCGAAGGCTGCGATGACGGCCGTCGCGACAGTCGTGTCCTCGCGCTCGAGGAACGCATCCATCCGGGCCGCCGTCCCGTCGGAGAGCGCAGCGCTGTCGATCCGGCTCAGCGGCGCGGGCGGCGCGGCCCGGCCGGCGAGACTCGTGGGCTCCTCGACCCCGGCGACGCGTTCGAGCCAGTAGTCGCGGTCCGACGTGAACCGCGTCGACGAGCGATAGGTGCGGTCGGCGTCGTAGACCTTCTCGAGCGGCGATGCCACGTTCGGCGACGGCTCCACCCCGTCGACGTCGGCCGAGTACAACTCGGCCACCCGGTTCACGAACGTGGTGGCCCCGAAGCCGTCCAGCACGACGTGGTGGGCCCGGTTGTACCAGTAGTAGAGACCGTCCTCGACGTGGAGGACCGCGGCCACGACGAGGCGGTCACGCAGGAGGTCGACGGGCGCGCTGTAGTCGGCGCGCATCCACGCCAGCGCTGCCGCCCGCGGATCGGGCTCGGACCGCAGGTCGACGTACTCGGGGGTGTCGTCGAGCGTGGTGTCGACCAGCTGCCGCGGTTCGGCGTCGACCTCGAGGAGACGCACGTAGCCGGACCCGGTCTCGCCCGCCGCCCGGGCGCTGGCCCGATGGAGTCGGGCGATGTCGAGTTCGCCCCGGAGCTCGACGTACTGCGCGATGTTGGCCGGCACGGACGGATCCACGTGTTGCGCGAACCACATGCCGAGCTGTGCCTGGGACAGCGGGAACGGCTGTGCGTCCCCACCGAACGAGCTGTCACCCTCTAGTCCACCGACGCCTAGCGAGTCCAAACCCAGAGCCTCTCTTCTCACCATCACGCGCCCCCGCCCCCGTGTCGCCGAGCGACACCGGTCGGACACCGAAACACATGACCCTTCTCAGCCGCGCCCGACACGGGTCCGGAACGACAGCCGACAAGGCACACACTCGGGATATATCTGCTGATCGGACCTGTTCCGTTACAGCAGTGCGGCGCCGACGGACGCCGGTCACAGAGTTCAGGGAGAGACGGCCGACCGCGTGGATCGCAATCGCGCAGACTCGCCGAACCCCTGTCTTTCCGAGGGGTCACCTATGGCGGTCTGTCACCGATTCACCTGGGTCGAACACACCCGCATCAATCTACAGGGTCGGTCCGTCAGAACCCATTTCCGCCCAGTTCACCGAGCATTCATTCGGTGACGTCGAGGGCGGCGATCACCTTGGTGGGGCGGACCCGCACCACGAGTTCCCCCTGGACAGCGTTGCGGCGTCCGAACTCCTCCGCCCGCTCCTCCCCCATGTAGCGTCGGGCGATCTCGGTCGCGACCCGCAGCAAGTCGTCCGGATCGGTCGAGATCGCGGCCTCACCCTGGATCTGCACGAACGCATACGGCGGCTCCTCGAGGTCGACACACAGGGTCACGCGAGGATCCCGGGCGAGGTATCTCCCCTTGGCCGTCGACGCCCCCGTGTTGAACACCACATCCTCCCCCTCGAGGACGTACCAGACGGGGGCAACCAGAGGGCGGCCGTCTCCGGAGAGAAAGCCGAGCTTGCCGGTCCGGGTCCCTCGCGTGAGGAACTGCCGGACGTCCGGGTCCTGCAAACTGTCATGCAGACTGCTCACGAACCGAACAGTACGCGGGCGGGCCGCCGGGCGCCCGGCTCTCGTCAGGACAGGACTTCGACCAGCGTCGTCGCCGAGTCGCCGACCATGTACTTCTCGATACCGTCCAGGTGCTTGCGCCAGAAGTCCTGGGCCGCGATCGCGTCGCCGCTGCGCAGGTGAGCGAGCAGCTTCGTGTAGGCGCGATGCGCCGCCCGCGCGGCCGGCTTGTCCTGATTGTCCCCGTGCGACGCGATGAACAGCGCGTTGTGCGCCTCGATGATGTGCACGAGCATGCCCGCGAGCACCGCGAGGGTCTCGTTGCCGGCGAGGTCGACCAGGCTCTGGTGCAGCTGCACGTCGTGGTGCGCGAACGCCGCGGCGTCGTCCACGAGGTCGGCACCCTCGTCGATCAATTCGGCGAGGCGATCGAGTTGCTCCGTATGCCCCGGACCCGCCAGGACCCCCACCGCGGACACCTCGAGCGAGGCGCGGGCGCGATAGACGTCGACCAGCGGGGTCCCCTGGTACTGCAGCAACAGGCCGGTGTACCGCGCGGCGACCGATGCGTCCGGTGCCATGACCCGAGCGCCACCGCGTGCTCCCCGGAGCACCGTGATGATCGACTCCGATTCGAGAATCCGGAAGGCCTCCCGGAGAGTGGGACGAGAGACCCCGAACTGCTCCATGAGCACCGACTCGTTCGGCAACGGATCACCCGCGCCGAGTTCGCCGGTGATGATCCGTCGGCGCAGGTTCGCGGCGACGAGCTCACCCGCCTTGGGCACCCGCACCACAGTCGACTTCGATCCGACCGCCACGTTGTCCCTCTCCTCGGCTCCCGTCCCGGCACGCGCCCGGACTCGGTACCGATGAAGAGTACAAGGCTTTAGTTGTTTCCTCGCCTTCCGACGGCGCAATCGGTCGGTGTCACCCCGCACGACGAGCGCAAGCGATGCTACCGATGGGTAATCTCACACCGTCAACGAGATCCGAATCGGGCGAACCAGTCGAGCAGTGCGGGATCGTCGACGGCGCTGCGATCGACGACGCGGGCCGCGTCGCCGCCCTGGAACAGCCGCTTGAGCGGGACCTCGAGTTTCTTGCCGGTGCGGGTATGGGGAATGCCCGGAGCAGCGACGATCTCGTCCGGCACGTGCCGCGGCGACGCCTTCTCCCGGATCTCCGTGCGGATCCGCTCGCGCAGCGCGTCGTCGAGCTCACATCCGTCGGCGAGGACGACGAACAACGGCATCCAGTAGCCGCCGTCACTTCGCTCGGCACCTATGACGAGGGCCTCCACGACCTCCGGCAGCCGTTCGACGGCCTGATAGATGTCGGCGCTGCCCATCCGGATGCCGTTGCGATTGAGGGTCGAATCCGAGCGCCCGTGCATCGCGACGCCACCGCGGTCGGTGATCGAGATCCAGTCGCCGTGCCGCCACACCCCGGGAAACGTCTCGAAGTAGCT
Source organism: Rhodococcus (subgen. Prescottella) equi (assembly GCF_003013675.1). Lineage (NCBI taxonomy): Bacteria > Bacillati > Actinomycetota > Actinomycetes > Mycobacteriales > Nocardiaceae > Rhodococcus > Rhodococcus (subgen. Prescottella) equi. The sequence goes on from NZ_CP027793.1 coordinate 4,037,706, forward strand.
CGCCCGGTACCGGGCGCCGTCCGGGTCGTTCCAGAACCGGACCGGCATCGACGGGAGCGGGCGGGTGATCACGAGTTCGCCCACGCCGTCGCGCACCGGCCGACCGGACTCGTCGAACGCGTCGAGAGCGACGCCGAGGTACGGGGCCGACAACTCCCCCGGCCACACGGCGGTGATGCGGGTCCCGCCGACGAACGCCGACACGACGTCCGTACCGCCGCTGATGGACATGACCGGCACGTGCTCACCCACGTTCTCGGACAGCCACCACGACGAGGACGCCGGCAGCGTGGACCCAGTGATCCCCACCGCCCGGAGCGCGCCCAGGTCGTACTCCGCCGCCGGCACGATCCCGGCCTTCTGACAGCCCAGGACGTAGCCGGGGCTGGTTCCGACCACGGTGACGCCGAGCCGGGCCGCCGACTCCCACAACCGGCCCTGTGCCGGGTAGGCGGGGCTGCCGTCGTAACTGACGACCGTGGCGCCCACCAGGAGTCCGGCCACCTGGAAGTTCCACATCATCCAGCTCGGACTCGTGTACCAGAAGAAGGTGTCGTCTCGCCCGATGTCGCTCTGCAGCGCGATCGCCTTGAGGTGTTCGAGGAGGACACCGCCGTGACCGTGCACGATGCCCTTGGGCAGGCCCGTCGTGCCGGACGAGAAGACGATCCACAGGGGGTGGTCGAACGGCACCGGTACCGGTTCGAGCGCGGCGTCGCCCGCAGTGGCCTGCTCCCACCGGATTGCGCCGGGCACTTCGCCGCCTGCGAGTCGCGGGACCACGACGGTCGCTGCGAGCGAGGGCATGCCGGCGCGCAACTGCTCGATCTCGCCGGTACGCGGATGCTCCTTGCCGCCGAACCGGTAGCCGTCGGCGGCCACCAGCACCGTCGGTTCGAGCTGTCCCAGGCGGTCCAGCGCGGCCGGCGCCGAATAGTCCTGCCCGCACGCGGACCACACGGCACCGATGCTCACGGTCGCGAGGAACGCGACGATCGCCTCCGGCACGTTGGGCAGGTAGCCGACGACACGGTCTCCGGGCCCGACGCCGAGCGAGCGCAGGGTCGCGGCGAGCGCCCCGGTCTGCCGCATCAGCTCGGCCCACGACACCGTCTCCCGGTCGCCGGCCTCGCTCTCGTACACCACGGCGGGCCGGTCGGTTCGGGCGTTGCGCATCACGTGGTCGACGTAGTTGAGCCGGGCCTGCGGGAACCAGACGGCCCCGGGCATCGCGTCGACGGCCAGAGCCGGCCCGGGATCCGACACCGAGCCGACCTCGAAGTACTCCCACACCGACTGCCAGAACGCGCCCACGTCGTCCACCGACCACTGCCACAGCGCCCGGTAGTCCGGGAACGTCCGCCCCGTGCGGCGTTCGACCCGGCGCGCGAAGTCGGTGATGCGGGCGCGGGTGACGTCCTCGTCGGTCGGCACCCACTGCGGCCGGGTACCGACGGTTCCTTCACTGGTCACAGGTCACCTCTCCCCTGTCCGGGCGATGCCCGAGCGGCGCACGATCTCCTCCGCGTGCCGTAGCACCGGACCGTCGACCATCTGCCCGTCGAGGGTGAACACCCCGCGTTCCCTCGACGCTGCCGCGAGAACCCGCTCCGCCCAGCCCAATTGCTTCGCGGTCGGCGTGTAGGCGGTGCGGATGACGTCGATCTGACTCGGGTGGATCGCCACCTTCGCATCGAATCCGACCGCGACGGCATCCTCGCACTCGGCGCCGAGCCCGTCGAGGTCGCCGATGTCGAGGAACACCGAGTCGAGCGCGAACCTGCCGTGTGCCTTCGCCGCGAGCAGGGCGGTCGACCGGACGTGCCGGGCCACGTCCCGATAGGAGCCGTCCGGCTTCCGGCTGGACGTGCCGCCGAGGGCCGCGACGAGGTCCTCGGCTCCCCACATCACGCCGACGGCGTTCTCGGCCTGCACCGCCCCTTCGATCGCGAGCGCCCCGAGCGGCGATTCGACGAGAGCGATCACCGACAGCGGCGCGAGGTCGAGCACCTGGTCGACGGACTCGCACTTGGGCAGCATCACCGCGGTGTACGGCGTGCGGTCCAGTGCGGCGCAGTCGAGTGCGTGGTCGTCGGTACCGTGCGCGTTGACGCGGACGACGGTCCGGTCGGGGTCGAGCGGGACGTCGACGAGTGCGCGACGCGCGGCCTCCTTGTCGGCGGGTGCGACGCCGTCCTCGAGGTCGAGGATCACCACGTCGGCCGCGGCGGCCGCCTTCGCGAAGCGTTCCGGGCGGTCGGCGGGACAGAACAGCCACGCAGACCCGGGAATCGTTCCCGCCCAGATGCTCTCGCCGTTCGACGGTTCACTCATGCCGGCCTCTTCCTGACGAGGGTCTTGCGAACGGCGGTCGCCACGACGTCACCGTGCTGATTGCGGCCGGTGTGCTCGAGCGTGACGATGCCCTCCCCCGGCCGGCTGCGGGATTCGCGCAGGTCGGTCACGACGGTCTCGGCGTACAGCGTGTCGCCGTGGAACAGCGGCTTGGGGAACGCGATCTCGGAGAATCCGAGGTTCGCGACGATGGTGCCCTGTGTCAACTGGGCCACCGACAGACCGACCAGCGTCGAGAGCGTGAACATCGAATTGACCAGCCGCTCACCGAACTGCGTCTCGGCGGCGAACGCGGCGTCGAGGTGCAGCGCCTGCGTGTTCATGGTGAGCGTCGTGAACAGGACGTTGTCCGCCTCGGTGATGGTGCGCCCGGGCCGGTGGGCGTACACGACCCCGGTCTCGAATTCCTCGAACCACAGCCCACGCTGGACGATCTTTCGTGCCGTCACTGGTCAGACCCCCAGTTCCCGTGCGATCAGCATCAACTGGACCTCGGTGGTGCCCTCCCCGATCTCGAGGATCTTGCTGTCGCGGTAGTGCCGGGCCACCGGGTACTCGTTCATGAAACCGTATCCGCCGAAGATCTGGGTGGCATCGCGCGCATTGTCCATCGCGGCCTCGCTCGCGACGAGTTTCGCGATCGACGCCTGCTTCTTGAACGGCTTGCCGGACAGCATGAGTGCGGCCGCGTCGTAGTACGCGGCCCGTGCGGTGTGGGCCCGCGCCTCCATGCGCGCGATCTTGAATTCGATGGCCTGATTGGCCCCGATCGGACGCCCGAACGCTTCGCGTTCCTTCGCGTACCGGACGGACTCGTCGACGCAGCCCTGCGCGGCGCCCACCGCCAGAGCTGCGATCGCGATGCGGCCCTCGTCGAGGATGCGCAGGAAGTTCGCGTAGCCCCGGCCGCGTTCGCCGAGCAGGTTCGCCTCGGACACACGCACGTCCTGGAACGTCAGCGGATGGGTGTCGGAGGCGTTCCAGCCGACCTTGTCGTACGCCGGTTCGGCGGTGAAGCCGGGGGTGGAGGTCGGCACGAGGATCGTGGAGATCTCCTTGCGCCCGTTGTCCTTCGTGCCCGTCACCGCGGTCACCGTGACGAGCTTGGTGATGTCGGTTCCCGAGTTGGTGATGAACTGCTTGTTGCCGTTGATCACCCACTCGCCGTCGGCGAGTTCGGCCTTGGTGCGGGTGCCGCCGGCGTCGCTGCCGGCGCCGGGCTCGGTGAGACCGAACGCGGCCAGCGCCTTGCCGCTCGTGAGCTGCGGCAGCCACTCCTGCTTCTGTTCCTCGTTGCCGAAGCGGTACACCGGCATCGCACCCAGCGACACACCGGCCTCGAGCGTGATCGCGACGGACTGGTCGACCTTGCCGAGTTCCTCGAGCGCGAGGCACAGCGCGAAGTAGTCGCCGCCCATGCCGCCGTACTCCTCGGGGAACGGCAGACCGAACAGGCCCATGTCGGCCATCCCGTCGACCACCGCGTACGGGAACGTGTGGTTCGCATCGTGTTCCGCGGACACCGGAGCGACGACGTTCTGCGCGAAGTCCCGAACGGTCTTGGCAAGCTGCTGGTACTCGTCGGGCAGCGATCCGGTGGACAGATATTCGGTCATGACGCGGCATCCTCCGTTGCGAGTTCGGGTGAGGGCTGTGATTCGGTGGCGGGACTGACCCGCGCGAGGGGTTGATCGACCTTGACCTGATCGCCGACGGCGACGAGAACCTCGACGACGCCGCCGATCGGCGCGGACAGGGTGTGTTCCATCTTCATCGCCTCGACGACCACCACGGCGGTCCCGGCGTCGACGGTGTCGCCGGACGCCGCGGCCACCGCGATGACGGTGCCGGGCATCGGGCTGGTCAGTTCGGCGTCGCCGGCGTGGGCGTCGCCGCCGCGGACATTCGCCTCGCGCAGTTGCGAGACGGTCCACGTGCCGGTGGCGCCGGCGAGCCACAGGGTGTCGGCGTCCTCCGCGACGCGATAGCGATCGCTACGCCCGTCGAGCACGACGGTGAGGACGCCGTCGTCGAGTCGTGCTGCGAGCGTGCACTTCTCGCCGCCCTCGACGTGCACGAGGCCGTCGGCGGGAGTGCCGGCGACCAGTACGTGCTCGGTACGGTCACCGGCGCGCAGGCGCAGCGAGACCGGACGAGTCCCGCCGACCCGCCACCCGCTCGGGACGTCCCACGGATTCGAGGTGTCCCGGGCCCAGAGTGCGAGCCAGTGGTAGGCGGCCGCGGCGACGAGGACGTCGTCGTCGACCGGCGGGGTGTGGAAGTCGGCGACCCGGCGATCGAGCAGACCGGTGTCGAGACGTCCGGCGCGAACGTCGTCGTCGGCGAGCAGGAACCTCGCGAAGGCGATGTTGGTGACCACGCCCAGCACCGAGGTGTCGGCGAGCGCCCGGTCGAGCCGTCGCAACGCCTCGGCCCGATCGTCGCCGTGCGCGATCACCTTCGCCAGCATCGGGTCGTAGTCGCTGCCGACGACGGTCCCGTCCTGCAGCCCCGAGTCGACACGCACGCCGGCACCGGTCGCCTCCGCGAGACCGAGGACCGTGCCGCCGGTCGGCAGGAAGCCACGAGACGGATCCTCGGCGTACACGCGCGCCTCGATCGCGTGTCCGGTGAGTGTGACGTCGTCCTGAGTGAATCCCAGCGGCTCGCCGGCGGCGATCCGAACCTGCCACTCGACGAGGTCGAGTCCGGTCACCAACTCCGTCACCGGGTGTTCCACCTGCAGGCGGGTGTTCATCTCCATGAAGAAGAACTCGTCGGGCCGGTCGGCGGACACGATGAACTCCACGGTGCCGGCGCCCGTGTAGTCGACGCTGCGGGCGGTGTCGCACGCAGCGGCGCCGATCCGTGCCCGGGTCGCGGTGTCGAGCAGCGGCGACGGCGCCTCCTCGATCACCTTCTGGTGCCGGCGTTGCAGGCTGCACTCGCGCTCGCCGAGATGCACGACGTTGCCGTGGCCGTCGGCGAGGATCTGCACCTCGATGTGCCGGGGCCGCAACACGAACCGCTCCAGGAACAGCGTGTCGTCCCCGAAGGCCGAGGCCGCCTCACGGCGTGCGCTCACCAGCGCACCGGGCAGATCCGCGGCATCCTCGACCAACCGCATACCCTTGCCGCCGCCGCCCGCGGACGGCTTGACGAGCACCGGGTAGCCGATGTCGTCGGCGGCCGCGATCAGTTCGGCATCGGACAGTCCCGGCCTCGCGATGCCCGGCACCACCGGGACGTCGAACGCGGCCACCGCGTTCTTCGCGGTGATCTTGTCCCCCATCACCTCGATGGCCCGCGCGGACGGGCCGAGGAAGGCGATACCGGCCGCAGCACAAGCCGCGGCGAACGCCGTGTTCTCGGAGAGGAACCCGTACCCGGGATGGATCGCCTGCGCGCCGGTGCGCTTCGCCGCGTCGAGCACCCGGTCGATGTCGAGGTAGCTCTCACGGGCCGCCGCCGGCCCGATCAGTACGGCGGTGTCGGCCTCGCGGACATGCCGGGCGCCGGCGTCGGCCTCGCTGTAGACGGCGACCGAGCGGATCCCCATCTGCCGGAGAGTGCGGATCACCCGGACCGCGATCTCGCCGCGGTTGGCGACAAGGATCGTCTGGAACTGTGTAGTCATATGTGCCCTCACATCCGGAAGACGCCGTAGGAGACCGGCTCGAGCGGCGCGTTCGCACACGCCGACAACGCCAGGCCGACAACGGTTCTGGTATCGGCAGGATCGATCACGCCGTCGTCCCACAGCCGGGCGGTCGAGTAGTAGGGGTTGCCCTGCGCCTCGTACTGGGCACGAATCGCGTCGGGATCCTTCCCGGACCCGACGGCGCCGAGAACGGACGCGGCCTGCTCACCGCCCATGACGGAGATGCGGGCGTTCGGCCACATCCACAGGAATCGCGGCGAGTAGGCGCGGCCACACATCGAGTAGTTACCCGCACCGTACGAGCCGCCGATCACCACGGTCAGTTTCGGCACCCGGGCGCAGGCGACGGCGGTGACCATCTTGGCGCCGTGCTTGGCGATGCCGCCGGCCTCGTACTCGCGGCCGACCATGAAGCCCGTGATGTTCTGCAGGAACAGCAGCGGGATGCTGCGCTTGTCGCACAGTTCGATGAAGTGGGCGCCCTTCATCGCCGACTCGGCGAACAGCACGCCGTTGTTCGCGACGATGCCGACCGGGTGGCCGTGGATGCGGGCGAACCCGGTGACCAGGGTCTTGCCGTACTCGGCCTTGAACTCCTGGAACCGCGGCGCCCCGTCGCCGTCGCCGTCCACGAGGCGGGTGATGACCTCGCGCACGTCGTACGGCATGCGCGGGTCCGTGGGGACCACGTCGTACAACTCGTCCTGGTCCGCAACGGGCGCAACCGGCTCGGCCACGTCCCACGGCCGGGGCGCGCGCGGACCGAGGGTCGCGACGATGTTCCGGACGATGCGCAGGGCATCACGATCGTCCTCGGCGAGGTGGTCGGTGACGCCCGAGACCTTGGAGTGCAGGTCGCCGCCACCGAGTTCCTCGGCCGTGACCACCTCGCCGGTCGCCGCCTTCACCAGCGGCGGACCGCCGAGGAAGATCGTGCCCTGATTGCGCACGATCACCGCCTCGTCACTCATCGCCGGGACGTACGCACCGCCCGCGGTGCACGAGCCGAGCACCGCGGCGATCTGAGGAATCCCCTTGGCGCTCATGGTCGCCTGGTTGTAGAAGATCCGCCCGAAGTGCTCGCGATCGGGGAACACCTCGTCCTGCATCGGCAGGAACGCGCCACCGGAGTCGACGAGGTAGATGCACGGCAGATTGTTCTGCAGCGCGATCTCCTGCGCCCGCAGGTGCTTCTTCACCGTCATCGGGTAGTAGGTGCCGCCCTTGACGGTGGCATCGTTGGCGACGATCACGCACTCCCGGCCGGAGACTCGGCCGATTCCGCCGATCACCCCGGCACCGGGGCACTCGTCGTCGTACATGCCGTTCGCGGCGAGCGGGGCCAGTTCGAGGAACGGGCTACCCGGGTCGAGCAGGGCGTCGACGCGATCGCGGGGCAGCAGCTTGCCGCGAGCGACGTGGCGCTCCCGGGACTTCTCGCTGCCGCCGAGCGCCGCCGCGGCCAGCCTGCCGCGCAACTCGGACACGAGGGCGAGGTGTTGCTCCCGATGGGAGCTGATGGAAGCGGTTCGAGCGGTTGTCACGTCACCGTCCTCGCAGTTGATGGATACGATGAGATTCGGTTAATCCCGACTAACTGAATTTAGGTTATCCGTGATTAACTGAGTTGTCCAGATCACACGAACGGAAATATGTGACCGATGACCGACGTCGATCGTGAAGCGGGTGTCGTCCCCGGCCGGCGCAGCCGCGCCAAGGCCGACCGACGCCGCGAGCTCCTGCATGCCGCGGCACGGCTGATCGCCGAACGCGGCTTCCCCGGTGTGCGCCTCGAAGACCTCGGGTCCGCGGTGGGAATCAGCGGACCCGCCGTGTACCGACACTTTCCCAACAAGGACGCGCTGCTCGTCGAACTGCTCACCGACATCAGCGAGCGGCTGCTCGCGGGTGGAACAGATGTCGTCGAGCGGGTGCCCGACCCCCACCGGGCCCTCGCGGAACTGGTGGACTTCCACCTCGACTTCGCGTTGGGTGAGCCCGACCTGATCCGGGTACAGGACCGCGACCTGCATTCGCTGCCCGACGAAGCCCGCCACCGGGTGCGTCAGACGCAGCGTCGGTACGTCGAGTTGTGGGTGGGGGTACTGCGGAAGATGGATCCGGGTCTCGACAGCACGCAGGCGCGCATCGCCGCCCACGCGGCGTTCGGCCTGATCAACTCGACTCCCTACAGCGCCGTGTCCCCGACCGCCGATGCGGCGGACGGGGATCTGACCCGCTCGGTGCTGCGCCGAATGACGTTGGCGGCGCTCGCCGCCGAGACCCGCTGAGTCCGTCAGCTCCGCTTGGCCGTGACCGACGTGTACGCGAGCGTGAGGACCGCCGCGACCGCGATGCTGATGATCCACCGCCACCAGTCGATGCCGGGCGTGTCTCCCTTGTCGCTGATCAGTCCCCAGATCCAGTAGCCGATCAGCGCGCCGACGATGCCGATCACGATCGTGATGATCCAGCCCATCGCCTGCTTGCCCGGGACCACCAAGCGCGCGAGGACGCCGATGACCGCGCCGAAGATGATCGTGCCGATGATCTCGCCCATGACAGGCTCCTTTCCTACGCCCCCGTCATGCGCGGAACACACTCCCGCCCTGGCTCGACGGTACTTTCTCCGACGAACCAGGGCGGAAGATCACCGAGATCGTTGTGCGAGCGAGTCCATCACGACTCGTGGATGATGACGCCGCGGATGTTCTTGCCGTTGCGCAGGTCCTCGTAGCCCTGATTGACGTCCTCGAGCGAGTAGCGCGTCGTGACCAGTTCGTCGAGTTTGAGCTCACCCTGGTCGTACATCCGCAACAGGCGGACGATGTCGTACTGCGGATTGGCCGAGCCGAACAGCGTCCCCTTGATGGTCTTCTCGTTGAGGGTCAGGTCGGCACCCGAGACGTGCACGGTCAGCTTGGTCGGATCGGCGAGGCCGGTGATGACCACGGTGCCGCCCTTGCCGATGACTGCGGTCGCTGCCGCCACCACCTCCTCGTCCACCGTGCCCACCAGGATCAGTGCCTGATCGGCTCCCTGGCCCCAGCTGAGTTCGTTCACCTTCACCGCGGCCTCCTCCGCTGACGCGAAGGCGTGCGTCGCCCCGAACTTCAGCGCGGTCTCCCGCTTGAACTCGAGCGGATCGACAACCACCACGTATCGGGCGCCGGCCTGCACCGCACCCTGGACGGCGTTGATACCGAGACCACCGATGCCGTAGATGACGACGATGTCGCCGGCGCGGACGCCACCCGCGTACACCGCCGTCCCCCACCCCGAGGGCACACCGCAGCCGACGAGAACGGCGGTCTCGAGCGGCAGCCACTCGTCGACCTTGACGACCGAGTGCTGCGAGATGGTCGCCCGCTCGGAGAACGTGCCGAGCATGCACATCGCACCGAACTCCTTACCGCCGGAGCGGAATCGGAACGTGCCGTCGGGCATCGAGCCCTCGAGGATCGTGGCTCCCATGTCGCACAGGTTCTGCCGCCCGGTGGCACAGTAGCGGCACGTGCCGCAGTTGGGAATGAAGCTGCACACCACGTGGTCACCGGGCTTGACCTTGGTGACGCCCGGACCGACCTCCTCGATGATGCCGGAACCCTCGTGCCCGCCGACGATGGGATAGCGCGGCGGCAGATCGCCGTCGGTGAGATGCAGGTCCGAATGGCACAGTCCCGCAGCGGTGTACTTGATCAGGACCTCACCGGGGCCGGGCCCGTCCAGGTCCAGTTCCATGATCTCGAACGGCTTCCCGGCGTCGAGCAGCACGGCGGCCTTGGTCTTCATGGGTTCTCCTTCGAAGTGTTCTGTCGGGGATGTCGAAGTCAGAGCGCGACGTTGACGGCCTTGGTCTGGGTGTAGAGGTCGATGGCGGAGGCGCCGAGCTCACGGCCCCAGCCGGACTGCTTGTAGCCACCGAACGGCATCGCGGTGTCGAACCCGTTGTACTGGTTGATCCACACCGAGCCGGCCTTCAGGCGGCGCGCGGTGCGATGCGCCTTGGAGATGTCCCGGGTCCAGATGCCCGCGGCGAGTCCGTAGATCGAGTCGTTGGCGGCGGTGACGATCCCCTCGTCGGCATCGAACGGCATGGCCGCGACGACGGGTCCGAAGATCTCCTCCCGGACGACACTGAAGTCGGGTTCGACGTCGACCAGCACCGTGGGCTCGACGAAGTAGCCCGTCTCGCCCCAGCGCTTGCCGCCGGTCAGGGCGCGGGCGCCGTCGGCGAGACCGTCGCGCAGGTATCCGGTGACCCGGTCGAGCTGTTCCTGCGACACCAGCGGGCCGAGTTCGGTGGTGGGGTCGAGCCCGGGCCCGATCTTGACGTTGCTCGCGGCCTCCGCGACGGCCTCGGTGAAACGCTCGAAGATGGAGTTCTCGACGTACAGTCGCGTACCCGCGACACAGCACTGGCCGTGGTTGAACAGCCACGCGTTGAGCGAACCCTGCACGGCCGCATCGAAATCGGCGTCCGCGAAGACGATGTTGGGACTCTTGCCACCGAGCTCGAGAGTCACCTTCTTCAGGTTGCCCTTCGCCGCCTCGACGATCTTCTTGCCCACCTCGGTGGAGCCGGTGAATGCCACCTTGTCGACGTCGTCGTGCGCCGACAGGGCGGCGCCGGCGTCGCCGAACCCCGTGACGACGTTGACGACACCGGGCGGGAAACCGGCCTCCTCGAAGACCTCGGCCAGCATGAGCGCGGTGAGCGGGGTCTGCTCCGCAGGCTTGAGGATCACCGTGTTGCCGGCCGCGAGTGCGGGCGCGAGCTTCCACGACGCCATCAGCAGCGGGAAGTTCCACGGCACGATGAGCCCGCACACCCCGACGGGTTCGCGGAGGGTGTAGGCGTGGAACTCGCCGCCCGGAACGAACGGCATCGACACGTTGACCGTGCTGCCCTCGATCTTGGTGGCCCAGCCCGCGTAGTAGCGGAACACGTCCGCGGCCCACGCGGTGTCGACGGCCGATGCGATGGCGGCGGACTTGCCGTTGTCGAGCGCCTCGAGCTGCCCGAACTCCGCCGCACGCTCGGTGAGCAGGTCGCCGACCCGCCAGATGAGACGCTCACGCTCGTTGGGCTTCATCGCGGCCCACGGCTCGAAAGCCCGTCGTGCCGCGCGCACCGCGCGGTCGACGTCCTCGGCCTCCCCGTGTGCGACGTCGGCGAGGCGCTCGCCCGTCGCGGGGTCGTACGTGACGAACGTCCGCCCCGACGCAGCGTCGACGAACTCGCCGTCGATGTACAACTGCTTGGTGCCGGCGAGGAACTCACGAACTCGCGGCGAAAGGGTCTGCTCGGCAACGACTGTCATGCCCGAACCTCCTGCAGTTCTGTCTGTGATGTGCAACACAGCCATCGTGCTTCGGGAGGTGGGTCGTCAACTGTTCAAGCTTTGGACAGCTCTGCCGATCGCCCGGTCAGACGGTAATGTCGAGCGCGCGGATACGGCTGTAGAGCGTCGTTCGACTGATCCCGAGTCGAGCCGCGGCATGCACCTTGTTGCCACCGCTCTCGCTGAGGGCCTCGACGATCGCGTCACGCTCGGCCCGCTCGCGCCCACCGAGCCGCGCGATACGGCCCGGCGCGCGGTAGTCCTCCGGCAGATCCTCGACCCGGACGACGCCACCGTCCGGTCGGTCCGGCAGCCCGGCGAGCACGGCACGCAACTCGACGAGATTCCCGGGCCAGGCGTGCTCGGACAGCGCGGCCAGTGCGCTGGGCCCGAGCCTGAGATCCGCGCGCCCGAGCTGATCCGCGAGTGCCGCGACCAGTCCGTCGAGTTCGCGGATCCGATGCCGGAGCGCGGGGACGCTCACCTGATTTCCGCAGCGCGCGAGCAGATCACGCGCAGCCGGCGGCACGGTGTCCACCGGGTCGCTGGTCATGACGATCCGCGGTCCTGCCGGATTCGCGACGAGGGACGCGATGAGCGCGAGCACCGAGTCGGGCGCCAGATGCACGTGCTCGATCAGCACGTGCGAGGGCGCCTGCCCGACGACCTCGAGCAGCCCGGCGGACCACTCGCGCTCCCCCTGCCCCACGATCTGCGCGGCGTCCAGCACGTCGACCGCGCCGTCGGCGAACTGCCGGGCCGCCCACGTCCGTCCGCTGCCGGGTTCGCCTACGAGCGCGAGCGAGCCCGTACCCGATCGCAATTCGTGCAACCGGCGTCGCAGCCGCGACGTCGCGTCCTGCGGTACGGCGGTGCGGCGCACCGGTGCCCGCGTCCGACCGGCGTCGAGCAGGAAGAGGGCACCGCTGTCCGCTCCGGCGACCCGGTCGATCTGCAGGGCCGTGCTCCCGCCGGCCGACAACGCGAAGTGCAGCCGACGCGATTCCCCGGCCGGGACGTCCGCCGCGAGGGCGCGCAGCGCCGCGTGGTCACTCGGCGCGAGCATCTCGACCGCGGCCTTGTTGGTGAGCATGATGTCCTGCCCCATCGCGGCGACCGCCAGTCCGCGCTGCCGGGCGGCGCGCTGGAACGCGTCGACGACGCGGCGATCCGACTCGCGCGCCCCCTCGAGCAGGCGCGCCTCGATGTCGCCGACCGCGCGGGCGACGAACGGCGCGAAGAGCGGGTTCGCGGTCTTCTCGGTGGCGGTGATGTCGAGGATGCCCTCGATCCGCCGGGTCACCGGATGGACGATCGGTTGTCCGTAACAACTGAACTGGCGGAACGACTCCAGGAAGTGCTCGTGACCGTGGACGACCACGCCCTGCCGCACCTCGAGCGGTGTGCCGAGCGCGTTGGTGCCGTAGTTCTCCTCGCTGAGCACGACGCCGGTCAGCAGACCGACACCCTCCATCGCGCCTCGCAGCGCGTCCGAATCGAACACGCGCGCCACCACACGGCAGTCGCGGTCGACCAGGAGAACCCCGCAGCCCGTCCCCGCCAACTGGACCCCGAGTTCGTCGAGCACCGGGCGGGCTGCCCGCAACAGACGCTCGGACGAGTCCGACGGATCGAACAGGGTCGGCTCGGGCACCCTGGCCGGGTCGATGCCGCTGAGCTGCGAACGCTTCCAGGACAGTTCGATCTCCGGCCGTAGACCGTGCACCACCGACTCCTCCGATCAGCCGCGATCGATCAGTTCGAGCGACAGCTCCCGCATCTCGACCTTGCGGATCTTTCCGGTCACCGTCATCGGGAACTCGTCGACGAGATGCACGTACCGCGGGATCTTGTAGTGCGCGAGGCGCCCCGTGCAGAACTCGCGAACCTTGTCGACGTCGAGCGGCTGCGCGCCCTCCCGCATCCGGATCCACACCATCAGTTCCTCACCGTACTTCGCGTCCGGCACGCCGATCACCTGGGCGTCGAGGATGTCGGGATGCGTGTAGAGGAACTCCTCGATCTCCCGTGGATACACGTTCTCGCCGCCCCGGATCACCATGTCCTTGATCCGGCCGGTGATCGCGACGTAACCGTCGGAGTCCATCACCCCGATGTCACCGGTGTGCATCCAGCGGGCGGAATCGATTGCCTCGGAAGTCTTCTCCGGGTTGTTCCAGTAACCCAGCATCACCGAGTACCCGCGCGTACACAGTTCCCCCGCTTCGCCGCGCGGCACCGTCAGTCCCGTCGCCGGGTCGACGATCTTGACCTCGAGGTGTGGGCCGACACGACCGACCGTGGACACCCGCTGATCGATGGAGTCGTCCCGACGGGTCTGCAGCGACACCGGCGACGTCTCGGTCATGCCGTAGCAGATCGACACCTCCGCCATGCCCATGCGCTCGATGACCTGCTTCATCACCTCGACCGGGCACGGCGATCCGGCCATGATGCCGGTGCGCAGGCTCGACAGGTCGTAGCTGTCGAAGTCGGGGTCGGCCAGTTCGGCGATGAACATCGTGGGCACCCCGTACAACGATGTGCACCGCTCCGCCTGCACCGCCGCCAGAGTCGCGGCCGGCTCGAACGCCGGACCGGGAATCACCATCGCCGCTCCGTGGCTGGTGCACGCGAGGTTGCCCATCACCATGCCGAAGCAATGATAGAAGGGCACCGGTATGCACACCCGGTCGTGCTCGGTGTATCCGCACAGCTCGCCGACGAAGTAGCCGTTGTTGAGGATGTTGTGGTGACTGAGCGTCGCGCCCTTCGGGAATCCGGTTGTCCCCGAGGTGTACTGGATGTTGATGGGATCGTCGGCGGAGAGCGCCCCCTGCGCCCGGTCCAGGGCTGCGCGGTCGGCCTCGAGAGCGGCCCGTCCGTCGTCGAGCAGCCGGTCCCACTGCTCCGACCCCAGCAGCAGCACGTGCTCCAGGGCGGCACGTCCGGGGCGGACCTGCTCGATCATCGCCGCGTAGTCGGACGTCTTGAACGCCGGTGCGGCGATCAGCATCCGGATTCCCGCCTGATCGAGGACGTACTCCAGCTCGTGGGAGCGGTACGCGGGGTTGATGTTGACCAGGATCGCACCGATCTTCGCCGTCGCGTACTGCACCATCGTCCACTCGGCGCAGTTGGGCGCCCAGATGCCGACCCGGTCGCCCTTCGTGATGCCGGTGCCGAGCAATCCCGTCGCGAGCGCGTCGACCTCGCGGGCGAGCTCACGATAGGTCCAGCGGCGGCCCGAGCCTCGATCGATCAACGCGTCCCGGTCGCCGTGCGCCGCGACGGTGCGGTCGAAGTTGTCGCCGATGGTGTCGCCCAGCATGGGCGCATCCCACGTGCCCGAGGCGTAGCTCGGCACCGATTGCGACAGCGAAGTCGTGGTCATCGCGTTCCTCTCCGGGCGCCTTCCCGGCACCCACGGGGAAAGCCCGGCAATGCGGGCTCCCCCAACGTACTCGCTCGAGTGTGATGTAGGACATAGTCGACGGTCGGGGGTGCCGACAACTGTTCAGTGTTCGAACACCCCCGACCGGTCAAACGTTCGGAGAACGAACGTTCAGAGGGCGCGGTCCTTCGTCTCGACCAGCGCCCTGGTGCACACGAAGCTGACGACGCCGAGCACCGCGAGCATCAGGCCGATCGCGAAGCTGCCGAAGGACGAGGCCAGCGGCGCCGCGATCAGCGGCGGGATCGCGCCGCCGAGCACGCCGGCGAGGTTGTAGCCCAGCCCGGCACCGGTGTAGCGGTAGCGCGTGTGGAACATCTCCGGCAGGAGAGCCCCGCACGGTCCGTAGGCCATGCCGAAGATCGCGAGCGTGACGCACATGCCGATCACGAACGCGGCGGCCGAGCCGGTGTCGAGAAGCGGGAAGAGCACGAGCGCCCAGACGACGGCGAGAACGCAGGAGATCATGATGACCCGGCGGCGGCCGATCCGGTCCGAGTAGAGCGCCGACACGACGATCGCCGCGCCGAAGACGACGGCCGAGACGATGCCGACGGCGAGCACGAACGGGCGGCTGAACCCGAGGGTCTTGGTGCCGTAGCTGGTGAGGAACGCGGTGCCCATGTAGAAGAGCGCGAACAGCGTCGCGAGGGCGCCGCCCGAGAGCAGGATCTCCTTGGACTGGAATCGCCATGCGTCGAGGAACGGCAGCGTCCGCGGAGCCGACGTGTCGTCAGACGCCTGCTGGGCGCGGAACACCGGAGTCTCCTCGATGGCGAGACGCATGTACAGCCCGATGCCGACGAGGACGATCGAGAACACGAACGGCACGCGCCAGCCCCAGTCGAGGAACGCCTCGTTGGTGTCGCCGAAGATCGCCCCGGTGAGGATGAACGTGCTGCTCGAGAGCACGAACGCGATTGCCGGGCCCAGTTGGGGGAACATCGCGTACAGGCCGCGCTTGCCCGGTGGGGCGTACTCCGCGGTGAGCAGGGTCGCGCCGGCCCATTCGCCGCCGACCGCGAAGCCCTGACCGAACCGGAGCAGCACGAGGATGATCGGCGCCGCGACCCCGATGGTCTCCGCCCCCGGCAGCAACCCGATGAGGAGCGTCGAGATGCCCATCAGCAGCAGCGTCGAGACGAGGGTCTTCTTACGTCCGATGCGGTCGCCGTAGTGCCCGAACAACATTGCGCCCACGGGCCGGGCGATGAACGCCACCGCGAATGTCGCGAAGGACGCGACGGTGCCCGCGGTGGAACCGAGCGCCGGGAAGAACACCGTCGGAAAGACCAGTGCGGCAGCGGTTCCGTAGATGAAGAAGTCGTAGAACTCGATCGTCGTTCCGATGCAACTCGCGACTGCCACTCTGCGCACTCCGGTGCGCGGGGTGATCGTCGAGTCGACCGATGGCGACACAGTCGTCATGGATCCCTCTTCTCGAGCCGTGCGTGACGCCCCGATTGGCGTCAGCGACTGCGAGGAAAGGTAGTGATCCACGTCACTGACCGGCCACCCCCGAAAGGGGGTGGAGTGAGCTGGGTCACCCGCGCGCGGGGCGCGGTGGGGGCATCCGGGCGAGGACGACGGCGAGCGCCGCCGCCCACGACGCGGCCGCCCACAGCGCGTTCAATCCGAGGAGATTGTGGGCGAACGCCCCGAGAGCGGCTCCGATCACCATCGCCGCCCAGAGCAGGAAGTGCCGGACCCACCCCCACCGCTCGCCGCCCGTCAGCGCGGTGACCAGGCGCTGGCCCATCTTCACGAGAGTTCCCGTCATGTAGGTGAGGCTGATACTCACCTCTCCCTCGCGTTCGAAGGTCGCGTTCTCCGCCCCCATCGCCAGGACCATCAGCGCGATCGCGACGGGCGTGCCCCCCACGAGGTGGGCCGTCGCGGCGAGGGCGAGGAGCACCGCGACGAGGGTGAGAACCGCCTGGCGGTGACTGCGTCCGGCGGTCCTGCCCGTGAAGGATCCGGCCATCACCCCGATCACGAACAGGACGACGATGCCGGCACCGGTGAACGCGGTGCCGACCAGCCCCTCGCCGAGGGAGACCGCCAGCTTGGTCGAGTTACCGCTCATGAAGGAGACGAAGTATCCACCGAGCGTGATGAATCCCATCGCGTCCACGAACCCCGCCAGGGCGGACAGGAAAACCGCGACGACCGCGACGCCACGGGGATAGTGCAGCACCATGGTTGGAACATAGTCCGGTGCCCCGCCCACCGGCCGTCCGGCCGCCGGGCGGGGATCGCGTCAGGCCGCGGCGTCCTCGTCCAGCCCGCAGGCGCCGCGCAGCTCGCGCGCGATCTCACCCCACACCGTGGCGTACGACGCGATCTCCGGGGCGGCGATCCACGCCGCGTCGCCGGCCTGCGCCTTCCGCAGCGCCTCGGCGAACAGGTCCTGGTAGCGCGACAGCCGCGGCACGAACGCGGAGACGTCGTCGAGGACGTCCTGCGCCTTCCGGTCCAGCGCCGCGAGCGCCTCGACGTTCGGGTCGCCCTCGACGAGTTCGCGCAGCGGACCGTCGAGTTCCAGGAAGCGCTCGTGGATCTCGGCGATCGAATCCTCGTCGATCGACACGCGCTCGGCGTCGAGCTGATCGCCGAGCTCGGCCACACCCGCATCGGTCAGCGCGAACGCGCCGTCACCGGTCTCCTCCGCCTTGCCCTGCGCCAGGAGGGCGTCACGTGCCGCCTCCGCGGATGCGAGTGCGACGCCCAGCTGCGCGGCGAGGACGTCGGCCGTCACCTGCCCCTTCAGCCGGATCGTCTGCAGCAGTGCCAGTTCGTCGACGTTGCCCGCGAAGGCCATCGTGTTCTCCTCGTGTGTGCGGTGGTTCCGACAGGAAACCTACCGCCCGAGGATCCGCGCCGGGTCACCCACGGTGGCCCGGCACCGGGCACGCGTCGGCGGCCTCGGCCACCACGAGCGGGGCCGACGCCGGCCCGGGACGCGCGCCGCGTTCCCAGTCGGCACCGAGCAGCGGGACCTCGCCGTCCAGCGCGGCGAGTTCGGCGGCGTCGAACACCCGCCCCCGGCTGAGCAGGCGCACCCCCTCCGGCGCCTCGAGGCTGAACCCCGCACCGCGGCCGGGGACGACGTCGAGGACCAACTGCGTGTGTTTCCACGCGTCGAACTGCGGACCCGAGATCCACAGCGGCACGGCGTCGTCGTCCTGCGGGGCGATCGTGCCGAGCTCGCCCACCCCCAGACTCAGATCGAACACCCCGAGCAGGACGTCCCGATCGCCGACGGTGAACTCTCCCATCGGGAAACACATCGGTGCCGAGCCGTCGCAGCAGCCCCCGGACTGGTGCAGCATCAGCGGGCCGTGGACGTCCGCGAGGTGGCGCAGCAACGACGCCGCCGCGCCCGTGACGACCGCGCGGGGCGGGGCCGCGCTCATGCGAAGTCCAGGACGACGCGGCCGTCGATCATGCCGCGATCGAGTTCGTCGAAAACATCGTTGATGTCCTCGATTCGCCGCGCGTGGACGGTGGGATGGATCGAGCCGCGGGAGTAGAAGTCGAGCGCCTCCACCATGTCCTGCCGGGTGCCGACGATCGATCCGCGCAGCGTCAACCCCTTCAGCACGGTGTCGAAGATCGGGGTGGGGAACTCGCCGGGCGGCAGGCCCGTGAACGTGACGGTTCCACCCCGTCGGACCATGCCGATCGCCTGCGCGAACGCGGCCGGACTGACCGCGGTCACCAATACCGCGTCGGTGCCGCCGGTGGCCTGCCGCACCTTCTCCACCGGATCCTCCTCGAATGCGTTGACGAGCAGTTCCGCGCCGTGGCGGGCCGCAAGCGCGAGCTTCGAGTCGGCGACGTCGACCGCGGCGACGCGCAACCCCATCGCGGTGGCGTACTGCACCGCGACGTGCCCGAGCCCGCCGATCCCGGAAATGGTCACCCACTGGCCCGGGATGAGGGCACTGACCTTGAGCCCCTTGTAGACGGTGATTCCGGCGCACAGGACCGGCGCCACCTCGATCGGATCGGCTCCCTTCGGCACTCGGGCGGCGAACCTGGAGTCGACCAGCATGTACTCGGCGAACGAGCCGTCGACGGTGTATCCACCGTTGATCTGTCTCTCGCACAGCGTCTCCCAGCCCGTGCGGCAGTAGCGACACTCGAGGCACGTCGACCACAGCCACGCATTGCCCACGAGATCGCCCACCGTCAGTTCGGTGACGCCCTCCCCCACCTCGACGACCTCGCCGTAGCCCTCGTGCCCCGGAACGAAGGGCAGCGTCGGCTTGACGGGCCAATCTCCCTTGGCGGCATGCAGGTCCGTATGGCAGACGCCGCTGGACCGTACCTTCACGAGCGCCTGATCGCGTCCCGGCTTCGGGATCGGGACGTCCTCGATCGAGAGGGGCTTGCCGAACTCACGAACTACCGCGGCCTTCATCGTCTCGGCCATGCGAAACCTCCGGACTCGGTCGTTCGATCAGAAGAAGCCCTGTGCGCCGGGCGCGTAGCTGACGAGCAGGTTCTTCGTCTGCTGGTAGTGATCGAGCATCATGTGGTGGTTCTCGCGCCCGATGCCGGACTGCTTGTAGCCGCCGAACGCCGCGTGCGCGGGGTACTGGTGATAGGTGTTGGTCCACACCCGGCCCGCCTGGATGTCGCGTCCGGCCCGGTACGCGACGCCGCCGTCCCGCGACCACACGCCGGCGCCGAGACCGTAGAGGGTGTCGTTCGCGATCGCGATGGCCTCGTCGTAGTCGGCGAAGGACGTCACGGACACTACCGGACCGAAGATCTCCTCCTGGAAGATCCGCATGTCGTTGGTGCCGGTGAAGATCGTCGGCTGAACGAAGTACCCCTCGGACAGGTCGCCGCCGAGCTCGGCGCGCTCGCCGCCCGTGACGACCCGGGCGCCCTCGTTCTTCCCGATCTCGATGTACGACAGGATCTTCTCGAGCTGGTCGTTCGACGCCTGCGCACCGATCATCGTGTCGGTGTCGAGCGGGTCACCCTGCCGAACGGCCTTGGTGCGCACCGCGGCGAGCGCGAGGAAGTCGTCGAAGATATCGCGCTGGATCAGTGCGCGCGACGGGCACGTGCACACCTCGCCCTGGTTCAGCGCGAACATCGTGAAACCCTCGAGTGCCTTGTCCTGGAAGCTGTCGTTCGCGGCGAGCACGTCGGAGAAGAACACGTTGGGACTCTTGCCGCCGAGTTCGAGCGTGACGGGGATGAGGTTCTGCGACGCGTACTGCATGATCAGCCGGCCGGTCGTGGTCTCACCGGTGAACGCGATCTTCTTGATCCGCGGGCTCGACGCGAGCGGCTTGCCGGCCTCGGTACCGAAACCGTTGACGATGTTGACGACACCGGGCGGCAGCAGGTCGCCGATGAGCGAGAACAGATACAGCACCGACGCCGGTGTCTGCTCGGCCGGCTTGAGGACCACGGCGTTACCCGCCGCGAGCGCGGGCGCGAGCTTCCACGTCGCCATGAGGATCGGGAAGTTCCACGGAATGATCTGCCCCACCACGCCGAGCGGCTCGTGGAAGTGATAGGCGACGGTGTCCGCGTCGATCTCCGACAGCGCACCCTCCTGCGCGCGGATGGCGCCGGCGAAGTAGCGGAAGTGGTCGACCGCGAGCGGGATGTCGGCGTTCAGGGTCTCCCGGATCGGCTTGCCGTTGTCCCACGACTCGGCGAGCGCGATCTTCTCGAGGTTGGCCTCGATCCGGTCGGCGATCCTGTTCAGAACGAGCGCTCGCTGCGCGACCGGCGTCTTCCCCCATGCCGGCGCCGCGGCGTGTGCGGCGTCGAGGGCGAGTTCGATGTCCTCGGCGGTCGACCGTGCGACCTCGCAGAACGGCTGGCCCGTGATCGGTGTCGGATTCTCGAAGTACTGCCCCTTCACCGGAGCCACCCACTCGCCGCCGATCCAGTTGTCGTAGCGCGTTTCGAAGGACATCAGGGCATCGGGAGAACCAGGGCGGGCGTACACGCTCATCGAAGACTCCTTACTCGGACGGGGCGAACACCCCGATCGGGGTGTGACACAGGACACTAAGCACGCGAACATTGCGATTACGACGTAGAAGTGGTCACAACTGGGCGACGGCGCCACTTCGGAGCAACAGCACACTTCGCCTCCGCGCGACGGAGGATGTCCGATTTCGTCACGAAACCGGCATCCGACTGGCTAGTGTGCGGACCAGAGGTGGAACACGTTCCACCGGATGATTCGTTGCTCTGGAAGGAATGCCGATGCAGTTCAACCTGGCCGATATCTTCGAGACCGTCGCGGACGCCGTGCCCGACCGCATCGCGCTGACGTACGAAGGCCAGCACCTGTCGTACAAGAGCCTGAACGCGGAAGCGAACAAGGTTGCACACTTCCTGGCCGAGGCCGGGGTGGCACCGGGCGAGCACGTGGCGCTCTTCCTGAAGAACAGCATCGAGCACGTGACGTCGCTCCTGGGGATCCTCAAGATCCGCGCGGTCCCGATCAACGTGAACTACCGGTACACCCCGTCCGAGCTCGAGTACATCTTCACCAACTCGGACTCGGTCGCGGTGGTCGTCGAACTTCCCGAGCACCAGCGCACCCTCGCCGGCCTCCTCGACAACTGCCCGTTGGTCCGGACGGTGATCGTCGTCGGCGAACCCGAGCAGGAGCTGCTCACCGCGGCCGAGGCACGGTCCGTGACGGTGCTGCCGTTCAGTGACTCGCAGGCGCACTCGGACGCCACCGACTTCCCCGCCCGGTCTGGTGACGACCTGTACGTCCTCTACACGGGCGGCACCACCGGCTATCCGAAGGGCGTCATGTGGCGCCACGACGACTTCTTCCACAAGCCGCTGTCGGGCGGCAACCCCTACGGCGCGGAAGCCCGCAAGGATCTCGCGGAGATCGCGGCCGCCGCCAAGGAGTTCCCCGACATGACGTTCCTGATCGCGGCGCCGCTCATGCACGGCGCCGCGTCGTACTCGCTGTTCACCTTCTTCACCCTCGGGGCCCGCCTCGTGGTGATGCGCGACTTCGATCCCGTCAAGGTCGTCGAAGGCATCGAGAAGGAGAAGCTGCAGGTGATCCTGATCGTCGGTGACGGCATGGGGCTGCCGCTGGTCGACGAGATGGAACGCCGCAAGGGCGAGGTCGACCTCAGCTCGCTGTTCTCGATCACCTCGGGCGGCGCGATCTGGTCACTGAGCGTGCGCGAGCGGATGCTGGCCGTCAAACCGGAACTGTTGCTGCGCGACAACTTCGGTGCGTCGGAGTCCGGCAACGACGGCGCGTTCACGATCGACGACAACGGCAACCTGCGCATGCCCCCCTCCCCCAACCTGATCCTGGTGAACGAACGTCTCGAGCAGATTCCCGCGGGCTCCGACGAGATCGGGTACATCGCGCGCATCGGCAACGTTCCCCTCGGTTACTACAAGGACGAGGAGAAGACCGCCCGCACCTTCCCCACCCGCGCCGACGGCACCCGCATCTCGGTGCTCGGCGACATGGGCACGATCGAGGCGGACGGCACCATCGTCTTCCTCGGCCGCGGTTCGCAGTGCATCAACACCGGCGGCGAGAAGGTCTTCGCGGAGGAGGTCGAGGCGGCACTGCACGCACATCCGTCGATCTCCGACGCCCTCGTCGTACCGGTGCCGGACGAGCGGATGGGGCAGCGCGTCGCCGCCGTCGTCGCGGTGTACCCCGGCTCCGACGAGCTGACCCTCGACGCCGTCCAGGACCACTGCCGCAAGACACTCGCGGGCTACAAGGTGCCGCGCGCGTTCGTTGTCGTCGACGAGGTCAAGCGCACACCGGCCGGCAAGGCCGACTACCGCTGGGCCACCGACGTCGCCGCATCGGACGCCGTCTCGAGCTGATTCACAGGAGGGTGCTCGCACGCTCCGCCACCATCACGGCGGTGGCGTGCGGGCCCCGGCCCGGGATCGCGGGGAAGATCGACGTGTCGACGATGAACAGTCCGTCGACACCGTGGACGCGGCACTCCTCGTCCACCACCGACGTCGCCGGGTCGGCCCCCATCCGGCAACTGCCCGACAGGTGCAACGACGTGCCGAGGTGATCCGACAACCACTCGTCCGACGTGTCGACGTCGTCGGGATCGACGAGGGCACGCATCGCACCGGTGCGCATCAGGTCGGCGGCATGGAGCACCGCGGCCCGCAGCGCGTCCCGATCCGCCGCCGACTCGAGGTAGCGGTACGACACCGAGGGCGGGGCGCCCGGATCGGCCGAGACCAGTCTGATCTCACCGCGGCTGTGCGGCTTCATCAGCACCACACCCAGGCACGGCCGACCGATCCCGGATCCGGGTATGAGGTCACCGAACGACGCTGTGTACGGGCGCATTTCGATGCCGTCGGCGTTGAGGGTCACCTGCAGGGCAGGCACACTCGTGGTCCTGGGCACCGGCACCCGGTAGCTGTACGGCAGCACCACCTCGGGATGGTCACTGAAACCGGACCCCACCGCCGGCAGGTCCGCGACCACCTCGATGCCGAGATCTCGGAGGTGTCGGGCGTCGCCGACCCCGGACAGCATCAGCAGGTGCGGGGTCGCCACTGCGCCGGCAGTGAGGACGACCGTCGACGCACGGATGGTGTGCAGCCCCTCTTCCGTCGCGATCTCGAGGCCGGCCACGCGGGTGCCGTCGAACAGCACCTTGGTGACCGTTGCGCCGGAGCGCACCGTGAGGTTGGGGCGCCCCAGGTTCGGCAGGAGGTAGGCCGACGCCGGACCCACCCTCACGCCGTCCCGGATGTTGAGCGGCACCGGGCCGACGCCGTGCGAACCGGGCGCATTCTTGTCCGGATCCTCGGCGTGCCCCGCGTCGCGGGCAACGTCCACGAAGGCGCTGCTCACCGGGTGCCAGCGATCACGAGGTTCCCGATGCACCGGGATCGGCCCGTCCGAGCCGTGCCACGGTCCGGTGAAGTCCGCGTCGGATTCGATGCGTTTGTAGTACGGCAGCACCTCGTCGAAGGACCACGACCGCGGCCAGTGATCGAAGTCGTCCGTCTGCGCGCGCACGAAGTACCCACCGTTGACGGCCCCCGAACCACCGAGGACCCGGCCGCGAGCGATCCACCCGGACCGTTCGCTGGTGAGGTTCACCTGGTACGGCCACACCCAACGACTGTCGGGCCCCACCGGCAGCACCCCGGCGTCGACGAGCTCGGGGGGATATTCCGAGGGAATCCGATGTCCGGGAGCGGATTCGACGAGCAGCACCCGACGGCTCGGATCCTCACTGAGCCGTCCGGCGAGAACGCTGCCGCACGAGCCGCCGCCGATGACGACGACATCGGCGGACTCGGACGGATGCGGCTGGTCCCGACTCACCGTCAGCTGCCGATACGGGGAGCGAGTGCTCGCAGGTCCCGGGCACGAACCGCGCCCTGCCACAGGCCCGCGCCGTACGCGACGTCGTCGAGTCGCTTGAATGCCGTGTGCCGCAGCGGGTCCAAACCACCCGGCTCACGATGCTTCACCCAGTCGACGACGCCCTCGGCGACGGCCACCGCCACGGCCAGGCGCCGAATGCGCGGCGAACACAGAACCGCCAGGAACGTCACCGGCCAGTAGTGACGGCACATCGCGGACGCGAGTTGCCATGCGCCACCGGCAAAGCCGCGAGCTGCGAGGATCGCTGCGATCCGTGTCGGCTGGTCGAGCTCACGAAACGTGCGCCGCAGTCGCGTCGCAGTCACGAGCAGGGTCGCGAGGCTGCCGAGCAGGCCGATACGCGTTCCCGTCGCCGCCGCGAGCACGGCGAACAGCGTCCATTTCGACATCGCCAGCGGCGGGACCATGCCGTCGTGCCGTGACGCCAGCGGGGCCGCACCGGTGCCGTAGAAGAGCTTGCGGGAAAACCACTTCCGGAAGGTGACGCGGTGGTCGTGCGCTACCTGAGACACCGGTTCGTACCGCAATCGCCAACCCGACTCCTGCAGACGCCAGCACAGATCGACGTCCTCCGCGACGTGCATGGTCTCGTCGAATCCACCGGCCTCCACCAGGACGTCGCGGCGCACGAGCATCGCGGCGCTCGGCACGTACGCCACCGGGCTGCCGGAGCGGACCGCGGCCTCCTTGCGGCCCAGGTCCAGTGAAGAGCGCGTGTGCTCGTACCGGGCGAGCATCGAACCCTCGGGTTCGAGGGCCACGATGCGCGGCGCCACCAGTGCCACCGCGGGGTCGCTGAAATGCCCGAGCATCAGTTCGAGCCACCCGGTCTTCGGTACGACGTCCGAGTCCAGGAAGGCGACGAAAGGTGTTTGCGCCGCATGCAGTCCCGTGTTGCGGGCAGCGGCCGGGCCGCGCGAGGCGTCGTGCCGCAGCAGCGTCACGTGGGCGGTGCACCCGGACAGATCCGGAAGCTCGAGGGGCGTGGCGGAACCGTCGTCGACGACGATGACGTTCAACCCCCGCAGCGCCGGCACCAGGCGCGCGATGCCGTCGACGTTGTCGCGGATCGGCACGACGACCGTCACGTCACTCGGCGACGGCGTACTCATGGGGCGCGGGTTCCCGACGCCCGAGTCCAGCAGGCGACGCGCCACCACAGCGGTCTGCGAGTCCACGACCTCGAGGTAGCCGTCGCCGATCATCTCGGCCGCCGCCGGTGCCAGCTTGAGCATCCGCATCGGTGACCCGCCGATCAGTACCCGGCCTCCCGAATAGGCGCGTACCTGGGGATCGAGGCGGACCCCGAACCCGTCGGGGAGTCGAGCATTGCGCATCAGACGATGTTAAGGGGCGGTGCAGTCACGAGCAGAACTTGCCGCGAAAAACCAGGACAAACCGCCACACCAGTCACACCAGCCTCCCGTCGGGCCGTGGCGCCCAGTTCTCGATCGCCTTTCCGGCCCGGCGAACGAGGTCTGCGAACAGTCGTTCCCCCTCCTCTGCGGTGGCCCCGGTGGGATCGCCGAGGATGCCGTTGGGGGTCGCCGCGAGCATGCCACCCGACCGCAGTTGCGGCATGAGGTCCGCGATGGGCGCGGTGTTGCCGGGCTCGGCGCGGTCCATCGCCACGTCAGCGGGTGAAAGATGCAGCAGCAGGGATGTTTCGGTGCGTCCGGCGTGCGCGTCGGCACCCGGTACCGCGCACGGCAACCAGGCCGCGTCGCGGCCCTCGTAGCGAAGGAGTTCGACGGCCTTCACCAACGCCGGGCCGTTCCCGCCGTGGCCGTTGACGAACACGACACGCCGGGCCCACCGACACGCCGAGCGGCCGCACTCGACGAGCAGCGCCTCGAGCGCCTCGGTGCCGATCGAGATCGTCCCGGCGAAGCCCTCGTGCTCGCCACTCGCCCCGTACGTGATGGCAGGCGCCTTCACGACGCCGGTGAGCGCGCCGGCGACAGCGCCGGTGAGAGCGGTCGCGATGCGCGTGTCGGTGTCCAGCGGCAGGTGCGGGCCGTGCTGCTCGAACGATCCGACCGGGACCGCGACGGTGAGGTCGTCGCGCGGCACATCGGGCCACGGGGTGCGGGCGAGGTCCATCGGTCGATGGTAGAGCGGCCTCCCGCCGCTCACGGGCCCTGCACCTCGACGACCTCGCCGGCAAATGTCGCCGTCACGTTCCCCTTGGCGACGTCGGCGTCCACGACGTAGACCGTGACCTGCGGCTCGGCGACACCCGACGGCGAGCGAAGGGCGCGGATGGCGACCCGATCGACGTGGCCGCTGGGCAGACCCACGAGGCCGGTAGCGCGCCCGACCAGATCGGCGATGGACTCGCTGTCGAGTAGCGCGAGGTCGACCGTATCTTGGTCCTCGTCCCGCATCGTGGGCGGCGTCCACGGCTCGAATCCGGCAGCGCCCGTGAACATCCACCGCTGCATCCGGGTCGGCTGCCGGGGGATCATCTTCGCAACCACCGCGTCATCGCGGTACAGATCGACATCGTCGGCGACCAAATTGCCGAACTTCGACTCGAAGCGGCGCACGAACTCGCGCATGCCGTCGGCGGTGAACAGAGCGATCGACTCGGCCGAGTGGTCGTCGGCGCTCGATTCGGAGGAGGCGGCAGGGCCATTGGAGCCCCCGGCGGACATCACCTGGACCAGGCCGACCACGATCAACGCCACGACGACCACCGCAGCGAGGACCACAAGGAGGTGGCGCGACCGCGGCGAGCCGGAGTCGGATTCAGTCTCGGACTCACCGCCGGTCCCGTCACCGACAAGATGATCGGGTACCTGCAAGTCCTTGGTCAGCGCCCGAAGCGCGCCGAGCGTCGTCGCGCGCATCGCTGCCGCAGTACGGGACTCGTGCTCTTCGACACCCAGCTGACCGTCCGCATATGCGGCGTCGAGCAGGCTGCACGTCTGCGCGCGATCGACGTCGCGCGCCCGGGTCTTGTCAGATCGAGGGTCCGGCACGCCCAGACCCTACTGCGTGGCGTACTCGATACCCATTGACTCGAACATATATTCGAACTACGCTCGGGTCATGAATCCGGGGGGACTCAACAATTCGGGCATCGCAGTCGCTTCGCTGCGGCCTGGCGACGTGGGATCGCTCGCCGAAGCGGCCCTTGTGCAGGGCATGGCCGACGTGTGCCGTGAGATCGAACGGCTCCAAGCGTTGCGGGTAGCGATGGCCGCCGAAGTCGATGCGCGCGCAGTCTCGTTCGACACCCTCGGATTTCGTAGCGTCAAGCAGTGGCTGGCTGCGAACTCACTGTTGGAAGTGCCGGCCGCGGCACGGATCCTCGCATTGGGCAGGATGCTCGCCCGGCAGCCCGAGATCGCCGACGCCTTCAATGCCGGCGATGTATCGGCCGAGCACGCGGCGTTGATCGGGAAGTTCTGCGAGACCCCGCCGCGCGGCATGCCGAACGAAGCGTTGGATTCGTGCCGGAAAGTGTTGCTGGACAGCGCCACCGGACCCACCGCCACCACCACGACGGTCCGCACCTGCATCTCGCGGTTGGAGCGGATCTTCGAATCCGACGAACTCCCACCCAGCGAAGACACCGAGCGCAACGAGTTCCACGCCTCGAAAACTCTGAACGGACGGGTCTCGGTCAAGGGTGACCTCGACGCCGTCACCGGCGAAATGCTCCTGACGGCACTCTCGGCGTTGACCAAACCGAGGAATCTTCTCGACGACCCCGCCGAGAAACGCCCCCCGGCACGGCAGCGCGCGGACGCGTTCGCCGAAATCCTGCGCCGCTACCTCGACTCCGGCGACGCCCCGATCGAGGGCGGCGAGCGACCCCACCTGTCACTACACGTGAACGCCGCCGATCTCGCCCGCAGCAAGTCGGCTCACGAGTGGGTGAATCCAGACGGCGGGTCGGACCTGTTCGGCGACAAAGACATCGCACGCCTGCCCCACACCGGGCCGCTGTCCATCGCGACCGCACGCCGGATCGCGTGCGACTGTCACCTCACCCCCATCGTCATGGACGACGGCGTCCCCCTGAATCTCGGCCGCAGCAGCCGGACGGTGTCGAAGAAACAGCGTCGAGCGTTGATCGCCCGCGATCACGGCTGCGCTTTTCCCGGCTGCGGCACACCACCCGCCCACTGCGAAGGCCACCACATCAAGCACTGGGCCGACGGCGGCCCCACCGACCTCGACAACCTCGTCCTACTCTGCAGCTACCACCACCAACTCCTCCACCACAGTCACTGGGACGTGAGAATCGGCGCCGACCGGCACCCGTGGTTCACACCACCCAGCACCGTCGACCCCTACAAGAAACCCATCCCAGCCAATAGGCGGGCAGGACCACACGCAGCGTAGGACACTGTGTCGGGGGCGTCGTCGTTGCTACAGCGACACCGCCACCCGATGCCCCTCGATCACCGCGGCATGCGAGCGGCGCGGCGTCACGGCGTCACCGATCCGATACACCTCGAACGGAGTGGAGCCACTGTGTGTCAGTACTTTCCACAACTCGTCACAGGGTTCCTGGTGACTCGCGCACACCAGCCAGTCGAACGCCTCGGTCAGAGTGACACCGGAGAGGTGGTTGTCCAGGGTGACCCGCAGACGGCCCGCCGCATCGGCGACACCGCTCACCGCCACATCGGTCCACTGCTCGATGCCTGCACGGTGCGCTCGCTGCTGCCATCGCTCCATGTCGAGTGTGACACCCAGGTCCTGGCCGACGATCATTCCCGGCGTACAGATGGTCACGGCACAACCGCGAGCAGCCAACGTCTCCGCCACGGACGGCCCCTGATGGAAACCCAGCTCGTCCACCACGAGAACTCGCCCGGCCGGGGTCACACTTTCGTCCAGCACGCCCCGGGCATGGACCACACGAGCGCACTCCCCCGCCCACCACGGGCGAACCGGACGCGCCCCCGTCGCGACCACCACCACGTCCGGGGCCAGCGCCCGCAACTGCTCCGCGCTCATCTCGACACCGGTCTCGATCCGCACCCCGCGACGCACGCATTCACCCTCGAGATTCCGTACGAGATCACCCAGCTCGCCGCGCCCCGCTGCAGACGACGCGACCCGGATCTGACCACCCACGACAGGCGAGCGTTCGAACAGTGTCACCCGATGCCCGCGCTCAGCCGCGGTCGCCGCCGCCGACAGCCCCGCCGGCCCGCCCCCGACCACCGCCACCCGTCTGCCGGTCACCCGCGGATCGGGCAGCGGAACCGATTCCTTTCCGGCACGGGGATTCTCGACGCAACCGAGCCAACGACCCAGCCCCATGCGTCCCACACACTCCTGATTGCACGACAGGCAGGTGCGGATCTCGTCCGCGGCGCCGCGCAGCGCCTTCGTCGCGAAATCGGGGTCGGCGATCTGCCCGCGAGTGATACCGACGAGATCGCACCGCCCGTCGGTGAGCGCGCGTTCGGCCTCGGCCGGTTCTTTCAGCCGGCCCACGCCGATCACCGGCAGCGCCACCGCTGCCCGAATCGCCTCCGAGATGTGCAGCGCGTAGCCGCGGGGAGTCGCCATGGACGGCTCCACCAGGTGCAGCGTCTCGGTCGCCACGCCCATCGTGGTGTTGATGTAGTCGACGGCCCCCGAGGCCTCCACGATCCGGGCCACCGCGACGGCCTCGTCGAGCACTGTCCCGCCGGGCACCTGCTCGTCGCCCGAAAGACGCACACCGAGCACCAGATTCGGACCGATCGCGGCTCGGACGGCGGCAATCACCTCGACGAGGAACCGGGCGCGGTTCTCGAGGGATCCGCCGTAACGATCGCTCCGCCGGTTCGTGGCCGAGGACAGGAACCCCCGGATGAGCGACGACTGCGAGCCCTGCAGTTCGACGCCGTCGAATCCGCCGTCGCGGCAACGGCCGGCGACGACGGCGTAGGCGGCCACCAGCTCCGCGATCTCCGCCGCGTCGACCGCCTTGGGCACCTCCCGGAACAAGGGATCCGGAACGGGGCTCGGCGCCCACAGCGGTCGGCGCGAATACATGCCCGACCCCTGCCCGCCGTTGTGGTTGAGCTGCGCGAGGATCACCGCGCCGTGACCGTGCACAGCGTCGGTGATCGCCCGGTACCCGTCCACCGCCTCCGGGCGATAGCCGTGAATCACTTTCTCGTACGGCCAGTCCGACGGATGGACACACTGTTCCTCGGTGATGATCATCCCCGCTCCGCCGGCGGCACGGGCCGCGTAGTACGCGGCGTGCTGTTCGGTGGGCAGACCCCCGTGCGCGTAGTTCGTCAGGTGCGCGGTGAACACGACCCGATTACGCAGGGTCCGCCCGCCGAGGCGAAGCGGGGACGACAACCGTGGATACAGCATGGATCGGTCGCGTCAGACCTTCGTGTTGCCCTGGTCCAGTGCGACCTGGCTGGCCGTCACCGTCTTGGCGCCGTCACCGGCCAGCCACAGCACCGCATCCGAGATGTCGTCGGGATCGGCGATGGGCTTCTCGGTGAGGATCGGCGCGAAGTTCGGGCCGTAGTGCGGGTACTGCTGGAGGATGACGAGGCTGCCCGGGTCGGTGCCCATGTGCGTGTTGACGCCGTACGGATGGATCGAGTTGACGCGGATCTTGTACTCGCCGAGTTCCTTCGCCGCGGCCTGCGTGAGACCGACGAGACCGAACTTCGACGCCGCGTAGTGCGCCTGGCCGGGCAGCGCCTTGATGCCGGCAACCGAACTGACGACGATGATCGAGCCACCGTTGCCGGCCTCGATCATGGCCGGCACTGCGGCCTTGAGGGTCTTGAAGGCGCCGGTGAGGTTGATGTCGATCAGCGTCTCCCACTGGTCGTCGGACATCTCCCAGAAGCGATTCCAGTTGCAGATACCGGCATTGGCGATCACGATGTCGAGCCGGCCGAACTGTTCCACACCCGCGTCGACGACGGCCTTCAGCGCCGCGCTGTCGCGGACGTCCGCCTCGCGGGCGTAGATCTTGGCGCCCTCGGCCTCGACGAGTCGAACGGTCTCCGCGAAGTCGTCGGCCGTCGCGGCGTCGTAGGTGTTGTGGTCGGTGACGCTCTTGCAGACGTCCACCGCGATGATCGCCGCGCCCTCGCGCGCCAACCGCACCGCGTGCGTGCGTCCCTGCCCACGCGCCGCGCCCGTGATGAAGGCGACCTTGCCGTCGAACTGTCCCACCGTGATCTCCTAACCCGTGACTACCTCGTACTGCGACATGGACATTGCCGCGAGTCTTCCCTCGCGGACCGCTTCGAGGACGGTGCGGGGGGCGACACAGTCGCCGACCCTCACCGCACCCTCGCCCACGGCCGACCACTCGTTCGGCAACGGAAGCGAACAGTCGACCAGTACCGAGCACGGTACGCCGAAGCGGACACCCGTGAAGCGGTTCTGCAGCAGCACTTCTCCCGCTGTCCCGGCCATCGGGAGAACCGCAAGAAGCGCCGTCACACCGGCGTCCCGCAGGCGTTTGTTCGCAGCCACCAGATCTCCCGTCGGCCCGAGTCTCGATCCGACCAACTGGTCGGGCGTCGCGATCGTGACGTCCACCCCGCGGTCCGCCAGCAGCAGTGCGACGGACACCGCCACCGGGCCGCCGACCGGGTCGAACACGACGACCGGCCCCGCATCCACCCTGGAACCGGACAGCACCTCGGCCGCGGTGAGCACGCGCATCGCGGCATCCACGGGGCACGGTGCCGGGCGGGGCCTGCTCCCGGTCGCGACGATCAGCGCCCCGTCTCCGCTCCGCCCGTCCGCGACATCGTCCGGCTCGATCTCGGCGGCCGTCCTGATCTCCACACCCAGTCGACGGCACTCCGCCTCGAGCCAATCGGCGAGCATCGACAGTCGTGTCCGGCCCGGTCCAGCTGCGGCGGTGCGGAGCATCCCACCGAGCCGAGTGGTGCGCTCCGTCAACGTCACCCGCAAGCCCCGCGACGCGAGCACGCGCGCCGCTTCGAGCCCGGCAGGTCCTCCGCCCACGACCTGCGCGGAGGCGGGGCCGGCCACTGCGACCGGTTCCGGATCGACAGTCTCGAATCCGGCCGTCGGGTTACCGATGCACGTCACCACCGGGTTGCGAGGATCCCGGACCAGGCAGGTCTGGTTGCACAGCACGCACGGCCGCGGGGCCGACCCGGCCCGCACCCGCGACACGAGGTCCGGCTCGGCAATCTGGGCGCGCGTCATCTCGACGAGATCCGCGACGCCGTCGTCGAGCGCCCGCTGCGCCTGCGCCGCGTCTACGACGCTGCCCTGCAACACCACCGGAACCCGGCCGCCCGCGGCAGCACGCATCGATCTGCACAGCCCGAGATTGAACCCGGGCGCGGTGTGGCCGTCCGGCCGATAGGCGGCGGTGGAGTACGGCCCGCCCCGGACCACCACGAGCAGGTCCAGCGACTCGGCCAACTCAGCGACGTGGTTCGCCGCGTCGTCCGGGGTGATGCCTGCCCACGGCGCCTGCTCGTCGCAGCTGAGCCGCAGCGACAGGATGCGGTCACCGAGTTCCGCCCGGACCGCAGCGAGCACCTCACGCGTGAGGTGCAGCCGATCGACGCCGTAGCCGTCGGTGCGCCGGTTCGTCAGCCCCGAATGAAACTGGCGCAGAAGAGAGGACGGGCCGGCGTCGAGCTCGACACCGTCTACGCCCGCGGCCACCGCGAGCCGGGCAGCCCGACCGAAACCCTCGACGAGCGCGGCGATCTCGCCGGGCTCCATCTCCATCGGCAGCTCCCGCGACACCGGGTCCGGGAAGCGAGACGGCGCCCACAACGCCGACTGCGACCACGCACTCGACCCCTGCAGCCCGGTGTGCCCGAGACCCGCGAGCACGAGCGTCCCGTGCGGGCGGCACGCGTCCGCCACCGCACGCCAACCCGGCTCGCAGTCCGCGGCCAGCGGGGACCGTTCGTACGGCCAGTCACTCCGGTGAACAGACGCGGTCTCGGTGACGATCAGTCCGGCGCCGCCGCGGGCACGACGTTCGTAGTACGCGACGTGCCGAGCGGACAGTGCGCGGGCGTCGCCCAGATTGGTCTCGTGCGGACCGAAGAGCACCCTGGCCGGGGCGATGCGCCCGGCCAGGGTGAACGGTTCGGTGAGGCTGCCGCGCACGCGCGCGGTGTTCTAGCCGACGCCGAGATCGCGGCGGAAGCCCTCGGGGACCACGAGGTCGTTCGGGCTCAGGTCGTGAATCGACTTGTGGCCCAAGCCGAGAACCGCCGAGTCGATGCCCCCGCGGAGGATGTCGAGGACGTTCTCGACACCTGCCTGGCCGTTGGCCGACAGACCCCAGAGGTAGGCACGCCCGATCATGACGGCGCGGGCGCCGAGGGCGAGCGCCTTGACGACGTCGCTGCCGCGGCGGATGCCGCCGTCGAGCACGACCTCGAGCTGATCACCGACCGCCTCGGCGATCGCCGGCAGCGCCCGGATCGGAGCGGGGGTGCCGTCGAGGTTGTTGCCGCCGTGGTTCGACACCGAGATCGCGGAGCAACCGGCGTCGAGTGCCCGCTTGGCGTCGTCGACCCGCATGACGCCCTTGAGCATGAACGGTCCGCCCCACTGCTCACGCAGCCAGGCGACGTCCTCCCACGTGGGCAGCGGCGTGCCCATCCACTGGCCGTACGCCCCGAAGAACGTGGGCGGCTGCTGGCCCGGCGCCGCCAGGTTCGGCGTCGTCAGGTCCGGGACCTTGCCGGTCTTTGCGAACTCCCACAGCCACTTCGGGCGGGTGATGCCCTCCGGCGCGAACTGGAACATCGCCTTGAGATCCATCTTCTCCGGGATCGACGGGCTGCCCCAGTCGCGGCCGTTGGAGAACGACCAGTCCAGCGTGATGATCAGACCGGTCGCACCCGCGGCGCGAGCCCGCTCCATGCGCTGGAGCAGCGTGTCGCGATCGCCGACCCAGTACATCTGGAAGAAGGTCTGCGGATTGGCTGCCGCGACCTCTTCGATGGACTTGCTCGCGAAGGAGCTGAGGCCGATCGCGGTGCCGCGTGCCGCCGCGGCGCGGGCGACCGCGACCTCGCCGTCCGGATGCACGGCCTGCACACCCGTCGGCGAGATCATCACGGGCATCGAAATGGGCTGGCCCATCACGGTGGTCGACAGATCACGCTCCCCGGACAGCCCGGCCACGTGCGGGGCGAAGCCGAGCTCGGAGAAGGCCGCGATGTTGTCGTCGACGGTCAGCCCCTTCTCGGAGCCGGCAACCAGTGCCGCATACACCGACTTGGGCAGACGCTTCTTCGCGCGCCGTTGCGCCTCGGCAACCGTCTCGAACCACGTGTTCTTGGCCATTGAAAAACCTCTCGTACTGCTCGTGAACTACTTCTATTCCATTCCGGCAAGCGGATTTTCGTCGCAGATCTTCGCCGGAGGACGGGTCAGCAGGGTCAGCGGCACCGGCGCCTGCGGCGTGCGCCGCTCGGCGCGCTTGCCGGTCCGTGAATGGTCCTGGCTCGACTTCGGTACCGTGCGATCGGCCTCGAGCGCGGACGTGCCGTAACCCTGGACGCACTCGGGGTCCGGGCCGTCCATCGGCAGGCCCGTGAAGAACTTGGCCGCCATGCAGCCGCCGCGGCACGAGTCGTAGTGGTCGCACTTGCTGCAGGCTCCACCGGTCTGCGGCGACCGCAGGTCCTGGAACAGCTCCGAGTGCTGCCACACCTGCTGGAAACCACCGTCCGAGACGATGTTTCCGGCCAGGAACTGGTCGTGGATCGCGAACGGGCAGGCATACACGTCGCCGATCGGGTCGATCAGGCACACGACGCGTCCGGCGCCGCACAGGTTCAGCCCCGGCAACGCGTCGCCGTACGCCGAGAGGTGGAAGAACGAGTCGCCCGTCAGTACACCCTCGCCGTTCGCGACCAGCCAGTCGTACAGCTCACGCTGCTGCTCCTGGGTGGGGTGCAGTTCGTCCCACACGTCGGCGCCGCGACCCGACGGCCGCAGGCGCGTGATGCGCAGCGTCGCACCGAACCGGTCGGCGAGCTCCTTGAACTCGTCGAGCTGGCTCACGTTCTCGCGGGTGACTACAACGGAGATCTTGGCATCCTTGAACCCCGCCTCGGCGAGATTCTCCAGCGCACGCACGGCCATCGCGAACGAACCCGGCCCGCGCACAGCGTCGTTCACCTCGGCGGTCGCGCCGTCGAGCGAGATCTGGACGTCGACGTAATCGCTGGCCGCCAGGCGCGCGGCGACCTTCTTGTCGATCTTGACGCCGTTGGTGGAGAACTTGACACCGACCTGGTGCTCGGTCGCGTAGTCGACCAGCTCCCAGAAGTCGGAGCGGACGGTGGGCTCACCGCCGCCGATGTTGACGTAGAAGACCTGCATGCGCTGCAGCTCGTCGATGATCGACTTGCACTGTTCGGTGCTGAGCTCGCGCGGGTCCCGGCGTCCCGAGGACGACAGGCAGTGCACGCACGACAGGTTGCACGCGTAGGTGAGTTCCCACGTGAGGCAGATCGGGGCGTCGAGACCGAGTTCGAACTGGTCTACGAGACGACCGACCTTGGGGACGAGCGGAGCGGCGGGAGACGACGTGGTCGCGGGCGGCTCGAGAACTGAGGTCATGGGCTGAGTCCTCAAATCTGAAGAGTCTGGTTGGGTACAGAACGTGAAGAAGAGGCTGGGATCAGGACGGCACGATCATGTGCGAGTCGGCGAGCGTGCCGAGGGCGCGCAGATACGGCCGCGCCGCATCCTCCTCGATGCCGTGCGCTCGCAGGGCTGCCCCGACGTTCGGGTGCTGGGGCAGCGATTCGACGATCTCGACGATGGTCCGGTTCTTCAGGAACGAGAGCTTGCGCGTCCCGAAGTGGTAGAGCAGCGCCCCGAAAGGTTCGGGGCGCAGCGCCACCTGCGGATGGAGCTTCCATGCCGCGTCGAGATCGATCGTGCCGGCCGACGAGCCGGAGCCGAGGGCCTGTTCGGACACGATCAGTACACGCCGCACATGCCGTCGATGGAAACCTCTTCCACGAGGGACTCCTCGACGAGCGAGCTCTCGTTGGCAGAAATGACACTGTCGCGATCGGACATCGATTCCTCCTCCAAATCGGACCCCAGCAGCGGGATCTGCGGTCATAGTGACTTCTTCACTGTGACTCGACTCACCACTGTAATGGCATCGGGTGCACAATGACTAGTGAAGGAGGTCACAGGAGTGTGCAGTCGTAGAAACCCGTCGTCGCGAATCGGCCGGAGGCCGACCACCACACGCGACCGCATCGCGGCGGTGGGCATCGACCTGTTCGCCACTCGCGGGTTCGACGACACCAGCGTCGACGACATCGCGGAGGCAGCGGGGATCGCGCGTCGCACGTTCTTCCGCTACTTCCCGTCGAAGAACGCGGTGCCGTGGGGAGACTTCGACGCGCATCTGGCCGAGATGCGCACCCTGCTCGCGGAGATGCCCGACGACGAGCCGATCCTGGACAACCTCGTCGCGGCGGTTCTCGAGTTCAACACCTTCCCGCCCGAGGTCACCGACGGCCACCGCCGGCGCATGGAACTGATCTTCGTGGTCCCCGCACTGCAGGCGTACTCCGTCGTGATGTACGAGGGATGGCGCAAGGTGATCGCCGAGTACGTGGCCGGTCGGCTCCACCTCCAGGCCACCGATCAGCTGCCCGGAACCGTCGGCTACCTGATGCTCGGCGTCGCGATGGGCGCCTACGAGACGTGGCTGGCCGACGACTCGGCCGACCTGATCGACCTGCTCACGAAGGGCAGTCGGATGCTCTACACCGGACTGTCCGAACTGCACGAGCCGCTACTGAACGGAACCGCCCCATGACGCTCGACTCGCTCGCACCCTGCGCCCCGGGACTGTGGTCGCACGACCACGTCACCGTCGAACGCGTCCCGAGTGGTCCGATCACCCTGACCCGCAGCGGGGACCGCTTGCACGTCCGGCACGCACTCGGCCCCGAAGCGCTGAGCGAGCGGCTGGTCGCCGAGGTGACCGCGTCGATCGGCGACGCCGACTTCGGACAGACGGAGTTCGAACTCACGATGGTCGGACTGGTGCGCTCCACGGTGCCGGGCGCGCTCGAGTCGTGGACCGTCTACTACCGCAATTCGCTCGAGGAACTACTGGACGGCACCGCGGACTTCGCGCCGATCCACGACAAGGCCGCCGCACTGGTCCGCGGCTCGGTGCTCGACCTCGGCTCGTGCTTCGGCTTCCTACCCCTGCGCCTGGCCCGCGCCGGCGTCCCCGTCACCGCGACCGACATCCTGCCGGGCACGATGACCCTGCTCGACGCCGTCGCACCCCGCCTCGGCATCCCGATCAGCACGCTCGTCTGCGATGCCGCGAACGTCCCGGTACCCGACGACAGCGCCGACACCGTGACCGCGGTCCACCTCCTCGAGCACGTCGACGCCCGCACCGGCGCCGACGTCGTCGCCGAGGCCCTGCGCATCGCGCGCGAACGCGTCGTCGTCGCCGTGCCGTACGAGGACGAGGCCACGGCGTGCCACGGACACGTCCGCACCTTCGATGCCGACGCACTGCGGGAGCTCGGCGCATCGACGGGGCGACCGTTCGACGTCTTCGACCACCACGGCGGCTGGCTCGTCCTCGAGGCCTGACGCCTCGAGGATTCGTGCGCGCGCTCGAGAATGCTCCCGATCAGCGGGAGCCGGAAGAGGCGAATTACCATCGCCCCGGTAGCGTCGCTACGCTGCTACGCTGAAACTAGAACACGTTCTAAACGTTCTACACTGATCCACGAGAGGACCAGAGTTCGCATGACCACTATCGACGTGCCGCACAGCTCTCGATCCGCGGTGCTCACCGTGTCCGGGGTGATCGAGGAAACCCCCGACTCGCGGTCGCTGGTCTTCGACGTCCCCGCGGACATGAAGAGCAAGTTCCAGTACAAGCCCGGCCAGTTCCTGACACTGCGCATCCCGAGCGATCAGACCGGCTCGGTCGCGCGCTGCTACTCCCTGGCCAGCTCGCCGTTCACCGACGACGCCCCCAAGGTCACCGTCAAGCGCACCGCCGACGGCTACGGCTCCAACTGGCTGTGCGACAACCTGAAGGTGGGCGACCAGCTCGAGGTGCTGCCTCCGGCCGGCGTCTTCACCCCGAAGTCCCTCGACCACGACTTCCTGCTCTTCGGCGGCGGCAGCGGCATCACGCCCGTCATGTCGATCCTGAAGTCGGCGCTGACCCAGGGCGGCGGCAAGGTCGTCCTCCTGTACGGCAACCGCGACGTCGAGTCGGTGATCTTCGCCGCCGAGCTGCGTGAGCTCGCCGCCAAGTACCCCGACCGCCTGACGATCATCCACTGGATCGAGACGGTGCAGGGACTGCCCAGCGTGACCCAGCTCGCGACGCTGGT
Source organism: Rhodococcus (subgen. Prescottella) equi (assembly GCF_003013675.1). Taxonomy (NCBI): domain Bacteria; kingdom Bacillati; phylum Actinomycetota; class Actinomycetes; order Mycobacteriales; family Nocardiaceae; genus Rhodococcus; species Rhodococcus (subgen. Prescottella) equi. Next base: position 4,076,302 of record NZ_CP027793.1, read on the forward strand.
GTCTCCGTACACCTCGTACGAGGCCTTCATGTGTGGCCCCGGCCCGTTCATGGACACCATCCACGAGGCCCTGGCCCAGGCCGGGATGCCGCGCTCGCAGGTCCACGCGGAGGTCTTCAACTCGCTGAGCGGCGACCCGTTCGCGGACGTCGAGCTCGAAGAGGTCACCGCCGAGGAGGCTGCCGACGCCGCCACCGTCGAGATCGAGCTGGACGGCGAGAAGCACAACCTCAGCTGGCCGCGGAAGCAGACGCTCGTCGACGTGATGCTGTCGAAGGGCCTGGATGTGCCCTACTCCTGCCAGGAGGGCGAGTGCGGCTCCTGCGCTTGCACCGTCATCGAGGGCGAGGTCTCCATGGAGCACGCCGGCGTCCTCGACGAGGAGGACATCGCCAACGGCTACATCCTGGGCTGCCAGGCCAAGCCGGTGACCGATCACCTCAAGATCGAGTTCTGACACTCGGCACCCGGTCCCAGGAAGGGCCCGACTCCACCGTCCGGTGGGTCGGGCCCTTCCCGCATCCGTACCCGTCGTGGCCGGAACTGCACGAACCCGTGACGTCAGTGCAATCCGGACAACATTGATCGGCCGGTCAGTCAGCGTGACACTGAGGGTGGAGGACACGATCCTTTCCCTAGGAGGCTGGTCATGAAGGCATCAACTCGTTGGCAGGACTACGCGGCCGTCATCATCGGCGCCTACGCAGCCCTCTCCCCACTGTGGCTCGATACCAACAACGCGGCGGTGTGGTCGCTGATCGTGCTCGGTGTGCTGATCGCGGTCGCCGGACTGCTCCACATGGCTCGACCGGAGATGGTCGCGGCGGACTACGCGATGGGCGTGCTCGGCGTGCTGCTGTTCATCTCCCCGTGGGTGATGAACTTCCACACCATGACCGGGGCAGCCTGGACCGCGTGGGTGGTCGGGGCACTCGCGGTCGTGGTGTCCGTCGTCGGAATGCCGGCGATGAGTTCGCGAATGCACGGGCACGGAGGGGTGGCCGCACACTGATCCACTCCGACCGGAAGGCACCCCCATGCCGCCGCGTCCGCGTCGGCGACGAAGCGTGAAGACCGACGGCGACGCCCGCGAGAAGATCCTCGACGCCGCCGAGACGCTGTTCGCCGCCCACGGCTTCGACGCAACGTCCACGGCCGCGGTCGCGGGGGCGGCGGGGGTGCCCAAAGGCCTGATCTTCTACTACTTCCCCACCAAGGCGGACATCCTGACCGCCCTGCTCGCCGAACGACTCCCGGCCGAACCGCTCGACGACCTCGCGCCGCTGGTCGCTCCCGGCGATCCCGCCACGAGCCTGGTGAACCTCGACAACGCGCTCAACCTGCGCGATCACCACTCGTCGGTGATGCGGGTGATCATCTGGCGCGAGGCCGAATCGCACCCCGACGTCCGCGACTACCTGCGCCGCTTCCGGTCGTACCTGCACGACGCCACGGTGCGGATCCTCGAGGCCAGCGCCGCGGTCCCGGTCCGGCCGGGAACTCTGCGGGCGTGCGCGAATGCGTGGGTGGCCGCGATGTTCTCCGCGGCCGGCAACGACCGGCTGCGCGATCTCGACGACATCCCCCGGCAGCACCGTGAGGAACTCGACCCCGTCGCGCAGGTCGTGGCCGCGGGCATGGCGCGCCTGGGCTGACGCCGACGACCCGCGCCGGACCGTCAGCGCGACGGCGCCGCGAGCAGGAGCCGTCCGGCGTCGAAGTTCGCGGCACTGATCGGCAGCTCGCCGCGAGTCCCACTGAGTAGGACCTCCACGGTGCCCTGGCCGGTGGTGTCCCGCCCGAGGGCGTCGATCCGGCGCAGGGTCTGGGCCGCCACGGCCTCAGCGCTGTCGAACAGCGCCACCCCGTCCGGCAGGTGCGCCGCGATCTCGTCGGCGACGAGCGGGTAGTGCGTGCAGCCCAGCACGACACCGGTGACGTCGTCCGGGGTGCGGGCGGCGGCCGCGGCGATGGCAGCCCGCGCGGCCTCGACGTCCCCGAGGTCGATCGCGTCGGCGAGCCCGTGGCACGCCACCCCCACCACCGAACTGCCGTTCGCGAATTCCTTCACGAGATTGGCCTGGTAGTCACTCGCGGTCGTGGCCGCCGTCGCCCAGATCGCCACCGAGTCGCACACCGCCGCGGCGGGCTTGATCGCGGGCACCGTGCCGATCACGGGAATCGAGTCCCCCAGGTCCGCGCGGACGTGCTCGAGCGCCGTGACGCTCGCGGTGTTGCACGGCAGCACGACGACCTCGGCCCCGCGGTCCACCGCACGACGCGCGGTCCCGACCACCCGGTCGATCACCCAGCGTTCGTCGCGCGGACCCCACGGTGCGCCCTCGGGATCGAGCGACAGCATCAGGTCGAGATCGGGCCGCAATCGACGCAGCCACGCAGACGTCGGCAGCAGTCCCAGACCCGAGTCGATGAGCGCAACGATCACCCGACAAATCTAGCCCGCTCAGGCAGGGGCGGACTCGAGCAGTTCCCCGATCGGCGCCCCGGCCGCGATCTTGGCGCGCATCTTCATCACCGCGCCGGCCGATCCCGCACCCACGACGGCGGTGAGGACGCCGTCCCGCGAGTAGTACACGACGAACTTGCGGCCGTCGTCCTTGACGACGTGGACGTCGTCGGTGGCCGACACCGCGCCCAGCGCCTGGATCTTGAGGCCGTACTGGTCGCTCCAGAAGTACGGAACCTGCGTCGGCGCGTTCGGATCGCCAGTGCCGGTGAGCGCGCCGGCCAGGATCTTCGCCTGGTCACCGGCATTGCTCCAGTGCTCGACGCGCTTGCACTCACCCGTTCCCAGGGTCCACGCCGCGACGTCGCCGATCGCCCACACGTGCGGGTCACCGGTTCGGCCGACCGCGTCGCACACCACACCGTTGTCCAGTTCGATACCGGAATCCTCGAGCCACCCGGTGACCGGCGTCGAACCGATACCGATCGCGACGACGTCCACCTCGAGTTCGGTGCCGTCGGTCAGGACGGCACCGACGACGCGTCCCTCGCCGGTGAGTTCGGCCAGCCCGACACCGGCTCGGACGTCGACGCCGGCCTCGACGTGCAGTCGTCCCACGAGCGCGCCGACCTGCGCACCGAGCACCGACGCGAGCGGCGCCGGCTGCGGCTCGACCAGGACGACCTCCATGCCGAGCGCCCGCATGCTCGCCGCCAGCTCGCATCCGATGAACCCGGCACCGACGACCAGCGCACGCTTGCCCTCGCCGAGATCGGCTCGCAGCGCCCGACTTTCGTCGATCGAGCGCAGGACGTGCACGCCCGCGAGGTCGGGCAGGCCGGGGATGCGGCGCGGGGTCAGGCCGGTCGCGACGATCAGTTCGCCGTACTCGACCTCGCTGCCGTCGGCCAACAGCAGCCGTCGTGCCGCCCGGTCCAGTCCGGTCGCGGCGGAGCCGAGGCGCAGCGCGATCCGGTGCTCGTCGTAGAACTCGCGCGGTCGCAGGGTGGTGTCGTCGTTCTCGCCCCGAACGACCTCCTTCGACAGCGGCGGCCGGTCGTACGGCAGGTGCGCCTCGTCGCCGACAATGACCAGTTCGCCGTCGTACCCGGACTGGCGCAGTTCCTCCGCCGCGCGGACGGCCGCCAGGCCGGCCCCGACGATCACGACCGGACCGTCGACCTTCTCGGTGCTGCTCATCCCTGCCATCCCCTCGGACCACTCCGACCACTCGAACACAACTGGAACATGTTCTACCAAATCGCCGTGATGCGCGACACCCCGTCGCCGGGCGCCGCCATCTCCGGCGCCACCCCACCCCGGTCACTACAGTTGATTTCGACCGGCACCGCATCGGGAGGGCGCCGGAAGAGGAGCGACGATGACCACTGATCCGGGTTCGTTCAGTTCGAGCGCGGGCCGCGCTCCGGTGCAGTTCGGGAGCGGCCCCTCGTCCGACCTCGTCAGCTCGCAGGGGCGGACGATCATCGCGGACGCCGTCGTCGCGAAGATCGCCGGCATCGCGACTCGCGAGATCGACGGTGTCTACGACGTCGGCGGTGGCACCGCACGCGTCGTCGGGGCACTGCGCGACCGTATCCCCGGTGCGCGCGTCAACCACGGCCAGGGCGTCGCCGTCGAGGTCGGCGAGAAGCAGGCCGCGATCGACATCGGCATCGTCGCCGAATACGGCGTCGCGCTGCACGAACTCGCGGCCGGGATCCGCCGCAACGTGATCGCCGCCGTCGAGAACATGACCGGGCTCGAGGTCACCGAGGTGAACATCACCGTCTTCGACGTGGTCTTGTTCGACGAGAACGATTCCGGCTCCGAGGTGGACGCCAAGCCGAGGGTCCAGTGACCGAGGCCGATATCCGAGCACCCGACATCGCAGACCTCGCCGCCGCGGCCGCGCTCGCGGTACCCGGCGTCTCGGGCCTGCACGGTGGCGAGTTCGGGACGGTCGCGACCTATCTGCCGGGGCGGCGGATCACCGGGATCAGCATCGGAGCGGACGCGTGCGCGGTCCACGTGATCCTGCGCTATCCGGCAGACCTGATCGCGACCGCCGATCGCGTTCGCGACGCCGTCCGAGCGGTCGTCGGCGTGCCCGTCGACGTGACCATCGAGGACCTGACGGACGAACTTCCCCACGACGAGACAGGACCACGGACATGAGCAGTACGGGTATGGGACTGATCGCAGGCCTGCTCCTCGCCCTCGCCGGAATCCTCGGCGGTTTCAGCGGATTCGTGTTCGCGGTGCTGCTCGGTGCCGTGGGCATGGCGATCGGCGCGCACCGTGACGGCCACCTCGACCTCGGCGCCCTACTGCGGTCCCGCGGCCGTGGCTGAGACCCCGGAAGACGATCCCGGCACCCGCGGAGGCCTCGTCATCAAGGACCGGGCCTACGAGAAGATCGCGACCACCGCGGCGCTCGGGGTACCCGGCGTCGTCGCTCAGGGCGGCGGGCTGACCCGCTTCACCGGACGCGATCTCCCACGTGCCGACGTCTCCGCCGGCGACGCGTCCGTGGCGCTGAACCTGTATCTCGGAGTCCAGTGGCCCTGCGACGTCGCCGAACTCACCCGCCGGGTCCACCGGGAGGTCGGCAAGCAGATCGAGGACCTGACCGGCCGTCCACTGCAGCGCCTCGAGGTCCTCGTCGCGGGCACCGAGGCCCTTCCCGCCGACGAGTCCGACGGCGGCGCGTGCCCGACGCCCGCGCCTGCCGACATCGTGACCCCGCCGCGGCCGCCGACCGCCGCGCCGGCGGCCGTGCCTGCTGCCGTGGTGACGGCGATCGGACTCCTCGCGCTCGCCGCCGTCGCCGCACGAGAACTGCTGATCGCCCGTGGCGTGATCGGCGGCGCGCCCTGGCTGCGAAACACCTTCGAGTGGATCGGACGCCTGCACTGGCAGCAGTGGCTCGTCCCGGCCGCCATCGCCGCACTTGCCGTCGGGATACTGTGCGTCCTGCTCGCGCTCGCTCCGCGGACCCGCACCCACGTCGCGCTCCGCACGGCCACCGGCGCTCCGACCACGTGGATGCGGCCGGTCGACGTCGCGCGCATGTGCAGCGCGCGGGCCAGCACGGTGCCCGGTGTGGCCGTCGCGCACACGACGGTCGATCGCCGACGGTCCACCGTCCACGTGCGTCCGGACGAGACCGTCGCCGGGGAGGCCGTAGCGGCGCTCGAACAGGCCGTCGCCGACTCCGTGCGCGCGAGCCTCGACGTTCTCGACCGCCCGCTGAAACTCCGGGTGAAGATCCGCACGCGCGACCGGCGGCGGGCATGAAGCGCGGACCGGCGGCACTCAACCGCCTCCTCGTCCTGCTGATCGGTCTCGTCCTGGCCGGCCTCGGTGCGGCGGCGCTCGCGTGGGACCGCGATGTCGCGGCCGTGCGCGACGCGGTCGGCCGACTCGACCGCGACCGCGTCGTCGCCGTCCCCGACGAACCGTGGTGGCACTGGGCGCTCGGCGCGACGATCGGCGTCTGCCTCGTGCTCGGGATTGTCGTCCTGGCCGTCGACCTGAGTCGCCGCAGGGCCGCGCCCACCGGCATGCTCGAGAGCGTCACCGACACCCCCGTGTCCATCGATCTGGGCCCGATCGCGACCGGCGTCGCGGCCGAACTGGCCAGGCTGCCGGGGGTGCGCCGGGCCCGCGGACGTGCACTTTCCGACCGCGGGCTCGCCACGATCCAGGTCACTGTCGAGGCCGACCCGCGCACCGACATCGCGGCCCTGACCGACGCCGCGGACCGCGTCGCCGCGACCACGACAGCCGCCCTGGGCGGCTCGGCGATCGCGGACGTGGCGGTCCGGGTGCTGCTCCACCTCGATCGCACCGACCAACCGCCGGTGCCCGCCCCGCGGCCGCAGCCCGAGTCCGAGGGTGGAGGAGACTGACCCCATGCGTGACACGGACTCCGAACTCTCGACCGACGATGCATGCTTCGAGGGGGACGACTTCTCGGACGCCGACTTCTCCGGCGAGAACTGGCAACACCGCTCCTACGTGGGCTGTCTGTTCCGCGACACCGACCTCTCGGGCCTCGTCACCGAATCGGTGACGTTCACCGACTGCGATTTCACGGGCGCCGACCTCACCGGTTCACAACACAGCGGCTCCGCGTTCCGGAACTGCCACTTCGAGTACACCCGCATGTGGGACAGCTCATTCCGCCACTCGAGTTTCCTCGGATCGGTCATCCGGGACTCCCGCATCCGTCCGCTCACCCTCGAGGAAGTCGACTTCACGCTCGCCTCCCTCGGCGAGATCGACCTGCGCGGCGTCGACCTGTCGGGCTGCAGACTGCGGGAGGCGAATCTCGTCAAAGCGGACCTGCGCAAGGCGATCCTGCGCGGGGCCGACCTCACCGGCGCCCGCACGGGCGACCTCCGTCTCGACGACGCCGATCTCGAGGGCGCCCGCGTCGATCCCTCGCTGTGGACGTCGGCGAAGCTCGGCGGTGCCCGCATCGAGATGAACCAGGCCGTGAGCTACGCGGCCGCACACGGGCTGCGCGTCGCCGGCTACTGAGCCGGCCGAACGAACTCCGGCTGATCGAGCACCCGCAGCCAGCTGCCGTCCGGCTGACGCCGCACGACCTGCGCGCGGGCCCCGGCCCCGTCTCGGGGCGGCGTGGACGTCAACGCGAGATCGCCGCTGACGAGCGTCGGCAGCGGCGGCTCCGGCTCGAAGCGCGGCGCGTGCGCGAGCACCTGAGCCCACAGGTCCCGGATCGCCGCGCGACCCACCGTGACGGAACCCGGCGGAAATGCCATCACAGCGTCCTCCTCGTAGAGGGCGGCGACGCCGTCCGCGTCCCCGGCGTTCGACCGCTTCACGAACAACCTCGTGAGGTCCTCGGGGGTCATCGCCTTCTCGACATCCGCTTTCGTCATCGATCTGTCCTCTCGTAGCTACCGAATCCGTCCGTACCAGCCTCGATCACTACAGACCAGAACTCCAACAGATAGTTCTGCTGATATCTAGAATTCACAGTTATGGAGTTGCGTCAGCTGGAGTACTTCGTCGCGGTCGCCGAGGAAGCCAATTTCACCCGCGCCGCCGCGCGCGTACACGTCAGCCAATCGGGTATCAGCGCACAGATCCGACAGCTCGAGAACGATCTGGGCGCCCCGTTGTTCGACCGCTCGACGCGCGTCGCGGCGCTCACCGTGGCCGGAGAAGCCGCCCTCGCACACGCCCGCGCCGCACTGGCCGCCGCCCGCGCGGTCCGTGACGCCGTCGATGACGTCAACCAACTCGTGCGGGGCCGGCTCGAGGTCGGCATGGTCACCGCCTGCACCGTGACGCCGCTGTTCGACGCCCTGTCCTCGTTCCATCGGGCGCATCCGGGGATCGACGTGAGCCTGAGGGAGGACAACTCCGATCGGCTCGTGGACGACGTCCGCGCCGGCGCCGTCGACCTGGCGCTCGTCGGGGTCGCGGGCGCGGAGCCCGCCGGGCTGCACTCGTTCACCGTCGCGCGCGAGAGACTCGTCGCGGCGGTCCCGGGCAACCATCCGCTGGTCCAGCTGTCGTCGGTGACGCTCGCCGACGTGTGCGCGCATCCACTCGTGACGTTGCCGCCCGGCACCGGCATTCGCACGGTCCTGGACCGGGGGTGTGCGGATCTGAACTGCCGGGCCTCCATCGCCCTGCAGGCCAGCGCCCTCGACGCCGTCGCAGACCTCGCGACGCGCGGGCTGGGCGTGGCGATCCTCAGCGAGTCGATGGCCACGTCGTACCCCGATCTGGCGTCGCGGGTGATCGCCGACGTCGACGTCGAGGCGGTGCTTGCCCTCGTCTGGAGGCCGGAGATCTCGCCTGCTCTGCGCGAGTTGCTCTCGTTCACGAAACGCGCGTTCGCCTGACGGGACGGCGTCCGCGCGAAGCCGGTGCCGCACCGGCACCGAAAACGCCGAAGGGCGCCCACTCCCGAAGGAGTGAGCGCCCCAGGCGTCAGTGAGAACTAGCTCACTTGATGATCTTCGTGACGCGACCGGCGCCGACGGTGCGGCCACCCTCACGGATCGCGAAGCGCAGGCCCTCGTCCATGGCGACCGGCTGGATCAGCACGACGGACATCTCGGTGTTGTCACCGGGCATGACCATCTCGGTGCCCTCGGGGAGGGTCACAACGCCCGTCACGTCAGTCGTACGGAAGTAGAACTGCGGACGGTAGTTGTTGAAGAACGGGGTGTGGCGGCCACCCTCGTCCTTCGACAGGATGTACGCCTGGCCCTCGAACTCCGTGTGGGGAGTCGTGGTGCCCGGCTTGACGACGACCTGGCCGCGCTCGACATCCTCGCGCTTGATGCCACGAACCAGCAGACCGACGTTGTCGCCCGCCTGGCCCTGGTCGAGCAGCTTGCGGAACATCTCGATGCCGGTGACCGTGGTCTTGGTCGACTCGGGGCGGATGCCGACGATCTCGACCTCTTCGTTGACGTTGATCACGCCACGCTCGATGCGGCCGGTGACGACGGTGCCACGACCGGTGATCGTGAAGACGTCCTCGACGGGCATCAGGAACGGCTTGTCGGTCTCACGAACCGGGTCCGGGATGGACTCGTCGACCGCAGCCATCAGATCCTCGATGGACTTGACCCACTTGGCGTCGCCCTCGAGAGCCTTCAGAGCCGAGATCGGGATGACCGGAGCCTCTTCGTCGAACTCCTGGCCGGCCAGCAGCTCGCGGACCTCCATCTCGACGAGCTCGAGGATTTCCTCGTCGTCGACCATGTCGGCCTTGTTCAGGGCGACGAGGATGTAGGGCACGCCGACCTGGCGGGCGAGCAGCACGTGCTCACGCGTCTGGGGCATCGGGCCGTCGGTGGCGGCCACGACCAGGATCGCGCCGTCCATCTGAGCAGCGCCGGTGATCATGTTCTTGATGTAGTCGGCGTGACCCGGGGCATCGACGTGAGCGTAGTGACGCTTCTCCGTCTGGTACTCAACATGCGAGATGTTGATCGTGATGCCGCGAGCCTTCTCCTCGGGAGCCTTGTCGATCTGGTCGAACGCGAAGCTCTCGTTGAGGTCCGGGTACTTGTCAGCGAGCACCTTGGTGATGGCCGCGGTCGTCGTGGTCTTGCCGTGGTCGACGTGACCGATGGTGCCGATGTTCACGTGCGGCTTGGTCCGCTCGAACTTCGCCTTCGCCACTGGATGTCCTCCTGGACTGATTGTGCTTGCGGTATGCAGCAGTGCGGTTGGTTATTACTTTGGTCGTGCTTCGGCCGACGAAACCGAGGTTACTCGCCGGTCGCCTTGGCGATGATTTCCTTCGAGACGTTCGCGGGAACCTCTGCGTAGGAATCGAACACCATGGAGAAGTTCGCGCGACCCTGGGTCTTCGACCGCAGGTCACCGATGTAACCGAACATCTCCGAGAGCGGAACCAGCGCCTTCACGACACGGGCACCACTGCGTTCCTCCATGGCCTGGATCTGGCCACGGCGGGAGTTGAGGTCGCCGATCACTTCACCCATGTAGTCCTCGGGCGTGGTGACCTCGACAGCCATGAGGGGCTCGAGAATGACCGGGCCGGCCTTGCGGGCAGCTTCCTTCAGCGCCTGCGAACCGGCGACCTTGAAGGCCATTTCCGAGGAGTCGACGTCGTGGTACGCGCCGTCGAGCAGGGTCAGCTTCAGGTTCACGAGCGGGTAGCCGGCGAGAACACCGTACTGCATCGCGTCCTGCGCACCGGCGTCGACCGAAGGGATGTACTCGCGCGGAACGCGGCCACCGGAGACCTTGTTCTCGAACTCGTAGCTCGCGCCGTCCTCGCCGACGAAGGGCTCGAGGGCGATGATGACCTTTGCGAACTGGCCCGAACCACCCGTCTGCTTCTTGTGGGTGAACTCGTGCTTCTCGACCGGACGCGTGATCGTCTCGCGGTACGCGACCTGCGGCTTGCCGACGTTGGCCTCGACCTTGAACTCGCGACGCATACGGTCGACGAGGATGTCGAGGTGCAGCTCGCCCATGCCGCCGATGACGGTCTGGCCGGTCTCCTCGTCCAGCTCGACCGAGAAGGTCGGGTCCTCTTCCGCGAGCTTCTGGATCGCGGTGCCCAGCTTCTCCTGGTCGGACTTGGTCTTGGGCTCGATCGAGACCTGGATGACCGGATCCGGGAACGTCATCGACTCGAGGACGATCGGGTTCGCCTGGTCGCACAGGGTGTCACCGGTCGTGGTGTCCTTCAGGCCGATCATCGCGTAGATGTGGCCCGCGACGGCCTCGTCGACCGGGTTCTCCTTGTTGGCGTGCATCTGGAAGAGCTTGCCGATGCGCTCCTTCTTGCCCTTGGTCGCGTTGAGGACCTGGGCACCCGGCTCGATACGACCCGAGTAGACGCGCACGAAGGTGAGCTTGCCGAAGAAGGGGTGCGCCGCAATCTTGAAGGCCAGAGCCGAGAACGGCTCCTCCTTGCTGGGCTTGCGGGTCAGCTCCTCTTCCTCGTTGTTCACGGCGTGGCCGTGGACCTCGCCGATGTCCAGCGGGTTCGGGAGGTAGTCGATGACCGCGTCGAGCATGGGCTGAACGCCCTTGTTCTTGAACGCGGAGCCACACAGCACCGGGTACAGCTCGGAGGCGACCGTCATCTTGCGGATGGCGCCCTTGATCTCCTCGACCGTGAGCTCCTCGCCACCGAAGTACTTCTCCATGAGAGCTTCGTCGGACTCGGCAACGGTCTCGAGCAGCTTCTCGCGGTACTCGGCAGCCTTGTCGGCCAGATCCGCGGGGATCTCCTCGATGGTGGGCTCGGCACCGGTCGGGACGACGCCGCGCCACGTGATGGCCTTCATCTCGACGAGGTCGACGACGCCGTCGAAGTCGTCCTCTGCGCCGATCGGCAGCTGGAGAACCAGCGGCTTCGCGCCGAGGCGGTCGATGATGGTCTGCACGGTGAAGTAGAAGTCCGCGCCCATCTTGTCCATCTTGTTGACGAAGCAGATGCGCGGAACGTCGTACTTGGCAGCCTGGCGCCAGACCTGCTCGGACTGGGGCTCGACGCCCTCCTTGCCGTCGAAGACGGCAACGGCGCCGTCGAGGACACGGAGGGAGCGCTCGACCTCCACCGTGAAGTCGACGTGGCCGGGGGTGTCGATGATGTTGATCTGGTTCTTGTTCCAGAAACAGGTCACAGCAGCGGAGGTGATGGTGATACCACGCTCCTTCTCCTGCTCCATCCAGTCGGTGGTCGACGCACCGTCGTGGGTCTCACCGATCTTGTAGTTCACACCGGTGTAGAAGAGGATGCGCTCGGTGGTGGTGGTCTTGCCGGCATCGATGTGCGCCATGATGCCGATGTTGCGGACCTTGTTCAGGTCGGTCAGCACTTCCTGTGCCACAGGATTCTTCCCCGCTCGTTGATCGTGTCGGCCCTTCTGGGGCCACGTCTCTTTTTCTTGTCAGCCGGCCCGGTGACGGAACCGACACAGTAGTGACAACGCCAGGCCGAGGGTTTTCGTGCCCGTAAGGCTCCCTCGGCCTGGCGTGGTATCACCAGCGGTAGTGCGCGAACGCCTTGTTGGCTTCAGCCATCTTGTGGGTGTCCTCGCGACGCTTCACGGAAGCGCCCAGGCCGTTGCTCGCATCCAGAAGCTCGTTGGCGAGACGCTCGACCATGGTCTTCTCACGACGGGCGCGCGAGAAGGTCACCAGCCAGCGCAGCGCCAGCGTGGTGGAACGGCCCGGACGAACCTCGACCGGCACCTGGTAGGTGGCGCCACCGACACGACGGCTGCGGACCTCGAGGGCGGGCTTGACGTTGTCGAGCGCGCGCTTGAGGGTGACGACCGGATCGGTGCCGGTCTTCTCGCGAGCCTGCTCGAGGGCACCGTAGACGATGCGCTCGGCGGTGGACTTCTTACCGTCCAGCAGGATCTTGTTGACGAGCTGGGTGACCAGCGGCGAACCGTAGACCGGATCCGCGACGAGCGGCCGCTTGGGAGCGGGACCCTTACGAGGCATCAGCCCTTCTCCTTCTTCGCGCCGTAGCGGCTACGCGCCTGCTTGCGGTTCTTGACACCCTGGGTGTCGAGCGAGCCGCGGATGATCTTGTAGCGCACACCCGGGAGGTCCTTCACACGACCGCCGCGGACGAGCACCATCGAGTGCTCCTGCAGGTTGTGGCCCTCACCCGGGATGTAAGCGGTGACCTCGACGGAGCTGGTCAGGCGCACACGGGCGACCTTTCGCAGCGCGGAGTTCGGCTTCTTCGGGGTGGTGGTGTACACGCGAGTGCACACGCCACGGCGCTGCGGGCTGCCCTTCAGGGCCGCGGTCTTGACCTTGGCGGCCTTGTCGCGGCGGCCCTTGCGGACCAGCTGGTTGATGGTTGGCATGTACCGGCTTTCTTTCTTCGGTTCCAGACTGCTCAGTCGAGCAACCCTGGCTGTTCTGAAATCAGGGATCCATCGGTTGGGGCAAGGAAGCAACTGCCCCGCACCCATCCTCGTGCACACGAGGTCGGGCGTGTCGCGTACCCCCACACAGGCAGCCGGATGCTCGCACCTGCAGAAACCGCAGAATTACGTGCACGGCAATGCCCCGCATAGGCACACAGATCGGCCCGATCACGCCGGAGAGGAGCCCTGTGGAGCGACCCCAGCGGTCGGACACGACCCCCAACGATACCCGGCGGCGCTGTTGGAGGTCAAAGTGGGTCGGACATGCTATGCCGCGAGGTCCAGCGTGGACTCGACCAGCGTCGATGCGGCCTCGCACGGATCGGCCCCGTCCCCGCCCGGGTACTGGACCCACCATCCGACCACACCACCGGCCGGGAAGCCGGCCGTGATGCCGCAACTGCCGGGGTCGGCAGGAGTCCGCGCGAGCACTGCGCGCCGGCCGCCGACGGTGACGTCCTCGACCGCGTAGCCGAGCTGTTCGGACGTCCGCTTCTCGACCGCGAGCGTTCCCGTCTCGAACCAGTTGAACGTCACCCGCGCCGGGCCGGTGGCCCCGTTCACGGTCCAGCGGCAGATCGCGCCCAGGAAGCCGCGCTCGATCGTCTCCCCACCGACGATCTCGGCGATCCGGTCCGGCGCGACGACGTCGCACTCGGTGAGCAGGGACGCGTAGTTCGACGAGTCCCCGGCGCCGAAGCCCTGCGGCACGGCGGTGCCCGTCACGGACTCGGCGCATCCGCCCAGGAACAGGATCACCGCCGACGCGAAGCCCACGGTTCGCACGAGGCGGCCGAATCGCGCCACCTCCCCGACTCTCGACATCTCGGCTCCCGGCATCCCGGCTCGCTGCATCTCACTGCCCCCTTGCCACGGTCAGTTCGGCGAGACGGCGGGCCGCGACACACGGATCATCGGTGGGATCGGTTTTGCCGTACGAGATCGACCAGTGCACGAAGTCGTCGCCGAACTGCACCCCCAGTTCGCACAGTCGGCTCGACAGCGACGACTCGAACCCGGGGTGTCCGCCGATCTCGACGTCCACTGCGGGACGCCCGATCATCTCGCTGCCCGCCCGCTCGCGTCCGATCGGGCTGCCGCGATACCAGGAGAAGGCGAAGTGCGGCGCGTTTCGATCCTGGTCGGGCGACGTCTGCCATTCGCAGCCGACGGAGTTCCGGACCACGCCAGCGAAACCGGGGACCCCCACCGCCTCGGCCACCTCCTCGTCGGTGACCGAACCGCATTCACCGAAGAAGGGCCCGGAGCCGGCCGCCCCGGATTCCGTCGCGCGGGACTCGTCGGCCGAGTCACCTGGGCTGCAGCCGGCGCCGACCAGCGCAGCCGTCACGAGAACCACAACCGGCCATCCCAGCCTTCTCGCCGCCAGCCTGCTCGCCGCCATGACGCGGAACTGTACCGGCCTCGCCGCGCCGGCAGCGGTGCTCACACCACCGAATCGGTCGCCCCGAGCGGCGCGAGCGCGGCGTCCAGTTGCGCGGCCCAACTGCTCACGATGTCGGCGCGGCGGCGGGAGTCGTCGGTGAGCACATCGGCCAGGCCGAGTCCGCGGGCGAGGTCGAGGGTGGCCTGGACGAGTCGGCGCACCGCGGGGTCCGAGTCGTCGACACCGAGGCTCTCGACGGCCGTGCGATGCGCGATGCGCCCGAAGCGCTCCTCGAGCGGCAGCACGCGATCCCGCAATTCCGGGTCGGCGGCCGCCGCGGTCCACACCTGGAGGGCGGCCTTGAACAGCGTGCCGGTGTAGTAGTCGACGAGGCGCGCGACGACCGCCTCGGTCCGCCCCTCCCCCGTCGGCAATTCGGTGACTTCGCGGCGTGCCTGCTCCATCCGGCTGTCGAACATGAACTCGAGCGCGGCGGTGATGAGGTCCTCCCGCGTCGGGAAGTGGTGCTGCGCGGCTCCGCGGGACACCCCGGCGCGCTGCGCGACGACTGCGACGGTGGTGGCCGACCAGCCGAACTCGGCCAGGCAGTCGACGGTGGCTTCCAGGAGCCGGTGCCGTGTCAGTCGGCTCCGATCCTGTTGTGGTGCGCGCATCGGCGTGGTCCTCTCCGGTGTCTTCCGGCGTCGTGCGGGGTGCGTAGCCCACCTCGTGAGTGGGCGGTCGCGGACATTCAAGTAAACACTGCGCTAGTTAGGGTAACCTTCGTCACATTCGCATTGCGGAAGGGTCTCGGGCACGTTACTAATTCTTCTTAGGGAAGGTTTACCTACCTTCCGAATCGCATCGATCCAAGGAGACCTCATGTCCTCTGCCGAGCTCATTCCCGTTGCCGACTTCCTCGTCGATTTCGTCGGTGCCGCCGGTGACTTCTTCTCCGGCCTCAGCTTCTTCCTGGGCTCGCTCGACGCGGTCTCGGCGCTCTTCCCGGCTGCCTGAGCCGACCTGCCGGACGGCGCCCGTTCCCGCCAGGGGACGGGCGCCGTCCGCGTCTCAGCCTCCGGCCGCCCACGACGGCTGCCGCTTCTGCAGGAACGCCGTCACACCCTCGATGGCCTCCGGACTGCCGAACAGCCGAGCCGACTGCGCCGCAAGGGATTCCCCGAACGTGTCGAAGTCCGCGAGCACCTTCGCGGTGGTGAGCTTCTTGGATTCCGCCAACCCCTGCGGTGAGCACTTGCGCAGCGTCTCGATCAAGTCCTGCACCGCCTCCCCGGAGTCCTGCACCGCTTCGCTGATCAACCCGATCGCCTCGGCCTCGTGCGGGCCGAACTTCTCACCGGTCAGGAAGTACCGGCCGGCCGCGCGCGAGGTGAGCCTGGGAACGACCGTCAGCGAGATGATCGACGCGGCGAGACCCAACCGAGCCTCCGTCAGCGCAAAGGTGCTGTCCGGCCCCGCGACGACGATGTCACACGCGCCCACGAGCCCCATTCCGCCGGCGCGCACGTGGCCGTCCACCCGCGCGATGACCGGTTTCGGCAGCTCGAGGATCGCCCGCAACAGCTCCGTCATCTGGCGGGTCCGCTCCGCCGCGAGCTCGTCGGGGCTCGCGTCGGCGCCGGCCGCACTCGCTTCCGAGAGATCGGCGCCCGCGCAGAAGGTTCCGCCCGTGTGAGCGAGAACGACGGTGCGCACCCCCTCATCGACCTGTGCGTCGGCGAGCCCTTGGCGCAACTGCCCCACGAGCGTGCTGGATATCGCGTTGCGATTGTGTGGCGAGTCGAGCGTGAGCGTCGCGACACCGTCAGCGACTTCGTAGCGAACTTGTCGATTCGTCATCTGCAGCTTCCTCAGTACGACTTGGGTAGGCCCAGGGAGTGCTGGGCGACGAAGTTGAGGATCATTTCGCGGCTGACCGGCGCGACCCGCCCGATGCGCGCGGCGCCGAGCATCGCCGCGAGGCCGTACTCCTTGGTGAGTCCGCCACCGCCGTGCGTCTGAATGGCCTGGTCGAGCGTCTTGATGGCGGCCTCGGCGGCCGCGTACTTGGCCATGTTCGCGGCCTCGGCGGCCCCGAAGTCGTCGCCGCTGTCGTAGAGCGTCGCGGCCTTCTGCATCATCAGCTTCGCCAACTCCAGCTCGATCTTGCACTGTGCGAGCGGGTGGGCGAGTCCCTGGTGTGCGCCGATCGGCGTCTTCCAGACCGTGCGCTCCTTCGCGAACTTCACCCCGGCCTCGAGGGCCCAGCGTCCCATTCCGATCGCCATCGCCGCACCGAGAATGCGTTCGGGATTGAGGCCCGCGAACAGCTGCATCAGTGCAGCGTCCTCGGAACCGACCAGCGCATCCGCCGGGAGCCGCACGTCGTCGAGGAACAGCGTGAACTGGTGATCGGGCTCGATGATGTCCATCTCCATCGGCTGCGCGACGAAGTTCTCGGCATCGGTGGGAACGATGAAGAGAGCCGGCTTCAACTTGCCGGTCCGGTGGTCCTCGGTCCGCGCGACGACGAGCACGGCGTCGGCCTGGTCGACCCCCGAGATGTAGACCTTGTTGCCGCGCAGGATCCAGTCGTCGCCGTCCCTGCGCGCCGTGGTGGTGATCTGATGCGAGTTGGAGCCGGCGTCGGGTTCGGTGATCCCGAAAGCCATGATCTTCGAACCGTCGGCGAGCGCGGTGAGCCACTCCTGCTTCTGGGCATCGGTGCCGTACTTGCCGATGATCGTGCCGCAGATCGCAGGCGAGACGACCACCAGCAACAGCCCGGCGCCCTGCGCGGCGAGTTCCTCCTGCACGAGGGCCAGTTCGTAGATGCCCGCTCCCCCGCCGCCGTACTCTTCCGGCAGGTTCACACCGAGGAAACCGAGTTTGCCGGCCTCGGTCCACAGTTCCGTGAGCGGTTCGCCCTTGCGCGCCTTGGGCAGCACGTAGTCGACGTAGTTGAAGCGCTGCGCGAGCTTGGACACAGCGGCCCGCAGTTCCTTCTGCTCGTCGGTTTCGATGAAGCTGCTCATGCGGACTCTCCTTCTGCGCCGGCCTCGTTCGACACCGGGGCTTCCACTACTGCGAGAACGGAACCGACGTCCACCTGCTGGCCGACGACGACGGGTAGTTCGGTGAGCACACCGGAGACGGGAGCCTTGACGGTGTGCTCCATCTTCATGGCCTCGAGCCACAGGATCGGCTGTCCGGCCTCCACGAGGTCCCCCTCGGCGGCCCCCAGCCGGATCACCGCGCCGGGCATCGGCGCGAGCAGCGAGCCCTCCGCGACGACGGTCGACGGGTCGACGAAGCGCGGAATCACGGTGAGCGACACCGGTCCGAGCGGCGAGTCGACGCAGACGGTGTCGCCGTAGCGTGCGACGTCGAAGCGTCGCTGCAGACCCGCGACGTCGAGCACGACGTGGTCGGGTGCCGACGAGACCAGCGCCACGTCGTCGAATCCGTCGGCTCGCAGACCGGACCGGGTCAGCAGGTAGCGGACGTCGTGGTCGCCGTGGATTCCGCTGTACCGCTTGACCTGCGGCTGCGACGGTAGGTTCCGCCACCCGCTCGGCAGTCCACCGACGACGGGTGCCGTGCTCCGGTTCGCAGCGGCGTCAGCCAGCGCCGCGGCCAACGCGGACAGCGACTCGGCCCTCTCGTCGGCCAGCGGCCGCGCCAGGGCTTCGAGCCCGTGGGTGTCGAAGAACGCCGTGTCGGTGTCGCCCGCGAGGAAGGCGGTGTGGCGCAGGACGTTGACGAGCAGGTCGCGGTTGGTCCGCAGGCCGTGCAGGCGGGTGCGGGCGAGCGCCGACGCGAGAACCTGGGCGGCCAGCGTCCGCGTGGGCGCGTACGAGATCACCTTCGCCAGCATCGGATCGTAGAAGACGCTCACCACGGAGCCGTCCTCGACTCCCGAGTCGAGGCGCACCCCGGTGCGCGCGAGCAGGTCGAATTCGACAGTGTCGCCGGGAAGTTCGATGCGTTCGACGGTGCCACTCTGCGGCCGCCAGTTGTGTGCGGGGTCCTCGGCGTACAGCCGGACCTCGATCGAGTGACCACGGATCGCCGGCGGTTCGGCCGGCAGTGCCGCCCCGGACGCCACCTGCAACTGCAGCTCGACGAGGTCGAGTCCCGTGGTGCACTCGGTGACCGGGTGCTCCACCTGCAGGCGGGTGTTCATCTCCAGGAAGAAGAAGTCCCCGGCTTCGTCGGCGAGGAATTCGACGGTGCCGGCACCCTCGTAGCCGATCGCGTTCGCCGCCAGGCGGGCCGCCTCGAACAACTTCGCGCGCATGGCGGGAATGCGTTCGACGAGCGGCGACGGCGCCTCCTCGACCACCTTCTGGTGACGACGCTGGATCGAGCATTCCCGCTCGCCGACAGCCCACACCGTGCCGTGCCGGTCGGCCATCACCTGGACCTCGATGTGTCGTCCCGTCTCGAGATAGCGCTCGCAGAACACCGTCGGGTCCCCGAACGCCGACTGCGCCTCGCGGCGGGCCGCCTCGAGTTCGCGGGGCAGCGCCGACAGCTCACGAACCACGCGCATGCCACGTCCGCCGCCACCGGCGGACGCCTTGACGAGCACCGGCAGATCGGCCTCGGTCACGGCGCCGGGATCGAGTTCCGCCAGCACCGGCACCCCGGCCTCGGCCATGATTCGCTTGGACTCGACCTTCGAGCCCATCAACTCGATCGACTTGACGGGTGGACCGATCCAGGTGAGACCCGCGGCCTCCACGGCCTGCGCGAAGTCTGCATTCTCGGAGAGGAATCCGTAGCCGGGATGGACGGCATCGGCTCCCGCCGCGTGTGCCGCGGCGATGAGAGCGTCGGCGCGCAGGTACGTCTCGGACGGTGTCGCGCCCGGCAACCGGACCGCGGCGTCCGCCTCGGCGACGTGCGGACTCGCGGAGTCCGGGTCGGAGAAGACCGCGACGGTGCCGACGCCGGCGCGCCGGCACGTCGCGAACACCCGTCGGGCGATCTCGCCGCGATTGGCTACCAACACGGAAGTGATGTCGGAAGTAGTCACAGTCGGCCTCACATCCGGAAGACACCGAAGTTCTCGGTGCCCTCGATCGGGGCGGTGGCGATGGCCGACAGGCACATCCCCACCACCGTGCGGGTGTCGCGGGGGTCGATGACGCCGTCGTCGTAGAGGCGCCCGGAGAGGAACATCGGCAGCGACTCGGCCTCGATCTGGTTCTCGATCATCGCGCGCATGCCGGCGTCGGCTTCCTCGTCGAACGCTTGCCCGCGGGCCTCCGCCGCGGCGCGGCCGACGATCGAGATGACGCCCGCCAACTGGGCGCCGCCCATCACCGCGGACTTGGAACTGGGCCATGCGAACAGGAAGCGGGGATCGAACGCACGCCCGCACATGCCGTAGTGGCCGGCGCCGTACGACGCTCCGAGCAGGATCGAGATGTGCGGCACCGTCGAGTTGGCGACCGCGTTGATCATCATCGATCCGTGCTTGATCATGCCGCCCTCCTCGTACTCTCTACCCACCATGTATCCGGTGGTGTTGTGCAGGAACAGAAGTGGCGTGTTCGACCGGTTCGCGAGCTGGATGAACTGGGTGGCCTTCTGCGACTCCTCGCTGAACAGCACGCCGCGCGCGTTGGCGAGGATGCCGATCGGGTAGCCGTGCAGTTCGGCCCAACCCGTCACGAGCGACGACCCGTACATCGGTTTGAACTCGTCGAAGTCCGAACCGTCGACGATGCGCGCGATCACCTCGCGTGGATCGAACGGGATCTTCAGATCCGACGGGACGATGCCGATCAGTTCCTCGGGATCCTCGAGTGGCTCGATCACCTCGGCCCGCGGCGCCGGCCCCTCCTTACGCCAGTTGAGCCGGCGGACGATGCTGCGGCCGATCCGGATCGCATCCTGCTCGTCCTGGGCGAAGTAGTCGGCCAGACCCGATGTCCGCGCGTGCATCTCGGCGCCGCCGAGGGCTTCGTCGTCGGACTCCTCACCGGTTGCCATCTTCACCAGCGGCGGTCCGGCAAGGAACACCTTCGACCGTTCCTTGATCATCACGACGTGGTCGGACATGCCCGGGATGTAGGCGCCGCCGGCGGTGGAGTTGCCGAACACGAGCGCGATGGTGGGGATCCCGGCCGCCGACAGCTTCGTCAGGTCGCGGAACATCCGCCCGCCCGGGATGAACACCTCCTTCTGCGTCGGCAGGTCGGCGCCGCCGGACTCGACGAGCGAGATCACCGGCAACCGGTTCTGGACGGCGATGTCGTTGGCGCGGAAGCCCTTCTTGAGCGTCCACGGGTTGGACGTGCCACCCCGCACCGTGGGGTCGTTCGCGACGATGAGGCATTCGACGCCGCTGACGACGCCGATACCGACGATCGTCGACGCGCCCACCGGGAACTCGGTGCCCCATGCGGCGAGGGGGGACAGTTCGAGGAACGGCGAGTCCGGGTCGATCAGCAGCTCGATGCGCTCGCGTGCCAGCAGCTTGCCCCGCTTGTGGTGCCGCTCGACGTACTTCTCACCGCCTCCCGCGAGGGCCTTCGCATGCTCTTCCTCGAGTTCGGCGAGCTTGGCCGTCATCGACTCGGCCGCCGCCGCGTACTCGGCCGACTTCGTGTCCAGAGCCGATTTCAGAATCGTCACGACTGATACCCCAATCGCTTGGCCGCCAACGAGGTCAGGATCTCCGTGGTCCCGCCCCCGATACCCAGAATGCGCATGTCCCGGTACTGCCTCTCCACTTCGCTCTCCGCCATGTACCCCATGCCGCCGAACAACTGCACGGCCTGATTCGCCACCCATTCACCGGCCTCGACGGCCGTGTTCTTCGCGAAGCACACCTCGGCGACGAAGTCCTCGTTCGAGACGAGCGAACGTTCGACGAGCGTGCGGGTGTAGACGCGAGCGACATCGACGCGCCGCGTCATCTCGGTGACCGTGTTCTGCACCGCCTGCCGCGAGATCAGCGGTCGCCCGAAGGTCTCGCGATCGCGGCACCACTGCAACGTCAGGTCCAGGCAGCGCTGCGCACTCGCGTACGCCTGCGCCGCCAGAGCGATGCGTTCGGTCAGGAACGCCTGCGCGATCTGCGCGAACCCCGAGTTCTCCTCACCCACCAGGTTCTCCACCGGAACCCGGGCATCGACGAAGGACAACTCCGCTGTGTCCGACGCGCGCCAGCCCATCTTGTCCAGCTTGCGGGCCACCTCGAAGCCCGGCGTGCCCTTCTCGATCACGAGCAGCGACACCCCGCCCGCGCCGGGGCCGCCGGTCCGCACCGCGGTCACGACGAAATCGGCGCGCACCGCCGACGTGATGAACGTCTTGGCGCCGTTGACGACGTAGTGGTCGCCGTCGCGGATCGCGGTGGTCCGCAGGTGTCCGACGTCGGAGCCGCCGCCCGGTTCCGTGATGGCGAGCGAACCGATCTTCTCGCCGGCCAGGGTGGGGCGCACCCAGCGCTCGATCTGTCGGGGGTCACCGGCCGCGATCAGGTGCGGCAGTGCGATGCCGCACGTGAACAGCGACGCGAACAGGCCACCGGACGCGCCGGCCTGGTGCATCTCCTCGCAGATCACGACCGCGTCCACCAGATCGCCGCCGTCGCCGCCGACCTCCTCGGGGAAGCCCGCGCCGAGCAGTCCGAGCGCCGCGGCCCCACGGTGCAGCTCGCGCGGGATCTCGCCGTCGCGCTCCCAGTCGCCCAGGTGCGGGAGGATCTCCTGCTCGACGAAGCCGCGGACCGTCTTGCGGAGCTGTTGTCGCTCCGGGGTGTCCCACACACTCATGCGTGTCCTTCCTGAAGTTCGTCGGCGTACTCGGGGACCAGGCCGATGGGAATGTCGATGTGCCGCGAGCGCAGCCACTCGCCGAGCCCCTTGGCCTGCGGGTCGAAGCGGGCCTGGGACGCCACGCCGCGGCCGAGGATGCCCTCGATCACGAAGTTGACGGCCCGCAGGTGCGGCAGCACGTGCCGCGTGACCGCGAGCGACTTCGCCTCGGGCAGCATCCTTTTCACCTCGTCGACGGTGAGCGCGTGCACGAGCCACCGCCACTGCTCGTCGGTACGCACCCACACCCCGACGTTTGCGTTGCCACCCTTGTCGCCGCTGCGGGCCGCCGCGACCGTGCCGAGCGGAACCGTGACCGTGTCGTCGCCCGCGAGTGGTTGCGGCAGTGCGGGTTCCGGCACGTCCTCGAGCACTCGGGTAACGGCGCTCGGAGCGATGGCGACACGTGTGCCATCCGGCAGTACCGCGACGTGCGGCACCTCGCCGGCGTCGACGTAGCCGGGGGTGAACACCGCGTACGGCTGACCGTTCGACGGCGGGGCGGTGAGCGTGAAGCCCGGGTAGCTCGCGAGCGCCAGCTCGACGGCCACCGACGAGAACGCCCGTCCCACGACGTTCGGATCGGTGTCCCGCACCGTGCAGCGCAGCAGCGCGCTCGCCGCCTCCTCGGTGTCGGCGTCCGGGTGGTCCGTGCGGGCCAGGGTCCAGTCGAGTTCCTGCGGCTTGTCCACGAGCCACGAGTCCATCTGCCGCCGAACCAGTTCGGCCTTGGCCTCGATGTCGAGTCCGGTGAGCACGAACGTCGCCTCGTTACGGAAACCGGCGAGCGCGTTGAGCGACACCTTGTACTGCGGCGGCGGAGCCTCTCCGGTGACGCCGGAGATGCGGACGCGGTCGGGGCCGTCGCCGGTGAGGACCGCCGAGTCCATGCGCGCGGTGACGTCGGGGTTGGCGTAGCGGCCGCCGGTGATCTCGTACAGCAACTGAGCGGTGACGGTGTCGACGGTCACCGCTCCCCCGGTGCCCGGATGCTTGGTGATGACGGACGAGCCGTCGTCCGCGATCTCGGCGATCGGGAAGCCGGGGCGGCCGAGGTCGGGGATCTCGGTGAACCACGAGTAGTTGCCGCCGGTGGCCTGGGTGCCGCACTCGATGACGTGGCCGGCGACGACGGCGCCCGCGAGACGATCGAAATCGTCTCTCGCCCAGCCGAAGTGCGCCGCCGCGGGTCCCACGATCACCGATGCGTCAGTGACCCGGCCGGTGACGACGACGTCGGCGCCCGCGTTAAGGCACTGCACGATGCCCCACGCCCCGAGGTAGGCGTTCGCCGTCAGCGGCGTCTCCGGTCCGGCCTGCCGGTCGAGCCCGAGTTCGGCTACCCGCGCGATCAGATCGTCGCCCTCGACGTGGGCGATCCGCGCATTCAGTCCCAGTCGGTCGTTCACCTCGCGCAGGGCGTCGGCGAGGCCGCTGGGATTGAGCCCGCCCGCGTTGGTCACGATCTTCACGCCGCGGTCGAGAGCGAGCCCCAGACAGTCCTCGGCCTGCCGCAGAAACGTCTTGGCGTAGCCGCGCGCCGGGTCCTTCATCCGGTCCCGCCCGAGGATCAGCATCGTCAGCTCGGCGAGGTAGTCGCCGGTCAGGTAGTCCAGCTCACCGCCCTCGAGCATCTCGCGCATCGCCGAGATCCGGTCGCCGTAGAAGCCGGAACAGTTGCCGATGCGCACCGTGGACGCCGTCATCGGGCCGCCTCCGTCCGAGTGGGTTCACGGCCCGCGCCGGGCGGTCCGGCGAAGGCCTGGGCGATGTCGAGCCAGCGGCGGGCGTCGTCACCCGTGGTCCGCAGTGCGGTGTCCCGGCGGTGCACCCGCTGCGTGACGAGCAAACAGAAGTCCTCGGCCGGGCCGGTCACGCGCTGAGGGGCGTCGTCCGGACCCCACGCCCACGTCCCACCGTCCGGCGCAACCAACTCCACCCGGAACTCCTCGGTGGGCGGCGTGATCTCGTTGACGCTGTACGCGAAGTCCCGCGTACGCACCCCCAGCCGCGCGATGTGCTCGAGCCGGTCCGTCGACGCCGCCGCCACACCGAGCGCCGCGGCGACGTCGCGGCCGTGCGCCCACGTCTCCATCAGCCGCGCGGTCGCCATCGAGGCCGCACTCATCGGCGGCCCGTACCACGGCAGCTTGGTGCCGGGCGGAACGTCTCGCAGGATCTGTGCGAGTCGCGCACGGCACTCGCGCCAGTCGGCCAACAGTTCCCGGGGCGGACGCTGCGCCTCGGCCTCGGCACCCTCGTCCACGAAGCCGTACGGGTTCTTCCACGCCTCGGCGAGCTGGGCGGTGAAGGCGTCCTCGTCGGTGGCCGCCAGCAGCGCGGCCCGGTCGGTCCAGGCGAGATGGCCGATCTGGTGTGCGACGGTCCAACCCTCCGCCGGCGTGGCCACCGCCCACTTCTCGTCCGGCAGATCGGCGACCAGCGCATCGAGTGCCGCGCCCTCCGCACACAGGTCGTCGACGATCTTGTTCAGGTCAGCCACATACCCCTCCTCGGATGCTGAGATCAGCATCACACCGAGGTGAGTAAAAATCAAGCATGAATGATTGTTTAGCGGTTACGGCAGGTCGGCGCCGGCGTGCAGTACTCGTTCACGCCGTCAGATGCCCTGCCACTCCCCAGGCTCGGCGACCACCGCTGAGCGACCACGCCGCGTCGGGCGCGCGCGTGACGGGGTGCTGGCGTTCTACGGTGAAGTTCGTGACGGGCAACCGCTCCACCATCGCGGCATCGGCCAGCATGTGGCCGACGATCCCCTGCTCGAACATCGAGTAGGCCGTGTGATTGACCGCGTGGACGGCGACCTGCAGCGCCGAGAGTGCGGTGGGGTGCGGGCCGAACTCGGCGAGCGTGTGACCACCGCCGATCGTGGTGCCCACCACCGCGTAGTAGTGCCAGTGCGAAGGATTGTCCGGGTTGTGCGTGACGCCAGGCTCTTCAGCCATGATGCGCCCCTTCCCTGCTCGAGGCTCCTGTCGTGACGATAGAACCGGCCACCGACACGTTCGGAGCGACGCGCCGAGTCGAACTCGGACAACACGAAGAGCCCCCGAGCGAAGGATCGCTCGGGGGCTCGTTCCGCGGCGGATGTCAGTGCATCATGACCGGCTGGACGTCCTCGGTCGTCGCGGCCACACGCTTGCGCGGCAGGAAGAACGCGGGGATCAGGGTGACCAGCACGAGGACGAACGCCACCATGAAGGTCGCGCCGAACGAGTCGGCCGAATCGTTGAGCATCTGCGCGACGCTGCTCGGATCGGTCGGCGGGGCAGCGTCCTTGCTGAGGCCGTGCGACGTCATCTGGTTCGTCAGCACCACCGACATCGTGGCGGTACCGATCGAGCCGGCCGTCTGCTGGACGATGTTCATCAGCGTCGAACCGCGGGCGATCATCTCGTGCTTGAGCGTGACCATGGCGGCCGTCATCAGCGGCATCATCGTGCAGCCCATGCCGAGACCCATCACGAACAGCGAGCCCATCAGCAGCGGGTACGACGACGTCGCGGTCAGCTGCGTGAACGTGAACATGCCCAGCGCGATCAGTGGCAGACCCGTCAGGACGATCTTGCCCGGGCCGATCTTGTCGACCAGTCGGCCGGCGATCGGCATCGTCACCATCGCGCCGATGCCCTGCGGCGCCAGCAGCAGACCCGCGGCCATCGCGGACTCACCGCGCACCTGGATGAAGTAGCTCGGGAAGAGCAGGCCCGCACCCATGAACGCGATGATGAACATCGTGGTGGTGAGCACCGCGACCGTGAGCTGACGGTTCTGGAACAGGTGCAGGTCGATCAGCGGATGGTCCTTGCGGAGGGCGTGGAACACGAATCCGATGATCAGGACCAGACCGATTCCGATCGGGATCAGCACCTCCGGGGACAGCCCCTTGCCGTGCTCCGGGATCGACGAGACGCCGTACAGGAACAGCGCCAGGCCGGGCGACAGCAGCAGCATGCCGACGAAGTCGAACGACTGGGAGGGGCTCGGCTCGTCCTTCGGCAGCAGCTTGAACGCCGCGGCGAGGGCGATGATGCCGATCGGCAGGTTGATGAGGAAGATCCAGTGCCAGCTGGCAGCGTCGATCAGCCAGCCGCCGACGATGGGGCCGGCGATGGGCCCGAGCAGCATCGGGATGCCGAGCACGGCCATGACGCGGCCGACCCGCTCGGGGCCGGCGGCCCGGGTCATGATCGTCATGCCCAGCGGCATCAGCATGCCGCCGCCCAGGCCCTGGATCACGCGGAACACGATCAGCGACGTGATGTCCCAGGCGAAGGCACACAGCACGGAACCGATGACGAACAGCACCAGTGCGCCGATGTAGAGGCGTTTGGTACCGAAACGGTCGGCGGCCCAACCCGTCACGGGGATCACTGTCGCGAGGGCGAGCGTGTAGGCGGTCATCGTCCAGGCGACCACCGCGTAGCTGGTCTCGAACGTCTCCGCGAACGTCGGCAGCGCGACACTGACGACGGTGACGTCGAGGATGGACATGATGGCGCCGAGCACCACCACGGAGGCGATCTTGAGAACCGCGCCGTCGATCTTGTCCGACTCCGGCGCCCCGGGTTGGGGTCCGGCCGTCGAGTTTGGCGTCGTCATGTACAGAATTCCTGACTTCGGGCCCGCAGGGCATCGCCCGCGAGTATCGGTTGAAGGGCCTCGAGCAACCGCCTGCGGTCCGGCTGATCCAACCGGCCCGCGAACGCTCGGAGCTCGTCACGCTTGTCCTCGAGGTGACGGGAGACCAGGCTTCGCCCGGACTCCGTCAGCGAGACCCGTTTGATCCGACGATCCTCCGGGTCCTCACGGCGCAGCACAAGTTCCTGACACACCAACTGGTCGATGTTGCGACCCGCGGCCGCCACCGACATCCGCAGGCACTCCGCGACCTCGTTGATCGCGATCGGCTCGCCGTGCTGCGCCAGCACGAAGAGCGCACGAACCTGCGAGAACGACAGGTCCATCGCGACGAGGGTGTCCATGGACTCGGACTCCCCCATACCCAGGAGACGCATGATGAACTCCTCGAGCACGGTGTAGACGTCGTCCGGAGTCACATCAGCCACGGGCTCGAATAGTAGCGATCATGCAACTATTGCGGAAACGCAATTACCCCCACGGCCGCGCGAATCCGCGACCCTTCAACGACACCACGCCGCGACTACCTGCGGCAACACATTTTCCGGACAGGCAGCGGGCAGGTGACGAGGAACACAGTCAGCTCTGGACGAGAACGGCCTTTCCGAGCACCCGGCCGGCCTCGAGGTCGACGAGGGCCTCGGCCGCCGCGGCCAGCGGGTAGCGCGCCTTGACGACGGGACGCAGTCCCGCACGCACGTGTTTCACGAGCGCCGCGTGCGTCTCCGCCAGCGCCGACGGCTCGTGCCGGAGGAACTCACCCCACGCCGCGCCCACGATGCTGATGTTGCGGAACAGGACGCGATTCACCTTGACCGTCGGGATGCCCCCGCCCGCGAAACCGATGACGACCAGGCGCCCCTCGGGAGCGAGGGCGCGGACCGCGTCGTCGAACGCGTCCCCGCCGACCGGATCGATCACGACGTCCGCTCCGCGGCCACCCGTGAGTTCACGAACCTGCGCGGCCCACCCGTCGGCCAGTCGGACGACGTCGTCGGCGCCGATCTCGCGCAGGAAGTCGTCGGCACCGTCCCGGCGCACGACCGCGATCACCCGGGCCCCGTGGGCCTTCGCCAACTGGATCGCCGACGTCCCCACCCCACCGGCGGCGCCGAGGACCGCGACGGTCTCGCCTGGCTGCAGCCGGGCGCGGCGGCCCAGCCCGAACTCCATCGTCTGATAGTTGATGATCAGCGACGCCGCCTCCTCGAACGTCAACTCGTCCGGGATGGGCAGCACCAGATTCCGATGGACGGCGACCCGCTCGGCGTAGCCACCGAGACTCGACACCGCCAGCACCCGCTGTCCCGGTACGAACCCGCTGTCGTCGGGCGCGCTGAGCACGACACCCGCGACCTCGGTGCCCGGCACGAACGGTGGTTCGGGTCGAATCTGGTACTTGCCGTAGCTGATCAGCAGATCCGGGAAGCAGACGCCGCTGGCCTTGACGTCGATCAGCACCAACCCGTCCGCGTCCGGTTCGGCGATGTCCTGGACCACGATCGCCGACGGCCCTGCCAGGTCCGTGACCACCACTGCGCGCACTTTCCACCTCCGAATCCGCCGGGCGGCATCTCCGGTGGACGCTGCACCCTGTGCGTGACGCTACCCCGGACTCACCCGCCGAACAGTGCGCGACGCCGGCGCCCGAGCGCCACCATCTCCGCGGTGTCCGTCATCTTCACCCGCGGTCGGCCCGACGCCGTGCCGCGGTCACGCTCGGCCCGGTCGATCGCTTCCCAGCCGCGGCGCGAGATCCGTTCGGGCTGACGCCGGGCGAGCAACTTGCCGAGTTCCTTCCGCCCGGCGGTCGGCGCGGCGAGTCGCTTCGCCTCGAAGTCCTCGACGATCCGCGCCACGGTTTCCTTGGCGCACGTCTTGTTGGTTCCGATGACGCCGCTCGGGCCGCGCTTGATCCACCCCGTGACGTACACGCCGTCGACGGGTTCGCCGGCGCCGGCCACCACTCGACCGCGATCGTTGGGGACCACCCCGCGCCGCTCGTCGAACGGCACCCCGGCTATCGGACGTCCCCGGTAGCCGATCGAGCGCAGCACCAGGGCGGCGTCGATGTGCTCGGTGCGTCCGGTGGGATGCGCGGAGAGCCCACCGGAGGCGTCCTCCACCAGCTCGTTCGCGACCACCGTCAGTCCCTCGACCCGCTCGGCGCCGAGAATCTCCGTCGGCGACGTCAGGTACCGGAACACGATCCGCTTGTTGCCGGGCGTCGGGGTGCGACGTGCGTACTCCTGTGCGAGCCGCACCTTCATCGCAACCGCCGGTTCGGTCTCGTCCGCGTCGATCAGCGCCCGGGACCGCGAATCGAGTTCCGCCTCGGCCTCGTCGATCACGACGTCCACTCCCGGCAGGTCACCGAGGGCCAGGAACTCGGGGTTGGAGTACGCCGCTTGCGCGGGACCACGCCGACCCAACAGCACGACCTCGCGGATGTTGCTGCTGCGCAGAGCCTTCAGTGCGTGGTCGGCGATATCGGTCTTCGCCAGGTCGTCGGGGTCCATCGTCAGGATGCGCGCGACGTCGAGCGCGACGTTGCCGTTTCCGACGATCACCGCCCGCTCGCCGAAAAGGTCGAAGGTGCGGTCGGCGTAGTCGGGATGCCCGTTGTACCAGGCCACGAACTCGGTCGCGGCATGACTGCCGGGCAGGTCCTCGCCGGGCACACCCAGCGCGCGGTCGCTCGATGCGCCCACCGCGTAGATCACCGCGTGGTGGTGGGCGAGCAGGTCGGCGTGACTGACATGCTTGCCGACCTCGACGTTGAGGTGGAACTGGAACGCATCGCGGCCGAGCGACCACTCGAACATCTCGGTCACCGTCTTGGTGCCCGGATGATCGGGTGCGACGCCGGCGCGCACCAGACCCCACGGCGTCGGCAGCTTCTCGAACATCTCGACCTCGACGTCGGACCGCTTGAGCAGTTCCTCCGCGGCGTAGCAGGCCGCGGGCCCCGCGCCGACGATCGCGACCCGCAACGTTCCGAGGTCCCGTACCGGGGGCGTCGCGGGTGTCAGCGGAATCCAGTCGGGCTGGAGTGGGTGCCGCGTGTAGTAGTCGGCGTTGATCTCGCGATACCGCTGCAGCGACTCGCTCAACTGGTCCTCGGGGAAGATCGCGTTCACCGGGCAGGCGTCGACGCATGCGCCGCAGTCGATGCAGGCCTGCGGTTCGATGTACAGCATCTCGGTGGTCGCGAACTCCGCTTCCTCCGGCGTCGGGTGGATGCAGTTCACCGGGCACGCCGACACACAACTCGCATCGTTGCAGCACGTCTGGGTGATGACGTAGGCCATGTTCGATTTCCCGTCTCGCGTGTCACACGGGGCGTGACGCACGCCCGGCCCGGTCACCGATGTGACAGCCTTCATGTGACGATGAGTTACAGGTATGGGACTGTACTCGGCACCGGGCAATCGAACAAGCACCTCGGTCGTGTCCGGTGACTACGGAGCCGCCAACTGTCACAATCGCTGGCGACAACCGCCGAACCGAGGGAACACCGTGGCTTCCGAGCAGATCGCCCGCCCAACGCAGAGCGTCACCACACCGGAACCGTTGGCACCGGCGCCCCCGCCCGAGCAGTGCTTCGAGACCTCACGCCCGATCCGTACGGGAGACGTCGACATCGAGAATCGGCTACGCCTCGACGGCGTCGCCCGCTACCTCCAGGACATCGGCTCCGACAACCTCGCAGCGTTCGGATACGACGAAACCGACCCACTGTGGATCGTCCGGCGCACCGTCATCGAGGTGCACCGGCCCGCGGTGTGGCCGGACCGGATGACCCTCCGACGCTGGTGCTCCGCGCATTCGACGCGGTGGTCGGCGATGCGGGTCCGACTCACGAGCACGGCGGACGCGCTGATCGAGACCGAGGGCTTCTGGATCGACATCGGCGCCGACACCGGGATGCCGACCCGGATCAGCGACGGCCTCCTCGAGAGCCTGGGCCGGACCACCGACGAGCATCGCCTCCGCTGGAAGCCGTTGCTGCCGGCGACGCCGCCCGACACCGACGACTGGGACGACCGCGAGCGGACGTTCCACCTGCGCACCACCGACATCGATCCGTTCAACCACGTCAACAACACGACGTACTGGCACGCGGTCGAGGAGTGCCTCGCCGACCGACCCGAACTACGCCGCGCGCCGTACCGGGCGGTGGTCGAACACCTCGGCCCGATCTACGCGCGCGATCACGTGCGGCTCCGCACGGACGGCGACGAGACCTCGCTGTCGGTGTGGTTCCTCGTCGGGAGCGAGGTGCGCGCCGTCGCGCGCGTCGAGATGCTCCCCC
The DNA here is from genome assembly GCF_003013675.1 of Rhodococcus (subgen. Prescottella) equi. Lineage (NCBI taxonomy): Bacteria > Bacillati > Actinomycetota > Actinomycetes > Mycobacteriales > Nocardiaceae > Rhodococcus > Rhodococcus (subgen. Prescottella) equi. The sequence goes on from NZ_CP027793.1 coordinate 4,107,401, forward strand.
GCGAAAAGGTCTGAGTCAGAACACCTTCTTCGCGACCACCGCGATACCCGCGATCAGCAGGGTCACCAGTAGCGCCGTGCCGAATCCGGTGAGCCACCACAGCACACCGAAGACGACCAGCGCCGGTGCCGCGACGATTGCCACGATGGCCGGGCTCTCCTTGACGACCTCGAGCGCAGACTCCGCCTTCACCCGATCGATGTTCTTACCGGCCATGATGCCCTCCGCCTGTCCAATTAGTCCGATTACGGGAACATTCTTCCTGTCCCCAGAATGCCCGAAGGTCCCGCCCCCTGTCGGGAACGGGACCTTCGAGTCGAACTTTCTACGGGTCAGCGGTAATCGCTACCGAATCCGTAGTCGTCCAGAGGAACCGCAGCGCCGGTGCCGGTGCCGAAGCCCTCCGGGCTGTAGTACTGGTCGTCGTAGGACGGAACCGCGTACGCAGCCGCGCGTGCCTCCTCGGTGGGCTGAACCTGGATGTTCCGGTACCGGTTGATGCCGGTGCCGGCCGGGATCAGCTTGCCGATGATCACGTTCTCCTTGAGACCGATCAGCTTGTCCGAGCGGCAGTTGATCGCCGCATCGGTCAGCACGCGGGTGGTCTCCTGGAACGAAGCCGCCGACAGCCACGAATCGGTCGCCAGCGACGCCTTCGTGATACCCATCAGCACCGGACGTCCGGCCGCCGGCTCGCCGCCCTCGGCGACGACGCGACGGTTGGACGCCTCGAACTCCGCACGCTCGACCAGCGAGCCGGGCAGGAACTCCGTCGAGCCCGAGTCGATGATCGTGACGCGACGCAGCATCTGGCGCACGATGACCTCGATGTGCTTGTCGTGGATCGACACACCCTGGCTCCGGTACACCTCCTGGACCTCGTTGACGAGGTGGATCTGCACCTGACGCGGGCCCATGACTCGCAGCACGTCGTGCGGGTCGGCAGCACCCTCGAGCAGCTGCTGACCGACGTCCACGTGGTCACCGTCCGACAGCAGCCGCTCGGAGCCGTCGTCGTGCTTGAACACACGCAGACGCTGACGCTTCGACAGCTTGTCGTACACGACCTCTTCGCCACCGTCGTCCGGGACGACCGTGATCTTGTAGAAGCGGTCGTCGTCGTCCAACTGCACCCGGCCGGAGACCTCGGTGATCGGGGCCTTGCCCTTGGGGACGCGGGCCTCGAACAGCTCCTGGACACGCGGCAGACCACCGGTGATGTCGGCCGCGCCGGCCGCACCACCCTGGTGGAAGGTACGCATCGTCAGCTGGGTACCGGGCTCACCGATCGACTGTGCGGCGACGATACCGACGGCCTCGCCGATGTCGACGAGCTTGCCCGTCGCCATCGAGCGGCCGTAGCACGTGGCACACACACCCGTGGCAGTGGTGCAGGTCAGGACCGAACGGACCTTCACCTGCGTGATACCCGCCGCGAGCAGCGCGTCGATCGCCGGATCGCCCAGGTCGTGTCCACGCTCGACGACGACGTTGCCGTTCTCGTCGATCGCGTCCGCGGCCAGGGTGCGGGCGTACGTCGAGGTCTCGACGTGCGCGTCGCGGATCATCGTGCCGTCCGCTGCCTTCTCCGCGATCGTGGTGAGGATGCCGCGCTCGGTGCCACAGTCGACCTCGCGGACGATGACGTCCTGCGAGACGTCCACCAGACGACGGGTCAGGTAACCCGAGTCGGCGGTGCGGAGAGCGGTATCGGCCAGACCCTTACGAGCACCGTGCGTGTTGATGAAGTACTCGAGGACCGTCAGGCCCTCCTTGAAGGAGGACTTGATCGGACGCGGGATGAACTCACCCTTCGGGTTCGTCACCAGGCCCTTCATACCGGCGAGCGAGCGAACCTGAGTCATGTTGCCGGCGGCGCCGGACTTCACGATCATCGGGATCGGGTTGTCGTCGGGGAAGTGGGCCTCCATGGCCTTACCGACCTCGTCGGTGGCCTCGGACCAGATCTTCACCAGAGCACTGTTGCGCTCGGTGTGGTTGAGAGCACCGCGCTGGTACTTCTTCTCGATCTGGTCGGCCTGCGCCTCGAACTGCTCCATGATCTGAGCCTTCTCCGGCGGCACGAGGACGTCGGAGATCGAGACCGTGACGCCGGACCGGGTGGCCCAGTAGAAGCCGGTGTCCTTCATCTTGTCCACCGTCTGCGCAACCACGATCATCGGGTAACGCTCGGCCAGATCGTTGATGATCGTCGCCTGACGCTTCTTCGGCATCTGCTCGTTGATGAACGGGTAGTCCGCGGGGAGCAGATCGTTGAACATCACGCGGCCGAGCGTGGTCTCGACCATCCAGCCGTCGCCGAAGTTCCAGCCCTCGGGGAACAGCTCCGCCTCGATCTCACGCGGCGGGCGCTGATGCGTCAGACGCACCTTGATCTTCGCCTGCACCGACAGCACGCCACGGTCGACGGCCATCTGAGCCTCGGCCGGCGAGCTGTAGACGCCCTGCTCCGGCTGGCCGTCGGCGGCCGGCTGGTAGGCGCCGATCGCACCCTCGACCTCGCGGGTCAGGTGGAACAGACCCGTGACCATGTCCAGACGCGGCATGGCGAGCGGACGGCCCGATGCCGGCGACAGGATGTTGTTCGACGACAGCATCAGGATGCGAGCCTCGGCCTGCGCCTCTGCCGACAGCGGCAGGTGCACGGCCATCTGGTCACCGTCGAAGTCGGCGTTGAACGCCTCACACACGAGCGGGTGCAGCTGGATGGCCTTGCCCTCGACGAGCTGCGGCTCGAACGCCTGGATGCCGAGACGGTGCAGCGTGGGTGCACGGTTCAGCAGCACCGGGTGCTCGTTGATGACCTCTTCGAGGACGTCCCACACCTGCGGACGCTGACGCTCGACCATGCGCTTCGCGGACTTGATGTTCTGCGCGTGGTTGAGGTCGACCAGACGCTTCATGACGAACGGCTTGAACAGCTCGAGCGCCATCAGCTTCGGCAGACCGCACTGGTGCAGCTTGAGCTGCGGGCCGACGACGATGACGGAACGGCCCGAGTAGTCGACACGCTTACCGAGCAGGTTCTGACGGAAGCGGCCCTGCTTGCCCTTGAGCAGATCGGACAGCGACTTCAGCGGACGGTTGCCCGGGCCCGTGACGGGCCGGCCACGACGACCGTTGTCGAACAGCGCGTCGACGGACTCCTGCAGCATCCGCTTCTCGTTGTTGACGATGATCTCGGGAGCACCGAGGTCGATCAGTCGCTTGAGGCGGTTGTTGCGGTTGATGACGCGGCGGTACAGGTCGTTGAGGTCGGACGTCGCGAAACGACCACCGTCGAGCTGGACCATCGGGCGCAGCTCCGGCGGGATCACCGGAACGGCGTCGAGGACCATGCCCATCGGCGAGTTGCCCGACTGCTGGAACGCCGCGACGACCTTGAGGCGCTTGAGAGCACGCAGCTTCTTCTGGCCCTTGCCGCTGCGGATGGTCTCGCGCAGGGACTCGGCCTCGGCCTCGATGTCGAAGTTCTCCATCAGCTTCTGGATGGACTCCGCGCCCATCGCGCCGGTGAAGTACTCGCCGTAGCGGTCGACCAGCTCGCGGTACAGCGACTCGTCGACGATGAGCTGCTTGACGCTCAGCTTCGTGAACGTGGTCCAGATCTCGTCGAGGCGGTCCAGCTCGCGCTGGGCGCGGTCACGCAGCTGACGCATCTCGCGCTCGCCGCCGTCCTTGACCTTGCGGCGGACGTCGGACTTGGCACCCTCGGCCTCGAGCTCGGCGATGTCCGCTTCGAGCTTCTGCGCGCGGGCCTCGAGATCGGCGTCACGCTGGTCGGCGACGGTCTTCTTCTCGACCTCCATCTCGGCCTCGAGCGTGGAGAGCTCGTTGTGACGCAGCTCCTCGTCGACACCGACGATGACGTAGGCGGCGAAGTAGATGATCTTCTCGAGATCCTTCGGAGCCAGATCCAGCAGGTAGCCGAGACGGCTCGGCACACCCTTGAAGTACCAGATGTGGGTGACCGGAGCAGCGAGCTCGATGTGGCCCATGCGCTCACGACGCACCTTGGCGCGAGTCACCTCGACGCCGCAGCGCTCACAGATGATGCCCTTGAACCGGACACGCTTGTACTTGCCGCAGTAGCACTCCCAGTCCCGGGTGGGGCCGAAGATCTTCTCGCAGAAGAGGCCGTCCTTCTCGGGCTTGAGCGTGCGGTAGTTGATGGTCTCCGGCTTCTTGACCTCGCCGTAGGACCAGTTGCGGATGTCCTCCGCGGTCGCGAGACCGATGCGGAGTTCATCGAAGAAGTTGACGTCGAGCACGTAACTTCCTTTCCCCAGAGGGATTGTGGATCAGCGGGTGAGATCCGCTTCTCCTGACTGCCAATTCAAATGTGCTCTAGCGCCCCCGGGCCGTGGGTGCCGTGGGCGTGCCCACGGCCCGGGGACCGTAAAACTAGTTCGCGAGATCGTCCACGGTCGCGGCCTCGTTCCGGGACAGGTTGATGCCCAGGTTCGCGGCGGCACGCTCGAGGTCCTCGTCGTCGCCGTCGGCCATCGCGATGGCTGCGCCGTCCGAGGACAGCACCTCCACGTTGAGGCACAGCGACTGGAGCTCCTTGAGGAGCACCTTGAAGGACTCGGGGATGCCCGGCTCGGGGATGTTCTCGCCCTTGACGATGGCCTCGTACACCTTCACGCGGCCGACGACGTCGTCCGACTTGATGGTGAGCAGCTCCTGCAGGGTGTAGGCGGCGCCGTACGCCTGCATCGCCCAGCACTCCATCTCACCGAAGCGCTGGCCACCGAACTGGGCCTTACCGCCGAGCGGCTGCTGGGTGATCATCGAGTACGGGCCGGTCGAACGCGCGTGGATCTTGTCGTCGACCAGGTGGTGCAGCTTGATGATGTACATGTAGCCGACCGACACCGGGTACGGGAACGGCTCGCCGGAGCGACCGTCGAACAGCGTCGCCTTGCCGTCCGGTCCGACCATGCGCTCGCCGTCACGGTTGGGCAGCGTCGAGCCGAGCAGACCGGTGAGCTCGTCCTCCTTGGCGCCGTCGAACACCGGGGTGGCGATGTTCGAGTCGGCCGGTGCGGACAGCATCTCCTCGGGCAGCGTCGCAGCCCAGTCCGGGCGCGAACCGTCGCCGGCGATCTGCACGTTCCAGCCGGTCTTGCCGATCCAGCCGAGGTGCGTCTCGAGGACCTGGCCGATGTTCATACGACGCGGAACACCGTGGGTGTTCAGGATGATGTCGACCGGGGTGCCGTCGGGCAGGAACGGCATGTCCTCCTGCGGGAGGATCTTGCCGATGACGCCCTTGTTGCCGTGGCGGCCGGCGAGCTTGTCGCCGTCCTGGATCTTGCGCTTCTGGGCAACGTAGACGCGGACCAGCTCGTTGACGCCCGGAGGCAGGTCGTCGTCGTCCTCGCGCGAGAACACGCGGATACCGATGACCTTGCCGGACTCACCGTGCGGAACCTTCAGCGACGTGTCGCGAACCTCGCGGGCCTTCTCACCGAAGATCGCGCGGAGCAGGCGCTCCTCGGGGGTCAGCTCGGTCTCGCCCTTCGGGGTGACCTTGCCGACCAGGATGTCGCCGTCGCGGACCTCGGCACCGATGCGGACGATGCCGCGCTCGTCGAGATCGGCCAGCACCTCGTCGGAGACGTTCGGGATGTCCCGGGTGATCTCCTCGGCACCGAGCTTGGTGTCGCGGGCATCGATCTCGTGCTCCTCGATGTGGATCGAGGTGAGGACGTCCTCTTCCACGAGGCGCTGCGACAGGATGATCGCGTCCTCGTAGTTGTGGCCCTCCCACGGCATGATCGCCACGAGCAGGTTCTTGCCGAGCGCCATCTCACCGTTCTCGGTGCAGGGGCCGTCGGCCAGCACCTGGCCGGCCTCGACCCGCTGACCCTCGTCCACGATCGGACGCTGGTTGGCGCACGTGCCCTGGTTCGAGCGCGCGAACTTGCGCAGGCGGTACGTGGTGCGGCTGCCGTCGTCGGCCATGACCGTCACGTAGTCGGAGGAGACCTCCTCGACCACACCGGTCTTCTCGGTGACGATGACGTCGCCGGCGTCGACCGCGGCACGCAACTCCATGCCGGTACCGACCAGCGGTGCCTCGCTGCGGACCAGCGGAACCGCCTGACGCTGCATGTTCGCGCCCATCAGGGCACGGTTGGCGTCGTCGTGCTCGAGGAACGGAATCATCGCGGTCGCGACGGAGACCATCTGGCGCGGCGAGACGTCCATGTAGTCGACGTCGGAGGACGAGACGAACTCGACCTCGCCGCCCTTACGACGGACCAGGACGCGGTCCTCGGTGAAGCGGCCGTTCGCGTCGACCGGCGAGTTGGCCTGCGCCACGACGTGGCGGTCCTCCTCGTCCGCGGTCAGGTAGTCCACCTGGTCGGTGAGCTGACCGTTCTCGACCTTGCGGTACGGGGTCTCGATGAAGCCGAACGGGTTGACCCGCGCGTACACCGACAGCGAACCGATCAGACCGATGTTCGGACCCTCGGGGGTCTCGATCGGGCACATACGGCCGTAGTGCGACGGGTGGACGTCTCGCACCTCGAGGCCGGCGCGCTCACGGGACAGACCGCCGGGGCCCAGCGCCGACAGACGACGCTTGTGGGTCAGGCCCGACAGCGGGTTGTTCTGGTCCATGAACTGCGACAGCTGGGAGGTTCCGAAGAACTCCTTGATCGCGGCGACGACCGGGCGGATGTTGATCAGGGTCTGCGGCGTGATCGCCTCGACGTCCTGAGTCGTCATGCGCTCGCGGACGACGCGCTCCATGCGGGACAGGCCCACGCGGATCTGGTTCTGGATCAGCTCGCCCACCGTGCGCAGACGACGGTTGCCGAAGTGGTCGATGTCGTCGACCTCGACGGGAACCTCGACGCCGCCCGGAGCGGTCATCATGGTGTCGCCGGCGTGCAGACGCACCAGGTACTCGATCGTGGTGACGATGTCGTCCTCGGTGAGGGTCGACGCCTCGATCGGCAGGCCGGTGTTCAGGCCCAGCTTCTTGTTGATCTTGTAACGGCCCACGCGAGCGAGGTCGTAGCGCTTGTCCTTGAAGAACAGGTTCTCCAGGAGGGTCTGCGCGCTCTCCTTGGTCGGCGGCTCGCCCGGACGCAGCTTGCGGTAGATGTCGAGCAGGGCCTCGTCGGTGTTCTTGGCCGGATCCTTCTCCAGGGTGGCCATCATGATCTCCGAGAAGCCGAACCGCTCGCGGATCTCCTCGTCGGTCATGCCGAGCGCCTTGAGCAGCGTCGTGACCGGCTGGCGGCGCTTGCGGTCGATGCGGACACCGACGGTGTCGCGCTTGTCGACGTCGAACTCGAGCCACGCGCCACGGCCCGGGATGACCTTGACGCTGTGCAGGGTCTTCTCGGTGCTCTTGTCGATGGACTCGTCGAAGTACACGCCCGGCGAACGGACCAGCTGCGACACGACGACGCGCTCGGTGCCGTTGATGATGAACGTGCCCTTGTCGGTCATCATCGGGAAGTCACCCATGAAGACCGTCTGGCTCTTGATCTCACCGGTGTTGTTGTTGATGAACTCGGCGGTGACGAACAGCGGCGCCGCGTAGGTCATGTCCTTGTCTTTGCACTCGTCGACCGAGGCCTTGACCTCGTCGAAGCGCGGGTCCGAGAAGGACAGCGACATCGACCCGGAGAAGTCCTCGATGGGCGAGAGCTCGGCCAGGATCTCTTCGAGACCACCGGTCACCGCTCCGTCGCGGCGTGCGGCCGCGCGCTCGCGCCAACTCGGCGAGCCGACCAACCATTCGAACGAATCAGTCTGTAGATCGAGGAGCCCTGGGACCTCGAGGGGTTCGCGAATTTTCGCGAACGAAACCCTTCGGGGGGCTCCGGGGATTCCGGCTACTGCCTTGGTCTGGCTAGAGACTGCCAAGATGCGTCCTTCCAGCACCTCACGCGGGCCGCTCTTGCTGGTGCGACCGCCGCTGTATCTGCTTCTTCTGTGGGGCGAATTCGCTGGTTACAACCCGAACGAAGCCTCGCCACAGGAGCAGGAAGTAATCACTTCGCCGCAGTGAGGTCGAGAGGTGGACAGGAGGCAGCCAGCGCAACGTCCAAAAGTACACCCAAACTCAGTAGATGTCGAGCCGGGCAGCAGAAAGGACACCCGTCGGGGTGCTGCGCGCGTGTGAGACGCGTGAATGTTCACGGATAGAGTGACGCGAGATCATCGTCGCGTCAAGCCTGGGTCCCGGCGATTCGATCACGGACCGTCCGAGGGGCAGTGCAAGCGAATCGCCGGCCACAGGAGGCGCTGACCGAATCTGTGGGACGCCGGACTATTGATCCGCGATATCAGACAATAGCCACACGCCGCCCACTTTTTCCATCCGAACGATCAACGGGCCCGACGCGCTGTCCTGCGCTACCCCGTTCGATTCCGCGCTCACTGTCACGTTCGTGATCAGTTCGGCCCGGTCACCGTCGAGCACCTTCACGCCGACGTCGGTCACCTGCACGGTCGTGGCCGTGCCGCCCTGCTTCACCGCGGCCACGGTGGGATCGATCGTCTTGTCGAACTCGCCGCGCATGTTCTCGGTGAGCACCTTGCGGGCCTGCTCCGGGTACGCGTCGATGGTGTCCGGGCTGTACGTGTAGAGCGTGTTCAGTGCGGAGCGCGCCGCCTCCGACACCTCCGCGGTGCCGCCGATGTCGACGTACGCGGTGTTCGCGACGTCCGCGCCCGGCTCGAACGCTGCGACCACGGCGAACGCAGCCAGCACCGCCGCCGCCGCTCCGAGGATCGCGAGAAGTCGGCGACTCGGACCGCCGGCCCGCGTCGGGCCGGTTCCGGTCTGGCCCTCCCCCACCGGGGGCGCCGAGTCCACCGGCCGAGCATCGTCGACGACCGCGACCCCGACCGCCGCCGGACCGCCGAGGTTCGAGTCGCCGTCGACCTCGGCCGCGCGGACCTCACTCCCCGGCCGCCCGCCACCCGTACCGGCGATCTTCGGGCGCCGACCGGACGACGCGGGCTTGGTGGTGCGGCGAATGGGAGGCATGACGCAGAACTCCTTCCGTCGGGCGGCGCGATTCCTACCGCCCGGGATGTGCAGTGAGACGTGGTGCGGCTACCGGCCGCCGGCGTCCGACTCCGGGGCGGGGACGCCCTGATCCGGGTCGGAAGCCGCAGGATCCTGCGGCGGGGCCGCGGGCGATTCCTCGAGCACGGCGGCGTTGCCGAGGTTGACGGACTTCGACGCCCGCCACACTCCGTCGTCGCCCTCCTCCATCGTCAGCCGCATCGTCACCCGCACCTTGCGCGACGTCTCGTTGGGCCAGGACGTGTCGGTTGCCAGAACGACGATCGCGTCGGCCGTGCCGTCGTCGGTGTTGAGCGAGGTCAACGACGCCCCCAACACCTCCGATTCACTGCGCGCCCCGGTCTGCTGGGTCTGCTGCGCCAACTGGTCGCGGGTGGCGTTCAGGTCCTCGACCAGCGCGCCGGTGATGGACGACTCGATGTCGGAGAACGACTTGTCGAGATTCGCGGCGTCGAACGAATTGAGGTTGATCGCGGCCTGCCGCGCATCGGCAAGTGCCGATTCCCGGGCCTCGGCGGCGGGCTTCTCCGACAACGCGGCGTGCGCCCACCCGTAGCCGAACCACACCGCCGCCGCGAGCGCGCCGACGAGGAGCACACCGACCGCAACCGTGGCCGCGACGATGGTGTTGTTGTTCTTGGTGGTCTCCGTCACACGGCAACCTTACTCTCGGGTAACGAATGCTTGCCGAACGCTACCGGACCGGCACGACGCCCAACAGGGTCGAGATCTGCGTCGCGATGGGGTTGAGGTTCAGCTTGTCCGGGTCCGTCTTCGGCGTGCTGTCCCACGGCTGCGGGGTCTCCGGATCGGCGTACACGATCCGCTCGGCGCTGCGCACGCCCGTCGGGTTGCCCTGGGGGACGGTGCACCGCGCGTCCGCGTTGAACGGGAAGTTGTCCACAGTGTCGTCGAAGTTCGGGTTCTCCGCCTTCATCTGCGCGAGGATCTCCTGCGTGCCCTCGTAGCCCTGAGTGCAGGGCACCGGGTTGTTGGTCTCGAGGACCAACCCGAAGTGGATCGTGCCGTCGCCCGGCGCAACCGCCGACGCACCCGCGGACAGCGCCGGCAGGAACTGGAAGATCGGCTGCAGCGCGATGAACGTCGGCGACACCTTCGTCAACGTGGTCGACAGGTTCGTCAGGTCGGTCGTGAGGGCGTCGCCGCTCTCGGCCACGAGCTTGCCGACGGTGTCCGACGCGTCCTTGCCCGTACCGATGAGACGACGCACGTCCGGGTCGCTGGACTTCAACTGCGCCGCGATCTGATCGAGTCCGTCGCTGAACGTGCGGATCGCGCCGGCCTGGTCGGCCTGGGTGTCGAACACCGTCCGCCCATCACTGATGAGCGCGAGGGTCTCCGGCAGCGCCTCGTCGGCCGTCTCGGTGAACCGTCCGAGCGAATCGACGAGAACCTGCAGGTCCCCACCCTTGCCGGTGAAGGCCTTGCCGAGTTCGACGACCGTCGTGTGGAGCGAGTCGGTGGGCACCGACCGGGCGAGCCGGTCGACGCTGCCGATCAGGTCCTCCACCGGGATCGGCGTGGCGGTGTTCTTCTCCAGGATCACCGAACCGTCGGTGAGGAAGGGGCCCTCGTCGGTGTCGGGCAGCAGGTCCACGTACTGCTCACCGATCGCCGACCGATTGGCGACGACAGCCTTCGCCGACGCCGGGATCTGCGGTGCGCTGTCGTCGATCATCAGCGCCACCGATACGCCGTCCTGGGTCAGGGTCAGGTCACCGACCCGACCGACCGGCACACCCCGATACGTCACCTCGGCGTTGGTGAAGATCCCGCCGGAGTTCGCGAACCTGGCATCCACCTGGTACTCCCCGAACCCCAACAAAGTGTCGAGGCGGACGTACTTGGCACCGACGTAACCGATGCCGAGGACGGCCACGACCACGAACGCCACGAGCTGCCACTTGGCCAGACGCGAGACCATCACTCACCCACCCCCAACTGCTTCAGGAAAGCGTCGAACGGGTTGACCGCCGCGGGCGCCGACACCGGCGCGGTGCCCGGCTCCGGCACCGGGTTCGGGACGATCGGCGGCAACGGCAGGATCGACACCGTCGGCCAGCCCGGCCGCGCCCCGTTCCCGTTGTAGTAGGGATTGTCCGGGTTCACCGGAACCGGGGGACCGTACTTCGGCGGGTAGTACACGGGGTCCGGCTTACCGACGCCCAGATTCGACAGGGTGTCGCCGATCTGGAGATCGATGGACAGGAACACGTTGGCCTGACCGCCGTGGATGGACGGGATGATCGAGTCCGGGAACGGGAACGTCGGGACCAACGGTGCCGATGTGATGATGTCGGGTGTCGCGGCACCGAGCTCCTGCAGCGTCGGGCGCAGGGCCCGCAGGTCGGCGATCAGATCGTCCTTGGAACGGTTGATCACGTCGGTCCCGACCTGCCCGAGCCGATCGACCTGGCCCAGCATCTGCACCAGCTGCGGGCGCTGCTCGGACAGGATCTCCACGCCCTCGGGCAGCTCGTCGAGGATCTTCTCGAGCTTCACCGTCTGGTCCGCCACCCGGCCGCTCAGCGTGTCGAGGCCGTCGAGAGCTCGCGTGATCGAGTCGCGCTGCTCCTCGAGACCCGCGATGAGTGTGTTCGCCTGCTCCAGCAGTCCGCGGACCTTGGTCTCGCGACCGTCGAGTGCCTTCTCCAGTTCGGAGACGATGGGCTGCAACTGGGCGACACCGCCACCGTTGAGCAGCAGCGACAGGGCGCCGAGGACCTGTTCGATGTCGGTGGCGTGCCGGGTACGGTCCACCGGGATCGTGTCCCCGCTGGCCAACCGGGCGGTGGACGCGTCCTGCGGCGGCGCCGAGATGGCGATGAACTTCTCGCCGAGCAGGTTCGACTGCTGGACTTCGGCGACCGCGTTCGCCGGCAGATCCACCGAACTGTTGACCAGCGTCTCGACCTGCGCGGTCCAGCCGTCGTCGGCCACCGAGATGTTCTCGACGCGCCCGACGGGGACACCGTCGACCTTGACCGTCGACTGCGGCACCAGGTCCAGTACGTCGTCGAACTCGATCTTCACGTGCATCGGATCGCTGCCGATGTCGGCGCCGCCGGGCAGCGGGATCGAGTAGATGCCGTCCGAGCCGCACGCGCCGACGGTCAACGCGACGACGCATGCGCCGGCCGCGGCTGCGGCCGTCCTCCGAAGATGCTTCACGGCGTGCCCCCCTGCAGTTGCGTTTCGCCGCCGAGGCGCGGGGACGGGGTTCCGGGAACCGTCCCCGGAACCGCACCGCGCTGCAGGTTGTCGCCGCTCAGGATGCCGAGGGGCAGGTTGAGCGTCGGCGTCTTCACGCCGGCGGTCAATTGGTCGGTGACGACCTTGCAGTTGTCGATCAGCGGCTTCATCTGCCGACCCAACGCCTCGAACTCGGGATCCCCCGGCTTGAGCTTGGCGATGTCGATGAGCTTGCAGCCGAGACCGAACGGATCCTGTAGATCGGGCAGGTCGACGCGCATCTGCAGCGTCCCCGACTCGGCGTCGTGGGTGTTGACCAGGTTGCTGATCGCCAGTGGCAGCGTCACCAACGCCTCGGCTAGAGAATCTCGCTGGTCGGCGACCGTCTGGGTGACCGTCGTCAGACCCTCGATGTTGCCCTGCAGCAGTTCCCGGTTGTCCTCCACGAACCGCGCCACGTCCCCCAGCGCCAGTGAGAGCTGGTTCAGCGCGAGACCGAGGTTCTCCTTCTCCCCCGCCAGGTAGCCGCTGAAGTCCGCGAGCTGGGTGTTGAACTGGCGCACCTGTGCGTCGTTCGCAGCAAGGGCGCTGACGAACACCTGCAGGTTCTTGACGGTGTCGAAGATGTCGGTCCGGGAGTCCGACAGCGTCCGGGCCGCCGCCGACAGCTGGTTGAACGTGTTGCCGAGCGCGTCGCCGTTACCGTCCAGATTGGCGGCTGCGGTGTCGACCAGGTTGGACAGCGCGCCGTCCTTGTTGGCGCCGTTCGGGCCCAGCGCCTCGGACAGTTCGGTCACGCTCGCGTACAACTGGTCGACCTCGACGGGCGTCGCGGTGCGCTCGCGCGGGATCGTCGCGTCGTTCGCCATCTTCTCGCCGCCCGTGTAGACGGGGGTGAGCTGGATGTACCGGTCGGACACCACCGACGGCGTCACCTGGGCGGCCTTGGCGTCGGCCGGGATGTCGACGCCCCGGTCGACGGTCATCGTGACCTGGACCTGATCGCCCTGCGGCTCCACCGAGCCCACCGTGCCGACCTTGACGCCGAGCACACGTACGTCGGAGCCCTCGTAGATGCCGACGGACTTGTCGAAGTACGCAGTGATCTTCGTGGTGCCGACGTTCTGGAAGAGCCACCACAGGACGCCCACGGCGACGACCACGACCGCGGCGACCAGCGCCACCGGGATCCACTTGCGGGTTGCTGCCCGCTCCTCACTCATGTCAGTTCCCCTCCATGGTGCGCAGCGGCTCGCGGTACCCGGGGATCTCCGGCAGGCCGGGCGGGGTCAGGTTGGTGACGACCGAGTCGAACCACCGGCCGTTGCCGAGCACGTTGGCGTAGATCCGGTAGAACGGCGCGGCCAACTCGAGCGCCTTGCTCACGTTCTGCTGGTTGGCGTTGAGGATGTCGATGACACCCTGCAACTGCGTGAGCGCGGGCGTGATCTGCGCTTCGTTGTCGGCGACCAGTCCGGTCAGCTCGCGCGAGAGGGTCTGGGTGCTGGTGAGCAACTGCCCGATCGCCTGCTGCCTCGTGTTGAGCTCCTCCAGCAGGAGGCCACCGTTCGCCAGGATCTTCTGGAACTGGTCGTTGCGGTCGGCGAGGATCTGCGACGTCTGCTTGGTCGCGTCGAACAGCTTCTTCAGTTCCTGATCACGCTTGGCCACCGTCTCGGACAGCCGGGCGACGCCGTCGAGCGAACCACGGATCTCGTCCGGGGTGCCGGCGAACGACTGCGACAACACCTCGAAGCTGGACGCCAACTGGGTGGTGTCGATGTCCTCGAGGGTCGTGGCGGCATCACTGAAGGCGTCGATGACGTCGTACGGAGACGTGGTGCGCTCGAGCGGGATGCTGGTACCCGGGTCGAGGACTTCGGTGCCCCGCGGGTCCAGCGCCAGGTACTTCTGACCGAGGATGGTCTTGATCTGGATCGATGCGGTCGTCTGGTCGCCGATCCAGGCGTCCTTGGTCTGGAACGTCACCCGGACCCGGTCGCCGTCGAGTGCGACGTCCGACACCTTGCCGACCTTCACTCCCGCGACCCGCACCTCGTTGCCGGGCTTGAGGCCGGCCGCCTCCGTGAACTCGGCGGTGTACCGGTTACCCGCGCCGACGATGGGCAGGCTGTCGAGGAAGAACGCCGACATCGTCGCGAGGAGGACCACGACGATGCCCAGGGCACCGGTGACGGCCGGATTGCGCTTCTTGGTCATCGGGGCTCACCGTCCGCCCAGCAACGCGGCGCCGCGTTGGTGTAGATCGGCTGGTTGATCGTGGGCAGATCGCTCGGAAGGTTGAGTTGGGGCGCCGTACCGGGACCGGCGACGACGTCGATGCCGCACAGGTAGAACTGGAACCACGACCCGTAGCTGCCGGCGCGACCGAGCTTCTCCATCTTCACCGGCAGGTTCGCGAGCACCTGGTTCACCTCGCCGGACCGCTCGTTGACGTGTCCGGCCAACGTGTTGAGGCCCGCGATCGACCCCTGGATCGACGGCCTGGTCGGCACCAGCAGATCCGCGGTGGCGCTCGTCAGTTCGGACAGGGACTGCACCGACTGGCCGATCACACCGCGATCGGCGGACAGGCCGCTCACGAGACGTTCGGTGTTCACGATCAGCTGGTCCACCTGCTCGTCCCGCTTGTTCACCGTTTCGAGGACCCGGTTGAGATTGGTGACCAGGTCACCGATGACCTTGTCCTTGTCGGCGATCGTGTTCGTCAGCGACGCCGTGTTCGCCACGAGCTCCTCGATGGTGCCGCCCTCCCCCTGGAACACCTGGATGATCTGATAGGACAGCTTGTTCACGTCGTCGGCGCTGAGAGTCTGGAACAGCGGCCGGAACCCGTTGAACAGCGTCGTGAGGTTGACCGCGGGCTTGGTGCGGTCGAGCGGAATGGTCTCCCCCGCGCTCATCTTGAAGCCCTGCTGACCGGTCCCCTGTTCGAGCGCGATGTAGCGCTGACCCACCAGATTGCGGAAGCGGATGGTCGCGGTCGTGCTCGCGGGCAACCAGTCGCGGTCGGTGAGCGCGAAGGTGACCTGCGCCTCACGGTCGTCGACTATCTCGATCTTGGTGACCTGACCGACCCGAACACCCGCGATCCGCACCTCGTCGCCCTTGTTGAGAGACGTCACGTCCGTGAACCGGGCGCTGAACTCGGTACCTCCCCGGGACCCCGAGTTCGCGATCGTCAGCGCCAACGCCCCCGTCGCGAGGATCGTCACGAGCGCGAAGATCACCAGTTTGGTGAGCGGTGCAGCCACCCCTCGCAGCTGTCGCTTCACTTGACGCTCACCTCTTTTCCACGGAGCGCGGGTGCGCCGATCGTCGTCGTCCACGCGGGCACGTCCTCGGGCGCCATCCCCGTCGCCTGGCCGTACACCACGGCGAGGGTCTCGCGCTCGAGCGGCGAACCGGCGAGCGTCGCGGTGGACGCCGGCGTCACCGCGTACTGCGGTGCCGCCACCTCGGGGATGTTCTGGTCACCCGGGTTGCGCGTCGGTACCTGGTACGACCCGTCGTGAATCGATCCGCCCGGGTACTGACCGATGTCGGTCCCCAACGGTGGCGGCTCGTAGCAGCGCGGTCCGCGGGTGTCGATCAGGCGGGGCTCGTCCTGGTTGGGTAGGTACCGGCCGCGCGGGTTGACCAGTTCGATCGTGGCCCGGGCCCCCGGATTCGGGGAGTTCTCGCCGGTGATCGCACCGGTCCGCGCCATCACGTCGGCGAAGTTCGCGAACGTGCAGCCGAACGTCCCGGAGAAGCGAGCGAGGATCTCGAGTGCCTCCCGCGAGTCGGCGGCAATGGAGATCAGCGCGTCACGATTCGTCGTCAACAGATCGGCGGTACTCGATCCCGTCGACGTCACCGACGAGATGAGCGCGTCGATCGACGGGCGCTCCTGCACGATCGTCGCGTTGGTGGTGCGCAGGTTGTCGAGGGCGTCGACGAGCTGCGGCGCCGCGTCCGAATAGGTCTGCGTGAACGTCGCGAAGCTCTGCAGGCCTGCCTGCAGGTCCGGCATTCGGGTGTTGACACCCGCGAAGATCGTGTCGAGCTGGTCCAGCGTCACGCCGAGCTGTTCGCCGCGGCCGTCGAGCGCCTGCGACAGCGCGCCGAGCGTCGAGGCCAGGCTCTCGGGCGGAATCGCCTGCAGCAGCGGCAGCAGCCCGTCGAGCATCTTGCCGAGCTCCACCGCGTTGCCACTCTTGTCCTGGTAGATGGTCCCGCCGGCCTCGATCGGGTTGGGGCTGGGATCGGCCGGAATCACCAGATCGACGTACCGCTCGCCGAACAGCGTCTTCGGCAGCAGCCGGGCAGTGGTGTTCGAGGGGATCAGGTCGGCCTTGTCCGGGTCGATCGCCATGACCGAGGTGACCTTGCCGTTCGAGGTCGACGCCTCGCGCACCTCCCCGACGATCAGCCCCCGCATCTTGACGTCGGCGTTGCGGGGCAGGGCGTTGCCGACCGTGTCGGTGACCAGGTCGACCTTGACCACATGCTTGAACGTCTTGTTGTAGCTCGCGATGGTTCCGCCCAGGAACAGAGCCAGGACCAGGAAGAAGGCAACTCCCAGGACCCGGCGACGCAGCTTCGACGGCGACTCGATCATCCGGCCACCCGCACGGTCGTCGTGGTCCCCCAGATCGCCAGGCTCAGGAAGAAGTCGAGCACGGCGATGGTGACGATGGCCGTACGCACGGCGTGGCCGACGGCGACGCCGACGCCGGCCGGACCACCGCGGGCGTGGAAGCCGTAGTAGCAGTGGATGAGGATCAGTACGAACGCGAAGACCAGAACCTTGCCGAAGGACCACAGCACGTCCTCGGGCGGCAGGAACAGGTTGAAGTAGTGGTCGTACGAGCCCGACGACTGTCCGTTGAAGACCGTCGACACCACTCGGGAGGCGAGATACGCGGCGAGCAGACCGACGATGTAGAGCGGAATCACCGCCACGAACCCCGCGATCATGCGCGTGGTGACGAGGAAGGGCACGCTGGGAACGGCCATCACCTCGAGAGCGTCGATCTCCTCGGAGATCCGCATCGCGCCGAGCTGGGCGGTGAAACCACAACCCACCGTGGCGGAGAGCGCCAGCGCCGCGACGATCGGGGCGATCTCGCGGGTGTTGACGTACGCCGACAGGAAGCCGGTGAGGACGGAGCTGCCCAACTGGTCGAGGGCCGCGAAGCCCTGGAGGCCGACGACGACACCCGTGAAACCGGACATCATGACGATGACGCCGATGGTGCCGCCGATGACCGCGAGGGCACCGCTGCCGAATGTGACCTCGGCGAGCAGGCGCAGCATCTCCTTGCGGTACCGCCGCAGCGTACGGGGCGTCCAGGCGATGGCGCGCGAATAGAACGACATCTGCTCGCCCGCGTTGTCGAGCACGTCGAGCGGTTTACGGGCCCAGCGCCGCGCACGCATCAGGGCATAGTCGCCCCGCCCCCTCGCGATCGTCATCGGGTCATGCCCCCTTCGCCGGAACGATCTGGAGATACACCATGGTCAGGATCAGGTTGGCGAAGAACAGCACCAGGAACGTGATCACGACTGCCTGGTTCACGGCCTCGCCGACGCCCTTCGGGCCGCCCTTGGGCGTCAGCCCCTTGTACGCCGCGATCACACCCGCGATGACGCCGAAGATCGCGGCCTTGACCTCCGCGATGTAGAGGTCGGGCAGCTGGGCCAGCGCGGAGAACGACGCCAGGTAGGCACCGGGGGTGCCGCCTTGGAGGATGACGTTGAAGAAGTAGCCACCGGCGATGCCGACGACGGACACGAGCCCGTTGAGGAGCACCGCGACCAGCACCATCGCGAGCACCCGGGGGACGACGAGCCGCTGCACCGGATTGATGCCGAGCACTTCCATGGCATCGATCTCCTCGCGGATGGTCCGCGAACCGAGATCGGCGGTGACGGCGGACCCCGCGGCACCCGCGATCAGCAAGGCCGTCACGATCGGACTGCCCTGCTGGATCACGGCGAGCACGCTGGCGGCGCCCGTGAACGACTCCGCACCCAACTGCTTGATCAGCGAACCGGTCTGCAGCGACACGACCGCGCCGAACGGAATCGCGACGAGCGCGGTCGGCAGGATCGTCACGCTCGCGATGAACCATGCCTGTTCGATGAATTCCTTGAACTGGAACGGCCGCTTGAACGTGTTCCGAACCACGTCGACGAACAGTTGGACGATGTTGCCGGCCTGCGTCAGCGCTCCGTTGACAGGCTTCATCAGCGACGCTCTCGTGCCCCCCATACGCAGGTCCCCTACCCGCGCTCGAACGTGGTCTGCTCGAAGCCGCCCTCGTCGTATGCCGGGATCACCTGCGTGGCAGCGTCGTCGTTCATGCTTGCAAGGATGCCCTGCTGGGCCTCGATCGGCAGGGTATGGAGGATCTCGCGGACGCGGGCCTGACGGCGGGCGACAGCCTGGCGCACGGGGAGCCCGGGCGTTGCCTGCATCTGCGGCACCACACCGTAGACGTCGTCGGTGCCGCCGTGGTGATGACCGGCATCGACGAGGGCCTGCTCGTGCGCCATCTGCGCCTCGTCCTTCTCCTCGGACATGCCGATCGGGCCGATCTTGCTGCCGTTGAGGAACTGGTGGACCACCGGCTCGTCACTGGTGAGCAGCACCTCGCGAGGCCCGAACATGACGAGCTGCTTGCGGAACAGCATGCCCAGGTTGTCGGGCACCGTGCGCGCGAGGTTGATGTTGTGCGTCACGATCAGGATCGTGGCGTCGATCTGCGCATTGATGTCGATCAGCAACTGGCTGAGGTACGTGGTGCGAACGGGGTCGAGGCCCGAGTCGGGCTCGTCGACGAGGATGATCTGGGGGTCGAGGACCAGCGCGCGAGCGAGCCCGGCACGCTTGCGCATACCGCCCGAGATCTCACCGGGAAGCTTGCCCTCGGCCCCGACGAGGCCGTTGAGCTCGAGCTTCTCCATCACGATCTTGCGGATCTCGGACTCGGACTTCTTGGTGTGCTCACGCAGCGGGAAGGCCACGTTGTCGTACAGGTTCATGGACCCGAACAGCGCGCCGTCCTGGAAGAGGACGCCGAACAGCTTGCGGATCTCGTACAGCTCGCGGGACGAGCATTGGAGGATGTCGGTGCCGTCGATGACGATCGAGCCCTCTTCCGGGCGCAGCAGACCGATCAGCGACTTGAGGAAGACCGACTTACCCGTGCCCGAGGGCCCGAGCAGTGCGCTCACCTCTCCGGCCGGCAGCGTCAGCGACACGTCCTGCCAGATCTTCTGAGAGCCGAAAGACTTTGTGAGCCCTTCGACTGCTACCTCGACTCCCACCATTACCTCCTGCGTAAGGAACGTCCCCCCACCGCGCGATCCACTGTGGGTTGCGTCACTCTATCGCATCGAAGTGTTATCCGTGACACCAAATCCTACTCACGAGTAAGTAAGGATCACAACCCTGTCATCAAGATCCGCCCGACGAGTTTTCCGGTGACGAAAGAGGGCCGCCCCATACGGGAACGGCCCTCTTTCTCGATGCTTCGGACAGAAGCAGCGGAGATACGCGTCTTACTTGACGGTGATCTTCGCGCCGGCAGCCTCGAGCTTCTCCTTGGCGGCGTCGGCAGCGTCCTTGGCGACCTTCTCCAGGATCGGCTTCGGAGCACCCTCGACGAGGTCCTTGGCTTCCTTCAGGCCCAGGCCGGAGACGACCTCACGGACGACCTTGATGACCTGGATCTTCTTGTCGCCGGCCGACTCCAGGATGACGTCGAACTCGTCCTGCTCCTCGGCAGCGTCGGCAGCGGCAGCCGGAGCGCCCGCAGCAGCGACGGCGACCGGAGCAGCAGCGGTGACCTCGAAGGTCTCCTCGAACGCCTTCACGAACTCCGAGAGCTCGAGCAGGGTGAGCTCCTTGAACTGGTCCAGCAACTCTTCGGTGGTGAGCTTCGCCATGGTGGCGTCCTTCCTCTTAAGTCCTGTGTCGCCGATCCGCGACCGGACAGGTGGTGATGGTTGTGATGCGCAGGTGCGGATCAGCTATTCGGCAGCGGCGTCGGCGGGAGCCTCGGCGGCTCCACCCTCCGCAGCCTTCTTCTCCTGCAGCGCGGCGGCCAGACGGGCCACCTGCGAAGCGGGAGCATTGAACAGGCCGGCGGCCTTTGCCAAGTTGCCCTTCATCGCGCCGGCGAGCTTGGCCAACAGGATCTCGCGGGACTCGAGGTCCGCGATCTGGTTGACCTGATCCACGGACAGCGCAGCGCCGTCCATGTACCCGCCCTTGATGACGAGTGCCTTGTTGTCCTTCGCGAAGGCCTTGATGGCCTTCGCAGCGTCGACCGGCTCGCCCTTGATGAATGCAATGGCGGTCGGTCCGACGAACAGGTCGTCAAGACCCTCGACGCCCGCCTCAGCGGCGGCACGCTTGACCAGGGTGTTCTTGGCGACGGAGTAGGTGGCACCCTCTCCGAGAGCGCGTCGCAGCTGCGTCAGACTCGTGACCGACAGACCACGGTATTCCGTGATCACGGCGGCGGTCGAATCCTTGAACTGCTCGGTGATCTCTGCAACTGCAGAAACCTTCTCAGGCTTTGCCATACTTCGCCTCCTCTCGTGACAGTCGTTGTTCCACTTGGGGCCGTGACATGCAAAACGCCCCGGTGCAGGGCACACGGGGCGTACACGAGGAGATCCATCCATTCGGCCGAGGCCGAGCGCAGACAATCATCCCCCACCTCGTCCTCCTGCGTGGGCCGCCGGGCAATCCCGGACCTTCAACCGATCTCATCTCTGATCTCGGTGACCAACGGTCTTTGGTAGAACATGTTTCGGGGCGGAATTCGCATCTAGCACCGAACTCCAACGGAGACAGTACTGGAGGAATGCCCAGGACGCAAAACAGATCGATCGCCTCCCCCGGTTGTGCGACTCAGCTCACGTCGCCGACCGGTTGGTCGGCGAAGAACGTGGGACTCGAACGCCGAAGGCCGGCACAGAGAAACTCTGTACCGGCCTTCGATGTCGATCAGGTCGCGAGGAATCGCGACTTACTCGCCGTCCTCGAGGAGGTTGCGGGTACGGTTCGGGTCCACCGGGATGCCCGGTCCGGTGGTGGTCGAAACCGTGACCTTCTTGACGTAGCGGCCCTTCGCCGACGACGGCTTCGCACGCAGGATCTCGTCCAGCGCCGCACCGTAGTTCTCGACCAGCTTGGCCTCGTCGAACGACGCCTTGCCGATCACGAAGTGCAGGTTGGCCTGCTTGTCGACGCGGAAGTTGATCTTGCCGCCCTTGATGTCGGCGACGGCCTTCGCGACGTCCGGCGTAACGGTGCCGGTCTTCGGGTTCGGCATCAGGCCACGCGGTCCGAGGACGCGGGCGATACGGCCGACCTTGGCCATCTGGTCCGGGGTGGCGATCGCGGCGTCGAAGTCGGTCCAGCCGCCCTGGATGCGCTCGATCAGATCCTCGGCGCCCACTGCGTCTGCACCGGCGGCCTCGGCCTCGGCGGCCTTCTCGCCGACGGCGAAGACGACGACGCGGGCGGTCTTACCGGTGCCGTGCGGCAGGTTGACCGTGCCGCGAACCATCTGGTCCGCCTTGCGGGGGTCGACGCCCAGACGAACGGCGACCTCGACGGTCGCGTCCATCTTGCTCGACGACGTCTCCTTGGCCAGCTTCGCAGCCTGCAGGGGGCTGTAGAGCTTGTCCGCGTCGATCTTCTCAGCGGCGGCGAGGTACGCCTTGCTGCGCTTTGCCATTTCTTCTGTCCTTACTTCTCACCAGGGCCTACCCCGGTGAATGGTTCAGTTGTGGTGACGGGCCTGGCCGGCCCTCCCACAGGGAGGAGAAAACTCTGCGTCGCGGCAGAATTTGCTGAGAATCAGCCCTCGACCGTGATACCCATCGAGCGCGCGGTGCCGGCGATGATCTTCGCCGCGGCCTCGATGTCGTTCGCGTTGAGGTCTTCCTGCTTGGTCTTCGCGATCTCGCGCACCTGGTCCATGGTCACGGTCGCGACCTTGGTCTTGTGCGGCTCGCCGGAGCCCTTCTGCACGCCGGCTGCCTTGAGCAGCAGCTTGGCGGCCGGAGGAGTCTTCAGCTTGAAGTCGAAGGTCCGGTCTTCGTAGACCGAGATCTCGACAGGGATCACGTTGCCGCGCTGGGACTCAGTCGCCGCGTTGTAAGCCTTGCAGAACTCCATGATGTTGACGCCGTGCTGACCGAGCGCCGGACCGACGGGCGGGGCAGGGTTGGCCTGACCAGCCTGGATCTGGAGCTTGATGAGCCCTGCGAGCTTCTTCTTCTTGGGGGGCATCTTCGTTCCTTGTTCTTACTGGGTGTGTTTCTTGCGTACTGCGTGCAAGTTTGTGTGGGTACCCGGTTCGGGGACCGCTAGATCTTCTGGACCTGGTTGAACGACAGTTCGACCGGGGTCTCGCGACCGAAGATCGAGACCAGCACCTTGAGCTTCTGCTGCTCGGCGTTGACCTCGCTGATGCTCGCCGGCAGGGTCGCGAACGGACCGTCCATGACGGTGACCGACTCGCCGACCTCGAAGTCGACCTCGATGACCGGCTTCGCGGCGGCGGCGACGGACACGTCGCCGGCTGCGGCGGCAGCGGTGGCCGGCTTCTTCTGGCCCTGCTGCGGCATGAGGAACTTGACGACCTCGTTGAGCGTCAGCGGCGACGGGCGCGAGGTGGCGCCGACGAAACCGGTGACACCGGGGGTGTTCCGGACCGCGCCCCACGACTCGTCGTTGAGCTCCATGCGGACCAGGATGTAGCCCGGCAGAACCTTGCGATTGACCTGCTTGCGCTGGCCGTTCTTGATCTCGGTGACCTCTTCGGTGGGAACTTCCACCTGGAAGATGTAGTCGCCGACGTCCAGGTTCTGGACACGGGTCTCGAGGTTCGTCTTGACCTTGTTCTCGTAACCGGCGTACGAGTGGATGACGTACCAGTCTCCGGGGGCACGGCGCATCGCAGCCTTGAACTCGGCTACGGGATCGACCTCTTCCTCGGCGACCTCAGGAGCCTGCTCCTCCACGGCACCGTCCTCGGCCTGCTCGATCGCGGCGTCGTCCTCGACAGCCACGTCGTCGGCAGCCACGTCTTCCTCGGTTACCGCCTCGGCCGAAACACGCTCCTCGGCCAGAGCCTCGTCAGAGTCGTTCTCGGGGGTGCTCACTGGAGGCACTCTTCCTCTCGTCAATCACATCGTTCGGAAACGCCGACATGCGTTCCCGGCTAGCCGAACAACCAGGAAATGCCCTTGCCGAACCCTATGTCGAGGAGGCTGATGAAGGTCACCATGAAAGCGACGAACACGAGCACGACACTGGTGTACGTGATCATCTGTTTGCGATTGGGCCAGATGACCTTGCGCAGTTCGGCAACGACTTCCCGCAGGAAGCGGCGAATCCGCTTGAAGATGTTCTCCGAGCGGGGCTTGTCTGCCTTGGAGGTCTTCGCGACGGGCTTCGACTCCGGAGACTTCACGGAGGAGGCGGCGACAGCCTTCTTTGCGGGCTGATCTTCGGTGGAGCTGCGGCGCGCAGCGCGCTTGCCACTGGGCTTGCCCGAGGGAACGACGCCCGCAGACGCTGCAGCCTCCGGAGCCTGGGATCCGCTCTGATCGGATCCGGCCGCGGGGCGAGAGCTCGCGCCGGCTTCGGAATCGCCGACGGCGCCTGGGTCCGTGGACCCGGGAGTGCCGTCGTTGCGCTCGTCGCTCACCGTCGTTCCTCTCAGTAGCCAGTCCGGGTGCAGGGGCGACAGGACTTGAACCTGCAACCTGCGGTTTTGGAGACCGCTGCTCTGCCAATTGAGCTACGCCCCTTTGGACGACCGATCGAACTGGTCGACCTATCCAGGATTACATGACTTGCGCGCCACCCCGTGGGCTGTTGCAACAGCACCGTTAGGCAGCGCGCAGCGCCTGAGTAACCCCAGAAACTCTAGTGTACTTCAAAGCCCCGGAACAAACCCAATCCGTCCGACACTCAGGCCAAACGGACCGTTGCGGTGGCCCGTCCGAAGATCTTACGTCCTTCGGATCGCGCCACGATCGCGACTACTGCGGTCTTGCTTTCGGCGTCCACCGACTTGATCTTGCCGGTGAACTCCACTTCGGCAGCCTTGTCGGCCGCCACGTACACCGGACTGGTGAACCGAACGTTGTATTCGGTCACCGCACCCGGATCGCCGAGCCAGGACGAGACGAATCCGCCACCGAGGCCCATCGTGAGCATCCCGTGCGCCACGACGTCCGGCAGGCCGGCGAGTCGGGCTACGTGGTCACTCCAGTGGATCGGGTTGGGATCGCCCGAGACGCCGGCGTAGTTGACGAGATTTCCGCGGGTCAGAGTGACGACGCGCTCGGGCAGTTCGTCGCCGACGGCGACGTCCTCGAACCTACGGAGCGACATGCATCATCACATCCTTGACCGCGTGCGCGATGTTCTCGTCCACCTCACCACCGGAGCGAGCGACGAGCGTGGTCCAGGTGGTCTGGACCAGTTCGCCGTTCACGTCCGTGATGACGTTCTTGGTGACGATGATGTCACTGCCCGCGACCTGGCGGAACGACTCCAGGTACACGTCGCAGATCAATCGGTCGCCAGCCTTCAGCGGCCTGTGGAACACGAGGCGCTGATCGGTCTGCATGATCTGGCTCAGGTCGTAACCGGTCACGACCTCTTCGAACAGCTTGCGCTGCGCGAGCATCCCTACGATCGAGACGAAGGTCGGAGGGGCGATGAGGCCGTCGTAACCGAGGCCCTTGGCCGCTTCCTCGTCGTGATGAGCGGGGTGATTGTCGAGTACCGCGCGGGCGTACTCGCGAACCTTCTCCCGGCCGATCTCGTAGAAATCGGAGACGCGGTAGTGATGTCCGACCATCGAGGCCGCGTGCGCGGCGGGGTCGGAGATCACCTCGGCCTCTCTCACGACTGTCTCTGTCACAGCGAATACCTGCCTGCCCTGTTGACGCGAACCTCGTTAGGGCAGTCTGACAGTGAACCTAACGCGCGAGCGCCGACTCCGAGAAACTACTTGGACTCGCGGTGCGACTGGTGGGTTCCGCAGTTCGGGCAGAACTTCTTCAGCTCGAGGCGGTCGGGGTCGTTGCGGCGGTTCTTCTTGGTGATGTAGTTACGGTGCTTGCACACCTCACAGGCCAAGGTGATCTTCGGCCGAACGTCAGTCGAGGAGGCCACGGGGACGCCTTCTTTCGCGTGAATCTGATCAGAGAGAGATCAGGGTGGATCATTCGTCTTGTGTAGCGATGGCCGGACTTGAACCGGCGACACAACGATTATGAGTCGTTTGCTCTACCAACTGAGCTACACCGCCTCGGTGTCGAGTGTCGCGCGAAGCCGGCGACACCACAATCCAGCGAGCCCCCTGACGGAATCGAACCGTCGACCTTTTCCTTACCATGGAAACGCTCTGCCGACTGAGCTAAGGGGGCGTGGCTGTCCCGCGCATCTCTGCGCGCTGAAGCCTCCAGAAGATTACACAGACCTTCGCCCGAGACACAAATTGCCTGGTCACGTGACATAACGTGGGCCGTGGTGGCGCACGATTCGGTCGCGCGCCACCACGGGCGGGTCAGGTCAGGCTCGGCGGCATCGCGTCGAGCAGGACGGTCTTCGCCTCCAGGTACGGCTGCAGGCCCTCGAGACCGCCCTCGCGCCCCATTCCGGACTGTTTGAAGCCGCCGAAGGCGATCCCGAAGTCGGTCTTGAAGCTGTTGTGCCCCACGGTGCCGGAACGCAGCTGCCGCGACACCGTCCATGCACGTTCGATGTCGTCTGTGAACACGGATGCGTTCAGGCCGTAGACGGTGTCGTTCGCGATGTCGACCGCGTGGTTCTCGTCGTCGGCCGCGATGACGCTCACGACGGGGCCGAAAACCTCCTCGCGCGCGATGGTCGAGTCGTTGTCGACGTTGCCGAAGACCGTGGGTTCGATGAAGAAGCCGCGCTCGAGGTGAGCAGGCCGACGGCCACCGGTGACGAGCGTGGCGCCCTCCTCGCATCCCTTGGCGATCAGTCCTTCGACCTTCTCGAGCTGACGGGACATCGCGAGCGGACCCATCTCGGTCTCCGCGTCGAACGGATCGCCGACGCGGATCGCGGACATCGCGGCGCCGAGGGCGTCGACGAACTCGTCGTGGCGGTGACGGCTGACGACGATGCGGGTCAGCGACGCGCACACCTGGCCGGTCATGATCCGCGCCGACGTCGCGATGGACTGGGCAGCGGTGGCGAGGTCGTAGTCGTCGAGGATGACGCCCGCGGACTTGCCTCCGAGTTCGAGCGTGCAGCGCGCGATCCGTTCGCCGCACAGGGAGGCGATCCGGCGACCGGCGGCGGTGGACCCGGTGAAGGCGACCTTGTCGATGCCGGGGTTACGGACGAGCAGTTCCGACACCTCGCGGTCGGCCGTGACGACGTTGACGACGCCGGCGGGCAGCCCCGCGGCCTCGGCGATCTCGGCGAACGCGTAGACCGCGCCGGGCGCCTCGGGGGACGCCTTGACGACGACGGTGCAGCCCGCGAGGAGCGCGGGAGCGACCTTGTTGGCGAGCAGGCCGAGGGGGCTGTTCCACGGGATGATCGCGGCGACGACGCCGACCGGTTCACGAACGAGCAGGCCAACGCCCTGACCCGAGCTCGGCCGGTGTTCCTCGACCCACTCGTAGGTGTCGGCGAGCCCCGCGTAGTAGTCGAAGACGTCGCCGGAGCCGGCGGAGGCGTACGAGGAGACGGCGGCGAGGATGCCCATCTCGCTGGTCCAGATCGCCCCGAGTTCGGCGCTGCGCTCACGGATGCCGGCGCCGATCGCCCGCAGGTAGGTGGCGCGCTCGGCGTGGGTCATCCGCGGCCACGGGCCCCGGTCGAAGGCGTCACGGGCGGCGTCGACGGCCTGGGCCATGTCCTGCGCGTCGGCCTCCGCGACGGTGAGGAAGACCTCCTCGGTTGCCGGATTGACGACGTCGAAGGTGGCCGCCGTGTTCGGCTCCACCCAGCGTCCGCCGATGAACAACCGGCCGGGGTGCTGCAACTTCGGTGACGTCTCGTTCGCGTTGATCAGACCTGTCATCGCCGATTCGGCTCCTTCGCATGTCCTGCGCACCCGCCCTGTGACGGACGCCACTCAGGTTCGGACGCTAGACAGCCGGGACCAGGAGAAGACCTGCCGGTCTCGATGAGTGGGATGGATCACATCCGGGGGGGGCGGCGGAGCGCAGCGACCGAGCCCCGAAAGCAGTTCAGCCCCGACCTTTTTCGAGGTCGGGGCTGAACGTGTGGCAGATGTAGGATTCGAACCTACGTAGGCATAAGCCGACGGATTTACAGTCCGCTCCCATTGGCCGCTCGGGCAATCTGCCAGGCTGCGCCCAGAGCTTCTTGCTCGCTCTGACGCATATCGAAGAATACAACGAAGTCCCCCCGGATACGCAAACCGGGTGGATAGAGGGGGTTGCGACCCGATAGCGTCCTAGGTAACCCACCCCTGTCCGGGTGGGGTCGACCGCTATGAATTCAGGAGTGTGCAGTGGCTGATTCGTCCTTCGATGTGGTGAGCAAGGTTGATCGTCAAGAGGTGGACAACGCTCTGCATCAGGCCGCGAAGGAGCTGGGCACCCGGTTCGACTTCCGCAACACGGGGGCGAGCATCGAATGGTCCGGCGAGGAGACCATCACGCTGACCGCCGACACCGAGGAGCGTCTCACCGCCGCCCTCGACGTGTTCAAGGAGAAGCTGATCCGTCGCGACATCTCGCTCAAGGCGTTCGACGCCGGCGAGCCGTCGCAGTCCGGCAAGGTCTACAAGCTGAGCGGCTCGCTGGTCCAGGGCATCAGCAGCGAGAACGCCAAGAAGATCTCGAAGAAGATCCGCGACGAGGGCCCCAAGGGCGTCAAGGCGCAGATCCAGGGCGAGGAGCTGCGCGTGAGCAGCAAGAAGCGCGACGACCTGCAGGCCGTCATCTCACTGCTCAAGGGCGAGGATTTCGGGATCGCCCTGCAGTTCGTCAACTACCGCTGACGTCGCCCCCGCTGTCGAAACACAGGCCGCACACCTTCCCGTCGGGAACGTGTGCGGCCTGTGCCGTCTGAAACCTCAGAGCTCCCGGTAGGTCGGGGGCAGTCCCCCGTCGGAGGGGCCACCGCCGGCCATCTTCTCCAGCCGCGCGATCCGGTCGGCCATGGGCGGGTGGGTGGAGAACATCTTGCCGACCCGGTCGCCGGCGCGGAACGGGTTGGCGATCATCATGTGCGACTGCGCGGCGATCTTCGGCTCCGGCGGCAGCGGCGCGGCCTGCGTGCCCCGCTCGAGCTTCCGCAACGCCGACGCGAGGGCCAACGGGTCGCCCGTCAGCTCCGCACCCGACTGGTCGGCCTGGTACTCCCGCGACCGGGAGACGGCGAGCTTGACGACCGTGGCGGCGATCGGCCCCAGCAGCGAGACCAACAGCAGTGCAATGGGGTTGGCTCCCTGCCCGTCGCGACCGCCACCGAACATGTTGGCGAAGATCGCCATGTTGGCCAGGCCGGAGATGACGGCCGCCATCGCGCCGGCCACCGACGAGATCAGGATGTCGCGGTTGTAGACGTGGGACAGTTCGTGACCCAGCACGGCACGCAGTTCGCGTTCGTCGAGGATGTCGAGGATGCCGCTGGTGCAGCACACCGCGGCGTGACGCGGATTGCGTCCGGTCGCGAATGCGTTGGGCGCCGCCGTGGGGCTGATGTACAGCCGCGGCATCGGCTGGTGTGCGGTCGTCGCGAGCTCACGGACGATCTTGTAGATGACGGGGGCCTGGACCTCGGTGATGGGCTGCGCGTGCATGGCCCGCAACGCGAGCTTGTCGCTGTTGAAGTACGCGTAGGCGTTCGCGCCGACGGCCAGCAGGATCGAGAAGACCAGGATCGTCGGGTTCCTGAACAGCGCGCCGATGAAAATGATCAGCGCCGACATTCCGACCAGCAGTCCGAACGTCTTCGCGCCGTTTGCGTAACCGTGCACGACTCGCCTCTTCCCTGTTCACCACCGTGTGGCTTGCTGACCTGACAACGAACCAGCCCGGGAACAAGGTTCCCGGGCTGGTTCGCAGGCTACTTCAGAAGTTGATCAACCGACGCGTTCGACGGTGTAGTCGACGAGTCGCACGAGCGCGTCGTTCGCGGGCCCCTGCGGCAGCTGCGCCAGCTCGGCCCGGGCGCGGTCGGCATACTCGCCGAGCTTCGCCTTCGCGGCGGCCATGCCCGGTGAGCGCTCGAGCAGCGCGAGGGCCTCCGCGACGTCGGCGTCGTCGGTGACCGGGCCGTCGAGCAGGACGCGCAGCCGGTCGGCGTCGGCGCCTTCCTCACGCAGCGCGTACAGCACGGGGAGCGTGTGGACACCCTCGCGCAGGTCGGTGCCGGGGGTCTTGCCGGACTGCTCGGACGCCGACGAGATGTCGATGATGTCGTCGGCGATCTGGAACGCGGTGCCGACGGCGTCGCCGAGGCGCTCGAGGCGCGCGATCTGGTCGGCGTCGGCGCCCGAGAACGTGCCGCCGAAGCGGCCGCTGGCCGCGATGAGCGAGCCGGTCTTCTCCCAGACGACCTTGAGGTAGTGCTCGACCGGGTCCTGCTTCTCGCGGGCGCCGATGGTCTCGCGCATCTGGCCGGTGACCAGTTCGGCGAACGTCTCGGCGATGATGCGGACGGCCTCCGGGCCGAGCGTGGACACCAGACGCGACGCGTGCGCGAACAGATAGTCACCGGCGAGGATCGCAATGCTGTTGCCCCACCGCGCATTCGCGCTGGGCGCACCGCGGCGCATCGCGGCCTCGTCCATGACGTCGTCGTGGTAGAGCGTGGCCAGGTGCACGAGTTCGACGACGGTCGCCGCGGTGACCACCGCCGGGTCCGAGCCCTCCGGCCCGAGCTGGGCGGTCAGGACGGTGAACAGCGGACGGAACCGCTTGCCCCCGGCCTTCGCGAGATGCAACGCAGCCTCGGTGAGGAAGTCCTCACCGTCGGACAGTTCGCTGACGAGAAGCTCCTCGACGCGGGCGAGCCCGTCGCGCACGGCGTCCGCGAGCTGCTGGTCGCCGAGATCGACTCCCGCGACGACAGTGCTCGACCCCTCAGTGCTCACGATGTCAGTACTCATTCCTGTAGTCGGTAACGCCTCGGCAGGCCCGGAAAACGCAGAAACCACGGTAGTGAACCTAGCGTCAGCAACGCTCGTCACCACACCTGCCCTGGCCGCGTCGCGCTACCTCGGCCTGAGAGGATGGTGGGGTGGTGGCCGAACATTTCCCGACCGCTGGGTCCAGCGATGCCCCGAATCCCTCGGCGGAACTGCCCTCGAGCACGGAAGTCCTGGTCGTCGGTGCAGGTCCGGCCGGTTCCGCGGCGGCGACATGGGCGGCGCGCGCCGGCCGCGACGTCCTGCTCCTCGACGCGGCCACCTTCCCGCGCGACAAGACGTGCGGTGACGGGCTGACGCCCCGCGCGGTCGCCGAACTCGATCATCTCGGTCTCGGGGACTGGGTGCGTGAGCGGACGGTCAACCGCGGTCTGCGGCTCACCGGTTGGGGCCGCGAGCTGGAACTGCCGTGGCCGGGCGGCGCGCTGCCCGCCGTCGGTAGCGCGGTCCCCCGCACCGAACTCGACGATCGTCTGCGGCTGACCGCGGTGGACGCCGGTGCCCGCATGGTGCAGGGCGCGAAAGCCGTCGGCGTCGAGCGAGACGGCGACCGGGTGCGAGCCGTGACGGTGAAGACCGCGTCGGGCACGCACACCGTCACCTGCGAGAAGCTGATCGTCGCCGACGGCGTCCGCTCGACGCTCGGCAAGCAGCTGGGCCGGCAGTGGCACCGCGGCACCGCGTACGGCGTCGCGGCCCGCGCGTACGCGACGTCCGGTCGCAGCGCCGACCCGTGGATCACGTCGCACCTGGAGCTGCGCGACGACACCGGTGCCCTGCAGCCGGGCTACGGCTGGGTGTTCCCGCTCGCGACCGGCGAGGTGAACATCGGCGTCGGCACGCTCGCCACCGCGAAACGTCCGGCACCGGGTGCGCTGCGTCCGCTGCTCGACCTGTACGTCGCGCAGCGCCGCGCGGAATGGCGGTTGGACGGCGACGTGCACTCGGTGGCGTCGGCGCTGCTGCCGATGGGTGGCGCCGTCTCGAACGTCGCCGGGCGCAACTGGGCGCTGATCGGTGACGCCGCCGCGTGCGTGAACCCGCTCAACGGCGAGGGCATCGACTACGGACTCGAGGGCGGACGCCTGGTCGCGCGGCTCCTCGACGACGCCGACCTGACCGACGTGTGGCCCGCGATGCTGCGGGACCGGTACGGCCGCGCGTTCTCGATCGCGCGGCGTCTCGCGGGTCTGCTGACCGTGGCCCGGTTCCTGCCGACGGCCGGGCCCGTCGCGATGCGCTCGCGCGCGATGATGACCGTCGCGGTGCGGGTGATGGGCAACCTCGTCACCGACGAGGACGCCGACGTCGTGGCCCGCGCGTGGCGGACGTCGGGTGCCGGGTCGCTACGTCTGGATGCGCGGCCGCCGTTCTCCTGAAGCGGTGTCGGGCGGCCGCGAACGCGCTCAGCGGGTGGCGCGGTGCAGGGCGACGATGCCACCGGTGAGGTTGCGCCACTGCACGTTCTTCCAACCGGCGGCCTCGATGCGCCCGGCGAGCTGCTCCTGCGTGGGCCACGCCCGGATCGACTCGGCGAGGTAGACGTACGCGTCCGGGTTGCTGCTCACGGCACGGGCCACCCGCGGGAGCGCCTTCATGAGGTACTCCATGTAGACCGTGCGGAACGGCCCGAACACGGGTGTGGAGAACTCGCTGACGACGAGGCGTCCGCCGGGCTTGGTGACGCGGGCGATCTCGCGCAGACCGGCGTCGAAGTCGGAGACATTGCGCAGACCGAACGAGATGGTGGCGGCGTCGAACACGGCGTCGCCGTACGGCAGGTGCATCGCGTCACCCGCGACCATCGGGACGCGGCGGTCGATACCGGCCTGCAGCATCCCCTTGGAGAAGTCGGTGGCCACCACCCAGGCACCGGAGCGGCCGAGTTCGACGGTGGAGACACCGGTGCCGGCCGCGAGGTCGAGGACCCGCTCCCCCGGCTCGAGGTCCAACGCGGCCCGGGTGGCTTTGCGCCAACTGCGGTCCTGACCGAACGAGAGCACCGTGTTCGTCAGGTCGTATCGCTTCGCGACCCCGTCGAACATCGACGCGACCTCGTGCGGCTTCTTCTCGAGCGAGGCCCGCGAGCCGTGTGTATCTGCCACGGCGTCAGACGCTACCAACCGCTCACGCGTCGACATCGGCCGCCGGGTTGTCCTCGCTCGTTCGCGCCGGTCGGCGACCGAGTGACCGTGCCTTGGTCTGCGCCCACGGCAGCAGCATCGCGACGACGGCGATCGTGACGGCGGATCCGACGACGGCGCCCGCGAGCACGTCGTGCGGGTAGTGGACCCCCTGCAGGACCCGAGCGAGGCCGATCAGCGCGGCCAGCGCGATCACCAGGCCGCGCTGCAACGACGACAGGATCCGTTCCGTCGCGAGCACGATGGCGGTGGCGAGACCGAAGGCGATGACGGTGTGGTTGCTCGGGAACGACCAGTCCCCGGGGGCCGGGCAGTCGGCGAGGGTGAGTTCGACGCGGCACGGCCGGTCCTCGCTGACGAAGGTTTTGATCACCTCGCTGAGCACGTACGCCACGACCACACCGAAGCCGCCCATCAGCAGCTCCCCCAGGTGCGGGGAGCGGGTGCGCCACATCTGCACGGCGAGCACCGCGAACAGCGCGACGAGCGCGAGCAGTCCGATCTCGGCGATCAGGCCCACACCGGGTAGATCCGACGTGTGCGGCACGATCGCGCGATAGATCGCCGCACCGACGCCGCGCAGCAGGTACAGGGCCACCACGACGACTGCCGCGGCGACGAGCATCATCCCGGCCCGCTCCGAAGTTCTCCGCATTCGGTCGAGGATAGAAACCCTTCCTGAGTGAACTTCTCAGGAACCCTCGGCGCGGGCCCGTCGGCGCAGCACGAGCAGCGCGGGCAGTGCCACGAACCACGTCACGACGATCACCGATCCGGCCGGCACGATCGCGACGCTCGCGTCCCGGCCCGCGACGCGCACCAGATCCGGTTCGCTGCGTGCGTATTCGACGTCGATGCGCTGGCCGGCGGTGAGGTTGGTCGGGTACAGCACCCCCAGCTTCGGGTTGTGCGTGACGCCGTCGGGGGTGACGAAGCTGACCGCCGACCGCAGCGAACCGGCGGACAGGACCTCGGCGGTGGCGGTGCCCATGTCCGATTCGATGGTCCGGTCGTTGCGCCACGCCGCCAGCACCAGCAGCACCGCGAGCACCGAGATCCCGGCGGCGACGACGACCACCGACACCGCCGCACGGTGCGCGACGCGGGGACTCACAGCTGCGCCCGCACCGCGGCGTGCAGCTCCCGCAGGCCCGAACGTTCGGTGGTGACCTCGAGCACACGAATACCGTCGCCGGGCGCCGTGAGCACAACGGTCAGCTCGGCCAGATCGACCCGGCGGTGCGGCACCCGGTAGGCGGCGCACAGTGCGGCCAGGTCCATGCCGTGCGGGGTGCCGAAGACGCGTTCGAACACGCCCGCGTACTGCGGGTCGCCCTGCTCGAGCAGTTCGAAGATGCCGCCGCCGTCGTCGTTGGCGACGACGATCGTCAGATCCGTGGGCCGCGGCTCGCCCGTACCGATGAGCAGTCCGGACGCGTCGTGCAGGAACGTCAGGTCGCCGAGCAACGCGACGGTGCGCCCCTCCGACTCGTAGGCGAGCGCGGCACCGACCGCGGTCGACACGGTGCCGTCGATACCGGCGACACCACGGTTCGAGAGCACCTTCACCCCGG
Organism: Rhodococcus (subgen. Prescottella) equi; assembly: GCF_003013675.1. NCBI lineage: Bacteria > Bacillati > Actinomycetota > Actinomycetes > Mycobacteriales > Nocardiaceae > Rhodococcus > Rhodococcus (subgen. Prescottella) equi. The sequence goes on from NZ_CP027793.1 coordinate 4,141,635, forward strand.
GCCGCGGGTAACTGACTAGCGCGGCGTCGCGGACCGGGTTGGACGCGCCGAGCAGCAACTGGTCGCCGTCGGACAACGCCTCCATGACGGCGGCCGCGACGTGCAGACCGGTGGCGGTCGGGTGCGCGTCGAGCTGCGAGCGGACAGCCTTGTCGGCGTGCTCGGACAGGTGCCGGCACCGCGCGATCCACGCGGGGTCCGGCTCGCCGGTCACGACGGCGCGGGTACCGGTCGCCAGCACGTTGCCGGAGACGTCGGGCCAACGCGGGCCCGTGGTGAGCGCGTACACCGCGACGGACGGGTCGGCGAGAAGCTTCGACACCGGGCGGTGCAGCGTCGGGCGGCCGGTGATGATCACCTGCCGCGGCTTGAGCTGCGGCAACGCGAGCGGATGCAGCGGGATGCCGTGCAGCGGCGCGGTCGGCTCCGCGACGGTCGGCAGGCCCGCGAGCTCGGGCCGGTACGCGGAGCCGTGCCCCGACACGACGACCGTGTCGGCGGTGATGTCGAGGTCCATCGGGACGTCGAGCGTCGCGTGCACTGTGGTGGTCCAGGCGGCGCCGCCGGGACGGCCCTCGGGCACGAGTCCCCGCGGACGAACGTCCGGCACCAGCGGCTCACGCAGCGGAATGTCGAAGTGGACGGGGCCGGCGTTGCCGGAACGGGTGCCGCGGGCGGCGGCGAGCACCCGGCACACCGCGCTGCGCCACTGGCTGTTCTGCTCGTCGAAGCGGATGCCGCGCTGCGACTCGTCCCCGGCCTCCTCGGCGAGACCGAGGCTGATCGCGGCCCGCACCTGACTGCCGAACAGGCCGAACTGCTCGACAGTCTGGTTGGCGCCGGTGCCGAGCATCTCGTAAGGCCGGTTGGCGCTGAGCACGATCAGCGGGATGCGCGCGTAGTTGGCCTCGAGCACCGCGGGGCCGAGGTTCGCGACGGCGGTGCCCGACGTCATCACCACGGGGACCGGCTGCCCGCTCGCGACAGCGAGACCGATCGCGAGGAATCCGGCGGTGCGCTCGTCGATCCGCAGGTGCAGGCGGAGCCGCCCGGCGGCGTCGGCGGCCTGCAGTGCGAACGCGAGCGGTGCGTTGCGCGAACCCGGGCAGAGCACGACCTCACGTACCCCGCCGCGGATCAGTTCGTCGACGACGGCGGTGGCTTGTGCAGTGGACGGATTCACGCCTTCCAGATTGGCAGACGCGGGTCGGGCGCTGCGCACCCGTGCGCCTTTTCGGTAGCCGGGCACACCGGAAGGGCGCACGGGCGGCTCCGCTGCCACGATGGTCGGATGGTGCGCACAGTCTTCGACCCCACCGAGATGGGTCCCGGTCGCTTCTATCCCGTACTGACCGCGTCGGTGGTGCCGCGTCCGATCGCGTGGGTGTCGACGCTGTCGGCCGACGGGGTGCCGAACCTCGCGCCGTACAGCTTCTTCACGGTGTCGAGCGCCGAGCCGCCGGTCGTGCAGTTCACGTCGGTGGGCCGCAAGGACAGCCTCCGCAACGTCGAGGCCACCGGAGAGTTCGTCGTCAACCTCGCGACCGAGCCGATGCTCGACGCCGTCAACACCAGCTCGGCGCCGTACGAGCCGGGCACCGACGAGTTCGCCGCGCTCGACATCGCGGCCGAACCCAGCGAGCGCGTTCGCCCGCCACGGGTCGCGGACTCCCCCGTCGCGATCGAGTGCCGGCTCCGGGAGGTGATCGAGGTGGGGACTTCGTTCGTCGTGATGGGCGATGTACTGGCGGTGGCGGTACGGCCCGAGGCCCTGGCCGACGACGGTCTGCCCGCGTTCGCCACGATCGCCCCGTTGAGCAGGTTGGGCCGCGACGAGTGGGGTATGCCGCCCGCGGTCCGGCGGATCGCCCGCCCGGGGCAGCCTGGCTGAACCACGCCCCCACTCCTCGTATTAGGGTTGGCTAAACTTTCATCGGATTCGCGGGGACGGAACGCCATGGCCAAACGCTCCAAGTTCGTCAAGCCCGAGCAGCGCGAGATCGTCTCGGCGCACGTGCTCGGCAGCAAGCAGATCAGCCCGAACTTCGTGCGGGTCACGATCGGCGGCGAGGAGCTGCGCGGGTTCGTCCCGATGGGCTTCGACCACTGGTTCCGGATGTTCATCCCCGACCGGGAGGTGAGCGGATTCCGACTTCCCACGTCGGGCGGCAACCTCTGGTACGCACAGTTCAAGCTGATCCCCAAGGACGTCCGGCCGGTGTTGCGCAACTACACCGTGCGCGAGTTCCGGCCCGCGGGAGGGCTTTTCGGGGATGGGCCGGAACTCGACATCGACTTCGCGTCGCACGGCGACCTCGGTCCGGCGTCGGCGTGGGCGAACTCGTGCGCGCCGGGCGACCCGCTGGGGCTGCTCGACGAGGGCCTGATCTACAACCCCACCCCGGACGCCCGCTGGCACCTGCTGGTCGGTGACGAGAGCGCGCTGCCGGCGATCGTCGGCATCCTCCGCTCGGTCGATCCGGCGCTGCCGGTGCGCGCGTACATCGAGATCCCACACGACGACGATCGGCAGGACGTCGCGGTGAGCGACAACGCCGAGCTGCACTGGCTGGTGCGCGACGACCCGTCGGCCAAGCCCGGCGAGCTCGCGCTCGCGACGGTGCGGGCCGCCGATCTGCCCAGCGGCCCGTCGTACACGTTCGTCGCCGGTGAGAGCGATCTCGCGACCGGCTTGCGCCGCCACCTGGTGAACGACCGGCGGGTGCCGAAGTCCGACATCGCGTTCACCGGCTACTGGCGTCACGGTCACGCCGCGTACTAGGCAGCGGAGCTGCCCGTGCGCCTTTTCGGTAGTGGGAACTACCAAAAAGGCGCACGGGCGCGAAGCGCCTAGGCTGCGTGCTTCTGCACCAGATCACCGAGACGCGGGAGAGCCTCGATGACGTGCTTCTTCGCCGACGGACGCAGCGTCGAGTAGACCTTCTTGATCGCGCCCTTGTCGGTGCCCTCGATGCGCTCGTCGGTGACGCCCAGCAGCGCGTCGGCGACGGCGTCGCTGCGCGCGGTCAGGAACGCCGAGAAGCTGCTCTCCCCGCTGGTCCCGAAGTCCTGCCAGAACGGCTCGAGCCGCGCGACGAACGCCGGCAGCAGGCCCTCGACGGCATCCGGCACGATCGACGGTCCGACCTTCTTGACGGCGCCGTACCCGCCCTTGAGCGCCAGTCCGGACGCACCCTTCTTGTCCGAGACCTCCGCGTCGACGAGCGCCTGGACGTCCGCGAGGACCGCGGGCATCCGTGCATCGTCCAGCAGGGTGTCGTTCAGTGCTGCAACCACTTCTTGCCTCCGTATCGACTGGTCCGTATCTGACCGGGCACGAGACTATACGAGGTCGGTGTCCCCGCTGGTGGCGAGGATTTGGTGGCAGCGACGCAGCCGTTCGAGCCACCACTGCGTCCGCTCCGGTGGTGCCGCGAGAGCGCTCAGCCTCGCCGGATCCGGAACGACGGGGCTCGCGTCGAGGCTGCCGTCCGACATCTCCCGCGGGTCGGCGACGTCGGCTGCGAACAGTCCGCCGGTGCCGAGCCCGCACGCGTGGTTCAGGTTCGGCAGCGCCGCGGCCGCGGCGAGCCCGGCGCCCATGCCGACCGCGGTGTCGAGTGCGCTCGACACCACCACGGGCACCCCGTGCCCGGCGAGTTCGTCGGCGAGCGCGAGGAGACGGCGCATCCCGCCGAGCGGCGGCACCTTCACGACGGCGACGTCGGCTCCGCCGGCACGCACCACGCGCAACGGGTCCTCGGCGCGGCGGATGCTCTCGTCGGCCGCGATCGGCACGTCCGACAGCCTGCGGCGGACCTCGACGAGCTCGGGCACCGTCGCGCACGGCTGCTCGGCGTATTCGAGCGGGCCGGCGGCGGTCAAGGCGGTGAGCGCGGTGACGGCGTCGTCGACGCTCCAGCCGCCGTTGGCGTCGACCCGCACGTTCGGGATGAACTCGCGCACCGCGGTCACCCGGGCGACGTCGTCGGCGAGGCTCTGCCCCTTCTCGGCGACCTTGACCTTCGCGGTTCGGGCGCCGGGGAAGCGGGCGAGGATCTGCGGCACCTGCTCGGGCCCGATCGCCGGGACGGTCGCGTTGATCGGCACCCGCGTGCGCAGCGGTGTCGGCGGACCGGCCCACGCGGCCTCGATGCCGGCCCGCAGCCAGTGCGCCGCCTCGGCGTCGTCGTACTCGGGGAACGGCGCGAACTCACCCCACCCGGCGGGCCCCTCGAGCAGGAGCGCCTCGCGAGTGGTGATGCCGCGGAAGCGAACCCGCATCGGCAGGCTCACCACGCGGGCGCCGGCCAGGACGTCGGCGAGCGGGGGGAAGGTCACGGCTGCCCCGGCAGGAGTTCGATCATGAGTGCCTCGCAGTCGGCCAGGACGGTGCCGTCCAGGTCGCGCAGTTCCGCGGTGCAGTAGAGCTTGCGGCCCTCGACGCGGTCGACGCGGCCCTCGAGTACGAGTTCGGTCTCGAGCGGCGTCACCTGGCGGTAGTTGACGTGCAGGTAGGCGGTGCGTGCGATGGGATGCCCGGACGCGTACACGATCATCCCGAGCATGTCGTCGAACAGCAGCCCGATGGTGCCGCCGTGCGCGGCGCTGTTGCCGCCCCGGTGGAACAGGCGGAAGACGCCGCGGGACCGGATCCCGTCGGCCTCGACCTTCTCGAACACCCACGGCAACAGCAGCAGGCTGCCGCGGCCCGGCAGCTGCCGGTTGAAGCCGGCCGGGGACTTGCCTTCCGGCACCCGGTAGGGCTCGAGGAGGTCGCTCAACGCGTTCACCCGGGCGATCGCGTCGTCGACCACGTCGTCGGGGAGGTGCGTCGAGACCGCGAGATCCTGGAGTCGGCGCAGCGACTCGACGAACTCCCCGTAGTTCGCCCCCGCCTGCACCGGCGTGAACACCGGGAAACCGCCGTGGTGTTCGTGGACGTCGTCGACGGATCGCACCCCGTCCCCGGGGAGAACTCCGGACTGCACTGACTCGCTCATGCCCTGCACGTTATCGCCGGAAAGGGGCGGTTCGGGCGTGAGGCACTGCCCGACACACCGACGGCCGGGGCATATCCTTCGGTCCGTGACCTTCAATCCGCAGCTCTGGCGTCCCGTCCCCGGCTTCGAGGACCTCACCGACATCACGTACCACCGTCATGTCTCCGAGGGCATCGTCCGCATCGCGTTCGATCGCCCCGAGGTCCGAAATGCCTTCCGCCCGCACACCGTCGACGAGCTGTACCGCACGCTCGACCACGCCCGCACGACCTCCGACGTGGGCTGCGTGTTGCTCACCGGCAACGGCCCCAGCGAGAAGGACGGCGGTTGGGCGTTCTGCTCGGGCGGCGATCAGCGCATCCGTGGCCGCAGCGGCTACCAGTACGCGTCGGGTGAGACCGCGGAGACCGTCGATCCGGCTCGCGCCGGCCGTCTGCACATCCTCGAGGTGCAGCGCCTGATCCGGTTCATGCCCAAGGTCGTCATCGCCCTGGTCAACGGCTGGGCCGCCGGTGGCGGGCACAGCCTGCACGTCACGTGCGACCTGACGCTCGCCTCCCGCGAGCACGCCCGCTTCAAGCAGACCGACGCCGACGTGGGCAGCTTCGACGGCGGCTACGGCAGCGCGTACCTCGCGAAGATGGTGGGCCAGAAGTTCGCCCGCGAGATCTTCTTCCTCGGCGACACCTACACCGCCGAGGAAATGCACCGGATGGGCGCGGTGAACCGGGTCGTCGACCACGACGAGCTCGAGAACGTCGCGATCGAGTGGGGCACCAAGATCAACGGCAAGTCGCCGCAGGCGCAACGCATGCTCAAGTACGCGTTCAACCTGCAGGACGACGGGCTGGTGGGCCAGCAACTGTTCGCCGGCGAGGCCACCCGTCTGGCGTACATGACCGACGAGGCCGTCGAGGGCCGCGACTCGTTCCTGCAGAAGCGCGACCCGGACTGGTCGCCGTACCCCTGGTATTATTGACCTCCCCTTTGCTCGTGAATCGAGCAAAGGTTCCTACGCCGATCGTCGAGAATCGGCTAGGCGGGTTCCCACTTCGTCGGGGCCCGCGAGCGCAAGCACCCGTCTGACATCCCCTCCATGGGCGTTTAGCCTCTCCGCAAGCCCTGCGGCGAGCATGACGTTGACTGCCGCGTTGTAGTCGCGGTCGAGAGTCGCTCCGCACCTGCATGTCCACGTGCGGATGCGGAGCGGCTTCGGACCATCGACGGAGGTTGCGACCTGTCGCCCAGACTTCTGTTTGAACCGCGGCGGGTTCACCCGGGGCCCGCGTCGTGTTCGTGCAACTGATGCGACGAAAGCGCGATATCCCGCCTGTGCGTCTCGCGCCGACTCCTGAAGCGCGACCGCGCTCACCTCGGACAACCAGTGCCGTTCAGGCGTGTGTTTTGCCTGCGCCGTCACGAGCGATTTCACCTCATCGAGATCAGGGACGAAGCCCCGCGTCTCATACGCGTCCCGGCAGTGGGCGACGAAATCATTGAACACGACACGCGCGCATCCAAAGGTCTTGGCGAGCATCAGCGTTTGCGCAGCGGTCGGGTACGCGCGGTAGCTGTAGCGCTGGTGTTCCGCGACGACAACCACCTCACCGTCGAGCACGCCGAAGCCCTCTCCCCCGTGGTCGGCGCTCTCGTCGACCGCGCACTCCCCGGCGGCTGAACGGTCCCGCACCGGATGCGCCGATTCCGGTGGAGTGCTGGTGCGATCGGGTGTGCAATGGACGAGTGAGCACCGAGGTCGAGTTCGACGTCGACGGCGTGCGCCTGTCCGGGGCACTCACCGACCCGGTCGATTCACTGCCGGTGGTCGTGTTCGCGCACGGCAGTGGGAGCGGACGGTTCAGTCCGCGCAACCGACTGGTCGCCGAGTTGTTGCAGGACGCCGGACTGGGCACGCTGCTGTTCGATCTGCTCGCACCGGACGAGGAGGCCGACCGGCGCCTGGTGTTCGACATCCCGCTGCTCGCGTGTCGGCTGCTCGAGGTGACCGCGCAGCTGCGCGAGCGCACCTCGGCCGTCGCGTACTTCGGGGCGAGCACCGGAGCGGCCGCGGCCCTGCACGCGGCCGCCGAGAAGGGCAACGACATCTCGGCGGTCGTCTCGCGCGGCGGCCGTCCGGACCTGGCCGGTTCACGGCTGTCGATGGTGCGAGCGCCGACGCTGTTGCTGGTGGGCTCGCTCGACACCACGGTGATCGACCTGAACCGTCAGGCGGCGAAGCTGCTCGAGTGCGAGCACGAACTCGTCATCGTGCCCGGCGCGACGCACCTGTTCGAGGAGCCCGGCACCCTGGGCGTCGTCGCCGAACACGCCCGCACCTGGTTCGTCGAGCACGGCCGGTGACCGTGACGGCCGCCGACGAGCTCCGCCGGGTGGCCCGCGAGGACTTCGGCTGGCAGCGGCTGCGCCCCGGCCAGGTGGAGGCGATGACGCCGCTGTTGGAGGGCCGCGACGTGGTGGCCGCGATGCCCACCGGTTACGGCAAGTCGGCGGTGTACCAGGTCACGGCCGCACTCCGCGAGGGGATGACGTTGGTGATCTCGCCGCTCATCGCGCTCGAACACGACCAGGTGTCGGGCATCGAGGCCGCCGACGACGCGCCCGTCGCGCTGGCGGTGAACTCCACTCTCGGGCCACGTCGGACCGCGGAGGCCTGGCGAACCGTCGAACGGGCCGGCGCGGAGTACCTCTTCCTCTCCCCCGAGCAACTCGTCGACGAGGCGACGCTCGAGCGGCTCGCGGCCTCGGACGTCTCGCTGGTCGTGGTCGACGAGGCGCACTGCATCAGCGCGTGGGGCCGCGACTTCCGCCCCGACTACCTGCGGTTGGGCGCCGCGATCGATCGGCTCGGGCATCCGCCGGTGCTCGCCCTGACCGCGACCGCGTCGCCGCCGGTCCGGGAGGAGATAGTCGCGCAGTTGCGGATGCGCGACCCGGTGCTCGTGGTCGGCGGCTTCGACCGGCCGAACATCCGGCTCGAAGTGCACCGCGCGACCACCGCGAAGGACAAGACGCGCGAACTCGTCGGTGCCGTGCGGCAGCTGTCGGGCACCGGCCTGCTCTACGTCTCGACGCGCGCCGCGACGCAGCAGTACGCGCGCTCGCTCGCCGAGACCGGGCTGCGCACCGCGGCGTACCACGGCGGGATGCGTGCGGCCGACCGTGCCCGTGTCCACGAGGGCTTCCTCGCCGACCGGTACGACGTGGTGGTCGCGACATCGGCGTTCGGGCTCGGTATCGACAAGCCCGACGTCCGGTTCGTCGTACACGAGTCCGTGCCGGATTCCCTCGACGACTACTACCAGCAGATCGGACGTGCCGGCCGCGACGGCGCGGACGCTCGCGCGGTGCTCTTCTACCGTCCCGAGGACCTGGCGCTGCGCGCGTTCTTCGCTGCGGGCGACCCGCAAGAGGCCACTCTGCACCGGATCTACCGCGCCCTGTCGGAGCAGCCGATATCGCTGCGCGAGTTGCGGTCCCGGACCGATCTGCGGTCCCGCACCGCAACCAACGCGGTCAATCTCCTCGCCCGCGCGGGGGTCGTCGGGGACGGACCGGATGGCGTCACGCGGACCGGCGTCGGGGAGGACGAGGCGGTCGCCGCGGCCGCCCACGTCGCGGCGGTCGACCGGAGGTGGGATCGTTCCCGGGTCGAGATGATGCGCGGGTACGCGGAGACCCGCGGCTGCCGGCGCGTCTTCCTCCTCGACTACTTCGGCGAGCACCCGGACGGCCCGTGCGGGAACTGCGATCGCTGCGACGACAACCCCCGCTCGACGACGCGACCCGGCGCCGATCCGTTCCCGGTGGACAGCCGCGTCGCCCATCGCACTTTCGGTGCGGGCGTGGTGATCCGCACCGAATCCGACCGCGTCACCGTCCTGTTCGACGAGGTGGGATACCGCACGCTGTCCCTGGAGGCACTCGAGGACACGGAGCTGCTCCGTTCGATCGACTGACGAGGCGACCACCCGACCAGGCACACTGGACCCCATGACCGTCGACCGTGAGCAACCCGCACCGCAACACCGCCGCCCGGACGGCGTCACCGACGAGACCGTCGAGGCCGTCGGGAAGCTGTCGGAGGCCCTCGAGACCGTGGAGCAGGCCCGCGGCCATCTGTATGCGTTCCACCAGCTGATGGGCCGGGCCGATCTGCAGCTCGGGGACGCGGTGGAGAAACTGGCCGAGTCCGGGCACTCGGCGGCGGCCGAACGCCTGCGGACTGCGATGGTGGGCCGGAACGTCATCGAGGGGCGGTGGACGTTCCAGGTGGTCGAGGAGTTCGACGACGGCTACTGGTCCGAGCTGCGCGAGCACGAGAAGGCCGTGCGCGGCGTGCTGCTCGACGGCCGCCGGCACCTGTTCGAGGCCGAGATGAAGGAAGCGCGGCGCACGCAGGGCAGGGCCGGGCACGAGGCGCGGCCCGCACCCGAGCAGTGACGCCCCGATCGAGGAGAGGAACGAAGTGGAGATTCTCAGCAGCAGAACGATTCTGCGCCCCCGCGACTACGAGGTGACGCTGGCGTTCTATCGGGACGTGCTGGGGCTGGCGATCGCCCGTGAGTACCCGGGTGGGACCGTGTTCTTCGCCGGTCAGGGCCTGATCGAGGTGAGTGCGCACGGCGGGACCGGGCTGGACAACCGGTTCTCCGGCGCCCTGTGGCTGCAGGTGCGCAACCTGGCGGACGTCCAGGCGGAACTGATCCGCGCCGAGGTGCCGATCGTGCGGGAGGCGCGGCAGGAGCCGTGGGGTCTGCACGAGATGTGGATCGCCGACCCCGACGACATCCCGATCGTTCTGGTGCAGATTCCCGAGGACCATCCGATCCGGCGGGATCTGCGCTGAACGCACCTGTGCGCCTTTCCGGTAGGGCCGGCTACCGAAAAGGCGCACAGGTGCGGAGCGCCTACTTCGACAGCGCCGCCGCGATCTGGTCGGCCTGCGCCTGGCCCTCGTGCAGCTGGCGCAGCAGCCACAGTCGCAGGATCCGGGCGATGGCGCCCGCGAGGTAGAGGGCACCGCCGATCACGGTCAGCGCGAGGAACGCGGTGGCCAGGATCTGGTACGACGCGATGTCGCGCAGGTCGCTCTGTGTGAGCGACGAGATGTACACGACGAATGCGGCGACGACACCGACGACCATGAGTGCGATGCCGGCGATGCGGGCGGCACCGTCACCACGGGACTGGCCGGTCTTGAGCTTCAGATCGTCGACGTCGGACTTGAACTGGGCGCGACGCTCGTCTGCGAGAGTGGTCATCGTCATCCTCCTAGGTAGCTGTTGGAAAGTTCGTTCTCGATTTCGTCGGGTGCCCCGACGCGGACCACTCGTCCGTGGAGCATGAGCGCTGCGCGATCGGCGATCGGCAGCACTGCGCGGGCGAACTGCTCGGCCACCAGGATCGTCAGGCCCTCGTCGACCAGTTGGCCGACGATGTCGTACATCTGCGAGACGATCCGCGGGGCGAGCCCCATCGACAGTTCGTCGAGCAGCAGCACGGTGGGGTTGGTGCCGAGCGCCCGGGACAGTGCCAGCATCTGCTGCTCACCGCCGGACATCGATCCGGCCAGCTGGTTCTTGCGCTTGCCGAGGATCGGGAACCGGTTGTAGGCGACCTCCTCGAGCTTCGCCAGATCCGATCCGGTTCCCGTTGCGATCCACAGGTTCTCGCGGACCGTGAGGTTCGCGAAGATGCCGCGCCCTTCCGGGATCGAGCACACACCGAGCTTGGCCAGGTCGGACGCCTCGGCGCCGTTGACGCACCGGCCGGCCATGCGCAGCTCGCCCTGGGTGATCGGCAGGATCCCGGAACAGATCTTGAGTGTCGAGGTCTTGCCGCCGCCGTTGGGGCCGAGCAGCGCCATGACGGTACCCGGCGCAACCGCCAGGTCCACACCGTGCAGCACCTCGATGGGACCGTAACCCGCTCGGACACCGTCCAATTCGAGCAGTGGCGTGGGAGCCTCGTGGCGGCCGCCCGACGCCTGCGCCGCGTTCGTGGTCACCGTCGACATCACACCGCCTCCTCTGCCGTACCGATGTACGCGGCGATCACGGCCGGATCGTCGCGAACCTGCTCCGCACTGCCCGACGCCAGCACGGCGCCGTAGTCGAGCACGTGAATCTGCTTGCACAGCTTCATCACGAGCGGGATGTCGTGCTCGACCAGGCAGATCGCGAGGCCGTCCGCCGCGAGCTGCAGCAGCAGTTCCGCGAAGTCCTCGGTCTCCTGCTCCGTCTGACCGGACGCCGGTTCGTCGAGCAGGAGCAGTCGCGGCGACGTCATCAGCGCACGGGCCGCCTCGACGACCCGGGCCCGGCCGGTCGGAATGTCGGAGACGTCCTTGTCCGCGACGTCCGTGAGCTTGGTGAGCTCAAGGATCCGGTCGGTCTCGGCGTCCACGTCGATCCGGCTGCGGGTGTTGGACCGATGGATGTCACCGGCCACCCGGATGTTGTCCCGCACCGACAGCGACAGGAACAGTTCCAGTCGCTGGAACGTGCGGGCCAGGCCGCGGTTCGCGCGCTTGGCGGGCGAGAGCCGGGTGACGTCGTGCCCGTCGAGCAGGACCTTGCCCGACGCCGGCTTCTGCAGTCCGGTGATCGTGTTGAACAGCGTCGTCTTGCCGGCGCCGTTGGGACCGATCAGGCCCGTGATGGCGCCGCTCTCGACGGTGATGCTGACGTCGTCGACGGCGACGTTGCCGCCGAACTTGACGGTGATTCCCCGGGTTTCGAGGATGGGGGTGTCAGGCATGGACGATCGCCTCCTTCGGCGTCGCGGCGGGCGACGGCTCACCGAACTGTGCCGACGCGGTGTGCTCGGTGACGTTCGCCGGAAGCCCCAGTTCGCGGTCGAGTTCGGCCAGGCGGTCCTCCGTCCAGGGCTGGTCGACGCCGATCTCCTCGGGCGGCGTACCGCGCTTGGCGGCGGCCGCCTCCGGCCCCAGTACCGCCTCCGGCATGAACATCTGCCCGACGACCGGGAGCATGAACACCGTGACGATCGTGATCGTGGCGAACCACCAGTTGCCGAGGACACCGGTGAGCGCGAGGACGTACGACAGCGCCACGACGGCAGCGCCGCCGACCAGCACCGGCTTGGCGCTGCGCAGATGGCGGTAGCCCTCGAGGACGTCGTGCACCGTGCCGGACGGATTCTTGCCGACCCCCAGACCGATCAGCGCGGGGCTGACGGCGGCGAGGTGCCCCATGAACGTCCACAGCCCCTCGAGTTCGGGCTGCGCCGCGCCGAGGTTGTTGAACGACACCATGATCACGGCGAAGCCGACGCCGGCCATGAGCCCGCCGAACAGTGCGCCCGTCACGTAGCCGATACCGGCGACGACGGTGAGCATCAGCACGGTGAGGCTGATCATGATCGAGAAGTTCTCGTTGGAGACCGCGCCGATCGCGCTCGACATCAGGATGCCGCCGAGTCCGGCGATGCCGGCCGAGAGCATGAAGACGCTGAGCTTGAGCTTGACGAGGTTCTGTCCGAGCATCGCGGCCGCGGCCGGGCTGTCCTTCATGGCCGCGAGGCGGCGTCCGTACCCGCTGTTGCGGAGCGCGACGACACCGATCGCCAGGATCGTGAAGATGGCGGTGACCGTCATGAGGAACGCCGTCTGGTTGCTCAGGTCGAGCGGGCCGACCTTCAGCGGCGGGATCGACAGGCTGCCACCGGTGAACAGCGAGAACTTGACGCCGAACAGTTCGTGTTCGGTGGTGTCGCGCAGCACCATGTTGCTCAGGAACACACCGAACGCCATGGTTGCGAGGGCCAGGTACAGCCCGCGCAGGCGCAGTGCAGGCAGCGCGACGAGGCCGCCGATGACGGCCGCGACCAGGGTGCCGATGATCAAGCCCCACAGCGTCAACCGGGTCGCGAGTCCGCTGCCCGAGGTGCCGAAGTGGTAGGCGACGATCGTCGAGATGGCGCCGAACGAGACCACCGCGAGGTTCATCTCGCCCGCGTAGCCGGTGAGCAGGGTGAGCGAGAGCGCGATGATCGCGAACGACATGCCCAGGGTGAGCGTGGTGATCGCGGACTCGACCATGAGCAGTCGGATCATGTAGACGATCACCAGCAGCGCGGCGCCCCAGGCGACGGCCTTGCGCACCGTCGGGACGGTGTACCGCTCGCGGGTGCGGACCGCGGCGCCGCGCAGGCGGTCCTGCGGCAGCACGATGAGGACGACGAACAGCGCGATCATCGGCAGCGAGACACGCAGGTTGGACGTCCACGTCCACTCCGAGGGGAAGTAGCCGAGCACGTAGGTGCCGGCCAGGCCGAGAACGATCGCGCCGACGAACGTGCGCGGGATGCTGCGCAGTCGGCCGAACATGGCGGCGGCGAACGCGTCGATCACCAGCAGCGTCAGCAGGTTCGCCTCGAGGGTGCCGCCGCTGATCGGGGTGATCAGGATGCCGGCGACCACTGCGAGCGTGGAGCCGAGGGCCCACGAGAAGGCCGCGATCCGCTCGGGGTTGTGACCGTTGAGCCGCAGCAGATCCGGGTCGTCGACTACGCCGCGCATCGAGACACCCAGGCGGGTGCGGGTGAACAGGAAGCGCAGGCCGACCGCGATCAGCACCGCGGCGACGAGGCAGATGACCTCGTGCATGTGCACGGTGGCGCCGAAGAACGAGAAGCGGCTCTCGTCGCCGAAGAACATCTTGACGGTCCGCGGCTCCTCGGGATGCCAGAACCAGTGGGAGAGCGACACGCCACCGAGGAGGATCGACACCGTGACGACGATCTTGGTGACCTCGGCGGTGTCCCGCAGCCCGCGCATGATCAGCGCGTACAGCAGCAGACCCATGAGCGGACCGGCGACGCCGATCGTCAGGAGCAGCGCCAACGGTGTCGGCAGGTCCCAGCCGTAGCGGAACTGCCAGTAGAGGAACGCACCGAGCATCGCCTGCGCACCGTGCGCGAAGTTGAAGATGCCGGACGTGTTGTAGGTGAGTACCAGCCCGGAGGCGGCGATTGCGTACACCGAGCCCAGGACGAGACCCAGGATCGTGAACGTCACGAAAGTGTCCATCTGGAAACCCTCAGTAAGGATGGGCGCGGCGCCCCGGGGCGGTGGCCCGGGGCGCCGCGTTCATCGGTGGGAGTTGGTGCCGGCCGGTCGATCACCTGTGGGCGTCGACCGGGCGGCGTGGCCGGATCAGGCCTTGGGCGTGATCACGTTGGGGTTGAGGTACTTGGTGGCGACGCGGTCGGCGTTGAGCTCGGTGCCCCACGTCGACGGGTCGGTCTTGACCAGGTACTGCGGGTCGCACTTGAACTCGCCCTTGTCGGCGGGGAACGCCTGCGAGTAGTCGGCGCCCTTCAGCGAGACCATCAGGCCGCACTGAGCGGGGATGTTGGCGCCCGGATCCATCGTGGCGTGCAGACCGCCGCCGTCCCACTCGTGGATCTGCGACAGTTCGTCGATCATGCACTGGCGGGTCAGGTCGGAGCCGCACTCCTTGGCCGCGGTGGCCCACAGCAGGAACGACGACGTCGCCTGCATACCGAGCAGCGCGGTCTTGCCGCCGCCCGCGGTGACGAGATCCTTGTACTGCTTCACGGCCGGATCGTTGTCGTTCTCGAGCATCTGGAAGGCCATGCCGGCGTTCAGGTTGTCGAGCAGACCGCTGTCCTTGTTGAACGCCTGCGCCGAGTTGGCGTACCAGGTGGCCTCACCGAAGATGATCGGGTCGAGACCGGCCTGGTCGACGGCCTTGAAGAAGTTGAACTCGTTCGGGACCGGGGACCGCGAGGTCCACATGCCCTTGGCGCCGCACTGCTTGATCTTCTCCGCGAACGGGACGTAGCTGGCCTCGCCCTCGTAGTTGAGGACGACGCCGCAGTCCTTGAGGTTGAAGCCGGCGGCCTTCGCCATCTGCGAGGTCTTTGCGAGCGACGTGATGATCGCGGGCATCGTCGAACCGATGAGCGTGAAGTCGTTCTTCATGTCGGGGTGCATCTCGCCCATCTGGAACCACGCCGAGGCGTTGGCGATGTCGACGGGGAAGGGCACGCCCTGGTAGGACATCGGACCGTTCGCGGCGTCCGGGGAGACCGTGAAGCCCGGCACGGCTGCCATGTTGCAGGCCACGCGCGTCTGCTCGGCGGTCGCGTCCATGGCGAACCCGTGGCCCACCATCATGAACTCGGAACGGCAGGCGTCCTGCATCACGGCGTTCGCCTGCGTCATGGCGGCGTCGTAGTCGGTGCCGACGATCTTGCGGCCGTTGATGCCGCCCTGCTCGTTGCACCACTTGATCATCGCGGAGACGGCGTCGGACATCTCCTTGTTGAGACCCGGGCTCTTCGCGTAGCCGCGGTCGTCGCCGTAGCCGATCTTGATCTCGGTGTCGGAGACGCCCTGATCGGTGGCGCCCTTCGCGTCGCCGTCGCCGCACGGCGAGGCGAGCGTGCCGAACTCGACGTCCGCGGACGAGGTGGACTTGCTGTTGCCCGAGTCGCCGCTGCCCGGAACGACGGCTTCGCCGCCACGGTCGCCGGAACAGGCCGAGACCAGAGCCGCTGTCGCGGCGAGCGCCACGACCAGCTTGGCTGTCTTGTTTCTCTTCACGGTCGGTGTTTCTCCTTCTCAGTGCCCGTGCGACCGGGCCGGGGTCGAACCAACAGAGCGAAAACCGGGCCGGAGCTGCAGCGATGACACCGCTTGCGGGCCCACCCGGGCCTTTCGCAAAAACTAGGTAAGGCAAATACTTTGCTTAGGTAAAGAAGGAGGGCACGGCGCGCCCCGACCGCCACCGTCGTCCCACCACCGACCTCCGCGAACTTCAGTCACCGGGACGATGAGCTCCCGGTGGCGAGGACCGTAACGAGCGTCACACCCCCGCCCTGGAGCCGGTCCCAGTGAGTGAGACCGATGGGTGAGGCCCGACACACCGACATATCGACGTGAGTGTCGCCACAGTCCCGGGACCGTCGTGCGAGGTGATAGCAGAATGTGGTGATGCGCACCGTCTGTTCGCCGGTTGCTCGCTGTACTTTTGCGCTTTCGATACGCACAATTCGGTTGTGACCGCAGAGCTCGTCGTTCTCTTGGTAGTGGTCGTCACTGCCCTCGCTTTCGATTTCACGAACGGCTTCCACGACACCGGAAACGCGATGGCCACCTCCATCGCCACCGGCGCACTTCGACCGAAGGTCGCAGTGGCACTCTCTGCAACCCTGAACCTGGTCGGTGCCTTCCTCTCCGTCGAGGTCGCGGCCACCGTCGCGAAAGGCGTGGTCAACCTCGGATCCGTCAGCGGCGAGGCACTACTTCTGATCGTGTTCGCCGGCCTCG
The DNA here is from genome assembly GCF_003013675.1 of Rhodococcus (subgen. Prescottella) equi. Lineage (NCBI taxonomy): Bacteria > Bacillati > Actinomycetota > Actinomycetes > Mycobacteriales > Nocardiaceae > Rhodococcus > Rhodococcus (subgen. Prescottella) equi. Next base: position 4,157,979 of record NZ_CP027793.1, read on the forward strand.
TGGGCGGTATCCTGTGGAACCTCGCGACGTGGTTGTTCGGCATGCCGTCCAGCTCGTCGCACGCCCTCTTCGGCGGCCTCATCGGTGCCGCGATCGCCTCGATCGGCATGAGCGGCGTCGAGTGGGGCGGCGTGATGGGCAAGGTCATCCTGCCCGCGCTGCTCGCGCCCGTCGTCGCGGCGCTCGTCGCCGCTGTCGGCACCAAGCTGATCTACCGCATCACCCGTGAAGTCCCGGACGACACGAAGGGCAAGGGCTTCCGCATCGGCCAGGTCGGTACGGCGTCCCTCGTCTCGCTGGCGCACGGCACCAACGACGCCCAGAAGACGATGGGCGTGATCTTCCTGGCGCTCGTCGCGCACGGGTCCATCTCCGCGGATGCCGAGATGCCGTTCTGGGTGAAGCTGAGCTGCGCCGTCGCGATCGCCCTGGGCACCTATCTCGGCGGATGGCGCATCATCCGCACGCTGGGCAAGGGTCTGGTCGAGATCGCCGCGCCTCAGGGCATGGCCGCCGAGTCGTCGTCGGCCGCGATCATCCTCACCTCCAGCCATCTCGGCCTGCCGCTGTCGACCACCCACGTCGCGACCGGGTCGATCCTCGGTACCGGACTCGGACGCCGGGGCGCCGAGGTCCGCTGGGGAGTGGCCGGACGGATGGCCGTCGCGTGGCTGATCACCCTGCCGTCCGCCGGCATCGTCGGTGCCGTCTGCTGGGCGTTGGCCCACGTCATCGGCGGTCTCCCGGGCGTGCTCGTCGTCTTCGCCCTGCTCGTGGCCCTGTCGGTCTTCATGTACCTGCGCTCGCGCCGTCAGCCGATCGATCCCACCAACGTCAACGCCGAGTGGGAGGACGGACTCGAGCCCGCGACGGACAAGGCAGCCACGGCACCCGATCGCCAGGCCGACGCCGACACCACCACCCGCAGCCACCACTGAGAGGAGACGACCGATGGATCTATTGACGCAGACCGCCAACTCGCTGTGGCAGGTCGTCCTGGTGGGACTTCTCCTCGGTGCGGGCCTGCCCGCGATCTTCGCGCTGGGACTCAAGTCGCTCTCGGTGGGTGCCCGAACGAACTCCGACGGCACCTCGTCTGCGAGCACCACCGGCAAGGTCGGCGCAGCGGCATGCTTCGCCGTCGTGCTGATCGCGATCATCGCTGGGATACTGATGCTGATGCAGGACTTCCTGGCAAGCAGCTTCGGCATCCACGTCTTCTGAGCGGGGCCCCGACCGACCCCACCCCCGCTCCTTCGTGAAAGTGATCGCACCCGTGAACAGCAAGTATTCGCTCCGCTCGGTACTCGACTGGCTACGCGCCGGCTATCCGGAGGGCATTCCTGCCAAAGATCACTTCGCTCTGCTCGCGGTACTCGGACGGCGCCTCACCGACGAGGAGATCGGGGAGATCGTCGAACTGTCCATCGCGACGGCTCACGAGCATCCCGATCGGCACGTCGACTACGACGCGCTCAAGAGCATCATCGCGGGGGTCATCCACGAAGAACCCACCGAGGAAGACATCAGCCGGGTCACCGAGCGTCTGGTTGCAGGCGGTTGGCCCGTCGTCGGCGACGAGGAAACGGACCGGGAAGCACCGGACGCCCGGAGCTGACGGACCGAGTTCAGGAGCACTGTTGAGCCTGCCTCCGTTTCTCTCCTCGATCATCGACTGGCTGCGCGCCGGGTACCCCAACGGCGTGCCCGAGCAGGACTACGTCCCACTGTTCGCGCTCCTCACCCGCCGACTCTCGGAGGACGAGGTCGACCTGGTGACCGCGGCCCTCGTCGAGGACGGCGACCTTCCCATCTCGAAGACCGACATCCAGGTCCTGATCACCAAGATCACGAACGAGATGCCCCTCGAGTCCGACGTCGATCGGGTGCGCTCGCACCTCGCCGCCGGGGGCTGGCCCCTCGCCGGCCCCTCACCGACCTGACCTGCCGGGCCTGCCCCGGTTCTCCGTGAAACGATCGAGGGGTGAGTTCGCTGCTGCACCCGCTCCCGGTACCCACCGGCGCCGCGCTCGAGTCGGTCCTGCCCCGACTCGAGCGCGCGCTACGCGGTGACGGTCCACCCCTGCTCCCGGTACCGGCGAGTGACGCCCGCGAAACCGCCCGCCTGACGGACGCCCTGCGTCCCGGCGAATCCATCGACGACGTTCCCGACGCCGACGACGTGGCGCTCGTGATGGCGACATCCGGAACCACCGGTGTCCCCAAGGGCGCGTTGCTGACCTCACGGGCCCTGCGCGCGAGCGGCGACGCGACGCATCGACGGCTGGGCGGCCCGGGCGCGTGGTTGCTGGCGCTGCCCGCACACCACATCGCCGGAATGCAGGTGCTGCTCCGCAGCCTCCTCGCGGGCACCACCCCGGTCGTCGTCGACGTGACGGGGGGTTTCGACCCGGCCGCGCTACCCTCGGCGATCGCCTCCATGACGGGCGCGCGCCGCTACACGTCGCTCGTTCCCACCCAACTGGTCAAGGCTCTCGACCACCCGGAGGCCACGGCTGCGCTGGCCGACCTCGACGCCGTCATGCTCGGCGGCGCGGCGACACCTGCTCCCCTGCTCCGTCGAGCCGTGGATGCGGGCGTGCGGGTCGTGCGGACCTACGGCATGAGCGAGACGTGCGGCGGATGCGTCTACGACGGCGTCCCGCTCGACGGTGCGCGGGTGCGGATCGGCGACGACGGCCGGGTCCTGCTCGGCGGCACCATGATCGCCTCGGGTTACCGTGGTCTGCCGGAGCACCCCGCGTTCGCGGAGCCGGGCTGGTTCCGGACGGATGACGCCGGCACTCTCGCCGACGGGGTACTCACCATCCGCGGACGCCTCGACGAGGCGATCTCGACCGGCGGACTGACCGTCGTCCCCCAGGTCGTCGAGTCGGTCCTCGTCGAGCACCCGGCGGTTCGCGAGTGCGCCGTCCTGGGCCTGCCGGACGACCGCCTCGGCCAGCGGGTGGTGGCCGCGATCGTTCCCGAGGCCGGGTTCGTGCCGACAGCCGCAGAGCTGCGAACCCACGTGAGCGCCGCACTCGATCCCACAGCGGCGCCGCGCGAGGTCCGGTTGGTCGATGCGCTGCCGCTGCGAGGGCCGGGGAAGATCGATCGCGAGGCCCTCCGATCGGGCTGGAACCGTTAGGCCTCGAAGCGGTAACGACGGGGCACTGCCGAGCCGACCGAACAGGCCGGATTCTCGCTCAGCGCACACCAAAGGGCGTGGTCCGCACAGGTAATTGAACAAGCAATTGAAAAGTCCACCCCCGCCGCAGACTGAGACGAAATCGTTACGTTTGCGGGAAGAAGCTGGGGCACCGGCGGTTTCCGCAGATCAATTGTCGTTACCGACCGGTAAGAACTGTCCTTAGCTACGGCCGACCTCGGGAATCCCTTACCTCCCCACGAGCTATGTGTTGCAGAAAGCCCACGTAGGCCAGATGCTTTCGCAAGTGATCTTGGATGTCGGGGACAAGGCGCCGCGGTCACTCTTCGGACGGACGTTTCCAACAAGGGGTAGTGAATGAACCTTCGAGCACGAAACCTGCTCGGCCGCAGCGCTGTCGGTCTCGTCACCATGGCCGCCGCGGGTATCGCCGGACCGGCTCTGGCCGGCGCGACGCCCGTTGTCGAGGCGCCGATCGTGAACGCGACCGTGGCGGGCAGCACCATCTCGGTGACCGTGCAGAACCCCAACACCGACTCCACGGTGACGTGCGGGGCAGTGGTCGTGGTCGCGACGAAGATCTCCGAACTCGAAGCCGATCCTGCCAAGCTCTTCGAGCCCGGTTTCGCGGCGTACCGCACGCCCACGGCCGAGCGGGTCGCGGCGGCGAGCACCAAGACCTTCACGACGCCGGATCTGACCAACGGCGCGTATGCGGTCTTCGGCGAGTGCGCCTCGAGCGCCGACCCCTCGGACGCCGAGGTCAGCAAGGCGCCGATCGTCTCCGTTCCGGACAATGCCATGTTCGGCAGCCTCCAGAACGGCGCGTTCCAGGACATCCTCGATTTCGTCACCACGGGCGCGTTCGACAGCCTGATCGACGCGATCTCCGCCGGATCCTCGCAGCCGGTTCGGTAGGGGATCACCCAGTCGTGCGCGGCGGTTCGGACACCAGTCGGGGATGTCCGAGCCGCCGCGCATTGTTTCATCTGCTGAACGGTACGTCCGTACCGGAGTGATGCGTTCGGTTTCGCTTGCCAAAATCGGGTTCACAGTCGATGCTGTGCCGCAGGCGATCTCGATCGATCGGTTCCAACGAACCCTTGATCGGGTGGCCGCTCCCCTACCACCCGAAAGGTCACGACCATGCGTACCAACGCCACCGCTGTCCTCACCCGTGCCGCCGCCGGCCTCGCCGTCGCCGCGGCAGCCGCTCTCGCCGCTCCCGCACTCGCGTCCGCCGAGCCCACGACGCTCGTACCGCCGACGCTGGAGACCGCGGTCGACGGCAACGTCGTGACCGTCACGCTCACCAACCCGAATCTCGACCCGCTCAGCGGTTGCACCGCAGTCGCGATCGACTCCGCGAAGGTACCGGCGCTGATGGACGACCCCACCAAGTTCCTCGAGCCCGGATTCGTGTCCTGGACCAGTGGTGTGGACGGCGCGACCGCCGGATCGACCAAGACGTACACGACGCCGGCTCTGAGCGACGGCATCTACGCGTTCATCGGCGGCTGCGTCTCGGCCGGCGATCCCACGCAGCCTGCGCTCGGCGACCCGTCGCTCGTGACGATCGGCAACCCGTTCGGCAGCCTCGGCGACTTCGATCTCGGCAACCTGACCGGCAGCCTCGGCGACCTGGACCTGGGCGGTCTGCTCGGTGGCCTGCTGAAGTAGCCCCCACTTCCCCGTGGAGCCGGGGCCCGGTGACGTACACCTGTCGTACGCCTGGGCCCCGGCTTCCTCCGTGTGAGGGGCGTGCAAGCACGGTGCAAGAACGCTGCAAGCGGGTGTCGGCACTGTGAGGTCATGAACCTCGACACCTCACCCCCGGCCATCGAGGCCGTCGGGCTCGTCAAGACCTTCGGGCAGCAGCGCGCGGTCGACGGCGTCAGCCTCACCGTGCCGACCGGCGCGGTGTACGGCGTGCTCGGCCCCAACGGCGCCGGCAAGACCACCACGGTCCGCATGCTCGCGACCCTCTTGCGTCCCGACGGCGGCGAAGCCCGCATCTTCGGCCGCGACGTCGTCCGCGAATCGACGGCAGTGCGCTCGCTCGTCGGCGTCACCGGGCAGTACGCCTCGGTCGACGAAGACCTCACCGCCACAGAGAATCTCGTCATCTTCTCCCGACTGCTCGGCCTGAGCCGGCGCGACGCCAAGCGCAAGTCGACCGAACTGCTCGAGGAGTTCGGCCTGACGGAGGCGGCGTCCAAACCACTGAAGAACTTCTCCGGCGGCATGCGCCGTCGTCTGGACCTCGCGGCCAGCCTCATCGCTCGTCCCCCACTGTTGTTCCTCGACGAGCCCACCACCGGTCTCGATCCCCGGACCCGCGCCCAGATGTGGGACACGATCCGACGGCTCGTCGCCGAAGGATCGACGGTCCTGCTCACGACCCAGTACCTGGACGAGGCCGACCAGTTGGCCGATCGGATCGCGGTGATCGACCGAGGCAAGGTCATCGCCGACGGCACCGCGGACGAGTTGAAGGCGTCCGTGGGAACCTCGGCGCTGCAACTGACGCTCGCGGACCGCGACCGCATCGACGAGGCCCGCGCCCTCATCTCCACGGTGCTGGGCCTCGAGGCGACCGTGACTCCCGAGTCGGGCCGCATCACGGCGCCGCTCGCGGACCCGTCGATCACCGGGGACCTGCTCGTCCGGCTGCGTGACCGTTCGATCGCCGTGGACGAGATCACCGTCTCCAAGCCCAGCCTCGACGAGGTCTTCCTCACCATCACCGGTCACGAGACCGCCGAGTCCGAAGGGAGCGCCGCATGACGACCACCCTGACCTCGCCTGCGCGGCAGGCGAACACCCGCACGATCGAGGCCACCGATCGCATCGGGCTACGTGAGGCGATCGCGCACAGCCTCACGCTCGCCCACCGTGGTCTGCTGAAGGTCAAGCACAACCCCGAGCAGCTGTTCGACGTGGTGATCCAGCCGATCATCTTCACGTTCATGTTCACGTACATCTTCGGCGGCGCCATCTCCGGTGACGTGGAGTCGTACCTGCCGATCATCATCCCGGGCATCCTGGTGCAGACCGTAATCACGGCGTCGATCGTGACCGGCACCCAGTTGCGCGAGGACATGGACAAGGGCGTGTTCGATCGCTTCAAGTCGCTGCCGATCGCCCGGATCGCGCCACTGTCGGGGGCGCTGATCGCCGATGTCGTCCGGTACCTCATCGCGACGACCATCACGGTCGTCGTCGGCATCGCGATGGGCTACCGCCCGGGCGGCGGGTTCGTCGGGGTCGTGTGCGCCGCGCTGCTGGTGATGGTGTGCGCGTTCGCGATCAGCTGGATCTTCGCACTGATGGGCGTGCTGATGAGCAAGGCCGCCTCGGTGCAGGGCACGTCGATGATGATCCTGTTCCCGCTCACCTTCATGTCCAACGCCTTCGTGCCCGCGGACACGATGCCGGGCTGGATGCAGGCGTTCGTGAACGTCAACCCCGTATCGCACCTGGTCACGGCCGTCCGTGAACTCGCGAACAGCGGACACTTCGGAATCCACGCGGTGTACGCACTTTTCGGCGCCGCCGTGATCGTCGCGATCATGGCACCGCTGACCGTGCGGATCTACATGCGCAAGGCCTGAGCGGTCACGAACCCGAGTCCAGGAGATCGAGGATCTCCCGGCGCGCGGCGGCGCGGGACGTCCCCTGTGCGGACTCCAGCGCCGCCGCGACGACGTCGCCGCCGAGGACGGTGCGTGCCGCGCCGAGGTGGCGGTCGAGGCGCATCGACGGATAGTCCTGCCGTGCATGCACTCTCGTCGCCAGCGCGAGCAGCCGCAGTCCGCGTTCGGGGACACCGCCGGTGGCGATGTGAAAGCTGCCGACGGCACAGGCCACCGCCCCGGTCTGCGGAAGGTCCGGGTATCCCCGAGAACCGAGGCGCGCCGTCGCGACCGCTTCGAGCCGCAGCGCCAGATCGGTGATGCGCTCGGCCCGCCCCGCGAGTACGTGCGCGTCCACGACGCCGGAGACCACCATCAGCTCGAACGGGTCGGCGGGTAGTTCGCCGTCGAGGTCACCGGCGTACCCGGCCGCCCGGCGATACTCGGCCAGCCCCGAATCGACGGCGCCCGAGGCGAGATCGGCCTCTGCTGTGCTCGCCGACAACGCGGCCTGGTTGTGCACGTCGTGGTCGCTGCTCGGGGCGCCGCTCGACGCACCGGCGTGTGCGGGGGCGAGCGACGCGAGTTCGGCTCGCGCGTCGGCGATCCGGCCCGCACCGATCAGGGCCGCGACCAGGAATCCCCGCACCTGCAGGCTCTCGTCGTACAGGTGCATCTCCCAGAGGATCTCGGCCGAGCGCCGGTAGTACCCGACCGCGTCGCCGTAGCTCGCGGACTGCGCGTACAGGCTGCCCAGGTGCTGGCACACCATCGCCAGACCCCAACTGTCGCTGCGCTCCTCCGCGAGGACGAGCGCCAGTCGGGCGTCGGACTCCGACCCGAAGAGGTCCCCGTTGTTCTCCCGGAGGTTTGCCCGCGCCACCAGCGCGGAACTGCGCGCCCCCGGATCGGGTGAGCGCACCGCCCGCGCGAGCATCCGCGCCAGTCCGCGGCCAGAGGCGGGGACCAGCAGCAGAGTGGCGTACATGCGCGACTGCTCACTGATGTCGGTCCGGGTGGCGAGCAGTCGGCGCAGCCGGGTCCTGGCGATCGCGACCGCCCGCAACCTGCCACCCATCGCCATGTGGGAGGCGGCCAGCACGTAGGCCGACGCCAGGAGGTCACCCGGCACGTCCTCGGGTCCGAAACCGGAAGTGTCGAGTTCGAGAAGGCGCGGCACCCACGTGAACACCTCGGAGTGCGCGCCCCGCATCGACCACATGCCGCCGATCACCGGAAAGACCGTGAAGACCGCGCGAGCGAGTTGCTCCGCGTATGCGTAGCGCAGCACCGCGAGCAGGTTGTCGTGCTCGGCTTCGACTCGGTGCGCGGCAGCCACCTGCCGGCCGCCCATGAAGTCGCCGAACGCTTCTCGGGAGAACCGCTCCGCCCATGCCACCGTCCGGGCCGACACCTCCGCGGATTCGCCGGCGTCCGACTGCTCCTCGCCGAACTCCCGCACCGTCTCGAGCATGTGGTAGCGCAGACCACCCACCTCGGGGTTCTCGCTGACCGACAGCATCGACTGGTTCACCAGCCCCTCGAGCGCGTCGGCGACGTCCACGATCTCACCCCACTGCGCGACCGCCCGCGCGGCGTCGGCCGTGAAACCACCGGGGAATCGGCACAGTCGACGCAGCGCGGCCCGTTCCGGGACCGTGAGCAGATTCCAGCTCCACTCGATCACCGCGTGCAGTGTGCGGTGCCGCTCGGGCGACGTGCGGTCCCCCGAACGCAGCAGCGCGAATCTGTCGACGAGACGGGCATTGATCTCCTCGACGCTCATCGTGCGGACGCGGGCGGCGGCGAGTTCGATCGCCAACGGCAGGCCGTCGAGCGTGCGGCACAGCCGCTCCACCTCGGTGCGGTCCAGGCGCACCGAGGGCCGCACCGCGAGGGCCCGCGCCCGGAACAGCTCGATCGCCGGCGACCCGTCGTCGCCGATAGCCAACGGCGGCAACGGATACACCGACTCCGCGGTGATCGCCATGGGTGCCCGGCTGGTGGCGAGGACCGTCAGGTGCGGACTCGCGGAGATCAGGTCCGACACCACGTCCGCGACATCGTCGATGAGGTGCTCGCAGTTGTCGACGATCAACAGCATGGGCCTGGCGGCCAGTGCGTCGCGCAGCCGTTGACGGGCGTCGTGGATGCGGGTGCGGGTGAGGGCGCCGGGGGTCAGATCGTTCTCGCTCAGCCCGAGCGTGCTGCTGATGGCCGCGATCAGGTCCTCGCCGCTGCGCAACGGCGCGAGCTCGACCAGAGCCACCGGCATCCGCGCCGACACCTCGTTGCCGAGCGCGTGCGCCACCCGTGTCTTCCCGGTGCCGCCGGGGCCGAGAACGGTCACCACCCGCGACGACGCCACGAGCAGTTCGAGGGCGGCCAGGTCGCTCGAGCGTCCCAGCAGCGGGTTGGGCGCGGCCCGGAGCCCGATCGTGGAGGGCAGCAGCCGAGTCGTGGGTTCGGCGTTGCCGTCCCGGGTGCCTCCGACCTCCGCCGGCAGTGCCCGTTCCCCGCCGCGCAGAATCGTCGCGTTGAGATCGATCAGACGGGCCGACGGGTCCACGCCGAGCCGGTCCGCGAGACGGCCGCGCAGTCCCGCGAACACCTCGAGCGCCTCGTTGGGCCGGCCCGACCCGTGCAGGCACTCCATGAGCAGCGCGTGCGCCCCCTCGTCCAGGGGAGACGACCCGGCCGCGGCCCGCGCGATCGGCAACGCGTCCTCGTACCGTCCGGCGGCTACCAGCGCCGCGAGTTCCACTGCGTCGAGCGCACTCCGGTGCGCCGCCGCCTCCGTCGCCAGGTCGTCGGCGAGTTCGCCGGCGGGCAGGTCGGCGCCGGGCTCGCCCCGCCACAACACGCGCGCCTCGTGCACCGCCGCGAGCGCGCCGTGCTGGTCCCCGTCCGCGTGCTGCCGATTCGCCCGGCGTGCCAACAACCGGGCGCGGGCAAGGTCGACCTGCTCCGGCGCGAGCGCCAGTCGGTACCCGGCGGGGCCGGCCTCGACGGCGCCGTCGGGCAGCGCCGAGCGCAATCGGGAGATCTGCGTGTGCAGGGCGTTGGCCGGCGACTTCGGCGGGGTGTCACCCCACACGTCCTCCACGAGCGCGGCCGCGCTGCGACTGTGGCCCGGACGTCGGGCGAGCGCCACCAGCAGGCTGCGGGCCCGCGGGCCGGGCAGCGGCACCAGGACACCGTCTCGGCGTGTGGCGACGTCACCCAGCAGGGCCACCTCCACCGGCGGCCGAGTGGGTGCCGGAGTCTCGGAGTCCCTCGTCACTGATTGCACCGGCGTCCAGCCTATGGGAGCGGCCGACCGCGCGGCCACCCGATTCGGCGGGGGTGAAAGGATCGCCACATGGCTTCTGTCTCCCAGTGGATCGAGGGCGCCCGGCCGCGCACCCTCCCGAACGCGATCGCTCCCGTGTTCGCCGGTACCGGAGCGGCGGCGTCCCTCGACGGCGCGGTGTGGTGGAAGGCGCTGCTCGCGCTGGTGGTCTCGCTCGCGTTGATCGTCGGCGTGAACTTCGCCAACGACTACTCGGACGGCATCCGCGGCACGGACGACGAGCGGGTCGGTCCTCTGCGCCTCGTAGGTTCGGGACTGGCGTCACCGGCATCCGTGAAGGGTGCCGCGATGGGGTGTTTCGCGGTGGCCGCGGTCGCCGGTATCGCGCTCGCCCTCGTGTCGGCGTGGTGGCTGATCCTCGTCGGCGCGGTGTGCATCCTCGGCGCCTGGTACTACACGGGCGGCAAGAAGCCGTACGGCTACAGCGGTTTCGGCGAGATCGCGGTGTTCGTGTTCTTCGGACTGGTCGCGGTACTCGGCACTCAGTTCGTGCAGGCCGGCCGGGTCGATTGGGTGGGATTGCTCGCGGCGATCGCGATCGGCTCGTACTCGAGCGCGGTGCTGGTCGCGAACAACCTCCGCGATATCCCCACCGACACCGAATCCGGGAAGATCACGCTCGCAGTCAAACTCGGCGACGCCCGGACCCGGGCCCTGCACCTGGTGCTGCTCGTCGTGCCGTTCGTGGTGACCCTCGCGCTGGTGCCGCGGACGCCGTGGGCCCTCGTCGGGCTCCTCGCGCTTCCGTTGGCGGTCAAGGCCAACGCCCCCGTGCGCAGCGGTGGCCGCGGCCCCGCACTGATCCCCGCCCTGGCCGTCACAGGACAGTCGATGCTGGTGTGGGCTGCGGCCACCGGTCTCGCGCTGGGCCTCGGCTGAGGGACCACCTACCCGATCGTCACGTCACTTCTTGTCCGGGACCAGGGCACTGAGCACGAAGTTCACCACCGAGATGATGAGCGCGCCCCACACCGCGGTCCAGAAGCCGTCCACGCTCAGTCCCCACTCGGTCTGCGAGCTGATCCACGACGTCAGCAGCAGCATCAGGGCGTTGATCACGAGCGTGAACAGGCCCAGTGTGAGGATGAGCAGCGGCAACGACAGCAGCTGGACGATCGGCTTCACGAAGGCGTTCACGACGGTGAACACCAGCGCGATCCCGAGGACGATCAGGATGTCCGTGCCGGTGCCCTCGCCGGAATCGGCAACGGTGATGCCGCTCACCCACTGCGACGCGAGCCAGATGGCGACCGCGTTGATCACCAGGCGTATCAGGAATGTCATTCGTTCATGCTGGCATGGATCGGGTGCGTCCGAGTAGCGGCGGGGGAAGACGTCACGGTCGACGAACCAGGCTGGCGTTCAGGCGCAGACGCTCGTGCAGCAGATGCTCGATCGCCTCGATCTCGTCGGTGGAGCAGTCCAGCAGGATCTTCACCTCGACGTCCCGTTTGGTGAGGTCGGCGGTCAGGACGATGCCGACGATCCCGGCGCCGGACGCCTTGCCCCGAAAGACGTCGACGCCCTCGTTGTCACCCCCGCTGGTGCCCTCGAGATAGCCGTAGTCGACCGGATAGATCACCTCGGGAAATCGCGGATGCGCACTGCCACAGGGCCGATCGATGCGCAGCGACGCCCCGCCGACGAGTCGGTCCAGTGCCGCGAAGAAGGCCTGCATCGTCTGCTCCATCCCACCAGCCTGCCACGGCCACCGCGGGGCGGCGCCCGAACGCGTCGACCTCCACGGGGCCGGAGCCGTCATCGAAACGTGACCAATGCCGGGAACGGAATATCGGGAAGATCCCGCGCAATCCCGACTAGCATCCCCTCATGACCGCGCGCCGCGCCCATTGGCTGGCGGCCGTCTGTGCGGGAGTGTTGCTGCTGGTGGTCGGCGTGGTCGCCGGCCGATCGGCGATCGGCGACGACGCCTCCGTGCGAGCAGGCCGCGAGTACGGCTCCAACCAGGCCGTCATGTACAACCAGATCAACCACGGCGACCCGAGCGACCACGAGCTGGTCCAGTGGTGCAGCGAGGGTGCCGAACTGTCTGCGACAACGCAGATCTGGTACCGCGGCGGCGTCATCCAGGTCGGCGAACTCGACCGGAAACGCTTCGCGGACGGCTGCTTCGAGAGCTACCGCGACGGCGTCCGCTGACCGCTCGCACCCGCTGCGACCGCCCCGTCCACCGCAGCCTGCATCTCCGCCGCGACCGTGCGCGTGATGTTCATCGGCGTGGTCGGTAGCTCGGCGACCGGGCACGCGACGAAGACGTCGGCCGGCCGGTCCGGGTGGTAGCGGATCCCCAGGGCGAGGAGCGCGGGCTCGGACCCGAGTTTGCGGGCCTTCACCGCGATGTGCCCGACGCCGCTGTTGATCTGTCGGATGCGCGCCGGGTCACCGTCGTTGCACGTGCCCTCGGGGAAGATGGCGAGAACGTCTCCGCGGTGCAGGCGTTCGGCGGAGACGTCCATCATCGCGCGGCCCGCGTCGGCCACTGCCCGCAGTCCGTGATCCTTGCCCCGGAACACCGGTATCGAACCCATCATGTCGATCGCGCGCCGCATCCTCGGGCCGGCGAAGAGTTCGTCCTTCGCGAGCACCCGGGTCCGTCCGATCACCGACCGCAACGGCGTCCGCCACGCCGTGGCCGCGAGCGTGTACTGATCGCGATCGGTGAGGTGGTTGGCGACCACGATCAGCCGGCGCCCACTGGAGAGCAGCTCCTGCAACTGCGCCCGGGCGCCGTCGGCGTAGCCGATCCGCGGCCGGAATCGCGCACTCAGCGCGGCGTACGCGGCACGAGCGAGGAATCGGTTCTGCTGGTGGTCCAGATAGAAGCGGTAGACGTCCTCGTAGTTCTCGAGCGTCACTTCCGGCCGGACCATGGCACACCTCTCGTTCGGATGCCCCCGCCCGATCACCCACGGTACACAACCTACGGAACCGTAGGTTGTGTACCGTGGCCACGCGATCAGTACAGGCGCGCCCGGAAGGCCGTGACCAGCGCGGGCAGAGCAGCCTCGGCTGCATCCGGGTCAGGGTCGATCCCGGCGACCGCCATCATCAGGTCCGTCGCGCCGCTCGCGACGAGCGCCTCGGCGCCGTCCATCGTGCGATCGAGGTCGATCGAACCGTCGGGCGAGCGCTCCACGACGAGGCGGCCGCGGACCTGGAGCGACCGCGGGTCGCGTCCGGCGTCCTCGAAGCTGCGGCGGAGCAGCGCTGTGCCGGCCGCGAGATCCTCCTTCGTGGCGCCCATGATCGGGATCCAGCCGTCGCCCCACGTCGTCACCCGGCGCACGACGGGCTTCGACAGCGAACCCGACACCCAGATCGGAATGCTCCGGCCCGCCGGTGGACGGGGCGAGCAGTAGGCGTCGTCGAACGACAGGCTGGGCGTCGACACTGCCGCCGGGGCGCCGGACCACAGCGCTCGACAGGTCGCGAGGGCATCGTCGAGCAGCGGACCGCGCTTCGCGAAGTCCAGGCCGGCGACCTCGTATTCCTTTTCCTGCCAACCCGTCCCGACACCCAGATCGAAACGACCACCCGAGACGAGGTCGAGCGTCGCGGCCGTCTTCGCGAGCACCGCCCCACCGCGGAGGGCCGCGATCACGATGCCGGTGCCCAGACGCACCCGCTCGGTCCTACCGGCCAGCAGCGCCAGCATGGTCAGCGGCTCGAGCCAGACGGCATCGGGCTCGGTGGGAAATGCCGACCACGTGTAACCCGAAGTGTCCGAGCCCATCACCACGTGATCGGTGACCATGACGCGATCGATGCCGGCGCGATCCGCGGCCACGCAGAACTGCACGAACCGGCCGTAGTCATCCTGCGCGAGGAGTGGGCCGAAGTTGGGGACGTTGATGCTCAGCGTGGGCTTGTCCACGGACACGAGCCACCTTTCAGCGAAGTGGGACAGTGGTTTTCGTTCACGGATTGCGGGGCCGGTTGGTCCAGCCGCCCTCGGGCTTCGGGAACCACCCGCCCGCCGCGAACGTGCCGCCGTCGACGTGGACCGTGGTGCCCGTCGTGTAGCGGCCCAGATCCGACGCCAGGAACAGCGCGGAACCGGCGACGTCGTCCGGCTGCCCGGGTCCACCGAGCGGGGCCCACGTCGGCCACTTGGCCCACTCCTCCTCCGACAGCCACTCGCTGTACGGCACCTGGACCGACTCGATGAGGTCGGGGGCGATCGCGTTCACCCGCACCCCGAGGTGCCCCACCTCGACCGCGAGGCTGCGACTGAACTGCGTCACGGCCGCCTTGTACGCCGCGTACACCGAGTGCCCGGGAATCGCCCGATGCGCCTCCACGGTGGTGAGATTGATGATCGAGCCGCCGCGACCGCGCTCGGCCATCCCCGGCAGGACCGCATGCGTGAGCCGCAGGACGTGATCGAGGTTGATACCGCCGATCTCGGCCCAGAACGCGGGTTCGGTCTCCGCGAACGGGCGGGGCGGGCGCAGGAAGTGGCCCGCATTGTTCACCAGGACGTCCGGAGCGAACTCGACGATCCGCGCGGGCACCGCGGCGTCGAGGACGTCGTACGCGAGGACCTCGATCGCGCCGCCGGCCGCCGGATCGAACTCGAGTCCCCGAGCCGCGTCGGCATCGATGTCGGCGACGAGGACCTGCGCCCCGTGCGCCGCGAACGACCGGGCGATCGCGGCGCCGATGCCGTGCGCACCGCCGGTGACGATCGCCCGCTTGCCCGCGAGCAGCGGGCCGGGGCTGAACGCCGGCCGGGACGACGGTGCTTGCTGGGTGTCTTCTGACGACACGGTTCCTCCTCGATTCGCGGGCGGGCGCTCGGCCCGATGGCCATGATCGACGGCGGATTGCGCTGTGCGTAGGCGCTTTCCCGGCCATCGAGAAACAGCCCGCGCGGGTTCTGCCGACAGCGCGGAGGGCGCACTGTCGTAGCCTCGAATCGAACGACCCTCACACCGGAACGGGAGTACCTCACGATGCTGAACAAGACCGCCACCTCCGCCCTCGCCGCAGCCGGACTCGTCGGCGGCTACACCGTCGCACGGCAGACCGGCAACCGTCAGCTCGGCGGCGTGGTTCTCGCGGCGGTCGGCGGTGTCTGCACCTACAGCTGGGCCAAGAGCTCCGGACCGGGTCGGGCCGCAGCCCTGCTCGGCACGTACGTCGGCGCCTTCGGCGGTTCGCACCCGCTGGCCAAGAAGATCGGCGCGTGGCCGTCCGTCGGCGTCGTCGCGGCCGGCACCGCGATCGCGTCGCAGGTCGTCTCCAAGGGCTGAGAGTGATCCGCCTCGCCGAGCCCGCCGACCTGGCGTATCTCCCCGGGATCGACGTCGCCGCCGGCGCCGTCTTTCGCGACGTGGGCATGGCGGCCGTCGCCGACGACGACCCGCCTCCGCTCACGTGGTTCGAGACGCACCTCGCTGCGGGCCGCGTGTGGGTGTGGGGCAAGCGCAAGCAGCCCCCGGTCGCCTTCTGCCTCGTCGAGGTGGTGGACGGCACCGCGCACATCGCACAGATCTCGGTCCACCCCGACCATGCGCGACGCGGGATCGGCGCCGCCCTGATCGCGCACCTCGACCAGTGGGCACGTGATCGCGGGCTGCCCGAGGTGACGCTGACGACCTACCGGGACGTGCCCTGGAACGCGCCGTACTACGCACGACTGGGATTCGAGGCCGTCGCCGACGAGGACCTCGGGCCGGGACTGCGGGCCGTGCGCGAACTCGAGGTCGAACGCGGCCTCGACCGCTGGCCGCGGGTCGTCATGACCCGCCACGTACCCATCGAGGCACCCGCCGGAACGGACCCCGCGGAGGGCTAGGCCGTCCAGCGGCCGGTCGCGGTGAACTCGGCGAGCACCGCGGCCGGCCCGGCCAGGTCTATGCCCTCCGACGCGACCCAGTCGTCGTCGAAGTAGGTTCCGGCGTACCGCTCTCCGCCGTCGCACAACAGCGTGACCACGCTGCCGCTGCGCCCCCGCTCGAGCATCTCGGCGACCAGACCGAACGCGCCCCACAGATTGGTGCCGGTCGAGCCGCCCACCTTCCGCCCCAGCACGTCGCTCGCGTGACGCATCGCGGCGATGGAACCGGCGTCGGGCACCTTCACCATCCGGTCGATCACCTGGCCGATGAACGACGGTTCGACACGGGGGCGGCCGATGCCCTCGATCCGAGAGCCCCGCTCGAAGGTCGGGGCGGTACCGCAGTCGCCGCTACGCCAGGCGTCGAAGAACACCGAGTTCTCCGGATCCACCACGCACAGCCCGGTGTCGAGCTTGCGGTACCTCAGGAAGCGTCCGATGGTCGCGCCCGTTCCACCGGTGCCCGCACCGACCACGATCCACTCCGGGATCGGGTGATCCTCCTGCTGCAGTTGGGTGAAGATGCTCTCGGCGATGTTGTTGTTCCCGCGCCAGTCGGTCGCACGTTCGGCGTGAGTGAACTGGTCCATGTAGTGGCCGCCGGTCTCGACGGCCAGGCGCTGGGATTCGGCATAGATGCTCGACGGGTCGTCGACGAAGTGGCAGCGTCCGCCCTGCGCCTCGATCAGTGCGATCTTGGCGGGGCTGGTACTCGCGGGCATGACGGCCACGAAATCCAGTCCCAGCAGCTTCGCGAAGTACGCCTCGCTCACCGCCGTCGATCCGGACGACGCCTCGATCACCGTCGTGTTCTCACCGACCCAGCCGTTGCAGATCGAGTACAGGAACAGCGACCGCGCGAGGCGGTGCTTGAGGCTGCCGGTGATGTGGGTGGACTCGTCCTTGAGATAGAGCTGGACGTTCCACTCCGGCGGCAGTGGGTAGCGGAGCAGATGCGTGTCGGCGCTGCGCTGTGCGTCGGCCTCGATCAGACGAACGGCGTTGTCGACCCAGGCCCGCGAGCCCCGACGGTCGAGAACGGCCGTCACCGCCGATCCTCACCCCGGAGCTTGGCGTGCAGGTCGGCCTTGTCGGCTCGGCGCTGCGCGTCGACTGCGGCGATGTCCAGGTTGACCCTCTTGCGAAGCTTCGCGAACAGCACCAGCGACAGCGGCAGCGCGATGAGGACCGCGAACAGCGCAGCCACGATCAGCGGTACGTCGACCCCGATCGCCTTGCCGCCGAACAGGATCACGACCGCGAGCACCACCACGAGGCCGAGCCTCGCCACCGAGTAGAGGGCGACGTCACGGACCAGCGTTCCGGTCGTCACGGCACCGGCGGGTCCGGTGCTGTCGCTGCGGGCCTGATCAGGACGGTTCTGCGCTGCTTCACTCACACGACCAGGGTACCGACCCGACCGGCGCCGTCGTCAGAAGACCAGTGGCAGGACTCCCGGCCCCAGATTGTTGAAGGTCGAGCCCCAGTCCACGACTCCGAACGTCGCCATGAGGTTGCCCCAGTTTCCCGTCACCACGGCGTTGCCGATGGTCGCGCCCTGCTGGAAGGCCCAGTAGACGCTGTCGATGACGTTCGTCCCGAGGAGCGGACCGAGGTTCTCCGCGAGCATGCACATCCCCCTCCCGGCCTGTGTGGAGAACGGGCCGCTACCGACGGTTCCGTGAGACGCGATCCCCGACACCCGCGTCCCGCACTGCCACCCCTGAATGTCGACCTCGTCGCGCTCCGATGCCTCATCCGGATGTCCGATCGGCCCCTTTGGCGGCGAGGCAGACAGGGGCCACCATAGGGGCCGGCGGTGGGGTTCGTACCGGATTGCCGATTCCGGAGACCAGCTTGATACCCATGAGCCCGGGTAGTCCGATTTGTCTATTACCTCCGCTTTACCAACTTTAGATCGTTCGAGTACCTGGGGGGTTGAGTGCCACTATGTCGAAGCCGGTCGACAAACGAACCGGTCCCGAATCTCCCCCCGGCCGACCGTCCTGGTGGGCCCCGAACCTTGGAGGATCGATGAGCGCACCCACCTATAACGGCGCCAAGGAAGCCCTGCTGACCCCGGGCCAGGTCGCCGCACTGTTCCATGTCGACCCCAAGACCGTCACCCGTTGGGCGCACGCAGGCCGGCTCGGATCGCTGCGTACCCCCGGAGGCCACCGGAGGTTCCGGGAGGCCGAGGTGATGGCACTCCTCTCGTCCCTGACCACCGAGGCGCACCACAGCTAGTGCCGGGGTCCGGAACTTCGGACACCAGGTGGATGCCGGGAACACCCGGACACGGCTACCCTCGTAACCAGGAGGTGCACCGTGATCTACCTACTGGCGCTCATCGGTCTGGTGACGCTTGCGGTCCTGTTCTGGAAGGCGTTCGGCCCCACACCCACCACCGCGGTACGCGGGGGCGGCAGGGGCGGTAGGGCTGTCGGTCCCGACGACGACCCCGAGTTCCTGTGGCGCGTGGACCGCGAGAACCACCGCCGCCACTCGGACCGGCCCGGTAGCGATACCCCCACCGATCCCGACGCCTAGGCCACGCGAGAACGCAACAAAAGGAATCGGCCGCTGTCTCACAGCGGCCGATTCCTTTTCGCTTTTTCCACCCCTCGCTTGCCGGGGTCCCGCACCCGAGCGGGGTAGATCAGGTGAGACCCGCGTAGGAGTGCAGACCCGAGACCACCATGTTGATGATGAACAGGTTGAAGAGCATCGCGACGAAGCCGGCGACGTTGATCCAGGCCGCCTTGGTGTCGCGCCAGCCCGACGTGGCGCGGGCGTGCAGGTACGCCGCGTAGATGACCCACGCGATGAACGAGACCGTCTCCTTGGGGTCCCAGCCCCAGAAGCGTCCCCATGCCGCCTCGGCCCAGATCGCACCCAGGATGATGCCGGCACCGAACAACGGGAACGCGACGATCGTCGACTTGTAAGCGAGTCGGTCGAGAGTCTCGGCGTTGGGCAGACGCTGCGCGATCTTGCCGAACGGCCCGTCGCCCTCCTCGCCCGCCGGGAACTTCATGCGGTACAGGAACAGGATGCTCGCGACGCCGGAGACCAGGAAGATGCCGCTGCTGACGCTGATGATCGTGACGTGGATCGGCAGCCAGAACGAGCGCAGGGCGGGTACGACGGGTGCCGCGTCGGCGTAGAGAACGGTCGCCGCGAGGAACATCAGGATCAGGACCGGCACCAGCATGAAGACCCAGAGATCGGCCGTCTTGCGCAGTGCGACGAGACCGGCGACGATCGCCGCCGCACACGCCATCGTCACGAACTCGTACATGTTGCCGAGCGGGAACCGCTCGGTGGCGAACCCGCGCAGCACGATCGACGCGATGTGCAGCACCGCGCCGACGACCAGCAGCGCGTAGCCCATGCCGCCGAACTTCTCGGACCACGTCTTGCCGGGCTTCTCGACCACGCGGCCGGGCACGAGATCCGCCGTGGCGACGGCACCACCGGTGGCGCCCGCCGCGACGAGCTCACGGTCCTGGACCGCGCGGGCGCGCATCGAGGCGTACCGGGCGATGAGCAGCACCGTCGCGAGCGCGTAGATCGCGAAAGCCGACTCGAACGACCAGTCGCTGTAGCGAGCGAGTGTCTCGTTGATCGTCATATTCATCTCCTGCGCGTCGCGCGCTCGTCGTCCAGCAGTCGGGTGCACAGTCGATCGAACTCGTCGCCCCAGCCGGCCTGATCGGTCCGGGCGAGTCCACCGAGCTCTACTACGGTACGTCGTTCACCCTCGGCCAATGTAGCCGACACAGTGTCGGCATCCTTGCCGGGGCCGGTCGCGGGATAGATCCGGACCCACACACGACGTCTCTTGATCACCAGGGAGACCAGCAGGCCCGCCATCATCACGATCGACGACACCAGCACCCACTGCTGCGCGGGGTCGTGCGAGACCTGCAGATTCACGAAGTCGACGGCACCGTCGAACCGCACCTGCGTGCCGTCCGCGAGGGTCTTCGACTCGCCCGGGAACAGGTTCACGCGCTCCTGCTTGACCAGCCGACCCTGGTTGATGAGCTCCTTGTTCAGCGAGAACAGACTCTGCGGGTTGCCGGTGTCGAGACCGGTGTCGCCCTTGTAGATGTCGATCGCGACGGCCGGATCGTTCATCGCCGGATAGCCCGACGACAGCAGATTCCCGTGGAACACCGCGGTCGGGGCGAACAGACCCTCGATGGCGATCTGGTTCTTGCGGCGTTCGTCCTCGTCGGCGTACATGCCGCCGGGGGGGTCGAAGCGCATGGCACCGCTGGACAGGAACGTCGTCGCGTCGTCCGGACGCCACTGCAGCGTCTCGGTGCGGGTCTCGCCGTTCGGGAACGTCACGGTGAACGTCGGCGCGTAGCCGTGGCCCTGCAGGTAGACGCGGTCGCCGGCGACCCGCAGCGGGTGGTTGACCTTGAGCTGCGCGTCCCGCCAGGTGTTCGACTCGAGGTCGTCGCCCGACTGGTAGGAGATGTTCGACGTGAACATCTCGGCCTGGCCGTTGTCGAGGTAGTCCGCGGTGAAGTCCTTCACTCGCACACACAGCGGGGTCATTCCGGTGCCGTCGCGCTCGTTGCCGGCGCGGAAGGAATCGAAGACCGCGGGTGAGGTCGTGCAGAGGCCGGCTCCGTCGTTGGCGATGACGATCACGTTGCCCTCGTAGCTGTTGAGCTTGCCGACGGCCAGCGAGACCAGCAGCGCCACGAGCGAGAGGTGGAAGACCAGGTTGCCCGCCTCGCGCAGGAAGCCCTTCTCCGCGGAGAGGGTGATCTCCTCGGGGTGCTTGGCGCGGGCGCCGCCGACGCGCTGGACGACGCGCCATCCGCGCAGTTGCCCCCGCACCCGCTCGGCGACCGCTTCCGGATCCTCGTCGACGGTCTCGCTGCGGTGGTGCGGCAGCCGGCCGAGGTTGCGCGGCGCCGCCACCGGCTGCGTGCGCAGCGCCTTGGCGTACTCGACGCATCGCGGCAGGATGCAGCCGACCAGCGAGATGAACAGCAGCACGTAGATTGCGGTGAACCAGTAGCTGCCGAACACGTCGAACAGCTCCAGCTTGTCCATGATCGGACCGAGGGTGGGCCGGGCCGCGATGTAGTCGTTGACCTTCCCCTCGTTGAGGCTGCGCTGCGGCAGCAGCGCGCCCGGGATGGCCGCGAGCGCCAGCAGGAACAGCAGCACCAGCGCGGTCCGCATCGACGTCAGCCCGCGCCACGTGTTGCGGGCGAGAGCGGCGGCGCGGCCACCGGCCGACTGCCGCGGCGGGCGAGGCGGATTCGTCGGGGCGTCGGCGGGTGTGCCGCCGTCGCTCACTGTGTCTCGAACCGTCATATCGGCAGGGTCACCTCCGAGATAAATGCGTCACGGACCCAGCCGACGAACTGGTCCCACGCTCCGGTGACCAGCGCGATGCCGACAGCCACCAACATGATTCCGCCGATGATCTGGATGGTCCGGGTGTTTCGACGCAGCCAGCCGACGCCGCGCAGCGCGCGCGCCGAACCGAGCGCGACGATCACGAACGGCAGACCCAGACCGAGGCAGTACGCCACGATCAGCGCGACACCCCGGGCCGCGGTCGCGCCCTCGGTGCCGGACGCGACCGAGATGACGCCCGCGAGCGTCGGGCCCAGGCACGGCGTCCAGCCGAGCGCGAACACACCGCCGAGCAGCGGGGCGCCCGCCAGGCTCGAGATGCGGCGCGGCTCCATCCGCGTGTCCTTCTGCAGCGCGGGGACCAGGCCGATGAACACCAGGCCCATCACGATCGTCACGACACCGCCGACCCGCTGCAGCACGTCGCGGTTGAGGGCGAGCGCCTCGATCGCGCCGAACACCGACACCGTGGCCAGCACGAACACGACCGTGAAGCCCGCGACGAACAGTCCCGCAGCTCCGGCCACCCGCAAGCGTCCGTCGCGCAGCGTCCTGGTGCGGGTGGCGGCTTCCGCTTCCGACACGGCGGGAGCGTCGGCGCCGACGACACCGGCCAGGTACGACAGGTAGCCGGGCACGAGCGGGACGACGCACGGTGATGCGAACGACACGAGGCCCGCGAGCACGCAGGCGCCCAACGCGAGCAGGAGCGGTCCACTCGCCGCCGCCGACTGGAAGCTGTCGCCGACACCTGCGAGGAGGACGGTATCGGCGGTCATCCCTGGTCCTGCGGTTCCTGTGCGATCCGCTCCACGACCGGTTGGAGATCCTCGACCAGCAACTCCTTGAGGAACACCGCGGCCACCCGGTGCTCGCGGTCGAGCACGATCGTGGTGGGGATGACGCTGGTCGGGTAGTTCTTACCGAGGGTGAGGAGCGTCCTCATCTCGGGGTCGTAGATGGACGGGTAGCCCACCTTGTTGTTGACGACGAAGTCCTGCGCCTTGTCCTTGGTGTGGTCCCGCACGTTGATTCCGAGGAACTGGACGCCCATGTCCTTGGTGTTCTCGTAGACCTTCTCGAGATCGTCGGCCTCACCACGGCACGGTCCGCACCACTGGCCCCACACGTTGAGCACGACGACCTGGCCCTCGTAGTCGGTGAGCGACGTGGTCTTGCCGTCCGTCATCAGGTCCTCGCCGGACACCTTGCCGACGGCGCCGCGCTCGGACGGCGGATCGTAGAACAGTTCGGTCTTGCCGCCGGGCGAGACGAAGACGAACGTGCCGCCCTGCGCGACGGCGTCGTCACCGGTCGCGCAGCCCGCGACGGTGGCCGCGACAACCAGCGAGCACGCCGCGGCCGCCAGTCGGAGGGACGGGAACTTCATGCTCCGGTCACCCTCGGGTCCGACGATCCGGCCGGCTCGGAGTAGACGATGTCGACGAGGGTGTCGCCCTCGTAGACCAAGGACGTCAGGGATGCGAGACCGCACTGACGGTTGCGGGGGTCGTGCCAGAGGCGCTCGCCCTGCAGGAAACGCCGCAGCGTCCACACCGGCAGCTGGTGGCTCACGCACACGGCCTCGTGGCCGACCGCGGCGACACGCGCGGTGTTGACCGCGGCGAGCATGCGGTGCGCGATCTGCAGGTAGGGCTCGCCCCACGACGGCGTGAACGGGTCGCGCAGCTTCCACCAGTGCCGCGGGCGGCGCAGCGCACCGTCGCCGACGGCCACCTTGAGGCCCTCGAAGTCGTTGGCGGCCTCGATGAGGTTGGCGTCCGTCGCGATCTGCAGGCCGTGCTTCTCCGCGATCGGCGCAGCGGTCTCCTGTGCGCGCTGCAGCGGCGACGCGACGACGTGGGTGATGTCGTGGTCCGCGAGCGCCGACGCGACGGCACGGGCCTGCGACTCGCCGTTCTCCGACAGCCGGAAGTTCGGGAGGCGTCCGTAGAGGATGCCGCTCGGGTTGTGGACCTCGCCGTGCCGGAGCACGTGAACGATGGTCCGGGTCTCGGAGTTGTCGGAGGTGTCGGCAGCGCTCGCGTTGTCGGCGTCGGTCACGGTGGTGGTCCCTGCGTTTCGGTCGGTCGGCCGGTGTCCGGTCGATCCGGGTCTGGTCAGTTCTGGGCTGCGGCGGCGGCCTTCGCCGCGTGCGGTGCGGCGTCGGCGATCTTCGAGAAGGCGTCGTCGTCGAGGGCCGACGAGACGAACCATGCCTCGAACGCGCTCGGCGGCGCGTAGATGCCGCGCGCGAGCAGAGCATGGAAGAAGTCCGGGAAGCGCCACGTGTCCGCGGCCTTGGCCTCGGCGTAGTTGGTGACGGGGTTCTCGGTGAAGAACACGCTGACCAGCGTCCCTGCGTACTGGACCCGGTGCGGGACGCCCTCGGCGGTGAGCGCGTCACCGAGCAGCGTGCCCAGGGTCTGCGCGTTGCGCTCGAGCGCGGCGTAGACGGCGTCGTCGGCGGCGCGCAGGTTCGCCAGGCCCGCGGCGACGGCGACGGGGTTACCGGAGAGCGTGCCGGCCTGGTAGACGGGGCCGGCGGGGGCGAGCTTGGCCATGACGTCGGCGCGACCGCCGAACGCGGCGGCCGGGAGGCCACCGCTCATCACCTTGCCGAACGTGTAGAGGTCACCGGCGACGCCGTCGCGGCCGTACCAACCGGAACGGCTGACGCGGAACCCGGTCATGACCTCGTCCATGATCAGCAGCGCACCGTGCTCGGAGGTGAGTGCGCGCAGGCCCTCGTTGAAGCCGGGCAGCGGCGCCACCGCGCCCATGTTGCCGGCGGCGGCCTCGGTGATGACGCACGCGATCTCGCCGGGATTCGCGGCGAACGCGGCGCGCACCGCCTCGAGGTCGTTGTAGGGCACGACGATGGTGTCCTCGGCCTGCGCGCCGGTCACACCGGGCGACGTGGGCAGCCCGAACGTGGCCAGGCCCGAACCGGCGTCGGCGAGCAGGGCGTCGACGTGGCCGTGGTAGCAGCCGGAGAACTTGACGATCTTGGACCGGCCGGTGAAGCCGCGGGCCAGCCGCACGGCGCTCATGGTGGCCTCGGTGCCGGAGTTGACCAGGCGGACCTGCTCGACGGGCGCGACGCGGGAGACGATCTCCTCCGCGAGCGCGATCTCGCCCTCGGTGGGGGCACCGAACGACAGACCGGTGGTCGCGGCCTTCTGCACGGCCTCGACGACGGCCGGATGCGCGTGTCCCAGGATCATCGGACCCCACGAGCACACCAGGTCGACGTAGTCGTTGCCGTCGACGTCGGTGAGGGTGTAACCGGACGCCTTCTCGATGAACCGGGGTGCGCCGCCGACCGAACCGAACGCCCGAACGGGGGAGTTCACGCCGCCCGGGATCACCCTGGACGCCCGGTCGAAGAGTTGGGCGGAACGGGCGTCACGAAGATCGGGTCCGAGGCCGGACCCGCTGGAGGCAGCAGTCACGGTTTCCAGTGTCCCAGTTCTGTCGAATTTGCCAACGACAGGGTGTAGGAGGTGGCCGGAATCACATCGGCTCGTTGTGTCCGTTCACGCAGGTCGGGTGCCGGGCAGTTCCCGGGCAGGACCCGCCGGAGCGCATTACCGTCGGGTCATGGCGACCACTGCGGATCATCTGCGAAGCACCCTCGACGGCCGATGGGCGGAGGTGCGCGAGAAGGCCCGGATCGACCTGTCGACGGACGAGTTCCGGCCGCACTACACCCCCGACATCGCGCAGGCTCGGGCGAAGACACTCGAACAGATGCGGGTCCTCGCGACCGGCGGCTTCGTCGACCGAGGCTTCGGCGTCGAGATCGGTAGCGGCGCGGACCCGGGCGCGGCGGTGACCGCCATCGAGATGCTCGCGATGTCGGATCTGTCGCTCATGGTGAAAGCCGGCGTGCAGTGGGGTCTGTTCGGCGGCGCGATCGAGAACCTCGGCACCGAGGACCATCACGCCGAGTTCCTGCGCCCGATGATCGACCTCGAGTTACTGGGCTGCTTCGCGATGACCGAGACCGGGCACGGCAGCGACGTGCAGAGCCTCGAGACCACCGCCACCTACGACGCCGCCACCGACGAGTTCGTGGTCCACTCCCCCACCCCGTCGTCGCGCAAGGACTACATCGGCGGCGCGGCCGAGCACGCCCGCGTGGCGGCGGTGTTCGCGCAGTTGGTGGTCGGGGACGAGTCGCACGGCGTGCACTGCCTGCTGGTGCCGATCCGCGACGCCGACGGCAACGACCTGCCTGGGGTGACGACGTCGGACTGCGGCCTCAAGGGCGGTCTGCCCGGAGTCGACAACGGGCGCATCATGTTCGACCACGTCCGGGTGCCGCGGACCAACCTACTGAACCGGTACGGGTCCGTGGACGCCGACGGCGTGTACTCGTCGCCGATCGAGAACGAGAACCGCCGCTTCTTCACGATGCTCGGCACGCTCGTGCGCGGGCGGATCACGGTGGGGGGCTCGGCGGCCGCAGCGGCGCGGGTCGCCCTCACGATCGCCACCCGGTACGCGTTGCAGCGCAAGCAGTTCAGCGCGCCGAGTGGGGACGACGCGACGCCGGATCCCGAGGTGCCGATCATGGACTACCTGGTCCACCAGCAGCGCCTGCTCCCGCACATCGCCCGCGCCTACGCACTCGGGTTCGCGCAGAACGAACTCGTCGCGAAGATGCACGACATCCAGACCGCCGACGAGGTCGACTCCGCCGAGCAGCGCGAACTCGAGTCGCGGGCCGCGGGGCTCAAGGCCGCGAACACGTGGCACGCCACGCGGGCGATCCAGGAGTGCCGGGAGGCGTGCGGCGGTGCCGGTTATCTCGCCGAGAACCGCCTCACGGCCCTCAAGGCCGACACGGACGTGTTCACCACCTTCGAGGGCGACAACACGGTGCTCACCCAGCTGGTCGCGAAGGAGCTGCTCACCAAGTACGCCGACGAGGTGCGCGGGATGAGCCCCGTCGAGTGGATGGCGTTCGCCGCCAGCGCTTTCGGTGACGCGGTCCGCTCTCGCACGGCAGCGCAGCAGATCATCCAGACGATTCTCGACACCCGCCAGGACAACGAGGAGGACGGCAGCCTCTTCAACCGCGGCACCCAGTTGACGATGTTCGAGGACCGCGAGGAGTATCTGCTCGCGACCGCCGCGCGGCGCCTGCAGGCCGCCCGCAAGCGTGAGGACGACCCCTTCGACGCCTTCAACTTCGTGCAGGACCATGTGCTGCACGCGGCCCGCGCCCACATCGACCGGGTGGTGCTCGAGGCGTTCATCGCGGGCATCGACGAGTGCGAGGACGAGGCCGCGCGCGACCTGCTGAGCGAACTGTGCGACCTGTTCGCGCTCACCGTGATCGACGACGACAAGGCGTGGTTCATGGAGCATCGCCTGCTCTCCGTCGAACGCGCCAAGGCGGTCCGCCGCGGCATCAACGAACGCTGCCGGACGCTGCGCCCGCACGCGGCCACCCTCGTCGACGGCCTCGGTGTGCCCGACGCCCTCGCGGGCGCCGCCATGCTCGACGGTCAGTAGTCGGCCGGCCGGGTTCCCACGACCACGGTGGCGTCCAGCTCGTCGGAATGGACGATCTGCGCGAGAAGTCCTGCGCGCGTGAATATCCCGACCGAGCTGGACGCCTGGTGGATGCTGGTCTCCACCAGCAGACGCCCGCCGGGGCTCAGCCAGCGCGGCGCCGCTTCCGCCACGGCCCGCTGAACGTCCAGGCCGTCGGGGCCGCCGTCCAGCGCCGCACGCGGTTCGTGATCGCGCGCCTCCGGCGGCATCAGCGCGATCGCATCGCTGGGCACGTAGGGGACGTTGGCGACCACGACGTCGACGCGCCCCCGCAGTTCCTCGGGCAGTGCGTCGAACAGGTCTCCCTCGTGCACGTGCCCGCCGACCGGTTCCACGTTGCGGCGCGCGCACCTGACTGCGACGGGATCGAGGTCGGCGGAATGGAGTTCGACACCGGGTGAATCGGCAGCGATCGCGACTCCCACCGCGCCGGACCCGCAGCACAGGTCGACGACGACGTCGCCCTGATCCACCAGTGCCGCAGCCTCTTGCACCAGAAGTTCGGTCCGTCGACGCGGCACGAACACGCGCTGTTCGATGTCGATTCGCCGGCCGCAGAACTCGACCCAACCGAGGACGTGCTCGAGGGGCACACCGGCGGAGCGACGTTCGACCATCCCAGCCAGGTCTCCGGCGCGCGCCGCCTCCGCGACCAGAAGGCGCGCCTCGTCTTCGGCGAACACGCATCCGGCCGCGCGCAGCGTCGCAACGACCGTCGCCAGCGCGAGATGCGGAATGTCGGGTTCAGGAGTTCGCACGAAACGCCTTTCGAGATACCGAAGAGGCTCGTCCGGCGAGACTACCGCGGCTCGCGGCGCTTCTCCCAACGATTCGGCCCAGCCCGACCCGCCTCGACCCACCCCTCCCGTCCCGCGTTTTGCGCACTTATCGCGGGATTCCGGGCGCAGGTTCCCGCGTTTCGCGCACTTATCGCGGGATTCCGGGCGCAGGTTCCCGCGTTTTGCGCACTTATCGCGGGATTCCGGGCGGGGTGAGCTACCGGGCCTGCTGCCCGTCCGGTCAGTCCACGAACGCCAGCACCCGGCACGGCCCGCCGGATCCGCCGCGATGCTTGGGCGCCCCGACCACCACGGTCGCCCCTGCCGGCGGCAGCGCGGACAGGTTCGCGAGGGATTCGATGCCGTACTTGCCCGCGCCGAGGGCCGCCACGTGGGCGCCGTAGGTGCGGCTGCGCGCGGCGTCCAGGCTCAGTGTGTCGACGCCGATCGCCACGATGTCGCGTTCCTCGACGAGGAAGGAGACCGCGTCGGGGTCGAATCCCGGCGAGTGCGGGGTCCCGGTCGCATCCAGGCCCACGTACTTACGCGGGTTGGCGACATGCGCCGCCCAACCGGAGTTCATTGCAACCAGTGATCGGGCGGGCAGCCGCCCGTGTGCGCGCTCCCACGCCTCGATGTCGGCAACCGTCAGCACCGCGTCAGCGTCGGTGCGGGCTCGCTCCGAGATGTCCACGACGGCGATGGGCGCGACGAAGTCCTCGATCGGTAGTTCCTCGACCGTGCGACCGCCCACGATCTTGTGGGCAGGCGCGTCGATGTGGGTTCCGACGTGTTCGCAGTACGAGACGCGGTTGACGTGGAACTCGCCGCGCGCCGGGCCGGACGATCCACCCAGTACACCTGCAACGGAGCCGAGGGGGCTCGGATCGATCACGACGACCGGTGCCATCGTGAAGGACTCGCTCCCCGGCCACACCGGGAAATCGGGAGTGAGAGTGTGCGTCAGATCGACCACCGAGCGCGCCCGGATCGAGATCGCAGGCTCTGCGGGCGTGGCCACAGCGGCGCGCGGAGCCAGTACCCCGCCCAGTGCCGCCAGGCCTGCGGCGCCCAGGAGTCCCCGTCGGGTCACCCTCGGCCCGCCCTCCCCGATCGTCCGGTGCACATGCGTCATCACCTCGGGAGCACACACGACCTACTGCTCCTACGACGTGGTGGGAGCGACGCGGAGCACCTTGTCGCCGGTGCCGTTGTCGGTGGTCACGAGCAGGCTGCCGTCGGGCATCCGGGTGGCCGACCGGAGGCGCCCCTGATCGGTGAGCACGGAGTCCGTCTCCGTCACCGCTGTTCCGTCCGCGGTCAGCTTCAACAGCAGCATCTCCCGGCCCTGCTGGGTGGTCACGGCCAGTGCGCCGTCCCACTCCCCCCATGCGGCGCCGGAGACGAAGGTGCCGCCCGGGGTGGCGAGAGTGGGCGCGCCCGAACTCCACACCGCGGCGACCGCGCCGGGAACACGGACCGGATCGGTCATCGGAACGCTCTCGTCGTAGATGAACGGCGCCCGATCGGGTCGATAGCCGTAATTGTTTCCGGCATCGAGCAGGTTCACTTCGTCGTCCCGGCTGGTGCCCTGCTCGATGCCGTAGATACGCCCGGTGCCCGGCTGCAAGGCCAGGCCCTGCACGTTCCGATGCCCGAGCGTGAAGACCGGACTGTCCGGGAACGGGTTCCCCGCCGCGGGTGAGCCGTCGGCGTCGACGTGCAACACCTTGCCGCCCAGCGAGTTCCGATCCTGCGGGACCGTGGGGCTCGCAGTGTCCCCCGTGCCGATGTAGAGCGTGCCGTCCGGATGCGCGAGGATTCGGCACCCGCCGTGGCGGCCGCCCGCACCGGTCGGAATCCCCGTGAGAACATCCCCGGTGCGGGACAGCGTCGTCCACTCCGGGTCTGCCGTCCACGACACGACGCGGATGTCGGTGCCGGCGTCCGCGCTCCCGAGCGAACCGGCCCCGAGCGAACCCCCGCCCGCTTGCCGGTGTCCCTGACACGTGTAGACGGTGCGACTCGTCGCGAAATCCGAGGCGAGCGCGATACCCATCAGCCCGGTCTCGCCCTCCGCGTACAGGTCCGACAGGTCCGCGGTCATCTCCCCGACGGTGCCGTCCGGACGCTTGACGACGAAGCGTCCGGCACGTTCACCCGTGAGGATCGCGCCGTCGGGCGCGACCACCACGTCCCAGGGCTTCGCGAGGCCGTCCATCACCGTGGTGACCTGAAGTGGCGGCGCCGGTTCGGCACACGCTGTCGGCGCGACCCCGATTCCGATGATCGCTGCCGCGACGGCAGCTCCTGCTCCGAGCGTCGACCTGCGCACGAAAGACCCCTCCCTGTCTGCCGGTGATGTGCCGCTCACCCTACGCGGAGTAACCGACGAGTCGGTCCGAAGCCGGCAGACGATCCGACGGCGGCCGCAACGAGCGGGCGATCAGGCACAGGCGGCCACAGCCATGTCGAGGATGCGCGAGGCCTGCTCGTCGGACGGAACCGTCGTGCCGTTGGCCGCGAGACCCTTGACCGCTTCCTTCAATTCGTCGTCGGTCGCACCCTTCTCGCGGAGCGCGCACGTGTCCTCGGTGATCGCCTTGATCGAGTCGTCGTCGCGATCGGTCGCCAGGTCCGAATACGAGGCACGGAAGGTAGCGACGAACGCCGCCTGCTTGGCACTGTCGACGGCGTCACCGGCCTGGGAGGCCACGCTGGACGCAGCACTCGACGCCGAGCTCGCCATCTCGGAAGCCTTGTCTCCGAGGTCGTCCGACGCCGACGAGGCGGTCGTCGTGGCCGACGCCGTCACCGATGCGTCGGTCGAGTCGTTGTCGTCGTTGCTGCACGCTGTGGCGAAACCGACTGTGGCAGCGGCGATCATGATTGCGGAGGCGATCCTGTTCCTGTTCATGACATCGAGTCTCGCACCGCTGGGGCATTTCTGCCGGGCAACGGACCCCGACGCTCGGTCGACCCGTAACGGTCTGCACCGCAACCAATTCCGAACACGGCCGACCGTTCAGCGGGAGGGCAGCAGGAGCGCCGACGCCGCGACGACAAGGGCGGTGAGCGCGACGACGGTGACGGCTTCGAGGACCGAGCGCCCCAGCAGCATCGTCACGGCGCCGGGCACCACCGACGCGGCCACACCGAGCAGCCAGCCCGGCGTGGACGCCGGATCCTCGTCCGTGGCCGAGTCCTCGGCCCACGACAGCCCACGATTCGCGGCAACCTGCGTTCTCACCGAACTCATCGGCGGCAACCTCCCGAACGGACGACGACGGTCCCTGGTGACCACTGCGGTGCGGGACCCTGCACAGGTTCGGTACCCACTGCCGACCGGTTCCATACCTGTGATGTCGTCCGGACCGGTCTCGGTCAGCGGAAACGCCGCAACCGCAGACTGTTGCCGACGACGAACAGCGACGACAGCGCCATC
Source organism: Rhodococcus (subgen. Prescottella) equi (assembly GCF_003013675.1). Lineage (NCBI taxonomy): Bacteria > Bacillati > Actinomycetota > Actinomycetes > Mycobacteriales > Nocardiaceae > Rhodococcus > Rhodococcus (subgen. Prescottella) equi. The sequence goes on from NZ_CP027793.1 coordinate 4,189,184, forward strand.
GCCAGGCCTGCGATCATCGGGTTGAGCAGTCCCGTCGCCGCCAACGGGATCGCCGCGACGTTGTAGGCGAACGCCCAGAACAGGTTTCCCTTGATGGTGGCGAGCGTGCGCCGAGACAACCGGATGGCGTCGGGCACCGACCGCAGGTCGCCGCGCACGAGTGTCAGGTCGCTCGCCTCGATCGCCGCATCGGTGCCCGTACCCATCGCGATCCCGACGTCTGCAGTGGCGAGCGCTGCGGCATCGTTGACGCCGTCGCCGACCATCGCCACGGCGCCGTCCTCGCGCAGTCGGGCGATCGTCGCCGCCTTCCGGTCGGGCAGCACCTCGGCGATCACCCGGTCGATGCCGACCTCACGCGCGACGGCGGTCGCGACGGCCTCGCTGTCGCCGGTCAACAGGACCGGCGTCATCCCGAGACCGCGGATCTCGCGGATCGCCTCTGCGCTGGTGGGCTTGACGGCGTCGGCGACGACCAGCGCGCCCCGTACCCGGCCGTCCCACGACACGATCACCGATGTCCGGCCGTCGGGCAGCCGGCTCTGCACCTCCGCGGGAACGGCGCCCTGGGCACGTCCGACACGGACGTCGTGACCGTCGACGACACCCTCGACGCCGACACCGGGGCGGTTCACGAATCCGGTGACGGTCAGCGGTGCCGGCACCGCGCGCACGATCGCCTGCGCGACCGGATGCTCCGATCCGGATTCGACAGCGGCGGCCAGCGCCAGCACCCTGTCCCGATCCTCCCCCCGTGCCGCGATCACGCCCTCGAACTCCATCCGGCCGGTGGTGACGGTGCCGGTCTTGTCGAGGACGACGGTCTCGATGCGTCGGGTCTGCTCGAGCACCTCGGGGCCCTTGATGAGGATTCCCATCTGGGCGCCGCGCCCGGTGCCGACGAGCAGCGCGGTGGGTGTCGCCAGACCGAGCGCGCACGGGCACGCGACGATCAGGACCGCGACCGCGGCGGTGAACGCCTCGGTGGCCTGATGTCCGAGAAGCAGCCACACCGTGAGGGTCGCCGCCGCGATGGTCAGCACTACCGGCACGAACACCGCCGAGACCCGGTCCGCGAGACGCTGCGCGTGCGCCTTGCCGCTCTGCGCCTCGGTCACCAGTTTCGCGATGTGCGCCAATCGGGTGTCGGATCCGACGCGGTCGGCCCGCACCGTGAGCAGGCCGTCGGTGTCGAGCGTGCCCCCGACGACGGTGTCGCCTTCGCCGACCTCGACGGGTACGGACTCGCCCGTGAGCATCGAGGTGTCGACGGCCGCGCGACCGCGCACGACTTGCCCGTCGGTGGCGATCTTCTCCCCCGGCCGCACCACGAACTCGTCGCCGACCCGCAACGCCGACACCGGAATCCGCTGTTCGACGCCGTCGCGCAGCACCGACACGTCCTTGGCGCCCACCTCGAGCAGGGCGCGCAGCGCGGCTCCGGAACGACGTTTGGCCCGCGACTCGGCGTACCTGCCGGCGAGCAGGAAGGTGGTGACCCCGGCGGCGACCTCGAGGTAGATCTGCCCGGAGGGATCGTGCGCGCCGGGCCGGAACGTGAACGCGTGCGTCATCCCGATGCGCCCGGCGGTACCGGACACCAGCGCCCACGTCGACCATCCGTACGCGGCGAGCGTGCCGAGCGAGACGAGGGTGTCCATCGTCGCCATCCCGTGCCGGGCGGTGACGGCGGCGGCACGGTGGAACGGGTAGCCGCACCAGAACACGACCACGGTGGTGAGGGCGAACGCGATCCACTGCCAGTAGTCGAACTGCAGCGACGGGATCATCGACACCACGACCACCGGAACCGATGCGGCGGCCGCGATCGTGAGCCTGGCCCCGAGGCGGTCGCGACCCTCGTCCGTCTCGACCGGCTCCTCGGGAGCCGCCACCGCGGCCGTGTATCCGGTCTTCTCGACGACGTCGATGAGATCCTGCAACGGCATGCCGTCGGGATACTCGACGTGCGCCTGCTCGGTGGCGTAGTTGACGGTGGCGGTGACCCCGTCGAGTTTGCCGAGCTTGCGCTCGATTCGTGCCGCGCACGACGCGCACGTCATGCCCCCGACGTCGAGTTCGACCGTGCGCGGTGCGGTGGTGGTCACTACAGGACCAGGTCGTAGCCCGCCTCGGTCACTGCCGCGGCGACGGCGATGGTGTCCAGCGGGGACTCGCTCTCCACCACGACCCGGCCGGAGTCGACGTCCACGTCGACGCTCGTGACTCCGGACAGTTCGCTGATCTCCTCGGTGACCGCGGCCGCGCAGTGCTGACAGGTCATGCCCTTGACGAGGTACGTGTGTTCCATCGAAGACCTCCCGAAGTTCAGAATCGCATCGGACTCAGGATCGCACCAGGCGCGCGATGGCGTCGGACGCTTCCTTGACCTTGGCGTCCGCCTCCGGGCCGCCCTTCTTCGCGGCCTCGACGACGCAACCCGCCAGGTGCGCCTCGAGCAGCTTGAGCGAGACCGACTGCAGAGCAGACGTCGCGGCCGACACCTGGGTGAGGACGTCGATGCAGTAGCGGTCGTCCGCGATCATCCGCGAGATGCCCTGCACCTGGCCCTCGATGCGCCGCAGGCGCTTGAGCAGGTCTTCCTGCTGCGGGCTGTATCCGTTCATGTCAGCCATGATACCCCCTACGGGTACTCGCGCGGCGGCGACGGCGTGCGACGTCGCACACCAGCAGTCCCGCCACCAGTACCGCGACGAACGCTGCCGCGATCCAGGGACCCGAATAGTCCGTGGAGGTGAAGGCGGGCCCATCCGGCACGACGGGCGCGAACTCGTGGTCCGTCACGCCGCGCGCCCAGCACCACACCGCGACGGCGAGCAGCGCGAGGACCCCCACCGACTCTGCGACCGGCACCAGGGCAGCCCGGTTCACGACCCGGCACCCTTCGCACGCGCGACAGCCGCGGTCAGAGCGGCTCGCAATCCCTCGTCGTCACGCGCCCACGCCTGCGCGAGGCTGCCGTCCCGCAGGCGCAGGCCGATGCCGGTGCGGCGGCGCGGCACCGCCGACAGCTCGCCGAGGCTGCGCGCGCTCTCCCACGGTTGCGGTTCGTCCGCATACGGATCCGCCTCCGGGAGCACCTCGTCGATCTCGTCGAGTGGCACCTCTTCGGCGCCCTGTCGCAGCAGCGAGTCGGTCAAGAGCACGCTCACGTGCCGCCGCGCCGCGGCCACCTGCACCGAGACGATGCCGGCCAGGATCGCGGCGAACAGTGTCAGCGCGAACCAGTGCACCACCGGCCCGGTCGCCAGTTCGATCACGAGCGCGATCACACAGAAGACGGGGCCGTACGCCACCGTCCGCCAGCGGGCGCCCTCCTCGAGGAACAGCGGCGTCACCGCGTCGCCAGCCTCGGGCACTTCGTTCGGCTCAGGCACTCCGTTCGATTCAGGCACTCCGTTCGATTCAGGCACTGTGCTCGAACCACTCACGCGCACCCTCCCGGTAAACCAGCACAGTCGCCACCGTCAGCAGCACCGGAATCGTCAGCAGCACCGGGGCGACGACACCGATCGCCACCATCGCGACGACGGCCAGCGCGAACACGCCACACAACACCGCGACAACCGTCCGCAGGCGGCGATCTCCCGCGCGCACGGGCGCTGCGAGGAACCCGATGGCGACACCGAACACGACGGACCCGATGCCGATGCCGCGCAGCAACCAGACGAACGAGTCGACGTCGGAATCGAGGCGACCGCGGATCGCGTCGGCGGACGTCGTCGCCGCGAGCAGACCGAGCAGCACCATCACGGCGGCGCACAGCACCCAGATCCAGTAGGCGACCGACACCGGGCGCGGGGAACGTTCGATCACGACCCCATCCTGGGGCAGCGCGCAGGCCGGCGCATCACCGAGGTCGCGCGAGCGGCCGAGGACGTCATGCAGCGAGGACGCCCGGCACGATCAACAACAGCAACGTCGCGATTCCGAACAGTGCGACCAACGCGATCCACACCAGTTCCCGTCGCCCACCGGTCCGATGTTCGACGCGCATTCCAACCCCCTGGAGCCTGACCCGACACCCTGTTCATGTGACTCGATTCACATTACAGCGGAGGGGCTGGAAGATCGAATCGGGCGAACCGCTCAGCGCGCGGGCGGAGCGGGCGGCAGGTTCAGGAAGTATGCGTTGGATTCCTTGCGGTGCATCAGCACGATCGCGCCGATCGCGGCCACCGCCTGCAGGATTCCCGCGCCGCCCATCAGCAGCGCGGCGGTCCCGCTCCCCTGCCCGGCGCCGAACACCGTCGGCAACGCGGAGAAGACCGTGAACACGCCGGCCATGGTGAGCAACATGCGGGCCCAGTTCTTGCCCTTGCGCATCTTGAACGCGAACAGAATCGTCAGCCCGCCGAGTACCAGCGTCAGGATGACACCCGTGGCGACCAGGCCCAGCGTCAGGAGTTGGTCGACCTCCGCGCGCGTCGGCAGCGGATCGATCTGCTGCTTGGCGAACTCGTCCATCAGCTGGTCGACGAACGACGCCCGGTCGCTGTGCACGAACAGCAGTGCCGCGACCAGGTACACCACGCCCAGCGCCGCGACGACGAACCACAGCTGGAACGCCGTCAGGACGTCGGCCGGGACCGGGCGCTTCTCCTGCTGGACCGGCGGCATCGGGTACTGCCCCTGCGGCTGTCCCGGGTACTGGGGCGGGCCCGACGGGTACTGCGGGGTGCCGGGCCACTGGTCGGGCTGACCGGGCTGCTGCGGCGGCGGCCACTGTCCGGTCATGCCAGCCACCCCGCGGCCTCGGCCGCCCAGTAGGTGAGCACGATGTCGGCGCCCGCGCGGCGGATGCTCAGCAGCGACTCGAGCACCGCGGCGTCCCGGTCGATCCAGCCGTTCTGCGCGGCAGCCGTGATCATCGCGTACTCGCCGGAGATCTGGTACGCCGCCACCGGGACGGTCGAGCGGTCGGCGACCTCGCGCAGCACGTCGAGATACGACATCGCGGGCTTGACCATCACCAGGTCGGCGCCCTCGGCGAGGTCGAGGTCCACCTCGAGCAGCGACTCGCGGCGGTTCGCCGGATCCTGCTGATAGGTGCGGCGGTCGCCCTCGAGCGAGGAGCCGACGGCCTCCCGGAACGGGCCGTAGAAGGCCGACGCGTACTTCGCCGAGTACGCCAGCTGCCCGACGTCGGTGTGGCCGGCGGCGTCGAGCCCCGCACGGATCGCGGCGACCTGGCCGTCCATCATGCCGCTGGGGCCGAGCAGGTGGGCGCCGGCGTCGGCCTGCGCCACCGCCATGTCGACGTAGCGAGCCAGCGTCGCGTCGTTGTCGACGCGGCCGTCGGAGGTCAGCACACCGCAGTGCCCGTGCGAGGTGAACTCGTCGAGGCACGTGTCCGCCATCAGAACCGTCGCGTCACCGAGCTCGGCCTTCAACGCGGCCAGACCGCGGTTGAGGATCCCGTCCGGATCGGTGGCACCCGAGCCGTCCGGGTCCTTGTCCTCGTCCCGCGGAACGCCGAAGAGCATGAGCCCGCCCACGCCGGCCGCGACCGCGTCGGTCGCCGCGTTCCGCAGCGAGTCCAGCGTGTGCTGGACGACGCCCGGCATCGACGAGATCGGACGCGGCTCGTCGATGCCGTCGGCCACGAACATCGGGAGCACGAGATGCCGTGGCTCGAGCGACGTCTCGGCGACGAGGCGACGCAACGCGGGCGTGCCCCGCAGACGACGAGGACGGTGAACTGGAAACACGGCTCTCCCGAGGTGGATCAGCGGCGGGCGCGGGACTTCTTACGCGGAGGCGGCAGCGCGCCCTCGGCGCGCAGCCGGGCCGCATGCTCGGCCAGTGCCTCGACGAGCGGTCCCATCTGCGCCGTCTCCGGCTGGACGTCGACGCGCAGACCGAACTCGATCGCGGTCTCCGCGGTCTTGGGCCCGATGCACGCGACGATCGTGCGGGCGTGCGGCTTGCCGGCGATGCCGACCAGGTTGCGCACCGTCGACGACGACGTGAAGCACACCGCGTCGAAGCCACCCGTTTTGATCATCTCGCGGGTCTCGGCCGGCGGCGGTGCCGCCCGGACGGTGCGGTACGCGGTGACGTCGTCGATCTCCCAGCCGCGCTCGCGCAGACCCTCGGCGAGCGTCTCGGTGGCGATGTCGGCGCGGGGCAGCAGGACGCGGTTGACCGGGTCGAACACCTCGTCGTACGGGGGGAAGTCGGCCAGCAGGCCCTCGCTGGACTGCTCACCCGACGGGACCAGTTCGGGGGTGATGCCGAACGAGCGCACCTTCTCGGCCGTGGCCTCACCGACGCACGCGATCTTCACGCCCGAGAACGCGCGGGCGTCCAGACCGAACGCCTCGAACTTCTCCCACACCGCGCGGACCGCGTTGGTGGAGGTGAACACCACCCACTGGTAGCGGCCGTCGACCAGACCCTTGACCGAGCGCTCCATCTGCGCCGGGCTGCGGGGCGGCTCGACCGCGATGGTCGGCACCTCGATCGGGATGGCGCCGTGCGTGACGAGGCGGTCGCTCATGTCGGCGGCCTGCTCCTTGGTGCGCGGCACCAGGACGGTCCAGCCGTACAGTGCGCGCGACTCCCACCACGACATCTTGTTGCGCTGCGAGACCACCTTGCCGACCGTGACGATCAGCGGACCCACCAGCTCGGAACCAGCGTCGTTGAGCGTCGCGAGGGTGGCCTCGACGGTGCGCTGCTGACGGGTGGTGCCGCGGACGGTGATCGCGGCCGGGGTCTGCGGGGCGAGGCCGTGTTCGACCAGCGCGCTCGCCGTCTCGGCCAGGTGCGCGGACGTCGCGTGCAGCACCAGCGGGCCGGGGGCGGCGGCCAGCGCGGCCCAGTCGACCTCGCCGCGGACGTCGGCCTCGGTGTGGCCCGAGCCCAGCGCCATGCCGGCGTAGCTGGGGACGGCGGATCCGGACGGCAGACCGGGCAGCACCTCGAACACGACCTGGGTGCGGGCGACGGCCGAAACCTCGGCGATCACCGAGTCGGTGGTCAACGGGTCACCCGAGACGAGCCGGACCACGTCGTGGCCGTTCTTGGCCTCGGCGACGAGGGTCTTGGCGACCTCGGCGGGCTCGCCCAGCGCAGGGCGGACCTCGGCGATCGGCAGATCGGTCTCCGGGTCGCGGCCGAGCGCGGTGCCGACGAGCGCGGTCACGCCCTTGTCCACGTCGGGATCGGTGAACGCCAGCGCGGCCGACGCGAGCACGTCGTGCGCGCGGACGGTGAGCAGCGCCGGATCACCGGGTCCCGATCCCACAAAGAGGATCCGTCCGGGGCTGTTCTTACGGACTCGGCTCATCGGTAGTTCTCCAGTGCGGTCTCATGTCGATAGGTAATAGAAAGCGTGAAATCGGGCCTCGGGGCAACCAGGTCAAGCATCGGCATCACCGTCCTCGGCAATCGTCATCAGATCGCGTGCACCCAGGTCGAGGAGTTCCCGTGCAACCGCACGCCCCAACTCGTCGGCACGCTCGGGCGACCCCACCAGGGACGCCCGAATCACATCGGAGCCGTCGATCGCGGCGGCGCAGCCGCGGATGGACAGTTCCTCGAAAACTCTGCCGTCGTCGTCGAGCGACTCGACGACCTCGGCGATCGCTCCCACCGGGGCGGTGCAGCCGGCCTCCAGCTCGGCGAGCAGCGCACGTTCGGCGACCACCGCGGCACGGGTGGCGTGATCGTCGAGCTCACCGAGAATCGCGATGAGATCCGGGTTGTCGGAGCGGCACTCGACGGCCAGCGCGCCCTGCGACGGCGCGGGCAACATCTGGACCGGCTCGAGCGTCTCGGTGATGCGCTCGGTCCGGCCGATGCGGGACAGGCCGGCGCGGGCGATCACGATCGCGTCGAGCTCTCCCGACGCGACCTTGCCGAGGCGGGTGTCGATGTTGCCGCGCAGCGGCTCGATCTCGAGCCCCAGGCCCATCGCGCGAAGCTGCGCGCGGCGACGGGGCGCCGACGTGCCGATCCGCGATCCGGGCGGCAGCTCGCCGAGCACCAGGCCGTCGCGGGCGACGAGTGCGTCACGCGGATCCTCACGGGTCGGGACCGCGGCGATCGTCAGATCGTCGGGCTGCGCGGTGGGCAGGTCCTTGTAGGAGTGGACCGCGACGTCGACCTCGCCGGCGACGAGCGCCTCGCGGAGTTCGGCGACGAACACGCCGACACCGATGCGCTGCACCGGTCCGGCGGTGACGTCACCCTTGGTCTTGATGATCACCAGCTCGGCGGGGTGTCCGGCGGCGATCAGCGCATCGCGCACGTGGCCGGCCTGCGTGGTCGCGAGCAGACTGCCTCGCGTGCCGATCCGCAGGGTGCGGGAGTCCGGACCGACGTTCAGGTCGGTGGCCGGCGACGCGGCCGCATCGGTGCTCATGCCTGCGCATCCTTTCCTGTGGTGTCGGGTCCGGAGGCGAAATCGCCCAGATCGATCGGCGCGGCAACCGCCTCCGCCGATCCGGGGCGCAGCTCGAACAGTTCGCGCAGCGCCGCAGCGTACGTGTCGCCGCCGGGGGTGGACGCGAGTTGCTTGACCCGCACGGTCGGGGCGTGCAGCAGCTTGTCGACGACGCGCCGGACGGTGCGCGCGACCTCGTCGCGCTGTGGGTCCTCGAGCCCCGGCAGGCGGGAGTCGAGGCGCAGCAGTTCGGCCTCGACGACCTCCGCCGCGCGCTGACGCAGCGCGGTGACGGTCGGGGTGACCTCGGCGAGGCGCTGCGAGGCCAGGTACTGGGACAGCTCGGAGGCGACGATGGCGCGGGCGGCGTCGGCGTCGGATGCGGCGGCACCGGCAGCCGGATCCCGTTGCAGCGCAGCCATGTCGAGCACGACCACCTCGGGCAGTCCGGCGACGGCGGGTTCGACGTCGCGCGGCAGGCCCAGGTCGCAGATCACGAGCGGGCGGTTCGGCTCGCGCTCCGGCGCCGCGAGGGCGCGGTGCGTGTCGGCGAGCGTGACGACGGAACCGACCGCGCCGGTACAGGTGACCAGGACGTCGGACTGGGCCATCGCGTCGGAGAGGTCGTCGAAGTCCATCGCGACCGCGTCGACGCCGTTGCCCACCGCGGTGGCGGCGAGGTGCTCGGCCCGCTCGCGGGTCCGGTTGACGACGAGGATGCGTCCGATGCCGGCGCGGGTGAGGTGCGCGACCGACAGGCTGCCCATCGCACCGGCGCCGAGGACGACGGCGGTGCGGCCGACGAGTCCGCCGTCGCCGAGGATCCCGGCGGCGCGGTCGAGGGCGACGGACACCACGGACGCGCCCGCGGCGTCGATCCCGGTCTCGGAGTGCACACGCTTGCCGACCCGCAGCGCCTGCTGCGCCAACTCGTGCAGCGCGCGGCCCGCGGCCTGCTGCGCGTCGGCGGCCGCGTAGGCGGTACGGATCTGACCGAGGATCTGCTGCTCGCCGATGACCATCGAATCGAGACCACTGGCGACCGCGAAGAGGTGCTCGGCGGCTGCCTCGCTGTACCGGACGTACGCGTGCTTGTGCAGTTCGGTCAGATCGAGTCCGGAATGCGCGGACAGCAGGTCACCGATCTCGGTGAGCGCGCCGTGGAAGGCGTCGACGACGGCATAGATCTCGATGCGGTTGCACGTCGAGACGATCATCGCCTCGGAGATGTGCGCCGAGGCGAGCATCCTGTCGGTCAGCTTCGGACGGTCGGTGTCGGTCACCGCGATCCGCTCGAGGACGGAGACGGGAGCACTGCGGTGCGAGATCCCGACGAGAAGCACACTCACGGCCTGATCACCGATCCGTTTCTGGTCGAAGCGCCAACCGCCACGGATGCAGCGGAGACCTGCTGGGGAGACTGTTCCTCGTTACGCGCCAGGTTGAAGGAGAGCACCTGCATTTCCATCGCGAGATCCACCCGGCGCATCTCGACGTGATCGGGGATCTCCAGCGTGAGCGGGGAGAAGCTGAGGATGCAGCGCAGACCGGCGCCGACGAGCTGGTCGCACACGTCCTGCGCAGCACTGTCCGGGGTCGCGATGACGCCGATCGTCGCGTCGAGTTCGCGGCAGGCGTCGGCCAGCTCGGCGACGTCGCGGACCGTCAGGCCCCCGATGTCGGCGCCGATCAGGGCGGGATCGCGGTCGAACAGACCCACCATCGAGAATCCGCGGCGATCGAAACCGCCGTACCCGGCCAGCGCCCGCCCCAGGTTGCCGACCCCCACCAGCACCACGCGGTGGCCCCGATCCAGCCCGAGCGCCGATTCGATCCGCGCCCGCAGCCGCGTGACGTCGTAGCCGACTCCACGAACGCCGTTGGGCCCCAGGAACGACAGATCCTTGCGGAGCTTGGCCGATCCGACGCCGGACGCGGTGGCGAGTTCCTCGCTGGAGACGATGATGGCGCCCTCGTCCGCGAGCAGTCCGAGGACCCGCAGGTACGTGGCGAGACGCGTCACCGTAGCCTGGGGGATGTCGCGGTGCTGTGCAGCGGCAGGCGTTCCACGCCGGGAGGCGGACGGAGCAGCCCCGGAAACGCCGCGGGTCACTGCCCCCTGCGTCTCGTGCTGTTCACTCACGTCGATGGTTCCTCGTCCGGTCGGCCGTGTACCCCGGCCTTCACGCGAAGGTCCGGGGCGTTTGTTCACACCACGGTAACCGCTTGTGAAGCCATGCACAAAGTTGCTCGACCGCCCTCACACGTGCTCTCACCTGCAAAGCGACCGAACCCGATGGTCCGGCGTGACCCTTCCCACTCGGCGGCGCGAGCGGCGCCCGAGGCCCGGAATCAGCCTGCCGAGAGGTCCGCGCGCAACCGGTCCTCGTCGACCTCCCAGTAGCTGTGCTCCTTGCCGTCGAGGAGGACGACCGGCAAGCGGTCGCCGTACTCGGCGCGCAGATCAGGGTTCTCGGCCGCGGCCTCGTCGACGTCGACGCAGGTCAGTTCCAGTTCGAAGTCGCGGCAGACGACGTCGAGGACCTCGCGCGCCGGCTGACAGGCACCGCAACCGGCGCGAGTGAGCAGAGTGATCCGATGTCGCGACTGATCCATGCGCACCAGTCTTCCTCGAGGCTCGCGGCGGCATTCGGGGAGCGCCCCACCCCGCGGGTTCCGGACCGTTCCGTTTCGAGACGAACATCACACGCCGCAGACAGCCGGACCATCCAGCGGGATCGGCATCGACACGCGGGCTAGGGTGAGCCAGAGGTGAGCCGGAGCTGTCTTCGACACGGGAGGTGCGAGTGCCTGGACGATCACTGCCGAACGGCGCGAGATTCGGTGTGGGTCTGTCCGGGATTCTGCGCCCGGGCCGCCGCAGGATCCGTAACCTGCTGGGCCCGAGCGAGGCCGAGCTGCGCGCCAACCTCGCGGGCGAGGCGAGCGCCGACGCCGCACTCGCGATACAGGAGGCCGAAGCCGCCGAGGCCGCGGAAGCCGCCGAGGCGGCGGCGTCGCTCGAGTCCGTCGAACCTGAAATCACGCCGGACCTCGAGGTCCTCGAACCTCCCACCGCGCCCGTCGTTCCGCGAGATCTCACCGCCGCGGCATTCTTCGACGTCGACAACACGATGGTGCAGGGCGCGTCGATCATCCACTTCGCGCGCGGTCTCGCCGCCCGTAAGTACCTTCGCACCTCCGACCTGGTCGACTTCGCGTGGAAGCAGGTCAAATTCCGCATCACCGGCAAGGAGAACAGCGACGACGTCGCGGAGGGCCGGGAGAAGGCGCTGTCGTTCGTCGCGGGACGGTCCACCGCCGAACTCGCCCGTCTCGGCGAGGAGATCTACGACGAGGTCATCGCCGACAAGATCTGGGCGGGCACCCGTGCTCTCGCGCAGATGCACCTCGACGCCGGGCAGCAGGTGTGGCTCGTGACCGCCACCCCGGTCGAACTGGCGCAGGTGATCGCCAAGCGCCTCGGGCTGACCGGCGCGTTGGGCACCGTCGCGGAGAGCGAGGACGGCGTCTTCACGGGCCGGCTCGTCGGCGACATCCTGCACGGCCTCGGCAAGGCTCACGCCGTCCGTACCCTCGCGGTGCGTGAGGGTCTCAACCTCAAGCGCTGCACCGCGTACTCGGACAGCTACAACGACGTCCCGATGCTGTCGCTGGTGGGAACCGCCGTCGCGGTCAACCCCGACGCGGACCTGCGGGAGCTCGCGAAGAACCGGGGTTGGGACGTCCGCGACTTCCGCACCGGGCGCAAGGCCGCCAAGATCGGCGTGCCGACCGCACTGCTGCTCGGCGCCGTCGGCGGTGCCGTCGGGGCGATCCTCAGCCGCCGTCGCGAACGCGCGCTGCTGGCGCAACTGGTCGCCGACAGGGCCGCGTCGGAGTCCGGGCGTCAGCCCATGAAGATGTTCCGGCGCTGCGCGAGCAGCCGGTAGAGCGTCTGCTGGATGATCTCCCGGACGTGGTCGGTGACCTCGAAGAGCACCATCGGATCGTCGGCCTCCGCCGCGTCGTAGGTGTCGGTGGGAATCGGCGTCCCGAACTCGATGAACCACTTGGACGGTAGCGGCACCAGCCCGAGCGGACCCAGGTGCGGGAACAGTGGCGTCACCGGGAAGTACGGCATGTTCAGCAGCCTCGCGAGCGGTGCGATGTCGCCGATCTTCGGGTAGATCTCCTCGGATCCGACGATCGAGCAGGGAACGATCGGCACACCGGCGCGCATCGCGGCGGAGACGAATCCGCCCCGGCCGAACCGCTGCAGCTTGTACCGCTCGGAGAACGGCTTGCCGATGCCCTTGAAGCCCTCCGGGAACACCGCTGCCACCTCGCCGCTCCGCAGCAGTCGTTCGGCGTCGGGGTGGCACGCGAGCGTGTGACCGGCCTTGCGGGCGATGTTGCCGACGACCGGCATCTCGAACGCCAGGTCTGCGGCGAGCATCCGCAGTGCGCGGTGCCGGGGGTGATGGTCGTGCACCGCGACCGACGTCATGAGGGCGTCGATCGGCACCACCCCGGCGTGGTTGGCGACGACGAGCGCACCCCCGTCGGCCGGGATGTTCTCCACACCGCGGACCTCGACCCGGAACCACTTCTCGAACAGTGGACGCAGCGCCGGGAGGAACACACCGTCGGCGAAGTGCGGGTCGTACCCGAATTCGTCCACCTCGTAGTCGCCGGCCAGCCGACGGCGCGCGAACTCGGCGGCACCGGCCACCTGACCGGCGACGCGGGCCCGCAGGCCGCTGCCCGGCGCCTCGTCCGCCGGTGGTGTGCCGTGGTCGACGTCCTCCGCGAAGGGCGGTTCGGGGAGCGTGCCGGGATCGGCCGCGGGACGGGACGGGCGTGGGTCCACCGGCCGGTCACGCGTCGACCGTGCGCGCGCGTCCGCGTGCAGTGGGATCACCTTGGCCACCTCGTTCACGACACTCCCCTTCGTTCCGACCCCACGGCATTCCGGCCCCCGGCACTCCGACCCTCGGCTTTCCCGCTGTACCGAGCCGTCACCTGCGCCCGCCGCCCGCCCCGACGACGCCGAGCGCCGTGGCCTCGGCACGGTCGACCCACTCCGGTCGGATCACGGGGGTCAACCCGGTGCCCCGCACGAAGTCGTCGAGCGCCTCGACGGTGGTCCAGCGCGGCTCGAATCCGAGTTCCGCACGCATCCGAGTGGTGTCGAGCCCGCACCCGAAGTGGAAGTAGTCGAGTTGCTCGTGGGTGAAGGACCGCATCTGCGATCCCATCAGAGCCCGCCCGGCGCTGCGGAAGAGCGCGAACGGCATCGGGACCTCGACGCGCCCGGCCCGGCGCACGGCCTGCGACATCATGACGATCCCGTCACCGGCGACGTTGAACGTGCCGGTGGGCCCGGTGACCGTGGCGCGGTGCAGCGCCGCCAGCGCGTCCTCCTCGTGCAGCAACTGCATGCGGGCGTCGCGGCCGAGGATTCTCGGCACGATCGGGGAAGACAGGTATCGCGCCACCCATCCGTGCCGGTGCGGGCCCATGAGCGGCGCGAGCCGCAGGATGGAGACCGCGATGTCCGGACGACGTCGGCCCATCGCCCGCGCGTAGCCCTCGATGTCGATGCAGTCACGGGCCCAGGCGCCCCGCGGTGGGCGGCGCGCCCCCATCTCCTCGGTGAACTTCGCCGGGTCGCCGGGGCTGCCGCCGTACACGGCCGACGCCGACCGCAGCACCACCTTGCGCACGCTGGGCGACTTCTGGCACACCGCGAACAACTGCATGGCGCCGATGACGTTCATGTCCTTCATGGCTGCGCGACTGCCCGACCGCGGGGCCTGCGCGACGGTGGCCGCATGGACCACGGTGTCCACCTCGGCGCCCCTGATCACCTTGCCGATCAACGAGTTCCGGATGTCGGCACGCACGAACTCGGCCCGGCCCATCCGCCGCATCATGTCCTTGCTGGGTGAGACGGCGTCGACCGCGACGACGCGCTCGATGCTCGGATCCTGGACCAGCCGTGACACCAGGAATCCTCCCGGGAACCGGCTCGCGCCGGTCACCAGGACCACCCGGGGAGGCTGCACACCCCGATCGTCAGGACTCACCGCTACCCCCGTCCATTCGCCCCTTCGGGGAGCCTAACGAATCCGCGGGGTGGGGCAAGGGTTCCGCGTGAGCCTTTACGTCCCGGCAACACGCCACCCACCGCGCGGGCCGACGCCCGCCCCCGAACACACGGATGCCCGCCACCACGAGGTGACGGGCATCCGTGTGCAAGTTCTTACTTACCGAGCTTCCGACGCTGGACGCGCGTGCGGCGGAGCAGCTTGCGGTGCTTCTTCTTCGACATACGCTTGCGGCGCTTCTTGATCACTGAACCCATGGTGGGTGTCCCTCACAGTCTTCTCTAGCGTTCAGCGCACGCCGGTCACGTACGCCTGTGTCTGCCTCTGGCGCTGAGGCCTCGTTGCCATGGCCGCTTTCACGACCCCAGCGCCTGACGACACCGGCTGGCTGGTACGACGACTAACGATCGTACCGGGACGGATCGCCTCGGCGAAAACCGAGGCCCATCCTTTTCGGCTCCGACGGGTCAGCCGGCGTCGAAATACGAGGTCTGCAGATAGTCGTGCACAGCTTTCGCGTGGACACGGAACGACCGCCCCACACGGACCGCGGGGAGTTCCCCGCTGTGCACCAGGCGGTACACGGTCATCTTCGAGACCCTCATCAAGGCCGCGACCTCCGCGACCGTGAGGAACTGCGTCCCGCCGAGACCGGACTGCCCTTCCTGTTGTCCCCGGAGGGACCTGTCAGGTTTGTCGATGGATCCCATCTCTTCAATTACCTCCGGCACGTGTCGCGCCGCCGGCTTCCCCTCCGGCGGACCAGACACGCACGTGCTGACACGAGCTTAGCGGGACCAGAGGGATTGATGCGACGGGTGTTGCAAACAAGATCGACAATCGCGGTGGTGGCGGCCCCTCGAGGCCCGCCGCCGGATCCGGCCGGTCAGCTCTGGACGGTGGCCGGCGCGGCGCCCGCGTGCCCGGACCGTTCGACGTCCCGCCGCTTGACGAGCAGCAGGATGGCGATCACCGGATAGGCCAGGATGGGCGCGAGGGTTCCGGGGTAGAACGCCTGGTCCAGCAGGATGGCGGCGCCGCTCAACAGCGCGAAGTCGAAGAGGCCGTGCATCACCGAGTTGAGCGCGTTACTGCCCGAGACACGGCGGATGAGGTAGAAGAAGTAGCCGGCCAGGCTGACGACGACGGCCTGCGGGATCGCGGATGCGCCGCCGTGCCCGAAGACGTTGGACAGATGGACCAGGCCGAAGACGATGCTGGACCACAGCGCGACCTGACCCTCGCGGAGACCGTGCCGGCGCAGCACCGTCACCCCGATGCCGCGGAACATCCCCTCCTCACCCCACCCGACGAACTGGGTGGCGACGAGCAGGACGACCACGAACAGCCACCCCTTCTCGGACAGGGCGCTGTAGTCGATTCCGACGAGGATCGCGACCAACAGGATGGCGGGCACGGCCCACACCCACCGGCTGACGGGCCGGTCGTCCTTCAGGACGGGACGCCACCAGCCGAGTGCCGCGACGACGCCGTAGGTGAAGACGAGGGCGATCCCGAGCGGGATCACCATCGTGAAGAACACCCCTCGGGTGGTCAGGGTGTCGCTCTCGTCGGCCCAGTTGCCGATCAGTCGGCCGCCGAACTGGATGATCGCCAGATAGACGACCACGATCACGGCGAACGCCGCATAGGAGAGGCTACGTCCGGTGCTTCGAGGCGAGGCCTCGCGATTGCGTGTGTCCACGGCGCAACAGTAGAACTCCGGCATGCCTGTTCGCGCGTCGTGGACAGGCGCGCGTCACCGCGGCGGGCCGACGCTCACCGCGCCGGCCCGACCCGCAGATCATTCGGGGGCGACGCCCAGTTCCGCCGACCGGTCGCGCGCTGCCGCGAGGGCCTCGTAGAACGCGGTCCGGAGCCCGCACCGCTCGAGTTCGCGTACCGCGGCCGCGGTGGTACCGCCGGGCGAGGTGACGGCGGCGCGCAAGTCGTTCGCGCTCTCGCCCGACTCCGCGAGCATCGCGGCCGAACCGATCATCGTCTGCACGACGAGTTCGCTCGCCGTCGCGCGGGTCAGGCCGAGGGAGACGCCGGCGTCGATCATGGCCTCGGCCGCGAGGAAGAAGTACGCCGGTCCGGAACCGGATACCGCGGTCACGGCGTCGATCTGCGACTCCGGCACGGTGGTGACGGCGCCCACCGTCGCGAGGATCCCGCGGACCAGGTCGAGGTGCTCGGGCTTGACGTGTCGTCCCGGCGCGATGGCACTGGCACCCTGCCCGACGAGCATCGGGGTGTTCGGCATCACCCGCACGACCGGGAAACCGGCCGGCAGCTTCGACTCGTACCGAGCCGTGGAGATACCCGCGGCGAGCGAGACGATGATCTGTTCACGTTCACCGTCGAGGTCGACCTTCGACAGCGCAGCCAGCACCGAGTCGACGTCGGTGGGCTTGACCGCCACGACGATGACGTCCGCACCCTCGGCCGCGTCCTCCGGGGTCGTCACCCGGATCGAGTAGGCCGCGGCCAGTTCCTCGGCGCGAGGCTCGTACTGCTCGGCGACCACCAGGTCACGGGTCGCGTGACCACCCTGCAACAGCCCAGAGACCAGCGCCTCACCGATCTTGCCGCCACCGATCACCGCAATTCTCGTCATGCGGACAGCTTAGGCACTGCGTGCCCGTGCGCCTTTTCGGTAGCCCCCACTACCGAAAAGGCGCACAGGCGCCGAAGGCGCCTACCGCGGGATCATCGCGAGCTGACGGCTCTGCACGACGACCGCGCCGGTGGAGTCGAGCACCGTGTGGTCCTCCTCGAACCACGTGTCCCCCAACACCGTCGAGCTCGCCATGACGCGCAGCCAGCCCGGCGCGGGACGGCGCCGAAGGTACGTCGTCAGCTGGACGGTGGGCGCCCAGCCGAAGATGCCGCGGTTCATGGTGACCGGCGCACAGATGTCGCCGGTCATGATCGCGAACAGCGCCGCGGTGGCCGGGTCCTGCTCGTCGTCGGCCCACGGCCGCGCCCACATCCGGACCTCGGGTTCGCCCTGCCTGCCGCTGAGGAAATGCGCCGACGCGCCGTCGACCCGCAGATCGCAGCCCTGCGAGACGTGCACGATCTGCGCCATCGGATGGTCGGCGACGAGCGCGTGCGCCTCGGCGGGCGGCTCGGCGGGCAGTTGCGCGAGCGCCTGCTCCTGCGCGTAGTGCGGCTCCCCCGCGTCGGGGACGCCCAGCGTCACCGCGGCGTGCACGGCCGGGCGACCGTTCTGGGACAGCTCGACGTCGACGAGCGAGACCTGACGGCCCCGCTTGCGCACGGTTGCGACGATGTCGACGTCGCCGGGGTCGGGTGCGGCGAGATAGTTGGCGCTCACGGCGAGCGACTGGACGGCCGGATCGACGGGCATGTCCGACGGCGCGGTCGCGGTCAGCTCGCGCCGGGCCGCGGCCGCGCAGACGGCCATCATGCAGCCGCCGTGCACCTTGGGTCCGATGGTCCAGATCGGGTCGATGTGGGCCGAGTACCGGCCGTCGGCACCGGTACCGCTCGGGGTGACGGTGGTCAGGTCCCGGAACGGGTGAGTGGTCACGGCTGGTCCTGTCTGTCGGGGGTGTCGAAGTCGTCGAAGGTGCGGCCCGCGAAGCGAGCCGCACCGATGTCCTGGTGGGCGAGCCGGCGCAGCGCGGCCAGCACGGGTTCGTAGATCGCGGTTCCGAGGACGGCGTACTCGATCGCGGATTCCGCAGAGTCCGTGGGCATGAGGTCCAGGTCGATCTCGGCGATACCGCGGACGTGCCGCGCGTAGGCGTCGAGCCGCTCGTCGGTCATCCGGATGCCGACGTCCTCGGCCGCCGCCAGCGCCCGTTCGAGCTGCGCGACAACGGGATACGCCGGTTCGTACACCTGCCCCAGACGTTCGAGCACGGCGCGGGCCCGCGGGTAGTCGCCGGACCGCTCCTCCCCCTCGGCGGGGTACGGCGGAAGCGCGGCGAGCGCCCGCCCGATCGTCTCGAAGACGGTGTCGGCGGGGTGGTCGACGAGTCCGACGATCGTGCGGATCCTGCCGAGCGGCAGTCCGACGCCGGCGAGCGCCTTGACGAGTGCGAGGCGCCGCACGTGCTGCTCACCGTATTCGGCCTGCGTCGCACTGCTCGCCGCGCCGGGCATCAGCAGTCCCTCGCGCAGGTAGTACTTGACGGTCGCGAGCGGCACGCCGCTGACCGCGACCAGTTCGGACACCCGCACGTCGAGCCTCTCCTGCTTGACACCCGGCCGCACCGGGTCGACCATGAAACCCGATTGGATAGTTGAACTATCCAATCTGGGATCGAGCCTACCCCACCCCCAGGAGCTCCCATGATGGATCCCGTTCTCACGATCGTCGTCGGCGTCACCGTGCTCACCGTGGTGGGTATCGCGTCCGGCGGCGCGTTCCTGCTCCGCATCCTCGCGGGCGACCAGGGCGCCAACGCCCTGCAGAAGAGCTTCTTCCGCGCCGGTCACGCCCACGCGGGGGTGCTGGTCACGCTGGGCATCCTGCTGGCGACGCTCACCGCGGTCGTCGACGCCAGTCCCGGGTGGTCCGCGGCCGGCGCGATCGCGGTCCTCGTCGCCGCGATCTTCATCCCTGCCGGGTTCTTCCTGTCGGTCCTCGGCCGGGATCCGGCGAAGCCCGGACCGATGGTCGCGGCGATCTGGCTGGGCGCGGCCTGCCTGGTGACGGGCCTGGTGATCTCGGGGATCACGGTGATCGGCGCGGGCGTGTCCGCGCTGTAGGAACCGGCCGACGTGGGCAGCAGCCGGCCGGAGTCAGCGCAGGTTCGCGCGGGCGAAGCTGAGGGCCTGGCCGAGCATCGACGCCCGCTCCGGTCGGGTCCGAGCGTTCTGGGTGTTGATCTCGACGACCACCTGTCCGCCGAAGCCACTGTCGCGCAAATGCCGGAACACCTCGACGCACGGCTGACTCCCGTGGCCGGGGATGAGGTGTTCGTCGACCGAGGCACCGCGGCCGTCCGCCAGATGCAGGTGCGAGAGCCCGCTGCCCATCCGGTCGGCCAGCTCGAGTGCATCCATACCCGCGGTCGCGGTGTGCGAGAGGTCGAGCGTGTAGTGCCGGTAACCGGAGTCGGTGGGGTCGTACGACGGGCTGAACGCGGACAGGGCCGCACCCGGGCCGCCGCGCCTGCGCAGACGCTCCGCGCTCCGCTCCTTGCCGCCGAAGAAGCTGTCGGCGCGCATCGGGAACATGTTCTCCACGGCCACGATCGCCCCGGTCTTCTCCTCGAGACGCTCGACCTGTTCGGCGAATCCGTCGGCGTACCGACGCTGCCACCGGAACGGTGGGTGCACCACGACGTTCGACGCGCCCAGCGCCTCCGCGGCCTCCACCGACCGGTCCAGCTTCGCGACCGGGTCCGCACCCCACACCCGTTGGGAGATCAACAAGCACGGCACGTGGACGGCCTGTACGGGCACCGCATACTTGCGGACCAGACGCTTGACGGCGGAGATGTCCTGGCTGACGGATTCGGCCCACACCATGAGCTCGACGCCGTCGTAGCCGACCTCCGCCGCGTAGCGGAAGGCCGCCTCGGTGTTCTCCGGGTAGACGGACGCAGTGGACAGTCCGACGAGGACCTTCCGGTCCGACATGCGCGCCCTCCCCACGATCCCGCTCCGCCCGTGTCCGGTCAGCTCGTGCTGAGCAGGAAGGCCAGGGGCCCGAGTGTCACGAACACACCCGCGACGACGGCGATGACCAGGCTCGCGATGTCGTCGGTACGGCGCAGGATCCGCACCATCGCCACCAGTCCGACGATCACCAGGACCGCGAGGATCAGCGCCACCATCGGCAGCATGTCCCACAGCTTCTCGAAGCCCTTGAACATCAGCGCGCCCGCGACGACCGCGACAGCACCCTGCCCCAGCAGCACCGCCCACTGCTTCGCGGCGCTCGCCTCCTCGGGCAGGTCCTCGGGGTCGGCGGGGCTCTCGTCGTCGAGGTCGGTGTCCGCCGCAGCGGCCTCTGCCTGAGCGGGCGCTGCCGCGTCGTTCCGTCGGAGCAGATCGCCGGCGACGCTCTGGCCCGAGAGCAGCCGCGGCTCCGGGTCCACACTGTGCGCGAGGGGCTGCGCCGGGACGGGCTCGAGGACCGTGGTCGCCGCCGACCGCCAACCGGAGTCGAACTTGTGATCGTCGGCCTTGCGGTCGTCGGCCCTGTGATCGTCGGCCTCGACGGCTCGCGAGATCAGGGTCGGGGTCTCTTCGGCCTTCGCGGCGGCGTCCTTGCCGGCCGCGTCGGTGTTCTCGTCCGCCTTGTCGGCAGCGTCCGCGTCCTTACGGGCTGCGACGGCGTCGGCCGACGAGAAGGCGACAGTGGCGTTCGCGTCCTTCGAGTCCTTCGAGTCCTTGGCGCCCTTCTCGTCCGAGGACTCGGGCTTCTCCGACTCGGGCTTCTTCTTCGGCTCGGCGACCGCGGTCGACTCGACGGCAGGAGTCTCGGGGGCGGGAGCGTCGTCGACAGGGGCCTCCGCCGCCGGCGCCTTCGTCTCTGGAGTCGTCGCCTCGGGAGCCTGCGTGTCGGGAGCCTGCGTGTCGGGGGTCTCCGCGTCGGGCGTCTCCGGCGTCGCGGCACGGACGGCCTGGAACTCGCCGGTCAGCTCCGCGACGGAGATGCCGCCCTTCACACCGCGACGACGGCGTCCGCCGCCACCGGCACCGACGCGCTGGCCGTTGCGGGCCAGCAGTTCTGCAACCGAGATTGCTTGGCTGTCGCCTTCGGGCTCAGTCATCGAGCGCTCACCACCAGTTCTCCACCCATGTCCGTATCGAGCTTGCGAAGAATCAGACCCTCACGCAGTGCCCACGGGCAAATCTCGAGAGTGTCGATCCCCAGCGCGCGCATGCTGGCCTCCGCAACGAGAGCCCCGGCGACGATCTGCTGGGAACGGTCGGAGCTCACGCCCTCCAATTCTGCACGGTCCGCCGTCGTCATCCGTGAGATGAACGCGATCAGCTGCCGCAGCCCGCTCGCGGTGAGGGTGCGCTTGACGCGCGGACCTGCACCGGAAGGCGCTGCGCCGGTGAGGCGGGCGAGGGATCGGAAGGTCTTGGAGGTGCCGACGCGCAGGTCCGCGGCGCCCGCGGCGCGCAACTCCTTCGCGGGGGTGGCCAGTTCGGCGTCGAGCCAGTCGCGCAGCACGGCGACACGGCGCTTGCCCGGGGGATCCTCCTGGAGCCAGTCCCGGGTGAGCCGTCCGGCGCCGAGTTGCAGCGAGAACGCGACGTCGGGATCCTCGTCGCCGCCGCACGTCAGCTCGAGCGAACCACCGCCGATGTCGAGGTTGAGGATGCGCCCGGCGCTCCACCCGTACCAGCGGCGCACCGCGAGGAAGGTCAGCCGCGCCTCGTCGACGCCGGAGAGCACCTCGAGGTTCACGCCGGTCTCGGCGCGCACGCGGGAGAGGACGGCCTCGGAGTTGTTGGCGTCGCGCACGGCCGACGTCGCGAAGGCCATCAGCTCACCGCACCCCGACGACCTGGCGATACCGGCAAAATCGCCCACCGTCTCGACCAACCGGTCGGCACCGACCGCGGTGATGTCCCCGCGGTCGTCCGTGTTCTCCGCAAGCCGTAGAGCGGCTTTCGTCGAACTCATCGGGGTGGGGTGCCCACCACGATGTGCGTCCACCACGAGCAGGTGGACGGTGTTGCTTCCGACGTCGAGTACCCCAAGGCGCACACGGTTACGGTACTGGGTCTACCGTCGGGCACTGTGACAGCAGGCAGCACCGACAGGTCCCACAAGTTGGCTCCCGCGCCGGAAGTAGATCTCGATTTCCCGCGCGAGTGGGTGCAGTTCGTCGATCCGGAGAACGCCGAGCACACCATCAAGGCCGACATGACGTGGCTTCTTTCGCGCTGGACCTGCGTGTTCGGCACCCCCGCATGCCAGGGCACGGTCGCCGATCGCCCCGACGACGGCTGCTGCTCGCACGGCGCTTTCCTGTGTGACGACGAGGACCGCGAGAAGCTCGACAACGCGGTGAGGATGCTCACACCGGACGACTGGCAGTTCATGGAGAAGGGTCTCGGGAAGAAGGGGTACCTCGAGGAGGACGATCTCGAGGACGAGCCCGCGTTGCGCACCCGCAAGTACAAGGGCGCGTGCATCTTCCTCAACCGCCCCGGACATCCCGGCGGCATCGGATGCGCGCTGCACCAGATGGCGCTGCGCAAGGGCATCGAGCCGCTCGAGGTGAAGCCCGAGGTGTGCTGGCAGCTGCCGATCCGCCGCACCCAGGAGTGGGTGGACCGGCCCGACGGCGAGCAGATCCTCGAGACCACGATCACCGAGTACGACCGTCGCGGCTGGGGCGAGGGCGGCGAGGACCTGACGTGGTACTGCTCGGGCTCGCCCGACGCGCACGTCGGCACCCGTCCGGTGTGGCAGTCGTACGCCCCGGAACTGACCGAACTGTTGGGCAAGGCCGCGTACGACGAACTCGCGTCGCTCTGCCGCCGCCGCGAGGGACTGGGCCTCATCGCGGTGCACCCCGCGACCACCGCCGCGCAGGCGAAGGCGCAGCGCGACTGACCGCCCGCGCGGCCGAATGTCACACGCGCTCAGCCCGACTGGACGCGTGTGACATTCGGCCACGGAAAGCTCACTCCTCGAGCTTGTACCCCAGGCCGCGCACCGTGACCAGGTGCTTCGGCTTGCCCGGATCGCCCTCGATCTTGGCGCGCAACCGCTTGACGTGGACGTCGAGGGTCTTGGTGTCGCCCACGTAGTCGGCGCCCCACACCCGGTCGATCAGCTGGCCGCGGGTGAGCACCCGGCCGGAGTTGCGCAGCAGATACTCGAGCAGGTCGAACTCCTTGAGCGGCAACGTGACCGGGTCGCCGTTCACATGCACCAGGTGCCGCTCGACGTCCATCCGGACCGGGCCGGCCGCGAGGACGCCGTCGTCCACGTCGGTGGCGGCCTCGTTGTCCGCTCCGCGGCGCAGCACCGCGCGGATGCGGGCGATGAGTTCGCGAGCCGAGTACGGCTTGGTGACGTAGTCGTCCGCGCCGAGTTCCAGACCGACCACCTTGTCGATCTCGCTGTCGCGGGCGGTGACCATGATGACCGGCACCGACGACTTCGCCCGCAACTGCTTGCAGACATCCGTACCGCTCATGCCGGGCAGCATGACGTCGAGCAGGACGATGTCGGCGCCGGAGCGCTCGAACTCGGCCAGCGCGGACGGACCGTCACCGACGACGGTCGTCTCGAAGCCCTCCTTGCGGAGCAGGAACGCGAGCGGATCGGCCAGCGATTCCTCGTCCTCCACGATCAGCACACTCGTCAACGGTTGGCCTCCAGGCTCGTGGCGGCGGCGCCTCGCGCCGCGGCCTTCTTGTCGATCATCGATGAATCACGGTTCTCGCCCGCCGCGGCGGGCTCGGGTGGAACGGTCTCGAAGTGGGCGGGGATCCGCAGGGTGAACGTGGACCCGGTGCCGGGCCGGCTCCACAGGTCGATGGATCCGTTGTGGTTGGCGGCGACGTGCTTGACGATCGCCAGTCCCAACCCGGTGCCGCCGGTGGCGCGGGAGCGGGCCTTGTCGACGCGGAAGAACCGCTCGAAGACGCGTTCCTGGTCCTCCTTGGCGATGCCGATGCCGCGGTCGGTGACCGCGATCGCGACGTCGTCGCCGCGGACGGTGCGGCTCACCGAGACCGGGGTGCCCTTCGGCGAGTAGGCGATGGCGTTCTCGACCAGGTTCGACAGGGCCGTCACGAGCAAGGTGCGGTCGCCCATCACCTCGAGCCCGCTCGGGGCGTCGGCGTGGACGGTGATGTCGGCGGCCTCGGCGGCCACGCTGGACCGGCGCAGAGCCTCGGCGATGACGTCGTCGACGTCCACCACCTCGAGGTCGGGCAGTTTCTCCGCCCCCTGCAGACGCGACAGCGCGATCAGTTCGGTGACCATGTTGCCCAGGCGGGCGGACTCGCTCAGCACCCGCTGACCGAAGTAGCGGACCGAGTCGGGGTCGTCGGCCGATTCGAGTAGCGCCTCCGCGAGCAGACCCATCGCGCCGACGGGGGTCTTGAGTTCGTGGCTCACGTTGGCGACGAAGTCACGGCGCGTGGCCTCCATGCGGACCTGCTCGGAGTCGTCGTCGGCGAACACCACGACGAAGCGGCGGTCCTCCTCGCTCAGCAGTCGCGCGACGCCGCGCACGGCGATCTTGTCGCGTCCGCGTTGTGGCGTCCGCGCAGTCAGGTCGACCTCGACGGGCTCGCCCTTCGCGAGCACCTCGGTGGCGGCGACCCACGCTCGGTCGTCGAGCATGCGGTTGCGGACCAACCCGAGCTCCTCGGCCCGCGGATTGACCAACACGACGTCGTTGAACTTGTCGACGACCGCGATGCCGCTCTCCGAGGTGAGAACGATCAGGTCGAGCACCTGGGACATCGTCAAGCCCGCCTGGGCCTTCTGCCGCTCGGCGTGACGCCTGCTCAGTCGGGGAACGACGACCCCGCCGACGACGTAACCGACGATCGCGGTCGCGACGGCCAAGATTACGGCCTGAACAACAGTCACACGTGAATCGTACGTTCGCACGGACGACGCACGAAGGCGGGTGTGACCGTTTTCTCGCACGTCACAGGCCCGAGAGCTGGCGTTATCCACCTGTTCACCGTTTGTTTCCCGGTCCTCTCGCGTTTTGCGCACTCATCGCGTTCCGGGCACGGAAAACCCCGCGTTTCGCGCACTTGACGCCGGCCGGGAGGGGCCGTCGTCGCGACAAGTGCGCGAAACGCGGGGTCGAGAGAGAACCGCCGAGGACTGCCTGGAACTACTTGGCGCCCTGGTTCGCGACGGCCGCGGCACCGGCCGCGGCGGCCGCCGGATCGAGGTAGGTGCCACCCGGGTTGAGCGGCTTCAGGTTCTCGTCCAGGTCGTAGCGCAGCGGGATGCCCGTCGGAATGTTCAGACCCGCGATGTCCTCGTCGGAGATGCCGTCGAGATGCTTGACGAGTGCGCGCAGCGAGTTGCCGTGCGCGGTGACCAGGACGGTCTTGCCCGCCTTCAGGTCGGCCGCGATGGTCTCCTCCCAGTACGGGACGAGACGCTTGACGACGTCGAGCAGGCACTCGGTCAGCGGGACCTCGGGCAGGGCGGCGTAGCGCACGTCCTGGTCCTGGCTGTACTCGCTACCGGCCTCGATGGGCGGCGGCGGGGTGTCGTAGCTACGACGCCACAGCATGAACTGGTCCTCGCCGAACTCGGCCTTGGTCTGGGCCTTGTTCTTGCCCTGCAGCGCGCCGTAGTGACGCTCGTTGAGGCGCCAGTCGCGGATGACGGGGATCCAGTGGCGGTCGCAGGCGTCGAGCGCGAGGTTCGCGGTGCTGATCGCGCGACGCAGCAGCGACGTGTAGAGCACGTCCGGGAGCAGGTTGTGCTCGGCGAGCAGTTCACCGGCACGCTTGCCCTCGGCCATGCCCTTGTCGGTGAGGTGCACGTCCACCCAGCCGGTGAACAGGTTCAGCGCGTTCCATTCGCTCTCGCCGTGGCGGAGCAGCACAAGTGTTCCGGTACTCATACCCCCAATCCTGGCATGACGCACTCGGACGCCTGCGACAGCCGTCGGTGCGCACTCCGGTGCCGCGTCAGGACAGGCTGAGGTGTGGTGCGAATCCCAGCGTTCGATCAGCGGAACCGAACTCGTCCAGTAACGCCCGCATGTGCGCGGTGCTGGCATGATCGTCGAGCGCCTGACAGGTCTTCCAGTGCTCGAAGCAGTGGAGGAGGCCGGGGTCGTCGAGGTCGTGGCAGAACTCGTAGGCGATACAGCCCGGCTCGCCGAGCGTCGGCTCTACCAGGTCCAGCATTGCCCGAGCATCCCGGTCGGCGTGGTCGGGCCGGACCGTCACTCGGATGAAGGCGGTCTGCATCTCGACGCGTCCTCTCGTGAACGGACCGGACCGCCCGGCCGCCACACCGTAGGAGGCGCCAGACACCTTGCGGCAGAGAACCTCCCGCCCGACGGGAGATCCAGCACCCGCGCCCCCGCTCGCCCCAGAATGGCTGAAGGGTCCCTTCGTGCGCTGGTAGCGCACAAAGGGACCCTTCAGCTCGTCCGCGGGGGCTCAGCCCAGCCCCACTGTCGAACTCGGTGGTCGATCAGAGGTACTGACCGCACACCGGCCATGCACCGCGGCCCTGACCGGCCAGGACGTTCTCGGCGACGCGGATCTGCTCTTCGCGCGAGTTCTGGTGGGCCATGCCCGAGCCGCCGAACGACTGCCAGGTGCTCGCGGTGAACTGCAGGCCGCCGTAGAAGCCGTTGCCGGTGTTGGCGGCCCAGTTGCCGCTGCTCTCACACTGCGCGACGGCGTCCCAGTTGCCGGAGGCGGCGTTGGCGGTGCCGGTGCTCAGGGCGAAGGGGGCGGCGACGAGGGCCGCGGTCGCGGCGACGGTACCGATGGTGCGCTTGATGTCGAACTTGGCCATGGGGGGTGGATCCTCTCCGTATTGCGGGCGAGGCGGCCTGCGGACGACGACGTCGATCCGGGCTCGGGTTGGGCCTCGCTTCTGCCCCTCGAAGGTCTTGCTCCGTCCGATCCCGCGGGGCAGAGCCGGCGGCGGCGGGTCGGGGTCTTGCTTCCTTGCGGTTGTTGCTTCTCGAGTTCGTTCGTCTCGAGCTGGTTACAACCGTAGGCACCGATTACGGAAAGGTCACGGGTCGATTTTGTGGGACACCCGTACGTGAAATACGCCATGAGCTGGTAAAAGTCGCAGCTCAGCGGTGCAGAATTGCCGTCGAGTACCGGCGTCGTTGCATAACCGTAATGTGACTCAGGTCACTCGGATCTAGTGAACGCGGTCACGAAATCTCGGCCGGATAACGGGCCGGGCCGCCCGCGAGTCGTTACTGCGACCGGGGATCGGGACCCCATCCGGCTCCACTCGGTGCGTCCTGCGCATCCTCGACGAGGTGCTTGAACGGCTCGAGGTTCGCGAGCGATTCGCCCCGCGACACCCGCCAGGCCCACTCGCGCTTGATCGACGACGCGAATCCCAACTCGAGCAGCGTGTTGAAGTCGCCGTCCGCGGCCTCGAGGATCGAGCCCAGCACTCGGTCCAGTTCGGCGCCGGTCACCGCGTGCGCGGACATCCGGCCCACCAGATAGATGTCGCCGATCTTGTCGATCGTGTAGTAGGCCCCGTACAGCCGGCGGTTGCGGCGCAGCAGGTACTTGTAGACGCCTTCGAAGTTCTCGTCCGGCTTGCGACACACGAACGCCTCGACTCGGACGCCGTGGTTGCCGACCGTGAGCAGTGTGGTCGTCTTCAGCTTGTGCTCGCCCGGCAGTTCCACGACGAACTGGTTCTCGCCCCGGCGGCTGTAGTCCAGTTCGCGTTCCTTCAGGGCTGCATCGATGATGCCGCTGACGGCGTCCGCCGTCGGTTCCTGTTCGCTCACGCTCGCACTCCGCTCGTCCGACGCAATTTCCACAACCCGCGTGGCCTACGCTGCCAGAGTTCGCCGCCCTCCGCCCGGTGATACATCGCGGTCGCGGCCCGATAGCTGGCGAGCAGCGCGTCCGCCGTGTGCTCCCACGAGAAGTTCTCGGCGTGCCGCGGCGCGCGGGCCGCCAGTTCGTCGAGTCGGTCCGGCGACGCGACGAGCGACTCGAGCGCCGCCGCCCAGTCGTCGATGCGATGCCCCTGGACGAGCATGCCTGTCAGGCCGTCGCGCACGGCCACACCGAGACCGCCCACGTCGGCAGCGATCACCGGCGTTCCGCACGCCTGTGCCTCGATCGCGACGAGCCCGAACGATTCCGAATAGCTCGGTACCGCAACGAGATCCGACGCGCGATACACGTCGGCGAGCCGGTCGGGCGGCTGGGGCGGCAGGAACGTCACCCGCGCGGTGATGCCGAGCGCCGCGGCCAGCTCGATCAGCGAATCGGGTCGGTCGAGCCCGGTACCGGACGGTCCGCCCACCACCAGTACCCGCAGCGGCAGGTCCGGACGCCGGCCGGCCACCTCGGCCGCGGCGCGCAGCAGCACGTCGGGAGCCTTGAGCGGCTGGATCCGGCCGACGAACGTCACGATGGTCTCGGACGGGTCGAGGCCGAGCGCAGCGCGGGCGGCGAGACGGTCGCCGGGCCGGTAGCGCGTCAGGTCGGCGCCCGGCGCGACGATGTCGATCTTGTCCGCCGAAGCGCCGTACGTGGCGGTGAGCTGCGCGGCCTCGTCGACGGTGTTGGCGGTGAGCCGGTCGGCCTCCGCGACCACCTGCTGCTCACCGATCTGCCGGGCGGCCGGCTCGGGGGTGTCGCCCTCCGCGAGCGATGCGTTCTTCACGGCGGCCAGGGTGTGCGCGGTGTGCACCAGCGGCACCCCCCACCGGTCGCGGGCCAGCCAGCCGACCTGCCCGGACAGCCAGTAGTGCGAGTGCACGAGGTCGTAGTGGCCGGGCTCGTGCCGAACCTCTTCCCGCAGCACACCGGCAGCGAACGCGCACAGCTGCGTGGGCAGTTCGTGCTTGTCGAGACCCTCGTACGGGCCGGCCGCGACGTTGCGCACCCGCACACCCGGCGCCGCGTCCTGCACGACCGGCGTGGCCGACGACGTGGCGCGGGTGAAGATGTCGACCTCGACACCGCGGCGGGCCAGCTGGATGGCGGTCTGCAGCACGTACACGTTCATTCCACCCGCATCGCCGGTGCCCGGCTGGGCCAGCGGCGACGTGTGTACGGACAGAACCGCGACCCGTCTCGGCGTCGCACTGTGCTTGGGTGTCACGCGTCCATACTGCCCTGTCGCTCTGTCAGGAGGTAATTGCGCCCGCGCTGTTCTCGCCGACCGGGACACCCTCCCCGAGGTCCGACAGGAATCCGTCGACCTCGCTCACGAACCGCGCCGGATCCTCGACGAACGGGCCGTGCCCGCAACCCTCCCAGTACGACACACGGGCCTGCGGGATCAGCTCGGCGGCGTGCTCACCTGCAGAGACGTCGACGACAGCGTCGGCGGTGCCGTGCAGCACCAGGGCGGGGACGTCGAGGGCGCGCAGCACGTCGTCGTGGCTCGCAGCCCGCCGGAACAGCGCCGACCGCACCCGCGGCGGGGTGGACAGGCTTGCACCGAACAGCGCCTGCGACAGAGCGCCCCGGGCCGCATCGCCGCCGAGCGGACCGGTCAGCGCCGTCCCGAAACCGCCCAGGGCCCTAACCGCGACGTCGGGGTCCTCGGCCATCGCGGCAGGGATCGCGGCCTTCATCGCCGGTCCCACTGCGCCGCCGCGCTCACCGCGTCCGATGCTCGTGATCGCCCCCACGAACACCACGGCGTCGACCGCTCCCGTCCCGTGCGCGGCGAGATAGTCGCAGATCACCAACCCGCCGTAAGACCAGCCCAGCAGCGCCGCGCCCGCGGAGATCCCCTCCGCGGACAGCACCGCGTCGACGTCGGCGGCCCAGTTCGCGGAGTCGTCGTAGCCCGCAGCGGGGACGTCCGAACAGCCGTGTCCACGCAGGTCGAGGGCGATCACGCGGTACCGCTCCGCCAGCGCGTCGACGACCTGCTCGCCCCAGCAGCGCGACGACTGCGCCCATCCGTGGATCAGGACGAGCGGCCTGGAGGCCGCATTACCGAACGCTCGATAAACGATTGTGGTGCCGTCGGCACTGACGGTTTCGCGAATGGCCATGGCGTCACCCTAAGGGGCCGCGGTCACCGGGCGCTGCGCGCGCGGTGCAGGAGGTAGGCGGTCAGGGCGACGACCAACGCCGTCGCGCCCGCGACCACCACCACCGCGAATCCGGCCCGGGTGCCGAAGCCGTCGATCATCTGCCCGGCGAGCGCCGAACCGACGGCGACCCCTACGCCGAGGCCGGTCACGGTCCAGGTGATGCCCTCGGTGAGTTTGTGCTGCGGGACGACCGCCTCCACGAGGGTCGTCGCGATGATCAGTGTCGGCGCGATCGAGATGCCGGCAAGCGCGAGTGCCGCGGTGAGCATCGGGATCGAGTCGACGAGCAGCAGCGGCCACACCAGGACCGCGACGACGACGGTGGCGAACACGAGCTGGCGCCGCAGCGCCGCACCGGGACGCAGCGCACCGAAGACGATGCCGGCCACCGCGGACCCGCCCGCGAAGAGGGCCAGCGCGATCGTCGCGGCGGCGGGAGCTCCCCGGTCCGTCGCGAAGGCGATGCTCGTGACGTCGACGGCACCGAAGATCGTGCCCATCCCGAGCATCACCGCCACCAGCGCCCAGATCGCCGGGTTCCGGACCACCGAGGCACCGGCATGCGCGTCCCGCTCGGCGACGGCCGGTTCGGTGCCGCGCTGCGCGACGAGGGCCAGCGTGCCGACCACCAGCAGGATCAGCGCCAGCAGCGGACCGGCCTCCGGGAACACCGACACCGACAGACCCACCGAGATCACCGGGCCGGCGATGAAGCAGACCTCGTCGAGGACCGACTCGAAGGCGAACGCGGTGCGCAACTGCGGTTGCCCGCGATACAGCTCCGTCCACCGGGCGCGGACCATCGCCCCGATCGTCGGCATGCAGCCGGCCGGGATCGCGAGCAGGAACACCACGAAATCGGGTGCCCCGATGCGCACACACAGCAGCAGCGTGGCGAGCGCGCTCGCGCTCACCGCGGATGCGGCCGGCAGCACCCGACGCTGCCCGTACCGGTCGACGGCGCGCGACACCAGTGGCGTGATCGCGGCGTAGGACAGGGCGAACACCGCCGAGAGTGCACCGGCCACCGCGTAGTCACCCCGCAACTGCGACAGCATGGTCACGATGCCGATGCCCACCATCGCGATCGGCAGGCGCGCGACGAACCCGGCCGCGGAGAACGCGGCCGACCCGCGGGCGGCGAAGATCTCCCGGTACGTACCGATCATTGCCGGTGTCTCTCCTGAACCATCCGCGACGAGGCGCGCCGCGCCGGCCGGTAACCAGTTGTCGGGAGAAGTCTCGCACCCTTGCCCCCGGGTCCGACCGGGGTGTAAGCATTCTCCGCATGAGCGTTCTGGTCTGCTTCCATGCACATCCCGACGACGAGGTCTTCGTGACCGGCGGCGTGATGCGCCAGGCCGCCGACGCCGGGCACCGGGTCGTGGTGGTGACCGCGACCGACGGAGCGCTCGGCGAGGTGCCGGACGGCCTGCTCGGTGACGGCGAGACGCTGGCGCAGCGTCGTCGCCGCGAACTCGAGGCGTCGACGACCGTGCTGGGCGCGCATCGGGTGGTGATGCTGCACTACGCCGACTCCGGTATGGCCGGGACGCCGGAGAACGCGCACCCGGACGCCTTCTGCAACGTCGACGTCGACACCGCCGCGGCCCGCCTCGCCGAGATCCTTGTCGAGGAGGGCGCGGACGTCCTGACGATCTACGACCCCAACGGCGGCTACGGCCATCCCGACCACGTGCAGGTCCACCATGTCGGCGTCCGGGCGGCCGAGCTCGCGAACGTCGCGCACGTGTACGAGGCCGCGGTCAGCCGCGACCACATCCGACGCATGATGGCGGCGAACCCGGAGTGGAGCGAGGAGGCGACTCCGCCCGACTTCGAGACCTTCGGCCTGTCCGACGACGAGATCACGACGGTCGTCGACGTCACGGCCGCGCTCGCTGCCAAGCGTGCCGCGATGCTCGCGCACGAGACGCAGATCGGCGATTTCGGCCCGTTCCTGCAGATGCCGGAGGAACAGCTGCACGCCGCGTTCGGCCAGGAGTGGTTCCGTCGCCGCGGCGCACCGAGCGGACTGGCCGAGACCGCGCTCCCCCTCTGATAGCGCCAACTGCCTGCGGATTCACCACGGGCCGACCTAGCATCGGCTCATGCCCGGTCTCCTCGCGCGCTACCGACGGACCGGCGCCGACGTGCCGTTCGGGAATCCACTCGCCGCGCACGGCGTGGCGATGGAGGGCTACTTCTGGCGCTTCACCCAACGCGACACCGGCCGGGTGCTGATCGCCCTCGCCGGCATCAACCGCGCCGCCGACGGGCCGTGGGCCACCCTG
The DNA here is from genome assembly GCF_003013675.1 of Rhodococcus (subgen. Prescottella) equi. Taxonomy (NCBI): domain Bacteria; kingdom Bacillati; phylum Actinomycetota; class Actinomycetes; order Mycobacteriales; family Nocardiaceae; genus Rhodococcus; species Rhodococcus (subgen. Prescottella) equi. The sequence goes on from NZ_CP027793.1 coordinate 4,221,735, forward strand.
GGCCTGGGCGCGCATCCGGGCGGATTCCTCAGGACTGCAGCACATCCCGTCGCGTCCGCCGATCCGCACGGGCTGGGCGCGTTCGCGGGCTCGGCGTTCCACGGCACTCGGGACCGTCTGCGCGTGGACCTCGGACCGGGCGCGTGCATCGACGTCCGGATCACCGACCGGTTCGAGTGGCCGCGCCGACGGCTGGGCGGGTCGAGCGTCTTCCACACGGTGCCCGCGCTCAACCAGTACTGGCACCCGTGGCTGCTCGGGGGCCGCGCCGAGGGGTGGGCCGACGTCGACGGCGAACGCTGGGATCTCGACGGCGCCCAGGTGTACGGCGAGAAGAACTGGGGCCGGGGTGGTTTCCCCGAGGCGTGGTGGTGGGGCCAGGCGCAGGGGTTCGACGACCCGCGGGTGTGCGTCGCGTTCGCCGGCGGTGTCGTCACGGCCGGCCCGCTGCGCACCGAGGTGACCGCTGTCGTCGTGGCGTTGCCCGACGGCACCGTGGTCCGGGTCGGGAATCCGGTGCTCTCCCCGGTCCGGGCGCGGGTGGACGACGAGTCGTGGCAGCTCAGCGGTGGTAGCCGCCGGTGGTCGGTGGAGATTCGAGGCGAGGCGCGGCGCGGCGACGCCCACGTCCTGCCGGTGCCGCTGCCCGCGCAGCACCGCAACGTCCCGGGTGCGCTCGAACACCTCGGCGGCAGGTTGTCTGTAACGCTGAGTCACAATGGTCGATGTCGTCTGTCGGGTGCATCACACCTGGCGGGGCTCGAGTGGGGTGGGATCTCTCGGGCGCACGACGAACTCCGACGGCGCGAACGCGCGTGCGGGGACACACAGAACTGAAGAACTCGAGGGGGGATCCTTGCGCAGGCTTCGATCGACACTCGCGGCGACCGCGGTCGCCGCGGCGGCGCTGCTGGTCGGCGCGCCGACGGTGGCGGCGGCACCGGACACGGTGGACATGGGCGACGTGTTCGGGCCGTTCGTGCTCGACACGTTCCGGGACGGCCGGATCGCGCCGCCCGAGCAGTGGCGGCCCCGGCACCCCGTCACCGATCCGTGGTTCCAGGCCCCACCCGTCGCCGACCTCGCCCCCGGAACGCTGCTCAAGGCCCGCCCGGCGACCGTCCAGGTGTACGGCGTGCAACCGGCGCACGTGCGCGGGTACCAACTGATGTACGTCACAACCGATTTCGACGGTTCCCGGGTGGTGAGCACCGGAATCCTCATGATTCCCGAGGACGGCACCGCACCGCAGGACCGCAAGCTCATCGGCTACTCCGAGGCCAACGACAGCCTCGGACCGGGCTGCATGCCGAGCGCGCAGTGGACGGGCACCGACCAGGACGACCCGTCGCTGTTCTCGGCGCTCGGGCCCGTCGCGCAGATGTTCGGCAACGGCTGGGCCGTGATGATGAGCGACACCGCCAACGACGGCGATCCCGCCCCCAACGGGTTCTCGATCGGCCAGTTCTCCGGCGCCGCAACGCTCGACGGCCTGCGCGCCGCGATCGCGCTACCCGAGGCCGAGTTCGAGCGGGACGTCCCGATCGGGATCTACGGCATCGCCGGCGGCGGCGTAGCTGCCGGATTCGCCGCGGAGAAGCAGGCGTCGTACGCGCCGGAACTCGACGTCGTCGGCACGGTGCTGCAAGCCATGGTGATCGACAGCGCCACGTTCGAACGCAAGGCGGACGGCGGGATCGGTGCGGGCTTCGTGTTCGCGAACTCCCTCGGCTACGCGGCCCGCTACCCCGAGATCGACCTCGACAGGGAGCTGACCCCGCTCGGCAAGCAGGTCGCGGACCTCTTCAACCGCACGTGCCAGCAGACCTACCTGCTGATGCCCTTCATGCCGCTGAGCGCGCTGTACACGCACGGGCGCCCCGCCGACAATCCGGCCTTCGCCCGGGCCTACGCCGAGAACCGCATGGGTCAGCAGGCACCGAAGGCGCCGGTGCTGATCACCTCGTGCCGGGACGACTTCCTGGTCCCCTACTCCGACGTCGAGAACCTGATCGCCGCGTACCGCGCGGGCGGCACCGACGTCACGGTGGAGCCGAGTCACTGCGGCGTCACCGACGTCCTGACCGACCCCTACCGGGTGGGCACCGAAATGCTCGGCATGCAGAACGTCGACTGGTTCGTCGGCAAGTTCGAGGAGACGACTCGATGAGGAAACTGCTCACCGGCGCGCTCGCCGCCGCGCTCCTGTTCGTCCCGACGGCGGTGGCAACCGCCGACCCTGCGCTGGACGGAAAGCTCGACGGCTACCTCGACGCCCCGCTGTCGAACGAGAACGCCGAGTCGAACGGCGGCGTCAACCCGTCGTTCTCGACCGACCCCGACGAGCTGGGCGCCCTGCTCGACCGGGCGCGCACGCAGGGTGTCGAGCCGACGCGGTACAAGGCTCTGCTGCAACAGTTCTGGCTCGCAACGGCCACTCGCAAGGCCGGCTTGGATCTGAACAACTGGGACGCGGGTCGGGGCCTGGCGGCGAACGAGCAGAACCTCGCCAACACGTTCCGCTACTACGAGCGCCTGCAACTCGAGAATCCGAACTTCCTGTGGACCGGGCAGGGCGGCATGGCCGGGCCGTCGTTCGCCGCGGGCATCATGGATGTCGACCTCGGGCGCGTCGTGCTCGACGTCCGCGCGGTGCGGGACGCGATCGCCACCGTCGTCGGCGCGCTCGACTCCGCCGCGGCACCGGCCACCGCGAACCTGCCGGAGGACGTGCGCGCGGTCCTCGAGGTGGGTGCCGTCGTCACCGCCGACGACATCGCCCACTTCCAGACGCAGGTCATCGCGATGAGCAAGCACATCTTCATGGACCTGATCCCGCAGCACGAGGCCTACCTCGCCGGTGGCATGACGGCGATCGACGAGTACCGCGACGCCGGCCTGATCGACGAGAACGCCTATCAGGCCTGGCGGAAGGTGGACACCGGCGACCCGGACAAGGTCGTCGAGGGCAACAAGGATCTCCTGTATCGCGAGCAGTATCAGTCGATCGGCGCGCAGTGGGACGCCGCCCGCAACTACCGGGGGGCGGTGGGCCGGGCGTTGACCTACCTCAGCACCGTCGCCGCCGATCCCGCGATCCCGGGCGTCGTCCCGCCGCGCGAGGCCGATCCGCTGGTCCTGACCGCCGGTCATCTCACGGGCACCGCCGCCGACGGCCCGCAGTGGCGTTTGCAGACCCCGCTGCCGGCGTTCAACTGGTCGGACCGCGACGCACGCTGGACGTACATCACCGAGCAGATGCTGCCGAAGTACCGCGCGCTCAGGGACACTCAGCCCGACCTGTGGCGAGCGACGCTGTCCAAGCCGATGGAGCAGCAGATCGGCGACCAGCGGGCGCTGGCGCGGCTGCCGCAGATGCTGCTGTCCATGGCTCGGACCACGCAGGCTCAGTACTTCTGAACCCGCGCGATGCGGAGGGTCACACCCGGACGGTGGCCTTCCGCATCGCCGCCAACGGGTTCGAGTACAGCGAACTCAGCGACACGACGCCGGCAGCATGCTCCTGGACACGGTTGCCGAATCCTGTGATGCGCACGTCGGCGCCGGCGACGCGGGACGCCTCCGACAACGCACGCGCCACCTGCGGTGCGGCCTCGGGGTAGTCGGTGAACGCCTGCCCGCCCAGGATCACCCGGTCCGGATTGAACAGATCGCGGACCATCGCCACCGCCCGACCCAGGACCTGCGCCCGCTCGGTGAGAATCTGCTGCGCCGCAGCCGACCCCGACCGTGCGGCCCGGTAGACCGTCGCCACGGGCGGCAACGGCCCGTCGGCCGCGAGCACCCCGGCTCGTCGCGCCGCGAGCAGCACTCCACGGTCGCTGACCGCCGCCTCGAGGCAGCCGGTCGCACCGCAGTCGCACGGCGCGTCCGACGCCGTCGGCAGGTGCGCGATCGACCCGGGACCGGCCGTGGGGGTGTGCACCTTTCCGTCGAGTGTCAGTGCCAGACCGACGGTTTCACGGGCGTAGAAGTACAGTCCGCCGCCGCGCGCGTCGGCGTTGTCGGCGCGTTGTGGAGTGAGCAGCAACTCGGACGCCGCCATCGCCTCCACGTGCGCCGCCACCGAGACGGGGAGACCGAACCCCGCCCCGACGATGTCACCGACGCGGGCCCCCGACCACCCGAGCCGCGGATGCTCCACCAGTCCGGTCTCGGGTTCGACGCGGCCACCGATCGCGACGCCGACCCACAGCGGCCGGCGGCGGTGCCAGCGCGCCGCGAAGCCCCGCGCACTGGCCGTGATCGTCGCGAGCGCGGCGTCGGACGCGCCACGCGGGGTGGGGATCTCGATTGCACCGAGGATTCGTCCACGCAGGTCGGCGGTGATGACGCTGGTGACGACGGCACCGATGTGGATGCCGACGGTCAGGTGCGATTCGTGGTCCACCTCGAACGGGACGCGGGGCCGCCCGACCGCGCCGGCCGCGACGAGGTCGGGGCGTTCGCGCAGCAGCCCGGCCGCGATCATCGCGGACACATGCCGGTTGACGGTCGCGATGCTCGATCCCGTTGCCCGCGTGGCCTCGTCGCGGGAGATGGGTCCACCGGCGGCGGCCACCCGGAACACCGCGGCGGCGGGGCCGTCGGCGATGCCGAGGGTCGGCGGCACGATGCGCGACCGGGTCGCGGGCCGGGGCGGGGTGCTGCGGACGGTACGGGAACTGGTGGTGCGGGCGGTCACAGATCTTCCGGTGACGGGAGGCGCTGCGGTGAGCATGGCATGTCCTTGCCTCGTCCCCGAGGGGACGGAAGTCGACGCGGTCTGGGAGACGCGCTGCCGACGGCGATCGCTACCGACGAGGGCGTCGGTGGACCGGCACGGATCTACGGTGTGAGCAGCGCGGAACTAGCGGCGAGCGATGCGGCAGGGACAACAGAGTTCCCGCGGGTGCGGCAGCCGGGAACCCAGCGCGGCGGTCACGTAGGTGACCCGCGGTGCGGAGGTGGCGCCGGACGACATGACGATCAAGTTAGCATCCCGCGGGCAACCGGGGCCTCCCCCATCCCGGACGACGTCCGGGTGTCGGCACTACGATCGGGTCATGAGCCTGCCACTGGACACCCGCGTCGCAGTCGTCACCGGAGCCAGCTCCGGCATCGGGGAAGCCACCGCCCGCACCCTCGCCGGCCAGGGATTCCACGTCGTGCTCGGCGCGCGGCGGCTGGATCGGCTCGAGGCGATCGCGGCGGAGATCGGCGGCACCGCCCTCGAACTGGACGTCACCGACGAGGACTCCGTGGACGCGTTCTGCGCCGTCCTCCCCCGCGTGGACGTGCTCGTCAACAATGCCGGCGGCGCGAAGGGCCTCGCCCCGGTCATGGACGCGGACCTCGACGATTGGCGGTGGATGTGGGAGACCAACGTCCTCGGCACGCTGCGCGTGACGAAGGCCCTGCTGCCGAAGCTGATCGCGTCGGGTGACGGGCTGATCGTCACCGTCACGTCGGTGGCGGCGTTCACCGCGTACGACAACGGCGCGGGCTACACGTCGGCCAAGCATGCGCAGGCCGTGCTGCACCGCACGCTGCGCGGCGAACTGCTCGGCAAGCCGGTGCGTCTCACCGAGATCGCCCCCGGCGCCGTGGAGACCGAGTTCTCCCTGGTGCGGTTCGACGGCGACGCCGAGCGCGCCGCGAAGGTCTACGAGGGCATCACCCCGCTGATCGCGGAGGACATCGCCGAGATCGTGGGATTCGTCGCGTCGCGCCCGCCGCACGTGAACCTGGACCAGATCATCGTCAAGCCACGAGACCAGGCCGATACCGGACGATTCCACCGCACCACCGGTTAACCTCGCGGCATGCAGCACCGATTGCAGCCGGGACCGCTCCTCGACGAATCCGGACACCTCGCCGAGGCCGGGTGGGCCGACGCCGAGGTCCGCCGCTACGACCGTGCGGCGGTGGCGGCGCCGTCGTGGCGGATCAAGGAGTGGGACTACTACTGCGTCCTCACCCCGGAGCACGGCTTGGCGCTGACGGTCGCCGACAACGGCTACATGGGGCTGCTGGGCGTCTCCTGGCTCGACCTCCGCAACCGGCGCGAGGTCACCGAGAACGTGATGCTGCCGTTTCCGCTGGGCCGCATGGGCCTGCCCGCGAGCGCCGACACCGGCGACGTCGTGGTGGAGCACAAGAAGATGCGGATCGCCTTCCGGCACGACGCGGGTGGCCGCGTGCTGAGCATCGACCACCCCGGATTCGACGGCGGCCGCGGCCTGCGCGGCGAACTACGTCTCGCCCGGCCCGACACGGCGTCTTCGGGCCGCTCCGCAGGCTCCGCTCCTGCCCGAATGGTGATCGCCACGCCGTTCCCGAAGGCGCCCAAGGCTTTCTACTACAACCAGAAGATGAACTGTCTGCCCGCGACCGGCCAGGTGACGGTCGGCGGCGACACCGTCGTGTTCGAACCGGAGTCCGCGTTCGGAGTCTTCGACTGGGGTCGGGGCGTGTGGACGTACGACAACACGTGGTACTGGGGGTCGGCGTCGGGTGTCGTCGACGGCCGCCCGTTCGGCTTCAACATCGGGTACGGCTTCGGTGACACGTCCGCGGCGAGCGAGAACATGGTGTTCGTCGGCGGCGTCGCGCACAAGCTGGACCGGGTGATGTTCCACCTGCCCGAGGGCACGTACGACGGTGCGCCGTGGAAGTTTTCGAGCAACGACGGCCGGTTCGAGATGGTTTTCGAACCGATCCTCGACCGCGCCGCCGCGGTGGACTTCAAGGTATTGAGGTCGATCCAGCATCAGGTCTTCGGACGGTTCACCGGCCATGTCGTGCTCGACGACGGTAGCCGGATGGAGGTGACCGACCTCCTCGGGTTCGCCGAGGAGGTCCGCAACCGCTGGTGAGCGGGCGCCGTCACCACTCCGTGTAGGTCGCGGGCGGCGGCGGTTCCGCGGCCGGAGCCGGGACGCCGTCGATCCGCGCCCGGTGTTCGCGGTCGGCCTGGCGCACCCGGTACGCGGAGTGCCCGACCAGTGCGACGAACAGTGGTACACAGACGAGCAGAATCGCGGGAATCATGTTCGCGCTCCTCCTAGTTCATGTTCAGCGAGCTCGATGGGGGCGATGCCGGTTCGGGCACGCGGCCGCCCTCACGCATCCCGTCGGACGCCTCGAGGACCGCGCCCTTCAGCACGCTCTCCACGCTCACGTCCTCACCTTTGACGAGGTCGCCCGCGGCCGCGCCGACGCCGCCGGTGGTGAGGTCCACGGCGACTCCGGTCGCGACGCGGCGGCCGGCGTTCTCGACGCCGTCGAGCACCATCCCGCCGGCGCCCTCCCGGCCGAGGAGGCCGGTGACCACACCCTCGGCCGCGGCGCCGAGGGCTTCCTTGCCGAGCGCCCCGAAATCGAGTCCGTCCCGCTGCCCCTGCGCGAGTTGGTACACCTGGATGCCGCCGGCGATCGCCACCTCCCGGACGACGCTCACCGCGACCTCCTGAGCTACCCGGCGCAGCAGTTCCGTGATGATGGTGCGGATCGTGAGCTGCGTGGCGACCTGGGCTGCCGGGATCGCGGCGGTGCTGGCACCGAACGTGGCGACGGCCGACGCGGTGAGCGCCGCGATCTGCGCGGCGAGCGCCACGAGTGCGGCGATGATGGTGAGCTTGGCCTCCTCGACGTCGGCCGCCGTGGACTCACACGCATCGGCGAGTTCCCGGCACAGCCCGACGAGTTGTTCGATCGCGCCGTCGCTCCCACCGACCGTCGCCCAGTGCGAGGTCATCGCCTGGTTCACCGCTCCGGCCACACCCGCGAGCGCCGCCTGCATCGCGTCGTCGCCACCGGCACCGATCCGCTCGACGTCGGTCGCGACGGATTCCCACGCGTCCGACAGCCGGCGCAGCGATGTCTCGTCCGCCTCGGGCCAGTCCTGTCCCGAGGCCAGCGACGCGACGGCCCGTAGCGATCCGGGGATCTCGATGCCCATCAGCGGCCCCCGCCCAGTGTGCGGGAGAAGCCGGTGTCGGTGTTCTCGAACGCCGCGGCCGTGTCCCGCAACCCGCCCGCGATGCCGGTCAGCACGTCGGAGAGGTTGCGCAGCGCGGCGAGGGCGCCCTCCGCGCCGGGCACGTAGTCGGCCGCGAAGGCGGCACCGGTCGCGTCGGAGCCCCAGCTCGCTCCCTCCGCGTCGAGCGCGAGGTCGAGCTGCCGCCGCACGTCCACCAGGTTGTCGGAGACCCGGTCGAAACGTGGTGCGGCCGATCGCACCCGGTCCACCTCGATCCACATGCCGTCAGTCACGGTGCGCCTCCCGCAGGATCGGCGCCCGCCAGTCGTGGCGGTCGTCGGCGTCAGCGGCGTCCTGCGGCGTGGCGGCCGCGAACCCGGTCGCGACCGTGGGCACGAGGTTCCGAATACTCGGTGCCCCGGGGACCAGGTCGGTGAGGTCCGGGAACTCCGCGGCCATCGCCGCCACCGGAGTCATCAGTTCGGTTGCGCGAGTTCGTACCTCGCGTGACGCCGCTTGCGCTGCCGCACTGAACGAATCCGCGAGACGTTCCGGTGTGGATCGCGAGAAGGCCGCCGGATCGAGCCTCGTCGACACCACGGTGCCGGACGCGTCCACGGTCACCCGGACCAACCCGTCCGCCGACGCGCACTCCGCCGTCAGGTTCGCGGCGGCCCCCTGCGCCGCCGCGAGTGCCGCGGTCTGCTCGTGCAACCGCTCGAGCATCGTGTCCACCCGATCACGTAGGACGGTGTTGCCCTCCCGCAGCCGCTGCCGCGACTCCTGCCGCTCGTCTCCTCCGTTGTGAATCATCGATCCCCCTCCGTTCGATCCCCTGCGAACCCCTTCGCACCCCTCTGTCTCCTTGGACGCGGGTGGCGGCGGTTCGGTTCCCCTGCATCCGGAGTCGATCAGCCCGCCGCGACCCGCACCGTGTCGAGCAGCGCCCGGACCTCGGCCGCGACGTCGGCCGGCCCCGCGGGCCGGACCACGACATCGGCGTCGCCCCGGAGGACGTAGCGGCCGTCGCCGTCGAAGTCGAGCCAGTGCAGCGCGACGCCGTCGTCGGTGGGGCGGCTGTCGTAAGCGACGCCCGCGAACGCGGTGATCTCCCCGGTGCCGCTGCGGGGCCGACCCAGCAGGGCGCGCACCTCGTCGCGCAACGCGACTGATCCTGCGGATGTGAGCACCGAGCCCGGACCGGAGTGCAGGTCGGCTCGGCGGAACCGGACGGGCGACCGCGACCCGGCGGGGATGCGCGGCAGTGCCGATGCGATGGCGTCGGGGATCCGCGTCGGCGCGACACCTCGGAGCAGCACGTCGCCGCCCGTGTCGACGTCGGGGCCGGGCAACTGGATCGCGAGCGTGCCCGTGTCACCGCGGATCCCGGCGTGCAACCGCACCGGTGCGGTGTCGGGCCGGCCCGCGAAACCGAGCACCTCGATCCGCTCCCTCGGCTCCGCGAGCGCCACCAGGTGCCGGTGGAGGGCCTCGGTCAGCCGGGGCAGCAACGCCGCCGACGCGTCCCGACGCTGCCGGTCCAGGTCGTCCTGGGTCTCGGCGACCGGGCGGTAGCGCAGCGGATACGGCAGCCGGTCGAGCCCGAGTTGCCGCCACAGGACCTGGAACTCGAGCCCGGTGAACCGCCACTCGCTGCCGGACGCCGGTCGATTCGAATACTCAGCCACGAAGGGGTAGACGCAGCCCGACGTCGTTCGGTTCCCTCAGGTGGCGACCGCGCGCACCAACTGCTCCGCCCACGCGTCGGCCCGATCGGTTTCCCCGTCGACCAGCGGACCCGTGTACCCGTGCACGCGGAACGTCTCCGGGCGTTCGACCGGCACGTACCCGAGTGCGATGAGGCGTTTCATGGCCTTCTTCGCCGCCGAACCGGGCAGTCGAGGCTTGTCGACCTTCGTGTCGAACGTGGCGACCGCGATCGCCCTCGTCGGTCGGGGCAGCGCGGCGATCCACTCACGAAGTCCCCGGTCGGGTTGCGCCGGTGCACCCTGCTGTTGGACGGCGCCGGCCCGGGTCTTCACCGACGGCAGCCCGAAGGCGTGCGTCGGCGCTCCCACCACGAGCAGATCGGCGTCGACCTCGCCCGGTGCGTCCGCTGCAGCAACCAAGTCGACGTCACCGGTGGTCGCCAGCCGGGCAGCGATGGCGGCGCCGATCTGTTGCGTGTTGCCCCACACCGATTCCACGACGATCAGGATCCGCATTGCCGTCACCTCACACTGCCGCGGCGGCGCGCTCGATCACGTCCGCTACCTGCGCGGGCTGCGACACCAGGACCGCATGCGAGGCTCCCGGGATCTCGGTGATCTGCGCGCCTGCCCGTTCGGCCATGAAACGTTCGGACGCCGGCGGGATGACACGGTCCTGGTCGGGGATGACGGCCCAGGTCGGCAGGTTTCGCCAGGACGGGTCCTGTGTCGGTTCGAGGTTCGCCGCCAACGCGATGGATCGCTGATGCGCGAGCATGTCGGCGGCCGTGGAATCGGAGACGTCCTGACAGAACGCCTCGTGAAAGCTGTCCGCAGCGATGTAGCCGTCGAGGTTCTTACCGATCGGGGTGGTCGGGTCGTCGACCACTCCGACCTGCAGCACCGGCGGCAGCAACTGGCTACCGGGGAACGTGATCGGGTTGAGCGCCGCCTGCGCGGGCTCACCCTGGTCGGGGGCGAAGGCGGCAACGTAGACCATGCCGACCACGTTGGGGGCGTGGGTGTTGGTGATGACGACACCGCCGTACGAGTGCCCGACCAGCAGCACCGGACCCGGGATGTCGGCGAGGGCCTTCTCGATCGCGGCCGAGTCGTAGCCGGGCCCGCGCAGCGGGTTCGACGGCACCACGACGTCGTGACCCCGGGCCCGCAGTTCCGCGGCAACGGGGTCCCAACTGGTGGTGTCGGCGAACGCACCGTGCACCAGCACGAGCGTCGGCATCGATTGCGCGGCGGCGGGCGACACCCCCACCGACAGCACCGCTGCGAGCGCGAGTACGCACATCGCCGTCAAGGTCCGAATCCTGCGCATTCTCATGGCGGATCTCCTCGTGTGGGAAGTCTTCGGATACTCCCACGCAGGGTGGACGCGTCAGTTCCGTTCGGCGCAGCCGAGACTCAGCCGTGCCTCACCCGAGACTCACACGAGCGCGGACATCGACGTCCACGTCGGCCAGTCGATCGCCCAGTCGTAGATGTCGCCGTCCGCGGCGGACAGGTCGATCCGGGTGCCGCTGACCTCTACCGGATCTCCGTACATGGCGGTCCCGAAGTATTCCTGGGCGTCCGACAGCGACAGGTTGATGCATCCGTTCGTCACGTTCGAGGCACCCTGCACGCCGACGGTGAGGGGGTTGGCGTGGATGAACTCTCCGTTGTTGGAGATGCGGACGGCCCACCGCTCGCGGACGTTCTCGTAGTACGGCGGATTCGACATCAGGAAGTCCTCGTGCATCTCGGACACGACGTGGATGCCGCTGCGGGTGACGTTGCGGTTCTCGTTGCCCTCGCCGTAGCTGACGGGGATGTCCATGACGGTGACGCCGTCGCGCACCACCTGCATGCGGTGGCTCGGCGCGACGGCCTTGACGATCTGGCTGCGGCCGATCGTGAAGTCCAGCGACACGTCGCCGGCCCCGTAGGCGCCGTCGCCGAAGTCGAGTCCGTAGAGCTGGGCGTCGACGTGGACCGCGGTCCCGGGCGCCCAGTAGTTCTGCGGTCGCCAGTGCACCCGGGCGCCGTTGTCGTCGGGCAGCCACGCCCAGGAACCGATCGTGGGCGGGACCGTGGTGATGTGCAGGGCCTTCTCGACGGCCGCCTTGTCGGCGATCGGGCCGTCGAACTGCAGGATGATCGGCGCTCCCACGCCGACGACCTGTCCGTCACCGATGTTGGTGCGCACCGAGATCTGGGTGTCCGGGTCGATCGTGGTGAAGCTGCCGGTGACGGGCACCGTCTTGCCGTCGGTGCCGAGCGCGGTGCCGGACCACGTGTACTTCGCGTCGTAGCCGAGCGGTTCGGTGACCGTGTACGACGTCCGGTCGGGGCTGAGCAGGCCCTGGACCACCTTGCCGGACGCGTTCGTCAGCGCGACGTCCTGCAAGGTCCCCTGCGTGACGCTCACCGAGATCGGCTGCGCCGGGTTCACGCCCTGCGCGTCGGGCGCCGGATTCTCGACCACCTGCGCGACGGGGCCGGCGGGCACCGGGGTGCCGTCGGCGGCGTCCCCGGTGGGGATGGTGCAACCGGCGAGGAGGGTCAGCCCGAGCAGCGCGGCCACCACCATCAGTAGCCGCGTCCGATTTACCCGAATCCCCTGTTCACGCACGAAAACCACGGTACTCCCAGTGCGACAGTGGCTTTCGTCACACAGAGACGATCGGGCCACGATCCGGGCACGATCGGAACCGCGTCAGATGGTGCACCCGACGGTCACGGGTTCCGGTTCGAGCCGGACGCCGAACTCGCGCTCGACGCCGTCCCGGACCGTGCGGGCCAGTTCCACCAGGTCACCGGTCCGCGCGTGCCCGCGGTTGGTCAGGGCCAGAGTGTGCTTGGTGGACAGGCGGACCCGCGCGTCCTCGCCGGGGTAGCCCTTGCCGAACCCGGCGCGTTCGATGAGCCAGCCGGCGGACAACTTGGTCACCTCGGCCCCGACCGGGCCGGGGAACTGCGGGATCCGCACGTCCGCACCGACCTTCGCCCGGATCGCGTCGAGCACTGTGGGCAGGCTCACGTCGGGAATCACCGGGTTCGTGAAGAACGACCCCGCGCTCCACGTGTCGTGGTCGGCGGCGTCGAGCACCATGCCCTTGCCGCGGCGCAGGCCGAGCACGACGTCGCGCACCTCGGCGGTGGGGCGGCGCTCGCCCTCCTGCGCGCCGAGCGCGGACGCGAGTTCGCGGTAGCCGAGGGGTGCGCTGGTGCCGTCGGGGCGGACCGTCATCTCCACGGCCAGGACGAGGGCGTCGTCACGGTGCTTGAGGACACTGGTGCGGTAGCCGAGCCCCAGCTCGGACGGCTCCACCCAGCGCACGTCGCCGGTGGTGCGGTCGAGCAGTTGCACTCGGCGCAGCAGCGCCCCGACCTCCACGCCGTAGGCGCCGACGTTCTGCACGGGCGTCGCACCGGCCGAGCCCGGGATGCCGGACAGGCATTCGAGCCCGCCCAGGCCGGCCGCGACGGTCTTGGCGACGACGTCGTCCCACACCGCACCGGCCTGCGCGAGCACGGTGTCGTCACCGAGCTCGACGCCGGCATCGGCGACCCGGACGACGACGCCGTCGAAGCCGTCGTCGGAGATCACCAGGTTGGATCCGCCACCGAGGATCAACGTGGGGACCCGGGCATCGTCGAGGACACGGACGACATCGACGAGGGCCCGGGTGGACGGGCAGTCGGCGAGGACGGCGGCGGGGCCGCCGAGGCGCAGGGTGGTCAGCGATGCCAGCGGCACCTGCTCGGACAACTGCGCACCGGCCTGCTCGAGATGTCCCCGGATGAGTGGATCCAACACGTGGAAACGGTAGCGTGCCCGACATGGCCCGACACATCGAGCATTCCGCGCAATACCCCCACCCCGTCGCGACGCTGCACGCCGCGCTCACCGACGAGGGCTACTGGCAGGCCCGGTTGCAGCAGGTCGGCGGGCCCGGGGCAGCGCTCGAGAGCGTGACCGTCGGGGACGGCGCGATCGAGATCGTCCTGCAGCAGGCAGTACCGGCCGAACATCTGCCGTCGATGGTGACCTCGATCCGTCAGGGTGACCTGATCATCCGGCGTACCGAATCGTGGGGTCCGCTACAGGACGGCCGGGCGCACGGCACCTTCTCGGCCGAGGTCGAGGGGGCACCGGGACAGGTGCGCGGCACCGTCACGATCACCGCGGACGGCACCGGATCGCTGCTGGTCATGGCAGGTGAGGTCGAGGTGAGGATCCCGCTGATCGGCGGCAAGATCGAATCCGTCATCGCCGGCCAGGTGCTGGAACTGCTCGACGCCGAAGAGGACTTCACCCGCGACTGGGTGGCGCAGGCCGGGTAGTCGCTTTCTCCGACCGACGGGCCGCCAGCCGGTAATCTGCCGGTCATGGCCCGTCGCGTCGACTACTCCGCCAGATTCGAGCATCCCGTCGAAGTCGTGTACGCCGCTCTCGGCGACGCCGACTACTGGGAGGCGCGGATGGAAGAGATGCGCAAGTACAGCGAGAACCACGTCGAATCGCTCGACGTGACCGACGACGGGATCGATCTGGTGCTGCACCACGTGCTGCCGCGCAAGGATCTGCCGGACATCGCGCAGACGGTGCTCAAGAAGGACCTGATCATCACGCGCAAGGAGAAGTACACGTCGTTCGGCGAGCCCGTGACCGGCACGTACGAGGCCTCGATTCCCGGCGGGCCGGGCAGCCTGACCGGGACGATGGAACTGTTCAGCACCGACACCGGGTGCACGCTGCGCACGACGTCCGAGGCCAAGGTGTTCATCCCGTTCGTCGGCGGCAAGCTCGAGCAGCTGATGCTGGTGAACCTGGTCGACCTGTTCCGCACCGAGGCCGAGGTCACCGCGTCCTGGCTCGCTCGGCAGTAGCCGGCGTGCGCGAAGGGAAACCCGTCGGCGTCATCACCCGCGGCACCACAGGCATCAACCGGTTGCGTCGCAGCGACCGCTGGCTCGTCCACAGTCCGGTCGTCACGCGCACGCTGCGCGACGCCCCCGACCCGCTGGTCGTCGACCTCGGCTACGGCGCGATGCCGGTCACCACGCTGGAGATGGCTGCGCGGCTGCGGACCGTGCGTTCCGACGTCCGCGTCGTCGGGCTCGAAATCGACCCCGCACGGGTGGTCGAGGGGCGCGACGGGGTCACCTTCGCGCGGGGCGGCTTCGAACTCGCCGGTCTGCGCCCGACGTTGATCCGGGCGTTCAACGTGCTGCGGCAGTACCCGGAGGGCGCCGTCGACGACGCCTGGGGACGGCTGCGCAGCGGCCTCGCACCGGGCGGGCTGATCGTCGACGGCACGTGCGACGAACTCGGGCGGCGCTGCGCGTGGGTACTCCTCGATCGGGACGGCCCCCGCTCACTGACCCTCGCGTGGGACCCGTTCGACGTCGATCGCCCCAGCGACATCGCCGAGCGGCTACCCAAGGCGCTCATCCACCGCAACGTCGCGGGCGAGCGGATCCACGACCTACTCGTCACCGCCGACCGGGCGTGGGCGACGGCCGCGGGCCTCGCGCCGTTCGGCCCCCGCATCCGGTGGCGGGAAACCCTGCATCTGCTGTCCGACCTCGGAGTGCCCGTCACACCGCAGCGACGACGGATCCGGGACTGCGTCGTCACCGTGCCGTGGAGCTACGTCCGCCCCGGCGGGTGAGCGGTTCTACTGGCACGCCCCCAGCGCGTGCTCGATGCGCTCGGCGACCTGCTGCGGCCGTCCGATGCACTCGGCCCGTAGCTTCTCGGGGTCGATCCGGCCGATCGCGACGCCGTCGCAGACGACCTCGTCGAACAGGTCCTGGGCGATGCCGCCGGTCGCGAGATCCAGGGCGGTACACAGCGGCGTGGTGATGCCGAACGTCCCCACCACCTCGTAGTCCTGGGCACGCAGTTCCCGGCGGTGCAGCGCGAGCCGGCGGGTCGGTGCGGGCGCCGTGGCCTGGGTCGACAGGTGCACGAAGCTGGGGTGCAGGTGCCCGAGGCCGTGCAGTTCGGCCGCGCTCTGGTGGGAGACGACGGCGGCGCCCTCGAACCACGCACACCACTTGGCGAACTCTTCGAGATCGCTGCGTGGGAACGAGGCCAGGCGGAACAGATCCCGTTCGATACGCAACCAGGACCCCTCGGCCAGGCGGCCGCCGATGTCCTCGGTGGTACAGCCGAGGCGCAGCGCCTGCCCGGTCGTGAAATACCCCGCTTGCCGGAGCGCAAGACGACGGAGATCCTCTCCCGTGTCGGGAGTCGGTTCACGTCGCGGATCTGTCCAGCCCGCCATGCAGTAACCCTACTGCGCCACTGTGGGCCGGATCACAGCTTTTCGGGTCGCTCGTGTCCATACCGAGTCCGAAGCCGTGGCCCTTTCACAGAAACCGTTCAGAGTCTTCCGGGAGAATCACTGTCATGTCGGCACCAGTGAACGCACCCCAGATGCCCACGCCCCCGAAACCCAAGCGGCGCAAGGCGGTCACGATCTCGCTCATCGTGGTCGCAGCCCTCGTGGTCGCGTTGGTCGGCGGAGAGCTGTTCCTCCGCCAGCGCGCCACCAGCTGCATGGAGTCCCAGTTCGAGAGCCAGCTCGGTTCCCCGGTCGACGTCAGCCTCAGCTGGAAGCCGGTGCTGCTGCAGATGACCGGCAAGAACGTTCCGTACGTCGAGATCGACAGCAAGGGCTCGGCGTTCGGGCCGGCGCAGGGCATGGAGGTCCGCGCCCGCGCCAACGACATCAAGATCACCGACTCCGCCGACAGCAGCGGCACGATCGGCAGTTCGTCCGCCGACGTCACCTGGTCCACCGACGGGATCCTGGCGACGCTGCAGGCACAGCCGCTGGGCGGCATGATCACCGCGGTCACCGCCGACCCCACCGCCGGAACCCTGAAGGTCTCGGTGGGCGGTTTCGCGGACATGACGGTGCAGCCGAAGGTGCAGGACGGGAAGATCGACGTCGAGACCGTGAGTGCCGCGATCCTCGGCCTGGGGCTGCCGACAGCACTGGTCGACGGCATCGTCCAGGCCCTCACCGACGGTCTGCAGCAGTACCCGCTCGGCATGGAACCGACGGCGCTGACCGTCACGGACAGCGGCATCGACGTGAACCTGCAGGGTGGCGAGTACGTGATGCCGGCCGCCGACCCCAACGCGCAGAGCGGCTGCAGCCTGCTCTGACGCCGGGTCAGGACTGGTCGGGCAGCCCGTCGAGCACGGCGCGGGTGCCCGACAGTCCCAGCCGGGTGGCGCCCGCGTCGATCAGCGCGAGCGCGGCGTCCGCGGTCCGGATGCCGCCGCTCGCCTTGACGCCGAGCCGTCCGCCGACGGTGTCGGCCATGAGCCGCACCGCGTGCACGCTCGCCCCGCCCGCCGGGTGGAAGCCGGTGGACGTCTTGACGAAGTTCGCGCCGGCCTGTTCGGCCGCGCGGCACGTTTCGACGATCGCGTCGTCGCTCAGCGCGGCCGACTCGACGATGACCTTCAGCACCGGCTCCGGACCCACGGCGTCGCGGACTGCGAGGATGTCGGCGAGGACCGCGTTGTACTCGCCGGCCACCGCGGCGCCCACGTCGATCACCATGTCGATCTCGGTCGCGCCCTGGTCGACCGCGAGCCGCGCCTCGGTGGCCTTGATCAGCGAGTGGTGCTTGCCCGACGGGAAGCCGACGACGGTCGCGAGCACCAGGTCACCGAGGTCCGCCGAGCGCAGCGGCAGCATCGACGGGGACACGCACACCGCAAGCACGCCCAGGTCGTGCGCCTCGGCGACGAGGGCCCGCGCGTCGGCGTCCGACGCCTCCGGCTTGAGCAGTGTGTGGTCGACCATCCCGGCGACGAAGGTGCGGTTACGCGCTGTCTCGGACATGCCCCGAAGCTTGGCACAGCTCGCTAGCATCGGTTCCATGGCAGCCCCCCGCGCCGAGGAGGTCGCCGCGACTTTCGACGCCGCCGCGGTCGATTTCGATCGGGTCGCGCCGCAGGTGTGGGACCCGGCCGGCCAGGCGCTCGCATTCCAGGCGGGTCTGCGGCCCGGTGACGCCGTCCTCGACATCGGCAGCGGCACCGGGGCGTCGGCACTCCCGGCCGCGGCGGCAGTGGGCCCGACGGGCCTCGTACATGCCGTCGACCTGTCCGACGAGATGCTCGAACGCGGCCGGGTGAAGGCGTCGGATCGGGCGTTGCTCAACGTCGAGTTCGTGTGCGCCGACGCCACCACGTGGGAGCCGCCGAGCGCCGTCCCCGACGCCGGGTACGACGCGTTGCTCAGCTCCTACGCGGTGTTCTTTTTGCCCGAGATGGACGCGGCGTTCGCCCGACTGGCCCGCTTGGTGCGGCCCGGCGGCACCGTGGGTGTCACGGCGTGGCGCGAGTCCGCACTGCGCGAGTTCGCTGCCGCTTTCCTCGCGGCGCTCGGCCCGCTCGCGCCCGAGCAGCCGCCGGATCGCCCTCACGTGATGGCGCCGGCCCAGCGGCTCGACTCCCCCGCCAAGCTGCGCGGGTGGCTCGCCGATGCCGGGACCGAGCACGTCGAGGTGCGCGAGCTGTCGAACCTGATCCCGGCGACGGAGGAGTTCTGCTGGAACTTCGTGGTCGGCAGCGGGTTGCGGGCGCTGTTGACCGGTCTGGGCCCCGACGTCGTCGCGCAGGTGCGCCGCGATTTCCTGGGGCAGATCACCGAACGCGGCCTGCACACCGTCGACGCGACGACCCTCGTCGGCACGGCGAAGGTTGTCGGCTTTCCGTGACCTGACAGACTGGGGCGCATGAGTTCGACTGCCTCGACCGACGACCGTCGTTACGTCCTGTCTCTGGGTTGCCCCGACCGCACCGGCATCGTGGCGCGGATTTCCGCGTTCCTCGCCGAGAGCGGCGGCTGGATCGTCGAGGCCGCGTACCACGCCGACGCCGACACCGGCTGGTTCTTCACCCGGCAGGCGGTCCGGGCGTCGTCGATCAGCCTGAGCCTCGAGGAGATGCGCGAGAAGTTCGCTGCCGTCGCCGAGGAGCTCGGCCCCGAGACGGAGTGGACGCTCACCGACACCGGCGAGCGCAAGCGCGTGGTGCTGCTCGTCAGCAAGGAAAGCCACTGCCTGCACGACATCCTTGGCCGCGTCGCCGCCGGTGAGCTGCAGTGCGAGATCGCCGCGGTGATCGGTAACCATCCCGACCTCGAGCGGGTGACGAAGCGGCACGGCGTCGACTTCCACTACGTGTCGTTCCCGAAGGATCCGGCCGAGCGCGGACCGGCGTTCGAGCAGGTCCGCAAGCTCGTCGACGCGCACGATCCGCACGCCGTGGTGCTGGCCCGGTTCATGCAGGTGCTGCCCGCCGAACTGTGCGATCACTGGGCGGGCCGGGCCATCAACATCCACCACAGCTTCCTGCCGTCGTTCGTCGGCGCCCGCCCCTACCACCAGGCGTTCACGCGCGGTGTGAAGCTGATCGGCGCCACCTGCCACTACGTGACCGCCGAACTGGACGCGGGCCCGATCATCGAGCAGGACGTCATACGAGTCGACCACACCGATCAGGTGTCGGACATGGTCCGGCAGGGCCGGGACATCGAGAAGCTGGTGCTGGCCCGAGGCCTGCGGTGGCACCTGGAGGACCGCGTCCAGGTGCACGGCCGCAAGACCGTCGTGTTCAGCTGACGGACCTCAGTTCAGGCTGCGGAGCCGGTCCACTTCGGCATTGAAGTCGGCGACGGCCTCGACCGACGTCATGTGCCCGATCCCGCGGAGCACGATGAGCCGTTCGAGGTGGTCGGCGTCGTCGAGGATCTGCGCGACCCGACGCGCGTGCGACGGCGGGGTGAGCCGGTCCGCGGTACCCACCAGCACCGTGGTCGGCACCGTCAGGTTCTGCAGCCCGTCCTTGATGTCGAGGGCGCTCAGGGCGGCACCCCACCCGCCGCGGGTGCGGGGGTGACATTCGCTGACGATGCGCTCACAGAACGCGACCTCGGCGGGCGTCGAACCCGGCGCCATGGCCACGTACTTGATGGCCCGGGTGGTCATCGGTGACGACGGCATCGGCATCGCCGAACCGAGGACGGCGCGGCCGACGGGCACGGGCACCCGCGGGAACCGTTGCGGCAGCGGGATCACCGTGGTCTCGGCGACGAGGCTGTCGGTGCCGGTGCTCGCGAGCAGCACCGACGCCGCGTACCGGTCCACTTCCTCGGGGTACTTGCCGGCCCACGCGACGATGCTCATACCGCCCATGCTGTGCCCGACGATCTCTGCCTTCCGCCCGTCGCGCACGGTCGCGGCGAGGACTGCGGACAGGTCGTCGGCGAGGACGTCGGGGCTCAGCGGGGTCCGGCCGATATCGCTGCGGCCGTGCCCACGCTGATCGTAGGTGATGACGCGGTACTTCTCGGCGAGCTCGTTGACCTGCGGATTCCAGAAGTCGGCCGAACAGGTCCAGCCGTGGCTGAAGACGATCGGCGGGGCGTCGGGCGACCCGTAGGCCCGCACGTGCAGTTCGGCGCCGTCGGAGCTGACGACGGGGACGATCTCGGGTTCGATGCGCGGGGTCGAGAACAGTTCGGCCTCGGTCTCGGGGCCGCCGCCGACGGGCCCGGCCCCGCGGGACCGGGCCGCGACGGCGACACCCGCCAGCGCACCGAGCCCCGCGATTCCCAGCAACGTCCACAGCTTCCTGTGCGACTTCCGTGCAGCCACTTCCACTCCCCTTGCTTCTAGCCTGCGCGCGTCGAGTCCGTCTCGGGCGCGATCTGTTCGAACTGACTCGCGGCCTTCGCGAGTGCCTTCGAGATCTGTTCCTCCATCGCCTCGGCGAACAGCGCGTGCACCGCGTCGTGCGCGAGTGGGCGCACTTGGTTCACCAGCGCCGCCACTTCCGAGACCTTCGCCTCGTCGAGGTCGAGCGTGCCGCCCTCGGGTGCGAGGTAGCGCGCCGAGACCAGTTCGACGAACCGTCCGGCGACGTCTCCGAGGTCGCGGCGCACCGCCTCGGTCTGTTCGAGGATGTCCGCCAACGGGATGCCGGCGTCGACGAGGACCTGTGCGGCCTCCATCAGGCGCGGATTGGCGACCGAGAACTCCTGGCCGGCCTTCGCGAGCACACCGAGCCGGGTACCGAGCGCGATGTTCTCGTCGGTGGTCTGGTCGCCGAACATGCGGCGCAACTCCGCCATCGTGAGTTTGGCGGCCCGCCGATACTTCTTCCACCGCCCGCCGGGATCGTCGGTTTCGAGGACGTCGCGCACCTGCAGGCCGTACTGCGCGGCGGTGAGCAGTTCGCTGATGGTGGCGAAGGTGTAGCCGCGGTCGAGCATCCGGCCGATCAGATTGAGCCGCGCGAGGTGCGATTCGTTGTACCAGCCCGCGCGGCCCTCCTTGCGGGGCGGCGGCAGCAGGCCCCGATCCTGGTAGACCCGAACGTTCCGCACGCTCATACCGGCCTCGCGCGCGAGGTCGTCGATGCGGTACTCCGTCATGTTCCGCCTTCCCCGTAGGAACCGCGACGACGTCGGCGGTTCCGGCGAGGTCGACGGTGAGGGGAATTCTATCGCGGAGAGCGTGGGCACTAGATGACGTGCGCCCGGCGCAGAAGGGCCTTGGACGGGCCTCCGATCAGCCCGCATTCGTCGAGGAATTCGACGGTCTTGCGGGAGCCCTCACGGATCATCTCGTGGTAGTGGACGTTGCTTCGCGCCGCCCGCTTGGCCTCTTCGACGTCGAGCCCGGCGGCGGCGTACACCTGCTCGTTCACGAGGCACGTGACGATGAAGTACGCCGTGACGCCGAGCACCAGCCGCTGGTACGCAAGCTTGGCGCGGGACAGTGACCGGACACGGCGCACCGTCTCCTCACGCGCGAACTTGATGTGCCGGGCTTCTTCGAGCACATGGATCTTGCTGACCGTGCGGGTGAGCGGCTGGACGCGGGCGTCACGCATGAAGTCGCGCTGCATCATGTCGAGGATCTCCTCGGCGAACAGCGTTCCGCCGTACGCGAGCGAGCCCGACGCGGTCGACTTGAACAGCCGGGCGGTGTTGCGGATCCACCGCTTGGGCCGGTACGACGGGATCCCGAAGCGTTGCGCCGAGCGGGCGAACATCGTGGAGTGCCGGCACTCGTCGGCGATCTCGTTGAGCGCGAACTGGACGTGCGGGGTGGCTGGGTCGTGCGAATAGATGTCGCGCAGCAGCATCTGCATGAGGATCATCTCGAACCAGATGCCGGTGCCGGCGACGCTCGCGGCCTCGTGCTTGGTGAGCGTGATCCGCTGCTCGTCGGTCATCCGGTCCCACAGTTCGGTGCCGTAGAGGCTGCACCACTCGGGGGTCATGCCGTAGAGATCGTCGGGGATGGGCGCCGCCCAGTCGACCTCGACCAGCGGGTCGTACGACTTGCGGGCGGCGGAGGCGAGCAGACGCTCGGCGGTGTCCTGACGGTCGCCCACCCGCATGTGCCGGGACGGAGGTACCTCGACTGCTTCGCGATGGATGATGGACATCGTCAACTCCTGCTCGACTGGTGTTCATGCAGGTCATGCCCAATTTCGGGCATATGTCGACGATAGCATCGTCACAACGAGCATTGTCAAGGTTTATCTGTAACTGTTCGTGAACAGATGCAGCAGCCGACCCGTGGAGGCCAGGCCGGGGCAGCTACCAGCGCGGGCCGCGCTGGATGTCGTCCACCCGCGGGCGGACGTCCACGAGGTACACGCAGATCGCGACGACGGCGATGATGCCGAGCATGTGCACGGCACCGAACAGGAACACCACGAGCAGCGACGCGATGAGGATGCCCAGCCAGATCGGCTTGCTCAGCTTGTCCACGGCGGTGAACGCGTCCTTACGCTGACGCGCCGCATGGAAGATCGCGAAGACCGCGCCGGCGAGAGCCAGGAGCTGCAGCGCGAAAAGGATCAGTCCGGTGACGCCGTGAATGTTGAACACGTTTCCATCCTACGAATCGGGCGGAGATGCGCGCAGGCCCCCGCGCAACGAAGTGCGCGGGGGCCGATCCCCGATGGTGGTACGCGATCGGTGTCCGATCAGTTGGTGGGCTTCTTGGCGGGCGCCTTCTTGGCCGGAGCAGCCTTCTTGGCAGCGGGCGCCGGGGTGGCCTTGGCCGCGGGAGCCTTGGCAGGCGCAGCCTTCTTGGCCGGAGCGGTCGGGGTGGCCGGCTTCGGGGCCGGAGCCTTGTTGGCGGCGGCCTCGACACGCTCGGCGGCGGCCTCGGACGTGGCCTCGGCCCGCTCACCGGCGTCGACGACGCGGCTGGCGACCGAGTCACCGGTCTCGGACAGACGGTTCGCGACGGTGTCACTGGTCTCGGAGAGAACCACGGCGGCCTCGTCGGCGACGTCACTGATGCGTCCGGCCGCGCGTCCGGCGAGCTTGGCGGCCTGCTCACCGAGTTCACGCGTCTGACGCGCCACCGTGCCCAGCGCCTCCTCCGTGAGCTCGACGGCGTCACCGAACACGGCCTCGGCGCGTCCCAACTGCTCCTCGACGGCCGGCTGCTTACGGATACGCTCGACAGCCTCCTCGCCGCGCTCGGCGAGTGCGACGTACAGGTCGGAGGCGACCTTCAGGTACGCCTCGGCGACCTTGCGCAGCTCCTCGGGGGTGAACCGCTCGCGCAACTCGGCGAGCTCCTCGGGCAGCTCGGACGGCAGCGCGGCGAGACGCTCGCGGAGCTGCTCGACGCCCTCCGACACCTCGGTGGGGAGGTTGGCCCAGCGTTCCCGGGCCTCGTCGATGCGGCCGGACACGTCGGTGTTGGTGTTCTCGGCGCGGGCACGCACCTGGGACACGACGTCGGCGACGGCCTGGACCACCAGGTCACCGGTGCCGACGGCAGCGTAGAACGGGGTCTTGATGTTTTCGACGATCTTCGGATCGGTCATTCTCGGATCTCCTGTCGAGGTGGATCTGCGATCTCGTGCTCTTCTTCGTCCGAGGCGTCGGCCTGATCGGCGGATTCGGACTGGTGCGGGTCGTTCTCACGGCGGAACGACTCGTAGATCTCGAGAAGCACCTGCTTCTGCCGTTCGGTGATGGCACCGTCGGCCAGCAGCGCGTCCCGGACCGGGCTGTGCGGGCGTTGCTCGAGGATCCCGGCCTGCACGTACAGGACCTCCGACGACACCCGCAGACCCTTCGCGATCTGAGCGAGGACGTCGGCGGACGGCTTGCGGAGTCCGCGTTCGATCTGACTCAGATAGGGATTGCTGACGCCGGCGAGTTGCGCGAGCTGCCGTAACGAAACCTGTGCGGCCTCACGCTGTGAGCGGATGAAGCTGCCGATGTCCTGAGCGGCCCCTGCGACCACTCGGGCGGCACTGCTCATGTCGTCGGGCTCGTCGACCATCAGTACTCCCTGTTCTGTACGCAAATCCCACGGTAGAACAGGGTGCTAACTATTGCAAGCACTTTGCTAGCACTTGTCGGCACCGAAGGCGAAAGACGCAGATCAGGCGAACATGAGCTGCGAAATCGTGTAGATCGCAAGGCCCGCGAGGGCTCCGACGACGGTGCCGTTGATCCGGATGAACTGCAGATCGCGACCGACCTGCAGTTCGATCTTGCGGCTCGCCTCCTCGGCGTCCCAGCGCTCGACGGTCTCGGTGATGACGGCGGTGATCTCGTCCGTGTAGTTCTCGGCGACGTAGCGCGTGCCCGACAGCAGCCAGCCGTCGACCTTCGCGCGCATCTCGTCGTCGTCGCGCAGGCGTTCGCCGAACGCGACGACGTTCTCGGCGACCTTGCGGCGCAGGGTGCTGTTCGGGTCGTCGACCGACTCCATGACGAGTCGCTTGGCGACCTTCCAGGTGGCCGCGGCGAGTCCGGTGATCTCCTCGCGGCCCATGATCTCGGCCTTGATGGACTCGGCCTTGGCGATGGTGGCGGGGTCGTTCTGCAGGTCGTCGGCGAAGTCGATCAGGAACCGGTTGGCCGCCAGACGCACCTCGTGCTCGGGATTCGAACGCACCTTCCACGTGAACTCGACGAGTTCGCGGTAGATCTTCTCGCCGAGCATCGCGTCGACGAACTTGGGCGACCACGACGGCGAGTCCCGGCTGATGATGCGGTCGATGGTCTCCTGACTGTTCAGCGCCCACTGGTGCGCCCGCTCGGCGAGCAGGTCCAGCAGCGGCAGCTGGCGGTTCTCGCGCAGCAGCTCGGCGAGGACCTTGCCGATCGGCGGACCCCAGTCGGGTTCGGCGATCCGTCGGACGATCGTGTTGTCGATGATCGCGGTGACGTCCTCGTCGTTGAGGACCTCGACCACGCCGCGCAGCAGCGTCGCGGTCTCCGCGGCCACCCGCTGCGCGTGCTCGGGTTCGGCCATCCACGTTCCGACCCGGAGAGGGATCTGTGCGTTCGCGACCTTGGCGGACACCACGTCGGGTGCGAGGAAGTTGTCGCCGACGAAGTTGCTGAGGCTCTCGCCGAGCTGGTCCTTCTTGCGCTTGATGATCGCGGTGTGCGGGATCTTCAGCCCGAGCGGATGCCGGAACAGCGCCGTCACCGCGAACCAGTCGGCGAGCGCACCCACCATGCCGGCCTCCGATGCGGCCCGCACGTAACCGACCCACGCGCCCGCTCCCCGCGTCTCCTGCCACCGGCAGAAGAGGTAGACGACGGTCGCGAACACGAGGAAGCCGGTCGCGACGAGCTTCATCTTCCGTAGGTCGCGACGCTTCTCGGGATCGTCGAAGACGCCCGCGAACGACGACGGCGACGGCGGCTGCGGCTGCGCCGGGCGCGGCCGGGCCGGGGCGGGCGGCTGAGCTGACTGGACGGGCTGCACACCGACATTGTGCCCGGATACCGGGCCCGGCTGCCGAGATAGAGATCACCTCCGGCGCACCCGCCCATTAAGCTGGCCTTCTGGTTCAACCTCGAACGGATGTGGCGAAACGTAGTGCCGAAGCAAAGCGCAGATCTGCAGACAACCGAAGACAGCCGACCCGAGACCGGGAAGCCCGACGGGCGCAAGCGGCGCTGGCGCGAACACAAGATCGCCCGCCGCGAGGAACTCGTCGACGGCACGATCGCGGCCATCCGTGCGCGGGGCCGCGACATCGGCATGGACGACATCGCGTCGGAGATCGGCGTCTCCAAGACGGTGCTGTACCGGTACTTCACCGACAAGAACGACCTCACGAGCGCGACGATGATGCGCTACGTCGAGACCATCCTGGCGCCGCGGATGTACGCGGTCATCGGCGAGGATCTCGACGAGTACGACCTCACGCGCGTCGCGATCTCGGCCTACGTCGAGACGGTCGCGGCCGACCCGGACGTCTACCTGTACGTGATGGCCAACAGCGCGGGCCCGAACCGGGACGTCGTGGCCGATTCCGAGCGGATGATCGCGGAACTGCTCGCGACCGTGCTCGGCGAGCGGCTGCGGAACATGGGCATGGACTCGGGCGGCTCGGTGCCGTGGGCGTACGGCGTCGTCGGCGCGGTGCAGCTCGCGACGCACTGGTGGATCTCCAACAAGTCGATGTCGACGGACGACCTCATCGACTACCTGGTGATGATGACGTGGGGCGGAATCTCCGGTATCGCGGCGTCCAGCGGTTCACCGGCCCGCTTCAAGTCGGTTCCGCATCCGCTGCTGGAGAAGGCGACCGAGTCGGACGGGGCGCCCGGGGACGCCTGACCCCTCTTGTGTTACCAGCGGTAACAGGTATCGTTGTCGTGTGACTCACTTCACGGACGACGCGGACGGGCACGACCACGACGAGCCGGACGGCTACCGCGGGCCGGCCCACGTGGTCGTCGGGCAGCGCCCCCCGGTGATCGTCGACGTCGAACTGTCGGGCAACTTCGAGCCGATCAGCGGTCGGTTCGTGTGGCGGGGACGTGTCCGCGAACTGACGCACGCTCTCGGCGAGGACGCGGCGCCCGTCGGCACCGACCTGACGATCACTACGTCAGAGGGCAGTGGCACCGCCCGCGTGAGCGGGCTGGACCTGTGGGGCAGCCACATGGTCGACGGACTCACCCGGCCACCGTTTCCCGTCATGGAGGACACCGAGGGACTGCTCTAGTGTGACGTGTGGCACGTCGCCACCGAACACATGTTGCAGCAGTCCCTTGTCGCTTCTCGCATCCGGAGGTCCAGTTGGCCGACAAGGTTCCCACGTCCCGCCTCGTCCGGGGTTCGAAGCTCGGGCAGGTCGCGGCGGGCCGCGTGATCCGCAACGCCGGCACGCGCGTGTCGATGGTCGGGCGCTCCGAGGAGGTCCGTGCGCGGATCGCCGAGAATTCGGTGCTGGCGGCCGCCGATCAGCTCGTGACGGTGCTGGGCAGCATGAAGGGCGTCGCGATGAAACTCGGGCAGATGCTCTCGATCCTCGATCTCGATCTGGTGCCGGAGGCTCATCGCGAGGAGTTCCAGCGCAAGCTCGCCGCACTGCGGGACCAGGCTCCCACCGCACCGTTCGAAACCATGCGCCGGGTGATCGAGGCCGACTACGGCCGTCCGACCTCCGACGTGTTCGCCGAGTTCGATCCCACACCCGTCGCGGCCGCGTCCATCGGTCAGGTGTACCGCGCCCGCCTGCACGACGGCCGGGACGTCGCGGTCAAGGTGCAGTATCCGGGTATCGACGCCGCGATCCGCGCCGACATGAAGAATCTGACGATGTTCCTCAAGGTGTGGAAGTCGACGGTTCCGACGCTGTCGACGCCCGCGCTGCTCAACGAATTGCGGCTGAACTTCGAGGGCGAACTCGACTACGAGCGCGAGGCGCGCACGCAGCACGCGATCGCGCAGCTGTACGCGGGCCATCCGTTCGTCGCGGTACCGGACAGCATCCCGGAGCTGAGCACGCGGCGGGTGCTCGTGAGCGAGTTCTTCGAGGGATCTCCGTTCACGAGTATCTGCGCGCTCCCGCAGGACGAGCGAAACCGCATCGGCGAGATCATCTTCCGCTTCTACATCGGGTCGCTGTACCGGTACCACGAGTTCTGCGGCGATCCGCATCCCGGGAACGTGCTGCTCGGCACCGACGGCCGGGTCGCGTTCGTCGACTTCGGACTGTTCAACCGCATGGACGCCGAACACGTCGAGTTCGAGAAGCAGTGCCTGCGCGCCGCGACGGAGGGACGCAGAGACGATCTCTACGCGCTGATGGTGCGCCGCGGTGTCATCGCGCCGGACGCCGACGTCACGCCCGACGAGTGCCTCGAGTACGTGTACGCGGCCGCCGAGTGGAATCTGGTGGACGAGGAGATCGCCATCACCCCGGAGATGGCGAGCACCGGGTTCCTCCTGGCGATCGATCCGCGGGCGTCGGAGTTCTCGGGCATGAAGAGCCAGAACCTGCCGCCCGAGCACCTTTTCTCGCGCCGCGCCGATTTCCTCACCTTCGGCGTCCTGGGTCAGCTCGACGCGAGCGCCAACTGGCACCGCATCGGCCGCGAGTGGGTGTACGGCGACGCGCCTGCCACGGAACTCGGCGTCGCCGAGGAACGCTGGCGTTCGGACCGCTGAATCCACCCTCTGCGGCAGTCGTTGTGGCACAGTTCGGTCCATGCCTGCGGACGCGAGTGACCTGTGGACCACCCCCGCCGTCGAAGCGCTCCGCGCAGGACCGCACACCCGGGTCTCCGAGATCGACCCCCGCGCCACACCGGGGTTCACCGGGAACAAGGCCGACGGCGAGCGCATGCTCGAGGAGCGCGGCGCGGTGCTGTCGTCGCTGCAGGAGAAGCTGTACGCCAACGGCCGCTCGGGAGACAAGCGTTCGGTACTGCTGATCCTGCAGGGCATGGACACCGCCGGGAAGGGCGGCATGGTCCGGCACGTCATCGGCCACGTCGATCCCCAGGGCGTCGACCACGCCGCCTTCGGGGTCCCGACGCCCGAGGAGAAGCGCCATCACTACCTGTGGCGGATCAACAAGGCACTGCCTCGCGGCGGTCAGTTGGGGGTGTTCGACCGCTCGCACTACGAGGACGTGCTGGTGGTGCGGGTGCACAATCTGGTCCCGCCCGACGTGTGGGCCGGTCGCTACGAGGAGATCAACCAGTTCGAACGCGAACTGGTCCACAACGGCACCACCATCGTGAAGGTCGCGATGTTCGTGTCGCTGGACGAACAGAAGCGCCGGCTGGCCGAGCGACTCGAGCGCCGCGACAAGTTCTGGAAGTACAACCCCGGGGACGTCACCGAGCGCAAGTTGTGGCCGCAGTACCAGGAGGCCTACCAGGCGATGCTCGACAAGACGTCGACGGAGCACGCACCGTGGTACGTGGTCCCGTGTGATCGCAAGTGGTACAGCCGCATTGCCGTCACCGAACTACTGATAGACGCACTGCGGCGGCTCGACCTCGACTGGCCTCCGGCCGAGTTCGACATCGAGGTCGAGAAGGAGCGGTTGGCACTGTCGTGACGAGCGCGTGCCGTCAGAGCATGTGCGGGGTGCTGTGGTGCATCTTCTGATCGTGTCGGGTGACGCCGCCGAAGATCGCGGCGGACCCGGACAGCAGGGCCAGTGAGGCCAGTCCCGCGATGACCGCCCACCCGGCGAAGCCTCCGCCCGCCGCGACCAGGAACAGCCCGGCCGCCGCGATGCCCGTCAGGGCCAGTCCGTACCCGGCCCACCCAGCGAAGTCGTTGAGAGTCATTCGCTGTCCCTCCTCCGTGTCGGCATAGAGGTCCGTGCTTCGACGCTACGCCGCCCGAACGCGCTGCGCGAGAAACCGACCGGTCGATGCCGCTCCCGAAAGCCCTCCCGCGGAAGCGATCGCATCCGCGGGAGGTCAGGACGAAGGCGCCCGTCAGAAGGTCGAGGCGTCGATCACGAAGCGGTAGCGCACGTCGCTGGCGACGACGCGGTCGTAGGCCTCGTTGATCCGGTCGGCGGGGATCACCTCGATCTCCGCGCCGATACCGTGCTGCGCGCAGAAATCCAGCATCTCCTGCGTCTGCGCGATGCCACCGACCAGCGACCCGGCCAGGCTGCGACGATTCTTGAGCAGCGAGAAGCCGCGGACACTGATCGGGTTCTCGGGCAGGCCGAGCTCGACCAGCGTGCCGTCGATCGCGAGCATCGACAGGTAGCGGTCCATGTCGAGGTTCACCGACACGGTGTTGAGGATCAGGTCGAACTTCCCGCGCAGCGCCTTGAAGGTCTCCTTGTCGGCGGTCGCGTAGTAGTGGTCGGCGCCGAAGCGCAGGCCGTCGTCCTTCTTGCTCAGCGACTGGCTGAGCACGGTGACCTCGGCGCCCATCGCGTGCGCGATCTTCACGCCGACGTGGCCCAGTCCGCCCATACCGACGATCGCGACCTTCTTGCCGGGGCCGGCGCCCCAGTGCGCGAGCGGCGAGTACAGCGTGATGCCGGCGCACAGCAGCGGCGCCGCGACATCCAGTTCGAGACCGTCCGGGATCGACAGGACGAAGTCCTCGTCCACGACGACGTGCGTGGAATACCCACCAGCCGTGCGCTTTCCGTCCCGCCCGACGGTGTTGTAGGTGTCGACGACGCCGTTCTCGCAGTACTGCTCCTCGCCGGCTTCGCAGCTGGCGCACGTGCGGCAGGAGTCGACGAAGCAGCCGACGCCCACGCGGTCCCCGACGGCGTGCCTGGTGACCTCGGACCCGACCTGCGCGACGACGCCGGCGATCTCGTGGCCCGGAACGACCGGGTAACTGGTGCCGCCCCACTCGTTGCGGGCGGTGTGGATGTCGGAATGGCAGATGCCGGCGTACTTGATCTCGATCAGGACGTCGCGCGGCCCGACCTCGCGGCGTTCGATGGTGGTCTTCTCGAGAGGGGCGTCGGCGGAGTTCGCCGCGTAGGCGGAAGCGGTAAGCATCCCCCATGCCTACCCGTTACCGGCGAGTACGCGCAAAGAACCAGGACTGACCTGCACCGGAGAAATGGACCGTTTCCCCCGAAACGCTCCGCGCGGATCGCGATCCGCCTTACCATCCCCGACAACTGAACATGTGTCCATATCCGCTGGGACCATCCGACGCGAACCGAGGGATCGAATGCGCAAAACCGTTGTCGCATTCGCTGCGGCGATCGCAGCGTGCTCAGCCGTCCTGTCGTCCACGACCGCTTCCGCGGCGCCACCCCCCACGCCGATCACCACGCTGCAGGCCGACGGCACCCACCTCGTCGACGGCTACGGACGCACCGTACTTCTGCACGGCGTCAACAATGTCGACAAGGATGCGCCCTACCTGCCCGCGGGTGAGACGCTCACACCGCAGGACATCGACATCCTGGTCCGGCACGGCTTCAACACGGTCCGTCTGGGCACCTCGTTCGACGCGTTGATGCCGCAACGCGGGCAGATCGACGAGGCGTACCTCGACCGGCTCACCGGCGTGGTCGACGCCCTCACCGCCCGCGGGATCCACGTCCTGCTCGACAACCACCAGGACGGTCTCTCGAAGGCATGGGGTGGCAACGGCTTTCCCGAGTGGGCCATCGAGTCCCGACCGCGCGAGTGGGAACCGAACCCCGGGTTCCCGCTCTACTACCTGATGCCGAGCCTCAACGCGGGCTGGGACGAGGTGTGGGGCAACACGCACGGCGCGCTCGACCATCTCGGCACCGCGCTCGGCGCACTGGCCGAGCGCGTGGAGGGCAAACCGGGCGTGATGGGGATCGAGCTGTTGAACGAGCCGTGGCCCGGGTCGCGGTTCCTCTCGTGCTTCCCGAACGGGTGCCCGGATTTCGACCGCACGTACCAGGCCGCGATGCAGAAACTGACCGACGCCGTTCGCGCACAGAACCCGACGATTCCGGTGTACTGGGAGCCCAACGTCACATGGAACCAGATGATGCCGTCGAATCTGTTCGATCCACCCGTCACACCCGCCCTGACCACCGCCGACGTCGTCTTCGCGCCGCACGACTACTGCATCCCCAGTCAGCTCGCCATCTATCTCGGACTGCCGCAAGCGCTGCGCGGGTTGTGTGTTCCGCAGCAGGACCTCACGTGGTCGAACATCGACGCGATCACCGAGCGCGCGAACGTCCCGACCGTGGTCACCGAGTTCGGCGACGGTGATCCGACGGTTCTGAAGAACACGCTCGCGCGCGCCGACGAACGCTTCATCGGTTGGCAGTACTGGCATTTCGGTGCCGGCAACGCCACCGACCCGTTCCTCGGCGAGGTGGGACGTCAGCTCGTACGCACATATCCACAGGCCACGGCCGGTGAGCCCGGGCGGATGATCTTCGACGCCGACAACGGCGACTTCGCGTACCGCTACACACCGCGGGCGGCGACGCGGCCCACCGAGATCTTCGTGTCGGATCTGCACTACCCGGACGGATACGCGGTGCAGGTCGACGGCGGACAGGTCACGTCCGCGCCCGGCGCCCGTATCGTCACCGTCGTCGCCGACGGCAGCGGACCGGTCACGGTCAAGATCAACCGTCCGGGCTCGGCGGGCGCCGAGGTGCCCGACGGTCCGATCGAGACGAGTTCGTCGGGCAGCTCCGGAAGCTCCTAGGACCTTCCGAACACAGCACACCGGGAGCGGATCCGCAGACGATCCGCTCCCGGTGTGCTGCAAGGGTCGGCGTGCCTACCCCTGCGCGGCACGCCGCCGCAAACGCCGAGCCGCAGCCACGAGGTTGCGCAGCGACGGCTCGAGCTGCCAGTAGTGGCGGGTCTTGAGCCCGCCGTCGGGGTTGGCCCACAGCCGGTCGAGATCCACGGATTCGGCGGCCTCGGTGAGCAGCGCGTCGAGTTCGTCGATGTCGGGGATCCGGGCCGAACGGCTCTCGTACACACCGGGTCCGACGCCGTGCGTGAGCGCCTTCTCCTTGATGGCCTCGAGCACCCAGCTGATCGACCGGGTCGCGACGATAGCCGTGACGTCGGCGTCGAGTCGTTCGATCGCGTCCACGACGGACCGCTGACCGGAGTAGGTCAGGTGCGTGTGGATCTGGGTCGCCGGCTTGGCGCCGCCCGTCGCGAGACGGAAAGCGTCGACGGCCCAGTCCAGGTACTCCTTGCGCCCGGTCTCCCGCAGCGGCAACAGTTCCCGGACGGCCGGCTCGTCGACCTGGATGATCGCGATACCGGCGGCCTCGAGATCGGCGATCTCGTCCCGGATGGCCAGCGCCAACTGGTCGGCGGTCTCGTGCAGCGGCTGGTCCTGGCGCACGAACGAGCGCGCCAGCATCGTGACCGGTCCGGTGAGCATGCCCTTGACCGGCTTGTCGGTCAGGGACTGCGCGTACGTGATCCATTCGACCGTCATCGGCCTCGGACGACGGACGTCGCCGTACAGCACCGGCGGACGGGTGCACCGTGAGCCGTACGCCTGCACCCAACCGTTGTGGGTGAACGCGTAGCCCTCGAGCAGTTCGGCGAAGTACTGCACCATGTCGTTGCGCTCGTGCTCGCCGTGGACGAACACGTCCAGGCCGATGTCCTCCTGCAGCGCGATCGTCTTGGCGATCTCGTCCTGGATCCGCTTGTAGTACTCGTCCCAGTCGAGGCGTCCTTCACCCAGTTCGTAACGGGCCTGGCGGATCTCGTCGGTCTGCGGGAACGAGCCCAGCGTGGTCGCGGGCACGGGCGGCAGGTTCAGGCGTGCCTGCTGCGCGATCCGGCGCTCCTCGTACGGGGCGCGGACGCGATGCTCCGGCTTGATCGCATTGACCCGGGCGCGGACGTCGTGCTTCTGCTTGAAGTGCACCGACGTCGGCTTCTTGCGCCACCGCTCCGACGGCCCCTCGGTGAGGGCCTTCGCGAGCGAGACCACTTCGCCCACCTTCTGTTTCGCGAAGGCGAGCCGGTCGGCGACGTCGCCGGGCATGTCGTACTCCATGAGCACGTCGTACGGGACGTGCAGCAGTGAGCACGACGTCGAGACGACCAGATCGGGGGTGACGTCCTTGATCTGGTTGAGGTACGTCAGGGTGTTGAACCGGTCGACACGCCACACGTTGCGGCCGTCGACGATGCCCGCATAGATGCGCTTGCGGCGAATACCCGGCACCTTCGCCAGTTCCTCGGCGGTGATGCGCCCGTTGATCAGGTCCAGACCCAGCGCCTCGACAGGTGTCGCAGCCAGGATCGGCAGGGCCTCCCCCAGCGACCCGTACGGGCCGGTGACGAGGATGCGCGGGCGCAGCGGCGCGTGGGCGAGCTTGTCGTACGCGCGGCCGAGAGCGGCGAGCTCATCCGCGGTCCGGTCCTCGGTGAAACACGGCTCGTCCAGCTGGACACACGTCGCGCCGGCCTTGGCCAGCTGCGCGAACAGCTTCTCGTACTCGGGCAGCAGCCGGTCGAGGAGGTCGAGGGGCGCGAAACCCTCTGCGGTGGAATCGGGCGCGATCTTCGACAGCAGCAGCAGCGAGAGTGGGCCGAGGACCACCGGGCGCAGCTCGATGCCGCGGGCCTTGGCGCGCTCGAACTCGTCGAGCAGGGTCTCCGAATGCAGCTCGAACGTCGTGTTCTCCGACAGTTCGGGCTGCCGGTAGTGGTAGTTGGTGCCGAAAAAGCGCACCAGCTCGAGCGGCGGGAAGTCGGGCCGGCCGCGAGCCATCGTGAAGTAGAAGTCGAGCGGGTCCAGCTCACCCTCGAGCGGAGCGAACCGCTCGGGGACCGCGCCGAACAGCAGCGCGTTGTCGAGCACGTGGTCGTAGTAGGAGAACGTGTTGCCCGGGACCTGGGTCAACCCGGTGGCAGCCAGCTCGCTCCAGGTCTGCTCCTGCAGTTCCCTTGCGACGGAGACGAGTTCGGCCTTGGAACCGGTGCCGTGCCAGTAGGCCTCGAGAGCTCGCTTGAGTTCACGGCGGGGCCCGATGCGGGGGTATCCGAGGACGCTGGATCCGTACCCGGCGGTGTTTGCGGCGGACATGCGGATCGACCTTTCGTAGGCGGCTACGCCGCCCGTGCGCCTTTCCGGTAGCGGGAGCTACCAAAAAGGCGCACGGGTGCGGAGCGCTTGTTCAGCTTGCCTTCTTCGTGACACGGCCGTTGTCGGCGTATTCGTAGAAGCCGGCGCCCGACTTCTTGCCGACGAGCCCTGCCTCGACCATCCGCAGCAGCAGTGGCGGGGCCGAGTACAGCGGCTCCTTGAACTCCTCGTACATCGAGTCGGCGATCGACTTGACGGTGTCAAGTCCCACCAGATCGGTCAGCGCGAGCGGACCCATCGGGTGCGCACATCCGAGCACCATCGCCTTGTCGACATCTTCCTTGGTGGCGAAGCCCGACTCCACCATGCGGATCGCGGAGAGCAGGTACGGCACGAGCAACGCGTTGACGACGAAGCCGGACCGGTCCGCAGACCGCACGACCTGCTTGCCGAGCAGCTCGCTCGCGAACGCCTCCGCTCGTGCCGACACCGCGGGGCTGGTCTTGAGCGTGGTGACCAGTTCCACGAGCGGGAGGACGGGAACGGGGTTGAAGAAGTGCATGCCGATGACGCGTTCCGGCGCACTCGTCGCAATCCCCAGCTTCATGATCGGGATCGAGGACGTGTTCGATGCGAGCACCGCGTCCGGATCCGTGACGATCGAGTCGAGTTCGGCGAAGATCTCGCTCTTGATCTTCTCGTCCTCGACGACGGCCTCCACTACGAGCTGCCGGTCGGCGAAGTCGCCGAGGTCGGAGGTGAAGCGCAGCCGCCAGGCGGCCTGCTCCCGCTCGCGTTCGGTGATCTTGCCGCTGCTCACGCCACGGTCGAGCGAGCGCAGGATGCGCGAGCGTCCTGCTGCCGCGAGTTCGCGGCTCGGCTCGTACACCAGCACGTCGACGTGTGCACGGGCGCACACCTCGGCGATTCCGGAACCCATGATGCCGGCGCCGATCACGCCGACGCGCTGAATCTTTTCGCTGGTCACGTCAGCTCCTTTTTCGGAAGTGGAGGTCGGGTCCCCGGGAGGGATCGACGTGGAGGACACCCCGCCGATCCCTCCCGAGAGGTCGAGAGGCCTAGTGGAACTGGCCCTCTTCGGTGGAGCCCTTGAGGGCTGCCGTCGAGGTGTTGGGGTCGACGGTGGTGGCGATGCTGTCGAAGTAGCCGGCGCCGACCTCACGCTGGTGCTTGATGGCGGTGAAGCCGCGCTCCTCGGCAGCCTTGAACTCCCGCTCCTGCAGGTCGACGAAGGCGGTCATGCCCTCGCGGGCGTAGCCGTGCGCCAGGTCGAACATGCCGTAGTTGAGCGAGTGGAAGCCGGCCAGGGTGATGAACTGGAACTTGAAGCCCATCGCGCCGAGCTCCTTCTGGAACTTCGCGATGGTCGCGTCGTCCAGGTGCGCCTTCCAGTTGAAGGACGGCGAGCAGTTGTACGCCAGCAGCTGGTCCGGGAACTCGCTGCGGACGGCCTCGGCGAACTTCTTGGCGACCTCGAGGTCCGGCACACCGGTCTCCATCCAGATGAGGTCGGAGTACGGGGCGTAGGCCTTGGCGCGGGCGATGCAGGGCTCGATGCCGTTCTTGACGCCGTAGAAGCCCTCGGCGGTGCGGGTGCCGTCGAGGAACTCGCGGTCACGCTCGTCGACGTCGGAGGTCAGCAGCGTGGCGGCCTCGGCGTCGGTGCGGGCGATGACGACCGTCGGGACGTCGGCGACGTCGGCGGCCAGACGCGCGGAGGTGAGGGTGCGGATGTGCTGCTGGGTCGGGATGAGCACCTTGCCACCGAGGTGGCCGCACTTCTTCTCCGACGCGAGCTGGTCCTCCCAGTGCGAACCGGCGACACCGGCCGCGATCATGGCCTTCTGCAGCTCGTAGACGTTGAGGGCGCCACCGAAGCCGGCCTCACCGTCGGCGACGATCGGAGCGAGCCAGTTGTCGACGGAGGTGTCACCTTCGACCTTGGCGATCTCGTCGGCGCGCAGCAGCGCGTTGTTGATGCGGCGGACGACCTGCGGAACCGAGTTCGCCGGGTACAGCGACTGGTCCGGGTAGGTGTGGCCGGAGAGGTTGGCGTCGCCGGCGACCTGCCAGCCGGAGAGGTAGATGGCCTTGAGGCCCGCGCGGACCTGCTGGACGGCCTGGTTGCCGGTGAGCGCACCGAGCGAGTTGATGTAGTCCTCGTTGTTGACGAGATCCCAGAGGATCTCGGAGCCGCGACGAGCGAGGGTGGCCTCTTCGACCACGGTGCCCTGCAGCTTGACGACCTGCTCGGCCGTGTAGTTGCGCGTGACGCCCTTCCAGCGGGGGTTGGTGTCCCAATCCTTCTGGATCTCTTCTGCGGTCCTCGGGGTGCCGGTGGTCGACATCGAAAGCTCCACTTCTTGTCTGCTGCTTCGACCGGTACGGATGTACTGCTTCACATCGTTGCCAGGCCGTTCGGATGTACGAACCGAGAATGGCACAGCCGAAAACCGCCGTCTACCTGTTGCTAATGCCAATCTTCGCTAGCTTTTCATTTCAATCTGCAAAGCTTGCTAATTTTCATGGAGCCAAGCAGTTGCTTGGGTTACCGATCAGTAGCAATGAAAGTTACCCGCAAGTAGGCCCTCACCTCGGGGTTAGCGCGAAAACCGGACAGGACCCCGAGAGGTGAAGTTGGACACGTCGGACACCCGAAGCGGACGGCGCCCTCACCGAACCGTTCGCAGGCTTGTGAGGGCAATCACAGGAATCGGACAGCGTTCCGCACACCGGAACGGTCGGGAATCGGCGTCACAGATACTTCGGGCCTCGCGGGTAGCCGCGACGGCGGCGCTACTGCCGGCCGAGAATGGCCACGCGCGCGAAGCCGTACCGCGCGTCGAGGGCAGCCGTCGACCCGGACAGGTCGTAGGCATGGGAGCCGAACTCGGCACACTCGATGACCGCGGAACCCGTGACGATCGGCGACAGCCGCGTGACCTCCCACTGGGTGTGGACCAGTGTCGGCATCTCCGCACCGGTCCCCGAGCCGCTCACGACGTCCTCCCGCCACGACTGACACGCGAGCCAGTCGGGGGTGAGCTGTACCTGTTCGCCGTCGCATTCGGCCAGCTCGACGTGGCCCACCACTCCCCTGCCGACGCCGTCGACCGGGGGGATGGAGAAGCCCATCCCGCCGACGCCGTTCACCAGGCTCAGCGCCGTGTGCGGTAGGTCCGGCAGAGAGAACGGGTCGCGGTCG
The DNA here is from genome assembly GCF_003013675.1 of Rhodococcus (subgen. Prescottella) equi. NCBI lineage: Bacteria > Bacillati > Actinomycetota > Actinomycetes > Mycobacteriales > Nocardiaceae > Rhodococcus > Rhodococcus (subgen. Prescottella) equi. The sequence goes on from NZ_CP027793.1 coordinate 4,259,509, forward strand.
CCCTCCTCGATGGGGGCGCCGACGAGGAAGTCCGACGTGTACGCGCTCTCGTCCTGCTCTCCCGGCAACAGACAGTTGCACGACATCCCGGCGAACAACCGACCGACCGGAACACCCACGGCGTCCGAGTCCGCGGACAGTGGTTCGACGATCCACACCGCCAGTTGGGGCCGATCCGCGACCGCGAAGGGCTCGGGCAGGAGCGCGCGGGCGAATCCCCGGCTCACGTCTGTCGTGAGGACGAGCCAGCGGGCGGCCACGGCTACCGCGTCGGCCCCCGTCGCCGGCCCGGCGGTCTCGTCGTCCGGCGCTGCCGCCACCTCGACGGGGCCGACCGCGTCCGACGGCTCCACGGACCCCGACGCCACGGAACCGGATTCCACGGCGTCACTGGACGGGAGGAGTGTCGAAGCGCGAAGTCCGACGCGAGCTCGGCGCTTGGAGGTGAAGATCATCGTGGCCTCTGGCGGTTCCTGGTCGAATGCCGGGCCGACGCGGGGCCGACCGGCGACACTGCAGCAGAGAACGGCCCACGCCCGGTGCGGAGGGCGAGCGTGAACCGGGGGCTCCCGCCCTGCGGAGGGCGCCCACGTCCGTGCGCTCGGGACGCGCGAGCCCCCACCGCTCGCCCCAAACTGCCTAGCAACCAATGCTTTACACAATCGATCAATGACTGTCGCCAAGCTTTTGCCACCGTCACCGAGATGTCAAGGCTTGTGCCTGAAACGTCATGTTCGGTCTGTTGTTCGTTTCGTCCGTGAACACCTCTCGGCGTGCCGATGCTAAGCCGAGCCTTTGCACGGTTAGCAGGGCGCTCGTACGCTGGCGAGCATGTCCAAGACCTTCGTCGGCGCCCGGCTGCGACAGCTCCGCACCGAGCGTGGCCTGAGCCAGGCCGCCCTCGCCAAGACGCTGGACATCTCGGCCAGCTACCTCAACCAGATCGAGCACGACGTGCGCCCGCTGACCGTGCCGGTGCTGTTGCGGATCAGTGAGGTGTTCGGGGTCGACACCACGTTCTTCTCGTCGCAGGACGACACCCGGTTGATCGCCGAGCTGCGCGAGGTGGCTCTCGACAAGGACATGGGCATCGACGCCGATGCGCAGGAGATCGCGGAGATGGTGTCGTCGCATCCGGGTCTGGCCAAGGCGATGGTGAACATGCACCGCCGCTTCCGGAACACGTCGGCGCAGTTGGCCGCGGCCACCGAGGACCGGTTCAGCGACGGCAGCGGCAGCGGGTCGATCACGATGCCGCACGAGGAAGTGCGCGACTACTTCTATCAGCGGCAGAACTACATCCACGACCTCGACACCGCCGCGGAGGACCTCACCGCGCGCCTGCGCTTCCACCGCGGCGACATCGCCGACGGGATCGCCCGGCGGCTCGAGAACCTGCACGACGTCCAGATCGTCCGCCGCATCGATCTCGGCGAGAACGTGCTGCACCGCTACGACCCGGAGACCCGGGTGCTCGAGATCTCGCCCGCGCTGTCGGGTGGGCAGCAGGTGTTCAAGTTCGCGACCGAGCTCGCCTACCTCGAGTGCGGCGATCTGCTCCGCCGGCTGGTGGACGAGGGCAACTTCACCTCCGACGAGGCCCGCTCGCTCGCGATGCTCGGCCTCGCCAACTACTTCGCGGCGGCCACGGTGCTGCCGTACGGCCAGTTCCACGAGATCGCGGAGGACTTCCGGTACGACATCGAGCGGCTGTCGGCGTTCTACGCGATCAGCTACGAGACGATCTGTCACCGGCTGTCGACGCTGCAGCGCCCGAAGCAGCGGGGCGTGCCGTGGTCGTTCGTCCGAGTCGACCGCGCCGGCAACATGTCGAAGCGTCAGTCCGCCACCGGTTTCCACTTCTCGTCCAGCGGCGGCACGTGCCCGCTGTGGAACGTGTACGAGACGTTCGCGTACCCCGGCAAGATCATGACGCAGATCGCGCAGATGCCGGACGGCCGCAACTACCTGTGGGTGGCGCGCACCGTCGAGCGCCGCGCGCAGCGGTACGGGCAGCCCGGCAAGACGTTCGCGATCGGTCTGGGATGCGAGCTGCGGCACGCGCCGCGGGTGGTCTACGCCGACGGTCTCGATCTCGGTGGCAGCACCGCCACCCCGATCGGTGCCGGCTGCCGTGTGTGCGAGCGGATGAACTGCCCGCAGCGGGCCTTCCCTCCCCTGGGCAAGGAACTCGACATCAACGAGCACCGCAGCTCGGTGTCGCCGTACACGATCCTCTGATCCACCAGCACCTTTCCCGATAGTCGGGTCTCGTCCGTCGAGGCCGCGTGAGCTCCTGTTCATGCGTACGTAATACGCGACACGAACTCGTGATCCACAGACATTCCGGCGCAACAACTTCCGCCTACTGTCTCGAATCACGGATACAGCGTCGTATACGTACCTCTCCGCAGCTCAGCGTCATTCCTCTCGACGGAAAGGCTCGTTCATGCCCACGTTCTCGAAGCGTGCTCTCACCGCCCCGGCCGCACTCGCGGCCCTCGGCCTGGTTCTCACCGCCTGCGGCAGCAAGGCGTCGGACACCTCGGCCGCCGGTACGACGTCCACCGCGTCCTGCGTCGACACGTCGGGCGACACGATCAAGGTCGGTTCGCTCAACTCGCTGTCCGGCACGATGGCGATCAGCGAGGTCACCGTCCGCGACTCCATCGCCCTCGCGGTCGAGGAGATCAACAACGCCGGCGGCGTGCTCGGCAAGAAGATCCAGGTCGTCGCCGAGGACGGCGCGTCCGAGCCGACGGTGTTCGCAGAGAAGGCCGAGAAGCTCATCAGCAGCGACTGTGTCGCAGCCGTTTTCGGTGGTTGGACGTCGTCGAGCCGCAAGGCGATGCTGCCGGTGTTCGAGGACAACAATGCGCTGCTGTACTACCCCGTGCAGTACGAGGGCCTCGAGGACTCCCCCAACATCTTCTACACCGGCGCGACCACCAACCAGCAGATCGTTCCCGCGCTGGACTACCTGAAGGAGAAGGGCGTCAAGTCGCTGTACCTGGTGGGCAGCGACTACGTCTTCCCGCAGACCGCCAACCGGATCATCAAGGCGTACGCGGCCGCCAACGGCATCGAGATCAAGGGCGAGGACTACACGCCGCTCGGTTCCACCGACTTCTCGACGATCGTCAACAAGGTCCGCACCGCCGACGCCGACGCCGTCTTCAACACCCTCAACGGTGATTCGAACGTCGCGTTCTTCCGCGAGTACGCCAATGTGGGTCTGAAAGCCGCTGACATGCCGGTGGTCTCGGTGTCGATCGCCGAGGAGGAGGTGGGCGGCATCGGTGCGCAGAACGTGACCGGTCAGCTCACCGCCTGGAACTACTACCAGACCGTCGACTCGCCCGAGAACAAGAAGTTCGTCGACGCATACAAGGCGAAGTACGGAGCGAACAAGCCGACGTCGGATCCGATGGAGGCCGCCTACACGTCGGTGTACTTGTGGAAGAACACCGTCGAGAAGGCCGATTCGTTCGCGGTGGCCGACGTCCAGGCCGCGGCCGACGGTGTCAGCTTCCAGGCACCGGAGGGCCTGGTGACCATCGACGGCGACAACCACCACATCACCAAGACCGCGCGCATCGGCGAGATCCGCGGCGACGGCCTGATCTACACCGTGTGGGAGTCCGACGGCCCGATCCAGCCGGACCCGTACCTCGAGAGCTACGACTGGGCGAAGGACCTGTCCGGCTCGGGTAGCTAGCTCACGAACAACGACGAGGAAGGGCGGGCACCGATGGATGTCGTTATCGGGCAGCTGTTCACCGGCCTGAGCATCGGGTCGATCCTGTTGTTGGCGGCACTGGGCCTGTCGCTGACCTTCGGCCAGATGGGCGTGATCAACATGGCCCACGGCGAATTCATCATGGCCGGCTCGTACACCGCGTACGTGGTGCAGCAGGTCGTTTCGAGCGCCGGGGCGTCGCTGCTGATCTCCCTGGTGGTGGGCTTCGTGGTGGGCGGCCTGATGGGCGTGCTGCTCGAGGCCACCTTGATCCGGCGGATGTACCACCGGCCGCTGGACACCCTGCTGGTGACTTTCGGTGTGGGACTGGTACTCCAGCAGCTGGCCCGGGACATCTTCGGTGCGCCCGCCGTCAACGTCGTCGCACCCACGTGGCTCACCGGCGGCGTGGAGATCCTCGGCGCCGTGGTGCCGAAGACCCGCATCTTCATCCTGGTGCTCGCGATCGTCGCGGTCGCGGTGCTGTCCTTCGCACTGGCGAAGACCTCGATGGGTCGCCGCATCCGGGCCGTCGTGCAGAACCGCGACCTTGCGGAGACCAGCGGAATCTCGTCGCGCCGAACCGATGTGACGACATTCTTCATCGGCTCCGGTTTGGCCGGCGTCGCCGGTGTCGCGCTCACGCTGATCGGGTCGACGAGCCCGACCATCGGCCAGTCGTACCTGATCGACGCGTTCCTCGTGGTCGTGATCGGTGGCCTGGGCCGGCTGTCGGGTGCCGTGGTCGCGGCCTTCGCGCTCGGCATTCTGAACTCGTTCATCGAGTACTCGACCACGGCGTCGATCGCCAAGGTGATCGTGTTCGTGCTCATCGTCATCTTCCTGCAGGTCCGCCCGCAGGGACTGTTCGTCGCCAAGACAAGGAGCCTGGTATGACCGTGCTCAGTCGCTACCGGGTGTGGGTGGGATTCGCCGTCGCCGCGGTCGTCCTCTTCGGAGTCGCACCGGCCATGCTGTCGGACTTCCGGCTCAATCTCCTGGCCAAGTTCCTGTGCTTCGCGATAGTCGCGGTCGGCATCGGATTAGCTTGGGGCCGTGGAGGAATGCTCACCCTCGGACAGGGTGTGTTCTTCGGCCTCGGCGCCTACATCATGGCGATGCATCTCAAGATCGCCGACGCGGAACTGCGCGGGGACTCGGTGCCGGACTTCATGCAGATCGCCGGCATCCGCGAACTCCCCTCCTACTGGACGCCGTTCGCGGATCCGTTCACGACCATCGCCGCGATCCTGCTCGTTCCCGCGTTCGTCGCGTTCCTGCTCGGCCTCGGCGTGTTCAAGCGCCGGGTCAAGGGCGCGTACTTCGCAATCCTGTCGCAGGCGCTCGCGGCGGCGTTCGCGATCCTGCTCATCGGCCAGCAGTCGATCGGTGGATCCAACGGCCTCAATCGGTTCCGCACGTTCTTCGGCTTCAATCTGTCCGATCCGGCGAACAAGCGGATGTTGTTCTTCATCGCAGCCGCCGTACTGCTGCTCGTCGTCGCCGCGACCCGGCAGTTGATGAACTCCCGCTACGGTGAGCTCCTGGTCGCGGTCCGCGATCAGGAGGAGCGGGTCCGGTTCCTGGGCTACGACCCCGCGAACATCAAGGTCGTGGCCTACACGGTCGCCGCGTTCTTCGCCGGCATCGCGGGCGCACTGTTCGTGCCGATCGTCGGCATCATCTCCCCCGCCGATGTGGGCATCGTCCCCTCGATCGCGTTCCTCATCGGGGTGGCGATCGGTGGCCGCACCACCCTGCTCGGGCCGGTGCTCGGCGCGATCGGTGTCGCGTGGGCACAGACCACCCTGTCGGAGAACTTTCCGTCGGCGTGGACGTACGCGCAGGGCCTGCTGTTCATCGTCGTCATCGGCTTCTTCCCGGCCGGCATCGCGGGGTTGGCCAAGCTCTTCGGACGGCGCCGGCGCGCCGCTCCCCTCGAAAGCGAACCCGAGTCCGCCCGCGAACTGGAGGTCGCACGATGACCGAACCCCAGCCCACCCTCGGCGGCAACGCCGGAATGTCCAGCCAGTACCTCGAGATTCGCGATCTGCGGGTCACATTCGACGGCTTCACCGCCGTTGACGGCGTCGATCTGACGCTGTTCCAGGGCGATCTACGCTTCCTCATCGGGCCCAACGGCGCCGGCAAGACCACGCTGGTGGACGCCGTCACCGGCCTGGTGCCGGCCACCGGTTCGGTCACCAAGTCCGGTGTCGAACTGCTGGGGCAGAAGGTCCACAAGATCGCCCGCTCGGGCGTAGGACGCACCTTCCAGACCGCGTCGGTGTTCGAGGACCTCACGGTCCTGCAGAACCTCGACATCGCCGCCGGCGCCGGACGATCCGCGCTGACACTGCTCCGCCGCCGCAGAAATGTCCTGCCGCAGATCGAGGAAGCCCTCGCTACGATCGGCCTGACCGACCTGCGCGACTGCAAGGCCGGCATCCTGCCGCACGGCCAGAAGCAGTGGCTCGAGATCGGCATGCTGCTGGTGCAGGACGCCGACGTCCTCCTGCTCGACGAGCCCGTGGCCGGCATGAGCCACGAGGAACGCGAAGAGACCGGGAACCTGTTGCGACGCATCGGCGCCGAGCGCACCGTCGTGGTCGTCGAGCACGACATGGACTTCATGCGGGCCTTCGCGACCTCCGTGACGGTGCTGGCCCGCGGCAAGGTCATCGCCGACGGCAGCGTCGAAGAGATTCAGGCCCACCCGATGGTGCAGCAGGTGTACCTCGGCACCGCGGCCGCCGCCGACGTTCTCGAGGAGGCCTGATCATGTTGGAGCTCGTCGACATCCGCACCGGCTACGGCCGCACCGAGATCATCCACGGCGCCACCGTCACCGTGCCCGCCGACGGCGTCGCCGCGGTCATGGGACACAACGGCGCCGGCAAGACCACGCTGCTGCGCGCCGCGGTCGGGCTGGCGAAGACGACGTCGGGCAAGGTCCTGCTGGACGGCCGGGACGTCACCAGGCTGCGGCCGAGCGCCCGTGTCGCCCGCGGCCTCGCGTACGTCCCGCAGGGCCAGCAGTCGTTCGGCCAGCTGACCGCACTCGAGAACATGCAGGTGGTCGCCGACGGCCGCAAGCGCGGCAAGGCGCTCATCGACGAGCAGCTGGCACTGTTCCCGGCACTCGAATCGCTACTCGACCGACGGGCCGGGCTGCTCTCGGGCGGTCAACGTCAGCAGCTGGCGATCGCCCGCGCACTCATCACCGAACCGCGCGTGCTGGTGCTCGACGAGCCGACCGAGGGCATCCAGCCGTCGGTCGTGGCCGAGATCGAATCCGCGATCGTCGAACTCACGCGCCGCGGCAATCTCGGTGTCCTCCTGGTGGAGCAGCACATCGGGTTCGCCCTGCAATCCGCCCAGCGCTACTACGTCCTCGAGTCCGGCCGCGTCACGTCGACCGGTGCCGGCGGCGCCGACGCCGAGTCCGTCGTGCGCTCCGCCATGGCGATCTGACCTGCCGCTCTCACCGGCCTCCGCTGCTCCCTCCCACCGAAGGAGACCTTTCGTGTTCCCCGCTTTCGACACCCTGCTCGTCGCCAATCGCGGCGAGATCGCCTGCCGCATCGTCCGGTCCGCTCGCGAACTCGGGCTCAAGACCGTCGCCGTGTACTCCGACGCCGACGCGTGTGCCGCCCACGTGGAGATGGCCGACGCGGCCGTCCGGCTCGGACCCGCCCCCGCGGCGGAGTCGTATCTGCGCACCGACAAGGTCATCGAGGCGGCCCTCGCCACCGGCGCCGGGGCGATCCACCCCGGCTACGGGTTCCTCTCGGAGAACGAGCAATTCGCCGCGGCGGCGGAGCAGGCCGGTATCGCGTTCGTCGGCCCCACTCCCGATCAGCTCCGGGTGTTCGGCAACAAGCACACCGCCCGCGAGGCGGCACGCGCCGTGGGCGTCCCGCTGGTTCCCGGCAGCGGCCTCCTCGAATCGGTCGAGGAGGCCCTCGCCGAGGCCGAGCGCATCGGCTACCCGGTGATGCTCAAGGCGGTCGGTGGCGGCGGCGGTATCGGCATGCAGGCGTGTTTCACACCGGAGGCGCTGCGCGCGGCGTACGACACGGTGCAGCGGATGGCGGCGGCGAACTTCTCGTCGTCGGGCGTCTTCCTGGAACGTTTCGTCGCCCGCGCGCGTCACATCGAGGTGCAGGTGTTCGGCGACGGCGCCGGTCGCACGGTGAGCCTGGGCACCCGTGACTGCTCGCTGCAGCGCCGCAACCAGAAGGTGGTGGAGGAGGCGCCGGCGTCGGGCCTGCCCGACCACGTCACCGAGCAGTTGCTGCGCTCCTCCCGCGATCTGGCGTCGTCGGTGAACTACCGTTCGGCGGGCACCGTCGAGTTCGTGTTCGACGTGGACCGCGGCGAGGCGTCGTTCCTGGAGATGAACACCCGACTGCAGGTGGAGCATCCCGTCACCGAGGAGGTGACCGGTGTCGACCTGGTGGCGTGGATGCTGCGCCTGGCGGGCGGCGACGCGTCGATGCTGGACGGTCTGCCGGACAGCGGCCCGGCGATCACCGGCCACGCCGTCGAGGCCCGCGTGTACGCCGAGGATCCCGGGCGGGACTATCGGCCCAGCGCCGGGACGCTCACGTCGGTGCAGTTTCCCGCCGCCGCGCGGGTGGAGACGTGGGTCGACACCGGCACCGAGGTGAGTGCCCACTACGACCCGATGCTCGCGAAGATCGTCACCCGCGGCGACACCCGCGAGGAGGCGGTCGCGAAGCTGGGCGGCGCGCTGGCGGAGACCCGCCTCTACGGCGTGCAGACCAATCTCCCTCAGCTGCGGCACATCTGCGCCCAGCCGCTCACCGACCACACGACGTCCGCACTCGCCGACATCCCGGCCACGGGACCGCGCATCGACGTGCTGCGGGCCGGCACCATGACGACCGTGCAGGACCTTCCGGGCCGGATCGGGCTGTGGCAGGTCGGTATTCCGCCGTCGGGCCCGATGGACGACCTGTCGTTCCGGCTCGCCAACACCGCCGTCGGCAATCCGGTCGACGCACCCGGCCTCGAATGCACGCTGCAGGGACCGCGGCTCGAGTTCTCCACGCCGACGGTGGTGTGCGTGACGGGCGCCGACGCACCGGTGACCGTCGACGGACTCGCGGCGGCGATGTGGGAGCCGATCGAGATCGCCGCCGGCTCGGTGCTCGACATCGGCGCCCCCGCCGACACCGGACTGCGCACGTACCTCGCCGTGCGCGGCGGGCTGGACGTCCCGCTGTTCCACGGCAGCGCATCGACGTTCACGCTCGGCGGGTTCGGCGGCGTCACCGGCAGCGCCGTCGCGACCGGCGACGTGCTGGGGATACGCCCCGAGAGCGACACGTCGACCGCGCCGGCGCGTGTCCCGGACGACGTGCGCCCCGAACTGACCCACACGTGGCACCTCGCGGTCACCGAGGGTCCGCAGCCGTCGCCGTCGTACTTCACCGACGCGGACATGACGCAGTTCTACGAGACCACGTGGATCACCGCGAGCCACGCCAACCGCACCGGGATCCGGCTCGACGGACCCAAGCCGACGTGGTCGCGCACCGACGGCGGCGACGCGGGGTTGCACCCGTCGAACCTGCACGACAATCCGTACAGCGTCGGTGCGCTGAACGTCTCGGGCGACACCCCGATCCTGCTGGGCCCGGACGGTCCGAGTCTCGGCGGGTTCGCGTGCCCGCTCACGGTGACGAGCGCGCACCGCTGGAAGATGGGGCAGATCCGTCCCGGCGACGCCGTGCGCTTCGTTCCGGTGCCCGACGCGGACGCCGACTCGCTGCGCCGCTCCGACGCGATGCGGGCGAAGGACGTTCCGGCCGTGCGGGTCTCCCGCGGGGACGGCGGCGTCCTCGGCCGCACCGACGCCGGCGACGACCGCCCGGAGGTGGTGTACCTGCGCGGCGGCGACGACAACATCCTCGTCGAGTACGGTCCGATGGCCCTCGATCTCGGGTTGCGGATGCGGGTGCACGCACTGTCGGAGGCGCTGGTGGACCTGCAGGTCTCGGGGCTGATCGACGTCACCCCGGGCGTCCGGTCGCTGCACCTGCACTTCGACCCGGACGTGTTGCCGCAGTATCGCCTCCTGGGGGTGCTGCAGGAACTCGAGAGCCGACTGCCCGCGACCCACGATCTGGTCGTCCCGAGCCGTACCGTGCGCCTGCCACTCTCGTTCGACGACCCGTCGATCGCCGAGGCGATGGCCCGCTACCGCAGCGGGGTGCGGGACACCGCACCGTGGCTGCCGTCGAACACGGAGTTCATCAGGCGGATCAACGGACTCGGCAGCGTCGACGACGTCCGCAAGGCCGTGTTCGACGCGGAGTACCTGGTACTCGGACTGGGTGACGTGTATCTCGGTGCGCCGCTGGCTGTTCCGCTCGATCCGCGGCACCGGCTGGTGACCACCAAGTACAACCCGGCCCGCACGTGGACGCCGTCGGACGCGGTCGGGATCGGCGGCAAGTACCTGTGCGTGTACGGCATGGAGTCGCCGGGCGGCTATCAGCTGATCGGGCGGACGGTGCCGATCTGGTCGGGCTACCGGCAGCGGGCACCGTTCGAGTCCGGCAAGCCGTGGCTGTTCCGCTTCTTCGACCGGATCGTGTGGGAGCCCGTCACCCCCGAACAGCTCGAGCAGGCTCGGTCCGATTCCCGCGCAGGGCGATTCGACGCCGACGTCAGCGAGGGCACGTTCGCACTGGCCGACCACCTGCGCTTCCTCGAGGAACACGCCGAGTCGATCGCCGAGTTCGAGGAACGTCAGGGGGCGGCGTTCGAGGCCGAGAAGCGGGCGTGGCACGCGGCCGGCGAGTTCGACCGCGTCGACGCCGGGCCGGCCCCCGAGCCCGCGACCGAGGAACTGGACGTCCCACCGGGCGCCGTCGTGGTGGAGGCCCCGATGGTCGGCAACGTGTGGCGGGTGGAACTAGCACCGGGACAGCAGGTATCCGCGGGCGATCCGGCGGTTGTCCTCGAAGCCATGAAACTCGAGATGCCGGTCCCGTGTCCCGCCGCCGGCACGGTGCTCCAGGTGCTCGCGGAGCCGGGCGCCAAGGTGGCGCCCGGGACTCCGCTGGCCGTCATCGGCTGAGCTGCTGCTCGGCGAGCACCTTCACGACCCCCTTGGCGACCTTCCCCCCGGGCGCCAAGGGGAGCTCGTCCACCGTGACGACGTGCTCGGGCGTGTACTCGCGGGTGACGCCCTGCGCGGCCAGCCACGTGGACAGGTCGTCCGCTGTCAGTTCGGTGCCGTCTGCCGTCACCACGACGGCGCACACCTTCTCGCCGAACAGGGCGTCGTGCACACCGACCACCGCCACCATCGTGACCGCCGGATGGGCGCGGACGAACTCCTCGACCTCGACGGCCGAGATGTTCTTGCCACCGCGGATGATGATGTCGGCCTTGCGGCCCACCACCCGTAGGCGTCCGGCCGCGTCGATCTCGACGATGTCCCCGAGCAGCATCCAGCCGTCGTCCGTGTACAGCTCGGCGTTGGCGGCGTCGTCGTCCCAGTAGCCGTGGCACGTCAGGGGGCCGTTGACGCCGGGCTGGCCGCGGCGCTCGGCACCGAGCACCTCGGTACCCGCGTCGTCGAACACCCGGACCCGAGCCTCGTCCACCACGCGCCCGCACGTGCGCAGGCGGGTGTCGGCGTCGTCGTCGACGGTCGTGACGCTCACCGCGCCGGTCTCGTTGGAACCGTAGAACTGGAGTACCGCGGCCCCGGTCCGCTCCTCGAACGCGAGGGCCTCCGAGTACGGCACCGCCTCACCGCCGGTGAACATCGCGCGCAGGGCACCGAGATCGGCGGCCTGTGCCCGCTCGGACCGCAACAGCATCTTGAACTGGGTACTGACGCAGTTCAGGATCGTCACCCGCTCACGCTCGAGCAGGTCGACCATCACGTCGGCGTTGAACCGTTCGACCACCACGTTCGGTGCGCCGAGCAGCGCCGGCAGGAAGTGCGACGTCCACAGCCCGAACCCGAAGGGCGCCGGGACCGCACCGAAGAAGACGTCGTCGCCGGTGATCCTCCCGGCCCGCACGGCCACCTCGGAGAACCCGATCCAGCGGCGCTCGGTCTGGGTCACCAGCTTCGGCAGACCGGTGGTGCCGGACGTGGAGTTGAGCAGCGAAACGTCGTCGACGCCGAAACGTGGGCTGGTGGCGTCGAATCGGCGGTCGGTGACCTCGACCCGTTCGCCGGCGGCGTCCTCGACCTCGACGGAGCCGAGGTCGTCCACGTAGATCACGTGCTCCGGCCCACCGGTCCGCTCGCGCAGTTCCGCGACGAGAGCCGCGGTGTCCTGGCCGCGCAGCGACCGCGTGGTGACCAGCGTCCGGCACCCGGCGCGGGTGCTCAGATGCGCCACTTCCTTGACGCCCGAACGAGACCCGATGCCTACCGCGATCCGTCCCGTGCGGTATGCGGCGCACAGCGCGGCATGGAAGACCATGGTGTCGGGCAGGTACAGCGCGACGGCGGAGTCCTCGCCCACCGCCGCCAGTGCGGACGCGATGCGATCGGTGGTCGCGTCGTAACTGGCCCACGAGATCCGCGAGTCCGGCGTGATGAACGCGATCCGCTCGCCGATCGTGAGGGCCCAGTGCCGCACCAGTTCGCTGACACTCAGGCCGTCGAGCTTGCGGGGATCGGTCGCGAAGTCACCGACAGCGACGTCCAGGGTGGTCGAGAAACGTCCGGTCACCGTCACTGCTCCACTGTCGCTTCCAACATGCCCATCGACTGCTTGTACGCGGTGTCGAGCGACGCCGCGTCGTCCCGCATGTCGACGATCCGGCCGCGCTGCATCACGTAACCGCGCTGGACCACCGCCTTCAGCGCCGCCAAGGCCGGTTCGGCGACCAGCACCGTCACGCCGTCGGCGGCGAGACCGGCCACCAGCGAACGCAGTTCGGCGACGATCTTCGGTGCGAGGCCCGTCATCATCTCGTCGAGCAGCAGTACCTTGGGCGTCGCGAGCAGCGCCCGCCCCAGCACCAGCATCTGCTGTTCGCCGCCGCTGAGCACACCGGCGTAGCTGCCGGATCGCTCGCGCAGCACCGGGAACCGGTCGAACGCCGAGTCGATCGCGTCCTTCTTCAGTCCGAGCAGATCGGCACCCACCTGCAGGTTCTCGCGGACCGACATCTTCATGAACAGCTGCCGGCCCTGCGGAACGTACGCGAAACCCTCCCGGACCCGCTGCAGCGCGGACATCCCGTCGACCCGCCGGCCGTCCATCATCACCTGCCCGGTGCCGCGGACGGATCCGTAGACCGCCCCGAACAGGCTGGACTTGCCGGCGCCGTTGGGACCGACGACGGCGGTCACCGTCGAGGACGGCGCCGTGAACGAGACGCCGTCGACCGCGACGGCCGATCCGTACCGGACCTTCAGGTGCGTCACCTCGAGCGTGGTCATGACACTTCCTCTCCTGCACCGAAGTACACCTCACGCATGGCGTCGCTCGCGAGACACTCGGCGGGCGCGCCGTGGAAGGCGACCGATCCGAAGTCGAGCAGCACGACGGTGGTCGCGAGTTCGGCGATGAGGTCGACGTTGTGGTCGACCAGCACGACGCCGCGCCCCTGGGCCTGAATCTTGCGCACCGCCCCGGCGATCGCGGCGATGCCCGTGTGGTCGGCGCCGGCGAACGGCTCGTCGAGCAGCAGCACCTGCGGATCCGTGGCCATCGCGCGCGCCACCTCGACCAGGCGCTGCCCGCCGAGGCTCAATTCGCCGCAGGCGCTGGCGGTGTCGTCGATCGCGTACTCGTGCGCGACGGCGCGCGCCCGGTCCGCGGTGGCGTCCCAGTTCTCGAACGGCCCCTTGAATGCCCACCACAGCGAGTGCAGCGGCGTGCGCATCCGGCGACCGTACAGTGCGGGCACGATGTTCTCGACGGCGCTCAGTTCCAGCGCCAACTGCGGGTGCTGGAAGGTCCGCGAGAGCCCCTGACGTGCCCGCTTCTCGCTGGGCCCGGTCAGCGTGCGGCCGGCGAGCGTCACGGTGCCGGCGTCCGCCTTCTGCGTCCCGAAGATGCAGTCCACCAGCGTGGTCTTGCCGGCGCCGTTGGGGCCGACCAGACCGACCACCTCGCCGGGGGCGACGGTGAACGAGACGTCGTCGACGGCGCGGACACCGCCGTAGTTCTTGGTGAGGCCCGAGACCTCGAGCAGCACGCTCACGTTCGATCACTTCCTCGTTCGTCGGAACCACCACGACCGGTCACCTTGGCGAATGCCGTTCCCACCCAGCCGATCACGCCGCCCGGCGCAACGATGAGGATCAGCAGCACCGCCACGGCGAGCAGCAATTCGCCGCTGCCCTGGTAGCCGGGCATGTTGAGGGTGACGATCACGACGATCAGCGCACCGAGCGGGGCGCCCCACGCGCTGTTGCGGCCGCCGATGATCGGCATGAAGATCGCGAGGAACACGATGCTGAGGGTGAACGTCTCCGGCGTGACGGCCTGCACGGACACTGTGAACAGCGAGCCGCCGGTCGATGCGATCGCCGCACCGATCGCGAGCGCGATCACCGTCAGGTGTGCCGGGTTGACGCCCGACGAGCGGGCGGCGTTCTTGTTGTCGCGGGCGGCGCGCAGGGTCAGGCCCCACACGGACTTGCGCATGCGGTCGACGACCACCGCGATCGCGCAGACGAACAGGATCGCCATAACCACCAGCGTGTATCGCGGCGGCTGCCACCCGAACAGTGTGACGGCCTCGACGCCGGAGATGCCCGCCGAACCACCGGTGAAGTCGGGCCCGTCGATGAGCCAGTGCTCGAAGGCGATTCCGAACAGCAGGGTGACGGCCGCGAGATAGAAGCCGGACAGCTTCTGCGTCGCGAGCGCCAGGATCACCGCGACCACTGCCGCGACGAGGGCGCCGATCACCCAGCCCCACCACATCGACAGCCCGGTCTTCACCGAGACGAGGGCGACGGCGTACGCGCCGATCGCGGCGTACGCGCTGTAGGCCATCGACAGCGAACCTGCCATGACGAACGGGATGTACATGCCCAGGGCGATCAGCGAGTACGTCGCGGCCAGGAACACCAGGTCCTGCCGGTACAGGCTCGGCCCCATCCACACCAGTACCGCGGCGACGACGACGAGCGTGATGCCCGCCTCGATCGCGATGTTGGTGAGCGACCGGCGGGCCCGCGAGGGACGTGCCGGCGCTGCCGCCTCCGACGGCGGTGACGTGAGAGTCGACATCAGACGCGGACCTTCCTCGAGAGCAGGCCCTCCGGCCGGAAGGCGAAGAACACCAACGCGATCAGCAGGATCGCGGTCTGTGCGGCACTGGCACCGAAGTAGTACGGCGCGAACACCTGCACGAAGCCGAGCAGCAAGCCACCGATCAGCGGCGCCCAGCTGCGTCCGGTCCCGCCGATCACGAGGGCGATGAACGCGGTGAGCGTCCACGACAGTCCGCTCGTGAACTGGACGCCGGCCTTGGGCGCGAACAGCAGTCCGGCGATGGCGGCGATGAGTCCGGCGACTGTGAAGGCCACCAGCCGCACCCGGTTCACCGGCAGGCCGAGGATCCGGGCGGCCTCGGGGTTGTCACCGACCGCGCGCAGCAGCCGACCCGTCTGCGTCGCCTGCAGCCACAGACCCACCACGACGAACACCACAACGGTGCCGACGACGAGGACGATCGACGAGCTGTCGACGGTGGCGCCGGCGACGGTGATCGGTTGGAAGTCGAACAGCTTCTGTCCGGGCAGCGGGGTCCGGCCGAAGATCGTGCCGGCCAGCTGCTGCACCGCGAACAGCACCGCGGTGACCGCGACGAGGGCCGGCAGTTCGCCACGGCCCGAACGCTTCTGGACCTGCTGCACGACGAGCTTCTCGGTGATCACCGACAGCGCCATGCCGACGGCGAGGCCCAGCAGCAGCGCGAGCCACAGCGGCACACCGTGATCGACGACGACGAAGCTGCACGCCATCGCGGCGGCCATCGCGTAGGGGCCCATCGCGAAGTTGAAGAAGTCCGCCCCCACCACCACGAGGTACATGCCGAGGGCGATGAGCGAGAAGAAGGCGCCGATCTCGAGCGCGGCGAGCCAGAGTTGAGGATCAGTCATCTGTTCTCTCCTTCGTCAGCCGCACGGGGGCTGGTAGGACGCCCACGGCCCGGCCGGCTTGTTGTCGGCGCCGAACTCGACGAGCACCAGGCCGCACAGGCTGTCGGGGGCGAGGTGGTCGTCGGGGCCGTACGACAGCGTCAGGCCCTCCTGGCCGAACGTCGCTGGCACGTCGGAGACCTGCTGCAGCGCATCGCGGACCTTGGTCCGGTCGGTGTGGTCGCCGGCGATCTCGAACGCGCGCTCGAGCATCATCACGGCGTCGTAGGCCTGCGCGTCGTACGCGGTGAGCTGGTAGTCGGCGCCCTTGACCGCGCGGATCTTCTCGGTCAGCTCGGCGGTGCGCGGATTGTTCGCGCTGAGGCTGCCCATGTAGACCATGCCGGTGAGCGCGCCCGGGTCGGCCAGCGCCCACGACTTGGGCTGGTTGCCGATCGAGGCGAGCGAGAAGCGTTGCGCGTCCGGGTAGATCTTGGCGAGCGTGTTGTGGGCGAGGATCTCGAAGTGGCCACCGATGCTGGCGACGAGGATCGCGTCGGGCTCGGTGCCGGTGACCCGGGAGGCCTGCGCGGTGAGGTCCGCGGCGTCGACGGGCGCCTTCTCGACGGCGGTGACGGTGGCGCACTTCTCGAGCGCGGGCCGCAGCGTCTTGATGATGCCGTCGATCGAGGCGCTCGCGTCGCCGAGGATGCCGAGTGTCTTGTAGCCCATCTGCTCGAACGCGCCGCAGTACACCTCGGCGTACTGCTTGAGGGAGTTCGGGATCATGAACGAGTAGCCGTTGTCCGGCTTGTTCGCGAAGGCGTCGGACAGCACGACGGGTGCGATGGCCGGGATCTCGGACTGTTGCAGCACCGACTTGGCCTGGATCACCGAACCGGACCCGGTGGCGAGCAGGACCGCGCTCGCGCCGTGGTCGACGAGCTTGCGGATGATCGACGGCGTCTTGGTGGGACTGGACTCGTCGTTCTCGACGACCAGGCGCACCGGCTTGCCGTTGATCCCGCCGTCGGCGTTGACGAGGTCGACCGCGAGCCGGATCGTGCTGCCGGCGATGGTGCTGTACGACGCGCCGGGCCCCGTCGAGTCCTCGTCGAGGCCGATCACGATCTCGTCCGGCGACATCTCCCCCGCGGATCCGCATCCCGCGACGCCGAAAGCTCCCACGGCGGCGGCCACCGCCGCAGCGACGACCCTTCCGATTCTCACAACCGACTCCCGTCTGACGCCGACCTTCAAGCGTTTGGTCAATCAAGCAATTGCTTGATTGACAATTGGCGACAGGAGTATGCCCCGCGTCACACCGCGAAGTCAACGCCGAGGACCGACGACGAGAGGGAACTTCAGTTGCCGCGCAGCAGGCGCAGTTCGCGGATCGCTTCCTTGAGCTCGCGGACGTCGCGCCGCAGATCGTCGAATTCCGAGTCGTCCGCCCCGGGAAGCTCGACGGCAGCGGCCCGGTCGGCGATCTCGGACCGGCGCACGGGCCCGGGCGCAGCCTTGGCGGATGCCGATCCCACCGGCCCGCCCGCCGCGAAACCGTCGAGGAACACCGCGATCAGGTCGTGCCGCAGGCGCTCGGCGTCCTGGGCCAGTGAGGCCCGGTTGAATCGCACCGTCGACCAGACGGATTCCCGGAGCATGCGATGGAAGTGCTGCTGGTCGATGTCGACACGGAACTCGCCCGACCGGACGCCGCGCGAGATCGCGTCGGCCCAGTAGTCGTGGGCCCGGCGGACCGCCACGGAGATCGGACTGTCCTCCGGCTGCGACGACAGCGCGCTCTCGTTCTGATAGATCTCGGTGGCGAAGGGATGGTCCGCCGCGGTCTCGAACGAGACGGCCACCATGTGATCGATTCGCTCCCTGCCGGTTTCACCCGGGACCTGAGCGGCCTCGTAACGCTCGTTGAGGTCGTCGACGAAGGCGATGACGATCTCGAAGACGATCGCGTCCTTGGAGCCGAAGTAGTGGTAGAGGCTGCCCGAGAGGATGCCGACCTCGTCGGCGATGTCCCGCACGGTGGTGCCGGCGACGCCGCGCTCGCTGAACAGCTTGGCCGCATGAAATAGAATTTCTTCTCGCCGGGTCGATGCCACCTGACGACTCCCCCCAGGAACGGTGATGCAGTGTCGATCGATCCCGATCGAACGCTTGCTTGATGCCCGTCAATGCTACACGGCGCCGCCGGCCTGCCCGGTAGATCCGACCTGCGGTGCTAGCGTTTCCTTACCGTGGGGTAACCGAGGGGCGGGGGCAGCGCGATGGCACGAACCGGGACGAGAGAGGCGCTCGAGGAGCGCCTGGAGGGCCGTCGCGTCCTGGTCACCGGCGCGGCCCGCGGGATCGGCGCATCCCTCGCCCGGCGCCTGTATGCGCGCGGTGCCCGGGTCGCGCTACTCGGACTCGAACGCGAACTGCTCGAACAGGTCGCGACGATGTGCGGCGGCGCTCCGTGGCGGGTGTGCGACGTCCGCGACGGCGAGGCGGTGCAGCGGGCCGTCGACGCCCTCGCCGACGACCTCGGCGGGCTGGACGTCGTGGTGGCCAATGCCGGTGTGGCGGCGCAACTTCCCCTGCTCGGCGGCGACCCCGACGTCATGACGCGCACCGTCGAGGTGAACCTGCTCGGGACGTACCACACGGTGCGCGCGGCGGGGCCGCTCGTCGCGCACCCCGGCGGGTACGTGCTGCTGGTCGCGTCGGCCGCGGCGGGAGTGCAGCTGCCGCTCATGGGCGCGTACGCCGCCAGCAAGGCCGCGGTGGAGGCGCTCGGCAACACGTTGCGCCTCGAGACGAAGCACCTCGGGTTGCGGGTGGGTGTCGCATACCTCGCCGAGGTCGACACCGACATGACCGCGATCGGATTCGGAACCGAGGCCGCCGCCCAGATCAAGGGGCTCGGACCGTTCACCCGGGTCGCCCCACGCTCGGTGGGGGTGGACGCATTCGAGCGAGGCATCGCCACGCGCGCCCGGCGGATCTACGCGCCCCGCTGGGTGGCGCCGACGATGCGCCTGCGCATGCTCGTGCAGCGGGCGGTCGAGCTGCGCCCGCAACCGCGGATGGCCGCGGCCCTCGACGCCGCCCGGGCCGAGCACGCCCGACTCACCACGCCACTGCCGGACCGACCCGGGGAGACCGAGTGACCGCACACGACGAGAAGACCGGCAACCACACGGCGCCGCGCGTCCGGCCGGGACGTTTCAAGGAACTCGGGCCGGTGAACTGGGCCGGGTGGCGGGTACTTTCCCTCGGCTCCCGCACGCGCGACGCCAAGCTGTTCAGCACCCTCGGCCGCACCGGAGGGCTGTTCCGCGGCTGGTTGCACTACTCGGGCGTCCTGATGCTGCTGCCCGGCACCAAGCTGTCCCGGTTCGAGATCGAACTCGTGGTGTTGCGGGTCGCCCACCTGCGCGGATCCCGCTACGAATGGCAGCACCACGTGCGGCTCGGCCGGCGTGCCGGCGTCACCCCGCAGATCCTCGACCGCGTCCTCGCCGGCCCCACCGACCCCGACTGGTCGCCGCGGTTCCGGGCGATGCTGGCGGCGACGGACCAGATGGTCGCCACCAAGAACGTCGACGACGCGACGTGGGCCACGCTCGCCGAGCACCTCGACGATCGGCGGCTCGTCGAGTTCTGTCTCCTGGTGACGCAGTACGACGGTTTGGCCACCACCATCGACACCCTGCGAATCCAGCCCGACTTCTGATTCGCCGGCGGTGGCACACTGGTGGCGTGGATCCTGAGCAACTCCGAACCGACTTCTCCCGATTCATGATGACGTACCGGTTCGGCATCACTCAGCTGCTGACCAAGGTGAACATCCTCAAGGACGAGTTCACGCACATCAATCTCTACAGCCCCATCGAGCACGTGACGTCGCGACTCAAGACGCCCGAGAGCATCATCCGCAAGGCGAACCGCATCGGCTGCCCGCTCACCCTCGACGACGTCCGCGAGCAGATCCTCGACATCGCCGGGGTCCGGATCACGTGCAGCTTCATCGCCGACACGTACCGCATCGCGGACATGATCACGAGCCAGCCGGACATCGAGGTCCGCGAGGTCGAGGACTACATCGCCAAGCCCAAGCCGAACGGCTACAAGAGCCTGCACCTGATCGTCGAGGTACCGGTGTACCTGAGCGACCGCGTGCAGCAGGTGCCGATCGAGCTCCAGATCCGCACCATCGCAATGGATTTCTGGGCCAGCCTCGAGCACAAGATCTACTACAAGTTCAATCGCGAGGTGCCGCCGGAACTGCTCGCCGAACTCACCGAGGCCGCGGAGACCGCACACCGGCTGGACATGAAGATGGAGCGGCTCAACGAGGAGTTCGCGAAACTCAAAGCGCAGGAGGGTGTCGCCGACGAGGCCCCCGCGCTCGAACTGCCGCCGCAGTTGCTCGACGCATTGCAGGTGCGCCTGTCCGAATGACGCGGCCCGCCCGCTGCTCATAGTTGTCCCGCGGTTGCAAGTCTCCGGACCGACATGTGACCATTCCGACGATGGGCGGTATTCGATTGCTGCCGTTCCCTGTTCGCCGGTAGCGTCTGCACGTTCGGCCGCGACAGTCGTCCGTGCCACCGATCCGGTAGGAACTGCATGTCCCAAGACGTCCAGGCGACCTCGCGTCCCGACGCCCCCGTACACGACAATCCCAATCACGACCGCCGCTGGCTGGTGCTGTGCATCGTCGCGCTGGCCCAGCTCACCGTCGTGCTCGACGGCACCATCGTGAGCATCGCACTGCCCGACGCCCAGAAGGAACTGGGCATCAGCAACCTGGACCGGCAGTGGGTGGTGACCGCCTACGCGCTCGCCTTCGGCGCGCTGTTGCTGCTCGGCGGCCGCATCGCCGACTTCTGGGGCCGCAAGCGCTCCTTCATGGTCGGGATGGCGGGCTTCGCGATCGCGTCGGCCGTCGGCGGCTTCGCGCAGACCGGCATGCAACTGTTCGCCGCGCGCGCCGGGCAGGGCGTGTTCGCGGCCCTGCTCGCGCCCGCCGCGCTGGCGATCCTCACCACGACGTTCGTCGGAGAGAAGGAGCGTGCCAAGGCGTTCGCGGTGTTCGGTGCGATCTCCGGCGGCGGCGCCGCGATCGGCCTGCTGCTCGGCGGCGTGCTGACGCAGTACGTCGACTGGCGCTGGTGCCTGCTGGTGAACATCCCCGTCGCGATCTTCGCGATCGCGGTGACGCTGCCGATCGTCAAGGAGACCAAGGCGCACGGCGACACCAGCTACGACCTACCGGGTACCGTGCTGGTCGCGGTCGGTCTCGGCTCGCTGGTGTACGGCTTCACCAAGGCCGAGCACGGCTGGCTCGAGACGCAGACGCTGGTGTTCATCGGCATCGGCCTGGTCGCCCTCGTCGCATTCGTGCTGGTGGAGAAGAAGTCGGCGAACCCGCTTCTGCCGCTCAGCGTTCCGTGGCACCGTGACCGCGGCGCCGCGTTCATCGGCTCGGCGCTGGTCGGCGCGGCGCTGCTCGGCGGCACGCTGTACCTGACGTTCTACCTGCAGATCGTGATGGGCCTGAGCCCGGTGATGTCGGGTGTCGGGTCGCTGCCGATGGCGTTCTTCATCGTCATCGCGTCCACCATCGCGGCGCAGCTCACCACCCACATCGGCCCCAAGCCGCTCATGGTCGTCGGACCGATCTTCGCGGCCGTCGGGCTGTTCCTGCTCACCCAGATCGGCGTGGACACGTCCTACTGGACGCACGTGTTCCCGGGCCTGGCGATCTTCGGTTTCGGCCTGG
Organism: Rhodococcus (subgen. Prescottella) equi; assembly: GCF_003013675.1. Classification (NCBI taxonomy): domain Bacteria; kingdom Bacillati; phylum Actinomycetota; class Actinomycetes; order Mycobacteriales; family Nocardiaceae; genus Rhodococcus; species Rhodococcus (subgen. Prescottella) equi. The sequence continues at coordinate 4,281,145 of NZ_CP027793.1, forward strand.
GTCTGCTGATGGTGCCGATGCAGAACCTCGCGCTGCTCGGCGTCCCCAACCACGACGCCGGCGCCGCCAGCGCACTGGCCAACGCGACGCTGCAGGTCGGCGGCGCGCTCGGCACAGCCCTGTTCACCACGGTGTACGCGTCGGCCAAGAGCGCGTTCCAGGCCGACAACCCGGCGCCCACTCCCCCGCCCGGCTTCCCGGCCGACGCGATCCCCACCGACCTCGCCAACGCGACGCCGCCCACGGCCGAGCAGATCGCGGCCATGCCCGCGCCCGCGCAGGACTTCGTCGGCAAGATCATGGACTGGGTGTTCGGCACCGAGGTGTCCGGCTACGCGCACGCGTTCGGCTGGGCCGGTGCGCTCATCCTCGTCATCAGCCCGCTGGTGATCGTCCTGGTCCGCGCCAAGAAGGGCGATCTGCCCACCGAAGGCGCCGTCGGGATGCACTGACCGTTCCTCCCCCATTCCCCCTCGGGAAGCTGAAGGGTCCGTTCGTGCGCTGCCGGCGCATGAACGGACCCTTCAGCTGCTACCGGGGCCGTCAGAGCGCGGCCCGCAGCACGTCCTCGAGCGGGGTGGACGGCCGCCCGATGAGCCGCTGCAGGTCGCCGCTGGTGACGTCGAGGACGCCGGTCGCGACACCGGCGTCGGCGTCGGCGAGGACTGCGGCGACGGCCGCGGGCAGGCCGACGGACTCGAGGACGCCCTGGTACTCCGCGACCGGCAGGTTCCGGTACTCGACGGGCTTGCCGGTGACGTTCGAGATGGCCTGGGCCAGTTCGGGGTACGACACGTGCTCGTCGCCGCCCAGCTCGTACACCTTGCCGGCCTGGTTCTCGTCGGAGGTCAGCACGGCGGCCGCGGCCTCGGCGTAGTCGGCACGGGCCGCACCCGCGACCCGGCCGTCGCCGGCGCTGCCGACCAGGACGCCGCGCTCGGCGGTGCCGGCCAGGTCGTTGGTGTAGTTCTCCCAGTACCAGCCGTTGCGCAGCAGCGCGTGGTCGATGCCGGACTCGGCGAGCAGCCGCTCGGTCACCTGATGCTCCTGCGCGAGCCGGAGCGTGTTGTTGGGCGCGTCCGGGATGGACGTGTACGCGACGAAGCCGACGCCCGCGGCCTTCGCGGCGTCGATGATGTTGGTGTGCTGCGGCACCCGCGCACCCACCTCGCTGCCGGAGATCAGCAGCAACTTGTCGACCCCGGCGAGGGCGGTTTCGAGCGCGGCGCGGTCGGCGTAGTCGGCGGTGCGCACCTGGACGCCCTGGGCCGCGAGGTCGGCGGCCTTCTCCGGGTTGCGGACGACGGCGACGACGTCGGATGCGGGGACACCGCGCCGCAGCAGGGCGTCGACGGCGAGGCGGCCGAGGTGTCCGGTGGCACCGGTGACGGCGATGGTCATGAGAACTCCCAAGGTTGAACCTTCAATGCTTCGTTCGCCCTCCATCATGCACTTCTTTTTCGTAAGTGCAACCGTTTACGTCAGCACTATGTGATTCGCGGGTAGTAATCTGGAGTACGTGAGCAGCCCGGACCAGCACTTCGACGACCCGACTCTCGAGGCCGACGTCTTCGCGCGCGACTGCCATTCGCGGGGCGCGCTGCTCAACGTCACCGGACGCTGGGGCACGCTCGCCCTGGCCGCACTCGCCGAGGGCCCGTACCGATTCGGCGCGCTGCGCCGCCGGGTGGACGGGGTGAGCGAGCGGATGCTGGCGCAGACGTTGCAGCAACTCGAGCGCGACGGCCTGGTGCACCGCGAGGTCCGCGAGACGATCCCGCCGAACGTCGAGTACAGCCTCACCCCACTCGGCGAGGAGATCGCCGAGCGTCTCACCGGCCTGATCGATCTGCTCGAATCGCACATGCCGGACATCTATGCGGCCCAGAATCGGTACGACGCACGCTGACCGAGACGACGACGGGGGTGGCCATGCCGAGCCTGACCAGCAGGGCCATGCCGTTGGCCATCGCAGTGCTGGGGCGCCGCCGTCCGAGCGCCGACGACATCCGCCGGGAGATCGCGGCGCTGCAGGCCCGGCCGAAGCCGTTCGCGCCGCCGTCGTCGCTGGGGCGCACCCTCGACGTCACCGCGTCCACCTCGGCGGCGGGGTGGCCGGTGTTCACCGTGACCCCGCGCGGGATGGCGCCGTCGGCGCGCGTGCTGTACCTCCACGGCGGCGCCTACATCCGGGAGATCACCCGCCACCACTGGAAACTGGTGGCGCAGTTGGCGTCCGCGGGCGCGTCGGTGACGGTGCCGATCTACCCGGTGGCGCCGCGCGGGACGGCCTCGCACGTGGTTCCGGCGTCGGCCGACCTCGCCGAAGGTTTGGCGAAGCACGACGAGCCGCTGGTGATCGCGGGTGATTCGGCGGGCGGCGGGCTCGCGCTCGCGGTGGCCTTGGCGCTGCGCGATCGCGGCACCGCCGCCCCCGCCCACACCGCGCTGATCTCGCCGTGGCTGGACGCGACCGGGGAGCACCCGGAGATCCGCGAGATCGCCCCGCGCGATCCGTGGCTGCACCCGGACAGCCTCACGGTGGCCGCCGACGCCTACCGCGGCGAACTCGATCGGGAGCACCCGTGGGTGAGCCCACTGAACGGCGATCTCACCGGTCTCGGCCCGATGACGCTGTTCACCGGCACCCGCGACATCCTCAACGTCGACGCCCGCCGCTTCCGGCCACTGGCGTCCGAGGCCCGGGTGTCACTCGACTTCCACGAGGCGCGGGAGATGATCCACGTCTACCCGCTGCTCCCGATCCCGGAGGGCAAGAAAGCCCGCACAATTCTGTGCGGGCTTCTCGCGGACTAGCTCTTCGGGCGGCGGACCGTCAGAAGTTGATCATGTGGCCGGCGAGGCCGTGGATGGCCTCCTGCAGCGCCTCGCTGAGCGTGGGGTGCGTGTGCACGTTGCGGGCCAGCTCGTTGACCGTGAGGTCCCACTTCTGGGCCAGGGTCAGCTCGGGCAGCAGCTCCGAGACGTCGGGGCCGATGAGGTGGCCGCCGAGCAGCTCGCCGTACTTCTTGTCGGCGATGAGCTTGACGAAGCCGTTGGGGTCGTTCAGGCCGTGAGCCTTGCCGTTCGCGGTGAACGGGAAGGTGGCGACCTTCACGTCGTAGCCCTCGGCCTTGGCCTGCGCCTCGGTGAGACCGAAGCTGGCGACCTGCGGCTGGCAGAACGTGGCGCGCGGCATCATCCGGTAGTCGCCCAGCTCCATCGTCTCGGCGCCCCCGATGGTCTCGGCGGCGACGACGCCCTGAGCCTCGGCGACGTGCGCGAGCTGCAGCTTGGCGGTGACGTCACCGATGGCGTAGATGCCGTCGACGTTGGTGCGCATGCGCTCGTCGATCGCGATGGCGCCGCGGTCGGTGAGGGCGACGCCGGTGTTCTCGAGGCCGTAGCCCTCGACGCGGGGCGCGAAGCCGACGGACTGCATGACCTTGTCGACGGTGACCGTCTCGATCTCGCCGGACTTGTTGTCCTTGATGGAGACGGTGACGTCGGAGCCGTTGTCGACGATCGACTGGACGGCCGCACCGGTCTTGATCTTGACGCCGAGCTTCTTGTAGTGCTTGGCGATCTCCTTGGAGACGTCCTCGTCCTCGTTGGGCAGGGCGCGGTCCAGGAACTCGACGATGGTGACGTCGACCCCGTAGTTCGAGAGGACGTAGCCGAACTCCATGCCGATGGCGCCGGCGCCGACGATGACGATCGACTTCGGCAGGTCGCGGGTGAGGATCTGCTCCTCGTAGGTGACGACGTTGTCGCTGAGCGAGGTGCCCGGCAGCAGCTTGGTCACCGAACCGGTGGCGATGATGACGTTGTCGAAGGTGACCGTCTCGGTGCCGCCCGAGCTGAGAGCGACCGAGATGGTCTTGGCATCGACGAACGTGCCGCGACCGTCGAACTCGTCGATCTTGTTCTTCTTCATCAGGAAGTGCACGCCCTTGACGCGGCCGTCCGCGACCTTGCGGCTGCGGTCGAACGCTGCGCCGAAGTCGAAGGACACGTCTCCCGACATGCCGAACGCCTTCGCCTCCTTGTGGAAGATGTGCGCCAGTTCGGCATTGCGCAGAAGTGCCTTGGAGGGGATGCAGCCCACGTTCAGGCAGACACCACCCCAGTACTTCTCTTCGATGATGGCGGTCTTGAGGCCCAGCTGTGCCGCGCGGATAGCAGCGACGTACCCACCGGGACCGGCTCCGAGGACAACGACGTCATAGTGTGAGGTCACGAGGCCCTAGCGTAGCCCCGCCTCGATCGGCTGTCCCGGGTTGGTGCTTACTCGCGAGTAAGGTCACGGAACGCGGCCATGACCCCGAACACACCTGCGACCCCAGCCGCCGGTGGCGACTGGGGTCGGAGGTGCGAATGCGTCAGCTGAACGAGATGGCGCTCCCGAGGTCACCGACGGTGCTACCGCCGAAGACGCTTCCCCGGCTGAGGCTGAGGAAGATGTCGAGCAGACCCGACATGGAGCCCGTGACCGCCCCGGAGAACGAACCGAGGTCGATGGCGTCCAGATTCATGGCAATCGCCTTTCTTGCTGCGCTGGGTGATTCGGATCAGGAGAGCTCGGTGACCGAACCGAGGTTCACGATGTTGCCGATGATGAGCTGGATGAGGCCCAGGAGATCCGCGTTCATTGTTACTCCTACTTTCGTGGTGGTGGGTACTGTTCGTGATTGCTGCGTGATTTCTCACGCAGCGGGTCTGGAAGTTCGCCGGCCAGGGGACCCCGCTACCCCGGATTCGTCTACTCCCTGCTCATCCCGCCCGTTCGGCACCAGCTGCGGCGTGACCGTGGTGTGCCATCCGCCTGCCTCCCGGTCGGGAAGACGATCGGGTTTATTCGACCGTGATCGAAAGATAATCTAGGTATCGTCGTCCTGTACGCGTTTTCGTTACACCAACTGGGCAACTGTCCAGGTTGCCGGGAAATTCACCCGCCCCCTCACCCCTCGGACGCCGGGCGGCGACGCGACTCGGCCGACACAGGCCGCTCGTTCCGCTCCGGCGGCAAGCGACTCTCGCCCATCAGTTCGAGATGGGGAAGGGGCCAGGCACCAGTCTCGGCGATGACCGTCTCAGGTCGTGCCGGTCGCATAGTTACGAAGAACCGCAACCGGTTCCGGTCGGTAGGCGACTGGACGTCAGGAAATACAGGCGCATGAGCAGCGCCCGATGTGAACCCGCCGGGGATGTCTGATCGATCCTCGTCAGGCACGGCCCGTTTGCGCCCCCACACTGAACGCGGAAAAGCGGGTGCTGAGCCAACATCGGGGTTAGCTGCGCCGTGATGAGGCGCGGCGGCATCTGGTCGAGGCTGGAGATGGTCCGATCCGAAGGCTCGAGATCCGCGCCTGAAACAACTGCCGCAGCCACATTTGATTACGCCTGGATCGCGAGCCGGTCAGATCCGCACTCCGACCCTGCAGGGCGATGATCCCATGGCGCTCGGCGGACCACCCTCTCGACCGACGCCCGCTGAACCTGCTGGACACCAGAAGATGACCACCAATTCTGTCGTGCATTCGGCTTCATCCAGCTGAGAAGGTGCGGACGCGAACCGATCTCGCATCCGCACCTTCTATCGCGCTAGGTCAGGAATGAAGGATGCCTGCGCCACTGTTCAGGACTGGGAACGCCCCGGCGGACGGGAACTGGACGTCGGTCGGTACGCAGCTGGTGCCTGCTGTCACCGTTCCGGCGAAGGGAACCGAGACATTCGAGTCGAAAGCGTAGAAGTTCCCCGCACGGAACCCGTACTTCCCCTCGTTCTGGGTCGCCGCGGTGCCGTTTCCTCCGTTGCCAGTGGAGAGCTTGGGAGCGACCGTCGACGTCTGGATGACGGTCAAGGTCGGCGGGGTGTAGCTACCACCAGCGGTGACCGAAGGGATGGAGATCTCGATGATGGCGTTCCCCGTCGGGGAGCTCGTCGTCTTGGTTGCGGTTGCGGTGCCGGTGTAGCCCGATCCGCCCGACAGCGAGTGCGACACGTACGTGCTGCCGTCGATCTGGACTCGAATCTTGATGTTCGTGAGCGAGGTCACCGTGTAGGTGGGACGCCCGGGAACAGTCGTGGGGACCGACTGCGCACCAACGGCGACGGCGAACGACTGGTTGGAACCTGATGTTCCGTGGGTGACTGTCGTCGAGAACGGCTGAGCCTGGTCCTGCGCCTGCGTAATCCCGAGGACGGTCGCGCTTCCGTAGCAGGACATGGAGAAGTTGGTAGTGGTCGATCCGATGGTCGCCGACGCCGCAGGGGCGACGCTCAGAGCGATTCCGGCGGACGCCGCCACGGCGCAGAGTGCGATAGGCAGCTTCCGGTTGATCTTGGACATGCGATCTCCTTCGTTCTGGGTTGGTGATCGATCCTTGATGTCGCCGACTTCCGGAGGGTCAAACTTCTGGTCGCCTTCGGCTGAGTCAGCGATTCCTCCACTCGAGGTTGGGTGTTCGGTCGATCATTGACTGGGTCACGGATTCGACCAAAACTGTTCTTCGAGAAACTGTTTCGTGATCTCCAGGTGGAGTGCGACAGACGCTAGACGCCTGGAGCCCACTAACCCAGCGATCGTTTCGAAAATGACAAGGATTCACGCCGTACGCGTCGCAGACGAGAGTTCGTCTACACCGAACCCGCAGGTATGACAGATCGTCCACCCCTCGACGGCCGGATCGGATGGTCACGGAAACAGCGCACACCGCTACCACCCATCACGGATCGTCATCGGCGACAGCGCGGCGATCTCACACACGTCACGGTGTGGTCCTTCGCCCATACCGGTCGGAAGGATCGTTGGTCATCGACCCCGAGCACACCTTGAACCACTCGTCCGTCTCTGCTCAGCGAGCCCGGAGCTGTCCGCGCAGGTTCGATCAGAAAGACAAGCCCCCCATGGAATCCGGCCGCTGAGGCATTCCTCGGGCCGCCTCCTCCGAGCAATCCCCTTCCCACCTGGCCAAACGCAAACAGGCGGTCCGGTACGCGCCTGGAACGTCGTCAGCTGAGATCGCTCCGCAGAGAATGATCGGACGTCCTACGAGACGGCAAATCTGATCAAACACCCGAACACATCGGCACGGTCGGCTTACCGTATGCGCCATGGGGAGAACACCAGGTGTCTCGTCGTCGCACGGAGAGCCACTGAACGCAGTGGATCGCTTCTTGATCGATGCCCTCGTGCAGAACGGCCGCGTCTCCTTCACCACCCTCGCGGCCCAGGTCGGCGTCTCGGGCACCACTGTGTGCCGGCGTCTCGCGGCACTCGAACGGCGCGGGGTGATCCGCGGCTACACCGTGGTGGTCGATCCCGGGACTCTCGGCGAGCCCACCACGGCCCTGTTCAGCATCAAACCGCGGGGGCAGGCACCGGCGAGACGATCGATTGCCGACCGGCTGCGCCGCCTACCGCAGATCACCGCGAGTTTCACCATGTCGGGCGATCGTCCGAACATTGCGGTCGGCCGGTTTACCAGCCCGGAGAAGGCAGAGTCCCTCGCCGCCCGGCTCCGGGACGACCTGAGTGCCCGGGTGAACATCGACTTCGTCCTCAAGACGAGGTTCGGCGACGCCGTCTGGTCACCCGATTCGACGACCGCTCCGGCGCTGCGCGACACCGATCGGACCTTGATCGACCTACTCATGATGGACGGGCGCGCGTCGCTGGACTCCCTCGCCAAGAAGACGCACCTCTCCAAGTCCACGGTGCACAAACGCCTCCAGGTGCTCCAGGAACGCGGGGTGATCCGCGGCTACACCACGCTGGTCGATTCCGGAGCACTGGGGCTGCCCGTCACCGCCGTCTTCGCTATCAAGTCGAACGCCGCGACCGCTGTCGAACCGTCGAAGTTCGGCAAGCTGCACGGCTTCCCCGAGATCGGGGCCTGCTACACACTGTCCGGCCGCAGATCGTCCGTGGCCGTCGGCACGTATCGGGACATCGCCGCCGCCCGCACCGCGGCCGACCGGCTCAGCGAGCAACTGCACACCGTCGTGAACGTCGACTTCGTGCTCGCCACCGACTTCGATCGGCACCAGTGGCCCCGACACCGCGGCGGCGGGCAACAATGTCCCTATGACGAAGCACCCGGTGACCTCCAGCCCGTCCGATGATCCCCACCTCTGGCTCGAGGACGTCACCGGCGACGACGCCCTCGCCTGGGTCCGCGAGCACAACGACAAGACCGTGGCCGACTTCGCCGACACCACCGCGTTCGAGCAGTTGGAGTCGAAGGTTCGCGCGATCCTCGACACCGACGCGCGCATCCCCTACTCGCGCCGCCGCGGGAAGTACCTCTACAACTTCTGGCGCGACGCCGACCATGTGCGCGGGCTGTGGCGGCGGACCACGATGGACCAGTTCCGGCGCGACACCCCCGAATGGGAGATCCTCGTCGACGTCGACGAGCTCGCCGACCGCGAGGGTGAGAACTGGGTGTGGTCGGGCGCGCAGGTGCTGCGCCCCGAGCAGAACCTGGCGCTGATCAGCCTGTCCCGCGGCGGCGCCGACGCCGTCGTGGTGCGCGAGTTCGACCTCGAATCGTTGACGTTCAAGGACGACGCCGACGGCTTCCGCATCGAGGAAGCCAAGACCGACATCGGGTGGATCGACGCCGAGAGTGTTTTCGTCGGAACCGATTTCGGCGACGGCACGCTCACCGACTCCGGCTACCCGCGACTGGCGAAGCGGTGGCGCCGGGGCACCCCGCTGGCCGACGCCGTAACCGTGTTCGAGGGTGAGCAGACCGACGTCGCGATCTCCGCATGGCACGACAGCACCCCCGGGTTCGAGCGCAGCTTCGTCGAACGGGCCGTCGACTTCTACACGTCGCAGCGCTTCCAGCTCCTCGACGACGGTTCGCTGATCCGCATCGACACCCCCGAGGACGCGCGCATCTCCGCGTACCGGGAGTGGCTGCTGGTGCGTCCGCGCTCCCCGTGGACCGTCGGCGACACCACCTACCCCGCCGGGTCGCTGCTGGCCGCGAAGCACGACGACTTCCTCACCGGCTCCTGCGAACTCACCGTGCTGTTCGAGCCCGACGAGCACACGTCGCTCGAGCAGTACTCGTGGACCCGTAACCACCTGCTGATGGTGACGCTCTCCGACGTCCAGTCCCACGTCCACGTCCTCACCCCCGGCGAGAACGGCTGGAAGACAACACCGCTGGAGGGCCTCCCGGAGCTGACGTCGACCGAGATCATCGACACCGATCCGCGCGAGAGCGACGACTTCTTCCTCAACTCCAGCGGCTACCTCACTCCGGCGACCCTGTTCTCCGGCACCGTCGGCGGACCGCTCGAGGCGCTCAAGTCGGCGCCCGCCTTCTTCGACACCGCCGGACTGGCCGTCGCCCAGCACTTCGCCGAGTCCGCCGACGGCACCCGCATCCCCTACTTCGTGGTGCGGCGCGAGGGCGCGCCCGCAGGTCCGACGTTGCTGTACGGCTACGGCGGCTTCGAGAACTCGATGACGCCCGGCTACAGCGGAATCAACGGCACCGCGTGGCTGCAGCGCGGCGGCACCTACGTGGTGGCGAACATCCGCGGCGGCGGCGAGTACGGGCCGCAGTGGCACACGCAGGCAGTGCGCGAGGGCCGGCACAAGGTCTACGAAGACTTCGCCGCGGTGGCCCGCGATCTCGTCGACCGCGGCATCACCACGCCGCAGCAGCTGGGCGCGCAGGGCGGCAGCAACGGTGGCCTGCTGATGGGCGTCATGCTCACCAAGTACCCGGAGTTGTTCGGCGCCATCGTGTGCCAGGTGCCACTGCTCGACATGAAGCGCTACCACCTGCTGCTCGCGGGCGCGTCGTGGATGGCCGAGTACGGCGACCCCGACAACCCCGACGACTGGGCGTTCATCTCCGAGTACTCGCCGTACCAGAACACCAGTGCCACAGCGGCATACCCGCCGATCCTCATCGCCACGTCCACCCGCGACGACCGCGTCCACCCCGGGCACGCCCGGAAGATGGCCGCGCGGCTCGAGGACGAAGGCCACGAGGTCCACTACTACGAGAACATCGAGGGCGGGCACGGCGGCGCCGCGGACAATGCGCAGGCCGCGTTCAAGTCGGCCCTCACCTACACGTTCCTGTGGGACAAGCTGGCCCGGTGACCGCCCGACGTCGTTTCGGCGCGGTCCCGGTTCTCGTCGCCGCCGCGCTGCTCGGCCTCGCACCCGCAGCCGGGGCGGGCGGCGTCCCGAACTCGGCTGCCCTGCAACCGGCGTCGGGCGCGCTCATCACCCGGGTCGAGAACACCACCGACCGTTGGGTCCGAGTGTTCGTGTACTCGCCCGCGATGCAGTCGGAGCAGGAGGTGCAGGTGCTGCTGCCCCGCGACACCTCCGTGCCGCGTCCGAGCCTGTACCTGCTCGACGGTCGGTCCGCCTCCCCCGGTCTGAGCACGTGGACCACGCAGGGTGACGCTGTGACGTTCTTCGAGGACAAGCCGGTGAACGTCGTCCTGACCACCGGTGGCCGCGCCGGGTACTACACCGACTGGGACCGGCCCGACCCCGTCCTCGGCATCAACAAGTGGGAGACGTTCCTGACCCGGGAGCTGCCGCCGCTGATCGACGACCGGTTCGGCGGCAACGGCATCCGCTCGATCGCGGGACTGTCGATGGGCGCACAGTCCGCGATGATGCTGGCGATGCGCTCGCCCGGCCTGTACCGCGGCGTCGCCGCCTACAGCGGGTGCTACGAATCCGCCACACCCCTCGGCCAGGCGCAGATGGCGTCGACCGTGACCATCGAGCGCGGCGGCATCGAGAACATGTGGGGCCGGTTCGACGACCCGAAGTGGGCCGAGCACGACGTCCTCCTGGGCGCCGAGAAGCTCCGCGGCACCACGCTGTACGTCTCCACGGGCACCGGTGTGCCCGGGCCGCACGAGACCCTCGACAACCCCGACCTCGTCGCGCACGTGGTGCGCGGCGGACCGGTGGAGGCCGGTGCCAACTTCTGCACCCGCCGGCTCGACGACCGCCTGCGCGCGCTCGGCATCGCGGCCACCGTCGTCTACAACCCGGTGGGTGTGCACGCGTGGACGTACTGGCGCGACGAACTGGCCAGGTCGTGGCCGACACTCGCGGCCTCCCTGGACATCTGACCCGACAAACGAAGGCGGCCCCTGCGCAGTCTGCGCGGGGGCCGCCTTTCGAAACTCGGGGTGGAGACTAGCTCAGCGAGCTCAGCGAACCGGTGTCCAGCGAGCCGGAGGCTGCGCCGCCGCCGGCGCTGCCCGAGCTGAGGCTGTTGAGCGCAGACACGAGGGACTTGACGGCATCGAGGATGGCGATGATCTCAGACGAACCCATGGGGACTCCTGCAATTGCTGTGTGGTGGTACGCCCCTGATCGAAGCGCTGCGGTCAATATAACGGTGCGGATACAGGAATGCACCGGATTGACGCATTAACACGGGATGAAAATCGAGGGTGAGATCAACCGAGGTCACGGATCCACTCCGCGATTCGATCGACCGTGCTGTCCGGGGTGCTTATCCACCCGTTGTGCCCCAACGGTTCGGGTTGGTGCCACACGGTCACCTCGGAACCCGACAATTTGTTCAAAAGGTTGGCCGACGCGCTGTGCGGTGCCAGTTCGTCGCCCTCGATCGAAATCGACAGCACGGGCAGTTTCAGCCGTCCGATCCGCTCCTCGTAGTCGATGTCCGCGCCTGCCGGCTCGATACGCCCGCTGCGCGCGAACCGCGACCAGTCCGAGATCAGCACCCGCGACTGCCGACCGAAACCGCCGACGTCCAACCGGTCCCCGGGCCAGAACCCGGCGACACTCGCCGTGATCGACATGGCCGCCGAACCCAGCAGCACGCCGGGAGAGCGGGTTCCGGGAAAACCTCGATAATACGGCGAACCGGACGCCACCAGGATCAGCCCGCCCAGCCGCCCTCGGATCCGCGCCGCGTACATCACCCCGAGTTGCCCGCCCATGCTGTGCCCCAACAGGAACGGCGTGCTGGCTTCGAACCGCTCCCGAACCACCTCGAACATCGCCGGCAGGTCCACCGACACCAGTTCCTGGTAGCCGAACGTGCTCGACGCGCTCGGCCGCGGCCGACTGTCCCCCTGCCCGCGCAGCTCGCACGTCGCCGCGCAGAAGCCGTGGTCGACAATCGAATTGGCGAACCTGTCGTAGAACGCGCCGGGGATACCGAGCCCCGGGACGATCACCACGACGGGCGCGCCCTCGGGCCCGGGAAACAGCCGGACCGGCGTCGTCGTCCCGTCGGGCATCTGGATCGGCACGGTCTCCACCACGGTTCGAGCCTATGCCCACGCCGTCCGCGAGACCCGGCATTCGGCGGCGCTGCCTACGCCGAGAGGTCACACACCACCTGTCGGCGTCACACAGCGAATGCGTGCGCACGCGGTGTGTGACGCCCACGAACGGTGTGTGAACTCGACCGCGCCGGGTTCGACGGCGGCGCCCCACACCACACCCCCGAACCGAAAGATCAGGGTGCAGATCGGGGGGAATCCCGATGGTTTCACGGCCCGCCGCGCACCAGACTCGATGTCATGACCTCCAGCGAATTGCCCCGCCCGTTCGTCCGCTCCAGCAGCCAGCGCATGCTCTCCGGCGTGTGCGGCGGCATCGCCGAGTACTTCGGCATCGACGTCAACCTCGTGCGCGTCGCCGCCGTCGTCGGCGCGTTCGTCTCGTTCGGCACCGTCGCGCTGATCTACCTCGCGGCCTGGATGATCATGCCCAGCGAGTGACCGCTGCACGGCGGCGGATGCGAAATGCGAGAAGCCCGGGACACCGTGATGGTGTCCCGGGCTTCTTCGTCTTACCTGAGCTCAGGCGTTCCGATCGTCAGATCAGAAGTCCATGCCGCCCATGCCACCGGTCGGGTCGCCCATCGGAGCAGCGGCCTTCTCCGGCTTGTCGGCGACGACAGCCTCGGTGGTCAGGAACAGAGCCGCGATGGACGCAGCGTTCTGCAGCGCCGAGCGGGTGACCTTGACCGGGTCGTTGATGCCCGCAGCGAGCAGGTCCTCGTACTCACCGGTGGCGGCGTTGAGGCCGCTGCCGGCGGGCAGGTTGCGAACCTTCTCCGCGACGACGCCGGGCTCGAGGCCCGCGTTGAACGCGATCTGCTTGAGCGGCGCCTCGAGAGCAACCTTGACGATGTTGGCACCGGTGGCCTCGTCGCCCTCGAGCTTCAGGTCGTCCAGGACCGGCGAGGACTGCAGCAGAGCCACGCCACCACCGGCGACGATGCCCTCCTCGACCGCAGCCTTGGCGTTGCGGACGGCGTCCTCGATGCGGTGCTTTCGCTCCTTGAGCTCCACCTCGGTGGCAGCGCCGGCCTTGATGACGGCAACGCCACCGGCCAGCTTGGCCAGGCGCTCCTGCAGCTTCTCACGGTCGTAGTCCGAATCCGACGCCTCGATCTCGGCGCGGATCTGGTTGACGCGACCGGCGATGGCGTCGGCGTCGCCGGCACCCTCGACGATGGTGGTCTCGTCCTTGGTGACGACGACCTTGCGGGCGCGGCCCAGCAGCTCGATGCCGGCGGTCTCGAGGGACAGGCCGACCTCTTCGCTGACGACCTCGCCACCGGTGAGGATGGCGATGTCGGCGAGCTGTGCCTTGCGGCGGTCACCGAAGCCCGGAGCCTTGACGGCGACGGACTTGAAGGTGCCACGGATCTTGTTGACGACCAGGGTCGACAGGGCCTCGCCCTCGACGTCCTCGGCGATGATCAGCAGCGGCTTGCCGGCCTGGATGACCTTCTCCAGCAGCGGCAGCAGGTCCTTGACCGTCGAGATCTTGGAGCTGACGAGCAGGATGTACGGATCCTCGAGGACCGCTTCCTGACGCTCGGCGTCGGTCGCGAAGTACAGCGAGATGTAGCCCTTGTCGAAGCGCATACCCTCGGTGAGCTCGAGCTGCAGGCCGAAGGAGTTGGACTCCTCGACGGTGATGACGCCTTCCTTGCCGACCTTGTCCATCGCCTCGGCGATGAGCTCGCCGATCGTGGAGTCGCCCGCCGAGATACCGGCGGTGGCAGCGATCTGCTCCTTGGTCTCGACCTCCTTGGCGGTGTCGAGCAGCTTGGCGGTGACGGCCTCGACGGCCTTCTCGATGCCGCGCTTCAGACCCAGCGGGTTGGCGCCGGCAGCGACGTTGCGCAGGCCCTCGCGGACGAGCGCCTGAGCCAGGACCGTAGCCGTCGTGGTGCCGTCACCAGCGACGTCGTCGGTCTTCTTGGCGACCTCCTTGACCAGCTCGGCGCCGATCTTCTCGTAGGGGTCCTCGAGCTCGATCTCCTTGGCGATGGAAACACCGTCGTTGGTGATCGTGGGGGCGCCCCACTTCTTCTCCAGCACGACGTTGCGACCCTTGGGTCCCAGCGTCACCTTGACGGCGTCAGCGAGGCTGTTCAGGCCACGCTCGAGGCCGCGACGTGCCTCTTCGTCGAACGCGATGATCTTGGCCATTGCGAAGTGATCCTCCGGATTGGGGGTGACACACGGAGGCGATCGCTCGTCGGATCGCCCCATTTACGCTTCCGGCCAGGCTCGGTGCCCGCGACGGACGACCAGGGGTGTCTAGGTACCCGGTCTCACCGTCCCGACCTGGCACTCACGTGTCGCGAGTGCCAAGTGCCTTTTTAGCACTCGTAGGGGGTGAGTGCAACGGCCGGGAGGGGCCTGCACGGTCACGAATGGGGCGCCCGATCGTTACCGACCGAGGCAGGTCTGCCCGGTCTTCAGATTCCAGGCGAACGACAGCGGACCCATGCAGTTGACGCCGCTCTGCTCGGCCGTCGCACCCGAGCCCCAGCCGGCGACCGCGAACGTCGCGAAACCGTCGTCGGCCCACGAGTGGGCGATGCCGCCACCGATCGCCAGCGCGAGCGACTGACCGTTGCCACGCGACGCGCTCAGCGCGGTGCCGTAACCGGTCGCGAGGCTGTTGGACGAGCCCAGATCCTGCGCGACCGACACGGCAGTGCCGCTGTCCATCGCCGCCGAGCGGGCCACGCCCTGCTCGAAGGCCTGCGCGCCACAGCTCGCGAACTCCGACACCTGGATGTCGTTGGGCGACATCGGGGACGTGCACACCACGGGCGCGGCCGACGCGGAACCCGCACCGATCAGCGAAATGCCCGCAGCCAGACCGATTCCCGCGACAGCGGCAACCGCCGTCCGAGTCATCCGTCGACCGAGGTTCGAGATCGCACCGAAGCGGGAAATGGTCGACATGCAGACTCCTTCACGAGCGGGAAAGCAGAGAGCTGAGCGTGCCCGGAACAGTACCCGCAGCGGACCGCGATACCCGGGATTTCGATAGCACGCCGAAGAAGCTCGGCGCGTCACCCGAGCCGATCGAGCAGCGCCGGCAGGTCCGCGACCGAGTCGAGGATGTGGTCGGGCCGATCCACCGCCAGATCGAGCACCGGCTGCCGGAACTTGCCGGTGCGCACCAGCACCCCGGTCATGCCCACCCGCTGCGCCGGCAACACGTCGCTGCGGAAGTCGTCACCCACCATCACAGTCGACGCCGGATCGGCGCCCATCAGTTCGGCCGCGGTGAGGAAACCCGCGAGCGACGGCTTGCCCACCGACACGATCCGCGACCCCGACGCGTCCTCGAGGCCCGGCAGGTACGCGCCCGTGTCCAGTCGCAGCCCGTCCGACTCGGACCACATCAGCGCGCGGTGCATCGCGACCACCGGCACGCCCGAGACCATCAGGTCCAGCACCCGGCTGAGCGCCTCATGGGTGAACTCCGGGCCCGCGCCACCGATCACGACGACGCGCGGGTCGACGTCGTCGAACTCGACGTCCGGCATGTCGGCGCGGATGTCGCCGTGATTGAGCAGCAGCACCGGCTCGCCCGGATACGTCGAGCGCAGGTACTCGGTGGTGAGCCGCGCAGCCGTCACGATCTCCTCCGGCCGGACGTCGAAGCCGGCGGCACCCAGCGCCGCCGCGATCTCGTCGCACGTCCGGGACGTCGTGTTGGTGAGGAACGCGCGGACGCCGCCGCGTCGGCGCACCTCCGCGAGCGCCTCCACGGCGCCCGGCACCGGCTTCCAGGAGGTGACGAGCACCCCGTCGATGTCGAACAGCACGCCCTCGACCCCGGTCATGAATCCGAGGGTAACCAGCGCGACCGGTCCGTGCTGCGCTGCCGGAAAAGTGACCTGCTGCACAACGGACGCTAGGATCGACCGGTACGCGTGACCTCCTGTACCACCTAACCCGAAACCGGAGAGCCGACCGTGACGAACACCCTCGAAGCCAGCATCGAGATCGCCGCCACCCCGCAGGACGTGTGGACGATCGTGTCCGACCTCAAGCGGATGGGCGAGTGGAGCCCGCAGTGCCGCAAGATGCGCGTGTCCGGCGAGGTCCGAGAGGGCACCAAGACGTTCAACATCAACCGCAAGGGCTTCCTGGTGTGGCCGACAACGTCCAAGGTCGTCCGCTTCGAGCCCAACAAGGCCATCGCGTTCCGGGTCAACGAGAACCGCACCATCTGGTCGTACACCCTCGAACCCACCGAGACCGGCACCCGCGTCGTCGAGCGCCGTGAGGCCCCCACCGGCACCAGCCAGGTCTCGCAGTTCCTGATCAAGACCGTCCTCGGCGGCGCCGAGTCCTTCGAGGCCGACATGATCGTCGGGATGAACGCGACCCTCGCGCGTATCAAGAACGAGGCCGAAGCCCTCGCCGTCGGCTCCCGGTAGCACATCGCGACCCACCGGTTCTCGGTGGTCACGTAACCTGTGTCAGCACGAGCGGCACACGCCGCCGTCACACTCGAACAGGTAAGAGGAGCCCGTGGCACGTCGACCGACACCCCCTGGTACCCCCCAGCCCACCGGCGTCGGCCACGTCATCGGCCTCGTCAAGGCGGCCGTCCCGCCGCTGCATCCGGCGGGTCTGCCGTTCGTGCTGACCCCCCTCGCGGTGGCCGCGGTGGGACGCAACCGCAAGTGGGTGCGTCGCGCCGGGCTCGCGTCCGCGGCCGCGTGCGCCACGTTCTTCCGGCACCCGCACCGGGTGCCGCCGAACCGGCCCGGCGTCGTCGTGGCGCCGGCCGACGGTGAGGTGGCGCTCGTCGACACCGCCGTCCCCCCGGCCGAACTCGGCATGGGCGATCAGCCGCTGCCGCGCGTGAGCATTTTCCTGTCGGTCCTCGACGTGCACGTCCAGCGCACACCCGTCGCCGGACTGGTCAGGAAGGTGGTGCACCAGCCCGGCCAGTTCCTGTCCGCGGACCTGGCCGACGCCAGCGAGGTCAACGAGCGCAACAGCATGCTGATCGAGACGCCCGACGGCCACGACGTCGCCGTCGTACAGATCGCCGGCCTGCTCGCCCGCCGCATCGTGTGCGAGGCCAAGGAGGGCGACAAGCTCACCATCGGCGACACGTACGGACTCATCCGGTTCGGCTCCCGCGTCGACACGTACTTCCCCGCCGGCACCACGCTGCTCGTCGAGCGCGGCCAGCGCACCGTGGGCGCCGAGACCGTCCTCGCGCAGCTGTCGTGAGACCGGGCCGCCCCAGCGGACGGAACGCCGTCCGATTACTGCCGAGCATGATCACGATCCTCGCGCTGTGCAGCGGGCTGTCGGCGGTGAAGTTCGCACTCGACGGTGAACTGGGGACCGCGCTCGCGATGATCGGCGCCGCGGCCGTCCTCGATTCGCTCGACGGCCGCATCGCCCGCATGCTCGACGCCACCAGCAAACTCGGCGCCGAACTCGACTCGCTGGCCGACGCCATCTCGTTCGGCGTCGCGCCCGCGCTCGTGCTGTACGTGACGCTGCTCGACGGCAACAACTTCGGCTGGATCATCGCGCTGTTGTTCGCCGTCAGCATCGTGCTGCGCCTGGCCCGGTTCAACACGCTGCTCGACGACGACACGGTGCCCGCCTACACGAAGGACTTCTTCGTCGGCGTGCCCGCACCGGCCGGCGCCCTGATCGCGCTCACACCGCTGGCGGTCTACATCCAGTGGGGTGACGGGTGGTGGTCGTCGATCGGTGTCGTTACCGTGTGGACGCTGCTGTCGGCAGCGCTCATCGTCAGCCGCATCCCCACGCTCGCGATGAAATCGGTGTCGGTGCCCGGCCACATGGCCGCCGCACTCCTGGTACTCGTCGCACTCGCCGCCGCCGCGCTCGTCACGTACCCGTACATCCTGCTGATGGTGCTCGTCGGCGTGTACCTCGTGCACATCCCATTCGCGATCCGCTCGAAGCGGTGGGTCGCCGCCCGCCCCGAGACCTGGGACTTCAAGCCGTCCGAGCGTCGTGCCATCCGCCGCTCCCCCAACGGCAACCGACGCTCCGCCGCCCGCCTGGGCCTGCGCCGCCCCCGCTGAGCCCGGCTTTCCCTGCCCCTCCTCCCTCCCGCGTTTTGCGCACTTATCGCGGGAATCCCGGCCCCCTTCTCGCGTTTTGCGCACTTATCGCGAGGGGCGGGGGCCGAGTTTTCGCGTTGCGCGCACTTGACGCGGGCGGTGGTCAGAAGTGGCGGGCCCGGGCGCTTCGGGCGCGCAGCACGGCGCCGTAGATCTCGTCGATCACGGCGTGGGGGTCCACCATCATCTCCTTGGTGACGAAGTGGATCTGCCAGCCGGCCCGCCGGAGCTTGTTCTGCCGGACCCGGTCCCGCGCTATCGCCGAACCCTGCCCGTGCCACTCCCCGTCGTACTCGACGACCAGGCGTTCCTCCTCGAATCCGAAGTCGACGCGCGCGACGAACTCGCCGTCGGCGTAGATCTGCAGTTGCGGCTCCGGGTCCAGTCCCGCGAAGTGCATCCGCACGCGCAGCTCCGATTCCGGCGGGGACTCCGCTCGCGGATCGCAGAGCGCCAACGCCTCCCGCGCCCGCACGATGCCGTGATCGTGCCGGCCCTCGAGATACGACGCCATGCGCGCCCCGGTCGTCAGCTTCGCGCGCAGGATCCGGTCGGCGTCGGCGACGGCGCGGACGAGTGGCCCCGTCGAGAGCACGTCGAACGTCATGCGTTCGGGACGGGCGATCGCGATCTGCTCCCACGGCTGATGGTCTCCGGCGTCGATCGCGACGCGTCGAACGTTCAATCCCGGACGCCGGTTGACCCGACATCCGGGTAGCGCGATCACGTCCACCGGATCCGACGCCGAGGCAAGGTCGACGCCCCGCACCACCGCGGCCGACCGGCCGGTGAGCACCAAGGTCCCCTCACCGGTGAGCGCGGCGGCCCGGCATCGCAGTTCGTGGCTGACGCGAACCCCGGTCGGGCAGTAGACGCCGCGGAACAGTCGGCGAACGCGGGGGCCGCGCAGGTCCGACGGGCGGAGCGCTCCCTCACGGACGGCATCGCGTCCGACGAACACCTCGGGCAGTTCGGGTCTCTTCCTCCTCATGACGGATCACGGTGCCCCACCGCGCCCACCACTCCTCCTCCGAAACCCGCCCGAACCCCGAGTTATCCACAGCCTCCACGCTTCTCCACAGCCCACCCTCTTCGCGTTTTGCGCACTTATCGCGAGAATCCAGGTCCCCCACGTCGCGATAAGTGCGCAAAACGCGGGAGGGAGGGGTGCGGCAGGTGCGATAAGTGCGCAAAACGCGGGGAGACAGGGGACGCGACGGGCCGCACTAGGCTGGACCGCGTGACCTCACCCGAACTGACGCTCACGATCCGACTCAACACGTCCGCGGCGGACGCCCGACGCGGGGTGGTGCGCCTGCACCCCGAGGCGCTCGCGGCTCTCGGGCTGCGGGAGTGGGACGCGATCTCGCTGATCGGGGCGCGTCGGACGGCGGCGGTCGCCGGGATCGCGCCGGCCGGAACCCCCACCGGGACGGCGCTGCTCGACGACGTCACACTGTCCAACGCCGGGCTGCGCGAGAACGCGACCGTGGTGGTCACACCCGTCGCGGTGTACGGCGCACGCACCGTCACGGTGAGCGGATCGGCGATGGCGCAGCAGTCCATCCCCGACGCGACGCTGCGGCAGGCGCTGCTCGGCAAGGTCCTCACCGTCGGCGACGCCGTGTCGCTGCTGCCCCGCGACCTCGGTCCCGGCACCAGCACGACGTCGGCCACGCAGGCCCTCTCGCGCACCTTCGGCGTCACCTGGACGTCGGAGCTACTGACCGTCACGGGCGTCGACCCCTCGGGCGGACCGGTGAGCGTGCAACCGAACTCGGCCGTGCGCTGGGGTGCGGGTGTCGCGCACGCCACGCCCGCACCGACGACGTCGTCCGCACCGACGGTGGTCGAGCCGCGGGAGGCCGACGTCGTGCCGGTCGAGGACCTCGTCGGCGCCCACGCGCAGGCCGCGAAACTGTCCGAGTGGCTGACGCTCGCCCTCGACGAACCGGAACTGCTGCAGAAGCTCGGTGCGTCACCGCATCTCGGGGTGCTGGTCACCGGGCCGGCCGGCGTCGGCAAGTCGATGCTCGCGCGTTCGGTGCTCGCCAAGCGCCGCGTGGTCGAACTCGACGGTCCGGGAGTCGGTGCGTCCGAGGCACAGTCGCGGCTCGAGCGGGTCACCGCGGCCGTGGACGCCGTCCGCTCCGGTGGCGTGCTGCTCGTCACCGACATCGACGCGCTGCTGCCGGCCACCCGCGAGCCCGTCTCGACGCTGATTCTCGACCAACTGCGCCGCGCCGTGGACACCGAGTCGGTGGCGTTCGTCGCCACCACCGCGCATCCCGAGGACCTCGACGACCGACTGCGCGCGCAGGACCTGTGCGACCGTGAGCTGTCGCTGTCGCTGCCCGACGGCGCCGGACGCCGCCAGTTCCTCGAACTGCTGCTCCGCAAGGTGCCGACCGCCGACCTGGATCTGCCCACGATCGCTTCGCGGACACCAGGATTCGTCGTCGCCGACCTGGCCGCCCTGTGCCGGGAGGCCGCCCTGCGCGCCGCGTCCCGCGCGAGCAGCGACAAGGCGGAACCGAAGCTGACGCAGGACGACCTGGTGGGTGCCCTCGAAGTGATCCGCCCGCTGTCGCGTTCGGGCACGGAGGAACTGGCGATCGGCAGCGTCACCCTCGACGACGTCGGCGACATGGTCGAGACCAAGCAGGCGCTCACCGAGGCGATGCTGTGGCCGCTGCAGCACCCCGATTCCTTCGCGCGCCTCGGCGTCGATCCGCCGCGGGGCGTCCTGCTGTACGGTCCGCCCGGTTGCGGTAAGACGTACCTTGTTCGCGCCCTTGCCAGTTCGGGTCAGCTCAGCGTGCACGCCGTCAAGGGTGCCGAACTCATGGACAAGTGGGTGGGCTCGTCCGAGAAGGCGGTGCGCGAGCTGTTCCAGCGGGCCCGCGACTCGGCGCCGTCGCTGATCTTCCTCGACGAGGTGGACGCCCTCGCGCCGCGCCGCGGGCAGAGCTCCGACTCCGGCGTCTCCGACCGCGTCGTCGCCGCACTGCTCACCGAGCTCGACGGCGTCGAACCCCTGCGCGACGTCGTCGTCCTCGGCGCCACGAACCGGCCGGACCTCATCGACCCCGCGCTGCTACGCCCGGGCCGGCTCGAACGCCTGGTGTTCGTGCCGCCACCGGACGCGGACGCGCGCAAGGAGATTCTGCGGACGTCGGGCAAGTCGGTGCCGCTCGCCGACGACGTGGACCTGGACGCCCTGGCGCAGGATCTCGACGGCTACTCCGCCGCGGACTGCTCGGCGTTGCTGCGCGAGGCCGCGCTCGCGGCGATGCGGCGTGACGTCGACGCCGCCGACGTCACGGCCGCCGACGTCGCCGCCGCACGCGAGAAGGTGCGCCCCTCGCTCGATCCCGACCAGGTGGCGCATCTCGAGGCGTACGCCGAGAACCGCTGACGCGCAGCCGCCCTACTGCCAGCGGGCGAGGAGCTCGTTCGCCCGCACGGCCAGGGCGGCCTGCAGCAGCGGACCGAAGCTGACCCGGCCGACGCCGAGGGCCGCGAAGTCGGCCTTACCGCCGCGCACCGGATCGGCAATTGCGTTGACGGGCAACGGCAGTGCCGACGTGAGCTGCCGGTACACGTCGTCGCTGTGGAACCCCACCGGGTACAGCACGTCGGCCCCGGCCTCGGCTGCGAGGGTGAGCCGGGCGATGGCCCGCTCGACGCGATCCGCCTCGTCACCGACCTGCTTCAGGAACAGGTCGGTGCGCGCGTTGACCACCACGTGCACCCCCGCGGCGTCCGCGGCACTGCGCAGGCCGCCGACGAAGTCCGCGTGCTCCTGCGCCTCGCGCAGCCGGCCGCCCTCGCTGTGCACGGTGTCCTCGATGTTGAGGCCCACCGCGCCGACCTCCACGAGACCGTCGATAAGCTGCTGCGGCTGCAGGCCGTAACCCGCCTCGATGTCGACGGACACCGGCAGGTCCACCGCCGCGGTGATCTGCGCGACGCGCGTCGTGAGCTCGGTGAACGTCATGCCCTCGTTGTCGGGCCGGCCCACCGAGTCGGCGACCGGGTGGCTGCCGACCGTCAGGGCCGCGAATCCGGCCTCGGCGGCGAGGCCGGCCGACCACGCGTCCCACACGGTCGGGAGGATCACGGGGTTCCCGGGCTGGTGCAGTGCGAGCAGATCGCTCGCCTTCTGGGTGATCGCAGTCATGAGCAGTCCTCGCGTCGCGGAGTGGGAAGTCCATCGTGGCACGCCGGCGGGCGTCGACCACTCCTTCCGCTCACCCGTTCCCGGACGCGAGCCGGAGGGACTACCGCCTGCAGGACGCCTTGGCCTGCTCGACCTGATCGTCCGTCAGCGGCGGCGCGGGCAGCGGCGTCCGCTCCGCCCCCTCCGCCCGCAGGCCGTCGAGCACCAGCGCGAGATAGCGGCGCCACGCCTCGGGCGCGACCGGTCGGACGAAGTCGATGACGGACTCGACCATCCGGCTGACCGCGAAGAGATCGTTGACGGTGACGTCCGGTCGCAGCGCACCGGCGTCGCGGGCCCGGGCGATCAGGGCATCGACCACCGGCGTCACCCGCTCGCGCGCGCAGGCGATCTGTTCCCGGCCCTCGTCGCCGGTGAAGAAGACGTCGGCCATACCCCGATTGAGCGCCATCTGCTCGCAGGTGAGGGCGACGAACTCCACCAGCCCCTCCCACGGATCCTCGTATTCGAGCGCGGCGCTCGCACTGTCGGCCAGGTCGTCCATGTGCTGCTGGAACACCCCGTCGACGAGTTCCTGCTTGCAGGTGAAGCGGCGGTAGACGGTGCCGACGCCGACCTCCGCGTGCCGCGCGACGTCGTCGAGAGTGATGTCGATGCCACGGGTCGCGAACAGTTCTGCCGCGGCGTCGAGAATCTTGCGGCGGTTGCGCTCGGCGTCGGCGCGTAGCCGGCGACCTCCTGTGACGGTGCTCACGATTCTCATTCTGCCATCCCCGAAATTGCGACATACCCGGACAAACCGCTCCACGGGAGAAAATCAAGTGGAGATATCTCCTCCACTTAGGCGTACGGTGACCTAAGTGGAGCTTACTCCTCCACTTCATTCCATCTCGGTGACTCGCACCACGACCCACGTCCAGAGGGGTTCCTCATGAGCAGCACCACAATCGATCCGCCGGAGACCGTGCCGGGAGAACAGACGAGAGAGCACCGTCTGCGCTGGTTCGTCCTGGCCGTCATCGGACTGGCCCAACTGATGGTGGTGCTCGACGCCACCATCGTGAACATCGCGCTACCCGCCGCCCAGAAATCACTCGAATTCTCCGACGCCGACCGGCAGTGGGTGGTCACCGCCTACGCGCTGGCATTCGGCAGCCTGCTGCTGCTCGGCGGGCGCCTGAGCGACCTGTTCGGCCGCCGCAACACCTTCGTGATCGGCCTCGTCGGTTTCGCCGCGATGTCGGCAGTCGGCGGCGCTGCAGTGAACTTCCCGATGCTGGTCGCCGCGCGCGCCGGCCAGGGCGTCTTCGGCGCACTGCTCGCCCCGGCAGCGTTGTCCCTGCTGTCGGTCACCTTCACCAGACCCGACGAGCGCGCCAAGGCCTTCGGCGTCTTCGGCGCAATCGCGGGCGCGGGCGGCGCCGTGGGACTGCTGCTCGGCGGCGTGCTCACCGAGTGGGCCTCGTGGCGGTGGAGCCTGTACGTCAACCTCGTCTTCGCGGCCGTCGCCCTCGTCGGCGCGGTACTGATGATGGCGCCGCACAAGGCCGAACACCGGCCCCGGCTCGACATCCCCGGCACGGTCACGGTGTCGGCCGGGCTGTTCAGCATCGTCTACGGCTTCTCCCACGCCGAGTCGCACGGCTGGTCCAACGGCGCCACCATCGCGTGGCTCCTGGCGGGTGCGGTCCTGCTGGCGATCTTCGTCGTCATCGAGACCCGCGTCGCGCATCCGCTCCTGCCGCTGAGGGTGGTGCTCGACCGCACCCGAGGAGGCGCCTACCTGGCCATGTTCATCGCCGGCACCGGCATGTTCGCGGTGTTCCTGTTCCTGACCTACTACATGCAGACGGTCCTGCAGTACAGCCCGGTCGTCACCGGTGTGGCCTACCTGCCGATGGTCGCGGGCATGGTCATCTCGGCCACCACCTCCACCAGCGTGCTGCTGCCCCGGTTCGGTCCCCGGCCGCTGATGGCCACCGGCCTCACCCTCGTGGCGGTCGGCATGGTCCTGCTCGCCCAGCTCACCGTCGCCAGCACGTATGCGCCGCACATCCTGCCCGGCCTGGTGCTGCTCGGCGTCGGCATGGGAATGGTGTTCGCACCCGGCATGCAGGGGGCGGTCACCGGCGTTCGCCCCGAGGACGCCGGTGTGGCCTCCGCGACGGTGAACACCATGCAACAGGTCGGTGGGTCGATCGGCACCGCGCTGCTCAGCACGATCGCGGCGACTGCCGCGACGAGCTACCTGTCCGACGCGGCCCCCACCCCGCAGAGCCAGGCCCTCGCTGCAGTGCACGGCTACACCACCACGTTCTGGTGGTCGGCCGCGATCTTCGCTGCGGGAGCGGTGATCTCGGCGTTCCTGCTACCCGGCGGCAAGCTGCCCGCAGCAGCGGACGCTCCCGAGGGTCAGCTGGTGATGGCGCACTGACGTCACCGAGTTCGCCCGAACGGCGGCGATCACGCTGAGCGTGGTCGCCGCCGGAACGCGTTGCGCGCCAGGTAGCGTCGGGTCGGTGACTCCGACCGTCCGCGCGTCCCTGTCCGCCGTCGCCGCCCTGTTCGCCGGGGTGCTGGCCACGTTCGTGCTCGTCAATCCACCCCAGTGGCGTTCGAGTTTCAATGCGTCCGAAGGGCAGCTGAACAGTTGGAACGCCGCCGTGCCCACCGGAGTGGTGGTCGGATGTGCCCTCGCGGTAGTGACCTGCGCGCTGTTGCTGCGGGCGTCGTCGACGCGTCCCGCCTGGATCGGGGCGGTCGTCGCGACGGCCGTGCTCATCGCAGCCCGGCTGACGGTGTCCGGCGTCGGTGACCTCGAGCAGCTCACGCTGCTGTACTACGCCAAGTGCCTCGCCGGCGGCGTCCTGCTGGGCGCAGCCGTCGCGGCGGTGTGGGCGCGGCCGGTCCCCCGACTCGCGCTCGTCGGCGCGGTCGGCGCGACGTTCGTGGTCGCGCACACCGCGAAGGCGGACTGGGCACCGAGCACGTCGGCCCTCGGCGAGCCGTTCTGGTGGATCCTGATTCCCGCGCTCGTCCTCGCTGCGGTATGCGCGGTGGTCGACGACGCCACACCCGAGCGCATCGACCGGGACACCGCGCTCGGCGTGACCCTCGCCGCCGTCACTTTCGCCCTCGCACACCGACTGCTCGGCGAGTGGGTCGACCGGCAGACCGGTTCGCAGTTGCAGCAGTGGGTCGTCGCCGCGCTGTGCCTCGTACTCGTTGTCGCCCTCGCCGAGTTCTGGGCACGACGTCTCGACGCGCCGTTCCTGCTCGCGGCCACGGCGGTCGCGGCCGTCACACCTTTCGTCGCGACGGTGCTCGGTCAGGAGTACCTCCGACTGCGCCCTTGGGTGTCGGTCGCGATCGGCGTCGTGGCCGTCGCGGTCGGGGTCGCCGTCAGCCTGGCGCGCCGCATGCCGATGATCGGTCTCGCCGTGCTCGCGCTGATCCCGCTGTCGGTCCTCGTCGCACCGGGCACCACCGACAACCCGGGATGGGTCCTCGTCCAGCTCGCAGCCCTCGGGGTCGGCATCGGGCTCGGCCTCGGCTCCACCGTGCCGAGCCGCGCCGCCACCGGCGCACTGGGCCTCGCGGTACCGCTCCTGTCGCTGGTGTTCGCCCGAGTGGTCGGTGTCACCACGTCGTTCGTGATCTACAGCGGCGCGTACGAGCCTCTGCCCGGCGTTCCGTTCGCGCTATCGCAGGATGACTACTCCTACACCGGCAACCGCGTACTGATCAATTCTTCGATGCCGACCATCACCTTCGACCGCACCGCCGCCGTCGCGATGTTGCTCGTCGTCGTGTTCTGCGCGCTCGCGATCCGCGGGCAGCGGAGGCAGCAGTCCGCCACGCTCCCGGAATGACCTCACGGACATCCGTCACAATGCGTCAGTCGACGAGATCCAACTCTCGCAACCGTGCGAAGACGAGCCGGGATCCGGGCGCCGTCTCGGGCATCGCGGCGTATTCGTCTTCGGTGAAGTAGCGGATCTCGGCGACCTCGCTGGTGGGCTTCGGCTCGTCGTCGAGCTCCGCGAGGAAACACGTCATGTGCAGCCGGGTGCCGGGTCGGTGGCCGAACGCGGGCGCCTCGAACACGCCGAGTTCGACGACCGTGCCGTCCACGATCCCCGTGTCGAGCTCCTCCCTGACCTCTCGGTGCAGAGCCTGCTCGGGGGTTTCACCTGGGTCGATCTTGCCGCCCGCCATGTAGAACGCGGTCTTGCCGGCCGATCGGGCCTGCAACATCCGGCGATCGCGGATGTGGGCGAGGGCGGCGGTCCGGATCACGGTGGGATTCTCGTCTGACACCCGTTGGAACGTACTCCCGTCGGGCCGACCCCACCGACCTCGGCCGATTTGCCCGGTTGATACCGATTGAGGCGTCAACTCGAGCACTTAGTAAGATGAACGCCGTAGTCCACTTTGCTAGCTAGTGAAGGGTCTGCCCGACTCTCGGCTCACGCCGATTCGTCACCCCGCCGCACCACAACCCGACGGAGTGCCATTTGCTTGTCATATTGATCGCCCACGCGATAGCCGCCGTTCTGGCTCCGCTCGCCGTGCGATCAATAGGGCGCAACGCGTTCTTCCCGCTCGCACTGGTACCACTCGCGAGCCTCGGCTGGGTGATCGCGAACTGGGGCACCGAACAGGAACTGAACATCCGGTGGGTGCCCGGTCTGTCGATGGACATCGACATGCGGTTCGACTCCCTCGCCGCGATCATGTCGGTGCTCGTCCTCGGCGTCGGCGCGCTGATCCTCGTGTACTGCGCGCGCTACTTCAAGGACGACGAACCCCGCCTCGGCATCTTCGCCGCCGAGATGGTCGCCTTCGCGGGCGCCATGTTCGGCCTCGTGACCAGCGACAACATGCTGATCCTCTACACGTTCTGGGAATTGACGACGGTCCTGTCGTTCCTGCTGGTCGGCCACTACGCCGAGCGCGCCACCAGCCGCCGCGCCGCCACCCAGGCGCTCCTGGTGACCACCGCCGGTGGCCTCGCGATGCTCGTCGGCATCATCATGCTCGGCCAGCTGGTGGGCAGCTACAACCTGTCCGACGTCGTCGCGAACCCCGCGAGCGGCTGGCTCGCGAGCGTCGCGATCGTGTTGGTGCTCATCGGTGCGCTGTCGAAGTCGGCGATCGTGCCGCTGCACTTCTGGCTGCCCGGTGCGATGGCCGCACCCACCCCCGTCAGCGGCTACCTGCACGCCGCGGCGATGGTGAAGGCCGGCATCTACCTGGTCGCGCGGCTGGCCCCGGGCTACGCCGACTCGCCGCCGTGGCGGGTCACCATCATCGTGCTCGGCCTGGCGTCGATGCTGCTCGCCGGCTGGCGCGCGCTCCGCTCGTTCGACCTCAAACTCGTTCTCGCTTTCGGCACCGTCAGCCAGCTCGGCTTCCTCATGGTGCTCGTGGGCGTCGGCTCCCGCGACGCGGCTCTGGCCGGCATGACGATGGTCGTCGCGCACGCGATGTTCAAAGCCGCGCTGTTCATGGCGGTCGGCATCATCGACCACACCACCGGCACCCGCGACATCCGCAAGCTCGCCCGTCTCGGGCCGAGCGCCCCGTGGCTGGCGGTCATCGCAGCACTTGCGGCCGCGTCGATGGCGGGCCTGCCGCCGTTCCTCGGGTTCGTCGGCAAGGAGGCCGCGCTCGAGTCGATCCTGCAGGCCGACGTGCTCGAGCCGTGGGCCCGCACCTCGATCGTGGTGGCGATGGCGCTGGGCTCGATCCTCACGGTCGCCTACAGCATCCGGTTCGTGTGGGGCGCGTTCGGCCGCAAGCGGCTGCGCAACCCCAGCCCGCCGGTGGCGAACATGCACGCCCCGGGTGCGCTGTTCCTCGCTCCGCCTGCCCTGCTCGCCGTGGCGGGTCTGGTGGCCGGACCGCTGTCGCCGCAGCTCGAGAAGCTGCTCACGCCCTACTCGACGACGCTGCCCGCGGGTCCGCACGCCGACTACCACCTGGCCCTGTGGCACGGCGTCAACACCCCGCTGCTGCTCACCGTCGCGATCGTCGTCGTCGGCACCGTGTTGTTCGTCGCGCACCGATGGGCCGTCCAGCGACTGCGCTTCCAGCACCCGCCGCTCGGCAACGCCGACCGGGTGTACGACGCGACGCTGCGTGGCATGGACACCCTGTCGATGCGACTCACCGGTTTCACGCAGCGCGGTTCGCTGCCGCTGACGCAGTCGACGATCCTCGCGACGCTGGTGCTGCTGCCGATCGTCCTGCTCGCGCTGCGCACCGACGTGTGGGCGCATATCCGGCTCTGGGAGTCGCCGCTGCAGCTCACCGTCGGGCTGATGATGATGGCGGCCGCCTTGGCCGCGACGGTGCTGCGCAACCGTCTGGCCGCGGTGATCCTCGTCGGGCTCAGCGGCTACGGCTGCGGTGTCATCTTCGCGCTCCACGGCGCGCCGGATCTGGCGCTCACCCAATTCCTCGTCGAGACCCTGACGTTGGTGATCTTCGTGCTGGTGCTGCGCAAGCTGCCCGCCGAGATCGACGAGCGCCAGGCCATCGGCTTCAAACTGCCGCGGGCCCTGCTCGCGATCGGTGTGGGCGTCGCCGTCACGACGATCGCCGCGTACGCGATGAACGCCCGCAACTCGGTACCGATCCATCTCCAGCTGCCCGAGGCGGCCTACACGCTCGGCAACGGCCGCAATGTGGTGAACGTGCTGCTCGTCGACATCCGCGCGTGGGACACCCTCGGCGAGATCTCGGTGCTGCTGGTCGCCGCGACCGGTGTCGCGAGCCTGGTGTTCCGGCACCGCCGGTTCGGGACGGCGCCGCGCGTGTCCGACGCCCCCGCCGGAATCCTCGAGGCGGCGTCGAACACCGAGACGACGTGGCTGCGCGGCGGCGACCTGATCGACCCCCGGCACCGTTCGCTGGTGCTCGAGGTGACCACCCGCCTGATCTTCCCGACGATGATGGTGCTGTCGGTCTACTTCTTCTTCTCCGGGCACAACGCGCCCGGCGGCGGCTTCGCGGGCGGTCTCACCGCGGGTCTGGCGCTGGTGCTGCGCTACCTCGCCGGTGGCCGCTACGAACTCGGTGAGGCCGTGCCCATCGACGCCGGCAAGATCCTCGGCCTCGGTCTCGCACTCGCCGCCGGCACGGCGCTGACGTCGCTGTTCCTCGGGGCGCCGCCGCTGTCGTCGGCGGTGTTCGAGGTGACGCTGCCGCTGCTCGGCCACATCAAACTCGTCACCGCACTGTTCTTCGACCTGGGGGTGTACCTGATCGTGGTGGGCCTCGTGCTCGACGTGCTCCGCAGTCTCGGAGCCCGACTCGACGCACAGGAGGAGGTGAACGCCCGATGAATGCCGATCTCGCGACGCTTGTCCTCATCGGTGTCCTCACCGCGTCCGGCGTGTACCTGCTCATCGAGCGCAGCATCACGCGCATGCTGCTGGGCCTGCTACTCGTGGGCAACGCCGTCAACCTGCTGATCCTCACCGTCGGCGGACGCTCCGGCAACCCTCCGATCGTGGGCCGCGAGTCGGTGCACGAGGAGATGGCCGACCCGCTGGCACAGGCGATGATCCTGACCGCGATCGTCATCACGATGGGTATCGCGGCGTTCGTGCTGGCCCTCGCCTACCGATCGTTCAAGATCAACACGGCGGACCGCGTCGAGGACGACCCCGAGGACACCAAGGTCTCCAAGCGGCGTACCCCGGCGGAGGCGCCGGACCGCGACCGCTCCGACGACCCGCTCACCGGTGCCCCGTCCAAGGGCGGTGACGCCTTCGACGCCGAGGGCAATCCGATTCCCGTGGAACTGCTCGAGGATCCCGAGGGTTACGAATCCTACGAGGAGCTGCGCGACGGGGACGACGAACTGGAAGCCGAATCACCGGGAGGTAAGCGATGACGCTCTCCCCCGAACTCATCGGCACGCTGGCCCCGCTGCCGGTCCTGATCCCCATGATCGCGGCCGCGGTCACGCTGATCCTCGGTCGGCGCCCCACCGCGCAGCGCTGGATCACCCTGGCCGCCCTCGTCGGCGTCACCGCGGTCTCCGGGATGCTGCTGTACCTCGCCGACCGCCACGGCACCACCGCGATCCAGGTGGGCGGCTGGGACACCCCGATCGGCATCACCCTCGTCGTCGACCGGCTGTCCGCACTGATGCTGCTGGTGTCGTCGATCGTGCTGCTCGCCGTCATGATCTATTCGATCGGTCAGGGCATCCGCGACGGCCACGAACACCAGCCGGTGTCGATCTTCCTGCCGACGTATCTGGCGCTGACGGCGGGCGTGTGCAACGCGTTCCTCGCGGGCGACCTGTTCAACCTGTACGTCGGGTTCGAGGTGCTGCTCGCCGCGAGCTTCGTGCTGCTCACCCTGGGGGCGAGCGCCGACCGCGTCCGGGCCGGCGTCTCGTACGTCATGGTGTCGATGGTGTCGTCGCTGATCTTCCTGTGCGGCATCGCGTTCGCCTACGCCGCGACCGGCACCCTCAACCTCGCGCAGATGGCGCTGCGGTTCGACGACATCCCGGTCGGCACCCGCATGGCGATCTTCGGCGTGCTGCTGGTGGCGTTCGGCATCAAGGCGGCGGTGTTCCCGCTGTCGACGTGGCTACCCGACTCCTACCCCACCGCCCCGGCCCCGGTCACCGCCGTGTTCGCGGGCCTGCTCACCAAGGTCGGCGTGTACGCGATCATCCGCGCCCACACGCTGCTGTTCCCGCAGGGCGAGCTCGACAACGTGCTGATGGTGTGCGGCCTGCTCACGATGATCGTCGGCATCCTCGGTGCGATCGCGCAGACCGACATCAAACGTCTGCTGTCGTTCACCCTGGTCAGCCACATCGGCTACATGATCTTCGGTGTCGCGTTGTCGACACAGTCCGGTCTGTCCGGTGCCGTCTACTACGTGGCGCACCACATCGTCGTGCAGACGACGCTGTTCCTGGTGGTGGGCCTCATCGAGCGGCAGGCCGGGTCGTCGTCGCTGCGCCGCCTCGGTGGCCTCGCCGCGGCCAGCCCGGTGCTCGCGATCGTGTTCCTCGTCCCGGCACTCAACCTCGGCGGCATTCCGCCGTTCTCCGGGTTCATCGGCAAGATCGCGCTGCTCCAGGCCGGTGTCGCGCACCCCAGCGTGCTGTCGTGGCTGCTCGTCGCCGGCGGCACCGTCACCAGCCTGCTGACGCTGTACGTCGTGGCCCGCGTGTGGACCAAGGCGTTCTGGCGGGCCCGCGCCGACGCCCCGGAAGGCGACCTCGCCGACGTCAGCCCGTCCGCGCTCATCGACGAGTCCGAGGAGGACATCGCGTTCGTCGACCGCGAGGACGTCGGCAAGATGCCGGTGTTCATGCTGCTGCCGACGATCGGACTGGTGGGCGTCGGCCTTGCGCTCACGATCTTCGCCGGTCCCATGATCGGGATCAGTGACCGTGCGGCGCAGGACCTGCAGAATCGAGACGTCTACATCACGGCCGTCCTCGGCGAGGGAGGTGCCCAATGACCCGCGAACGCGTACTCCGCGTCGGCATCCTCGCGTGGCTGACGGTGGTGTGGATCCTGCTGTGGGGCACGTTCAGCATCGCGAACCTGCTCGGCGGCGCCGTCGTCGGCCTGCTGATCATGTGGCTGCTTCCGCTGCCGCGGGTGCCCGTCGAGGGGCGCGTGCACCTGTTCTCGATGGTCAAGTTGGTGGGCACGATCATCTTCTACGCCGCGCAGTCGAGTGCGCAGGTGGCGTGGCTGGCCGTGCGGCCCGGTCCGCCGCCGGTCACCGGGGTCCTGCGCTGCAAGCTGGGCATCAAGTCGGACCTGGTGCTGACACTGTGCGTCGACGTCCTCAATCTCATCCCCGGCACGATGGTGCTCGAGGTGGATCAGGCGCGGCGCGCGGTGTACGTGCACGTCCTCGACGTCGGGACCACCAAGGCCGTCGACCAGTTCTACCGGACCACACGGCAGCTCGAACGGCTGTTCATCGCGGCGTTCGAACGCGACTCGGAGTGGCAGCCGGCGCCGTGGCATCTGCGCGACTACGAGTACCACGAAGAGGGCAGGGAGGACCGAGCATGACGGCCGTGATGATCGTCGCCGGAGTGATGCTGGTGGTGGCGGCGCTGCTCACCACCTACCGATTGTTGGCCGGACCGGGCAGCCTCGACCGTCTGGTCGCGATGGACACCCTCATCGCGACGGCGATCTGCGGTCTGGCGGTGTGGGCGGCGTACAGCGGCGACACCACGATCGTGCCCGCCATCGTCGCGCTCGCCCTGGTCGGCTTCGTCGGCTCGGTGAGCGTGGCCCGATTCCGGGTGAGTGACGACTCGTGAACACCTTCCTCGACATCCTTGCCGCGATCTGCATTCTGATCGGATCGTTCCTCGCGCTCACCGCCGCGATCGGCATCGTCCGCTTCCCCGACACCCTGTCCCGCATGCACGCGGCCACCAAGCCGCAGGTCGTCGGTCTGGTGCTGGTGCTGGTGGGCGCGGTGATCCGACTGCACGGCAACGTCGACATCTGGATGCTCGTGCTCATCGGGCTCTTCACGTTGCTGACGGCGCCGGTGATCGCGCACAGCGTCGGCCGCGTCGCCTACCGCGAGCAGCGCGGGCGCGACGGGCTGCTGATGAATCACAACGACGATCCGGGCACCTTCCGCTGATCCCGCGTTTTGCGCACTTGTCGCGCCGACGCCGTCCCTCACCCCCGCGTTTTGCGCACTTAGCGCGCGGTCGGGGCGTCCTGCGGGAGCGATAAGTGCGCAAAACGCGAGGAGGCGGCGGCACGGTAGAAGGTGCGCCAGTAGCCGTAGGCGAAGAGTGCGGGGACGCCGAGGAGTAGCGGCGCGGAAACGATCGGATACTCCGCGATCTCCACGGCGAGGAACCGATAGCTCAGCAGCAACGCGCCCAGCAGCACGGCGCCACCGGCGACGAGACGCACCCGGAACCAGCCCCAGCCGCGTTCGGGGGCGCGCAGCGCGGACTCGAGCGTCAGAGTCAGGACTACGCCGGCGATGAGGTCGACGCCGTAGTGGTAGCCGAAGCCCAAGGTCGCGCTGAGCGTGCAGACCAGCCAGAACGTGCCGCCCCAGCGCAGCCAGCGCGGCCCCTGCCGCGAGTGCAGGAACAGCGCGAGCGCCCACGCCGTGTGCAGGCTGGGCATGCAGTTGCGGGGGGTGGCGTCGTCGAACGGCATGGGCGACGGCGTCAGGTCGACCGGGACCACGGACGGCCAGAAGTCGCCCACCTGGAAGCCGTTGCCGTCGGCGCCGAACGCGAAGATCGGGCCCACCACCGGGAACAGGATGTAGAACACCGGCCCGATCAGCCCGATCAGCAGGAACGTGCGGACCAGGTGGTGCGACGGCCAGCCCTTGCGCAGCTGGTACAGCGCCACGACGATCGCGGCCACGGGCAGCTCGATGTACACCCAGTGCAGCACGGCGTAGCCGACCGAACCGGTGGCGTCGACGATGTTGCCCATCACCCACGACGGGTTGCCGAGCGCGTGGTCGGCGAGCTGGACGTACTGGTCGAGAACCTCAGGACCGGCGAGAACGGTGATGTGCAGCCACACGTCCCCGAACTTGGTGGCGACGATCAGCAGCGCGCCGAGGCCGACGCCCATGAGCGCGTTGCGGCGCTGCTCACCGGACCATTTCCAGCCGGCCCAGACGCCGATCGCGGTCAGCACGATCACCGCGCCGTTGCCGACGGTGAGCGATCCCCCCGCGAGGTAGCGGATCCCGGCGACGACGACGTCGATGACCAGCGCGCTCGACAGCGCCAGCACCCGTTGCCGGTTGGTGAGCCCCACCATCGCGAGGGCGAGCCCGGCCCACGGCACGGACGCCGACTTGGGGGTGCCGACGAAATCGTTGAGGAGGCTCGTCAGGGGTCCCTCGAACCCGCGTGACGACGCGAACACCTGCAGAGCGATCAGGATCGCGATACCGGCCGCGACGACGCCGCCGATCAGATAATTGCGGGTCCGGTCGGAGAGCCGCACCGGCTCCGTCCGCGCACCACCGTCCACCAACACGCCGTTCATAGTAAACGGCGGGTGAATTCGCGCTTACGTGTCCAGTTCGTCGACGAGCGAGCCGACGACGGCGCGCAGGTCGCCACCGGTCGCGGCGGCCACCTTGCGCTGACGCTGGTACGACGCTCCCCGCCTCGGGATGTCGGCGACGCGGGCAAGTTCGTCGGCGCAGCCGAGCCGCACGGCGGTGGGGGTGAGCTTCTCGAGAAGGTCGTCGAGGTCGTCGGTGACGAGCCGCTCGCGGTTGTCGGCACCCAGGATCACCTCGGCGTCGATGCCGTAGCGGGCGGCCCGCCACTTGTTCTCCTGCACATGCCACGGCGGCATCGACGGCAGCGTCTCGCCCGCCTCGAGACGTTCGTCGAGGTGCACGACGAGGCAGTGGATGAGGGCGACCAGCGCGGACAGTTCGGTGCGGGACGAGATCCCGTCGCACACTCGCACCTCGATGGTGCCCCACCGCGGCGCCGGCCGGATGTCCCAG
The DNA here is from genome assembly GCF_003013675.1 of Rhodococcus (subgen. Prescottella) equi. Taxonomy (NCBI): domain Bacteria; kingdom Bacillati; phylum Actinomycetota; class Actinomycetes; order Mycobacteriales; family Nocardiaceae; genus Rhodococcus; species Rhodococcus (subgen. Prescottella) equi. The sequence goes on from NZ_CP027793.1 coordinate 4,316,294, forward strand.
TGCAGTCCGCCGAGGTTCTCGATGACGCCGGTGGTGAGCTGGTCGTCGACGTATCCCTCGAACTGCGTCCAGTTCTCGAACTGGAACGGCAGTCCCGCGGTGGGCAACTGCTGGAACATCAGTGCCCGGTTGCTGGCGTAACCGGTGTCGACGCCCGTCCACATCGGCGACGACGCCGAAAGCGCAAGCAGGTGAGGGTATTTCAGCAGCAGTGCGTTCAGGATCGGGAACACCTTCTCCTTCGAGGAGATCCCGACGTGCACGTGCACACCCCAGATCAACATCTGCCGCCCCCACCATTGGGTGCGCTCGATCAGCTCGTCGTAGTGCGGCGTCCGGGTGATCAACTGGGTGGACCACTGGGCGAACGGATGAGTGCCGGCGCACATGAGGTCGACCCCCAGCGGGTCGGCGGCCCGGCGCACCAGCGACATGGTCTCCGACAGGTCGTCCATCGCCTCGCCGACGTTGTCGCAGATGCCGGTCACGAGCTCGACGGTGTTGCGCAGCAACTCCTTGGTGACCCGGGGCTCGTCGGCCAGTCCACCGACGGCGTCGAACACCTCGGCGGCTGTGTTGGACAGATCACGAGTGGTCCGGTCGACCAGCGCGATCTCCCATTCCACACCGATGGTCGGACGCGGCGAACCTGCGAAGGGGACTCCCACAGAAACGATCCAACCACAGCGTCCTGGAGCCCGCACGGCTCCGCAAAGGCGCTGGCAGACGCGAAACGGCGGGGCCCGCGAGGGCCCCGCCGTTTCGGTGATCTGTGGTGTGGCGTCAGCCGCCGATGACACCGCAGGCGACGCGTCCGCCCGCGTCACCGGTGGACAGCGTCTGCTGGTCCGGCACGGCCGCATTGTCGGGCAGCGCGTAGCGGGTGGGGATGTTGCCGAAGTTGTCGGCGTCCGCGTGGATCATCAGCGCGGTGCCCTTGCCACCGTTCTTCAGGTCCTCGAGGGTGAAGGCGTCGGTGGTGGTGACCAGGTAGCCCTTGCCGTCCTCGCGGACCTCGAGCGACGTGAGGTCGCCGCTGGCCGGATGGCCGGTGTGGCCCTCGACCTGGAAGTGACCACCGGCGGAGAGGAAGTTGCCCGGCTCGCCGCCGGTGGGGGCGACGGAGTTGGGCTCACACTTGCCGACCGAGTGCACATGCAGGCCGTGGAAGCCGGGCGTCAGGCCCTGAGCGTCGACGGTGACCTGGACGAAGCCACCGTTCTCGGCGAGGGTCGCGGTGCCGACCTGGGAGCCCTTGGCATCCTTGAGCGTCACCGAGACGTTGTCGGCAGAACCGGTGGTGGTGGCGTGCTCGGAGCCGCTCTCACCGTGCTCGCCTGCGGGAGCGGGGGCACCGGTCCACACCGGCGGGGTGGTGCCGGGAACGTCGGTGGGCTCCTCGTTGTTCGAGCACGCGGTCAAGCCCAGCGCGGCGATCGCGACCAACGGGGTCACGACACGCCAGGACTTGCTACGGGAGAATTGCGAGGCCATCGAACCGCTCCTTCGAGGTGGTTGAAATCTGCGGATGATCATAACCAGCGGGTGGTACCGGACTACCCGGAGGTGACGATCACGATCACGCCGGGCGACGCGCTCTCGATTCCGGCAAAACGAGGTTCGGCCTTGACGCCGAGCTCGGCGGCGATGGCCTGGGCGGCAGCCTTCTCCGAGGCACTGCTGCCGTAGTAGACGGTGGTGGTCTGGATCTGCCCGTAGCTGTAGTTGCCGGTCTCGGAGACGTTCCAACCGCCGGACGTCAGCTCGTTCGCGGTCTGTGCGGCCAGGCCCGAGACGGTGCTGTTGTTGAACACCCGCACCGGCACGGACTTGTCGACCCGCGCGGACGTGGTGGCCGAGGCAGCGGTGGTCGACGTCGCGGTGCTGGTCGTGGTGGTCGGCTCGGCCGCGGTCGTGGTGGGGGCCGCCGTCGTCGTGCGCGCCGCGGCCGGTGCCGCGGCGGGGGCGGACGTGGTGGTGGTCGGCGAGGCCTCGGTGGCCGTCTCGTCGGAATCGGAGCCACCCAGGGAGGCCGCGCCGAGGCCGGCGAACAGGATCGCGAGGGCGATCAGCACCATCGCGATCGCGCGCAGCGGGGGGCCTGACGACTCTGGATTCGGGGTGGTCACTGTTCCGACCTTAATCGGCCCGTCGGACGCTTCCCGTAACGAGGTGACGACGGCCGCGAGTTGGCGACTACTGGGAGAGGGCTACGTGCTGAGATCGAAGCCCAGGCGACGGGCCGCGCGGGCCTTCTGACGGCTGGCGCGCAGGCGCCGCAGGCGCTTGACCAGCATCGGGTCGGCGGCCAGCGCCTCGGGGCGATCGACGAGCGCGTTGAGGACCTGGTAGTAGCGGGTGGCCGACATCGCGAAGAGTTCCTTGATGGCCTCTTCCTTGGCCCCCGCGTACTTCCACCACTGCCGCTCGAAGGACAGGATGTCGTGCTCGCGGCGAGTCAGACCGTCCTCGCCCACTTCGTTCCCCGACGTGCTGTCGGGCCGCTCAGATTGGTTCCGCGCTGCTGCGCCGTCCATCTCACTCCTCGACTGCTCGATGACTTCCGGTCCGCCCGACGTCAGCGCGACCTCCGCGCCCCGTTGGACCCGGCAGGATCAGGCCGAGCGGTGTGCCCGGACACTGAGACATCGCTCGGGACCGGTCACGAATTACATCTGTGTTCTTCCTGGTCAATTGAACCACGGTGGCGGCGCGGGTGACGGGCTTCCAGGGGGACGCGCCGCGAATATCACGCGCACTATCCTTGGTGACCATGGCAATTCTTCCGATCCGCATCGTCGGCGATCCCGTCCTGCACGAGCCGACCAAGCCCGTGACCGAGTCGCCCGCCGAACTCGCCGATCTGATCCGCGACATGTACGAGACGATGGACGCCGCGAACGGTGTGGGTCTGGCCGCGAACCAGGTGGGCGTCGCCAAGCGCCTGTTCGTGTACGACTGCCCCGACTACGCCGCCGGAAAGGACGCGTCCGGCAAGCCCGTGATGCGCCGCGGCTGCGTGGTCAACCCGGTGCTCGAGACGTCGGAGATTCCGGAGACCATGCCGGACGAGGACGACGACGTCGAGGGCTGCCTGTCGGTTCCCGGTGAGCAGTTCCCCACCGGCCGTGCCGACTGGGCCAAGGTCACCGGCACCGACGAGCACGGCAACCCGGTCGAGATCGAGGGCCACGGTTTCTTCGCGCGGATGCTGCAGCACGAGACCGGTCACCTGGACGGCTTCCTGTACGTGGACGTGCTGATCGGCCGCAACAAGCGCGCGGCGAAGAAGACGATCAAGCGTGAGGGTTGGGGCGTGCCGGGCCTGAGCTGGACGCCGGGCACGGTCGACGACCCGTTCGGTCACGACGAGGACTCCGAGGAAGAGTGAGTCGAGGACCCGTGACGAGTCGCGAGCCGGGTCCGCCGGTGATCGGCGGCCGGGTGGTGGTGCGGTATCGCCTGCCACCCGGGGGCTCGCACCCGCTCACCGACGTGATCGGCACACTCGAGCAGCTCGAGCCGACGGTGGTGATTCGCACCGCCGACGACCGCGTGGTGGAGATCGAGCGCGCCGACATCGTGAGACTCAAGGCGCTGGGACCCAAGCCGCTGCGCCGGTCCGACGGCCGGGTTCGGTGACTGTCGGGATAGCTGACTACCCTCTCCCGTGTGCGTATCGCGACGTGGAATGTGAACTCGGTCCGTGCCCGAACCGACCGGATCGTGGACTGGCTGGCCCGCACCGACACCGATGTGTTGGCGATGCAGGAAACCAAGTGTAAGGACGAGCAGTTCCCGTACGAGCGGTTCACCGAGGCCGGCTACGAGGTGGCACACGTCGGATTGAGCCAGTGGAACGGCGTGGCGATCGCGTCGCGCATCGGGCTCGAGGACGTGCAGGTCGGGTTCGCGGATCAGCCCGGGTTCAACAAGGATCCGGAGGCGGAGGCCACGCGGGAGGCCCGCGCGATCGGTGCGACGGTGGGCGGGGTGCGGGTGTGGAGCCTGTACGTGCCCAACGGCCGTGAGCTGACGGATCCGCACTACGTCTACAAGCTGGAGTGGCTCGCGAAGCTGCGTGCGGACGCGGAGGGCTGGCTGGCCGGCAACCCGGACGCGCAGATCGCGCTGGTGGGCGACTGGAACGTCGCGCCCACCGACGAGGACGTGTGGGATCCGGCGTTCTTCGAGGGCAAGACGCACACGTCGCAGCCGGAGCGGGACGCGTTCGATGCGTTCGCCGAGGCCGGTTTCGCCGATGTGGTGCGCCCGCACGCGCCCGGCCCCGGCGTCTACACCTACTGGGACTACACACAGCTGCGGTTCCCCAAGCGGCAGGGCATGCGCATCGACTACGTGCTGGGCTCCCCCGCGTTCGCGGCGCGGGTCACGGGCGCACACATCGACCGGGACGAGCGCAAGGGCAAGGGCGCGAGCGATCACGCGCCCGTCGTAGTCGACCTGGCCTGATCAGGCCGGCTGCTCGTCGAGCAGGTCCAGGTACTCGGTGTGGGTGCCGAGGAACCGCGTGACGTAGGTGCAGACCGGGCGGATCCGGGCGCCCTCGCTGCGGGCGCGGTCGAGCACGGCCCGCACCAGTACCGCCGCCCAGCCGCGGCCGCTCCGGTCCTCGCGGACGACGGTGTGCAGCAAGGTGAGCACGTCACCGGACGGCCCGGCGCTGTCGCGGCGGTAGCCGAGGATGCCGACGAGGTCGTCACGCACCCACAGTTCGTAGCGCTCATGTGGCGGGCTGTCGACGATACGGACGGCGTCGGCGACAGCACCCGCTGTTCGTGGGGATTCGCTGTTCACGTTCCCCATGAAACCGGCCGAACCGCCGGCACCGGGTCCGTTTCGGGACGGGTGGGGCGGTTCGATGCCGATCCTTGACCGCGGCGTGGCCGCGCGTCGATCAGTTCAGCGAGATCGCGTCGGACGCCTCGGGCGCCTCGGGCGGCGCCATCAGATCCAGGTACTCCGGGTTGGCCTCCACGAACCGCTGCACGTATGTGCACACTGGGCGCACGCGCCAGCCGTAGTCCCGGGCCCGGTCCAGGGAACGCCGCACCATGACGGCGGCGAGCCCGCGGTGACCGAAGTCCTCGACGACGACGGTGTGCATGAACGAGACGACCGGAGTGGGTTTCCGCGCGCCGCGACGACGGGCCGGTGAGGTGTCGTAGTAGCCGACGATTCCCACCAGGTCTCCGTTGAGCCGCAACTCGAAGCGGTTCTGGTCGGTATTGTCGGTCACGTCGGCACTGGGCGAATCGTCGAACACGACACCTCCTCGGGACGCTTTCGATGCAACAATGTGATCCACGCCACTATTAGTACAGGCGTTCGGGGCAACCTGTCAGGCATTTGACCGAATCCGTTCGACCCGAATTCCGGGCCCCTTCAGATCGCATACATAAGCAGCGGAGACGCACCCCGGATGCAGCGCGGAATCCAATACCACCCGACCGGTTCTTCTTGCTGTCGACACAATCGATTCACCCGGCCACCCGATACACATTGGCAAACACACAAGAGCCACCCGGCCGATCCCCTGCACTACCGAACAGCCGCTTCTCGAAAAGCCTTCAGCTGAATACTTTTCGATCCGATCCGTCGACCGTCCCGGTACCCACCCACGTGGATACCGGGACGGTCTAGGTCAGATCGACGTCACGGCGTGACGTCGATTCCCGGCGAGAAGGTCAGCTTGCCCGTCAGGGTAGCCGTACCGGGACCTGCCGGCGGGCATACACCGCCACCGGTGGAGTTGAAATTGACCGTCCCGGAGTTCGAGGCGGTCACCGACGGCTTCGCGTACGGCAGCGGCCCGATGGTGCTCGCCCCCACCGTGATCGAGCAACCACTCGACGGCACCGTGACCACCGCGCCACCGGCGGGGATGATCAGTGAACCCTGGGGTGATGCACCATCGTTGTCGACCTTCAGCTTCCAGGTCCCGCTGGCAGCGACCGTCGCAGGCTGCCCGTTGAGCGTGCAACTCGACAGACTCACGCTGCTGATGTTGATGTCGATCCCGCCAGTGGACGGGTTGACGTTGCCGGGTGCAGCCGGGGTCGTCCCGGTGCCGGACACATTCGTACAGCGCATGGTGTACCCGGGGGTGGTGGTGATGATCCGAAGATCGCTGCTCGTCGCGGTGACCGGCGTGCTCGCGGGAGTGATCGTTGTCGACGCGTACGACAGCCCCGCAGCCGTCAACGTCGCGGCCGCGGCGACGGCCAGAACTGCGCTACCCCGATTGAGAATCTTCGTTGCCATTCGTTTCTCCTTCATGTGAGGTGTAGCCCCGTTCGGATGAACGGTCGAGTGAACAGGCTTCGATGAATCGATTCGATTGCCGTACTACGACAGCTCCCATCCCGCGGCGTTGTAGACAGAGCTGGTTGTGGACAGGGAATTGCCCGAACCACCCGACGGCAGGCCGGCCCGTTGATTGACGGCCCAGTTCAGCGAGCCGAAGAGACCGCATCCGGTGGCTCCGGGCACCGAAAAGTTGGTGGCCTTGTGTGTTGCCTGGGGCCAGACCCCGCCCGGAACGCCAGGAACCGTGTCCGAAATCCATTGCGCAGCACCAGCATCTTGGAGTGCCAGCGAAAGCCGTATCGGATTCGAAGTAGAACCGATATAGCAGTTGTTCCCCAGCAACGAGTTGGAGAGCTTCAACCGAACCGGAAGTTGCACACCGAGGTTGTAGGGATCGACCACAGGCAGCGCCACAGCCTCCACGGTCGCCTGGATGGCAGTCGGGCCGAAGTCCTCGGCCGAACTGGTCCCGAGTGCGCCGCCGGGGACGCTGAGCGACTTCGAATACACACCGAACTTGCCATCATTGGCAGCGGGAACGAAGACCTGGTCCTGCGCGACACCGCCGGCAATCATCAGACTTCCGTCCGGAATCTGGACGTTGAGGCTGCCGACTCGCATCGTGCCATCCCGAATCACGACCGTCATACAGGTACCCACGCCGGTATCGGGGTCGTAAACCTTGTCCAGCTGGCAGGTGTCCCAATTCTTGAAATCGTACTTCGCCCCCGATACCGGGGCGGCCGCGTCCGCCACACCACCCCCCACCAGAGCCAAAGCTGTTGCCGCACCCAGGATCACGGAGCGGGTCATGAGTTTTCTCACGTTGAACCCCCATTCGGGTACACACCCGGCCAGATTCGATTCGAGCAAGACTCGACATCGCCGATCGAGTGCATTTCTCACGGAAGAGCATCGGCTCGATATGCACTGCACCTCGAGCACGATGCATGGCGTTGGGGTGAGTCGGGTGCGCTGCTGGCGTAAGTCCGGAACGAGCGGGGTTGTGCCCGTTCCTGATCTCCCCCGAGATTCCCCATCCTGAGCCGGATCCGATGTCGACCCAACTGCGTGCGCGTAACAGATCGTCACACACACGACGCCTTCGCGTGACAGTTTCGACAATTCCCCCGGCCGCTGCCAAGCAGGCCCCCAGCTGGACGGGCGTTCAATAAATGTTGCACCCCTTGCCATTTCCGAGATCCACGCAGGTCGACAGTCCGAGATACCGGTCGGCCGACATTCGCCTGAGCGCACGACTTCCAGCAAGGGGCCAGCCCTGGCCGTAACGACACCCGACTTTTCGGGTCGCCTTTTCGGTCAACGCCAAAGTTTGTACTGCAGTACAGTTTCGGTGTACCGCAGATAGATTTCGCCGATCCTCCCGAAACCGGCACATGACATCCGCTGTGTGTGTGACGATCTGTTACACGCTCGCAGTCGGACTGCAACAACGTCCGGCTCTGGACGGGGAACATCGGGGGATTCGGATGAGCGCATCTGCGCCCCATCTCGATCCGGGCACGCCCGACTCACCTCGACGCCAGGCGTCGCCAAGGCCCATGCCAGGGCGGCGCCAACCTGTCAGTAGGGCACTCGGGCAGTCACAGCTGGGTTCGACCGAACCTCCTGGCCGAGTCGACATCCATATGGGGGAAGTACATGCGAAAGAACACCACTCGCTCCGCCGTGCTGGCGGCCACCGCCGCGCTGGCCCTGGTCGGCGGCGGCGTCGCGAACGCCGCCGGATCGGCCGAAGGCAGCTCCGGTAGCAGCGGCAGCCTGTCCAGTTCCGAAGGCAGCAGCGGCTCCTCGACCGGCTCGTCGGCCGCGCCCGGCACGCCGTACGAGTTCCAGAACTGGGACACCTGCCGGCTCGATCTGGCCTACGACCCCGATACCGGCCTGGGTACCTGCATGACGGTGATCATCCGGGACGGCAACATGCGCATCGGCAATCTCGACGTCGCGGTCCCCGACGGCAGCCTGATGATCGCCGGCGGCGTGACGGGCGAGCAGGTCTTCGTCCCCGCCGCCGACGACGGCAAGTTCGGCGTGTACGCCAACCCGATCACCGTTCCCGGCGGAGCATTCGGCGCCGCGTCGGCGGAGAACTTCGGCCCCACCGCCATCCAGGCGACCGTGGAGGCCGTCGCCCTGCCCGACGTCGATCCCTACAACCTCGCCGTGCAGCTTCCGGTGCGGCTCAAGCTCTCCAATCCACTTCTCGGCGACAACTGCTACATCGGCTCCGCCGCCACCCCGATCAACCTGTCCCTCGCACTCGTGGGCAGCGCCGGACCGACGGAGTACATCTCGACCAACGGGCCCGAGGTGCCGGGCTACGTCTGGCCCCAGGCACCCCACACCGCCACCGACTTCGCCGTCCCCGGTGCCTCCGGTTGCGGCCCGCTCGGATCCCTGAACTGGGCCGTCAACCTGCGGGCGGGCCTGCCCTCCGCGGGTGCCGCCGGTAACTCCCTGTCCACGACCAGCGCCGTCTACAACGTCGCCGGCTGGGAGTTGGACGAGTACCTGAACACCCCCACACCCTGATCCACCGCTGACCTCGTCCCGGTGCCGGTATCCCGCCGGCACCGGGACGACTCACGTCGTAGATGTCCCAGCCGCACGACTCACACCACCGTCCGTCGCACCCGCCTCGCCTGGGTAGGCTCGAGGCCGTGAACTACCTGCCCCTGACGCCGACCGGCCAGACCCCGATCCGCGCCCTCACCATCGCCGGCACCGACTCCGGCGGCGGTGCCGGCATCCAGGCCGATTCGCGCACCATGGCGATGTGCGGGGTGCACGCATGCGTCGCGGTCGCCGCGGTGACGGTGCAGAACTCGGTGGGCGTCAGCGGTTTTCACGAGATCCCGCCGGAGACGGTCGCCGCGCAGGTGCGCTGCGTGGCCCTGGACATCGGCGTCTCGGCCGCCAAGACCGGCATGCTCGCGTCCACCGCGATCATCGAGGCCGTCGCGCAGGTGTGCACCGAGGTGGGCATCGGCCGCGACGGCTCCATCCCGCTGGTGGTGGACCCGGTGTGCGCGTCCATGCACGGCGATCCGCTGCTGCACGCCGAGGCACTCGACGCCGTCCGGAACACCCTCATCCCCATCGCGTCGCTGGTGACACCGAATCTCGACGAGGTGCGCCTCATCACCGGTATCGAGGTGGTCGACGATGCCACCGCCCGCCTCGCCGCTGAGGCCCTGCACGCCCTCGGCGCGCAGTGGTCGATGGTCAAGGGTGGGCACCTGCGCTCGTCGACGTCGAGCACCGACCTGCTGTTCGACGGCGACACCTTCCACGAGTTCACCAGCCCGCGGATCGACACCGGCAACGATCACGGCGGCGGCGACACCCTGGCCGCGGCGGTGACGTGCGCGCTCGCCAACGGCTACGCGATGCCCGACGCGGTCGCGTTCGGCAAGGAATGGGTCACCAAGTGCCTCGAGGCGTCGTACGACCTCGGCGCCGGGCACGGTCCGGTGTCGCCGCTGTGGCGACTGGATCCGAAAGGCGCCTGATCAGCGCGAATAGTCGCGCAGGGTCATGACGAAACCGACCGCCACCACCGGCACCGCGAGAATGTAGACGGTGATCCGGAACCACGTGGGCCCGTAGTAGCTCACCGCGATCGCGGCCGCCAGCGCCGCGATGATCATCAACACCCCGTAGAAGGGTGTGCGCTGCGGATGCCCGGACTCGGTCATGGTCCCCAGTGTGCGCGCCGGGCGGCGAGGGCGGCAACGGTTTCCCGAAGTCGTCCGAATGGTCCGCTAGGCCGTCACCGCGGTGCCGGCGCCGGGCGCAGCACGTAGACCCGCAGGTCCTCGGGCACCCCACGCTGCGGCGCCGCCAGCAGCCCGCGCCGGTAGCGCCGCGCGACCAGGCCCAGCTCGGCGAGGCGCTCCTCGCCGATCGCGTCGTGCGTGTTGCCGGAGACGACGACGTTGCCGTTCCCGCCGAGCTCCATCATGCGCGCGGCGACGTTGACATCGACGCCGAACCAGTCCGCGCCGATGGGCTGCGGAGCCCCGGTGTGCAGGCCGACGCGCATCCGGGGGCGGTAGCCGGCGTGGTCGAGGGTCGCGAGCGCCGCGCGCGCCGCGAACACCGCCTCGACGGCCCGGTCCGGGTGGTCGAACACCACCATCAAGCCGTCTCCCAAACGTTTGACCACCTGGCCGCCCCGTTCGATCATGGGCGGCTCGATGGTGGCGGCGACCTCCCGCAGCAGCGACAGCGTCGCGCCGTCGCCCACCTGCAGCGACCAGCTGGAGAACCCGACGAGGTCGGTGAACACGATGGTGACCTCGCCGTTCGCGGGGCTGCCCCACGTCTTCTCGAGCACCGCCTGCAGCACCTGCAGCGCCGCCATGCTCACCTCGCGCGACGCCCCCGCCCCGGTGTCGAGCATGCGGGCGGCGGCCCGCGCGCCGCCGGGACCAGCCGTCGAGAGGGGGTCGCCGAATGAGGGATCACCGGGCAGTGAGCGCCTGATCCGCCGCACGGCGTCGACCAACTGGGGTTGCCGGTCTGCGTCGCGTACCCACTTCGCCACCGAACCGGTGACCTTGGCGTAGCCGCCCTCCGTGCCGGAATCCGTGGGGGCCGGTTCCGGTGTGGCGTCGCCCTCCGGGTCGTCACTCACCCCGGCAAGAGTAATCGTGGCCGGGTCGTCTCGCAGAACTGCCGCGTGACGCCGGTTTCGGCGCCTACTTCCCCACATCGGCCCGCGCCGCGCTCCGGGCGTCACCCGCCGGCGGCACCCCGTTCACGCCGTCGGTCGACTGCGCGTAATGCCCGATGCCGTACCCGATCGCTTGCGCATTGAGCGCCAGCGCGGTGCGGTCGATGTTGCCGACGGTGTCCTGCGCGGTATGGTAATTCGGGTCCAGCATCGCGTCGGCCTCACCACCCCACTGCTGCACCTGAGCTGGTGTCTTCTTCTCCTCGGCACCGGTGAACAGGCCGCCCGCCGGGATCCCGGCCGCGATGAACGGGCCGTAGTCCGAGCGCCCGTCGAAGTCCGTTCCCCCTGGCGTCACCCCCAACTGCAACACGATCGCTGCGAACGTGCGCTCGATCCCGGCCGACCCCTCCGGCCCCGGCCCTTCGCCCACGTTGTCGGAGTTGTCGCCGTCGTACACGAAGTAGCCGGCGTTGGGCGAGCCCACCATGTCGAAGTTGAGGTACAGCGCGATGTCGGCGCGCGCCGCGTCGTCGAGACCGTCGACGTATGCCGTCGACCCGTTGAGCCCCTCCTCCTCGGCACCCCAGAAGGCGAACCGCACCGCGTTCGCCGTGTCCGGCTTCGCACCGAGCTGCCGGGCCGTCTCGAGCAGCGACGCGACCCCCGAGCCGTCGTCGTTGATGCCGGGGCCGTCCGGCACCGAGTCCAGATGCGCGCCCGCCATCACCACGTTGCCGGAATCGCCGGTCTTGGTCTGCGCGATCACGTTGCGGGACTTCACCGTTTCGACGGTGGTGTCGAGTGTGAGGGTCACGTCTCCACCCTGTCGCAGCGCGACGCCGTCGGCCTTGCTGACGCCACCGGTGGGGATCCGGGCGTCCGCCTTCGCCCCCAGCGTGCCGCCGGGTAGGCCTTCGTCCTCGTTGTCGGCGACGAGCACGGCCACCGCGCCCCGATCGGCCGCGACCTGCTGCTTCTGCGCGAAGGGGCAGACGCCGCGATCCACCAGCACCACCGCACCCGTGACGTCCAGGCCGTCGTAGTCGGTGGCCTCGCAGCCCGGGGTCTCGTCCGACGGCGCCGGCACCAACCGGGCGGTGAGCCCGCCCTGCGGTGTCGCCGGCGAGTACGTGAGCGCCTCGACCGGCACGTCGCGACCGGCGAACGCGAGCGTCTGGGTATGCGCGTCGAATCGGTCGACGTCGAATTCCGGTGTTTCGACGTCGAATCCGGCGTCCTCGAGCTGTCCGACGACGTAGTCGACGCTCGCGTCGTAGCCGGGGGTGCCGACGGAGCGGTTACCGCCGTTCGCGTCCGCGATCCGCTGCAGTTGCTCGAGATCGCCCATCACCGCGTCGGCGTCGATCGCCGCGGCCAGGCCCGGACCGTCCACGGGTGGGCCGCCCTCGTCGGGATCGCTGCAGCCCGCGAGCAGCAGCGCACCGGAGAGACCCACGACCAACCCCACCCTCACCCGCATGCGGGCAGAGTACCCCGCTCGGGCCGGGACCCTCAGGCCCTCAGCCGCATGGCGAGGAAGGAGAGGATCTCATCCCGCGCCGCGACGGTGGGCTGGCCGGCCTCGTCGATCAGGTGCGCCGTGACGACGCTGTGCGGGCTCGCGATGACGTGCTCGAAGAACGGCGACGTCTCCGGATTGGCGGCGCTGTCGGGCAGCACCCGCGCCTCGAACCGGTCGCCGAGCGCCCGCTCGTACGCTGCGAACCGCTGTGCGCGGCAGAACTTGTCGCCCTGGAACCGGTAGGCCAGCACCGTCAGGTCGTCCTTCTCGAGACGTTTGCGCACCGACGCGAGCTCCTCCGGGCCGCTGTCGATTCCGTCCGGATCGTCGAGCGGCAGCGACGGCTGCGAGAGCACCGGCGCCAGCATCGCGGGCTCGAGCATCATCGACAGCGCGAAGTTGCCCGTGAAACACATGCCGATCGCCCCGACGCCCGGTCCGCCGCACTCGCCGTGCGCGCGACGGGCGAGCGCGCGCAGCCACGCGACGGCCGGAGTGGTGCCGTCGGCGCCGAGCGCCCGGAACTCCGCGCTCACACACGCCCGGCGGAGCACCGCCACCCCCTCCTCGACACCGGGCACGGCGCCGTCCCGGCCGAACAGCGACGGCAGATACACGGTGAAGCCGACGTCACGCACCCACCGCCCGAACCGCGCGACGTGCGGGCTGATCCCCGGCATCTCCGGCATGACGATCACCGCCGGTCCGCTGCCCGCGACGTAGACGGTCTTGGTGACGCCGTTCTCCTCGATGCTGCGGCGCTCGAAGTCGTCGAGCGGATCGTCCTCGTGCAGGCTGCGTTGGGGCACTTGTGTCCTCCGTGACCGATCGATGGTGGTTCGGTCAGTCTGTCCGCGTCCCGGCACGACGGGGAGTGGCGACATCGCCACCTATAGCGGCTACATCGCCACGGAGCTTGCGTCGCCATGGAACTTCCGGCGGTAGTCGGCCGGATTCATCCCCACCTGCTCGACGAACAAACGCCGGAACGTCCCGGCATCCCGGTACCCGACGCGTTCGACGACACGGGCCAGCGGCAGATCCGTGGTTTCGAGCAGGTTCCGCGCCGCCCGCACCCGGGCCCGGCGGAGGAAGTCGAGCGGCGACTCCCCGGTCTCGGCCCGGAAGCGCCGCAGCAACGTCCGGGTGCTCACGTGGAACGCGTCGGCGAGGCGCCCCAGGTCGTAGGGTTCGGCCAGGTGCTCCACGAGCCACGCCGCCACCTGGTCCGCGAACGGTCCGCGGGCCGACGGCAACATGGCGTCGACGACGTACGGCGCCTGACTCGTTCGGTTGTCGGCCACCAGCGTGATCCGCGCCGTGGCGCGGGCGACGTCGTCGCCGAGGTGTTCGCGGACCAGTGCGGTCGCAAGGTCCAGCGCGGCACTGAAGGCGGCCGTCGTCGTGATCGTCCCGTCGGTGACGATCAGCGCCTCGGGGCACACGGTCGTCCGCGGGTAGCGCCGGGCCAGGCGCGACGCGAACAGCCACGACGTGGTCGCCCGCCGTCCGGCCAGCAGATCGGCCTCGCCCAGCAGGAACGCGCCCACACACACCGACGCGATCCGGGTGCCTCGCTCCGCCGCCGCCCGCAGGAACGTCGTCTCCCGCTGCAGAGAACCCAGGCGCGCCGCGACATCCTCGGACGGCACGAGTTCGAAGCCGGGGACGATCAGACGATCGAACCGGTGGTGCCAGCGCGTGACGCCGACCGGAAAGCCGCCGGCCGCCGCAACGGGTTCGGCAGACGCCGCGATCACCGACACCCGGAAGGGATCCTCGGTGGCCGCACCCGTCTCCCGCGCAACACGATTGGCGATGCGGAGCAGATCGGTGAACACGAAGATCTCCGCTGCCAGACAGCCCTCGTACGCCAACACTCCGATCCGCATCGCGGCACCCTCCCGTCGTCCGGGCCGAAGATAGCCGAAGCGCCCGGCCGAAAGAATTCGGCCGGGCGCTTCGAGAGCGGTACTCAGGCGTCGCGCTTGTTCACCACGAACAGGCTCGCACCGAACACGATCGCGACGAACGCCGCGAAGTAGAGCAGGCCGCCCCATGGACCCCAGTGGAAATCGAACCCGCCACCGTTGCCGAGGAAGTAGTTCACGTTGTTGAACGGACCGAACTCGCCGACGTACTTGCCCACCTTGGGGATGATCGTCGCGAGGCTCTCGATCACCAGCGGCCACAGCAGCAGCAGCGAGATGGCACCCGCCGACTGACGGATCAGCGTGCCGACGCCCACCGCCAGCACGGCCAGGAGCGCGTAGTAGATCGGGATACCGAACAGTTCCCGGGCATTGTCACCGCTGCCCATCGACAGCGTCTCACCCGACGTCGCCTGCGCCACGAAGAACGACGCCAGGGCGATGACCAGACCGAGGACCGCCGCAATCGCCGCCAGCAACGCTGCCTTCCCGCCGATCACCTGGGTGCGGCGCGGGATGGCCTGGAACGTGGTGCGGATGACGCCGAACCGGTACTCGGTGGTGACCGCCAGCGCCGACATGATCATCACGAGCATGGCGCCGAACTGGGCGGCACCCGCCTGCGTGTAGGCGACGGTGAACTCGCCCATCGAGTTGTCGCCCGACGACACCAGCGACTTGTAGGCCACACCCATGATCGCCGCGAACCCGACGCTGACCACAACGGCGATGAGGCTGCACCACATCGGCGACTTGGTGGACGTGAGCTTGATGCGCTCGGCATTCAACACGCTCATCGGAGCGCACCTCCCATGTTCTGCGCGGCGTCGGCCGGCTGACCGCCGATCTGCGCCTGGTACTGCACGTCGTGGCCGGTGAGCTTCATGAACGCTTCCTCGAGCGAGCCCTGCTTCGACGCCAGCTCGTGCAGCACGATGCCGTTCGCACCGGCGAGGGCGCCCACGTCGTCCGTGCGCACACCCGCGACCAGCAGCGCCGGCTGATGATCGGTGCCCGGGTCCTCCTGGACCGAGAAACCCTGCGCGGTGAGCACGCTGCGCAGCGCGTCGAGCTGCGGGCTGCGCACCCGCACCGACGCACCCGAGGCGCGGTCGACGAAATCCTTGACGCTGGTGTCGGCGATGAGGCGACCGCGGCCGATCACCACGAGGTGCTCGGCGGTCTGCGCCATCTCCGACAGCAGATGGCTCGAGACGAGGACGGTACGGCCCTCGGCGGCCAGGCTCTGCATGAACTTTCGGATCCAGACGATGCCCTCGGGGTCGAGGCCGTTGACCGGCTCGTCGAACAGCAGCACCTTGGGGTCACCCAGCAGCGCGCCGGCCAGACCGAGCCGCTGCGACATACCGAGCGAGAAGCCGCCGGCCTTCTTGCCGGCAACCTCGCTCAGGCCCACCAGCCGCAGCACCTCGTCGACGCGCGACATCGGCAGCGAGTTGGCCGCGGCCATCCACTGCAGGTGCGCCTTCGCGGAGCGGTTGGGGTGCACCCACTTGGCGTCGAGCAGCGCGCCGACGGTCCGCAACGGCTGCTTGAGCTCGTGGTACGGCACACCCTCGACCAGTGCGGTTCCCGACGTCGGGGTGTCGAGTCCGAGGATCATTCGCATGGTCGTCGACTTGCCGGCACCGTTCGGGCCGAGGAAGCCGGTGACGATTCCCGGCTTCACGGAGAACGTGAGATCGTCCACCGCTCTCGTCGACCCGTAGGTCTTCGTCAGTCCCCTCACTTCAATCATGGGGACCACTCTGCCCGAAACGCCCCTGCCTGCGCATCGGTCCCGGGTCTACTCGCGTGTCATACCCAGGGATGACGCGCACCCCGAGGCGTGTGGGGGATCACCCGGAGTCAGGCCCGGACGGCGCCGTCCGGCATCGTCACGTCGGTCAGGTCCGCGCCGCTGACGTCGGCTGTGCCGAGCCGGGCCCCGGTGAGATCGGCGTGCGCGAGGTACGCGCCGGTGAGCCGCGCCCCCGTCAGATCGGCGTCCTCGAGGTGGGCGCCGGTCATGTACGCGCCCGACAGATCCGCGCCGGTCAGGTTGGCGTGTGCCAGGTACGTCGACGTCAGGAACGACAGCGTGAGCACTGCCCCGTTGAGTTTGGCGTTGGTGAGATACGCCTTGCTGAAGTCCGCGTCCGCGGCCACGGCCCCCGAGAGGTTCGCGCCGTTGAGGTTGGCGCCGCCGAGTTCCGCGAACGTCAGGTCCGCCCCGGAGAGATCGGTGCCCTCCATGTTGGCGCCCGTGAGGTTGGCCCCGGCCAGGTCGGCACCTGACAGATCGAGACCGTGAAGGTCGGGCGCATCGGGCAACTGATCGCGTCGGGCGTTCCACGCCACGACATCCGAGCGGAGCAAATCCAGAAGGTCGGTACTCAACGTCGTCATGGCATGCCCTCCAGGCACTCGAACCAACGGAGCAAGTTGCTGTCGAGCCTAGCCTGAATCCGCGCCGGGCCAGGGATTTCGATCAACCCGTGACCCGCGGCGCGCCGCAACTACATCGGCGACGACGCCTGCGCCCAGAACCGCTTGGGGATACGTCCGGCATGCCGGGCCTCGTAACCGGCCGTGACCGCACCACGCATCGCCGACGCCATGAGTGCCGAATCCTTCGCCCGGGTGACCGCCGTCGCGAGCAGCACCGCGTCGCAGCCCAGTTCCATCGCGAGCGTCGCATCGCTCGCGGTACCGATGCCGGCGTCGAGGATGACGGGGACGTTCGCGGCGTCGACGATCATCTCGATGTTGTGCGGGTTCGAGATGCCCAGACCGGTGCCGATCGGTGAACCGAGTGGCATCACCGCCGCGCAGCCGACGTCCTCGAGGCGCTTCGCGAGCACCGGGTCGTCGGTGGTGTACGGCAGCACCGTGAAGCCGTCGTCCACCAACTGCTCTGCGGCGCTGACCAATTCGATCGCGTCGGGCAGCAGGGTGCGCTCGTCGGCGATCACCTCGAGTTTCACCCAGTCGGTTTCGAGGGCCTCGCGTGCGAGCTGCGCGGTGAGCACGGCCTCCGCGGCGCCGCGGCATCCGGCGGTGTTCGGCAGCGGCGCGATGTCGAGGCGGCGGAGCAGATCGAGCACGCCGGTGCCGCCCGCGGCGTCGACGCGTCGCATCGCCACGGTGGTCAGTTCGGTACCGGACGCCACCAGCGCCTCCTCGAGAACCGCGAGATTCGCGGCGCCCCCGGTGCCCATGATCAGGCGCGAGCCGAACGTGCGGTCGGCGATCGTCAGCTTGCCCATGTCAGCCACCCTGCACCGCCGTGAGGATCTCGATCTCCCAGCCGCGGCCGACCGATTCGGTCCACCGGCCGCGCGGGAACACCGCACCGTCCACCGCGACGGCGATGCCGCGCTGCGGCAACTCCAGCCGCTCGAGCAACTCCGTCACCGTCAGCGGCCCGTCGAACTCGCGGTCCTCACCGTTGACGGTGATCCCGATCAACTCACTCATACAAACCTCACTCAAACCTTCGCGGGTAAAAATCGTTCGGCGGTGGCGCTTTCCGCCTCCGCCAAGGGGTTGCCGTCCAAGATCGCGACCGTCGCGTCCGCGGTGACCGGGGTCATCAGGATCCCGTTGCGTCCGTGCCCGGTCGCCAGCACGACGCGGTCCGACACGCGACCGATGATCGGCAGGTTGTCCGGACTCATCGGACGGAGACCCGCTTTCGCCTCGTACAGCTCGTACTCGCCGATCGCGGGCATCAGCGCCTCGGCGTCGGCGATGAGGTCGCGCACACCCGCGACGGTGACCTGGGTGTCGTGACCCGACTCGTACTGCGTTGCGCCGACGACGATTCCGTCGGCACGCGGGACGAGGTACGACGGCCGCCCGTGCACACTGCCGCGGATGGTGCGCAGCGGTGCCGGCGTCACGCCCGGCCGGGCCCGCAGCCGCAGGATCTCCCCCTTCACCGGGCGTACCGGCAGGTGGGGCCACAGCTGCGCCGAGTTCGATCCCGCCGCCAGCACCACCTGGTCGGTGGTGAGCTCGCCGAGATCCGTGACCGCCTGCTCGATCAGTTCGACGCCGGCTTCGGCCGCCGCCGTCCGCAGCGCGGCCACCAACAGCCGGTTGTCGACGGCCAGTTCGGTGGGGGCCTGCAGCGCTAGCCGGATCCCGCGCCCCAGCGACGGCTCGAGCTCCCGGATCTGCGCGCGATTCAGGATGCGCAGCTCGTGGCCCTGCTCGGCCACCCAGTCGGCGATGGTGTGCAGGTCCGCGGCGTCGGCGGCGTCGAGTGCGACGGTGAGCGAGTCGTCGGAGGTGAACAACTCGACGTCCGCGAGGCGCCCGAGTTCGGCGCCGAAGTCCGGCCACCGCCGTAGCGACGCCGCACCGAGTGCGAGCGCCTTCTCCTCACCGGGCCAGCCCTCCGACAGCGGCGCCAGCATCCCGCCGGCCACCCACGACGCACCGCTCCCCGGCGCCGGGTCGAACAACGTCACCGCCCAGCCGCTCTGCGCGGCACGCCACGCGATCGACAGGCCGATCACTCCGCCTCCCACGACGGAAACCGATCGGGTCACTTCTCTCCACCTCACTCCCTGCGCCGGCATGATCCGGGTCAGGTATGACGGTCGGGGCCGGCAGGCCCCCTCTCAGCCCCGTATCCGTCGGGACTCCCGTGTTGATTCGTCCGCGGTACAGACTACCGTTCCAGGTGTGCATGCTTCCCAGTCCGTCAAGCACCTCACACCGCGCGAACGTCTCGCCGACGCGCGGCTGTACCTGTGCACCGACGCCCGCCGCGACAAGGGCGATCTGGCCCAGTTCGTCGACGCCGCGCTCGCCGGTGGCGTCGACATCGTCCAGCTCCGCGACAAGGGTTCGGCCGGCGAGCGCGAGTTCGGGCCGATGGAGGTCAAGGAGGAGCTCGCCGCGCTCGCGGTGATCGGGGCCGCGGCCCGCCGCCACGGCGCGTTGCTCGCCGTCAACGACCGCGCCGACGTCGCGCTCGCCGCCGGAGCCGACGTCCTGCACCTGGGCCAGAACGACCTGCCGGTGCACTACGCACGGCAGATCGTCGGGCCCGACGTCGTCATCGGCCGCTCCACGAACAACCGCGCGCAGGCCAGCCTCGCCGCGATCGAAGAGGACGTCGACTACTTCTGCACCGGTCCGGTGTGGGCCACCCCCACCAAGCCGGGCCGGGCCGCGTCGGGCATCGAACTGGTTCGCAGCACCGCCGAGGCGCAGCCGTCGCGCCCGTGGTTCGCGATCGGTGGCGTCGACCACGAGCGGCTGCCGGAGATCCTCGAGGCCGGGGCCACCCGCATCGTCGTGGTCCGCGCCATCACCGCGGCCGACGACCCGAAGGCCGCCGCGCGGGCACTGTCCGACGCCCTGCGCGGCTGACCGCCGTCAGCAGCTGCCGGAGATCCCGGACTGCACCGACTGCTCGATGAGCTCACGGGCCTCGGACGGCACGTCCTCCCACGTCGCGGTCGCCGGATCGAGCGTCGGCTCACCGGCCGCCACCGCCTGCTGGTTGTACGCCGCCACCACGGTGCCGCCGTTCGCCTTCAGCATGTCGAGGAACTCGGCGCCCTTCGCATCCCGGTCGAACGGCTGCCCGGTGCTCTCGGCCTGCTGCTGCGTCGCGTCGAGGTAGGCCACCACCTGCGCGCACATCACCGAGACCGCGGTCTCCTGGGCGTCGGCGCCGGCCTCGGCCGTGATGGTGGTCTCGCCCGCGTCGTTCTTGGTGTCCTTCGGGTCCGAGTCGCCACCGTCACTGCAGCCGGTGAGGACCAGCAGGGCGACGGGGACGGCGGCGATCAGATGTCGAATGCGCATGCCCCGAATGGTGGCATCACACCGGTTCGGGCGCGCGCACGGGTGCCGGCTTCTCGAGCGCGGGGCCGGGTGTACCGCGGAAGGCGATGACCGCCGCCGCGGCGAGAACAGCCACGTAGACCAGCAGATAGATGTTCATGAGGACGTCCGTGATCGTCCACCACGGCGGGAACAGGAACAGCCCCACCACCACGTTGTCCTCCTCCCAGCGGTAGGGCCACGCGCCCGCCGCGAGGTAGACGACCGCGGCCGCGAGCCACCACCACCGGTTGGTGGTCGCCCGGTGCACGATGTAGACGAGCAGCGGAACGAACCACACCCAGTGGTGGCTCCACGAGAACGGTGAGACCGCGGCCGCGGTGAGTCCGGCGACGGTCACCGCCAGCAGCGCCTCGTTCTTCCGATGCAACCGGACGACGATCCACATGCTCACCACGACCGCGCACCCCGCCAGCGCCAGCCACAGCGCCACCGGGGCGGGGTCGCCACCGAGGTGCGCGATCACTCCGCGGATCGACTGGTTCGACGGGTGCGAGTCCTCCGCGATGCGAGTGGACTCGAAGAACGTCTCCGTCCAGTACTGCAACGAGTCGTCGGGCAATATCAGCCAGCTGACGGCGACCGTGGCAGCGCCGGTGCCGACCGCGACGACGGCAGCACGCCACTTCCGCAGGACCAGGTAGTAGAGGACGAAATAGGCCGGCGTGAGCTTGATGCCCGCCGCGACTCCCACGCCGATGCCCTTGAGCCGGCTCGCGTCGCCGCGCGAGGCGTCCCACAGCACCAACGCCATGAGCACCAGGTTGATCTGCCCGTAGAACAGCGTGGTCCGAACCGGTTCGAGGAACGTACACGACGCGGCCAGCAGCGCCGACATCCCGACGACGTACGGCGTGATGCGGTAGCCGAGCATGCGCCAGCACAACGCCACGATCGCGACCAGCAGCGCGACGTTGGCCGCCATCCACAGGTACTTGTCGACCCCGCCAGGAAGCAATCCGAAAGGCAGGAACATCAACGTCGAGAACGGCGTGTAGGTGTAGAGCAGGCCGTGGATCACAGGCTCGGTGTACAGCGGAAGATCCGCCATCACGTGGCGGGCGCCGTCGCGGTACACGTCGAGGTCGGCGCCACCCGCGAACAGTCCGATCTTGGGCATCCACGGGGACACAGTCGTGAAGAGCAGCACGACGGATGTCACAGCCCAGAGCGCGAGGATCACCGAAGTCCCTGTCCGACGCGGCATCTCGCGTCCGCGGACAAGAATGTTCCTCAGCACGGCCAGCCCTCCCGATCGCGGTCCCACCCCAGAACCCTCGCAGCCTCGATACCCAGCCTAAGCAATTTCGCCGATTCGGACGAACCGGGAACCCACTCACCGAGACCGCTGCCCGGGTGCCGTGGGCGCACCGGTCGCACGTTACCGGCCGCTGCGCAACACGGCCGGAATCGCACCTGCACGTCCGCGGGCGCCCCGCTGGTTAGACTCCGCCGAGGCCGATCCGATTCCCCGAGATCGCGCCGCCGCGGTCGACACGAAAGGCCCCGAACATGATTCGTTTCCTCATCCGGACGGCGATCTTCCTCGGGTCGGCGGCGATCGGAATCCTGGCTGCCGTGTGGCTGCTGCCGGACGTGCACGTCACCGCCACCGGGTTCGTCCTCGCCGCCATCGTCTTCGCGGTCGCGCAGAGCCTGCTGTCGCCGTTCATCACCAAGGTCGCGGCGCGCAACGCTCCGGCCTTCCTCGGCGGCATCGGCCTGGTCTCGACGTTCGTCGCGCTCGTCATCGCGTCGCTCGTGACCGGACTGTCGATCACCGGATGGCGCACCTGGATCCTCGCGTCGCTCGTCGTGTGGCTCGTCACCGCCCTCGCGACGGTGCTGCTGCCGATGTTCCTCCTCAAGGACGAGATCGCCGACCGCAAGGCGAAGAAGGACGCCGGCGCCTGACGCACCCCTCCCCTCCCCGCCCTCTCCCCGCGCCCCTCTCCCCGCGCCCCTCTCCCCGCGTTTTGCGCACTTATCGCGGAATTCGGGGCCCCGCGAGCGCGATAAGTGCGCAAAACGCGGGAGGGTGTCAGGTGCGTCGCATGGCCCGGCGGGCCTGTTCCTCGGTGAAGTGCGGGACGACGCGGATCTCCTCGAGCGGCACCTGACGCCCCGATGCGCTGCGCACCTCGACGCGGACGGGCTCGCCGTTCGTGTCGTCGGCGAGGTCGAGCGGACCGCCCCCCTCCCCCTGCAGATACCGATCGCCCCACTGCATCAGCGCGAGCACCGCCGGCAGCAGGTCGCGCCCCTTGTCGGTGAGCACGTACTCGTGGCGGGTGCGCTGACCCGGCTCCTTGTAGGGCCGGCGCTCGAACAGTCCTTCGGCGGTCAGCTCCCGTAGCCGTGCGGCCGCGACGGCCTCGGTGATCCCGACGCGCTCGGCGAAGTGATCGAAACGGGTGGTCCCGTAGTACGCCTCGCGCAGGATCAGCATCGCCGACCGCGTCCCCACCACGTCCATCGCCTTGCCGATCGAGCACTGAGTGGGACGCCACGCGTCCCGGTCCGCGAGAAACCCGTCGAGTCGTGCTGCCTCCATGTCCCCAGGCTACGCGCTGACTTGTCAAATCCATAGCCAGGGTCCACACTCCTGGCTATGCAAAAGCAAAGTCAGAAGTTCGGGCGGTGCTGGCCGTCCTCGCCGGAGCTCCGTTCGTCGCCAACCTCGACCTCTTCGTCGTCAACGTCGCCCTCGACGACATCGCCGCCGACTACTCGGGAACGCCGCTCTCCCACCTGAGCTGGGTACTGAGCGGCTACGCGATCGTCTATGCGGCCCTGTTGATTCCGGCCGGACGTTGGGCCGACCGGGTGGGACGACGTCGCGCCTTCCTCGTCGGCCTCGCGCTGTTCACCGTCGCGAGCGCGGCGTGCGCCCTCGCACCGTCGCTGTGGACGCTGGTCGCGTTCCGCCTCGTCCAGGCCGCAGGTGCCGCGATCCTGACGCCGGCCAGTCTCGGACTCGTCATCGCGGCGCTGCCCGAGGCACGCCGCGCGCTCGGTGTCCGCCTGTGGGCCGCGACCGGAGCCGCCGCGGCCGCGCTGGGACCGGTGCTGGGCGGCCTGCTGGTGGCCGCGTCGTGGCGATGGATCTTCCTGATCAACGTTCCGATCGGCGTGATCCTGCTGTGGACGGCTGCGCGTACCGTCCCCGAGTCGAGAGATCCGCATCCCGCACCCGTCGACGGCGCGGGCGCGGTCCTGCTCGCCTTCGGCGTCGGCGCGGTCTCGCTCGCGCTGGTGCAGGGCCCAGAATGGGGTTGGACCCACGCCGCCACGCTCGCCGCCGCGATCCTCGGCGTCCTCGCCCTCGTATGGTTCGCCCGACGCACGATGCGCCACGACAGCCCACTGCTCGATCCCGCG
The DNA here is from genome assembly GCF_003013675.1 of Rhodococcus (subgen. Prescottella) equi. Lineage (NCBI taxonomy): Bacteria > Bacillati > Actinomycetota > Actinomycetes > Mycobacteriales > Nocardiaceae > Rhodococcus > Rhodococcus (subgen. Prescottella) equi. The sequence goes on from NZ_CP027793.1 coordinate 4,340,031, forward strand.
CTGCTGCGCGTGCGCCCGTTCGCATGGTCCAACGTCACCGCGATCGCGTTCAGCGCGTCGTTCGCCGCGGGACTGCTCGCGAACATCCTGTGGATGCAGAACCAGTGGGGCTACTCGGCCCTGCGCACCGGTCTGGCCGTCGCGCCCGGACCGATGCTGGTCCCGCTGTTCGCGGTGATCGGACAGCTGCTGAGCCGTCGGATTCCGTCCGGGACCGTGGCCGCGCTCGGCAGCGCGCTGTGGGGCGCGGGGATCGTCCTCGTGCTCGCCGGCGTCGACGCGACCCCCAACTACGCGGCGGGGATGCTGCCGGGGTGGATCGTCGGGGGCGCGGGCGTCGGGCTGGCGCTGCCGACCATCCTCGCGACGGCCGCCGCGACCCTGCCGCCCGCTCTCGGCGCGACCGGCAGCGCTGTGGTCAACACGGCTCGCCAACTCGGAAGCGTCCTCGGCATCGCAATTCTCGTCGCCCTCCTGGCCTCGTCCGGATTCACCGCGGCGTGGTGGGCGGTCGCGGCTCTCGCCGCCGTCGGCGCGGTCACCGCTCTCGGCATGTCACCCCGCGCCGCCGAGCGGCCGACCACCGCTCCCGCCGTTACGGCGCACTAGCTTTCGTTCTCCCCCGCGTTTTGCGCACTTATCGCGAAGATCGGGGCCACCCGAACGCGATAAGTGCGCAAAACGCGGGGGGGTGGGAGGCGGGGTGCGCGGGGGTGGGCGGGGCGGGCAGAGGTGAACGGCCGTGCAGCGCACGTCACACCACCGGCGTCTGGCACGAGCGTCCGGCAAGGAGCAGAGTCGGAGGTGACACTCACCGAGGATCGGAGGAGACATGCCGGACCGGACCGCACCTGTCACGACACTGACCGAACAGGAATGCCTGGATCTGCTGGCCACCGAGCGCCTCGGACGACTGATCGTGGTCTCCGGCGACCGACCGGACGTCTACCCCGTCAACTACGTGGTCCACGACGGCAAGATCTACTTCCGGTCCGCCGAGGGCGACAAGCTCACCGAACTCACCCTCCGGCCGATGACGACGTTCCAGGTGGACCACGCCGACGCGACGTCCGGGTGGAGCGTCGTGATCCGCGGCATCGCGCGCACCCTCGTCCGGTTCGACGAGATCAACGCCGCCGAGGACCTGGACCTGCAGTCCTGGGTACCAACCGAGAAGTTCAATTTCGTGGAGATCCGGCCGACCGAGAGCCACGGGCGGCGATTCGTCCTCGACCGAGGCTGACCCGGGCGGTCAGTCCAGCCAGCCCAGCACGGTCGACGGCGACAGCGCCAGCACCGACGTCGGCAGTCGGCCGCGCAGCCCGCGGTCGGCCGTCACCACCGCGGTGAGTGTGTCGCCGTCGGACGCCAGCCGGGCCAACTCGTCGTCGCCGCTGCCGGTGGCGGCATGCACCGGCACCCGGACATCGGCGTGGTCGACGGCGCGGGCCTGACCTTCGAGCACCGCCTCGATCCGCGGCAGCCAGCCGAATCCGCCGCCGGGCAGTTCGACGGTGCGCGGGAGTACCTGGGCGATCCGGTCCAGCAGTTCACCGGTCGCGCCCGCACGGTCCCGCCACCACCCGGTCGGTCGTGACCCCAGGACGTTGGCGGTGTCGAGGAGGACGCGGATCTCGTTGGTGCGCAGACTCGGCCACGCGGCCGCGAATCCCGGGTGCAGCGGCATGTGCTCGACGTCCGCCTCCGGCACCCAGCGCAGCTCTGTGCTCTCCCCGTTGGGCACGAGGGCCAGGGTCTTCTCGGCGTCGGCGACCACCGTCGTGTAGGTCCAGCCGCCGTCGACGTTGGCGGTGACCCGTTCGGTCCGGACGCGGACCGCGCCGGTGTCGATCCCGGTCTCCTCCTGTGCCTCGCGGACCGCCGCGTGGATCGTCGTCTCGTGGCTGTCGCGGGCACCGCCCGGAAGCGCCCACGTCCCGCCCTGGTGGCTCCACGCGGCGCGGTGCTGCAGCAGGACCGCCGGTGAACCGTCCTCGAGCGGGGCGCGCAGGAGCAGACCCGCCGCGCCGTGCCGGCCCCAATGCCGCACCCCGTCGGGCGTCGTCGCCCAGCCGTCTCCGTCACCGCGCATGGAGTACCTCTCACCTGCCCTGTCCGCCGAGCCGCTCACCTGTCCCCACAGTATTCCCCGCGGCATCCGAAAACGGCGGAACATCCCCGCGGTGCTGCTTATATGCTCGAAACTGCGGAACGGCGAACCACACCGGACGGCGAACCGAGGTACCAGCCCGTGGCAATGCCGGAAACGACGACGGCAAACGAAGGCGAGGCGACGCCCACCACCACCGCTCGCAGGATCTGGAGCGGCCTGGCGACCAACGGCGCCGGCACTCGCCCGCGCCAGATGACCGGGCACGACCTGCTGCGTTCCACGCCCGCGCGGCTCCTCGCGATCGGGGTGGCGCTGCTGCTCGGCACGCTGGCGGTCGGGTTGATCGCGTCGATGGCCGCGGGCGGCCGCAAGCAGAGCATCGACACCCTGCTGTCGACGACCGAGCCGCTGGCCCGGTCGTCGCAGAATCTGTACGCGTCGCTGTCGGTGGCCGACGCCGCCGCAGCCACCGCGTTCCTGTCCGGCGGTGTCGAACCCAGCGAGGCCCGCGACCGGTACGCGCAGGCGATCGGCACCGCGTCGGCCGAGATGGTCGCGACATCGGACGGGCTGCCGGGCGACGACCCGAGCCGACGGCTGCTCACCGAGATCGCGACGAAGCTACCGGTGTACACGGGACTCGTGGAGACCGCGCGCACGAACAATCGGGTCGGCAATCCGGTCGGCACCGCCTACCTCGCCGAGGCGTCGGCGTTGATGCAGACGGACATCCTCCCGGCCGCGCAGGCGCTGCACACCGAGCGCTCCGCGGCGGCTCTCGCCCCCCAGTCCGGGTTCGGCCGCCCGCCGTGGCTCGCGATCGGTCTGCTCGTCGCGCTCATCGTGGGGCTGGGCGCCACGCAGGTCGTGCTGTCGAGACGGACCAGGCGCACGCTCAATCCCGGCCTGCTGTTCACGACGGCGGCGATGGTGGCCCTGCTGGTGTGGATGCTGATCGCCGGCATCATCTCCGCGACCAGCGCGCACCGCGCGATCCGGGACGGCTCGGAGCCGCTGTCGACGTTCGCGACCGCCCGCATCCTCGCCCAGCAGGCGCGCACGCAGGAGATTCTGCAGTTGGTGCGCCGCGAGGAGAAGGAGGAACACGCGCGGCTGTACGAGGACGACACCGCGGAACTGCAGCAACTGCTGGGCAGCTACACGGGCACCGTGGGCCGGGACGACGTCGACCGGGCGTCGCAGGCGATGGACAACTGGACCACGTCCCATCGGACGATGCTCGACGCGCTCTCGACCGGCGACTGGACGGCGGCCGCGATGACGACCATCGGGTCCGATCCGGAGTCGTCGGCGGCGCAGTTCGACGCCGTCGACGCCGCGCTGGCTTCGGGGGCGGACACCGCGCGGGAGGAACTGCGGGAGGACGTGGCGACGTCGTCCCGGGTGCTGTCCGCGCTGGGGCCGGGCGCCGCGATCCTCACCGCCCTGGCGGTGGTGGGCATCCCGGTGGGTCTGTGGCCCAGGCTGAGGGAGTACCAGTGACCCCCACGACGGCCACCACCCGGACGGTCGTCGCGGCGATCGGAATCACGGCGACGTTGGCCGCCGGATGTTCCTCCCCGCCGGAGCCGTACACGGTGCCGCCGACCGAGACCTACAGCCTGGCCCCGCTGCCGCAGGGCGCCACCGCCGTCGCGTCCACCGCCCTGCCCCCGCCCGTCCAGTGCGGCGATCCCACCGCGAGCCTGCGTCCCTTCCCGGCCGGGCAGATCCCCGACAGCGCCTCGCTCGACGCGATCCGACAGCGCGGCCGATTGGTCGTCGGCCTCGACACCGGCAGCAATCTCCTCAGTTTCCGCAACCCGACGACCGACGAGATCGAGGGATTCGACGTCGACATCGCGCGGGAGATCGCCCGCGATCTGCTCGGCAGCCCGGACAAGGTGGAGTTCCGCGTTCTCAACTACGCCGAGCGCGAGCAGGCCCTCGAGGACGGCCGCGTCGACATCGTCGCCAAGACGATGGCGATCACGTGCGAACGACGGCAGCGGATCGACTTCTCGACGGTGTACTACGACGCCCACCAACGCATCCTGGTGATGGCCGGATCACCGGTCCGGGACGTCTCGGATCTGGCGGGGCGCCGCGTCTGCGTCGGCGAGGGCACGACGTCGCTCGAGCGGGTCGAACGCCAGCAACCGGACGCCGCGGTGGTGACCGTGCCCATGTGGTCCGACTGCCTGGTGATGCTGCAGCAGAACCAGGTCGACGCCATCAGCACCGACGACACGTTGCTGCTGGGCCTGGCCACCCAGGATCCCCACTCGCGCATCGTCGGCCCGAACATGGGCGACGAGCGCTACGGCATCGGGGTGGCGCAAGGCAACGAGGACCTGGTCCGGTTCGTGAACGGCACGCTGGAAAGGATCCGCCGGGACGGCACGTGGGAGAAGATCTACGACAGATGGCTCTCCGGACTGGGTCCGCCTCCGGGCCCGCCCCCGGCCACCTACCGGGACTGACGTGGCAGAAGGACGGAGGATGATGCCGGGAGAGATTGCCGGAGAAGGCAATACCGACGATTCGGGTGAGATCGCCCAGACTCGCGCAGCGCCGCCGCCCGACGACGAACCGATGCCGACCCGCGAGAGCATCCCCACGACGGGCCGGCGGGCACGGACGCAACGCACCCGCACGCTGTCGCGGCGTCGCCTGGCCGACGGGCTGGTCGAGGTCCCGCCGGTTCCCGAACGCGATCCGCAGGACGCCGTCCTCACCGATCCGCATGTGCCCGAGCGCAAGAGGTTCTGCTGGAGATGCAGCAGGCCGGTGGGCCGGACCACCGAGGCGGGACCGGGATCCCCGTCCGGCATCTGCCCGCACTGCGGCGCCCGGTACGAGTTCTCGCCCCTGCTCTCCCCCGGCCAGCTCGTCGCCGGGCAGTACGAGGTCCAGGGCTGCATCGCGCACGGCGGCCTGGGCTGGATCTACCTGGCGATCGACCGCAACGTCGACAACCGCTGGGTGGTGCTGAAAGGACTGTTGCAGCTGGGCGACGCCGAGGCGCAGGCCGTCGCGGCCGCCGAACGCCAGATTCTCGCCGAGGTGCAGCACCCCAGCATCGTCAAGATCTACAACTTCGTCGAGTACCACAAGGAGGGGCATCCACCGGCCGGATATCTCGTCATGGAGTACGTCGGCGGCAATTCGCTGCGCGACATCCTGAAGACGTGCCGGCCGGACCGCCTGCCCCTCGAACAGGCGATCGCCTACATTCTCGAGATCCTTCCGGCGCTCGAATACCTCCACTCACTCGGCTTGGCGTACAACGACCTCAAGCCGGACAACGTCATGGTCACCGACGAGCAGGTCAAGCTCATCGACCTCGGCGCCGTCGCCCCACTCGAGAGCTACGGATACCTTTACGGCACACCCGGTTTCCAGGCCCCCGAGATCACCGAGACCGGCCCCACGGTCGCGTCCGACATCTACACCGTAGGTCGTACCCTCGCTGCCCTCACGCTCGATCTCCCGTCGGAGGACGGCCGCTACGTCGACGGCCTCCCCACCCCCGAACAGGCGCCGCTGCTCGCCGAGAACGAGTCGTACCGGCGACTGTTGTTGCGCGCCATCGAGCCCGATCCGGATCGCCGCTTCCGGTCCGCGTCCGAACTGGCGGCTCAGCTCACCGGGGTGCTGCACGAGATCGTCTCGCGGGATTCCGAACGTGAACACCCGTACCTGTCCACCGTGTTCGGGCGCCAGCGCGCAACGTTCGGTGCCGACGAATTCGTGGAACAGACCGACGTGTTCGCCGACGGCGTCGAGCGGGAACGGAAGCTCAACCCGCGCAACGTCGCCCAGTCGCTCGCCGTCCCGCTCGTCGACACCGACGATCCGGGCGCCGCCCTGGTCAACGCGACGGCGCACAGCGATCCCCAGCTCATGCTCGACGTCCTCGACCGCGCGCGGGACAGCCCGGAGCGGGGCGTACCCGATTCGCTGGAGTTGAAGCTCGCAGAGATCCGCGCACACCTGGATCTCGGTGACGCGGGCAAGGCGCGGCAACTGCTGCGAGCGTTGGCGCCGGCGTATCCCTTCGAGTGGCGGATCGACTGGTACCGCGGCATCGCCGCGCTGCTGTCCGACGAGTTGACCACCGCGTACGCGTCTTTCGATGCGGTCTATTCGGCGATGCCGGGCGAGGTCTCCCCCAAACTGGCGCTCGCCGCCACCGCGGAACTGCTGCTCGAACACCACAGCGAGAGCGGCACCGACCGCTGGCGGCTACCGTCCCGCGAGTACTACCGCACGGTGTGGCGGATCGACCGCAACGTCGTCACCGCCGCGTTCGGGCTGGCCCGCCGGTTGGCTGCGGACGGTGACGTGAACGCGGCCGTCACCGCCCTCGACCAGGTTCCGCCCGGTTCACGCAACTACGGCGCCGCCCGCATGACCGCGGTTCTGACGTACCTGTCGGTCCGGCCCATCGGCGCGATCGACGAGGCGACGCTCCGCGAGTCGGCCCGTCGGGTCGAGGCTCTGCCCCGCACCGAGATCCGCGGCCCGCAGATGCGCACCGTGGTGCTCGGTACCGCGCTCGAGTGGATCCTGTCGGGGAACACCCCCACAACCGCACACGAGCCGCTGCTCGGTGTGCCGTTCACCGAGCGCGGCCTGCGTGCGGGTACCGAAGCCTCCCTACGAGCGATGGCGCGGAGCGCCCCTACACCCACTCACCGCTATACGCTCGTCGACCTGGCGAACGCGGTGCGCCCGCAGAGCCTGTTCTGAGTGCCCCCGGGGTCGAACGGGTGTGGTTGCGGCCCTCCTGGATCCGCGAGCCCAGCCAGGCCAGTGCAGCGAGGATCAGGACGACGGCGACAGGGACCGACACCACGAGCGGGGTGGCCAGCGCGACCGCCACGGTGAGCAGCGGCGCCAACAGCCGGCGCGGCTCGGGCCGGATCTCGGGCGCCGAGTCGAGCATCCAGTTCCGGGACCTGTTGCCGTCGTCCATCGTCAGGCCCTCGTCTCGGTGAGTTCCGCGGCTGTGGGCTTTCCGCCCTTGTCCTTGCCGTGGCCGAGTCCGACGTGCGCCTCGTCGCGCATGCGCTCTACCATGTGCGGGTAGTGCAGCTCGAACGCCGGACGCTCCGAACGGATCCGGGGCAGCTCGGTGAAGTTGTGCCGCGGCGGCGGGCAACTGGTGGCCCACTCGAGCGAATTGCCGTAACCCCACGGATCGTCGACCTCGACGACAGGCCCGTAACGGTAGCTCTTGAAGACGTTCCACAGGAACGGCAGCGTCGACGCACCGAGGATGAACGAGCCGACCGTGGAGATCGTGTTCAGCGTGGTGAAGCCGTCGGTGGGCAGGTAGTCCGCGTAGCGACGCGGCATGCCCGACGCGCCCAGCCAGTGCTGGACCAGGAAGGTGGTGTGGAAACCGATCAGCGTGGTCCAGAAGTGAATTTTCGCGAGACGCTCGTCCATCATGCGGCCGGTCATCTTCGGGAACCAGAAGTAGATACCCGCGTAGGTGGCGAACACGATGGTGCCGAAGAGCACGTAGTGGAAGTGCGCAACCACGAAATACGTGTCGGTGACGTGGAAGTCGAGCGGCGGGCTCGCGAGCAGCACACCGGAGAGGCCGCCGAAGAGGAAGGTCACGAGGAAGCCGACGGAGAACAGCATCGGCGACTCGAACGTCAACTGGCCCTTCCACATCGTGCCGATCCAGTTGAAGAACTTCACACCGGTCGGGACCGCGATCAGGAACGTCATGAAGGAGAAGAACGGCAGCAGCACGGCGCCGGTGGCGTACATGTGGTGAGCCCACACCGCGATCGACAGGGCCGCGATACCCATCGTGGCGTACACCAGGCCGCTGTAGCCGAAGATGGGCTTACGCGCGAAGACCGGGAAGATCTCCGAGACGATGCCGAAGAACGGCAGCGCGATGACGTACACCTCGGGGTGACCGAAGAACCAGAACAGGTGCTGCCACAACATCACTCCGCCCGTCGCCGGGTCGAACAGGTGCGCACCCAGATTCCGGTCCACCCACAGGCCGATCAGCGCGGCGGCCAGCAGCGGGAACACCAGCAGGATCAGCAGTGACGTGATGAAGATGTTCCACACGAAGATCGGCATCCGGAACATGGTCATTCCGGGGGCGCGCAGGCACACGATGGTGGTGATGAAGTTGACCGCACCGAGGATCGTGCCGACGCCGCCGAGCGCCAGGCCGATGATCCACAGGTCCGCGCCGACACCCGGGCTGTGCACACCGTTCGACAGCGGCACGTACGCCGTCCAGCCGAAGTCCGCGGCACCGCCGGGGGTGATGAAGCCGGCCGTCGCGATCAGTCCGCCGAACAGGTAGAACCAGTAGCTCAGCGCGTTCAGTCGCGGGAAGCTCACGTCCGGCGCACCGATCTGCAGCGGGACGATATAGTTCGCGAAACCGAACACGACCGGGGTCGCGTACAGCAGCAGCATGATCGTGCCGTGCATCGTGAACAGCTGGTTGAACTGCTCGTTCGAGAGGAACTGCATCCCCGGCACCGCGAGCTCGGTACGCATCAGCAGCGCCATCAGGCCACCGATGAGGAAGAACGCGAACGCCGTGACCAGGTACATGATCCCGAGCACCTTGGGGTCGGTGGTCGTGATCATCTTGTAGATGAACGAACCTTTCGACCCGGTGCGGGCAGGGGCCGGTCGCGACGCCGTCAGCGTTCGGGGTGGAGACAGTTCGATCTCGGGGTTGGCAACCATGCTGACATGGTCGGACGTCCGAGGGTTCCGTCACGAGGGCCTAAGGTCCCGACAGTTCCCGCCGACGGACACCAATTCTCCCGACCTCGGCGCGGACCGGGCCGCGATGTGCTCGCCGTCCGCGGGCTCGGGCACCTGGGGCTCGGGCACCTGGCCCGCTCACCCTCACGCGAGTGCCACCGCTTTGCGCGCGATCGCGAGTTCCTCGTCGGTGGGGATGACGAGCACCTCGACCGCGGAGTCCTCCGCGCTGATCCGTCGCTCGCCTCGCTGCGGCGACTCGTTGCGAGTGTCGTCGACCACAATACCCAGACGGCCCAGTCCCGCAAGGGCATCGCGCCGGACGTCGACGTTGTTCTCCCCGACCCCACCGGTGAACGTGATGACGTCGACGCCACCGAGTTCGACGAGATACGCGCCGATGTACCGGCGCAGCCGGTGCACGTACACGTCGTATGCGAGCTTCGCGTCCGGGCTGCCGTCCGCGACCATCTTCAGCACCGACCGGAAGTCGTTTTCACCGCAGAGTCCCTTCAACCCGGAGTGCCGGTTGAGCAGGTCGTCGATCTCGTCCACCGTCATGCCCGCATTCCGGTTGAGGTACAGCAGGATTCCCGGATCGAGGTCGCCGCTGCGGGTTCCCATCACCAGGCCCTCGAGCGGTGTCATGCCCATCGAGGTGTCGATCGCCCGGCCGCCACGGATGGCCGACGCCGACGCCCCGTTGCCCAGATGCAGGACGATCTGGTTCAGGTCCGCGAGGTCGCGGCCGAGGAACGCGGCGGTCCGGCCGCTCACGTACTCGTGCGAGGTTCCGTGGAACCCGTAGCGGCGCACCCGATTCGCGCGCGCCACTTCCGTGTCGATCGCGTAGGTCGCCGCGGCCTCGGGCAGTGTGTGGAAAAACGCCGTGTCGAACACCGCGACGTGCGGGACGTCGGGCAGTTGAGCCATCGCCACCTCGATGCCCACGACGTTCGGCGGGTTGTGCAGTGGCGCCAGCGTCGACAGTCGGCGCAGTTCACGCAGGACGCCGTCGTCGACGATCGTCGGTTCGTGGAACACCGCACCCCCGTGGACGACGCGGTGCCCGACGGCCACGATGCCGCGCTCGCGCAGCGGCGGCCCGGTCTCGGCGATCACGTCCTCGGCCGCGTGCAGGCCGGCCGTGTGGTCGGCGATGCGCAGTTCGCGGTCGATCTCCCCACCCGGGTAGCGGTACACGATGCGGCCGGCGGACTCACCGATCCGTTCCACCAGGCCGGTGCCGACCGATTCGCCCGCGACCGGGTGCACCAGCTGGAACTTGATCGACGAAGAACCCGAGTTGATCACCAGCACAACGGGTTCGGTCACGACAGTTCCTCCTGCGCCTGGATCGCGGTGATCGCGACGGTGTTGACGATGTCCTGGACCAACGCGCCGCGCGACAGATCGTTCACCGGCTTGTTCAGTCCCTGCAGCACCGGTCCCACCGCCACCGCACCGGCGCTGCGCTGCACGGCCTTGTAAGTGTTGTTGCCGGTGTTGAGATCCGGGAACACGAACACCGTGGCCCGGCCGGCCACCTCCGAGCCCGGCAGTTTCGCGTCGGCCACCGACGGCTCCACCGCCGCGTCGTACTGAATGGGACCCTCCACCAGCAGGTCCGGGCGCCGCTCGCGAACGAGTGCGGTCGCGGTGCGCACCTTGTCGACGTCGACTCCCGATCCGGAGTCCCCCGTCGAGTACGACAGCATCGCCACGCGGGGGTCGATCCCGAAGCGGGCGGCCGTCGCAGCCGACGAGATCGCGATGTCCGCGAGCTGCTCCGCCGTCGGATCGGGCACGACGGCGCAGTCGCCGTAGGCGAGGACCCGGTCCGACAGGCACATGAGGAAGATGCTCGACACCGTCGACACTCCCGGCTGGGTCTTGATGATCTCGAGCGCCGGACGGATGGTGTGCGCCGTGGTGTGCGCCGCACCGGACACCATGCCGTCGGCAATACCCCTGTGCACCATCATGGTTCCGAAGTACGAGATGTCGGTCATGATCTCTCGGGCCCGGTCGACGGTCATGCCCTTGTGCGCCCGCAGCTCCGCGTACTCGGCGGCGAAGTCCGTCACGTGGTCGGATCGGGCGGGGTCGAGCACCTCCGCCGTCGAGAGATCGACCCCGAGTTCGGCGGCTCGGCCGCGGACCTTGGCCTCGTCACCGAGAATCGTCAGGTCCACCACCTGGCGGCGGAGCAGACGGCCGGCGGCCCGCAGGATGCGGTCGTCCGATCCTTCCGGCAACACGATGTGCTTGCGGTCCGCGCGGGCGCGGTCGATCAGCTGGTACTCGAACATCTGCGGTGTCGTGACCGACGGGATCTGCAGGCGCAGGCGCTCGATCAGCGTCGGGGCGTCCACCCGGCGCTCCACCAGGCTCAGCGCGGTGTCCACCTTGCGCAGCGAGCCCACGGCGACCCTGCCGCGTGTCTGCGCCGCGGTGTGTGCGGTGTCGAAGGTCCCCATCTCCGTGCTCAGGATCGGCAGCCGCGGCTTGAGCCCCGCCATGAGTTTCGCGATGGCCGGGTGCGGGGCGATCCCGCCGTTCATGATGATCCCGGCGAGAGACGGAAATCCTTCGGCATCATGCGCGTTCATCATCGAGAGCAGAACGTCGGACCGGTCACCGGGCACGATCACGACGGCGCCCTCGACGAGCCGCTCGAGGATGTGCTCGGCGGTCATGCCGCCCACCATCACCTTCAGCGCCTCCCGCTGCAGCAGCGCCGTGTCACCGCTGTACAGCTCGCCGTCGACGGCGTCCAGCAGTTCGGCCATCGTCGGCGCCACCAGCAGCGGGATCTCCGGCAGGCTCCACGCCGGTACCCCCAGTGGCTCGAGGGCCGTGGCGTACTCGTCGAGCAGCTCCGGCGCGCACCGGTTCGCGACGATCGCCACGAGGTGCGCGTGCTGCGACGCCAGTTCCACCGCACACATCTGCGCCAGCTGCCGCACCTCGTCGGGGCTGCGGTGCAGGCCGCGCAGGGTCAGCAGTACCGGGGCCTCGAGGTTCGCGGCGATGCGCGCGTTGTAGCCGAGTTCGCTGGGGCTCGCGACGTCGGTGTAGTCGCTGCCGACGACCACCACCGCGTCGCACTCGGCGGCCACCTCGTGGTAGCGCGAGACGATGTCGCTCAGGGCGCCGTCCGGATCGGCGTGCACCTGCTCGTACGTCACGCCGAGGCACTGTTCGTAGCTCAGATCGGCCGTCGTGTGCTCGATCAGAAGTTCCAGGATGTGGTCCGTCTGGTCGGCGGCGCGCGCGATGGGACGGAACACTCCCACCCGCGCCGTCGACGCGCACAGCATCTGCAACACCCCCAGCGCCACCGTCGACTTGCCCGTGTCTCCCTCCGGGGAGGCGATGTAGACGCTCGACACCGTGCCCGAAACAGCCATGAGCGACAGCCTAGTGAGGATCGCGCATAATCGGCGTCCATGAACGACTCGGTCAGTGATTCGGCCTTCCCGGACGTCCGGTGGGGCTCGGACACCAGCTTCCTGCGCCGGCCCGCGACGGCCTTCGCCGCGACCCGGCTGGGGTCGTGGACCATCCGCTCCCTCGCCGGGGTGGACCGGCGGCTGCTCACGCGCAGCAAGGGCCGCTTCACCGTCCTCGGGCCGATCGGGGCGCCCACCGTGCTGCTCAACACCGTCGGCCGCAAGTCCGGGCAACGCCGCACCAGCCCGCTGCTCTACGTCCGCGACACCGACCGACTGGTCGTCGTCGGCAGCAATTTCGGGCAGCAGCACCACCCGGCGTGGACGTCGAACCTGCTCGCGCAGCCCGAGGCCAGTGTGACCATGGCCGGACGCGAGATCCCCGTCCTGGCCACGCCGGTGACCGGCGCCGAGAAGGACCGGCTGTACCGGCGGTTCGTCGAACTGGCCGGCGCCTACGCCGTCTACCGGGGCCGCACCGATCGCGACCTCCGGATGTTCGTACTCACGCGCCGCTGAGCAGCGCCGCTGTGTGGCTGTGTGAGGTCAGACCACCGACGGACGGTCGATGTCGGAGACGTCCGCGCCCGCGGCTTCGAGTCGCTCGAACAGTTCGTCGGTGCTGTACTTCGAGGCGAACTGCAGCTCGGCGTCGGTGATCGGCACGGCCTGCAGCCACGTGGTCACGTCCTCCTCGCGGTCGACGAGGATCTCGAGCGTGGCCCAGATGAACGGCACGACGAGCAGCACGTGCCGGGTGGACCGACCGGGATCCGCCGCGTGAACGGCGTTGGGAACGATGGTGTTCGGGGTGACGTGCAGCGATCCGGACGCCACTTGGAACGCGCACTGCGCCAGCACGTCGGACAGCAGCCGGTAGTCGGCGCGGCCGACGGTGATCAGTTCGGTGCGGATCGGACGGCCGTCGTCGGTGGTGACGTTGGTCGGGAAGCGCACCATGTCGAGCGTCGCGTACGACGCGTAGCCCGGGCCGGGGCAGCCGTCGCCGACCGCGATCGACACCTCCGCCGGCTCCTCGCCGTCGCCGTCCGGATCGACGGGTGCCCGGAACCGCAACACCTGCGGCGACACACCGAAGACCTCACCGATTCGGTGTGCCGCCGCCCGGACTTCTTCACTCGCTTCCATGGGAACGAGCCTAGAGGCCGCTCCCGGCGGAACCGGCGTCAGGCCAGCGCGCGCAGACGCGGCGCGAGATCCCGCTCGAACAGGTCGAGGAAGCGCTTCTGGTCGTGGCCCGGCGCGTGGAAGACCAGGTGGTTGAGGCCCGCATCGAGGTACGGCTTGATCATCTCGACGGCCTCGTCTGGATCCGACGAGACGATCCACCGCTTGGCGACCTGCTCGATCGGCAGCGCGTCGGCGGCGGCCTCCATCTCGATCGGGTCGTCGATGCTGTGCTTCTGCTCCGCGGTCAGCGACAGCGGTGCCCAGAATCGGGTGTTCTCCAGTGCCGCCGCCGGATCGGTGTCGTACGAGATCTTGATCTCGATCATCCGGTCGATGTCCGCGAAGTTGCGGGCCGCCTTCTCGGCGCCCTCCTTCACCGCAGGGATCAGCTTCTCGGTGTACAGGTCCATGCCCTTGCCGGACGTGCAGATGAAGCCCTCGCCCGCGCGGCCCGCGTACCGCGCGACCACGGGGCCGCCGGCCGCGATGTAGACCGGAATGCCGCCCTCCGGCACGTCGTAGATCGACGCGCCCTTGGTGCTGTAGTACTCGCCCTCGAAATCGACGCGGTCGCCGGTCCACAGATCGCGCATCAGCTGCACCGACTCGCGCAGCCGTGCGAACCGCTCCTTGAACTCCGGCCACTCGCCCTTGAAACCGGTGGCGATCTCGTTGAGCGCCTCACCCGTACCCACACCGAGCATGACGCGCCCCGGGTACAGGCAGCCCATCGTCGCGAACGCCTGCGCCACCACTGCCGGGTTGTAGCGGAACGTCGGGGTCATCACCGAGGTACCGAGCTGCAGCCGCTGGGTGCGCTCGCCGACCGCCGTCATCCACGCGATCGAGAACGGGGCATGACCACCGTTGTGCCGCCAGGGCTGGAAGTGGTCGCTGACGGTGACGCTGTCGAGGCCGTGTTCCTCGGCCATCACGCCGAGCTCGACCAGATCGCGCGGCCCGAACTGCTCCGCGGACGCCTTCAACCCCAACTTCAATCCCTGTACCACCGGTTCTCCGATCGTCTGCCCGATTCGCTGTGGCTTCGAGTATGCCCCGCGTCACTGCCGGGGCGCAGACTCCGGTGTCAGTGATGCTCGACGAGATGCGGATCCGGCTTCCAGTCGTAGACCACCGACGTCCGCAACGCGATGTCCTGCAGCGAGCGTCTCCTCCGGTCCACGGCCACCCAGAACAGCCCGAAGCCGAACAGCACGCACAGCACGGCGCGGGCCGCACACCGCGGGAAGCGGACGAGCTGTCCGTTGCGGCTGACCAGGCGCAGCCCCATGGCGACCGCCCCCACGGTGCGGCCACTGGTGGACCAGCACACCGTGAGATACAGCACGGACAGCGCCACGAACGTGGTCGCCGACAGCAGGAACTGCGCCTGCGGGAACCGAAACTCCTGCGGTGAGAACAACAATCGCGTGAAGATCAGCCCCATGTAGATGACGCCCATCAGGAACAGCACCACCCCGATGTCGATCAGCGCGGCCAGGCCACGCGTGACGATGCCCGCCGGCCGGTGCTCCGGATCAGGGCGACGGAGTTCGGTCATGCCTCGTCACCTGCACGACCCTCACGTTCCTCACGACCGAACAGGCGGCCGACGAAGCCGGCGACGGCGTCGTCGGCCGCCATTCCCTGCGAACGGGCGCCCCGCACCGCCTCGGTCGACATCGTGCTGGTCGATTCCCGGATGATCCGCGGCAGGTCGACGCCCTCGATGACCTCGTTGGACAGCCCGACCAGGTCGACCCGCCCGATCACGGCGTCGACGTCGACCGAGGCGGCGATCCGGTCCACGTCCACCTTGGCGGCGATAGCGTTCACGTCCACGCGGTCGACGATCCGCTCGATGTCCACGCGCGCGGCCACGGCGTCGACATCGACGCGGTCGAGGATCGGCGCGATGTCCACGCGGGCGGCGATCGCGTCGACGTCCACGCGGTCGACGATCCGCTCGATGTCCACGCGGTCGACGATCCGCTCGATATCGATGCCCTCCGCGATCGCATCGAGGTCGACGTGCTCGCGGACCACCGCGGTGATGTCCACTTCGGTGAGCGCCGCGGCGACCACCCGGCGCACCACCTCCCGCAGCACGCGGTCGACGACGGCGTCCGCCGCCCGGAGGGTTTCGGCGCCCCGCGACTCGAGGAGGGCCAGACCGGCGTCCACCCCGGGCACTCGGCGAGCGAGATCGAGCGTGGTGCCCGCCGCGTAGCGCAGCGCGTCGCCGAGGAATGCGACGGATCCGGCCACGACGCGGGCCGGATCGGGGGTTCGGTTGCCGTCCATATCGAACATCCAAGACCGAACGGGCGCAAAATGCACCCCCTCGGTCCCGCCGGGGCCCGGAAGCCCCGCGCCGACACGGCGTCCACGGATATGCTGTCGTGAGCTTCATTCAGCCAGAAAGCAATTCAGGCCTTTCGGCCGGAGGTGCGCGATGCGAAGCTCTGGGGCGAGGGACGGTGCCCAGCACCGAATCCTGCACTCACTCACTCTCGTCGGGGTGCTGGTGGCCTCGCTGCTCGGCGCGACGCTCACCGCGCGGGCCGCGCCGTCGAACGTCGCGTACGTGGCCGGGACGGTCCAGGTGAGCGATCGGGTGACCCGGATATCGGTGTACTCACCCTCGATGGACCGGGTGGTCACCAGCGACGTCATCCATCCCACCGGGGGCGGTCCCGCACCCACGTTCTACCTGCTCACCGGAATCACGGGCGGCGAGGACGGCGTGTCCTGGTACAACAACACCGACGTCACGAACTTCTTCGCGGACAAACACGTCAACGTGGTGCTGCCGGTGGGTGGCAAGTACTCGATGTACACCGACTGGGACGCCGACGACCCCGTGCTGGGGCGCAACAAGTGGCAGACGTTCCTCACCAGGGAGTTGCCGCCGGTGATCGACCGCCAGTTCGGGACCACCGGCGTCAACGCGCTCGGCGGAGTGTCCATGGCGGCCGGTCCGGTGCTGGACCTCGCGATCCAGGCACCCGACGTCTACCGCGCCGTCGGCTCGTACAGCGGGTGCGCGGGTACCAGCGACTTCAACGGGCAGGCGATGGTCCGCTCGATGGTCGAGGTGCGTGGCGGCGGCAACGTCAACAACATGTGGGGGCCGGGCGGCGGACCGCAATGGATCGAGCACGACCCGGTGGTGCAGGCAGAACGATTGCGCGGCAAGGTGTTGTTCCTGTCCGCCGCATCCGGGATGCCCGGTGCGATCGATCGCCTCGACCCACTGATCGCGATTCCGCAGGGCCTCGTCGGCGGCCTGCTGGAGTCGATCACGATGCGCTGCACCGCGGTGATGGACGCCCGGCTGCGCTCGCTCGGGATCCCCGCGACGGTCGTCTACCGGGACGTCGGTAGCCACACGTGGGGCGTGTTCGAGGCCGAGATGCGGGACTCGTGGGCAGTGCTCGGTCCGGCGATCGGGGCATGACGGATACTGGATCCGTGAGCACCGACGAGCGGAACCCCGGCTGGACGTACCTCATGGACATGGACGGAGTTCTCGTCCACGAAGAGCACATCATTCCCGGCGCCGACGCCTTCCTCACCGAGCTGCAGGAGGCCGGCACGCCGTTCATCGTGCTGACCAACAACTCGATCCGCACCCCCCGCGATCTGCGGGCGCGCCTGCTGCGCAGCGGACTCGATATCCCCGAGAAGTCGATCTGGACGTCGGCCCTGGCGACGGCGACCTTCCTGAAGAATCAGCGTCCCGGCGGAAGTGCCTACGTGGTGGGCGAATCGGGGCTCACGACCGCGCTGCACGAGATCGGTTACGTGCTCACCGACAACGACCCCGACTACGTCGTGCTCGGCGAGACCCGCACCTACTCGTTCGAGGCGATCACGACCGCGATCCGGCTCGTCGAGCGAGGCGCGCGGTTCATCGCCACCAACCCCGACGCCACCGGCCCGTCCCGCGAGGGTTCCCTCCCCGCAACAGGTTCGGTCGCGGCGCTGATCACCCGCGCGACGGGACGCGAACCGTACTACGTGGGCAAGCCGAATCCGCTCATGATGCGGTCGGCACTGCGAGCGATCGGGGCGCACTCGGAGAACACGCTGATGATCGGCGACCGGATGGACACCGACGTCGTCTCGGGCCTCGAGGCCGGTCTGCAGACCATCCTGGTACTGAGCGGCATCTCCACCCGGCAGACCGTCGAGACGTTCCCGTACCGCCCGACACTCGTGCTCGACTCGGTTGCCGACCTGGTGGGACGCACCGCGAATCCGTTCTGACCCCGGCGTCTCACGTGATCGCCGCATACGCGGCCTCGACCAGCCGGTGCGCCCGGCGGTCGCCCGCGAAGTAGTCGCGTTTGAGGTTCGGCACGAACGCGAACGCGAGCCCGCTGCCGGGATCGCCCAACCCGACAGCGCCACCCGCACCCGGGTGCCCGAACGCATCGGAAGCCACGTCCGGAAGTTCGAAACTCTGGGCGGGGCGCATGAACCCGAGCCCGTACGCACTGTCGGTGAGCAGCACCCGGTCGCGTCCGCGCACCCGAACCCGGATCGCGTCGTCCAGCGTCCGGTGACTCAACGTCACCCCGTGCACCAGATCCCGGTAGAAGCGGGCGAGGGCGCGGGCCGTGGTCACCATCCCGGCGGCCGGCCAACCGCCGCCGAGCAGCACCGGGTCGTTGTACGACGCGGCCGGATTCGCGGTGGCCCGGAAGATCAGCGAACCGGGCTCCGCGTACGCCGCGCCGATCCTGGTCTGGGTGGCGATGTCGGTCAGCTCGGATTTCGGCTCGCCCCGCTTCGGGACGCTGATCCGCGCGGCCCGCGCGATCGTCCCCGCCGGGGCCCCGATCCACAGATCCGAACCGAACTCCTCCTGCACGAACTGCCCCACCGTCGCACCGGTGTGCCGTCTGACCAGTTCGCCGAGCAGCCACCCGAACGTGAGCGCGTGGTAACCGAAGTCGGTGCCGGGCTCCCATTCCGGGTGCTGCCCGGCCAATCGGTCGGCCATCGCGACGGGGTCCGCGGCCTGCGCCACCGTCACCGGCCCGTCGAAGGCCGGTAGTCCCACCTGATGGGTCAACAGGTGTTCGAGGGTGGCGCCGCCCTTGCCGTGGCGGGCGAACTCCGGCCACCAGTCGGCGACGGGGTCGTCGAGGCTCGCGTAGCCGCGCTCGACGAGCAGCAGTGCCGCCGCCGACGTCACCGCCTTGGTGCACGAGAACACCACGCACGGGGTGTCCCACGACCACCTGCGCCCGGTCCGCCGATCGGCGACGCCGCCCCACAGATCGACAACGGGCCGGCCGTCGGCGTACACGGCCACTGCGGCGCCCAGGTTCTGCCCCTCCGCGAAGCTCTCCTCGAATACCTCGCGAACACCGCTGAACGCCGAATCACATTGACCCTGAACAGATGCCATGAACACCTCTAATCGGGCATCCCCCGGAGCGGCCCCGATGCCAGGCTATTGCGCGCGGCGGACCCGCGCATCCGGTTCGGCGTCAGCGCAGCGACGTCGGCACGCCCGCCACCATCAGCACCACCGACTCCGACTCGGCCGCGACCGCGGAGTTGACCTTCCCGAGCAGGTCCCGGAATCGTCGGCCCGCGGGTGTCGGCGGCACCACGCCGCTGCCCACCTCGTTGCTGACCGCGACGACGGGCATCGTCGCCCGGCGCAGCGCACCCAGCAGGTCCGTGATGTCGGCGTCGACGGCAGTCCAGTCGCCGCCGGTCCACACACCGTGGTAGTCCAGGCGCGCGGTCAGCCAGGTGCCGAGGCAGTCCAGCAGCACCGGCTCCCGGGCGTTTCGCAGCGTCGGCACGACATCCGAGGTCTCGACCGTTGTCCACCCCGGCGGCCGGCGGGCCCGGTGCAGCGCGATCCGCTGCGCCCACTCCCGGTCGCCCTCCCGGACACCCCCGGTCGCCAGGTAGGTGACGCGGGGTTCGGCGGCCAGCAGCGCCTCGGCGTACGTCGACTTGCCGGCACGCGCCCCGCCGAGGACCAGCGTGCGCGACGCATGCCCGGATCGCACGACGGGTTCGCCGACCGGTACGGTCGTTCCGTCGTCCACGACGCGAGCACCCCACGGCGCCAGTCGATCCGACAGTTCGGGCGTCGGCGGGTTGTAGTGGCTCAGGTGCACCGCGACGACGTCGGAGGTATCCGTGACCGCACCGGCCTCGCGCAACGCGGCGAGGGTGCGCGGGAACGTCGTCAGATCGTGGTGCCCGGCACCGAGATCGGTGCGCGTGCCGAAGGTCTCCTCCAGGAACACCGCATCGAAGCGGGCATCCCGGACCGCCTCCAGCGTCGACCCCGGCAGCGGCCCGGTGTCGGTGGCCCACAGCACGCGGTCGCCGTGAGGACCGGTGATGTCGTAGAGCACGCTGTCCCCGTCGCGGAACACCCGATGCGCGGCCGCGAGGACCCGGATCGTGTAGCCGTCCAGCACGATTCGGTCGCCGGGGACGACAGGGACGAACCGCACCGGATCGTCCGGCCCCACCCAGTCGCGGCACAGGTCGAGCGCATCGGCCGGGCCGACCACGTCGAGTGGGCGGTCGCGGCGCACCCACGAGCGGAACAGCAGCGCCGCCGGATTCAGGTGATCGGGGTGGGCGTGCGTGAGCAGGAGGTGTCGCACGTCGGCCAGCGAGCGTCCGGCGCGCACGGCGGCGCGGGGGACGTCCGGGCCGCAGTCGAGCAGGATCGCGTCGTCGATCAGGCCCGCGGTCTGCCCGCGGATCTCGCCGCGCTCGGCGGCGACGTGGCACGACGCGCACACGCAGAAGGGGTTGGGCCACCCGTCGGCACTGCCGGTGCCCAGCAGTACGACCTCGATGGTCCAACCCCTTCCGTGCGTGTCAGCGCAGCGCCTGCGCCAGGTCCTCCAGCAGATCCTCCGGATCCTCGAGGCCCACCGACAGGCGCACGACGCCGTCGGACAGGCCGATCGCGGCACGCCCCTCCGGCCCCATCGCGCGGTGCGTGGTGGTGGCCGGATGGGTGATGAGCGACTTGGAGTCGCCGAGGTTGTTCGAGATGTCGATGACGCGCAGCTTGTTCAGCAGCTCGAAGGCACGCTTCTTGCCCTCACCGTCGGCCGAATCGAGCTCGAACGTGACGACCGTGCCACCACCGCTCATCTGCGACGTCGCCAGCTCGTACTGCGGGTGCGACTCGAGGAACGGGTACTTCACCCAGCGGACCGCCGGGTCGGACTCCAGGAACCGTGCGATGCGCAGTGCGCTGTCCACCGAGTGACCCACGCGCAGTGGCATCGTCTCGAGGCCCTTGAGCAGGGTGTGCGCGTTGAACGGGCTCAGCGCCGGGCCGGTGTGCCGGATCAGCTGCTGCACCGGGCCGTCGATGTAGTCCTTCGGGCCCAGGATCGCGCCGCCGAGGACGCGGCCCTGACCGTCGATGTGCTTGGTACCCGAGTACACGACGACGTCGGCGCCCAGGTCGATGCTGCGCTGCAGCATCGGCGTCGCGAAGACGTTGTCGAGGACCACCTTGGCGCCCGCAGCGTGCGCCATCTCCGACACCTTGCGGACGTCGACGAGGGTCTGCATCGGGTTGGACGGCGTCTCGAAGAACACGGCCGTGGTCGGCACCGACAGCGCCCGCTCCCACTGGTCGAGGTCCTCACCGTCGACGAAGACAGTCTCGACGCCCCACCGCGGGAGGATCTCGTTGCACACCACGAAGCACGAACCGAAGAGACTGCGGGCCGCGACGAGGCGGTCACCCTGGCCGAGCAGCGCGGCCAGCGCGGTGAACACCGCGGACATGCCCGACGCGGTTGCGTAGCAGCCCTCGGCGCCGTCGAGCAGCCGCAGCCGCTCCTCGAACATCTTGACCGTGGGGTTGCCGTAGCGGGAGTAGACGAAGTGGTCGACCTCGCCGGTGAACGCCTGCTCCGCGGCCTCCGCGGACTCGTACACGAAGCCCGAGTTGAGGTAGATCGCCTCGGACGTCTCCTCGAAACCGGAGCGCAGTGTGCCGCCGCGGACGCCGAGGGTGGCCGGGCGGACGGACTCGGGAAGCTGCTTGCGGAAGGAGCCGCCCTGCGGGATCGCGCTCACGACTGCGTCCAGGGCAGGCCGACGGCCCGCCACCCGGAAGTGCCACGGCGGCCGTCCGGGCCGAGTCCACCCTCGAAGCCGTCGAGCACGTTGTACGACGGCCCGATCCCGGCGGCGGTCGCGGCCTCGGCGGCACCGATGGACCGCTGGCCGGAGCGACACAGGAAGATCACCGGTCGCGCGTCGGCGGTGCCGACAGTTCCGTCCTGGGCGCCGCCGACGATCCCGGCCTCGACGAGCTGGTCGACGAAGGACTCGTTGCGCGCACCCGTGGGGTAGCTCACCCATTCGATGAGCACGGTCCGGCGGTCGATGGCCGACGTGTCGGGGACCCCGACGTATCGCCATTCCGCGTCGGTCCGCACATCCACGAGCACGGCTTCCGGATGCTCGCGCAGCAGCTCCCAGGCTTGCTGCGGCGTTATGTCACCTGCGTAGCTCACCGCTCCAGCTTTCCACAGAGTCCGATCGGGGCTAGCACGCGGATCGTGCGAAACCCGTGAACCGGGCCGTCGGGCGCGTCAGTCGCAGACGAGCCAGCGGTCGTCGCCCAGCACGAACGTCCATGTGGAGGTCGTCGCGCCCTTGTCGTCCTTCGCGGAGATCCGGACGTCGGCGGTCGCGGAGTCGCCGTCGACGACGGCGTTGTCGAGCGCCTCGACGACCACCTCGCCCTCGCGCCCGGCGATCGGTGACCGGTCCTCGGCGAAACCGTCGCACACCATGCGGTCGAGTGCCTCGGCGTCGTCGTTGTTGCTCGCGCGGACGAAGTCGGTGGCCGACGCGTTGAGCCGGTCGGCGTCGGACCGGCTCTCGTCGGCGGGCCGCAGCAGCGCCGAGACGACAATTCCGATCATCAGGATCGCAACTATTGACACCGCGAGGATGAACGGCTTGGCCGTGGTCCGCGAGGGATCGTCGACAGGGGCGTGCTCGTCGCTCATACCTGCAAGTTTCGCGTGTCCGCACCCGCGGCGTGCACCCGGGTCCCACACAACGCGGGGCACAAATCTCGTTTGTGCCCCCTCAACCTCCAGCGCAGTACCGGCGGTGCGCCGACCCCCCGACCATGAGGTGCGAGCAGTCGTCGGGTTCTAGCATGAAGGCGGGGACACCGTGAACTCCCGGGAATTCACACCCGCCCCCGCTCCGCGACACCCCAAGTAAGGCGGGGCTCAGTTTAAGCTGGAGCCTCACGCATTCGTGTCGCAAGCACACGTACGTCCGTCCAATCGAAAAGGTAGTTCGCCTCAGATGACTGACCAGACTCGTCCACTGCGCGTGGCCATCGTCGGTGCCGGCCCCGCCGGAATCTATGCCGCCGATGCGCTCATGAAGTCCGACACCGAGGTGAGCATCGACCTGTTCGAGCGGATGCCGGCCCCGTTCGGGCTCATCCGATACGGCGTCGCACCCGACCACCCGCGGATCAAGGGCATCATCACCGCCCTCCACAAGGTGCTCGACAAGGATGCGGTCCGCCTGCTCGGCAACATCGACTACGGCACCGACATCACCCTCGAGGACCTGCGCCGCTTCTACGACGCGGTGATCTTCTCGACCGGCGCCAACGCCGACCGCGCCCTGAACATCCCGGGCATCGATCTGGACGGCTCGTACGGCGCCGCGGACTTCGTGTCCTGGTACGACGGCCACCCGGACGTCCCGCGCACCTGGCCGCTCGAGGCCGAGAAGGTCGCGGTCCTCGGTGTCGGCAACGTCGCGCTCGACATCGCCCGCGTGCTCGCCAAGACGGGCGACGAACTGCTCCCCACCGAGATCCCCGCGAACGTCTACGAGGGCCTCAAGAACAACAAGGCCGTCGAGGTCCACGTGTTCGGCCGCCGTGGCCCGGCACAGGCCAAGTTCACGCCGCTGGAGCTGCGCGAACTCGACCACTCCCCCACGATCGAGGTCATCGTCGATCCCGAGGACATCGACTACGACGAGGGCTCCGAGATCGCTCGACGCAGCTCCAAGCAGGTCGACATGGTCGCCAACACGCTGCAGGACTGGGCCATCCGCGACCAGGGCGACCGCCCGCACAAGCTGTTCCTGCACTTCTTCGAGTCCCCGCACGAGGTGCTCGGAGAGAACGGCAAGGTCGTCGGTCTGCGCACCGAGCGCACCGAACTCGACGGCACCGGCAACGTCCGCGGCACCGGCAAGTTCAACGACTGGGACGTCCAGGCCGTGTACCGCGCCGTCGGCTACCTGTCGCAGAACATCCCGTCGATCCCGTTCGACGACCAGGCCGGCACGGTGCCCAACGAGGCCGGACGCGTCATCGGCGACGACGGCAAGCACATGGACGGCACCTACGTCACCGGCTGGATCAAGCGCGGCCCCGTCGGCCTGATCGGCCACACCAAGGGCGACGCCAACGAGACCATCGCGTGCCTGCTCGAGGACGCCCCGAACTTCGCGGGTGCAGCCGAGCCGGCCGAGGACGCCATCATCGAGTTCCTCGAAGGCAAGGGTGTCCCGTACACCACGTGGCAGGGCTGGTACCGCCTCGACGCCCACGAGCGTTCCCTCGGCGAGCCCGAGGGCCGCGAGCGCATCAAGGTCGTCGAGCGCGAGGACATGCTCCGCGCCAGCGAGCCGCACAAGGCCTGATTTTCCGTTCCCCAGCTGAAGGGTCCCTTCGTGCGCTGTCAGCGTACGAAGGGACCCTTCAGCTTTTCGCGGGGCATGATGAACACGTGTTTGACGCGCACGTGCACATCATCGACCCGCGGTTCCCGCTGGTGGAGAACAACGGGTACCTGCCCGATCCGTTCACGATCGACGACTACCGCGCCCGGATGGCCGGGTTCGGGGTGGACGGCGGTGCGGTGGTGACGGCGTCGTACCAGGGCACGCTCGGCGGCCCGCAGTTGCTGGCGGCGCTGCGCGAACTCGGCGAGGGCTGGGTGGGTGTCACCCATCTCGATCCCGACGCCACCGACGAGGACATCCTCGAACTCGACCGGGCCGGGGTGCGCGGCATCCGGTTCAACCTCCGGCGCAGTGCCACCGACGTGCAGGTCCTCACGACGCAGGCCCTGCGCGCGTACGAGCTGGCCGGCTGGCACGCCGAGTTCTACGTGGACGCGACGCTGCTGCTGTCGCTCGAACCGGTGTTCGCGAAGCTGCCGGCCGTCAGCATCGACCATCTGGGGATGTCGACACGCGGGCTGCGGTACCTGCTCAACCTCGTCGACCGCGGCGCCAAGGTGAAGGCCACCGGCTTCGGGCGGACCTCGATCGACGACGTCGGCGACGTCCTCCGGCAGATCCACGCGGTCAACCCGAAGGCGCTGATGTTCGGCACCGACCTGCCCGGCACCCGCGCCCGCCGCGCCTTCGAGGCCGCCGACATCGACATCATCGCCGACGCCGTCGGGGACGATCTCGAGGCGGTGCTCGGCGGCAACGCACGCGAGTGGTACCGCTGCCCGGCCTGACTCACAGCGCCAGTACCGCGCCCAGCCACAGCCCGACGGCGAGCAGCGCCCCGAACAGCTCGACGAGGATCGACAGCCCCACGGCCTTCGTGGCGTGCACCGTCGAGGTCCACGCGTCGCGGTGGGTGCGGTGCCGAGCTGCCTCGGCGACGTAGGTTCCGAGCAGGAAACCGAGCAGCAGCCCGACGACCGGGACGACGAAGAACCCGACGATCCCCACCAGGCCGCCGAAGATCACCGACCGGCCCGGAACACCGGCGTCGCGCATGCGCCTTCCCGGCCACGCGTACTTCACCACACCCGACGCCACGAGCAGCAACATCGCGACCGCGAACACGGCCCATCCGGCGGCGGAGGCGTCGAGGATCGCCCACATCAGCAGGGCTCCGGCGATCAGCAGCGTGCCCGGCAGGATCGGCACCACGATGCCGACCAGCCCCACCAGCATCACCAGCCCGAGCAGGACCAGGACCCCGGTGCTCACGCCGGCCCGCTCACTCCGGTACGACGACGCGCACCCGCGAGGCCGCCTCGCGGGCCCGCTCACGGGCCGTGTCGACGTCGGGTCCGGTGGACACCGCGACCCCCATCCGGCGGCGGGTGAACGCCTCGGGCTTGCCGAAAAGCCGCAGATCGGTCTCCGGTACCGCCAGCGCGTCGGCGACGCCCTCGAATGCCACGCCGATCGCTTCGACACCGCCGTAGATCACCGCGGACGCGCCGGGTGCGGCGAGCGTGGTGTCGACCGGCAGGCCGAGGATCGCGCGGGCGTGCAGTTCGAACTCGGAGAACCGCTGCGAGCGCAGCGTCACCAGACCGGTGTCGTGGGGGCGCGGGCTCACCTCGGAGAAGTAGACGTCGTCACCCTTGACGAACAGCTCGACGCCGAAGATGCCGCGGCCGCCGAGCGCGGTGGTGACCTTCTCGGCCACGTCGCGCGCGGCCGCGAGCGCGGCGGGGCTCATCGCCTGCGGTTGCCACGACTCGATGTAGTCGCCGGAGTCCTGCAGGTGCCCGATGGGCTCGCAGAAGTGGGTGCCGTCGACGGCGCGGACGGTGAGCAGGGTGATCTCGTAGTCGAAGTCGACGAAACCCTCGACGATCACGCGCCCCTTGTTCACGCGGCCACCCGAAAGGGCGTATTCCCATGACTTTTCGAGGTCGTCGGCGCTGCGGGCCACGGACTGCCCCTTGCCCGACGACGACATCACCGGCTTGATCACGCACGGGAAGCCGATCCGCTCGGTGGCGGCGCGCACCTCGTCGAGGGAGTCGGCGAACGCGTACGGCGACGTCGGCAGACCCAGTTCCTCGGCGGCGAGACGGCGGATGCCCTCGCGGTTCATCGTCAGCTGCGTCGCGCGGGCGGTGGGGATGACGACGGCCAGACCGCGCTCCTCGACCTCCGCGAGGGCCTCCGTCGCGATGGCCTCGATCTCGGGCACCACGAAGTGCGGGCGCTCGTCCTCGACCAGCCGCAACAGTTGCTCGCGGTCACCCATGTCGACGGTGTGCGCGCGGTGCGCCACCTGGTGCCCCGGCGCATCGGCGTAGCGGTCGACGGCGATCACCTCGACACCCAGCCGCTGCAGCGCGATGATCACTTCCTTGCCCAGTTCGCCGGAGCCGAGGAGCATCACGCGGGTCGCGCTCGGGCTCAGCGGGGTGCCGATGCGGGCGGGGACGTCAGAAGGAATCTCGAGGGGCATGGCTCGGACTATATGCGGTCGACGCTGGGCATACTGTCGCGATGACCCTGGGACTCGACACCCGCCTGACGCTGCTCGCGGCGGGGCTGATCTTCCTGCTGGCCCTGCTCCTCGGTGTGTGGAAGTACCGGCAGATGGCGACGTCGCCCGATCATCTCGCGCACCCGTACGTCGACATCGCGCACCGCTCGGCACTGATGTATTCGTTTGCCACGCTGCTGGTGTCGGTCTTCGTCGAGCTCAGCGACTGGCCGACGGCCGTGAACGCGACGTGCGCGGGGATCCTGGTGTTCTTCTTCGTCGCGGCCATCGGCAGCTACATCGCACACGGCGCCCGCCGCGACACCACCAACCAGTTCGAGCGCCCCGACGCCGCGCTGCGTGTGGCGATGATCGCACTCGTCGTCGGCGAGGTGGGCGCGTTCGGGGTGCTGCTCGCGGGCTTCGTCGCGGCGCAGCTGCTGTAGCCGGTCAGTCGTGCGCCTCGACGTGCGCCAGGAAGTCGAGCACCGCCGCGTTGAACACCTCGGGTCGCTGCTCGGCGCACGCGTGTCCGGCGTCCGGGACGTACATCAGTTCGGCGTCGGGGATCGACCGCGCGATCAGCTCGGTGTGCCGGCGCGGGATCGCGTCGCGTTCCCCCACGATCACGAGCGTGGGGACCCCGATCGTGGAGAGCGCGTCGACCGGGATGTGCGGATGCCGAACCATCAGCTCGAGCAGTTCCCGATGCCGCCGGACCTTCGCCGACAGCGGCGCGATCGCCCCCGCTGCCAGCCACGCGAGCGTCGCGGGAACCCGGAACCGGGCACCGAGCCCGTGCGGATCGAGGTTGGCGCCGTTGACGATCAGCGAACGCACCCGACGCGGGTCGCGCAGCGCCAGGGTGAGCGCGGTGTTCCCGCCGTCGCTGTACCCGAGGATGTGCGCGCTCTCGATACCGAGGGCGTCGAGCACCGCTTCCACGTCCTCGGACAGGCGTGCGAAATCGAGGGGCCCGTCGCCGCGGGTGGACTCGCCGTGCGCACGCGTGTCGAGCGCGAGCACCCGGTAGCGCTCGGCGAAGACGGGCACCTGCGCCGCGAAGTACCCGAGGTTCTCACTGTTGCCGTGCAGCAGCACCAGCGGTTCCCCGGCGCCGCGCTCCTCGTAGTGCAGCCGCGCGCCGGCGGCATCGACGAATCCCACCCGCTCAGCTCGGCGGCTGGTGGATCGAGAGCACGTTGCCGTGCGGATCGTGGAACCACGCGACCCGGGTGCCGTCGGGCGCGGTCCACGCGGCGTGATCGTCCTGGTCCATGCCCTGATAGCGCAGGAAGTCGACGCCCTTCGCGCGGAGCTCGTCGACGGTCGCGGACAGATCCGCCGTGCGCCAGCCGAGGACGGTGTAGCCGGTGTCGGCCTTCGACTGCACGAGGGTGACGCGCAGTTCCGTTCCGCCGCCCCCGTCGACGACGAGTGCGAACGGGGTTCGCTCGGTGACCGTCAGACCCAGGGTGTCGACGTAGAACATCGACGACACGTCCAGATCGGTACTGGCCAGGAACGCGACGAGTTCTCCGGGGAAGGCCATGTCGTCAACTGTGCGCCTCGACGGCGGTCGGCGACAAGTCACCGCAGCTCCGTGACCCGGACCACAACCGGCGTACGGGACGGGTTACCGTCACAGGAACGGAGGTTCGACCATCACTCAGGAGGAATTACGTGACTACCGCAGGAGCTGAGCGGAAGGGCCCGTTGACGGGCATCCGCGTCGTCGAATTCGCCGGAATCGGACCGGGCCCGCACGCCGCGACGCTGCTCGCGGACCTGGGCGCCGACGTGGTGCGGGTCCAGCGCGCGGGAATGCTGCCGGCGGAGGGCCAGGTGGGTGATCAGACCGCGCGCAACCGCCGCGTCGTCGAGGCCGACCTGAAGAATCCTGCCGACGTCGAGAAGGTCGTCGAGCTGCTGGGGCGCGCCGACATCCTGATCGAGGGCTTCCGTCCGGGCGTCATGGAGCGCATGGGCCTGGGCCCCGACGTCGTCCTGGAACGCTGCCCGCGTCTGGTCTACGGCCGCATGACGGGCTGGGGCCAGGACGGTCCGCTCGCGCAGTCTGCGGGCCATGACCTCAACTACATCTCGCTGACGGGCGTCCTGCACGCGGTGGGACGCAAGGGCGAGCGCCCGGTGCCGCCGCTGAACATGGTCGGCGACTTCGGTGGCGGCTCCATGTTCCTGCTGTTCGGTCTCCTCGCGGCGCTCGTCGAGCGTCAGACGTCGGGCAAGGGGCAGGTCATCGATGCGGCGATGGTCGACGGCACCCTCGCGTTGTCGCACATCATCTGGAACTTCCGCCGCATCGGCATGTGGTCGGACGAGCGCGGCGTGAACTTCCTCGACGGCGGCGCCCCGTACTACGACACCTACGAGACCTCCGACGGCAAGTACATGGCGGTCGGCGCGATCGAGCCGCAGTTCTACGCCGAACTGCTGAAGGGCCTCGAGCTGGATCCGGCGGCCCTGCCCGGCCAGCAGGACGCGAGCCGCTGGCCCGAACTGCGCCAGATCCTCACCGACAAGTTCCTGAGCAAGACCCGCGACGAGTGGACCAAGATCTTCGACGGGACCGATGCCTGCACGACGCCGGTTCTCACGTTCACCGAGGCACCGAACGATCCGCACATCGCGGCCCGCGGCAGCATCATCGAACTCGAAGGGGTCACCCAGCACGCCCCGGCACCCCGCTTCTCGCGGACCCCCACGACCACGCCGCAGCCGCCCGCACGGGTGGCCACGGATGTCGACACTCTCTGGCGCTGAGCACCTTTCACGACTCGGAGGCTCATCTCCGCCGATCGACCTTCGCCACCGACGACCGTCACCACGGGCCGGACACCTCGAGTGTCCGGCCCGTCGGCGTTTCTGCAACTCGTTCTCGGATCGGGACGGACCCTGGCAGCCCTACCACCTCCGTGGCGTCCCACTTCTTTTCTCCCGCTAATTACTCTCGAGTAACCCTCCGGCACAGTCGATTTCACAACAAACAATCCGGACGGTCGTTCAAGTTGCGCCTTGATCGATCAAGCGTAAATTTCGCTTATGCCGGGTTTCGAATGCGTGTTAGGTGAAACACGTTCCACTCCCCAATCGAGAACGTTCGCATTCCGAATCCAGGAGTCTCATCCATGACGAACCGATGGCGCTGAACAGCGCTCACGACGGCGGCCGCGGCTGCCGGCAGCCTGCTCTTCTTCACGGGAAGTGCCACGGCGGAACCCGCGCAGAACCCGCCGACCGGATCACCCGTCCTGCTCGCCGACGACCCCGGGCCGTCCGAGTTCGCGACCCGTGTCGATCTGACCATGCCGACCCAGATCAAGACCGGTATCGAGATCGACCTCAAGTCACAGACATTCGGCGTCGACGCCAACAAGGGTGTCAACGGCGGCATGGTCCAGTTCCTGGTCGACGGGGTCGAGACGGGGGCGCAGATCAAGGCCGGCAGCACCGGACTCGCCACCCTCAAGCACACGTTCACGACCGCCGGGCCGCACACCGTCTCCGTCCAGTACCTCGGCGGCGGCAAGATCACCGGCGTCACCGAGACCGCCGCGGCGAGCAGCACCCAGGGGACCATCACGGCCGTCGAGCAGGACGTGGCCACGGTCGTCGAGATCCTGCCGAACGACACCCCCGTCGAGACCGGCGTCCAGGCCACTCTCAAGGCCAAGGTATCCCTGCAGTCCGGCGGGATTCTGCCGATCCGCACCAACGGCAAGGTGAGCTTCTACGACGGCGGCGACCTGCTCGGCACGGCAACGTCGATCCTGACGGACGGCACCGCCAGCATCAAGGCGACCTTCCTGCACTCCGGCACCCGGACCGTCACCGCGCGGTTCTCCGGCAACACCGGGTTCGCCCCGTCCACCTCGGCGGACACCCCGCTGGAGGTGCAGCACAAGGATCTGGCCACCAGCACCACCCTGCTGGCACCCAACAGCGGCCGGGCCGGTCAGCCGGTCACGCTCACCGCGACCGTCACGGCGCAGCTGCCGGCCGACGGAACCGTCCAGTTCCTCTCGGGCAGCACGCCGCTCGGCGCACCGGTGCCGGTCGTCGACGGTGTCGCCACGGCCGCACACATCTTCGAGGAAGCCGGCGAACACTCGGTCACGGCGGTGTTCACGGGCACCGGCTTCGTCACGTCGACGTCTGCGCCTGCACCGCTGAGCATCTCGGCGGCCCAGCCCGGGGACACCACCACCACGGTCACCGCCCCGGCAGCCACGATCCCGGGTATCCCGGTGACCCTGACCGCGAACGTCGCCCCGGCGCCCTACGGAGGCACCGTGCAGTTCTACGTCGGCGACACTCCCGTCGGCGATCCGGTCTCGGTCGTGAACGGCTTCGCCTCGATCGGTCACTCCTTCACCGACGCCGGCACGTTCCAGGTCACTGCGCGCTACAGCGGCCACATCGCGGCCAACCCGTCGACGTCGGCAGCAGCCGCCGTCACGGTCGTCGGCCCCGGCGGCGGCACCGGCTCGGTGGAGCTGCCGTCGTTCGGATCGCTCACGCTGCCGTTCGGCTCCTGACCGAACGGTCCCACTCCCTCCCCTACTTCGAATGTCAAGGAACGCAGCATGACCGAAAATTCGACCAGGCGATATCTCACCCCGTTGTGCGCGACCGGCCTCGCAGCCGGCCTCGTGCTGTCGGGATCCCCGGCATCGGCCGCCACCACGACCACCCCGTTCGACGCCCAGTGCCGCGCCGCGGCAATTCTCACCGTCGACAAGGTCGCACAGCACGTGTTCACCGTCGACGGCCCCGCCCGGGTCGATCCGGGTGAGACGTTCACCTACCGAATCCAGCCGGCGCCGTCCGCCTTCCCGGACAAGGAGAGCATCGCCACCACGACGAACGTCTCCCGCATGAAGATGGACTACCAGCTTCCGGACAACGCAACGTTCGTCGGCGCAGAGGTGGTCCCGGGCAGCGGCATCGGCATCTCCGGCACCCCCGCGAACGTGCTGCGGATCAACGAGAGCGGCGAACCCGACCCGGCCGGCACGATCCTGCGCCTGTCCGGCGACAACGAGGTGATCGGCAACAGCCCCAAGGCCGACAAGAAGAGCCAGGGCGGCATCATCGCCGAGAAGACGAAGAACTATCTGGACGGCACGCCCAGTTCCGACGGCTCGACGTGGTTCCAGTTGCCGGCGATCGACGTCACCCTCACCGCGGGCGCCGGTGGCGAGATCACCCCGAAGCTGCGGACCGGCGGCAGCGCAGCGAACCTGGGCGACGAGGGCAACTACAACACCTTCCTCGCTCTCGCGGTGGCTCTGGGCGGCAATCAGTGGGCACCCACGCGCTGTGTCCCCAAGGACGCCAAGGACGACTCCGCGCCGCTGAACCGTGGTGGCGGCCCGCTCGCCACGATTGCGGTCGGCGAGCAGACCGGCAACGTCACGACCACGCAGGTGACAGCTCCCGAGACGGCCGACGCCGGTGAGGCGGTGCAACTCTCGGCCACGGTCACCCCGAACCCGAACGGCGGCAACGTCGCGTTCCTCGTCGACAGTGTCGTGGTCGGTGAGGCTCCGGTGATCGACGGCACGGCGACCCTGTCCCACGTCTTCACCGGTGGATCGCACAACGTGGCCGCCCGGTACGTCGGTAACGGCACCTTCCGTCCGTCGCTGTCCGCGGATGCCACGATCGTGGTCGCCGGCGGTGGATCCGGGAGTGCGGTCGGCTCCCTCGAACTGCCCTCGCCGGGCTCGCTGACGGCACTGTTCGGCTCCTGATCGACTGACCGGCACGGTGGTGGGTGGGGGCCTCGGCGGCCATGCCCACCACCGTCGTCACACCACCAGGGCCGGTTCCACGGCCTCGGTGCCGACACCCAGCGCCGAGTACGCCGCCGCCACTCCGGCCACCGCCCGTCGGAGTTCGTCCACCGGGCGTGCGTAGGGCAGCCGGATGAAGCGCTCGAAGGCACCCTCGACACCGAAGCGCGGGCCGGCCGCGAGCACCACGCCGTGACTCGGCGCGGTCGCAGCCAGCGCCGTCGACACCGCTGCGGGCATCCGCAGCCACAGCGACATGCCGCCGGACCCGACGGTCGGCACCCAGTCCGGCAGCCGCGCCGACAACTCGTCGAGCATCGCGGCGCGCTGTACCCGCAGCAGTGCGCGGCGCTCCGCGATCGGTTCGTCGCCCAGCGCCAGCAGGTGGGCCGCGGCCAGCTGGTCCATCACCGGGGTGCCGAGGTCGAGGGCCGAGCGCGAGCCGGCGAGCCGGGCGATCAGCTCCGGATTCGCCCGAATCCACCCCACCCGCATGCCACCCCAGTGGGACTTGGAGATCGAGCCGACCGTCACCACGTCGGCACCGGACGTGTCGCGGGCCAGGGCGGCCACCGGCGGCGGCGGGGGCCCGTCGAGCCAGACGTCCACCATCGTCTCGTCCACCACCAGCGTCATCCGGGTCTCGCGGGCGATGCGCGCCAGTTCCGCCCGCCCCAGCTCGTCGAGGCACAGCCCGGTCGGGTTGTGGAAGTCCGGCAGCAGGTACGCCATCCGAGCGGCGGTCTGTCGCGCGGCCCCACGAATCGCGTCGAGGTCCCAGCCACGCGACGTACCGCCCTCGGGACGCACGGGCACCGGGACCGGGCGTGCCCCGACCCGCCTGATCGCTTCCAGCGCGTTGGGGTAGGTCGGGTGATCGACGAGAACCCGCTCGCCCGGCGCGGTGAGCACCCCGAGCAGCAGCCGTAGCGCATGCTGCGCACCCGACGTGATCATGATCTGGTCGGTGGACGTCTCCAGACCGCGCGCACGGTACCGGGCCGCGACGGCCTCCCGGAGCACCGCGATGCCCACCGGCTCCATGCCGTGCGTCGACAGGAACGGGGGAAGCTCGTGCAGCGCAGCGCCGTAGGCTTCCTCGACCTCCGCGACGGGCGCCACCATGGCCGCGTAGCTGAGATCGACGAGCGGTTCGTCGGACGGCGGAAGGTGGCGTGGTCGCTGTTGCGCCGCAGCACGGTTCACCGAATCAGGCAATGCAACGGTGGTCCGCGACCCCTGCCGGCTCAGCACGTAGCCCTCGTCGCGCAGCACCGCGTACGCCGAGGTGACGGTGGTGCGGCTCAACTCGAGCTCGGCCGCGAGTTCCCGTTCGCTCGGCAGCGCCGACCCCAACGGAACCCGACCGTCGTGCACCAACAGCCGGATCCCGTCGGCGAGCGCACGGTACGCCGGACGGGACGCCCTCCGTCCCCCGTTGTCGTGCCAGGCCCCGAGATCACGAGCCAGCGACCGCGCGCTCAGTGCATGCATCATCATGCAGTCCAGCGTGCCCGTTCTGGCCCTTCATTTCAAAGCCAATCGTTTCCCAGACTGGTCGACATGAGCACCCTGATCACCTTCCTTGCCATCGCCGCTCTCGCCGCTTTCGTCTACCGCTACATGCCGAAGGAACGGCAGGGATCGCCGTTTCACCTCGAACAATTCCGGCCTGCAGCACCTTTGGCGGGAATCTTCGACGACGGCGCCTCCCCGGCCACAGCGGAGCGGCGCGCCGAGGCGGATTCGGCCCGACCGGGGGCCGAGCAGTCCAGCAACCGCGCACTGGACTGCTCGGGCTCAGACCGTGCGCCCCAGGATCCGGCGGACACCGGGAGCGATATCGTGGCGACGTGAGCGAGACCGGAACGGACGCGGTACTGGACGGTCTGCGTGACGTCCTGGTCGGCCGCCTCTCCGACATCGGACGCCGGTTCTCGGCCCTGCTGGCCGACACCGTGCCGCACACCGCGCTGGTGATCTTCACTCGCGAATGCACGGGCCGTCCCCGCAAGGTCGCCGGCGATCCCGCGATCGTCGACCGGGTGACGATCGCCGAATTGGATTCCCTGCGAGCAGATCTCGATCACGGCCGGACGTTCCGCGGTCGCGCCGAGATCGCGGGACGTCCGCGCGAGGTGTACGCGATCCTCGACCGCACCGACACACTGCTCGTGATCGTCCCGTCGGGCACGCTGTCACGGACCGCGCCGCTCGAGTCCGTCCGGTCGATGTTCGGCATCGTCGCCACCGGCATCCAGTTGCAGGTGCAGGGCGCGAGCCCCGCGTATCTCGCTGAATCCCGCGCCGCTTCGGCCGAACGCGCCCGCACCGTCGCCGAACTCACCGAGGTGCATGCCACGACGCTCGAGACGCTGCTGGCGACGCTGCGGTCCGGCGACCTCGACGACACCCGGGCCCGGGCGGCGGCACGGGAGGCGGCGTCGGGCGCGCTCATCCGGTTGCGGACGACGGTCGACACGCACCGCGAGTTGGCCGAGGAATCCGTCGTCACCGCCTTCGCCCGTCTGCGCGGCGAACTCCGCGGACTGCTCCGGCCCCGGGACCTCGAACTGGATCTCGTCGAGCCCGCGGTCGACGGCCGCGCCGTGCCCGGCGAGGTGGCGCACGGCGCCCGCGCGGTGGTGCGGGGCGCCGTCCTGTCGCTGTCCACGCAGAACGGACTCAGCCGGATCCGTGTGGCCTGGACCTGCTCGGAATCCGAACTGGTGGT
Source organism: Rhodococcus (subgen. Prescottella) equi (assembly GCF_003013675.1). Lineage (NCBI taxonomy): Bacteria > Bacillati > Actinomycetota > Actinomycetes > Mycobacteriales > Nocardiaceae > Rhodococcus > Rhodococcus (subgen. Prescottella) equi. The sequence continues at coordinate 4,375,384 of NZ_CP027793.1, forward strand.
GGACATCCGCGACGACGGGCGCGGACTGGCCGACGCCACGGACCTCGAGCGTCAGCTCCGTCCGCGGGTGGAGACCCTCGACGGCACACTGACGACCGAGTCGACGCCGGGCTGGGGTTCACGGGTCGTCGCGACCCTGCCGCTGCGCACCCGGACCACCGCGCCTCCGACGCACCACGCCCTCACCGACCTGGGCCCGCGAGAACTCGAGGTGCTCGGGCATCTGGTCGCCGGCCGCCGCAACCGGGCCATCGCCGAACGCCTCGGGGTCAGCGAGAGCACCGTGAAGTTCCACGTCGCCGGTGTTCTGCGCAAACTCGACGTCGCCACGCGCGCCGAGGCGGCCGCCCTGGCCGGCGAGGCCGGCATCCGGCCCGTCCCCTGACCGTTCGGCCAGGTCCACCTCCCCGATCGACCAGTCCCGATACCGGCTGCCGGTGACTAGCCTCGTAGTCGGATGCGCACGCCAGCATGGGTGTGCCCGCGCGTTCACGTCGACCGAATTGGAGTGGAGAAACCATGCCGCAGCAGGTACGGGGCGTCATCGCCCGCTCGAAGGACGCCCCCGTCGAACTGGTGACCATCAACATCCCCGACCCCGGGCCGGGCGAGGCCGTCGTCGCGATCGCGGCGTGCGGCGTCTGCCACACCGACCTGACCTACCGTGACGGCGGCATCAACGACGAGTTCCCGTTCCTCCTGGGGCACGAGGCCGCGGGAATCGTCGAGGCCGTCGGTGAGGGCGTCGACACCGTCGAGGTCGGCGATTTCGTCGTCCTCAACTGGCGCGCGGTGTGCGGAAAGTGTCGCGCCTGCAAGCGTGGTCGTCCGCAGTACTGCTTCGACACCCACAACGCGAAGCAGAAGATGACGCTCGAGGACGGCACCGAACTGACCCCGGCACTGGGCATCGGCGCGTTCGCCGACAAGACCCTCGTCGCGGCCGGCCAGTGCACCAAGGTCGACCCCACCGCCGATCCGGCGGTCGTCGGACTGCTCGGCTGCGGCGTCATGGCCGGCATGGGTGCCGCGATGAACACCGGCAACGTCACCCGCGGCGACTCCGTCGCGGTCATCGGCTGCGGCGGCGTCGGTGACGCCGCCGTCATGGGCTCGCGCCTGGCCGGCGCCAACAAGATCATCGCGATCGATCGGGACCCGAAGAAACTCGAGTGGGCCGTCGAGCTCGGCGCCACCCACACCATCGACGCGTCGAAGGTCGACGACGTGGTCGAGGCGATCCAGGACCTCACCGACGGCTTCGGCACCGACGTCGTGATCGACGCCGTGGGCCGCCCGGAAACCTGGAAGCAGGCGTTCTACGCCCGCGACCTGGCCGGCACCGTCGTCCTCGTGGGCGTCCCCACCCCGGACATGACCCTCGAGATGCCGCTGGTCGACTTCTTCTCGCGCGGCGGCTCGCTCAAGTCGTCGTGGTACGGCGACTGCCTGCCCGAGCGCGACTTCCCGATGCTCGTCGACCTGTACCAGCAGGGTCGGCTGCCGCTCGAGAAGTTCGTGACCGAGCGGATCAAGCTCGAGGACGTCGAGCAGGCCTTCGAGACCATGCACCGCGGCGAGGTGCTGCGCTCGGTGGTGGTCCTGTGAGCGGGGTCCTCAGGGTCGACCGCGTCGTCACGTCGGGCACGTTCGAGCTCGACGGCGGCAGCTGGGACGTCGACAACAACATCTGGCTCGTCGGCGACGACGACGAGGTGCTGGTGATCGACGCCGCGCACACCGCGCAGCCGATCATCGACGCCGTCGGCGGCCGCAAGGTGGTCGGCATCGTGTGCACGCACGGGCACAACGACCACGTCACCGTCGCCCCGGAGCTGTCCGAGAAGCTCGATGCGCCGATCTACCTGAACCCGGCCGACGACGTGCTGTGGCAGATGACCCATCCGGGTGTCCGCCACCTCGCGCTCGAGGACGGTCAGCGGATCGCGGTGGCGGGCACGGATATCCAGGCGATCCACACCCCGGGCCACTCCCCCGGGTCGACCTGCCTGTACCTGCCGGAGGCGGGTGAGCTGTTCTCCGGCGACACCTTGTTCTCGGGTGGACCCGGCGCCACCGGACGCTCGTTCTCGGACTTCCCGACGATCATCGGCTCGATCCGCGACAAGCTGTTCGCACTACCCGCGGAAACCCGCGTCCACACCGGTCACGGCGACGACACCGCCCTGGGCACCGAGGCACCGCACCTCGAGGAGTGGATCGCCCGCGGTCACTGACCGCCCCCCGACAGCTGAAGGGTCCCTTCATGCGCTCGCAGCGTATGAAGGGACCCTTCAGCTTGCAGGTGCGCCAGCGCTCCCGCCTCCACGGCGAACGCCCGCGCCTGCAGCACCGTCACCTCGCCCCCGACGAGGGCGAGTCGCCAGCCGACGCGGGCGGCGACGAGTTCACGCGAGAGCACCGCCTCCGCACCCGCCGTCCAGCCCGCCGACATCCGTAGCCAGCCGACCCTGCGCCCTGACCGCCCCGCAACCAGCGCCCGCGCCCGCGGTTCGGCGGCGCCGCCGAACCGCGGGCGCGGGCCGACGTGGACGCCAGCGTTCGATCGGGGGTCGTGCAGCGGATCCGCGACCCGGTCGGGAAGTCGATCGCGTCTCCGACGATTACACGGCAGTTGAACCTTGTAACCGAATCCTTTTCGTGCCCAGCAATTCCCAGGACGTTCGCGAGCGGACTCACCCCGCCGGAAGGCGTCACCACATTCTCACCCGCCCGTAACGCATCCGTCACGGATGCTATGTTTCCTGACATGCAACAGTGATTCACTCAATGAAACATAGTCGGATTACCGAGGAGTTCACATGGCGCTCGACCCCGCAGATCTGACCGTGATGTGCCTACCCGAGGCCGGCGCGTCGGATCGCCCGGATCTCGCGACCCTCGCCCGGACCACCGACACCCGTTTCGTCCTGGCGGTGTTCACCAACCTGGCCGGCAAGCCGTGCGCCAAGCTGGTCCCCGTCGAGGCGGTGGAGGAACTGCAGGAGGACGGCGTCGGCTTCGCCGGCTACGCCGCCGGAGCGATGGGTCAGGTGCCCGCGGATCCCGACCTCGTCGCCGTCCCCGACGCCGCGTCGTTCACCCCGATCCCGTTCGTGCGCCCCGGCCTCGCGCTGGTGCACTGCGACCCGCACGTGCAGGGCGAGCCGTGGCCCTTCGCCCCGCGCGTGATCCTGAAGAAGGTGCTGGGACAGGCCGGCGACCTCGGCCTCGAGGTCAACATCGGCACCGAGATCGAGTACTTCCTCGTCGACCGCGACGGGGACGGTGGCCTCCGCACCGCCGATGCCCTCGACACCTCCCGGCGCCCCTGCTACGACGCTCGCGACGTCACCCGCATGTACGAGCACCTCACTGCGATCTCCGCCGCGATGAACCAGTTGGGTTGGGGCAACTACGCCAACGACCACGAGGACGGCAACGGTCAGTTCGAGCAGAACTTCCGGTACGCCGACGCCCTCACCACCGCCGACCGCGTCGTCACGTTGCGCTATCTCATCTCCGTACTCGCGGAACAGCGCGGTATGACGGCGACGTTCATGCCCAAGCCCTTCGCCGACCGGACCGGCAGCGGCATGCACATGCACCTGTCGCTGTGGCGAGACGGCGCACCGGTCTTCCCCGACCACACGGACCCGCGCGGACTGGGTCTCTCGCCCACCGCTTACGCGTTCATCGGCGGCATCCTCGAGCATGCCGGCGGATTGCAGGGTGTGCTCGCCCCGACGGTCAACTCCTACAAACGAACCGGGGCCACCTCGACGAGCAGCGGTGCGACGTGGTCGCCGCGAAGGCCGACGTACGGCGGCAACGACCGCACCCACTACCTGCGGGTGCCGGACGCCAGCCGCGTCGAGTTGCGCGGCGGCGACGGTTCCGCCAACCCGTATCTCGCGTCGGCGGTGACCGTCGCGGCGGGGCTGGACGGCATCCGCCGCGGCACCGACCCCGGCGAACCCGGCGGTGGCATCTGCCCCGACGACCTGCCGATGACCCTGCTGCACGCGATGGATGCGCTCGGGAAGGACGCCGTGGTCGCCGGCGCCCTCGACGCCGCGGGGCCCGGCGTGGCCGACTACTTCACCGCCCTCAAGCGGGACGAGTTCTTCGAATGGCACAGCACGGTCACGCCGTGGGAGGTCGACAGCTACCTCACCGCATTCTGACCGCCACCGCGAACAAAGGGAGACAACACATGTGCGGAATCGTCGGGCTTCATCTCCGGGAGCCCTCACTGTATCCGCGGCTCGGTGAACTACTCACCGGGATGCTCGGCCAGATGGTCGACCGCGGACCGGACTCTGCGGGCATGGCCATCTACGGCGACCCGGTCTGGTCACCGGCCGGGCACGCGACGGTGTCGCTGCTCGGCGCCGACGCCACCGCGCAGTCGTTGGCCGCCGCAGTCGGGAGCACACTGGGCGTCGTCGTCACCGGCGTCGACATCGGCCCGAACACGTTGCTGCACGCACCGGTTCCGGCGTCGGCGCTCGCCGACGCCGCACTCGGCGAAGCGCCCGGTGCGATCCTCATCGGATTCGGCGACGACGTCACGGTACTCAAGGGCATGGGCGACCCGGTGGACCTCGCACACCGCTTCGGGCTGCCCGCCGCGTCGGGCCGGCAGGGCGTCGCGCACACGCGCATGGCCACCGAATCCGCCGTCACCGCAGCGGGTTCGCATCCGTTCGCCGTCGGACCGGACCAGTGTCTGGTGCACAACGGATCGTTCTCGAATCACCTGAGCGTCAAACGTGAACTCGAGGCCGAGGGCGTCGCGTTCGACAGCGAGAACGACACCGAGGTGGGCGCACGCTTCGTCGCGAAGCAGCTCGCGGAGGGTGTCGACCTGGAGAAGGCCCTGCGCCTGCTCGGCGAGCGGTTCGACGGCTTCTACACGCTGCTCGTGTCCACGCGGGACTCGTTCGCGGTGGTGCGCGACCCCATCGCGTGCAAGCCCGCGATCATCGCCGAGCACACCGGCTACGTCGCGATGGCGTCCGAGTACCGCGCGCTGGCCGGCCTGCCCGGCATCGAGAGCGCCCGCATCTTCGAACCCGAACCGGAAGAGGTTTACGTATGGCACCGCTGACCGCCACCCCCACCACCACGTACGACGTCTCCGACGTCGGGACCCGCGGGCTCAACGCCGCACTGCAGTCCACCGCGGCACCGGCAACGGTGACGGTGGTGGAACCGGCCGGTGCGCATGCCCTCGCGTGCGGCCTGGACGCCCCGATCGACGTACGCATCGACGGGCACGTCGGCTACTACGCGGCCGGCATGAACCAGCGTGCGACCGTGACGATCGACGGCAATGCCGGTGTCGGCGTGGCCGAGAACATGATGTCGGGCACCGTCCGCGTCACCGGCGACGCATCGCAGTCGGCGGGCGCGACCGCGCACGGCGGCCTGCTCGTGATCGAGGGCAATGCCGCAGCGCGCTGCGGCATCTCGATGAAGGGCGTCGACATCGTCGTCGGCGGCAGCATCGGCCACATGAGCGCGTTCATGGGCCAGGCCGGACGGCTCGTCGTGCTCGGTGACACCGGCGAGGCGCTGGGTGATTCGCTGTACGAGACCCGTATCTACGTGCGCGGAACCGTTGCCTCCCTCGGGGCCGACTGCATCGAGAAGGAGATGCGCGACGAACACCGGGCCGAACTTCGGGAACTGCTCGACGCCGCGGGTTTCGACGCCGACCCCACCGAGTTCACCCGTTACGGCTCGGCCCGCAAGCTCTACAACTTCCACGTCGACAACACCTCGTCCTACTGACGCGCGCCATTTCCAGGAGGCCCCATGACCACGCACACCCCCGGGCTGCGCGAATCCGCGACGTTCGACCGCGACGTCATCCACGAGATCCAGCGCGCCGCCGAGACCGGCATCTACGACATCCGAGGATGGGGCGCCAAACGAAAGCTCCCACACTTCGACGACCTGTTGTTCCTGGGCGCGTCGATGTCCCGCTACCCACTCGAGGGTTATCGCGAGCGTTGCGACACCGACGTCGTCCTCGGTGACCGCCACGCGAAGTACCCACTGCACCTCGATATTCCGATCACCATCGCGGGCATGAGCTTCGGCGCGCTGTCCGGTCGGGCGAAGGAGGCCCTGGGCCGCGGCGCGAGCGAGGTGGGCACCTCCACCACGACCGGGGACGGCGGCATGACGACCGAGGAGCGCGGGCAGTCCAAGCACCTCGTCTACCAGTATCTGCCGTCGCGGTACGGCATGAACCCCGACGACCTGCGCAAGGCCGATGCGATCGAGATCGTGCTGGGCCAGGGCGCCAAGCCCGGCGGTGGCGGAATGCTGCTGGGCCAGAAGATCACCGACCGTGTCGCCGGGATGCGCACGTTGCCCGTCGGCGTCGACCAGCGCAGCGCGTGCCGACACCCGGACTGGACCGGCCCGGACGACCTCGCCATCAAGATCATCGAACTGCGCGAGATCACCGGGTGGGAGAAGCCGATCTACGTGAAGGTGGGCGCCACCCGCACGTACTACGACGTCAAGCTCGCCGTGAAGGCCGGAGCCGACGTGATCGTCGTCGACGGCATGCAGGGGGGCACCGCCGCGACGCAGGACGTGTTCATCGAGCACGTGGGCATCCCCACGCTCGCCGCGATCCCGCAGGCCGCGCAGGCGCTGCAGGAGTTGGGTGTGCACCGGACACCGGGCGGGGTGCAACTCGTCGTGTCGGGCGGCATCCGCTCGGGCGCCGACGTCGCGAAGGCCATGGCTCTGGGCGCGGATGCCGTCGCGATCGGCACCGCAGCGCTGATCGCGTTGGGCGACAACCACCCCCGCTTCCAGCAGCAGTACGAGGCGCTCGGCTCGGCGGCCGGCTTCTACGACGATTTCCAGGCCGGACTCGACCCCGCAGGCATCACGACACAGGATCCGGAACTGCAGAAGAACCTCGACCCGGTCGACGGCGGACGCCGCCTCGCGAACTACCTACGCGTGCTGACGATGGAGGCACAGACCCTCGCCCGCGCGTGCGGCAAGTCCCACCTGCGCAACCTCGAACCACAGGACCTCGTCGCACTCACCGTCGAGGCGTCGGCGATGGCGCAGGTGCCGCTCGCGGGCACGAACTGGATTCCCGGCCGAATCTGATGCGGGACAGGGCGAGGCCGGGCCCCCGCGTCGCGGGGACCCGGCCTTCGTACCCGGCGGCCGGTCAGGCCTGCGGGTCCGTGGGCGGGGTCTGCCCCTCACCCGACGATCCGAGGAACGCCAGCAGCTTGTTGATGATGCCGAGGAAGCCATCGAGTTCGGCCGACATGTTTTCTCCAATCTGTGTGGTGTTCAATGCATGTACCCCACGAAGGGGCACATCGATCTTGTACCCGGAGGCGGTGAAGATCTAAACCCTCATCTCCACAAAAACTTTCGTGTTCCACGCAGGCCCAGGTGAGAGCGATGCCGCAGCCCGAGCGGCGGCCGGAGACACGCCCGGGAGCCCCCACCCTCCGGGTCAGGTCCACTGCCAGTGGACCGAACGCTACTGTGAGGCAATGAGCCCGTCCAAGCGCCCCGTCCACCACGACACCGCGCAACGCGAAGTGCCCGTCGACACCCCCACTGGCGTCGACCTCGAGCGCGTCATCGCGACCCAGGTCCGCAAACTCCGCCTGGCGAGCGGACTCTCGGTGGGGGACATGGCCACGAAGGTCGGCATCTCCAAGGCGATGCTGTCCAAGATCGAGAACGCGCAGACGTCGTGCAGCCTGTCCACCCTCGCGCGCCTCGCTGCCGGCCTCGACGTGCCGGTGACGTCACTGTTCCGTGGTGCCGATTCCACGCGCGACGCCGTGTTCGTCGAGGCCGGCAGCGGCGCGGTGATCGTCGGACGCGGCACCCGCGTCGGCCACCACTACGAGCTGCTCGGCGCGCTGCGGGGACAGCACAAGCGGCTCGAACCGGTGCTCGTCACCCTCACCGACGCGAGCGAGGTGTTCCCGCTCTTCCAGCATCCGGGCACCGAGCTGATCTACATGCTCGAGGGCGAGATGATCTACGGCCACGGCGAGAGCGAGTACCGACTGAAGCCCGGAGACTCGCTGCTTCTCGACGGTGAGGGCCTGCACGGGCCCAACGATCTGGTGCAGTTGCCGATCCGCTTCCTCGCGGTGACCGCCTATCCGGACAACCATCAGGAGTGAGGGGTTGCCTGCGGATCCCCGGACGCAACCCGAACTTTCATTTGAGTTGAAATTTCATAGAAGGTAAGCCTATGCTCACCGCGCATCGTCGCCCGTGTGGAAAGGCCCCTCCATGAGATCTGCTCGATCACGAACCGCTCGCCGGTCCGTCCTGCTGTCCGGCCTGGTAGCCGCGGCTCTCGTCGTCGCCGGCTGCGGTTCGAGCGAGCCCACCACGGAGTCCGCCGACAGCGACTTCGAAACCGTGACGATCGAGCACGCCCTCGGCACGGCCGTCATCACCGCCGAACCCGAACGCATCGTCACGCTGGGCCAGGGCTCCGCGGAGACCGCGATCGCCCTCGGCACCGTGCCGGTGGGCATCGAGGCCTACGAATGGGGCAGCGACGAGACCGGATACCTGCCGTGGATCCACGACGCGATCACCGACCGAGGCGCGCAATTGCCCGTCCAGTTCACCGGCGGCAGCGAGATCGACATCGAGGCCGTCGCAAAGCTCGACCCGGACCTCATCCTCGCACCGTGGTCGGGTGTCACCCAGCAGCAGTACGACGCCCTGAGCGCCCTGGCCCCCACCGTCGCGTACGCCGAGAAGGCGTGGACGACCACATGGGAGGACCAGATCAGGGTGATCGGGAAGGCGATGGGCAAGGCCCCCGAGGCCGATCAGGAGATCGCGAAGGTCAAGGCGCAGTTCGCCGATGCCACGGCGGCACACCCCGAGTACGCGGACGTGTCGTTCTCGTTCGTCTACAACACCGGCCCCGGCACACTGGGCGTGTTCTTCCCGGACGAGCAGCGCGTCGCGATGGTGCGCGGCCTCGGATTGCAGGTCGACCCGATCGTGAACACCCTGCCCGAGACCGAGGGCACCGACTCCGCGCTGATCGGTCTGGAGAACGCGCACCTGCTGAAGGACTCCGACCTGCTGTTCACGTTCTACTCCGACGACGCGAACCGCGCGGAGATCGAGGCTCAGCCCGTCTACCGTCAGATCCCCGCAATCGCACGCGGCTCTGTGGTGGCGCCCGAGGATCAGTCGTTCGTCACCGGGTCCTCGATGATCAATCCGCTCACCGTGCCGTGGTCGCTCGAGCGCTACGTCCCGATGATCGACGGGGCTGTCGCCCAGCTCGGCAACTGATCACTCGTCGTCTCCGCCGGATGCTCCGCCGGCGCGCGCCTGCCCGTCGCGTTCGGCCTTGAAGCGGTTCCACTCGCTGCGGAGCATCCGGTTGTCGATGATCCAGCCCATGTAGTCGCGCATGTTCAGCACCCGCTCGTACGCGGGCCCGTCGGGATCGGTGTGCGCGAGCGCCTCGGCCGCCAGCCGCCGCTGATTCTCCAGATACGCGTGCTCGTTCTCGAGAAAGCCACCCCACACATCCGAATCCATTGCGTAGTAGTGGGTTCGGTCCCGTGGTTTCCGGACCAGCTTGACGAATCCGCGGTCGATCAGCCGGCGCACGTACGTCGACACCGAACCGCGGCTCGCACCCAGTTCGGTGGCCAGTTCCTCGGCCGTCACGCCGGGAGTGTCGTCGATGAGCAGGTACCCGGCGATCCGTCCCTCGATGCGCGAAGCGCCCGCCGACTGCCAGTAGTCGGCGAACCGCTCGACGAACCAGCGCGAGAAGTCCGCACCGGTCGCGGGGCCGCCGCCGTCGGTGTTCGTGCGCTCGCTCATGTACCGCCTCGAAATCCCGTCTCCCGAAACTCTTGCCGACGAACATTATGCCGACGGCAGAGCGGGCGACGCGACATGGCGACGCGGCCGCAGCCCGTCGGATGACGGACGGCGGCCGCGTGGACCGTTCGAGAATCTACGTGCGCTGCTCGGTGGTCGCGACCCGCGTCGCGAGCGCCTCGGCGGCGTCCGCGACGGCAACCGGATCCACCGGCCCCGAACCTGTCACCGTGACGGCCATCGTCTCGGTCACGTACGCGGTCTCGCCGTGCTCGGTGACGTCGAGACCCTCGTGCTCGTCCTCCGGGCGTACCCGCAGACCGATGGTGACCTGGATTGCCTTCGCGATGAGCCAGGTGACCGTGAACGAGTAGGCCAGCACCACGACGACCGCGAGCGCCTGCTTGCCCAGCAGCCCCAGGCCGCCGCCGTAGAACAGACCCGCGACACCGTTGGGGGCGTCCTCCGTCGCGAGCAGGCCGATCAGCAGCGTGCCCAGGATGCCGCCGACCAGGTGGATGCCGACTACATCCAGGGCGTCGTCGTAGCCGAGACGGAACTTGAGCGACACCGCGAAGCAGCACAGTGCACCCGCGGCGGCGCCGATGACGAGCGCACCGATCGGCGACACCGCACCACACGCCGGCGTGATCGCAACCAACGCGGCGATGAGTCCGGACGCCGCGCCGAGCGAGGTCGGGCGTCCCTCCCGCACTCGCTCCACCAGCAGCCACCCGCAGATGCCGGCGCACGCAGCGGCCACGGTGTTGAGCACGACGACGGACGCGGCATTGTCGGCGGCGAGCGCGGAGCCACCGTTGAAGCCGAACCAGCCGAACAGCAGGATGCCCGCACCCAGCAGCGTCAGAGGAAGGTTGTGCGGCCGAGGCATGTTCGGGAAAGCGTGCCGCTTGCCGAGCACCAGGACCATCGCCAACGCGGCGATACCGGCGTTGATGTGGACGGCGGTGCCGCCCGCGAAGTCGATGGCTCCCAACTTGTTCGCGATCCAGCCGCCGACCACGCTGCCGTCGTCGGAGTCGAACGCGAACACCCAGTGGGCCACGGGGAAATACACGAGCGTGACCCACAGGCCGGCGAAGAGCATCCACGCTCCGAACTTGATGCGGTCGGCCAGCGCACCCGAGATGAGCGCGACCGTGATGGCCGCGAACAACATCTGGAATCCCGCCACCAGCGCCGGCGGCAGGCCAGGCTCCGCGGACGGCTCGAGCAGTTGCCCGAGTCCGACGAACTCGAGTGGGTCGCCGAGAATACCCAAGCCGCCCAACGAGTTACCGAGAACCGTCGAGTAGCCGAACAGCACCCACAGCACACCGACGACGGCGAACGATCCGAACGTCATCATCATCATGTTGAGGGAGTTGCGGATGCTGACCATGCCGCCGTAGAACAGCGCGAGACCCGGGATCATCAACGCCACGAACGTGAATGCCGCCAATAACCATGCGGTGTCGGCGGCCGCGAGAGCCTGTTCCATATCTGCCCACCTTGCGTCGGCCCGTCTTACACGGGGAATCGAGGTCACCCGAGAGTGAACGGCGGCTGTAAGGCCTGCAAGTAGCTGCGGTGAACAGTGCGTAACGGGGTCCGCACAGGATCTGCGGGTTGCCATTGTTTCATTCCATGCAACACTGTCTCTCATCAAGAAACCTTGCGACTGGAGGTCGGAGATGACAGAAAAGGCGACGGAGCGCGCACGGATCGTGATCGTCGGAGGCGGGCTCGAGGGCCTGGCCATCGCGTGGCAACTCGCCGACCGCGGCGAGACCGACGTGCTCGTCCTCGAGCGGGACACCCTGTGCGGGGGCATGACGGGCAAGTCCAGCGGAATCGTGCGCTGCCACTACGGCGTTCCGTCGCTGGCCGCGATGGCGTGGTACGGCGTCGAGGTGTTCGGCCGGGCCGACGAGATCTTCGGCACCGACATCGGATTCCGACAGACCGGATACGTCGTCGGCGTGGGTGAGAACAACGTCGAACCCCTGCGCGCCAACATCGAGATGCACCGCACGCTCGGCGTTCCCGTCGACCTGGTCGACGCCGACGCGGTCCGCGCGCTGTGGCCCGGAATCCACCTCGACGACTTCGCAGGCTTCGCCTACGAGCCGCTCGGCGGTCACGGCGACGCCTACATGACCGGTATGGCGTACGGTGCCCGAGCCCGCGCGCTCGGCGTACGGATTCGTCAGTCCACCAACGTTGTTCGCCTGATCTCCGACGACTTCGGAGCCGTCCGCGGCGTCCTGTGCGCCGACGGAACCGAGATTCTGTGCGATACCGTCGTACTCGCGACCGGGGTGTGGAGTCCTGCCCTCGCCGCAACCGCGGGCGTCCACCTGCCCATCCGGGCCCAGCGCGAGCAACTGGTGCTGGTGGATCAGGGTGCGCCCACCCCCGACGTCCCGACATTCTCGGATCTGGTGAATTTGCAGTACATCCGACGCGAACCCAACGGTCACCTGCTGGTCGGCAACAGCGATCACTCGAATCCCGAGATCGCCGATCCGGACGCCTATCCCAACCGCGCGACCGAGGACTTCGTCGAGACCGCGATCGGCAGACTCGACCGCATCCTGCCCGACATGCCGGATCCGCGACTCGCGTCGTCGTACGCGGGCTGTTACGACATCACTCCCGACTACAACCCGATCATCGGGCCCTCGCCCGCCGCAGGCCTGTTCCTGGCCGTCGGCTTCAGCGGCCACGGCTTCAAGATCTCGCCGGCCGTGGGGCGTCTGGCGGCCGATCTACTGCTCGACGGGATCAGCAGCGACCCCGCCGTCGACGGGAACGACTTCCGCTACAGCCGCTTCGGCGAGGGCAAACCACTCGTGAGCCTGCACCCGTACGCCGGGGCCGGCGAGATGCGCTGACCTCTCGGACGAATCAGCGCAGCGTCGCGAGAACGCCTCGGCCACCGCCCCATTCGCCCAGCAGCGCGGGCCCGGTGGGCTCGCCGCCGACCGGCCGATGGTGCACGACCACGGTGGTCCCACCCGCCTCGATCACGGTGTCGGTGCCGTCCGCGGAGACCCGCACGTCGGACACGACGGGGACCGGGGCATCTGCGACGCCCGTCCCCCACGCGTGCGCGGAATTGTCGATCTTCCGGGGCTCGGCGTCGTCGACGTGCACGAACTGGTCCGCCTCGTGTCGGCCGCCGTGGACGGCATCGAGCAGTTGCTGCACGAACACCGGGTCGGTGGTCGCGTCGTAGACGTACCGGCGGCCGAGCACCGAGTGCTCCATCTCCCCGGCCGGGCGGGCGCCGGGCAGCGGCGCCGCGCGGTACGTCAACGGCACCTGCCAGAGCGTGCCGTCGGCGTCGCGCACCAGATGCACCTCGATGCCGACCTCGCCGTCCGGATCGTCGAACCGGTACGCGCCGATCGGCTCGATCGCCGGCGACGCACCGTCGTAGTACGGGGACGACGGGAGCCAGGCCGCGATCAGCTCCGGCTTGGTGGGTGACAGCTGTGCCGCGTAGAGGAGGGCCATGTCCCCGATGGTAACCGGCGTGCGCCTCCGCATCCCGAAACGCCGAATGTCACATGCGTTCAGTCGAACTGAACGCATGTGACATTCGGTCACACACGAGCGGGTGAGGTCAGGCCAGGATGTCGTGGCGGACGATGGTCTCGTCGCGGCCCGGGCCGACGCCGATGCACGAGATCCGCGCGCCCGACAGCTCCTCGAGCCGCAGCACGTAGTTCTGCGCGTTGACCGGCAGCTCCTCGAAGGTGCGGCAGTGCGAGATGTCCTCCCACCAGCCCGGCATCTCCTCGTAGATCGGCTTCGCGTGGTGGACGTCGGTCTGCGTCATCGGCATCTCGTCGACACGCACGCCGTCCACGTCGTAGCCGACGCAGATCGGGATGGTGTCCAGGCTCGACAGCACGTCGAGCTTGGTGAGGAAGTAGTCGGTGATGCCGTTGACGCGGGTCGCGTAGCGGGCGATCACGGCGTCGAACCAGCCGGTGCGGCGGGCGCGGCCGGTGGTGACGCCCACCTCGCCGCCCTGCTTGGCCAGGTACTCGCCGTGGTTGTCGAACAGCTCCGTCGGGAACGGTCCCGAGCCGACACGCGTCGTGTACGCCTTGAGGATGCCGAGCACCGTCTCGATCTTGGTGGGGCCGATGCCCGAACCGACCGACGCGCCGCCGGACGTCGGGTTCGACGACGTCACGTACGGATAGGTGCCGTGGTCGACGTCGAGCAGAGTGCCCTGCGAGCCCTCGAGCAGCACGGTCTCGCCGCGCTCGAGCGCCAGGTTGAGCTGCAGGCGGGTGTCGGCGATCCGGTGCTTGAAACCGGCGGCCTGCGTCAGCACCTCGTCGACCACCTGGTGCGGGTCGAGAGCCTTGCGGTTGTAGATCTTGACGAGCACCTGGTTCTTGAACTCCAGGGCGGCCTCGACCTTCTGGGTGAGGATCTTCTCGTCCAGGACGTCGGCCACGCGGACACCGACACGCGCGATCTTGTCCTGGTAGCAGGGGCCGATACCGCGGCCCGTGGTGCCGATCTTCTTGGCGCCGAGGAAGCGCTCGGTGACCTTGTCGATGGCCACGTGGTACGGCATGATCAGGTGCGCATCGGCGCTGATCAGCAGCCCGCTGGTGTCGACGTTGCGCTCCTCGAGGCCCGCCAGCTCCTGCAGCAGCACACCCGGGTCCACCACGACGCCGTTGCCGATCACGTTGGTGACGCCCGGGGTGAGGATGCCCGACGGAATCAGATGCAGCGCGAACTTGTCGCCGTTCGGCAGCACCACGGTGTGTCCGGCATTGTTGCCGCCCTGGTACCGCACGACCCACTGCAGGCGTCCGCCCAGTAGATCGGTAGCTTTGCCCTTACCCTCGTCGCCCCACTGGGCACCGATGAGGACGATTGCCGGCATTTCGCTGTCTCCTACGGTCGACGTACAGCCATGTACGACTGCATGGTCCTGCCGTGCTGTAGGCAGTGGCCGGACGCACAGTCTAGCCGAGACCGACCGTCGTCCAGCCCCCGAGGTGTCCCGACGCGCACCGAAACCACTTCCGACCACCCAGACTGTTTGCAGCGGCCGCGTCGGTTCGGGTAGACATCGAAATGCCCTTGCGTGCGGTGGTCGCGTCGTGCTCGCCCACCCTCCGCAACGCCACGATCCGAACCGCCGCGTCGGAGACAAGCAAGGAGTGTCATGGTTCCCGTAGTGCTCAAGTGCGGCAACGCGCCGCTACCGCTGGCGCTGCGGTCGCTCGACGTCCTGAGCGTCCCGGCCCTGCCCGACAAGGACGACTTCGACGAGGCGTTCGCCAAGATCGAGACGTCCGAGAAGCCGCGACTGATCGTCGTCGGCGACGACGCCGCGTTCGCGGCCGCGCTGACCCGGCTGATGCGGACCGATCGGCTGCACGTCGAACTGGCCTACGTGCCCGAGGAACGAACCGACGCCACCCACGCCTACGGACTGCGCACCGGCTCCAAGGCCGCGACGATCGCCGTGTCCGGTGTCGCCCGTTCCACGCCGCTGATCCGCGACGACGCCGGCATCGCGCTCGTCGGCGAGGCCCTCGTCTACGGCTCCGAGCACGCGGGCGAGCTGGTCGGCGAGGCCTACGTCGACGACGAGCGCCTGTTCTCCGGCACCGTGCCCGGCATGCGGATCGTGCCCACCCCCGAACTGCCGGGCCTGCGTGCCACCGTCGACAAGCGCCGCTGGTTCGGTGGCCACCGGTGGCTGACCGGACGCGCCGTCCAGCTCGGCTCACCGGCCGCAGTGCTCACCCGCGACGGCGTCCGCACCCCGCGCGCGGTCAAGCGTTCGACGTTCTACCGGCACGACCAGGACTGGCTGCTCGTCTGCGCCGCCTGAGCCCCGTCCGCCTGGATACTGGGGTCATGTACTCCGACGCGCGTCCCCGCGCCAGCCTCGTCCGCCCGAGCCCGGTGTTCCTGGGCATCGTGGCGATCGCCGCCGTCGGCGGTGTCCTCGCGTGGCGGGCGACCGGCAACGAGATGTCGGGCCGCATCGGGGTGTTCCTGCTCGTCGTCGCCGGCTGGGTCGTCACTCTCTGCCTGCACGAGTTCGCGCACGCCTTCGTGGCGTGGCGGAACGGCGACCACGACGTCGTGATGCGCGGCTATCTGACGCTCGACCCGCGCAAGTACACCCAGCCGCTGCTGTCGATCGGCCTGCCGGTGGTGTTCCTCGCGCTCGGTGGCATAGGTCTGCCCGGCGGCGCGGTGTACCTGCAGACCGGACTGATGCCGCCGCGGACGCAGACCCGCGTCAGCCTCGCCGGCCCGGCGGTGAACGCGGTGGCCGCGATCGTGCTGCTGGCGGTCATACGGCTGTTCGGCCTCGACGGCGACCATCAGGTGTTCTGGTGGGGACTGAGCTTCCTGGCATTCCTGCAGGTGATGGCGACCGTACTGAATCTGCTGCCGGTGCCCGGGCTGGACGGCTACGGCGCCCTCGAACCGCACCTGCAGCCGAGCACGCGGGCCTCGCTCGACAAGGTCAAGCCGTTCGGGTTGCTCCTGCTGATCGCCCTGCTGTTCGTCCCGCAGATCAACACCGTCTTCTTCGACGCGATCTACTGGTTGTTCGAACTGTCCGGTGTACCCGACGTCTTCGCGATGTTCGGCAACTACCTCATGCAGTTCTGGCGCAGCTGAGTCGCCACATCACGGACGCGACCGCACCGACCCCGATCGGTTCCCGATCGGGGTCGGCCGGTCACATGGCATGACCCAGACGCCCCCGCCCGAGCCGGAGGAGCAACAGCGCGAGTGTGTGGCCCTCCGGTCCCAGGTCGTCGAAACGCGACAACACCCTCATTTCTCGGGTGTGCACCAAGCGGGTGCCGCCGCCGAGCATGCGTACCTCACCGATCAGGCGGGAGAGTTCGGTGCGCTGCTGAATCGCCGCGAGAATCTGTGCGTCCAGGCGGTCGATCTCGCTGCGAAGCTGCTCGATGTCGACGTCCGATCGACGGTCTGCCGAGGGGGTGGCCGACATGTTCGTTGCCTGTGCGCTGGTCATGCCGTAAACGCTAGGTACACGTCCGCGTAGGCACGTAGGTAGTTCACTACCCGATCTCGCCCGGCGCACATCACCGCAGGTAGGACACCCATCCGCGGCCGTCGTCCGAGCGCAGCGCCGCCGCGTGCCGCTTGCGCAGCACCTCGCACACCGGTCCCGGCACACCCTCCCCGACGGTCCGCCCGTCCACCTCCACCACCGGCGCCACCCCGGCCGACGTCCCGGTCGCGAACACCTCGTCGGCGATGTAGAGCTCGGTGAGGTCGACGGCCCGTTCCACGACGGGGATGCCCTCCTCCGCGGCGAGGGTGAGCACCGAGCGCCGGTTGATGCCGTCGAGGATGTCGCACGAGACGTCGGGGGTGATCAGGGTGCCGCCGCGCACCAGGAAGATGTTGGCCGCACTCAGCTCGCACACGTGCCCCGCGCCGTCGAGGAAGATCGCGTCGTCGTAGCCGGCGTCGATCGCGCCCTGCTTGGCCAGCACCGAGTTCACGTACGCGCCGTTGACCTTGGCCCGCGACGGGATCGCGAAGTCGGGGATCCGCCGCCACGTGCTCGTCCCCAATCGCATCCCGTCCTGCGGCACGATCGGCACCGCGTCGTAGACGAACATCGACACGACGGTGCGGCAGCCGCGCACCCGGGTGCCCGGGATCGACTCGTCGACGTGCACGGTGGCGCGGACGAAGACGTCGGAGGTGGGCGCGTTCGCCGCGACCAGTTCCCCGGCCACCGCCACGAACCGGTCGAAGCTCCACTCGTCGGCGAAGCGGTCGATGCCGATGATCCGGCAGGACTCGACGAGCCGCCGGTAGTGGTCCCGCAACCGGAACGCCGAGCGCACGCCGGCGTCCACGTGGACCGGGAACACCGTGTAGACACTGAGCCCGTAGAGGACCGCCGAGGTCGCGACACCGAGGGTGGCCTCGGCGGCCGGGACGAGTCGATCACCGAAATACACGTGGGGATGCGGATCAGCCATGCCCCGAGATCGTAGGGAACGGCGCTCGGACGCGACAGCGAGTTTCGGCGTGGGGGTCCACTGCTCGTGCCCCGGCGCGCAAACACCGCTGCGGCCGTCGGGAACGGGCGCCCACGCTACGTCGAGTTGAGTCGCAGCACCTCCCGGGCCGCGGTCGCCAGCGCCGCGCGCAGGTTCGCCGGGGCCAGCACCTCGACGCCGGGCGCGAGGGTGAACAGCTGGTCGGCCGCGACGTCCTCGGCCTCGAGCCTCAGATCGACCGTCACCCAGCCCTGTTCGTCCGGATCGGAGGCCGGCACCTTGGCGGCCTCCTCGCCCACCACCGCGGGCAGCCGACGCCACGCGTACGGGGAGAGCCGCACCCGGCACGGAAAGCGCAGCAACGCCCGGTCGAACTCCGCGGTCGACGCCGACCACCAGGCGGCGAGGTCGAACGACTCCGGCCGGCGCGCGCGTTCGTCCAGCATCTGCGCGGCGTCGATCCGCGACACCCGGTACGAGAGCGTGCGATCACGATGCCGGGCAACGAGATACCAGACGCCGGCCTTGGCGACCAGGCCCAGCGGGTCGAGCGTGCGCGACGTCTCCCGCGCGCCCTTGCGATAGCGGATCCGCAGGCGTCGACCCTCCAGCACCGCCGCCGCGACAGCCGCCAACTCGCCCGTGTCCGACGTCCTCGCGAACCAGCCCGGCGCGTCGACGTGCAGGCGCTCGCGCCACAGCAACGCACCCGTCCGCAGCGGAAGTGGCAGCGCGCCCAGCAGTTTCGACTCCGCGCGGGCCGTGACGTCCGCCAGACCCAGATCGTCGGCGAGCCCGGGGATACCCAGCAGCATCAGCGCCGACGTCTCCGCCCCGGTCATCCCGCTGAGCTTGGACTGCCAGCCGTCGAGCAGGCGGATGCCACCGCCCGGGCCGCTCTCGGTCCACACCGGCACACCGGCGGCCTGCAGCGCCGCGACGTCGCGGTAGACCGTGCGGACCGAGACGTCGAGCTGCTGCGCCAGCCGTGCCGCAGTGGCGCCGGGACTGCCCTGCAGACGCAGCATCAGGTCGAGGAGCCGGCTCGAGCGCATGCCCGCAGCCTACGGAAAATTACTGACACAAGATGTCAGTGATGCGGTCGCACACTGATGACATGGCAACCTGGCAGGAGTTCACCGAAGCGGCGCCGGCACTGGCCGACGCCGTCCGCGCGCGGCTCACCGCGCACAGACACCACGTCCTGGCGACGCTGCGCGCCGACGGCTCGCCGCGCGTGAGCGGCACCGAGGTCGAGACCTTCCGCGGTCTACTGGTCCTCGGATCGATGCCGGGCGCGCGGAAGGTCCGGGATCTGCACCGGGATCCGCGGTACGCGCTGCACTCGAATCCCGGCCACCACACCATGGAGGGCGGCGACGCCAAGATCTCCGGCCGGGCCCGCGAGCTGACCGGCGAAGAGAAGCGAGCGATCCTCGACTCCTATCCGGAGAATCCCGGCGACGACGCACAGATCTTCGAGCTCGGCATCGACGACGTCGTGCTCACCACCGTCTCGGACGACCGCCTGCACGTCGACCTCTGGCGTCCCGGCGCCGACGTCGTGAGGACCAGCCGGTGAGCGCGCCGGATCTCACCGGGAAGGTCGCGCTGGTCGCCGGGGCGACGCGCGGCGCGGGGCGGGCCATCGCCGTCGAACTGGCCCGCGCGGGCGCCACCGTCTACGCGACCGGACGCAGCAGCCGGGTCGACGGCCGGTCCGAGATCGGCCGACCCGAGACCATCGAGGAGACCGGCGAGCTCATCGCGGCCGCCGGCGGGAACGGCGTCGCGCTGCGCGTCGACCACCTCGAACCCGATCAGGTGCTCGCCCTGGTCGAACGCATCGACGCCGACCACGGCCGCCTCGACATCCTCGTCAACGACATCTTCGGCGGCGACCGCTACGCCCAGTTCGGCACCACACTGTGGGAGCACGACCTGGACGGCGGTCTGCGGATGCTGCGGATGGGAATCGACACCCACGTGATCACGAGTCACTTCGCGCTCCCGCTGCTCATCCGCCGGCCGGGAGGACTGGTCGTCGAGATGACCGACGGCACCGCCGAGTACAACGTCGCCTACCGGCACCAGGTCGGGTTCTTCTACGACCTCGTCAAAGCGGCCGTCCAGCGGATGACCACCGCGCAGGCGTACGAGCTGGCCCCGCACGGCGGCGCGGCCGTCGCGGTGACGCCGGGCTGGCTGCGGTCGGAGAACATGCTCGACGCCTTCGGCGTCACCGAGGACAACTGGCGCGACGCCCTCGATCAGGTGCCGCACTTCGCGATCTCGGAGACACCGACGTTCGTCGGCCGGGCGGTGACCGCGCTGGCCGGGGACCCGGATGTCGGCGAGTTCAGCGGCCGGGTCGTCTCGAGCGGGCAACTGGCGCAGCGGTACGGCGTCACCGACGTCGACGGCTCCCGGCCCGACTGTTGGCGGTACCTCGTCGAGGTGCAGGACCCCGACCTGCCGGCGAACACCGACGGCTACCGCTGAGCGACCGCCGGTCCGCAGGCCGTCACCACGTCAGGTCCTCCTGGCACCGCGATCCCTCGACACACGATTCGACCTGAACGGTGGCGTGGCCGAGGCCGTGCGCATCGAGCACGGTCTTGGCCGCCGCCAGCACCCGCTGCGAATCGGAATCGGTCGTGAGGTGCACCGTCGCGACGTCCATGCCGGTGGTCAGCGTCCACACGTGCAGGTCGTGCACGTCGGAGACGCCGGGGACGGCACGCAGATCGGCCCGGACGGCGTCGACGTCGACGTTGGCGGGTGAGGCCTGCGTGAGGATCCGCAGCGCCGATCCGGCCAGCTTGAGCGCGCGGGGGACCACCCACAGCGAGATCAGGACACCGACGACGATGTCGGCGTAGCTCCAGTCGAACAGCACCAGCGCGGCGCCGGCGATCAGGACCCCGACGCTGCCGACGGCGTCGGCGAGCACCTCGAGGTACGCGCCGCGGACGGCGAGCGAGTCCTTGGCGTCGCCGCGCAGCATCAGCATCACGACGATGTTGGCGGCGAGTCCCGCGGCGGCCGTCAACATGAGCGGGACGCCGGGGATCTCCGGCGCGTGGCCGATGCGGCCGATGGCCTCGTACATGACGAACGCGGCGACGCCGAGCAGCAGGACGGCGTTCGCCATCGCGGTGAGCACCTCGGCGCGATGCCACCCGAACGTGCGGGCCGCCGCCTTGGAACCCTGCTTCGCCAGCAGCAGCGCGACCAGCCCCATCGACATGCCGACGACGTCGGTGAGCATGTGGCCGGCGTCCGCGAGCAGGGACAGGGAGCCGATGGCGAGCGCGACGACCGTCTCGAGGACCAGGAAGCCGACGAGGATGGCCAGGGCGATCACCATCTTGCGGATGCGGGTGGGCGTGGGCCCTACCCCGTTCGCGGCGGCGGTGTTGCCGTGGCTGTGCCCGTGACCGGCTCCCATGATGGACCTCCTCGTCGGTTCGGCCCATCATATGCATGTATTCGCATATATGAAAAGGCTGTCAGAGGTCCGGCCGGTAGGCGGGTCTGGGCACGGTCGGCGGCAACGTCGCGATCGCCGAGATCCGTTCGAGCCCCGCGACCCGCAACAGGTCGACGATGAGCGAACGGATCTGCGCGAACACCACCGTCGCGGAAATGCCCGCACCCTCGACCAGTTCGGGTTTCAGGCCCGACGCCGCCGTCCGCAGCACCCGCGCGGCCTCCGCCTGGTCCGGCTGCTCCCCCGGTTCCGCGAGAATCATCCGGCGCAGCACGTCGAGGGCCTGAGAGAGCTTCTCGATCTCGTCGACCAGGCGCGGGTCGAGAATCTCGTCGTCGCGCACCAGCGTGAGCGATCGGCGCGACAGGACGCGGATGTTACGCATCGCGTTGTCGATCGGGTCGGCGGTCGCGGTGAGCCTGGCGAGCCGGGCCCGGCTGCCCCAGTAGAGCGGGGAGATCCGGCTGATCTCCTTGCCGCCGGACAGGTTGCTGCGAAGGGAATCGATCGCCGGCTGCGTCTCCCGGGCCTTGCGCAGGGCCTTCTCGATCGGCTTGGCATCGTTCGCGATGAGCCCGTCGGCCACCAGTTGCAGGACCTCGCTCGCGGTCGCGAGGATGCCGGCGGCGTCGCGTCGGGCTCGCCGCACCGGATGCGTCGGCACCACCGCGACGACCGCGATACCCACGAGCCCTCCGACGAGGGCGTCGACCATCCGCTCGAACCCGGCGGCGTCACCGGGCGGAAGCAGCGTCGCGACGAGCACCGCCGACGTGCCGGCCTGCATCGAGAAGATCGGGCCGGACCCGATCAGCACGGCGGTACCCATCGCGAGCGTGACGACCAGCGTGATCTGCCACGCGCCGGTACCGATCAGCGAGATCAGCAGGTCACCGATACCGATCCCGACGGTGACACCACACACCAGTTCCACCGACCGGCGCATCCGCGCACCGAGCGACAGTCCCAGCGAGACGACGGCGGCGATCGGCGCGAAGAACGGTCTCGTGTGCCCCACGACCTCGGTCGCGAACCACCACGCGAAACCGGCCGCCAGACCGCACTGCAGGATCGGCAACGCCGACGCGCGCAGACGACGGACGTTCGCCGCTGCGCGCGCTCGGCCCGCCGCCGGGCTGGGAACGAAGCGGCTAGCCGAGACCAAGTGCTTCGGCTGCCCGCGGATCGCTGTCCTCGAGCAGGTCCAGGCAACGGGCGTACTCGTCGTTCTCACCGATGGCCTGCGCGGCCTTCGCGAGGACGGCGACACAGCGCAGGAAACCGCGATTGGGCTCGTGGCTGTAGGGAACGGCACCGAAGCCCTTCCACCCGTTGCGGCGCAACTGGTCGAGTCCACGGTGGTAGCCGGTACGCGCGTACGCGTACGCCGTGATGGTCTGCCCCTGCTCGAGCGCCGCCTCCGCGAGATACGCCCACGCGATGGACGCGGTGGGGTGCTCGGCGGCGACCTTCGCCGGGTCCTCGTGGTTGAGCAGCGCCGATTCCGCGTCCTCGTCGCCGGGGAGCAGGGTGGGCTGTGGTCCGAGAAGATCACCGAATGACGTCATGGCGTCCATTGTGCCGCCATCGGCCGGAAGGCCGATAGGCTGCCCACCAGTTGATCTCGCTCCCGGACCGAGAGGCGTCACGTGCCCGACCAGAACGACAATCCGACCAGCCCGGCCGCCGGTCCGCAGCGCATCCGGCCGACGGCGCCGAGCACGAAGAAGGATCGGCGGCGCGGGGGCAACCGCGGTTGGATCGTCGCGTCGACGTTGGCGGTGGTCGGCGTCCTGGCCGCGCTCGGCGTGACCGGGTTCGTCATCGCCCGCACCGGCGCCCAGGACCCTGACGAGTCCCGCGTCCGGAACGCCGTCGACACCTTCGCGCAGGCCCTCGACTCCGGCAACCTGGGCGCCCTGCAGTCGTCGACGCGCGGCACGCTGGCGGACTTCTACCGCGACATCCCGCCCACCGACTTCGCCGGCGTGCACCGCGACGTGGTCGCGCACGGCGGTGTCCCGGTGGTCACGAGCGTCGACACCGTCCAGATCACCGGGGACACCGCGATCGCTCAGGTCACCGCGCACACCGAGGCCGATCCGTCCGATGCGTCGCCGCGCACACTCGACCTCGAGCGAGTCGACGGCACCTGGAAGGTGTGCGACCGCGAGTAGCGCACCGCCCCCGAAACGCGTTTTGCGCACTTATCGCGGGTTTCCCGTCCCGGGAACCGCGATAAGTGCGCAAAACGCGAAAAGGGTGACTAGCCGGCGGAGACGGAGCGTCCCGCGGACTTGAGGTCGTTGCAGGCCTCGATGACGCGGGCGGTCATACCGGCCTCGGCCTTCTTGAGGTAGCTGCGCGGGTCGTAGACCTTCTTGTTGCCGACCTCGCCGTCGATCTTCAGGACGCCGTCGTAGTTCGAGAACATGTGGCCGACGATCGGACGTGAGAACGCGTACTGCGTGTCGGTGTCGACGTTCATCTTCACGACGCCGTAGCGCAGCGAGTCCTCGATCTCCGACTTCAGCGAGCCCGAACCGCCGTGGAAGACGAAGTCGAACGGCTTCGAGCCCGCGGACAGACCCAGCTTGGCGACGGCCGTCTCCTGGCCCTCCTTGAGCACCTCGGGCTTGAGGACGACGTTGCCCGGCTTGTAGACGCCGTGGACGTTGCCGAACGTCGCGGCCAGCAGGTACTTGCCGTTCTCGCCGACACCGAGCGCGTCGACCGTCTTCTCGAAGTCCTCACGCGACGTGTACAGCTTGTCGTTGATCTCGGCCTCGACGCCGTCCTCTTCACCGCCGACGACGCCGATCTCGACCTCGAGGATGATGTTCGCGGCCTTCGACAGCTTCAGCAGCTCCTGCGCGATCTCGAGGTTCTCGTCGATCGGCACGGCCGAGCCGTCCCACATGTGCGACTGGAACAGCGGGTTCCGACCGTTGTTCACGCGCTCCTGGGAGATCGCGAGCAGCGGGCGCACGAAGGTGTCCAGCTTGTCCTTGGGGCAGTGGTCGGTGTGCAGCGCGATCGTCACGTCGTACTTGGCGGCGACGACGTGCGCGAACTCGGCGAGCGCGACCGCACCCGTCACCATGTCCTTGACGCCCAGGCCCGAGCCGAACTCCGCGCCACCGGTCGAGAACTGGATGATGCCGTCACTGCCTGCGTCCGCGAAACCCTTGATCGCGGCGTTGATCGTCTCCGACGACGTGCAGTTGATGGCGGGGAAGGCGAAGGAGTGCTCCTTGGCGCGGCCGAGCATCTCGGCGTAGACCTCGGGAGTTGCGATAGGCACGGCGGCTGTCCTCCATGTGACGGTTGATGGCGCGGCCGACTGTGACGGCGCGCCGGTTCTCTATGCAGTATGGCAACCCGTACGCGCCCCCGCCTCCCTTGGTGTCCGGACCGTGTCGGCTCACCCGGCCCGGTGGACTCAGCGGTCTCTCAGCGGCCGCCGGTAGTCTGGTGCGCGTGAATGTGCTGGCAGCCTCGGAGCCCGTGACCACGAATCTGGCATTGCTGCCGGGATTCCTCGATCCAGTGAATCTGCTGAACTCGTTCGGCACCTGGATGCTGATCGGCCTCCTACTGGTCGTCTTCATCGAGTCGGGTCTGCTGTTCCCGCTCCTGCCGGGCGACTCGCTCCTGTTCACCGCCGGTCTGATCGCGGCGTCGAAGTCGGCGGAGGTGGAACCGTTCGCACCGCTGTGGGTGCTGATGGTGACCATCCCGATCGCCGCGGTCCTCGGCGACCAGGTGGGCTACCTGATCGGCGCGAAGGGCGGCTCGGCCCTGTTCAAGTCGAACGACGCGAAGGTCTTCAAGAAGAGCTACATCGACGAGGCGCACGCCTTCTTCGAGAAGCACGGCCCGGCCACCATCTTCCTGGCCCGCTTCGTGCCGATCGTGCGCACCTACGCGCCGCTCGTCGCGGGCGCGTCGAAGATGAAGTACTCGACGTTCATCACCTACAACGTCATCGGTGGCATCGTGTGGGGCGCCGGCGTCACGCTCCTCGGTTTCTGGCTCGGCCAGATCCAGTTCATCGCCGACAACATCGACTACATCTTCATCGGCATCGTCCTGGTGTCGGTGGTCCCCATCATCGTCGAGGTGGGTAAGCGCTACTTCGGTTCCCGCAAGGCGCCGAAGACCTCTGTCGAGGGCGTCGAGCCCATCGAGCCCGTGCGGACCCCGAACGACCCCACCGCTTGACGATGACCATTGCGGCCGGCTCCTTCGGCCCGCTCGAATCGGCCGGTCCCGCACTGGTCTGGATCATCGTTCTCACGTTCGTCTTCCTGGAGTGCGCACTGATCATCGGGCTGTTCCTGCCCGGTGACTCGCTGCTGGTGACGGCGGGCATCGTGCTCGCGACGCACGAGGCGGGCGCGCAGCACACGTGGGCGCTGTCGGCCGGCGCGATGGGCGCCGCGATCGCCGGCAACCAGGTGGGCTACGCGATCGGAAAGCGCAGCGGCCACCATCTCGTGGCCCGTCGCAACGGCAAGTACGTCAATGCGGCGAACCTGCACAAGGTGAACGTGCTCCTCGACCGGCACGGCTTCTGGGCGGTCCTGGTCGCCCGCTGGATTCCCTGGGTCCGGACGCTGTGCCCGATGGTTGCGGGTGCCGCGAACATGGACCACCGGCGCTACACGATCGCCAGCAGCATCGGTGCGGTCGTGTGGGCGCCGGTGCTGCTGATGATCGGTTTCTACTGCGGTTCCCTGCTCGAACGGGTGCCGTGGCTGATGCCGCTCGTACTCGGGCTCCTGGTGACGCTGCTCGTGATGGGCACCGCCGCGGGAGTGTGGAGCTATCGCCGCGAGATGGCGAAGCCGGCCGAGGACGTCGAGGTCGACGACGTCCACAACTGACGCTCGGTCACCGACGCTTCGGGTATCCGGCCGCCGACACCAGGTACGCCGATTCCATCAGCAGCCAGCCGCCCAACTGCACCGACAGGTCCCGTTCGGCGATGTCCGACGGATGCACCGACCCGTCGGAGAACGTCGCGATCCCCGAACCGAGGCCGGGTAGCTGCGCGGGAATGCTCCAGTCCTTGCCGAACAGTGGCAGCTCCTCGACCTGGAGCCGGTTCTCCCACGCCGCCTCCGCCGAGCCGAGCACCAACTGCGCGGCGAGTTGCCGGGCGCGGACGTCCTCCGGGGCATCGCCGGGCAGCATGAGCGCCACCAGCGCCAGGTATCGGGCGAGCAGCCCGTTGAACAGGCCGCCGTCGCCACCTCCCCCGTCGCGGATCACCCCGCCGCGCGTCAGTCGCTCGTCGATCGCGTCGACCAGACGGTGCACCCTCGACAGGTGCCGGGGTGCGCCCATCCGGACCGCCAGCTCCGTCTCGAGGCTGAGCACCGTGCCCTGGCAGTACGAGTAGATGTTGCGTTCGATCGTGCCGTCGGACCGGATGCCGTCGAAGATCAGTCCCGTCTCCGGATCGCGGAGCGTCTCGTCGATCCAGTCCGCGATCGCCTGCGCCCGCCACAACCGGCCGAGCCGGGCGAGTACCAGTCCGGCCGGCCCGTTCGCCGGGGTGTTGAAGAAATCGGAGTTCCTACGCCACGGGATCCCACCGCCGGAATCGGGTGACCAGGCATCGAACAGTTGCGACTCGAGTGTCGACAGCGCTTTGCGGCTGTCGATCAACTGCATCCGCTGCGCACGTTCGAGCGCGAGCGCGAGCCACGCCATGTCGTCGTAGTAGTTGTTGGTCCAGCCCGAGATGTTCCGGAAGCGGTGACCGCGAATGAGCCGCGCGAGCCGACGCCGGCGGCGTGCGGTGGGGTTTCGTTCCGCGGCGTCGACGGTGCAGTTGATGAGGTTCGCCTGCCACCAGTAGTGCCAGTTGACGAACATCCGTTCGCGCCGCACCGCGGGCCACGCCACCACCGCGAGCGCGGTCCCCGGCATCCCCCACACGCGGCGAATGTGCCGGGTCATGACCGCCTCCTCGGCGGCGTCCGCCCGGGCAGACCATTCGCGCTGCATGCCCCGATCTTGCCTGGGCGCCGGTACTTTTGCTACCGGACTCGCTGGTATGTGCTGCGCGGTCCGGTCACCACGCCCGGCCGAGATCCGCGTGCTGACGGATCCAGGTGTGCATCGCGATTCCCGCCGCGACTCCGGCGTTGATGCTGCGGGTGGATCCGAACTGAGCGATCGACACCGTCATCGACGCGACCGCGTGCCCCTGCTCGGTGACGCCGGGCCCCTCCTGCCCGAAAAGCAGTAGGCAGTCCCGCGGCAACTCGACCGTCTCGATCGGTACCGACCCCGGCGTGTTGTCGACCGCGACGACCGTCAGCCCGTTCTCCCGCGCGAACGCGGCCAACTCGTCGAGATCGGTGTGGTGGACCAGGTGCTGGTAGCGGTCGGTGACCATGGCGCCGCGCCGATTCCAGCGTCGACGCCCGACGATGTGGACCGCGGCGGCCGCGAACGCGTTCGCGGTGCGCACCACCGTGCCGATGTTCGAGTCGTGCGCGAAGTTCTCGATCGCCACGTGCAGCGGGTGCCGTCGGGAGTCGATGTCGGCGACGATCGCTTCCCGCGTCCAGTAGCGGTACGCGTCGACGACGTTGCGGCGGTCGCCGTCGACGAGCAACTGCGGGTCGTAGCGCTCGTCGATCGGCATCGGCGTCTCGTGCTCGTCCGCCCACGGGCCTACGCCGTGCGGGTGCTCGCCCCACTCGGTGGGACCCGCCGCGTCTGCGTCGTCGGCGAGCGGGGAGTGCATCTTCGGTTCCTCGGTGGTCAAAACGTCTCGTTCGAATCGGGGGCGACGGTGAACCCGTGCCCGGTCTCGTCGTTGGTGCACGTCACCGACGACGCCGTCGTCGCGCAGGTGTACCCGAGCTTCGCGAGCGGGGTACCCGGCGCGAGGACCGGTTCGGTGCCGGAGCCGGACGTGTAGAGCTGCCCGCCCGAGCACATGAATGCGCCGCGTCCGGTGTCCTCGACGCGGATCCCGTTCCCCCAGCTGACCATGCAGTCCTCGGGCCGCGGCGGCACCGGTGTGGTGACGCCCTCGCAGCCGGCCTCGGTGCGGCCCGGCAGCCGCACGATCCCGCACGTGAAGGTGCCGTCGGGCGAGGAGAAGAAGTACGACTCGTTGCGCTGGAACTGCACGTCGGTGAGCGTCGTGGTGGCCGCCGCGGTGGTCGTGGGCGCCGTCGTGGTGGTCGTCGGGGCCGTCGTCGTCGTGGTGGTGGGCGCGGCCACGGGTGTCGTGGTCGTCGGCGCTGCGACGGTAGTGGTGGATTCGGCGGCCGGTGTCTGCGCCGAACTTCCGCACCCGGCAAGCGCCGGCACGGCGGTCAGCGCCGCGGCCACTCCCAGCCACGACAGAAATCCCCGACGCACACCCACTCCTGACCGATTTCTCGACGCCATCCGCCGTCACCGAACTCTAGTCGTCCACACCGGCACTCGATTCAGGCGCGGCTGAGTACCTTGTTCGACAGCCGCGCCAGCCACGAGGGCGAGATCCCCGATGCCGCGGCGAGGACCCGGGCCTGAGCGCCGACAGGGAAGTGCACCTTCGGGAACCGTCCCCGATTCCGGGTGGCGTCGAACACAGCCCGCGCGACGTGCTCCGGGGTGAGCCGCACGCCCAGCGACCGGGTGCTGCCGATGGACATCCCGCGGATCATCCCGGTCCGCACGAACAGCGGCCACACGTCGAGCACCCGGATGTCGTGGCCGCGCCACTCCAGTTCGAGTGCCTCCGTGAGTCCGCGCACCGCGAACTTGGTGGCGCTGTATGTCGCGAGTTCGGGCTGGCCGTAGATCGCCGACGCCGACGCCAGGTTCACCACCTGCGCTCCCGGCGTCTCCTTCAGGTACGGAAACGCCGTGTACATGCCGTTCATCATGCCGACGACGTTGATGTCCACCATCCGCCGCTGTGTCTCCAGGGGAACGTCCTCGAAGTGCCCCGACGCCAGGACACCGGCATTGTTGACGAGGACGTCGAGTCGACCGTTCCCCGCGGTGAACTCGGCCAGACGCAGCCGCCACTCGTCGGCGTCGGTGACGTCCAGGACGCCGGTGCGGGCCCGGCCACCCTGCGCGACGATCTCCTCGTGCAGGGAGCCGAGCCCGTCCTCGTCGATGTCGTATGCGCCCACGAAGTACCCGCGGCGCGCGAACTCGAGGGCGGTCGCGCGGCCGATCCCCGCCGCGGCGCCGGTGACGAACACGGTGGGCCGAGATGTCGCTGCCATGCCGTCAGGCTAGGCGCTGCGGGACGAAACCGTGTGCACTCAGGCCGAGTTGGTCACCGGACGCACGTCGGGGGCCGTGTCCCGGTCGGCGGTCGGGCGCGGCACGGTGAACGTCGCGGCGACGCACGCGATCGCGACGGCGAAGCATGCGATCGCGTACCAGATGTTGCCGATCGGATCACCGTTCGTGGTGACGCCGTCGACCGCCCCGAAGAAGTCGGGCAGGGCACTCAGCCACAACCCGCCCATCACCACGAGGTACACGACGGCGTAGATGCGGACGAAGTCGTTGGAGTAGGCCGGAACGTCGGAGGTCCTCGACCGCAATCGGGACCACTGCTTGACCAGCAGCGGCACCGCAACCACCGTGACGGCCACCAGTTCGGCCGCGTAGAGGACGCCGCGGACCGTGTCGCTGCCCATGCCGAAGACCGTGGCCGGGAGCGGCAGAACGAACACCCCGACCGACGCCACGAGGCCGACCACGACAGTGCGCCAGACCAATTCGAGCCCGGAGAAGTGCCGTCCCCCGTCCACGTGCCGGCCGACGAAGAACTGGACGCACAGCGCCAGCGACATCGGCCACAGCGCGGCGAACACCACCACACTCGGCAGCGGCACCGAGTCGAAGAACGGCAGGTTGACCTTGTTGTCGAGCGTCCACTCCCACCACCGCAGCTGCGGTCCGAGCTGGTCGAAGATCTCGTAGAACGCGTGGTGGACGAAGCCGACGCACACCGCGCCGAGGAACACCCCGTAGCGCCGGAACACGCCGAGCATGCGGACGAGCTCGAACGCCAGCGTGGCCATCAACGGATAGATCGCGATGATGTACAGCGGCAGTCTGCCCCACAGGAAGTCGACGGTGAACACGTTGTGCGCGAACATCGTGCCGAGGTATTCCTCGGTACCGAACGTGCCCGGGAAGTAGATGGGCGGCTCGATCACGAACAGGAACGCGGTGGCGCCGAACCACAGCACGAGGTTGGTGGGATCGCCGTGCCGGCGCAGCCGCACGATCGCGTACACGAGCGCCAGGACCGAACCGAGGACGATGGTCAGCTCGAGGACGGGCAGCGTCCAGTTCTCCAACGCCGCCGGGTTACGCAGCTCGAAGAAGCCGCCGGCCTCCTCGCACGAGAAGCCGAGCCGGGTCGCCAGGTCCTCGAACGTGGGCGTACACAGGTCCGACATCAGTTCACCCCCGACGACACCGGCGCGGCCGAGTACCAACGGGTGCAGTCGTCACCGGCGTCGTAGCGGGTGAACCACTCGTCGGCCAGCACCGGCAGGTTCTCGTGCGTCGGATTGTGGCCGGGCATCTGGCTGCGGACGGCGCCGCGCAGCGCGGTGAGCTGCTCGCCGATGGGGAGGCCGTCGAACGCGCGCGGCATCGGACCCTTGGTCAGGTACGGCGCGAGGGTGGTGAGCACCCGCTGCTTGACCCGGTGCCGCGCGAACATCGACAGCGAGTCGACCTTCCGCTCGGACAGCGGAACATGCTGGTTGAAGCCGGCACACGCGATGCGGATGGACTTCATGACGTGCGCGAAGATCGACGGCGCCATCCGCATCCGGTACAGCTCGTTGCCGACGATCGAGTTGTAGATGATCAGTGCCGAACTGCGGTGCTCGACCTCCTCGACGAAGTGCCACAGGAACAGCGACGCGACCCGGTCGTCGCCGGGCCGGAACAGGGTGGCCTCGTTGTCGAGCATGAGCTTGAAGACGGGCGTGAACGTCGCCTCGAGGTCGGCGGTGTACGCCAGCCGGTAGTTGATCGAAGTGCGCTCGGTCAGCAGATCGAACTCGCCGACGACCGCGTCGAGGGTGTTCTGCAGGCCCGGGTAGCTGCGGATCAGCCCGTTCACGTGCTGGCGGTGTGCAGTCGAGTGGTGGCCCTCCTGCCTCATGAACGCCACCGCCTCCTCCGCGACCTCGGGGTCGGTGATGAGGGGCTTGGCCTGCAGGATCAGCTTCACGATCATCTTCTCGAAGCCGATGGCCAGGAACGACACCGCGTTCGACATGCTCGACCAGGCCGGGTTGTCGGGGTTCCACAGGAACGGGACGTCCCCGTCGTCGAAGCCGAAATCCATCTTCCGGGGCTTGAGATCCGTCATGCGCACTTACCTCGTTCGTCGTCGGTGCGGGCCCGTCCGGGCAGGCCGGGGCCACGATCGCAGCAATCATACGATCGACTTGTCACTTGTATGATTGGTTTCGGCGAAATCGTCGCCACCTGCGCGGGGACCGGCCGCACGGCTGGTACGGTCCGGCCGTGGCACGCAGACGCGGATGGGGCGGCAAGCCGCCGGTCGACGACGACGAGGCCGCGCGGCGGATCGTCGCCGCCGCGGTCGAGGGGATCTCCCGCACCGGATCGGCCGTCAGCATCGCGGACGTCGCCGAATCCCTGGGCGTGATCAGGCAGACGGTGTACCGCTACTTCCCGAGCGCCGACGCGCTGATGCGGGCGTCCGCGATCGCGTCGGTCGGCGACTTCCTCGATCGCCTCACCGACCACGTGCAGGGGCGCCGCGATCCCGCCGACGCCCTGGTCGAGGCCGTCGTCTACACGCTCGACGACGTCCGCCGGACTCCGCACCTGGGCATCATGCTCTCGGGCGCGCACTCCCACACGGACGGCATCACGTCCGAGGAGGCGCAGGCCTTCGGCCTCACCATGATCAGGCGCTTCGACGTCGACTGGGAGCGGCACGGCTACGACGACGCGGCCCTGAGCGAACTCGTCGAGCATCTGTTGCGGACGATGCAGTCGTTCTTCGTCTCCCCCGGCAACCCGCAGCGCCCGGACGCCGAACTACGCCGTTACCTGCGGCGATGGCTCGCTCCGGTGATCGTCGCGCAGCCCGGTTACGACGCTGCCGGGCGCACTTCGGGCGACTAGGCTAGGTGGCGTCAAGAAGAGAAGGCCATGAATCACCCACGCATCGTTCGCACCGTCTGCTTCATCACCGTCGGCTACCTCATCGTGCTGTCGGCCTGGCTCGGCTGGCTCGTCGAGCACACTCCCGAGGGCACGATTCCGTACCAGATCGGCGGTCTTCTCGCGGCGTACGGCTCCACCCTCGGGCTGGGCATGATGTGGGCCGACCGCCCCACCCGGTCCGAGCGCAAACTGGCCAGGCACGGGATCGAGGGATGGGCGACCATCCGCCGCGCGCAACCGCTGCGCCGGACGGTCGACAACGGTCAGCTCACCGAACTCGATCTGGCGCTGACAGTGCCCGGATCCGAGTCGTACACCGGCACCGTGGTTTACGAGGTCGCGCGCGAGTTCCGCGAGCGCTTCGTCCCGGGCGAGACGATCTCGATCCGCGTCGACCCGCGCAATCGCGATCGAATCCTGATCTACCCCTAGCCTATTCGCTTCCGGGCGTGTCGGCCCAACTCGATCATCCCCTCGACGAGCAGCAGTTGCGCGGCCGCGTACGAGGCGAGGATCGCGCCCTCGGCCACGGCCCGCGTCTTCTCGCCGCGCAGGAAGAGCTTGCGCACCACGATCGTTCCGTCGGAGCCGGTGAAGAGGAGCCCGCCGAGGCCGAGCCAGCTGCGGCGGTCGCCGCGGTTGGGCATCGGCAGTCCCGCGACGTCCGAGGCGCCGGGCGCGAGCGCGGGATCGGCGGCGAGCGTCGCGGTGGTGCCGAGCAGCGCCCCGTACCCGGTGAGGGTCTTCGCGACGGCGGGAGCTTTCGCGTGCAACAGGGTTGACGCGCCCGCCCAGGCACCGAGTCGCGGGAGAACCGCCGCCCGCCGCGGCTTGGCGCCCCGACGGACCAGCAACGACGAATACGTCGTCTGCATGACGCCGAACGACGTGGCGCCGCGGCGCAGGCGTGCGTCGACGTCGGGGTCGATCATGAACACGTCGCCGACGGTGGCGGCGGCCAGGCCCGCCACGAGCAGCGCGGCGTCGGCGGTGTCCAGGTCGTCGCGCCGGCGCAGGACCCGGGTCGCGAGCGCGGGCGCGATCAACGGCTTCGCCACCTGCTGGACCCGCTCCCGTCCGGTGACCGCACCGAAGATCGTCGCCGCCGTCGCCCCGGCGAACACCGCATGCTCGAGTCCCCACTTCTTGCCGCTCGCGAATGCCATGCCCACTCCTCGTGTCCGATCCGGCACGACGGTCTTCGTTGGGAGCGCCGTGTCCGATTTCGCACGACCGTACCGCCGCGCCCCTCCCTTCCCTGCCTTTTCCCCTCCCCGCGTTTTGCGCACTTGTCGCGGTTTCCGGGCCGCCGAACCCGCGACAAGTGCGCAAAACGCGAGGGGTAGACATAGATAGTTAGCTTATGTAATTATTATCTTCCGTGAGTTCCACCGATCCGCAGTTCCGAGACCTGCTCGTCGAGCTGGTGAGCAACGCCCACCGGTTCACCCGACTCGCGTCGGCACTCTCCGTCGACGACCGCCCCCGGCCGTGGATGCGGGCACTGTCGCTACTCGAGGAGCAGGGGCCCATCCGGATCAGCACCTTCGCGCGCCTCGACCGCTGTTCCCAGCCGTCGGCGACGGCACTGCTCAAGCGCCTCGGCGAGGAGGGGCTGGTATCGCGCCAGACGGATCCCGACGACTGCCGGGCCGTCCTCGTCGGCATCAGCGACGACGGACGGCGCTGGCTCGCCGAGGCCCGCCACGAGGTCGCCGACGCGCTGACGCCACACTTCGCGCACCTCGAGCCGGAGCAGGTAGCCCGCATCTCGGACGGACTGGGTGAACTCCGGGCGATCATCCGGACCGCCGCAGCAGAGCGCTGACCACCACGACATCACCCGAGGAGGGATACGTGAGCACCACGACCGCACCGGCCGCGAGCAAGCCGAGCATCCTGCATCAACCGAAAGCGGTGTGGGCCGTCGCCTTCGCCAGCGTCATCGCCTTCATGGGCATCGGGCTCGTCGACCCGATCCTCAAGCCCATCGCCGAACAGCTCGACGCCACCCCGTCGCAGGTGTCGCTGCTGTTCACCAGCTACATGCTGGTCACGGGCGTCGCCATGCTGTTCACCGGCATGATCTCGAGCCGCATCGGCGCCAAGAAGACGCTGCTGTGGGGCCTGGCGATCATCGTGGTGTTCGCGGCGGCGGCCGGCACGTCGGACACCATCAACCAGATCGTCGGCTTCCGTGCCGGCTGGGGTCTGGGCAACGCACTGTTCATCGCGACCGCCCTCGCGGCGATCGTCGGCGCTGCCAGTGGCGGTGTCGCACAGGCGATCATCCTGTACGAGGCGGCGCTCGGCATCGGTATCGCCGTCGGACCGCTGGTCGGTGGAGTGCTCGGCAACATCAGCTGGCGCGCACCGTTCTTCGGTGTCGCGACGCTCATGGCCATCGCCTTCATCCTGATCATGGTGATGCTGCCCAAGGCGCCCAAGCCGACGCACCGGACCTCGCTGGCCGCACCGTTCCTCGCGTTGCGCCACCGCGGTCTGCTGACGGTCGCGATCACCGCGCTGCTCTACAACTACGGCTTCTTCACGCTGCTCGCCTACACCCCGTTCCCGCTGGACATGGGCGCGTACTCGATCGGCTTCATCTTCTTCGGCTGGGGTGTGGCGCTGGCGATCGCGTCGGTGTTCCTGGCCCCGCGCCTGCAGCGCCGCTTCGGCACGCTGCCGATGATGATCGCCGCCCTCAGCCTGTTCGCCGTCGACCTCGCGGCGATGGCACTGTTCACCGACTCCAAGCCGGCACTGGTGGTGTGCGTCGTCCTGGCGGGACTGTTCCTGGGCGTCAACAACACCCTCATCACCGAGACCGTGATGATCTCGGCGCCGGTCGAACGTTCGACGGCGTCGGCCGCGTACAGCTTCGTCCGCTTCGTCGGCGGCGCAGCGGCTCCGTACGTCGCCGGCAAGCTCGGCGAGCACAACGTCCACATGCCGTTCTGGGTGGGCGCCGGATGCACCGTCCTGGGCATCCTGGTCCTCGCCACGGGGCGAAAGGTGCTGGCGCACGTCGACGATCACGATCCCGAACCGCACAGCGTCGAGGAGGCCGTCGCCGTCACGGTCGGCGACGCCGACTGAGGTCGGTACCCTTCCACCCTCCCCCTCCCCCTCCCTGTCCCCCTCCCCCTCGCGTTTTGCGCACTTGTCGCGGAAATCCCGGTGCCCCGGGCACGACAAGTGCGCAAAACGCGTTCGGGGGTCAGGTGGCCGGGGTGTGCACCAGGTCGACGTACTCCTGCGGCAACTCCTCGAACGACAGCTTGGTGACGCTCGACGGGCCGGAGTGGTACGAGTCCTCGCCCTGGATGAGCCCGTCCTCGTCCACCGGCCACAGGATCAGCTGACGGAAGACGACGAGATAGTCGGCCGCCTCGTCGTCGACCGGGATGCCGATCTGCGCGGCATACGAGCCGGGGTGGATCTGCTTGAGGAAACCCTCGGTGACCAGGCAGTGGTCGTCGACGACGAGCCGGTCGAGCTCGTACTCGAGGATGTTGGTGCGGGTCGCGAGGAAGTCGATGTAATACGTCTTCACACCCTCGGTGCCCTTCGGCCCGACGTCCTGGCCGCCGTTCCAGAAGTGGTAGTCGGGAGCGGGATTCAGCGTCGCCATCAGCCGATCCAGGTCCGGGGCGGCCTCCGCCCGCATGTGCTCGATCACCGCACCGAGAACGACTCGGTGGCGGGCATCGGTGGTGACGGCGAGGCGCTGCTCGAGCAGTTCCCACGTGCGATTCGGGTCGATCACGGCCATGTGCGAATTCCTTTCCGATGAAACGAACTTCGCGACGATCGTCACCCATCGGACCCGTACCGGTCACCCGACGCGCGTCGACCGTTCCGCCCGTCGGGTCCGACGTGCGTCGGGCGTCGGGCGTCAGGCGTCGGGCTCAGAAGCCCGAACCGAACACCTCGGACGCCGCCAACTCGGTAGACGACAAGGCCATCCGCCGGATCATCAGCACCAGCGTCGCAGTGAACCGGTCCATCGAGTCCTCGAGGTTCCAGCCCATCTCGGCTTCCAGGTGCGCCAGTCGAGCGGCGACGGTGCTGTGATGGACGTGCAGTTCGGCGGCTGTGCGTCGCAGGGACCCGAACACGCAGAACGCCTCGAGCGTCGCCACGTCCTGGGCGCCGGACGCCGACGCCGCGATCGCGTTGATCCGGGCGACGTCCCGGTCGTTGAGCAGGCGTTCGAGGGGCAGTTCGACCAGCAGCTCGAGCGAACCGAGCCGTGAATACGCCACCGCCCGCCGGCCGTACCCGGTGGACGACGCGAACCGCAGCGCCCGCCGCGCCTGTTTCCACGACGTCGGCGCCGCATACACGCTCAGTCGTTCCCCGATCCCCACCCACGGGCCGCGATCGACGCCCGACGTCGGGTACGCGTCGGCCATCGCGGCGTGCAGACCGTCGGCGAGCGTACGGCTGTCGGCGCCGTCCTGCAGGAGCACGGCCGTGAGGTTGCCGACGTCGACGGAGCGGACCAACCGGCCCGCGCAGATCCGTGAGATCTGTTCGACAGCAGCGGTACTCGTGTTCGACGACACCGCCAGGACCCGAATGTCGCGCGTGGGATCGAGTCCGAGCAGACCCACCGCCCGCACCCGGTCCTCACGGCGCTCCTTGTCCGACAGCACCACCTCGAGCAGCGCGGGATCCCCCAGCCGCAGTGTCTCCGACGATCCGGAGCGCGCGGCCGCGACCCGCAGGGTGTGGCGGAGGCGGTCCAGCAGCACCGAGTCGAGGGGGCGTTCGGTGCCGTCGCGGTCGAGCCACACGCCGGGCTCCTCGGGGCCGCAGGCCGGTGGGCGCAGGTCGCCCCGGGGGTTCCCGAGCGCGTCGTAGCCGATCACGGTGCCGGACGCCCAACCCGCACCGACGGAGCATTCCGCGAGCAGTGCCGCCGCCCGCACGATGGTGTCCGCGTTGGCGGCCGACTCCCCCAGTTCGTCGAAGTAGGCGATGATCCGCAGCACAGACACCGAGTCGGAGCCCAGCTCCGACATCCGCACCCGTTCCTGGCTCACCGGCGCTCCGTTCCTCGACTGGACCGAGCATGCCCGGTCCCTGCAGGGAGGGGATCCCCGTCTCCCGGTCCACGGGATCCCGGCTCCCGCGTTTTGCGCACTTATCGCGCCCCGGGGCACCCCGGAAGGCGCGATAAGTGCGCAAAACGCGAGAGGGGGGCGTCAGAGCAGGCGGCGGGCGGGGGCCGAAGCGGCGACGACGGCGAAGGCCGGTTCGGGCAGGCCTCGGTCCGCGGCCAGGCGGCGGGCGGTGTCGATCGCGTCGTCGACCTTCTCTGCGGGGAGCAGTGCGATCGCGGAACCACCGAACCCGCCACCGGTCATGCGCGCACCGAGCGCCCCGGCGACCATCGCGGCCTCGACGGCGGTGTCGAGCTCGGGGCACGAGACCTCGAAGTCGCGGTGCAACGACATGTGCGACGCGTACAGCAGTCGGCCGAACTCCGCGAAGTCCCCGGATTCCGCTGCCGCCACCGCGAGCCGGACGCGGGCGATCTCGCTGATCACGTGCCACGCCCGCCGCCGCAGGACGTCGTCCTTCAGCGACCGGACCGCGTCCGCGCCCTCCCGCCCCCGATCGGCCAGTACGCGCAGCGACGCCACCCCGAGCCGACGCGTCGCCCGCTCCACCGCCGCCCGA
Source organism: Rhodococcus (subgen. Prescottella) equi (assembly GCF_003013675.1). Taxonomy (NCBI): domain Bacteria; kingdom Bacillati; phylum Actinomycetota; class Actinomycetes; order Mycobacteriales; family Nocardiaceae; genus Rhodococcus; species Rhodococcus (subgen. Prescottella) equi. The sequence continues at coordinate 4,413,724 of NZ_CP027793.1, forward strand.
CGTTTCGCGTACTGCCCGTCCGCCAACCGGTGCGGCGCCCGGGTGTCGATCACCAACAGCGACAAATCCTCCGGGACGAACGGTACGTGCGACACTTCACCCGACGCCGAATCCAACAGCAGCGCAGTCCCTTCCGATGCACGCAGCGACGCCACCTGGTCCATTCCGCCGGTGGGGGCGAGCGCGACGTCGTTCTCGGCCCGCACGCACGCCGCTGCCAGGTCCGCCCGATCGGCGTCCGGAACCAGCGCGAGCGCGAGCGAACATTCGAGCGCCGCCGAACTCGACAGCCCCGCGCCGATCGGCACGGTGGACACGAACACGGCATCCACTCCGCCGAAATCGCCAGTGAGCAAGCCCTTCTCGCGCAGTGCCCAGATCACGCCAGCCGGGTACGACGCCCACCCCGCCGGCCGTCCGGGGCCGATGTCGGCGAGCCGGCCGTCCCACGGGTCGCCGTTCGACGACCGCAGCCGGATCAGCCCGTCGGTACGACGCGTCACCGCGACCGCGGTGCTGTGCGGCAACGCGATCGGCAGGCACAGCCCGCCCGCGTAGTCCACGTGCTCACCGATCAGGTTGACCCGACCGGGTGCCGCCCACACGCCGTCCGCGCCCACGCCGAACTCGTGGCGGAACGAATCCGTTACCGCAGTAGCGAGTTCGGCGTCGGAACGGGCGTCGAACCAGACCGTCACGGCGCGACCTCCCGGAATCGTGCGGCGATCCGCTCGGGGGTGGTGTCACTGATCCACGCGCCCATCCCGGATTCGGAACCGGCGAGGAACTTCATCCGGTGTGGCGAACGCATCAGCGAGAACACCTGCAGGTGCAGCCGTCCCAGGTCACGGCCTGCGCCGATCGGAGCCTGGTGCCACCCTGCGATGTACGGCAGCCGATCGACGCCGTCGAAGAAGCGGTCCAGCCGCCCGAGCACGTCGAGGTAGAGGTGCGAGAGCTCGTCGAGTTCGGCGTCGTCGAGCTCGGTGAGATCGGCGACGTCCCGGTGCGGCGCGACATGCAGTTCGACGGGCCACCGCGCCGCAGCGGGCACGTACGCGGTCCAGTGCTCGCCCTCGACCACCACGCGGGTACCGGCGCGCCGCTCGGCGTCGAGGACGTCGCGTAGAAGCGAACGCCCCGTGCGCTTTCGGTGCTCCTCGGCCTGACGCAGCAGCGCGGTGGTGCGCGGCGGCAGCGTCGGATACGCGTAGATCTGACCGTGCGGGTGCGAGAGCGTCACCCCGATCTCCTCGCCGCGGTTCTCGAAGCAGTACACCTGCGCGACGGACGGCAGCGCCGACAGCTCGCGTGTCCGGTCCCGCAGCGCCTCGAGCACGGTCCGCACGCGGGAGACCGGAAGCTGCGCGAAGCCGCGGTCGTGGTCGCCGGTGAAGCACACCACCTCACACCGGCCGTCGGCGGCGCGCTGCGGCCAAAGATGCTCGCCGTCAACGAGTCCCGGAACCTCCTCCGCCGCCGAACCCAGCGACGGGAAGCGGTTCTCGAACACCGCGACGTCGTAGTCGCCGGCCGGGATCTCGGTCGCCGGACGTCCGGGCCGCGTCGGGCACAGCGGGCACTCGTCGGTCGCCGGCAGGAAGGTGCGGTTCATCCGGTGCGCGGCGAGCGTCACCCACTCCCCCGTCAGCACGTCGAAGCGCATCGTCGACGCCGCCTCGACCGGTGCCAGGTCACGGCCGTCGTGCAACTCGCGTGTCACTACCCCACTTGCGTACGGCTCGGTGTCGTCGAAATAGATCAGCTCGCGCCCGTCGGACAGGCGTGTCCGCGTCTTCCGGATCGGCATCGGAACACGATATGCGACAGCCACTGTTCCGTCGCCGACCATCCGGTTTGGTGTCGCCGCGGGTTGTGTGTGAGCATGCTCGAGGCTGTTGCAACGTGACGGGGAGTCACGGGACGGCCGGGGGAACGAAACACATCAAAAACGGGGGATTCACATGAAGCTTCGCAGCTTTGCCGTGCGCGCATTCGGCGCCGCGGCCATCGCGACCGCCACCATCACGGGCGTCGCCACCACCGCGAGCGCCGCACCGGCACCGGCGCCGCTCGTGCACATGACGATCAACGGACCCACCCTTCCGGTGCTCGGGCAGAACGACTACTGCAACGGCCTCATCGACACCGTCGTCGAGACCGATCCGGCGCGACCGGGTCTCGCGACCATCGCGTTCACGCCGCGTGTCCTGAACGGTGTCGGGCCGGGCTGGGCGCAGAACCCGGTCTGCCGGCTGAAGGTCGCCGTCGGATGGAATTTCGGGATCTTCACCGGGCAGCTCAGAGATGTCGAACTCCTCGCACGCCAAGGCGAGACCGTCCGAACCGAGATCAATCCCGGTTCCGGGCTCGCGAGGCTGACGATGCAGGTGAGCCCGATCGGCCCCTGGTACAACGAACTGCGCCCGCAGGCGGGATACGGCGTCGTCAGCGCGTTCTTCCTCGTCCCCTGACCGGACGCCACTTACAGCTGAAGGGACCCTTTATGCGCCGCGAGCGCACGAAGGGTCCCTTCAGCTGTTGAGAAAAGGCGCCTAGCTCAGCCCCAGATCGTCGAGGCCCAGGAGCGAGCGGTACTCGAGGCCCTCGGCGGCGATGACGGCGTCGGCGCCGGTGGCGCGGTCGACGACGGTGGCGACACCGACGACGATGGCGCCGGCGTCACGCAGTGCCTTGACGGCGGTGAGCGGCGAGTTGCCGGTGGTGGTGGTGTCCTCGACGACCAGGACGCGCTTGCCGACGACGTCGGGGCCTTCGATCTGACGCTGCATGCCGTGTGCCTTGGCGGCCTTGCGGACGACGAACGCGTCGATCGGCCGGCCCTCGGCGTGCATGACGGCCATCGCGACCGGGTCGGCGCCCATCGTGAGGCCACCGACGGAGGCGAAGTCCCAGTCGGCGACCAGTTCGCGCAGCAGCTTGCCGATCAGCGGTCCGGCCCGGTGATGCAGGGTCGCGCGGCGCAGGTCCACGTAGTAGTCGGCTTCCTTGCCGGAGGACAAGGTGACCTTTCCGTGCACCACCGCCAGCTCGCGCACCAGCGCGGCGAGCTCGTCGCGATCCGTCATCGGCCGCTCCCATCATCGTTCGAAGTCAGTGACTTTTCGTCGTGTCGAGCCTAGCGAGGCGGCCAGGTCACGGCGCTGGCGGCCCTATGCGGCCTGCTCGGCGGCGGACGCGTCGTCCGCGCTCGTGGGCATCTGGAGTGTCGCCGCCTCGAACAGCGGTGCCGCGGCGATTCCCGCGGGCCGCGCGAGCAGCGACGCGGGGAACGTGCGCAGCGAGTCGTTCAGTTTGCGGGCCAGATCGTTGTAGACGGTGACGGCGCCGGCGAGACGCGTCTCGGTCTGGTCGATCTCGTGTGCCGGGCGGACGAACGCCCAGTCGCGGCGCAGCGCGGGATAGCTGCGCGCGGTCCCCATCAACGACGCCAGCGCGGCGGAGAGAGCGTTCTCGGCGCCGGCCTGTCGGCCGAGGTCCAGATTCTCCTCGCGGACCCGCATCGCCAGGGAACGCGCCCCGGTGACCGTGCTGACCAGTTCGCGGCCCACGGTGTCCGCGACGGCGAGCACGAGACCGGGCACGTACTCGCAGCGACGGTCCTGTTCCACGTGGATCAACGACAGCGCGGTGCGCAGATTGGCGTCGAGGCGGCGCAGGTTCCGGTTCACCGACGCCAGCCAGGCCACAAGAATCACAACAACAACAAGAACAACACCCGACACAGCAACCACAGCTGCGGAATCTACTGAAACAGGATCCGAGCCGCTATTCGGGAACGGGTTCAGGGGCGATCGGACGGCCGGGATCGTGCGCGGCGGGCTGCATCGCCGGCGGTTCGACGGCCGGCGGCAGCACACGCAGCATCCCCGACAGCCGGGCCACGACCTCGATCGCGGCGTCCCAGTCGCGGCCGGTACTGCCGATCGGGAGCGAACCGAGCGTCCATTCCCCCTCGCTCCACAGCATCTGCAGCTGCGGCGGCACCGACTCGGTGAACGCCACCATGCGCTGATCGCACACGCGGCGCGCGATCTCGAGATCGGTCGCGAACACGACGCGCGGGCCGATCGCGCCCAGCAGGTTCAGGTCGCTGTCGCGCGGCGGAGGCGTCGACTTCAGGCGCAGATCGATGTCGACGTCGGAGCCCACCTCCCGGTGCACCGCGACGATCGTCGCCGTGTCCTCGAGGTCGAACAGCACGAACTGCTCGCCGCGGCGGACGCCGCGCACGACGTCCACGGCGCCCAGGTACTCCTGCTTGGCGAGGGCCGCCCGATGCCACTGCGACGGCAGATGCTCGTCCGCGGTGTTGTAGGTGTACCCCTGCGCCTTCGCCCAGATCTGCCGCACCCGACCGGTCTGGTCACGACGCGAACGATCGACATAGAGCAGCACGACAGCACCCGCGAGCGCTATCACTGCCAATCCGAACCACATAGCCGTCATCGAGGGTCAGCCTAGCCACTCCCGGCGCACTTCCGGGCATCCGGTGCCGCGAGTCAGTTACCGAACTCGGGAAGCGTGGTGCCGATGATCAACTTCGCGGTGAGGGTGCCGTCCTTCACCTTGTCGCCCTGCACCAGCACCGACTCGCCGGGCTTCAGTTCGGCGATGCTGTTCGCGGTCAACGAGATGAGCGAGGTGTCGGGCGTGGTCTTGACGGTGATCGTGGTTCCGCCGAGCCCGTCGATGGTGAGAGTGCCACCGTCGTTGGCGGTGATCGTGCCCATCGCCGTCCCGGCGTTGCCGATGACGTCACCGATGCCACCGGGCAGGTTCTCGAAGGGCGAGGTGGTCTCGGGTTCCGTCGTCGGCGCACCCGCACGGGGCGGGACGGCAGGCGCCGAGGTCCGCGGCGAGGGCGCGGCCGCGGTGTCGCTCTCGTCGGAGTTCCCGTTCAGCATCAACCCGACGATCAGGCCCAGCGCCAGCAGCACCACGCCGGCGCCGACCGCCGCCCACAGTCCCACCCGGCGTCCGGGCTTGTTGCCCGGACCGTTCTCGAGTGGCGGGACCTCACCGGTGGGTGGCTGTCCGGGCGGCGGGTAGCCGCCCGGCGGGTAGCCACCTGCGCCGTAGTAGGTCGGATACGCCTGTGTCGCGTTCGGCGGCGCGGCCTGCGGGTCGTAGCGCGGGTCGTACGCCGGATACGCCTGCGTCGGGTACGCCTGCGTCGCCTCGGGGGCCTGCGCGCCGTACGCCTGGTACGGGTCGGCCGTGTAGTACTGCTCGGTCGGCTGCTCCGGGGCCGGCGTCCCGACCGGCCCGAGCTGCTGGGTCGGGCCGTCCGCGGGGCGGGCCCACTGGACGGTCTCGTCCGGCGCCTGCTGCTCGGCCGGGTCGTATGCGCGTTCCTGCGGAGTGCGCGGATCCTCGGGGTTGGTCATGGGGCGGGCCTGCTCTCTTCCGTCCGGGCGCCGACAGTTCAGGGTAGATCCGGATTCTGAGATCCGTCTGAAGCCCGCGAGCCGCGGAATTTCTCCATGTCCCGGCGCTCGCGTTTGGTGGGCCGGCCCGCGCCCCGGTCACGCCGCGGGATCGACGCGATCAACTCCGGCGACGGCGGCGGCGGGCTGTTGTCCTGCAGGCACTCGGCCGCGATCGGCGGGCCGACCCGTTTCGCGACCGGCCGGACCACGACGACGATCCGTTCGCGCCCGGCGATCCGCACCCGCACCTCATCCCCCGGCTTGACCTGCACCGACGCCTTCGCGGCCGTCCCGTTCACCCGGACATGACCGGAACGGCACGCCGACGCGGATTGCGAACGCGTCTTGAACAGCCGCACCGCCCACATCCAGCTGTCGAGGCGGGCACTCGTCGGATCGGGGTTCGGGGTCGGCACGTCGCCCAGGCTACCGAGGCTCCCGTGGGCCGGAATCGTCCCTCGTGGTGGGAGCCTGCCGCGCCTGCACCGGGGCGGCATCCGCCCTGCAAGAAGCCGGTTTCGTCGCTCGCCGAAAGTCCCTGTTCCAGGGAAACGACCCGCTGGGCGGGACGGTCCGCTGTCACGTGGTTCACACGGCCATAGCGTGAATTCATCGCAAGAACCGTGAGGTCTGGTCCGATCCGGGCCGGCAGCTCACGCTCGTGGAAGGACAGTTTTCGTGAACGGACAGGATTCGGCACTGGGGACCACCGCTTCGTTCGACGTCGTCGTGGTCGGCGCGGGCGTCGCGGGACTCTACGCGGTACACCGGTTCCGTCAGCAGGGTCTGACGGTCCGCGCCTTCGAGGCCGCGTCCGGCGTCGGCGGCGTCTGGTACTGGAACCGCTACCCCGGCGCCCGCTGCGACGTCGAGTCCGTGGACTACTCGTACTCGTTCTCCCCGGAGCTCGAGCAGGAATGGGACTGGAGCGAGAAGTACGCCACCCAGCCGGAGATCCTCGCCTACCTCGAGCACGTCGCCGATCGCTTCGATCTGCGCCGCGACATCCAGTTCGACACCCGCGTCACGTCCGCGACCCTCGACGAGGAGACGCTGCGCTGGACCGTCCGCACCAACCGCGGCGACGTCGTCTCGGCGCGCTTCTTCGTCGTCGCCGCGGGTCCGCTGTCGAACGCCAACACCCCCGACTTCGACGGCCTCGACACCTTCGCCGGCGACGTCTTCCACACCGCGCACTGGCCCCACGACGGCGTCGACTTCAACGGCAAGCGGGTAGGGGTGATCGGCACCGGCTCGTCGGGCATCCAGTCGATCCCGCACATCGCCGAGCAGGCCGACAAGCTGTTCGTGTTCCAGCGGTCGGCGAACTACAGCGTCCCCGCCGGCAACGCCCCGCTCGACGACGCCACCCGCGCCGAGCAGAAGGCCAACTACGCGGAACGACGCCGGCTGTCGTGGGAGTCCGGTGGCGGCTCGCCGCACCGCGCGCACCCCAAGCTGACGCTCGAGGCAACCGAGGAGGAACGCCGCGCCGCGTACGAGGAGCGCTGGAAGCTCGGCGGTGTCCTCTACTCCAAGACGTTCCCCGACCAGCTGACCGACCAGGCCGCGAACGACGCCGCCCGCGAGTTCTGGGAGGAGAAGGTCCGCGCCGTCATCGACGATCCCGCGATCGCCGATCTGCTCATCCCCGACGACCACGCGATCGGCGCCAAGCGCATCGTCACCGACAGCGGCTACTACGAGACCTACAACCGCGACAACGTCGAATTGGTCAATCTCAAGGCCACCCCGATCGTCGGCATGGACGCCGCGGGTGTCAACACCACCGAGGCCCACTACGACCTCGACGCGATCGTCCTCGCCACCGGGTTCGACGCCATGACCGGCTCGCTCGACAAGCTCGACATCGTCGGCCGCGGCGGGCAGTCGCTGAAGGAGAAGTGGGCTGCCGGCCCCGAAACCTACCTCGGTCTCGGCATCGACGGCTTCCCCAACTTCTTCAACCTCACCGGGCCCGGTAGCCCGTCGGTGCTGGCGAACATGGTGCTGCACTCCGAACTCCACGTCGACTGGGTCGCCGACGCGATCGCCTACCTCGACGACCGCGGTGCCGCGGCGATCGAGGGCACACCGGAGGCCGTGGCCGACTGGGTCGAGGAATGCCGCACCCGCGCCGAGGCATCGCTGCTGAACACCGCGAACTCGTGGTACCTCGGCGCCAACATCCCCGGCCGCCCGCGGGTGTTCATGCCGTTCCTCGGCGGCTTCGCCGGCTACCGCCAGATCATCACGGAGGTCGCCGATTCCGGCTACAAGGGCTTCGCGATCCTGGAGGGGTGATCGCTGCATGACGGCGGAGGCCCGGCACCTGTGGTGAGGTGCCGGGCCTTCGCCGTATCCATTACTTCGACAGGTTCAGCTGCACAGCAGCCCGCACGAGGGCCGCGAACGCCGCACCGTCGATCTCGTCGTCCTCGTGGAAATCGATGGCACGTCGGGTGTTTCCCTCGAGGCTCGAATTGAACATCCCCGTCGGGTCGTCCAGCGATGCACCCTTGGCGAACGTGACCTTGACGATCTTCTTGTACGTCTCGCCGGTGCAGATCATCCCGGCGTGGGACCACGTCGGGACCCCGCGCCACTTCCATTCCTCGACGACCTCGGGATCCGCGCGGTGCACCAGTTCCCGGATCTCGGCGAGCTTCTCGCCGCGCCAGTCACCCAGTTCCTCGATGCGCTGATCGATCAGGTCGGACGGCGCGAGCACACCGTCGGCGTTCTTCGAACTGTTCGTGGCCATGTCGCGGTCGCTCTCTGCGCGTGGGGTTCTCCGGTCACCCGAGTATCGACGACGGCGGGGCAGACCGCACCACGAATCGGAGCGAAAGCGGTTGTCAGAAAGGATGCCCCGTGATGAGACCCAGAAGCTGGAGTGGCATCGCCAGGAACATCGAGCCGACGTAGAGCGGATACCGGATCGGGTCACCCGCGAGGTACCCCTCCGCCAGCCAGGACGTGATATCTGCAGCCGATCCCATTCGTGCACCCCTCCAGTAGTCGGTTCACCCTGCCTGTCGGCGATGCGGGTCCGAACGTTTCAGTCCACGCATTTCACGTTACGGCCGGTACCGCTCGTGCTAGGTTCCCCCGAGCGGTCGGGACGTCACACCGAGACAGGGAGCTCACGTGCGAAAGTTGTTCGCAGGACTTGCAATAGCAGCCTCGACCATACTCCTGGCAGCGGGTACCGCGCAGGCCGCGCCGACCCCGCCGCTCGCTGTGCCCGACGGCTTCTTCTCCGGCATCCCGCCGGAGCTGATCAATCCGGCCGGCTCGCTGCCCGGCTCCAACGACTTCTCGTGCAAGCCCACCGCCGAGCATCCCGAACCGGTGATCCTGGTACACGGCACCGGCGGTGGGCAGCAGACCAACTGGGGCAAGTACGCGCCGCTGCTCGCCAACGAGGGCTACTGCGTGTTCGCCCTGACCTACGGTGGGGTGCCCGGGATGCCGTGGCCGGTGAGCGCGATCGGCGGGATGCTGCCGATCGAGCAGAGCGCGCAGCAGTTCGGGCAGTTCGTCGACCGAGTGCTCGCCGCGACCGGGGCGTCGAAGGTGAATGTCGTCGGACACTCACAGGGCACGTTGATGCCCAGCTACTACCTCAAGTTCCTGGGCGGTGCCGACAAGGTGGACAAGTACGTATCGCTGGCGCCCCTGTGGAAGGGCGTCGACGCGCTCGGTGTCTCGCAGCTGGCACCGGCCGTCAAGCGTGCGGGGCTCGAGCAGGTGCAGGCCGACACGGTCGAGAAGCTGTGCGGGGCATGCTTCCAGATGGCGGCCGGTACCGACTTCATGAACAAGATGAACGAAGGTGGGCCGTACGTGCCGCAGGTGACGTACACCAACATCATGACCCGCTACGACGAGGCCGTCGTCCCGTACACCGCCGGGTTCGTCGAGGCCCCGAACGCCACCAACATCGTCGTGCAGGACGGCTGCGCACTCGACTACGCCGAGCACGCGGGCATCGCCGCCGACCCGATCGCAGCCACGCACGTGCTCAATGCGCTGGACCCGGCGAATCCGCGTCCGGTGCCGTGCTTCTTCGTCCCGCCGTTCACGGGCTGAGGCCTTCGGCCCGTGCGCCTTTTCGGTAGTGCGTACTACCGAAAAGGCGCACGGGCGCGCAGCGCCTAGCCCAGCACCAGACGATCCCCGTCCTCGGAGACGGTCACCGGCACGGTGTCGCCGTCCCGGACGGTGCCCGCGAGGAGCAGCTTGGCGAGCTGGTCGCCGATCGCCTGCTGGATGAGGCGCCGCAGCGGACGGGCGCCGTACAGCGGGTCGTAGCCGCGCACCGCGAGCCACAGCCGCGCCCCGTCCGACACCTCCAGCGTGAGTCGGCGCGCCGCGAGACGGGTTGCCAGCTGGTCGAGCTGGATGTCGACGATCGACTCGAGCTGCTCCTCCGAGAGCGGGTCGAAGACGACGACGTCGTCGAGCCGGTTGACGAACTCCGGCTTGAACGCCGACCGCACCGCCGCCATCACCTGGTCCCGGTCACCGCCCGCACCGAGGTTGGAGGTGAGGATCAGGATGGTGTTGCGGAAGTCGACCGTGCGCCCCTGGCCGTCGGTGAGGCGGCCGTCGTCGAGCACCTGCAGCAGGATGTCGAAGACGTCCGGGTGCGCCTTCTCGACCTCGTCGAACAGCACCACGGTGTACGGCCGGCGTCGCACCGCCTCGGTGAGCTGCCCGCCCGACTCGTAGCCGACGTAGCCGGGAGGGGCGCCGACGAGCCGAGCCACCGAGTGCTTCTCGCTGTACTCCGACATGTCGATGCGCACCATCGCGCGTTCGTCGTCGAACAGGAAGTCCGCCAACCCCTTCGCGAGCTCGGTCTTGCCGACACCGGTGGGGCCGAGGAACAGGAACGATCCGGTGGGCCGGTTCGGATCGGCGACGCCGGCCCGGGCGCGGCGCACCGCGTCCGACACAGCCTGCACCGCTTCGGTCTGCCCGACGACCCGCTTGGCGAGTTCGGTCTCCATGCGCAGCAGCTTGGCGGTCTCGCCTTCCATCATGCGGCCGGCGGGGATGCCGGTCCATGCGGCGACGACGTCGGCGACGTCGTCCGGGCCGACCTCCTCCTTGAGCATGACGGCTCCGTCGGACGCCCCGTCCGACACGGCCGCGGCGGCCTCGAGCTGCTTCTCCAGCTCGGGGATCCGGCCGTAGCGCAGCTCGGCGACCTTGCCGAGGTCGCCGTCGCGTTCGGCGCGTTCCTCCTCGCCGCGCAGCGCCTCGAGCTGCTCCTTGACCTCGCGCACCGAGTCGATGGCGTTCTTCTCGTTCTGCCAGCGGGCGGTGAGCTGACGCAGCTTCTCCCGGTCGTCCGCGAGTTCCTCGCGCAGCTTCTCGAGCCGCTCCTTGGACGCGGCGTCGGTCTCCTTGGTCAGCGCCATCTCCTCGATCTCGAGGCGGCGCACGGTGCGTTCCACCTCGTCGATCTCGACGGGACGCGAGTCGATCTCCATGCGGAGGCGCGACGCGGCCTCGTCGACGAGGTCGATCGCCTTGTCGGGGAGGAAGCGCGAGGTGATGTAGCGGTCCGACAGCGTCGCGGCGGCGACCAGCGCCGAGTCGGTGATGCGCACGCCGTGGTGCACCTCGTAGCGTTCCTTGAGGCCGCGCAGGATGCCGACGGTGTCCTCGACGGACGGCTCCCCGACCAGCACCTGCTGGAACCGGCGTTCGAGCGCGGCGTCCTTCTCGATGTACTGGCGGTACTCCTCGAGCGTGGTGGCACCGACCAGCCGCAGCTCACCGCGGGCGAGCATCGGCTTGATCATGTTGCCGGCGTCCATCGCCGACTCGCCCGTCGCGCCGGCACCGACGATGGTGTGCAGTTCGTCGATGAACGTGATGACCTGGCCGGCCGAGTTCTTGATGTCATCGAGCACGGCCTTGAGGCGTTCCTCGAACTCGCCGCGGTACTTGGCGCCGGCCACCATCGACCCGAGGTCGAGGGAGATGACGGTCTTGCCGCGCAGCGACTCCGGGACGTCACCGGCGACGATGCGCTGTGCGAGCCCCTCGACGATCGCGGTCTTGCCGACGCCGGGTTCGCCGATGAGCACCGGGTTGTTCTTGGTGCGCCGGCTCAGCACCTGCACGACGCGGCGAATCTCCGTGTCGCGGCCGATCACCGGGTCGAGCTTGCCCTCGCGGGCGCGGGCGGTGAGGTCGGTCGAGTACTTCTCGAGCGCCTGGTAGCTGCCCTCCGGGTCGGGGCTGGTGACGCGCGCGCTACCGCGGACGGCGGTGAACGCGTCGCGCAGCGCCTCCGGGGTGGCGCCGTGCCCGACGAGCAGCTTCGCGACGTCCGAGTCCTCGGCGGCGAGCCCCACCATGACGTGCTCGGTGGAGACGTACTCGTCGTCGAGTTCGGTGGCCAGGTGCTGCGCCGACGTGATGGCGGCGAGGGCCTCGCGGCCGAGTTGCGGCTGGGTGGTGGCACCGGTGGCCCGCGGCAGCCGGTCGACGATGACCTGCGCCTCGCGCCGCACCACCGTCGGATCGACCCCGACGGCCTTGAGCAGCGGCGCAGCGATGCCGTCGGTCTGGTCGAGCAGCGCCACGAGCAGGTGCGCGGGCCGGATGTCCGGATTGCCCGCCGCGGCCGCGGACTGCAACGCAGCCGTCAGCGCGGCCTGGGTCTTGGTGGTGGGAGAGAACGAGTCCACTGGTCACCTTCCTTGCGACGAACGAACGTAAGCATTGTGCCGCGGCGGACGGATCCGTACGGCTGTCGTTACCCTCAACGAACGAAACCTTGAGTCTGTTCCGCTCAACTTCGACAATATCGAAGAGATTTCCCCCACGGTCGGCGAGGCCACCACCGGGACACCGTCCGGCGCGGTGCACACTGGTATGCGGTGCCGGTCGGTTTCCCACGCCCGGGCCAGGAACACGCGAGGGAGGACGACGTGGACACGGCCGAGATCGGGCTCATCCGCTCACTTTTCACTACCGTCACCGCGTCCCCCGGCCACCGCGACCGCTTCGCCCGCACCTTCTACACGCAGTTCTTCGGACGGCTCCCGCAGTGCCGGTCGCTGTTCCCGGCCGGGATGGACGCGCAGCGCGCGAAGCTGGTCTCCGCGGTCGAGTTCATCGTGCGCGGGCTCGACGACACCGATCGCCTGCTACCGTTCCTCGCCCAGCTCGGTCGCGACCACCGCAAGTACGGTGTCGAGCGCGAGCACTACGCCGCCGCCGGCAACGCCCTGCTGGACGCGGCTCGCGACGTCGACTCGGACGAGCCGTGGAGCCCGGAGAGCGACGCCGCGTGGCGGGAGATGATCGCGCTGATCACCACCACGATGTCCGACGCCGCCGACGCCGACGACTTCCCGGCCCTCTGGGGTGCCACCGTCGTCGGTCACGAGCGGGTGCTGCGCGACCTCGCCATCATCCGCCTCGAGTGCGACTCACCGATCCCGTACGCGGCCGGCCAGTACGTGAGCGTGCAGATTCCGCAGCGGCCGCAGATGTGGCGCTATCTCTCGCCCGCGATCCCGACGAACCCGTTCGGCCAGATCGAGTTCCACGTGCGGCGGGTCTCCGGCGGGTGGGTGAGCCCGGCGATGGTGAACGAGACGGCGGTCGGGGACCGCTGGCAGATCAGCTCTCCGCTCGGCGGCCTGCACGTGGACCTCGCGAGCGACCGGGACGTGCTGATGATCGCGGGCGGCACCGGCCTGGCCCCGCTGCGCGCCCAGGTGATGGACATGGCGCACCGGGGGATCAATCCGCGCGTACACCTGTTCGTCGGCGGCGCCTACCCGTGCGACCTGTACGACATCGAGACGCTCTGGCATCTGTCGCTGAGCAACCCGTGGCTCACCATCGTCCCGGTCACCGAGGAGGACGAGAACCCGTGGTGGCACCCGTATCCGGTGCTCGAACCGCCACACGGCTTGCACCAGCGACTGCGCGGGCCGATCGGCGCCGTGGTGAGCCGCTTCGGATCGTGGGCCGACCGGCAGGTCCAGATCTGCGGTTCGCCGTCGATGGTCAAGACCACCGCGTACGCGTTGCAGCGGGCGGGCACTCCGGTCGAGGCCATCTCGCACGACCCGCTGCGCTGAAACGGCCCACCCAGCGGGAGCACCCGTGGAATCCGTCGCCCGACCGGACTAGTGGACTCGAAACACACTGTCGCGCAGATTCATTCGACACGCGCACGGTGAGCCGAGGTCGTTGACGCGACCCGTGTCACACCCCTAGTGTCGGCGCATCCAAGCATCCGCTTGCCATCCGTCGTGTCTCCACTGGAGGTAACTGGCATGAAGTTTCGGCACTCAGCGCTCGTGGCGTCGATCGCCGTGTCCGCGTTGACCCTCGCGGGCTGTTCGAGTTCGGCGGCCGACGACGAGGCGTCCGACAGCGGGCCGTTCCGCGTCCTGGTGACCGGGGCGATCAGCGGTCAGGGATCGTTGGCCGCGAACGCGCAGACCTCGATCCTCGCCGCCAAGGCCGGCGTCGAGCAGGTCAACAAGGACGGCGGAATCGGCGGCCGCCAGGTGGAACTCACCGTCACCGACGACGGCGGCGACGCGACCAAGGCCGTGTCCAACCTGCGCGACGCGATCAATTCCGGCAAGAGGCCGGACCTGTACCTCAACTCGGGTCCGTCCACGGTGTCCGCGGCGACGCTCCCGATCCTGAAGCAGAACAAGATCCTCTCCTTCAATGTCGGTCCCACCAACGACTCCTCGGACCCGGCGCAGTTCCCGCTCAACTTCGACCTGTCCCCGTCGCCCACCGAGTACGCGGTGTCGATCGCCCGGTACGCGAAGAGCAAGAACTACCAGCAGGTGGGCGTCATCCACGGCAGCAGCGCCTACGGTGAGGCCTTCGGCCAGGCGATGGACGACGCGCTGTCCGCCGAGGGCGTCAGCGCATCGGGCGCCGAGGAGTACGACGTTGCGGCCCTCGACATGACGGCGCAGCTGCAGGCGCTCAAGAACAAGGGGACGCAGGCACTAGTCATCGACGCCTACGGTGCGCCGTTGGGCTATCTGCTCTCGAGCCTCGAGCGTCTCGACTGGAACATCCCGCTGATCGGCAACACGTCCGTCTCCGGCACGGCGCTGATCGCGAAGCCGGCCCCCGAGGGCGCGCTCGGTACCCGGGCGGCGTCCAATCTCGTGATGCAGGTGTTCCCGAGCACCGTCTACGACGCGTCCGACGCCGCCGTCAACACGATGGTCGACGCGATGGCCTCGATGGGATCGATTCCCTCGACGCTGATCCTGGCCGACAACTACGACCCGTTCGGCCTCGTCGCCGCCGCCGCGAAGAAGGTCGGATCCACCACGGACGCCACCGAACTCGCGAAGGCACTCGAGGATCAGGACGTGCTCGACGACGCGAAGACCGCGTTCCTGCCGCGCTACCACTACTCGGCGCAGTCGCACGCCCCCAACCTCGCCGACGACGGCTACCGCTTCGTGCCGCCGAGCAAGGTGGTCAACGGCCAGTACGGCAATCCGGCAGCCGCGTGAACGAAGGACTCCGACCATGACGACGACATCACCGCTGCACGCACCGAGTCCGCCACCGGGCGGTTCGGTCGAGGACCGGCTGCGGGCGGTCGAGGACACCCTCGCCGTCCTGCAGTTGGAGGGCGCCTACTCGCCGGCGTGGGATTCCGGCGACGCCGACGCGTGGGCGGCGCTGTTCACCGTGGACGGAGTGTTCGAACTCGCGCAGGTCGGGGCGGTCCCCGGCACCACGGTCCGGGGACGCGACGCTCTCCGACAGTTCTGCGTCGACTTCACCGCCACGACGTCCGGGATCCATCTGCTCAACACTCCCTCGATCGTGCTGGACGGCGACGAGGCTACGGCGCGAGTACATTTCGAGTTCCGGTCGGGCGCCTCGTCCGACACCGAGACCCGCCACGCCCACGTCGCGGGCCACTACACGGTGCAGTATCGGCGAACGCCGGAAGGCTGGCGAATCGCGCATCGACGGGAGGTGGCGGTGCGGCGCGACCGAGGCTGGTTCCACTCGTACTGACCCCGGCCCGGATGTAGGCTCGCGTCGGCAGCACCCCGTGTCCGCGACCGGAGGAGATCCGATGCCCGACCACCCGATTCTCGTGCTCGCTGCCACCGGCGGGCAGGGACGTGCGGTGTGCACCGCACTGCTCGAGCGTGGTGCACCGCTGCGCGCCCTGGTCCGGAACCCGAACTCGTCCGGCGCCCGGGCCCTCGCCGAGCGTGGCGCCGAGATCGTCACCGGGTCGCTCGACGACGCGAACTCGTTGGCCGCCGCGATGACGGACGTCGCGGCGGTCTTCGCGATGACGACCCCGTTCGAGTCCGGTGTCGACGCCGAGATCGATCAGGGACGCACGATCATCACCGCGGCCGGGCGGGCGCGGGTGCCGCACCTGGTGTTCAGTTCCGTCGCGGGCGCGGACCAGGACAGCGGTGTCCCGCATTTCGAGAGCAAGCGGGTGATCGAGGCGGATCTGAGGTCGAGCGGTCTGGCGCACACGATCCTCGGGCCCACCTACTTCTACGACAACGCGCTCGGCGGCGAGGACCGGATCCGCACCGAGGGGGTGCTCGACCTGCCGCTGCCGCAGGACCGCCCGCTGCAGCAACTCGATCGTCGTGATCTGGGCGCCTTCGCCGCGCACGTCCTGCTCTCCCCCGAGTCCTTCTCCGGACGCCGCATCGAACTGGCAAGCGACGCGCCGACTCCCGAGGCCATGGCCGCGGCACTCACCGCCGCGATCGGGTCGCCGGTCCGGTTCGAACAGGTGCCCCTCGGCGCGATCGAGAGCCCCGACATGCACGCGATGTGGTGGTTCCTCAACGGCCCCGGCTACCGGGTCGACCTGGACGCATTGCACGCGGAATTCCCGGACGTCGGCTGGACGTCGTTCGCGGACTGGGCCACCCGCACGTTCGGGACGGCGAGCTGACGGCGTGCACGACATCCCACCCATGCGACCGGTCGACCGCGGTCGCCCCGACACTCCCCCGCCCCAACGGGGTTGGGTCGTGGGGGTCTGGTTCGTCGTAATCGTGTCCGCGGGCGTCGCACTGGCCGTGGCACCGGCTTCTCGGACAGCAGGGATCGTCGGGGGATCGGCAGTTGCCGCCGGTGTCGGCTTCGCTGTAGCCGGCACGTCGCGCACCCTTCGCGAGAATCGGGGACTGCGAGTGCCGTGGTGGGGCCCGCCGACGAACCGCCCCCGCAAGTGGGACCTATTAGCGGGAACCGGCCTGCCCCTGGTGAGCTACGGAGCGATACTCGTAGGCCGCAGCGTCCAAACCCTGCCGACGGTGGCCTTCCCGCTGACTGCGCTCGCCACCCTCTCCCTCGTCCTGTGCGCCGCCCAGTGGCGGCACAACCGCCGCGTCGTCACCTCGTGACCTGACATTCACACGGTTCCACCGAACCGGGGACAATATCGGCATGCAGCAGGATTCCTGGACCGCGACCGTCGTCGAACACCACCGTCTCCGCAACGATCTGGCGGTGGTGCGTCTGATCGGCGACCCAGTCCCGTTCCGTGCCGGACAGTACGTCGACGTCGCTGTGCCGCAGCACCCGCGGTTGCCGCGCCGGTTGTCCCCGGCTTTGCCGCCGTCGCTCGACGGCAAGCTGGAGTTCCATGTGCGGACGGTGCCGGGCGGTTGGGTGAGCCGCAGCATCGTCGAGGACACTCGGCCCGGCGATCGGTGGCAGATCTCCTCGCCGCGCGGCGATCTCCGCATCGACGAGGACGGCCCCGCCGTGGTGGTGATGGTCGCGGGCGGCACGGGCCTGGCCCCGCTGCGGGCGCTCATCCTGGATCTGCTGCAGGTCGAGAATCCGCCGCAGGTGTACCTGTTCGTCGGGGGCCGCACCGCCACCGATCTGTATGCGTCGGACATGCTGTGGGTTCTCACGCAGCAACTGCCGTGGCTCACCACGGTTCCGATCGTCGAGGACGTCACCGATCCGGGCGGGCCCGACGAGTGGTACGACCGCATCGTCGCCGAGGTGGGGCCGGTCAACTTCCACGAGGACGATCTGCTCGAGGGCACCCTCGCCGACGTCGTCGCCGATCACGGCGCCTTCGTCGACCACCAGGTGCTGCTGTGTGGTTCGCCGGCGATGGTGCAGACCACCCGGGAGCGGCTGATCGCCACCGGAACCCCCGCCGAGGCCATCCGCGCCGACCCGTTCTGACGGATCGGCGCGGACGGCGTTCGGATCACACCGAGCGCGCGGCGCCCTCCCAGAACTGTGCGCGCAGGGCCTTCTTGTCGAGCTTGCCGAGCGGGGTCAGCGGCAGCGCGTCGACGAAGTCCACCGACTTGGGTGCATGCACGGAACCCTTTGCCGACCGGACGCGTTCGACGAGTTCGGCCGCCTCCACCGTCTGCCCGTCGCGCAGCACGACGCACGCCTTGACGGCCTCGCCCCACTTCTCGTCGGGCACACCGACGACCGCGACGGACGCGACCGCGGGGTGCCCGGAGATGACGTCCTCGATCTCGCGCGGGAACACGTTGAAGCCGCCGGTGACGATCATGTCCTTCTTGCGGTCGACGACGTAGAGGAAGCCGTCCTTGTCGGCGCGGGCGATGTCACCGGTGTGCAGCCACCCGCCGCGCAGCGCCTCGGCCGTCTCCTGCGGCTTGCGCCAGTACTCCTTCATCACCAGCGGCCCGCGCACGCAGATCTCGCCGAGTTCGCCCTGCGCCACCTCGTTCAGGTCGTCGTCGAGCAGGCGGACGTCGAGCCACGGCACGGGGCGGCCGCACGACGCGAGTCGCTCGACGTTCTCCGGGTCGTGCTCCTCCTTGCGCATGACGGTGATCGTCATGCCGCACTCACTCTGCCCGAAGTACTGGAAGAAGATCGGTCCGAGCTTCGCGATGCCCTCCTGCAGTCGCGACGGCGACATCGCGGCGGCGCCGTAGAACAGTGTCTGCAGGCTCGAGACGTCGCGGGTCTCGAGATCCGGGTGGTCGAGCAGCATGTAGATCATGGTGGGCACCAACATGGTCGAGGTGATCTTGTACTTCTCGATCGCCTCGAGCACGGCGCCGGGCTCGAACGCCGGCAGCACCACCAGCGAGCCACCGCGCATCAGCGTCGGCACGAAGAACGCCATGCCCGCGTGCGACAGCGGCGTGCACGCGAGGAATCGCATCTCGTCCGGGAACTGCCATTCGGCCATCTGGATCTGCGGCAGCGTCACGCCGGAGCGGAACGTGTTGACCACGCCCTTCGGCTTACCGGTGGTGCCGCCCGTGTAGACCATGCTCGACGGGTCGTCGCCGTCCACGGCCGCGGCCACCAACCGCTGCGGCGCGAACGTCTTCGCCAGTTCGAGGATGTCGACGCCCACCTCGGAGGGGCCGAGCGAGAACAGATTCTTCAACGTCGGCACCGCGGCCTTCAGCTCCGCCGCCCGGCCCTCGAAGGCCGTCGGGTCGAAGATGAGGGTCTCGATCTCGGCGTCGCCCAGGATGTAGCTGTGGTCGTCGAGCGAACCCATCGGGGCGAGCGCGGTGTTGCGGCAGCCGAGGATCATCTGCGAGCCCACACTGATGAGGACCTCGGGGCGGTTCTTCGACAGCATCGCGACGGTCGAGCCCTTGCCGACGCCCAGCGATTCGAGGGCCTGCCCGAAACTGCTGATCTGGTCGCGCATCTGGCCGCCGGTGAGCACGACGTCACCGAGGTAGAGCGCCGGCCGGTCGGCGTTGCGCTCGAGCGCGGTGATCAGCAGGTCAGCCAGGAAACGCGGGCGGTGGAGAAGGTCGTCGAACTCGTCGGTCATGTGTGTTCCTTCTGCGTGCACGGATCCGACGGCAGCGCTGCGCGCGCCCGTCGCGCCGGGTCGGCCAGTGTGGCCCGGGTCACCGACACGATAACCGCATTACGGCAGAACTGGAACCTGTTACACCTTCCCGCCCGGCCCCGCACCCCTCAGTTCCGGCCGTCGAACAGCGCGTCGGGACGTAGCTTCTCGCCGAGCACCCGGGCGCGCTTGGACGCGAGCCGCTCGAACGACTCGGGGTGCGTGAGGATCCAGAAGTCGTCGCGGGCGATGCCGTCGAACAGCAGCTTCGCGGCCTCGTCCGCGGTGATGCCTTCCCGGATCTGGTCGCGCCAGAATCCGGCGTCGGCCGCGGTCTGCTCGTGCACCGGGGCGTCCTCGAAGATCCGCGTGGCCACCTGGCCCGGACTGAACACCGACACCGCGATCTGCGGGAACGCCTCGGCGCATTCGAGATACACGCTCTCGGTGAGCGCCTGGACGCCGTGCTTGGACGCCGCGTACGCGGTCATCCGCGGGGTGATCGCGATGCCGCCCACCGAGCACGTGTTGACGATGTGCGACGGCCGCGGGTCGGCGCCCATCCGCGGAACGAACGACCGGATGCCGTGGAAGACGCCGAGCAGGTTCACATCGATCACCCGCCGCCACTCGTCGGCGGGCACCTCCCACGTGAAACCGAGCGACTCGAGACCGGCGTTGTTCAGCAGCACCGTCACCTCGCCGAACTCGGCATAGGAGGCTTCGGCGAGCGCGTCGACCGCGGCAGCGTCGCGGACATCGGTCGGCATCGCGAGCACGGCGGCGCCGCCGGCCCGCAGGTCGGCGGCGACGGCGTCCAACCGCTCGGCCGCGACGTCGGCGAGCACCACGTTCATGCCGAGCGACGCCGCGTACCGCGCGGCGCCCTCCCCGATCCCGCTGCCCGCACCGGTCACGACCGCGGTGCGGCCTCGCAGATCCTCGAGCCTCACAGGTCTCCTCCTACTTCACGCAGTGGCCGGCATCGACCGGCAACGTCACGCCGGTGATGTAGCGGGATTCGTCGGACGCGAGGAACAGGCTCGCGTTGGCGATGTCCTCGGGTTCGATCATCGCGACGGGCAGCAGGTGCATCGACTGCGTTCCCGCCTCGAACTGTTCCTGCGTCGGCTCGTCGACACCGGGGCAGAACGTCCGCATCGTGGACTCGTTCTGGATCATCGTGGTCCGCGTGTTCGCGGGATGGATCGTGTTGACCCGCACGCTGTGCGGCGCAAGCTCGTTCGCCAGCGACTTCATCAGGCCGACGACGCCGTGCTTGGCGGCCGTGTAGTGCCCGACGCTCACCAGTCCGCGCAGACCCGCGATGGAGCTGATCAGGATGATCGAGCCACCGCGGCCGCCGTCGACGATGTGCGGGATGCCGGCCTTGCAGGTGCGCCACACGCCGGTGAGGTTCACGTCGAGCATGGTCTGCCAACGCTCGGCGCCCATCTCGACGGCGGCACCGGACGAGCTGATACCGGCGGTCGCGCAGATGACGTCGAGCCGCCCGAGCGCCTCGACACCGGCGTCGACCGCTGACGTCAGCGCCTGCTGGTCCCGGACGTCGGCCTCGAACGCGCAGATCTTGCGGCCCAGCGACTCCACCTGCCGCACGGTCTCGGCGAGATCCTCCGGCGACGCCCCGGGGGTGGTCGAATGTTCGACGGGCGCGCACACGTCGACGGCGATGATGCCGGCGCCCTCCTGCGCGAAGCGCACCGCCTGCGCGCGGCCCATTCCCCGCGCGGCGCCGGTGATCAGCGCGACCTTGCCTTCGAGACGTCCGCTCATCACGCCACCTTCTGGGTCTGACCGGCATCGATGACCATCTGCAGGCCTGTGACGTACCGGGATTCGTCCGATGCCAGGAACAGCACCGCATTGCTCACGTCGATCGACTCCACCCACGGCACCGGCAGCAGCATCCGCTGCGACAGCACCTCGGCGACGTCGGCCTCGGTCGGGTTCTCGAGGTCGGGACGCAGACGGGCGAACGTCGTCGGATTGATCGTCATCGGCGTCGCGACGGCGCCGGGGTGAATCGTGTTGACGCGGATCGACCGCTTGCCCAGTTCGTTCGCGAGAGTCTTGGACAGACCGGTGATCGCGTGCTTGGCCGCCGAGTAGTGCGACGCGCCGGGCACGGCCTTTATCGCGGCGGTGGAGCTGACGATGACGACCGAACCGCCGTCCGGGTTCAGTTCGGCGACACCCGCCTTGACGGTGTGCCACGTGCCGGTGACGTTGACGTCGATCGACCGGTTCCAGATGTCGTCGTCGATCGTCCACGACGGTCCGGGGTTGTCGCAGATACCGGCGTTGGCGACGACGGTGTCGAGCGGGCCCAGCTCGCGCACGCCCGCCTGCACGGCCGCGGTGAGCGCGTCGAGGTCCCGGATGTCCGCGGTGCCGGTGACCGCGCGGCGGCCCAGTTCCCGCACGAGGTGCGCGGTCTCGGCCAGGTCGGCCTCCGACTGCTCCCCGGGGAGGTCGATCGCGAGGATGTCGGCGCCCTCCTCCGCGAGACGGACCGCGTGCGTGCGTCCCATTCCCTTGCCTGCGCCCGTGATGAGCACGACCTTGCCGGCCATTCGTGTCATGGTCAGTCCTTTCGCCCTTCGCGACGCTAACCAGCGCGACCGAGCCGGCGGCAGGGTTCGTCCCGTGTGGTGGGAGGCCCCCGTGGTGTCCGGCCGTCCCGCATCTCACGGACCGCGTGAGCAGCGGGACGACGTGGTGCTATACCACAGCTACCAGGGTGTTCCACCCAGCGGGAGAAGCCCTTCCCGCGCGACACGCCGCCGAGTTCTATGAGGCGCATCACAGGACGGTGACCCCTCACTGCACGGAGGAACACATGGCATTCGACGCTGCCCCCACCAACGACACCGACGAGATCCGCGAGATCGTGGCCGCTGCGGCGCCCACCCGTTTCGCGCGCGGCTGGCACTGCCTCGGTCTCATCCGGGACTTCAAGGACGGCAAGCCGCACTCGATCGAGGCGTTCGGCACCAAGCTGGTCGTGTTCGCCGACAGCAAGGGCGAGCTCAACGTCCTCGACGCGTACTGCCGCCACATGGGCGGCGACCTGAGCCAGGGCGAGATCAAGGGCGACACCATCGCGTGTCCGTTCCACGACTGGCGCTGGAACGGCAAGGGCAAGTGCACCGACATCCCCTACGCCCGGCGCGTTCCCCCGGTCGCCAAGACCCGCGCGTGGACCACGCTCGAGCGCAACGGCCAGCTGTACGTCTGGAACGACCCGCAGGGCAACCCGCCGCCGGCCGACGTCACGATCCCCGAGATCGCGGGCTACGGCACCGACGAGTGGACCGACTGGAGCTGGAAGACACTGCGCATCAAGGGTTCGCACTGCCGCGAGATCGTCGACAACGTCGTCGACATGGCGCACTTCTTCTACATCCACTACTCGTTCCCGCGCTACTTCAAGAACGTCTTCGAGGGCCACACCGCCACGCAGTACATGCACTCGACCGGCCGTGAGGACATCGTCTCGGGCACCAACTACGACGACCCCAACGCCGAGCTGCGTTCGGAGGCCACGTACTTCGGCCCGTCGTACATGATCGACTGGCTCGAGTCGGACGCCAACGGCCAGACCATCGAGACCGTCCTCATCAACTGCCACTACCCGGTGAGCAACAACGAGTTCGTGCTGCAGTACGGCGCGATCGTCAAGAAGCTGCCGGGCCTGTCGGAGGAGGAGTCGACCGGCATGGCGGCGCAGTTCGCCGAGGGTGTCGAGATGGGCTTCGAGCAGGACGTCGAGATCTGGAAGAACAAGGCGCCCATCGACAACCCGCTGCTGTCGGAGGAGGACGGTCCGGTCTACCAGCTGCGTCGCTGGTACCAGCAGTTCTACGTCGATGTCGAAGACATCACGGAAGACATGACCAAGCGCTTCGAGTTCGAGATCGACACCACCCGGGCGGTCGCGAGCTGGGAGCAGGAAGTCGCCGAGAACATGGCCAAGCAGGCCCCGAACTCGCCCGCGAACTCCTAGCCTCCGGTTCGCCGAACCACACCCACCCAGAAGGAAATCCAGATGAGTTACGAAGTCCTGTCCCGCATCGAGGCCGCCGCCGACGACATCTTCGTCGAGGGCGTGGAGGCCGAGCGGATCGGCAAGGTGGCCGATGCGACCGCCAAGCGCATGAAGGAGGCCGGCTCGATCCGGATGCTCCAGCCGAAGGAGCACGGAGGCCTCGAGGTCCATCCGCGCGAGTTCGCGGAGACCGTCATGCGCACGGCGTCGCTGAATCCGTCGGCCGGCTGGGTCCACGGCATCGTCGGCGTGCACCCGTGGCAGCTGGCCTTCGCCGATCCCAAGGTCCAGCAGGAGGTCTGGGGCGAGGATCAGGACACGTGGCTCGCGTCGCCGTACATGCCCGGCGGCATGTGCGTGCCGGTCGACGGCGGATACAAGTTCTCCGGCAAGTGGTCGTTCTCCTCGGGAACGGACCACTGCGACTGGGCCTTCCTGGGGGCCTTCGCCTGCAACCCGGACGGCAGCATGGAGATGCCGCCCCGGATGCTGCACGTGATCATCCCGCGCACCGACTACGAGATCATCGAGGACTCGTGGGACGTCGTGGGTCTGCGCGGCACCGGCTCCAAGGACGTCGTCGTCAAGGACGCGTTCGTGCCGGACTACCGCGTCATGGACTGCGACGAGGTCATCGACGGCACCGCGGTGCGCAAGTACGGCCGCACCGAGACGCTCTACCTGATGCCGTGGTCCAACATGTTCCCGCTCGGCATCACGTCGGCCACGATCGGCATCTGCGAGGGCGTGCTGCACCACGCCAACGAGTACCAGCGCGAGCGGATCAACCCGCAGGGCACCGCGGTCAAGGACGACCCGTACACGATGTTCGCGGTGGGCGAGGCCACCGCGAAGCTGCGTGCGGCCCGGGACTCGCTGCTGGCCAACGTCGATCGCATGTGGGATCTGGTGGACGCCGGCAAGACTCCGACGTTCGAGCAGCGCGCGCTCGGCCGCGAGACCCAGGTCAACGCCGCCTGGCAGGCCGTCACGGCGATCGACCAGGTCTACGCCCGCTGCGGCGGCAACGCACTGCGCATGGACAAGCCGATGCAGCGCTTCTGGCGTGACGCACACGCGGGTCTGCACCACGCGATCCACGTCCCCGGCACCGTGTACCACGCGGCGACGCTGAGCAGCCTCGGCGTGGATCCGCAGGGTCCGCTGCGTTCCATGATCTGATCCGCTGGATCAGCACTACTTCGAATTCACAACGGAGACAAACCATGACGAACCCCAATGTCGGCGGCTTCGGCACCGACATCCGCGCTCTGGGCTACGTGAAGGTCCAGACCAACGACATCGAGCGCTGGCGCACCTTCGCGTTCGACGTGCTCGGCTTCGCACAGGGCTCCGGCCCGGACCCCGATGCCCTCTACCTGCGCGTGGACGAGCGGGCCGCCCGCATCGTCGTCGTGCCGGGTGAGACCGACGAGGTCGTCACCGTCGGCTGGGAGGTCCGCGACCACGCCGCCCTGGTCCGGGTCAAGGAGGCCGTCGAGCGCGCCGGCATCGCGGTCAAGCCGCTCTCACTCGAGGAGGCGGACGCCCGCCGCGTCGAGGAGGTCATCACCTTCCAGGATCCGGCCGGCACCACGCTCGAGGTCTTCCACGGCGCGGTCCTCGACCACAGCCCGGTCGTCACCCCGTTCGGCGCCAAGTTCGTCACCGGCGCACAGGGTCTCGGCCACGTCGTGCTGCCCACGATGGATCCGAACGGCACGTTCGACTTCTACACCGACGTCCTCGGCTTCCTGCCGCGCGGCGCCTTCCGGATCCCGGCACCGCCGGAGTTCGGTCCGCTGCGGGTGCGCTTCCTGGGTGTCAACCAGCGTCACCACAGCCTGGCGCTGTGCCCGGCCCCGCACGGCGGAGCCCCCGGCCTGGTGCACATCATGGTCGAGGTCGACACGCTCGACGCCGTCGGCCAGGCGCTCGACCGCGTGATGAAGGACGGTTTCTCGGTGTCCTCGACGCTGGGCCGCCACACCAACGACAAGATGGTGTCCTTCTACGTCCGCGCCCCCGGTGGTTGGGACATCGAGTTCGGCACCGAAGGCAGCCTGGTCGACGAGGCGTTCTACACGTCCGAGGAGATCACCGCCGACAGCTACTGGGGCCACGACTGGTCCGGTAGCGAGCCGCTCGCCGCGATGTAAGACCGCTCCACAGCTGCACGGTAAGACCGCTCCACAACTGCACACCGCTCCCGTCAGGGGGAACCCCGTCCCACCAGGGACAGCCGGGTTCCCCCTTTCGGCGTTTACCGATCTTGGTGATCCACTTCACAAATCTCGAATCGTGTGCGATTATTTCTAATCGAAACACCCACGTCAGATGGGTCTCGCCGCGATGCTCGACAACAGTGAGGGAGACATCGATGACCGCACACGACTCCACGGACGCGGCTCCGACCGCAATTCTCGAGCGAGTCTCGCTCGTCCTGGACACGTTCGACGGCCCCGGCCGCCTCACGCTCGCCCAGGTCGTCAAGCGCACCGGACTGCCGCGCTCGTCGGCGCACCGGATCCTCGAACGACTCGTCGACATGCGGTGGCTGCGACGCGAGGGTCGCGACTACGAGCTGGGGACGCGGCTGATGGAGCTCGGCTCGATCGCCGTCCATCAGAACCGCCTGCACACCGCGGCGGCCCCGATCCTCCAGGAACTGCACCGCGTCACCGGGTACGTCGTCCACCTCGGCGTGCTCGACGGCACCGACGTGCTCTACCTCGACAAGGTCGGCGGTCGCCTCGCCGCCGAGCTACCGACCCGCGTGGGCAGCCGCTACCCGGCCCGCAACTCCGCGATCGGCAAGGCCCTGCTCGCGTACACGCCGGGCGGCAGCGAGGACCTCCTCGACTTCACGCCGGAACTGCACAAGGTCCGCGAGATGGGGGTCGCGTACGAGGTCAGCCAGATCTCCGGCGGCATCGGCATGATCGCGGTCCCGGTCGGACCCATCGGAGGGGTCACCGCCGCCATCTCGATCTGCGGGCCGACCACCCATCTCAAGTTCGACCACCGGCACACCGCGCCGGTGCGAATGGCCGCCGCCTCGATCCTCCAGGCGATGACCGGACGCACCCGCGGCGCCGCACCGATCACGCACCGCAATCGTCTGCAGAGCCTGCCCACGGCGGCGCCGCGCACCCGACTGCAGTACGCCTGAGTTCCGATCAGACCGGCCCGAGGGAGGGTAGGGCAGTCAGCCCTGCTCGCCCTTCCCCAGGCCCTGGACGAAATCCTCGACATCACGCCAGGATCCGGCCACTTCCGGGATCGGGTTGCCGAGTTCGTCGCGTTCGCGCACCCGCGAGAGCGTCTCGGCGGCGTCGTCGATGTCGGCGAGCAGTTCCTTCGCGAGGTCGATCTCCGACTGGTAGTAGCGCTGCGCCCACTTCAAGCTCATCTTGGAGAACGCCCACGCCGGCTCGCGCGTGGCGTGGTCGCCGTGCAGCTGCGCGCGCTGCCGGAGGTCCTCCATATTGTCGATGTGCGACTGCACCAACGCCTTCAGCTGCTCGGGCTCGTTGAGATGGCCCATCCACAACCGGAGCAGTAAACCGTGCTTGAGCACCGGCTGCTCGACCGGCGCGTCACGGGACCAGTTCCGCACGGCACGGGTCCCGCGCGCGGTGATCGTGTAGACGCGACGTCCGCGCTCGCCGGGCTCGGAGACCATCTCGGATTCCACCAACCCGGAGGCCTCGAGCTTCTTGAGTTCGCCGTACACCTGGCTGATCGACGGGCTCCAGTAGAAGAACCCGATGCTCCAGTCGGCCCACTTCTTGAGGTCGTATCCGGTGAGCCCCTCGCCCAGGGTCAGCATCCCCAGAACCGCCCAGCTGGTCGCGGGCAGCGACGGGTAGCCGGCGTCGTCGGCGTCGGTGACGGGCTCGGTGTCGGACATGGCCGAAGCCTAACAGCCCAGGTAGAAGCGGGTTACAGGCGAGTAGCACATGCCCACTCACCGGGAGCGAGCCTCCCGCTCGGTGGGAGAACTGCACGCGCGGGGCCCGAGAAGTGACTACCGTCACCGGAGGAATCAGGAGGTCCGTCCATGGAAAGCGTCAACTGCAACACCTGCGGTAACCGAGTGCTCGTCGAGAAGTACAGCGATGCCCACACCAGCATCCAGTGGCTCGACGACGCCGACAACGCGTGCCCCCAGTTCGCCGAGTCGCGGACCCAGGACGGTCGCGCATGGGTCCCCACCTGCCACAAGCTGCAGGAGACGATCGACGACCTGATCATCTCCGGCCAGCTCGGCCTGTCGCTGCGCAGCTACCCGGTGCCCGGACGCCTCGAGTGATCGGTCGGCGTGGCAGTCCCTGCTACCGGGATTGTCACGCCCCCAGCTCGATTCGTGCCCTACGTTCGAACGATGAAGTGGGCATTGCCGGGCGCGATGATCGCGACCCCAGAGCTGATCGAACTGGCGCGCGTGGCCGACGAGTGCGGCTACGACGCGATCGCCATGCCGGATTCGGTGTTCTATCCCGAACACGTCTCGGCCGACTACCCGTACTCGCCCGACGGCAAGCGGATGTGGTCCCCCGAGACCCCGATGCCGGACCCGTTCATCGCAATGACCGCGATGGCCGCCGTCACCACGCGAATCGGCTTCTACACCAACGTCCTGAAACTGCCGCTGCGTGACCCGCTGCTCACCGTCAAGCAGGTCTCGACGATGGCGGTGATGTCCGGCAACCGGATCGCGATCGGCGTCGGACTGTCGTGGATTCCCGAGGAGTTCCGTTTCACCGGCACCGAGATGCGCACCCGCGGCGCCCGGACCGACGAGGCCATCCAGATCCTGCGAGCCGTCTGCGCCGGCAACGGACCCCAATGGGTCGAGTTCCACGGCAAGCACTACGACTTCGACCGGTTGATGATCAGCCCCGCGCCGGATCGTCCCGTGCCCGTCTACGGCGGCGGCCACAGCGAGGCCGGACTGCGCCGTGCCGCACGCTTCGCCGACGGCTGGATCTCCGTCAACACCGACACCGTGCAACTGAAGGACGCGATCGCGCGCCTGACCGAACTGCGCACCGAAAACGGCCGGGCGAACGAGCCGTTCGAGATCGACGTCTCCCCCACCGACGTCTCCGACATCGACGGCTACCGCGCCCTGGCCGACATCGGCGTCACCCGGTGCCGGGTCACGCCGTGGCGGCTGTACGACGTCGACCCGTCGGATCCGCGGGCGCGCCTCGACGCCGTCCGCCGCTTCGCGGACGACGCCGCGCGCGTCTGAGACGTCAGTCCCGGCGTCCGTCGAGTCCCACCAGCCAGGTGAGAAATTCGTCGAGGTCGTCGGCGCCGATGTCCAGCGCCGACGGCCGCACCAGCACGGTGTCGACGCCGAGGTCCCGAGCTTCGCGCGCCGACGCCGTCATCGCGTCGAAGCCGCCGGCCGTCGGCAGCATCATCTGGACCTCGGCCTCGGCCGGGTCGCGGTCCTGTTCCTCGAAGCAGGTGCGCAGCAGCGTGATGCTCTCCGCGAGCCGGACCGTGTCGGCGGGTGCCGCGGTCCAGCCGTCGCCGACGCGCGCGATCCGGTCGAAGTTCCGCTTGGACGGCGCCATCCCGAAGATGATCGGGACCCGGGTCTGCACGGGCCGGGGCAGGCTGTGGAAGTCGTCGAACGCGAATCCGCTGCCGGTGAACGACGCCGGCGGCGCGTCCCACAGTTCGCGGCACGCGGCCACCGTCTCCTCGAGCCGGCCGAACCGACGCTCGAACGGAATGCCCGCCGCCGCGTACTCGGCCTGCTGCCAGCCCACCCCCACCCCGATCCGGGTGCGGCCGCGGGACAACACGTCCAGCGTCGCGATCTGCTTGGCCAGCAGCAGTGCCGGGCGCAGCGGGGCCACCAGCACGTACACCCCGAGGTCCACCCGCTCGGTCACCGCGGCCACTGCCGACAGGAGCGACATCGGTTCGAGCCACGGCTGCCCCAGTTCGAACGGGAAGTCGTTGTCCCGTACCCGTTCGGCGTGCGCCTGCCGTGAGAACCCGAGATGGTCCGACGTCGTGATCAGGTCGACGCCCCGCCGGTCGGCCTCGGCCGCCAGGTCGAGCAGCCCGCGGTGGTCGCCGTCGTAGAAGCGCTCGGCGCCGAAGACGTCCAGTCCGATCCGCATGTGTTCCTCTCCTCGTATCCGTGAAATGCCGTATCCGTGAAATGCCGAACGGGAGTCCGCGGCACGGTTTCGCGGGCGAAGCGTGCCGGGGACTCCCGTTCGGCGGGGTGTGTCAGACGCGCCCGAAGTACGCGTCCTTGAGGACCGCGATGTCGTCGATCTCCGACGCCGGCGAGTCCATGACGACCTTGCCGATGTCGAGGACGGTGACGTGGTCGGCGACGCTCATCGCCGCCTCGACGGCCTGCTCGACGAGGAGCACGGCCAGGCCGGTCTCCTTGAGCAGCTGCACCCGCTCCATGACCTCGTTGACGATGACCGGAGCCAGGCCGCCGGACGGCTCGTCGAGCAGCAGCAGCGTCGGGTTCGACATCAGTGCCGCACCGATCGCGAGCATCTGCTGCTGGCCACCGGACATCGAGCCCGCCAGCAGGTTCCGCTTCTCACCCAGGACCGGGAACATCTCGTAGATGCGCTCGACGTCGGGCTTGAGCGCGCTGCGCCGCATCTTCCGCGTGTAGCCGCCGAGCAGCAGGTTCTGCTCGATGGTCTGCTTGTGGAAGACCCGTTTGCCCTCCTGCACGTACGCCATCCCGCGGCGCACCCGCTGGTGCGCGGCGACACCGGAGATGTCCTGGCCGTCCATCTCGATGGTGCCGCCGTGGACCTTGTTCAGGCCCGAGACGGCGCGCAGCGTGCTGGTCTTGCCGGCGCCGTTGCGGCCCAGCAGTGCCGTGACCTGACCCGGGTAGACGTCGAACGAGACGTCCCACACCACCCGCAGGTCTCCGTAACCGGACTGCAGATTCCGAACGCTCAGAACCGGTTTCATCACTCCACCTTCTCCAGCTCGGAGGCCGTGCCGCTGTCGGGATCGACACCGAGGTACTCGCTGAGCACCCGAGGGTGATGCTCGATCTCCGCGGGCGGGCCGGACGCGATGACCTGTCCCTGTGCCAGCACGACGATGGTGTCGGCGAGCGAGAGGACCAGTCGGAAGTTGTGCTCCACCAGGAGCACGGTGGCTCCGGCGTCGCGCAGTGCCTGGATCAGCACCGACAACCGCACCAGTTCGTCCTCGTCCATGCCGGACGCGATCTCGTCGAGCAGCAGCACGCGCGGTTCGGCGATCACCGCGCGGGCCACCTCGAGCATGCGCCGCATGCCCAGCGGCAGCGACGTGGCGACCTCGTTGCGCAGGTGCGACATACCGACGAGCTCGAGAACCCGCTCGGCCTCGGCGATGTCCGCCTTGGCGACCTTGCGGAAGCTCGGCAGCCGCAGGATCGCGGAGATCATCGACGCCCGGTCGGTCATGTACCGACCCGACGCGACCGCCTCGAGCACGGTGACGTTCTCGGGGATGTTCGGGGTCTGGAACGTGCGGGCCACGCCCTCCCGTGCCACCCGGTGCGACGAGAACTTCTGAACCTCGGTGTCACCGATGACAATCCGGCCCGCGTCCGCGGTGTAGAAGCCGCAGATCATGTTCAGCATCGTCGTCTTGCCCGAACCGTTCGGGCCGATCAACGCCGTCACCTGCCCCGGCTCGGCGCGCAGCGTCGCCGACTTCAGCGCCTGATTGCCGCCGAACGCCTTCGAGATGCCGTCGACCACCAGGGTGGACCCGGAGATCGGCGCCACGACCGGGATCTCGTTCGGATCCCGTGGCTCCGGCCGCTCCATCGCCCCGATGCCGGACTTGCGGTCCAGTTTGGTCGCCAGGGCGCGGAATACCTTGGTCAGACCGCCCGAGAGCAGCACCCCACCGAGGATCAGGAAGCCGCCGTAGAACAGCAGCGAGTACTCCTGGAACGCGGTGGACTGGTTGGGGCCGAACTGCATGATGGCCGCACCGATGACCGCGCCGTACACGCTGGCCGAGCCACCGAGGATCGACGCCGCCAGCACCGCGGTGGCGAACGTGAACCCGAACGCCTCCGGGGAGATGAACAGGTCGGTGTTCGCGAACAGGGCACCCGCCAGACCGGCCGGCAGGGCACCGATCGCGTAGCCGAGCAGCTTCATCCGGTACACGGACACGCCCTGGGACTGGGCGAGGACCGGCGACTGCTTGAGCGTGCGGAACGCGATGCCGTGACGCGACACCACCAGGTTGCGCATCACCACGAACCACAGGATCGTCACGCCGACGACGAGGTAGTAGAAGTCCTTGTCGATGTCCTGCCCGAAAAGCGTCGGAGGCTCCATGCCGGACAGGCCGTTACGGCCACCGGTGTTGCCACCGAAGATCGCCAGGATGTCGGGCACCAACAGGATCAGGAAGAACGACGTCATCGCCAGTGACCAACTGCCCAGGCGCAGACCCGGGATACCGGTGATGATGCCGACCAGGAGCGCGACCGCACCGGCGGCCACCAGTTGCAGCAGGATCTCGGTGTGCCCGGCCTGTGACAGCAGCCCGGCCGTGTACGCGCCGGCCGCGTACATCGCGGCCTGACCGAGTGCGAGTTCGCCTGCGTAGCCGAGGCTGAGGTTCAGACCACTGACCACCAGGGCGAGGATGCAGGCGAGCTGCAGCTGACGGGTGTTGGTGGCGTCCATGCCGAGCATGGGCGCGAAGAACACCGCGGCACCGAAGACGAGCGCGAAGATCCAGCTGGGGATCGCGCGGAGAGTCCGCCAGATCTGCATGGCTACACCACCCGTTCCTTCACCGTGCCGAACAGTCCGGCCGGCTTGACCATCAGGATGACGATCAGCACCACGAACACGGCGATGTTGCTGTACTGGCTGCCGAACCACAGCGCGGTGAACGACTCGACCAGTCCGACAGTCAGGCCACCGATGAGAGCGCCCGGCAGCGAACCGAATCCACCGATCGCCAGTGCGACGAAGCCCTTGAGGGCGAGTGCCGCGCCGAGCGTCGCGACCGCGAACGTCTTCGGGCCGACGAACAGGCCCAGGACGCCGGCGAGCGCACCGGAGAAGGCGAACGCGCCCATCGCGATCCGGCGCACGTTCACGCCACGGAGCATCGCGGCCTCGCGGTCCTCCGAGACACCCATCAGCGCCAGACCGGTCATGGTCCGCTTGCTCAGCTGTCCCAGCGCGATCACGAGCACGATCGACAGCACCAGCAGCGCGATCTCCACCGGATACGTGCGCCCACCCAGCAGGGTGATGGGATCGTTCGATCCGAAGAACGGAACCGTCAGCGGCTCGCTGCCCCAGATCAACTGCGTCGCGCCGTTGAGCAGGGTCGCCGCGCCCAATGTCGTCACCAGTTGGTTCTGGTGGTCGGCGACCGGTCTGATCGCGACCACCTCCTCGATCGCGGCGAGGACCATCACCGTCACCGTCGCCATGACGGCGACGACCAGCACGGGAAGCTTCAGGGTCACCAGACCCGTGTAAGCGACGAACGTGCCGACCATCATCAACTGCGCCTGCGCGAAGTTGAAGGTGTTCGACGAGACGAACACGATGTTGTACCCGATGGCGACGAGCACGTACACAGCGCCGAGGGCGAGCCCCGACCACAGAATCGTCACTGCGAGAACCTCCTTCGCGTCGCGGAGGGAGCGTTGGTCAGGGAACTCATGCCGCCGGGTTACCGAACTGGCCGTTGACGACCTTGGTGGGCGCGATGAACTTCATCTCGTCCTGGTTCGGGTTGGGACCGTGGTTGTCGGCGGTGAAGTTGTAGCGCGACAGGAACGCGGTCTTGGCGTTCGCCTGGACCTCTTCGGTCTCGAGTGCCTGCGCGAGCTTCTCGGCGTCGGTGGTGGTGCCGGCCTTCTCCGCGGCCGCGGCGACGAGCGGGAACGCGTCGTAGTTGTCGGCGATGATGAGCGTCGACGGGATGGTGCCCAGAGAGGCCATGGTGTCGACCATCTGGTTCACGGCCGCGTTGTCCGGGTCGTACACGGTGCTCGTGAAGACCTGCGCGACAAGGTTCTTGACCTCAGGTGTACCCAGGACACCGTTCGGCGGCTCGTTCGCGACGAGGCTGGTGCTGGCCACCGAGGTGTTGCCGACCAGCGGCACGTCCCAGCCCAGACGCTGCATGCTCTGCAGGAGGTAGCCGAGCGGGGCGCCGTAGGCGTCCACCGCGAGGGCCTTGGCACCGGCGTTCTTGAGCGCCTGCAGCTGGGCGGTCATGTCGAGGGCGGTGGCCTCGTACTCCTCGTTGCCGGCCTGCTTCAGACCTGCCGACTCGAGCGCGGTCGTCATCTCCTTGCCGAACAGCTCGCCGTAGGCGGTGCTGCCGTGGATGACGCCGATGCTGTCGTAGCCCTTCTCCTTCGCGTGGCCGACGATGCCGCGAGCATTGTCGGCGGCACCGGGCGCGAGGTCGAAGTTGAGCGGGAACTTCGACGGATCCGTCGAGTCCTGCGTCGGCGCAACGTTGAACGAGAGGATCTTGTTCTGCTTGAGGATCGGCAGGACGGCCGCGCCGACGGACGACGGGCCGGAGTTGAGGACCAGGTCCGGCTTCTGCTTGTTGATCGCCTCGCGCACCTTGGTGACCGCGATCGTGGCGTCGCCGGCGTCGTCGACGACGGTCAGCTCGATCTTGCGGCCGCCGATGCCGCCCGCCTGGTTCTGCACCTCGACGCCGGCCTTGGTCGCGAGGATCGACGTGTCCGCGTTGGCCTTGAGGACACCCTGCGCGCTGATGCCGCCGGTGACGAGCACGCGGTACGGCTGATCGGCACCGCCGGCCTCGGCGGAATCCGCACTTCCACACCCGGCCATCGTCAACACCGACGCGGCCACTGCCGCGACGAGAACTGGACGCCGACTCTTCATGACTGCCCTCCTAGAACACCCGCTACGTACAAAACCAAGCGCTCGCTTGGCGTCTTGGGACGCAGAAATGCCCGGCCGACGACCACGAGGGCCCTACCTTGACAACCGGTAGTGGCGCAGCAGACGCCCCGACACGTCGAACTGCACTGTCTCACCGACCGAGCACTTCCCATCAAGCACTTGCTTGATTCACCAAGCACTTGATTGAGTGGGAGCATATGGGTGTGACATAGGTAACGTCAACCGGGAGCCCCACGGGGTGGGAAGCGGCCAACGGGAAGCCCCGGCACGGATCCCGGGCCACCGCGTGTCCTGAACTCCCGTTCGCCGACCGGCGGAGGAGTTGTCCACAGCTCCCGGCAATTCCACAACGATTCTCGAACGCGTCTCCCGAACCGACTTCCCGTCGGATCACGCGGCAACGGTTTCGGCATGACCGCACTCCTGGAACCTTTCCGTGGCACCGTGGCGCTCGACCGGGGGTTGGTGAGTCGACGCGGCCTGCGTCGCCACTACACCCGCCTCTACCCGGACACCTACGTACGCAACGATCTCGACGTCGACGCCTGCCTGCGCGCCCGAGCGGTGTGGTGTTGGGCCGGCGGCCGCGGCGCGCTCGCGGGACACTCCGCCGCGGCCCTGTGGGGCACCAAATGGATAGACGGCGCTGCGCCCGGCGCGCTCGCGTCCACCGACCACCTTCGTCCGCCACCCGGCATCGCGCTCTACCGCGACGCGATCCCGGCGGCCGAGATCGCCTCCCGCGGCGGCGTCGCGCTGACGAGCCCGCTGCGTACGGCATTCGATCTGGGACGTCGAATCGAGTTCGACCGGGCAGTGGAGATCGTGGACGCGCTCTACCAGTCGACGGGAACCACCCGCGCCGAACTCGCGTCGTTTGCCGAACGGCACCCGGGTGCTCGCGGAATCGTGCAGTTGCGCTCCGTGATCGACGCCTCCGACGAGGGCGCCGAATCACCGTGGGAGACAAGGACCCGGCTGACGCTCGTCCGGGCCGGCCTCCCCCGCCCGGGCACTCAGTTGGCGATCCGGGACCGTGGCCGCTTCGTCGGCCGAGTCGACATGGTGTGGGAACAGTGGGGCGTCATCGTCGAGTACGACGGTGATCACCACTTCGAACCCGAGCAGCGCAACCGCGACGTCGAACGCTGGAACGCGCTCGAGGCAGCGGGGTGGCGGGTGATCCGGGTGAAGGCCCGGCAGTTGATCCACGGCCGGGCCACGCTGATCGCGCAGGTGACCCGCGTTCTACGCGACGCCGGCGCCCCGGTGTGAAAAGCCGAACGGGAATCCACGGCACGCTTCCGGGCGGAAGGTGTGCCGTGGATTCCCGTTGGAGGCCCGAAATCAGCGCTGGTTGCGCGGTTTCCAGACGACGAGGGCGTTGCTGCGCGGAATGGGTACGAGTTCGCGGCGGTAGCTCGCGTGGACGCGCGCGATCTCGGCGGCCATCTCGTCGACGCGGTTCTGCAGCGCCTCCACCTGGTTGGTCAGCTCGATGATGCGCTTGATGCCGGCGAGGTTGACGCCCTCGTCCTGGGACAGGCGCTGCACTTCACGCAGCAGCGCCACGTCCCGCGGCGAGTACCGGCGTCCACCACCGGTGGTGCGGTGCGGGGTGACCAGTCCGAGCCGGTCGTAGTTGCGCAGCGTCTGCGCGTGCATGCCGGCGAGTTCGGCGGCCACCGAGATGACGAACACCCGCGCGTCGGGGTCCGCGGGGACCTCCGATTTCTTGCGTGGCTTGTCGCTCATGATGGTTCACCTGTCCGATCGGTTCGGAGCCGGTCAGGCCCCGGCCCATCCTGCTCGCGGATCGAATCCGCTGGCCTTCTCCGCCTCCAGGTACGTCCGGAGGGCTTCGATGGCGGGATCGTCGAGTTTCTGCGGAACCGCCACCTTCACGGTGACGAGCAGATCTCCGGCGCCTCCGCCGCGCTTGGGCACACCGCGCCCTCGCACCCTGAGAATTCGTCCGTCCGCGGTACCGGCGGGAACCTTCACGCCCACCCGGCCGTCCAGCGTCGGAACGGACAGCGTGGTGCCGAGTACCAGTTCGCCGTAGCTCACGGGAACCACGAGCGTCAGGTCGTCGCCGTTGCGCCCGAACACCTTGTCGGGGCGGACGTGGACGGTCACGTACAGGTCGCCGGACGGCGCGCCGCGCAGACCGGCCTCGCCCTGACCGGCGAGACGGATCTTCTGACCGTCACTCACCCCGGAGGGGACGCGGACGGTGATGGTGCGGGTCCGGTTGGTGACACCGTTGCCGTGGCAGTCGCTGCACGGCTCGTCGATGATCGATCCGGTGCCGCGGCAGTCGTCGCACGGTTCACTGAATCCGAATGCACCCTGGTTGCGGCTCACGACACCGGTGCCGTTGCAGCGCGGGCACACTCGCGGGCTGGTACCCGGCTTGGCGCCACTGCCGTGGCAGGTGGTGCAGGCGGACGGGCTCGTGAGGCGCAGCGGGACGGTCACACCCTGCGCGGCCTCGCGGAAGTCCAGGGTGGTCTCGGTCTCGACATCGCTGCCGCGGCGCGGTCGTGTGCTCGACGCGGATCGGCCGCCGCTCCGGTTGAACAGCCCGCCGAAGATGTCGCCGAGTCCACCGTCGCCGCCGGCGGCGCCGCCACCGAACAGGTCGCCCAAGTCGAAGCCGCCGCCACCGAATCCACCACCGCCGGTGGAGTACCCGGCGCCGGGGCCGAATCCGCCGCTCGCGAAGAGCCGACGGGCCTCGTCGTACTCCTTCTTCTTGGCCGGATCGGAGAGAACCGCGTTGGCCTCACTGACCGCCTTGAACCGCTCCTCCGCCTTGGTGTCGCCGGGGTTGGCGTCGGGATGCAGATCCCGCGCCAGCTTCCGGTACGCCTTCTTGATGTCGTCGGCGGACGCGTCGGAGGAGACGCCCAGTTCCTTGTAGAAGTCCTTCTCGATCCACTCCCGTTGGCTCACTGGGCGCCTCCTCCTTTCACTGTTATGTGTCTATCTACTCGGCTGCCGCATCGGCTGCAGGCTCGCCGTCGGTGACGGTGACCATCGCCGTGCGGAGAACCCGGTCTCCGAGGCGGTAGCCCTTGCGCAGCACGTTCCCGAGCACGGGGTTGTCGCCGTTGCCCTCCATCTGCACAGCCTCGTGCAGATCCGGGGAGAACGGGTCGCCCTCCTCGCCGAACCCGGCCAGGCCGAGCCCGTCGAGCACTCCGGAGAGCTTGTCCGACAGCGCCTTCAGCGGACCCGTCTCCAGGTCGCCGTGGGCGCGCGCCCGGTCGAGGTCGTCGACGAGGTCGAGGAACTTCGACACCACCGACACCCGCTCGTCCTCGACGGCCCGATCGATCCGGGCGAGGGCGTTGCGGCGGATGTTGGCGATCTCCGCCTTCGCGTAGCCCAGCTCGGTGCTGGCCTTCTCGAGTTCGGCGGTGATGGCGCTCAGGTCGTCGGACTCCGTCGCGCCGGCCTCGGCCGCCTCCGGAGAGGCGGCCGCGGCGGTGGCGTCGGCGGTGTCCGTGACCTGGTCGTCGGCGGTCACCTCCCGCTCGGGGTTCTCCGCCGTCACTTCTTGTCCTGATCGGTCGGCTCGTCCACGACCTCGGCGTCGACGACGTCGCCGTCCTGGGCCTGTCCGGCGCCGTCACCGGCGGCGGAATCGGCAGCCTGGGCGTCGTAGATCGCCTGGCCCAGGGCCTGCGACTCGGTCGACAGCTTCTCCACCGCAGCCTTGACGGCGGCGATGTCGGTCCCGGCGAGAGCGGTCTTGACCTCGGTGATCGCGGCCTCGACCTTCTCCTTGACGTCGGCGGGCACCTTGTCCTCGTTGTCCTTGATGAACTTCTCGGTCTGGTGCACCAGCGAATCGGCCTGGTTGCGGACCTCGGCCTCCTCGCGGCGGTTCTTGTCCTCCTCCGCGTGCGCCTCGGCGTCCTTGATCATCCGATCGATCTCTTCCTTGGACAGACCGGAGCCGTCCTGGATCTTGATCGTGTTCTCCTTGCCCGTGCCCTTGTCCTTCGCGGTCACGTGCACGATGCCGTTGGCGTCGATGTCGAAGGTGACCTCGATCTGCGGCACACCGCGCGGGGCCGGCGGGATGCCGGACAGCTCGAACGATCCGAGGAGCTTGTTGTGCGAGGCGATCTCGCGCTCACCCTGGAACACCTGGATCTGCACCGACGGCTGGTTGTCGTCCGCCGTGGTGAAGGTCTCCGACCGCTTGGTGGGGATCGTGGTGTTGCGCTCGATGAGCTTGGTCATCACGCCACCCTTGGTCTCGATGCCGAGGGACAGCGGGGTGACGTCGAGCAGCAGGACGTCCTTGACCTCACCCTTGAGGACACCGGCCTGGAGCGCGGCACCGACGGCCACGACCTCGTCCGGGTTGACGCCCTTGTTGGGCTCACGGCCACCGGTGAGCTCGCGAACCAGGTCGGAGACGGCCGGCATACGAGTGGAGCCACCGACGAGCACGACGTGGTCGATGTCCTTGACGGCGATGCCCGAGTCCTTGACCACGGCCTGGAACGGCGCGCGGGTGCGGTCCAGCAGATCGGAGGTGATCTTCTGGAACTCGCTGCGGGTGAGCTGCTCGTCGAGGAACAGCGGGTTCTTGTCCGCGTCGACGGTGATGTACGGGAGGTTGATGGAGGTGCTCTGCGAGCTGGACAGCTCGATCTTGGCCTTCTCCGCAGCCTCACGCAGACGCTGCAGGGCCATCTTGTCCTTGGTGAGGTCGATGCCGTTCTGCGCCTTGAACTTGTCGACGAGCCACGACACGACGCGCTCGTCCCAGTCGTCGCCACCGAGGTGGTTGTCACCGGAGGTCGCCCGGACCTCGACGACGCCGTCGCCGATCTCCAGCAGGGACACGTCGAAGGTGCCGCCACCGAGGTCGAAGACCAGGATGGTCTGTTCCTTCTCGCCCTTGTCGAGGCCGTAAGCCAGCGCGGCCGCAGTGGGCTCGTTGACGATGCGCAGGACGTTCAGGCCTGCGATCTGTCCGGCCTCCTTGGTGGCCTGGCGCTGCGCGTCCTCGAAGTAGGCGGGGACGGTGATGACCGCGTCGGTGATCTCCTCACCGAGGTAGGCCTCGGCGTCGCGCTTGAGCTTCATCAGCGTGCGGGCGCTGATCTCCTGCGGCGTGTACTTCTTGTCGTCGATCTCGACGGTCCAGTCGGTGCCGATGTGGCGCTTGACCGAGCGGATGGTGCGGTCGACGTTGGTGACCGCCTGATTCTTGGCGGGCTGACCGACGAGCACTTCACCGTTCTTGGCAAAGGCGACGATCGACGGGGTGGTGCGCGAGCCCTCGGCGTTGGCGACCACTACAGCTTCGCCGCCTTCGAGCACAGACACGACCGAGTTGGTGGTCCCGAGGTCGATTCCGACCGCACGAGCCATAGTGATCCCTCACTTCCCTCTGTTGCAGCTTTGTGAGCTGCGGTTTCCGATCCGTACACTGACCTGACGAACCTCAGATGAGCGTATTCGGCTCAAGTTTGCATCCGACCTCGATCGAAGTCAACTCCAAAGTTGAGTCTCTTACACTCAGGTTCTCGATAGGCTCAACGGGCGCGGTGGCGAGTTTGTTCCCGGCCCGTCGAACGTTCCGGTTCCGCCGATTCGTTCCCTACGCTGGATACGATTCCGACGTGGACACCACCGGCGAACCCGAGGCCACCGCGCACCGCCCACGACCGCCCCGTCCGGACGTAGCGGTCGCGCCGCTGCACGTCCGCGCGGTCGATCCGGGTACCGCACCGCGGAGCCTGCGCGCGGCGGTCACCACCTGGGCCCTCTCGTTCGCGGCGTTCACGATCCTGGCCGGTGCCCTCGGAATCGAGTACGACGCCGTCGTCGACGCCCTCGCCTCCGGGCTCGGCTTACGCAACCCGACGGCCGACCCGACCACGGTCGACCAGGTGGCGGGACTCACCGTGCTGGGAGTCGGCGGCGTCGGACTGCTGTTGGTCCTCGCCGCCGTGCTCGGCATCGTGCGACTGCGCAGCGGTCGCGGCCGGGTGTGGCTCACCGCGGTCGCCGTCCTCACCGCCGCCGGGGCGGTGACAGCGTGGAGTGTGCTCGCCGATGCCGGCGACCTCACACTCCACGCGCTCACCTGGGCGCCGCTGCTGCAGGCCGGACTGGCCGCCGTGGGGACGGCCCTGCTCTACACGGGGGCCGCCTCGGCATGGCTCCGTCAGCGGGGTGACGCGGTCCGATGACCGAGGGAGTCGTCGTCGGCGCCGGCCCCAACGGACTGGCCGCGGCGGTGACGCTCGCGCTGCGCGGGGTGCGGGTCACCGTCTACGAGGCCGCCGACACGATCGGGGGCGGCACCCGCACCACCGAGCGACTGGCCCCGGGCCTGCTGCACGACGACTGCTCGGCAGTCCACCCGATGGGGGTGGCGTCGCCCTTCTTCCGCTCCCTCGACCTCGCCGCGCACGGGCTCGAATGGTGTTACCCCGAAATCGATCTGGCGCACCCGCTCGACGACGCGGTCGCGGCCGTGTTCGTGCGGTCCCTCGAACAGACGGCCGGCCGCCTGGGGCCCGACGGCCGGGCGTGGGCGAAACTGTTCGGCCCCATCGCAGATCGCTTCGACGACATCGCCGCCGAGGTGCTCCGTCCGATCGCTCACCTGCCCCGCCATCCGATCGCACTGGCCGGTTTCGGAATCGGCGCGCTCGCGCCCGCGACGCTCACGGCCCGACGTTGGCGCACCGACCAGGCCCGCGCCCTGTTCGCCGGGGTGGCCGCGCACGCCTACTACCCCCTCACCCGTCCCACGACGGCGGCCGCGGGGCTGCTGATGCTCGGCGCCGGCCACCGCTACGGGTGGCCCGTCGCCAAGGGCGGGTCCCGCGCCGTCACCGACGCGCTGGCGTCGTTACTGCGGGCACACGGCGGCCGTATCGAGACGGGCCGACGCGTCCGCTCGCTGGGCGAGTTGCCCCGCGCCGACGTCACGCTGCTCGACCTGTCCCCCACCGGTGTCGCGGACCTGGCCGGCGACCTCCTGCCCGGCCGGGTCGCGCGGGCGTACCGCCGCTTCCGGTACGGCCCGGCGGCGTTCAAGCTCGATCTCGCGGTGGAGGGTGGCGTCCCGTGGCGCGATCCGGCGTGCCGCCGGGCCGGCACCGTGCATGTGGGCGGCACCCTCGAGGAGATCACGGCCGCCGAACGCGACGTGCACCGCGGCCGGATGCCGGAGCGGCCGTTCGTTCTGGTCGCTCAGCAGTATCTCGCCGATCCGTCCCGCTCCGCGGGCGATGTGCACCCGGTGTGGGCCTACGCGCATGTACCGCACGGCTATCCCGGGGACGCCACCGAGGCGATCCTGCGTCAGCTCGAGCGTTTCGCACCGGGCGTGCGCGACCGGATCGTGGGGGCCTTCGCCCGGTCGGCTACCGAGATGCCCCGCTACAACCCGAATTACGTGGGCGGCGACATTGCGTCGGGTGCCAACGATCCGGTGCAGATGCTGTCCCGGCCGCGGATCGCGCTCGATCCGTACTCGACGGGCATTCCCGGCGTCTACATCTGTTCCGCATCGACACCGCCCGGCGGCGGAGTGCACGGCATGGGCGGGCACAACGCGGCGCTGTCGGCGCTGCGCAGGCTGCAGCGATAGTCCGTTCCCCACTTCTCGAGAACGGGTTCGTATCAGTCGCGCTCGTCCCTCGAGTCGGGGCCGGCGTCCGTCGCCGGTCCCTGCGGGGTCGCGCCGCCCTCTTCCGCCCAGGTCCCGCGCCCACCCGGATCGGACTCGACGTCTTCTCGAGCGGTTTCACGGTTCTTCTCGTCAGGGGTCATTCGTCTCGTTCCTCCGTTCGTGTCGGGTACGGCTACGTGTACTGCGCAACCAGTCGGTCGAACTCGTCGGCGTCGACCAGCCCGGGTTGACCGATGTCGTATGCCGTCAGGAACTTGTGCACCAATCCGAAGTCCCGGCGCAGGTCCGCGCCCGAGACGCCGGCGGCCTTCGAGCTCGCGCCGCTGCCGATCATCGCGTCCAGACTCGCCGCGATCGCGTTCAACGTGACTCGGTCGGCCTCGTTGCGACTTCCCGTTCCTCGAGTCGTCATCAGATCTCCACCTCGTTTCCGCCTGTTCGTCGTTCGCAAGGTTTCCGGCCGGATCTCCATCATGACGGCTGGCGGAGTGTTCTGCTGGACAGCACTTCTCCGGCAAGGCTCGGAAACCGACCACTCACACCTGTGGACAGCTCTGTGAATGATTCACGGCTGCGGCAGGACTCGTCGGTTCTCGAGAACGTTTCCGCCACTCGAGTTGACGGGGCGAGGATTTCGCGGACCGGGTGCCGGTGCCCGCCCGATCAGAC
This sequence comes from Rhodococcus (subgen. Prescottella) equi, assembly GCF_003013675.1. Taxonomy (NCBI): domain Bacteria; kingdom Bacillati; phylum Actinomycetota; class Actinomycetes; order Mycobacteriales; family Nocardiaceae; genus Rhodococcus; species Rhodococcus (subgen. Prescottella) equi. The sequence goes on from NZ_CP027793.1 coordinate 4,456,394, forward strand.
CAACTTGCGCAGTTCCGCGATCGCGGTGCGGGCCGCCTGCCCGATCGCCGCATCGGCCCTGGGCAACAACGCGTCCGCGCGAGCGGCACGCGTGAACACCGCGACCGCGAACGCGTCGCCGTCGGGAAATTCGATGACACCCACCTCGTTTCGGACCGCACCGAGCGTTCCGGTCTTTCCCGCCACCACGACGTCGGCGAACGGGAACCCGGACCGTAGGCGCGCCGTGAAGATCTGACTCGCCATCACCGCGCGCACGAAAGCCGTCTGGTCCGTGGACAGCACGGCACCGCTCCACACCGCCGACAGCAGCGTGGTCATGTCCCGCGGCGTCGTCGCGCTCGACAGCACCGGATCGTAGCCACGGGGGAACACGACGCTGTCGTTGTCGCCGATCGCGGCGAACGCCTCGGCGGGCGAACGCGTGCCGGTGTCGGCCACCAGCGACTCGAGAATGTCCGACGTGCCACCGACGATCCGGGTGGACGACAGCCCGAGGGACCGCATGGTTTCGTTCACCCGGTCCACGCCGACGCGGCGGAGCAGTTCGTCGGCGGCCGCATTGTCGGACATCGCCATCATCGACCGCGCCATGTCGCGTAGCGACATTCGCACCGGATCCGACATCTGCGAGACGCCGGTGGGTCCGGTGGTCCGGGTCGACGGGTCGAGCGTCACCTGTTCCCGCGGGTCGAGGTCGCCGGCGTCGACGAGGCGGCAGAACGCGACGACGAGCGGCAACTTGTACACCGACGCCGTGACCACCGGGTCGTCGGCGCCGACCCCGACGTCCACCCCGGCGCGACCGCCCGACACCGGGACGGCGTGCATCCAACCGCGGACTGCGGCGTCGGCGAACACGTCCGCGACGCGACCGGTCGCCGTCACGATGTCACCTGCCCGCCCGCCGCGTAGACGGCGATTCGGGCGGCGACGGCGTCGAGCACGCCGTCCGGCACGTCCGCCGACGATGACCGCAGACAGCGCAGGCGTAGCCGGATCGAGTCGTCGCCCGGACGGACCCGCGCCACCCCGGTCGCATCGAGGGTGCGGTCCGCGGTGAGCGCGAAGGCCTGGCCGGCCGCGACGAGCGCGAGGGCCCATCGGTCGTCGGGCGCGTTGACGACGTCGAGGTCGGCGCCGACGCGCGCGAACGCGTCGTCCAGCAGGTCGTACGCGGCAGGCCCGTCGGATCGTGGTGGCGACGCGAACCGCAGGCCCGTGAGCCGGGACAGCCCGCACGGGTCCTGCGCGGCGGCCGGATGCGACGCCGGGACCAGCAGCGTCAGCGGCAGCGATACGACGTCGGTACCGGTGAGCGGGTCCACCAGCGCCGGATGTTCGATGACCCCGAGGTCGAGCGCGCCCGCGGCCAGTTGGTCGACGAGGTCGGTGCTGGGCGCGATGCTCACCTCGACCCGCGCCGGCTCGTCGAACGTCCGGAGGGTCGCGGCGACATCGGCGACGAGGGCGGTCGGCACCTTCGGCATCACCCCGACCCGCAGCGTGCGGTCCTGGACCCTGCGGCGTCTGGCGGTGTCGGTGAACCGCCCCGCCTGCCGCACCAGGTCGATCGCGTCGGGAAGCAGCGCGTGCCCGCTCGCGGTGAGCACGACACCCTTCGATCCTCGGTGGAAGAGGGTGACGCCCAGCTCGCGCTCGAGCTTCTTCACGCCCTGGCTGAGCGGCGGCTGCGTCATCCCGAGGCGCGCGGCCGCGCGGCCGAAGTGTTGTTCCTCGGCCACCGCGACGAAGAATTCGAGATGTAGCAGCAGGTTCATTACGACTCTGAACTGCAATTATTCTGATCGACTATCACGCTCACCCCGATAGCATATTGGACTGGACCCGGGCGTCGATGCTTCGCTGCCACTCGGTATCGACGTCGAGCGAGCGGAGTGACGATGACCCCCATCGGGACGAACCCGGTCGGTCCGGTCGGATGGAGGCGCGGAGCGCTGGTGCTCTCCGCGGCGCTGACGCTGACGTCGTGCGGCATGCTGGGCGGGCCGGACTCCGGTGAGAAGGTGGCGAAGAAGTTCGTCGGTGCCCTCGGCGGCGCCGACGTGGCAGCGGCCGCGGCGCTCACCGACGACCCGGACGGCGCGAGCGACGTGCTGCGCCGGACGTTCGACGGCCTCGGCGAGGAGACCGACGCCGACTTCACCGTCGAGCACGCCGACGACACTGCGTTCACGTACCGCTCCGACTGGGACTTCGGCGGGGGCCGGACGTGGAGCTATTCGACGACGGTGCCACTCACCACCGCCGACGGGTCCCGGCGCGTCGACTGGTCCGCCTCGGTGGTCAACGAACGACTCCGCGGCGACCAGGCGTTGCAGTACACGCCGGTCACCGACACCCGGGCGGTGCTGGACGCCAACGGCATGGCGTTGATGGAACCGCGGACGGTCACGGTGGTCGCCGTCGAGTCGAGCGCGCTCGTGCCCACGGTCCGCACCCGCCTGGGCGCACTGCTCGCGAAGGCCGTGCCGGGGTTCGAACTCGCGCCGCCCGACCCCGGTGCGCCGACCGCGCCGGGCGCGCGGATCGACCTGGTGACGCTGCGCCAGGAGGACGTCGAACCGATCCGTGCGGACCTCGAACGAATTCCCGGCATCCACCTGTCCGACCAGCTGCGGCTGCTCACCGTCGATCGGGAGATGACGTCCCCGGTCGTGGCCGGGGTGCGGGCGACATGGGAGGCCCGGCAGAAGGATTCGGCGGGCTGGCGGGTCCAGGCCGTCGACGCCGACGGCGGCGTGACCGGCACCCTCGCCGGCGGCGATCCGCCCGCCGGGACGGCGATGCGCACGACTCTCGATCCCCGGCTGCAGTATCTCGCCCAGCGGGCGGTGGACACCGAGCCTCGTGCGGCCGCGCTGGTCGCCCTCGATTCCGGGAACGGCCAGGTGCTCGCGGTGGCCCAGAACGCACCCGCCGACCGGTCCGGGCCGATCGCCCTCACCGGCTTGTATCCGCCGGGCTCGACGTTCAAGACCGTCACGACGATGGCGGCACTGCAGAGCGGCGCCGTGAACGCCGACAGCGTCGTCGACTGCCCGGGCACCGCGAACATCTCCGGGCGCGTCATCCCCAACGAGAACGAGTTCGATCTGGGCCGGGTTCCGCTGCACACCGCGTTCGCGCACTCGTGCAACACCACGATGGGCCGGCTCGCGGTCGACCTGCCCGCCGACGCGCTGCAGAACCAGGCGCGCGAGTTCGGCCTGGGCGTCGACTACGTGACCCCGGGGCTGACGACCGTCACCGGTTCGGTGCCGTCGGCGGACACCCCGGCACAACGGGTGGAGGCCGCGATCGGCCAGGGCGAGAATCTCGCGAGCCCGTTCGGGATGGCGATGGTGGCCGCGGCGATCGCCCGCGGCAGCGCCCCGTTGCCGCAGTTCATCGGCGGCGAGACCACCACCGCCGACCACGAGCCCGACAAGCTCGACCCCGCGCACGTGCGGGATCTGAAGGCCATGATGACCGAGGCCGTCCGCAGCGGCACCGCCACGAGCCTCTCCGACATCTCCGGGCTGATGGGTAAGACCGGCACCGCGGAGTTCGGCGACGGCAAGCACTCCCACGGCTGGTTCGTCGGGATCCGCGGCACCGTCGCGTTCGCGGTGCTGGTGGTCTCGGGGGAGAGTTCCGGTCCCGCCCTCGACATCGCCGGGCACTTCCTGCGGCCGCTCGACGAGCAGTAGCTAGGCGGGCGTCACCCGCACCGAACCGGTGTCGAGGTCCAGCCGCATCGCCCCGCCATAGCCCCCGGCGCCGCCGACACCGCCCAGGTCCGCCAGCACACCCTCGGCGCTGCGGGCCGCGACGCGGCAGGCGCGCGCCGTGAACTGGTCGACCAGTGGGTGTGCGGCCCGCTCGCGCCACTTGCGCACCGCGGTGAGCCCGGCCTCCCGGCCGTCCTCGATCGACGCGTCCGCCGCCAGGCCCAGACGCTGCGCCGGATCGATGCCGAACCCGCCGATGAGCCGCTGCAATTCGGTGAGGTCCTCGGCGGAGAGCCCGGTCTCGGCGCTGCGCAGCCGTCCCAGCATCCGTAGTTCCTGGAACCCGTGGACGTCGGCGAGCAGGCGTCCGACCTCGTCGAGCAGGCGCGTCGTCGCGTCCGACGGGTGCACGGTGAGCACCCGTTCGAGCGCCACCAGCGCGGAGTGCGTCTTCAACTGTTCGGCGCGCTGACCGAACTGGACGTCGATCACCTGCCGCAGCTCGTCGAGTCCGCTGCGGGCGACCAGTTCCGCTGCCAGGCCCGGGGAATCGTTCACACCGAGCCGGATGAGCATGATCGCGAGGCGGATACCGAAGAGCCCGAACCGGTCCGCGAGCTGACGTCGCATCGCGGCGTCCACCGGGAGCGCGGCGTCGTCGCGGCAGAAGCGGTCGGCGGACAGCATCGCGAGCTGCAGATCGGCGTCGGGCACCCGGGCGAGCGCCTCGAAGGCCGCGAACTCGCTCTGCCGCAACGTGCGTGCTCCCAGCGCCAGCAGCCCGGCGACCGGAACCACGGCCTGGCACAGTCCGGTGAGCTCGAGTTCGTCGGTGAATCGCGCCGCGACCTCCTGCGCCGACATCATCGCGTCGGCCCGGCCGGCACCCACCTCGTCGGCCCGGGAGACCACACCGACCACACCGAGCGGCCCCGACTCGCCGCCCACGTGCGCACCGATCCGGCCCAGGAACTGGACGTCGGATGCGCTGAGGCTGCGCAGCAGGTAGACCACGGCGTCGGCCCCGGACACCGCGTTCTCGGGGGTGAGCATCCGAAAGGTGCGGGCCGAGACGTCCTTCGACAGCGACGACGTGCCCGGTGTGTCGATGATCGTGGTCTGCGCCAGCGCGCTGGCCGGCCATTCCACGTCCAGCCGGTCGACGCGGTCCGCGGTGAGGTCGCCGAGGTCGAACGTCAGACGTCCCTCGTGTCTGCGCACCGCCACGTTGGCCGACGCGTCGCCGTCGTAGCGGGCGGTGACCGTCGGGGTGGTACCGCTGCGGTACCACGTGACGACCCGGGTGCACTCGGTCGCGTCGGTGGGGGCGATGTCCTGCCCCACGAAGGCGTTGAGCAGCGTCGACTTCCCGGCCTTGAGTGAGCCTGCCAGCGCGACGCGCAGCGGCTCCTCGAGCCGGGCCGCGCACTCGGCCAGTTGCGCGCGCGCCTCCGGGTTGTCGGAGTAGGCGGCCTTGGCTGCGGCGATCAGGTCCCGCGCGCGCCCCAGCGTCATCGCGGCGGTCATGCGGACAGCTCCTCGTTCGCGGCGGAGTCGACCGGAAAAAGCTGCGCCGCACGGCTCTTCAAGGTCTCGAGGACGGCCATCTGCTGTTCCACCTCGCCGGCGCGTCGGGTCCGCCCGGTCGATTCGACTTTCGCCGCCTCCTGCGCGGCCCGCAACGAGTCCCCGAGCGAACGCAGCGTCTGTTCCGCGATGGCCGTGAAGTGGTCGCGCAGCAGGCGCTGGATCAGCCGTAGCCGGTCCTTGGACTCCTTGCCGACCTGGAAGCTCACGTCGTCGGTGAAACGCCGGATCGCGACCTTCGCGTCGGCCCTCCGTTTCACGACCCGGGTCTCCCGGTCGTCGCGATAGGCCTTGGTACCGAGCAGAACTCCCGCACCCACCGAGATCGGGTTGAGCAGGGTCATGCCCATCAGCGTCGTGATGAGACCGAACATCAGCACGCCGCCGTACGATCCGCGCATCCCGACCAGCACCTTCTGGGCGATGCCGATGCGGCCCGACTCGAGATCGGAGAGCGCGGCGACGGGATCGAGCACGCTGTCGAGATCCCCGACGTCCAGGTGTGGCAGTTCCACGGTGCCCGCGTCCGCGAAGTGCTCGGCCACCACCTCCGCGAGCCACAGCGCACGCTCGTGCGCCCACACGAAGTTGTCACCCACCGACTGCGCGATCTGCTGCTCGAGCCACTCCCCCAGCTCGTCCCACTCCTTGCCCGGATCGCATTCGTCCACGGCGCGTTCGGCCTCCCGCGTCACCTGCCGAAGCCGGTCGCGCAGGTCGTGATCGATGTCCGACGCGAGATCGGCGATCCCGTCGGCGAGGGTCTGCTGCCAGCGCGACGTCTTCTTCTGCAGTTCCTCGGTGACGGCCTTCGCGCGCTGCAGCTCGGCGACGGCCGCAGCGCCCTTCGCGGGATCGCGCAGCGCCGCGAGCTCGCTGCCCAGGGAGAGCATGAGGTGCTCGACGACGGCATGGACGTCGAGCGAAACGGCCCGGCGCAGTCCACCCGCCGCATGGTCGACGACCCGTTCCCGGAGGAAGTCGTACAGCGCCGCGAAACCCGACTCGTCGTGCAGCGACCGGTCGTCGAGGCGCATCGCGTGCGAGCGCAGCAGCGACGAGACGGCCAGCAGCGGGACGTCGATGCCGGCCCGCGTCAGATGTCCGGCGTCCGCCTCGACGATCCGCCGCCAGTGCGGGTACAGGTCGGTCTTGGTGATCAGGCACGCGACGGCCGGGCACAGACCCGTCACCTGTCGGAGGAACGCCAGCTCCGGTTCGGTGAACTCCTGGCTGGCGTCGGAGAGCACGAGTACCGCGTCGGCCCCCGGCAGCAGACCCAGAGTGGCTGCCGCGTGCGGGTTTCCGTGACCGCCCACCCCCGGGGTGTCGACGAACACCAGCCCGTCGGCGAGCAGCGGGCTGGGCACACCCACCTCGAGGCGCAGCACCTCCCGGCCCTGCGCGAGCGGCGTCGACGGCGTCACCGAGTCCAGTTCCGCGAGCGGCACCTCCACCCGGCGCGTCTCCCCACCGGGCTCGGCGAGAACCAGCTCGGCGGACGCCTGTTCGGCGTGCTGCACCACCGTCGGTACCGCGGTGGTCTCGTCGTCGCCGACCGAGCACACCGAAAGGTTGAGCAACGAGTTCACGAACTGGCTCTTGCCCTGTTTGAGCTGACCGACCACCACGACCCGGAAGCGTGGGTCGACGACGCGGCGCCGGACCACTGCGAGGCGATCCACCAGATCCGCTCTGCCCGCGGACGACGCGATCTCCGACGTCCGATCGAGCAGGCTCGTGAGAGCCGATTCCGAGGTGGCGCTACCGACGTTGTCCATGAGTCCCGCTGCCCCGCTTCTCTTCCGACCTGCACGCGCACCGACGTCCGCGTGCTGACTGATCCGCCGGTCCGCTGGATGCGAATCGGGGCCCCGTTCGCCTTAGCGCGCACGGGGCCCCGTTCGTTACAGACCGTTTCCTGCCGTCACGGCAGCAGATCGTGTCCCGGATCCAGCGCCGCCGCGGGATCGACCACGACCGGATCGATGTGCCCGCCCAGGTCACCGAGACCGTTCGCGAACAGGCCGGCGTCCGAATGACCCGAACCGAACGCGTCGACGTCGATCGAGGACCACGCGTTTCCGGCAGCGTCGAGCGCGCCCTGCAGCGCCGAGTTCACGCCACCGGTGAGGTCGGCCACGATGTCGCCGGTTCCTGCGACGCCCGCACCGGTCGCCGCGCCGACGCCGGTCTCGAACCCGGTGTCGACGCCGGCGTCGAAGCCTGCACTCGAACCGAAGTCGCCGCCGATCTGGGCATTCCCGATCGCCGTCGTCGCGGCGTCCACCGCGCCGCCGAGGGCGCCGTCGAGAGCACCAGAGACGTCGCCCAGGATGTTCCCGCCGAGGTCGAGCCCACCGCCCAGGCCCGCGCCGAGGTCACCGGTGGAACCGAGACCGCCACCCACCTGGCCGCCCGGATCGACGGTCGAACCGAGACCGCCACCGGCCCCGATCGCCGCATCGAGTGCCGCGCCCAGGTCGCCGCCGAGCGAGCCGCCCGCACCGAGCAGACCGCTCAACGCACCACCCAGCTCGGTGCCGAAGCCGCCGTCGCCGGCGAGCACGCTGCCCAGGTCGAGGGAGCCACCGGACTCGAGGCCGCCGCCGAGCATGCCGCCCAACGCGGCGCCGAGATCTGCGCCCGCGGAACCGCCCACACCGAACGCGCCCTCGAGCAGGCCGCCGAGGTCGGCGCCCGCACCCACTTCGAGGCTGCCGCCGAGCGCAAGTGCGCTGCCCAGCGCCGTGCCCAGCGTCGCGGTGAGCGCGCCGTCGACGTCGAGGGCGCTGCCCAGCGCGGCACTGATCGCGGCACCCAGATCACCGCCCGCACCGATCAGGCCGTCGAGGTCGAGACTTCCGCCGATTCCGCCCTCGAGCGCTCCTCCCAGTGCGGCACCGAGATCCGCACCGACCGAACCGCCTGCGGCGAGCACGGATTCGAGGGCACCGCTGAGCGCAGCCGTCAGATCGCCGCCGATGTTGCCGGCCAGCTCGGTCCCCAGGCTGCCGCCCACCGACAGCGCCGACTCGAGCGCGCCGTTCAGCGCCGCCGACAGGTCACCACCGATGCCGAGGGCACCACCGAGCGCGGTTTCCAACGAGCCACCGAGACCACCGGCGGCCTCGACCACACCGTCGAGAACGCCACCGAAGGCCGCTCCGAGCTGTGCCCCGAGGTCGCCGCCGATCCCGAACGCGCTCTCGAGTGCCGCCGTCAGACCGCCGCCGGTCGCGAGCAGGCCGGTCAGATCAAGGCTGCCCAGACCGTCCAGAGCGGCGCCGAGGGCCGCGGCGAGTTCCGTGGTGAGAGCGCCGTCCACACCGAGCGAGCCGCCCAGCAGGGCGCCGAGCGAGGCGCCGAGGTCCAGGGCCCCGTCGATGTTCACAAGGTCGGCGACGTCGATCATGCCGCCCAGTTCGAGGGCGCCGCCCAGCGCGGCACCGAGGTCGCCGCCGATCGACCCGCCGATCGACAGCGCAGATTCCAACAGGCCGCTCAGCGACGTACCCAGCTGGGCGGCGAGGTCACCGCCGAGCGCGCCACCCAGGCTGCCGCCCAGCGCCAGGGCGCTGTCGAGTGCCGCGTCGAAGCCGGCACCGAGCCCCCCACCGAGCTCGGCGCCGGCCTCGACTGCCGCGCCCAGGAGCGCACCGAGGGCGGCGCCGAGCTCCCCACCCAGCGCACCTCCGATTCCGAATGCGCTCTCGAGCGCAGCGCTCAACCCGCCGTCGACCGACAGGAGTCCATCCAGATCCAAGCTGCCCACGCCCGCGAACGCCGCGTTCAGGGCGGCACCGAGATCGGTGACGAGCGAACCGTTGACGTCGAGCACCCCACCCAGTGCCGTGGCCAGCGCCCCACCGAGGTCGATCGAGCCGCCGATGTCCGCCAGGCCGCCCAGGTCCAGTCCGCCGCCCAGTCCCAGAGCGGCCTCGAAAGCGCCGCCCAGCGCCGCACCCAACTGCGCGCCGATCGAGCCACCGGCCGCCAGCGCCGCCCCGAGGGCAGCGGCGATGTCGCCGCCGAAGTCGAAGTCGCCGGTGAAGCCGCCCCCTGCCGCGGCGCCCAGGCCGAGACCTGCCCCGGCACCGAGTCCGAGACCGGCGCTGCCGCCGAGTCCGCCGCCGAGTCCGAGGCCGCCACCGGCGGTCGCACCGATGGTGCCGGCCGCGGTGGTGCCCGCCGCGAGGATTGCGCCGAGGTCGCCGGCCGCGCTTCCGAAGAGTCCGGACTCGGCGACCATCGGGGCGACGGCCGCGATGTCTGCGTGGCACAGGTCGCCGAGGCCCGCCGCCGCGAGCGACGCCTGCGGATTCGCGCAGTACGCAGCGGCGGCCTCCTCGTCACGAAGAAGCCGGAGGATGAAGTCGAGTACCGCGTTGCTGGCCATGGGAAAGCTCCTGACAGTAGAAAAGCAGGCTGCCACAGATTCCGTGAAGTCCGACGAGGAACCGCGGCGAGAGTGCCTTCCACGCTACGAATTCGGCGGCCGGCGGGTAACGGGGCAGATCCCCCCGAGCGCCGCGAGGGGGACCCCGTCGACCCCGCATAGGGGATCGCCGGAGGATAGGGGGAGAGCCCCCAACCTGCGATGTCCGCAGACGTTTCCCGTAACGCTCGGTGCGGCGCGGCCGACAATCGGCATACCACCGGCGGTGCCGTGCCCCGCCCCGAACGCATCGGAGATGGACATGACCGCAGGGCTCGGAATTGCTGTTGGAACGGCCAATTCGGACGCCGCGGTCACCCGCGCCGGAGACGTGGGAGAAGACGGTACCGCCTCGGTGATCGCGTCCCGCTCCACGATCGTCCAACTGTCGCCCGACGGCACCGCGACGCTCGGTTCCTCGGGGACAGGCCGGGCGGGCCTCACCGGCTTCGTCGAACGGGTGGCCGATCCGGTCGGCCTCCTCGGTCCCGACGGTCGAGCGCATTCCGGAGAAGACCTGTTCGCGGCGGCCGTCACGTGCCTCGTCGACGAGGTCCGCGCGGACACCGAGTCCGTCCCCGACGAGCGGACGCCGATCGTCGTCACCCATCCGACGCCGTGGAACAGCCACACGGTTCGAGCTCTCGAGTCCGCGCTCGAACGCATCGGGCTGCCGCCGGTGATCCTGGCGTCCGAGGCCACCGCGTGCCTGCGATGGCTCGAATCCGCACGCGGCCCGCAGGACGACGGTGTCGTCGTCTTGTACGACCTGGGGGCCGCGTCGCTCGACGTCTCGGTGATGCGCACCGGCGCCGAGGCGGGCTTACTCGGGCGGACGCTGCGGTCCGAGGACGTGACCGGCGCGCAGTTCGACCATCTGGTCACCCGGCACGTGCTCGACGACCTCACCGGGAGGACACCCGGATTCGACCCGTTCGATCCGGCCGTCCTCGAGGCTCTGACGATGTTGCGGCGCAACTGTTCCGCAGCCAAGGAGGCCCTGTCCACCGACACCGAGGCCGTCATCCCGGTCGCTCTGCCCGACCTCGAGACGGATGTACGACTCGTCCGCTCCGAACTCGAAGACCTCGTCCGGGCACCACTGACCACGTCCCTGGACCTGATCCGCGAAGCGCTGCGCTCCGCCGACGTCGAACCCGGCGACGTCCACCACGTGCTGCTCACCGGTGGCGGTGGCGCGATCCCCCTGCTCGCCGAACTCGTCTCCTCCGAACTGGGAATGACCGTGGTCGCGGCGCCGAACCCGGCGCACACGGCAGCCCTCGGCGCCGCGCTTCTCGCCGCCGACGCCGAGGCCCACGTCGCCGCGCCGGCCGTCCCCACGGCACCGGCGGGGATCACGCGGGGCAGCGACTCCACCGAACCACTGACGCCGGTGTTCCCGTCGCGCCTGCACTCCACCCGCAGCGGCACGAACGTCCGGCGCCGCATCGCGATCATCGCGGCGTCCGCGGCAGCCATCGGCGTGCTCGCCGCCGGGGGTCTGTCCCTCGGAACCGCCGCCGATCCCGCTCCCGAACAGTCCACTCCCCCGGCATCGTCGGTGCCGCTCGCCGAGAACGCCGCGACCGGCGCGGGCCCGACCGGCGAAGGCTCGCCGACGGGGACCGTGACCGTCGTCGGCAGCACCGGCGGAAACTCGACGAATCCCGCGACGGTCGCGGCGCGTGGTGGGTCCACCGCGACGGGCGTCGATCCGACCGGGCGGGCGCTGCCGCAGGGCGTCGCATCCCCGGCCCCCTTCTCCGAGGCGGCCCCTGCCCCCACCGCGGACAACCCCGCGCCGGGCGAGACCCCGACCCAGCCCGTCTACACCCCGCCGCCGGCGGCCGGCGGAGGCACCGCACCCGCTCCGGTCCAGGGCCCCTCCCCCGCGCAGATCGGCACCGGATTCGGTAATGCCGCAGAGGGAGTCGGCAACGGTGTCGGCGCGGTCCTGAACGGCGTCGGTGGAGTCGTCGGCGGTGTCGTCGGTGCGGTCGTGGATCCGGTGACCGGCCTGCTGATCGGGAAGTAGCCGATGCGGACCGGACCCACCACCAGCCCTCCGGGCGCCGACGTCCTGGCCGGAGTGCGCGGGGCGCAGGGCCTCCTCGACACCGTCGGCTCGGACCCGTCCGCACTCGTGCTCGTCCGCGGCCGCTCCGGGAGCGGTAAGTCGCTCGTACTCAACGTGATTCGGGAACACCTGATCGCGCACGGACACGACGTGGTCACCACTGTCGCTGCCGCGGAGACCGGCGACGCGGTCCTCGTGATCGACGGCGCACACACCCTACCCGCCGACGACCTGGCCGCTCTGCACCGTCTCGTGCAGCGCAATGATCGCGGCGTCGTCGTCGCCGTCGAACCGCGCCCGCACGATCCGGCGCTGTGCGCCCTCGGCACCACGATGCAGACACTCGGTTCGCTGTTCGACCTCGGAGCCCTCACTCCGGCCGACATAGCCGACCGGGCCCGCGCCCGCGGCATCGAGCCGACGCCCTCGCTCGCGCGGTCGCTGCACGAGTGGACCGGCGGCGCGCTCACCCATGTCGACGCGGGACTCGCGGCGGCGCGGCACGGGGAGGCCGGCGTGCGCGCTGCGGTGATCGCGCACCTGCAGGACGTGCTGCAGCATCTCGACGGCGATGTCGTCGCCGCGCTGGCACTGCACCTGTACGGGGGCGGCACGGACGCCGGCGACCTGGCGCCGGCTCTGGACATCTCACCCGCACAGGCGCAGGCACTGGCCGACCGGGTCCGCGCGAGCGCCGTCGTGACGCGCTCGGGTTCCGTCCTGCCGCTCGCGCGCCCGCTGCTGACGTCCGCTGTCGGAGTGACGCGGCTGCGCGACCTGCAGTCCCGCCTGCTGGCGACGCGCCTCGACGCCGGCACACTGGATACGCGAACCGCCTGCACGCTCGCCGAATCCGGGTTGGACGATCCCCGCCTCGCCGAGTTCCTCTGCACCCGAGCGCATTCGGCCGATCCGTCGGAGGCGTACACGATCTACGACTGCGCCATCCTGGCCGGCGCGGACGCCGACGCCCTGGCACTGCACCGCTGCGAGGCCGGCGCGCTGAGCGGCAACCTCGACACCGCGCACGCACTGGCCGACGCCCTGCTCACGCGGGCCGACGACCTCGATCCTGCCGAAGTATGTGCCGCCGTGCGTATCTCGTCGAGCATCGCCGCCCAACGCGGCGAGCTGGGACACAGCGCCGACCTGTACGAGTGGCTGGGCCCTGACCGTGCCGGCGTCGACGCGCCCATCGCCGCCACCGTCCTGCTCGCCGCCGGGCGTCCGGGGCCGGCCGAGGCGATGCTGGCGCGCGGACGCCAGGGTCCGCCCACGTCCGCGGCGGCGGGCACCGCACTGCTCGCCGACGGTCTCGCCCAGTCGATCGCCGGATCCGGTGCCGTGGCGATGAATTCGCTCACCCGCGCGATGGCCATGCTGTCGAGTAGCGCCCGCAGCCGCATCCTGCCGGACACCGCACCTGCCGTCACGGCACTGCTGTGCCTGCATTCGGGTGAACTCGCCCACGCCGAGGCGGTGCTGCGGCAGGCCCTCGAACTCGACCCGGCCGCCGGGATCACCCGATCCCGCCACCTCGTCCTGTCGGCCTGGACCGCGATGATCGGCGGCGACCTCGCCGGTGCCGGGACGATCCTCGACGGCCTGCCCACCGACCAGGCACTACCCGCCCGGGAAGCGTTCTTCCTGCACGGCCTTCGGATCGGGCTCGCCCGGCGCCAGGGCGACGTCGGAGCACTGCAACGCGAATGGACGCAGGCGCAGCCGGTCGTCGCCGGGTACTCGGCCGATCTCTTCGGACTGCTGCCGCTGGGTGAACTGTGGCTGGCCGCAGTTCGCCTGGGCGATGAGCAACGCATCCTGCATCTCGTCGAGCAGGCACAGGACCTGCTCGTCCGGCTCGGCGAGCCCGCGCTGTGGGGTGCCACGCTGCACTGGTACGGGGTACAGGCCGCGATCCTCGGCGAGAATCCGGCGGCACTGCTCCCGCACGCGCGGGCGCTGGCCGCGTCGGCCGAGGTCAGTTCGTACGCCGCCGGTCTCGCCGCCGCGGGCCGCGTGTGGCTGCGCGTGCTCCGCGAGGAGGCGGAGGCGGCCGAGGTGGAGGCCGCGGCGCGCACGCTCGACCGCATCGGACTTCCTTGGGACGGAGCACGACTCGCAGGAGAGGCGGCCCTGCGCGTGTCCGACACCCGCGGCGCGACCGCGCTGCTCCAGGTGGCGCGCTCGCTACGCGGCGCCGCGGCGGCACAGTCCGGCGGCGAGATCACCGCCACCGATCCGGCGGTGGGCACCCTCACCGACCGGGAGGCCGACGTCGCGGAACTGCTCGTCCTCGGCCTCACCCACCGTGAGATCGGCGCCCGCCTCTACATCGCACCCAAGACCGTCGAGCATCACGTCGCGCGCATCCGGCGACGTCTCGGCGCCAACTCTCGCTCGGAGCTGCTGTCGATGCTGCGGGCGCTCGGCCACGGAGGCCCGGAAACCTCTGCTTCGTGAACTTCGGGACTTTGTTCTCCGGCGGGTCGGCCGCAACGTGCCCTATTGTTGACAGCTGATCCCGAAGACCCGAAGGAATTCAATGCGTATCCCGCTGGCGCCGCGCGCCGCTGTGCATTCGTTCGCCCGCCGCGTCGCCGTCGTCGGATCGTCTGCGCTCCTGGTACTCGTACCGCTGTCCGCCTCCGCGCAGGCCGAACCCGCCGCGTCGGGTTCGCAGGTCTCCCAGCTGTCGGCGGACCAACTGCCGGACGAACTGGTCGAGGCCATCACCCGGGATCTGAAGATCACCCCGCAGGAATACCTGGACCGTGCCGCCCGCGCCCAGGAACTCGTCTCGTATGCCGACGACTTCCGCGCCGAACGGCCCCACGAGTTCGCGGGCGCATGGATGGCACTCGACGGCCACCCCGTGGTCTCGGTGACCACCGCGGAGGCGGCGCTGACCGCAGCCCGGGACGGGTACCGCACGCAGATGGCCGCCGTGTCGTCGGAGGGCCTGGAGAAGTCCCTCGCCGACTTCAACCACTGGGTCACCGAGCTGCCCCGCGAGATCTCCTCCCAGATCGGCCGCGCCACTGTCGACGTCCTCAACAACCAGATCGTCGTCGACGTCGCCAACAGCCCCGTCGGCCGGGCACTCGACCTGCCGACCCTGCTGGCCAACATCAAGGTGCAGGTGCAGTCGTTCGGCCCGGTGCCGGTCGCGAGCGGACCGCTCGGCGGCGACACGTACATCACCTCCCCGCAGCGCCTGGTGGACACCCCCGAGGGCGGCATCAGCGTGTGTTCCTTCGGCTTCAACGGCGTCGACCGCGGCGGCAACGCCGTCAACATCAGTGCGGGCCACTGCGACCCCGCACCCGGCCGCAACGCCGCCGTGTTCCTGCCCAACCGGGCGAACGTCCCCGACAGCCTCGAGGTGGGCCGGTTCGCGCGCTCCGAGGTGGGCGACGTCGACGGCCTCGACTACTCGCTGATCCGCCTCAACGACGCGGGTGTCCGCGCCGGCCTGGACCGTCCGGTCATCCGCGGCGCCGGCGGCAGCGCGCTCACCGTCACCGGCACGGCCGTCCCGGTCGTGGGAGCACCGATCTGCAAGTCGGGTCAGACGTCGTCGTTCACGTGCGGCGTCGTGACGGCCGAGCGGGTCGAGGCTCTGCTGGCGGTCGCCCCCAACGACATCCGGGTGGTCCGCGGCTTCTCCGGCACCGCGTGCACGCTCGGCGGCGATAGCGGTGGCGCGATCGTCACGGGCACGCTGGCCCTCGGCATCACCAGTGGCTCCAACAGCACCGATGCGCCGTCGTGCGGCGAGGCCAACATCGTCTACGCCTTCGACGGCGGCGCCAGCAATCTCGGCATCCCGATCCAGAGCATCCTCGACTCGGCGAACGCCACGTCGGGCGGCGGCCTCGGTGCCGGGCTGACGGTGCGCACCGGAACCGCCGCCCACTGACCGACATCGGTGAATTTCCGGCGTCAATCGGGCGAATCGGGTGGGCACTCCGCTCGCCGGACCATATAGTCGTACGCGACTCGGAACACCCGCGCCGCCGGGTGTTCCTCTCTGCGTGCCTCGGGGTCCACGGCCGTAGGGCGGACGATAGAAAGGCCCACATGCGAAGCTCGCTCGCACGTCGTGCTGCGGTGTTCGGTTCCGCTGCACTTCTTCTCGTCGCTCCTGCCGTCGCCCAGGCGGCTCCCGGGCCCGACACCTCCGGCGTCTCCGACCAGGCGGCGCACCTGCCGATCCAACTGATCGACGCGTTGCAGCGGGATCTGCAGCTCACGCCCGGCCAGTACCTCGAACGGTCGGAGGCCGCACAGAAACTCGCCGAGTTCGCGGCGATGGCCGGCGTCGAGTTCCCCGACGCGTTCGGCGGGACCTGGCTCGATACGGCGGGCGTCCCCGTCGTCGGCGTCGCGGGTCCGGACGGCGCCGCGCTCCGGGACGCGGCAGCGCAGGCCGGTTTCACGCCTCAGGAGGTCGCGCGCAGCGCGCAGCGCCTCGACGCCGACCACACCGCGCTCACCCACTGGATCGCGACGCTGCCGCCGGAGATCGCGAACCTCGTGAACGGCGTCTCCGTCGACATCGCCGCCAACACGGTCGTCCTCCGCACCGAGAACGCTGCCGAACCGCTGCTCGATCTGCTGCCGCCGGGTCTCCGGGAGGCGGCGCGTGTGGTCCTCGGGCCGGCGCTCGGCTCGCTCGAGCCCGCGCCCACCGGTCTCCAGACCGCCTACTTCAGCACCGACGCCCTCCTCGGCGGCGACTCGTACGAGGCCCGCAGCGGCGGAAACGGCCTGCGCTGCTCGCTCGGCTTCAACGCCGTCGACCAGGCCGGCGCGCCCGTGAACATCAGCGCCGGACACTGCGATCCCAGCCCGGCGTCGGCGGGAACCCCGTCCGCCTCCGTCGCCAACACCATGGTGGGCGGCCTGACGGGACCGACCGTCGGCACCTTCGAGAAGACCGTGCTGCGCGGAATGGACTACTCGATCATCCGGCCCAACCGCACGTCGGCGTCGCTGCTCGCGAACAACATGGTCCGCGTCCCCAACGCCGAGGCGCTGCGCATCACCGGCACCGCGAACCCCGTCGTCGGTGCCCCCGTCTGCAAGGCCGGTAGCACCACGGGCTTCAACTGCGGCGTCGTGACCAACGTCGGCCGGAGCATCACGGTCGGCGACCGCGTCATCGACAACGGATTCGACACCGACATCTGCGCGCTCCGCGGCGACAGCGGCGGCCCGGTCGTCACCGGCACCCAGGCCCTCGGTATCTCCAGCGCCTCGAACCTTGCTGCCGTGGCCACGTGCGACGCCACCACGGTGCAGCAGGCCACCGGCGGAATGGGACCGATGCTGTCGGCCACGCCGATCAACTCCATCCTGGGCGCCAACCCGGGGCTGGCGGTCCGCACCTCGTAACTCCGAACGGACAAGAGAAGGGGTTCGCTTCCTCCGAGTTAATTCGGAGGAAGCGAACCCCTTCTTCTTGTTCGGTGCCCGCTTCTCGTTCGGTGCCCGATCAGCCCGCGGCAGGCGCCGGGGTGTTCATCGTCTGGTACACCTGCCAGCCGTTGTAGGCGAGAACGGGTCCGGCGGCGACGATGGTGCCGATGATTCCGCCGGCTCCGGCACCCGTCGCGATTGCGGCCGGGCACGCCGCGATTGTGGAACCGGCAAGGCCACAGCCGACGACCGCTCCGATGATCGTGCCGATCAGCGAACCCACCGTGACCGCCGAGTCCACGCCCTCGGCCAGTTTGTCGAGCATCGACAGGTCGATGGGCAGCGGCGGCAGGGTCGGGCCGGCGACGTCGGCCATCGTGGCCTTCGCCGGATCGGTCTCGGGAGTGAGCGTGAGCTGACGGCCTTCGACGACGGGGGCGATCGAGAACTCGCGGTCGCCGAGGCGGTAGGTCAACGGCAGCGTCTGGATGACCTGTCCCGCATCGTTGCGGATCTCGACGAACCTGCCGTCGGAGGTGACGTGGAATCCACCGGCGTCGAGGACGGTCACGACGCTGCGCCCGTCGATGTGCGCCTGGTAGCCGACTCCGTCCTGGGCGGGTGCCGGCTGTGCGTACGCGGTGCCCGCGCCCACGCCCATCGCGGCGATCACGAGGGCCGACGTGGCGGCGAATTTCCGAAGCTTCATTGGCTTTCGTTCCGTTCTGTGACTGCCACGAATGGCCCCCCGAATTATTCGATTTTCGAAACCCGAGCCGTTCTTGCTACGCAGGTACCGGCTTCTACCAGCCGAAACAGGCAAGGAATGCAACCCGGGTCGCGGCGAATCATATCCCAGCCGGACATTGATCCGTCGCAGGATGAACCCGTCAAATTGCTAAACATACGTCCAATTGAACGTGTCCCGAATATGACCACGGGCGAGTTAGGACATCCTGTGCGACACCAGCCACATAGCACCGCATACCGTTAACTGAATACGACTCCGAGTCGCGACGGCCAGCCCCCTTCGCGTCCCCGGATCGAAGGCTCCAACGGCCACGGCGCGCCGCATCGAGGAACCAGAAGATGCAGGAAACGACGCTTCGCGCTATGTTACCGATTAGTAGATGCTGCAAGTTACCGGCGAGTAACTTGTGAGCGGTTACGATCTGTGGGCTGACCCACAGGCGGCACGCGTGCTGCCCCGAAACGAAAGGCTTCGACATGAATGCCCTGACGATTACGTTGGGCACCGTCGGCGTACTGCTGAGCCTCGTCTGTTGGGCCTCGTTCCTCAGCGGAGCTTGGCGGATGGCGAAGACCGTGCAGATCGGGCAGTCCGCGCCCGACCGCTGGCGCCCGTTCTTCCCCCGCTTCAAGCAGATGATCGTCGAGTTCATCGCGCACACCCGGATGCAGAAGTTCCGCACCGTGGGCTGGGCGCACTGGCTCGTCATGATCGGCTTCCTCGGCGGTGCAGCCCTGTGGTTCGAGGCGTACGGCCAGACCTTCGACCCGACGTTCCACTGGCCGCTGTTCGGCAACACGTGGGTGTGGCACCTGTGGGACGAGATCCTGGGTATCGGCACCGTGGTCGGCATCCTGACGCTGATCGTGATCCGTCAGCTCAACCATCCGCGCATCCCCGAGCGGCTGTCGCGCTTCGCCGGTTCCAAGTTCACGCCGGCATACTTCGTCGAGGTCGTCGTCCTGCTCGAGGGCCTGGGCATGATCCTGGTGAAGGCCGGCCGCATCGCGATGACCGGCCACTCCAACCCGTGGACCGACTTCTTCACGATGCAGGTCGCCAAGCTGCTGCCCGCCAGCGCCGTGATGGTCTCGATCTTCGCGTTCGTCAAGCTGATGTCGGGCATGATCTGGCTCTTCGTCGTCGGCCGCAACATCACGTGGGGCGTCGCGTGGCACCGCTTCTCGGCGTTCCCGAACATCTACTTCAAGCGTGAGGACGACGGCGGCGTCGCCCTGGGCGCTGCCAAGCCGATGATGTCGAAGGGCCGCGCCCTCGACATGGAGAACGTCGATCCCGACACCGACACGCTCGGCGCCGGGCGCGTCGAGGACTTCTCGTGGAAGGGCTGGCTGGACTTCACGACGTGTACCGAGTGCGGTCGCTGCCAGTCGCAGTGCCCTGCGTGGAACACCGGCAAGCCGCTGTCCCCGAAGCTGCTCATCATGTCGCTGCGCGACCACGGCTACGCCAAGGCCCCGTACCTGCTGGCCGGTGGCCGCAAGGACATGGGCGGCGACGAGGTCGGCCTGGTCGACGCCGAGGGCAATGCCGACGAGGCCGCGCTCGCCAAGATTCCCGAAGCTGCCCGCGCCGAGGCCGAGCGTCCGCTGGTGGGCGAGTCGGTAGAGGGTGAACTCGGCGGCATCATCGACCCCGAGACGCTGTGGTCGTGCACCACGTGTGGCGCGTGCGTCGAGCAGTGCCCGGTCGACATCGAGCACGTCGACCACATCATCGACATGCGTCGCTACCAGGTGCTGATCGAGTCGGAGTTCCCGTCCGAGCTCGCGGGTCTGTTCAAGAACCTCGAGAACAAGGGCAATCCGTGGGGCCAGAACTCCAAGGATCGGCTCAACTGGATCAACGAGATGGACTTCGAGATCCCGGTCTACGGCCAGGACGCGGATTCCTTCGAGGACTACGAGTACCTGTTCTGGGTCGGCTGCGCCGGCGCCTACGAGGACCGTGCGAAGAAGACCACCAAGGCCGTCGCCGAGCTGCTCGCGACCGCCGGCGTGAAGTTCATGGTCCTCGGTGCCGAGGAGACCTGTACCGGTGACTCCGCTCGCCGTGCCGGTAACGAGTTCCTCTTCCAGCAGCTCGCGATGCAGAACATCGAGACCCTGAACGCGGTGTTCGACGGCACCCCGGAGAGCAAGCGCAAGATCGTCGTCACGTGTGCGCACTGCTTCAACGCGCTCGGCAACGAGTACCCCCAGGTCGGCGGCGTCTACGAGGTGGTCCACCACACGCAGCTGCTCAACCGCCTGGTCCGGGCCAAGAAGCTGGTTCCGGTCGCCAAGCTGAACGAGGACGTCACCTACCACGACCCGTGCTACCTGGGCCGTCACAACAAGGTGTACGACGCGCCGCGTGAGCTGATGGAGGCGTCCGGCGCCAAGCTCAACGAGATGCCGCGTCACGGCGAGCGGTCCATGTGCTGTGGTGCCGGTGGCGCCCGCATGTGGATGGAAGAGCAGCTCGGCAAGCGCATCAACATCGATCGCGTCGACGAGGCGCTGACGACCTCGCCGAAGAAGATCGCGACGGGTTGCCCGTTCTGCCGCGTCATGCTCACCGACGGCGTCACCGCCCGTCAGGAGCAGGGCCAGGGCGAGGGCGTCGAGGTTGTCGACGTCGCGCAGATGATGCTCGAGACCGTCACGCGCCTCGATTCCACGCAGCTCACCGCGAACCTCAAGGTCGAGCAGCGTGAGAAGGCGCCGGTCGCTGCCGCACCGGCGGCAGCCGAGGCCGTCGCCGAGGTCAAGGAAGCCGAGCGGGTGCAGGAGGTCGAGGAGGCTGCGGCCACCCCGTCCGCGCAGACAGCTCCCGCCGGCAAGGGCCTGCAGATGAAGGGCCTCGCCAAGGCTCCCGGCGCGAAGGCACCGGGCGGCAAGGGCCTCCAGATGAAGGGCGCCGCCAAGGCTCCGGGTGCCAAGGCCGAGGCCGCTGCACCTGCCGCCGAGGCTGCTCCCGCTGCCGAAGCGCCGGCGACGCCGACCGCCAAGCCCGGCGGACTGGGCATGAAGGGCGGGGCCAAGGCACCCGGCGGCAAGGGCCTCCAGATGAAGGGCGCCGCCAAGGCTCCCGGCGCGAAGGCACCTGCGGCTCCCGCTGCTCCCGCGGCCGAGGCACCCGCCGCCGAAGCACCGGCTGCACCCGCAGCACCGGCCGCCAAGCCCGGCGGACTCGCCATGAAGGGCGGAGCCAAGGCACCCGGCGGCAAGGGCCTGCAGATGAAGGGTGGGGCGAAGGCTCCGGGCGCGAAGGCACCTGCTGCTGCGGCCGCTCCGGCAGCCGATCCCGAGGCACCTGAAGCTTCGACCGCTCCGGCAGCCGAGGCACCGGCGGCGCCCGCCGAGGCCAAGCCGGTCCCGCAGGCGAAGGCAGGCGGACTGGGCTTCAAGTCCGGCGCGAAGGCCCCGGGCGCCCGCAAGGCCGCCCCGGCCGCACCGGCTCCGGCTGCCCCGGCGGCTGAGCCGGCCACCGAGCCCGAGCCCGCCGAGCCCCAGGCCGAGGCCGCACCGGTCGAGGCACCCGCTGCCGAGACTCCCGCTGCCGAGGCGCCCGCACCGAAGCAGGAGGAGTCGACTCCGCCTCCGCCGCAGGCCAAGCCCGGTGCACTGGGCTTCAAGGCCGGCGCGAAGGCTCCCGGCCGCAAGAAGTAGTTCCCCACGTCGGCGCCCCCACCGTTCGCGGTGGGGGCGCTTTCGTGTCCGCGCTCCCCTCAGCACCACACACCTTTTCCTGGCGTCACACACGGTTTGGCTGCGGAAGTCCCGTGTGAACCCGGCAAAACGTGTGTGGGTCCACGCTGTGCACAGCTCCGCGCCTATCCACAGGCTCGCCCGGGAACCCGCACGGACGGCCGTTCGACCGGCCGCGTCGACGGCACGATGCCGGAGTGGACTCACACATCATTCGA
This sequence comes from Rhodococcus (subgen. Prescottella) equi, assembly GCF_003013675.1. NCBI lineage: Bacteria > Bacillati > Actinomycetota > Actinomycetes > Mycobacteriales > Nocardiaceae > Rhodococcus > Rhodococcus (subgen. Prescottella) equi. The sequence goes on from NZ_CP027793.1 coordinate 4,478,339, forward strand.
CGTTCCGAGGCCCTGCAACGCGGGGCAGCTGACCATCAACTGCAACGGCAGTGCCGCACCGGGGCATGGCGGCGGATCCGGCCGGGCCGATACGCGTCGGCGGACGCGTTCGACGCTCTCGACACTCACGAGCGACACCGGCTCCGGGCGGTGGAAACCCTGCGCGCGGCGTCCGCCGACGCTGTCCTCAGCCACCAATCGGCGGCGGTCGTCCACGGCCTGGACCTGTGGAAAACTCCACTGTCCGTCACACATCTGACCCGTAACCGCCCCACCGGTGGGCGACGCACCCGGCATCGTCATGTCCACTCCGCGGTGCTTCGGCCCGAGGAGATCGCGGACGTCGACGGGCTGCCCGTCACGACCGTGGCCCGGACGGTGGCAGACCTCGCACGAACGTTGCCGTTCGAGCAGGCCGTCGTCGCCGGCGATCATGCGCTCCACGCGGCGGGACTGACTTCCGAGGACGTTGCTGCTGCGGCGAACGCGCTGCCACCCCACGCGGGACGGCAGCGCGTTCACCGCATCCTCGCTCAACTCGACGGCCGATCCGAGAGCGTCGGCGAATCCCGCAGCCGGGTGTTGATGCTGCGCGAGCAGTTACCGGTCCCCGAGTGTCAGCCCAACCTCTACTCGGCCGACGGCGATCGTCTGGGACGTGTGGACTTCCTGTTCGAGGAGTGCGCTGTCGTGGGCGAGTTCGACGGCCGCGGCAAGTACGGCCGACTGGTCCCCGACGGACAGGTCCCGGCGGACGTGGTGTGGGCGGAGAAGGTTCGCGAGGACGCCATCCGGGACGCCGGCTGGCAGGTGGCGCGGTGGACCTGGGACGAGCTCGAGGTCCCCGGTGTGGTGGCCCGTCGGATCCTCGACGCCGTTCGCCGGGCCCGGCTCTCACCGCCACCCACTGGACGCGTCGAACACACGCCCAGGCGCTGACCGGATCACACACATCCTGCCCGCACCACACACCGCTTCACCATTGAATGCACGTGTGATGCCGACAAAGGGTGTGTGCAGCTGCGGTGATCACCCCCGACCTACGGTCGCCACAACTCCAGCCGCGGCACCCCGGGCGTCTCGAAGCCCATCACCTGCCCGTAGAAGGACAGCTCGGCCTCGCGGGCGCTGACGATCGTCTCGACGCGCCGGAATCCGTGCGCCTCACCCTCGTAGGCGAGGTACGCGTGCGGAATCTTCTTGTCCAGCAGGGCGGTACGGAATCGCTCGGCCTGCGACGGCGGGACGATCGGGTCGGACAGGCCCTGCAGCAGCAGTACCGGACACGACAGACCGTCGACGTTGTTGACGGGCGCGCGCCGGACGTACAGGTCGGCGGCGTCGGGCAGCGGACCGATGAGGCCGTCGATGTACCGGGATTCGAAGTCGTGGGTCTCCTTGACGAACTCCATCAGTTCGGCGACGCCGTAGTACGACACGCCGCACGCGAAGACGTCGGAGGTGGTGAGCGCCGACAGCACCGTCCATCCTCCGGCCGAGCCGCCCTCGATCGCGAGACGGTCGGGGTCGGCCAGGCCCGCGTCGGCGAGGCCGCGGACGGCCGCGACGGTGTCCTCGACGTCGACGATGCCCCACTGTCCGCGCAGCCGATTACGGTACTCGCGCCCGAAGCCGCTGGACCCGCCGTAGTTGACGTCGACGACGCCGATGCCCCGGCTGGTGAAGTAGGCGTACACCAGATGCACCGCGGGCGCGACATGCGCGGTGGGGCCGCCGTGCACGAACGCGACGTACGGCGGCAGTTCACCCTCGGGTGCAACGAAGTTCGGGTTGCGCGGTGCGTAGACGAGCGCATGGACCTCGCGTTCGGGGCCCTCGAAGGTGAGTGCCTGCGCTTCCGGGAGGTACTCGACGTCCGGCAGGTCGTCGACCGACAGCCGGACGTCGGTGAGCGTGCCGACACCGAGGTCGAGCAGTCGCAGACCCGAGGCGACGCGGGCGCCACCGCAGCGCAACAGGATCCGACGTCCGTCGGTGTCGCAGATCTGCACCGACGAGATGTCCTCGAGTTCGATGTCGCGCAGCGCACCGGTGGCCGGGTCGAGCAACGCGAGCGTGTCCGTCCCGACGGTCCGCGTGGTCAGGACGGTGCCGGCGTCGAGTTCGACGTGCCACACCGCTCCCAGCTGCCACAGGGGCGCACCGAAGTCCGCATCGATGGGGCGGACCGGCGCGACCTCACCGAACAGATTGACGCGGTACAGGTTCCACCATCCACTGCGGTCGCTGATCACGCGCAGCGTCTCGTCGTCGATCCACTCGGGTTGCAGCACCGATTCCTCGGTCCCACCGAGGAGCACGTCGACCTCACCGGTGTCGAGGCGGAGCACGCGCAGTTCGGTTCCGTCCCACGGCATCTGCGGGTGGTTCCATGCGATCCATGCGAGATGCGAGCGGTCCGGCGACAACCTCGGGTAGGCGAGGAAGTCGGAGCCGCCGACGATCGACCGCACAGCCGCCGCGTCGACCGCGGCCGATCCGTCGAGCGGCACCGCACAGATGTCGCGCACCGGTGACACCGACACCCTGTGGCGCTCGCGCACGCACCACACCTCGTCGCCGACGATCGCGAGGTCCCCATAGCGATCCGACGCCGGGACGGACGGGAGCGGCGTGATCGGGACCGGGGCGACGTCGGTGCGCGGGTCGAATCGGTACAGCCGCTGGTCGCTGAACTCGGCGAACACCAGCACCCCGTCGCCGGTGACGGTCCACGCGCCTCCGCCGTACTCGTGGACGCGGGTCCGCGCGTTCCACGGTGCGGGCAGGACGTCGACGACTTCGCCGTCGTCGCCGCGCCGCCGGATCGCGGTGCGTCCCCCCTCGGTGGGGCGCAGTTCCGACCACCACACCTGCTCGCCGACGAACCGACCACCGTCCACCGGGTGTCCGCTGGCAGCCAGGTCGGCGGCGCTGATCGGCGAGATCCAGGATCCGTAGGGAGCAGTTGCGGCTGCGGCAGACGTCATGTGCACAACCCTAGCCACGAGCGTGCCTCCACCACGTAGCGTTTCCACATGGCTCCCGAGATGCCCGGGCCCCTGCCCTCACGGTTCGTGGGCGCACCGGTCGCGCGGATGGCGACGGTGTCGGCGGACGGCGGCCCGCACCTGGTGCCGGTGGTGTTCGCCGCGGTCGGGGACGTCGTGTTCACGGCGGTGGACGACAAGCCGAAGTCCACCCGACGCCTGCGTCGGCTGGCGAACATCGCGGCAACGGGCCGGGTCAGCCTGCTCGTGGACCACTACGACGACGACTGGTCGCGGCTGTGGTGGATCCGCGTGGACGGGACCGGCGAGGTGCTGGAACCCGGTTCGGGCGTCGGGGTCGTGGCGATCGATGCGCTGGTGGCGAAGTACCACCAGTACGCGTCGATGCGACCGACCGGCCCCGTGATCGAAGTGCGGGTGTCCGGTTGGCGTGAATGGTCGGCGTCCTGACCCATTCGGGCATCGCACGCCCTTGTGACACAGGGCACATCGGGTTCACGATGGAAGGACCCTGTCTGTATTTCGTCCTGGAAGGACGGTCTTCTCATGACACGCAGGATCGCCGGAATTCTCGCCGCGCTCGCGATGATGCTCTCGCTCGCCGCGTTCGCCGCACCGGCTGCATCGGCAGAGGAAGCGACACCCGCGCAGGGGTCGGTGGGGTTGTGCCTCGTCATCCCGCTGGGATCGCTGGTGTATCCCATCTGCATCTGACCCCGACCGCGTCGCACCTGCGACGTTTGTGACGTTCCCGACGGCGCCCGAACGCACCCTCCGATATCCGTTTGCGCTCGAGTGGAAGTATGGAGGCCGTGAGCACTCCAGAACCCGCCCGTCCCCGCCGGCCGCATCGCGCTCTCGAGCAGTCCACCAAGCTGCAGAACGTGCTGTACGAGATCCGCGGGCCGGTACACGCGCACGCCGCGCGGCTGGAGGCGGAGGGGCACCGGATCCTCAAGCTCAACATCGGCAACCCGGCGCCGTTCGGCTTCGAGGCCCCCGACGTGATCATGCGCGACATGATCGCGGCTCTGCCTTACGCGCAGGGCTATTCGGAGTCGAAGGGCATCCTCTCGGCGCGCCGTGCGATCGTCACGCGCTACGAGCTGGTGCCCGGGTTCCCGGAGCTGGATGTCGACGACATCTACCTGGGCAACGGCGTCTCCGAGCTCATCACGATGACGATGCAGGCCCTGCTCGACGACGGCGACGAGGTGCTCATCCCCGCGCCGGACTACCCGCTGTGGACGGCCATGACGAGCCTGTCCGGCGGCACACCGGTGCACTACCTGTGTGACGAGCAGAACGACTGGAACCCGGACATCGCGGACATCGAGTCCAAGATCACCGACAAGACCAAGGCGCTGCTGGTCATCAATCCGAACAACCCGACGGGCGCGGTGTACTCGGCGGAGGTCCTCACACAGCTCGTCGACCTGGCCCGCAGGCACCAGCTGCTGCTGCTGGCGGACGAGATCTACGACAAGATCCTCTACGACGACGCCAAGCACATCTCGTTGGCCACGCTCGCTCCCGATCTGCTCTGTCTGACGTTCAACGGGCTGTCGAAGGCGTACCGCGTCGCCGGCTACCGCTCGGGCTGGGTCGCGATCACCGGACCCAAGGAACACGCGGCCGGCTTCCTCGAGGGCCTGGACCTGCTCGCGTCGACGCGCCTGTGCCCCAACGTCCCCGGTCAGCACGCGATCCAGGTGGCGCTCGGCGGGCACCAGAGCATCGAGGATCTGATCCTGCCGGGCGGGCGTCTGCTCGAGCAGCGCGACGTCGCGTTCGAGCGGCTCAACATGATCCCCGGCGTCTCGTGCGTGAAGCCGCGCGGTGCGCTGTACGCGTTCCCGCGCCTCGACCCGAACGTGTACGAGATCCACGACGACGAGAAGCTGGTCCAGGACCTGCTGCTGCAGGAGAAGATCCTGATGGTCCAGGGCACCGGCTTCAACTGGCCGAACCACGACCACCTGCGCATCGTCACGCTGCCGTGGGCGCGTGACCTCGCGGTGGCGATCGAGCGGTTCGGCAACTTCCTGTCGAGCTACAAGCAGTAACAGCCGCGCCGCACGTCCCGTCCGGGCCCGATCCCGGGCGGGAGGTCCGCAGCGTTTCGTTACACGCTGACACGACACGAAAAAACGACCCCCCAATACTGCAGGATTGCTGCGGTGTAGGTAGATTGACCGATTGGCACCCTCGGGTGCCCGTAAGCGCCTCGTCTTGCCCCCTCCCCCCCTGGGCGACGAGGTACCGGTGGCGGGGACGACCCCCCCTGCTCCCCGCCACCGACGCTTACCGACGTCCTCGCTAGCCTGGTGCGGTGCGGAGACGAATTCGATGACCCCCGAACTGTTCTCCCGTCGTGAGCGGAGTCCCGACCGTGGCCACGGACACGGGCATGGGCACGGGCACTTCGACGGCCCGGCCCCAGTCGGGCCGACCGCGGCGCGCGTAGTCGTCGGCCTGCTCGCCGCCATCGCGATCGCCGTCGTCGCCGGGGCCGTCCTCCTGTGGCCGAACAAACAACAGATCGACATCCCACTGCCCTTCCAGAACGCGGGCGGCGGCGCCGTGACCACGGAACCCGGCACCGTCGTCGCGCAGGACATCGCACCGTGCGGCAGCCCGTCCGCCGGTCGGGCGTTCCCGGGTGATCCCGCCCCGGCACCGGACGTGGGCGCCGGGTTCGACTGTCACCGCAGCGTGGTGACGATCGACTCCGGCCCCCACGCCGGCACCCGCACGCTCCTCGAGATCGTGCCCGGACCCGGGCAACCGAATCTGAGTGTGGGCGAACACCTCCGCCTGGTGCGACAGACGGATTCGTCGGGTGCGCCGATCTATTCGTTCAACGACTACGCCCGGGGTTTCCCGCTGCTCCTGATCGTCGCCGCGTTCGTCGTCGCGATCGTCGCGGTCGCGCGATGGCGGGGCGTGCGCGCGCTGCTGGGCCTGGGTATCGCGTTCGGCGTCCTGGTGGTGTTCACCCTCCCGGCACTGCTCGACGGCAAACCTGCCATGCCGGTGGCCCTCGTATCGGGGGCCGCGATCCTGTTCGCGGTGCTCTACCTGGCCCACGGGGTGAACCTGCGGACGAGTTCCGCCCTGCTCGGCACGCTCGCATCCATGCTCGTCGCGGCGGTGCTCTCGGTGATCGCGATTCGGATGACGCACCTGACCGGTCTCTCGGAGCAGCAGAACGCCGACGTCCAGGCCTACATCCAGCACGTGAGTATCACCGGGCTCCTGCTGGCCGGGTTCATCATCGGATCGCTGGGCGTCCTCAACGACGTCACGATCACACAGGCCTCCGCCGCGTTCGAGATCGCGTCGATGGACGAATCTGCCACGCGACGAACCATCTTCGCGTCGGCGATGCGGGTCGGACGCGACCACATCGCGAGTACCGTCTACACGCTCGTGCTCGCGTACGCCGGTGGCGCGCTCCCCCTGCTACTGCTCTTCAGCGTGGCCGGCGGTTCGATGGGGGACGTGCTGACGGGTGACGCCGTCGCGATCGAGATCGTCCGCTCGTCGGTGGGCGGCATCGCGCTCGCCCTCTCGGTGCCGCTCACGACCGCGATCGCGGCGCTACTTGCTCGCCCGCGCAGCGCGGCGAGCCCATCCGAACGACGCCGCGGCGGACGCCACGCACGCTGACCGTCGAGCGTCAGAGCCCCGGGATCTGCGGGATCGGCGGCAGCGGCAAGGATTCGAGCGGCGGTAGCGCATCGAGCGGGGGAAGCGGCGGCAGGTTCGGCAGCCCGGTGAGGGCGTCGAGCACGGTCCCCAGCGGATCCGGAGCCGGTTGCGCGGACGGGCTCTGCCGGGGTGCGCCGTTCGCAACCGGCCGACTGCCGGCCGGCGGCGCGAGGAGCGGTGCCTCCACCGGGAGGGCTTCGGGGGTGGCCACCGGGCTCGACGGAGGCGCCGACGGCGGTGCACTCGCGATCGTCACCGACGAGGTCACGGGCTTGCCCGCCGATTCGTCCGGCGCGGACCCGAAAAGGGTTCTGCCGTAGCCCAGCCCGAATCCGATGACGGCGAGGAGGGCGAGCATCACCCCGGCCGCCCCGGCGCTGCGCACTTGACGGCGGGACACGGCGCGGCGAGATCCGCGGCGACGTGCGCCGGGTCGGTGTCCTGTCCGTCGATGCGCTGTCGGTCGCAGCGATGATTCCGCCGGGGCCTGGGCGCTGCTCGCGACCCGCGCGGCGCCCGACGCTGCCGACAGCTCGGGGTCCTCCGGCACGACGACGGGAAGCCCCGCCAGGTCGGCCACGCGCTCGCGGATCGCAGCGGCGGTGGCCCCGCCGCCGACGAGTACCACCGCGTCGGCGCCGCACCCCGTCTGCGTCAGCAGTTCGTCGGCGAGGTCGACCACTCCCCCGATTTCCGCGACGCACAGGGCGGTCCGCTCGGTGGCGCGGACGGTGCCGGACTCCACGTCGACGACGCTCACCGTCGATCCCGCGTACCCCAGGTCGAGCACCACGACGGCACCCAGCCCGGACAGCAACCCGGTCGCGGCCAACTGCTCGAGAACGGCGGACAGCTCAGGGATCAGCCGGTAGTCGGCGACGCCCTCGCGCCGCATCGCGGCGTCCAAGGCGGCGGCCTGCGACTCGTCGGTGTAGGCGATGGCGACGGCGTCCGCCGAACCGGGGTCCTCGTCGCCCGCCAGCAGCACGCCGACCGCTTCCGCAGCCAGCTTCTCCGGGTCGTGGTCGCCCACGACGAGCGTCCGGCACTCGCGCAGACCGGCAGCGTCGCTGTGGGCACCGGGCGACGGGCGGCGCACGATCCGGACGAACCCGGATCCCACCGACACTCCCAGAACCCCACCCATGAGCCGCCTTCGATCGAGGGCGCACCCGGTGGACGCTCGAACCCGGTGCGAACTGAACGAGCCGAGTCTATACAGTCGGACCTACACTCAGCGTCATGCAGTTGCTCTTCGTGTGTACCGGAAACATCTGCCGGTCGCCCATCGCCGAGAGGCTCGCTTCGGCGTGGTCCGCACGTTCCGACACCATCGACCTCACCGTGGCCAGCGCAGGTACCCGCGCGGTCGTCGGATCGCCGATGGAACCCAAAGCCGCGCAGGTTCTTTCCGATCTGGGTGGATCGCCCGACGGTTTCGTTGCACGGCAGATCAATCCGGCCGTGGCGTCGTCGGCGGATCTGGTCCTCACGATGACGGAAGAGCATCGCGACGCCGTCCTCAAACTGAGCCCGCGGCACCTCAAACGCACGTTCACGCTGCTGGAGGCGGCGCACATCGCCCGAGCCCTCGGCCGGGGAACGGTAGCCGAGCTGTCGGCAGCGCGGGGGTCCGTCGGCCGGCCCGAAACGACCGACGTCCCCGATCCGATCGGCCGCAGCGCGATCGTGTTCGGGGACGTCGGTAGCCGGATCGAGTCGGCGCTACTGGACCTGCTTCCCCGCCTGGACGGGTAGCGGAGCCGGACTGACCTGCGTCGCAGGGCTTTCGATCTTCTGAACCGGTGCGTCCGAGTCGTAGTAGTACGAGTACTCGTAGGCGCCCTTGCCCTTCGACGGGGTCATCGTGAGGATCGTGCCCAGTACCGTCGCACCCACACTGCGCAGGTTTCCGACCGCTCGGGTCACCTGCTCCTTCTTCGTCTGCCCGTGCCTGACCACCACGAGTGCACCGTCGACCTTGACCGCGAGGACCGCGGCGTCGGTGACGGGCAGCAGCGGCGACGCATCGATCACGACGAAGTCGAAACGGGAGCGCAAATCGGCGATCAGCTTCTCGGCATGCGTGGAGCCGAGCAGCTCGCTCGGGTTCGGCGGCAGAGCACCGGACGCGAGAACCGAGACGTTCGGGTAGGCGGACGACTGCAGGACGTCGTCCAGGTCCGCCTGACCGGCGAGGACGGTGCTGAGTCCGACCGAGCCGATGAGGTCGAGGTACTTGGCCACCCGGGGGCGACGCAGGTCGGCATCGACCAGAGCCACCGAGTAGCCCGCCTCTGCGATGGCGAGCGACAGGTTGATGGCGGTGGTCGTCTTGCCCTCGCCCGGAAGCGAACTGGTGATCGCGAGAACTCGCGGCGGATTGTCGACCTCGAGGAACTGCAGGTTCGTGCGCAGTTCGCGGAACGCTTCCGCACTGCCCGAGTAGCCGTCGTGGAAGGCGATGGCCGCCTTCTGCTCACGCTCCTTGTCGAACGGCACCGAGCCCACCAGCCCGACGCCGGCGAGGTCGTCCAGCACCTCGCGGGACTTGACGGTGTTGTCGAGACGATCGCGGACGATCGCCAGGGCGATACCGGCGAGCAGACCCACGACGAAGCCCAGGGCCACGTTCCGCTTCGTCTTGGGGCTCACGGCGCTCGAAGGGGTCTTCGCCGCTTCGACGACCGTGGCTCGCGCGACCGGTTCGACGCCGGCTGCCGGCGCTTCGAGACCCTCGATCTTCACGACCAGCTGCGCGGCGATGGCGTCCGCCAGATCCCGGGCGAGCTCCGGCTTCGCGTCGAGGACGGAGATGTCGAACAGCACGGTGTCCGGAACTGCGGTGGCCTTCACACGTCCACCGAGGTCCGACGGAGTCAGATCGAGACCGCGCGATTCGATGGCGTCCTGCAGGACGTCCTCGCCCGTTGCGAGCTTGGTGTACGACGCGACGCGCTGCTGCGAGAACAGGTTTCCCTGGTACGCCTCGTTGACCGAGGCGCCTGCCGCCGTCGAGACGAACAGGCGGGAGGACGCCTGATACATCGGGGTCGACACGAGTGAGGCCGCCAGCGCCGCGAGTAGACCGACGACTGTCGCCAGCGCGATGATCCTCCACCGTGACTGCACGATGCGTACGTAGTCCTGTACTTCCATGAGCTCGATTCCCCGTCCTGTTCCTTTGCCAAGCTTTCGATAACTTTATGCGCGAGCGGATGTCACGGCTCGCCTCCCGTCGCGCCCTCCAGAAACTTCCCCACGCGATCGAGGACGGCGGCGGAACTCATGTCCGCGTGCGCGCAGTCCACCAGCTGCTCCGCCACCGTTCCCCTGACGAACGGCTCCCACAGCTTGCCCAGTGCAGGACGCCCGTCGGACTCCCGCGTGGCGACGAACAGCGTCACATCGCCGTCGAATACGCGGGGTCGGTGGCGGTACGCCATCGTCTCGAGGGCCTCGCCGGTGCGCAGCACTCGCTCGGCGGTCCCCGGGTCCAGCCCGTCCGGCAGCTCCGTGACCGGCGCGGTGTCGGGTGCGCCGGCATCGGGGACGGCGGTGGCCGGCATCGCGTCCAGGATGGTCAGGCTCGCCACGTCCTCTCCGATGTCTTGCAACCGCACCGCCATCTCGTGCGCGATGTTTCCGCCCAGCGACCATCCCAGCAGGTGGTAGGGGCCCTGCTGCTGGATCGCCCGCACGCGGTCGACGTAGCGCGCCGCGAGCCCGCCGATCCCGTCGGGCATTCCGTCCTCACCCGTGGCCTGCAAGCCGTACAGCGGCCGACCGCCGGTCGACCCCGACAGGCCCGTATAGGACCATGCGAGTCCGCTGAGGGGATGCACGCAGAACAGCGGTGGCTCAGCCGGATTCACAGGATCGTTGAGGGCCACTACGGTCGCGAGCGGATCCGCCTCGACACTGCCGGCGACGACTCGATCCGCGATCGAGGCGACGGACGGATCGGCGAGGAGTTCGCGCAGCGCCACGTCGTAGCCGTGGTCGTCGCGCAGTCGCGCCGCCAATCGTACGATGCCCAGGGAGGTTCCGCCGAGTTCGAAGAAGTTCCTGTCCCGGGGAACGGAACCACGGCCCAGCACGTCGGCCATCGCAGCAGCCACCGCCCGTTCCACGGGCCCTTCCGGGGGCGTCGTCTCCTGATCGAGGACGCCCAGGTAGGGATCGGGGAGTGCTGCCCGGTCCACCTTGCCGCCGGGCGTCGTCGGAATCCGCTCCACGTGCACCACGGCGCTCGGAACGAGATGGCGCGGCAGAAGTCTCGCGAGATCGGCTCGGACCTGCGCCGCGTCGAGGTCGGCGCCGGCCCGTGCCACCACGTAGGAGACAAGAGTGCGTTCACCGTTCGACTGCCGGATCGGCACGGTGGCCGACGTACGGATCGACGGGGCGGCGGCGAGGGCCGCGTCGACTTCGGACGGTTCCACTCGCACCCCGTTGATCTGTACCTGATCGTCGCTGCGTCCCACGTACTCGACGGAGCCGTCCGCCCGCACCCGGGCGAGGTCGCCGGTCCGGAAGAGGCGCGCACCCGGGGCGAACGGGTCCGCCACGAATCTTCCCGCCGTTGCCCCGGGCGCACCGTGGTACCCACGAGCCAGTCCGGCACCGCCCACATACAGCTCCCCGACGACACCGGTGGGCACCGGCCGCAGTCGCGGGTCGAGAATCCGAACGGTCTTGCCCGCCATCGGTAGTCCGATGGTGACCGGCCCGCGGTGAGCGACCGGACCGAGCGTCGCTCCGACAGTGCACTCCGTGGGACCGTACCCGTTGTACAGGCGGTGACCGGCCCACGCGGCGGCCGTCCTCTCCGAGAGGACCTCGCCCGCCGACACGACCGTCAGCGATCGGCTGAACGCGGCGGGGTCCAGTGTGGCGAGCACAGTCGGTGTCAGATTGACGTGGGTGACGCCCTCGCGTTCGACGAGTCCCTGCAGGTCGGTGCCGGCGTAGATCGACGCGGGCGCGCAGACCAGGGTGGCGCCGTGGGCGTGAGCCGCCAGCAGTTCGAACACGCACGCGTCGAACGTCGGCGTGGCGGCCTGCAGCACCACTGCTTCCGGCGTGACGTCGAGTTCCCGTCGCTGCACGTCCACGAGTGTCGAGAGTCCCCCGTGGGTGACGGCGACACCCTTCGGGACGCCGGTGCTGCCCGACGTGAAGAGCAGGTACGCGAGGCCGTCACCCGACGCGCTCGCGGCGCCGTCGAGCAGATTGCGGCGACGTTGCTCGGGGTGCGACGGATCGATCGGCACCCAGGCCGCCCCCAGCCGGCTCAGCGCCCACACCTCGACCACCCAGCGCGCTCCGCGGACCGCGTCGACGGGCACGATGTCGCCGGCCTGCACTCCGTGAGCCTTCAGTTCCTGCGAGCGATCCTCGGCTGCGGCGGCCAGTTCGGTGTAGGTCCAGCTTTCGTCGCCACAGCGGAGCGCCTCCCGGTCCGGGTACCGCTGCACGGTCTCGGCGAGAATCTCGGCCAGACCCAGCTCCGGCGGCGCCGTGTCCACGGTGAGCGGCGGGTGCTCCGGCAACGCCAGGTCGCCTACCGCCGTCGACAAATCGGCCGCGGCCTGCTCGAGCAGCCCGACCCAGGCCGCTGCGAGACCGTCGACGGTGGCGGCGTCGAACAGATCGGTGGCGTACACGACGCGGACGTCGACGCCTTGCCCGTCGGCGCGCTCGGTCGTGTCCCACACCAGGTCGAACTGCGCGGGCGGCGCACCCGGTCCGGCGTCGGCGAGGTCGAGGCCCGGTAGGTCGGGCAGTTCGGGTGCGGCTGCCGAGTGCGCCAGCAGAACCTGGAACAGCGGATGGTGCGCGCGGTTTCGGTGGGGTGCGACCCGCGCGACGACGTCGTCGAACGGGACGTCGGCGTGCGCGAGAGCACCGAGGTCGACGTCGCGGACCCGGCGGAGGAACTCGCCGAACGATTCGGCGCGGTCGACCACCGTGCGCAGCGCGAGCGTGCCGACGAACATGCCGACCACCGAGTCCAGGCGCGCGTCGGGGCGTCCGCTGACGACGGTGCCGATCGTGACGTCGTCGCGGCCGCCGTACCGCGCCAGCAGCGCGGCGAGGGCCGCGTGCAGGATCATGAACACCGTGACGCCCTGGCGGCGCGCGGAATCGACGAGCGCCGCGTGGAGTTCGGGGCCGACGACGGCGTGCACGGTGCCGCCGACGTGGGTGGGAACCGCGGGACGCGGACGGTCGAAGGGGAGCGCGAGCGGGCCGTCGGGTGCGCCGGTCAGGGCGCGCGCCCAGTACGCCAACTGCCGGCCGCCCACACTGTCCGGGTCGTCGAGATCGCCGAGCAGTCGCACCTGCCAGTGCGCGAAATCGCGGTACCGCAACGGCAGCGACTCCCACTGTGGTGCGACTCCGCCGGCTCTCGCCGCGTACGCTCGCGCTCCGTCACCGAGCAGCGGGGCCACGGAGGCTCCGTCCACGGCGATGTGGTGCGTCACGACGACGAGAATCCACTCGGCCGACTCCGCCCGCAGCAGTGCCGCGCGCAGTGGCGGCCTCGACGTCAGGTCGAACGGCCGGGATGCCATCCGTCCGATCCATCGGTCGAGCTCGTTGCGGGACAAGGGCTCGTGGACGATCGCGACCTCGACGTCCCCGCTGCTCGCGACCGCCTGACGCGTCTCGTCCGGGTAGTACGTCCGCAGCGCTTCGTGCCGATCCACCACGTCGCGGACGGCCGCGGCGAGCGCGCGCGGGTCGAGGGATTCGCCGAACCGGACGACGATCGGCATGACGTAGTCGGCACTGTCGGGTTCGGCGCGATGGAGCAGCCACAACCGGCGCTGTGCCGGAGCGATCGGCACCGGCTCCGTGTCGGTCCGGACGAGTTCGGAACGGGCGGAGGCGGCCCCGGTGTCGATCGTGCGGGCCAGCGCGGCGAGCGTGGGCGCCTCGAGCACGGCACGCGGCGCGACGTCCCGGCCGAGCGACTGCGCCAGGCGTCCGGCGACCTCGACGGCAGCGAGCGAATGCCCGCCGACTGCGAAGAACCCGGCGTCGACGTCGACACGGTGCCCGAGGACGTCGGAGACTACCGCGGCGACGACCGACTCCGTGCCGGAGAGCGGGCGATCGCTGGACGTGTCCGCGAGTTCGCGTGCGAGTTCGGTCAGCGACCGGAAGTCGGTCTTGCCGTTGCTCGTCGTCGGGAGCCGATCCAGTACGTGCAGACGTGACGGCACCGACGTCGGCGGCAACGTCCGAGTGACCGCGCGCAGCACTTCTTCGGGATCGATCCGGTCGCCACAGACGAAGGCGACGAGGGCGCCGTCCACCGCCGTCACCGCCGCCCGCCGGACCGCGCTGTCCTGCAACAGTGCCGACTCGACCATCGCCGGCTCCACGCGTGCACCGCGAATCTTGAGTTGGCGGTCGACGCGGCCCAGGAAGCGAAGCCGTCCGTCGAAGCCCACCCGAACCCGGTCGCCCGTTCGGTACATCCGTCCGGTTCCGTGCGTCGAGGCCACGAACCGCGCCGCCGTCTCCCCCGGGGCGTCCAGGTAGCCGCGAGCCAGACCGTCGCCGGTGAGGTACATCTCGCCGACGCCTCCGAGCGGAACCGGATGCAGAGCGGTGTCGAGCACCAGCACCCCGGTGCCGGGGATGGGCTCCCCCAGAAGGATCTCGTCACCGATATCGGCGAGCAGGGCGACGACGGTCGACTCCGTCGGTCCGTACGCGTCGAGCATCCGGCGGCCGGTGCGCCAGGCCCGTACCGTCTCCGGCGCCAGGCTCTCACCGCCGCTGGCCACGACCTGCAAGTGGTCGAGGCCCTCGGCGTCGAGCGTCGCGAGTACCGCGGGGGTGGAGAGGAAGTGAGTGACCTGCTGTCGGCGCAGAAGATCGTGCAGCGGCGCTCCCGCGAACACGTCCGGCGGCGCGACGACCAGTGTCGCACCCGACGTGTGGGCGAGCAGCATCTCGAGCAGCGCGGCGTCGAAGGCCGGATCGTAGCCGTGCAGCACACGGTCGCCGGGGCCGACGCGGTAACGCCGGCGAGCCTCGGCGGCGAGCGCCGCCAGACCCCGGTGTGTCACGGCGACCTGCTTGGGGGTGCCGGTGGAGCCGGACGTCGTGATGACGTAGGCGAGCGTGTCGACGGCCGACGCAGCATCCACGAGTGACTTACTGCCCCTGGTGGAACGGTGGTCGTGTTCGCCGAACGCCGCCCCCGTCTTCGCCACCGCCCACAGTTGCACCACACGCTCGATCGACCGTGTCGGTGGAAGCGCGACGACGTCCTCCGGACCGATCCCCTCCTCGTCGGACATTCGACGAGCCGACGCGTCGGATCGCTCGTCAAGTTCGCGGTACGTGAGCGTGTTCTCACCGTCGGTCACCGCGTGCCGATCCGGAAACGCCGCCGCGGTGGCCCGCAGCATCGAGGCCAGGGTCGTCGGCTCGCAGTCGGCCTCGGACGCCCGCGCCGGCGCGGTGAGCAACGGCAGATGCCCCACGGTGGTACCGGGAGCTGCGGCGGCAGCACCGACGACCGCGGTGAACTGCCGCGCCAGCAGCTCCGCGTCCGGGCGGGCGAAACGCGAGACGTCGTGCAGCAGTCGGCCCGTCAGACCACCGGATTCGTTGTGCCACAGCGTGAAGCGGATGTCGAAGTCGGCGGTGGCCGGTTCGGTTTCGTGTGCCTCGATGCTCAGATCACCCACGTGCAGCGCGGGGATCGTGAAGTCCTGGAGAGCGAGCGCCACCTGGGGTGTCGACAGTCCGGTCGACCGGAGTACGTCCTCGATCGGGGCCGCGGCGCGGTCCAGCGCCGCGACGTCGAAGTCGCGCACCTGTCCCAGCAGCCCGGCGAACGGCATCCCCGGTTCCACCCGGGCGCGCAAGACGACGGTGTCCACGAACGGCCCGACGACCGGAATCAGTTGCGGGTACCGGCGACCCGACACGACTGCGGCGATCCCCACGTCCGTCTGCCCCGAGAGGCGGGCCACGGTGGCCGCGAGTGCCGCGTGCAGGACCATGAACTCGGTCGCTCCACGCGAGGCTGCCAGGTGTGCCAGGTGTGCAGTGACGTCGGCGTCGATCTCGAAGTCGATCGAGCCGACCGGGCCCGGTTCCGTCCCGGGGGTGGTCACCGAGGGAAGCAGAGCCGGATCGAAGTCCGCGAGAGCATGCGTCCAGAATTCGGTGTCCCGGCCACGGGACGCCGTGTCGCGTTCCCACAGCGCGTAGTCGACATACTGCACCGGCAACGGCGCCCAACGCGGCGCGTCGCCGACGAGCCGTGCCTCGTACGCCGTCACGAGGTCGGTCACCAGGATCGCGACCGACGCACCGTCCGCGGCAAGGTGATCGAGTTCGACCTCGAGCGTGTGGGTCCGGGGGCCGTCGGCTCGGAGGGCCACACGCAACGGGACCGCGTCGTCGTGCGGGTCGGTACGTCCCGCGGTCCCGATCGACGCGTACGGGCCGGCGGCGTCGTGGGAGTAGAAGGTGCGCAGAATTTCGTGACGTTCCACGACGTCCGTCAATGCGGCGTGCAAGGCGTCCGGAACCAGCGGACCGCGCAGTTCCACCCGCGCCCCCAGCCGATACCGTTCGACGCCGCCGGTCCGACGCTGGGTCCACATCCGTTGCTGGGCCCGGCTGAGCGGCAGACGCTCCGGCCGGTTGCCCGCGACGGGTCCGCCGTCGGCTGCCGCGAACCGGCCGCCCTCGATCGCGGCGGCGAGGCCCGCGACGGTCGGCTCGTCGAACAGCAGACGCAGCGGGACCTCGCGTCCGAGCCGTGCCCGCAGCTGGGACACGACGGCCGTCGCGAGCAGGGAATCGCCTCCGACGACGAAGAAGTCGTCCAGACGGTCCACGTCGGTCCCGAGCGCCGCGGAGTACGCCTCCGCGACCAGGGCCTCGGTGGGATTCGTCGGCGCGCCGCTTCGCTCCCGCACCGGCTTGGGGAGCCGACCGGCGTCGACCTTCCCGTTCGCGGTCAGCGGGATCGAGTCCGTCGTGAGGATGGCGGTGGGGATCATCGGCGCGGGCAACCGGTCGACGAGCGCCGCACGCAATCGTGCCGGATCGCAACTCTCCGGCACGACATACGAGTACAGGGCATGCCCGTCACCGTGCTCGCGCGGGACGGTGACGGCGCTCCGCACGCCGGGCAGGCTCCGGAGTACGGCGTCGACCTCGGCGGGTTCGACACGCACTCCGCGAATCTTGACCTGGTCGTCGCTCCGTCCGCGGAAGTCGAGCATCGCACCGGCCGGTGTCTCGATCCACCGCACGAGGTCTCCGGTCCGGTACAGGCGGCGGCCACCCGGCGCCGCAACGAACCGCTCCGCTGTCCGAGCACCGTCGCCGTCGTATCCGGCGGCGAGCCGGTCACCCGCCAGGTACAGCTCGCCGGTCACCCCCGGCGGCACAGGCTGCAGGCGTCGATCGAGCACGACGGCATCGATGCCGCGGGCGGGCCGTCCGATCAGCGGTCGGTCGGACGGGGCCAGTGGACCCGCCCACGTCGCGAATGCCGTCGCCTCGGCCGGGCCGTACCCGATGAAGAGCCTGCGCCCCTCACCCCACCGTGCCGACACATCGTCGGTGACCCGCTCGCCGCCGAGCATCAGCGTCGCAAGGTTCGGGAACGATCCGGCGGCGACGCTCGACGCGACGGACGGCGTGAGGCAGGCGTGGGTGACGCGTTCGGCGGCAATCAACTCGGTGAGTTCCGGCCCGCCGTAGGCCGATCCGGGAGCCACCACGAGTCGGGCGCCCGACATACCCGCCAGCAGCATCTCGAGCAGCGCCATGTCGAACCCGGGTCCTGCGACGTGCAGGACCCTCGAATCGGCGTCCGCAGCGAAGATCTCGGCGAGGTCGTCACCGAACGCGCCGAGGCCGCGCGCCGTGAGGACGACCGCTTTGGGGTGGCCGGTCGTGCCCGAGGTGAACACCACGTAGGCCGCGTCGTCGGGGTGAATTTCCGGCTCTCCCAGGACACCGGTGCCGGACGCAGCGACGTCGACCCATTCGACGCGCGACGGCAGGCTCACGACGGCCTCGGCGGTCGTCACGCCTGTGCGTGCACCGCACGCCTCGAGCATCAGCTGGATCCGAGCGGCCGGATGCTCCGGGTCGATCATCACCGGAGCTGCACCGGTGCGAGCGATCGCCCACACCGCCGTCACCGAGTCGAGCGAGCGCGGCACCGCACAGGCCACCCGGACGCCGGGTCCCGCGCCTCGGGCGACCAGCTCACGGGCGAGTGACTCCGCGCGCACGACGAGTTGGCGATAGGTCACGGTGCGGTCGCCTGCAGCCACCGCCACGCGGTCGGGGTGTTCGGCGGCACCGGCCGCCAGGACCTGCCACAGCCCGGCGACGGATCCGTCGGCGCCGGACGCCGGCACCAGACCGCGGCGCTCCGTCGCGGTCAGTAGGCCCACGTCACCGATCGGCAGGCCGGGATCCGCGGTGACCTGGTCGAGGAAGCGGATCAGGCGTGCGGCGAAAGCCTCGATCGTGGCAGCTTCGTACAGGTCGCTGCGGTAGGCGAATTCGAAGTCGAGACCGTCGGGCTTCTCGGTCACAGTGACGTGCAGGTCGAACTGCGTGCTCGCCGACTCGATCGGAGCCGCGGAGACCTCGAGACCCGGGAGGGTGAATCGCAGGCTCCCCGGCCGGCGGACGGCGAGCGCCACCTGGAAGATCGGGTGGCGCGCCGAATACCGTTCCGGTGCAACGCGTTCGACGATACGCTCGAACGGGGTGTCGACCCGCGCGAAGGCCTCGATGTCCCGCTCCCGCACGTGCTCTAGCAGGTCCGCGAACGTCTGCCCGGCCCCGACGTCGGTGCGCAGGGGCAGCGTCGAGGCGAACATGCCCACGAGCGAATCCAGTCGCGGATCGCCGCGACCGGCGACGGCCGTGCCGATCACGATGTCGTCGGTGTCGTTGTGCCGGGCCAGGACTGCGGCCAGCGCGGCGTGGATCGTCATGAACGTGGTCGAGCGATGTCGGCGAGCCGTCGCGGCGACCCGCTCGGCGGGTTCACCGTGAAGCGCGACGTGAACCGCGCCGACCTCGGGGTTCACCGTCTCCGATCGGACCCGGTCCGGCGGCAGCGACGATTCGGTGGGGGCGCCTTCGAGGATCTCCACCCAGTCGTCGAGGTTCGCGTCGACGTGTGTGTTCTGCCACCGCGCGTGGTCGAGATAGTCGAGCGGTAGCGGTGACCACTGCGGGCACCGCCCCTCGACGCGCGCGCGGTAGGCCTCCGCGAGGTCGGTCGACAACGGATCGAGGGACCATCCGTCGGCCACGATGTGATGGACGACTATCGCCAGGACGTGCTCGGTGTCCGCAGTGCGATACAGCCGAAACCGCAGGGGCGCAGATGCTTCGAGGTCGAAGGACTTCCGGGCGAGAGACCGCACGAAATCGTCCAGGCCGCCGCTCGGGACCGCAACCGGTGTCAGATCGACGGCGGGGCCGTCGCCCACGCGCTGCAGCGGGCCGTCGGGTCCCGTCGTGTACGTGGTCCGCAGGACTCGGTGCCGGCGCAGGACGTCGCGCACCGCTTCCTCCAGCGCGCCGATCACCAGGTCACCCGAGAAGCGCAGCGTGAAGGCCAGGTTGTACACGTCGGACGCGGGATCGAGGAGATGCTGGAACCACAGCCGGCGCTGGGCCGGAGAGAGCGGACCGGCGTCGAGCGGCGTTGTGCTCGCGCGCAGTTCGGAGCTGCCCACAGGCCGTGCCACCCGGGTCTCGATCGTCCTCGCCAGGTCCGCGGCGGTGGCGGCGTCGAAGACGTCGCGGACGCCGATCTCGACACCGGTCGTCGATGTCAGCCGGCCGGCGACCTGAGTTGCGAGCAGGGAGTTGCCACCGACGTCGAAGAAGTCGTCGTCGCGGCCGAGATCGGGAGCGCCGAGCAGGTCACTCCAGACGTCGAGCACCACCGCCTCGAGCGGGCTGCGCGCGCCGCCGGTCACGACGGACGGGACCGTGGCATCGACCGGGTCCGGCAGGGCCGCGGCGTCGACCTTGCCGTTCGCATTGAGCGGCAGCGCCTCCATCGTCACGACGGTCGCGGGGACCATGTAGTCGGGCAGCACGCGCCGGAGGGCCTGGATGATCGTCCGGTGCGCGAGGCTGTGCTCCGTACGGGCCGCGCCGACGACGTAGGCCACCAACCGCCCGCCGCGCACTGCCACTGCGGCATCGACGACGCCGGTGGTACCTCGTAGTGCCCGCACGATCTCGCCGGGTTCGATCCGGTGCCCACGCACCTGCAACTGGTCGTCCGACCGGCCGCGGTACTCGTAGGTTCCATCGTTGCGCAGACGCGCGAGATCGCCGGTCCGGTAACGGATCCTTCCATCCGGGGCGGCCACGAAACGCCCCGCGGTGAGTCCCGGTCGTCCACGGTAGCCACGGGCCACCTGCGGGCCGCCGACGTACATCTCGCCGACGACTCCGGGCGGCACGGGGCGCAGCGATCGGTCCAGCAGGTCGACTTGCAGCCCCGGCAGCGGCACACCGATGACGCTGCGGTCGGCGGGTTCGGCCGGTGCGATGTCGGTCCACGTCGCGTGCACCGTGGTCTCGGTGATGCCGAACATGTTGACTGCGCGAACCGTCGGGTGTCTGTCGAGCCACGGCGACACCCTGCGGACGTCGAGGGCCTCGCCTCCGAAGATCAGCAGTCGGAGGGCGAGATCGTCGGGCTCCCCCGCCACGTCGACCAGTTGGGCGAACGCGGTCGGCGTCTGATTGAGGACCGATACCCGCTCCCGCACCAGTAGTTCACGTAGTTCCCGGGGGCTCCTCGCCACGAAATGATCGACCACCACGATGCTGCCACCCGTGCCGAGCGGACCCCAGATCTCCCACACCGAGAAGTCGAACGCCGGCGAGTGGAACATCGTCCAGACGTCCGACGGACCGAACCCGAAGCCTGCAAACGTGTTCGCCAGCAACGCCAGGACGTTCGCATGGGACACCGTCACGCCCTTGGGCCTGCCCGTAGACCCACTCGTGTAGATCACGTAGGCCGCCTGATCGTCCCGGACCGCAACGTCGAGCGGTCCGCATCGATCAAGATCCGGCCGCCCCGGTGGGGATGCGATCTCGAGCGAAGGACCGTCGCCGCCGAAGCCGCCGTCGTGCAGGATCAGTGCTGCCCCGACCTGGTCGATCAGCATGTCGAGGCGATCGCGAGGCTGGGTGCTGTCGAGCGGCAGGTAGGCGGCACCCGCACGAACGACCGCGATCATCGCGACGATCAAGTCCACCGAGCGTGGCAGAACCAACGCCACCACATCCTCGGTGGCTACCCCGGCCTCCGCGAGTCTGCCCGCGAGCAACCGTGACCGGGCATCGAGTTCGGCGTAGGTGATGCGTTCGTCGCCCGCCACCACCGCCGCCGCATCGGGATGCTCGGCTGCACGCTGGACGAACAACTCGCCCAGCGACGTCACCCCGGCACACACCCCACTGCGAGATTCGGCCACAGCCTCGGGTCGCCCACCGAGCACGCCACCGCGCGCGACCGGATCGATCGCGTCGACCACGACGGTCGGATCGTCGGTGACCGTCTCGAGCACCCGCACGAGCCAAGCCGCCCACCGGGCCACGGTCTCGTGATCGAACAGGTCCCGAGAGTACGTCAGCACACCGTCGATCCCGGCCGCCTCACCCATACGGAGGTCTCGCTCGCGAAGGGTGACCTCGAGATCGAAACGTGTTTGTCCGCTGTGGATTTCATGGACACGAATGTCGAGTCCCGGCACCGGGACCTCGGCGGGCACGAAGTTCTCGTACGCGAGCATCACCTGGAACAGAGGGTGGTGTGCACCCGAGGTTCGCGGTGCCACGCGTGCGACGACCTGGTCGAACGGCGTCTCCGCATGAGCGAGCGCGTCGAGGTCGTCGCGGCGGATCCGGCCGAGCAGATCGACGAAGGAACGAGTCTGATCGACGGTGGCGCGCAGCACGACCGTGCCGACCAGCATTCCCACCAGGTCGTGCAGGCCGGGTCCGCTGCGTCCCGACACCGGGGTTCCGACGCTGACGTCGTCGCTCCCCGAGAGTCGGGCGAGCAGCACCACGAGCGCTGCGTGCACCACCATGAAGGGGGTGGCGTCGTACTCCAACGCCACCTTCTCCAGCGCGGCATGCAGTTCCGCCGGAATCGTGAAGGTCACCGTTCCGGCGGCGGCAGAACCGTACTCGCCGCTTCTCGATCCATCGGACGGCAGTTCGAGGACCTGCGGCGCCGTCTCGAGACGCTCGGTCCAGTACGCAAGATCCTCGTGCGCCCGGCTTCCCGGCTCCGACGAATCGCCGAGCAACTCCCGCTGCCACCGCGCGTAGTCGGTGTAGCGCATCCGGACAGGGCTCCAGCCCGGTTCGGTGCCGCGCCGTCGAGCCTCGAACGCCTCCGTCAGATCGCGGTACAGCGGCACCACCGACAGCCCGTCCAGCACCGCGTGGTGCGCGACGACGGCCAGAGTGTGGGACGTGTTCCCCGTGCGGTACAGGGCCAGGCGCACCGGCGCGGTCGAGGTGATGTCGATCGGACGGGCTGCCAACTCCTGCAACCGGTCCGCGCAGCCGTTCGGCGCCTCGATGACCTCGGGTACCGATGCTGCGGACTCGACCACCTGGACCGGACGTCCGTCGATCTCCCGGAAGACGGTGCGGAGCGCCTCGTGGCGTTCGAGCACGTCCGACACCGCGGTCCGCAGGACGCCGGTGTCGAGTTCTCCCTCGATCTCGAGTGCGAACGCGATGTTGTCCGCGGCGGACGTGTGCCGGCGCGCCAGCACCCACATCCGTTGCTGCGCCGGCGACAGTGGGGCCGGCTCGTCACTGTCACTCGGTTGCCACGGAACCGGTGAACCGTCGATCCCGTCGAGGACCCCGGCGAGGCCCGCGACGGTCGGGTTCTCGAACACGTCCCGCACGTCGACGCGCACGCCCGTCTCCGAGCCGATACGGGACACGAGTTGCGTCGCGAGCAGCGAGTTCCCGCCGTACACGAAGAAGTCGGAGTCACGTCCGAGGGCGTCGCTACCGAGCACCTCGGACATGAGTCGGGCCACCGTGCGCTGGCCTGCCGTGTGAAACTCCCTGGCGTCGGGACGGGGAGCGGCCGGAGCCGGCAGCGCGGCACGGTCGATCTTGCCCGCGACGGTCAACGGAACAGTGTCCAGCACGGTCACCACACCGGGCACCATGTGCCGCGGTAGTCGCGCGGCAGCAAACCCCCGGAGACGTTCGACATCGAGGTGCCCCCGTCCGTGGACGAAAGCCGCGACCGTGCCCGCGTGTTCGACCGCGATCGCGGTGTCGACATCCGGGTGGGCGGTGAGCACGGCCTCCACCTCGCCGAGTTCCACACGGAAGCCGCGGATCTGGATCTGACGGTCGGATCGGCCGACGTACTCGTACTGGCCGTCGACCCGTCGGCGAACCAGATCACCTGTGCGGTACATGCGCCCGGGACCGAGCACCGAGGCGACGAATCGTTCGGCGGTGAGGCCGGGTCGGCCCAGGTATCCACGGGCCAGGCCGGGGCCTGCGAGGTACAACTCGCCGACCGCACCGACGCCGACCGGACGCAACTCGGCGTCGAGCACGGCCACGGTCGACCCGTCGACGGGCACACCGATGGGCGGATTCGACAGCCCGTCGAGCGGGCGGCTGATCGTTGCGACGATGGACGACTCGGTAGGCCCGTACAGATTCAGCAGCGTCCGTCCGGGCGCCCATCGGGCGGCGGTGTCCCACGCCCACGCCTCTCCGCCGAGGCCCAGGACGCGCAGGTCGTCGAGGTCGTCGGGATCGATCTGCGCGGGCACCGCGGGGGTCGAGAACCAGTGGGTGACTCGTTGAGTCCGAACGATGTCGGCGATCTCGTCGGGCCCGTACACGCCGTCCGGCACCACGACCAGGGTGGCGCCGGATCCGAGTACGAGCAGGTACTCGAGAATCGATGCGTCGAACGCAGGAGACGCGGCGTGCAGCACGCGGGATCGTTCGGTGATCGCGAACGCGCGCCGCAGGGTTGTCGTGAGCGGCCCGAGACCGCGGTGCGTGACGACCACACCCTTGGGTGTGCCGGACGAGCCCGAGGTGTAGATCGCATACGCCGCGGAGTCCGGATGCGGAGTCGGAAAGGGCTCATGCTCCGCATGATTCGCGTCCACCAGCGCATCGGGATCGATCCGGTGGACACCGTCGGGGAGGTCCGCGTCCGCTCGGGCGATCACGAACCGCGCGCCGCTGTCGGCGAGGATTGTCGCGATACGGGGCGCTGGCTGGTGCGGATCGATCGGCACGAAGGCGGCTCCCGCACGCGCGACCGCGACAACAGCGGTGACGGCCTCGACGGAACGGGGCAGCAGGATACCGACGAACTCCCCGCTCGCGACTCCCCGCGCTGACAAATGCCGGGCCAGCGCCTCCGCCGCGGGAGCGATGTTGCGTGCAGGCCCTTCCGCGTCCACGACGCGAGTGGGCCCGTTCGCGATCTCGGACAGCGTGACCGGCGTTCGAGGCGCGACGGGCCCGACGTCGGGAGTGCCGCCCGTCACCAGGTCCGCGATGCGCCGATGCGGGTCCACGGCCACGCGGTCGAGGATGGTCCCGAGCAAGCTCGCCCAGCCCTGCACGGTTCGCCGGTCCAGGACGGACGAGTCGTACACGAACCCGATCTCGAGGCCGGCTGCCGTCTCGCGCACCGCGATCTCGAGATCCGACCGGGCGTCCGTTCCGGGCACGGCCCGCCCTCGCACTTCCAGCCCCGGCCACACGAGGGCCGGATCGGCGAAGCTCTCGTACGCGAGCATCGCCTGCAGCCGTACTCCCCCGCATCGCTCCTGGACGACGTCGAACGGCGTGGTGGCGTGGACGAAGGCGTCGATGTCGGACGCCCGGACTGCGTCGACGAGGTCCGGGAAGGTCGCATCGCCGTGCACGTGCGCGCGCAGGGCCACGGTGCCCACGAACATTCCGACCAACTCGTCGAGCAGCGGATCGTTGCGGCCGGACTCCGCAGTCCCCACCAGGGTGTCCGGCGTGCCGGTGATCGCCGACAGCAGCACCGCGACCGCCGAATGCAACACCATGAAAGGCGTCGCGTCGATGCCCCTGGCCACGGCGCCGAGCGCCGTCCACACCTCACTGTCGAGGCTGGCCGTGACCCGCTCCGCGCGGCCGCGGACTGCCGACCGGGATCGATCCAGCGGCACACCGGGAACGGCTGGAGCCCCCTCGAGCACGCCCTCCCAGAACCCGAGATCGCTGTCACGGATCCCCGAGTCCAGCAGTTCGTGCTGCCAGCGCGCGTAGTCCGCGTAATCCACCGGCAGAGGGGCCCACGCGGGCGTCCCGCCTGCGCGTCGAGCGGTGTAGGCCGCGGTGAGATCGGCGATCAGCGGCGCGAACGAGAGTCCGTCGAGAGCGATGTGATGCGCCACGACGACGAGTTCGTGACACCGGTCGCCGATTCGGTGCAGCGCGAACCGGATCGGCACGTCGGTCGCGAGGTCGAACGGTTCGGACACGAAGTCGTCGATCAACCGCTGGGATTCGTCACGATCGCGCACGTCCCGCGTACCGAGCACAGCGGCCCGGTCGACTTCCACGAGACGCGGCCGTGGTTCCCCGTCGGCGTTCTCGGTCAGCACCGTGCGCAACGGTGCGTGCCGCCGGAGGACGTCACCCAGAGCGTCCCGCAGCGCCTCCTCCGACAGCTCGCCCACGAGCTCGACGACGAACGGCACGTGGTAGGCAGTGCTCGAAGGATCGAGCTTGTGCTGCAACCACAATCGTCGCTGCGCCGGGGCGAGCGGTGCAGAGCGGTCATCGGCCGCAACGAGTGCCGGGCGCTCGGCCGCGCCCGCGACGACGGCAGCCAGACCCGCGGCGGTCCGACGGGTGAAGACGTCACGAACGGACACGCTGCGTCCGGTGACCGCGGAGACCCGCGCGGCGAGACGGGTGGCGCTCAGGGAGTTGCCGCCGTGGTCGAAGAAGTCCGTCGACGCGTTCACCTCGATACCGAGGATGCGCTGCATCTCGTCGGCGACGAGTTCCTCCACCACACCGTGCACCGATCGACCGTGGGCGCCGTCCGGTGTGGGTGCTCGGTCGACGAGCACGGCACGGTCGACCTTCCCACTCGCGGTGAGCGGCAGCGAGTCGAGCAACACCACTCGGGACGGAACGGCATGGGCGGGCAGGCGTTCCGCGAGCCACTCGCGCAGTCGATCCGGCCGCAGTCCGTCACCGCACGCGAAGGTCACCAGCCGTTCGTCGATGGCTACGGTCGTCGCGGCGCGGACACCCCGGTGGGTGACGAGGAGCGCATCGACCTCGCCTGGTTCGACGCGGATCCCACGCAACTGGATCTGATGGTCGACCCGTCCGACGATGTCGAGGGTCCCATTCGCGCGCCACCGGGCCAGGTCGCCGGTGCGGTACATCCGGCCGCCACCGAAGGGCGAGGCCACGAAGCGTCCCGCGGTCGATCCGGCGTCGCGGGCGTACCCGCGGGCGAGCGACGGGCCCAGCACGTAGACCTCGCCGACGACGCCCGGCGGGCAGGCGCGTAGCCGCGGATCGAGGACGACGATCGACGAACCGTCCACCGGCCGGCCCACCGGAACCGACGTCGCCCCGGCCAGCATCGCGTCGTCGATGCGGCCGCTCACGGCCGCGAGAATCGTGGTCTCGGTCGGTCCGTACGCGTTGACCATCGCCCGGTTCTCGGACCACCGCCGAGCCACGGGCACCGGCAGCACTTCGCCGCCGGAATCCAGCATGCGCAGTGTCGGCACGGCGTCCGACGGCGTCGCCGCCAGCACGGCCGGTGACGACACGACGTGCGTCACACCCTCCGCCGCAATCAGCTGCGCCAGCGGATCGCCCGCGACGACGTCGCCGTCGGCGATCACGAGAGTGGCACCGGCGTCGGCGGCGGTCAGGATCTCCTGGATCGAGGCGTCGAACGACAGCGACGCGACGTGCAGCACGCGTGAGTCGGGAGTCGCCGCATACGTGGTTCGGAGCGTCGAGAGCAGACCCGCGATACCGCGGTGTGACACCACCACGGCCTTGGGCTGTCCCGTCGACCCGGACGTGTGCACGATCCATGCGGGGTTCTCCGCACGGAGCGGTCGCAGCCGCTCGCCATCGGTGACCGGCGCGGTCGAGAAGCCCGGTGCGTCCGGGTCCACGAGCAGGACGACGCTTCCGGGCAGTTCCACCCCGCGGCCGATCGCGAAACCGACGACATCCAGGTGTTGCGCCAACCGCAGCGGCGGAAGTTCCGGGTCGACCGGTACGTAGGCGGCGCCGGTCTTGGCGATGGCCCACAAGGCTACGACGGAATCGATCGACCGAGGCAGCAACACCGCGACCGCGTCCTCGGGTCCACACCCCAAGGAGATGAGACGCCGCGCGAGCGCCGACGAGCGAGCGTCGAGTTCGGCGTACGTGATCTCCACGCCGGCCGCGCGCACCGCAACACCACCGGATCCCGCGTGGCGGATCAGAACGTTCGGAAGCAACTCCTCCCGGCCCGGTACCGGCCGACCCGCCGCAGGGGTCAGTCCCGCCGTCTCGCCGGGGAGGCCGAACGGCACGTCGGACACGAGTTGAGCGCCGGACGCCGCGAACTCGGTGAGGAAGGCGAGCAGTCGGCTGTGATGCCGGTGCAGGGACTCGGTCGAGTAGCGGGACGGGTTCGCTTCGAAGTCCAGGCGCGTGACCCTATCCGCGCCACCCGGGTAGACCGTCAGCGACAGGTCCTCGACCGGCCCGGTCGACAGGACGAACAGTTCTCCGGTGACCGGGCCGAACTCGACCGTCTGCGGGAACTGCAGGATGTTCACGACGGGCCCGAACACTCCGCCGAGCCCCGTGCGGCCCTCGCCGTCGGGCAGTTCGCGGAGCATGTCCTCGTAGCGGAACCGTTGGTGTCGCAGCGCACCCGTCATCTCGATCTGCACACGTCGCACGAGGTCTGCGACCGTGTCCGACGGGTCTACCCGCACTCTCAGCGGTACGACGTTCGACACCGAACCCGCCGATCGACGCAGCAATGCCGTCGTGCGCGCGGACACCGGCAGGCTCAACACGATGTCGCCCACGCCCAGTACCCGTGACAGATATGCGGCGAAGCCGGCGACGATCACAGGCACGTCGGGCATCGCCGACCCGCTGCCACTTCCGGTGAGAGTGCCGGCGGGCAGTTCGCCGGGCGACCGCAGCGCGGGCGTCGTCACCGGGCCGGGACGATCTGCGATCGAGACGGACGGCGGCAGGTCGAGCAGGCGCTCCCGCCAGTACTCGCGATCCGAGGCCTCCCTGGTGCTCCCGTTGTAGGCGACGACGCTGCGCCACACCTCTTCGACAGGTGCCGTCGAAGTCGGCGGCGGCGCGGCGCCCTCGACCAGGGCGCCGTAGACCTCGGAGATGCGGTCGGTGAGAACCTGCGCCGCCGAACCGTCCATGACGATGTGGTGAGCGAAGTAGTGCAGGTAGTGGAGGTCGTCGCGCAGCCGGATCAGCGTCATTTCCGCGAGGCGGTCCGAGAACGGGTCGATCGGTCGGGCCGTCCGCTCGGTCATCCAGGCGAGCGCGGCGGCATGCGGATCGTCGGCCCCCGACAGGTCGAGGAAGTGCGGACGATCGTCGATGTCCGGCACCGGGGTCTGCAGCACCTCGTCGTCGACCTCGACGAGAACCACGGTCCCCGAACCGATGTCGCGAGCTGCCTGATCACAGGCCTCGATGAACATTTCACTGTCGATTCCGCCGCGAACCTCCAGGTACTCCGCGACGGTCATGGCGATATTGGGCAACAGCTGCTGCGCGACCAGAAGCGCGTTCTGTGCCGGCGCAAGCGGGAACGGACGCACGCCGACCCCCCTCTGAATTCAACAGGCATCCCGACAACCCCGTCCGCGAACTGCCTTGCCGCCCCGACGAAGCCCATCCGACCCAACCTGCGGGAATCGGACAGAACCAACTTACTGTGCGCGAGAAGCGTTCACCACTTGAACGCTCGATCAGTCCGGATACGGGATAGCCTGCCAAACACACCACGAGCGAAGGGGGCTCACCGAGTGGAGCAGACCAAGTCCGAGGAGTCGTCCGTCGAAACCGCGACGGAAGCACCGTCACGACGGCGCACGAATCGGCGCAGAACCGTTCAACCTGCAGCGACACAAAGGAAGCGCCGACGACGAATCGTCATCGGGACCGCATCTGCGGCGGCAGTCGCGGTCGCCTGGGGCGGCTACGTCGCATACGAGGCCACTCAGATCAAGTTGAATCTTGAAGAGGCTGCCGAGTTCGCGACGCAGACGAAAGATGCTCTACTGGCGGGTAACTCGGAGGAGGCGGTCCGTTCCGCCGACGACGCCGCTCGCTACGCCGGGCGAGCCAAGGACGCCACCGATTCGGTGAGCTGGCGGATCGCGGCAGCGATCCCCGGTATCGGCGGTCCGTTCGACACCACCCGACAGATTTCCGACGTCGTCCAGGGCCTCGCGTCGGACGTGCTCAGGCCCGCCGTCGAAGCCGGCTCGGCCCTGTCTCCCGACCAACTACTGCTGGACGGCGCGCGCATCGACCTCACCGGGCTACGGGACGCAGCCTCAGTGCTTGCCGAGACGGCAGCCGCGGCCGACGAACTGGCCGTGCGAGCATCGGAGATCGACAGCACGTTCGTGAGCCAGATCGACGGCCCACGACAAGAACTCGTGGGGCAGACCACGGACCTGTCGTCACTGCTCGGCAACGTATCGACCGCGGCGGAGATCGCGCCCGCGATGCTCGGCGCCGATGGGCCCCGCAGCTACTTCATCGGATTCCAGACCAATGCCGAGGCCCGCGGAACCGGTGGACTCCTCGGAGGGTTCGGCGAACTGCACGCGGTAGACGGCGCTGTCCGCGTCGACGAACTCGCGAGCAACCGCGAACTGTCGCTCGCCGGGCGGCAGGGCATCGACCTCGGTCCCGACTTCGAGCGTCAGTACGGTCAGAGCCGCCCCACCACCGACTTCCGCAACAGCAATGCCAGTTCACATTTCCCGTACGCCGCGCAGATCTGGCGATCACTGTGGGCCCAGGAGTCGGGAACGCAGGTCGACGGCGTCATCGCCACCGACCCCGTCGCGCTCAGCTACGTACTGAAAGTCGTCGGGCCGGTCGTCATGCCAGACGGCGAGAAGGTGACCGCCGACAACGTGGTGGAGTTGACGGAGTCGACGGCCTACACCCGGTTCGGCACCGACAACAACGCGCGAAAGCAGTACTTGCAGAACATTGCCGGCAAGGTTGTCGAACGCATGACCGGCAAGATCTCCCAGCCGCAAGCCTTGCTGGAAGCTCTCGGACGGGCTGCGAGTGAAGGCCGCCTCGCGGTGTGGAGTTCGCAGCCCGACGAGCAGGACGTGCTGGCCGATACGCCACTGGGGCACATCGTTCCGGACGACGACGCACCGTACGCCGGTGTCGTGGTCAACAACCTCGGCGGCAACAAGCTCGACTACTACCTGCAGCGCGAAATCGACTACACGGCAGACAGTTGCTCCGGAGACACCCGAGCAACCACCGTGAAGGTCCGGCTGACCAACACACTGCCGCCGGGCGACTACACGAAGTACGTCGCCGGGATGTTCGACAATCCGATGGGCGCACCGGCCGGAACCAACCTGACCAACCTGTCGCTCGTCGCCACCCAGGGCGCCAAGCTCGGCAAGGTGACCGTGGACGGCAAGCCGGCCTTCGCATTCACCGGGGCAGAGCGCGGCCACCCCGTCTTCGATCTCCAGTTCCCGATTCCGCAGGGCAAGACCGTCGAGGTGGTCTACCAGCTGACCGAGCCGGCGTCAGCGAAGGCGCCGGTCGTGCCGGTGCAGCCGCTTGTCGACGCGCCACGAATCGCGGTCGACCTGCCGCGCTGCTGATCGATCGGTCGGTCGGCCCACCACGCCACACCAAGCTGGATCACTTCTCGCCGAAGATGGCCTGCCTCACGACCGCAAACCGCCCGAACACGCGATACACGGCGATGGGTGCAAGGACGCCGACGGCCAGACACGTGACGAATACGACGACGTCGATCCCGACTCCGACCTTGTCCAGCAAGATCCGGGTGGCAGCCGCGCCGAAGACGTGCAGGAGATAGATACCGAAGGAGTAGGCGCCTATCCACGCCAACCACCGGCTGCTGATGTAGTTCCGCGAGAAGTACAGCAGCAGAACACCACAGAGACCAACTATGAAGCTAACGGCCCGCAGCGGGACACCCGTTGCGGGCCAGGTGGCCGTGAAGGTCAGCACCCTGACCCCGTAGGCCACCAGGAAGACTGCCACGATGGCATAGATCAATGGTCGCGACCCGGTCCTGTCCGGGAACTTGCGTAGCGCGTATCCCAGTAGGAAGAAGGGCAGGAGACGCAGTACTCCGTTAATACTGAAAAGATCCCAGTCCGAAGGCAGTCGCACGAGAATGAATCCGGCTCCGCTGATCGCTAGAGCGATCGACATACCGCGCGAAGTGCGGAGGAGACCGAACACATCGCACGCACCGACGACCAGGAAGATCACGAAGATCGACTGCAGGAACCACAAGTGCTCGAATCCGAAGGCGAATATCTTCCACACTCCGGTGATTTCGGGCTTGCTGTTGGTACCCGGAGTGACCAGCTGCATCCCGAAGAGGAGGAGACCGACGGTGACCATCGGCACAAGCAACCTTCGAATCTTCCCGCGGACGAGCCTACCGAAGTCGGGGCGGTAGCGCACCGGCCTCAGCCCGTACACGTACCCCGACAGCACCGTGAACAAGGGCATCCTGATGTCCTCGAGTCCGAGGTAGACATACCGCCAGATCGAGTCGTCGGGCACCTGCATCCCACGCGACCCGGCTGAACCGATGACATGCCCTGCAACCATGAGGATTACGGCGAGTCCGCGAAGCGAATCGACCGACAGATCGCGCCTGCGCACCTCTGGGTTGATCGTGGTCGTCATCGCCCGACCCCCACAGGTTGTTCCAGTCGACTGTCAAGACCTGACCGCCGGTCGCTCGGGCGACCGGTCCCTGCGTTCACGACGATCACGAGGGAAGCCAGGCCACCGCAGATCGCCCACAAGGGAATCGGAAGGCCGGCATTGGTGAACAAGGGCACGGTGAAACTCACGATCGTGGCCACCACGAGCAATACCCTGGCAGGAAGCGTCCACGCAAACTTGCCCCTGGACAGCGCGGTGTAGGTGAACATCACAACTGCGCCCAGGACAAGGAATTCCAGCAGGCCTCCGGTCATCATCAAGTTGAGCCACTGGGATTCGGCGTAGGGCCAGCGTATTGTCTCAGGGATCACTGGCCACTGCCCCCCGTTCTGATATACAGCACGCCCCCAACCAGTCACTGGACGCTCGGCGATGGCGGGAAGCGTCTCATTCCACCAGATCTGGAAGCGGTACATCATGGTTTCAGGTATGAGTCCCGATGACCCTGACAGCGATCGCGAGGTACCCCCGTACTGCTGGCGCAGGCGCGTCGAAACGAGTTGTGACAGGACGGCCCAGCCCGCAGCACCGCCGACGATGCAGCCGCCGATCAGCTTGGCCCGCACTCCAGCAGCTCGCGCGGAGAATGCCAGAATCGCTACGCCACAAATGATCACAGAGAACGTCAGCGTGGTCACCAGTCCGACTGCGGTGAAGATCGCGACCGCGAGCAAGCCCCGAGAGCGACGTTGCTCTTGTCGGTCGAGAATCATGAGGCACATCGTCGCTGCGAGGATGGCGCACAGATAGACGCCCAGTCCGGTCCAGTGGCCGATGGTGCTGGTGGCGCGGACGAGGTCGCCGCGATCCAAACGGTCCTGCACGGACTTGCTCTGCGTCAGGCGAATCAACATCGACGTTGTCGATGGCACGCCAGCAACCTGTGCTACCGCCAGCGCCGTGACTGGAATGGACACAAGGATAATGCCCCGCAGAAACACCCGCAGAGTAGCGATGTCAGTTACACACAGTCGTCCGGCCATGTACGCCGCGAAGAAGAACATTGGCTGGATCGCGGCAACGATGGACGCCGGATGCCGTAGGGACTCAGCGTTGTAGACCTCGACGAGCAAACGAACGACCGCGAACATGACCAAGGCCACGTCGAGCGGAATCAACTTCGTCGCCGATGCGCGGGAATAGCCCTTTGCGACGAGAGCACAGGCGAGGCCCGCCACGGCAAGCACTTGATAGACCTGCAGTGGACCGATCGACACCGAGACGACTCCTACGGACGCGGCCGAAGCTCCGACAGCCAGACCCGTAAGTGTGACCATCGGGTCGACACGAACCGGTGCGGTCACCATCCCGGTCACCGGCCGATCAATCCGAAGAGGCCGACGACGACAGCAGCCGCGTGCGGGCGAGTTCGCACCAACTCCCTCACTGCTCGCGTCGAGCCCTCACGACTCCGCGCGGCAAGCGCCGACCTTAGGACCTGTACCGAAAGGAAGTCGCCTCGTGCCCTCGTCCCCATCCGGCCCCGGTGTCGATCGAACCATGCAAGACTGTTCTGCCAGTCGGGTTCCTTCGAGAGCGATCCCGTGCTGCCCTGGACCACATGCACGAGCGGCTCGGTCACCATGTGGAACGTCACCCCAGGCTCGTCGAGAATTCGGATCATCAGATCCCAATCCTCGTGACGATTCAGTGATTCGTCCCAGCGAAACCTCGACATGAGTGCCCGGGTCCCGAGCACCGAGCTCGTCTGCATGAATCCCCGGCCAAAGCGGATCTCATCCCGTGTGACAACGTAATCCGCGATGTTCGCCCCCTGCTCGTAGGGGCGCCCGGGCACTACGATGACGCTACCGTCCTCGCGATGAAAGCGGCTCGCGGTGACACATACGTGTCCGTCCGTTGCAGCCCCCCCGACAGCGTCAAGTTGGGACCGAAGCTTGCCGCGCTCCCACCAATCGTCGTCGTCCAGGTAGGCAACGTGCGTGCCGGAAGCCTCCGACAATCCGATATTGCGCGCAGCCGAGGCGCCCCTGGATCCTGACGTCTGGACGAGCCGATAGTCGAGGCCGTCGAGCAGCAAGCGGACAGCGGCAGCCTTCGCGGGTCGATCCAGCACGACGAGGATCTCGGTTTCGACGTCCTGAACAGCGGCGGACTCCACTGCACGACGCAGATGGTCACGCCCGATCGTGGGGATGACCACCGAGACGCGCGCTGAAGCTTCATAATGATCAGACATCTCGTGCCTCCAAAGGCTGTCGCTTCCTGACGAGCACCGCAGCAAGCTTGATCGGCTCCACGAGGTACCGATGAGCCAGCCGACGAGGCTGGCGGACCAGGCGCCACAGCCACTCCACGCCAAACCTGCCGATCCAGCGCGGCGCCATCGGCTGCACACCCGAGATCTGATCAATTGCGCCGCCGACCGTCGCGTAGACCGCAGGCGGTAATGCCTCCCTGTTCACGCTGAGGAAGTGCTCCTGCAGGGGCATCCCCAGTCCGACAATCACCAGGTCAGGTCGGAACGCCTGCAGCTCCTTGACCACCTCGCGAGCTCGGACCTCAGTCCAACCGGCGCCCGGAAGCGAAAGAGTCTCGGCACCTGGCACCTTCGCAACCAGAGCAGCGCACGCCCCACGGTTGGAGACCTCACTCGCACCCACAACGGCGATCCGGTTCAGCCCTGATACCTCGGACAAACGCCCGATCCAGTCGACAGAGCCCACTCGATATTTCCCATCCAGCTCTAGCATGATGCCCGAACGTCTGAGCTCTCGGCGGGCCATGACGAGCACAGGGAATCCATCGATCAAGGTCGTATCCACGCCGTCGTAGAAGCGCCGGAACTCGTCATCGGTCTGTGCCAGATACAAGCTGTGCAGGTTGTGATTCGCCATCACGAACACCCGCCCGGTCGAGATCTCGCGATTAAGCAGTTCGACGACGTCGGATGCGGTCAACGCATCGACTGTCACTGCGGTCAAGCGCAACTCAATGCCCATAGTCCGGTCGAGTTCCTCGGTCATGCTGCCCTCCTGGCTTCCGATGGCCGACTCCCCGGCCCTTCGCTCGTACGCGCCACCGCCGATATCAGATCCACAGGTCGACCGGGAAGGCATCGCGGATTGCATCGATGTCGCATTCCAGTCGTGGTCTCTCCGGTCGATCGGCCACGGCCTCCGCAATGGACTCTGCGGCGGGAATCGGTTCACGACCCGTCCCCCGGTAGTAGTCCTCGTACTTGAACGGACTCTCGATCGCCGAACCCACGAGCCGCGCAGGAATGCCCAAGGACTCTGCGATGATGATTGCGTGCAGCGACGAACCCACCACGTACTTGCTCGACGCAATCGTGGCGAGGCAGTGGTCCAGCCCCGAGCATGGATCCAGCACGTTGGCCGGATCCTGGGACAAATGACTTTCGTAGTCATTTAGATTCGGTACGACCACGTAGTCCCGTCGTTTGTCATCAGCGATGGCCACCAGGCCGGGATAGAGGCCGGGCATAAGAAGAGCCGGGTCCCCGTAGATCGCGGGCGCGTCGATCCCGCGGTCGAGAAGGAACTGGCGGGTCAGGGGACCGCGCACCGATCGCACGTCCAGGTCGTCGAACCGGTACTCGTCCTCCCCGATGACACCGTTCACCCCACTTCCCCAGACTGTGTCTCCAGACCGAGCGAAGTGAATGATCGACCCGACCGTCAGGAGCCGTGCCCGACCCGGCGCGGGCCGCATCGGCCGGCAATCGGCCGTAAGTCGCTCCACCAAAAGAGGTCCGATCAGATCGCCGAAGTTCGATACGCGACGGCCGACCCGAATGCGACCGCGAAACAGAGGTCGCCGCGGGTTCCAGTGAACGATTTCTATCCCTGAATGCCTCATGCAGCAACGTTCTCCGATCTGCGTACAGCTCTCCGTACGGTGTCAGCGATGGTCCGGGCATCGCCTCGAACATTCGAGAAGAGCACGGCGATAACACCCAGCACCGCAAACAGCGTCGGCACCATGACGAGAATCTGGGCGAGAGGCGACAGCACTCCATCCGTCGCTCGCGATACCGAGTACACAACTGCGAACACGGTTAACCACAACGCAGCCGGGCGCGCCGAACACCGCAGGAGGCCTGAAAGATCTACCCGCGTCCGAGGAATCGCGAACCGGGTGAGAAGGATCCAGTTCAGCACGAGTCCCAGAGACGATCCTGCCGCGACACCTGCAGCTCCCCAATGCAACCCAACACCCATGAAGACGACCATCGCGGACCTACTGATCAATGCGAACTTCAACTGGATTCCAGTCATGTCCCTGGATAGGAAGATCCAGTAGTAGACGTATCCGAGAGCCTGGAACAATCCTCCGACCGCGAGAATGACGAAGATGTCTGCCACTCCAGGCCATGCACTTCCGAGAAGAATCGCGAATCCCGGAATCGAGAAGGCAGCGGCTACCGCGAAGGCGCCACCCAGCACATAGGTGAGCACCAATTGCGCACGTTGTATATACCTGTCGTAGGTCTCACCGTCGTGCGAGATTCGCGACAGCACGGGTACCGCGACCATCGTCATGGGCGACGCGAGTTGCTGGAGCGGAAGTTTGAAGACCTGATATGCCTGGTTGTAGGTGCCGACCACACCCGCACCCCAGTACCTGCCCAGTAGGACCGAATCTACATTGGCGCTGACGTAGTTCAGGACCTGAACGGAGCCCGCCTTGACACCGAAACCGAGCAAACCCCGCATACCGCAGTTCCGGCGCGGCATCATCGGCGCCCATCTGACGAAAACCACGACGATCACGAGGGTGATTGCGGCTGCCGCCAGCTGCTGCCAGACCAATGCCCAGTACCCGGATCCACGCAACGCGAGCACAACCGCGAGGCCGGCACCGAGAACCTGTCCGGTGACTTCTGCGGCGGCGACCGTGCTGTATCGGAACTGTGCCGCGCACTCGGCCCGGAACTGTGCGTACACACCCTGGAGCAGAAAGACGATCGACGCGACCTTGGTCACCGCGGCGACCGAGCTGTCGCCGTAGAGTCCGGCGATCGGCTCACTCAGAAGATAGACGAGCAACG
This sequence comes from Rhodococcus (subgen. Prescottella) equi, assembly GCF_003013675.1. Taxonomy (NCBI): domain Bacteria; kingdom Bacillati; phylum Actinomycetota; class Actinomycetes; order Mycobacteriales; family Nocardiaceae; genus Rhodococcus; species Rhodococcus (subgen. Prescottella) equi. Next base: position 4,515,215 of record NZ_CP027793.1, read on the forward strand.
CAGCGCCGGCCCCGAGACACGTGTTGGTCCAGAAGATATTCGACTTCTGTTGTTCCGTAACATCGGTCTTCTGCAGAGCGGCCATGGAGAAGCCGAAGTCACTGATCAGGGTCGCGAAGCCAGCGATGGCCATCACCATCGCGATCATGCCAAAATCGCTCGGACCGAGAATTCGTGCCAGCACGGCAAGCGAGCCGAACTGCACAACGAACTTGGCCCACTGCCCCAACAGACTCACCATGGCGCCGTTGGCGGCAGCACCGGAAAGGGATCTCATCAAGCCACGACCTTCGGGAATCTCACCGAGCTTCTACTCACCGACCAGGGACAACTGTCGATAGAAGTCGAGGTGGCGCTGAGCGACGTAGGCGGCGTCGCGGACTTCGGACTTCGGAGCAGCACCTCTGCTGTCTCGCACGGCCCCGACTGCTGCCGCCAGCGCCTTCGTGCTGAGATCACCGTCGTAAAGCGCGACCCATCGCGGCCCGTACTCGGCCTGCAACTGCTCAGTGATCGAATTTCGTCGAAGGATCACCGGACGCCCCAGAGAGAGGCTGAGGAACACGACTCCGGAGTTGTAGAGGTCTCGATACGGAACGAGAACGGCCGTCGCCCGCGTGATAGCCGATATCAGCTCGGAATCGTCGAGCCTGCGTGCATCCAGCGTCACCGAGTCCCCGTACCTCGACGCGACCTCCTGGAGCAGCGACAGGTACTCCTCCTCGGGCGCAGACCCTGCAATGTACAGGCTCACATCTTCCTCTTGCGCGTACCTGCCGACAGCTTCGGCGGCTTGTTCGAAATTCTTGTAAGGACGCATGATTCCGAAACACATCAGCCGAACATGACCGGAGGGTTCGCTCGCGGGCTCACTCGACACCGAGCCGGCGGATTGGAGCCCCCGAATCCACGGGTCGTAGTCGCCGTGCAGGATCACAGTGTCGCAGTACTTCTCGCCTCCGGCAGCACCCGAACGCTCAGCGAGTGAGACCTCATTCAACCAGATCCTACCGACCGTCCGTCGTTGGAGCATCGAGAGAAGCCGTGCATGGACACGCGATACCGGTACAAACGGCTTCCGGTCGTGCATTGTCTGGATGACGATCGAACGGTTCAGACGGATCCGGCCGAGCATCAGCACGAAGAGCGCACTCGCCGCCCAGCGACGCAGACGCGAGTCGTGCACCAGCAGGTACTCAGGCCAATGGAAGTGAACGACATCATAGCGACGGAGAATAGCTTTGCGCCAAGAGAACCCGTGGACCTTAGCCTGGGGTGCGAAGGATCCGGCAAGAATGCTGATGTACGGGTTCTGGTTCCAGTGCCTCTCGCGAGTGTCGAAGAAGACCTGGAGGGTGTGGCCGGCTTCGACCGCCGGCGCCGACTCCAATGCGGCGTGCGATGTCACTAGTACGCTCCGCTGCCCGCCGTGACTGCCCGGACCGTCTTGCCGACGATCAGGACGTCCTGCATCATCGACCAGTTCTCGACGTACGAAAGGTCGAGTCGCACGGTCTCATCCCAAGACAGATCGCTGCGGCCGCTGACCTGCCACAGTCCGGTTAGGCCGGGCTTGACGAGCATCCGCCGACGGACGGTGCCGTCGTAGGCTTCGACCTCGCGTCGCAACGGAGGACGGGGGCCGACGACACTCATCTCACGCCGCAGGACGTTCACGAACTGGGGAAGCTCGTCGAGGCTGTACTTGCGCAAGAACTTTCCGACGGGGGTGATCCGAGGGTCGTCCTTCATCTTGAACAGGACCCCCGCGCCTTCGTTCTGGCCGAGCAGAGCCGAAACCTGCTTGTCGGCGCCGTCGACCATGGTGCGGAACTTCAGCATCGGGAACGGTCGGCCGTTGATTCCCATTCGCTCGGACTTGTAGAGGACCGGGCCCTTGCTCGTGGTCTTGACCGCGATCGCGGCGATCAGCATCACCGGAGAGAGCGCGATCAGAGCCGCGAGGGCGAAGCACATGTCGAAGGCGGTCTTACCGAAGCGCTTCGCGCCGTGGTAACGCGGCTTCTCGACGTGGATCAGCGGGAATCCGGCAACGGGGCGCATCACGAGGCGCGGGCCGGCGACATCGACGACACCGGGTGCGACGACGAGATCGACATTGAGCGGTTCCAGATCCCATACGAGGCCACGGATTCCGTCGTGCCCCAACTGCTCGGTGGCAGTCACCACGACGGTGTCGGCGCCACACGAACGCAGCGCGTCCACCACGGAGTACTCGTTGCCGAGCACCGGGATCGCGCGGCCGTCGACGACAACGTGCTCTTCCTCGCGGTGTCCGTAACCCGGCACACAGACTCCGACGACGCGGTACCCGGAAGCCGAGTCACGCTCGAAGTTGCGTGTCATCGTCAGCACCGACTCGCGGTTACCTACGACGAGCACCGATGTGTGGCAGTCGCCCTGGCGTCGCTTGTGGGTGACGACCTTGCGCATGGACCACCGGCCAAGCATGAGGCCGACCAATCCGACCGGGAAAGCGATCGCCAGGTAACCACGCGCGATGTCGATACGGAACAGCAGGCTGATCATCGCGATGAGGCCGAACAGTTGGAAGGTGGCAACACCGATCCGCCGGTATTCCTCGGCGCCGGCACCGATGACTCGGGTCGACCGAGTGCGGTGGATGACCAGCATCGCGATCCACAGCCCCGCCAGCGCGACGGACATCATGGTGTAGCTGAAACCCGAGATGGTGTTCGTCGCGACCGACTGCGCCTCGGTCCCGAAGCGCACGACCTGAGCGGCGGCGACCGCACCCGCGACGACCACCGCATCGATGATCCGCAGACGACTGACGTAGCAGTGCTCCCACTTGCTCCGCGAATTATGTTGGGGAGAAACTTCATCCACCAAGCGAAGCTGAGAGGACGACTCGTCCCCCGCTTCCAGCCCGGCACCTGTTTCCAGGTAACGCGAAGCCGTCACGCCTTCACCTCCATCGACCATTCACACGAAATGACCCCCGACGGGTCGATACGTTGTCGAACTCGGGCCCGCGTCCAACCGAAGTCGAACCGCCAACCCGACTCATCCGTTCCGGTCCCCCCGGCCCGGCGCCCGAAGGCGACGACACCGGTGGATGCCTCCACCACCAGACTCCGAGCGAGGCTGGGAAGGCAGTGAATTCATCCCCGGAACAGATGCGCATCAGGTGCGAGATCGCTTTGCACCGTCCGCTGTACGCAAACGTTCTAACACGCCCTGGTGCCCGCCAAAAGTCGAACGAGCCTGGTCCGGAAGTTGGGCGTTCGTCCGGTTCGACGACGACGCGGATTGGACAAACGTCCACAATGACCCTCGGAAAGAGCACTAGGTCCCGCCCGAAAATAACGGGGAGGCTGACCTTTTAAGAAAACAGGTACGGCAGTACTACTACTGAGTAACCAGACCGACCTGCGGCGACCATCCGCACTCGGTGCCTGATCCACCGTCGCCCACCACCGAGAACGCACTACCGGAACCGCCGAGCGCACACCTGACGGGACCTTCGACTAGGCCCGCAGCCGTCTGAATCGATGCACAGAGTTCCAGAATCTCCGCAGGCGGAGACCACTTCTGGACACCTGTCAATGTGACGGAAAACACAAGAGCGGACTTGGTTGACCGACCGGTCACCGAACCCGCGGATCGACCGCAGCGGCCGATACCTGAAACTTAAACTATGACAACGGGGCTCGCCCGCGAATGCTCACCGACCCGCTCAGTTGGCGCGTCGACCGGGATGCGTGGGGAAGTTCAGGTATGCGCGCGACGGCGTCGGGCCGCGCTGCCCCTGATACTTGGATCCAACAGCCGAACTGCCGTAGGGATTCTCGGCGGCGCTGGTGAGCCGCAGCAGACAGAGCTGACCGATCTTCATCCCGGGCCACAACGTGATGGGCAGGTTGGCGACGTTGGACAGTTCGAGTGTGATGTGCCCGCTGAAGCCAGGATCGATGAAACCGGCAGTGGAATGGGTGAGCAGGCCCAACCTGCCGAGGCTCGACTTGCCTTCGAGGCGACCGGCCAGGTCGTCGGGAAGCGTGCACACCTCGAGCGTCGAACCGAGAACGAACTCGCCGGGGTGAAGCACGAAGGGCTCCCCCGCGGCCGGCTCGACGAGTGACGTCAGTTCGTCCTGCTGCAGCGCCGGGTCGATGTGGGTGTACTTCGTGTTGTCGAAGACGCGGAACAGGCTGTCGAGCCGTACGTCCACGCTCGAGGGCTGCACCATCTCGGAAACGAACGGGTCGATCCCGAGTCGTCCGGATGAAACCTCGGCGCGGATGTCACGATCAGAGAGCAGCACAGCACGAGGCTACCGGGGCGATGAGAGTGATCGGCGCGGACCTCGCCTTCCGACTCACAACCAGCAAGGCACCGAAGGGGCGAACACGCCCGTGTGAGGTTCTGCTACAGTTGCCGCTTGCAGGGTCCGAATCGCCAGATCTCGGCAAAAGCCCTGCTCGCCGATGTAGTTCAATGGTAGAACATCAGCTTCCCAAGCTGAATACGCGGGTTCGATTCCCGTCATCGGCTCCACACCGAGCGCCCTGTCCCGCCGATCACGCGGTCAGGGCGTTTTGTTCTATTCGCTCGCAGCAACGTCCGCCGGCAGAGAATTGAAAGTGGCGGCGGGGACGGGGCCGCTATTCCTCGATGGGGGCGTACCAGTCGGCGTACTTCAGCAAAACCCGCGTACCCAGGTCCCGGTTCCACTGTGGCTCGATGCCGTGGCGACACAGCACAGGGAAGACGGCGTCGTCGAGTAGGCGCGTCACATCGGCCGAGTAGAGGGCTTCCTTCGCCTTCTCGCTGAGCGCGTCGTAGGCGCCCTGGTCGAAGGTCTCGGGCGGAAACGCGCCGTAACCGATGTGGGTGCAGCCGTCCTCCACCAGGCGGGCGGTGTCCTGCTGGTGGAAGTACACGTACCCCGCCCAGTGACGGGTGTCGTCGCGCTCGTCCCAGATCTCACCGGACGCACAAGTCCCGCAGCAGGTGAAGTCGGCGCGTGCCACCACACCGTTGGCGTTGAGCTCCTCGAAAGCGGCGGCCGTGCGCGACGTGCGGGTTCCGATCTCCGCCTGCTGACGCAAGCGAGCCGTACGCAGCGCCTCGAACGCCGACTCGAGCTGCTCCTCGGTGAGTTCGTAGTCGTCGCCGTGGAATTCGATGAAGTCGTCGACATCGCCACGCCCGGTGATTAACAGGCTCCAGATGTCCCGGCAGAGATCGGTGCGCTCGTCCTCGTCGAGCGGGAGATCGGGTAGAACGGCGTACGGGGGGAACGCGTTCGGGTCGGACCACGCACTCACTGCGCTACCTCCAGACAAAAGCGGAACCGGGCAGAGCACCCGCTGGCGAGAGCCTACCGAGCGGGTGTCCGGGGTCGGACGCGCAGGCGGATGCCTGCGGCCCGCGACTGTCGTTCGGACCCCGGTACGACGAATCTGCGCTCGGGGTAATGAAAACGGCACACGGCGCGATGTTCCGGGCATGAAAACTTCACATCGACTCGTTTCAGCCGCAGCCGCCGGGACCCTCGGCGCTGCAATGTTCGTCGCGGCGCCGGGCGTGGCCAGTGCCGCCGATCCGTGCATGCTCGGATGGTCGAATGTGGGACCACGGACGTGCGCGATGACCGACGTCGGGATGGCCCCGGTCTGGACCCTCGGCGACGGATTGTGCGCCGGCATGCTGACCGCCTCGGGCAATGCGTTCGACGGCCCGTTGTGGGAGTACTCCTCCGCGCCGGGTGCCGTGCACTCCGTCGAACTCCGCATCGCGCAGGGCTTCTCGCCGCTGGGCGAGTGGGCGTCGACCACTCTCGCCTGCGACGTGACTGCGATCGTCGACTGGCAGAACTTCGACACCGGCCGCTCGGGCACGGTGAGTCGGTACGTACCGGCGAGCAACAACAGCACCAGCCCGGCGTTCGTTCACGTGGACACCGGTCCGGGCCGGGTGCGCCTCACCATGCGGACCGACCATCCGAGTATCCCGGTCTCGACGGACGTCGTCGTTCCCTGACAGGCACCGACGATCGGTCGCACCGCGACGGGAGGGGCAGAGCACACATGCTCTGCCCCTCCCGCTCTCGGAACTACCGATCCGATCCGTCGGTGCCGGCCGACCGCCCCGCCAGCAGCGGCGGCCACGGCCAATGCCGACCGAGGGTGGACCGCGCCCGCAGGAAGCCGAGCCCCAGCACCAGCCCGAAGATCAGGTGCCCGATCAGCGACAGCGTGACCGTCCTCGTCGTGAGGGGGAACATGTCGTGTTCCCCGCTCGGCGACAGGGCGACCGTTCCGATGAGCCCGGCCCAGACCGGGAAGACCGCACCGGTGACGAACGCGGACAGGACGGTGCGGCGGGACCGGTGCTGCAGTCCGAGCGCGAGGGCGATGAGGAAGAAGGCGATGCCGATGCCGCCGCCGTCGCCGAAGTAGCGCCACAGGTAGCCGACGATCGCGCCCGTCTGCGTGTCCGTGCCCGAGTGGAGCCAGGTGCCCATCTTCGGGATGAAGTCGTCCCACAGACCGAGCAGGTACACGGTGTCGAGCCGGAAGACGTCGTACACCAGGCACGCGAACATTCCCCAACCCAGTCCGTACCCGACGATGCGGTCGATCGGGTGCGGTGCGATGACGCACGCTACGACGAGGACGGCCGCGAGCGGAATGATCACCAGCGCACCCGTGGCGTTCATGGACACGACGCCGAACACCTGCGCGGAGATCGCGAGCAGCGGCAGCGACGCGAGCAGCAGGTACAACCCGATCCGGGCGAAGGTCCAGTGGTGACGTGTCGTCGTCCCGACGGGTTCGGCGGCGGTCGGAGGTCCGTGCTCGTGCAGGTCGGCGACGACGGTGGGGACGGAGGTACCAAGAATGCGTGGCATGAGGGCGGGTCCTTTCGGTCGAGGAGCCTCTCTCGACATGTCGTCGAGTTCCGGCATCCAGCGTCCGTCGGGCCCCCTACCTGCGGATAGCCCCCCGAGGGGTGGTGAGCGCCCCCCATGCGCGTCCGGCTGCGGGCGTCGCGCTGCCCTCAGCAGTCGAACACCGACCAGCAGATGTCGGCTGTGTCTCAGCTACCGAACGACAATGAGCCGGAGCCGCTTTCGACACCGCAGTTCGCGAGGCCTGCGGTATTGGCGGCGGTGCGGAGCGTGACACAGCCGTTCGACGACTGATTCACCCTCGCGAGGACCGCCTGAATCGGGATGCCGAGACTCATGACGCCCTCGGGATTCTCGGCTATCGCGGTGGCACAGTCCCTGTACTGCGCGACGCTCGATCCACTGGTGATGCCGAGCGCGAGCGTGCCGGTGACGATCGCGCCGCCGCTGTCGCCACCGAGGGTGCACGCGGTGGTCGAGAACCCACGCACGTTCCAGCTCTCGCCATCGTCTCCGCCGAGAAGGGTGCTGTAGTCGGCGAAATCGATCGTCCCGCACGTGTATCCGGACGTCTGACCCGACTTGCACACCGGGGCCCCCGCCACCGGAACCGCGGTCCCCGTGATGGTGAGCGTGCTGCCGTTCTCGCCGCGGACCGTCGGCTGTCCGAGACCGGTCGCCGGGACGACGTCGGCGGCCAGTCCGATCACGGAGTAGTCCAGGTTCCCGCCCTCGTCTCCGATGCCCGACTCCGCGAAACTGCCCACTAATCTGCTGTTTCGCAAGTCTCCGATCTTCGGCTCGTACACTCCCGCCGCATTCGACGTGCCGGTCGCGGGCCGGTTCGGGTCGCAGTGACCGGCACTGAGCGCCAAGGGATTGCCCGCCGAGTCGGCCGCTGCGAACCCGAACGAACACACGAGGTACGACGACGCCGACGCGATGGGCGCTGCGGCGGTGATGTAGGAGTCGCCGCCCATCGTGGACGGGGTCGTGCCGGTCGCGACGTGGAAGCTCGGCGGCGGCGTGGACCGCCGGTTCGGCACCGTCGGCGCCGACTCCAGGCCGCTGGTCGAGAGCGGAACCATCTGGGCCCGATAGCCGGCGGCGGCAACTCGGTTGGCCGCCGCCTGCGTGGTGACCGCGACGGTCGGCGTCCCGTCCTGCGCGAGCCATGCGCCACCGACCCCACCCGAATCCGATCGGCGCTGCTCGCTCGCGTACGCGGCGACCCGTTGCGCAGCGGCAGCGCGGTCGAGGTACTCCTGCGGCGTCATGTTCAGGTCGCGTTGCAGTGCCACGACGAGATCGTTCGGCAGAGCGGCCGACGACGGGTGAGCCGAATCGGGTGCGGCCTGTGCACCTGCGGTGGCCGACAACGCTGCCGCCACGATCGTGGCGGACACAACAACAGCGGAACGCATGAGCCTCGAACGCATATCGCCCCTCGGGTGGGTGCCGTCAATAGGTGACCGCACCCCGCCGCGGGTCGACGACCTGGGCGCCGAGCGGCATGGCAAAGATACGGCACGACACCGGGTCTGTACCGCGGTTCCGCGCAGTCAGTTCCGGGTAGGCCGCAACAGTTCCTCGGCCATCCGTCGACCGAGGTGGATCGGTTCCTCCGAATGCGTGAACTTGGAGCCGGCGAGCGCGCCGTCGTAGATCAGCTGGACCCGAGCCGCGACCGCCTCCGCATCCGGGACGGCAGCCTCCGCGAGGTTCTCGACGATCCGCGCGAGCACCCACTCCCGGTGCGCCTGCACCGGCGCGAGCATCGGGACCTCGTCGCCCGGGAACTCGGTTGCCGCGTTGAGGTACTGGCATCCGCGGAAGTTGCGCACCGGCGCGGATGCGGCAGCCAGGTCGAAGAAGGCGAGAACCCGATCCAGCGGCGCGGCGACGTCGGCGACCGCCCCCTCCCAGCGGGTGCGGTCCCGGAGGTCGAGTGCCTCGAGATAGGCGTGCACGAGGCCGTCCTTGGACCCGTACGAGGAATACAGGCTGGCCTTCGCCACCCCCGACTCGGCAAGGATGCGATCGATCCCGACCGCGCGGATCCCGTTGGCTGCGAACAGTTCCGTCGCGGCCGCGAGCAGTCGCTCGGCAGGCGACGCCACGTCCGTCGGGGTCGGTTTCCGCAGTTGCAGGGATGGAGACACCAGGACAGCGTAGCGACCCCGGTCGCGCCACCGTGCACGAGTAGACAGACAGGTCTGTCTATGCCTAGACTGCTGCCCGTGACCCGCAGTTTCCTCACCCGCCGCCTGCACCTTGATCTGGTGCGGGTCGCCGGCGCTGCGTGTCGTCGTCCCATGATGCGCTGATCTCAGCGACCCCGGACCCGCCTCTCTGCCATCGGCGTTCGCTCACGCCTGTCTGCAGCTGCCGTTCCTTCGGCTCTTCGCGCCACCGTCGCACGACCTCCGTCGGCGCGGCCCCGCGGCGGTGTCCACAACCCACTCCCGGAAGGTTCCGTCATGTCCTCGAAGGCCCTGTACCTGTACGAGATCGCCCCCAGCGCCGCGCGCCGGGACCAGATCGAGCAGATCATCAAGGAGTTCGACTCCTCCACCGCAGCTGCCGGCGGCGAGCTGATCGAGACCCAGGTGACCAAGGGCGGCGAACGCATCTTCGCCATCACCGAGTTCGACGGCTGCGCAGCGCCGCTGCTCGACGCCGACGCCCTCGACGCCGCAGAACTCGACGGCCCGCACCTGGTTCGCATCGTCGGCGCGGACATCGAGGAGATCAAGGCGGCCCGCCCCGACGCCGGCTACCTGGTCGAGTGGGACATCCCGGCCGAGATCGACATGGAGACCTACCTGACCCGCAAGAAGGAGAAGTCGCCGCTCTACGCGAACATCCCGGAGGTCAGCTTCCTGCGGACGTACGTCCGCGAGGACACCGCCAAGTGCCTGTGCTTCTACAACGCCCCCGACGAGGACGCCGTGCGCCGCGCCCGCGAGGTCGTCAGCACCCCCGTCAGCCGCCTGCACCAGCTCGACACCGAACGGTAGAACCTCCCATGACCGCGATCCTCTCTTCCACGCACACCCCGCAACGGGTGCAGGCTCGTGCCTTCGTGCGCGATCGGGCCGTCCAGCTCGACCGGGGCGAGACCGACACCCGCGAGGATGTCGCGCTGATCGGTTCCCTCGGGCTGCTCGACCTCGGATTCGGAGAAGGACCGCTCGCGGAGATGGTCGCGGTCATCGAGGACGTCGCCGCGGAGAGCCTGAGCGCCGGTTTCGGCGTGTGGGCGCACCGGATGTGCCTCGAGTACGTCGACCGGGGACCGGCGGCCGTGCGTGAGCGGTACCGGGACCGCCTGGCATCCGGCGACACGATCGGTGTGACCGCGATGGCGGCCGGACTGCGGCAGGCCGCCGGCCTCGGCGACGTCCCGCTCATCGCCACGACGGTGGACGGCGGCATCGAAGTGAACGGCCCGATCCGCTGGGCGTCCAACGTGTTCGACGATGCCGTGATCGTGTTCCCGGCACGCGGCGACGACGGGTCCACGTACGTCGCGGTGGTCGATGCCGACTCGTCGGGGGTCTGCATCAATCCCGCGCCGGAGCTCCTCGCACTCGGCGCCACCGCCTCGACGTCCCTGGTCTTCGACCGGGTGTTCGTGCCCGCGTCGCAGATCATCAGCACCGAGCTGACCCCGTTCTGCCGGTCCATCCGGCCCACCTTCCTGGCGCTGCAGACGTCGTTCTGCAGTGGCATCGCGGGCACGTCGCTGACCGAGAGCGCGGCGCTGCTGACGGGCCTCGGCGAGGAGTTCGTCGACGAGCACGCGAGACTCGAGGACGACTGTCGTTCGCTGCGAAATCGGTTGTACGACTTCGCCACGCGAATCGACGACACTCCTGTTCGGGACCTGATCCAGCTCCGCCTGGACGGATCGCAGGTCGCGGTCGCGGCCACACGTCTGGAGGCGACGCTACGCGGCGGCGCCGGGTACGCCGCGAAGCACCCGACCAACCGGCGCTTCCGCGAAGCCGCCTTCCTGCCCATCCAGTCACCCTCGGAAGGACAACTGCGGTGGGAACTCGCGCAGTCTCGGTAGCCGACGGCCGCAAGAGTTTCCACGGTCGTCGCCGACCCGTCCTGGACGGGGTGAATCTCGACGTCGAATCGGGCGAGATCCTCGCGATCGTCGGCAGCAGCGGAAGCGGCAAGTCGACCCTGCTCCGGATCATCGCGGGGCTCGACGAATTCGACTCCGGCACGATCGACTGGGACGGGGTGCGCGGCGACACCCGTCCGCGCACCGGCGTCGTGTTCCAGAAGCCCCTCCTGATGCCGTGGCTCACGGTCCGCGAGAACGTCCGGCTGGGCGGAAGATTCGCCGCCAACGACGCCGTCTTCGATCCGTCGTACGCCGACGACCTCCTGGACCGTTTCGGACTCGCCGAGCTGGCCGACGCGTACCCGGACGAACTCTCGGGCGGTCAGGCGCAGCGTGTCGCGGTGATCCGCGCGGTGTCGATCCGACCCCGCCTGCTGCTGCTGGACGAGCCGTTCAGCGCCCTCGATCCCGCGATCCGTGGCGATCTGCAGCACTGGCTCGCGGGCGTCGCCGAGGACCTCGGCTGCACCACGATCCTCGTCACGCACGACATCGACGAGGCGATCGTCCTGGGACACCGCATCGTCCTGATCGGGGAAGGCGGCACTGTTCGACGCGAATGGGACTGCGCGACAGCCACTGTCGACGATGACGCATTGCGGAGCGACATCCTGTCGGCCTACCGCACGTCCACACTGGTCGGGGCGCCCCGACCGTGAGCGGAGGAGCGCTGAGCCGGCGCACGCTGCTGCAGGGCGCGGTGGGACTGGCCGCGGCCGGCGGCATCGCCGGGATCGTCGACCTCGCGCGGACCGCCGGTACCAGCCGAGCGAACACCACCGGGCACCTACGGGTGGGTTACCTGCCCATCACCGACGCGGCCCCGTTGCTGATCGCTCACAACACCGGATCGTTCGACGGCAACCCGGTGAGCCCCACGCAACCGGTGATGTTCCGCAGCTGGTCGAGCCTTGCCGAGGCGTTCATGAGTCGGCACGTCGACGTCGTGCACCTGCTGATGCCGATGGCGGTGCAGTTGCGCTACTCGCTCGGCGGCGCGGCGCGTGTCCTGGGTTGGAACCACACCAACGGGTCCGCGCTGACCGTGGCGCCCGACATCACCGAACTAGGTCAGCTCGCAGGACGCCAGGTCGCGATCCCCTTCTGGTGGTCGATCCACAACATCGTGCTGCAGAAGTTGCTGCGCGCGGGCGGCCTCCGTCCGGTGGTGCGCACCGCCCCGTCGAGATCGGACGGCACGGTGGGTCTTGTCGTGATGAGCCCGTCCGACATGCTGCCCGCCCTGGCGAACGGTGCGATCGGCGGTTACACGGTTGCCGACCCGTTCAACGCGGCCGCAGAGATCAAGGGCGTCGGCCGAATCCACCGCTTCCTCGGCGACGTGTGGCGCGACCACGCCTGCTGCGCTCTGCTCGTGCACGAGGACGTGATCGACCGCGACCCCGCCGGCGTCCAACGCCTCACCGACGCCGTGACGTCGGCGCAACTGCGCATCGACGCCGACCGCAAGCACGCCGCCGAGATGTTGAAGACGGGACGCTATCTGCCGCAGCCGCTCCCGGCGATCACGAAGGCGCTCACCTACCCGGCCGACGCGTACCCCGTCAGCCACCAGGCCTGGCAGCCGCAGCGCATCGGCTACCAGCCCTTCCCGTTCCCCAGCTTCACCCAGGCCCTGGTCGAAGCGATGCACGAGACCGAGGTGGACGGCGATCGGCGCTTCCTGTCCCAACTCGATCCGGCCTCCGTCCACGCCGATCTGGTGGACGACCGTTTCGTGCGGCAGTCCCTGACGATCGCCGGCGGCCCGGCCACGTTCGGGCTCCCCGCACACCTGACCCGTACCGAGGAAGTGGATCCCACGTGAGCAGTCGGCAGCCCTCCCGTTCACGGTGGTCCGCATGGTGGCCGCCCCTCACCGCGATCGCCGTCGCGGTGCTCCTGTGGTGGTTCGCCACCACGATCCTGGCGTCGGACGACTCACTGATCCGCGAGTTCGCACCCCAGGAGGTGCTGCCCGCGCTCGGTGGCCTGATCGAACGCGGGGTGCTGCTGCCAGACACCGCGGCCAGCATGTGGCGCCTGCTCGTCGGATTGTCGATCGCCGCCGTGATCGGTATCCCGCTCGGTCTGCTCATCGGCCTCAATCCGACGGTCGACCGTGCCGTGCGGCCCGTCACGCAGTTCCTGCGGATGATCTCCCCACTGTCGTGGGCGCCGATCGCCGTGGCGCTGTTCGGAATCGGGCACCGGCCCGTGTTCTTCCTCATCGCGGCGGCGGCCGTCTGGCCGATCGTCATCAACACCGCTGCGGGCGTGCACGCGATCGATCCCGGACACCTGCTGGTGGCCCGCTCGATGGGCGCGACGCGCACCGAACGGCTCACGGCCGTCGTCCTTCCTGCCATCCGCGGCCACCTGCAGACCGGGCTGCGCGTCGCGCTCGGCATCGCGTGGGTGGTGCTGGTGCCGGCCGAGATGCTCGGAGTGCAGTCGGGGCTGGGCTACCAGATCCTCAACGCCCGCGACCAGCTCGCGTACGACCAGGTCATGGCCGTCATCCTGGTGATCGGACTCCTCGGGTTCCTGCTCGACTCCGCGGCCCAGCGCCTGCTCACGACCAGGCGTCGTCGGCGCCCCGACACCGCATCCGCGCCCACCCCGGTCCCGATCGGCTGACGCCCGCCGCCGGCGGCCCCACGGTTCGCGCACCGGCACACTTGACCGGTGCAGTGTGGCCGCCGACGAGCGAACCCACTCGCCGCGGCCTACCATTCGAGAACCTCACGCTCTGCGGGGCGGTCTCCGGTCGAGCACGCAAACCGATGTTCGACACCGGTACCGCGTTGCCACAAGTCGCCACAAGGAGTCCCATGAACCACGCACTCGACGATCAGGTCACCACCTCGATCAAGGGCGACGTCGTCTTCGTCGGCAGGTCCGCAGCGCTGGACGAGGCCCGCGAGCTGGCCCTCGCACTCGGCTACGGTCGGGCACAGACCGCCGACGCCGGCGTCGACTGCGCGGTGGTCGACGACGATGCACTCGACGGAATCTGCAGCCCGGCCGACGCCCTGCTGCTGGCGCAGGTCCGCACCCTCGGAGTGCCCGTCCTGACCGTGAGCGAGGCCCGGAACCGCTTCCGCGTCGGCGCCCCGACGCTGTCCCTCGCGTGAGCTAGCTCTCAAGCAATACTTCAACTTTTCACAGGTCCCGGTGCTAGAAAAATAAACATGTCTTGGCTGTGGATCGCACTGAGCGTGTGGCTCGTGGTTGCCCTCGGTGCATCCGTGCTGATCGGACGCGGTATCCGACGCGCCGACCGCGAGGAACTCGGCTCCACCATGGACTGGGACGTCCGGACCATCACCCCCGAGGAAGCCCACCCTCGCGATTCGCGTCCGTGAGAACGTCCGGTCGTCGGCGCCGGTGAGCCAGAGTCCGGACCAAACGGACGAACACTCGGACAGTTCCGACAAACCCCGAAAAACACCTATTTACCTGGACATTCGAACAGGTGGCGCGTCCGCCGAGGATCACGTACAACTGACTGCACACTGTGATCCATGACACTGCGGACGGCATCGGTCGGCCCGCCATTCTCGAAGGGCGACCCCGTATGCCGCTCCCCATGTCACCGGCCAGTTCCGTCTTCCTGCTCGGTGAATCACGGGAACATCCGCTGCACGTCGGTGGACTGGTACTGCTGCAACCGCCGGACGGCGCCGACGCCCGCAGCGTCCGCAGCATGCTGGACGACTCGATGTCCCGGGGCGAGGTGACCCCACTGCTGCGCAAGCGGGCCCGCCGCTCGGCCTCGTCACTCGGACAGTGGTTTTGGGACGACGACGACCAGTTCGACATCGGCCACCACATCCGGCACGATGCGCTGGCACATCCCGGCGGGATGACGGAACTGTCGACCCTCGTCTCCCGCCTGCACGGCGGGCTGCTCGACCGGAACCGACCGCTGTGGGAGATGCACCTGATCGAGGGACTCGCGGACGGCCGCTTCGCGGTGTACACCAAGATTCACCACAGTGTGGCGGACGGTGTCGGCGCGATGCGCCTGTTACGCCGATCCCTGACAGTCGACGCCGACAAGCGGGACATGCCCGCGCCGTGGGAACCCCGTACGCGGATCCCACAGCGTCGCAACACGCCCGGACTTCTCGATCTTCCTGTTTCGGCGGTCCGCACCGCGATCGATGCCGCCGCGGAGGCGACCGGACTGGTCCCCGCGCTCGCCGGCAGCGTGCTGCGCGCGCTGCGCAACCAGGGCGGCCCGATGTCCTTCTCGGCGCCCCACTCCGCACTGAACGTGCCGATCACCGGCGCTCGCCAATTCGTCGCTCGCAGTTGGGCACTCGACCGACTACGTCTCGTCGCGAAGTACGCCGACGGCACCATCAACGACGTCGTGCTGGCGATGTCGTCGGGCGCGTTGCGCCGCTACCTGATCGAGCGCGACGCCCTTCCCACGCGACCCCTGGTGGCGATGGTCCCGGTGTCACTGCGCAGCGACAAGACCCGCCCCGAGCCGATCGGGGACCCGAACGAGGCGGGCGGCAACGAGATCGGCACTCTCATGTGCAACCTCGGCACCGACCTCGCCGACCCCGGCGACCGGCTCGCGACGGTGCGACGGTCGATGGCCGAAGGCAAGGCCGCCCTGCGCGGGATGAGTACCGCGCAGGTGATCGCCCTCAGCGCGCTCGGTTCCGCTCCGCTGGCCCTCGATATGCTCTTCGGTCGCCACGGGCCGGTACGGCCGCCGTTCAACATCGTCATCTCCAACGTGCCGGGCCCGAGCGCCCCGCTCTACTGGAACGGCTGCCGCCTCGACGCCCTCTACCCGCTGTCAGTCACGCTCGACGGCCAAGCGCTCAACATCACCTGCACCAGCACCGATCACGCGATCTCGTTCGGACTCACCGGCTGCCGCCGCGCCGTCCCGAACCTGGAGCCGATCCTCGACCACTTCGACGACGAACTGGCCGCGCTCGAGGCCGCGGTCGGGATCTGACCGCCGGACCTACTCGCAGGCCACCCCGTCTCCGTCGCTGTCCATCGCGGCGCGGTAGCCGGGCTGCCCGCGGTGCAGCGGTGCGGCGCCCGCGGTGCGGGCCGCCTTGCAGTTCGCGTAGTACACGTCGCCGGACGGCATCCCCGCACCCGCGGGCGAGACGTCGGCCGGTTCGGGGACCGGAATGGGCGCGGGATCCGCGGATTCCGTTGCGCCGCAGGAGGCGAGCTCACGAGCCATCGCGTCGTGCTCGGCCTGCGTCACCCACAACCCGTACGCCGCCTTGACCTCGATCTGGCGGGTCACGTACGTGCACCGGTAGGCGAGGTTCGGCGGCAGCCACGCCGAGGCATCGGCGTCGCTCTTCCCCTGGTTGGTGGGCCCGTCCACGGCCTGCAGGTTGCGCGGATCGTTGGCGAGGTTGCGCCGGGTGGCCTCGTCGAGTTGCTGTGCGCCCTTCTGCCACGCATCGGAGAGGGCGACGACGTGGTCGATCTGCACCGCACTCGACGTCTCGACACCGCGGACGAAGCGGATCGTCTTGCCGGTGTAAACGTCGTCGAGCGTGCCCGACAGCACCGTGCAGTCGCGGCTCATCGGATCGGTGGTGATGTAGATCAGGTCCCGCTTGAGGATGTCGTTGCGGGTATCGCAGCCGTTGTGCCCGCCCTCGATCGTGACGTTGTCGGTCCAGGCCTGGCCGAACTGCGATCGGTCGTAACCGTTCTTGGGTGCCCGCTCACGGATCGGCAGGGCCGCCAGTCCGGCCAGCGCTCCGTCGGCGACCACAGGATCGACGGCAGGCTCACCAACCGTTTGTTCGCCCGTGACCTGCGCGGTGGCGCTCGAGCCCGGTTCGGCATCCGTCGCCGACCCCGACGACGGCTGCGCGATCGCGGTGCACCCTCCGGCTAACAGCACGGCGACGGTGGCGAATCCGGCCACCCAGGACTTGTCGATCTTCACAGCACTCACGGGCGACGCGGTTCCTCATCTCTCGTACATATGTTCGCAAAGGCGAATCCTAGCCGGGCGATACCGCACACCGGAATTCGCTCTCGCGGGCCACGGCACGTTCGGCGTAATCTCCGAAATCGGGCAGCTCACCGGCCCACCCGAGTGCCAGCGTCAGGAGTTCGATGTCCACACACATGCAGTACACGACCCTCCCCGGAACCGATCTCGTCGTCTCGACGGTGTCCCTGGGCTGCAACAACTTCGGCTCCAGGATCGACGCGCAGGAGTCGCGGGCGGTGGTCGACGCGGCGTTCGAGCACGGCATCACCTTTTTCGACACCGCCGACGTCTACACCACCGGCGAATCGGAGAAGATCCTCGGTGCAGCGCTGGCGGGTCGGCGCGAGGACGCCGTGATCGCAACGAAGTTCGGTGCACCGATGAGCGAGACGGAGCGCGGGTCCGCGCCCGACTACGTGCGCCAGGCATGCGACGCGAGCCTGCGCCGGCTCGGCGTCGACCACATCGACCTCTACTACCAGCACGCACCGGACCCGTCGGTGCCGATCGAGGACACCCTCGGTGCGCTCGACGAACTGGTCCGGGCGGGCAAGGTTCGCCACGTCGCCTGCTCCAACAGTTCACCCGAGCAGATCGACCGCGCCACCCAGGCCTCGACCGAGGGCGCCCTGCCGCGTTTCGTCGCCGCCCAGATCGAGTGGAACCTGCTCGAGCGCGGAGTGGAGGCCGAGATCGTGCCGGCGTGCGAGCGCGGCAACCTCGCGGTGATCCCCTACTACCCGCTGGCCGCGGGGCTGCTCACCGGCAAGTACCGCCGGAACACCGAGTTCCCCAAGGGTTCCCGATTCGACAAGTCCGATTACTTCGCGGCGACCGCCACCGAGGAAGCGCTCACACGCGTCGAGGACCTGCTCTCGCTCGCGAGCAAGCTCGACCGGCAGTTGTCCGAACTGGCCGTCGCCTGGCTCGACGCGAAGCCGCAGGTGGCGTCGGTCCTCATCGGTTCGTCGACGCCCGCGCAGGTGGCGCGCAACGTCTCCCATCTGCGTCGCCCCCTCGACGAGGACGAACTGGCGATGATCGACGACTTCCTCGAAGGCCGCTGACGTAGACGAACGGCGGGCCCGCCGGAAAGCGGGCCCGCCG
Source organism: Rhodococcus (subgen. Prescottella) equi (assembly GCF_003013675.1). NCBI lineage: Bacteria > Bacillati > Actinomycetota > Actinomycetes > Mycobacteriales > Nocardiaceae > Rhodococcus > Rhodococcus (subgen. Prescottella) equi. The sequence continues at coordinate 4,533,368 of NZ_CP027793.1, forward strand.
TTCGTTCGTCTGCCTGGGTGTCAGTCCTGCGCGAGCGGCGGGAGGATGACGACCTGGCCCGCGTACGACAGGCCGGCACCGAAACCGACCAGCAGCGCCAGCTCGCCCGGCTTCGCCTTGCCCGTGCGGATCACTTCCTCCATCGCCAGCGGAATCGAGGCCGCCGACGTGTTGCCGGTCTCGGCGATGTCGTCCGACACCGGCACCGACTCGGGGAGCTTGATGCTGCGGGCGATGACCTCGTTGATGCGGCCGTTCGCCTGGTGCGGGATGAACGCGCCGAGATCCTCCATCGCGACACCGGCACGCTCGAGGGCCTGCGTGGCGACCTTGCCCATCTCGAAGGCGGCCCAACGGAAGACCGAGGTGCCCTCCATCTTGATCCAGGGGCGCTGCGACGGATCGTCGGCGAACGCCAGCCAGTCCGGCTCCTGGCGGATGGCCTGCGACTGCGAACCGTCCGACCCCCACACGACCGGACCGATGCCGGTGACATCGCTCGGGCCGACGACGACGGCGCCGGCGCCGTCACCGAAGATGAAGCGCACGCTGCGGTCCGTCGGCTCGGTGCTGTCGCTCATGCGCTCGACGCCGATGACCAGGACGTAGTCCTCGGTGCCGAGGCGGACCATGTCGGACGCGATCGACAGCGCGTAGCAGAAGCCCGCACAGCCGGCGGTGACGTCGAACGCCGCCGGCCCGCCCGTGCCGAGGGCGTCGGCGACGACGGCGGCACACTGCGGAGTCTGCGAGGGGTAGGTGGAGGTCGCCACGACGACGGCGCCGACCTGCTCGGGCTCGATGCCGCTGGCCGCGAGGGCCTTGCGACCCGAGGCGATCGCCATCGCGAGGACCGATTCGTCGGCGTTCGCGAAGCGGCGGTTCTTGATGCCCGAGCGCGACTGGATCCACTCGTCGGTGGAATCGATCGTCTCGCAGATCTCGGCGTTGCTCACGACCCGCTCCGGGCGGTAAACCCCCAAACCGAGGATGGCGGATTGCCTGACCTCGGCAGAGTTCGAGATCTGCGCACCCATGTTTGGTCTCCTCTACTGCACTGTTCGCGGCCCGAGCCGCCACGTGGCGGGACCCACCTGGCCCCGTCTTCCCACGACACGGTACTTCGCCAGGTAGAGGCCGGGTGTTACTCGGGTACCGAGTTTGCCGCGACGCCCTGCGCCGCTGCCCCGCGGGCGCCGGGGCGGAGCGCCCGGGCGCAACATTCCGGCCGCACCGATCACGTTTTCCACCACCCATTCGCGTCAATTCGGACAATTGGACGAAGCGAATGCGACAAACACGTTAACCCCGGAATCCCTGCAATTCCGATCAACGATCCTGCTAGCGTGTTATCCGCCCTAAAAGATGCCGCGAGCAGCGCAATTACCGCCGACGCCCGGTCGAATGCCACCGCAGATGGGGACTTTCGTGAAATGGAATCGAGTTCACACGATCGCCGGATCGATACTGTGCACCGGCACCGCAATTCTCGCATTCATCGTTCCGGCCGCGGCTGATCCCAACACGGTCAATCCCATTCCGGTCTTGAACGGCACCAACGGGGTGCCCTCACTGCAGGGGCGAAGCCGAGCCGTGGCTCAGGCGACCGGGCTTCTGAGCGCCAATCGCACCCAGGACTCCAACGTCCTCGGCACGGACCTCGGCATCATGTGGGACAACGGGAACGGACAGGTCCTCACCGCGTTCGGCGACACCGCGGGGCTCGGCATCCCCAACCTGCTCGTCGGCAGCCTGTGGTCGTGGCGCAGCAACGTCCTCTTCCGCAGTTCCGACCGAGATCTCGCCGACGGCATGACCTTCGACAGCACCCCCCGCGACATCGTCGGCCAGTCCAAGGAATTGATTCCCAGCCCCAAGATCCCGTTCGTCGAGATCAGCCGAATCCCCACCGCCGGCATCGCCGCGGACGGAATGCAGTACATGAGCATCATGTCCGTCAAGAACTGGGGCGAGCCCGGCAAGTGGGAGACCAACTATTCGAGCCTGGCATTCTCCACCGACAACGGCGAGAACTGGGTGGAGGCCACCGAGACCCGGCGTCCACCCGTCGGCGGGAACCTCAACTTCCAGATGGGTGCGTTCGTCAAGGACGGCGAGTTCGTCTACCAGTACGGCACCCCGCCGGGCCGCGGGGGCCTCGTGTACCTCACCCGCGTCCCCGAGAAGCAGATGCGCGACCTGAACGCCTACGAGTACTGGGACGGCGGCAAGTGGGTGCCGAAGAACCCCGACGTCGCCGCCCCGATCGTCTTCGGCGGCGTCGGCGAGATCTCGGTCCAGTACAACTCCTACCTGGGTCAGTACCTGATGCTCACCACCGACGACCACAACTCGGTGGTGATGCGGCGGGCCCCGTCCCCGACCGGGCCGTGGAGTGCGCCGGAAGTATTGATCGCCGGCCCCGAACTCCCGTCGATGTACGGCGCATACATTCACCCGTGGTCGTCCGGGCCCGACCTCTACTTCCTGACCACCGTGCACTCGAACTACAACGTGCTGTTGATGCACACCACCCTGCAGCGCTGAGAACGTCGGCGCGCAGTGCCCCCACCGCTGCTACCGTCCCGAGCAAACACTTGGTTTGCACCTCGAGGAGACGACATGGAGCAGCAGACGAGCACCGACCCGCGCGGCGAGGTCCAGGACCTCCTGGCCCGCATCGCCCAACTCGCCGACGACGGCACCGTCGAGGAGTACCTCGAGCACTTCACCGCCGACGCGATCTGGGAATCGCAGGCCAACCCGGTGACCGGCATGGCCGCGCAGATGCGCAAGGGTGTCGAGGCGATCGAGGAAGGGGTGCGGGAGCGCCGCGCGGGCGGAGTGCAGGGGCCCGGCACGTCGAGCCGCCACGTCATCACCACCGTCGCGGTGTCGCTCGACTCGGACGTCGAGGCGTCGTCGACGGCGTACTGGCTGTTCTTCCGCGACACCACCAGCGAGCCACGCCTGGCCGGGGTGGGCCGCTACGACGACACCCACCGGTACGAGGGCGGGCGGTGGAAGCTGGCCCACCGCCGGATCACCGTCGGCTGACCTCCCCGCGTTTTGCGCACTTGTCGCGGTTTTTCGGGCCTCCCGAGCGCGACAAGTGCGCAAAACGCGAGAGGGGCGGGACGGGGCGGGCGGGGATACCGTCATAGCCATGAAGGCTGAGGACTGGGACGCGCGGTATTCACAGGCGGAGACGGTGTGGGGCACGCCGCCGAATCCGGTGGTCGTGGAGTTCGCGACGTCGCTGCCGGCGGGCCGGGCACTCGATCTGGCGTGCGGCGAGGGCAGGCACGCGCTGTGGCTGGCGACGCGTGGATGGGAGACGACGGGCGTCGACTTCTCCACGGTCGCGATCGAGAAGGCCCGCGAGATCGCCACGCAGGCCCCGCGCCGGGTGCGCGATCGCCTCACGTACGTCGTGGACGACATCACGACCGCCGACGTCTCGGACTACGACCTGGTCCTCATGATCTTCGTCCACCTCTATCCGGCGCAGCGGCGAGCGCTTGTGAGGCGAATCATCGACGGTTTGAAACCCGAGGGAATCCTCATGATTCTCGGCCACGACTCGATCAACGCGACCGAGGGCGCCGGCGGCCCCGCCGACGTCGAAATCCTCTACACACCAGACGATTTGAAGTCCGATCTGGACGGACGTCTCGACGTGGTGACCGCCGAACGACGGTATCGCGACACCGAGTCGGGTACCGCGATCGACGCGCTCGTCGTCGCGCGCAAACCCACTCTTGGCAAGCGAACTTAATCGCGGGTAACATCGGCTAAGTTACCGACGAGTAGCTACTTGGGCGGTACTCGACGGAAAGACAGACCGCACCACGAAGTGCACTTCAGGGAGAGAACATGGGCCACTACAAGAGCAACGTCCGCGACCTCGAGTTCAACCTGTTCGAGGTACTCGGTCTGGACAAGCCGCTGAGTGAAGGTGTGTGGGGCGACCTCGACGCCGACACCGTCAAGGACATGCTGTCCGAGGTCGCACGTCTGGCCGAGGGACCGCTCGGCGAGGCGTTCGCCGACGCCGACCGCAACCCGCCGGTGTTCGACCCCGAGAAGCACGAGGCGACCCTGCCGGAGTCCTTCAAGAAGTCGTTCAAGGCGATGTGGGACGCCGAGTGGTACCGCATGGGCCTGAGCGAAGAGGTCGGCGGTGTCCCCGTCCCCCGCGCGGTGGTGTGGGCCATCGCCGAGATGCTGCTCGGCTCGCAGCCGGCCGCGTTCATGTACGCCGCCGGCCCGTCGTTCGCGGATGTGCTCTTCAAGAACGGCACCGACGAGCAGAAGCAGTGGGCCGCCACGCTGGTCGAGCGCGGCTGGGGCGCCACGATGGTGCTCACCGAGCCGGACGCCGGCTCCGACGTGGGCGCCGGCCGCACCAAGGCCGTCCAGCAGGACGACGGCACCTGGCACATCGAGGGCGTCAAGCGCTTCATCACGTCCGCCACGTCGGACGACCTGTTCGAGAACATCTTCCACCTGGTCCTGGCCCGTCCCGAGGGCGCCGGCCCGGGCACCAAGGGCCTGTCGCTGTTCTTCGTTCCGAAGTTCCACTTCGACTTCGAGAAGAACGAGCTGGGCGAGCGCAACGGCGTCTTCGTCACCAACGTCGAGCACAAGATGGGCCTCAAGGCGTCCGCGACCTGTGAGCTCACCTTCGGCGGCCACGGCACCCCGGCCGTCGGCTGGCTGGTCGGCGAGGTCCACAACGGCATCGCGCAGATGTTCGACGTCATCGAGCACGCCCGCATGATGGTGGGCACCAAGGCCATCTCGACGCTGTCGACCGGCTACCTCAACGCACTCGACTACGCCAAGCAGCGCGTCCAGGGCTCGGACCTGACGCAGATGACGGACAAGACCGCCCCCCGCGTCACCATCACCCACCACCCGGACGTGCGCCGCAGCCTGGCGCTGCAGAAGGCGTACGCCGAGGGCATGCGCGCGGTGTACCTGTACACCGCCGCGCACCAGGAGCCGGAGATGGCGCAGCTGGTCTCGGGCGCCGACGAGCAGCTCGCGCACCGCGTCAACGATCTGCTGCTGCCGATCGTCAAGGGTGTGGGCTCCGAGCGGGCGTACCAGTACCTGACCGAGAGCCTGCAGACCCTGGGCGGGTCGGGCTTCCTGCAGGATTACCCGATCGAGCAGTACATCCGCGACTCGAAGATCGACTCGCTGTACGAGGGCACCACCGCCATCCAGGCGCAGGACTTCTTCTTCCGCAAGATCGCTCGCGACCGCGGCGTCGCGCTGGCCCACGTGGCCGGCGAGATCAAGAAGTTCATCGACAGCGAGGCCGGGAACGGCCGCCTCAAGGCCGAGCGGGCCCTGCTCTCCACGGCTCTCGAGGACGTGCAGGCGATGGCGGCGGTCCTGACCGGCCACCTCATGGGCGCGCAGGAGCAGCCCACCGAGCTGTACAAGGTGGGCCTGGGCTCGGTCCGCTTCCTGATGTCGGTCGGCGACCTGCTCATCGGCTGGCAGCTGCTGCGCCAGTCCGAGATCGCGATCAAGGCGCTGGACGAGGGTGCGTCCGACAAGGACAAGCCGTTCTACGAGGGCAAGATTGCGACGGCGTCGTTCTTCGTCAAGAACGTCCTGCCCGAGCTCACCGCGACGCGCACCGTCCTCTCGCACCTCGACAACGACATCATGGAGATGGACGAGGCCGCCTTCTAGGCCCTGCCACCCGCGACACGTTCGCGGATTCGATCGAACGCCGATGCCGCACAACGTCTTCGTTGTGCGGCATCGGCGTTTCCGCGGAACGGTCGGGGTTGACAACAGTCATTGTCAGATCCAGGCTGTAGGTGTGACGCACACCACGGAGTACCCGACGCGGTACATGCGCGACCGCGCCCGCGCCGCGCGGACCACCGCGCCACTGCGACCGTTCGCCTGGCCGTCACCGGACGCCACCGAGTCGGAAGCGCGGGCACTGCGCCGGGCGCTGCTCGAGCGCGACGAGCCCAGCGCCACGCTGGTGAGGGCCATCCGCGAGGACCGCACCGTGACCCTCGGCCAGTTCCGTAGGGCACTCGCCGAGGGCATCGACGCGGTGCCCGACGCTCCGGAACCCTTGCGGGCCTACTTCGCGATGCTCGAAGCCACCCCGGACTGGGTGGACCGCGATCTTCTCGCGCTCGGTGCCCGCACGCTGCGCCGCGTCGGATCGGACGTCGGAGACGTGCTCGCCTACGGTTCGCTGCTGGGCGGCTACAACAACTCCGGACCGCTGCCGGTGCTGACGTCGTCGGGACGGCTGACCGGCGAACGCACCCGGCGCCGGATCGCCGAGACCGGCACGTGGTGGAACGGGTGCGTGGCCGACGGCGGGCTGGACCGCTTCGGGGAGGGGTTCCGGCTCTCGGTGCACGTCCGCGTGATGCACGCGTTCGTCGGCTACCACCACGAGCACGAGACCGACTGGGACAGTGGCGCTCGCGGCCTTCCCGTCAACCAGTTCGACCAGGCCGGGACGCTGGGACTGTTCTCGATCACGTTCCTGCTGCACACCCGGGTGCTCGGCGTCCGCTACACGCGCCGCGAGGCCGACGCCGTGCTGCACCTGTGGTGCTACGTCGGTTGGCTGATGGGCGTCGACCGGCGCTGGCTGCCGTTCGACGAACGCGCCGGGCTGCGGATGATGTACCAGATCGGCGCGTCCTCCCCCGCAGCCGACGAACACAGCTACGCGCTGGCCGCATCCCTCGTCGACCTGCCGCTGCACACCCACTACCCCCGGTTCCAGCGACTGCGCCGCCGCTACCAGTACGAGCGGGGCCTGTCGCTGGCCACCACATTGCTGGGGCCGGCCGGGGTGCGGGCGCTGCGGGTGCCGGTGCGCCCGCCCTGGTACCCGCTGGCCCGGCTCGCCGTGAACGTCCCCAAACATCATGTGCTCGCCCGCTTCCCGGCGGGCCGGCAGTGGGTGCAGCGGCTCGGCGAACGCCGGCTGGAGCAGGCCGCGCAGCGCATCCTCGACGGCGAGATCCCGGACGTGGTGGCGCTGCCGGACTAGCCGCCCCGGCGGGTGCGAACCGATTCGCGCCATACCCGGCGCAGACCACTCGGTTGTGTTTGGCTTGACGGGTCGATTCCGCCGCCGAACCGAGGTTGGTGAGCCGCTGTGACCAGCATGGACGAACACACCGGGTTCTCGGAGCCCTCCGGGCACGCGCTCGCGGTGCGCGCCGACGGGCTCACGCGCAGCGGATCGCTGGGGCCGGTGTTCGGTCCCGTGGACCTGCGCATCCCGTTCGGCGGACTCGCGGTGATCCAGGGCTTCGCCGGATCGGGCCGGACTTCGCTGCTGTTGACGCTCAGCGGACGGATGAAGCCCTCGTCGGGAACACTGCGCGTACTCGGCCGCACCGCGCCGGCTGGGATCCGGGCCGTGTCCGCGATCGCGGGATTCCAGGGCATCGACAACATCTCCGAGTCGGTGACGGTGCGGGACCTCATCACCGAGCAGATCCGTTGGGACGCCACGTGGTACCTGCTGATCCGCCGGGCCGGACAGCGGGAACTCGAGCAGGTGTGCGCGCCGGTGTTCGGCGATCGCCCGCTGCCGAACCTCACCGACTACGTCAGCGATCTCGGCGAACTCGACAACCTGCTGCTGCGGATCGCGGTGGCCAACACCCGGACACCACCGCTGCTGCTGGTCGACGACCTCGAACAGGTCCGCGACGAGTACGACCGCGCGCGCCTCGTCGAACACCTCGCGATGCTCGGGGCCCGACAGACGGTGATCGCGTCCGCGGTGAACCCGCTGCCGCCCGGTTCACCCGCCCACGAATTCCACCCGCTGACGGACGCCACACCGGAAGGCCAGGAGTAGCCATGCTCGCAGGGATGTCGCTCGGCACCGAACTCAAGCGGTTCTCGCGCGGGCTGATGCCGCGAGTAGCGCTCGTGACGATCGTGCTGATGCCGCTGCTGTACGGCGCGCTGTACCTGTGGGCGTTCTGGGATCCGTTCAGCGCGGCGAACAAGATCCCCGTCGCCCTCGTCAACAGCGACCACGGCACCGTCGTCGACGGCAAACCGCTCAACGCCGGCGACCAGGTGGCGCAGGGGCTGATGGACTCCGGCGAACTCGACTTCCACGAGGTGACCGCATACGAGGCGTCCACCGGAGTCGCGGACGGCCGCTACTACTTCTCGGTGACACTGCCCGGCGACTTCAGCCAGTCGGTGGCCTCCCCCACCGGGCCGGACCCGCAGAAGGCCCGAATCATCTTCACGTACAACGACGCCAACAACTACCTCGGCACCATCATCGGGCAGAACGCGGCGCAGCAGATCCTCAACGCCGTGAGTGCGCAGATCGGCGAGCAGTCCGTCGACCAGGTGCTCGTCGGTCTCGGCGAGGCGGGTGACGGTCTCCGCCGCGCCGCGGACGGCGCCGGTCAGCTCTCCACCGGCGCCCAGGCCGCCGACGCCGGCGCCCAGCAGCTGGCCGGTGGCTCCCGCACACTCGCCGACGGACTGGGCACCGCGAAGGCCGGTTCGGCAGCCCTCGCCGACGGCACCGCACAGCTCTCGGCCGGGATCGACACGGCGTCGGGTGGGGCGGGCGCACTGGCCGGCGGACTCGACCAGTTGTCCAGCGCCACCACCCAGCTCGGCGACGGCGCGGGTCAGGTCAGCGCCGGGGTGAACCAGCTAGTCGACCAGGTCACCGGCACCCTCGGCGCCGTCCTCGACCCGGCCACCCGGGCGCAACTGGCCCAACTACGGGACGGCGCCCAGCAACTCGCCTTCCAGCTGGGCGATCCGTCGAGCCCGTACCGGGCCGGCATGACGCAGGCCGTCGGCGGCGCCGGCCAACTGCGCGACGGCCTGACGCAGCTACAGGCAGGCGGACAGCAGGCGGCCTCCGGCGCGCGCACCCTCGACGACGGTCTCGGCCAGCTGTCGAGCGGCGGCGAGACGTTGGCGCAGGGCGCCGGCCAACTCGCCGACGGCACCACACAACTCAAGGACGGCTCCGGCGAACTCGCATCGCAGCTGAAGGAAGGCAGCGAGCAGGTCCCGCAATGGGATCCGCAGCAGCGCACGGCCGTCGCGCAGACGCTGTCGGCGCCCGTCGCGCTCGACCAGGACCACGAGAACCGCGCCAAGACGTTCGGCACCGGCTTCGCCCCGTTCTTCCTGCCGCTCGCCCTGTTCGTCGGCGGCATCATCACGTGGATGCTGTTGCGTCCCATCCAGAACCGGCCGATCTCGACCGGGCTGGGGGCGATGCGGGTGGTGCTCGCGTCGTACTGGCCGGCCGCGCTCATCGCGATCGCGCAGGTGCTGGTGATGTACGTCGTCGTGCACTTCGGGGTGGGACTCGTGCCGGTGTACGTGTTCGGCACCATCGCGTTCCTCGGCCTCGTCGGGCTCACCTACATGGCGCTGATCCAGGCGTTCAACGCGATCTTCGGCCCCGCCGTGGGCCGCGTCGTGACGCTCGCGTTCCTCATGCTGCAACTGGTGTCCGCGGGCGGCATCTACCCGGTGGAGACCACCGCGAAACCGTTCCAGATCCTGCACCCGTTCGACCCCATGACCTACGCCGTCAACGGCCTGCGTCAGCTCACCGTCGGCGGCATCGACTCCCGGCTGTGGATCTCGATCGCCGTCCTGCTGGGTCTGCTGCTCGCCTCCCTCGGCGCCAGCGCCCTCGCGGTCCGGCGCGACCGCGCCTGGACGCTGATGCGCCTGCACCCGCCGATCGAGGTGTGAGCGTCTCGTCGGCGCCCGGCTGAGAGCTGAAGGGACCGTTCATGCGCCGGCAGCGTATGAACGGTCCCTTCAGCTCGTAACGGGAGACGGCCGGGCTAACCGCCCGGCGTGCTTTCCGGCTTCGGCGCCGGCTCGTTCGACACGCACTTGACGATCGGCACCGGGTCGTAGCGCACGGTCCGGGTGTTGCGGGAGATCTCCGCGCCGGTGTTCGCGTCCGTGATGATGCGGGTGTCGCTCGTGGTGAATCCCGGTGCGCCGCTGGAGGGCACGCAGTGCGGGCCGGCCGGCAGGGTGATCGTGTTCGGCGACGTCTGGTTGGTTCGGCCGCCGGTGACGGATTCGACGTCGACGGTCTTGGTACCCCAGATGCGCACCGTGATGTTGGAGCTGGTGCCGATCGCCTGGATCATCACGCCCGTCTTCGACGGGTTACGGAACTTCAGGTCGATCGCGCCCTCGAACACCGTCGCCTCGCGGGCTGCCGGGTACCGCGAGATGTAGTAGCTGTGCTCGGTGTGCTCGACGTCCTCCATGCCCGCGAAGTACGTGGCGTTGTAGAGGGTGGTCGCGAGCTGGCTGATGCCACCGCCGACCGCCTTGTCGGGGCGGCCGTTGTTGATGATGCCCGAGTCCACGTAGCCCTGGGCCGAGCCGCGGGGCCCGGTCTGGGCGTCGAACGAGAACGTCTCGCCCGGCTTGACGATCGCTCCGTTGATCGCGCTCGCCGCGAGCCGGATGTTCACGCCCGACGCGTATTCGAAGCCGCCCGTGGTGAACTCGCCGATCACCTCGCGGATGCCGAGCGCCTTGGCGCCGTCGGTGGTGAGCGCGGGCTCGGCCGGCTCGTAGATCGCAGGCGTGGTGCGCGGCGCCGGCGCCGACAGCAGCGCGGGCAGTGGTTCGAGCGTCTTGGGCCACTGCACCATCTCGCCGGTGACGGACGGGATCACCTCGGGTGAGCCGCTCGACAGGCTGATCTGCGCGTCCTTGGGCTTGGTCTCGGTGCCGGCGAGCTGCGGCGACAGGATCGCGGTCGCCGCCTCGACGTTGTACTGCGGCGACAGCCCGCCGTCGCCGTCCGGCACGAAGCTCAGGACCTTGCCGATCTGGTCGGCGGGCAGCGTCGCGACCGCACCGTTCTTGCCGGTCACCTCGACGTTCGCCGACACGGCGGGTGTCGCGACATCCCGGACCGCGGCGTCGACGCCGGCCTGCGTGACCGCGACGTCGACGGTATCCACCGGCAGGTCGACCGTGGTGCCGTCGGCCCACTGGGCGACGAACGTGTCCTTCGCGGGCTCCACCTGCAGGTTCTGTCCGGGCAGCGGCGCGACCGGCACCACGGTGGCGCCCTCGAACACGACGTTGCCCTCGCGGGGCGCCCGATCGGACTGCTGCTGCACGCCGACGATCGCGGCGGTCAACGCGGCGTCGTCCACCGTGGAGACCACACCGATCTCCTGGTTGGTGAACAACGACGCCAGCCGGGTGAACGGGTTGATCGGCTGTTCGCCGGCGCGCTCGACGGTCGCGGCCCAGTCGATGTCCACCCCGGCCTGCGCCGGAACGATCGAGCTGTCGGTGGTCCCGGCACGCACCGGCACCGGTTGGCCCACACGGGGTCCGAGTGCGGCCCGCAGCGTGGCCTCGGCGTCCTGGTCGTTCTGCCCGCCGATCTCGACACCGGCCACGGTCACGCCGCGCGGCACCCGATCCGACGAGACCGCGAAATCCACGGCGTACGCGACGACGGCCACCGCCGCGACCCCGCCCGCGACGGCGGCGTACTTCACCCAGCGGCGGCCGCCGGACGCGTCCGGGGCAGCCACCGACTCGGGCACCGGCTCCGGTTCCGGCTCGGCTACCGGCTCCGGTGCCGGCTGCGGCTCGTCAGCGGTGGGAGGGTGCGAAGCGGCGGGGGTGGCTGCGAAGACCTCGGTGGGCGCGTCCGAGACATCGTCCGACCCATCGTCCGCGGCCTGCGGGGGCACCGCCGGCATGATCTCGGTGGGGTTCTCGTCCGGCTGGGGGCCTTCCGCACCGTTCTCCCGGCCGTTTCCCTGGTCGTTGACGCGGTCGCGCTCGTCGCTCATGAAAAGGGCCCTCCTGCCGAACCGACACCGTGCTGGGCCGTCGCATTACGTGTTCTCCCGTGAGGATAGTCGCGGTGACACGAACGCCCGGTCGGGATTTCCACCTGACGGTGGCGAGAGAATCATTCCACGTGGTCTGCCGACCCTCGAACGCAGAGTGGCTCCGCGTCGTTGCCAGGTCGGGGGTCAGGCAACAACGCGGAGCCAACTGGGATATCGGCCTCTTGTCGGAGGCGTTACAGCCGAATTGCGGGTCGGCCGGTTCGCTCGACCCCGGTCACGGCCGTCAGACCTCCACGATGGCCGTGACGCCCTGACCGCCGGCGGCGCAGATCGAGATCAGGCCGCGGCCCGAACCCTTCTCTGCCAGCATCTTCGCGAGCGAGGCGACGATCCGGCCGCCCGTGGCCGCGAACGGGTGCCCGGCCGCGAGCGACGACCCGTTGACGTTGAGCTTGGATCGGTCGATGGACCCGAGCGCACCGTCGAGGCCGAGGCGCTCCTTGCAGTACTCGTCGGACTCGAACGCCTGCAGCGTCGCGAGCACGACGGACGCGAACGCCTCGTGGAACTCGTAGAAGTCGAAATCCTGCAGAGTGAGACCGTTGCGCTCGAGCAGGCGCGGGATTGCATACGTCGGCGCCATCAGCAGCCCGTCGCCGCCGTGGATGTAGTCGACGGCCGCCGTCTCCGAGTCGACGAGATGCGCCAGCACCGGCAGGTTCCGCTCGGCCGCCCACTCGTCGGTGGACAGCAGGACCGCGGACGCGCCGTCGGTGAGCGGCGTGGAGTTGCCGGCCGTCATGGTGGCGTCGCCCAGCTTGGTGCCGAACACGGGCTTGAGCGTCGCCAGCTTGTCGACGTTCGAGTCGGGACGCAGGTTGTCGTCGCGGGTCAGCCCGAGGAACGGGGTGACCAGGTCGTCGAAGAAGCCTCGGTCGTACGCGGCGGCCATGTTGCGGTGACTCGCGGCGGCCAGCTCGTCCTGATCCTCGCGGCGGACGCCGAACTCCTTCGCCGTGATCGCGGCATGGTCGCCCATCGACAGCCCGGTGCGCGGCTCCCCGTTGCGCGGGATCTCGATGCCCAGCATCGACGGCCGCACCTGGCCGAGCAGCTTGACCCGGTCCGCCGCGGAGCGCGCGCGGTTCATCGACAGCAGGAACTCGCGCAGCTCGTTGTTCACACCGATCGGCGCGTCCGACGTCGTGTCCACACCGCCGCCGACGCCCGCGTCGATCCGTCCGGCCGCGATGGCGTCGCCGACGGCGATGATCGACTGCAGGCCGGTGCCGCATGCCTGCTGGAGGTCGTAGGCCGGGGTGTAGGGGCTGAGCGCGCTGCCCAGGACGCACTCGCGCATGAGGTTGAAGTCGCGGCTGTGCTTGAGCACCGCGCCGCCGACGACCATGCCGAGCCGCTCGCCCTGCAGCCCGAAGCGGCTGACCAGCCCGTCGAGCGTAGCCGTGAACATGTCCTGGTTGGACGCGTGGGCGTACGTCCGGTCCGAACGCGCGAACGGAATGCGGTTGCCGCCGACGATGGCGACGCGGCGTTGCTGCCGACCACCGGACTGCGGTGCGGATGCCGGCTTGGCGCTGCGGGTACGGGCTTTGCTGGTCACGTCGGTCTCCATGTAGCTGGGGGATCTGCTCGAGATCCGCACGGTCGATCCGCCTCGGCGGTGGTTCCTACACTCGACATCAAACTTACTGCAGAGTAAGTTCAATGTCGACACCGCACCCGGATGTACGGGTGCCCGATTGCGACAAAGAAGGTGGACCGTGGCAGCCAGCAAGGGCGCTCCCGACCTCTACTCACAGTTCCTCTCGTCCGCGCCGGGCGCATTCATCGCCAAGCAGGCCGGGTTGCCGCAGCCGGAGAAGCTGCGCCGCTACAAGGCCGGCGAGCCCCCACTGGCCGGCCCGGTCCTCATCGGCGGCAAGGGTCGCCTGGTCGAGCCGATTCGGGAACTGCTGTCGGACTACCCGGCCGCGCAGCCGCACGACGATCGTTACGGCGCGCTCGTGTTCGACGCCACCGGCATCGGTCAGGTCACCGAGCTCGTCCAGCTGTTCGAGTTCTTCCAACCCGTCATCCGCAACCTCGCGTCGTGCGCTCGCGTAGTCGTCCTCGGCACGACGCCCGAGCTCACGTCGGGTGTCGACGAGCAGATCGCCCAGCGCGCGCTCGAAGGCTTCACCCGCAGCGTCGGCAAGGAGATCAAGCGCGGCTCCACCGCGCAGCTGGTCTACGTATCCCCCGACGCCGCGCCGGGTCTGTCCGGCCTCGAGTCGACCCTGCGCTTCCTGCTGTCGGCCAAGTCCGCGTTCGTCGACGGCCAGGTCATCCGCGTCGGCGCGCAGGATTCCGTCGCCCCCGCCAGCTGGGACCGCCCGCTCGAGGGCAAGGTTGCCGTCGTCACCGGCGCCGCCCGGGGCATCGGCGCCACCATCGCCGAAGTGCTCTCCCGCGACGGCGCGCACGTCGTGTGCGCCGACATCCCCGCCGCCGGTCAGGCGCTGTCGGAGACGGCGAACAAGGTGGGCGGCACATCGCTGGCCCTCGACGTCACCGCCGACGACGCGGCCGACAAGCTGGCCGAGCACCTCACCGAGCGCCACGGCGGCGCCGACATCATCGTCCACAACGCCGGCATCACCCGCGACAAGACGCTCGCCAACATGGACGAGGCCCGCTGGAACAGCGTGCTCGGCGTCAACCTCCTCGCTCCGCAGAAGATCACCGAGGCCCTCGTCGCCAAGGGTGTGCTGCGTGAAGGTGGACGCGTGATCGACGTGTCGTCCATCGCAGGCATCGCGGGCAACCGCGGCCAGACCAACTACGGCACCTCGAAGGCGGGCGTCATCGGCCTGGTCCAGGCCACCGCTCCCGTGCTGGCCGAGAAGAAGATCACCATCAACGCCGTCGCCCCGGGCTTCATCGAGACCGCGATGACCGCGGCCATCCCCTTCGCCACCCGCGAGGCCGGACGTCGGATGAGTTCGCTGCTGCAGGGCGGCCAGACCGTGGACGTCGCCGAACTGGTGTCGTACTTCGCGAGCCCCGCCTCCAACGCCGTCACCGGCCAGATCGTCCGGGTGTGCGGCCAGTCCCTGCTGGGTGCGTGATGACGGGCCGCAAGAGCACCCTCGTGCAGCTGCGTGAGCAGCCCGGCACTCTCGACAACTACGCCCGCGCCGCGTTCGGCGCGCTGCCGTTCGTCAAGCCGTCCGGGCGTCGCAGCCTGCCGACGGAGACGCTGGCGCTGTCGGGTCTGCGTGTCGATCCGGACAACCTGGCCGCCTACGCGAAGGTGTGCGGGCTGCGGTTCGGCGACACGCTCCCGATCACCTACCCGTTCACGCTCGTGTTCCCGACCGTGATGCGGTTGCTCACCTCGCGCGAGTTCCCCTTCCCGGCAATCGGTTCGGTACACACCGACAACACGATCGAGCAGCTACGCCCGATCTCGGTGAGCGAGCCGCTGGATCTGCGGGTCCACGCCGAGAACCTACGTCCGCACGCCAAGGGCACACAGGTGGACCTGGTCAGCGAGGTCTCGGTGGGTCGCGAGCTCGTGTGGCGTCAGGTCAGCACGTTCCTGAAGATGCACCCCACCGGGGCGCCGAAGGAAGCCAAGGCCGAACACAAGGACGAGGTCCCGCCGCGGCCCACCCGCACCCTGCGGGTGGACCAGAAGATCATCAGCCGGTACGCGGCGGTGTCGGGCGACCGCAACCCGATCCACGTCTCGTGGCTGGGCGCCAAGGCATTCGGGTTCCCCAGCACGATCGCGCACGGCATGTGGAGCGCCGCGGCGGCGCTGCAGCCGCTCGAGGGAAGAGTGGCCGACGCGGTCACCTACACCGTCCGCTTCGGTAAGCCGATCGTGCTGCCGGCCACGGTGAACCTGTACGCCGACCGGACGGCCGAGGGTTGGGACCTGTCCCTGAAGAACCCCAAGAAGGGCTATCCGCACCTGAGCGCGACCCTGCGCTAGGCGCTTCGCACCTGTGCGCCTTTTCGGTACCTGCGGCTACCGAAAAGGCGCACAGGTGCCGCAGGCGCCTACTGCCCGAGTTCCGTTCGCAGCCGCTCGTTCTCCGCCGCGAGCTCCGCGTTCGTCGCCTCGAGATCGAGGATCTGCCGGATACCTGTGAGATTGACGCCGGCCTCGACCAGCTCCGACACCCGCGACAGCCGGTAGATGTCGTCCTCGCTGTAGCGGCGTGTGCCGCCACCGGTGCGGGACGGGTTGATCAGCCCACGCCGCTCGTACAGCCGCAGAGTCTGCGGACCGATTCCGGTCAGTTCCGAGGTGACCGAAATTCCGTAGACTCCGCGGGTCGAGCGGGGCGGAGACTGTTGCGTCATCGTGGCCTTCATATCGCGTCGAGTTCGGTCGCGTGGGAACGCGTACGCGGGCAGTTCACCCGGGCCGTCGAGAACTTCCGGGCCTCGTCTGCGTACCGTCCGCGAGCTTGTGCTGACAACTCACCGTAGCACCGACCCTGCATCGAATGTGCGGCGGTGGACGAAGATTCCCTGTGCCGCAGGTTACGGGGAAACGGCGGCGGGAATCACACCTCGCTCGGCGGGCTCAGCTCTCCCAACTCCATGTCCGCCTCGATCCGGTTGCCGGTGCGGTCCAGTTCCGCGATCGCCCGGTCGAAGGCGTCCACCAACCACTCGCACTCGACCGACACGAGCTCCTCGGCGCCGCCGTCCGCCACCGCCTGGAAGAACCGCACGGTCCAGCGCTCGACGGACGCGTGATCGTCCGAGAGCCCGTCTACCTCGTGATTCGTCGCCAACAGGAAGCGGTTGTACTCGAAATCCACGCGGATCGCGTAGCCGGCGCCCGTATTGACCACGTTCGCCGGACGATGCGTCGCGGCAGCGAGCGCGGTGAGCGCGTCGGCGTAGTGGTCGGCGTGTTCGCGGGTACGTGGCACTGGTGTCACCTCTGTCGGAAAGACCACCGCAGGGAATGCGGCGGTAGGGCGCGACGAGCCGCGGCAGGAAGCCCGCTCGATCACATCCCTGCAACGAACGTTACGCGTCCTCCCTTCCCCCGCGGCGCACGAGCCGCCACAAATTTCACGGATCCGACACACGCCACCAATCGCCTCTCACCTGCACGGAAGATCCGATCCACGCTCGGTTTCAATTAATCTGCTTTGACGGACACAGATTTTGTTGTACGGTTCAGAGGTCAAAGCTTCCAGATGCAAGCGAAGAAGAGTGAGACGGAGATGTCAGACCAGGCCGCGTCAGCGGCGGACGGATGCACTCCCCCCACCGGTCTTCCGAACCTGGGCAGCGAGCCGAGAGGCCTCGCCCCGCACCGGGTGGGCCGTGTCAGAAGAAAGGATGACCACACGTGAGTGCACACCGCTCGGCCGCCGCAGGCCGCACCTCGGCGACCTGGTCGCTGAGCACCGAAGAGCTCAAGCGCCGCCTCGACGGCATGTTCGCCGACGTCCACCGCCCGGAGGACGCACCCGAACTCAGCGCCGCCTGACGGCCCCAGACGCGATCGACAGTCCACGAAGAATCACGAGGAGCATTCGATGACCGGAATCAGCCCGAACCTCGCACCCCTGGCCGACACCTGGGAATGGCAGCAGCACGGCCGCTGCCAGGGCATGGACGAGTCGATCTTCTTTCCCCCGACCGGCGAGCGTGGCAACGCCCGCATGATGCGTGAGCGGCGCGCGAAGGCAATCTGCGCGACCTGCCCCGTCATGAAGAAGTGCCTCGAGCACTCCCTCGCCCTCCCCGAACCCTTCGGCGTGTGGGGCGGCATGGGCGAATCCGAGCGGGCGATCGCCCTGCGCGGACGCCGCGTCCGGCACCGCCCCGCGGCCTGACCGCCACCAAATCTCTCCCCTACCGAAAGACCTCTCCCCCACCGGAGAGACCGCTCCCCTACCGAAAGCGCAAGGTACACAACATGATCACTCTCGGCATCATCCTGCTCGTCATCGGCCTGCTCATCAAGATCCCGATCCTGTGGACGCTGGGCATCATCGCGCTCGTGGTCGGTGCGGTGCTGCTGATCCTGGGTGCCGCAGGACGCGCGGTCGGTGGTCGCAAACACTGGTACTGATCCGCAGACGCGAGTGGCCCCGGGCATCCATGCCCGGGGCCACTCGTCTGTCGGTACTGCTACAACTACTACTGCTTCTTCTTGCTCGTGCCCGCCAGGCCGCGCCACGCGAGATTCTCGAGCAGGTCGACGGCAGCATCGACGTCGATCTCACCACCGGCCACCCGGTCCGCGACGGCCTCGCCGGCCCCGACCAGCGCTACCGCCATGATCGAGAAGTCGGTACCCGGCTCGGGATCCTTGGTGCTCGACTCCAGCAACTTCGCCGTCAGTTCGATCAACCGGTCACGGCTGCTGCTGACCTGCGACGCGAACGTCTGCTGCCCGATCGCCTGCCGGTACAGCACCATCCACGAGCGCCGGTTCGCGTCGACGAACCCGAGAAAACCGGCCAGCGCGGCACGCAACTGCTCGCGCGGGGGAAGGTTGGGGTCGCCCGCAGGCGAGATGGCCTCGACGAACCGCACGCCCTCCCGGTGGATGCACGCCGCGAACAGTTCGTCCTTGGACCCGTAGTACAGGTAGAGCATCGGCTTCGAGATGTTCGCCCGGGCGGCGATCGCATCCATCGAGGCGTCGTGGAAGCCGTTGTCGGAGAAGACCTCGATGGCGGCGTCCAGCATCTGCTGCTCACGCACAGCCCTCGGCAGCCGCTTGGTGCCTCCAGCCATCATTCCTCCAACCACAGGTAAGAGATGCCATCTTACTCTACGGTAAGAAGATCAACGGTCACTTCATTGTGACCCAGGCGATCCTCAGCAGCTCACAGCGCCCTTCGCGCGCGCCACCGTCAGCACCGACTCGTCCACCTGCGACTGGGGCAACCGTCCCTTCGCGACCGCGTCCTCGAGATGGTCCAGCACCCGCGGCACGTCGTCGGTCGTGAGCCACAGCGCCGACGTCACGCCGGACTTCAGGGCCTGCTCCACCGCGTCCGCGATGTCGAACCGATCGGTGATCGCCTTCATCCCGCTCAGGTCGTCGGTGAAGATCACCCCTTCGAACGGGGGCGCGTCGTAGCCCGTCCCCTTCCGGAGCAGGTCGACGGCCTGCGGGCTCAGGCTCGCCGGCAGCCCGTCGGTGGTGAGACCGGGAACGCTGAGATGACCCAACATCACGCCGACCTCGGTGTCGACCAGGTTCCGGAACG
The DNA here is from genome assembly GCF_003013675.1 of Rhodococcus (subgen. Prescottella) equi. Lineage (NCBI taxonomy): Bacteria > Bacillati > Actinomycetota > Actinomycetes > Mycobacteriales > Nocardiaceae > Rhodococcus > Rhodococcus (subgen. Prescottella) equi. The sequence goes on from NZ_CP027793.1 coordinate 4,552,500, forward strand.
GCACGAGGTCGGTGTTCTGCAACTGGTCGAGCGGCGGCGTGGTGACGGCGCCGGTGTGCGAATCACCGGACGCCGATCCGTGGCCCGGGAAGTGCTTGATGACCGGCAGGATCCCGGCGTCGCGCATGCCACGGGCGTACGCGTCGGCGTACCGGGTGACCACCTCCGGATCGTCCGAGAACGATCGGTCGCCGATCACCGAGTCGTCCGGCTGGCTGCTCACGTCGACGTCGGGGGCGAAGTTGACGGTGATCCCGACACTGCGCAGCTTGCGGCCGCGCTCGAGCGCCATCTCGTAGGCCTGGTCCGTCGTCATGGTGCGCGCGACCTCCCGCGCCGACGGGTCCGGCCCGAACAGCTGGTCGACGCGGGACACCCGGCCGCCCTCCTCGTCGATGGTCACCATGAGCGGCACCGCGCTGGCTTCCGCGACCTGCGCGGCCTCCCCGTTCGCGAGCATCGACTCGTCGGTCCAGCTGCCGATGAAGATGCCACCGATGCCCTCGGACTTCACGACGTCGAGGGCGTCCGCGGTACCCGTGACGCCCACCGTGAGCAGCTGCGCCAGCTTCTGCCGCTCCGTGAGCGACTTCAGGAAACCGGGTCCGCACACCGCGGAGCCGAACGGTCCCGGCGCCGCCGCCTGCGAGGTGGTCGACGTCGACGACGCCGCTGATTCGGACGTCGACGGCTGGGACGTCGCGGTGGTGTCGGTCCCGTTCCCGGACGAGCACCCGGCCGCGAGACCGGCGCACAGGACGAGGGCGAACGCATGTCGGATTCGCATGGTTCCGACCGTAGTCGACATCGATCCGAGCGGTTTCCGAGCCGGACACCCCGGGTAATGGCAAGGTAATCTTCAAGAACGGAAGCCGAAGGCCGCCCCGGGCGGTCGACCCCGATTCCAGGAGGTCACAGTGCCTGCAGATCTCATGCTCATCGCTTACGACGGCTCCGACAACGCCAAGCGTGCGATCCAGCACGCCGGCCGATTCCTGGCCGCGAACCGCGCCGTGGTGGTCACCGCGTGGGAACCCATGGTCCGGCAGGCGGCTCGGATGTCCGGACTGTCCGGGGTCATGCAGCCCGAATGGGTGCCCGACGAGCAGTCCGAGGACGTCGCCCTCATCGATGCCCGCACCACCAACGACGAGGGTGTAGACCTCGCGCTGGCCGCCGGACTGAACGCCGAGGGCCGCTGCTGCGAGTCGTCGACCGCCATCTGGGCCGCGATCGTCGAATGCGCCGACGAACTGGACGCCGATATCATCGTCACCGGCACCCGGGGCACCACGGGGCTGCGGTCGCTGCTGCAGAGCAGCGTCGCCGACCACGTCCTGCGGCACAGTCACCGGCCGGTGCTGATCGTTCCGCCGGGCAAGTAGAGGCGCGAACCTGAGGGCGGCCGTCCACGGTGCCACGACTATCGTCGGCAACATCATGGACGGCTTCCTGCTCTCGCGTTCCGATCGGACTCTCCGCACTGCCGGGACGCGGGACCGCTACGACACCGTCGCCGCCGCGGCCGCAGCGCTCGCCGACGGTCGCGTCGAGCTGGTGGTGGGCGCGCTGCCGTTCGATCCGTCCGCACCCACCGCGCTCACGGCGCCCGCGACCGCGGCGTGGACCGACGGGCCGTGGCGCCCAGACGCCGTCGCACCGCTGCCGCGCGTGACGATCGCCGGCGAGGTTCCGAGCCCGGCCGAACACGTCGCCCGTGTGCGCAGGCTGGTCGACCGGCTGCGCGGCGGCGAGTTCGACAAGGTGGTGGCGGCGCGGGCCGTGCGGCTGACGGCCGACGCACCGATCGATCCCGAGGCGCTCGCGGCGCGCATGATCCGCCGCCACGAGACGGCCAACGGGTTCGCCGTGGACCTCACGGCGTCGGGCGAGGGCTACCGCGGCCACGCCCTCGTCGGCGCCAGCCCGGAAATCCTGCTCGGTCGCCGCGGCGACGTCGTCACGTGCCGCCCGCTCGCGGGATCGGCGCCGCGCCGCGCCGACCCGGACGCCGACCAGGCGGAGGGCACGGAGTTGCTGGCGTCGGCGAAGAACCTCGCCGAGCACGCGTACGTCGTCGAGTGGATCCGCGGGGTGCTCGCCCCGCTGTGCGCCGAACTGGATGTGCCGGCCGCCCCCGAACTGACCCGCACCGGCGAACTGTGGCACCTGGCGAGCCCGATCCGCGGTCGGCTGCTCGACGGTTCGGTGTCCTCGCTCGAGCTCGCGCGGCGCCTGCACCCCACGCCCGCGGTGTGCGGCACCCCCACCGACCGGGCGTTGGACGCGATCCGCGACGTCGAGGGCGACCGCCGCTTCTACGGCGGGGCCGTCGGCTGGTGTGACGGCGCCGGCGACGGCGACTGGGTGGTCGCGATCCGGTGCGCCGAGATCGACGCGGACGGCACGTCGGCGCTGGCGTGGGCCGGGGGCGGGATCGTCGCGGCGTCGGATCCCGACACCGAACTCGCCGAGACCACCACGAAACTCGGCACCCTGCTCGGGGCACTCGGCGTGGACGCCCACGCCGCCGCCCCTGCAGGTGATACCTTGACCCGGACATCACGTACGCACGAGTAGGACTCGCGTACCCGGCGGCTTGACCATGGGAGATCCGAGATGGCGAAGTTCCTTGTCCCCGGCGTTGCCAGCGCTGTGATCGGTGCAGTGGTCGGCGCCGGTGCCGTTCTCGGCGTCACCGCGGCCGCGCAGGACAACACGCTCCCGGACATCGACCGCTCCGGCAACGCGAACTCGTCGATCCTCAACCAGGTTGAGTACGGCAGCCGCTGAGCCCGCAGGCATCGCGCGTTCCCGCACGTCCCCCTCGTCCGGCGGTCCCGTCGACGGGGGGCTTTCCGTCGAACCCTCGACCCAACCACTGACCCGGCGCTGGCTGTACGGCGCCGGGTTCGTCGCGTTGGTCCTGAGCCTGCTGCAGTCGCCGGGCCTGGTCGTCGCCGACACCAAGTACGACCTCACCGAGAACCCGATCGGATTCCTCACCCGAGCCGCCCACCAGTGGAGCAGCATCGCGCCGCTCGGCCAGGTGCAGAACCAGGCCTACGGCTACTTCTTCCCGCACGGGCTGTTCTTCGCGGCCGGTGAGTTCCTGCACGTCCCGCCGTGGATCACGCAACGCGTGTGGTGGGCGCTGCTGATCGTCGCCGGATTCTGGGGCGTCATCCGCGTCGCCGAGGCCCTCGGCATCGGCAGCCGCTCGTCCCGGATCGTCGCGGCCGTCGCGTTCGCGTTGTCGCCGCGTGTGCTCACCACGATCGGTTCCATCTCGTCGGAGTCGCTGCCGATGATGCTGGCGCCGTGGGTGCTGTTGCCGGTGGTCCTGGCGACTTCGTCGCCCGTGCGCCTTTCCGGTGGGCCGAGCTACCAAAAAGGCGCACGGGTGCTCGCCGCCCAGTCCGCCCTCGCCGTCGCCCTCATGGGCGCGGTCAACGCCGTCGCCACGGCAGCGGCCTGCCTCGTCGCGGGCCTGTGGTGGATCGCGCACCGCCCCAACCGCCGCTGGTGGGTGTTCACCGCGTGGTGGATCCCGTCGCTGCTGCTCGCGACACTGTGGTGGATCGTCCCGCTGCTGCTCCTCGGCCGGGTGAGCCCGCCGTTCCTCGACTACATCGAATCCTCCGGCGTCACCACGCAGTGGACTTCGCTGACCGAAGTGCTGCGCGGAACCGACAGCTGGACGCCGTTCGTCTCCCCCGAGCGCGTCGCCGGCACGGTTCTGGTGACGCAGCCCGTCGCGGTCGTCGCCACCGGCCTGATCGCCGCGGCCGGCCTGGCCGGGCTGTGCATGCGCCGGATGCCGGCGAAGGGGCGGCTGACGCTGATCCTGCTGGTCGGCATCGCCGGACTCGGCGCCGGTTACATCGGCGAACTCGGGTCCCCGATCGCCGACCAGGTCCGCGCGTTCCTCGACGGCACCGGCGCGCCGCTGCGCAACGTGCACAAGCTCGAGCCGCTGGTCCGGCTTCCGCTGGTCCTGGGGCTGGCGCACCTGCTCGCGAAGGTGCCGCTGCCCGGGTCGGTGCCCGTCCGCCGCTGGCGCAGCGCGTTCGCGCATCCCGAACGTGAACCGCTGGTCGCGGTGACGACGCTGATCCTCGTCGCGCTCACGCTCACGACGTCACTCGCGTGGTCCGGCCGGCTCGCCCCGCGCGGCGCGTACGACGAGGTGCCGGCGTACTGGCACGAGGCGGCGCAGTGGCTCGAGGACAACGCCGCCGGATCCGGGTCGGGCGCGGACGCCGAACGCGCACTGGTGGTGCCCGGCGCCCCGTTCGGCGCGCAGGTGTGGGGCCTGACGCGCGACGAGCCGCTGCAGGCGCTCGCCTCCACACCGTGGGCGGTGCGCGACGCCGTCCCGCTCGTGCCGCCCGGCGCCATCCGGGCGCTCGACTCGGTGCAGCGCATCATCTCCGACGGCCGACCGTCCGCGGGCCTCGCCGACACCCTGCTCGGTCAGGGCATCCGCTACGTCGTCGTGCGCAACGACCTGGACCCCGACACGTCCCGGTCGACGCGTCCGCTGCTGGTCCACCAGACGGTCGACGGCTCACCCGGACTCGAGAAGGTGGCCGAGTTCGGCGAGGAGATCGTCCCGGACACCGTCGACGACGTCGTGATCGACAGCGACCTGCGCCCCGGCTACCCGGCCGTCGAGATCTACCGCGTCACCTCACCCGACGGCGCGACCCCGGCCGCCGGTCCGTACGCCGTCGACCTGGACCGGGTGCCCGTCGTGCAGGGCGGCTCCGAGTCGCTGCTGCGCCTGGCCGAGAACGGCACCGTGACCGGGCCGGCCCTGCTCGCGTCGGATGCGGCCCGCGCCGGCATCGACGCCGCGTCGGTGACGGTCACCGACACCCCGACGAACCGTGAGACCGACTTCGGTCAGGTCGACAATCACAGCTCCGCGCTGCGCGGCCCCGACGACGAGCGCCGCACCTACAACGCGGTTCCCGACTACCCCGTCCCCGGCGCCGCGCTGGTGGAGGGCGAGTGGTCCGGTGCGACGCTCAGCGTGTCGAGCGCCGCCTCCGACGCCACACAGCTCGGCGGGACCGCCCCCGGCAGCGGGCCCGCCGCGACCGTCGACGGCGACCCGGCCACGGCGTGGCTGAGCAACGGCCTCGAGACCGCGCGCGGGCAGTGGCTGCGCCTCGACTTCGACACCCCGATCACCCGCGGCATGCTGCACCTGACCACGAGCCCCGCCGCGTTCGGTCCGCCGGTGAAGTGGATCCGCGTGGAGACCCCGAACGGCTCGACGTCGGTCCGCGTCGACGAACCCGGAAAACCCGTCGACGTGTCGCTGCCGTCGGGCACGACGCCGTGGCTGCGGATCCTCGCCACCCACACCGAGGACGGCTCCCCCGGCTACCAGTTCGGCATCAGCGAGATCTCCGTCGACGACTACTCCACCGGCACCGCGCTGCCCGTGCCGATCGTCCACCGCACCGTGCTGCCGGCGACGCCCGCCGGTGCGCAGGTCCGCGGCTGGGACCTGGGGCAGGAACTGCCGGGACGTGCGGGCTGCGCCGACGGTCCGGACCGCGTGCACTGCAGCGGCTCGCTGGTGCTGCCCCCCGAGGAACCCGGCACGTTCACCCGCACCCTGTCGGTGCCCGAATCGACCTCCGTCACACCGCAACTGACGCTGCGGCCACGTCCGGGCGCCGCGCTGGAGGGCCTCGTCACCGACCCGGCTGCGGTGTCCGCGACCGGCGCCGCCGACGGCGTCGAAGTGCGTGGCACGGCCGCCGCGGCCGTCGACGGGGACATCGCGACGTCGTGGACGGCGCCCACCGACAGCGCTCAACGCAAGGGCGGGTTGCCGACGCTGACGATCCGGTTGCCGCAGCCGACGCTGGTGACCGGACTGCAGCTCACCCCGAGCCCCGGCAGCCTGCCCGCCGCCCCCAGCCGAGTCGCGGTCAACCTCGGCAACGGCCCGCAGACCCGCGACCTCGACACCGAAGGCGCTGCCCCACAGACCGTTCCGCTCGATCCGCACGTCACCGACACGATCGTGCTGAGCCTCGTGCAGTGGGACGACGTCCTCGACCGCACCGCGCTCGGATTCCTGCAACGTCAGCCCGCCGGACTGTCCGAGGTGGCCGTGCTCGGCGACGGCGGCCGACCCGTCCCGGGGACCGCCACCGCCACCACGGACCGCACCGTCACCGTCGGCTGCGACATCGGCCCCACGATCTCCGTCGGCGGCACCGTCGTCCGGACGTCGGTGACCGCGACCGCGCGCCAACTGGCGTCCGGGCAGCCGGTGACCGCGACCGTCTGCGACCCCGCGCCGGTGCCGCTGCCCACCGGCCGCCAGGACGTCGTGGTCGCGCCCGGGCCGGCGTTCACGGTCGACAACCTGCGCCTCGATGCGGCGCCCCCACCCGCCGCCGCCCCGGTGTCGTCGCCGGCCGTCGGCCGCTGGACCGAGAACCTGCGCGAACTCGACGTCGCGGCGTCCGGCGCCGATCAGCTGCTGGTGGTTCCCGAGAGCACCAACATCGGCTGGGTGGCGACCGCGCCCGACGGCACCGAACTGCAACCCGTCGTCGTGGGCGGCTGGCAGCAGGGCTGGATCGTGCCCGCCGGCACCGACGGCGTCGTGACGCTGACCTTCCCTTCGGACCGCTGGTACCGCGCGGGCATCGCGTTCGGGCTGCTGCTGTTGATCCCGCTCGCGCTGCTGGCGCTGGTACCGCGCCGACGCGACCGCGAACCCGAGCCGGAGGGATCGGCGGCACCTCCGCGCCCGTGGCACAGCGTCGTCGCCGCGGCCCTCGGCGTGACGGCCGTGGCGACCGTCGTGGCGGGACCCGTCGGAACAGGTGTCACGCTGCTCGTCGCCGCGACCGCGTTCGGACTGGCGAGGTGGCGCGGTGACGCGTTCGCCGCCCGCTTCCTCGTCGGGACCGCCGGGTTGTCACTGGTGATCGCGTCGGTACTGCTGTCGACCGGGCCGTGGCGCGCCGCCGACGGCTACGTCGGGCATTCGTTCCTGATTCAGCTGTTCGCGCTGATCGGCGTCGTCTGTGTCGGCGTCTCGGCACTACCGCTGCGGCGTTCGCCGATGTGGCGGCGCTTCTCCCAGCGTTTGACGGCGCGGCGGGCCGGTTCCTCGACGAGCGCGTAGCTGGCCGACGCCACCGCGATGCTGAGCACGCTCGTGACGGCGAGAACGAACCAGAAGTTGCCGTTGAACGGGACGATGCCGAACATCGGGAACACGATCGTCAGCACCGCGAGATGCCAGATGAACAGGCCGTACGACCACCGTCCGACGGCCAGCGCCACCGGGCTCGCCAGGATCCGGTGCCGGTGCCCGGCGAGAACCAGCGGCGCCAGCAACGCGAAACTCATGACCGCGCCGAGGGCGATCTTCGTGGCGTACTGCCACGGCTCGGCGCGGACCAGTCCCTCGGGCCCGGCCAGCCACGTCGTCGACAACCCGAAGGCCACGACCGCGATCACCGCCATCCATACCCGCCGCTCGGCCAGGCGGTGCACCCACGTCCCGCCCACCATCGCCAGTTCGGCGAGCAACATGCCGGCAGCGAACCACGGGATGTAGCCGGGCAGCCAGTTGTCGTGGTGGATGCCGTCCGGGGCGGGGACAGGCAGGAAAGCCCACGTGAGGCTGACCATCGCCGCGGCCAGCTGCACCGGCACCCGGAATCGGGCGCTGTCGCCGCGCAACTTCACCAGTGCCAGCGCGAGAATCGGCAGCACCAGGTAGAAGGCCACCTCGACCGACAGACTCCACATCTGCGTCAGACCCTCGGTGAGAGTGAGCGGCACGAACACCTGCAGCAACGCCAAGTTCGACATCCACACCTTCCAGCCGCCGCCGGCCGCCGGCAGGAACGCCAGCACCAGCACAACCAGCACCCAGTAGGCCGGCAGGATGCGCGCGGCGCGGTTGAGCCAGTACCGGGCGACGGTCGGCGGACGCCCGAGACCGCGGGCCGCGGCCGCGTGCGGACGCCACAGCAGGAAGCCGGACAGTGCGAAGAAAACCGCGACCGCCAGATCGAACCGCCCCCAGATCCGGCCGATCACGGCGTCGCCGGTGGCGCCGGTCTGGAACGCCACATGTGTCACCAGGACGCCGAAGGCGGCGAAGCCGCGCATCCCCTCGAGCGCCGGGACGAACGCCCTCGGATTGCCGACGGGGGCGGGCGTGGCGAGGTGTTCGCTGTTCATCGTCGTCAAGTGTGCCCGGGTCGTTGCGGAACCGAAAGAGCGACGTGAACGATCCGGAACTCCGGTGCTGACGCAAATGGGACAACGAGACTGTTAGTGTCTGGGCTCACGTGGTGTCACGAAACGTCAGGCACCGTGCGACCCGTGCAGCGGGCACGCTGCCGGTGGGGGTATCTCAATTCAAGAACATTGAGTTAGGAGACAGCATGGCCGAGCGCTCAGGCCCGAGCCGGATACTTGCGTGCATTCTGGTGGGCCTCGGGACCTTCCTGCTCGCCGTGGCGGTCCTCATTCCCACGTACACCGTCGACAAGCTGAAGAAGACGCCGCTGGACCTCGAGGTCACCACCGTCGCCACCGGCAACGGCGACGTGCTCGACTCCAAGGCGCTGCTCGCGGGCAAGGCCGAGGTCAACACCAACGTGCCGATCGTCGCGCAGCGGTACGTGATCACCGAGCAGCCGTCCGACGCCGACGTCATCTCGCTGCAGGCCGGGCAGACGCTGATCCGCACCGACAAGCAGGGCGAGAGCGGCCTGCTCACCGCGACGGTGGACCGGTTGACCGCCGACCGTGTCAGCTCGATGCCGGTGGAGCCGCCCGTCGGCACCATCCAGACGTCGTCGACCGAGCCCGCCGAAGAGGTGTCGCACACCGGCCTGCAGTACAAGTGGCCGTTCGACGCGGAGAAGAAGAGCTACCCCTACTTCGACCTGAACTCGCGCACCACGCAGGACATCAATTTCGTTGAGGAAACCGAGATCAACGGAATGAAGGTGTACCACTACAACCAGGTGATCGAGCCCGTCGACCTGTCCAAGGTCGTCCCGTCGGCGCCCACCAACAAGCTGACGCTGCCCGCCAAGACGTGGGGCGTGCCCGGCGACGACCAGCCGGTCACGATGATCCGCTGGTACGCCAACGAGCGCGACGTCTGGGTCGACCCGATCACCGGCGTCGTCATCAAGGGCCAGGAGAAGCTGTACCAGTACTACGCCCGCGACAAGGCCAAGCCCGAGGTGACGGTCCTGAAGGCGACCCTCCCGTTCGACGAGAACACCATCGAGTACCAGATCGGCCAGGCCAAGGACGGCCAGGACAAGCTGTCGCTGTTCGGGCGCACCCTGCCGATCGTCGCCGGCATCCTCGGCGTCATCGCGCTGATCGCCGGCATCTTCCTCGGCCTGCGCGGCGGCCGCGGCAACAAGGGCGCGACCGCCGGTGGCCCGGCGAACCCGCCCGCCGGATCCGCCGGCAACGACTGGACCACCGACAAGACCGAGGAATTCCCCACGGTCAACATGGACAAGGGCGGCTTCACCGAACCGCCCCGCCAGCAGTAGTCGGCTGACAGACCACGAACCCCCGCACGGATCACCGTGCGGGGGTTCGTCGTTCCCGGCTCCGTCCCCGCGTTTTGCGCACTTATCGCGGGATCCTGGGCCCACCCCTCGCGCTTTGCGCACTTATCGCCGGATCCCGGGGCCCCACCCCTCGCGTTTTGCGCACTTATCGCAGGATCCGGGGCCCCTTTCCCACGCTTTGCGCACTTATCGCGCGACGTCGGCGGCGCGGGCACTGCGCACCGCCAGCACCGCGGCCGTCGCGGCGGTCACCGTGGCCACGCACATCGCGGCGGTGACGAACGCGCGGACCGTGTCGGCGACGGTGAAGAACAGCACCACCTCGACGGCGAGGCCCACCCACGCGACGATCGCGAGTTGCGTGCGCTCGCCCGCGATCGCGGACAACAGCGCGCCCTGCAGGACCGCGAGGGCGGCCCCGTTCCACGCGAACATCCACAGGATGCCTTGGACGGGCGTGTACACCTCGCCGAACAGGACCGGCGCGAGCGGAGCCGCCAGGGCAGCTCCGACGACGAGGACGACGCCGAGCGCCACCAGCACACCGAGTGCCGACCGGACGGCCGCGGCCGAGTGTTCCGGGTTCGCCATCTTGGGATAGAGCACGACGCCTATCGCCTGCGGAAGCCAGAACGCGGCCTTGGTCGCGACGGCCCCCGCCGCGTAGAGACCGGCGTCGTGGGAGTCGAGCACCATGCGGGCGACGACGAGATCCACCGACGTCAGCGCGATGAGCGCCAGCTGCACCTGCGACGCCCGCAGGACCGTCGCGACCCCGATCGCCGTGGCGTCCGCCCGCGCGCCGGTAGCGGACGCTCGTCGGCTCGCGATCAGGTGCGCCACGAACGCCATCGACCCGGTGCCGGCCGCGCCCGCGAGCAGCGTCGGGCCCGGCCCGCCGCCGACCGCCAGCACCGCCACGGAGGGTGCCACCTTGACGATCCCCGCACCGGCCAGCACGACGCTCAGTTCCGCGAAGCGGCCGGCGCCCTGGAGGATCCCCTGTTCGGTGCCGAGCAACACCAGCAGCGGCGCGGCGACGAGGGCCGATGCCGTCGCGGCGAGGCTCGTGTCGAGCGCCCACGACATGATCGGGACGAGCACCAGCGCGATCACGCCGACGATCGCCGCGCAGCGGTAGCCCAGCGCCCGTAGGACCGGAACCGGCTTGCCGTGCACCACTTCCCGGGCCACGACGGTCTGCAACGCCAGCGCCGGCACCGCGAGCACCAACTGGGCGGCGAGCAGGGCCGCGAACTCGCCGTAGCCCGCCGGGCCGAGCCACCGCACCGCGGGCAGCGCGAGCAGGTAGGCGGCGATGTTCGCCGTCATCGATCCGACGGTCACCATCGTCATACCGGCGACCGTGGAGCCGGTGAGCGATTGGCGTGGCATCCGCTCATGATGCACCACGTAAGGTGCCGCTCATGACGCCACGGCACCCGAGTCTCGCGCGCGCCGTCCCGTCGCTGTACAGCCTGGTGTTGGCCGTGCTGATCCTCGGACCGCTCCTCGGCCCCGGCTATCTGCTGCTGCGCGACGCAGTGAGCACGCCGCGGTCGTACGTCACCGATTCGGCGCTGGGGCTCGCCGACGCCGCTGCCCGCGCGGTGCCGCAGGACTGGTTGATCGCGGTGCTCAGCTCCGTCGTCGACGGCGGTGTCGTGGTGAAGGCGATCCTGGTCGCGGCGCTGTGGCTGGCCGGGTGGGGCGCGGCCCGCATGGTGGCGGTGCTGTTGCCCGGTGTCGGGTTGGGGCCGCAGTTGGTGGCGTCGACGGTGATGCTCTGGAATCCGTACGTGGCCGAACGTCTGCTGCAGGGTCATTGGAGTCTGTTCACCGGATACGCGGCGTTGCCGTGGGTGGTGTGCGCGGCCGTCGCGATTCGGCGGGGACGCCCGGGCGGGTGGGCGGCGCTGACGCTGTGCCTCGCCGCGGCGGGTCTGACGCCGACCGGCGCGATCCTCGCGGCCGTCCTGGCAGCTGCGCTACTCGTGCGCCTTTCTGGTAGCTGGGACTACCGAAAAGGCGCACGGGCAGCTTGCTGCCTCCTCGCCCTTTTCCTGGCCGCGTCGGCGCCGTGGCTGGCGGCGACCGTCCTGTCCGGGGGCGGCGGGACGTCGGATCCCGCCGGGGTCGCAGCATTCGCGGCCCGCGCCGAACCCGGACTGGGCACGATCGGCAGCCTCGCGGGACTGGGCGGGGTGTGGAACTCGACCGCGGTGCCCGGCTCGCGGACGGCGCTGTGGGCGCTCGCCGGGACGGCACTGCTGCTCGTCGTCGTCGCGTGCGGGCTGCCCGCGCTGTGGCGCCGACGCCGCCATCCGGTGATCGGTACGCTCGCGGTCCTCGCCGGGCTCGCGGTGCTGCTGCCGGCGCTCGGCGCGACCGGGTGGGGACTGTCGGTCGGCGAGTGGGCCGTGGTGCACGTGCCCGGTGCGGGACTGCTGCGCGACAGCCAGAAGTGGGTGGCCCTCGCCGCACCGCTGTACGCACTGGCCGCGGCGGCCGGGGTCCGGGCGTTGTCGAAGCGAGTGTCCGTGCCGGGTGTGGTTCCCGTCGCGGCGATCGCCGCGGTCGTGCTGGCGCTGCCCGATCTGGTGTGGGGTGTCGCCGGCGCGTTGAAGCCCGTGCAGTATCCGCCGGCCTGGCGGCAGGTCGCGCAGCATCTGGAGCTGTCGAAGGAGGCCGGCGACGTCGCGGTGCTGCCCGCCGGCATGTTCCGCAGGTTCCCGTACAGCGGCGATGCGCCCGTCCTGGACCCGGCGCCCCGGATGCTGCCGCGGGACGTGCTGCAGACCGGGCAGCTCGTCGTCGGGCAGGCCGCAACCGTCGGCGGCGAGGGCGCCCGCGCGACCCGTGTCGAGCAGTTTCTGCTCGCGGGCGCCGGCCCGCAGTCGCTCGCCGAGGAAGACGTCCGGTGGGTGTTGGTCGAGCGCACCACCCCGGGCCCACTCGGGGATTCGCAGCGCACCCTGGACCAGCTCGAGCCGATCTTCGCGGACGACGAACTGGCGCTCTACCGGGTCCCGGGGGGCATCCCACCGGATCCCCGGGAAGGTCGCGGCGAGGCCCTAGCGGCCCACCTGCTGTGGGCGGCGCTGCTGGCGGGCGGCGGGCTAGGCGTCCTGCAGGCCCGGCGACGGCGTCCTCGCGGCTTCGACGCCGGAGATCAGCCCCGACACGTGCCGTCCCGCGGCTGACGACGCCAGCACCGCGTACACACCGGACGCGGTCTGCTCCCACGAGAACTCGTTGGCCCGCAGCCGCGCCTTGCGGCCGAGGTCGGCGCGCAGCTCGGCGTCGAGGAGAAGAGACTCGACGGCCGACGCCAGCGCCGGGACGGCGGCGGCCTGGTCGGCGACGGCATCCCCGCCGACCAGCAGCCCGGTCACGCCGTCGATGATCGAATCGGTGAGGCCCTTGGAGCTGCGGTAGCCGACCGTGGGGACGCCGTGCTGCGCAGCCTCGATCACCGCGAGGCCCCACCCTTCCTTGCGAGAGGGCATCACGTGCACCCACGAGCGGGCGAGCAGTTCGTGCTTGCGCGGCTCGGGGACGTGGCCGTGGAAGGTGACGGCGTCGCCGATGCCGAGTTCGTGGGCGCGCTCGCGCAGGTTCTGCTCCCACCAGCCGCCGCCGATGACGTCGAGGTGCAGCTCCGGGATGGTGCGGCGCAGTTGCGCGACCGCGGCGAGGGCGTCCTCGATCTGCTTGTGAGGCACCAGCCGCGACAGCACGCACACGCTCGGATGCGGGGTGCGCGTCGCGTCGTCCCCCGGCTCCACCCCGGCCGGGATCGCGTCGGCGCCGTTGCGCACCACGGCGATCCGGTCCCGCTCGACGCCCAGGTCGGTGAGTTCGTCGGCCGACGGCAGCGACACCGTCAGGTACTGGCTGTCGCGGTGCACGCGCGGCGACAGCCAGGATTCGATCCACCAGCCCACGTGCCCCATGAGCCGTCCCGCGACGGGCCACTGCTCACGGTGGCAGTGGTGGACCAGCACCGTCACCGGCGCACCCGCGACCGCACGGGAGAAGAACGGGATGCCGTTCTGGGTGTCGACCACGGCGTCGGGGCGCAGCCCGGCGAGCGGGCCCAGGCCGACGCGTCCGGCGAGGATCGCACCGAGCGCCCGCGGATACACCGTGAGCCGGCCGCCGCCACGCACGATGCGGACACCGTCGACCGTCTCCTCGCGGGGAGCACCGGGATACCCGGCGGTGCGGAGGGTGACCTTGACACCGCGACGGGCGAGACCGGCCCCGACCTCCTCGAGGTACCGCTCGCTGCCGCCGCCCTGGGGATGCCCCGTGTCGCGCCAGCACAGCAGGAGAACCTCTCGCACGTGCGTGCCCCCTCACCGGCTCGGACGGTCGCCTGCGACACACCTTATCGGCTGGACGCGGCGCGCCCTACCGTCAAGTAGCGGAAACCGGCGAACGCGGCGGCGGTATGTCCGATCGTTAAGGTTCGTCCCGTGAACCGTGCCCGATCGCCTCGCGTGACCCGCTACTTCGCCCGCCGCGCCACCCTGAGACGGTCGGTCGGGCTGCTGAGCGATTTCCGGTACGAACAGACCGACCCCGATCTGTTCTACGGCGCGCTCGCGCGTGACTCCGTCGAACTGATCGGCGACCTGCATCGTGGACTCACCGACACCGACCTCACCGGCACCATCGTCCTCGACGTCGGCGGCGGTCCCGGCTACTTCGCGGACGCGTTCTCCCGTGCGGGGGCGCGCTACGTCCCGGTCGAACCGGACCCGTCGGAGATGCACGCGGCCGGGCTGAGCGTCGGCGACTCCATCCGCGGATCCGGCCTGGCGCTGCCGATCCGCTCCGACGCCGTCGACGTGTGCTTCTCGTCGAACGTCGCCGAACACGTCGCGCAACCGTGGGTGATGGCCGAGGAGATGCTGCGGGTGACCAAACCCGGCGGCCTGATGGTGCTGTCGTACACGCTGTGGTGGGGTCCGTTCGGCGGGCACGAGACCGGACCGTGGCACTACCTCGGCGGCGAGTACGCGGCCCGCCGCTACCAGCGCAAACACGGCAAGGAACCGAAGAACCGGTTCGGCGTCTCCCTGTTCGACATCGGCGCGGAGGACGGTCTGCGCTGGGCGAAGGCGCAGACCGGCGGCGACGTCCTCGCCGCGTTCCCCCGCTACCACCCACGCTGGGCGTGGTGGATGGTGAAGATCCCGGTGCTGCGGGAACTGCTGGTCAGCAACCTGGTCCTGGTGATCCGAAAGCGCTGACGCCCTCCCCCCCCCACCCCGCGTTTTGCGCACTTATCGCGCTTTTTCCGGGCCTCCGCGGTGCGACAAGTGCGCAAAACGCGGAAGGCAGCGGGGGCGGGGGTGGTTCCTCGTCTCGAAATCCGTCCTCGGACCCTAGTCTCGGAACATGACCGCACTCGCCCTCGACGTCGGCGGCACCAAGATGGCGGCGGCGCTCGTCGGCGCGGACGGCCGCCCGCTCGATACGCGCACCGTCCCGACGCCCGAGTCCGGCGTGTGGGACGCGTGCGCGGCCCTGCTCCGCAAGGTGGCGGGGGGCACCGAGGTGCGCGGCGTCGGCATCGCGTCGGCCGGCCCCGTCGACCTCGCGTCCGGCACGGTCGCACCGGTCAACATCGGCGAGTGGCGCGACGGCTTCCCGATCGTCGACGCCGTCGGCGCGCTGTTCCCCTCGGCGACCGTGCGCCT
The DNA here is from genome assembly GCF_003013675.1 of Rhodococcus (subgen. Prescottella) equi. NCBI lineage: Bacteria > Bacillati > Actinomycetota > Actinomycetes > Mycobacteriales > Nocardiaceae > Rhodococcus > Rhodococcus (subgen. Prescottella) equi. Next base: position 4,567,810 of record NZ_CP027793.1, read on the forward strand.
CGCGCTGGACGGCGCGGCTGCGGCGCTCGCCGAGCACCTGCGGGGCGCAGGCCGCGGCGTCCCCGACCTGCTCGGTGTCGTGGTGTCGACGGGTGTGGGCGGCGGGCTGATCCGCGGCGGACGAATCGAGAGCGGACGCACCGGCAACGCGGGCCACATCGGGCACATGGTGGTCGCGGGCGGCGAAGAGCTGTGCGGATGTGGCGCCGCGGGATGCCTGGAGACCGTCGCGAGCGGGTCCGCGGCGATGCGGTGGGCGCGCGCCCACGGCTGGACCGGTGCGACAGGGGCCGACCTGGCCGTCGACGCCGAACTGGGCGAACCGACCGCCGCCGCGGCACTCGAGCGGGCCGGCGTCGCGCTGGGGCGGGCGTTCGCCTCGGCGGCCGCACTGCTCGACGTCGACCTCGTCGTGGTGGGCGGCGGCTTCGCACAGTCGGGGCCCGCGCTGTGGCGCCCGATGACGGCGACGGCGGCCGCACACGCGCAGCTGTCGTTCGTGCGCGAACTGCGACTGGTCCCCGCCGAACTCGGCGTTCTGGGCACCCTCACCGGCGCCGGGCTGATCGCGATCGACGCCGTGTGACCGCTCGATCGCACCTCACCTATTCCCACTCGCTGTAACGTGTTCTAGTGTGACCCAGGGCACTCCACAAGAGCGAGGATGAACTGATGACCGACTACGACAAACTCTTCATCGGCGGACGATGGGTCGCGCCGGCCACCGACCAGCGGTTGGAGGTGTTCTCCCCCGCCACCGAGGAGCGCGTCGGCAGTGTTCCCGTCGCCGCACCCGCGGACATCGACGCCGCCGTCGCCGCGGCCCGGGCCGCGTTCGAGTCCGGCGCATGGGCCGAGACCACCCCGGCCCAGCGCGGCGAGATCCTGGCCAAGGCCGCCAAGCTCATCGAGGAGCGCAGCGCCGAACTGATCTCCACCATCTCCGACGAGATGGGCGCGCCGGCGTCCGGCGTCGAGACGATGCAGAAGATCATGTCGCTGGCGACCCTCAACTACTACGCGAACCTGGCGAACGAGTTCGCGTGGGAGGAGACCCGCAACGGCGCGTTCGGGCAGACCAAGGTCTACCGCGAGCCGGTCGGTGTCGTCGGCGCCGTCGTGGCGTGGAACGTTCCCCTGTTCCTCGCCGTGAACAAGCTGGCCCCGGCCCTGCTCGCAGGTTGCACCGTGGTGCTCAAGCCGGCGCCGGAGACCCCGCTCAACGCGAACATGCTCGCCGACATCTTCACCGAGGCCGGTCTGCCCGAGGGCGTCCTGTCGGTGGTTCCGGGCGGCGCCGAGACCGGCGAGTACCTCGTCTCGCACCCGGACATCGACAAGGTCACCTTCACCGGCAGCACCGCCGTGGGCCGCAAGATCGGCGCCATCGCCGCCGAGCAGCTCAAGCGCTGCTCGCTCGAGCTCGGCGGCAAGTCCGCCGCGATCCTGCTCGAGGACATGGACGTTGCCGCGACCATGCCGATGCTGGTGATGTCGGGCCTGATGAACACCGGTCAGGCGTGCGTCGGCCAGACCCGCATCCTCGCGCCGCGTTCGCGCTACGACGAGATCATCGAGGCCATGGTCCAGTTCGCCGGGTTCATGCCCGTCGGCATGCCGGACGATCCGGGCGCCCAGCTCGGCCCGATCATCACCGAGAAGCAACGCGACAAGGTCCTCGGCTACATCGAGAAGGGCAAGGCCGAGGGTGCGCGCGTCGTGCTCGGCGGCGGTGTCCCGGCCGGACTGGAGAAGGGCTGGTTCGTCGAGCCGACCATCTTCGCCGACGTCGACAACTCGATGACGATCGCCCGCGAGGAGATCTTCGGACCCGTGCTGGCGGTGATTCCGTACGACACCGTCGACGAGGCCGTGAAGATCGCGAACGACTCGGACTACGGCCTGGCCGGTTCGGTGTACACCACCGACATCGAGAAGGGTCTCGAGGTCGCCAAGCAGATCCGCACCGGCACGTACGCGATCAACTGGTACGCGTTCGATCCGGGTTCGCCGTTCGGCGGCTACAAGAACTCCGGCATCGGCCGCGAGAGCGGCCCCGAGGGACTCGAGGCGTACTGCGAGCTCAAGTCCGTCCTGATGCCCCCCGGCTACACCGGCTAGAAGGCACCGCTTCCCCGTCGGGCGCGGCTCTCGATCACGTCGAGGGCCGCGCCCGACGCGGTTCACCCGGCCGGGTCGCGTCGCGCCGCATAGCCTGAGGCGATGGCGACGTCCCCAGAGAGGACCGGCGGCGGCGAGAGCACCCTCACCGTCGTCGTGGCGTTCGCGGCCAATGCCCTGATCGCGCTCGCGAAGTCGGTGGCCGCGGTGATCACCGGATCGGCGTCGATGGTCGCGGAGGCCACCCACTCGTGGGCCGACACCGGCAACGAGGTCCTGCTGCTGGTGGCCGACCGCCGCGCCCGCAAGGCGCCCGACCACGCGCATCCCCTGGGATTCGGGCGCGAAGCCTACATCTGGTCGCTGTTCGCGGCGCTCGGGTTGTTCGCCGTCGGCGCCGGAGTGTCCATCACGCACGGCATCCAGGAACTGGCGCACCCGGAGCCGGCGAGCGACTTCGGCGTCGCGTACGCGGTGCTCGGCATCGCGTTCGTCCTCGAGGCGATCTCGTTCCGGCAGGCGTTCAAGCAGTTGCGCGGCGAGGCGCACGACGCGCACCGCGATGTCCTCGAACACGCGCTGCTGACGTCGGATCCGACGGTGCGGGCCGTGTTCGCCGAGGACGCCGCCGCGCTGATCGGCCTGGTGATCGCCTTCGCGGGTGTGCTCGCGCACCAGCTCACCGGCTCGCCGATCCCCGACGCGATCGGTTCCATCGCGGTCGGTGTCCTGCTCGGCGTCATCGCGCTCGTTCTGCTCGACCGCAATCGACGCTTCCTCGTCGGCGAGCCCGGCACCCCGGAACTGCGGACGCAGGCGATCAGGAAACTGCTCACCTACGACGAGGTCGAACGGGTGACCTACCTGCGCATGGAGTTCCTGGGCCCGCACCAGGTGTACCTCGTGGCGAGCGTCGACCTCGTCGGGGACTACGCCGAATCCCGCATCGCACACACCCTGCGGGCGCTCGAGGACCGGATCACCAGCGAGACCTCCGCGGTCCGCCGGGCGGTGCTCACGCTCTCGACAGCGGAGGAACCGGACCTCACCGTCTGATCGTCTGACGAGGCCCGCCGCCGCGAGTAGAACTGGAAGGAGCGTGGCCGAAACGGACGGAGCAGCCGTGGATCCTCCCGACAGTGCGACGTCGCGAGACGCGGAGACGAGCGGCCGCCTCGAACCCGTCCTGCCGGAGCGGCTCGGCTACCGGATCAAGTGCCGGCTCCTCGGCCCGCCGCTGACCAGCGCCCGCCTGCACCAGGAGCGGCTGTCGAAGACCACCGCGCTGGGAGTGCTCTCCCCCGACTGCATCTCGTCGTCGGCATACGGTCCGGAGCAGGTACTCATCGAACTGCTGCCGTTCGCCGCGCTCGCCGCGTTCACGCTGCTGCTGCCGATCACCGGCGTCATCCTCGTCATCCTGCTGCTGCTGACACTGTCGTACCGGCAGGTGGTGATGCTCTACACGCACGCCGGTGGCTCCTATGTGGTGGCGCGGGACAACTTCGGTCCCAGAACCGCGCAGATCGCGGCGGTCGCGCTGCTGATCGACTACGTCGTGACCGTCGCGGTCCAGTCCGCAGCCGGCACCGTCGCGGTCGTGTCCGCGGTCCCGGCACTCGGCCCGTACAGCCTCGAGATCACCATCGGCGCCGTACTGCTGCTCGCGTACGGCAACCTGCGCGGGCTCAAGGAAGCCGGACGCGCCTTCGCCTTCCCGATGTACTTCTTCGCCGCGTCGATCGGGGTGGTGATCGTGGTCGGCGTGATCCAGGCGCTCACCGGCAATCTCGATCGGATCGACCCGACGACGCTCGACGGCACCGTCGACATCGCACACGGCGACGGCCTCGTGATGGGCGCGACGGTGCTGGTGATCCTGCGCGCCTTCGCGAACGGCGGCACATCGCTCACCGGTCTCGAAGCGATCAGCAACGGCGTCAGCGCATTCCAGAAGCCCGAGGGCGTCAACGCGCGTCGGGCGCTGGTGATCATGGCGTCGATCCTCGCGTTCCTGGTCTCCGGGGTGTCACTGCTCGCGTATCTGACGCACGCAACCCCGTACGCGGCCGGCTACCCGTCGGTGATCAGCCAGGAGGCGCGGATCGTCTTCGGCTCGGGCGCACTCGGCAACGTCCTGTTCATCGTGGTGCAGGCCGCGACCGCGCTGATCCTGTTCACCGGCGCCAACACGAGTTTCAACGGTTTCCCGTTCCTCGCCAGTTTCGTCGCCGACGACGCCTTCCTCCCCCGCCAACTCCGCCGACGCGGCCACCGTCTGGTGTTCTCGAACGCCATCATCACACTCACCGCCATCGCGATCGTCCTGCTGATCGCCACCGACGCCAAGGTCAACTCGCTGGTGCCGTTCTACGCCATCGGCGTCTTCACCGGCTTCACGATGGCCGGACTCGGCATGGCTCGGCACTACCAGCGGGAGAAGGGCCGCAACTGGCGGCGCAACATGACGCTCAACCTGGCGGCCGGGATCACGTCGGCGATCGTGGTGGGCATCTTCGCGATCGCGAAGTTCACCGAGGGCGCGTGGGTCGTCGTGATCGTGTTCCCGACCCTCGTGTACGTGCTGATCCGGCTCAACCGCGAATACCGCGAGGAGGCAGCCGAACTGCGAGAACTCGGCGACGCCGAGGCCGACGCGGAGGCCGTCTACTCACACCACATCGTCATCGTGATGGTCGACGCCTTCGACCTCGCGACGATCGAGGCACTGCGCTACGGGCGCAGCCTGCGGCCCAGCGAACTGCGAGCCGTGCACTTCGTCCTCGACGACGCCCACGCCGCGCACCTCAAACGCGAGTGGGAGGCCAGCGATCTCGAAGTGCCGCTCGAACTGATCGAATGCCCCGATCGGCGCCTAGGCCACGCCACGCTCGAGATGATCGCCCGCGCCGGAGCGCCGCGCACCGAGATCAGCATCCTGCTACCGCGCCGCATCTACCGAGCACCGCTGGGCCGGGTCCTGCACGACCGCACGGCCGACCACATCGCCCGGATCGTCAGCGACCTCCCGCACGCCGTGGCGATCATCGTCCCCTACGACACCTCGAGCCGCCGCGGCGTGCTGCGTTCCCCGCCCCCGCCGCCCGCCTCGAGCTGAAGGGTCCGTTCATGCGCTGCGAGCGTACGAACGGACCCTTCAGCTCTCGGGGCCCAGTGCCGCTAGCTGCCCGCACCGCCGCCGACGGACCCGAGCAGCGGGAGCAGGCTCGCGAGGTCGACGCCGGCCTCGAGTGCGGTACTCCCGAAGGTCAGGGCCGGCGACAGGCTGCCGATGCCGTCCGGCACGATCAGCACCTGCATCGACACGCCAACGTTGCTCGGATCCAGCACCGAGTTCCAACCGCCGCAGGTACCCAGGTAGATGTAGACGCCCTCGGCGACCTGGACGGTCTTCGAATTGCTGTTCGGCCCGGGGCTGATCAGGTTGTTGCTCGCCGCCGGACCGAGGTGCAGATTGGGCGACGTCATGATCGAGATCAACTTGCCGTAGTCCTTGGCGTTGAACGCGATGAAGGCGTCGAGGCCCTGCTGTCCGTCGAGCAGCGCCGACGTACACGTGGTTTCGCTGAACGCACCCACGGCCTTCTTCGGGTTGGTGAGCGTCAACTCGACGTTCATACCGTTGAAATCACCCTGCGCGGTCTCCAACGTCGGACCGTCGTACCGGTCGGCCGCGACCGCCGTCCCGGTTCCCGCCGCGAGACCCAGCACCAGCGCGGCCGAAGCCACCACGCCCCCGGCAACCTTCTTCATCCTGCGAACGTTCACGTGTCCCCTCCCATGTCGGATGTGACATTCCGCCGCCGCGGCACAAGTGCGACGATCGGCATCATCCTGACTCGAGAGGCGCTGCGGCGGAGCCGAATCGGGGGCAGTTCCGACTATTCGGCCGTTTACCGGTTGCCGCGGAAGCCGAGGAACTTCCGGACATACGGGACCAGTCGGGTGACCGGCACGGTGCGCGGCCACGCGTCGGGACGGAAGTAGGCGTCCGAACCGCCGTCCACGAAGACGACGCTGCCGCACAGGAAGTTCGCGGCGTCGGACAGCATGAACACCACCCAGTCCGCGAGCTGACCCGCATCGCCGAAGCCGCCGACCGGAACGGGGAAACGCTTGATCATCTTGGCCTCGGCGGGCGTCGCCAACTGCTTCTCGAGCAGCGGCGTCATGATCGCGCCGGGCGCGAGAACGTTGAGCCGGATTCCGGCGCCCGCCCAGTCGCGGGTCACCGCGTTCCGGCGCACCCAACGAGAGACGGCGATCTTCGAGCCGGCGTACATCATCGGCGCCGCACCCTTACCGAACAGTCGCACCGAGCGGGCGGCCTTCGCGACGTCACGGGCCAGCAGGGCCCGGACCGTGCGTCCGGGCACGGCGGGCGTCGTGGTCGTCGAGTTACTGCCGAAGACAACTACTTTGGCTTTGCCCGACGCGGCCAGCGCGGTACGCCATCCGTCGAGCAGTTCGACGACACCCAGGTAGTTCACGGACGCGATCAGCGGCAGCTTCTCGGCACCGGGCAGCGGCCCCACCCCCGCCGCGAGGACCGCGCCGTCGAGTGTGCCGCCTGCCCGCGACAACACGTCGCGGATCGCCTGCCTACGCCCGGCTTCGGTCGACAGGTCCGCGACGACGTCGGCGCCCTGGATGTCGACACCGATGACGGTGTGCCCCGCCGCCGTCAGCTTGTCCACCACCGCCCGTCCCATGCCCGACGCCGAACCGGTGACCGCATAGACGCCCATGTACGCCCTCCCCACACGGCGACGCACGAACACCGAGGACCGTCCTCGGCGGGGCTGCCACCAAGATCGACACGGTACGCCCACACCCGCAAAAGCTGAAGGGTCCGTTCGTGCGCTGTCAGCGCATGAACGGACCCTTCAGCTGGAATCCCGGACTCAGATGTACATCGCCGGATCGATGTACGACGTCGGATCGACCAGCTGCTCGTGCTGCTTGCGCGGCCGCACCGACGCCGGGATACCCGTCGCGATGTGGTCCGACGGCACGTCGCGGGTGACGACGGCGTTGGCGCCGATCGCGCTGTCGTCGCCGATCAGCAGCGGCCCGAGGACCTTGGCGCCCGCGCCGATCGTGACCCGGTTACCGATCGTGGGGTGCCGCTTGGCCTTCGCGAGCGACCGACCGCCGAGCGTGACGCCGTGGTAGATCATGACGTCGTCGCCGATCTCCGTGGTCTCCCCGATCACGACACCCATGCCGTGGTCGATGAAGAACCGCCGCCCGATCGTCGCGCCCGGATGGATCTCGACGCCCGTGAGGAACCGGGTGAACTGGGCCAGCACTCGGGCCGGGCCCCGCAGAGCGGGCTTGGCCCACATGCGGTGCGCCACCCGGTGCGACCAGATGGCGTGCAGTCCCGAGTAGACGACGGCGTTCTCGGCGTTGCTGCGCGCGGCCGGATCCTGGCCTCTTGCTGCCTGGAGATCCTCCCGGATCGTGCGCAGGACACTCACAATTCTCAGCCTCGGATGTGCTCGAAGAGCGGGGTGGAGATGTAGCGCTCACCGAAATCGCACACCACGGCGACGATCAGCTTGCCGGCGTTCTCGGGACGCTTGGCCAGCTCGAGAGCCGCCCACACGATGGCGCCCGACGAGATGCCGCCGAGGATGCCTTCCTGCGTGCCGAGGTCGCGCGCCACGCGGATAGCGTCGTCGAACTCGACGTCGACGATCTCGTCGTAGATCTCGCGGTCGAGGACGTCGGGCACGAAGTTGGCGCCGATGCCCTGGATCTTGTGGGGGCCGGGCTGACCGCCGTTGAGGATCGGCGAGTCGGCCGGCTCGACGCCGACGATCTTGACGTCGGGGTTGTACTTGCGCAGGGTGCGGCCGGCGCCGGTGATGGTGCCGCCGGTGCCGATGCCCGCGACGAAGATGTCGACGTTGCCGTCGGTGTCGGCCCAGATCTCCTCGCCCGTGGTGCGCGCGTGGATCTCGGGGTTGGCGGCGTTCGCGAACTGCCGCGCCAGGACGGCGTTCTCGTTCTGCGCGACGATCTCCTCGGCCTTCGCGACCGCACCGGCCATCCCCTCGGAGCCGGGGGTCAGGACGATCTCGGCGCCGAAGGCGCGCAGCATGACGCGACGTTCGGTGGACATCGTCTCGGGCATCGTCAGGATTACCTTGTAGCCGCGGGCCGCACCGACCATGGCGAGCGCGATACCGGTGTTGCCCGAGGTGCCCTCGACGATCGTGCCGCCCGGCTTCAGTTCACCGGACGCTTCGGCGGCGTCGATGATCGCGACGCCGATGCGGTCCTTGACGCTGTTGGCCGGGTTGTAGAACTCGAGCTTCGTCACGACCTGGGCGTCGAGGCCCTCGGTGAGACGGTTCAGGCGCACCAGCGGGGTGCGTCCGACCAGCTCGGTGACGTTGTTGTAGATCCCCATGCCGGATCCTCCTCGCGGCCACGTCGGCAGCCGGGTCGATGTCTGTTGCTGTCAGGTTGGTTTATTGCACCATCATGCCGTGAACGGAACTCCACCGGGTCCACACAGGTACGAACGTATACGCACGTCGACGATATTCCGTGGGTCCGTCCTTCCACCATCGCCCCCGAAACGACGAATGTCACATCGGTTCAGTCGAACTGAACCGATGTGACATTCGGTCGAAGCAAGAGGCGATCAGCCCAGGCGCTGCTTCAGGGCCTCGAACTCGTCGCGGATACCCGACGGCACCTTCTCGCCGAGGAACTCGAGCCACTCCTCGATGAGCGGGATCTCGGCCTTCCACTCCTCGACGTCCACGGCCAGGGCCTCCTCGACGTCAGCGGCGTCGACGTCCAGGCCGTCCAGCGTGAGGTCGGCAGCCGTCGGCACGAGACCGATCGGGGTGCTGACGGCGTCCGCCTTGTGCTCGATGCGGTCGATGATCCACTTGAGCACGCGGGAGTTCTCACCGAAACCGGGCCACAGGAAGCGGCCGTCCTCGCCGCGGCGGAACCAGTTCACGTAGAAGATCTTGGGGAGCTTCTCCGAGTCGGCGTTCTTGCCGAGGTTGATCCAGTGGTTCAGGTAGTCGCCGGCGTTGTAGCCGAGGAACGGCAGCATCGCCATCGGGTCGCGGCGCACGGCGCCGACCTTGCCCTCGGCGGCAGCGGTCTGCTCGGACGACAGCGTCGCACCGAGGAAGGTGCCGTGCTGCCAGTCGAAGGACTCGCTGACCAGCGGAACCGTCGTCTTACGACGTCCACCGAACAGGATCGCCGAGATCGGCACACCCTGCGGGTCGTCCCACTCGGGGGCCAGGATCGGGCACTGCGACATCGGGGTGCAGTAACGCGAGTTCGGGTGGGCGGCGTTGGTGCCGGACTCGGGGGTCCAGTCGTTGCCCTTCCAGTCGATCAGGTGCGCGGGGGTGTCCTCGAGACCCTCCCACCACACGTCACCGTCGTCGGTCAGGCCGACGTTGGTGTACAGGGTGTTGCCCGCCTCGACCGTCTTCATGGCGTTGGGGTTGGAGCCGTGGTTGGTGCCCGGCGCGACGCCGAAGAAACCGAACTCCGGGTTGACGGCGTACAGGCGGCCGTCCTCACCGAAGCGCATCCACGCGATGTCGTCACCGAGGGTCTCGGCGCGCCAGCCCGGGATGGTCGGCTGGATCATCGCGAGGTTGGTCTTGCCGCACGCCGACGGGAACGCGGCCGCGACGTAGTAGTTCTTGTTCTCCGGCGAGATCAGCTTGAGGATGAGCATGTGCTCGGCCAGCCAGCCCTCGTCGTGGGCCATCGCCGACGCGATGCGCAGCGAGTAGCACTTCTTGCCGAGCAGCGCGTTGCCGCCGTATCCGGAGCCGTAGCTCCAGATCTCACGAGTCTCGGGGAAGTGGGTGATGTACTTGGTGTCGTTGCACGGCCACGGCACATCGGCCTGGCCCTCGGCGAGCGGCGCACCCACGGAGTGCAGGGCCTTGACGAACGGACGGTCCGTGCCCATCTTCTCGAGCGCGGCCTTGCCCATGCGGGTCATGATGCGCATGGAGACGACGACGTACTCGGAGTCGGTGATCTCGACGCCCAGCTTCGGGTCCTCGGCACCGAGGGGGCCCATGCAGAAGGGCACCACGTACATGGTGCGACCACGCATGCTGCCGCGGTACAGATCCGTCATGAGGGTCCGCATCTCGGCCGGGTCCATCCAGTTGTTGGTGGGGCCGGCGTCGATCTGCTTCTCGGAGCAGATGTAGGTGCGGGACTCGACGCGCGCGACGTCGGACGGATCGGAGTTGCCGAGGAACGAGTTCGGCTTCTTCTCCTCGTTGAGACGGGTGAACGTCCCGGCCTCGACGAGCTGATCCGTCAGGCGCTCCCACTCCTCGTCGGAGCCGTCGGCGAAGACGACCCGGTCGGGCTGGGTCAGCTCGGCAACCTCGCGAACCCAAGCGAGCAGCTCGCTGTGCTCTGTGGGGGGCGTGCCGTCAGTTCCGTTCAGACCGGGAATGGTCGCTGAGGTCATCAAACTCTCCTGGGGTGGGGCCGGGAACCGGAGCGACCACATCAGCCCCGCGCATTGCGGGGCTGAGAGGTTGAACCGATTTCCCCCTCTCGGCGGGGTGCAGCCCGCCCACTCCGTCCCGCCCACGTACGTCACCGCGGACAACGAACGAAGGACACGGGTGCCGGGTGTCCTAGCTATAGAGGTTAACGCCGGGCGTCCGTGTTGGGGGAACCGGGTGTCGTCGGTTAGGTCACAGGAACGATTCAGACGGTGCAGCCCGGGCGTACCCGGCCGGAACCTGCGGGTTTACGCCCCGCCGAGGGTGCCCGAATCGGTGCGTTCCCACCGTTCGCGGCCGTCGGCGTCCCGATGGAACTCCCAGGCCGAGAAGTCGCCGTCCCCCTCGACGATCGTCACGTGGTCGGCATCGCCGTCACCGTCCGTGTCGGTTGCGACGACGAGGGCGTCGTCCACCTCGAACGTGCGGGTGTCGAGCACCCCGTCGTCGTCGATGTCGAAGACGGCATCGGTGAGGGGCACGGCCGGCGAGTCGGCGCCGAACGTGTCGGGGTCGATCTCCGGTCCGGGCATTCCCTGCAGGTCCGCTGTGCTGATCACGTTGTCTCCTCCGCAATGGCCGTACAACAGTCGTCACGGCGTTGGACGCGGCACCGGCCCGTTCGGTTCCCTCGTCGTACCGACCGCGACCCGGCCCTCGAGAACGCGGCCTTCGAGTGCCGCGAGCGCCTCCATCAGCACGCCGTGGTCGCGCTCGCACGACGCCAGCCGTCCACTGCGCTGGGCCGCGACCCGTCTGATCTCGGCGTCGACGGCCGCGATCTCGGCGTCGACGGCCGCTGTCGCGGCGCGGCCGTCGGCCAACACCCGCTGCCCCACCGCGGCTTCCGTCTCGAGCAGACGAGCGAGCACCCGCTGTTCGAGCTGTGCACGCAGGCCGGTGGTGGCGTCCGCGGCCCACTGCCGCAGGTGCGCCCGATCGGCGAGGTGCCGGCGGGAGCGGGCGAGCCACCATGCGGCCGCTCCGCCCAGGGTGAGGGTGACGGGGATGGTCGCGATGTCTAGGGCCGGCACCATCGACAGCGGCGCCACCGCCAGCCGGCCGAGTCCCACCCCCGCCGAGGCGCCGACGATCACCATCATCCGGTCCTCCACCCCACGGTGCCGCGGCTCCGGCGCCGACACCGAGACTTCCGAGGGCTCGGGCGGACGGGCCGGCGGATGCGTCAGCCCGGCCCGCACGACGAGATCGTCGAATCGATGCCCCGCGACCGTGTCCACCTCGGCGGTGAGCGCGTCGGCGAGCTGCGCGAAGCGGTCGGGGTACGTCGCCAGCTCGCGGCGGCCGGCCCGGTCGATCTCGGAGCGCACCAGCGTCGACAACTCCCGGATGCGCACGCCCACCGTGTGCACCAGTTCGATCCGCGCACGCTGGACGTCGGAGCGAACCAGCGCCGACAGTTCCGCCCGGTCGCCCCCGCGGTTCGACGTCAGCCGGGTCCGTCGCTGCCTCAGCGGGGCAATGTCGTCGGCGCGGACCGACTCGGCGGTCGTGGTGATCATCCGGCACGTCTCCTCGACGAGGGACAGCGCGGCGCGGCGCCGGTTCCGTTCGACGATCACACCCGGGGGTGCATCGAGCGCGGCCCGCACCGCCCCGTGCAGTTCGGCGCCGTTCAGGATCCGGGCGTCGGCGTACCGCGGCGAGTGTGCCCGCAGCAGCGCCTCGTCACGCTCGCGCAGCGCCCCGGGCGCGTCCGTCGGCGTCGTGAACAGAACGCGCTCGACGTGCGCGCCGACGACGTCGAGCGCGGACAACTCGTCGCGACCGAGCACGGACAGCGCGTCCAGGACGAACACCACCGCCGCCGCATCGCCCGGCCGGTCGGTGACCGGCACGTGCGCGGCCAGACCGTCCCGGACACCGGTCGCGTCGAGGCCCGGCACCGTCGTGACGTGGACCGTCCGGGCGCCGCCCCCGCTCTCCCGCCACCGGTCGATGCCGGCGGGGTTCCAGCGCTCGACGATCCGCTGTGCCTCGGGGGTGAGCCCGGGGACGACGTTCATCGGCGCGTCCCCGCGGCGACGGCCCGACGCGTCCGGGCCCGATGCTGCGCCCGTTCTTCCCGCCGCCGGTCGCCGGCACGGTCGCCGCCGAGCACTGCCGCGGCCTCCGCCGCCGCGAACACCGCCGGATCGGACCGGAGGAAGGCCTCGATCCCGTCACGGGTCGGGCCGTGCACGTCCCGCGCGGCGGCCACGGCGAGGGCGTCGAGCGTCTCCCGGACCCGGCGGGCCCGCACCACCCGGACACAGTCCTCGACGGCCGTCACCAGCGCGCCGGCATCGGCGGATGCGCTCGTCGGGATCACCCGCACGCCGGTCTTCGCGGCGGCCGTGGCGGCTGCGCGCACCGCGTCGTCCCGCGACCCGAGGGCGTCCGCCTTGGCGAGCACGGCGACCGTCGACCCGCGGGGCGCGTTCGTGAGGACCCGCATGTCGGGGGTGCGCAGGGCGCCGGTGAAGACGTGAACCACGACGTCGGGGCCGATGTCCGGGTCGGGCCGCCCCGGCGTGTCCACGGCCGGGGCCTCGGCGACGTTCGTGCACCCGGATCGTTCGAGCAGCGAGACCAGCGTGCTGCGACCGACCCCGGCACGGCCCAGCACCTGGATGCCGATGGGTGAACTCAACTCGTCGAGCACGCGAGTGGGCACGCCCACGACGTCGCCGACCGACCGTGTGAACGCCTCGAACTCGTCCGCCCCGTATCCGTCCCCCACCGCGCATTCCTCCCCTGATGTCCCCCGACCCGGATGCCGATCCGGATCCCGATTGTGGCAGTGCGGCGATTTCGACGGCAAGGGTGCGTGAACTCACGGAATGCGGCCGAGGAGGAGCGACTACCAGCAGGAACGCACTCGCCGGGGGCAGCGCGAGGCAGAAGTCGATCAAAGAGTCCATAGTATCTGCCGACCGAGTCGGCCCGTGATCACGCCGATACGTGACAATGGTCGGGTGAACGACGCCGATCAGGACACTCCCGACACCTCGAACGACGACCTCGAGACCCTCGACATCTCCGCCGCGGACGACGCAGTCGACTCCGACGACTCTGCCGGCGCATCGAAGGGCTCGCGTCTGTACCCGCGGGTGACGAGTTTCCGCTCCCGCCGCGGCTCGCTCACCACCCCGCAGCAGGACGCCTGGGACCGCATGTGGCCGAAGATCGGCCGCGACGTCGGCGACGATCTGATCGACACCACCGCGTGGTTCGAGCGCGACGCGCCGTTGATCGTCGAGATCGGTTCCGGCACCGGCACCGCGACCGCCGCGATGGCGAAGGCCGAGCCGCACGTGAACCTGATCGCGGTCGAGGTCTACCGCCCCGGTCTGGCGCAGCTGTTGCAGCTCGTCGAGCAGAACGAACTCACGAATGTGCGGGTGCTGCGCGGCGACGCCGTCGAGGTGCTCGAGCACATGGTTGCGCCCGAGTCGCTCACGGGTGTGCGCGTGTTCTTCCCGGATCCGTGGCCCAAGGCCCGCCACCACAAGCGACGGCTGCTGCAGGGCCCGACGTTCGCGCTGATCGCGAGCCGGTTGAAGCCGGGCGGAGTGCTGCACGTGGCCACCGATCACGCCGAGTACGCCGAGGCGATCCGGGAAGCTGGCGACGCCGAGCCGCTGCTCACCGAGCTCGACTGGGAGTCGCCGATGACCCACGAGCGTCCGGTGACGAAGTTCGAGGACAAGGCGCACAGGGTCGGAAGCACGATCAACGAACTCATCTGGGGGAAGATCAAGCCATGAGTCTCAGCGAAGGCACATCCGGTACCGATCTGGCACGCGGCTCCGCCGACGGCGGAGGGCGTGACGTCCAGGAGCACAAGCGCGTGCTCCTCGTCTGGGACGCCCCGAACCTCGACATGGGCCTGGGCGCGATCCTGGGCGGACGCCCCACGGCCGCCTACCGCCCCCGGTTCGACGCCCTGGGCCGGTGGCTGCTCTCGCGGACGGCCGAGCTCTCGGCCACCGAGACCGCCACCCTCGAGCCCGAAGCCACCGTCTTCACCAACATCGCCCCAGGTAGCGCGGATGTCGTCCGCCCCTGGGTCGAGGCCTTGCGTAATGTGGGTTTCGCGGTGTTCGCCAAGCCGAAGGTGGAGGAGGACAGCGACGTCGATGCCGACATGCTCCACCACATCGAGCTCCGCCGTGGTGAGGGTCTGGCCGGTGTCATGGTCGCCTCCGCCGACGGTCAGGCGTTCCGTGAGCCGTTGGAGGACATCGCAGCAGCCGGCGTGCCGGTGCAGGTTCTCGGGTTCCGCGAGCACGCCAGCTGGGCGGTCTCGTCCGACATCCTGGACTTCGTCGATCTCGAGGACATCCCCGGCGTCTTCCGTGAGCCGCTCCCACGGGTGAGCCTCGAGTCCCTGCCCGACGAGGGCGCCTGGCTGCAGCCGTTCCGTCCACTGTCTGCCCTGCTCGTCGGGCGCTGAGGAGTCCATACGTGTTCGCTCGCTGGGGAGATCTGGTCTACCGAGCCCGCTTCACCGTCATCGCGGTGATGGTGGCCGGGCTGTTGGCGCTGGGCGCCTACGGCTCGGGTGTCGGTTCCCACCTCAGTCAGAGCGGCTGGGACGATCCCGGCTCCGAATCGGTGGCCGCCGCGAAGCTCGCGGACGGCACGTTCGGCCGCGACACCAACGGCGACGTCGTGGCGATGTACACGGCACCCGAGGGCAAGACGGTCGACGACCCGGCGTTCGCGGCTCAGGTCTCCGACAGCTTGCAGCGACTGTTGCAGGAGCATCCGGATCAGGTCGCGAAGGTCAACGGCAGCTATTTCCAGCTGCCGAACACCCCGCGCCTGCCGGCGATGGCCACGGCGGACCGGACGCACGCGATCGCGAGTATCGCGCTGAAGGGCGACGACGACACCGCGATCACCAACAACTTCCGGGAGATCAAGGACGCCTTCGCGATCGACGGCGTCGAGGTGCAGCTCGCCGGCATGCAGCCGGTCGCGTCCGCGATCAACGACACGATGGCCAACGACCTGCACCGCATGGAGATCATCGCGATCCCCGCGGTCGCGGTGCTGCTGTTCTTCGTGTTCGGCGGTGTCATCGCCGCCGCGCTACCGCTGGTCGTCGGCGGCCTGACGATCCTCGGCGCCAACGGCATCGTCCGGGTGATCACCCACTTCACCGACGTCAACGCGTTCGTCGCGTCGGTGGTGTCGTTGATCGGTCTGGGTCTGGCGATCGACTACGGGCTGTTCATCGTCAGCCGGTTCCGTGAGGAACTCGGCGACGGCTACGACACGCGGACCGCGGTGCGCCGCAGTGTGATGACCGCGGGTCGAACGGTCCTGTTCTCCGCGACGATGATCGCGGTGAGCCTCGGCGGACTGATCCTCTTCCCGCAGGGCTTCCTCAAGTCCGTCGCCTACGGCGCGATCGCCACCGTCCTGTTGGCGGCGTTCACGTCGGTGACCGTGCTGCCCGCGATCCTGAGCATCCTCGGCAGACGCATCGACAAATTCGGCCTCAAACGGTTCGGGCAGATCAAGTCGACCGAGGAGATCGAGAACAGCATCTGGGGTCGACTCACCCGCTGGGTGATGCGCAACCCGCTGAAGGTGACGATCCCGATCGTCGTCGGACTGTTGTTGCTCATCATCCCGATGACGGGCATCAAGTTCGGTGGCATCAACGAGGACTATCTGCCGCCGGACAACACGACGCGCGTCGCGCAGGAGCAGTTCGACGAACTGTTCCCCGGCAACCGCACCGAACCCGTGAAACTCGTCATCGACGGCGCCCAGGGCACGCAGGTCGGCCAGATCCTCAAGACCGCGAGCGAGGCCCCCGGCCTGGTCGAGAAGTTCACGATCACGGGTCCCGCGAAGGACGGCGTCCAGGTCCTCAAGGCCGGGCTCGTCGATCGCAACAACTCCGCGGAAACCATCGACTACCTGCGCTCGATGCCCGTCCCCGACGGCGTCCAGGTCCTGGTCGGCGGCACGCCCGCGATCGAGCAGGACAGCATCAGCGCGCTGCTCGACAATCTGCCCCTGATGGTGGCCTCCGTCCTGATCGTCACCACGCTGCTGATGTTCCTGGCGTTCGGTTCGATCGTGCTGCCCATCAAGGCCGTGCTGATGAGCGCGCTCGGCCTGGGCTCGACACTCGGCATCCTGACGTGGGTCTTCATCGACGGCCACGGCGCCGACGCACTGGGCTTCACGCCCGGACCGATCACCTCACCGGTGTTGGTGCTGATCGTGGCGATCATCTACGGCTTGTCGATCGACTACGAGGTGTTCCTGCTCTCCCGCATGGTCGAGGCCAGATCACAGGGAGCCTCCACCACCGAGGCCATCCGGATCGGTACCGCGCACACCGGACGCATCATCACCGCGGCCGCGTTGATCCTCATCGTCGTCACCGGCGCGTTCGGCTTCTCCGAGCTGGTAATGATGAAGTACATCGCGTACGGCATGATCGCCGCCCTGATCATCGACGCGACGCTGATCCGGATGTTCCTGGTGCCGGCCGTCATGAAACTGCTCGGCGACGACTGTTGGTGGGCACCCGCCTGGATGAAGCGCATACAGCAGAAGATCGGACTCGGCGAGCCGATCCTCGACAGTGAACTGTCCGGAGACGACGTTCCCGATCTGACGGCCACCGACGCGCCGGTCCCGGCGCCCACGGAGGCAGCGGGCGCTCCGGCGATCGCGCCGCGCGGCGCGGCCACCGCCGTCGCCGATCGGGTTCCGGAGCCGGAACCGCTCACGATGCCGCTCCCCCGCGTCACCGCCGCTCCGCGTGCCCGTTCGGTGTCCCAGCGGCCTGCCCCCGACCGCCCGGAACCGGCACCCAAGCCCGACGCGCGTCCGAAGCCCGACGTGCGCCCGAAGCCCGATGTGCGGCCGCGGGCCGAGGCGCCCGTCTCCCGCGCCGACGGCGAAGAAGTCGCGTGGCTCGCGGCGCTCAGGGCCCCGAACACGGCGGCGATGCCGGCAGTGCAGGTGCCGCCGCAGCCGGAGAAGACACCGACCGAGAACTCGGCAGCGCCACGGTCCGAGACACCGGCGGAGTCCGGCTCCGACGAGGCCGATCCGGAGAACCCCGGTCGGCATCGCAGCGGCGACAAGGCCGTCAGCGTCAGCGAACTCCTGGCCCGCCACCGCGACGACGACTGATCAGCCCAGCATCCTGCGCAGCGTGGTGCCGAACGGGTAGCGCGCGGTGATCGAGCCGAACCGCACCCGTCCGCGCACGACGAGGTGCAGCGGGCCGTACGGGGGGCCGGTGCGGACCTTGTTCGACACCGAACCGCCGACGGTGTCGATGGCGTTGAGATCGGCCGTCGCCTGGTCCGGTAGGACGAGCGTGACCGATCCGCAGAAGTCGTCGACGGTGAGGTGGACCACCTGGGTCTGCATGACGGCCTCGGTGAAGTCGAGGGTCGTGCTGCCCATCCGCGAGTCGAGGACCAACGCGGGCGGGACCTGCCAGCGTCCCTTGCGGGTCACGGTCGACATGCGACCTCGGATCACGAGCGGCTGCGCCGCCGGGTAGCCGCCGATCCCGGGCGGCGGAGCCACTTCCGGTGACGGTGCGGGCGCCGGAGGGGCCGGGGGAATCTGCCCGGGCACCGGATAGCCGCCGGCCACGTAGCCCGGGTCGATCTGCATGCCCGGAAGATCCACGAGGACCGCGTTGAGTTCCCCGCGTGTCTTCGCGGCGAGGGCCGTGTCCATGCGCTCGGTGAACTCTCCGAGGGAGAGCATGCCCTGCCCCACCGCGCGCTGGAGCAGGGCACCGACGTGTTCACGCTCGGCATCGGACACTCGAAGATCTCTCGCCTCCATGCGCACCACGATAAATCAGTCGGGCGGGCGCGCATCTCCGGCGCTCGGCGGACCGTCCTCCTCGTCGGGCGTGGCGGGGAACATCGGGATCGACGGGTCGGCGCCGGTGAGGGATTCGTAGACCTCCTCGGCCTCGTCGGTGTCGCCGGCGCACAGCGACCGGATCGCAGTGTTGAGGAAGGCCACGATCGGCACGGCGAGCAGACCGCCGACGATTCCGGCGAGCACGATGCCCGTGGTGATGGCCAGCACCACGGCGAGCGGGTGCAGACGAACGGCACGGCCGAGGAGCAGCGGCTGCAGGACGTGCCCCTCCAACTGCATGATGCCGACGATGATGCCCAGCACGATCAGCGCGGTGAGCAGGCCCTTGGTGACGAGCGCGACGAGTACCGCGAGGAATCCGGTCACGAAGGCGCCGACGATGGGGATGAACGCGCCGACGAAGACGAGCGACGCGAGCGGTAGCGCGAGTGGGACGCCGAGAATCGCGAGTCCGGCACCGATGCCGATCGCGTCCACTGCGGCGACCGCGACGGTCGCGCGGGTGTAGTGGACCAGCGAATTGAAGCCCTGGCGCCCGGCCAGCCGAACTCGGCCGCGGGTGTTCTTCGGGATGATCCGGGTGACGAACTCCCACACCTGATTGCCGCCGTAGAGGAAGAACACGAGGGTGAACAGCGTGAGGAAGGCGCCCGCGAAGATCTCGCCGATCACGGTCGCGGTGGTGAGCGCACCGCTGGTGAGGGCTTCCTGGTTGGACTGGATGGCCTTGACGACGTTGTCGCCCGCGTGCCGGATCTGGTCCTCGCTGAAGTGCAGTGGGCCTTGGGTCAGCCACTCCTGCGCCTTGGTGACGCTCGTCGTGAACTGGTCGCTGAGGTCGGGCAGACCCTCGACGAACTGCTGCACGACGAAGGACAGGATCGCGCCGACGATGCCGATCGTGCCGACGACGGCGACCAGCACCGCGGCGGATCGCGGGACCCCGCGCCGGTGCAGGTTGTCGACGGCGGGCATGAGGAACGCCGCGAACAGGAGCGCGAGCGCGACTGGGATGACGACGGACTCGAGCTTGGAGACGACGTATCCCAGCGCGAGCAGCCCGGCGAACAGGACGAGCAGGCGCCACGTCCATGCGGCGCCGACGCGGACGAGTGGGTGCACGGACTCCGCCGAGCCCTGCTGCGCTGTGGCCTCCCCCGGCCGGCTGTCGCTCACCGCGCGAGCCTATCCGGACCTGCTCCGCCGAGGGCGGAGAAACGACCGCCGACCGCGGCAACCGTGTGCGCTGCCGAGTCGCGAACTATGTCCCGCTAAATTATGAGATCGTGTGGGCCTCGTACCGAGCAGTGACGCTGACGATTCGTAGTCGTTGGCCTCTCTACATGCTCTCGATGGCCGGGGCGAACCTGATCGGCGCCGTGCTGGTGTTCGCCTTCGTCCGCTACGGCATTCCGATCCCGGAGTCGGCGGACATCATCAACGACCATGTCCGCAACTTCGCGGTCTTCAGTGTCTATCTCGTGTTCGCCGGACTGGTCAGCCTCACCGCGGCGGCGATGATGCTGCGATCGGTGATCCGGTGGCAGCTGCGCGGCGGCCCGCCGACGCGGGCCGAACAGATGGCGGCGCTGCACGCACCGCTGCGCCAGGCCATCGTGCATCTGGTGCTGTGGTTCCTCGGCGGCGTGATCTTCGTGTTCCTCACGGTCGAGGAGATGCCGGAGCTGGCGATCGCCGTCATCGTCACGGTCGGGATGGCCGCCACCACCACGTTCGGCTTCACGTACATGCTCGGCGAGCGGATCCTGCGTCCGGTCGCCGCGCAGGCCCTCAGCGAAGGCCAGTTCGACCGGACGATGGCTCCCGGTGTGGGCACCCGCATGGCGATGACGTGGGGCCTGGGCACGCTGATGCCGGTGATCGGCATCATCCTGCTGTGCGTCACGCAGCTGACGACCGACCTGGAGTTCGCGCCGAGCGCGCTCGCGTGGGCGATCCTGCTGCTGTCGATCATGGCGATCGGGCAGGCCTTCGCGTTGTCGATGCTGACGGCGAGCCAGATCTCGGATCCGATCCGGCAGCTGCGGCGCGCGATCGAACGGGCGCAGCGGGGCGAGACGGACGTCCGCGTCGAGGTGTTCGACGGCTCCGAGATCGGGCGCCTGCAGGTGGGCTTCAACCGGATGATGCGCGAGGCCGACGAGCGACGCCTACTGCGCGAGTTGTTCGGTCAGCACGTCGGCGAGGACGTCGCCCGGCGCGCGCTGCAGTTCGGCACCGAACTGGGCGGCGAGACCCGCTTCGTTGCGGTGCTGTTCGTCGACATGGTCGGCTCGACGGGCGCGGCCGCGGAGCGCCCGCCCAGCGAGGTCGTCGAATTGCTCAACGAGTTCTTCCGCGTCGTCGTCGACGTCGTCGACCGGCACCACGGCTTCGTCAACAAGTTCATGGGCGATGCGGCGCTCGCGATCTTCGGCGCCCCGCTCGACCGGCCCGACGCCCCCACCGCGGCGCTCGCCGCGGCCCGCGAGCTGCGGTTCGCGCTCAACGAGATCACCGGCCTCGACATCGGTATCGGCGTGTCCGCGGGACTGGCGGTCGCGGGCAACATCGGTGCGGCCGAGCGTTTCGAGTACACCGTGATCGGTGATCCGGTGAACGAGGCGTCGCGTCTGACCGAGCTCGCGAAGCTGCGGCCCAGCCGTGTTCTCGCGTCGACCAGCGCACTGTACTTCGCGGACGACGAGGAGCAGGCGCACTGGGAACTGGGCGATCAGGTGCAGCTGCGGGGTCGTCGGCGCAACACCCACCTGGCATGGCCGGTGTTGTATCCGGAGTGACGTGAGGAATCTTCGTTACCCTGAGCTCGTGGCACAGCCGGAGCCCGCCCCTCGAGGCGGTCACACAGATCGGCCCCGTGGTCGATTCTGGTGGCTCAAGTGGGTCGCCGGCGCTCTCCTCGTGGCGTTGCTCGTCGGCGAGGGCATCTATCTGTGGCCGCGGCTGCACGAGTCGTGGCAGGCGCTGGCGGAAATCCACTGGGGCTGGGTCGCGGTGTGCGTGGTGGCGCAGGCCGTCTCGCTGAGCGGCTACGGGCGGGTGCAGAAGCAATTGCTGCACGCCGGTGGCGTCTCGGTGAGCCAGCGCAAGTCGGTCGCGGTGATCTACGGGTCGACGGCGATGGCGTTGACGCTTCCCGCGGGCCAGGTGTTCTCCACGGCATTCACGTACAAGGAGACCCGGCGCTGGGGCGCGAGCCCGGTCGTCGCGTCGTGGCAGCTGGCGATCTCCGGCGTGATCGCCGCCGCCGGCCTGGCGCTGGTCGGAGTGACGGGCGCGTTGCTGGTCGGCGGCTCGGTGAGCCCGTTCACGTTGCTCTTCTCGGTGGCGGGCCTGGTCGCGCTGCTGTACGCGGGGCGGTACGTCTCGTCGCATCCGGAGTCCATCGAGAAAGCAGCCGGGTGGGTGCTGGCGCGCGTGAACGGGGTGCTGGGCAAGCCGGCGGACACCGGCATGGACGCGGTCCGGACCACCATCTCCCAACTCGATTCGGTGCAGCTCGGCAAGGGAGACGCCGCCCTGACGCTGGGCTGGTCGGCGGTGCATCGGCTCGCCGACATCGTGTGCCTGGCCGCGGCGTGTTTCGCGATCGGCGCCGAACCGGTGCCGGCAGGTCTGCTGATCGCCTTCGCGGCGGGCAAGGCCGTCGCGACGATCCCGGGCGCACCGGGCGGCCTGGTGTACGTGGACGCGACGCTCATCGCGGCACTGACGACCGCGGCGAGCATCAGTGCGTCGCAGGCGGTGGCGGCGGCGTTCGTCTACCGCGGGGTCAGCTTCATCCTGGTCGCGATCGTCGGCTGGATCGTCTTCGGCTTCCTGTTCCGCGGGCACGGGCGGGCGTCCGACGTCGAATTGGAGGCCACCGACGTCCCGGAGTTGGAGCAGCGCCGTGCGGTGCCCGACCCGACGACGGTGCGATCCGACGTCGAGGACCGGATTCCGCGCAGCGACTGATCGGCCGGGTCACCTGCCGAGGTCGGCCACCATCGCTTCGAGATGTGCCCGCGCGATTCGGGCGGCGTCGTCGACGTTCCCCTCCGCGATCGCGTCCACGAGCGTGCCGTGTTCGTCGGCGTTCGGTTCCCCGTCCCGGTCCCGCAACCCGAGCAGCCCGATCATGTCGACCATCGCGGTGGCGACGCGGGGCACGAACGTCTCGAACAGTTCGGACAGGACCGGGTTGTGCGCGCCGGCCACGATCGCACGGTGCACCGCGGTGTCGGCGTCGACGAATTCACGGTCCGCCGCGCCGGCCGCGGCCGCGCGCATTTCCAGGGCACGGCGCATCGCCGCGACGTCGTCGGCGGTGGCGCGCACGGCGGCCAGCCGGGCCGCCTCGATCTCGATCGCGGCGCGGGCCTCGACGACGGCCACGACGGCCTCGCGCTGCAGCACGGCCTCCCAGCCGTCGGTTTCCGGCTCCACACGCTCGACGAACACCCCGGCACCCTGCCGTGGCCGCAGCAGACCCTGACCGGCGAGCATCCGCAACGCCTCACGAATCGTCGACCGTCCCACCCCGAGTTCCGCGGCCAGCGTCGTCTCGCCCGGCAACTTCGTTCCGACCTCCCACTCCCCCGCCTGTAGACGACGTCGTAGCTGGTCAGCCGCCTGATCGGCGAGCAGGTTCCGGCTGAGCGCGGTGGTCAATCGATCTCCTCAGGTTGTCAGACAAGTTATTTTCCTCTAGCTTAACCGGCATGACGTTCCGCGGACTGCTTCTCGGTCGCCGCGGCGGGGTCTGACCGGACCGGCACCCCGCCGCGGGGTTCCGCTGTGCCGGTCGACCGTTTCGATCCGCACAGGAGTCCGCACGCCATGCACTGGAATCGTCAACGCCCGTCGTCCATGCCCAGCCACCGCTACCGCCCGCACTTCGAGCGGGTCCCGGTGCCGCTCGTCGAACGCTCGTGGCCCACCGCCCACACCACCGTGGCACCGCTGTGGGTGCCGGTCGATCTGCGCGACGGCAACCAGGCCCTCGCCGAACCCATGGACCCCGTCCGCAAGCGCACGTTCTTCGAGCTGATGGTCCGTATGGGCTACAAGGAGATCGAGGTCGGCTACCCGTCCGCCAGCCGGACCGACTTCGACTTCGTCCGCGACCTGGCGGAACAGGATCTGGTGCCCGACGACGTCACGATCGTCGTGTTCACCGCTGCCCGTACCGATCTGATCGCGCGCACCTTCGAGTCGGTGCGCGGACTGCCGAACGTCGTGGTGCACATGTACACCGCGACCGCACCGACGTGGCGCGACGTCGTACTGGGACACGATCGGGAGGCGCTGCACCGCTTGATCTTCGACGCCGCCACGGACGTCGCGCGCGGCGGCGACCGGCAGCCTGGCGTGCGCTTCGAGTTCTCCCCCGAGGTGTTCAACCTGACCGAACCCGACTACGCGCTGCAGGTGTGCGACAGCCTCACCGAGCTGTGGGACGCGTCCCCGGACCGTCCGGTGATCCACAACCTGCCTGCGACCGTGGAGATCTCGACGCCCAATGTGTATGCGGACCAGATCGAGTACATGCACCGCAACCTGACCCGCCGCGAATCGGTGATCCTGTCGGTGCATCCGCACAACGACCGGGGCACCGGTGTCGCGTGCGCCGAACTGGCGGTGCTGGCTGGCGCGCAGCGCGTGGAGGGCTGCCTGTTCGGCAACGGCGAGCGGACCGGCAACGTCGACCTGGTGACGCTCGCGCTGAACCTGCATGCGCAGGGCGTCGATCCGATGATCGACTTCTCCGACATCGACGACGTTCGCCGAACGGTGGAGCACTGCAACAGGATCGATGTGCATGCCCGCCATCCGTACGGCGGCGACCTGGTGTACACGGCGTTCTCCGGCACCCACCAGGATGCGATCAAGAAGGGATTCGCGCACCACCACGCGCAGGCCGACGCCGCCGGACTCGATCCGGCGCAGGCGCCGTGGGACGTGCCGTACCTGCCGATCGATCCGCGCGACGTGGGTCGTGACTACGAGGCGGTGATTCGGGTGAACAGCCAGTCCGGCAAGGGCGGAATCGCGTACCTGTTGCAGACCGGGTACGGCATCGATCTGCCGCGGCCGCTGCAGATCGACTTCGCCGGCCGCGTGCAGCGCGCCACCGACGACAGTGGCGCCGAGATCACCGCGGAGCAGTTGTGGCAGTTGCTGTTCGACGAGTACGGGTTCGACGACAAACTGGGTCCGTGGTCGGTCGAGCACCGCGAGGGCGGCGAGCACCTGCGGGTGCGGGCGGAGTTCGACGACGTGGTGATCGACGGCGAGGCGTTCGCCGGTGGACCCGTCGAGGCGCTCACCAAGATCCTGGCCGACCACGGCCGCCCGGTCGAGGTGCTCTCGTTCGTGCAGCAGGCCGTCGGCACGGGCAGCGCCGGAAGGGCCGTGACGTTCGCGCTGTGCCGCAGCGGCGGCATCCAGCACTGGGGCGTCGGATTCGATCAGTCGGTGACGGCGTCGGCGCTGCACGCCGTCCTGGCCGCAGCAGCCAGGGTGTCCGCCACCGAGTGACCGGCCGGGTGCCGGCCGGAACACCCCCCACCCGAGTGTGTTCCGGCCGGCCTCCGCGTCAGCTCAGGTTGGCGAACAGCATGCTGCTGCCGGCGCCGCTCTTCAGCAGATCGGCGATGACGGCGCTGCCGCCGTCCATGTTGATGGTGGCGCTGCCGAGATCCAGCGCCTGGCCCAGGCTTCCGAAGCCGCCCGGGGAGAAGACGACCTGGTAGCTGTAGGACAGAACAGCATCCTGGGCATCCTTGTCGAAGCACGCTCCGACGACGGCGTAGGCGCCCGGGGTGATGGGCTTGAGCAGTCCGGGGTTGAAGTCGTTCTCGTCGAGCGCGGTGCTGCTGTCGGCCACCGGCGCCGCGTCCGACGTCGGGTTGCCGATGTAGTAGACCTTGCTCACGAGTTCGCCGAACCCGGGCCACTGATCGGTCGGCAGCGCCGCGAGGGGCAGCGCGTCGGTGGCGTTCAGGACGATCGGCAGACAGAACGCATTCTGGCCCGTGCTCGTCTGAGTGACGGTCATGTCGATGACGTCGCCGTCCACACCGGCCGACACCTTGGGGGCGGGGACGGCGGCGGTGGGTTCGGCGGAGGCGATGCCCGGCGCAACCAGGGCGATAGTTCCGGCGACGGCGGCGGCGGTACCCGCACAGCGGGCGATGGTCGACTTCTTGGACAACGGCTTCTCCTTGCTTCATGAGGTGGCGCACTGTTCACGACAGTCCTGCCGGACCCGAGATCACGGTTGGCAGAACCGGATTCGAAACACCCCGCCGTCACCGGAGGGGGCAAAGCAGACAAGCAGGGCGAACGTAGCACGGAAACTTACTGAACGGTAGTAAGAATTCCGGTCATCGAGACCGGCCCGAGCGCCCCCATGCGGAGTGACGGACGTCACTACCGGTTGCGGAATCACGGCGGCGGTGCCACCGTTGTAACCACAGTCTTTGAAGTTTCAACTACTTTCCTCTGGGAGTTCACATGACCACCGCCACCGCCCTGCCCAACCTGTCCGCCGGCACCTGGGCCATCGACCCCACGCACTCGACCGTCGGATTCATGGTCCGGCACCTCGTGGTGAGCAAGGTCCGCGGCACGTTCAACGACTTCAGCGGCTCGATCACGATCGCCGAGGACGGCACCCCGTCCGTGCAAGCCGAGATCCAGGTCGCGTCCATCGACACCAACAACGAGCAGCGTGACGGCCACATCAAGTCGGCCGACTTCTTCGACGTCGAGCAGTTCCCGACCGCCACCTTCGTCTCCACCGGCGTGCGCCCGGCCGGCTCGAACTTCGTCGTCGAGGGCGAGTTCACGCTCCACGGCGTCACCAAGCCCGTCGAGCTGGCACTCGAGTTCCTCGGCGTCAACCCGGGCATGGGCAACGGGCCGGTCGCCGGCTTCGAGGCCTCGACCACCATCAATCGCAAGGACTTCGGCATCAGCATCGAGATGCCGCTCGAGGGTGGCGGCGCCGTCGTCGGCGACAAGATCTCGATCAACCTCGAGATCGAGGCCGGCCTCCAGGCCTGATCCCCCCCCATAGACGACGCACCCGCTGCGGCCCCCTCCCCCGATCGCAGCGGGTGCGTTTTCCATGTGGACCGACTGTCAGCCCGCCGCCTCCCCGAACCACCGCGACACCTGGTCGGCGAGGTCTCGCTGATCGTCGCCGACCCACGCCACGTGCCCGTCCGGACGCAACAGCACCGCCGGTGCGCCCAGTTCCGCCTCCGAGTCGACGACGTGATCGACGCGATCGGCCCAGTCCGCCACCGAGAGTCGACCCGTGCGGTCGAGCAACAGGCCGCGGCCGGCGTGCATCAGCCGGTAGAGACGGCCCCGCCCCCACGGCACGTCCCGCATTCTGCGGCCCACCAGATCGTGGTCGTCACCGAAGTCGTAGCGGACGCCGATCGCGGTGATCTTCTCGATCAGGTACCGGTTGACGTCGTCGAACTCGATCAGTTCCTCGACCAACCGCCGAACCGCCTGGGCCCCGGGCTCGACGGACATCAGTTCCATCTGCGCGCGGGTGTTCTCGAGCACCGCGGCAGCCACCGGATGCCGCTCGTCGTGGTAGCTGTCCAGGAGCCCGTCCGGCGCCCAGCCGGCCACCGTCGCCGCCAGCTTCCATCCCAGGTTGAACGCATCCTGGATACCGAGGTTCAGGCCCTGCCCGCCGGTCGGCGGATGAATGTGGGCTGCGTCGCCCGCGAGCAGTACCCGGCCGGCCCGGTAGCGCTCGGCCAGCCTCGTCGCGTCGCCGAAGCGCGACAACCAGCGCGGTGAGTGCACTCCGAAGCCGCTGCCGGCGACGGCACGCAGTTGTGTTTCGAAGTCCGCGAGAGTCGGCGGCGCATCCCGGTCATCCGCCACACCGGCCGCGGGAACGATGACGCGGTACATCCCCTCCCCCAGCGGCATGAAGCCGAATCGCTTGTGGGTCCGGCGAACCTCGGCCGTGACAGCGGCCAGGGTCTCCGGCGACGCGGACACCGCCATCTCGCCCAGTAGGGTCTCGACCCTGCTGGGCTCTCCGGGGAAGCCCACACCGAGCAGCCCGCGCACCGTGCTGCGGCCGCCGTCGCACCCGACCAGGTAGCGCGAGCGCAGACGCGTGCCGTCGGCCAGCACGGCGGTCACCCCGTCGTCGTCCTGCTCGATCTCGATCAGTTCGCTGCCGCGCCGGATCTCGGTCCCGAGTTCGAGTGCCCGCTCGGCCAGGATGCGGTCGGTGACGGGTTGCGGAATCCCCAGGACGTAGGAGTGGGCGGTGTCCAGGTCATCGGGCCACTTGCTGCTCAGGCCCGCGAAGAAGCCACCTACCGTGAACTGCTTTCCCTGCTCCAGGAACCGGTCGAGCAACCCACGCTGATCCATGATCTCGATGCTGCGCACGTGCAGACCGAGTGCACGGACGAACGCGGGTGGTTCTTCCTGCCTCTCCACCACCAGTGTGCGCACACCGTGCAGTCGCAACTCCGCGGCGAGCATCAGACCGGTCGGCCCTGCCCCGACAATGGTCACATCGAACATGTTTTCCCTCCGCCGTTTTCGTTCCGGCGGACGATTCTGCGGCACAACCGGGGCCTTGCCGCAAGGCCCCCACTGCGCTATAAGTTGAAAGTGGAAGGGATCCGTTTCCGATCCCGCGCTCCGGTCCCGTGAGTCACCCCCCGTGCGCATCCACCGACGCCGGAACGGCGATGTCGTCGGCACGATCGCCGAGCACGTGGTAGTGGCGGGCCAGGTCGGGTTCCACTGTCCTGCAGCGCCATCCGCTGCTGCTCGGGAGGTGCGGGCTTCCCGAACCGCTTCTCCAGGAACTGTGTGATCGAGGTGGGGCGGACCCGAGGAGGCCGATTCGGGACGCCGGCCCGCGATGAGTTTCCCGAGCCGGTGCGGTCTGTATGGCTGAGGCTCCGCGCAACCGGCGGGGAGCAGCCACAGAACGGGAGCTCGCCATGACCGCCGCATTCCCCCGCACCCGCACCGCGCCCGGGTCGGCCACCGTTTCGCCTCGGGCCCGCATCGCCGGCCTCGTCGTCACCGCGCTGGTGGTGGCTTTCCTGCTGTTCGACGCCGTCATCCACCTCGCGAACATCCAGCCGGTGAAGGACTCGATGGCCGAGTACGGCTTCCCGGAGTACGCGCCCTACGTCATGGGTGTGGTGATGCTGGTGTGCCTGGCGCTGTACCTGACGCCGGTCACGGCGATCCTCGGTGCCGTGCTGCTCACCGGGTACCTCGGTGGCGCGGTGGCCTGCAACATCCTCACCGAGCAGCCGCTGCTGTCGACGATCCTCTCGCCGGTGTACGTCGGCATCTTCGTGTGGGGCGGGCTGTACCTGCGCGACGCCCGCGTCCGGGCGATCATGCCGCTGGTGCGGGCGTGAACACCTGATCGGTCGACGAGGACCGGCGCGGTTCGAAGGGCTGGGTGCCGAGGGCGGTACCGCGAAGCCGACGACGGTGAGGACGGCCACTTGTCGGGTCGGCCTACGCTGGTCGGCGTGAAGAAATACCTGCCCGCCGCCGTCGTCGACGTCCTGCTCGTTCTGATCTTCGCCGCCCTCGGCCGGAGGAGCCATGAGGAGGCCTCGACGATCGGCGGCCTGCTCACCACGGCATGGCCGTTCCTGACCGGTCTCGCGGCGGGCTGGATCGTCACGCTCGGCCTGTACCGGGACAAGTTCGATTCGCGGCTGGCGGTACCGACCGGCGTGATCGTCTGGCTGTCGACTCTGGTGGTCGGCATGCTGCTGCGGGTGGTCAACGATCAGGGCACCGCGTTCTCGTTCATCGTCGTCGCGGCGTCGTTCCTCGGGCTGTTCCTCATCGGCTGGCGTGCTCTGTACCAAGCGGTCCGTAAGCGTCGCACTCTCGCGTGATCCCGTCGCATGAACAACCGGCACGGAAGAGACACGCGGAGGGGCCGATGACGTCGAAGGTCGAATCCCAGGGAACCGAGTCCGACAGGGGATTCTTCGGACAACCGTTCGCACTCGCGAACCTGTTCGGCGTCGAGATGTGGGAGCGCTTCTCGTTCTACGGCATGCAGGGCATCCTGCTCTACTACCTGTACTACTCGGTGTCCGACGGCGGACTGGGGCTCGACAAGGCCGCGGCCACCAGCATCGTCGGCGCGTACGGCGGCACGGTGTACCTGTCGACGATCGTGGGAGCGTGGGTCGCCGATCGACTTCTCGGCTCGGAGCGCACCCTCTTCTACAGCGCGTGCCTGATCATGCTGGGGCATATCAGCCTGGCAATCATCCCGGGTCTGGCGGGCGTGGGCGTCGGACTGTTGCTGATCGCCTTCGGCAGCGGCGGGCTCAAGGCCAACGCGACATCCCTCGTCGGCGATCTGTACACACCCGACGACGAACGCCGGGATGCGGGTTTCTCGATCTTCTACATGGGCATCAACCTCGGTGGCCTGATCGGTCCGCTGATCACCGGATGGGCGCAGAAGAACTGGGGCTTCCACGTCGGGTTCGCGCTTGCCGCAGTCGGAATGGCGCTCGGCCTCGTCCAGTACACGCTGGGGCGCAAGCACCTGCACGGGGTCGGATCGGCGGCCCCCAACCCGCTGCCGGCGGCCGCGCGTCCTCGGGTCGCGGTGATCGCGATCGTGGCGATCGTCATCGCGTTCGCGTTCTCGTTCGCCGGGGTAATCACTGCCGCCAACCTCTCCGAGATCGTGGTGGCGCTGACCATCGTCGCCGCGGTGGCGTACTTCGCGGTGATCCTCACGAGCCGGCGGATCACCCCCGTCGAGCGCAGTCGCGTGGTGGCGTTCATCCCGATGTTCATCGCGAGTGCCGCCTTCTGGTCGCTGTTCCAGCAGCAGTTCACCACCGTCGCCATCTACGCCGACGCCCGCCTGGACCGCAATCTCTTCGGCTGGGAATTCCCACCCACCTGGGTGCAGTCGATCAATCCGGTGTTCATCATCGTCTTCGCCGGTGCGTTCGCGGCGCTGTGGACCAAACTCGGCTCGCGCCAGCCGTCCTCGCCGATCAAGTTCGCGCTCGGCACCGGCATCATGGGCATTGCGTTCCTGTGCTTCATCCCGATGTCCGGCGGCGGCCCCAACAGTGCCCCGCTGCTCGGGCTCGCCGGGATCCTGCTGCTGTTCACCTTCGCCGAGCTGCTGCTCTCGCCCGTCGGGCTATCGCTGTCCACCAAGCTCGCCCCGGCCGCGTTCCACACCCAGATGGTGGCGTTGTTCTTCCTGTCGGTGGCGCTCGGTTCGAGCCTGGCCGGCACGCTGTCGCAGTTCTACGACGAGTCCCACGAGGTGTCGTACTTCGCGACCGTCGGCTTCGCATCGCTCGGCATCGGTGTACTTCTCGCCGTGCTGACACCGTGGATCCGCCGCCTCATGCGCGGCGTCCAGTGAGTCCCTGAGCCCCCACCTGCCCTGCCCTCCCCTCCCCCGGCCCTCCACTCCCCTCCCCCTCCCCCTCGCGTTTTGCGCACTTACCGCGCCGGATCGCGCCCCGAAACCGCGATAAGTGCGCAAAACGCGGGGGGTGGGGCAGCGTGGGTGGGTCAGCGGACGAGAAGGTCTCGGACGTGGGCGGTCTCGTTCACCGACGCCACCCGCCGGGCACCGTTGCGCGAGATGAGCACGCGGCTGAGCGACACGTAGTCGATCGGGAAGGTCAGAGGACGCGGCAGTTCCAGCATGTCCTGCAGCACGACGTTGATCACCCCGCCGTGCGCGACGACCACGACGGTGTCCGCATGGTTCGACTGCGTGACAACCGCGTCCACAGCCTCCCGGACCCGGCGGCGGAACGCGTCCTCGTCGACGAAGTCGGGCAGCAGCCCGGCCCGGATCCGTTCGAACGCCTCCGGCATCCGCTCGCGCGCCTCGTGGATCGGGATGTAGTACCGCTGATCGGCGTCGTACTCCGCGAGCCGCTCGTCGATCACCGGGCTCACACCCAGCGATTCGACGAGCGGGCCCGCGGTCTCGATCGCCCGGAGCTGCGAGCTGGTCACCACCCGCGCGACCGTGACGTCGGTCAACGCGGACGCCAACCGCCGGGCCTGCCGACGTCCCAGTTCGGTCAGGCCCGGGTCGGCGCGCCCCTCGGCGACGGCGACGTGCTCGGGCAGCGCGTGCCGGACCAGGATCACCTGCACGGTCAGGCCCCGTAGCCCGACGCACCGGCCCGGGTGAGGACCATCTTCGACACCACCGCCCGGTTCGACAGCCGCAGCACCGCGTCGACGAGTTCGACGACGTCGCCGACGGTCAGCATCGTGTCGGCCGGAATGGTGTCCTTGGTCCACTCGGACATGTCGGTGTCGACGTAGGCCGGCGCGATCGCGGTGCCGGCGACACCGTTGCCGGACTCCTCGGCGTTGAGCGTTTCGACGAGGGAGAGCAGCG
The DNA here is from genome assembly GCF_003013675.1 of Rhodococcus (subgen. Prescottella) equi. Taxonomy (NCBI): domain Bacteria; kingdom Bacillati; phylum Actinomycetota; class Actinomycetes; order Mycobacteriales; family Nocardiaceae; genus Rhodococcus; species Rhodococcus (subgen. Prescottella) equi. The sequence continues at coordinate 4,599,820 of NZ_CP027793.1, forward strand.
CTGCTTTCGTCGCCCCGTACACCGCGAGGTTCGCCTCCGCGTACACGCCGGTGATCGACGACACGGCAACCACTTTCGCACCGTTCTGCGGGTTCTCCGCGGCGCTTTCTCGTAGCAGCGGGAGTGCGCGTTGCAGGAGCGTGAACGGCGCCGTGAGGTTCACGGCGACGGTCTTCTCGAATCGCTTCATCGGGTACTCGCCGATCGGTCCGGCGGTGCCGACCCCGGCGTTGAGGACGAGCGCGCGCATCGACCCGAACCGCTCCTGGTGTGCACCGGTGAGCACCTGCGCTGCGTCGGGATCGGCCATGTCGGCGGCGATCGCGACGACGTCGGGCGCGCCGGCTGCCCGCAGTTTCTCGGCGACGGCGTCGAGCCGGGACGCGTCCCGCGCGGTGACGGTGAGCCCGTAGCCCTGCGCCGCAAGCCGCTCCGCGATGCCGAGTCCGATGCCGCGCGACGCGCCGGTGATCAGTGCGCTGGCCGTCACCGCTGTCCCTCCATCGCGGCGAGTCCGGCGGCGACGAGCGGGGGCACCGCTTCGCAGGCGTGCGCGAAGCCCTCGCCCGTGGTGGCCCCCGCCAGATGCCGGTGGGTGATGCCCTCGGCGATCACGGCGAGCTTGAAATTCGCCAGGCCCAGGTAGAAACCCCAGTGGTCGAGGGGTGTTCCGGTCGCCTCCGAGTACATCTGGGCAATCGCGTCCGCCGACGGCAACCGCGGACTCGTCCACGCCGCCGGTTCACCCAGGATCACGTCCAACGCCGGATGCCGATAAACGCACATCTGCGCGAGGTCGGCGAGTGGATCCCCGAGCGTCGACAACTCCCAATCCACCACCGCCACCACCCGACCGGGATCGTCGGCGGCGACGAGGGTGTTGTCGATCCGGTAGTCGCCGTGCACGATCGCCGTCCGCGACGTAGCAGGCACCGCGTCCTGCAGCAACGCGTGCAGTCGCTCGAGGTCCGGGAGTTCTCGGGTCTTGACCCGCTCCCACTGCCGCGCCCACAGCGCCACCTGCCGCGACAGGTATCCCTCCGGCCGTCCGAAGGATTCGAGTCCCACCACGCGGTGATCGACGGCGTGCAGCGCGGCGAGCACCCGCACCAATTCCCGCACGCACGAGTCGATCTCGGAGTCGGTGAGTGTGCCGAGCTCGTCGACGGTGCGGATCACGCGGCCGTCGACGAACCCGGTGACCGCGAACGGCGCACCCAGCACCGAGTCGTCCTCACACAACACCACCGTGGGCGCGACCGGCACCGCCGCCCCCTGCAGCGCCGCGCACACCCGGTACTCGCGGGCGACGTCGTGCGCCGACGGCGTCAGCCCCGCGGTCGGTGGCCGCCGCAGCACCCAGCGGGAGACGCCGTCGGACACCTCGAACGTGAGGTTGGACTTGCCGCCCGAGATCAGCCGCGCCCGCAGCTCACCCGCCGTCGCCACACCCTGCTCGCCGAAGAAGCGTTGCAGCGCAACCAGGTCGAGGCCGTCGAGGCCCGTGGCCGTCACGACCGGCCCTCCTCGCGTGCGGCCCGCTTCGCCTGGCCGACGACTCGTTTCGCGAGCGCCCAGCGATGCACCTCGGACGGGCCGTCGTACACCCGGAACGGACGCACCTCCCGCGACAGCCGGGCCAGCGGCAGGTCACCCGAGACGCCCATGCCACCGCACATCTGGATCGACCGGTCCACGATCCGGAAGATCGCCTCCGCCCCGAAAGTCTTCGCGATCGACGTCGAATCCGACGCGGTCCCACCCTGGTCGAGTTCCCAGCACGCACGGGTGAGCAGCGCACGTGTGGCGGCGATGTCGATCTCGTTGTCCGCGACCATCTGCTGCACCATCCCGAGGTCGCCGAGCCGGGAACCGAATCCGTCGCGCCGGGCGACGTAGTCGACCGCGACGTCGTGCCCGCGGCGGGCGGCGCCGAGCCACCGCATCACGTGGGTCATCCGGGCCGGACCGAGCCGCACCTGTGCGTACGCAAAACCCTCGTCCACCGCACCCAGCACCGCGTCGTCCGGCACGAACAGATCCTCGAAGAACACCTCGCAGTGCCCACCGATCATCGCCCGGTCCAGCGTGTCGATGTGCCGGCCCACCCGAATCCCGGGTGCCGACGCCGGAGCGAGGAACATCGTCGCACCGCCCCGGTCCCCCGGAGCACCGGACGTGCGGGCCATCACGATGAAGAATCCTGCGCCGTCGGCACCGGTGATGAACCACTTGTGGCCGTTGATCTTCCACCCGCCGGGCGCCTTCTCCGCGCGCGTCGTCAACGCCGAAGGGTCGGATCCCGCGCCCGGCGCCGGCTCGGTCATCGCGAACGCCGACCGCACCTCACCACGCGCGAGCGGGCCGAGGAACTCCTCCTTCTGCGCCGGGCTCGCGACGTGCGCGAGCAGATGCACATTGCCCTCGTCCGGGGCTGCGATGTTCAGCGCCGTCGGCCCGAACAGCGAGTACCCGGCCGCCTCGAACACCGGGGATCGATCGCTCATGTTCAGACCGAGACCACCGAACTCGACGGGCGCGTGCGGCGCCAGCAGACCCCACCCCTTCGCCTCCGCCTGCATCTCGACCCGGATCGTGTCGCCGCCGGCCGCGGCGATGTCACCACCGTGCGCGTCCTCGATCGGCAACACCACGTCCCGCACGAATTCCCGCGTCCGTTCGACGAGGCTCAGCACCTCGGATGGATAGGACAGGTCGACAGCCATGTAGAGACCTCCTCAGCTCGCACCGACCGATCGATCGCTCGGTAGGGCCACAGTGGCACGACGGTGCCCACGGGGTCAATCCCCGCGCAACGGAAGCGGACAAACCAACCGATCGCTACCCTGGTCGGAGCCATCGACTAGGGAGGGACGATGACCACAAGTCCGGATCGCACGAGAATCGAGTTTCCCGGCATCAGCTCGCGGGCCTGGGAACACCCGGCAGACCGGGCAGCGCTCGTCACACTGCGCACCCTGAAAGGCTTCGACACGATCCTGCGGACCCTGTCGGGTCTGCTGCGCGAACGTCAGCACCGCCTCATGTACCTCGCCACGTCCATCCGTGTCGACGAACGTCAGTTCCCCGACCTCGACGACCTGCGGCGGGACTGCGTCGAGATCCTGGGCGCCGACGAGACACCGGAGCTCTTCGTCTTCCAGTCCCCCGCCGTGAACTCGTTCACGATCGGCATGGACAAGCCGTTCATCGTGGTCACCACCGGCCTGCTCGATGTGATGAACTACGAGGAGCAGCGCTTCGTCATCGGCCACGAACTGGGCCACGCGCTGTCGGGACACGCGGTGTACCGCACCATCCTGTTGCACCTCATGCGCCTCGCCGGAACCATCGGCTGGGTGCCCATCGGCGGCTGGGCCCTGCGCGCGATCATCGCGGGACTGATGGAGTGGCAACGCAAATCGGAGCTCTCGGGGGATCGAGCGGGCCTGCTGTGCAGCCAGGACGTCCATACCGCGCTGCGGGTCCAGATGAAACTGGCCGGCGGATCGCGGGTCAGCGAGATCGACCCGGACGCGTTCCTGGCGCAGGCCGCGGAGTACGACGCGAGCGGCGATCTGCGCGACGGTGTTCTCAAACTCCTCAATATCGAGCTGCTCTCCCACCCGTTCTCGGTGCTCCGCGCAGCGGAGTTGAAGCGATGGGTGGACGGCGGCGAGTACGCGCAGATCCTCCGGGGCGAGTATCCGCACCGGTCGGCCGACGACGACGCACGGATCGGCGACGAGTTCCGCAATGCCGCCCGGACTTACAAGCAGAACTTCGACCAGTCGGACGATCCGCTGATCCGGGTGCTGCGTGACGTCGGCAGCGGCTTGGGCGATGCCGTCGGCGCGGTCGGCCACGGTGTCGGCGAGGTCGCCGCGGACATCAAGGAGCGCTTCTCCCACTGGCGCAGGCACTCGGGCGACTGACGCGGGCGCGACCGCCGGCGTGCGTCACACCGCGCCGGCGGCGCCCCGAGCGATCACCAGGTACCGATCCACCAGCACCTCGGGGGTGAGCGGGCCGTCGGGCCGGTACCAACTCGCGACGGCGACGCACATCGTGGTCACCGCCCGGCTGGCGTCCTCCGGGTAGGGCGTGGAGAAGTCACCCGACCGCACGCCGTCCCGCACGATCTCGTCGAGCATCCGCTGCTGCTCGTCGCGCATGCCGACGAAGGCGTCCCGAGCCCCCGGCTCCATGCTGCGCATCTCGGTGGACGCGACGAACGCCTGCTCGCGCCGGAACATGTGGAACCTCAGCAGCGATTCGACGACGGCGTCGAACTGCTCACGCGGCGACGACCCCGCTTCCGCGAGCGCCTGCCGGCTGCGGCCGAGCAGATCGACCATGCTCCCCTGCGTCAGCGCCACCAGCAGCGCATGCTTCGACGGATAGTGGTGGTAGAGACCGGGCACCGACAGTCCTGCACGCGAGGCGATCTCGCGGATCGATGTACCTTCGTAGCCCCGCTCCGCGAACAGGTCGAGGGCCGCCGCGAGCGGCCCCGGCAACGCGGCGTCGTCGTAGTGCCGCCACGAGCCGGGTATCTGGTCGGTTGTCATTCCCCCACCGTAAGCCAGACAGTTCCGCTCCCCTGCCGCAGCGTCACTGCGCCGGCGGCTTGGCCATTTCCCGCATCAGCAGATCGGTCATCTTGACGGCGCGGTCGCCGCCGTCGGCGTCGGCGACGAACACCGCGAAGGCGAGGTCACCACGCGATCCGAAGAACCAGCGGTCGGTGTCGTTCCCGGACGCGACACCCATCAGGTCGGGATGCCCCTTGAGGAAGGAGGCGGATCCCTTCTGGACGTTGTCGCGCATCGTGTTACGCAACTGGTCGGTGACGGCTGCCGGCAGCGCGTTCTCGGTGTTCTTCGCGGTGGCCTGTTGCCCTTCGACGATCATCGGCAGCGGGGCGCTGCCGCGCGCGACCGACGCGGCCATCATCGCGAGGCCGAACGGGCTCACCTTCTGCTCGGATCCGTTCTTCGACTTCATCACCTGGTCGACATTGGACTGCGACGCGGTCAGGACGGCGGTCTCGGGATCGAGACCGGGCATCTCGTAGTCGAGGCCGACGCCGAGTTGCCGGCCCGCCTTCTCGAGGTCGTCGTCGCTCACGTCCTCGGGTGCGACGCCGGCCTGGGCGGCGGCCGCGGTGCGGACGAGGTCCAGCGAGTTGCCCGCAGGATAGAGGCCGGTGAACGCGATGGGCCCCTGCTCGATCGCTTGATTGTTCTGTGCTGCAGCGACAACGGCACCGGTGGACGGTCGGATCGCGACGATCACCGAGGGGGTGCCGACGCTCACCACCGCGTTCTCGGCGGCCAGCTGCAGCTGCGAGTCGAGGGTGGCCTTGATGTCGGGGCCGGGCGGGCCCTGGTAGCCCACCTGCTGCTGCACGGTGCCGTCGGGATCGACGACGTTGACGGCCCACCCGGCCGTGGCGTCCCGGTTCGCCTGCCACACCTTGCGCAGCGGGTCGAGCAGCGGCGTCACGATGCGCCGGTCCGTCGTGATCAGCTTGGGCTGCTTGTCGACGATCACCCCGGGGATCCCGGTGAGGTCCTTTTCCAGGTACTGGAAGTCCTGGTCACGCAACAACACTGCAACGACTCGCTGCCCGGGCTTGGCGGCGAGATCCTGTCGCATCGACTCGCCGGTAACGAGTGGGGCAACGGGCTCGAGAGCCTTCGCGAGCCGATCGGTCGTGGCCACCGGGTCGGATATCGACGCCGGATCCAACGTGACCGCGTTGATCGTCTGTTCCGCCATCAGGGGGTTACCGGCGCCGTCGAGCACCTTCGGCGGCGCGGCGTCGGTGCGGTCGTAGCGCACGGTTCGGCCGTGGCCGAGGGCCGGCGCGAGCAGCGTGGGATCCCACGAGATGCGCCACCCCACGGCCAGCTTCTTGACGCCTCCGTCGACGAAGTAGCTCCAGTCCTTGCCCTCGCCGAAGTTCCACGCCGCGTCCACGGTGAAGAAACCGGAATCGCCGTTGAGTTCCATGAACTGGGCCAGGGTCCACGTGGATTCCTTGGCGTCGAGACCGTCGAACATCTGCTGGATCGATTCCTCGGCAGCGTTCGGGTACGACGTCAGCTCGGCGGCAGCCTCGGCGTCACGGTCGTTGAGGGCGTCGACGAACCCGGTGACGACCGACTGCGCGCTCGCGTCGGACTTGTCTCCCACGCAGGACACGAGCGTGACGGCCAGGACGGCCACGAGGCCGAGCGGCACGGCAATCGCACAGCTACGCCGGACGCGGGGCGAGGCTCGGAAACCCATGGTCACAATCCTCCCGATTGTCACATCAGTAACAAGCACGGATCGCGCACGAAGGGGTCACGATTGCGCCACTGTGGCGCTCGGCCGATACCCTCCCGTTACCACCGCACCGTGTCCGGGTGCGCCGCGGGACTACCGGAGGAACCGCCCGGCAGCTTCCAGCGCGGGACCCGAACTATCCGCTCCCGCAACGAAAACCGCGAAAGCGAGGTCTCCATCCATGCCCACGAACCAACCATGTGGGCGTGTGCCCTCACCGTACTCCGCAGTGCCGGTCTTGCCCTCGAGGTTCGGCAGATCGGCGAGCGTCCTGGCGGTCCCGGCCGTTACCGTCTCGCGCATCATCGACCGCAGGGCCGCGTCGACGTCCGCGGGCGTCGGGGTGACGCTGCGGTCGGCGACGCCCGGCTTCCCGACGATCATCGTCGGGGCCGGCGTCGTCCCGTTCGCGATGGACGCCGCGACCAGCGCCATCCCGAACGGTGATGCCGTCACCGCGCCCTGCCCGATCGCGGACTCGACCCTTTCGGCGGGCGTCTGCGCGGTCGGCACCGTCCCGGTGACCGTCGTCAGCCCCGGGGTCACGTAGTCGACGCCGAGACCGAACTGCAACGCGGCCTGTTGCAGCGCATCCGGCGGCAACGACACCGCCAGGCGCCCCATCGTGGTGTTGCACGAGTGCGCGAACGCCGAGTGCAGCGGCACCGACCCGAGATCGAAATTGTCGTCGTTCGGGATCTGCCGGCCCTCGATGTTCTCGGTGCCGGGGCACGGCAGCACGGTGTCCGGGGTGACCTTCCCGGCCTGCAGTGCCGCCGACGTCGTGACGGTCTTGAACGTCGACCCCGGCGGGTAGAGGCCCGTCAGCGCGATCGCGCCCTGGGCGTCGGCGGGCGCGTTCTGTGCGACGGCCAGCACCGCACCCGTGGACGGCCGCAGTGCGACGATCGCGGCCGGCTGCGGAACACTCGCGAGCGCATCCTCCGCCCTGGTCTGCAAACGCAGGTCCAGTGTGGTGTCGATGTCCGGGACCGGGGCCGCGTCCTGCCCGGCCAGACGACGCGCCGTCCCGTCCGCGTTCACCAGCTGCACGGCCCACCCGGCGGACTCGTCCTGCTGCTCCTGCCACACGGTGGTCAGGTCGGCGAGTACCGGCGACGACAACGCCCGGTCCACCGTGAGCAGCCGGGTCTGCTGCACGAGCTCCACCCCGGGAACGGCCGCGAGCTGGTCCCGAACGGGCTCGACGTCCTGTTCACGCAGCGCGACCGCGGTGATCGGCTTGCCGTCGGACTTTCCCAGGTCCGCGCCGAGCGACTCGGCGGTGATGGTGGGGACGATCGGATTCAGCAGTCGGGCCAGGGCGGCGGTGTCCGCGGGCGCTTGCACGTCGACGAGTGTCACCACCTGCTGCGTCATGATCGGCTGCCCGTCACTCGCGCGCACCTCGGCGGGCGTCCCCGACGTGGGGGTGAACCGGACCGTGGAGCCGGCGGCGAGTCCGGGCGCGAGCACCGCGGGATCCCACGCGATCACGTCGCCGTCCACGCGGCCCTCGGTGGAGTACTGCCACTGCTTGCCGTCGCCGAAACTCCAGTCCGCGGCCAGGGTGAACGCGTCACCGTTCTCGGACACGGTGAACGACCGCCCCTGCGCGTTCAGACCGTCGAGCATCGCGGTGATGGCCGTCGACGCCGCCGCCGGGTCGCTCGTCAGATCTGCAGCCGCCTGGACGTCGCCGCTCGAGAGCGCGTCGGCGAACCGCTGTTCGGGTGAGGGGTCGCCGCCCCCGCAGCCGGACAGGACGAGTGCGGAAGCCACGGCCAGGACGGTCGCGGTGGTGCGGGGGCCGGGACGCGAGACAGACATGGACCCGATGATGCCCGAGAAACAGACTCCGCGGACGGTGGCGTCGCCGGAGCATCGGAGTAATCATGTAATCAGTGCAGTAGGTATTACCCGATCGACCCGAGGAGGACGATCATGGGAAGCACACACGGCCACGGCGGGTTCGGAACCGGTGGCCACAGGTTCGGAAGACCCGGCGGCTGGCAACAGGCCGACGCGCCGGACGCCTCGGACGCCTCGGAGTGGTTTGCGGGACGCCTGCCCGACGACTGGTTCACCGGCCCCGCGACCGTGGAGGTCGACCGTGAGGAGATCGTCGTGTTCGGCGAACTTCCCGGCGAGGACACCGAGAACTCCGCGGCCGCGGAGGAGGGCCGGGTCGCCCGCTTCCGGGAATCGACCCGCCCCGCGCGGATGCAGATCGCGGACGAGGCTCAGGCCCGGTACGGACGCAAGGTTGCGTGGGGTGTGACGATCGGCGATCGACGAATCCTGTTCACGCATTTGGCCGTTCCGGTGATGACGCGCCTGCGTCAGCCCGAACGCAAGGTGCTGGACACGCTCGTGGACGCCGGCGTCGCCCGGTCCCGGGCCGATGCCCTGGCGTGGACGGTCAAGCTCGCCGGACAGCACGCCGAGGAGTGGCTCGCGGAACTACGGGAGGCGATGCGCAAGGTCGACGACCTCAGATCGACCGGCCCGCAGATCTGACACTCCGTCAGAGCACGACCTCGTTCAGACGACCCGTGGCGACGTCGAACACGAAGCCGCGCAACGACTCCGTGAGAGTCACGAACGGGCTGGCCTGGATGCGGCGCAGCGACTGGCGGACGTCCTCGTCGATGTCGGGGAACGCCTCGGCGGACCAGTTCGGCTTGATGCCGGTCTCGTCCTGGATGTCCCGCTTGAAGGCGTCGTCGGTGAAAGTGAGCATGCCGCAGTCGGTGTGGTGGATGAGGATGATCTCCCGGGTACCGAGCAGACGCTGGCTGATGGCGAGCGAACGGATCTCGTCGTCCGTCACGACGCCGCCCGCGTTGCGGATCACGTGCGCCTCGCCGGCGCCGAGTCCGAGGATCCGGTACACGTCCAGTCGCGCATCCATGCACGCGAGCACCGCGACGTGCTTGCTCGGGGGCAGCGGCAGCGGGCCGGTGAACGACTCGGCGTAGCGCTTGTTGTTCTCGAGGTAATCGTCGGTGACCGTCATCGGCGTCTCCCGGTTTCCTGAGGTGGGGCGGGGGTGGAACACCCACGCACACCTTCCATGATCGTCGCGGGCGCGGGCGGGCGGAAGCGTTCGACTCTTCCCGAGCGGAATAAACCGGTTGCATGCCGGTTGAACCGGTCATACCGTGGTCGACGTTCGTGTCTCCGATCGATAGGACAGGCCCTTGCTCCTGTAGAGGTGATCCCGCGCCCTGCGCGACGTGTGCCGAGGCATCCGTCTGCGCCTCGTCCGCACACCTCTCGGAGTTCTCATGGCACATCCGTCCGCGTCCGTCACCCTGTCCGATCTCACTTTCGCCTGGCCCGACGGTTCCCCCGTCCTCGACGGCCTCGACGCCGTCTTCGGGTCGGGACGCACCGGGCTCGTCGGGCTCAACGGCTGCGGCAAGTCCACCCTGCTGAAGCTGATCGCGGGCCGCCTGCAGCCGGCGCGAGGCTCGGTCACCGCCCACGGCACCGTCGGCTACCTTCCACAGGACCTGACGCTCGATCCGGGCGTACGGGTCGACGCGATCCTCGGCATCTCCGACATCCGACGTGCGCTGGCGCGCATCGAGTCCGGGGCCGGCACCGACGACGACTTCGACACCGTCGGTGCGGCGTGGGACATCGAGGAGCGCGCGGTGTCGATCCTGCACCGGCTGGGCCTACGACGCATCGTCGCCGACGTCGCCGATCTGGATCGGACGGTCGGCGAATTGTCCGGTGGCGAGACCACACTGCTCGGGCTCACCGCACAACTGCTGGGTGAGCCGGACGTCCTGCTGCTCGACGAACCGACCAACAACCTCGACGGAGCCAGCCGCAGCCTGCTCGACGCCGCGGTCCGACAGTTCCCCGGCACCGTCCTGCTCGTGAGCCACGACCGCGATCTGCTCGCTTCGGTCGACACGATCGCCGAACTCCGCGACGGGCGAATCCGGCTGTTCGGCGGCAACTTCGGCGACTACCAACAGGCGATCGAGGCGGAGCAGCAGGCCGCGCTCGCCGCCGTGCGCGACGCGCGCAGCGATGTCCGCAAGCAGGGCCGCGAACTGATCGAGGCGCAGATCAAGCTGGATCGTCGCGCGCGCTACGGCAAGAAGATGTTCGAGAACAAGCGCGAGCCCAAGATCATCATGGGCATGCGCAAGCGGGCCGCCCAGGAATCGGCGGGCAAGCTGCGCGGCAACCACATCGAGAAGGTCGACGACGCGAAGAAGGCGCTCACCGAGGCGCAGGACCGGGTGCGCGACGACAGGGAGATCCGTATCGACCTCCCGGACACCGCGGTACACCCGGGACAGCAGGTGATCGAGCTCGAAGGCGTCCGCCTGCGCAGCGGGCAGAGTCTCGACCTGACGGTGACCGGACCCGAGCGGATAGCGCTCACCGGCCGCAACGGCATCGGCAAGACGACAGCGTTGCAGGAGATCGTGCGGGCCGGCGCGAAGGTGCCGTTCGGATTCCTGCCCCAGCGCCTGGACATCTTCGACGAGCAGATGTCGGTTGCGGCGAACGTCGCGGCCGCGGCGCCGCACGCGACCCCCGAACGGATCCGGGGCAGCCTGGCCCGGTTCCTGTTCCGCGGGTCCGAGGCCGACGCGCCCGTCTCGACGCTGTCCGGCGGCGAGCGACTGCGCGCCGCGCTCGCACTACTGCTGACTGCGGAGCCACCGCCGCGCCTGCTGCTGCTCGACGAGCCGACCAACAACCTCGACCTACCCTCGCTGACCCACCTCGCGCAGGCGTTGAACGAATACCGCGGCGCACTGATCGTCGTCAGCCACGACCGGCAGTTCCTGGCCGACATCGGCATCACGCGGTGCCTGGAACTGACCGAGGACGGGTTCGTCGACGCCTGACGCCGCCGGTATGACATCCGCCACAAATGAGGCGGTCCGTCCCGGCGGCTAGCACGGCAGGCATCGACGGCACTAGCGACGAACGTCCCGGATCGTCACCACACCCGCCACAGGGGCATCAAACGAACCGCTTGCGCTGCTTCGGTTTCCGACTCTCGAACGGCCTCGCTCGAGCGCGCCGGAAATCGCCGTAGCCTGGGGTAGACGAGCTGAGAGGTAGATGCCGTGAACGCCATCGAAACGACCCCGCCCGACCGCGCGAGGATCGACACGACGGATCACATCCGCGCGCAGTGGGAGGCTCGTTCCGTCACCACGGAAACGCGTGCGAAGCGGATACGCGTCCGGCGGATCCTGCTGGTGCTCGGCTCCGTGCTGGCCGTGGTCGGCCCGTCGATTCTCGCCGCGGCCATCGGCGTGCGAGCGGGTGAGGCCTTCCGCATCCTGCTCCTGACCGTCGTGCCGATCACCCTCGCGTTCTTACTGTTGCGGCCGCGCTGACAGCGAACCGGACTATTCCGGAAAGCCTGTTCAGGTGTTCACATGACTCGATAAACTCGCTACCACCGATCCCCTCGCCCTCAGGAGGGCAGTGTGGCTGTCGAATACGCCGATGGGCAGAGTCAGATCGTCGCGATGCACATGAGCGACGGCATCATCGACGCCCCGACGTCGGCGCTGTTCTGGGCCGTCGCGATCGTCGGTGTCGGCGTCGCGATCTGGCGGGCGCGCACCGAACTCACCGAACGCACCGCGCCGATGGCCGGACTGGTCGCGGCCTTCATCTTTGCCGTCCAGATGATCAACTTCCCGATCCTGCTCGGTGTGAGCGGTCATCTGCTCGGCGGCGGGCTCGCCGCGATCCTGGTCGGTCCGTACACCGGCGCTCTGTGCATCGCGATCGTCCTCACCGTGCAGGCCCTGCTGTTCGCCGACGGTGGACTCACCGCCCTCGGTGCCAACATCACCAACATGGCACTGGTCGGCACCGCCGTCGGATACGCGGTGGCCGTCGCGTTGCGCCCGCTGCTCGCGCGACACGGCGATGCCGGCATCGGCATTCTGGCGTTCCTCTCCGCTTGGTGTGCAACGGTTCTCGCGGCGTCGATGTTCGTGGTGGAGTACGCGGTCGGCGGCGACGCGGTGACTTCGCTGCACGCCGTCGCCGCGTACATGTTCGGTACCCACGCGCTGATCGGGATCGGCGAGGGCATCATCACCGCATTCACGGTGGTCGCGGTGGCGCGGGCGCGCCCCGACCTGGTGTACCTGTTGCGAGCCCGACCCGGCGTCGCGCACGCGAAGGGAGCGATGTCGACATGACGACCTCCATCCGCACCCGGTCCCGCTTCCTGGTCGGCTTCGCGATCGCCGCGCTGTTGATCGCCGGAGTCCTGTCGTATCTCGCCAGTTCCAGCCCGGACGGTCTGGACTCGACCACCCAGCGTGGCTGCGACGTGGTGCAGGTCGACGGCGGCGAGCAGTTGGTGGGCGACTGCATCGCTCAGGGCGCGACCGATCATCATCTGTCGTCGTCGCCGCTGGCCGACTATTCGGTCCGAGGTGACTCCGCGCTGACCGGGGTCGCCGGGGTACTGGGGGTCGTCGCGGTGTTCGTGGTGGCCGGCCTGTTGTTCCGAACTCTCGCGCACCGCCGCCGGGAACCCTGACGTGTCGGGTTCCCACACCCATCCGATGTACCTCGAAGGGTCGTCGCCGGTCCACCGATTGCCTCCCGAGGTGAAGATCCTCGCCGCCCTCGTCGGCGTGTTCGCCGTGGTGGCCACCCCTCGCGACGCGTTCTGGGCGTTCGCCCTGTACCCGGCGATCCTGGTGCCGGTGTGGCAGATCGCGGGGATCACGCTGCGCTGGTTGGCGCCCCGCATGCTCGTCGAACTCCCGTTCGTCGTCCTCGCGGTGCTGCTGCCGTTCGCGGAGGAAGGCGATCGCGTGACCGTCCTCGGCCTGTCGCTGTCCGGGCCCGGCCTGCTGGCGGCGTGGAACATCCTCGCAAAGGGCACCCTGGGCGTGCTGGTCTCGCTCACGCTCGCGGCGACCACGCCGGTGCGATCGCTGCCGGCCGGGCTGTCGCGGCTGCGTCTGCCGGGCATCGTCGTCACCGTCGCGACGCTGATGCTCCGGTACGTGAATCTGCTTGCCGGCGAAATCGAACGGATGCGCATCGCACGCGTCTCCCGAGGTGACGACCCCCGGACGCTGCACCAGGTGGGGGCCACCGCGCGCGGCGTCGGCGGGGTGTTCCTCCGCTCGTACGAGCGGGGCGAGCGCGTTCACCTCGCGATGCTGTCCCGCGGGTTCACCGGCACCGTCCCGCTGTACGCGCCGCCGGCCCGGGGTCGCGACTGGTGCCTCGCGCTTGCGCCGGCCGTGTGCGCCGTCGCAGTCGCCGTCATGGCCTGGACGGTGTGAGATGTCGGTTCCCGCAATCCGAACCGACAGTCTCGTCTTCGAGTATCCGGATGGGCGCCGAGCGCTCGACGGCGTCGACTTCGAGGTCGCGGCGGGCGAACGCGTGGCGATCCTGGGACCGAACGGCGCCGGCAAGACCACACTGATCCTGCAGCTCAACGCCGTGCTGACGGCGACGTCGGGCACCGTGCAGATCGGTGACCTCGCCGTGGCCCGCGAGAACCTGCGGGAGATCCGGCGCCGGGTCGGGGTGGTGTTCCAGGACCCGGACGACCAGCTGTTCATGCCGACGGTCGCCGAGGACGTCGCGTTCGGCCCCGCCAACTTCGGGGTCCGCGGCGGCGAACTGGAGCGCCGGGTCGCCGAGGCGCTCGCGCAGGTCGACATGGCCGAGCACGCGCAGCGGAGCGCCGGTCATCTCTCCGGCGGTCAGCGTCGACGAGTCGCGCTCGCAACGGTTCTCGCGTGCCGGCCCGACGTACTGGTGCTCGACGAGCCGTCGAGCAATCTCGACCCGGTGGCGCGTCGCGAACTCGCCGACGTGCTCACAGGGCTCGACACGACGCTGTTGCTGGTCACCCACGACCTGCCGTACGCCGCCCAACTGTGCCGGCGTGCGGTGGTTCTCGACGAGGGTCGGGTTGTCGCGGACGACCGGATCGAGCGCATCCTCGGGGACACCGAACTGCTGGCGGCGCACCGCCTGGAACTGCCGTGGGGCTTCTCGGTTCCCGCTTCGGCCCCCGAGGGGTGACCGAAGCGACGCAGCAGGCCGTTCAGTCGGTGGTGCTGTCGCGCTCGGCCGCCTCACTCGGGTGCTGTTGCGCGCGGCGGAGTTCGGTGTTGATCCGCTGGGCTTCGCTGAGCTGGTCCTCGAGAACGATGATGCGGCAGGCGGCCTCGATAGGGGTGCCCTGATCGATCAGTTCACGCGCGCGTGCGGCGATGCGGAGTTGGTAGCGGGAATAGCGGCGGTGACCGCCCCCGGATCGCAACGGGGTGATCAGCTTCGCGGTGTCGAGGCTGCGGAGAAACGCCTGCGTGACACCGAGGATTTCGGCGGCACGGCCCATGCTGTACGCAGGGAAGTCCTCGTCGTCGAACTTGTCTCCCGGGCCGGCGGCGTCGGGGCTGTTGCTGTCTGACTTCGGCGGAATGTGCGTGTCGCCTTTCGTGTGCACGGACGGGGGCCCCGGCGCCTGTGCGGCGCCGGGGCCCGAGGGGATTTACTTACCTGTTCCCCGCCTCGGCGGACGGGACGCGATCTTGTAACAGCTGACCGTGCACCACCTCCCGGTTTGGGGATCTTCCTTCGATGTTCCGGGGCAGTGATCTCGCTACCACCCCGGGTGCGGCGCCCAACTCACCGGCGCCGCAGGTCCTGCAACTACCTGTTCCCTGCACTACCGAGGCGATCGTGCTGCCCGGTAGATGGCGGGACGCATCGAGTACTTCCGAAACACATCAACACACCTTCTCGACGCGTCCCGCCCTACTCACCAGTTCTTTCCTTCACGCAGGTCTTCGTCCTCTTACCTGCCTTCTTGGATCCTTCTGTATCGACGAGAGAAACAGTACAACGGACACCGTCAATTGTCTACAGCGGCCGCTGTAGAATTTCACGTGATGGTCGTCACGCCCCGAACGCGCGGCCGACGCCCCGGACCGCAGACCCCCTACCGGCGGCGGGCCTCTCCGAGAAGCACCCCAGGCGGGGATTGGTCTGCTGCAGTTGCCAATCGGTCCAATGCTCGAGACTTCCCGCCTCGTCGGCGTCGAGGCGGTCGCAGATCAGGTCCCAGTGCACCGCCACCCGGTCCCCGATCCGCAGGTCCGGGACGAAGGATCCGGAGCCCACGTTGCGCCGGGCCGGCCGGTCCTCGAGCGGTCCGAGGGCGAGTCGACGGCCGTCGAACTGCAGTCCGCGCGAGCGGACGGTCGCCGTCTGCGAGGTCAGGGCGACCACGACGCCGTTGCGGATGCGACACGAATCCAGCACGTGCATCGGCTGCGGCATGCCCGTGTCGAGCAGGCGCGTCCACGGGTAGACCCCGAACACGTGGAACGCATGCGTCGGTGCGGCCTCGGGCAGGAGATCGTCGGTGAGGTACTTCCAGTAGTGACCGGCCCGAGCCCCCAAGCGGGCCAGCAATTCCCGGCCGAACCGCGCCCGGTCGACGGCCGCCGTCACCTCGTTGCCGGTCCAATAGCCGCGGACCACGCGCCCGTCGAGCGGATCATCGATGCCCGCGAGTTCGGCCAGCAACTCCTGGTACGGCCACGCGCCATTGAACTGTCGCGCGACGGCGTCCACCGCTGCCGACCCCGCGCCGACTCCCCCGCACGCCACCGTCTCGAGGGTCGCCGCGCCGGCGGGTCCGCAGTAGCCGAGAGCGTTGGGCGCGTACGCGTACCGCGCGAACAGTACGCGGCCGGCATCGACCCCGGTGGTCACTCGGCTCTCCGACCCACCAGCAGCGCCGTCTCCCGGTGCAGGCGCCCGAAGTTGTAGTACGCCGCGCACGCCCCCTCCGGCGACACCATGCACGTGCCGATCGGGGTCTCCGGGGTGCAGGCGGTGCCGAACACCTTGCACTCCCACGGCTTGATGACGCCCTTGAGGACCTCGCCGCACTGGCACGCCTTGGGGTCCGCGACCCGCACGCCCGGCATCGAGAAACGCTCCTCGGCGTCGAACTCGGCGTAGTCGGGATGGATCTTGAGCGCGCTCTGCGAGATGAAGCCCAGTCCGCGCCATTCGAAATGCGGTCGCAACGCGAAGGTCTCACTCATCAGCTTCAGGGCCTGCGTGTTGCCCTCCGGCCGGACCACGCGGATGTACTGGTTCTCCACCTCGCAGCGGCCGTCACGGATCTGCTGCAGCAGCATGTGCACGGACGCGAGGATGTCGAGTGGTTCGAAACCGGCCACCACCATCGGCTTTCCGTACACCTCCGGGACGAAGCGGTACGGCCGGAGTCCCACGACGGTCGAGACGTGGCCCGGGCCGAGGAAGCCCGACAGCCGCAGATCCGGCGACTCGAGGATCGCCTTGATGGGCGGGACGATCGTCACGTGGTTGCAGAAGATGCTGAAGTTGGTCACCCCTGTCTGCCGCGCCCGCACCAGCGTCACCGCCGTCGACGGGGCCGTCGTCTCGAACCCGACGGCAAAGAACACGACCTGCTTGTCGGGGTTGTCGACGGCGATCTTGAGCGGGTCCAGCGGCGAGTAGACGAACCGCACGTCCGCGCCGCGGGCCTTCGCCTCGATGAGGTTTCCTCGGGAACCGGGCACGCGCATCATGTCGCCGAACGTCGTGAAGATGACGTTCGGCTGTTCGGCGAGGTACATCGCGTCGTCCACGCGCCCCATCGGGATGACACACACGGGGCACCCCGGTCCGTGCACCAGTTCCACCGACCGGGGCAGCAGGTGTTCGATCCCGTGCCGGTAGATGGTGTGGGTGTGCCCGCCGCACACCTCCATGAACTTGAACTCGTCGTCGCCGGCGAGTTCGGTGATGGACCGGACCAGCGCCCGTGCCGCCGCCGGATCCCGGAATTCGTCCACGAACTTCATGGTGCAACCTCCTCGGTGGCCCGTTCGGTCAGTTGATGCTCGACGAGTTGAACGCGTCGATCTCGTTGACGTAGTCGGCGCCCATCTTCTGCACCTGGTCGAGCGTCAGCGCGGCCTCGGCCTCGTCGATCTTCGCCATCGCGAAGCCCACGTGGACGAGAACCCAATCGCCGACGACCAGACCCTCGTCGGCGAGCAGACGCACGCTGATGGTGCGTTGGACCCCGTTCACGTCCACCTTCGCCAGGCTCTGCTCGGTGTCCACCATCTGCACCACCTGGCCCGGAATGCCCAGACACATGGCCGGCTCCTTCCTCGCTCAACAGATCCGCGGCAGCGGGTCGCCGACGAGCATGTCGACGATCCGGCTGCCGCCGAACGCGGTTCGCAGGGCCACGATGCCCTCGGGTTCGGCGAGCACCTCGCCGACGATTGCGGCGTCCTGGCCGCCCGGGCATCCGCGGAGCGCCGCCAGCCCTGCCTCGGCCTCGCGCTCGGGCACGATCGCGACGAACTTGCCCTCGTTCGCGACGTACAGCGGATCGATACCGAGCAGATCGCACGCCCCCGCCACCTGCGGCAACACGGGGAGCGACGCCTCGTCGAGGATCACCGCGAGACCGGTGGACTGTGCCAGCTCGTTGCACACCGTCCCGACGCCGCCGCGGGTGGCGTCGCGCATCCACCGTGTCGACGGTGCCGCGTCGAGCAGCGCGTGCACCAGACCGTTGATCGGTGCCGTGTCCGATCGGATGTCGGCCTCGATCGCGAGTTCGCCCCGGGCCAGCATCACCGCCATCCCGTGCTCACCCATGGTGCCGGACAACAGGACCCGGTCCCCCGCCTGCACGTATTCGGGTCCCAGCCGCGTCGTCACCGGCAACGCCCCCACCCCGGCGGTGCAGATGTAGACGCCGTCCGCGGCGCCCTTGCCGACCACCTTGGTGTCACCGGTCACCACATGGACACCGGCCTGGGCGGCCGAATCGGCTATGTCGGCGACGATCTCGCGCAGCAGCGCGATCTCGAAGCCCTCTTCGATGACGAACGCCGCCGACAACCACAAAGGCCGCGCCCCGGCCACCGACAGGTCGTTGACGGTGCCGTGCACCGCAAGATTCCCGATCGACCCGCCCGGGAACTGCAACGGCTGCACCACGAACGAGTCGGTGGAGAACGCGATCCGCTCTCCCGACGGCAGGCTCAACGCCGCGGCATCACCGAGTTGTTCGAGCTGCGGGTTGCGCAGCGCTTCCACGAACACCGCGTCCACCAGCGCCGCGGAGGACTTTCCGCCCGCACCGTGCGCGAGCGTGACCACGTCCTCGAGCAGACGTGGGCGGCGCTTGCGGAACGATGCGATGCGTTCGAGGACTCGGTCCTCGCGGTCGGCGGCCGTGGTCGGATCCGTCGTCATGGGCCTAGCCCTCCTGTCCGGTGGTCGCTTCGGGCGCCGCGGCTCCCCGCGACAGGTGGTCCTGGGCGGCCTCCCACAGCCGGTATCCGACCAGTGCGTGGCTCTCCTGGATGCGGTGGATGCTCTGGGAGCGGATGGTGAAGCAGTAGTCCAGGTCCTCGCTCACCGCCATCCGGCCCCCGTCGTGCCCGGCGAACCCGATTGTGAGCAGTCCACGCCGTCGCGCCTCGGCCAGCGCGATCATGAGGTCGTCGGAGTTGCCCGACGTCGACAGCGCGATCGCCATGTCGCGGTCGTGAGCGTGGGCGATGATCTGCCGGGAGAAGATGAGGTCGAATCCGACGTCGTTGCCGAGTGCGGTCACCACCGCCTGGTCCGCAGCGAGGGACCAGGCCGCGACGGGCCTACCGCGCGCCGGCCGACTGAACAGCGACGCGAGGGTGGCGGCATCGGTGGAACTGCCGCCGTTGCCGAAGGTGTAGAGGCGACCGCCCTGGGCGAATCGCTCCGCCATCCGGGCACCGGCCTCGCGGATCTCGCCGCCCCACTCGGCGATCGAGTCGTGCTGCAGCCTCGCACTTTCCGCTGCCTTCGAGCGCGCCGACGACGCCAGGTCGTCCAGCAGCGCCTCGGCGCCCTCCTCGTGGGCGTCGATGAAGGGATACAGGAAGTCCGTCTCCTCCGAGCGTGGTCCGGGTGTGGTCACGGCCGTCCCTCCTCGTTCGGATCGATGCGGGTGATGGCGGCCCCGCCGTGGATCAGCAACAGGTCGCCCGCCGCGACGTCGGCGATCAGTGTGGTGTCGACACGTTCCTCTCCCGCTGCCGTGCGCACCAGCACCCCGTCGATCGAGTCGCCCGGCACGAGAACCACTTCCGCGAGACGCCCCTCGTCGCTGCACGTGACGCACACGTCGTCGGTGCACTCCTCCGCCGGCGCGTCGAGCAGGCCCGGGTGTTCGAAACAGACGTGGGTGAGTTCCCACAGCAGGTGGTACATCAGTACGAACCGGCCGGTCGCCGGGATCATCGGATCGTCGGAGTCGACCCAGAGGATATGGGTCGCGGCGCCCGCCTCCGGCCGCGGTCCCGAGCCGATCCAGACCGTGTCGACTCCCCACGCCGGTGCACGCCGCACGATGTCCCGGACCTGCGGCTGATCCGCGGAAGCCACCGCCAGGATCACGTCGCCGGGCCGCGCCGCCACGCGGCACTGGGCGACCGGATCGGGTTCGACGAGCGAGACCGACGGCAGCGCCCGTTTGCCCATGATCACCGGGTGCACGAACTCGACCGCGACGTGGTGCGCGTGTGGTTCCCACTGCGGCGAGACCACCCAGAGGGTCGCACCGTGCTGGAAGCGCCGCGCCAGGCCCAGGGCCGCGGAGGAGAGGTCGGCGGACAGCGCCCGGTCGATCAGTTCCACGGTGGTATCGCTCGTCGTCATGTCTGCACCTCGTCGATCGCTTCCGTTCGGCGCCGGGAACCGAGCAGCGCCGCACCGAGCGCGGCCTGTCCCAGCGAGAGTCCACCGTCGTTGGGCGGCACCACGTGGTGGGTGAGTACTCGCCGCCCCTCGGCCTGCAGGCCGGCCCGGACGAGCGCGGTCAGCAGCCGGTTCTGGAACACTCCGCCGGTCAGTCCCACCGTCTCCACCCCGGACGCCGCCGTGACGTCGAGCGCGAGCCTCACCGTCGCGGAGGCCAGTGCCCGATGGAAGCCGAGCGCCAACGCCGACGGCGCGATGCCCGCCCGCACCCCCGAGACCAGACCGGCGAGCAGTTCGGCCAACCGCAACTGACCGTCCGCGACTCGCATCTCGATCGAGGCGGGGTGTCCCGCCGTGCGCGCGAGCGCCTCCAGTTCCACGGCGGCCTGTGCCTCGTAGCTGACGCGGTGCCGCACCCCGAGGATCGACGCTGCGCCGTCGAACAGGCGCCCGACGCTGGTGCTGCGGACACATCCCAGCCCGGAATTCAATTGCGCTGTCACCAGGGCGCGTTCGTCCGCCGCGAGGGCGCGGACGCACGGCAGATCGTCGGCCTCGTCGAGCAGGCCCACCTCGCGCAGCAGCGCCAGCGCGACCCTGGCCGGATTGCGCACCGCGGCATCGCCGCCCGGCAGCGAGAACGCTTGCAGGTGACCGGCCCGGGTGGCGTCGTGCACGTCTGCGCCCACGAGCAGCATCTCGCCACCCCAGACGGTGCGATCGCACCCGTAGCCGGTGCCGTCGAACGCGATTCCCAGCATCGGCGTGCCGATCAGCCGATGCTCCGCGGCGAGGGCCGCGACGTGCGCGTGGTGGTGTTGCACGGTCGCGAGCGGGACTCCGGTGCGGGCACTGTAGTCCTCCGCCCAGTTCCGGGTCGAGTACCCGGGATGCTCGTCCGCCACCACCAGTTCGGGGCGCACGTCGTGCAGCGCCGACATCTGCGCCACCGCGGTCTCGAACGCGCGGCGACTCTCGAGTGTCCCCATGTCTCCGAGATGCCCGGAGCAGAAGGCGAACTCCTGCCGGGTGAGGCAGAAGGTGTTCTTCACCTCGGCCCCCACCGCGAGCACTGACGGGCTCCGCCCGCCCAGCAGAACCGGCAGCGGCGCGTAGCCGCGGGAGCGCCGGATCGGCTGGACCGCGCCGGCCTCGACGGTGAGCACCGAATCCTCGCACGGCACCGCAATGTCCCGGTCGTGCATCAAGAACACGTCGGCGATGCCCGACAGGCGCTGCCGCGCATCGCCGTTGGTGAACGCCAGCGGTTCGCCGCCCCGATTTCCCGATGTCATCACCAGCAGTCGCGGCGGCGGCACCCGGCTCCCGGGCGTCGGCGCGAACAGCAGATGGTGCAGCGGCGCGTACGGCAGCAGGATGCCGACGTCGTCGAGACTCGGGGCCACCGCGGCCGCGACGACGTCCGTGGTCCTTCTGCGTAGCAACACGATCGGCCGGGCGGGGCCGGACAGCGCGGCCGCCTCGACGTCGTCGATCGAGCAGACCTCGCGCGCAGCCCGGATGTCCGCCGCCATGACGGCGAAAGGCTTCGCCGGGCGCGCCTTCCGCTCGCGCAGCAACTGCACGGCAGCGGGATTCGTGGCATCGCACACCAGGTGGAAGCCCCCGATGCCCTTGACCGCGACGATGCCGCCCTCCGTAATCGCCTGCTGGGCGATCCCGAGGACGTCGTCGTCGCCGTCGATCCGGGCGCCGCCCTGCTCGGCGAAGAGGCGGGGACCGCAGTCCGGGCAGCAGATCGGCTGTGCGTGGTAGCGGCGGTCGGCGGGATCCTCGTACTCGCGCGCACATCGCGCGCACATCGGAAACGACGCCATCGTGGTGTACGGCCGGTCGTACGGCAGATCGGTGATCACCGTGTAGCGGGGCCCGCAGTTGGTGCAATTGACGAACGGATGCCGGTAGCGGCGGTCCGTGGGGTCGGCCATCTCCCGGGCGCAATCCGCGCAGATCCCGACGTCGGGCGGCACCAGGGTGCGGGCGCCCGGGGTGCGCACGCTCGGCACGATCCGGAAGCCGGACGCACCCACGACCGGTTCGGACACGTGCTCGACCGTCACGTCGAGCACCACCGCCAGCGGAGGCGCGTCGCGTCGCACCCGCTCCGCGAACTCCGTGAGCACCCGCGGCGGGCCCTGCACCTCCACGAAGACGCTCACCTCGTCGTTGCCGCAGTGACCGGCGAGACCGAGTTCACCGGCCAGGCGCGCCACGAACGGCCGGAAGCCCACGCCCTGCACCACCCCGCGCACGGTCAGCCGGTGCCGCTCCACCGCGACCCGGCCGACCTGCGTGTCCGACACAGCCGTCACGGCGACGCGCCCCCGTCGATCCGGGGTTCACGCGGACGACCCATCATCTCCAGACCGGCCATTGCCCGCGCCGCCCCGTCCGCGTCGACCCGTTCCACCGCGAAACCCATGTGGATCACCACCCAGTCGCCGGACTCGAGCACGGTGTCCTCGAGCATGCCGACGTTGACCTTGCGTTCGCGGCCCTCGACGTCGACCAGCGCCAGCTGACCGCCGTAGCCGTCGAGCATCCGAACCACCCGTCCCGGAATTCCCAGACACATCGCTCAGCCCTCCGCACCGACGCCGGCACCGAACTCGGCCAGTGCTGCCCGCACCGCGGCCGCCGCCTCGGGCACGGCACGAGACACCGGCTCCGACAACCCGATCCGCTCGTCGACGTCGCATACCTGGCAGCCGACCACGACGGTGCGCGGCAGCGTGCCACCCAGGGCCGCGAGGCTCGCGAACACCGACGCCGGATCCATCGCGTGGGCGTCGAGTCGCGGCGTCGTGTCCGGACTGTCGCGGTCCACCTCGAAGGCCCGCACCGCGCCGGGGGCGCCCCGATCGGGAACCGCGTCGACCAGCACCAGTCCGTCCCAGCCGTCCAGCAGGTCGTACGCGAGGTGCATGCCGCGAATGCCGTAGTCGACCGCGCGTACCCCGTCCGGCAGCGGGCCGGCCGTCACCGCCCGCAGCGTCTCCGGCCCGAAGCCGTCGTCGCCGAGGAAGATGTTGCCGATGCCCGCGACCAGTACGCGGGGCAGTGGCCCGGCCGTCACGCGGTCACATCCTTCGCATCCGCAGGTACCGCTGCATGTCCGGGATCGAACGGATCGCGATCCACGCGCCGGCCGCGGCCACCGCGGCGAACAGCACGGTCGAGACCATTCCCACTGCCCTCATGACTGACTCTCCTCTCGGTCGTCCGCCCCGCCGGCGACGGCGTCGAGTGGTTCCACCTCGTCGGGGGCGAAGTACAGGTAGCGGCCGTACCACTCGTGCAGCTCGGCCGCCGGGTCGTCGACCAGCACGACGCCGACGTGCGTGCCGCCGTCCACGTCGGCGTGCACGGTGGCGACGCGCGCGACCTGCCCGGCGAAGAACAGGTCCTGCGCGTCCGCCCGCCGCGACGGCTTCAGGCGGACCAGGCTGCCCTTCGCGACCCGCACCCCGCCGACCAGCACCCCGTCGGTCGCGGGGCGGACACTGGTGTCGGCGGCCGGATCCCACCACGGGACGTCGTCGGGCACCTCGGGGACGAGCCCGCCGGGGGTGACGAAGGTCGGGGGCTCGAACGCCCGCGGATCGCGCAGCGCCCCGTGCAGCCGCTGCATCTCGTCGGGCGACATGTTGTCGCAGCGGTCGATGATCTCGGCGGCCCGCGGATCGGTGGCGCGCGCCTGCGCCTTCTCGTCGTCGGTGAGCGTCATGATCCGCAGCGTGAGGATCTCGTCGATCTCGGTGGCGTCGAACAGATCTCCGCCGCTCTCCTCCGCCACCTCGGGGTGGTCGTACAGGATGATCGGGGACGCGAGGATCACGTCGCACGTACCGGGCCGGGACGGGTCCGCTTCGCCCGCGAGCACCGGATGGCACCGGTACTGCCGGCACCCGTCGACCGCGGCCGCGAACTCCGCGGGTGGGTCGACGAGGGAGACGAAACGTGCACCGGAGACCGACACGATCAGGTGCGCTCCGATGAGCGAGTGCCGGATCGCGGTGTCCTTCACCGCGACGTCCGGCCGGTCCAGGTCGGCCAGCGTCGCGGTGTTACGCACCTCGATACCCACCCGGAGTCCGCCGCGGTCGGCCGTCGCCCGGAGGTCCGCCACGGCCCGCACCGGGAAGCGCTGCCGCACCAGCCGTGCCGTCGGCCCCAACTGTTCGACGTCCACACCGCCCGGCACGACGACGTCGACGGTGGTGCCCGACAACAGTTCCGCGACGGTGACGGCGCCGAGAGGGATCTCGACCTCGACCGCCTCGTCCCAGCTCACCCAGGTGCGGCCGTCGAGGGTGAGTTCGGGGACGGATTCGTAGCCGGCCGGCCCGAGCGATTCGGCGGTGCGTACCTGCAACTGCAGGAAGCGCAGCACCGGTTCGACCACGGCGTCGTCCACGCCGCGGTCGAGCACGCACTCGACGCGCATCGCCGCGTCCTCACCCGCACCGCGGTCCGCGGCACCGACCGGACCGAGCACACCGAACTGCCAGCGTGACTGGTTCTTTCCCGACGTGGACCGGTACGGGTACAGTAGGTAGCCCTCGTACAGCACCGCGTCCGCGACGGTCCGTACCCGCGTCAGGTCGTCGATCCCGGTCACGTCGCCACCTCTCCCGCGCTGTCGAGCAGTTCGGTGACGGCCTCGTCGAGACCGAGCAGTCCCCGGGCCGATTTGAACCGGGCCAGCGCCGCGATGGTGTCGTGGTCGAGGCGCACCCAGCCGCTGGACGGGAAGTTCTGCCGCACGACGTCCCGCCACACCTCGACGGGCATGTCGAACTGCGCCTCCCGGTCCCACGGAATCTGTTCGACGCCGAAACCGTTGGTGCCCTTGGTGAAGATCGTCCCGCTGAACAGAAATCCGAGTGGGACGCTGCCGTCGTCGAGCGCATGCAGGTACTTCGACGCCGCGACCTCGAAGTCGTACGTGCAGGGCATCACCAGTTCGGTGACGCACTCACCGGTGAAGCCGGGCACCACGGCGGTCGTGTGCAGCCACGGGAACGTCGACAGCGTCGACGACCAGCGTTCCCGCGGACCGAACAGGTCGAGCAGTCCGGACTCCTCCCGATCGCTGTACCGGCGCCGTCGCGGTTCGATCCGGATCTGACATCGGAGCGCCAGCGCATGGACGGCAGTGCCGGTGGTCTCGGCGATCCGTAGCCGCGCGAGCAGATTGGGGGACACCGCGAACGGTTCCGCGCCGATCGCCAGCACCGAGAAGTCCAGGGCGGTCACGCCGCACCTCCCGCGCGCATCGGGGTGCTGCGCCGCTGGATCCGCGCGAAGAAGTCGTCCAGTTCGGCGCGCGCGTCCTGGCCCCCGTCGAAGCCACGCCAGCACCGCCGCAGCCGGCCCACCAGCTCGTAGCACGCGTCGATCGGCAGCAGATGGCACTCGGCCCCCGCCGGACCGCTCTTCGGGATCCGGATCAGCAGCGCCTCCACGTCGGGGACCGCCGTGGCGAGCACCGGGTTGTCGTCGAGGACCGCGGTCCACGCCTCGATCGCGAGTTCGGACTCGGTGGCGCCGGCCGGTCCCGGATAGAAGGCGACGGTGCGGCCCTGATCGGAGTTGCGGAAGAAGAACGCCAGTCCCACCGGAATCTCGAGCCCGTCCCAGCGTCCCGGCCCCAACGAGAAGTCCGGGAACGTCAGGTACCGCTCGGGCACGGCCCGGTATTTCAGGTCCGCGCCCGGCTCGGCGAACAGCAGGTAGCAGGGCCGGCACACGCACAGCAGTTGCCGACTGACCGTGTTGACCACGTGTGGGTGTTCGTCGGCGACGGGCACCGCGCACATCTCGCACCGCTCCGACGTCACCGGGGCCGGCCGTTCGGCGGCGATCCGACGAAGCACCCCCAACGCCGATCCGCTGGGGGTGCGGCGCTCGAACGGCCCGCTCATCCCGTCACCGCCGCGGGCACCGCCACCGACAGGACGCCGTCGCGGGTGAGCACGGGAAGCGGGTCGAGGTGACCGCCCGGATCCTCCACGCCGGTCCCGGCGCGGCGGACGTCGTAGTGGGTACGGCACGTGGGGCACCGGAGCACCGCGTCGTTCACGTGTCCGCCTGCCCGGCGGTGCAGCGACGTGCCGGCCATCGAGTTCCCGCACGCGGGACACCGGTCCCGGTACGCGAACAACTCGTCGCCGATCCGGCACACCAGCATCGACAGGCCGCCGACCGTGAACCCTCCCACCTCTCCCGGCGCGAGTTCGGCGAACTCCTCGGCCGCCAACCAGGTGCCGCTTCGTGTCGGTTCCTCGCGTACGTGCGACATCAGGGAATCCACCGTGAACACACCGGCTGTGGGGGCGGTCTCCCGGTCTTCGGTCTCCACCTCGATCGCCGTCGTCTCGGGAGCCGCGGCCTGCACGGCGCCTTCGACTGCCAGCTGCAGTGTCACCGCCGACGACGGGCACCCGTGGCAGCTGCCCAGCAGCCGCAGCCGCACCACGCCGTCGTCGGTCACATCCACCAGTTCGACGTCCCCGCCGTGGGATCCGAGATACGGGCGGACGCTGTCGAGCGCCGTCCGGACGCGGGTCTCGACGTCGTGCGGATGCAGTCCGCCGACCAGCAGCACGCTCGACACCAGTTCGTCCCGCGCGAGTTCGTCCACCAGCCCCGGGGCCCGCGCTGCTATCGTCAGCACCCGCCCGAGCGCCTCACCGTAGAGGTCCACCACCTCGCGGACGAGTTGCTCGGCACGCTCGCGAGCCACCGGACCGCCCGCCGACGTGGCATCCAGCAATGCCTCGATCCGATCGCCGGCCTGTCGCCAACGATCGGATTCGGGCGTCTCGTATCGGGTTTCGTCGTGTACCGACGCCATCCGTCACCTACTCCCCGGTCATCGACTGTGTCGGCGAGTGCAGTTTTTCGAGGGTCTTGCCGTCGCCGAGGTACATGTGGACACCGCAGGGCAGGCACGGGTCGAAGCTGCGCACGGTGCGCATGATGTCGATGCCCTTGAAGTGGTCGCGGTCGTTCTCCTCGTAGATGTTCAGGTTGGTGACGGCGTCCTCGTACGGACCGGGAACGCCCTCGGCATCGCGGGGGCTGGCGTTCCACGGCGTCGGTGGATACGGGTGATAGTTCGCGATCTTGCCGTCCCGGATCACCATGTGGTGCGACAGCACCCCGCGGACGGCCTCGGTGAACCCGCAGCCGATGCCCTCGTCGGGCACCTCGAACGTCTCCCAAGTCTTGGTCCGCCCGGCGTTGATCTCGACCAGCGCCTTGCGGGCGAAGTGCAGCGCCATCGCCGCCGCGTACGCCTGGAAGTAGGTGCGTGCACGATTGCGTTCGAGGGTGTTGCTCCACTGCGGGATCTTCCACTCGAACCGCGCCGGGCCCTTCAGCGCCGTCTTGGGGAAGTCGATCTCGACGCTGTGCCCGGTCGCCTTCACCTCGTGGGTCTCGACCAGTCCGGCGAGCGCGGTCGACCACATCCGGGCCAGCGCACCGCCACCGGTGTCGAGCGCGAGGTTGTCCTTGCCGTCGAACCAGCGCGGCGACATCACCCAGCTGTACTTGTCCTCGAGATCGCGCTTCTGGGGCTTGGGGTTGGTGTGCTGGTTCCACGGGTGCCGCCGGTCCACCGGGTTGCCCAACGGATCGGTGGTCACGAACATCTCCTGGTCGGACCAATCGTCGTAGTACGACGAACCGAGCATGATCCGGATGCCCAAGTTGATGTCGACCAGGTCGGTGGTCACCAGCTTCCCGTCCACCACCACGCCCGGGGTCACGAACATCTTCCGGCCCCAGTCGGTCATGTCCTTGTACGCGAAGTTGCACACCTCGGGATCCTGGAAGGCACCCCAGCAGCCGAGCAGCGTGCGCCGCTCCCCTACGTGCTCGTATCCCGGCAGCGCCTCGTAGAAGAAGTCGAACAGGTCGTCGTGCATCGGCACGACCTTCTTCATGAACTCGATGTAGCGCATCAGGCGCGTCGTGTAGTCGGTGATCAACTGCACGGTCGCGACGGTGCCGACACCACCCGGATACAGCGTCGACGGGTGGACGTGCCGACCCTCCATGAGACAGAACATCTCTCGGGTGAGCCGACTGATGAGCAACGCCTCGCGGTAGAACTCGCCCGTGAACGGGTTGAGTGCGCGCATGATGTCGGCGACCGTCCGGTACCCGTGTGCGTCCGAATGCGGTGCCGCGGTCTTCTCGGCCATCGCCAGCACGCCGGGATTGGTCTCGGAGACCATCTTCTCGCAGTAGTCGACGGCGACCAGGTTCTCCTGGAAGATGTTGTGGTCGAACATGTACTCGGCGGCCTCGCCGAGGTTCGCGATCCACTCGCCGAGGTGGGGCGGCTGTACGCCGTACGCCATGTTCTGCGCGTAGCACGAGCAGGTCGCGTGGTTGTCGCCGCAGATGCCGCAGATCCGGCTGGTGATGAAGTGCGCGTCGCGCGGATCCTTGCCCTTCATGAACAGCGAGTAGCCCCGGAAGATCGACGACGTGCTGTGGCACTCGGCCACGGTCTTGTTCTTGAAGTCGACCTTCGTGTAGATCCCGAGGCTGCCGACGATCCGGGTGATCGGATCCCAGGCCATCTCGACGAGCCCCTTGTCGTCGGTCGCCCCCTGTTTCGGCTCGGGCACTGTGGAAGTCATCGAGAAGCCTTCTTTCCCTCGGCGATCACGCGAGTCCGCACTACCAGGTACGCACGGCCCCCGTCCTCAACAGGCGCCCTGGTGTGCGCCAGTGGGGTTCCTTGTCGAGCGTGCGTCCGGTGACGCTTCGCAACGTCCGAATGACCGACCCGTACACCTCGGACACCGAGCTCGACAGGATGCCGCCCGGCGGTTCGTCCATGAACGGCATGAACTTGTCGGGAAAACCGGGCATGGTGCAACCGATGCAGATGCCGCCGACATTGGGGCAGCCTCCGATACCGTTCATCCAACCCCGCTTGGGCACATTGCATTTGACGACCGGGCCCCAGCAACCGAGTTTCACGATGCATTTCGGGGAGCCGTACTCGGTCGCGAAGTCGCCCTGTTCGTAGTAGCCGGCTCGGTCGCACCCCTGGTGCACGGTCTGACCGAACAACCACTGCGGCCTCAGCATGTCGTCGAGCGGAATCATCGGCGCCTGATTCGTCACCTGATACAGCAGGTAGGTGAGGGTCTCCGACAGGTTGTCCGGCTGGATCGGACAGCCCGGAACACACACGATCGGCAGCCCGGCCTTGGACTTCCAGTCCCAACCCAGGTAGTCGGGCACACCCATCGCGCCCGTCGGATTGCCTGCCATCGCGTGGATGCCGCCGTAGGACGAGCAGGTGCCGGCCGTGACGATCGCCGTGGCCTTCGGAGCCAGTCGGTCGAGCCACTCACTCGTCGTGACCGGCTGACCCGTCTCCGGGTTGTTACCGAACCCGCACCAGTAGCCCTCGTCGTGCAGTTGCTCGTTCGGAATCGAGCCCTCCACAACCAGAACGAACGGTTCGAGTTCTCCCCGGTCAGCCTTCCAGAACCACTCGATGAAGTCGTCGGCGCCGCCCTGCGGCCCGCACTCGAAGTCGATCAGCGGCCAGTGCACCGCGATCTTCGGCAGCCCTGGCAGCGCCCCGAAGACGATCTCTTCCACGCTGGGCTGGCTGGCGGCGGTGAGTGCCACCGAATCTCCGTCGCAGCTGAGTCCCGCATTGATCCACAGGACGTGGATGACGCCCTCGTCGGTTTCGGCCTCCGGCGATGTGCCGGACTTCTCGGCTGCTCTCGTGGGTGTCGACATAACGGCCACTCCCCGGGGCGCATCGCCCCTGCGTCACCGGAGTCGACCCTCGGCCCACTTGCGTGACGCCCACCACAATTAAGGCGCGACAGCGGTCGGTCTGTCAACGCCGGATGATCATCCCTTCCGCCGATCCGAAAGCCACGCGTACCACCGCTCCAGCCCCTCACCGCTGGTCGCGGACAGATTGATCACGCGCACATCGGGATTCACCGAGCGCGCATTCCTCTCGCAGGCGTCTGGATCGAAATCGACATAAGGGAGCAGGTCGATCTTGTTGACGATCACGAGATCGGCCACTGCGAAGATGTGCGGGTACTTCAGCGGCTTGTCGTCGCCCTCCGTGACGGATATGAGGACAACCTTGCCTTGCTCACCGAGGTCGAACAGCGCGGGGCACACGAGGTTTCCGACGTTCTCCACGAAAACGAGCGAATCTTCCGCGGGGCCGAGCGCGTCGAGGGCGTCCCGCACCATCTCGGAGTCGAGATGACACCCAGAACCCGTATTGACCTGTACCACTGGACATCCCGTCGCTTGAATCCGATCGGCGTCGAGCAGGGTCTCCTGGTCGCCCTCGATCACCGAGACCGGTACGGAAGGCCGGAGCTCGCGAACCGTACGCTCGAGCAACGTCGTCTTGCCCGATCCCGGCGAACTCATGATGTTGATCGCCGCGATCCGCCGGTCCGTCAGCCAGGCCCGGTTGTCCTCCGCGAGGCGGTCGTTCTTGGCGAGGATCTTCTGTTCCAGTGTCAGGGTCTCGGTCGGTGCGTGTCCGTGATCGCCGGGATGCGCGTGCACGTGCTCCTGACCGTGACCGTGCTCATGACCGTGGCCGTGGCCGTGCTCGTGTTCGTGGAGCACGGTGCCCGCCGGTGCGCTGATCCGCGTACCGGCCGGTTCGTCGAGTTTGCCGCATCCGCACGTCGCACACATGTTCAACTCACTTCCATCGACATGATCCGCAGTTCACGACCCGAGAGGACCTCGACGTCGGCACTCCCGCACGGACACAACAAGATCAAGTCCTGCAGGGGGAAATCGGTGTCGCAGCTCCGGCAGTGCGCCAGACCGGGCGGCTCCTCGATGTCGAGCCGAGCGCCCTGCGCGACCGTACCCTCGGTGACCAGTTCGAAGCAGAACTGCATCGCATCCGGCACCACCGCGCACAGCCGGCCCACCTGCAGCCGGATGCTGTGCACGGTTCGGCCGTCGGCGCGCTCGCACACCGCGTCGACGACGCTCTGGGTGATCGCCATCTCGTGCATTGCAGAGTCCGTCCGAGTGGAGGCTGTGCGAATTCACGATAGGACGCCCGCGCGCCGACGTCAGCAGATTCGGGAAGGCATCCGCCCACGGAGCCTGGGCGGCGGAGTCAGCCTCCGCTGCCCGCCGGACGTGCTGTGGTCAGCCGACTGGGTGCGGTCAGCGCCGCGACGCCCATGTCGATCAGATTGTTCATGAACTCGTTGTTGTCCAGCGAGTGGTCGACCCCGTCCTGGATGTCCTCGGCCCGGCTTGCCATCGCCCCCACGGCCATGTCGATCCAGACTCCGAGGCGCTCGGCGCGTAGCGCATCGGGGAGGTGGACCAGGCGCGCCTGAAGCTGCGAGTAAGCCCACTGAAGATCGTCGGTGCTGTCCGGGTTGAGCGAATGATGCGTGCGCATCTCGCTGCGGCGCCGCATGTGCACCAGGATTCGCAGATAGTTGCGCCCACTTTCGGTGTCCAACTGGAACCCGAGCGGCCACACCGCGACGACGAGGAGCTCCTCGATCGAAGGCTCCTTTCCACCGAGTTCCTCGACCAGCACTCGGCGTCGCGAGTCGATTGCGTCGCGATGCCGACGCACGACGGCCTGCAGCAGGGCCTCACGAGAGCCGAAGTGATAATGCAGTGCCGAATTGTTCGATTGCCCTGCTGCACGATTGATCTCGCGAAGATTCGCGTCCTCGATACCGAGAGACGCGAACACGTGCTCAGCAGCATCCACCAGCCGTTCCCGAGTTGCACTGCCGTCGCGTCCCATGAGCGCATCCTATGTTCGGCTCGCCACGGGCCGGAACGGCGTCTCCGGTTCCAGGGGTTGACAATCCACGCCCCTCCCCGCAAATTAATCCCATCGGATTAGTTGAGACGAGCGAGGAGGGTTGGATGGCAATCGAGATATCGGCGCTGACAACTGCGATAGGTGCGGAAATCCGAGGGGTGGACCTGCGGACGTGTGACGAAGCGACCTTCGCGGACGTTCGGGACGCACTGCACGAGTACCAGGTGGTCTTCGTGCGCGGCGCCCATCTGGACGCCGACGATCATCTCGCGGTGGCCAGACGTTTCGGCGTGCCGAGCATCTTCCCGATCGCCAGGTTGCAGGGCGCCACGGAACCGAGCCTGCAGGTGATCTCGGATGGACCGGACAGTCCGCCGACCGCCGAGATGTGGCACACGGATGTCACCTGGATCTCGACGCCACCGCGATACGCGCTCCTGTGCGGCGAGGTGATTCCCGACGCCGGCGGCGATACATTGTGGGCCTCGATGACCGCCGCTCACGACGCCCTCTCCCCGACGATGCAGAACATGCTCGCGGGTCTCGAGGTGGAGCACACCACCGACAGTTTCGTCGAGTCGATCCTCGAGCGCGGCCACGACAGCCCACAGGCGCAGGCCCTCGCCGATCGCCTCCGGGCGACGTACCCACGGACCGTGGTGCATCCACTGATACGTACCCATCCCGAGAACGGCCGACGGATTCTGTTCATCGGCGGCCCGTCGATGCACCGCATCAAGGGCATGCGACGCGACGAGAGCGACGCCCTCCTCGGCTTCCTGCGGAACTACGTGACCGACGAGCGTTTTCAGTGCCGATGGCGTTGGAGTCCAGGCGATCTGGCGATCTGGGACGAACGCTCGACCATGCACCGGGCCGCCGCCGATCACTTCCCCAGGTACCGCACGGTCCGAAGGATCGAGATCGACGGCGACCGGCCCTACTTCGATCACTCGAACCGGTCCGACCGGGCAAGTTCGAAAGCGTCCTGACCGATGGGGAGAAGAATGACGATTCGATCCAAGCGGCCGTGGGCCGTGCTCGCGCTGGTCCTCAGTGCAACACTGCTGGCCGGCTGCGCCCCCGATGCGGGCGCGGGCGGAGGGTCGACGACCGCGGCGGACACGTTCGAGCCTGGACTTCGCGGCGACCAGGGCGACGGCGGCGCGCCTGTCGCCGGCGGAACCCTGTCGTTCGCGAGTTACGCGCCCGTGTCGAGTCTCGACCCGGTCCGCACCCAGCCCTCCGGCGCGACGGGTGGCACCGAGATGGCGGCGATCTACGACCTTCTCGTCCGCTACGACGCGGCTACCGGACGCTACGAACCGCAACTGGCCCGATCACTCGAACCGAACGCCGACGGCACGAGCTGGACCCTGACCCTGCGGGACGGTCTCACCTTCAGCGACGGCACCCCCGTGAATGCTGCCGCCGTCATCGCCAGCATCGACCGCTACAACGCGAAACGCGGCGCCAACAACGAGATCTGGTCCCGAAACGTGGCGGCGGTGGAGTCGCCGAACCCGTCGACCGTGGTCTTCGCACTCGCCCAGGCCTGGTCGGAGTTCCCGGCGCTCCTGGCATTCGGACACGGCATGATCGTGGCGCCGACCGCCGACCGCGGTGATCAGTTCGTTCCGATCGGAGCCGGCCCGTTCGAGGTGGAGAAGTTTGCGGCACAGGACGAACTCGTGCTCACGCCTCGCTCCGACTACTGGGGTGGAGCTCCGCACCTGAGCAAACTGAAATTCGTCAGCGTCCAGGGCGAGCAGCCGAAGCTCGACACCCTGGCATCCGGCGGAATCCAGATGGCCTACCTGCGCAACGCCGAGACGGTACTCGCCGCCAAGGACCGGTTTCCCGGGTATGCCGACTTCATCAGCATGGCGATGATCGGGCAGATCAACCACCGGCCAGGGCATCCGGGCGCCGACGTTCGAGTCCGCCAGGCGATGGCCTACGCGATCGATCCCGCGACGATCGACCAACGAGCCCGCGGCGGACAGGGCATGCCGGGTGCCGAGCTCTTCCAATCCTGGTCGAGGTGGCACAACGACGTGGCGCCGCTTCCGCCGGATCAGGCCAAGGCCCGGGAACTTCTGGAAGCCGCCAAGGCCGACGGGTACGACGGCGTCGTCCGCTATGTCGGTGTCCAGGACCCGAACGGCGAAGCCACGGGTCTCGCGGTGCAATCCATGCTGCAAGCCGTCGGCTTCGACGTGCAACTGAACTTCGTGCACAGCCCTACGGACATGGTGAAGCGACTGTACGTGGACCATGACTACGACGTCGCGCTCGGCGGGACCGGATTGCTCGACGCCGCGCCCTTCCTGCGTCTGTACTCGACGCTGTACAGCACCTCGACCAACAATTCGGCAGGCGTCCGAAGCCCTGCCGTCGACGCGTCGCTGGATGCTGTCATGGCCGCGGATTCGGACGACGCCAAGCGTGCAGCGCTCGCGAACGTTCAGCAGGTCTTCGACGACGAGGTCCCGATCCTGGTGTGGGGCGCCGGCGCCAATTTCGTCCCCTGGCAGGACAACGTCTTCGGAGTGAAACCGAGCCTCGACAGCATCATGCTGCTCGACAAGGTGTGGATCGCCCCGTGACGGCCGGAGCACGGCGCCGGTCGAACGTGATCAGCCGGCGTCGTGCTCGTGGAAGTGTGTCGCGCCGATCGTGTGGAGCAGTTCGTGCACGGTGTCGTCGACCAGGCGATAGCGGACCGTGCGGCCCGACCGCTGCGCTTCCACCCAGCCCTGCTGGCGTAGCAGGCGCAACGCGTGCGAGACCGCGGTGCCGGTCATGCCGAGCGCGGCCGCGAGATCGGTGACGCAGATCCCCGGCGCGTGGTGCAGACACAGCAGCAACCGCAACCGGTTCGGGTCGGACAGCAACTCGAAGCGCCCCGTCCACCCGGCGATGTCCGGCGTCACGAGCGCCTGCGCGGCGCGGCGGACGTGGTCCGGATCGATGGCGGATGTGTCGGGCACGGCCTCAGTGTAGGTCGGCGTGCCCGACACGGGACCTAACGTGGAGACGTGGTCATGCAACAGGCAGTCAATCCGGTCGACGGCGTCGGCATCGCATATCGGGTGATCGGCGACGGCCCACCCCTGGTCCTCGCGCACGGCACGGCGCTGTCGAGCGCGATCTGGCGGGCGTTCGGGTATGTCGGGTCGCTCCGCGACGAATTCCAGCTGATCCTGCCCGACATGCGCGGACACGGCCGCAGCGACAAACCGCACGAGGCGTCGTCGTACGCGATGGACCTCGTCGTCGGCGACATCCTCGCGGTGCTCGACGACCTCGGGCACGATCGGGCGCACTACCTGGGCTACTCGTTCGGCGGTCGCGTGGGGCTCTCGCTCGCGACCGCCGCACCCGGGCGGCTGCGCACGCTCACCGTGGGCGGCGGCAGCAGCCGGCCCCAGGCCGGCTCGTTCGACAAGCTCTTCTTCCCCGGGTGTATCGACGTGCTCGATCACGAGGGCATGACGGCGTTCCTCGACAAGTGGAATGCGCACCGTCCGTGGCCGCTGGATCCGGCGACGCGGGCGGCGTTCGACGCCAACGACACCCGCGCCCTCGTCGCGTACCTGCGCCGCTCGGAGGAGGAACCGGGCGTGCCCGACACGTCGTTGCAGGCGCTGGACGTTCCGGCGCTGCTGTTCGTCGGGTCCGAGGACCGGCCGCGGCTGTCGGATACCAAGCGGCTCGCGGAGTTGATCCCCGGGTCCCGGCTCGCCGTGATCCCCGGTTTCGACCACGCCACCACCGTCGCGGCCTCACCCGAGGTGCTGGCGGTGGTGAGACCGTTCCTGTCCGAGAACGACTGAGGGGACCTCCCGATCCGGGAGGGCCCCTCGGCCTTCGTGACCTCAGCGGCTGAACGCGCCCTCGAGCCGGTTTCGCGAACCCGGGTGGATCAACCTGGCCGCACTCACCAGTCCGTGTTCGGACCAGGTCCGGCGACGGATGAGCAGGCACGGCTCGCCGCGGTCGATCTGCAGCAGGCGGCACTCCTCGGGGCTGGCGAGGACGGCTTCGACGACGTGCTCGCCGCGCACGAGCGGTGCCACGCGGCTGAGGTAGTCGTTGGGCGTGATCGTGGTGAAGTCCTGGTCGAGGTAGTCGGGTGCCTCGGCCGGGTTCACCAGGCGATCCTCCACCTGGATCGGCTTGTCGTCCTCGTAGTGCACGAGAACGGAGTGGAAGACTCTGGCCCCGACGGCATCCCGGAGGAACGCCTGCGAGTGGTCGGTCTCCTCCTCGCGGACGAAGATCACCTCGGTGCGGTGCCGATGGCCCCGCTCCTGGATCTCGTCCGCGATGTTCTTCACCTCGAACAGCGGCGACGGAGTCTTGGTGCTGGCGACGAAGGTGCCGATCCCCATCATCCGAATGATCAGGCCTTCGCCCGTCAGCTCCCGCAGTGCCCGGTTGATCGTCATACGGGACAGGCCGAGTGCGGCCACGAACTGGTTCTCGGACGGCAGCTGATCGCCTTCCGCCCAACGGCCCGAACGGATCTGCTCCGCGACCAGCTTCTTGACCCGCTCGTAGGCAGGCACGGACTCGCCACCGGCCTCGCCGAAGAGCGCGGCCAGTTCCGCGTCGACGTCAACCACTGCCATCCGCTGCCCCTGCATCTAGTGAAGTCCCACCGATTCGGCCCTCGACTCGGCCCACGAAGTCTACCGACCGGTGCGCTGCCGAAACGGCATGCCTGGTCATCGGCTCATCGACACGGGCGCCTCGTCGGCCGGGTCGATCCGGTACGTCCTGGCCCGCTCGAGCACCGCCTCGGCCGCCCGCAGGCGCGGAAGGTAGCTGCCGTCGATGCTTCCGCTGCGGTGCTCGAGAAGATCCCTGGCGCCGCGCACCTGCGCCGGGCTCGGCGCGAACTCGGTGTTGATCGTGCGCACGTGGTCCGGCTTCACACACAGCATGCCGCCCAACCCTGTCGTGAGGGAGCGGCGGCAGTAGTCGCGCAGCCCGCTCACGTCGGGGGCGAGGGAGGGACCGTCGATCGGCGCGGGGAGCCCGGCCGATCGACTGGCCAGCACGAGGTGCGCCCGAGCCCCCATCACCGTCGCCGAATCGTCGGTGGCCGCGGTGTCGTGTCGAAAGTCGCCGCTACCGAACGCCAAGCGGGTCAACGAGTTCGACCGCGCGATCGACACCGCCTCGAGAATCCCGGTCGCCGACTCGATCAGGGCGATCAGACCGCCGCCGAAGTCCCCCAGCGCAGCCGCGGTCGCGTCGACCTGGGCGGCCGACTCCGCCTGGGCGAGCACGACCCCGAGGATCCCCGGGCACCGAGCCGCGAACTCGAGGTCGACGCTCCAGTCCGCGGTGGTGGCCGCGTTCACCCGGATCCACGCCCGCCCGCCCCGGCTCGCCCACGCGTGGACCTCGTCGCGGGCACGCGCTCGATCCTCGGGCGCGACCCCGTCCTCGAGATCGAGGACGACGGCGTCGGGGCCGCACCGACGGATCGTGTCGTCGAGGTCGTGCGTGCGGGTGCCGGGCACCAACAGCCACGAACGGGCGTCGCGCGGCGCGATCGCCACGGCAGGCTCACCGGTGTTGCGGGAGTTGACGATAGTGATGACTTTTCCTTTCGTGGATGAAGAACGGACCGGGGGTGCGGATCAGCCGACCATGCGGCGCAACTGCCGGGACGCGACGGACAGTGCCGCCAGGTCCCGCTGACCGGACGCGGAGATCTCGGCGAGGGAATTTCGGGCCCGGCGCAGGCGGGACGCGTTGCGCTCCTCCCAGTCCGCGATCATCCGGTCGGTGTCGTCGCCGGGAGTCGCGTGGGCGAGGACGTCCAGCGTCAGTGCCCGCGCGCTGTCGTACAGCTCGTCGCGCAACGCCAGCCGGGCGAGGGCATCCCAGCGGCTCGTCTTGCCGAGCGCCGAGACCCCGTTGAGCAGGGGAACCAGGCCGACGCGTTCACACAACCGGAAGTACAGCTCCCCGGCCACGGTCAGGTCGCATTCCGCGAGGTCCGCGATCTCGACGACGTCGAGCAGCCCGAACCGGTCGAGGGCCAGCTCCACCTCCCGAACCAGGTCCTCGGGCGCGCCCCGCTCCGCGATCGCGCGCGTGCGGTCCCGGAGGTTGGTGCGGTCGGCACCCACCAGCCACTCCTCGAGATGCGCCGACGCGTCCTCGATCGGCCCGCGGAACCGTGCGACCTCCGCTCCCACCGCGAGGGGCTGCGGCCGCCGGTGCAGCATCCAGCGCGACGCCCGGTCGAGCAGCCGCCGGGTGACGAGGACCAGCTCGTCGGCGACCTCGCTCGGCACGTCGGCAGCCGCGATCCGCGACCACAGCGCGGGGAGCCCGAACACGTCGCTGACCACGCTGAACGCCCGGACCGCGTCGTCCGCGGTGGCGCCCACCTCCTCGGCGAGCCGGAACACGTAGGAGATGCCGCCGCGATCGACGACGTCGTTGGTCAGTGCCGTCGCGACGATCTCGCGCCGCAGCGGGTGCCGGTCGACGGCCGCCTCGTGGTCCCGGCGCAGCGGCGTCGGGAAGTACCCGCGCAGGACCGGCAGGAACACGTCGTGGTCGACCAGGTCGCCGGCCAGCAGCGCGCCTTTCAGATCGAGCTTGACGTGCGCCATCAGCGTCGCCAGTTCGGGCGCCGACAGGCCCGCGCCCGCCGCCCGCAACGTGCCGATCGCCTTGGCGTCGGGCAGCACGTCGAGGGCACGGTCGACGGCGCCCGCCGCCTCCAGCGCCGAGATCAGCCGGCCGTGCACCCCGATCATCTCGGACGCATCGGCGAGCGCGGTGCCCATCAGCTCGTTCTGGGAGACGTTGTCCGCCAACACCAGCGCGGCCACCTCGTCGGTCATCTCGGCCAGCAGCCGCGGCCGCGCCCCCGGCGTCAGACCGCCCGCACCCACGAGGTCGTCGAGCAGGATCTTGATGTTCACCTCGTGATCGGAGCAGTCCACCCCGGCCGAGTTGTCGAGTGCGTCGGTGCCCACGCGTCCGCCCGTGCGGGCGAACTCGATCCGCGCGGCCTGCGTCAGACCGAGGTTGCCGCCCTCACCGATCACGCGGGCCCGCACGTCGCACCCGTCCACGCGCACAGCATCGTTCGCCTTGTCGCCGGCGTCGGCATGCGATTCGGTCGACGCCTTGACGTAGGTGCCGATGCCACCGTTCCACAGCAGGTCGACCGGGGCGCGCAGGATCGCGCGGATCAGCTCGGGTGGCGTCAGCTCCGTGACGTCGCCGGCGAGTCCGAGCACCCGCCGCGCCTGCTCACTGATCGGGACGGACTTCGTCGTCCGGTCCCACACGCCGCCGCCCGTGCTGACGAGGGACCGGTCGTAGTCGGCCCACGACGAGCGCGGCAGTGCGAACAGTCGCTCCCGCTCCGCGTACGACGTCGCGGGGTCCGGATCAGGGTCCAGGAAGACGTGCCGGTGGTCGAACGCCGCGACGAGGCGAATGTGCTTACTGCACAACATCCCGTTGCCGAACACGTCACCGCTCATGTCCCCGATGCCGGCGACCGTGACGTCCTCGTTCTGGCAGTCGACACCCAGTTCGCGGAACCGGCGCTTGACGCTCTCCCACGCACCGCGAGCGGTGATGCCCATCGCCTTGTGGTCGTAGCCGACCGATCCACCGGACGCGAAGGCGTCGCCGAGCCAGAAGTCGTACTCGGCGGCGACCTCGTTGGCGATGTCGGAGAACGACGCGGTGCCCTTGTCCGCCGCCACCACCAGGTACGTGTCGTCCCCGTCGTGGCGGACGACTCCCGACGCCGGCACCACGGCTCCGGTGCTGCGATCGATGTTGTCCGTCAGGTCCAGCAGACCGCGAATGAACATGCGGTATCCGGCAATTCCCGCTTCGCGGAGTGCCGCGCGGTCGGCGTCGGCGTCGCCGGTGGGCACCGGGGGCCGGCGCAGCACGAAGCCGCCCTTGGCGCCGACCGGCACGATCACGGCGTTCTTGACCGCCTGCGCCTTGACCAGGCCGAGCACCTCGGTGCGGAAGTCCTCACGCCGATCCGACCAGCGCAGACCGCCGCGTGCCACCGACCCGAAACGCATGTGCACGCCTGCCACGACCGGAGAGTAGACGAAGATCTCGTGCCGGGGCCGGGGCTCGGGCAGCTCCCCGATGTTCCGTGAATCGAGCTTCAGTGCCAGCGTTTCCCGCGCCGGGGCGGCGAAGTGGTTGGTGCGCACGGTGTTGCGGACCACGCCCAGCAGCGCCCGGAAGATGCGGTCCTCGTCGAGTCCCAGCACCGCCTCGATCAGCGTCGACGCTGCGGCGACGGATTCCGCGCCGCGGCCGTCGGAGGATGCGGACGGATCGGAGCGGGGATCGAAACGCGCGGAGAAGTACTCGACCAGTGCGGCCGCGATCTCCGGATGCCGGCACAGCGCGTCGGCCACATAGGCACTGCTGTAGGGGAATCCGGCCTGCCTCAGGAACTCCGCGTACGCGCGCAGCACGGTGACCTCCCGCCAGTGCAGACCCGCGCGCGCCACCAGTTCGTTCAGGCGGTCCGCCTCGGCCACGCCCTGCCACAACGCCTGGACGGCGCCCCCGAAGCGCTCGGCGAACTCGTCGAATCCGTCTTCCGGCGCGATCGTGTACCGAACGGTGAATTCGTAGATCCAGCACGGCATTCCGTCAGGAGAGGCGAGCGCGT
Organism: Rhodococcus (subgen. Prescottella) equi; assembly: GCF_003013675.1. Lineage (NCBI taxonomy): Bacteria > Bacillati > Actinomycetota > Actinomycetes > Mycobacteriales > Nocardiaceae > Rhodococcus > Rhodococcus (subgen. Prescottella) equi. The sequence continues at coordinate 4,640,517 of NZ_CP027793.1, forward strand.
AGGGGCGCTCGTCGAGCACCTCGACGCCCAGGCTCTGCAGCAGCGGCATGAGATCCCCGAGCGACGCGGGACGCCCGCCGACGTACAGCGACAGGCGGTGGGTACCGCGCGCGGTCGCGTCGGGAACGATCCGAACGTCGACCGCACCGTCGGACAGTTGACCGAGGATGGCAAGGTCGACGCGCGCGCGGTCGGGACGGATGTCCTGCTTGTAACCGGCGGGCAGGTCCGCGACGAACGCGGCGAGGCGCTCGCGCGCGGCAGGGTCGGCGCCGGCGAGCAGGCGCTCGTCCCAGCTGCGGAAGATTCGGGCGAGAGCATCGTCGATCTCGCTGGGGTTCGGGGTCGGATCGGGGTGGGTGGAGACGCTGTTCATCTGGGAACCTTCCGCCGGGTGCCACGCTGCACCCGGCTGGTCGTCGTGTCCGTTCATCGGGGCCGTACATCTCGCGACATCAGGGGCGGGACTTCAGGGTGCCCCTTGACATCAGCTTGTATAGACAGGAATATACAAGTCATAGTTGCAGAACGTGAGCCAGCGCACAACAGCTAGACCCACCCGGATTCGGGCGACAACGGCGTCGCACCGGAACCACTCGACACCCCCGCGCCCTCACCGCCCGATTAGCTAGGAGTTACCCGATGGACATCACCTCACCCGGCCACGAGGCCCGCCCGGTCAGCGCCCCCCGCGGCTCCGAGCTGAACACCCTCGGGTGGCAGCAGGAGGGCGCACTGCGCATGCTCATGAACAACCTCGACCCCGAGGTTGCCGAGCACCCCGACAACCTGGTCGTCTACGGCGGCACCGGCCGCGCCGCCCGCAGCTGGGCCGCGTTCGACGCGATGGTCGCCACCCTGAAGACCCTGAAGAACGACGAGACCATGCTGGTGCAGTCCGGCAAGCCGGTCGGCGTCTTCCGCACCAACGAGTGGGCACCGCGCGTGCTGCTCGCCAACTCCAACCTCGTCGGCGACTGGGCCAACTGGGAGCAGTTCCGCAAGCTCGAGGCCGAGGGCCTGATGATGTACGGCCAGATGACGGCCGGTTCCTGGATCTACATCGGCACCCAGGGCATCCTGCAGGGCACGTACGAGACCTTCGGCGCGATCGCCCGCAAGCGCTTCGACGGCACCCTGGCCGGCACCATCACCCTCACCGCCGGCATGGGCGGCATGGGCGGTGCGCAGCCGCTGGCCGTCACCATGAACGACGGTGTCGCGATCTGCGTCGACTGCGACGTCACCCGCATCGACCGCCGCATCGCGCACAAGTACCTCGACACCAAGGCCGACAGCATCGAGCACGCGCTGCAGCTGGCCACCGAGGCCCGTGACGCCCGCAAGCCGCTGTCGATCGGCCTCGTCGGCAACGCCGCGGAGATCTTCCCGGCACTGCTGGCCATGGACGCCCCCATCGACATCGTCACCGACCAGACGTCGGCACACGACCCGCTGTCGTACCTGCCGCTCGGCGTCGACTTCGCCGACATGAAGGCGCTCGCCGCCAAGGACCCGGAGCACTTCACCGAGGAGTCCCGCAAGTCGATGGCCGCGCACGTCGAGGCGATGGTCGGCTTCATGGACAAGGGCGCCGAGGTCTTCGACTACGGCAACTCCATCCGCGACGAGGCCCGCAAGGCCGGCTACGACCGCGCCTTCGAGTTCCCCGGCTTCGTCCCGGCGTACATCCGCCCGCTGTTCGAGGAGGGCCTCGGCCCGTTCCGCTGGGCCGCGCTGTCCGGCGACCCCAAGGACATCGCCGCGACCGACAAGGCGATCCTCGAGCTCTTCCCCGAGAACGAGCACCTCAAGCGGTGGATCGAGATGGCCGGCGAGAAGGTTGCCTTCGAGGGCCTGCCCGCCCGCATCTGCTGGCTCGGCTACGGCGAGCGCCACAAGGCCGGCCTGAAGTTCAACGAGATGGTCGCCAGCGGCGAGCTGTCCGCGCCGATCGCCATCGGCCGTGACCACCTCGACTCCGGCTCCGTCGCCTCGCCGTACCGCGAGACCGAGGCCATGAAGGACGGCTCGGACGCGATCGCCGACTGGCCGCTGCTCAACGCCCTCGTCAACACCGCGTCGGGCGCCTCCTGGGTGTCGATCCACCACGGCGGCGGCGTCGGCATGGGCCGCTCGATCCACGCCGGCCAGGTGTGCATCGCCGACGGCTCCGAGCTGGCCGCGAAGAAGATCGAGGCCGTGCTCACCAACGACCCGGGCATGGGCGTCATCCGGCACGTGGACGCGGGCTACGAGCACGCGATCGACACCGCGCGCGAGCGTGGCGTGCGTATCCCGATGAGCGAGAACAACTGACCGGGAACGAGTGATCTCGACCCACTGATCCACCCACCGGTACGGACTCACGACGACCAGCGTGAGCCCGTACCGGTGGCGCTGACGTCGGCTCGGTGACGAGCGAACGACGTCGACCCCCGACGAGCGGCAACGCGCAGGACGATCCCCCCTGCGCGTTGCCGCTCGTCGTCGTTTCCGGGGTCGGAGGGACGGGACCTACTGCCTCTGGACAAACGCAGCGGCGGGATGCGATAGTCATCGCATGCCACTAGATGGCAATTGACTTCCACTAGATGAAATCTAGCGATTCCCCCTCTCGTTCCTCCAGGAGTTACCCGTGACCGCTCAGCCGCTCGACGACACCCTCGACCTGACCGAATTCCGCAGCACCGTGCGCGCTTTCGCGAACGCGGAGATCCTGCCCGGCGCCGCCGAGCGCGACGAGTCCAAGGAATTCCCCGCGCGCCTGATGCGCCGACTGGCCGAGCAGGACCTCATGGGCATCTCCGTCCCGGAGGAGTTCGGCGGCCTCGGCCTGTCGACCCGCGCCCAGCTGGTTGCCGTCGAGGAGGTCGCGCGCGCCGACGCCGCACTCGCGTCCATCTACACCGCCCACTACCTGGGCCTCGAGCCGATCCTCGTGGGCGGCACCGAGGAGCAGAAGAAGCGCTGGCTGCCCGGACTGGCCTCCGGCGAGGTCCTCGCAGGCTTCGCACTCACCGAGCCCGACGCCGGTTCCGACATCGCGTCGATGCGTACCGTGGCACGCCGCGAGGACGACGGCTGGCACCTGTCCGGCTCCAAGACCTTCATCTCCAACGCCCGCGAGGCCGACCTCGTCGTGCTGTTCGCCAAGACCGACCCCTCCGCCGGCTTCCGTGGCATCACCGCGTTCGCGGTGCCCAAGGGCACGCCCGGCATCAGCTACTCCGAGCCGCAGGACAAGATGGGCATCCGCTCGGCGCCCACCTACACCGTCTACCTCGACGACGTGGTCCTCCCGCACGACGCCGTGATCGGCACCGAGGGCCGCGGCGGCAACATCGCGCTCACCGCCCTCAACCGCGCCCGCATCGACGTCGCCGCGATGGCCAACGGAATCGCGCTGCGCGCTTGGGAACTCGGTCGTGAATACGCTTCCGAGCGCAAGCAGTTCGGGCACCCCATCTTCGAGTTCCAGGCCATCCAGCTGCTGCTGGGCGAGTGCGACGCCAAGCTCGTCGCCTCGCGCGTCACGGCCGACTGGGCGTCCGACGTCAAGGACGCGGGCCAGGACCTGCGCCGCGCCGCCTCGATCTCGAAGTACGTGGCCACCGAGGCCTGCTTCTCGATCGTCGACCAGGTCGTCCAGATCCACGGCGGCGCCGGGTTCATGCGCGAGTCCGAGATCGAGCGTCTCTACCGCGACTGCCGGATCCTGCGCATCTTCGAGGGCACCTCGCAGATCCAGCTGCTGACCATCGCGGGCAACGCCCCGTCGATCCGGTCCACCGAGTACTGAGAACGACTGGGAGACAACATTATGACCGCGCTTCCCCCGCTCGACGGCGTCCGCGTCGTCGACCTGTCCCGCGTGCTGGCGGGCCCGTTCTGCACCGCACTGCTCGCCGATGCCGGCGCCGACGTCGTGAAGATCGAGTCGAAGGCCGGCGAGGACTCGCGCCACCTCGGGCCGTTCCGCGACGGCGAGAGCATCTACTTCAACGTCCTCAACCGTGGCAAGCGCTCGATCGCGCTCGACCTCAAGGACCCCGAGGACCGAGAAGCGTTGCTGCAGTTGATCGAGGGCGCCGACGTCGTCGTCGAGAACTTCCGTCCCGGCGTCACCACCCGGCTCGGGATCGACTACGAGGCAGCCAAGGCACGCAACCCGAAGATCGTCTACGCGTCGATCTCCGGCTTCGGCCAGCAGGGCCCGATGGCGGGCGCCGCGGCCTACGACCTGGTGGTCCAGGCGCTCTCCGGCGTCATGAGCATCACCGGCACCGAGGAGTCCGGCCCCACCCGACTGGGCGAGTCGTTCGGCGACACCATCACCGGCGTCTTCGCTGCGTGGGGCATCAGCACCGCACTGCTGGCGGCCCGCACCACCGGCGAGGGCCAGCACCTCGACGTCGCGATGTTCGACAGCATGCTCGCGATGCTGCCCACCGCGCACAGCCAACTGCAGGCGTCCGGCGAGACCCCCAAGCGGGTCGGCAACCGGCACCCCGTGTCGACCCCGTTCGACACCTACCGCGCCGACGACGGCCTGTTCGTGCTCGCGATCGCCAGCGAAAAGGGCTTCCAGACGCTGGCCCGCACGATGGGTCGCGAGGAACTGATCACCGATCCCCGGTTCACCGAGGACGCGCTGCGCACCGAGAACGAACCCGCGCTCCGCAAGGAGATCGAGTCGTGGGCGGCCGGCCGCACGGTCACCGAGGTCCTCGATCTGCTCGACGCAGCCGGACTGGCCGGCTCCGAGGTGTGGAACGTCCAGCAGGCACTCGGCTCGGACCAGGCCGGATACCGCGGCGTCGTAGAGACGTTCGAGCATCCCAAGGCCGGCCCGGTGTCGTACGTCCGGCAGCCCGTCGTCTTCGGCGACAGTGCGCGCCCGGCGGTGCGACGCAGCCCGCTCCTCGACGAGCACCACGACGAGATTCTCGGCGAGGCCCGCTCGCGATAGATTCTCGGGCGTCGACCGATCGGTCGACACCCTCGGCATGGGAGACACGCATGGCCCCCGGTGACGTGACGCGCAGTGTCAGTCGCACCTTCGAACTGCTCGGCGCGATCATCGAGCACGGCGGACTGACCCTCGCCGACGCCGCGAAGACCACCGACCTCGCGACCAGCACGGCGCTGCGGCTCATCCGCAGCCTCGAGCAGACCGAGTTCGTGCTCCGCGGCGAGGACAACGTCTACCGGGTGGGCCCACGGCTGCTGCAGATCGGTGCGAAAGCGATCGCCGACAACCAGTTGCTCCTGCGGGCGCAGCCCGCCATGGCCGAGATCGCCGAGATCACCCGGGAGTCGACGTACCTGTCGGCTCCCGGGCCCCGCGGCACGGCGCTGTACATGGGGCAGATCGAGGGCACCCACGCGATCCGGCACATGGGGTGGGTCGGCCAGACCGTCCCCCTCGTCGGAACCGCGGTGGGCGCGGCCCTGCTCGGCGAGGTGGGCTCCGACGGCTACGCCATCGCCCACGACACCATCGAGGACCACTCCACCGGCGTCGCCGCTCCGATCTACGACGCGATCGGCCGGATCGTGGGGGCACTGAGCGTCGTCGGGCCGACGTTCCGGCTCGACGACGACGTCTGCGCCCGGCACGGGCAGGTCCTCGTCGAGCGCTGCGCGCGACTGTCGGCCGAACTGGGACGCACGGTCTCGTCGTAGAACTCACGGTCTCGTCGTAGAAGTTTGGCACCGCAGTCTCGTATCCGAGACAATTGCGCGGCACGCCGGCCAGGACAATGGCGCGGCACGCCGGCCGTTCGGGCCGGGATCGGAAGGGGACGTTCGATGTCGACGAGCCGGGTCAAGTCCGCGGAGCGGGTACTCGACGTGCTCGACCTGCTCGCCCGGCGAGGAGTGCCGATGGCCGCGACCGAGATCGCGAGTGCTCTCGACCTGCCCAAGAGCACGACGCACCACCTGCTCAACGTGATGCGAGACCGGCGGTTCGTCTCCTACTGGCCCGATCAGCGGGCCTGGACGCTCGGAGTGTCCGCATTCGAGGTGGGCGCGTCGTACATGCGGTCCGGGCCGCTGCACCGCGAGGGGCAGCGCCACATGGTCGCGCTCACGAAGGCCGCGGACGAGACCTCGCACCTCGCGGTCCTGCAGGGCACCGACGTGATCTACCTGGACAAGCGCGAGCCGCTCAAGCCCGGCGTGCGTCTGGTGACCGAGGTCGGTACCCGGCTGCCCGCTCACCTGACGGCGGTCGGACGCGCGATCCTCGCACGCCTCGACCCCGAGCAGCTCAGCGCCCTGTACGCCGGATACACCTGGCCCACCCGCACCGGCGAGGGGCCGACGTCCCTCGACGACCTGCGCGCCCTGTCGAAGGCCGATCGGGAACTGGGGTACTCGGTGGAGCACGACTCGACCACCAACGGCGTCACGTGCATCGCGAGCCCGGTCGTCACCCGGGACGGACGTCCTGTCGCCGCGCTCGGTGTCGCATACCTGACGGGCGCGCGCAGCGATGCCGAGACCACCGAGCTGGCCCGGCTCGTCACGGACGCGGCCGCGCACTTCTCGGACAGCCTGAGCGACCGCATGATCGAGGAGTCCCTGGAGGCCTGAGCGCTCCGAGCCTCCCGAGCCTGACCGCCGATTCGACCGACACCCGCCTTCCCCTTGTCTTACATACGAGACTATGGTCTCGTATACGAGACACAATCTTCACGGCCGCCGCGTTCGCCGGGCCGTACCTTTCCTTCGGAGTCCCCCATGACGCTCACCACCCAATCCACCGATCTCGTCGAGGTCGGCCTCGGACCCGTCACGATCCAGGACGTCGTCGACGTCGCACGCCGCGGCCACGGGGTCCGCCTCACCGACGACGCCCTCGCCGAGATCGCGCGCTCGCGGGCGCGCATCGAGGACCTCGCCGCCGACCCCCGCCCGGTGTACGGCGTGTCGACCGGCTTCGGCGCGCTCGCCACCCGGCACATCCCGCAGGAGATGCGAACCCAGTTGCAGCGCAGCCTGGTCCGCTCGCACGCGGCGGGATCCGGTCCCGAGGTGGAGCGCGAGGTCGTCCGTGCGCTGATGCTGTTGCGCCTGTCCACGCTCGCCACGGGACGCACGGGTGTGCGGCCCGAGGTGGCGCAGGCGTACGCCGACCTGCTGACGGCGGGGATCACGCCGGTGGTCCACGAGTTCGGCAGCCTCGGTTGCTCGGGTGATCTGGCGCCGCTCGCGCACGTCGCGCTCGCGGTGACCGGTGAGGGCACTGTCCGTACCGCCGACGGACGGCTGTCGGGTGCCGCCGACGCCCTCGCGGAACACGGCCTGAGCCCGGTGGTCCTCGCCGAGAAGGAGGGGCTGGCCCTCATCAACGGCACCGACGGCATGCTCGGCCAGCTCGCGCTCGCCGTCACCGATCTCGATCATCTGCTCAAGCTCGCCGACATCGCGGCCGCGATGAGCGTCGAGGGCCTGCTCGGCACCGACCGGGTGTTCGCGGCGGACCTGCAGGCGCTGCGACCGCACCCCGGTCAGGCCGCGGCCGCCGCCAACATGGCTCGGCTGCTGGCCGATTCGCCGATCGTCGCGAGCCACGCCGGCCCCGAGGACACCCGCGTGCAGGACGCCTACTCGCTGCGCTGCGCACCGCAGGTGGCCGGTGGTGCGCGTGACACCGTCGAGCACGCCCGTACGGTCGCCAACCGTGAACTCGCTTCCGCCGTCGACAATCCCGTCGTCACGCTCGACGGCCGAGTGGAATCCAACGGCAACTTCCACGGCGCGCCGGTGGCGTACGTCCTCGATTTCCTCGCGATCGTCGCGGCCGACGTCGCGAGCATCAGCGAGCGCCGGACGGACCGGTTCCTCGACGTCGCCCGCAACCACGGACTGCCGCCCTTCCTCGCCGACGACCCGGGTGTGGACAGCGGCCTGATGATCGCGCAGTACACGCAGGCCGCGATCGTCTCCGAACTCAAGCGGCTGGCGGCGCCGGCGAGCGTCGACTCCATTCCGTCGTCGGCGATGCAGGAGGATCATGTGTCGATGGGCTGGTCGGGCGCCCGCAAGCTCCGCCGCGCCGTGGACGGACTCACCCGCGTCCTCGCGATCGAGATTCTCACCGCCGCACGAGGAATCGATCTGCGTTCCCCGCTGCAGCCCGCGCCGGGGACGGGTGCGGTGGTCCGCGCCGTGCGTGAGCAGGTGGCCGGGCCGGGCACCGATCGGTTCCTCGCACCGGAGATCGAGCAGGTGGTGACGTTGGCCGCCTCCGGCGCGCTGGTCGCCGCCGCCGAGCACGAGATCGGTGCCCTGCAGTGACCCGGACGATCGCGCTGCCCCGGGCCCGGCCCGAGATCGATGCGCTGCCCGCCTATTCGAAGGCGTCCGGCGCCGCGACGGTCCGCTGGCGGGCGTCGAGCAACGAATCCACGATCGCCCCCTCCCCAGCCGTCGTCGAGGCGATCGCCCGCGCGGGCGAGCACGGGCACCTGTATCCGACGCTGTTCGCGGACGACCTCGTCGCGGCACTCGCCGAGCGGTTGTCCGTTCCGGCCGACGCGGTGCTCACCGGTGCAGGTTCCCTGGCACTGCTGCAACAGGTCCTCACGGCGTACACGGGTCCGGGCACCGAGGTGGTGCACGCGTGGCGCAGCTACGAGGCGTATCCGATTCTCGTCGGGATCGCCGGTGCCACAGCCGTTCCGGTACCACTGGACGCCCAGCACCGGCACGACGTCGACGCCATGATCGCCGCGGTGACGCCCCGCACCCGCGCGGTACTGGTGTGCAACCCGAACAATCCGACGGGCACCGAACTCACCGAGGCCGAGGTGCGTCGACTGCTGGACGGCGTGCCGTCGCACGTCCTGGTGATCCTCGACGAGGCGTACCGCGAATTCGCCGAGGAACAGGTCGACGGCGTGGAACTGCTGCGCGAGTACCCGAACGTCGTGGTGCTGCGGACGTTCTCGAAGGCGTACGGCCTGGCGGGCCTACGCGTGGGCTACGCGATCGCCGACTCCGCCGTCGCCGCTCCCCTGCACGCCGCCGCCCCGCCGTTCGGCCTCAGTTCGGTCGCCGAGGCCGCGGCGTGCGCCGCGCTCACCGACGCCGGGCACACCGACCGGATCGTCGAGTCGGTGCGGGACGGTCGCCGGCACCTGCGCTCCGGGCTGGCCGACAGGGGCATCCGAACCCCCACCAGCGGAGGCAACTTCGTGTGGATCCCGATCGGAGACCGCGCAGCGGAACTCGAAGCGGCCTGCGTCGCGCACGGGGTGTCCGTGCGCGCCTTCGCGGGCGAGGGCGTGCGCGTGACCGTCGGAAACCGGGACGCCGAGGACGCGGTGCTCGCCGCAGTCGACCACTTCACCGCTCAGCCGGCCGGCTGAACACCACGATCCGACCGATACGAGGAAACCCGATGTCTCTCAACGCCCTCGCCGACGCGCTCGGCTCGAGCCGGCTCGTCACCGATCCCGACGTCATGGACGCCTACACCCGGGACGAGGCGCACCTGGCCGTTCCCGGCCTGCCCCTGGCCGTGCTCGTCGCGGACTCCACCGAGGACGTTGCGGCAGCCCTGAAATGGGCCACGGAGCACAAGGTTCCGGTGGTGCCGCGCGGCGCAGGCAGCGGACTGGCCGGCGGCGCCACCGCGATCGACGGCTGCCTGGTGGTGTCCACCGCGGCCATGCGCGACATCGTCGAGCTGAATCCCGCGGATCAACTGGCGGTGGTGCAGGCCGGTGTCGTCAACGCCGATCTCGACCGGGCGGCCGCCGAGCACGGCCTGATGTACGCGCCCGATCCGAGCAGCTTCCAGATTTCCACGATCGGCGGCAACATCGCCACCAACGCGGGCGGGCTGCGCTGCGTCAAGTACGGCGTCACGCGGGACTCCGTCCTGGGCCTCGAGGTGGTGCTGGCCGACGGCCGCATCCTCCACACCGGCCACCGCACCGTCAAGGGCGTCGCGGGCTACGACCTCACCGGGCTCCTCGTCGGCTCCGAGGGAACGCTCGGCATCGTCACCGGCGCGACCGTGCGCCTGCGGCCGCGGCCGTCCCGGGAACCCGCGACGATCGTCGGCAGCTTCCCGTCGCTGCGGGCCGCCGCGGACGCAGTCGCCGCGGTGGTGCGCGCGGGGATCGGACCGAGCCTGCTCGAACTGATCGACCGGGCGACGCTCGTCGCGATCGACGAGTGGAAGCGCATCGGTCTCGAGGCCGGCACCGAGGCGATGCTCATCGCACAGGCCGACGGCCCCGATGCCGACGAGGCCGCCGCCGCGATCGAACGGTTGTTCTCCGAGGCGGGTGCCGACTTCGTCGCGCTCTCCCAGGATCCCGCCGAGTCGGCCCAGTTGCTCGAGATTCGTCGGCTCGCGTACCCGGCGGCCGAACGCCTCGGACAGTGCCTGGTCGAGGACGTGGGGGTGCCACGCTCCCGGCTGCCGGAGATGGTCGAGTCGATCGAGGAGATCTCGCGCCGGAACGACGTCACGGTGATGACGGTCGCGCACGCGGGCGACGGCAACGTGCACCCCACGTTCGTGTTCGACCGCCGCGCCGACGGGTCGGTCCCGGACGCCGTCTGGACCGCCGCCGACGAGGTGTTCCGGCGCGCGCTCGAGCTGGGTGGCACCCTTACAGGTGAGCACGGCGTCGGGGTGTTGAAACGACGCTGGATGGCGCTCGAAGTGGGAGAGACAGGTTTGGACATCCATCGCGCGGTGAAGGCCGCGTTCGATCCGCTCGGTCTGATGAATCCCGGGAAGGGCTTCTGACCGGTTACCAGGACAAACAATCCGGATACAAACCTGGATGTTGACAGGCCTGTATATACAGGCCTATACATTTCCCATCGGCATGGCGTGATCCAGCGCACAAGCATCGAAGAAGGTGGGCATCACCCCCGGAAGTCGACCCCGCCGCAGGGTGCGGTCACCGCAGAAAGAGCAGACCCAATGACACACGACGACGGCAGCACTTCCGAGGTGCTCCTCACCCCGGAGCGGCGCACCATCGACGTCGTTCCCGACGACGAGCGCCACGGCACGCCCCGTAGCCAGTTCACGCTGTGGTTCGGCGCGAACATGCAGATCACCGCGATCGTGGACGGCGCCCTCGCGGTCGTCTTCGGCGCCGACGCCCTGTGGGCCATCATCGGCCTGCTGATCGGCAACGTCTTCGGCGGCGCCGTGATGGCCCTCCACTCGGCGCAGGGCCCCCGCATGGGCCTGCCGCAGATGATCTCGAGCCGCGCCCAGTTCGGCGTCAAGGGCGCGGTCATCCCGCTCGTGCTCGTGATCCTGATGTACCTCGGCTTCGCCGCCACCGGCACGGTCCTGGCGGGCCAGGCCGTGAACAAGGTCCTCGGCCTCGACAGCGCCTGGATCGGCATCGTGATCTTCGGATTGCTCACCGCGTTCGTCGCCGTCACCGGCTACAAGCTGATCCACATCGTCGGCAAGATCGCGACCGTCGTCGGCATCGTCGGCTTCACGTACCTGGCGATCCGCCTGTTCCTCGAGTACGACGTGCTCGACTACGTCGGCATCGTCGACTTCGACTTCGTGACCTTCCTGCTCGCGATCTCGCTCGGCGCCGGCTGGCAGCTGACCTTCGGCCCGTACGTCGCCGACTACTCCCGCTACCTGCCCCGCGAGACCAGCGAGCGCACCACATTCTGGTCGACCTTCCTCGGCAGCGTCATCGGATCGCAGTGGTCGATGACCTTCGGCGCCCTCGTCGCGGCCGTCGCCGGCGACGCCTTCCTCGGCAACCAGGTCGGCTTCATGGGCGACCTCGCCGGGCCCGCGATCATCGCGTTCCTGATCTACCTGGTGATCGTGACCGGCAAGCTGACGGTCAACGTCCTCAACGCGTACGGCGGCTTCATGTCGATCCTCACCACCGTCACCGCGTTCGACGGCCGTTCACAGATCTCGACCAAGGCCCGCTCGTTCTACATCCTCGGCTTCACCGTCATCTCGATGTTCATCGCGATCGCCGCGAGCGCCGACTTCCTGGACAACTTCAAGAACTTCGTCCTGGTGCTGCTGATGGTGTTCACCCCGTGGAGTGCGATCAACCTGATCGACTACTACCTGATCTCGAAGGAACGCATCGACATCCCGGCGCTGTACGACCCCAAGGGCCGCTACGGAGCCTGGAACGCCCCGGCCCTGATCGTCTACGCGATCGGCGTGCTCGCCCAGATCCCGTTCCTCGCGCAGAAGATGTACACGGGCCCGATCACCGACATGCTCGGCGGCGCGGACATCTCGTGGATCGTCGGCATCGTGCTCACCGGCGCGATCTACTACCCGGTCGCCAAGCGGACCAACAACCCGCCGGCCGAGATGATCTACCCCGCCCACACCTCGATGGTCGACAGCCGGGTCTGACCCCGGCCACCCGATCACTGATCCACCCCTCGAACAAAAGTCACCTAGGAGCCTCACGTGACCACGACCGGTCCCCGGACCACCGCACTGACGAACATCGGCACCCTCGTCACCAACGACCCCTCGCTGGGCGACGGGCCGCTGGGTGTCCGAGAGAACGCAGCGGTGGTGTTCGAGGACGGCGTGGTCGCGTGGGTCGGTGACTCCGCGGACGCCCCGGCCGCCGACACCGGTTTCGATCTCGGTGGCCGGGCCGTGCTGCCCGGCTTCGTCGAGAGCCACTCGCACCTGGTGTTCGCCGGGGAGCGGGCCGAGGAGTTCGCGGCGCGCATGTCGGGCGAGAAGTACGCGGCCGGCGGCATCCGCACCACGATCGAGGCGACGCGGGCCGCGAGCGACGACCAACTCGCCGCGAACGTGCGACGCCTGCTCGACGAGTCGCTGCGCTCGGGCAGCACGACCGTCGAGATCAAGAGCGGCTACGGCCAGAGCACCCGCGACGAACTGCGCAGCGTGCAGGTCGCGGGCCGGTTCACCGACGAGGTCACGCTGCTGGCCGCGCACGTCCCGCCGCCGGAGTACGCGGGCCGCGGCGACGAGTACGTCACCATGGCCGTCGACGAGATGATTCCGGCATGCGCCCCGTACGCGAAGTGGATCGACGTGTTCTGTGAGCGCGGCGCGTTCACTGTCGAGCAGTCCCGCGCGGTCCTCGCCGCCGGTGTCGCGCACGGTCTGATCCCCCGCGTGCACGGCAACCAGCTGGGTGAGGGCCCCGGCGTGCAACTGGCCGTCGAGATGAGTGCGGCCTCGGTGGACCACGTCACCTACGTGACCGACGCCGACATCGACTCCCTCGCCGGCAGCTCGACGGTGGCGACCCTGCTGCCGGGGGCCGACTTCTCCACCCGCAACCAGTACCCCGGGGCCCGCGCGCTGATCGACGCCGGCGTCACCGTCGCGCTGGGTGCGGACTGCAATCCCGGTACCTGCTACACCACCAGCCTGCCGTTCTGCATTGCCATCGCCGTCCGGGACATGCACATGACCCCGGCCGAGGCCGTGTGGGCGGCCACCGCGGGCGGCGCGAAGGCACTGCGCCGCGACGACGTCGGCAGCCTGCGGATCGGCGCCCGCGCCGACGCCATCGCGCTCGACGCCCCGTCGTACCTGCATCTCGCCTACCGTCCCGGTGTGCCGCTGGTTCGTGAAGTGTTCAAGGACGGCGTCCTCGCGACGACCACGAACTGATCGAGGGAGCAGGTAGCTGACATGACGAACAACATCGACGTCGACATCGCTCCCCGGCCGTGGTCGGGACGCACCGACGGTCTCGGGCCCGAGCATCTTCGCTGGCATCAGGCCGTCACCCCCTACCGTCCCGGCGCGGGCCCCGGCACGGTCCTCATCGGATTCGCCAGCGACGAGGGCGTGCGCCGCAACAAGGGACGCCAGGGCGCCGCTGCCGGACCCGATGCGCTCCGCAAGGCGCTGTCCTCGATGGCCCTGGAGAAGGAGACGGCGCTGTCCGATGCGGGCACCGTCGCCGTGACGGGCGACCGGCTCGAAGAAGGCCAGGACACGCTGGGCCGCGCCGTGACGACGGCACTCGACTCCGGACGGCTCGCGGTGGTCCTCGGCGGCGGCCACGAGGTCGCGTACGGCACCTACCTGGGTGTCGCCGGATCTGCGCTGCGGCAGCAGCATCCGCGTCTGGGCATCCTCAACCTCGACGCCCACTTCGATCTGCGCAGCGACCCGATCCCGAGCTCCGGGACGCCATTCCGCCAGATCGCCGAGGCCGAGGAGGCTGCGGGTGCCAGCCACCGGTACGACGTCATCGGCATCAGCCAGCCCAGCAACACCAACGTGCTGTTCGACACTGCGCACCGCCTCGGGGTCCGGTACCTCCTGGACGATCACTGCGGTGTCGCCGATCGCGCCCGGGTCGACGAGTTCCTCACCGACTTCTTGGGCGACGTCGACATCGTCTACCTGACGATCGATCTCGATGTCCTGCCCGCCGGTGTCGCACCGGGTGTCAGCGCGCCCGCCGCTTACGGCGTTCCGCTCGAGATCATCCAGCACGTGTGTGATCGGGTGAGCGCGAGCGGCAAGCTCGCTGTCGTCGATGTCGCCGAACTCAACCCGTGCCTGGACGTCGACAACCGCACCGCCCGGACTGCGGCGCGGCTGATCCACCGCATCGTCACCGGGCACGTTCCGCCGACAGCCTGAAACGGGCCTGTCGCCGCTCAGCCGCTCTTCCCCCTCCCCTGTAGCCGGCACCCTCTTGCAGGGTGCCGGCTTCAGTGGTTTCGGGCGGCAGTGCGTGCCGTTGTCGCGGTCAGGCCGCGTGTGGTCCCGCGCGGTTGTGGGCGGGGATGGGTTTCTTGTAGGGGTCGACGGTGCTCGGTGGGGTGAACCACGGGTGCCGCTCGGCGCCGATTTTCACGTCCCAGTGGCTGTGGTGCAGCAAGGTGTGGTGGTAGCGGCAGAGTAGGACGAGGTTGTCGAGGTCGGTGGGTCCGCCGTCTGCCCAATGCTTTACGTGGTGGCCTTCGCAGTGGGCGGGTGGTGCGCCGCAGCCGGGGAAGGCGCAGCCGTGGTCGCGGGCGATCAACGCTCGGCGCTGCTTCTTCGACACGGTCCTGCTCGTCCGCCCCAGATTCAAGGGGACGCCGTCGTCCATGACGATGGCGGTGAGGTGACAGTCGCAGGCGAGCCTGCGAGCGGACGCGATCGACAGCGGCCCCGTGTGAGGCAGGCGTGCGATGTCTCTGTCGCCGAACAGGTCCGGATCGCCATCCGTGTGCGCCCACTCGTGAGCCGACTCGCTGCGGGCAAGGTCGGCAGCGTTCACATGCAGCGACAGGTGCGGCCGCTCCCCGCCCTCGATCGGCGCGTCGCCGGAGTCGAGGTAGCGGCGCAAGATTTCGGCGAACGCGTCCGCGCGCTGCCGTGCCGGCGTACGGGCACCGGCCGGGTCGTCCATCGGGTTGCGCGGCTTCGTCAACGCCGACAGCGCGGTCAGCAGCATCTCGCCGGTCACCGCATCGAGATCACCCTTGACCGCGACGCGTCCGTTCAAGGTTTTCGAGACGTGGAATTCGTTGCGTTCGGTGTCTTCGCTGGGTGGCAGTTCGTCGGATTCGAAGATCCGCTCCAACCGCGAGATGCAGGTGCGCACGGTCATCGTGGTCGCAGTAGGCCCGGACGCGGCGTCCAGCAACACCTTCCGACATGAATCCAACGCCTCGTTCGGCATACCGCGGGGCGGGGTTTCGCAGAACTTCCCGATCAGGGCGGCATGCTCGGCCGAAATATCTCCGGCATTGAACGCGTCGGCGATCTCGGGCTGCCGGCTCAGCATCCGGCCCAATGCGAGGATCCGTGCTGCGGCCGGCACTTCCAGCAACGTGTTCGCAGCCAACCACTGCTTGACGCTACGAAATCCGAGGGTGTCGAACGAGACTGCACGCGCATCGACTTCGGCGGCCATCGCTACCCGCAACGCTTGGAGCCGTTCGATCTCACGGCAAACGTCGGCCATGCCCTGCACAAGGGCCGCTTCGGCGAGCGATCCCACGTCGCCAGGCCGCAGCGAAGCGACTGCGATGCCCGAATTGTTGAGTCCCCCCGGATTCATGAGACGAGCCTAGTTCGAACTCATGTTCGAGTCAATGCCCACCCGGAAGTGTCGATCGAAGTCCTGGACAGCCTGCAGGCTCGGGCGCCTCAGAGCCAGCGCGGCGGCTGCAGTTCGCTGCCGGCGGTGAGGCCGCTCGCGCCGCGGCCCGACGCCCAGCGCACCACGGCGGCAAGCGGTCCCGCGACCATGTCGGTGACCGGCGGACCCTCCTCGACCACGACGAACCGCCGATCGTCCACCTCGAGCACCAGCCCCGAACCCTCGCCCTTGCGTCGCCACATGCCGACGATGTCGTCGAGAAGCGAGCCGAGCACCACTTGTGGGAAGTCCTCGAACCGTCCACCGTTGCCGAGGTCGACCGCGTGGATCCACACCTCGCGGTTGCGCATCCACGCCGTCTCCGACGCCGGCACCGTCCGCCCCTGCGCCGTCCGCACCTCGGCGTCCCAGGCGGCGTCCGGGAGCGCGCGCCACTTCTCGTCGAGTTGCGCTGCCTTCTCGACGAACAGGTTTCGCAACGACCCGGCACTGAGCGTTGCGCCCTCGTCGATCTCGCGTCCCCGCTGCTCCACCGACTCGTACATCGGTGTCTCCACCCCGGTGGCCGCCCAGTCGAGGAGCCGGCACAACGCGGCGGCGTTGTAGCCGACGTGCCCGACAAGGTGCTTACGCGTCCACCCGTCGAGCAGGCTCGGACCGGGCATCTCCTCGTCCGACAGCTCCGCCAGCTTCTGCGCGAAGTACGCGGTGCCCTCTCGCGCGATATCCAGGCGCTCGGCCAGATCCAGATCGTTGAAGGTCACGAACGCTCCTACCTGACGATGGTCTTGTTGCGCACCGAGCCGAGTCCCTCGATGCTCACCTCGACCGTATCCCCGTCACCGATGTAGCGGGCGGGCTTGCGGGCATGACCCACACCGCCGGTGGTGCCTGTGATGATGACGTCACCAGGCTGCAGGGTGACGATGTGCGAGATGTAGTCGACGAGCTTCGTAGGGGTGAACACCAGGTCATCGGTGGTGGCCGACTGCATGACCTCGCCCTCGAGCCGGGTCTCGATGCGCGTGCCGAGCTCGTAGTCGGTGTCGAGGACCGGGCCGAACCCGCTGGTCTTCTCGAATGTCTTGCCTTGGTCCCACTGCAGCGTGCGGTACTGGAAGTCGCGCATCGTGTAGTCGTTGATCACCGAGTAGCCGGCGATGTAGGCGTCGGCGTCCGCCTCGGACACCTGGTACGCCGGCTTGCCGATGACGACGGCCAGCTCGGCCTCCCAGTCCAGCTGCGATGCCGCGTACGCGGGCACGATCACATCGTCGTACGCGCCGGTGAGCGCCTCTTTGAACTTCGAGAACAGAGTCGGGTATTCCGGCAGCTCCCGCCCCATCTCGGTGATGTGCGTGCCGTAGTTGAGGCCCACGCACACGATCTTCCCGGGGTTCGGGACCACCGGTGCGTAGTCGGCGTCGGCGAGGTCGACGACAGCCCCCGCCGCCCGCTCCGCGACCGCCTTCCAGTCCGGGTCGCTCAGCAGAGCCGACAGATCCGTGTAACCGTCGACGACTGTCGCGGAGGTATCGGAATCGACGCGGACGGCCGCGGTACCGCCGTCGAGGCGGAGTGTGGCGAGACGCATGGGGTCAGGCTCCTTCGGAGATTTGGGTGCGATGAAAGTGCAGGCGCTCCACGATCGGAGCGTCCGAGAAGGCGAAGAGATCGATGCCGCCGCCGGTTTCGAGGCTCCACGGCACCCACGACGGAACGACGATCATGTCGCCTTTCGCGACATCGTGAGCCTGGTCCCCGAGCCGGAAACAGCCCTCTCCCTCGAACACCTGGAAGACCGTGCCGCCGACGTCCCGACGGGTGCGGGTCGCAGCGCCCGGGCGCAGACGGTGGAATTCGGCCCGGATCGTCGGCATCACGTCGCTGCCCGTGGTCGGGTTGGTGTACCGCACGGCGGCGTGGCCGGGTTCGGTCGTGGCCGGGTAACCCTCGTCCTCGAGCGCAAGTTGCTCACGCAGCGCAGCATCGGTGTGCTCCCAGCGGTAGCACGCGATGGGCGAACTGACCCTCGTGTCGACGCCGACCAGCGGACGCAGGCCCGGATGCGCCCAGAGTCGTTCCGAGCGTGAGATGTCCGGCGTCGACATGTCGGTCACGCCGTCGGCCCCGAACTCGAAGAACCCGGTGTCGGTGTAGTTCACGAACGGAATGTCGAGACCGTCGATCCATGCCATCGGATGATCGGTCTCGTTGTGGTGGCCGTGGAAGGCCCAGCCCGGCGTCAGCAGGAAGTCGCCGCGGCGCATCGCGACCGGATCGCCGTCGACGACCGTCCATACCCCCTCGCCTTCGACGACGAAGCGGAAGGCGTTCTGCGAGTGGCGATGTTCTGGAGCGGTTTCCCTCGGACCCAGATACTGGATGGCCGCCCACAGCGTCGGCGTCACGTACGGGACGCCGCCAAGACCAGGATTGGCCAGCGCGATCGCTCGACGTTCACCACCACGCCCGACGGGGACCAGGTCCCCGGCCCGCTGCGCGAGCGGGTACAACGTGGACCACTTCCACACGAACGGAACAGCTTTCGATGCGGGGGCCACGGGCATCAGGTCACCGAGCTGAGTCCACAACGGATTGAGATTCTCGGTCGCGAAATCGGCGTACAGCTGATCCAGCGCGGGATCGTGGGTTTCTGGGGCAGTCATCGACTCTCCTCGTGAGCACTCGCGTGCGGCATCCGCCTCAACGTATGTAGGACGCCACACGGAAGCCCACCTAATTCTGCTGTGCGGAACTTCGACCGCTTTCTGCGCAAAGCGGCCTGTGGGGTTGCGCTTCTCGCATAGTTCCGCAGCGTTCGCCCTGCCTACCGTGCCTGCACACCCCCCACCGACCCGCCGGCCCACCGATAGGCCGGTGCCCCGCCCCCACAGAGGAGAACGACATGCCCACCCCGACGACGAGCTACGAAGACCTGCTCGAGGCCCGCCGCGCCAGCGGCGTTGCGATGTTCAACGACAACCGGATGAAGCTCGGCATCTTCGGCTCCAACGTCAGCCACGGGCTCATGGCGACTCATGCCGAGACCACGTACGAATTGACGTGGGAACACGGCAAGAGGATCGCGCAGCTGGCCGACCGCCTCGGCTTCGAGGCGATGCTGCCGGTGGCCCGCTACCGCGGTATGGGCGGCGAGACGAACTTCAACGGCTCCAACTACGAGACCCACGCGTGGGCGGCCGGTATCGCCGAGGCCACCGAGAACATCATGGTGTTCACCACGATTCACGTTCCGACCAAGCACCCGATCGTTGCCGCGAAGGAGTCGGTCACGGTCGACCACATCTCCGGTGGTCGGCACGGACTCAACATGACGATGGGCTGGTACAAGGCCGAGATGGAGATGTTCGGCGGCACCCAACGCGAGCACGACATCCGGTACCGCTACGGCTCCGAGTGGATCGAGGTCGTCAAGCGCATGTGGACCGAGGGCGAGGGCGTGAACTTCACCGGCGAGTTCTTCGAGATCAAGGACGCGTTCTCCTCCCCCAAGCCGATCCAGCAGCCGTACCCCGTACTGGTCAACGCAGGAAACTCTCCGGCCGGGCTCGAATTCTGCGCCCGCGAATGCGATTTCAACTTCATCGCCTTCTCCGACCCCGCCGAGGCGAAGGACACCGCGGCCCGCGTGCGCGGCATCGCCCGAGACCAGGGCAGCGACCTCGGAATCCTCAGCTACGGCAACATCATCTGCCGGGACACCGAGAAGGAGACCAAGCAACTCCTCGACCACATCCTCGACCAGGGTGACTGGGACGTCGCACGCCAGGTGTCCGGCGGACTGGGATCCGAGAGCGGATCGTTCGACAAGATCAAGGCGATGCAGGAGCGCTTCATCCTCGGTTACGGCGGCTACCCGCTCATCGGTACGCCGGAGCAGATCGTCGATCAGCTCCTCGAGCTGGAGCAGGCCGGCGTCGGCGGGATGATGGTCGGATTCCTCGACTACGTCCAGGAACTCGAATACTTCGGTGAGCGGGTGCTGCCGCTCATGCGCGAAGCCGGCCTGCGGCAGTGACCCGGAAGCGACTGTGACATGAACCTTCTCACCGTCTACGGGAGCCCGACGCCGCCGGGCAAGCTTGCTCGCGCTCTCGGCCGCGTCGAGGACGACGTCCGGGCTCGACAACCCGGCTGGGCCGTCGACCGACTGGTCCCCGAACCCACCGCCGACCCCGTGGTCGCACTCTGGGGTGACGACGCCGTCGAACGCGTGCGCGCCGCCGACGCGGTGATCCTCGCGTCGCCGGTGTTCCGCGGGTCGTTCACCGGCACCCTGAAACTGCTCGTCGACGCCCTGCCCAACGACGCCCTGCGGAACAAACCCGTCGGGATCCTCACCGTCGCAGCGGCCCCGCACCACTTCCTCTCCGCGGAGCGGCATCTGCGTGACGTCCTCGCCTGGTTCGGCGCCCTCACCGCCCCCAACGGAGCGTTCTTCGTCGACCGCACGTTCGCATCCGACGACGTCGCTCCCGACGCCCTGGCCGAACTCCGCGAACTCGTCGAACAGGTGACCGTGCTGGCCGAGCGCCTGCCCGGGCACCACTTCGGCCCCGACCCCCTCCACGTCCGATTCACCCGGCCGAAGGCTGCCGACGCCTCGGCCCCGGCGACAAGGAAAGCCACATGACGACCATCGAGTCCACACTTCGCGCCGACACCGCCCGCAACTACATCGGAGGCCGCTGGGAGCCGTCGAGCACCATCGGCACGTCGCTCTCACCCGCGACCGGGGAACCGCTCGGCACCTTCTACGACGCCGACGTCGACCAGGTGCGGGACGCAGTCCGGATCGCCCGGAACACGTTCGTCACCCACCCGTGGCGGCGCGATCGTCACCTGCGCGCCAGGGTGCTCGAGGAGATGGCGGACCGGATCGAGGCGGCGTCCGGTGAACTCGCGATGCTGCTGGCCCGCGAGAACGGAAAGATCCTTCCGGAAGCCGACTTCGAGCTCGGACTGACACCGTCCAAGCTGCGGTACTACGCGGCGCAGGCCCTCACCGATTCCGGTCGCGGCGGCCGGGTCCGCGACGGCGTCTACTCGATGCTGCTGTCCGAGCCGATCGGTGTCGCGGGCGTCATCGTGCCGTGGAACTCGCCGGTGGTGCTGTCGGTGCGGTCCTTCGCACCGGCGCTCGCGGCCGGATGCACGGTGGTGATGAAGATGGCCGCGCAGACCGCACTCGTCAACGCGCGACTGGCCGAACTGCTGGCCGAATGCCCGTCCCTGCCCGCCGGCGTCCTCAACATCTTCACGGAGTCCGGCAGCGACGGTGCGAAACTGCTGGTGTCGTCGCCGGAGGTGAACGCCGTCAGCTACACCGGCAGCACCGCGGTAGGCCGGCAGATCATGGCGGCCGGCGGCGCCACCCTCAAGCGCTTGTCACTCGAACTCGGCGGCAAGACACCGATGATCGTGTTCGACGACGCCGACATCGATACAGCGGTAGGCACGATTGTCGCCGGAATCACCACGTTCACGGGACAGTTCTGCATGACAGGCAGCCGGATCCTCGTCCAGCGCTCGATCGCGGACCGGGTCCGCGAAGCGCTCGTCCACGCCCTCGCGAACGTGCACGTGGGGCCGGGTGACGCCGACACCTCGCACATGGGTCCGATGATCGACATCTCCTCCCGCGACCGGCTCGAGGCGCTGCTCACCGAGCACGCCGACGACGCCGAGATCCTTGTCCGCGGCGGGCGGCCCGACGACCCCGCCCTCGACAACGGCGCCTACTTCCGGCCCGCACTCCTCGCCGTCGACGACGTGAAGTCCCCACTCGTCCAGCGCGAACTGTTCGGCCCGGTCGCCACGTTCGAAGTCTTCGACACCGAGGACGACGCCGTCCGGATGGCCAACGCCACCGAGTACGGGCTCGCCGCTTCCGTGTGGACACAGGACGGCGCGCGCGGACTACGCATGGCCGACGCACTCGACGCCGGCACCGTGTGGACCAACGGATGGGCCGTCGTCGTCGACCAGTTCGAAGAGGGCGGCTACAAGCAGAGCGGACTCGGGCGGCTCAACGGCCACCGAGCGCTCGAAGAGTTCCAGGAATACAAGCACGTGGTCCAGGTGATCTGAGCCGCGCACCGGTGGGGGCGTCGGCACACCGGACGATGCCCCCACCACCGCAGCATCACGAGCGGCACCGCCACAGCGTCACGAGCGGCACCGCCGCAGCATCATGAGCGGCACCGCCGCAGTGTCTCCGAGGGGGACTCCCCGTACACCTCCCGATACAGCGACGAGAACCGGCCCAGGTTGTAGAACCCCCACGAAGCGGCGACGTCGGTGACGGTCACATCCGGCGAGTCCGGATGCAGCAGGTCGTCACGCACCCCCCGTAATCGCACGTCTCGTATGTACTGGATCGGAGTGCGGTCGAAGTGCCGCAGGAACTGGTTCTGCAGCGTGCGAGCACTCGAGCCGGACACCGCCGTCAGGTCGGCGAGCGTCGGCAGCGACCGCGCGTGATCGTGCACGTAGTCGACGGCACGCTGCAGCGCATCGGGCACCTCCTGTCCGAGCGGCCGATCCAACAACTCACGGTGCGGCCCACCCGTTGCCATGACGAGATTGGTCAGCGTCAGCGATTCCAGATGCCGACGCGAATTGTCGTATCGCGTGAGAATTCCCCCGTCCTCCCATTCGGATCGAATGAATTCGACACAACGAAGCAATCCACGACCCGCCGTCGAATTCAGATCGACCACCAGATCGAAATCGACAGGGTCGGAAATACGTGTCCGGGTGAGATTCTCGAGATGGCTCTCCAGATCCACGCGCGGCACGCGCAGGGCGAACTGTGCGGTGTCCGAGTCCCATTCAATGGTCTGGAGATGGTGCGGGACCAGCATCGCCGCCCCCGCCATCGCCGCGGTCTCACCTCGCACCGAGTCACCCCGCGCCACCCGGCTTCCGCCGGACAGGGTGATGTTCACGTGGTACCACCGCTCACTGGGTGGCAGTGTAATTCCCGCTCCCACACCGTAAGTCAGATAGCCTAGCGTCAGCGAACCATTCTGCACGGCGTTCAGGCGTGCATCCAGACGCCCGCCGCCATGGGGCTCGAGCACGTGCGGTTCGTACACCGCGGACACCACCGACTGAGCCAGGTCGACATCGTCGGTACGTAATCGCCCGTGCTGGTGGAGCGGCTCGGGCGCCGAGGACGGCAGGGTCATTCCGACCTCCACGAAAGTCGTTCCTAACGGGGGGATTCCCGACAAACCCCGGCAATATCGTCGATGATAGCCAGCGGAACGATCCGAATCGACCCTCTGGGAGATCTTCGTGAAATCGATTCGCGAGCCGAAGGTTCAACCGATGTGGGCGATCTCCACCTGGACGTCGCGGACCGTGGATCGCAGCTGTGCGACGAGGCGACCGGCGACGTGCTGCCCGTAGCGCGTGGTGGGCACCGCCACCGTGAGCGCGGCGACGGCCTGCCCGTTGCCGTTGCGCAGGGCGACACCGAGAGCGGCCACACCGGCCTCCGTCTGCTCGACGTTGACCGCGAAGCCGACCGCCCGGGCCGCCTCGAGTTCACCGCGGAAGGACTCGAACTCGTCGGGTGTGAGTCGGCGATCGATCTCGAGTTCGGACGAAGGGTCGGGACCGGGCTCCCCGGCGGGAAGCAGATAGAGCTGCTCGAGGGTCTGCCGAGGGAGTTCGGCCAGCAGGATCCGTCCACCCGCCGTCCGTTCCGCCGGAAGCACCTGGCCCTGCCGGTCACCGACCCGCAACATCGATTCCGACTCGGCCGAGCACAGGAACCGCACCTGCGATCCGACGCGAATCACCAGGTTGATCGTCTCGCCGATCGACGTCGACAGGGCGTCCATGTGGGGCCGGCAGATGTCGGTCAGTTCGCGCGTCCATCCCTGCTGGGCGGGACCCACCCCCATCGCGGGCCCGGGGTGGTAGCGACGCTTCTCGTCCTGCACGGCGAACCCCCGATAGACCAGCATCGCCAGCAGTCGATGCGCGGTGGACGGAGCGGTGCCGAGTTCCTCGGCGGCGTCCTTGAGGCGGAGCGCACCGACGTCGCGCAACATCTGCAGCAGCCGCAGCGCGTTGTCGACCGAATCGAGCGCGTACGACGGCCGAGTGATCGTCTTCGCCGCCTTCTTCGCGGGCGGGTTCTTCCGCATGACAGAACTCTATTGTCTCCACGGTTCCGCGCGCACGAGGGTCTAGGGGCGGCTGCGTTCGCAGATCCGACCCGAACATAAGGAGTGACATGTCCGCGTTGAAGGACACGCACGTCATCGTCGCCGGTGGCGGCATCGGAGGCGCCGCGAACGCCCTCGCTCTCGCCCGCCGCGGCGCACAGGTCACGCTGTTCGAACGGGCCTCCGAATTCGGAGAGGTCGGTGCGGGGCTCCAGATCGGACCGCACGGTTCGCGAATCCTGAAGGAATGGGGCATCTTCGACGAGGTGGTCGCCAAGGGCGTGCTCCCGAAGAACATCGTGTTCCGGGATGCCGTGACCGCCGAAGTACTCACCAGGATCGATCTGGGCCGCGAGTACCAGGAACACTACGGTGGCGTGTACTTCGTGGTCCACCGCTCGGATCTGCACGCGGCACTCGTCGCCGCCGCCCGGCGCGCCGGTGCGGATCTCGTCACCGACGCCGACGTCGTCGACGCCGTCACCGAGGGTGACCGCGTGCACGTGACGCTCGCCGACGGCAGCGTGCACGCCGCCGACGCGCTGCTCGCGTTGGACGGCCTGCATTCGACGCTGCGCCGGAAGATCCACGACGACAAGCCGGTCGGCTCCGGATACGTCGCTTTCCGCGGCACCGTGCCGATGGAGGAGGTTCCGTTCGCGGACGAGATCGAGGACGTCGTCGGCTACATCGGACCGCGCTGCCACTTCATCCAGTACCCGTTGCGGGGCGGCACCATGCTGAACCAGGTCGCCGTCTTCCAATCCCCCGCGTTCCTGCGCGGCGAGGAGATGTGGGGCAGCCCGGAGGAACTCGCGCACGCGTACGACCACTGCCACGAGTCCGCCCGGAAGGCGCTCGGCTACCTCTGGACCGACAAGTGGTGGCCGATGTTCGACCGGGAGCCCGTCGAGAACTGGGTGGACGGGCGGATGATCCTCCTCGGCGACGCCGCGCACCCGCCGCTGCAGTACCTGGCGTCCGGCGCCGTCATGGCCCTCGAGGACGCCAAGTGCCTGTCCGACTACGCGGCCCGGGACCTGCAGGGCGACAACGCCAACTGGCCGGCGATCCTGCGCGACGTCAATGCCGAGCGGGCACCGCGCTGCAACCGCATCCTCACTGTGGGACGCATGTGGGGCGACCTGTGGCACCTCGACGGAGCCGGACGCGAGGCCCGCAACGAACTGTTCCGTATCCGTGACACGTCGAGCTACAAGTACACCGACTGGCTGTGGGGTTACGACTCCGGCCGCGCCCGGACCGCCGCTGCGGTGTAGCGCCGGGCCGGCGTCCGAGTGGCGACGGCGATCAGTTCGTCGCGACCGACGATCCTGGCTCGTTCGCGGCCACGCGCGTCTCCGCACTCCCTTTCGGCGGAGTCCACTCGGAGCCAGCCGTCCCACCCGATCGGCCGAACGCCCCTTTTTCGCAGCAGTCGATCGATCACCTGGCCTCCGGCACGGGCGCGGGAGCCGGGGACGGCCGTTGCGAGCAGGGTCTCGACGGTCCGACGCGCGTCCGATTTCGTCGATTCGATCAGCCCCACGGGTCCGCGCTTGATCCACCCCGTGGTGTAGAGGCCGGGAACAGGAGTACCGGCGCCGTCGACGACGGCTCCCTCGATGTGCGGGACGGTGCGGGTGGAGTGATCGAACGGGACGCCTGGCACGGGTGTGCACGCGTACCCGATCGCCCGGTAGACCGCCTGCACCTCGTGCTCGACGTGTACACCCGATCCCACGACGTGCCCGTAGCCGTCGGGCGTCATGATCTCGGTACGCAGACCGTCCACGGCATCACCACCGAGGATCGCTGAGGGGGCCTGGTGAAAATGCAGGTGCACCCGCCGCGACGCCGTCCGCCGGCTCGCGGGGATGTGGGCCCACTCCCGCATGGTCTCGACGACGTGGCGAACCGGGGTGAACTGGCGCGTCATCCGATCGAGGTGCGGATCCGGCTCGAGGTCAGCGGGGTTCACGATGATGTCGACGTCGTACTGGTCGCCGAGCTCTCGTAGTTCGATGGGCGAGAAGCGGACGTCCGCGGGCCCTCGTCGCGCGAACAAATGCACGTCGCGGATCGGGTTCGCCGCGAATCCCTCGTGCACGTCGTCGGAGACGTCGGTCTCTGCCAGCGTGTGCGCGTGCTTGACGAGCATGCGGGTGACATCCAGGGCGACGTTGCCCGCGCCGATCACTGCCACCGCCTCGGCATCCAGCGGCCATGCAGTCGACACGTCGGGGTGGCTGCGGTACCAGGAGACGAAGTCCGCGGCACCGAACGATCCCGGCAGGTCGATGCCGGGAAGCTCCAGCGGCGCGTCCCGCAGCGCACCGGTGGCGACGATGACGGCATCGTACGAGTCGCGGAGTTCACCCACCGTAATGTGGACACCGATCTCGACGTTGCACAGGAGTCGAACACCGCTGTCGGCGAGTACGACATGCAGCGCGTCGCTGATCTTCTCGATCCTCGGATGATCCGGGGAGACCCCGTACCGGACCAGCCCGAAGGGGACGGGCAGACGTTCGAACAGGTCGATCCGTGTTCCCGGTGCGAGCCGAGAAAGGGTGGCGGAAGCGTGAATTCCGGCCGGACCGGCTCCCACGACCGCGACCTGCAACGGCCGGTTCACATACGTCATGGGCCCGAGGGTAAAACCTCAACAGGGGTTGAGATCAAGCCGAGTGACATGAAACACAACCTCTCGAAAACCGCACCGCCCCTTGGGATATCGTGGCCCGCATGCTTGACAGCGAATCCTTGAATGCGCTCGCAGAACGACTCTCACCCGGCGCCGTTCTCACCGATCCCGATCTACTCGAGTCCTATCGGCAGGACTGGAGCTTCGATCCCGAGTCCGGAACACCCGCCGTGGTGGTACGTGCCGCCGACACGGCCGACGTCCAGGAGGTCCTCAGGTTCGCCGTCGATCACGGTGTTCCGGTCGTTCCCCGGGGTGCGGGCACCAGTGTGGTCGGAGGATCCACCGCCATCGACGGAGCCATCACTCTCAGTCTGGAACGGATGACCACGATCTCCGTAGACCGTGAGTCACGGACGGCCGTCGTCGAGCCGGGAGCAGCCACCGCCGACGTCAAGGGGGCTGCCGCGGACGCCGGCTTGTTCTACCCACCGGACCCGTCATCGTTCGAGATCTGTTCCATCGGAGGCAACGTCGCGACCAACGCGGGTGGCCCGTGCTGCGCGAAGTACGGCGTCACGAGTGACTACGTGCTGGGCCTGACGGTGGTTCTCGCCGACGGTTCGGCGGTGGAGCTCGGCGGGACCCGCGTGAAGGACTCACCCGGTCTGGCATTGACGAAGCTCTTCGTGGGGAGCGAAGGAACACTCGGCGTGATCACGAGCGTCACCCTTCGTCTCGTTCCCCGACCGGCGTCCCCCCACACGCTGGTGGCGTACTTTCCGCACATGTCCGACGCTGCCGCCGCCGCACAGGACATCGCGGCCGCCCTCAGCCCGTCCCAACTCGAGATCATGGACAGTGCCGCGATCGGTCTCGCCGAGGACTTCCTCCGGATGGACCTCGATCGGACGGCCGGCGCTCTGCTGATCGCGCGCTCAGACGCCGGACTCGGGGCCCCGGGCGAGATCGACACCATGCAGAAGGCGTGCAAAAGCCACGGTGCCGCAGATGTTTTCGCGACCGACGACGAGTTCGAAGGGGAAGTGTTCGATCGCCCGCGCCACGCGATCTACGAAGCACTGGAGCAGGTCGGCGCGTTGATCAGCGACGACGTGGCGGTGCCGCTTCGGCGTCTCGGCGAACTGACCGACGGGCTGGCCGCGATCGCGGAGCGCCACGGAACGACCATCGTCAGCTGCACGCACGCCGCGGACGAACTGACCCACCCGGTCCTGGGCTATCCGCACGGCGACGACGCGGCCGCTGTCGCAGCCGCTGCGGCGCGCAGTGAGATCCATGAACTCGTCGTCGCTCTCGGTGGCACCGTTCCCACCGAGTACGGCATCGGACGGCACAAGCGTGCGGCGTTGGCCGCGGCGCTGTCACCGGAGCTCCTCGCTCTGAATCGTCGCATCAAGCATGCGGTCGATCCCACCGGCATCCTCAACCCGAAAGTTCTGGTCTCCGCGCTCGGTGAGACCGACGGACGTGCCGGCTGAACCCGCCGCGGCGCCGCGCAACCGACCGGATCGGATCGCTTCCATCGGCGAGGCGCGCGCCCGATCGATGCAGGTGCGCGATGCGGAAGGCGCC
The DNA here is from genome assembly GCF_003013675.1 of Rhodococcus (subgen. Prescottella) equi. Taxonomy (NCBI): domain Bacteria; kingdom Bacillati; phylum Actinomycetota; class Actinomycetes; order Mycobacteriales; family Nocardiaceae; genus Rhodococcus; species Rhodococcus (subgen. Prescottella) equi. Next base: position 4,669,061 of record NZ_CP027793.1, read on the forward strand.
CGGTAATCCGACTGTCGTACAAGACAACTCGGGTGCCGTGACCGATTCGGTCACGGCGCCCGAGTTGGGAGTTGCCTCGGATCAGGCGCTCTGGCCCTCGCGCTCGGCGACGAGGTTCAGCGCGATGTCGACGATCATGTCCTCCTGGCCACCGACCAGCTTGCGCTTGCCGGCCTCGAGCAGCAGGGTGCGAACGTCGATGCCGTAGCGAGCCGACGCGGCCTCCGCGTGGCGCAGGAAGCTCGAGTACACACCCGCGTAGCCGAGGGTGAGGGTCTCGCGGTCGACGCGGACCGGGCGGTCCTGCAGCGGGCGGACGATGTCGTCGGCCGCGTCCTGCAGCTTGAAGACGTCGCAGCCGTGCTTCCACTCGTGCAGGTCGGCGACGGCGATGAAGGGCTCGATGGGGCAGTTGCCCGCACCGGCACCGTGACCGGCGAGCGATGCATCGACGCGGTAGACGCCTTCCTCGACGGCGACGACGCTGTTCGCCACCGACAGCGAGAGGTTCTCGTGGGCGTGGATGCCGATCTCGGTGCCCTCGTTCAGCACGTCCTTGTACGCGCGGACGCGGTCCCGGACGCCGTTCATCGTCAGGCGTCCGCCCGAGTCGGTGACGTACACGCAGTGTGCGCCGTAGGACTCCATCAGCTTGGCCTGCTTGGCCAGCTCCTCGGCGGGAGCCATGTGGCTCATCATCAGGAAGCCGGAGACGTCCATGCCGATCTCGCGGGCCGTTTCGATGTGCTGCGCGGAGACGTCGGCCTCGGTGCAGTGCGTCGCGATGCGGACCGAGCGCACACCCAGCTTGTAGGCGTGCTTGAGCTCCTCGATGGTGCCGACACCCGGCAGCAGCAGGGTGGTCAGGCGGGCGTGCTCGAGCACCTCCGCCGCAGCCTCGATCCACTCCCAGTCGGTGTTGGAGCCCGGACCGTAGTTGACGGAGCCGCCGGCCAGACCGTCACCGTGCGCGACCTCGATCGCGTCGACGCCGGCCTCGTCGAGAGCCTTGACGATCCGCTTGACGTCCTCCGGCGAGATGCGGTGGCGCACTGCGTGCATGCCGTCGCGCAGCGTGACGTCCTGGACGAAGATGGTGGGGTTGGTGCTCATCGGGTGGCTTCCTTCTTCTGGGCGATGCGCTCAGCGATCTGCAGGCCGGCAGAGGTCATGATGTCGAGGTTGCCTGCGTAGGCGGGCAGGTAGTGTCCTGCGCCCTCGACCTCGAGGAAAATCGACACCTGGTGGGTCGGGCGGTTGCCGCCGTCGATGAGGGTCTCGACCGGCTGGTCCGCGGGGATCTCGGCGATCTGGACCTGCTGCTTGAGGCGGTAGCCGGGAACGTAGGCGGCGACGTCGCCGACCATCTTCGCGACCGACTCGCGGATCTGGTCGTGGGTGGCCGGGTCCGCAGCGTCGACCAGGCAGAAGACCGTGTCACGCATGATCAGCGGCGGCTCGGCCGGGTTCAGGATGATGATCGCCTTGCCGCGCTTGGCGCCACCGACGGACACGATCGCGCTCGACGTGGTCTCGGTGAACTCGTCGATGTTGGCGCGGGTGCCGGGGCCGGCGGACTTCGACGCGATCGAGGCGACGATCTCGGCGTAGGCGACCGGGACGACCCGGGAGACGGCCGCGACCATCGGGATCGTGGCCTGGCCACCGCAGGTCACCATGTTCACGTTCGGAGCGTCGATGTGCTCGTCACCGTTGACGGCCGGCACCACGAAGGGGCCGATCGCGGCGGGGGTGAGGTCGATCATGCGCTTGCCGAGCGGACGCAGACGCGCGTCGTTCACGACGTGGGCCTTGGCCGACGTCGCGTCGAAGACGATGTCGATCTCGTCGAAGTTGGGGAGGCCGACGAGGCCCTCGACACCCTCTGCGGTGATCGGCACGCCCATGGACGCGGCGCGCGCGAGACCGTCCGACGCCGGGTCGATACCGACCATCGCGCCCATCTCGAGGTGATCGGAGTGGTTGAGCACCTTGATCATCAGATCGGTGCCGATGTTGCCGGATCCGATGATCGCGACCTTGACCTTGCTCATGCCTCGGTTCCTTCCTTGAAACGTGTGGTCACGACACCGAGTCCGGACACGGAGACGGTGACGACGTTGCCGGCCTGGACCGGCGCCATGGGGCCGAGGGCACCGGACAGGATGACCTGACCGGCGCGCAGCGGCTGACCCAGCTCACGGGCCGTGCGGGCGAGCCACACGACGGCCTCGATCGGGTCGCCCAGGCAGGCCTCGCCGTTGCCGGAGGAGACTTCCCGACCGTCGACGGCCATCGACATGACGACGTCCTTGGGCTCGAACTCGTCGAGCGTGCGGCGCTGCGTGCCGAGGACGTAGACGCCGGACGACGCGTTGTCGGCGACGGTGTCGCCGAAGCGGATGTCCCAGTTCTCGATTCGGCTGTCGCAGATCTCGAGCGCGGCGACCGCGTACTCGATCGCGTCGCGCACCTGCGCGGCATCGAGCGGGCCGTCGACCAGGTCGGCGCCGAGTACGAAGCCGACCTCGCCCTCGATCTTCGGCTGGATCAGCACGCTCATCGGGACGTCGTCGCCGTCGGCGTACTGCATGTCGTCGAAGAGGACGCCGAGGTCGGGCTGGTTCACGCCGAGCTGCTGCTGGACGGCGACCGATGTCAGACCGATCTTGCGGCCGACGACGACGGCGCCCGCCTTCATCCGGAGGTCGTTGACGCGTTCCTGCACCTGGTACGCGGCAACGAGGTCGTCGGCGCCGATCAGGTCACGGATCGGCGCGCAGGGCACACCGGCCGCGGCGGCCGACGCGAGGCGCTCCGCGGCAGCGGCGATAGCGGACTCGCTCACCGCGGTGGAGTTCGTGGACTGGGTCATGACGCTAACTGTGCTGGGCGGAACCGCCCGAGGCCAACCTTCCGTCTCGCTCAGCGATACGCTTGTCGGGTGACCGGTGCGGCGAACCTCGACACGGTCCTCGGCAAGGCCGTCGCGATCCTGCGCAGTTACCGCCCCGAGGACAATGTCGTGTCCCTCGCCGAGCTGGTGCGGCGCACCGGCCTGCACAAAGCGACGGTGCACCGGCTCGCCGGCGAGCTCGTGGCGAACCGGCTCCTCGACCGTGTCGACGGCGGTTATCGGCTCAGCGGTGGGCTGTTCGAACTCGGGATGCTCGCATCGCTCGAACGCAGTCTGCTCGAGATGGCGATGCCGTTCCTGCAGGACCTCTACGAGCGCAGCCACGAGACCGTGCACCTCGGAGTCCGCGACGGGCACGACGTCGTCTACGTCGCGAAGATCGGCGGTCACCGCCAGGCGATCTCCCCGTCCCGGACGGGCGGCCGCATCCCGCTGCACTGTTCCGCGATCGGTAAGGCACTGCTCGCCCACTGCGAACCGGACCTGCGCCGCGCGGTGCTGTCGGCGCCGCTGGTCCGGCGGACGCCGCACACGATCGTCGCGCCCGGCATCCTGCAGACCCAGCTCGACAAGGTGGTCGAGACCGGTGTCGCGTTCGAACGCGAGGAGTCGGCGCTGGGAATCGCGTGCGTGGCCGCGCCGGTGTTCGGGGCCGACGACCACATCGTCGCGGCCATCAGCGTCACCGGACCCACCAACCGGTACCGGCCCGAAAGCCAGGTCGCCGCAGTCCGGGCCGCCGCCGAGGGGCTGCGCAGCACGATGTCGCGTCGGGCGCGCCTGCGCTGATCACACGCCTTCGGCGTTCGCGACCGGATCCGACCAGATATCCATCGGGACGGCCTCGACGCTGCGTCCGGATTCGTCGAGGACGCGTCCCATCCGTTTGAAGAAGCGCAGCGTGACGGTGCGGTCGAGAATCTCGAGCGACGGCACCGTCCGCCGCAGGAGCTGTTCGAGTCGGTGGACGTCTTCGAGCGACCGCACCCACACCGAGTAGAAGAAGTTGGCCGGCGCCCCCGTCAGGACGAGGCACGCGCGGGTCTCCGGCAGTTCGATCAGGCGCTGCGCGACGGCGTCGCACTCGTCCACCGGCACGTGCGCCCACATCCACACCGACACCGGCCAACCCGACAGCGGCTGTGCCACGTCGCACCGCAGCAGCAGCGAGTGCCGCTCGAGCAGGACACGCACCCGGCGGCGCGCGGTGCTGACGCTGCAGCCGAGTTCCGCGGCCAGAGCGGTGAGCGACGCCCGGCCGTCCCGGGACAGGCACGCGATGAGCGCCCGGTCCGCGTCGTCCAGTGGACGCAGTGTGCCCGTCGTGCGTGGGCCGCGGCCGTCGAGGTGTGCCCGCTGGTCGGAGTCGAGCGCCCGCAGCTGCCAGTCCCCACCCATCGCGTACGGGCGGATCACGAGGTGCGTTCGGGTGGAACGGATTCCGGGCAGCTTCTCGATTGCGCGCAGCAATAGATCCGACAGTGCCGCTAGGCTTTCGACGCTCACCGTGAGGAGCAGGTCGCGGGCGCCGCTGGTGTGCTCGACGGTGAGGACGTGGGGCCACCGCACCAGGATCTCCGCGGTCTGCAGCACCTGACCGGCCACGCACTCGATCTCGATCAGCGCCGCCGTCTGCGGACCCGCCGGGTGGGCGGTGACCCACGCCGACCCGCTCTCCACCAGGCGGGACCAGCGGCGGGCGGCGGTCACCGGGTCGACCCCCAGCGCGGCACCGATCTGCGCCCACGGCGCTCGCGGCCCGAGTTGAAGGGTGTGGATCAGGCTCAGGTCCAGCTCGTCCAGAACGTCAGATTCCTGAACAGATTCGTTCCTCACGACAAAATCCTGCAGTTTCGATGATTGTGACGCACGTCATGGGCATCATGCCTCAGTCGCGCCGACGCGGCACACCGCGAGGAGAGGAGACGCCAGTGTCGTTGACCGAGGACGCCAAGCAGTTGCACGGGGATCTGGTCCGGCTGCGCCGCGAGCTGCACGCTGCACCGGAGGTCGGTCTGCACCTGCCGCGCACACAGGAGCGCGTGCTCGCCGCACTGGACGGTCTGCCGCTCGAGGTCGGCACCGGCACCGCACTGACGTCGGTCACCGCGGTACTGCGCGGCGGCCGACCCGGACCGACGGTCCTGCTGCGCGGCGACATGGACGCGTTGCCGGTGGGCGAACGTGCCGACGTCGACTACGCCTCGACGGTTCCCGGCCACATGCACGCGTGCGGGCACGACCTGCACACCTCGATGCTCGTCGGCGCCGCCCACCTGCTGTCGGCGCGGCGCGAGCACCTCGCGGGCGACGTCGTGTTCATGTTCCAGCCCGGCGAGGAGGGCTACGACGGCGCCGGGCACATGCTGGCCGAGGGTGTGCTCGAGGCGTCGGGGTCGCGCCCGGTGGCCGCGTACGGCCTGCACGTCAGCGCGTCGGGAGCCCCAGGCGGCGTGTTCGTCACGCGCAAGGGCCCGTTGATGGCCGCGAGTGACGTTGCGACCGTGCGCGTCCTGGGCCGCGGTGGCCACGGGTCGTCACCTCACGCGGCCCTCGACCCGATTCCTGCGGCGTGCGAGATGGTGACCGCGCTGCAGACCTTCGCGACCCGCACATTCCCCCCGTTCGACCCGGTCGTGCTCACGGTCGGCTCGTTCCACTCCGGCACTGCGGCCAACGTCATCCCCGACGACGCCCGATTCGACATCACCGTGCGCACCTTCTCCCCCGAGAACCAGGCGAAGGTCCGGGACGGCATCACCCGGGTGTGCCGGGGAATCGCCGCCGCGCACGGGCTCGAGGTGGACGTCGACTACGACGAGCAGTACCCGGTGACCGTCAACGACGACACCGAGACGCAGTTCGTCGCCGACGTCGTCGCCGAGGTCCACGGCCCCGAGCGGTTCGCATGGCAGCCGCAGCCGGCGGCCGCGTCCGAGGACTTCTCGCGCGTTCTGAACGAGATTCCGGGAGCGTTCGTGTTCCTCGGCGCCTGCCCCGCGGACCGGGATCCGAGGGCGGCCGCCTTCAACCACTCGCCGCTCGCGGAATTCGACGACGCCGTCCTGGGCGACGGTGCCGCACTCTACAGCGAACTCGCGCTCCGGCGGCTCGCCGCGGTCGACAGCGCAGCGTGAACGGCCCTCGGTCCGCACGTTCCCCTCGTGCGGACCGAGGCCGAGATCACTTGCCCAGCAGGCCCTTCGCGATGTGGGTCACCTGGATCTCGTTGGAACCGGCGTAGATCATGAGCGACTTGGCGTCGCGCGCGAGCTGCTCCACCTTGTACTCGGCCATGTAACCGTTGCCGCCGAAGAGCTGGACGGCCTCCATCGCGACCTCGGTGGCGGCCCGCGACGAGTACAGCTTCATCGCCGACGCCTCGGCGAGGCTGAGCGGAGAGCCGGAGTTGCTGCGCTCGATGGCATTGAACAGCATGTTCTGTACGTTCAGGCGCGCGACTTCCATCTCGGCCAGCTTGAGCTGGATGAGCTGGAACTGGGCGATCTCCTTGCCCCACAGCTTGCGGTTCTTGGCGTAGTCGATGGAGAGCCGCTGGCACTCGTTGATGATGCCCAGCGCGAGCGAGGCGATGCCGATGCGCTCGGCCGCGAACGACTCCTTCGCGCTCTCCTTGCCGTCACCCTTGGCCGGGTTCTCGGTCTCGCCGAGGAGTCGGTCCTTGGAGATCCGGACGTTGTCGAAGAACAGTTCGCCGGTGGGCGAGGAGTTCATGCCCATCTTCTTGAACGGCGGGCTCTGCGTGAAACCCTCCATGCCCTTCTCGAGCACGAAGCCGAGAACCTTGCGGTCGCGGCGGTCGACGGAGGCGTCGCCCTCGTCGAGCTTGGCGTACACGATTGTGACGTCGGCGTACGGGCCGTTGGTGATGAACGTCTTCTGCCCGTTGAGGATGTAGTCGTCACCGTCGCGGCGGACGTAGGACTTCATGCCACCGAACGCGTCGGAACCGGAGTCGGGCTCGGTGATGGCCCACGCGCCCACCTTCTCCATCGTGACCAGGCCCGGCAGCCAGCGCTTCTTCTGGGCCAGCGTGCCGCGGCTGCGGAGCGTGCCGGCGGTGAGGCCGATGCTGACACCCATCGACGCCACCAGGCCGAGGCTCACGCCCGCGATCTCGCTGTTGAGGATGACGCCCATGCTGCCCGCGCCGCTGAATCCGCCGGACTTCTCGTCGGAGTCGGCGGGCGCTTCGCCGCGCTCCTTCGCCTCCTCCTTCGCGAACGACTTCTCGAGCGCCTCGCTGGCCATCTCGTCCATGCCGAAGGTGGCGTACATCTTGCGGATGATGTCGTACGGAGGTAGCTCACCGGTCTCGAGCTTGTCGACGTGCGGCTTGATCTCCTTGTCGATGAAGCCACGCAGTGCGTCGCGGAACATCAGGTCGGTGTCTGACCACTCGTACATGTGGGAACTCCAGTCGGTGCGCTCTCGGTGTGGCCTGCATGACAGACCGGGCCACCCCGTGGCGGCCGCCACATCCACACATATAGAACGTGTTCTCTTTTGTCCACCCCACGGTCATTTAGTTAGTGCACGACTTAATCGTGTATGCTTCATTCCATGACCACGACCCTCCCCGAGCAGGATGTCGACTGGGGCGACGTCGATCCCCTGGCCCTCGATCGGCAGGTGTGCTTCGCCCTCGCGGTTGCCAACCGCGCAGTGCTGTCGGTCTACCGCCCCCTTCTCGAGCCGATGGGCCTGACGCACCCGCAGTACCTCGTGATGCTCGCACTGTGGGGCCGCGCACCCATGTCGGTGAAGGAGATCGGGCAGGCGCTGCAACTCGATTCACCCACGCTCTCCCCGTTGCTCAAGCGACTCGAGTCCGGCGGCCTCATCACGCGCACCCGCAGCGCCGCCGACGAGCGCCAACTGGTCGTCGAACTCACCGAAGCCGGGAAGGCCCTGCGCACCCAGGCCGAACGCATCCCCGGCGCCGTCGTGCAGCGACTCGGTGTGAGCCTCGCCGAACTCGAAGAACTCCACTCCGTTCTCACTCGAGTCAATGCGGCGGCCCTGCGCGCCGGCGCCCTGCACGAGTGAACCGCCCCCTCCAGACAGGTACAGGTATTCAGGACATGTCACCACGTTCGAAAGCCAAGCGCCCCAACCCGTTCCAGTGGATCGCATACGCGTGCGGCCGCAAGCTTCCCGACTCGATGCAGGATTGGGTCCGCAACGACCTCATCGGCGATTGGGCAGTGCCGCGGCACATGATTCGCAGCATGGTGCCATTCCTGCCGATCTTCGCGGCGTTCTTCCTGTTCCCCGGCCCGGTGTGGCTGCGGGGATCGATGGTGCTCCTCGGCGTCTTCCTGGCGTTGTTCTTCTCCGCGGCCTACATGGAGCAGAACCGTCGTCGCCGGCTCGAGAGGCACGGCTTGAACCCCGACCTGGAGAACCCCAAGAAGGTCGCGCGCCACAACGCCGAGAAGGCCGCGTACGAGAAGGCGCACCCCCACGCGTTCTGAGGCGTCCTCATCTGCTGTACAGCGCGACGCCGTCGGACTCGACCACCTGCACCGCACCGCGGTCGACCAGAACGTCCAGGTGCGCAACGGTTTCGATGACCGCATACGGCCGCAGCGGTGCGGGAAGGTCACCCAACCTCTGGTCACGTCGCGTCCAGCGCAACCGGTGCGCCACGTCGATCGCCGTGACCCCGTGCGACGACACGGCGTCGAGGGTGCGGTCCAGACGGCCGTGATGGTGATCGATGAGCTGCCGAGCACGCGTGGCCGCGCTCGGCATCGTCGGACCGTGTGCGGGCAGCAACTGAGCGTCGGGCATCGTCTGGACCAGTAGCAGCGAGGCGAGATAGTCGCCCAGCGGCAATCGGCCCGGCGCGGTCTCGAGCCCGATCCACGGCGTGATCCGGGGAAGGACGTGGTCGCCGGTGAAGAACAACCGGGCCCCCGGGTCCCAGAACGAGTAGTGCCCGTTCGTGTGCCCCGGGGTGGGGATCGCAACGAGAGTTCGGTTCCGCAGCACGATCCGCGGGTTGCCCTCGAGCCAGTGGTCCGGCAACTCCACCCCCACGTCGGGAACACCGTGCATCGTCGCGATCATGTCGTGTGCGCCCGCCCGCGCCAGGGTGGCGGCCGTGCCGGACGACACTCGCGCCGCCTCTGCGCCGGCCGCGTGCCACTCGACCGTCGCCCGCTCGCCGACGCCGAGACTGATGGGCGTGCCGTGCCGTCGGCGAACCTCGAGCGCCTGCGAGTAGTGGTCGGTGTGCCAGTGCGTGATGAGGAACCGGCTGATCCCGCTCGGCTCGAACCCGATGCGTTCGAGCCCCTGCACCAGGTGACGCTCCCCGTCCTCGGTGGCCCATCCCGAGTCGATCAGAACGACGTCGTCGCCGTCGGCGACCGCATACACGTTGATCGCCGGCGGCCCCTCCGGTAGAGGCAACGGGATGCGGAACACGCCGGGCGAGATCTCGTACGAACCAGGAGCCGTCCAGTGCGGCACCGAGTCCGGCCCGGCTGCCGTCGGAGCACTACTACGCAAATCCACGTCTCGAACATGCCACGGGCGGATCCGTCTCGATCCGCCCGAACCGCTGAGCGAGACGGCCCGGAGACGGGTTCAGTACGCGGACGTCCCGCCGCCCGCACGACGCGCCTCGAGCGCAGATCCCAGCGTCATGATTCCCTCATAACAGTTGGGGTCGAGACCGACGAGATCGCGGATCCGACCCAGCCGGTTGTTGACCGTGTTCGGGTGGATGCCGAGAGCGCGCGCCGTCCGCCCACGGTCGAGGTCGTGATGGAGATAGACATCGAGCGTCTCCATCAGTTCGGGGAAAGGATCCAACGGCAGTAGACAGTCTCCCAGGTAGTGGTGTCCGGCGGTGGCCCGCGACAGCTGGAACGGCAACGCGAGGTCCTTCAGCTGATACACCGCCGGCTCCCGGCCCATCCGGCGCGCCAGTTCGACGAGTTCGCGTGCCAGCGCCCCCGCCCCCGCGAGTTCGCGGCGTTTGACCGGACCGGACACCGCCCCGGTCACGGCGGATCCGACCACCTCACCCACCGCCGAGGTCAGATCTACCGCCAGCCGGAACCAGTCGGTTTCCGCGCCGGGACGTCTCGGGACGAGCACCGTGGCCGAATCGGGTTCCACGATGGCAAGCGTCGGCGGTGTGCCGACCGCATCGAGCACCCGGACCGTGCGCGCCTCCCTGGTCCGCCACGCCTTCGCGTCCGTCTCCACGTCGCCGCCGGACAGAGCTAGTACCGAGTACTCGTCGGCCAGTTCGATGCCGCACCAGCGCGCCGTAGGGTCCGCGTCCTGGCCCGCCAGCAGCAGTCTGGCCAGCAACTCGCGCGACGGCTGCTCGTCGCCCTCGAGCGCCACCCGCTCGCACTCGTACGAATCCACGACCGTGCGCGTGACCACCTCCTGCAGCCGCAGGACGCCGTCCGCGATGTCGACCAACGCCGCGGCGCGCTCACCCGCGGCCGCGGCACGACACTCGTCCAGGAGGATTCGGCCGAACCGGTACCAACTGTGCAACACAGCCGACAAGGACGCCCCGTCCACCGCTGCCTGAACGGCACCCTCACGGACCGGTAGCAGTTCGTCGGCGGTGAACGTCCGGTTCTCCCGGATCGCCCGCGAGGCAATTCGGAAGAAACGAAGGGTGCTGCGTTGCAACAACTCCGGATGGGACGAGTATCCCGGGTCCGCCGAGCACCGCCTACGCTCCAGTGCGTCGAACCGGACGTCGAGCCGGTCCAGGATCGCGAGCACCGCGGCGCTCGGTGCGCCGCGCCTGAGCTCGTCATCCGACGGCATGCCCGAACCATACGCCGCCGACCGCCGGCGAGTAGCGCATCCGGAGGGGTCGTCCCCACCGAAAATCGCCGATACCGAACATATCTCGCGTCGCCGCACTGGGATTGTGGAGATCGGCGCCGGCCGCCACCCGCGGTTCACCCCACCGAGCACCCACGGGCCGCGCTAGGCCCGATCCGTCGTCGCCTGCAGCCTGTTTCGCAGGTGATCGCGCTCCGGGTCGGTCCCGACCAGGTCCAGTGCGCGCCGGTACTCCGCGGCCGCCTCCCCCCGCCTTCCGAGGCGCGCCAGCAACTCGGCCCGCGCTGCGACATACGGATGGTGCGCCCGCAATTGCGGTTCCTCGGAGAGTTCGTCCAGCAGGGCGAGCCCCGCCGCCGGACCGTCCCGCATCGCGACCGCAACTGCACGACTCATCGCCACCACCGGCGACGGCACGAGCCTCAGCAACACGTCGTACAGGGCGACGATCTGCGGCCAGTCGGTGCTCGCGACGTCGGGTGCCTCGTCGTGCAGTGCCGCAATGGCGGCCTGCACCCCGTATGCGCCGGGTGGGCCGCCCGTGAGCGATACCAGCACCAGCGCACTACCTTCCTCGATCAGCGGCCGGTCCCACACCGCGCGGTCCTGATCCTCCAAGAGCACCATTTCGCCGCCCGGACCGGTGCGGGCGCCGCGGCGGGCGTGCACCAGCAGCATCAGTGCGAGGAGCCCGGCGATCTCGCGTTCGCCGGGCAGCAGGCGGTGCAGAACACGGGTCAACCGGATTGCCTCCTCGGCGACGTCGAGTCGCTGCAACCGTGGTCCGGTACTGGCGGCGTAGCCCTCGGTGAAGATCGCGTACAGCACCTGCAGGACACCGGGTAGCCGCTGCGGCAGTTCGTCGGCGTCCGGCACCCGGAACGGGATCCGCAGATCGTGGATCCGTTTCTTGGCCCGCGTGATCCGCTTCGCCATCGTCGCGGTCGGGACGAGGAAGGCCCGGGCCACCTCGGACGTCGTGAGCCCTGCCAGACAGCGCAGGGTCAGCGCCGTGCGGTCCTCGGCCGGCAGCGCGGGGTGCGCGCACGTGAAGAACAACTGGAGCCGCTCGTCGGGCAACTCGCCGCCCACGTCCGCAGCAGGGGCGGGATCGGCGCGATCCGCCTCCACCTGTAGCACCGCGATCCGCGCCGCGAGCACCTGATCACGCCGCAGACGGTCCACGGCCCGGCGCCGCGCCGTGGTCAGCAGCCAGGCCCCCGGCTTGGACGGCACGCCGTCCACCGGCCAACGCCGCAGCGCGGCCTCGATCGCCTCCGACGTGGCTTCCTCCGCCAGATCGAGGTCGCCGAATCTGCTCACCAGAGCGGCGAGCAGGCGGCCGCGCTCCTCCCGGAAGACCGCCTCGACGGACGTCTCCGCGTCGGTCGCGCGGCCACCGCTCCCGCTGACCATCGGACGTCAGTTGCCGAAGTCGGCGATGGGGCGCACCACGATCCGGCCGCCGCCGCGCGAGCCGGGACAGCGGGCCGCCCAGTCGAGCGCGACATCGAGGTCCGGCACGTCGATCACGTAGAAGCCGCCCAGCACCTCACGGGCCTCGGCGAACGGCCCGTCGGTGGTGACGGTGCGGGTGCCGTCGTCCCCCACCTGGATGCTGGTGGCGGTGACGAGGTCGGCCAGCGACTCACCCGAGACGAAGATCCCGGCGTCCTTGACCTCCTTGTCGTAGACCATCCAGTCCTCGGGCGTGCAGTCGCTCGTGGCGTCGGCGGACTCGGCGTTGATCAGCAGCAGGTACTTCATGATCGGTTCCTCCTCGAGAGGTGCTCATTGTTGCGGTACACCATGACGACGAACGAGGTGGCCCCGAAAGGACAGCGCGGGTGAACTTTCTTTCGCGCCGTCAGTCGAGCCCGCGGAGGAACTCGAGCATCGCGGTGTTGACCTGGTCGGCTGCCTCCATCTGCACGAAATGCCCGACGTCGGGGATCACGTGGGTCGAGCGCAGGCCGGGCACCATCGCGGCCATCGTCTCGAACGGATTCTCCCCCATCATCTCGAGCACCGGATCCTTCGCGCCGGCGATGAACGTGGTCGGGACGGTGACGGGACGGCCGTGCAGTTCCTCGTTCTGCTCCCACACGTAGTCGTCGGCCCGGTACCAGTTGAGGCCGCCCGTGAAGCCGGTGCGCGTGAACTCGTCCACGTAGTAGCCGAATTCGTCCTCGCTGAGCCACGGCCACGGCAACGCCGGAGGTTCGGGCAGCACGTCGAGGTAGCCGTTGCCCTCGGACGGGAAGTCCCAGCAGTCGAGGTAACGGTTCGCTCCGCTGAGCGCGTGGAAGATCTTGGACAGGAACTCGCGCGGGTGGTCGCCGAGTTCGCGGTCGGCCGGGCCGTACTCCTGGAAGTAGTGCAGGTGCACGAAGTGCTGCGACGACATGTACCGGAAGCCGTCGGTGGGCCGGACCGGCGACCGTGGCATTCGCGGCACGCTCAACTGCATCAGGGCGCGGACGCGTCCCGGCGCCCAGTTCGGCAGGTCCCACACCAGTTGCGCGCCGAAGTCGTGGCCCGAGAACACCGCCTGCTCGATGCCGAGCGCGTCGAGCAGGCCGACCATGTCGTCGACGGTGTGCCGGCGGTCGTACTCGCGAGGATCGGAGGGCACGTCGGTGCGTCCGTAACCGCGCATGTCGGGGGCGATCACCCGGTAGCCGGCCGCGGACAGCGCCGACAGTTGGTGCCGCCAGCTGTACCAGAGTCCCGGGAAGCCGTGACACAGCACGATCGGGTCGCCCTCGCCCTGCTCGGCGATGTGCATGTCGAGGTCCCCGACGCGTACCGTCCGGTGCGTGAGTGTCGTTGCAGGATCGGTCATTCCGGAATATTAAGTCACTCCAGGCGCGGGCGGAGCCAATCGACGAGATCGTCGAGCACCTTCTCCTGCTCGGGTTCGTTGAAAACCTCGTGGAACAGGCCGTCGTACGTCTTCAACGTCAGATCTTTCGATCCGGCGTGGGCCGCGATCATCCGGCTACCGGAGACGTCGGCCAGGCGATCCTCAGTGCCGTGGAGCAGCAGGACCGGAATGGTCAGCGACGGCAACCGAGCCGGGAAGCTCTCGGCGGCCAGAATCATCCCCCGCGCGATGCCCGCCTTGACCTTTCCGTGATGGACGAGAGGGTCGGACTCGTACGCCGCGACCACCGCCGGATCGCGGGAGACCGACTTCGCGTCGAGGGTCTCGACGGGTATTCCGGGTGCGAACCGACCGAGGATCTTGCCGATCTCGATCACCACCCGCGGCTTGCCGCCCACGACGTCCACGGCCGGCGCCGACAGGATCAGACCCGACAATTCGTCCTGGTGGTCGAGTGCGTACGACAGCGCGATCGCGCCGCCCATGCTGTGTCCCAGCAGGAATCGTTGCAGACCCGGATTCTCGGCGATCGCGACGGCCGACAACCGGTGCAGGTCGTCGAGGAACTCCGACCAGTCGTGCAACTCGATCCGCTTGCCACCGGAGCGGCCGTGCCCGCGGTGGTCCGGCGCGTAGACGACGAGACCGAGCCCCACCAAGCGTTCGACGACATGGTCGTAGCGACGCGCGTGTTCGCCCAGACCGTGCGCGAGCAGGAGTATGCCCGTCGGCGGACCGTCCGGACGCCAGACGTCGTACACGATGCGGGTGCCGTGCACCCCGGCGAATTCCGACTCTGTGTGCTGCACGAATGCGAGTCTAGGTGGGCGGACGGCGTCGTGGGGCGCTTGTCGCCGAGCGCTTGTCAGCCCGATCGCGCGGCGGGACGATGAAGGTGGCCGACAGGAGTCGCGATGAGTACCACCGATGCCCCGTTCCTGAGGTACACCGACGAGACCGGGCACGCCCGGGAGGTGACACTGTCCGTCGACAGCCCGCGCGTGACGGTGGGCCGATCGTCGGACGCCGACGTCTCTCTGGCCGACGACCCCGAGGTGTCGCGCCTGCACGCGACACTCGAGTGGATCGGCACGGACTGGACCATCGTCGACGACGGCCTGTCCCGCAACGGCACGTTCGTCAACGGTGAGCGCATCTCGGGACGCCGGCGCCTACGGAACGGCGACAGCATCCGGATCGGCAACTCGGCGTTCGTGTTCCGCGACCTCGCGCGTCAGGGCGGCGAGCCCACCCGGGTGGCCGCGGACATCCCGACGGTACGGTCGCTCACCAGGACGCAGCGGGAGATCCTGATCGCGCTGTGCCGTCCGTACAAGCACAACGCGGCGTTCGCGAATCCCGCGTCCAATCAGCAGGTCGCCGACGAGGTGTTCCTCAGCGTCGACGCCGTCAAGACGCACCTGCGTGCGCTGTTCGCGAAGTTCGGTGTCGAGAACCTGCCGCAGAACCAGAAGCGGTTGCGCCTGGTCGAGAAGGCGCTGCACAGCGGGGTCATCACCGAACACGATCTGTGACCGGTCAGGCCGCGGCCCGCACGTCCGGCCGCACCTGCGCGCGCAACCGGGTGAGCGCACGATGCTGTGCGATGCGCACCGCCCCGGGGGTGGTGCCGAGGGCGGCGGCGGTCTCGGTGGCCGACATACCGCGCACCAGGCGCATGACGAGGATGTCCCGGTGCCGCGGCGGCAGGGTCTCGACGAGGCTGCGTGCCCACGTCCCCCGCTCACCGGCGATCGCGCGTTCCTCCGGCCCGGCCTCGGGGCACACCACCTCGCCCGCGTCCTCGATGGGCGCGCATGCCCTTCCGGCGGCGCGTCGGGCGTCGATCACCTTGTGACCCGCGATCGCGTAGACGTACGTCAGGAACGACGCTCCGCGGTCGCAGTAGCGCGGCAGGGCGGTCATCAGGGCGACGCACGCCTCGTGGGAGACGTCCTCGGCGACGGACTGCAGGGCCCCGCGGCCGAGCCGGGCGAAACAGTACCGGCGCACCAGTGGGTAGACGATCGCGAGCACTCGCTCGCGTGCCCGGGGGTCGCCGGCCACGGCGTCCGGTACCCACTCCTGCAGTACCTCGCGGGCACGTTCGGCGGTCATCTCGTTCTTCGACGTCGCGGTCGGAGCGTGTGCACGCATCTCGAATCTCCCAACGCGGACGGCGCGGTCGGCCGTCCCACGTCTTCGATCCTCTGCGGGGAGCGCTGCCCCCGACAGGCACCCTCGGGTGGCGGTCGCGCACCCTGTTCCGCTTGTCGGACTCCGCAACTAGGGTTCCGGACATGACCGTAGAGCAGAGTCTCGACGACCAGTTCCTCACTGCCGCTGATCCTTACCGGCGCGAACTACTTGCGCACTGCTACCGCATGATGGGCTCGATCCACGACGCGGAGGACCTGCTGCAGGAGACGATGGTGCGTGCGTGGCGCGGCTACGGCAAGTTCGACGGCCGCTCGTCCGTGCGAACGTGGCTGCACCGGATCGCCACCAACACGTGCCTGACGGCCCTCGAGGGCCGCGAGCGCCGGCCCCTGCCCACCGGCCTGGGGGCGCCCAGTTCGGACCCCTCGGACGAACTGATCGAGCGCCGCGAGGTGCCGTGGCTGGAGCCGATCCCGGATTCGATGGTGTGGGGCGATTCCGGGTGGGGTGCGGACGATCCCGCGACGGTGGTGGCCGCCCGCGAGTCGGTGCGGTTGGCGTTCGTCGCCGCCCTGCAGCACCTGTCGGCCCGGCAGCGAGCGGTACTGGTCCTGCGCGACGTTCTGCAGTGGAAGGCCGCCGAGGTGGCCGAGGCGCTGGGCACGTCCACCGCAGCGGTCAACAGCCTGCTGCAGCGCGCACGGGCACAGCTCTCCGAGGCCACACCCAACCCGGACGCACTGGTGGAACCGGAGTCCGACGACGCCCGCGAGTTGCTGCGCCGGTACGTCGACGGGTTCGAACGCTACGACATCGACGGCCTGGTGGACCTGTTCACGCAGGACGCGGTGTGGGAGATGCCCCCGTTCGTCGGCTGGTACGTCGGCGGCGCCGACATCGCCCGGCTCATCAAGGAGAAGTGCCCGTCGGAGGGCCCGGGCGACATGCGACTGCTGCCGGCGTCGGGCAACGGCCAGCCCGCGCTCGGCCTGTACATGCAGGAACCGGACGGCGTGCACCGCCCGTTCCAACTGCACGTCCTCGACATCACCGAGCGCGGGGTCGCCCACGTCACGTGTTTCTTCGACGTCGACCTGTTCGAGAGGTTCGGGCTGCCACCGCAACTCTGACGACCCCCGCGGTCGTCGGCATCACTGACCGGCGGCTGCCGGATCCATCCACATGACCTCCCACACGTGGTTGTCGAGATCGCGGAACGACCGGCCGTACATGAAGCCGTGATCCTGCGGGTCCATCCACTTGCTGCCACCGGCCGCGATGGCGGCATCCACGAGCGCGTCCACGCCGTCGCGGCTGTCCGCGGAGATACAGGTGAGCACCTCGCGGCTCTTCGACGTGTCGCAGATGTCGTCGGCGATGAAGTCGCGGAAGCGGTCCTTCTGCAGCATCATGATCCACGCCGAGTCGTTGATCGCCATGCAGGCGGTGCTTCCGTCGCAGAACTGCTCGTTGAACTCGAAGCCGAGGCCACCGAAGAAGGACCGGCTCGCGGCGACGTCCTCGACCGGCAGGTTGACGAAGATCAGACGGGACATGGGGCTCTCCTTTGTTCGCGGTTGGTCTGTTCGCAGTGGGGGTCGAGGCCGGGCCCGTTCGGGGCCCGCACAGATGACAGACCACCGCCGCACCGAAAACTCATCGCGGCCGTCCGTCATCGAGATCGCGGAGGGGCTAGGCACGCGCGCGGCGCGGTGGTGTCATGGATTCATGAGTGAGGACAAGCGACACTTCGTGGCGAGTCGACTCGACGGACTCATCCACGCGCTGGAACTGCAGGCGCCCACCGAGGAGGAGCCGTCACCGGTGCCCACGGCCAACGGCTTCACGGGATCTCTCGCCGAGGCGCAGCGGCATCGGGCCGAGTTGGAATCCGCGACGCCCGCACGCGTGGACGAGATCGCGGCCGGGTATCCCGAGATCGCGAAGGACTGGGCCGAGCAACAGTCGGCCTGATCCGCGGGGCCCGATCCCGTACGGGAAGGCCCCACCCGCCGTGTCGAGCCGCCCGACCCGGCGATGTTCCGCGCGAGCACGACCCGAGCCCGACCCCAGGGGGTGGGAACACCACCCCTCGGTGGCCCGACGACCACCTCGGAGAGCCTGTCGACGGCACCCCCGGACGACGAGATTGGAAGGAGCAGGAAGGCACCACACCGGGAGGACGCCATGAAGTCCGCTACTCACGACCGCAGCCGTCGTCACGTCGTGCAGTCCGAGGACGGCGTATCGCTCGCCGTGCGCGAGTACGGGCCCGTGGATGCCCCGGTCACCGCGGTGTTCGTGCACGGCCACTGCCTGCACACCCACTCGTGGGCCCGACTGCGCTCGCGCCTGACGCGGGAGTGGGGTGCGGCGGTCCGGATGGTCTTCTACGACCATCGCGGTCACGGCGAATCGGGCAGCGCCCCCGCACACACGTACACGATCGACCAACTCGGACGCGACCTCGACGCGGTGATCCAGGAAGTCGTCCCGACGGGCCCCATCGTCCTGATCGGTCATTCGATGGGTGGGATGACGGCCCTCGCCTACGCGCGCCAGAACCCGGAGGCCGTGGGTACCCGGGTCGTCGGGGTGGGTCTGCTGTCGACGGCAGCCGGCGACATCACCCGCTCGGGCCTGGGCCGGTTCCTGCGGCACCCGCTCGTGTCCGCGTTCCAGTTCGGGGTCGAGCGCCTGCCGCGACTGAGTCAGCGCCTGCTCAGTCTCGTCCTCGACAACCCCACCTCGGTGGTGACGATGTACGGCTTCCTGCGGTCGCTCGTCGGATTCGACGAGTCTCGATCCCTGGCGGGGCTGGCCGCGATTCCGTCACTGGTCCTCGGCGGGTCCTCCGACATGGTCACGCCGTTCGAGCACTCCGTCGCGATCGCCGCGAATCTCCCGTCCGCCGAGCTGGTTCGGCTCGGCGGCGCGGGACACTCGGTGATCCTCGACCAGGCGTGCGAGGTCGCGCACGCGCTGGTGCGGCTCGTCGACCGCGCGGCGGCGCACCACGCGACCCCTCAGCCCGCGGCGTACGCGCTCGCGTCAGCGTCCAGTGCGGCATGATCGGACACCGACGCGTCGGCGACCGCACGCGCGGCCTCCGCCTCGGCGCCGCGACCGATCTCGCCGGTGAACGTCGTGTGCCACCGGACGAGCCGGTCGGGGTCCCAGCCGAGCAGCGCCCGGTCCAGGAGCAGGCGTTCACACACCCGGCGGGACGATCGGATCCGGTTCCTGGCGACGACACCGACCCGCTCGAGGATGTCCCCCGGCAACAACGTCCTCGACGTGGTCCGGTAGTGCGCCCACGTGGCCTCGAGAACGTCGGATTCGGAACAGTCCCTGAGCAACTCGGACCAGTAGTACTCGGCCCGTTCGTCCGGGACCGGCGCCTGCTCGACGCCCGCGCGGATCCGGAGCACTTCGCGGCACGTGAACACGTCGACGGTCTTGACCGGGTTCACTGCGCACTCGCACGAACGGTGGCCTCGACGACCGACTCGAGTGCCAGCGCCCGGATCTCCCCCTTGGCGAGCTTGCCGCCGGACGAGCGCGGCAACGCGTCGGCGACGACGAGGTGCTCGGGGAACAGCTCCTTAGACACTCCCCGGGCGCTCAGGTGCTCGACGAGGTCGGCAAGGGTCAGTGCCCGGCCGGGTCGCAGGCTCACGACCGCGCACACCCGCTCTCCGAACACCGGATCGGGGACGGCGACGACACCGGCCAGGTCGACCGCGGGATGGGTCTCGACCTCCTGTTCCACCTGCGGCGCCGAGATGTTCTTGCCGCCGCGGATGATGATGTCGGACGTCCGCCCCACGGGCGTGAGGTAGTCGTCGGCGTCGACGGTCACCAGGTCGCCCATCAACATCCAGCCGTCCTTCGTGAACAGCTCGGCGTCGGCGTCGGCGTCGTCGTAGTAGCCCGCGCACGTCAACGGTCCGCGACCGGCGGGCCGGCCGGGTCCGCCGGTGGCGGTCACATCGCGGCCGTCCTCGTCGAACAGGCGCACCTGCATCTCCGGGATCAGTCGTCCGGCGGTACCGATGCGGCGTTCGAAGGAATCCTCGACGCGGGTGACGCTGAACGCCCCGCTCTCGTTCGACCCGAAGAACTGCAGCACGGACGCCCCGGTCCGGTCCTCGAACTCGGCAGCCCGATCCGCCGGCACCGCCTCGCCGCCGGTGAACATCACCCGCAGCGACGACAGGTCCGCCTGCGCGGCGAGCGGCGAGTTCAACAGCATCCGGAACTGGGTGCTGACGCAGCACAGTACGGTCACCCGCTCCCGCTCGATCATCCGGATCATGGTCTCCACGTCGAACTTCGGCAGCACCACCGTGGGGACGCCCGACATCGCCGGGGCGTAGTGGGACGTCCACAGCCCGAACCCGAACGGGGCCGGGACCGCACCGAAGAACACGTCGTCACCGTCCAGGTGTCCGGCCTCGATCGCCAGACGGCTGAACGCCATCCACCGATTGTCGAACTGCGTCACACACTTCGGCAGACCCGTGGTCCCCGATGTGGAGTTGAGCAGGTTCAGGTCGTCGGGACCGAGGCTGCGGCCGTCCACGTCGGCCGGTGCGGCCCGGCCCGGCACGATCGGCACCGCGGTGGGACCGGAGACGTCGAAGACGTCGTGCACACCCCGGTCCGACAGCACGACGTGGAAGGCCAGTGGCAGCCCGAGGTCGCGCAGCTCGCGCACCAGCACCGACGACGAGCGGCCCGCGAGGGCGTCGAGGGTGACGAGCGCCCGGGCACCGGTCTTGCGGACGAGATGCGCGATCTCGCGGTCGCCGGCGCGGGCGCCGATCCCGACCGCCACCACGCCGGCGCGTGCCGTCGCGACCAATGCCGCGTGCACGAGAAACGTGTCCGGCAACTGCACCGCGACCCGATCCCCGACCGGGATGCCCAATGCCACGAGTGTGGCCGCGAGGTCGTCGGCGACGGAATCGTAAGTCGCCCAGCTGGTCCGGGCAGAAGGCGTGATGTAGGCATCCGCGTCCGGCGTCCGCGCCGCCTGTTCGCGCACCAACCGGTGCAGCGGGTCGGTCCCCCACCATCCGGACTCCACGTACCGGCCGACCGTCTCGGGGTCGATGAGGCTCATCTCGATCTCCTTGTCCGGGGACGACGACGTCCCTGCGGGTGCTGACTTCGCTAACATTCAGAACTCAGGCGACGGTTCCGGGGAGGAACCGTCGGCAACCGGAAGGAAGTGACGCGGTGCCCCAGCAGGGACCGGACAGCAAGCCCCGCGCAGTCGATCCGAGCAACCTCCGCTGGCGCAGGCTGGCCGAGATGGTCGCCGACCAGATCCGCGAGCGCATCCTGCGCGGCGATCTCGCCGAGGGCGACGTCCTGCCCAAGGAGGCCGAGCTGCGCGAGCAGTACCCGGTCAACGTCCAATCGCTGCGTGAGGCGCTGCGGATCCTCGAGGCGGAGGGGCTGGTGAGGGTCCGCCGCGGCAACCGGGGCGGGGCCGTGGTCCACCGCCCCACCCCCGGCAACGTCGCCTACAGCCTCTCGATGGTCCTCGCGATGTCCGGCACCGATATCGACGACGTCGGCCGCGCCCTGCACGAGATCGAACCCATGTGCGCCGCGCTGTGCGCCGAACGCGAGGATCGCGCCACCGAGGTGGTGCCGATCCTGCGCGCCCTGCACGAGGAGTCGCTCGCCAACGTCGACGATCTCGTCGCCGCCACGACGCTGTCTCGACGGTTCCACGAGGCCGTCGTACAGCTCTGCGGCAATCGGTCGCTGATCGTGCTTGCCGGCGCCCTCGAGTCGCTGTGGTCGAGCCACGTCACCGACTGGGCCAACCTGCGGGCCGATCCCGAGACCATTCCCCGGACCGAGCGAGCACAGGCCCTCGCCGTCCACGGCCAGATCCTGCAGTGCATCGAGGACGGCGACGCCGCGTCGGCGCGGGTGATCGCCGCCCGCCACCTGCGCGACGTCGGGTCCTACCCGCACGACCCGGACCGCCCACTGGTACCGCTCGATCCGGCCGTGGCCCGCGACCGCCTCTTCTTCGGCTGACGGGATCCGGTCAGAAGCTGTTCGGATCGTCGATCACGCTCTGCGGCACCGGATGTCGGTACAGCTTGGAGGCGTTCTCCCAGGTGACCTTGCGCAGCTCGTCGGCGGAGAGACCCTTCATGGACTCGTTGACGACGTCCATCGTGCGCGGCCACAGGCTGTCACTGTGCGGGTAGTCCTCCTCGAGGAGGATGTGGTCGACGCCGATGCGGTCGCGCAGCACCATCGTCGACGGATCCTCGACGGCGCAGAACCAGAAGTTCCGCTTGAGTACGTCGGCGGGCGAGATGTCGATACCGTCCCACGTGCCGTACATCGACGAGTATGTCGTCATGTGGTCGAGTCGGTCGAGAAGCGCCGGAACCCAGCCGATCCCACCCTCGGACATCACGATCTTGATGTTCGGGAAGCGGACCGGGATCTTCGAGAACAGCCAGTCGACGGTCGCGAACATCGCGTAGCCGAAGAACAGCGTGCCGGCGACGTCCGGCGGCGCGTCCTCGGACGTGCTCGGTGACGTGCTCGACGAGCCGATGTGCAGGTTGATGACGGTCTCGGTCTCCTCACACGCCCGCATGATCGGATCCCAGTGGCCCGAGTGCACCGACGGCAGGCCCAGCGCGTGCGGGCCCTCGGAGAACGTCACGGCCTTGAAACCGCGTTCGGCGTTGCGGTAGATCTCCTGCGCGCCGATCTCCGGGTCGAGGAAGTACGGGATCTGGCACGGGATGATGCGGTCCGGGTACGGCCCCGCCCACTCCTCGAGGTGCCAGTCGTTGTAGGCCCGGGTGGCCGCGAGCGCGAGTTCCCGATCACCCGTGCTCAGCTGCAGGCGCTGGCCGGCGAAACCCGGGAGGAACGACGGAAAGTTCAGGGACGCATACACCCCCGAGAGGTTCATGTCCTTGATGCGGTGATGGATGTCCCACGATCCGCGGCGCATGTCCTCGAACCGTTGCGGGTCGAATCCCCACTCGTCGACCGGACGTCCGACGACGGCGTTGAAGCCGACGTTCGGGATCTCCTTGCCGTCGTACACCCAGATGTCTGCACCGTCGCGGTGGATGACCTTGGGTGCCCGGTCGGCGAACTTGGCCGGCAGGCGACCCTCGAAGGTGTCCTTCGGTTCGACGATGTGGTCGTCGACCGAGATGAACGGGAAGGGTCGATGCGCCTTGTCGGGCTCGGGCAGGAACGTGACCTTGCCCTTGACGTTGGTGGTGAAATCGGTGTTCTGCATCAGGTCGTCGAGACTGGCCATCGTGCACACTCCTCGAATGCTTGGGGGTCGATGAATTCGGCTGCGCTACATACGCAACCGCTGATGAGTCGGGATCTTGGGTCCGTCAGTCGAGAACGTCGGGGTGGGTGCGGATCAGCTTGCGGACCGCACCGGCCCAGTAGACGCCCGCCGCGCGCTCGACGAGCGCCTTCTGCATCGCGACACGGATGCGCTTCTCGATCGGCAGCGGATCCTTGCCGAGCAGCAGGATGTCGTAGGCGAGACGGCAGAAGCGGTCGATCGACGCCGCGCGGTACACCGCGAGCTCGATCGTGTCGGCGGTCGTGATGATGCCGTGGCTGGCGAGGATCACATTGTTGCGGTCGCCGATCTTGTCGGCGAGGTCGCGGCCCAGCGCCGCGTCGTCGACCTCGCCGGTGTACTCGCTGACCAGCGACAGGTCGTCGTCGTACAGACTGCCCGTCTGGTGCGCGATCATCGGCAGCACGCCGACGGCGGCCAGCAGCGTCACGTAGTACGGATGGTTGTGGATGACTACGCGGGCATCCGGCCGGCGACGGTGCAGCTCGGTGTGGATGTGGTACGCGGGCGTGACGTCCCACTTCCCTTCGACCACAGCACCGTTCGCATCGACACGGCAGACGTCCGAGGCGGAGACCTCCTCCCACCACAGTCCCCACGGGTTGATGAGGAGGCTGTCGTCGTCGCGGTCCGCCCACGTGATGTGGCCGGCCATGTTCTCGCTGAAGCCGTCGTGCGCCAGGATGCGGAAGGCGCATGCGAGCTTCTGTTCGTCGGTGAGTTCCACCCCGATCGGCGGCGTGGCGCTCGGCTGCCAGCCGTCCATCGAGTTCTTCTCCTGCCCTGCAGAATTCGTCGACTCGCCGAGTGCGGTCACGGCACCTCCTTGCATCGAGAGTAAGTCGCTTCGGGAACTACCGAGACTCTAACTTACAAAAGTTAGCAATGTAAGCCCCATCTCATTCCGGTTCGAGAACAGAACTCCATCCCCCGGAGACGACGAAGCGCTCACCCTCGGTGAGGGTGAGCGCTTGCAGCCCAGAATGTTTCGCGGAAATTCGACCTCCTAGTCGGAGCCGAAGCCTGAGGCGGGTCGGGTGAACACCTCGCGTAGCAGGGGGACGAAGGTGTCGATCGGCAGCGTGTCGTAGTCGGGGTCGAACGACACCTGATCCCATTCGGCACAGAAGTGCGCGCACGTGTCGAAGTACGGGCTGTCCCGGTAGCGTTCACGCGTGTTCGGGTCCAGCCCCAGCCGATCCCAGTAGTGATAGCCCTGGAACACGCCGTGGTGCTTGACGACCCAGGTAGCCTCCGCATCGAGGTAGGGCGCCACGATGGCGGCGGCGAGCTCGGAGTGATTCGCCGGCGCGATGGCGTCGCCGATGTCGTGCATCAGGGCCGCGACCACGAGATCCGTTCGCGCACCCTCTCGTAGCGCACGGGTCGCGGTCTGCAACGAATGCTCGTAGCGATCCACCTGATAGCCGAGCGTGGGACCACGCAACGCCTCGAGCATCTCGATCATCGTGTCCGGCAAGCGATCATTCAGGAAGACCTTCGACTCGGCGACGATGAGAGCGATGTCCTCCGGTGTCGATTCGTCCATCCGCGTGAAGCTCACCTGCCGGCCACCCGACGCGTCGATCGCCATGACGTGACTTCCTTCCGCTCGTCGCGGTCATCGACCGCTGATTCTCGTATCTTTACATAGAAAGGGCGAGTACGCGTACGAGATTCCCACTGGACGAAATCTCTCGCCGTCGGCCTACATCCAGTTCCACCGTTCAGGCCGATGACAGGCGCAGTTCCTCGACCACACCGCGCAGGGCCTGCACTTCACGCCGCAGCTGCCCGATTTCGTCACCCGCCCCGCGCTCCCGGAACGGATCGGCGCGCACCGCCGCCGCTGCCGGAGCCGGCGACCCGGGCGCCCGGGCCGTGATGCCGTCCACGAACAGGTCCACCAGGGTCGTCGACAGCATGACGTGGTCGGCGTCGAGCGAGTCCCGGTGCCATCGCGTCGCGGTCCACACGATCTCCCGGAGCAGGCGCTGCAGCTGCGCCGACTCGAAATCCCGCCGAAAGCTGTTCTCGGCGATCCCGTTCGCGAGGATCCGCGACCACACTTCCTGAGCCTCGAGCACGCGTGCATCGATGTGCTGATAGCCCGGCAGCGTCGGCAGAACGCCGAATTCCTTGTCGTAGATCTCCGACGCATGCGGATGGCGCACAGCAACCCGCAGCGAGACGTGGATCAGATCGCGCAGCTGTTCGGGGGCGGCCACCGACCAACGGATCTCGCTCGCATAACTGCAGGTCAAGTCGTCGAGGAAGGCGATCAGGATCTCCGAGACCAACTCGTCCTTGGACCCGAAGTAGTGGTACAGACTGCCCGAGTGCAGCCCCACCTCGTCGGCGATGTCGCGCACCGTGGTCGCGGCGACACCGCGCGACGAGAACATCCGGGCAGCACACGCCACGATCTCCGGGCGCCTACTGGGGGTCGCGCGCGGGCGGCTCATCGCGCCTGCCCGGCCAGGTCCTGGTCGCCCCACACCTTGGGCGGCCGGGAGAAGACCTCCTCGAGCATCGGCATGAAGAATTCGAGCGGCTCCGAATCGTATTCGGGATCGAAGGACTCCTGGTCCCACGCGGCGCAGAAGTGGGCGCAGGTGTCGAAGTACGGCGAATCCCGGTACCGGTCGCGGCTGTTCGCGGGTACGCCCAGCTTCTCGCCGTAGTGATAGGTTTGGAACACCCCGTGGTGCCGGACGACCCACACCGCCTCGTCGTCGAGGACCGGGCGCAGGATGGCCGCGGCGACCTCGCTGTGGTTGTCCGGGCACAGGTCGTCGCCGATGTCGTGGAGCAGTGCCGCGACGACCAGGTCCACCCGCGCGCCCTCCCGATGGGCCCGCGTCGCCGACTGCAGGGAGTGCTCGTATCGGTCGACGCGATAGCCGAACGTATAGCCCTTCATCGACTCCAACAGCCGCACAACGGTTCCGAGCCAGTGATCGCGTCGATGCACGGCGGCCTCGTCCCGGATCAGCTCCATCTCGGCGACGGTGGCGTCGTCCATCCTGGTGAATCCGACAGTTCGCGGCTGGTGCACGTCTCGTCTCCCGTCCTGACGCCATGTGGCCTGGGTAACACTACGCAGCGGAACATTACCCGATCAATCAGTTGATGGAGTCCCAATCGGATGATTGACAATCGGCGCGTCCTGCCTCAACATGACTTCGCAATTCCGGATCGCTTCGAACGGAATCCGCTGTGGCCGAACAGTGCCCGCCATCTCCACCGTTTCGAGACCAAGCTCCCCACCCTCACGGGCAGTCTCCGAAGGAGAAAGTCATGACCTCTTCCACCTCGACACCGCGTACGGGTACCACCGTTCGAGGCAGAGCCCGGATGATCCTCGCGGTCAACATGGGCAACGCGCTCGAATGGTTCGACTGGACCGTCTTCGCGATCTTCGCGGTCTACTTCTCGAACCAGTTCTTCCACTCCGACAACGAGGTGTCGAACCTCTTGTCCACGATGGCCGTCTTCGCCGTCGGCTTCGTGATGCGACCGCTGGGCGGTCTGTTCTTCGGTCTCGTCGCCGACCGCCGCGGCCGCAAGTTCGTCATGGTGCTGACGATGTCGCTCGTCGCAGCGTCCAGCGTCCTCATCGCCGTCGCCCCCACGTACGGCCAGGTCGGCGCCTTCGCGTCGCTGTGGCTACTGGTGGTGCGCTGCATCCAGGGCCTCGCACACGGCGGCGAACAGGGCGGTTCCTACACCTACATCGCCGAGGTGGCCCGCCCGGACAACCGCGCCCTGTGGGGTAGCACCGTCATCATGTCGACGGTGGGCGGCACCGTGCTCGCCACCCTCCTCGGTGCCGTCATGCGCACCGGCGTCGACGCGTCCACCATGTCCGACTGGGGCTGGCGCATCCCGTTCCTGATCGGCGGGCTCCTCGGGTTCTTCGCGCTCTACCTGCGCCGCGGCCTCGCCGAGTCCGAGACGTTCGAGGACGCGGCCGAAGCCGCCCCCGTGCCCGAGTCCCCGGTCAAGACGGCGCTGCGCGACGTGTGGGCGCAGCGCGGATCGATCCTGCGGGTCGTCATCCTCGTCGGCGGCACCTCGGTGTTCTCGTACACCTGGTCGGTGAACGCGCCGGCGTACGCGATCAGCTTCCACGGTGTCGACGACCGCCTCGCGATGTGGTCCGGTGTGGTGGCGAACCTCGTGTTCATCGCCGCGCTGCCACTGGCAGCGATGCTCGCGGACCGGGTCGGACGTCGGGTCAACAACATGATGTGGGGTATCGGCGTCGCGCTGCTGGCCTTCCCACTCTCCGGGCTGCTCGACGACTCGGCGATCAGCCTCGTGACGGCGATGTCGCTGGCACTGGTCCTGCAGTCGTTCGCGGCGAGCACGCAGGTCGCGTGGTTCGCCGAACTGTTCGCCACCAAGTCGCGCGCCACGGGCACCGGCATCGCGGTCTCGCTCGCGGCAGCGGTGTTCGGCGGCACCGCGCCCTACCTGAACACGTGGCTGACCTCGCGGGATTCGGCGGACCTCTTCACGTGGTACGTCGTGGCGCTGGCCCTGTGCGTGGCGGTCGCCGCCTACTTCACCCGGGAGACCAAGGGGACGGCGCTCACCTCCACCCACGTTCCGAACCCCGCGACGGCGGAGTCGACGGTCGCCTGACCCCGGTGCGCATTCCCCTCCGCGCACCGCGCTGCTGTGACAATATGTGCTGTCCGTGCACCTGGTCACGATTCGTGACCGGGTGCACGAGCAAGGTTTCGCAGCGGGGGCGAACCAATCGCACCGACGGGGGTCGGTGGACATGGGGAGTGTGTTGCTGTGGCAGCTGACCGATCGGCGATCGAGACCGGTGGGAGATCACCGCGGGCAGAGCGCTTCCTGCTGAACCGTCCACGCCTGTTCGAGCTGCTGTCGAAACCGACGGCGTTGACCGTCGTCCGCGGCCCGCGTGCAGCGGGGAAGACAGCCCTCCTGCGAACGTGGGCGCGCAGCCGGTCCGACTTCGGCGAAACGGTGATCGAGCAGGACACGCCCCCAGCCGACATCACGCCGAATGGTTACTGGGACAGGGTGTCCCGCGAAATCGGGGCGGCAGCACAGAGCCAGGACGATTCTCCGATCGTCGTCGTGCTCGACGATCTCGACCGACTCGGCGACCCGGACGCTCAGGCCCGCGCCCTCACGCTCCTCGAGAGCGACGAGCGCCTGCACCTCGTCGTCACCACCCGGTCCACGGCCATCTTCGACGATGCCACGATGCTCGACGTGGACGGGCTCACGATCTCCCCCACGGATCTGCTGTTCACTCCCGCCGAATCGCAGGCCGTCCTGCAGGCCCGCGGAATCGACCTCGCGCCACACCTTCTGGAAACCGTGCAGACCGTGACAGGCGGCTTTCCGCCCCTCGTCCAGGCCGCCGTCTCGGTGGCCCGTCCGTTCGGGACCGACTACGAGGAGAGCCGAGCACTCGCCCGCCGCGCGCTCGAGCGCTCCATCGACCGGTACGTCGAGCGCACGATCCTCGGCGACCCCGATCTGGCCGACCTGCGTCAGTTCATGCTCACGATCTCCGCGGCGCGGATCGTCACCGACGAAGTGGCCGCCGTCCTCGCCGCCGACGGCGACGCGCCGCAGCGGGTACGCGCCCTCGAGGCCGCCGGCCTACTGGTTCGGTCGACGTGGCCGCGCGACGACGAGTGGCGTTTCCCGCAGCCGATCCGCGAATCCCTCATGCGCGATCTGCGATTGGAGGCGCCGCAGGGGCCGCTGCGCGCGTCGGGCGACCTGGCCCGCTGGTTCCTGGGGCGCGGCGAACTCGACCCCGCGCTGGCGCACGCCGTCGAGGGCCACGACTGGGAACTGACGGTGTCGATCCTCAAGTCCAACTGGGTCGAACTCGTCTCGCGCCACTTCCGGCTGGTCCGCGAGTCGCTGCTGGCCCTTCCCGCCGAGGTGGCCGCCGACGACCTCACGATCAAGGCCGGGCGGGAGCTCTTCCTACGATTCGGCGCCGATTCGGCGGGGTTCGCGGCGCCGATGGTCCCGTCGTACGACATCGACGTCGCGGAGGCCGATACGTCCGTCGTCACCGAGACGCTCGCCGTGGGAACCGTGCAGTCGCTCATCCTGCGCGTGGCGGGTGATTTCGAACGCGCCGCCGAGATGACGGCGCAACTGTCCGCGCTGGCGGACCGGGCGATCGAGGTCCAGCACGGCGAGGTCACCGAGTTCCTGCCGCTGCTGCGCCTGCAGTGGGGCATCACGCACCAACTGCGGGGCGATCTGACACGGGCGTCGAGCGAGTTGCGTCGCGCGCACCACGGCAACCGCCCCGACGGGACCGACTTCATCGCCCGGAACGCGGCGGGCAATCTCGCTCTCGGCTACGCCCTGACCGGGGAACTGACGTACGCCGACACGTGGCTCGAGCGTGAACGGCGCTACGACGACACCGGGTCGGGGATGTCGGCGGTGGTCCGCGTGAGCGGCCTGGTCGCGTCGGCGCTGGTCGCGCTGGATCGGATGGATGTCACGCTCACCGCGAAGGCCCTCGCCGAGCTCGGCGACCTGCCCGACGACGAGGAACTGTGGGCGTTCGCGCTGTACGCGCACTGCCAGCTGGCCCTCGTGACCGGCAACGCGGAACAGGGGCTCGATCGCTTGCACCGCGCGACCGCGATCTACGACAGATGGTTCACGTCGGGATCGGTCGCGGCGCCGCTTCTGGCCTCGACCGAGGCGGACCTGTTCTCCGCGCTCGGCCGTGGCAACGACATGTGGACCGCGCTCGAACAGGCCCGCGGTCGCGGCCCGTGGACGGCCGTCTCCCGGGCCCGGATGGACCTGTCGAGCGGCTACCCCGCGTCCACGCTCGCCGGTTGCGCCCGGCCGGTCGTCGCGGGCTGTCCGCAGCCCCGCATCCGGATGGAGTCCGCGCTTCTGCAGTCCGTCGCGCACCTCGACATGGGGAACACGGAACCGGCGGTGACGCTGCTGCAGCGCGCGGTCTCCCTGTTCGAGCAGACCGGGATGGTCCGGCCGTTCGCGTCGCTGTCCGAGAACGCCGTCGAACGTCTCGCCGGCCTGGGTGTGCCGTTGCCCGAGGCGTGGTCGGCGGCGGCGCCCCCGGCCGGCCGGGAGGTCTTTCCCGAGCGGATCCGCATGGTCGGCATCAGCGATCGCGAGTCCGCGGTCCTCGAGGCGCTGGCGTCGACGCCGTCGGTCGCGGAGATCGCCGCACAGTTGTACGTCTCCCAGAACACCGTCAAGACGCAGCTTCGCAGCCTGTACCGCAAGCTGGGCGTCCATTCCCGGGCCGACGCCCTGACCACGGCGACGCGGTTGGGCCTGCTCGCGAGCCGGCACGACACCGACGGCTGACGCGCCCGGAGAGGGCGGGAATAGATCGGGTTCGAGGTTGTTGAGCTACGGTGAACTAGTTGAATCCTCAACTAACCGCCCGGAGGAGAACCCCATGCCCGCCGTGACCGTCGACAACATCCTCGCGCTGCCGCGCATCGAAGCCGTGGATCCGACCGCCGTGGACCGCCCCGTCCGGGGCATCGTCACCGCGCCCGTCGGCTACGAGGGCGAGGGCTTCCCCGTCCGCCGCGCCTTCGCCGGCATCGACCTCGCACAGCTCGACCCGTTCATCCACATGGATCAGATGGGTGAGGTGAACTACGCCCCCGGCGAACCGAAGGGCACCCCGTGGCATCCGCACCGCGGCTTCGAGACCGTCACCTACATGATCGACGGGATCATGGAGCACCAGGACTCCAACGGCGGCGGCGGCATCATCGGCGGCGGCGACACCCAGTGGATGACGGCCGGTGGCGGCATCCTCCACATCGAGGCTCCGCCCGAGCACCTCGTGATGAGCGGCGGCCTGTTCCACGGCGTCCAGCTGTGGGTCAACCTGCCCAAGAGCAACAAGATGGCGGCGCCCCGCTACCAGGACATCACCGGCAGCAAGGTCGCCCTCGCCTCGAGCGCCGACGGCGGGGCCCTGGTCCGCGTCATCGCCGGTGAGATCGCGGGACACCAGGGTCCCGGATCCACGTACACCCCCATCGCGCTGTCGCACACGACCGTCGCACCGGGAGCGAGCGTGACGCTGCCGTGGAACCCCGACTTCAACGCGCTGGTCTACGTGCTGGCCGGGGACGGCTTCGTCGGCGCCGAGAAGCGACCGATCTCGTCGGGCCAGACCGCCGTGCTGGGTCGCGGTGACACCGTCACGATCGCGGCCGCCGACGTCCAGGACTCGCGCACCGAGTCGCTCGAGGTGTTCGTCCTCGGTGGCCGGCCGATCCGCGAGCCCGTCGCGATGGCAGGGCCGTTCGTCATGAACACCAAGGCCGAGGTCATCCAGGCGTTCGAGGACTACCAGGCCGGCCGACTCGGGTCCGTCCCGGCAGCGCACGAAACCCTCAACTGAATGTCTTTGCCGGACAGTCGATCACATCGGTCGAACGACCGACCGATTGTGGTCGACCCCCGGCCCGACACTCGTCCGTGAACAGTCCGAGACCGAACCGACACCACTGATTCGGCGCCGGCGGGTCCCACTTCGTACCCTGGTGACTCGACAGCGCGAACGCCGTGGAGCAACTCTGACCGCGTCTGTCAGCGAGGAGGACCGCATGCCAGCTCTCACCACCCCCCACGTCGACGTCCACCGTTCGGGCGACCGTCTCAAGACCCGGATCCCGTGGCTGGACTCCAAGCACTCCTTCTCGTTCGGGCAGCACTACGACCCCGACAACACCCATCACGGACTGCTGCTCGTGAACAACGACGACATCGTCCAGCCGGGCCAGGGCTTCGACACCCACCCTCACAAGGACATGGAGATCGTCACCTGGGTGCTGCGGGGGTCGCTGGTGCATCAGGACTCGATCGGCCACTCGGGTGTCATCTATCCGGGTCTCGCGCAGCGGATGAGCGCGGGCACCGGCATCCTGCACTCCGAGAAGAACGACTCGTGGCGGCTGAAGGGCGACGAGCACGAGGAGCCCGTCCACTTCGTCCAGATGTGGGTCGTGCCCGACGAGCCGGGCATCACGCCAGGCTACGAACAGCTCGAGATCGACGCCGAACTCCTCGCCGGTGGGCTGGTGCCGGTCGCGTCGGGCATGCCGCAGCACCGCGACAACGCGGCCATCCGGATCAAGAACAAGTACGCGTCGCTGCACGCGGCCCGACTGCAGCCGGGTAAGGCGGTCCGCATCCCCGAAGCGCCGTTCGTGCACGTGTTCGTCGCGCAGGGCACCGCGGAGATGGAGGGCGTCGGAACGCTGTACGA
The DNA here is from genome assembly GCF_003013675.1 of Rhodococcus (subgen. Prescottella) equi. Taxonomy (NCBI): domain Bacteria; kingdom Bacillati; phylum Actinomycetota; class Actinomycetes; order Mycobacteriales; family Nocardiaceae; genus Rhodococcus; species Rhodococcus (subgen. Prescottella) equi. The sequence goes on from NZ_CP027793.1 coordinate 4,701,561, forward strand.
GGGCGACGCCGTCCGGCTCAGTGCGTCCGGCGGGCAGCAGGTCACGAGCGAGACCGGGGCCGAGATCCTCGTCTGGGAGATGCACGCACGTCTCGGCGGGTGAGCATCGCCGGTTGCCGGGTCGGGCGCCGACTCGCGCCGATCCGTCCACGGCCGATCGGGGCGGACGGCACGCTGCCTACGTCCGCCCGGACGCGCGCGCAACCGGGACGGCGGTTCGGCGCCCGCGGCGCGGGTGGTACACAAGTGCAATGACCCAGACTGCCGCCGATCCGAGCACCGCACCCGAACGGGTCGACCGCCTCAACCTGTTCATGGGTGTGGAGGCGCGGGAGGTCCGGCCCGGACACCTCGTGCTCGCGCAGCCGGTCGGGGCCCGCTTCCACGACCACCGCGGACAGACGATCCTCGGCTCGGTCGGCGTGCTCGCCGACGCGTGCCCGGGCGGCTCGCTCGGCAACTCGGTCCCCGCGGACGCGGGCATGGTGCTGTCGCAGATCTCCGCGACGCTCGCCGCACCGATGCCGACGCACGGCACCGTCGTCGCGACCGGCGACGTCGTCGACCTCGACCTCGAGAGCGGCATCGGACTCGCGGCCGGCGCGATGCACGACGGCGACGGCACCACGGTCGCGGTCGTGCAGTCGCGTGGTGTGTTCGTCACGCGGCCCCGCGCGAACGCCGCGGCGGTGCTCAGCGGGCAGCGACTCCCCGTGCCCGCCGCCGAACCGTGCGCGGCCCCCGACGAGCTGGCCGGCCGCGCCGGACTCGACGTCGTCGACGGCATCGCGTCGGAGCGGATCGCGCGCGGCCCGCTCGCCGGGCTGCTCGACCTGCGTCTGACCGACGTCGAACGCGGTTCGCTGACAGCGACGTTCGCGCCGCAGGACTGGATGAGCAACTACCTGGGCTCGATTCAGGGCGGCATCCTGATCACCGCGGCCGACCTCGTGAACGGCCTTGTCGCGCAGACGCTCACCGCCGCCGATCAGCGGTACCGGATCCTGGATCTGCGGATCGACTTCGTCCGTTCCCCCGCCACCGACGGCCCCGCGATCCGCGCGGAGGCCGAGGTCGTCCGCGCCGGGCGCCGCCTCGCACTCATCGAGTCACGTCTGCTCGACAGCTCCGGGCAGGTCCTGATCCGGGCCGCGGCGAGCGCGCAACTGCTCTGACGGACACCCGCATGCACCGGGACGTGGAGCTCAGCCGGCTACGGATCAGCCGGCGCCGCGCGCTGACCCTGGGCGGCGCCCTGACACTCAGCGGCGTCCTGGCGGCGTGCGGCGGCCCGGGCACCGATCCCGCCCCGGCCGTCCCCACCACCGCGGTCCCCAGCGACATCGAACCGCGGCTGCTCGCGCTGCTCGACGACGCCCCGCGCTGCGTCATGGCGGTCGAGGAGACGCAGGGCCCGTACTGGTTCGACGTCGACTCGATCCGCCGCGACATCCGCGAGGACCGTCCCGGCCTGCAGCTGAACCTCGCACTGCGCGTGCAGGACGTACGCAACTGCGACCCCGACGGCGGCGCACCCGGAGTTGCGAACGCCGTCGTCGAGATCTGGCACTGCGACGCGGGCGGGGTGTACTCCGGCTACGAGGACTCGTCCGTCGCGGCGAACGGCGGCACCGGGGCGCCGGGCGGCGCGTCGTCGATCGTCACGATGTCCGACGGGTCGTACAGCCTCGACGACGGCCAGATCCCCACCACCGACGACGGCACGTACCTCCGGGGCGCGCAGGTCACCGACGGCAACGGCATCGCGCAGTTCACGACGATCTTCCCCGGCTGGTACACCGGCCGCACCGTGCACATCCACCTCAAGGTGCACATCGACCGCAGAACGGTCCTGACCACGCAGCTGTACCTCGACGACGCGCTGACCGACGACATCTTCGCCGGCGTCGCGCCGTACACCGCTCACCCCGGACGCGACACCCGCAACGACACGGACGTCATCTTCCACGCCACCGGGCTGATGAACACCGCCCGTGAACCCGACCGGATCCTGGCGGCGATCAATCTGGGCATCGACATCTGACCTTCCGGTTCCCAGCAAGCTCACAGCCGACGTCCAGCCTCACGCCAGACCGCCCGCCGACGATGGTTCTCGACTCATTCGTTGCGAGGAAGGATGTCGAATGAACAAGGACGTGGAACTGAGCCGGCTGCGGATCAGCCGGCGCCGGGCGCTCGCGCTGGGCGGAACCGTCAGCCTGACCGGGCTGCTCGCGGCGTGCAGCGGCGGCGGTAGCCCCACGACCGCCGCTACGGCGTCGAGCGTGTCCGGGTCTTCGGGGGCTTCCGGGGTTTCGGGGGCTTCCGGTTCGCTCGCCACCGGCACCGTCGACGAGCAACTTCTCGAACTCCTCGACCAGGCGCCGCGGTGCGTCATGGCCGTCGAGGAGACGCAGGGCCCGTACTGGTTCGACGTCGACTCGATCCGCAGCGACATCCGCGAGGACCGTCCCGGGCTCGAGCTGAACCTCGCGATGCGTGTCCAGGATCTGACCAACTGCAGCGCAGACGGCAGTGCGGGCGCGGTCGCCAACGCCGTCGTCGAAATCTGGCACTGCGACGCGGGCGGGGTGTACTCCGGCTTCGAATCCGGTTCCGTCGCCGCGAACCAGGGCGGGGGCATGGGCGGGGGTATGGGCGGGGGTATGGGCGGGCCGCCGCCCGGTGGTACGCCGCCGGAAGGAATGCCCGAAGGCGGCCCCGGGGGGCCGGGTGGCCAGCCGCCCCAGGGCGGTATGGGCGGACCCGGTGGCCCCGGCGGCATGGGCGGCTCGGGCGAGACGTCGGACGGCTCGTACAGCGTCGGCGACCAGGAGGCCACGACCACCGACGACGGCACCTACCTGCGGGGCGCGCAGACCACCGACGCGAACGGCATCGCGCGGTTCACGACGATCTTCCCCGGCTGGTACACCGGCCGCACCGTACACATCCACCTCAAGGTGCACATCGACAAGAAGACCGTGCTCACCACGCAGCTGTACTTCGACGACGCGCTGAACGACGACGTGTTCTCCACCGTCCCGCCGTACACCGACCACACCGGCCGCGACACCCGCAACGACACCGACGGCATCTACGACGCGGCCGGGCTCATGGCGACGTCCCGGCAACCGGACCGCATGCTCGCCGCCATCAACCTCGGCATCGACGTTTGACACCATCGATCCCGAAGGATTTCCATCGCCCGGCGAGAGGATTCCTTTCAGGATCGGCCGACACCGGCGGCGCGGTGTAAAGATGGAGTGCATGACTCGTTCCGGCATCGACCTGACCCACATCGACGCGGGCACGCGCCCGCAGGACGACCTGTTCGTGCACGTCAACGGCAAATGGCTGGACGAGTACGAGATCCCGGCCGACCGTGCGGTGGACGGCGCGTTCCGCACCCTGTACGACAAGGCCGAGGAGGACGTGAAGACGCTCATCCAGGAGGCGTCCGAGTCCGGCGCGGCGCACGGTACCGACGCCCAGAAGATCGGCGACCTGTACTCGAGCTTCATGGACGCCGACGCCGTCGAGGCCGCTGGGCTGTCTCCGATCGCCGAGGAACTCGCGGCCGTCGCGAACGCGGCGGACCTGAGCGAACTCGCCGGCATCGTGGGACGCCTGCAGCGCACCGGCGTCGGCGGCGGCATCGGGCAGTACGTCGACACCGACGCCAAGGATTCGTCCCGCTACCTGGTGCACTTCACGCAGTCCGGTATCGGATTGCCCGACGAGTCGTACTACCGCGAGGACAACTACGCCCCGATCCGCGACGCGTACGTCGAGCACATCCGGAAGATGTTCGAACTGGCCGGAATCGAGTACGACGCTCAGCGCGTGTTCGACCTCGAGACGGCGATCGCGGGCGGCCACTGGGACGTCGTCAAGCGTCGTGACGCGGAACTCGGCTACAACCTGGTGACACTCGACGACCTGCACTCGCAGTACGGCGGGTTCGACTGGGATGCCTGGATTTCCGGTCTGCAGGCGACGCCGGAGCAGCTCGCCGAGATCGTGGTCCGCCAGCCCGGGTTCGTCGAGTCGTTCACCGAACTGTGGACCTCGCGCCCACTCGAGGACTGGAAGGCGTGGGCCACGTGGCGCGTCCTGCACTCGCGTGCCGCGTTCCTCACGGAGGCGATCGTCGCGGAGGACTTCGCGTTCTTCGGCACGACTCTCAGTGGCACCCAGGAGAATCGCGAACGCTGGAAGCGTGGCGTCTCGCTGGTGCAGGACCTGCTCGGGGAGGCCGTGGGCAAGCTGTACGTCGAGCGGCACTTCCCGCCGGAATCCAAGGCGCGCATGCAGGAACTCGTCGCGAATCTGCAGGAAGCATACCGCCGCAACATCTCCGATCTCGAGTGGATGTCCCCGGCTACCCGGCAGGCCGCGCTCGCGAAGCTCGAGAAGTTCACCCCGAAGATCGGCTATCCGGACAAGTGGCGGGACTACTCGGCCGTCGAGATCGACCCCGCCGATCTGGTGGGCAACTACCGCAGCGGCTTTGCTGCCGAACACGACCGCGACATCGCCAAGCTCGGCGGTCCGGTGGACCGTGACGAGTGGTTCATGACCCCGCAGACCGTCAACGCCTACTACAACCCGGGCATGAACGAGATCGTCTTCCCCGCAGCGATTCTGCAGCCTCCGTTCTTCGATCCGGAGGCCGACGACGCCGCCAACTACGGGGGTATCGGCGCGGTGATCGGCCACGAGATCGGCCACGGCTTCGACGACCAGGGCGCCAAGTACGACGGCGACGGCAACATGGTCGACTGGTGGACCGACGACGACCGCACCGAGTTCGGTAAGCGGACCAAGGCGCTCATCGAGCAGTACAACGACTTCGAGCCCAAGGACCTGCCGGGCCACCACGTCAACGGCGAGTTCACGATCGGCGAGAACATCGGCGACCTGGGCGGCCTGTCGATCGCACTCGAGGCGTACCGGATCGCCACCGAGGGCACCGAGGCTCCGGTCCTCGACGAGTTGGACGGCCTGCAGCGCGTGTTCTTCGGCTGGGCGCAGGTGTGGCGTACGAAAGCGCGCAAGGAAGAGGCACTGCGGCGACTGGCAGTCGACCCGCACTCGCCGCCGGAGTTCCGCTGCAACGGCGTCATCCGCAATCTCGACAGCTTCCACGACGCGTTCGACGTCCAGCCGGGGGACGCCCTGTATCTGGAGCCCGAGAAGCGGGTCAAGATCTGGTAGGCGCTCCGCACCCGTGCGCCTTTTCGGTAGCGACTCCTACCGAAAAGGCGCACAGGCGCGACACCGCGATGCGCCGGCGCGCCTCCAACCCTCCCGGGTGAGGACGGCCTCGACCTCCCGGGCCACGACACACGGCATGCCGCCGACCTCGTCCATCCCGTACACCAGCCGCGGCCGGTCGGCGATTTCGGCGGCGTTGTCGCGCCTACGATCGCGAAACTGGACCTCACGCATCGAATGAGCCCACCGGCCGTCGAGCCGCACGATCAGAGGGACGCCGTGCTCGGAGTAGTCGACGTCTTCGAAGAGCGTGCGCCCGTCCACGATCACCGGACCCTGACGGTGCGCCGTCGGGAGGCCATGCGCCTGTTCGACGTCCACCGCATAGTGATACTCGAGTACCGACTGCACGCCGTTCGCAAGGAGTCCGACCGCGTCCTCGAGCGCGCGTCGGTATCGACGCGGTCGCCGCTCGACCATGCGCTGCCGGACGTCGTTCAGTCGTATTCGCGCGTTGGTGACCGTGGTGACGAGTGAGACGTAGGCCAAGCGGGCGGACGGCTCCGCCACCGCGACGTCGAGAGCAGTGTCGGCCTTCGACGTCCGCGGATTCGCCGTGTCCACTCCGATGTGCCGGTGCGCGCGAGAGCGGTGCACCACGACACCCGGATGCAGGAGCGACCCGGGCCGAATGACGGGGTGCCCGGACGCCCGTGCCGGCAGCATCGCGGTTGCCGTCTGCGGCCTCGAGGACTTTCCGTACGGCACCGTCACGTGCACCGGCGCACCCTCGTCGACCCGGAACATTCCCCATTCCTCGGCAGCCGTCCGATGGCTGAGCATCGCGTGGTCGCCGCCGTACAGCAACGCCGCCGCCAGTGTCATCTCGCGAGTCAGCGGGCCGTTCGTCACGGCGTAGACGCCGTGCAGGACGCGACGCCACCGCCCGGTGTCGAGGAGGTGTCTGACACGTCCGCGGCCATAGCCGAGCAGCGCGATCTGGCCCTGGGTGACCATTCCCCACTGGTCGTCCACAAATCGTCGAAGGTCGGGAGACTCGATTTCGGTCATGCCGCGATCGTTCGTTCCGGCCATGACAAGTTCCGGTGGAGCCCGGGCAGTTATCCACAGCCCCTGTGCGCCTTTTTGGTAGTCCCGGCCACCGAAAAGGCGCACAGGCGGCGCAGCCGCCTATCGCGCATACATGATCACGCCGACGCCGCACAGGCAGATGAGTGCGCCGATGATGTCGTAGCGGTCCGGGCGGAAGCCGTCCATCACCACGGCCCACAGCAGTGAACCCGCCACGAACACACCGCCGTACGCAGCCAGAATGCGCCCGAAGTTGGCGTCGGGTTGAAGGGTCGCAACCAGACCGTAGATGCCGAGGGCGATCATTCCGGCGCCGACCCACAGCCAGCCCCGCTGCTCACGCACGCCCTGCCACACCAGCCAGGCCCCACCGATCTCGAACAGCGCAGCCAGGACGAAAAGCAGGATCGAGCGCGTCACCGTCATGGCATCAATATCTCAGCCGTGCGCCTTTCCGGTAGCGCCAGCTACCAAAAAGGCGCACAGGTGCGAAGCGCCTATCGGTTCCAGTCACCCAGCCCGTCGGCGCCGCTGAGGATTCCGCCGGCGGTGTTCTGCACGATCACCGGGTCGCCCTTCTTGGCGTTCTCGAAGAACCACCGGCCGTCCTCGGTGCTGACGTTGAGGCAGCCGTGACTGACGTTGCTGTGGCCCTGCTGCTGCACGGACCACGGCGCGGCGTGGACGAAGATGCCGCTGTAGGAGATTCGCGTCGCGTACTCGACGTACGTGCGGTAGCCCTCGGGGGCGTCGATCGGCACGCCGTACGTGGACGAGTCCATGTACATGTCGCGGAACTTCTCGCCGACGATGTAGGTGCCGTTCGGGGTCTCGTAGCCGGGTTTGCCGAGCGACGTCGGCATCGTCTTGACGACCTCGCCGTTGCGGGTGACGGTGATCTGCTTGGTGTTGTCGTCGGCGACGGTCACGAGGGCGTCGCCGATCGAGAAGGTGGAATGCGAATCGCCGGCCTGGACGGTGACCTGGATGTTGGCGGGCCAGAACTGATTCGGCTTCCACCGGACCTGCTTGTCGCCTACCCAGTAGAAGTGCCCCTCGACGGGCGGGTTCGTGGTCACGCGGATCGCCCGCTCGGCGACGGCGCGGTCGGCGATCGCCTCGTTGAAGCGAATGATGACCGGCTGGGCGATGCCCACCACCTCGCCGGGCGCCGGGTTCAGCGACGGAGCCGAGAAGTTCGCGGGCCCGAGCGGCGGCGGGGCCGTGACGACCAGCCCGGCCGGCAGCAACGCCTGGACCTCGCGGGGCAGTTCGAACCCCGGCGGAAGAACCAGCGGCGGGGTGGGGATCTGCGGCAACTCGAAGGCAGGAAGTTGGACGCCCGGGATCTCCGCGCTTCCGGGGAACAGCGGCGCCGCCTGCGCGGGAGCGACGAGAGCGCCGCCCGCTGCGGTGGCGCCGACGAGCACGGCCGCCGCACGGGCGAACCACTTCCGACGCCTCGCGCCGCGTCCTGCGATCTGCCCGGTCATGTGCGCACCCCTCGCTCGACGACACCGTGCCACGGTCGCGCCGCCACGACGGGCGTCCGGTAGGTCTTATTCAGCCATACCGGACGCGCGTCCCACAACCGACCCGCCGCGAACCGCGACCGCCCTCAGCCGGCTTCGCCGCGCGCGATCTCGAGCATCGCGGCGATGTCGACGATCTTGGTGCGGGAACGGCCGCTCTCGGCGCCGAGTGCGCGTTCCTGCTTGTCGATGCGCTGCCAGCCCTGGAAATCGACGACCTCCGGCTGACGCTCGCCGACGAGCCGGCCGAGGTGCTCACGCTCGCCACCCGGCTGGGGCAGCAGTCCGTCGGAGAAATCGGACAGCAGCAGGTCGACGGTGGCCGCCGAGCAGTGCTTGTTGGTGCCGATGACACCGGTGGGGCCGCGCTTGATCCAGCCGGCGACGTAGACGCCGGGGACGGGCTTGCCGGTCTCCGGATCGATGACGCGACCGTTCTCGTTGGGGACCACGCCGCGACGCTCGTCGAACGGCAGGTCCTGAATCGGCAGACCCTTGTAACCGATCGACCGCAGCACCAGACCGGACTCGAGCGTCTCGGTGCGGTCGGTCGCGCGGGCTGTGAGCTTGCCCGCGTCGTCGGCGACCAGCTCGTTGCGCACCAGGCGGATGCTCTCGACGCGATCGTCGCCGATCAGTTCCGCGGGCGAGGCGAGGAAACGCAGCACGATGCGCTTGCGCCCGTCGGTGGCGGTCCGCTTGGCGAACTCCTCGACCTGACGCACCTTGAGCTTCTCGGACGGCTCGGAGTCGGGCCCGTCGACCCAGGCGCGGCTGGCCGCGTCCAGGATCACCTCGTCGGGATCGACGACGATGTCGACATCCGCCATCTGCCCGAGGGCGATCAGTTCCGGGTTGGTGTACGCGGCCTGCGCGGGTCCACGACGGCCGACGATGACGACCTCGCGGATGTTGCTGTGGCGCAGCGCCTCTACGGCATGCTCGGCCATGTCGGTCTTGGCGAGCTCGTCGGGGTCGGTGACGAGCACGCGGGCGACGTCCAGCGCGACGTTGCCGTTGCCGACGATGACGGCGCGTTCACCCGAGAGGTCGAACTCGTGGTCCGCGTAGTCGGGGTGGCCGTTGTACCAGGCGACGAACTCGGTCGCGGCGTGCGATCCGGGCAGGTCCTCGCCGGGAACCCCGAGTCGACGGTCGCTCGCCGCCCCCACCGCGTAGATGACGGCGTGGTGATGCTCGAGGAGCTCCTCGTGGCTCACGTGCCGGCCCACCTCGACGTTGAAGTGGCACTGCACCGAACGCTTGCCGAGGGCCGACCGGAACACGTCGGAGACACCCTTGGTACCCGGATGGTCGGGGGCGACGCCGGCCCGCACGAGTCCGTACGGCGTGGGCAGGCGGTCGAACATGTCGACCTCGACCCGCGGGCGCGAGGTGAGTTCGATGGCGGCGTAGCAGGCCGACGGGCCGGACCCGACGATCGCGACGCGCAACGTCCCAAGTTCGGCGCTGAGCTTCCGCGGCGACGCCAGCTCCGGCCAGTCCGGACCGATCGGATGCTTCTCGAAGTACGCCGCGTTGATCTCCGGGTACATCGAGTGCGCCTCGCTGAGCTCGTTCTCCCCGAAGATGGCGTCGACGGGGCACTCGTCGACGCACGCGCCGCAGTCGATGCACGTCTGCGGGTCGATGTAGAGCATCTCGGTCGTGGCGAACTCGGGCTCGTCCGGCGTCGGATGAATACAGTTGACGGGACAGACGTCCACGCATGATGCATCGTTGCAGCATGCCTGCGTAATCACATAAGCCACAGTTCTTCCCTACCTGTGCGTACCCACCGAGACCGACATTCTCGTTCAGACTATAACGTGTTTCAGTTTCGGTCGAGGTTCCGTTGCGTCGGAACGTGATCGGCCGGCCCCGCCATCATTCCGGGTCGGCCCCGCCATCATTCCAGCCGGAATCCGACCTTGAGTGTCACCTGGGTGTGGGCGACGGCCCCGTCCTCGATGTGGCCGCGCGTCTCGACCACCTCGAACCACTCCAGGTTCCGCATGGTCGCATTCGCCCGGCCGACGGCGTTGGCGATCGCGTCGTCGACACCCTTGCTCGACGAGCCGACGATCTCGATCACCCGATAGACATGATCACTCATCCGAGAACCTCCCTCACGAACGCACGATCGACTGCGCTTCGGCGCCGAGCCGGGCCAACCGCAGGTCACCGAGCGCGGTGACCGCGTTCCCCAGCCGGTTGGTGACGAACGCCAGCGCCAGACCCGTCTCCGGATCGGCGTAGGCGCCCGAACCGCCCACCCCGTAGTGCCCCAGCCCGCGGGTGGGCTGGACCCGGCTGGCCAGCAGCGGCGGGTGGTAGCCGAGTCGCCAACCGAGCTTGACGCCGAGTACGTAGTCGCGGTCGCGGGTCTGCACGGTGCCCATCTGCTCGAGAGTCTCCGGCTGCAGGAACCGGGCACCGTCGAGGACGCCGCCGTTCGCGATGGCGGCATACATACGGCCCAGTGAGCGGGCGCTGAACACACCGTTCCATCCGGGCATCACTGCGTCGTGCACCGCGGGGTTGCGGACCAGTTCGTCGAAACCGTCGGGCATCGCCGCCTCCGCGAGTCCACGGAGCGGACCCGCGAACGACAGGACCGCCGACGTCATGCGCCAGTCCAGGCCGCCGGGATTGATGTGCGGAAACAGCTTGGCGATACGTCCCCGCTGCGCCTGCGGCACCTGATACCAGAACTCGGGCATCCCGAGCGGTTCGGCGATCTCCTCGCGAACGAGGTCGGTGAACGGCCTGCCGGTGGCCCGCGCCAGCGTCTCGGCCACCAGCCAGCCGTAGGTGACCGCGTGGTACCCGGGCCCGCGGCGCCGCCGCGGATCGGGCGCCGCGGCGGCGAGGGCCTCGATGACGGTCTCGTAGTCGAGCAGCCCGGTCCGTCCGGGCACCAGTCCGCGGACCTTGTGCAGGCCCGCGCGATGGGTCAGGACGTCCCGGATCGTGATCTCGCCCTTGCCGGCGGCCCCGAATTCGGGCCAGTAGGCGGCGACGGGGGTGTCGTAGTCGACGATGCCGCGCTCGGCCAGACGGTGCGTGACGGTGCTCGCGACGCCCTTGCCCGTGGAGAACGACAGCGACACGGTGTCGCTGTCCCACCGGCGGTCACGATCGGCGTAGCCGGCCCAGACGTCGAGCACCTTCTCGCCGTGGACGTACGCGACCAGCGCGCCGCCGCCGTTGTGCGGATGGCGGTACATCGAGAAGAACCGGTCGGCCAACGGCAGGAATTGCGGGTGCACCAGCATCTCGGTGCGCGCCTGGGCGGCGGCCGGCACCCCGAGCGGGGCTCGAACGGGGGCAGGTGCCGCAGTCCGCGGCGCGTTGCCGTGCTCCACATGGATCGCCATCGCGACCTCCGATCCGCTCCTCACACCATTGTGATTGGCGCAGCCTAAGCGTGGAAGGGTTTCCGGCGGAGCGAAACAGACATACGCGAAGAGCGGGACGGAGAACTACCTGGTCAAGCGACCGACTCAGTCCTCCTTGCGGTCCCGGTCGCGACTCGGCTGCACCCGTTTGGGTTCGCCGGGCATCTTCGGATGGTTCGGCGGGTACGGCAGATCGCCCAGGCCGGCCGCCGCGTCCCGCTCGGCCATCTCGAGCAGGACGTCGAGCGAGTGCGCGACGTCGTCGAGCGTCGCCATCGGGTCGCCGCGACCGGCGAGCAGCGCGGGAACGGTCGCGATGGTGAAGTCGTCGGGCTCGACGGAGGCGAGCTCCTCCCACGTCACCGGGGTCGAGACAGTCGCGATCGGGGTGTTGCGCGCGGAGTACGCCGACGCGATCGTCTTGTCGCGGGCGTTCTGATTGAAGTCGAGGAAGATGCGCTTGCCGCGCTCCTCCTTCCACCAGTTGGTGGTCGCCCGGTCGCCGCTGCGCCGCTCGATCTCCCGGCACAGCGCGATCCCGGCGCGGCGGACCTCGACGAAGTCCCAACGCGGCTCGATCCGGATGTAGACGTGCAGGCCGCGCCCGCCCGACGTCTTCGGGAACCCGATCAGGCCGAGTTCGTCGAGCAGCGGTTGCATGACGTCCAGCGCGACACGACGGGCGTCGTCGAAGTCGGTGCCGGGCTGCGGATCGAAGTCGATCCGCAACTCGTCCGGATGCTCGACGTCGGGGCAGCGCACCGCCCACGGGTGGAAGGTGACGGTGCCGAGGTTCGCGGCCCACACGATGTCGGCGGCACCGCGTACGCGCAGCACGTCCGCGGTGCGTTTGGACGGGAACGTCACCTCGCACGACGCGACGTGTTCGGGCCGCTTGGCCGGCACCCGCTTCTGGTAGATCTCCTCGCCCTCGACCCCGTCCGGGTATCGCTGCAGGTGGGTGGGCCGGTCGTGCAGCGCCCGCAGCAGCTCGCCGCCGGTCGCGACCTTCAGGTAGTACTCGACGAGGTGGCGTTTGGTGCCGCCCTCGGGACCCAGCCGCGGGTAGTAGATCTTGTCGGGGTTCGACAGCCGGACGGCCACGCCGTCGACGTCGAGCTCCTCCGCCGGAGAACGCTTGGTAGCCGCCATGGTTCAGCTCTCTCCTGTGAGGACGTCGGCGAGGTCGTAGCGCAGCGGGACCTCGAGTTGCTCGAACGTGCACGACTGCGGGTCGCGGTCCGGACGCCAGCGCAGGAACCGGGCGGCGTGCCGGAAGCGGACCCCGGCCTGGCTGCCGCGCTCCCCCAGACCGCCTTCCATCTGGTCGTACGCGACCTCGAGGACCAGCTCGGGGCGCAGCGGCACCCAACTGCGGTCGGCACTCGACCGCCACCGCGTCGCCTCGCCCTCTGCGACGACGTCGTCGCCCACCCGCAACGGTTCGAGTTCGGCCAGCAGCTCGACGCGCCGCTTCGCGGTGAACGCCGACGCCCCGCCGACCATGTGCAGCTCGCCGCCGTCGTAGAGGCCCAGCAGGATCGACCCGATGCCCGGCTGACTCTTGTGCGGCCGGTAGCCGATCGCCACGACATCTGCTGTTCGGGAGTGCTTGACCTTCACCATCTCCCGCTTGTTCGGCAGGTAGTGGCCGTCGAGGCGTTTGGCGACGACGCCGTCCAGTCCGGCGCCCTCGAACGTCTCGAACCAGCGCTCGGCGGTGGCGGCGTCGCGCGTCGCGGCGGTGACGTGACAGCTCGGCCCGCCGCCGATCGCCCCGAGCAGGGCCGCCCGCCGCTCCGCGAAGGCACGTTTCGTGAAGTCGTCGTCGCCGAGCGCCAGCAGATCGAACCCGATGAACTGGGCCGGGGTCTCGGCGGCGAGCAGCCGCACGCGGCTGTCGGCGGGATGGATGCGCTCGGACAGCGAACCCCAGTCCAGCCGCGTGCGTCCGCCGATCTCGCGGGGCACCACCAGTTCACCGTCGACGACGCACCGCTCCGGCAACTCCGCGCGCACCGCGTCGACCATCTCCGGGAAGTAGCGCGCCAGGTCCTTGCCGCCACGGGAGCCCAGCACGACGTCGGCGCCGTCGCGGAAGACGATGGCACGGAATCCGTCCCACTTCGGCTCGTACGACCACACGGGCTCGTCGGCCGGCTGTTCCGGCACTCCGGATGCGGCCTTGGCCAACATCGGCTGCAGGGGTGGCGCGATCGGAAGATCCACGGGTCCATAGTGGCACCCGATCGGCGTCTTCGCGCTGCGCTTCGCCGTCGGTGTCGCCGATCAGTTCGTCTCGGGAGTTTCGAGCACCGAGACGACGGGCGTCGGGTTGCGCGTCAGATCCAGCACCGGGCAGTGCGCCTCGGCCGCCGCGTGCAGTTCCAGGTAGCGCTCGCGGGTTTCCGGCCCGGTGACCGTCACGACGACGCGCACCTCACCGAATCCGGGGCGGACGTCGTCGTCGAACCCGAAGAAGCCGCGGACGTCGAGGTCGCCCTCGGCACGGGCCTTGATGTCGTCGACCCGGATCCCGAGGCGCTCGGCCCAGAAGCGGTACGTGACGACGTGGCAGGACAGCAGCGAGGCCAGGTAGTACTCGACCGGGTTGGGTGCGGCGTTGTCGCCGCCGAGGGCCGGCGGCTCGTCGACCTCGACCGTGTACTTGCCCAGTGCGACGGTGCTGGCGACGGCGTCGTGCGCCTGGGCCTTCGCCCGGAACACGACGTGTGCCTTGGCGGCGTCGTCCGCGACGGCGTCGGCGGTCGCGGAGACGATGGCGGACAGATGCGATACGGAAGCTGTGGTCATGGGGGAACCTGTCGTGAGAGTGCGGATCCGGGCAGCCTCGGCCGCCCGGCGAACTGGTCGTCGGGGTCTATCGGAATCGACGACAACCGCACGTGCACACGAGCGCGAAATCGACATGACGGCGCCGCGTCAGCAGCATCCCCAGGTCGAGCGCGCGTGTTCCGGTCACAGCCGAAACTGTAACGCGCCGAACGCGCTACAGCCAGCCGCGCCGCTTGAAAATGGTGTACAGGCTGGCGCAGGTCAGGAACATGAGCATCAGAGCGAACGGGTAGCCGCCCGCCCAGTTCAACTCGGGCATGTTCTCGAAGTTCATGCCGTAGACGGTTCCGATGAGCGTGGGCGCGAACAGGATCGCCGCCCAGGACGAGACCTTCTTGATCTCCTCGTTCTGCGCGTAGCTGGCCTGCGTGAGGTTACGCATCTCCTCGTTCTGCGCCTGCGAGACCAGCGTCGCGTTGAGCGTGAGGATGCTGCCGAGCAGTTCCCGGAAGCCGTCCACCCGTTCGACGACCATGGTCGCGTGATCGGTGACGTCGCGCAGATACTTCTGCAGTTCCTCGTCGGTCTGGTACTTGTCGAAACCGGCGGACAGCGCCCGCAGCATGCCCAGCAGCGGCTTCGTGGCGCGCTGGAACTCGACCACCTCGCGCGAGAGTTCGTAGATGCGACGCGACACCATCGGATCGCCGCTGAACACCTCGGTCTCGATCTCGTCGATGTCGTTCTGCAGTCCGGCGACGACGGGAGCGTAGCCGTCGACCACGGCGTCGAGGATCGCGTAGAGCACGGCCTCCGGGCCCAGCTTGAGCAGTTCGGGGTCGCTCTCCATGCGGTCCCGAACATTCGACAGGTCCGGCGATTCGCTGTGCCGGACCGTGAGCACGAAGGTGGGACCGCAGAAGATGTGCAGTTCACCGAAGTCGACCGTCTCCGACTCGTCGAGGTAGCGGGCAGCGCGGAGCACCACGAACAGCGTCTCGCCGTAGCGCTCGAGCTTCGGACGCTGGTGCGCGACGATCGCATCCTCGACCGCGAGCTCGTGCAGATCGAATTGCTTTGCCGCAGCGTGCAGTTGAGTCTCGGACGGGCGGTAGAGCCCGATCCAGGCCATCGACGACGCATCGGGGAGGCTCGCGAGCGCCTCGGCCAGAGTCGCCGGCGACGCGATGCGTCGACCGTCGCGGTACACCGCACTGTTGACGACGCTGGACTCGACCAGACCGGCCTGCGGCGGGGTGGGCACGGACTGCCCGGGATGACGGGGCGCCATCGAGTGCTCCGGCGAGACCACGTCGTCGGCGGTGCCCGCGGCACGACGAGGAAGGATGGAACGGATCGGACGCTTTTCACGCATGCGAACACGGCTTTCGGGAAGGTCCGCGGCGACACCGCCGGTCACGGCAGCAGCGGACACCAGTCGAACGCCACCCGATCGGATGGCGTGGATTGTCTGAATTTCAGCTGGTACTCGGAGGTTGGCTACTCATCGCTAGCCCCACCTCCTCTTTCCTCGAAATCCCGCGACCGCACGCGGGCAGGGTTCGGCACGAACGACGACACCCTACTCCGCCGCCGACGACGGCGACAACCGCACCGGTCAGCCGATGCGCTCCATCTCCGACAGATAGCGCGCCGCGTTCGCGACGTACGTCGCCACACCCCGCTCGATACCCTCCGCGAATCCGTCCGGATCCGGATGCGGCGCAACGGTTGCCGGCGCACCCAACACCCGCGAGCGGGGCGGGACGACGGTCCCCTCGGTGAGCAGGGCGGCAGCACCGACGAGGCTGCCTGTGCCCACCACCACTCGCTGCAGGCACGTCGACATCGATCCGATCAGGCAGCCGTCCTCCACGACCGCGCCCTCGAGATGCGCGTTGTGTCCGACGACGCACCCGGCCCCGATCACGGTCGGCCACTGCGCCGACGTGTGCAGCACGGTGCCGTCCTGGACGGACGTACGCGCACCCACACTGATCGCCCCGTAGTCGGCCCGCAGAACCGCCGACGGCCAGATCGAGGCGTCGGCACCGATGGTCACCGCACCGACGACGACCGCGTCGGGGTGCACGAAGGCGGTCGGGTGAATGTCGGGAACCAGGTCACCGAGACGATAGATTGCCACGCGGAGAACACCTTTCGAGAACGAAATGCACTTCGCGAGATTTCTACCCCGAGCGCGCCGAACGCTCGGCATCGGCCCGGCGTTCGTGCACCCCGGCGACGAACAGGTCGAGATGACCGCATGTGCCGCGCGTCGCGAGCGACTCGTCGCCCTGCTCGATCCCGTCCACGACGTTCCGGTGATGTCCCGCCCCGAGTTCGGGCTCGTGGACGCCTTCGGTGAAGTCGTACGTGGCGCGCAGTGGCTCCGAGATGCCGGCGAACAGTTCGTCGAGGACCGGATTGTGGGCGGCGGCGACGACCGCGACGTGGAAGGCGAGATCGGCGTCGGCGAATGCGCCGCCGTCCCCGGTGCGACCGGTCTCGTTCCGCAGGTCGAGGGCCTCACGCAGACGCCGGACGTCGTCGTCGGTGCGGCGGACGCATGCGAGCCGGACTGCCTCGAGTTCGAGCGCGCGACGAACCTCGTAGACGTGGAGCATCTCCGAGACCGCGACCTGGCGGGTGAGGAGCCCGCCGATGTCGGTGCGAGCGCACACGTATGTCCCGTCCCCCCGCCGGATCTCCAGAATTCCGGTCGAGGTGAGGCACTTGATCGCCTCACGGAGCGTGTTGCGCCCCACGCCGAGGAGTTCGGTCAGCTCGGGCTCGGTGGGGATCCGGGCGCCGATCGGCCAGTCGCCCGACGCGATCCGGGCGCGCATCCAGTCCAGCGCCTGCTGGTAAGCCGATTCCCTCTGCACAACCGTCACCGATTCATCCTCACACGAGTCGCCACCCGCCCTCACCGAGAATACATGGGACGTCCTACGTAGGATGTATTCGTGTCGACGACCTCCCTCCGCTCCGGAACCGCTTTGCAGGACGCCCCGCCTCGCACGCGCCGCTGGGCGGCACGCCACTTCCACGGAATCGGGTACGTCCTGGCGATCCTGCTGGTAGGCGCCAACATGCCCACCGCGCTCTACGGCGTCTACCGCGCGGACTTCGGGTTCAGCCCCGTCACCCAGACGCTGATCTTCGCGGTGTACGCGGCCGCCCTCGTGCCGGCCCTCTTCCTCTTCGGCCCGCTGTCGGACCGGGTGGGACGACGCCCGGTTCTGGTGACCGCCCTCGGCGCCGGACTCGTGGGGGCCGTCGTGCTCGCGGCGGCCGACGCGACCGCCTGGCTCGTGGTCGGACGCATCCTCCAGGGCGTGTCGGTGGGCGCCTGCTCGGCCGCCGGAGCCGCGGCGCTGCTCGATCATGTGCCCGGACGCGACACGGTCCGCGCCGCCCGCGCGGCGAGCGCGAGCACCGCGGCCGGTGCGGCGCTCGGCCCACTGCTCGCCGGGGCGGTCGCCGAGTACCTCCCCCACTCCACCGTGTTGCCGTACGTCCTCTTCGCCGCGGCCCTGGTGCCGGGTGCCGTCGCACTCGCCGCCCTCCCGAAAACCACGGAGCCGTCGCACCGCGGCGCGGCGCCCGGCGCACGGCGTCGCCTCGTCGAGGTGCCGCGCCTTCCGCGTGACATCCGATCGGTGTTCGTCCTGGCGACGCTGCCGGCCGCGATCGCCTGGGCCACGGTGGGACTGTTCCAGTCGGTGGTGCCGTCGTGGATCGCGGAACTGCTCGGCATGTCCAACCTCCTGGTGGGCGCCGCCGCCGCCGCGCTCGTGATGGGGTGTTCGGTGCTCTCACAGCTGGGCATGCGCGGCATCGACCCCCTCGTCGCGCAACGCGTCGGGCTCGGGGTGATGTTCGGCGGGACGGTGGGACTGTTCGTCGTCGACCGCTTTCCGAGCCTGCCGCTGCTCTTCGCCGTGACGGTGGCGGTGGGCCTCGGACACGGCTGGGCCTTCGCGGGCGGCATGCAGCGGGTGGGCGCAGCCGTCGCCGCGCGGGCACCGGAGACGAGCGGAGCCGTACTGGCCGCCTTCTTCACCGTCACGTACATCGGGCTGGGGGTGCCGGCGATCGTCGCCGGTCTCCTCGTGACGTATCAGGGAACCTCGACGGCGGTCGCGGAGTTCTCGGTGGCCGCGGCGGTTCTGTGCCTGATCGCTCTGGTGCTGAACATGATCCGCCGATCCGAGTCGGCCGGAGCGGCTAGGGAATGAGTCCCTGCCGACGCGCCTCGACGACCGCCTCGTGCCGACTGTGGACCTCGAGTTTGGTCATGATGTTGCGCATGTAGCTCTTGATCGTGTCGAGGCGCAGCCCCAGCCGCTCGGCGATCTCCGCGTTGCGGCAGCCGAGCGCGACGTGCGCGAGCACCTCGAACTCCCGCCGGGACAGGGCGACCTCGGCCGGAGCCGACGGCCCCGTGGTCAGCCCGCGCAGCTTCTGCTCGACGGCCTCGACCTCGGCGGTCAGGGCGGCGTCGTCGAGCCGGTCCGCGATCGAGCGCAGCGCGAGGTAGCTCTCGGTGATCCCCTCCGACACCCTCGGGTCCCGGTGGCCCACGGGCGCGGTCCGCGAGTTCTCGATCATCAGTATCCGGCGGTCGACCTCGTCCCGGACCTCGATCTCGTGCGCGAGCTTGCGCGCGGATCGCATCACCGTCTCGGCGACGACGTCCCCGATCGGGAGGTTGGCCCGCAGCCCCCCGTACACCGCGGCTCGGGTCTTCCCACGTACCACGACAGGCGCGGCGAGCAGCGATTCGATGCCCTCGCTGGCCACCTCGTGGTCGTAGTCGTGCGTGATGTGCCGCGAGTGCGCGTAGTCCTGGACCGCGCCGGGTCGTTGTTCGGCCATGACCCGGCCGCCCAGCCCGCAGGCCGAGTCGATGACGAGGTCGCGCAGCAGCGTGCCACGCGTCCCGACGAAGCCGGACAACCGCATGCTGGGCCCGTCGGCCATTCCGCCGAACAGGACCGGCAGCGAGGTGCTGGTACGCAGATTTCGCAGTTCGGCGCGGATCGCGTCCTCGTCGCTGGGTCTCAGGGTCTCGGTCATCTGTTCGTTCGGTGGATCGGTGTGACTCACGGGCTCGGGCGCCCGCTTCGGGATACCCACTTCAGAGGGTAGCGGGGGCCGGGTCGTGGCCCATAGCGTCGGCGCCGACCGGATGTAACGCCCGTCACGTGCACTCACCACGGAGGTACTCGTGTCCCCACTGTCCGCCTCGGCGAACCACACCCCGCTCAGTCCGCTGCGCTTCCTGGACCGCTCGGCCACGGTCTTCCCCGACAAGACCGCGATCGTCCACGGGGACCGCCGCTACACCTACCGCGAGTTCGCCGACGAGGTGGCGCGGCTCGCGCGGGTGCTGCGCTCGCGCATCGAGCCCGGGGACCGGATCGCGTACCTCTGCCCCAACACCCCCGAGATGCTGATGGCGCATTTCGCGGTGCCACTGGCCGGCGGCGTGCTGGTGGCGCTCAACTCACGCCTGGCCGGTCCGGAGCTCGAGTACATTCTCGACCACGCGGGCGTGAAGATCTTGTTCGTCGACTCCGAGCTGGTGGGCTCGGTGCGCACCGTGCGGGAGAACGTCGGCAGCGTCGTGGAGATCGTCGAGATACCGGACTCGACGGTCCCGTACCCCGACGTCCCCGCCGGGGTGGCGACGGCGCGGTACGACGAGTTCCTGACCAACCGCGACGGCGCGGCCGACGCGCCGCTGCACTGGGGCGTCGACGACGAGCAGCAGGTGATCGCGATCAACTACACCTCCGGCACCACGGGCAAGCCCAAGGGCGTCATGTACTCCCATCGCGGCGCGTATCTCAACTCGCTGGGCGAGACGTTCCACAACGGGTTCGACGGCAGCACCAAATACCTGTGGACGCTGCCGATGTTCCACTGCAACGGCTGGTGCACGCCGTGGGCGGTCACGGCGGCCGCGGGCACGCACGTGTGCCTGCGGGCGGTGCGCGCCGACGCGGTCTGGGACGCGATCGACGACCTCGGCATCACGAATCTGTGTGGCGCACCGGCGGTGTGCACCACCATCGCCGGTGCCGAGCGCGCCCACCGCGTCGACGCGCTGCGCATCACGACGGCGGGCGCACCGCCGTCTCCCACCGTCATCGGCCAGCTCGAGGCGCTCGGCATCACCGTCGTGCACGTGTACGGACTCACCGAGGTGTACGGGCCGTACACCATCTGCGAATACCAGCAGGCCTGGGACGACTGCTCGCCGGAGGAACGTGCCGCGCTGATCTCCCGCCAGGGGGTAGGCATGGTCCAGGCCGAGAACGCACGCGTGGTCGACCAGAACATGGCCGACGTGCCGGCCGACGGCGAGACGATGGGTGAGATCGTCCTGCGTGGCAACAACGTGATGCTCGGCTACTACCGCGATCCCGACGCCACCGCAGAGGCTTTCGCGGGCGGCTGGTTCCACACCGGCGACCTGGGCGTCATGCATCCCGACGGTTACATCCAGCTCAAGGACCGCGCCAAGGACATCGTCATCTCGGGCGGCGAGAACATCTCGACCGTCGAGGTGGAGCAGGCGATCATGGCGCATCCGGCGGTGCTGGACGTCGCGGTCGTCGGTGTGCCGCACGAGAAATGGGGCGAACGCCCCAAGGCGTACGTCATCCTGAAGAAGGGTGCCGCCGCGACCGCCGAGGAAATCATCGAGCACACCCGGAGCAGGATCGCGCGTTTCAAGGTGCCCGAGGAGATCGTGTTCCCGCTCGATCTGCCGCGCACCCCGACCGGCAAGGTGCTCAAGTTCGAGCTGCGTGCACTGGGGTGAATCCTGCCCGGTTCGGCCGGGACGACGCGAATGTCTGTTCGTCCCAGCCGAACCGGTGACGGTTCCGTACGCGTCCCCGCACCGATAGAGTCGACCACGAGCAGACCGCAGGCAAGCGACCCTCGCTCGAAAGGATCCGCTCATGCGTGGAGCCGTCATATACGCCCCCGGCGACATCCGGGTCGAGGACCGGCCTGATCCCACCATCCTCGCTCCCACCGACGCGATCATCCGGACCACCGCGACGTGTGTGTGCGGATCGGACCTGTGGCCCTATCGCGGGATCGAGAACGTTCGGGGACCGGCCCCGATGGGACACGAGTACGTCGGCGTGGTCGAGGAGGTCGGGAGCGAGGTTCGCAACGTCGCCCCCGGTGACTTCGTGGTCGGCTCGTTCTTCGCGTCGGACAACACGTGCGAGATCTGCCGGGCCGGCTACCAGTCCCGCTGCGTGAACGCCGAGCCGATGGGCGCGATCGGCACCCAGGCACAACTCGCGCGTATCCCCCTGGCCGACGGCACCCTCGTCGCGACACCCGGGATGCCCGATGCCGACCTGATCCCCGGGCTGCTCACCGCGTCCGACGTCCTCGGCACCGGCTGGTTCGGCGCGGTTGCCGCCGAGGCCGGCCCCGGTAAGACCGTCGCGGTCGTCGGCGACGGCGCCGTCGGCCTCCTCGCGGTGCTCGCCGCCCGGCAACTCGGTGCGGAGCGGATCGTCGCGATGAGCCGCCACGCCGACCGGCAGGCCCTCGCCCACGAGTTAGGCGCCACCGACATCGTCGCCGAACGCGGGGACGACGGGGTGGCCCGCATCAAGGAACTCACCGACGGTCTGGGCGCACACTCGGTCGTCGAGGCCGTCGGCACCCAGGAGTCGATGATGCAGGCCGTGCGGTCCACCCGCCCCGGCGGCCACGTCGGGTACGTCGGCGTCTCGCACGGCGTCGCACTGCCGGGCGAGGAACTGTTCTTCGCCGAGGTGCACCTGTTCGGCGGGCCGGCGCCCGTCCGGCGCTTCCTCCCCGAACTGGTCGATCTCATCTGGAACCGGAAGATCGACCCGGGCAGGGTGTTCGACCTCGAACTCCCTCTCGAGGACGCCGCCGAGGGCTACCGCCGGATGGACGAGCGGCGCGCGGTCAAGGTACTGCTCCGCCCGTGAGACGAGGAGCGACTCGGGGACCGGCGACTCGGGCGCGAGGTCCCCACGCTCGTCGCCACGCCCATGCCCTTGCCGAGTCGACGGGTAACATCGAGGCAGTGACCAGCAGTTTCCGGGTCCGGCCGGCGACGTCGACAGACATCGTCGATGCCGCAGAGACCCTCGGCCTCGCGTTTGCCGACTACCCGTTCACCCGCCACACCGTCGATTCCCGTGATCACCTGGACCGTGTGCGGTCGTTGCAGCGACTGTTCTTGACGGAGATCGGTCTGCGCTGCGGAAAAGTATGGGTAGCAGGCGATTCGACCGCTGTCGCCGTGTGGACGACCCCGTCTTCGACGGGTCTGGATGAGGCTTTCGGCGACATCGCGGACCAGGTCACCGACCTGTACGGCGACCGAGCGGAGATCGCTGCGAGGGCGGAGGCGGCAACTGCACGACTGCGCCCGACCGATCCCGTCTGGTACCTGGCGACGGTGGGGGTCGCGCCTGTCTCGCAAGGTCGGGGCCTGGGCCGAGCTGTTCTCGAGCCCGGCCTGAAGGCGGCGAAGGAGCAGGGCTGCGCGGCATATCTGGAGACGTCGTCTCCGGCCAATGTCACCTTCTACGAACGCCTGGGGTTCGAGGTCACCGGAAGCGTGCGCCTCCCCGACGACGGGCCGATGGTGTGGGCGATGCTGCGCGCTTAGGCGCCACCCCGCCAACGGGACTCAGTCCCGGGGCAAACCGAGCATTCGTTCGCCGATCACGTTGAGCTGCACCTCGGTGGTGCCGCCGTAGATCGTCGTGGCACGCCCGGCGACGAGTTGTTCCATCGCCTTGTCGCTGGGCTCACCGGGCACCGCCACCACACCCGCCGGCCCCAACTCGGCCACCACGAATTCCGAGATCGCCTGCCCCAGGCCCATACCCAGGAGTTTGCCGACCGACGACGTCGTACTCACGTCCGCACCGGAAAGCTGCTGGAGCACCACCCGCGCGCCGATCAGGTCGATCGCTTGGCTCTCCGCGACCAACTCGCCGAACCGGTACCGACCGACGGGACCGAGGCCCCGACCGCGCGCGAATTCCAGCAGATCCTTGTCGCTCGCGTAAGCCTCCATCTTCTGGCTCAGGGCCACTCGTTCACCCGCCAGCGTGGTGCGGGCGACGTGCCAGCCGTCGTTCACAGCCCCGACCACGTTCTCGTCCGGTACGAACACCTCGTCGAGAAACACCTCGTTGAAGAGCGCCGAGCCCGTCATCTCCCGCAGGGGC
This sequence comes from Rhodococcus (subgen. Prescottella) equi, assembly GCF_003013675.1. Classification (NCBI taxonomy): domain Bacteria; kingdom Bacillati; phylum Actinomycetota; class Actinomycetes; order Mycobacteriales; family Nocardiaceae; genus Rhodococcus; species Rhodococcus (subgen. Prescottella) equi. The sequence continues at coordinate 4,724,862 of NZ_CP027793.1, forward strand.
CGCACCGTGATTCCGGGGGTGGACATGTCGAGCACGAAGTACGTGATGCCCTCGTGCTTGGGCCGCGACGGGTCGGTGCGGGCGATGAGCATCGCCCAGTCCGCGAACTGCGCGACGGTGGTCCAGATCTTCTGGCCGGTGATCTTCCAGCCGCCGTCGACCTTCTCCGCCCGCGTGGTCAGCGACGCGAGGTCCGATCCGGCACCGGGTTCGGAGAACAGCTGACACCACACCACGTCGCCGCGCAGGGTGGGTACCGCCAGATCCTGCTTCTGCTGCTCGGACCCGTGCGCCACCACGGCCTGCACGGCCCAGCCGCCCATCAGCAACTGCGGCAACGGGATTCCCGCGGCCTTCAGCTCCTGCGCGATCACGATCTGTTCGAGCGGACCGGCACCGCGTCCGTAGGGCTTCGGCAGGTGGGGTTGCACCCAGCCGCCGTCTCCGAGCGCGACCAGTTGTTCGTCCTCGTCGTCGAGCGCGGCGATCGGCTCGAGTTCCGCCCGTACGGCCACCCGCAGGTCCGCGGCCTCGGGCGGCAGCTCCAGCTCCGAATGCCGGACGACACCGGTCAGGGACTGCTGCGCGACGCGCTCCGCCCGTTCCTCACGCGTGCCGAGCAGGCCGCGGATCGCGAGGGCGCGGCGGTAGTACAGGTGCGCGTCGTGCTCCCATGTGAATCCGATGCCGCCGTGCACCTGGATGCAGTCCTGCGCCACCTGCACCGCCGCGTCGGGCACGATCAGCGCGGCCACCTCGGCGGCGAAATCGGCTGTCGCATCGTCGACGTCGAGCGCGGAGGCCGCGTCCCAGATCGCGGCCCGCGCCTTCTCCAACGCGATCCCCATGTGCGCGCACTTGTGCTTGACGGCCTGGAACTGCCCGATCGGGCGCCCGAACTGCACCCGGGTCTTCGCGTACTCCGCTGCCGTCGACACGCACCACGACAGCACGCCGACGGCCTCGGCGCCGAACACCACCGACACGATGGACTGCACCCGGCGGGCATCCACACCGTCGAGAACTCTGTCGGAGCCGACGGTCACCCTGTCGGCCTCGACCCGCGCCGACCCGCGGAGCACGTCGATACCGTCCTGCGGTGTGGTCGTGAGATCGCCGCCGTCGACGACGATCCAGCGCACCACGTCGCCGACGACGGCCGGCACCAGCAGCACGTCGGCGTGTTCGGCAGCGACGACCGCATCGAGGACTCCCGACAGCACGTAGGAATCGCCGTCCGGTTCGGCGGTGAGCGAACCACCGAGAGCGACCGTTGCGGTGCGGGTTCCGTCGATCAAGCCCGGAAGCACCTCTATCCCGATCTTGGAATCGGCCGCCCCCAGTACCGCGGCAGCGGCGGCGGTGGGCACGAACGGCCCCGGAGCCACGGTCCGCCCCAGTGCTTCGAGCGCCACCGCGAGCGTGAGCAGACCCGCCCCGTGGCCGCCGCGGTCCTCGGGCACCGCGAGACCCAGCAGGTCCTGACCGGCGAGCGCCGACCAGAACGGCGGGAACCGGTCCTCGGTCCGTGCCTCCACCGCTGCCCGCACGTGCTCCGCGGTGATCGTGCGCTCCGCGAAGGCCCGGACCGAATCGGCCAGCGCCACATGCTCGTCGCTCAGCCCGATCCCGAGCTCGTATCCGTTGCGTGCCATGCGCTCAGCCCAACCGCTCGGCGAGGTCGTCGACCGTCCACGGCCCGTCGCTCTCGATGGTGTCACCGCCGTGCCAGTTGATCAGCTCCGAGATGGCGCCCCCCTGGACGGCGTACACCTTTCCGGTGAGCTTGCAGTCGGCCGCGGCCAGGCGTGCGACGAGGGGCGAGATGTTCGACGGCGCGAACGCGTCGAACTCGCCCTCCGGCACCTCGGCGGCGAACAGCGCACCCATCCCCGGTGTCGCGAGTGTGAGTCGGGTGCGCGCGATGGGCGCGATGGCGTTGACGCGGACCCCGTAGCGCTCGAGTTCGTCGGCCGCCACCAGGGTCAGGGCCGCGATGCCGGCCTTCGCGGCGCCGTAGTTCCCCTGCCCCGCGTTGGGCATGAACGTGCCCGACGCCGACGCGGTGTTGATCACCGCGGCCTGCACCGGCTCCCCGGCCTTGGCCTGCGCCTTCCAGTACGCGGCGGCGTGGTGCAAAGTCGCGGCGTGCCCCTTGAGGTGCACCGCGATGACGGCGTCCCACTGGCTCTCCTCCATGCCCGCGATGAAGCTGTCGCGAAGGATGCCCGCGTTGTTCACGAGGATGTCGAGGCGCCCGAACTCCCGCACCGCCTGCGCGACGAGCGCCTCGGCGCCCGCCCAGTCGGCCACGTTGTCGGTGTTCGCGACGGCTCTGCCGCCCGCGGCGACGATCTCGTCGACCACTTGCTGCGCCGGGCCCGCGTCGGACCCGGTGCCGTCGTTGGCACCGCCGAGATCGTTGACGACCACCGCGGCACCCTCGCGCGCGAACAGCAGGGCGTGTTCGCGCCCGATACCCCGCCCCGCGCCGGTGATGATCGCGACACGTCCGTCCAGTGTTCCCATGGTGTTATCCCTCTCGCAGCGAAATCTGTCGGTGGACCGGTCGGCAGGTCAGTCGGCGATGACGGCGAGGCCGTCCTTGATCACCAGTTCGTCGCCGACCCCGGTCTCGTAGGCGTAGATGGTGGTGCCGGATTCCGATCCCGATCTCCGGAACCGGGTCTCGATGTCCTGCCCGGGCAGAACAGGTTTCGCGAAGCGCACGGCGAGGCGCTTCAGTCGCTCCACGTCGCCGTCGGCGAACTCGGTGAGCGCGGCCCACGACGTGAACGCCATCGTGCACAGCCCGTGATTGATGATGCCGGGCAGGCCGGACATGCGGGCGATCTCGTCGTCGAGATGGATCGGCATGGGGTCACCGGAGGCCGGTGAGTACCGGAACGTCTGATCCTCGTCGATGTGCGCGGTGACGACAGCGGCCGGGTCCGTCGCCCGCAACGCCTCGTCGAACCGGTGTGTCGGCGCGGACGCACCGGTCCCCGGCCCCGCGTCGACCTTGCGGAAGAACGCCGTCATCCACTGTTCGTTGACCAGTTCACCTGCGTCCGAGCGGGTCTCGACGTAGACGACGACGGTCGATCCGTTCTCCTTACCGGCGAACCCGACCGGCTTGGCGCGGACGACCAGAGTGTCACCCGGACGGATGGGGCGGTGGAAGTGGAAATCCTGCTCACCGTGCACCAGTTTCATGAGCAACTCGACCGGGGCCACCGACAGCGCCGCCGGAGCCATCGACGTGAACGCCGGCACGACGGCGAACACCGGCGGGGCGATCTCGCCGCGCAGGTGCCGCTCGATCGGATCGTTGGTGGCGGCCGCGTACTCGGCGATACGCTCGGCGGTCACCTCGAATCGTTCGGGATCGGTCCACACCCCGATTCCGGAGGTGTCGAACTCGACTGTGGGCGTGGTCATCCCGCTATCCCACCAGCTCGGCGAACTTGGCGAGAGACGTCTCGAGGTCGGCGGCGGCGTTCTTGGCGACGGCCTTGCCGATCGGGCCGACGATCATGGCGCCCTTGAAGCTGGCGTCGATGACAGCCTTGCTGCCGGCCTCGTCGGGTTGCACCTGCAGCGTGAACTCGACGGTGACGCCGGCCATGCCGGTGCCGGCGATCTTCACGAGTTTCGGCACCTCGACCTCGGTGACCGTCCACTCGATCTTGTTGGCCATGCCCATCACCGAGACGACCTCGGTGAAGGTGGCGCCGAGGCGGACCTCGGTGGGCAGTTCGCTCTTCCAGCCCTGATGGATGGTGAGCCACTCCTCCCAACGGGACAGGTCCGACAGGGCGTCCCACGCCTTGTCTGGGGCGGCGGGCAGAGCTGCGGAGACGGAAACGGAAGCCATGAGTACTCCTGGAATGATTGCGGGACGGAAGGTTTCAGCGTTCGGCCGGGCGGTAGGCGGTGACGACGACCGCCCCGCCGAGCCCGATGTTGTGCTGCAGCGCCACTTCGGCGCCGTCGACCTGACGCCGGTCGGCGGTGCCACGCAGCTGCCACGTGAGCTCGCTGCACTGCGCGAGCCCGGTGGCGCCCAGCGGGTGCCCTTTCGAGATGAGGCCGCCGGACGGGTTGACCACCCAGCGACCGCCGTACGTGGTGTCGTCGGCGTCGACGAGCTTGCCGCCCTCACCCTCGGCGCACAGTCCGAGCGCCTCGTACGTGAGCAGCTCGTTGGTCGAGAAGCAGTCGTGGAGTTCGATGACGTCGATGTCGGCGGGGCCGATGCCGGCCTGTTCGTAGACGAATCGGGCCGCCGTGCGCGTCATGTCGGCACCGACCAGGCTGATCGCGCTGCGGTCCTCGAACGTGCTGGGCAGGTCGGTCACCATCGCCTGACCCACGATCTCGACGGCCTGCTCGGCCAGCCCGTGACGGTCGACGAAGTCCTCACTCGCCACGATCACGGCCCCGGACCCGTCCGACGTCGGCGAGCACTGGAGCTTGGTGAGCGGACCGTAGATCGGCTTGGAGGCCAGCACGTCCTCGAGCGTGTACTCGTCCTGGAACTGCGCGTACGGATTGTTCGTCGAGTGCCGGTGGTTCTTGACGCCGATCCTCGCGAACTGCTCCGCGGTGGTGCCGTAGCGCTCCATGTGCTCCTTGCCGGCGGCACCGAACATGTACGGCGCGGGCGGCATCGCGAACTCCTGCAGTTCGGCGAGCGCGAGGAGGTGCCGCATCATCGGCTGTTCCCGGTCGTCGTACGTCGTGCCGAGCGAACCCGTCTGCATCTTCTCGAAGCCGAGCGCGAGTGCGCAGTCGACCTGACCGCTGCGGACCGCCTGGGTCGCGAGGTAGAGCGCGGTGGATCCGGTGGAGCAGTTGTTGTTGACGTTGACGATCGGGATCCCGGTCAGTCCCAGCTCGTAGACCGCACGCTGCCCGGACGTCGACTCGCCGTACACGTATCCGACGTACGCGTGCTGTACCTCGCGGTAGTCGATACCGGCGTCCTCGAGCGCCTTCGTCCCGGCCTCCCGGGCCATGTCGGGGTAGTCCCACTCGCGCGCCCCCGGCTTCTCGAACTTCGTCATCCCCACCCCGACGACGAACACCCTCTTGCTCATGCCGACTCCCGATCCGGATCAAGTTGTGTGTGACACGCTGTCCGACCAAAGTAAGTGAGACACCCTGTCCAGTCAATGCCCTGCCGAGTACTGTTCGCCGAATGACGGACGGGCGCGCGACGAGGTGGGACGACCACAAGATGCAGCGGCGCGAACGAATCCTCGAGGCCGCGCTCGAGGCCGTCGAGGGCGGCGGTACGGAGATCGGTGTCCAGCAGATCGCCGAACGCGCGCAGGTTCCGCGGTCGGTCGTGTACCGGATCTTCGCGGACCGCGGTGACCTCGACGAACAGATCCGTCTGCGGATCATCGAGGTGATGATGACCGAGCTGGGGCCGGTGCTGACGCCACACGGAACAGTGCGGGAAGCGATCGAACTCGCGGTCGAGACGTACCTGCGGTGGATCATCGCGCACCCGCGCCTGCACGCCTTTCTCGGCAAGGGCGCGCCGAGCCGCAAGACCGTGGGCTCACGGGCCGTCACCGGAACCAAGACGGCGATCGGCGTGCAGTTGGGCGCACTCCTCGCCGGCATCCTCGACCGCCGTGGGGTCACGTCGACGCTCGCGGAACCGATGGCGTTCGCCCTCGTCGGGCTGGTGGACGCCACGGTCAACCGGTGGCTGAGCCAGCCGGAGAATCCCGTGCCGAGCGCAGACCTCGCGCGCTTCCTCGAGACGTCCATCTGGAGCGTGCTCGACGCCAATCTCCGCGCGCTGGGTGTCGAGCTCGAGCCGTCGACGACGATCGCCGAACTCTAGATCGCTACGGGCGGAGGCTCAGTCCCGCCGATCCAGGTATGCGGCCAGCGCCGGCCCGATCACCGCGAGCGACTCGCCCTCGACCATGTCGTTGTGCCCGCAGTCGACGGGGTGCTCGTCGATGTCGCCGGTGACCAGCGGGCGCCATTCCTGCGCAGATCGCCGGTCCCCGTCACCGTCGCCGAGGGCCGGGAACACCAGCAGATCGCCGTCGTACACCTGCGGCACGTAGCGGTGCACCAGCAGTCGCGAGTTCGCATAGCCGTCGTCGATCCGCTCGAGGTGCGCCCCGGTGATGCCGCCGGCGGTTCCGAAGTGCGCGTCGATCATTCGCGCGGCGTCGTCGTAGGTGAGATCCGACGCGGTGACTTCGAGTCCCAATCCGCGCAGCAGGTCGGCGAGGTCGAGACGCCCGAGCAGCGGAGCGGTTCCGTCGTCGGGGTAGCTGTCCATCACGGCCAGAGCACCGACGGGCCGCCCGCGCCGCTGCAGCTCGACGGCCATCGCGTGCGCCAGCACACCGCCCAACGACCAGCCGAGCAGATCGCACGCGGCGTCCGGCGCGATGGCCTCGATCTCGTCGACGTAGCTCGCGGCGAGTGCCTCCACGGACGCGTACTGCGGTCCCCCGGAGATGCCCGGGAGCTGCAGACCGAACACGGGCCGTTCCGGCGGCAGGAATCTCACGAGACCCGCATAGCCCCAAGACAATCCGATTCCCGGGTGCACGCAGAACAGCGGCCGGCCGTCCCCCTCCGCCCGGAGTGTGATCACCGGTGCGAGGGCGGCTCCGACGTCGTCCGGCGCCGAGGTCTCGAGGCGGCGCGCCAGACCCGCGGGCGTCGGATTCAGGAACAGCGCCTGCAGCGACACTCGCGTGCCCATCCGCGCACTCAGATCCGCGACGAGTCCGGTCGCGAGCAACGAGGTTCCGCCGAGGTCGAAGAAGCTGTCGTCCATGCCGATTCGCTCGACTCCGAGGACGTCTGCGAACGCGTCGACCACAGCCGTCTCGACCGGGCCCTGCGGCTCCCGGTACACCGCGGGCGCCGCCAGGAAGGCCGGGGGCGGCAGGGCATCGCGATCGAGTTTGCCGGTCGGCGTGAGCGGAACGCGATCGAGAACCGTGACGGCCGACGGCACCATGTGCGCCGGCAGGTGACGGGCGACGGCGCGGCGCATCTCGTCCGGGTCCACGTGCGCGTCGACGGTGGGACACACGTACGAGCACAGCAGCATGTTGCCGGCCGGCCCCCGCCGGGCAAGCGTGACCGCGAATCCCACGCCCGGCTGCGCCGCCAGAACGGTGTCGATCTCCCCCGGCTCGATCCGGAAGCCGCGCACTTTCACCTGGAAGTCGCTGCGGCCCACGTACTCGAGTGTGTCGTCGGTCCGCCAGCGCACCAGGTCACCGGTCCGGTAGAGCCGGTCTCCGGCAGCGCCGAACGGGTCCGCGACGAAGCGGGCGGCCGTGGTTCCCGGACGGCGATGGTAGCCGCGCGCGAGCGCCGATCCGGCGACGTAGAGTTCCCCGACCACCCCGCGGGGCACCGGGTGCAGGCGGGAGTCGAGCACGACCTCGCGGACACCCCGGATCGGGCCGCCCAGCGTCACCGGCCGGTGCGGGCTCATCGGCGCGCTGATGTTCGCCATGATCGTCGTCTCCGTCGGGCCGTACGCGTTGAGCATGGTGCGCCCCGGCGCCCAGCGCCGCACCAACTCCGGCGGACACGGCTCCCCCGCCACCACGAGCGTCCGCAGGCTCTCGAGGCCCACCGGATCCAGTGAGGCCAACGTGGTCGGCGTGACGAACCCGTGCGTCACCCCGCCGGTGGCGAGGATCTCGGCGAACTCGGTGCCGCCGTAGATGTCCGGGGGCACGACGACCATCGTCGCTCCCGCACTGAGTGCCATCACCGTCTCGAACACCGACGCGTCGAAGCTCGGCGAAGCGAAGTGCAGTGTCCGCGCCGTCGGCGTCACCAGGAGCCGATCCCGCTCCTCGGCAGCCAGGTCGGCCAGGCCCCGATGGGTCAGCACGACACCCTTCGGCGTACCGGTCGAACCGGACGTGTAGATCAGGTAGGCGGGGTGGTCGGCACGCAGGGGACGCCTCCGGTCGGCGTCCGAGATCGGGGTGGCCGGCTCGGCCGCGACGGCCTCCGCGACGTCCGGGTCGTCCAGCACCACCCAGTCGAACGAGCCGGGGACTCGCTCCCGGCACGATCGCACCGTGACACCCACTGTGGCACCGCAGTCGGCGAGCATCCGCGCTATGCGCTCCGCGGGATAGTTCGGGTCCACCGGCACGAAGGCCGCGCCCGTCCTGGCCACCGCCCACACCGCGAGCACCGACGACACCGATCGAGACAGGCCCAGCGCGACGTACCCTTCCGGCCCGGCTCCCATCGCGATCAGGTGGCGAGCCAACCGATTCGCCCCCTCGTCGAGCTGCCGGTACGTCAGCTCGCGGCCGTCGCACACCACTGCGAGGGCATCGGGATTGCGCGCGGCCGAGGCGAGCAGATCGGGCAGGAGCAGGGGCGGCGCGTCCGGGGCGCCGCGCGCGGGCGCCAACCCGGCCAGTTCGTACGGGTGCAGGATCCCGATATCACCGACGGGCCGTTCCGGATCGGACGAGGCGGCCTCGACGATTCGCACGAAACGATCGGCGAAGCCCTGCACGGTCTCCCGATCGAACAGGTCGGTCGCGAACGCCACGACACCGGAGATCCCTGCGGGCTCTCCGATATCGTCGAACCGCTCACCGAGCACGAACTCGAGGTCCTCCTTGACCATTCCGGCGCCGATCGACACGCCCTCGAGCCGCAACCCGGACAGCTCGACGCCAGCGCTCTCGTCGTTCTGGAACTCCAGGGCGACCTGGAACAGCGGCGAATACGCAGTCGAACGGGCGGGGTCGAGTTCCTCCACGACACGCTCGAACGGCACGTCGGCGTGCGCGAAGGCACCGAGATCGACGTTGCGCACCGACTCGAGAAGCTCCGAGAACGATCGCCGCGCATCGACTCTCGTGCGGAGTGCGAGGGTCCCGACGAACATTCCGACGAGATCGTCGAGGTCCCGCTCGCCGCGGCCCGCGACGGGGGTGCCGACCACGATGTCATCGGTGTCCCCCAACCGGGCGAGCAGCACCGCCAGGGCCGCGTGAATCGTCATGAACAGGCTCGAGCCGTGATCGCGTGCGAACGTCAGGAGCCGGCGGTGCAACCCGGGATCGAGCGCGAACTCGACCCGGTCGCCGCGGAAGGACTGCTGGATCGGCCGAGGACGATCGCTCGGCAACCCCAACAGGTCCGGCGCGCCCGACAGCGTCTCGGTCCAGTAGGCGAGCTGGCGCGACCGGAGGGAGCCCGGATCGTTCTCGTCGCCCAGGAGCGCCCGCTGCCACAGTGTGTAGTCGGCGTACTGGACGGGCAGCGGATCCCAGTCTGGAGGCCGACCGGCGGTCCGTGCGACGTACGCCTGCATCAGATCGCGCGACAGCGGCCCCAGCGACAGCCCGTCGATCACGATGTGGTGCGCGACGAGGACCAGGACATGCAGGTCCGGAGCCAACTCGAACAGTCCGCCGTCGACCGGAACTCGCTCCGTCACGTCGAATCCCGTCGCGATGATCGCGCGCGTGCGGACCGTCAACTCGTCGTCGCCCGAGACCGCCACCGGCTCGAGGTCGATCGTGACCTCGGCGGCCGGGCGGACGTCCTGGATCGGGCCGGCGGCGCCCACCGGAAAACGCGTGCGCAACGCCTCGTGCCGGGTGAGGACGTCGCCGACGGCCGCACGCAACGCCGACGAGTCGAGAGCCCCGGTCAGGCGCACCGCCATCGGCACGTTGTACGCGGGAGAGGACGGGTCGAACTGGTTGATGAACCACATCCGCTGCTGCGCCGCCGACAACGGGATCTCCGCGGGGCGCGGCATCACCTCGAGCACGGGACGGCCCGACGGCCCGGTGTCGGCGTGCTCGATCCGCTCGGCAAGCGCAGCCGCAGTGGGGGCCTCGAACAGCGCCCGCACGCCGAGGTCGACGCCCAGTGACGCGTCGAGTCGTGCCACCGCGCGGGTCGCGGACAGCGAGTTGCCGCCGAGGTCGAAGAAGTTGTCGCCGGTTCCCACGCGACCCAGTCCGAGAACCTCCGCGAAGGCCCCCGTGATCGCTTCCTCCACGGGATCGGTCGGGGCCTGGAAGGTCGTTGCGGCGAGACCGAACTCCGGTTCGGGCAGCGCCCGCCGATCGAGCTTGCCGACCGGGGTGAGGGGGATGTCGTCGAGCACGACTGTCGCGGTCGGGACCATGTACTCCGGCACCCGCTCGGCGAGGTGTCGCCTCAGCTCGTCGACGTGTACGTGATGGCCGTCGCGCGCGACGACGTAGCTCACCAGCATGGTGTCGCCCGCCGGCCCGCGGCGCCCGAGGGTGGCGGCGAACCGCACATCGGGATGCCCGGTGAGGACGGCGTCGATCTCCCCCAGTTCGATCCGGAAGCCACGGACCTTCACCTGGAAGTCGCTGCGCCCGCGATACTCCAGCTTTCCGTCGGGCCGCCACGCACCGACGTCTCCGGTCCGGTACATGCGGTCGCCCGGAGCGCCGTACGGGTCGGCGACGAACCGGGCCGCGGTCAGTCCGGGCCGTCGGTGGTAGCCACGGGCCAGTCCGGGCCCCGCGATGTAGACGTCGCCGGCGATCCCCGCAGGCACCGGACGCAGGCAGGAGTCGAGCACGGTCTCGGTGACGCCGGGGATGGGCGGGCCGAGGGAATGCTCGGCCGGCCGATCCGCGGCGGACTCCTCGAGGTTGACGACCATGGTGGTCTCGGTGGGGCCGTACGCATTCAGGATCCGGCACTGCGGCAGCCAGTCCTCCACCAGTTCCGGCGACCAGGACTCGCCGCCGACCAGGACGCACTCGAGGTCGTCGAGGCCGGAGGGATCCACCGACGCGAGCGCCGCCGGGGTGATGAACGCGTGCGTGACACGCCGTTTGCGCAGAACCGCCGTCAGTTCGCTTCCCCCGTACACGGTTCGGGGGACGATCACCATCGTCGCGCCCACCGCGAAGCACAGCAGGTACTCGACCACCGACACATCGAAACTCGGTGACGAGAAGTGCAGGGTCCGCGCGTCCGGGGACAGCCCGCAGCGATCACGTTGCACGTCGGCGTAGTTGCCGAGACCCCGGTGCGTGACCGAGACGGCTTTCGGGCGTCCCGTCGAGCCGGACGTGTAGATCAGGTAGGCGACGTTGTCGAGTAGCAGGGGTGCGGTGCGATCGGCGTCGCTGACGGCGTCGGCCGGCCACGTCTCGTACGCGCGCTCGAAACCCGGATCGTCGAGCACCAGCCACTGCAACGTGTCCGGCAACCGGGACCGGTGTTCCCGGGTCGTGACACCGACCGTCGCGCCGGAATCGGCAAGCATGGTCGCCACCCGCTCCGGCGGATAGTCGGGGTCGATCGGCACGAAGGCGGCCCCCGACCGCGCCACCGCCCACACCGCGAGTACCGACTCGAACGATCGTGCAATCCCCAGCACAACCATCGATTCCGGGCCGATCCCGAGATGGGACAGGTGGCGGGCCAGCCGGTTGGAGCGCCGGTCGAGGTCCCCGTACGTCACCTCCCGGCCGTCGCCGACGAGCGCGAGCGCCTCGCCGTCGCGGGCTGCGGCGGCGTCGAGTATCGCGGCGAGCGTGCGCGGCGCGGCGCCGGGTCCCGTACGCATCGGAACGAGAGCACGATGCTCGGCCTCCGAGAGGAAGTCGAGCGCGGCGACGCGGCGGTCCGGCTCGTCGGCGAGGAAACGCAGCACCCGCAGTAGGCGCTGGGCAATGGCAGCGACCTCCGACTCCGGGAGCACGTCGGGTCGGAACTTCATGGTCACGTTGAGTCCGTCGCGCACCGCCGCGACCACGCTCAGCGGATAGTGCGCCGAGTCGCGTGCGTCGATACCGACGACCCGTAGACCGGCGATCTCCGTGCCCGAACCGTCGGCGTCACGCAGGGGATACGACTCGAAGACCGTCAGCGTGTCGAAGACCGCGCCGGGACCGGCAGCCCGCTGCACGGCTTCGAGTCCGGCGTGGTGGTGATCGAGCATCGCCGTCTGCTCGGTCTGGATCCGCGCGAGGAGATCACCGAGACTCTCGTACGGGTCCAGGCGGATCCGGACCGGGACGGTGTTGATGAACAGGCCGACGGCCGTCTCGACGCCCGCGAGGTCCGGCGGCCGGCCGGAGACGGTCGCGCCGAAGACGACGTCGTCGCGACCGGTCAGGAGGCCGAGCACGATTCCCCACGCGGTCTGCACGACGGTGCTGAGGGTGATCCCCCGGTCCTGGGCGCGAACGCGCAGCCGAGCGGTCAGGTCGGCATCGAGCCGGAAGGGTAGATCGCGGGACTCGACGTACCGGTCGGTGGCCGCCGATCGGTCGGCGAGCAGCGTCGGTTCGGCGGCGCCGGCGATCGCGTCGGTCCACGCCCGCAACGTCACCGAATCGTCACGGGTGGTGAGCCAGTGCAGGTAGCGGCGGTACGAGGTCGGTGTGGAGAGCCCCGACGGGTCGCCGTCCGCCGCGTAGAGCGCGAACAGGTCCTCGAGCAGCAGCGGCGTCGACCAACCGTCGAACAGGATGTGGTGGTTGGTGACGACCAGGCGTTCGGCACCGCCGGGCATGTGCACCAGTGTGATTCGCAGCAACGGTGCGTGCGAGAGGTCGAATGCCGTCGCGCGGTCCGTGTCGAGCAGCTCACGCATTCGCGCGGCGGCCTCCGGCTCGCTGTGTTCGCGGAGGTCGATCTCGCTCCACGGCACGTCCACTGCACCCTGCACCACCTGTACGGCGTCGCCACCCGGCGTGCGGACGAACGCCGTCCGCAGGTTCGCGTGCCGCCCGAGCAGCGCGTGCGCGGCACGCTGCAGCCGCGGAACCTCCACGGCGCCGTCGAGTTCGAGGACCAACTGCACCAGGTAGGCGTCGGCGGCGTCGGCCGAGAGTTCCGAGTGGAACATCATGCCGCGCTGCATCGGGGACAGCGGCCACACCTCGGACAGTTCCGGGTAGCGGTCCTCGAGGACCTCGATCGCCCCCTGATCCAACGCGACCAGGTCCAGGTCGGTGGGGGTGAATCCACCGGCGCCCGGTGTGCCCGCGCGCCGCGCGATCGCCTCGGCCGCGCGTTCCCACCACTGCGCCAGCCGCTCCACCTCACCGCGGTTGAGGAGCCCGCGCGGAAAGTCCCACGTCGCGGTGATCCGGTGGCCGTCCGGTCCCGACACCGCGGCAGCGTTGACGTCGACCACCGCGGGCGCCGACAGCTCGGGTGTGGCCACTCCCCGCAGCTCGGCGTCCTCGACCGGTAGCCACGCACCGCCCGCACCGGTGTCGAATCTGCCGAGGTAGTTGAAGCTGATCTCCGGTACCGGGCGGGCGGACAACACCGGCCGGGTCTCGTCGTTCAAGTACCGGAGGAGACCGAAACCGATGCCGTGGTCGGGAATCGAGCGCATCGTTTCCTTCACGGCCTTGACGACGGTGTCGGATGCCGGGCCGCCCGTCGTCGCCGCATCGAGGTCGGTGTCCGACAGGTCGAATCGCACGGGATGGAGCGTGGTGAACCAGCCGACCGTGCGGGAGAGGTCGGCGCCGGGTACCACGTGATCCTCGCGGCCGTGTCCCTCGAGGGTGACGGCCACGGCGTCGACGTCGACGCCGCGTTCCCGCCGCCACTGCGCCACCGCGAGCGCCAACGCGCTGACCAGGCCGTCGTCGACGGAGCCGTGGAACACGCGCGGCACGGTTGTCGTGAGTGCGCGGGTGACCTCGGCCGACAGTGCGATCTCGACCCGATCGGTGGTGGCACCGACGTCGACGTTCGGATCCAGTTGCCGGACCGCGAGACTCGGCCCCACCGGTTCGGTCATCGACCGCCACAGCTCGAGCTCGTCGACGCGGTCCTGCGCGGCCGTCACGAGCCCGTCCGCCCACGTCCGCATCGACGTGCCGACCGGCGCGAGGTCAGGGTCCCGGCCCGCGACAGCCCCGGTGTACGCGGCCACCAGATCCGGGATCAGAATCCGCCACGACACTCCGTCGACCGCGAGATGATGCACGACGACGAGGAGCCGAGCGCCGTCGGGCGCGGTGAGGAGCACGATCTGGATGATGCTCCCGGAGAGCGGGTCCAGCCGATCGGCGGCCTCCTCCAGCGCCACCCGCGCCGCCTCGGTGAACGCGGAGCCATGCACCGTCGGGACGGCCACCGTGCGCATCACCGAGCGTCCGTCGACCGCTCCCGGAGGACGCACCGTCAGGCGCCTACCCGTGCGCGAGCGGTCGTCGTGCCGCAACTGCGCACGCAACATGTCGTGCCGGTCGAGCACCGCGTCCACGGCGGTGGCCAGCGCGTCCGGATCGAGGTCGACCGGCACGTCGAGCACCAATGACTGTGCGTACCGGTGGAAGTCACCGGAGCGCTCCGCCAGCCAGTGCACGACGGGTGTGGTGGCGACGTCGCCGACACCGCCGCCGGGTAGTTCGGGTAGCAGTTCGACGCGGGGCCGGTCGAGCTGCGCGGCGACGTCCGCGAGACGGGCGACGGTGCGGCACTCGAACACGTCGCGCGGGGTGATCGTCACGCCGGCGGCCTTGGCGCGAGACACCAACTGGATGGACATGATCGAGTCGCCGCCGAGCCCGAAGAAGGAGTCGTCGACACCCACCGACTCGGCGCCCAGGACATCCGCGAACAGATCGGTCAGGATCCGCTCGACGTCGGTGGCGGGCGGGCGGCCCTCGCCGCCCACCGGCCGCGGGTCCGGAAGCGCCGCGCGGTCGATCTTGCCGTTCGAGGTGAGCGGGAACTCGCCGAGCACCGTCACCGTGGACGGCACCATGTACGACGGCAACCGCTGCCCCACTGCGTCGGTCACCGTCTCGGCAGTCACGGTCTGCCCCGGTTCCGGGACGACGTACCCGAGCAGACGATCGGCGCCCGCGGACTCGGCGCGGGCCAGGACCACCGCCGCCGCGACACCGGGCACCGCGGCCAGTGCGGCCTCCACCTCGCCCGGCTCCACCCGGAACCCCCGCACCTGCACCTGGAAGTCCGCGCGCCCTATGTACTCGAGATCGCCCGACCGGGTCCACCGCACCCGGTCACCCGAGCGGTACATCCGCCGCGACGGCACGCACGGATCCGGGACGAACCGCGAGGCCGTGAGGTCCGGGCGGTGCAGGTAGCCCCGCGCCACCTGAGGGCCCGCCACGTACAGCTCGCCCACCACACCGACCGGTACCGGGTGCAGCCGGTCGTCGAGGACACGCACGCCGATTCCCGGTAGTCCGACGCCGATCACCGATCCGACGGTCCGGGGGGAATCGACCTCGGCGGCATCGACAGGGTGCCACGTGACGTGCACGCACGTCTCGGTGATCCCGTACATGTTGATCAGCGCGGGGCGGTCGGCACCGCGGCGCGCCACCCAGTCCGCGAGTCGTGTGGCGTCGAGTGCCTCGCCACCGAACACCACCCGGCGGAGGGCGAGGGGACGATCCGAATCGGCTTCTGCGCGCGCGAGTTGACCGAAGGCCGAGGGCGTCTGGCTGAGCAGTGTCACCGATTCCGCCGCCAGCAACGCGAGGAAGTCGTCGGGTGCTCGCGCGGTGTGCCCGTCCACGACGACGACCCGGCCACCGAATCCGAGGGCACCCCACAGTTCCCACACCGCGAAGTCGAAGGCATAGGAATGGAACAGCGTCCACACGTCGGACGCGTCGAAACCGATGACGTCGCGCGCCCCGGACAGCAGCGTCACGACGTTTCGATGGGTGACGACGACGCCTTTGGGGCGTCCGGTCGAGCCGGACGTGTAGATGACGTAAGCGGGTGAGTCCGGGTGCAGCCGGCGAACACGCTCGTGGTCGGCGACGGGCCCCGACGGTCGGCCGTCGATCCGCTGCCGGACGTCCTCGGCATCCAGACCGACGATCTCGGTGTGCTCCGGCAGCGTGACGTCCGAGAGCCCGGCCGCCGATCCGGCGTCGGTGAGCAGCGTCCGCGCTCCCGCGTCCCGGACCACGAATCCGATGCGCTCGGGCGGGTAGCCCGGGTCCACCGGAAGATACGCCGCCCCCGCCCGGACGATGCCCGCGAGCGCTGCGACGAGTTCCACCGTCCGTTCCATCGCCACCGCTACCACCGACTCGGGCCCGATGCCCCGTTCGATCAGCCAGCGGGCGAGCCGGTTCGAATGCGCATCGAGGTCGCGGTAGGTGATCCGCTCGTCCCCGCACACGACGGCCACGGCGTCCGGGTCCGCGGCGGCGGCCGCGCCGAACAGATCCGCCAGGGTGCCCTCCGCCGTCACGGGTACGGCGACCGGTGCGGGTGCGTCGATCAGTCCGACGTCACCGACCGCGATGCCCGGGTCCCCCGCGACCGCCGTGAGCAACCGGGACAGCATGCCGGCCAGGCCGGCCGCCGTGGACTCGTCGAAAATGTCGGTCGCGTAGACGATCTCGCCGCGCAAGCCTGCCGGCGCGCCACGTTCGTCGTGTTGCTCGCCGATCCCGAACTGCAGGTCGAACTTCGCTTCCCGCGCCTCGATGCCGACGGCCTCCACCGTCAGCCCCGGCAACTCGAGGCGGGGCGCCTCGACGTTCCGGAACTCGAGCAGCACCTGGAACAGCGGCGCGTACGACGTGGTCCGTTCCGCACCGGACCGCACGACGAGCCGCTCGAACGGCAGGTCCGCATGGGCGAAGGCCTCGACGTCGACGTCGCGCACCCGGGCGAGGACGGCCCCGAAGGCCGCCGCCGGGTCGATCTCGGTGCGCAACGCCAGCGTGTTGACGAACATGCCGACGACGTCGTCCAGTTCGGCCTCACCACGTCCGGCCACGGGCGTGCCGATCACCACGTCGCGGTCCTGGCCGATCCGCGCGAGCAGCACCGCCAACGCGGTGTGCACCACCATGAACATCGTCGAATCGTGTTGTTCCGCAATGTCGGACAGCGCGCGGTGCACGTCCGGGCCCACCGAGAGCTCGACACGTCCACCGCGCGTCGATCGGCGGGCGCCCCGCGGGCGATCCAACGGCAGCGTCGTCACCGGCGGTGCGCCCGCGAGCCGGTCGAGCCAGTACGCCTCCTCGCGGGCGAGCATCGACGACGGGTCGTCGGGATCGCCGAGGACGCGGCGCTGCCACAGCGCGAAGTCCGCGTACTGCACGGTCAACGGCTCCCAGCCGGGTGGTCGGCCGGCGACCCGCGCCGCATAGGCCACCGCGACATCTCGGGCCAGAGGCGCGATCGAGAAGCCGTCCGCGACGATGTGGTGCAGCACGAGGACCAGAACGTGCACCTCCGGGTCGGGGCGGAGGACGCGGGCCCGGACCGGAACCTCGTTCGCCACATCGAATCCTGCCCGCAGCAGGTCGCCGATGCGGGCGTCGAGGTCCTGGTGCCGCACCGGCTCGGCTTCGAGATCTCCGACGACGTCCGTGGCCGCGACGGTCACCTGCGAAGGCCCCGACGGGCCCGACGGGAAGACCGTGCGCAACGACTCCTGTCGTTCCACGACATCGGTCAGTGCGGCGCGCAGGGCCCGGGTGTCGAGCGTGCCCGTGAGCCGCAACACCATCGGCACGTTGTACGCGGCCGACGTGGGATCGAACTGATCGACGAACCACATCCGCTCCTGCGCCCACGACAGCGGCGGACGCTCCGGGCGCACCCCGCCGCGCAGTCCGGCGGGCGACTCGGCACGCGTGCGCTGCGCCGCGCGCTCCGCGAGCCGTCCCGCGGTGCCGCACTCGAAGAGGTCGCGCACATCGAGCCCGGAGCCGAGTGCCCGGTTGATCCGGGCCACCACGCGCGTCGCGCCGAGCGAATTGCCACCGAGCCCGAAGAAGTTGTCGTCCAGGCCCACCCGGTCGGCACCGGTGATCTCGGCGAAGACCGCCACCACCTGCTCCTCCGCGGGAGTGCGCGGCGCCCGGTAGGGCGCGGTCGGGCGGCCGAAGTCGGGTTCGGGCAGCGCGTCGCGGTCGAGCTTGCCGACCGGGGTGACGGGCAGCTCACCGAGAACCACGATCGCGTTCGGCAGCATGTGCCGCGGCAGTCGGCGCGCCGCGAACTCCGTCAGTTCCGCCACGTCGATTCCGTCGTCGGTCGCCGGCACGACGTACGACGCGAGAAGCGAATCGCCGGCGCCGCGACGGCGCGCCACCGTCACCGAGTGGGCCACCGCCGGGTGGGCCACCAGCACCGCCTCGATCTCGCCGAGTTCGATCCTGAGTCCGCGCACCTTCACCTGGAAGTCGCTGCGCCCCAGATAGTCGAGGGCGCCGTCGGGGCGGCGACGCACGATGTCACCCGTGCGGTACATGCGCGCCCCGGCCGCCCCGCGGGGGCAGGCCACGAATCGGGCGGCGGTCAATCCCGGCCGCCGGTGGTAGCCGCGGGCGAGACCGGCACCGACGACGTACAGTTCGCCGGGCACCCCGGGCGGGACGGGACGCAGGTACTCGTCGAGCACCAGCACACCGGTCCCGCGGACGGGCGTCCCGATCGGCACGTCGGCGCCGGGAACCAGCGGTGCGCTGAACGTCGTGACGATGGTCGACTCCGCCGGTCCGTAGCCGTCGATCATCGTGCGCCCCGTGGCCCAGCCGGCGACGAGTTCCGTTCCGACGGCGTCGCCGCCGACCACGAGGACGGCCAGATCGTCGAATCGGCCGGGTTCGACCGTCGCGAGCGCCGCCGGCGTGATGCACATGTGGGTGATCCGCTGCGCGACGAGGAGGTCGGCGAGCGCGGCTCCGCCGTACACGTCGGGCGGCGCGACCACGAGTGCGGCGCCCACCGCACCCGCCTGCAGCAGCTCCAGCACCGCGAAGTCGAAGCTCGGTGAACAGACGTGCAGGCACCGCGCGTCCTGCGAGATCGGGTAGCGGGAGTGCATCTCGTCGACCAGACTCGTCAGGCCGCGATGAGTGACCGCCACCCCCTTGGGCCGTCCGGTCGATCCCGACGTGTAGATCAGATAAGCGACGTCGTCGACGTGGATCGGGGCGGTGCGGTCCCGGTCGGTGACGGCGTCCGTCGATTCGTGCGCCCCCACAGTCGCGGGATCGTCGAGCAGCGTCCAGTGGACGGTGTCCGGGAGGTGACTCCGATCCGCCGCCGACGTCACTCCGACGCTCACGTCGGCATCCGCGAGCATGTTCTCGATACGTTGGCGCGGATACGCGGGGTCGACCGGGAGGAAGGCGGCTCCCGACTTCGCGACGGCCCACATGGCCTGCACCGACACGGCCGAGCGCGGCAACGCGCATGCCACGACCGCGCCGGGACCCGCACCCGCGCGGATCAGCGACCGCGCGAGACGGTTCGAGCGCTCGTCGAGCTCCCGGTACGTGAGGGATCCGTCGGCGGCGGTGACCGCGAGCCCGCCCGGGTTCGCGGAGGCCCCGGACGCGAGGATCTGCGGGAGCAGCGCCGGCGCCGACGCGGGACCGCCGCTCGGCAGCAATTCCTTCCGCTCGACCGGCGTCGACAGATCGATACGGGCGATCGTCCGGTCGTGGTGGTGGGTCACCACATCGAGCGCCGCCTGCACGCGAGCGCGCAGCAGTTCGGCGTCCGCCCGGTCGACCACGCCGGACCGGTACTTCACCGTCAGGTGCAACCGGTCGGTGAGCGCGGCTCGCAACGTCACGGGGTAGTGGGTGGCGTCGATCCCGCGCACCGCGGTGACGCTCAGGCCGGCGATGTCGGCGCCGCGCTCGAGGCCGGAGCGGTCGATCGGATACGACTCGAACACCGTGAGGGTGTCGAAGACTGCGCCCGGTCCTGCCGCCTGCTGCACGTCCGCGAGTGCGACATCGTGGTGTTCCATCAGCGCCGCCTGCTCGCGTTGCACACGACGAAGCAACTCCCCCACGGTTTCACGTGAATCCGTGCGCACCCGAACCGGAACCGTGTTGACGAGCAGACCGATCATCGACTCGATCCCGGGAACGTCCGCATGCCTACCGGACACCGTCGCCCCGAAGACCACGTCCGTTCGCCCGGTGAGGACTCCGAGCACGAGCGCCCACGCGACCTGGACGACGGTGTTGGGGGTGACGCCGTGATCACGGGCGACGCGCGTCAGAGCGGCCGTGTCGGAGTCGCTCAGAACCAGGTCGAGATCGTCTGACGCACCGGCGGTCTCCGGCGCGTCCGGCGCGACGAGCAGCGTCGGGTCCGCGACGCCGTCGAGTGCTCGGCACCAGGCCGCGACCGACGCATCGCGGTCACGCGTCGCGAGCCACGCGAGATAGTCGCGGTAATCGCCGGCCGGGAACGGCGCGGTCACGTCGGGTTCCGCCGCGTACTGCATCAGCAACCGTTGCAGCAGAAGCGGTGTCGACCAACCGTCGAGGAGGATGTGGTGATGCGTCAGCAGCAACCGGTACGACCCGTGCCCGACGCGCACCAGTGTGAAACGCAGCAGCGGCGGACGGTCCATCGCGAACGGTGTGGCGCGGTCCTCGGCCGCCAGTGCCTGCCAACGAGACTCGACGTCCGCGGGCGTCTCACCCGACAGGTCGACTTCGCGCCACGGCACCGTGACGTCGGATTCGATCACCTGGATCGTCTCGCCGCCGGCGTCGTCGACGAAACCGGCGCGCAGGTTGGGGTAGCGGTCGAGCAGGCTGCGCGCCGCATCCCGGAGTCGCTCGCGCGCCGGCTCGCCCCGCAGCTCGATCACCAGTTGGATCAGGTACGCGTCCGTGTCGGGCGCGTCCTCCGCCAGGTGTGCGTGGAACAACAGCCCCGCCTGCAGCGGCGTCACCGGCCACACGTCGGCCAGCCGGGGCCGTGTCGCCTCCAACGCGTCGATCCCACTCTGATCGAGCTCGACGAGATCCAGATCCGACGGCGTCAGTCCCCCGGCACCGGGGGTGCGGGCGTACCCGGCGAGCCCGTGCAACGCCTCCAGCCACAGCTCGGCGAGCTGCTGGACGTCTGCCCGGTCGAGCACTCCCGTCGGATACGTCCACGACGCCTGCAGCGCGCCGCCGTCGGGTCCTGCGCGCACCCCGGCGGAGATGTCGAGGGTCGCGGACACCGGCATGTCGGGGTCCTGGGTGAGGCCGAGACCCCCGGCCTGCACCGGCATCCACGGACCCGGTCCGGAGGCGGGGCCGTCCGCGACGGTGAGCCGGCCCAGATAGTTCAGCATGATCTGCGGCGACGACCGCAGGCGACGACCCGCGTCGCCGTCGAGTTCGGTGAGCATCCCGTAACCGATGCCGTGGTGAGGAGCGGACCGCAGGTGTTCCTTGACGAGTTTGACGGCCGCCCCCGCGGCAGGCCCACCGGCCCACGCGTCGTCGAGGTCGATCCCCGAAAGATCCGGCCGCACCGGGCGAATGGTGGTGAACCAGCCCACCGTCCGGCTCAGGTCGGCGCCGGGTACCGCGTCCTCCTCGCGACCGTGCCCCTCGACGCCGAGCAGCACGGCGTCGTCGCCCGGACCGCGCAGCGTCGTCCACCGTGCGACGGCCAGTGCGATTGCGGCGAGCAGCACGTCCTGGGCGGAGCCGTGAATCGCGGTGGGCAGACTCGTCAGCAGTAGCGCGGTGTCGGAGACCGGGGCGTCGACGAGCACCGTGTCCGTCGTCGCGTGTACGTCCCGATCCGGGTCCGGGTGGCGCCGGCCGATCGGTGGATCGGCACCGCCGACGACGTCCTCCCACAGGGACAGTTCGTTCATCCGGTCGGAGACGGTGTCGCGAAGGGCGTACGCCCACCTGCGCATCGACGTGCCGACCGGGTCCAGTTCGGGTCGGCGCCCGTCGACCGACTGGGCCCACGCCGCGGCGAGATCGGGCACGATCACCCGCCACGACACCCCGTCGACCACGGTGTGGTGAACGACGACGAGCAGGCGACCGCTTCCGTCCGGTCCGTCGAACCAGACGAGCCGGATCATGCTGCCCGCCGCGGGATCCAGTCGATCGGCGGACGCCTGCAGTTCCGCCTCCGCGAGACGTGCGAACCCGTCCTCGAAGTCCCGTACCGGGTATCGGGAGACGACGTCCCGGGCATCGACGGCCCCGATCGGGAGAACCTCGGTCCGCCAACCGGACTCGTCGTGGTCGAGGCGGGCACGAAGCATGTCGTGGCGGTCCAGGACCGCCTGCGCGGCCGCGAGCAGGTCCGACTCCCGCACCCCGTCCGGGAGGTTCAGCAGCACCGATTGCGCGAAGCGGCCGATCCTGCGACCGGTGCGCCGCACCAGCCACGCCAGGATCGGAGTGAGCGGTACATCGCCGACGCCGCCCCCGTCGAGCTCGGCAAGGGACTCGCCCGCTGCGCCGTCGGACATCGCGACCGCCGCGAGGGCCGCGACGGTTCGGCGATCGAACACGTCCCGCGGTGTCACGGACAGCCCGGCCGCCTTCGCCCGTGCCACGAGCTGGATCGACATGATGCTGTCGCCACCGAGATCGAAGAAGGAGTCCTCGACCCCGACCGTCTCCAAGCCCAGCACATCCGCGAAGACACGCACGAGGGCCGTCTCGGCGGGGGTCGCGGGCGGACGGGTCGCCGACACCTCGGCGCCGACCGCCGGCTCCGGCAACGCCGCGCGGTCGAGCTTGCCGTGCACGGTCATCGGGATCCGTGCCAGCACCGTGATGTGGCGCGGCACCATGTACGACGGCAATCGGGCGGCAACGATGTCGTGCAACCGTGCGGTGTCGACGTCGGCGCCCGCCGCCGGGACCACGTACGCCACCAACCGGTCACCGAGACGACCCACGCCACGGACGTCGGCGACCACGTGTGCCACGGCCGGATGCTGCGTCAGCACCGCCTCGATCTCGCCGAGTTCGATCCGGTGACCGTGCAGCTTGATCTGTCGATCGCCGCGGCCGAAGTACTCCAGTGTGCCGACGTCGGTCCACCGCACCCGGTCCCCGGTGCGGTACATGCGCTCGCCGGGTTCTCCGCTCGGGTCGGCCACGAAGCGGGCCGACGTCAGCGCGGGCCGACGATGGTAGCCACGGGCCAGCCCGGGCCCGGCCAGGTACAGCTCGCCGGGTGTGCCGACCGGGACGGGCCTGAGCCGATCGTCGAGGACGAGGGCGTGGAAGCCTCGGATGGGTCCGCCGATCGTCACGGCATCGCCCGGTTCCAGCCCCGCGCTCGCCGTCCCGATCACGGTGGTCTCGGTGGGGCCGTAGGCGTCGATCATCGTGCGGCCGCGCGCCCAGCGGGCGACGACGTCGGGCGGCAGCGCTTCACCGGCCGCGAGCACACACGTCAGGCGGTCGAGCTCGGCCGCACCGTCGGAATCGGCGCCCGTCGGTGTCATCGCCAGCGCGGTCGGTGTCATGATGCAGTGCGTCACCTGCTCGGACGCCAGCAGCCGACGCAGCTCCTCACCGCCGTAGACGGTGGGCGGGGCGATCACCAGCGTGGCTCCGACGCCGACCGCGAGCAGCAGTTCGAGGACCGACACGTCGAAACTGGGTGAGGTGAGCTGCAGGATCCGCGAGTCGGGTGCGGTCCCACACCGCTCGTGGAGGTCGGCAGCGAAGTTCGCCAGTCCCCGGTGCGTGACGGCGACGCCCTTGGGGACGCCGGTGGACCCCGAGGTGTAGATCAGGTAGGCGACGTCGTCGAACCGCAGCGGCGCCGTCCGCTCGTCGTCGCTTATCGGCCCGGTCGGATCTATTGCCGCGAAGGCGTTCTCGTCGACCGCTCGCCACGGGACGATGTCGACGAACGAGTCCCGCAGCTCCGCCGTGGTGAGTCCGAGCACCGCACCCGAGTCGCGCAGCATCAGCTCGATGCGGTCCGGGGGATGCGCCGGGTCGACCGGCAGGAAGGCTGCGCCGGACTTCGCGACCGCCCATACGCCGACGAGGTAGTCGAGGGACCGCGGCATGCCCAGCGCCACCACGGCGCCGGGACCGATCCCCTCGTCGATCAGTGTGCGGGCCAGTTCGTCGGATATCCGGTCAAGCTCGCCGTAGGTGACGTCGGCGCCCTCGAACCGGAGCGCGGGCCGCCTCGGATCCCTGTCGGCCGCGGCCGACAGCAGGTTCGGCAGGGTACGCGGCTCGATCGCCGGCAGGCCCCGGACCGGTGCCAGCACGGCATGTTCGGCGGGTTCGAGCAGTTCGATGTCCCCGACGGCGGTATCGGCGGACGCCGTCACCGCCTGCAGTATCCGCAGCAGCCGGTCGGCGAACCCGCGCACCGTCCGGGCGTCGAAGATGTCGGTCGCGAACACGATCCCGGCCGTCATGCCCGCGGCGGCGCCGTCGGTGTCGAACTCCTCCGCCACGCTCACCTGGAGGTCGAAATTGGCGATGTCGTAGTCGGATTCGACGGTGCGCACCCGAACACCGGGAAGTTGCACGTCCGGGCGCGCGATCGTGCGGAACTCGAGCAACACCTGGAACAGCGGCGAATGCGTGGTGGACCGGGGCGGATCCACCGCCTCGACCACCCGCTCGAACGGCGCGTCGGCGTGCATGAACGCACCCAGATCGGCCTCCCGGACCCGATGCAGCAGCTCCGCGAACGAACAGCTGCCGCCGACGGCGCACCGCAGGACGAGCGTGTTGACGAACATCCCCACCATGTCGTCGAGCGCGGCCGCGCCCCGGCCCGCGATCGGGGTGCCGACGGTGACGTCCTCGGTGCCGCCGAGACGGGCCAGCAGGACGGCGAGCGCGGCGTGCATCACCATGAATACGCTCGCGTCGTGTGCGCGCGCGAGTTCGACGATGCGTGCGTGCAGCTGCGCGGGGAGTTCGAACTCGACGCGGCCGCCCTGCTGTGAGCGCACGTCGGGACGGGCGCGATCGCACGGCAGGTCCAGCACCGCGGGAAGGTCCGCCAGGGTCGTCGTCCAATAGTCCAGCTGGCGGGCGAGCAGCGAGGCCGGGTCGTCGGCGTCCCCCAGCCACTCCGACTGCCACAGTGCGTAATCCGCGTACTGCACGGGGCGCGGGGCCCGCGACGGTACGCCCGAAGCGGTCCGCGTCGCATAAGCCGTCACGAGGTCGCGCGCCAGCACGCCCAGCGAGAAGCCGTCGGCCAGGATGTGATGCAGGACCACGGTCAGCACGTGCTCGGTGTCGCCGAGTCGGAAGAGACCGGCGCGTAGCGGCACCTGCGCCGAGACGTCGAAGCCCCGCGACATCAGGACCCGCATCCGCTGCTGCAGGTCGGCCTCGTCGTCGACGTCCGCGCGATCGATTCCGAGGCCGGTCCGATCGGGGGGCAGCACCTCCTGCCGGGGACCGGCGTCGTCGAGCGGGTAGACCGTGCGCAGCGACTCGTGCCGCGCCACCACGTCACCGATCGCCTCGTCGAGCGCGTCCCGATCGAGCGATCCCGACAGTTTCAGGGAAAGTGAGATGTTGTACGCCGCCGAGTCCGTGTCGAACTGGTTGACGAACCAGATCCGTTGCTGCGCGGGCGAGAGCGGAATCCGTGGGGGGCGGGGTCGCGCGACGAGGGGCGGACGAGCTCGTGGGCCCGCGTCCGTCCCCGAGACCCGGCGGGCCAGCCCCGCGACGGTGGGTGCGTCGAACACGTCCCGGATCCCGACGTCGACACCCGTCGCGTCACCGACGCGGGACGCCAATTGTGCTGCCACCAAGGAGTTCCCGCCGAGCACGAAGAAATCGTCGTCGACACCGACCTGCTCGAGCCCGAGCAGACCGCGGACCACCGCCGCCACGGATTCCTCGACGGGGTCACGGGGCGCCACAAGCACACGATCGGTGTCCTCGGGAGCGGGCAGCGCCGTGCGGTCGAGTTTGCCGTGCGCCGTGATCGGCAGATGTTCGAGGACCGTGACCACCGACGGCACCATGTAGCCCGGCAGCGTGCGCGCCGCGGCCTCGCGCACCGCGCCCGGATCCACCCGCACCCCGTCGGACGCCACCACGTAGCCGAGGACCCGGACGCCGGATGCCGCGTCGGAGGCGACCGCGACGGCCGAGCCCACCCCGGGCACCGCGCCGAGGACCGACTCCACCTCTCCGAGTTCCACACGGTAGCCACGGACCTGGACCTGCGCGTCGGCGCGCCCCGCGAACCGCAGCGTCCCGTCGGCCCTCCACGCGCCCAGGTCCCCCGTCCGGTACATCCGGGTGCCGGCGCCGAACGGATCCGCCACGAACCGGCCCGCGGTAAGCCCGGGCCGGTCCAGGTAGCCGCGTGCCAGCTGGGCACCGGCGACGTACAGTTCACCCACCACGCCGGGCGGCGCGGGATGCAGCCGCTCGTCGAGTACGCGGACCGCCATGCCCGGCAGCGGGTTCCCGATCGCGCCCGCGATCGCGTGCGACGCGGACGCCGCGCTCACCGGGCAGTGGGTGACGTGCACACACGTCTCGGTGATCCCGTACATGTTCGTCAGCAGCGGGTGGGTGTCACCCCGACGCTCGAACCACCCCGACAGTTGCCCGGGATCCAGCACCTCACCACCGAATATCACGTGCCGCAGCCGCAGTGCGGGTTCGCCGGCGTCTCCCCTCGTCACCGCTTCGACCAGTTGCCCGAACGCGCCCGGGGTCTGACTCAGGACGGTCACGCCCTCGTCGCGCAACAGGGCGAGGAAGTCGCGCGGAGATCGGGCCGTCTCGCGATCGACCACCACGACGGTCGCGCCGTGCAGCAGCGCGCCCCACATTTCCCACACCGCGAAATCGAATGCGTACGAATGGAACATCGTCCACACGTCCGACGCGTCGAACCGGAAGAGCGGCCGCGTGCGCTCGAACAAGGTGACCACGCTGCGGTGCGCCACCGCAACCCCCTTGGGTCGTCCCGTGGAGCCGGACGTGTAGATGACGTACGCGGCTGCGTCCGGTCGCAACCGCACCGTCCGGTCGTCGTCGGTGACCGGGTTCGAGGGCATCTCGGCGATCGCGGCTCCGACAGCGTCGGCGCCGAGATCGACGAGCGGGACGGCGGTGGGGACCGACGACAACCGGTGCGCACCGGCGGCATCGACGAGGACGCACGCCGGTCGGGCATCGGAGAGCAGGAAGGCGACGCGCTCGTCCGGGTACTCGATGTCGACGGGTACGTAGGCGGCCCCCGCGCCGACGACCGCGGCGAGGGCGACCGGCAGGTCCACCGACCTCGTCATCGCCACGGCCACCCGCGACTCCGGCCCGATTCCGCGCTCGATCAGCCAGCGGGACAGACGGTTCGTTCGGTCGGCCAGCTCCCGATACGTCAGCCGGGACGCGCCCGCGACGACGGCGACCGCCTCCGGGTGCGCCGCAACCGCCCGGGCCAGCAGGTCGGGGAGAGTCGCCGGTGCGCCGAGTGTGTCCGGCGCCAGCCTCGACAGTGCACGTTCGGGCGCGTCGGTGATCTCGAGATCTCCGACCACGACGTCGCCGTCCGCGGCGATCGCGTCGAGAATGCGGTGCAGACGCCGGCCGGCGCCCGTGATGGTCGCGTGCTCGAACAGATCACGTGCGAAATGCAGTGCCAGCGAAAGACCCTGTGGATGCCCGTCCCGGTCGACCTGTTCCCGCACACTCAACTGCAGTTCGAACTTCGCGACGCCGGTGTCGATCTCGCGCACGTCGGCGACCACGCCCGGCAACTCCACCGTGGTGGTCACGGCCGTCTGCAGTTCCAACAGCACCTGGACGAGCGGGGCGTGCGCCGGTGAGCGGTCGGTCGCCAGTTCCTCGACGAGGCGCTCGAACGGCAAGTCCGCGTTGGCGAGGGCCGCCAGGTCGATGTCGCGGACACCCGCCAGCAGTTCGACGAACGTGGACGCCGGGTCGACGTCGGTGCGCAGCACCAGAGTATTGACGAACATGCCCACCGATTCGTCGAGTTCCGGGACCGTCCGTCCCGCCACCGGGGTGCCGATCGCGACGTCCCGCCCCGCTCCGAGGCGCGCCAGCAGCGCCGCGAACGCGGCATGGAGCACCATGAACAGCGTGCAGTCGCACTCGCGCCCCAGGTCGAGCAGTCGCCGGTGCGTGTCCGCGCCGACGTCGAGCGTGACCGTTGCCCCGCGGGTCGTCATCGTCGCGGAGCGTGGGCGATCGTGCGGCAGCGCGATGGCAGGCGGAAGGTCCGCCAACCGGGCCGTCCAGTACTGCAGCTGGCGGGCGGCGACCGACCGGCCGTCGCGCTCGTCGCCGAGCATGTCGCGTTGCCACAGCGCGTAGTCGGCGTACTGAACCGGCAGCGGGGTCCAACGGGGTGGACCGCCCGCCCGCCGCGCGGCGTACGCGACCATGACGTCGCGCGCCAGCGGCGACACGGACTGCCCGTCCGCCGCGATGTGGTGCACGACCACCGCCAGTACGTGTTCCTCCGGCCCGAGCCGGAACAGCTGCACGCGCAGTGGAGGTTCTTCCCGAACATCGAATCCCGCCACCGACACTCGGCGAATCTGCTCCCATGCCTCGTGCCGTTCCGCGGCCGCCGGTGTCACGTCCGGCACGGCCGACTCGGCGGGAACGATCACCTGGTGGGGGCCTTCGGCATCCACCGGGAACACCGTGCGCAGCGCCTCGTGACGCTCGACGACGTCACCGATCGCAGCGCGCAGTGCCGCGACGTCGAGCTGTCCGGTCAAGGTCACCGCGAACGCGATGTTGTACACCGGCGAACCCGTGTCGAGCTGGTTGACGAACCACATCCGCTGCTGCGCCGGTGAGAGCGGCAGTCGCGCCGGTCGATCCGGGCGCGCGAGTGGCAGGAGCGGCACCGGTGCGTCCGTCGCTCCGTCCGTCTCCCTCGACGCGCCGACGTGCCCCGCGAGGCGGTGCGCGGTGGGTGCCTCGAACAGATCGCGCACCGTAAGCGTCACGCCGAGGGCCGCGTTCAACCGGGCCACGACCTTGGTGGCCACCAGCGAGTCGCCACCGAGATCGAAGAAGCTGTCTTCCGGCCGAACCGGGCGGTTCGCGTGCAGAACCTCGGTGAAGACGTCCACGATCACCTGGTCGGTGACGTCGTCCGCGTCCGGTTCACGCTGCTCGGACGGCGCGGGTTGCTCCGACCGGACGGAGAGTGGCGTCGGGTAGGCCGATGTGGGGGCCGGGGCGGCGCCCAGGTGCACCTCCGCGAGCGACCGCTGCGGATCCGCGGCGACGAATCGTTCCAGGAAGTCCAGGAAGCGCCGGTGGTGGGAGGCCTCGATCTCTGCCGTGTACCGATTCGGGTTGGCCCGAAAGTCGACGAACGTTCTTACCGGCGTGCCGGATTGGTAGACGTTGACCAGCAGATCGTCCACCGGACCGGAGGTGATGATGTGGAACTCCGTCTCCAGCGAATCCATCACGATCTCGGGATGGAAGAACATCACGTTGACGATCGGCGCCGTGAGATCCGTTCCGAGATCGCGCTGGATGTCGGCGCGACTGCATCGTTGATGTCGCAGCGCTGCAACCAGTTCGACCTGCACCCGGCCGACGAGGGCGCCGACGGTGTCGTCGTCGCGCATCTCGACCCGGATAGGCACCAGGTTGACGGTCATCCCGCCCGACCGCCGCAGTACGGCCGTGGTGCGCGCCGAGACGGGGATGTCCACGACCACGTCGCGGCTGCCCGTCGTGCGACTCAGGAAACAGGCGAACGCGGCGATGATGCGCGCCGCGGCCGAGGCGTCCGGCCCCTGTCCGTCCTCGGACCGTTCGAGCCTACGCATCGCCCGGTTCGACAACGGCGATGTCACGAGCCGACTTTCGGCCACCGCGGGCGCACCGGCACCCACGAGCGTCACGCCGCGGACGCCGTCCAGTCGGTGCGCCCAGTACGCCCGGTCCGTATCGTGTCTATCCGACGCCCGATAACGCTCGTCGATGTCGTGGAGGGATCTCAGATCGGTCGCGGCCGGCGGATCCGGTTCGCGTCCCTCCACCGCGGCGGTGTAGAGGTGGGCGATGCGGTAGAGCATGGTCGCCGCGCCGTAGCCGTCGAGTGCGATGTGGTGACTTCTGCTGTACCACAAGAAATGTCGATCGCCCACCTGGAGGATGACGGTCTGGACGAGACGGTCCACCGACAGGTCGACCGGAGTGGCGATCTCGCGTTGCATCCACACGTGCGCCGCTGCCACGGGGTCGATGTGGGCCCGGAGGTCCACCAGCTCGATCGACGTGTCCCGGGCGGGGTCGACGTACTGCATCGGATCACCGTCGACGGTCACGACCCGCAGGAACGGGGATTCGAACTCGTGGGCCGCACGCACGTTCGCCGCCCGTAGCCGGTCGATGTCGAGGGGGCCGTGGATGTCGACGTACTGCGCGATGAACAAGGGGACGTCGGGCGCGAGTTGCTGCGCGAACCACAGCGCGCGCTGCGCCTCCGACAGTGGGAACCGGCGCGGGGACGCCTCGACGCCGGTCATGTGAGGATCGGGAGGTTCGGGTGAATCCACGTATCGCCCCCAAGGAGGTTCGCTTCGCCACGGTGGCTCGCGCCACCGTCGTCTGACGAGAACTCCCTCGGGCGGAAGCCGTCCTACGACGAGCAGCGCCTTATGTGCAGTATCCGCCCGCCTCGCAGTGCGGTCCAGATCGGCTGGTCAGGGGTGGTGTGGATACTGACATTCATGAGTGAGCGCGTCGAGGGCACGGGACCCGACACAGCCGGTGACCCCGCGGACTTCCGGGTGCATGTCGCGACCCAGGCCATTCGCCTGTTCGCCGAGCACGGGTACGAGGCGACCACGGTCGAGCAGATCGCCGCGGCGGCGGGCATCTCGCGGCGCACGTTCTTCCGGCAGTTCCGGTCGAAGGAGGACGTGATCTTCGCCGATCACGAATCCCTCATCGCGCAGGCGTCCGCGTTCCTGTCCGCCACCACGGCGGACCCGTGGGAGGCGGTCTGCGACGCCGCGCGCCTGGTCTTCGACCGGTATCGCGAGAACCGGGAACTCTCGGTGCGCCGCTATCAGGTGGTCCAGCGGGTGCCCGCACTGCGCGACCGCGAATTGGTCACCGGTTATCGCTACGAGCGGGTGTTCAGCGACTACCTGCGGGCCGCCGTCCCCTCCGCCCCGCCCCTCGCCGTCATCGGCTTCACGGCCAGTGTCACTGCGTGCCACAACTACCTGCTCAGAGCCATGATCCGCGGTGACGAGCACGCCACGCCCGAGGCGCTGCGCGCCGCCCTCGCCGAGGTCCGGGACAAGTTCGCGCCCGGGGCCGCCGCGAGGCGCGCCCCGGCCACCTCCGCTCTCGGCGAGACGGTGACGGTGGTGACGTACCCACCCGGTACGCCCGCCGACGAGGTGGCCCGGCAGGTACGCCGGCAACTCGAGGCGCAGCATCCTTGACTGGCACTAAGTGCCATGCTTGACTGAGGGTATTCGTGGACGTACGTACGCGATCGGTATGAACATGCCGAGGGGTACGGACAGCCAGCCCAACCAGGCCTGGCACTGAGTGCCCGAACACTCGGCGCCGCGGCCGCACGCACGACGAGGAGCGTCCCTATGTCCGGCAATCCCGATTTCCCCCTCTTCCAGCTGAACGAGGAGCACGAGGAACTGCGTGCCGCGATCCGCGCGCTGTCCGAGAAGGAGATCGCGCCGTACGCGAAGGAGGTGGACGAGAAGTCCCGCTTCCCGAAGGAGGCGCTGGACGCGCTCGTCAACTCGGGATTCAACGCCGTCCACGTCCCCGAGGCCTACGACGGCCAGGGCGCCGACTCGGTAGCCGCGTGCATCGTGATCGAAGAGGTCGCCCGCGTCTGTGGTTCGTCCTCGCTGATCCCGGCCGTCAACAAGCTGGGCACGATGGGTCTGATCCTCAAGGGCTCGGAGGAGCTCAAGAAGCAGGTGCTGCCCGAGATCGCGGCGGGTGCGATGGCGTCGTATGCCCTGTCCGAGCGCGAGGCCGGATCCGACGCGGCCAGCATGCGCACCCGCGCGAAGGCGGACGGCGACGAGTGGATCCTCAACGGTTCCAAGTGCTGGATCACCAACGGCGGTCAGTCCACGTGGTACACGGTGATGGCCGTGACCGACCCCGACAAGGGTGCCAACGGCATCTCCGCGTTCATGGTGCACAAGGACGACGAGGGCTTCGTCGTGGGACCGCTCGAGCACAAGCTCGGCATCAAGGGCTCCCCCACCGCCGAGTTGTACTTCGAGAACTGCCGCATTCCGGGCGACCGCATCATCGGTGAGCCCGGCACCGGCTTCAAGACGGCCCTCGAGACGCTCGACCACACCCGTCCGACGATCGGTGCTCAGGCGCTCGGTCTCGCGCAGGGCGCGTTCGATGCCGCCGTCGCATACACCAAGGACCGCAAGCAGTTCGGCAAGTCCATCGCGGACTTCCAGAACACCCAGTTCATGCTCGCCGACATGGCGATGAAGATCGAGTCGGCCCGCCTGATGGTGTACACCGCGGCCGCTCGCGCCGAGCGTGGCGAGAAGAACCTCGGTTTCATCTCCGCCGCTGCGAAGTGCCTGGCGTCGGACGTCGCGATGGAGGTCACCACCAACGCGGTCCAGCTGTTCGGTGGCGCCGGCTACACCACCGACTTCCCGGTGGAGCGAATGATGCGAGATGCGAAGATCACCCAGATCTACGAGGGCACCAACCAGATTCAGCGACTGGTCATGTCACGCGCACTGCTCAAGTGACGCACAGTTCTGCTGCGACGGTTCCCCGCTGGAACGCTCCGGCGTTCAATGGGGGGACGGCACCCACGGGTGCCGCGGTAGGTGACAGCACGGTTCGAACCGGGAGCTGCTCGAAAGCAGGCCGTTCGGGGGCCGGCACCGTGACCGACGCAGGGAGTTGAGTGGACATGGGATCGATCAGCATTCTCGGTGAACTGGTGGACGTCCTGGGCGAATTGATGGCCATCATGGGTGGCCAGGGACCAGGCGGCATCGGTGGCGGTGGCGGTGGCGGCCTGGGCGCAGGCAGCCTCGGCAGCTGACCGCTCGGCGGCATCCGCGATCTCCGTCACCCCGGCGTCGAGCTTTCGGCGCCGGGGTGACGGAAGTCCGGCGCCGGATAGCAGAATGACCCTGATAGCAGAATGACCCTGACAGCGCCTCGCCCGTCGGCGAGGTCACGAGACGACTGTGGAGATTCGACTGTGGAGCTAGTTGGTGTGATCGGTGGCGGCACTATGGGTGCCGGCATCGCCGAGGTGTGTGCCAAGGCCGGAAGCAACGTCCTGGTCCTGGAGACCAAGCAGGAGTTCGCCGACGCCGCTCAGGCCCGCATCGCGAACTCGATCGGCAAGGGCGTGGCCCGCGGCAAGATCTCCCAGGAGGAGGCGGACGCCGCCATCTCCCGGGTCCGCGTGACGCTCGACATCGAGGAGTTCGCCGACCGCGACCTGGTGATCGAGGCCGCGCCGGAGATCGAGGCGCTCAAGTTCGAGATCTTCGGCAAGCTCGACAAGATCGTCAAGCCGTCCGGCATCCTCGCGACCAACACGTCGTCGATCCCGGTCATCAAGATCGCCAACGCGACGCAGCGCCCGTCGCAGGTCGTCGGCGTCCACTTCTTCAACCCGGTGCCGGTCATGCCGCTGGTGGAGATCGTCGTCAGCCTCGTCACGTCGGAGGAGACCGTCGCGGCCGTGACGGAGTTCGCTCGTGACACCCTGGGCAAGAAGGCCGTTCGTGCGGGTGACCGCGCCGGATTCATCGTCAACGCGCTGCTGATCCCGTACCTGTGCGACGCGGTTCGCATGCTCGAGTCGGGCTACGCGTCCGCCGAGGACATCGACGAGGCCATGAAGGGCGGCTGCGGTTACCCGATGGGCCCGCTGACGCTGCTCGACACCGTCGGCCTGGACGTCGCACTCGCGGCAGCGGAGTCGCTGCACGCCGAGTTCGCGCAGCCGAACTACGCGCCCCCGGCCCTGCTCCGCCGCAAGGTCGACGCCGGACACCTGGGTCGCAAGACCGGCCAGGGCTTCTACAGCTACAAGTAACGCAACGGATCTCTCGGTGCCCCATCGCCTCCCAAGGCGGTGGGGCACCGTCGTCCATGCCCGGGTCCGGGCGGGGGCCCGGGCATGGACGACGTTCGGCCCGCACCCCGGGCGGGGGTGCGGGCCGAACGCGGTCAGGCGACGTATCAGGCGGGGAACAGAGCGTTCAGCGCGCCGATCAGGCCCAGGATCGCACCGATGCCACCGACGACGGTGCCGATGCCGCTGACGACGGGCTGAATCTGCTTGATCAGCGCGAGATCTGCGTCGGAAGAACCCATTTCGAAACTCCTCAGTGTGAATGGTGTGTCCGCGCTTCGTAGCGCGTCCCGGGATGCTGCACGGTGCTCACGACGATAGCCGCGAGTTCCGGACAGAGATTCTGCGAGACAGTCGATTTCGCTCCGGCCTGCTCGAATCTCCGTGAGCAATATTCATGTGACCCGGCAACGATCCCGGAACAGTCGGGTGTCGAACAGGCGAACAGCAGCGGTCGAATCGGGTCAGCCGACCGGCAGAGAACGGAGGATCCGGACAATTCCGGAGAGGGGTGTCTGCCGGTCCGAGTAGTCGTAGTTACGGACACGCCCGTTTCCCAGGTTGAAATAGGTCCCCACCTGACCGAACTCCGGGAGCACCGGCGGCGTCGTGCACACGTCCGCGACGAGGCACGGGTAGTCGGCGAACAGAGCCGCGAGACGCTCACGATGGGGCGCGGAGATCCGGAACCGCGGATCGAGCAGCGAGTCGGTCTCGACCTGGAAGTACTCGACACCGGCGGCCACGAGGCGGTCCAGATGGAGTCGGCTGTCGAGCAGGCCCACATCGTCCTTCAGGACGAAGAAGCCGTTCGCGATCTTCGGAACCGGCAGACGTTCCAGGAAGTCCAACTGTTCGGCCGCCGCCGACTCCTTGGCCGCATCGACCGCCGTGAACTCGAAATAGGTGGGCCGGAGCGCTTCGACGGCATCGACGACGTCCTGCGGTGAGTGCGCCGCCGACGCGTCGACGTACAGCGAGGTGCGCGGCCCGACGACGTCTTGCAGCATGGTGAAGGTGCCCGCGTCGACCACCCGCCTGTCCGTCTCCGCAGGATCGCCCAGGCAGATCCCGACGAGGTCGACGCCGCGCAGTTTGCCCGCCTCGAGACGTGAGGTCACCTGGTTCACCTTGATCACGGAAACCTCCTGCGCGAATCCCGAGCCCCGATGGTAATCGAGGTCCCCCGCACGTGCGGGGGACCTCGTCCACCGGCGCGGGCGAGCTCAGTCGTCGAGTACGCCGATCCGTCCCTCGACGGCCGCCCGTGCGATCGATTCCTGCATCGCCGGGCAACTACGGGCGCGCGACACCGGGCCGGCGGCGTCGTCCAACACCTGGCACGTGGACCGCGCCTCGGCCGTCCACTGCACGGACGTGTGCTGCCAGCTGTTCTTGACCACCAGCACCCGACAGCCGCAGCGGTCGCACTCGACCGGTTCCACCGCTACACCTGTTCCGCGGCCGCGCGGCGGGCGAGATTGTCGGCCACTTCCCGCTTCCACGCCTCGACGGGCCTGGTGGTGTCGAGTTCGAACTCGAAGCGGTCCACCATGTCCGCGGTGACTTCCGCGACGTCCACGTAGAACTGCTCGTACCAGCGACGCAGCTGGTAGACCGGTCCGTCCTCGTTGGTGAGCAGCGGGTTCTCGATGCGCGTCTTGTTCTTCCAGATCTCGATGTCCTGCTCGAAGCCGACCCCGATGTAGCCGATCATCGCGTCCACCAACTGATCCGCGATCTCGGCGGGAACCTGCTCCGTCTTCTTCACCGAGATGCCGTACATCAGCACGAACTTGTCCGGCGCGATCGGGTAGTGGCAGTTGATGAGCACGGACTCGACGTCGTACTTGTCGTAGTGGTAGATCAGGTCGTCGATCATGAACGACGGGCCGTGGTAAGCGGCGACGGACGTGTTGCCGACCAGGCGCGGCACGTCCGGATCGGTCCACTCGGTGACGTCGTCGCGGCCGACGCCCTTCTGCTCCTGGATTGCGACGTGGCCCTCGAAGACGTTTTTGAAGTACGTGGGGAACGAGTAGTGCACGTAGAAGAAGTGCGCCATGTCCACGACGTTGTCGACGATCTCACGGCAGTTGGTGTCGATGACGAGCGACTTCCACTGCCAGTCCGTCCATTCGGCGTCGGTCGAGCGCATGGCGGGAGTCGTCACCTCCGGCGGCGGCGGGTTGCCCTCCGGGTCGTTCCACACGAACAGCAGCTCGTCCTGCTCCATCGTCAGCCATGCACGCGTCTTCGCGACCGGGGGAACGCGCCGGGCGTAGGGAATGTCGGTGCAGCGGCCCTTGCCGTTCCAACGCCAGTCGTGGAACGGACACGCGACCGAGTCGCCCTTGATCTCGCCCTGGCTCAGGTCGCCACCCATGTGCCGGCAGTAGGCGTCGAGGACCTGGACGTCGCCCTTGCTGTCGGCGAACACCACCAGCTTGGTGCCGAACGCCTCCACCGAGTGCGGCTTGCCGTCGCGGAAGCCGTCGACGAGCCCCAGGCAGTGCCAGCCGCGGGCGAAGCGCGCCGGCGGCGTGCCCTGGTCGATGATGCGGATCTCGTCGGTGTCGACGTCGTCGGCATGCGCGGAGGTCATGGTCAGTCCTTTCGTCCCACGGTGCACGCAGGCGGGCTGTGCCGGTGCTCCGTTCGAACCTCCAATCTCCCGACGCCGCAGCCCCGGTTCCAGAGGCCCTCCCGTTGACTGGTCATTCGTTCGGTGACGCCCTCAGCTCGACACCACGCCGACGAGGTCCGGTGCCACGACGTCGGACAGCCGGTCCCACGGCACCGTCACCACGATCAGCCCGATCGCGTGCGGACCGACCTGGTAGTCCGTGAAGTGGATTTCCATGCCGGCCGGCGTGGCCACCCAGTTCGCGAAGTTCTCCCGCTTCGGCTCGATCCCTTCGCGCAGGAAGTCGGGTCCGGCAGCCGTCGCGGGAAGTAGCTCCGCAGACTCCTCGGACAGCCGGTTCAGGCCGGCTCGGAGGTCCGGGAACAGCCGGTCGAGCGTGACGGGCTGCGCATCGTCGGCGATCACCACCGTCGCGACGAGCGGGGTCGGATGGGCCCCGGGCGGGTCGGCGTTCCACGACGTCACCAGAAGCCCGCTGACGACCCGGGATCCGATGTGCACCACCGCCGAACGGTCCGTGGATTCGAGCGTGAACCGGTCTCCCGGCCACCCGTCGATCTGGTCCTGCAGTGCCGCCCGCATCGACTCGTCGAACTCTGCCGCCACGGCGGGGTCGCCGCCTTCGATCTGCGGGACCACGACGTCGTACCGGACCCGTCCGGTGTCGCCGGTGACATGCACCGTGGTTGCGGTGTAGGCGTTTTCCGCCGGCGGGGGCGACGTCGCCGTCGAGGCAGGAGCGACCGCCGACGCCGTCGGCTGCGGTGCCGCGTCCGTTCGCGCGCTTCCGTCCGTCGCGGTCGAACACGCAGTGGCGGTCGTCAGTATCGCCGTGGCGAAAGCGAACCCGATCGTTCGAGGCAGGCGAGAAGTCGTCATTCGCCTCATTGTGCTCCTCGCGGGCCGGGCCGGCAGGACTGCGCCGACCCGGCCCGGCCGAGAGGCTCGGCGTCACGGCATCCGGGGTGCCGCTACCGACTCGCCCTCGTCGGTCTGCAGGGTGTACGCGGGTTCGGCATGACCGCGCGGCGACTGCGCCGGCTCGGAAGTGTCCTCGTACGCGTTCTCGGCGTGCACGACGATGTCGAGGCCACGTCGCTCGGTCTCGTCGTCGACGCGGATCCCCACCGTGCGATCGAGCACCTTCGCGAGGATCCAGGTCACGGTGAAGGTGTACGCGAACACCGCGGCGATCGCGAGGACCTGGCGTCCGAGCAACTCGATGCTGCCGCCGTACAGCAGGCCGGTGGCACCGCTGGGGGCGGTCGGCGTGGCGAGGAAACCGATCAGCAGACCGCCGACCACACCGCCGACGAAATGGAGAGCGGTCACGTCGAGGGCGTCGTCGAAACGCAGCCGGTACTTCAGCAGAACCGCGAAGTAACAAGCGATTCCGGCGAGGACGCCGACAGCGAGGGCGCCGAGAGGCGAAACCGCACCGCAGGACGGCGTGATGGCGACCAGCGCAGCGATGGCGCCCGAGGAGGCGCCGACTGTCGTCGGTGCGCCGTCCCGGAGGCGTTCGACGACGAGCCACGCGCAGGCTCCCGCGCAGGCGGCGACGAGCGTGTTGAACACGGCCACCGCCGCGTCGTTGTCGGCCGCGCCGAGTGCACTGCCGTCGAACCCGAGCCACCCGGTGAGCAACAGGCCCACACCGAGGAGCACGAACGGCAGGTTGTGCGCCTTCGGTTGCACCGGCCACGTCCGGCGGCGGCCCAGGACGATCGCCATCGCGAGGGCGGCGACGCCCGAGTTGACGTGGATGGCCGTGGATCCCGCGTAGTCGACGGCCTCGAGGGCGTTGGCGATCCACCCTCCCCGCACGCCACCGTCGGCAGAGTCGAACGCGAACACCCAGTGCGCGACCGGGAAGTACACGAGAGTGACCCACAACGCCGAGAAGATCATCCATGCACCGAACTTCATGCGGTCGGCCACCGCGCCGGCGACGATTCCGATCGTCAGTCCCGCGAAGCACAGGTGGATCGCCGCCAACCCGAGCGGCGGCAGGGCGCCGTCTTCGGGCGCTTCGAGCAGTTGGCCCAGGCCCGCGAACTCCAACGGATCGCCGACGAGTCCGGCGCCACCCACCGAGTCCCCGAAGACCATCGAATACCCGAAGGCCACCCACAGGAATGCGGTCAAGCAGAAGGAGACGAAGACCATCAGCATCATGTTCATCGTCGTTCTACGGCTGACCATGCCGCCGTAGAAGAGAACGAGACCGGGAAGCATCAGGGCGACGGCCAGGACGGCCGTCAGAAGCCACGCAGTATTGCCGCTGTCCATGCGGTACTCCCACTCGGGTGAGGGCCGCCCGGGCGACGTGCGCCGGCGGCAGGTTTTCGATGTGTCATCGAAACCTTCGGACGGCCACTTTTCGATGCTGTATTGAAAATGTGTCGATTCGGTTAATCCAACCCTTCCGCCGCCGCGCGGGCACTTCGGACGCGCCGCCGGTCCCGCACCAGGGCGGCGACGGTCGTCGACGCGGACAGGTGTGCCAACTCGCGCATCCGCCGAACGTCCTGCTCGCCCTGCCGGAACCGGTACTGGAGCCCCTCGCTGAGCGCGAGAGCCGCCGTCGTCGTCGCCGGCGCGTCGACGTCACGGAACTCCCCCGCAGCGACCCCCTGCCGGATCACCCGCGCGATCAGCCGTTCGAGCTCGCGGTAATCGGAGAAGAACTCGTCGAACGCCTCCGGTTGCGCGCGCGCCACGCGCTCGAGCTCGTAGAAGTCCAATGGGGCCGAGCACATCTGGACGACGTCGACGTACACGATCCGGTAGAGACGATGCGCCGGCGAATCCGTGGCATCCACGAGTTCGCGGGCGGTCTCGAGGGATTCGCGATTCTTGTCGATCAGCGCCTGCAGGATCGCTTCCTTGTTCGCGAACCAGTAGTACAGGGAGGACTGCCCCAATCCGGCTTCCCGCGCGATCGCACTGACCGAGGTCTGCGCGTACCCGGCCGCGGCGAACAGTCGCGCGGCGGCGCTCACGATCTCCTCACGCGGCGACTCGCCCTGCACCCCGCTGCGCCGAGGGCGCCCGACTCGTTGCCCCACCCCGTCATTACCCATGGGGAGATCGTCCGACACGGATCCACGATTTACCAAGCGGCAACAGTGGGGACACCCCTACGACACGACGCCCCCGCACAGTTTCGATAGGCCATCGAAATAAGTGGACGCCCCGAGGAGGACCCATGACCACCACCGAACCCAAGCTCGACGTCGAAGCGGTGAAGCAGCAGCTGCGGGCGGCCGGAGTCCGGTACGCGATCGCCAGTTTCGTCGACATGCACGGCAATTCGAAGGGCAAGTTCGTTCCGATCGACCACCTCGACAACATGATGGGCGGATCGGAACTGTTCACCGGCGCCGCGCTGGACGGACTGCCACAGGACATCAGTGACGAGGAGCTGTCCGCCCGCCCCGACCTCACCCGGTGGTTCCAGCTGCCGTGGAACCGCGAGTACGCCTACTTCCCGAGCAGCCTGCACACGGCAGGACAGCCGTTCGAGGCCTCGTCCCGCGACATCCTCCAGCGGCAGCTCGCCGCGGCCGCCGACCTCGGATACGGATTCAACCTGGGCATCGAGACCGAGTTCTTCGTCCTGAAGGACTCTCCCGCCGGAACCACCGAGGTCAGCGACCGCGACAACCTCAGCAAGCCCTGCTACAACGTGGCGACCACCCTCGACAACATGGGCTGGCTGGGCGAACTCGTCCAGGCCATGAACGAACTCGGTTGGGACGTCTACTCGTTCGACCACGAGGATGCGCGAGGCCAGTTCGAGGTCGACTTCGCGTACACCGACGCACTCACCATGGCCGACCGTTTCGTCTTCTTCCGCGTCATGGCCAACGAAATCGCACGCAAGCACGGACATTTCGCGTCGTTCATGCCCAAGCCTTTCGCGGACCGCACCGGCTCGGGTGCCCACTTCAACATGTCGCTCGCCGATCTCGAGACCGGCGCGAATCTGTTCCGGACCGACGACGACCCCCGCGGCGTGGGCATCTCACCGCTCGGCTACCAGTTCATCGCGGGCGTCCTGCGACACCTGCCGGCGATCACCGCCGTCATTGCGCCCACCGTCAACAGCTACAAGCGCCTGGTCCGCAAGGGCAGCATGTCGGGCTCCACGTGGGCGCCGGTCTTCGTCAGCTACGGCAACAACAATCGGACCAACTCGCTGCGCGTGCCGCTCGCCGGCGGCCGCGTCGAGTGCCGCGCCGCCGACATCAGCTGCAACCCGTACCTGGGCGCGGCAATGGTGTTGGCCGCCGGTCTCGAGGGCGTGCGCGAGGGTCTCGACCCGGGCGCCCCCCGCACCGAGAACATGTACCGCTACAACGACACCGAGATCGCCGAGATGGGCGTGTCCCTGCTTCCCCGCTCGCTCGGCGAGGCGATCGACGAGTTCCGGGCCGACAGTCTGTCCCGGGAAGTGTTCGGGGACGCGCTGTACCAGGCCTTCATCGACTACAAGACCGAGGAATGGGAGTCGTACCAGTCGCACATCTCGTCGTGGGAGACCGACCGCTACCTCAAGTTCTTCTGACATGTCGGTGGCACGAAGCTTCTCGCTGGGGAGGTTCACGACCGAATTCGGCGTGGACCTCCCCGGCGCGCACCTCTCCTACCGCACCCACGGGACACTCGACCGGGACGGCACCAACTGTGTCCTGTTGCCCAGCTACTACACCGGCACGCACCGCAGTTACGAACCGTGGATCGGACCGGGCCGCATGTTCGATCCACGGGACTGGTTCGTGGTCGCGGTCGACATGTTCGGCAACGGACTGTCGTCGTCGCCTTCGAATCATCCTCTCCCCCGCACATTTCCACTGATCACGATCGCCGACAACGTGCGTGCACAGCGCGCCCTGCTGGATTCGCTGGGAGTGCGGGGCATCGCACTCGCTGCGGGATGGTCGATGGGCGCGCTGCAGTGCTACGAGTGGGCCGTACGGTATCCGTCCATGGTCCGCAGCCTCCTGCCGATCTGCGGCGCCGCACGGTGCTCGGACTTCAACCGCGTCTTCCTCGACGGCGTCGCCTCGACGCTCACGGCCGATCCCGCCTACCGGTCGGGAACGGGGCCTCCGGTGGACGGGCTGCGCGCGTTCGGGCGGGTGTACGCCGGCTGGGCGTACTCGCGGGACTTCTTCGACCGCGGTTCCTACCGGGACGTGGGCTACGACTCGATCGACGACTTGCTCGACGGGTGGGCGAACGACCACGCTGCGATGGATGCCGACGACCTGACGGCGATGCTCGACACGTGGCGCACCGCGGACGTCGGCCGCGGGCACCCGGGCGGCTTCGACGCCGCACTCGGATCGATCGGCGCACGAACCATCGTCATGCCCGGTACCACCGACGCCTACTTCACTCTCGCCGACGCCGCCCGCGAGGCCGCGCTGGTACCGGGCGCCGAGTTGCGTCCCATCGACTCCGAACTCGGACACATCGCGGGGCGCCCCGGAATCCGGCAGGCCGAGACCGACGCGATCGCCGCCGCCGCGCGGGAACTGCTGACCGATCCCCCGCTCACGCACACGCCGGAGACGACAGCCCCGCGACACTGACGATGCCGCATGCGTTGTCCTTCGACAGCTTCCACACACCGTCCTCGGCGACGAAGGTCATGACGCTCTCGGGTGCGGGCTGACCGTCGAGTGCCATGACGACGGTTGCCGCGACCGTGCCGTCACCGAGGTCGGTGACGTCGGTGACCTGTGCGGACGCCTTGTTGACCTTCGCCGCCTCGACTACCTGCTCGATCAACTGCGGATCGGCCTGCGTGCCCTGGACCAGCGTGATCTTCTCCGCCGCGGGGACCGTCTCGTCGAAGGCGCGCGCCAGGTTCGCGTTCAGTTCGGCGGGTGTCGGCGCGGCGATCAACTGCGGTGACGCCGTCGTGGACGACGGCGGAGGCGACGGTGCAGGGTCCCCAGGCTCCGCCGGCTCGGAGCACGCTGCCGTCGCGAGTGCCGCACCGCACAGGATCGCCGCCGCAAGCACCTTCGGACTCCGCTTCGCCCCACCACGCATCGACATCATCTCGCTCCATTCGCCCGGTTTCCCTCGAGTGCGCAACGGTAGAGGCGCTCCGCACCTGTGCGCCTTTTTGGTAGCGGGCACCACCGAAAAGGCGCACGGGCGCGCAGCGCCCTTACCATCGAATAGATGACCGCTCCGGCGCTCCAATTGAAATCGCCGCGGGGACGGTGGGTCGTGGCGGCCACCGTTCTCGGCTCGTCTCTGGCAATGCTCGACGGCACCGTCGTGAACGTCGCGCTGCCCCGGATAGGTGAGGATCTCGGCGCGGAGGTCGCCGGCCTGCAGTGGGTCCTCAGCGGTTACAC
Source organism: Rhodococcus (subgen. Prescottella) equi (assembly GCF_003013675.1). NCBI lineage: Bacteria > Bacillati > Actinomycetota > Actinomycetes > Mycobacteriales > Nocardiaceae > Rhodococcus > Rhodococcus (subgen. Prescottella) equi. The sequence goes on from NZ_CP027793.1 coordinate 4,767,792, forward strand.
GCTGACGCTGGCGTCCCTGATCCTGTTCGGTGGGGCCCTCGGCGATCGGGTGGGACGGCGACGAGTATTCGTCTGGGGCACAGTCTGGTTCGCGGGCGCGTCCGCTCTGTGCGCGCTTGCGCCGAATGTCACGATCCTCGTGGCGGCACGGCTGCTGCAGGGTGTCGGCGCCGCACTGCTCACCCCGGGGAGTCTCGCGATCATCTCGGCGTCGTTCGACGAGGAGGACCAGGGTGCCGCGATCGGGTTGTGGTCCGGGCTGGGTGGGGTGGCCGCGGCCGTCGGCCCCCTGCTCGGCGGCTGGCTCGTGGAGGTTGCGGGCTGGCGCTCGGTGTTCCTGATCAATCTGCCGCTCGCCGTGGCCGTCGTGTGGGTCTCGGCGCGGCACGTGCCCGAGACCCGGGACCCGCACCCGCCCGAACGCCTGGACGTTCTCGGTTCTGCACTCGCCGCGCTCGCGTTGGGCGCCCTCACGTACGGGCTGATCGAGAGGGCCGTGTGGGCGGTGATCGCCGGGCTCGTCCTCATGGCCGCGTTCGTCGTGGTCGAGAGGCGCTCCCGGTACGCGCTGGTGCCGGGATCGTTGTTCGCGTCCCGCGTGTTCGTCGCCGCCAACCTGGTGACCCTCGCCGTGTACGCGGCGCTCGGCGGTGTCTTCTTCCTGCTGCTCCTGCAGTTGCAGATCGTGTCCGGCTACTCGCCGCTGGCCGCCGGCGTCGCGTCGCTGCCGATCACGGTCCTGATGCTGCTGCTGTCGTCGCGGGCCGGGCGCTGGGCGCAGATCCACGGCCCCCGCATCCCGATGACCGTCGGACCGCTGCTCGGCGCCGGCGGCCTGCTGTTGATGCTCCGTATCGGGCCCGGCGCGTCGTACCCGACCCAGGTGCTGCCCGCGGTGCTGGTGTTCGGACTGGGATTGTCGGCGCTCGTCGCACCCCTCACCGCGGCCGTGCTCGGTTCGGTGTCGTCGGATCAGGCCGGGATTGCGTCGGGCGTCAACAACGCCGTCGCTCGCACCAGCCAGCTGCTCGCGGTGGCTGCGCTTCCCGCGCTCGCCGGAATCGGCGCGGACGCCCTCGCGGACCCTGCGGCATTCGCGTCGGGCTTCCGCGTGGCGATGCTCATCTGTGCCGGGTTACTCCTGATCGGCGCGGTGCTCTCCGCGGTGATGATCCCCCGCAAGGCCGCGGCAGAGGAAACGGCGGGCGAGTCCGTCGCGTGCCAACCGCACTGCGACGTCACCGCGCCCGCCGTCCAACCTCCTACGAACTGACTCGCGGTCAGCCCGCCACCGCGGGCCACACCGGAGCCGTGCTCCACGGGTGCGCGGCCTCGAGCTGCGCCGCGACCCGGATCAGCAGGTCCTCGCGCCCGTGCGCGGCCACCAGCTGGGCACCGAGCGGCAGACCCGTCGAATCCTTGCCCAGCGGAAGCGAAATCGCCGGCTGTCCACCACTGTTGAACGGTGACGTCAGCGCGCCGTAGGCACCGGCGTGCTGCCACATGGCCTCGAGATCCATTGCGTCGAGCACGCCCAGTTCCGGCGTCGGCCGGCACAGCGTCGGGCTCAGCAGCAGGTCGTACTCGGCGAAATACCGGCCGATCTCCCGCCCGGTGAGCTCGAGTGCCGCATAGGCGGCGGCCAGATCGGTGACGGATTGCGACTTGCACCGGTCGTACTGGACGCGCGCCATCGTCTCGAGGTCGTCGTCGCGCAGTTCCCGGCCCAGTTCGGCGAGCCGCTGGTCGATCTCGACGGCCATCGGCGCCGACATCAGGTACTGCATCGCGGCCCCGAGCGCCTCGGGATGGAACGTCGGCGCGGCCGCCTCGACGTGATGTCCCAGCTTCTCGAGCATCACTCCGACGTCGGATGCGACCGCCGCACAATCCGGGTGGACCGGATCCCCGCCCGGCATCGTCGTGGTGATGCCGATGCGAAGCTTGCCCGGATCGGCACCCACCTCGTCGACGTACGGGCGAACGGGCGGCGCGATCCCGAACGGCGCGCCCACTGCCGGGCCCGACGTCAGATCGAGCAGCAGCGCGGTGTCCCGAACACTCTTGGTGACAGCGTGTTCCACCGACAACGGACCGGACAGCGGAGCACCGGACGGCATCCGGCCGCGGGACGGCTTGAGTCCTACCAGGCCGTTGGCGGACGCCGGAATCCGGATCGAACCACCGCCGTCGCTGGCGTGCGCGGCCGGGGCGATACCGACCGCGACGGCCGCGCCCGCGCCACCGGACGAGCCGCCGACGCTGTGGGTGAGCCGGCGCGGGTTGCGCGTCGGACCGAACAGCACGGGCTCGGTGCTCGCGTTCTGGCCGAACTCCGGGGTGTTCGTCTTGCCGATGACCACGAGCCCGGCCCGCCGGTAGCGCGACACCAGTTCGGTGTCCGCGTTCGCGACCCGATCCGCGAACAGCCGGGAGCCGTTGGACGTCGGAAGCCCCGCGACGTCGGCGTGAAGATCCTTGACCAGAAAGGGGATTCCCCGCAGCGGTCCGTCCGGAAGCCCGGCGTCCACCTCGGCGAGTGCTTCCTCGGCCCGCTCGGCAATCACCGCGTTGACGGCGGGGTTGCGCTCCGCGATCCGGTGCAGCGCGAACTCGACCACCTCGCGAGCCGACACGTCACCGTCTCGGATCGAAGCGGCCAGCCCGGTCATGTCCTGACCGTCGAACAAACTCTCGATCGACATACCTGTCCCTCCCGCTCCCCGCGTTTTGCGCACTTATCGCTGAAATTCCGGTGCCCGGAGCGCGATAAGTGCGCAAAACGCGGGAGATATGTGTGTCAGACGTTGTGGCAGGCCACGAAGTGGTCGGGAGCGACTTCCCGGAGCTGGGGCTCCTCGGCCGCGCACCGATCGGTGGCCAACGGGCAGCGGGTACGGAACCGGCAGCCCGACGGCGGATTGAGCGGCGAAGGCAGGTCGCCCTCGATCTGCGGTGTGGCGTCGGCCTCGCCGCGGAGCACGTCCGGGTCGGGAATCGACGCGAGCAGCAACTGCGAGTACGGGTGCTGAGCCCGCTTCTCCATGTCGTGGCTCGGCGCGATCTCGCACACCTTGCCCAGGTACATGACCATCACCCGGTCGCTGATGTTCTTGACCACCGCCATGTTGTGCGCGATGAAGATCATCGTGAGCTCGAACTCGGTCTTCGTCTGTTCGAGCAGGTTGAGGATCTGCGCCTGGACCGACACGTCCAGACTCGACACCGGTTCGTCGCAGATGAGCACCTTCGGCTTGAGCATCATCGCGCGGGCGATGCACACGCGCTGGCACTGACCGCCGGACAGCTCCCCCGGGAGCCGGTCCCACACCATGTCCGGGTCGAGGCCGACCGCCTGGAGCAGTTCCCGGCCCAGCTGGTCGAGGCGTTCCTTGTTCCGCTGTCCCCACATGCGCGGGCCCTCGGTCACCAGGTGCTTGACCTTGCGGCGCGGATTGAGCGACGAGATCGGGTCCTGCATGATCATCTGCATCTGCGCCCGGATCTTGCGCAGCGCAGACGGACTGAGCGTGGTCAGCTCGATTCCGTCGATCTCCACGCTGCCCGACTTCGGTGCCGGCAGCTGCAGCACGGCGCGTCCGGCAGTGGACTTGCCGCAACCGGATTCGCCGACGATGCCGAGGGTTTCACCGGGCAGCAGATCGAAACTGATATCGGACACGGCGTGCACCGTCTGGCCGCGGCCCGCCGGGAACTCCACGACGAGGTTCTCGACCGCGAGCACGGGCCCCTCGTCCCTGCGCAGGTGCGCAACTCCACTTCCGGCCATCAGATGGTCTCCACTTCCAGCTCGCGAACTTCTGTGCCCGCGGCGGCGGGCATCCCGAGGTCGGCCACACCGTCCAGCGGGAAATGGCACGCCACCTCGTGCGGGTGGCGAGCACCGGCGGTGTCCGCGGATGCCGTCAGCGTCGGCACGACCTCCCGGCACTTGGCCTGGGCGTACTTGCACCGGGACGCGAACGAACAGCCCGTGGGCGGCTTCGTCATGTCCGGCAGTCCACCGTCGATCGACTCGAGCCGGGTGTGCGGTTCCTGCTCGAGGCGGGGAACCGCGGCGAGCAGCGCCTCGGTGTACGGGTGCCGGGGGCTGGCGAACAACTGCCGGGTCGGCGCCGTCTCGACGATCCGTCCCGCGTACATGACCGCGACCCGATCCGTCTGCCCGGCAACGACGCCGAGGTCGTGACTGACGAGGATGCCGGCCATGCCCATCTCGGTGCGCAGCGAGTCGAGAAGCTCGAGGATCTGCTTCTGCACGGTGACGTCGAGCGCCGTGGTCGGCTCGTCCGCGATGGTGAGCTTGGGATCGCACGCGAGCGCCATCGCGATCACCACACGCTGACGCATACCGCCGGACAGCTCGTGCGGGTACTGGTCGATCCGCCGCGTCGGCTCGGGAATACGCACCTTGCGCAGCAGTTCGATCGCCCGCTCCCGCGCCGCGGCCTTGTCCAGGCCGAGGTGGGCGCGCAACGACTCGGTGAGGTGGGTACCGATCCGCTTGAACGGATTGAGCGCCGACATCGGGTCCTGGAAGACCATCGCGATGTCGTTGCCCCACATCTGCTGCTGTTCCTTGCGGGTCAGTCCCTGCATGTCGCGGCCCATGAAGTTCACGGTGCCGGTGACGGTGGTGTTGCCGCCGTTCGAGACCAGACCCATGATGGTCTGCCCCAGAACGGATTTGCCGGAACCGGACTCACCGACGAGGCCGAGGGTCTCGCCGGCGTCGAGTTCGAGGGACACCTGCTCGACCGCACGCAACTGTCCACGCTTGGTGCGGAACCTGGTGGACACGCCGTCCACCGTCAGGATGGGTTCGTTGCTACTCACAGTTTCACCTCCCGGGTGCCACCGGTCTTCTTCTGGGCCTTCTCACCGACCATGTTGAACGAGAACACCGTCAGGAACAGGAACACGCCGGGCACCAGGACGATGTACGGGTGCTGCTCGAAGACGTTGCCCTGGCCCTCGGAGATCATGTTTCCCCACGTGGGCGACGGCGGCTGGATGCCGAGGCCGAGGAAGCTCAGCGACGCCTCGGCGACGATCATCACCGAGATCATCACCATGCCGAGCGACAGCAGCGGCAGCGCCACGTTCGGCGCGATCTCCCGCAGCATCACCCGCCATCGTGTGGCGCCCATCGCTCGTGCCGCCAGGACGAATTCGCGTTGGGAGAACACCAATGTGTTCGCTCTGGCGATACGCACCATGGATGGTATGGCCAGCACCGCGAGCGCGAACGAGACGTTCCGCAGGTTCGGCTGCAGGACGGACGCGAGCGCGATCAGCAGGATCAGTGCCGGTACGGCGAGCAGCGAGTTGGTGAGGATGCCCACGACCCGGTCGACCCATCCGCCGAAGTAGCCGGCGAGGATGCCGATCGCGCCGCCCACCAGGATGCCGATCGCGACCGCGGCGACCGCCACGATGAGCGACGACCGGGCGCCGTAGATCGAGCGCGCCAGCATGTCCAGCCCGAAGTTGTTGGTGCCCAGCGGATGCGATGAGAACAAGCTCGGCGACGCGTAACTCTTCGCGCTGAGCGTCTTGGTGGTGTCCTCGTGCTCGGCGAGCGGCAGCAACGGGGCCGCGATCGCGGCGACGATCAGCACCGTCAGCCACGCACACGACAGGATGAACGTCAGGTCGAAGTCGGAACCGAAGCGGGCCAGACCCAGTCGACGTACACCCATGTACAGGGCGATCAGGCCGACCACGAAGATCGCCACCCGCGCGCCCATCACCAGGACCGGCAGCACACCCAGCGCCGCGCAGACGACGCCCACGACGGTCAGGATCGTGCCGATCCGATACAGATTGCGGCGCTCCGCCAGATCCTTCGCGTTCGCCAGCTCCTCGGCGCCCGCGTCGTCGAGCACCCGGCCGGTGAACGCCGGCATGTCGATATCGTCCATCTTGGTCTCAGACATGGGCTCGTCGGCTCCTTGGGTCGAGGTATCCGTAGGAGATGTCGATGACACCGTTGGCGACCACGTAGATGACGGCGATCACCAGGACCGCTCCCTGCACCATCGGCATGTCGCCCTGCTGCGCCGCACGCACGATCAGTGAGCCCATACCCGGAAGGGAGAACAGCGTCTCGACGATGACGGTGCTACCGATCATCGAGCCGAGCACGATGCCCAGCATCGTGATGAGCGAGAACGACGACGGCCGCAGCGCGTCGCTGAACAGCAACCGCGCGTTGGACATACCCTTCGCCTTGGCGACCAGGATGAAGTTCTCCTTGAGCGTCATCACCAGGTCGCTGCGCAGAATGCGGATGAACATCGCCATCTCGAGCAGGCTGATCGTGATCGCCGGCAGGATCGCGTGATACAGGTTCTGCCCCAGTCCTTCCGAGACCCGAACCCACTGCGACCGTGGGAACCATCCCAGATAGTTGACCATCACCATGATCAGCAGCAGACCCGACAGGAAGGACGGGATCGACAGCACACCGAACGTGCAGGCGCTGATAGCGCGGTCGATCCACCCACCCTGATGACGCGCCGAGTACATCGCCAGCGGCACCGCCACCACGATCGCGATGAACAGACCCATCACCGCCAACTGGATACTCACCGGCAGTGCGGCACTTATGCTGTCGGTCACCGGGCCCTGGGGCGGCACCATCGAATTGCCGAGATCGCCCTGCAGCGCACCCGACAACCAATCCCAGTACCGCGTGAAGAAGGGGTCGTTCAGCCCCATGTCCGCACGAGCCTGTGCGTACTCCTCCGGCGAACGTCCCTCACCGAGCATCGCGACGGACGGATCACCCGGAATGAGCGAAACGAGTGCGAACGTGCCGAGACTGACGACGAAGAGCACGACGATAAGCTCGATCACCTTGTCGATCACGGTTCTCGTCATCGGCTCATCGCCTCCTTCCTGTGTTCATGGGCATACCAATCCGATTGTGATCGCCGATCCGGCACTATGATGCGGATTCGGAAGAGAGCCAGGCGTTTCCGAACAGCATGATGCCATCGGCGCTGGGTGTGATGCCGTGCGAGTTCTTACTCCACGGGATGAAGTACTTGCCACTGTTGACCACGAGCATCGGGTTCGTCTCGTTGACGACCGTCTGGATGTCCTCGACCACCGCGAGGCGATCCTCGTCCGTAGGAGCCGTCTGCAGTTTGCCGAGCAGATCGTCCATGGTCGGGTTCGCGTAGCCCAGGACGTTCGACGACGATTCACTGTAGAGATTGCCGTACAGGCGAACGAAGGGCGACTCGTCCAGGATGTTGAATCCGGCGTAGCCGATGTCGTAGTCGTGTTGCGCATACATGCGCTTCACCAGATCGTTGATGCTCGTCGTGTAGACGATGTCGACGGTGAAACCGACGGCCTGGAGCATCGATTGGAAAGCGAGCGCGCTGCTCTGGGTGGCGGGATCGTTCAACCCGACGTAGGTGAGCTTGCCGTCGTACCCGTCGGCCTTCGCCTCGGCGAGATACTTCTTCGCGGCCTCCGGGTCGTAGCCACTACCGGCAACGCTGCCGTGCCACCGCGACCAGTCCTGGAACATGTCACTGCCCGGCATGCCGTAGCCGCCCTCGACACGCTGGTTGAACGTTTCCGGATCGAAGCCGGCGACGATGGCCTTCCGGACCCGTTCGTCCGACGCGGCCCGCCCCTCACGCTGATTGATGTTTCCGACACCGCCCATGTTGACGGTGTAGACGTAACCCACGTCGCCCGCCTCGAGGGCGTTGTGAACGACCTCCGCGCCACGGAGGTAGGCCGCCTGGACGCCGCCGGTGTGCAGGGCGTCGAGCTTGCCCTGCTCGCTGACGATCGCGGGGAACCGGAGCTTCGCCAGGTGCGGCTCACCGTCCCAGTAGTCCGGCCGGGCAGCGAGAACCAACTCGTCCTGCGACGCGAACTTCTCGACCGTGAAGGGACCGGCGCCGATCGGGGTGAACGTGCCCGTGGCCATCGAGGACGGGGCCACGATCATGCCCGGCCCGGTCGTGAACATGATCGGGAACTCGTTCCACGGCTGCTTCAGCGTGAAGACGACGGTCGACGGGTCCGGGGACTGGATGTCTGCGACCGTCGCCTTCCACACCTGCGAGTGCGTCGCCTTCTTGTCCAGGTAGTGGCCGATGCTCCATCGCACCGCCGCCGCATCCACCGGAGTCCCGTCGCTGAACGTCACACCGGGACGCAGCGCGAGGGTCCAGACGGTGTTGTCCCCGTTCGGCGTCAGCGACTGCGCCAGTTGCGGCTGATACTCCTTGGTCTCGGGGTCGTAGCGCATCAGCAGGTCGTAGATCGCCGCCATCTCGCTGCCGCCGGTGGCGCCGCCGTCCTGCCGATCGGCCGGATCGAGACTGCTCACACCGTTGTACGTCGCGTACGACAGCGTGCCGCCCGAAACCGGGTCACCGCCGTCGGACTGCTCGCCCACGAGACCGGTCGTCACGTCGGAGGCGTCGGTCGCCGCACCCGACCCACCACCGGCGCAACCGGCCAGCAGAACTGCAGTGGCGGTGAGCGCGGTCAGGAGAGTCCCGGCCCGAGCCAACGAGGATCGCGTCATTCGTACCTACTTCCGTCGAACTCGAAACGCCACTAGGAAAATGCGGGATCGGTGGTGTACACGACACGACCCGCGACCACGGTCGCGAGGACCGTGATGTCCTTGATCGCCGACGGTTCGACCCCGGTCGGATCGCCGTCCAGCACGACGAAATCGGCGAACCGCCCGGGGGCGATTGCTCCCTTGACCTCGGACTCACCGCCGAGGCAGGCCGCGGATGTCGTGTAGCCGGCCAGCGCAGTCGCGGCGTCGATGCGTTCCTCGGGACCGAGGACCTCGCCGCCTCGCGTGACGCGATTGACCGCGGTGTGCATGGTGAACAGCGGATTCACCGGGGTGACCGGGCTGTCGCAGTGCAGCGCGAACGGAACCTGTGCCGAACTGATCGACGCGAGGGGGCTGATCCGGCTCCCCCGCTCCGGCCCGAGGAACCGATCGCGATGCCGATCTCCCCAGTAGTAGACGTGATTGACGAACACCGACGCCGACACACCGAGATCGCGCATCCGTCGGATCTGGTCGTCACGAAGAGCCTGAACGTGCTCGAGCCGATGCTGCAGTCCGCCCGGTAGCGGAGTTCCGCCCGCGGCAGCGAGTGCCTTCTCGATCGCGTCGAGCGCGAGATCGATGGCACGGTCGCCGTTGGTGTGGATGGCGACCTGTCGTCCTGCCTCGTGGCAGCGGCGCACCATCTCGTCCAGATCTGTGGGCGGGATCGCCATTTCACCGCAGTGGCAACCGCCGAGATCGTGGTAGGGCTCGGTGAGTGCCCCTGTGTGCAACTGGATCGACCCGTCCGAGATCAGCTTCACGCCACCGATCTCGAGATGGTCGTGGGCATCGGCGTCGGAGTCGTCGCCGACCGTGAAGCCCTCCAGTGTTCCGAACCCCGCGTACAACCGGGCCCGGAGCGGCAACTCCCCCCGGTCGAGCAGCCGCCGGTAGGAGTCGATCACCACGGGGGTGACGAACATGTCGTGGAAAGTCGTGACGCCGACCGAGGCCATCCGGGCCAGCGCTCGGCGCAGTCCCTCGTCCAGTTCCTCACCCGTGGGCATCGAGTCCTCCGGACTCACGACCAGGCGCATCGCGGGAATCTCCCGGAACTCGCCGGTCGGCTCGCCGGCAGGATTCCGGACGACGACGCCGCCCTCCGGTTCTGCCGTGTCCCGGTCGATTCCCTTGCTCCGCAGCACGAAGGAGTTCACGTACAGCCCGTGACCGGACAGGTGCCGCACCACGATGGGATGGTCGACGCTGGCACGGTCGAGGTCGGCCGCGGTGAGTCCACGGTCCTCGGCGACCAGGCTGTCGTCGAACCCCGACGCGGAGACGGGCTGCCCTGCGGGAGTCTCAGCCGCGCGCGCCGCCAGTGCGTCGATCAGCGACCCGATGTCGGGGCACGCGTCCGATCCGGCATCGACGTTCACACTGTTCATCCCCGACATGTGCGGGTGCACATGGGTTTCGATGAAGCCGGGCACGACGGTGCGGCCGCCCAGGTCGATCACCTCGGTGGTCGGTCCGGCCAGCGCGCGGATGTCCTCGTCCGACCCGACGGCCACGAACTTCCCGCCCGACACCGCGAAAGCGGTGGCAGCCGGTGCGCCCGGAGCCGGCACTACGACGCCCCTCACGTGGATGCGGTCGATGACCTCGACATCCCTGGTCGTCGCACTCCGGTCCAACGTTCGACTCCCTCGTGAGATGTGGATCACATAGCGTTTTGAAGAGGCTAGCGCACAATAGAATTCATGTCATTATCCGGGTCGGGGCTACTCTCCAGTAGCTTTCCGAGGCTCCCCGCCACCCGGACGGAGCGGCATCCGACGGCGTCAGTCGGTCGACAGGTGCGCACCCACCGACGTCACGATGCGGTACCGCTCCGCCGGGTGCGTGTGAATGCCGACAGCCTCGAGTGCACCGTTCGCATCGACGTGCCGATGCGTGACAACCAGTGCGGCACTTCCCTTCTCCGCATCCAGCGCATCCGCCAGATCGGATGCGAGAAGCGTGCCGGTGACGACCTGCTCGATGCGCTGACGCACCAGATTTGCGATGCCGAACCTTCCCGTCAGCACCATTCGGCGATGCGGCAGATCCGATCTCAGGTACACCTCACTCCAGCAGAACGGCGGCATCACCGACCCCCGAACCACGCGTGGCCCTGACACCCGATACCACTCGGAACCGACCGGAACACCGACACGTTTCGCCAAGTTGCTTTCCGCGACAATGATTTCCGACGACGGGTCGGTAATCCGCGTGCGCTCCACGAACGCGAGCATGCCGAGACTGCTCGTCACGAAGGCCTGGTGCCCCACGACCGGTTCCGGCGACTCGACCGTGGTCCCGGCGCCACGGCGCCGGCTGATCATTCCCGCATCTTCCAGATGCTTGAGCGCCTGCCGCACCGTGCCCCGGGCGAGGGATCGGGTCTGACACAGTTCGAGTTCGGTGGGAAGCTTGTCCCCCACCGCGAACTCTCCCGACTGGATCCGAGAGATCAGATCCTGCGCGAGCAGCACGTGCTGCGGGTCGGTCACGGAACAGAGGCTCTCCGCCCGTCCCACGACACGGATAACGCGCGAACCACAAGGTACATCGAGAGGTCCCTCCCGTATCACGCCGGCCGTTGTCGGTCGCCGAAGTCCTCACCACGGGCAGCGGAAGGCATCCGCGACCGGGGCGAGAACTTTGTCTATACAAAGCTGTGTTCCGGACAATCTAGGACACCTATCTTGGTTCCACAAGAGTTTCGGTGAAATTCATTTCGGTCGGGTCCGCGAGTCTGCGGAGCCACCCGCGGAGCCCCGCCCGAATCGCTCCCCTTTGCTAACGAATACCGGTGCAACGCTGCGGAATCACCAGTTCGCCCGATTCCTTGTGGACGCACCGCAGGGCGGCTAGAGTCCGTTTCTGCAACGACCCCGACTGCACCGAATTCCGGTGCGATCGTCCTCTTCGACCGGGCAACCAGCCCCGTCGACTCAGAGATCCCATCGATCATCCGGGCGGGCCATCCGGCTCGTACCGACTGGCAGGCGTCGACCCCGACCGTGGAGGTTGGTACATGAAGAAGTATTCGAGAAGGCTCGCCCGAACGATGGCCGTCACGGTCGTCGGCGCGGTCGCGCTTGCCGGCTGCGCGTCGTCGGAGAGCTCCGACTCCAGCAGCGGATCCGGCGCAACGACGACGGCGTACGGCATCCTGGGCGACCAGGGCGACGGCGGCACACCCGTGTCGGGCGGAACGCTGAGCTTCGCGTCCTACGCGCCCGTCACGAACCTCGATCCGGCAGCGACTCAGCCTGCCGGTGCCACCGGTGGCACCGAGATGGCTGCCGTCTACGACGTTCTGATGCGATACGACTCGCAGTCCCGGAGCTTCGAGCCGCAGCTGGCGAAGTCGTTCGAGGAGAGCCCCGACTTCCTGACGTGGACGCTGAAGCTCCGCGACAACGTCAAGTTCAGCGACGGCACCCCGATGGACGCCGCGGCCGTCGTCGCGAGCATCGACCGCTACAACCAGCGACGTGGCGCCAACTCACAGGTCTACACGCAGATGGTCGCGAGCAATGTCGCGCAGGATCCGTCCACTGTGGTCTTCACCCTGAAGCAGCCGTGGCGCACCTTCCCCGCGATGCTCGCCTACGGTCACGGCATGATCGTCTCGCCCACCGCACAGCAGGGCGACAAGTTCACCCCGATCGGTGCGGGTCCGTTCACGCTCGTCAGTCTCCAGCCGCAGCAGGAGCTGCAGCTGAAGGCGAACCCCGACTACTGGGGTGGCGCGCCGAACCTCGACGGCCTGAAGTTCGTGGGGATCGCAGGTGAGCAGCCCAAGGTGGACGCGCTGAAGTCCGGCGGCATCGACGCGGCCTACCTGCGCAACGCACAGACCGTGAACGCGGCGAAGGCCGAGTTCCCGGGCTACGTCGACACCACGAGCATGTCGATGGTGGGACAGCTCAACAACGCTCCCGGCCGCCCCGCCGCCGATCCCCGCGTCCGCCAGGCGATCGCGTACTCGATCGATCCCGAGGTTCTCAACCAGCGCGTGCGCGCCGGCGAGGGCATGCCCGGCACCGACATGTTCCAGCCGTGGTCCGAGTGGTACGGCAACGTCAACGGCATCACCCCCGACGCCGCCAAGGCCAAGGAACTCCTCGACCAGGCGAAGGCCGACGGCTTCAACGGCAAGATCACCTACGTCGGCGTCAACGATCCCGACGCACAGCAGCTCGCACTCGCGGTGCAGGCACAGATGAACTCGATCGGCTTCGATGTCGCGCTCGAGTACACCAGCAGCATCACCGACATGGTCAAGCGCCTGTACATCGATCGCAACTACGACATGAGCTTCGGCGCGTACAGCATCGCGGACGTCGCTCCCGAGATCCGGCTCTTCAGCTCGCTGTCGAGCACCTCGACCAACAACATCCTCGGCTACAAGAGCCCGGAGATGGACGCCCTGCTCGGCAAGGTCCTCTCGGCTCCGGACGAGACCGCCAAGCGGGAGGCGATCGTCGACATCCAGAACCTGGTGAACACCGATCAGCCGTTCCTCTCGTGGGGCGCCGGCGTCAACTACGTCGCCTGGTCACCCGACGTGTACCGCGCCAACCCGACCGTCGACGGAATCATTCTGTTCGACAAGGCATTCAAGAAGAACTGATCGCGGCACAGCCCGCGACCGAACGGGGATGCCCCCGCCACTCCCACGAGTGGCGGGGGCATCCCCGTTCCGCGGTCGATCAGGAAGCGCTCGGCGCCGGCTGCGCACCGCGCACGAGTCGACCCGGCAACGCACCGGTGTGCCGGCCGTCCTCCACCACCACCTCGCCGGCCACGACGGTCGCGACGTACCCCGTCGCGGTCTGCATCAGCCGCCGCCCGCCGGTCGGCAGGTCGTACGTCACCTCGGGATGATCGGCCTGGAGCCTGTCGAAGTCGATGACGTTGAGGTCGGCCCGATAGCCGGGACGGACCTGTCCACGGTCGAGCAGCCCGACCACGGCCGCGGTGTCGGCTGTGTGCCGCTTGATCAGCCACTCCACGGGTAGGAGCTCGCCGACCTTGCGATCCCGGCCCCAGTGCGTGAGCAGAGTCGTGGGGAAGCTCGCGTCGCAGATCGCGCCGCAGTGCGCGCCGCCGTCTCCGAGAGCAGGCACCGTGTCGGGGCGCACGAGCATCTCCCGGACCGCCTCGAGGTTTCCGGCCGAGTAGTTGAGCATCGGGAAGTAGAGCAGTCCGCGCCCGTCCTGCGCCATCATCGCGTCGTAGGCGACCTCGGCGGCCGGTACTCCGGATCGGTCGGCGAGCGCGGCGACCGAGTCGTCCGGCCCGGGCTCGTAGTTCGGCGGGTCACCGAGCAGGTACACCTGGTCGGACCGGGTCGACAGGCGCTCGACGAATTCACTGTCGGTGTCCGGCTTCTCGGCCAGGATCGCGTCCCTGACCTCCGGCCGACGCAGTTGCTCCACGCGCTCTTCCCGCGGCAGATCCTCGAGTGCCCGGTAGCTCGGGTAGGCCATGAACGGGTGCCAACTGAGCTCCCACCCGAGCATCACTCCCACGGCACGCGGCGCCACCTGACCGGTGATCGGAATACCCTGTGCTGCCGATATTTCCGCAAGACCGTCGAGCAGATCCCGCCACTTGTCAGGCGCCCGGTCACTTTGTACGACCGACACGGACATCGGCCTCTGCGCGGCCTCGACGATCGCGCTGACGAACTCCATCTCCTCGGGCTGGTCCATGAAGTCGGAGATGAAGTCGATGACGCCGGCGCCCGCCTTCGCGAGCCCTGCCGCCATGCCGGTGAGTTCCTCCCGCGAGGCGGTCAGGCTCGGTGTGGGTTCGCCCGCGGACGTCTTGTGGACCGCGGATCGGGAGGTGGACCAGCCGAGTGCACCCGACTCGACCGCCTCGGCGACAAGGTCGCGCATCCGGTCCATCTCGTCCGCGGTCGGCCGCGCGAGATGGTCACCGCCGCGCCGGCCCATCACGTAGGTGCGCAACGCGCCGTGCGGCAACTGTGCGGCGAAGTCGATCGCGTGCGGGGTGTCGATCGCGTCGAGATAATCGGGGAACGACTCCCAGTTCCACGTCATCCCCTCCGCCAGAACGCTTCCGGGGATGTCCTCGACACCTTCCATGAGTCCGATGAGCCAGTCGCGCTGCTCCGGCTTGACGGGGGCGAAACCCACACCACAGTTGCCCATGACGACTGTGGTCACGCCGTGCAACGACGACGGGGTCAGCAGCGGGTCCCAGGTGACCTGTCCGTCGTAGTGCGTGTGGATGTCGACGAATCCCGGGGTGACGAGCTTGCCGGCCGCGTCGATCTCCCGCCGCCCGGCGTCAGGCACGTCGCCGACGATCGAGATGCGCCCGTCGTCGACGGCGACGTCGGCGGCACGGGGCGGTTCACCGGTTCCGTCCACGACGAACCCGCCGCGAATCACCAGATCATGCACGAACGCCTCCTGTGGTCGAATTCTTCTTCGCGTCTTCGTTTTCGAGGAGTGCGGCGGCAGCGCGGACGATCGTCTGCGCCGCCTCCGCGGCGGCCGGAGAGACCCCCGTGAACTGCAGGAAACCGTGAGCCAGTGACGGGAACTGCAGCAGTTCGACCGGCACTCCGGACGCCCTCAACCGCTCGGCGTACTCGACGCCCTCGTCGAGCAGCGGATCGTGGCCGCCGACGACCACCACGGTGCGCGGCAGCCCGGACAGATCGGCGGCGCGCAGCGGCGACACCAGTGAACTCGTCCGGGTTTCCAGGTCGGGACAGTAGTGGTCGAGGAACCACTGCATCTCGCGGGAGCCGAGGAAGACCCCGGAATTCTGCACGTACGAGTCGCGTCCGAGATCGGCGTCGACTACCGGGTAGATCAGCACCTGCCCTGCGAGGTCGATACCGTCCTCGTCGCGGGAGAGGAGGGCGCACACCGCGGCCAGGTTGCCGCCGGCGCTGTCCCCGGTGACCACGACGGGTCCGGCGAGACCCTCCGATCCTGCTGCCACCCAATGCAACACCGCCATCGCGTCCTCGGTCGCCGCGGGGAACGGATCCTCCGGAGCAAGTCGATAGTCCACACTCACGACGTCCGCGCCGGCCTCGTCCGCAAGCATGCGGCACGTCGCGTCCGCGTAGTCGAGGTCGCCGGTCACCCAACCTCCGCCGTGGAAGTGAACGATCGTCCCCCCAGACCTGCGCGCCACCGGACGGTACAGGCGTACGCCGACGTGTTCACCCACCCGGTGCGCCGTGACCGCGGCGACCTCGGGACCCGGTGCGCACGACTGCAGCGCGGCGCGGATCCGTTCCCGCGCACCTTCCGGGCCCAGTTCCACCATCGGCGGGAGGCCCGACCCCGACACCGCGGCAGCCACTGCCTGCAGTACCGGGTCCAATTCTGTTCGAGTGCCCTGTATGCCACTTGTCATGAATTAGAATCTAACTCTAGTCTGACGGTATGACAACGGTCACACCCGCGGGGGCGGCCCCCTCAACGCTGCTGCACGGCTTGATTTCTCGCAGTGGTCGGGACCGGGACGGTCGCGGACGACAGGAAGGATCAGGCCCCGGTATCGGCCGCGAAGACGAGGTCGACCGTACGGTCGAGCAGGCGGTGCACCTCGCCTATGTCCTGCCGTCCCATGCCGAAGAGCATCACTTCGTGGGTGAGCACCGCGGTCACGATCGCGACGAGGTCCGCCGCGTCGCCGTCCGGCAGGTCGAACAGATGCTCTCGGTACGACGCGAGAGCCTGCGCGGAGAACTCCGCGAACAGCGCGCACACGACCGGATCGGTCGAGTGCCGCAGCACGTTCTGCAGGCGCAGGTACGTGGGGAACTCCTCGAAGCGGTCGACCGAGTGGTGCAGCCGAATCCGGATACGTTCGGCCGGCGGCAGCCCCGGATCCGGCGCACCGCCGTGTTTGATCGGGTCGGCGGCGGACCAGTCGAGCAGCACGGCCGCGTACAACTGCTCCTTGGAGGCGAAGTAGCGGTAGACGGTCCCCAGCGCGACACCCGACCGTTCTGCGACGTCGCGGATCTGGATTCGCTCGAAATCGTCGGCGACCAGCAGTTCGCCGGCAGCATCGATGATGCGCTGACGCCGCTCCCGCTGCCCCCTCGGCAATGCCGCGGGGTCGGGCAACGTCGGCCTGTCCGGCCGGTCCTGCTCGCCTGCACCCACGCTCGTACGCCTCCCATCGCGCCCGCCGCGCCGGCGGGACAACTGCTGCACCGATGCTACTGACCCCTGCTCACCCCACCACGAAACGAGGTCCACCCCCATGCCGAACAACGATTCCACCGAACCGACCTACGAGGTCGTCGTCGTGGGCGCCGGATTCGCCGGCCTGTACGCACTGCACAGCCTGCGCCGACGCGGCATGTCGGTGCGACTGTTCGAGGCCGGCGACGGCGTGGGCGGCACCTGGTTCTGGAACCGCTACCCGGGCGCGCGGTGCGACGTCGACAGCGCCGACTACTCCTACTCGTTCGACGAGGCACTGCAGCAGGAATGGGAGTGGACCGAGCGCTATCCGACGCAGCCCGAGATCCTGCGCTACCTCGAACACGTGGCCGACCGTTTCGGACTACGCGAGGACATCACGCTGGGCACCCGCGTCACGTCGGCGCACTTCGACGAGGACAGGGAACTCTGGACGATCGGCACCGACTCGGATGCCGGCAGCGTCACCGCGCGCTGGGTGATCATGGCGACCGGCGCGTTGTCGACGGCCCGACTGCCCGCGATCGACGGCCTCGACACGTTCGCGGGCGAGATCCTGCACACCGCGCAATGGCCCACGGAGGGAGTCGATTTCACCGGCAGGCGGGTCGGCGTGATCGGAACCGGGTCGTCCGGGGTGCAGGCGATCCCGCTGATCGCGCAGCAGGCGGACCGGCTGACGGTGTTCCAACGGACACCCGGATTCGTGATCCCGGCCCGGAACCGCCCGCTGGACGCCGGCGAACTCGCCGCGATCAAGGCCGACTACCCGGCCCGGCGTCAGTTGCAGCGCGAGTCGCACGGCGGCTGGATCCTGCCGCCGCCCGTGGGATCGGCACTCCAGACCGCCCCCGAGGTCCGGATCAAGGAGTACGAGGCACGGTGGGCTGTGGGCGGACTCGCCTACCAGACCACGTTCGACGACGTCATGACCGACCTCGCGGCGAACGAGACGTCCGCGGAGTTCGTACGGTCCAAGATTCGCGAGACCGTCACCGATCCGGACACGGCAGAAGCACTGTGCCCCAAGGGGTATCCGCTGGGTGCCAAGCGCGTCTGCATCGGCACCGATTACTACGAGACCTACAACCGCGACAACGTCGCACTCGTCGACCTGCGGTCCGACCCGATCGTGGAGATCGTTCCGGAGGGCATCCGCACCGAGACCGGCATCCACGAACTCGACGCGCTGGTCTTCGCGACCGGATTCGACGCCCTGACCGGCGCCCTGGGTGAGATCGACATCCGCGGCCGGGAGGGCGCCGGCCTGCGCGAGACCTGGCAGGACGGTCCGCGAACCTACCTCGGCGTCGCGGTGGCCGGGTTCCCCAACCTGTTCGTCATCACCGGACCCGGCAGTCCCTCGGTGCTGTCGAACGTCGTCGTGTCGATCGAGCAGCACGTCGAGTGGGTGGTCGGCTACCTCGACCACATGCGCGAACGCGGCGCCCGGCTCGCCGAGGCGACCACGCAGGCACAGGACGAGTGGGGCGAACACCTGACGACGATCGCCGCCGGCAGCATCTACCAGCAGGCCGACTCGTGGTACCTCGGCGCCAACGTGCCGGGAAAGCCCCGCGTCTTCATGCCCTACCTCGGCGGCGTCGGCAACTACCGCAATCTGTGCACCCGGATCGCGGCCGACGGCTACCGCGGGTTCACGACGACCTAGTCGGCGTCCCCGCGGCTCGCGTCAGTCTTCGGCGTTGCGGGCCTGCCAGGAGCGATACACGTCGACGGCGTCGGCGCGCTCCTCGTAGCGCATGGGCAGCCGACGATCCTGCCAGGGCTTGGCGAACTCGTCGTAGAAAGTGGCGAGTTCGAAGTACTTGCGGTCGTCGACGTAGTAGGGCTCGTACGAGTCGCGGGTGGTGAGGAAGACGACCTCGTCGGGCGAGCAGTAGTAGAGCGAGCCCAGGCACATCGGGCACGGATGCGCGAGAACGTAGATGGTGGTGCCGGTGAGGTGCTCGGTGCCCAGTTCGGTGCAGGCCTGGCGGATGGCGAGGATCTCGGCGTGAGCGGTGGGGTCGCCGGTCTGGGCGACCCTGTTGGGACTCTCGGCGAGCACCTCGCCGTCCTTGACGATGACGGCCGCGAACGGGCGGCCGCCCTCGGTGACGTTCTGGCGGGCGAGGTCGATGGTGCGCTGGACGAAGTCCATGAATGTCCTCCGGGGGTGGATCGGGGTGCTGTGGAATCAGAACGGCTTGGTCGGCAGGTACTTACCGTTCAGGGTGATGACGGCGCGCTCGCCGCCCTCGGGGTCCGCGACCTTCTGCACGTCGAGAGTGAAGTTGATCGCGGAGATGATGCCGTCGCCGAACTGCTCGTGGACCAGAGCCTTGAGAGTGGTGCCGTACACCTGGAGCATCTCGTAGAAGCGGTAGATGGTGGGGTCGGTCGGGATACCGCCGGGAATCGAACCGCGGGTCGGGACACACTGCAGCAGCATTGCCGCGTCCTCGTCGAGGCCGAGCAACTCGGCGACGGCCACGGCAGACTTCTCCGGCAGCGCGTGCTGGCCGAGCACCGCCGCGGTGGTGAAGGCCACGGACAGGCCGGAGGCGTCGGCGATCTGCTGCCAGGACAGATCCTTGCGGGTCTTGGCATCGACAGCGGCGACAGCGACGGCCTGGCGGGCGGCGGGGTCGAACTGGGACTGGATCATGATCGGATTTCCTTACTTCTCGGGGTGGACGGTTTCAGGCGGATACATCCGCGACCTCGCCGGCCGCGATGTCGAATACCCACCCGTGGAGGGCGACTTTCTTCTCCGCCAGCGCGCGAGCCACGGACGGGTGGGTGGCCAAGTTGGCGAGTTGTGCGTGGACGTTCTGGCGGACGAGGGCTCCGACGTCACCGGCGGTGGTGGTGCGGGCCCGGGAGGCGTCCGCGTACCGCAGCCACGCGGCGACGGCCGGCGCGGCGCTGAGGTCGTGGCTCCGAGCGATCGCGGTCATGGCACCGCACGCCGAGTGGCCGCAGACGACGATGTCCCGCACGCCCAGTACGGCGACGGCGTACTCGATGCTCGCTGCCACGCCGTCGGCTTCGGGCGTGTAGGCGGGCACCAGGTTGCCGGCGGTGCGGATGACGAACAGGTCGCCCGGATCGGTACCGGTGATCAGTTCGGGAACGACGCGGGCGTCGGAGCAGCCGATGAACAGCGTGTGCGGCGTGTGGTGGGTGGCCAGGTGAGCGAAGAGTTCCGCCTTTGCCGGGAAGACGTCCTTCCGGAAATGAGCGACTCCTTCGATGAGGTCCTGCATGGGTCACGTCCTTCGTGGGTGGGTTACGTGATCCACCGTGCACGAACTGCACCTATAGAGTCCAAGACTTGTTGTCCATGAAACCGATTGCTCACATCTATAGTGATGGTCATGGTCGCCCTGGAACTGCGCCACCTGCGCTACCTGATCGCCGTCGCCGAACGCGGCAACTTCACCCGCGCGGCCGAGGACCTGCACATCTCCCAGCCCACGCTCTCCCAACAGATCCGGCAACTCGAGCGGGCAGTCGGCGTGCAACTGCTCGACCGCACCGGCCGCACCGTGCAACTCACCGACGCCGGCGCCGTCTACACCGAGCACGCCAGACGCGCGCTACGCGACCTCGACGCCGCCGAACGTGCGGTTCACGACGTCCAGGATCTTTCCCGCGGCCACCTACGTCTGGGCGTCACCCCCACCTTCACCGCCTACCTGATCGGCCCGCTCGTCGCCGAACTCCACACGCGTTTCCCGGGCATCGGCCTGACCCTCACCGAGACGACTCAGGACCGCATCGAGGCAGCACTGCTCGCCGACGACCTCGACCTCGGCGTCGCCTTCGCGGGCGCACACCCGGCCGGTATCACCGCCACACCGCTCTTCACGGAAACCCTCAGCCTGGTGGTCGGCGGATCACGAACGCCGGAACCGCCGAAAGCCCTAGCCGTGCAGGCTCTCCAGGCACAGCAACTCGCACTCCTCAGCGGCGACTTCGCCACCCGCGGCCATATCGACGCCTACTTCGCCGAACACCGGATCGACCCTCGAATCACGGTCGAGGCCAACACCATCCAGGCGCTCACCGAGATCGTGCAACGCACATCGGTGGCCACCGTCCTACCGGACGCGATCACGCACGACCACCCGCACCTCGTCCCCGTTCCGCTCGACCCTCCGCTGCCCGCCCGCACGGTCACGCTCCTGGATCGACGAGGGGCCTATCGCAGCGCCGCGGCCCGGGCGTTCACCCGGCTCACCCACGACATCGTCCGCGTCCGCGGCTACACCCCAGCGCCCGCGGCCCGTGGTTACATGGACGTCGAAGCACGCCGTCCGTGACGATCGATCGTTGGGAGCAGCGCCGTGACCACCTCGTCGAACACCCCGGGACAGGGCAGCCCGGACATCAAGCCGCGTAGCCGCGACGTCACCGACGGACTCGAGAAGACCGCCGCGCGCGGCATGCTCCGCGCGGTCGGCATGGGCGACGACGACTGGGAGAAGCCGCAGATCGGGATCGGGTCGTCGTGGAACGAGATCACCCCGTGCAACCTGTCGCTCGACCGCCTCGCCGAGGCGTGCAAGGACGGCGTCTTCGCGGCCGGCGGCTACCCGCTCGAGTTCGGCACCATCTCCGTCTCGGACGGCATCTCGATGGGGCACGAGGGCATGCACTTCTCGCTCGTCTCCCGCGAGGTGATCGCGGACAGCGTCGAAACCGTGATGCAGGCCGAACGCCTCGACGGATCGGTCCTGCTCGCCGGATGCGACAAGTCGCTGCCCGGGATGCTCATGGCGGCCGCGCGTCTGAATCTCGCGAACGTCTTCCTGTATGCCGGGTCGATCCTGCCCGGCATCGCGAAACTGTCCGACGGCACCGAGAAGGAAGTCACGATCATCGATGCCTTCGAGGCGGTCGGCGCGTGCTCACGCGGGCTGATGAGCCGCGAGGACGTCGACGCGATCGAGCGCGCGATCTGCCCCGGCGAGGGGGCGTGCGGCGGGATGTACACCGCCAACACGATGGCGTGCGCCGCGGAGGCCCTGGGAATGTCGCTGCCCGGCAGCGCCGCTCCCCCGGCCACCGACCGGCGGCGCGACGGCTATGCCCGGCGCAGCGGGCAGGCCGTGGTCGAGATGCTGCGCCGCGGCATCACCACGTCGGACATCCTCACCAAGGAGGCGTTCGAGAACGCGATCGCCGTCGTCATGGCGTTCGGCGGGTCCACCAACGCGGTGCTGCACCTGCTCGCGATCGCGCACGAGGCGGAAGTGTCGCTCACGCTCGACGACTTCGCCCGCGTCGGCGCGCGTGTCCCGCATCTCGCGGACGTCAAGCCGTTCGGGCGGCACGTCATGATCGACGTCGACCGCATCGGCGGCGTCCCGGTGATCATGAAATCCCTGCTCGAGGCCGGACTGCTGCACGGCGACTGCCTCACCGTCACCGGGCGTACCCTCGCCGAGAACCTCGCGGACATCGCACCGCCCGACCCGGACGGCAAGGTGCTGCGGGCGCTGTCGTCACCGATCCATCCCACCGGCGGCATCACGATCCTGAAGGGCTCGCTCGCGCCCGGTGGCGCCGTGGTGAAGTCCGCCGGATTCGACTCGTCCGTCTTCGAAGGCACGGCAAGGGTTTTCGACCGCGAGCGGGCCGCGATGGACGCGCTCGAGGACGGCACCATCACCGCGGGCGATGTCGTGGTGATCCGTTACGAAGGCCCCAAGGGCGGACCCGGAATGCGGGAGATGCTGGCCATCACGGCCGCGATCAAGGGCGCCGGCCTGGGCAAGGATGTGCTGCTGCTGACCGACGGCCGCTTCTCCGGCGGCACCACCGGACTGTGCGTCGGCCACGTCGCCCCCGAAGCCGTCGATGCCGGACCCATCGCGTTCGTGCGCGACGGCGACAAGATCCGGCTCGACGTCGCGAACGGTGTTCTCGATCTCCTGGTGGACGAGAAGGAGCTCGCCACCCGCCGAAGCGGGTGGGAGCCCCTGCCTCCGCGCTACACGCGCGGCGTCCTGGCGAAGTACACCAAGCTCGTCGGATCCGCTTCCGGCGGCGCGGTGTGCGGATAGCTGCCCCGGTGACGACGGATCAGGCGTCCTCGAGACGGATTCCCTTGGTCTCCCGCATGAACATGCAGGCGATTCCGGTGAAGGCGCACAGCACCATGATGTAGATGCTGAACGCCCATCCGATGCCCTGCCCCACCAGGAGCTGGTTGAGGTAGGGCGAGGATCCGCCGAACACCGCGACCGAGATGGAGTACGCGAAGCCGATGGCCTGGGTCCGCAGCTTCGTGGGGAAGCTCTCGGACAGGGTCGCCGAGAGGACCGACGCCGGGATCGACACCACGAGCAGCGCCGTGGTTGTCGCGACGAGCAGCGTCCAACCCGAGGAGGTGATCATCGCCGTGAGCGGAAACTGCAGGACGAACATCAGTCCGGCGAACGCGAAGAGCATCGGTCGCCGGCCGATCCGGTCCGAGAGCAGCCCCCAGAACGGCAGCGAGACGAGCGCGATCAACTGGGCGACGACGAGCATCCAGTACGCCGTATCTGGGTTCATGTCCTTCTGCGTGATCGCGTAGGTCGAGATGTACGACGTCCAGGTGTAGTGCGCTGCAGTGATTCCCGACGTCATACCGATCATCAGCAGCACCGCCCGCACGACCGTGGCACGAGGAATCCTCGGTCCCTCGTCGGCGGCCTGGGCGTCGAAGACCTCGCTCTCCTCCATGCTGCGGCGCAGGTACAGCGCGACGAGCGCAAGCAGCGCACCGATCAGGAACGGGATCCGCCAACCCCATTCGGCCACCGCATCGTTCGACAGCACCGACGTCACCCCGCCGCCGACCGAGTACGCGAGCGCGGAACCACCGAAGATGGCGATGAAGGCGACGCTTCCCCACATGCCACGGCGATGCGGCGGCGCGATCTCGCTCACGTACGAATAGGCCGTCGCAGACTCGCCGCCGTGCGCGAAACCCTGCGTGATGCGTGCGGCCAACAGGATCACGGACGCCCAGATACCGACGGAGTCGTAGGTCGGCATGATGCCGATGACGAGGCTGCCGCCGGCCATCATCAGCATCGTGGTGACGAGCACGAACTTGCGTCCTCGGCGGTCCGCGATCCGCCCGAACACGATGCCGCCGAGCGGCCGCATCAGGAACCCGACCGCGAAGACCGCGAGCGTCGACAACAGCGCGGAGACCGGATTGGAGCTGTCGAACACCACCGCGGCGATGAACGGGGCGAACACCGCGTAGGCGCTCCACTCGTACCACTCCAGCACGTTGCCGACCGCACTCGCGAGGAGCGACTTCTTCTTGGACCGGATGTCCGATCCGGACGTCGACCGGAGTCGATCCCTCTCGATGACCTCAGATGCCACGGATATCTCCAGCCTTTTCGATGGACACGATTGTCGGATAACGGGTTTCAGGACGCCGACTGCGTCCGCAGTTCGGTGCGCCGGATCTTTCCCGTGAGGGTCTTGGGGATGGCGTCGACGATGTGGACGCGCCGCGGCCTCTTGTAGGCCGCCAGGCGCTCCCCGACGAAGGCGACGAGTTCCGCTTCGTCCACCTCGACACCGGGATTGAGCGCGACGAAGGCGACCACGCGTTCACCCTGGTAGTCGTCGGGCTCGCCGGTCACGCCCGCCTCGTAGACGCCGGGGTGCTCGTGCAGCGCGCTCTCCACCTCGCGCGGCCACACCTTGTAACCGGAGACGTTGATCTGGTCCTTGAGTCGGTCCACGAGATGGATCCAGCCGGCGGCGTCCATGATCGCGACGTCACCGGTACGGAGCCGGCCGCCCGGGAAGGTCTTCGCCGTGTCTTCGGGCCGACCGAGGTACCCCGAGATGATCTGCGGCCCGGACAGTTCCAACTCCCCCGGCGTCCCGGTCGGCACCTGGTCGCCACGTTCGTCCACGATGCGCGCCTCGACGAGGGGCAGCGGGATGCCGATCGCGAGCGATCCGCTCTCGGCGTCCACCGGGGCGCGGACCCCCGGGGGAACGGCGACGACCCCCGACGACGTCTCCGTCATCCCGAACGCGTTGTGGATGTAGTGACCGAATCGGTCCTCGAACTTGCGGACCGTGGCCGGCGGGATGGGCGCCCCGCCCGAATACAACGTCTTGATCGAGGCGAAGTGCTCGGCCGACGCGCCGGGCGCCCGGTACAGGGCGTTGAAGACGGTGATCGAGCCGATCGTGAACGTCACTCCGTGTTCGACGAAGGCGTCGAGGGTGACCTCGGGGTGGAACCGGTTGGCGAACACGAGCGCACACTCGCGTACGAGCGCCACCACCGCGTTGATCACGGCGCCGGTGATGTGGAAGAGCGGCGCCACCGCGAACACGACGTCGCCGTCGGCGAGCCCGACGAAATCGCCGTAGGTGCGCGCCACCGCGAGGACATTGGCGTGCGTGTTGCGACTGCCCTTCGGGGCACCCGTCGTGCCCGAGGTGTAGGCGACGATCGCGAGATCGTCGCCACCGAGTTCGAGCCGTGGCGGCCGCTCGCCGCGGTGGCGCGCCACCACGTCGGACATGGCCTCGCCCACCGCACCCGGCCTCCGATCCGCCTCGTCGAACACGCGCGGGTCGTTGCGGGTCTGGTAGTCGAGGTCGCAGGTCGTGACGAACCAGTCGACCGACGTGCCCTGCAACGCCTCCGCCGTCTCGGCCGCGACAGTGTCGGCGCAGATGACACCCACGGCTCCGGCGTCGGCCACGAGGTGCCGCAGCTCCCGCCCCCGATACATCGGGTTGAGCAGCAGCGCCGCGGCCCCCACCTTCCACAGCGCCAGCATGGAGATCGCGTACTGCGGGATGTTCTGGAGATAGATCCCGACCCGGTCACCCCGACGCACCCCCCTGTCCCGCAGTCCCACCGCGAGGGCGTCCGACTCCTCGTCCAGTTCTCGCGCAGTGAGCGTTCCGTCGAAGTACCGCACTGCGACGCCGTCCGGATCGGCGGCAACGCGCGCCGTCCACGCGTCGACGAGTGATTCCGACCGGAGTTGCGGTTGCGGATCCACGCCTTTCGGATAGAGACCAACCCACGGGTGGGGCATGAGACCAGCTCCCTTCCAGCAGCGAACCCGAGCCAGCACGTTCCACGGCTTCGCCCGGCCG
This sequence comes from Rhodococcus (subgen. Prescottella) equi, assembly GCF_003013675.1. Lineage (NCBI taxonomy): Bacteria > Bacillati > Actinomycetota > Actinomycetes > Mycobacteriales > Nocardiaceae > Rhodococcus > Rhodococcus (subgen. Prescottella) equi. The sequence goes on from NZ_CP027793.1 coordinate 4,793,784, forward strand.
AACTCTTCCGACAAACGACCGACCGATCGATCGGTCGGCGATGGTTAGCGAGTGTTACGGGTCACACATCTGCTGTCAAGTGGGAGCCGGGAGGAGAGCGTCGCCGGACTGCCGTCTACCCGTCGAAATGCCACGTGCCGGACCCGATCGCGGGTCCGGCACGTGGCGGTGAAGCAGGCGACAGCGGTGCGTCAGATGGGTCTGAATCCCGCCCCGACGCCACCTGTCGCGTTGATGTTGTCGATGATCGCGGTCATATTGGTGCCGAGTTCCGGGCCGAGGCACGCCACCCCGAGATACGCGTTCACCATCGCCACCAGAGTGGTCCCGACGACGACCGGGGATCCCGAATCACCCTCGATGACACACAACTGGGTCCACGTCTCCTGCGACTGCAGCACGTCGCCGTAGACGACTCCGCACGTGTGCCCGGTGGTACGGCCCTGTTTGCATGCGACGGCCGGGAACTGCGCCGGCTTGCCGATATCGGTGATCGTGACCTGACCGATAGTGTTCACCGGAGTCACCTTCGCGGGATCGAACTCGATCACCGCGTAGTCGTAATCAGAGTTCGACACGACGAACCTGCCCACCACACCCGCGTCCGGATCGGACTCGGGTACCACCGGCCAACCCGCCTCGCCGCAGTGGCCCGCCGTGATGCCGACCAGGCGGCCGGCGTTGTCGTGTCCGATTGTCGTGAGCGTGCACTGATACATCTCGTCGATCACGATTCCGGACCCGCCGCCCAGAACCGCTCTGGGTGGCGCCGCGGTCGCGGTGCCGACGCCGAGCATGCCGGCGATCACCGCCAACGCTGCGAAGATCAAGGAAAGTCGCTTGAGCATGTTGCCCTCCCGCTTGGCGCTACGAATGTGCCATCGGTCGATCACCGCCACATGCCTGCTGTCAGCCCTTGCTTGCACGCCCCGGACGCTTCCACGCTCGAGTCGGCGGGACACTCACCGGCAACTTTCCCACCCGAGCGTCAGTGCTCGGGCAGCCTTGATCCGATCGTCACCCAATCGCCGACTAGGAGGTCGACCCCAGCGCTTCGAGAGCACGGCGCGCGTCCTCGAGTTCCTTCGACAATGCGGCAATTCGCTGCTCTGCAGCCTCGCGTGCTGCGGAAATGACCGATTGGACCGCCTCGAGCGCAACGTCGTCACCGAGTTCACGCATCGCCCGATCGACCGCGTCGGGACTGACCGGAGTGGCCTTCCCCGGGCGCTTCGCGCCGTGCGTCACGGTCACCGTCCAGTCGTTCTCGGCGCCGGCATGGATCGTCACACTCACACCCGCCGGCGCCTTCTTCGCGCGACGCGGCGCGGGTGCCGGTGGCGCCTGGGGTGCCGTGCTGGTGACCGCGGCAGGTGTGGGGGCAGGCTTGGGCGCCGACGCGGGCTTGGGCGCGGGGGCCGCTGCCGGCTTGGGCGCGGGAGCCGCCGCGGGCTTCGGCGCGGGAGCCGCGGCCTTCGCTGGCCGGGTCGACTTGACCGGCTCCGGAGCCTTGCGGGTCATGCGCAGTTCCTCTGCTTCGAACGGAAGCTCGTCGTTGACCCCCTTGGGGCTGATGACGACCGTGTTCCCTTCCACGGAAACGACTTTCGCCGAACATCCGGCCTCGATGCCGAGGCTCGGGGTGGCCTCGCGCAGGTACACGGTGGCGCGCTTGCCCTCGGCGACGGCTGCTGCCAGCGTCTCGAGGTTCTCCGCGGTGAGATGTTCCGGCGTTGCCGAGCCTGCTCCGGAACGACTGCGGGGCGGCATGATGGGGTCCTCCTGGTACCGAACGACTGCTTGCACCGCTACCTTCCCACAGGCACCCGACAGTCGTTGCGGCCCGCTCTGTCGTGGTTCATTCTTGGGCGACCATCACGAAAGGGGCGTGCGTTGGAACTCTCCGAGCACCTCGATCCCACTGTGCTCGGCCTCATCCAGTCGGAAGTGGAGCAGACCCTCCTGGGCGGCCCCCGCCGGTACACCCGCGAACAGGTCGCCGAAATCGCCGGGGTGCCCCTCGAACGCGCGCAACGCCTCTGGGTGTCGATGGGTTTCGCCATCGATGCCGACCCCGACGCGGCGATGTTCACCGATGCCGACGCTGCAGCACTACGGGGTCTGGTCGGTTTCGTCGACAGCGGCGCCCTGGCCCAGGACGCCGCAGTGGCCGCCACCCGGGCGCTCGGTCAGTCGATGTCGCGACTGGCGGAGTGGCAGGTCGCCGTACTCAACTCGCATCTGGCCGAGGAGCTCGCCGCCACCCACCTCGATGCCGGCACGCTCGACGAGCGTGCCCTGCGCGACGCCGTCGGCGCGCTCACCTCGGGGTTGCTGCCCACGGTCGAGGCACTGCAGTCGTACGTATGGCGCCGGCACCTCGCGGCCGCGACAGCGCGCAGGGCGGGCAGCGTCGGCGAGGACACCACGCACCGCACCCTCGTCGTCGGGTTCGCCGACATGGTCGGCTACACCAGCCTGACGCGCAGGATCCGGGTCGACGAGCTCAGTGCGCTGCTCGAGGACTTCGAGTCGCAGACCACGTCGGTCATCACGCAGGGCGGCGGTTGGGTGATCAAGAACGTCGGTGACGAAGTGATGTTCGCGGCGGAACACGCGTCCGACGCGGCCCGGATCGCGCTCGGCCTCCAGGAAGCGGCGCGCACGCACCCGGAGCAGCCGGATCTGCGGGTGGGTCTGGCGCTCGGTCCGGTCCTCGTCCGCTTCGGCGATCTGTTCGGCGAGGCCGTGAACATCGCCGCGCGGCTGACCAGCGCGGCCCGTCCCGGAACGGTGTTGGTCGACGCCGAACTGTCGGCGGCACTGGTGGACGACGACGGGGTCCAGTTGCGCTCGCTACGCCCCCTCCGCGTCCGCGGCTACTCCCGGCTGCGCGCCTTCGCCCTGCGGCCCGTCCGCGACCAGCGCTGAGTCTCGGGCCCGGCCGGCCTGCCGCGCCGCGAGGAAATCGTCGACGATCCGCACGCACGCATCGGGGCCGAGCGGCGCCAACGTCGCCAACCGGGTGAAGACGAGCGGCCCGACCAACTGTGCGAGGGCGAGGTCGTAGTCGAAGTCACCCAGCGCAGCCCTGGCCTCGTCGGTGCCGAGCACGCGGTCGAACGCCGCCCGATACTGCACGACGACGTGTTCGCGCAGCGACCGGAGCTCGGGCCGGCTCTTCCCCGGCCGGTCGCCCGCCTCGAGGTCCGACGCACTCGAATAGTCGTCGAGCGCGGGGCCCATCCCGAGCCAGCACAGCGCGGTGATGTGCATGGGAGCGTCCTCGATCATCCGTGCCTGCGCCGTGAGCAGTTCGACGAGTTGCTCACGCAGGCCACCGGAGACGGCTGTCTCCGGGGCCGGGGCCACGAGCTTCCCGAACGCCGCGGCCACCAGTTCGGTGCCACTGTCGAAATGCCGGTACAGCGTCGCGCGCGCGACCTTCGCGAGTTTGGTGACCGCGTCGATCGTCACCGCCTCGGTGCCGCCCTTGACGAGCAGTGTCGTAGCCGCGTCGAGCAACCGCGCCCGCGAGCGCGCCTTCCTGGGGTCCTGGTCGCTCGCCGACCCGTCGCTGTCGTCCGTACCCATCCGTCACCACCTTTTGTGGAACCACCAGTTCACCTACGATACTGACAGTCTTGTTTCCTAGGGGAGGCCCGCATGGCTGGAAAGTACACGGGAACGAACGACCGGATGACCTGGGGACAGATCTGGACTCTCACCGTGTCGTGTGCGGCGGTCGCCCTCGTCGTGGCCGCGATGGCGGCACTCAACACCGCACTCGCCGACCTCGCCCGGGACACCGGGGCCACCCAGGCGCAACTCACCTGGATCGTCGACGGCTACACACTCGCGCTCGCGTGCCTGCTGCTGCCGTCGGGCGCGCTCGGTGACCGCTACGGCCGCCGCGGCCTGCTCGTGATCGGACTGCTGCTGTTCGGGCTGGCGTCGGCGTCGCCGATCCTGCTGGACAGCCCCACCCAGATCATCGGCGCCCGCGCGGTCGCGGGCCTCGGCGCAGCGTTCGTCATGCCGGCGACGCTGTCGATACTTACCGCCAGTTTCCCTGCGGCGCAACGATCCAAGGCCGTCGGCATCTGGTCGGGCGTCGCAGGATCGGGGGGCATCGCCGGACTCATCGGATCGGGCCTGCTGCTCGAGAAGTGGTCCTGGCACGCGATCTTCATCGGACTCGCGGGGGTGTCCGCCGTGCTGTTCGCTCTCGCGTTCACCATCCCGTCCTCGCGGGACGAGCACCCGTCGACGTTCGACATCCGCGGCGCGGTGCTGAGCGCCGGGGCGATCGGGCTCTTCGTGCTCGGCATCATCGAGGCGCCGGGGCGGGGCTGGCTCGACCCCTGGGTGCTCGCCGCGATCGTCGGCGGCCTGGCCGCCGGAGCGCTCTTCGCAGTCCTCGAGGCCCGCACCGAACACCCCCTGCTCGACGTGCGCCTGTTCGGCAACCGCACGTTCGGCGTCGGCGCGGTGTCGCTCCTGATGCAGTTCCTTGCGACCTTCGGTCTGTTCTTCCTCATCGTCCAGCACCTGCAGCTCGTGCTCGGCTACTCGCCGCTGCAGTCGGCGCTCGCGCTCGCACCGATCGCGGTGGTCGTCATCGGGCTGTCGGTGGCGGCGCCGTGGCTGATCCCGCGCATCGGCCTGCGGATCCTCACGTTCCTCGGGCTCGCCGTACTCGGCGTGGCGCTCGCACTGATCGGTCAGCTCGACGCCGGCAGCACGTACCGCGAGGTCGCCGTGCCGTTGCTGATCGCCGCTGTCGGCCTGGGCCTGTGCACCGCCCCGGCGACCACCGCGATCGTGCAGAACACGCCGGTGGCCAAGCAGGGTGTGGCGTCCGCCGTGAACGACGCCACCCGAGAGATCGGTGCCGCGATCGGCGTGGCCCTCGCCGGCAGCGTGCTCGCAGCCGGGTACGGACGCAACATCGCGCCCGCTGTCGATGCGGTACCCGAGCAGGCCAAGCAGCCGGTCGGCGACTCCCTCGCCGCCGCCCTCGAGGTGTCGAAACTGGCCGGCCCCCAGGGAGAGCAGCTGGCCGATTTCGCGAAGGAGTCGTTCCTCCACGGCATGCAGGAGGCCTCCCTGGCGCTGGCCGGCGTCATGTTCGTCAGCGCCGTCGCTCTCGGGTTGTGGGCCCCGGGCGGACGCGGCATCGCATCGATCGACGAGGCACCCGCGCACGAGGCTCTTGCCGACGTCGACTGACCAGGTCAGGCCTGGCGGGCCGCGCGGGGGACCGGCACGGGGATGGCGTCCAGGAGTTTCCGGGTGTAGTCCTGCGCCGGGGAGGCGTAGATCTGCTCGACGGTGCCGGTCTCGACGACCTCACCGGACTTCATGACCATGACCCGGTCCGCGATGACCTCGATCAACGCGAGGTCGTGACAGACGAACAGGTACGCCAGCCCGAGCTCCTCCTGTAGGTCCCGGAGCAGGTTCAGCACCTGCGCCCGCACCGAGACATCCAGTGCGGCAACAGGTTCGTCGCACACGATCATCTCGGGCTCGAGGGTAAGCGCCCGGGCGATCGCGACGCGCTGGAGTTGGCCGCCGGAGAGTTCGGCCGGGTACCGGCCGAGGTAACGGGACCCGATGCCGACCTTGTCGAGCAACTCCCGGGCCCGCTGCGTACGAGCGGCCCGGTCGAGATCGGTGTGCACGATCAGCGGCTCGATCACCGCGTCCGCGACCGTCATCCGCGGATCGAGCGAGGAGTGCGGATCCTGGAAGATCATCTGCATGCCGCGCCGCATCTGGCGGAGTCGGGCGGGCTTCGCGGCGCGAACGTCCTCACCGCCGAACACGACGCTGCCCGAATCGGCTTCGATGAGCCGCAACACCATCCGTCCGACCGTCGACTTCCCCGCCCCGGACTCACCGACCACGGCCAGGCATTCCCCGGCGTCAAGGGTGAACGAGACGTCCTTGACCGCGTGCGTCCATCCGGTCCGGCGGCCCAGGAAGTCACGGCGGGTGGAGAACGACTTGGTCAGGTTCGCAACCTCGAGCAGACTCATGACGCGCTCACTCCTTCCAACTGCAGATCCGCCACGCGCAGGCAGCGCGCCGCCCGTCCGGGGGCTGTCTCGGCCAGCGTGGGATGCGCTGTGTCACAAAGGCCCGACCGGGCGTGGGTGCAACGGTCGTGGAAGTGACAGCCCGCCGGCCACTCCCCCGCCGCCGGGATCCGGCCCGGGATCGCCGTCAACCGCCGATCGTTACTGATGCCGGGACGTGGGATCGATGCCAGCAACCCGGACGTGTACGGGTGCTGGGGCGTGAAGAACACCTCGTCGGCGCGGCCGTCCTCGATCACCTCCCCCGCGTACATCACCACGACGCGTTCGCACAGTTCCGCGACGACGCCGAGGTCGTGCGTGACGAACAGCAGCGAGATACCGGTCTGCTCCTGCAGGTCCCGCAAAAGATCCAGGATCGTCTCCTGCACCGTCACATCCAGCGCGGTGGTGGGCTCGTCGGCGATCAGCAGACGCGGGTTGCAGGCCATGACCATCGCGATCATCACCCGCTGGCACATGCCGCCGGAGAAGGCGTGCGGGTACTCGCGCACCCGGTCCGCCGCCCGTGGGATCTGCACCAGCTCGAGCATCTCGACCGCACGCGCCATCGCCGCCTTGCGGTCCAGGCCGAGGTGCTTGCGCACCGACTCGGCGATCTGATCGCCCACGGTGTAGGCGGGATTCAGCGAGCGAATGGGCTGCTGGAAGATCATGCCCATTCCCGTGCCGCGCAGCCCCTGCCACTGTTTGTGCGGCTGCTTCGTCAGATCGAGGCCGTCGAATTCGACGCTGCCGCGGGCGATCCGCCCCCCGGTATCGCCGGTCAACCCCATCACCGCGAGTGACGAGACGGTCTTGCCGGAACCGGATTCCCCGACCAGTGCCACCGACTCACCGGCGGCGACGTCGAACGAGACCCCGTCGACCGCGGTCACCCACTGCTTGCGGCCGGACTGGAACTGGACCGTCAGATCCCGCACCCGCAACAGCGGCGTGGCAGGGTCGACCGGGGCCCGGTCCGGGCGCACCAGCGTGTCAGTTGTTGCCATTGCGACTCCTCGTCAACGCCCGGCGCACACCGTCGCCGAGATACGTGAACGCCAGCACCGTCAGGAAGATCATCACGCCGGGCGGCCATACCAGGTAGGGGGCCAACTGCATGTTCGACGCCGCCGTGGACAGCATCGAGCCCCAACTGGCCGCCGGCGCCTTGGCGCCGAGCCCGAGGAAGCTCAGACTCGCCTCCGCCGCCACCGCGGTGCCGAGCGAGACCGAGATGACCAGAACGATCGGCGGCATCACGTTGGGCAGGATGTGCCGCACGATCGTCCGGGACGTCTTACACCCCAACGCCACCGATGCCTCGATATAGGTGTCCCCGCGGACGTCCATCGTCGAGGCCCGCGCCACCCGGTAGAACCGCGGCGCCATCACCAGACCGACGGCGAGCATCGCGTTGGTGATACCCGACCCCAGCACCGCGACGATCGTGATCGCGAGCACCAGCGAAGGGGCGCTCATCAGCGCGTCCATGATCCGGGTCAGCACCGTGTCCACCCAGCCACCGCGGTACCCGGCGATCACGCCCAACGGCAGCCCGAGTACCAACGCCAGCGCCACCGCCTGCAGGGACGCCTGCAACGAGATCCGGGCACCGTAGATCAACCGGCTGAGCACGTCCCGGCCGTAGTCGTCGGTCCCCAGCCAGTGCGCCGACGAGGGAGGCTGCAGCCGGTTCACCACGTCCTGCGCGTACGGGTCGTACGGCGCGATCAGCGGCGCGAAGACGGCCATCAGCACCAACAGCAGCACGAACGCACCGGCGATCGCGGTCACCGGCCGACGCCGTACGAACCCGAGTAAGCGGGAACCGAAACCGTTGCGGGACTCGACATCACCCGGCATCGAGGAAGCAGTCGTCGTCGTCATGCGCGCACCTTCGGGTTGAAGTAGCCGTACGAGATGTCCACCAACAGGTTCACCAGCACCACCACGCACGTGGTGAACAACACGAACCCGAGCAGCACCGGAACGTCATGGTTCTGCACACTGTTGACCGCCAGCGAACCCATCCCCGGCATGCTGTAGATGATCTCGATCGTCACCGCACCGCCGAGCACCTCCGCGACTCGGAAACCGAGGACCGTCACCACCGGGATGCACGCGTTCTTCAGTCCGTGCTTGAGGACGACACTCGCGGTGCCCAGTCCCCGGGCCTTCGCGTTGAGGATGTAGTCGCTGCCCATCACCTGTCCGAGGGCCGATCGCAACTGCAACGTCACCTCCGCCGCCGGCAGCAACGCCAACGCCACACCGGGCAGCACCAGGTGCTGGAACCACGGCACCACACCGTCCGAGAGCGGCACGTACCCGAACGCCGGGAATATCTGGTTCGACACCGCGAACAACGACACCAGCACCAGACCGAACCAGAACGCCGGGATGGCGATCGCGATCGACGCGATCACGTTGATCGCGCGGTCCACGACGCCACCCGGGCGCAGCGACCCGAGTACGCCCAACACCAGGCCGATCACCACGGCCAGCACCATCGCGAACCCGACCAGCGACAGCGTCGTCGCCATCCGCCGGAGCAACAGGTCCGCCACCGACTGGTTCGACAGCAGCGACACCCCGAGATCGCCCCGCAGCACCGACCCCACCCAGTCCAGATACCGCACCAACACGTTCTGGTCCAGATTCAGCGTCGTCCGCAACTCCGCCAACCGTTCCGGCGTCGCATCCTCACCCGCGAGGATGACCGCCGGATCACCCGGCGCCAGATCGATCAGCACGAAGATCAGGAACGGCACGACCAACAGCAGCGGAATCGCCGCCAACAAACGCCTACCGGCATAACGCAACATGGCTGCCCCTCAACAGGTGTCGATGACCGAAGGTGACGGCTACTTCGCGATCCCCACGTGGCGAATATCGAACAGCCCGTTGTTCACCCAGGCGATTCCGTCGATGTCCGTGACCTTGTCGGTCGCGACGGTCGCATTGGTGAGGTTGCAGATCGGTACGAACATCGCCTCCTCGAGGGTCTGCTCCGCGATGTCCTGGTACATGGGTGCGCGCTCGTCCTGCGACAGAGTCGGGTTCGCGGCCTTCGTGGCGAGTTCCTTGATCTGCGAGTTGCCGTTCGACAGATCGTAGGGTCCCGTGATGTACGTGCTGACGGTCTCGGCCGGATCGACGCGCGGCGTGAAGCTGTTGGCGACCATGGACTGGAAGTCACCGGCCACGTATCGCGGTTCGTTCTGGCTGTTGGGCACCGGGTTGAGTTCGGCGTCGAGCCCCGCCGCCGCGAGCATGGACTGGATGACGTTGGCGGGCTTCTCCGTATTCGTGCCCGCGCCGAAGGTCAGCGTGATCTTCGGGGCTCCACCGACGCCCTGGACGAGGCTCTTGGCCTTGTCCAGATCGAAGGCGTACGGGTACTGGTAGGAGTCGTCCGCCGCCCAGCTGCCGGCCGGGAACAACTGCTGCCGAGGCGTGCACGTGTCGGAGAACAGGGCGCTGACGGCGGCCGGATCGATCGAGTAGGCCACGGCCTGACGCACTTCCGGCTTGGCCAGATCACCCTGCGCCCGCATGTACACACCGAGGACGTTGCGGAACGAGACCTCGTCGACCGCGAGGGTGCCGCTCTTCGCGAGCGACTGTGCCTCGACGACCTCGTTGGCGGAGCTGACCCAGCTGATGTCGACGGCGCCGGTCTTGAGGCCGTTCAACCGGGTGCTGGCATCGGGCATCGCCTTGATCTCGATCTTGGCCACCTTGCCGGCGTCCGGATCCCAGTTGGTGCCCTCGGCGCGTACGAGCGTGAGCGACTCCTCAGGCACATAGGAAGCGACCTCGTACGCTCCCGATCCGCTCTTCCCGGGATCGTTGCGGATGTCCGTGCCGGCCTCGATGAATTTCGGGCTGATCATCATTCCCGCGTTGTTACTGAAGACGCCCGGCAGCTCGACGCCCGCGCCCGGCGCCAGCCGCAGCCGTACCGTGTGCTCGTCGACGATGTCGGTGCCCGTGATGCTCTTCAGCGCAGCCACCACCGTGCTGCCTTCCATCGTCTGGCCGCGCTCGATGTTGGCGACCACCGCGGCTGCATCGAACGGGGCACCGTCGTGGAACGTCACACCCTTGCGCAGCTTCAGTTCCAGGTACGAGCCGTCGGGAGCGAACTCCCACGACTCCGCAAGCCCGGGTTCGAGATTGCCGTCGGCGTCGACCACGGTCAGCCGGTCGAAGATGGGTGAGAGGTAGCCGTAGCCACCGACGCTGGTCTGCAGGTACGGGTCGAGATTTCGGGACGGTGCAGCCGTCGCGACCCGCAGGGTCGCGGACGTGTCGAGTTCGCCGGAGTTACCCGACGATGTCGGCGAGGACGACGCCCCGCCACCACAGCCGGCCAAGGCCACCGCGGCAACCGCTACCGCCGCCAGGTTCCGCGACCCACGAATCCACTTGTCCCTCATTGTGTGTCCTCTCGAAGATCCGCGACCGGATCACCGATCACGTTGACGCGCATGTGCCGTATCGAGTTGCAGCAGGCGATCCACCTACCCGACTGTCGTGCAGTTCGGACGGTCCGCGCCGAGTCGAGGCGTCGTCTCGACGCTCTCGAAAACCAAGCAGCATCGTGTGATTCCGATCTCACGCTGCTGTGATGACAATAACAGCACTCAACGCTCGTTGTGCAAGCGGAAACCGCAATATGGACACTCATCCGCGCAACCAGCGTCTCGCGCCCGAGATCCCGGCCCGGACAGCGCTGAGCCGGTACGCACCCACACGGTGTGTACCGGCCAGTTTCTCTTGGTCACAGCACTTTTCGAGAAGACGGCTACTACAGAGTAGCCAGAACCTCCACCCGCTTGACCTTGCCGGTCGCGTTGCGCGGCAGTTCCTCGCCCCGGAGGATCCACCGACTCGGAACCTTGTACCGCGCGATCCGCTCGGTCATGTACACGGACAACTCCTCTTCCGTCACCGGCGCATCGGAGTCGACGACGACGACCGCACAGACCTCCTCGCCGTAGTCGGCGTGCTCGGTCCCGACAACGATGCACTCGCGTACCGAGGGATGCTCCACGAGCACGTCCTCGACCTCGGCGGGATACACGTTCTCACCGCCGCGGAGAATCAGATCCGAACGGCGGCTGCTGATCCGGAGATACCCGTCCTCCATCGTCCCCAGATCACCGGTAGCCATCCAGCCGGTCTCGTCGATGGTCGCCGCGGTCGCCTCCGGGTTGTTCCAGTAGCCGAGCATCACCAGCGGACCCCGCAGGTAGATCTCGCCCTCCACGCCGTCCGGCACCGGCCGGCCGACCTCGTCCCGCACCTCGACCCGCATCGTCGGCACGGCCGTACCCACGGTGTCCGGCCGTTCCGCCAGGTCCGCGGCCGTCGCCAACGTGGCCGCCGACGACGACTCCGTCAACCCGTACGTGGTACCCAGCGACCGCCCCGCGGCCGGCAACACCTGCCGCAGTCGCTCCTTGAGCGCCGCGGACGACGGCGCCGAGCTCACCGAAATCGTCTGCAGTGACGACAGATCGTATGCCGACAGGTCGTGTTCGACCAGGCGGCTCACCATCGTCGGGACGGCACCCCAGTTCGTCAAGCGCTCACGCTCGATCAACCGCAGCACCCGATCGATGTCGAACCGGCCCGTGGTGATCACCGCGGTGTCTCCGAACGCCAGCCGCGGAACCGCCAGGTTGTGCAGCGCCGCGATATGGAACAGCGGCGTCGCCAGCAGGAACCTGCGCGCGCCGGGCGGCCGCCCCAACTCCGCCGCCAAGGCGTCGTTGAACCGGTGGAAGTCGACCGCGGCCACCATGTTCCGCTGCGAATGCGTCGCACCCTTCGGCCGACCCGTCGTCCCGCTGGTGAACAGGATCACCGCGGGATCGTCCTCGCCTACGTCCGGCACCGGAAGTTCCGCGCCCGGCTGCGCGGTCGACAGCGCGGGGATGTCGACCTCGGTCGAGAGCGCGGGGACGTCCACCGCACCCAGCAGCTCCCGCCGCGGCCCGTCGGCCACGATCAGCTTCGGTTCGGAAAGTTCGACACCGTAGGCGATCTCCCGCGCCGACCACAACGAATTCATGCCGACCGTGATCGCGCCGAGCGCCGTGGCCGCCCAGAACGTCATGATCCACTCGGCGTTGTTCGCCGAGAGGATGGCAACCCGATCGCCCTCGCCTATCCCGTACCGCGTCCGGAACTCCTGGGCGAGCGAGGCCACCCGAGCCAGATGCTCGGCGAAGGTGAGGCGCAGCTCGTCGCACACCAGATACTCGGCATCGCCGTAGCGAGCCGACTCGATCAGCAGCTGATGCAGCGATCGGTGCCGGTTGCGGAACACCGGCATCGCCGCGCCGCGCACCGGCTCCGGGGCGATCTCGAAGGCCGCACCCGGCGCCGTCAGCCGCGCGACGGCCGCCGCACGCGCATCGGGTACTGGACGAATCTCGGACATCACTGCACCTTTCCGGGGAAGGATCGTTCGGGGCCGGCCGGCGTGGGTCAGCGGATCGTGAGCTGGCCGCCGTCGACGTTCCAGGACTGGCCACTGACCCACGCCGCCTGATCACTGGCCAGGAAGACTGCGGCCCAGGCTACTTCGCGAGGACGGCCCGCGCGCTGCAACGGAATGTTGGCTTCGACGTACCGCTGCCAGACGTATGCGGGCCAGTCGTCGAGACGGCTGGTGGAGGTGACGCCCGGACACAGCGCGTTCACCCGGATCCCGGAGCGACCGAGTTCCTTGGCCATCGACGACGTCAGCGACTGGACCCCCGCCTTGGACGCGGCATAGGCGGCGGTGTCTGCGCCGCCGGTCTTTCCGCCGATCGACGAGATGTTGACGATGCAGCCGCCGGCGCCTCGCTCGACCATCGCCCGCGCGAAGGCCCGGCTCATGAGGAACGTGCCCCGCAGGTTGACCCGGAGCACGCGGTCCCAGACGTCGACGTCCAGCTCGGTCACCGGGACTCGGTCGCCGCCGCGGGAAGCGGCGGCGTTGTTGACGAGGACGTCCACGCCCCCGAACTCCGCCTGGACCTGCGCGAGTAGGGAGTTCACCGAATCCTCGTCGGCGACGTCCGCGACGACCGCGGTCGCCCGGCGTCCCAGCGCCCGGATCTCGTCGGCGACGGATTCGATGTCGCGCCAGCCCGCGGCCTTCTCCTCGTCGGTGAAGCGGTCCGGCGTGCGTCCCGTGCCGGTGACGACGACATCGCAACCGGCACGGGCGAGTTCGACGGCGATCTCCCGGCCGATCGAGCGCATCCGCCCGGCGCCGGTGACGACCGCGACCTTCCCGTCGAAACCCGTGAGCTGGGCGGGCATCAGATGCGCTCGACGATCGCTCCGGTTGCCATCGCACCGCCGGCGCACACCGCGACCAGTGCGCGTTCGCCGTCGCGGCGCTCGAGTTCGTCGATCACCGCGCCGATCAGCCGGACGCCCGACGAGCCGACCGGGTGACCCAGGGCGATCGCACCGCCATTCACGTTGAGCCGCTCCTCGTCGACACCGTGCACGCGGGCCATCGACATCGGGACCGCGGCGAACGCCTCGTTGACCTCGAACAGGTCGATGTCCTTGACCGACAGGCCGGTCCGGCCCAGCAGGTACTCGGTGGCCTGCACCGGACCGTCGAGCAGGAAGTGCGTCTCAGCACCGATCAGGCACTGCGCGACGATCCGGGCACGCGGGCGCAGACCGAGCTCCCGGGCCCGGGTCTCGTCCATCAGCACCGCCGCGGCGGCGCCGTCCGAGATCTGCGACGACGTACCTGCGGTGTGCAGACCACCGTCGAGAACCGGCTTCAGCTTCGCGAGCGCCTCGAGCGAGGTCTCCCTCAGCCCCTGATCGCGCGACACCTCGGCGGGAGCACCACCGTCGGTGCCGGGCGCCTTCACCGGGATGATCGCCCGGTCGAAGCGGCCTTCCGCCCACGCCTGCGCTGCGCGCTGCTGCGAGCGCAGACCGAACGCGTCGAGATCCTCACGCGTGAATCCACGCCGACGGGCGATTCGGTCGGCACCCTCGAACTGTGCCGGAATGTCCACGGCCCAGCCCGGCGGCTTGGGGCTGCCGACATCGCCCTTGATGTTCGACAGCAGCGGAACCCGGGACATCGCCTCGACGCCGCACGCCAGACCGGCGTCGATGACACCGGCCGCGATCTGTGCCGCGATCAACTGCACCGACTGCTGACCCGAACCACACTGGGCGTCGATGGTCGTCACGCCGGTCCGCTCCGGCAGGCCCGCATGCAACCACGCATTGCGGCTGACGTTCGACGCCTGCTCTCCGGCCTGCGTGACGCAGCCGCCGATCACCTGTTCGATCAGGGCCGGATCGAGGTCCAGGCGTTCGAGGATTCCGGACTGCACCGCACCCAGCAACTCCGCGGCGTGCAGTCCCGACAGCCAGCCACCACGTCGACCGATCGGAGACCTCGCCACATCCACGATCACCGGGTTACCCATTGCAGTCCTCCTCGAGCAGGCATCAGTGTGGAACGCGATTCTTGATACCGATGAATTCGATTCCGTTGTGGCGGGAGTCTCACTGGGTGGTAATCGCCTCGATCGAAACCGTGTTCTGATCATCGGATGTCGCCGGGCGCACGTGGGACCGGTCGAGGTCCTGGATGTCGCGCACCCCGAGGAGGGTCAGTCCGCGCGCGATCTCCTCGCGCAGGATCGTGAGCACGTGTTCGACGCCGCGCTCCCCGGCGACCGCCATGCCGTACAGGCACGGGCGGCCGACGAGCACCGCGTCGGCCCCGAGGGCGAGCGCCTTGAGCACGTCCGTGCCGCGGCGGATGCCGCCGTCGAGCAGCACCTCGGCGCGTCCGGCGACGGCGTCGGCCACCGCGGGCAGCGCCGCGACCGACGGCACGCAGCCGTCCAGTTGGCGGCCCCCGTGATTCGACACGACGACGCCGTCCAGTC
This sequence comes from Rhodococcus (subgen. Prescottella) equi, assembly GCF_003013675.1. NCBI lineage: Bacteria > Bacillati > Actinomycetota > Actinomycetes > Mycobacteriales > Nocardiaceae > Rhodococcus > Rhodococcus (subgen. Prescottella) equi. The sequence continues at coordinate 4,808,815 of NZ_CP027793.1, forward strand.
CGAGGTCCACCGCGCGTGCCGCGTCCTCGGGCCGCAACACCCCCTTGAGGTGCACGGTGCCGTGCCAGTTGTCCCGCATCCAAGCCACGTCGTCCCAGTTCAGCCGCGACTGGACGAGCTGGCGCTCCTGGATCTCGATCGACGCGAGTGCCGCGGTCACACCGTCTCCGGACGCGAGGTTGCGCCCGCCGATCCGCCGATGCTTCACGACGTCGTAGGCCCACCGCGGATGACGCGAGATGTCGAGCAGCCGACGCGGGGTGAGGACGGGCGGGACGCCCATCCCCTCCCGCCTCTCGCCCTCGCGGTTCCCGACGGCCGGGACGTCGACCGTCACGAACAGGGACCGGAATCCGGCCGCCCACGCGCGGCGCATGAGAGCCGCGGCGACGCCGCCCGAACCGGGGTACAGCTGGAAGGCGTGCTTCTCGCCGGCGGCGTCCGCGATCTCCTCGACCGACCACGTCGACGCCGTGCTGACGACGCACCGGGTGCCGACGCGCTCGGCGGCCCGGATCGCGTCGAGGTCGCCGCTCCACCGGGTGAGTCCGTTGAATCCCGTCGGCGCCGTCAGTACCGGCATCGAGACCGGCAGTCCCGCAACCCGAGTGGACAGGTCGTGAGTGTCGTGCCCGGCCAGGACGCTCGGCACCAGCCACCAGTCGTCGAACGCCGACCGGTTGCCGGCCACGGTGCGCAGGTCGTCGGCACCGCCCTCGATGTACGACCACACCATGCGCGGGAGCTTGCGGCCCGCGGCGCGACGGTAGTCCTCGACGCTGAGCGGTTCTCCGGATGCGCGCCACTGCCAGTCGAATCCGAAGGCCCTCATCCCGACACCACCGCCCGGGACGGAGCGACGTACGCGGCGATCTTGCGTGCGGCCGCGGCCCAGCACCGGTCGAGCACGTCGTCGGTGATGCCCGCGGCATGCGGCGTCACCACCACGCCGGGTGCGGTCCACATCGGATGCTCGACGGGGAGCGGCTCGGGATCGGTGACGTCGAGGATCGCATGCACCCGCCCACACTCCCCGAGAAGGGCTTGTGTGTCCACGAGTTCACCGCGTCCGGCGTTGATCAGCACCGCATCGTCCTTCATCGCGCCGAGGAACCCCGCATCCACGAGGTGCACCGTCGAATCATCCAGCGGCAGAGCCAGGATCACGACGTCCCGGTCGCCGAGCACCGCCCGGCCCTGCGTGAAGTCCACGACACCCGCACGCGCCGTCCGGCCGACGAGGGTGACCGTGCAGCCGAACGGTTCGAGCCGTCGTCGAAGGTTCTCACCGATGTCGCCCGCCCCGAACACCAGGACGCTCCGACCCGACAGTGTCCCCGTGCGGTGCGCCTCCCACTGCCGGTCCCGCTGCTTGGCCCGGTAGCCCGCGAGATCCCGGACGTGGGCGAGCAACTGCGCGACGACCCACTCCGCGACCGCGCCGCCGTGGGCCCGGTCCGCGTTCGAGACCGTCACGCCCTCGGGCACGACTCCGGTCCAACGTTCGACTCCCGAACTGAACAGCTGCACCATCCGCAGGCACGGCAACCGGGCGAAGAGGGAACCCGCCCCGGCCGGATCGAGGCCGTTCGCGACGAGTATCTCGGCATCGGCCGCGCCGTCCGGGACCTGTGGGCACTTCGGGTCGTACACCACCGCGCTCACGTGCGGGATGCCTGCGAGTGCGGCCACACCGCGCGCGTCGGGGACGAGTACCACCGTGCGCGTCATCGGTCGGCGTCGCTGTCCGCGCGGCGGGCTGCCACCCAGCCGAGGATGTCGGCGGGCCAGATGGGCCGTGACTGCCGCCGGTAGTGCTCCCACGTGGCCTCGAGCACTTCGGATTCGGTACATCCGGCGAGCAGTTCGGCCCAGTAGTACTCGTCGAGCCGCTCTCCCGGCGGCCGTCGCTCGACACCGGAGATGATCCGGATGACCTCGCGGCAGGTGAAGATGTCGGCAGGACGGGCCGCGGCGCCGGGCTCGGGCTCCGCGCCCGAGCCCTCCGCCACGTCCGTCGTGAACGTCTCGGTCATCGCGGCCGCGACAGGATCTTCTGCGCGAGGACGGGATCGGCCCGCATCTCCTTGCGCACCGCGGCCTCCCAGAAGCCGTGGAAGCCGTTGCCGTCGTTCTTCAGCTGCCGGTCGAGCCACCAGTCCGGCAGCGACGTCTTGTCCGGTCCGCCGGCGACACGGACCATCCACGCGTTCTTGCAGCGCTGTTCGAGCGCCACCGCGCGGAGGAAGACCGCCTTGGCCGTGTCGGCGATGACGAAGACGCCGTGCCCGCCGAGCAACGCCCGGTCGGCGTCACCGATCGCGCGGACCGCCTTCTCGGCTGCCTCCATGCTGTTGACGGCGCCGTCGTACTCGTCGACGAGAACCACCTCGCCGCCGCCCAGGCTCGAACTCTGGTCGTACGCGGGCGGCACCTCCTTGATGTCGCCCCACACCGTGCCGTACTCGGAGTGGTTGTGCAGCGCCCACACCACTTCGGGACGGGCGTTGTGCAGCGCGAGGTGCAGCGGGATCCCGAGCGGTACCGGCCAGTCGCCCTCGATCAGGTTGCCCTGCAAATCGATCCGCAGCAGATCGTCCGGACAGACCTCTTCCCACGTCAGCAGCCACGGGTTGCACAGCAGGGTGCCGTCACCGAGGTTGTAGGTGATGTGGCCGGCCAGGTGGTCGCGGTACCCCTCGTTCCAGAGGGTGCGGCCGAGCATGACCATCTCCTCCCGGGCATCGAGTTCCGGGATCAGACGGTCTGCGGTGGGTGTGAATTCCAACGAAGTATCTCCTCTCGTGATGCGAGGCGCGACGGCCTCGGTTGACGCTCAGTCGAGTTCGCCGCACCGCCACGGTTCGAGGAACTCTGCGATCGCACGCCCGACGTCGTCGGGAGAGTCGTCGATGAAGAAGTGCCCGCCCGGGAGGGCACGGCCGGTGACGTCGCGGGCGAATCGCCGCCAGACGTTCAGCGGATGCTCGCGCCGGGTGAGCGGTCCCCGGTCACCCCACAGGACGAGCACCGGGCACGGGATCCGGCGACCGGCGTCGAGTGCGTCGTGCTCGAGGTCGACGGACGCGCCGGCGCGGTAGTCCTCGCACGTCGCGTGCACCACCGCCGGATCCCGGAAGTGGGACTTGTAGTGCTCGATGTCGTCCGCGGACATCGAGGTGCCGGCCCCGCCCGCCAGGCCGAGCACGTTGTCCATCCACGCGTCCGGGTTCGCGTCGATGAGCTGTTCGGCCAGCGCGTGCGGCCGGATCAGGAAGAACCAGTGGAAGTACATGGTCGCCAACTGCCGGTCGGTGGTGGCGTAGACCTCCGAGGTCGGCAGGATGTCGAGCAGGGCGGCCTGGACCACCCGATCGGGGTGATCGAGGCACATGCGGTGCACCACGCGCGCACCCCGGTCGTGGCCGGCGACCGCGAAGCGCTCGAACCCCAGGCTGCGCATGACTTCCACCTGGTCGCCGGCCATGGCCCGCTTGGAGTACGTCGTGTGGGCGTCGTCGCCCTCCGGCTTGCTGCTGTCGCCGTAGCCCCGCAGGTCCGTCGTCACGACCGTGAAGCGGTCGGCCAGAGCGTCCGCGACCCGCCGCCAGACGCGGCGGGTCTGCGGGTAGCCGTGCAGCAGAAGCAGCGGAGGGCCCGAACCGACCACCCGCGTGGCGATCTGCACTTCGCCCACGTCGACGAGCAAGCCGCTACCCCTCAGTCCCGGGGGAGAACGATCTCGGGCAACGGGTGCCGGTACAGCTTGGCGGCGTTCTCGCTGCACATCATTCGCATCTCGTTCGCCGGGATGTCGCCCCAGTAGTTCTCGAGAACGCTCTGCGTGTGCGGCCACGTGCCGTCACCGTGCGGGTAGTCCGTCTCGAGCATGATGTTCTCGACCCCGATCACGTGGCGCAGCGCGATGGTGGACGGGTCGTCGAGCGTGCAGAACCAGAAGTTGCGACGCAGGATGTCCGCCGGACGCTCGTCCCAGCCGAGGCCGTAGCCGGACCGGTCGATGATGTTGTCCAACCGGTCGATCAGCATCGGCACCCAGCCGATGCCGCCCTCGCTCATCGCGATCTTCAGCGTCGGGTGATCCTTGGGGTAGCCCGACCACAGCCACTCGCTGCATGCACCGAGCGAGAGCTGGCCGAACATGGTGGCGCCCAACTGCAGTCCCGGCGCGCCCTGCGGGTACTGGTACATGCCCGAGCTGCCGACGTGCAGCGAGATCACGGTGTCGGTGTCGACGCAGGCCTGGATGATCGGATCCCAGTGATCGCGATCCCACAGGGACGGCAGACCGATCGCGTGGGGACGCTCCGGGAAGGTGACCGACGTGAAGCCACGCGCCGCGTTGCGCTCGATCTCCTTGACCGCCTCGACCGGATCGGTGAGGTAGGTGATGCCACCGGGGATCACGCGGGTCGGGTACTCGAGGTGCCACTCGTTGTAGATCCAGTCGTTCCACGCGCGCACTGCCGCGATGCCGACCTCCTTGTCGGACGCGTGCGCGAAGACCCGGCCACAGAACCCGGTGATCTGCGACGGGAAGTTGAGCATCGCCCAGATGCCGCCCTTGTCCATGTCCTTGACGCGGGCATGGATGTCGTAGCACCCCGGACGCATCTGGTCGAAGCGGAAGGGCTCGTACTTCACCGATTCCTTGCGGCGGCCGGCGACGGCATTCATGCCCACCTGCGAGTAGATGTTGCCGTCGAACTCCCAGACCTGCGAGCCGTCCTCGCCCTCGAGGATTTTCGGGCCGCGGTCCTTGAGCGACGCGGGCATCCACGTCTCGAACAGGTGCGCCGGCTCCACCACATGGTCGTCGACGGAGATGACCGTGTACTTGACCTCGGCCGGTTCCGGCTCGGGGTTGAAGAGTTCGGGATCGAGTTCCTGGTTGACAGCCGTCACGGCACGCTCCTTCGCGAGATCGCGTCGACGAGGCTTCGATGGGGCACCTTGCCGACGTAAGTATCACTATGCGATAGTGAGTATCACTTGCAGACACACAGTAGGGGTGATCCACATCTCAGTCAAGACACTGGGCACCCTCGCGCGCGGACTCCGCGTCGTCGAGGCCGTCGCCGAACACCAGCCGATCGGATTGACCGAACTCTCCCGCGTCCTCGACGAGGACAAGAGCGCACTTCAGCGCACGCTGGCGACCCTGCACGACGCGGGATGGATTCGCCCGCTTCCCGATTCCCCTCCCCGCTGGGAGGTGTCGACCAAACCGTTGATCGTCGCGGGCCGCGCGCTCACGTCGTCCCCGCTGCCGGTGCGCGCCCGCGCACTGCTGGGCTCGCTGCGCGACGCGACGGGCGAGACGGCCCACCTGGCGGTCCTCGACAACTCCACGATCGCCGTCGTCGACGTCGCCGAGGGCAAGCAGATCGTCCGAACGACACTGCAGGTGGGACAGATCCATCCGGCCGGAACGAGCGCCGCCGGCCGCGCCATCTGCGCCCTGCTCGACCCGGACGCCCGCGCCGACGTCACGCCCGACCCGGCGACGCTCCTCACCGACGACGACTACGCCGAAATCCGCGCCCGCGGCTGGTCGCTGTGCGAGGGCGCCGTGCAACCCGGTTCGACGAGCATCGCCGCCGCGGTCACCGACTCGACGGGACTCCCGGTCGGCGCGGTGATCGTGAGCGGGCCGGAAACCCGGCTCACACCGGACCGTTACGCCGAGATCGGCGCACTCGTGCGCGACGTGGCCGCCGAACTGAAGGGGGCCCGCCAGCGCTGATCAGCCCGCGATCCGCGTGCCACCCATTGCCATCGTGACAATCGCCATTGTATGGTTCAGCTAACAGTAACCGACCGTCACACACAGATGGCTCGCCGCGACCGCGGCGATGACAGGAAGAGGGGGCGTCATGACCACTGCGATTCCGTCGACCCGCACGGCACCACCGGTGTCCGATCGCGAGGAGACCGCGCGGCGCCTGCTCGCCTCGTCCGCCCGCAAGTCGTACGACCCCATGGTCGAAGTGGACTGGAACGCGCCGCTGCCCACCGACAAGTTCGGGCTCACCCCGGAGTGGAGCACGCTGTACGGCACCGCACTGTGGGACGAGATGACCGACGAGCAGAAGATCGAGCTCACCAAGCACGAGGCCGCGAGCGTCTCGAGTGTCGGCCTGTGGTTCGAGATCCTGCTCATGCAGATGCTCCTGCGCGACGTCTACGGCCGCGACAAGCATTCGCGCCACGTGCAGTTCGCGCTCACCGAGGTCGCGGACGAGTGCCGCCACTCCGTGATGTTCGCGCGCGCCGGCGAGAAGTTCGGGATGCCCGACTACGGCCCGATCACGTTCATCCACCGGGCCGGCCGACTGTGGGGCGGGCTGTTCCGCGGCGCCAACGCGTACGCGAGCGTCATGGCGGCCGAGGAGATCCTCGACATGATGCAGCGCGACTTCATGAAGGACGAACGCGTCCAGCCGATCACGCGCACCGTCAGCAAGATTCACGTTCTCGAGGAGGCGCGGCACATCCGCTTCGCCCGCGAAGAGGTCACACGCCGCCTGCAGGGCGCTTCCCGTGCCCGCCGCGCCTTCGAGCGCGTCAGCACCGCCGCAACCGTCTACTTCGTCATGAAGAGCATGATTCACCCCGACGTGTACGTGAACGCCGGTCTCGACAAGGAGCGCGCACTCGAGGTCGCGCGCACCAACAAGCACCACCACGACAAGATCCGCACGTCGGGTTCGAAGCTCATGAGCTTCCTCGACAGCGTCGGCCTGGTCGGCGGGCCGTCCAAGGTGCTGTACAAGAAGGTCCACCTGCTCTGACGGGCAGGGTCACGGCGCGAGTGCGCGGTGTGCGAGCAGGGGGAGGTCCCGCGCACCGCGCATTTCGCGTCTTCCGGGTCGATTACCGTCGTGCGGCGGGCCGACTGCATTCACCCGATACCGCCTGACGCGACCGAGACGCGCCGCCGCTCGTTACGGTGACGTTTCCGGTTCGCCCACCGGACCGACGGTCGTGCCCACCACGCCACCTCCCGTCGATACTCGGCTCCTCTCAACGGGTTCACCGGACCCGACTCACCGAGACCTGGAGCCGCCATGACGACCGAAAGCCCACCCACCCCCGAGTGTCTCGCCGTGACCTGCGCGAGCGGCGTCGCCACCGTCACGATCGATCGGCCTCCCGCCAATGCGTTCGATCCCGCGTTGATCGCCGAACTGCTCTCCGTCCTTCCTCCGCTCGCCGCCGATCCCGACGTCCGCTGCATCGTCGTGCGCGGGACGGGTCGATTCTTCGTCGCCGGTGCCGACATCCGCGTCATGCGTGAGCTCACCGAGGAGACGCAGCGTGCGATGCGGCCGTGGACCGATGTGCAGAAGCTCCTCGAGTCCGCACCGAAACCCGTTGTCGCAGCGCTGAACGGACATGCGCTCGGCGGCGGTGCGGAACTCTCCCTCGCGTGCGACGTCCGGGTGATGACGCAGTCGGCGACCATCGGCTTCCCGGAGATGGGGCTCGGGCTCTTCCCCGGCGCCGGTGGCAGCCAGCGACTGCCCCGGCTCCTCGGAGCGCATCGCGCGAAGCTCCTCATGATCCAGGGGGCACGGCTCTCCGCCACCGAGGCCCTGGACATCGGCCTGGTCGACGAGGTCGTCCCCGACGACCGATTCGATTCCCGCATAGACGAACTCGCAACCGAGTTGGCCGCGAAACCGACGCGCACGATCGGGATGCTCAAGCACATCGTGGAAGCAGGCCGCACGCTTGCGCTCGACGAAGCGCTCGATGTCGAATTCGCCGCCGTTCTCGAACTGATCCGTACCCGCGACACCGCCGAAGGACTGCAGGCCTTCCTCGACAAGCGGGCACCGTCGTTCACGGGCCGCTGAGCGCGCACCGATCCCCCCACCACGAAGGAAACCCATGACATCCAGATTCCGGCGCCGCGCACTGGCCGCCGTCGCGGCACTCGCCGCAGTGACCGTCGTCGCCACCGCATGTTCCCGGCCGGCGTCCGAGTCGGCGGCGTCCGCCCCCGACGGGCTGGTCCGCATCTCGGTCGGCGTCGATCCGTCGTACGCACCGTTCTTCGTCGCCGAGAAGGAAGGCCTGTTCGAGGCCGCCGGCCTGAACGTGCAGATCATCCAGACCGAGGGCGGCGCCGCGAGCGCCCAGAACGTCGTGGCCGGCACCTCCGAGATGTCCGGCAACGCCGATTCGACCGCGTTGACCGTGATGGCCGCCAACCCGAGCCTGCGCGCACTCGGTGTCTACGAGGAATCCGACCGCTACTTCCAGGTGGTGCTCCGCCCCGGCGTCACGCCGCAGTCGATCAAGACCATGGGCGTGTTCCCCGGTATCGGCCTGTACTTCACCGACGCCTACCTGCGCAGTGTGGGCCTCGACCCGGCGGCTGTGAAACTGGTGAGCACCAGCCCGCCGGAACAGCCGGCGCTGCTCGCCCGCGGCGACATCGACGGCTTCATCTCGTTCGATCCGTGGGTGGCGCAGGCCGTCGCCACCGGGGGCCGCGTCGTCGGTACGAGCGGTGACTTCGGCGCCCGGTACTCGCAGTGGCTGCTCACCTCGGAGTCGTGGCTGGCCGCGAACGAGGAGCTGGCGGCCCGGGTCTTCGCGGTGGTCGCCGACGCGGCCGCGATCGTGAACTCGGACCCCGACCGCGCGGCCGCGGCGATCTCGTCGGCGATCCAGATGGATCCGGCGGAGGCGAAGCGCACGGTGACCCAGATCGACTTCGTCGGACGCGACTTCACCCCCGACGACACGGCCCGCGCCGACGACCTGGTCACCTTCTTCCGCGACCAGGGCAAGATCACCGGTTCCGTCGACACCGACACGGTGATGCTGCACGGCTGGGTGTCCGAGCACACCGACACCGAATGATCGATCCGTTCTGCCGGCCGGATCGCGCCCGGTTCGGTCAGCAGAACGGAATCGTTTCCCGGGGCCCGGCATCGCCATAGTGTCGGCGCACTCACCGAAGAACCCGCGTCACCGATCGGAGCAGCCGTGGTCGAATCCGCAATCCGGGTGGTCGAACTCTCGAGCCCCTTCACCCGTTTCGCCGGACGGATCCTCGTCGGCCTCGGCTACGACGTCGTGCTCGTCGAACCGGCCGACGGCGATCCCAGCCGGCACGAGTTCGGCGGGCACGCGTACGGCCACTGGCACGCCGGAAAGAAGTCCGTCGTACTCGATCTCGGATCGGACACCGGACGCGGTGACCTCGCACGGTTGGTCGCCGCATCGGACGTCTTCCTCGACGGCAGCGCCCCCGGTGCCGAACCGGTATCGGTGCCCGCCGATTCGACCGTTCATGTGCGGGTGACCCCGTTCGGCGTCGACGGACCGCGCAGGGATTGGGCGGCAACGGATCTCACCGTCGCCGCCCTCGGTGGCATGCTGGCCCAGGTGGGTGACCCGGACGGCCCTCCTCTGCTGCTTCCCCAGGGGCAGGCCGAGCAGCTGGCGGGCGTGAACGCCGCGATCGGCGCACTCCTCGGTCTGCGCGCACGTCGGCTCGGCCCGGTACCGGCGATCGACGTCTCCGCGCAGGAGTGCGTCGCCGCGAGCCTCGAGGCGGGGACGCTCGCGTATCTGCACGAGGACCGGGTACCGCCGCGGCCCGGACGGGTGCACCCGCTGGTGCCGCACGGGTTGTTCCGTGCCGCCGACGGCTTCCTGGGCGGCGGGCTGGGCGGCAGTCCCCGCATGTGGGACGCGCTGCTGGCCTGGCTCGTCGAGGAAGGCGCGGCCGACGACCTCACCAACCCCCGCTGGGGCGATCCGGTGGAGCGAAAGCGTCACCAGGAACACGTCTTCGAGGTGGTGCAGCGCTTCCTCGACAAGTGGACGAAGGAAGAGTTCGCGGTCGCGGCACAGTCTCGCAAGCTACCGTGGTCGGCCGTCGATCGACCGGACGAGTTGCTCGTCAACCCGCAGCTGAACGACCGCGACTTCTTCGTCGACGTGGTCTCGCCCGAAGGCGTGACCCGCGATCTCGGCTTCGGTTTCGCGTTCCCCGAGGGGGCGCGCGCCCGGGATCTCGTGGTGGCGGAGCCGGGTGAGCACCAGGCCCTGCTGGACGACTGCCGGGACCCGGAAATCCGGTCGCCCGAGTCGAATTCGAGCACCCTTCCGCTCGACGGCATCAGAGTGCTCGACCTGACCTGGGTGCTCGCCGGACCGTACTGCACCCGCATCCTCGCCGATCACGGAGCCGACGTCGTCAAGGTCGAATCGCTCGGCCGGCCGGATCCGACGCGGTTCGCGCCGTTCATGCACCTGTCCCGGGGCCCGCACGACGACCCGGACACGAGCGGGTACTTCAACGACGTCAACCGCAACAAGCGCAGCATCACCCTCGACACCCGCTCCCCCGCCGGCCTCGAGGTCCTGGCCGACCTGATCGCGCAGAGCGACGTCGTCGTGGAGAACTTCAGTTCCACCGTCATGGAGAAGATGGGCTTCGGGTACGAGCGGCTGCGCGAACTGCGCCCCGACATCGTGTACGTCTCGATGTCCGGCATGGGCCACACCGGACCGCGCAGCGGTTGGGTGTCGTACGCCGACATCGTCTCCGCCGCAACGGGCTTGACGGCCCTCACCGGCTGGAGCAGCGACCAGGTGGTGGGCGTGATATACGGGCACGGCGACATCGTGGCGGGACTGCAGGCCGCGACCGCCGTCCTCGCCGCACTCGAGCACCGGGACCGCACGGGTCGCGGCCAGCACGTCGACCTGTCGCAGTTGGAGGCGATGGCCTCGCATATGGGCACCAGCGTCGTGCAGGCGACCGGCACCGGACGGTTCCCGGTCCCGATCGGCAACGCGCACCCCACGATGTCGCCGCACGGAGTCTTCCGGTGTCTCGGCCCGGACCGCTGGTGCGCGATCGCCGTCCGCGACGACGCCGACTGGCGACACCTCTGCGACGTGCTCGGACGTCCGGACTGGGCGGACGACGACCGGTTCCGCACCGCGGCGGGACGGCGCGAACACGGAACCGAGATCGCCGACGCGATCGCGACGTGGACGGCGCCCCTGCCCGCCGAGACGGTCGCCGACCGCCTCCAGTCCGCCGGAGTTCCCGCCGGGGTCGTCCAGAACGGCCGCGACCTGGTCGAGAGCGACCCGCACCTGCGGGCACGCGGGTACTACGTTCCCGGCGACCATCCCAAGGTCGGTCGCTTCCTGCACGAGGGCGCACCGGTGCGGGTGGGCGCCGCGGTGACCGTCCGCCGAGCGGCGCCCCTGCTCGGCGCGGACACCGACGACGTGCTCCGCGACGTCGCCGGGTATCCGCCCGCGACCATCGCCCGGCTGCGTGCCGACGGCGTGCTGACCTGACCCTCATTCCACGGCCCACGGGCCGACTTGGTTTTCGAAAGATCCAGAAGGAGAACACATGCGCGCCGCCCGGCTCCACAATTTCGGACAGGCCCCCGTGGTCGACGACGTCGACGTGCCCGCCCGCGAACCCGGCCAGACCCTCGTCCGGATCGATGCGGCCGCACTCGGTCACCTCGACATGACGGTCGCGAGCGGCAACTTCGACGTCCGCCCTCGACTGCCGCACATCGGCGGCACGGACGGTGCCGGCACCGTCGTCGAGTCCGACACCTTCGAGCCCGGGACCCCGGTCCTGGTGCGCGGCGGCGGCGTCGGCTTGTTCAAGAACGGCTGCTGGGCCGAGTTCGTGGTGGCCTCGGACAAGGCATTCACCCCGTTCGATTCGGGACTCGACCCCGCGGTCGCGGCAACCTTCCTGCTGCCGAGCACCACCGGCTACGTCGCCGTTCACGATGTTGCCGACGTCCGAGTGGGCGAACGCGTGATCGTCGCGGGAGCCTCCGGCGCGGTGGGGGCGATGGCCGCCCAGTTCGCACAGCTGGCGGGGGCGTCCGAAGTGATCGGGGTGGTGCCCCGCGAGGATCAGGTCGCGCTGCTGCCGGAGGGGGTCCGGCCGATCGTCGGGCGCGGCGCGAAGGTGGCCGAGGCCCTCGGGCCCGATCCGGTCGCGGACGTCCTGATCGACACCCTCGGCGGGGACGCGCTGCCGCACCTGCTCGCCCGTGTCGTGCCGGGCGGGCGAGCCGCACTGATCGGCTACACCCTCGGCACGCAGCTCACGATCGACCTGCCGAACTGGCTGCTCAGTGACGTTGCGATCCTGCCCGTCAACATGATTCGCAAGACCGCCCGCCAAGCCGAGCTCGCCCCCGACATGATCGCCCGCCTCGTGGCCGGCGACATCCGCCTCGCGGTCCAGCAGTTCCCGCTCGACGACATCGCCGACGCGTTGCAGCTGATGCGCGAGGGCAAGGTCGCCGGCCGTGCCGTCGTCGTTCCGTGACGATGTGACCGGGGCACTGCCGCTGCCGGACCCGATGACGATCCCGGCACTGCTCCTCGACCGTGCCGCCCGACGCGGTGACCACACCGCGCTGCGGGTGGACGACGTGCGAGTGACCTACCGCGAACTGGTGGACCGCGCGGGCGCCATGGCCGGGTCACTCGCACGTCGCGGGATCCGGCGTGGTGGCCCCGTCGCCGCGATGACCACGAACCGCGTCGAGGCGATCGATCTGATCCTCGGGTGCGCCTGGCTCGGTGCCGTCGCGGTGCCGCTGAACACCGCCTTCCGCGGTGACGCGCTGCGTCATGTCCTCGCGGTGTCGGGTGCCCGGCACGTACTGGTCGAACCCGAGTACGTCTCCCGCGTCGCGGGAGCCGGTTTCCGGGGCGAGCTGTGGATCGTCGGCACCGAGCAGGCACCGCAACCGAATTCGCGGCCGTTGCCGCCGGTCGAAGGGCTGTCGGCCCTCTCCCCCGCGGCAGTGCTGTTCACCTCCGGCACCACGGGGATGCCGAAAGGCGTGGAGTGCCCGCACGCACAATTCCTGTGGTGGGGACAGGGTGTGGGCGCTTCACTCGGCCTCGGTCCGGACGACGTGCTCTTCAACGGCCTGCCGCTGTTCCACACCAACGCCATCAACGCGTTCTTCCAGGCCGTGGTGACGGGCGGCACCTTCGTTCTCGGCCGGCACTTCTCGGTGCGCGAGTACTGGCGCCGCGTCGCCGACGCCGACGCGACCGTCGTGTATCTGCTCGGCGCGATGGTCGCCATGCTGGCCGGTCGTTCGCCGTCCCCGCACGATCGCGCGCATCGGGCGACCCGGGCGCTCTCTCCCGCGACACCCGAGCGGCTGTGGCGGCCGTTCCGGGAACGGTTCGGTGTCGAGCTGATCGACGGATTCGGAACCACCGAGACGAATCTGGTGCTCGGGACCGTTCCCGGTGACCGGCGCGCGGGCTACCTCGGCACGGTCATGCCGGGATACGACGCGCTCGTCGTCGACCCGGCCGGGGGCCCCGTCCCGGACGGCACCCCCGGCGAACTGCTGGTGCGCACCGAACTCGACGGCGCCTTCGCACTCGGCTACCTCGGTGACCCGCCCGCCGCGCCCGGAGCATGGCTGGCCACGGGCGACCGCGTGGTGCGGGACGCCGACGGCTGGTTCCGATTCGTCGACCGGATCAAGGACGTGATCCGCCGGCGCGGGGAGAACATCTCGTCGACCGAGGTCGAAAACGTGCTCGCGCAGCATCCCGCGGTCGCGCAGGCGGCGGTGTTCCCGGTCCCGTCGCAGTTGGCCGAGGACGAGGTGATGGCGGCGGTCGTCGTGCGGCCCGGGCACCGCGTCGAACCCGCCGAGCTGTGCCGGTTCGCCGAGCCCCGTCTCGCCTACTTCGCCCTGCCCCGGTACATCGACGTCGTGGACGCGCTACCGCTCACGGAGACGGGCAAGGTGCGCAAGGCGGCGTTGCGGGAACGCGGCATCGGGCCGCACACGTGGGACGCGGAAGGGGCCGGGATCGCTCCCGGCCGCTGACCGCACCACCTACTTGCCGCAACCGTTGAACGAACACATCGTGGGGCTGCAGGCCATTCCCCGCGCGAGGTCGGCGGGGGCGTGCGTGCACTTCATCGCGTGCAGCGCGCGGCTGATACCCATTCCCGCGGTACGCAGCGCACCGGTCACCCGGCTGACGTTGAGCCGGACCGTCGGGCCGGTCACCGACAGTGCCCCGGCAATCGTGGTGGGACCACTGAAGACCGGAACCGCGACACTCATGTAGCCGAGGCGTGTCTCCTCGACCTCGACCGCCAACTGTTCCTTGCGCATCCGCTCGAGCTGCTGACGCAGGACCGACACCGACATCGTCGTCCGCGCGGTGAGCGCGGTGAAGCCCTGCTCGACCACCTCGTCGAACACCGACTGCGGTGAGAACGCCAGGATCATCTTCCCGGTGGCCGTGCAGTACAACGGGAGCCGGCCCGCGACGCGGGACTGCTGGTTGAGCCCGCGGTGGCCGATGATCTTCTCGATGTAGAGGACGTCGATGCCGTCGCGCACCGCGAAGTGCACGGTTTCCTGCGTCGCGAGCAGCAGGTCCTCCATGTAGGGGAGCGCCGCGTCACGGAGGATCCGCTGCCGGGGCACCAGCTGCCCCAGCTCGAACAGACGCAACCCCAGGCGGTACTTCGTGCCGGCCCGCTCGAGCAGACCCCACTCGACCAGTTCCCCCGCGAGACGGTGCACCGTGGCCTTCGCGACCCGACTGCGGCGCGTCAACTCGGTGAGCGAGAGATCGCTGTGGTCGCTGTCGAAGGCGTCGAGGATCGAGCGGGCCTTTCCCAGCACCGACGACATCTCACCGCCCTGTCCTCGCGCCGCCTGGATCGGCACCACCGAACCGAGATCGACCGATCGCTGCATCGCTGTCGTCACTGCGGCCTCCTGACACTCTGGGGCTCTCCCCGACTCGGAGGTCCGAGCGGTGTAGCCCTGTCGGTGCCAGTGACGCTAGGGACCAAAGTCCCGAGACGCACGTCACACGTTCCGTCCAGCGGACCGGTTTCACAGGGTTTACATATGCCGCGCGACCAGGGTGTCCGCCGTCACCGGCGAGGCGGTGGTGTTCACATTCGCCAGGAACTCGCACACCACTGTCGCGACCCGGTCCGCGTGCCGTTCGACGAGGGCCACGGTGCCGTCCTCGATCACGACCTCCGCCACCGACGGTGCCCCGATGAGGTGCTCACGCAGCTTCGGAAGGGCCGGCATCGAGAACGGATCGGCACCCGCACCGATCAGCAGGACCGGAACCGTGACGGAGCCGATCCGTTCCTCCATCCGGTACCGACCGCACGCGCGGTGTCCCTCGGCCGGATCCACCCCGAAGGAGAGGGCGTCGTGGACGAACCGGTCCAGTAGACCCGTGACGGGGTCCGGATAGTACGGACGACGCAGGTCCCACAGCACCCGCAGGTGGTCGCCGTCCGGGACACGCTCGGCGCAGTCCACCCCGCCCGCGCCCGTGTGACCGGCGCGGTACTCGGCGTCCGCCCACGGACACGACGACAGCACGACCGCGTCGAGTCGTCCACCGTCCGCCGCCGCCATCTCGAGCGCCACGGCCGCACCGGTGTGGTGCCCCAGCACGGTGGCCCGGTCGACGCCCAGGGCGTCGAGCAGCTCCCAGGCCCCCTGTGCGAAGTCCTCGATGGTCTGCGGGGCGGGCAGCGACGCACTCGCACCGAAGCCCACCATGTCCATCGCGATCACTCGGAAGTTGCTCGCCAGCAACGGAATCAGCTCTCGGAACTCGTCCCATGAGCGCGGGGTCTGGTGCAGCAGCAGTATCACCGGTCCCCGCCCCTGCTCGGCGTAGTGCAGCTGGCCGAACGAGGTGTCCGCGTACCCGAACCGCACGCCCATCAGTACGCCGCCACCATCGGGGTGTCGACGCCGATCACATCGATCTTGGCGGCGCCACCCGGGTTGCCGACGGGCTCGGCCCGGGTCGGCAGGATCTCCAGGAAGAACCGCTTGGCGTCCTCCTTGAACTCGGGGTCGGCCTTGCGGTCCACGGTGATCGCCTCGACCGGGCACGCGAGTTCGCATGCACCGCAGTCGATGCACTCGTTCGGATTGATGTAGAGCTTGCGCTCCCCCTCGTAGATGCAGTCGACCGGGCACTCCTCCATGCAGGACCGGTCCATGTAGTCGATACATGCCTCGCCGATGACGAATGCCATTGTTCAGCCTTCCTGTTCGGTGGAATGTCCGGGGAAGATCTCCGCGTCGGGATCGATCACCGCGGCCGCGTTGTTGACCGCGGTCGCGGCCTCTCCGAAACCGACCGCGATGAGCCGGACCTTGCCGGGGTAGTCGGTGATGTCGCCGGCGGCGTACACGCGCGGGACCGCGGTCTCCATGCGGGTGTTCACGACGATGTGCCGCGAGTCGATCTCGAGTCCCCACTCGGTGAGTGGTCCCAGGTCCGCGGTGAAGCCGAGCGCGGCGATGACGGACTGCGCGGGCAAGGTGCTGGTGCTCTTCTCGAGCTTGTGTGCGACGTCGACCTCGGAGATCCAGCCGTTGCCGCGGACCGCGGACACGTCGGCGTTGACGATCATCCGCACACTGCTCTGCCGCACCTTCGTGACCGTCGCCGCGTGAGCACGGAACTTGTCGCGGCGGTGCACGAGCGTCACCGACGACGCGATGGGCTCGAGGTGAACCGCCCAGTCGAAGGCACTGTCCCCGCCCCCGACGATCACGACGTCCTTGCCGGCGTGGGCCGACAGGTCCGGGACGAAGTAGCTGAGCCCGCGATCGAGGAAGTCGAGCCCCTCGGCGAGCGGGCGAGGCGTGAAGGTGCCGATGCCGCCGGTGACGATCACGGCTCCCGCAGTGACCTCGCGGCCCGTGCTCGTTCCGACGACGGCGCGACCGTCCGCGAGGTGCGCCAGGGTCTGCGCCTGCTCCCCGAGCAGGTACAGCGGATCGTACGGTGCGGCCTGCTCGAGCAGTCCGTCGATGAGATCGCGCCCCTTCACGGACGGGAATCCGGCGATGTCGAGGATGGCCTTCTCCGGGTACATCGCACTCACCTGACCGCCGGGCTCGGACAGCGCGTCCAGCACGGCCACCCGCAGGCCACGGAAACCGGCGTAGTACGCGCCGTAGAGACCCGCCGGGCCGGCGCCGATGATCAGGATGTCGACCTCGAGTTCGGTCGGGACGTTGGACGAAGCGTTCATGTCGGCAACGCTAATGACGTTGGTGCCCTTGACATATGAAACCGGTCCGGTCAGCAGACTGTGTTCGGTCCGGGCCACCGGTGCGCACACACGCCGAAAGGCGGGCCCACCGGCGAAGGGGAGGTCTGCCGGTGAGCCCGCCGTCACGGGGCGCCGCGAGGTCAGCCGAAGATGTGGGGTTCCTCGGCGGCGATCTTCTGGATGATGGTCGAGTACGCGAACCAGCCCACCTTCTCGGTGCCGACGGCCTCGTACGTCTGGAGGGCGACGTCGTGGTGCAGCGCAACAGGATTCCCCGCGGCACGAGCCGCGAGCTCGGCCTGCATGGATCGCTCCATCGAGACGTACCACCACACGGCACTCTCGACCGACGTGCCGACCGTGAGGTGCCCGTGATTGCTCAGCACGACCGCCTTGCGGGGCCCCAGCGCGGCCGCGATGCGCAGTCCTTCCTCCTCGTCGAGCGCGACACCGTGGTACTCGTCGTAGATCGAGTGGTCCTCGTAGAAAGCGCACGCGTCCTGCGTGATCGGGCTCAGCAGACGGTGCAGCGACGAGAACGCCTTGCCCTGGAGCCCGTGCGCGTGCACGGCGCCGACGACGTCGGGTCGCGCCTCGTGCACCTTGGAATGGATGACGAACGCGGCCCGGTTGAGCGGCCCGTCGCCGGACAGGATGGTGCCCTCGGAATCGACGTGCAGCAGCTCGTCCGGCCGGACCTGGGAGAAGTGCCGGCCGAACGGCGCCGTCCAGAACGTGTCGGGACGCTCCGGGTCGCGGGCCGTGATGTGCCCCGAGATCCCCTCGTCCAGACCGAAGCGCGAGAGGATCCGGTAGCCGCCGATCACCGCGATCTTGCGGCGCCGCCGTTCGCTCTCGACGTCGTCCGACTCGGGTCGTCCGGGGATCCCGGCCAACTCTGCGATGGTGGGTGCGTGAGTCATTGCGTCCCTTCAGGTTCGACGGGTGTCGGGGGTCTACTTGACGCCGTAGCGAGCGAGGTACCGTGTCGAGAGCAGGCGCAGGATCCGGTCGAACACGAAGCCCATGATGCCCAGCACGATGATGCCGACGAAGGTCCAGTCGATGCGGCCGTAGTTGCGCGCCTGCCAGATCATCGATCCGATGCCGTGGTCGGCGGCGACGATCTCGGCGGAGACGATCGTCAGGAAGCTGTTGCCCATCGCGAGGCGGGCGCCGGTGATGATGCCGGGCACCGACGACGGCAGCACCACCGTCTTCATGAGCTGCAGCTTGCCCGCCCCCAGGTTCGCTGCCGCCTGCAGCTTGTTGTCGCTGATCGAGACCGTGGCGGCGATCGTGCTGACCGTGACGATGAAGACCGAGGTGTAGAAGATCAGGACGACCTTGGACGTCTCACCGATGCCGAACCACACCACCGCCAGTGTCACGAACGCGATCGGCGGGATGAAGCGGAAGAATTCGATGTACGGGTCGAGCAGCTGTCGCACGATATTCACGCGGCCCATCAGGATGCCGATCGGCGCACCGATCACGACACCGAGGCTCCAGCCGATGAGGATGCGCTGCGCGGACGCCCAGATCGACGTCCACAGCACGCCGCTCTCGGCCAGTTCCTTTGCCGCCGTCCATACCTCGGCCGGGGAGGCGATGGTGGTGGGCCCGTACCACCAGGCCAGGAACGACCACACCGCCAGACCGATCGCGGCGGACGCGATCCACAGGAGTGCGGTGCGGGCGGCGGCGGTGGATGCGCCGGCACCGCGACGGCGGGTGCGGGATGTGCGCGCGGCGCGCACGGTGGTGGGGGTGTCGGCCACGGCGGTCACAGCTGGTCCTCCTCGATGCCCTGGTTGCGCAGCGACGCCACGACCTCGGCGCGGATGTCGTCCCGCAGTTGCTCGTACAGATCGATCACCTCGGGGTGGGCACGATCGCGCGGTCGCGGCGCATCCACCTCGTAGATGCTCTTGATGCGCGCTTTCGGTCCGGCGGACATGACGACCACGCGATCCGCCAGGGTGAGCGCCTCGTCGATGTCGTGCGTGACGAAGACGACGGTGCAGCCGGTGTGCCGCCAGATCTTGTCGAGTTCGGTCTGCAGGACCTGACGGGTCTGGGCGTCGAGCGCACCGAACGGCTCGTCCATCAGCACGAGCGACGGCTGGTTCGCGAGGACGCGCGCGATCTGCACGCGCTGACGCATGCCGCCCGAAAGTTGGGCCGGGAACTTGTCACCGGCGTGCGGCAGGCCGACCATCGCGAGGTACTCGGCGGCGATCCGCGCCTGGGCCGCCTTGTCCGCGCCGTGCATACGCGGTCCGTACGCCACGTTCTGGCTCACGGTCATCCACTCGAAGAGGGCCTCCGAGCTCTGGAAGACCATGCCCGCGTGCGGGTTGCTCCCGTAGACCTCGTCACCGTCGCACACGATCTCGCCGGCGGACGGCTTCACGAATCCCGCCATCGCCGAGAGCAAGGTCGACTTGCCGCATCCACTCGGACCGAGCAGGCACACGAACTCGCCCGGTCGAACGTCGAGGCCGATGCCCGAGACGATCTCGGCGGCACCGAAACTGATGCCGAGATCGCGGACGTCGATCGGGACGCCCTTGGTGGTGGTTGTCGCTGTCACTGCTTGTCCTCCTGGTACCAGTCGAGCAGCATCGCCGAGGTGAGGTCCGGCTGCTCGGAGAGAACGCCGATCTTCTTGTAGAAGTCGACGATCGACTGTGCGGACTCCACGTCCTTGTCGGTGAGATTCTCGACACCGAAATCGATTTCGCTCACTGCCGT
Organism: Rhodococcus (subgen. Prescottella) equi; assembly: GCF_003013675.1. NCBI lineage: Bacteria > Bacillati > Actinomycetota > Actinomycetes > Mycobacteriales > Nocardiaceae > Rhodococcus > Rhodococcus (subgen. Prescottella) equi. The sequence goes on from NZ_CP027793.1 coordinate 4,828,721, forward strand.
GACGGTCTGGTCCTCGGCCACGTTGACGGCCTTCCTGGTCGCCGCTGCCGCCGTCTGCGGGTCGGACTCGACCCGTTCGCTCGCCTGGGCGAGCACCTTGGCGATCTTGCGGGCGGTGTCCTCGTTCTGCTCCAGCCACGGGGCCGTCGTGATGGCCCAGTGGTGGTAGAACCAGTCGTAGTCACCGGTGACGGCAACGACGTGCCCGCTGCCCTGCGACAGCGCGGTGGCCGGCCACGGCTCCCACAGCACGTAACCGTCGATGTCGCCACGACTGAGGAGCGCGGGCATGTCCGTCGGTGTGGCCGAGACCATCTCGACTGCGCCCGGGGCGATTCCGTTCGCCTCGAGGTACTTGTCCGTCGAGATCTGACTCAGTCCGGGAACGATACCCATCTTCTCGATACCGGCCGCAGTGTCGACTCCGTTGCGCAGGACGACCTTGATGTAGTCGCCGGACACCTCGTACGAGTACATGGCCCGCAGCGACGGATTCTGTCGCAGCTGGGCGATGGTCGTGGTGTCGGAGCTACCGGCCACCTGGACCTGGCCGGTGGCCAGTGCATCGACGGCCTCACCGCCACGGCCGAACTGGACCAGCTGGACGTCGAGCCCCTCGTCCGCGAACATCCCCTCCTGGTCGGCCACGAAGAACGGCGCGTAGGACGCGTCGATGCCCACCGCAATCCGGAGCGGGCCACCGCCGCTGTCGGCCGTGCTCTGCGTGGCGGGCCGGCTGCACGCCCCCGCGGCAACCGTGAGAACAAGTGCTGCTGATGCAAGGGTCACCTTGCCGAATGTCGATCGCCAGGCCATGTGTGCACACCTTCGTTCTGTGATCTGCGCCGCATTTGCGGGGTCGTGGTGAAGAAACCTAACGGCGGGGAGCAGCGGCGAAAACCAACGCGGTCCACCGTGCGGACCGGGCCGGATAACTTACCGGGGCGCAACATCGCACCTGGTCCGAGAGGATTGTTCGAAATACGAAGGAAACAAATTCGACGTGGTCACAGCGTCCACCGCGGCGCGGCTCCGTGACACACGCGCGCGACGTTTGCGGCCGTCATCTCGTAGATCCGGCGCCGCGCGGTGGCGCTGCCGCCGGCCACGTGCGGACTGAGCAGGACCCGGTCGAGCCGCCGCAGCTCGCTGTCCGCTGCCGGCGGTTCGTGATCGAAGACGTCCAGCGCCGCACCGCCCAGACGTCCGGATCGCAGCCCGGCCACCAACGCATCCGTGCGGACGACCGGACCGCGGGCGACGTTCACGACGATCGCCTCCTCCGGCAGCCGGGCCAGCTCGGACGCACCGATCAGTCCGCGGGTCGACGGCATCAACGGCACCGCGAGCACGAGGACGTCCGACACCGCGAGCAGGTCGTCGAACGGGAGATACCGCGCCGGCGCGTCGGACCTCGGGCGGCGTGCGGTGTACGCAACCTCGCAGCCGAACGCCGCGAACAGACCTGCGCACCGACGGCCGATGTCCCCGAACCCGACGATCCCCACCCGGCGCTCACCGAGGTCGCGACAGCCGTGGTCCAGAATCTGCTCCTGCGGCCACTCCCCGGCGCGGAGCCGGTCGTGCGCCCAACCCATCGACCGGCTCAGGCTCGCGGTCGCGACGACGGCCCACTCCGCCACCGAGGCCGCGTTGGCGCCGGGAGTGTTGGCGACCGGCACCCCCGCCCGCCGCCACGCTTCCACGTCGATCCAGTTCACACCGACGCCCGGTTGCTGAAGCAGCCGCAGATGCCCACCGATCTCGGCTTCCGCTGCGCCCAAGGGCAGTCGACCGCTCCAATCCCCGACCAGAATGTCGACGTCGGGCAGCAGGGCACGCAGCTCGTCCCGGGATCGGGTAACCGGTCGGACCACCTCGGCACCGGGGGCGGCACCGCGCAGCAGACCCCCGAGGAGGTCACGCTCGTCCGGCGCCAACAGCAGTATCCGCATCGCACACCGTCCTCTCGATGCGTGGAGCCGGCCGCGCTATGCGCGGCCGGCTCCACGAACTGTGTTGCGGGAAGTCCACTCAGGCGACGCTGCGTGCGTGCGCGGACGCCTTCGCCAGGAACTCGAGGCTCAGCGTGTTGTACAGTGCCGCCTGCTCGTGCTGCGGCCAGTGGCCGCACTCGGGGTAGAGCTGCAGCTGCGCGCCGGGGATGTCCTCCGCCATCTTCTTCGCCTCCGGCACGTCACCGAACGGATTCTCGTGCCCCCACACCACCAGGGTGGGCGCCTGGATACGGGCGAGACGATCGGGACGCAGCAGGTTTCGCTGGCGAGTCTCCATGTCCTGCAAAGACAGCAGGTTGTGGATGTTCGCGACGAAGTCCGGCTGGTGGTAGATCCGGTGCCGTGCCTCGACGAGTTCCTCGGTGGCATCGACGGGATCGTGCATGAGCAGCCGCAGGCGTGCCCGGGTCAACTCGACGTCGTCGCTCTGCACCGCCTTGGTCGTCGACGTGCGGATGCGCTCCATGATCTCCGGGTTGGCGACGGTCCCGCCCGCCGCGAGCAACTGCAGCGACAGCACCCTCTCCGGCTGTTCGCTGGCGAGGTGCGCGGCGACCCATCCGCCGAGGGACTCGCCCACCAGATGAACCTTGTCGAGTCCGACGGCGTCGAGGTAGTTCACGAGATGCTCGACGTATCGGGGAATCTCGTAGGCGTAGTCCGGCTTTCCGGTGTATCCGTGGCCGAGCATGTCGATGGCGTGGCACTCGTAGTGCGCGGCGTGCACCGCGATGTTCCGCGCGAACGCCTCGAGATGGCCGCTGGTGCCGTGCAGGAACACCACGGCCTCGTCACCGGAGCCGGCCTGCAGCGATCGGGTGGGGATGCCCGCGGCGTCGACGGTCTTGACCGCGAAGTCGAGGCCGGCCAGTTCGTTCCAGATTGTCATGAGTGTGTCCTTTGCAGAAGAGAGGGGAGGTGAAGTCAGTGCGCCGCCGGTGCCGCCGCGGGATCCAGGACGACGACGCCCATACCGGTCAGCCATTCCGGAATCGACTCGTAGGCAAGCCGTTCGGCGGGGATGTAGTCCATCATCGCGGCCATCATCAGCCAGGTGCGCAGTTCCTGGGCGCCGTTGCCCGCCTCGGCTTCGATGGCCGCGCTCGTGTAGCCCGCGAGTTCACCGGCCTTGCCGACGGCGAACAGGTCGAGGATGCGGTCGTCGAACTCGGGTGAGATCGCGGCCTCGGCGGCCCGGATGATCTGGCGCCGGCGGACGTCGTAGTCCGACCAGTTCTCGCGACCGTCGAGCCAGGCCTGGACCATGAAGTCCTCGTCCTCGCCGTGCGGGTCCCGCCAGTCCGGCCACGGCAGCCGGTGCGACAGCCCGCCCGAAGCGATGACGGCCACCCGCGTATCGCCGGGGTACGACGCGATCGCGTCGCGCAGTGCCAGGGCGAGGCCTTCGCACCGCCCGAACGTAGGCAGAGGAGGCGCGAACACGTTGACCACGAGCGGGACGATCGGGACGTCGAGCCCGGCGAGCAGGTACTGGATCGCGTGGGACTGTCCGTGATCGATCTGCAGACGCGCCGAGAACGCCAGATCGAATTCTCCGCCCTCCACCACCTCGTCGGCGAGGTGGCGCGCGAGGTCGACGTCGACGTTCTGCGGGCCTTTCGGCGTGCCCGACTCCCCGCTCGCGATGCACTCCCCGACCCCGAGCGTGAACGGCGGGATCAGGTCGAGCCAGAAGCCGCGGAAGTGATTGGATCCCAGCAGGACGACGACGTCGGGTCGCGCTTCGGCGATGCGGTCGCGCGCCGCCCCCAGTGCGGCGCGGAACCGCTCGGCCTCCGCCTTGTGCGTCGTCTCCTCCCAGTGCGTGTTCATGAGGGTGCTGTGCGATGCACCCACCCCCAGCACCAGTTTCGCCATCAGTCGATCCCCACTTCCTCGAGAGACCGGGTCACGGTGTCGACGGCAACCCGGATCAGGTAGCGCGTGAGGCGTTCCGCCTCGCGCAGGTCCACGGTGTTCATGCCCATTGCGAAATCGACCTCGAACGGGGCGTCGACCACCTTCGGCATACCGACCCGCACGGTCGGAATGCCGCGGCCGCGCAGGATGTTCGCGTCGGTCGCGCCACTGGCGTCGTGCACCCCGTCGTGCGGGCAGCCCTCGAACGCCTCCCATGCACCGATCGCGCTGCGACACAGCCACATCTGCTCGTCGGACGACTCTCCCGGGATCGCCAGGATTCGTTCGACATCGATCCGCGCGTCCAGATCGGCGGCGATGGCCCGTACCGCTTCCGTCAGTTCGCGGCCGGCCGCCGACGGTGTGGTCCGCGGGCTCAGCCGCAGATCCACCGTCATCCGCACCTGCCCCGGGGTGAAGGACGCGGTGCGCTCCCAACCACCTCGGATGTTCGCAACCATCCCCTGCGGCAGCACCAGCCCCTCCCCGTGCCGGTGCGAGTACTGCGGGAACCACTCCTCGAGCCGCAACGCCACCGCACCGGCCAGCGCGACCGGGTTCCGGTAGGGCAACCGGTGCCGCGAACCGACGTAGGTGTGGGTGCCGTGCACGGTGATCTCGAACCACGCGAGCCCCACCTCCTCCCACGACACCGTCCAGCCCGGCTTCGCGATGAGCGCGAAGTCCGACCACACGCCCTGCTCGAGCAGGTACGAGCAGCCGACTCCCTGGCCGGTGTTCGCTCGCGGATTCCCCACGCCCGGTCGGGCGTTGGTCGGCATGCCGCCGGCGCCGAAGCCGGCGAGGAGGTCACCGGTCAGCGGGATCTCCGCGGCCCGGACCGCCTCCACAGCCGCCATGACGCAGGCCGCGTGCCCCTTGGGATTCGACGCCCCCAGACCGATGACGTAGTCGCCGTCGACGGCGGCCTCGGCGCGCAGATCCGGTCGCAGTGTCTCCGCGGCCCACGGAACGTCCTCGGCGGCGTCGCCGCTCGTGACAGTGTCGATCGGCGCATACAACATCAGGTCCGGTCCGGTGCCGTTGCCGCGCACCCGCGCCCACGAGTTCGCCTGACGGTCGTCGAGGTACATGGTGTGCGCCTCGACCCCGCCGGCCGCCAACGTGTCCGTGATGTGTCGGGCGAGCGGTGCCTCGTCGCCGGTCGGGCTCGCGATGTCCACCAGCCCGACCGTCAGCTCGCGCAGCCGCTCGCGATCCACCTCGCCCCAGGCCTTCTCGACCCACCGGCGGCGCTGTTCGTCGAGACCGGCGAGAGGGTCGGCGGTCCCGGGGGTCACGAGTTGACCTGGTGTACCTGGGTATTGCTGCGGGCCGCGACGAAGCGCCAAGCCGGCCGCGCACCGACGGCGAGCAGGACTCCGACCGTCACGCTCACGAGAGTCTTGAACATCGTCTTCTCCTCTAGTCCGAAGCGGCCGGGGTCCGCGACGCCGCTTCGGCGCCGTTCGACTCGGCGGCTGGGGTGGCGGGGGTGGCACGGCGTCGCTCCCGTGCCGGGCGCGCCGGGGGCTGCGGGGTGTGTGCCACCGCGGCGGCGATCTTCTCGGCGTACTCCTCCTCGGCGAGGTTGCGCCACGCGGTGAGCGAGATGTCGGGGCGGTAGAGCTTCTCCGGCGGCGCGTCCGTGACACGGACCATCCACTCGTCCTGGCCGGAGAACTGACCGTGGAACAGCCAGCGGATCGCGCCCAGGTACTTGGCGTAGAAGCCGAGCTTCGCCGCCCCGGTGACGAAGTTGACCATGAGACCCACGTACTGGTGGTTGTCCTCGTCGACGGGGACGTAGAACTCGTAGTGGATGAAGTTGGGGTATGCGATGCGCAGCACCCCGGGCATGGACAGCGAGGCGAAGCCCGGGAACTTCTGGGCCTCGATCACCGGATTCACCTTCAGACCGGCGCCGACGTTGCCGATCTGCGAGATCTGGCTCTCGTCGGGCTTCTTCTTCCACCAGCGCTTGTTCGTCCATTTGCCGACGCCGGGGAAGTCCGCCTCCCAGTACACCTCGTCCTGCACCCGGAAGAGCCACCGCCCCTCGGGCACGATGCTCGTGATGTTCCACGTGGGCATCGGCTTGAACAGCCGCCACAGCGCGGTGCGGTGCAGGTACTTGGCGTGGCCCTCGTCGAAGCCGTTCTCGCACGCGAATCGCCAGTTGCCGCCGCGCGGTTGGATGCGGCCACCGACGATGCCCTCGTTCTCGACGAGTTCGCGGGGCAGCTGCTCGTCGATCGGCGGCGCGGGCTCCTCCGCGATCGGAATGTAGACCCACACCAGACCGAGCCGCTCCTCGACGGAGTACGTCCGGACGGAAAGCTTGCCGCAGATCTTCGAGTCGGGTCCGTCGGTGATGACCGCGGCGAGCTTGCCGTCGTTCAGCCGGAACGTCCACCCGTGGTACGGGCAGCTGACGGTGCCCGGGAACTGCTGATCACCCTCCGACAGCGGAACGCCGCGATGCGGACAACGATCATGCAGCGCATACACTTTGCCGCTGTCACGGATGATCGCGAGCTTCTCGCCGCAGATCGTGTAGCTCTTGGGGTCCTTGGTGATGTGGCTGGACCACGTCACCGGGTACCAGTAGCCCCGGTAGCCGCTGCCGGCCTCGTTGTATCGGGGCCACGCCGTCCAGTCCTGCCGACCGGCCGCACGCGGCCTCTCCGGGAGCGCCTGTGCGGCGTCCGGCGCCTCGACACCAGTCATGTGAAGTCCTCTCGACACGAGATCTTTTGGTACGCAGATCTTCCGACTAAAGGTTCGCCCTTCCAACGGATCCGGTTCACTCAGCAGACCCGGTTCACCGCCGGGCCACGACGGCCTCACCGGCAGCGCACAGCGTCCCGTCGGAGTCGCGCTCCTCGAGACCCAGAACGATCCGGTCGTCGTGGACCTCGCGCACGGTTCCCGTGACCGTGAGCGTCGTCCCGACGTACGCGGGCGCACGGTTTTGCCACCCGACGGACAGCACCGCATCGGGATCACCCACGTATCGGGTGGCGGCCCGGAAGAACAGAGTGCCGTGCAGCTGCGCCATCACGACCCGGTCGGCCAGCCCCTCCGCTCGCGCGTACGCGGTGTCGTAGTGGATCCGGTGGGCGTTGTGCGTGGCCGCGCCGAAGCGTTGCACGCGGGTCGGATCAGTGTGCAGCACAACAGGTTCGATTTCCGCTCCGGCGGCGGGTTCGATATTGCCGATCATCGGACGATGAACCTCTCCGTGACGGTCGCCAGCGCCCCGACCGCGGCGGCGCGGTAGGTCTTGACGACGGTGATCAACACGAACCGGGCGTCGCCGCGCCCCTTCCACTCGATCCGGTCGACGACCCGATCGGCGCCGATCCGCTCGCCCAGCGGCGTCGGCCGGTGGAAGTCGACGTCCTGCCCGCCGGCCATGAGTCGGACGTCCAGGCCCGACGTCCCGGGCACCTCGTCCGCGAACATCCCGTCGGCCCGATAGTCTTCGTCCCGCGCGCCGCTCGGCCCGCGGAGCAGGCTGGGCACGTACATGGGGTGCACAGCGAAGTCCGGACGGTCCGGTTCCAGATAGCGGGGGTCGTCCTCCGCGCATGCGCGCGCGAACGCGACCGCCTCGTCGGGGCGGACCGATCCGAGGTCGCGATGCTCGCGCGTGCCGATCGCCGCCGACACCCGCTCGTGGACGATGTCCAGTGGAGTTCTCATGCCGCGACGCTAGGGGCGGCACCACCTGCACTGCCACAGACCGGGACCGCCTGACGGACCGTGATCCTTTGCCCGTGCACGGAGATCGGGTCAGGTATGCGCATGACGAATCGACCGAACAGCTTGTACGCCACCGCAGCCGGCGTGAAGTTCCATTACCACGACCTCGGGGAGGGCGCCCCCACGATCTTCCTGCACGGCGGCGGGCCGGGCTGCACCGCATGGTCCGATTTCGGTCCGGTCGCGCCGCTCTTCGCGCAGGATCGTCGGGCGATTCTCGTCGACATCCTGCAGTACGGCCTGTCGGACAAGTGCACGATCACCGGGCCGATGTGGGACTTCCACGCCGCGAAGGTGGTGGCACTGCTCGACGAGCTCGGCATCGACCGCGCCGACTTCGTGTGCAACTCGTGGGGCGGCACCATCGCGCTGAATCTGGCGGCGAAGTACCCCGACCGGGTGCGCTCGTTGGTGATCACCGGCAGCATGCCGGTGTTCTACGGCCCGCTCGCCCCGCTGCCCGAGGACGGCCGTCGCGGCCGCAACGCCCGCGACGTGTACTACGGGGGCGAGGGCCCCACGCGGGAGAAGATGCGTCAGCTCATCACCAAGCTCGAATGGTTCGACGGCGAACGCCTGCCCGAGGAGACCCTCGACATGCGCTACGAGCAGAGCCTCGACCCCGACGAGATGGCCCTCGCGGCGGCATCGGACAACCCGCGCGGAGATTGGCAGGATCTCACCGCGGAGCTCGGAATGATCAAGGCGCCGGTACTTTTCGCGTGGGGAATGCACGACGCCTTCCTCACCCCCGACTACCCGCTGATGCTCGCCCGGATGATCGATCGCGGCCACCTCTACGTGATGGACAAGGCGTCGCATCACCTCCAGGAGGAGCGGCCGCACGACTACTACACCGTGGTGACCGGGTTCCTGAACCAGCAGCATCCGTGACAGCCGACGCGACGACCGACGCGGTCCGGGAAGGTGCCCGCGTCGCTGCGCCCGAGGGCTGGAGCCGGATCCGGCTGGTCGTGATCCTCGGCCTGCTCACCGCCCTCGGGCCGTTCACGGTGGACATGTACCTGCCGGCGCTGCCCGCGATCACCGAGGACTTCCTGACGTCGGACGCCGCCGTGCAGCTGACACTCACCGGGACACTGCTCGGCCTGGCCCTGGGGCAGTTGGTGATCGGGCCGCTCTCCGACGTCTTCGGACGTCGACGACCGCTCGTCCTCGGCACGTCGCTGCACGTCGCGGCGTCGGTGGCCTGCTGGTTCGCGCCGTCGATCGCGGTCCTCGGCGCGCTGCGCGCACTGCAGGGGCTCGGCGCGGCCGCGACCGGGGTGATCGCGATGGCCGTCGTCCGGGACCTGTTCGAGGGCAGGGACGCTGCCGTCGTTATGTCGCGACTGATGCTCGTGATGGGTGTCGCCCCGATCCTGGCTCCCTCGATCGGGGGTGTGTTGCTGACGGCGGTCTCGTGGCACGGAGTGTTCCTCGTGCTCGCCGGCCTCGGGCTGGTGATGATCGTCCTCGGCGGGGTCGCGATGCCCGAGACGCTGCCACCGTCCGCGCGCGTCGGGCGCGGCCTCGGGCCGGTGCTGCGCACGTACGCGACGTTGGCCCGCGACGGACACTTCATGGTGCTCGTTCTGGTGTGCGGGCTGGGCCGGGCGGTGCTGTGGGCGTACATCGCCGGGTCGTCGTTCGTGATGCAGGACCAGTTCGAGCTGGCGCCCGGCGTCTACGGCATCGCGTTCGCGGCCGGGGCCGTCGTGCTGATCGGCGCCTCCCAGCTCAACGTCGTGTTGCTAGGACGCTGGACGCCGCTGGGCATCTGCGTGACATCGCTCGCGGCGAGCACCGTGCTCGGCGGCGTCGCGATCGGGTTGGCGGCGACCGCCACCGGGGGCTTCCTCGGGTTCGCACTCCCGGTCCTGGCACTGCTGTGCGCCACCGGATTCGTGATGCCGAACGCGCCGGCGCTCGCGCTGTCCCGGCACGGCGAGGCCGCCGGGACCGCGGCGGCGATGGTGGGGTTCGCACAGTTCGGGGCGGCGGCGGTCATCGCCCCGATCGTCGGACTGCTCGGCAACACGTCGCTGGCGATCGCCGTCGCCATGACCGGATCCGCGGTCCTGGCGCTGCTCGCGCTGGGGACGGTCGTCAGGCCGTCCGCGCGATCTCGTGCAGCGCTCGACTGACGCCCTGTCCCGCGGTCTGCAGCGGGCCCGAGATCCGGGCGAGGTTCATCCGGGCCGTGCTGGTGGAGACACTGACGGCGCCGACGACGGTCGAACCTCCCGAGAAGATCGGGACGGCCGCACTGGCCGTCCCGAGGCGGACTTCCTCCGCCTCGACCATCATCGCCTCGCTGCGGGCACGTTCGAGCTGGCGCCGCAGCATCGCCGCCGACGCCACCGAGCGATGCGTGAACTTCGCGAGCCCGCGGGCGACGACCTGCTCGAACACCGCCGGCGACGAGAAGGCGAGCATGACCTTGCCGGTGGCGGTGACCTCGACCGGCAGCCGGCCGGCGACGCGGGACGGCAGCTCCACCGAACCGTGGCCGGAGATCTTGTCGATGTACAGCACGTCGAGGCCGTCACGGATCGCCAGGTGCACGGTCTCGCGGGTGATCGCGTGCAATTCCTGCAGGAACGGCAGCGCGGCCTCGCGCAGGATGCGCTGCGTCGGAACGAGCTGTCCCAGTTCGAACAGCCGCAGGCCCAGCCGGTAGTCGGTTCCGATGCGCTCGAGCAGTCCCAGTTCGACCATCTCGGCCGCGAGTCGGTGCACGGTCGCCTTCGCGACGCCACTGCGCCGCGACAGTTCGGTGAGGGACAACGAACCCGACTCGGCGTCGAAGGACTCGAGAAGTAGGCGCACCTTGCCCAGCAGCGATGTCATCATCCGGTGCCTCCTACGATCGCCGTCCCACCCAGCGGGACCGGTGCGCAGAGCCTACCGAGAATCCGTCGAACGCTTGTTTCGATGCCGGTGGCGCCGGAAGGCCGACGGGGTTCTCAGCCGATCGTCCACAGCGGATCGTCCCCGCGGCACACCCGCGCGACGTTCTCCGCCGTCATCGCGTACATCCGGGCCAACGCCGTCGAACTGCCTCCCGCGATGTGCGGGCTGAGCAGCACGTTGTCGAGGTCGAACAGCGGGCTGTCGGTCTCGACGGGCTCCCGCGCGAAGACATCGAGGGCCGCACCGGCCACCGTGCCGGACCGGATCGCGTCGGCGAGCGCCGTCTCGTCCACGACCGGCCCGCGGGCCACGTTCACCACGAGCGCCTCGCGAGGCAGCAGTTCGAGCTCGCGTGCCGAGATCAACCCCCGGGTGTCCGCGGTCAGCGGGACCGCGACCACCACCACGTCCGACACCGCCAGAAGGTCGTCGAGCGGCAGGTGTGGCACCGGCGCGCCCGGGTGCGGCCGGCGCGAGTGGTAGGCGACCTCGCACCCGAACGCCGTGAACAGCTCTGCACAGCGGCGATTGATGTCACCGAACCCGACCAGACCGATCCGACGATCGCCGAGATCCCGGCAGTCCCGCTGTCGGACCGACGTCTGCGGCCACCGCCCGCGGCGCATCTCGGCGTCCGCCCAGGCGATCGACCGACACAGGTTCGCGGCGGCGGCGACCGCCCACTCGGCCACCGACGCCGCATTTCCTCCGGGGGTGTTCGCGACCGGTACACCGGCTTCGGTCCAGGCGTCGACATCGATGTAGGCGATACCGACGCCCGGCTGCTGGATCAGCCGCAGGTGCCGGCCGAGTGCGGCCTCTGCGGCGCCGAGCGGCAGCTGTCCGCTCCAGTCCGCCACGACCACGTCGACACCCGGCAGCAGGTCCCGCACCGCGGACGCGGTGCGGGACATCGGCCGGACGAGCGTTCCCGAGCCGCCGACGGCCTCGCCGACGGCGCGCTCGATCGCCGGATCGGTGGTGAGGACCAGGATCCGGGCGGGGTCGGGCCGTGCGTCCACGTCCGTCAGCCCCAGCGGGACTGACCGCCGTCGAGCGGGATGGTGGCACCGCTGAGGTAACCGGCGTCGTTGCTCACCAGGAAGACGACCGCGCGTCCGATGTCGCTCTCGGGGTCGCCGATGCGGCGCAGCGGAATACCGGCCTTGAACTCCTCGGCCTCCTCGGGGTACTCGTTGATCCACCATTCGAGTGCCGGCGACAGCGCGTGCGGTGCAATCGCGTTGACACGAATACCGTCGATGCCCCACTCGCAGGCCGCGGCGCGGGTGAGCGAGCGCATGCCTTCCTTGGTGGCCGCGTACGCGCCGTAGTTGCTGGCATCCCAGCGGACCGCCGCCGACGTGACGAGGTTGATGATCGATCCGCCGCCGCGCTCCTTCATCGACGGGTAGCACGCGCGCATCAGGCGCAGCGTCGCGAGCGGGCCCGTCGCGAACGAGCGCTCGAAGTCCTCGTCGGTGACCGACAGCAGCGGGCCGGGCTTGCAGTCGTTGGCGTTGTTCACCAGGATGTCGACCCCGCCGAAGTGCTCGATCGTGCGCGCCACGAGCGCGTCGATGTCGTCACCGCTGCTGACATCACACGGAACCGGTAACGCCTTGCCGCCGTACGCCTCGATCTGCTCGACCGTCTTGATCAGCTTCGACTCGGTCCGGCCGGAGACGACGATCGACGCGCCCTCCTTGGCCAGCGCGTGCGCGATGCCCTGGCCGATGCCCTGACCGGCGCCCGTGATGAGTGCGATCTTGCTGTCGAGGTTGCCCATGTGTACTCGCTCTCGAAGTCTCGTGAACTGGGAAGATCTGGTGTGACAGACCTCCAGTCGACTATTCTCGACCAAGCATTTGCTTGCGCGCAGCGTTTTCGCGAAATCGGCGACGAAAACTTCTGAGCACCAATGAGCCTCGTGGCGTACGGCGCTGCGATACGACAGAAAGGCAGTTCGGATGAACTACCCCAACCCGGTCGACTTCACCGGCCGCGCAGTGATCGTCACCGGCGGCACCAAGGGCATCGGCTTCGTCATCGCCGAGCACTTCCTGCAGGCCGGCGCCGACGTTCTCGTGTGCGCTCGCAACGAGCCCGAGAACCTGCCCACCGTGGACGGGCGCAGCGCCGCGTTCCGCGCCGTGGACGTCCGCGACCCCGACGACGCGACCGCCCTCGTGCGGGACGCCGTCGACCGCTTCGGCCGCCTCGACGTGCTGGTCAACAACGCGGGTGGCTCCCCCGACGCCGACGCCGCCACCGTCTCGCCGCGCTTCGTCGAGAAGATCGTCGCCCTGAATCTGCTGGCACCGGCCTACATGGCGCAGGCCGCGAATCTGGTGATGCGCGAACAGGAGACCGGCGGTGCGATCGTGAACATCGGCAGCGTCTCCGCGCACCAGCCGCAGCCCGGCACCGCCGCCTACACCGCCGCGAAGGCCGGCCTTCTCGGCCTGACGAAGGCTCTCGCACTCGAGTGGGCCCCGAAGGTGCGCGTCAACCACATCACCACGGGCCTGATCCGCACCGAGGCGGCGGCGTCGGTGTACGGCGAGGACGGCGGCGCCGCGGTCACCCGCACCCTGCCGATGGAGCGCATGGCCGTGCCGGCCGACATCGCGAAGGCCTGCCTGTTCCTGGGCAGCGACCTGTCGTCGTACGTCAACGGTGCCGACCTCGCGGTCCACGGTGGCGGCGAGTACCCGGCCCGCTACATGGCGACGCAGGGCAACTGAGCCCGGACGTGAAAACAGCTGCGGGAGCGTGACCGAAGTCGAACGCTCCCGCAGCTGAAGTCCTGACGGGGCTACTCGGCGAAGACCGCGTAACCGCCGGAGATCGCCGCCTTGCCCTCGCGGACCAGCTCGAACGACAGACCCGAGGCGTCACCCCACGCCTTCAGCTCCGCGGTGTCACCGGGGAACATCGGGGCAGCGAAGCGGCCCTGCAGCTCCTTCAGGTCCGCCGGGTGCACGCCGAGCTCCCGGGCGAGCGGCAGCGTCGATGCGGCGAGTGTGCACAGTCCGTGCATGATCGGACGCGGCTGACCGATGTGCGCGGCCGCTTCCGGATCGATGTGGATGTGGTGCATGTCGCCGAGCAGCCGGTACAGCGCCGTCTGGTTCGCGGCGGTGACCAGCTCGGTGGTCAGGTTCGGCTCGCCCTCCGGCGCCGGCGGCTTGGACGGGCCGCGCTCGCCACCGAATCCGCCTGCGCCCGGGGCGAACAGCGACCAGGTGGCCACGAAGTACTCGCACTCGACGCGTACCTCGAACACCGCCGCGGCGCCCTTGTCCCAGACCTCGCCGACCGTGGCCTTCAGCGACAGCTCACCGCTGCGCGGCAGCGGTGCGAGCACCTTCAGCTCCTGCGAGCCGTGCAGCGCGGTCTTCGTGTCGAAGGCACCGCGCTGCCCCAGCTCGTCGGGGGCCCACTGGGCCAGGGTCAGCGCGAACGTCGGCAGCACCCGCAGCCGGTCCTCCATCACGAGGTCCAGGTCGGTGGCCTTGGCGCCGACGGCGAGCGCGTACAGGATCGCGTCGCGCTCGTCGTAGCTCACCGTGCGGGTGCCGAGGTCGACCCCACGCCACGCGCCGGCCGGCTTCTGCTCCACTGCCGTCATTCTTCGGTCCTTCCAGGTAATTCGGTCAGGCGACGCCGAGAATCAGACCGGACGTGGGGACCGCAGTTCCCGCCGTGACGATCATGTTCTCGACCTTCTCGGGCTGGTTGGTGGACGTGCCCCGCAGCACCCGGACCGCCTCCGCGATGCCGTTGACGCCGTGGAGGTACGCCTCACCGAGCTGGCCGCCGTGCGTGTTGCTCGGCAGCCGTCCACCGATCTCCAGATTGCCCTCGCGGATGAAGTCCTTGGCCTCGCCGGGACGGCAGAAACCGAGTTCCTCGAGCTGCGGGAGCACCAGAGGAGTGAAGTGGTCGTAGAGGACCGCGGCGTCGATGTCGTCCGGCGTCAGCCCGGCCTGGGCGTAGAGCTGACGACCGACCAGACCCATCTCCGGGATCCCGGTGATGTCGGGCCGGTAGTAGCTCGCCATCATGTGCTGGTCCTTGCCGGAGCCCTGCGCAGCGCCCTTGATGATCGCGGGCTTCTGACGCAGGTCCTTGGCGCGCTCGGCCGAGACGATGACGAGGGCCTGACCGCCGTCGGTCTCCTGGCAGCAGTCGAGCAGGTGCAACGGCTCGGCGATCCACCGGGAGTTCTGGTGGTCCTCGAGCGTGATGGGCTTGCCGTAGAACCACGCCTTCGGGTTGTTCGCGGCATGCTTGCGGTCCACGACAGCAACCCGGCCGAAATCCTCACTCGTGGCACCGTACTGGTACATGTACCGCCGGGCGAACATCGCGACCCACTGGGCGGGAGTCGCCAGTCCCTGCGGGGTCAACCATGCGTACGCTGCGCGGTCGGCGGTGGAGTCCATCGGGCGGTCGTGCTGGCCCGCACCGAAGCGCATTCCGGAGCGCTCGTTGAACGCGCGGTAGACCACCACGACGTCGGCGATGCCGGTCGCGACGGCCATCGCGGCCTGCTGCACCGACGCGCACGCCGCGCCGCCGCCGTAGCCGATCCGGGAGAAGAACTTGAGCTCCCCGAGTCCACAGTTGCGGGCGACGAGGATCTCGCCGTTGGTCTCCATCGTGAACGTGGTCAGACCGTCGACCTCGGAGGGGTCGATGCCGGCGTCGGCGAGGGCCGCGGTGACCGCCTCGCACGCGAGCTGCAGCTCCGAACGGCCGGACTTCTTCGAGAACTCGGTGGCACCGATACCGACGATCGCGGCGGCACCCGAGAGCGGGCTGACAGCCATCAGGCGTCCTTCCCTTCGCTGGCGGCGGGGTACGCGACGGTGACGGAGCCCGCGAGGTGGTTGCCGAGGCTGTTCGCGCCGACGACCTTCACCTCGACGAGACCGTTCTCCTTCGAGACGACCTCACCGCTCATGGTCATGGTGTCGCCCGGGTAGTTGGGGGCACCGAGCCGGATCTTGACCCGGCGCACGGTCGCGAACGGCCCCGCCCAGTCCGTCACGAACCGCCCGGCCAGCCCGTTGCTGGTGAGGATGTTCATGAACACGTCCTTGCTGCCGCGCTGCTGCGCCAGCTCCGGATCGTGGTGCACGTCCTGGAAGTCGCGGGTCGCGATCGCCGTCGCGACGATCAGCGTGCGGGTCAGCGGGATCGCCAGCTCCGGCAGCACCTCGCCGACGGCGATGTCGTCGTAGCTGCGGCCCGTGACGGTGACGGTGGCGGTCATGCGACCACCTCGACACCCGCGGCGAGCTGCGCGCCGAGACGGGCGAGATCCGACGCCGAACCGCCCAGGGTGGCGCCGATCTGCTTGCCCCACAGCAGGTGCCGGTGCACGGGGTAGTCGGTGTCGACACCCATGCCGCCGTGCACGTGCGTGGTGCGGTGCACCACGCGCTGGCCGCCGTCGGTGGCCCACCACTTGGCGACGAGCACCGACGTGCCCAGCTCCTGCCCCTCGGCGAGCAGCCACGCGGCCTGCCACAGCGTCACGCGCATGGCCTCGAGGTCGATGTAGCAGTCGGCCAGCTGGTGGTTGACGGCCTGGAAGGTCGCCAGCGGACGGCCGAACTGGTGGCGGCCGTTGAGGTACGTGACGGCCTGCTGGACGGCGCCGGAACCGACGCCGAGCTGGATCGCGGCGAGCGCGAGCTCGACACGGTCGAGCAACCACTGCGCGGTGGTGCCGTCGGCGGGGCCGAGCAGCTCCGCCGGGGCGGACTCGAGCGTGACGTTGCCGCAGATCTCCCAGGTGGTGGACTGCGTCTGCTCCACCGAGACACCCTCGCGCCCGAGGTCGACGACGAACAGCGCGGCACCGGTCGGCGTCGTGGCCGAGACGATCGCGCGATCCGCGACGTGCGTGATCGGGACGACGGCCTTGGCGCCCGTGAGGGTCCACTGCCCGTTCGCCTCGGCGGCGGTGGTCTGCGGGTTCCCCTCGATGTAGGGGCCGAACTCCTCGAGACCGATCGTGAGGAAGCTGCTGCCCTCCGCCACTCCCGGCACCAGCGCGGTGCGCTGCGCATCGGTTCCGAACTCGGCGACCGCGAGGGCCGCGAGGGCCGACTGCCAGATCGGCACGGGCGCGACGTGGCGGCCCTGCTGCTCGAGCAGGACGTACAGCTCGGACAGGCCCATGCCGCCGCCGCCGAGATCCTCGGGCAGCGCGATACCCAGCAGGCCCGTGTTGGCGAGTTCGCGCCACAGGTCGCGGTCCAGGCGCTCGTCGCTCAGCTCGACCTGCTTGACGCGGTCGATGTCGGCCTTGCTGGTGAAGACCTCGTCGGCGAGGTTACGAATTGCCTCTTGCTCTTCGCTGAAGTTGAAGTCCATCAGGAGTCCTCCCGTGCGGCCGGACGGAACGCGGGCAGCGTCAGATCCGGGTCGGCGTCGATCCAGTCCAGTTCCACCGGCATGCCGATCTCGACATCGTCCGGCGCGATGCCGGTCATGTTCGCGATCAGGCGCGTGCCCTCTTCGAGTTCGATGGTCGCCACGATGAGCGGGTACTCGAATCCGGGGATCTGCGGGTGGTGGTTGACGACGAAGCTGTAGACGATGCCCCGGCCCGAGGCGTCGACGGTGTCCCAGTTCAGCGACTGGCACGCGCCACACATCGGACCCGTGGGGTGGCGCAGCACGCCGCAGTTGGTGCACCGCTGGATCACCAGGCGGTGCTCCTTGGCGGCCTCGAACCAGAAAGCGTTGTCGGCGTTGAGAGCCGGGCGGGGGCGCAGGCCCGGGATGGGGCCGCCCGACTTCTCCGCCGGCTTCTCGGCCGCCTTCTCGCTGCCCTTCGGCTTGAAGCGCAACGTCCGCCAACGCTGCGTCGCGACAACCTCGTCGTCCCCACTGTGTCCGTTCGCGGCGCCGCCGCGGCGGTACGTCTTGAGCGTCGTGACGAAGTGTCCGACGCCGAGGCCGGTCTTCTTCTCCTCGGAGATCGACTCGATCACCTCGGTGAGCGAAACACGGTCGCCGGGACGCAGTTCCGTGAAGAACTCGAAGTCCGAGTCGGTCGCGACGACGGACGTGAAGCCTTCGCCGTCGAGCGTGGCGATCAGATCGGTCCACACCTGCGACGGATCGTTGTTCGCCATCTTGTCGTTGAAGGTGCGCATGGTCCACACCTGCGCCATCAGCGCCGGTGCGACAGCGCCGTCACGGCCGGTCGCCCGGGCCGCGTCGTCGTCGAGGTAGATCGGGCTGGTGTCGCCCATCGTCTCGACCCAGTGCCGGATCATCGGGGTGTTGACCTCGTCCGGACCCCACACCGTGGGAGTCAGGATCTGACCCTCGAATGCCTTGAGCTTGGTGAGGAATTCGCTCACTTGACCCTCTTCTCACGTGCCAGACCGAGGCCCATCGTGCCGACCATGTCGCGCAGGACCTCGTTGACGCCGCCACCGAACGTGTTGACCATGCCCTGGCGGGAGATCTGCTCGATCTGCCCGGCCAGCAGCGCGCCCGGCGACTCGGGGCGGATGCGACCCGCGGCGCCGAGGATGCCCAGCAGCGTGCGGTACACGTCGATGTGGGTCTCGGTGCCGTACGCCTTGGTGGCGCCGGCGTCGGCGCCGGACAGCGTGTCGGCGGCGACGGCCGCGGTCATCTTCCAGTTCAGCAGGCGCATGGCCTCGAGCTTGGCGTGCGTGCGCGCGAACTCCTGCTGCACCCACGGAATCTCGATCGCGCCGTTCTCCTTGGCCCAGTCCAGGACCTGGTGCCACAGACCGTAGGTGCGGCCACCGATCGCGGCCAGACCGATGCGCTCGTGGTTGAGCTGCGCGGCGATCAGCTGCCAGCCACCGTTGACGTCACCGATGACGTCCTTCTGCGGCACCCGGATACCGCTGTAGTACGTGGCGGTGACCATGAGACCGCCGACGGTGTTGATCGGCGACCACGAGAAGCCGGGGTCGCCGGTGGGCACCACGAGGATCGAGATGCCCTTGTGCTTGGGGGCCTCCGGATCGGTGCGGGCCGCGAGCCACACGTAGTCGGCGGTGTTCGCGCCCGACGTGAAGATCTTGGCGCCGTCGACCACGAAGTCCTCGCCGTCGGCGACCGCGCGCGTCTTGAGCGACGCGAGGTCGGTGCCGGCCTCGGGCTCGGTGTAGCCGATCGCGAAGACGATGTCACCCGCGAGGATGCCCGGCAGGAAGCGCTCCTTCTGCTCCTCGGTGCCGTACTTCATCAGCGTCGGGCCGACGGTGTTGACGGTGACGAACGGGAACGGCAGGCCGGCGCGCTGGACCTCGTCGAAGAACACGAACTGCTCCTCGATGGAGCGGCCCTGTCCGCCGTACTCCTTGGGCCAACCGATGCCCAGCCAGCCGTCCTGGCCGAGCAGCTTGACGACCTCGCGGAAGTACTGGCCGCCCACGCCCTCCTCGCCGGCCTTGCGTCGCTTCTCCTCCGGCAGCAGCGCCGCGAAGTACGCACGCAGCTCCTTGCGGAGCGCGAGCTGTTCGGGGGATTCCCTCAAATCCATCGTTACTCCTCTAATACCAAACGACGTCGTTTACCAAAGGCAGACAGCCGCCGGGTTCCGGCGACTGTCTGCCTGCGTTGTCCCGGACGCTAGCGACCGAGTCGGATCCCCGGGTCACACGTCTCGCACAGCGGGAACCGCGACCCCACCTGCACTCGGTCGACTCCGAGACGCCCGTCAGGACGTGGCGGAATCAGTGAAATCATTCACCAGCTTGGGCGCCCAGACCACCTTTCCGAGAAAACGCTCGGCGTCGGGTGCGGTGGCCAGCCAGACCGCGGCGGCGGCCGGCACCGTCGCGGGCACCGAGTCGAATCCGGCGTCCTCGATCTTCTCGGTGCCGCCGCGCGCCTTACCGGACTCGGTGACCACGAATCCGGGGCTCAGATTGAACGCGCGGATACCGCGCCCGCGGTATTCCGCGTTGACGGCACCGGCCAGTCGCCCGAACGCCGCCTTCGATGCCGCGTACGCGACGCCCCAGCCGCCCTCGCCGGGCGCGGCCGGCGGGTCCGTCGTCGCCGATCCCGACACCAGGTCGACGATCACCCCGTCCCCGTTCTCGACCATCGACGGCAGCACCCGCTGGATCAGCGCCAGCTGATGCAGGTAGTTGCCGCGGACCATGACCTCGGCGTCGCCGAGCTGCAGCTCCAGGATCCGTTCCATGTGGCCGGCCGTCTGCGCGTAGGCGTTGTTGACCAGGACGTCGACCCGGCCCAGGACCCGCAGTACCTCGTCCGCGGCGGCCAGCACCGATTCCAGGTCGAGCAGATCCATCCGGATCGGCAGCGCGCGGACGCCGCACGCCTCGATCTCGGCGGCGGTCGTCTCGAGGCTGCCGGGCACCGCGATCAGCGTCTCGCCCTCCGCGCGGGTGCGAGGCGTCACGGCGCCGTCGCCCTCCCGCACCGTGCGGGCGGTGATGGCCACGTCGAAACCCTCACGCGCGAACGCGAGCGCGATCTCCCGGCCGATACCGCGGCTCGCGCCCGTGACCAGCGCAACCTTGCGGGTCACGTCAGACGCCCAGGAAACGCTGGCGACCGGAGGCGACGAACTCCGCCTCGAGCGCGGCCTTGTCCTCTGCGGTCATCGCCTCGTAGACGGGCTCGCCGCGGCCCACCCAGCGGTAGACCGGCTCATCGGTGCGCCACAGCTCGGCCTGCAGTTCGCGCTTGAGGACCTTGTTGGACCCGGTGATCGGCAGGTTGGTCGAGACCCGCAGGAACCGCGGCGTCGCCTTGCTGCCGAGATCGGCCTGCCCGGAGAGGTATTCGGCGAACTTGACCGGGTCGAAGCCTTCGAGCGATTCGACCTCGATCGCGGCCATCACCTGGTCACCCGACTTCGGATCCGGGATCGCGTACACGCCCGTCGCGATGACCTCCGGGTGGCGGCGCAGCACCCGCTCGATCATCAACGCCGACGTGTTCTCGCCGTCCACGCGGATCCAGTCGCCCTTGCGTCCGGCGAAGTAGATGAACCCGGCCTCGTCGATGTAGCCGAGATCGCCGGTCCAGTACCAGCCGTGCTTGATGCGGTCGGCGTCGGCGGCGTCGTTCTTGTAGTAGCCCTCGAAGGCACGCGCGCCCTCGGTGTTGATCATCTCGCCGATGGCCTCGTCCGGATTGAGCACCCGGCCGTGCTCGTCGAGGATCGCGCGGGCGCACTCCTCACGCGTCTCCGGGTTCACCACCAGGATGCCGTCGTGCGCGGGGCGACCGAGCGCGCCGGAGGGCGCCTCCGGGTCGAGCTTGACCGAGCCGGCACCCTCCGACGAGCCGTAGCCCTCGAACAGTTCGGCGCCGAAGCGGCGGACGAACTCGGCCTTGTCCTCCGGAGAGGCCTCGGTGCCGAACCCGCGCTCGAGCTTGTTGTCGATGTCGCCGGTCAGCTCCGGGGTCGCCATCAAGTACGACAGGGCCTTGCCGACGTAGGTGAAGAACGTCGCGCCGAAGAACTTCACGTCCGGGAGGAAACCCGAGGCGGAGAACTTCCTCGCCTCCGGCAGACACACCGTGGCACCGTTCGCGAGCGCCGGCGCCCACAACGCCATCAGCGCGTTGCCGTGGAACAGTGGCATCGGGCAGTAATCGACGTCGTCGCGCTTGTGCCCGTACTTCGCGGTGTTCGCGTACGCCAGGCGCGACAGGCGGCCCTGGCTGCACTTGACGCCCTTGGACATCCCGGTGGTGCCCGACGTGAACAGCAGCAGGAACAGGCTGAACTCGTCGATGCCGTCGGCCATGGCCGGCTCCACCCGGTGGGCATCGATCCGCTCCCGGTAGTCCGGTGCGTCGACGAGGACGAACCGGTCCTCGGACAGCCCCAGATCCAGGCCCTTCAGCTTCTCCATGCCCGCGGCGTCGGTGACGATCAGCTGGCAGTCGACGTACTTGATCTCGGCCTCGAGTTCCGCCGCGCCACGCGTCGGGTTGATCCCGACGATCGTCGCGCCGGTCAGCGCCGCGCCACCGAGCCAGAACAGGAACTCCGGCACGTTCTCGAGCAGCACGCCGATATGGAACGGCCCGTCGGTCCGCAGCGATCGGGCGAGATCACCGCACGCGGCGCTCTCGCGGACGACCTCGTCCCACGTCCAGTCCTGCTCGCGGGTGCGGAGACCGAGATGCTCGTCGCCGACGCGATCGAGCAGCATCTCGGCAATCGTGGTGCGTTCCAACTCATTCTCTCCTGTCACGGCGCCGGTGGGCGCGGTACTGATGGCCGTCGGCGGTGTCGGCGGGGCAGCCATGTCCTATGCGCGAAAAGTATCCGCGGGCTGTCGCGCAGATCACCGTCAGTCTCGCTCAGTGGTAACTCCCCCCATCGCGGGTTCCGGACGTGAGAAATTGCCGTGAGAAACCCGTCACATGACACACCTCACGGCATCTACCTGGGTGTTCGCTGGTCAATGGTGACAGGAGCGACACTGTGACATCGAAGAAAGGTCACCCATGACAGCCCCCGCCGATCCACAACTGCACCTGGATCAGGTCATCTCTCGTCTCACCGGCTTCGGCGGACCGTTCGAGATCGTCGAGGAAGAGGTCCTCGGCACCCGCATGCCGGTCATGAAGAACCGGGATCGGGCCGTCGGCGATCTGCTGGCGCAGTCCGTGAAGTGGGGCGACCGGGACTACCTGGTCACCGAGGACCGTCGCGTCTCCTACGCACAGCACGCCGCCGACGCCTACGCGCTCGCCGCGGCGCTGCGGGACCGGTACGGCGTGGAGAAGGGCGACCGGGTCGCGATCCTGGGCGCCAACACGCCGGAATGGGTCACCTCGTTCTGGGCGACGCAGGCGCTCGGTGCGATCACCGTCGGCCTCAACGGCTGGTGGGTGCCGCGCGAGATCGAGTACGGCCTGCAGCACAGCGCCCCCAAGGTCCTGGTCGTCGACGCCAAGCGCGGCGCCGCGCTCGCCGGGGTGGACACGTCCGGGATCACGATCCTGACCATGGAAGAGGACCTTCCCAACCTCTTCGCCGAGTTCGCCGGCGCGCAGCGTCCCGTCGTCGCGGTCGACGAGGACGATCCGTCGGTGATCCTGTACACGTCCGGCACCAGCGGCCGCCCCAAGGGCGCGCTGCACTCGCACCGCAACCTGCTCGCGGTCGTCGACTACCACCGCTACAACGGCGCGATCATGGCGTCGTTCACGGGACAGCAGTTCGATCCGGACGTGCCGACCCACATGCGCGACCTGCTCACCTCCCCGCTCTTCCACATCGCGAGCCTGCACAACCTGGCGGTCCCCCGCCTCGCGATGGGCGGCGCGCTGGTCATCAACCAGGGCTCCTTCGACGTCGACCGGATCCTCCGCCTCGTCGAGCGCGAACGTGTCACCAACTGGGGCGCGGTCCCCACGATGGCCTCGCGTCTGCTCGAACACGGCAACCTCGACAAGTACGACCTCTCGTCGCTGACGTCGTTCTCGCTCGCGTCGGCGCCGTCGTCGATCGCGTTCAAGGACCGCCTGCGCGAACAGGTTCCGTTCGCGCGCAACGCCCTCGTCGACAGCTACGGGCTCACCGAGTGCAGCACCGCCATCGCGGTGGCCACCTCTGCCGAACTCGAGGAGTACCCGGGCACGCTGGGGCGGCCGATCATCACGGTCAGCATGGAGATCCGGGATCCGTTCGGCGAGTGGCTGCCGGACGGTATGGAGGGCGAGGTGTGCGTGCGCAGCCCGTTCGTCATGCTCGGCTACTGGAACGACCCTGTCGCGACGGAGAACTCGATCACCCCCGACCGCTGGCTGCGCACCGGCGACTACGGCGTCGTCGAGGACGGCCGCCTGCGGCTCACCGGTCGGCGCTCGGACCTGATCCTGCGCGGCGGCGAGAACGTCTACCCCACCGAGATCGAGCAGATCCTCGACGAGCACCCGGCAGTGCAGGAGTGCGCGGTCGTCGGCTCCCCGCACCCGGATCTGGGTCAGGAAGTATCGGCGGTCGTCGTGGTGACGCCGGGCGCGACGGTCACCGAGGAGGAACTGCGGGAGTTCGCCTCCGAACGCCTGTCCTACTTCAAGGTGCCGACGAAGTGGCGCATCACCACGGACCTGTTGCCGCGCAACGCGACCGGCAAGATGAACCGACGCGAGATCCACGTCTGATGTCCGCCTGGACCGTCGAACGACTCGGCGCGGTCGAGTCCATCCGCGACCTCGCCCACCGCTACACGCACCTCGTCGACGAGGCGCGGCTCGAGGAGGTAGCCGACCTCTTCGCGCACGCGGTGTACGGGCAGTGCGACGGTACCGGGACGCCGGTGGGGGCGGTGCGCGACTGCGACCCCGCCGGCGTGCTGGAGGCGTGCCGCAGCTTCATCCGGATGCACGGCACACCGCCGCGGCCGCGCACCAAGCACGTGGTCACCAACCTGCGGGTCGACGTCGCCGACGACTGCAGGACCGCGACGTCCCTGTCGTACTTCACGGTGCTGCAGGCAACGGACGCGCTTCCCCTGCAGCCGATCCTGACCGGCCGCTACTTCGATGCGTTCGCGGTCCGCAACGGCGAGTGGATGTTCACCCAGCGGCTCACCTGCATCGACCTGGTCGGCAACCTCAGTGAGCACGCGCAGCGCACTCTGTGAGAATCGGTGCTGCGCTGCGACTCTCGATGAGGCAAAGTCCGTGACGAAGGCGGCGCCGAACGCGTAGCCGCGGAACAGGAGCACCATGCAGGTCGGTCTGAACATCCTCGGAGCCGAGAACCTCTACGCCGGACGGATCCGCCCGGTGCTCGATGTGGCCGCTGCCGCGGACCGCGCGGGAGTCGACATGATCTCCACCGGAGACCACCTCGGCTTCAACGCGGCCGCGCATGCGGAACGCGTTCGTACCCACGGCTTCCCGTTCCCGATCGAACACGACTGGTACGAGCCGATGTCACTGCTGTCGTCGGTCGCGGCCGTCACGGAACGGGCGTTGCTCAACGTGTCGGTGCTGATCGCGACGATCCGCCCGCCGGTGCTGCTGGCCAAGCAGATCGCCACCCTCGACCGGCTCTCCGAGGGGCGGGCGGCGATCGGGATGGGCGTCGGCTGGCAGGAAGCCGAGTACACGGCCACCAACATGCCCTTCGACGCCCGCTTCGGCCGCCTGGAGGACACCGTCCGCGCGTGCCGCGAACTGTGGACCGACGCGCCGACCGACTTCCAGGGCCGCGAGTTCTCCTTCGAGGACTTCCACGCCCGCCCCCTGCCGGTGCAGGGGCGGGTGCCGGTGATCTTCGGATTCGGCCCGAGTCGGCGCAACTTCGACCGCATCGCCCGCGTCGCCGACGGCTGGACCGTCAACCCCGCCGACATGCAGACCTTCGCGGACAGCGTCACGCTGTTGCGCGACACCTTCGAGGCGCACGGTCGCGATCCCCGCACCGCGATCGTCCAGGTGTCGGTGGGGCCGGAGCGCCGCGACGACGGCACCGTCGACCTCGACGCGACCGCCGAGAAGGCCCTGGCCTGGCATGCCGCCGGCGCGACGGTCGTGGTCTTCCGACCGGCCACCTTCTGCGCGACGGGAGAAGAGGTTCCGGAGCTGATCGACTGGGCCGTGGGACTGAAGGCGGTCGGGCGCACGCTGGTGGGCTGACCCTGTCGTCCCCGCGTGTTGTACTGGGGCCGTGTACAGCGAGCGCCCGTCACACGCGGTTCCCGGTGCCACCGTCTGGCACACGGTCCGTTCGTCGGACGGCACGGTGCTGCCGGACGGCTGCATGGATCTCGTGTGGCGGGACGGCGCGGTCCTGGTCGCGGGTCCCGACACCGGGCCGTTCACCGTCACCGCGTCCACGCAGCCCGGTGTGGGTGTGCGGTTTCCGCCCGGCCTGCTCCCGCACCTGCTCGGCGTCCCGGCCGCACACCTGCGTGACCAGCGGGTGCCGCTCGACGACGTCGTCGGCCGTCGGCCGGCGGCGGCCCTGAGCGCACTGGATCCCACCGGCGCCGCCGCCGCGTTCGAGACGTTCGCGGTGAGGCGCCTGGCCGATGTCGGCCTACCAGACCACGCGGTGACCGTCGCGGCCCGTCTCCTCGGGACGGG
Source organism: Rhodococcus (subgen. Prescottella) equi (assembly GCF_003013675.1). NCBI lineage: Bacteria > Bacillati > Actinomycetota > Actinomycetes > Mycobacteriales > Nocardiaceae > Rhodococcus > Rhodococcus (subgen. Prescottella) equi. Next base: position 4,854,454 of record NZ_CP027793.1, read on the forward strand.
GGTGCCGGTGGCCGGGGTCGCCGAAGCCACCGGACTGTCGGCCCGCGCGCTGCACCGCCTCGGCAACCGCAGCTTCGGCTACGGACCGAAGACCCTGGCCGGCATCCTGCGCCTCGCCCGCGCCCGCGAGCTGGCGGGGCAAGGCCTGCCGTCCGCCGCCGTGGCGGCCGAGTGCGGCTACGTCGACCAGGGCCATCTCATCCGCGAATCGCGCCGCATCACGGGCCGCCCGTTCGGCGAACTGCGTCAAGACGGCAACGCCGCGAACAGGTCGACGCCGTTGCCGTCGGGATCCGTGACCGTCGCGTAGCGCTGCCCCCACGGGGCGTCGAACGGTTCCACCTCGCCGTGCCCCGCTTCGGCGAGCCGCGCCCACACCGCGTCGACGTCCGCCGGTCCGTCGCACTCGAACGCGAGCGAGACCCGCGCGTCGCCGGTAGGCGGGGTGTACGGGCCGCCGAAGGACTCCACGACCTCGACGGTGTCCCACATCAACCGCACCCCGCCGGCAACCACCTCGACGTGGGGATGGGACTCGATATCGGCGGGGATGTCGAGGCCGAGCAGTCGGTAGAAGCGCAGGGATGCCGCGAGATCCGTCGTCACGAGGCCGATGGCGTTCAGCTGAGGAGTCATGTGGCCACGCTAGCCGTCCGCAGGTTTCCCGCGATTGGATCTTTCGGACAGCCGTCAGCCCTGGGCTGGCCCGCGCATCGCCGCCAGCGCCGCGAGTGGCGCCGCGATGTCGTGCTCGTCGAATGCGGCGAGCACGGCCTGAGTGATGTACCGCTGCACCGCCCACTGCTGTCCGGGCTTGACACGAGCGGTCAACCGCAGCATCACCGACTCCGCGGTGACGCCGTTGACCCCGAGCATCTGCGGCCGTTCCAGCACCGCGTCGGCGATCGCTTCGTCCTCGGAGGCTTCGATGGCCGCGGTGAGCGCCACTTCGGTCGCCCGCGGGACCGCCGCCCCCGGGGCGATGGGCAGATCGATCACTGCCACCGCGTGACCCTGGCTCATGTTGCCGACACGCGCGATCTCACCGTTGCGGCAGTACCACAGCGTGCCGTTCAGGTCCCGGATCGTGGTGACGCGCAGGCCCACCGTCTCGACGGTCCCGGACGCCTCACCGACGTCGATGATGTCGCCCACCCCGTACTGGTCCTCGAGCAGCATGAACATGCCGGTCAGGAAGTCCCGCACCAGGTTCTGCGCACCGAAGCCCAGCGCGACGCCGACCACGCCGGCGGAGGCGACCAGGGGCGCGACGTTGACACTGAACACCGTCAGGATCTGCAGCACGCACCACGTGAGCGTCACGATCGACACCCCGGACTTGAGCACCGACCCGATGGTGCGGGCGCGCTGCGCTCGACGCTGCGCGGCCACCGAGTCCCGCGTCCCCGCAGGCAGGCGTTCCCGCAGCGGACGCAGCAGGCCCGGCTCCCCACCAGGTCTCTCCCGGGTCGCGCGGTCGACGACCCGGTGCAGCACGAAGCGCAGGACGAGCGCGATCACGATGTAGACCGCGATCTCGATGGGCCGCTCGATCAACCACGTTCGCGCACTGTCGGTCAGTTCGATTGCAGTCAATTCGTACGTCATCGGTGCCGACCCTACGGAAGATCGGCGCCCTCGGCTGGGCACCGTCGGCTCGCCGAGCGCCGTCCGGTGCCGACGTGAAGCCCGGGGTGAATCCGTCCGATCCGGCCCCGACCGGGGCCTTCGTCGTGTTTCATTCGTCCCGAACTGACGAAAGGGAACCCAACATGGTGACTGATACGACGGGTCGTCGGGTGCGGGCAGCGCTCGGGGCCGTGCTGGTGGCGGCCGGGACAGCAGCGGTGATGGCGTTCGCGCCGGGCACCGCCGCCGCGCTGCCCGAGCCACCCGAGCCGAGCAGCTCGGCCGGCAGCATCACCTTCAGCCTTCCCTCGCTCCTGACGCCGCTGCTCGGTCAGCTCGGGTCCGGCAGTCTCGACACGGGCAGCGTGGGCAGCTCGTCCAACGGCAGCCTGGGCAGCTCGAACACCGGCAGCTTCGGCAGTTCCTACGGCAGCGTCGTCGACTCCCCCAGCGCCTGACCGGTCGTCAGTCCACCTGCGGCGCCCACTGCACGCCGTTGATGTGCCCGCCGCCGTCGACGAACAGCGTGTTGCCGGTGACGTAGCGGGAATCGTCGCTCGCCAGGAACGTTGCGACGGGGCCGATGTCGTCGAGCGGGTCGCCGATGCGACCCATCGGGTTGGCCGACGCCATCGTCGCCGCCATCTGCGGGTTGGCCTCGACGGTCCGCTGGTATGCAGCGCTCTGCGCTCCCGGGCAGATCACGTTGCAACACACCTGCTTCGGCGCCCACTCGCGGGCGGCGGTGCGGGTGAGCGTGCGCAGTGCCTCCTTCGCGGCGTTGTAGTGCACCGAGTACATGTGCGCGTTCACACCGTTGAGCGAGCACAGGTTGATCACCCGGCCGGTGCCGCGCTTCTCCAGTTCGGGCAGTGCTCGCTGCATCGCCCAGAACGCGGCCATCACCGCCATGTCGAAACCGCCGCGCAGCTGCTCGTCGGTGATGTTCTCGAGCCGCGCGTAGCCGCTGCTGCGCCACGCGTTGTTGACGAGGATGTCGAGGCGGCCGAACTGCGCGACCGCACCGTCGACCATCGCGTGGACCTGGTCCTTGTCGGTGATGTCGGTCCGCAGGAACTTCGCCTCGACGCCCCACTCGTCGCGCAGCCACTGCGCGGTCGATTCACCGGCGGCCTCGTCGATCTCGGCCACCAGCACGCTCGCACCCTCACGCGCGAACGCTCCCGCGATCCCTCGGCCGATGCCCATGCCGGCACCGGTGACGATCGCGACCCTCTCGTCGAGCTTCCCCACAGTCGATCTCCTCTTCCGTTGGAAGAGCTGAAGGGTCCCTTCACACGCGGACAGCGCACGAAGGGACCCTTCAGCTCGAGGCCAGACGGTTACCGCGGGCGCGGCACCGAAGCGTCGATGAACAGTCCCTCCACCGACACGCACACCTCACCGGCGGCGTTCTTGATGTCGCCGACGGTGTGAATCTTGCGGCCGTCCACCGAGATCTGCTTCCCGGTGACGGTCAACTCCTCGAACAGCGGAGTCGGCTTGTGGTACCGCACGTTGAGCTGCGCGGTCATACCGGCCTTGCCGCCCCACGCGTTCGCGACGCCGAGTACGTGGTCGAGGATCAGCGACGACACGCCGCCGTGCACGCACCCGGGCGGACCCTGGTACGGCAGGGTCAGCGTCACGACGCCCTGCACCGAGCCGTCGTCGAGTCCCTTCAGGACCAGCGGCGGCGCGATCGCGTTCTCCGGACCGGTGATCGGGTCGTGGCGGGTGACACCCTCACCGCTCCACATGTCGATCATCCGCTCGGCCACCTCGGGAGCGTGCTCCTCGAGATGGTCGGCGATACTGTTCAACTCCTCCGCGACCCGATCCAGATTCGCGTTGCCGCGATCGGTGCGCAGCATCGCGTCGATCACCCGCCGGGCGGCCGCGGTGGCGCGGTCGACCGGCGCATCCTGCGGCGCCGACGTCAGGACGGTGCCGTGCGGATGGGTCTGCGCTGTCGGGTGGTCACCGACCTTCACGAGCGAACCTCCATGGTGGCGTGAGTCAGCACCGGCTGGCCGTCGCGCTCGGGGCAGGTCGCGAGCAGCGTGAGCGTGTTCCCGTCCTGCCACACCGACGTCTCGATGGTCTCGCCGGGGTAGATCGAGCCCGCGAAGCGCACCGAGTAGCTCTGCACGCGAGCGGGATCGCCCCCGAGCAGGCCGTCGACGACGGCCTTGCAGACGACGCCGTACGACGCGAGCCCGTGCAGGATCGGACGGTCGAAACCGGCCATCTTCGCGAACTCCGGGTCGGCGTGCAGCGGGTTCATGTCGGCGCTGAGCCGGTAGACGAGCGCCTGCTGGGTGCTGGTCGGCGAGACCAGGACCTTGTCGGCGTCCCGCTCGGGCACCGCGTTGGTGACCTCCGGGCCGGCGTCGCCGCCGAAGCCGCCCTCACCGCGGGCCCAGATCTGCATGGCGGTGGTCCACAACGGGTTTCCGTCCTGGTCCGTCGCGGACTGCTCGAGCACGATGACCGCGGCCTTGCCCTTGTCCCACACGTCGGCGACCCGCGAGGAGATCCGCGCGGAACCGGTGGTCGGGATCGGTGCGTGCAGCGCCAGCGACTGGCCGCCGTGCAGGATCTTGCGCAGGTCGATGTCGATGCCGGGCATGTTCATTCCGGCCGGCTTCAGTGTGCCGGCCGAGATGCCCTGGCCCGCGACCATCGCGAACGTCGGCAGGACCCGCAGACCCTTCTCGTACACCCAGCCGAGTTCCGCGGGATCGAGCGCGTTCACTCCCGCGCCGAGACCCAGGTGGTACAGCAGGACGTCGCGCTCGGTCCAGTTAGCCTCGCGGACAGTCGGTTCGGCCGACAGCGCGGCCTTCACGTCGATGGGCATGGTGTTACGACTCCTTGGAGATGGTCCCGGCCCGGTACAGCGTGACGACGCACGCACCACCGAGGCCGAGGTTGTGCTGCAGACCGACGCGGGCACCGTCGACCTGGCGGGCGTCGGCCTGACCACGCAGCTGCCACGTGAGCTCGGCGCACTGCGCCAGGCCGGTGGCGCCCAGCGGGTGCCCCTTCGAGATGAGGCCGCCGGACGGGTTGACGACCCACTTGCCACCGTACGTGGTGCCACCGGACTCGACGAGCTTGCCACCCTCGCCCGGTTCGCACAGGCCGAGGCCCTCGTACGTGATGATCTCGTTGATCGCGAAGCAGTCGTGCAACTCGATCACGTCGACGTCGTCGACCGTCAGTCCCGACTCGGCGAACACCTGTGCCGCAGCGGCCTTCGTCATGGGGGCGCCCACGACGTCGATCATCGACTTGTCCGCGAACGCCTCGGCGGTGTCGGTGGTGAGCGCCTGCGCGACGATCTCCACGGCCTGGTCCTCGAGCCCGTGCTCACGCACGAACCGCTCGCTGACGACCACCGCGGCACCCGCGCCGTCGGAGGTGGGCGAACACTGCGACCGGGTGAGCGGCGCGTGGATCATCTTGTCTTCCAACACCTGCGCCAGCGTGTACTCGTCGCGGAACTGCGCGTAGGGGTTGTTCACCGAGTGCTTGTGGTTCTTGACCGCCACCGACGCGATCTGCTCGGCGGTGGTGCCGTAGCGCTCCATGTGCTCGAGTGCCGCGTTGCCGAACAGCTGCGCCGTCATGGGACCGCGGCCCCACTCGTGCTTGGCGGTCATCACCTTCAGGTGATCGTCGAGAGTGGTGACCTTGGGCATCTCGCCGGTACCGGAGAGCGCCGTCTTGGTCATCTTCTCGAACCCGACCGCCAGGGCGACGTCGACGATGCCGCCCTGTACCCACTCGCGGGCCATCATGAGCGCCGACGAGCCGGTGGCGCAGTTGTTGTTGACGTTGACGATCGGGATACCGGTCAGACCGGTCTCGTACAGCGCACGCTGACCGGCGGCCGACGGCTGGAAGACGTACCCGACGGCGGCGCGCTGCACCTGGTCGTACGAGATCCCGGCATCGGCCAGGGCGGTGCCCACGGCCTCGGACACCATGTCCGGGTACTCCCAGTCACGAGACTCGATCTTCTCGAACTTGGTCATACCCACGCCGACGACGAACGTGCGATTACTCATGCGTGTGGAACTCACTTTCCGGGATCGGGATCGCGCGGCAGACCCAGGATCCGCTCGCCGATGATGTTGAGCTGCACATTGGTGGTACCACCTGCAATCGACATGCACTGCGAGTTCAGGAACATTTGGGTGGCCGAGCGGCGATGCTGCTCACCGAGCAGGGACGACGGACCCGCCCATTCCATCGCGACCTCCCACACCTGCTGGATGTGTTCGACGCCGAGCAGTTTCGCGATCGACGACTCCGCGCCGGGCTGCGCGCCGGTGAGCGACCGCAGCGTCGTGCGCAGACCCATCAGACCGCCGGACTGCGCGTCGCACAGCACCTTGCCCAGAACGGTCATTTGTTCGTCGTCGAGGCCACCGGGGATCGAGGCGGCCAGGTCGAGCAGCGCCTCACCACCCGAACCGAGCGACGAGTCGTGCGACAGCGACACCCGCTCGTTCGCGAGGGTGGTGCGCGCCAGCTTCCAGCCGTCACCGGGCTCGGCGACCAGGCACTCGTCGGGGACGAACACGTCGTCGAGGAACACCTCGTTGAACAGCGCCTCGCCCGTGATCTCACGCAGCGGGCGGATGTCGAGTCCGCTGTTCTTGATGTCGATCAGGAAGTACGACAGGCCCTTGTGCTTGGGAGCGTCGGCGTCGGTGCGGGCCAGGCAGATACCCCAGTCCGCCTCGCGGGCCATGGACGTCCACACCTTCTGCCCGTTGAGCTTCCAGCCACCGTCGACCTTGGTGGCCTTGGTGGACAGGCCGGCCAGGTCGGAACCCGCGCCGGGCTCGGAGAACAGCTGGCACCACACGATGTCGCCACGCAGCGACTGCGGGACGAATCGCTCGATCTGCTCGGCGTTGCCGTGCGCGATCAGCGTGGGGATCACCCAGTTGCCGATGATCATGTCGTGCGGAACGAGCGCGGCGGCGCGCAGTTCCTCGGCGATGACGAGCTGGGTGACCGCGTCGGCGCCCTTGCCCCACGGGGCGGGCAGATGCGGTGAGGTGTAGCCCTTCTCGGCCAGGTACGCCTTCTGCTCGGCACCCTCGAGCGCCGTCGCGGGCTCGAGCTCGGCGCGGACGTCGGCGCGGATCTGCTCCGCCTCCGGCGGCAGGTCGATGCTGAGGACGCGGCGGGCGCCGTCGATCGTCAGGTTCGCGACGCGACGCTTCCAGGAGGCCGTGGAGCCCAGCAGGATTCGCAGCGACTGCGCGCGGCGCAGGTACAGGTGGGCGTCGTGCTCCCACGTGAAGCCGATGCCGCCGAGGACCTGGATGCAGTCCTTGGTGACCTGGAACGCGGATTCGAGCGCCACCGCGCCGGCCACAGCCGCCGCGAGCGATGCCTCGGCGCCGTCGATGTCCTCGCCCAGCGCGCGGGCCGCGTCCCACGCGGTGACGCGGGCCTGCTCGGTGAGGCTGAACATGCGGGCGGCCTTGTGCTTGACGCCCTGGAACTGTCCGATGACCCGGCCGAACTGCTGACGCACCCGCGCGTAGTCCGCGGCCGTGGTGGTCGCCCAGTCCGCCAGGCCCGACGCCTCCGCCGCGAACAGCGTCGCGGCGATGTCGAGAATGCGCTGCGAATCGAGTTCCAGCACATCGCCGTCGGACAGCTCGAGACCGTCGGCCGTCACCTCCGCGTTGCGGCGGACCACGTCGTGGCTCGGCAGCTCGGTGACGTCGAGGCGATCGCGCGCCACCACGACGAACGACAGGCCACCCTCGGCCGCGTCGGTGTCGTCATCGGAGGCGGCCAGCAGGAACACGTCGCCCACCTGACCGCCGAGGATGTGGCTCGACGTGCCGGACAGCGTGGTCTTGCCGCCGTCGCGGACCAGCTTCAGCCCGCCCGGCTGCAGCGCGACGGCGCCGAACAGCGAACCGTCGGCCAGACCCTCGAGCTCGGCGGTGCGGCCGGCCTCGTTCAGGACCGTGGACACGACCGCGGTCGGCAGGAACGGTCCGGGAACCATCGCACGGCCGAGTTCCTCGGTGACGATGGCGAGTTCGACGAGCCCGTAGCCGGCGCCGCCGAACTCCTCCGGCAGGTGCAGGCCCAGCATGCCGAGTTCGGCGAGCGAACCCCAGTAGCCGGGGCGGGTTTCGGTCTTCGCCTCGACCGCCTCCCGGATCACGGTCGGGGTCGCGTGGCGCGCGGCCCAACCACGCACGGAATCGCGGAGTTCGCGGTCTTCGTCACTCAAACCAATGGTCATCGAAAAGTCCTCGGAAGTAGATGAAGTACGACGGGCGCTTCGCGCCCGTGCGCCTTTTGGGTAGTGGGGACTACCGAAAAGGCGCACGGGTGGCGGAGCCGCCTAGATGCGCTCGATGATGGTGGCGGTCGACAGTGCACCGCCGGCGCACATGGTGATCAGCGCGGTGGAACGGTCCGAACGCTCGAGCTCGTGCAGCGCGGTGGTGATCAGACGCGAGCCGGTGGAGCCGACCGGGTGGCCGAGCGCGATCGCGCCGCCGTTGACGTTGACCTTGCTCAGGTCCGCGTCGAGCACCTGCGCCCACGACAGCGCGACGGCCGCGAAAGCCTCGTTGATCTCGACGATGTCGATGTCGCCGAGCGACATTCCGGCCTTGGCCAGCACGTGGCGGGTGGAGTCGATGGGGCCGTCGAGGTGGTAGTACGGGTCGGCGCCGACCATGCCGGACGACACGATGCGGGCACGCGGACGCAGGCCCAGCGCCTTCGCCTTGTCCTCGCTCATCAGGAGCACCGCGGCGGCACCGTCACTGATCTGCGAGGACGACCCGGCGGTGTGGATGCCACCGTCCATGACCGGCTTGAGCGCGGCCAGGCCCTCGGCGGTGGTCTCGCGCAGGCCGCCGTCACGGGTCACGGTGGCGACCTCTCCGGTGAGTTCGCCTTCCTTCGTCACGACCGGAGCCTCGACGGGCACGATCTCGCGGTCGAAGCGGCCCTCGGCCCACGCCTGTGCCGCGCGACGCTGCGACTCGAGACCGAACGCGTCGGTGTCGCCGCGCTTGATCCCGCGGTTGGCGGCGATCCGCTCGGCGGAGGTGAACTGGTCGCCCATGTCGACGGTCCAGTCCTCCGGGAACGGGATACCGGTGCCGGGAGCGAGCGCCTGGCCGAGGAACACGCGCGACATCGACTCGACACCGCAGCCGATGCCGGCGTCGATCTGGCCGGACGCGATCAAGCCCGCCACCATGTGCACGGCCTGCTGCGACGAACCGCACGCGCAGTCGATGGTCGTGGCGGCCGTGGTGTACGGCAACCCCGCGTGCAGCCACGCGTTGCGTGCGACGTTGTTGGACTGCTCGCCGGCCTGGGTGACGACACCGCCGACGATCTGACCGATCTCCTCGGGAGCGACACCCGCGCGCTCGAGCACCGCGCGCTGCGCGAATCCGAGCAGGGTGGCCGGATGCAGCCCCGCGAGCGCGCCGCGGCGGCGGCCGATCGGGGTGCGGGCGGCCTCGACGATGACGACATTGGTCATGGAGCGCTCCTCATGAGTACTGCGAATACGTGCGAAAACTGCGAGTCGGCCCCGTTCGGGACTGCAACTCGTTCATTTTTGGAATGTATTCTACTTTCGCGGTCAGGGCAATGGCTGCGCGGGAACTGGACCGCACGCTCGGCGAACACTGCGCCAGCCGTGCATTCAGCTCAATCAGTAAGCCGTTTACGCACTGGCGCGCTGGGCCACCGCCGGGACCGGCCCCAGGGCCGGCCGACGACGACTCCGGCCCCGCGAGCAACTCCACGGGGCCGGAATTAGAATTGATTTCAGTTATGCCTGGATCGGCGGCAGTTGAGCGTTCGACAGGTCGGCCAGCAGCAGCCGGCACGCCGTGCGGAGATCCTCCTCGGCATCGGGGACGGAGATCCGGCCGTTGAGGCAGGACTGGATGATGCCGAACCACGCCGATACCAGTAAACGAACGAGCACCGAATCGTTCTCCGTCACCTGTTCGAGCCCCGCAGCCTCGAACAGCACGTCCCGGAACTGCCGGTCCACGCGCGCCACGTCGGGGATCGTGGTGACCTTGGCCGTACTGGTCGACTGGATCATCGCGTTCGCCAGCAGGGGCCGGCGCAGCAACGCCCGCGTGGCCCGCAACAGGGTCTCGAAGATCTCGTCCTGCGGGGTCGGCGCCGGTTGCGCGCGACGCGCGAAGCCCTCGCTCATCTGGTCGATCTGGTCGACCATCACCGCGACGAACAGATGCGTCTTCGACGGGAAGTAGCGGTAGAGGGTTCCGATCGCGACGCCCGCGAGCTTGGCGACCTCGTGCATCTGCACGCGCTCGAGATCCTTCTCGGCGCCCAACTGGGCGGCGGCGTCGAGCATGCGGGCGAACCGCGCGCGCTGCTCCGCCGAACTCGGCTCGGCCGCGTCCCGTGCCTCGGCCACTCTCGGCACCGTCGACCCCCTACCTCGTCCTCGTCCTCGAACCGCGTGCCGCGGGGCGCGCAGCACACTTCGAATGCTCCCAGCTGACGTCGTCCGCTCGCAGCGCTTCCGGTCAGTGGGAATCGCGGAGCCCGTGTGGGCGCCGCCGATCGAGTTCACATCGAACCCGAAAACGGGGGCGGACACAACCACGCAGACCCGGCACGTGGGACGACGGGCCGCCGACGGCGTCAGACCAGGTTGTCCTCCACCGGGAGACCGAAGGCTCCACGGCCGTACATGGCGAGGGCCCGCGCGGCATCGTTGGCGACGTGGACGCTGCCGGCGTGCGCGTCGCGCCACGCCCGTTCGATCGGGTTGCCGCGGGTGAGCGAGTTGCCGCCCGCGGTCTTGAAGAGCACGTCGATCGCCTCGAGGGCCCGCTCCGTGCCACGCACCTGATCCCTCCGGACGCGCAGCCGCATGCTCATCGGCAGCGGCTGGCCGGCCTCGGCCAGCTCCAGCAGCTCCCGGATGTTGCGGTCCATCTGCAGGATCGCCGCGTCGATCTCCGACGACGCCCGCGCCACCGCGATCTGCGCCGACTGGTCCTCCGCGAACCGGCCGCCGCCGAGACTGAGCCGGACCCGGTCCCGCATGGCCGACAGATAGGTCTCGTAGCACCCCGCGACCGTCCCGATGACCGGCGCCGCGACGGTGCTGGTGAAGATCGCCGCGAACGGGAGCTTGAACAACGGCGCGGGGTTCACCTTGTGTCCGGGTCCGCGCAGTTGTGCCGCCTCGTAGTTGCGGATCGTCCGATACTCGGGGACGAACGCCCGCTCCACGGTGATCTCGTTGCTCGCGGTTCCGCGCAGTCCGACGACGTCCCACACGTCCTTGATCCGGTAGTCGGTGCGCGGCACCAGCACGGTCATGAAGTCCACGGGCCGCCCCTCGGCACCGACCACGAGCCCGCCGAGCAACGCCCACGACGCATGGTCACAGCCCGACGAGAACCGCCAGCTGCCCGACAGTTCGTAGCCGCCCTCCACCGGAACGAGCTCCCCCACCGGCGCATACGCCGACGACACGAGCGTCGAGGTGTCCTGCCCCCACACCTCGTCCTGCACCTTGACGTCGAACAGCGCGAGATGCCACGGGTGCACCCCCAGCACCGACGTGACCCATCCCGTGGATCCGCACACACCGGAGATCGCGCGGACCACCTCGTAGAAGTCGACCGGGCTGGTCTCGAGACCTCCGTAGCGCGCGGGTTGCAGCATCCGGAAAACGCCGGCCGCCGTCAGGTCCCGGATCGTCTGGTCGGAGACGCGCCGCGATTCGTCGACGGTCTGGGCGCGCTCGGCGATGGCGGGTAACAGTTCGCGGACCGACTGCAGGACCTCGTTGGGCATGTGGGTGCTCCTCCACGACCCCGACCGGGATCACATGTAGGGACAGGGGGGTACCCGCATGGTAGGGCGGGACGGCCGCGGACCGTCCGCCGGGCGGTCCGTGGGGCGGTCCCGGCCAGTGGGACTGTCGAAAACCGGGTGATAGGTGTCACCTAGCGTGGCCGTCAATGCCACAGGTGCATCCTCCACCGTGGAGGGCCCGCATCCGCGGCCAGCGCTCGACATTCGAAGCGCGTCCGAACTCGAAAACTGCTTTCCCTGAAAGGACGGACGAAGTGACGCTCAATCAGTCCGATGAAACCGAAGTCCGCGAGATCGTCGCCGGTGTCGCCCCCACCCGTTTCGCCCGTGGTTGGCACTGCCTCGGCCTCTCGGAGTCCTTCAAGGACGGAAAGCCGCACTCGGTCCACGCCTTCGGCACCAAGCTGGTCGTGTTCGCCGACAGCAAGGGCGACGTCCAGGTCCTCGACGCCTACTGCCGGCACATGGGTGGCGACCTGAGCCAGGGCGAGATCAAGGGCGACTCGGTCGCATGTCCGTTCCACGACTGGCGCTGGAACGGCAAGGGCCGCTGCACCGACATCCCCTACGCCCGCCGCGTTCCCCCGGTCGCCAAGACCCGCGCCTGGCCGACCCTGGACCAGGACGGCATGCTCTTCATCTGGCACGACCCCGAGGGCAAGGCGCCGACCGAAGAGGACATGTACATCCCGCACATCGAGGGTGCGCTGAGCGACGAGTGGACCGAGTGGGTCTGGTACACCACCGAGGTCGACACCAACTGCCGCGAGATCGTCGACAACATCGTCGACATGGCGCACTTCTTCTACGTGCACTACTCGTTCCCGACGTTCTTCAAGAACGTCTTCGAGGGCCCGGTCGCCAGCCAGTTCATGCGCGGCGAGGCCCGTACCGACATGCGCCCGCACGCGACCGGCGTTCCGAAGATGCTCGGCAGCCGCTCCGACGCGTCGTACTTCGGTCCCTCGTTCATGATCGACGACCTGGCGTACGAGTACGAGGGCTACGACGTCGAGTCGATCCTCATCAACTGCCACTACCCGGTCAGCCCCGACAAGTTCGTGCTCATGTACGGCATGATCGTCAAGAAGTCGCCGGTCCTCGGGGACAAGGCACTCGAGACCGCACAGAAGTTCGGCGAGTTCATCGCCAAGGGCTTCGAGCAGGACATCGCCATCTGGAAGAACAAGACCCGCATCGAGAACCCGCTGCTGTGCGAGGAGGACGGTCCGGTCTACCAGCTGCGCCGCTGGTACGAGCAGTTCTACGTGGACCGCGCGGACGTCACCTCGGACATGACCGACCGGTTCGAGCACGAGATGGACACCACCAAGGCCGTCGCTTCGTGGCGTCGAGTGGTCGAGGACAACCTCGAGAAGAAGGCGCGTGAGAATGCAGCCGCTGGAGTGTGATCGCTGTGGGGCCTGCGTGCAGGTCCAGAAGCACAGCTGGGAACACACCGCCGTGCAGTGGAACGAGACGGCACAGGAGAAGTGCGTCGAGATCCACGAGTGGGTGGGCCGCGAAGGCCGCCCCGGCGCACCGGTGATGCGGTGCGAGGCGTTGAGCGCGACGATCCAGGTCGCAGCGCTCGACGGCCGCCTCGCCATCACCAACGAGGAGCCCGTCCCCACCCCGCAGGTCGTCGACCACTAGGTCGGACTGCAGACGAGAGAGACCTTTCATGATCGACAAGAACCAGTACGGCCCGTGGGCCGTCATCGCGGGTGGCTCCGAGGGCGTCGGCGCGGCTTTCGCCGACGAGCTCAGTCGCGCCGGCCTCAACCTCGTGCTCATCGCCCGCAAGCCGGGCCCGCTCGAGGAGACCGCGGACAAGGTGCGCGCCAACGGCGTCGAGGTCCGCACGCTGTCGCTCGATCTCCTGGCCGACGACGCGATGGACCAGATCCGCAAGGTGACCGACGACCTCGAGGTGGGCCTGCTCATCTTCAACGCCGGCGCCAACAGCTACGGCCACGAGTTCGTCACCGGTGACCTCGACGGGTTCAACGGCGTCATCAACCTCAACATCACCAAGCAGCTCGAGCTGTCGCACCACTTCGGCGCGAAGATGAAGGACCGCGGCCGCGGCGGCATCATGCTGCTCGGCTCGCTGGCCGGCTACATGGGCTCCGAGCACCAGAGCATCTACGCGTCCGCCAAGGCGTTCAGCCGGGTGTTCGCGGAGAGCCTGTGGCTCGAGCTCGCGCCGTACAACGTCCACGTGGTGGAGCTGATCCTGGGTGTCACCCGCACGCCCGCGATGATCCGCGCCGGACTCAACTTCGACATCCCGGGCATGATCGTCCAGGAGCCGGAGGACGCGGCCCGCGAGGGGCTCGAGCACCTCACCGACGGTCCGGTCTGGGTGGCCGGTGGCAACTACGCCGCCGCCGAGAAGCGCAGTGGCTTCCCCCGCGACAAGATGGTCAAGGGTGCGGCCGAGGCGATGCGCAAGCTGCTGAACCGCTCGTAGAATTTCAGATCGACAAGCTGTGGCTGCGACCGAAAGGTCGCAGCCACAGTCGTATTCGCCCCCAGCCACCGAAGGGAACACCGATGACTCTCGAGATCCTGTTGGCCGAACGCGAGATCGCTCGCGGCGTCGTACGGTTCGCGCGCGCGATGGACGACCGCGACTGGCCGGTGCTGCACGACATCATGCTGCCCGACGCCACCGCCGATCTCGGGACCGGAACACTGCACGGGCCGGGCGAGGTGGAAGCCGCGATCCGCTCGTTCCTCGACGACTGCGGGCCCACCCAGCACCTGCTGGGCAACATGCTGATCGACGTCGACCTGGCGGCCGGCACCGCGACCAGCCGCACCTACGTGTCCGACCTGCATCTCGGCGTCGGAGACCTTCGCGGCCTGAGCTTCTCGACGCTCGGTGACTACCACGACCAGTGGCAGCTCACCGACGGAGCATGGCGAATGAGCCACCGCACCAAGCACATGCACGGCACCCAGGGGGAGATCGAGGTACTCGGGGCCGGTCCCGGCCACTGGAACGGCGGGACGTCCCCGGTGAACCCGCGCACCACCGCGGCGGACATCGAGGCGATCCGGGCTCTCAAGGCCCGCTACTTCCGGCTCATGGACACCAAGGACTGGGACGGTCTGGCGGCCGTGTTCACCGACGACGTCACGATCGACATGACGGAGACCGGTGGCGGCGTGACGCATTCGGTGGACGAGTACATGCCGTTCCTGCGGGCGAACATCGAGAACGTGGCCACCGTCCATCACGGCCACATGCCCGAGATCACCCTGACCTCCCCCACCACCGCGACCGGGGTGTGGGCGATGGAGGACAAGCTGTGGTGGCCGGACGGCGCACCGGTGCGCAGCCTGCGCGGCTACGGGCACTACGTCGAGGAGTACCGGAAGGCCGGCGACGACTGGCGGATCGCATCGATGCGTCTGACCCGACTGCGCACCGACACCGCGTAACCGCAGTCGGGTCCGATCCTGAAGGATTTCTGATTTCTCTCGCTGAGCGACGGAAATCCTTCAGGATCAACGTAACGATCGACCGTTTTGCCCGATACCGTCTGCACAGGTGTCTCGACTGCGGCACCCGACGGGGAGGGAACATGTCGAGGTATCGAGTTGCGGTGCTGGGGATCGCCGGATTGTTCGGCGTCGTGGGCTGCGGGGCCACGGACGCGGCGCCGCCCGTGAGCGGGGAGGAATTCCGGGTGAGCCTGCTGCCCGGCGCCGCGGACCTTCCGCCCGGTGCCGTGGTCGAGCGACTCCCCCGCGAGGACCAGATGGTCCTCAGCCTCAAACTCGACGCACCCAGCACCGGCGACGGATCGGAGGCGACGACGACGTTCGATCCACCCGCGTGCGAGGCCGAGAACGCCTACTCGGACGGGGCTCGGATCGGGTTGGTCGACAACGGTTCCGCCGCCGGCGCACTTCTCGGAGACGACCGCGCGTACATCATGCTGGTCAGCGAGGCCGACCTGGACGTGCAGCGAATAGCCGATGCCCACACCGGATCGTGCGCAACGTACACCGTCGCCTACGACGACCCGGCTTCCTTCGGCCGCACGGTCCGCACCGAACGACTCGATCTACCGCCCGAGCTCGCGTCGGAGGACGCTGTGATCGTCTCCGAGGTCACGCACTCCGACAATCCGAACTGGGCTGACGACGAGGTGCTACTGGGATACGCCGCAGTCGGCGACTACACCGTGCTGGTGCTGGCTTACCACGGCAAGGAGTTTCGCACCGAGTTCGACGACGTGTTCACCCGGACCGTCGAGAAGGTGCGCAGTCACGCGTGAGCGGACCGACCCGTGGCGCCGCGGAGGCGAGCGGAGATCGGGAGACGCCCGGAACGACGGGCCTTTCCGCAGTCCGCATCAACCCAGTCTGCGCAGCAACCCCATCGCGTCGAACGGGGCGTAGCCCTTCATGTCGTTGTCGAAGTACACGAAGGCGTCCCGCCCGGACGCCGTCCACCCACGCACCTTCTCGGCCCAGCGGTCGAGCGCGTCGTCGGTGTAGCCGCTGGCGTACAGTTCGGCGTCGCCGTGCAGCCGGGCGTACGCGAAGTCCGCGGTGTCCTCGTCGATCCGGGGATAGCGACCGGCGGTGTCGGCCAGCACCAGCGCCACACCGTGGTCGCGGGCGATCGAGACCATGTCCGGAACAGCGAAACTCGGGTGCCGCACCTCGAGCGCATGCCGGATGGGGCGTTCGGCGTCGGTGGTGTCGAGGACGCGGTCGTCGGAGAGTTTGTCGTCGCGACGGGCCGCGAGCGTGCACGCCGCAGAGGTGGTGCGCGGCAGTAGCGTCAGGAACTCCTCCAGCAGCCGGGGGTCGAACTGCATGTTCGGTGGCAACTGCCACAGGATCGGCCCCAGCTTGTCGTGCAGCGCGAGGACGCCCGCGGCGAAGAAGTTCGCGAGCGGCACCTCCACGTCCCGGAGCCGCCGGATGTGCGTGACGTAGCGGCCACCCTTGACGGCGAACACGAAGCCGTCGGGTGTCTCGTCACGCCATTTCGCGAAGCTCGACGGCTTCTGCAGCGCGTAGAACGACCCGTTGATCTCGATCGACGTCAGGTGCTCTGCGGCGTAACGCAGTTCGTCCCGGTGCACGAGGCCCTTCGGATAGAAGCCACCGCGCCATCCCGGGTACACCCACCCGGAGATGCCGACACGGACGTCCACCATGCGGCCGCAGTGTAGTCCGTCCGATCGACGGTTCCTCGGACTCGGTAACTCCTGTCCCGAGGTCGGGGTACCTTACTGATCGCCAGATTCGAGACGTAGGGGGATTTTCTTCCATGTGGGGTTCAGATCCGAGACGCGCGGCAAGACGTCGACTGCGCCGGGGAGTGGTGGGCGCATCGCTCGCGGCACTGGTGGCCTTGCCACTGGCCGGCGAAGCGGCGGCCGCGCCTGGAAGCACCGGAAGCACCGGAAGCACCGGGAGCCTCGGCAGCGCCGCGGCAGGGTCGAGCGGCAGCGCTGCCGCCAGTTCCGACAACGGCAGCGTCACCGCCGGGTCGGTGATTCCGGGCCCGCTCCAGAACGAGCACCCGCCGCTGCCACCGCTGCGGGACGACATCGCCGCCGCGGCCATCACCGGCGAGGAGCAGAAGACCGATCGGCTCGTGCGCTTCACCGTCGCGTCGCCGGCGCTGCGCCGCGAGGTCGGCGTGGAAGTGCTCCTTCCGAAGGACAATTCGGTGCCGCGCCCGTCGATCTACGCGCTCGAGGGCGTCGACGCGCGTGAGGACACCAGCGGGTGGGTCACGATCGGCGGCGCGCCGGACTTCTTCGCGGACAAGAACGTCAACGTCGTGATGATCAACGGCGGAGTCTCCGGCATGTACACCGACTGGGACCGGATCGATCCGGGCGTCGGACTGCACAAGTGGGAAACCTTCATCACCCAGGAGCTGCCCACGCTGCTCGACGCCCGGCTGAACACCAACGGAGTCAAGTCGCTGCTCGGCATCTCGATGGGTTCACAGGGTGCGATGATGCTCGCCCACCGCAATCCCGGAATGTACCGCGGCATCGCGGTCTTCAGCGGCTGCTACTCGACGGTCGACGACCTGGGCCGGCTCAGCGTCCAGTCGACGGTGTCGTCGCGCGGCGGCGACATCGCCAACGTGTGGGGCGAGGTCGGTGGCCCGGGATGGGTCGCCCACGACAGCGTCCGGAACGCCGAGGCCCTGCGTGGCATGGACATCTACGTGTCGGTGGCGTCGGGTGTGCCCGGCAAGTACGAGGATCCCGCGGCGTCCGACTGGTTCGACCGGGTGTTCATCGGCGGGCCGATGGAGGTGCTGGCGAACGGCTGCACCCGTCTCCTCGACGCCCGCCTCGACGAATTGAACATCCCGGCGACGTTCGAGTACGAGGCGATCGGCATCCACGGCTGGGCGTACTGGCGCGACCGGCTGCCGCAGGCATGGCCGACGCTGGCGCGCTCCCTCGACCTTCCAATCTAACCCTCCGCACGACAGAGGTCCCCGCACGACGAAGGGCCCCGCACGGACGAATCCGTGCGGGGCCCTGTCGCGTCGAGCACCATTTACCGGGTGATCAGGCCTTCGGGATGAACGCCTTCAGCGGCTCCGAGGCCGACCAGTCGTGACCCCAGTAGCTGTCCGCCGTGATCTCCTCGGCGGTGTAGAAGGTCTCGTCGACCAGCATGCCCTCGGTGCCGAACTCGAGGTCCCAGCCTCCGGGAGCGCGCACGTAGAACGAGATCATCTTGTCGTTCGTGTGGCGACCCAGGGTCGAGGAGATCGTGAAGCCGAGCTTGGCGACACGGTCCAGCGCCTGGCCGACGGCGTCGAGGGTGTCGACCTCCGTCATCAGGTGCACCAGGCCGGGCTCCTCCGTCGGCGGCGCCGGGCACAGCGCCAGGCTGTGGTGACGCTGGTTGACGCCGAGGAAGCGGACGCGCGAGACGCCGTCCTGCAGCCGGATGGCGCCACGCGGGAGGAAGCCGAGCACCTCGGTGTAGAAGGCGTAGGACTCCGCGAACTTGGCCGTCGGCAGCACGACGTGGCCGAGGCCCTGCTCGCCGGTGACCCAGCGGCCACCGTGCGGCGTCACGACCGGGCTGTGGTCGAGCACGGGGCCGAAGAACACCTCGACACGCGTGCCGGCCGGGTCGTCGAACGCGATGACCTTCTCGGCGTCCCGGTAGTCGGCCTCTTCGAGGGAGAGCTCCTCGACGGCGATGCCGGCCTTCTCCACGGCCTCACGGACGCGCTGCAGCGCGAAGTGGTCGCGCACCTCCCAGCCGACGGCCTGAGCCTTGTCGGTGTCGCCCGGCAGGACGATCAGGCGCGCACGCCGCTCGTCGAGACGCAGGTACAGGCCGTCCGGGTCGGGGCCCGAGCCGGTCGCCATGCCGAGGCCGTCGACGACGAGCTCACGCCAGCGGGCGATGTCCTGGGTCTGAATTCTGAGGTAACCGAGACCCCGAATGTCCGTCATATCAATCCGTCCCTGAGTGAGGAATTCAGCTGGGTTCGAACTAGATCATCGAACGGTGGACGCCCTGCGGCTCGCCACCGAGCTGCGTCAGCGCCGACGCGTGGTTGATCGAGCCCGGCACGTGGATGGCGTGCGTGAGGCCGACGTGCGCGTCACGCCAGAAGCGCTGCAGCGGCAGCGTGACCTTCATGGCACCGCCGCCGGCGCGAGCGAAGATCTCGTCCAGGGCGCTCACGGCACGCCATGCGGCGTTGGTCTGGGTGCGGCGACCGATGGCGCGCTCCTCGAAGGTGACGACCTCACCCTTCTCGGTCTTGTCCCAGAAGCGGTCGACGGTCTCGAGGATCGCGACGCGCGAGGCGTTGATCTCGTCGGCGGCCTGCCCGATGGCGTACAGGACGTAGGGGTCCTCCTTGATCGGGACACCGGTGACCGCGACGCGCTCCTTCTGCGCGGCGATGTACAGGGCGAGACCGCCCTCGCACATGCCGATCAGCGACGAGGAGATGCCGAGCGGGAAGATGCAGGAGAACGGGAACTTGTACAGCGTCTCGTCGCGGCCGGCGTGCTTGGCGCCGTTGCCACTGAGGACGATCTCGGCGTCGATCGTGCGGTACTCGGGGATGAAGGCGTCCTTGACGGTGAAGTCCTTCGAGCCGGTGCCGCGCAGGCCGACGACGTTCCAGCTCTCGTGGTCGACGGTGTAGTCGGCCTTGGGGACCAGCACGTGCAGGATCTTGCCGGTCGGCACGCCCTTCTGGTCGCCGACGAGAGCGCCGATCATGACCCACTCGCAGTGGTCGTTGCCGGTGGAGAACGACCAGCGGCCGTTGAGGATGTAGCCGCCGTCGACCGGCACTGCGACACCCATCGGGGCGTACGGCGACGCGATCCAGGTGTCGACGTCCTCGCCCCAGACCTCCTGCTGCGCCTTGGGGTCGAAGAAGGCCATCTCCCACGGGTGGACACCGACGATGCCCGACACCCAGCCGGTGGAGCCGTCGACCGAGCCCAGCTTCATGGCCGTCTCCGCGAACTCGCGCGGGTGGGCCTCGAGGCCGCCGAACTCCTTCGGCTGCAGCATCCGGATGACGCCTGCGTCGCGCACGCGCTTCGCGTTGCCGTCCGAGAGGCGCATCAGCTTCTCGCCCTCGATGCCACCCTCGCGGATCTCGTCCGCGAACTGCATGATGTTGTCCAAAACCTGACCCATAGCTATCAGCTCTCTCTCTGCGATCCCACGACGCGGATCAATTCTTAACGGCCAGACCGGTTGCGTTCTAGAGCAATTGGTCTTTCCTGTCCTCCGGCAAGCTCGGGCGACCGGCCTAGCCGAGAATCTCGGTTCGGGTGCGCCGTGAGGCTTGGCATGCGCGCGGCATGCTCGAGGAAGCTGGGAAGGACACCGACGACGAGAATATCGGCCGCGGCGCCCCGGGTACCCGCATTCGGACGGAAAGCAGTGCTCGCGAGCATGCGCCCTCCTGGTGCGGATCGGGGATCAACGCAACCGCTTGCGCTGATCGTGTGTATCGAACGGTCCCAGGAATCGGCCCGGGAGAACAAAACATCTCCCGCTCAGCGGGACTGGAATTCGGCCACGTCAGAGCCGGTTTCCCAGTCCCACTGAGTGAGCATTTCGAGAGACTTCCGGACTACTTCTCGCCGGATCCGACGACGCGCTCGACGTCGCTGTCGGCGACGCGGTTCGCGGCCACGTACCCGAACACCATCGAGGGGCCGATGGTGGCGCCGGCGCCGGCGTACTCGTTCGCCATGACCGACGCGGACGTGTTGCCCGTGGCGTACAGACCGTCGATGACCGAGCCGTCCTCACGCAGTACGCGCGCGTCGGCGTCGGTGACGAGGCCACCCTTGGTGCCCAGGTCGCCGGCCTCGATGCGGATCGCGTAGAACGGGCCCTTGACGATCTCGTCCATGGCCGGGTTCTTCATCGTCGGGTCACCGTAGTACCGGTCGTACGCGCTGTCGCCGCGGCCGAATTCCTCGTCCTTGCCGGTGCGGGCGTAGCCGTTGAACCGGTCGACGGTCTCGAGCAGGTTCTGCGTCGGTACACCGATCTGCTCGGCCAGCTCGCTGAGCGAATTCGCCTTGTGGACGATGCCCTTGTCGTAGAAGCCCTGCGGGAACGGGGCCCCCGGCAGAACCTGCGCGAACGGGTACCGCGACCGGGCCTTGCTGTCCATGATGAAGTAGGCCGGCACGTGGCCGCCCTCGAGCTGGTCGTGCACGAAGTTGACGTACGGCGCCGACTCGTTGGTGAACCGCTTGCCGTCCTTGTTCACGATCACCGAGGGCGGGATCGAGCGCTCCGACACCAGCGGGATGACCGCACCCATCGGGTGCATGACCGACGGCATCCACCACGCATCGTCCATGAGATCGACTGCAGCACCCAGCTTCTGGCCGGCGACGATGCCGTCGCCGACGTTCTCCCGGGCGCCCATGCTGATGTTCTCCACGCCACGCTCGGGCAGGTGCTCCGCGCGCATCGCGTTGTTGTGCTCGAAACCGCCGGTGGCCAGCAGGACACCCTTGCGGGCACCGATACGCACGAGCTTGCCCTCGCGCTCCGCGGTGATACCGATGACGGCGCCCTTGTCGTCGACGATCAGGTCCTTCATCGACGTCCGGAGCCACAGCGGAACGCCGGCATCCTTGAGCGCCATGCGCATCCGTGCGACGAGCGCGCGGCCACCGGTGGACATGTGGCGGCGACGGATCACGTTGGACGACACCCGCCACGCCGCGACGAGCGACGCCCGGCGACCGGCCCAGGTGCGCTTGACCATTGCGAGGTCGTGGTAGTCCTTGCTCGTCACCCACAGGCCCAACGGGCCCTTCATGCTGTTGGGGCGCTGGTACTTCTCGTCCTCACCGAGCTTGCGGGTGTCGAACGGAGTGCACTCGACGGTACGGCCGAGCGGGCGTCCCCCGTCGTACTCGGGGTGGTAGTCGGCGTAGCCCTTGACCCAGTAGAACTCGATGTGGGGACTGCGCTCGAGCAGCTCCATCATCGGCGGGCCGTTGTCGATGTACGCGTCGAGACGCTCGTCGGACACCTTGCCCTCGGTGACGATGTCGAGGTAGCGGCGCACCGATTCCCGCGAGTCGCCGGCGCCCTTGCGGACGAGGACGGGCGCGTTGGGGATCCAGATGCCACCGCCGGAGATCGCGGTGGACCCGCCGTAGGTCTTGCCCTTGTCGATGATCAGGGACGACATGCCGCGGTCGGCGGCCGTGATGCCGGCGACCATGCCGCCGCCGCCACTGCCGACGACGAGGAAGTCGACGACGGTGTCGAAGTTGTTGTTCTCAGCCATGGTGATTCGTCAGCTCACTTACGGTCGCGCAGGAGGAAGGAGAGCACCGACGCAACCCAGGCGTCGCGGGCCTCGATCATCGTCCAGTGCCCACAGTTCGGGAACACGTGGAACTCGGCGTTGGGGATGTCGCGCATCGGCAGCAGGCCGAGGTCGACGGGGCTGACGCGGTCGTCGCGTCCCCACGTGAGCAGCGTGGGCGCCTTGATCTTGCCGAACTGCGCCCAGTACGGGGTGCCGTCGGCCTGCGCGTTGGCCGCGGCCATCGCGGCGAAGGCCTTGCTGCTGTACATGCGGCGGGCGATCTCGAGGGTCTTGGGCTCGGTCGCGAGCTCCCAGCGCTCCTCGATGAGCTGCTCGGTCACCACGGCAGGGTTGTAGACCATCGACTGCAGCCAGCGGATGAGGCCCTCGCGGGTCGGGTTGTCGGTGAACTCCATGAGCAGCTTGATGCCCTCGCCCGGGCTGGACGAGAGCACGTTCTTGCCCATGCCGCCGATCGAGACGAACTTGTTGACGAGCTCGGGACGCGCGATCGCGATACGGGCGCCGACGACACCGCCCATCGAGTTGCCGATGATGTCGACCGGACCCAGACCGAGGCCCTCGAGGAAGGCCGGTACGGCGCCGACTGCCTCGACCATCGGGTGGCCGTCGCACGGGTCGGACACGCCGAAGCCGGGGAACTCGAGGACATAGCAGGTGAAGTGCTCCGCGAAGTCGCCGATGACGCCACGGTAGTTGCGCCAACCGGTGACACCCGGACCTGAACCGTGCAGCAGCAGCAGCGGCGGACCGTCGCCGGCCTGGTGGTACCGCAGCACACCCTGATCGGTGTGCAGTTCCCGCTTGGAATCCTCGTAACTGATCTCAATAGCCATCGTCAGCCTCATGTCCGTTGCAAAAAATGTCATCCGGGTCACAGCCCATCCGGCGGAAGGGTGCCAGTCGGCGTCGAAGTGGGCCATATCGCATCCCGATCAGCGAGACCACCTCTGGTCGAGGTCACCTCCGCCGAGGGCGGTTCCGCTGATCGAGACAGCAATTCAGGGCTGCGGACCTGCGGCCATACGCTCGCAAACATCGACTTCGGCGTAGCGGACGCCGAGCAGTTTCATCGAATCGGAGGTGGCCCCATGTCCACAGAGGCGATTGCACAGGAGATCACGCTGGGAGCAGAGCCGACTCCGGCGGACATGCGACGGGTGATGGGCCAGTTCGCGACGGGTGTCACCGTGGTGACCGGTCTCGACGACGAGGGCCCGGTGGGCTTCGCATGCCAGTCGTTCGCCTCCGTCTCGCTGGAGCCTCCGCTCATCCTCATCTGCGCCGATCACCGCGGCCGGGCCTGGCCCCGCATCCGCGAGACCGGCCGCTTCTGCGTCAACGTCCTGCACGAGGACCAGTCGGACCTTTGCTCCCGTTTCGGGTCGAGCAAGGGCCGCAAGTACGAGGACCTCGACTGGGAGGTCTCCCGTTGGGGCACGCCGTCGCTGCCGGACGTGCTGATGCGGGTGCACGCCGAGGTGCACGAGGTCCACGTCGCCGGTGACCACGACATCATCATCGGCCGGGTGCTCGAGCTGGACACGGTGTGCGAGGAACGCCCGATGGTGTTCTTCCGCGGCAAGTTCGGCATCGGAGCTCCCGAACTGGTCTGACGGCCACCGGCCACTCCGCTCGAACGGGAACTGGCGGCACCCTTCCGAAGTGGAAGTGTGCCGCCAGTTCCCGTTGGTGCGGTCGGGAGGTACCCGTCAGATCCACTGCCCGCTCTGGATCGACAGCAGTCGATCCATCGCGTCCGCGGACCAGGTGTTGACGGGCGGCTCGGGCGCCCGGCGCGCGCGCCGGGGAGCACCCATGTCGGGGTAGAGCGTGCGCGACACCTCGCGGGCCGCGTCGACCACGAGCGGCGCGACGCGCTCGAGCTGGGCGGTTCGCGCGTCGCCACACAGCGAGATTCCGGCGACCGGACCCTCGTAGCCGCGCACGGCGACACCGACACAGGCCACGCCGCGCACGGACTCGCCGCGCTCGAAAGCCAGGCCCCGACGCTGCCGGATCCGGTTG
The DNA here is from genome assembly GCF_003013675.1 of Rhodococcus (subgen. Prescottella) equi. Classification (NCBI taxonomy): domain Bacteria; kingdom Bacillati; phylum Actinomycetota; class Actinomycetes; order Mycobacteriales; family Nocardiaceae; genus Rhodococcus; species Rhodococcus (subgen. Prescottella) equi. The sequence goes on from NZ_CP027793.1 coordinate 4,878,872, forward strand.
AGTTCCTGGTGCAGGGTCGCGATGTCGGTGATGGTCCGGTCGGTGCAGCGACTCAGCCGCGCCTCGTACAGGCTGTCGACCCGCTCCGGGTCGAGCCACGCCAGCATGGACTTCCCGCCGGCCGTTGAGTAGGCCGGTCCGCGGCCGCCCACTCGCGAGGGCAGCGTCGACGCGAAACGCCCGCCGACCTTGTCGAGGTAGACGCTCTCGCTGCCGTCGAGCACGGCGAGATGGACGACCATGCCGGTCTGCATGTGCAGCTCGTGCAGCAGGGGCGCGGCGGCAGCGCGGATCTCACTGTGCCCGCCGTCGCCGCCACCGAGGCCGAGCGCACGCCGGCCGAGGCAGTAGCCGAACGAGGCGTGTTCCACCCAGTTCAGCCGCACCAACTGATCGAGAATCCGGTGCACGGTCGAGCGCGGCAACTGCGTACGGCACGCCACTTCTTCGAGCGTGAGCCGCGATGCGCGACCGTCGAACGCGTCGAGAATCAGGGTCATCCGCTCCACCATCGAAGGCGGCAGTTCACGGCGCGGGGCCGGCGTGGTGACCGACTCACCGGAATCGACGACTGTCATCGACACCTCCAAGCAACATCTGAGCCCCTGATCAGAGGGGCAATCCGACGCAAAACTGAAATCAATTCTGACAGGCTAGCAGGAAAGTCCCGCTAGGCGGGACTTTTTTCCGGTCGATTGTTTGTCCGAATCGGACACCCGATCATGCCCGCTCGCACCGTCGTCCGCCGTCCGAGTCGATCAGACTCCCGGTCACCGGAAAAACGGGCCCAAGGCCCCTCCGCCGTCCGGTAGAACGAAGCAACACCGGCCGATCCAGCAACGGAGCTGTAGGGATGCACATCGGAATCGTCTCCCCAGTCGTGGTCCTGCACCCCGACGCCCACTCCCCGTGGGAGCGCGACGCCGGTATCGCCGACCTCGCCCGCATCGCGGAGACCGCGGACCGTCTCGGCTACGACCACCTGACCTGCAGCGAACACGTCGCGGTCCCGGTGGAGGTCGCCGCCGCACGGGGGGGCACGTACTGGGATCCGCTCGCGACGCTGGGATTCCTCGCCGCCCGGACCACCCGGATCCGGCTCGCCACCCAGGTTCTCGTGCTCGGCTACCACCACCCGCTCGAGATCGCCAAGCGCTACGGCACTCTCGACGTCGTGAGCGGAGGACGGCTGATCCTCGGCCTCGGCGTCGGCACGCTGCGCGAGGAGTTCGATCTTCTGGGCGCGCCTTTCGAGGACCGCGGGGCTCGCGCCGACGACGCCCTCGCCGCGCTCCGCGCATCGCTCTCGCGCAGCCTGCCCGAGTACCACGGGACCTACTACGACTACGACGGACTGCTCGTCGAACCGCACGCCGTGCAGGACCGGGTGCCCCTGTGGATCGGTGGTCGCACGATGCGTTCGCTGCGCCGCGCCACGACACACGGAGACGGCTGGGCGCCGTTCGGCCTGAGCGTCGACGAACTTCGTGGCATGCTCGAAAAGGTAGACGTCCCAGCGCACTTCGACGTCGTACTGAGCGCGGGGGCGCCTCTGGACCCGCTGGGCGCACGCGACCGCACCCTCCGGGCGCTCGAACGCCGCCGCGACGCCGGCGCCACGATCGCCAGCGCGTCGATCTCCGCGACCGACTGCGCGCACTACTGCGATCAGCTCGAATCCCTGCGCGAACTCGGTGCCGAACTGGGCATCGAGTTCGATCCCGCACCCCGCTGACCGCGGGACGCCGCTGCACCACCGAGCCCGGATCGGACACCGATCGGGGCTCGCACGCAACAGGTTTCACGTTTCACCCGATAGCCGGACATACACCGAAGGAGATCCGATGACCGATACCGCTGCGCTCGTCCAGTCACTGATCGAGCGGGTCGAGCTGCTCGAGGACAAGCTCGCGATCCAGGAGCTCATCACCGCGTACGGCCCGGCCGTCGACGCCGGCAACGCCGACAAGGTCGGCGCACTGTGGGCCGAGGACGCCGTGTACGACGTGGACATCCGCAACATGAACGGGCGCGCGGAGATCATGGAGATGGTCCGCACCAGCCCCCACCAGGACTACATCAAGAACGGCTGCGGCCACCTGCTCGACCCGGTCAACATCGTGGTCGACGGCGACACGGCCGTCGCCACGTGCCACTCGCAGCTGCTGCTGCGCAACCAGGACGAGGATTCGTTCCGCGTGTGGCGCGTGACCGCGAACCGCTTCGACCTGAAGAAGATCGACGGCACGTGGCAGATCCAGCGCCGCACCTCGCGCGTGCTCGACGGCCGCCCCGAGGCCCCCGAGCTGCTCGGCCGCGCCGGCAGCTGACCTCCCGTACCGACACGGCCCGCCTCGCTGATCGCGAGGCGGGCCGTGTCGTCGAGCGGTAGGACTCTACTGGGAGGCGGATTCGAGAGTTGCCTTCGCCCAACGGTAATCGGCCTTACCCGCAGGCGAGCGGACGACCTCCGGGACCACGACGAGTGTGCGCGGCACCTTGTAACCGGCGATCTTGGTCCGGCAGTGGGCGATCACGTCGTCCTCGTCGAGATCGTCGACGCCCTCGCGGGTGGAGATGACGGCCGACACGCGCTGCCCGTACATGGGATCGGGGATGCCGGCGACGAGTGCGTCGAGCACACCGGGATGACTCTTGAGTGCCTCCTCGACCTCCTCGGCGTAGACCTTCTCGCCGCCGGTGTTGATGCACGACGATCCGCGGCCGAGCACGACGATGGTGCCGTCCGCCTCGACGCGAGCCAGGTCACCGAGGACCGAGAGCCGCACGCCGTCGACGACGGGGAACGTCGCCGCGGTCTTCTCCGGGTCACCGAAGTAACCGAGCGGCACGTGTCCGGCGCGGGCGAGGTAGCCGACGTTGTCGGAACCGGGCTCGATCGTCGAGAAGTCGGTGTCGACGACGCGAGCCTTCGGCGACGGCGGCATGCGCAGCAGGCCGTCCTCGTCCTTCTTCAGCTCGCCGTCGTTGCCGGACTCCGACGAGCCGAACGCGTCCCGGAGGTAGACGTTGGGGAGCAGCTCGTTGAGCTTCCCGCGGACACTCGCCGACCACAGCGCGCCACCCGAACCGATGATCCACAGCGAGCTCAGATCGAATCGGTCGCCGTGCTGCTCGATCGCGTCGGCGAGCGGACGGGCGATCGCATCGCCGACGACCATGACGGTGTTGATCTTGTGTCGATCGACCAGCTCGAGCGCCTCGACCGGGTCGTACTTGGACATGAGGACCTGCTTGGAGCCCATGAACATGCAGGTGAAGAGCGAGTAGGACGCCGCACCGTGCATCAGCGGCGCAGTCACCAGGTACGTCATCGCGAACTGGTTCGCCGCCGCGGCGGCGCCGAGCTCGGCGGGCGAGAGGATCGGGTCGCCGCCCATGATCGCGCCGCCCGCGAGTGCTGCGTGGTAGAAGTCCTCGTGCCGCCACATCACACCCTTGGGCATGCCGGTGGTGCCGCCCGTGTAGATGACGTAGAGATCGTCGGCGCTGCGCTCCGGGAAGTCGCGATCTGCGGACTGCGCGGCGGAAGCCTTGTGATAGTCGACGACCGAGACGTCGGCGGCGGCAGCGGCGTCCGCCAGTGCCGGTCCGGCCGGCTCGCCGATGAGCACGATGTGCCGCAGCTCGGGACACTTGGGCAGGACGTCGGCGATGACGTCGCTGAACTCGCCGTCGGCGATGACGGTGGCCAGCTTCGCGTCGTTGTAGAGGTAGGTGAGTTCCGCGTCGACGTAGCGGAAGTTGACGTTGACCGGGACGGCGCGGATCTTGAGGCACCCGAGCAGCGATTCGACGAACTCGAGGCTGTTGCGCGCGTGCAGGCCGACGTGATCCCCGGGGCCGACACCCTGCTCCGCGAGGTGGTGCGCGATCCGGTTCGCAGCAGCGTCGAACTCGGCGAACGTCCGCGATTCGGATCCGCACACGAGCGCGACCTTGTCCGGCACGGCGTCGATGACGGCTTCGGTCAGATCAGCGAGATTGAGAGTCATATCCGGCCCTTCGGTGAATCGCACATCGAGCAACAGTGCGTTCTACCACAAACCCCGCCCTCGTGTGCCTGAGATCACAACCTGCCGAGTAGAACATATTCCTATTGGTTGATCAATAGCCCGACGGGGAGAACTGGGGTTCCGCCAGCACAGGCGGAGGCGATGCCGCATCATCTGCGGGAGCATCCCGAGGCGACGGAGGAACGGGATGGACCAAGACCCTTGTGCCAAAACTAGAATGAATACTAGTTTGATTGCATCGCACGGAACCTGAAGGAGCCTGACATGGTGGATTCTCTGAGCTTGGCCGGTAAGACGGCCATCGTCACCGGCGCCGGGGCCGGTCTCGGCCGCGCCGAGGCGCTCGCCCTGGCCGACGCCGGTGCCGCCGTCGTCGTGAACGACATGGGCTCCGCCGCCCACGACGTCGTCGACGAGATCAAGGCGGCCGGTGGGCAGGCCCTCGCCGTCACCGGCGACGTCTCCGACTGGTCGCTCGGCGGGCGCATGATCCAGGAAGCCGTGTCCAACTTCGGCTCGATGGACATCCTGGTCAACAACGCGGGCATCCTGCGCGACAAGATGATCTTCAACCTGTCCGAGTCGGACTGGGACGACGTCATCCGCGTGCACCTCAAGGGCCACGCCGCGACGTCGCACGCCGCGGCCGTGCACTGGCGTCAGGCGAGCAAGGACGCCGGCGGCCCGATCTACGGTCGCGTCATCAACACCTCGTCCGAGGCGTTCCTGTTCGGCTCCGCCGGCCAGCCCAACTATTCGGCCGCCAAGGCCGGTATCACCGCGCTGACCCTCTCCACCGCCGCCGGCCTGTCCCGCTACGGCGTGCGCGCCAACGCGATCTGCCCCCGCGCCCGGACCGCGATGACCGCGGAGGCGTTCGGCACCGAGAACAACACCGGCACGCAGGGTCTCGACCCGTTGGCTCCGGAGCGCGTCGGCACGCTGGTCCGCTACCTCGCGTCGCCCGCGTCGGACGAGATCAACGGCCAGGTGTTCGTGGTCTACGGCAAGATGGTCGCCCTCATGGCCGCGCCGCAGGTCGAGAACCGTTTCGATGCAGCCGGTTCCGAGTTCTCCGTCGAGGAGCTGGCCGGCCAGATGACGCCGTACTTCTCGGGCCGCGGCCCGTACGAGACCTACGCCGCGTACAGCGTCGCGGGCCTCGAGAAGATCGCCCTCGCCACCGACGCGCCCGCCGGCGTCTGATCCGGACGGCGGACTCTTCATGAGGCTTCAGGGCAAGGTTGCCATCGTCACCGGCGGTGCCGGTGGCATCGGGCGCGCGATCACCCGGGTGTTCTCGCGCGAGGGTGCGAAGGTGCTGTTCGTCGACATCAGCGACGAGAACGGCTTCGCACTCGAGAAGGAGATCGCGGAGGCCGGCGGTGAGGGCAAGTTCCTCAACGTCGACATCTCGCAGAAGGATTCGGCCGAGGCGATCCGCGACGCCGCGGTCGCGGCGTTCGGCCGTATCGACATCCTCGTCAACAACGCGCACGCGTCCCGTCAGGCTCCGCTGCTCGAGCAGACGCAGGAGATGTTCGACCTCTCCTTCGGCACCGGCTTCTACCCGACGGTGCACCTCATGCAGGCCTGCTACCCGCAGCTCAAGGAGTCGAAGGGGTCGATCATCAACTTCGGCTCCAGCTCCGGGCTCGAGGGCATGCCCACGCAGACGTCGTACGCGGCGGCCAAGGAGGCCATCCGGGGCGTCAGCCGGGTCGCCGCCAACGAGTGGGCCGCGGACCAGATCCGGGTCAACGTGCTGTGCCCGTTCGCGGCCACCGAGGGAGTCGTGGCGTGGCAGGAGGCGTTCCCCGAGCGGGCCGCCGCGACCATCGCCAAGGTTCCGCTGCAGCGCATCGGCGACCCGGAGACCGACATCGCCCCGATCGCACTGTTCCTGGCGAGCGACGACTCGAAGTACATGACGGGTCAGACCGTCATGGCGGACGGCGGCAGCCTCAAGCTGCGCTGATCGCGCTCCGACAACTCCATGTCCGAGGTGTGCCAATTTTCCGGTACTGCCTCGTAACCTCCTCTGTCGGCGGTATAAAGCCTGGCAGTCCGCTGTGAAGTGGACCACCTACCAAACCGCCGACAGAGGAGTTCCATGACCGATAGCCGGGCGAACAGAGCCGATGCGACTCGGGGGGTTGCATCCGTCTCACGCCGTCGATTCCTTGCGGGCGCAGGTCTGACCGCGGGAGCCATCGCGCTCTCGTCGATGTCGACCTCCGCCTCCGCAGCCCCCAGCCGCACCCTCGCCGACGGCGACCGCGTCCCTGCCCTCGTCATCGGCAGTGGATACGGCGGTGCCGTCGCCGCGCTGCGGCTGACGCAGGCCGGTATCCCCACGCAGATCGTCGAGATGGGCCGCAGCTGGGACACCCCGGGCTCCGACGGCAAGATCTTCTGCGGGATGCTCAACCCCGACAAGCGCTCGATGTGGTTGGCCGACAAGACCGATCAGCCGGTCAGCAACTTCATGGGCTTCGGCATCAACAAGAGCATCGACCGGTACGTCGGCGTCCTCGACTCCGAGCGGTTCTCCGGCATCAAGGTCTACCAGGGCCGCGGCGTCGGCGGCGGCTCGCTCGTCAACGGCGGTATGGCAGTCACCCCGAAGCGCAACTACTTCGAGGAGATCCTGCCGTCGGTCGACTCGAACGAGATGTACAACAAGTACTTCCCGCGCGCCAACACCGGTCTGGGTGTCAACAACATCGACCAGGCGTGGTTCGAGTCCACCGAGTGGTACAAGTTCGCCCGCACCGGCCGCAAGACCGCCCAACGTTCGGGTTTCACAACCGCTTTCGTGCCCAACGTGTACGACTTCGAGTACATGAAGAAGGAGGCTGCCGGCCAGGTCACCAAGTCGGGCCTCGGCGGTGAGGTCATCTACGGCAACAACGCCGGCAAGAAGTCGCTCGACAAGACCTACCTCGCGCAGGCCGCGGCCACCGGGAAGCTGACGATCACGACTCTGCACCGCGTCACCAAGGTCGCGCCGGCCACCGGCAGCGGCTACAGCGTGACGATGGAACAGATCGACGAGCAGGGCAACGTCGTCGCCACCAAGGTCGTCACCGCCGATCGGGTGTTCTTCGCGGCCGGCAGCGTCGGCACCAGCAAGCTCCTGGTCTCGATGAAGGCGCAGGGCCACCTGCCGAACCTGTCGTCGCAAGTCGGCGAGGGCTGGGGCAACAACGGCAACATCATGGTGGGCCGCGCGAACCACATGTGGGACGCCACCGGATCCAAGCAGGCCACCATCCCGACGATGGGAATCGACAACTGGGCCGACCCGACGGCACCGATCTTCGCGGAGATCGCCCCGCTGCCGGCCGGGCTCGAGACCTACGTCAGCCTGTACCTGGCCATCACGAAGAACCCCGAACGTGCTCGCTTCCAGTTCAATTCGGGCACCGGCAAGGTCGATCTCACCTGGGCTCAGTCGCAGAACCAGAAGGGCATCGACATGGCCAAGAAGGTGTTCGACAAGATCAACCAGAAGGAAGGCACGATCTACCGGACCGATCTGTTCGGCGTGTACAAGACGTGGGGCGACGACTTCACGTACCACCCGCTGGGCGGCGTGCTGCTGAACAAGGCGACCGACAACTTCGGCCGCCTGCCCGAGTACCCCGGGCTGTACGTGGTGGACGGCTCGCTCGTCCCCGGCAATGTCGGCGTCAACCCGTTCGTCACGATCACCGCGCTCGCCGAGCGCAACATGGACAAGATCATCTCGTCCGACATCCAGTGACGACCCGCCTGCCCGCGTCCCCGCCTGCGCTCCGGGGGACGCGGGCAGGCCCCGCTCTGCGATAGCCTTTCCACGAACGATCCCACTCGACCACGTTTTCTTCACGCGTCGAAGCGGATGAGAGGACATCGCGATGTCTACCCGTTCGAACTATTCCGAGGGCACACCCAGCTGGGTCGATCTGCAGACGTCGGACCAGGCCGGGGCCAAGGAGTTCTACACCGCACTGTTCGGTTGGTCGTACGACGATCGGCCGATGCTCGAGGACACGGTCTACTCGATCGCCACGCTGCGGAACGAGCAGATCGCGGCGATAGCTCCGCTTCCCGTGGGCGCCCCGCCGGCGGATACTCCGTCGACGTGGAACACCTTCCTGGCGGTGGACGACGCCGACGCGTCGGCCGCGAAGGTCGAACCGGCGGGCGGGCAGCTGATCCTCCCGGCGTTCGACGTCGGGGATGCCGGGAGGATGGCGTTCGTCGCGGACCCCACGGGGGCACAGGTGGGGCTGTGGCAGGCCCGCGCGCACATCGGCGCCACCCTGGTGAACGAGGCCGGCACGCTGATCTGGAACGAGCTGATCACCGACGACCCGTCGTCGGCGCTGGCGTTCTACGCCGCCGTCGTGGGCCTGGGTGCCGCGGTGATGCCGATGCCGGACGGCGAGTACACCGTCCTGCAGGTCCACGAGGACGGCGTGGGCGGGTGCGTCACCCCACCGCGCCCCGATGTCCCCAACCACTGGCACGTCTACTTCTGCACGGACGACGTCGACGCGACCGTCGCAACCGCCGCGAGGGAAGGCGGCGCGCTGATGGCCGACCCGTTCGAGGTGGCAACGGTGGGCCGGATGGCGGTACTCGCCGACCCGCAGGACGCGGTATTCAGCGTCATGCAGCCCGAATCACCCTGAGCTGCGCGATCAGTCGATTCCGAACAGGCGCACCGCGTTGTCGTGCACCACGGCACGCAGCCAGTCGTCCCCCAGGTCGAAGCGGGTGAGGGCCTCGAGCGCGTCGAGGTACGAGTACGGGATGTTGGGGAAGTCGCTGCCGAACAGGATCCGATCCCCCAGGTCACGCAGACGCGGGACCTCGGTGCGCGGGAACGGGATCTGTGCCTCGGTGAAGTCGGTGAACGCCATCGTGGTGTCCAGCTGCACCAGCGGGTAGCGGTCGGCGAGGTCGAGGAATTCGGTGTACTCGGGCATTCCCATGTGCGCGACGATCAGCACCAGGCGGGGGTGCCGCGCGAGCAGCGTGGCGATCCGGTCGGGGCCGGTGTAGCGGCCGGGCGCCGGTCCGGAACCGCAGTGGATCACGATCGGAGTGCCGGCATCCTCGAGCAGTCCCCACACCGGGTCGAGCAGCGGATCGTTCGGGTCGTAGTCGCCCACCTGGATGTGCGACTTGAACACTCGCGCACCCGCGTCGAGCGCCGACGCGACGTACCCGGCAGCGGACTCCTCCGGATAGAAGGTGGCGGTGTGCAGGCAGTCGGGGGTGCGGGCCGCGAAATCGGCCGCCCACTGGTTGAGCCACGCCGCCATCTCGGGCTTGTGCGGATAGAGCATCGAGGTGAACCTGGCGATGCCGAACTCCCGCAGGTGCGCGACTCGCGTCTCCTCCTCCGACCGGTACCGGATCGGCCACTCCCTACCGGTGAGCGGTCCCGCCGAGTCGAAGTAGGCCCACACCTTGTCCATGACGTTCTTGGGCATGAAGTGGGTGTGCACGTCGATCAGCGCGGACAGGCCCAGCGCCTCACGGAAGGCGATCACCCCGGCCGCCTCGGACTCCCGGTCGAGTTCCGTCCCCACCGCTGATTCACACACGGTCATGCCCCTCTCGGTTCGGTGACTCGAGTGGCCCCGAGCACACCTGCCGACCCTAGTCTCGGGACGTTTGCGCTGAGTGAGACCCCGGTTTGACGGGTCCGGAAACCGCCTGAAACGCTACCTAGCACTTGCTTGGTTTACGACGATCCCGAAAAGGCGCAGACGACATGACCTCTTCATCTCCCCTGTTCCAGCCGCTGAAGGTGCGTTCGCTCGAACTCGCGAATCGCATCGTCATGTCGCCGATGACGCGCTCCTACTCGATCGACGGCGTCCCCGGTGACGACGTCGCCGGCTACTACCGCCGCCGCGCCGAGGGCGGGACCGGGCTGATCGTCACCGAGGGTGTCGCGATCGACCACGAGACCGCGGTCGACAACCCGCGCGTGCCGCGCCTGTTCGGCGAGGAGTCGCTCGCAGGCTGGCGCAAGGTCGTCGACGGCGTGCACGAAGCTGGCGGCAAGATCATTCCGCAGCTGTGGCACGTCGGCCCGCTGTGGGGCGCGATGAGCAAGGTCGACCCGGCGGTCAAGCCGATGCGCCCGTCCGGCGAGTGGGGTCCGCTCGGCACGACGTCGTACCCGGAGTCGTACACCTCGTGGGTCCAGGAGCCCACCGAGGCAATGACCGAGCAGGACATCCAGGACGTCATCGCGGCGTTCGCCCGCGCGGCCCGCAACGCGATCGACGTCGGCTTCGACGGCATCGCCCTGCACGGCGGCCACGGCTACCTGCTCGACTCGTTCCTGTGGGAAGGCACCAACAAGCGTGACGACGAGTGGGGCGGCGACCTCGAGCGCCGTACCCGCTTCCCCGTCGCCGTGGTGAAGGCGATTCGCGCCGAGATCGGCGAGGACTACCCGATCTTCTACCGCTTCTCGCAGCACAAGCAGCAGAACTACACCGCGCGCATCGCAGAGACGCCCGACGAACTGAAGGTGATCCTCGGTGCGCTCGCCGACGCCGGGGTCGACGTCTTCGACGCCAGCATCCGCCGCTTCGACATCCCCGCGTTCGAGGGTAGCGACGTGTCCTTGGCCGGCTGGGCCAAGAAGGTCACCGGCGCGATCACGATGGCCGTCGGCAGCGTCGGCATCGGGAAGTCGCTGCGCGACAGCCGCATCGACGGTTCGGCGCCGGTCGTCGACAACATCCCCGAACTCGAGAAGCGCATCGGTGGCGGCGAGTTCGACCTGATCGCGATCGGCCGCCTGCACCTGGCCGACCCGGCGCTGGCCACGCGCCTGCGCGCCGGCGAGCCGCTGCCCGAGTTCGTCCGCGACGTCCACGAGGGCTCGCTGACGTAACCTCCAGCTCGACATGATCCACCCGGTCGCCGCAACACCTCCGCGAGGCGTTGCGGCGACCGGTTCGTCTGTGCGGCAACAGCCACGCAGCCCGGAATCGAAGGAACCGATCCTTGACGCAGTACGACGACGCCGACTGGCACTACGGCGGCGACTTCCCCGACGACCTCCCCCAGGCTGCGGCCGGCACACACATCGGCATGTTCGTGGCATGGTGCCTGCTCACCGGCTTCGCGAGCGAAGGGGTCGAGGACCGACTCGAACCGCTCGAGACGCGGGAGACGACCCCCGGCGCCTTCCTCATGAAGGTGCTCGACGAGCGGTTCGCCAGCGACGACCTCACCGCCGACGGCAACGCGTTCGCCGTCGCGTACTACGCGGGCCGCGGCGACGACTCCCGCTACCTCGACGACTACTGCGACGAGTTCGACACAACCGCGGAAGAGATCTACCGGGTGGAAGACACCTGGGAGACCTACGACCGGATCGCGGACCGGATCGGCGATCGCTTCCACGCATGGCTGGACAGCGGGCGGCCGCAGTTCGTCGCGTAGGGCTCCGACCCGCAACGGTCGGCGCGCCGAGTCCTCGGTGCGACGTCCTCAGTGCGACGCCACGGGCACCTGATGTCCGGGAGCGGCGACCTCGTTGTCGAGATGCCGCTTCCCGGGAAGCAGGAACGGAGTCACCAGGAGCAGGGCGCCCGCGATTCCGATGGCGATGCGGGCGTCCGTGATCGCGGCACACAGCCCCCACAGGCCGGTCAGTACAGCGATGGATCCGGTACCGGTGACGTTCCAGGCCACCATCACCCGCCCGACGCGGTCCACCGGAACCCGCTGCAGTCTCGCGGTTGCGAACAGCGGATTGAACACCCCCATACAGGTGATGAGGGCCAGTTCGACGACGATGACGAGCACGACACCAGCAGCTCCCGGCATCACCAGGACCAGCCACACCGGCCACACCGCGCGCAGCGCCCCGGAGACGACGAGGACGCGGCCCCGCCCGTACCTGGCGGCCAGACCGGTAGCGAGCCGGGCGCCGACGAAGCCACCGATACACGGCAATCCGAAAGCGATCCCGTACTGCCATGCCGCCCAGCCCATGTCACCGAGCAGGAGAACAGCGATCAGCGGTTCTGTGGCCATGATGAGCGCGTTGACAGCCACCGTGTTCCAGAACAGCCGGAGCAACTGTCGGTCGGCGCTGATGAACTTCCATCCCTCGGTCACGTCCGAAACCCGAAACTTCGCCGCTTTCGCCGTGGACCCGACGCGTTCCGGGTCGCGAATCATCCCGATACTCAACGCCGAGAGGAGGAATCCCGCGGCGTTGCCGATCACCGTGACGACGGGGCCGAGAGCACTGATGGCGCCGCCACCCAGCGTGGGTCCGACCGCGGTGGCTGTCCACGTGGTCGACTCGAACCTGCCATTGGCCGCCAGGAGATGGTCCGGGCGCACGATCTGCTTCAGGTAGGCACCACTCGCGGCGGTGAAAGCGATATTCGAAGCAGTACTGACGATCGATACTGCGAGTAGCTGCGCGTAGGTCAACAAGCTCAGCGCATAGGCCAGCGGGACGGTGAGCAATACCGCACACCGGGCGATGTCGGCAGCGATCATCACGGGCTTCTTCCGATGGGCCTCGACCCACGGCCCGAGCGGCACAGCCAGTACGGCCCCCACCAGCAGCCCCACCGCCGCCAGGACGGACACCCCGAGAGCGCCCACGTCGAGGACCAGGATGGCGATCAGAGGGAACGCGCCGAAACCCAACCAGGTCCCCGCAGTGGACGCCGCGAACGCCGCCCACAACCATCCGAACGGGCGTCCAAGATCCGGTCGTCCCATGTGAAAATCCCTCCCCCGCAACGGAACATCGACAGCGAGAATTCGACCAAGCTCGCCGATCAGGCGCAAACAACCACCGGCGCCGCGAGCCACAACCGTGCGTTGTATCCGTAGGGTCTGAAGGGTGGACATCGAAGCCGTGCGAACGTTCGTCGCTGTCGCCGAGACCGGACGGTTCCAGGAGGCCGCTGTGGATCTGCGCATCACCCAGCAGGCCGTGTCCAAACGGATCGCCAATCTGGAACGCACCCTCGGAGTGACGCTGTTCGTGCGGACAGCACGGGGCGCGGCGCTCTCGCCGGATGGTCGAGCCTTCCTTCCGCACGGCCGCGAAGTCCTGCGGGTGATCGACCGTGCGACGGCGTCCGTTCGTCCGGGTGGACGTACGTTGCGCGTGGATGTCCTGAACCGACGGATCGCCCCGGCCCTCGCCTTGCGCAACTTCCACCGAGTTCACCCCGACATGGATCTCGACGTGGTGGCGTTACCGGACACCGACGTGACCGCGGCGATCGATGCTGTCCTCGCCGGATCGATCGATGCGACGTTCCGCTCCGTGCCGGTGCCTCCACGAAAACTGCCCGGTTCTGTGTCCGTGGAACGGGTACTCGACGATCCGCTCCAACTGCTCGTAGGACCGGACCACGCACTCGCCGGGGCGCCGAGTCTCCGCCCGCAAGACCTGACCGGTCATCGCATCTGGATCCCGGGGATCAAACCGGGCACCGAGTGGGGCTCCTTCTACGACGAGCTCGGGGAGTCGTTCGGTCTGTCCATCGATGCCGTCGGGCCCGACTTCGGAGCTGAGGCGCTGATGGATTCGCTCGCTGGCTCCCCCACCTTGGCAACGCTCGTGGGAGCCGGTGACCGATACGTCTGGCCCGCCACACACGGCCTGCGGCGCATTCCCATCACGGATCCGACCCCCGTCTACCCGCATTCACTCGTCCATCGGAACGGAAACCCACATCCAGCCTTGGCCGCGCTGCGTCGCTACCTGGACACCTCTCGAGTCATCCCACCGGGACGACTTTGGACACCGAGTTGGGCCACACGAGCCGAGTGACGAGCACGACCGCCGGCCAAGCCGGGCGGCGTGAACTCCGACGCTGGCGTGACCCGCACCCCGCTGTGGCCGGCACCCCTACCAGGTGTCGGCTGCAGCGTCACGCGGCGTGTGGTCCGGCGCGGTTGTGGGCGGGGACGGGTTTCTTGTACGGGTCGACGGTGCTCGGTGGGGTGAACCACGGGTGCCGGTCGGCGCCGATTCTCACGCCCCAGTGGCTGTGATGCAGTAGCTGGTGGTGGTAGCGGCAGAGTAGGACGAGGTTGTCGAGGTCGGTGGGTCCACCGTCTGCCCAATGCTTTACGTGATGGCCTTCGCAGTGGGCGGGTGGTGTGCCGCAGCCGGGGAAAGCACAGCCGTGATCGCGGGCGATCAACGCTCGACGCTGCTTTTTCGACACGGTTCTGCTGGTGCGGCCCAAGTTCAGGGGCACGCCATCGTCCATGACGATGGGGGTGAGGTGACAGTCGCAGGCCAGTCGCCGGGCGGTTGCAATGGAGAGCGGTCCCATGTGGGGCATGCGTGCGATGTCCTTGTCGCCGAACAGGTCCGACCCTTCGTTCGGATGCGTCCACTCGTGAGCCGACTCGCTGCGGGCGAGATCGCTGGCGTTCACGTGCAGTGACAGGTGGGGCCGCTCCCCGCCCTCGACGGGTGCGTCGCCGGAGTCGAGGTAGCGGCGCAGAATCTCGGCGAACGCGTCCGCCCGCTGCCGTGCCGGGGTGAGTTTCTCGGCCGGGTCGTCGACCGGATTCCTCGGTTTGGTCAGCGCGGACAGTGCGGTCAGGAGCATTTCACCGGTGACGGCGTCGAGGTCACCCTTGACCGAGACCCGTCCGTTCAGAGTTTTCGAGGCGTGGAACTCGTTGCGCTCGGTGTCTTCGCTGGGTGGGAGTTCGTCGGATTCGAAGATCCGCTCCAACCGGGAGATGCAGGTGCGGACGGTCGTGGTGGTCGCGGCGACACCGGAAGCGGCGTCCAGCAACACTTTCCGGCACGAATCCAACGCTTCCACGGGCATGCCGCGCGGCGGGGTCTCGCAGAACTTCCCGATCAACGCCGCATGCTCGGCCGAAATATCGCCGGCATTGAACGCGTCGGCGATCTCGGGCTGCCGGCTCAGCATCCGGCCCAACGCGAGGATCCGTGCTGCGGCCGGCACTTCCAGCAATGTGTTCGCGGCCAGCCACTGCTTGACGCTGCGGAAGCCGAGGGTGTCGAATGAGACTGCGCGCTCGTCGATCTCGGCGACGGTGGCTGCGCGTAGTGCTTCGAGTTGTTCGATCGCGTGGCAGATGTCGAGGCCGGTCTGCACCAGCAGGATTTCTGGCAGCGTGTGCACGTCTTCTGGTCGCGGCGCGGCGACCGTGACCAGCGTATTGAGTCCCCCCGGATTCATGACACGAGCTTAGTTCGAACTAGTGTTCGAGTCAAGACCTGTCCCGTTCGTCAGACTTTCCGGAGAGCATCCGGAAGGAGCTTGCGGCGGCGGGAATCGCTTCGCGTGTTGAGGATTCCAGTCGCGGGTGACTGCGGACAAGATCAACCATGGCTCGATCACCAGATTGATCGCGATATGCGCGATGACGGCAGGTAGGAGTGCGCGATCCGATAGCAGATATACGGCCGCCAATCCTGCCCCCAGGCATGTTGTCGAGACAACGACCGGGATCGCTATGGCCCATTCTCGACCGAGAAGAACCCAAGCGCCGTGGGCAACGCCGAATGCCAGTGCAGATGCGCCGATCTGGCCGACCGCTCCGATCCCGTTATCGGCGAGTGCATCCATCACCATTCTGCGGAAGATGACCTCTTCGATTGCGCTCGACGTGATGGCCACCCACACGCCGAGCGCCTTCAGTGGCGAGATCTCGGTGACGTGTTCCCGGACGAACGGCACGGACCACAGCGTGTACGAGATGTAGCCAACTGCCACGAGGACGGCCCCCATCCACCCCACGGGTACGGCCAGACGATCGCCGACGAGCCCAACCTGTTCGGCCAGGACGGATGCGGACCCAGCGACAAGCCAGAGGGCGAGTGGAGCCGACGTCGCAATTGCGAACGCGAACAGAACGATTGCCGTGTAGCGGCGCGCTTGATGCATGACCACCTCCTATTTCGCACGACTGTACTATTAAATCTGAACGCCTGACCGAGGAGAGGTAATGCCAAAGGTTGTCGACCCGCAAGCACGTCGGGACGCGCTGAGTCGAGCACTGTGGAAGGTCGTGCAGCGCGATGGGATAGGTGCGGTCTCCGTCAGATCGGTTGCTGCCGAAGCCAATTGCTCACCGTCTGCGTTGCGCCACTACTTCCCCAACTCCGAGGACATGCTCGCCGAGGCGCTGTCACTCGCCAGGGCACAGCAACGGCGCCGAATCGACTCGATGGTGGTCAGCGCGACGCCCCACCAACACGTGAAGCAGCTATGGAGGGAGGCGTTACCGCTCACCGAGGAATCACGCCTCGAGGCCCAGGTTTGGCTGGCAGTGCAGGTCGCGATCAAGACCACGCGGGTTGCTGAGGTCCTGGACTCGATCGACGCTGAACTCGATCACCTGTGCGAGTGGACCGCTACCGTCCTCGCCCCTGCTTCGGCGCCAGCCGTGACCGGTGCGGAGATACGCGCCTTCACAGATGGGCTGACGATGAACGCGGTACTTCGACCACGCACGTTCAGCTTCGACCAAGTGGCTGTTCTGTTCGATTCGTACCTTGCGCGCCTGCAGTAGGTCGGTGCTCGACCCACCTGCCGGGGTTGCCCTCGGTGCAACCCCGATCGTCCGCGACAACAAGACAGCTTCTCGACGCAAGACACTCGGATCACGCCCGTCCGCCCGAGCGGATGCCTTCAGAACAGCGTGAGCTCCGGCTCCGGCGCCCTCACCGGCGCGGATGCCGGGGTAACCGCGGCCACGGGACGTGGAGGTACCTCCCGCGGACCGAGCCCGGCCCACGGGCGAGCCTTCTCCGGCGTCGACGCGACGGCACGCGCAGCCTCACCCGCCAGTTTGTCCGCGATCTCGTTGAAGTGGTTGCCGACGTGTCCGCGCACCCAGCGGAAGCGGACCGGTCCGGATCGTTCGGTGATCGCGCGGTCGATGTCCTGCACCAGTTCGAGGTTCTTGACCGGTCCGCCCGACGCGGTCTTCCACCCCTTGCGCTTCCATCCGGGGAGCCACTCGGACGCGCACTTGATAGCGTACTGCGAGTCGGATTCGATGAGCAGCGGCTCGGGGCCGGGGTGCGCGACGATCGCCTCCACCAGCGCCCACAGTTCGGCGATCTGGTTGGTGCCGGACACCGCTCCGCCCGACCGGCTCGGACCCTCGTGATCGACCCACGCCCACCCGATGGCGCCACCGGGATTCTTCAGACACGAACCGTCGGTACTCACGATGATCATGGCTTCGGACAATACGTTGCCGCCCCGACGGCCGCCGGACAGGTCCCGGCCGGGCGACGATAGGCTGCCGGTGATGACCGATACGGCCTCCGAAGTGCGGTTCGAGCTGTCGACGCGACGTCCCGTGGACCTTGCGCCGACGCTGTCGCCGCTGCGGCGCGGACGCTTCGACCCGTGCCATCGGCGCGAGCCGGACGGCAGTGTGTGGCGCACGTCGCTACTGCCGTCGGGCGCGGTCACCTACCGGCTGCGGCAGCAGGGGCCGAGTGTGGTGGAGGCCCGCGCGTGGGGACCTGGTGCGGAGGAGTTGGAGACGTACCTGCCGGGTCTCGTCGGGGAGGACGACGCCGGCCGGTCCGACGACTTCGCGCCCGCCCACCCGAAGCTGGCCGAGGCGCACCGCCGCTTTCCGAACCTGCGGATCGTACGCACCGGCAGGGTGATGGAGGCACTGGTGCCGGCGATCCTCGAGCAGCGAGTACACGGCGTCGCTGCGCAGGCGTCGTGGCGGCGGCTCGTGACGAAGTTCGGGGCGCCGGCACCGGGACCCGCTCCCGACGGCATGCGGGTGCCGCCCGGTGCCGAGGTGTGGCGGCGGGTTCCGTCGTGGGAGTTCCACCACGCCAACGTCGACCCGCAGCGCGCGAAGACGATCGTCGCGTGCGCCCGCGTCGCCGATCGCCTCGAAGAGACCGTCGGCATGGACCGACTCGACGCCTACCGGCGTCTGCGCGCCGTCCCCGGCGTCGGGCTGTGGACCGCGGCGGAAGTCTCCCAGCGCGCCCTCGGCGACGCCGACGCACTCTCCGTCGGCGACTTCCACCTCGCGTCGGTCGTCGGCTGGACCCTCCTGGGCCGGCCCCTCGACGACGCGGGCATGGTCGAGTACCTCGCCGACCTCCGCCCCCACCGCTACCGCGCGATCCGCCTGCTCGAGATCAGTGGCCAGGCCCGCAAACCCAAGTTCGGGCCGCGGACACCGATCGTCGACCACACCTGGCACTGAACCTGGGCGCGTTCCGCCGCTGCGGCGCCCCGACGCCGCTCAGCGGCCGGTGACCAGTTTCATCACGTCCGGGTAGTTGGAGACCTGCCAGCCGCCGTCGACCATGAGGCTGGCGCCGGTGATGTAGGTGGCGTCGTCGCTCGCCAGGTACAGGCACGGCGCTGCGATCTCCTCGGGAGTCGCGGGGCGGCCCATCGGGATCCGCTCGACGAACCCGTTCAGCAGCGGCTCCCAGCCGGTGACGCCCGCGACGAGTGGGGTGTCGACGAGTCCCGGTAGCACCGCGTTGACGCGGATCCCGTGCTGCGACAGTTCGAGGGCGGCGTTCTTGCTGAACATCTCGACCCCGGCCTTGCCCGTCACGTACGGGCTTCCGCCCATCATCGGCATGCGGGCGTTGAACGACGCGATGTTCACGATCGCGCCGCCCCGCTCGTTCGCCACCATGTGCCGGGCCTCGTGTTTCGTGGACAGGAACACGCCCTTCTGCACGAGGTCGACGGTGAAGTCCCAGTCGGACTCCTCGAGATCGAGGATCATGCCGCCGCGTGCGGCACCGGCGACGTTGAACGCCAGATCCAGCGCACCGAAGCGCTCCACCGCGACGGCGACTGCTGCCGCCACCTGGTCCTCGGCGGTGACGTCGGCGGTCGCGCCGACGAACTTCTCGCCGAGTTCCTTCTCCAGGACCGCGAGCGCGTCGGTGGCGATGTCGATCCCGACGACGGATGCACCCTCGCCGATCAGCCGCTTCGCCACGGCCGCACCGATTCCCGATGCCGCACCGGTCACCACCGCGACGCGGCCGGCGAAACGTTCGCCGTCGAACGTGTTGTCAGACATGAGCTACCTCCACGAGAACCTTCATGCGACGCCCGTCGGACGCCGCCTGGACACCGTCGAGCACGTCCGCGAGCGGGACACGCTCCACCCACCCGTCGAGCGGATAGGCACCCGCCGCCATACGGTCGATGACGGAAGTGAATTCCTTGCGCGAGTATGCGAGGGACGACATCAGCCGCATCTCGCCGAACATCAGCGCATACGTGTTCAGAGGCACCTGCTCCTTGTAGGTCGCGAGCAGCACCACCGCGCCCCGGGGCCGAACGGCAGCGAGCGCCGTCTGCAACGCGGCACCGACTCCGGCGCACTCGAACACGACGTCCGCGCCCGCTCCGTCGGTGCGTTCCTGCACCGCCGCAACGAGATCGGTCGCCGTCGGATCGATCACGTCGAGGCCCAGCGCGGTCGCGACCGCACGCCTCGTCTCGAACGGCTCACTGAGCAGGATCCGGTCCACACCGTCCGCACACAGGTTGAGTGCGGTCGCGATGCCGATGGGCCCGGCCCCGAGGATCAGGGCGAAGTCGGTGTGCCCGACGCCGGACAGTTCGACGGCGTGCAACGCGACCGCCAGCGGTTCCACCACCGCGGCCTGTTCGAGCGAGACGCCGTCGGGCAGCACGTACACGTTCTCCGCGGGCACGGCGGTGCGCTCGGCCAACCCGCCTCCCGGAGCGTTGATCCCGTGGAAGGCCGCCGACGTGCACAGGTGCTCGTGCCCGTCCCGGCACCGGGCACACGTGCCGCAGTGATAGTTGGGCTGCACCGCGACCCGGTCGCCGACGGCCACGTCGACGACACCGGCGCCCACCGCGCAAACGACGCCGGAGAACTCGTGGCCGAGGATCTGTGGGCCGCACGCACCGGTGAGCGGATGCGGATGCTCGGAGATCCCGAACGAGTGGATCATGCCGAGATCGGATCCGCAGATGCCGTTGAACGCCACGTCGACGAGGACGTACCCGTCCGGCAGCTCCGGTTCCGGCACGTCCTCGACCCGCAGGTCGTCGATGCCGTGCAGGACAGCGGCCCTCACGCCTTGGCCGCCAGTTCGTCCTCGTACTTCTTGGTCATGTGCGCGATCGCGGCGTGCTGCGCCTCGTTGTACCCGTCTCGCTTCTGGCCGGCGCGGGCAGCGGCGTCGAACAGAGGTTGCGACTGTCCTTGGAAGTGCGGGGCCACCTGCTGCGCGATCAACTCGAACGAGCGCTTCGTCGCGGCCGGGGCGGCCCAGTCGGCGTTCATGATCAGCATCGAACCGAATCCGCCGGACTGCGTCACGAGCTTGCCGATCAGCTCGCGGGCCTGTGCCGGGGTGCCGATGATCCCCATGCCGGAGTGGTTCATGTACTTGATCATGTCGTCCATTGCGGCACCACCGGAGCCGAAATGCGGGAAGGCCGCGACCTTTCCGAAGTAGTCGATCCACTCGCCCAACCCGAATCGGACGTCCTGCTGCGCCTCCTCCTCCGTCTCCGCGATGTGCATCGGGCAGACGAGACGCCACTGGTCCCGGTCGACGGCGGTGCCGAACTCGGCGGCGCGTTCCTCCATGATTCCGAAATGGTGGCCGAGCGCGTCGTAACCCTCGGGGGTCAGCGTCGCGCCGATCGACAGCAGGCCGAGGCCGTGCTTGCCGGCCAGGCGCGGACCGGTGGGCGACGCCACCCCGGCGACGACGACCTCGAAACACGGGTGCGAGTACGGGCGCAGCTGCAGTTGGGCGTCGATCAGGGTGTGGGTCCGCGTGGTCGCGGTGACCGACTCGCCGTGGAGCAGTCGCACGACGATGTCGAGGTTCTCTTCGAGCAGTTCGCGGCACTCGGTGGGATTCAGTCCGATCATCGCCGAATCGGTCGGCAGCGAGCCGGGACCGACGCCGAGCATCACCCGGCCACGGGTGAGGTGGTCGAGCAGCACCATGCGGTCCGCGACCCACAGCGGGTTGTGGTAGCTCAGCGACGTCACACCGGTGCCGAGCTTGATGCGCTTGGTCCGCTCCGCGGCGGCGGCGATGAAGATCTCGGGGCTCCCGATGATCTCGCTGCCCGCCGAGTGGTGTTCGCCGATCCACACCTCGTCGAAGTCGAGCCGGTCCAGGTGCTCGACGAACTCGAGGTCGCGCTGCAGGGCGACGGTGGGGTTCTGGCCGATGGCGTGGTGCGGCGCGATGAAAGCGCCGAAACGAAGCCTGCCCATGCGTGTACTCCTCGGGAAATCGCTGAAACACAGTCGTCCCCGACGCTAGAATTCGTTCCGCCCGGGCGACAGTGCACTTTGGTGGACAGTTCCGCACACAGCGCCTCGGCCAGGCCGGGTACTCGGATGGGTGGTGAACTGTTTGACCGAGGTCTCCTTGCGGGCAACCGATTACGAGCGCGTCTTCGCGGTGCTCGATCGCTGCGTGGACGTGCGGCCGGTGCCGGAGTTCCGCACCCGGATCGCGGCGGCGATGACCGACGTCTTCCCGGTGCGGGTCGCGACGTGCTTCGTCGGCGACAGCTACGACAGTCAGTTCACCGATCCCGACGCCGCACTCGTCGGCGGACACGGGTGGGAGCGCAATCGTCCGGTCTACCAGGAGAAGTGGGCCCGGCACGACATCTTCGCGACCCCCGAGGCCCGTCGCCGGCTCGAACACAACCGCGTCGCGTCGCTCGCCGATCTACAGGACCTGCCCGCCGGTGCGGCCGCCTACGTGCGGGACTATCTGGGCGCCTGGGGCCTGCGCTCGGTCAGCGCGATGCACCTGGATCTGCCCGGTCGGGCGCGCGCTCTCGTGGGTCTCTTCGACGGCGACGACAGTGCGCTCGGCACCCGCGACCTCGCAACGCTGCGCCTGTTGGCCCGTCACCTGTCCGCTCTGACCCGCAATCTCGAGACGGCACCGCGACGCGACCCGTACGCCGCACTCACCGAACGTCAGCGTGACGTCGCGAGACTGGTTGCGGACGGTATGAGCAACGCGGCCATCGCGCGGCGACTCATGCTTGCCGAGGACACCGTGAAGAAGTACGTCAGCCGGATCCTCGCGGCCACCGGATGCGCGTCCCGCACCCAGTTGGCCCTCGAGGTTCAGTCCTTCGGGCCGCCCGCCACGTAGATCACCTGCCCCGACACGAACCCCGCCCCCTCGCCGATCAGGAACGACGCGGTGTGCGCGATGTCGTCGGGCACACCGACGCGGCGCACCGGCGTCTCGGCGGCGGCAGCGGCCATGAAGTCGTCGAACGGCACGCCGAGGCGCTCCGCCGTCGCGGCCGTCATCTCGGTCGCGATGAAACCGGGGGCGATGGCGTTGGCGGTGACGCCGAACGGACCCAGCTCGAGCGCGAGAGTCTTCGTCAGCCCCTGCATGCCAGCCTTCGCGGCCGAGTAGTTCACCTGGCCGCGATTGCCGAGCGCCGAGATGCTCGACAGGTTGACGATGCGGCCCCACTTCTGCTCGACCATGTACTTCTGCGCGGCGCGAGTGAGTAGGAAGGCCCCGCGCAGGTGCACGTTCATCACGGCGTCCCAGTCGTCCACGCTCATCTTGAACAGCAGGTTGTCCCGGGTGATGCCGGCGTTGTTCACGACGACGGTGGGGGCACCCAGTTCGTTCGCGATCCTGTCGACGGCGGCGGCGACCGACGCCTCGTCCGAGACGTCGGCGCCCACCGCGAGTGCGCGCCCGCCGGCACTCTCGATGGCGGAGACCGTCTCGGCACAGGAGGATTCGTCGAGGTCGAGGACCGCGACGGCGAGGCCGTCCGACGCGAGGCGCTTCGCGATCGCGGCGCCGATTCCGCGTGCCGCACCCGAGACCACTGCCACCCGCTGGTTGCCGTCCGTCATGTGTCGTTCCCTCCCACTGCCCGGTGTCGTCCGTCGGTGAGGCTACGCGGGCGACGGCGTCAGGACAGCGAGACCGGGGAGATGGTGGCGACGATCTGGTCGATCGCTCCGTTCTCGAAGGCGAAGGTCTCGACGATTTCGACGGTCATCAGTCGCTGCGGGCCGAAGCCGGCGTCGAGCAGGTAGCGGGTGTGGACGGTGTCGCCGGCCTCGCTCATCACGAGGTCCCGGACGCCCTGGATGACGCGGTACTGGACGCCGTGGTTCAGGTCGTTCGTGAGCTGCGGGCCGTTGAAGCCGGTCTGCAGTCCGGCCTCGACACGGGTGGCGTCGGGGGTGAACACGACGGCACTCGCGTCGTGGCTGACGAGCGCGTCGATGTAGGCGCGGGCCATCGCCTGGTTCGGGGAGTCGGCCGGGTTCGGCGCGGCCGAGGCAGCGGTGGGTGCCACCACGGCCATGGTGGCCGCGGCGAGCAGGGACAGGGTCGACGTCTTGGCGATACGCATGCCGCATCGTAGCTAGAACACGTTGCAGCACGGGCGGAAAACGCGCGTGCCCGGCGATGTCGCGTCATCGGGGGTAGACAAGAAATCATGGGACGATCCACCTCCGACGACGACCGGAAGCCATCCGAGCCACGGCGCGTGCGTTTCCCGCGCCGCTGGAGTCAGATCGACGAGACCCGCCGCGGCATCGTGCTGGCCTGGCTCGCGTTCACGGTCACCTTCGGCGGCGCCCGCCTGGTGACGTGGCTGATCCAGGTCGACTCCCGGGACTTCGGCGACGTCTCCGCCGGCGGCACGCACCTGCACCACTACCTGTGGGGCATCCTGCTGCTGGCCGGCGTCGCGATCTTCGGCATGGTCGACCGCAGTCCGCGCGCACGCACGTGGATGGGTCTGGCACTGGGCATTGCGCTCGCACTCATCGTCGACGAGGCCGCACTGCTCATCACTCTGCGGGACGTGTACTGGCAGACCGAGGGCTGGCCGAGCGTCGCACTCGGCGTGGTGCTGATCGGTCTCGTCGGCACCGGGCTCGTGGTCACCCGCAGTGGCGCCACGATCGAGGAGCCCGACGACCCCTCCGAATCCCAATCCGAATCCGCCGACGAATCCCACTCCGGGGACCGAAGTCCCGACTAGCGAGGACTCCCGACTCCCCCACACGGGGTACCTCCCACCGGGACGGACCGGCCCGGTCGGCCCCTTCCCGGCCGGACGCCGACGAACACTCCCGGTGGGCGAGACGCCGTGCTGTTACCGCCGCCACAGGTCGTTTAGCTTCGTGACATCGGCAACGACAGGAGTTACCCATGAGTACGGACACCGCCGCCATCACGCGCCTCCCCCAGATCCTCGAGGCTCAGAAACGTGCTGCGTCCGAACAGGGAACGCCGTCGGCCGACGAGCGCCGCGCCCGCCTGCAGAAGATGATCGACCTGCTGGTCCGCTACCACAAGCCGCTCACCGAGGCGATCGACGCGGACTTCGGTGGGCGC
The DNA here is from genome assembly GCF_003013675.1 of Rhodococcus (subgen. Prescottella) equi. NCBI lineage: Bacteria > Bacillati > Actinomycetota > Actinomycetes > Mycobacteriales > Nocardiaceae > Rhodococcus > Rhodococcus (subgen. Prescottella) equi. Next base: position 4,903,343 of record NZ_CP027793.1, read on the forward strand.
CTCGTCGCGTTCTCGATCATGAACGACATCCTCGGAGCCATCACGTCGCTCAAGCACACCCGGGACTCCCTCGAGTCGTGGATGGAAGACGAGGAGCGGCCACCGTACCCGCCGTACGACCAACTGGGCGCGAAGGCGTACATCCAGTACCAACCCAAGGGCTCGGTCGGCATCATCGGCACGTGGAACGCGCCGCTGTTCACACTGCTCAGCCCGCTGGCGTGCGCGCTCGGTGCCGGCAATCGCGCGATCCTCAAGCCGTCCGAGATCGTGCCGCAGACTGCGCAGGTGCTCGCCGACGCCGTGGCAGAGATGTTCGATCCCACCGAGGTCGCGGTCGTGACCGGCGGCCCCGAAGTCGCCGACGCGTTCACGTCGCTGCCGTTCGACCACCTCGTCTTCACCGGCAGCACCGAGGTCGGCAAGCTCGTCATGGCCAACGCCGCCAAGAACCTCGTCCCGGTCACCCTGGAACTGGGTGGCAAGTCGCCGACGATCGTCGGGCGCAGCGCCGACCTCGACGACGCAGCCAACAAGATCGCAATCGCGAAGGCCACCAACTCCGGCCAGATCTGCGTCTCCCCCGACGTGGTGTACGTCCCCCGCGAGGAACTCGACACGTTCGTCGGCGCGCTCGAGAAGTCGTACGCCTCGCTCCTGCCGTCCATCACCGACAACCCGGACGTCGTCGCTGTGGTGAGCGATCGTCACCTGGCCCGGGTGGAGGCTCTGGTCGCCGACGCCCGCGACCGCGGAGCACTGATCGTCGCCACCCCGGTGGACGAGAGCTCGCCCGTCGACGGCGACCGCAAGCGTCCGCTGCGATTGGTGGTCTCGCCGCCCGCCGAGTCGAAGATCATGCAGGAAGAGATCTTCGGCCCCGCGATCATCCTGCTTCCGTACGACCAGACCGAAGAGGTCATCGCGGACATCAACAGCAGGCCGAAGCCGCTGGCGCTGTACTACTTCGGCACCGACGCCGCCGAGCAGGAGGCAGTTCTCACTCGCACGTTCTCGGGCGGGGTGACGGTCAACGACATCATGATGCATCCCGGCATGCACGACGCCCCGTTCGGCGGTGTCGGCGCGTCCGGAATGGGCCACTACCACGGGCGGGAGGGGTTTCTCGAATTCAGCCATGCCCGTACGGTTTTCGAGGCGCCCGAACACGACCCGCGAGCCGAATGGGGCACGCTGCCACCGTACGGTGAGGGCTTCCTCGCCGCGATGGAGGCGCAGGTCACCCCGTAGCGGCGACATTGCCGATCAGTGAGATGTCTCCCCGCCGCCCTCTCGGGCGGCGGGGAGAATGTGTTTCATGAGCAGTGAACTCGTAGACCGCCTTGCCCTCACCGACCTCGTCGCGCAGTACGCGATCGCCGTCGACCACCGCGACGAACCGGCGCTGACCGTGCTCTTCGCCGACGACGCGGAACTGGTCCAGCCGGCCGGCCTGGTCCGACGCGGCCGGAACGCCACGCTGACCGGCAACGTGGGCATCGCCGCGGGGGTCCTCGAGGCCGTCGCGCATCTCCATTCCACCCGGCACGTCGTCAGCCAGCAGATCGTCGACCTCTCGGGCGACACTGCCCGCGGCCAGGTCTACGGCGAGGCCCACCACGTGTATGCCACCGGGGGCGGCCATCGCGACTACGTCGTGGCGATGCGCTACCAGGACGAGTACCGCCGCGCGGACGGCGCGTGGCGCATCTCCCGGCGGGAACTCTCGGTCGACTTCACCTACGACGTCGAGGTCGAGCTCCTGAAGTGAGAGCGCCCGCCGTCCCACGCAATCGTCGATCGAAGCAGTTCAGGAGATATTTGGCTGAGCGGAACAGGCCTTCCCCGACGGGCCGTCCGATCCTATAGTTCAGTCAAGCGATTGCTTGGGAGCTCGAGGGAGGGGCTGGACCATGACGGAGTGCTCGGCGCGACGCCGCGAGATCCTCGACGCGGCGGCCGACCTGTTCGCCCGCAAAGGCGTGGCCGCGACGACCATTCGGGAGATCGCCGACCGCGTGGGCGTCGTGTCGGGAGCGCTGTACCACCATTTTCCGTCCAAGCTCGCCATCGTGGACGAGCTCGTGGTGGGCTATCTCGAAGAACTGCAACGGCGGTACCGGGCACTCGACGCACTGACACTGGACCCGCGCGCACGGCTGCAGGCCGTCGTCGACACGTCGTTGGAACTGGCGCACGAGCGTCCACACGCAACCGCCGTTTACCAGGACGAACTCCCCCACCTGCACAACCGCTCGCAGCGGACCCGCGCGAGCGACCTCGCGGACGAGATCCAGCAGGTGTGGCTCGACACGATCGAGGACGGCAAGCGGCGCGGCACCTTCCGAAACGATCTGCCGGCAGGAGTGTTCCATCGCTTCATCCGCGACTGCGTGTGGCTGTCCACGCGGTGGCACAGCGCCGACGACGCCTACTCCACCGATCGTCTCGCCGCGGACTGTGTGTCGATCTTCCTCGACGGATTCGCCGTCGATGCCGGCTGCTCCCATCACGATTCGGTGCACCACACTCCCGCTCCGGCGGCGGCGTGAAGTCTCCGACGCCCGCGCAACCGCTGGGCGGGAAGTCCGGGCCCCGGGGCCACAACCGCGGTTAGGCTCCGGGCCGATCGAAAGCTCGCTCTTCCACACCCCGAACACGGAGGTCGAATCATGGGCACGCCCGCCACGGACAACCAGTCACCGTCGCTGACACTCACCCCGGCTGAACAGGCGCTCGCCGTCGAGGAGATCGAACGGGTCTTCGCCAGGCGCCTGCGGATCATGGACACCAAGCAGTGGGACCTCTACGGCTCGGTGCACACGGAGGACGTCGTCAGCGAGTCCTGGGGTGCCGGCAGCAGAGTCACCGGGCGCGAGACCCTCGCCGACGCGATTCGAAACACCCTGGACGGCAAGGTGTTCGTGACAAGTGTGCATCACGGCCACACCCCCGAGATCGTCCTCACCTCGGACACCACCGCCACCGGCATCTGGGCCATGGAGGACGAACTGTGGTGGACCAACGTCGATGTCGAGGAACACCTCCACGGCTACGGCCACTACCACGAGGAATACCGCAAGGTGGAGGGCAAGTGGCTGATCAGCTACCGCACCCTCACCCGACTGCGCGAAACCGCGACCCCGAACTTCTACGACTACCGCGGAGCCGATACGCCTCGACGCTAGCTATGCTGTGTTCCAGGTCACCAAACAATTGCTTGGTTGATAGAACGAGACCCGAGGAAAGAGGTTGAGGCATGGGTGCGCCCACCACTGAACTGACGATGACCGCGGCCGAGCAGGTGCTCGCCATCGAGGAGATCAAGCGCGTGTTCGCGATGCGTCTGCGCGTCATGGACACCAAGCAGTGGGACCTCTACGGGCCCCTGCACACCGAGGATGTCGTCACCGAGACGTGGGCCGGGTTGCCCGGAGACAAGCAGCCCAAGTCCGACGGCCAGGCCAACCGGGCATCCGGACGCGAGCACCTGACCAACTCGATCCGGGGCATGCTCGGATCCTCGACGCACGTGACCACGGCGCACCACGGCCACACGCCCGAGATCGTCCTCACCTCGGACACCACCGCCACCGGCATCTGGGCCATGGAGGACGAACTGTGGTGGACCAACGGCGATGTCGAGGAACACCTCCACGGTTACGGCCACTACCACGAGGAGTACCGCAAGGTGGAGGGCAAGTGGCTGATCAGCTACCGCAAGCTCACCCGCCTCCGCGAAACCCACACGCCCAACTTCTTCGACTACATGGGAGCCCTGTGACCACCACAGCACTGGACACGTCCGCCCTCTTCACGCCGCTCACCGTCCGGTCCCTCGAACTGCGGAACCGGATCGCGATGTCGCCCATGACCCGTCACGGGTCTCCGGGTGGCGTGCCCACCGACGAGGTCGTCGCGTACTACCGTCGCCGCGCGGAGGGTGGGACCGGACTCATCGTCACCGAGGGGGTGGCGATCGAGCATCCCTCGGCCGTCGACGCCGACACCGTTCCGGTGATGTACGGCGAAGCGGCGCTGGCGGGTTGGCGCAAGGTTGTCGACGCGGTTCACGCCGCGGGCGGGAAGATCGTCCCGCAGTTGTGGCACGTCGGGCCGCTGTTCGGCGCGATGGGCCCGGTCGGTGACGTCACCCCGATGCGCCCGTCCGGACACTGGGGCACCGTGGGCAACACGATGTACTCCGACGACTACGTCGAGCAGATGCGTCCGGTCACCGCGGCGATGTCCGAGCAGGACATCGCCGACGTGATCGCGGCCTACGCCGCGGCGGCCCGCAACGCGATCGACGTCGGGTTCGACGGCATCGCCCTGCACGGCGGTCACGGGTACCTTCTGGACGCCTTCCTGTGGGAGCCCACCAACCAGCGCGACGACGAGTGGGGCGGGGACCTGCAGCGCCGCACCCGTTTCCCGGTCGAGGTCGTGAAGGCGATCCGGAAGGAGATCGGCGAGGACTACCCGATCATCTTCCGGTTCTCGCAGCACAAGCAGCAGGACTTCGTGTCGAGGATCGCCGAGACCCCCGAGGAACTCGGTGTGGTGCTGAACGCGCTCGTCGACGCCGGTGTCGACATCCTCGACGCGAGCATCCGCCGCTTCTACGCGCCCGCGTTCGAGGGCAGCGACCTCTCGCTGGCCGGCTGGGCGAAGAAGCTCACCGGTGCCACCGTCATGGCCGTCGGCAGCGTCGGCCTCGACAGCGCGCTCAACGAGCAGGTCATCGTCGGCCTGCCGCACATGACGAACACCCTGTCGGATCTGATGCGCCGGGTGAACGAGGGCGAGTTCGACCTCGTCGCGATCGGGCGCCTGCACCTGGCGGACCCCGCCATCGCGCAGCGCCTGCGGGACGGCGACCCGATGCCGGAATTCGACCAGAAGCTCCACGCGGGCCGGCTGTACTGACGGTTCGATCACGAACGGGAGTTCACGGCACGCTTTCCTGTGGGGTGCGTGCGGTGAACTCCCGTTCGCCGTTTCAGGAGTGATCGGGCACCAGAATCGCGCGGCCCTTGATCTTTCCGGCCTCGAGCGCGTCGAAGGCAGCGACGGCGTCCTCGAGCGGAATCGTCTCGGACTCGATCGTCACGAGCCCGCGACGCGCCAGGTCGATCACCGCTCGCTGGTCCGCACGGGTGCCGGCGTAGCTCGTGCGCACGTCGGCGCCCCACGGCAGCGCGAAGCCGGTCCAGGCGAAGGTTCCGCCGCCCAGGCCCAGCACTCTCAGGGCCCCGTCGCGTCCGATGATCTGCGTGGCGATGTCGACCGTGGCCTGCACACCGACACAGTCGAAGACCGCGTCGACGCCGATGTCGTCGGTCAGTTCGAGAATCCTTCCGACGCACGACGCATCGCTGGCGAACACGTGATCGGCGCCCAATGCGGTTGCCAGTTCCAGCTTCTCCTCCGCCGAGTCCACCGCGATGATCCGGGTGGCGGTGGTGGCCGCGAGGATCTGCACCGCGGTGTGGCCGAGCCCGCCGATGCCGAGCACCACGGCCGTCGTACCGGGCCCCAGTCGGTTCCGGGCGCCGTCGATGGCGTGGTAGGTGGTCAGGCCGGCGTCGGCCAACGGCCCTGCCGTGACGGGGTCGAGGTCCCCGAGTGGTTCGACGAAGCGGGCGTCGACCTTCATGTACTCGGCCATGCCGCCGTGCGCGGCCAGGCCCGGGCACAGCGGCAGCCCCTGGCGTCCGGTCCCGCGCTCGCAGGAGTTCTCGCGTCCCTGCACGCATGCGCGGCACGTGCCGCAACTCCACACCAGGAACACCAGGACCGCGTCGCCCACCGCGAAAGCGTCGACCCCGTCACCCAGTGCGGCAACGCGTCCGGCGGTCTCGTGTCCCAGCGTCATCGGCGGCGGCATCATGGATGCCGGGGAGTGCCGGACGTGGATGTCGGAGTGGCACAGGCCCGCACCGGCCACCTCGATCAGGACCTCACCGGGGCCGATCTCAGGAACGTCCGTGTCGACGACGGCGATCCGGCCGTGCTCAACCAGCTGCAACGCTCTCATCACGCACCTCCCCTGCAACGACGTCCACGACGGTGCCGGGATCACCGAGATGCCTGCGCAGGAACACGATCTGGTGTTCGAGTACCCGGTCGAACCACGGCTTACCGGGGTAGACGTCGAAGTGGTCGCACGGGTAGTGCCGCACCTCGGCCCGGGCCCTCTCGGCAGCCTTCGCCGCGGCATGCGGCGGCGCGCTGCGATCGAGATCACCGATCTGCACCAGCAAGGGGGCGGTCACCTTGTCGGCGACGGTCACGGGCCGGTAGGAGCCGATCTCCAGGAAGGACCGCGCGCTGACCTCGTTGCGCCAGCTGGGTCCGGCGATGGAGTGGTAGTCCTCGTAGATGCCGGGCAGTGCGAGCGCGGCCACCTCGCCGGGACGGCCGGCGAGTGGAATCGTGACCCCCGCACCGCCGCGCGCCGACGCCACCCGGTCGCGCACCGCCGCCCACGAACTCTTCGCCAGGTGCGCGGGACTGTACTGCTTCATCGAGGCCGCCGACGCTGCTCGGGCGTCCGTAGCCGGGGTGAGCGCGACCAGCGCCGCCAGCCGGGGATCGCTCGCGCCGAGACGGAGGACGTGGCCGCCGGACAGGGAGACGCCCCACGCGACGATGCGGTCGGGGTCGACGCCGTCCGTGCGGCGCGCGGCCGCGACGGCGGCGGCGTAGTCGTCGAGCTGGCCCTGGATCGAGATCGTCTGGCGCACATCGCCACCGCTGCGTCCGAAGCCACGGTAGTCGAAGGCCAGGACGTCCAAGCCCGCCGCGGCGAGCCCTTCCGCGAAGCCCTCGAGACCGGAGTCCACCGTTCCGCCGAAGCCGTGCGCCATCACCACGCACGGTCGGCCCGCCGCGGTCAGGAACGCGTCACCCTCGCCTCGGTAGTGCCAGGCGGCGCAGGTGGTCCCCCGCACCGAGAATTCCACATCGGTCCGATTCACAATTTGCTCCCATAGATCGAGTTGAGCCACACCGCGACGAGTGCCTCGCGAGCGGTCTCGGGGGTCAATGCCTCCGGTCCGCCGCGCGACAGGCTCTCGACGGCGCGGTCGTTCATGTCGAGAAGAACCACGGCGAGGGCCCGGCTGTCCGGACCGTCCGCCGCGCGCCCCGACGTCCGTTCGGCGTCGATCACCGACGCCACCGGGTCGACGAAGCTGAAGCGGTCGTGATCCCACATCTCGCGCACCGTGGGATCCGAGTCGCGCGCATCCCGCAGGGCGCGATACAGATTCGGGTGGCGTTCCCAGGTTCCGATCACCTCGGTGATCAGGCCGTCGATCATCTCCCGCGGACTGCCCTCGCGGGCGAGGTAGCCGCGTGCTCCCTCCTGCATCTCGCCGTACACCGTGCGAGACAGTGCGGCGACGGCCTTCGCCTTGTTGTCGAAATAGAAGTAGAAGCCCGACCGGGTGACCCCCGCGGCGCGCGAGATGTCGCTGATGTTGATCTCGTCGAGGGTGCGATCCTCGAGCAGGCGTTCGACGGCGTCGAGGATCGCCGCCCGGCGCTCCTCACCCTTGTTCGCCCTCCGCGTGCGGGTCTCGTCGCTGGAGGCAGGGTGACTGCTCATGGTGTCGGCCTTCCGGTCGGCTACGGCGTTGAAGTCCCCATCATGCCGGGACACCCGCGAACCGGACCGCGCCGTCTCGGCGCACCCGCTCCAGGCCGGCCGGGAGTTCCTTGGTCCGCATCTCGTGTTCGTAGATGTAGTAGTCGACCTGCTGGGTGTGCCGGGGCCGATTGTTGAAGTGCCCCACGAAGCGTTCCTCGTCGGCCTTGATCACGCGGTGCATCTCCGCTTCCGTCGGCGGCCGGTAGGTGCCGGCGAGATACGCGGCGAGAGTGCGCGCCTGGCATTCGACGAACGGGAAGAGCGTCGGGGCCGCCTGCGCGAAGCCGATGAAGGCGAGATCGTCCATCCCCGGCTTGAACATGCGCTTGTAGAGCGGGAAGTGGTTGCCGGGCGCGCTCAGGAAGTCCTCGTCGAAGAAGGGGAACGTGATGTTGTAGCCCGTCGCGTAGATGACGACGTCGAAGTCCTGACTGGTGCCGTCGACGAAATGCACGGTCTCGCCGTCTAGTCGGTCGATGTTCGGCTTCGCGGTGAGGTCTCCCGAGCCGAGGCGGATGTACAACTCCTGGGACTGCGTGGGGTGCGCCTCCCCGAAATGATGATCCGGCTTGGGCAGGCCGAAGCTCTCGGGACGACCCGACAGGAAGATCGGCCCGCGCCGCCCCATCCGGCGCTGCCACGACAGCGGGATCTGCGGGATGGTCTGGATCAGCGTGTCCGCAGGGACGCCGAACGCGTACTTGGGTACCACCCACGCGCCCGACCGCGTCGAGAGAGTGACCTTGTTCATCAGCGTTCGATGCGACAATTCCACCGCGATGTCGGCCGCACTGTTACCCAGGCCGACGATGAGAATTCGCTTGTCCCGCAAGTTCAGCGGCGTCTCGGGATCGATGTAGGCATGGGAATGGATCGACTCGCCCGTGAACTCGCCGGGGAAGTCGGGCAGGCGGGGATCCCAGTGATGCCCGTTCCCGACCACCAGGAAGTCGAAGCGACGGGTCTCGCCGTCCTGGGTGTGGATCTCCCACCCGCCGCCGGGCAGGTGTTCCGCGTGGTCGACACCGTTGCGGAAACTGATCCGGTCGAGCAACCCGAAAGCCTCGGCGTAGTCGTCGAGGTATCGCTTGATGTCGGTGTGGTGGGGGAAGTCCGGGAGTTCCTGGGGAATCGGGAAGTCCTTGAAGGACAGTCGCGTCTTGGACGTGTCGATGTGCAGCGACCGGTAGGCGCTCGAGTGCCCGTTCGGGTTGCCGAACGCCCAGTTCCCGCCGATCCGATCGGAACTCTCGAAGCACTCGTAGGGAATGTCGTAGTCGGTGAGCATCTTGCCGGCCGTGAGACCGCTGATCCCGGCTCCGATGATGCAGGTGGTGGGTTTCGCCATCGTGCTCCGTTCGTGGGAAGCCGCGGGGCGGGGGCCCACTCGGGGGCCACCCACCGGGCGGATGCGTGAGGTGCCTCACACCGTAGGAGCAAAATTGACACGCGTCAATAGTGCGAGATCGGCTGCCCACCGGCGCCGTTGCGGACGTTCGGGAACTAGCGGCCCTGCCACTGCGGCGTGCGCCGCTGGGCGAACGCCTCGATGCCCGCCCGGAAGTCCTCCGATGCCAGGACCGTGCCCAGCGCGTCCGCGGTGACCTCCCAGCCACGCACGTCGGCGTCCGAAACCTGCGCGTCGAGCGCCCGCAGGGTTTCTCGCACCGCGATGGGAGACGCTTCGCAGACCTCGCCGGCCATCCCGAGCGCGCCGGCGAGCGCCTGCCCCGGTTCGGCCACCTCGTTGACCACCCCGAGGGCGAAAGCCCGCTCGGCCGAAAGCGTCCGGCCAGTGACGAGCAGTTCCCGCGCGACGTTGACCGGCAGCGCCCGGGGCGCGCGGAACAGCGCCCCCGACGCCGCGACGAGGCCGCGTCGCGCCTCGGGCAGACCGAACTCGGCGGAGCAGGAGGCCACGATGAGGTCGCACGCGAGCGCGATCTCGAACCCCCCGCCGAGCGCGTAGCCCTCCACCGCGGCGATCAACGGTTTGACCCGCTTGCGGCGGATGATCCCGTACTCGCCGCCACGTGGCATCCGAAGATCGGCACGTTCCCGAATGTCCGTGCCTGCGGAGAAGATCCGCTCCGTACCGGTCACGACGCCGACCCACAGGGCGTCGTCGTCGTCCAGCAGGTCGAACGCCTCCTCGAGCCCCTCCGCGGTCGCCCGGTCGATCGCGTTGCGCCGCTCCTCCCGCTCGATCCGGATCACGAGAACTCGACCGTCCCGCTCGTACCGCACCGTCATGGAACCGCCTCCGATTGCTCACTGAAACTGGACTTGGAGGCCAAAGATAGACGCTAGTCTAAGTTTCGGCAGGAGATTTGGGGATCCGCCCCGGAGGAGGTTGTATCGAATGACCGATTCGAGCGCACTCGGTCGGCGCGAGCGCAACAAGCGCCGGACGCGGGACGCACTGCTGACCGCCGCGCGCACACTGTTCGCCGCACGCGGGGTCGCCGGTACGACCGTGGAGGACATCGCCGACCTGGCGGACGTCTCCCGGGCCACCTTCTTCAACTACTTCCCCAGCAAGGACGGCCTGCTCGCAGCCCTGCACACCACCCACATGGACTCGCTCGCACGAGTGGTCGACCGCCTCCTCGAGCAGGACCTGACGACCGGGGACAGGATCGTCGGCCTGTTCGACGACTTCGTGCGGGCGACCGGGAACGTGCCCGGATACCTGCAGGCGGTGACCGGCGAACTGGAGCGCGATCTCGCATCGCCCCAGATCAGCGCGGAGCGTACGGACCGATTCGACCAGGAGATCCTGCGGCTACTCACGCCCGGAATCGAGTCCGGCGAGGTGCGCACGGACTATCCACCGCAGTTCCTCGCCCGGATGGTCGCAGCCGTCTACGTGTCGACCATCCGCTACTGGCGCCAGGATCCGGCGTACGACCTCGCCGAAGGCTTCCGCATGGCGGGATCCTACGTGGCGGAATCCCTGGCCACGCGCGCCTGATTTGACCGAATTGGCGAAGTTTGTCCGAGATGGTCGTCCGGCAGGTAGATTCCGACTGACCGGAAGGTATCCAGGCTTCGAGCTAGGGACACGGAGGCGGCGAGATGGGGGAAAGCCGGGAAATCGTGACGCGGCGGGAACAGCGGCGGCAGCAGACGTTCGAGCGGCTTCTGCAAGCCGCGCGGGAACAGTTCAGCGCGAACGGATTCGACCGCACGACGATCGACGACATCGCGTCGACGGCCCGCGTCTCCCGGGGAACCTTCTTCAACTACTTCGACAACAAGGACGCGGTCCTCGCCGCACTGCATCAGGTCCACATGGACAAGCTGCCCGGGATCGTCGACGACCTGCTCGCGCGCGACCTCACGACGGCCGAGCGGATCGGCTCGCTGTTCAACGACGTCGTCGAGGCCGCCGTCACGCTCGAGAACTACTTCCGGGCCACCACCCGCGAGTTGGATCGCGATCTCGCGACGCCCGAGAAGAGCGCCGCCCGCACCCACCGTTTCCTCGTCGCGTTCGGGCGGATTCTCGAGGCCGGCGTCGGCTGCGGTGAAGTGCGCCGGGACTACCCGCTCGACTTCCTGTCGCAGATGCTCACCGCGGTCTACATCACCACGATCCGGCTCTGGCGCGAGAACACCATCGTCGAGATGGAACGGGATTTCGGCCGCGCGGCCGGGTTCATCGCCGAGGCGATCGCGCCCCGTCGAGTGGGAAGCCCGTCCGATCCGTAGGGGGGGAGGTCCGGACCGGACGGGCGATCGGGGGTGCTAGACGGCGTCCTGCGCCAGGTCCACGACCAGCGCGGCGCCGGTCTTCTCCTGCACCTCTTCGACGGTGACGTCGGGCGCGAGTTCACGCAGCACCAATTCGCCGTCCCGAACGTCGATCACGGCGAGGTTCGTGATGATGCGCTGCACCACGGCCCGGCCGGTGAGCGGGAGCGAGCACTGCTCGACGATCTTGGCGCCGCCATCGCGGTCGGTGTGTTCCATGACCACGATGACGCGCCGGGCACCGTGCACCAGATCCATGGCGCCGCCCATACCCTTGACCATCTTGCCCGGCACCATCCAGTTGGCGAGATCCCCGTTCCGGGAGACCTGCATGCCACCGAGGACCGCGGTGTCGATGTGTCCACCGCGAATCATGCCGAACGACAATGCCGAATCGAAGAACGCCGCACCCGGGTTCACGGTTACTGTCTCCTTGCCCGCGTTGATGAGGTCGGGATCGACCGCATCGTCCTTCGGGTAGGGGCCGGTGCCCAGGATGCCGTTCTCGGAGTGCAGAACCACCTTGACACCCTCGGGCAGGTAGTTCGGGATCAGGGTCGGCAGCCCGATCCCCAGATTGACGTACTCACCGTCGATCATCTCGGCCGCGGCGCGCGCGGCCATCTGCTCACGTGACCAGCTCATGCCGACACCGTCCGCTTCTCGATTCGCTTGTCCTGCTGACCCGCATGCACCACACGCTGGACGAACACGCCCGGAAGGTGGACCTGCGCGGGGTCGAGTTCGCCCGGCTCGACCAGCTTCTCGACCTGAGCGATGGTGACCCGGCCGGCCATCGCGGCCAGCGGGTTGAAGTTCATCGCGGTCTTGTTGAACACGAGATTGCCCTCGGTGTCACCGATCTCGGCATGGACGAGTGCGAAGTCCGCGACGATCGACTCCTCGAGCACGTACGTCTTCCCGCCGAACTCACGGGTCTCCTTGGCAGGCGACGCGACCGCGACCGAGCCGTCGGCGGCGTAACGCCACGGCAGACCGCCCTCGGACACCGGGGTGCCGACGCCGGCCGGCGTGTAGAACGCGGGGATCCCGGCGCCACCGGCACGCATCCGCTCGGCGAGAGTGCCCTGCGGGGTCAGTTCCACCTCGAGCTCGCCCGAGAGGTACTGCCGCGCGAACTCCTTGTTCTCACCCACGTACGACGCCGTGACACGCCGAATCTGACCGGCCGACAGCAGGATTCCCAGACCCCAGTCGTCGACACCGCAGTTGTTGGAGAACACCTCGAGTCCGGTCACGCCGCGCTCGGCGAGCCCGCCGATCAGGGCGCTCGGGATGCCGCACAGCCCGAATCCACCGACCGCGAGCGAGGACCCGTCGGCGATGTCCGCGACGGCCTCGGCCGCGGTCGCGTAGACCTTGCTCATCGCGCATCACCGGTCGCGGGCAGAATGCGGGCGCGGACCTCGCCGAAGCCGATACGGCCACCGTTCGCTCCCGGGGCGGTTGCCGAGATCGCGATCTCGTCGCCGTCCTGGATGAACGTGCGCTGCTCACCGGCGACCTCGACGGGTTCGGCTCCACCCCAAGTCAGTTCGATGAAGGCGCCTCGTTGATCCTTGTCCGGGCCCGAGATGGTGCCGGATCCGAACAGATCACCGGTGCTCGCCGCCGCGCCGTTGACGGTGGTGTGCGCCAGCATCTGTGCAGGCGACCAGTACATCTGTGCGTAGGGCGGGCGGGAGACGACGTCGCCGTTCCACTCCACCGCGAGGTCGATGTCCAGGCCCCACTTCTCGTCGCCCTGCAGGTACGGCAGCGGAGTCGGGTCCTGCACGGGGGTGTCGATGCGGGCAGCCTCGAGCGCCAGCAGCGGGACGACCCACGGGGAGATGGACGTCGCGAAGCTCTTGCCCAGGTTCGGGCCCAGCGGGACGTACTCCCACGCCTGGATGTCGCGGGCCGACCAGTCGTTGAGGATCACGGCACCGAAGCAGTGCTCGGCGAACTCGTCCGGGGTGATCGAGGAACCCATCGGCGAACCGACACCGACGATGAAGCCCATCTCGGCCTCGATGTCGAGACGAATCGACGGGCCGAACGACGGGGCCGCGTCAGCCGGCGCCTTGCGCTGACCACACGGGCGCACGATGTCGGTGCCCGACACGACGACGGTGCTCGACCGGCCGTGGTAGCCGACCGGCAGGTGCTTCCAGTTCGGCATCAGCGCAGCCGAATCCGGGCGGAACAGGCGGCCCAGGTTGGTCGCGTGGTTCTCCGAGGCGTAGAAGTCGACGTAGTCCGCGACCGCGATCGGCAGGTGCATGGTGACGTCGTCGACCGAGAACACCGCGTCGTCGGCGATCTCACCGGTCACCAGTTCGGTGATCTGCGTACGGACCTCGACCCAACGCGCGCGGCCCTGGGCCATGAATGCGTTGAGCGTCGACTGGGCGAACGTGTCGTCGCCCAGTGCCTTTGCGAGGTCGACGACGCTGTCGCCGACACGCACACCCACCCGCGGGCCCGCGTCGGCGGTCGAGAACACGCCGTAGGGCAGGTTGTCGACGCCGAACAGGGAGTCGGCGGGGATCGAGATGACGGTCATGCGAGGGGTCCTTCCTCGGTCGAGGTGGAATCCACCGAGCCCGTAGGCGCGGAGGGCTCGGTGGATGATCGGGGCACCAGTCCGAGGCCGACCAGTTCGGTCAGCGGATCGCTGATGCTGCAGGTGCCGAAGGACCGGAAGTTCGCGCGCAGCGCGTCCACGGCCTCGGCCGACAGTCCCGCCAGCGCGCCGGCGAGAGCAGTTCCGTCACGGTCGGCGAGCGTCGCGGCGATCTCCTCGACAGTCGCGCCATCGGTTGCCCGATGCGTGGCGAGCATGAGGTTGAGAAAGCCGTGCTGCTCGAAGCCCGTGTCCGGGTCCGTGTTCCGGACAGCGTGGTGCAGGCCTGCGGTCGCCTTGAACCGCACACCCGACGTCGCGACGGTGTGGATCGCGGCGGCCAGTTCAGCCTCGTCGGGGTACGCGGTCGCGACGACGCCGCCGGTGCGGAACTTCGCGGAGTACGGCGTGCCGACCAGTCCGGCCAGGATCGCGGGGCGACGGTCGTCACGCGGAACCTCGACGAAGATCTCCACACCCGGCGCGGCCGCGGCGATCTCACCGAGAGCGGTGAGGAGCGCGTCCGGCGCCTGCCCGTCGGGGACGCCGATCTCCATCGCGACCAGCTTCACGCCGTCCATCGACCGCAACTGCTCGAGCGCCGCCGGAACGGCGTCGGTGCCGGCGGGCACGGTCAGGCTCAGCTGGAGCTCGCCGTCCTGCTGCGCGACGATGGCGGGCAGCTCACCCAGACGGGGCGCCGGGAACACGAACGGCCCCACCAGCGCAGCGTGGTCACTGCGCTCGTGCGCGAGGTGCGCGGGCACTGCAGCGTCCATCGGCGCGTTCCCCGGGGGGAACAGCGCGGCGTCGTCGCACAGCCCGGCCAGCAAAGGAGAAATGGTCACTTGTTCGGCCCCCGTCCGGACCAGGACCACGCGTAGGCCTGGTCCTCGCACGCCAGCGCACCTTCACCGAGTTCGAGCGGGCGGAAGGTGTCGACCATGACCGCCAGCTCGTCGAAGAACTCGACGCCGATGCTGCGCTCGTACGCGCCGGGCTGCGGGCCGTGGGCGTGGCCGCCGGGATGGATCGAGATCGAGCCCTGGCCGATGCCCGAACCCTTGCGGGCCTCGTAGTCGCCTCCGCAGTAGAACATGATCTCGTCGGAGTCCACGTTCGAGTGGTAGTACGGCACCGGGATCGACAGCGGGTGGTAGTCGACCTTGCGGGGCACGAAGTTGCAGATGACGAAGTTGTTGCCCTCGAACGCCTGGTGCGCCGGCGGCGGCTGGTGCACGCGTCCGGTGATGGGCTCGTAGTCGGAGATGTTGAAGGTGTACGGGTACAGGCAACCGTCCCAGCCGACGACGTCGAACGGGTGGTTGGGATACACCATGCGGGTGCCGACGATCGCTCCCCCGGCACGATGCTTGACGAGGACCTCGACGTCCGTGCCCTCGGCGATCAACGGCTCGGTGGGGCCGTGCAGGTCGCGCTCGCAGAACGGCGCGTGCTCGAGGAACTGGCCGAACTTCGACAGGTAACGCTTGGGCGGAACGATGTGACTGTTCGCCTCGATTGCGTACGCGCGCAGCGGTTCCGATCCCTGGGGCACCCAGCGGTGGGTGGTCGACATCGGGATCAGGACGTAGTCGCCCGGGCGGGCGTGCAGGGCGCCGAAAACGGTCTCGACGATCGCCTCGCCGGACTCGACATACACCATCTCGTCGCCGAGCGAGTTGCGGTACAGCGGCGACTCCTTGGCGGACACCACGTACGACAGGCGCACGTCGGCGTTGCCCAGGATCAGCCGGCGGCCGGTCACGACGTCCGTCTCCGCCCAGATCTCCTCGGGGAAGAGGTCGTGCAGCTTCAGGTGCCGCGGCTTGAGCGGGTGATTGGGGGTGGTGGTCTGGTCGCGCAGCTCCCACACGGTCGCGTCGACGATGGCCGACGGGATGTGGCGGTGGTAGAGCAGCGACGAGTCGGAGGAGAAGCCCTCCTCGCCCATCAGCTCCTCGAAGTAGAGCCGGCCTTCCTCGTCCCGGTGCTGGGTGTGACGCTTCGGCGGAATGTTGCCGAGCTGTCGGTAGAACGCCATGACCGGCCTCCTGAGGTACTCGCGCCCGATCTCGGGCTGTGGTCGTCACCGTCGGCGGGACAGCAGCGCGGCTGCGATGAACACGGCCGCCGGTCCCCGTCCGAGGTTAGTAAACAGATTAACTAGTTTCCGGGCGTGAGCGCAACCACACGAGCGGTCTCGTCCCCCGACGCCCACCTCCCCCTCCGCCGGCACCCCGCTATCCCGCCGCCCCGCCCCTCGCGTTTTGCGCACTTAGCGCGCCCTCGCGCCCTCCCACCCCGCGTTTTGCGCACTTAGCGCGGCGCGGGGACGCGCCCGGACAGCATCAAGTGCGCAAAACGCGGGAGGAAGAAGGGGGTTGGAGGACGCGTCAGTTGCGGCCGCGGACGTCGAACTGGCTGCGGTTGGTGATCAGCTTGTCGAGCAGCATGACGAGAATGTGCTGCTCAGCCTCGGTGAGCACGCTCGCCCAGGCGTACTCGCGCTCGTTGTGTTCGCGGTAGGTCGCCGCCATCTCGGTGCGCCCCTGCTCGGTGAGCGACAGCTGCACCGACCGGCCGTCGCGCGCGTCCGGGGATCGCTCGATCAGACCGCTCGCGACCAGCGTCTTCGCCAGGTTCGACACCGCGGCACGGCTCATGCCGGTGAGTTTGGCGGCGCTCTTGGGTTCGATGGGCCCGGCCAGCCACGTGACGAACAGCAACCGGAACGCCGACCACGACAGCCCGCGCGGGCGATGTACCGACGATTCCAGGTCGTACGTGACGACGTTCGCCGCTCGGTTGAGGGTCAGTAAAACCTGCGTGGCCAGTTGATGGGTGGACCCGAACTCCGTGCTCAGACGCGTATTGGCGAGGTCGATGAAGGACCAGAAGTCGAGCGACCCGGGAGCCGGCGTCGCCGAACCCTCCGCCGCCTGCGCGCTGCGTCCCTCGTCGCCGTTCATCCGGCCACCCTATCGCGGCAGCCCAGCGCCCTGCGAAGGACGAAACGTCGTACAGAATCCACCTAAATAGTATATCTGTTAATCATTTCAGGAGCTGCGGTTTGCCGCTGAGCTGACGGCGCGAGGGACCTTCGACCCTACGTTCGGCCCTGTGCGCCAATGGGTTACCCATACGCGGCTTAAAGTCTGTACAAAGGACCGAGACCAGCGAAAGCGGCGCCCACGACCGGGGCGCGACGACCCCCCGAACAGGATGAACATGAGCACACTGCAGACCCTCGATCGCGGGCTGCGTGCACTCGACGTCGTCGCACAGTCCGCCGCCGGCATCTCGGTCGCCGACCTCGCTCGCGAACTCGATGTGCACCGCGCCATCTGTTACCGGATCGTCGCCACGCTCGAGGCGCACGGACTGGTCGCACGCACCACCGACGGCCGAATCCGACTGGGCGTGAGTGCCGCCGTCCTCGCGTCCCGGTTCGAACCGCAGTTCGCCGGCGACGTCCAACCGATCCTGCATCTGCTCGCCAACGAGACCCGCGCGACGGCCTTCGTCTCCGCAGCCCAGGGCGAGAACTGCGTCGTCATCCTGGTCGCCGAACCGGAGGGGACGCTCCTGCGCGTCGCGTACCGAGTCGGCAGCAGCCATCCACTCGACCGCGGCGCCGCCGGGATCGCGATCCTGGCGATGCGCCCGGAGAAGCCGACCGACTCCGACGAGGTCTGCCAGGCGCGGGCCGACGGCTTCAGCCTCACTCGCGGACAGCTCGAGCACGGCGCGGTCGGCATCGCGACGGGGATCCGTTTGCCGGACGGCGTCGGCGCCACCACCGGACTCGAGCGCAGTGTCGGCGTCGTCGCGATCGACGGCCTCGACACCGAGCGGGCCGCCGGCGCGGTCCAGCGCACCGCCCGCCAGATCGAGCGGCTCATCACCGTCTGACGCGACGCGTCCGACGACGCCCCACCCACCTCCACACCCGGCAGCACCCCCGGCGGCACCCGCACCTCGCGAGTGCCGCCTCTCGCGTTTTGCGCACTTAGCGCGCCGAAACCGGCCCCTCACCCCGCAACAAGTGCGCAAAACGCGAGGGAGACGGGGCCACGACTAGCGATAAGTGCGCAAAACGCGAGGGGGGACGAAACCCTGTGGCGGGGGGCGGATTCCGGGGAGCATCGACCCGAAGTAACAGACCACTTACGTCGTTACTGAAGCCGCACTTGACCTCGAATGTGACCGCACTTACTCTGTGCGAAGTTCGCTCACCGCTACAGGTTGTGCGTTATTAGTAACTTCGCAGTTCGAGCGAGTTTCAGAGCAACGGAGATTCAAGTCATGAGCGCGTGCCCGATCGATCACAAGGCCCTCCAGAACATGGGATGCCCGGTTTCCGCGAATGCCGCCGCCTTCGATCCCTTCACCGGTCCGTACCAGGTGGATCCCGCGGCGTCGCTGCGCTGGTCGCGCGACGAGGAGCCGGTCTTCTACAGCCCCGAGCTCGGCTACTGGGTGGTCACCCGATACGAGGACGTCAAATCCGTCTTCCGCGACAACATCCTGTTCTCGCCGTCGATCGCACTCGAGAAGATCACCCCGGTCTCGGAAGAGGCGACGGCGACGCTCGCCAAGTACGACTACGCGATGGCGCGCACCATGGTGAACGAGGACGAGCCCGCGCACATGCCGCGCCGCCGAGCGCTGATGGACCCGTTCACACCCAAGGAACTGGTCCACCACGAGCCGATGGTCCGCCGCCTCACCCGTGAGTACGTGGACCGGTTCATCGACACCGGCCGCGCCGACCTGGTCGACGAGATGCTGTGGGAGGTACCGCTCACCGTCGCCCTGCACTTCCTCGGCGTGCCGGAGGAGGACATGGACGAGCTGCGCAGCTACTCGATTGCGCACACCGTCAACACGTGGGGCCGCCCCGCGGTCGAGGAGCAGGTCGCGGTCGCCGAGGCCGTGGGCAAGTTCTGGCAGTACGCCGGCACGGTGCTCGAGAAGATGCGCAAGGATCCGTCCGGCCACGGGTGGATGCCGTTCGGCATCCGCGTCCAGCAGGAGCAGCCGGACGTCGTCACCGACTCGTACCTGCACTCGATGATGATGGCGGGAATCGTTGCGGCGCACGAGACCACGGCCAACGCCTCGGCCAACGCCTTCCGTCTGCTGCTCGAGAACCGCAGCGTCTGGGAGGAGATCTGCGCCGACCCGAGCCTGATCCCGAACGCGGTCGAGGAGTGCCTGCGCCATTCCGGTTCGGTGGCCGCGTGGCGCCGACTGGTCACCGACGACACCACCATCGGCGGCATCGAGATCCCGAAGGGATCGAAGCTGCTGATCGTCACCTCGTCGGCCAACCACGACGAGCGACACTTCGACAATGCCGACGATTTCGACATCCGCCGCGAGAACTCCAGCGACCATCTGACGTTCGGTTACGGCAGCCACCAGTGCATGGGCAAGAACCTCGCCCGCATGGAAATGCAGATCTTCCTCGAGGAGTTCACCAAACGCATCCCGCACATGGAGCTGGTCCCCGACCAGGAGTTCACCTACCTGCCCAACACGTCGTTCCGCGGACCGGATCACGTTCTGGTGCAGTGGGACCCGGCCAAGAATCCGGAGCGCGCCGACCCGTCGATCCTCGACGAGCGGCAGCCCGTGAAGATCGGTGAGCCGTCGAAGACCAACATCTCGCGGACCGTCACGGTCGACGCCGTCACCCCCGTCGCCGACGGCGTCGTGCGCGTGACACTGTCCGATCCGTCGGGCAAGCCGCTGCCCAAGTGGACGCCGGGCTCGCACATCGACGTCGAACTGGGTGACCTGTCCCGGCAGTACTCGCTGTGCAGCGACCCGAACGATCTGTCGCACTACGAGATCGCGGTGCTCGAGGAGCCCGAGAGCCGCGGCGGATCGCGCTACGTGCACCGCACCCTGCAGGCCGGGCACACACTGAAGATGCGCGGCCCGCGCAACCACTTCAAGCTCGACCCCGACGCGCAGCGCTACGTCTTCGTGGCCGGGGGCATCGGCATCACTCCGGTGATCGCGATGGCCGACCACGCCAAGGCCATCGGCAAGGACTACGAGATCCACTACTGCGGGCGTGACGTCGCGACCATGGCGTTGCTCGACCGGCTGACGGCCGATCACGGCGACAAGGTCGAGATCCACTCGAGCGCCGCCGGCAACCGCCTCGACATCCCGGCCCTCCTCGCGACCCCCGTCGACGGCACCCAGATCTACTCGTGCGGACCGGAACGCCTGCTCGCCGCGCTCGAGGAGGCCACCGCGCACTGGCCCGAGGACTCGCTGCACGTCGAGCACTTCACGTCGAACCTGGCCACGCTCGACCCGGCCAACGAGCACGCGTTCGAGGTGGAGTTGCGCGACTCCGGCCTGACCATCCAGGTCGCTGCCGATCAGACGGTGCTCGACGCCCTGCGCGCGTCGAACATCGACATCCAGAGCGACTGCGAGGAGGGGCTGTGCGGATCGTGCGAAGCCCCGGTCCTCGACGGTGAGGTGGACCACCGCGACATGGTGCTCACCAAGACCGAACGGGCACAGAACAAGTCGATGATGACGTGCTGCTCGCGCGCGTGCGGCAAGAAGATCAGTCTCGCCCTCTGATCCCCTCCCCAGAATCTCTCCAGCACCCGAAAGGATCCGTCATGGGATCTCCGTCCGTCACCGGGGCCGCCGTGCCGCCGGGTTCGGCCACCACCGATCAGCCCCCGAAGTCCAGCTTCAAGCGCGTCCTGACCGGCAGTATGGCCGGTGCCGTGCTCGAGTGGTACGACTTCGCGATCTACGGCATCCTCGCCGCGACCGTCCTCGGCCCGCTGTTCTTCCCCGGTGACGACGGCGTCGCGAAGCTGCTGCTGGCGCTCGCCACCCAGGGCCTCGGCTTCATCGCCCGCCCGCTGGGCGGCATCGTGTTCGGCCATCTCGGCGACAAGTTCGGCCGAAAGCCGATGCTGGTCACCACCTTCATCCTGCTGGGTACCGCGACGGCCGCGATCGGCCTGCTGCCGACGTACGACCAGATCGGCATCTGGGCGACGGTCGCGCTGGTGGTGCTGCGCATGATCCAGGGCTTCGCGCTCGGCGGCGAGTTCGGTGCCGCGGTGCTGCTGGTCAGCGAGTACGGCGAGCCGAAGAAGCGTGGCTTCTGGGCGTCGTGGCCGCAGGCCGGCGCCCCGATGGGCACGGTGCTGGCGACCGTCATCGTCTCGGTCCTCGGCTTCTTCCTCACCGACGACGCGTTCGACCAGTGGGGCTGGCGTGTGGCCTTCCTGTTCGCGATCCCGCTGCTGATCGTCGGCTTCTGGGTGCGCCGCGGCGTCGAGGAGTCCCCGGTCTTCAAGGCCGCACAGGAGCAGGCCGCGAAGGCGCCTGCGACGCAGGAACGTTCGTCGATTCTTGAGGCACTGAGCCGCCCTCGCGCCGTTCTGATCGGCCTGGGCATGCGCCTCGGCGAGAACATCGCGTTCTACGTGTACACGGTCTTCGTCATCGCGTACGCCACGACGTACTTCGACTTCCACCGCGGTGACATCATCCTGGCTGTGACGTTCGCGTCGCTGTTCCAGTTCGTCGGCATGATCGGCGGCGGCGCTTGGTCGGACCGCATCGGCCGCAAGAAGGCGATGCTGGTGCCCGCGATCATCCTCGTGGTGTGGGCGCCGGTGTTCTTCTGGCTGGTCCAGCTCGAGAGCCTGCCGATGCTGTGGCTCGGCGTGTGCGTGGGCGCGTTCTTCCACGGCATGCTGGCCGGTCCGGAGGCGGCATGGATCACCGAGCTGTTCCCGACCCGCTACCGGTACGCCGGTTCGTCGCTGGTGTTCCAGGGCTCGTCGATCATCGCGGGTGCCCCGGCGCCGTTCATCGCGGTGTGGCTGATCGAGAACTTCGGCGTCGGCACCGTCATCGGATACCTGGTGGTGACGATGGCGATCACCGTGGTGGCGCTGCTGCTGAGCCGGGAGACCAAGGGCGTGGACCTCGACGAGGTCGCGTGATCGGGACCGCCGGGTCGGCTGATCCGGCCTGACGATATGGGCCCCGGTCCGATTCCCCGCGTGGGATCGGGCCGGGGCCCATATCGTTCGGCATACTCGACGGCGGCAGTTACAGACAGGAGACTTCGAATGACCATCGCTCACAAGCTCGTCGGGCACGGCCCGGTCAAGGTGATCGCGCTGCACGGCTGGTTCGGCACGTCCGAGGGCTGGGGCATGCTCCCCGAGCTCGTCGACGCCGACACCTACACGTACGCGCTCATCGACTACCGCGGCTACGGCGCCCGCAAGGACGAGGCCGGCGAGTACACGCTCGAGGAGATCTCGGCGGACACCCTCGCCCTCGCCGACGAGCTGGGCTGGGACCGCTTCGCCCTGGTCGGACATTCGATGGGTGGCGCCGCGGCGCTGCGCGTGCTGGCGGACGCCCCGGAGCGTGTCACCGCGGTCGTCGGCATCAGTCCGGTGCCCGCGTCGGGCGTCCCGTTCGACGCCGACAGCGAGGCGTTGTTCACGGGTGCCGAGAACGAGGACGGCAACCGCTACGCGATCCTCGACTTCACGACCGGTAACCGGCAGTCGGCCACGTGGCTGAACCAGATGACCGAGTTCTCCGTCGAGCACACGACGCGCCCGGCGTTCGGTGCGTACCTGCGCGCGTGGGGCGGGGCCGATTTCGTCGATGCGCTGCCGCAGACGTCGATCCCGGTCAAGGCGATCGTCGGCGAGCACGATCCCGCGTTGGGCGCCGAGACGATGAAGGCGACGTGGATGGCGCAGCTGCCGCAGTGCGAACTCGACGTTCTCGCGAACGCCGGCCACTACGCGATGTTCGAGGCTCCGGTCGCACTGATCACCAGCATGGAGGCCGTGCTCTCCGAGCTGAAGTGAGCTGATCCGAGCTGACACCACGGCAGCGCCGGTACCCCGCGGATGGGGTACCGGCGCTGCCGTCTTCGTGGATCCGGACGTGTTGCCGGTCAGGGCTTCCCGGTGAAGACCGGGTCCTCGAAGGAACGACGGGATCGAACCCAGGAGGGGGACAGGGCGTCGACGATCTCGTCGGTCACGGACTCGTCGAACACGACGATGCGGTCCGCGATGCGCCACTGCCCGTCGCGCCGCTCGAACCGGTCGACGTAGCGGCACTTGACGGTGGCCCGGGACTGCGGGCCACCCGCGACGGCGGGCGCCTGCCGCAGGTAGCACAGGCAGTACGACTCGACGTCCGCCGTGTCGCCGTCGAGATCGATGAGCACGTTGGTGACGTAGTGCAGCGACGAGTCGATGGTGGCGTGCCGGCTCTTCATGTCCTCGATGAGTCCCGCCACGGTGCCGATGTAGCCGCCGTGGTTGTCGATCGCGTCGGGGAAGTAGCAGTCGGCGACGCGATCGAAGTCCTTGCGGTCCACCGCCCGCGCGTAGCGGTAGAGGACCTCGGTGATCTCCTGCTTGTCGATGAGCGACACGCGCTCTCCTCTCGTGACGAACGGGCCCTGCCGGTGTCGCCACCGGCAGGGCCCGAGGGGACGAACTAGTCGACGCGGAGCTCGATGCCCTTGGTCTCCTTGACGAAGAAGATCGCGCCGAGCGTGAGCAGCGCACAGAACACGAAGTAGAACGCCGGCGCGAGGTTGTTCCCGGTGATGTCGATCAACCACGTCGCGATGAACGGGGCCGTGCCACCGAGAGCCATGTTGGTGATGTTGTTACCCAGGGCCAGGCCGCTGTAGCGGACCGACGCCTTGAGCATCTCGACGTACGTCACGTAGGACGCACCGTTGACCACCGACACCGCGATGAACAGGACGGACTGGCCGACGATCGCCTGCCAGATGCTGCCACCCGCCATGAGCATGAACATCGGGACGCCCAGGACCACGGCGGCAACCGTGCCGGTGAACAGGACGGGCTTGCGGCCGTACTTGTCCGCCAGGTAGCCGGCGATCGGCAGCGTGATGACACCGAGAACCAGCGCGAGCGACGTGGACAGGAAGGCGACGGTCGACGACTGGCCGCCGGCCTTCTGCAGGTACGTCGCCGCGTACACCGAGGCGATGTAGTAGCCGCCGGTGATGAGCGCACCCAGGAAGATGATCTTCACCAGCGCCGGACCGGAGCTGCTGAGCAGTTCCTTGACCGGCACCTTCGCGGTCTCGCCCTTGTCCTCGAGCTCCTTGAACTGCGGGGTGTCCTCCATGTGGTTCCGGATCCAGATACCGACGACGCCGATGACGACCGACAGCAGGAACGGGATACGCCACGCCCACGACATGATCTGGTCGTGCGTGAACACGGAGGTGAGCGCCAGCGCGGTCAGCGATGCCACCAGCGAACCGATGTAGGTGCCGGAGTTGACCATCGAGGTCTGGAACGCGCGCCACCTGGCCGGAGCGGACTCCGACACGAAGGCGTTGGCGCCACCCAGCTCGCCACCGGCAGCGAAGCCCTGCAGGCAACGGGCCAGCACCAGGATCGCCGTCGCCCACACACCGAGCGTGACGTAGGTGGGCATCATTCCCATCGCCGCCGTCGCGACGACCATCAGCAGAATCGTCCAGGACAGGGCGTTCTTGCGGCCGTACTTGTCGCCGATGTGGCCGAAGAAGATGCCACCGGGCACACGCAGGAAGAACGCGACCGCGAACGTCGCGAACGTGCCGAGCAGTGCGGCGGTGTCGTTCTCCGAGACGAAGAACAGCGACGCGATGATGGTCGCCATGTAGCCGTAGATACCGAAGTCGTAGTACTCGACGACGGTGCCGACGATGGCCGCACGCACCACCTTGACGGTGGACTGCTTCGGCTGGGTCTCTGTCTGCACGGGATCCGGTCCTCGGGCGGGCTCGGGGTTACGAACCGCGGGCTCCACAATATCGTTCGTTGGCATGGATGGTCCTTTGTAAGTGTCTGGTGCGCAACACGCTCGGTGTCAGATTCCTGCAGTTGTCAGTGCCGTCGACGTCGTCGACTCGCCGCGGGCGGTGCGCGCGGCGTTCATTCCGGCGATCCGGCCCATCGTGAGGGCGTTCGCCACGGCGTTGCCGCCGCCCACGTACCGGAGGCCGAGGATGCCGGCTCCGGCCTCACCGGCCGCGAAGAGTCCCTGGACCGGGCGTCCGGTCCGGTCCAGTACCGATGCGTTGCCGTCGATCTCGACGCCCGCGTGTGTGCAGACGAGTTCGGCGGGCAGAAGTCGGGCCGCGTAGAACGGCCCCTGGTCGATCGGGTCGGGGTCGGCGGTCGATCCCTTGTTCGCGAGGGTGCGATGACGCAGGAAGTCGTCGTCGACACCGTTCGGGAGTTGGTCGTTCCACCGCGCGACGGCCGCCTCGAGAGCATCGGCGGGCACGCCCATCGCGGCGGCGAGTTCGGTGAGCGTGTCCGCTCGGAGGGTGCGCCCGGCCTCGGCCTCGTCGAGAATCCGCTCGGGAGCCCAATCAGTATAGCCCGCAGGAAGATTCAGTCTAGCCCTTTCGTCGAAGACGACCCAGGCCCCGCCCTGCTGTGCGTCGATGATCCCGGTCGAGACCGCGTACGACGCGTCCTCGTCCATGAACCGACGGCCGTCGCCGTTGACGTAGATCCGCGACTTGGGCGGGAAGCCCGACTGCCAGTGGTGGAACCGCTGGAAGTAGACGGTGGGCAGCATCAGACCCCAGCCCTCGCCGGTGACGGCCGCGTCGACCTGCTCACCGAACGCCAGGTGGTCGCCCCGGCTGCCCTCGGCGGCCACGACGAAGAGGGAGTCCCCGCCCCGGTTCGCGAACGGGTAGAGGCGGTCGACCAGATCCTTGTTCTGCGCGAATCCGCCGCTGGCGATCACCACTGACGACGCGCGGACCTCGATGTCGTCGGCGACCACACCGGCCACCCGGCCGTCCTCGACAAGCAACGATTGCACGCGGGTGTTCAGAACCACCTCGACGCCCTGGTCGCGGCGCGCCTTGTCGAGCACCTGGACCAGCCCGTAACCCTGATCCTTGGGCACGTGCCCGCGCCAGACGTCCTCGACGCCGGCCTGCGCGAGACCCGGCATGTGGGCGTTGGCGGATTCGCGGGCCGGAATCTCCACGCCCAGGCCGATCAGCCACTCCAGCGTGGGGCCGGCGTTCTCACAGAAGGCGCGGACCAGACCCGGCTTGAGCATCCAGTGGTTGAGGTCCATGTAGTGCTGGAAGAACTTCTCGGCCGTGTCCTCGATCCCGAGGCCCCGCTGGACGCTCGTGCCGGCGGCGGTGAACAATCCCGCCGACAGCTGCGTCGAGCCGCCCAGTTCGGTCTGCGACTCGAACAGCAGCACCGATGCACCCTGCTCGGCCGCCGAGACCGCGGCCGCGAGTCCCGCTCCGCCGCCGCCGATCACGACGACGTCCCAGTTGTCTTCACTCATGAGAGGGCTCCTCCCGTCTCGGCGAGAATGCGGTGGTACAGCCCGTTGGACACCAGGCCGCCGTCGACCGTCACCTCACTGCCGTTCATGTACGTGGACCGGTCGGACAGCAAAAACAGCACCGCATCCGTGATCTCGTCGACGGTGCCCATGCGTCCGGCCGGGATGCTCTGCAGCGAGGCCTTGACGAAGGCGTCCGCTCCCCCGACGAGAGCGGTGCCCACCAGCCCGGGATGCACGGAGTTCACCCGGATGCCCCACTGCGCGAACTGTCCGGCCGCCGACTTCGACAGCCCGGTCAGTCCCCACTTGCTCGACGCGTACGCCGGCGAGAAGTAGCCGACCTGGCCGGAGATCGACGAGATGTTCACGATCGATCCGCCGCCGCTCTCCCGCATCAGCGGTGCGGCGGCCTTCATCCCGTAGAACGGACCGAACAGGTTGATCCGCATGGTCAGTTCCCAGATGTCGTCCGGGGTGTCCATGAACTCGCGTCGCCGACTGATGCCGGCGTTGTTGACCAGACCACCGAGTTCGCCCTTGGTGGAGCGGATCTCGTCGATCACCCGGGTCCAGGCCGCGGAGTCCGCGACGTCGAGTTCATGCGCCGACGCGCTGCCACCGGCAGCCTCGATCTCGGCCATGACCGCGGAGCTGTCCGCGACGTCGGCGACGCAGACGTGCACGCCCCGTGCGGCCAATGCCTTCGCATGGCCCGCGCCCATGCCGCCGGCGGCGCCGGTGACGAGGACGACGTTCGGGAAAGTCTCGGAAGTGGAGCCTGCAGAACGACCCGTCGACTCAGACATGGCGCGAACCACCGTCGACGGCGATGGAATGGCCGGTGACGTAGCGGGCGCTGTCCGAGAGCAGGAACAGCAGCGGCCCGAAGACCTCCTCGGGCGAGCCGAGGCGGTGCAGCGGCACCACGCTCAGCGCGTGCTCGAGGGCGGCGGGATCCTCGCGGACCCACCGGGTCATCTCGGTGTCGATGTAGCCGGGGGCGATGGCGTTGACGCGAATACCCTTGTCGCCCAGTTCGACAGCGAGCGACTCGGTGAGGTGCGCGACGGCCGCCTTCGAGGTGCAGTATGCGCCGCGTCCACGGCGGATGCGCAGCGCCGACACCGACGACATGTTCACGATCGCGCCGCCCGGCGCCATGTGGCGGGACGCGGCCTGCGCGCCGAACAGCACACCCTCGACGTTGACGTCGAGCACCGCGGCGATCTGTTCGGGGGAGATCTCGTCGACCAGCGCGAACGGGAAGATGCCCGCGTTGTTGATCCAGAAGTCGATGTGGCCGAACTCCTTCAGCGCGACCTGCGCGAGCGCCTCGTGCTCGTCCGCCTTGGTGACGTCGATGCGGGTGCCGACGACGCGTCCGGGCGTCTCGGCCAGCGAGTTCGCGGCGAGCGCGGCGTTGATCTCGTCGGCGGTGGCCGCCATCTGCTCCTCGTTGATGTCGGCGCCGACGACGTTGACGCCGCGGGTGGCGAGACCGGCCGCGAAGGCCGCGCCCATACCCCGGGCAGCGCCGGTGACGACGGCGACCTTGCCGGCCATCTCCGGGTACAGCGCAGTCATCAGGGACGCGTCGGTGCGGCCGGGGTTCTGGGTGTCAGCGGTTTCGGTCATGATCGGGTGTTCCTCCAAAAACAATGTTCTGCAAAAGATTCGGGATGCACGTCTGTCGAGCCCCGAGATGTCAGGACTGAGGGGCCTGATCGTCCCGGCGGACGACGCGGCGCGCAATGCGCCACTGCCCGCCCTCTCGCACCACCCGGTCGGTGACGGTGGTGAACCGCACGAGGCGGGAATCCCCACCTATCCGGGTCGCGACGATCTGCAGGTAGGCGTGGACCTCGAGCTCGTCGTCACCGACACGATCGACGGCGATGTTGGTGAGCACGTGCCGATGCGCCTCCCCCGCCACGGACGCGTTCGTGAAGAACGCGTCGGCGAACTGGGTGAGCGCCTCGACTCCCACGACCGGGGCCGGGTAGCTGGGTGAGTGGAATTCACCGTCTGCCGTGAAGGTGGCCGCCCACTCGGACGCGTGCCCCTCGTCGATGAGGTGGCTCTGCCGCCCGTACAGCTGGTGGATCTCCACGATCGCCACTGCACCGATGTCGGCGCGTGCCTCGATCCCTGTCATCACGAACTCCTCGACCCTCGACGGCGCTTCCCGAACGGGATTGCGCCGTCACACTCGGTGTGCGATAATCGAACGCATAGTGCGATTAAGAAGAAGCGTAGGTGTCTCGCCTCACACGAGTCAAGGGAGGGATCCATGGCGTCGGTCGGTTCCGATGAACGGATGAACGAAAGTGCTGGGAGAACGGGCGCGGTCCAGCTCGATTCACGGATGTCGAAGACGCTGCACAACGGGCTCGAGATCCTCGAGTTGCTGACGCAACACAAGTACGGGCTGACGATCACCGAGATCGGCGAGGGAATCGGCGTGCATCGCACCGTCGCGGATCGGCTGGTGCGCACCCTCGAGGCGCACCGACTGTGCCGACGGACCGAGAGCAAACGCATCCTGCTGGGGTCGGGACTGGTGACGCTCGCGGGCTCGGTGGAGCAGGACCTGCGCGAACTCGCCCGCCCCATCCTCGAGGAGCTCGCGGATT
This sequence comes from Rhodococcus (subgen. Prescottella) equi, assembly GCF_003013675.1. NCBI lineage: Bacteria > Bacillati > Actinomycetota > Actinomycetes > Mycobacteriales > Nocardiaceae > Rhodococcus > Rhodococcus (subgen. Prescottella) equi. The sequence goes on from NZ_CP027793.1 coordinate 4,932,420, forward strand.
CCGTGGAGGCGACCGCGCACCTCGCGGTCCGGGAGGGCGAGGACTCGGTCCGCGCGCTCATGGTGATCGAGCCGCGCAACTCCCGGGCGCACGTCGGCTTCAACGCCGGCCAGATCGACCCGATCAACCGCGGGTCGGCGGGATTGGCGATGCTCGCGGCGCTGCCGCCGCAGGAGGGCGAGCGCCCCGAGGTCACGCGCGCCCGCGAGCGCGGATTCGCGGTGACCTCGGGCGAGGTCACTCATTCGGTCACGGGCATATCCGCCACGCTGCCGAACCGCCGGCCGGCTGACCTGGTGAGCATCGGTGTCTCGGTGTTCGATTCGTCGGAGGAGCAGAAGCTGGGCGAGGCGGTCATGGCCGCGGCCCGGCGACTGGGGGCGCTACTGCTCCGCTGACCGCCGCAAGGCGGGTCAGGTCAGCGAGAATCCCTGACCCGCAGGGCGAGTCCGGCCACGAGGCAAGCCACGGCTGCGGTCGCGAGCACCAGGGGGCTCATGGACCAGCCCCCGACGTGGGTGGCGACGAACGCGACGGCCGGCGGTCCCACGATCGACCCGACGTTCGACAACTGCACCACCAGTCCGTTGACGGGGCCGATCTCGCGCGGTCCGCGGGCGGCGCTGGGCACGGCTGCGAACACCGCGGCCGGCAGCAGCCCACCGAGAAGGGCGAAAGCGATTGCAGCGCCGTAGGACAGGCCGAACGGCGACCACCCGGCGTAGACGAGGACGGCAGCCAGGCCCATCGACGTCGCGGCCACCGCGATCAGCGTGCCGGGGCGTACGCCCCGATGCAGCAACACTCCGGAAACGACGTTGCCGACGATGTTGCCGAGGACGACGAGCGCGGTGAGGATCGCCGCAGAGGTGTCGGCCCACCCGCCCGATGCGTACACGGTGGGCAGGAACCCGATGACCGCGAGGTACTGCAGCGAGTAGGTGCCGAAGGCGACAGCGATCAGTACTGCAGCCGGGTTGCGCCACACGGTAGCTCGCTTCGCGCCGGCCGACGCAGCCGGAACCCCGGCCACGCGAGGCACCACTGCGACCACCAGGCCCGCGCACCCGAGCAGCAGTCCGGCGTTGACGGCCCACAGCCCCCTCCAGCCGACCGCGTCGATGATCAACGGGCCCAGCAGAATCGCGACGAACTGTCCGAGCGGCATGTAGATGCCCCACAGCCCGAGCGCGAAGCGGCGATGCCGGTCCCCCGACGCCGCCGTGATGGTGGCGGGAGCGGACACCGCGACGCCCATGAAGCCGAGCCCCTCGAGGACCCGGGAGAACAGCAACGCCGGTGTCCCGGGACCGATCGCACCGAGCCCGGCGCCGGCTGCGAGGGCGAGCAGAGCGAACGCCAGCATTCGGCGTCGGCCGAGTCTGTCGACGAATCCGCCTGCCGCACTGCCCAGCAGAGCGCCCACGAACGTGTACGACGACAGCAGGACCCCTGCCGCGGTCAGGCTCATTCCGAGATCGTCGCGCACCGTCGGCAGTGCGACGATGACCTTGCCGACCTGACTGGCGGCCAGGACCCCGGCAAGCAATGCGACGGCCACCACCGGCCACGAAGACGACTCCAGCGCCGCCGGCTGCTGCCGGGCGGCGCTGGACTCGGAGACCTGCTCAGCCACCGATGGTGGCGTCCACGTTCCGGTCGGCAGGAACGGTGAGCGACGGATCGGCGGCTGCCGCGATGGCCTCCTCGAACTCACGCTGCCCCACCTGTGAACCGAGGACCAGGGCGAGGCGCGCGAGGAAGCCCTCGCGGTCTTTCTCGCCGACCTGGTCGAGCGCGTCGGACAGACCCATCCACACGTTCTCGCGGCGCAGCTCCGCCGGATCGATGGCGGGTCCGCTGTCGACGGTGGCGCTGGCACCGGTCGGGGCATCCCCCAGTGAAAGGTGGCGGGCGACGTCCTCGATTCGTCCGACACCGTCGATGCGACACAGCAGCAGACCGTCGGGGCGGATCACGAAGACCTCGCCGTCGCGGGCACCGAGCGCGGCGACGATCCCGCCGTCGGCGTCGGGCACGACGGAGACCGACGCGTCGGACGTGTCGCTACCGATCAGGATGGCGCGCACCGACTCCGGAGCCAACGCCGCGGCGAGAGTTGCAGTCGCGGCGGCCAGCGCCGCGGCATCGACCTGCACACCGAGCACCGCGAAACCGGTGCCGCGCAGCTTGTTGAGTGACGTCTCGGTGCCGTCGGCGGTCACGACGCGACGATCGTCGACCGGGTCGCCGGCGGCGACGCCCGCGACATCGGCCGGAGTGGGCCACGTGAGCGGCGAGATCCGGGCGTTGGTGGCGCTGGACTGCCGCGGGTTGATGAGGTGGCTGAACTCGGGGCGGTTGACGGCCAGCGCGAGGATCGCGTCCCGCGTCGTCAGGTAGCCGTGGCTCCCGGGCGACATGATGAGCGTGCTCTTGCCGGCGTTCGCGACGTTCTGCCGCCACGCGTCGTGGCGCTCCACCGAGTACGCCTGCAGCATCTTCTCGTCGGCATTGCCGTGGATCACCGCGGCGAGCTGCCAGGCGAGGGTCTCGGCGTCCTCCATGCCCGAGTTCAACCCGCGGACACCGAAGATCGGCACCAGATGGGCGGCGTCGCCGGCGAACAGCAGGCGACCGTGCGTGAAGTCCTCGAGCGCCAGCGCGCGAGCGCTGTAGAAGCCGTGCCATTCGAGGGTCCACGGCAGATCGTTCTGCAGCCACTCCAGGTGCCGCGTGATGCGGTCCCGGATGCGGTCCTCCTGCGTCTCGATCTCGGCGTCCTCGGACGGGTCGAGCTGATAGTCGATGCGCCAGATGTTCTTGGGCTGCTTGTGCATGATGATCGTCGAGCCGGGGTTGCTCGGCGGATCGAACCAGACCATGCGCTCGGCCGGCAGTTCCGACTCCCAGTGGATGTCGGCGATGACGTAGCGGCCGTCGTAGTTGTTGCCCTGCAGCCGGAGTCCGGCCAGTTCGCGCATGCGGCTGCGGCCACCGTCGGCGGCCACGACCCAGCGGGCGCGCAGGTGGCGCTTGCCACCGGCACAGTCGACCTCAAGAGTGACCTCGTCGTCGGCGCGCAGCACGCCGGCGATGCTCGCCGACCAGTGCAGCGTGATGAGGGGGTTCGCCTCGATCGTGTCGACCATGATCTGCTCGAACTCCGACTGGGAGACGTTGATCATGGGCGGGCGCACGTCGTGGTCGGCGTTGCGCATCTGGAAGTGCAGCACCTGCTGGTCGCGGTAGAAGCTGCGGCCACCGACCCACGGGAGCACGATCTTCTCCAGCTCGGCGCCGAAGCCGAGGCGCGCGGCGGCCTCGAGGCTGTGGCGGGAGATACAGATCGCGCGGCTGCCGAAGGACACCTGGTCGGCGGCCTCGATGATCGTGACGGGGATGCCGCGCTGCGCGAGGCCGAGCGCGACGGCCATGCCGACCGGGCCGGCACCGACCACGACGACCGGGAGGGTCTCGTCGGTGGCCGCCATCGAATCGAAGGCCGAGGCCGGGTATTTCTTGGGCTGGTAGTAGGTCGACATGGAGCTAGACCGCTTCCTGCTCGATCGGACGGGAGGACGTGGTACCGGGAACCTTCAGCACGAGGATGCTGGCGAGGCTGATCAGGGCGATCAGCACGAAGTACCCGGTGATCGCGAGCGACGTGTCGAAGCTCGCGTACAGCGCGGTGGCGATGATCGGGGCGAGACCGCCGCCGAGGATGGCGCCGATCTGGTAGCCGAGGGAGGCACCCGAGTAGCGGATCGCCGGCGGGAACAGCTCCGCGAACAGCGCGGACTGGGGTCCGGCGCAGCAGCCGAGGGTGAAGCCGAGGCCGATCATCGCGACGATCATGACGGGCAGGACCGCGGTGTCCATGAGCGGGAAGAACACGGCGGCGGCGATCACGAGCGCGATCGAGCTGCGCACGTAGACGGGACGACGTCCCATGGTGTCGGACTTCCACGCGCTGAATGCCATGCCGGCCATCCAGAACGGGCACGAGCCGATCAGCAGGAACAGCATCGTGGTCTTGCTGAAGCCGAGTTCGGTCTCCCCGTACTTGAGGACGTAGACCATGTACGCGTACGCGATGCCGTTGGTGGCGATGAACGTGCCCCCGGCCAGCAGCACCGTCTTCCAGTGCTTGGTGAGGACCTCCATGATCGGCAGCTTGTTCGGCTGCTCCTGGTCCTTGGTCTCCTTGAACTCGTTGCTCTCCTCGAGGCCGAGCCGGATCCACATCGCGACCAGCACGAGGACGGCGCTGAGCAGGAACGGGATTCGCCAACCCCACGCCTTGAAGGTCTCGTCGCTCATGAAGGCGGTCAGCGGCAGGTAGACGAGGTTCGCGACGAGGACACCCGCCGGGACGCCGATCTGCGGGGCCGCACCGTAGAGGCCCTTGCGCCCCTCGGGGGCGTTCTCGGTGGCGACGAGCACCGCGCCGCCCCATTCGCCGCCGACGCCGAGGCCCTGGACGAAGCGCAGCGTCACGAGCAGGATCGGGGCGAACACGCCGATCGCGTCGTAGTTGGGGAGCACACCGATGCCGACGGTCGCGAAGCCCATGAGCAACAGCGAGATGACGAGCATCGACTTCCGGCCGACGCGGTCGCCGAAGTGGCCCATGACGACGCCACCGATGGGACGCGCGATGAAGCCGACGGCGAGCGTCGCGAACGACGCCAACGTGCCCGCGAGGTCCGAGGAGTTCGGGAAGAACTGGTGCCCGAGTACCAGCGCCGCGGCCGTGCCGTAGATGAAGAAGTCGTACCACTCGATCGCGGTGCCGACGAAGCTGCCGAGCGCGGCCTTGCGGGCCTTGCGGTGCAACTCCTGCGGCGGAGCCGCAGCCATGGTTGCCGTCATGGTTCGGGTGCCTTTCAACTCTGGAGGCATGCAGGGACGAAACCCACCTGCACACATGCCGACTAAGCGGCCTGCAGGACATCTTGACCTGGATCACATCGCGTGAAAAGCGCAAGAAAGCGGGGTGAATGCGCAGAAATCCTGAGGTTTGTCACTCAGGTGCGGCGCACGCCCGGGTAGCGGACTCGCCGCTTCGGATCCTGCCTTGTTCCGGACCGATTGTCCCGTGTGAGAGTGCCTACACCGACGCCGTCTCAGTGGGCTGCGACATCTCCTGCGACATCGCCGTCCACCGCGAAGTCGACAAAGGCGCGCGCGGTTCGGCTCAGCAGCGCGTCCTGCGACCACGCCAGGAGGATGTCGACCTCCGGCACCGGAGGCTCCACCTCCGGGCGGACGACGACGCCGAGCCCCTCGTACGTGACGTCGAGCTGCGGCCGCTGGATCAGCAGCGTCCAGCCGAAGCCGCGGCCGACGAGCGCGCGGGCGGTCTCGAAGTTCTTGGGACGAAACCGCACCTGCGGAGTGAAGCCGGCGCGGCTGCACATCTGCAGCGCATGGAACGAACTCGGTGGGGCGTCGAGCAGCACCATCGGCTCGTCGGCGAGCTCGGCTAGCTCGACGACCGGCGCGTCGGCCAGACGATGGTCGGCGGGCAGCAGGATCGCGGGCTGCCGGGTGTCCATCCGGGCCCGCCGCAGTTCCGGCGACAGGTCGAGGTCGTAGACGATCGCGAGGTCCAGCTCGCCCGACATCAGCCGCCCTTCGAGGCGGTCCTGGGTGTCCTCGACGAAGTCGACGGTGACCTGAGGGTGCAGCTGGTTGAACTCGTACAGCAGCCGCGGCAGCAGTGTCGGGCCGAGCGACGAGTAGCAACCGATCGCGAGCGGACCGGTGAGCACGCCCTCCGCCCCGGATGCCTCGGCGGCGAGGTCGCCCGCCTGCTCGAGCAGCGCCTTCGCGCGAATCAGCACCCGTTCGCCCGTCGGGGTGAGTTGGACGCCGTGCGCCCGCCGGCGCACGCACAGCTGCGACTTGAGTCCGCGCTCGAGTTCGGTGATCGCGAGCGAGACCGCGGACTGCGAGACGTGCAGCCGATCCGCGGCGGCCCGGATGGTGCCGGTCTCGGCGACGGCGACGAACACGAACAGCTGACGCATCGTGTACGCCGGCGGCCTTGCCGAGCTGACCATGGTTACCTCCGGGCATCGATTCTCGCACGGGTTCCGCAAACCACGATCGAGGGGAATACTCGCCAGTAGCTTGTTCGCTAGGTTCTTCGATCGCTCTCTTCGAGGAGGCGGATCACGGTGACACCGACCCAGGTGACGGAGGAACAGGCCCGCGCGGTCGCCGAGGAGGCCCGCGAGAGCGGCTGGGAGAAACCGTCCTTCGCCAAGGAACTGTTCCTCGGGCGATTCCCGCTCGACCTCGTCCATCCCTTCCCCCGGCCCGCCCCCGACGAGGCCGCGCGAACCGACGTCTTCCTCGCCGACCTCGAGCGGTACTGCCGGGGGATCGACGGGTCGGTGATCGAGCGGGACGCCCGCATCCCCGACGAGTACGTCGCCGGGTTGGCCGAACTCGGTTGCTTCGGGCTCAAGGTGCCGGTCGAGTACGGCGGGCTCGGACTGTCCCAGGTCGCCTACAACCGCGCGCTGATGGTGGTGTCGTCGGTACACGGGAGCCTCGGCGCGTTGCTGTCGGCGCACCAGTCGATCGGTGTGCCGGAACCACTGAAGCTGGCCGGCACCGAAGAGCAGAAGAAGAAGTTCCTGCCGCGCTGCGCGAAGGGCGCGATCTCGGCGTTCCTCCTCACCGAGCCCGACGTCGGCTCCGACCCTGCGCGGATGGCGTCGACGGCGACCCCGACCGATGACGGTTCCGCGTATCTACTCGACGGCGTCAAGCTGTGGACCACCAACGGTGTGGTGGCCGAGCTGCTGGTGGTGATGGCGCGGGTGCCGCGCAGCGAGGGGCGCCCCGGCGAGCCGGGCAGTGGACATCGCGGCGGGATCAGCGCGTTCGTCGTCGAGGCCGACTCCCCCGGCATCACCGTCGAACACCGCAATGCGTTCATGGGCCTGCGCGGGATCGAGAACGGCGTGACCCGGCTGAATCAGGTACGGGTCCCGGCCGAGAACCTCGTCGGTCGCGAGGGGGACGGACTCAAGATCGCGTTGACCACTCTCAACGCGGGCAGGTTGGCGATTCCTGCGATGTGCGCGGGGGCCGCCAAGTGGTCGCTCAAGATCGCGCGCGAATGGTCCGCCGAACGGGTGCAGTGGGGCCGGCCGGTCGGCGAGCACGGTGCGGTGGCGGCCAAGATCTCGTTCATCGCGGCCACCGCGTACGCGCTCGAGGCCGTCCTCGATCTGGCCGGCAGGATGTCCGACGAGGGGCGCAACGACATCCGCATCGAGGCCGCACTGGCCAAACTGTGGTCCAGCGAGATGGCCTGCCGGATCGCCGACGACCTGGTCCAGATCCGCGGCGGACGCGGCTACGAGACCGCGGCGTCACTGGCGGCCCGCGGCGAACGAGCAGTGCCGGCGGAGCAGTTGCTGCGCGATCTGCGGATCAATCGCATCTTCGAGGGCTCGAGCGAGATCATGCGCCTGCTCATAGCTCGCGAAGCCGTCGATGCGCACCTCGCCGCCGCGGGCGATCTGGCCGATCCGAAGGCGAACCTGCAGCACAAGGCGAGGGCAGCGCTCGGGGCGAGCGGCTTCTACGCGCGGTGGCTGCCGCACCTGGTGTCCGGCAAGGGCCAGCTGCCCACGTCGTACAGCGAGTTCGGTTCGCTGGCAACGCATCTACGCTTCGTGGAAAGGAACGCGCGCAAGCTCGCCCGCTCCACGTTCTACGGCATGGCGCGCTGGCAGGCCGGCATGGAGAAGCACCAGTCGTTCCTCGGCCGCGTCGTCGATATCGGTGCCGAGCTGTTCGCGATGTCTGCGGCCTGTGTGCGGGCGGACATGGAGCACACGGAGGATCCGGTCCGCGGCGCGGCCGCCGTCGACCTCGCCGACGCCTTCTGTCGGCAGTCGCGGCTACGGATCGAGCGGCTGTTCGCGGCGCTGTGGGAGAACACCGACGACACCGACCATCGGATCTCGCGCGGCGTGCTCGGCGGCGAGTACACGTGGCTCGAGGCCGGAGTCCTCGACCAGTCGGAGGGCACCGGGCCGTGGATCGCGTCCTGGGCGCCCGGACCGTCGACGGAGGAGAACGTCGCGCGCAGATTCTCGACCACCACAGTCGAGGGGGCCACCACATAGCCTGCGTTCAACTGGCTCCAATTCCCTGTGGAGCCCGATGGTTTTCCCCTCCGAGTCGGGTCTATCTGTGCAAGCGCAGTATCTGACGAGGGGAGAATCCCTGTGGCAAAGGGATGGGAAGCGATCGGCGCCAACGGCGTCTCACTCGGGGTGGAGCACTTCGGGGATCCGACAGCACCGCTGATTCTGCTCACGGGCGGAACCACCATGTTCTCGTGGCCCGACGCGCTGTGCACCGCACTCGCTCGCGGCGGGCACCACGTCGTGCGGTACGACCTGCGCGATTCCGGTGCGTCGACCACCGTCGATCCCGAGAAGCCGGCCTACACCCTGCGCGACCTGGCCGCGGACGCCGCGGCGCTCGCCCACGAACTCGACTCGAGGCCGGCGCATCTGGCGGGCATCGGTGTCGGCGGAATGGTGGCCCAGGTAGCCGCGCTCGATCATGCGGACGCTTTCGGCGCACTCACGCTCGTCGGAACGCGGCCTGTCGCTCCGGGGCCGGTCGACGACGATCTGCCCGACCATGACGACGCAACCATGGGCCGGCTGTTCTCACATCCGATGCCGGACTGGTCCGACCGCGCCGCCGTGGCGGAATTCGCCGCCGCCGGCGCCGAGATCCTCGGCGACGACCCCGCCGCCGCTCGCGTGAGCGCCGAACGCATCTGGGACCGCACGCAGAGCACCGAACCGGCGATCCAGATGGCCAACCAGCTGGGAATGGTGTTCTCCAAGCTCGACTGCAAGCCGCGCTGGCGCGAACGCCTGCCCGAACTCACGATCCCGACACTCGTGGTGCACGGCAGGCACGACCCGTTCTTTCCCCTCGGCAACGGTGAGGCGTGCGCACGAGAGATCCCCGGCGCGCGGCTACTCGTGATGGAAGATGCGGCGACCGCGATCCCCGGTACGGCCGCCGACGGGGTGGCGGCCGCGATGCTCTCCCTGGGGCGGTGATACCGCCTCAGTGCGCCGTCGTGTCCTTCTTCCGCTTCGGAAGCAGGTGCGCGATCAGCACGACGATCGCGCCCAGGATCAGTCCGACGACGGCGGACGCCACCGTTCCCGCGGTCCACGACAGGACGCCGCCGAAGCCGCCGTGCACGAGTTCGCCGAACCAGTGCTCGAGGTCGTGCAGACGGTCGGCCGGCCAGTGGAATCCGGCCTCGCCGACGTTGACCAGCAGGATGTGGCCGCCCACCCACAGCATCGCCGCGATGCCGACCACGGTGAGCACCGCCATCACCTTCGGCATCGCGGCGACGAGGCCGCGGCCGATCCGCTGACTGAGCGTCGACTTGCGCTGGGCGAGCGCGAGACCCACGTCGTCCATCTTCACGATGACGGCGACGACGCCGTACACGAGGATGGTGATCAGGATCGCGACGACGATCAGAACCATCAGCCGGGTGAGGAACGGTTCGTCCTCTACCGACGACAGGGAGATCACCATGATCTCGGCGGACAGGATCAGGTCGGTGCGGATGGCACTGCTGACCATCGCCTTCTCACGTTCGGGCCCGTCCTGCAGCGCCGGCGCGTCCTCGTCCTCGTGGTGGCCGCCGGTGAGTGCCTCGTAGACCTTCTCGGCGCCCTCGTAGCAGAGGAAGAGACCACCGGCGATCAACAGATAGGGCAGCGCCGCCGGCAGGAACTGGCTGAGAATCATCGCCACCGGGAGGATGATCAGAAGCTTGTTCCGGATCGATCCGATCGCGATCTTCCGGATGATCGGCAGTTCCCGCTTCGGCGAGAAGCCGTGGACGTAGCGGGGCGTGACAGCGGTGTCGTCCACGACCACCCCGGCCGCCTTGATGCTCGCCTTGCCGGCCGCGGCGCCGACGTCGTCGATGGATGCCGCGGCCGCTTTCGCGATCGCTGCGACGTCGTCCAGCAGGGCGACGAGACCACCAGCCACGGGAACCTCCCACTTTCGAATGTGTCCAGCCGGATGCGCTGAGCCGGTCGAGCGACACGTGCTCGGGGCTAGTCAGCCTATCGCCGCGCGGGGAGCGGCAGCCACACCGGCTCGGCCGGGATCCGCTCCACCGCCGCCCGCCGGCCCGACACGCTCGTGTCGGTGCCGTCGCGCACACTGGACGCCGTGAGAACGGTGCTGGTATCCGACAGCGACGGTGCCACGCTGGTCCGGACCGACGAGTCCGGCGCTCCGGTGGAGGCGCCGCGCCGCACGGCAGACGTCGCGGCGACGGTCCGGGAGATCGAGGCGGCCGAGCATCCGCGCTGGGTGTTCGAGGACTCCGCACGTGCGTGCCCGCCGCTGCTCGCGGAGGGTGTGCGCGTACAGCGCAGCCACGACCTGCGGCTGACCGGCGCGCTGCTCGACATGCGCGCCGGGCGGCTCGCACCCGCACCCGAGATGCCCGTCGACGACCGTCCCGGACTGTTCGACGCGGTCGCGTCCACCGCGCCCGACGTGGTGATCGAGCGGCACCGCCGCCAGCTCGCGGCCATCGCGGACGATCCACGCTTGCGCCTGCTGGTGGCCGCGGAGTCGGCCGGTGGGCTCGCGGCCGCCGAGATGAGCCACGACGGGCTGCCGTTCTCCACCGACGCCCATCTGGCGCTGCTCGCCGACGCGCTCGGCCCGCGCACTCGGGACGACATGCTGCCCGTCCGCCTGCACCAGGTGACCGACGAGGTGTCGGCGGCGTTCGGGCGTCAGGTCAACCCGGCGTCGCAACCCGAGGTGGTCGCGGCGTTCGCACGCGAGGGCATCGAACTGGCGTCCACGCGCAAGTATCTGCTGCGGGAGATCGACCACCCGGCCGTCGAACCGCTGCTGCGCTATCGCGACCTGGCGAAGCTGCACGCCGCCAACGGCTGGACGTGGCTGGATGCGTGGGTGCGCGGCAACAGGTTCCGGCCCGTGTACGTGCCGGGCGGGGTGGTGTCCGGCCGCTGGGCCAGCCGCGGCGGCGGCGCGCTGCAGATCCCGAAGGCGTTGCGCACGAGCGTCATCGCCGATCCCGGACACACCTTCGTGATCGCCGACGCCGGCCAGCTCGAGCCGCGCATCCTCGCGGCGATGTCCGGCGACCCGCGGATGACCGCGGCGGCCGGCACCGACGACCTGTACGCCCTCGTCGCGGCCGAGGTCTTCGCCGGAGACCGCGCCAAGGCCAAGATCGCGATCCTCGGTGTCCTCTACGGCGCCACGGCCGGCGAGGCCCGCGCGCTCCTGACACTGCTGCGCAAGCGCTTTCCCGTCGCGGTGCAACTCGTCGAGGACGCGGCCCGGGCAGGTGAGCGCGGCGAGGTGGTGCACTCGTGGCTCGGCCGCGCCTGCCCGCCGCCGTCGGACTCGTGGTGGTCCAACGGCGACACCCACGCGCGTGGCCGGTTCACCCGCAACTTCGTCGTGCAGGCCACCGCCGCCGAGTGGGCGCTGTGTCTGCTGGCAGATCTGCGCCGGCGCCTGTCCGCCGCTCCGGGTGACGGCGAGTTGGTGTTCTTCCAGCACGACGAGGTGATGGTGCACACCCGCCGTCCCGACGCGGCGGCCGCGCACGTTCTCGCTTCGGCGGCGTCGGCGACGCGACTGCTGTTCGGCGACACAGCAGTTCGGTTCCCGATGGAGGTCGAGGTGCGAGAGTGTTACGCCGAGCCGGAGGACTGACGCGGCTCCGCCGCACCGCCCCGGATGGTGTCGTGCTGTACCGGGACGAGTCGCTTCTTCGGGAGCAGGAACAGCCACGCGGCGATCACGAACGCCACCTCTCCCACGGGTTGGGCGCGCCCGTCACCTGATCGGCGTCACCGTCACGGTGGATATCCGGCGGCCGTCGAGCGCCTCGACGGTGAGGTGGAACCCGTCGACGTCGACGCGGTCGCCGAGTCGGGGCAGTCGTTGCAGTCGATGCTGCACGAAGCCCGCGATCGTCTCGTACGGACCCTGGGGAAGCGCCGTACCCGTGTCCCGCTCGAAGTCGTCGACGAGCAACCGGCCGTCGACCCGGGACCGCTCGGTGTCGGCGACTCGCGGCTCGGGGTCGAACTCGTCACCGATCTCTCCGACGACCTCTTCGACGATGTCCTCGACCGTCACGATGCCGGCGGTGCCGCCGTACTCGTCGACGACGAGCGCTATCTGCGAATTGTCCTGGCGCATCACGGCGAGGGCGGCGAGCGCCGGTTTCGACCCGGGCAGACGCAGCAGCGGCCGGGCCAGGTCGCCCACAGTCTGCGCCTCGCCGCCGCGCGCGAGCAACAGGTCCCGTAGGTGCACGAAACCGGCGACGTCGTCGAGGGTCTCCGCGCACACCGGGTAGCGGCTGTGGCCGAGTGCCAGCGCGTCGCCGCGAGCCCGCCGCACCGGGGTGTCTGCGCCGAGGAAGTCCACGTCGGTGCGCGGGCGCATCACCTCGACGAGCGATCGCCGGGCCGCGTCGAACACCTCCGTGAGCACCCGGCGCTCCTCCTCGGCGACCGCGCTGTGCCCGGTCACCAGCTCGCGCAGTTCCTCGTGGGTGATCTCCTCCCCCTTACGTCCGGGATCGCCGCCGAGGATCCGCACCAGAGCGTTCGTGGACAGCGAGAGCAGCCAGATGACGGGTCGGACGAGTCGGGCGAACCGGTCGAGCGGCGGCGCGGTCACCAGCGCGACACCGGTTGCGCTCTGCAGCGCAATGCGTTTGGGGACGAGCTCACCCAGCACCAGCGACAGGTACGAGATCACCAGGGTGGTCGCGACGAGCGCCACCGCGTCCGCCGTCCCGGCCGACAGACCCCAGTGCCGCAGCGTGGGCGAGAAGTTCGGGGCGAGTGTGGATGCCCCGTAGGCGGCCGAGAAGAACCCGGCGACGGTGACTCCGATCTGCACGGACGACAGGAAGCGGTTCGGATTCCGCGCGAGCGCGGCCGCACGCTCACCCCGCCGCCCGTGCTGTTCCAGCGCGCGGAGCTGCCCTTCCCGCAGCGACACGAGTGCGATCTCGGTGGCCGCGAACACGCCGCCGATCAGGATGAACACAACCACCAGAACAAAGTTCAGGATCGTGCCGCCGTTCACACCCCGAGACTAGCGCCGCGGCGCGCTGCCGTCCTCCACCTCCACCCGGCTACCTCGAGAGGACGCACATCCGTATCGTCGAGGCCGCAGGTCGGTACGACGAAACTTCAACGATCACAATCGCATCGGAGTGAATCATGAGGCTTGACGGAAAGGTCGCGATCGTCACCGGAGGCGCCGGGGGTATCGGACGAGGGATCACGCGGGCGTTCACGAAGGAAGGCGCCAAGGTTCTGGTCGTCGACATCAACGACGAGGCGGGCAACGCGCTCGCGTCGGAACTCGGCGATTCGGTCCGCTATCTCGCCGCCGACATCTCGAAGGAGGCGAGTGCCGCCCAGATCTGCGCGGCCGCCGTGGACGCGTTCGGCTCGGTGGACGTGCTCGTCAACAACGCCCACGCGTCCCGGCAGGCACCCCTGCTGCAGACCACCCAGGAGATGATGGACCTGGCCTTCGGCACCGGCTTCTATCCCACCTTCTGGCTGATGAAGGCGTGCTACGAGCAGTTGAAGGCCCACGAGGGCTCGGTGATCAACTTCGCGTCGGGCGCCGGAATCGACGGCCAGGTGAACCAGGCGTCGTACGCGGCGGCCAAGGAAGCCATCCGCGCCATCTCCCGCGTCGCGGCCAACGAGTGGGCGGCCGACAACATCAACGTCAACCTGATTTCGCCGTTGGCTCTCACCGAGGGCGTCGAGGCCTACATCGCGGCCAATCCCGGCATCGAGGAAGCGCTGCTGTCCCGAACCCCGCTGCACCGCTTCGGTGATCCCGAATCCGACATCGGACGGGTCGCGGTGTTCCTCGCCAGCGCCGACGCGTCGTACATCACCGGACAGACACTCATGGTCGACGGCGGCAGCATCAAACTGCGCTGAGTGTCCGGCATCCGCACACGCGTCCCGCCTTCGATGTGGTGATCGGCCACCGCCGGCGAGATGGCGTGTTGTACTGGTCTGCATTGGTTGTCCGGCCGCGATCGCGCACGAGGAGCACCGATGACACGAGTGGAGTCCTCCGGTGACACGCCGCCCGGCACGGTGACGCGCGTGCGCCGCGGTTGGCCGGTGTTCACGGTCCTCGCGATCGCGATCGTCGCCTTCTTCCTGGGCGGACTGGGCGGTTCGTTCCAGGGCAAGCTCGCCGAGGTGCAGAAGAATGACAACGCGTCCTATCTACCCGGATCGGCGGAGTCGACGATCGTCGCGAACGAGAGCGCGAAATTCCTGAAGGTGGAGACCATTCCGGGTGCCGTGGTGTTCCACCGCGACAGCGGGTTGACGGACGCCGACAAGGCCGCGATCGACCAGGCGCGGATCTCGATGGCGTCGGTGGAGGGCGTGGACGCCGACGGCGTGACGCCCACGCAGATCTCGACGGACGGCACCACCGCGTCGGTGTTCGTGCCGTTGATCGCGAAGCAGGACGGAGCGACCGTCCAGGGCAACGACCTCGCGGCCGCGGAACAGGACGTCATCGACGCGGCGCAGAACGCGGTGCCGTCGGATCTCGAGGTGTTGCCCGCGGGCCCCGGCGGCCTGCTGGTGGCGTTCATCGACGCGTTCGAAGGCCTCGACAGCACGCTGCTCGGTGTCGCGCTGCTGGTGGTGATCCTGATCCTCTTGGTGGTGTACCGGTCGCCGATCCTGTGGTTCTTCCCGCTGTTCTCGGCCCTGCTCGCGCTGGGGTTGTCGTCGATGGTGATCTACGTCCTCGCCGACCACGAGATTCTCACCCTCACCGGACAGAGCCAGGGCATCCTGTTCGTGCTGGTGATCGGTGCCGGCACCGACTACGCGCTGCTGCTGATCGCGCGATATCGGGAGGAACTGCACTTTCACGACAATCGCTTCGACGCGATGATCAAGGCATGGCGGGAGTCCGCGCCGGCGATCACCGCCTCCGCGGTGACCGTGATCCTCGGCCTGCTGTGCCTGGGCTTCTCGCAACTGAACTCGAACAAGAGCCTCGGCCCGGTCGCCGCGATCGGCATCGCGTGCACGTACGTGGTGATGATGACCTTCCTGCCCGTGGTGTTGTCCGCAGTCGGCCGGTGGGTGTTCTGGCCGCGCAAGCCCCGGACCGACGGTGCGACAGACCTTGCGACACACGGGCTGTGGGGGCGGATCGCGGACGTCGTGGGGCGCCGGGACCGGCCCGCGTGGATCGGCGCCACCGTCCTGCTGGCGGTGCTGTTCGCGGTCGGCATCGGCAGCCTGCAGACCTCCGGTCTCACCGCCACCGAGAACTTCACCAACGAGCCCGACGCCGTCCGCGGGCAGGCACTCTACGACGCGAACTTCGACCAGGGTGCCGGGGCGCCCGCCGTCGTCGCCACGAACGCGTCCACCGTCGACGCCGTCATCGCTGCCGCGAGTGGAGTCGAGGGTGTGCGGCAGGGCCCGGGCTCGGTGTGCGTGCAGGTCGACATCGAGAAGGTCAAGGCGCTGCTGCAGAACTCCGGTGGCAATGCGCAGCAGCTCCCGCCCGGCTGCCCGCCGTCGCTGCTGAACGTCGCGCCGATCGACGGTCGGACCATCGTCAATGTGGCACTGGCCGATTCGTACGATTCGCCGGAAGCCCTCGAGACCGTGGAGCGCCTGCGCGACACCCTGCACGCGGTGCCGGGCGCGGATGCACTCGTCGGCGGTAGCTCGGCCGCGACGCTCGACGTACAGACCGCGTCGGTACACGACCGGAACCTGATCATCCCGATCGTGCTCGTCGTGATCTTCATCGTGCTCGCGGTGCTGCTGCGGGCGCTGCTGACGCCGCTGATCCTGATCGCGACAGTCGTGCTGAGCTTCGCCGCGACCCTGGGCGTGTGCGGATTCTTCTTCACGCACGTGTTCCATTTCGCGGGTGCAGACCAGTCGTTCCCGCTGTTCGCGTTCGTGTTCCTGGTCGCGCTCGGCATCGACTACAACATCTTCCTCATGACTCGTGTCCGGGAGGAGACGCTCACGCACGGCACCCGGTCGGGCGTGCTGCGCGGCCTCGCCGTGACCGGCGGCGTCATCACGTCGGCGGGCATCGTGCTGGCGGGCACGTTCGCGGTCCTCGGGGTGCTGCCGCTGGTGTTCCTCGCCGAGGTGGGCTTCGCGGTCGCGTTCGGCGTCCTGCTCGACACGATCGTCGTACGCAGCGTGCTGGTGCCGGCACTCTCGCACGACATCGGCCGGAAGATCTGGTGGCCGTCGAAGTTGGCGCAGGCGAAGAACTGAGCCGTCGACGGTCGGCGGGACGGCGCATCGGTTGACGGATCGGTCCGGAAGTGGTCGGCTGGTAGGTGATGGATGGCGCGCCTCGCCCGCGCCGCGGCCAGGTACGCGCTCTCCACCGATGATGCCCTGCAGCCCAAATACTTTCGGGGCGTCGTCTCTACCGCACGGAAACGTGATCCGTAGGGAAGGAATGAGATGTCGAACTACACCACCGACGACTCCGGTATCCCGGTACCCAGCGACGAACACTCACTGACCGTCGGACCCGACGGGCCGATCCTCCTCCAGGACTACTACCTGATCGAGAAGATGGCCCAGTTCAACCGTGAGCGCGTGCCGGAACGCCAGCCACATGCCAAGGGCGCCGGTGCGTTCGGCACTTTCGAGGTCACCAACGACGTGAGTGCCTACACCAAGGCGGACCTGTTCCAGCCCGGCAAGAAGACGGAGATGCTCGCGAGATTCTCCACCGTCGCCGGTGAGCGGGGCAGCCCGGACACGTGGCGCGACCCTCGCGGCTTCGCCCTGAAGTTCTACACCGAGCAGGGCAATTTCGACATGGTGGGCAACAACACCCCCGTGTTCTTCGTCCGCGATCCCATGAAGTTCCAGGACTTCATCCGGTCCCAGAAGCGGCGGGCCGACAACAATCTGCGCGATCACGACATGCAGTGGGACTTCTGGACGCTGTCTCCCGAGTCGGCACACCAGGTGACATGGCTGATGGGTGACCGCGGTATCCCCCGCACGTGGCGGCACATGAACGGGTATTCGAGCCACACGTACATGTGGGTGAACGCGCAGGGCGAGCGGTTCTGGGTGAAATACCACTTCAAGACCGACCAGGGCATCGAGTTCTTCACGCAGGACGAGGGCGACCAGATGGCCGCCATGGACACCGACTACCACCAGCGGGACCTGTGGGAGCACATCGACGGCGGCGACTACCCCACCTGGACGCTGAAGATGCAGATCATGCCGTACGAGGAGGCCAAGACCTACCGGTTCAATCCGTTCGATCTCACCAAGGTGTGGCCGCACGCCGACTACCCGCTCATCGACGTCGGCACCATGAAGCTGGACCGCAACCCGGCCGACTACCACTGCGAGATCGAGCAGGCCGCCTTCGAGCCGAGCAGTTCGGTGCCGGGCACCGGGCCGAGCCCCGACAAGATGCTGCTCGGTCGGTGGTTCTCCTACCCGGACGCGCACCGCTACCGGATCGGATCCAATTACAAGGAGTTGCCGGTCAATTCGCCGCATGCCGGGCCGCGGAACTCGTACACCAAGGACGGGCAGTTGCGGCACCACAATCCGGGCGATCCGGTGTACGTACCGAACTCGAAGGGCGGCCCGCACGCCGACGCCTCGGTGTCCGGCGAGTCCCCCGGCTGGTACACCGACGGCGAGATGGTCCACCAGGCGTACACGCTCCGCAAGGACGACGACGACTGGGGTCAGGCCGGCACGATGGTGCGCGACGTCCTCGACGACGCGGCCCGCGAACGGCTGGTGTCGAACATCGTGGGGCACCTGCTCAACGGGGTCACCGAGCCGGTTCTCTTGCGCGCCTTCGACTATTGGCGCAACGTCGACAAGACCCTCGGCGATCGGGTCGAGGACGGCGTCCGCGCGAAGCAGGGGGAGAAGGATCCCAAAGCCGCGGGCCAGTCCAATCCGGCGCGGTCCTCGGCTCAGGCGAAGGCGTGAATGTCTGATTGATCCCGAATCCGTGATAGACAGCTTCCCAGGGGAGCTGTCTGTTACGGGGAGGGACATTGGGCGACGACAACGAGGCGGGGACGTCCCGCGCGGTCGCGGCGTGGACGTTCGGGCTGTCACTGGTGTCCGTCGTGGCCGTCGGCGTCGTCGTCGCGGGGTTTCTGCACAGCCCCGAGCCCGAACTGACGACCGCACTGCCGACCACCACGCCACCGACCACCGAACCCGAGCGGCCCGAGTACTCGTACGTCACGCCGTCGGTGACGTATCCGACGCAGATCCCCGGATGCGATGTCGTCGAACGGCCGGGCGAGAGCGAGTGGACTGCGTTCGTGGTCGACCGCGACTCGGGTTACGACAACCCCGACTACCCGTGGTTCTCCGGACCCAAGGCCGGTGCCATGTCGCGGGCGCCACGGGACGCGCTGCCCGGCGGCGTGGAGGTGGAGTTCGCTTCGCCCGAACGGTCGCTGATCTTCCAACCGATCATGAGCGAGGACGCGCCGGAGGACGGCGCTCCGGATTACGACGGCAACACCAATGCCGACGCGACACTGTCGCGGGATGGGAAGAACGGCTCCCTGTCCGTCGCGGTTCGGCTCAGCACCGACGCCATCCCGGCATGCGTAGCCGGATACCTCGACGCGCGCCGGACGCTCGCCGACGGCACCGTCGTCGACGTCCTGGACACGTGGTCGGAGACCAACGGGGTGCGCACCCTGTCGCGCAGTGCCAGTGCGTACGCGCCGGACGGGACCCGCGTCTCGGCCTATGCCACCGATGCCGCGGTCGCGGACTCCGGGCAGGCGAACAGCGGGACCGTACCGCTCACCGTCGACGAACTCGTCGTGCTCGTCACCGCGCCCGGCCTGCGCGTGACGGCCCCGGTCCCGCCCGGCAGCGCCACCCCGCCCGCCTCGTGTTCTTCCCCGGTCGAGCAGCGGTCGGGTCCGGACATCGACCGCGCCACCGCCGAACGGTTCGGCACGATGCTGGCGGCGGTGCCCCTCGACGGCCTGACACTCGATCGTCCGCTCGGCGCGCTGCAACCAGCCCGTCTGGGCGGCGACGCCGTGTGCCAATCGGTGCGGGTGACCACACCGGGTCGGGAGTCGACGCTCGACGTCGCGATCGCCGGCGGGCAGGAACTGCCGTCGACCGACGCCCCACCCGAGGCCTCGAGTGAGCGCAGTCGCACCACGGTGCGACAACTCCCCGACGGGTCTGTCGTCGAACAGAGCGAGCACGACTACACATCGATGGGTCTGCACCCCGGTTCCGAGACGAGAGCGACGACGCAACGGGTCGTGACCGTCACCCGCCCGTCCGGGACCCTCGTCCGAGCGTCGTCCGAGGCGGACTCACCGTCCGTGCCGGTGTCGTTCGAGCAGCTCGACGCGATCGCGCTCGTACCCGGGATCGAGGTGCCCAGGTGAAGCGCGAGATCCGTAACCTGCTCGCGGCCGCGGCGGTGGCCGTCGTGACCGTCACCGGCGCCGTCGTCACCGTCGCGCAGGCAGGAGACGACGGCACCCGCAAGATCACCGGAACCAACGATGCCGCACCGGGGCTGGGCTGGTCGGTGGACGCCGCTGCGATGCACGGACAGGCGTTCGCGGAGTTCCGCGATCCCCGCACCGGCAGCGAATTCGACTGGGGAAGTAGCGGTTTCATTGCCGCTGATGACGTCGTCGTCAGTATCGTGGGCGTCTCGCACGGCGGCATGACCCTGACCGATCCCCAGATGTTCGGGATCGACGCCGGCAACGGTGCGGTGCGCTGGCAGAGCGCGGCCGACGACCTCGGGGGCTGCGCGGAGGCTCCCGTAGACGGCCGCCTCGTGTGTTTCACGGCGCCGCTTGCGGAGGACCCGGCCCTCGTCGGATTCGATCTGCGCACCGGCGAGATCACCCGAACACCCACGGACTGGATGGTTTTCGCTATCGCCGCCCACGACGACCGCTTGTATGTCGCGGAGGGCAACATCGAGGACGACGACGTCCGCCTGCACGCCGGCACCCTCGCCGACCCGGACGCGCAGTGGTCGCAGCCGTTCGCGATGGGCTCGATCTGGGAGGACGACCTGCCCCAGGCCCTGGACGTCGCGCATGGTCAGGGCCTGCTCACCCTCGGTGCGGATGTCGCCGGCTTCGATCTCGACAGTGGCCGGCCGACGTGGACCACGCGACTCGAGGGCTGTTCGCGGGCCGTCCCCGGCGACGGTGGTGTCGTGGTCCGGTTCCGCACCGAGTGCGACGGCTACCGGATCACCGGGTCCGATGCCATCGGCAGTGACGGACGCACCATCGTGTCGACCGAAGGCGCGGGGGCCCAGAACCTCTCGTTCGATCACCCCGCCGACGAGAGCCTTCCACTGCTGGTCGGCGACGGCGCGTACGACCGCCGGACCGGCGAGCGGGTCTGGACCAGTCCTGATCTCGTCGCCGCGCGCGAACCCGACGAGTACAACTCCGACACCGTCCGCGGTACGGCTGTCGCTGTGGCGGGGGACGTCGCGATCCTGCGCCCTGGGGCGCAGACGATGTCGGGACTCGACCTGCGTACCGGTGAACGGTTGTGGACCCATGACGACAAACGGTTCGGAACCGTTGCGGCACTCGACGGGCCGTCGCTGTTGACGATCGACGGTGACGGGATCCGCGCCGTCGACACCGGGACCGGGGAATCGCTCTGGGACACCCCGTTCCGCAAGATCGACGACGACCCCGACGCGCTCGCCTCGGACGGAATGCTCGCCGCCCCGCATCCCGGCCACTACGTGTACGCCTCGTCCCGGACGATGATCGGGTTACGCCCGCTGCCGCGGTAGCCGCCTGGGCGGCGTCACAGGAAGGCCTGGCTCGTCCACAGGTGGAACAGCGCGTAGGCCCGCCACGGCCGCCACGGCTCCGACGCCGCAGCAGCCTCACGCGGCGTCTTCACACCCAATGCCCGGCGCAGCACCAGATCCCCTGACGGGTAGGCGTCACGGTCACCGAGCACCCGCACCGACAGGTAGTCCACGGTCCACGGTCCGATGCCGGGCAGCGCGAGCAGCCGGGTCCGGAACTCGACCGGATCGGCGCCGGGCCCCAGGTGCAGCCCGTCCGACGCCGCCGCGGCGAGCGCCTGCACGGTGCGGGCGCGGGCACCGGTGAGTCCGACGGCCTTCCGGATGATCGCCGGATCGAGTGCGGCCAAGGACTCGGGTTCAGGGAAGCTGACGAACCCGTCGAATGCGGTCGGGATGCCGAACGCCGCCACGAACCGGGATCCGAATGTCCTTGCCGCCGAGAGCGACACCTGCTGACCGAGAACCGTCAGCACCGCCGTCTCGAAGCCGTCGACGGAGCCGAGTACCCGCAGGCCGGGCCGCGCCGCGACGTGCGGCGCGAGCAGGGTGTGCCGCGCGAGTGCGGCGTCGACGACGTCCGGGTCGGCGTCGAGGTCGAGCCAGCGGCGAACCAGTGCTGCGACATGCGAGACATCGGCGGAGTGTGCCGCCCGGATGTCCGCCTCGACGTGGTCGGTCCCGGCGAAGCGGACGCTCACCACCGCGGGCCCGTGCGGCGCGGGCACCACCCGGGTGTGCGTCCCGCTCTCGACGTCGTGGCGTTCGAGGCCGTCCACCGCGTGCGCCGCCAAGGCGCCGAGCATGGGCGCCGTGGTGAAGGGTGGGCGGAACGGCAAGTTCGTGGCGGTCAACGTTCATCCTCCAGCCCGGTGACCCGCAGCGTGATGTTGAGCCGACCGGCAGTGAGGCCGCAGTCGGGGTCGGCAGTGCCCGGAAATACCTTGGGTACACCGTGGTACGCGAACCGTGACGGGCCGCCGAACACGAACAGGTCACCCGACTGCAGTTCGACGTCGGTGTACGGCTTGGTGCGGGTATCGGGGTTGCCGAAACGGAAGGTGCAGGTGTCGCCGATGCTCAGCGACACCACCGGGGCGTCCGCCCGCTCCTCCTGGTCGCGGTGCATGCCCATGCGGGCGGCGTCGTCGTAGAAGTTGATCAGCGCGGCGTCCGGCTCGTAGGCGGCACCCGCAGCCGGATCGTCGTAGGCGTCGGCGACGGCACGTCTTCCCAACTGCGCCAGCCACTCCGGCACCGGCAGCACCCGCCCGCCACCCGCGTCACCGGCGATCCGGCTGTAGCGGTACGGCTGCCAGTGCCAGCCCAGGCACACGGTCTGCACCGACATCGCGTGCCCGGTGGGCAGGCGCGCGGCCCGCATCGGCACCGGCCCGCGCGCCCAGTCGCGGCACGCCTCCACGAGTCGGCGTTGCTCACCCAGGTCGAGCCAGTCGGGGACCAGCACCGCACCGTCCGCGACGGTGCGGCGGGGCCGAGGCAGCAGGGCCGACATCTACCGGTCCCCCTTCCCGTGCGATCGCTTCCATTCGTCGTACTCGTCTCGTAGGCACACCGCGCACGGCCGGTAGCCGGCGGCGACAGCGGTGTCCTCGTCGGCAAAGAACACGCGCTGTGTCACGTAGCCGCCGCGGGCGATGGCGCGGGCCGCGCCCGGACAGTCGAGCCTGCCGTAGATGCGGTCCTTGCGGTGACCGCCGAGAGTGCCGGGAGTGGCGCTCTCGTAGGGCTTCCCGTCCCTACCGATCAACATGTACATCCCCGATTCACTCCGCATCATGCAGTACCAGTCCGAGCGTGCGCCGGACGCCGCCGCGGACGGTGCTGACCCCGTGCCGCATCGGGGCCGCGGACCAGCCGCGCACCGACTCCACCGGGCGGTCGTTGGTGGTGAAGACGAACGCGTGCCCCTGCCGCAGCACGGTGGCGGTGCCGCGGGACTGGGCGCGGGCGCGCTGCTCGACCAGCAGGAACTCGCCGCCCTCGTGGTCAACGCCGGGCGCGTCGAGTCCGATCACCACCTGCAGCGGAAACACCAGCTCGCCGTAGAGGTCCCGATGCAGCGCGTTCCAGTCGTCCGGACCGTAGCGCAGGATCAGCGGGGTGGGCCGGCGCTGCCCCGCCGCGTGACACATGGTGAGCCACTCGTCGAGGGTGTCGGGCCACGGCGCCGGCCGGCCCAGCCGCCATGCCCACTCCCGCGCGACCGGCAGAAGTTTCACGTAGAACCGGGCCCGCATCTCGGCGATCGTCGGCGGCAACGGGTAGTCGAAGTACCGGTACCGGCCGGCGCCGTAGCGGTGCCGCGCCATGTCGACCGTCGACCGGAACAGCGCGTCGTCGTCGAAAAGCTCCGCCAACTCCCGGCATTCGCCGGGATCGAGGAGCGGACGGGCGCTCTGGGCGCCGCCGAACCGGTCGAGCTCGTCGAGCAGCGGCGTCCAGTCGAGGGCGTCGACGCGGTCCGCGAGCGCGCTCACGCCGCCTCCAACGTCAGCAGCGCGCGCTTGGTGTCGACGCCACCCGCGTACTGGCCCATGCTGCCGTCGCTGCGCACCACCCGGTGGCACGGCACGAACAGCGGCAGCGGGTTGGTGGCGCAGGCCGATCCGACCGCCCGGACCGCGCGCGGGCTGCCGGCGGCCTCGGCCACCTGCGCGTAGCTGGCGGTGCGGCCGTACGCGATGTCGGGCAGGCGGGTGAGGACAGTGCGCCGGAAACCGCTCGACAGGCGCAGATCCAGCGGGACGTCGAAGCGGGTGCGCCGGTGCGCGAAGTACTCGTCGAGTTGCCGGGCCGCGGCGTCGAGCCGTCCCGGAGCCTCCAGGATGCGCGGGCTCACCTGCCGAGCCAGCATCGCGAGCACCACGTCGTGGTCCTCCCGTGGGTAGGCCACCCGGACCAGCCCGACGTCGGTGGCGACGAGCAGCAGCCGTCCGACGGGGGTGTCGACGGACCGGTAGGCGAGGTCGAGCAACCCGTCGCGGTCCGCGGCGGTAACGAGTCGGGCGTGCAGGCGGCTCAGATCCGAGGGGTCCACGCTCGGGGTGGGGATGACGCTCATCGGACGGCTCCTTCCTGAGCGAGTGGTTCGGTGGCGGCCGGGTAGGTGCGGCGAAGCCGGGCGATGCCGTCGGCGGCGGCGCGGCGGGCCGCATCGGTGCTGTTGCCGAGGATCGCCGCGACCTCCGCATACGGAAGTCCGGCCAGGTGGTGGTAGACGACGGCGGCGCGCTGCGTGAACGGCAGATCGGCCAGGGCGTCCCACAGTTCGTGGTTCCACGCGCCGGGCAGATCCCGCGCCGACGCCCGGTCGGGCAGGTCGTCGGTGGGGACCGGCGTGCGTTGTCGGACGCGGTACACGTCGACGGCCTTGCGGTGCGCGATGGTCACCAGCCACGCCTCGACGTTCGCGCCGGGCGGCAGGTCGGGGTACGCCCGCAGCGCCGCCAGGAACGTCTCGGACCACGCGTCGTCGGCGTCGACGGGCCCGAGCAGTGCCCGGCACACCCGCAGTACCACCGGCCCGTGCTCGGTGACGATGTTCTCGAACGGTTTCAGTCCCACACCGGGTAGACGCTCCGGTGCGCCGGAACGTGAGGATCGATCCGCGTCAGAACAGTCCATCCTGGATTCCCACGGCGGCCGGGCTCTCCAGATCCAGCAGGAACTGCTTGCGTCCCAGCCCGCCGGCGTAGCCGGTGAGCGCGCCGTTGCTGCCGACCACGCGGTGACACGGGACGATGATGCCGATCGGGTTCCGGCCGTTGGCGGCGGCGACGGCGCGGATCGCGGCGACGTTGCCCAGATGCTCCGCGAGCTGCAGATACGACCAGGTCTCGCCGTACGGGATGGTTCGCAGCGCGGCCCACACCCGCTGCTGGAACTCGGTACCGCGCGGTGCGAGCGGCACCGTGAACTCGGTGCGCTCCCCGGCGAAGTACTCGGTGAGCTGCGAGGTGACGTCTTCGAAGCCGGTGTCGGTGCGCGGACCGAACCGCGCACCGTCCGGCAAGTGCCGCTGAAGGTGCATGTACAGCCCGCACAGACCCTCGGGATTGCGGACCAGCGTCAGCGGCCCGACGGGCGAATCGACGACGGTGTGTTCGGCATCCACAGCTCCGATCCTCCCAGCAACCACCGACAGTCCGGGAAGTTCGGGCAGGATTGCAGAATGCCGCTTCTCCCCAACCCGCTCCAACTCGTCTCGACGGTCCAGAAGGCGGCGCAGTCGTCCCTGCAATGGTCCGTGGACACGGCCGTCTTCGTCGCCGGCCTGCCCACCCGGGTGTCGGCGCTGCTCGACGAGGCCGAGGGCCTGGTGCGGCAGGTGTCCGGCGTGGTCGACGGCGCGGCCCGCGCGGTCGCCGCGGCCGACACGGTGATCGCCGCGTGCGCCGCGCTGGTCGATCGCACTGCGGTGGTCGCGGGCGAGACGGAAGTGGTGGTGGCGTCGGCCTCGCGGTCCGCAGCCGTCGCCGACCAACTACTCGAGATCTACCGACCGCTGGCGCTGACGGCCGCGCCGCTGGCGACGCAGTTCGTCGACGAGATCAGCGAGGACGAGGTGCACGCCGCGGTCCGGCTGCTCGACCAGCTTCCCGAGCTGACCGACCGGATGGCGGCGCTCATGCCGATCCTCGCGACGCTCGACACCGTGTCCCCGGAGATCCACGAGCTGCTCGAGGTGGTCAAGGACGTGCGGCAGGCGATCATCGGGGTTCCCGGGTTCGGCTTCTTCCGCCGTCGCGGGGAGGACAAGCTGGGCGAAGGCGAGTAGGCCGAACCCTGCCCCACAACGAAAGGCAGAGCCGATGGAACCGCAACCGCACGGCACGCTCGTCCGCACGCCCGGCGGCGTCGACCTGCGTCTCACCCGCACGTTCGACGCCCCGATCGACGACGTCTGGGCGAGCATCACCGAATCCGGACGCACCGCAGCATGGTTCGGACCGTGGGAGGGAGAACCCGGCGCCGGCAACACGATCCGCGTGCAGATGGCGTTCGAGGAGGACGCTCCGTGGACCGACATGCGCATCGATGCGTGCGAGCCGCCGCGACACCTGGCGCTGTCCACCAGCGACGACGCCGGGGCGTGGCGACTGGCCGTCGACCTGCGTGAGGCCGACGGCACCACCGAGTTGACGCTCACCCACGTCGGCGTCCCCGACGAGGCCGTCAGCGAGATCGGGCCCGGCTGGGAGTACTACCTTGACATGCTCGTCGCGGCGCGCAACAGGACGCCCCTGCCGGACTTCGCGAACTACTTCCCCTCCCAATCCGGCTACTACCGGGACCTGGCCGCGAATCTCGGTTAGCGCTCGACCGACTTCGCGAGCAACGGCAGCGTCCGGAACGGCACGATCTCCGACAGCACCACCACCGACATCGACCGCGCAACGGTCGACGAGTGGTGCAGTGCGATCAGCAGGGTCTGCAGGTCGTCGTGCGACGCGGTCGCGACCCGGCACAGGACGTCGCCGACGCCGGTGGTGGCCCACGCCTGGACCACCTCGGGAAACTCCTCGAGTTCCTTCGTCAACTGTCCGAGCGAGCCCTGCGCGATCTCCAGGGTCACGAACGCCTGCACCGGGTAACCGGCTGTGTGCAAATCGATCTCGGGCCCGTAGCCGGTGACGATCCCGGCCTCCTCGAGACGGCGCAACCGCGCCTGCACGGTGGCGCGGGCCACCCCGGCCCGCCGGGACAGTTCGAGGATCCCGATCCGCGGCTCGTCGCGCAGGCGGGCGATCAGGTCGACGTCGAGCGCGTCCAGTCGATGCCCACCCCGGTCCATGGCAATGTCACGGCGTGACGCGGGAGCGGGCGACGATCACCGGGCACTGCGCGTGATACAGCAGCGACTGGCAGGTGGAGCCCAGGAGTGCGCTCTCGAAGCCGCCGCGGCCGCGGCTACCGACGACGATCGAGCGGGCGGTGGCACTGAGGGCGACCAGGTGCTTGGTGGGCCCCGCCTCCGCGATCACGGTTTCGACCTGCACCGACGGGAACTTGGCGCCCAGGGTCGCGATCAGCCGATCGATGCGGCCGCGGGCCTCCTCGTCGGCCTCCTGCGTGCCGCGCCGACGACGCGCGTGCACGGCCGTCATCTCGGCATGCCGGATCGACGCCTCCTGCATCGCGGTGCCGACGACGATGTCGGCGCTGTCGGAATGGTCGACGCCCGCGACGACGGGACCGGACGTGGGCGGGACGGGGCTGCCGTCGGCGCCGCGCACCACCGCAACCGTGCACTTGGCGTGATGTGCGAGGGAGAGGGCGGTCGACCCCAGGACCATGCGTTCGAAGAAACCGGCGCCCACCGACCCGACCACCAGCAAGCTCGCCTTCTCCGACAGGTCGACGAATGCCCGATTGACCCGGCCGCGAAGCAGTTCCACCTCGATGTCGATGGTGTAGTCCTCGATCGTGGCAGCTTCCCGCGCAGCCTTGAGAGCCTCCCGGCCGGCCGCCTCTTCTTCCTCGAGGTCGTCGGCGACGAACGGGAAGTCGTTCTCGGTGTCGATGACGTGCACCAGTTTCAGCGGCACCTTGCGGGCGTGGGCTTCGACGGCCGCCCACCGGACGGCGTGGATCGCGGCGTCGGATCCGTCGACGCCCACGATCACCGGCCTGGTCTCGTTCGCTGGTGACATCGTCCACTCCGATCGGCTCGTGTGTGCACGTTCGGTATCAGACTAACGGCGAAACCCTGCCGTGGCGTGAGCTTGGGACCGCGATCGTGGCTTCGGTCAGGACGCCATTTCGTCCGAGGGATCCTGATTCGTCCGGGCGTCCGCTGCATCCTCGAGTTCCGCGAGGCTCGCGCGGATGAGTTCCAGGTAGTGGTCCAGATCCGGCATGGTCGCCTTGTCGGCGATCACGGTGAGCATCAGGCTGCCATCCGCGGTCGTCACGACAAAGTGGCGCAGCTGGTCTCCATCGACGGGCGGTTGGGCACCGATCACCGCCACCGCCGGCGCACCGTTGAGCGTGAAGCCCTCGATCGAGAAGGGCATATTGCTCACCATCGTGTGCTGGTGCCGCGGACGAGACGGGTCAGGGGTGCTCTTCTTGCGCGAGTACGCCATCAATCGCAGCAACGGCGGGGGCGCGGTCTCCATCGCCGCCGCCTGTCGGCGCACCGCGATATGAGAGGTTCGGGTCTTCTCCGACTTCGATGACAGAGCGATGAGGGCAACTCGTTCGAGGGGATCTGTAATGCCGGTGTGCATGTCGACGCCCATGATCGCCAACTGGTTGGCGGACTCCCATTCCTCGATCTTGCGCATGGATCGCGGCACCATCGCGACGAGCGAACCCTGATGAGGCTCGCCCTTCTCGGCGAGGTAGCGCGCGAGGGCGCCGCCGATCACGGCAAGCAGTACATCGTTTGCAGTGGCGTCCGGAGCGGCTGCGCGGATACGGCGAACCCCGCTCGCGGGCAGAGTAACTGGAGATAGAGAGCCGAATCCGGTCACCTTGCCGTTGAAGCGGGTGGCAGGCTGCTCGACCGCCTCCACCCACTGCCCGGACTCCGCGGCCTCGTTCACCTCACGGACGGCTGCTCGGTTGCCCGGAACATCCTTGGCGAA
Source organism: Rhodococcus (subgen. Prescottella) equi (assembly GCF_003013675.1). Lineage (NCBI taxonomy): Bacteria > Bacillati > Actinomycetota > Actinomycetes > Mycobacteriales > Nocardiaceae > Rhodococcus > Rhodococcus (subgen. Prescottella) equi. The sequence continues at coordinate 4,961,027 of NZ_CP027793.1, forward strand.
CCGCCGGAGCGCTCCGGGAAGTCCCAGTACCGACCTGGCGAACATGCGACCCCGCAGGAAGCGCGTGGCCGGCACAGGGTTCGCGGGAGCCGCCTTGTCCGAGAAGATCTTCTCAGCCAACTGCAGGACCGCGAGCCCATCACCCGCGCTGTGGTGGGTCTTGAGCACGACGGCGGTCCGCCGACCGGACTGGCCGTCCATTCCGGTTATTCCGGTGAGAATGTGCAACTCCCACGGTGGACGGGTGAGGTCCATCCGCGAGGTCAGCAGTGCGTCGAGATGCTGTTGCACGGGCACCCATCCGGGTTCGGAGATCGCGCGGACTCGAACATGCTGATTCAGGTCGAGATTCGCGACCGGTTCCCAGAAGGGGTGTGCGAGACCCAGAGGAACACGGCGGATCCGGTGTGTGAACATGCGGTTGTGGCCGAGTCTCGCAGCCACCCATTCGACTGCGGCGCTCTGCGACAGCTCGGCTGGCTGCCGATCTGTGTCGAACAGATACACAGCGAGGAGGTGGCCGGGATGCCCGTCCGACTCGTTGTAGACGAAGTCGGCGTCGCGTGGACTGAACTGTTCGACCCCCGCAACCGGTACTTCAGACGAAGGCATGGACACTCCTATCGGTTCGATCTGTAGTGCGATCGCATCGGCGGTCCGATTCGCGTCTTGTCCCGCGAACACGAAACCGAGGCGTCGAACCCGCTGTCGGGTGCGAGAGCCTCGGTTCCGCCACGTGAATACGATGGGCGCCGGCTACTTCTGGGGCGGGTTCTCGAGAATCTTGCTTCCCGTGCCTACCAACCCGAAGATCGCGGCGATCACGGTGATCGAGCCGTTGAGGTACTGCTGGACCATTTCGAAGACCTTTCTCTAGACCGGATTCGTTATGGGCGGGTTCGGGTTCAGAGACAGAGCATTCAGGTACTGAGCGAGCGTGCCCACCAGATCGATAGACCCGAACCCGACCAGGTCGGCGCTGTACGTGAGAGACAGATCGAACATGTTTTCCCCTCCTTCGTTACTGGCCGACGGTCGAGCCGAGAGTTGTGCCGACGGAGCCGAGGCCGCCGTCGAGGCTTCCAGCGATGCCTGAGGAACCTGCAGGCCACAGCGCGATCACGTCACCGACGACATTGAAGATCGCGTTGACGATGCCGTTGAGGCCATTGAAAATGGGCGCTTCCAGAGAACCCACGTCGACACTCGTGACGAGGTCGACAAGACTTCCGGTGTCCACTACGAATCACACTCCTTCAAAAAATTGGTCGTTTTACCCTCGTCAGAAGGGGACGAAGGTGAAGTCGGTCGACAAAGCCAGCGGGACGAAGAGCATGTTTCCTATGATCATCTGTACGAGTTCATTCGTGAGCAACGGAGCCAGCGATCCCAGCGTCATTCATCTACTCCTTCTCTCAGAGATTTGGCACGGCAGTACAAATCTGCCGTCAGCTCATTTCCAACAGGCCGGCCAGCGACCCGGTGAGGCCCTCGACGCCCGGCATCCACGAGCCGCCCCAGACGTCGTCCAGGAGGCCGCGCACCAGTACCGCCGTCGCGTTCAGAAACGACACACTCATTCGAAATCCCACCCTCTCGGTCGGTGTTGAAACCATTCATCGAACATCTGCACGGTGCCGCTCCCACCTTCCACGCAGTTGCGAACTCAAGCAGCACACAGACGCTCAGGAAGCTCACACGCTGGGGCCCGATCGCCCCTTCCGAACCCCTTCAGCAGCCGTGATCGAAAAGAAACTAACCCATGCGAGTCCGATTCGGATGGCTTTTGACCGAAACATTCCAGCGGTCCACTTTGCACACCATAACCGCAGGACAGAGGGCTCGTTCCGGGCCGCCCGATGACGCAGCGGCCTTGACCCGGAAACGGCAGGCCCAAATTGCACTGGAGTTCAATTCATTGGAGTTCAACAAGGAAGTGGTCGACTTCGGAAAGAGTGCACTGCAGACAAATTCAAAGTGCAAGGCGTCGCACTCGGCATACAAACTGCACACTCGACAGGGCCTCCGTCGGCACAGATTGTCCACTCTGGACATCCGAACAGGCCGATGTTGCCTCCCCCGAGCGCCTCGGGGTGTGATCGACCCGTACCTGTCACGGGAGGTCCGTTCATGACCGTCGACCAGTCACTGACCCGCCACGATGACGCCGTCCTGCGCCAACTACTCGGGCTCGTCGAACACGACCCGTCCGCCGATCCGTTCCCGGTTGTCGGGTGGGACGCCATCGTGTGGGTGGTGGGCAACGCGACGCAGGCCGCCGCCTACTACCGAGCGGTGTTCGGGATGGAGCTCGAGGCGTACTCGGGTCCCGAGAGCGGCAACCGCGATCACCGCGCCTTCGTATTACGCAGCGGTGCCGTCAGATTCGTGCTCACCGGCGGCGTCGACCCGTCCAGCCCCCTGCACGACCACCACTTCCGGCACGGCGACGGCGTCTACGACGTCTCGCTCGAGGTCACCGACGTCGACCGCTGCATCGCGCACGCCCGCAGCCAGGGCGCGCGGATCCTCGTCGAACCGCACGACATCTCCGACGAGCACGGCACCGTCCGCACCGCGAGCATTGCCGCCTACGGCGAGACCCGGCACACCCTGGTCGACCGCTCCCGTTACTCGGGGCCGTACCTGCCCGGCTATGTCGCGCGCACCGCCGCCACGAGTGCTGTGCCGCAGGTGATCCAGGCGCTCGACCACGTCGTCGGGAACGTCGAACTCGGCAGGATGAACGAGTGGGTGGAGTTCTACCACCGCGTCATGGGGTTCACCGATCTGGCCGAATTCGTGGGCGACGACATCGCCACCGAGTACTCGGCGCTGATGAGCAAGGTCGTCGCGAACGGCAACCACCGCATCAAGATTCCGCTCAACGAGCCCGCGGTGGGACGCAAGCGGTCGCAGATCGACGAGTTCCTCGAGTTCTATCGCGGCCCCGGATCGCAGCACCTGGCGCTCGCGACGTCGGACATCCTGGGCGCCGTGGACCGGCTGTCGGCGGCGGGCGTCGAGTTCCTGCCGACACCGGCGTCGTACTACGACGATCCGGCGCTGCGGGCACGGATCGGCGAGGTACGTGTCCCGATCGGGGAACTCCAGCGCCGCGGGATCCTCGTCGACCGCGACGAGGACGGGTATCTGCTGCAGATCTTCACCAAACCCATCGGCGACCGTCCGACGGTGTTCTTCGAACTCATAGAGCGGCACGGCTCGCTCGGGTTCGGCAAGGGCAATTTCCAGGCCCTGTTCCTCGCGATCGAACGTGAGCAGGAGCGGCGCGGCAACCTGTAGGCGCTTCGCGCCCGTGCGCCTTTTTGGTAGCTGGGCCCACCAGAAAGGCGCACGGGTGGCGCAGCCGCCTAGATCGACGTAATGCCCAGATCCAGCGACATCTGCGAACCGGTGACGGTGCGCGAGCGGTCGCTGGCCAGGTACAGCACGACCTCGGAGACGTCGTCGACGCTGCACTTGCTGAGCCCGGCGAGCGGCCACTTGTAGTTGTCGATGTAGCGCGGGTACTGCGCCAGGATCTTGCCGACGTTGGCGTCCTGGCCCATCGGGGTGTCCACCGCGCCCGGGTGGATGGAGTTGACGCGGATACCGAACTCGCCCAACTCGATCGCCGCAGTCTTCGTCAGACCCACCAGGCCGTGCTTGGCGGACGTGTAGTTCGACGTCCCGGGGCTGGCCTTGATGCCGGCCGCCGAGCTGACGACGATGATCGAGCCGCCGCGACCGCCGTCGATCATCGCGGGAACCGCAGCCTTCAGGGTGCGCCACACGCCGTTGAGGTTGATGTCGATCATCGTGGTCCACTGCTCCTCGGGCATCTCCCAGAAGCGGTTCCACGTCGAGATGCCGGCGTTCGCGACCACGATGTCGAGACGGCCGAATCGCGCAACACCGGCGTCGACGGCGGCCTGCAGGTCGGACTGGTCGCGGACGTCGCCGATCGCGGTGACGATCTCGCGGCCCTCGGCGCGCACGAGGCGGGCGGTCTCCTCGAGATCCTCGGGCGTGGCCGCCGGGTAGCCGACGTCGTCGGACACGGACGCGCAGATGTCGAGCGCGATGATGTCCGCGCCTTCCTGTGCGAAGCGCACCGCGTGGTTGCGCCCCTGTCCGCGTGCCGCGCCTGTGATGAAGGCAACCTTGTTCTCGAGCAGTGCCATGCGAATCCCTCCGGATCCCTCGTCGTGCAGTATCTCCGCAGATTAAGGCAGTGATTGAGCCTCGTTCGGGGCGCTTTCCGGTGACCGGGACCACAACCGATTCGACCCCCGATCCGGCGGGTGGTCGAGGCACCCCGAAACGTCGTGTAGGCTGAACATACCGACGCGGGGTGGAGCAGCTCGGTAGCTCGCTGGGCTCATAACCCAGAGGTCGCAGGTTCAAATCCTGTCCCCGCTACAAATGAAAGACCCGGTATCGCACCAGCGATACCGGGTCTTTTCTTTTGTCCACGACGCCGCCGCCGGCGTCACACCGGTTTTCGGAACAACACACACGAAATGCACGCCGAATCGGTGTGTGTTGCCGACAGAAAGGGTGTGGCGCCGCGGCCTCGGCGCGCCGGCACTCCACCGCCCGACCCGAGACGATTCCGGGCAACCCGAAGCTGCCCCTCCCCCGGTACCCCTGTCGGCGGCTAGATTGCTTCTATGGCCGACCGCGATCGGGACACCCTCGGTAAGCCGCGCAACGCCCGGCCCCGGGATCGTCTGGGGCGCCCGCTCGAGTGGGGCGAGGAAGGGTTTCCGACGATGCCCGACGACCTGGACCTCGATCCCGGCGAGGCGATCACCGAGGCGCAGCGCCTGCTCGATCACGACCTGCCGTTCCACGCGCACGAGGTGCTCGAGTCCGCCTGGAAGAAGGCGCCGCACGAGGAGCGCGGACTGTGGCAGGGCCTGGCCCAGCTCGCGGTGGCGGTAACCCATCAGATGCGCGGCAACCCGGCCGGCGCCGTCTCCCTGCTCAGGCAGGGCCGACACCGCATCGTCCCGTTCGAGGACGACCCGCCGCACGCGCTCGACATCACCGGCCTGGTCGCGTGGGCCGATCACCTCATCGTCGAACTCGATCGAGACACGCAACCCGACACGATCCCGGTTCCCCGACTCCGGATGCCCTGATGACTCATCCTGGTCAAATGACCGTTCTGCCGATGTTCCCCCTCGGCGCCGCACTGCTGCCCGGGGAACGGCTCCCGCTGCACGTGTTCGAGCCCCGGTTCCAGGCGCTCGTCCGCGACTGTCTCACTGCCACCGAGGGTCCCGTCTTCGGCACTGTGCTCATCGCGCGTGGCCACGAGGTGGGCGGTGGTGACGTCCGCAACGACGTCGGCACCGCGGTGCGGATCGTCTCCCACGTCGGCATCGGCGACGGACGGTACGCGTTGGACTGCGTCGGCGAGGAGCGCATCCGGATCGTGCGATGGCTCGGCGACGACCCGTATCCGCGCGCCGAGATCGAGCCATGGCCGGTGGAGGCGTCGAGTCGCGTGTCGGACGACCAACTCCAGCACCTCACCGACAAGATCACCGAGCTGTACATCCTGCTGACCCGGATCCGGGAGTTGCGCGACGATCCGCCGCCAGCCCCTCCGCGCCTGTTCGACGTGCTCGAGCGGCCCGGCGACCACCTGTACGCGCTCGCCTCCTGGGTACCGATGGGGGCAGCGGACAAGTACGCGGTGCTGTCCGCCCAGACCGCCGACGACCGGCACCGGGCGCTGACGGACGCGATCGACAACGCCCGCGAGATCGCCGAGTTCCGACTCTCGGGGCGGCGGTGACCGGAGTGGACCGTCGGATGCACTAGCGTCCGACCTCCGGGGAATTCAGGGGAGGAAACACATGATCCACGTTCGACACAAGGCCGTTGCCGTCGTTCCCGTCGATCTGGCGTTCGCGCACATCGACGACTATCGGAACGTGCCCGACTGGATGTTCGGCATCAGCCGATTCGTCCCGATCGGCGACCTCGACCAAGGTCTGGGCGCCACGTACGACGCGACGATGCAGCTCGGCCCCAAGGCGCTGAAGTCGACGGTCGAGGTCACCGAGTGGGAGCGGGATCGGCTCATCACGTTGTCCTCGGTCTCCGGATTCGGCAACCGGTCCAGTTGGATGTTCACCCCGGTCGGCGACGACCGCACCGAGTTGTCCGTCGACTTCGGCTACGAACTGCCGGGCGGGCTGGCCGGCAAGGCCCTGGGCAGGCTGATCGAGCCGTTCGTCACCACCGCGATCAAGCAGACCGAGACGAATCTGCGCAAGCAGATCGAGTCGCTGGGCCTGTAGATCAGGCGGAGTGCCGGCCGCGGTAACCCAGTGCGCGGCGGGCGAAGTCGAGGCTGAACGCGATCGTCATGGTGGCCTCCGTCAGCACTGTGCCCATCACCGGGTAGGCGTGGATCTGGCCACTCCACACGTGCGTCTCGACGGCCTGTCCGACGTCCTCGAGCATCCCCGTCATCGCCTCCACGTCGGGGCGCATCAGCTCGTACTGGGCGACGCTGAAGAACACCGGCGGGTACACCCGCGGATCGGCCTCGATGGGCGAATCGGCCCCGGCGATCGGTTCCGGACCGCCGGCCCACCGGTCCTTGAGCGCCTCGACCTGGCTCATCGGCAGGTAGGCGTCGCGACGCATGTAGTCGGGGTCGTGCTTCTCGAGCGCCAGGTTGAGCAGCGGCGAGTACCCGATCACGGCGGCGGGGGTCACCATGCCGCGGGTCGCGGCCAGTTCGGCCACCTTCATCGCCAGGTAGCCACCCGCCGAGTCGCCCGCGAGGATGATCTTCGTGGGATCCTCGGCTCTGCCGAGCAGATCGGTGTACGCGGCCATCGCGTCGTGGATGGACGTGCCGATCCCGCCGTACGGCAGCTGCCGATACTCGACGGAGATCACCGGGACGCCTGCTCGGGCCGCGAGTACCGCACAGAGGCTGCGATGAGTTGCCAAGCCGCAGAAGACGAATCCGCCGCCGTGGAAGTACAGGACGGTCGCACCCGCGAGCGAGTCGGCAGCCTTCCGGTGATGGCTGATCAGTTCACTCGGCACCCCGCCGAGCGTCATCGGCTCGATCGTGACGCCCTTGGGCTTGGGTAACCGGTCGACGACCTTCTCCAGGTGCCCGAGAGCCGCGATGCCCCGGTCGGTGGTGGGCCACGCCGCGAAGAGCGGTTTGACGAAGATGCGCGCGATCCAGAACACCAGCCACGCCCGCCAGCTCACCTTCCAGTGCCGGATGATCGTCGTCTCGCGCGTACGCATCGTGCCCCCAGTCGTCGTCCCCGCGGGTGGTCAGGTCCACCCCGCCCGCCACCCTAGAGTCCGGCGCCGGAACCCGCACGGACATCAGACCTGCAGCAGCGGGATCAGGAGTTCGTCGTCGGTGAGTGCACCGTGCTGGCCCGCCAGCATCGACATCCGCGGCTCGGCCTCGCTGCGGACCACGGCAGTGGCGCCGTGCGCGATCATCACGACGTCACCCACCCGGCGCAGCGCGGCCGGGGTCGGGTTCGGCCCCAGCAGCCCGGCGGCGGCGACGTCGTCGCGGGTACCCACCCAGGCCCGCGAGCCGAGCAGCTCCCGCCACCGGCTCAGGACGCCCGCGGCACGCCCGGGTTCGGTGTGCACGTACCGGCAGCGGGCTTCGCCGGTGAGGGCGACCACCCCGCTCGACAGCGCGGGTTCCTTGTCGAAGTCGACGCGGTGCGACGGGTCGACCGGCACCATGCCGTGGTCGGCGGTCACCAGCAGGTTGACGTCGGGACCCAGGTGCGCGACGAGGTCCTCGACGAACCGGTCGACGATCGTCAGCTGCGCCACCCACGGGTCGCTGCCGGGTCCGTACACGTGGCCGAGGGTGTCGATCTGACTCAGGTAGCAGTAGACCAGGGTCCGCTCTCCCGCCGTCGCGGCGTGCACCGTCGAGTGCAACAGGTCGCCGTACGCGACGGTGCCGACGAAGCGGCCGCCGCGCAGGGCGGCACGGGTGAGTCCGCTGCCGGCGAACTCGCGGGGCAGAACTGTCGTCGCGATCACGTCGGCTGCCGTCGCGCGCTCGAAAACTGTGGGGGACGGCTGGATCCGCTCCGGCATCACCTGCGCGAGCAGGTCGCGGTGGTCGCCGACCCGCTGCCAGCGCAGCCAGTTGAACGGTCCACCCGCCTCCGCGACGTCCGAGACGTAACCGGTGATGCCGTGCCGGCCCGACGGCAGTCCGGTGCCGAACGACGCCAGGCTCGTCGCGGTGGTGGTGGGGAATCCGGCCCGGATCGGTCGCCCCTCGATGCCGTTGAGGAACGGAGCGGCATCGAGGTTGCGGCGCAGTAGATTCCAGCCGAGACCGTCGATCAGCAGAACCACGGTCCGATCGGACTCGGGTATGTCCAGCCGGTTCGCCTCGCCGGGCGCGCCCAGCGAGGACAGCGCCGACGGTAGGACGTCGGCGAGCGTGGGCTCGGCGTACACGTCGCGCAGAGGTAGGTCGTTCGCCACCGGCACTCGCTATCGTCTCGAAGATCGGGTTCGCTTCGTACCCCTCCGACTCTAGGCGGATCATCCGTGGGTCGAGGTACGAAAATTTCGACCCAAATCGCTCATGCCAGGCGATTTCCCCCGCTACTGTCCGTGAGATGGTGCAGGCGTTGAGCTTTGAATCGACGGTGCCGCGACGGTTCGTACATCGTCAATCCGTGTCCGAGGTCTACCTGACGGACGGTATCCCCGTCGGGGAGGCCGGCCGGTTTCGGCTGGGCGCCCAATGGCCGCGACAACACGCCTTCTACCGAACGTGCACCGACCGCTACGACACGATGCTGCTCGGCGAGACCGTTCGCCAGTGCGCCATCTATCTCGGACACATGCACTACGCCGTACCCCTGGGGCACCTCTTCACGATGCAGACGATGCGCATCGAGGCACACCTCGACCGGTTGACCATCGGGTCGTCGGCGGCGGGGGTCGTCATGAACGCCCAGGTCACCGAGCACGCGCGGCGGGGCAGTCGCTTGTCGGCGTTCAGTGTCGACGTGGACTTCCTCGTCGACGACACGCCGGCGGGACACGGCATGGCCGTTGCCGGTGTCCTCACCCCGGACGACTACGCCCGCATCCGGTGGAGCAGTGACCGGGCCCCGACGGTGGGGCGCATCCCGCAGCCGCTTCCCGTGCTGCAGTCCGCCGTATGTGTTCCCGACGACCGCGCGGTCGTGCTCGGTGTCCATCCGTCGGGCGACATCGGTCGCTGGCTGCTGCGGGTGGATCCGACGCATCCGGTGCTGTTCGACCATCCCTCCGACCACGTTCCGGGCGTGGTGGTGCTCGAGGCGGCCCGCCAGAGCGCGCGCCTACGGCTCGGATGGTCGTGCGCCGATGTGGAATCGCTCGAACTGCGGTTCCGTCGGTTCCTGGAGTTGGACGAACCGACAACGGTGACCACCGAACTCCGGCCCGGAGAGGACGGCTGTGTCGACGTCGAGTTCTCGCAGTGGGGCGAGATCAAGGCGTCGGGCACCATCCGCCTGGCGGTGCCTCTGCCGACCGTCGAACCGGCTCACGCGTTCGTCGGGCTCCACCGGGTATGAACGTACCGGTCGATCTTGTGACGCCGGCGGGGTGCGACCACCGAGGCCAGCACGAACGACACCATCTGATCGAGTCGCGCATCGAGATCCGCGCGGCCCGTGAGCACGTTCGACACCATCTGGACGCCGGTGAAAGCCGAGACGAAGTACCGCGCGAGTTCCGCGGAATCGACGGTGTCGGCGATGTCGCCCTCTTCGATCGCGGCCTGGAACACCTCACGAAGACCGTCGATCCAGTCCAGGTACGGCGCCGTCGGTCCGGCCGCCGCGCTCATCTCCAACGTCAGGCGGATACCGGCCCGCACCACGGGGTCCTCGACGATCTGCCGCCCCATCTCGTACGCGAGCATCACCAACTGCTCGAGCGCCGGAGCCTCGGTCGCGCGGATCGCGGCCACCGCGTTCATCGAGATCGCATGCTGTTCCTCGATGATCGCGACGGCCAGATCGTCCTTCGATTTGAAGTGGAAGTACAACGCGCCCTTGGTGAAGCCCGTCAGTTCGACGATCTCGGTGAGGCTGGCTCGTTCGTAACCGGTCTCGTCGAACCGAGTGGCTGCGGCCCAGATGATCTCGTTCCTCGTCTCGAAAGCCCTCTCCTGCTTGAGCACTGTGCCGATCCCCTCTCGCTTCGCCTCCCCATCGGACACACCACTGCTGCGCTCGCCGCTCCCTCCGGCGCCGCCCAGTGATGCCACGCGACGAAACGGGCGGACACCGTCCCCACATCGCCCTGGTCGGTGCGTCCGGTTTCATCGGCGGTGCCACTCTACGGGCACTTGCCGCGTCTGACGGCGAAGTCACCGCAGCAGTGCGGCGAATGCCGGAGTCACCGATCCCAGGTGTCCGATATGTCCTGTCCGACATAGGCGTTCCGTCCACTTTGCACTCAGCGCTCGACGGTGTCGACGCCATCGTCCACGCCGCGAGCTACACCGGTCCGGACGAGACCCTGTGCCGGCGAATCAACTACGAGGGCACCCGGAATCTGCTCGCGGCAGCCGAGGCCCGGTCGATCGATGTCGTCGTCACCCTCAGCACCATCGGCGTCTACGGAGCGGGTCCGTTTCGGGACGTCGTCGAGGACACCCGCGAGCCGAATCCGGTCACCGTGCTCAGTGCCACCCGAGCGGCAGCCGACCGGATGGTCCGCGCCCAGGGCGGCATCGTCGTCCGACCCGGATTCGTCCAAGGCGAGGGCGATCGCTGGTTCCTTCCGGGGCTTCGACACATCCTCGCCCGCATGGGGGCCTGGATCGACGACGGCGCCGCACTCCTCTCGGTCATCTCCGTCGACGAACTCGGCGAACTGATCGCCCGTCTCGCTCTCACCAGCTCGGACGCCGACCGGGGCGCACTGTTCCATGCCGCGTCACCGGAACCGATGTCGGTGTTCGACATTGCGACTCGAACGGCCACCGACGGCCTACCCACCACCAGTTGTTCGTTCCCGACGGCGCTCGCCGGCGCCGGTGCGGCAGGCCTCACCGATCGGCACGTCGACCTCGTCGGGCGCGACCACACGATCGACGGGACGAAACTGCGGCGGCGTTGCGAGCGACCCACCCTTCGGGCCACCTCGGAGTTGCCGATTCGCCCACGCGACACCACCCGCAGTGCCAACCTGAAGCCATGAGTCCCCGGAACGCCCCAGTACGAGGTGATCACTGATGGCCCGACCCGTCCGCGTCGTCGTTCTCGGCTCCGGATCCTGGGGCACCACGGTCGCCAAACTCGCGGCCCACAACACGCCCACGTTGCTGTGGTCGCGTAACCCCGAGACGGCCGACGAGATCAACACCGAACACCGCAATTCGCGTTACCTCGGCGAGCACGAGCTGCCGGAGAGCCTGCGGGCGACGTCCGACATTCTCGAGGCCGCGAACGAGGCCGACGTGCTGGTGGTGGGGGTGCCGTCGCACGCGATCCGCAGCACGCTGAACCTGATCTCCAACGAGGTGCGCGCGTGGGTGCCGGTGCTCTCGCTCGCGAAAGGCCTCGAACCGGGTACCCGGCAGCGGCCCACCGAGGTGATCTCCGAGTGCCTGCCCGGTCACCCCGTCGGGCTCCTCGCCGGCCCCAACATCGCCCGCGAGATCGCCGACGGGCTGGCCGCCGCGTCGGTGGTCGCCACACAGGACGAGGACGTCGCCACGGCGCTGCAACCGTTGTTCGCGTCCAAGGTGTTTCGCGTCTACCGCAACACCGACGTCCTCGGCTGCGAGCTGGGCGGCGTCCTGAAGAACATCGTGGCGATCGCGTCGGGCATGGCCGACGGTCTGGGCGTCGGCGACAACACCCGCGCGATGGTTCTGGCCCGCGGGCTCGCCGAGATGACCCGACTCGGGGAGGCGATGGGCGCCAACCCGCGCACCTTCGCCGGACTCACCGGCGTCGGCGATCTCATCGCCACGTGCATGAGCCCGGCGTCGCGCAACCGGCGTGTCGGCGAAGCCATCGCCCGCGGGCTCACCGTCGACGAGGCCGTGGAGAAGCTGGGGCAGGTGGCGGAGGGCGTCAAGACCGCGCCGACGGTGATGGAACTGGCCCGCGACTACCACGTCGAGATGCCGATCGCCGCCGAGGTGGAGGCCGTCGTCGCCGGACGCAAGACCCCCGAGGACGCCTACCGTGGCCTGCGGAAAGTCCAGCCGGGCGGCGAGGACGAGGTGGCCTGACCCGCTCGACCGATTTGTCTTGAACACTGTTCAAGTTGCACACTGCTGACGTCAGGCGGTGAGGGAGGCGCTGCGCGGAGACCTCACGGATGGGAAGCAGCGTGTCGGAGTCGGTTCGTCACACCCGGGTGCTGATCGTGGGCGCGGGATTCGCCGGACTCGGCATGGCCCTGCAACTCACGCGCCGCGGCCGACGCGACTTCCTGATCCTGGAGCAGGCCGACGCCGTGGGCGGCACGTGGCGGCAGAACACCTACCCGGGCTGCGAGTGCGACATCCCGTCGGTGCTGTACTCGTATTCGTTTGCCCCCAAGACGGATTGGACGTCGTCGCACGCCGGGCAACCGGAGATCCTGGACTACCTCATTGAGCTGACCGAGCGCCACGGACTGCGCGACCGTCTGCAGTTCGGTACCGAGGTCGCCGGGGCGCAGTGGGACGAGACCGGCTGCCGCTGGCATGTTTTCGACAAGAGCGGACGTGAGTTCGTGGCACAGTACCTGGTGGTCGCGTCGGGCGCTCTCAACGTGCCGCGCATCCCACGCATTCCCGGCGCCGAGACGTTCGCGGGCGCGAGCATGCACTCGGCGGCGTGGCGCAACGACGTCGACCTCACCGGCAAGCGGGTGGCGCTGATCGGCACCGGCGCCAGCGGGATCCAGCTGGCGCCGCACCTCGCCGAACGGGCGGCCGAACTCACCGTCTTCCAACGCACCCCGGCCTGGATCCTGCCGCGCCGGAGGTTCCGTACGGCGGTCGCGGCGAGCCGACGGAGCACGCTGGCGCGCAATCTGTTTCGCGCGGCCACCTACTGGGGCGGCGAGGCGCTCGGTGTCGGCCTCGGCCGTCCCCGACTACTCGAGCACACCCAGAACCGCGCCCTCGCACACCTGCGCAAGCAGGTGCACAACGCGGTGCTGCGCGACGCCCTCACCCCCGACTACCGCATCGGCTGCAAGCGGATACTGCGCTCCAACGACTTCTATCCCACGCTGGCCCGCCCGAACACCACCCTCGTCACCGACCCGATCACCGCGATCCACCCGAGCGGCATCGAGACCGCCGACGGCACCCGCCACGACGTCGACGTCATCGTGTACGCCACCGGGTTCCGCGTCGCCGGCGCGCTGAACCGCATGAACCTGGTCGGCCGCGGCGGCGTCAGCCTGCTCGAACGCTGGCAGCAGGACGGCGTCCGCACCCACCTGGGCGTCACGATGTCCGGGATGCCCAACGCGTTCTTCCTGTCCGGGCCCAACACCGGCCTGGGCCACAACTCGGTGATCGTGATGATCGAGGCGCAGATCGCGCACGCACTCGACGCGATGCGCCTGGCCGAGGAGAGCGGCGCGGGCACCGTCGAGGTCCGCGCCGCCGCCCAGGACGCGTTCGATTCGTCTCTGCGGGAACGGCTCTCGCGCGGCGTGTGGAGCACCGGTGGCTGCGCCAGCTGGTACCTCGACGCCCGCGGGTCCAATCACGCGCTGTGGCCGGGGACGTCCTGGGACTACCGGCGGCGCACCCGCGTCGTCGATCCCGCCGACTACCAGCTGCTCCGTGCCGAATCGCATCGCGGCCTGACGACGCCGAAAAACGGCTGGACGCGCTCCGACGCCCGTTGCTAGCGTGTGCGCGACCGTGACTTCACACCAGGAGGTGAGACCCATGTACGCAACGAACATGTGGGTGCTCCCACTCGTGTGCACGGTCGGGCGATTGACGTAGGTGTCGCCGGGAGCGCCGAAATTCAAGGCACTCCCGAAAGGCCACACCATGCACTTCACTTCCGAGACATCGTCGAACGGTGTCGTCGAACGCACTTTCACACTGGACGAGATCACCGGCGCGCTCTGGTCGCCCCGATCCGGGGCCGGCGGCGGGCCACTGCTGCTGTCGGGTCATTCCGGCGGCATGCACAAGCGAGCGCCGGGACTGGTGGCCGGCGCACTGCACAGCGTCGCCGCCCACGGGTTCACCGTCGCCGCCATCGACGCACCCGGGCACGGCGACCGCCCGCGAAGCGCCGAGGATCAACGGCGGGTGGACGCGATCCATCGGGCCCGGGCGGCGGGCGAACCCCTCGCCCCGATCGTCGTCGAGCACAACATGTCGGTGGCGGAGCGCGCGGTACCCGAATGGCAGGCGACGTTGGACGCGCTGCAGGCGCTGCCCGAGATCGGTGCCGAAGCGCAAATCGGCTACGGCGGAATGACGTTGGGCGTCACGACAGGACTGTTGCTCGCGGCAGCCGACCGCCGGATCGCCGCACTCAGCATTGGTGCGGTGTTCGTGAACGATGCCCTGATCGAGGTGGCCCGACGGATCACCGCGCCGGTCGAGTACCGGATTCCGTGGGACGACGACGAGATCGACCGCGCGTCCGGGCTCGCACTGTTCGACGCGTTCGCCTCCACCGAGAAGACCCTGCACGCCCACCCGGGCCGGTACTTCCAGGTGCCCGAGCACGAGCGCGACAGTTCGGCCCGCTTCTTCGGCCGCCACCTCGGCCGAACCACCGGCGAGGTTCCGGACTGACCGAGGCGGTATCGGCGTCCACCCACCGGGCGCCGATACCGCCACCGCACACGCCGTTGCATGCACGAATGCACATCTTCGCCTTTGACAATGATTTTCATTACGCGATAGACCTTGCGGCATGATTCGCACCGACCCCACCTCCCGACGCCTCACCCTCGCCGCGTCCGTCGCGACGTGCGCGGCCCTGCTGGCGGGCTGCTCGGGTACCGACGACGGCACCACCACCGCGACCGCCGCAGCGGCCGTGGGCCCCGAGTCCACCACCGCCAAACCCGCGCAGGCTCGCTCCGCGACACCTCGACTGGCCGTCACCTACGACGGCGGCATCCTCGTACTCGATGCCGAATCGCTCTCGCTGGTGGGCGAAACCGAGCTGGCCGGGTTCAACCGGCTCAACCCGGCCGGCGACGAGCGGCACGTGATCGTCTCCACCGAGGACGGCTTCCGTGTGCTCGACACCGGAGCTTGGTCGGAGGCGCACGGCGACCACGCGCACCACTACACCGCCGCGCCCGCCCTCACCGCCGTCACGTTCGACGCGGACAAGCCCGGCCACGTCGTGCGGCACGCGGGCCGCACCGTCCTGTTCGACGACGGCACCGGACGCGTCGACTCGTTCGACCCGAGCACCCTCGCCGACGGCAAGCCACAGACCACGACGTTCACCACCCCGGTCGCGCACCACGGCGTCGCCGTGGAACTGGCCGACGGTGGGCTCGTCACCACGCTCGGCGACGCCGAGACCCGCACCGGCATCGTCGTCTACGACGCCGCCCGCACCGAGATCGCCCGCAGCGAGGAGTGCCCGGGCGTGCACGGCGAGGCCGTCGCCGCCGACGAGACCGTGGTGTTCGGCTGCCAGGACGGTCTGCTGATCTACCGCGACGGCGCGATCACCAAGGTCACCAGTCCCGACCCGTACGGGCGGATCGGCAACCAGGCCGGCTCGGAGGAGTCCGCCGTGGTGCTCGGCGACTACAAATCCGACCCGGACGCCGACCTGGAGCGTCCGACACGGGTGTCGCTGACGAACACCGTCACCGGCGAGCTGCGCCTGGTGGACCTCGGCACCAGCTACACGTTCCGGTCTCTCGGACGCGGCGCGTTCGGTGAGGCCTTGGTCCTGGGCACCGACGGCGCGCTGCACGTACTGGACCCGAACTCCGGTGCCACGATCCGCACGATCCCGGTACTCGACCCGTGGACCGAGCCGACGGAGTGGCAGACGGCCCGGCCTGCGCTGTTCGTGCAGGGTTTCACCGCGTACGTGACCGATCCGGCCACCAACCGGATCCTCGCTGTCGACTACGAGAAGGGCCAGGTCACCACTACTGCCGAGCTGCCGCACACCCCCGACGAGATCACCGGTGTGCGCGGCTGAGGTTCACCCGGAGGGTTGCGTGTTTCTGGGAGTCTCGCTTAGACTCCTCGGTCATGCAGCGCATCCAGGTAGTAGTTCACCGCCGTAGCGGGGTCTGATTCGGACCGACCCCTCGCTGCGGGTCGTTGAGCTATCTACTTGTCGGTCCTTCCTTCACTTCAGGAAGACCCCCGAAAATGCCCACCTCCCAGGCTTTCGCCACCACCACCACGTTCTCGAACGATCCGTTCTTCCAGCGTTTCGGCACCCACCTGCCGCGCGACCTGCGCGCCCAGGCGCAGGGCCTGAGCTGGACCGAGTTCGCCCAGCGCTTCAGCCCCACCGGCGGCCCGGTCCGTCTGGGCAGCTGGACGTCGGAGCACCTCGGCGCCGGTCGGCACACGTTCACCGCCACCCTCGGGCTCGGCGACCGCATCTCGTCCGCGGCGGCGACCGCCACCGGACCCATCGCGGCGCTCACCTCGATGCTGTTCGACGCCGGTTTCCAGCTCGAGATCCTGTCGTTCCACCAGCAGCGCACGTCGGAGGGCACCGCGACGTTCATCCTCGCCGAGCACGACGGCGAGCGCCGCTGGGCGATGTCCATCGCCGAGGACTGCAACGCCTCGGCGCGGGAGGCGATCATCGCGGCCGCCAATCTGCTGCATCGCTGAGAAAATTGATCTTCCGGACCCATCCATCGACAGGGGCGGCACCGAATACCGAGTGACCGCTCCTGTCACAACCGGAAGGACCACCATGTCTGCCACCAGGAAGCTCACCGCCGGACTGTTCGCTGTCGCCGCCGCCGCGGCAGTCGCCACCGCCGCGCCCGCCGCGGCCCAGCCCACCGGTTCCGCCGATCTGTGGCAGCCGCTCGCCCCGATCCCGTCGCTGGACGTCGCCCGCTACGCCGGCACGTGGTACCAGCTGGCGGCTGTCCCGCAGCCGTTCAACCTGGATTGCGCCCGTGACACCCGCGCCACCTACGGCGTGCTCGACGCGTCGAACGTCAGCGTGAACAACACGTGCACCACGTGGAACGGCGGGACCAACGGCATCGTCGGCAACGCCCGCGTCAACGACCCGGTCACCAATGCCCAACTGCACGTGAGCTTCCCGTCGGTACCGTTCCAGAACTCCCCCGACGGACCCACCAACTACGTCGTCACGTACCTGGCCGACGACTACTCGTGGGCATTCGTCGGCGACCCGTTGCGCGTCTCCGGTTTCGTGCTCTCGCGCACGCCCGCGGTGAGCGCCGAGGGCTGGCAGCAGATCCGCAGCGTCGTCGAGTCGCGCGGCTACAACTCGTGCCTGGTGCTCACCTCGCCCACCACGGGCGGGCGGTCCGACATCGCCCCGCTCTGCACGGTTTGACAGTTCGCCCGGCTCGCGCCATCGGCCTGAGTGCCCACTCTCTTCTCTTACATGCGGGATTCCGCGGATCGGGGCTGAGAGTGGGCGCTCCGGCTTAGTGGCTCAGTCCCTATTCGGTCGCCGCGGCCTCACGTACCGCGGCGCCGGTGATGTTCGCGAGCATGCCCTTGAAGATGATTCCGTGGAACGGCAGGATCGAGTACCAGTAGGCCCTGCCCGCAATGCCTTTCGGAAAGAAGATCGCCCGCTGCTCGAGCCGGGACCGGTGCGGCCCCTCCGGCTCCACCCGCCATTCGAGCCAAGCGCCACCCGGGGTACGCATTTCGGCCCGCAGCCGCAGCAGGTGGCCGCGGTCGATCTCCTCCACCCGCCAGAAGTCCAGCGGGTCACCGGTGTTGAGATGTCGCGCGTCGCGCCGCCCACGGGTGAGTCCGACGCCGCCCACCAGCCGGTCGAGCCAACCTCGGATCACCCACGCGAGAGGGAAGGAGTACCAACCGTTCTCACCGCCGATGCTCTCGAGCACCCGCCACAACGTGTCGGCATCCGCGTCGCACTCGGCGCTGCGGACATCGGTGAAGACCACCTCTCCCGCCCAGTCGGGATCGGACGGCAACGGATCCGACGGCGCCCCCACCGGCGACGCGTTGGCCCAATTGGTCTCCACCTCGCCGTTCTTGATACGGCGCAGCGCCAGTTGCACCGCTCGGCGGTACGGCGTCAGCCCCTCCTCGGGCGGTGGGATGACGTCGTCGATGTCGCGGTCGGTGACGACGGCGTCGTTGTGCAGCGATTCGATGAGCGCGCGGCCCAGCGAGCTGGGGATGGGTGTCACCAGTCCGATCCACAGACCCGCCAGGCGCGGTGTCAGTACCGGCAGCACCAGCACCCGACGCCGCCGCAGACCCGCCTCCTCCGCATACACCTTCATCATGTCGCCGTACGTGAGGACGTCGGGGCCACCGATGTCGAACGTCCGGCTGCGCGGCAGCGGTGCCGTGGCCGCAGCAACCAGGTAGTACAGGACGTCGCGCACCGCGATCGGCTGGATCCGGTTGTTCACCCACTTCGGGGTCGTCATCACCGGTAGCCGGTTCGTCAGGTGCCGGATCATCTCGAACGAGGCCGACCCGGAACCGATGACGACGCCGGCCTGCAGCACCATCGTCGGAACCCCCGACTCCATGAGTATCCGGCCCACCTGCGCGCGGGAGCGCATGTGCGGCGAGAGGTCGGTGTCCTCCGGGTGCAATCCACCCAGGTAGACGATGCGTCCGACGCCGCTCGCCTTCGCGGCCGCCGCCATGTTGGACGCGCCGCGCCGCTCCGCTTCCACGAACTCCTCGGAGCCGCCCATGGCGTGCACCAGGAAGTACACGACGTCCATGTCGGCGGTCGCGGCGGCCAGCGACTCGGGGTCCGCGAGATCGCCGCGCACGATCTCCACCTGTTTCGCCCACGGGATGTCCCGCAACTTCTCGGGAGAACGCGCCAGCACCCGAACATCGTGTCCGGCGGCGAGCAGACGGGGAGCCAGGCGCCCACCGATGTAGCCGGTGGCCCCGGTGACGAGCACGCGCAGTCGCGACATCACTCCACGGTAGCCTCGACAGTCATGAGTGCGCTCGACGAAACGGTCCTCCTCGACACCGACGACGTGTACGGATACCTGCACCGTCCGGCCGGCGACGCGGTCGGCAAACTCGTCCTCGCGCACGGCGCGGGCGGCGACCTCGACGCAAAACTCTTGCAGGTCATGGCCATCGGCTTCGCCGAACGGGGCTTCCTGGTACTGCGCTACAACCTGCCGTTCCGCCGGCGTCGGGCGTCGGGCCCGCCGAACCAGTCCCGGGCCGGAGAGGACCGCGAGGGCATCGTCGCCGCGGCCGACGCGATCCGCGACCTCGCCGACGGTCCATTGATCCTGTCCGGGCACTCGTACGGCGGACGCCAGTCGACGATGCTCGCCGCCGAGCGCCCCGACGTCGCGGACGGGCTTGTGCTGCTGTCGTATCCGCTGCACTCGCCCGGTAAACCGGAGAAGCAGCGCACCGAACACCTACCGGATCTGCGTAATCCGTCGCTGTTCGTACACGGCGACCGGGACCCGTTCGGCACCCCCGACGAGATGCAGGCGGCGCTCGAACTCATTCCTGCCCCGCATCTCCTGCTGCTCGTCGAGGGCGGGCGGCACGGGCTCGACCCCGAGCGCGCGGACGTCGTCGCGCGGACGGTCGCCGCTGCCGTGGACCTGTTCGACATCGGCTGACCGCCCGGGTCGGGGAAGCCGTCAGGGCATCAGTGCCGAACTGCCGGCGCTGACGTCGAGCGAGGTCCCGGTGACGTACCGCGCCTGCTCCGACACCAGGTACAGCACGGCGTGCGCGATGTCCTCCGGTGCCACCCACGGCACCCGCATCGGCGTGATCGAGGCATAGCGCGACTCCACGGTCTCCCGGGTGGGGTGCTCGACGTCCGGAGCGAACAGCCCGTAGAACGCCTCGTTGTGCACCATCGGGGTGTCCACCGATCCCGGGCACACCGCGTTGACCGTGATGCCGTGGCGGGCGAGCTCGAGCGCCAACGTCTTCACCAGGCCGATCACACCCCACTTCGCCGCGACGTAGTGCGACAGGTTCGGGATGCCGGTGTGTCCGCCCATCGACGACGTCGCGACGATACGTCCGTACCCCTGTTCGATCATGTGCGGCGTCACGGCCCGCAGCGTCTTGAACACCCCGGACAGGTTGGTGTCCACCACCGCGTCCCACATCTCGTCGGTGAGGTCCCACGTCTTCGCGAACGCGCACACCCCGGCGTTCGCGACGCAGATGTCGATCCTGCCGAATTCGGCTGCGGCGGCCGCGACCGCGGCATCCACCGCCGCCCCGTCGCGCACGTCCACGACGGCGGTGCGACACCGGACGCCGTGGGTCTCGACCAGGCGACGGGTCTCGTCGAGTTCGTCGACCGTCGCCAGCGGGTACGGCACGGTCGTGACGTCGGCGCAGATGTCGATGCCGAACACGTCCGCGCCCTCGTCGGCGAGCGCGAGGGCATGTGCGCGTCCCTGCCCGCGGGCGGCACCGGTGACGAACGCGACCCGACCTTCGAGCTGTCCCATATCTCCTCCAAGCATCAACTGCCCCAGATCATTACCGGGCCGATGCCGGTGCGGTCCAGACCTTCTTCCACACAACGGGCAAAACGCGGCCGCCGGCCCTCGGCGCCGAGACCGGAGACAAACCCCTGCCGGGACGTCGCGGTCCTGGGTACGCTGAAGGCGACCAACTATCGGGAGGTCGAGGAATGCTCTACAGCGATATTCCGAGTCACGCCGAGGTTCGCCGGCTCGCCGAGGTGGAGGGTCGCACCTGCATCTCGATCTACACGCCCACCGAGGACGACATCCACGATCCGGGCAAGAGCCGGCTCGAATTCACCAATCAGGTCAAGTCCGCGCTCGAACAGATCGAGGATCACAAGGAGCGACTGGCGTTCGAGCAAGCGTTCGACGACCTGATCGAGGACGAGGCGTTCTGGCGCTACCAGGCGCGCACGCTCGTCGTTCTCGCGACGGCGGACCGACTCCGCCGCTACCGGTTGCCGAACCGACTCGGTGCGTGCTGCATTGTCAGCGACCGCTTCTACATCAAGCCGCTGCTGCGGACGGTGACGTTCCCTCAGACCGCCTATGTGCTGGCCCTCGCCGAGGGGTCGGTCCGGTTGATCGAGGTCACGGCCGATCAGCCGCCGACGACGGTCGACGTCCCCGGGCTCCCCAAGGACGCTGCGAGCTACGCGGGCGTACGGTCACTCGGACGGACCCCGCCGGGACGGGTCAACGGCCGGGTGCAGGGCGACGAAGGCCGCAAACTCCGGGTTCGGGAGTATGCCCGCGCCATCGATCACGAACTGCGCAGCGTGCTGACCGGGCGGGACATCCCGCTGGTGCTCGCCGCCGCCGAACCGACCGCGTCGATCTACCGGTCCGTGAACAACTATCACAAGCTGCTCGACGACGGCATCCACGGCAATCCGGAGGAAATGAGCGACGAGCAGATATCGCAGGCCACCCGGGCAGTCCTCGACGGCTACTACGCCCAGCAACTGGCGACCATCCGCAAGCAGTTCGACGACCTGCGGTCCAAGGGCCGGGCACAGGTGGAGATCTCCGACGTCGCGCGGTCGGCGACGTTCGGGCGGGTCGAGACACTGTTCGTCGACATCGAGGGCGTCGTGCCCGGCACGGTGGATCCGGACACCGGCACCGTCGACCTCGCCGAGCTCAACGGCAACCACGAGTACGGCGTGGTCGACGAGATCGCCCGCCGGGCCCTGCTCACCGGCGCGAAGGTGCTCGCGGTGAGGTCCGGCGACGTGCCCGACGAGGTTCCGGCCGCGGCGATCCTGCGGTTCGCCGAATAACCCCCGCGCGAACTACGTCTCCTGCTGTCGAGACTCGAGGATCGTGGCCAGCACCGCCTCGACGTAGCTGTCGACGGCCGCCTTCTCGACGCCCAGCTCCGCGAGCACGCCCGCCCGGTCCTCGAGCTCGAGCAGCGCGAGCAGGATGTGTTCGGTGCCGATGTAGTTGTGCCCCAGCCGCAGCGCCTCCCGGAACGTGAGCTCGAGCGCCTTGCGTGCTCCGGCGTCGAAGGGAATCAGGTCGGGCACCTCGTCGGCGCGTGCGGGCAGCACCGCCGTGGCGGCCGCGCGAACCGCCTCCGCGTCGATGTCCTGCGCGGCGAGCGCCTTCACCGCAAGCGATTCGGGTTCCGAGAGGAGCCCGAGCACCACGTGCTCGGGGGTGATCTGGTCGTTGCCCGCCGCCCGCGCCTCGTTCTGTGCCGCCATCACGACGTTGCGGGCGCGGGGGGTGAATCGACTGAAGCCCTGGCTCGCATCGAGATCGGACGGCTCCTCGGGACCTTTGGGCACGAAACGTTTCTGGGCCGCCTGCTTGGTGACGCCCATGCTGCGACCGATGTCGGTCCAGGAGGCGCCGGAGCGCCGGGCCTGGTCCACGAAGTGGCCGATGAGGTGATCGGCCACTTCGTCGAGGTGTTCCGCGGCGAGGACCGCGTCCGTCAACTGTTCGAGGGCGTCGGAGTGCACCTTCTTGATCGCCTCGATGAGGTCGTCGAGGCGCACGGGATTCGACATACGCGTGGGATCTGTCATAAGACAACCGTAGGTTGACGAACCCATGTCGTCAACCCTGGGTTGTCGATCGGTTCGGTACCCGAGACGCCGCCCGGCACCTATCGTGAGAAGACCGATCGTCGTCGACGAAGGAGCCTGCAATGCCCGACTACGGCAACGACATCCGATTCGGTTACTTCCTCGTGCCCGACGCGGATGCCGCGCAGGGCCTTCTCGACACTGCGGTAGTTCTCGACCGAGCCGGATTCGATCTCGTCGGCATCCAGGATCACCCGTACCAGCGCCGCTTCCTCGACGCCTGGACGCTGTTGTCCGTCATCGCGGCCCGCACCGAGAACCTCGCAGTGTTCCCGGACGTCGCGAGTCTGCCGCTGCGCCCACCCGCCGTGCTGGCGCAGGCGGCCGCCAGCCTCGACCTCCTCACCGGTGGCCGCGTCGAACTGGGCCTGGGTGCCGGGGCGTTCTGGGATGCGATCGCCGCGATGGGCGGGCCTCGGCGGACGCCCGGCGAGTCGGTGCGCGCTCTGGAGGAAGCGGTGTCGATCATCCGGCTCATGTGGAGCGGAGAGCGGGCGATCCGCTTCGACGGCGACTTCTACTCCGTGGACGGAGTCCATCCCGGGCCCGTGCCCCTGCACCCCATCGGGATCTGGATCGGCGGCTACAAGCCTCGGATGCTGCGTCTGATCGGTGAGATCGGCGACGGCTGGCTGCCGTCGCTCGGTTACATCGACGACGACGGAATAGCCTCGGCCAGTGCGGCGATCGACGCTGCGGCCACCGCCGCCGGCCGCGATCCCGCGCAGATCCGGCGGATTCTCAACGTCGGCGAGGAGATTCCCCGCGACGAACTGCCACGGCGGTTGACGGCCCTCGCTCTCGACCACGGCATCGACACGTTCGTTCTCGGCGGCGCCGCGAGCGAAGAACAGCTGACCTACCTCGCGCAGGACGTGTTCCCGCGGGTACGCGACGACGTCGCGGCCCGGCGCTGAGGGCGCGGGCCCCGGATCCGGACCCGCGCCCCGAGGCGCCGAGGCGTCAGATGAGCGCCACCCCGGCGAAGGCCGCGAGCGCGACGAGGGCCGCGCCCGTGACCACCTGGACCCGGCGGTCGACCACACACATCGCGGAGAGGAATCCGGGCATGGATCCCCCGCGGCGGGTGTGCACGATCGCGAGCAGGCTCGGCATGCAACGCCCGAGACTGACGAGCGTGAACAGCGCGGCACCCAGGGCCGGCGATCCGGCCGCGATCACGCCGAGCACCAGCAGGTAGTAGGCGCTGGACCGGATGAAGATCACGAAGCCGGGACCGATCATCGCGCCGAACAGCAGCGAAACCTTCCACGGCGCCATCGACCGACGCAGGTGCCGGGGCAGCTGTCGCCGCCGCATCGGCGCGGGCAGTGTCACCAGGCCCATCTCGTGCAGGCCGTACGCCAATGCCAGCACCGCCCAGACCCCTACGGCCCACGCGATCGGGACCGCGCCCGCCACGACGGCGCCCAACGCACCGAGCAGCGCACCGGTGGGCGCACCCGTGGCGATCGAGCCCAGCGCGTGCCAGCCGAGCCGGCGCACGGGCGTCGACGAGCCCTTGCGTCCCGGCTGCTTCGGCGCCGCGACGACGCCCGCGACCGACATGCCGCACGTCGACCAGTTGGCGGCGAGCGCGGTGAGCGCACCCGCCCCCACCACCGACGCGATCAGGGACGAGCCCGCCGCCGGGGCGACGAGTGCACCGACACCGGCGCCGAGCACCGCGGCACCGGCGACGAGCGCGGCACGGGCCGGCATCGACACCGCCTTCTGCAGCGTGGGCCGGATCTCCGGGACGTCGGTCGCGATGGGGGCGTGCGCGAGCGACTCGCGCGTGAGTGTTTCCGTCATCGAAATCCCTCTTCCATGTGAACGAATTGCTGTGTCCGTCAGCCGGTCACGGTGACGGTGCCGGTCATGTAGCGATGGATCGAGCAGTGGTACTCGTAGACGCCCGGGGCGTCGAAGGTGTGTTCGTAGCTCCCTTCGCTCGTGATGCCGCTGTCGAACACTCCGTCGGAGCCGACGTGGTGGAGCAGGCCGCCGTCCTCGAACCGCCACTGCACCGTGCCCCCGACCGGCACGGTGACGTCCATCGGCCCGAAGTGGACATTGCGCACCACCACGACGGCGTCCGGGCCGGCGGCCGACGCGTCCGCGCATCCCGCGGCCAGCGAGAGCAGCACGGCGGGCGCGGCGAACCACCGCCGGTTCATTCCGTCACGACGACGGTGCCGACCATCATCGGGTGCGGCGTGCAGTGATAGTCGAAGGTGCCCGCGTCGTCGAAGGTGTACTCGTACGTGCCGGTGGTCATCAGTTCGCTCTTCAACTTGTCCTGCAGCGCCCCCTCACCCGCGACGTCGTGCGGCAGGCCCGCGTCGTCGAACTTCCACTGCACGGTCTGTCCCTTCTCGATGGTGACCTGGGCCGGTGTGTAGGCCATGTTCTTCACCTCGATCACCGCGGCGGGTGCACTGCCGCCCGCGTCGGCCTCCCCACTGCTGCAACCGGTGACCAGCGCAGCCGTCGTGATCAGGCCCGCGGCGAGTGCGACGATTCTCTTCATGATCGGTCCTCTCACCGGATGTACCGCAGGTTCGCGGTCATTCCGGCCTCGAAGTGGTAGGCGTTGTGGCAGTGGAACATCCACTCGCCCGGATTGTCGGCGTCGAACTCGATCGCCAGCTCCGTGCCGGGCAGCACGTTGACGGTGTCCCGGCGCAGCCCCCCGTAGGCGGGGACGGCGAAGGTGTGCCCGTGCGTGTGCATCGGATGCCACATCGACGACGAGTTCGTCATCGTGATGCGCACCCGCTCACCCTGTTTCATGACGAGCTTGCCCGCGTCGGCGCCCGCCATGCCCCACACGTAGCGGTCGCCGGCCTGGATGAGTTCGACGCGGTAGTCCCGGTCCGGGGTGCGGTCCTCCAGACGCACCGCGTCGACGGGACGAAGCTCGCTCTCGAGCACCAGCCGACCCGAGAGTTCCGGGACCAGTCCGCCGACATCGGGATTCGACAACGGAACAGCGTCGGGTGTGCGCAGCACCGTCGATGCGTAGCCGTCGCGCCCCTCGACCTTCGCCACCACCGGCCACACCCCGGACCGGACGGTGACCAGCACGTCGATGCGCTGCGCCATGCCGACGATCACGGTGTCCGCGACGGCCGGCCGGACGTCGAAGCCGTCGACGGCCACGACGGTCAGTTCGTGACCCGCCACCGCGAATCGGTACGGAGTCTCTGCCGCGGCGTTGATGATGCGCATTCTCAGCCGCTGCCCCACCGGCGCCTCGATCGCCGCCGGATCGTTCGGCGGTCGCCCGTTGATCAGGTGCATCGGGTAGGCGATGTGCTGGGTCATACCGCCCAGTGCCGTCGAATCACCGTGGCCCTGCGCCACCAACTGCTGCGCCACTCCCATCTCGCCCTCGGAGTGAGCCGTCGGCGCGGCCGCACCGCCACCGTGCCCCGCGTGCCCGCCGGCGATCGCCGGGTTGAGTGCCATCAGCACCGCGTCCGGCGTGGTTCCCAGGCCGTCGATCCAATCGTCCAGCACCAGCACGGCGTCCGCATCGGCGCCGGTACTGTCGTCCGGATCCTCGACGATCATCGCGCCGAAGAGGCCCCGGTCGGCCTGCAGGCCGCTGTGCGAGTGGTACCAGTAGGTGCCGGGATCGGGCGCGACGAAGTCGTACTCGAACGTGCCTCCGTTCGCTCCGATCGCCGGCTGGGTCACCGGTGCCGCGCCGTCCATGTCGTTGCGGATCCGTATGCCGTGCCAGTGCAGCGTGGTGTCCGCGGGTAGGCCGTTGGCGACCGACACCCGTACCCGGTCGCCCTTGCCGAGCCGCAGTTCGGGGGCGACCGCGTTGCCGCCGTACGTCCACGTGTCCACCACGCGGCCACCGAGATCGACCGCGCCGACCGCGGCCGCGAGCGCGAACGACGCCGTCGCCCCGCTCGCGGCGCGGGCCGCTTCGGCCTGCGCGACTTCCGGATCGGTGGGCAGGATGTAGTCGAGGTTGCCCGACGAGGCCTGCGCGTCCGACGTTCCGGAACTACAACCCGCGGTGGCCGATCCTAGTGCCGCGAGCCCGACCGCGCCGACGCCGAGCGAACTCAGCCGCAAGAACCGGCGGCGGTCGAGCACCGGGCCGCGGTCGGGCCGAATCATCGGAGCACCTGGGGAGTGAGGAGCGTACCGATGTCCTCGACGGTTCCGGTCACCTTCGCGGTGCTGACCTTGTTGCCGGTGGCGGACTCGATGCCGACGATCGTCTTCTCGGTCTCACCGTCCACCTCGGGACCGTCCCCGAGCACGTAGAGCGTGCGGCCGTCCACCGCGTACGCCATGCTGTCGATCCCGGTCAGCCCCAGCGCAGGCAGGTCGAGTGTCTTGACCGGCGCGAACGTGGTGGCGTCGTGCAGTTGAATCTTCACGACGTCGCCGCCGCGCGCCGAGTGCGGATGGATCTCGGTGTCGGTGTACTCGATCGCGATGCGACTGCCGGTGTTGTCGATCGCGTTCCCCGCGAAGCGGCCGCCCTCTTGACCGGCATTGCCGATCGGAGCCACCGTCGACGACGGCAGACCGTTCGCGAAATCGAACACGTACACGTCACCGTTGCCGCCGACAAGAAGCGCCTTCTTCGCGTCCGCCGCCCACGTGACCTCGCGGGCGCTGACGAAGTCGTCGGGCAACACCTTGGTGCGCTCGGTCTCGGTGGGGACGCCCGCGTCGTCGATGGAGATCCGGATCAGCTCGCGGCTCTCCTCGCACACGCTGTAGAGCTCGTGTCCGTCGAGCCACGTGAACGGCCCGCACCCGATGATCTGCAACGCGCCGCTCTCCTTCTTCGCGGCGAGGTCGACGACGCGGACACCGTAGAGCCCGTCGTCCCACGTGACGAAGTACTTGCCGTCCGACGTCACCGCACTCGAACCGGGCCGCGAGTGGACGCGGGCGTAGTCGGGCAGCATCGCCTCCGACGGCTCGAGCAGGTTGCCGGAATAGGTGCTCACGGTGAAGTCGGCCGCCCCGCGGGACCCCCGCGGACGCCACACCTCGGCGGCGAGCACTGCCGGGTCGCTCGTCTTCTCGCCGACGAAGCCGTGGATCACCGGGTCCCAGATTCCGGGACCCACCACGATGCGGCTCGCGGCGACGCCCGTCGCGGGATCGATCACGTTGACACCCAGCTCGAGTTTGCCGAATCCCCCGGCCACGGCGAGGAGTTCGTTCGCCTTGGCCGGCTGGACCTCGCCGACGTGCAGCGGTTCGGGGATGGTGGAACCGATCGCCTGGTCGTCGTGTCCCAACGAGATGCCCGCGCCGGGCGCGGTGAACGGGACACTCGGGTAGGTGACCTCGCCTGCTGTGGCCTGCGAGGACTCCGACTCGTTACCGGCCGCGTCGGACGAGCACGCGGCGAGCGAGAGGACGAGCGCGACGGGGACGGTAGCCGCGGCACCACGGACGAGGCGGCGTGAGGCATCGGTCATGAGCCGGCTCCGACCTTGGGACGGGCGGCGGGACGGGTCTGGCAGTCCTCGCCGATGATCGGCGCCATCGTGCACGTGTACGACTGGGATTCGTCCGACACGCACCAGATGATCTCCTGGTCGTAGCTGCCGGAGACCGGGTTGTACATGATCGCCTGCATGTCCGGCTCGCCGCAGAAGGCATTGGAACACGAAGGCGCACCGCAGCAGTCGTAGTACGCGATGAGGTACGTCTTGCCGGTGTCGGGGTTGGTGCAGCACCCCACCCAGAACTCGGCGCCCGGCTTGCTGCCCGGCGCACACGTCGTGACGCCGCCGCCGTTGCACGCGGCACACGACGTGCCGTCCATGTTGCACCAGCGCCAGTACTCGCACTCGGCAGGGTCCTTGCCGTCGTACACCGGTACGAGTGGGTCCTTGTCGGGTGTCGGCGCGGGCGGCGGTGCGGCCTCCTGCGCGAACGCGCTCCTGGTAACCGGCAGCGAACTGATCAGGGCCACACCGGAAACGCCCATCGTCCATTTGCCGATCCGGCTGATCATCGACCGGCGCGACACACGCTCGGACATCCGGCGCCCGGCACGGCTGGCGAGGGTTCCGCCGGACCCGGCCATCCACGCGGCCTGCTCCCTCACGGTGTCCTCGTCGACGGGATACCGGTTCTCGTACATCTCCGGACCGTCGTGTATCGGTTTGTCGGACATGTGTTCTCTCCGTTCTCGATGGGGGTTTCAGACGTGCGCGGCGAGGTTGGTCTTCGCCTGCTCGTGCAGGTGCTGGAGTGACGGGGTACCGGATTCGAGTGCGTTGAGCAGACTTTCGACCTGCGCCATGTGGTTGCACAGTCCCTTCGACCGGATCTTGCCGTGCTCGTCGAGGATGACGCCGTACGGCGTGGTCCCGACCTGGTAGGCGATACCGACGTCACGGCCGTCGACGTAGCTGAGTTCGCTGCCGATCCCCGAGCCGGCCAGGAACTGCGCGTGCTCCTCCGGGGTCCCGTCGGAGACGATGACGATCTCCAGGTCCCTCTCGGCCTTCGCCATCGCCCGCAGCCCGGGCAGCAGGCTCTTGCACGTGGAACAGGTGGGCGCGGTGAACAGCAGCAGCTGCGGCTTGTCCCGGTGCCCGCCGACGCCGACGGTGCGTCCCAGGTGGTCGGTGAGGCCGCGGAACGACGGCGCGACCTGTTCCACCTTGGGGCCGGTGTCCATCATCCGGGCGCCCAGTGGGCCGAGCCGGACCTGCACACGGCCGATCTCGCGGGCGAGCGCCAGCACCATGAGGAACAGCACCGCGACGGAGACCGCCAGGACCACGACGGCGATGAGGAGGAAAGTGTTCATTGTCGATCCTTGTCGTGAGGGAACGTCGGTCAGTAGCGCGAGATCGCCGATGCGACACGCAATTCGATGGATGCATTGCTCAGGTGCGCGTCGACGGGCCGGCGTCCGAGGTGGACCACCGAGCGCAGTTGCACGGCCGCGACGATTGCGGCCAGCACTACAAGCACGCCCGCGACCGCCAGCACGTGCTCGGCCGGTGTCGGGGCCGTCGACGTCGTGGCCGCGAGCGCCCCGGCGACGACGGCCAGCGTGGCCGCCCGCACCGCGTGGAACCAGCCGATCCGCGGCGCCTCGCCCTCGTTCCCGAACGCGAAACAGCCGCAATCGAGTTCGCGGCGTCCTCGCAGCAGGTTGACGGTGAGCCCGACACAGAAGCCGGTGAACAGCACCGTAGCGACCGCCGCCGCGATCCGCGGGGCGAAGCCCGCGATCAGGGCCACGCCGAGCGCGATCTCCACCGACGGCAGCGTCGCCGCGACCAGTCGCTCCAGTGGCGCCGGCAGGATCCGGTAGCCGCGGACCACCCGCAGCAGGCTCTCCCGGTCTCGCACCTTCGGCACTCCGGCGAGCAGCAGCACACCCCCGACGGCTGCCGCGATCATCGTCCACAGCATGCGTGGATCCACCTCCTTCTCCAACGGTGTGGACCCATCGTTGCCGTCCCGGAAGTCGCCGTTGCGACGGTGACGAAACGTTCCGTCGCATCACGAGTGGGGCCGGCGAGAAGACGATTCCCACTTGCGAATCGCACATTGTTCGCAAAGGTAACCGGGCCGAAACACACCGGGGTTAGCTTGCGTCTGTACCACCGGGCGTACAGACGGGACGAGAGTCGTGACAGCTGCACTCCGGGCAGCGATTGCCCGTGCACAGGAGGCGGAAAGCCCACCGGAGCAGGTGTATTCACCGTTGCGTGCCCTCGGCCGGCGACGGCTCACGTTGGTCGACCTGATCGGCCAGTCGTTGTCGACCATCGCGCCCGCCACCGGGATGGTGTTCATCGCGTTGTGGATCACCGCGTACCGGCCCGGCGTCGGGGGCGTGCTCGTGATCGGCGCGACGACGGCGGCGGTCGCGCTGGTGGCGCTGTGCATCACCCAGTTCACCCGCCGCCTCGCGGCCGCCGGATCGCTGTACAGCTTCGTGTTCCAGGGCCTCGGCGCGCGGGCGGCGCTCGCTACCGGCACCGCTCTGGTCGTCGGCTACCTCGGCATCTCGATCTCCGTCATGTCGCAGGCCGCCGGGAGTCTGCTCGACATCGCGGATCTGCTTGGGCTGCGGCTGGACGGGCCCGCACCGTGGGTGCTCACCATCGCCGTGTTGGCGGCGGTGGTCGGCGCGATCGCGGTGCGGGGTGTGCGGTTCGCTACCCGTGCGATCCTGGTGGTCGAGAGCCTCTCACTGGTCCTGATCGTGGCGATCATGATCGGCACGCCCACCGGCACGGCCCCGGCCGGCGCTCATCTGCCGCCGACACCCGTGAGCCTGCTCCCCTTCCTCGCGATGCTCACCGTGCTGTCGATGGCGGGCTTCGAGAGCGCCGCGTTCTTCGGCCCGGAGGCCAAACGCCCCCTCGTCACCGTCACCCGCACCGTCCTCGTCTCCCCCGTCCTCGTCGGGATCCTCTTCGTGTTCGCCGCCACCGCGTCGCTCCTCGGGCACGGCTCGGTGATCGTCGGCGCGTACTTCGACGGCACCGCCTCCGGTGCCTCGTGGGGGGTCGTGCTCGCGGTGAAGGCGGGCATGGCGTGCTCGTGGTTCGCGTCCACGCTCGGCTGCGCGCAGGCCGGATCGCGGCTGCTGTACTCGATGGGCGTCGAACGCGTACTCCCGCCGGCACTCTCGCGCGTACACCGGCGCTTTCGGACACCGCACGTCGCGGTCGCGCTCTTCTCCTCCGCAAGTCTGACCGGCGCGGCGGTCTACGCGCTGTGGGCGCAGGCCGATTCGGCGGTGTTCGACGGCGTCGTCGAGGTCGGACTGGTCACGGCGTACACGCTCGTCGCCTTCGCGTCGCTGCGCTTCCTGCGCCGCATCGGCGAGCACACCGCGACGACCCGTGCGGCCGCCGTGTTCGTCACGGTACTCGGCGCCGGCCTGCTCGCGTGCCTCGCCGTCGACGGCACCGTGCACGACGTGTGGATGGTGCCCGCAACGCTCACGCTGGTCGGGTCGTCCGGCGTGTTGTGGCACGAGTTGTTGCGCCGGTCCCGGCCCGACAGTCTCGCCACGGTGGGCGCGTTCGACTCGGTCGAGACAGCCGACATCCTGCCGGGCGCAGGGGTTCTCGTCGTGGACGAGGACGGCCGACGGCGTATCGTCGCGACCGCCGGACACGGCGTGCGACAGGCCCGGGACGGCGAACGGTGATGCCGTCACGCACCCAGGTCCGCACCGAGGGCACGCACTTCAGCGGGCAACAACCGCAGGCCGTGCAGCGGGCACTCGGGATGCTCGAGGCGGTGGCGCATCTGGGGCCGGGGACGACGGCCAAGGAGATCGCGCGCTTCGCGGGTGTGCCTCCGGCCACTGCCTACCGGATGCTGAATCTGCTCGTCGCCGAGGGCTTCCTCGTGCGGGTGCCGGACCTGTCCGGCTTCGCGCTGGGACGCCGCACCGCGGAGCTCGCGCGGGCCGCCGCCGACACCGGCACAGTGCCGTCACTGCACGAGGCCGTGGAGGGACTACGGTCGCGCACGCGGTTCGCGATCCACGTCGCGTCGTTCGCGGGCGGCCGGCTGCGCATCGTCGACCGCGACCCCGACCACGAGATCGCGGCCGTCGGCATGCTGTCGAAGCACCTGCACGCCAACGCCCTCGGCAAGCTGATGCTCGCGTATCTCCCGGACGTGCACCCCGAGCCGGACCTGCGCCGGCTGACGGAATTCACGATCTGCGACCCCGACGAGCTGACCCGGCACCTGCGGGCGGTGATGCTGGACGGGTTCGCTCACGAGTGCCAGGAGTCCCGGATCGGCCGGGCCGCACTCGCGGTTCCGCTGCGCGATCGGGCGGATCACGTCGTCGGCGGGCTGTATCTGCACGGCGCCGACGGACGCGTCCAGCCCGACCGAGAGCTGATCCGGTTCCTCGCCGACGGCGCCGAAGGACTCACCGGGATGGTGTGATTCAGCCCTCCGCTGTCACGAAACCCTGGTCGACGAGCCACTGCCTGGCCACCGTCGCGGGGTCCTCGCCTTCGACGTCCACCTGCTTGTTGAGTTCGCTGATCACGTCGTCCGTGAGCACCGCCGAGATGGGTGCCATCACCTCCGCGACCTCCGGGTACCGCTCGGCGAAGTCCTCGCGCATCGTCAACGCCGGGTTGTACTTCGGGAAGAACTGACGGTCGTCCTCGAGCACCACGAGATCGAGGGCCGCGATCCGGCCGTCGGTGGTGAACACCTCGCCGAACTTGCACTGGCCGCCGTCCGCGGTCGCCTGGTAGATGATGCCGGTCTGCAGGATCCGCCGATCGGCTCGCGCCGGGTCGAATCCGTACGCGGCCGCCATGCCGGGAAAGCCGTCCTGGCGGACGTTGAACTCGGTCTCGACGCACGTCGTCGCCGCAGTCGGATCCCGCTCCACCAGGGCGGCGTAGTCGGACAACGTCCGCACCCCGGTGCGCTCCGCGGTGGCCCGACTGGTGGCGAGCGCGTACGTGTTGTTCATCGGCGCCGGATCCGTCCATACCATCCCGTTGCGCTCGAGATCCTCGTCCCGGACGGCTTCGAACTGTGCTCGTGAGTCGGGAATCGGCTCTTCGTGCCCGAGGTAGTTGATCCAGCCCGTGCCGGTGTACTCGTAGCTGACATCGATCTGTCCTGCCAACTGCGCGTCGCGAGTGCTGTTGGAGCCCTGGATGTTCGTCAGGTCGCGGACGTCGGCACCGGCCGCGGACAGTGCGAACTCGATGATGTAGCCGAGGATCACCTGCTCGGTGAAGTCCTTGGAGCCGACCGTGATCCGCGCACCGTCGAGCTCTGGGACGGGCGCGATGCTGCCGGGACCGACCTTCAGTGGGAGGGCACCACCCGATTCGAGGCCGCACGACGCCAGCAGCGTGGTCGCCAGCACCACCGCGGTGCCGACCAGGACTCGTCGCATCACCTTCATGTCAGCGCAGTCCCTTCGGGCCGAGGTACGTCTCGGCGAGCGCGCCCAGCCAGTCGACCAGCAACGCGAGCGCCACCGCCAACACCGCGCCCACCACGAGGGTCACGTTGTCGCGCAACTTGTATCCGGTGTCGATGAGGATGCCGAGACCGCCCGCGCTCACCAGGAAGCACAGCGTCGCGGTGCCGACCGCGAGGACGAGCGACGTGCGCAGGCCCGCCAGGATGTACGGCACCGCGAGCGGGAACTCGACGCGGCGCAGCACCGTCAGCGCCGACATGCCCTGTCCTCGACCGGCGTCGACGAGCGTCGGATCGACCGACTGGTAGCCGAGGATCGTGTTCCGCAGCACCGGGAGCAGCGAGTAGAACGCGATCGGCAGCACCCCGATCCAGAATCCCGTGGTCCGGGTCGCGAGGTAGAACAACACCAGCAGGCCGATCGCCGGCGCGGCCGCACCGATGTTCGCGATGCCCACGAAGATCGGCGCCAGCCGCGTGAAGCCCGGCCGGGTGAGCAACGTACCCAGCGGCACCGCGAGCGCCAGCACGATGAGTACCACCACCACGGTGATCAGTACGTGCTGCCACGTGAGCGTCGCGATGTTGGCGACGTTGATGCTCGCCTTCTGCGTGGCATTGAGGTCCCGGCTGAACGCCCAGCCCAGCACGCCGCCTACCAGGATCAGCACCAGCACCGGCTGCACCAGCAGCCGCATGCGTTCGGCGCGCGCGGTCGCCTGCTGTTCGGTGGCGGTGGTCATTCGGACAGTTCCCCGGTGACGTGGTCGTCGGCGTGTTCCTCGCGTACCTCCTGCAGTGCGTGGACGAGCGTGTCGATCGTCACGATGCCCGCGTACTCGCCCCGCCGGCCGGTGACGGCGGCCGACGCGCTCGCCTGCACCAGCAGTGCTTCCAGGGCGTCCTGCAACGTGGAGGTGAGCGACACGTTCTCGCCCACCGGGTTGCCGACGTCCTCGAGCGAACCCGCCGTCGCGAGTTGCTCGGGCGAGACCCACCGCAGCGGGCGATCGCGCGGGTCGAGGATCAGGCCCCACGGCGCGTCCTGCTCGGCCAGCTCCCGGCGCAGTTCGGCCACCGATCCGTTCCGGTACGCGGTGGGGCACTGGCTCAGTTCGATGTCGCGAACCCGGGCGAGCGTCAGCTGCTTGAGCGACGCGTCGGCGCCGATGAACCCGGCGACCATGTCGTTGGCCGGGTTGGCGAGGATCGCCTCCGGGGTGTCGTACTGCATCACGTGCGACTGGCTGCCCAGCACGGCGATCCGGTCGCCGAGTTTGACGGCCTCGTTGAAGTCGTGGGTGACGAAGACGATGGTCTTGCCCAGATCGGACTGCAGTCGCATCAACTCGTCCTGCAGCAGTCCGCGCGTGATGGGGTCGACCGCACCGAACGGCTCGTCCATCAGCAGCACCGGCGGATCCGCGGCGAGTGCGCGGGCCACGCCGACGCGCTGCTGCTGCCCGCCCGACAACTGCCGCGGGTAGCGGTCGCGGTACGTGTCCGGGTCCAGTCCCACCAGATCGAGCATCTCGTCGACACGCTCGGCGGTGCGCTTCTTGTCCCACCCGACCAGTCCGGGCACCGTGGCGACGTTCTTCGCGACCGTGAGGTGCGGGAACAGACCGGCCTGTTGGATCGAGTAGCCGATGCCCCGGCGCAGCCGGTCGGGGTCGATCGAGTGGGTGTCGCGGCCGGCGATGGTGATCGTGCCCGACGTCGGCTCGATGAGCCGGTTGATCATCCGCATGGTGGTGGTCTTGCCGCATCCGGACGGTCCGACGAACACGACCGTCTCACCGGCGGGAATGGTCATCGACACATGATCGACGGCCGGGTCGTCCTGGCCCGCGTACTGCTTGACGACGTCGTCGAGCACGATTTCGACGCCACTGCCGGTTCGTTCTTCGGCGGGTAGAAGGTCAGTCACGAAGCCCCCTCGAGGTGGTGAGGCGCCCGAGCAGGACGAGCAGTCCATCGAGGACGAGCGCCAGGATGACGATGAGAACGGTGCCGGTGAGCGCCTGCGGTACGGCGGTGGGACTGCCGACGCGGGACAGGCCCGAGAAGATGAGATTGCCCAGGCCCGGGCCTTTCGCGTAGGCCGCGATCGCGAGGATGCCCATGAGCATCTGCGTACTGACCCGGATCCCGGCGAGGATCGACGGCCACGCCAACGGCATCTCGATGCGGGTGAGCACCCGGAGCCGGTTCATGCCTACGCCGCGGGCCGCGTCCGTGATCGCCGGATCCACCGAGGCCAGACCGATGATCGTGTTCCGGATGATCGGCAGCAGGCCGTACAGGACCAGGGCGGTCACGGTCGGCGCGACGCCCAGGCCCAGGATGGGGATGAGCAGGCCCAACAGGGCGAACGACGGCAAGGTCAGCACGGTGCTGGCCAGGCCCGTCGCGACCGCCGACCCGATCGGACTGCGGTAGACGGCGATCCCGACGAGGACGGCGATCACACCCGCGATCACCACCGACTGGACGACCGCGCTGACATGGAGATACGAGTCCGTGAGCAGCTGTTGACGCCGCTCGGACACGAAATCCCACAGGGTCTGGAAATCCACTCCAGAACCTCCCTTCAGCCGCGACAAAGCCCGAAAAAGGCCCGTCCACTCACTGCAGACGGGCCTTCCTCGGGCCGCGCGGCACTGCGCTTGCTGTCAACCCTGCCCCGGAATCGCGGTTTCCGCACGGCAATCGCCCGAGCGGGTCCGGGCCGACCCTTCGGTTCCGAGCCGAGAACCGGCTACCGGACGCGATCGAGATGCGAGAGCGGACGCACCGCGATCCGCACGAGGGCGAGCGGGTTGTCGTCACCGGCCGTGCGGTTCACACCCATCGCACCGCACGCACCGCATCGGTGGACGATGAGCCATTCACCGCCGCCGCGCACCGAGATGGAGATCGGGTCCATCCGGCCGCCACACGACGACGCACGGTCGCCGGGGACGGTGCGGTCGACGTGCCTACTGCACAAACACGTCGGACAGTGGTTGCGGTGCGCCGTGCCGGGCGCCCACATCGGGACGTCCAATCCGCAGCCCAGGCAGCGGAAGGATGTCCCGCGGCGTGCCGGGCCGTCCCGGTGGACGGGTTTGGCGCGCTGCGGACGTTCGGTTCTGCCGTTCCTGCGTGACACGCGAATCACCTCACGCCGCGTCAGAGGTGCGCGAGGTGTTCGAGCGGAAACGGCGGTTGCGCCAACGGTTTCACCGCGATGCGGATCAACAGCAGCTGGTTGTCGTCCGAGGCCACCGGACCGGCCTCGAGACGATCGCAACCGGTGCATCGATGGATCAGCATCCAGTCGCCGTCGCGTTGCACGGCGACCGCGATCGGATGGGTTCGGGCGTCGCACCGTCCGTGCCTGCCGGCGAGGCAGTTCGGGCAGTGCGTACGCGGGACGGCGTCCGGCGTGGTGACGCACACGGTGAGCCCGCAACGGACACACGTGAAGGTGGACAGGCGTGAAATCGGCGTGCCGCTGTGGGACACGGGAAACTCCTCTGTGAGATCGACTGGGCGGCAAAGGTTGCCGAGCGTCGTCGACCCCGCGGAAGGATCACACCGGACAGGGGATCCGATGTCTGGTTCGGATCACCGGCCGGAGCGGTTCGCGGGATCGCGAAGGAGCTCGGCGGCTGTCCGGGGCATAATTCACCACTTCCATACGGGTAGGGACCGGCCGACGTGCCGGATTCGCGAAACCCTAGGACGGGCGCACGCACCGCGCAATCGAATTACCGAGTGGCGCCGTCGACCGCACCGAACTCGATCGCATCCGCCGCGGACGACGACCGGAGCTCGGCGAGGGTCGCATTGTCGTGCAACCACGTCGGCCGGGCGATCGGACGCTCCGCCAGCCGCGCAACCGCCCACGCCGTGATCGCGGCGGTCCCCTCCGACTGGCCGCGCCCGGTCGCCCACCGCGAAGCACCGTCCGCGTTCCGCGCCAGGGCGATCCACCGGTCGGAACCCCACATCCGGGTCGGCGCCAAGGACCGTAGTGCCGGAACCCACGTCAGCGTCGCCAGCCCCAGGGTCGCGATCCGCGAGTCCATCCGCAGATAGGTACGGACCGGGACCCCGAGACCGGCGGTGAGCACGTGCTGATCCGCGAAGTCCGCGCGGACGGCAGGGAAGGCGCGGTACTCCGAGGAGACTGCGGGCGGCAACGAAATCGACTGCGGACGCGTGAAGTTGCGGACCGGTGAGCCGTCGGGGTCGTCGAACCGCTCCCCCAGCAGGCGGTACGTCCACTCAGCCGCCGCCGCGCCGTGGCGCTCGCCCGCCCCGATCCCGACGAGGATCTCGACCGGACCGGCTCCCGTGGCGGCGACCTCGGAGGCGAGCAACCCGGTGAGCCCCGGCGCCAGACCGACACCGAGCAGGACCGGACCTTCGATCCGCTCCAGTTCCCGCGAGTACGACGTGGTGGCAGTGATGTCGACGAACACCGCGCCCGCCCGCACCGCGGCCCTCGCGACGTCGACGTTCTCGCGCCCGGATGCGTTCACCACCACGTCCACCGCTCGCGCCGCCGCCTCGAGCGCACCGGTGTCGGCGAGGTCCAGCAGGACATCGGCGCGGGCCGCGTCGCGTCCGGCCACCGAAGACTCGATACCCGCCGCCCGCAGGTGCCGTACGAGCGGCGCGCCGACCGCACCGTAACCGCCCAGGACCAGTGCCCTCATCCCGCCACCTCCACCACTAGAGATCTGCTCTA
The DNA here is from genome assembly GCF_003013675.1 of Rhodococcus (subgen. Prescottella) equi. Lineage (NCBI taxonomy): Bacteria > Bacillati > Actinomycetota > Actinomycetes > Mycobacteriales > Nocardiaceae > Rhodococcus > Rhodococcus (subgen. Prescottella) equi. Next base: position 4,999,535 of record NZ_CP027793.1, read on the forward strand.
GAGCACAACTCTAGAGCTAGGGTTTGGGCGTGGCAACCTCCAACGGACAGCGACCGGCACGCGCGAAGATCCTCGACGCGGCGTGCGCCCTGTTCACGACCACCGGGTACGCGGCCACCACGATCAAGCAGATCGCCGCCCGCGCATGCGTGTCGTCGCAGAGCGTGTACTTCGTGTTCGGCAACAAGCGCAGCGTGCTGTCGTCCCTGCTCGACGTCACCATCGCCGGCGACGACGCGCCGGTCGCGACTCTCGACCGGGGCTGGGTCGCCGACGCCGTCGCGGCCCCCGATCCGCGCGATCAGCTGCGGATCCAGATCCACCACGCCCGCCTGATCCTGGAACGCGCCGCCGACGTGCTGCTCGCGGTGCGGGCCGGAGCGTCGGCCGACCCCGAGGTCGCGGAGTTGTGGCAGACGAATCTCGAGCAGCGTCGCACCGTTCAGCGGCACCTGATGGACGCCCTCGCCGCGAAGTCGCCTGGCGTGGACCCCCACGCCGCCACGGACGTCGCACTGGCGCTGCTGAGCCCCGAGACCTATACACACCTCGTGCGCGAGAGCGGTTGGACGCCGGAGCGATACGAGGCGTGGGTACTCGACACCGTGGCGGTCGCCGCCGGACTACCGCCCGCGCACACTCAGGAGAGGTAACGCGGCTGCGGCTCGCTCTTGTGCGACCAGTCCCAGCCGATGTCGTGTTGCGTACGCGCGTCGAGGTGCGCCTCCCGCACGGTGCCCGCCCGCTCCAGTCGCACGATGATGGATTTGGACGTGGGGCAATTACTCTTCAGCGCAGTCGAATCCAGCGGGACGAGCGGATTGGTCTCGGGATAGTAGGCCGCCGCCGTGCCTCGCGGAATGTCGTACTCGACGATCCGGAAACTCGGCGCGTACCGAGCACAGTCGTCGCCTTTCCATTCCGTCAGCAGGTCCACCCGATCGCCGTCGTCGTAGCCGAGAGCGGCGATGTCGTCGCGGTGCATGAAGATCACGCGGCGCCCGCCCTCGATACCCCGATAGCGATCGCTCAGGCCGTAGATGGTGGTGTTGAACTGGTCGTGGCTGCGCAGCGTCTGCAGGATCAGGTGCCGCGGCGGCACCTGCATCACCTCGATCGGAGCGACGTCGAACTCGGCCTTCCCCGAGGGGGTTTCGAACGTCCTCGAGTCACGCGGCGGATGCGGGAGGATGAATCCGCCCGGACGACGCACGTTCACCTCGTAGCCCTCGCACCCCGGAACCACCTTCGAGATGTGGAGCCGGATCTTCGCGTAGTCGTCCCGCATGCCCAGCCAATCGAGGCCGTAACGGTCACCGAGAGTCGCGTGCGCGATCTGCGTGACGATGGCCGTCTCCGACTGCAGGTGCGGACTCGCCGGATCGAGCGGGCCACGCGACGCGTGCACGGCGCACACCGAGTCCTCGACCGAGATGAACTGTTCCCCGCTCGCCTGGACGTCCTTCTCGGTGCGCCCCAGCGTCGGGAGTATGAGTGCGGTCTCGCCGGTGACGAGGTGTGACCGGTTGAGCTTGGTCGAGATCTGCACCGACATCCGGGTGTTGCGCATCGCGCCCGCGGTGACGCGGGTGTCCGGGGCCGCTTCGACGAAGTTGCCACCGAGCCCCATGAAGAACTTGGCCTTGCCGTCCCGCATCGCGCGGATCGAATCGACGGTGTCGTAGCCGTACTCGCGGGGCGGATCGAAACCGAACTCCAGCTGGAGCGCATCGAGGAAGCTCTGCGGCGGGCGTTCCCAGATCCCCATGGTCCGGTCGCCCTGAACGTTGGAATGGCCGCGCAGTGGCAGCAGCCCCGCTCCGGGCCTGCCGATGTTGCCCTGCGCGAACGCGACGTTGCAGACCTCCTTGATGATCGCGACCGCGTTGCGGTGCTGGGTCAGCCCCATCGCCCAGCAGAAGACCGTGGCCTTCGACTCGCGCAGCATCTGCGCCGCCCCCGTGATCTCCGCCCGGGACAGCCCGGTGGACGCCGTGACCGCGTCCCAGTCCACCGCCCTGACATGATCGCGCCACGCCTCGAAGCCGTGCGTGTACGCCTCGATGAACTCGTGGTCGAGCGCGTCCCACTCGACGAGTAGCGAACCGATCGCCTGCATCAGGGCGAGATCGCCACCGAGCTTGATCTGCAGGTGGTAGTCGGAGAGATCCGTCCCCCGGCCGATCACCCCACTCGGGGTCTGTGGGTTCTGGAAGTGCAGCAGGCCCGCCTCCTTGAGCGGGTTGATCGACAGGATCTTCGCGCCGCGCTTCTTCGCCTCCTCGAGGTGCGTGAGCATCCGCGGGTGGTTGGTTCCGGGATTGTGCCCCTGCAGCACGATCAGATCGGCCTCGTGGATGTCCTCGAAGACCACGCTGGCCTTGCCTATTCCGATCGATTCGGCGAGCGCGATCGACGTCGACTCGTGGCACATGTTCGAGCAGTCCGGCAGGTTGTTGGTGCCGTACGCCCGGACGAACAGTTGATAGGCGAAGGCAGCCTCGTTCGAGGCACGGCCGGATGTGTAGAAGATCGCCTCGTCGGGGTCGAGGGACTGCAGCTCGCGTCCGATCAGCGCATACGCGTCGGACCAGTCGATCGGTTCGTAGTGCGTCGCCCCTGGCCGCTTGATCATCGGGTGCGTGATCCGCCCCTGCTCGTTGAGCCAGTACTCACTGCGCGAGGCGAGTTCGGCGATCGAGTGACGCGCGAAGAACTCGGGCGTCACCCTGCGCAGGGTCGCCTCGTTCGCGACGGCCTTGGCGCCGTTCTCGCAGAACTCCGCCGGGTGCCGGTGTCCGGGTTCGGGGTCGGGCCACGCGCAGCTCATGCAGTCGTAGCCGCCGACCTTGTTCAACTCGAGCAGCGTCTCACCGGTGCGGACGATGCCCATGTTCTCCAGCGACCGCTTCATGGAGACCGCAACGGCGGGAACACCGGCGGCCTTCGTCTTCGGCTTCCCGACCCTCAGGTGGGATTCATCGTAGTCCGGGCGTTCTTCCTTGTCGCGCCTGCGCATGTCGACCTCCGCTCGCTGTCGGCCTCCGGTCCACCGTAGGACACTTCGGCACGCCGGGCGCGATACCGGGACGGTCTCCTCGTGAAGCCGTCAGCCGGTGCGGATCCCGTCCAGCACCAGTCGCACGAGATAGTCGACGAAATCGTCCGCTTCCCAGTCCGGCCGAGCCGAGGTCAGCGTGGTGAGCGCACCGCGCAGCGTGTCCAGCACGAGGGCGCCGTCCACGTTCGGTCCGATCTCGCCGGATCGGGCCGCTCGGTCGAAGACCTCGACGTAGCGCGCCCGCACGGGACCGATGAACCGGCGTTCGGCCTGATCCTGGAGGGCCGGGTCTGCCACCATGTCTGCGATCAGTCCCGGCATCCCTCGCCGGTACTCGGGCAGCAGTTGCAGCGACACCATGTCGTGAACCATCGCCGTGAAGGTCTCCTCGAAGGACGCGCCGGGAGTGACGGCCCGCGCCGACACGGGTTCGCGCCGGAACAGCACCTCCTGCACCAGCGCGCCCTTCGTTCCCCACCATTGGTAGAGCAGTGGACGTCCGACACCCGCCCGCCGCGCCACCGCCGCAAAGGTGAGCGCCTCGTAGCCGTCCTCGACCAGCACCTGCGCCGCGGCGTCGAGCACCGCGCGATGCCGCACGGGGTCGCGCCGCCGCCCCCTGCCGGGACCGTCCTGAGTCACCTCGGACCCTTCCTCGTGAAAGTGCTGCGTATTTACCTTACATCGTGTAAGCCTGATAGCCGGACGATTCGAACGAAGCGGAGCCCGAATGACTTTGATCGACATCGCACGGCCCGCACCGGACGTCGCGATCCTCACACTCGACCGGCCGGAGCGTCTCAACGCGCTGAGCTTCGCCCTGGTCGAGGAACTCCACGACGCCCTGGCCGCGTTCGAGCGAGACAACTCGTGCCGCGTCGTGATCCTCACCGGCGCCGGTCGCGGCTTCTGTGCCGGTCTCGACCTCAAGGATCCGGTCCGCACAGCGCCGACCGCCGCCGGCCTCACCGGACCGGCGGCCGGAATGCGCACACAGGAGTACATCGCCTCGCTGGTCCCGCGGATCCAACGACTCCCGCAGACCGTGATCGCCGCGATCAACGGACCCGCGTTCGGTGGCGGACTCGCGCTGGCGGCGGCGTGCGACATACGGATCGCGTCCACATCGGCCCGATTCGGCGTGCAGTTCGTCAAGATCGGGATCTCGGGCTGCGACATCGGGATCAGCTACACACTTCCCCGGATCGTCGGCGGCGGCCGCGCCGCCGAACTGATCACCACCGGTCGCGAGTTCGATGCCACCGAGGCGGAGCGGATCGGCTTCGTCACCCGCGTGGCCGAAGACGGCGAACTGCTGGACACCGCAACCGAACTCGCGGCCACCCTGTGCAACCACAGCCCGTTCGCGTTGGCGATGACGAAGCAGGTTCTCGTCGCCAACGCATCCGCCGGCAGCGTGGACGCGGCCATCGCGCTCGAGAACCGCACCCAGATCCTGGCAGGCACCGGCGGCGAGTTCGCCGAAGCCGTCACGGCGTTCGCGGAGCGCCGGGCACCGTCCTGGGTCCACTGACCCGCATGTCCCTCGGAAAGGAACCCCCGATCGTGAACCGTGAGAAGCTCGGCACCCTGTTCGATCTCACCGGCCGCACCGCGGTCGTCACCGGCGGCACCCGCGGCATCGGCCTCGCACTCGCAGAGGCGTACGTGTCCGCGGGCGCGAACGTCGTCGTGGCCAGCCGCAAACCCGAGGCGTGCGCCAAGATCGAGCAGCACCTGCGAAATCTGGGTGGCAACGCGATCGGTGTGCCGACCCATCTCGGTGAGCTCGACGATCTGACGACACTCGTCGACCGGGCCGTTGGAGAGTTCGGCGGCATCGACATCCTCGTGAACGCCGCCGCGAATCCCTTGACACAGCCGCTGGGCCGATTCACCGCGGACGCGTGGTCCAAGTCGTACGACGTGAACCTGCGCGGCCCGGTCTTCCTCACCCAGGCCGCCCTGCCGCATCTCGAGGCCAGCGCGCACGCTGCCGTGCTCAATGTCGTCTCCGTCGGCGCATTCATGTTCTCTCCCCGAGTCGCGATGTACGCGGCGGGCAAGAGCGCACTGCTGTCGTTCACCCGCTCGATGGCCGCCGAATTCGCGCCGCGCGGCATCCGCGTCAACGCGCTCGCACCGGGCTCGGTCGACACCGACATGGTCCGCAACAACCCGCCCGAGGCGATCGAGGCGATGCGGGAGATGTCCCTGCAGAAGCGCATCGCCGAACCTGACGAGATGGTCGGTCCCGCACTACTGCTGACGTCCGACGCCGGCAGCTACATCACCGGCCAGGTGATCATCGCGGACGGCGGCGCCGTCGTGCACTAGACGCCACCCGAGATGTGACCCGTACCACTGAGTGAGAAACGCCCTTTTCTTCACGGGGCGATCACGCCATGGTCCGTGGCAGGCCGGACCGACCGGCGCGCAACGGATTTCGGAGGACACATGGCACGGCTCGAAGGCAAGGTCGCGATCGTCACCGGCGCGGCGCAGGGCATGGGCGCCGCCACCGCGCGCTTGTTCGTCCACGAGGGCGCCCGCGTGGTGCTCGGTGACGTGCTCGAGGAGAAGGGGCGTGCACTCGCCGCCGAACTCGGCGACGCCGCCATCTTCACGCCTCTGGACGTGAGCGACGAATCTTCGTGGGAGTCGGCCGTCGCAGTGGCCGTCGACCGTTTCGGCGGCCTCGACATCCTGGTGAACAATGCCGGAGTAATGCACTGGGCGCCGATCGAGGACCTCGACGTCGCGCGGACCGAACGCCTGCTCGACATCAACGTCCTCGGAAACCTGCTGGGCGCCAAGGCTGTCGTGCCGACCATGAAGAAGGCGGGCGGCGGCGTCATCGTCAACATCTCCTCGGTGGACGGGCTGCGCGGCGTCAACGGCCTGGCCGCGTACACCGCGAGCAAGTGGGCGGTGCGCGGACTCACCAAGGCGCTGGCCTACGAGTTGGGTCCGGCGGGCATCCGCGTGTGCTCGGTGCACCCCGGCGGCGTGGACACCACGCTCGGCAATCCGGGCGGTCTGGTCGGCGACGATCTGCAGAGCAAGTACGTGGGTGTGCCGCTGCAACGAATCGGCGAGTCCGAGGACATCGCGCGGGCCACCCTCTTCGTCGCGAGCGACGAGGCGTCGTACATCTCGGGCGCCGAACTCGCGGTGGACGGCGGTTGGTCGGCCGGCACGTACTACCCGGGCCTGCCGGGTACGCCGCCGGCGCTCATGCCGAACTGAGCACTCCGGGGCGAGCGGGGCGGTCCGGGCCGCGGCGGCCACAATGTACGCCGTGAGTTCCGAGATCGCCCCGCCCCGCTCCACCACGATTTCCATCCCCGGCGGGCGTGTACCGCGCATCCACCCGGCCTGGTTCGTCGCGGTCGTGGCCTTCCTCGCCCTCGTCGGAGCCGCCAGTTTCCGGGCGGCGCCGTCGATCCTGATCGACCCGCTGCACGACGACTTCGGCTGGTCCCGCGCGAGCATCTCCGCGGCGGTCTCGGTGAACCTCGTGCTGTACGGACTGACCGCACCGTTCGCCGCAGCGCTGATGGAACGCTTCGGCATGCGGCGAGTCGTGGCGGCAGCGCTGACGCTGGTCGCGCTGGGCAGCGGCCTGACGGTCTTCATGACCACGACGTGGCAGTTGATCCTGCTGTGGGGAGTCCTGGTGGGTCTGGGGACCGGGTCGATGGCGCTCGCCTTCGTCGCGACGGTGGTCGACCGTTGGTTCGTCGCCCGCCGCGGCCTGGTCACCGGCATTCTCACCGCGGGCGGTGCCGCCGGCCAGCTCGTGTTCCTGCCGGCGCTGGCGGCCCTGTCCGAACGCTACGACTGGCGGACGGTCTCGCTCACCGTCGCCGTCGCCGCACTCGCGGTGGTGCCGTTGGTACTGGTGTTCCTCCGGGACCGTCCGGAGGAGGTCGGTGTGCCGCCGCTGGGAGCGCCGGCCGACTACGTCCGGCCACAGCCGCCGTCGGCGTCCGGAGGTGCGGTCGGGCGCGCGCTCGGCGTCCTGCGCTCGGCGGCACGGACCCGGGTGTTCTGGCTCCTGGCGGGAACCTTCGCCATCTGCGGTGCCAGCACCAACGGACTGGTCGGCACGCACTTCGTCCCCGCCGCCCACGATCACGGCATGCCCGTCACGGCAGCCGCCGGCCTGCTTGCCGTGATCGGCATCTTCGACCTGGTGGGCACCATCGCGTCGGGCTGGTTCACCGATCGGTTCGACTCCCGCAAGCTCCTCGGGATCTACTACCTGCTGCGCGGCCTGTCGCTCATGGTGCTGCCCATTCTCCTCGCGGAGACGGTGCACCCGCCGATGATCGCGTTCATCATCTTCTACGGGCTCGATTGGGTGGCGACCGTGCCGCCGACCGTCGCACTGTGCCGCAAGCACTTCGGCGCCGACGGCCCCATCGTCTTCGGGTGGGTGCTCGCGTCGCACCAGATCGGCGCCGGGCTCGTCGCGTTCCTGGCCGGCGTCGTCCGGGACCGGCTCGGCGGCTACGACGCGGCGTTCTTCGTCGCGGGCGGCCTGTGCGCGGTCGCGGCCGTGATGGCACTCGCGATCACGACATCATCGGACCGTGACGAGCGGGAGATGGTGAGGAACACCGTCGCCTCGTAACGTGGGAGCGGAGCGAAACCGCCGAACACCCGAGGAGTTCACATGAGCGGCAAGCGGGTACTGATCGTCGTCACGAGCGTCGGCGAGTACGAGAGCGTCGGCTACCGCACCGGACTGTGGTTGGGAGAGTTGACGCATTTCTGGGACTACCTGCACGAAGCGGGTGGCACCGCGACCATCGCGAGCATCGCCGGCGGCCCGGTCCCACTCGATCCGGAGAGCCTCACCCAGGAGGTCCTGGAGGAGCTGGGAACCGGAAAACGTTATGCAGACCGGGCATTCATGGACCTACTGGACACCACCGTCTCTATCGCAGACGTGGCCGCCGACGACTACGACGCCATCTACCTCACGGGCGGGCACGGCGTGATGTTCGACTTCCCGGACGACCCGCACCTCTCGCGACTGCTGCGGGAATTCCACGAGACGGGCAAGGTCGTCTCGGCCGTGTGCCACGGCCCGGCCGGCCTCCTCGGTGCGACCCTCTCGAACGGCGACTACCTGATCGCCGGCCGCAATGTCACCGGATTCTCTTGGCCGGAGGAAGAATTTGCGCACCGTGCCGATGCGGTGCCGTTCAGTCTCCAGGCGAGGCTGGAGGAGCGGGGCGCGGTGTACTCCTTCGCGGCCGAACCCTTCGCGCCGCACGTCGTGGAGGACGGGCGCCTGGTGACGGGGCAGAATCCGGCGAGCGCTCGGCCCGTGGCCGAAGCGGTTGTGAAGCAACTCGGCTGAGCGTCACCCACATGTGACCCGATTCGCCGGGTGTCGGTGCGCTGGGCCCGTCTATGTTGGGGCAGTGCGCTCCGATCAGGACGACACGATCGACGCTGCGGGTCCACGCCGCCGACGCAGGACGGTCACCGCCCTGCGCATCGCGGCGGCCACCGCGGCGACCGCCGTCCTGGTGGTGACCGGACTCGGATGGGCGGCGCACCACGAGTTGACGAGCGGAATCCTCCGGTCGGGCGCCCTCGACGTCCTGACCGGCGGCGACCGCAATTCCCGACATGGCGACTCGAACATTCTGCTCATCGGCCTCGACAGCCGAAAGGACATGCACGGCAACGATCTACCGGCCGAGTTCGTCACCGACGAACTGCATGCCGGGGACAGCGACGCGGGTGGCTACAACACCAACACGCTCATCCTGCTGCACGTCCCGGGAGACGGCAGCCGAGCCACCGCGGCCGCGATCCCCCGCGACGACTACGTGGACGTCCCCGGGTACGGCAAGCACAAGATCAAGGAGGCGTACGGGATGGCGAAGGCGGACGCCGACGCCGACCTCGAGGAGCAGGGCGTGACCGACCCCGCCGAACGCGAACAGCGATCCCGCGACGCCGGGCGACGGTCCACGATCGAGACCGTGCAGAAGTTGCTGCGCGTCCCCATCGACCACTTCGCCGAGGTGAACCTCGTGGGCTTCTACGACATCGCCGAGGCGCTCGGCCCGCTCGAGGTGTGCCTCAACGCACCGGTCGACGACCCGTACTCGGGCGCGAACTTCCCCGCCGGCAGGCAGATGCTCGATCCGTCGCAGGCGCTGTCGTTCGTGCGGCAACGGCACGGGCTCGCCAACGGCGACCTCGACCGCACCCGCCGGCAGCAGGCCTTCCTCACCGCCGTCCTCCGCAACCTCGATGCCGGTGGCATGTTCGGCAGTGTCTCCAAGATGCGCGGGCTGTTCGACACGGTCAAGAGCGACGTCGTGGTCGACGACGACCTCGATCCGGTGTCGTTCGCCCTCCGTGCGCGCAACCTCACCCGGGGCGAACTCGACTTCCACACCCTGCCGATCGAGGGGTACCGCACCGTCGACGGTCAGGCCGTGAACATCGTGGACCCCAACCGCCTGCGCGCCGAGGTGGCCGGCTTGTTCGCGGGCGAGAGCCCCACCACGACCACGACCACGACCGGTCCGTCGCCCACGTCTTCCCGGACCACCCGGTCCGGGTCGCACAGCACCACGACGACCTCCGAGGACACCAGCACTCCGCTCGAGGCTCCACCACCGGAAGAACCCGTGGCGGCGGACGACAGCCGAGGCATTCCGTGCGTCGACTGATCTGCTGCCGTCCCCGCTACGGCAGCAGCACGAACTTGCCCCGGGCGTGCGGTTCCTGCAGCGCTCGGTGCGCCGCCGCGGCCTCGGCCAACGGGAACCGGGTGCCGACGACCACGTCCAGCCCGCCGTGCCCGGCCATGTCCACGAGCAGCGGACGCGCCTCGCGGCGGATCCGCGCACTCTCCTCACTGATCCCGTCGACCGTGCGGAAGCCGTCGCGGACCGCCCGGCCGAACGCGACGAGACTGACGAACCGATCCCTCTCCACGCCCAGCGCGAGCGAATCGTCGACCACCTCGTCGGTACCGACGGTGTCCACGACCGCGTCGACCCCGTCCGGTGCGACCTCGTGGATCCGCGCGACCAGGCCGGGCCCCGGCGAGACCGGGACGGCGCCGAGAGTGCGCAGGAAATCGTGATGAACGGGCCAGGCGACGCCTATCGCCACGGCGCCTCGCATCACGGCCAGTTGGACGGCCAGTTCACCGACACCGCCGGCCGCGCCGTGGATGACGACGGTGTCCCCCTCGCCCACGTCTGTGACCGCGAGGGCCTCGTACGCCGTCGCGCCCGACGACAGCAGGCAGGCTGCGCCCTCCCATGTCAGCGATTCGGGTTTCGGCAGGACGTCGTCCACCGGAAGCAGTATCCGATCGGCGTAGGCGCCCTCATCGGTGCGCACGATCACCTCGTCGCCCACCCGGACGGTGTCGGCGCCGGCACCGGTCTGTTCGACGATGCCGGCCCCCTCCATGCCCGGGCGGATCGGCAAGCGGGCGGGATCGGTACCGAAGGCACCGCTGTAGAGCTTGTAGTCCAGCGGATTGACCCCGACAGCCCGCATCGCGACGACGACCTGGCCCTGCCCCGGGGGCGGGATGTCCGCGTCGATCACCTCGAGGACCTCGGGGCCCCCGTACGCGGTTGCGACCACCGTTCTGGCCATGACCGGGCAACCGCGAGGCGCGTCGGCTTATTCCGGCGCACCCCGCGGGTCGTCCGTCGGCGTCAGTTCGAAGCAGCGACCTCGGCCGCCCGTCGCTCCATGTTCTCGGCGACCTCGCGCCGCCAGGCGGCGACGGGCTTGGTGGTGTCCATTTCGAACTCGAAACGGTTGGTCATGTCCGGGCTGATGTCGGCGACGTCGACGTAGAACTGCTCGTACCAGCGGCGCAGCTGGTAGACGGGGCCGTCTTCCTCGCACAGCAGCGGGTTCTCGATGCGGGTCTTGTTCTTCCAGATCGCGACGTCCTGCTCGAACCCGATCGTGATGTACGACGCCATCGCCGTCGCCAGCTCCTGTGCCTTCTCCCCGCGGATGTCGTCGGTCTGCTTGACCTTGATGCCGTACATGAGGACGAACTTGTTCGGCGAGATCGGGTAGTGGCAGTTGATCAGGATCGAGTCGATGTCGAAATCCGGGTAATGGTAGGTCAACTCGTCGATCATGAAGGACGGGCCGTAGTACGCCGCGACCGAGCTGTTGCCCGTGGAGGCCGCCTGTCCGTCCTTGGTGGGCCGGGCCATGTCCTCGCGTCCGACGCCCTCGTAGTACTGGGTGGCGATGTGGCCCTCGAAGATGTTCTTGAACTTGATCGGGAAGCCGTAGTGCACGTAGAAGAAGTGCGCCATGTCGACGACGTTGTCGATGATCTCGCGGCAGTTGGTGTCGATGGTGATCTGCTTCCACACCCAGTCGGTCCACTCCTCACCGGGGGCGGTCATCTCCGGGATGGTGACCTCGGCCGGCGGCTGGTTGCCCTCGGGGTCGTGCCAGACGAACAGCAGTCCGTCCTTCTCCATCGTGGTCCACGCGCGGGTCTTGGCGAGCGGCGGCACGCGGCGGGCGTAGGGGATGTCGGTGCAGCGGCCCTTGCCGTTCCAGCGCCAGTCGTGGAACGGACACGCCACCGAGTCGCCCTTGATCTCGCCCTGGCTCAGGTCGCCACCCATGTGCCGGCAGTACGCGTCGAGAACCTTCAGATCGCCCTCGCTGTCCGCGAACACCACCAGCTTGGTGCCGAAGGCGTGGATCGGATGCGGCTTGCCGTCACGCAGGTCGCGCGTCAGACCGACGCAGTGCCACCCGCGCGCGAAACGCTCCGGGGCCTCGCCGGCATCGATCATCCGGACTTCTTCGTTCTCCGTATCCATCGTCGTCATGACCGCTCCCCAAGTCCCTTTCAGTGAAAAACGCTCGACTACCGGTATCAATCATCTGTTTGATGATGTGTCCTGCTTCACACTGAAACACGTGTCAGTCGAGAGTGGCACGAATCTCACTGAACGGGACCGAATCGAACTGTTTGTCCTCGATTGGTGACCAAAGTCCATACCGAAACGGCGATAACGACTTCCGCGAGTGGTGCGGCCGAGCATCGTGATAGCCAGCACTGGGGACACATTCCACGATCTGGAAGGACCCGAGACCATGCCCGACACGCCGGACACACCGCACCTCGCCGTCGACGCCCCGCCGGTCATGTTCATCCACGGACTCTGGCTCGCCGCCTCCTCGTGGGACCCGTGGCGAACGAGATTCGGCGCCGCCGGATTCAGCACCCTGGCACCCACGTGGCCCGGGGAGGCGCCGAGCATCACCGACACCCGCGAACACGCCGACGACCAGGCCGGCTACGGGATCGACGAGGTCACCGCACATTTCGCCGAGGCCATCGCACCGTTGGGCCGCAAACCCATCGTCGTCGGCCACTCGTTCGGCGGCCTCGTCGCGCAGAAACTGCTGGCCGCCGACGTCGCCGCGGCCGCCGTGGCGATCGACCCCGCCCAGATCCAGGGCGTGAAGGTACTGCCACTCGCGCAACTACGGTCGACGTTCTCCGTACTTGGCAACCCGGCGAACGCCAAACGCACCGTGACACCGACGCCCGACGCCTTCGCGTACAGCTTCGGAAATGCCATCGACCGCAGCGAATCCGACGAAATCTACGACCACTGGACCATCCCGTCCCCCGGCCGGCCGCTGTTCCAGGCGGCGTTCGCGAACCTGCTACCCGGTTCTCCCGCGCACGTCGACACGACCGCACGTCGTGGACCGCTGCTCATCCTCGGTGGTGGTCAGGACCACGCCGTCCCGGAATCGGTCAGCCGGTCCGCCCACCACCGCTACCGCAAGGCCCCCACCGACAACGACTACATCGTGCTGGCGGACCGCGGTCACTCCCTCACCGTCGACCACGGTTGGCCGGACGTCGCCGACACCGTCCTGGACTGGCTCGCACAGAGAGGATTCGGCGCACCCGTCAGCCACTGAGGGTCCGGTCAGCCCTCGGTGGCGGTGTCCTCCTCGATCTCGTCGAGCAGGCGGGACGCCCGGGTGACGGCGTCGTGGGCCGACCGGCCCTCGCCCTGCACCGCCCCCACCACGAGACGGCCGGCGGCGCCGACCCGCGCGGCGAACAGGAACACCCCGCCCGCCTCGTCGGTCGTACCGGTCTTGAGGCCCACCACTCCCGGACGGCCGAGCAGCGAGTTGGTGTTGAAGACCACCCCCACCCCCGACAGCGTCGCGTGGTCGCGCGCGACGATCTCGGCGATCACCGGATTTCGCACGGCCGCCGCCGCGAGCAGGGTCAGGTCCTGCACGGTGCTGGTCGTCGACGACGAGAAGCCGCTCGCGTCGGTACCCACCGTCGTCGACGTCATGCCGAGCGAACGGACCAGCTGCGTTGCCGCCGTCCGGTATTCGGCGAGCGATCCGAATGCCCACACCGCGAGGGTGTCGGCCAGGTTGTTGGCCGACGGCAACAGCATGCCGACGAGCATCTCGTACTCCGACAACTGCTGTCCGGCTCCCACCGCGACCGCCGAGCCGCCCCGGTCGGCGTAGTCGCGGTAGAGATCGGCGTCGGCCTCGGTCATGGTCAGCGTCGGCCCGTCCTCGCCCGGCGCGAGCGGCTTCCTCTCCAGCACGGCCAGCGCCGTGATGACCTTCGCGGTGCTCGCGGTGGGCCGCGGCCGCGATTGTCGCGCCCCTCCGACACGCATCTCCGCGACCGCGTCGTCCACGAAGGTGTACGCGGTCGAGGCGCCGGGCCGCGCCAGGCCGACGGGCCCACCGGATGCCGGTCGCGACATCACGTCGACGAACCACAGCGCGGCGCCCACCAGCAGGATCACGACCGCGATCGGGAGGGCGATACCTCTACGAAGGATGTGCATGGCGTCCACCGTCGCCGCCGAGTTTCCGGATCCTGCGGGTGTTTCGTCACCGTTCTGCTACAAGGTGTGGCGACGATTGTCCCGGGGCCCGGGGTCGGGAGGATGGGCGTCATGACTGCGGTGTTGCTGATCGAGGACGACGACAACCTGCGCGACGCGCTGAGCCTCGCGCTGCACCGCTACGGACACGTGGTGACGGCGGCGGCCAGCGGTGAGGCCGGACTGGCGGCGCTCGCCGACGGCGCGCCCGACATCGTCGTGCTGGACGTGATGCTGCCGGGCGTCGACGGGTTCGAGGTGTGCCGGCGGATCCGGGCCCGCAGCGGTGTCCCCGTCATCATGCTCACCGCACGCGGTGAGGACGTCGACGTCGTCTCGGGACTCGAGACCGGCGCCGACGACTACGTCGTCAAGCCGGTGCAGCCGCGGATCCTCGACGCTCGGATCAAGGCGGTGCTGCGCCGAACCCCGACCGCGCCCACCGTGGACGGCCGCGAGGTGCACGGCGACCTCGTGATCGATCGCGACGCCCTGACGCTCACCGAGGGCGCTCGGCGGCCCGAACTCACCCGCACCGAATGGCAACTGCTGCTGGCTCTGTCGGAGCGCCCCGGCCAGGTGCTCTCCCGCGAGCAACTGCTCGAGAAGGTGTGGGGCTTCGACCACCTCGGCGGCTCCCGTCTGGTCGACGCCTGTGTGCAGCGACTGCGCGCGAAGATCGAGAAGGAACCGTCGAATCCCCGCTACGTGCAGACGGTGCGCGGATTCGGCTACCGGTTCGGTCCCGTCGCATGAGGATTCGACGCCCGGGGCTGCAGGCCCGGCTCACGGCGCTCGTCGCGGTGATCGCGCTGGTCGCGGCGGTAGCGACCTCCGCCGCGGTGTACCTGCAGGCGCGTGCCAACATCTTCTCGACCGCGCAGGACCAGATCCTGAACAGCTTCGCCGACACCCTCGACTCCGCGGTGCCCTGGATCGGAGAGCGTCCGACCCGACGAGAGCTGTCCGAGTTCAGCGGCCTCGGGGACGGGAGCGTGGCCTGGTCCGGCACCGTCCGCACCGACACGTGGCCCCTCGGCGTCCCTTCCCCACCACCGGAACTACTGGCCCGCCTCGAGCAGTCGGAGCTACCGGTGTTCCAGCGCGTCGACAACGACGGCGCACCACTGTTCTACGTCGGTGGCCGCGTCGGGGATCCCGAGTTGCCCCTGGGCCGGCCGACGTTCGTCGCCGCCGTGTTCGGCCTGGGCGAGGCCCAGGCGCAGATCGATTCGCTCGAACGCCGTGCGGCGGCGGTCGCGATCGTCGTCTCGGCGCTCGCCGCGTTGACCGGGCTGTGGACCGCGCGCCGACTCGTGCTGCCGCTGCGTCGACTCAACGCCGCCGCTGCGGCGCTCGTCCCGGGACGTCCCCGCCAGGAACTCACCGCCGGCGCCAGCCACGAACTGTCCGAGCTGGTCGCGACGTTCAACCGGTCCGCGGCCGAACTCGACCGCACCGTTGCCGATCTCGCTGCGAAGGAGGCCGACGCGCGACGTTTCGTCGCCGACGTCTTCCACGAGCTCCGCACGCCGCTCGCTGCGCTGGTCGCGGTCGCCGAGGTCCTCGAAGAGGACGCCGACTCGATGGCGCCGGACACCGCGCGTGCGGCCCGCATCGTCAGTCGGGGCACCGAGCGGCTGTCCCGCCTCACCGAGGACGTCATCGAGATCTCCCGGTTCGACAACGGACGGGCCGATCTCGTCCTCGAACCGCACGACCTCGTCGAGGTCGTGCGGGAGTCGTTGGCCACCCGTGGTTTCGGATCGCGCGCCCGGCTCGGGGCGGACGGAGCCGTCCCGTGCCGAGTGGACCGGCGCCGCATCGACATCGTCGTCGGGAACCTCGTGGCGAACGCCTTCGCGCACGGTCGGCCGCCGGTGGCGGTGGCGGTGCGAACCGACGGCGACGACGCGGTGATCACCGTGACCGACCACGGCGCTCCGATCCCCGCGGAGGTTCGGGCGCACCTGTTCGAACGCTTCTACAAGGCCGACGAATCCCGCGGCCGCACCGACGGCAGCGGGATCGGCCTCGCCCTCGCCGAGGAGAACGTGACGCTGCACGGCGGAACCATCTCCGTGACATCGGGTTCCACGGGAAACACGTTCACGGTGCGGCTGCCCCGGGGGAACGGGCGGCAGGCGCTGGAACGACCTGCGTGCCGGGTCGGGGAGCGCACGGACACCGAATAGACAGACACACCACGGTTAGTTTCTCCGCTCGCAAACGTTCGCACCGTCGCCTCGCCGTAGGCTTCCCGCTTGGCCGACCGCTCGTCGTCGGACCGTCCCACCGGTCTCGATTCCCGGTAAATCCGCAGGAAGACTCGATACGGGGAGACCCGCATTCCAGACCGCTCGCAGCTCTCCACCCGGTTGGAGAAACAGGGTGTGGCGCACGCCACAAATGTGGGCTAGGGTAACGGCCGTTAGCCTGCGTCGTCGGCGGGTCGAAAAGAAGAAGGATGGTATTGCCGTGCAGTCATCGCTCGTCTCCCTGACGCCCATGGAGAGAGTCCGCATCGGGATCCCGGTGGCCGAGGCCGCCGCCCAGGAAGCGGATCTGCTGGGCGCGAAGCGTGTGTTCGTCGTGTGCAGCGGCACACTCAACTCGCAGACCGACGAGATCGCCCGCGTGAGAGAGGCACTGGGCGCTCGGTTCGTGGGACTGTTCGACGCGGTTCGGCCCCACGTGCCACGCGAGGACGTCATCGCCGCGACCCTGGCAGCCTCCGAGGTCGACCCCGACATGCTGTTGTGCGTGGGCGGCGGGTCGGCGACGGACCTGGCGAAGATCCTGGCCGTGACTCTGGAACACGGCGTTCGCGAGGTCTCCCAGATGGACGCCTATCACCTGCAGGTCAATCCGGACACCTCGGTGACGGCCCCCAGCTTCACGGCGCCGAGGATTCCGGTGGTGGTGGCACCCACGACCCTCGCCGGTGGCGAGTTCAATGCACTGGCCGGGTCGACGGACCAGAAGAGCAACGTCAAGGAGGGGTACCTGCATCCGGCGATGACCCCGAAGGCCGTGATCCTCGATCCGGCGCTCGCACGGCACACGCCGGAATGGCTGTGGCTCTCGACCGGGGTGCGCGCGCTCGACCACGCCTTCGAGACGCTCGGCTCCCTCGAGTCGAACGGGTACTACGACGGAATGGCGATGAATGCCATCCGGCTGCTCTCCGAAGGACTCGTCCGGGTGAAGGAGGACGCCGACGACGTGGAGGCCCGCCAGATGTGCCAGGTCGGTGCGTGGTCGTCGATGGTCGCGATCGTCGCGGGACTGGACATGGGTGTGAGCCATGCCGTCGGGCACGCCCTCGGTGGTTCGTTCGACGTGCCCCACGGCTACACCTCGTGCGTCATGGCGCCTTTCGCGCTCGAGTACAACCGTGAGGTCAACGAGCATCGCCAAGCGCTGATCAGCGCCTCGCTGGGCGCGCCGCAGACGCCCGCACACGAGTTGGCGGACACGCTCATCCGGCAACTCGGCATGCCGCGGTCGTTGGGTGAGGTGGGGTTGACCGAGAACGATCTCCACAGTCTGGCGACGTACACGTTCAAGGACATCTGGTGCGGGACCAACCCGAACCCCATCGCGGATCCGGACGCCCTGGTCCCCCTTCTACGGCGAGCACTCTGATCCGAGACGTGAATGCAGTCGGTCTCCCTCCGCGCGATGCGAAGGGAGACCGACTGCTTCGGAGGACATGGACCGGGGCCGCCGACCGGCCCGACCTCTCTACTGTCCGGGGCGGTGGCGCAGGATTCCGCCGACGATGTAATCCACGTAGGTGGTCACCAGCGCGTCGATGTCGTGATCGTCCCGGAGCCACCAGCTCACCCCGTTCATGAGGTCCAGCACGGCAACGGCCGCGCGGGCCGGGTCGTCGTTGTCGAACTCCCCCGCGCGAACCCCGGCCGCGATCACGTCACGCACACGTCGCTGGTAGTACTTGCGGTACTCGAGCACCCGTTCGCGGTGCTCCTCGGTGAGCGCAGACAGCTCTCGCAGGCTCACCAGGTGCTCGACCCGGTTGACCGCCAGGTGCCGCAGATGGACATCGATCAGCGCCGTGAGCCGCTCGGCCGGCGTTCCGGACTCTTCGAGGACCAGGAGATGTTCCTCGACCGGGACCTGCGTCATCTTGAGCGCGATCGCATAGAGGATCTCCTCTTTCGAGGTGAAGTGGTTGTACAGGCTCGCACCCTTGATCCCCACCGAATCGGCGATGCCCCGCATCCCGGCGGAGTGATACCCCTGCTCGGCGAAGTACTCGGCCGCGGCGGCCAGGATGGCGTCGCGTCGACTGGGAAGACCCACGAGTCCGGATCGACCGGATGCGGGCGTCGCACTGCCGTCGGGTTCGGTGTTCAGCGTTTCATTCCTTTGCATACATCCGGCGCAGTTCTCTCTTGAGCAGCTTGCCTTGGGCGTCCGTGGGCAGCTCGTCCACGATCATGATCGCCTTGGGGACCTTATAACCGGCGAGCTCGGTCTTGCAGTGATCTCGGAGCTCCTGGACGGAGAGGTCGCTGCCGTCGACTGCGACGACGAAGCCCGTGACCGCCTCGGACCAGTAGGGATCCGGAAGTCCCACGACGGCGGCCCGCGCCACCCCGGGATGCGTCTGCAGTACGCGCTCGACCTCCTGGGAGGACACGTTGTAGCCGCCCGTCTTGATCATATCCTTGCTGCGATCGAGGAAGAACATGTTGCCGTCGGCGTCGCGGCGCACGATGTCGCCCGTGCGGACCCACCCGCCGTCGAGCACCGCGGCCGTCTTCTCGGGATCCTTGTAGTAGCCCAGCATCACCGACGGTGTGCGGCAGAGCAGTTCGCCGCTCTCGGTCTCGTTCCCGTCGGCATCGACCACCTTGACCTCGAGGTGTCCGACCGGCTTGCCGATCCAGGTCGGATCCTGATCGGGAATGTCCTCGAGCCGCTTGAACCAGCCGACGGAACCCAGCTGCGTCAGCTCGGACTGACCCCAGTAGGTGCCCCACACCGACGCGGGTGCCGCGTCGTGCCAGGCATCCACCGTCCGCGGTGACACCTGGCCTCCGTAGGTCAGGCAGCGTTGGATGGTGCCCACGGTTTCGGGACCGAACCGTGGGTGTTCCGCGAGCGAGATGAAGAACGTCGGCGTCTGTGCCAGCACCGTGATCTGCTCCGTCTCGATCATCTGCAACGCGTCGGCCGGCGCGAGGCTCGCCGGAAGCACCAGAGTCGCACCGAGGAGCAGAAGCGATGTCAGGGAACCGATCCCGGCGATCGTGTGGAACGGCATCACGTACAGCCAGACGTCGTCGTCCAGGCACCTGAGCCCCCATGTGTAGGCGGGCGCAGTCGAGACCAGGTAATTGCGGTGGGGCAGCATGACGCCCTTCGGCGCCGCCTCGGTGCCGCTGGTGTACACGATCATGGCGAGGTCGTGCTCGTCCACGTCGCAATCCGGCTCGGTGGCCGGCGAGGACTCGAGGAGGTGCTCGAAACGGTGGCCACCGGTGTCGCGTCCGCCGTCGAGGACCACGACTTCGGGACGAGTCGTCAGGCCCGCCAGCGCCTCTTCGACGACCGGCAGGAACTCGGCGGCCACGACGACGGCCGCGGGCTCGAGATGCGCGAGCTGCTGGGACACTTCGCCGGGCCCGAAGAGGACGTTGATCCCGGAGTACGCCGCCCCGATCTTGAGGGCACCGTAGTAGGCGATCACCGACTCCACCCGGTTGCGGGCCATCACCGCAACGCGCTCACCGCGGGAGACCCCCAGCCCGAGGAACATGTGGGCGGCTCGGTTGGCCCCCCTGTCGAGCGCCGCGTAAGTGGTCACCGTGCGTCGACCGTCGGAACGGTACGACACGATCGCGGCCTTGGACGGCCGGCTCTGCGCGTGGCGGCGGAGCTGGTCGCCCAGGGTCGCCCGACCCAGAGGTGATGCCTGGATCTGCGTGAGGGTTCGACCGTCGGCCATTGCGCTCACGGTGTTCATGCTGCCTCGCAGACGTCGACACCGGCAGCAGGGACAGTCCGGGGCCGCCCCGCGCCGGCCTCACGGCACAGTCTCGGCCACCGCCGCAGATCGGTCGCCCACGCTTCGACACGTACCGACAGGTCCATGGTTCCTCACTTCCAAGACTTACCATCGTTAGTATGATGTGGCTCATACTTGCATCGGCGCCGCCCGTGGTCAAGCCTTGATTACTAAGGTAGTGAACGGTTCTACCTTCAAGGTTTGCGAACAAACTAACTCGTGTTAGCCTCCGTCGCATGGCTAACTTCACTGACCACGACCGCCTCCGTTCGGCGGTGCGACAGGGAAACGTTCCGACCATGCTCGCGGTGTTGCTGGAGTTGACCGCCGACGAGCGCTGGACGGGCCCCCGTTACCGACCCACCCGCAGCCGAGGCATGGACGACAACGCGACGGGAGGGCTTCCCGACGACGTCCAGTCCGAGATCCGGGGTGCACTGGTGGACGCCGTCGAACATTGGTGGGCGCTGGGCCGGCCCCCGCGGCGGCGGTTGGACGACGCGGAGGTCGAGCGGATTCTCGACCTCACCTGCGGTGAGACGGTGCCGTCGGATTTCGCGCCCATGATGGCGGAGATTGTCAACGGTCCACGGCCGGAACCCGTTACGAGCACGCCGGACGACCGCCTGCACGCGATCGTGATCGGAGCGGGCATCGCGGGGATGCTGGCCTCGGTCGAGCTGACCCGCGCCGGAATCCCCCACGTGATCGTGGAGAAGAACGACGAGGTGGGCGGTTCGTGGTGGGAGAACCGCTACCCGGGTGCCGGGGTCGACACACCGAGCCACCTCTACTCGATCTCGTCGTTCCCGCACAACTGGTCGACCCACTTCGGCAAGCGTGACGAGGTGCAGAACTATCTCGAGGACTTCGCCGCGGCGCACGACATCCGGCGGCATGTCCGTTTCCGGCACGAGGTGACGCGTGCCGAGTTCGACGAATCGCGACAGTGCTGGCGCGTCACGGTGCGCCGGCCCGACGAGAGCTCGGAGCTCTGGGAGGCCCCGATCCTGATCAGCGCTGTCGGCCTGCTCAACCGTCCGAAAGTCCCCAACCTGCCGGGGATGGAGAGTTTCGGTGGGCGCCTCTTCCACTCGGCGGAGTGGCCCAGCGAGCTCGACGATCCGGAGGCGCTGCTGGGTAAGAAGGTGGGCATCGTCGGGTCGGGCGCCAGTGCCATGCAGATCGGGCCGGCCATTGCGGACCGTGTCGGATCGCTGACGATCTTCCAGCGTTCGCCGCAGTGGATCGCGCCGAACGACGACTACTTCGCGACCATCCCCGAGGACGTGCACTGGCTCATGGACCACGTGCCCGGCTATCGCGAGTGGTATCGGGCACGTCTGTCGTGGATCTTCAACGACAAGGTGTACCCGTCCCTCCAGGTGGATCCGGACTGGCCCGAGCCGAACGCCTCGATCAACGCGACCAACCACGGTCATCGCAAGTTCTACGAGCGCTACCTACGCGATCAGCTGGGTGACCGCACCGATCTGATCGCGGCCTCCCTGCCGGACTATCCCCCCTTCGGCAAGCGGATGCTGCTGGACAACGGCTGGTTCGCGATGCTGCGCAAACCCGACGTCACCCTAGTTCCGTTCGGTGTCGACGCCGTGACACCCTCCGGCCTGATCGATTCGAACGGCGTCGAGCACGAACTGGACGTCATCGTGATGGCGACGGGCTTCCACAGCGTGCGTGTTCTCCACCCGATGGAGATCGTCGGTCGCTCGGGTCGGTCCACCAAGGAGATCTGGGGTGAGCACGACGCCCGCGCCTATCTCGGCATCACGGTCCCGGACTTCCCCAACTTCTTCATCATGACCGGGCCGAACACCGGCCTCGGCCACGGAGGAAGCTTCATCACGATCCTGGAATGCCAGATCCGTTACATCATGGACGCTCTCGCGCTGATGCGGTCGGAGGGTCTCGGCACACTCGAGTGCCGGACCGAGGTGAACGATCGCTACAACGAGGCAGTCGATCGTCGGCACGCACGCATGGTGTGGACACACCCCGCGATGGAGAACTGGTACCGCAACCCGGACGGCCGCGTCGTATCGGTACTGCCCTGGCGTATCAACGACTACTGGGCGATGACCAACAAGGTCGACCCTGCGGACTTCCGAACCGAACCCGCCCGTGCCGCAGCGGTTCCGGCCCCGGCCGGGCAGGGATGACGATGCCGCAGAGGACGGCCGCGCACGGTCACGGCGGGCCGCTGGCGGGGGTCCGGGTGGTCGAGATGGAGGCCATCGGTCCGCTACTGCACGCGGGGATGATGTTGGCGGACCTGGGCGCCGACATCGTGCGCGTCGTCCGGCCGTCGTCGACAGCCTCCGACGACGGGATCGACGACGCCGATGCGGGGATGCTCCGGGGACGGACCGTGGTCACCGCGGACCTCACGAGCGACCGCGGCCGGCGCCGAGTGCGCAGCCTGATCGGCAGCGCCGACGTCCTGATGGAGGGTTCCCGGCCCGGCACGATGGAGAAGCTGGGCCTCGGCCCGGACGTCTGCCTGCAGGACAATCCGGGACTGGTCTACGGCCGGATGACGGGTTGGGGGCAGGAGGGCCCGCTGGCCCGGGAGGCCGGCCACGACGTGAACTACCTTGCGCTGTCGGGCGCGCTCGAACCGCTCGGCCCCGCGACCGGGCCACCGTCGCCGCCACTGAACTACGTCGCGAACTTCGGTGGGGGATCGATGTTCCTGCTCGTCGGCATCCTCGCCGCTCTGTGGGAGAGAACCCGGACCGGCCGGGGCCAGGTGGTGGATGCGGCCATGATCGACGGCGCCAGCTCGGTGACCGCGCTCGTCCGATCGTGGCAGCATGCCGGCCGTTGGTCGCCCGACCGAGGCACCAATCTCCTCGACGGATCGGCGCCCTTCTACCGCGCCTACGAGTGCGCCGACCACGGGTTCATGGCCGTGGGCGCCCTCGAGGATGTGTACTACGACCGATTCGTGCGCGGCCTCGGACTCGACCCGGCCGCACTACCCGACCGGTGGGACCGCTCGAACTGGAACGAGCTGGCGGAACGGTTCGACGGGATCTTCGCCTCTCGGGCGCGCAGCGACTGGACGGCGGCCTTCGAAGGAGCGAACGCCTGTGTCACACCGGTACTTTCACTGCAGGAGGCCACCCTTCACAGCCACGCAACCCACCGCGCGGCATTCACCGACACCGCCGGCTTCATGATGCCGGCGCCTGCCCCACGGCTGGGCTCGACGCGCGGTGCGGCGCCGCCGCCGCGCACCGAGGATCTGGATGTGGCACTGGCTCGATGGGATAGGCACGGCATGCGTTCGAACTCACCGGACAACGAATCGACAGGAGCATCATGAGCTTTCGCAGCCCCTATCCCGCAGTCCCGATCCCGAACCGGAGCGTCCACGACGTCCTGTTCGGTTCCATCGCGGATACCGACCTCGATCGTCCGGCTCTGATCGACGGCGCGTCCGGGACCGTCACCGACTACCGGACCTTGATCGGGCGGATCGACGCCGTGGCCGGCGCCCTCGCGGCCCGTGGCGTGGGGGTCGGTGACGTCGTCGCCCTCCTCTCACCGAACTCGCCCGACTTCGCGGCCGTGTTCCACGGCATCCTCCGGGCCGGTGCCACCGCCACGACTGTCAACGCGCTCTACACCGCGGCGGACATCCGCGGACAGCTCGCGGACTCGAAGGCGCAGTGGCTGTTCACGGTCTCGGCGCTGCTTCCTCAGGCAACGGAGGCAGCCGCCGCCGTCGGCCTTCCCGCCGATCGTCTGGTCGTGATCGACGGTGCGCCGGGACACCCATCCCTGAGCGACCTGCTCGCCGAGGACGTGCCCGCTCCCGACGTGTCGTTCGACCCCGCCACGCATCTGGCGGTGTTGCCGTATTCCTCGGGGACCACCGGCCGACCCAAGGGCGTAATGCTCACCCACCGCAACCTCGTGGCCAACGTGCTCCAGATCGAGGCGCCGATCGAGATCACCCCGAACGACCGGATTCTCGCGGTTCTGCCGTTCTTCCACATCTACGGAATGACCGTGCTGCTCAACGCCGCCCTGTACAACCGGGCGTCACTGGTGACGATGCCCAAGTTCGAGCTACCGGAGTTCTTGCGAATCGTCGCGGAGCAGCGCTGCACCTACGTGTTCGTCGCCCCGCCGGTCGCCGTGGCACTGGCGAAACATCCGCTCGTGGAAGAGTTCGACCTCTCCAGCGTGCACACCGTGTTCTCCGGCGCGGCGCCGCTGGACCGGGCGCTCGGCGAGGCGGTGAGCGCCCGGCTCCACTGCAAGGTCCGCCAGGGTTACGGCATGTCCGAGATGAGCCCGGTCAGCCACGTGATCCCGTTCGACGGGGACGACGTTCCGCTCGACTCGGTGGGACCGACACTCGCCGGCATGGAGTGCAAGCTCGTCGACCCGAACACCGGGGAGGAAGTCGACTACCCCATCGGAGAGGGCAACTCCGAACCCGGCGAACTGTGGTGCAAGGGACCCAACGTCATGCTCGGCTACCTCGGCAACCCGCAGGCCACCGCCGACGCGCTCGACGCGGACGGCTACCTGCACACCGGAGACATCGCGACCGTCGACGCAGCCGGCAACGTCACGATCGTCGACCGCTTGAAGGAACTGATCAAGTACAAGGGCTACCAGGTGCCACCCGCCGAACTCGAGGCACTCCTGCTGACCCACCCGCAGATCGCCGACGCGGCCGTCGTCGGGGTCCTCGACGCCGACGGCGAGGAGGTGCCCAAGGCGTTCGTCGTTCGCCAGCCGGGTGCCGCGCTCACCGAGGAGGCGGTGATCGACTTCGTCGCTCGACGTGTCTCGCCGCACAAGAAGGTGCGGCAGGTGGAGTTCATCGAGATCGTCCCGAAGTCGGCCTCCGGCAAGATCCTGCGCCGAAACCTGCGTGCGACCACGTCCTGACCCACCGCTGGACGTGACTCGGGCCCGCGCGTGCGGTCTCGACAGACCTGGCGGCGTCAGCTGCCCACGAACGCCGCGAGCGACCCGAGGTCGAGCAGCACGGCCGATCCGCTGCAGGACAGCCCGAACGTCGCGGAGGAGACGGGCGCCGACCACTCCGAACCGAGTCCGGTGTCCAGCGACGCCGACGACGCCGATCCGGTCGCGGTGCAGTCCTGCGGCTCGGACGTCGACACATCCGTCGGTGGCGTCGCCGGTGTGTCGGCGGGCGCGCCCCATGCCGGTGCCGCGAGGGCCGTCATCGCCGCGAGGGCGCACGCAGGCGCCGCGAACCGTCCCACGACCGAAGCTCGTCTACCGATCCCCACGGGCACTCCTCGTCCAACGGTCGGATGTTATGCGGCGGGACGCGGCGGGCACTGCGCCGCCGCACGCCCGCCGGCACCGGCATCATCCCGTGTCCGCCGCGCCGATGTCGGATATCGGGCGAATTCCCCGGATCAGCGCGTGATGCTGCGCAGCAGGTCGTTGAGGTGCGTGCACGTGTGCGGTCCACGGAAGCCGCGGCGCACGTCCGCCTCGACGTCCGTGATCGCGGTCCCGACCAGTCGTCCGGCGCTGGCCACGGCGCCCGGACAATCGAGCCACGGCAACACCCGAGGCGTCGCCGTCGCCTCGCGGACGACGCCCGTCGCGGCGTCGACGGCCGCCGTGAGTTCGTACTCGTGGATCACCGTCTCGACCCCGTCGGCGCGGACGTAGGTGTCTCGGAACATCGCGTCGAAACGCAGCTCGCCGTTCTCGGTCCACCGGTCGATCCTGCGACGACGTCGCATCGCGTGGATCCCCAGGGCGGGCGGTGTGCGCCCGAAGGCGTCGTCGAGGGGCGGTGCGACGGGTCCGTCCGCGACCGGACTGCGCCCGCGCACGGCGATCGTGGTGATGAGCGCGCCGCCGTCGACGTAGCCCGCGCACTGGTCGCCCACCGGAACGTAGCCGGTGCCACCCACGGCAGCGTGTGGATCCAGCGCGCGTTCGGCCGACACGGCGTGACCCGAGATCAACGTGCCCAGTGGCACGTCGTCGAGCAACTGGGCCAGCGGTGCACGCACGTCGGCGGCACCATCCGCGACCGCGGCGTCGACCCGCCCACGGAACCCTGCGATCGCCGACGCCCCGACGAGAGTTGCGAGTTCCGGCACAGCGGGCGACGTGCGGATGCGGGTGAGGGTGCGACCGTCGTGATAGTCCACGACTGCCTCGAGGTCGGCCGCGTCCCGCACCGACTCCACGGCGCGCGCGTCGATCTCGAACTCCCACGCCCGCCCGCTCAATCGGAGCATGCCTCCGGCACCGTCCGGCCGCGACAGGTCGAGACGAGTGACCAGCCTTACCGAATTCGATCGAGCGACCGGCACATCGGCACGGGGCGCCCGCACGGCACCGTGCAGTGCGGGATCCGGAGCGGTCTCGGTCATGGGATCGACCGTGCCCCATGACGTACGCGGCGATCAAGTGCAGGTCTCATCGGGTGGAAGTAGAGGGTAGCCAATGTCCGGTGTGGCGCAATTTGCAATGATCGTGCGGAAGAGGTTTGTGGAGAGAAGTCTCGAAGCCCGCCGCGTCGCGGGAATCGTGCGAACCGGAGCCGGGGGGTGGTTTCCAATGAGAGAGCGCCGGCAGAACGGCATTACAGGTCCGATGCCGAGCCGCAGTTCGGCATGGGCTCCGGCCCGGAAGCGACTTCTCGCGCGCCTGGACCGGAACTCGCCGATCACGGTGATCCGCGCGCCGCGGGGCTTCGGCAAGATCAACCTCCTCGTGTCGTGGCTCGAGTCCGCCAGATCGGAATATCGTGCAGTGCTGTGGATTTCCGCCCCTGCGGAGACCACCACGTCGGAGGAGTTCTGGCGGTCCGCGATCGAGCGAATCCGTGCGGCGGGCATCATTGCGGGAGAGACCGATCCGTCGCCGGACAACACGTCGGCAGCAGAGCAGGTCCGGGAGTATCTCGCCCACTGCGGAGCGCCGGTACTGCTCGTACTCGTTCGTATCGATCTGGTGCACGACGTCCGTATCGAGGACGAGATCCTGCATCTTCTCGACCGGTGCCACAACGTCAACATCGTCGCCACCGCGTGCGACAGATCGCTGTTCGGGGACCCCGTCGTCATGGAGCCCACGCACGAGCTGATCCTGGCGCGCGACCTGCTCTACACCCGCGAGGACGCGGAGGAGCTGTTCGCTCACGCCGAAATATCGCTCGAGCCGGGCGAACTGGACTACATCCGCACTCGGACCGGAGGACTGCCGGCCCTGATGCGCATCGCGGTCGTCGTCACGAAGAATCTCCCCGACTCCCCGGAACGCCGGGAACTCCTCGCGCACCGCCTCGACAGCACGATCGCCCGATACGTGCAATCGACTGTGCTCGAACATCCTTCGATTGACGAAAGCCGCGACTTCGTCATCACCGTCGCCACCGCGCGCGTCATCACGGAGGAGATCGCTCGGCTGCTGACCGGCGCCGACGACGCCGTGCGACGGCTCGAGATTCTCGAATCCGCCGGAATCGTCAACCATTGCGAGACAACGGTCGAGGACGCCTGGGAGTTCGCGCCGGCCGTCCGCGACTGCCTGCTCGCGGCACAGGCGCAGGTGGGCATCGACCGCGACGAGAGACTCACGGTCCTGGCGCGCCACGAGGTGCAGCGCGGGAACATCGCGTCGGGACTCGGGTACGCGGTCGAGGCGAAGGACTGGGACTTCGTGCTCGATCTGATCTCCGATCACTGGGTGAGACTGATCGACAGCCACTTCGGATTACTGCGGTCGACGCTGAGCGGCCTGCCGGAAGAACACCTCGACGCCCACCCCGCCATCAAGGCCGGACGCGACCTGTTCATCCTCCTGGGCGCCCAGCCGACCATCCCCGCCGACGCGCTGCCCAGCCGGCCCGCAGCGCTCGAGCAACTCGGCACCACCGAGAAGGCGCGCGACGCCCTCAGCGTGGGCTGCGTCCAGACCCTGATGCTCCGCCTCGGCGGTGAGCACGAACGCGCCGCGGAAATGACCCGCCGGCTCACCCATCTGGTCCGCGGCGCGCTCGACACCCGCCCGGACGACATCGCCGACCAGTTGCCGGTGATGCGCCTCCAATGGGGAATCACGTACGAACTCGCCGGGGCATTCGCGGAATCGGCGGTGGAGCTGCGGCTCGCACACCGTGGCGCGTTGGCGCAGGGAGTCGACTTCGTGGCCCGCAACGCGGCGGGCAACTCCGCGATGAACTGGGCCGTGACCGGCGAACCGCGGCGCGCCGAGGAATGGATCGAGCTCGAGAACGCGCACCCCGATCCCGACGGCTGGCTCGAGCCGATGGTCAAGGTGGGCGGACTCGTGGCCCGCACCCTGGTGGCACTCGACCGCCTCGACATCGCGGCCGCCGATCACTGGCTCGACGAACTGGGCGAGGCCTCCGAACGCGAGGAGCTGTGGCCTTTCGTCACTTTGGCCCACTGCCGGCACGCCCTCGCGACCGGACAGGCGTACGCCGGTATGGCCGTCCTGCAGCGCGCGATCGCGTCCCACGCCGCGAGGCTCCGCCCGGGATCGAAGGTCGCGTCGCTGACGTCGGCGCTCGAGGTCGAACTGCGCCTGGCCCTCGGCGAGGGCAACCGCGCCCTGTCGATGCTCGCCGAACGCGAACTCACCGAGCCGATCCTGCTGATCCCCGCCGCGCGCGCTCACCTGCTCACCGGCAAGCCGGCGACCGCGCTCGCACTGTGCCGCAAATGCGACTGGTTCAGCTATCCGTTCACCCGCAGCCAGCTCGACGCCCTGCTGATCGAGACCGCTGCGCACCACGCGCTGGGCGAGCACGCCGCGGCCGCCCGGTCGTGGGCGCAGGCGACGGCGATCGCGGACCGGACCGGGCTGCTCGGAATGCTCGCCACGGTCCCCCGGGCGCTGCTCGCCGACCTGGATGCGGCGGCACGGACCCCGTCGAAGGCCGTGGCCGCGCTGCTCGCGACCGACGCCCGCGAGGTGTACCCCGCGGCCGTCCACCACGTGGAACTCACCGAACGTGAGCGTGCGGTCCTCGCCGAACTCGCGCGCGGCCTGTCGACACTCGAGATCGCCCGCACGCTCTTCGTGTCGACCAACACGGTCAAGAGCCAGTTGCGGACGCTGTACCGGAAGATCGACGCGCACTCGCGCGACGAGGCCCTCGAGATCGCGTATCGGACCGGCCTGATCGACTGAGGCCGATCCGCCGCGCGGCGTGCCCCGGCCCTGATTCAATCGGGTATGCCTGACACCATCGGGCGTCCGACCGGATCCCGGGCGACGCTGATCCTGGCGACACTGTCGGCGGGACAGTTCCTGATGACGCTCGACAGTTCGGTGATGAACGTGTCGATGGCGATGGTCGCGTCGGACCTCGGCACCACGATCACCGGGATCCAGACGGCGATCACGCTGTACACGCTCGTGATGGCGACACTGATGATCACCGGCGGGAAGATCGGCAGCATCATCGGTCGTCGGCGGGCGTTCGGCATCGGTCTCGTCGTCTACGGTGCGGGCTCGCTGACCACCGCACTGGCCCCGAACCTGGGCGTGCTCCTGCTGGGGTGGTCGGTGCTCGAGGGTCTCGGTGCCGCCCTCATCATGCCCGCGATCGTCGCCCTCGTCGCGGCCAACTTCCCGCCCGAGAAGCGTGCGAGCGCCTACGGACTGATCGCCGCCTCGGGCGCCGTCGCGGTGGCCGCCGGTCCGCTGATAGGCGGCGCGGTCACCACGTTCGCGTCGTGGCGGTACGTGTTCGCCGGTGAAGTCGTCCTCGTGATCCTGATCCTGCCGGTGCTGCGCCGGATCGAGGACGCCCCGCCGGCGCGAGCCCGGCTCGACCTGGTCGGCTCGCTGCTGTCCGTCGCGGGCCTGGGCCTGGTCGTGTACGGCGTGCTGCGGGCCGGCGAATGGGGATGGCTGCGCAGCCGACCCGGCGGTCCCGAACTGCTGGGCCTGTCCCCGGTCTGCTGGCTCGTGCTCGCGGGCCTGCTGGTGATCTACGCCTTCACCCGCTGGGAGGCGCGCCTGACGCACCGCGGTGGCGAACCGTTGCTCGACACCCGGCTGCTCGCCAACCGGCAACTGTCCGGCGGACTGACGATGTTCTTCGCACAGTTCATGATTCAGGCCGGCGTGTTCTTCACCGTCCCACTGTTCCTGTCGGTCGTTCTCGAACTGACCGCGCTACAGACGGGCGTGCGCCTGCTCCCCCTGTCGGTCGCGCTGCTCCTGACCGCGGTCGGGATACCGCGGGTGTGGCCGCGCGCGAATCCGCGCCGCGTCGTGCGGGCGGGCCTCGCGTCGATGACCGTCGGCATCGGGATCCTGGCCGCGGGCATGGACCCCGGCGCCAACGCCGGGATCGTCGCGGTCCCGATGCTGCTGATGGGTCTCGGGCTCGGCGCGCTCGCGTCCCAACTCGGCGCGGTCACCGTCTCCGCGGTGCCCGACGCGCGCAGCGCCGAGGTGGGCGGCCTGCAGAACACCGCGACCAACCTCGGCGCTTCGCTCGGCACCGCGCTCATCGGTTCCGTGCTGATCGCGACACTGAGCGCCTCGATCGTCGCCGGAATCCAGGACGACCCCCGCGTACCCGACACCGTCCAGGAACAGGCCACCACGGAACTCGCCAGCGGTGTCCCGTTCCTCAGCGACACCCAACTGTCCGGGGCTCTCGATGCCGCCGGAGTGGATCGGACGGTCGCGGACGCGGTGGTGTCGGCCAACACCGACGCCCGCCTGCAGGCGTTGCAGGCCGCACTCTGGGTCGCCGCACTGCTGACGGTAGCGGCGCTCTTCGCCAGCGGACGCATCCCCCGGACGTCGGTCGGCGACGACGGCCGTCAGCCCTGAACCCTCGTGTCCCGTCCCGTCGCCCGTCCTGCCCGTCAGGTTCGGCGAATGTGCGGCGCCGGAACCCCGATCAGCAGGCGCCGGGCCGCGTCCCAGGCCTGGCGGACCACTGCGGCCACGGCCTCGGTCTCGGTGCCGAGCACCCGGAGCCACACCCCGCAGTCCTCCGGGAGGATGCTCACGCCCGCCTCGATGCCGTCCGTCGGGCCCTCGATCGCATCGTGCAACACGTCGGCGAGGGCACGGGCGTGCGCGAGCGGAGTGATCACGTACAGCGTGCCCATCACGTCGTGGTCGCCGAACACCGCAGGCCCGGTGACGCCGCCGTCCGACGGCTGCAGCCGGATCGTGTCGACCGCCAGTAGCACGCCGTCGGGTCGGACGACCTCGAGATCCGACGCGAACACGTCGTACTCGTGCTTCTCGTCCCGGGCCAGGCGTCCGGCGAGCACCGTCTCCCCGAGGATCACGGTGGCGGACGGATCGACGGTCACCGTGGTGCGCTGGTGCAGGCGCGCCCCACCGAACGGGATCAGCGGTTCGGGAAGATACTCGACGAAGGCGCCGGCACCCGCCCGCAACGTCACCGTCTGCGTCGCGTAGTCGGTGTCCATCCGCTGCACCTTCGTCGAGGCCTGCGTCGTCAGATGCACGGACGTGTCCGGGCCGCAGTCGATGTCGAGCCTCATACGATCGCCCTGGACCAGCCCGCCGCCGGTCGACATCAAATACACCACCGGCAGGTCGGGACGTTCCGGGTCGACGTACAAGGGCCGCATGATCTGCAGTGGCGGCTGCTGCCGGTGCTGCGACAGCTCGGTCCGGCCACCGATTCGGACGAATCCGAGCTCGAGGACGCCGTCCTTGCCGGGGCTGCCGGCAGGCAGCGTCTCGGGGGTTCCCGCGTAACCGGCCACGATCTCCGGGACGTCGCCGTTCCCGTCCCCGGTCACGGTTGCTCCCTGAACGTGTCGAGGAAGTCCGCGATGGCATCGAGCCCCTGTCCGGTCAGGCAGTTCGTCAACTGCACCGGACGACCGTCGCGGACCCGGTACGCGTCGGACTCCATGACGTCCACGTCGGTGCGGACGTACTGCGCGATGTCGATCTTGTTGATCACCAACAGATCCGACTCGGTGATGCCCGGCCCCCGCTTGCGTGGCATCTTCTCCCCCTCGGCGGTGTCGAGCACGAACAGGAACAGATCGACCAGCACCGGACTGAACGTCAGTGTCAGATTGTCGCCGCCGGACTCGTAGAGGAGTGTGTCGACGTCCGGAAACTGTTCCAGCAGTTCGGCGCCCGCGGCGAGGTTCATCGTCGGGTCGTCCCGCACGGCGGTGTGCGGACACGCTCCCGTCTCCACGCCCACGACGCGTGCCGGATCGAGGATCCCGTCGAGCGTGCGTCGGACGTGCTCGGCGTCCTCCTGTGTGTAGATGTCGTTGGTGATCACTGCCGGACGGCGCCCCCGTGCAGTCAGCACCGGGACGAGCGCCTCGATCAGTGCGGTCTTGCCCGAGCCCACCGGGCCACCGATCCCGACCCGCAGAACGTCGGTCATGTCTTCTCCTTCCTCTGGTGTCAGCTGACGAACAGGCGGGCGTCGGCCCGCTCGTGTCCCGCCGACATCACGTCGGCGACGGGAGTGCACCCGCCGAGGTCGTTCAGGTCGCGGCGCAGCGCGGCCGCGGTGACCTCCCCGATCACCGGGGCGGCGTCGGCGAGGATTCGTTGCGCTCGAATGTGATCGGTGAGCCGCAGCCGCAGCGCGGCACCCACCAGGCTGGCGGAGAACGCGAACAGATCACCGGCCACCGCCTGCGCGACATCCACCCCGCACGCCGCCGCGACCACCCCGGTGACCACCGGCTGTGTGCCGGGGGAACGCTTCGCGGCGACGTCCTCGCCGAACCGCTCGATCTCGGGACGGCCGAACGTCTCGCGCGCGACCGCGAGCATCTGGTGGCCGGTCCGGGTACAGGCGCGCCGCAACTCGCGGTTGAGCTTGGTGGCGTGCAGGCGTCGGTCCACTCGGTGCAGTGCCTCGCGATCCCCGTCCCGAACAGCGTTGTGCGCGAGCGCCAGTGCCGTCGCGTCGGCGGGACCGACCGAATGCCGCAACAGATCCGTCAGCAGCTCCGGAAGCGTCGCCGGCGTCACCGACCCCGTCTGCGCGTAGCCCTCGAGGCCGTGCGAGAGCGTGTAGAACCCGGCGGGGAACGCCGAATCGGTGAGTTGCAATGTCACGAGCAGAGCTGCCACGTCGGTCATGCCGGCCTCACACGATGTAGAACAGTTGGGTGAGCGGAAGGCGTTGCGCCGGAGCGATCGTGACGGTCTCACCGTCTGCGCGGACGTGGTAGGTGTCCGGATCGACGGTGATGTGCGGCGTCCCGGTATTGCGCACCATGTCCTTCTTGCCGACCGAACGGCAGCCGCGCACCGCGACCACCGGGCTCTGCAGACCCAACCGCTCGGGCACACCGGCGTCGAGCGCCGCCTGCGATACGAACGTCAGCCGGGTCGCGCGCATCGCCGCACCCAGCGCACCGTACATCGGGCGGTACCGCACCGGCTGCGGCGTCGAGATCGAGCCGTTGGGGTCGCCCATGACCGA
Organism: Rhodococcus (subgen. Prescottella) equi; assembly: GCF_003013675.1. Classification (NCBI taxonomy): domain Bacteria; kingdom Bacillati; phylum Actinomycetota; class Actinomycetes; order Mycobacteriales; family Nocardiaceae; genus Rhodococcus; species Rhodococcus (subgen. Prescottella) equi. The sequence goes on from NZ_CP027793.1 coordinate 5,033,044, forward strand.
CCAGCAGATCAGGCCGCCCTTGAGCACGAGACTCGGCTTGGCGCCGAACGAATGGACCGGCCACAGCACGATGTCGGCCAGCTTGCCGGGCTCGAGTGAACCCACGTGGTCGGCCACACCCGCCGCGAGCGCCGGATTGATCGTGGTCTTCGCGACGTACCGCAGGATCCGGTTGTTGTCGTTGCGCGACGAACCGTCCGGCGCGGTGTCCTCGGGCAGCGAACCCCGCTGATCCTTGCAGTGATGGGCGGTCTGGATCGCGCGCGTCCACGTCTCGCCCACCCGGCCCATCGCCTGCGAATCGGACGAGAAGATCGAGATGACGCCGTCGTCGTGGAGCACCGTCTCCGCTGCGATCGTCTCCGCCCGCACCCGCGAATCCGCGAACGAGACGTCCTCGGGGATGTCGTGCCGCAGGTGGTGGCACACCATCACCATGTCCAACAGTTCGTCGACCGAGTTCACGGTGTACGGCAGTGTCGGATTGGTCGACGCCGGAAGCACGTTCGGCTCACCGGCGATGCGCAGGATGTCCGGGGCGTGGCCGCCGCCCGCGCCCTCGGTGTGGAAGGTGTGGATGGTCCGGCCGTTGATCGCAGCGAGCGTGTCCTCGTAGAATCCCGACTCGTTGAGGGTGTCGGCGTGGATCGCCACCTGCACGTCCATGTCGTCGGCGATCCGCAGCGCGGCATCGATCGTCGCGGGCGTGGCGCCCCAGTCCTCGTGGATCTTGATCCCGCACAGTCCTGCTGCGATCTGCTCGGCCATCGCCTCCGGCAACGACGTCGCCTTCCCCAGCAATCCGACGTTCACCGGCAGCTCCTCGACGGCCTGCAACATCCGGCCGATGTGCCACGGGCCCGGTGTGCAGGTGGTGCCCTTGCTGCCGTCGGCAGGACCGGTGCCACCGCCGATCATCGTGGTGACGCCGTTGGTGAGCGCCTCCTCCACCTGCTGTGGCGCCAGGAAGTGGACGTGGGTGTCGACGGCGCCGGCGGTCGCCACCAGGTGCTCGCCCGAGATCACCTCGGTGCCGGGACCGATCACCAGTCCCGGGCTCACCCCGTCCTGCGTACGCGGGTTGCCTGCCTTGCCGATACCGACGATGCGCCCGGCGCGCACACCGAGGTCACCCTTGACGACCCCGAGCACCCCGTCGAGCACCACCACATTGGTGATCACCAGGTCGAGAGCCCCGGACGCGGCGGTCGCGGCGGGGTCCTGCGCCATGCCGTCGCGGACGGCTTTACCACCGCCGTACACGGCCTCGTCACCGAAGGCACCGGCGTTGCAGTCGCGTTCGACCTCGACCACGAGGTTCGTGTCTGCGAGCGTGAACCGGTCGCCGACGGACGGGCCGAACAGGTCGACGTACGTGCGTCGCGGCAGAACGGCCGGCTCGGGCTCGCGGCGGTCCGCCGCGCAGTCGCCGTCCGAATCGTCGGCGGCGGAGAGGAATCCACGCTCGACCGCACGCCGGAACGCTCCGGAACGGATGTCCGGGTCGTCGAGCGGCGCTACGTGGTCACCACCGTCGTGGACCAGTCCGGCGAACCCAGCGAGCTCACGGGTGCCGCCGAACTCGCACAGTGTGACGGTGCGGGTGTCTCCCGGTTCGAACCGGACCGCCGTACCCGACGCGATGTCCAGGTGCATCCCGTACGCCGCCGCCCGGTCGAACCGAAGTGCGCGGTTGACCTCGAAGAAGTGGTAGTGCGAGCCCACCTGCACCGCGCGGTCGCCGATGTTCGACACGGTGACCACAACTCGCCGGCGTCCGACATTGAGGGGCACCGGTTCGTCGGCGTACAGGTACTTCGCTCCCTCCGTCATGTGGTGTCGTGTCCTTTCCTGCGGGTTCTACCCGCCGCTGCGAAAAACGAACGAAGAAGCCGACTCCCGGATACCCGGGAGTCGGTCAGAGGTGTTCGGTGGTATCTGTCTGTCTGCCTAGTGGCCGTGTCCGTGGCCGTGGCCGTGGCTTCCGCCGGGACCGTGGCTGTGGGCGAAGCCGTGCCCGTGCTCTGCGCTCAGTCCGTCTGCGATTCCGTCGTGCCCGTGCGCCAGATCGTGCAGGGCATCGGCCACCCGGGCCTCGACAAGCTCGCGCAACGCCGCGCCGGTCAGTAGTGGGCCGCCGTCGGCGACCCCGGAAGGAAGCGCCGGCCCCGAGCCGAGCCACGCCGGCAGGACGGCGATCTGCCGGGCACCCAGTCGACGACATCGGTCGATACCGTCGTCGAGGTCGGGGTCCCCGCCCGACAGAGCCACCTCCACCAGCGCCGAGGGACCGAATTGCCGCACCAGCCGCGCGATTCGGAACAGCTCGGCGTCCTCGAACGGGGAGCCGGTCGGTGCGACGACCAACAGCGCGTCCGACGACGCGGCCGCGGCCCGGCCGCGCAACCAGCCGACCAGGTGGTCTGCCGTCCCCAGCGGGGACGACAGCACGAGGGGAGGCGAATTCGATTCCCTGCGTGCCCAACTCGAGGCCCGGGCTGCGTCGGCCACCAGACCGGAGTCCCGTCCCAGGGTCATCGGCACGACACATACCGGGTCGGTGGACGCCGCCCGCGCGGTGTCGATCGCGGCGGTGAGGGCGCGGCCACCTGCGACGACAGTCCAGTCGGGCGAGACGGTTTGCAGGTAGGCGGGGTCGGGACACTCGTGTCCGCACACGAGGATCACGTTCACGGCGGCCACGTGCTCATCCACCGATCGGGTCGTGACACGACACCAACTTGGTGCCGTCGACGAAGGTGGCCTCCACCTGCACGAGCTGGGTCATCTCACGCACGCCGGGCATGACATCGCTGCTGGTCAGCACCTGTCGACCGAGCTGCATGCACTCCGCGACGGTCCTGCCGTCACGGGCACCCTCCACGACCGCCTCGCTGATGAGCGCGACAGCCTCGCCGTGATTGAGTTGCAGCCCCCGGTCACGACGACGACGCGCGAGATCGGCAACGACGTGGATGTACAGCTTGTCCATTTCGCGCGGACTGAGGTTCATGGCGAGCACTGTCCGTTCTCATCCCGAGGGATGTCTCGTTGGTGGGTGCCGCGAACCAGGGGGAGCGAGCGGAACGATCCGTCGCGAGCGCGTGCAGCAGCTTCATTCCTGGAATCTGGCGGTGCCCAACATCTTACAGATTCGCGCCGAGCTATCAAGCTCGGCCCGTTCCGAGGGAAGAGCCTGCCGAGAGGGGTACCCGTCACCACCCTGCGTTCGGAATGTGGCCGTACCGAGTCGAATTCGACGATCCGACTTGCGCGGCACTGCTACCTTCTCATCTGAACAGCCGCACATATGTCGGTCTCGTTCCCCCTTCTCCACGTCCACCCTCGGGAGGATCATGAAACTCGTTCCAGCTCTTTCTCTTTTCTCACTCGTACCGATTGCCCTGGTCGGATGCACCGCGCCGGCCTCGCCTCGGGCCGACGGCGGCACCGCACTCGTCCTCGCCGACGGCTACGAACTGGGCAACTACAACCCCGTCGCCGGCTTCGGCGAGGCGGGCGAGGCCAAGGTGTACGACGGGTTGGTCCGGCTCTCCGGGGGCCGGGACTCCGGTATCCCGGCGCTCGAGCCCGCGCTCGCAGCCGAGATGCCGGTTCCCGACGCCGACGCGAAGGTGTGGACCGTCCGGATCCGCGACGGCGTCCGATTCACGGACGGCACGACGTTCGGACCCGAGGACGTCGTCGCCACCTACCGCGCGATTCTCGATCCCGCGTCGGCGTCGCCGCTGGCCACGTCGTACGACATGCTCGAGTCGGTGCAGGCCACCGGCCCCGACACCGTGGAGTTCCGGCTCGCCTATCCGTACTCGCCGTGGCCCACCAAGCTGCTGCTGGGGATCGCACCGTCCGAACGGCTGACCGGCGGCCTGGCCGAGCAGTCGCCGCTCAACAGCGCACCGGTGGGCACGGGCCCCTACGAGCTGGTGTCGTTGCGGGCCGACCAGGCCGTGTACGAGGCCAACGAGGACTACTGGGACGGTGCCCCGCAGGTGAAGAGGCTCACCGTGGTGTACGTGCCGGACGACAATGCCCGCGCCCAGCGGATGGCGTCCGGCGAACTCGACGGGGCCAACCTTCCGCCGCTCCTGGCGAACACGTTCGCCGACCGCGACGGGTACGAGGTGGTCGCCAACACGTCCGCGGACTGGCGCGGCGTGACGCTGCCCGCCGACAACCCGGTCACCGCCGATCCGGCGATGCGCACGGCACTCAACCTCGCGGTGGACCGGGAGGCGATGGTCGAGAGCATCCTCGCCGGGCACGGACGGGCCGCGTCCACCCCGGTGCCGGAGGTGTACGGCGACGCCTACGAGCCGAGTGCCGTGTTCCCGTTCGACCGCGTCCGGGCGGAGCAGATCCTGTCCGACGCAGGCTGGGTGCCGGGCCCCGACGGAGTGCGCGTCAGGGACGGGGCCCGCGCCGAGTTCACCGTCATGTACTTCCCGCAGGACACGCTGCGCCGGGACCTGTCGCAGGCGTTCGCCTCCGACGCATCGAAGATCGGGGTGCGGGTGAACGTCGAGGCCGTGGACCGCAGCGTCTTCCCCGACCAGCTCACCGCCAAGGCCGGGCTGCTCGGCGGGGGCGACCTTCCGTACGACCCGGACACCCAGCTGTACTCGACGCTGCACTCGTCGTACGCGCGGCCCGGTGTCGGCAGCGGCTACGACAACGCCTCGAACTACGTGAATTCGCGGATCGACCGTGCCCTCGACGACGCCCGCCGCAGCGTCGACGCGGCCGCGCGCGCCGCCGACTACCGCGCGGTGCAGACCGCGTACGTCGCCGACCCCGGTTACGTGATGCTGGTGTTCCTCGATCACACCTACGTGGTGCGCGACAGCGACTGGACCGGCCGGGCGCCGATCCTCGAGCCGCACAGCCACGGCGTCGGCTGGGGACCGTGGTGGAACCTGCGGGAGTGGACCCACCCGTGACCTCGACACCCGCCCGGATGGCATTGCGCCGGGCCGCCTTCGCGGTGCCACTGCTCGTCGTGGTGTCGGCGGCGCTGTTCGCGCTGGCGTCCCGCTCGCCGTTCGACCCTCTGGCCGGCTATCTCGGCGACCGCTACACGACCACCAGCGACGCCGACCGCGCCCGCCTCGCCGACGAACTCGGCCTGCACGATCCGTGGTGGGCTACGTACGGGCACTGGGTGCGCGGGATGCTGTCCGGCGACCTCGGAGTCTCCCGCAGCTTCGGGCAGCCGGTCGCGACGGTGATCGGCGAGCGGCTGCCGTGGACCCTGCTGCTCACCTGCCTCGGGCTCGGCCTGGCGATCGTGGCGTCGTTCGTGCTCGGCGTGTGGTCCGGCGCGCGCCCGGGCGGCCCGGTGGACCGGCTGGTGACGCCGCTCGCCCCGGTCGTGCAGGCCACCCCGCCGTTCGTGCTCTCCCTCGGCGCGGTCGCGGTGTTCGCGCTCTTGCTGGGATGGCTGCCCGTCGCCGGTCTCACCGACGCCGGAACGGACCCGACGTTCGGCCAGGTGTCCGAGCACCTCGTGCTGCCGGTGACCGTGCTGGCGGTCTCGCAGGTGCCGTGGCTGGCGATGTCGGTGCGGCAGTCGGTGCGCGACGCGATCGGGTCGGACGCCGTCCGCGGCGCCCGGGCCCGCGGCATCCCCGAGCGGACGATCCTGCTGCGGCACGTCGTCCCGCTGGCCCTCGGCCCGTTCGTGACGGTGATCGGTCTGCGGCTGCCGGAGATCATCGTCGGCGCGGCGATCGTCGAGGAGGTGTTCTCGTGGCCCGGGATCGCCGGCGCCGTCGTCACCTCCGCGCGTGAACTCGACTTCCCGCTGCTCGCCGCCCTCACCGTCGGCACCACGCTCATCGTGCTGATCGGGTCGCTGCTCGCCGACGTCACGCTGGCACTGCTCGATCCGCGGGTGACCGCCGATGGGTAGGGCCCGCCCGGATCGCCGACTGCTGGTGTCCGCCGTCGTGCTGGCCGCGATCGTCGCGTACGCGCTGCTGGTGCCGTGGCTCGCAGGTGTGGACGACCGGCTCACGAACTTCGCCGATGCCCGACTGGCGCCCACTACCGACCACTGGTTCGGCACCGACAACGCGGGTCGCGACCTGTTCGTCCGGGTGGCGGCCGGCCTGCGGGTGTCACTGTTCATCGCCGCGGTGTGCGCGGCCGCCTCCACCGTGCTGGGCGTCGGGATCGGTGTGGCTGCCGCAACTTTCGGCGGCTGGACCGATCGGATCGTGATGCGGGCGGTCGACGGGGTCAACGCGCTCCCACACCTGTTGCTGGGGATCGTCATCGTGGCGCTGTTCCGGGGCAGCCTGCCGGCGATCATCGCGTCCATCGCGCTGACGCACTGGACGCAGGCGGCCCGCATCGCCCGCTCCGAAGTCCTCGGAGTCCGCGGCCGCGAGTACATCGACGCCGCACACCTCGCCGGCGCCGGACGGTGGCACGTGATGCGGCACCACCTCGCCCCGGCCGCCGCCGGCCAGGCCCTCATCGCCGTCGTGCTGCTCCTCCCCCATGCCATCTGGCACGAGACCACGCTGTCGTTCCTCGGGCTCGGCCTGCCGCCACACCAGCCTTCGCTGGGAACACTGCTGCAGGAGGCACGTTCGACGCTCCTGCTCGGCGGGTGGTGGACCCTGCTGTTCCCGTCGCTGCTGTTGGTCGCCGCGACCCTGGCCGTCGCCGGCATCGGAGCCGCGCTGCGCGACCGGATCAACCCACCGATCCTGGAGAGGATCCCCCGATGACCGCCACCCTCACCATCGACGCGCTCACCGTCCGGATCCCGGTCGGATCGGGCGTGGTGCACGCCGCCACCGACGTCGACCTGACCCTCGAGGCCGGACGCGTGCACGCCCTCGTCGGCGAATCCGGTTGCGGCAAGTCGATCGTCGCGTCCGCGGCGTGCGGACTACTGCCGTCGAACGCCCGTGTGTCCGGTTCCGTCCGGCTGGCCTCCGCAAGCGACGACATCGAGATCGTGGGTGCCCCGGAACGGCTCCTGCAGAGCGTGCGTGGGCGCCGGATCGCCCTCGTCCCGCAGTCCGCGGCCACGTACCTGACGCCCGTCCGCACCGTCGGAGCGCAGCTCGACGAAACGCTACGCCATCTCGGAAGTCGTTACGGTGTGGACGAACTCCTCGCCCGGGCCGGGCTCGATCCCGAGTGCCGAACGCTGTACCCGCACGAGTTGTCCGGCGGAATGGCCCAGCGGGCCGCGATCGCGTTCGCACTCGCCGGCGAGCCGGCGGTGATCGTCGCGGACGAGCCGACGTCGAGCCTCGATCCCGACCTCACCGAGCGGATCCTCACACTGCTCGACGGGAGCGCCGACGCCGGAGCCTCCGTTCTGCTGATCACGCACGACATCGCGGCCGCCCGGCGCCACGCCGCCGCCGTGTCGGTGATGTATGCCGGACGGATACTCGAATCCGGTCCAGCCGCCGAGGTTCTCGACGATCCCTGGCACGACTACACCAAGGACCTGATGGCCGCCCTCCCCGGCAACGGGTTGCGCCCCATGCCGGGCACGCCGCCCGAACTGACCGACCTGCCCGACGACTGCGTCTACCATCTTCGTCGCCCGGGCACCGCCTTCTCGGGCGGCCGGACCCAGCTCGTCCGGAGCGGCGCGCGCGTGGTCCGCACCCGCGTCGGAGGTGGATCGTGAGCCTCATCGCCGAGCATCTGCGGGCCGGGCACCGACCGGACATCCCCGTCCTCGACGACGTCGGGATCGAGATTCCGCGCGGCCGCACCATCGGGCTCACCGGGCCTTCGGGCGCAGGGAAGACGACTCTGGCCCGGGTGTGCGCACTGCTGCATCGGCCCTGGTCGGGCCGGGTGAGCGTGGACGGCGTCGTCGTGTCCGGCGGCGCCGCGGCTCCGCCGGACACGCGGCGGGCGATCGCGATGCTGTTCCAGTCGCCGCGCCAGTCGACGTCGCCGCGGTTGACGCTCGAACGGATCGTCACCGAACCGCTACTGATCGCCCGGGTGCCGCGGCGCGAACGCTCGGACGTCGTGCACGCCGCGGCCGCACGGGTGGGGCTCACGGCCGACCTGCTGACCCGCCGTCCGCATCAGGTGAGCGACGGTCAACTGCAACGCGCTTGCCTTGCAAGGGCTCTGGTGCAGCGTCCGCGTTACCTGATCTGCGACGAGATGACCGCGATGCTCGATCCGGCGACCACCGCGGCCGTCGTCGCCGTGCTGCGGGAGGAGACGCGCGCCGGTCTGGGCGTCCTCGCCGTCAGCCACGACCACGAACTGTTGGGCGCGTGGGCCGACGATGTCGTCGAGCTGCCCGTCAACGCCGCCGCGCGTACTCCGTGACCGCCACCCCGGATTCGAACGAGCGGGTGTCGACCGCGTCGAATCGGCCGGGGCGGTACGTTCCGGGCGCGAACATCGGGATGCCGTTGCCGAACAGCACCGGATGACGCTTGACGACCAAACGGTCGATCTCGTCCACGAGCAGGGAGGCGAGTACGCCGCCGCCGCACAGCCAGATGTCGGCGCCGGGTTGCCCCTTGAGCTCCCGCACGAGTTCGACCGGGTCGGCGTCCGTCACGACGAGACTCTCGGCCTCGGCAGAGTTGTTGCGCGAGAACACGATCTGGCGCAGATGCCGGTACGGGCTCACCATCGCCGGCAGGCCCACCGCGTAGGTGTTCCACCCCATCAGGACGGTGTCGAACCCGGTGCGTGGTTGCTCGATGCCGAGGTGGGCGGCGCCGTCGGTGGGCAGCGCGTCGGCGAAGCGCGCCAGGTCGGCCATGTGGTCGCCCTCGAGGTCGAACGCATCGAACTGCCCGTCGGGGCCGGCGATGTAGCCGTCGAGACTGACGGCGACGTAGTACACGAGTTCACGCATTCCCACTCCAATCACTACATCTGTTGTGAATGGAAATGTACAACACATGTAGTGGTTCGGCTAGCATCTCGGTATGGTTCGCAACGATGAGCGGCGGCAGGTCCTCGCCGACGCAGGACTGGCAGTGCTGGCCGGCCAGGGCGCCCGGGGGCTCACCCACCGGGCAGTCGACCGTGCAGCCGAAGTCCCGCTGGGCACGACGTCGAACTACTTCCGCAGCCGGGACGCACTGGTCGCGGGCCTGGTGGAGAGGATCGGCGAACGACTGACGCCGGACGAGACGGTGCTGGCCGCGCTGTCCTCGCGGGAACCGAGTCGCGAACTGTTCGCCGACTACGTGCGCGACATCGTCCGGCGTCTCACCGAGAATCGCGAGGTGACGCTCGCCCTGTTCGAGCTCCGGCTCGAGAGCGCCCGCAACCCCGACGTGGCCGCGATGATGTCCGACTGGAGCCGAACGGCTTTCGAGGCGGACGTGGCCTTCAACACCGCCGCGGGGCTACCCGGCGGCGCGCACGAGGTCGCGCTGTTCCACTACGCCGTCGACGGACTCCTCCTCGACCGGTTGACGACACCTCTCGCGCCCGATACCTCCACCGACGAGATCGTCGACGCATTCGTGGCCGGGCTGCTCCCGTCGTAGCCGCGCGGAACCATCTGCAGCGCAGTCAGTTCCGACGCATCGTCCCGGTCTCCTCGAAGCGCTGGTGGAACGAGAGTGCCTCACCGAGCAGGTGCGGGGTGTGGCCTGACGACGGGGAGTGCTCGGCGCGATCGACGTAGTCCAGCAGCATCCCCCGGAAGTCCGGGTGGGCACACTTGTCGATCACCACGCGGGAGCGCTTGCGGGGCGAGAGCCCCCGCAGATCCGCCAGCCCCTGCTCGGTGACGAGCACCTGGACGTCGTGCTCGGTGTGATCGACGTGCGGGACCATCGGCACGATCGACGAGATCGCGCCGCCCTTGGCCGTCGACGGACTCAGGAACATCGACAGGTAGCCGTTGCGGGCGAAGTCGCCGGAGCCGCCGATCCCGTTCATGATCCGGGTGCCCATCACGTGCGTCGAGTTCACGTTGCCGTAGATGTCGGCCTCGAGCATGCCGTTCATCGCGATGATCCCGAGGCGCCGGACGATCTCGGGATGGTTGCTGATCTCCTGGGGCCGCAACACGATGTGCTTGCGGTAGAAGTCGATGTTCGAGACCAGTTCGTCGATGCCGGCCTCCGACAGCGCCAGCGACGTGGCCGACGCGTACCGCACCGTGCCGTGCTTGATGAGGTGCAGCATGCCGTCCTGGATCACCTCGGAGAAGCAGGTGAGCCCCTTGTGCGGACCGGCGTCGAGGCCTTGCAGCACCGCGTTCGCGACGTTGCCGATGCCCGACTGCAGCGGCAGGAGACCGTCTGCGGGCAGGCGCCCCTTCGACACCTCGTACTCGAAGAAGTCGAGCACGTGCGCGGCGATGGCCTGGCTGATCTCGTCGGGCGGGGTGAGCGGGCTGGCGCTGTCGCGCGCGTCGGTCTCGACGACCGCGACGACCTTGTTCGGATCCACCCTCAGCGTGGGCTGACCGATGCGGTCCTCGACCGAAGTGATCTGGATCGGCTTGCGGTACGGGGGCAGTGCGGTGCCGTAGTAGACGTCGTGGATGCCGGACATCGCCTCCGGGACCCACGAGTTGACCTCGAGGATGACCTTGTCGGCGACGTCGAGCCACGTCTTGTTGTTGCCGATCGACGCGGACGGGATCAGCTCACCGTTCTCGGTGACACCGGCGACCTCGACGACGGCCACGTCGACATTGCCGTAGTAGCCCTCCCACACCTGCTGCGCGACGTGCGACAGGTGGATGTCGACGTAGTCCATCCGCCCCGTGTTGATGCTGCGGCGCGCGGTGGGCTCGGACTGGTACGGCATGCGCAACGAGATCCCGTCGACCTCGGCGAGGAGACGTTCGGTGCCCGCGGACACCGATGCCCCCGTCAGGAGGTTGATCGTGAAGTTCGATCCGGCGCCCCGGACGGCGTGGATACGGTCGGCCAAGGCCGGGATGATCGCCTTCGGCGTGCCGGCGCTCGCGAAACCACTGATCGCGACAGTGTCGTGCGGGTGGATGAACTCGACGGCCTGCGCGGCCGAAGTCACCTTGTTCCGGAACACCGAGCTGCGGATTCGCGTCGAGCCCAGAGTCGGGGTCGGCTGCGATCCGGATTCATCCACATGCGACGTCACAGTGACAAGGCTAACTCTCGACACGCCGGTGAAATGCCGGCCACGAACACCCGAAATGCTCCTGACATGCGGTTTCGGTCTCTGGTCGCGTGTCGAGGGTCGCCGATCCGGCCATTTCGTGCGACGAGCGTGCAGAATGCCGCGACGAACAGCGTTCACCAGCTCAACCGAACACCCAGTTCGCAAGAACCATGTAAGTCGCGGTCCCGCCGACGATGCTGAGCAGCGCGTGCGATCGCCACAGGTGCAGAGCGATCGTCACCGCCAGCGCCGCCGCAGCCGGCACGAGCGACGCGGGCGCGAAGGACACGCCCCGAAGCGTGTAGATCGCGAGGATCAGCATGATGCCCACCGGCATGTGCGCGCCGAGGTAGTGGACGAGCGCGGACGAGCGCAGCGGGGCGATCACCGCGAACGGCACCGCGCGCAACAAGAACGTCACGCCCATGATCACGGCCAGGGCGGCGAGCAGGTAGGAGACGTCAGGCATCGACGGCCCCCCGGCGGCGCTGCCACAGGAACCGGGCGAGCAGTGCGACGACGAACAGGCTCATCGCGACCACGAGCATCTGGTCGCGCGCGACGACGAGCGCGACGAGTGCGCTGAGCAGCGCCAGGACGGGGGCCGGCACGTCCCGGCGGGCCCGGAACGCGTCCACCGCCAGCACCACGAACAGCGCGGTGAGCGCAAAGTCCAGGCCGTCGAGCTGCATCGGCAGGGCACTGCCGACGAGGGCGCCGGCCACGCCGCCCAGCACCCAGTAGAGCTGACAGAACACCTGGATGAGGATCACCCGGCGGCTGCTCAATGAGCGGGGATCCTTGGTCGCGGCCACGGCGTACGCCTCGTCGGTCAGCGCGTACATGCTGTACAGGCGCGCCGCCTTTCCCCGCACGCGGTGCAGGGGAAAGGACAACGCATAGAAGACGTGCCTGAAGTTGACGAGCAGCGTCGTCATCGCGATCGACGCGAGGGGTGTCACGGCGAGCACGAGACCGATCGCGAGGAACTCGAGCGAACCCGCATAGATGGTCAACGAGAAGATCGGCGCCCACCACCAGTGGAAGCCCGACTGCACCAGGAGCAGACCGAACGCCAGACCGAGGGGGAACAGCCCGAACCCCACGGACACGGTGTCACGGGCGGCCGCCCGCAGGTCCGACCGGCGCGAGTCGCCGGACGAGACGCCTGGGCCCTGATCGGTAAACGCGCTGGTCACACGGCAATAATAGTGCCCTCGACGAAGCAGTTGATTGCGAGAGATTGCCTCTGGGGATCCGTCGGCGCAATATTCTGCTGTGGATGATCTGGATCGCGCAATATTGCGCGAGTTGCGCTCGAACGGGCGCCTGACGAACGCCGAACTCGCTGAGCGGGTCGGCCTCACGCCGTCGCCGTGCCTGCGCCGGGTCCGGCGGCTCGAGGCCGACGGCGTCATCGTCGGCTATCAGGCGGTGGTCGACCCGGACGCCGTCGGACGCGGCTGCGAGGTGATCGTCAACGCCGAGATCGTTTCGCAGGACCGCAAGACCGTCGAGGCGTTCGAGTCCCAGGTGGGCGCGTTCGACGAGGTCGTGGAGTTCCGCCGCATGATCGGGCTCCCCGACTACTTCATCCGCGTCGCCGTCGCCGACCTCAACGCGTTCGAGGTATTCCTGCGAACCAAGCTGATGGAGCAGCCTGCGATCTCGAAGATCGAGTCGCACCTGACGATGAAGAAGCTCAAGGGCTAGCGTCCGCCCGCTTCACGACCTCCACTGCCGCGGCGACGACCTCGTCGAGGTCCAGCCCCGCATCGACGGAAGCGCCGACTTCACCGGGACCGAGCGGTTCGAGCGCCGCCAACTGGGACGCCAGCAAAGACGCCGGCATGAAGTGCCCGGTGCGGTGGGAGATACGGTGCGCGATCACCGCCGGCTCGGCCGTCAGATGCACGAAGACCGCACCGATCGCGCTGCGGCGCAGCACGTCACGGTGGCTGCGCGCGAGGGCCGAACACGCGACCACACCTCCTGGGCCCGCGCTGCAACACTCGCGCAACCATGCGCCGACCGCGTCCAGCCACGGTTGCCTGTCGGCGTCGTCGAGCGGCGTGCCGCGAGCCATCTTGGCGACGTTCCTCACCGGGTGCAGGTCGTCGGCGTCGATCCACGGCAGGTCCAGTCGCTCCGCGAGACGGCGTGCGACCGCAGTCTTACCCACCCCCGAGACACCCATCACGACCACACACCGCCGCGCTTCGGGTCCTGACATCACTCTCCCGCCGTACAGGGTCCGGCCGAGGCCAATGGTAGGTCTGCCACAGAGTTTCACGCTCGCGCGCAAGTGCCACCGCAGAAGCGCCCGGGCCGCGGCGTCGGAGCCTACTTTCGGGGTCCCATGGCGGCGTATCGCTGAGATCGCTGACACAAAGCGACCGTACGGACCGCCCATGGGCGCGATCGGTCGATCGCGGTATCGCCGGACGCTTCCGGCCAAGAGCGGAGCCTGTAGTCACAGTGACGTAATTCAGATGCACGGACTGCCCATTGACCGTCCGACCTCGGCATACGGCCTTCCGAGCATTCGTACTCGGTGGTCCGTTCGATGGCCGATGGAGTCGCCTCTAAGGCCCGCCGAAGGCCGTCGAGCGGCCTGACCTGCAACTTCCCTCGGAACCGGTTGGTTCTTATCCCATCAAGGTAACGACAGCATCACGGTGGACGAGTCGATACCTCTTTGTTACTTTTCCGTGACGAAAGATCCGAGGTCGCCGTCCATCGGGACCGACCAGAGACCACAAATGAGGTACTCCCTGTGGCCGATAACCACAGCACATACAACGTCGTAGCCCCGACTTCCCCCGCCGCCCTCCGCAGCCGCGCCGCGAAGGCCACCGCCGTCGCCGTCACGACGGGCGCCCTGCTCGCAGGCAGTGTGCAGATCGGCGCCGCCACCGCGTCCGCCGCGCCCCTGCACCGGCCCGACGTCGCCGGGGTCCAGCTTCAACTGCCCGCCGGCCAGTTCCTGCCCGGCGTCGACATCCCGTCGCTCGTGGACGCCGTGCACGCCGGACCGGGTCAGTGGACGCCGACCACCGCCGCCTGGTGGAAGCCCGCACCCAAGCTCCAGGCCCCCGCCCCCGCCCCGGAACCGCAGTCCGTGCCGATTCCGGCTCCGATGCCCGAGCCGCTACCGGCCCCCGAGGCCGTCCCCGCGCCCGAGCCGCTGCCGGCCCCCGAGGTCGCTCCGGCACCGATGCCGGCTCCCGTGCTCCCCCCGCCGCGTCCCGCCTTCGTCCAGCCGGTCGCGGGCTTCCTGACGTCGAGTTACGGACCACGCTGGGGAACCCACCACAACGGCATCGACATCGGCGCCAACCTCGGCACGCCGATCCTGTCGGCCGCCGACGGTGTCGTCATCGACGCCGGTCCGGCATCCGGGTTCGGACTGTGGGTGCGGGTCCAGCACACCGACGGCACCATCACCGTCTACGGCCACGTCGACACGTTCGTCGTGAACGTCGGGCAGCCCGTTCTCGCCGGTGAGCTGATCGCCACGGTGGGCAACCGAGGCCAGTCGACCGGTCCGCACCTGCACCTCGAGGTGTGGAATCCGGCCGGCTACCAGGTCGATCCGCTGATCTGGTTGCACGACAGCGGAGTCGCCGTCAACTGGTGACCTGCGCCGGGTCACACCGGGTCGAGCTCGGCACGCAGCTCACGCTTGAGCAACTTGCCGCTCTGGTTGCGAGGCAACGTCGAGACGAAGCGAATTCGCTTGGGCACCTTGAACGGTGCGATCCGATCTCGGACGTGGTCCACGAGCACCTGCGCCGTGACCACGTCCGGGTCGGCGTCGTCGCGCAGCACGACGACGGCTGTCACGGCCTCGATCCACTTCTCGTCGGGCACACCGATCACCGCGACCTCGGCCACACCGGGGTGCGTGTAGAGGGCGTCCTCCACCTCACGGGAGGCCACCAGGATGCCACCGGTGTTGATCACGTCCTTGATCCGGTCGACCACGGTGATGTATCCCTGGGCGTCCCGGGTCACCAGGTCGCCGGAATGGAACCAGCCGTCCCGGAACGCCTCGGTCGTGGCCTCCGGATTGTCCCAATACCCTTGGCACAGTTGCGGAGAGCGATAGAGAATCTCACCCGGCTCGCCGTCGGGGACGTCGTCTCCGTTCGCGTCCACCACCCGGGTCTCGACGAAGTAGACCGCACGACCGCACGACGACGGCCGCGCTTCGTGCTCGTCGGGGCCGAGCACCGTTGCGAGCGGACCGATCTCGGACTGCCCGAAGCAGTTGTAGAAGCCGAGGTCCGGGTACCGCTCCCGGAGCCGGTTCAGGACCGTCACCGGCATGATCGACGCGCCGTACTGCGCCTTCCGCAGCGACGAGAGATCACGCCGCTCGAGGTCCGGGTGCGCCGCGAGCGGTACCCACACGGTCGGCGCCAGGAACAGCGAGCCGATCCGATCGACCTCGATGCGGCGCAGGATCTCGGGGATGTCCGGCGTCTGCATCAGGTGCACGGTCGCCCCCACCGACAGGTACGGCAGCATGAACACGTGCATGCCCGCGGAGTGGTAGAGCGGCATGCAGATCAGGGGGTTGTCGTCGGCGTTCAGCCCGAGGGCGATCACCGACGACACGTACTCGTGCACCAGTGCGCCGTGGGTCATCATGGCGCCCTTGGGTTTCGATGTCGTGCCGGAGGTATAGAGCAGCTGCGCCAGGTCGCCGCCGGACACTCGGGCCGGCACCTGCGGGACGTCGCCGTCCCGGGTCCACTCGAGCAGCGAGTCGCCCTCGCCCCGAAGCGTGACCACGTGCTCGACACCGAGATCGGCGCGGACGGATTCGAGGCTCGACCGGAGCGCCGGGTCGACCAGTACGGCCCGGGACCCCGATTGCGCCAGCAGGTAGCGCAATTCGTCGCCGGTGAGGGCATAGTTCACCGGCACGTGGACCAGGCCGGCGCGGGAGCAGGCCAGGAACCCGATGACGTAGGCGTCGGAGTTGACGCCGTACCCGGCCACGCGGTCGCCGGGGGCCAGTCCGAGCGCGAGCAGGCGCCCGGCGGCGCGGGTGACGGCGTCGTCCAGTTCGCGATACGTCCAGCTGCGGTCGTCGAAGGTCAGAGCAGTGTGTTCGGGCCGTCTCGCGGCGGACCGACGGAGCACTCCGTCGACGGTGTCGGTGCGCGGATCCTCACTCATGTGACGCAGGTTATAGGACGTCCAACTATTGCGTAAGGGCTTTCTTTCCGCGCACCGGTTGTGTAGTTTCGCGCGTCCGCGCCGGAATCAGCCGCCGAAAGCGGCCGTGATCGCCGACATGTCGAAGTAGTCCCGCCACGCCGCGATCTTCCCGTCGACCACCTCGAACACGCCCATCACCGGTAGCGGTGTCGCCTTGCCGAGGCCCCGGAGCACGTCCGTGCGTTCGTTCATCACGATGCCGCCCGACTCGACCTGCTTGTGGATCTGGAAGTCGATCCCCTCGAACATCGCCAGGAAGCCCTCGAGGAACTCCTGAATCGCGGCGCGGCCCTTCACCGGATCCATCGGAATGTTGTGGTAAATGGCATCTTCGGTGAAGTAGCCGGCTATCACCGCCGGATCGGGATCGGCCCAGAGGGCACAGAACTCGGTGACCAGATCTTCGGCAGCACTCATGCGTTCACTCCAGTTCTCGTATCCAGTTCCCGAGCGGTTCGGGTGAGGCCTTCGATGTAGTGCGCCCGCTCGTCGCGACCGACGGCGGAGCGCAGGGGACCGATCTGCAACTCCCACGCCGCGCGGCCGTCCGCGTCGAAGACCGGCGCCACCAGGTAACTCACGGGCAGTGCCCGCTCGCTCGCGAGATCGTCTGCGCCGTAGGGCCTTCCGCTGATCCCGCCGAGCAGGTCCAGCACCCGGCCGCGCAACGCGTTGCGCGTGGGGTCGTCACCGAGGTGCTCCACGACCTCCGCCAGCACGTCCAGCATGCCGGGGTCGGCGGCACCGATCCCCCACATCCCGACTCCGGTGGTCCGGATCAGCTCGAGCGCCTCGGCGGTCTCCGCGCGCAGCTCCGGGGGCAGGGTGTCGAGCCAGGCGCGCCGACGGGCCTGGTCGGCGAACGCGATGACAGCCGCGCCCGCGGGCGCCCGCAGCGGCAACCCGGTGCCCACGGTGATCCCCGCGGGCAGCCGCCCCCGGCCCGCGTCGACCGCAAGGAACGTCATCTCCGTGGCGGTGACCACGCCGAGTGCCGCGCCGCAGTCCACCTGCGCGGACAACTTGGCGAGCGCCGCGTCCAGTCCGGGCGGCACGCCCGCCGCCGAACGCGCAGCCTCACCGATGCTTGCGAGGCGCGCCCCCAGGCGGTACCGGAGGTCGGCGTCGCGGCGGACCCACCCGTGGGCGTCCAGCGAGCCCAGCACCGCACCCACCGTCGAACGACTCAATCCGAGCGCGTCGGCCACCTCGGCGATGGTGCACGCCTCGTCCCGACCGGCCAGCAGTTCGATCACCGCCACCACCCGATCGGTGGGCGGCGATGCGGTTGCACCCTTGTCACGGTCCATGTTTCCTCCTACCCTCGCCACAGTAACCGATATTCGTCCAGTGCGACACGAATATTCGTCTCGCATCTTCTCGGGAGGATCCCGCCGATGACCGCTCCGTCAACGCTCGACACCGTCGACATCGAGGGGGTCGACTTCGCCTTCGAGGACTCCCCCGAGATCCATGCCGTCCTCGAGCGGCTACGCAGCGAGAAGCCCTACGCCGTAGTGCCCTTCGCCGGCGTCAAGGCCGTCCTGCTCCTCACCCACGACCTGGTGTCCGCGGCCTTCAAGGACGAGGACACCTTTCCGGCGTCAGCCATCTACCCGATGACCACCGGGCCGGTACTGGGAAAGACGTTGCAGTGCATGGCCGGTCGGGAGCATCGAGTGAACCGCGCCATCGTGTCCCCGCCCTTCCGGCGCAGCCGGATCAGCGAGTACATCGAGCCGATTCTCGAACCGCTCGCGCACGAACTGATCGATCGCTTCGCCGATCGGGGCACCGCCGATCTGGTGGCCGAGTTCACCACGCGGTACCCGGTGCTCGTCATCAGCCGATTGCTCGGTCTGCCGGTGGAGGACGAGGCCACCGTGCACCGCTGGGCGCACGACCTGTTCTACTTCCCGATGGATCCCCCGGCCGCGATGCGCGCGTCGGAGGAGTTCACCGACCACGTGATGCCGATCCTCGCCGAACGACGGCGCAACCCCGGCGACGACCTGATCTCGATGCTCGTCACCGAGTCCGCGGAGGGCGAGACGCTCGACGACGAGCAGATCCTCGCGTTCCTGCGCCTGCTGTTCCCCGCGGGCGCCGACACCACCATGCTCGCTCTCGGAAACACGCTGTCCGCGTTGCTCACCCATCCCGACCAGATGGACCTGCTGCGCTCGGATCCGGCCGAGCACACGCAGTGGGCGATCTGGGAGGGCCTGCGTTGGGAACCGCCGGTGGGGTTGCTCCCCCGCGCCTGCCCGGAGGCCACCACATGGAACGGCATCGACATCCCGCCGCTCACACCGATGATCTTCTCGATCAACGCCGCGCTGCGCGACCCGGCCGTCCACGAGGATCCGCACCGCTTCGACATCACCCGCCGCGCCACCTCGATGCTCGCGTTCGGGCAGGGCCCACACAGCTGCGCCGGTAGCTGGCTCGCACTGGCCGAACTGAACACCGCGCTGACGATCCTGCTCACCCGACTCCCCGGTCTGCGACTGCAGGACGGCGCCGCGGAGCAGGCTCGGGTCACCAGCCAGGTCGGCGTTGCACTGCGTGGGCCCAATTCGCTACTCGTGGAGTGGGACCGCGCGTAGCGGGCACAATGGCGGCATGAACTCCACTCGCCGCCTCGTCCTCGTTCTCGCGATCGCGGCCGGCGCCTGGGCAGCCTGGCGCCGGCTGCGGTTCGACGCGCCGCTCAGTACGGCCGAGTGGCGCGCCGACGCCGTCGGCCCGGACGATCTCGCCGGCTGAGCCGGCCACTCACCGCGGCAGCACCCCGTTGAGCAGGATGTCGACGAGCGACGAGGCGAGCCGCTGCTGGTCCTCGACGTCGCGTACCGACTGCGCGAAGATCGCCGTGCCGGCGATGACGTCGAGCAGGACGTCCGGATCGACGCCCTCTCGCAGCTCCCCGGCGGCCATCGCTTCCCGCATGCGATTACCGAGCTCCTCGCGGATCACCTCGAGCTGGTCGGTGATCAGTGCCTTGCGCAGTTCGGGATCGCTGCGCCCCTCATTCATCAGCCCCGGCACGGCCTCCCGCGCCGCCGGACCGCCGAACAACGCCACGGCACCGTACGTGAGCCGCCCGAGCTCCTCGGCGATCTCCAGGTCGGACACGTTCTCCGACTCCATCACCGGATACACGGCGTCGTGCACGATGTGTGCCTTCGACGGCCAGCGCCGATAGATCGCCGGGCGGCCGACCCCGGCCCTCGTGGCGATGGCATCGATCGATGTTCCGGCATAGCCGTTCTCGACCAGAAGATCGCGCGTCGCCTGCAGGACGGCCTCGTCGATCGCGGGGTTCCGTTGCGGCCCAAGCCTGTGCTGCGCTTGCCGCTGCCTGGACATCGAATGGAACCCCTTGCGTCGAAGTGTGATGGCCGTTACATTGTGTCACGTCGTAGTCGATACGCAATGTATCGACTAGAGCTTTCCGCGTCCCGTCGACACCACCGGGGCCGCCGATCGAACTGCCGCTGGACCGCTCCACCGCAGCACCCCGCTCTCCCCTGCCTGCGAGGCGCCCGAACGCCTCCCGACCAGACGAAGGGTCGCCATGAGTTTCGAGTACACGACCGACGATCGCGACTACTCGGAGATCGCCAGACCCGGCGAATCCCGCACGGATCCGGCCGAGTTGGGCTCGCGACTCCAGGGCTGGCTCCGGACCAAGCTGCCGGCCGATGCGGAACCCGAGGTCACCGACGTCCAGGTACCGGCCGCGAACGGCATGTCGAACGAGACCATTCTGTTCGACGCACTGTGGAACGAGGAGGGCGAACGCCGTCACCACCACCTCGTGGCCCGCATCGCGCCCGCCCCCTCAGGGGTGCCGATCTTCCCGTCGTACGACCTGGACCAGCAGTTCGAGGTGATCAAGGCGGTCGGGGCGCACTCCCCGGTCCCGGTGCCGCGAGTCTACTGGTCCGAGACGTCGCCGGACGCACTCGGCGGCGAGTTCTTCGTGATGGAACGCCTCGACGGCGAGGTTCCGCCGGACGTGATGCCGTACAACTTCGGCGACTCGTGGTTGTTCGCCGGTTCTCCCGAAGACCGTCGGCGCCTCCAGGACGCATCGGTGCGCGTCCTCGCCGAGCTGCACGCGATACCGACACCCGCACAGCTGTTTCCGAGCCTGGCACCCGCAGCGGGTGTCGACGCCGTCACGGCGGACTCCGCGCTCCGCGCGCACGTCGACGGCCAGCGCCGCTACTACGAGTGGGCCACCGAGACGGGGCCGCGCTCACCGCTGATCGAGCGTGGCCTCGACTGGCTGGACGCGCACTGGCCCACCGTCACCGGACCGGCCGTGCTGTGCTGGGGCGATTCGCGGATCGGGAACATCATCTACCGCGACTTCGAGCCGGTCGCGGTGCTCGACTGGGAGATGGCGACGCTCGGGCCGCGCGAGATGGACCTGGCGTGGATGATCTTCATCCACAGGTTCTTCGAGGACCTGGCCACGATGGCCGGCCTGCCCGGACTGCCCGACTTCCTGCGCCGCGACGACGTCGCGGCCACCTACCGCGACCTCACCGGGCACGAGGCCCGCGACCTCGAGTTCTACACGCTGTACGCCGCGCTGCGGCACGCGATCATCATGTTCCGCGTGCAGAGCCGCGCTGTCGCGTTCGGCCAGGCCGACGCGCCCGCAGACCCGGACGACATGATCCTGCACCGCAAGACGCTCGAGGAGATGCTCGACGGCGTCTACTGGCCCCGCATCGACAGCGAAGGAGTGGCGTGATGCTCTCACCGATGGACGACTACCCGGTCCACCAGATCGCCGAACCGATCCGTCACGTCGGCACGTCCGACCGCAACTTCTACGACCGCTACTACTTCAACTGTCACCCGGGTCTCGACTACGACGGGGAACCACTGTTCCTCATCATCGGCCTCGGCCAGTACCCCAATCTCGGTGTGACGGACGGCTTCGCGGTGCTCCGTCGGGGCAACGACCACATCGTGGCCCGCGCGTCCAAGGCGCTCGGCTCGGATCGCATGGACGTCTCGGTGGGGCCGCTGCGGATCGAGGTGTTCGAGGGCCTGCACCGCCTGCGTGTGGTCCTCGAACCCACTCCCGAGGCGCCCGACCTGTCGTTCGATCTCGTATTCGAGTCGGATGTGCCGGCAGCGTTGGAGGCCAGGCACTTCCACCGGCAGCTCGAGCGCGTCACGTTCGACACGCAACGCTTCGTGCAGACCGGACGTTGGAGCGGCACCCTCACCGTGGACGGCGAGACCCTCCCCGTGACCCCCGACACGTGGCGCGGAAACCGCGACCGGTCGTGGGGCGTACGCCCGGTCGGAGAGGCCGAGCCGCCCGGACGGCGCGCCGATCCGGCGATCGCGGGCGAGCAGAACTTCTTCTGGATCTACGCGATCATGCAGTTCGACGAGTTCTCGATCGTCGCGATCATGCAGGAAGACCGGCAGGGCCGCCGGATAGTGCAGGACGCGACGCGGGTGTGGACCGACCGGTCCCGCGAGCCCGAGTGGCTCGGCCGACCCGAACACGACCTGACGTTCGTCCCCGGCGGGCGCGAGGTCGCGACGGGGACGCTGACGTTCCACCGTCCCGAGGGATACGGCAAACCCGACCGGATCCTCACCGTCGCTTGCGAACCCGTTCTGCCTCACTACCTCGGCGTCGGCACCGGGTACGGCCTCGAGCAGGACTGGCGGCACGGCATGTGGCAGGGCGAACTGGTCGTGCAGGGTGTCCGCGAGAAGGTCGCCGACATCGAGGCGTGGAAGAAGATGTTCTGCCCCGTCGACAATTTCGCGCGGTTCACCCTCGTCGAGGACGGCGAGAGCGTGGTCGGCTCCGGCCTCTTCGAGGTCGCGGTCATCGGTCCCTGCGACCGGTACGGCTTCACCGGCATGGCCGACGTCGCGAACTGATCCCTTCTCCCGGAGGGAACTTCGAGTCGGCGACCAAGATGTGGGCCTGAGCCCCACCGATACCTCGGAGCCCGGCCGGTCCTGCCCCCGATCGGGACCGGCCGGGCTCCGATCCAGTTCAGCTACGGACCGCTGAGCGCCGGCGCGCCGTGACGCCCGCCGCCGTCGCCGTCGCGGCGAGCCCGACAGCAACTGCAACCGCAACGGGCACCGGGTCGGCGCCCGCAGCGCCACGTACACCAGTACCGCGGTGACAGCGGCGGCGGTGGCGGCCCACTGCAGCGTCGTGTGGAGCCAGATGCCGCCATCCCCCTCGAGCGCAATCGTGTCGTTCGGTTCCGACGCGAGGATCGCGAACCCCGCTACGAACGCGCCGACGAAGGCGGCGAAGGCCGGTCCGATCCGGTCGATGATCTTCACCGGCCGAACCTATCCGGGCCGCAGCAAATATTCATTAAGTGACTACTCAATGTATTATTCGGCATGACCGCGAGAACCCCACCCGAGGAGCTGTACTTGCGCACCGTCGACGAGGCCGCACGCGAGACGAAGAGGATCGCGCTGCTCGACGCGGCGGCACAGTGCTTCGCAGAACGCGGATACAACGCCACCCGCACCGCGGACATCTGCTCGGCAGCGGGCATGAGTTCCGGCAATCTGTTCCACTACTTCCCCACCAAGCACGCCGTGCTGCTGGCAGTCGTGGAGCGTGACGGCGCCGAAACCGCAGCTGCCATAGCCGGATTGACCACGGCAGCTGATCCGTTCGCCGCCCTCCTGTCCCTCCTCGACGAGATCTGCAGGCTCGCTGCCGACGCCACCTACTCCGGGCTGGCACTCGAGATCTCGGCGCTCGCACACCGCGACGAGGACGTCGCGATGCGGTTCGAGGCCAACGATCTGAGCTTCCGGCAGGGAATCGAGACACTTCTCCGCCGCGCCGACGACGCGGGCCTGCTCGACACGGACCTGACCGCCGAGCAGGCCGCGACATGGCTGGCCGGCCTGATCGACGGGATGTTCGCGCGGGTCGCCGCCGATCCGCACTTCGAACCGACCGCGCAGGCCCCCGTGCTGCGCCGGATCGTCACCCAGTTACTGCAGGGCGCGTCCCGATGACCGATGCTGCCCAGTCCCGCGTCCGGCCGGGAACCGGATCCCGCCTGCAGAACGTCGACGCGCTGCGCGGATTCGCGCTGCTGGGGATCCTCGTGGTGAACGTCTGGGCCTTCGCCGACCCGTACTACGCGTCGACCGAGACGAATCCCACTTTCGACTCCGGGCTCGACCACGCCATCCGATTCTTGGTCTCGCTGTTGTTCGAAACCAAGTTCTATCTGCTGTTCTCGTTCCTGTTCGGGTACAGCTTCACACTGCAGATGGCCGCCGCCGAGCGCGCGGGAACCGGCTTCGTGCCGCGGATGCTGCGCCGGCAGTCCGGACTGCTCGCGATCGGCCTGCTGCACGGCGCCCTCCTGTACTACGGCGAGATCCTGTCGATGTACGCGGTCCTCGGGCTGATCCTGCTGGCCTGCCGCAACATCGCTCCGGCCACCGCGGTGAAGATCGGGGTCGGCCTCGTCGCGTCCGTCGGCCTGGCATGGATGTTGCTCGGGCTTGCTCAACTCGCCGAGGGCGCTCTCACCGGTTCGGGATCTGAGGACGCGCCCGCCAAGCTGTCGGCGTTCAGCGGAGATGCCGCCGCGACGCTCGCGTTCCATTCCGGCCACCTGGCGGAGACACTCGGCGCCCTCGCGATGCTGCAGGCACCGAGCGCGATGGCGATGTTCTTCTTCGGGTTCGCCGCGGGACGGAACCGTATATTCGCGAACCCGGAGCGGCACGCAGTCACGATGCGGCGGATCCAGCAGATCGGGCTGCCGGTCGGGCTGTCCGGTGCCGCCGTCTACGCCTTCGCGGCCGCCTATGCCCCCGGTGGCGGTATCGAGACGTTCGCCTTCGGCCTCGGCCAGCTCACCGCGCCGGCCCTCACCGCGACCTACGTCGTGGCCGGGCTCATGTTGTTCCGCACCGCACGTGGCCGACGAATCGAATCTGCGCTCGCCCCGATGGGCAGGATCGCACTCACCAACTACCTGCTGCAATCCGTTCTGCTGGGGGTGTTGTTCACCGGCTACGGGCTCGGCCTTGTGGACCGGCTGACGCCGGCCGCCGTCGTCGTGGTGGTCGCGGTGGTGTTCGCCTGCCAGACCGTGGCCAGCAAGTACTGGCTGCGCGGCCACAGGTACGGGCCGGCCGAGTGGGTGCTCCGAGCGGTCACGACGGCCTCCTTCCCGCCGTGGCGACGACGTTCCTGAACCGACCCTTGTCGACGATGCCGGGGCGGTAGCGTCGGTGCTGCGACAACGAGTACGTACCGACGCCCCCCAGGAGCATCCCGTGGCATCTCGTCTCAATCCGTACATCAGCTTTCCCGGCACCGCGCGCGACGCGATGGAGTTCTACCGGGACGTCTTCGGCGGCACCCTGAACATGAGCACCTTCGGCGAGTTCGGGGCACCCGCTCCCGAGGACCAGATCATGCACGCCACGCTCGAGACCGGCAGCGGCTTCACGATCATGGGCGCGGACACCCCGCCCGGCATGGAGCGGACGCACGGCACCGACATGGCGGTGAGTCTGAGCGGCGACGACGCCGACGAACTACGCGGCTACTGGACCGCGCTGTCCGGGTCCGGAACCGTCGACGTGCCCCTCGAGAAGCAGATGTGGGGCGACACCTTCGGTGCCTGCACCGATCGTTTCGGGGTTTCGTGGATGGTGAATATCACGGAACCGGCGTCCTGAGTGCAGTAAAACTCCAGGTGAGTTGCTATCGACTCCATTCATGACCACACTCGCCTTTGGCCTAGACGACAGAGCGTGATCAGGAAGGTCCCATGGACAGCAGCTCGCCCAAGACGACCGTCGTTGTACCTACGTACAACGAACGCGACAATCTTCCCAAGCTCGTCGAGCTGCTGGCGGCGCTGGAGGTACCGAACCTGCACCTGCTCGTCGTCGACGACAACTCGCCCGACGGCACGGGCGACGTCGCGGAGAAGCTGGCGCTCGAGTCTCCCCTCCCCATCGGGGTGCTCCACCGCACCGAGAAGGACGGGCTGGGTCGGGCGTACGTGGCCGGCATGACCCGCGCGCTCGCCGAGGGCGCCGACATCGTCGTCCAGATGGACGCGGACCTGTCGCACCCGGCCGAGGTGATCCCGACGATGATCCGCACCCTCACCACGACGGACGCGGCGGTGGTCCTCGGCTCCCGGTACGTGCCGGGCGGCGCCGTCGCGAGCGACTGGCCGTGGCACCGCAAGGCGCTGTCGGCGTGGGCGAACTTCTACGTCAACGCGATCCTGCGACTCGGCGTGAAGGACGCGACCGCGGGCTTCAAGGCGTGGGATGCGCGCACCCTCGAGGCGATCGACGTGGCGTCGATCCACAGCAACGGCTACTCGTTCCAAGTGGAGATGAACTACCGGACCACCAGCCGCGGCATGCGGATCGCCGAGGTCCCGATCCGGTTCGAGGAGCGGATCGAGGGTGTGTCGAAGATGAGCCTCGGCGTCCAGCTCGAGTCGGCGCTGGTGCCGTGGAAGCTGCGGTTCGGCAAGAAGCGCTGAGCGTCGCCGTCGCATCGCTGCCGGCCGAAAAATCACGGGCGGTCACGACGGATTCCTGCCAACATCGGCAATCATGACGTCTGCAGAAGGTATCCGGGTCCGCGCCGCCACCGAGAGTGACTGGCCGGCGATCGAACTGCTCGACGCCGTCGGGTTCGGCTATCACCCGGCGGAGCCGGACCGGACCCTCGGCAGAGCGCTGAACCGGATCGACGACATCGTCGTGGCGACCGACGACGGCAACCCGGTCGGAGTCGCGCTCCACCTGCCGCTCGAACTCACGGTCCCCGGCGGGCACCGGGCGGCCACCCGTGGCGTCTCCTGGGTGTCGGTGGCGCCGACACATCGGCGGCGCGGCGTCCTCCGTGCAATGTTCACCCACCTGCATCGGGAGATCGCGGCCACCGGCGTGCCGCTGTCCGCCCTGACCGCGAGCGAGAGCGGTATCTACGGCCGGTTCGGGTACGGCCCCGCCACCGTCGTCTCCGACGTGACACTCGATCGCCGGTTCGCCCGGTTCCGTGACGACGCGCCCGACCCGGGTGGCGTCCAGGTGGTGGACGCGACCACCGCCGCGCGCCACCTGCCGGAAATCTACGACCGCTGGCGCCGCATCACACCCGGCGCACAGGCACGACCGGAACCGCACTGGGAGTTCACGTTCACCGATCCGGAGTCGGGCCGCGGCGGCGGTACCGGGCTCTTCTTCCTGCTGCACCCCGACGGGTATGCGATGTTCCGACGCCGCGGCGACGGCGACGCCCGCACCGCTGTCGTCGAGGAGTTGATCGCGGTGACCGACGACGCCCACGCCGCGCTGTGGCGAGCCCTGTGCGGGCTGGACCTGATGGTCCGTGTCGAGGCGAGCACGCACCCCGACGATTCGCTCCGGCACATGCTCACCGACCCTCGGCTGGTGCGCACCACCCGCGTCGTCGACGACCTGTGGCTGCGCATCATGGACGTGCCGGCCGCACTGGAGGCACGCACGTACGCCCTCGATCTCGACACCGTCGTCGAGGTCCGCGACCCGTATCTGGATGCCGGCGGAACGTACGCGTTGACGGTGCGGGACGGGCACGCACAGTGCCGACGCACCGATGCGTCACCCACGATCTCGCTCGATCTCGAGGTCCTGGGCAGCCTGTATCTCGGTGGCCACCACGCCCGCCCCTTCGCGGCAGCCGGGCGCGTGCGGGCGATGTCGGACCGCGAACTGACGCAGTTCGATCTGGCGTTCCGGGCGGAGCGGCCCGCGGTGCTCGGTTGGGGTTTCTGAGTTCGGATTTCACCCTGTGCGGGTGAAATGCGTTGCCGGTCCGGGCAGCTAGCGTGGCGGGGTCGCATGTTCATCGCTGTCGACACGAAGGGATTCGCATGAGCCTCCCGCGCAGTTCCGCCACCCTCGCCGCGTTCGCTGGTGCCGCCTGCCTGGCATTCGCGCCCACCGCTTCCGCTGCCACGACGTACACCGTGACCGTCGTTCCTCCGATCGGCACCGTCTTCAGCAGCACGATCACGACCCTGGCGGTGGTCGTCGGCCCCGTCCCGTCGGGCGCCGACGCCACCACCCCCGTCACCCTCGCCCTCACGGAACCCGACGGCGACACGACCAGCTTCACCGTTCCGCTGACCTTGGGCGGCGCCACCCAGGTCGTTCGGGTCCACGAGGCGGGCCGCTACACGGCAGTTGCCACCTTCGCACCGCCGTCGGGCGAAACGGCAACCACCACAGTGCAGTTCGACGTGACACCGTCACCGTTCGGGTTCGGCAGCGCGTCGTAGACGGTCTCAGCGCCGGAGGCGGCGGGCCTCGGTCAGCGCGCAGTCCCGCAGCACCCGCATCAGCGGAGTCACGCGACTCGCGATGTAAACGAGGCTCACCGCGGTCGGCGCGGCCCCCTCGATATCGACGAAGCGGACGTTGTGGTGGTGGACGCGGCGGCGCGCCGCCACCGGCACCGCCCCGACACCGCGGTCGGCCGCGACCAGCTCCAGCCACTCGTCGAAGTTGGTGCAGGTCACGATCTCCCGGTTCGGGTCTGGCGCGGCCCACGATTCGGCGCGGGTCGTCCCGGTCAGGGTGTTGACCACCAGCGGATGCGTCCCCAGCTCCTCCCACGTCACGGTGTCCCGCTCCGCGAGGGGTGAGCGGGCACTGACCGCGGCGACCCGGGGCTCCGAGAACAGGTGATGCACGGCGAGGGCTGCGCCGGAAACCTCACCGCGCATCACCGCGGCGTCCACGACACCGTCCCGCAGTGCCGTCACCGGGTCGTCGCACCGTTGCAGCAGCACGCGCGCACCCGAGCGCTGTTCGCACGCGGCGATCGTGTCGTGCGCCCACGGATCGGGCAGCAGCCAGCTGAACCCCAGCCGCACCGTCCGGTTGGCCTGCACCGATGCGACGGCAGCATCCAGATCGCCGAGCACGTGCCGCACCCGCTCCGCGAAGGCTCGCCCGTCGTCGGTGGGCTCCATCGAGCGGGACGTCCGCTCCAACAGCCGGGTGCCCAGCGTCGCCTCGAGCTGCTGGATCGTCCGCGTCAGCGCGGGTTGGGTGATGCTCAGTCGCTCGGCAGCGCCGGTGAAGGTCCCGGCGTCGATCACCGCGACCAGCGCCCTCAGATGCCGCAACTCGACATTCATAACTGCTGAGCATAGATCCAAACGAGGCGGCATTTCCGTCCGGCCGCCCTCCCGCATAACGTCGAGGCGACGAAGGGGGACGACGTGAGCGCGCCGGCAGGAACCGACCTGGAGGTCCCGGCCCGCCGCACACGCCTGACGGTGGTGCGCGCGGCGGCCGGACTCGCCGCCGCCATGGGGGTCGGCAGGTTCGTGTACACCCCGCTGCTGCCGCTGATGCAGGAGCAGACCGGGGTCTCGCACTCGGACACGGCACTGGTCGCGACCGCCAACTACCTCGGCTACTTCCTGGGTGCGATCGCCCTCGCGGTGTTCCCGGCCGGCACGCGCTCGGTGACCGTCTTCCGCGCCTCGATCCTCGCCCTCGTCGCGAGCGAACTCGCGATGACCGTCGGGACGGACGTACGCGTGTGGCTGGCCGCGCGCGTGGTCGCGGGCGTGGCCAGCGCCGCGATCTTCGTCTACTGCGCCACGGCCGTGGTGGGACACCCCTCGGCCGGGATCACCTTCACCGGCGTCGGGATCGGCATCGCGACCTCCGGGGCGCTCGTCGCCGTGCTCGGGCCGATGCTGTCGTGGACTGCGCTGTGGGTCGTCGCCGCGGCGTCCACGGTCGGGTATGCCGCGATCGCGTGGAGCCTGCCCCCGGGATACCCACCGCCTTCCCCGACCCACGGCAGACCTCCGCCCCGCACGGCGCCGTCCGCACGGTGGTGGACACTCGGCGCGTCGTACTTCCTGGAGGGACTGGGCTACATCATCCTCGGCACCTTCCTCGTCGCGGCGGTATCGGCGGGCGGCGAAGCGTGGACCGGCCCCGCCGCGTGGGTGGTGGTCGGGCTCGCCGCCGTGCCGTCACCGCTGCTGTGGGCGAAAGCCCTCCGCCGCTGGTCGGCCGAATCCCTGCTGGCCGTGGCACTCCTGCTGCAGTCGGTGTCGGCGCTGCTGCCCGCACTGGTCGACGGACCGATAGCCGCCGTGGTGGCCGCCGTCCTGTTCGGCGGAACATTCATGGGAATCACGTTGCTGGCCATGGATTCGGCTCTGGGACTGGGCATCCCCCGAGCCGCGGCCGCGCTCACCGCGATCTACGGCCTCGGCCAGATCCTCGGACCGCTCGTCGTGGCACCGATGCTCGGCGACGGGTTCCGGGCGGCATTCATCTGCGCTGCAGCCGTTCTCATGACGTCTGCGCTACTCGCGGGCGCCACTCGCCGCCGGTAGGAGCAGGTCGACCACGCGCTCGGCGAGGTCGGCGTCGACCAGGCCACCGCTGACCACCTGGCGGTAGAAGACCGCGCCCGCGAGCGTGTCCATGAACAGGTCGACGTCGAGATCGGCCGGCAGATCTCCCCGCGCCACCCCCCGGTCGATGACCTCCACGCAATTGGTGCGGCGCTCGGCGAGGAATGCGCCCCGGAAGGCGGCGAGCCCCTCGGGCGTCCGGGCCAGGTCACTGATGAGGGCGGGCATCGCGACGCCGAGGGGTGAGCCCGCGTAATTGCGCACGGTCCCGGTCAGCCACTGCACGAGGTCGTCCCGCGTACTGCCGGTGTCAGGAACCGGCCCGGTGTCCATCAGTGTCGCGAGTGCGTCGGCGACGAGTTCCGGCTTGCCCGACCACCAGCGGTACAGCGTGGTCTTGTGCACACCGCTCGCCTCGGCGATGCGCTCGACGGTCAGCTGCGCGTACGGCGTCACGGCCAGCTCGTCGACGACCGCCCGAAGCACGAGGTCACGCTTGCGTGGGCCGCCGCGACGCGGCTCGGCACTGGGAACCGGCATGCGCGCATGCTGCCACGCGATAGGATGCAACGCAACGTTGCGTTGCATTAAGGAGTGGAATGAGGATCACCGTCTTCATGGGGTCGGCCACCGGGCACGATCCCGCCCATCTGCAGACGGCGACGCAGTTCGGCCGCGACCTGGCCGCGGCCGGAATCGGCCTGGTGTACGGCGGCGGCCGCGTCGGACTCATGGGCGCCGTGGCCGACGCGGTGGTCGCAGGCGGCGGCGAGACCGTGGGGGTGATTCCCCGGCATCTCGCGGACAAGGAGATCGCACATCCGGGCCTGTCGACCCTCGAGGTCGTCGAATCGATGCACGTCCGCAAGCAGCGGATGGCCGAACTCGCAGACGCCTTCGTGGTGCTGCCGGGCGGCGCCGGAACGCTCGACGAGTTTTTCGAGATCTGGACCTGGCAGCAGCTCGGGCTGCACGACAAGCCGGTGTTCCTGCTCGACGCGGGCGGTTTCTGGCAGCCCCTCGTCGCGCTCCTCGACCACCTCGTCGACGCCGGGTTCGTGGCCGCGTACCAGCGGGAGGCGCTGCTCGTCGCCACCGACCTCGACGGCGTTCGGACCGCGATGACGACGTGGGCGCCGCCCGCCCCGAAGTGGTCCGGGACCGCCGAGCCCGCGAACGACACCGACCTCGAACGGGCGTGAGCCTCCCGGGGCCTGCCACGCGCCCGAACCGGCGTGACAGGCCCGGCGGCTCACAACCGGGTGATGTCGAGGCTTCCGTCGTGGAAATCGGCGCGTAGGCGCTTCTTGTCGAACTTGCCGACGCTGGTCTTGGGGACCTCTTGGATCTGCGCCCAGTTCTCCGGCAGCTGCCACTTGGCGACCTTGTCGGCCAAAAAGTCCCGCAACTCGTCCAACGTGGCGCCGCTGCCCTCGCGCAGCACCACCGCCACCAGCGGGCGCTCGTCCCACTTCTCGTCGGGGATGCCGATCACCGCGGCCTCGGCCACGGCCGGGTGCCCCATCACCGCGTTCTCGAGGTCGACCGAGGAGATCCACTCCCCACCGGACTTGATGATGTCCTTCGTCCGGTCCGACAGCGTGAGGTACCCGTCGGGCGTGATCGAGCCGACGTCACCGGTGCGCAGCCAGCCGTCCCGGAACTTGTCCGGCGCCTCGACGCCGTAGTACGACGCGGTGATCCACGGCCCGCGGACCTCGAGTTCACCGATGCTGGTGCCGTCGTGCGGAACCCGGTTGCCGTCGTCGTCGATCAGGCGGGCCTCCACGGATGCCGGGAACCGGCCCTGCGTGTAGCGGTACTTCCATCGCTCCTCCCCCGTGGCCTCGGCGGGCGGACGCGCGACCGAACCGACCGGCGACGTCTCGGTCATGCCCCACGCGTGCAGCACCGACACCTGGTGGTCGTTCTCGAACGCGTGCATCAGCGACGGCGGCACCGCGGCCCCGCCGATGAGCACCTCACGCATCGACGAGATGTCCTGCGGATGGTGTTCGAGGTGCAGGTGCAGGCCCTGCCAGATCGTCGGCACCGCGGCCGCGAACGTCGGCCGCTCCGCCGCGATGAGCTCCGCGAGCGGGCCGGGCTGCAGGAACCGGTCCGGCATGATCAACGACGCGCCGATCATGAACGCCGCGTAGGGCAGCCCCCACGACATCGCGTGGAACTGCGGCACCACCGCGAGCGCGCGGTCGCCCTGCGCCAGGTTCGGCCCGTCACTCATGCAGACCTGCATCGAATGCAGGTAGATCGAGCGGTGCGAGTACACGACACCCTTCGGGTCACCGGTGGTCCCCGAGGTGTAACACATTGCCGCTGCAGATCGTTCGTCGAGCTCGGGCCAGTCGTACTCGGTCGACTCGCCGGCGATCAGGTCCTCGTAGGTGTGCACCTGGACGCCCTCCGGCGCCTCCAACCCGGCCGTCGACTCTCCCGTCACGATCACGTGCTCGACGGTCTTGAGCTGCGGCAACTGGGGCGCGAGCAACGGGACGAGCGTGGCGTCGACGATGATCACGCGGTCCTCGGCGTGGTTCGCCACGTGGACCAACTGCTCCGGGAACAGTCGGATGTTGAGCGTGTGGAGCACCGCCCCCATCGACGGCACCGCGAGGTAGGCCTCGAGGTGCTCGGCGTTGTTCCACATGAACGTCGCGACCCGGTCGTCACCGTCGACGCCGAGGCCACGGAGGGCGTGCGCCAGCTGTGCACAGCGCCGCCCGACCTCCGCGTACGTCCGACGCCGCGCGCCGGCCTCGGTCCAGGTCACCACCTCGGCGTCCGAGTGGACGGTGCTTCCGTGCCGCAAAAGCTGCGCGATGGAAAGAGGTAAATCATTCATCGTACTCAGCATTGACGGCTCCTCGCTCGATGCACGCCGTGTGGCGTGTTGGTGTGGGCCGAAACTATGCCATGCGAGAGACCCGGATCACAGCCCCTCGGTTCCTGGCGTTTCGGACTAATCGGTCGGTGGGGTGTTGGATCCGAGCCGGTAGGCGCGGCGCGCGTTGTCAGCGGCGATCATCCGTGCGACGCGCCGGGCATCCGCACGCGACCAGTCCCGCCGGGCCACTTCGGCGTCGAGCACCGCTGCGAGTGCGCGACGGAACCGCACCGCGGCCACGTGGAACAGCTCGGGCAGCCCACACCCGTCCGTGGAGAAGAGCACCGACCCGAACGGAGCGAGCTCGAGCAGTTCGGCGAGGATGCGGGCCGCGCCGCCACCACCGACGTTCTGCACGGCGAGCCCGACGTCGACGAAGACGTGGTCGAACACCTGCGCGAGATAGCCCGCGTTGCGGTGGAAGGGGTAGTTGTGCAGCAACATGATCGGCACGTCCCGGCCCGCAGTAGCCCGCAGCAGCGGCATCAGCAGCAGCGGGTCCGCGCGGTGTAGATCTGTGTCGGCGTCGCCGTAACCGACGTGGAACTGGATCGGCAGACCCAGATCGACGGCGGTCCAGAACAGGAACCGGACGAGGGTTTCGTCGTGCAGCCGAACCGGGCGCCCCGCGGCGACGTCCGCCGCCCAGCGCGCAGCGGCCGTGAAGACCGCGGCGTCGGACGGGCGATCCGCCGCCAGATCCAGGCCCACCCGATAGGCCGCAACGGTTTTGAACGCGACGGCGGTGCGGGACGCGTCGGCCAACCGCGCTCGACACGTCGGCGCGAACGCGTCGGCGTTGTGCCCGGCGATGACGTCCTCGGCCACCGACTCGAGGCGGACCACCTCGTGCGCGACACCGCCGGTGAAATCTGCCAGCTCGTCCGGCGCCGTCAGCCGGTCCGGGAGAAACCCTGTGTCGACGAGGAACTCGGAGATCCCGGCCGCGTCGAGCAGCCGTCGGGTCACCTCGTCGACGCCGAGTTCGGTCCGCCGGTCGAGGTACTCGTCGGATCCGGCGTGCCTGTCGAGGTCCAGCACCGGCGCGCACAGACTGCGGACCGCGGTGCCGGCCTGCGTATCGAACAAGCTCCCGTGCCACCGTCCGGGTGCCGCCGCCTCGGTGAGGAACGACTCGAACCCGGCCCGGTCGAGGGGGCGACGCAGCACGCCGTGGCAGTGATGATCGACGAGCGGGAGGGCGTCGACCATCTCCGCAAACGAGTCACCGTCGGGGGCCGGGGGCGTATCGTCCGGTGAGAACGTCACGCTGCCATTCTGCCGCCGACCGGCCCCGCTGCGAGGGAGTTGCGATGGATCGGCTCGAACGTGAGCGTCGGGCCCTCGCCGCGGCGCGGCTCACCGGCGAACTCGCCCACGCCGGGGTGGTGCTCGTCGCGTTGCCGTGGGTCGACAACAGCGGCGTGGTGCGCACCAAGGCCGTCCCGATCGACCGTTTGGAGCGGGCCGCCGCGTGGGGCGTGGGCGCCTCCCCGGTCTTCGACGCGTTCGCCCCGGACGACACGATCGTCCCCGGCCGCTACGCCGGCGGACCGGTCGGCGACCTGCGGTTGATGCCCGACCTCGACCGGATCACCGTCCTCGCCGCGGTGCCGGGGTGGGCGTGGGCGCCCGTGGACCGGTACACGCAGGACGGCGAGGTGCACCCCCAGGATGCGCGCGGGACACTGCGCCGGGCGGTCGCGCAACTCGACGACGAGGGTCTGACGGCGCAGGCGGCGTTCGAGATCGAGTGGATCGTCGCGGCGGACGCCGACGACTTCGCCCCCGCCACCCGGGGTCCCGCGTACGGATTCACGCGGCTGGTCGAGAAGTCCGACTACCTGACCGACCTGGCGAGCGCACTGCGGAAGCAGGGTGTGCGGGTGGAGCAGATCCATCCGGAGTACGCGTCAGGGCAGTTCGAGTTGTCGGTGGCCGCGGAGGACCCACTCGCTGCGGCCGACACGTCGGTGCTGGTGCGCGAGACGATCCGAGCGGTGACGGCCCGGCACGCAATGCGGGTGTCGTTCTCCCCCAAAGTGGTTGCCGGCGGGGTTGGCAACGGCGGACACGTGCATCTGTCGCTGTGGTGGGACCGACGAAATCTGCACAGCGGCGGCGACGGCCCGTGCGGGCTGACCGCGACGGCCGAGGCCTTCGCCGCCGGCATCCTCGAACACCTACCCGGTCTGCTCGCGGTGGGGGCACCGTCGGCGGCGAGCTACCTTCGCCTGGTGCCCGGGCAGTGGGCTGCGCCGTTCCGGGCGTGTGGCCACGAGAACCGCGAGGCCGCACTGCGATTGGTCACCGGCAGCGGCGGCGAGGAGGACCGCGCCTCGAATCTCGAGGTGAAGGTGCTGGATCTGTCCGCGAACCCGTACCTGTGCATGGCCGGTCTGCTGTTCGCCGGGATGGCCGGAATCCGCGAGGGCGTCGCCCTGCCCGACCTGGTGGACGTCGACCCGGCTTCGCTCACCGACGAGGAACGCAGCCGTCGCGGAATCGACCGCCTGCCGAGTTCTCTCGCCGCGGCCACCGACGCCTTCGAGGCGGACACGATGCTCACCGAGGCGTTCGGGACCGAGCTGTCCGCGACCATCGTCGACGTCCGCCGTGCAGAGACCGCGCGATTCGCGGATGCGAGCGACGAGGAGATCGCCGCGGCGCTGCGATGGGCGTTCTGACAGCTTGCGCCGTCGCTCCGATCCCGGTGAGCCGTCAGGAATCGAGCCGGCCGAACCCGACGACGGCGCCGTCCGACAGCCAGTCGAGATCGTGCACCCGGATCTTGCCGAGTTCGTTGCCGCCGACCGTGGTCGCGGTGTCGCCGTCCACCGCGACCACGAAGTTGGTGTGCTGACCGATGCGGAACTCGTTGTCGTACAGCACCGTATCCCCGGTCTTGGGACGGTAGCCGTTACCGATCGGCTCGAAGCGCCCCTGGGATTCGTAGTACTCCTGCAACGTATACACACCGGGAATGCGCCACGACCCCGAGTTGGGGTTCGAGAACGGTTCGCCGGCCTCGCGCATCACCCAGCTGACGAAGTTGGCGCACCACGGCTCCTTGACGCCCTCCGAG
The DNA here is from genome assembly GCF_003013675.1 of Rhodococcus (subgen. Prescottella) equi. Classification (NCBI taxonomy): domain Bacteria; kingdom Bacillati; phylum Actinomycetota; class Actinomycetes; order Mycobacteriales; family Nocardiaceae; genus Rhodococcus; species Rhodococcus (subgen. Prescottella) equi. The sequence goes on from NZ_CP027793.1 coordinate 5,068,868, forward strand.
TAGAACGTGCCGGGCCGCTGCTCGCGGTGCTCGTTCTCCAGAAGACCGACGACCTTCGCCTGGGTGGGCGTCAGCGCGGACGTGTCGACGTCGGGAAACGACGCCGTGTCCCACGGCAGGTAACGCGGCGGCGCCCACCACAGCACGGCGCCCGCCACCAACACCAGCACCGCGGCCACGGATGCGATCCACATGGCGAGGCGTCGACGACGGGCGACCGGCTGTGCGCTCATGCCCTCGAATGTAGCCGCAAGCGAGACGGTGATCGGGCGGCCTCACGGATGGGCTCAGCGTTCGGGACGTCAGCCGACGAAGACGCGCTTGCCGTCGACTACCGCGACGGCGTCCATTTCGATGAGCATGCCCTCGACGAGCAATCCCGAGGAGATGGCGATGGAAGCGGGCCACGGAGCCTGCAGAAACTCGGGACGCACCTGCTTGAACAGGTCGTAGTCTTCGATGTTCGGGACGTGAACCGACATCTTCACGATCGACTCGAGACCCACCCCGTGCGAACGCAGGGCGAGTTCGATGTTCCGGAACGTCTGCCGGGCCTGCTCGACGAAACCGCCTGCCACCAGGCTGCCGGCATCATCGAAGCCACCGATGCCCGCCGTGTAGACGAAGTCGCCGACCCTGACGACCTGGCTGTACTCCGCGGTCTTCGCCCACGTGAACGGCGCCTCCCGGACCTCGATCACCTTGGTTTCCTGCGACATCCGACTCTCCTCTCGATACCCGGCAGCGACCTGATCTGTGGACGAAATCGCCACTACCGCAAGGGAAAGGGGCGAGGCGCTACCTTCGTCGAGGCTGTCACACACCGATCTGCAACAGCGACGTACTGTCGTACGGACTTCCTTGCAATCGACATACCCTCGTATAGTGCAGTCCTCATTCCCGAACGTCGGCAGGAAACACAATGTCCGAGTTGACCGTGGGCGACCTCGTCGCCATGCGCCAGTTGGGTTGTCGGACGATCGCCGGATCGGGCGGCCTGGACCGACCGGTCGTGTGGGCGCATTCCTGCGAGCTCGACGACCCGTGGAACTGGGTGGCCACCGACGAACTGCTGATGACCACCGGCATGTGCATTCCCTCCGACGAAGCACTCCAGATCGAGATGATCCGCCGGCTCCACAAAGCGGGCATCGCCGGCATGGCGATCGGCGACGACCTGAAAGCCCCACCGCTGACGGACGGGATGCTCGACGAGGCGAACGCGCTGGACCTGCCGATCCTGAGCGTCTCGCATTCCACGCCGTTCTCGGCCATCGGGCGGACGGTCGGCGTCGCCACCCAGAGCGAACAGATCAGCCGTATCGCGCGGCTGAGTCGGCTGTACGAGGTGGCGAGGTCCGCCACGCTCGCTGACTCTTCGCTGCTGGACCGGCTGTCCACGGAACTGGGGCACCCCCTGCACGTTGTCGACGTCGAATTCGGCACCGAAGTTCTCGGCCGCCGGGGACGCATGCCCGCCGAGACCGTCCGAGCGCTCCGCCGACGGGTCGGCGGCAAGCTCGACCGGCTGCCCGCTCGCCAGGCCGTGACGGTAGGCGACGAACTGGTCGCGACAGCCTTCGCGCTCTCGACCCACCGCAAGTGCATGCTCGTCGTGGACGGCCCATCCGATATCGACATGGACGCGTTCGGCCTGCTGCACGCCCAGAGCCTCATCGGAATCGAGGTCGAACGCGCGACCCGCGACCGCGAACGCGACGACGCATCCGGCGCACTGCTGTTCGAGCAGATCGTCGACGGATCGCTCGGCTCCGACGCCGCGCAACCCCGGCTCGAACAGAGCGGCCTCGCCGACCGCGAGTGGGTTGTGATCGCGTTCGATTCACCGCATCTGCGCGCGGCGCGAATCTATCTGGGAGACAGCGCCTTGCCGAATCTGACATGCATCGTGGGAGAGGAGGGCTACCTCATGACCACGGCCGACGACATGAGCGGCGCGCTGGACCTACTGTCCGGCCGAATCCCGCATCTCGGTGTCTCGGCCCCCACCTCCACGATTCAGCGCCTCCCGGACAGCGTCCGACAGGCCCGCTGGGCGTTGCAGGCCGCACGCGCCGACGGCAGTGCCGTCGCCGAATACTCCACGGCGTCACCACTGTTCCTTCCCCGCACCCTCAGCGAGGCGACCTTCGCCGCGCGTGCCGTCCTGGGCGATCTGATGGACCACGACACCGCCAACCAGTCCCAGCTGGTCGAAACCCTGGACACCTTCCTGACCCTCGACCGAAGTTGGACGGCCACCGCCGAGAAACTGATGATCCATCGGCAGACACTCGCCTACCGGCTCAAGCGAATCGAAACGATCACCGGCCGCAGCACCAAGAGCTCCGCCGACATCTCGACCTTCTGGATGGCGCTCATCGCACTGCGGATCAGTCGCGGTGGGAACCAATAGTCGGGCTAGCGGAACTCGATGACCAACCGCGGCGGGGCGTCGAGCACGGTCACATCGAACAGCGCTGGATCGTCCCGGAAACCGATGAAGGACTGAGTGATTCCCCCGGTCTCCCGAATGTCGGGGAGCAAGTAGAGCTGGGCCACGCGGGAACCTTCCGGACCCGCCAGTGGTGCTGCAGCGGCAGAGAGATGACGGGCCGGTGGCGCGGTGTCCATCATGTCCACCTGCACCAGCGATCGCCCAGGAATCGTCAGCGGCGAACCACCACGGTGCGGCACAGCCTCGGCAACGTAGCCGACCTTCCAGAACGGCACTCCGGACCCGGTGAAGGAGTACACAACTCGATCCGCACCCGCCTCCACATCAGATTCGATTCGTACATCTCTCACCGACGCAGTAGAGGCAGGACCGATCGTCGAGAGGACACCGCCGTCCGGCACGAGTTCGAGCGTGGACCGCGGCGGGGCGACGGATCCGACGTCGATTCGTCCGGTTCGGTCGGCCGGCGTGGAGACGAAAGAGGGGTTCGACGGGAGCGTCGCCCGGTCGGCACCACAGCCGGTCGCCAGCGCCAGCGTCCCGAGCACACCGATCAGCCTCATCATTCTCATACGCCCCCTCCGCGGAACCCACTCCCCCGTCGCGCACTCTACGTACGTCGCCGAACAACTAGCGGCGGACCGGAACACCCGCGGCGCGAGGGGCGTCGGGGACGGCCTTTCGGCGCCCGGAAACTGCTGCCATGCAGACCTCACAATCGGTTGATAACGTTCATCACGTACCAACCGTTTCTGTTCGACCGACAGAGAAGGAGTTCCAAATGTTCTCCAGCGTGGGCGACTTTTTCACCTTGATCCTGAACCTGGGATTCTCGGCCGGCTCTTCCGGTTTCCAGGTCAGCGGTTCCGGCGGCGGGGTACCGACTCCGGCGTAATCGCTACGGCTCCATCTCTGTGCCCCGGACGAACTTGTCCGGGGCACAGTGCTGCTCCCGGGTCCACGAACTGGCGGTAACTGCCTTACTCGCAGCCGCTCCCGACCGGCCTCAGCATCCATTGACTCGAACGTAAGTTCGAACTAAGCTCGTGTCATGAATCCGGGGGGACTCAACAATTCGGGCATCGCAGCCGCTTCGCTGCGGCCTGGCGACGTGGGATCGCTCGCCGAAGCGGTTCTTGTGCAGGGCATGGCCGACGTTTGCCGTGAGATCGAACGGCTCCAAGCGTTGCGGGTAGCGATGGCCGCCGAAGTCGATGCGCGTGCGGTCTCGTTCGACACCCTCGGATTCCGCAGCGTCAAGCAGTGGCTGGCCGCGAACACATTGCTGGAGGTACCGGCCGCAGCACGGATCCTCGCGTTGGGCCGGATGCTGAGCCGGCAGCCCGAGATCGCCGACGCCTTCAACTCCGGCGATATTTCCGCCGAGCACGCGGCGTTGATCGGGAAGTTCTGCGAAACCCCGCCACGCGGCATGCCGAACGAAGCGCTTGGTTCGTGCCGGAAAGTGTTGCTGGACGCCGCGTCCGGTCCCGCCGCAACCACCACGACCGTCCGCACCTGCATCTCCCGGCTCGAGCGGATCTTCGAATCCGACGAACTCCCACCCAGCGAAGACACCGAACGCAACGAATTCCACGCCTCCAAAACCCTCAACGGCCGCGTCTCCGTCAAAGGTGACCTCGACGCCGTCACCGGCGAAATGCTCCTGACCGCACTGTCCGCGCTGACCAAACCCAGGAATCCGATCGACGACCCGGCCGAGAAACTCACCCCGGCACGGCAGCGAGCCGATGCCTTCGCCGAGATTCTGCGCCGCCACCTCGACTCCGGCGACGCCCCGATCGAGGGCGGGGAGCGGCCACACCTGTCACTCCATGTGAACGCCGCCGATCTCGCCCGCAGCGAGTCGGCTCACGAGTGGACGCATCCGAACGAAGGGTCGGACCTGTTCGGCGACAAAGACATCGCACGCATGCCCCACACCGGGCCACTGTCGATCGCGACCGCGCGGCGGATCGCGTGCGACTGTCACCTCACTCCCATCGTCATGGACGATGGCGTGCCCCTGAATCTGGGCCGCAGCAGCAGGACCGTGTCGAAGAAACAGCGTCGGGCGTTGATCGCCCGCGACCACGGCTGCGCCTTCCCCGGTTGCGGCACACCACCCGCCCACTGCGAAGGCCACCACATCGAACATTGGGCCGACGGCGGCCCCACCGACCTCGACAATCTCGTGATGCTCTGCCGCTTCCACCACCATCTACTGCATAATTCCCACTGGGACGTGAGAATCGGCGACGACCGGCACCCGTGGTTCACCCCACCGAGCACCGTCGACCCCTACAGGAAACCCGTCCCCGCCCACAACCGGGCGGGACCACACGCCGCATGACACGGTGGGCTCGAGCATCAGATTCTGCTGGCGACCCGCAATCCTTCGAGAGTCGCCTCCTCGACGGTGCGCGGCGCCTGGCAGTCTCCGATCGCGTACACCTCGGTCCCGGTTCCACTCAACTGCGCTGTCAGCTCGTGAAACAGCCCGTCCTCCTGCTTGTGGCCGAGGCACAGCACCAGCGCTGCAACGTCTTCCGCGATCACGGGCTGCGAAGTGAGGGTGTTCTGGAGGTACACGGTGTCGTCGTCGGCGCCGTAGAGTCGCGCGTTGGTGACGATCTCCACGCCCGCCTCGTACACCGCAGCCAGCATGGCGTTGCGGGTGTACTGCTGGATGGTTTCGCCGGGTGCGTAGCCGTCCACGGCGAGCGTCACCTTGCGGCCTCCGCTGCGGGCGATCATCTCCGCGACCCCCAGACCGATCCAGTCGCAGCGCCAGTCGGCCACCACGATTCGTCCCTTCGGAAGCTCGGCGGCGTTCGACTTGATGACGTCCCATGACTCGAACACCGGCAGGGCGTCGTCGAGCTCGAGTGGCGGACGGTACGGGGTGGCGCCCGTAGCGACGATCACGACATCCGGGTTCACCTCGCGGACCAGCGCGGCGTCGACATGCACTCGGGTGTGCACCTCCACCCCGTAGCGTTCGATCTCCGACTGCAGGTTCGTGACCGCGCCGCCGAACTCCGCTCGGTGCGGCAACCTCTCGGCCAACAACACCTGACCGCCGACGCGGCCGGCCGCCTCGTAGATCGTGACGTGGTGCCCACGCTGCGCGGCAATCGCGGCCGCTTTCATGCCCGCCGGCCCGCCGCCCACGACCATCACGCTCTTCGCCGCGGCAGCGGGAACAGTACGGCCGAACTGAATTTCACGGCCCGTCTCGGGACGCTGGATGCACGAGATCGGGTACCCCATGTGGAAGTGGCCGATGCATGCCTGGTTGCACGCGATACACGCCCGGATCTCCTCGGTGCGTTGCGACTGCGCCTTGTCCGGCATCTCGGGATCACAGATGAGCGCCCGCGTCATCGCGCAGGCGTCGGCCTGTCCGGACGCCAGCACGATCTCCGCCTCGTGCGGCTGGTTGATGCGTCCGGCGACCAGAACCGGCACCGACACCTGCTTTTTGATCTTCGCGGCGGACGGTGCGGTGTACATCGCCTCGTAGTGCATGGGTGGCACGATGTGCGTGGACCCGCCCGTGCTCGCGGACGTGCCCTCGGTGACGTTCAGGTAGTCGACGTAGCCGTCCGCGTCGAGCGCCTTGCACAGCGCGATGGTGTCGCTCTCACCGGTGGCGTCGTAGGTGTTCTCGTCGGCCGAAAGGCGTACGCCCACCACGAAGTCGGGTCCGACTGCCTGGCGCACGGCCCGGGCCGTCTCGCGCAGCATGCGCATCCGATTCTCGAGGCTCCCGCCGTAGCGGTCCTCGCGCACATTGAGATTCGGATTGAGGAACTGCGCGGGGAGGTAGCCGTGACTCGCGACGATCTCCACACCGTCGAGGCCCGCGGTCTGCAGCCGTACCGCGCCCTCGGCGTAGCCGGCGATGATCTCCTGCAGAAGTTCGATGCCAACGGCCTGCGGCATGACGTGGAAGCGCTCGTTCGGCACCGCGGAAGGTGCGAGCGCGACGGGTAGCGCACCGTCGCCGGATTCCATGATTTCGCGTCCCGGATGGAAAATCTGCGAGATCAATTTGCAGTCGTGCTCGTGCACTGCCTCGGCCACTCTCCGGTAGCCGGGAATGCAGCTGTCGTCGGTGATCATCAGGACGTGCGAGGTGTAGCGCGCGGTCTCGTGAATGCCGGCGACCTGCATGATGATCATTCCGGCGCCGCCCTCCGCCCGCGCGCGGTGGTATGCGACGAGCTGGTCGGTGACCTCGCCGTCGTGCACCATGACGGTGTCGTGACCCGACGAGAAGATCCGGTTCTTCAGCGTCGTCCCACCGAGTCGGAGGGGGCTGAACAACGTCGGAAACTCGATCGCGGTCGACATGGGAGACCTCTCTGGAACGTGCTGATGCTTCGATCTGGCGCCTCGACTGTTCCACACCGACCCACCGCGATCACTCGTACTGAAGTCTGCAATTGACCCCCGCGCTCGTACTCGCGTACACCCGGTCCGGCGGTATTTCGCACCACGAGCAACAAGGCTCGAATCAGGCCCCAGCACGCTGTCTTCGAGTCCAGGGGGTTGTACTGCTGGATAGAATCACCCACGAGTTACGTCCTGTCGTACAGTTCACACCGGCCGAGGGTTCTCCTAGTGTTTCGAGCAATCAGTTCCGCTCCGGTCCATCTCCTGGCCGCGGCTGCGACACTTCGAGGACACTCACGATGAAATCTTTTGACGTCATGGACGAGGCGCCGACGTCGCGCTTCCACCGAAAGTTGTTGATCGCCTGCTGCGGCGGCCCGTTCCTGGACGGGTTCGTGCTCAGCATCATCGGCGTGGCGCTGGTCGGCATCAAGGCCGACCTGATGCCGTCGAGTGCCGAGGTCGGACTCATCGGTGCCGCGTCGTTGATCGGCATCTTCTTCGGCGCGACGCTCTTCGGCGCACTCACCGACCGCATCGGCCGCGAGAAGATGTACGCCCTCGACCTCACGGTCCTGGTGATCGGTTGCGCCCTCAGCGCGTTCGTCCAGGAGGCGTGGCAACTGATCGTGCTCCGGTTCGTGATCGGACTCGCGATCGGTGCGGACTATCCCATCGCGACGTCGCTGCTCACCGAATTCACCCCGACGAAGAAGCGGGGCTTCATGATCGGCGTGACCGGTCTGTCGTGGTCGCTCGGCGCCGGCTTCGCCTACATCGTCGGCGCGGTGTTCGTCGGCGTCAGTGGCGGTCACGATCACTGGCGCTGGATGCTGGCGACGTCCGCGATCCTGGGCGTCGTCGTCGTGCTCGCCCGCCGCGGCATCCCGGAGTCGCCCCGGTGGCTCCTCGGCAAGGGTCGCGTCGCCGAGGCCGAGCAGGTGATCCTCGACGTCTACGGCAAGAAGCTCGACCTCACCGACGAAGCACCTGCCGACTCCGGGATGACGATGCTTCAGTCGTTCAAGGCGATCGTGCGCGGGGGCTATCTCAAGCGCACCCTCATGTGCGGTGCCCTGTACTTCGCACAGATCACGCCGCAGTACGCGATGCTGACCTTCCTCCCGGTCATCCTGGCGGGCTTCGCGGTGTCGAGCGACGGCTCGGCCGGTTTGATCGTCGAGACCGTCATCATCCTGCTGTTCGCGATCGGTTCCATCCCGGCATTGCGCTGGGTCGAGACGATCGGCCGCCGCAAGATGTCGATCATCCCGTTCGCGGTCATGGCGTTCCCGCTGATCTTCCTGTGGCTCGTCCCGGACGCACCCGTGTGGCTGGTGGTCGTGGCCTTCTGCGCGTATGCCTTCGCGTCCGGTGGCCCCAGCATTCTCGAGTGGATCTACCCGAACGAGCTGTTCCCCACCGAGATCCGCGCCACTGCCGTGGGTGTGTCCGTGGGGATCAGCCGGATCGGCGCCGCGACCGGCACCTACCTGCTGCCCATCAGCATCGACAACTTCGGTATCGGCACCACCATGGGCTTCGGCGCGCTCATCACGCTGGCCGGATTCGCCGCCTGCTACGCGTGGGCTCCGGAGACCGCCGGACGCCCGCTCGAGGAGACCGCGTCCGTTGCTCCGGCCCGCGTCCGCCCTGCCGCGGCCGTGGACTGAGAACCCGTATCTCCGCAGGCGAACTCTCGAAAGATGACTCGATGACGATCCTCACCACCCCCGACAGCATCGTCGACTCCGTGCCCACCGACCTGTGGGTGGGCGGCCGGCAGACCCCCGCATCCACCGGCGCCACCTTCCCGGTGCACAACCCTGCGACCGGCAGCGTCCTCACCCACGTCGCCGACGCGAGCCCGGACGACGGCCGCCGCGCCCTCGATCTCGCGTCGAGAACCCAGGCTCGGTGGGCGGCCACCGCGCCGCGGGAGCGCGGTGAGATCCTGCGCGCCGCCTTCGAGTCGGTGCGCAGGCGCAGCGAGGACTTCGCGACCGTCATGACACTCGAGATGGGCAAGGCCATCGGTGAGGCGCGCAGCGAGGTCGCCTACGGAGCCGAGTATCTGCGATGGTTCGCGGAGGAGGCCGTCCGCGTCGGCGGACGGTTCGGCGCGGCGCCGGGCGGCAACGGACGGATCCTGGTCACCAAGGTCCCGGTGGGCCCGGTACTGGCGATCACCCCGTGGAACTTCCCGCTGGCCATGGGAACCCGCAAGATCGCGCCGGCCGTCGCGGCGGGATGCACGATCATCGTCAAGCCGGCCGAGGAGACACCCCTGACGATGCTGCTGCTCGGTGAGGTGTTCGCCGAGGCCGGGCTGCCCGACGGCGTGCTGTCGATCCTGCCGACGTCGAACGCGTCGGCACTGTCCGGGCCACTCATGCAGGATCCCCGCCTGCGGAAGGTGACCTTCACGGGCTCGACGCCGGTCGGAAAGCTGTTGGTGCGCAATGCCGCCGACCAGCTCCTCCGGACCTCGATGGAACTCGGCGGCAACGCACCGTTCGTGGTGTTCGAGGACGCCGACGTCGATGCCGCGGTGGACGGTGCCATGGCCGCGAAGATGCGTAACGGCGGGCAGGCCTGCACGGCCGCCAACCGGTTCCACGTCGCGCACGCGGTCATCGAGGAGTTCACCGAGAAGCTGAGCGCACGGATCTCCGCGCTGCGCACGGGCCCGGGCATCGATCCGACCACCGACGTCGGACCGCTCGTCAACGCGGACCAACGCGACGTCGTGTCCGACCTCGTGGCCGACGCCGTCGCTCGCGGTGCCCGTGTCCGCACCGGCGGTTTCGCCCCGGAGAGTCCGGGATTCTTCTACGCACCGACACTGCTCGACCGCATCCCCGCGGACGCGAGAGTGCTGCGCGAAGAGATCTTCGGGCCCGTCGCGACCGTCTCCGGATTCGACACCGAAGAGGAGGGCATCGCGGCCGCGAACGACACCGAGTACGGTCTGGCCTCCTACTTCTACACCCGCGACATGGATCGGGCGATGCGGGTCGCGGCCGCTCTCGACACCGGCATGGTCGCCGTCAACCGGGGCATCCTGTCGGACGCGTCCGCCCCGTTCGGTGGCGTCAAGCACTCGGGTTTCGGCCGCGAGGGCGGCACCGAGGGCATCGAGGAGTACCTCGAGACGAAGTACGTCGCGCTGTGACCCTGGCCGCGGAGAACCCCGAGACCCGCACTGCCGCGGCGCGATCCTGGCTCCTGGCGGCGGCGGTGGGCGAGGACGCGTTGTCCGCCGCCGCCCGCGCCGGAGCGGACTGCCTCGTCGTCGACCTCGAGGACGGAGTGCCGTTCGCTCGCAAGAGCTTCGCGCGACAGCTGGTACGGGAGTGGCTGTCCGACAACCCGTCCTGGGTCCGCATCGGGGACATGAACTCCGGCCAGCACGCTCTCGACGTCGAGGTGGTGCGGGGCACTCCCGGGGTACTCGGTGTGGTGCTCGCGAAGGCCGAATCCGCCGAGGACGTACGCACGACGGCACGCGAACTGCCCGGGCTCCCGATCGTGCCGATGATCGAGTCCGCGCTCGCACTCACCCGCGCGGTCGAGATCGCCGCCGCCGGACCTGCGGTCCGCCTGGCCTTCGGTGTCGGCGACTTCCGACACGACACCGGCGTGGCGAACACCCCTGCCGCGTTGGCGTACGCGCGGTCCCGACTGGTGGTGGCAAGCCGCGCCGCCGGGCTGCCCGGGCCGATCGACGGTCCCAGCGCACGGGAGGAAGCGGTGGCGCTCGACACCCGCGGTGCAGCCGAACTGGGGATGACGGGAAGACTCGCCGTGCGGCCGGCCGATGCCGCAGTCATCAACGATGCACTCTCCCCCACTCTCGCCGAGATCGATTCCGCGGCAGCGACGATCGACCGCCTGGGCGCGCACGGCGAACACGTCGCTTCCGGCGCGGACGTGCCCCGGCTGGCCGCAGCCAAGGCCGTGCTGCGGCGAGCTCGGCAGTTCGGGCTCCCGGTCGACGGTTGACGGGTCAGGGCGCGAGCGGTCCTGCGACGGGATGCGCCTGCTGCGTGCCGTCGGCGACGCGGTAGCTCATCGCGTGCCGGACGATCCCGCGCGGATCGGTGGGGTCGGATACGTAGAACCAGTCCATCTGCGCCGCAGCTTCGTTCACTTCGAACACACCGTAACCGTGCGAATCCAGTTCGACGTACCGGACGTGACGGTTGAACGCCTTGAACGCCTCTTCCGCGGCCACGGTCGCGGTGCGAGGCGGCACCTTCAACATGTCGTCGATGTTCGGCGACGTCACCGACGGCACGACGAACTCGGTGCCGACCGTGCCCGCGGCCGGGTAGTTCGCGGCGTCCACCGGTAGGTCGCACGCCCACGACGTGTGGATGTCCCCGGTGAGGAACACCGTGTTGCGCACCCCGTTCGCGGTGATGGCGTCGAACAGGCGTCGACGGTCGGCGGTGTAGCCGTCCCACTGGTCGGTGTTGTAGGGGATGCCGGCGTCGGGCACGCCGATCATCTGCGTGATCGCACTCATCGTCCGATTGTCCAGGGGCGGAAAGACGCACGGTGTGATCATCACCGGGTTGCCCACGATCTTCCACCGGGTCGACGCGGTCACGACGCCGCTCGTCAACCAATCCATTTGCGCGCGACCGGTAATCGTCCGGTCGGGGGAGTCGACCTTGCGCCATCCGGCGCCGGCGAATGCCGGTTCGTCACGATAGGTGCGCAGGTCGAGCATCGACAGTTCCGCCAACGTGCCGAACCGGAAGCGCCGGTACAGTGCGGCGTCGGACCCGGTCCCGTGGACCCGCACCGGCATCCACTCGAAGTAGGCCCGGGTCGACGCGGCCTTGCGCGCACCCCAGTCCCCCTCGGTGGCCGGATCGTGGTTCTCGGCGCCGCCGTCGTACGAGTTGTCTGCCGATTCGTGGTCGTCCCACGTCGCGATGAACGGCAGCTTCGCGTGCAACGCCAGGAGATCGGGGTCGGTCTTGTACTGCGCGTGCCGGATTCGGTAGTCGGCGAGCGAGACGATCTCGTGGGCCGGGTCGTGCAGGCGCACCGAACCGCCGCGGGCCCCGTACTCGCCGCGACCGTACTCGTAGATGTAGTCGCCGAGGTGGAGAATCGCATCGAGGTCGTCCCGTTCGGCGAGGTGCCGGTACGACGCGAAGTACCCTGCCTCCCAGTTGGAGCACGACACGACGCCGAAACGCAGGCGGGCGATGTCGGCGTCCGCGGCCGGCGCCGTGCGGGTGCGTCCGACGGGGGAGACGATGCCGAGTCCGGTGAACCGGTAGAAGTATCCGGTGCCGGGGCGCAACCCGGTGACGTCGACCTTCACCGTGTGGTCGGTCTCCGGACCGGCGGTGACCGTGCCGCTGCGAACGAGCGTCGCGAATCCCGCGTCGGTCGCGACCTGCCAGGTGACCGGGACGGCGGGCCCGGCAGCGGATCCCGGTAGCGCGTCGGCCGTCGGGGTGAAGCGCGTCCAGATGATCACGCGGTCGGGGAGCGGGTCACCGGATGCCACCCCGTGGACGAAACCCGGTGCCGGTGTGGCCGCCGACGCCCGTCCCGCTGCCGCGGCGGCGATTCCGGCCCCTGCGAGCACCATCGAGCCGCGCAGCACCCCGCGGCGAGTCACCCCAGCGATGTCGTTGTTCTCGAACACCCCCGGATCACAACGCAATTCGGACGCACGTTCAACAAGAATCGTGAAACGTACCGAGCATTCATCGACTGTTCCCCTTCCCGCCCCCTTCGCGTTTCGCGCACTTAGCGCGAGGAAAACGCCCCGGAATGCGCGACAAGTGCGCGAAACGCGGGGGAGAGGGGGACTCAGGGGTGGTGGAGACCGGAGGTCCGCGGCCGGTGGACGGCGCCGCGCGCCACCAACTCGATCGTGGTGGCGACCGCGCACGTCTGTGCGAGCAGAAGACCGACGAGGACGAGGATCTGCACGGCACCGGCCTGCACGGCGGATCCGGTCGCGAGCAGCACGCCGACGAACGCTCCGGGCAGCGTCACCAGGCCCACGGTCCTGGTCTGGTCGAGGCCCGGCAGCAGAGCATCCGCGGCGGCCGACCCGACCACCTCCATCCGGGCGTCCCGCGTGCTCAACCCCAGGCTGAGTGCAGCTTCCACCTCTCCCCAGCGTTGCTCGATCGCGTCGAGGCCGCGTTTGGCGGCAAGCGCCGTCGCGGTCATCGCGTTACCCAGGACGATGCCGCCGATCGGCACCAGTGCCACCCCCTCGAGCGGCACCACACCACTGACGAGCATGAGAGGAACCACCAGCCCGACACCGACGGCCAACGCCGACGCCAGCCATACCGCCGACCGGCCCGCCCGCGAGCGCCGCGCCGCGGTGAACGCCGCCGCCACGAACATCACCGCGAGCACCAGCAACGACGACCACAGGTGCGCGAGCGCCGCCGCCAGGATCAGCGACACCGCGGCCAGTTGCAGCGCGCCACGCACCGCGGCCCACGGCGCGGTCAGCGGGTTGCCGAGCCCGGCGAAGCGATACACGACGGCGGCCAGACCCACCATGACCGCGCACAGGACGAACAGCGCGAGGCCGGGGTTCACGAGCGAGGTGCTCACGGTTCGGAAGCCTTGGGCAGGAAGTCGTCCGCGAAGTCCTCACCGGACAGGGCCGCGTCGACCCGGGCCCGGATGTACCCGCCGGTGGTAGGGCAGTCGCGCGCCCGGTCGGTGCGGCAGCCGAGCATGTGTTCGAGCACCGCGACCGCCCGGGACAGATGACTGATGCGCTCACGCATCCGGGCGGCCTGGTCCTCGATCAACCTGCTGCGGTCCGCCACCGTGTCCGAGTCGACGATCGCCTGGGTATCGGCGAGCGAGAGCATCCCGTCCTCGTGCCACAACTGGATGTAGGCGAGCCGGCCGAGATCGTCGCGGCTGTAGTAGCGGACGCGCCCGCGACGCTCCGACGCCTCGATGAGACCGCGCTCCTCGTAGTACCGCAGCGCCGGCACGGACAGTCCGAAGGCGTGCGCGACGTCGGTGATCGAGAAGAGGTCGTCGGGCATGCGACACCTCCGACTTGCGCTCAAGCCCACTTGAGTGTGGACGCTGTGAGCCTACTCCTCGGAAAGGAACGCTCAGTGCAGTCTCTGCAGTCCGGTGCCGCACCGGCCGCGACCTCCCGCGCAGGCGTCGGCGCCTCGATGATGCTGCTGGTCGCCGGTTTCGTCCTGATCAGCGCGAACACCCGCGTCGCTTTCGGTCAGATCGGCCCACTGGCCCCGGTTGCCGGGTTCGACGCCGCCACCGTCACACTGCTCGGGCTGATCCCCCCGTTGGTGATGGGACTGTTCGCGCCGCTCGCCGTCGTCGCTCGCCGACGCCTCGGCGAGGAGCGCGCCCTGTTCGCCGCCGGCGCCGTGCTCCTCGTGGGAGCGTTGGTCCGGATGGCGGGTATGCCCGGGCTGATCGCCGGCACCGTGATCGTGAGCCTCGCGACCGCGGTGGTGAACGTGCTCGTGCCGGTGTTCGTACGCAAGCGGTTCGCGCCCGAACGGACCGGCGTGATGATGGGTGTCTACGCCATGTCGATGGGCGCCGGCTCCGCTGTGATCGCGGCGCTGATGATTCCCGTGTGGCGCGTGTCGGGCGAATCATGGCCGCCGGCAATCGGACTCGCGGTGATTCCCGCGCTCCTGGCGCTCGTCGGAACCGTCCCACAACTGCGGCATGCGAGTCGGCCCGGCACCCACGCGGGGGCGACGGCCCACGACCGGCCGAAAGTGCTGCGCACGTGGACCGCATGGAGTTCGACGATCTTCTTCGGCATCCAGACGCTGCTCTTCTACGCGACGCTCGCCTGGCTGCCCTCCATCCTGGTCGCCGCCGGGCTGGCCGACGGCAGCGCCGGAAACATGCAGGCGCTGTTCATCGTCGGCGTCGCCGGGGGAGGACTGGTGGCACCGATCCTCGCAGCCGCGAGCGTGGACCAGCGACCTCACATCCTGGCGATAGTCGCGGTGTGCGCCGCGGGCTTCGCCGGCTTGCTCATCGCGCCCGACTCCGTGCCGGTCGTATGGGCGTTGATCCTCGGTATCGGGCTCGGCGCGGGTCAAGCCGTTGCCGGAGTGCTGTACGCCCGACGCGGGCGTACCCCGGACCACGTGGCCGCGCTGTCGACGGTGGCGCAGACGGGCGGTTACCTGATCGCGGCGACCGGACCGATCCTGGCGTCGATCCTGCACGACGCCACCGGATCGTGGACCGCACCGGTCACCGCGTTCCTCGTCCTGCTCGCCGTCAACGCCGTCGCGAGCATGCGCGCCGGGCACGACCCGAAGCCGGGAAGGCAGGCAGGTTGACGAGTGCCACCGGACTCATGGAAGCACGAAACAGGCCGGACCCAATGGGATTCCCGTTCCCACCGGAACTGTCACGTCGGGACCGCCCGCCGACGTGTGGTACGCCACGATCCGATGGTCACCGGGGGTGCGCGGAATCCACCCGACTGTGGCCGTGCCGTTCAGAACGGGCGCCAGCGGGCTCGGCAGGATCGTGGCCTTCTGGAAGTCGAAGAACGAGACGGGGTTCTGCCACGTCGTTTCCGCGGTCACCGCATAGATGCAGTTGGTTCCGAACTTCTCCTCGAAGCCACGCTCCGGGGTCCACGTGTAGCTGAGTCCGGGATGGGCATCCACCCGAACGACGTCGGCCGCGGCCGTCGGCACGCCGAGAACGAGTGCCGAGAGCGCCGTACCGGCCACAACAGAGCCGACCGTCCCTTTTGTTAATTTCATGCCGGTTTCATCGCACAGGGGCGGTCCGCATTACATGTGGCGCCGATATGACGTGAACACCTTGTTGTCAATATTTCGTTGACAACAGGGAGTCTTCAATGGACCCTCGAAGCATGACCTCCGAGGATTTCACTCCACCCAACCCCAGCCGCGAGCGTGCCCACCGCGAGTACTCGGCCCTGTTCCGGATCATCGAACGCCACGGCGCCACCCCCGAACAGCGGGCGCGTCAGTCACACCCCGAAATCCTGGAACCCCTGGGTGCCATCCGGGTCGTGGCCGCGCTGGCGGGCGGCGTTCACACCCCCGAGCCCGGCGAACCGGATGTCGACGACGCCGACATCACCGCGGCCCTCGGACTGTTCCCCAAGGCTCGCGCGGAGATGGACCAGCTCGAGGCGCTGTTCCTCGGCATTGCTCGCCAGCGCGGAATGACTTGGCGAGAAATCGCATTCGGGTTGGGACTCGGCAGCACCCAAGCGGCGCGGCAGCGATACGAGAGACTGGTCGAACGCACCTGAGGTCGAATACGTGTAGGGCCCGAAGTCGACGAGCGGCTTCGGGCCCTACACGAGTCGGCCGGCTCCCGGCCACACTCGCTAGACGAGCAGCGCGGCGAACGCCCCGAGGGCTGCGATCAGACCGGCGAAAGCCCCCACCGCTTCCGCACCTGCGACAACCTGATCGAAGTCGACCGAACCCAGAGCCGTAGCGAACTCCTCAGAACCCATTGTCTTCCCCTTTGTTCCCGTGAAGCTGGTGCTTCGTCTCAGTCGCCGTTCTCGGCGCCACTGCATGTGTAGCGGACGGCGACAACGGATTCCAAGCGGTGAAAGCCTTGAATCGCAATCCATTACAGAATGGAAACGCTCAGGCACCCGCGCGTAAAAACGACGTCACACGTCGTTAACACCGAGCCCCCGCACCCGCAGATCGCGGGCCAGGTGATCGCGCTGTTCGACAACCAGGCGGCGGAGCGCTCCCGGAGCGTCGGTATTCGCCGTCAGCCAGGTATCCACCGGATCGAGCGACTCCGACGACGGGAACAGACCCAGCACGATGCGACGCGCGATCTCGATGCTCCGCGTCGCCCACACGTCGCGGAGCGCCGCGAAATAGCCGTCGTCGTACGAGCCGATCAGATCGCGGCGATCGCCGGCCCGGAAGCCGCCGATGACGGCATCGAGTTGGTCGTTACTGAGCCCCGGATCCTCCAGCGCCGCCCGCCAGGCCTCGTCCTTGACCTCCGCGAGCGGGCGTGCGGTGAGCGCTCGCAGGTGCGCAGTGCGTCCGGACGCGGTGTCGTCGCGGCCGAGTTCGGCGTCGAGATCCGCCGCGTCGGCATGCCCCGTGGCGGCCAGCGCGGTCCACAACGCCCAGCGCAGGTCCGGATCGAGCGGCAGCCCGTCGGGCGCCGGCGCGGAGCCGTCGAGCACGGCACGGATCTGCACCGCGAAGCGATCGTCGACGACGGCCGCCGCCGCCACCGCCCGTGCCCATGCCAACTGTGCGCCGGAACCGGGCTGCGCATCCCACAGCGCCGCCCAGCACGATTCGAGCCAACGGCCGCGCCACTCGTCGCGCGTCGGGTCCGGAAGATAGTGCCCGACGGCGTATCCGGCATTCGCCAGGACCGCTGCCGTGAGCGCCGTGTTGCTCTCGGACGGCGCGAAGGCCTGCGCCATCGCAAGATAGCGCTCGGGCGCGAGCTCGCCGTCACGGGTGGCATTCCACAGCGCCGACCAGATCAGCCCCCGGGTCAGCGGGTCGACGACACGGTCCAGCGAACGCTCGACGGTAGCGAGGGAATCGGCGTCGAGCCGGACCTTCGCGTACGTGAGGTCGCCGTCGTTGAGCAGGCGCAGGGGTGCATCCGGCAACTCGACGGGTGTGCGTTCATTCTCGAGGTCCAGCTCCACGCGATCGCGTCGGACGAGGTTTCCCGAGTCGTCGAAGTCGTAGGTACCCACGGCGATCCGGTGCGGCCGAGGATCGGTCTGCACGATCTCGTAGCCGTCGACGCCACGCTCGAGGATCAACGTGGAGACCCCGGTCGTCCGGAGCCATGCCTGCGCCCATGCGGCGAGGTCGCGACCGGACGCCTCCGACAACTCCGACAGCAGGTCCGCGAGGGTGGTGTTGCCGAACACGTGCTTGCGGAAGTAGCGGCGCGCTCCTTCGAAGAATGCATCCCGGCCGACGTACGCCACCAGTTGCTTGAGAACGCTGGCACCCTTCGCGTACGTGATGCCGTCGAAGTTCAGCTTCGCGGCCTCGAGGTCGACGATGTCGGCGACGATCGGGTGCGTCGTGGGCAACTGGTCCTGCGAGTACGCCCACGCCTTGCGCCGGTTCGCGAACGCGACCCACGCGTCCGTCCACTCGGTGGCCTCCGCGCTCGCGAGCGCACCCATGTAGTCGGCGAAGGACTCCTTGAGCCAGAGGTCGTCCCACCACACCATCGTCACGAGGTCGCCGAACCACATGTGCGCCATCTCGTGCAGGATCGTGTTGGCGCGACCCTCGTACTGCGCTGCGGTGGCGGCGCCCCGGAACACGTACGCCTCGGTGAACGTGACGCAACCCGGGTTCTCCATCGCACCGAGGTTGTACTCGGGGACGAACACCTGGTCGTACTTGCCCCACGGGTACGGATAGTCGAAGTTCTCGGCGAAGAAGTCGAGACCCTGGCGGGTCACCTCGAAGATCGTGTCGGCATCCAGGTAGCGGGCGAGCGACGCGCGACACAGGAGCCCGAGCGGGACGTCGAGATCACCTCGCCGCCATTGCGATTCGACGCGATGGTAGGGACCGGCGACGATCGCGGTGATGTACGTCGAGATGGGCAGAGTGGGGGAGAACTCCACCGACTGACGATCGCCGTCGTCCTCCACCATGGCGGCGGGACGATTGGACGCCACCTCCCAGCCGGACGGTGCGATGACCGCGAACGTGAAGGGCGCCTTCATGTCCGGTTGCTCGAAGCACGCGAACACCCGTCGCGCGTCGGACGGCTCGTACTGTGTGTACAGATACGTCGCTCCGTCGACCGGATCCCGGAAGCGGTGCAGCCCTTCACCGGAACGGCTGTAACAGCCCACTGCACTCACCACCACCGTGTTGGAGCGGCGCAGGCCGTGCAGCGGGATGCGGGCGCCGTCGTACTCGACGTCGATGAACTGGCCGTTGACGATCACCGAACGCACTTCGAGCCCGAGGAAGTCCAGCCACGTCTCCGGGGTGGTGGCGTCGAACTCCACCGTGGTCGTGGTCAGGAAGCCCGCCTCGGTCTCGTCGGGGGCGTCCGACACGTCCAACTCCACCCGATAGGCACGGACTGTCACGGCCGCCGAGCGCGCGGCGGTCTCGGAGCGGGTCAGATTCGCGATACTCACGCCCTCGATCCTGCCAGCCGCGGGAACGACCCGGGGTGTGTCCGGCCATCCGGCACGTACAGGGCCTGCAGGGGGAATCGCGACGTCGTAGCATCGGGCTGCGAGTACTCGCGGGAAGAGGTGCGGCATGGATGATCCGATCAGGACGAGCTTCGACGGCCGGACGGGCGTCGCGCGTCTGTACCTCGACCGGCCGGGCCAGCGGAACCCGCTGTCCACCAGCATGATGCGTGCGGTCACCGCCGCGCTGCAGGGCTTCGGCAAGGACGAGGCCGTCCGTGTCGTGGTGCTGTCGGCGGCCGGTCCCGTGTTCTCCGCCGGCCACGATCTGTCCGAGATGATCGGACGAACGCTCGAGGAGGAGCGTGAGATCTTCGAGGTCTGCACAGAGATGATGGATACCGTCCAGTCGATCCCGCAACCGGTGATCGCCGCAGTCCAGGGTCCGGCGATCGCCGCCGGCTGCCAGCTTGCCGCGTCGTGCGATCTCGTCGTGGCGTCGTCGACCGCGGTGTTCGGGACACCGGGCGTGCGGATCGGACTGTTCTGTTCGACGCCCATGGTCGCGCTCAGCCGCGCAGTGGGACGCAAGCGGGCAATGCAGATGCTGCTCACCGGCGAGACGGTCGACGCCGCGACAGCGGCAGACTGGGGTCTGGTCAATATCGTTGTGGCGCCGGAGCAACTGGACGTTCGTACAGATGAGTTGGCCGTCCGCATCGCCCAGTCCAGCCCCCTCACGTTGGCGATCG
This sequence comes from Rhodococcus (subgen. Prescottella) equi, assembly GCF_003013675.1. Lineage (NCBI taxonomy): Bacteria > Bacillati > Actinomycetota > Actinomycetes > Mycobacteriales > Nocardiaceae > Rhodococcus > Rhodococcus (subgen. Prescottella) equi. The sequence continues at coordinate 5,088,663 of NZ_CP027793.1, forward strand.
GCAAGCAGGCGTTCTACCGCCAGATCGATCTGCCCCAGCACGAGGCGTACGAACTCATGTCCCGGACGATGGCCGACAACGCCGTCACGTGCGACGCACAGGAGGGCATGAGTGCATTCCTCGCGAAACGGAAGCCCGAATGGACGGGCAAATGAGACGAACACCCCCAGTTTCTCGACACGCGGGACCAACTTGGCGCGCGCGGAACCCAATTGCGTTCTAGCCTGAGGTCCATTCCGGGTACCGCGAGAGAGAGGCACATCATGGCATTGCCCACGTTGACCCCCGAGCAGCGCGCCGCCGCCCTCGAGAAGGCCGCCGCGTCGCGCAAGGCTCGTTCCGAACTGAGGGAAGGCCTCAAGTCGGGCAAGCTGACGCTGGTGGAGGTTCTCGACAAGGCAGACACCGACGAGTTGGTCGGTAAGACGAAGGTGCTGTACCTGCTCGAATCCCTGCCGAAGGTCGGCAAGATCAAGGCTCGCGACATCGCCGAGTCCGTCGGCATCGCCGAGACGCGCCGCGTTTCGGGTCTCGGTGCGCGTCAGCGTGCCGACCTGATCGCCAAGCTCAGCAGCTGACGTCACTGCGCTTCGGAACGGCCCGCGCTCTCACAGCGCGGGCCGTTCCGTGTCCGTCAGGCCAGGATCGCGCGACGAGTCCTTGAGTGCGATACCGGAAGCCCCCATACGCCGCGCCCCGTCGACGAGTACCGCGACGACCCGCGCCGCGTGGTCGTACGTCATTCCGTCCGGCGGATGGACGTTGGAGACGCAGTTACGTTGAGCGTCGGTGCGGCCCGGCCGCGGGTGGTGCGTCAGATAGATGCCGACGCTGTCGGCGACCGACAGCCCTGGGCGTTCCCCGATCAGCACGAGCATCGTCGTGACACCGAGTTGTGCACCGATGTGGTCCCCCAACGCCACCCGGGCCTGTGTGGCGATCACCGGGGGAGCGAACGTCAGCCGCGGCAGTGCCTGGACGATCGCGGCCGTCAGACCGGGGCCGTGTGCCGCGAGCGCCGTCGCGGACAGCCCGTCACACAGTGCGATTCCGATGTCGGAGGCATTGGGCGGCAACTTCGTTCCCGATTCCGGGATGCGGCCGAGATCGGGTCGGCGCAGATATGTGGCACGGTCGGCCGCCGCACTCCGCACGATCAGCGGGGCCCCGATGCCTACATCGCGGATCCGTTCCGCCAGCGTCTCGACGTCGAGCGCTGTGTGCACCGCGTCCCGCGCCTCCGCGTGGGCGGCGACGAACTGGAGGTGACGGCGGGTCGGCACTCCGTTCCCGCTGCGGCCCAGACCGATCCGAGCCCGAGTGTGCCGCCGGATGTCGTCCCAGGGATCGATCATGCGGCGCCGCCGAGGGCGCGCAACGGCGACGCCGCGACGTCTACGGGAAGAATCCGCCCGGTGTCGTCGGCCATCCCGAGTTTGCGCAACCACGCCTCGAACTCGGGCGCGGGACGCAGCCGGGCGACCTCCCGGACGTACAGCGCGTCGTGGAACGACAGCGACTGATAGCCCAGCATGACGTCGTCGGCACCCGGCACCGTGATGACGAACGCCGTGCCGGCGACCGCGAGCAGCGTCAGCAGGGTGTCCATGTCGTCCTGGTCTGCCTCGGCGTGGTTGGTGTAGCAGACGTCCACCCCCATCGGCAGCCCGAGGAGCTTTCCGCAGAACTGATCCTCGAGCCCCGCCCGCACGATTTGCTTTCCGTCGTAGAGGTATTCGGGACCGATGAAGCCGACCACGGTGTTCACCAGCAACGGCCGCAGGTCCCGCGCCACCGCGTACGCGCGGGCCTCGAGCGTCTGCTGGTCCACCGGACGGCCGCCGGTGCCCAGGTGAGTTCCCGACGACAACGCCGACCCCTGGCCGGTCTCGAGATACATGACGTTGTCGCCGACCGTGCCGCGGCCCGACGACCGACCGGCTTCGTTGCCCTCCCGGAGCAGCGTCAGATCCACTCCGAAACCGCGGTTGGCGCCCTCGGTTCCGGCGACGGACTGGAACACGAGATCGACGGGTGCGCCACGCTCGATGAGGTCGATCGTCGTCGTGACATGGGTGAGCACGCACGACTGGGTGGGGATCTCGAACCGCTCACGGATGTCGTCGAGCAGGTGCAGCAGATCGGAGACGGCGTGCGGTGAATCGCTCGCCGGGTTGATCCCGACGACGGCGTCGCCGCACCCCAGTAGCAATCCGTCGAGGATCGCCGCGGCGACACCGCGTGGATCGTCGAGGGGATGGTTCGGCTGCAGCCGGGTGGCCAACCGCCCGGGCAGCCCGATGGTGGTCCGGAACGCGCTGGTCACGGTCGCCGCCCGGGACACCGCGACGAGGTCCTGGTTCCGCATGATCTTGCTGACGGCCGCGACGGTCTCCGGTGTCAGCCCGGGCGCGAGGGCCGCCAGGACGTCGGCCGAGTCGGGGCGTGCCGCGACCGCGAGCAGGTGATCGCGGAGTCCGCCGACGGTGAGGTGGGCGATCGGCGCGAACGCGGCGACGTCGTGGGTGTCGAGGATCAGCCGGGTCACCTCGTCGCTCTCGTACGGCACCACCGACTCGGTGAGGAACGTGCGTAGCGGCACCTCGGCGAGGGACCACTGGGCGGCTGCTCGTTCGGCGTCCGAATGCGCTGCGCACCCGGCGAGTTCGTCGCCCGAGCGGCGGGGCGTCGCCTTGGCGAGCAGGTCCACGAGGCCGTGGAACTCGTAAGCGACGTCGCCGAGCCTCTGTCGGTACACGGCCATGGCCCGCTCACCTCCCGGATTCGACACCCTCGGCTGGACCCTCAGTATGTGGCCGGGCCGGGCCGCCGTCGAGCGGACGGCGGGCGGCTCGACGGCATCAGGCCTGCACGACCCCCACGACCGGAGCGAAGTCGCACGCCGGCAGATCCCGGCTGGTGTTGTCGATCATGCTCCCCGAGACCAGGAAAACGACCGTGCCCCTTCCAGTTTCGACCGTGTTCGACAGTGTGCGGGGACCGTCCGCGGGGCGCTCCTGGAACAGCGGTGCCGTTCCCGAACGCATCGTGTTCAGGTTCATCCACGACACCGTCATCGGGTCGCCGCGGAACGGCGAGGACGTCGACGTACCCAGCCCGGAGAACAACACGTTGACCGTCCCGGGCGGAATGACCGGCGTCGGCAGGCTCGTGTCGACGGCCGGCCCGGCGATGGCCTGCGCGACACCGATCGAGTCGTCACCGAGAGCGTTGGGCAGCAGGCAGTCGGACGCCGACGTGTCGTACAGGAACGGCTGCACCACGCCCTCGGCCAGCTGCACCGAACGGGGGAAGTAGGAGGCACGCGGAACGCCGGCGGCGACCCGCCCCAGCGTCTCCAGCACCGACTGCGGGGTGAGCGCGCCGACCGGCAGTCCCGCGCCGAACGCCGTCCGGACAGCCGTCAGGTCGTCCACCGGCTCCGGCTGCGCCGCTGCGGGAGCCTGGCTACCCAGGCCCACCAGGATTCCCACCGACGCGGCAATCCCCACAATTCGTCTCATCATGCGGGGATGGTAATTCAGGGCAGCAGAACGCGTGCGATCGAGACCTGGTCCCGCGACAGGCGCCGCTCGCCGTCCTCGATGTCCCACAGAGCGTTCTGCAGGATGCGCCCGAGCGTCCAGGCTCGCGCACGATCCCGATCCAGGCTCAGCGCCTCGGTCATGAGGTCGAACCGCCAGCGGATGTCCACGTCGTCGAACCGATCGGTCAGGGCGGGCAGCAGCTCGAATCCGGGGTCACCGGCGAGTGGCTTCGGATCGATTGCGAGCCACGGCTCGCGCGCGGAGCCGAGGACGTTGTCGTAGTGGAGATCCCAGTGCAACAGCTGGTTTCCGGGCTCGTCCATCACCTCGCGCACAGCCGCAGCGCAGTCCAGCAGCAGATCCCGTTCGCCTCGGTCGTCGAGCAGACGGACAGCCGACGGCGTCTGCGCCGACATCGCGGATGCCACGTCGCCGAGCCGGCGCAACCCGTCCGGTGCCGTGTGCGCGGTGAGGCGCGCGAGGAGTCCGGCGATGATCTTCACCGCGGCGCGGGTGTCCGCGACGCTCGACAGGTGCCGGGAGATGTCGAGGCGTTCGAGCAGCATCGCGCCGGTGTCGGTGTCGTGCGCCAGCAGCCGGACTGCGCCGTCGCCCTCCCAAATCCGCAACGCGACCGACTCGCCGACGGTTTCCTCGTCGACGGCCTGGAGTTTCAGGACGGCGGCCCGCTCGTCACCGTCCGTCACCGGCAGCACGAACGCCGCCATGCCGTGCATCGCAGGGCCGACGGGGCGGAGGTTCCAGCGCTCGAGCATCTCGTCGGCGATCCGGGGGAGGGCGGCGACGAACGCCCGGCCGGACGCACCGCCGTACCTGTGCTGTGCAGCGACGAGCGCCTCGGGAACCTCGATCATTCCTCGACCGTATCGGTGTCCCGTCAGTGCAGCCGGTCCGCCCAGTCGTCCGGCACCCGACCGGCGGGTCCGGGCACCGTCTGATCCAGCGGATGATGCTGCGGGGGAGCCAGTTCCGGACCGTCCGCTAGGCCCTGCGTCCGGTAGTCCCAGAACCAGGCCTCGCCCGGCTCGTAGCTGCGGATGATCGGATGCCCGGTCTCCTTCGCGTGCGCGCTCGCGTGCTGCGCCGGGGAGGAGTCACAGCAACCGACGTGGCCGCACGCGGCACACCGACGCAGATGGAACCACCATCCGCCGGTGGCGTCGCACTCGGTGCATCCGGCGCCGCTCGGCGGCACGCTCGGATCGATGTCGGGTGTCTCGGGCACAAGTACCTCCTCGACTCGGTCGCGCCCAGCGCCCCTCGGCGTCCGGGACGGCGTCCACGCAGCCGTTGCCGCGTTGCGCACACCACCCTACGGAATCGGGCTAACGTGCAGTACAGACGCCGTTCAACCGTACGCCGACCCGGAGGACCCGATGAGCGAGACCGACGCGAGAACTGCCCGGCACGTCGACGTCCTCGTCGTGGGTGCCGGACTGTCCGGCATCGGCGTCGCCGCCCGCCTGCGTCGCGAGCACCCCGAGCGGACCCTCGCCATCCTGGAATCGCGCGCGGCTTCCGGCGGAACCTGGGATCTGTTCCGCTACCCCGGCATTCGCTCCGACTCGGACGTCCAGACCTACGGGTACGACTTCAAGCCGTGGAAGGGCCGCAAGGCGCTCGCACCCGCCGCCGACATCCTCGGCTACATCCGTGAGACCGCCCGTGAGTACGACCTCGATCGGCACATCCACTACCACCACAGGGTGATCCGTGCCGACTGGTCACGATCCGATGCCCGCTGGACCGTGGTCGCACAGATCGGTGACACCGACGAGACCGCGACGTTCACGACGAACTGGTTGTTCTGCGCCAGCGGCTATTACAACTACGACCGGGGGTACACCCCGCAGTTGCCGGGCGTCGAGCGCTTCGCCGGGCAACTCGTACATCCACAGCACTGGCCCGAGGATCTGGACTACGTCGGCAAGCAGGTCGTCGTGATCGGCTCCGGGGCCACCGCCGTCACGCTCATCCCGGCGATGGCGGACGCCACGGGTCATGTCACGATGCTCCAGCGATCGCCCTCGTACATCATTCCGTTGCCGGCCGAAGACGCCCTGTCGAGTGTGTTCCGGCGCGTGCTGGGCGACGAGCGCGGCTATCGGCTCACCCGGAAGAAGAACATCGCCCAGAACGTCTGGATCTACAAGCTCTGTCAACGGTTTCCGCGGCAGGCCCGGGCCGTCATCCGGTGGCTCAACAAGCGCCTGCTTCCGTCGGGTTTCGATGTCGACACCCATTTCAATCCTCGCTACGACCCGTGGGATCAGCGGCTGTGCGTCGTACCGGGCGGCGATCTGTTCGCGACGATCCGCAAGGGCAAGGCGTCGGTCGTCACCGACCGGATCGAGACCTTCACCGAGACCGGTATCGCGCTCGAGTCCGGCAGGCACCTCGACGCCGACATCGTGGTCACCGCGACGGGACTCGACCTGCTGGCGCTCGGCGGTGTGGAACTGCGACTGGACGGCGAACCCGTCGACATCACCGAGCGGCTGGCCTTCAAGGGCACGATGCTCTCCGACATCCCAAACTTCTCGTTCGCCGTCGGCTACACGAATGCCCCGTGGACGCTGAAGGTCGATCTGGTGGCCGAGTTCCTGTGCCGAGTGCTCACCGAGATGGATCGGCGCGGCGCCGATGTCGCCGTCGCGGAGAACCGCGAGGAGGGCATGGACACCCGCCCCCTGCTCGACTTCGCTGCCGGCTACGTCCAACGCTCCCTGGACCTGTGGCCGCAGGCCGGCACAAAAGACCCCTGGAACCTGCAGATGGACTACTACAAGGATGTCGCGGTCCTGCGCGACACCCCGGTCGACGACGGCACCCTGACCTTCGCCGCGGCCCAGCGGAGACCGACGGAACCGGACGGCGACCTCGTCAGCCCCGACTGACCGGTCTGCTCCGGCAACGCATGCAGCCGCGGTACCGTCGAGGTGACATCGCGAGAGCCTGGGAGCGTCATGGTGGATGCCGCGTCCGACGGACGATCCAGGCGGCGTGCACTGTTGCGCCGCCTGCGGGAACCCGCCCTACTGGCAGTCACGCTCGCGGCCCTCGTGGCCGGTGGCATCGCCTGGCTTTCGGGGGCGCGCGACGTCTCGGATGCGTGCTGGATCGCCGGGACCGTCGTCGCGATCGTGCCCGCCACGTGGTGGGTGGTCGACGCCCTTCGTCACCGCCGTGTCGGCGTCGATCTCATCGCCGTGCTCTCGCTCGTCGGCACGCTTCTCGTGGGGGAGTATCTAGCGGGCGCACTGATCGGGGTGATGCTGGCGACCGGCCAGGCCCTCGACGCGGCCGCGGAACGACGCGCCACCAAGGACCTGCGCTCGCTGCTCGACCATGCGCCACGGACCGCGCGACGCCGAGTCGGCGATACCGTCGATACCGTCCCGCTCGAAGCCGTCGTTGCCGGCGACGCCCTCGTCGTCGGTCCCGGCGAGGTGGTGCCCGTCGACGGCTGGGTCACCTCGGAGGTGGCGGTTCTCGACGAGTCCGTACTCACCGGCGAACCGCTCGCCGTGCAGCGCCGACGCGGCGAGGCGATTCGCAGCGGAACGGTCGACGCCGGTGGCGCTTTCGAGATGCAGGCGCGCACCACCGCGGACCTGAGTACGTACGCCGGAATCGTGCGCCTGGCCCAGGATGCCGCCGCCGAGAGCGCTCCCGTCGTCCGGGTCGCGGACCGCATCGCCGGCTGGTTCCTACCCGTAGCGCTGGCCGTGGCAGGTGCCGCCTGGCTACTCAGCGGCTCGGCGACCCGCGCCGTCGCCGTTCTCGTCGTCGCCACACCCTGCCCACTGCTGCTGGCCGCGCCCGTCGCGATCGTGTCGGGTCTGTCCCGCGCCTCGCGCCGCGGCGTCGTGGTCCGTAACGGCGGGGCGCTCGAGAATCTGGGGCATGCAACCACATTGGTGATGGACAAGACCGGCACGCTCACCACCGGCCGACCCACCGGGACCGATGTGCTCACCGCGCCCGGCGGTGACGCCTCCGAGGTGCTGCGCCTGGCCGCGTCGGCCGATCAGCTGTCACCGCACGTGCTCGCCGAGGCCATCGTGCAGGAGGCGAAGGTGCGGGGCCTGGACCTGTCCCGGCCGACCGACGTGGACGAGGAGGCCGGTACCGGAGTGACCGCCACCGTCGACGGACATCGCGTCAGCGTCGGCACCCTGAACCTGCCGGACGATGCTCCGGGCTGGGCCCGGTCGGCGCACGGACGGGCCGTCCTCGACGGGGCGGCAGTCGCCTGGGTCACCGTCGACGACCGGCTGACCGGCGCGATCCTGCTGATCGACCCGGTGCGCCGCGACGCCTCCCGCACCCTCCGGCGCCTCCGCGCCGCCGGCCTGAACCGGTTGGTCATGCTCACCGGGGACCGCCGCGAACCGGCGGAGGAGATCGGGGCGGTCCTCGGCCTCGACGAGGTCCGCGCCGAACAGAGCCCCGCCGACAAGGTGGCGGGGGTGCGGGCGGAACGGGAGCGAGCGGTCACCGTCATGGTCGGCGACGGGGTCAACGACGCACCCGCCCTGGCGGCCGCGACCGTCGGCGTGGCAATGGGCGCCCGCGGGTCGACGGCGACCTCCGAGGCGGCGGACGTCGTGCTCACCACGGACCGTCTCGACCACCTCGCGGACGCCATGGCGATCGCGCGACGCTCCCGGCGGATCGCGGTGCAGAGCGCGGCCGTCGGCATGGGATTGTCCTTGGTGGCCATGGGCTTCGCCGCCTTCGGCCTGTTACCACCCGCGGTCGGTGCGCTGCTCCAGGAAGGCATCGACGTGGCGGTGATCCTCAACGCGCTGCGCGCGCTGGGCGGCGATCGGGCCGAGGAGGTTCCGCTGCCCGAGGACACCGAGGCGATGCTGCATCGGTTCTCCGCCGAGCACGACGAGCTCCGCGACCAGCTCACCATCCTGCGCGACACCGCCGACCTGCTCGCAACCGGTGATCTCGAGGCCGCCCACGCCGCGCTTCGCCGCGTCGACGCCTTCCTGTTCGACACCCTCCTGCCCCACGAGGAGGCTGAGGACCGCGAGCTGTATCCGGCGCTCGCCACGCCCCTCGGCAACGCGGAGGCGACGGCGACGATGAGCCGCATGCACGCCGAGATCGACCGCCTCGCCCGTCGGTTGCGCACCCACCTCACTCGCGCCGACGGGGCCGGCGGCATCACCCCGGACCAGGTCGACGACCTACTGGCGTGCCTGTACGGACTGCACGCGCTGCTGCGGTTGCACTTCGTCCAGGAAGAGGAGAACTACTTCACCCTCGCCCCCGAATCCGACGCCGCCCCCAACAGCTGACGCCGCCGGGGACCCCCACGGCGCGGCCACCCGCCACCACGGGGCAAATCCCCCTACAGCCCCGGACGAGGCACCGCTAGCGTTCAGAAGTGCCGGCCGATTCGTCGGACGGCCCACGGCCTCCCGGACCCCCGACCTGGCGGGCCGTGGTCGGGTGGTGACGCAGAACGCGTTCGGCGTCACCACCCGATCCCCGAAAACCGCCGACACGCCGCCGTTGTTGCCACATCATCGGACGCTCGCCTACAGTGCCAACAGCGCACTCCATACGGGGTCTCCTGCAGCCTTGTCCACGTCGGGTCTGCCTGTAGCGCATCGTGCACCGGCATGTCACCCTCTCGGCGTTCTGCATCTTCGTCACGCGAATCGAACAGAACGCCGAACCGACTCGGCTCGTGTGGCTTCACGCAAGCACTCGAGCCGTTCGGCCGCCGGGCGTGCGATCCGACACCCCGACGCGGATCGCCCGTCCGGCGGTCGTCTCCTTCCCGACATTCGCCCGGGATGCGGGCATGACGGCTGTCTGGTAATCAACCAGAGGCACGAAGATGTCGGGGACAGGGGAATTCAGTGGGGTATTTCGATCGTCGCGTCGTCGCGGTGACCGGTGCGGGTTCAGGGATCGGCCGCGAACTGGCTTTGAGCTTGGCGCAGTCGGGGGCATCTCTGGCACTCGCCGACATCGACTCCGCCGCACTCGACGTCACGGCCGAGACCTGCCGCCGAATCGGCGCCGACGTCGCGACCACAGCACTCGACGTCATCGACCGAACAGCGGTAGCGGCATTCGCCACCGACACCGTCGGACGGTTCGGCGGGGTCGACGTCATCGTGAACAACGCCGGGGTCCTCTTCAGCGGCAACGTAGTCGACGCCGACTATGCGGACCTCGAACATGTCGTGAACGTCGACTTCTGGGGTGTCGTCAACGGTACCAAGGAGTTCCTTCCGCACATCCTGAAGTCCGAACGCGGCCACATCGTCAACCTGTCGTCGGCCTTCGGGCTGATGGCCGCCCCCGGCTATTCCGCATACAACGCCGCGAAGTTCGCGGTGCGCGGCTTCACCGAATCGCTCCGGCAGGAAATGGAGAGCGCCGGTCATCGTGTCAAGGTCACCTGCGTTTACCCGGGCGGGGTGCGGACTCCCATCGCACGCACGGCGCGCATTGCAGCGGGCGTCGACCACGCCGACGTCGTGGCGTCGTTCGAACAGCGGATCGCCCGCACAGACCCTGCCGATGCTGCTCGGACGATCCTGCGGGGTGTCGAACGCGGACGCCCACGCGTGCTCGTCGGTCCCGACGCCCGCGTGGTGGACGTCGTCACCCGGATCCTCGGGCCCGGCTACCAATGGCTGCTGCCCGCGGCCAAGCGCCTGGCCTCACGGTAGGCAGGTCTCGCGTGCCGCTCCTCCCGGAGCGGGTTCACATCATCACAACTGGGGGGATGAAAGTACGCATGACACCGGAGTGGTTGCTGATCGACACCTTCGGCGGTGCAGAGCCTGCACTGATCGGTCTCGGGTCGACCCCCAAACCGTTCGTCGCTCTCGATCGTCACTTCAAAACTCGCCGCGGACAGAGGAACCGGTCCCTCGACGACATCCGTTCCACGGTGCTGGAGGTCATGGCCGATCCGAACGATCGACCGATCGACCGGACCACCGACGACGGCGACCACCGGATCGTGGCCGTGCCACTGCTCAACTCGGAGGGACGCCTGCACGGCATTCACCTGTGGCGCGGTGGCGTCTCGGACGAACTTCCGAGGCGGGATCCCGTCGGCGCGTGGCACTTCAACCTGACGGCAGGAACCGCGAGCGGTAGTGAGGACCTGTTCGATCTGTACGGGGTGGCGCCCGAGGACCGCAGATCCGAGGCGGCACTGTCGGGCGCGTTCAACAGGTTGGTCACCAACCACGACGAGGGTCAGGCACTCGCGAAGATAGTGCAGTCCGAGCCCGGCACCGAACACCAGGCGGTGTGGAAGGTGCGGCGCGACGACGGCGTCGAACGCGCCGCACACTTCTCGTGCCGAATGCTCGATGAACGACCGGAGCCGGACGCTCCCCGCGTGGTCATCCTCCGCGGCGTCACCCACGACATCGGTCCCGCCGAACATGTTTCGTCGGCACCTCCGCCGGTCATCCTCGAGCACCGAGTCCTCGACGCGGTGCTCGCCCCCGGCCACTACCACGCATACGTCGACCTGAAACGCCTCACCCTGATCAAGTGGCGCAACCAGCCGATGCCCGGGATCGCCTGGGGCAACGCTGTCGGCGAACCGAAGCCGGCGATCCACCCGGACGATCTCCCTCTCGCCAGGGCGATGGCGAAGGATCTCGCGCACCGGAAGGTCGAGGGCGTGATCCGGTGCCGCGGACTCGACGGCGCATGGAAGCCCCTGCACCTGTCGGTGGCGCTCATGGCATTCGACGAGTCCACGCACGGCGGTCTGGTCACCGTGACGGAGGCCCCGACCGTTCGCGAATGAACGATCGGGGCCTGCCGTGCGAACCCGCGACAGCTAGCCGCTCGGTGTGGGGGCTGCGCTGGACGTCGTCGTCGGGGCCACGGTGGTGGTCTGCGGGGCCGACGTGGACGCATCCGCCGGGGGCGAAACACCTTCCGTCGCAGCTGTCGTGGTCTCGGGCACCACAACCTCCGGCGTCGTAGCGGGCGCGGGAGCCTGCGGGGTGGGCGAGGCGGCCGTGGTGGCCGCCGGCGGCTGTCCGGCCGAAGCGCTCGGCTGCGTGGAGGACGGGGTCCCGGGGGACGGTGCTGTGGAGGACGGGGCCGCGGAGGACGTGACCTCGTTCAGTGCCGCAGCCAGTTCCGCCGCACTGGGTTTGGCCGCCGCATTCACCTGCTGTCCGTTCTGAGCCTGCTTCGCGAGGTGGGTCAGCCACGCAGCCGCGTAGTCCGCCGAGGTGAGCGGCTTACCGTTCGCCTGGTCGGCGTCGCGCCAGTAGTCGAAGTGGTGCCCGACATCCGGACCCAACGTCAGCTGGTACGGATCGCTCATGATCACCGGGATCGTGTTCTGGTTCGTCACGATCAGACCGACGATCTCCTTGAACAGCTTCTGCGGCAGGTACGCCAGCGGTGACATCTTCTCGACCTGGATCGAATCCGTCTCTCCCGAAACGGGAGTCGAGATGTCCGAATCAGTGGTTGCGTTGTCGGTACCGGTCTCCGACTGCTTCGTCGTCGTGGTCGGCGGCGCGGTGGGCCGGGTGTACGACGGATTCGACACCGTGAGCAATACGTCCAGGAACGTCTCGTCGTTCTGCATCCAGTCCGGCTGCGCCTGGATGTGCGCGAAGGCGTCGAGCGCGATCCGGGAAAGGACCGTCGCGACGTCGACGCCGGTGGCCGGCGTCAACTGTTCCCGCTCGAGTGCGTCGATGTTCAGCTGTCGGCCCACGTTCACCACCAGCTGCAACAACGAGATGTTCTGCGGCGCTGCACAGGTGAGGTCACCGTCCGAGCAGAACGACGCGATGCGACCGGCCAGTGCACCGAAATCGGAGCCCCCGGTATCCGGTGTCACACCCTGACCGGGGACCGGGTTCCTGCCGTTCTGGTACTTCACGTCGAAGCCGTCCGGATTGGTGAACGGGTTCTTCGCACCGGGGAACGGGCCCTGCCCCTCCGCGCGACCGGCATCGGCGAGGATGACGACCCCGACCACGTTCGCCGGATCGACGATGCCGTAACCGCCTTCGGCGCTCGCGTCCTGGTGGCCGACGTTCATCGCGACGCGGCGGGCCACGTCGGCGCCCTCGCTGTAGCCGACGATCGCGAACTTGGTGTCCGGGCAGGACGCCCGAATCGCCTTGATCACCGATTCGGTGTTCGCGACACCGGTGGTCACGGCGTTCTCGTAGCTGGCCATGTCCGCCGGGTAGGCGATGTACATCGCGGCGTACGTGCCCGGCGCGACCGCCTTCAGCGGCGCATTTGACGCCTGGTCGATCCAGTCACTGACGTAGTCGTCCGCCGAGGCCGCCGGCAACTCCCGGCCGTTCGCGTCGACGAGCATCTTCGTGGTGCCGGAGCGAGGCGTGTCACCGCGTCCCGCGATCGACAAGGTCACCATGTCGTGGCAATCGGTGGTCGACGCCGTCAGCGCGGTGTCCATGGTGCGCGGCGGGGCGGACCACAACGCCCACGTCAGAACCACCAGCAACGCCAGCCCCACTGCGATCGGGGTGAGCACCCGCGTCGCGCCGCGGTGCCGCTCGAGAAAGCCGTGAATAGCCATGTCCACTCCCCAAACCCGACTCACGGAAGACACGTGGACAGCCCCCCGGTCCGCGCGTCACGTCATGGAGGAAGTCGGGCGGTCGACCGGACGCGTTACATCACGGCCGTGCACACTCCCGGCATCGTCACGCGCTCGGCAATTCGGACGCCCTGTCCTCGAGCCTCTTCCGTTCCCGGACGTTGGCTGTCAGTTCGGCCGCCGCCTCGAACTCCGCGCGCGCCTCCCGGTTCCGGCCGAGGCGAACGAGGAGTTCCGCGCGGGTCGCGGACAGGAACCGGTATCCGGCGAGCCGCCCGTCCGCGACGAGACCGTCGACGATCTCGAGCGCCGCACCGGGCCCGGACGCCATCGCCACCGCGGCAGCCCGGTTGAGGTCGACGACGGGGGAGGGCGCGAGCCTCCCCAGCGCCTCGTACAGCAGCACGATCCGCTCCCAGTCGGTGTCGTGCACGGACGGTGCAACCGCATGGCATTCCGCGATCGCCGCCTGCAGCGCGTAGGCACCGCGGCCGCGTCCCAGCTCGTCGGAGCGGGCGAGGGCGGCCCGGCCACGCGTGATCGCGCCCCGGTCCCAGCGTCGTCGGTCCTGGTCGGCGAGCAGCACCGGGTCACCGTTCGCGTCGAGCCGGGCCGGGAACCGGGCCGCCGTCAGTTCCATCAGCGCAACCAGCGCGTGCGGCTCGGGTTCGCGCGGCACGAGCTCGACGAGCACCCGGCCGAGCCGCAGCGCCTCCCGGCTCAGCTCCGGGCGCATCCAGTCGTCGCCGGCGCTCGCCGAATGCCCCTCGTTGAACACGAGATACAGCACCCCGAGCACCGTTCCCAGCCGCTCCGCGAACTCGGTGCGCTCGGGCACCGCGAACGGCACCTTCGCGGCGGCCAGGGTCTTCTTGGCCCGCACGATCCGCTGCTGCACCGTCGACGTCGGCACCAGGAAGGCGCGGGCGATCTCCTCGCTCGACAGGCCGCCTACCACCTTGAGCGTCAAAGCAACCCGGGCCTCGCGGGACAGCACCGGATGGCACGAGACGAACACCAACCGCAGGACGTCGTCGTCGATCCGGTCGGGGTCCCACGGCAACTCGTCCGACGAGGGATCCTCCTCCGTCCCGAGGTCGTGGGCGATCGCGGCGAGACGCTCGTCGTACCGTTCCTGCCGGCGCCAGCCGTCGATCGCGCGGCGCTTCGCGACGGCCGTCAGCCACGCGCCGGGGTTGGCGGGGACACCCGTCTGTGGCCACTGTGCGAGCGCGTCGGCCAGTGCGTCCTGCGCGAGATCCTCGGCGCGGCCGAAGTCACCGACCATGCGGGTGAGTGTCGCAACGATGCGGGCGGACTCGATCCGCCACACCGCCGCGACGGAGCGTCGCGCAGACTCCGCAGACTCCGCTGGTTCCGCGCGACGCTCGGTCGGGATGTCGGGCATACGGTCAGGCCTTGCGGTTCTCGAGTTCCTCGCGCCAGCCCTCTTCCTTCTCGATCCACTCGTTGTCCTGAGGGAAGTCCTCGGGGCCGGTCACCCGGCGCACCTCGAGCTTGGTTCCGGGTCCGAGCGGAGCGCGCTTGGCCCACTCGGCGGCCTCCTCCTTGGACGCGACCTCGAGGATCCAGAAGCCGTTGAACAGTTCCTTCGTCTCACCGTAAGGGCCGTCGGTCACCAGCGGGGTCTCGCTGGTGAAGTCGACGACGAAGCCTTCCTGCGCGTCGGAGAGACCCTCGCCGGCGAGCAGCACACCGGCCTTCATCATCGCCTCGTTGTACTTGCCCATGTCCTCGATGATCTGCTCGAACGGGATGTCCTTCGACGCCTCGATCGCCTCGTCGGTGACGCGCATGATCAGCATGTACTTCATGTGTCCGCTCCTTCGTCCGGGGTCGCGAATCGACCCTCTCATCCAGGACGTCGAACGGGAAGACGGCGGATCGACAGGTGCGGAGAATTATTTTTCGGGGGCCGGTAGTCCGGGCTCTCGGCATCGCTCTCCGCGTCCCGGCGTCGGTTTCGTGACGTCGGTTTCGTGACGTCAGAGCAGCGCGGCGACCTGTTCGGCCGTGGCGGCGGCCGACTGCGGATTCTGACCGGTCACCAGACGTCCGTCGACGACGACCTTGGAGGTGAAGGGCAGCGTGCCCCGCTCGTAGAGCGCACCGCGCTGCTTCATCTCCTCCTCCGCGTTGTACGGCACCTTCCTCGACACCCTGGCCAGCACCTCCTCCCGCCACGAGAAGCCGGTGAGCCGGCGTCCCGCGACGAGCAGCGTGCCGTCGGACAGCTTCGCGTTCAGCAGGCCGCAGTAGCCGTGGCAGACGGAGGACACGACCCCGCCGTGTTCCCAGATGTCGCAGGTGAGGCGCTGCAGGCCCAGACTGTCCGGGAAATCCCACATGACGGCGTGCCCGCCGGTGAGATAGATCGCGTCGAAGTCTGCGGTGTCGATCTCGTCCGGTCGCGCCGTGTCCGCCAGCAACGCCATGCGGGCCTCGTCGGCCAGCCACGCCTTCGCCGTCGCATCGATGTTCGGCCATTTGAGCGAGCGTGGCTCGAGCGGCGAACGCCCACCCTTGGGGCTGACGATGCGCTGCTCGAACCCGCGCTTCTCGAATACCTCCCAGGCGTGGGTCAGCTCCGACAGCCACAAGCCGGTCGGCTCGGAGGGATCGTCGTAGTGCGCGACGTTGCTGACGACGTGCAGTATGCGCCTGGTCAAGGTCGGTCCTCCCTGTCGGCCGAGTCGTGTCCACCGTATCGAGTGCCGCGTCCATCGCCCGGGCAATCGCCGCAATCGCCACATGCGGCCCGTACGCTGGATCGAGGGGAAGGAGGCGGTTGTGACGACGACACCGGAGACGACGGTCGACGACGTACTGGCCGAGCTGGCAGCCCTCGAGGATCCGAAGATCCGTGCGGTCAACGAACGGCACGGGGACGATCACGGCGTCAACCTCACCGCGCTGCGGGCGGTGGCCAAGCGCCTGAAGACGCAGCACGCCCTCGCGGGGCAGCTGTGGGGGACCGGCGACACCGCGGCCCGGCTCGTCGCGATCCTGATCAGCCGCCCCAAGGCCTACAGCGCAGCGGAACTGGATGCCATGCTCCGCGATGCGCGGGTCCCCAAGGTGCACGGATGGCTGGTGAGCAACGTCGTGAAGAAGAACGCGCATGTCGAAGAACTGCGGACCGCGTGGCTCGCCGATCCCGACCCCGCCGTCGCCGCCGCCGGATGGGCGCTCACCAGCGATCGTGTCGCGAAATCGCCGGAGGGACTCGATCTTTCCGGGCTACTCGACACCATCGAGACCCGAATGAAGGACGCCCCCGAGCGCTTGCAGTGGGCGATGAACGAGTGCCTGGCCACCATCGGCATCCACCACCGCGAACTCCGGGCGCGGGCGATCGACATCGGCGAGAGACTCGAAGTCCTGAAGGACTATCCGACACCGCCGAACTGCACCTCGCCCTTCGCGCCGGTCTGGATCGACGAGATGGTGCGCCGACGGGAACCGAAGGTCACGGGCTACCGACGGATCTCGGTGGCCGGTCGGTAGGACTCCGGTCGGTGACCGTGCCGTCCACTCCGCGGGGAGCCGGCGCCCAGGACGGTCGCCAGGCGCCCACGGCGAGGGGCGTCAGAGCGCTCAGGTGGTCGACGATCCCGCGTAGCGCCGGGTGGGCGCCGGTAGCCCGCAGGAGGAGCGAGATCGGGTATGCGAGAGTCGGATTCACGATCGGAACTCGCCGCAGATCGTAGTGCACCGGCCAGAGATACCGATCGCGCGCGGCGATCAGGGTGGCAACGTCGGCGGAGTCGGCGAGCGTGTCGAGGAGAACCTCGTTGCCGAAGTTCGGACCGGCGGCGTCGATGCGGAGGTCGAACGCGGTGGCGAGTTGATCGTAGAACTCCGACCATTCGCTGCCGGGCACGATGCCCGGCACCCAGATCCGATGCCGACGCAGTTGCGGCGGCGTCAGCGTCCGTGCGGAGGCCAGTGGGTGCCGTGGCCCGACGAGAAGCTCGAGCGGCGAGTCGAACGCGTGGATCATCCGCACGTCGCGTGGCAACATCGCCGGATCGGTGACCGAGCGGAAGGAAGCGTCGATCTCACCCGCTTCGACGGCGGCCACCGCCACCCGCGGGTCGTCGACCTTGAGGGTCACCACGTCGAGCTCGACGTCGGGGTGCATCCGCCAATACTCGTGCAGGACAACGGCCTGCGCCGACCTCAGCCCGAGGACGTCGATGCGCAGCGCCCGCGACCCGGGCCTCACCGCGGCGACTGCCCGGTCGACGCCCGCGACGATGCCCCGCGCATGGGGCAGGAACGCCTGGCCGTCGAGCGTCAGCTGGACGCCCCGAGGCGTGCGGGTGAACAGTCGGACGCCCAGCTCGCGCTCGAGAGCCGCGATCCGCTTCGAGACGGCCTGCTGAGTCACCCCCAGTTCGTCCGCCGCATGCCGTAGTTGCCCGAGCTCGGCGGCCCGGACGAACGAACGCAAGCCCTCGGTGTCCATCTTCCGAGCCTATGCCCGCACAACCGAACGTTGTGGCGCACCGCTTCCCGCGTTGTTTGATTCGGCACGGACGCAGCTGTTCTCATTCGAGACCCGCGGATCGGTTGTCGGAGAGGAGGCGCATGGACGGGTCGTCGCGACGCAACCTCGGCCGGCTGTGGTCGGCCTACGCGGTCAGCACCTACGGCACCTGGATCGCGTTCGGGGCTTTTCCTCTCATCGCCGTGCAGGTGCTGCACTCCACGGCCTTCGCCGTCTCGCTGCTCGAAGC
This sequence comes from Rhodococcus (subgen. Prescottella) equi, assembly GCF_003013675.1. Lineage (NCBI taxonomy): Bacteria > Bacillati > Actinomycetota > Actinomycetes > Mycobacteriales > Nocardiaceae > Rhodococcus > Rhodococcus (subgen. Prescottella) equi. The sequence goes on from NZ_CP027793.1 coordinate 5,106,599, forward strand.
CGCCGGACTCACCGTCGCCGCGCTCGCCGCGGTCGCGCTGGCACCGTGGGTCGAGCGCCGCGCCAAGCGGCCGATGATGGTCGCGGCGGATCTGACCCGGTTCCTCGTGGCGGCGAGCGTGCCCCTCGCGTACGCCCTGGGTGTGCTGACCTACGGACAACTGCTGATCGTCTCGGTCGCGTCGGGTACAGCCGGCATCGTCTTCACCGCCGCCTCCGGGGCCTACCTGAAGCACCTCGTCCGCGGCGAGCATCTGCTCGTCGCGAACGCCAGGTTCGAGGGGACGAGTTGGATGGCGACCGCGATGGGGCCACCGCTCGGCGGGGCGCTGGTGGGGTTGCTCGGACCCGTCGTCACCGTCGCCGTCGACGCCCTCAGCTTTCTGCTGTCCGCGCTCGGAATCCGCCGCATCCGTGGGGACGACGTCGCGCTGCCCTGCGATCCGATCGCGGTGATGCGTGCCGGCGACCTGCTGGCCGGGTGGCGATTCATCCTCCACGACCGTGTCCTGCGCTGCCTGTTCCTCAACTCGGTCGCGGTCGGTGGTCTGATCATGGCCGCGGTTCCCGTTCTGACGGTTCTCCTGCTGGACGAATATCGTTTCCCGGCTTGGCAATACGGACTCGCTTTCGGCGTCCCGGCGCTCGGGGGTCTCGTCGGCGCCCGCCTCTCCGCGCGTCTCGTCGCCCGCTACGGGCGGCACCGGGTGATGACCGTCTCCGGCTGGTTGCGCTCCGTTTTTCCACTGGGCCTCGCGCTCGTCCGACCGGGCGTCACCGGCCTGCTCACGGTGATCGTCGTCGAGAGCCTATTGATCGTCTGCATGGGCGTCTTCAACCCCGTCAACGCGACCGAACGCCTGCGCCGCACCCCCGCCGATCACACCGCGCGGGTCCTCACCGCGTGGAGCGTCAGCAGCAGGCTCGCCCAGGCCGCCTTCGTCGCGGCCTGGGGCGTCCTGGCCACGCTGACCAGTCCGCTCGCGGCGATCACCGCGTCCGGCGTCCTGCTTCTCGCGACGCCACTTCTGTTGCCGAGACGAGCCGATGTGCCCGACGCCGCCGACGGGGCGCCGGTGGCGTGACTCAGCCCTCCGCCGGCGGCGTGCCCGCCTCACCCGTGCCGTGGCTGCGCGCTTCGATGGCCTCGATGGACTTCTTCAACTGACCACCCAGCACCCGGGACCCGAAGGCACTGAGCACGCCCGCGAGCAGCTTGCCGCGGAGGTTCTTGCCGTCCCGGACCACCACCACGTCCACATCGGTCTCCCCGTCGGGCTCCCGGGTGAGGGTGTAGACGTGGCCCGAGGCGCCGCCCCACAGGTTGGAGTCCGTCGTCGTCATCACGACCCGGTGGGGATCGGTCCAGTCGTAGTGGAGGCGCTCCCAGATGCCGTTCGAGCCCTCCGTGACGTCCGCGTCGTGCGGGCCCTCGCTGTGCACCTTCAGATACCCGTCGGTGCTGTTGCCGAACAGTTCCCCGCGACCGGGCCCGAAATCGGTCAGACCGGCCAGGAACTCCTCCGGTGTCGCGGTCGTCTTCTCGTGCAGATGGATCGTCGTCATGGCGTATTCCTCGACAGTCGCGTGATCCGCCCCGGTCCCCGAGACCGGGGCAGTGACCTATCCAGAACACCACGCTCGCGGACGCCACGGAAGAGTCGGAGACGATCAGCCCATCTCCGCGTGCCGGTAGCACCACCGCCACGTCTCACCCGGTTCGTGGGAACGCATGACCGGGTGTCCCGTCTGCGCGAAATGCGCGGTCGCGTGCCGATGCGGGCTCGAATCGCAACATCCGACATGCCCACAGGTGAGACACATCCGCAGGTGCGCCCAGTTCTGTTCGCCGAGCGCCGCACACTCCTCGCAGCGACCGGGCGTCCTCGCCGCAGGGTCCGCGCCGGTGGCCTCCGCAAGCTCCACGCACGACGTGCCGGTGGCCGGATCCGAGGATCCGGACCTGATGGCGTCCGCCGCACGTCGGAGTGCTCTCTTCATCACCTCCCATCCTGCATGCTTCAAGGAGCGATATCCACACCGGAAACGTCGGACGGAGAACCGCCGTGAACGTGGCCCTGCTCGCCGTCGCGGTGGTGGCGCTGCTCACCGCCGCCGTCGCGCGCCGGTTGAACTGGTCGGCGCCGCTGCTGCTGGTCCTGGTCGGCCTGGCCGGATCACAGATCCCGGGGTTGCCCGACACCGCACTCGATCCCGATCTCGTGTTGTACGCGGTGCTGCCGCCCCTGCTCTACTCCGCTGCCCTCGACAGCTCGTCGCCGGCGATGCGCCGCAATGCGCGTCCCATCGCGCTGCTCGCCATCGGGTTGCCGCTGGCCACCACGGCTGTCGTCGGGCTCGTCGCCTACCTCGTCATTCCCCAGTTCCCGCTCGCCGCCGCGTTGGTGCTCGGGGCGGTGGTGGCCCCACCGGATGCCGTGTCCGCCAGTGCGATCGGACGCCGACTCGGCCTGCCCCGGCGAATCATGACGCTGCTCGGCGGGGAGAGCCTGCTCAACGACGCGACCGCGCTCACCGCGTACCGGGTCGCGCTCGCCGCGGCGATCGGCACCGGAGTGACACTCCTGGAAGGAGTCCGCACGTTCCTCGGCGCCGCCATCGGCGGAACCCTGATCGGCTTCGCGGTGGGAGTGGTCGTCGCCGCGATCCGGTCGCGGCTCTCGGATCCGGTGATGGAGAGCGGGATCGGCCTGATCGTCCCGTTCGTCGCCTACCTGACCGCCGAGGAGGTCCACAGCTCCGGGGTGATCGCCGTCGTCGTCGCCGGGCTGTATCTCGGCCAGCGGTCGACCAGTGCCGGCTACGCGACCCGCCTACAGGACACCGCGGTGTGGAAGGCCGTCGACGTCGTCCTCGAATCGTTCGTGTTTCTCCTGATCGGATTGCAGCTGCCGGGCGTCGTACGGGCACTGCACGATCGCAGTGCGATCGAGGTGGTGGGCGCGTCCGCGGCCGTGCTCGCCACCGTGATTCTGGTGCGGGTGGTGTGGGTGTATCCCGCGGCCTACCTGCCCCGCATGATGTCCGCGCGCATCCGCGAGCGGGAGCCTGCGCCGAGCCTGCGAGCGGTGTTCGTACTCGCATGGTCCGGGATGCGCGGCGTGGTCTCGCTGGCCGCGGCCTTCGCTATTCCGCTCACGGTCAACTCGGGCGCCCCCTTCCCCGGACGCGACATGATCCTGTTCATCACGTTCGTCGTCGTGGTCGGCACCCTGCTGCTGCACGGGCTGACCCTGCCGTGGCTCATCACTCGCCTCGGAGTCGACAATTCCGAGGAACGCCGCAGGGACGCAGTCACCCTCGCCGCCGCACAGGACAAGGCGGCGCGGGCCGCGACGGAGGTGCTCGACCAACTGGTCGCCGACACCGACGGTGACCCGGCCGCCGTCCGGCAGCGCGCGGCGGAGATTCTGCGGGCGTGGAGCGAACACCGCGCCAACGCGGCATGGGAACGACTGGGCCGCAGCGATGCGGAGCTGGGCGAGAGTCCATCCGCCGCCTTCCGCGCACTACGTCTGCAGATGCTCGAGACCGAGCGCGGCGTCTTCATCGCCGAACGCGACACCGGCCGCATCGACGACGACGTGCTGCGCCAGGTGTTGCGCGAACTCGATCTCGAGGAGGCGACGCTGAACCGGGAGTAGAGCCACCGCGGTTCAGGACTCGTCGTACCTCTCCCAGAAGCGCGCTCGCAAGCGGTATCGGATTCCCTCGTCCAGGTCGTACTTCTGCATCACGTCGCAGGCGTCGAGCAGAAGAGCTCGGTCGATGTCGTGGGGGATCGACGGTTTCGCCCGCAGGAGCTCCAACTGGTCTGCAGCAGTGGCACTCTCCTGGAACGAGGCGATGACTCGCATCACGACCTCGTCGATCAACCGGTCGTGCTCGGGGTTCTCGGTGTGGCCGTATCCCGGCAGTGCCTGCGCCTGAGACCCGGTGGAGACGCTGTAGGCGAGCACGCTGGTCGGCCGCGCCGGTGCCGGGCTGTGCGGGAGGGACGCGAGATCGAGCGGGGTGCGGGTCGGCCGCGCCGCCGCCACCGTCGCGGGTGTCGCCGACACCGTTTCCGGCGTAACGGGCTCGGGAACCGGTTGTCGATCGACCTTGAGGACGGCGTCGTCGACCGCGGCGCCTTCGATGATGTCGAGTTCGTCCGCCGCCCGCACCAGGTGCCGGCTCACGCCGTGCGGCTTGCCCTCGGCGGACGGCACGGCGAACACCACCACCTGGACTCCGTGGACCTGCGCCTCGTCCACTGCCTCTGTCAGATCGTCGTCACCCGACACGAGGAAGAACACGTCGGAGGCACCGTTGCGCGCGTGGGCCACGAGATCGAGGCCGATCCGCAGGTCGACACCCTTCTGCTCGCCGTTGACCCCGAACCGGCCCAGCCGGAGCTTGACCTTGGAGAGCTCGCCGATGCGCTCCTGCTGCGGATCCGGAACACCGTTGCGAGCCGAGTCGTACCAGTGCACGCGCAGAACCGGCAGTCCCGACCGGGCCTGCGCCGCGTCCACGAGTGAACTGACGAGCTTGGCGTAGTCGACGTGGATCCCACCGCGGAGCGAGGTGCCGGTGACCCGGGTCGCCGCCGAGGCGAGCAGGTACCCGGCATCGATGTATAGCGAGCAGGTCGACCGCATCCGCTCACTATGGCACGCGGACCCGACGCCCACGGTGAACTCGCTCGACAGCGCAGACCGCCGACGCTTCTACGTCGACAGGAGCTGGACGGGGCTTCGATTCGACGTGCCCTGACCGCGGGGGTCCGCCAGGCTCGTGGCCGGCCGGGATGCGAGTGAACACGGCGAATGATCACCCGCATCCCGTCCGGACGAAGCTGCGATCCGGTGGGTCGTGACGCGGACCCGGGACGCTAGGCGACCACTTCGGCGGCAACGGCCGCGTCGACGGTCGGGTAGATGGGGTACTCCACGCCCGACAGGTACTGCACGGTGCGCACCACCTGGCACGAGTAGCCGAACTCGTTGTCGTACCAGACGTACAGGATCGCGGTGTCGCCTTCGACGATCGCGGCGTTCGCATCGATGATGCATGCCGCCCGCGAGCCGATGAAGTCACTCGACACGGCGTCGGTTGCCGCGGTGTAGTCGAGGTTGCGGCTCAGCACACCCGTGAGCGACTCCTGACGAAGGTGCTCGAGCACTTCGTCTTTGGTGGCCTCGCGGCCGAGCTGAAGGTTGAGGATCGCGACCGACACGTCCGGCGTGGGCACGCGGATCGAGTTGCCGGTGATCTTGGCCTTCAGATCCGGGAGCGCCTTCGCGATCGCGGAGGCCGCACCCGTCTCGGTGAGGACGAGGTTGAACGGCGCGGACCGACCACGACGGTCGGCCTTGTGGAAGTTGTCCAGCAGGTTCTGGTCGTTGGTGAACGAGTGCACGGTCTCGACGTGGCCACGCAGGACGCCGAACTCGTCGTCCATGGTCTTCAGCGGCGGGACGATCGCGTTCGTGGTGCAGGACGCGCACGACACGATGCGCTCGTCCGGATCGATGTCGCGGTGATTGACGCCGTGCACGATGTTGGGGACGTCGCCCTTGCCGGGCGCGGTCAACACCACCTTCGCCACACCGGGGCGCAGGTGCTTCGACAGCCCGTCGCGGTCACGCCAGATGCCGGTGTTGTCGATCAGGATCGCGTTGTCGATGCCGTACTCGGTGTAGTCGACCGTCGTCGGATCGTTGCTGTAGATGAACTTGATGACGTTGCCGTTGGCGATGAGGGCGTTGTTCGCCTCGTCGACCTTGATCGTGCCGTTGAACTGACCGTGGACGGAGTCACGACGCAGCAGCGACGCACGCTTGACCAGATCGTCCTCGCCACCCTTCCGGACGACCACGGCACGCAGGTTCAGGCCGTTGCCCGAACCGGCCTTCTCGATGAGCAGACGCGCCACGAGACGGCCGATACGGCCGAAGCCGTAGAGGACGACGTCCTGCGGCCGCGCGGGGCTCGTCTGGGCGCCACCGACCAGGTCGGCGAGGCTCTCCGCGACGAACTCGGGGATCGGCACACCGGCGCCGTGCGCGTGGTACGCGGTCACCAGCAGACCGAGGTCGATCTTCGACGGCCGCAGATCGAGGTCGGTCAGCGCCTCCAGGAAGGGGAAGGTCTCCTCGACCGAGAGCTCGTCGCCACGAATCTGTCGGGCGAAGCGGTGGGTCCTCAGGATCTTGATGACCGACTTGTTCACCAACGAGCGACTGTGCAGCAGAATGGTCACCGAGTGCTTACGGTGCAGACCGCCGATGATCGGGATCATCGCTTCGGCGAGGGCTTCCTCGGAGTTCCACTGCGTCAGTTCCGCTGTGCTCACTGCGTTCCTCTGTCTTTCTGGCTCATTGGCGTGCTCGGTGGGACGCCAGGCTGGATGAGACGCACGTCATATGCCGGTATGGCGGAGAACGGCGTGTGCGCACCCAGCATATTGAAGCGTCTCGGCGGGCCTACCGGCACCACACATGCAGCGCCTCCCGGAGCTGTCAGGCCGCCCCGGATCAGCTTGCCAAGCCACCGGCTCCGGACGAGTCCCGGACGGGTTTACCGGGCCGGCGAAGGGGGGCAGCGTGGCGCCTGCGGCCGCGTCATCGGGTCGAAATCCCGGCGTCCCGGCCCTACCGGCTCGTCGCGCGGAGAGCGGCGTCGAGGGCACACATCAGCTCCGCAACGCGGCCCTTCCCCGGTTGCGCGGCGGGATACCGGCCGAGCACGTCGGTCAACGTGAGTGTGGCGCGCTGCCGCGCCCGCTCGATCAGCTCGTTCCCCACGTCGGCATCGTCGCCGGCGTTCAACTCACCGATGCGCGCCGCACTTGCAGCGGCGCGCAGGATGTGACCGACCTGGTGAGACTTCGCGATCGGGTGGAGGTAAGCGGCGGACGCCGCATCGCCGGCAGCGCGAGCGGCCAGACGGGCCGCCTCGGTGGGCGCCTCCTTCGCCGCCCGGTGTGCGTCCAGCGACGTCCGGCGCTGCAAATTGGTCCTCCTCGCGCCGTTGACGAACTCCCACGCCGCATCGACGGCTGCACGGGGCCGCGGGTCATCGGGACTCACGGCCTCGAACACCGGCAGGACTTCCTCAGCGCTTTCCACCACGTACCGCGCGACACATCGCAGCTCCTCGATCGTCAGCTCGAAGTCCCCGGAAACCACGGTCATGACCCCAGCCTCTCACCGCGCGGGCCTACGGCGGGCCTCCCGCGGCGTTCCGGCGGGCAGCTCGCGCGCGGCGGCTGTAGATTCGGGTCAGCCGACGGGCTCGGCACGCTTCGGGCGATGGCTCGACGGTCGCGAAGAGACGGCTGGCCGACGCTTATCGGTTCGCCACCAGCGCCTTCTGACGGCTTGTGAAGACGGTCGAGGAAGGTAGGGGGCGGCTGTGCTCGCGTTGCCGAGTCGCTACTCGCTTTCGCTGACGGTGTCTGCTGGTGCGGATCCGACCACTTCTACCGTAGGGCGTTGGCGATGTTCTTCGCGCGCGAACTCGCCGAACTCGGCGTCACTGGTAATCCAGTCCGAGGAGTGCTGCAGGGTCTCGAGTGCGGAGTCGAAGGCGTCGATCAACCAGGATTCGCATGCGCTGGCCAGCACCAGCGGTGCTCCGGCGTTCTCCTGGCAGATTCGGATCAGCCACGCTCCGGAAGTGTCCGGATCGTCCGACAGGCCCTCCGCGGTGTTGGCCGCGAGAAGGAAACGGTTGTGCGCGAGATCTACGCGGATGGCATAGCGGCCGTCGAGGTTCACGACGTTTGCCGGATGATGCGTGGCCTCCGCCAGCGCAGCCAATGCATCCGCATATCGTGCTGCGTGTTCGCGTCTTCTGGGCATCAGTTGATCCTACGAAAGAAACACCCGCAGTGCCACGCCCACAGGGGACGGCACCGCGTCGCCCTGCGCAGCGCCGTCCCGTTCGCGTTCGTCACACTGTGACGCCCGCGCTGTGCGCCATCTCGATACCGCACAACTCAAGGGTAAATGCCACTTCGACCACCGACGAAGGTGATGGGCCCACCTGTGTTGAAGTCGTGACGACCTCGGTCGTCAGTCTGGAAGGGCCCCGGCCTGGGGCGTGCCGCGGCCAGACTTCAGGCGATGTGCCGGAGTAGTCGAGCGCTGCGCGGAGGTACCCGCCCCGGATGCAGCAGGATAGCTACTCGCAGCAACCGGCGTCTGTGTCGTGCCAGTACGTGAAGGTGTGGGTAACCGTCCTCGGATCCTCGTGCGTGAGTCGCGCTTGCAGCGTCAGGTCGGTCCAGTTCTCGACCCGATGCTCGTCGAGGTGGGCGATCGCGACGTCAACGGCTGCGGCGTCGGACAAGCCGGCGGGGAAGGTTGAGACTCAGTCGCACGATTCCCATGGCTGCAGCCTAAGCGCTCAGCAGATTCGGTGCGCGCCTCCCCACCGTCTCGCGAGGGCGTGTTCCTACCGACGCACCATCACCCCTGTGCCCGTTGAAGCCCGCCACCCGACCACGCACCTTCCGGAAGGAAATCCAGAGAGTTTGTCCTCCCCCAGTGGTGGACACGTCGCAAATGGGCGGCAAGGTGCGAAGTTGATGGATCTCTTCGGTTGGTGTCGTGTCGGTGAGGGCTGAAGGGGACGACCGCAGAGTCGAAGGTGAGGCCCAGCATGTCTGCCAATCTCTTTCAGCTGCTCGTGGTGTTGATTCTCGGACTCGGCGTCGGCGGTACGCTCTCGACGATCGTCGGCGTGCGTGTTCGTCCGCCTCGACCAAGTGCATTCACGTCCCGTCGTCGGCGCCGTCTACGCCGCCCCGGATCGGGGTAAAACCTGAACTCTCGAAGTCGCCTCAGCGGACTCTCGCCGAGCCCGGATGAGTTCGGTGTCCACGCCACCGGTGTGCACTCTGGGATGCGTTGGGGCCGAACCGTAGTCGTCCGGCGGCGAGCTTTTCGACGGCGAGGCCGCTACGGTACTTTCGCGGGTGGCTAGTCGGATCGCCACCGATCGTGGTTGGACAACAAGTTCGGACAACACCGCTCGTGGCGGAGGGCAGTGGGTAAGACAGGCTGTGTAAAGCCCGCGGGCGAAACGCGCTGTCGACGGCGTCCCGGGTGTGCCAACTCGGACTGACAGTGCACACACCTCTGAGCTGCCGGGACGAGTCGGTCGACGGCTGGTAGTTTGCACTCCATGGATTTGCGCGAGCACTGGCGAGAACCATCGTCGGATCGCTCGCGTGGCGTGTTCGGAATCTCGGTGATATCCGAGCTCACTGGGGTCGGCCCACAAACGTTGAGACTGTACGAGCAGCGAGGGCTGATCACCCCGAGCCGAACGTCTGGCGGTAGGCGCCGCTACAGCCACGCCGATCTCGAAGTGCTCACCCGAATCACCGAACTGGTCGACGCCGGCGTCAATGTCTCCGGCATCAAGCTGATCCTCGCTCTCGAACAGACGAACCTGAGACTCCAAGAGGAGCACGTCGAACTCCGCAGCCGCGCCGAGGTTGAACGACGCTCGTAGGTGTCCGACTCTCCCCTCGGGCGACGCGCCCCGCCTGCGTTCCGAGTTGCCCCCTCCTGCAACACCATAGCGCCGAACACAGTCATAACCGTGTTCACTGTCAACACGCCGACGTGTACGACCGGTCGGGCGCCGCACGGCGCGGCGCGGCGCGGCGAGCGTTCACTACGTCCTCCCGCCACTACCGTCGCCTTTCAAGCATCTGCACAATGACGCCCCGGCGTCGTGGCCGCTAGTGGACAATTGTAGTTACATCAATGGCGGGGGGATGCGCCGTCCTCAGTCAGGGGAAGTGACGGTTTGAGATCAGGCGGCTTTCAAGGCGTCCCGCAGCACGTCCTCCAGCGTGGTCTTGGCCAGCTCCCTACGCAGGGCGGCCTCCACGTCGTCGAACACGGCGGTCATTGCGGGCCCACTACCGTGGCCCACGACGCACTCGGGGTCGGTGTCGCGCGATGCAGGGCGAAGACCGGTCCCGGTTCGATCGCCTGGTAGACGCCGAGCAGGTGATCGCCGCCAGGTCCCGCGCGAGCGTCCAGCCCGCCCCCGCCGTGAATCGGCCAGGCCAGCCTTACGCAGCTCGCTCAGCAGGCGGCGGATCACCACGGGGTTGGTGTTGACGCTTGTCGCGATCTGCTCGGAGGTGGTGACTTCGTGGCCACGCCGCTGATACAGGCCGATCCATGTCATTCCGGAATCAGCCGCCGTGAGCGAGCGCCGACCGACCGCGGCCTGGCCCCGGTCATCGTCAACGAGGTGATGGGGGAACAGATACTCAAGGAGACCGGGCTAGGGCGTGTCTGACAATCACCGAGTCCACGCGATGACGGCATTCAGAACCACGGCGGCGAGGTAGAAGGGTTCCGCTCACGCCCTCGTCACCCGCATGGCCAGCTCGGCCACGCGGCGCAGCTGCTCCTCATCGGCGCCGTCGCGAGCGTAGGACGACAGGCCCACGAGCAGAGCATGGGTGAAGGCGGCGAGTGTTTCGGCGTCGACGCTTGTTTCCGTGTCGATTGCAACTCTGCGCAGCTGGTCTGCGGTGATCGCGCGGTTCTGGTTGCGATTGCCGGTGAGCTCGGGTGCGCTGTTGACGAGGCATCCGCGCGGATGGGCTTCGCTGGCGTACTCCTGGCATGCGCGGTTGAGCATCATCCGCAGCACCTCGTGCGGAGTCGTGCCGGCGGTCCCCGCTGTCGTCACGGACGCGGGGTTGGCTTCATATCGGGCGACGGCCTCTTTGAACAGGGCCTGTTTGTCGCCGAACGCGGCGTACAGGCTCGGCGCGGAGATGCCGAGCTCCTGCGTGAGGTCGGCGATGGAGGTCTGCTCGTAGCCGTGCTCCCAGAACAGGCGTATCGCCTTGTCCAGTGCGGTGTCTCGATCGAAGCTGCGCGGCCGTCCCATGCATTCATTTTATAGGGGTCACTACAGATCTGCTAGCATTCTGTATCGACCACTACACAATGCGGTGGCCGGCGACCACCACGAGAGACAGGACACCTGATGACCCCCACCACTGCAGACGTGACGACCGCCTTCCTCGAGGGCCTCGGCGCACAGGACCCGGAGAGAATGGGCGAGCTGTTCGCGGAGGAGATCGACTGGTTCGTTCCGGGCGATCCGGCGGTAGCGCAATGGGTCGGCGCTCGCTCGCGTAAGAGCGAGGTGCCCGACTACTTCCGTGCCCTGTGGGCCGCTCTCGAACCGGGCAAGAGCATCGTCTCCGTCGAGGCTGTCGTCACCGACGGCGAAGACGCCGTCATCTTCGGTGCGTTCGACCACGTCGCAGCGCCGACCGGACGCCCGTTCCACACCGCCGTTGCGCTGCGCTTGACCGTGAAGGCGGGGAAAATCACGCGCATGCATCTGTTCGAGGACACGGCAGCGACGGCGGCGGCCTTCGCAGCCTAGGTGTACTGAGCCGTCGGGTTGGCGACACTCGGGCTGCGGGCGTGAAGCCCTGGCCCGAGTGGACCCGGCCAGTATCGTCGCGCTTGGAAGGACTTGGGCACGAGCTTCGGTGCACTGTTGGGCGATAGGTAGAACTGATCGGACTGACCGAGGCCAAGATCGTTGGCCCCCAATGAATTACGTCACTAGGGCATGGCCGATAAACGGTAGCGGCGCAGCATGCGGCTGATCACAGCTCAGTGAGGAATCGCCTGTCGACCGTCATCTCGATCCGCCGGGGTCGATATCGGCGCCCGCTGGTAGCAAAGCAGGCGACGTTGGTCAGGACTCGGAATAATGAAGAGCGGGGTCCGATCAACACCGAATCCACTTAGCCGCGGCGTTGCCCTTGATCGCCGCGTAGATCAGGGCGATGAGCACCGCCAGAAGCGCAGCGGGTGCAGCGACAGCCGACGCCACAGATCCGAAACCTGCCACGATACCGATCATGACCTGGATGGACAGTCCAGCAACGGCTGTCCACACCGTCCGGCGCAGAAGTGGCCGAGCAACGCGATGGGACAGCTTCCACGCTGCAGGGCTCGACATCGTCGCCATGGTGCGTATGCCTACAACGGAATTCGGTTTATCGCCGACGATTCGTGGCATAAGTGCAGCGGCAAGGGCAATGACGAGCGTCGACGACATCAGCGAAATCGTCAGACCCAGCAAGTCAGATGACCCCACTACCGGCCCCCTGCCTACGGATTTGACACAACGGACATACCGACTTTCCCGACTGGGGTCCGCGGGGTCCCTCATGCCTGCATGTGAACCGCTGCGTGTGAGCCTGTTCGTGTGACGCGGCTTCAGGTGTTGTCGGATGAGCAGTGGGAGTCGATCTCGGACTCGCTGCCAATCCGGACCGGTCGCCGGGGCCGGCCGTTCTCCGATGCGCGGACGATGGTGAAAGGCGTTGTCTACTGGTATCGGTGTGGGATTGCGTGGCGGGACGTGCCGAAGGTGTTCGGGCCGTGGCAGAGGATCTGGACCTGGCACCGCAGACTCGCCGATGACGGGACCTGGGACCGGGTACTGCAACGCCTGCTGACCGCCGCCGACGCTTCGGGGAAGATCGACTTGGCGGTGTCACTGGACTCGACCATCGCGCGCGCTCATCAGCACGCCTCGAACACCACCCGCCACACAGGGGGATGGGTCGAATTACGTGAATCCTTCGGCCGAGTCGCCTGACCATGCGATCGGCTGCTCCCGCGGTGATCTGTCGACGAAGATCCATCACCTCGTCGACGGCCACGAACGACCGCTAGTCGTGCTCATCTCACCGGGCCAGTCCGGGGACTGCCCGGCCTTCCCGCACCTGCTCGACCACCTCAAAGTTCCCCGTCTCGAAGGCGGGCGGCCACGCATGCTGCCGGATCGGGTTCGTGGCGACAAGGCGTACTCCTCCCGCGTCAATTGGGAGCTGTTGCGTCGCTGCGGAATCGGTGCGGTCATCCTTTGAACCGTCCGACCAAGCCGGGCACCGTCGTCGACGCGGCTCACGCGGTGGCAGGCCACCGGCGTTCGACTCCACCGACTACCGTGGCCGCAATGTGGTCGAACGCCGGTTCTGTCACCTCAAGCAGTGGCGCGGTCTGGCCACTCTCTACGACAAACTTGCCATCGTCTACCGGTCAGCGATCGTCCTGCACGCCTGATCGCCTGGACCCGCCGATTGTCAGACATGCCCTAGCCGTCCTCCTCGTCGAACAGGCCGTCGAGGCCGCGACGAGCGTGGTCGACCACGTAGCCGTTCTCGACCCTGGGAAGGTCGTGACTCGCCGGCGTCGGAAATCGACGAGATCGCGGCGCTGCGGGACGCGTACTGTGGCCTCGTCTGAACCTCACCGCACACACACCCTGAAATGGGAATTCACGGCACGCTTCGCTCGCGACACCGTGGCGCGGGGCTCCCGTTCGGTGTTTCACGGGCAGGAACAGGAGGGAGATAACACATCAGGGATGGGAGCTACGCTGGACGTGGGGCTGTGAGGAGCGTCGGCAGCATCTCCGTCGCTCTCGCTAGCTGCTGCCAAAGGCGGCGAAGACCCCGCACCAGGGGGTAGCACGGGGTCCTCACCGACGCTGCGGCACAGCGCATTCAACGTATCTCACCGGAAGGTTTCACTCAAATCTGCTCGGACAGAACGCATCATGATGAGCATCGACTCATGGTCGCGCCCGTCCGGTTCTGCCCGCTACTGCGATATGCCCGAATCACATCTCGACCGTCATCAGCCCGGAGGTTATCCCCCGGCATGACTCCGCGATAGCACCGTCTTATCCGCTAGCCCTGTGGCGTTTTGGGCAGCAGGCTATCTGGACGAGCCGAGCAGGCTCTGGGTGATCGTCACAATCGCTGATCGGTGACGGTTAACGGCGGATGATGCTCCCGCCATCCACGGGTAGAGCGACACCAGTGACGTAGGAGGAGCGCGGTGAAACCAACCAGACTGCTGCGTCTGCCTGTTCCTCGGGCCGTCCCGCGCGTCCAAGGGGAATCGCGCTCGTACGAGCCTGGTAACCGGCGGGATCCATCTCGGCAATGCCTCGGATCGCTTCGGTTTCAGTGCTTCCGGGGCATAGTGCGTTCACCCGAATGCCGAATCGTCCGTTCTCGACGGCCGCAGATTGAGTCAGGCCGATCACGCCCCACTTTGCGCCGCCGTAGGCCGCGAGTCCGGCGAGTCCGCTCAGACCAGCAGTCGACGCCGTGTTCACGATCGCACCGCCGGCGTTCTGCTTTCGCATCTGGATGATTTCTGCCTTGAGGCAGTAAAAGACACTCATGTAGTCGAGTCGGATTGTGTGTTCGAAATTCTCCTTGGTGTCCCTGTGGAGTGGACGCCCAGCGCTTCCTCCTCCGGCGTTGTTCATCGCGAAGTCCAGTGAACCGAAAGCCTCCACAGCAGCTTGGACCATTGCGAACACCGCGTCTTCGTCAGTCACATCAGTGTGGAGGTACTCCGCAGTTCCGCCTGCACTCCGGATACGTTGAACGGTCTCCACACCTGCTTCGTCATCGATATCGGACACCAGCACGTTCGCACCCTCACGGGCGAGACTTTCGGCCATCGCTCGGCCGATTCCGTTGGCGCCGCCGGTGACAAGCCCACTTCGTCCATCCAAGAGACCCACTACTTCTTCCTTTCTCCGCGGCCACGCGCGAATCCCATCCCGTGACAACTCGTGGCCCGAGAACGATAGATGTCCATGTTTGCTGTCACCGAGACGATTCCACTCAACGGAAATTCGAGATCGCCGAATCGTGCAGAGGACACTGGAACCCCCTGCCTTAACATCGACTGCACGGAAGCCGACGACAGCAAGTCCGGTTCCCGGACGCATCTTCGAGTCTATCGGCGTGCACACGCTGTGGCGTGATTCGGGAATGCACGGTTGCTGGCCCATGCCTCCCAGCCTTCGCAGACGCCGACGGCCGCTGTCTCGCTTCTTTCGCTGAGCAGACAGCCTGCCTAGCGGAGAGCGGCGGCCGCACAGTCGCCGCCACGCTACTGCCCAGGCCGATACTCCTGAATAGAATCGCGGCCACGTACGGCTGCGAGCCAGCATCACCAGCGACTCCGAGCGCCGAGCGAAACCGTGTCCGAGACCTGGGTTCGCGGGATCTTCCGCCGCATCTCGCCGCCGCGGCCCCAACGCCCATTCGTGAACGTCGGGATCCACAACAGTGGTGGCTCGGGCGGTCGTGGGAAGCGCCACGAGCAAAAGGGATCACCGCTCGACGTCACCATCGTCGGGTGCGCGCCAGTGTGAACGATCATTGAGCAATCTGGGGATACGTCCGTCCGGCATGGTCCAGGCCGGTCGGCGGGAATTGTCGGCGACAGGTTTGGCCACGAGTAGGAAACGCTATCGCTGACCCGCGGCGAGTTCGACAACCACGCCGCCCGGGAGATCTGACAGCCGTCGGGCCGCCCACTAAAGCTGTCCCACTCCTTCGCAACAACATCTGCACGGCCGCTTCAAGCCTCCTCCCGGCTGCCGGCGCCGGTGTCGCGGACGGCATGCCGGAATGCCATGCATCCGGGCCGGGCCCGACGCTCCGAGGACGGTGTCCGCGGTCCGCTCGAGCAGGACGCCGATCTACTCCACAATAGTCTCGGCGGCCTCGACGATCGCGTCCTGCGGCACTTCCCTCGCACCCACACCGCGCAGCGTAGGTCGGATCCGGAGCTCCGACCTCTGCGCTCCAGTACCGTCCCTTGATTCGAGCCCTAACCGAAGATCCGGGTTTCGGTATCGGTGCCGGACAGCCCTCCGTGAGCCGACCGCCGGATGACGCTGAGGTGCTGGGGTAGGTATCCCGGCAAGCTGAAGGGCACGCGACAAGACCCGCTCGCGCGGGGTTCGACAGATTCGTCAGAGTTCCGGGAGGGCGCACACCGTGTCGAGGCCGAGGACGTGGTTGAGTCGGCCCGAGACGATCCAGGAGCCGATGGACATCGTGAGCTCCACGATCTCGCGCTGGTCGTAGCGCTCGGCCATGCGGGCCCAGAACTCGTCGTCGAGGTTGTGGTGGTCGAGCGCGTACCGCTGCGCGTACTCGGCGGCCAAGCGAGTCCGGTCGTCGAATACACCTGTGGTGCGCCAGTTCTCGACGGCCTCGAAGAAGCCGTCCTCGACCCTCTCGCCCTCGCGTTCGGTGCGCCAGTCCATGCAGACGATGCACCCGTTGATCTGGGCGATGCGCAGACGAGCGGCCTCGAACTCGCGCAGCGCGAGCGTGGACTGCGTGTAGACCGCGCGCGACAACCTGGACGCCGCGACGCCGATACCGGGAACCATCTCGCCCCACACGTATCCGACGGGGTCCTTGCCTTCGGGGATGTCGATTCTCAATTGTCGGGTCCTTTCCGTTGACTCCAGTCTGCCCAGCGCCGACGATCCTGTCTCCGGAAATCCCAGTGATCGAAGATCGCAGCGCGAGCCGCATCACCGCACACTCCGGCGACCGTGTCAGCGCTGGTCGACGTGCGCCGTGAAACGAACAGTCCCCGCAAGATCTACAACTGCTGTAGACCTTGCGGGGACACAGAGGGCGACCTGCCGCATTGGGATCCTGCAGGTTGTGGCGGTCAGGTATTTTCACGACGCTGCTCGGTAGGAGACCCTATGGGATCTGCACTCGGTAGGAGCCGATCCAGGAAGAGTTACGTCTACGGGAGCGTTCGAGCGGCCGCCTCTCGGTACATGACCATGCCCGCGTGATACAGGACGTCGTCGCGAAACTCGCCGTCTGCGGAGAAGCCGGTGTCGTCGCGGTAGTAGATCATGGCGCCTTCGATCCGATACGCGCCGGTGTAGGCGGCCTCGCGGTCGCCGCGAGCTTCGACGTAGCGGCCTTCGGGGAGGAGGCGTTGGCGGATGTGCCCGTCGGCCGTTACCCATAGCCCGACGAACGAATGCTGCATTGCTGTAGCCCTTTTCGTGTCTTCAGCGTCTCCCGTGTCTCCGGTATCCCTCACAGTGCCGCCACCCGCCGGGTGATGTCGTCGCGCGAGCGGACGACCTCGGCGCGAAGTGCGTCGATGTCTTCGCCGACCAGCGATCCCGCCCATTTGCGAGGATTGCCGGCGACGAGAACGGTGTCGATGTTGCGGGCATCCGAGCCGAGTACCAGGGTGCCGATGGCGTCGTTGAGGGGCATGTTGTTGATGTCGTCGGCGCGGACGATGAGGAGGTCTGCGTCTTTGCCCGGGGTCAGCGAGCCGGTGACGTCTCCGAGTGCGTTGGCGCAGGCGCCTTGAAGGGTTGCGAAGTCGAGGACGTCCCGTGTGGTGATCTTGCTGCGCGACTCGTCGGTGCCGTAGGTGGCGTTGGTGGCGCGCATCCGCTGGATGGCGTGCAGGGCCCGCATCTGGGTGAACATGTCGCTGGCGAGTGCCACTTCGACGTCGATGCTCAGGCCCGGGCGGATCCCGGCTGCGAGGGCTTCGTCGACGGCGGGGACCGCGGTGTCGAGACCGATCTGTGCGTCGGATGTCGGCGCGAGCGACACCGTGACCTCGGCATCTCCCATCGCCGACCAGGCATCAGGAGTGAGCCCGGTCGAGTGGATGAGGGTGAGGGTCGGGTCGAGGATACCCATCCGGGCCCACCGCAGAATCGCCTCCGACGAGGGCACTCCGAAGACGGCGTCGATGCTGGTCCACACCCCTAGGTCACGGGCCACGGCCGCGAGTTCGGGCCCGTATGCGATGGCCGGGCCGGCGATCTCGTCGGTGGACAGCGCAGCGAGTCGCACGGTGACGAGGCCGTTCGCGGCGCCGTGGAAATCGCTCACCAGTCGGCCCATGTCGGCGGGCCACTGACGGTCCCACTCACCGAAGTGCGGACCCATCGAGGCGTGTACGCCCCGGATTCCGGAGTCGACGAGCGCATTGAGCGCCGCATCGGAGTGGGCGGTGCTCCGCGAGTTGTGGGAGAAGTCGAGCATGGTCGTGATGCCCGAGTCGAGCGCGGTCAACGCGGCGAGGCGGGTGCCGACGTGCATGTCGTCGGGGGTGTAGCTCGGTGCGATGCCGGAGAGCGTCGACATGACGTATTCGCCGAGGTCGCCGACGTCAGGGATGCTGCGGCGCAGTTGCGCTTCCCAGGCGTGGCGGTGGGTGTCGACGAAGCCGGGGCACACGATCGCGCCACGGGCGTCGACGACGAGCGCTGATGCGGCAGCAGCGCCGTGGTCGGGGTCGGAACGGAGGTCGAGTCCAACGGCAATGATGCGCGAGCCGACGAGCAGGACATCGCCGGAGTCGAGATCCGGAACATCTGGGTCCATCGTGACGACGGCACCGCCGCTCAACAGGATCGGGCGGCCGCTGGTGCGGGCGGCGTTGAAGTCAGCAAGGGAGGTGTGCATGTGGGTCTCTCCTCAGTCTCAAGTCGCGGTCAGGACCGGTGGAAGGTGTATCCAGCGTGGTGCAGGGTTCCGTCGATGAATTCACCGAAGGCCCAGAAGCCGAGGTCGTCGCGGTAGTCGATGCGGTCCCCGGTGATCCAGAAGGAACCTTGGAAGGCGTGCGGTCGCCCGCCGCGGGTTTCGTCGTAGCGGCCGTCGGCGGTCAGGTGCTGATGCACGAAGTCGTTCTCGTCGATCCAGGTGCCGAGATACTGGTCCGAGGGTGCGTTCGCGACAGCGGGCGCTTCAGCGGCGTCGCCGGTGTTGACACTCTGCCCGCCCCAGAGAACCACGTCGCCGGCGATGACCACCGTGGACGCGGACTCTGGGGCGCCGAGGAATCGGCGGAGCGCGGCGGATGCTGATTCGTCGGAGTCGATGGGCAAGATCGCGAAACTGGCCGGATTGCCGGGTGCAAGCGCGGTCGGCGACCGGAACGAAGCCTCGCGGTGGCCGCGCAGCTGAGCGATGTCGATGTCCATCGGCACGATGACGTAGCCGTCGCAGTCGATGACGATGGCGCCGTCGTCGTCGGCCGCGGTGAGTAGCCCGGGCCCGATGCCGACCACGCGGGAGCCGCCCAGAAGAACATCGCCGCGGTCGAAGTCACCGATCAGTGAGTCGTCGGTGATGACGCGGGCGTTGCCGAACAGAAGTGGGCGGTGCCCGGTGGCGCGGTTGGTGTTGATCAGCTCGAGCAGTTCAGGGCTGAAGGGGGTGTTCATGTGTGCTCCAGAATGGCGATTCGAGGGACGCCGGTGTTCCCGGCGAAATCCACTATCGGGCTGGATGGGTGACTGGAACAGGCCGGTGTGTACCTGGGTGCGCTACGGCCTGGTTCATGCTCCCTAGGGAGGAGAGAGTCGAATCCTGCCGATCTGCGGCATCTCTGAAAGGACTCGCTCCCATGACTTCACCCGCACTCTCGCGAATGCGCAGTGTGGTCACTGTGGCGGTGCTGACGGTGACGGGCATCCTCGCCGTCGGACAGACCTATGTTGTGCTCGGTCTCATCGATTCAATGGCCGACAGCTTGCGCGTCCCGCCCTCAGCTGTGGCAGCGTCGACCACAGTCTTCGGGATCGCTTACGCCTGTGGGTTTTTGGCCGCCGGACCGCTTGCCGGGCGCTTCGGCGCCAAACCTGTCCTGCTCGTTGGCTTGGTGTGCGCCAGTGCAACGGCGCTGGCTGCGGCCGCGCCGACATCGATCAGCGCGGAGCTGGTAATCCGCGCGGGGCAGGGTTTCGTCACCGCTGCTTTTGCGCCCTGTGCGTTGGTGTACGTAGCGCAGCAGTTTCCCGCGCGTCTTCGGACCGTCGCCACCACTGCCTTGACAACCGGGTTTCTGGCATCGGCTGTGGTCATGCCCTTGATCGCCGGTCCGGCGGCCCACTTGTGGGGCTGGAGAGGTGTATTCATCGCGAGCGGAACGGGCCTGGCAGTGTGCGCCGGCGTACTTGCGGTCACACTGACCGAAGGTGCGGTTGCGCCCGTACCGATGACCCAGGCGTTGCTCGTACTTCCCCGAGTCATTCGCCGCGGACGGATGATCGCCCTGTATCTCGCGACCGCGGCGGTGCTCGGCGGTTACGTGGCCCTGTTCACAACATTGCAGCTCAGTGATTCTGCCGTCGTCGCGGGCTTCCCCGGCGGCCTGCAAGGTCTACGGATCGCCACCCTGCCCGCCCTTGTTCTCGTGACGGTGGCCGCAAGTTTTCTATACGGCGTTCCGGCTCGCCACCGTGCCGTTGCAGGGTTCCTTCTCGCCGCGATCAGCGCAGCAGTCGTCGCCACGCAGACCGCTACCGCGATCGTCGCCATCGGCGTCGTCGTCTTCGTCGCAGCGATCGCGCTCACGACGCCTGCTCTGGTCGCGCGGATCGTGGAGATAGCCGCACCGGAACAGACCGCCGGCGCGACTGCTTGGTACGGCGCCTTCATGTTCCTCGGCGGAAGTATCGGCCCGGTGATCGCGGCATCTGCCCACCGCGGCAACCTGACTGTCGCGGCTTGCGTCGTGGTTGCAATCACACTGTTGGGTGCTGTTCTGGTCGCCTCGGTCAACCGACCTCTGCCAGGGTGCGCCACGGCCTGCCAGACCCGACACCGAGAAGCTAGCGTCGTCTCATGAGCTCGACCGAACTGGGAACGTTCCTCAAAGCACGACGCGGCCACGTGCAGCCGTCGACCGTGGGCATCAAGGCCCAGCCCGGCCGCCGCGTCTCGGGGCTCCGCCGCGAAGAAGTAGCCATGTTCGCCGGCGTCAGCGTCGACTACTACACCCGGCTCGAACAGGGCCGCGAGCGAAATCCTTCCCCCGGGGTGCTCAACGCTCTGGCGGGTGCGCTCGACCTCGACGCCGATCTGCGCGAGCATTTGTTCCGCCTTGCCGGTCTGGCGCCGGCACCGCGTACGCCGATGCGCGAGACCGTCGACGATTCGCTCCGTCAGCTTCTCACGTCGTGGTCGCACACCCCCGCGCTGATCATCAACCGCCAGTTGGATGTTCTCGCGTATAACGACCTCGCTGGCGCTCTGTACAACGGTTTCGAACGCATCGACAACATCGCCCGTATGACGTTCCTCGACCCCTTCGGGCGCCGGTTCTTCACCGATTGGGAGCGCGCTACAACCGCCTGCGTCGCGAATCTTCGGCTTGCTCTCGGCCACATCGGCTCCGCAGACGACGTCCGGGCACTCATTCTCGAGGCACACGCTGCGAGCGCAGAGTTCCGCGACCTCTGGAACCGGCACGACGTGAGAGGCAAAACCCACGAGGCCAAGGCATTTCGCCACCCCGATGTCGGCGACCTACTTCTCGAGTACAACGCATTCGATGTCCGCAGCGCTCCCGGCCACCAGCTGATCGTGTACCAAGCACTGCCCGGATCACCGAGCGCCGACAAGCTCCAACTGCTGGGAGCCCTCGCCGCAACAGCGAGCCTCGATCTCCCGTAGATCGTCGTTCAACCTGGCAGGGCCTGCCTATACATCAGGGTATTTCGATTGTGACCCTTGGCAAATAGAGCGGCGGCGTTTGAGGGCGCTGGTGCCCCCTGTAAGGACGGTGCCCAGCCCAAGCGAGTTGGATACTGTTATCTATCGGCGAACCGGCCTCTCCATGAGGAGATCACGCCTTCTGGTGGACGGCGAGATGACAGGTCATCAGTGGGATACCCACCGCGAAGGAGAAGATGCAGTCCATGCGAAAGGTTCTGGTCACCGGCGCGTCGAGCGGCATCGGCCGCGCCACCGCCCATGCATTCGCCGAACGCGGTGACACCGTGGCAGTGCACTATGCGACCGACCGAAAGGGCGCCGAACACACGAGGTCAGAGCTGCCCGGTGAAGGGCACACGCTCGTCAGCGGTGACATCGGGGATCCGGCGCAAGCACGAAATCTCGTAGAGCAGGCGGTCAGCGCACTCGGTTCGTTGGACGTGCTTGTCAATAACGCCGCCGTTGCGCCGTCCGCAGTCAACCGTCACCCGATTGCGGATACCAGCTACGACGATTGGTGCGCCGTCTGGACCCGGATGGTAGATGTGAACCTTCTCGGCGCTGCTTGCGTGACCTGGGCAGCGGCCCAGCACATGACCGCGGGTGGATGCATCATCAACGTAGGCTCGCGCGGGGCGTTTCGAGGCGAACCCGAGCACCCCGCCTACGGTGCCACCAAGGCTGCATTGCATGCGCTCGGACAATCGCTGGCTATCGCCCTGGCACCGCGAGGAATCGCCGTGAGCAGCGTCGCACCCGGATTCATCTCTAGCGAACGTCAGCAACCGAAGCTCGACAGTCACGAAGGCACCGCACTACGGCAACAGAGTCCCCTCGGCCGCGTGGGGACACCGGCCGAAGTGGCCGCAGCCATCGTCTATCTCGACTCACCCGAAGCCCAATGGGCCACCGGAACGATCCTGGACCTCAACGGCGCTTCCCATCTTCGAACATGACCGCCCGGACGCCAACGATCTCCACGGGCCATAAGCGCACTCCTATCTATAGCGGAGCTCTCTTGCGCCATTATGGCCCACGGCTGGTCCCAACTCCTGGTGTTGTCCACGCCGACGTCACCGTCGGCGACCAAGCCTGGCCGTCCTCGCCATCGATGTCCTTCGGCAGCGCCGGGCGGGGGTTGTCGCATCGGGGACACCCAGTGCCCGTGCCTACGGTCGGTCACCTTTACACGCCTCACGGACGTGTCGACGGAAGTAGGAGACGAGCTTCTCTTAGGTCAGGGGCAGCGTCAGCGCATCAGAGTCACCGGTTTGGGAGGGACTATCCGGATAACGGTGGATCCGGTTCTGGCAAACAGGTTTAATTCTCACTCGGGGTGATCGGTCTTCGAACGTGATGGCGAACGCGTTCAGCGCTGGCTTCCACCTCGCTGCCCATCGTGCTCTCCCTTTCCCGGTCCGGTCCAGGGCTCGGGTCGCGAAATACAGACACATCAGCGCGGCCTGCTTAGTGGGGAAATGGCCTCGGGCTCGGACGGCGCGTCGGCACCGTGCGTTGATGCTTCCGATCGCGTTGGTGCTGCAGATGACTCATCTGATCTCGGGTTCTTAGTTTGCAGGACATTGCTGTGGGGAAGCTGAACTTTTCAAGCGCGCTGAGGATCGCCGTAAACGGGCCATACCGCCGCAGCATTGGGTGAATATCCCAAAGGCGGCACCGGCGGCCGACGATGGCGTGCGAGCGCCGTGTCGGGGGGTCACGGGCAGTTCCGGCGCCAAGGTCACCCGGCCGCAGCGCGGCTTTCGCCCGAGTATCGTCGCGGTTGGGGACGCCCGAGTGCCGAGGAGTTCGCCAATGGCCGACGCAAAACCAGCGTCAGAGGTTGCCGCACGTCGGCTTATCACCGACCTGCGAGAGCTGACGGGTTCGAAACTGGTCGCCTACCTTGCCGGTGCTCGAGACACCCGCATTGTCAGGACGTGGGCCGACGGCACAAGCCCCATCCCTGATCAGTCAGTCATCAGCCGACTACAGGCCGCACTGGTTGCAGCGCAGACCCTGGTGCAACGTGACAGCCCTACCGTCGTACAAGCATGGTTCCTGGGGCGCAATCCGGCACTCGGAGATCGGCCCCCGCTGAAGTGTTGCGCACCGCCGACGTCGACCGAAGTCTCGATGCGGTGATCACGGCCGCGCGGGAGTTTGCTGCAGGCGGCGCCAACTCCTGAGGGGCGTCTGTCTGATGGAATGGGCGCCGGATTCAATGGACGAGCTAAAGCCCCCGGCTTCGTTGCAGCGGACAGAGTGTTGTCGGTCAGTGCGACGCCTTCTCCTCGATCGCAGTCTGGTACTGCTCAAGGAGGACACGGCCTTCCGCGGTCGGTGTTCTCGCTGCTCGATCCCACAGCGATGATCCCGCTTCGTGTTCAAGTCGGGTGAGCTGCGTGCTCAGGACCGATGCATGGGAACCGATCTCGTCAGCCGCGCCTCCCATCGAACCGCGAGCGACAATCATGCGAAAGCGCTCCAGTCGTGACCACGCTCCGCGTCCTGTGAGGACTCGGTTCAGTGGCGCTCGATAGTGGGCGGCTTCTTGTCGAGCGCGGATCGCTTCGATTCTGCTTCCACCGCCGCGTGGCCGGTTCGGTATTCCGTATGCGGCAGTGAGTCGTTCGATCGTCGACTGACTGACGTGCGCCTCGGCGGCGATCTGCCTGTGTGTTCGCCCATCGACCACATAGCGACGGTACAGCCAGTCTCGATCAATGGCGTAGCGTGCCTGACCCCTTGGGTCGAGTATGGGCATGTCGAGTTCACGGAGTCGACGCGCTATCAATCTTCGATCGATCCCGGTTTCGGCGGACAGTTGCCGTACGGACCGGATACCCCGTGTCGCCCATTGGTCGAGCGCGCTTCGGCTGAGCACCGACCGGACCTCGCGGTATCGGCGTGACGAGTTCGGAACCGTCCGAGGTTTGGGTTCTTGGTACGGGCGTGGATGGTCGACGTGTATGCACCGTATGTGATCTCGCGTTGTTCCGAACAGCTCGGCGACGGCCCCGCAAGACAGCGCCCCTTCTGCGATGGCGGTGTGGACGGCGCCCACGTCGAGCGAGTCGGGATAGGTGCCGGGCAGATCCAGCCCGTCGAGGATGGAGGTCGGGGGCTGCCAGGTTATGGGTTCGTCGGTGATGCCGAGGCTGGCGAGGTAGTCGCGGGCGTAGCCGTGCAGGGCGCCGGCGAGCCGGGCGTCCATACGGAAGACGAATTCTTCGTAGTGCATGCGCAGGGCGTTCGAGGGCAGGTGAAAGCGTTTGGGTGCCTGGCTCAGTGAGGTTCCGGTGAGGGTCGTGTAGAGGTAGCAGCGGGCCGCGCGGAGTTTGGCGCCTCTCATGCCGGCTTCGAGATCGTGGTCTCGGCACAGCGCGAGCCAGGTGCGCTCGGGGAGCAGTCGTGGCCCAACGAGTTGGCGTCGCCGTCGGTAGTCGATCACTGGTTCGCTCTCGTCGAGGTAGTCGGCGATCCGGCAGATGGCGTCGAATCCGGCCTTCCCGCTGTTCTGTCGTAGGCGTTGGAGCATGTAGCTCGTGCGCCCCGGATAGTGCGACGACAGTCGCGAGGCATGCTTCTCGAGTTCACGTTCGAGACTGCCGGGTAGCAGTAGCGCGACGCTCAGAGCTTCCCGAAATATCTCGGAGGTGATCCCGGGGTTGAGCATCAGCGAGATCCTTCGCCAGCACAGTTCGGGAATCTTGCGGTGTCGCGCTGCAACGATTACGGACTGTGTTGGGCGGCGGGGAGTGGGTGAAAAGGCACGCAGGCGTAGGGCATCGACGTGCGCGATGGTGTCTGCGTAGATATCGATGACCGCTGACCGGAGCTTGTCGGTGGCGAAGTTCCAGTCGTCGACGTATTCCAGGGGTGTGGTTGCCGAGCGGGTATCGAGGTCGGCTTTGACGAGACTGCGGAGGGAGGGCGTTCGTCGCCCTTCGACGACAGCATCGACGACCTCCACCGCAGCGGTGAGAGCGGCGGCCGCGAGGACAGCATCTTGTTCTGGAAAGAGACCTCGAAGACGTTTGATCCGTCCCGTCGTCCGAGCCTCGGTCAGGGCGGCAGCGAAGCGTGCGCCACATTGCCTGACGGACTCCGGCCGGGCCTGTGCCAAGATCCGTCCGCTCACAGTCGCCAGATCAGCCAGGATGGCGCGCGCCGCCGCATCGCCGGGTTCCTGCGCCTCGATCAGGTCGTTGATCCACAGTTGGGCGGCGAGCACGCGACTGCCGACCCGCAAGGTCGGCGTCTTGGCGCAGGACAGGTCGGCTCGACATCGCACCCTCCGAGGCTCACCGGAGATTCGGGCGTTGCACTGCTGTGGTGGCACGGCGGACCCGATGCCGCGGTAGCTGTGGGGAACTGCCCCGCATACCGGGCATCGGTCGGCCAGCAGGCACCGATGCTTCAGACAGACGAAAGACCAGGACAGGCGCCACGACAGCTGCCAGCGGCCACCGGTTTCCTTGAGGCATTTGTGGCAGTAACGGGTGCCGGTCACTCGTGGCATGAGTTCGAACCGGGAGATGCGCCGCTGCCCGTCCACGAGCACGATGGCGCGTCGGTCGTATCGAGTGAGGGTCATCGAGTGCAGGATCTGTGGGTCGACTGCGGCGGCCCAGCTGATGTCCTCGGCCTCCGCCGGAAACAGCCGAACGGTGTAGTCCCGGTAGGCACGCCCGGGGATGCCGAGCGCCTTCAGTAGCTCACTCGGTGTTGCCCGTAGCCGGTCGGCGTAGGCCCACAGCCAGCTGTCGAGAGATTCCCCCGGCGCAGGTGGGAGGCGGAGGGGGATTGTCCGCAACATCAGGAGCCCCTGCTGCCTTTCGGCGGGCACATCGATGTCGCGCGGTCAACGCCGGATCCCGTGTGTGCCCGCGTGTGGGACTGTGGGCAGGACCGGCGGCCGGGAGAATCCGCCTTGCCACGGTTGCGGCTGGTGAGCAATCCCTGTTCCATCGCCGACTGCAGCGCAACCCGGGCTCGCTCTGCGGCTTCGTCGATCGCCACCTCGTCGAGCAAGTCCCTTGTCAGCTCCTCACGTTCGGTTCTGACCGCGCGGTAACAGCCCCGGGTGATCAAGGACATGAGTGATCCGATGTGCCCGGTGCTTCGGGCGAAGAGGTAGTCGGACAACTCGTCAGCGATCATTCCTTTGTCGCGACGGGCGAGGATGAGGTTTTCTTCGATACCGAGTAAGAGCCGCCGCCAATCTGTCCGCCCGGATCTGGTCGAGATGTCGGTGCAAGGGTCAACCGTGTCCATCGCCGCGCGGTCTGTGCACGGGCCGATGCCGATGCCGTCAGCCCTTCGCTCATCAACCCACGGCCCCGGAGGTCGACTCCAACGAACAGGAACGTGACCGGTAGTTCGTTGGCAAGCCATTTGAAGTGGTTGACGATCGCGAGCCCGTCCTTGCTGCGCGCGTTCAGGAAGTGGACGTCGTCGATGATGATCAGTTGCGTGTCGCAGCTCAGAACGCAGTCGAGCGCCCGCTTGGCGAAAATCGCGGCCGATCCGGTGGTAGCGGGGTGGCCGTAGAAGTCGCAGATCATCATGTTGAGGGTGCGCATGGTCGTGTTCGATGTCAGACCGATGTGGCAGACCGGTATGTGTTGGTCACCTCCGTCGGTGGCCGGCCCGTTCCGTGCGAGCAGGGCCCGGTGGTCTGCGAACCCGAATGCGTCGGCGGTCGTCGTCTTCCCTAGACCCGGATAGGCGTCGAGTGCGATCGCACCCTTGGCGTGGTCGGAGTCTTGTCTGTTGCTGTCAACGATCTCCCACATCGAATCGTGCGCCGAACGCAACTGCGGCGTCGCGAGTGGACCGATGTTGGCGTGCCAGATCCGCCGCTGCTCGTCGTACCGCTCGCGTTCGTTCTCACCGAGGGCACGAAGCTGCCCCCAAGACATGTGCTCCGGTTTGGCCCTCGGCGGTGCGTCAGCATGTCGAAACCACCCCTCCTTGCGGCAGAGAGGATTCCGACTGCGCGCGGTGGAATTATTGCTCATGGTGGTGTCACGAACTCTGTTGCGTCCTTGTAGAATTCCGCTGGGTCGTCGGGGTCGAGCGGCTCGTCACCGGCACTCTCATGGTCGTCGTCCGAGACCAGCTCAGCTCTGTCCTCGAACATCGATCTGATCGGATCGCGATCAGCTTCGCGATCGTCGAGTTCGAGCCGCATCAGACCAGCGGAGGTATCGTCGAACATCTGCACAGCGATCGTGCGTTCACGCCGACTCAACGTGGTTTCCTTGTTCCACCGTGCGAGAAGTTCGATCAGCGCCAGACGATCGTCCGGGAAACGATCGGGGTCGCGTCGAGTTGCCAGCCGCCGCGCGTAGGTCAGGGCGTCCAGGCTGAAGGGCTGCTCGAGGTCACGGGCGTGTTCCCACTCGATTCGATGCCAGCTGTGGTCGTCAGGGTGCTGGAAGTAGATACAGCTGATATCCGCCGGGTCATATCGGATGGGGTACTTACCGTAGTGGCTGCCCGTGTGGGGACTGATTCGCTCGATGAACTCCGCCAGAATGTCGTCGTCGTATGTCAACCCGTGGAAGTCGATTCCGTAGTGGTTGATCTTGCGCCATTCGACGGGCAGAAAATCGTAGACTGCGTCCCTGCTGGTGGGTATTCGGCGATAGCCCGTCGTCGCGACCCCGATGTCGTACATCGCTCGCGGCGACAACGTGAGGTGCGGATCGGCCGGCAGGACCAGGCCGCCGTGGGGACGCTCATGGTAGATCTCGCGGACCCAGCGGCGGATGATCGTCTCGAGTTCGTCGACGAAGTAGAACGCACCCTTCTCGGCGTCCTTTCCCCGGGAGTACAGATCCGGTCCCATGTACCCGTCGAGGTACTCGAGAAGGCCTTGGCGAAGGGTACGGAACCACCGCTCGAGTGGCCCCTTGTCCGACCCCTTGTACGTACGCACGGGCTGAATCGAGATGCCGAATCTTTCCAGCACGAACGAATGTGTTTGGACATGAACACTTTACCGTGATCGATGACCACACATTCGACCGGTATCGCCGCCTCCATCGACTGCTCCGCCGGCGTATCGATCGGCACCAGCAGGCTCTCAGGTATCCCGACGAACGGAAGTTGTGCGCGATCACCTGCCCTGCGCGGGCAGACCACCTCGAACAACACCGAAGCGACATCCGCGCTCTTGGTCGAGATCGGAGCCAGGCGCAACCCGCAGATGATCCGCCCGTACACGTCCATCGCCGCGGTGAGCTCGGTGTTCACCCAACGCCGAGTCAGCCGATCCATCGCGTACACGTCGAGGCGATTGGTGTCGAGGATGACGTACTCCCCCAGCCGGGTCGCGCGCAATTGCCCGTACAGCCCTGCGGCCGACCGGCTATCTCACGACGCCCCTTCGCACTGCCCCGGAACATGTTCCTGCCGCGCGTGATCTCGTCGAGTGCCTCGTACGCACGCGTCCTCCCCGGAACTCTGACGTCTCCACCGCCGTGCTCCGCCCTCAACCGAGCATCGACCTCGAACAACACGTACTTCTTCGTGTGCGAGGACGCTTCGGTCAACTCCGCGCACACCCGTCGGCACATGTCGACCCACCTCGCGTCAAGCCCGGCGAGCGGACCGTGTGCCCTGGTACCGCGGTGATCGATCAAGGCCGCCGGACCGTCCTTCCGGTATTCGGCGGCCCAGTGGCTGACTGTCTTGTCCGAGATGCCGAGTTCTTGCGCCTTCGCTTTGCAGCGCGCTGTCATCGCCACCGTCGGCTGGTAACACGGTTTCGGTTCGCCTGGCCGTGGCACCTCAGAGATTCCTGACCGGTACCCGGTGAGGACCTCCCGTACATGACCGACCTTGTTCCGCCAGGCTTCTCGCTGTTCGTCGGAGAGCCCGTCGATCAATGCACCGCAGTCGTCACCCGCCACCTGCTCCTCGTTCGCGAAGACCGTGGACACGTCGTCCAAGAGTTCTTCGACCGACACAACCATCGCTTTGGTGCTCGAGCGCAGAAGCATCCTGCTCGCATGCACTTCCGCAACGGTCCACAGGCGTCCATCCCGCTGGACGATGCTGCCGACGTGCAGGGATGCGGTGCTCAAGTGGATGCCTCCCCCAGTAGGAGGGCCGCCGCTGACAGGGGCTCATCCAGCGACGCGTGCAGGATGTGTCGCCACAGGAGATGGAAGACCGCTGGCCGAATTTCGCGCCAGTTACTCCTGTTCCCGAGCATTCTCTCAACTTCGGTAACCGTGTGACCGGGGCCTTCGCGAGCGACCGACGCAAGAAGTTCCTGCCGATGGTGAGGCCGGCGGAAACCCGCAAGAAACCGCACGTTCGCGAGGAGGACCGGATCGGCCCCCGTCCAGACCTCGTGCCGCCACCCGCAGGTGGCGAGGGCAGCGGTCACCCAGTCGAACGTCGACCGCACCCCCTCGTCAACCAGCGCCTCCGGAGTCTTCACGTTGACTACCGTCACCGTACGATCCGAATGCACCAGCAGGAAGTCCGGAATTTGACGGCGCACGACCACCGAATCATGTCGCTCTACGAGCTGAAATGGCTGCGCCACAATCTCTTCCACAGATGGATCGAAATCCGCGATCAAGAGCCTGGACAACTCGATCCGCGAGTCGTACTGAACATGCGCACGCATCGTCGACGACCAGTACCAGCCCGGAAAGCTTCGCTGCCCCGAATACCACGTCAGCGACCGAACGGGAACCAACCCGACCAGATGCTCGACGCAGACAGCCCGCAGTGGGACGGTGGAGAGCCCACCGACTTCGTTCCTGACTCGGACGAACGCGCCGTCCACATTGGTAGCCATGGATGTGCCTCGACACCTCCAGCCTGACACTCACCGAGCAGTATCGCCAACGCCCGAAGAACGGAGACGGCAGACGTAACAACTGGTCAATCGGATATTTGCCCTCAAGTTGGGTTTTGGCTGCCCAAAACTTGGCCGGCGGGGCGGTAGGAGCACGACACGTTTCCGCGACATCCTCCTCAATCGTCGGCCGCAGATTCGGACCCTCCGCTCTGCAGGCCTACGCAACCCGGAGAAGCGTCAATCAAGCCCGATTGTCAGAGATCAGAGCACCACAGGTGAGTGTCCGCGCGAGTTCGATCGGTACCGTCCGACCACTCGCCGGACCTCCGCGGAAGAATGCGAGTGGAGAATGCCCACCAGCTGGTCAGCCCCTGCGGACTGTACATCGGGGAGCGCAACTGCCACCATTCGCGCGACGAGCGTGCCCTCCCCAGAAAGCATTCTGATCACGAGTGGCATGAAGTGCTCGGGGCGGTCGCTGCGAACAGCCTGGTCTGCAACTCGGTTGGCGATCACTGCCCTCACCCACGGGTCGTCGTCCCGGGATAGTGCATACAGAGCCGACATGTCACCATTGCTGCGAGCAGCGACGATCTCAGCGGCGGCGGCTCGCTGGTTGCGATCGTCAGCCTCCATCAACGCCAACAATTCGTCTTCGGTGATCGCGTCGATGTCGACCGCTGCCAACGCGCTTGCGGCGCGTCCGCGCACATCCTCACGGCCGAAGATCGAGAGATCGCGGTCACCGGTCGTCATCAGTTCGCGAAGGGGATCAACAAGCTTGGTAGCAACGATATCCGGAACATCGTCACCGAATCGCCGGAGGTTCCGCAGTGTTCCGATCAGGTGGTTTACGAACGGGGCGCGCACCGACAACAATTCGATGAGCGGGTCCCACCGTGCCGCTCCTGGGTGGCTCACGTTCATCACAACCAATGTGCCCGCACAATCAAGGCCGCGGTGAGCACTCGATCCCCTTCGAAGAACATTGATCTGCTTGTCGATTGCCGCACCGAGATGACTCATCGTCGCGTGGACCGAATCCGAGTCGAGGTCTCGAAGATCACTGAAGGCATCCAAGGCCGCCAGATCGCCCTGGCGAATCCTCTCGCGCAGCGCTTCTCGTGCCTGGCTGTCACCTGCTGCCAGGACAGCATCGAGTACCTCGCGGAGTTCGAAATGATCAGCCTGCCCGCGTGACGCAAGCGCGACACGGTCGTCGACAGACCAAGCATCCTCGGGCACACGCTTGATCACCTTCGCCCAATCGTGTGCCCAACCCTGGTCGTCCTGCGGCGGCAACGAGACCACCCGATCGACAACTTCCAGCAGGGTTTCAGGCGTGACCACAGGTACCAACTCAGCGAGGGCGTCCGACAGGATTGAGTGGATATTGAACATTGGCCTGAATCGTGCGGCGAAGGCCGGCAGATCATCGCAGAAAGTGAGGATCCATCGTGCGGCAGCATCCGCGCTCTCGGGTTCGAGAACATCTGCAGCGGAGGTCAGCATCTGCAGGTCGGCGCGGATCGACGTCCTGGTCGCAGTATCAAAGTTGACACGTTGCGCAGCGCTCTGGACCGCCGTTGCGGGCCCGTGCCGCAGTACACGCCGAACCGACATTTCGATTGTCTTGCTGTCTCCCACAACGCGCAGATCGTTCAGGGCCTCGGAGATCGATCCCGGATCTGAAGAGAAGGTGAGCACGTGCCGCGCGAGGAGACCGAGCGAATGGCGCCACGACGTGTGGTCTGCGGACAGCCCCGAAAGCAATGTGGCAGCTCGTAAGCGCAGCCAGGTGTTTCGAACCCCGTTCGATGTGTCTGCGGCGCCATCTGCCCACGCCTTGAAATGGTCATCAAAATGACTCTGGAGTGCCGACCCGATCTCCTGGTTTCGCCACCACGACGCGATGGTGTCGCGCCCGCTGATGACCTCACCGAGGTCACTACCCCAGCCACTTGCGGTGAAGACGATGTCTGCCCCTGCGCCAGCAATTGCCATGGCAGTGGGGTCGTCGGGCGCCGTCGCGCGAAGGCGTTGCAGTTCGAAGGCAATCTCGCGTGACTGTTGGAGGTCGCCGAGTTCACTGAGACAGCGGGATTTGTGAAGCAGAAGCCAACAGTGATCGGTGGGATCACAATCGTCTCGAGAGAGTACGGAGTCGACGATCTGCAACCCGCCGGATGGATCGAACACCTCAACTTTCAGTGCACACAGGATGGCTGCGGCGGCGGCCCTTTCATGTGGTGCCGCCGCATCGTCGATCAGCATCTCGATCGACCCGATCTCGGCGCCATTGATCAGTACATCGTGGAGAGCTGCGTACAGCCGCCATCCCCAGTCATCAGAGGTTCTGCACTGCTCGATCTCCGGGGCCCCGGTGCGCGGTCCCACCCGACTCGGTGTGAGGTCGTCCACCCGCATCTTGATCAGCATCGCGATCGCCTCATCAGGTCTGAGCGATGTGATGGTCAGATTGGGATGCGGGGCGATCAAGCGTGGGGTCAGGAGCGCGTACCGGAGTCTCTCGGGTGGAAGTATGGATACCCCTCCGCCCCACGCACTTCCTTCCCACCTAGGACCCATACGTTGAGCGGTCGCGACCCTCAGCAGTTCCTCCGCGTGGTCCCGGGAAACAACAGACGACTTGGGAACGAAAATCTTCGCCCCTTTGCCGGTCGACACGACATTGCCTTTGGTGACGTGCACCCAGTAGGACTGATCATCAGTTTCGTCGTGCAGGATCAGCAGATGCGGGACAGTATGAGTTTGCCAGTAACGAAGATGGGCGGCATCGGGATCCCGGTACCACCACCCTTCGACTTCTCCCGACTCACTGACCTTTGGTTCCCGGAAGAAGGATTCCCCCGACTTGACCTGCGCGCCAATGAATGCGCCATGATCGAATCGACGTTCATCGCGTGCTTGAAGTAGGAGGTCCGTGCCCACCTCGCCTGCCGGGTTGGGCGCGACATGCCAACCCAACCGGGTGAACTTCAACGTCACCGACTGCTCGCCAATGTTCCCGGTCTGCTCGCTTTCGCTTCCCCGCACGCCCCTACTCCCTGCAGCAACATTCCTTCATGCTTGCGGAACAGCCAACCACGGTTTCCAGTCCGGGCGAGCCAATGGACAACCCTGCCCATCGGCGGCCCCAAAGCTCGAGGGATCGGCACTCGGTGCCACCCTGAGTCTGCCTCACGTTGCCGAAACGCGATCTAACGGAACATATAGATCGGATTTATCGCGAGTACAGAATTGATAAGTCCGGAATTCCGCATCTATCGGCGGAACCTACAGCGGCGGCAACTACCCCCGCGCCATGTCCACGAAGCGCGAGTAGTGCAGCTGGTGCGCGACGGTGATGGTGGCCGTCGGACCGCCACGGTGCTTGCCGAGGATGATGTCGGCCTCACCACCGCGCGGATCGTCCCGCTCGAAGGCGTCGGGGCGGTGCAGCAGCATCACCATGTCGGCGTCCTGCTCGAGCGAGCCGGACTCGCGGAGGTCGGAAACCTGGGGGCGCTTGTCCGTGCGCTGCTCGGGACCACGGTTGAGCTGACAGATCGCGATCACTGGAACCTCGAGTTCCTTCGCGAGCAGCTTGAGGCTTCGCGAGAACTCCGAGACTTCCTGCTGACGGGACTCGACCTTCTTGCCGGACGACATCAGCTGCAGGTAGTCGATCACGATCAGCCGGATGTTGTGCTTCTGCTTGAGCCGGCGGGCCTTCGCGCGGATCTCCATCATCGTCAGGTTGGGGGAGTCGTCGATGAACAGCGGGGCCTCGCTGATCTCACTCATCCGCCGCGCCAGGCGCGTCCAGTCGTCGTCGGTCATCTTGCCCGAACGCATGTCCGAGAGCTTGATCTTCGCCTCCGCCGACAGCAGACGCATCACGATCTCGGTCTTGCTCATTTCCAGCGAGAAGATGACGCTCGCCATGCCGTGCTTGATCGAGCACGACCGCATGAAATCCATGCCGATAGTGCTCTTGCCGACGCCCGGACGAGCCGCCACGATAATCATCTGACCTGCATGAAGACCGTTGGTGATCTCGTCGAGTTCGCTGAACCCGGTGGGCACGCCGAGGGAGATGCCGCCGCGGCTGGCGATGGAGTCGATCTCGTCCATCGTGGGCTGCAGCAGCTCCTCGAGCGGCATGAAGTCCTCGGTGGTGCGCCGCTCGGTGACCTCGAAGATCTCGGCCTGCGCACGGTCGACCACCTCGGCGACGTCCTGGCCGTCGGAGCCCGCGTAGCCGTACTGCACGATGCGGGTGCCGGCGTCGACGAGGCGACGCAGGATGGACTTCTCCGCGACGATCTCGGCGTAGTACGCGGCGTTCGCGGCGGTGGGGACGGTCTGGGTGAGGGTCACGAGGTAGGGGGCGCCGCCGATGCGGCGCAGTTCGCCGCGACGATCCAGTTCCGCGGACACCGTCACCGGGTCGGCGGGCTCGCCTCGGCTGTAGAGGTCGAGGATCGCGTCGTAGACGGATTGGTGTGCGGGCCGGTAGAAGTCGCCCGGGCGCAGCACCTCGAGGACGTCGGCGATCGCGTCCTTGCTCAGCAGCATGCCGCCGAGCACCGACTGCTCGGCGACCATGTCGTGCGGAGGTTGCCGGCCGAACTCCTCGCTGGGCTCCTCCGGGGGTCCCGGGTACTCGGAGTGGCCTCGATCATCTACAACCGCCAACGCGACCGTCCTTCCCCGCAACGAGCCCGCGACGCCTCCCGAACCGAGGTCCGGGCGGCGTCCTGCACTCTCTTTGTACTCGCGTCCCCCGACAAATCCCGGCCGCCCCGCGGGCGCCTCGAGAGACATGCTCGCAGCGACGTTAGGGGTCTCGAGGAGCCCACATCAAACCGGCCTGTGTACACAGTTGTGGATGAATTGGGGACGCGGAACTCTCGAGTGTTAACCGACTGGGGAAAACTGGGGACAACCTGTGGATCGATGAACATCACACTCAACAATTCGCAGGTAGATGACACTTTTCGATTTCACAACCCTGTGGATTGAAGTTCTCTCGGCGTGTCGGCCAAGTTGACAAGCCGGGCGTGTTGGGTAAACAAACGTCCAACGAGAGTATGACTCAGGTCATAGAAATGGCACCGGGTGGCGAATCTATCCACAAGCCGTCCCCAACAACGCGAAGGGCCCCGCGGACCAGGAGTCCGCGGGGCCCTTCGACCGAACGTGTCGACTAGGCGGCGACGACGTTCAGGTGGAACTTGGCAGCAACCTCGGGGTGCAGGTTGACCACGATCTGGTGCTTGCCGGTGGCCTTGATGTGGGCCTTCGGCAGCTCCAGGCTGCGCTTGTCGACGACCGGGCCGCCGGCAGCCTTGATGGCGCCTGCAACGTCGGCCGCGGTGACGGAACCGAACAGCTTGCCCGAGTCACCGGCGGTCTTCACCGACAGCGACACACCCTCGAGACCCTCGATGGCAGCCTTGAGCTCCTTGGCGTGGTCGAGGCCACGGACCGCGCGCGCTTCCTGCGCACGACGGATGCCCTCGACCTGCTTCTCGGCGCCACGGGTGGCGACGATGGCCAGGCCGCGGGGGAGCAGGTAGTTACGGCCGTAGCCGTCCTTGACCTCAACGGTGTCGCCGGGCGCACCGAGGTTTTCCACGTCAGCGGTGAGAATCAGCTTCATGTCGTCCCTCCCTTTCCTCAGCGAGCCGTCGAGACGTAAGGCAGCAGGGCAACCTCACGCGAGTTCTTCACGGCAACCGCGATGTCCCGCTGGTGCTGGACGCAGTTGCCGGTGACGCGGCGGGCGCGGATCTTGCCGCGGTCGCTGACGTACTTACGCAGCAGTGCCGTGTCCTTGTAATCGATCTGCGTGTTCTTTTCCTTGCAGAACGTGCAGACCTTCTTCTTCATAACCTTGTCGCGCAGCGGCGGCTTCGGCATGTCTATCTCCGTTTTCTGGATGTTCCGATCGGGTACGGATCAGAACGGCGGTTCGTCGTCCCCGCCGCGGGAGCCCCCGAAGGAGCCCGCCTGCGGCGCGCTGCCCCACGGATCTTCTCCGCCGGGACTGCTGTTGTAGTTGGACGCCGGACGTCCGCCGCCGGATCCGCCGGAAGAACCACCGAAGCCACCACCGCCACCGCCTCCGCGGTTGGCCTTGTTGACCTTGGCAGTGGCGTAACGGAGCGACGGGCCGATCTCGTCGACCTCGAGCTCCACGACAGTGCGCTTCTCGCCCTCACGGGTCTCGTACGACCGCTGCTTGAGCCGTCCGCTCACGATCACTCGCGAGCCACGGGTCAAGCTCTCCGCAACGTTCTCCGCAGCCTCACGCCAGATGTTGCAGCGCAAGAACAGCGCTTCGCCGTCCTTCCACTCGTTCGTCTGACGATCGAAGGTGCGGGGCGTGGACGCAACGGTGAAGTTCGCGACCGCGGCACCCGCCGGGGTGAAACGAAGCTCGGGATCAGCCGTCAGGTTTCCGATGACGGTGATTACGGTGTCGCCTGCCATGTGGTTCCTCCTGCTGTTTGTGGAGTTCCTGTTGGTCCAGAGCCTAGGTGCTGATACTGACGACCAGCGCCCGTCCCCGGATCAGACGGGAATCACTTGCCGTGGCGCAGGACCTTCGTACGAAGCACCGACTCGTTCAGACCCAGCTGACGGTCGAGCTCCTTGACGGTGGCCGGCTCGGCGGTGATGTCGACGACCGCGTAGATGCCTTCGGCGTTCTTCGCGATCTCGAACGCGAGACGACGCTTGCCCCAGACATCGACCTTGTCGACATTGCCGCCGTCCTTGCGGACGACATTCAGGAACGTATCCAGCGACGGGGCGACAGTGCGCTCGTCCAGGCTGGGGTCGAGGATGACCATCAATTCGTAATGACGCATAAGACCTCATCACCTCCTATGGACTGTGAAACGGCCACGGACTGTCCGTGGCAGGAGGGTCGTTGCGTCAGCAACCTTTGCAGGGTACACGAGTGCCCTTTGACCTGCGAAATTGACCTCGCAGTCGGATCCGGCCGGGGCTCGCCGGTCCCACGGGACCGCGGGATCGCCCTACGCTGGATCCATGCGGGCGACGGGGCACCTCCGGGCCGGAGCGACGACGATCACCGTTCTCACCGCATGCGTGCTCACCCTGTTGCTCGGTTACCTGGACAAGGCTCGCTGCATCGGTCCACCGTTCGGCGCCGACGGTCGCAGTCTGATCTTCGATCGGATCAAGGACTCCGACGTCTGCTACTCCGACGTCCAACTCCTGTGGCTCGGACGCGGCATCGACCAGCACCTGTTCCCCTACACCGGCGGCATCACGCCCGACGGCCTGCTCACCGGCGGCACCGTCGAATATCCGGTGCTCACCGGGTTGCTGATGTGGCTCGGGGCGATCGGCGCGCACACCGATGCCGAGTTCTTCCAGCACTCGGCGCTGCTGCTGGCGCCGTTCGGGCTGGCGACGGCGTGGATGCTCGGCCGGCTCACCGGACGCACCGCGCTGCTGTGGGCGGCCACCCCGCCGCTGTTGCTGTACGGATTCCACAACTGGGAACTGCCCGTCGTCGCGACGTCGGTCGCAGCGATCGCGGTGATGGCGACGGGCCGGTGGTCGGTGC
Organism: Rhodococcus (subgen. Prescottella) equi; assembly: GCF_003013675.1. Taxonomy (NCBI): domain Bacteria; kingdom Bacillati; phylum Actinomycetota; class Actinomycetes; order Mycobacteriales; family Nocardiaceae; genus Rhodococcus; species Rhodococcus (subgen. Prescottella) equi. The sequence goes on from NZ_CP027793.1 coordinate 5,144,446, forward strand.
GCACCCGCGGGGTGCTCGCGGCGGTGCTGTTGGGCGTGGGGTTCTGCCTCAAGCTCTATCCGGGCCTGTTCGTGCTGCCCCTCGCGCTGTACGTCCTCACCCGGAACCGGGCGCGCGCCGACCTCGACGTCCGCGGCGCCGCCGCCGTGGTCGGCGCCGCGGCGGCGACGGTGGCGGCGATCAACCTGCCGTTCGCGGTGCACGACTACACGGGCTGGCGCGCGTCCTTCTCGTTCCAGCAACTGCGCGAGGCCGACCTCACCAGCAACAGCATCTGGTACTGGGGCCTGCGTCCGCTGATGGGCGCCGGCGATCGGGGGAGCGCGTCGTACCACGCTCTCGTCGGCACGCTGTCCCCGTTGGCGCTCGCCGCCGGCTTCGCGCTCGCGTTGTGGCTGGGCTGGCGCCGGTACGGACGCGAGGGCGTCTACCCGTGGATCGGTGTCAGCGCGTCGATGCTGTGCGCGTTCGTCCTGCTGCACAAGGTGCACTCGCCGCAGTACACGCTGTGGCTGCTGCCGTTCCTGGTGCTGCTCCGGATCCCCTGGTCGCTGGTCGGCACGTACCTGGTCGCCGACGCCGTGCTCGGAATCGCGGTGTTCCGCTGGTTCGACGCCCTCGCAACCGACTCGGACGCGGAGGTCGCACGGTTCCTCGTCGAGTTGGGCGTGTGGAGTCAGGCCGCACTGCTGGTGGTGTTCTTCGTGCTGTTCACGCGGGTACCGTTGCGCCGCTACGCGGGCGGGACCCGGGCGCCCACGACACCGGCCGACCTCGTCCGGGAACGTCCGGTCACCGCGACGACGGCGCGCTCGCGGTGAACCGCGGCTCCGCGCCCCGCCGGCATCCTTGTGATGCACTGGATCCCGTGACCGTCCCGCCTGCGCATCAAGGGCTACGTCGCCTCGCCGCACCCGCGGCAGTGGCCGCCGCCGCGTTCGCGGTCTGCGGCTTCGTCGTCCGGGCGAACCCCACCGTGCCCGGTGGACCCATCCCGACCTGCCCCACGCAGGCGCTGCTGGGCCTCGACTGTCCGCTGTGCGGCAGCTCTCGAATGCTGTACGCGCTGCTGCACTTCGACGTTCCGGGCGCGCTGCGGTACAACGCCGTCGGGGTCGCCGCCGCGGTCGTGCTCGTGGCCGCATACGTAGTGTGGGTGTTCCGATCGCTGCGTGGGCGCCGCCGCGAGAGCACACGACGGCCCGGCTGGGTTCCCGTCGCCGTCGGTTCGACCCTCGCGGTGTGGTTCGTGGTCAGGAATCTTCCGTTCGAACCCTTCACCGGACTGCGGGTCTGAGCGGCCGGAAGGACACTCTCTACCTCGCGTGGACCGGTTCCTCGACCGGAGCCGGTGGCACCTTGGGCCGCAGCCACGCCGGCAGCCATCTCGGCGGCGCGTCCTCGGCCTGATCGAGGACGCCTCCCGCGGGGTCGTCGATGAATCCGAACCGCACGAGGTCGTCGGCCGGGCGGTAGATCTGCCGTAGGACCAGCACGCACAGCGCGACGACGGCCAGGTCACGCACGACGACGGCGCCGGTGAACCATTCCTCGGGCAGCCCCTTGTTGGAGACGCCCAGGTAGTACATCATTCGCGGCACCCACACGAGTGCGTCGATCGTCATCCAAGCCAAGAGGATCCGACGGTGCGGCAGGGCCAGGACGGCGAGTGGCACCAGCCACAACGAGTACTGCGGACTCCACACCTTGTTGGTGAGTAGGAAGCCGGCGACCAGCAGGAAGCACAGTTGCGCCACGCGCGGACGACGCGGCGCGGTGAGCGCGACGTACCCGATGCCGACACACACCGCGGCGAACAGCAGCAGCGTGACGGCGTTCAGCACGGACGGCGACTCACCCGGCGCGAGCGGTCCGTCGAATCCGGTCCATCCGGTGAACGACGCGATGACGTTGTAGATCGAGTCGGGATCGGCGCCGCGTTCGGAGTTGAGCCGGAAGAACTCGGCCCAACCACGCGGGAACAGCAGCGCGATCGGCAGATTCACCACCAGCCACGCGGCGGCCGCCGCGAGCGTCGCCCGCGTCCAGTCGCGCATCCGTCCGGACCGCAGACACAACACCAGCAGCGGGCCGAGCAGCATCAGCGGGAACAGTTTGGCGGCGCCGCCCAGCCCGAGCAGGATGCCCGCGAGCACCGGCCGTCTGCGCGCCCACGCCAGCAGGCCTCCCATCGCGAACGCCGTCGCGAGCGGGTCGAAGTTGGTGAACGCGTGCACGATCACCAGCGGCGAGCACGCGACGAGGGCCGCGTCCCACACCCGCCTGCCGGCCAACAGCGCGCTCGCCCACACCGTCACCAGCCACGCCATCGCCAGACCGAACGCGACGACGTTGAAGTAGATCGCCACCTGCAGGCCACCGGGCAACCACGGCGTCGCGTCCCACGCCTTCGCGACCACCATCGAGCCGTACTGGTACAGACCCGACAGCACCGGGTACTCCATGTACCGCTGCTGGATCGAGCCGTCGGATCTCGGTTCCTCCCACCACTTCTTGTAGGGGAACGCGCCCTCGTCGAGGTGCTCGGCACCGTACAGCGGGACGGTGTCGGAGTAACACATCGCGACGTACTGGCGGTTGCCGCTCCAGTCCAGCCCGAGAGCGCCGTCCGCGCCCACCGGGGCCTGCTGGATGCAGCCGGCCTTGGTGAACCAGCCGAGCGCGAGGAAGACGACGGCCAGCAGCAGGATCACCCTCATCGGGGTGAAGAAGCGGGTCCGGCCGATCAGCGCGTGCCGGCCCACAGGGCCGCCGATGGTCGATGCCAGCTTCGACGTCAGCGGATCCGTGTGGCCGGGGACGTCCCGCCAGTCGGCGGAACGACGATCGGCGGCGAGTGGTGCCGGAGACACCAACTCACCGCCGATCCTGTCTTCGGTGCTGCCCGCAGTAGTGTCGGCCACTCCGCGAGGCTACCGGGAATCCGCTACCCGGCGGGTACCGGCTGCGGCGCGGGCCGCTGCTGTCCCTGTGGAGCGTTGCCACCCGCGGCGGGCGGCTCCTGCTCCTCGGACGACGCGTCGGGGGACTGCGTCGGGGTGGGTTCCGTGGTCTGCCCCGGTCGGATCCCCGGGATCGGGATCGTCACGCCGGGCAGGATCTCCACGTTGCTCGTGGTGATCTCGAGCGGCGGCCGCGTCGTCGTGGTCTCCGAGGTGCTCGGGGGCGCCTGGGTCGTCGTCTTGGGCGCTGCCGGGGCCGAGTACGCGGGCACACCCGCGACACCGGCGATCGGCTTGGGCGTCGGGAACTTCTCGACGTCCGTGCCCTTGAGTGCGCCGTCCATCGTGGCCTTCCAGATGTCCGACGGCAGACCCGAGCCGTAGATCATGCCGCCGTAGCTGTTCACCAGCGGCAGACCCTGCTCGGTGCCCACCCACACGGCGGTCGACAGCGACGGGGTGTAGCCGACCATCCAGGCGTCCTTGTTGGCGCCGGTGTCACCGAGCTGCGCGGTGCCGGTCTTCGACGCCGACGGGCGTCCACCCGCCAGGCCGTGGCCGCGCGAGTACGCGGCGATCGGGGTCATCGCGGCAGTGGTGTTGTCGGCGACGGCGTCGTCGATGCGCTCCTCACCGGCCGGCGTGCCGCGGTCGAGCAGCACGGTGCCGTCGGCGGTGACGACCTTCTGCACGAAGTACGGCTGGTGGTACACACCCGACGCGGCCAGCGTCGCGTACGCGGACGCCATGTCGAGCGGCCGCGACTGGTACTGGCCCAGCACGATGCCGTTGTTGGGGCCGTTGCCGTCGGGCTCGGTGAGCGACTTGCCGACCCCGGGAATCTCCTCGGGGATGCCGGCCTTGTGCGCCATGTCGGCGATGGCCTGCGGACCGTTGTCCATCGACAGCATCTGTCGGTAGAAGCTCGTGTTGAGGGACCGCTTGAGCGCCTCGGCGATGGTGCACGTGCCGCAGGATTCGCCTTCGACGTTGCCGATCGAGATGCCGTTGACGGTGAGCGGGCCACTGTCGTACATCTGCGACAGCGGAATCCCCTGGTCCAGTGCGGCCGCGAGACCGAACACCTTGAACGACGATCCGGTCTGCAGGCCGGCCTGCGCGAAGTCGTAGCCGGAGCCGTCCTGGCCGCCGTAGTAGGCGCGCACGGCGCCGCTGCGCGGATCGACCGACACGACGGCGGTGCGCAACTCCTCGGGCTCGCCCTCCATGTAGGTCTCGACGGCGTCGATCGCGGCCTGCTGCGCCTTCGGATCGATCGTCGTGGTGATCTGCAGGCCCTCGGTGTTGAGGTCCTGCTCACTGATCCCCGACGCCGAGAGTTCCTGCAGCACCTGCTGCTTCACGAGACCCTCGGGGCCGCCGGCACCGCCGCCGTTGTCGACCTCGGCGGACGGAATGACCTGCGGGAACTGAGCTGCCGCACGATCGGCCGAGTTGAGTGTGCCGCTGCCGACCATGCCGTCGAGGACGTAGTTCCAGCGCGACTGCGCACCGGTCGGGTTGAACTCCGGATCGAGCCCCGACGGCTGCTGGATGACCGCAGCCAGCACGGCGCCCTCGGACACGGTCAGTTCCTCGACCGGCTTGCCGAAGTACGCCTTCGAGGCCGCCGCGATGCCGTACGCGCCACGACCGAAGTAGATCGTGTTCAGGTAGGCGGCCAGGATCTCGTCCTTGGACCACTGCTTGGCCATCTTCGACGAGATGACCAGTTCCTTCATCTTGCGAGTGAGCGACCGCTCCGAACCCACGAGCGCGTTCTTGACGTACTGCTGGGTGATCGTCGACCCGCCGCCTGCGCTGTCGCGGCCGAGCACGTTGTCGCGCGCCGCGCGGGCGAAGCCGGTGACCGAGAAGCCCGGGTTGGAGTAGAAGTCACGGTCCTCGGCGGCGAGCACGGCGTTGCGCACGTGGGCCGGGATCTGGTCGATCGTGACCTCGGTGCGGTTACCCTCCGGCGGCACGACGCGCGTGATCTCGGTGGTGCCGTCGGACGCCAGGATGGTCGCCACCTGATTCGTCTTCATGTCTCCGGGGCGTGGGACGTCCGCGAAGATGTACGCGACCATGAAGCCGAGGATCGGGACGATCAGCCCGACGGCCACCACCGCGGCGGTGACGCGTCGTGCGATCTTCCACTTGCTCGACTTGGTCTTCTTCGGCCCCTTGGGCGGCTGACCGCCCGAACCCCCACCCGACTTGCGGGCCGTCGGCGGCGGACCGACCGGCGGACGCCCACCGGGACCGCGGCCACCGCCGCCGCCCGTAGCCGGACGCGGACCACCCTGCGGAGGACGTCCACCCTGCGGGGGGCGTCCGCCCTGCGGCTGCCGCGGTGCTGCGGGGCGGCCCCCCGGCGGTGGGCCGGGGTTGCGGCGCGGCGCGGGGCCACCCACAGGTCGGCCGGGCTGCTGCCCGGCCGGTCGTCCACTCTGCTGCGGGCCGTTGGGACGTCTAGGTCCGTTGGCTCGACCCTGAGGGTTGTTGGGGGAACTCACGTACGAATCTCCAGTAATCGGGTGACTGTGGGCAGTCCTCGGTTGCGTCGGTCGGTGGGCACAGCTGTCGGATCCCTACTCGCTCGCGGTGCGGCGACGCGGGGACGAAGACCTCCGCGGCCGTTTCGGTGCAGGCACTGCACCGAGAACGTAGGACTGGACCAGGTGGTTCCAGCTGCATGTGCGGCACACCTCGACGACGTGAACCGAGAACTCCTCCTCGGTCGCGGCCAGACGAACCAGTTCCTCGGGTGTCCGTGCCGACCCCGACACCGGACCCAGCTTGTCGCCGAACACCCAAGATACGAGGGTCAACTCTTCTTTACGACAGATCGGGCACATCACCTCGCTACGGCGGCCGTGGAACTTGGCCGCACGCAGCAGGTACGGGCTCGCATCGCAGACCGCGCTGACGCCGGTCCGCCCCGAGTACACCTCGGACAGCAGGGACCGTCGCTGCAGCGCGTAATCCACGACCTGCCGCTGTATCCGCACGGAGACCAGAGTACGTGCGTCCACCGTCGGTGGGGTGGAGCGGGAGTGACCGCACGTGGGGACGAACACAAGGTCTTGACAGGCGCCGGACGGCGGGGGCGGGACGGCGTCGCCGCGTCCCTCGGGCCGTTACCTAAACTCATGACCATGTCCGGACAGGCTTCCGCACGCACACGCGCGCGCGACATCGATCGTGCGCAGACGTGTGGACTGCTCGACGCTGGATACAGCGAGGGCCAGCTGACAACCAGCGAGTACGACACCCGCACGGCCGCCGCGATGAAGGCGAAGACTCTGGGTGAACTCGACGCGCTGGTGTCCGATCTGCAGATCCCGGCGCACCTGTCCGAGGCGGTGGTCCGCGAGGCCCCCGGTTCCCGCCGCAAGCGCCGGGGTCCGGTGATCGCCGTGGCCGTCGCGGCGGTGGCCGTCGTGATCGGTCTCGTGGCCGTCGTCACACGCGGTGACGACGCGAGCCCGCAGACGGACCCCGTCCGCGAGGTCGTGGCCGCCGAACGACCGGCCGCGGCACCGGCACCCGCACCGATTCCGGGCGAGCCCGACGCGATCGTGATCGAGCCGATCGACACGACGACCGCCGAGGGGATCGAGGAGTTCCTCCAACAGTTCCAGATCAAGTTCGGCGACCAGATCGTCGACGAGCTGTATCTCAAGCAGCGCTACGCCACCTTCACCCGGATGCTGCCGGAGCAGCCGCATCGCGTCCAGCGTTGGGACTACTACCGCGGTTTCAATCCGAGTGGGTCGCCGTCCTCCCGTCCGTCCGACGCGTCGGTCGACCTCGCCGGACTCCGGATCGAAGGGCTCCGGAACCTGATCCGGGACGCACCGTCGACGTTGGGGCTGCCGGGCGGCCGGGTCGACAGCATCATCGTCAGGCCCAACCCGATCACCGACGAGCCCGAGATCCTGGTCTACGTCGAGGACCCCGGCCTGTTCTCCGGACACCTCTACGCGACGTTCGACGGGGTCGTCACCGACGTCTCCGCCCCGTCGCGCGCCGGCGGCTGACCGTGACCGCTCCTCGTGGCACGGCGACCGATTCGCCGCGGCAGCCGAACCGGCGCCTGATCGCGGTCGTCGCCGCGGCGGCCGTCGTCGTGGCCGGGCTACTCGTGGTGGTCGGGACCGGCCGGTGGGGCCACTCGGCGGGCACCGATCACACGGCGAGCTCCTCCGGCCCCGCGAAGCTGACCACCGCCGCCGGGCTCGTTCGACTGCTGGACGAGATCCAGCGAAAGTTCGGCGACTCCACGGTCGACGCGCTCGACATCTATCCCGAGTACGCGCTATTCAACCGTCCCGTGCCCGGAAAGCCCGGGATGTCGGTCTCCTATCAGTACGAGATGGACGACGGCGAAGCCCGCTTCACGGAGGCCGGCTCCCCGTCGCCGCGCAGCGGCAACGGCGTGCCGATCGATCTCGCCCCGCTGCGCCCGAACGTACCCACCGTGATCGGCCTGCTCTACGGCGCCGATCGCACGCTCGCCGTCGCCGACCCGACGTCGACGCACATCTCGATCGAACAGGACGAGCACGGGCCGACGGCCGAGATCTACCTGGGAAACGACGAGCAGGGTACGAGCGGCTTCCTGACGGTGGGCTTCGACGGTCAGGTCCGCGCCGTCCGCGGCGCCGACCGATAGACCGCTGGAACCCCGTGGACGCGGACACGCGACATTCCGACCGGTTCCCTATGATCACCGCGTGCCAGAGCGAGTCTCCGCCAGAAAGCGCGCCCGTGACATCGACCGTGCGCAGACCTGTGCGCTCCTCGACGCCGGGTACGGCGAGGGTCAGCTCGACCCCACCGAGTACCAGAACCGCACCACACAGGCCATGCAGGCGAAGACGCTCGGGGAACTCGCCTCTCTCGTCGCGGATCTGCAGATCCCTGCCCACCTCGTCGAAGCCGCACGCGAATCCACACCGACGCCACGCACTCCGATCGAGGGTCGCGCAGTAGCGGCTGTCGTCGTCGCGGTCCTGGCGATCGGCGCGACAGCGCTGTACACGAACCGGGGCGGCGACACCGCGCCGGAGACCGTGGCTGCGGCCGGAGCGGCGCCGATCCCGGCCGGCGAACCGGAGCCGATCACGGTGGAGGCGTACGACCCGGTATCCGCCGAGGGCATCCGTGACTTCCTGACTCGGTATCAGCAGAAGTTCGGCGATCTGCTGGTGGACGATGTGATCTTCTACCCGACCTACGCGTTCTTCACCAGGGCGCTTCCGGACCAGCCGCATCGGGCGCAGGACTGGAGCTTCCGGGGCGGCTTCTCGACATCGCGGGGACCGGACGGGCGCGAGCTCGGCACCGTCACCGTGGACCTCGCGACCCTCGACGTCGACCGTCTCGCCGAGGTGCTCGCTTCCGGGGCGGACCGGGTCGGGCTTCCGACCGCACACGTGGAACACGTCTTCGTACGCCCGGATCCGCCCGACGACGTCCTCGTCTCTGTCCTCTTCCAGGATCACGAGGAACGCACGGGCATGATCGACACACGGATGGACGGCACCGTCGTGGACGTCTCGCCGGCCGAGGGACGGTGACCGTGTCGAACCGGCTCCCCGGACGAACGCCGACGCGGATTCGTGCCCGCGACGTCGACCGCACCGCGGTGCGGGCGGCACTCGACGCCGCCTTCACCGACGGCCAACTGAGCGACGTCGAGCACCGGAGGCGAACGGAGGCGGCACAGTCGGCGCGCACGCTCGACGACCTCGACCGGCTCGTCGGCGACCTGCAGGCACCGCCGACCCTGAGCGGCACCACCGCGCCGACATCGATGTCGACGAGCACACGCTGGGCAGTCGCGCTGTCGGCCGCGGTCGTCGTGATCTGCGGCATCGTTGCGGTCACCTCGGATCGCGACGTCGTTCCGGCGTCGTCCGGGGCGTCGTCGGTGGAGCTGACCACGGCAGCCGGCTTCGGCCGGATGCTCGACGACATCGAACACCAGCTCGGCAGCGGGGAGGTCGACCGGCTGATCGTCTACCCGGAGTACGCGTCGATCTCTCGCGCGGTCGTCGGGGCCCCCGGCAGCGAGCAGTCGTACCGCTACGAGGACGGCCACCTCACCGACAACGGGCGCTCGCCCGGGCGTACTGCGGGTGTGCCCGTCGACCTCGCGGAGCTCCGCCCGAACGTCGCCCGGCTCATGGGTTTGCTGTACGGCGCCGACCGCACGCTGGGTGTGAGCGATCCGACCCAGGTGTATCTGATCGCGCAGCGCGACGACGACGACGGATCGATCGTGAGCGTCCATGTGACCGACGAGAACACCGGCGCACAGGGGTTCATGACGGTCGGTTTCGACGGTGAAGTGCGCAGCGTCTACCGGGCCGACCGGTAGGTCGTCCGGCGAGAATCTCGGATGACCGTGCGTCCGTATATATCGGTGCGATATAGTTGGCAATCGCATCTATCGGTTATGTTCGGGACTCTCAGGGGGTGTGGTCTTGCTCGAGCTCGCAATTCTCGGGCTGCTCCTCGAGTCACCCATGCACGGTTACGAGCTCCGCAAGCGGCTGACCGGCCTGCTCGGTGCATTCCGCGCCTTCTCCTACGGCTCGCTCTACCCGACCCTGCGCCGCATGCAGGCCGACGGGCTGATCGCGGAGGACGCAGGCGCGGACGGCACCGTCAAGCGTCGGGCGCGCCGCGTGTACGAGCTCACCCCCGCCGGTCGGAAGCGTTTCTCCGAGCTGGTGGCGGACACGGGGCCCCAGAACTACACCGACGACGGTTTCGGCGTTCACCTCGCCTTCTTCAGTCGCACCCCCGCCGAGGCGCGGATGCGAATCCTGGAAGGCAGGCGACGTCAGGTCGAGGAGCGTCGAGAAGGCCTCCGCGACGCCGTCGGGCGGGCCACCGGATCACTCGACCGCTACACCCGCCAGCTCCACCAGCTCGGTCTCGAATCGAGCGAGCGCGAGGTGCGGTGGCTCAACGAGCTGATCGCCGCCGAACAATCATCAACAGCAGCAGCACCCAAGAAGAAAGAAGGAGAACCCGACCATGGGTGAGAACAGCACCGCGGTGCGTGTAGCCATTGTGGGCGTGGGTAACTGTGCCTCGTCCCTGGTCCAGGGCGTGCAGTACTACAAGGACGCCGACGAGAACTCGACGGTTCCCGGTCTGATGCACGTCACCTTCGGCCAGTACCACGTGCGCGACGTCCAGTTCGTCGCCGCATTCGACGTCGACGCCAAGAAGGTCGGGTTCGACCTCTCCGAGGCCATCAACGCCAGCGAGAACAACACCATCAAGATCGCCGACGTCCCGCCGCTGGACGTTCCGGTCCAGCGCGGCCCGACGCTCGACGGCATCGGCAAGTACTACGCGCAGACCATCGAGGTCTCCGACGCCGAGCCGGTCGACGTCGTGAAGGTTCTGAAGGACGCACAGGTCGACGTCCTCGTGTCCTACCTGCCGGTGGGCTCCGAGGAGGCCGACAAGTTCTACGCGCAGTGCGCGATCGACGCCGGCGTCGCGTTCGTCAACGCGCTGCCCGTCTTCATCGCCTCCGATCCGGAGTGGGCCGAGAAGTTCCGCGCGGCCGGTGTCCCGATCGTCGGCGACGACATCAAGAGCCAGGTCGGCGCCACCATCACCCACCGCGTGATGGCCAAGCTGTTCGAGGATCGCGGCGTCGTGCTGGACCGCACGTACCAGCTGAACGTCGGCGGCAACATGGACTTCAAGAACATGCTCGAGCGTGAGCGCCTGGAGTCGAAGAAGGTCTCGAAGACGCAGGCCGTGACCTCGAACCTCGAGGGCCCGCTGGCCGGCAAGGTCCACGACCGCAACGTCCACATCGGCCCCTCCGACTACGTCGAGTGGCTCGACGACCGCAAGTGGGCGTACGTCCGCCTCGAGGGTCGCGCTTTCGGTGACGCCCCGCTGAACCTGGAGTACAAGCTCGAGGTGTGGGACTCCCCGAACTCGGCCGGCATCATCATCGACGCCATCCGCGCGGCGAAGATCGCCAAGGACCGCGGCCTCGGTGGCCCGATCCTGCCGGCATCGGCGTACCTGATGAAGTCCCCGCCGGTCCAGATGGCCGACGACAAGGCTCGTGCCGAGCTCGAGGCCTTCATCATCGAGGCCTGAGTCTCCGCGTAAACCTCCTGTGGCGGTGGTCGATTCCTTCGACCACCGCCACAGGTGTATTACGGGGATTCTCCGGATTAATCGGTGGTCCGGCGAATCCTCCGGTGCTACGGTGGCTTTCGTGGGCACTCTGAATCAGTAGATCGGGACGCCGCGTCGAGCTCGCTCCGCGGCGGGTCCTGAGCGCGCAGAATTCCGGTTCGGCTCGGCCGGGCCGGATTGCGCGAGGGCACCTTTCCCGATCTCCCCGGATCCTCTCCGGGTGCAAGGAGCGCTCTCATGCCCGTCTCCCAATTCTCCCTCCGTTCCGTATCGAAGCGATACGGCGACCGTGTGGTCCTCGACGCGGTCGACCTCACCATCACTCCCGGCACGAGGGTCGGCGTCGTCGGCGACAACGGGTCCGGCAAGTCGACGCTGCTCGCGCTGCTCGCAGGCCACACGCCCGCCGACAACGGCGAGGTGCATGTCGTCGCGCCGGGCGGCCTCGCGTATGCCGCACAGTCCCTGGATCTTCCGGAGGAGGCGACCGTCCAGGACGCGATCGATCACGTGCTGCGCGATGTCCGGGCCCTCGAGGCCCGCATCCGCCGCTTGGAGCGGGAACTGGCACGCACGTCGCCCACCGCACTCGACGCGTTGCTGTTCGAGTACACGTGCGCGACAGCGCTGTTCGAAAGCACGGACGGGTACACGGTCGACGAACGGGTCGACACCGGTCTGCGTGCGCTCGGCCTGCCGGATCTCGATCGCGCCCGGCCGTTCGGCACGCTCTCCGGTGGGCAACAGGCCCGGCTCGCGTTGGCCACCGGTCTGGCCGCGAACGCCGAGCTACTGCTGCTCGACGAACCCACCAACGATCTCGACGACGACGCCGTCGCCTGGCTCGAGCAGCGGCTGCTCACCCATCGCGGCACCGTCGTGGCGGTGACGCACGATCGGGTCTTCCTGGAGAGGCTGACGTCGGTGATCGTGGAGGTCGCCGACCGCACGGTGCGCCGCTACGGCGACGGGTACGCCGGGTACCTCGTCGCGAAGGCCACCGAGCGCCGGCGACGACTGCAGGAGTACGAGGACTGGAGGTCCGAACTCGCGCGCAATGCCCGGCTGGTCGACGCCAATGCGGTGCGGTTGGCGGCCATTCCGCGCAAGCAGGACAAGGCCGGATTCGGGCACGGAGCGTTCCGGGCCCGCGGACGCGATCACGGTGCGATGGGCCGAATCCGCAATGCCAAGCAGCGGATCGAACAGTTGACGACCCAGGCCGTCGCACCACCGACCGAGCCGTTGCGGTTCACCCCGTCACTGGTCCTGTCCGAGACCGCGGCACCCGAGGCGCCGGCGATACGCCTGGCCGACATCCGCGTCGGGAACCGGCTCGCCGTCGCGGGACTGCAGGTGCCGCGCGGCGGCCGGCTGCTCGTCACCGGCCCGAACGGTGCCGGCAAGACCACCTTGTTGGACGTGATCGCGGGCGAGATCGCAGCCGACACCGGGACGGTCGCGGTATCCGCCCGGGTGGGGTACCTGCGACAGGCGCCGCAGTCGTGGCCCACCGGAGCGACGCTGCTGGAGGCCTACGCCTCCCGAAGGCCCGGATACCAGGAGGACGCTGCCGCCGACCTGCTCTCGCTCGGCCTGTTCCGCCCCGACGACCTGCATCGTGCAGTCGGGGACCTGTCCTTCGGGCAGCGCCGGCGTCTCGAGGTGGCGCTGCTCGCCACCTCGGACGCCGACCTGCTGCTGTTGGACGAACCGACCAATCACCTGTCTCCGGCACTGGTCGAGGAGCTGGAGGAGGCCGTCGACTCGTTTGCGGGCACGGTCGTCGTCGTCACGCACGACCGGCGGATGCGACGGCGGTTCCGGGGGGAGCGCCTGGCACTGTGACGACCGCCCTCGGTTCACGCCATCTTGGAGACCACCGACAGCGGCAGCACCTTCATCGCCATCGACACCGGAAGCCACGGCCACGCCGGGACGTACGCCTTGTGTGGTTCCTTCTCGATGGCGGCGGCGAGAGCGCGGGAGCCGGTCTCGGTATCGACGATGAACGGCACCTTCTTCACCTTCTCGTTGATCTCCGAACGGATGAAGCCGGGGAAGATGGTGCTGACGTCGATGCCGGTCTTCGCGAGGTCCGCGCGCATGCCCTCGCCGAGCGCCGCGACCCCGGCCTTCGACGCCGCGTACGTGGTGAGGTTGCGGGGCATGCCGCGCATCGCACTCACCGACGAGATCAGTACCACGTGACCGGCGTTGCGCGGGCGGAACAACTCGAGCGCCGCCTCGCTCTGCGCGAGTGCACCGAGGAAGTTCGTGCGTGCCGTCTGCACGTTCGCGCGAAAGTAGCCGGTGCCCAACGGTTGTCCCTTGCCGAGGCCGGCGTTGACGATCACCCGGTCCAGGCCGCCGAGTTCCTCGTCGAACTCCCGGAACACGCCGAACACCTCGTCGGGGACGTCGACGTCGAGCTTTCTGATCGCGACCGTGATCTGCGGGTGCGCCGCGAGCAGTTCGCCGCGCAGCTCCTCGAGCCGTTCGGTGCGCCGGGCTGCGAGCGCGAGATTGCGCCCGCGGGCCGCGAATTCACGAGCCATGCCGCGTCCGAGGCCGGAGCTGGCGCCGGTGATGAGAATGTTCCTGCGAGGCGTGCGGCTCACTGGTTGCCCTCCGTGTCGATCAGTTCGTTGCAGCGGGTGTCGAGGTACCCGACGGCGATCCAGAAGTGCTCGAACGCCGAGTTGGTGGTCTGCCCGTGATGGAAGCGGTAGTAGATCTGTTGTGCGATCACCGCCAGCCGGAACAGTCCGAACACCTCGTAGAAGCGCCAGTTGTCTATCGGCAGACCCGTTCGCTCGCCGTAGTATTCGACGATCTCGCGACGAGTGAGCATGCCCGGCAGATCCGACGGCTGACGCTTGGTGGCCAGCATCATCGGGTGATCGTCGGCCTGCACCCAGTAGGCCAGGCTCGACCCGAGATCCATGAGCGGGTCGCCGACGGTGGCGAGTTCCCAGTCCAGCACGGCGCGTGGCCGCAGGTCGTCACCGAGGACGACGTTGTCGAGCCGGAAGTCGCCGTGGATCATCGACGACGCGACGTCGGCGGGCTGGTTGTCCGCCAGCCATCCCGTCACCCGCGCGAAGTCCGGGACGTTGTCGGTGCGGGCAGCCGCGTAGCGCTTGGTCCATCCCGCAACCTGTCGTCCGACGTAGCCTGCGCCGCGGCCGAATTCGTCGAGTCCCGACGCCGCCGGATCCACTCCGTGCAGCTCGATGAGGAGATCGACCACTCGCAGGCACAGTTCGCGGGTGTTCTCGGGAGTGAGGCCGAGGTCGTCCGGGGGAGCGGAGCGCAGGATCGTGCCGTCGACGCGTTCCATCACGTAGAAGTCGCTGCCCAGCACCGCCGGATCGGTGCACAGGCCCACCATCGCCGGTACGTGTGGATACACCGGCGCGAGCAGCGACTGGATGCGGAACTCGCGGGCCATGTCGTGCCCCGACGACGGCTTGGCGCCGGCCGGAGGCCGGCGCAGCACCAGGTCGCGGTGCGGGTAGCGCAGCAGGTAGGTCAGGTTGGACGCCCCACCGGCGAACTGGCGGACCTCGGGAACACCCTCGAAGTTTCCGGAAGCGTTGTCGCGCAGCCACCGGTCGACGGCTGCGACGTCGAACGCGTCCTCGTCGCGCACCGCGCGCGCGTTGTCGGGAAGCTCCGACGGACCGGCCGTCACTGGTACTTGCCCAACTCGAAACGGGCCACCAGGCCCTGGTGCACCTCGTCGGGGCCGTCGGCCAGCCGCAACGCCCGCGCGGCCGTCCAAGCGCCGGCGAGCGGGAAGTCGTCGGACAGGCCACCACCGCCGTGGATCTGGATCGCGAAGTCGATCACCCGCTCCGCGACGCGGGGCGCGGCCACCTTGATCTCCGACACCGCCGACCGGGCGCCGGCGATGCCCTGGGTGTCGAGCAGCCACGCGGTGTGCAGCACGAGCAGGCGCAACTGGTTGATGGCAATGCGGGCGTCGGCGACGCGTTCGCGGTTGCCGCCCAAGTTGATCAGCGGTTTACCGAACGCGAGGCGCTCGGTGCCGCGGCGGATCGCCAGCTCGAGCGCGGCCTCCGCGAGACCGACCAGACGCATGCAGTGATGCACCCGGCCCGGCCCGAGCCGACCCTGTGCAATCTCGAAGCCGCGTCCGGGACCGGCGATGATCGCGTCGAGTGGAAGCCGCACGTCGGTGAACGACACCTCGCCGTGCCCACCGGGCTCGTCGTAGAAGCCCATCGTCGAGAGCATCCGCTCGACCTTCACTCCGGGGGTGTCCATCGGGACCAGCACCATCGAATGTCGTTGGTACTTGTGTGCTTCCGGGTCGGTGAGGCCCATGAAGATGAGGATCTTGCAGTCCGGGCTGCCGATGCCGGTGCTCCACCACTTGCGCCCGTTCAACACCACCTCGTCGCCCTCGACGACCGCGGTGGCGGCCATGTTGGTGGCATCGGACGACGCGACCCCGGGTTCGGTCATACAGAACGCCGAGCGAATCTCGCCGTCCAGCAGCGGCTTCAGCCACCGCTCCTTCTGCGCGGCGCTGCCGTAGTGGTAGAGCACCTCCATGTTGCCGGTGTCCGGTGCGTCGCAGTTGAACACCGAGGCCACGAAGGGGGAGCGGCCCATCTCCTCGGCGAGCGGCGCATATTCGACGTTGCTCAGGCCGGCACCGAGTTCGGCGTCGGGCAGGAAGAGATTCCACAGACCCTGGTCCCTGGCCTTCGCCTGCAACGCGCGGAACTCGTCGGGCACCTGCCACATGTCGGCACCGGAGACGTCGGCCCGCTGCGCGAACGGGTCGACCCGCGCGGCCCGCAGCTGGGCCTCGACGGGAGCGACCTCGGTCGCGATGAACTCACGCAGTCGGTCGAGGTACTCCTGCGACCGCGCGCTCGGGGCGAAATCCATGCTGCCTCCGTCACGTCGACTAACTGAGCATTGCTCAGTTAACCTAGACGTAGACTTGCCCCGCAATCAAGAACCTGGACGGTGTCATCTCGTGTCGATCGAAACCGCGGCCCCCCGGCGGCGACTCCCGCCCGAGGAGCGTAAGCGGCAACTCGTCGCGATCGGCCTGCAGGAACTGTCCACCCGCCCCATCCACGCGCTGTCGATCGACCAGGTAGCCGAGAAGGCCGGGATCTCCCGCGGCCTGCTGTTCCGGTACTTCCCGACCAAGCAGGACTACTACGTCGCCGTCGTCGGCGCGGCCGCCCGGAGGCTGCTGCGGGCCGCGGCGCCGGACGCGGCCGCCCCCACCGACGACCAACTGCGGGCCGTCGTGCACGCCTTCGTCTCGTTCATCGACCGGCACGGCGACAACTACCAGTCGTTCTTCCACGGCGGCTTCGGCGCCGACCCGCAGATCCAGGAGATCCGCGAGAACATGAAGAACACCATGGTCGAGCGCACCCTCGCGGCCACCGGCACCGAACCGACCCCGGCCGTCCGAATGCTGCTGCGGGCGTGGTGGTCGATGGTCGAGAGCCTCGCGATCGACCGCACCACCGATCCGGTCTTCAACGTCGACGACGTCGTCGAGCATGTTCTCGCCGCGCTTCCGGTGGCCGCCGACGCCGCCTCGGGACCCGAGGCCTGCTCCTAGCGCACCACCAGATCGGTGTCGGTGGCGCTCAGGGTGATCGGCGCGATCCGCTCGCCGCGCATCCAGTCCCGGACGAACGCGTCGAGCACCGCGTCGGCGCCGCGCGCGTCGAACACCGCCTGCGGGATCTCGATCGCCCCGACGAGATGCCTGGGCTGCGCGTCGAGTCCGGCCCCGCGCGGCGCGAACCGCAGACCGTCGGCAGTGTGCAGCAGCACCGGGACAGCGGCGCCGTCGGGTGTGGTCACGACGGCGTTCCGTGTCGTGGCCGCGGGATCGAAGTGGTCGATGGACAGCCGGTAGCCGGACGGCCCGGCATGCAGTCCGGCCTGGTCGAGCAGGCGCGGATCGACCACCGAGTACGGCAGGCCGACGTCGAGCAGGAACGCGCCGTCGACGAGCGTGTCCCGGGCCGGGAGCGATGCCGACAGGTTCCACGGGGCGGGCGGCGCCAGGCTCTCCGCGGACCGGTCGTGCGGCGAGTTCTCCAGCGGCGTACCGGGCAGGTCGACGCCGGTCGCGGTGAACTCCCACGACCCGGCGTTCAGGGCCTTGTGCCAGAAGCCCGCCGTCCCCCCGCGACGCCCCGCGACACGCAACTCTCGGGCGCCCGGGCCGACGCCGGTCGAGTGCACGCTGATCGCCGACGTGATCTCGCCGGGAATCTTCGGTTGGTGCACCCAGTCCTGTGCGGGTAACCGGATCGCCGCGTAGTCGCGGTTCAGCAACTCCGCGAACAGGTTCGGCGCCGACGGCTTGCCGTCCTGGCTGTCCCAGCTGTAGCGGAAGAACACCGAATCCGAGCCCGCGGCGTCGAAATCGAAATTGCGCGTGTACATATCGCCGAACTCGTTGACCACGAACGTCGTCGAGCCCGCCGACGACAGCGCCACCGACCGGAACCGCCCGCCGAGCGGTCCGCCGATCTCGTAGCTGTCGTCGTTGGGCAGCCACGGGTCCGCGTACGTGATGCGACTGCCGTCCCCGGTGAGCGACGGGACCATCGTCATCTTGCCGAGGCCGACGTGATGGATGCGGCCGTCTGCGTCCACGTACGTCTGGTTGTCCCACGGCGACGACACGCTCAGCGCCCACCTGCCGGGGTCGGGACCGGCGACGCGTTGGCCCGTGCCCGCCCACAGCGGGGCGCCGAACGCCGACGTCCAGTTCCACAGCAACGGCGAGTGGGACACGTTGTCGAGCGTGTACATCCAGCCGTCGCCGTCGATCGCGACCAGTTCGTCGTCGTCGACCGAGATCCCCACGAGGACCCCTCGAAGGCAGTCCGGCAGCGGCGCGTATCGCCACGATTCGACGTTCTCGCCGCCGCCCGTCCGCGGCCGGGTGAGCAGGGCGCCGTCGACGAGGGCGAAATCCCAGAACCTGTTGAACTGCGTGGTCTGCGTCCGCAACTCGACCGACGCGGGGGCGGCGACACCGACGGCCTCCGGAAGCAGCCCGAGCCCGTCCCGTCCGCCCGTCGACGGCGCTCCCGGCGGGAGCTGAGCGGTTCCGAACGGCACGCAGGCCGCGGGGGCGGAGGCGCCGGCCGAGGGAGCCGCGGTCACGAGCGTCGTCACCGCGGCCGCACAGGCGAGCGCCCCGAGGAGACGGCTCCGGCCCGGGGTCGGGCATCTGTCGCGATCGCTCACGCGATCCAATATCCCCCAGAACCCCCCGGCCGGAGCAATACTCGCTACGAACGTGACCCGCACCCCGCTATCCGGGCAGAGTGATCTTCACGCCCGGCAGGATCTCGATGACCCGCGGTGCGGGCGGCGGGGGCAACTGTGGTGCGGGCGCCGCGGGCGGAGCCGCCGGGGCAGCGGGGGCAGCAGCCGACGAACTGGCGGGACTAGACCCGGAGCCGACGCCGGTGTAGGCCGGGACACCGGCCTGACCACCGATCGGGGCGGGCCACGGGAACTTCTCGACCGGGGCGTCCTCGAGTGCGCCGTCCATCGTCTTCTTCCAGATGTCCGACGGCAGGCCGGAGCCGTACACAGGGCCACCCCAGCTGTTCTCGATCGCCTGGGCGTCGGCGGTGCCGACCCACACCGCGGTGGACAGTTGCGGCGTGTAGCCCACCATCCACGCGTCCTTGTTCTTCCCGGTGTCGCCGAGCTGCGCGGTGCCGGTCTTCGACGCCGACGGCCGTCCCCCGGCAAGTCCGTGACTGCGCGAGTACGCGGCGATCGGCAGCATCGCCTGCGAAACGTTGTCGGCCACGGCCGCGTCCAGCCGGCGCTCGCCCTCGGACGCGGGCCGGTCGAGCAGCACCACCCCGTCGGCGGTCACGACCTTCTGCACGAAGTAGGGCTTGTGGTACATGCCCGACGCGGCCAGCGTCGCGTAGGCCGAGGCCATGTCGATCGGCCGGGTCAGATACTGCCCCAGCACGATTCCGTTCTCCGGCGACCCACCCTCCTGCGTGAGCGTGGGGTACTGCCACCCCGGAACGGTTTCCGGGATGCCCGCCTGGTGCGCCGCGTCGGCGATCTTCTGAGCACCGTCGTCCATCGACAACGTCAACCGGTAGAAGCTGGTGTTGAGCGAACGCTTGAGAGCCTCGGCGATGGTGCACTTGCCGCACGACTCGCCCTCGACGTTGTTGATCGTCACGCCGTAGACCGACAGCGGGGAGCTGTCGTAGGTCTGGGACAGCGGAATGTCCTGCTGGAGCGCGGCGACCAGGCCGAACACCTTGAACGACGATCCGGTCTGCAGGCCCGCCTGCGCGAAGTCGAAGCCCTTGCCGTCGTCGCCGCCGTAGTACGCGCGGACCGCGCCGGACTTCGGGTCGATCGAGACGACCGCGGTACGCAGGTTCTCCGGCTCGCCGTCGAACGTGTCGGCCACGGCCTCGAGCGCCGCCTGCTGGGCGGTGGGATCGATCGTCGTCGTGATCTGCAGACCCTCGGTGTTGAGATCCTGTTCGCTCACCCCGGATTCGGCCAGCTCGCGCAGGACCTGGGCCCGGATCAGGCCCTCCGGTCCGGGCGCGGCACCGGAGTCGGCGTTGGGCGCGGTGGGCAGCGCGTCGGGGAACACCATCGACTGCCGTTCGGTGGGCGCCAGCGCGGACATCGTCACCATGCCGTCGAGGACGTAGTTCCAGCGCGCCTGCAGCGCTTCCGGATCGGTCGTCGGGTCGAGGCTCGACGGGCTCTGGATCACCGCCGCGAGCACGGCCCCTTCCGCGACCGTGATGTCGGCCAAGGGCTTGCCGAAGTACGCGGTGGCGGCGGCCGAGATGCCGTACGCGCCGCGGCCGAAGTAGATGGTGTTGAGGTAGGCGGCCAGGATCTCGTCCTTGGACCACTCGCGCGCCATCTTCGAAGAGATGACCAGTTCCTTCATCTTGCGGGTCACCGACCGCTCCGAGCCCACCAGCGTGTTCTTGACGTACTGCTGGGTGATGGTCGACCCGCCACCCGCGCTGTCGCGGCCGAGCACGTTGTCCCGGGCGGCGCGCGCGAAGCCGGAGACCGAGAAACCCGGATTGGTGTAGAAGTCGCGGTCCTCGGCCGACAGCACCGCGTTACGGACGTGCCCGGGAATCTGGTCGATCGTGACCTCGGTGCGGTTGCCCTCGGGCGGCACCACGCGGGCGATTTCGGTGCCGTCGGACGCGAGGATCGTCGAGACCTGGTTGGTGACCATGTCGCTGGGCCGCGGAACGTCGGCGTTCTTGTACGCGACGCCGAACGCCACCAGGGGCGTGGCGATCAGCAGCAGGACGACGACGAGGCTCACGTAGAGGGCGATCCGGCGGCCCTTCCGACGCGGTTTGCGGCTGCGGGCCTTGGGCGCCGGGTCGGCCGTATGCCGACCACCGGCACCACCGGTATTGGTTGAATTCACAATCGAACTTCCGTCTCAATCAGTGCACTGCTCACGAATTTTCGCACTGCTCAGCGGCTTCGAGCCGCATTTGCTGCGACACGCAGCAGCCACCGCGCAGTGTCCCGATGCCTCCCCGGACGCCCCCAACAGGTTGACAGCGTGGGCCCGTGCATGCAACCTCTATTCCACTAATGTTGTAGTGAAATGGAGATTCGATGGTGGAGTTCCACATCAACCGTCGCTCCGGGATCCCCGCGTACGTGCAGCTCGTCCTGCAGGTCAAACAGGCTTTGCGCCTCGGCGACCTGAAGACCGGCGATCAGCTGCCCACGGCGAAGGAGGTGGTCGGGGCCGTGACCGTCAACCCGAACACCGTGCTCAAGGCCTACCGGGAACTCGAGAGCGAGGGACTGGTGGAGGCGCGGCCGGGCCTGGGGACGTTCGTGACCCAGTCGCTGGCCAAGCCGGGCATGGCCGAGCGGGACGCCCTGCAGTCCGCACTCGCCGACTGGGCCCGCCAGGGCGCGGCGGCCGGTCTGGACCGCTCGGATCTCGAGGCGCTCGTCGCGGCGGCATTGGACAACGAATTCGGTGGAGAGGTGGACAGATGAGCGAGGCGACGACCGCAGCGCTGACGATGCGTGACGTACACAAGCGGTTTCGCCGCACGGAGGCGTTGAACGGTTGTTCGTTCGAGGTCGAGCGCGGCAGCATCACCGCACTCGTCGGGGCCAACGGCGCCGGCAAGTCGACGCTCATGTCGATCGCGGTCGGGCTGCTCGAGGCCGACTCCGGTGAGGTGACCGTCCTCGGCCGCCGGCCCGACCGGCGGGGAATCTGCCCCGGACTCGCCTACGTCGCGCAGCACAAGCCGCTGTATCGAGGATTCTCCGTCGCGGACATACTGCTGTTCGGCGAGAAGACCAACACCACGTGGGACCGTGACTACGCCTCGCGACTGGTGGCCGAGGCGCAGATCCCGCTCTCCGCGCGCGTGAAGACGCTGTCTCCGGGCCATCGCGCCCGCGTCGCCCTCGCGGTGGCACTCGGGCGACGGCCCGACGTCCTCCTGCTCGACGAGCCGCTCGCGGAACTCGACCCGGTCGCGCGGCGCTCCGTGGTGCGCACCCTGATGGAGGACGCCGCCGAGCGGGGCACCACCATCGTGCTGTCGTCGCACGTGCTGTCCGAGGTCGCCGAGATCGCCGACCGGCTGATCATTCTCGGCGCCGGACGTGTCCGCCTGTCGGGCGCACTCGACGACCTGCTCGACGAGCATTACCTGCTCCGCGGCGCCGGTGACCCGCACGGCGTCGTCGGCACCGGCGCGATCGTCGAGTCGCACCAGCGCACCCACCTGGTTCGAGGCCCGCGCCCCGCCGTCTCCGACGGCTGGCACACGGAGCCTCCGAACCTCGACGACATCGTCCTGGCCTACCTGACCACGACCGACGAAGAGGCAGCATGATCTGGGTTACGTGGCGGCAGTTCCGGACGACGATCCTGGCCGCGGTCGGGGGAATCCTGACGCTGGCAGCGATCGCGCTGATCTGCGGGACGATCGTGCGGCAACGCACCGGACAGCGGTCCGCGGTGACGGCCGACTACGTGGACGAGAGCACGTTCGAGTGGCTGGTCGCGGCGAGCCTGGTTTCGATCGGAGTGCTGGCCGCACTGCTGCCCGCCGCGCTCGGGGTCCTCGTCGGTGTCACGGTGTTCTCCCGAGACATCGAACGCGGAACCCATGTCCTGGGCCTGTCCCAGTCGGTGAGCCGCGCGCGTTGGTACGGATCTCGGCTCCTCGTCGTGTTCGTTCCGGTTTCGATCGCGATGGCCGTCCTGGGGGCGGCGCTCGAGTGGACACGCACCGCCGATGCCCTCTGGCACTACGGCTACCTGTCGCGCGCCACCTGGAGCGGGCACTCCAGTCTCACCTTCCCCCTCTTCCAGTCGGGTGCGCTCACCGCAGCCACCTACACGGCGCTGGCGCTCGCCCTCGGCAGCCTCGCCGCCCTGCTGCTGCGCAACACCCTGGGTTCGATGGTCGTGACCCTCGTCGCGGTGTCGGCCTTCATGCTCGGGTTCCAGTTCGGCGCGCGACCGCACTACGCGAGCCCCGTGGTCGAGGCACGGCCACTCGATGCGCAGTACCGGGTCGCCTACACCTCGGACCAAGGATCGGTCTGGCAGTTGAGCGAGGGGTACGTCGACGCGCAGGGCCGTCGCGTCGAGTTCGACTACCGCAAGTGCAACCAGATCGGCGAGAACCTCGAGTGGAGTCAGCGTCCGGACGAGACCTTGGCCGACTACGAGGCGCGTGAGGCGACGATGATCGCCACACAGGACCGCGAGTTCGAGGCCTGTCAGCGAGCGCAGGGACTCGACCATTACGAGGTCCGCTACCACCCGGACAGCCTGTTCCGCCGATTCCAGGTCACCGAAGCGTCCCTCGCACTGGGGCTCTCACTTCTGTTGATCATTCCCTCGATGTGGGCGGTGCGCAGGCTGCGCCCCTGACAGCCGTTCCGGTCACCGATCAAACGCTCGACGTCGACTGCGGCGTCGAGCGTTTGACGTTCCACACCCTTTCGACAATCCCGGCAAACCGCCTAGGCGGAATCACTTGTGGCACCCAGGCGCTCAATAGCCCTGCAAGAAAACCGAATTCGCCGGGTAGGGCAACTCTCCGATTCCGGCCACAAATGTCCCACTGAACGGGCATGTGACTGGCGTCACGCTTTTGCGATCAGTGTGATGTGAGAGCGCCGTCGGCCGACCGAAGGTGCCACGGCGGGAACCTGCGCACCCGCCATCTCCGGAGATCTCACAGGACCCGAAAACATCTGGTCCCGTTGCTTATCGGTGTCTGAAAGGATTCCACGGAAATGGTCACCACCCCGACCGGCGGCCCCGCGCCGTCGCCCACCGACCCCTCGGGTCGGAACGCCGAGGAAGGCTGGAGCCCTCGGCTCGCCCTCTCACTGCTCTCGATCGTGCTTCTGCTCGAGCTACTCGCCGTCAGCTACATGATGATCTCGACGGCCCTGCCCGCCATCTCCATGCACTACCAAACCACTCAGGGCGCGTGGCTGCTCACCGCATTCCTGCTGGTGGGCGCCATGGCGGCACCGCTGATCGGCAAGCTCGCCGACATGTACGGCAAGCGCAAGATGCTGCTGGCCTGCGTCGGTATTTCACTCCTCGGCTCGTTCCTGTCGGCCATCGCGTCGTCGTACGCGATGATGATCGCCGGACGCTGCCTGGCCGGCCTGATGGTGCCGACCCTGTTCCTGAGCTACTCGCTGATCCGGGACGTCTTCCCGAAGAAGACCGTTGCGCTCGCCGTCAGCATCGCGACCAGCGGCATGGGCCTGATCGCGATCGCCGCGCCGTTCCTGACGGGCTGGCTGCTCGACGGCTACGGCTTCCGTTCCATCTTCTGGTTCTTCGTCATCTGCCTCGCCGTGCTCGGCGGGTTGATCCAGCTCACGACGCCCGAGTCGAACGTGCGCCTGCGCTCGCGGATCGACCTCGTCGGCGCGATCCTGCTCGGCGGCGGCATCGCGGGCATCCTCATCGCGGTGAGCTTCGGTCCCTCGTGGGGCTGGACCGACGGCGGCACTCTCGCATACCTCATCGGCGGCATCGTGCTGCTGATCGGCTGGGTGGTGTCCGCGAAGATGATCGCGGAACCGCTCATCGACCTCGACGTACTCGGCAAGCGTCCCGTGCTGCTCACCACGATCAGCGCCGGCGTGGTCTACGGGTCGTCGGGCCTGTTCACCATCCTGCTGCCGATGATGGTCATGACCCCGGCCCTGTTCGGCCTGGGCTACGGCTTCGGCGTCGACGCGGAGGGCTTCGCGCTGTACCAGGTTCCGATCGGCGGCGCCGTGGTCCTCGGTGGTCTGCTCGTCGGCATCCTGGTCGGCCGCAACATGCGTCCGCGGCCCCTGCTGGTGACCGGCCTGCTGCTCAACGCCGTCGCATTCGCCCTGATCGCGCAGACCCACGACGCCAAGGGCATCGTCATGATCATCTGTGCGATCTTCGGTTTCGGCATGGGCATGGGCTACGCGTCGATCCCGAACCTGCTGATCGAGGCCGTGCCGCCGCAGCTGCAGGCCAGCTCCGCCTCGATGGTCGGTGTCTCGCAGTCGGTGTTCCCGGCGATCCTGCCGGTGGTCGCGTTCGCGGTGATGAACAACTCGCACATCGTCCAGTTCCCGCCGGAGATCCAGGCGACGCTGCAGGGCGCGGTCTTCTACGACAACGCCGGATTCCAGGTGGCCTTCTGGATCGGCGCGGTCTTCGCGCTCGTCGGCGCAGTGGTCGCCTTCCTGCTGCCGCGCAACATCGCCCAGGTCGAGGTTCCCGCCTCGATGACGGGCCGGACCACGGACGGCGACGAACTCGTCGCCGCCGGCTGACGATCACCGATCGTCAACGTGTCGAGTGGAATTCAGCCCGGTAGGGGAATGGTGACCCCCGGGAGGATCTGAATCCCCGGCGCCGGTGCGGGGGCCGGTGCCGGGGGAGCGGGAGCAGGCGCCTGCGGTACGGGGGCGGGAGCCTGCTCCCGCTGCTGTTGTTGCGGCGCAGGCGCATTCCACTGTTCCTGGGGTGCGGTCTGCTGTTGCGGGGCGGGCGCCTGCTGGACCGGAGCCTGCGGATAGGTCTGCACGGGAGGCGTCCACGCGGGCGCCTCCTGTTGCTGCGTCTGCACCGGACGCTGTCGGGTCGGCGCCGACTCCGAGTACTGCTGCTCGCTGGTGGTCGATCCCCCTGTCGCCGGTGCCCGACTCTGCTGGCCCCCGGACTGCGGCGCGGGCTGCGTGTTCTGGAACTGCTCGTTCGACGTGCCGTTCAAGGCCCCGTCCATCGTCTCCTTCCAGATGTCCGAGGGCAGCCCGGATCCGTAGATCGCGCCGCCCCAACTGGTTTCGATGGCCTTTCCGTCGGCGGTCCCGACCCACACCGCGGTGGACAGCGACGGCGTGAAACCGACCATCCAGGCGTCCTTGTTCTCGCCGGTGTCGCCCAACTGCGTGGTTCCGGTCTTGGCGGCCGACGCCCGTCCACCGGCCAGTCCGTGGTTACGCGAGTACCCGGCGATCGGCACCATCGCCTGCGTGACGGCATCGGCGATCGCCGGATCCAACCGCTGCTCACCGTCGTTCGGTTCCCGATCGAGCAGCACCCGTCCCTCCGCGTCCACCACTTTCTGCACCAGATACGGCTCGTGGAACCTGCCCGACGCCGCGAGCGTCGCATACGCCGACGCCATGTCGATGGGCCGGGTCTGATACTGCCCCAGAACGATTCCGGTCTCGGGTGGACCACCGGCCTGGGTGAGCGTCTCGTGCTCGAGGCCCGGGATCTGCTTCGGGATGCCCGCCTGGTGGGCGGAGTCGGCGATCTTCCGCGCGCCGTCCTCCATCGACAGCGTCAGCCGGTAGTAGCTGGTGTTCAGCGAACGTTTGAGGGCCTCGGCGAGGCTGCACGTTCCGCACGTCTCGCCCTCCACGTTCTCGACGGTGAGGCCGCCGACCGTGAGCGGGGCACTGCTGTACTGCGCGCTGAGCGGGATCTTGTCCTGCAGCGCCGCGATGGCCGCGAACACTTTGAACGACGACCCGGTCTGCAGCGGCGCCTGCGCGAAGTCGTACCCGGTGCCGTCCGCACCGCCGTAGTAGGCGCGGATCGCCCCCGACCTCGGATCGATCGACACCACCGACGCCCGCAGCTGGTCCGGCTGCTTGCTCAGGGTGCGGTCGACGGCCTCGACGGCCGCCTGCTGGGCCTTCGCGTCGATCGTCGTGGTGATCTGCAATCCGCCGGTGTTCAGATCCTGCTCGCTGACCCCCGCCGCCTCGAGTTCCGCGGCCACCCGCGTCCGGATCAGGCCCTCCGGACCGGGGGCGACGTCGTCGGGGTTCGGGGGAGCGACGGGCAGGACCTCGGGGAACTGGGTGGCGGCCCGTTCGGTGGCCGCGAGGACCCCCATCTCGACCATGCCGTCGAGCACGTAGTTCCAGCGCTCACGCAACGCGTCCGGGTCGGTCGCCGGGTCGAGCAGCGACGGACTCTGGATCACGGAGGCCAGCACGGCGCCCTCCGCGAGCGTCAACTCCTCGACCGGCTTGTCGAAGAACGCGCGTGAGCCCTGCGCGATGCCGTACGCGTTGCGGCCGAAATAGATGGTGTTGAGGTAGGCGCCGAGGATCTCGTCCTTGGACCACTGCCGGGCCATCTTCGCCGACACCACCAGCTCCCGCGCCTTGCGGACCACGTTGCGATCCGTGCCGACCAGAGCGTTCTTCACGTACTGCTGCGTGATCGTCGACCCGCCGCCCGCGCTCTCCCGGCCCAGGACGTTGTCGCGGCCGGCCCGCAGGAAGCCCGAGATCGAGTATCCGGGGTTGGAGTAGAAGTTGCGGTCCTCCGCCGAGAGGACAGCGTTGCGGACGTACCCGGGCACCGCGTCGAGCGGCACCTCCGTCCGGTTGCCCTCCGGCGGCACCACCTTCGCGACGACACTGGTGCCGTCGGACGCGAGGATCGTCGCCACCTGCGCCGGACGCATCTCCGACGGGCTCGGTACGTCCGCCAGCACGTACGCGACGCCGAACAGGATCAACGGAACGATCACGACGGCGGCGGCGATACGCAGCACCGTACGACGGCGGGATCGCGGCGCTGGTCGCCGCTCGGGCTTCTCGGGTGTCGGGTTGCTCGTGGAATTCACGCGCACTACTTCCGGTCCGAAATCGGCGATCCGGCCGCGCCCTCGCACCGGGGGTGGGTCGGATCCGGTCGTCCTCCGATCGTCGCACCTCGAGGTCACGAGAGTATGTGATTGGTCGAGGTGCGAGGACGGACCCGGCATACCCGACGTCCCACTCGCCCCTCGCGTTTTGCGCACTTGTCGCGAGTTCCGGAGCGAATTCCGCGCGATAAGTGCGCAAAACGCGGGGAGGGGGACGGGGACGGAGGGGCGCGATCGGGGGGGAGGAGGGAGGCGAGGGGTCAGATGCGTCGATGGAAGACGAGCGCGCCGGCGAGTACCGCGACGCAGCCGAGCAGGATCAGCGACGCCGTCGCCGACGGCTCACCGCGGACGATGGGGACGACCGCGGCGAGGAACGCCATGAACGTGAAGAACCCGAGAATGCCGATCAGCATCTCCAGCGACTGGCGTCCCCGCGACGGTTTGCCCGACGGCATGTCAGCTCTTCACGCCGCCCGCGGTGAGGCCCGAGACGATGCGGCGCTGGAACAGCAGCACCATGATCACCAGCGGGATCGTGACGATCGTGCCGGCCGCCATGATCGCCGCGTACGGCTGCTCCCACGAATTGGCGCCGGCGAACCGGGCGATCGCGACGGTGACCGGCTCGGTCTTCTCCGTCGACAGCAGGCTCGCGAGCATGAACTCGTTCCACGTCGCGATGAACGCGAGGATCGCGGTGGTGAACAGCGCGGGCGCGGCCAGCGGGAGAATCACCAGGCGGAAGGCCTGGAACCGGCTGGCGCCGTCGATCCGGGCGGCCTCCTCGAGTTCCCACGGCAGATCGGACAGGAACGACGTCAGCGTGTAGATGGTCAGCGGCAGCACGAACGAGATGTTCGGGATGATGAGCGCCTGGTACTGGCCGATCCAGCCGAAGTCGCCGAACAGCTGGAACAGCGGCGTCATGAGCGCGACCGTCGGGAACATCGACGCGCCCAGGATGATGCCGGTGACGATGTACTTGCCGCGGAACTCGATGCGGGCGAGCGCGTACGACGCGAACACGCCGAGCAACAGTCCGACGGCCGTCGTGACGACACCGATGACGAGGCTGTTGACGATCGCACCGAGGAAGTCGTTGCCCTTGTCGGTCGACAGCGCGGCGCGGAAGTTGTCGAGCGTGACGTAGGTGGGCCACGGCGTGGTGTCGAAGGTGTGATCGACCTGTCGGAACGCGGTGACGACCATCCAGTAGAACGGCGCCAGACCCCAGATCAGGATGATCGCGACACCCAGATAGGTCCGGGCCACCTTGCCGCGGTCGGTGCGCCGGCGCGGCCTGGGGACGGCCTCCGGCTCCGGCGGGGGCGCGACGGCCGTCGCCGTCGGCACCGACGACGTGGGCGTCGTCGCGGGGTCGTCGAGTTCGTCGGGCTTGCGGTGGCGGCCCATCAGCGATCAGCTCCCTTCCGCTGCTCGTCCTGGGTGCGCACGGCATTGGCGCCGAGGAACTTCACCATCACGAACGCGACCGCGAAGATCAGCAGGAAGATCAATGTCGACAACGCCGACGCGCTCTGGAAGTTGCCCTGCCGAATGTCGGCCATCACCAGGATCGACAGCGTCGTGTTCGGCGTCGCGCCGGACGTGCCGGACAGGATGGCGGGCAGGTCGTACATCCGCAGCACGTCGAGGGTGCGGAAAAGTACCGCGACCATGAGAGCCGGCTTCACCAGCGGCAACGTGATCCGGGTGAACCGCTGCCACGCGCTGGCGCCGTCGACCTTGGCCGCCTCGTAGACGTCCTGCGGAATCATCTGCAGGCCCGCGAGGATGAGCAAAGCCATGAACGGCGTCGTCTTCCACACGTCCGCGATGATGACCGCGAACCGCGACGCCCACGGGTCGGTGGTCCACGCGATCGAGGTGCCGAGCATCTTGTTGGCGATGCCGTTCTCGGCGAAGATGAAGAACCACAGCTTCGCGGTGACCGCCGTCGGGATCGCCCACGGGATCAGCACGCTCGCGCGGAGCAGGGACCGGCCCCAGAAGGTCTTGCCCATCACCGTCGCCATCCACAGACCGAGGAGCACCTCGATCGCGACCGTGACGACGGCGAAGAAGATCGTGACACCCGCAGCGGACCAGAAGTCGTGCGCGAGGGTGCCGGGCGGACACGTTCCCGCGCCGCCGCCGCAGTCCTGCACCAGCCACTGCAGGTAGTGCTTGAATCCGGCGAACCCGCCCTCGGTGAAGCGGCCGGTGTCGGGATCGATGCCCTTGTTCGCCTGGAAGGACAGGTAGACGGCGCGCAACACCGGATACACGATGACGACGGCCAGGATCACCATCGTCGGGGCGATCAGCCAGATCGGGCGGAAGTCGCGCTTCTTGCGCGCAGCGACCACCCGCGGTTCGTCGTCGTGACCCGTGCGCGCCGTCCCGGGCTCGGGCCCGGAAGCGCGACCGCCGTGGTCGGGATCGTCGACCCCGACCACGGCGCGGGCCTCGTCTGCTCGCCTCAGCTCAGCAGAGTCAGCCATCGTGCGTTACCTGATCTCTCGTGTGTGCGGTGACTACTTGGCCGCGTTGGTGATGGCCGAGGCCATGTCGGTCGCCGCCTGATCGACCGTCACCTTGCCGTTGAGGGCCGCGCTCGCGTTGTCCTGGATGGCCTTCGAGATCGCGGTGTAGTACGGCGTGACCGGGCGCGGCTTCGCCGACTCGAGAGCAGCCTTCAGCGCCGGCAGGTACGGGTACTTCGCCTGCAGGGCCGCGTCGTCGTACACCGACTTCAGGACCGGCGGGAAGGCCGCGTCCGCGAACGACATCTGGTTCTCGTCGTTCTGGACGAACGCGATGAAGTCACGCGCGGTCGCCTTGTTCTTCGAGAAGACGTTGATGCCGTTGTTGTAGCCACCGACGGTCGATGCGCCGGCGCCGTTCGGGCCGACGATCGGGGCGACGGCGACGTTGCCCTTCACCTTCGAGCCGTCCTTCTGGGCGTTGTCCCACATGTACGGCCAGTTGTAGGCGTACATCGACTCGCCACCGACGAACGCGAGCGCGGTCTCCTCCTCGGTGAAGCCCGTCGAACGCTTGGCGATCTGGCCGGCCTGGTAGGCGTCGACCATGGCCTGCATGCCGGCCTTGGCCTCCGGCGACGTGACCTCGGGGGTGCTGCCGTCGGCGCCGACGACCGAGCCGCCCCACGAGTTGATGAACTGCGTGGTGTTGGCGGTCAGGCCCTCGTACTGCTTGAGCTGGGTGACCATGCAGTCCTGAACGCCCTTGTCCTTGGCGATCTGGCAGCTGTCGGTGAGCGCCTTCCAGTCCGCGGGAGCCGTCGGCATCAGGTCGGTGCGGTAGTACAGCAGCTGCGCATTGGTGTTCTGCGGGGCCGCGTACAGCGTGCCGCGGTAGGTCGCGGACTCGACGGTCGCGGGCAGCAGCGGCGCGGTGTCGATCGCGAGTCCACCCTCGAGCGGCTGCAGCCAGCCGTTCGCGGCGAAGCCCGCGGTCCACACGACGTCGAGGGCCATGACGTCGTAGTCGGCGTTACCCGCCTGCAGCGACTGCTCGAGCTTGTTGCGCTGGTCGTCGGCCTCGCCCGGCAGCTCCTTGAGGGACACCTTCTCGTCCGGGTGAGCCGCGTTCCACTTGTCGATCACCGGCTGCAGCTTGTCGGTGTCGTTCTTGCCCATCGCGAACGAGATCGCACCGCGGCCGTCGAGGTTCTGGTTGACGGCGTCGCCAGCGCTGGCGCTGCCACTGTCGTCGCTCGAGCAGCCGGCGAGTGCCAGCATCGCGACCGCCGAGGCCGCGATAGCAACCCGCGAGCGCGTGTTGAAAGAACGCATGGTCCACCTTTCCGATAGACGTATCCGACACCGTTCAGCTGCACCGCGATCGTGCGCAACACCCGTGTCGAGGCATATGTCGCCGCCTACTCTGGCATGAAAGACGGCTGGTTTCGGGCATTACCCCCGGACTGGACCGGTCGAGTTCACCCGATCCGGCGGCCGTCGGTCACCGAGAACAGATGCACCTCGGACGGGTCGACGTGCAGGTTCACCCGCTCGCCGCGTCGCGGCGGGTTACGCCAGTCGGTGCGCGCGACCAGCTGGTGCTCGCCGGCGCCACCGACACCGGTGCGTCCGTACACGTAGGCGTCGGAACCCAGCTCCTCGACGACGTCGACGTCCAGCGAGATACCGGTCTCCCCGGGCGCCGGTTCGAGATGCTCGGGACGGATGCCGAGCACGACCTGCCCCTCCGGAATCTCGGCGATGGTTTCACGGGAAACCGGAATCACCGCGTCGCCGAGCGCGATACCGCCGTCGGTGACCGGCAGGGTCAGCATGTTCATCGACGGCGAGCCCATGAACCCGGCGACGAACCGGTTGACCGGGCGGGCGTAGAGCTCGCGCGGCGGCGCGCACTGCTGCAGGACGCCGTCCTTGAGGACCGCGACCCGGTCGCCCATCGTCATGGCCTCGACCTGGTCGTGCGTGACGTATACGGTGGTGGTGCCGAGCCGGCGCTGCAGCTGCGCGATCTGGGTGCGGGTCTGCACCCGGAGCTTGGCGTCGAGGTTCGACAGCGGCTCGTCCATGAGGAACACCTGCGGGCTGCGGACGATCGCGCGGCCCATCGCGACGCGCTGCCGCTGGCCGCCGGACAATGCCTTGGGCTTGCGATCGAGGTACGGCTCGAGGTCGAGCATCTTGGCCGCCTCCTGCACGCGGCGCTTGATCTCGTCCTTGGGCGTCTTGGCGAGCTTGAGCGCGAAGCCCATGTTCTCCGCGACCGACATGTGCGGGTACAGCGCGTAGTTCTGGAAGACCATCGCGATGTCGCGCTCCTTGGGCTCCTGGCCGGTGACGTCGCGGTCGCCGATGAGGATGCGCCCGTCGTACACCTCCTCGAGGCCCGCGAGCATGCGCAGCGACGTGGATTTGCCGCAGCCCGACGGGCCGACGAGCACGAGGAACTCGCCGTCCTCGATATGCAGGTCCAGCTTGTCGACCGCGGGGGTCGTCGCGCCCGGGAACAGGCACGTGGTCTTGTCGAACGTCACCGAAGCCATGGTGGAACGATCCCTTCACCGGCAGGAACGTGCCGGACGATCCGAGTCAGGGTGCACGGGTGTGCGGGCCACAGCATAGGCGTCCGAAGTGCCCGGAACCATCAAGCGCGTACGGGACGCAACCTGACGAAGTGGATGTGACGGCCCGCCTCACGGAAATCCTCCGGGGTGCCGTCGACGTCGAAGCCCATGCTCTTGCACAGGCGGACGCCGATCCTGGGGTGCACGCTGCCGTAGTACGCCATGAGGTCGCCGCCCTCCTCGGTGCCCAGGAAGTCGGCCTCCACCTCGGATCTGCGGCGGCCCACCTGTACCCGGGCGCGGGGATGCGCGGTCAGGTTCCGGTACCAGTCCGACGCCGTTCCATAGCCCGCCGCGACGACCCAACTGTCGGAGGCGTCGTCGTGATCGACCACCTCGAGCACCACCTGGCGGGTCTTGCCGCTGCGGCGTCCGACGTGCTCCAGGAGCAGGAACCGGTGCCCGAGCAGGCCGCCGAGGTGCCATCGGTACAGCGTGACGGGCGCGCGGAGCAACCGCCGCTTGACGCCGGTGGGCGGGCTGGGGCGCTGCGTGTTCCGCATGTGTCCAGTGTGCTCCACACGATTCGCCCTCGCGCCCGATCGATTGACTCGAACATCAGTTCGAACTATGCTCGGGTCATGAAACCGGGGGAACTGAACAATGCGGGCGTCGCGGTCACCGTGCCGCCGACCGGCGCGGGGAAAGTTCTCCCCGAAACCTTGTTGCTGCAGTCGGTGGTCGAGATGTCCAGGGAGATCGAACGCCTCGAAGCGTTGCTGGTTGTGGCGGTCGCCGAAATCGACAGGCGCGGCATCTCGTTCGACACCCCCGGATTCCGCGGCGTCGAGCAGTGGCTCGCCGCGAATCACGATCTTTGACCGGAAGTTCTGCCGGAAAGTGTTGCCGGACGCCGCTTCCGGCCCGACCACGCGGGAATCGGATCAGCGTCATCACCACAATCGCCCCTGCACTCGTGGCCGTGCGGCGGCCAACATCGTGCAGTGCCACGACCCTGGGTCTACCGTGAGATGCAGTCTCGCCGCGAAGGAGTTCCCATGACCCGTCCCGTGCGCATCGGCATCCAGCTACAGCCTCAGCACGCCCCCGATTACGGCATGATCCGCGACGCCGTATTGCGCGCCGAGGACGCCGGCGCCGACGTCGTCTTCAACTGGGATCACTTCTATCCCCTGTACGGCGATCAGGAGGGTGCGCACTTCGAGTGCTGGACCATGCTCGGGGCGTGGGCCGAGCAGACCGAGCGGGTCGAGATCGGCGCACTGGTGAGCTGCGCCGGCTACCGCAATCCGGACCTGCTGGCCGACATGGCCCGCACCGTCGACCACATCAGCGGCGGACGTCTGATCCTCGGCATCGGCGCCGGCTGGTTCGAGAAGGATTACGACGCCTACGGCTACGAGTTCGGCACTCCGGGTTCTCGTATCAAGCTGCTGGGGGAGTACTTGCCGCGCATCACCTCTCGGCTCGGCAAGCTCAATCCGGCGCCGACCCGGGACATTCCGCTCATGATCGGTGGCAGTGGCGAGAAGAAGACGCTGCGGCTGGTGGCCGAGTACGCCGACATCTGGCACGGCTTCGGCGACCGGGACGAATTCGTCCGCAAGTCGGCGATCCTCGGTGAGCACTGCGGCGACGTACAGCGTGATCCGCACGAGATCGAACGGTCGACGTGGTGGCACGGTGTCGACGAGGCCGCGGCCTACGTCGACGCCGGGGTCACGCTGTTCACGGTGAACGCGAGCGGGCCGGACTACGACCTCACCGCCCTCGGTGAGGCCGTCGCCTGGCGCGACGAGCACACCCCGCCGCAGCTGTCCGGCCTCGCGTAGACCGAGAATTCGATGACCGCCGCCGCCATCTCCCGCGCCCGGGCGGTGGCGGTGGTGCTCGCCGGGTTGCTGCTCGCGCTCACCGCGTGCTCGTCGGGCGGCGATGCCACGTCGGGTGACCTGTGCGCCCCGCCCGGCGTCGAGAGTGCCACCGCGCTACCCGGCAACCTGGACTCCGCGGCCGCGACCTCTGCCGAGGACAAGTACACGACCCCGGACACGCTGCCGCTCGCCGACGTCGACGTGTCGAAGCTGAACCTGGCCGAACCCGGGAAGCTGACGGTCGGCACGCTGTCCGACGCACCCCCCAGCATCTGCGTCAACTCGCAGAACGTCTTCACCGGATTCGACAACGAACTGCTGCGGGCGGTGGCAGCGAAGCTGGGTCTGCAGGTCGAGTTCGTCGGAACGGACTTCGCGGGACTGCTCGCGCAGGTGGCGGGACACCGGTTCGACGTCGGCTCGTCGTCGATCACCACCACCGACGCCCGACGCGACCTGGTCGGCTTCACCAACGGCTACGACTTCGGCTACTTCGCGCTGGTGGTGCCGAACGGGAGCGCGATCAAGGGTTTCCCGGACCTGACGTCGTCGGTGCGCATCGGTGTCGTGCAGGGCACCGTGCAGGACGACTACGTCGTGAACACCCTGGGCTTGGACCCAGTGAAGTTCCCGGACTACAACACCGCGTACGCGAACCTGAAGACCGGCCAGATCGACGCGTGGGTGGCGCCGTCTCAGCAGGCGCAGGGCGCGATCACGCCGGGTGATCCGGCGTCGATCGTGCAGAACACGTTCAGCCTCAACAACTACGTCGGCTGGGCGGTGGCGAAGGACCGCCAGCCGCTGATCGACGCCCTCAACTCGGGTCTCGACGCCGTGATCGCCGACGGCACGTGGTCCCGGCTGTACTCGGACTGGGTGCCGCGGGAACTACCCGCGGGCTGGAAACCGGGCAGCAAGGCCGCGCCCGAACCGCAACTGCCGGACTTCGCGGCCATCGCCGCGCAGAACGCTTCGACTACCGAACCGTCCACCGCGCAACCCAAGTCGACGTTGCAGCAGCTGGGCGAGACGTTCTTCGACTGGGAGCTGTACAAGCGCGCGTTCCCGGATCTGCTGCGCACCGGTCTGCCGAACACCCTGATCCTGGCATTGTCGTCGGGCATCGTCGGCACCGTGATCGGCATGCTGCTGGCGGTGGCCGGCATCTCCCGCACCCGCTGGCTGCGCTGGCCCGCCCGGGTCTACACGGACATCTTCCGGGGCCTGCCAGCGGTGGTGATCATCCTGCTGGTCGGTCTGGGCGTCGGCCCGGTCGTGAAGGGCCTCACCGGCAGCAACCCGTACTGGCTGGGCGCCGCTGCGCTGTCGCTGCTGGCAGCGGCGTACATCGGGGAGATCTTCCGGTCCGGCATCCAGAGTGTGGAGCCGGGGCAGATGGAAGCGGCCCGCGCCCTGGGCTTCTCGTACCGCCGGTCGATGGCGCTGGTGGTGATCCCGCAGGGCGTGCGACGGGTGCTGCCGGCGCTGATGAACCAGTTCATCTCGCTCATCAAGGATTCGTCGCTGATCTATTTCCTGGGACTGCTGGTGACGCAGCGGGAACTGTTCGCGGTGGGCCGGGACCTCAACGCGCAGACCGGCAACCTGTCGCCGCTCGTCGCTGCCGGCCTGTTCTACCTGGCACTGACGATTCCGCTCACCCACCTGGTGAACTACATCGACCGTCGGCTGCGCACCGGTCGCGCCGACACGTCCGGCACGCTCGACGACCTCGAGCAGGCGATCGTCGTGGAAAGGGGCTGACGCGTGGACGATTCCGTCTCCCTCACCGGTACCGGGCTGCACCTGGCGTTCGGGGCCAACAAGGTGCTGCGGGGCGTGGACCTGCACGTCGACGCCGGCAAGACCGTCACGGTGATCGGGCCGTCGGGATCCGGGAAGTCGACGCTGCTGCGCGTGCTCAACCGGCTGCACGAGCCGGACGCGGGCGACATCCTACTCGACGGCCGCTCCGTGCTCGCGGACAACCCGGATCGGCTGCGGCAGCGGATCGGCATGGTGTTCCAGCATTTCAATCTGTTCCCGCACCGCACCGTCGCCGACAACATCGCGCTCGGCCCGCGCAAACTGAAGAAGCTGTCGAAGGACGCGGCCCGACAGCTGGCGGTGGAACAGCTGGAGTTGGTGGGGCTGGCGCACAAGGCGGACTCGCGTCCGGGCAACCTGTCCGGCGGGCAGCAGCAGCGGGTCGCGATCGCCCGGGCGTTGGCGATGCAACCCCAGGTGATGTTCTTCGACGAGGCGACGTCGGCGCTCGATCCGGAACTGGTCAAGGGAGTGCTGGCGCTCATGGCGGACCTGGCGGCCACGGGCATGACCATGGTGGTGGTGACCCACGAGATGGGCTTCGCGCGGTCGGTGTCGGACACGGTGCTGTTCATGGATCGCGGCGTCGTGGTCGAGTCCGGGATCCCCGACCAAATGTTCGACCATCCGGAAACCCCACGTCTCCAGGCGTTTCTGTCGGAAGTTCTCTAGAGTGTGGCGCGGATGGGTCCCATACGCCGTGGATCGCCGGGGAGTCGGGGAGAGGCAATCGATCCATCCCGCGGCCACGCGTTGACGAAGCGAGGCAGTTCTGAAAACGACACCGAGATTGAGATGGTTGCTGGTAGCGGTGCTGTCGGTGGTGACGATGGCCAGTTGCGGCGCGGGCCTGGCCCCGCAAGCCCAGGCGCAGGGGCGTGTCGAGGCCGCGTCGGACGGCCTGTACCTCGACGGCGAGAAGTGGTGGCCGGCAGGCTTCAACGCCTACCAGCTGTCCACGAACTGGGGCATCAACCGTGGTTGCGGCGGGATGGTCGATCTGCCCGAGTACTTCGACTCCCTGCCGCCGCATTCGCTCACGCGATTCAACGCCTTCCAGGAACTCGCGATCAACAAGTTCACCGGTGAACTGGACTTCACCGCCATGGACGCGGTGTTCGCGGAGGCGGAGCGCACCGATCAGATGATCATTCCCGTGTTGTCCGCTCAGGACGGCGCGTGCGAGAGCGAGAAGTTCAAGGACCGCTCGTGGTACGTGGGCGGCTGGAAGACCGACGACGAGAACGGCACCCGGCTCAGCTTCGAGGACTGGGTGCAGACCGCGGTGAACCGCTGGAAGGATTCCCCGTCCGTAGCGGCGTGGGAGCTGGTCGGCGAACCGGATCCGGGCGAGTGCGTGAACGGGAACTGCGACTGGTGGGTGCGCACCTGCCCCACCGATGCCGCGCAGGTGCTCCGCGACTTCATGGAGGAGGCGGGCGCCGAGATCAAGACGATCGCGCCGAAGCACCTGGTTACCGCGGGCCTGATCGGAGGCGGCCAGTGCGGTACCGGCGGCGACGACTACCAGTTCGTCACCGAATCCGACAACGTCGACTTCGTGCAGTACCACGACTACGGCGCCGACGGCATCCCGCTGCCGGGTGACCAGTGGAACGGTCTGGCCCGTCGGATCGATCAGGCCGAGGCCGCCGGAAAGCCGTTGCTGGTGGCAGAGATCGGCGAGAACGCGGGGTCGTGCAAGACGCTGTCCGCACGCGCGTCGAGCATCGGTCAGAAGATCACCGGTCAGCGCGCGGCCGGTACCGCCGGCGCGCTGCTGTGGGCGTTCGTCCCGGACCCGCGTCCGAACGACTGCACCATGGACATCGGGTACGACGACCCGCTGTTCCCGTTGATGGCCGGATTCAACACCTACGGCTGATCCCTCACCCCCGCGTTTTGCGCACTTGTCGCGCCGGCGGACGCCGGAAATCCGCGACAAGTGCGCAAAACGCGGTCAGGGGGCGGCCGGGGACTGGGGGGCGGCCGGGGACTGGGGAGAGGGTGTTCCCAGACCGTGGAAGGTCTTCTCCCAGTAGGACGGATTGCGCAGCAGCTGCCAGCAGCCCTTGGCGGCGGCGATGCTCATCATGAGCCAGTAGATCGGGACGGTGACGCACGCGAGCAGCAGGTGCGAGTTCCCGGTCTCGCGGCAGCCGACGATGTTCATGTAGATCGCGGCGGCGTTGCCGAACACCAGCGAGACCAGCGCACCGTAGTAGATGTACGGGGGGAACACGTCGGCCACGATCAGCGGCTGGCCGAGCAGCCACGTGAACGTGATGAACCAGAACACCAGGTTGAGGCACGCGATGATCGGCGTCCCGGCCAGCAACAGGGTGAACCGGATGAAGCTGAGCGCACCGAGTGAACGCCACGCCTCGAGCGGCCTGCGGGTGTGCACCAGCCACGACTGCAGATACCCCTTGTACCAACGGGATCGCTGCCGGATCCAGTTGATCGGATCGCTGTTGGCCTCCTCGATCGTGGTCGAGTCCAACACCG
Organism: Rhodococcus (subgen. Prescottella) equi; assembly: GCF_003013675.1. NCBI lineage: Bacteria > Bacillati > Actinomycetota > Actinomycetes > Mycobacteriales > Nocardiaceae > Rhodococcus > Rhodococcus (subgen. Prescottella) equi. The sequence goes on from NZ_CP027793.1 coordinate 5,183,147, forward strand.
CCGTCGAGTAGCCCGACGCCGCGATCCGCACGCCCAGGTCGGCGTCCTCGGTCACGTTGTGCGGATCCCACGCGCCGATCTCGTCGAGCACCCACCGCTGCAGATGATTGGACGTGCCGCCCAACGGGATCGGCGACCTGGTCTTCATCAGCCCGGGCAGCAGGAAGTTGAACCACACCGCGTACTCGGCGGTGAACCAGCCGGTGAGCAGGTTCTGGCGGCCGTTGTCGTAGGCGAGCTTGGCCTGCACGCAGGCCACGTCGTCGGGCTGACGCGCGAACGCGGCGACGACCCGGCGCAACTGCAGCGGATCGGGCTTGTCCTCGGCGTCGTAGATGGTGACGATCTCACCGGTCGCGAAATGCAGGCCGTAGTTGCACGCCTTGGGTTTGGTGCGCGGCTGCGCGGCGGGCACCAGGATCACCGTCACGATCTCGCCGCCCGGCACAGAGATCGCGTCCTTCGCGGCCTCCACGGTGCCGTGGTCGTCCTCCTCGAGCAGCAGCAGCACCTGCAACTTCTCGCGCGGGTATTCGAGCGCGGTCATGCCCGCGACGAGGTCGTAGATCACCTCGGTCTCGTCGTACGCGGGCACGAGGATCGTGTAGGAGGGCAGTTCGTCGTCCGGAATCGCCCGGGCGTCCTCGTCGGAGACAGTGACGATGGCCTCCCGGTCGAGCCCGCGGGCGAAGATGATCAGACGGTCGATCATGGTGGCGACGTACGCGAGCGTGCACACCGCGATCAGCACCGTGAAGGTGCCGATCGGGAAGAACACCGCGCAGCCCACGACCAGCGCCGCCACCGCGAGCGCCAGGTTGCGCTGCCACGGCACGAACGCGACCGCGGCCGACGCGAGCGGATGCCGCTCCCGCAGGCCGTCGACGGCGTCGTTCAACGCCGCGGCCTTGAACTCGTCGGTGACGGCGGCCGAACGGTCGGCGCTCATGCCTCGTCCGCCTTCCACTGGGCGTCGACGAGCTGCGTTCCGACGACGGCGAGCATGTCGCGATCCTTGTACTCGGAGTTGTCGTCCACGGTGACCGCGTTGCCGCGGATCAGGACGTTGAACGTGTTGGTGACATCGGACGCCATCGAGGGCGTCGGCCGCGGGAAGATCGCGTCCGGGCGATGATCGTCGACGGTGACCAGGTTGACCCGCTGGCTGATGTCGTCTCGCGTCCACGTGAACGACAGCAGGCTCCACGTCAGCAGCGCCTCCTCGTCGACGATCGTCGAGAACTCGCCCTGCACGCCGTGACCGAGATCCACCGGCACGGTGGGGCTGCGGCGGGCGTCCCTGAGGCGGTAGAGCGTGTCGGTGGGGTACACGGTGAGCGTCGCGGGACGGTGCGTGTCGAGAGTGTCGATGACGACGCGCCGCGGCCGTGCCTTCGAATCCCAGTCCGGATTCCCCTCGTCGGCGACGATCGTCTGCCGCACGAGCGTGGCGCGGCGCCCGAAGAAGCGGTTGGCCCAGTCGAAATCCTCTACGTCCTCCTGCGTCCATCCCGACGGCACGACCAGGCCCGTGCCGGGCGTCGACGGACCGTCGGCGACGACGGTGGCCGGGGGATCGGGCAGCGGGATGAGGGAGAGCACGAAGGCGACCGCGACGACGACCAGGCCGGAGCGGACCAGGCCGGTGCGCACGGCGGTGGGGCGCTGCGGCGCCACGGAATAGGCGGCACGCCGGTCCGTGAAGTAGTACCCGTACTGCAGGTACATGCCGATACCGACCGTCACGGCCGCGACACCGGCGGGCACGAATTGCACGACCAGCCGGGGCACGTCGGGGAAGACGAACCAGATGAAGGCCAACACGGCGAGGCCCACGGCGATCGTGGCGACGGCGCCCACGATGCCGCGTCGCCGCGTCCTGCCCACCGCGATTCCGGTGGCGGCCGCCGCGAACGCAGTCAGGACGACGCTCACGTGCTGCGACTGGCCGCCCAGCATCACCACGACCATCCGGTAGGGGAGGGGAGCGATGAGCAGAAGCATCAGCCACACGGGCCAGAACCGGCCTACCGGTCGCAGCCCGAACAGCAGCACCGCAGCGCCCACGACGAACAGCAACCACGACAGCAGATCGATGCGCAGGACGCTGAACTGCTCGGCGTATCGGGGTAGCAGCAGCCACTGGACCGCAACGGAGACCAGCAGGGCCATCCCGCCGACGAGGCTGTCGATCTGCCGGTCGTGAATGGGTAATTCGCCGGCGCGGCGTCGGGCGATGCCGATCGCCGCCACGGCGGCCAGGAACGGCATCACCAGGATGTAGCCGAGGAAGTCGCCGCCACGAAGGTCGTCGACGGTCCGGACCACCGAGGGCCAGAACGCGGCGAGCGAGCAACCACCGATGAGCAGCCACCGCAACAAGATCGACGTGCCGGTGAACGGTGCCGGTGCCGAGGACTTCCCGCCCGCGGTCGCCGGCGCAGCGGCGGCGGCCTGGGCCTCCTCGCCGTCGCCCACGGGGGAGGTTTCGATGCCCGGGGTGGCATGCGTCATCGTGGTTTTTCCTCCCCGCTCGCTCGAACACATGTGCAGTCGAGACTATTTCGCAATCGTCGAGCGACGCGGTCTACACCGGACCGTTTGCACTTCCATCTTGACTCATCACGGCAGCGATCGGAGTGTTACACGAAGTGACAGGTGTCGCTCCGTGACCAACCTCTCCGAATCACACCGATGAAACTTCAACTTTTGAACCAGCGTTTGGTACAAACCCGTGATTGAATGGTCGCGACGAAGGTGAGCGTGGTGGCCGTTCCGACGGGCCCTGGCTGCGCACAAGAAGTTTCGGATTCGGGTTCCTTCGTTCAGCCGACCGTCGTCGACCCACTCGACCGGATGCCGGCAGCACGTAGAGGACGATCTGGGGAGAGTTCATGGCAAGGACGGGGGCGCCCTCGCGCGCGCCGCGACGCAGGCTCGCAACGCTCGTGACGGGCACGCTCGTCGCGATCGCCGCGCTTCTGCCGGGAGCCGGCACGGCGTCGGCTCAGGACTCCAGCGACGCGACTGTCCCTACCGGACAGTCAGTTCCGTTCCCCGAGCTGGGACGCCCCGCCGACCTGCAGTTCGTGTCGGACTCCGCGCCCGTGACCGTCACTCTCCCGGTGCCGGACGGGCTGCAGGCCCGCCGGCTCGCCGGAAGCCTCACGACCCCAATGGACTTCCGGCAGGGGTGGCTCGAGGTCCGGTCCGACGCCCGTGTGGTCCAGCGGGTGGAGATCCCGGCCGCGAACGAGGGCGGCATCCCGCTGTCGGTACCGCTCGACGGCCTGCCCGTGACCGACCGGTCGGTGAACCTCACGATCACGAGCCACTACATTCCCGTCGACAACCGCTGCTACGACCGCAGCCAGTTCGCCCCGCTGACCCTGCGTGACGCGGCCGTGGACTACGCCGGCGCCGAGCGTCAACCGGCGTCCCCCGCCGAGTTCCTGCCGCCGATTCTCCGGAAGCTGACGATCTACGTCGCGGACCCGTCGTCGGCGGCCGAGCAGAACGCCGCATTGACGTTGAGCACGGCCGTCGTCAACCACTACGGCAATCAGCCCACCCGCGTCGAGGTGGCCCAGCTGCCCGCCGGTGCCGGTGTGCCGCCGGTGGCCCCGGCCCTGTTCGAGCGATCGATCGCCGTCGGTGGCGCCTCCGACGCCGGAATCGGGCTGGAGCCGACTCCCGCCGGTGCGCCGGTACTGCGCATCACCGGCAACGAGAGCGCACTCTCGTCGCAGGTGGACCTGTTCGTGGCGAATCTCGACGGCTACGCGGCCGCCAGTCGCGCGATCGCGGCTCCCGAGGTGAAGGTGCCGGAGGTGGCCCAGGACGTGGTGACGCTCGAGCAGCTGAAGATCGGCTCGCTCACGGCGTCCGGCCTCAACCGCATCGCGGTGCCGATCGAGGTCAATCAGACCCAGCTCGGCCGGCCGATCCGCGACCTGTCGGCGCACCTGTTCGGTACCTACGTCCCGCTGCCGCCGTCCCGGAGCGGCATCCTCACCGTGAGTCTCGGTGGTACCCAACTGGCCAGTGCGCCGCTCGACTCGACGGGCAGGTTCGACGTCCGCGCCGACGTGCCGAACAACCTGCTGTCCCGCTTCATGACGCTCACGGTGGCGCTCGACATCACCGGGGACTTCCAGTGCGGAACCAGCGACGCGTCGTCGCTCACGGTCGATCCGCGCAGCACCGTCTCGTCGCACCTCGCGTCGCCGCCGCTACCCGGCGGATTCGCGTCGCTGCCGCAGACCCTGCTGCCGACCGTCGACGTCGGCCTCGGCGACAACGGCCTCGGCGACCTGCGCCGGGCCAACCAACTCCTGGTCCAGATGCAGCACAGTAGCTACCTGCCGCTGCAGCCGCGGGTGCGTCCGCTCACCGAGGCCGCCACCGACACGCTGCCGGCGATTCTGGTCGCCGCCGACGGCAATCTGCCGCAGTCGGTGCGGCCGCCGCTCGCGTCGGCCGACCCCGCACTGCTCGCCCTGCAGGGCGTCGCCGGGACCACCCCGTACGGCACGCTGCAGGTGACCGAGCAGGGCAACCGCACGGTGGTGCTGGCGACGTCCAACGGCGAACCCGGCGACCTCGACGCGTTGCTCGGCTGGCTCGACGCCGATCCGTCCCAGTTCCCGCGCCTCACCGGCGACGTCCTGATCGGTCCGCGTGACGCGCAGCCGTTCGCGATCGGCGTCAAGGTCACCGACGTGGCCGCGCAGGCCGACTCCGAGGAGGACTCCGGTATCGGAACCGGCGCGATCGTCGCGATCGTCGCGGGGACCGCGGTCCTCGCCGTGATCGTGGTCGGCGCGACAGTGTGGCTGCGCCGGCGCCGGTCGTGACCTCGACGACGGCCCTGCGTCCGGCGCCCGCGCAGGGGGGCGCCGGACGCGGAACCCCACGCGTCCGCGAGCGGCGGAAGCCGTGGACGCTGTACGGGATTCTGTTCACCGCCTACGTCGCGGTGGGCGTGTGGATGAACGTCGGTGTGGGATTCATCTTCACCGACTCGCTGTCCCGCGTCGCGGCGGTCTCGGGCGTGCTCCTGAGCCGGGACCCGCACCTCGCGGCGATCGGATTCGTCTTCACACCACTGACCGCGTTCGCGCAGTTGCCCCTCGGCTTCCTCGGGCACTGGTGGCCGGAGTTGTTGCGCTGGAACCTGACTGCGGCGGTGATGTCGGCCGCGTTCATGGCCGGCGCCGTCGTCCAGATCCGCGGAATCGCGCGTGACCGTGGCTGTTCCACGGTTCTGGTGGTGGTGCTCACCGCGCTGTTCGCCCTCAACCCCATGATCGTCATGTACGCGGCCAACGGCATGAGCGAGGCGCCGTTCGTGTTCTTCGTGTGCTGGGCCGTCCGCCGGCTCATGCGGTGGATGCGCAGCGACGGCGTGCACGACCTCATCGCGGCGGGCATCGCGCTGGCGCTCGCCTATCTCACCCGCTACGACGCGATCGCCCCGATGATCGTCGCCGGCGCCCTCGTCGGCCTGGTCACCGTGATCCGTCATCGCCCCACCCCGCAGTCCGCGCGGGGAGATCGCTGGTGGGCGGCCGCGGTCGAGGTGTCGATCGTCGTCGGACCCGGTATCGCGGCCTTCGTCGCGTGGTCGTTCACGAGTTGGCTGATCACCGGCACCGCGTTCCAACAGTTCTCGTCGGTGTACGGCAACAGCGCGATTCTCGAGCAGTCCGGCGGCGGTGCCACGACCACGGGCGTCGACCGGGCGGTGTTCTCGCTGACGGAGATGGCGGTGCTGGGGCCGGCGGTCCCACTGCTGCTGATCGTCGCGGCCGTGCTCGCCTACCGCCGCCGCGACGCCGAGATCCTGGTCCCGTTCACGATCTTCGGCGCGGTCCTCGGCACGCAGTCGCTGCTGTACCTGATGGATTCGACGTTCCCGTTCCTGCGCTTCTACATCACGATCATCCCGTTCGCGTTCGTGCTCGTCGTCCTGCTCACCCCCAGCCGGGCGCCCGTGATCTCGCACCGCCCCGGGCATTTCGCACCCGAACCCCGTCCGATCCCGGCCTACCCGGGACCGTCACCACTGGTCGCGTTCGCGGTGTGCCTGCTCGTCGGATCGACCGCGGTGACGACCGTCGCGATGGGCAACGCCCGGCTGGCCGCGCTCGAGCACTCCATCGCGAGCGCGATCGTCCCGGGCCGGCAGGACCCCACCGAGCTGGCGATCCTGCGCACATTCGGTGCCGAACGGCGCATCGCCGACTACCTCGACCGCCTCGACCTGCCCGAGGGCTCCGTCCTGCTCGACACCGTCGAGGGGTTCGCGGTGGTGACGGCGTCGGCGAACCCCAAGCAGTTCGTCATCACGTCGGACACCGACTTCGCGGAGATCCTCGACGACCCGGCCGGGAACGGCGTCCAGTACATCCTGGCGGTCCCGAACACCAAGCGCGGCGTGGCCGACGCCGTGAACCGTCGGTACCCGACGATGTTCGAGACCGGCTCCGGTGGCGTCGGCGCTCTCGTGCTCGAGATGCGCAACGACGGCGGCACCGAGCCCGAGATGTGGCGGCTCTACCGGGTGACCGGTCAGCTCACCCCGGGTGGCTGAGAGCTACGCCTGGTCGGGCGTGGCCGCTCCGATCAGGTCCGCGATCGACGGGTTCCGGCGCAGCGTCTGCCCACCGCTGACGTGCAGCATCTGGCCGGTGACGAAACCGGATTCGTCGCCGGCCAGCCACGCCGCCACGTTCGCGACGTCCTCGGCGATGCCGACCCGCCCGAGTGGGATCTCGCGCAGGTAGAGCGAGCGGATCGGTGGGTAGTTCAGTCCACCGCCCGACATCGGGGCGTCCGCGACGCCGCCGGGCGCGATCGAGTTGGCGCGGATCCCGCGCTCACCGTATTCGTTGGCGATGCACCGGATCACGTGGTCGATACCGGCCTTGGTGCCCATGTAGGCGGCGTGGTTCTCGAACATGATCGACGCCGTGACCGACGAGATCTGGATGATCGAGCCGCCGTTCGGCATGTTCGCGACCAACCGCTGGAAGAACTGGAAGGGCCCGGTGAACTGGACCGCCGCCATCCGCTCGAGATCCTCGCGGGTGGTGTCCTCGAACGGGGCGAGCAGACCCCACCCGGTGGCGTTGACGCCCACGTCGATGTGTCCGAACAGGTTCCGCGCGCGCTCGACGAGCGCATCCAGGTCCGCCTCGGACGTGATGTCGCACGGCTGCCACTGCGCACCGATCCCGTCGGCCACCTCGGCGAGCGCGTCCGGGCGCCGACCCGCGACGAGCACGGTGGCACCGTCGTCGGCGTACCGACGGGCGATGGCGTGCCCCACGTTGCCGGGCGCCACGCCCAGCACGATCGCGGTCTTTCCACTCAGCTTCGTCATACCGGCGCGCACTCAGCTACCGAAGAAGTTGCGCGCGTACATGTTGAGATCGCCCATCGCCCCGCTGTAGACGTTGAGGTCGATGGCGGCGTTCACCCCCGGGATGCGGCCACTGTCGGTGTACTGCCAGAAGGCCCAGTTCTTCCACCCACCCGGCAGCGGGCCGGGGTAGTTGCCGCCGTTGTAGTCGGCGATCCACAGTGGGTAGTTGGAGAACTCGGTGGTGTTCGCCATCGCGGTACGCCAGAAGTTGGGGTACGTGTAGATGATCGGCTGACGGCCGGTGAGAGCCTGCACCGAATTGAGGTAGCGGCGCGTCCAGTCGATGAGTTGCGGCGCCGCGAGACCGCCGGTGCTCTCGAGGTCGAGCACCGGGGGCAGGCCGCCGATCTGGTTGACCGCCAGCGCGTTCGCGGCGAAGAAGGCCGCCTGCGCCTCGGGTGACGCCGACGGGTCCGCATAGTGGTACGCGCCGCGCGCCACTCCGGCGATGCGCATCGCGATCGAGTCCTGCGCGAAGTACGGGTTGGTGTAGAACAGGCCTTCGGTGGCCTTGACCATGCCGAACTCGTAGCCGGCTCCGCGCACTGCCCCCCAGTTGATGGGCGCACCCCCCGGATGCTGCCACGATGCGACGTCGACGCCCTGCGGCGCCGCCACCGCGACCGCGGGGGCTGTCAGCGTCACCGCCCCGGCCATGGCCAGTATTGCGACACGCGACAGGGAGCGACGACGGTTCCTCGGCATTGCCCGAGACTAGACGACTTCCTCACCGCGCGCGCCTGTTTCGCACCGGGTATCGGTATCTCACAGACAGTTCACAGCGGCGTTCCACACGGTTCATCAGCCGAGCCAGTCCAGCACCGCGGCCGCGGTCCACGACTGCTGCATACTGCCGAGCGGCTCACCGGTGAACGGCTCGTAGTACTCGGCGAAACTGCCGTCGGCGGCCTGCCGCAGTCCCTCCGCACGCAGCATCAGCGACCGCTCGGCCCAACCGCGACGCGCGAACGCCCACGAGAACAGCCACGTCATCACGGGCCACACCGGTCCGCGCCAGTACTCGCGCGCCCGGAAGTCCCGCGACACCGGCGACGTGGACGGCGGCACCGCGTACCGCAGATCCGGATGGGTGCAGAAACGCGGACCCTCGAAGGTGTGCAGCAGGCCTCGCTCGGTATGCCGGTCCAGGCCACCGCACAACAGGGGCGCGAACATCGCGATGGTGTCGGTGGCGATCCACCGCCCGGTGCGCAGGTCGAGGTCCCGGGCCGCGCCGGAGCGCGCGTCGGTGGTGGCCACGACGCCCTTACGGAAGTGGTCGGCCCAGGAGTGCAGTTCGCGGACATCGGCGTTGGGTCGGGAATGCTCCTCACCGATCGTGGCCAGCACGTCGCACGCGAGCGCGAAGACGGCGCTGACGAATACGTCCTCGACCGCGAAGCTCATCTTCTCCGGCAGCGCCTCGTCGTCGTAGCGGACGCTCTTCATCTCCTCCAGCAGCCACAGGTAGCGGTCGTACTCGCCGTTGCTCGGGCGCTGCGAGGCATCGGTTACGACGGTGACGTCCTCGCGCCGATACGCCGGGACAGGGCCCGGAATCACGTTGCCGTACGGGATATCCCACCGGGGCGAATTGTCCATTCCGGACTCCCACCCGTGGAACAGCGTGATGCGCCCGTTCCCGTCGCGGTCCCGTGCCCGCGCGAGCCACCGGTGCCAACGCATCAGGTCCGGCCACCGGCGGTCCAGGAACTCCTCGGCGACCGCCCGGGTGCTGCGGCCGTGCCGCCGGGCGTGGTCGAGGATCCGCTGCACCGCGATCGCGTGCACGGGCGGTTGCGTGATGCCGGAGGTGTCGACACCGATCGGCGCATGTCCGGCCAGTTCCCCGCACTGCCAGCGCGCGGGGCCGGGGAAGTAGCCGTCGACCCCGTTCGCGAACACGATGTGCGGGATCATGCCGTTGCTCCACTGCGCCGACAGCAGCGTGTCGAGTTCGGTGACCGCCCGCTCCACGCTCAGCGGCGCCAACCCCACGGCCACGAACGCCGCGTCCCAGCTCCACATGTGCGGGTACAGCCGCGGCGCGGCGGTGGTCATCGTCCCGAGGTCGTTGCCGCGCAGCAGGTAGGCAGCTCGCGCCGCGAGCTGGGTGGGCGTGAATCCCGGGTCGATCATCGTCCCATTCTGCGACTCACCCCGCGAACGCGCGCGTCCAGGTGAGCAATTCGTCGACGGGCCACGTGTTGACGACCCGCGCCGCCTCCACACCGCACCGGATCGCGCGCTCACAGCCGAGCCCCTGCCACGCCAGCTGCCCGGGCGCGTGCGCGTCGGTGTCGATCGCGAAGAGACAACCGATGTCGACGGCCAGATCGATCAGGCGGCTCGGCGGGTCCCGACGCTCCGGCCGGCTGTTGATCTCCACCGCGACGTCGTGGTCGCGACACGCCTCGAAGACCTTCTCGGCGTCGAACTTCGACTCCGGACGGCCGCCGCGGGCGCCCTCGACGAGGCGGCCCGTGCAATGCCCGAGCACGTTCACCCGCGGATTCCGTACCGCGCCCAGCATTCTGCGCGTCATCTCCGCCCGGTCGGCGCGCAGGTGCGAGTGGACGCTCGCGACCACGACGTCCAGTTCGTCGAGCAGCTCCGGCTCCTGGTCGAGCGCGCCGTCGTCGAGGATGTCGACCTCGATGCCGGTGAGGATCCGGAACGGCGCGAGTTCCCGATTGAGCTCCCGCACCGCCGTCAGCTGGGTGCGCAGCCGCTCCGCGGACAGGCCGTTCGCGATGGTCAGCCGCGGCGAGTGGTCGGTGAGCGCGCAGTACTCGTGGCCGATGGTCGCCGCGGCGCGCATCATCTCGTCGATCGGGCTGCCGCCGTCGGACCAGTCCGAGTGGACGTGCAGATCGCCGCGCAGCGCGGGCTGCAGGTCGCCGCCGTAGCCGATGGGCTCGGCGGCGTCACGGAGCTGTTGCAGGTAGTCGGGCACCTTCCCGGCGACCGCCTGTTCGACGACGGCGGCGGTCTTCGCGCCCACGCCGGGCAGCGACGTCCAGTCGCCGGAGCGCTCCCGGGCTCGGCGTTGCTCGTCGGTGAGACCGGCGACCACGTCCGCGGCCCGCCGGTACGCCTTCACCCGGTACGTGACGGCCCGGTCGCGTTCGAGCCAGAACGCGACCTCCCGCAATGCCTCGACCGGCCCCGGATTCGCCATGCCTCCATGGTGCCTCCGGGACCGGCGTCCGGCAGGGCTATTCGTCGTCGGCGACGGTGAGGGTGACCTCGATGTTGCCGCGGGTGGCGTTCGAGTAGGGGCACACCTCGTGCGCCTTCTCGGTGAGCGCGAGGGCCTCTCCGCGCTCGAGGTGCGGCAGCGAGACCTCCAGCGTCACGGCCAGTCCGAAGCCGCCGGAACCGTTGGGGCCGATACCGACCCGCGCGCCCACGGCGGAATCGGTGACGTCGGCGCCGGCCTGCCGCGCGACCAGCTGGAGGGCGGAGTGGAAGCACGCGGCATACCCCGCCGCGAACAGCTGTTCGGGATTGGTGCCGTTGCCGCTGCCACCCATCTCGGTCGGGATGGCGAGCTCGAGATCGAGACGTCCGTCGGACGTCCGGGCGCGGCCGTTGCGGCCCTCGCCGGTAGCCAGTGCTTCTGCGGTGTAGACGATGTTCACGGTGCCTCTTCTCGGTTGTCGGTGGAGGGGGTGTCGAAATCCGCGTGGTGGAGATTGCGGCCGACGGCCATGAGGACGTCGCGTAGCCGTTCCAGCTCCGGTACATCGAGCCCGGTGGCCTGCGCGAGGCGGGCCGGGATGTCGGAGGCCCGGTCACGCAGGGCCGCCCCGGCGGGGGTGAGCCCGACGGTGACGCGCCGATCGTCGCCACCGGCCCGCTGCCGGTCGACGAGACCGCTGGCCTCGAGGCGTTTGAGCAGCGGCGACAGTGTGCCGGTGTCGAGCTGGAGAGCATCGCAGATCTCCTGGACACCCCGGCCGTCCCGCTCCCAGAGCACCAGCATCACGAGGTACTGCGGGTAGGTCAGGCCGAGGTCGGCGAGCAGCGTCCGATAGGCCGCAGTGGTGGCGCGCGACGCCGAGTACAGCGCGAAGCACACCTGCCGGTCCAGTGCGAGGTCGTCGGTCACACCATGAATGTAGACCACAACAATGTTGTGCACAACCTACATCTGCACACGGCGCCTGCCGGTGCCATGCTGGAGAAGGGGCTGCCGAGCACTTGCACGAAAGGCAGAGCCATGAATCGACAGACGATCGAGCACCGAGGCTGGATGGTCGCGGCAGCGGCCGCCACGGCCGTCGCATCGGGACTGCTCGGGGCCGCCGTCGCCGGAGGCGACGACCAGGCCGAGTCGAATCCCGCCACGCTCACCACCGAGGAGGAAGGCACCGACTCGCCGGAGGACCCGAGCGGTCTCGAGCAGACCAATTCCTTCGGCTACATCCCCGAGCACGAGACGACCCTCGAGACCGATCCCATCGGACCGGAGGGTGGCGGCATCGAGGACGACCCGTTCGAACTCGGCGGCGGGCGCATCGACCCGGCCGTCGTCGTCCCGGCGCCCGCAGACGCGACCCTCACCACCCCGGCCGGTTGAGCGGAGGCGACCCATGACCCCGACGAACCACTCACCGCTTCCCCGGCGGATCGCCGTCGGCGCCGTCGCCGCACTCGCAGTCGCGAGCCTCGGCCTGGCGGGATGCGACCGCGCGGCGCAGACGGCCAATCACGGATTCCCGCAGCAACCGACGTCGACGACCGACGAAACCGGTCTGCAGCAGACGAATTCCTTCGGTTACATCCCCGAGCACGAGACGACGCTGCCGACCAACGGCAACGGCCCGGGCGCCCCCGGCCCGTTCAACGACAACCCCTTCGACAATCCCGGCCCGCCGTTGCCGGGTGGCCCCGGTCTACCTGCGCACGGCACGGTACAGCCGACACTCACGACCCCGGCCGGGTGATCGTCGGTCTAGTCTCGGGGCATGGTCTCCCAGCATCCGACGGCCCTCGTCACCGGCGGCAGCCGCGGTCTCGGTGCCGCCATCGCCCGCGAACTCGCACCCACCCATCAGCTGATCCTCGGTGGTCGCAGCGCCGAATCGCTCGAGCAGATCGTGGGCGAACTGGGCGCCGCACCGTGGCCGGTCGACCTCACCGACCACGCGGCCGTCGCGGACGCCGTCGCCGACATCGACCGGCTCGAGGTGCTGGTGCACAACGCCGGCGTCGCCGAACTGGGAACGCTCTCGGAGACGTCGGTCGACATGTGGCGGAAGACCTTCGAGGCCAACGTGGTCGCGGTGGCGGAACTGACCCGGCTGCTGCTGCCCGCCCTGCGGGCCGCGAACGGGCACGTGGTACTGATCAACTCAGGCGCGGGATTACGTGCCAATGCGGGCTGGGGCGCCTATGCCGCAAGCAAATTCGCGCTGCGTGCCTTCGCCGATGCGCTGCGGCTCGAGGAGCCGGGGTTGCGCGTCACGTCGATCCATCCCGGCCGCATCGACACCGACATGCAGCGCGCGATCGTCGCATCCGAGGGCGGCGAGTACGACGCCGACGCCTTCCTCACCCCGCAGACGGTCGCGCGAGCGGTCCGGAATGCCGTCGAGACGCCGCGAGACGCGCATCCGACCGAGATCGTGCTGCGCCCCGTACCGCGATAGGACGTCCCGTCAGGGACGGGCGAGTGCCGTGACCGTGACGATCGCGCAGGGGCTCGTGAACTCGACGGTGTCGCCGCTCCCGGGCGGCAGCAGCAACGCGAGTTCCGTCACCGGATCCACGAGGACCACCAGCTCGGCGGGATCGGCGGTCCGGGGCGGTTCGCCGAACCGCATCGTCGCGGTGGCCGCGCCGCGCCGCACCATGACGTTGAGTGCCCGGGTGGGGGTCTCCACCCGGCACGCCGGGGCCCACTCGCCGGCAAAGGCCGTCGTCTCCAGCGGCGCGACGGTGCGAGGGGCCGCATCACCGGCACCCGTCAACTCGACGGGCACCCCACCGATCGGCATGAACAGTCGGTCGTAGCCGTCGATCACCGAGAACGTCGACGCCGTCGGCTCGTCCGCGATGCTCACCCGCCACGTCTCGGTCTCGGCGACAACCTGCGTGGTGCCCTGACCGTTGCGCCACCGCACCGTTGCGCGGTCGTCACGTGTACTGCGGAGCGCCGGGGCGCCGGGCGAGTACGGTCCGTCGTTCACAATTCCTCCGCTGACATCGCCCACCATTGCCCGTCCAGTCTTGTATAGACAACCAGGGGGGTCAAAACGTCGGTGGGGTGTGGCCCGGACTCGGACCACACCCCACCGCGCGACATGTCGCCGTCAGCTGACGATCATGTCCTCCTGCGCCCAGTACGCGCGGGTGCTGGTGATCTTGGCGTCGTCGTCGAAGGTCATGACGTCGATCGGCTCCATGACGTAGGTCTGGCCGCCGACCTTCGAGACCGTGCGGAAGTGGAAGGCGGCACTGTTGCCGGCGACGCGGATGGTCAGCAGCTCGGCCGTCTGGTCCATCGCCTCGATGGCCTTGAAGAACGCGCGGATCTCCTCGACGCCCCGCTTGGGCTCGGTGCCGACCGGGTCCTCGACCGTGGCACCCTCCGCGAACAGGGCCGCAACCTGGTCGGCGCTCTTGCTCTCGAGTGCCTTCATGTAGGAGGCGACGGTGTTCTTGATGTCCTCTGCGGATGCCATGCTCGCGAACCTTTGCTCGTGGAACGGATTTCGGGGTCGTGCGCGCGGAGCGTAACCCGGCTCACACGCTGCCCACATCGCTCGATCCCGCCCACCGGACACCGGTGCCCTCACCGACGGCGTGGGCCTGCGCCACCCCGGGGACCGACCGGCCCGAATCATCCCTTTTACGCGCATTAGGTTAGGCTCACCACTGTCGCGGGGAGGGGGTCGCCGCGGCGGCACGTCCCATCGGCACGAAGCAAGGAATCACGTAGATGAAAGCGCCCCGGCTGTACCGCAGCGCGGCTGCCCTCGCACTGGCAGCCCTCGCCCTCACCGCCTGCTCGAGCACGACCTCCGACGAGGCCACCTCCGGCGAGACCACCACCGTGACGGTCGAGGACAACTTCGGTTCGCAGACGGTCACCGTGCCGGCGGCGTCGGTCGTCGCCACCGACAACACCACGTTCGAGACCCTCTCCGCGTGGGGAGTGCCACTGAAGGCCGGTGCCGTGGCGCTGATGCCCGACACGATCTCGTACAAGCAGGACTCGAGCATCGTCGACCTCGGCACCCACCGCGAACCGAACCTCGAGGCGATCGTCGCGGCCGATCCGGATCTGATCGTCAACGGCAACCGCTTCGCGCAGTTCCGCGAGGACTTCCGCAAGCTCGCCCCGAACGCCGCCATCGTCGACGTCACCCCCCGCAAGGACCAGCCGCTGGATGCCGAACTCAAGCGCGGCACCACCGTCCTCGGCGAGGTCTTCGACAAGCAGGCCGAGGCGCAGCAGCTCAACGACCAATTCGATGCATCCATCGCCCGGGTGAAGGCCGCCTACGGTGCCGACACGACGGTGATGGGCGTCATCGTCTCCGGCGGCAAGATCGGCTACGTCGCCCCGCACACCGGCCGGACGATCGGCCCGATGTTCGACATCTTCGGTTTCGAGCCCGCGCTCGAGGTACCGCAGGGTTCCGACAACCACCAGGGCGACGACATCTCGGTCGAGGCAATCGCACAGTCGAACCCGGGCCTGATCATCGTCATGGATCGTGACGCCGCCACCACCGATGCCAAGAAGGACGGCTACATGCCGGCCGCCAAGGTGATCGAGGGCTCCGCCGCCCTGCAGAACGTGGAGGCGGTCAAGAAGGGCAACGTCATCTACATGCCCGCCGACACCTACACCAACGAGAGCATCCAGACGTACACCGCGTTCTTCGACGCGCTGGCCGACCTGCTCGAGAAGAACAGCAACAGCTGAGCCCCCGGCTACCCCGTGGTGACGGCACGGAGCCGGACCACGGGGTAGCCACTTGCTCGCAGTACGGAAGTTTCTCCGATGAGTGCACCGACCGTCACGGTCCGCGACAAGGGTCGCCTGTTCGACTGGAAGCTGTTGCTCGGCTTCCTCGGCGTCGGCGTATTGCTGACGCTCTCGCTGTTCACCGGCGTGTTCGACATTTTCGGCGGCGAGGCCGGCTGGGAGATGTTCAACATCACCCGCATCCCCCGCACCGTCGCGCTGGTACTCGCGGGCGCCGCGATGGCGATGTCCGGCCTGGTCATGCAGCTGCTGACGCAGAACCGGTTCGTCGAACCCACCACCACCGGCACCACCGAGTGGGCGGGGCTCGGCCTGATGATCATGATGATCGTGGCACCGGGCGCCGGGCTGATGCCGCGGATGATCGGCGCCATCGTCGCCGCCTTCGTCGGCACCCTGATCTTCTTCCTGTTCCTGCGCCGCGTCCAGCTGACCTCGTCGCTGATCGTGCCGATCGTCGGCATCATGCTGGGCGCGGTGGTCGGCGCCATCACCACCTACCTCGCGCTCGCCACCGACCTGCTGCAGAGCATGGGCATCTGGTTCGCCGGCAGCTTCACCTCCGCCATCCGCGGCCAGTACGAGGTGCTGTGGATCGTGGCGATCGTCGCGGTGGCCGTGTTCGTCGCCGCCGACCGGTTCACCGTCGCGGGGCTCGGCGAGGACGTCGCCACCAATGTCGGCCTCGACTACAACCGCATCATCCTCCTGGGTACGGGCCTGATCGCGATCGCCACCGGCGTCGTCACCGTCGTGGTGGGCAACCTGCCCTTCCTCGGGCTGATCGTGCCGAACATCGTGTCGATGATCCGCGGCGACGATCTCCGCAGCAACCTGCCCTGGGTGTGCCTGCTGGGCGTCGCGATCGTCACCGTCTGCGACCTGGTGGGCCGGACGATCATCGCGCCGTTCGAGGTCCCCGTGTCGCTCATCCTCGGTGTCGTCGGATCGATCGTCTTCGTCGCCATGCTGCTCCGGAGCCGCCGCCATGCTTGAGATCCAGCCGACCCCGGCCGTCGTCGAGACGCCGGCCACGCGCGAGCGAGCCGGCAGCGGCGCCTTCGCCACCGTCCGCGACCGTCGTCGCTACTGGGCCGTGGTGAGCGGGCTCGCCGTTCTCGCAGTCGCATTCGCGTTCGGCGTGCTGGCATGGGACAACCCGTTGCCGGTGGGCAGCCCCGGCTTCTGGCGGGTCGCCGAACTGCGGGCGACCAGCCTGGTCGTCATCGCGATCGTCGTGATCTGCCAGGCGATGGCGACCGTCGCGTTCCAGTCGGCGACGAACAACCGGATCGTCACGCCGTCGATCATGGGATTCGAAGCCCTGTACGTCGCCGTTCAGACCGCCTCGGTGTTCTTCCTCGGTGCCGCGGGAGTGGTTGCACTGCAGGGCGTCCCGCAATTCGCGCTGCAGCTGACGATCATGGTGGTCTTCGCGATGCTGCTGTACGGCTGGCTGCTGTCCGGAAAGTACGGGAACATGCAGGTGATGCTGCTGGTCGGCATCATCCTCGGCGGCGGGCTCGGGTCGGTGTCGGCATTCATGCAGCGGCTGCTGACACCGAGCGAATTCGACGTCCTCACCGCCAAACTGTTCGGCTCGATCTCGAACGCCGAGGTGGCCTACCTGCCGCTGGCTGTGCCCCTGTGCCTCGCGGCGGCGGGAGCGCTGTGGTGGCGGGCCCGACGGCTCAACCTGGTGGCGATGGGCCGGGACGTCACGACGAACCTGGGACTGGACCACCGTCGCGAAGTCATGATCGTGCTGTTCCTGGTGTCCGTGCTGATGGCCGTGTCCACCGCGCTCATCGGCCCGATGACCTTCCTCGGCTTCCTGGTCGCCACGCTGGCGTACCAGTTCGCGGGCACCCACGACCATCGCTACATCTTCCCGGTCGCGGTGCTGACCGGCTTCGTCATCCTCACCGGCGCCTACTTCGTGCTCAAGAACATCTTCTACGCCCAGGGCGCGGTGTCGATCATCATCGAGGCCGTCGGCGGCGCCACGTTCCTCATCGTGATCCTGCGGAAGGGCAGACTGTGATCGAGATCAAGGGCATCCGCAAGGACTACAGTCGAGCGGTGACGATCGGCCCGATCGACCTCCGGATCCCGGCCGGCGGCATCACCGCACTCGTCGGCCCCAACGGCGCCGGCAAGTCGACGCTGCTCACGATGATCGGACGACTGCTGAGTCCGGACGCGGGCAGCATCGAGATCGGCGGCCACGACGTGACACGCACGCGCTCGAAGGATCTCGCCAAGATCGTCTCGATCCTGCGGCAGGAGAACCACTTCGTCACCCGACTCACGGTGCGCCAACTCGTCGGGTTCGGCCGGTTCCCGCACACCAAAGGCCGGCTCACCCGCGTCGACGAGGAGGCGGTCACCCGGGCGATCGACTTCTTCGGCCTCTCGGAACTCGAGGGCCGGTACCTCGACCAACTGTCCGGCGGGCAGCGTCAGCGCGCCTACGTGGCGATGGTGCTGTGCCAGGAAACCGACTACATCCTGCTCGACGAGCCGCTCAACAACCTCGACATGAAGCACTCGGTGCAGATGATGAAGCACCTGCGGAAGGTGGCCGACGAACTCGGACGCACCGTGGTGATCGTGCTGCACGACATCAACTTCGCCGCGCACTACGCAGACCGGATCTGCGCGATGAAGGACGGCCAGGTGGTCGAATTCGGCACGCCGACAGAAATTTTGGTCGACGAGACGCTGGGCCGGGTCTTCGACACCCCGGTCTCGTGCATGCCCGGCCCGAACGGCCCGATCGCCGTCTACTACTGAGGCGCCTTCGGCACCCGTGCGCCTTTTTGGTAGCCGAGTCCACCGAAAACGCGCACGGGCACGAAGTGCCTTGGGTAGGTTCCCGCGCATGCCAAACCAGCGTGGGGGATTCTGGGGTCGGATGGTGGTCACCGCACTCGCGGTGAGTGTCGTGGTCGGGGGAGGTTCCGGCGCCGCGGCCGCACAGTCGAGCGGGAGCGCCCTTCCGGACACCAGTATCGGCGGAGTGGGATCGACGGGCAGCGCGGCCGGGCAGGGCTTCATCGGGCCCGGATCGCTCACCGACGGAACAGGTTCGGACGGTACCGGCTCCAACGGCACCACCCCGATCACCGGCTCGTGGGGAACCGCGTCGTTGGCTCGGTCGGCGTTCGGATCGTGGATCCCCGGGCTGGTGGGCTCGGTGGTGCCGGAACCCGATCTGGCCCCGCCGCCGCTCGAGACCCTGCACCAGGAGTCGCTGCCGTCGCCGATCGGCGAGGCGTTCTTCGACTACTTCCCGCCCGGGCTGCCCGGCATGGCGAACGGCGAGCTCGTCGAGGTCCGCGACGTCACGCCCGTCGCGAAGAATCTGCTGCTCGGGCCGGTGCGCGAGGTCAAGCAGATCAAGGTGAAGACCACCGACGCGTCGGGGGCACCCACGTTTGCGACCGCGACGCTCGTCATCCCCGCCGGCGTCTGGCCCGGTCCCGGACCACGTCCGGTCCTGGTCAACAACGTGCCGATCAACAGCCTCGGACGGGCCTGCACACCGTCCCACACCATGGCCAACGGCATCACCCCGTCGACCAACTTCGTCGAGTTGGTCCGCCCCGTCACGGCGAAGGCCGAGGAACGCGGTTACGCCGTCCTCATCCCCGACCACGAAGGGCCGTCGATGGCGTACGGCGAACCGTACGCCGCCGGACACGCCATCCTCGACACCATCCGCGGCATGCGGAACGCCTTTCCCGCCGAGTTCGGCACCAGCAAGATCGCCATGATGGGCTACTCCGGCGGGGCGATCGCCACACACGGCGCAGCCAAACTGCTCGACGGGTATGCGCCGGAGCTGGCGCCCGACATCGTCGGCGCCGCGATGGGCGGGGTGCCGGCCGACTTCGAGATGCTCGGACGCACCATGAACGGCAACCTCGCGAGCGGGCTGTTCCTCGCCGCGGTGTTCGGGATCTCCCGGCAGAACCTCGAGATCCTGCCGCTGATCAACGGCCTCGGCCAGCGCATCGGCATCTCGTCGATCAAGGATCAGTGCATGCTCAACCTCGGCGCGTCGGGCGTGTTCGGGATCCCCGCCGAGGCGCTCGCGAACGTCGTCGACGCATTGAATTCACCTGTCGCCCACGACATCTACACCAAGATGAAGATGGCCGACCTCGTCTCCGGCACCCCGTTGTACATCTACAACGGCGGGCAGGACTTCTGGATCCCCGCCCTGGGCGCCCGCAACCTGTACGACGAGCAGTGCGGCTACGGTGTCGCCGCCGTCTACCGGCAGGTGCCCGGCGAGCACTTCCTGGGGGAAGCGCTCGGCAACTCCGGTGCGTTCGAGTGGATCGACGCCCGCCTGCGCGGCGAACCCGCGCCGTCGGAGTGCTGAGGCGGCTGCGCCACCCGTGCGCCTTTTTGGTAGCTGGAACTACCGGAAAGGCGCACGGGTGCGAAGCGCCTAGAGGACGATATTGACCATCTTGCCGGGCACGACGATCACCTTGCGGGGATCGTTGCCGTCCAGCAGCGCAACGATCTTCTCGTCCGCGAGGGCGATCTTCTCGATGTCCTCGCGGGCCGCGTCGGCGGCGACGTTGATGCGGCTGCGGACCTTGCCGTTGACCTGGATCGGGTACTCGACGGTGTCCTCCACCAGCCACTTCTCGTCGGCGGTGGGGAACGGGCCGTGCGCGAGCGACTCGGTGTGGCCCAGGCGCGACCACAGCTCCTCCGCGAGGTGCGGGGCGATCGGGCCGAGCATCAGCGCCAGCGGCTCCACCACGGACCGCGGCGCACCGGCCGGGTACTCCTTGGTGAGGTGGTTGGTGTACTCGATCAGCTTCGCGACCGCGGTGTTGTCGCGCAGCGCCGCGTAGTCCTCGGCGACGCCGGCGATCGTCTTGTTGAGGGCACGCAGCGTGTCCTCGGACGGCTCCGCGTCGGTGACGCGCAGGTCACCGGTCTCCTCGTCGACGACGACGCGCCACGCACGCTGCAGGAAGCGGTGCGCGCCGATGACGTCCTTGGTCGCCCAGGGACGCGAAGTGTCCAGCGGACCCATCGCCATCTCGTAGACGCGCAGGGTGTCGGCGCCGAACTCGTCGCAGATCTGGTCGGGCGCAACGGAATTCTTGAGGCTCTTGCCCATCTTTCCGTATTCGCGCTTGACCTCGGCGCCCTGGTAGAAGAACTTGCCGTCCTTCTCGGTCACCTCGGCGGCCGGGACGTAGACGCCGCGGTCGTCGGTGTACGCGTACGCCTGGATGTAGCCCTGGTTGTACAGGCGGCGGTACGGCTCGCTGGAGCTGACGTAGCCCAGGTCGAACAGCACCTTGTGCCAGAACCGCGAGTACAGCAGGTGCAGCACGGCGTGCTCGACGCCGCCGACGTACAGGTCGACGCCGCCGGGATCGCCCGGACCGTGGATGTCCGGGCGCGGACCGGTCCAGTAGGCCTCGTTCTCGGGCGCGACGAACTGCTCGCTGTTGGTGGGGTCGATGTAGCGCAGCTGGTACCACGAGCTGCCCGCCCACTGCGGCATCACGTTGGTGTCGCGGCGGTAGTCCTTGAGGCCGTCGCCGAGATCGAGCTCGACGTTCACCCAGTCGGTGGCCTTGGCCAGCGGGGGAGAGGGCTCGGAGCTGGCATCGTCCGGATCGAACGACACTGGCGCGTAGTCCTCGACCTCCGGAAGTTCCACGGGCAGAGCCGATTCCGGCAGCGGGTGCGCGACACCGTCGGCGTCGTACACGATCGGGAACGGCTCGCCCCAGTAGCGCTGGCGCGCGAACAGCCAGTCGCGCAGCTTGTACTGAATGGTGCCGGTGCCGACGCCGTCGGCCTCGAGCCGTGCGATGACGGCCTTCTTGGCGTCGGCCACGTCGAGGCCGTCCAGGTAGTCGCTGTTGACCAACGGTCCGTCACCGGTGAACGCGGCCTCGGACAGGTCACCGCCCTTGATGACCTCGACGATGTCGAGACCGAAGGCGGTCGCGAACTCCCAGTCGCGCTGGTCGTGGCCGGGCACGGCCATGATCGCGCCGGTGCCGTAGCCGGTGAGCACGTAGTCGGCGATGAACACCGGCAGCTTGTGCCCGTTGACCGGGTTCACGGCGTAGACGCCGAGGAAGACGCCGGTCTTCTCCTTGTTCTCCTGGCGCTCGAGGTCGGTCTTGGCCGCGATCGACGCGCGGTACGCAGCGACGGCCTCGGCCGGCGTGGCGGCCCCACCGGTCCACCGGGGATCGACGCCCTCGGGCCACTCCGCTGCCACCAGCCGGTCGACCAGGTCGTGCTCGGGGGCCAGCGTCACGTAGGTGGCACCGAACAGCGTGTCCGGACGCGTGGTGAACACCTCGATGTCGTGGCCGTTCGAATCGAACTTCACCTGGGCACCGTGCGAGCGCCCGATCCAGTTGCGCTGCATGGACTTGACCTTCTCCGGCCAGTCCAGGTGCTCGAGGTCGTCGACCAGGCGGTCGGAGTACGCGGTGATGCGCATCATCCACTGCTGCAGGTGCTTCCGGAACACCGGGAAGTTGCCGCGCTCGCTGCGGCCGTCCGCCGTGACCTCCTCGTTGGCCAGCACGGTGCCCAGTCCGGGGCACCAGTTGACCATCGAATCCGAATGGTAGACAAGGCGGTACGAGTCCAGGACCTTGCTACGCTCCACAGCGTCCAGCGACGACCAGTCGCGGCCGTCTTCGAGAGTGCGCTCACCCGAGGCGAACTCGGCCTCGAGCTCGGAGATGGGCCGGGCCTTGCCCTGCGCGGTGTCGTACCAGGCGTTGTAGATCTGCAGGAAGATCCACTGCGTCCAGTGGTAGAAGTCGACGTCCGTCGTCGCGATCGAGCGGCGCTCGTCGTGGCCCAGGCCCAGACGACGCAACTGACGCTGCATGTTCGCGATGTTCGCCTCGGTCGTGGTGCGCGGATGCGTGCCCGTCTGCACCGCGTACTGCTCGGCCGGCAGACCGAACGCGTCGTAACCGAGGGTGTGCAGGACGTTGCGCCCCTGCATGCGGTGGTACCGCGCGAAGACGTCGGTGGCGATGTACCCGAGCGGGTGGCCCACGTGCAGACCCGCACCCGACGGGTACGGGAACATGTCCTGCACGAACAGCTTGTCCGCGGGAACCGGGGACCCGTCCGTCGGCGCCAGCGGCCCCACCGGGTTGGGGGCGTCGAAGGTCCCGCGCTCGCTCCACAGGTCCTGCCAGCGCTTCTCGATCCGGCCGGCGAGCTCCGCGGTGTAGCGGTGCTGCGGCGTCGAGTCGTCGGGGGATGCGGCTTGCTGAACTGGCTCGGTCACTGTGGTCGCTATCTACTTGGATGACGGGAATACCGTCAACCAGGGTAAAGCGTCGGCGGACCCCGAGGACAGCCAGGAACACCCAGGAACCCCGGCCCGCTCCACCAGGCTCTATCGTGGATGCGTGGTCATCGTCGCTGTCGTGCTGTTCATCGCCGCTCTCGCGCTCGGCGCCATCGGAGTCGCCGGACTGACCGGTCGGCTCGAACGTAACCGATGGTTCGGCGTCCGCACCCCCCAATCGTTGCGCGACGAAGAGACGTTTGCGCTGGCCAACAAGGTTGCCGCCCCCACGATGCTGGCCGCGGCGGGTGTCCTGGTGATCGGTGGCCTCGCCGCCGTCCTGCTCGACGGCGTGCTCCCGATCGTCGCGGTGATCGTGGCGCTCGTCGCGGCCCTGTTCACGATCGCGGCCGGCGGCACCCTCGGATCCAAGGCCGCCGGGGCGCTGCCCGAGACCAGTGGCTGCGGCACCTCGTGCGGCGCATGCAGCCTCAAGGGCGCGTGCGAACCGGCCTGACTGGTTGAATCCGGGGTGTGACCACACCCACACCCGGCCCGCGTGTCATCGACCCCGCAGGGGCCGTCTTCGGAATCGTCGTTCCGGTGCTGGCCGCAGCGGCCGGCGTCGTCACGACGTACGCCCTCGCATCCCGTCTGCCCGCGCAGATCGCCACCCACTGGTCCGGTGACTCGCCCGACGGGTTCATGACGCCTTCCGCGAGTGCCTGGTCGATGGCGGCGATCGTGCTGCTCGTCGGCGGCGGCTGCAGCGCCGTTGCCACGCTGGCGCAGGCACGCCTGGTGACGCGCCGGACGATGCTCCTGATCGGCTCGGCGGTGGTCGGGGTGATCGTGGCCGCCGAGTTCTCGATGATCCTCGGGCAGCTCGATCTCACCGACGGCTCCGACGCCGAGATGTCCGCCGGCCTGATCGTGCTGGGCCTGGTCGCCGGCACGGTCGTGGGCCTGATCGGCGCGTCGCTTCTGCGTGACTACCGGACCCGCACCCCCGCCACCGAGGCGCCGGCCGCCGCGCTGCCCCGCGGCGCCGTCGAACTGCCGATCGCCGACGAGGTCGGAATGACCGCGGGCGGACTCGCCGCGACCGCTCTCGTCCTCGCCGCACCCGCGGTCCTGGTCTGCTGGTTCGCGGGCGCATGGTGGCCGCTGGGCGTGTATCTGCCGGTGGTGTTGCTCGCCGTCACCCTGCTGCAGTTCCGGCTCGTCGTCGACGCCGACGGCATCCGCGTCCGGAACCTGGGTATGACGGCGATCGAGTACGGCACCGACGAGGTGCTCGGCGCTCGGGTCGACGAGATCCGCCCGTTCCAGGACTTCGGCGGCTGGGGCATCAAGGTGAAGGCGCGCGGCAACTGCGGCGTCGTCACCCGCACCGGGCCCGCCGTCGTGATCACCTTCGCGTGCGGGGACCGGCTCACCGTCACCACCCCGCGCGCCGAGGAGATCGCCGGGGCGCTCAACACCCTCGCGGACCGGCGCCTGGCTCGGTCCTAGTACCTCACAGCCCTCACAGCGCCGACGCCCGGATCGCCTCCATCAGCGCCACCTCGGGCTCGCTGGGGGTGCTCGCGCGGCTCAGCAACACGAACTCGACATCGCCCGGGTCCGGCAGGCCCAGGCTCTCGCCGACGGGCCGCAACTCGGTCGGCAACAGCGACTGCGCGTGCACGATGAACCCCAGCCCGGCCAGGACAGCCGCTCGCAGTCCGGCGCGGCTGTTCGCCAGGCACGTGATGCGGCTGGGCAACCGCGCCGCTTCGAGAGCTCCGAGCGCGCACGCACGGGTGATACTCGGCGGCGGGTACGCGACGAGCGGCACCGGCGTCGCCGGGTCCCATTCCGCCTCGGCCGTGCCACCCCACACCAGCCGGTCCCGCCACACCAGGTCGCCGTGCGGCTCGCCGGGCCGTCGCATCACGAACGCGAGGTCCAGGTCGCCGGCCCGCAACTGCGCGTGCACGGCGCGACTGAGCCCGACGGTGAGCTGCAGGTCGACGAGCGGATGGGTGCGCCGGAAATCGCGGAGGATCTGCGGCAGCCCCTTGGCGACGAGGTCCTCGGCCGCCCCGAACCGCAGCCGTCCGGTGAGCGTCGAGCCCTCGAAGTAGCGGGCGGCGCGATCCTGCGCATCGAGGATCGACCGCGCGAAGCCCACCATCGCCGTGCCGTCCGCGGTGAGCTCCACGGTGTGGGTGTCGCGGCTGAGGAGGTGCCGTCCCGCGGCCTTCTCGAGCCGTGCGATGTGCCCGCTCACCGTCGACTGCCGCAGACCCAGCTGGCGCGCGGCGGCGGTGAACCCGCCCGCCTGCTCGACGGCGAGGAACGTCCTGAGGAGCACCGGATCGAACATCGGTCCTGCTTATCACGAAATACGATCGCAGTTAACGGGGTGAACGGCTTTCATGATCAAGTTCGGGAAAGATACCGTTGACCGGTGAAGTTTCTGAGCAGGTTCTACATCGATGGATTCATTCTCGCCATCGTCGCGGTGGCGATCCTCGGGAGCCTGTTCCCCGTATCCGGCGGCGGACAGACCGTCCTCGACTGGGCCACCAAGATCGCGATCGGCTTCCTGTTCCTGCTCTACGGCGCGCGCCTGTCGCCCGCCGAGGCGCTGCAGGGACTCAAGCACTGGCGCCTGCACTCGGTGGTGTTCGCCGCGACGTTCGTGCTGTTCCCGCTCATCGGCTTGGCGCTGCGGATCCTGGTGCCGACGGTCATCACCGACGAGATGTACACCGGCATCCTGTACCTGTGTCTGGTGCCGTCCACGGTGCAGTCGTCGATCGCGTTCACATCGATCGCGCGGGGCAACGTCGCGGGCGCGATCGTGAGCGCGTCGTTCTCGAACCTGCTGGGTGTCTTCGTCACGCCGCTGCTGGTGATCCTGTTGATGAACACCACCGGTGAGGCCACCGTCGACTTCTCGTCGGTGCTCGACATCGTGTTGCAGTTGCTGCTGCCGTTCATGGTCGGCCAGCTCATCCGCCCGCTCGTCATCGACTGGCTGAAGAAGTACGCGGAACCGACCAAGCTCGTCGACCGCGGGTCGATCCTGCTCGTCGTGTTCTCGGCGTTCAGCGAGTCGATGAACGAACACATCTGGAGCACCGTGACGGTGCTCGAGGTCGCGGCGGTGGTGGCGGTCTGCTGCGGCATCCTCGCGGTCGTGCTGGGGGCGACCGCGTTTGCCGGCAGAAAGCTCGGGTTCTCGCTGCCCGACCGGATCGTCATCATCTTCTGCGGCTCCAAGAAGAGCCTCGCGACGGGCCTGCCGATGGCGTCGGTGCTGTTCGCCGGGCAGCCCGTGGGACTGATCGTGCTGCCGTTGATGATCTTCCACCAGATCCAGCTGATCGTCTGCGCGGCACTGGCCCAGCACTACGCGAAGCGGACCGACCCGGACCCGGTCACCGCCTGACCGCACTCGCGTTCGCCCACACCGGCGTCGCTCCTGGGGTTCAATGGGGACAGGTCAGGTGTGTCCGAGGTAGCCGCAGTCCCATCGGAGGCGAGCGTGAGCAACAACCACCACCATCACCATCACAACCACGAGTCCCGCGACGTCATCATGCCCGCCTACACGGGCCGCATCGCGACGAATCCGGTTCCCGCGCTGCGGTTGCCCGACGACGACATGGACCCGCGCGCGGCCTACCGCTTCATCCACGACGAACTGATGCTCGACGGCAGCTCGCGCCTGAACCTCGCGACGTTCGTCACGACATGGATGGACCCCGAGGCGGGCACCCTCATGGCCGAGACGTTCGACAAGAACCTCATCGACAAGGACGAGTATCCGGCCACGTCGGCGATCGAACAGCGCTGCGTCAACATGGTCGCTGCCCTCTTCAACGCCCCCGACCTGGTCGACGACGATCCCGCGTCGGCCACCGGCGTCTCCACGATCGGCTCCAGCGAGGCCGTCATGCTCGGCGGCCTGGCGATGAAGTGGCGGTGGCGACAGGCCCGCGAGAAGGCCGGCCTCGACGCGTCCAGGCCGAAACTCGTGATGGGCAGCAACGTCCAGGTGGTGTGGGAGAAGTTCTGCCGCTACTTCGACGTCGAGCCGGTGTACCTGCCGATGGAACCCGGGCGCTACGTGATCACGCCCGAACAGGTGACGGAGGCGGTGGACGAGAACACCATCGGCGTCGTCGCGATCTTCGGCACCACCTACACCGGCGAACTGGAACCGGTGAAGGAGATCGCGGAGGCCCTCGACGCCGTCGCGGCGGGCGGCGGGCCCGACGTCCCGCTGCACGTCGACGCGGCCAGCGGCGGATTCGTCGTACCCTTCCTGAATCCGGAGTTGGAGTGGGACTTCCGGATTCCTCGGGTCGTGTCGATCAACGTGAGCGGTCACAAGTTCGGGCTGACCTACCCGGGTATCGGGTTCGTGATCTGGCGCGACAGTGAGCATCTGCCGGAGGAACTCGTGTTCAGGGTGAACTACCTCGGCGGCGACATGCCGACGTTCACCCTCAACTTCTCGCGGCCCGGCAACCAGATCGTGGGTCAGTACTACAACTTCCTGCGCCTGGGCCGATCCGGCTATCACAACATCATGAAATCGCTGCGCAGCACCGCGATGTGGTTGAGCGGCAAGCTCGCCGACGACGGGAACTTCCGCGTCATCAGCGACGGATCGGACATCCCGGTGCTCGCGTTCGAACTCACCGGCGAACAGGACTTCACCGTCTTCGACATCTCCCACGAGCTGCGCGCCCGCGGGTGGCAGGTGCCCGCGTACACGATGCCCGCGAACGCCACCGACGTCGCGGTGCTCCGCGTCGTGGTCCGCGAGGGCTTCAGCGCCGACCTCGCGCGTCTGCTGTTCGACGACATCCGCACGGTCCTCGACTACCTGAGCCAGGACGGGGTAGCCATCCACTCGAAGGCGAAGCACTTCGCACACTGAGACAGGCCCGCCCAGAGACGGACGAAGGAGCCCACCATGTCCGCACTGCCCGATCCACCCGATCCCGTACTCGAATCAGCCGCACAGGAACTCGCCGACGCGACCGCACCCCACCCGCGAATCTACGAGGTTCCGCCCGAACAGGGACGCGCGATCCTCGCCGATCTGCAGGCCGGGGAGGGTGTTCCGAAACCGCTCGTCGAGGAACAGTGGGTGAACGTCGACGCCGGCGAACGCGGCACGGTCCGTACCCGGATCGTGCGCCCGGTGGAGGGGTCCGGTGACCTGCCTGTCCTGATCTACATCCACGGTGCCGGTTGGGTGTTCGGTGACGAGCACACCCACGATCGCCTGGTCCGCGAGCTCGCCGTCGGTGCCGGCGTCGCCGTCGTCTTCCCGGTGTACGACCGGGCACCCGAGGCGAAGTACCCCGTCCAGATCGAGCAGAACTACGCGGTTGCGCAGTGGGTCGCGAAACAGGGCCGCGAGTACGGGCTCGACACGTCCCGCCTCGCGGTGTGCGGGGATTCGGTGGGCGGGAACATGGCGACGGTGCTGGCGCTGATGGCCGCCGAACGCGGCGACGTGGATCTGCGCGCGCAGGTGCTGCTGTACCCGGTGACCGACGCGAACTTCGACACGGCGTCGTATCTGCAGTTCGCCGACGGCTACTACCTCACCCGCGACGGCATGAAATGGTTCTGGGATCAGTACATTCCGGATCCGGAGCAGCGCGGCGACGTGTACGCATCCCCGCTGCGCGCGTCGGAGGAGCGGCTGGCCGCGCTGCCGACGACGCTGGTGATCACCGACGAGGCCGACGTCCTGCGCGACGAGGGCGAGGCGTACGCCGCGAAGCTGCGGGCCGCGGGCGTCGATGTCACCGCCGTCCGCGTCGAGGGCATGGTGCACGACTTCCTGATGCTCGACAGCCTGCGGGACTGCCGGGCCACCGTCGTCGCGCGATCACTCGCGATCGACGCCGTGCGCCGGGCGCTCGTCGAGTAGTCGCGCAGTCAGTTCAGGTCGACGTCGATGGGGTGCGTCGCGAGCAGCGCCAGCGGCATCGGCTGGCGGCGCAGCACCTGACCCCACACGTCCACACGCGGCGGGCTGATCACGTCGGACGCCAACGCGGACAGCACGATCCAGTCGTCGTTGTCGATCTCGGCGTCGAGCTGGCCGATGGTCCACCCGGCGTAGCCGGCGAAGACGCGCAGCCCGTCGATCACCGCGGCGATCGGTTCGGGGTCGGCGTCGAGGTCGACCATCACCACACGGCCGTCGATCCGGCGCAGTCCCGGCACCCCGCTGACGTCGACGCCGGCGCGGACGGTCGCCAGGCACAGCGCGGCGTCCCGGGTGACCGGGCCGCCGATGTAGAGCGCCTGCGGCGCGGCCGCGAGCGGCGCCCACTGCGGGAGCACCTCCTGCACGGAGGTCTCACTCGGCCGGTTCAGGACCACACCGAGGCTGCCGGCGTCGTTGTGTTCGAGCATGTACACGACCGTGCGACGGAACGTGGGCTCGAAGAGTTCCGTCGAGGACAGCAGTAGGGTGCCCGGCCGCACCACCGGTTGCGCCGATGCCGTGCGGTCCTCAGGTTCGTCCGAGTGCGCCACCGGGCCATCATCTCACCGTCGGCGCGCCGACGGGAGGTACGAACCGTGATCGGTCGGTCCGCGTGGCGTTCCGACAGTCGCGTCAGACCAGAGGCTCCGCATACAGGTACACGTTGTCCGAGTAGTCGCCCACACCGTTGTCGAACTGCAGTTCGCCGCCACAGGTGACGACGGCCAATCTGCGCGGTCCGTCCGTGCCCGCCAGCACGCTCTCCTCGATGCCGTCCGACTTGGGTCGGGTCGCCACCGCCGTCACCCGCCACGCAGTGGTCGTGCCGCCCGCATCGGAGGTGCGGATCACCTCGCCCGGCTCGATGGTTCCCAGTTCGAACAGCGCGCCATTGCCCTGGCCCACCAGATTGACGTGCCCGACGATCAGCGTCGTCCCCGCGACCGCGTCCAGGGGTGCTCCGTCGAGCCAGATCCCGACGTCGCGGACGTCGTTCGGCGGGGTGAGTACACCGTTCGGCACGGTGGCGTCGAGGATCCGCGCCTGGACGCCGACCGGATCGAGAGACAGGGTGACGGGCGTCGTCAGCGGCGCACCGCTCGGTACCGCTCCCACCGAGCGTGACGCGCCGACGCCGGGCGGCACCGCGGAGGCATCCTCCGTCCGATGGAGACCGACGACCGCCATCCATCCGCCGGCCACGACGACCGCGGCGATCAGTGCGGCGGCCGCGAGGCGCCCACCCGCGGATCTCGCGGGCGGGCGCCCGGTCGGACGTTCATCGGTCAGGACGACCTCCTACGTGCGATGGCCACCGCACCAGCCCCCGCCAGTCCGAGCAGAACCAGCCCGGCCGCGGTGATGCCGAGGTTGCGGACGGTGTGCCGTTCGGCTGCGCCGCCGTCGATCGCATTCGGACGCGGGCCGCTCGAGGGCGGTGCTGGTGTGGGGGTGGGAGTCGACGTGCCGGGCGGCGGCGGAGTGCTGGTCGACGGCGGCGGAGTCGGGGTCGGAGCAGGCCCCGGCGGGGCCGGCGGCACGGGAGGGATCACCGGTCCGGCGGAGCCTGCGGAGCCGAGAGCACCGAGGGAGCCCAGCGAACCGAGCGAACCGACGGAGCCTGCGCCGAGCGAGCCCACGTCCAGCGAACCGCCTTCCAGCGAACCGAGGGAGCCCACGCCGAGCGACCCGAGGGAACCGACCCCGAGAGATCCGAGCGACCCGACCCCGAGAGATCCCAGCGAGCCGCCGGGCGGCGCTGCCTCACACGAGACCGTGTTCGTCACCAGGTAGGTGTTCGACAGCCCGGCGAGATCGTCCGAATAGGGCAGGTCGGCGTCGACAGCTGTGCCGTTCCGCTCGGTCACGCGGGAGTCGTCGAGCACACAGGCCTCGTCGGCGATCGTCGTCGTCTCGTCGAACTGGATCGCTTCGCCGAGGTCGTAGCCGCCGCGAGGGACGCCCCACGACTGCTCCGTCAGCGGTGCGCCGCCGGGTCCGGACAGGGTGAGCGTCGCGTCGAGACCGTCGGGCTGGCTGCCCTCGCGGTACGTGACGCCGTCGACGATCCACTCCTTGTCGACGGTCACTTCGACGGCGGGGGCCCGGTTGTAGACGGTGCAGGTGACGGCCGAATCGAAGTCAACAGTGATGTCGAACCCGGTTTCACCCGAATTCGTCACCGCCACAGGGTCGCCGGTGACGCGGTCGACACAGGATGCGTTGAGCCCGTCCTGAGTGACCAGCGTGTAGTCCGGTTTCTGCGTCTCCGTGACGGTGACGCCGCCCGAGGTCTGTCCCTGAGGAAAGCCGACCTCGAACGAAACTCCACCTGTCTCGTCGGTCGTCGCAGCGGGCGGGTCGACCGTGACTCCGTCCGCTCCCGCGGCATCGAATTCCCAGCCCGGGGCCGGAACCGCGTCGGTGAGGTCACCACCGGCCGGCACCACCTCCTTGACCACCGATACCGACCCCGTACAACTCGCGGTCGCGAACTCCCTCAGCGTTTCGCCCGCACCCTCGAAGTTCGGGATCTGGAAGTAGTCGGCATCGACGACGTTGGTGCCGTCGTACGCCGTCTGTCCGGATATCGCGGCCAGATTGAGGCCCGAGACGCCGCTGACGCCTCTACCGATACCGAACGAGACGACCCTCGTCTCGTTCTTCTTCAGGAGGTTGGCCGAGAAGATCGCCTCCTCGACGTCCGCCAAATGCGTGTTCGACCCGTCGCCGGACGGGGTGACCGGCGGCCCCTGCAGGCCCCAGCGGGTGGGGTTGCCGTCGGTGAGGACGATTGTGGCGTCGTAGTGGACGCCCGAGGTGGCGACCCGGTACAGCGCCTGGTCCCAGTTGGTGCCGCTGCCCAGCCCCCAGTCCGCGTACTGCGATTTGAATTCGTCCGCTCCGGCCTGCGTCGAGACCGACTGCAGCTCAGGGTGGTTCGGATAGATTTCGTTGGTTGTGGCGTTCTGGTTCGGCGAGTAGCGCGCGAACCCGAACACGGCCATCCGGCTCGGCGTGCCGACGAAGGCGTCGACGAGCTGGTCCGTAGCGGACTTGAGGATGGGCAGATTCGTCGCCCCGACGGAGGCGGAGAGATCGAGGACGACGGCGATGTCCAGTCCACATCGCGACGGCAGTGGCGGATTGACGCGGGAGTTCTGCCAGACGCCGTTGGAGGCCGTGTAATTGGAGCCGAGTGTGGAGCTGAACATGAAGTCGGACTGTGACGAGTAGGTCGATCCGGCCTCGAGAGTCGGAGTCTGGAAGACGTAGGGCGAATCGACGGATCCGCTCCCGCTGCCGGGGCCGGTCCGCAGGCTCGGATTCACGAACCACCCACCGGGAGCCGCGATCTGCTTGACGAAGGGCCGTGTCCCGATGAGATTCGACGCGTCCTCGACGACGAAGTTGCAGTCGCCGTCGCCGTCGGACACGCACTCGAGCGCCGGGACGGCGTCGGACTCCGTCGGGTACAGACCGAGCGTCACGCCGGGGAGCGGTACAAGCGAGCCGTCACCGGCGCGATCACCACCGGTCTTGACCGTGACGACCGCCCCACCCGGTGGCGGCTGCGGAACTGCCATTCGAGCGGGCGGAGCGGCGGCGACCGGGACGGCAGGCGCTGCCAGCAGCACCGTCCCGATCGTCGTCGCCAATGCGGCAGCCAATCGCCGAGCGTTCATGGATCCCCTTCGTGCGCAGTCCGCGCCGCCACCGGCACGGCCGCAAACACTGTGGGGGGAGGCGTGCTCGGGCGGCGGCTAGGTGATCTTCACGAGGGAGGCTAACCGGTCATCACGGAGAAATCGGGGAAGTCGGGGCGCTGTCCACCGGCGTCGCCGGGCCGGAACGCGCTGACCTCTCGGCGAGCGCGTCACCGACACCGAATCGTTACCGGGCACAACGCGATACCGCTCCGGATGGGACTACCCCTGCGCGCTGTCCGCACGCGTCGCGGGCACCGGGCAGGTCGCCCCGCGCGGCACACCCAGCTTCTGCAGGAGCAGGCTCATCGGGCACCAGCCGACGATCCCGTAGAGCACGAGGTTCGCGGACGCGAAGGCAGTCAGCCCCCGCCATTTCGGTGAGTGCTTGCGGCCGAGCAGCAGGCTCGTGCCCACCACGGACCCGCCCAGCAGCGGGACGATGCGTTCGACGGTCCAACCGGAATGCTTCGGCAGTGCCATGTTCGTGTACTCCTCGTGTGACGTGGCGGTCAGTCCGGAGTGGTGATCGCGAGGCCGGCGCGGCGCCAGGCGTCGAACCCGCCGCGCACCAGGTAGGTCTCGGCTCCCAGCCGGGACAACTGACGTGCCGCGTTCGCCGATCGCCCGCCGGAGCGGCAGATCACGACGACGGGTCGCCCGCCGACCACGTCGATGCCGTGATCGACCACCTCGTGCAGCGGCAGGTGCGTGGCACCCGGCACGTGGCCGGTGTCCCACTCCGGACGTGATCGCACGTCCAGCAGGACCGCGCCCTCTTCGACGAGGCTCTGCGCCCTGTGCACGTCGACCGTTCCGTACGACTTCCGAAAGATGCCCACGACGTCCGACCCTAGGGCCACCGGGCCCGCTCTCTCCAGACCCCCTGGGGGGATCCTTTCTCCACCCCAGACTTTATACCCCTAGGGGTATGTGGTCGACGTGTCGTCGGCCACTCCGCCCGGCCTCAACTCAGCCCGAGGATCTGGTCCAGGACCGCCAGATGGTGCTCGAAGAGCGCGGCCGGATCCGTGAACGTGTCGGCGCCGTACTGTCCGAACACCTCGAAGTTCACCGCGCCGAACAGCGCAGCCCAGACCAGGACCCCGCGGGCGAGCAGAGCATCGGACACCGTCAATTCCATCTCCGCGCGGATCCGGTCGAGGTCGGCGGACAGCACCGGGTCGACCGCCTCGTCCGGCACCGTCAGCGCCCCCATCCGCTGCGCGTCCTCGATGAGCCCCACCAGCGCGACGATCACCCGCGTGCCCGGTCCCGTGGTGCGCTCCGCGGGGGCGTGATAGCCGGGCACGGGGCTGCCGAACAGCAGCGCGTACCGCGCCGGCTCACGCAGGGCCCAGGCGCGGACCGCGCGAGCGAGCGCGTGCAGCCGGCCGCGGTGGTCGTCGACCGGGAGCGCGCCGACGGCCGCATCCACCTCCGCACCGAGCTCGGTGTAGGCGTCGATCACCAACAGGGTCAACAGTTCGTCGCGGCTGGCGACGTACCGGTACACCGCCGACGACACCACCCCGAGATCTCGGGCGACGGCCCGCAGCGACAACCCCGCCGCGCCGTGCGTGGCGAGGTGCTCGCGGCCGATCCGGGTGATCTCGGCGAGCGTCTGCTCGCGGGCTCGTTCGCGCGGGGTGACGGTCATGGCACCACCCTGCCGGAATAACGAGAGCACTGTCAACAAAAGAGAGCACCGCTCTTGACAGCGCGGTCGGCGAGGCGCATGGTGAGAACAGAGAGCAGTGCTCTCGTTTCCCAAACCTCACTCGAGAAAGCGAGCACGTCATGTCGAATCTGCAGGTAGTGACCGGAGCCGGACCCGTCGGCTGGACGGTCGCAGAGCAACTCGCCGACGTCGGCTACGACGTCCGCGTGCTCACCCGCTCGGGCAGCGGGCCGGACCATCCGCGGATCCAGCGGCTCCGCGTCGACGTCTCCGATCCCGCCGCGCTCGCCCCGGCGCTCGACGGCGCCACCGCCGTCTTCCACTGCATCCACGGCTCCGCGTACGACGCCCGCGCGTGGGAGCGGGAGTTGCCCGCGGCCGAGCAGGTGGTGATGGACGCCGCGCAGCGCGTCGGCGCCGTGGTGGTGTTCCCGGAGAGCCTGTACGCGTACGGCCGCCCGGACGGGCCCATGACCGAGGCCGGCCCACGCGACGCGACCACCGGCAAGCTGGGGGTCCGCACCCGCCTGCTCGCCGCCCGCGCCGCGCATCCCGTGCCGACCGTGAGCGTCGTCGCGTCCGACTTCTTCGGTCCGCACGTGCTGACCGCCCATGCGGGGGAGCGGATGGTGCCGTCGGTGCTCGACGGGAAGACCATCCGGGTGATGGGCCGCGCCGACGTCCCGCACTCGTTCACGTACGTGCCGGATCTGGCGGCGGCGATGATCGCGGCGGCGCACGATCGGCAGTTGTGGAACTCGGTGCTGCACGCGCCCACGGCGCCGGCCGTCACGCAACGCGAGATGGTGGCGGCGTTCGCGGACGCGGCCGCGGTTCCGGAGCCGCGGGTGGGAACGCTGCCCGGGTGGCTGCTGCGGGCCGTCGGCGTCGCGCATCGTCCTACCCGGGAACTGGCCGAGACGCTGTACCAGTTCGAGTCACCGTTCGTGATGGACTCGACGCGCAGCGAGCAATTGCTGGGGCTCGCACCGACCCCGCTCGGCGACGCCGCGGCCGCCACGGTGCGGTGGTGGCGGAACGAATTGACCGCACGAGCCGCCCGATAGGGTCACCGTGTGCGCAGATGGAGTTCGATTCGGGGATCGTGGGCGGCCGCCGCCACGACTCTGCGCCACTCACCCGGCCTGGCCCGGCTCACCGCCGTCCGGTTCGCCAGCCAGTACGGGGACGGGCTGTTCCAGGCCGCGCTCGGCGGAGCGATCCTGTTCAACCCGGAAAGGGAGACCGAACCGCTCGCGATCGCGGCCGGCTTCGCGGTCCTGCTGCTGCCCTACTCGGTGATCGGCCCGTTCGCGGGCGCGCTGCTCGACCGCTGGGACCGCCGTGCCGTGCTGCTGTGGGCGAATGCCCTGCGCGGCCTTCTCATTCTGGTGATCGCGGCGGCCCTGATCGCGGGAGCGGGAGAGACGCCACTGCTGCTGTTGGCGCTCGCCGCGATCGGCGTCAGCCGGTTCGTCCTCGCCGGTATCTCCGCGTCACTGCCGCACGTGGTGCGTCAGAGCTGGCTGGTGCCAACCAATTCGGTGCTCGCGACGGCCGGTTCGGTGTTCTCGGCGCTGGGCGCGGGCACCGCGGTGGCGGTGATCGGCTTGGTGGGCGAGGGCGACGTCGGGTCCGGAACCGCCGTCGCGGTCGGCGCCGTGGGCTCGGTGATCGCGGTGACCGCAGCCCGCGGATTCGCCCGGCACGCCCTGGGCCCCACCGACACCGTCGCCGACACCCGGGGCACCGCACTCGCGATCCTCGAGGGCCTGCGCGTCGGCGCGACCGCGGTGTGGCAGGCTCCCGGCGTCACCACCGCAATGCTCGGAATCGGGGCGCACCGCATCGCTTTCGGCGTCAATACCCTGCTGTTCGTGTTGATCCTGCGGGACCCGGCCGCCGGCGGAGCGCTGCCGGGAGGCCTCGCCGGATTCGGTGTGGCGGTGGCCGCCACGGCCGCCGGCCTGTTGTTCGCCGCGCTCGTCACCCCGTGGCTGATCCCGCGCCTCGGCCGCCCCCGGACCGTCACCGTCGCGATCGCGTTCGCCCTCGTCGTGCAGGTCACGATGATCGCGACGCTGTCGCAGGTGTGGCTGCTCGCCGGCGCCTTCCTCCTCGGATTCGCCGGCCAGACCGTCAAGCTCACCGGCGACGCCGCGATGCAGATCGAAATCGACGACGACCGCCGCGGCCAGGTGTTCGCGCTGCAGGACACCGTCTTCAACGTCGCGTTCTGCCTGGCCATCGCCGCAGCCGCCACCGTCGTCCCCACCGACGGGCGTTCCCTCGGTCTGGTCCTCGCCGCCGGTGGCGTGTACGCCCTGAGCCTGCTCGGTATCGGGCTGAACTCGCGCCGGACTCCGCTCACCGGCTAGATGCCTTCCCGCCGCGCCGTGTCCAACCGTCCGTCTCCGTCGCTGTCGCTCAGCCGCATCGATATCCGTTCCGGCTCCTCCTCCGCGACGAACAATGTGTCGTACCGGGACGAATCCCGCGTCGCGACGAGGACGTAGTCGGGGGTGCCGTCACCGTCGGCGTCGACGCTCGCGTCGTCCCGCTCGCCGTCGCCGTCGAAGTCGACGCGCCCCCACCCCTGCGGCGGACCGGACGGCTCCGGCTGCGGAATTTGCCGTGCCCACAGCCCGTTTCGGGCCGGATCGACGAAGTAGCGGGCCTCGGGAGCGCCGACGTCGAGGACCGCGTGGTCGGCACTCCCGTCACCGTCGCTGTCCCACATCGCGTCGTCGACGAGACCGTCGCCGTCGAAGTCGAGGCGTACCGCGTCGAGCCCACCGTCCGCATCGATGTCCAGATCCGCGGGCGAAGTCCATGTGGTCGTCGCCCCGTCCCCCGTGCCGAACCAGTACTCGAGTCCGTCCATACCCTTGTTCGACGCACCACGCCGCGACACGGTTCCGTCACGGTCGTCATCGTTGCGCCGCGGGTGAGGGACCCGCCGATGTTAGGTTCGGCGCACACCGCTGCCGGACGGAACTGATGGTCGTGCCACGGACTCTGACGTCGCTACTCGCCGCCACCGCCACCGGACTGGCGCTCGCCTCGGCACCCGCCGCAGCCCAGACTCCCGGCCCGGCGGCCTTCACGAACGCGTGCGGCGAGCAGGGCTTCGACCCGTCCGCGCGCGACCCGCAGCCGGCGCCGACGGATCCGCCCTTCGTCGACGTGCCGCTGCCGTACCCCCGACTGGTCCCGGTGCCGCTGCCCGACCCTGTTCCCGATCAGACGCGGGTACCGCAGGACCCACTGCCCGCCGACCCGTGCACCGATCCGTGCCCGGATCTCGCCGATCCCGTCGACCAGACGCCCCCACCCGATGCCGGGCCATCACCCGGATCGGGCTCCGGGTCCGGTTCGTTCTCGTTGCCGCGGATCGAGATCCAGCCCAGACCGGAGACGATTCCGATCCCGATACCGGGCGACGACCCGGGGCCCGAACCGCAGCCGGCACCGCCGCTCGACGTCGGCACCATCGAGCCCGGACCGCCCACCGCACCGATCGGCGCCCCGCACGTGCGCAACGTCGAACTGGTCTCGCAGGTGACGGGCCCCGGCTCCGAGAACCGCACCGACAAACGCTGGCAGGTGAGCGGCACCGACCTCGGTATCACCTGGGAGAGCCGTCCCGGCGAGGTCTCCGTCGTCTTCGGCGACACCTTCGGGCTCGACTGGGCCCCGCCGGGTGCGAACGGGCAGGACTGGCGCAGCAACGTGCTCGGGCACAGCACCGACACGGACCTCGCCGACGGCCTCACGATCGACTCGATGGTGCAGGACCGCCGCTGTCATGCCGCCGAGATCATCGCCTCCCGACACATTCCCAATTGGGAGACCACCACGATCCCGACGTCCGGTTTCGCGATCGGCGACCGTCAGTACCTCTCCTACATGTCGGTGCGACGGTGGAGCGTCGTCCCCGGCATGTGGTACACGAACTACGGTGGCATCGCCTACTCCGACGACGGCGGACGCACCTGGACCGAGGATCAGCATGCCAAGTGGGACAACATCTTCGGAATCGGACGCTTCCAGGTGACAGCGATGGTCCCGCAGGGCGACCACGTGTACATGTTCGGTACCCCCAACGGGCGCATGGGCGCCGTCGGCCTCGCGCGGGTCCCGGTCGACAAGCTGCTCAACCCGAGCGCCTACCAGTACTGGGTGTCCGGGTCCTGGGTGCCGGTGATCGAACACCTCGCGACACCGCTCGTCGCCGGTGCGGCGAGCGAGTTGTCCGTGCGCTACGACGCCACCGAGAAGCACTGGCTCATGAGCTATCTCGATCCGGCGGCCGGCCGGATCGTCCTGCGCCGCTCGGCCAGTCCCCAGGGCGTCTGGTCCGACGGTGCCACGCTCGCGGACGCCGCCGAGTACCCCGGGTTGTACGGGGGTTTCATGCATCCCTGGTCCACTCCGGACGCGCTGTACTTCACCATGTCCGAGTGGGACAGCTACAACGTCTATCTCATGCGGGCCGAAGTCGGGTAGACCGCGACCTCGGTGGCCTTGACGGCGAACCACACGTCGTCCCCGGGGGCCAGGTCGAGCTGGGCGACAGCAGCGGCGGTGACGTCGGCGACCGGTCCGGCGGTGCCGTCGGAATGATCGACGGCGCGGACCCGGATCGCGTGACCGTGCCGTCCGAGACCCTCGATCTCCGCGATTCGCACCCGGAAGACGTTGCGCGGGCTGCCTTCCGGGTGTACGCGGTGTACCGCCACGGCAGTGGGGCTGAACACCGCGACCGCGGATTCGCCGTCCGTGCAGCCTTCCTCCGCGATCCCGTACACGGCTCCGGCGACGGTGTCGAGGAACCCGTCACGCACCTTGCCCGCCATCAGGTTGATACCCGCGATCCGGGCCGCGAACGCGCTGCGCGGGCGGGCCAGGACCTGCTCCACCGGCCCCTCCTCGACGATCCGGCCGGCGTCCAGCACGACAACCCGGTCGGCGAGCGAAAGAGCGTCCAGCACATCGTGGGTGACCACGATCGCGGTGCGGTCGCCGGTGCGCAGGACCCGCCGCAGCAGCGCCCGCACGGCGGGCCCCACACCGACATCGAGAGCCGCCATCGGCTCGTCGAGCAGGAGCAACCGCGGTCCGGCCGCGAGCGCCCGCGCGATCGCGACCCGTTGCGCCTGCCCGCCCGACAGTTGCCGGGGCCGCCGGCCGGCGAGTTCGGTCGCGTCCACCTCGCCGAGCCACCGGTCCGCGACGGCGTACGCCTCCCGGCGGCCGGCGCCGGCACTACGCGGCGCGAACGCGACGTTCTCGCGCACGGTCAGGTGCGGGAACAGCAGCGCCTCCTGCGCGAGCATCGCGACGGAGCGCTGATGTGACGGAACCACAACGCCTTTCGAGAGGTCGGTGAGCACCCGATCGTCGAGCACGACGCGGCCCTCATCGGGGCGCAGCAGCCCAGCGGCGACGTCGAGGAGTGTCGACTTGCCGGCGCCGTTGGGCCCGAGGAGCGCGACCACCTCGCCGGGCGCCACCTCGAGCGCGACATCCACGCCGCGAGCCGCCACCCGGGCCCGCAACTGCAGGCCGCTCACAGCGCCCCCACCATGCGGCGGGTCCGCGTGCCCAGCACGATCACGACCGCCACCACCACCAGCACCAGCGACAGCGCCACCGCCGCCTCCGGGTCGGTCTCCCGCTGCAGGTAGATCTCCAGCGGCAGCGTCCGCGTCACACCCTGCAGGCTCCCGGCGAATGTCAGGGTGGCGCCGAACTCGCCGAGAGCGCGGGCGAACGAGAGGACCGCACCCGAGATCAGTCCGGGCAGCACCAGCGGGATCGTGACGCGGCGCAGCACCGTCGTGGGGCGGGCGCCGAGAGTGGCGGCGACGGCCTCGTAGCGGCGGCCCGCGGTGCGCAGCGCACCCTCGAGGCTGATCACCAGGAACGGCAGCGCCACGAACGTCTGGGCCAGCACCACCGCGGTGGTCGAGAACGCGATCTGAATGCCGGCCACCTCGAGGTGCCGCCCGATCAGGCCGTGCCTGCCGAAGGTGTAGAGCAACGCGAGCCCGCCCACGACCGGCGGAAGCACCAAGGGCAGCAACACGAGTGCGCGCAGCGCCGCCAACCCGGGGAACTCGCACCGTGCCGACACGAGCGCCATCGGCACGCCGAGCAACAGGCACAGCACCGTGCTGATCGACGCCGTCTTCAAGCTCAGCAGCAGGGCGTCCACCGACGACTCGGAGGTGACCAGACTCAGGAAGTTCGCCCAGTCCACGCCCACCAGCATCGCGACGAGCGGCAGCACCACCAGCAGGCCGCCGGCGGCCGCGGGCACGTAGATCCATACCGGCAACCCGGCCGGGACCCGTACCCGCGCCGCGACGGTCACGGTGCGCCGAATCCCGCCGCCGACAGCACATTCCGACCGTCGGGTCCGATCACGAAGGCCGCGAACTCACCTGCAGCGTAGGGATCGCCGGACTTCTGCAGCACGGCGATCGGATACGTGTTCACGATTCGCGCGGACTCCGGGAAGGGGACCGACTCGACCTTGTCGCCCGCTCCGGCGGCGTCGGTGACGTACACGAGTCCGGCGTCGGCCTGCCCGGTCACGACCTTGCCGAGCACGTCGGTCACCGACGACTCCTCGCTGACCGGGGACAACCGCACCCCCGTCAGATCCTCGATGCGCTGGGTCGCGTTGCCGCACGGCACCTGCGGCGCGCACACCACGACGTCCAGGCCCGGTCGGGCCAGGTCGGCGAACGACGTGACACCGCCCGGGTTCCCGGGCGGCACCACGATCGTCAGGGTGTTGGTCGCGAAGTTCACCGGATCCGACGCGGTCAACCCGGCCCGGACGGCCTTCGTCATGTTCGCGGTGTCCGCGGACGCGAACACGTCGGCCGGTGCGCCCTGGTCGATGCGGGTGAACAGGTCCGACGAGCCCGCGAAGTCGAACACCACCCGGGTGTCCGGGTGCTCGGCCTCGAACAGCCGGCCCAACTCGGTGAACGTCGACTTCAGCGACGCCGCGGCGAACACCGTGATCGTGGCACCGGAATCGGACTCCGTCCCCGAATCGGCGGTACCGCTGCAGCCCGTGAGCAGCACGGTCAGCGCCAGCACTCCCACCGCCGCGGCCGCCCGCACGCGCCTCACGCCGACACCGCCGGCGTCTCGACGATCACCGTGGTGGCCTTCACGACGGCGACCGCGATGCTGCCGGGCTCGAGCTTCAGCTCGGTCGCCGACTCGGCGCTCATCAGCGAGACCACGGAGAACGGCCCGCACTGCATCTCTACCTGCGCCATCACTCCGTCGGCCACTACCCGGGTCACCAGGCCGGTGAAACGGTTCCGCGCCGAACTGCCCACGCCGAGCGGATCCTCCGGCGCCGGCGCCGCGTTGGCCCTCGCGAACTCGGCGAGCTGCCGGCCGTCGACGACCATGCGGCCGGCGTCGTCCTTGTGCGAGGTGATCGTTCCCGCGTCGATCCACCGTCGGACGGTGTCGTCGCTGACACCGAGTAGCTGGGCCGCGTCACGTATCCGGATGTCAGGCATGACAGGAGTCTAGATCCGCATCTGCGGGGGTCTCAAAGATTTCGTTCCGCAGATGCGAACGGTCAGCCCTTCGGCTGGTCCGCCCACCACTTCAGCAGTTCGGCCTCGGCCTCGTCGCGCTCGAGGGGACCGCGGTCCAGACGCAGCTCCTTGAGGAACTTCCACGCCTTGCCCACCTGCGGACCGGCCGGGATCCCGAGCAGCTCCATGATCGCGTTGCCGTCGAGGTCCGGACGCACCCGCGCCAGATCCTCCTGCTCAGCGATCCGCGCGATCCGTCGCTCCAGGTCGTCGTACGTGGCCTGCAGCTTCGCCGCGCGCCGCTTGTTGCGGGTGGTGCAGTCCGCGCGGACCAGCTTGTGCAGGCGGGGAAGCAGATCGCCGGCGTCGGTGACGTACCGGCGGACCGCCGAATCGGTCCACTGGCCCTCGCCGTAGCCGTGGAAACGCAGGTGCAGGAACACCAGCTGGCCCACCTCGTCGACCATCTGCTTGGAGTACTTGAGCGCCCGCATCCGCTTGCGCACCATCTTCGCGCCGACCACCTCGTGGTGGTGGAAGCTGACGCCACCGCCCGGCTCGTTGCGCTTGGTGTCCGGCTTCCCGATGTCGTGCAGCAACGCCGCCCAGCGCAGCACCAGGTCCGGGTCACCGTCCTCGAGGTCGATGGCCTGCTTGAGCACCGTCAGCGAATGCCAGTACACGTCCTTGTGCTGGTGGTGCTCGTCGATCTCGAGCTTCAACTGCGGGATCTCGGGGATCACTCGGGCCGCGAGCCCCGTCTCGCACATGACGTTCACACCGTCGATGGGGAACTCGCCGAGGATCAGCTTGTCGAGCTCGGTGCGCACCCGCTCGGCGGTGATCCGCTCGATCTGCCCGGACATCTCGACGATCGCCTCGTGCACGCGCGGCGCGAGCGTGAAGCCGAGCTGCGAGACGAAGCGGGCCGCCCGCAGCATCCGCAGCGGATCGTCGTTGAACGAGATCTCCGGGGCGGCAGGGGTGTCGAGGACACCGGCCAGGAGCGCGTCCATACCGTTCAACGGGTCGACGAACTCGAACGTGCCGGTCCCGTCGACCCGCACCGCCATCGCGTTCACGGTGAAGTCGCGTCGGACCAGGTCCTCGTCGAGCGTCGTGCCGTACTGCACCTCCGGGTTACGGGTGACCCCGTCGTACGTGTCGGTGCGGTAGGTCGTGATCTCGATCTGGTCGGCGCCCTTGGCCGCGCTGATGGTGCCGAACGCGATGCCGGTGTCCCACTGGTTGTCGGCCCAACCGCGCAGGATCTGCTGTACCTGCTCGGGGTGCGCGTCGGTGGTGAAGTCGAGGTCGGTGCCCAGGCGGCCCAGAACCGCGTCGCGCACACTGCCACCCACCAGGTACAGCTCGTGCCCGGCCTCGGTGAACCTCGCACCGAGCGGGTCCAGCACGTCCGACAGACTGCTCAGGGTTCGATGCGCACCGTTCAGCAGTCGGGCACGCCGCTCGGCATCGGGGGTGGGGGCATTCACGTCAGCAAACCTTACCGAGGTCGCCGGGGCGCCGAACGCACCTCCGGCGAGGACGCCGCGCGGTCCGGCCCGGCCTCTGGCGTGGGAGTCCGGCAGGTCGCGCCGGGTCAACTACGATCGATGAGGTGTCCGCCGCCGAACGTGCCAACCGCAACCGCCGCTCCTCGCGGCGTCGTGGCACGACCGCGGATCCCGTCAAATCCAAGACCCCGCACCTGCGGACCGTCCGCGAAACCTCCGCCGGCGGACTGGTCGTCGACGGCCTCGGCGGGCCCGAGGACAAACTGTGCGCCGCCCTCATCGGCCGCACCGACCGGCGCGGGCGTCTGCTGTGGTCGCTGCCCAAGGGGCACATCGAGCAGGGCGAGACCGCCGAGCAGACCGCGATGCGCGAGGTCGCCGAGGAGACCGGCATCCGCGGCTCCGTCGTCGCCTCCCTCGGCAGCATCGACTACTGGTTCGTCACCGAGGGCCGGCGGGTCCACAAGACCGTGCACCACTATCTGATGCGGTCCCTCGGCGGTGAGCTGTCCGACGCCGACATCGAGGTCACCGAGGTCGCGTGGGTGCCGCTGTCGGAGCTGGATTCCCGGCTCGCCTACGCGGACGAACGCAAGCTCGCCGAGATCGCCGGCCAGCTCATCGCCGAGATGGGCGCCTCCCCGGTGAGGGAGACCGACGCCGAATGACCCTGGCATCGCGTCCCGCACGGAGACGACCCGGTGCCGCGATCCACACGGTGCTGGCGCTCGTCCTGATACTGATCGGCGCCGTCACCGGAACCGCCGCAGTCGGTGTGGCGACCGCGCAGCCGCTGCCGGCGGGCTCGCCCGCCCGCGCCGACGCCGCGCCGATCCCGGACCGCACGCAGACCACGAAGGCACGCAGCCAGCCCAAGTTCCTCGAACTGCACATCGACGACGTCGCCCCGTCGACCGTCACCACGACGTCCGATCCCGTCGTCACCGTCACGGGCACCGTCGCGAACATCGGCGACCGCCCGGTGACCGACGTCGGCGTGCGGTTGCAGCGGGCGCCCCGCGTCGATTCGAGTGAGGAACTGCGCACCTCACTCGACATGGATCAGGGCGAGTTCGACGTCGTGGGCCCCTTCGTGCAGGTTGCCTCCGAACTGGCCGAGGGTGAGCGCAAGCAGTTCGTGCTGTCCCTGCCGCTGCGCTCGCTCACCGGCTCGTCGCTCGACGTCACCGAGCC
Source organism: Rhodococcus (subgen. Prescottella) equi (assembly GCF_003013675.1). NCBI lineage: Bacteria > Bacillati > Actinomycetota > Actinomycetes > Mycobacteriales > Nocardiaceae > Rhodococcus > Rhodococcus (subgen. Prescottella) equi. The sequence continues at coordinate 5,227,588 of NZ_CP027793.1, forward strand.
CGGGGTCTACCCGCTCCTGGTGAACGTGAACGGCACCCCCGAGTACGGCGGCCAGGCCCGACTCGACGACGCCCGTTTCCTGCTCCCGGTGCTCGGGCTGCCGCGGGCCGCCGGTAGCGCCCCGGAGACCACACCCCAGGTCACCGAGAACTCGCCCACCGCGCCGGTGCCGCCCGACACGTCCGCTCCCGTGGCGCTGACGATGCTGTGGCCGCTCGCAGATCGGCCCAGGCTCGCGGCCGGGGTTCCGGGATCGGTCACCGAGAAGGTCCGGCTCGTCGACGACGAGCTCGCCGGCTCCCTGTCCTCGGGCGGCCGCCTCGACCAGCTCCTCGCCGCCGCCGAGTACGCGACCGGGCCGGACGTCGACCGGGACCGCCGCCTCACCGACAGCCTGTGCTTGGCCGTCGACCCGGATCTGCTGATCACGGTCAGCAACATGACGCAGGGCTATCTCGTCGTCGACGATCCGGCCGTGCCGAACGGGCCCGCCCGCGAGGGGACCGGATCGGCCGCCGCCGCCGCGTGGCTCGACCGACTGAAGGAACTCGCCCGCACGATGTGCATCACATCGGTGCCGTTCGGCCAGGTGGACCTGTCGGCGCTGAGCCGCGTCGACGAGACCTCGCTCACCGACAGCGCGCTGCGGGCGCCCGCCGACATCGTCGACTCGATCCTCGGCGTCACCTCGCTACGGAACGTCACCTGGCCCGACTCCGGCGTCCTCGACGACGCGTCCGCGCAGCTGCTGCACGGGATCGGACCGACGACGACGCTGCTGGCCGCCAACGCCGTCGAGTCGTCGGCCACGGCGGGCAGCAAGGTCGTCGTGGCCGGCGGGGGAGCGGACGCCGTCACCGCCGGACTGTTCGACGTCTCCACCGGCGCGGCCCTCGCGGCGGTCGGCGCGGACCCACAGACACCGTCGTACGTGCCGGACCGCGCGCGCTACAACGTGGACGGCGATTCGCGCACCGCCCGCCTGCAGGACGCGCTGGGTGCGATGTCGTGGACGGCTCTGCAGTCGGCGGGATCCACCGAGGGTTCCGCCCGGCGAGTGAACCAACCACCCGACCGGCCGATGCTGATCGTGCCGCCGCAGCTGTGGTCGGCGGACGGCGACGAGGCCGCCGCCGTCCTGTCGACGGCGTCGACGTTGCTGCGCTCGGGTCTGGCCACCCCCAAGCCGCTGGCGCGGGTCGCCGAGCAGCCGCCGACGTCCCCGGACCCCTCGTCCCTGGCGTATCCGGAGCAGGCGATCGTCGAGGGGACACCCCAGTCGGTCGAGAAGGGAGTGGGTGCGCAGGCACCGCGGATCGACGAACTGATGGACGCCCTCGTCGACGATCCGCAGGCGGCGCTGACGCCGACCCGGTTCCTCGCCCCGCTGCGCGAGGACCTGCTGCGTGCCATGACGCTGGCCGGGCGCAGCGAACAGAACGGTGCCGACGTCGCGGCCGACACGGTCGCGCAACAGCGGGTCGACGCGGTCGCCACCACGATCGACGGGATGTACGCGTCGGTGACGATCCTGGCGCCGGGCGGCGTGTACACGCTGGCATCGGAGCAGAGCCCGCTGCTGCTGGTGGCCCGCAACGAACTGCCCGTCGCTATCACCGTGCAACTGCGGGTCGACGCCCCCGCCGAGATGCACATCACCGACATCGGGCCGCAGCAGTTGCCGCCGCGGGGGAGCCGGTCGCTGCAGGTTCCCGCCGAGATCGCCGACTCCCGCACCATGGTGGTCGACTTCTCACTCGCCACGGAAAGCGGCCAGAGCCTGGGCGAACAGACGTCCGTCACGGTGCGGTCGAATGCGTACGGTCAAGCTTTGGCGATAATTACGGCGTGCGCTGGTGCACTTCTGCTGTTCCTGGCCGGGCGACGACTCTGGCACCGGTTCCGTGGCCAGCCCGATAAAGCCGACGAAGGGTATGAACGTCCATGACCGAGAACTCTCGCGACGAGGGCGCTCGGTCGTCGGCGCGGCCGGAACCGTGGAACCGCGGTCCTGCCCCCGATCGCCGTTCCCCTGAGCAGCCCGCCCGACGCCCGGTCCCGCCGCCGCAGAACGGCCCGGTCCCGCCCGGCGCGCCACGCCGGATGCCGCCGCGCCCGATGCCGGGCGCACCGCGTCCCGTGCCCCCCGGAGCGCAGCGACCTGGTCAACCCGGAGCCCAGCGACCCATGCCTCCAGGCGGACCGCGCCCGATGCCTCCCGGCGGACCGCGCCCGATGCCTCCCGGCGGACCGCGCCCGATGCCGCCGGGCATGCGACGCCCGCAGCCCCAGGGCGGCCCCCGCCCGCAGCCGATGCCGCCGCGCGCGGCCGCGACCCAGGCCGTCCCCCGGCCGGCCCAGCCGCGTCCGGCGGTCGAGAACGCACCCGAGCAGGCGTCCGAGCCGACGGCGAAGAAGCAGCAGAAGGGCCTGCTGGCGGCCACGGGATCGATCGCGATCGCGACCCTGATCAGCCGCATGACCGGGTTCCTCAAGCAGCTGCTGCTGCTGACCGCGCTCGGTCCCGCGGTCGCCAGTGCCTTCACGGTCGCCAGCCAGATCCCGAACATGATCTCCGAGCTGGTGCTCGGCGCGGTGCTCACCGCGATCGTCGTGCCGGTGCTGGTGCGCGCCGAACGTGAGGACCCCGACCAGGGTGCGGCGTTCGTCCGAAGACTCTTCACGGCCGCCCTGGCCCTGCTGGGGACGGCCGCCCTGTTCGCGACCGCGGCCGCGCCGATCCTCACGACGCAGGTCTTCCTGCCGGACGACGGCGAGGTCAACACCGCCCTCACCACGGCGCTGTGTTTCCTGTTGCTGCCGGCGATCCTGTTCTACGGCCTGTCCGCGCTGCTCACGGCGATCCTCAACACCCGCCAGGACTTCAAACCGGGTGCGTGGGCGCCGGTCCTGAACAACCTGGTGGTGCTCGGCATCCTCGCCGCGTACTGGCTGATCCCGGGTGAGATCTCGCTCGACCCGGTCCGGATCAGCGACCCGCACCTGCTGCTGCTGGGTCTGGGCGTCACCGCGGGTGTCGTGACGCAGGCGGTCAGCCTGATCCCGGCGATCAAGCGCAACGGCATCTCGCTGCGCCCGCTGTGGGGTCTCGACGACCGCCTCAAGCAGTTCGGCGGGATGGCCGTCGCGATCGTGCTGTACGTGCTGATCAGTCAGGCGGGCATGGTCTTCGCGACCCGTGTCTCGGCGCACGCCGACGAGGCCGGCCCGGCGATCTACAACAACGCCTGGCTGCTGCTGCAGCTGCCGTACGGCGTCCTCGGCGTCACGGTGCTCACCGCGATCATGCCGCGGCTGAGCCGCAACGCGGCCGCCGACGACACCCCCGCCGTCGTCGACGACCTGTCGGTGGCCACCCGTCTGACGATGATCGCGCTCATCCCGGTCATCACGTTCCTGACGTTCGCGGGCCCCCAGGTGGGCCACGCGCTGTACGGCTACGGCAACTTCGGGGCCGGTAACGCCGAGCGGCTCGGCGAGGCGGTCAGCTGGTCGGCGTTCACGCTCATCCCGTACTCGCTGGTGCTGATCCACCTCCGCGTCTTCTATGCGCGCGAGCAGGCCTGGACCCCGACCTGGATCATCCTCGGCATCACCGGTGTGAAGATCGCGCTGTCGGCGCTGACGCCGCTGGTGGCCGCGGACAACCAGCAGGTGGTGATCCTGCTCGGCGCCGCGAACGGTGTCGCGTTCATCGCGGGCGCGTTCATCGGCGGCTTCCTGCTGCACCGCAGCCTCGGCGACCTGAGGATGGCGAACGTCGGCAAGACGGTGTGGCTGGTGCTGCTCGCGTCCGCGGCCGGTGCGGTCGCGATGTTCGCGGCCGACAAGCTGCTCGGGCTCGAGAAACTGTCCGACTCGTTCGGCGGGCCGGGCGCGATGGTCCGCGTCGCGATCACCGGCGCGATCATGCTGGTCGTCACGTTCGTCCTGATGTGGCTGGCGAAGGTGCCCGAGGTGATGGCCGTGACCGTCGCGGTGGGCCGCAAGGTGTCGGCGCTGCGCGGCCGCGGCGGCGGAGCGGACGAGGACACCACCGCGGCACCGCAGCCGTACGAGGCTGATACCGAACTGATTCCGGTTGTCCGGGACCTGCCGCGGTCACTCGATAGGCCCGATGGCCTCCCGTACCCTGGACGCAGCGAGGCATACGTCGGCGCGGATTACATTCCCGACGAGTTCATTGAAGGAGCGAGTGTGAGCGACGACGACGGTGCCGGCAAGCGCAACGGTACGTCCACCGACGTCGAGGACGGCACCACCAAGGTGGTGAACGCCGATGGCGCTTCGACGGATTCGTCGGACGAGCAGCCGGACGCCACCACGTCGAACGAAACCGGCTCGGCGGCAGAGTCTTCCGACGCGTCGGATGCGGACCCGCAGGCGGAGGACGCCGACCGGACGTCGGATCGCCGTCGCCGCGCCCGGGATCTGAACGTCGACACCGGCGTCTTTCCGATCGGTTCGCCGCAGCTTCCGCCGTTGCGCGTCACGGGCGCGGTCTCCGAGCCCCGCCGCCCGCTGCGCGGACCCCAACTGGTGCCGGGCGCCTCGGTCGCCGGCGGCCGCTACCGGCTGCTGGCACCGCACGGAGGCGCCCGTGGGCTGCAGTTCTGGCAGGCCCTCGACATCAAGCTCGACCGCGAGGTGGCGCTCACGTTCGTCGATGCCGATCAGCAGGCCGAAGGTCCGGCCGCTACCGGCCCCGATGGGCCGCAGGCGATCCTGTCGCGCACGCTGCGCCTGGGACGGATCAATTCGCCCGGCCTCGCCCGCGTGCTCGACGTGGTCCGAGGTTCCTCGGGCGGCATCGTCGTCGCCGAGTGGACGCCGGGTCGCTCGCTCAAGGAGATGGCGTCCACCCAGCCGTCACCGATCGGCGCCGCCCGCGCCGTCCGCGCTCTCGCCGGGGCGGCCGAGGCCGCGCACCGCGGCGGCAGCGCGCTGTCCGTCGACGACCCCGACCGCATCCGGATCAGCGCGGCGGGCGACGCAGTGCTCGCGTTCCCCGGCACGCTCTCCGACGCCGACCCGGCCTCCGACGTGCGCGGACTGGGCGCGATGCTGTACGCGCTCATCACCGACCGCTGGCCGCTCGACGGCCCGGGCAACCGGCCCGACGACGGCGACGCGATGCTCCCGGCGGACCGGGACGCGTCGGGCCGTCCGGTCGAGCCGCGCGAGGTGCGCCCGGACGTGCCGTTCGAGATCTCCGCGGTGGCGGCCCGCGCGCTGGGCGGCGACAGCGGAATCCGTGCGGCGGGAACGGTGCAGCACATTCTCGACCAGGCGACGGTCGTCGACCAGAAGACCGACCTGATGCCGGCGCTGCGCCTGGGCCAGCGGGCGCCCGGCAGCACCGGGCACGCACTGCCGGAGGATCCCGAGACGGCGGCCGCCGAGAAGCAGAAGTCGGACCGCACACTCATCGCGCTCGTGTCCCTCGGTGTGCTGACCGTGGTGGTGCTCGCCCTGATCGGCTGGTGGCTCGTGAGCCTGCTGACGGGCGGCAACTCCGACGAACCGCTCAACAAGCAGAACCTGGGCCTGACGACGTCCGCCGTGGCGCCCGAGCCGTCGTCGGAGGCGTCGCCGTCCGCTGCGCCGTCCGCGACCACGACGGTCCGGCCCGTGAACGCGGCCGTGTTCTCGCCGCAGGGCACCCCGGACAATGCCGCGAACGCCGGTATGGCGATCGACGGCAACCCGGCGACGGTGTGGAACACCGATGCGTACTTCCAGCCGTTCCCGGCGCTCAAGAACGGCGTGGGGCTGATGGTGACGCTCCCCGACGCGGCGAAGCTGACCAGCATGCAGATCACCTCGCCCACGCCGGGCACCCAGGTGGAGATCCGCACGGCGCCGTCCCCGAACACGTCGCTGGACCAGACGCGGGTCATCGGGAACGCCACCCTCAAGGACGGTGTGACGGAAATCCCACTCACCGCGGAGGGCGCCACCAAGAACGTCCTCGTGTGGATCACCGATCTGAGCGCAACGAGCGGAAAGAACCAGTCCGGCATCGCCGAGGTCGCGTTCACCGCGGCGTCCTGACATACCGTCCGACCCGATCCGGCACGGCATGTCGGGCAACCGATCAGCTAGCATCCGCCGGTGCGAATCTTCAGGGGGGTCGCCAAAGCTGGTCTGTCGGATTCGGAACTCTTGGCAGCGCACGCGTCGGGTGATGGGGACGCGTTCGCGGAGTTGCTGAATCGGCACTACGACCATCTCTGGCACGTTGCGAGGAGAACGAGTTACACGGCCGAGGACGCCGCGGACGCGCTGCAGGAGGCGCTGCTGTCGGCGCATCGGACGGCGGGCTCGTTCCGAGAGGACGCGGCCGTGCGCAGCTGGCTGCACACGATCGTGGTGAACGCGTGTCTCGACCGGATCCGGCGCAACCGGGTGCGGCAGACGGTGTCGCTGTCGAACGACGACGCGGAGGATCCGGGCGACGACCGCGACCGCATCTCCGAACGCGAGACGTCGATCCTCGTCGACCAGGCCCTGCAGCGGCTCTCCCCGGACCAGCGGGCGGCCGTCGTGGCGGTCGACATGGAGGGTTATTCGGTGGCCGAGGCCGCCCGGCGGCTCGGCGTGCCCGAGGGGACCGTCAAGAGCCGCTGTGCACGCGCCCGTACCAAGCTCGCATCTCATTTGGAATACTTGCGCGATGTAGGGAACCGATCTTGATTCTCCCGCGTCAGAACAGATTGAAGGCACAATCGTGCCCCGGGAACTGCGGGTAGGAGGTGAGATGACGCTCCACGACGACGACGCCGTTCTCGGCCCCCCGTTCTCCACCGATCTGCTCGCCGACCTGCACGCCGGTGTCCTTCCCGACGCCGTGAGCGACAAGCTGTGGCCGCTCGTCCGGCAGGACCCGGAGGCGGTGGCCGTGCTCGACGCGCTCGACGCGGTCAGCGCGCGCCTCGCCGAGGTCGGCCGCGATCACAGCGTCGAGACACCAATTCCTCACGACGTCGCGGCGCGCATCAATTCGGCGCTGGGGCTGAATGTTTCGGCACCTCGTTCCGACGTCGTGCCGCTGGCCGACGCCACCGCGAAGCGGCGGAGAATGGCCTGGCTCGGCGTCGCGGCCGCGTCGATGGCTGCGGCGGTGGCGGTCGTCTTCGCCCTCACCGGCGTCGACCGCTCCGGCTCCACGGGGCCCGAGGCCGTCGCGTCGGCCACCACTACTGCGCCCGACGTGGCGCCGGCCCGGGTCGAACTGAGCGGCGAGCTGGATCGCGGGCAGCTCCTCGCACTGGTCGGAGATACGGAATCCGCTGCCGACGGAGTCGGAGCCCTCGCCCGCCCGGAGGTGCGGTCGGCCTGCCTGTCGGCCGTCGGTGTCGGCGCCACCCGGCCCGTCCTGGGTATGCGTGCCGTGCGCTTCCAGGACACCGACGCCGTGCTGTTGCTGGTCGCGGGGCCCACCCCGCCCACCCTCCTCGCGCTGGTCGTCGGCACCGGCTGCGACGCGACGCACCCCGACCTGATCGACAGCACCGAAATCGGCTGAACCGAACTATCTTTCGGACTGGGGTCGACGTCGCTCCGCGACCGGCGCGAGCAGTTCGAGGATGCGCGCTCGCAGCTCGGGCGTGGCATCGTCGCCGACGATCAGGCTCGAGAACAGGGCCGATCCCGCGGCCATCACCAGCACCGCTCGGGCGTCGAGCAGATCCCGACGCCGCTCATCCTCCGACTCACCCGGCCCCGCGTGCGCCGCGAAGAGCTCGGCCGCCGGTCCACTGAACCCTTGCCACAACGCTTTTCGGAGGTCGTCGTGATCCCGCAGGGCCGCCAGCAGTCCCGGCGCGGCGGCCCGGACGTCGGGGCGCGAGAAGATCTGCGCACTGCCGGCGACCACCCAGTCGATCCAGCCGGCGCGGTCGGTGCCCTCGAACGGCGCGAGGTCGGGGGTCGATCCGAGGATGGAGTCCAGCACCAGGTGCGCCTTGGACGGCCAGCGCCGCGACAGCGCCGCCCGGCTGACGCCCGCCCGGGTCGCGATTGCACGCAGGCTCAACTGGTCCCAGCCGACCTCCACGAGCATGTCGCGGGTCGCCGCGAGGACCTCGGCGTCGATTCTCGGGTCGCGGGGCCGTCCGGACTGGACGGAACTGCCGTTCACGTGTGCACTCATCGCCTCGAATTGTCGGCCACGGACAGCCCGTTGCGCCATCCTCTCGGTTTGCGAAGCCGGCCGCCTCTTCTGTGCGCGGTGCGGCGAGAGGAACGTCACGACTGTTACCGACACGGTGTTGGTATATTTGCCGACAGGCCGTCGGGAAGATGTCGATTCGTCGAGCATCGCGGGCGGTTGTCGTCAACACCCCACAAACACCCCACACCGACCAGGAGTTCGAGAATGTTCCTCGCCCTGCGGGAGCTACGGTTCGCGCGTTCCAGATTCGGCCTGATGGGTGGTGTCATCGCTCTCATCTCCGTGCTGATGGTGCTGCTGTCCGGCCTGTCCTCCGGCCTCGTCGAGGACGGCGTTTCCGGCCTGAAGGCCACGCCCGTCGACGGGTTCGCCTTCAACGAGGGGACCAAGACAGACTCGGCCTTCTCGCGCAGCGTCGTCACCGACACGCAGGTCGAGGCCTGGCGCGAGCAGCCCGGCGTCGAAGAGGCCGCGCCCTTCGGCAACATGCTCGTCAACGCCCACAACGACAAGGACGTCCCCGTCGACCTCGCGCTGTTCGGCGTCCCGGTCGACTCCTTCCTCGCGCCGAGCGCCGCGCAGGGGACAGGCCTCGGCGATCCGAACGGCATCGTCGTCAGCAAGAGCGCACTCGACGAGGGCGTCGCGCTCGGCGACACCGTCACGATCGATCGCCTCGGCACCGAGCTGAAGATCGTCGGCATCACCGAGGGCAAGCAGACTTTCGGCCACGTCGATGTCGCGTACCTGCCGATCGAGATGTGGCGCCAGCTGCATTCCGGCGTACGCCCCGGCGAGCCCGTGCCCGCCCAGTCGATGACGGAATCCACCGCGGTCGCGCTGAAGGCCGAGCCGGGTGCGACGCTCGACTACGCGGCCGGTGACGCCGCCGCCGGAACCTCGACGGTCGCGCTCGAGGACTCGTTCGCGTCGTCGCCCGGCTACAGCGCCGAGACCATGACCCTCAACCTGATCAAGGTGTTCCTGTACGCGATCTCCGCGCTCGTCGTCGGTGCGTTCTTCACCGTCTGGACGATCCAACGCAAGCACGAGATCGCCGTCATGCGGGCGATGGGTGCCTCCACCGGCTACCTGCTGCGCGACGGCCTGGCGCAGGCGTTCATCCTGCTGCTCGGCTCCGTCGCCGTCGGTGCCGCCGTCGGATACGGCTTCGGATCGCTGATCGGCGGGGGAGTGCCGTTCCTGCTCGAGCCCGGCGCAGTCGCCGTCGCCGCCGTCCTGCTGATGGTGCTCGGCCTCGTCGGTGCCGCGATCGCGATCGTCCGCATCGCGTCGGTCAATCCGTTGAACGCGCTGGGAGGCCAGCGATGAGCGCCGGAAAGGACTCCGCCGTGACCACGTCCGCAGAAACCCGTATCGACACTGCCGCGCTGGAGATCGTCGACGCGAACCTGACCCTCGGCGACGGTGAGCAGACCGTCACCGCACTGGACGGTGTGAGCCTGACCGTCCGCCCCGGCGAGATGGTGGCCGTCGTCGGACCGTCGGGCTCCGGCAAGTCGAGCCTGCTGGCCGTCGCCGGCGCACTCACCACTCCCGACTCGGGCGCCGTCCGTGTGGGCGGCCACGACCTGCTGACGATGAAGAAGTCCGAGGCGGCGAAGTTCCGGCTCGAACAGATCGGCTTCGTCTTCCAGAGCGGCAACCTCATCCCGTCGCTCACCGCCGCCGACCAGCTGCGCCTGGTGTCGCACCTCGGCAACACGAAGGGCCGGAAGTTCCGCGACCCGCTCGCGCTGCTCGAGCAGGTGGGCCTGGCCCACAAGGCCGACCGCCGTCCCGATCAGCTCTCCGGCGGCGAGCGTCAGCGGGTGGGCATCGCTCGCGCGCTGGTGTCGACACCGTCGCTGCTGCTCGTCGACGAACCCACCGCGGCCCTCGACCGGGCCCGCAGCCACGAGATCGTGCAGCTGCTGGCGCGCGAGACCCGGGAATCGAAGGTCGGGACCGTCATGGTGACTCATGACTACGATGTCCTCGACTATTGCGACCGCGTGGTCGAGATGACGGACGGGCGGCTCACACCGCGATAGTCCGGAAGATCCCCAGCGAGAGGAGGGCACGTGCCGCGGATCAATGCACCCACCGTCGGTGAGCATCGAGCCGCCCAGCAACGTGCCCTCCTCGACGCTGCCCGCGAGGTCCTCGCCGAAGGGGCCACCGACATCCCGTCGTTCGGTGAGGTGGCCGCTCGGGCCGGGCTCGCGCGGTCGAGCATGTACCAGTACTTCAAGTCCCGTCAGCACCTGCTCGAGGCGCTCATCGAGGACGCCTTCCCCCGATGGTCGGCCCGCGTCGCCGCAGCCATGGCACATGCCGGCGCCCCGGAGCGCCGGGTTCTGGCGTACATCGACGCGAACCTCGACCTGGTCGCGGAGGGGGAACACGCCATCGCGACCGCGCTCGCGCAGCTGGCGCCCGGACCCGAGATCAACGCCAAGAGTCGCGCGATGCACGACGACCTCTACACCCCGCTGTCCGACGCGCTGCGCGAGCTGGGCGCGTCCGACGTCCCGGCCATGTCCGAGCTGATCAACGCGGTGCTGCACGCCGCGACCCGCCAGGTGGAGCGCGGCGAGGACGTCGAACAGGTGCGACGTACCGCCGCCGACCTCGTCCGGCCGTACGTCGCCGACCTCGCCCGGCGGGCCGACTGAGCGCACCCGCGCCCTATGACGCGCTCCACACGTCTGGTTCCACGTGAAACGTTCGACAGCGGGGTCCCGTCGCGGCACACCCCCGCAGGGAACAACAGCCACTAATCTGTTGTTGACCTGACCGACTCCGCGAGCCACGCCTTCCCGGGCGCGTCCGCGTGAGCTATCGACACGAACGCAGCGCAGGACAGACAGGAAAGGCCCGCATGACTACTCCGACCACGGTCCGTGACCTCATCATCGTCGGCTCCGGACCCGCCGGGTACACGGCCGGCGTCTACGCCGCCCGTGCGGAGCTCGAGCCCCTGCTCTTCGAGGGCACCCAGTTCGGTGGCTCGCTGATGACCACCACCGAGGTGGAGAACTTCCCCGGGTTCCGGGAGGGCATCATGGGCCCGGATCTCATGGACGAGATGCGCGAGCAGGCCAAGCGTTTCGGCGCGGACATCCGCACCGAGGACGTCGAGGAGATCGAGCTGGACGGGCCGGTCAAGAAGGTCGTCGCGAACGGCGAGACCTACTACGCACGCGCCGTCATCCTCGCGATGGGTGCCGCCGCGCGCTACCTCGGCATCCCGGGCGAGGAGCGCCTGCTCGGTCGCGGTGTGAGTGCCTGCGCCACCTGTGACGGCTTCTTCTTCCGCGACCAGGACATCGTCGTGGTCGGCGGCGGCGACTCCGCGATGGAGGAGGCCACGTTCCTGACCAAGTTCGCCCGCAGCGTCACCCTCGTGCACCGTCGCGAGGAGTTCCGCGCGTCCCGGATCATGCTCGAGCGCGCCAAGGCGAACGAGAAGATCCGCTTCGTCACCAACGCCGAACCGGTCGAGGTGCTGGGCGAGAACAGCGTCACCGGCCTCGTCATCCGCGACACCGTGACCGGCGAGCAGTCCACGCTCGACGTCACCGGCATGTTCGTCGCGATCGGCCACGACCCGCGCAGCGAGCTCGTCAAGGGCCAGGTCGACGTCGACGACGCCGGCTACGTCAAGGTGCAGTCGCCCACCACCGCCACCTCCGCCGCGGGTGTCTTCGCGGCCGGCGACCTGGTGGACCACACCTACCGTCAGGCCATCACCGCGGCCGGAACCGGCTGTTCCGCCGCGATCGACGCCGAGCGCTGGCTGGCCGATCAGGGCGACATCACCGACAACACCCTGGCCGCCGCGGGCGAACCCGTCGCCGTCGACGCCTGATCTGCTCGACCCCTTCCGTCAACCCACCCGGATCAGATCCCAGGAGGATTCTGTGGCGAACACCATCACCATCAACGACGACTCGTTCAAGCAGGACGTTCTCGACGCCGAGAAGCCCGTGCTCGTCGATTTCTGGGCCACCTGGTGCGGCCCGTGCAAGATGGTCGCCCCGGTCCTGGAGGAGATCGCCGGTGAGCACGGCGACAAGCTCACGATCGCCAAGCTCGACATCGACCAGAATCCGGGCGCGGCCCGCGACTTCCAGGTGATGTCCATCCCCACGATGATCCTGTTCCAGGGCGGCAAGCCCGTGAAGACGATCGTCGGCGCGAAGGGCAAGGCCGCGCTGCTCAAGGACCTCGCGGACGTCCTCTGACGCGTCCCGTTCGACCCGTTGGACCCTTTGCCGGGCCACAGTGTGACCACAGCCTTGTCACACTGTGGCCCGAGCAGATTTCCGGGGCCGAGCGCCGTCTGAGAGAATCGACAAACGTACGCGCAACGAAAGGCCCGCGAGCATGCAGCTACTCCGTCACGGCGATCACGGCCCCGCCGTCGCCGAGATTCGGGGTACTTTGACCGGCCTGGGCTTCCTCCACAACGGGGTGGCCGAGACGCAGCGCGAGTCCGTCAACGGCTCGCACTGGGTGTCACCCGACGCAATGTTCGACCACCATCTCGATTCCGCGGTCCGGGCATTCCAGCAGCAACGTGGGCTGCTCGTCGACGGCATCGTGGGTCCGGCAACGTACCGCTCCCTCAAGGAGGCGTCGTACCGGCTCGGTGCCCGCACCCTCATCTACCAACTGTCGGCGCCGCTGTACGGCGACGACGTCGCCGCGCTGCAGACGCGCCTGCAGGACCTCGGCTTCTACGTCGGACGCGTCGACGGCTACTTCGGGCCGAAGACGCACGAGGCGCTCAGTTCGTTCCAGCGTGAGATCGGCATCGCCGCCGACGGCATCTGCGGTCCCGCGACGCTGCGGTCGCTGGAACTGCTCGGCACCCGCGTCTCCGGCGGTTCCCCGCACGCGATCAGCGAGGAGGAGTTGGTCCGCCGCTCCGGCCCGCAGCTGAGCGGCAAGCGGATCGTCATCGATCCCGGGCTCGGCGGCGCCGACACGGGCCTGGTCGTGCAGACCCCGAACGGCCCGGTCAGCGAGGCCGACATCCTGTGGGATCTGGCGAGCCGGCTCGAGGGCCGGATGGCCGCGACCGGGATGGAGACGTTCCTGTCCCGGCCCCAGCACGCCAATCCGTCCGAGGCCGAGCGTGCCGAGACGTCCAACGGCTTCGACGCCGATCTCATGATCGCGCTGCGCTGCGACAGCCACTCCAGCCCCGCCGCGAGCGGCGTGGCCAGCTACCACTTCGGCAACTCGCACGGATCCACCTCGATGATCGGACAGATCCTCACCGGGTTCATCCAGCGCGAGATCGTGGCCCGAACTCCTTTGCGGGACTGCAGGACTCACGGCCGTACCTGGGAACTGTTGCGGCTCACCAAGATGCCCACCGTTCAGGTCGACATCGGTTATCTCACAAACGAATCCGACGTGCGGGTACTCACGGATCCGCGGTCGCGGGACACGATCGCCGAAGCAATCCTGATCGCCGTCAAGCGCCTGTACCTACTGGGACAGGACGACGCCCCGACGGGCACGTTCACGTTCGCCGAGCTGCTCGCCGAGGAACTGTCGAGCGCACCGCAGGCGCGCTGACCCTCCCACAGCTGGACCTGCCCGACTGCCGGGACGCCCGAAAAGCCCTCTAGCGGACCGCTACAGGGCTTTTCTCGTCGATGTCGAGCATCGACAGGGCCGCGACCTCCAGGAGGCGATCCAGGGCCGCCTCGACGTCCGCCTTCCACAGGTGGTCGCGATCGAGCTCGAGGCGAAGCCGCGGGAAGCGGTGGTGGGGCGCGATCACCTCGAAGCCGACGTCCTCGAGGAAATCGGCGCTGATCATGCATTCCTGCGGGGAGCAGTCCAGCGCCGCGGTCGCAGTCGGGACGTCGCTGGGTGCCTCGCCCCGGATACCGAACGCCTCGAGCGCCCGGACACCGCGTCGGACGAGATCACCGACGGCAGCCTGGATCAGCGTCGCACCGAGACCGTGCTCGTCGCCGATCGGTTCGAGCCGCATCGTGGTGAGCAGCACCGCGTCGGCGCTGACGGGGGAGGTGGGAAACAGGTCGGCACGCGGAACCATGCTCGGCGGCGCGTACAGCGCGCATCCGGCCGGCTTGTCGTCGACCATCGCCACCTGACCGCACGATCCCCACTGGAGCATGACCATCGACAGCCACGCTTCCTTCTCGAACTCGGGATCGTAGAAGTTGCCGGTCTCGCGCGCCGCGCGGACCGCGGCGGGATCGGTCTCCCAGAAGACGCATCGCCGGGCATGTGAGGACAGTTTGTCGAGACCGTCCAGGGTGAGAGACGTGACGCTAGTCGACACCGTGTACGCCAGCCTCCATGCCCCCAGCCTCCAGACCACTCGGGGAGGTTCACCCGCCTCGACGGAACTATCCCCTCCAGAATAGGGGATAGTTCCGTCGGCGGCGCGACAGTCGGACTTGCCCCGCGCGCCCGTCCCGCGTCCCGGGCGCGACACTGCCGTGTCCGGTTCCCGACCGGGCACCACGACCGGTTATGTCACTGTGACGTATCGCCCCGGGGCGCCGGGGCGATGTCAGCTACCCGCCTGCTGCTCCATCATCTTCACGATGCGCTCGAGGTCGTCCACCGAACCGAACTCCACGGTGATCTTGCCCTTGCGCTTGCCGAGGCTCACGGTGACGCGGGTATCGAACGAATTCGACAGCCGCTCGGCGACATCCTGCAGGCCCGGCATCTGGATCGGCTTGCGCTTCACCGGCGGGGTAGGGGAGGGGCCCTCACGGTTGGCGAGCATGACCGCTTCCTCGGTGGCGCGGACCGACATGCCCTCGGCGACGATGCGTGCCGCGAGCACCTCCTGAGCGTCGGCGCCGGCCTCGAGCGACAGCAGCGCCCGTGCGTGCCCCGCGGACAGGACGCCCGCCGCGACCCGCCGCTGCACCGGAATCGGCAACTTGAGGAGTCGGATCATGTTGGTCACAACCGGACGCGAACGTCCGATCCGGGACGCCAACTCCTCGTGGGTGACCTCGAACTCCTCGAGGAGTTGCTGGTACGCGGCTGCCTCTTCGAGCGGATTGAGCTGCACCCGATGGATGTTCTCCAGCAGCGCGTCACGAAGCATGGAGTCGTCGGTGGTCTCGCGGACGATCGCGGGGATCGTCTCGAGCCCGGCGAGCTGGCTGGCCCGCCACCGACGCTCGCCCATGACGAGCTGGTACTGCTCCGGTCCGATCCGGCGCACCACGATCGGCTGCATGAGACCGAACTCGCGGATCGAGTGCACCAGCTCGCCGAGCGCCTCCTCGTCGAAGACGCTGCGCGGCTGCTTGGGGTTGGGCTGGATCTGCAGCGGCGGGATCTCGTGGTACACCGCCCCGGTGGGGGAGAGGGGCTCGCCGTCGGTACGGACGGCGGGCGCCGGCGTGGGCGCGGTGGCCACCACGTCGTCGGACGACGCCGCCTTCGCCGCGGTCTTCGACGCCGCCTTCGCGGGTGCCTTGGCCGGCGCCTTCTTGGCGGGCTTCGACGCCTTCGCCGGCGCCTCCGTCTCCGCCGCGGTGTCGGCTGCGGTCTCGACCGCGGCGGCGTCGGTGGTCGGGGCGGAGGTGCCGATGATGACGTCCGCGGCGGCGGTCCCGAGACCCGGCCCGCCGCCCGCGGGCCCGGTGGGGATCAGTGCGGCCAGCCCGCGTCCGAGGCCGCCCTTGCGTGTCTGCGCCATCTCACTGCTCCTGAGTGTTGGTGGACATGCTGCGCGCCGCGAGTTCGCGGCCGGCGTCGAGGTAGCTCATGGCGCCCCGGGATCCGGGGTCGTAGTCGAGGACCGTCATGCCGTAGCCGGGGGCCTCCGACACCTTGACGCTGCGCGGGATGACCGCCCGCAGCACCACGTCACCGAAGTGCTTGCGCACCTCCTCGGCAACCTGGTCGGCCAGCTTGGTTCGGGCGTCGTACATCGTCAGCAGGACGGTCGACACGTGCAGATCGGGGTTGAGATGCGCCTGGACGAGCTCGATGTTGCGGAGCAACTGCCCGACACCCTCGAGGGCGTAGTACTCGCACTGGATCGGGATCAGCACCTCCTTCGCGGCGACCATCGCGTTGACCGTCAGCAGTCCGAGGGACGGTGGGCAGTCGATGAGGATGAAGTCGAAGTCGAGGTCGGCCAGCGCCTTCTCCGACAGCGCGTTCTTGAGCCGGTTCTCGCGCGCCACCATCGAGACGAGTTCGATCTCGGCGCCGGCCAGGTCGATGGTCGCGGGGATGCAGTAGAGGCGCTCGTTGTGCGGGCTCTGCTGGATCGCCTCCTTCGCCGTCACCTCACCGAGGAGCAGTTCGTAGCTCGACGGCGTCCCCGACGTGTGCGGGACGCCGAGCGCAGTGCTCGCGTTGCCCTGGGGGTCGAGGTCGACGACGAGGACGGTGAGTCCCTGGATCGCCAGCGCGGACGCAAGGTTGACGGTGGACGTCGTCTTGCCGACACCGCCCTTCTGATTGGCGATAGTGAAGACGCGACGTTCGGGTGGTCGAGGCAGGCTCACCGACCCCGGGTGGAGCACCTGGCTGGCTCGCTGCGCGGCTGCCCCGATCGGCGTGTCCGCGAGCGAGATCCCGGAATAGGGGGAGTGGGCATAACCGTCTCCGCTGCCGCCGTTCGGCGCGTCGGACGACGTTGAGGTTTCACGTGAAACTGTTTCCCGTGAAACGGCGGACTCCGATCCAGCCGACATCTACTGCTCCTTCACTTGATGACCACTCATGCGGTAATTCTCAACCCTCGAGCCCTCGAAAGCCCGCAACTCAGCGGTGCCGACGACCGTGTTGGGCAACACGCTCCGCGCTCACCACGATCGTCGGCACCGGCAGTGCTTCGACACCACACTCGACGACGTCCAGCTTGCCAGCCCCCAGCCGCGTGAGGGAAGCGCGGTCGCGGGAGATCTCCTCCGCTGCACTCGAACCCTTCAACGCCAACATCTGACCACCGACCCGCACCAACGGCAACGACCACCGCGCCAACTTCTCCAACGGCGCCACCGCCCGCGACGTCACCACATCCGCGCCGCCGACCTCCTTGACGACACCGGGTTCCTCGGCCCGCCCCCGCACGACCCTCACGTTGTCGAGTCCGATGTCGTCGACGATCTCCTGTAGGTACACCGACCGCCGCAGCAACGGCTCCACCAACGTCACCCGCACATCCGGACGCGCAATCGCCAACGGCACACCCGGCAACCCCGCACCCGAACCCACATCCACCACAGACTCGTTCGCCCCCACCAACTCACCCAACACACCACAATTGAGCACATGCCGCGACCACAACCGCGGCACCTCCCGCGGACCGATCAACCCCCGCACCACACCATCCGACGCCAACGACGCGTGATACGCCTCCGCCAACGGCGCCCGCTCACCGAACACCCGAGCCACCGCACCAACCACATCCCACTGCTCATCAACCAGTTCCACGTGAAACATCCTCCCCAACCCACCACCACACAACAAACCCGGGCAGGCGTTGCCGCACGGGGTGAGCTCGTCGTGTGCGTCGCCCGATTCAGTGGGGGAGTGTCCGGCAGGGTGTTTCACGTGGAACACCGCGCGGGGATACGGCGACCGTTTCACGTGAAACGGTCGCCCCTCGGCGCCCCTCTGACGTCTGCCGGCGGTCGATCACGACCCTTTCGACGGCCACGCCGAGCAAAACTCGGAACCGTTTGTCACAGTGACGAAATCGCCCGGTACCCCCGGGTGGGTGTACGACGCGGGCGCTCGGCCAAACCTGCTTGATCTCGCTATTTCCTTGCCGTACAACATGATTCACGTGAAACAAGGCGGCCCGCCCGAAACGGCCCGCGCGGGCCCGGGTCGTCGCGCTTCGGTCGGCCGGAAAGCGCACTTTCGACGAGCCGGCGACAAGAACCCCTCCGGAGCGGAGATGAAAGCGGAGGAGGACCGCGGCGGCAGCTCCACGTGGGACTCATTTGCCGGCGGTCCGGATGCCGCCACTGCGGGAGTCCGCGAACCGTACCCCGCCGGACTACGCTCGCGTGCCGCACTAGTCCATGGAGTCGGCGCCCCCGATCCGACGACGCGTCGTGCCCGCCAGCTCAGGACCACCCGGCCGCGTCATGCTCGTACACGACACGAGTGCCGATCGAATCGACGCGGCACAGGTGCGGTCCGAGCAACACGACGGGGAGACTCGGGGGCGGCGGACCACCTGCACGACTCGACGCGTCTCACGAAGGTGCACCAGGGACGGGTTGCACGCCCCGGGTGTCGACGGCCCTCGGCATCGTCATGCACGCCTTGTCTTCGCGGCGTCCCCACCACTTAGCTCTACTCGCCTGCAGGGTCGCACCGTCCCGACACCTTCGATCCGGGACAGTCGTGACCGGTGCAGGGGAGGGGAGGATCATCACGTTGATTCACGTGAAACACGTCGGACGTCGCTTCGGTCGCCACGCCGACGCGACATCCGTGGGCCCCAATGCCGGATTTTGCTGTCACAGTGACGAAACACCAGGAGGTTCATGGACAGGCAGGCGACGCCGCCGGTCCACCCGGTACAACCGTGTGGATTTATCCCTGTCGCACAACATGATTCAGGTTTACGGCGAATGGATTCTCCGAATCAACTCCCAGAAACCGCCCGACCCGTACTGTTCCCTTCGAACCGGGCAACTCGAGGGGGCAGACACCATGACAGTTACACAGCAACCACGCAGATGGCGGACGGCGATCGCCGCAGCACTTACGCTCGTCGCATCCGTCGTCACCGTCGGGATGTCTCCCGCGGCGGCGAGCGCGCGAGAGCCGTACCCGGTGCCCTACTTCCTCTTCGTGCAGGACGAGTTCACCAACCCCGGCGGATCCGCGGCAGGATCCAACGACTGGTCGTGCAAGCCGACCGCGGAACACCCGAACCCCGTGGTGCTCGTCCACGGCACTGCCGGCAATCGACTCAACAACTGGACCACGTTTGCACCGCTGCTCGCCAACGAGGGCTACTGCGTCTTCGCGCCGACCTTCGGCAACTACGCAGACCAGCCGTACCCGATCAGCGCAATCGGGGGGATGCTCCGCGCGGAGGACAGCGCAGCCCAGATCGGCGCCTTCGTGGACGAGGTGCTCGCGGCGACCGGCGCGGAACGCGTGGACATCCTGGGTGTCTCACAGGGATCGGTCGTGCCCAACTACTTCGTCAAGTACCTCGGTGGCGCAGCCAAGGTCGACAAGTACATCTCGCTCGGTCCGGCGTGGAACGGCAGTGCCCTCACCGGACCTGACGGCGGCGCAACGCTCCTCGCGCTCGGCACCGACGATGCCCGTGGCGTGCTGCCGTTCTGCCAGGCGTGTGTCCAGTTCCTGCCCGCATCGCAGTTCATCGCGAAACTGCACGAGGGCGGCCTGTACGCACCGGAAGTCACCTACACCAACATCATGACCCGTTACGACGAGGGCATCTGGCCGTACACCAGTGGCTACGTGGAGGGCCCCAACGCGACGAACATCGTAGTCCAGGACGGATGTTCGCAGGACTACTCGGACCATATCGCGCTCTTGGCCTCCCGCGTCACAGCCGGCCATGTGCTCAACGCACTGGATCCGGACCATCCCCGGCCCGTGCCGTGCGTGTTCGTCGCGCCGTTCGTGGGTGGTTGACCGCGTCACGACCGAATCGGCGGTGGGGGAGGGGAGGGGTCGGGGCGATGCGGACTCAGCGGCGCTGGCCGCGATGACGATGGTGCGCAACGCGTTCGGCACTCACCACGATCGTCGGCACCGGCAGCACATTGCCACCGCACTCGAGCACTTCGAGTTTCCCGGCGCCGAGTCGGGTCAGCGCCGCGCGGTCGCGGGAGATCTCCTCCGCTGCACTCGAACCCTTCAACGCCAACATCCGACCACCGACCCGCACCAACGGCAACGACCACCGCGCCAACTTCTCCAACGGCGCCACCGCCCGCGACGTCACCACATCCGCGCCGCCGACCTCCTTGACGACACCTTCCTGTTCCGCGCGGCCGCGGACCACGGTGACGTTCGACAGCCCCACCGAGTCGACGAATTCCTGTAGGTACACCGACCGCCGCAGCAACGGCTCCACCAACGTCACCCGCACATCCGGACGCGCAATCGCCAACGGCACACCCGGCAACCCCGCACCCGAACCCACATCCACCACAG
The DNA here is from genome assembly GCF_003013675.1 of Rhodococcus (subgen. Prescottella) equi. Taxonomy (NCBI): domain Bacteria; kingdom Bacillati; phylum Actinomycetota; class Actinomycetes; order Mycobacteriales; family Nocardiaceae; genus Rhodococcus; species Rhodococcus (subgen. Prescottella) equi. Next base: position 5,247,980 of record NZ_CP027793.1, read on the forward strand.
ACTCGTTCGCCCCCACCAACTCACCCAACACACCACAATTGAGCACATGCCGCGACCACAACCGCGGCACCTCCCGCGGACCGATCAACCCCCGCACCACACCATCCGACGCCAACGACGCGTGATACGCCTCCGCCAACGGCGCCCGCTCACCGAACACCCGAGCCACCGCACCAACCACATCCCACTGCTCATCAACCAGTTCCACGTGAAACATCCTCCCCAACCCACCACCACACAACAAGAGAAAGGGCCGCGACTCCCCGGGGGAGTCGCGGCCCTTCCACGATTTTCGGGCGAGCCCGCTACGTCAGTCCTTGATAACGACGACGCGGCGGTTGGGCTCGGCGCCCTCGCTCTCGCTCGACACGCCGGCAACCTTCGCCACCGCATCGTGGACGATCTTGCGCTCGAACGGCGTCATCGGCGCCAGCGACTCACGCTCACCCGACTCCAGCACGCGCTCGGCGGCCTCCTTGCCCAGAGCGGAGAGCTCCGCACGACGACCGGCACGCCAGCCGGCGACGTCGAGCATCAGCCGGCTCCGGACGCCCGTGGACTGCTGTACCGCGAGGCGCGTCAGCTCCTGCAACGCGTCGAGAACCTCGCCCTTGCGGCCGACGAGCTTGGCCAGATCGTCACCGCCGTCGATGCTCACGACCGCCCGGTCGCCCTCGACGTCCAGGTCGATGTCGCCGTCGTAGTCGAGCACGTCGAGCAGCTGCTCAAGGTAGTCACCGGCGATCTCGCCTTCCTCGATGAGGTCGTCCTCGCCGTCGGTGGCCACATCAGGAGTCTCGACTACCACGTCCGTGTTCTCCCTGTCCTCACCCTCCCGGGCAATGTCCTGCTCACTGGTCATCGTCGATCTCTTTCTCGAGGTCAGCGCCGCTTGCGCTTGTTGCTCTTGGGACGGTTCGCGGCGGGCCGGGGTTTCGGCTTGGGCCGGTTACCGGCCGCACCTCCGCCCGAGCCCGAACTGCTCTCCGTGTCGTCCGTCGAGCCGGCATCCTCGGACTCCGCGTCTACGACGGGGGAGGACTGCTGCGCGGACGCCTTCTTCTTGTCGACCTTGGGGCGCGCTCCCGGCTTGGGGGCGTTGTCGGCCCGACGCTCGATCACGGCCTGCTTCTTCGCTGCTTCCTCCGCGTCGATGCGGCGGAAGACGATGTGCTGCTGCGCGTACGTCCAGATGTTGTTCGAGACCCAGTACAGGAGGATCGCGATCATCAGGAACGGGCCACCGACGAGCACGCCGAGCGGGAACACCCACAGCGCGAGCTTGTTCATGATCGCCGACTGCGGGTTGGCGGCGGCGGCCGCGCTCTGGCGGGCGACCGAGGCACGCGAGTTGAAGTGGGTCGCGACGGACGCGATGACCATGAGCGGGATCGCCACGGCCGCGATGTTCAGAACCGTCGGGACCGTGCCGTACAGACCGAACGCCTCGAGCTGTGCCTGCGGGGTGGTGATCGCAGCCGAGATCGGGGCACCGAACAGACGGGCACTCAGGAAGGACTGGACGTCGTCCGGGCTGAACGCGTAGTTGCCGATGGCGGCGTTCTGCTCCGGCGTCATGCCCAGCTGTCCCATACCGGTGCCGGTCCGGTTGAACGAACGCAGCACGTGGAACAGGCCGATGAACACGGGCGCCTGGAGCAGCACGGGCAGACAGCCCATCACGGGGTTGAAGCCGTGCTCCTTCTGGAGCTTCTGCATCTCCAGCGCCATACGCTGGCGGTCCTTGGAGTACTTCTTCTGCAGCGCCTTGATCTGCGGCTGCAACTCCTGCATCTGCCGGGTGGTGCGCACCTGCTTCACGAACGGCTTGTACAGAATGGCACGCAGCGTGAAGACGAGGAACATGACGGCCAGCGCCCAGGCGAAGCCGTTGTCCGGGCCGAGTACGGCGCCGAACACCTTGTGCCAGACCCAAAGGATCCAAGACACCGGATAGTAGATGAAGTCGAGCACGACTCTAAGCACTCCTCTGTTCGTCCACGTTCACCACGCCGTGGAGTTGGGCAAGTTCCGGGCGAGCGGGACGCGTCATTCCTGGCTCACATGGTGGAGGTGCCGTCCGCGTCGTTCCGGGACGGGATCCCACCCACCAGGGTGCCAGGGCGCGCACTTCGCGAGCCGCACGACAGTCAGTGCCGAGCCTTTGATCGCACCGTGGGTCCGCATCGCGTCGACCGCGTACTCGCTGCAGGTCGGCGTGAACCGACAGGTCGGCAGGCGGAGTGGGGACACGTACGTCCGGTACAGCTCGATGAGGAAGATCAGGACCCGCGCGGGGAAACTTCGCAGCGTGGTCCACACAGTGCCGAGAAACGACGACGAGCGCGGACCGGGCTCGGTCCGCGCCTCATCGTGTTCGCTGCTCATGCCGGCTTGCCTTCGTCAGCCAGCAGATCCATCCGTCGCAGGACCGATCGCAGCTGTTTGTCGAGTTCCCGGGAAGTTGCGGTCGCCGATCCCGGCAACGCGCGAATCACCACGTCGGTGTCGACGGGGAGAGTGTCGACCAAGCCGGCGCAGATATGACGAAACCGGCGGGCGACTCGATGACGAATCACCGCCGGTCCGACAGCCTTGCTCACGACGAGCCCGAAACGGGGCCCGTCGATGCTCACCAGGGTGTCGGTCGCACCACGCTCGCGAGCGTGGACGACCAGATCCCGTCTACCCATACGACGCCCGCCACGCACCGTCGCGGAGAAATCCGCGCGGCGACGCAGGCGGTACGGCTCAGGTAACACCCCGAGCTCCTGACGTCAGGATCGAATCAGGCGGTGAGCTCGGCGCGGCCCTTACGGCGACGCGCCGAAACGATTGCACGACCCGCACGGGTCCGCATACGAAGACGGAAGCCGTGAACGCGCGCGCGGCGGCGATTGTTCGGCTGGAACGTCCGCTTGCCCTTGGCCACGGTCAACACTCCTCGAAGATCGGTGACGCCGGACGGCGTCGGTCTAACATTTCACTGGAAATCGGGGGGCCACTCGCGGCATCCGGGGCACCGACCTGCGGTCAGCGCGCATCCTTCACCATCGGGTGACTGTTCGAGGGTACTGACCACCGGAGTCGAGGTCAAACCGGGGTCGGCGCCGGCTTGCGCGACGGGACGTCGGTGTGAGATTCGGGCGCCCGAATCCTTCGAATCGCAGTGAACCGACCTATCGGTTGTTACCGTCCGTGAATGGCCTTGTCGACCTGCGCGCACGTCTCGAGAAGTGGACCGCGCCGGCTGCGTGATCGCACCGCACTCGAGAAGCAGGACTGTAAGACAACTAACACCCCCGCCCGCGGCCCGGGTCCGGACCCGCGCAGGTAGGCGCGTCGCCCCTCGGGAAACCATTCCACCTGGTGAGAGCCTCGAGGGCTCGACGTGAGTGAACATCCCGAGCCGCCGAGCCCACACTCGAGCGTTGTCCACATCTGTGGATAATTGTGTGGAAACAGTGATCAGGTGGCATATTCGTTGCCCAGCAGTTCAGGGGTTCAGCCTCACCCGGGGGAGCTCAACAGACAACCACGGCAACCTGCCGAGCAGACCCGCAGACGGGGAGGACACAGA